>AP024629.1 GCA_019670725.1 Alphaproteobacteria bacterium SO-S41
GGCAATGGTGCGGGGTTTGGCGGCGCTCGCATGAGCGGCCGCCCGAGAAGAAGAAAGTCGAGTGCACATGCTGGAGTCAGCCGGCGCGCCTGGAATGTGGACTGCCGTCAAGGAACGGCTGCGCGGCGAAATCGCGCCCAACGCGTTCGATTTCTTCATCAAGCCGCTGGCCGCCCTCAGCGATCACGGCGAGGAGCTGGTGATCGGCGCCCCGACGGCGTTCCTGCGCCAGTATGTCCGCGACCATTACGGGGCGCAGATCCAGCGTTTCGCCGAGGATGTCTCGGGCCGCGCCACGCGCATCTCCTATGTGACCGCGACCGGCGTGGTCGCCGCGGCGGCGGCAGCGACGGCGGCCGAAAACGCCAGCGCGACCACCGCCCCCGCGCCGCCGGCCGATTCCGCGGTCGAGCTGGCGATCGGCCAGCCGCTGAACCCGCGCTACACCTTCGCCCATTTCATCGCCGGGCGGCCCAACCGCTTCGCCCATGACGCAGCGCTGGGCGTCGCGGAGCAGATTCCCGAGGCGCGCTACAACCCGCTGTTCCTCTATGGCGGCTCGGGCCTCGGCAAGACCCACCTGATGCACGCGCTGGGGCACGAAGTGCGCCGCCGCCGGCCGGACCTGCGGGTCGTCTATCTCTCCTCCGAGCGCTTCATGAACGGCTTCCTCAAAGCCCTGCGCGAGAAGTCGACCATCGAGTTCAAGGACATGCTGCGCGCCGCCGACGTGCTGCTGATCGACGACATCCAGTTCCTGGCGGGCAAGGAATTCACCCAGGAAGAGTTCTTCCATGCGCTGAACGACCTGATCGGCGCAGGCAAGCAGCTGGTGCTGACCGCCGACCGCAGCCCCCGGGCGCTTGACGGCATTTCCGAGCGCATCAAGTCGCGCCTCGCGGGCGGTCTTGAGGCCGACCTGCATCCGACCGATTTCGAGCTGCGCTTCTCGATCCTGCAGGCCCGCCGCGACCAGGCGACCCGCCCGCGCGTGCGCGACGGGGTCAGCGACGATGTGCTGCGCTATCTCGCCCAGAAGATCGTCTCCAACGTCCGCGACCTCGAAGGCGCCTTCAACAAGCTGACGCTGATGGCGGAAGCGACGGAAGAGCCCGTTACGGTCGAGCGCACCCGCGAGTTCCTGGCCGATATCCTGCGCACTCACGACCGCAAGATCACGATCGACGAGATCCAGAAGCGGGTGGCCGATTTCTACAATCTGCGCCCGGCCGACATGCTGTCGCCCCGCCGCGCCCGCCAGGTCGCGCGGCCCCGGCAGATCGCGATGTATTTCGCCAAGCGCCTCACCACCCGCTCGCTGCCCGATATCGGGCGCCGCTTCGGCGGGCGCGACCACACGACCGTCATCCATGCCGTAAAGCGGATCGAGGAGCTGCGCTCCACCGATTCGGCGCTGGACGACGAGCTGATCAGGCTTCAGCGGATGCTGGAGGAATAAGGCGCGGGCCGGATTTCCCCAGCCGCGCGCGTTGCTATAGTGTCACCCGTACGGGGCCGGGGACGCCCCTGAATGTCAGACGTATTGGATCGCGGCTTGCCATGAAGATCACGCTTGAACGCAGCGCTTTGCTCAAATCGCTGAACCATGTGCAGAGCGTGGTCGAACGCCGCAACACGATCCCGATTCTCTCCAATGTGCTGCTCGACGCCTCGAAGGGCAGCCTGTCGCTGACCGCGACCGACCTCGACATCGAGATCGTCGAGAGCCTCGCGGCCGACGTGACGCGGCCCGGCGCGACCACCGCTTCGGCCCATATGCTCTACGACATCGTGCGCAAGCTGCCTGACGGGGCGCAGGTGCAGATCGAGCTGCTGCCGGACAGCGGCCGCATTACGCTGTCGGCCGGGCGTTCGCGCTTCCAGCTGGGCGCCCTGCCCCGCGAGGATTTCCCGGCGATGACCGCCGGCAGCCTGCCGCACAGCTTCTCGGTGCCCGCCGCTGATCTGAAGCGCCTCATCGACAAGACGCGCTTTGCGATCTCCAACGAGGAGACGCGCTATTACCTCAATGGCATCTACCTGCACGCCGCGAAGTCCAAGGACGCCGTGACGCTGCGCGCGGTCGCGACCGACGGCCACCGCCTCGCCCGCTTCGACCTCGCCGCGCCCGCCGGCGCCGAGGCGATGCCCGGCGTCATCGTGCCGCGCAAAACGGTGCAAGAGGTCCGCAAGCTCATCGACGATGCGACCGGCGAGGTCGAGATTGCGGTCAGCGATACCAAGATCCGCTTCGCGTTTGGCGACGCGGTCGTCACCTCCAAGCTGATCGACGGCACCTTCCCCGACTATCAGCGCGTCATTCCGACCGGCAACGACAAGCCGCTCTTCGTCGATCGCGGCGCGTTCCAGGAAGCGGTCGATCGCGTCTCGACCGTCGCCAGCGACCGCACCCGCGCGGTGAAGCTGACCATCGAGGAGGGCAAGCTCACCCTCAACGTCGTCAATCCCGAACAGGGCAGCGCGAGCGAAGAGCTGGTTGCCGATTTCAGCGGCGACGGTTTCGATATCGGCTTCAACGCGCGCTACCTGATGGACATCGCCGCAGCGCTGAACGGCGACCAGGCGCAGTTCCTCTTCGCCGATGCCGGCTCGCCCACTATCGTGCGCGACGCCGGCGAAAAGGCCGACGCGGCAACGCTCTACGTCATCATGCCGATGAGGGTGTAAGGTGGGCGCGTGAGCGCCCCCGACACCGCCCTTCCCCAACCCGCCTACGCCGTGCGCCGTCTGGCGCTGTCGGCGTTCCGCTCCTATCCGGCGCTGACGCTGGAGGCGGATGCGCGACCCGTCGTGCTGGTCGGCGAGAACGGGGCGGGGAAGACCAATATTCTTGAAGCCCTGTCGCTGCTGTCGCCCGGGCGTGGCCTGCGCGGGACCGCTCTGGTCGATTCCGCGCGGCGCCTGCCCGGCGAGGCGGAAGCGCAGGCGCCCTGGGCGGTCGCAGCAACTGTCGAAGGGCCTGACGGACGCTTCGAGATCGGCACCGGCCTGCAGCCGCAGCCCGACGGCCGGCTCAGCGAGCGGCGGGCCGCCCATATCAACGGGGTCGCGGCGCCGGCCTCGACCGCGCTGTCGGAAACCTGCCGCGTCGTCTGGCTGACGCCCGCCATGGACCGGCTGTTTCTGGAGTCGCCCGGCGGGCGGCGGCGTTTTCTCGACCGGCTGACGCTGTCGTTCGAGCCGGGGCACGGCCGACAGGCCAGCGCGTATGAGCGCGCCATGCGCGAGCGAATGCGCCTCTTGAAGGACGGCGGTGCGGCGGACTGGGTCGACGCCATCGAGGCGCAGATGGCGGCCGCCGGTCTCGCGCTCGCCAATGCCCGGGCCCGCACGGCGGAGCGGCTCAAGGCCGACCTCGCGCCGCTGACCGGCGCGTTTCCGCAAGCCGCCATCGCCATCACCGGCACCTTCGAGGAAACCCGCAGTCCCGGCGATGACGGCGAAGCGCGGTTCCGCGACATGCTCGCGCGCCGCCGCCGCGTCGATGCCGAGGCGGGGCGCAGCCTTTACGGCCCCCACACCGCCGATCTTGCGGTGACCCATCTCGGCCGCGGCCGCCCTGCCGCGGAATGCTCCACCGGCGAGCAGAAGGCGCTGCTGATCGGCCTCGTCCTCGCTGCCGCCCGGGCCCAGGCGCGGGCCGATGCCGGGGCCGCGCCATTGCTGCTGCTGGACGAGATCGCCGCCCATCTCGACGCGCGCCGCCGGGCAGCCTTGTTCGACGAAATTTGCGCCATCGGGGCGCAGGCCTGGATGACCGGCACGGACGGCGCGCTATTCGCCGAACTGGGCCAACGCGCACAAGGGTTTAACGTGACGAACGGCGCGCTAAACCCTATATAAAGTCTGGAAATTTCCAGATTGATGCCATGACCGATTCGAGCGACGAAACCCCTCCTCCCGGCGGCTATGACGCCGACTCCATCAAGGTCCTGAAGGGCCTCGATGCGGTGCGCAAGCGCCCGGGCATGTATATCGGCGACACCGACGACGGCACCGGTCTGCATCACATGGTCTACGAGGTCGTCGACAACGCGATCGACGAGGCGCTGGCGGGTCATGCCGACAAGGTGGTGGTCACGCTGAACCCGGACGGCTCGTGCACGGTGTTCGACAACGGGCGCGGCATTCCCGTCGATATCCACCAGGGTGAGGGCGTCTCGGCAGCCGAGGTCATCATGACCCAGCTGCATGCCGGGGGTAAGTTCGACCAGAATTCCTACAAGGTGTCCGGCGGCCTGCATGGCGTCGGCGTCTCGGTCGTGAATGCGCTGAGCGAGTTCCTGGACCTGCGCGTCTGGCGCAATGCCAAGGAATACACGATGCGCTTCCGCCACGGCGTGCCCGAGGCGCCGCTGGCCGTGGTCGGGGATGCGCCGGGGCGCAAGGGTACCGAGATCAGCTTTCTGCCCTCGACCGAGACCTTCACCAAGACCGAGTTCGATTTCGACACGCTGGAGCACCGGCTGCGCGAGCTCGCCTTCCTGAATTCGGGCGTCGACATCTCCCTCACCGATCTGCGCGGCGTCGAGAAGCGCGAGACGCATCTGAAATACGAAGGCGGCCTCTGCGAGATGGTGCGCTATCTCGACCGCACCAAGAAGCCGCTGATCGCCCAGCCGATGACCGCGACGGCGGAGAAGGACGGCATCACCGTCGAGTTCGCGCTGTGGTGGAACGACAGCTACCACGAGGGCATGCACTGCTTCACCAACAACATCCCGCAGCGCGACGGCGGCACGCATCTCGCCGGGTTCCGCGCGGCGCTGACGCGCGTCGTCAACGGCTATGCCAGCGAAAGCGGCATCGCGAAGAAGGAGAAGGTGACGCTGACCGGCGACGATGCGCGTGAGGGGCTGACCTGCGTGCTCTCGGTGAAGGTGCCCGATCCCAAGTTCTCCAGCCAGACGAAGGACAAGCTGGTCTCGTCGGAAGTGCGTCCGGTCGTCGAGTCGCTGGCGAGCGAGCGGCTGGCGTCGTGGTTCGAGGAAAACCCGAACGAGGCGAAGGCGATCGTCTCCAAGGTCGTCGAAGCCGCCGCCGCGCGTGAAGCGGCGCGCAAGGCGCGCGAGCTGACCCGCCGCAAGGGCGCCTTCGACAGCGCCTCGCTGCCCGGCAAGCTGCATGACTGCCGCGAGCGCGATCCCGCGAAGTCGGAAATCTTCATCGTCGAGGGCGACAGCGCCGGCGGCTCGGCCAAGGGCGGGCGCAACAGCCAGAACCAGGCGATCCTGCCGTTGCGCGGCAAGATCCTGAACGTCGAGCGCGCACGGTTCGACAAGATGCTCGGCTCTGAGCAGATCGCGACGCTGATCTCCGCCCTCGGCACCGGGATCGGGCGCGAGGAGTTCAACATCGAGAAGCTGCGCTACCACAAGATTATCATCATGACGGACGCCGATGTCGACGGCGCCCATATCCGCACGCTGCTGCTGACCTTCTTCTATCGCCAGATGCCGGAGCTGATCGAACGCGGCTATATCTTCATCGCGCAGCCGCCGCTCTACAAGGTCGAGCGCGGCAAGTCGTTCCGCTACCTCAAGGACCAGCGCGAATACGACGCGTATATCCTGGAAGAGGGTGCGCGCGGCGCGGTGCTGACGCTGAAGAACGGCGAGCAGATCGCGGGCGAGGAACTGAGCGATCTCATCGCCCGGGCGCGCGAGGCGAAAGCGGCGATCGATACGCTCTCGCATCGCTATCCCGCTTTCGTGCTGGAGCAGGCGGCGATCGGCGGCGCGCTGAATGCCGAATTGCTGCGCGACGAGAGTGCGGCGGCCGAGAGCGCCGCCTATATCGCGCGGCGGCTCGATGCGCTCGCCGACGAATACGAAAAAGGCTGGGCGGGCAGCGCGACCGACGATGGCGGCCTTGCCTTCACCCGCGAACTGCGCGGCGTCACCGAGGCCGTCGTCATCGACGGCGCGCTGATCGCCAGCGCCGATGCGCGCAAGCTCGACCGCCTCGCGCCCGACCTGCAGCGCGCCTACGGCACCGGCGGCACGCTGAAGCGCGGCACCGACAGCCAGGTGGTGCTGGGACCGCTGGCGCTGCTCGAGACCATCAACACCTGGGGCGAAAAGGGCGTCAGGACCTTCCGCTACAAGGGTCTCGGCGAGATGAACGCCGACCAGCTGTGGGAGACGACGCTCGATTCCAACGCGCGTTCGCTACTGCAGGTGAAGGTGGCGCATGCCGATACGGCCGACGATCTGTTCGTCAAGCTGATGGGCGATCTGGTCGAACCGCGCCGCGCCTTCATCCAGGAAAATGCGCTGACGGCCGAGGTCGATACCTAGGCGCTACTCCGCCGGCACGGGCACCCGCCCGAAGGTTAGGTCGAGCGCGTTGTCTTCAGCGCCCGGCTCCGCGCCGGGCAGCGCGATATCAGCGCCATCAGCAAGCGCACCGGCCGGGCCGTAGGCTTCGATGAGCGCGCCATCCTTCCAGCGGCCCTGGCGCTCGATCCGGCCATTGGGCGCGTAGAGCACGCCGAGGCCGTTGGGCACGGCCTTGAACCCATTGCCGCCGCCCATCTCGCCGACATAGCGCCGGTCGTCGGCAAAGAGGATCGCGCCGCTGGTGGCGACGCCCTTGGCGTAGAGCGCCGCGATGCGGGCGCCGTCGGCCGAGGTCGCTTTGGCGAAGCCGGTGCGTTTGCCGCTGGAGAAGCCGCCGCGATAGAGCGAGCCGTCCTTGCCCTCCAGCCAGCCGGGGCCCTCGACCTTGCCGTGGATGCCGGTACCAATGATCCGCTTGATCCCGGTGCCCGCGACCGCCGAGAAATCATAGATGCCGACAAAGGTTTCCGCCTTGGCGTTCGACCGGCCGGTACCGATCAGCCCGTCGTCGCGCGTGAACTTGCCGAGGGAATCCACCTCCGGGTCGTTCTCCTCGCCGCAGTAACGCACGACGTCGTTCTGGATCTCGCAGCCGCTGTCGATCGAGGTCTTGCCCCACAAGCCCGCAAAGCTCCAACCGTCGTCGAAGGCGAGAACGCCGAAGCCGCGCGAGACGCAGACGCCGGTCTTGGTACAGGTGGCCTCGCCCGCGTAATGCCCGCCGCTGTCCGTCGCGAAACAGGCGAGTCCCTTCGGCGCCGGAGTCTGGGCGCAAGCCTTCTTCGCCGCCGCACGCGCCTTCACGGCTGCGAGTTCAGCCTCGGCCACCGGCTTTTCGGTCGCGGCCGCCGCCGCCTTCGCCGCCTTCGCCGCGGCGTCGGCCCGGGCCACATCGGCGGCGACATGGCCGACGGTCTCCTCGGCATCCTTCAGCGCGGCGACGAGCCGCGGGTCGGGCGCGAGCACGGTGAGCGCGGGCAGCGGCTCGAACCCTGGCTTGCCGGTGTCGCCCTGCTTGCCCAGCACCTGTTCCAGCCGGCCATCCTTCCAGCGGCCTTGCGCGGCGATGGCGCCATCCGCTGTGTAGAAGACGCCGAAGCCGTTGAAGGTGAAGGGTTGTCCGTTGGGCACGGCAGGCTCGGGGCCGAGTTCGCCTTCATAGCGCCCAACGGGTTTGCCGTCGCGCATCACTGTCACCACACCCGATACCGGCCCGGCGCCGCCATAGGCGAGTTCGGCGCGCGCACCGTTCGCCGCGACATAGACGCCGTGACCCGTCGCACGACCCGCCGCGACGTCGCCGCTGAACGTCCCTTCGCCCGCATAGCTCGCAACCGCCGGTCCCTCGGCCTTACCGGCCTTGTAGCCGCCGGCAATGGTGATCCGGGTCTCGCCGTCCCTGGCGCGCCACAGGCAGACGCCCTGCGGCTGAAGCACGTCATGATCCCAGCGTCCCGCGCAGTCGTCGAAGCCGACCGCGGCGCCGTCGGGATCGAGCATGGCGCGCACGCCCTCGCCGTCCGGCTGCCCGGCGCGAAAGAGGCCGCGATGGATAAGGTTGTCGCCGGTGTCTTCCAGAACGCCGAGACCATCGGAGACGATCGCGCCGGTATCGGTGACGCCGACCTGGCCGCGATAGGTGAGATCGGGATGCCCATCGGGCGAGCCGCAGAAATAGAGCTGGCTGTCGGCGCCGGCCGCGCAGGCGATCGCCGCCACGCCATCGGCCTCGCTCGCTCTAGCGCGCGCGGCGGTCTCGACGGCGCGCGCGGACTCGGCGGCCTTGGCCGCTTTCGCCTCGGCCTCACGCGCCACCATCGCGGTTTCGCGGGCGCGCATCACCAGCGGCGCGACGGCGGGATCAAGCAAGTCGTCGGCTTTGGGTTCGGCAAGCTCTTCCGGTTCCGGCGGCGGCGCCTCGGGCTCGACCGGCGTGGGCTCGGCCGGTGTTTCAGGCGGCACTTCGACGACCGGCGGGAGCGGATCGGACGGCGGCGGCGCTTGATCGCCGGGGAGGCCGAGCAGCAGCACGGCAGCGACACCGGCCGCGATCAGCGCTCCGGCGCCGCCCAGCCAGAGCCAGCGGCGGCGTGATCCCGGTTGCTGCGTTTCGGCCGCCTCGGGTGCCGCGTCCCGAATGATGATGAGCGGATCGCCGGCCTTGGGCGGCGGGATCACGGGATCGCGGACCGAAATCAGCGGTGCGGCTGTGGTGGAGACCGGCGCAGCGCGAGGCAGCGGCACCGCCGTTTTCGTCGGCTCCATGAACAGCGCGGCGGCGTCGGCGGCAGTGCGCACGCGCGCGGCGGGCAGCGGCTGCAACAGCGCCTTCAGCGCGCCGTGCAGGCCTTCGGGCACGCCGTCCAGTACCGGCACCGCGCGGCGCACGGCGATCGCCGAGGCGATGTCGCGGCCCATGTCGAGCTTGCGCCCGCGCGCCGCGGCAATCAGCAACAGGCCGAGACTGTAGAGATCGGTCCATGGCCCGATCAGTTCGGGATTGCCGTCGAACTGTTCCGGCGCGGCATAGGAGAGCTTGCCCGCGAAGGCATTGCCGAGCTGGTCGATCGGCCCGATCCGCGCGATGCCGAAATCGATCAGCGTGGCGCGGTCGGGATTGCCGCCGGGCAGGACGACATTGTCGGGCGAGAGGTCGCGATGGATGACGTTCTGGTCGTGCGCCGCGCCCAGCCCATCGGCGATGCGGATCGCGAGGCGGCGCAGTTCGTCTTCCGTAAAGCGCCGCTGGCGCAGCGCGGCCGCGAGCGTCGGGCCTTCGACATATTCGATGACGAGGAAGAACTCGTCGCTGTCGGGGATGCGGCCGAAGGTGCGGTACTGCACGACCGCCTCGTTCTTCACCCGCTGCAGCGCATTCGCCTCGGCGCGCAGGAAGGCGAGGAACTGGCTGCGGTCGGCCATGCCGGGCTGCAGGATCTTGAGGGCGACGCGCTCGTCCTCGTTGTGAATGTTGCGCGCCTCGAAGATCTTGCCGCTGCCGCCTTCGCCGAGCGGGCCGACAATGCGGTAATGCGCGACGACCTCGCCGGCCCGCAGGGCGCGCGGCTGGAAGACGGTGCGTTCCTCCTCGGGCGCGGCGGGATGCGCCGAGACCTTCGTCCGGTCGTCCACCCCGAGCGCCGGCGCGGCGTGGTCCGGCGTTTTGATCTGGCGGACGAGATCGTCCAGCGCGTCATCGGCCCCCCCGCTCCAGCCCGTCAGGTCCGCGCCGGGCAGGCCGCGAAAGGCAAGCGGCAGCGTCACGTCTTCTTTCAGCACCGACAGCAGCACGCCGCGCTCCAGCGCATCGGCGGTTTCCGCCTTGACCGAGCGGGACGCCAGAGCGGCTTTCGACCAGACCCCAAGCACCGCCTTGGCGGCGGCGAGGGCCTGCTCGATCTCGTCGTTGACGCTCTGGCCGAATTGCGGACGGGCCTCCCACCAGACCGTCAGCCCGGCATGCTCAAGCGCCGCCGCCAGGGTCTCAACCCAGGCCCGGTCCTCGCGCGCATAGCTGATGAAGACGTCCGACACGGTTCCGCGTTTCCCCCCGGCAACCTAGACATCGCGCGGCGCGGAAGGAAGCATGGGACATGATCGAGATTCTGGTCGCCGATATCACCACGCTCGGCCTCGACGCCATCGTCAACGCCGCCAATTCTTCACTGCTGGGCGGGGGTGGCGTCGATGGCGCGATTCACGCCGCGGCGGGACCGGAATTGCTGGCGGAATGCCGCACGCTTGGCGGCTGTCCGACGGGCGAGGCCAGGATCACACGCGGCTATCGCCTGCCCGCCCGGCACGTCATCCACACGGTCGGACCGGTCTGGGAAGGCGGCGGCGCCGGCGAGGCCGAATTGCTGGCGTCCTGCTACGCGGCATCGCTGAACCTGGCGCGCCGGCACGGGCTTGTCTCGATCGCCTTTCCGGCGATTTCGACGGGGATCTATGGCTATCCCTTCGCCCCGGCCGCTGAAATCGCCGTCGCGGCGGTCACCGGGCTTCCTGACCTCGCCGCCTTCGAGCGCATCGTCTTCTGCTGCTTCAGCCGCGACTCCGCCGGACATCACCGCCGCGCGCTGGACGCCATCACCGGAAACGCACCGGGCGGCTGAGGATGTCCTCAGCCGCCCGGCGGTACGCATTAGCTGGTGTAGTGGTGGTGGGTACTCGTGGAGGTAAACTTCGTTAGCGGCGGAGGGCTGGCGCGCCGTCGTCGGCGGCCGGCGCCGGCTCGGCCTTGGCGGTCTTCTTCTTCGGTTTGCCTTCAAGACCGGCCATCTTCACGACCATTTCGCGGGTCGCATCGGCCAGCAGCATGTTCGGGTTCCTGCTGCAGATGCCGACCAGTTCCTGCTCGATCTGGGCGTCGCTGCGGCCGTTGGTGACGTCCTTGATGTCCGGCAGGAGCTGGTTCATCGCGGTGGCGTAGCCCTGAACCCAGACGCCGACGATCTGGCCGACTTCCTTGGGCGCGGCGGTGTATTCGGCGCAGGTGTTGGCGCCGAGACCGACGACGGCATAACCGCCCTTTGCATCGGCGGCGGCGGCGGTGCCGGCAAGGCCCAGCGCGAGAACGGCGGCGGCGGCGAAGATCGTCTTCATCTGGCTCAAGTCCCTTGTTCCATTCCGAGGCGACTGGCCCGGCGTTCACGGATGAGATGTTTCAAGGGCCATGCCAGCGCCACTTTCGGGGCGTATGTGGCGGAAATCCCAGCCTTCCCAGGGATTCAGGCGCCATTAACGGCGCGCCAGCTACGAAATCACAGTGAACGCGCTGTTCAGGATGCGAAACGGGACATGAAGTCGTCTCAACACGGCACGCTGAGGGGTGAAGCCCCTTGGCGGAAAGGCGCGCCGCCCCCGGCCGCGCGGCGCAAGCCCCGTGCTGGCGGCGGCAAAAATCCCAAGCGCCGCAAGAAAAGCCGCGGCTGGGGCATCTTCAAATTCGTTTTCGCGACCGCGACGCTGGGTGCGATGTGCCTGGCGATGCTGGTCGCCTATTACGCCTCCGGCCTGCCGCCAACCGACCAGCTGTTCGGGGTGAAGGGCACGCCGTCGATCACGGTGCTCGACATCGACGGCAAGGTAATCGCGACGCGCGGCGCGGGGGTCGGCTCGATCGTGCCGGTCGGCGAGATGTCGCCCTATCTGCCCAAGGCCGTGATGGCGATCGAGGATCGCCGCTTCTACGACCATTTCGGGCTCGATCTCTGGGGCACGACCCGCGCGCTCTTCGCGAATTTCGAGGCGGGCCGCGTGGTGCAGGGCGGCTCCACCATCACCCAGCAGCTCGCCAAGAACCTGTTCCTGACGCCGGAGCGGACCTTCGAGCGCAAGATGGAAGAGGCGCTGCTCGCGATCTGGCTGGAGATGAAATACTCCAAGGACGAGATCCTGACGCTCTATCTCAACCGCGTCTATTTCGGCGCGGGCACCTATGGCGTCGAGGCGGCGTCGCGGCGCTATTTCAACAAGAGCGCGCGCGACCTGACGCTGAAGGAAGCGGCGATCCTCGCCGGTCTGCTGAAAGCCCCCTCGCGCCTCGCGCCGACCAAGGATGCCGAGGCCGCCGAGGACCGCGCCCAGGTGGTGCTCAACTCGATGGTGGAGGCCGGCTTCATTTCAGAGGCCGACCGCAAGGACGCCGACAAGGCGCGGCCGAACGTGATGGTGACGCGCTCCTCGCCCGGCGCCGACTATTTCGCCGACTGGGTGCTGGAGCAGGTACCGGGTTTCATCGGCGGCCCGCCCGAAGGCGATATCGTCGTGGAGACGACGCTCGATCTGTCCATGCAGCAGGCGGCCGAGACCGCGGTCAGCGATGCGCTGGCCGCCAAGGGAGACAAGCTGAAGATCGGCCAGGGTGCGTTCGTCGCGATGACGACCGATGGTGCGATCAAGGCGATGGTGGGCGGACGCTCCTATGCGGAGAGCCAGTTCAACCGCGCGGTACAGGCGCAACGCCCACCGGGCTCGGCCTTCAAGCCGTTCGTCTTCCTCGCCGCGCTCGAGGCCGGCTATACGCCGGAGAGCATCGTGCTGGACGCGCCGATCTCGCTGAAGAAGTGGAACCCCGGCAACTACAAGCACAAATACGAGGGCGAGGTGACGCTGACGCGGGCGCTGTCGCGTTCGCTGAACTCGGTCGCGATCCGCCTGATCGTCAGCGTCGGACCGAAAGAAGCTGCCGCCGTCGCCAAGCGGCTCGGCGTCCTGTCGCCGCTGATGGCGCAGCCCGCGCTGGCGCTCGGCACGTCGGAAGTGAACCTTCTGGAGCTGACCTCCGCCTATGCGCCGTTCGCCAATGGCGGCATGACCGCGATGCCGCACGGCATCGTCAAGATCCGCAGCCGCGAGGGCCGCACGCTCTATGAGCGCCAGGGCTCCGGGCCGATGGAAGCGGTGGCGCCGGTCTTCGCGGCCGAGATGACGTATATGATGCGCGAGACGGTGCTCGCCGGCACGGCCAAGCGCGCCCGTCTCGCCGACCGCGATGCGGCGGGCAAGACCGGCACCGGCCAGTCGTTCCGCGACGCCTGGTTCGTCGGCTACACCCGCGACATGGTCGCCGGCGTCTGGGTCGGCAATGACGACAATGCCGCGATGAAGGACGTGACCGGCGGGAGCGTGCCCGCCGAGATCTGGGCCGCCTTCATGGGCGCCGTCGCCGAGCGCACGGAAGCCGGTCCCCTGATCGCGCTGGAGAACGCGCCCTCGACCGCCGTCGCCGCAGGCGCGGGCTGGACGGAAGCGCCCGGCCCCGAGGATGGCGTCAGCGAAGATGTGCCGCCGGAGGGCGGCTATGCCGCGCTGGAAGATCCCGCCGTGCCCGACGACAACGCGCCGATGGACGTGCCGCTGACCACCGACCAGGCCGAGTTCGACAAGATGTTCAACGACATGTTCGGCGAAGACGGCGAGATCGCACGCGAGGGTGCCGAGCCCCGTCCCGCCGCGCGGCCCGCCGCCTACGCGCCGAGATAGGCCTTCATCCCTGACGCCAAGTGATCGAAGACGGTGCGCATCCGCCGCACGGTCTTCAGATCCTCGTGCATCGCGATCCAGATCGGCAGGTCGAAGCCGATCTCGCCCGCCAGCACCGGCACGAGATTGCCGAGCCGCCGCGCCAGAGGCACCTGACAGAAGCCAAGACCGAAACCGGCGGTGAGCGCGCCCAGCGCCGCAAGGTCGCTGTCGGTGCGCAGCGTGAACATGGAGCGATCCAGCTTCACCGCCGCCGCCATCATCCGCATATACGGGGTTTCGCGGTCGAAGCCGATCAGGGCGTGCTGCGCGAAGTCGCGCCGTGTCGCCGGCAGGCCGTGGCGGTCGGCATAGCTTTTGTGCGCGTAGACGCCGAGCCGCGCGGCGCCGATGCGGCGGGCGAGCAGCGCCTTCTGCGTCGGCCGCACCATGCGCACCGCGATATCGACGGCGCGGCCGATCAGGTCCTCGGTATCGTTGGAGAGCGAGAGCTCGATGACGAGCCCGGGATGACGGTTGCGGAGATCGGCGAGGATCGCGGGCAGGACGTGCGTGCCGACAATGTCGCTTGCGCTGATGCGAACCGTGCCCTCCAACGCATCGGACGGTGCCGAGAGCGTCCGCCTGATCGCCGCCGCCGCCGCATTCATAGTCTCGACATGCGGCCGGATCGCGAGTGCCGCCTCGGTGGGTGTAAGGCCGCGCACCGAACGGGTAAAGAGCGCGCCGCTGCCGAGCCGGTCCTCCAGCGCCGCGATATGACGGCCGAGTGTCGGCTGGCTGATCCCCAGATCCTTCGCGCCGCGCGATAGCGAGCCGTGCTGCACCACGGCGAGGAAGGAGCGATAGAGGGTCCAGAGGTCGCTGCTATCCATGCGATATTGAATATCCACTATAGACATTCATGCAATTTCAAATGTATCGCGCGCGGCGCATCTTGGCCTCCAGACGAAGGAGACGACCATGACGATCAAGACGAACGGCAAGATGGCGCTGGTAATCGGCGCGACCGGCGGGGTGGGTGGCGCGATCGCCGCGCGCCTCGTGCAGGACGGCTGGCAGATCAAGGCGCTGAACCGCGATCCCGAAAGCGCCGCGCGGCGCGCGCCGCTGAAGGGCCTCACCTGGGTCAAGGGCGATGCGATGGACGCCGCCAGCGTCCTCGCCGCCGCCGTCGGCGTCAGCCTGATCGTCCATGGCGCGAACCCGCCGGGCTACAAGAACTGGAAGGGCACGGCGCTACCGATGCTGGAGTCATCCATCGCCGCGGCGCTCGCCCATGACGCGCGGCTGTTCTTCCCGGGCACGGTCTACAATTACGGCCCCGATGCCGGCGCGGCGGTGGCCGAGGACGCGCCGCAGAATCCCAAGACCCGCAAGGGCGCGATCCGCGTGGCCATGGAACGCCGGCTGGTGGAGAGCGGGGTAAAGACGCTGATACTGCGCATGGGTGATTTCTTCGGCTCAGCTTCGGCGGGGAATAGCTGGTTCGCGCAGGGACTGATCACGCCCGGCCGCGTGCCGCGCTCGGTCACCTATCCCGGGCCGCACGATGTCGGCCATGCCTGGGGCTACCTGCCCGATGTCGCCGAGGCCGCGGTGCGGCTGATTGCGCGCGAAGGCGAGCTGGGGCGGTTCGAGGCCTTCCATTTCGGCGGCCACTGGCTGGCGCCCGGCGTGGAGATGGCCAATGCGATCCGCCGTGTCTTGGGCATCCCGAACGCGCCGATCCGCCGCCTGCCGTGGTGGGCGATCCGGCTGATCGCGCCGTTCAACGAGACGATGCGCGAGATGCTCGAGATGCGTTACCTCTGGCAACGGCCGCTGCGGCTGACGAACGCCAAGCTCGTCCGCTTCCTCGGCGCCGAACCGCACACGCCGCTCGACATGGCGGTCGCGGCTACACTGAAGACGCTGGGATCGCTGCCGATGCAGGAAGGCGAGAAAGCCGGTCCCGCACTGCGCGCCGCCTAATCTTCTTCCTCATGACCGTCCTTGAGGCGGTCATCCATGCCAACACCGAGGCGGTTGGTGGATGGCCGGGTCAGGCCCGGCCATGAGGAAAATAGGGGATTAGAGTCCCGCGCAGGTTTCGGGCTTGGAGGTGATGTCGGTCGCGGCCTGAAGGATGCGGCCGAGATCCTTCTTGGTGATGTTATGGCGCGCGGTGAGATCGGCGATGATCGCCTTGGTGTCCTGCTGACCGCCTGCGACCAGCTTCAGATAGTCGTTGTAGACGGCGAATTCCGCAGGCGTCAGCGCGGCGCCCAGCTTGTCGGAAATACAGGCGCAATAATTCGACGACGAGCCCTGCTTGATGCAGAGGCCGAGGAAATCGAGCTTGGGATCGGTCGCCTGGGCGGAGGCCGAGCCGGCGGACCCCAAGGCGGTAAGACCGAACACGAAGGCGGCGGCAAACAGCGATTTCATTGCGAGGCTCCAGACGTGAAGGCGCGGGCTTAAGGGCCCCGCCATGAACTGTCGCTGAATAGCAGGCCCGGCGCGCCTAGAGAATGACTTCCACGGCGTGGCCGGTGGAGAGCTCGCCATAGCGGTGCAGGTGGGAGCCGTTCTCGCGGAGCCATTCCTGCGCAAGCGTGGAATCGCCGACAAGGCGTTCGACATGGCGCCAGAAGCGGGGGCCGTGATTCATCTCTTTCAGATGGGCGACCTCGTGCGCGGCGACATAGTCGAGCACCCAGGAGGGCGCCATCACCAGACGCCACGAGAAGGACAACGCGCCGGTTGAGGAGCACGAACCCCAGCGGCTGGCGCCGTCGCGGATGGTGAGGCGGCTCACCTTCACGCCCAGCGTCTCGGCATAAATCTCGACCTTGCGCGACAGGTGGAAACGGGCCTGGCGCTTGAACCAGTCCTCCATGCGGCGGCCGACGAATTCGATGCCGCCGGCGACGCGGATGGTCGGGCGACAGGCTTCCTGGTCGATCGTCACGAGGCCGCGCCGGGCGCCGGCCCAGCGGATGACATGTTCGACGCCGCGATAGGGCACGCTCGCGCCGGGCGCGAAGGCGACGGCGGGCGGAATGCGGGAGAGGCGTTCGGCGATCCAGTCGCGTTCGGCGCGGGCGAAATCGAGCGCCGCCGCGGTGGCGCGCTGCGACGGCGCGATGACCGAGACCTCGCCGGTGGAGGGATGGACCTTCACGATGATGCGCCGGGCGCGCGAATTCACCCGCACATTCAGCGGCACCGGTTGCCCGGCGATCCGCATCAGGCCTTTATAGGTTGCCCGCGCCACGCTTTTGCCCCGCACCCCAGCCGCCCTTCAAGCGGCGCCAAGGGGTCAGTTTCAGACCCGCTTCCGCCGCTGCCGGAGCCCCCATCGGGTGCCGGCAAAGGGATCAGACCACGGCGCGATGGAGGCGCAAAGGACCAAAGGGCGGAGAGGGTTAGAAATGTTGTGAGGCAAAAAAGCGCAGTAGTTATATGAATGATATCAATGTGTTACGCTGAAATCGCAATTGCGGTTTCAGGCAATGGGGCAAGCGGGATGGGACCGATACGGATCTTCCATGCTGCGGTGCCCAAAGCCGGTCTAGGGCTGGTAGTTGACGCAAACGGCAGGCACTAGGCCACTGGCGAATCAAAGCGGAGCGGTCCACATCACCGGCATGGAGACGATCGCAGAGGCACAGGCGCGGCTGGCGGGGGAGTTTCAGCTCTTCGACGACTGGATGGACCGCTATCAGCTGCTGATCGATCTCGGCCGTGATCTGGAGGCCATGCCCGAGGCTGAGCGCGACGAGGCGCTGAAGGTGCCGGGCTGCCAGAGCCAGGTCTGGCTGAAGAGCGCGTTCGACGGGAAGACCCTCACCTTCCGGGCGGCGTCGGACGCGATCATCACGTCCGGGCTGATCGCGCTGCTGCTGCAGGTCTATTCCGGACGCACACCGAAAGAGATCATGGATGCGCCCTTCACCCTCGCCGCCGATATCGGGCTGCAGGCGCATCTGTCGCCGAGCCGCGCCAACGGCTTCGCCAATATGGTGAAGCGCATCCGCGAGGAAGCGGCGGCGCGGGTCTGATCAGTTTGCGAGGACGAGGGCGGCGAGCGCGTCGTAGTCGCCGCCGAAATGGTGGCCCTCGCCCAGCACCTTCAGCGTGACATTGGCGGGCGGCGCGACGGCAAGCGCGGGACAGGCGCCGTCATCGTCGGCGGAATAGACACAGAGCACCGGCAGCGCGTTATCGCCACGGATCGCCGCGGCGATGTCGTAGCCGGCGGCGGGATCGTCATCCGACCAGAAGGTGGTGGAGAAGTCGTAGACCGGCGCGGCGCCCGGCGCAGGCGGCGGCGCGTCGTCCTCAACGATGCCCGCTTTCGCGTCCGGCATCATCAGCGCGAGGCGGGAGACCATGTCCTTCGCGGCATCGTCGAGCAGCGGATAGACGACGGGGATAATCGCCGCGCCGTAGGAATAGCCGATGAGCTCGATCTTCGCGGCGGGCGCGGCGGAATGAATCGCCGCGAAGATGCGGTTGAGGTCGGCGGCGGTGCGCAGCGGCGGCTTGGGGCTCCAGAAATAGCGCAGCGTGCTGAAGCCGATCGTGGTGACGCCGTGCTGCGCGAGATCGTCGGCGACGGAGGACGCCAGATGCGCCCAGCCGCCATCGCCGGTGAGGAAGATCGCGTAGGAGGTCGTCGGCCCGTCGCTCGGCACGACCGTCAAGGGCAGGTCGTCCACGTCAGCAAGGTCGAGCGCCGCCGGCGCGGCGAGGGCCGCGAGCAGCGGCGCCGCCAGCAGCAAGGTGGACATCACTGCGCCCCGAGGATGATGCCGGCGAGCGTGTCGTAGTCGCCGCCGAAATGGTGGCCTTCGCCTAGCACTTTCAGTGTGACGTTGGACGGCGGCGCGCCGGCCATGGCGGGACACGCGCCGTCATCGTCGGAGGAATAGATGCAGAGCACGGGCACGTTGCTGTCGGCCTTCACCGCCGCCGCAACGTCGTCGCCTTCGGAGGGCTCGTCGCCCAGCCAGTAGGAGGACGAGAACTCGAACACCGCCAGGGTGCCGGGGACCAGCAGGACCATGCGCGAGATCATCGCCTTCGAGGCGTCGGCGAGGTCGGGATAGAAGACCGGCGCGACCTCGGCCCCGAAGGAGAAACCGATCACCATCACCTTGGCGTTGGGGTCGGAGGCGCGGATCGCATCGAAGACGCGGTTCACGTCGGCGGCGGTCTGGAGATGGGTCTTCGCCTCCCAGAAATAGTCGAGCGTGTTGAAGCCGACGACCTCGACACCCTTGGCCGCGAGGGTTTCGGAGATCGACTGGTCGATGCCCGCCCAGCCGCCGTCGCCGGTGAGGAAGATGGCATAGGAGGTCGGCGTGTCCGCGCTGGGCACGACGGTCAGCGGCAGATCGTCGAGACCGGAAATGTCGACATGGGTCGGCGCGGGCGGCGGGGCGCTGGGCGTGTTGTCGGTCGACCCCTGCGCCTGTTCGAACGCCGTGGTAGTGGCGGTCAGCGCGGCATAGGCGGATGCGAGCTGATCCGTCAGCGGCGTCTGATCGGCTTCAATTACCTTCGCGCCGGGAATCTTGGCGATGAAGGCGTCGACATCACCTGCCGCGCAGCTCTGTCCCGTGACGCCGTTCAGCGCGACGAAATTGTCGAGGCCGGAGGTCGCCGGCGCATAGGAGAAGCCCGCCTTCCCCGCCGTCGAATGAAGATCGTCCGAGTGGCCCTTGCAGAGCGGGCGCACGGTTTTCAGCACCGGACAGAAGCCGACGCCGAGCGCGCCCTTGAACGTGTCCTTGGGGCCTTGCGCAAACGCGGGATAGACCGCTGACGCGCTTTCGCCGACGCCGACCAGGATCGGCTGGAGATAGCGCTTCAGCCCCAGCGTCTTCTCGGCATATTGCGCGAGGCCCTGAAGGTCCGACGCCGGGTAGACGCACGAACCGCCATCGCCGTCGAGCGCCGCCTTGTAGGCCTTCCAGTCGACCCCCAATACCAGCGCGCCCTTCGCAGCCAGCGCCGCGGCGGCATCGGCGGCGGCTTTGTCCCAGCCCGCCTTGTCCGAGAGCATGATCGCGACGGAGGTGGGATCGCCCGTGGGCGAGACGACCTCAACGGCATCGAAGCGTCCGAACTTCAACGGGTCCGCAGCCTGCGCGGCGGGAAGCAGAAAAAGGGCGAGCGCCGAAGCGGCGGCAGCGAAACGCATCATCGTGACGTCTCCGGTTTCGCCGCAACGATCTCGCGATAGGCCTGGAGATATTGCGGCACCCAGTTCTTCTCGACCCCAAAACCATGCCCGACCTTGGGAAGCTGAAACACTTTAGCGCCGGGGATCTTGCCGACGAAATCGACCGTCGCCTGCGGATTGCAGACCTGATCCTGCATGCCCTGCAAGGCGACGAAGCCGGGAAGTCCGGTCAGCGCCGGGCCGTAGAGCGTGCTCGCCTTGCCCTTGGTCACGGTCAGATCGGCCGCGCCGCCGGCGACGCAGAGCGGGCGCTTGTTCTCCATATCGGGACAGAAGCCGAGCCCGATGGCGCCCGACACCGCAGTGGCAGGCATCGCGGCCTGCCCGAGATAGGCGATGGTGGCGCCCGACGAGAAGCCGGCGAGGACGAGCGGCGCGTTGTCCGCGATGCCGTAGGCATGGCGCTCGGCCGCCGCAAAGGCGGTCAGCGCGCCCGCGAGGTCGCTACAGCCCGATGGGGCGGAGGCATCGAGCGCGGCGAGGAGCTTGGGCGTATCGACGGCGACGACCTCGGCGCCTTCCGCCGCGAGCAGCCGCGCCATTTCGATGACGCCGTTTTCCCAGCCGCCATCGCCCGAGAGGAAGATCACGAGCGCCGTCGGTTTGCCCTTCGGGGCGTAGTTCGCAACCTCCTCCACCTTCACCGGCGCCGCGAGCGCGGAAGCCGTCAGGAGCGTCGCCGTGACGCAGGCGATCAGTCCACGGATCATTTTCGTATCGCTCCCATGAGGCCGCCCGACACCAGCGCCGCGACGTGAACCAGGATTTGCGCCAGCGGCGCACCGCCGGGTGAGACGAGATAGCGCGCCTCCCACACCGGCGTGAATTTCTGCTTGTAGGCGCGCAGGCCCTGGAAATTGTAGAGCGCGCCCCAGCGGCTGAAGATGTAGCTGCCCGCGCGATGCCAGAGCGGCGCGAGGCGATGACCGGCGAGCCCCGCCATGGGCGCCATGCCGAGATTGAAGCGGCGATAGCCCTGCTCGCGGCCCCACAGCATCAGCCGCACGAAGAGGAAATCCATGAGGCCCGACGGCGCGTCGGGCGCGTGGCGCATGAGGTCGACGGAGAGTTCGGTCTTGTCAGCGCCCTGCCAGATATTGGCGAAGGCGACGAGGCGGTGGTCGTCCTTCAGCCGCACCAGCGCGACGGGATAACGCGCGAGATAGGCGGCATCGAAGCGTCCGAGCGAGAAGCCCTTCTCGCGCACGTTCTTCGACGCGAGCCAGGCGTCGGAAACCTGCTTCATCTCGTCCAGCAGCGCGGGCACGTCGGACGCGGGCGCGACGGTGAGTTCGAGACCCCGGCGTTCCGCGGCGCGTACGGTCTGGCGGAGATTGGCCTTCGCGCCGCCGTCGAGCGTGAAGGCGCCAAGATCGACATTCGCATCCTCGCCCAGCTTGTTCACGGCGAGACCGGCATCGAGATAGAGCGGCAGCGCGGCCTGCGAGGCCTGATAGAAGACCGGCCAGGCATCCTCGGCATCGCAGCGTTCGAGGAAGCGCCAGAGCAGCTCGCGCTTGATCGCGTCATTCGGCGCGACGGGATCGCCGAGCGCGATGCGGCTGCGTCCCGATGCGGCATACATGATGAAGCCCTGGCGCTTCTCGTCGAAGAGAAAGCTCTTGTCGCCGAGCAAAGCGAGATTGGCGGAGGTTTCCGGCGAGGCCGCGACGATCGCAGCCGCCGCCTCCAGATCGGCGGGATCGGGCGGCACGAGGCGGCGCGCCGGGCGCAGCGTCAGGAAAGCGACGAGAAGGACCGCGAAGAGAATGATCGCGCCGAAAACGAGGGCGCGCAGAAAGCGCCCGGCGTCGTTGTCGACGGCGGTCGTGGTGAGGAGGTCCGGCGCATAGGGCACGTCGCGGAAGGCGTAGAAACCGAGCCAGACGCTGACCCCCAGCGCGGCGGCGATGGCGACGATCCAGAGCGGCGTCAGCGCGAGATCGAAGGCGGCGGCGCGGCGGTGGAAGAAGCCGCGCGCGGGCCAGAGCAAAGCGAGCGCGATAGCGGCGACCACGGCCTCCTCATAATCGGCGCCCTTCAGCAGCGAGGCGACGATGCCGACGCCGAGCATGATCAGCGTCACCGTGAAGGCGCTGCGATGGCGGCGTACGAGGCCGCGCGCGAGGAAGAGCAGCGCGATGCCGACCGCGACCGACACGAGATGCGAGAGCTCGATGACTTCGATGGGCAGGAAGTCGTCGAGGAAATCGAGCCGCTCGTCGATGCCGGGCGTGACCGCGGAGAGCAGCAGCACAACGCCCACAGCGAAGACCGCGGCGCCGAGCAAAGGCGGGGTGAGGAAGCGGAGGCCCGGCGTCACCGCGCGCTGCGCCTTGGCGAGGCCCGCGCGGCGCTCCCAGATTTCGCCGGCCATGAAGACGAGGGCGGCGATGAGCAGCGGCGCCAGATAGTAGACGGCGCGATAGACGAGCATCGGTCCCGCCAACGCCGCCACGCCGCCCTGAGGCGTCAGCAGCGCCGCCATCGAGGCTTCGAAGACGCCGATGCCGCCGGGGAGATGGCTGAAGAGGCCGAGCGTCTGGGCGACCAGGAAGGCCGCGAGCACCTGTTCAGGCGGTGCGACATCGGCGGGGACGAGCACGACGAAGACGAGCGCCGCGACCACCCAGTCGGCGACGGAGACCGCGATCTGCGCCAGGCCCATCGCCGGCGAAGGCGGCGCGACGGTGACGCCGCCGAGGGTGAGCGGCCGGCGCCACCAAAGGCGCGCTGTGAGCAAGCCGATGACGAGCGCCAGCGCGGCGAGACCGGCGATCACCGACTCAAGCGTCAGGCCAAGTGCGCCAAGCGCGACGGGGAGCAGCAGGATCGGGCCGAGCCAGAGGGTCAGCGTGCAGAAGGCGGTGATGCGGGCGGCCGCGCCGGCGCCCGCGGCGCGATAGAGCCGCAGGCGCAGCGCGCCGCTCGTCAGCATCGAGATGCCGAGGCTGTTGGAGAAGGCATAGGCGATGGGCGCGGCATAGGCGACGCGCGTCAGCGGGATCGGCGCCTCGGCATAGCGGACGCCGAGCGCGTCATAGGCGGTGAGAACGACGAAGGAGAGGACGGTCAGCGCCGCCGCCCAGGCGATCGACGTCCACGGCACGGCATCGACCGAGGCGGTGATCGCCTCGTAGCTGTGCTCGCTGAGGAAGACATGCAGCACCCACGCGGCCCCGGCGAGGGCAACGAGCGGCAGGAGATTGAGGATGCGGTGAAGCCAGAGGGGCATACAGGCGGGCAGCGAGGCGGGACCACTGACATGAGCCTACGCCCGTTGCGCCGTGATGTCCGCCAGGTGAATTCGCTGTTAGCCGGGTTAATGGGCGGGCGCGTAGGTCGGGCCGCAACACCATCTGTCATGCCCGCGCAGGCGGGCATCCACCTTCCACAGTGCTCGACGCGATGGATGCCCGCCTGCGCGGGCATGACAGTGAAGCGTAAGGGGCGCTTTGTGAGATCACGTGCCCCCCTCTGCCATCCCGTTCGCTCCGCGATCGGAATGGCTGTCTCCCCCCGCAAGGGCAGGGGGGTAAGGGAGCGCGCTACATATTCGCGCGGATGAAATCGCGGACGCGGGGTTGGATTTCGGTGCGCCAGCGGGTGCCGTTGAAGACGCCGTAATGGCCGACGCCTTCCTGGATGTAGTCGATCTTGCGGTCCTTGGGGATGGACGTGCAGAGGTCGTGCGCGGCCTGGGTCTGGCCGATGCCCGAGATGTCGTCGTTCTCGCCCTCGACGGTCATCAGGCCCATGTCCTTGATGGCCTTGGGCTTCACGAGGCGGCCATGCACCTTGAACTCGCCCTTGGGCAGTTCGTGGCGCTGGAACACGCGGTCGATGGTTTCCAGATAGAAGTCGGCGGAGAGGTCGAGCACCGCGAGATACTCGTCATAGAAGGTGCGGTGCTTCTGGACGCTGTCGCCATCGCCCTTCACGAGATTCTTGAAGTAGTCGTATTGCGCGTTGGTGTGGCGCTCGCGGTTCATGTTGATGAAGGCCGTGAGCTGCAGGAAGCCCGGATAGACCTTACGCCCGACGCCAGCATAGGGCAGCGGCACGCAGTGGATCATGTTGTCCACGAACCACTTGTACGGCCGCTCCTCGCTGAGCTTGTTGGGCGCGGTCGGCGAGCGGCGCGCGTCGATGGGCGAGCCCATGATGGTGAGGGAGCGCGGCGCCGCCTTGTCCTTGTCCTCATGCAGCAGCGAGGCCGCGGCGAGGCAGGCGGGGCCGGGCTGGCAGACCGCGACGACATGCGTGCCGGGGCCGAGATGGCGCAGCATCTCCATGACATAGGTCACGTAATCGTCGAGCCCGAAGCGCCCGGCGCTCAAGGGCACGTCGCGCGCGTCGAGCCAGTCGGTGATGTAGACGTCATGCTCGGGCAGCATCGCCTCGACCGTGCCGCGCAGCAGCGTCGCGTAATGGCCGGAGAGCGGGGCGACGATCAGCACCTTGGGGTGCGGGAACTTGGCGCGCAGTTTCGGATAGGTCTCGGGATCCTTCTCGAAATGCAGCAGCTCGCAGAAGGGCTTCGACCAGACGACCTTCTCGGTCACGGTCACCGGCTGGCCGTAGACCTTGAGGCCGGGCAGGTCGAAGGCCGGTTTTTTGTAGTTGCGGGTCAGCGTCTCGAAGAGGTCGAAGGCGGCGGCCCAGCTGCGCCCGACATAGGTCTCGGCGAACGGATTGGACGGGTCGCGCAGCGCCTTGGCGCTGTAGTCGGCGACGGCGCGGAACGGCTGCGCGGAACGCTTGGCGGTGTCGACCGCCGCGTAGAGAAATGGAAGTAGCACGGTGCGTCAGATCCCCTCCGGCCGCCGTATTCGGCTGGCCGGTACCAATGGTGACGCGCCCCCCATGGCGCAGAGGGTCATTGTGCGGCGCACAATAGGCCCGTCAAGCGCTATCATAGGTCAGCTTAGTTGACGTTCTCTTTCAGGCGCGCCGCGAGTGCCGTAACGTCAAGCGAGGGGTCGTAGGCCGTCACGAAGGCGCCGTCGGGGCCGTAGAGATAGATGAGGCCGCCATGGTCCATGGTGTAGCCGAGCGCCGAATCCGGCAGCGGGACCTTCTTGGCGTAGACCTTGTAGGCCTTCAGCACGGCGTCGATCTCGGCCTGGGTGCCGGTGAGGCCGCGGAATTCCGGGCCGAAAAAGCCGACATACTCCTTCATCACGGCGGGGGTGTCGCGTTCGGGATCGACGGTGATCAGCACCGGGGTCAGGCGCTCCTTCAGCGCAGGTACCGCGTCCAGGGCGTCGGCGATGCGCTGGAGGGTCATCGGGCAGACATCGGGGCAGTTGGTGAAGCCGAAGAAGATCAGCATGTAGCGGCCGCGGAAATCGGCCTCGGTGACGCGCTTGCCGTCCTGGTCGGTCAGGGCGAAGGCGCCGCCGACCTGGGCGGCCTGCCCGCCAACTTGGCGCTCGCTGGTCAGGAGAATCGTGACGGCGGCGGTCGCGACGGCGGCGGCGATGGCGATGAGCGCGAGGAAGACGGCGCGCGTGCGGGGGGGCATGGGTCCTGTCCTGCAGCGAAAGGCGGCATTTGCCGCGGGCGTGCGGGTGGTGTCCTATCGTACCGGGCGCGCCCAGCGCCAGAGGGCGGACATAACGATATGACGAGCGCCGATTTCGCGCCGGCGAGACGACAGCATGACGGGTTCCTCGCCCGCGTCGTGGCGCTGGCCCATGGCGAAGAGGGACGCCTTCGCCTCGGCACGCTGAACATGCTGCGCGGCATGGCGCTGTCGGGCCAGGCGATCACCGTGCTCTTCGTCCATTTCGGGCTCGGCTTCGCGCTGCCGCTGGCGGCGTGCCTCGCGGCGATCGGGGCGGGCGCGGCCTTCACCGTCATCCTCAATGTCGCCTATCCCGCCCAGCGGCGGCCGTCGGACCTCGCCTCGTTCTTCTATCTCGCCTTTGACCAGACCCAGGCGGCGGCGATCCTGTTCCTGACGGGGGGCCTCGAAAACCCCTTCGTGCTGATCCTGCTCGCCGCCGTCGTCATCGCCTCGTCCTCGCTGAACCTGCGCTACGCCTTGGCGCTCGGCGGCTACACGCTGGCGCTGATCACGGGGCTCGCGGTCTATCACCTGCCGCTGCCCTGGGAGGCGGGCGATGCGCTGAGCCTGCCTCCGATCTATGTCGCGGGCGTCTGGATCGCGCTGATGCTGAGCCTCGGCTTCACCACGGTCATCACCTTCCGCATCTCGTCGGAAGCCTCGCGCATGCAGGCCGGCTTCGCCGCCATGGAGATCGCGCTCGCCTCGGAGCAGAAGCTGGCGGCGCTCGGCAGTCTCGCCGCCGCCGCCGCGCACGAACTCGGCACGCCGCTCGGCACGATCGCCATCGTCGCCAAGGAATTGCAGCGCGAACTGCCGCAGGACGGGCCGCTGGCGGAGGATGCGAAGCTCCTGCGCGCCCAGGTCGATCGCTGCCGCGAAATCCTCGGCCGCCTCGCCAACCGGCAGGAAGACGATGGCGGACCGGACGCGCGCCTGCCCCTGCTCGCCTTTCTCGACGACCTTGCCCAGCCGCACCGCTCGCTCAAGGTCCAGATCAGCATCGAGGGCGCGGAGGACTCGCCCGTCGTCCAGCTCATGCCGGAGCTGCGCTATGCGATCGGCAATCTCATCGCCAATGCCGCCGATTTCGCGGAAAAGCGCGTGAAGGTTTCCGCCATGTGGGACGCGGCGCGGATCGTGGTGCGCATCCGCGACGACGGGCCGGGCTTCGCGCATGAGGTGCTGGCGAAACTGGGCGAGCCCTATGTCACCACCCGTCCCGGCCGGGCGGCGCTGACCGACGAGCAGCTCGGACCCGCCCATCCCCGCCAGGGCCATGTCGGCATGGGGCTCGGCTTCTTCATCGCCAAGACGCTGCTGGAGCGGACCGGCGCGGAACTGACCTTCGGCAACGCCTTCGACGGCGGCGCCTCGGTCACCATGGCCTGGCCGCGCGACCGGCTGGAGGTCGCGGATTAACCCGAATTCCGCCACTGTCTTGCATGATGCTCGCCCCATGATAGCGTCCGCCGCTTCTGCAACGGGGTTTCATGACCGACGACCGCGTCCTAGACGGCGTGCACGACCGCACCATCCTGATCGCCGATGACGACATGCCCTTCCGCATGCGCCTCGCGCGGGCGATGGAGACGCGCGGGTTCGCTGTCGCGACCGCGGAAAGCGTGCCGCTTGCCCTCGCCCATGTGAAGAAGACGCCGCCGGCCTTTGCGGTGATCGATTTGCGGCTCGGCGAAGGCAACGGGATCGACGTGGTCGACGCCCTGCATCGCGAGCGGCCCGAGGCGCGGGCGATCGTGCTGACCGGCTATGGCAATATCGCAACCGCGGTCGCCGCGGTGAAGTTCGGCGCGGTCGATTATCTCTCCAAGCCCGCCGACGCCGACGACGTGATCCGCGCGCTGCTCGCCCGCCCCGGCGTCAAGCCGACGCCGCCGGACAATCCCATGTCGGCCGACCGGGTGCGCTGGGAACATATCCAGCGGGTCTACGAGCTCTGCGGCCAAAACGTCTCGGAGACCGCACGGCGGCTCAACATGCATCGCCGCACTTTGCAGCGCATTCTCGCCAAGCGCTCGCCGAAGTGACGCCATTCACACGCGGTTCAGGCGAAGGCGCAGAGGGTCGCCCTCGCATCGGGGGATGGGCGGCCTAAGACGAGGGTGAACGGCGACCGGCTTGGTCCGCCAACGAACAGTGGTGGCGCGCTTCTGCGGCCACAGCGCGGCTATTTTTAACGATGGCCGCCGATCCGCTTTGACTCTTTGCAACCTAAGCGACAGCGTGCCCCCGCGATGCAGGGGCGGGCGGCGCGTTTATCCAACCAAGTACGGGGCTTAACCTACATGACTGAACGATCGGACTTTGTCCGGCAGATGCTGATGTCCGTGTCGCTGGTGGCACTGGTCGCCGGCATTCCGGCGGCGGCGCTGACCAGCGCGGCCTATGCCTCGCCAACCCCCATTCTGAGCGGCGGCAATGCCGGTCTCGCTCTGGCCGCCGCCGCCAACAAGACGCAGATGACCGGCGGTCAGCTGCTCGGCAAGTCGCAGCGCGCGCTCTCCGTCGTCACCGTCTCGATGAAGAAGATGACGCGCGCCGAGCGCGGCAAGTCGGCGCCCTTCGCCAAGGCGGTGAAGGAAGTCGACCGCGCCCTGAAGGCGGTCAAGGACGCGACCGCCCGCCGCGACAAGACGGCGCTCGCCAAGGCCGTCAGCGCCGCCTCGCGCGCCGTCGGCAAGCTGAACTCGACCTACAAGCGCTCGGGCATCAAGAATCGCGGCGTCAAGGAAGGCATGCGCGCCTTCAACGAATCCTGGAAGCTGACCCAGCAGCGCCTCGGCGGCGGCAAGACGACCGGCGCCCAGCGCACCGCGACGGCGCGCCGCGCCAATGCGATGCGCCGCAATCTCGTGTCGCGGCAGGAATCGCGCCGCGGCTACCAGAACGAGTATGACGAGCTCGCCTATCTCATCGCGGTGCTCGACCGTGCGCTGACGCTGAACCGGTCGGACGATTACGGCTGGATGGCGCTCGTCGCGCTCGACGACTTCTACGGTTATTACGGCGGCTATTACGACTACCTGGCCGTCTACGAGCCCGATTACGCACAGTACTATTACGACGACTATCAGTATTGCAGCGGCATCTCCGACCAGTACCAGGCGGAGTACAACACCTATTACGACAACTACGAGTTCAACACCTACGAGCAGAACGTCTATATCGACAACTCCGTCAACATAGAGATCAACAATACCTATGTGACGAACGAGATCGTCGTCGAAGCGGACGCGCAGGTCGACAACGTCGAAGTCGCCGCCGACGAGGTCCAGGCCGATACCGACGGCGCCGAGCAGCTCGCCGCCACCGACGCGGCGCTGGAAGCGGCGCCCCCGCCGGCGATCGAGGACCCCGCCGTGGTCGCGGACCCCGAAGCCGACGCCCAGGCCGCGGTTCCCGTGACCGATGCCGAGGTTGCCGACATCGCCGAGGAAGCGCCGTCGGCCGCCGCGGTCGAACAGGAGCTGGCGACGCCGGACGAGCCGGGCACCGAACCGGTGGCCGAGCCGACGGCTGAGCCCACGGCGGAACCGACCGCCGAACCGACGGCGGAACCCACCGCGGAGCCGACGGCCGAACCGACGGCCGAACCGACGGCTGAGCCGACTGCGGAACCCACGGCCGAGCCCACCGCAGAGCCGACGGCTGAACCGCCGGCGGAGCCCACGGCCGAGCCGACCGCGGAACCCGAGCCCGCGCCGGAACCCGAACCCGTCGCCGAACCGGAGCCTGAGCCGGAACCGGTCGCCGAGCCGGAGCCCGCGCCGGAGCCCGAACCCGTCGCCGAACCTGAGCCTGAGCCGGAACCAGTCGCCGAGCCCGAACCTGCGCCGGAGCCGGAACCCGTTGCCGAACCGGAGCCTGAGCCGGAACCGGTGGCCGAGCCTGAGCCCGAGCCGGAGCCGGTCGCGGAACCCGAGCCCGAGCCGGAACCGGAACCCGCGCCGGAACCGGAACCCGCGCCGGAGCCCGAGCCGGAGCCGGACACGGATGGCGACGGCAATCCGGGCTAACCGGACCTGACCAGAACGACAACGGAAACGGGGCGCCAAGGCGCCCCGTTTTCTTGGGGCGCTATGGCATCAGCGCCACGCCTTCGGGGTCCTGGGCGCGCAGCCCGCGCACCGCCGCGACCCGGGCAAAAGCCAGGGTAAGCGCCTTGCGGCGCGCCGGCGCGAGGGTCAGACGCGGGCTCGGACGCACGATTTCCGCGCCCCAGCGGTCGGCGACGATGAGACCCGTCGATTCCGGCACCGCCTCGATGGGAAAGCCCACGGGGATGGCGAAGAAAAAGCTTTCGCAATAGTCGAGATAGCCCGGCCATTTCCGATCGCCGCGCAAATCCGCCAGCGAGACCTTGATTTCGACCGCCAGCACATCACCTGAAGGACCGAGGGCAGCGACGTCGAGGCGCGAGCCGTCCGGCAGGATGAATTCGGTGAGCGGCGCATAGCCCTTGGCGAACAGGCAGCGCTGGACGCCACGGGCCACGGCCAGCGCATTCAGAGACCATTCAGTATCCATCCGCCATAACTCCGCCGTAACTTCCCGGACATGATCAAGATAGCGCGTTCGGGCCTCTTGGGAGCATTTGTGAGATGAAACGGCTTGTCCTGACCATGGCGCTTGCAGCGGCGGCCTTCGTGCCGGCGTTCGCCCAGGCGGGCAAGCTCGCCATCCAAAACGACTCCAAGGTCGCGATCGCGCACATCTATGTCTCGCCGATCGACGTCGACCGCTTCGGCCCCGACCTGCTGGGCGGCCAGCAGATCGCGCCCGGCGCCAGCTTCCAGTTCAAGGACCTGCAGAACGGGCTCTACGACATGAAGCTGGTCGACGGCGCGGGCGCGGAGTGCATGTTGAAGGACGTCGACTACTTCCAGTACTCGATCTGGACCATCACGCAGAACTGCGGCGCCTTCGGCGGCACGAAGTAGCGCGGCTTTGACTTTCCGCCTGCCCCCTTGATGGGGCAGGATGCGCGTCACGCCCTTTTGCGAGACGCATCATGTCAGACCCCAATCCCCTGCTCGAAGACTGGACGACGCCGTTCGGCGCGCCGCCGCTCGACCGCATCCGCCCGGAACATTTCCTGCCTGCCTTCGAGGCGGCCATGGCGGCGCAGCTCGGCAATGTCCAGCGCATCGTGACCAACCCCGCCCCGCCCGCCTTCGCCGACCTTGAAGCGCTGGAGCGCTCGGGTCGGCTGCTCGACAAGGTGAGCGCGGTCTTCGAGAACCTCTCCAGCTCCGCATCCAACGAGGCGCTGCAGGACATCGAGCGCGAGATGTCGCCGCGTTTCGCCCAGCACAGCGATGCGATCCGCCTGGACCCCAAACTGTTCGCGCGCGTCAACGCGATCCACGCAGCGCGTGCGACGCTGGGGCTCAACGCCGAACAATTGCGGCTGGTGGAGGAGGCCCACCGTGTCCTGGTGCGCGCGGGCGCCGGGCTCGACGAGACCGCCAAGCCGCGCCTGAAGGCGATCAACGAGGAGATGGCGAGCCTCGGCACCGCATTCCGTCTCAACGTGCTGAAGGATACCGGCGATTTCGTGCTGATGCTGGAGAGCGAGGCCGATCTTGCGGGCCTGCCGCAATTCGCGATCGACGCGGCGGCGGAAGCGGCGAAGGAGCGCGGACAACCCGGCAAATGGGCGATCACGCTGCAGCGGCCGAGCGTCGAGCCGTTTCTTTCGTTCTCGGCCCGCCGCGACCTGCGCGAACAGGCCTATGACGCCTTCATGAAGCGCGGCGACAACGGCAATGCGGTCGACACCAACAGGCTGATCGGCGAGATCGTCGCGCTGCGCCAGGAGCGCGCGCATCTGCTCGGCTACAAGAACCACGCCGACTTCAAGCTGGACGGCGCGATGGCGAAGACCCCCGCCGCCGCCTCGCAATTGCTGGAACGCGTATGGCAGCCGGCGCGCGAGCGGGCGCTGGAGGAGCGCGCCGATCTGCAGGCCATGATCGATGCCGAGGGCGGCAATTTCAAACTCGCGGCCTGGGACTGGCGCTATTACGCCGAGAAGCTGCGCAAGCAGCGCTACGATTTCGACGCCGCGGCGCTGAAGCCCTATCTCCAGCTCGACCGCATGGTCGATGCCGCTTTCGCCTGCGCGACGAAACTGTTTGGCCTGACCTTCGTGCCGGCGCCTGACGTCCCCGTCTACGCGCCCGAGGTGAAGGTGTGGGAGGTCCACAAGGACGATCACATCGTCGCGGTCTTCTATGGCGATTTCTTCGCGCGGCCGGGCAAGTCGTCGGGCGCGTGGATGTCGAATTTCCGCGACCAGGAGAAAATGGACGGCGCGGTGATCCCGCTCGTCCTCAACAATCTCAATCTCAACAAGCCGGCGCCCGGCGAGACCGTGCTGCTGTCATGGGACGACGCCTCGACGCTGTTCCACGAATTCGGGCACGGCCTGCACGGCATGCTGTCCAACGTCACCTATCGCAGCCTCTCAGGCACCAATGTGCCACGCGATTTCGTGGAGTTCCCGAGCCAGGTCTATGAGCACTGGCTGGACCAGCCCGAAGTGCTCGCGGAGTTCGCCGTCCATGCCGAGACCGGCGCGGCGATGCCGGCCGAGATGATCGAGAAGCTGATGCGGGCGGAGACCTTCAACAAGGGCTTCTCGACCGTCGAGTTCCTGGGCTCCGCGATCTTCGACATGGATCTCCACACGCGCAGCGATCTCAGCGGGTTCGACGTGCATGAGGCGGAGGCGGCGACGCGGGCGCGGATCGGGATGCCCGAGGAGATTGCGCTGCGCCACCGGCCGCAGCATTTCCTCCACCTCTTCGACGGCGATGCCTATTCGGCCGGCTACTACTCCTACATGTGGTCGGAGGTGCTGGACGCCGACGGGTTCGACGCCTTCGCCGAGAAGCACGATCCGTTCGAGCCGGAAACCGCCAAGCGGCTCTACGACTATGTCTTGTCGGCGGGGAACACCCGCGATCCCGCGGAGGCCTATCGCCTGTTCCGTGGGCGCGACCCTGAGGTCGAGCCGCTGCTGCGCTATCGCGGGTTCGCGGGCGCAGCGGGCTGACGCAAGCGCAGCGGGCTGACGCAAGCGCAGCGGGCTGACGCAGGCGTCATCGCGGGCATCTTGCGCGGCGGCGATTTCCAAGGTCAGTTTCCCCGCCTTGGGGGAGACTAAGACATGCACGCCATTCTGCGCGCGCTGGCGTTCGGCGCCATCGCGCTTGCCGGCACCGCGAGCGCCGCGACGCCCGCCTTCCTGAAAGCCCAGGCGCTGCGCGCCGAGGCGGAGGCGGCGATGGAGCGCGGGGATTATGGCGCCGCGGAAACCGCGCTGACCGCGGCGCTGGAGCTGCGCCCCGGCCATCCCGGCATCACCCTGGCGCTCGCGGCGGCGGAAGCCGAGAACGGCGAGAGCGACGCAGCGCTGACCCATCTGGAGCAGTTCGCGGGGATGGGCCTCGCCGCCGTGCTGGACACCGGCGGCACCTTCGCCGCGCTGCTCGGCGAGCCGCGCTTCATCGGCGTGCAGACCACCATGGCGCGCAATCTGGCGCCCGTGGGATCGCCGCAGATCGCCTATCAGCTGGGCAACGGGCGCGCGCTGTTCGAAGGGCTCGCGATCGACGCGGCGAGCGGGCGCGTCTTCGCGGGCAGCGTCACCGAGCGCCGCATCGTCGTCGTGAACCAGGGGACGGTGTCGGACTTCGTGCCGCCGAGCGCCGGGCTCTGGAGCGTCTTCGGCCTCGCCATCGACGCGCCGCGCGGCCTGCTGTGGGCGGCGAGCGCCGCGGTGCCGCAGACCGGCGGGGTGAAACCCGACGAGATCGGCGCGGCGGGGCTCTTCGCCTTCGATCTCGCGACGGGCGAACTGAAGCGCAAAGCCGTGCTGCCCGCCGCCGCCAAGGCGGCGCTGGGCGATCTCGCCATCGCCGCCGACGGCACGGTCTATGTCAGCGACAGCGCGGGCGCGGTCATCTACCGCCTGCCGCCCGGCGCCGATACGCTGGAAACCTTCAGCAACGAGGAGCGCTTCGTCTCGCCGCAAGGCCTGACGCTGGTCGCCAACGACACGATCCTCGTCGTCGCCGACTATGCGATGGGGCTCTACACGATCGACGTCGCGACCAAGAAGATGACGGCACTCGCCCCGCTGTCGGGCACGACGCTGCTCGGGATCGACGAGCTGACCGGCGGCGAGGGCAATCTGCTGCTGGCGACGCAGAACGGCGTCAATCCGCAGCGCGTGCTGCGCATCGCGGTCGGCGAGGACTGGTCGCGCATCCGCCAGGTCGCGGTTCTCGCGGCCAATGCGCCGTTCCACCGCGAGATCACGCTCGGTCAGATCGTCGGCGGCGATTTCTACTATATTGCCAACAGCCAGTGGGACCGCTTCGGCGAGGACGGCGCGACGCCCGACGATGCGCCGTTCGAGGAGACGGTGGTGGCGAAGGTGCCGTTCAAATAGCGCCGCGATGGCGTGTCCGAAAACGGCGCGTCGCGCATGCAACAGGATGGCATAGAGCGTCTCGAAGGAGACGCTCATGACCTATCGCATCACCGGGCTTGATCCCGCGCTGTTCCAGGATCTCTTCGCGCTCGACGATGCCGCGCTTGCCGCGCGCGGGGCGCAGCGGCTGATCGCGGAAGACGGGTTTCCCTGCCGCGTGACGCTGGAGGACGCGGTGCCCGGCGAGCGCGTGATCCTGACCTCGCATCCGCATATGGATGTCGCGGCCTCGCCCTATCGCGCTTCGGGTCCGGTCTTCGTGCGCGAAGGCGCCGTCGCGGCGGCCGTGATCGACGACACCGTGCCGCCTTATCTCGCGACGCGGCTGCTCTCGCTGCGCGCCTATGATGCGGACGGCATCATGGTCGATGCCGAGGTCGTGCCGGGTGCCGAGGCCGATCCGTTGATCCGCGCCTGGCTGGCGCGCGCCGAGATCGCCCTCCTCCACGCCCACTTCGCGCGGCGCGGATGTTTCGGGGCACGGATCGAGCGCAGCTAGGACCGCGTCGTTCTCCCCGCGCAGTCGGTATGCCAGTATCATTGCGGGAAGATCGTCTTCAGACAGAGGCGATGCCCGGGAGAGCTGCCGGAATGACCGAACGTCGCGACGAAAACGCCCCGACCATACTGCTGCTCGGCGCCTCGCGCGGATTGGGCGCCGCGATGGCCGGAGAGTTTGCGCAGAGAGGCTGGCATATCATCGGCACCGTGCGTGGCGCAGACAGAACCAAGCTGCATGAACTGGCCGAGCTGCACGCGGGCCGGATCGCGATCGAGCAGGTCGACGTCACCAAACGAGATCAGATCGCCGCCTTGCGCGAGCGCCTTTCGGGCCGGCAGGTCGAGATGCTTTTCGTCAACGCCGGAACCGCCAATCGGGACAAGCCCAATGCGACCATGGCCGACATCTCGCCAGATGAGTTCGCGGACATCATGATCACCAATGCGCTGGGCGTGATGTGCGCCGTCGAGCTTTTGCAGGATCTCGTTCGGCCGGATGGCCTTATCGGCGCCATGTCATCGGGCCAGGGGAGCATCGCCAACAACGCGAACGGCGTGAATGACCTCTATCGCAGTAGCAAGGCCGCGCTCAATCAGCTGATGAAAAGCTATGCCGCGCGGCATGCGGGTGACCAGCGGTCGCTGGTGCTGATGGCGCCGGGCTGGATCCGCACGGATCTGGGCGGCCCGTCGGCGCCTTTCGGCATGGCGGAAGCGATACCGGAGGTCGTGACTGTTCTTCTCGCGCAACAGGGCACGCCAGGACTGCGCTTTGTGGACCGCGCCGGAAAGACCGTGCCCTGGTAGGCAGTGCGCACGCCCAGCGAGGCGCAAAAGAAAAGGGGCGCGGTGTTGAACCGCGCCCCTTTTGCTTTTTCGAGATTTGAGCTTATTCGGCCGCGAGGAGCAGGCTGCCCTTGTTGGCGGCCTTGTCGCCGAAATTGATGGTCTGCAGGAACTTGATGCCGTCTTCGGCGATCGCGTCGCCGACCATCTCGTCGCCTTCGGCCTTCAGCTCGTCCATGTTCACGTAGGTCGCGTAGAACGCCTTGGTGCGGTTCGTGATGATGCCGGCCTTCAGCAGCGTCTTGATGAGGACGCGGAAGATGTCGGTCGACTCGTTCATGCGCTTGCGGCGTTCCTCGTCGGTGATCGCCTCGATCAGCGCGGCCTGCGCGTCCTGCCAGTCCATGCCCCAGCGCGCATAGACGTCCTTCATCTGCTCGGGATTGATGAGGTTGAGGAGCAGCGTCTGGAAGCAGCTCGCGGCCCAATCCTCGATCGTCTCCTGCTCGGAGACCGAAAGCTTCGGAATCGTGCGGTCAGCCCAGATCTTGCCGAACTTGTGGTGGAAGGCCTCGTCGGTCATGACGAGCTGCATCAGCTTCACCAGCAGCGGATCGCGCGCCTTGTTGTACATGGTCGCGAAGGCGCCCATGGCGAGGCCTTCGACCAGCATCTGCATGCCGACGATCTTCTTGTAGACTTCCTTCGCGTTGACGAGGTCGGTCAGGAGATTGCCGAGCGTCGGGCCGACCGGGAGCGGCTTGCCCCAGCGGGCGGCGACGTATTTCGAGAACGCCGCGACGTGGCGGGCTTCTTCGCGGGTCTGGTTGGCGGCGTATTCCTGGGCGCCGGGGTCGCGCAGGATGTGGCAGAGCGAGGCCGAGAGCGACAGCGCGCCCTGCTCGCCGTGCAGGATCGCCGAGAGCATCCAGCGGACGCTTTCGTTGATGAAGCCTACCTTGTCCTTGCCCTGCAGCTTCTCGCCGACGCGGGTCGCGAAGATGGGGAACATCTCCTCGGGGAGCAGCGCCTCGTTCTCCATGTCGAAGGGTTCGGTGAAGTCGATGTATTTCTTGTCCAGCGGATCCCAGAAATGGTCGTGGGTCGCGGAAATGATCTTGTCGAAGGCGGTGGTGCGGTCGCCGTAACGGTCCACATCCATCATCGCGGGGAAGTCGGCGGGATCGACCGCGTTATAGGCGGGATCCTTGGTGATCTGGACGGTCTCGGTCATGCGTCTTCCCTTCGGCTGTGCCGGACTATGGGCCGGTTGACGCAGAGTATGCCCGGCCACAACTTGCCAGTCAATAAAGATGACGCCTCCGTCATTATTAAACCTGACGGTGCCGTCATCGGTTTTCCCTGAGTCGTTCCCGATACTTAGGTCTGGTGTCGCAACGTCAGGCCGTGGAATCGCGATTGACCTTGGAATCGCGCCGCGACACATTGCCCGCCGCTCCCGTTCGGCGTCGCCGGGCGAGGATCGGACGTGCGGATCGGCGGGTTGGGGCCAGCCGGAGACACCGCACCTACAAGAAGAAATGGACCCCAGGGACAACGCCGGCGCCGCGCCACACGCGGCTGCGCGCCACAGGCGAACTATCGACTTCCCCATGGGTCTGCGGCGGCGCACGCCTGTTCCGGCGCGCCGAATCCAAGGATCAGGCCGCGCCGCGGCCTCGAGGGGACTGTTAGATGGTCAAGACACTCGAGCGGATCGTTTTCGGCGCTCGCACCTATATTCTCATCGCGATCGCGCTCTTCACCATCGCGATGGGCTATTTCGCGACCGGGCTGAAGACCGATGCCGGCATCTCCAAGATGTGGCCGCTGCATCACGAATATGTCGACACCTTCAACCAGTACCAGGCGAGCCTGCCGGGCGCGAAGCGCATCATCGTGGTGCTGCATGCGAACTCGGATCAGCCGGGCAGCATCTGGACGCCGGAATTCCTCGCGACGCTGAACGGCGTCACCCAGGACCTCTTCTTCATCCCCGGCATCGACCGCAAGACGGTGACGAGCCTGTGGACGCCCAACACGCGCTTCTTCGAAATCACCGAGGAAGGTATCAGCGCCGACGACGTGATCGGCGGCACCACCACGGCCGGCACGGTCGGCGCGCCGGGCCGCATCGAGAAGATCCAGAACAACGTCATCCGCGGCGGTTTTGTCGGCCGTCTCGTCTCCAACGATTTCACCGCCGCGATGGTGACGGCCGAAATCCTGGAATTCGATCCCTCGACCGGCGAGAAGCTGGACTTCGCCGATTTCGGCAAGCGGCTGGAGACGACCATCCGCGAACGCTTCGAGGAGCCCGGCGGGCCGGCGCTCTGGTATGTCGACCAGCGCCTGGAAGAGCTGCGCGCCGCCGAAACCGCCAAGGCGCATGACAATGTCACCGACCTCGCCCAGGCGCAGGCCGATCTCGCCGCGTTCAAGGACACGGGCGATGCCGAAAGCGCCGCGAACAAGAAGGCGCTGGAAGACAAGATCGCGACGCTGACCAAGGCGATCGCCGACTGCCCGGCGCCGTCGGGCTTCATGCACTGGGTGGAGACCAAGTTCGAAGGCGAGACGTTCGTCTCGCCCTGCGGCGACTATGCCGATGGCGTGAAGAAGCAGCTGGGCACGATGGAGCTGAATTACGGTCCGGTGGTCGGCAGCTACTATCCGACCTTCAAGACCAAGCTCGACGAGATCATCGCCCAGAAGCTGCCGGCGACCGACCAGTACACGGCGCTGAAGAGCGAGATCGCGACCTGGAAGGACGCCGTCAAGAACGAGCCGGCGCCGTTCAAGGTCCACATCATCGGCACCGCCAAGGCGCTCTCCGACATCATCGAAGGCGCCAAGGAAGTCATCAAGTTCTTCGCCGTCGCCTTCTTCCTGACCGTCGCCGCGGTCTGGTGGTACTGCCGCTCGTGGTCGCTGACCCTGCTCACCGTCGGCTGCTCGCTGGTCTCGGTGTTCTGGCAGTTCGGCATCATTGCGCTGCTCGGCTTCGGCCTCGACCCGCTCGCCATCCTCGTGCCGTTCCTCGTCTTCGCGATCGGCGTCAGCCACGGCATCCAGCAGATGAACCTGCTGACCGATGGGCTCAGCCAGGGCATGAGCTCGGAGCAGGCGGCGCGCTATTCGTTCTCGGGTCTTCTCATTCCGGGCTCGATGGCGCTGACGACGGCGCTGGTCGGTTTCGCGACGCTCTATCTCGTGCCGATCCCGATGGTGAAGGAGCTCGCCATCGCCTCGTCGATCGGCGTCGCGCTGAAGATCGTCACCAACCTCATCATGCTGCCGCTGATCGCCTCGCTGATGAAGTTCAAGGGCGACTACCGCGCCATCGTCACGCGCCAGCGCGACCGCGCCAAGGGCCTCGTCCACCTGCTGGGCGGCATCGCCGAGCCCAAGGTCGCGATGCCTTTCTTCGCGGTCTCGCTCGTGCTGCTCGGCCTTGCCGTCTTCTTCGGCCTGCAGCGGCAGATCGGCGACGTCCATGCCGGCATGCCCGAGCTCAAGGCCGATCATCGCTACAATTATGATGCGCGCACGGTCTCGACCAAGTTCAACCAGGCGCTCGACCTTTTCACGGTGATCGTCGAGGCGCCGCCGCAGGCCTGCATCAAGTATCCCTATATGGAATACATGAACCGCTTCACCTGGTACCTGCGCAACGTGCCGGGTGTGGTGTCGGCGGTGTCGGTCGCCGAACTCGCCAAGCAGCTGAATGCCGGCTGGTATGAGGGCAACCTCAAATGGCGCGGCCTGCCGCACAACCAGTATTCGCTGGTCCAGGCGACGAGCCCGATCCCCTCGACCGCGGGCGTGCTGAATTCGGAATGCACGCTGCTGCCGATCCATCTCTTCCTCGCCAACGGCAAGGCCGAGACGATCGCCCCGGTCGTCGCGGCGGTGAAGGCGTGGCGCGAGACGAAGTCGATCCCGCCGGCGCTCAACAAGGGCACCGACAATCTCAACGGCAGCTGGACGCTGACCCCCGCAGAGCTCGACGGCCTCACCTATTCCGCACAGCTCCACGACGATGACGACCCGGCGGAAATCCCGCTGACCGTCACGACGTTCAACACCGACGCCCTGCCGATGAACGATGATGTCTGGACGGTCCTGGCCGATCAGCTCGCCAATCTCGTGCTGACGCCCGCGGACGGCACGGTGCCCGGCCACCAGGTGACGCTGAGCGTCGCCGCGGTGAAGGGCACGGGCGACGCGCGCGAAGTGATCGCGGCGGCCGACCTCAAGCTCGACGCCCGCAAGGCGGGCGGGCGCGTGCCGGTCGATGTCCTGTCGGTCTTCGCCGGCAAGGATGTCAGCGCCGCCACGGCGTTCGAGATCGGTTCGCTCGAGGGCGGTTCGCTCGGCCACCGCACGCAGATCTTCACGGGACAGGTGCCGTGGACACTGGGCGCGCCGGGCATCGCCCAGCCGCTCGACGGCGCGGTCAAGAAGCTGCTGGAGGGGCAGGATCTCGCCAAGGTCACCGAGATCGAGATCGCGGGCACGCAGCCCTCGCTCTATATCCGCCTCGCCGCGGGCAATTCGGGCATCGCGGCGGCGGTGAACGAGGAGATCGAGGAACAGGAACTGCCGATGACGCTGATCGTCTACGCGGTCATCATCCTGCTCGTCATCTTCACCTTCCTCGACTGGCGCGCGACGCTCTGCTGCACCGTGCCGCTGACCTTCGCGACCTTCTTCGGCTACTGGTTCATGCACATCATGGGCATCGGCCTGAAGGTCTCGACCCTGCCGGTCATGGTGCTCGCGGTCGGTATCGGCGTCGACTACGCCTTCTACATCTATGACCGCCTGCAGCACTTCCTGGCGGAGGGCGACGACATCACCACCGCCTACAAGAAGACCATGGACAAGACCGGCATGGCGGTCGTCTTCACCGCCATCACGCTCGCCATCGGCGTCTCGACCTGGTCGTTCTCGGACCTCAAGTTCCAGGCCGACATGGGCATGCTGCTGACCTTCATGTTCCTGATCAACATGCTGAACGCGGTGACCGTGCTGCCGGCTATGGCCGTCACGCTCGACAAGCTGATCCCGCGCCGCTCGCGGCCGAAGCTGCATGGCCTCGCCGCCGCCGAGCCGCACGAGGCGATGCACTAGGCGCGGCGAAGAGCGTCCACGAAAAAGGGCCGGCGGAAACGCCGGCCCTTTTCATTTAGTCGTGTCATGGTCCGCCTTCGCGGACCATGACACGACTAGCGATGAGCAAGACGTGTCAGCTGACGAACGTCGCGATCTCGTCGACCGGGGCGCGTTCGGTGCGCCAGCTGTTGATGGGGGCGCCCGGGTCCTTGTAGCCGACGGCGAGGCCGCAATAGAGCTGCAGCTCGTCGGGCACGCCGAAGAATTTGCGGATGAAGCTGTGCCGGCGCGCCCAGGCCTCCTGCATGCAGGTGGCGAGACCCATCTCCTCGGCGGTGAGGCAGATCGTCTGCATGAGCATGCCGAGATGGGCCCACTGACCCGGGCCCATCTGGCGGTCGAGCGCGAAGAAGAACGCCGCGGGCGCACCGAAGAAATCGTAGTTCTTGGCAAGCTGCATCAGCCGCCCACCCTTGTTCTCGCGGGGAATGCCGATCGAGGCATAAAGGTCCTCGCCGCATTTGAAGCGCCGCGAGCGATAGGGTTCCTTGATGCCCGGCGGATAGATGTGGAACTCCGTTTCCTCACCCATGGGATCGCTGGCCATGACGTCGCCGAGCTCGGCGCGGAAGCGCGCCATGCCCGCGCCGCTCAGCGCATAAACGTGCCAGGGCTGGCAATTGCCGCCCGACGGCGAGAACCGCGCAACGTCGAGAATGGCGCGCAGCTCGGCCTCGCCGACCGGTTTGTCCAGAAAGGCGCGCGTCGAGATGCGCTGCGTGATGGCGTCGGTGACGTTCATGAAGGGAGCTCCGGCGATGATGACCCGAACGGCGTAGCGAAAGGCGCCTTCGGAGGAAAGCGTGATCGCGCGCCCTGCCCGACGCTTTTGTCTGGACGCGCCGTCGGATCGGGCGCCAGGGTGCGGTCGGCCGGCCGCGCGCCCGCCCAAGGAGAGTATGATGCGTTTTCGGTTGGCTTTGTTCTGCGGCGCGTTCGCGCTGGCGGCTCTTCCCGCGTTTGCGGCATCCGAGACGCCGGAGGCGTTCATGAAGCGTTTCTCGGACACCTATCTGCCCGCGCCGCCGGATGCGCCCGCGCCCAGTACGGAAGCCGATGATTTTTGCGGCGATTTCTGCGAACCCGACCTCAAGGCCATCGTGGCGCACGCCAACGACCATGACTACGTCATGGAATACGACCCCTTCTGCAGCTGCCAGGATGTCGTGGACGGCCTGCCGGTGGAAGCGGTGAAGGCGACCGGCCCCGACACGGCGGAGGCAACGCTCCATCGCGACGAGACGATCTGGGTGATCGTGCTGAAGCAGCATGACGGCGCCTGGAAGATCGCCGATGTGATCGAAAAGGCGCCCTACGACAATGGCAGCTGGAAGGCGCGGATCTCCGAGCTGATGGCGGCGGCGGCGAAATAGCGCCGCCTATTCCTTGGGAGCGCCGGCCCAGAATTCCTTGACGCGCGCGAAGAAGCCGGTGGCTTCGGGCTGGTTGCCCTCGGTCGCCGCGGCCTCGAACTGGCGCAGCAATTCCTTCTGCTTCTTGGTGAGGTTCACCGGCGTCTCGACGGCGCATTCGACATAGAGATCGCCCGCGCCCTCGCCGCGCATGCCGGGCATGCCCTTGTGGCGGACGCGGAACTGGCGCGCGGTCTGCGTGCCCTCGGGCAGCGTCACCTTGGTGCGGCCGCCGTCGATCGTGGGGACCTCGACGCTGCCGCCCAGTGCCGCCGTCGCGAAGGCGACGGGGACGCGGCAGAAGAGGTCGAGCCCTTCGCGCTTGAAGATGTCGTGCGGGGCGACCGACAGGAAGATGTAGAGATCGCCGTTCGGGCCGCCGCGCATGCCGGCCTCGCCTTCGCCGGCGAGCCGCATCCGCGTGCCGTCCTCAACGCCCTTGGGGATGCGGACGGAGAGCGTGCGCTCCTTGGCGATGCGGCCGGCGCCGTTGCAGGCCTTGCAGGGATTCTTGACGATGCGGCCCGCGCCGCCGCAGGTGGGGCAGGCGCGCTCGATGGTGAAGAAGCCCTGGCTGGCGCGCACCTTGCCGGCGCCCGAGCAGGTCGTGCAGGTCACGGGCTTGGCGCCCGCTTCCGCGCCCGAGCCTTCGCAGGTCTCGCAGGTGACCGCGGTCGGCACCTTGATCGTCGCGTCCTTGCCGCTGAACGCCTCTTCCAGTGTCAGCTCGAGGTCGAAGCGCATGTCCTGGCCGCGCGCCGCGCGCTGGCCGCCGCCGGGCTGACGCCCGCGGCCCATGAACTCGCCGAAGAGATCGTCGAAGACATCGGTGAAGGCGGAGGAGAAATCGAAGCCGCCGCGCTGGCCGCCCTGGCCGCGTCCGCCCTCGAAGGCGGCATGGCCGAAGCGGTCATAGGCCGCGCGGCGCTGTTCGTCCTTCAGTATCTCATAGGCTTCGCCGACTTCCTTGAAGCGCTTTTCGGCCTCGGGATTGTCGGCATTGCGGTCGGGATGGAACTCCATCGCGAGCTTGCGATAGGCGGTCTTCAGCACCGCGCCGTCGGCGGTGCGCTCGACGCCCAGCACTTCGTAATAGTCGCGTTTGACGGTGCCCAAGGCTCAATCCCCCAGCGAAGAGGGGAGCGGCGTGCCGCTCCCCAATCCGATCAGCCCTGGTCTTTCTTGGTGTCGTCGACGTCTTCGAACTCGGCGTCGACGACATCGTCGCCGCCAGCGTCCGCGCCGTCCGCAGCGCCAGCATCGCCGCCGCCTTCACCCTGCGCCTTGTACATGGCCTCGCCGAGCTTCATCGACGCCTGCATCAGGGCCTGCGTCTTCTGCTGGATGTCGGCGGCATCCTCGCCCTTCAGCGCGTCCCGCAGCGAGATGATCGCGCCTTCGATGGCGAGCTTGTCGTCCGCGCCGACCTTGTCGCCATACTCGGCAAGGCTCTTCTCGGTCTGGTGCAGCATCGCATCGCCGTGATTGCGGGCTTCGGCGATCTCGCGCTTCTTCTTGTCGTCCGCCGCGTTGGCTTCGGCGTCCTTCACCATCTTCTCGATGTCGGCATCGGAGAGACCGCCCGAGGCCTGGATCTTGATCTGCTGTTCCTTGTTGGTCGCCTTGTCCTTCGCGGTCACGTGCACGATGCCGTTCGCGTCGATGTCGAAGGTGACCTCGATCTGCGGCATGCCGCGGGGCGCGGGCGGAATGCCCATCAGGTCGAACTGGCCGAGGATTTTGTTGTCGGCCGCCATTTCGCGCTCGCCCTGGAAGACGCGAATGGTCACCGCGCCCTGATTGTCCTCGGCGGTCGAGAAGATCTGGCTCTTCTTGGTCGGGATCGTCGTATTGCGCTCGATGAGGCGCGTGAAGACGCCGCCCAGCGTCTCGATGCCCAGCGAGAGCGGGGTCACGTCGAGCAGCAGGACGTCCTTCACTTCGCCCTTCAGCACGCCCGCCTGGATCGCGGCGCCGATAGCGACGACCTCGTCGGGGTTCACGCCCTTGTGGGGCTCCTTGCCGAAGAACTGCTTCACGATGTCCTGGATCTTCGGCATGCGGGTCATGCCGCCGACGAGGACCACTTCATCGATGTCGCTGGCCGAGACGCCGGCATCCTTCAGCGCCTGCTTGCACGCGGGCAGCGTGCGCTGGACGAGATCGTCGACCAGGCTCTCCAGCTTCGCGCGGGTCAGCTTTAGGTTGAGGTGCTTGGGGCCAGAGGCATCGGCCGTGATGTAGGGCAGGTTGATTTCGGTCTGGGTCGCCGAGGAGAGCTCAATCTTCGCCTTTTCGGCGGCTTCCTTCAGGCGCTGCAGCGCGAGCTTGTCCTTGCGCAGGTCGACCGTCTGTTCCTTCTTGAACTGGTCGGCGAGGTAGTCGACGAGGCGCATGTCGAAGTCTTCGCCGCCGAGGAACGTGTCGCCGTTGGTCGACTTCACCTCGAAGACGCCGTCGCCGATTTCCAGCACCGAGATGTCGAACGTGCCGCCGCCGAGATCGTAGACGGCGATCGTGCCGGTCTTCGACTTGTCGAGGCCGTAGGCGAGCGCCGCGGCCGTGGGTTCGTTGATGATGCGCAGGACTTCAAGGCCGGCGATCTTGCCGGCGTCCTTGGTCGCCTGGCGCTGGGCGTCGTTGAAGTAGGCGGGCACCGTGATGACGGCCTGCTCGACCTTCTCGCCGAGATAGGCTTCGGCGGTGTCCTTCATCTTCTGCAGGATGAAGGCGGAAACTTCCGAGGGGCTCAGCTTCTTGGCGCCGCGGCCTTCGACCCAGGCATCGCCCGTGTCGGACTTGACGATCTGATAGGGCATCAGCGCCATGTCCTTCTGGACCATCTTGTCGTCGAAGCGACGACCGACGAGGCGCTTGATCGCGTGGAAGGTATAGGTCGGGTTGGTCACCGCCTGGCGCTTGGCGGCCTGGCCGACCAGACGCTCGCCGTCATCCGTGAAGGCGACGATCGAGGGGGTCGTGCGCGCGCCCTCGGCGTTCTCGATGACCTTGGGCTTGCCGCCCTCCATGACCGCGACGCAGGAATTCGTCGTGCCGAGGTCGATACCGATGACTTTCGCCATATTCAGTCAGTCCCTGTTTTGTGCGGCGGACGGATCCGCGGCCTTCCAGTTGAAGCGCCGCCTCGCCCATCCCCTTGTGGTGATGTTGCGTTCGGAGCGCGATATATCGTCGTTTGCGCCGAAAAGCCCAGCAAAAGAGCGGTTCGGCGGGACCTGACAATAACCCCGCGTCGGGCGGGTATATAGGAACCGCCTGAAGGTGCCGCAAGCGAAAGCCTGATGCGGTGAGGTTTTGATTGAACCTAACGCTTCGGGTTAGGTTGAGCTGAGTTCAGCGGGCAGAACCGCAGGGGAGCAAGCCGATGAAGTGGGAAGGCGAACGCCAGAGCACCAATTTCGACGACCGGCGCGGATCGAGCGGCGGCGGTGGCGGGCTCGGCAGCATCTTCGGGCGCCGGAGCAGCGGCGGCGGGCTTGGCATTCCCATGGGCAGCGGCGCGGGGCGCGGCGGCGGCTTCAGCCTGTGGACCATCGTCATCATCGGTGCGATCGCCTGGTTCGTGTTCGGCGTGAACCCCCTGCAATTGCTCGGCGGCATGCTGGGCGGCGGCGGCTCCGGCCTCAGCGGCGGGGTCGAACGCCCGGCGCCCACGAGCCAGGAATCGGAGCGCCAGGTCGCCTTCTCGCGCACCGTCTTCGGCTTCACCGAGGATGTCTGGGGCGAGATTTTCCAGGCCAAGGGCCGCTCCTACGACCCGCCGGTGCTGACGCTCTTCAGCGGCTCGACGCAGACCGCCTGCGGCAACGGCCAGGCCGCGATGGGGCCGTTCTACTGCCCCGCCGACCAGCATGTTTACATCGACCTCGACTTCTTCGACGAGCTCGCCACCCGCTTCAACGCGGCCGGCGACTTCGCCCAGGCCTATGTCATCGCCCACGAAGTCGGCCATCACGTGCAGACCCTGCTCGGGATATCCACCCAGGTCGCGCAGGAGCGCCAGGGCCGCAGCGAGGAGGAGATCAACGCCCTCTCCGTCCGCCAGGAATTGCAGGCCGACTGCTTCGCCGGCGTGTGGGCCGCCCATGCCAAGACCAGCAAGGGTGAATCCATCATCGAGGCCGGCGATATCGACGAGGCGCTGGCGGCGGCGGCAGGGGTCGGCGACGACACGATCCAGAAACAGTCGCGCGGCTATGTCGTGCCGGAAACCTTCACCCACGGCACCTCGGCGCAGCGCCAGAAGTGGTTCAAGACCGGCTATCAGACCGGCGACATGAACCGCTGCGACACCTTCGCGGCCAATCCGCTGTAATCAGGCGGCGAGCGCGGCGGCGGCAACCCGCGGCACGACGGCGGCGGGGAAGCGCACCGTAACGGTGGTGCCCTCGCCGACTTCGCTGGCGATCTCGACCGCGCCACCATGCAACCCGGCCAGCGCCTTGACGAGCGCGAGGCCGAGGCCGGTGCCGCCATGGGCGCCGGAATAGGCGTTGTCGACCCGCTCGAACGGCCGGAACAGCCGCTCCAGCTTCTCGGCGGCGATGCCGGGGCCGTTGTCCCTGACCCACAGCACCGCATCGCCGGCCTCGTCGCGGAGGCCAATCTCGATCGTGCCGCTACCTTGGGTGAACTTCACGGCGTTGCCCGCGAGGTTGAAGGCGATCTGCTTGAAGGCGCGGGCGTCGACCATGACCTCGTCGGGCGCGAGTTCCAGCGCGAGCTGGATCGTCTGGCGCTTCTCGCGGGCCTTGGGCTGGAGCAGGCGGGCGACCTGCGAGAGCTCTTCCTCGACATCGACCGGCTGGGGCGTAACCTGCATGCGGCCCGCCTCGATCTTGGCGATGTCGAGCAGATCGTTGATGAGCGCCAGAAGATGCGAGCCCGAGCCGTGAATATCAGCGGCATAGTCGCGGTAGCGCGGTGCGAGTTCGCCGAACAGGGCGTCCTTCATCACGTCCGAGAAGCCGAGAATGGCGTTGAGAGGCGTGCGGAGCTCGTGGCTCATATTGGCGAGGAAGGCCGACTTGGCGCGGCTCGCGGCCTCCGCCTCGTCGCGCGCGGCGGCGACGCTGGCGAGCAGTTTTTCGTTCTGCAGACGGGTTTCGATCATCTCGCCCATGCGGCGCGAGAGCTGCAGCGCGGGGATCGCCAGCATCACCGTCCAGAACGGGCTGGCGAGGCCGATCAGCAGGCCGGTATCGCTGCCCTGCAGCAGGAAGGCCGGGACGGCGGCGATCGTGATCCCGACGATGGCGGCGAGATAGACGATGGGGTGCGGCGCGAGGCGGGCGCAGTTGACGGCGACAACGCCGACCAGGACGGCGCCGACCGAGGCCTCCGTCGCAAACCGGCCAGGCTCCAGCACCGCGAAGGCCATCAGACCCCAGGTGAGGCCGGCAAGGCCGTAAACGGCAGTATAGGCGGTGCGGCGCGGAATGCCGAAGAGACCGACCGCCTGGCCGCGCGGCCAGAGCGTCATTGCGGCCTGCATGGCGAGGACGACGAGCAGCTGGAGGCCGGCCCAGGCGATGAGGCCGGGGGTGAGGCCGGGCGAGACGAGCGGGAGAATGCCGGAATAGCCGAACAGCGCGATGCCCGTCCAAAGCGGGATCTGCAGACGCACATAGGGGAGCGTATCGGCAATCAGATCGAGCCGCGCCTGCTCGACGACGGCGCTCTCAACTGAGGTATTCACTGTTACGGTCACGATGCGTCCTGGCCCCCCGGCAGTACGCAATTTACCTAATATGGCTTTGCATCCCGTTAGATGGGTCGCTCGAGATCGAGCGACCCATCTAACGTTTGATTCACTATGCCTTGGTGTCGAAGGCGCTGCCGGGCTGCGCGGTGGGGTCGGCAGGCCGCAGCGGCTCGCCCTTGGCGACCACGACCATGGCGGCGCGCAGCAGACGGTCGGCGATCATGTAGCCGGCCTGGACGACATCGACGACGGTGCCGTGCGGCTGTCCGGTATTGGGAACTTCGGCGATCGCCTGGTGGAAATTCGGGTCGAATTTCTGGCCCTTGGGCTCCAGCCGCTTGATGCCGTTCTTTTCAAGCGCGCCCAGCAATTCCTTCTCGGTCAGTTCGACGCCGGTCAGGAGGTTGGCGACCGCCGGATCGTCCTTCGCGGCCTGAACCGAGGTGTCGATCGCGCGGCGCAGATTGTCGGCGACCGACAGGAGATCGCGGGCGAATTTCGAAGCGCCATAGGCCTTTTCGTCCTGCACCGCTTTTTCGGCGCGTTTGCGGGCGTTTTCGGCGTCGGCGAGGGCGCGCAGGCGCTCGCCGTTCAGGCGGTCGATCTCACCCTGCATCTCGGCCAGAAGTCCGGCGGCGATGGTCTGCTCGTCGAGGGGCTGCTGGTCGTCACTGTAGTCGTCAGTCATTCACGTCTTCCGTTATTGGGGCGCGCCGATCAGGCGGCTCAGCATGCGGGCGGTATAATCCACCATGGGGATGATGCGGGCATAATTCAGCCGGGTCGGGCCGATCACCCCGATCGCCCCGACAATGCGGTCATGGGCGTCGCGATAGGGCGAGACGATCACCGACGAGCCCGACAGCGAAAAGAGCTTGGATTCCGCGCCGATGAAGATCGAGACGCCGTCGGCGTCGCGGGCGAGGTCGAGGAGCTGGATGACGTCCTGCTTGCGCTCCAGGTCATCGAAGAGGAGGCGGATGCGTTCCAGATCCTCGGCGGCGGTGACGTCGTCGAGCAGGCGCGACTGGCCCCGCACGATGAGCGAGCGGGCAAAGGCCGGATCGCCGCCGCCCCATTCCGCGAGCCCCGCCTCGACGACCCGGGCCGAGGCCTGGTCGAGTTCGGCGCGGCGGGCTTCCAGCTCGGCCCGCACGACGACGCGGACCTCGTCCAGCGTCCGGCCGCGCAAGCGCGCGCCGAGGAAATTGGTCGCCTCGACCAGCGCGGCGGTCGGCAGGCCGAGCGGCGCCTCGATGATGCGATTCTCAACCGAGCCGTCCTCGGAGACCAGGACGACCAGCACGCGGCCAGGGCCGGCGGCGACGAATTCGACATGGCGGAGCGTCCGCTCCCGCGTCGGGGTCACCACGAGGCCTGCGCAATGCGAGAGGCCGGAGAGCAGCGAGGTCGCCTCGCCCAGCAGATCGCCCACCCCGCGACCCGAGCCGGCGACGCGGGCGTCCATGGCTTTCCGCTCATCCTCGGCGAGCGAGCCGACTTCGAGGAGGCCGTCCACGAAGAAGCGGAGGCCCGCCTGGGTCGGCACGCGCCCGGCGCTGGTATGGGGCGCGGCGATGAGGCCGGCGAGCTCCAGATCCGCCATCACATTGCGGATCGAGGCCGGCGAGAGCGACATCGGCAGGCGCTGCGACAGGGTGCGCGAGCCCACGGGCTCGCCGGTATCCAGGTAGGATTCCACAATCCGCCGGAAAATCTCGCGTGACCGGTCGGCCAGCTGCGCGGCAGCAGGCGAGGGGCTTAGTCCAAGAAGGGCGTCGTTGCGGTGCGTGGGTGCTGACATCGGCGATTGCGCAGGGCCGTGCGAGAGGGGTAGGTAGCCCCCCCTAAACCCCCGTTCAAGGGGACAGTTTCACCCGAGCGAGGCCTTGCCATGCGTCCATCCGGCCGTTCCCCCGACCAATTGCGCACGATCAGCCTCGAACCGGGCTTCTCGAAATACGCCGAAGGCTCGTGCATGACGCGCTTCGGCGACACCCATGTGCTGGTCACCGCGAGCCTCGATGAAGGCGTGCCGCCCTTCCTGCGCAATACCGGCAAGGGCTGGGTCACCGCCGAATACGGCATGCTGCCCCGCGCCACCCACGAGCGCATGCGCCGCGAGTCCAGCCAGGGCAAGCAGTCCGGCCGCACCCAGGAAATCCAGCGCCTGATCGGCCGCTCGCTGCGCGCGGTGACGAACCTGCAGGGCTTCGGCGAGCGCCAGATCCAGGTGGATTGCGACGTCATCCAGGCCGATGGCGGCACCCGCACCGCGGCGATCACCGGCGCCTTCGTGGCCCTCCACATGTGCTTTGCCCGCATGGTGAAGATCGGCGCGATCAAGCAGATCCCGCTGAAGGACCATCTCGCGGCGATCTCGTGCGGCATTGTCGGCGGCGTGCCGGTGGCCGACCTCGACTATGACGAGGATTCGACCGCTGACACCGACGCGAATTTCGTGCTGACTGGGTCGGGCGGCATCGTCGAAATTCAGGGCACCGCCGAGAAGGAGCCGTTCAGCGAAGAGCTGCTGCTCCAGTTGATGGGCCTTGCGCGCAAGGGCGTCAGCGAACTCGTCGTTGCGCAGAAAAAGGCGCTCGGCCTGGTATGAGCCAGCATCGCCGCTTTCCGGGCGGACGGCTGATCGTCGCCACGCATAATCCCGGCAAGCTCGGCGAGCTGCGCACGCTGTTCCGTCCTTATACGGACGATCTCGTTTCGGCCGGCGAACTCGGACTGCCGGAACCTGATGAAACCGAGACGACCTTTATCGGTAATGCCGAGCTCAAAGCGCGCGCCGCGGCGCTGGCGGCGGGGAGCTGCGCCCTCGCCGACGATAGTGGGCTCTGCGTCGAGGCGCTCGGCGGCGATCCCGGCATCTATTCCGCGCGCTGGGCGGGAGAGACCAAGGACTTTTCCATCGCCATGGAGCGCATAAGGCGCGAGCTGGCGGCGAAAGGGTTGGAGACCTCGCCCGCCTATTTCGTCTGCGCGCTCTCCCTCGCTTTCCCTGACGGGCATTGCGAAACCTTCGAAGGACGTTTCGACGGCAGCGTCGTTTTCCCGCCCCGGGGCACGCGCGGCTTCGGCTACGATCCGATCCTGCTGCCGGTCGGCGCCACGGAAACGCTGGGCGAGATCGATCCTGAAGTGAAGGCGCGGATCAGCCATCGCGCCAAGGCGTTCGCGCAGCTCATCGCGGCCTGTTTCGATGGCTGACGCCGCGCGGCCCGATGGCGGCTTTGCGCTCTATGTCCATTGGCCGTTCTGCGCGGCGAAGTGCCCCTATTGCGATTTCAACTCCCATGTCCGCAAGGACGGCGTCGATGCGATGGCCTATGCCGGCGCGCTGGTGCGCGAGCTGGAGACGCAGGCCGCGCGGCTGGATGCGCGGCCGACACTGGATTCCATCTTCTTCGGCGGCGGCACGCCCTCGCTGATGCCCGGTGCCGCGGTGGGGCAGGTGATCGACGCGGCGGCAAAACTGTTCCCCTTCGCCGCCGATATCGAGATCACCCTCGAAGCCAACCCCACCAGTACCGACGCCGCACGCTTCGCCGACTATGCGGCGGCGGGCGTCAACCGCGCCTCGGTCGGCATCCAGGCGCTTGATGATGCCGATCTGAAAGCGCTGGGACGCTGGCACAGCGCGGCGGAAGCGCGCGCTGCCTTCGACCTCGCGCGCCGCACCTTCAGCCGCGCCTCGTTCGATCTCATCTATGCCCGTACCGGGCAGAGCGAAGCGGCGTGGGAGACGGAACTCACCGACGCGCTCGCCATGGCCGGCGATCATCTCTCGCTCTATCAGCTCACCATCGAGGACGGCACGAAGTTCGGCGCGCTGCATGCGGCCGGACAATTGACCGTGCCCGACACCGAAGACGCCGCGCGGCTCTACGAACTGACCCAGGCGATCACGGCCGCGCAGGGCTTCGCGCAGTATGAAATCTCCAACCACGCCGCCGCCGGTTCGGAATCGCGGCACAATCTCGTCTATTGGCGCTACGGCGAGTTCCTCGGCGTCGGTCCGGGCGCGCATGGCCGGGTGCGCCAGGACGGTCAACTCGTCGCGACGGCGACCGAGAAATTTCCCGAACGCTGGCTGGGCGCGGTCAACGCGCGGGGCGAGGGCCTGATCGCCGCCGACGCCGTGCCCAGCGAAGACCAGGCGCAGGAATATCTCGTCATGGCCCTTCGCCTCGCCGAAGGCATGGACGCTGCGCGCTATGAACGCCTGGCGGGACGCGCGCTGGATGCGGCGCGGGTGACGGCGCTGGCTGACGAGGGCCTGATCGCGCGCAACGGCCCGCGCATCGCCGCAACGGTCAAAGGCCGGCTGGTGCTGAACGCCGTGGCGGCGGAACTGAGCCGGTAGCGGCCCTCAACCGAACGCCACTCTACGTCATGGTGAGGTGCGGAGCGCGGAACGCGCGGAGCCTCGAACCACGCACGCTGTTGCCGTCACCCTGCGTCCTTCGAGGCACGGCCATTGGCCGGGCACCTCAGGATGACGGAGAGGGTAAATCGCGCCCTACGACCCCGTGTCCTGGAAGCTGCGCGGGGCGGGTTTGATCACCGTGAAGCCTCCGCCGGTCACGCCGATGATCGCGAGGCCGCGCTGGATCGTGCCGTTGGGCAGGAAGCGGAAGATGCCGTCGACGCCGCCAAAGCCGTTGGGGTCGGTGATGGCGCTCTGCGTGAAGCGCTGGCCGGGCAGGTTGTCCGACAGCGTCGCGGCGAGCGACATCGCGTCATAGCCGAGGCTGGCGACGCGCGGCGGGCGGTAATTGTAGATGCCCTCGAAACGCGCGCTGAAGCTCTGGCGCGTCGAGGGTTCGGGGGCCGCGAAGAGCCCGCCGGTGAGGCCGCCGGCGCTGCCATTGCCGGATTCATCCCAGAGGCCCGTGCCGAGCAGGACATATTCGGGCAGCACCGCGCGCGGCGGGGGCGGAGGCGGCGGGGGCGCCGGCGGCGGTGCGACGCCGGCCTTGATCTGCTCGTCCGTCAGCGGCGGGGGGGCCGGCGGCGGGGGCGGCGGCGGCGGTCCAAAGCGGATGAGCTTGGCGATGTTCTGCAGGCCCTTGCCGCCGCCGGGCACGAAGATCGCGTCGAAATCCTTGTTATCGAGCTGCATGACCGAGCTGTAGACGGGACCGCCGGCATTGTAGGCGGCGTTGGCGACGATCTGGCCGCCGGTCGCGGCGACGTCGCGCTGGAAGGTCGCGGTGGCGCGCACCGCATAGGTATCGTTCGGCGACATGACCGCGAAGAGACCCATGCCGCGCGAGGCCGCATAGTTCACGACGGCGCGGATTTCCTCTTCCGGGGTGAAGGAGAGGAGGTAGACGCCCCCGCCCGCTGCCGAGGAGGTCGACGAGAAGCTGATCACGGGGATGCCCAGCGGCGCGGCGACGGCACGTACCGCGGCGACGTCTTCGGCGAAGACCGGCCCCAGGATGATCTCGGCGCCTTCATTGATCGCCTGCTGCGCGGCATTGCCGGCGCCGTTCGAAGTGTTCTTGACGATCAGCGTGATGTCGTTGCGGCCGGTGTCGAACAGCGCCATCTGCGCCGCGTCGAACAGGGGATTGCCGAGATCCTTGCCGCGGCCGCTCTGCGGCACCAGCAGCGCGATCTTGACCGGGCCCATGCCGATGCCGCCGGGGCGGCGCGGCGCGCCGCTGGCGACGGGGCCTTCCGGCCCGAGCGGATTGACGTTGGGGCGTGGACCGCGGCCGGGGCCACCGGGACCGCCACTGCCGGGTTCCAGCACGGTGCCCTGGCCGGGCTCGGCCGCCGTCTGGCAGCCCGACAGGGCCGCGGCGCCAAGGACGATCAGCGCCGCCGAACAGATCGCTTTGAGGCGGCGGGCAAGACCGCTACCACTGAAGGACCAGGAAGGAAGCGTCGGTGCCAGAGCCATTCTCGTCCTCGTCGGGTGAACCGGCGCGCCGAAGCGCAGACCGCGCGGAAGCTAAAGGGGCCCCGTCCGGGAGTAAACCTTCCCCGGACGCCAGCGCGCCGTCAGCTGCCGATTTCCGCGGCTCAGCGCCCAGCGAAGCCCTGCAAAGCGGCCTTTATGTGACGGCGACGCCCATCGGCAATGCCGGCGACATCACACTGCGCGCGCTCGCCGTGCTGAAGGGCGTCGCGGCGGTCGCGGCCGAGGACACCCGCGTCACCGGCAAGCTGTTCGGGATGTACGGCTTCAAGACGAAACTCATCTCCTATCGCGCCGAAAACGCCGACCGCGCGACGCCCGTCATCCTCGCCCGCCTGGCGCGGGGCGAGGCGGTGGCGATCGTCACCGATGCCGGCACGCCCCATGTCTCCGACCCCGGCGCGGCGCTGGTCGCGGCGGTCGCGGCGGCGGGCCACAAGGTCTTTGCGATCCCCGGCCCCTCGGCCCTCACCGCCGCGCTGTCGATCTCGGGCCTGTCGGCCAAGCGGACGCTTTTCGCCGGCTTCCTCGCTCCGACCTCGTCGGCACGGCAGAAGGAGCTGGCTGAGGTGAAGGCCGTCGAGGCCGCGCTCGTCTTCTTCGAGGCACCGCACCGCATCGTCGAGGCGCTGGAGGACATGCTTTCCGTGCTCGGCGACCGCGACGCCGTCATCTGCCGCGAGATGACGAAGCATTTCGAGGAGGTGCGGCGCGGGACGTTGAGTACTCTGGTGGACGCCGCCCGCGCCGACACCGACCTGCAGCGCGGCGAGATCGTGCTGGTCGTGGCGCCGCCCGTCCCCGTCGATGCCGAAACCGCGGAGCGCGATCTCGACGGCGCGCTGCGCAAGGCGCTGACGACGATGCGGGTGAAGGACGCCGCCGATGCGGTCGCGGGGGCGCTCGGCCTGCCGCGCCGCGCGGTCTATGCCCGCGCGCTGGAGCTGAAAGAAGATGCCTAGCCATGTGAAGCTCGCGGCCGTCGCGCGCGGCGCGATCGCCGAACGCCGCGCCGCCTGGAAGCTGCGCCTCACCTTCTACGCGATCCTTGCGCGGCGCTTTCGCCCCGCCAAGACGCACGGGCTCGGCGAGATCGACATCATCGCGCGCAAGGGCCGCACGATCTGCTTCATCGAGGTGAAAGCGCGCGGCACCGAGGCCGACGGCATCTTCGCGATCTCAGCTCAGCAGCAGGACCGCATCGCCCGCGCCGCCGCGCATTTCATCAAGGTGCGCCCGCGCTATGCCGGCTATGCCATGCGCTTCGACGCCATGGTGCTGGAGGCGAACCGCTTCTGGCCGCGCCATGTCGTCGACGCCTGGCGACCATGAGCGGCGATCCCCGCGCCGTGCTCGATGAGGCCGGCAAGGCCGGCACCGGCGATATCGACATCGCCGCCGCCGCGCTGGCGCTGTCGGCGATTGCCCGCCCGGGCCTCGATACCGCGCCGCTGGCCGCCCATGTCGCGGGCCTCGGGCCGGCTGCCCAGGGCGCGCTGGAGCAGATCGACAATCACCGCGAGGTCGCGGCCGTGCTGGCAGCGACGCTGCACGGCGTTTTCGGCTATACCGGCGACCGCAAGACCTATGACGATCTGGGGAATGCCGATCTCGCGACGGTGATCGAGCGGCGGCGCGGCCTGCCCGTCGCGCTCGGCATTCTCTACATCCACACCGCCCGCGCGCTCGGCGCCTCCGCGCACGGCATCAACTTTCCCGGCCATTTCCTGGTGGGCCTCGCGACCAAGAGCGGCGCGATCCTCACCGATCCCTTCAATGGCGGACGCACCGTCGACGGCGACGATCTGGAAGCCATGCTGCCGCGCGGCACGCCGCTGGATCAGGGTCACATCGCGGCGCTCAGCGATCGCGGCACGCTGATCCGGCTGCAGAACAATATCGTCACCCGCGCCCGCGAGGCCGACGACTGGGCGCGCGTCGCGGTCACGCTGGAGACGCTGATGCGGATCGCGCCCGATGCCGTGAACTATCGCTATGAGTGGGGCGCCGCGCTCGCCCGGATCGAACAGCCCATCGCCGCCCGCACCGCGCTCGGCGAGGCGCTGCTGCGCGAGCCGCAGGCGCCCTGGGCGAACGATGCGCGGGCCCTGCTCGGCCGGCTCAATCGCAGCTTGAATTGACCCCGCGCGCGGAAGATGGTGCGCGCGACCTAAGCCCTTGAGGATGCCCATGACGCTCTCCGTCGCGATCCAGATGGACCCGATCCACGCCATCGATATCGGCGGCGATTCGACCTTCGCGCTGGCGCTGGAGGCGCAGACCCGCGGGCACACGCTGTTCTATTACGAGCCCAAGAACCTCTCCTATCGCGACGGCCGGGTCTTCGCGCGCGGCCATCACCTGACCGTCCGCGCCGAGAAGGGCAACCACTTCTCGTTCCAGCCCGAGGCCAATGTCGAACTCTCGGACTTCGACGTCGTACTGCTGCGCCAGGACCCGCCCTATGACATGGCGTATCTGACGACGACCTATGTCCTGCAGCGCATTCATCCCAAGACATTGGTGGTGAACGACCCCATCCATGTCCGCGACGCGCCGGAAAAACTCTTCCCGATCCTGTGGCCGGACCTGATCCCGCCCACCCTCATCACCAATGACCGCACCGCGATCCGCGCCTTCCGCGCCGAGCATGGCGACGTCATCGTGAAGCCGCTCTACGGCAATGGCGGCGCGGGCGTCTTCCGCATCCGCGCTGAGGACGAGAATCTGGGCTCGCTGCTGGAGACCTTCGAGAAGCTCTCGCGCGAGCCGCTGATCGTGCAGAAATACCTGCCCGAGGTGCGCAAGGGCGACAAGCGCATCATCCTGGTCGAGGGCAAGGCGGTCGGCGCGATCAACCGCGTGCCCGCGGCCGGCGAGGCGCGCTCCAACATGCATGTCGGCGGCCGTCCCGAGGCGACCGAGCTCACCGCCCGCGAGCAGCAGATCTGCGACGCGATCGGGCCGGAACTGAAGAAGCGCGGCCTCATCTTTGTCGGGATCGACGTGATCGGCGACTACCTGACCGAGATCAACGTGACCTCGCCCACGGGCATCCACGAGATCCGCCGCTTCGGCGGGCCGGACATCGCGGGTCTCGTCTGGGATGCGATCGAGGCGCGCCGCACGCAGACCTAGCGCGCCATTTCGCCGCCTCCATCGGAGCACAATCGGGCGCTAACCTGCGCCCCGCGAGGGACAAAGCAACGAAGCGCCGCATGGCGGGTGCGGCGCGTGGTCAAGGATCGGCGATGGCGAGTTATTCCGAGCGGCAGGCCGCCCGCAAAGCCAACATCATCAAGAACGCGCAGAAGTTCCACGAATACGGGCCCCCGGTGCTGGGCATCCTGCCCGTGCAGTTCGGCCGGGCCGGCGAGATCTTCGCCGACAGCGTCAGCGCCGGCGCCGACAAGATCGACCAGTGGCTGGGCGATCTCGTCGAGGCCTATCCCAATCTCTTCGCCGTCTCGGTCGCGACGGCCTCGCATACGGTGATCGAGGGCATTCTGGAGCCGACCGCCGATCTCGGCCGCATCGGCAAATCGACCCGCGACATGATGGAGACGGGCACGGTCAGCCCCGGCGAAGTGCTGAGCGACGCCGTCCGCATCATCACCCTGCTCACCCACAACCCCGCCTTCGGCAAGAAGGTGCAGCAGGCGGTCGGCGAGTGGCTGACCAATAAGGGGACCAAGGCGGCGCGGCTGATCGCCGACGGCGAGGGCGGGATCTGCGCCTGGGTGTCGGGCCTCGCCGCGGGCGTGAAGACCGGCCAGCTCGGCAATATCTGGCACAAAAGACTTTTCATGCAGCTCGACGATCTCGCCGCGGCGCTCAAGGTGACCACGCTGAAGTCCGGCATGCTGATGGACGAATTGATGACAGCGCTGGGCCGGCTCGGCATGAAGTTCGGCGCGAAAGGTCGCGGCGCCCCCGGCTTCATCACCCCGCCCGAACTCGGCATGAAGATCCCCAAGGACGGCAGCGTCGCGATCGTCGGCGTCATCGATACCGGGGTCAACGCCGCGAAGCGCGAGGCGCATGCCGTCATCATGTTCTGGGAAGACGGCGTCCTGAAGGTCCTGGACCGCGGCGGCGGCCGCGCGCCAATGGTGACGTTCGATTCCTGGGCCGAGTTCGTGAAAGCCTGGGGCAGCGGCCCCAGCAAGCTGCGCTGGCTGATCGACGAATATGTGCTGGTGCCGAACCTCTTCATGAAGAACATCGTCGCTGACGGCATCCGCGTCCTGGCGGTGGCGCTGGGCGGCATCTTGAAGCTCGACACCGAGACGGCGCTCGAAACCGCCGCGGTGCAGAAGGCGGTCGCGGAAGGCAACGCGCCGGTGCCGATGAAGGTGCCCCCGACCTCGGCCAGCGCGCCGATCGTCGTCGAGCCGCAGCCGGACGTCGCCCTGCCGCCCAACTTCAAGGTCTATACCGTCCAGCGCGGCGACAGCCTATCGGCGATCGCCAAGCGCTTCTACGGCAAGTTCTCGAAGTGGCCGATCCTCTACGTCGCCAACAAGGCGGTCATCGGCAAGAACCCCGACCGCATCAAGCCCGGCCAGCTCTTCTGGATCCCCGAGATCAAGCACCGCTGAGGGTTTCATCAACTATCGTCATCCCGGGCGAGGCCGGCGTAGCCGTCCGAGACCCGGGACCCAGGGGCAGCAGACACCGTGTCCAGTCAACTGGGTCCCGGCTCTTCCCCTCGGGTTAAACCCAAGGGGAAGAGCCGGGATGACGGGGTTTACAGAGAGGCCGTGACCGCCCCCGTAACGACACCGCAACGCCTGCATGCTCTAACGCGGCCATGCTCGATCTGCTCGACCAGACCGTCGCCTTCATTTCAGCCCATCGCGACTGGGCCGGGCCGGTCGTGGCGCTGCTCTCGTTCATCCTCTGCCTGGCGCTGATCGGCATCGTCATCCCCGCGCCGCCGCTGATGATCACGCTGGGCGGGATGATCGCGGGTGGGTTGATCGATCCGCTGCCGGTCGTCGGCGGCGCGGCGGCAGGCGCGGTGCTCGGCTATATCGTCTCGTATTTCGCGGGGCGCTGGCTCGGCCCCGGCTTCGTCCATCGCTGGCCGCTGAAGCATTATCGCCGCGCCGTCGCGCGCAGCCGCCTGCTCTTCCGCCGCTATGCCGCGCTCGCGGTGTTCCTCAGCCGCTTCTTCGGCCCGCTGCGCACCACCGTGCCGCTGCTCGCGGGGATCACCGGCATGAACCAGCACCGCTTCCATGCCGCGAACATCGCCTCGGCGCTGATCTGGGCGCCCGCGCTGATGGCCCCTGGCTGGCTCGCCGCCAAGGGTATCGCCGAACTCGAACAGCTCTCTGAAGCCCACTGGCTCGCCGTCACCGCCGCCGTCCTCGCACTCGTCGCCGTCCTCGTGGCGCTCGGCTTCAAACTTCAGCGCGACCGGCTGGTCAGGCGGCGGCGCAGGGTGGAGCGCGACGCCCGGCGGGCTGCGGCGGGCTGACGCTTGCAAGTTGTGGGCGGGCAGAGATGATCGCCCCATGACCGTCACCCGCGTTTCCACCGTCGCCTTTGAAGGCATCGAAGCGCGCGAGGTCGACGTGCAGGTGCAGATCACCGGCGGCGGCAACAAGATGATGATCGTGGGCCTGCCCGACAAGGCGGTCGCCGAGAGCCAGGAGCGGGTGAAGTCGGCGCTGCACGCGATCGGCCTCGCGCTGCCGCCCAAGCGCGTCGTCGTGAACCTCGCGCCGGCCGACCTGCCCAAGGAGGGCAGCCATTACGATCTCCCCATCGCCATGGGCCTGCTCGCCGCGATGGGCGTGCTGCCCGCCGACGAGATGGCGCGCACCATGGCGCTCGGCGAACTCGCGCTGGACGGTCAGGTGACGTCGGTCGCCGGCGTCCTGCCCGCGACGCTCGCCGCGGCGACGGCGGAGAAGGCGCTGGTCTGTCCCGCGGCGTGCGGGCCCGAGGCCGCCTGGATCGGCGGGGTCGAGATCGTCCCCGCGCCCAGCCTCATCGCCCTCGTCAACCACTACAAGGGCGTCAATGTCCTCGTGCCCCCGCAGCCGAAGCTCGCCGAGGACACCGGCAACCTGCCGGACCTGAAAGACGTGCGCGGCCAGGAAACGGCCAAGCGGGCACTCGAGATCACCGCGGCCGGCGGCCACAATTTGCTGATGATCGGACCGCCCGGCAGCGGCAAGTCGATGCTGGCGGCGCGCCTGCCCGGCCTGCTGCCGCCGCTCGACGCCCGCGAGGCGCTGGAGATCTCGATGATCCAGTCGCTCGCCGGCGAATTGAAAGACGGCGCGATCGGCCGCCGCCGCCCCTTTCGCGCGCCACACCATTCCGCCTCGATGGCGGCGCTGACGGGCGGCGGACTGAAGGTCCGGCCTGGCGAGGTCAGCCTCGCTCATCTCGGCGTGCTGTTCCTCGACGAACTGCCGGAGTTCGACCGGCGCGTGCTGGATTCGCTGCGCCAGCCGCTGGAAACCGGCTCGACCCTGGTGGCGCGGGCCAACGCGCATATCCGCTATCCCAGCCGGGTCCAGCTCGTCGCGGCGATGAACCCCTGCCGTTGCGGCTATCTCGGCGACCCCGCGATGGCCTGCAACAAGGCGCCGCGCTGCGGGGGCGACTACCAGTCGCGGATTTCCGGGCCGCTCTATGACCGCATCGACCTGCATGTCGACGTACCGCCCGTCAGCGCCGCCGATTTGAGCCTGCCGCTGCCCCGCGAAGGCTCGGCCGAGGTCGCCGCCCGCGTCGCCGCGGCGCGGGCCCGGGCGACGGCGCGCTATGCCGGGGCCGGCATCCGCACCAATGCCGAGGCCGAAGGCGACGCGCTCAACGACACCGTGAAGCTTGAGGCCGGCGCGCGCACCCTCCTCGCCGACGCCGCCGAGAAGATGCGCCTGTCCGCCCGCGGCTATACCCGCGCGCTGCGCGTCGCCCGCACCATCGCCGACCTCGCCGCCTCCGACGTGACGGCCCGCGCCCACGTGGCGGAAGCGCTGAGCTATCGGCGGTTGAACTTGAATTAAGGTCGATATGGTTCAATGGGGATATGACTGTCCGATCCCCGCAGCCGCGCCTCGCCGTCCTCATCGACGGCGACAGCCCGTCTCCCGGCATAGCCGACGAGCTGTTCGCACAGGTCGCACGGCTCGGGCAGGCTAGCATTCGGCGGATTTATGGGGATTTCTCGCGCCCGCAGATCAAGGCGTGGGCGGACGCCATGACCCGTCATGCCATTGTCCCGCATCAGCAAAGCCAAAACACGCCCGGCAAAAACGCGACCGACATCGCGCTGGTAATCGACGCGATGGATGTCTTGCACGCGGGGCTGATCGATGGCTTCTGCATCGTTTCATCGGATGGCGATTTTACCCGGCTGGCAGCGCGCATCCGCGAACATGGGTTGATGGTTTACGGCTTCGGCGCGAAACAGGCGCCCGAAAGTTTTCGCAAAGCCTGCGGCGCATTCTTCGAACTTGAACTGCCTCCACCTGAGCCGCAGCTTGAACGCTTGCAGCCCAAGCCTGCTCCCGTTCCTAAGGCGGGCCTTTCAGCGCCCCACAAGCTGCTTCACATGATCCATGCGGCAATCAGCGAGATCGATGGCGAGGACGGTTGGATTGCCCTCAGCGTGCTGGGTCTGAAGCTCAATCAGCGCCATCCGGGCTACAAGAATGAGATCCAAGGCGCGAAAAAGTTAGCGACACTCGTCCGCAACACCCAGGCGTTCGATCTTGAGGAACGGACCGAAAAGGGCTGGTGGATACGGCCGATCCGCGCGATCGCCGCGACTAATGGAAATGCGCAAAGCGCCCACGGGCCGCGTTAACGGATTTCTAGGCGGCGGGAACGACACTGCGGCCATCGGGCCCTCTCTCAGCGTCGCCTTCCGCCTCATGAACCTGCCTCGCGCCGCGGCGCTGATCATCGGATTCGGCTCGGCCGCCGCCGCCGCGGCGGCGATGGCGATCCGTTTTGCGGCGAATATCGAGATCACCACCGATCCGCTGCTGGTCGGCGTGCTGGCCGCCGCGGCCGTCGGCGCGATCCTGTCGGCCCTGTTCGATGCGCGCCAGCGTGGGCAGACGCTGGATGAGCAGAATGCCGGCCTGAAGCGCTTCTCCGACGTCCAGAAACGCACCGTCGAGCGGCTGCAGCTGATGAACGCCGAGCTGCGCGAGAACGAGCAGCGTTATCGCGGCCTCGTCGACGCGCAGGGCGACGCGATCCTGCGCAAATGGCCGGACGGCCGGCTGACCTTCGTCAACGACGCCTTCTGCGCCGTCTTCGGCGTCCGGCGCGACGACATTCTGGGCAAGGCCTTCGCGCCCGGCTTCCACCCCGAAGACCCGCCGCCGCTGTTGCACGACTATGCCGAGAGCGGCGACCGGCCCCGCGTGCGCTATGACCAGCGCGTGCGCACAACCATGGGCTGGCGCTGGTTCGCGTGGGAGGACTATCCGATCCGCGGCGAGACGGGACAGCTCTCCGAAATCCAGTCGGTCGGCCGCGACATCACCGAGCGCAAGGAAGTGGAGCGCACCGTGCGCGCCGCGCGCGACCGCGCCGAGCAGATGAGCAAGGCGAAGTCGCTGTTCCTGGCGACCATGAGCCACGAGATCCGCACGCCCATGAACGGCGTCATCGGCATGGCCGGCCTGCTGCTGGAAACCCCGATGTCGCCGGACCAGAAGGCCTATGCGCTGGCCGTGAAGCAGTCGGGCGAGGCGCTGGTCGAGCTGATCAACGACATTCTCGACTTCTCCAAGATCGAGGCCGGCGGTCTTGAGCTGGCGCGCGAAACGTTCGGCCTGCGCGCCATGGTCGATCAGGTGATCGAACTGCTGGCGATCCGCGCCTATCAGAAATCGATCGACATCGCCGCCAGCGTCGATGCCGATGTGCCCGAGGCGCTGCTGGGCGACGAGCAACGCCTGCGCCAGATCCTGCTGAACCTCGCGGGCAATGCGATCAAGTTCACCGAGACCGGCGGCGTCACCATCCGCGTCTCGCGCGTCGCCGGCGGCCAGGAGGCCAACGGCCGCGGCGTGCTGCAATTGCGCTTCGAGATCGAGGATACCGGCATCGGCATTCCCGACGAAGCGAAGACCCGCATCTTCGGCCATTTCGAGCAGGCGGACTCCACCCACAGCCGCAAGTTCGGCGGCACCGGCCTTGGCCTTGCGATCTCCAAGAAGATCGTCGAAGCGATGGGCGGCGATATCGGGGTCACCGGCGCGTTCGGCGGCGGCAGCGTCTTCTGGTTCACCGCGACATTGGTGCCCAACCGCCTGATCGAACTGCCGCCGCCGCCGCCGAACCTCGCCGGCAAGCGCGTCATCCTCGTCAGCTCGTCCCCCATTCTCCGCGAGACGCTGGCGGAACGCCTTCGCCAGAGCGGCGCGGACGTCCAGAGCGTCCCTTCAGCTGCCGAAGCCTCGGTCTCGCTGATGGCCGCGCGCACGGATGCGGTGCTGGTCGACGTCACGCTCGCCGAGGGCGACGCGGAACACCATCTGCCGGCGCTCAAGAGCTGGCTGCCGGACGACGCGGCGCTGATCGCGCTGGTGCCGCCGACGCAGCGCGGGCGTATCCCCTCGCTCCGCGCCGCGGGCGCCACCGGCTATCACATCACGCCGATCCGGCACGGCCGGCTGGAGCGCCGCCTCGCCGCGGCGTTCGGCGGCCTGTCGCTGGATGAGGGCAAGCCGGCGCCGGAAGCCCCGGCTTTGGCGGTCGCGCCTGCGAAAGACACCGATACGCGCGGCAACGGCGTGCATATCCTGGTCGCCGAGGATAACGAGATCAACACGCTGCTGACCGTCTCGCTGATCAAGCGCATGGGCCACAATGTGGATTCGGTGCGTGACGGCGCCGAGGCGCTGGCGGCGCTGGAGTCGAAGCCCGACTATGATCTGATCCTGATGGACGTTCACATGCCCGGCGTCGACGGCATCGAGGCGACAAGGCGTATTCGCGAGCAGGAAAAGAAACGCTCGGTCGCCGAACGCAATCGCATGCCGATCATCGCGCTGACCGCCAGCGTCATGGACGAGGACCGCCAGAACTGTCGCGCGGCTGGCATGGACGACTTCCTGACCAAGCCGCTGGACCCGAACGCCCTGACCGCGGCGATCGCGCGCTGGACGCGGGCACGGGCACGCGCGGCCTAGCTGGTCTTAGCGGCCCGCGCGACGCGCACCCACTCAGCGATGCAGGCGAGCACTGCGACCACTCCCAGCAGCGCCGCGAACCGGAACACCGCGCCATAGCCATAGGTTTCGATCGCCTCACCCAGCGCGCCACGCCCAAGGGTGCCGACCAGCAAGGTCAATGAGGTAAAGACCGCGAACTGCACCGCGCCGTGCATCCGGCTGGCCAGACTCGAAAGGTAGGCGACGAAGGCGGCGCCCGCGAAGCCGGCAGCCAAATTCTCGCCGGTGATCGCCGTCATCAGCCGCGCCATGCGCAGGTCGAGGCCGCCCCACTCGAAGACCGCATGGAGGCCGGTGAAGTTCAGCACGGCATCGATCCCTGCGGACCCGTCGGCGAGATCGGCGAACAACAGATTGCTTGCGGCAGCCAGAATCGCACCGAGCGTGAGGCTGGCCATCCGCCCGAGCTTCACGAGCGCCCACGCGCCCAGCGCGATGCCCGCAATCGTCATGATGACGCCGAAGGTCTTGGACGCCAGCGCCACCTCAGTATTCGTGTACTTCATCTCGCCCAAATAAAAGGGGAAGGCGAAAGGTCCCCAGATCGAATCCGTGATGCGGTAGGTGAGGATCAGGATGAGCACCAGGATCGCCGCGAAACCGAGCCGCGCCATCAACTCCACGAACGGCGAGACGATGCCGGCATAAAGCCGGTCGGCACGTCCGGCGTGCTGGCCTTCCGCTGCCGTCGCTGGGCGCTGCGCGATCCATGCCGCCAGCCCGCATGGGAGAATGACCGTCGCGATGACAATCACAGGCCCCCAGAAAGCGGTGAAGTCGGACGCTTTGACGAGCAGTCTACTCGCACGAAGCAGATCGCAAATGCCCGTACACGCGGCGAGTTCCGCTGGCGACACCGGCACCTTCATGGTCAGCGAAATCACCATGAAGGCAATGAGGAGCGCAGCGGCCACAAGCCACGCCGTCATGATGAGGCTGACCACATTGCGACGGATCGCCGGCGTGGTGCGCCGGTCCGTGGCAAGCGACGCGGCAGTCACGGCCGGTACGACCGGCTCAGGCGCAGCAAGGGATGCCAGAATGGCGAGCCCCATGACCACCGCACCGATCGCGTAGACACCATTCCACGCCATCGTGTCGGCGAGCAGCAGTGCGCCCGCGCCGCCGACCAGCGTCGCGGTGCGATAGCCGAACTGGTAGATCGCCGACATCAGATCGATCGGCGCATCAGCCCCTGCGACCTCGATGCGCCAGGCATCGATTGCCATGTCCTGGGTCGCCGAGGCGAAAGCTGCCACCGCTGCGGCAACCGCCATGACACCGAGGCCCGTCGCAGGGTCGCTAGTGGCAATCACCGCGATCGCACCCGCCATCACGACCTGGCAAAGCACCATCCAGCCGCGCCGCCGGCCCAGCGCTTTCAGCCCCGGAGGGGCGGTATTCACCGCCGGCGACCAAAGGAACTTGAAAGCGTAGGCAAGCCCAATCCACGACAGGATGCCGATGGTCGCAAGATCTACCTTGGCAGCCGCAAACCAGGCATTCAGGGTTCCGATCAGCAGGACGTTGGGAAATCCGGCCGCGAAGCCGAGAGCAAGCATGATCGACGTCTTGCGCCCGCCGAGAACCGCCCGCGCGCGGCTCATCGTTGTCGAGGAAGCCTCGTCCACAGCCATGTCGTTGCGCCCCCGCAGCGCCGAAATCCGCGCCGAATCGTGATCCCGACCATGGCGCGCGGCTCGTCATGCGTCCAGCACCGCCGAGGCGGCGAGGTGTTTGAACGCCCCGCTCTTATCGACTAGCATCGGACTTGCCTGAAACGTTACGAAGAGCGGATGACCGCCACCCCTGCCAGCGGAGATGTACTGGACGCCCAGACCACGGATCGTGCGGTTCTCGCCCGCTCCGGCGCTCTGGAGGCTCGGCTTGCGCGGACCCCGGCTGAGATCGAGGCGGCGCAGCGTCTGCGCTATGAGGTTTTCTACGACGAGATGGGCGCACTGCCGACGCCGGAAATGGCGGCGCGCGGGCTGGACTTCGACCGCTATGACCCGGTCTGCGACCATCTCTTGGTGTTCGACCACGAGGCGGGCGGCGCGGTCGTCGGCTGCTATCGCCTGCTGAAGCGCGACGTGGCGGAGGCGAACGGCGGCTTCTACAGCGCGGGCGAATACGATCTGGAACCGCTGCTGGCGGGGTCCCCGGCCGGCTTCAAGTTCCTGGAGCTCGGGCGCAGCTGCGTTGCCAAGGACTACCGCTCAAGCGTCGTGATGCAGTTCATGTGGCGCGGGCTCATCACCTATCTCATTCGCAACGAGATCGACCTGATGTTCGGCTGTGCCTCGTTGCCCGGCATTGATCCCGAGACGATGAAGCTCGAGCTCGCCTATATGCACCACTTCCACAGCGTCCCCCCCGAGCTGCCGCAGGTGCGCGCGCTGCCCGCGCGCTACGTCGATATGAACCTGATGGCCAAGGACGAGATCAATACCCAGGAGGCGCTGCGCGAGCTGCCGCCGCTGGTAAAAGGCTATATCCGCTTCGGCACCTATATCGGCAACGGCGCGGTGATCGACCACCAGTTCAACACGACCGACGTCTTCATCTATTTTCCGATCGCGCGCATGGACAAGCGGCTGCGCGCCTTCTTGACGCGACAGCGCTGAATAGCTCTACCTGTCATGCCTGCGAAGGCAGGCATCCATGATCCAACCGCGGTGCTTGCTGCATGGATTGCTCTAGGCGAGCTGTTGCTCCACGACCGTGAAATCCGCAGCGACCCGCAGGCCGGAATCCTCCACCTGCGACGTGCCGGGCGCGAGGTTGCGGTCGATGCGGACGGTCTTGAGGCCAGCGGCCAACGCCGCTTCGTTCTCGCGCGGAAGATCGGAAAGAAACAGGATGTCGGCGGGCGCGTGGCCGATCTCGGCGGCGATCTTCGTATAGGACGCCGCCTCCATCTTCGGACCCGTGCGGGTGTCGAAATAGGCATCGAAGAGCGGCGTCAGATCGCCGTCCTGCGAATACTTGTAGAGCAGGACCTGCGCCTCGACCGAGCCGGAGGAATAGACATCGAGGCGAAGACCGCGCGCCTTCCAGGCCCGCATCGCCGCGACGGCATCGGGATAAACGGGCGAGCGGATCGCGCCGCTTTCATAGCCCTGGCGCCAGACCTTGCCCTGCAGCGTCTTCAGCGGCGTCGCCTTGCGGTCGGCCTTGATCCAGCCCAGCAGAACGTCGATCGCTTCGTCGGTGGAGAGCGCGCGGCCTTCGAGCTCAGCAGTTTCCTTCAACGCACCAGCGATCTCGGGATCGGCGGCGTTGGCACGAACGAAATCGGCAAGCCGCGCGGCGGCATAGGGGAACAGCGTTTTGGCGACGAAGGAGATCGGCGCCGTCGTGCCTTCGATATCGAGCAGAACGGCGCGGATGGTCATGCCGCAGCAGTCAGCGGGTTGACGAATTCGGGGAACTGCTTGGCGATCTCGTCGCCGGTGAATTTCGCGACCCAGCCGTCGGGCGTGGTGAAGAGGCGGATGGCGGCGAAGAGCGGCTTGTCGCCGGCATCGAACCAATGCGTCGTGTTCTTCGGCACCGAGATGAGGTCGCCGGCCGCGCAGACCGTGCGATAGACCTTGCCGCCGACGCGCAGATAGAACGCGCCCTGCCCTTCGACGAAGAAGCGGACTTCGTCGTCCTCGTGGATATGCTCGGCGAGGAACCTGGCGCGCATCGCGGCGCGGTCGGGATGGTCGGGCTTCATGCGCACGACATCGACGGACTGATAGCCGTGCGCGTTCGAAAGCCGCGCGACATCGGCCTTGTAGGCCTCGAGCACTGCGGCCTGATCGGCGCCTTCGTTCAGCTGCACGCCGGCGTTCCAGCGCTCGAAGACGACGCCGATCTTGCTGAGCTCGTCCGCGATGCGGTCAGGGTCGGTCGCAACGACGAGGCGATCCCGGGGGTCGGCGTCGGGGGTGATGATGAGCTCGCTCATGCGCGGCGCTCCTCTTCCAAAGTGAGATCCAACAGATGGGCGTAGGCTTCGAGGTGACGGCGCGTCTCGCGCAGATCCTTGCCCCAAGCATAGATGCCGTGGCCCGCGATGAGATAGCCGAAAACCGGGCCGCTCCAATCCTTCATCGCTTCAGAGACCCTTAAGCCGAGGCGGCGCGTGTCCTGATCGTTGGCGAAGATGGGAAGTTCGATCGTGCTTTCATGCGTGGTGATGCCGCGGATCGCCTTCTGCATCTCCCAGCCTTCGAGCACGATCTTGCCCTGGCTGAGATGGCGGCGCGAGAGCACCACGGCCGAGACCGGATGGGCATGCGCGACGGCGCCGATCGAGGGATCGTCCTTGTAGAGCTGAAGATGCAGCGGGCCCTCCGCCGACAGGCGCGGATGCGGCGTGCCGGTCAGGTTCTCCTCGATGTCGCAGATGATGACGTTCGCTTCCGAGGTCTCGCCCTTGTCGCCGCCAGTCGCGGTGCAGGCGGCGCGGGCGAGGTCGATGCGCGCCGAGAAATTCCCGGCGGTCGCGGGCACCCAACCCTTCGCGCCGCACCAGCGGGCGAGCGCGATCACCGCCTGGACGGCGTCGGGTTCGGTGAGGGCGGGAAAGACCGGAGCGTTCATGGGGGCGTTATATGGGGTGCAGCGCCGGAGGGGAAAGAGCGACAGATTATTTCGCGAGATTGGAGAAAAGCATCTTCGTCTGTCATCCCCGTGACAGGGCGAGGTGTAGGGTCCGCCAGAAGTACGTTTTTTATGCAGTTGCGTGCGCCGCGGGGCTAACGAAATCAACATGTTAGCCGGTTATGATGTGCGCTTAGCGTGGCTGTTGGCCTGTAGCTCAGTGTCAGAGCGGACCCTAGATTGGGGTCAGGTCGCAGGTTCAAGTCCTGCCAGGCCCACCACGTTTAGCCCACCAGCAGCCAGACGCCCTGTACGATCGAGATCGTACCGACGACCAGCACGATGCGGCGGGTCCAGAGGCGGAAGCCGGCGTTGGACAGCTTTTCCAGGATCGGGCCGGCGAGGGTTGTGCCGATGATCGCGGCTGAAATGGCGGCGCCGTAGACATCCCAGCCGAGCGTCGTGTTGCCGCTGAGGATCGCCGCGTAATAGCCGATCTTCAGCGTGTGGCTGAGCGCCTGGGTCGTCGCCTTGGTGGCGACGACGGCGCGGCGGTCCATGGTCACCGAGCGGACGAAGAAGGTATCGAGCAGCGGCCCGGCGACGCCTGCCAGCAATTGCGTGCCCGCGACGAGGAAGCCGCACAGCACGGCATGCGACGAGCGGGAGGCATCGAGTTTCACGGAGTCAGGCAGCGACAGCGCGATCCACGGCACGAGACCGAGCAGGATGAGCGCGGTCGCCTTGTCCGGCACATAGGCGATGGCGAGCGGCAGCGCGATCGCCGGCAAGGCACCGACCGTGTAGAGCCCGACGATCCGCCAATCGATCCACTTGCGCCACAGTACGGCCCGCCAGCCGTTCGAGAAGAACTGCGTGATCCCGTGCAGCACCATGGCCGGCGCCACCGCGAGGAACTGGGCGAGGATCAGCATCAGGATCAGCCCGCCGGCCATGCCGAAAATGCCCGACACGATCGAGGTGAAGATCACCGCGATGAAGAGCAGGAGGCTGAGCGGGAGGACGGCTAGCATAGCGAATCCTTAGAACATGGCGGCGCAATACGCCGGAATGCCCGCGATTGCGCGCAGAGCTTTGCGAGGGTTAGACTCAGGAAAGTTGAGGGTATTCGCCGCTCATGGCCACTGCATACGATTCGATTCCATCCTGTCATGCCCGCGCAGGCGGGCATCCAGGATGCGCGCGGCTGGATGCCCGCCTGCGCGGGCATGACAGTGAAGGTGAACGTAACAGGAAGGCGCCATGACCCTGCCCCCGCTGAATGGCCTGCGTGCCTTCGAGGCGGCGGCGCGGACCGGGAGCTATGTCGCGGCCGCCGAGGAGCTGCACGTTTCGCCGTCGGCGATCAGCCGTCTCGTGAAGCTGCTGGAGGGACGGCTGGGCGTCGCGCTGTTCGTTCGCCGGGCGAACGGGCTCATCCTCACCGATCAGGGCGCGGCGTATCTGGCGGACCTCACCGCCGCCTTCGCGCGCATCGTCCAGGCGACCGAGCGGCTGCGCGGGGCGGGCCCAAGCGCCCTGGTGGTCGGGGCCGGGCCGACGCTGGCGATGCGCTGGCTGATCCCGCGTCTGCCCGCCTTCAACGCGGCCTATCCCGAGATCGACGTGCGCCTCTCGACCTCGGTCGCGGGGGCGGAGCCGATGCGGCCGGACTGGCACGCCGCGATCCGGCTGGGCAGCGGAGCTTGGCCCGGCCTCTCGGCGCATTTCCTCTTCACCGCCGATCTTTTCCCGGTCTGTGCGCCGAAGGTGGCGGCACGGCTGACCGCGCTCGCCGATTTGGCCAAGGTCGCCATCCTGCAGGCCGCCAGCGCGCCGGAGGACTGGCCGCAATGGCTGAGCGCGGCGGGCATCGAGGGCGCCGTGAACCTGCGCCGGGCGCAGTCGTTCGACTATCCCGCCTTCGCGCTGCAGGCGGCGCTCGACGGGCTGGGCGTCGCGATGGCGCGGGCGCCGTTCGTGAAGGACGATCTCGCGGCCGGACGACTGGTCAGGCCCTTCGAACTCGCCGTGCCGAACGGGCGGGGCTGGTATTTCGTGCATCGCCCGACGGCCGAGCAGGACGCCTCGCTGGCCGCGTTCCGCGACTGGGTGGTCGCGGCGGCGAAGGACTAGGACCGGGTTTTCGCCGACGCCTTTTTGCGCTGCTGCGGCGCGTCGGGCGCGAGGGCATCGAGGACATTGCCCTTGGAGGTCGCCTCGCGGGCGAGCTGTTCATAACGGTGGCGCATTTTTTCCAGCGTCTGCTCGTCGAGATTGTCGATATCGAGCAGCGCGTTATGCGCGGGGACGGTGGCGCGGATCAGCTCGTCGATCTTGAGATGCAGCGCCGCGGTGTCGCGGTTCTGGCTCGCCTGGATCACGAAGACCATCAGGAAGGTGATGATCGTCGTGCCGGTATTGATGATGAGCTGCCAGGTTTCGGAATAGCCGACGAACGGGCCGGCCACCGCCCAGACGATGACGATCGCGACAGCCGCGATGAACGCTTCCGGCCGGCCGGCATGGCGCGAGATGAAGGCCGAGAAGCGCGTGAAGAACGAGCCCTTGTCGCGCGTGATCGCCCCGGCGTTCACGGGCGCGGTTTTGCCACTCGGCTTCTTCGTCGCGGCCATCGCTGGTTCCTCTTGCGGGACCCAAACGAGGAGCGCGGCAGGAAGTTCCGCGCCTCGCCTTATGAGTTGATGTCGTAGGCCGCCAGCGCCGCCATGTTCACGATGTCGGACATCTTGGCGCCGATCGGGCAGATCTGGATCGATTTCTCGAGGCCCACCAAAAGCGGGCCGATCACCGTCGCGCCGCCGATCTCCTGCAGCAGCTTGGTCGAGATCGAGGCCGAGTGGATCGCCGGCATGACGAGCACGTTGGCCGGGCCGGTGAGGCGGCAGAAGGGATAGAGCGCCATCGCCTGCGGGTTCAGCGCGACATCGGCCGCCATCTCGCCGTCGAACTCGAAGTCGACCTCGTCGCGGCCGGCGAGTATCTCCACCGCCTCGCGCTGCACCACCGAGCGTTCGCCCGTGGGGTGCCCGAAGGTCGAATAGGCGAGCAGCGCGACGCGCGGCTCGAAGCCCATGCGGCGCGCGACGCCCGCCGCCATCTGCGCGATGTCGGCGGTTTCGACCGCGGTCGGCATGTCGTGGACATTGGTGTCGGCGACGAAGACGGTGCGGCCGCGATTGAGGATCATCGACATGCCGATGACCCGCTTGCCCTTGCCCGTCGCGAGAACCTGACGGACGCTGTCGAGCGCGACGGAATAGTTGCGGGTATAGCCGGTCAGCATCGTATCCGCGTCGCCCGCCGCCACCATCAGCGCGGCGAAGACGTTGCGATCGTAATTGACCATACGGGCGCAGTCGCGATGCAGCGCGCCGCGGCGCTGGAGCCGCTGATAGAGGCGGTCGGTGTAAGGGCCGCTCAGATGCGAATCCTGCGGGTTCACGATCTGGATGCCGGGATCCTCGATCCCCGCATTGCGCATCGTCGCATGGATGCGGTCGGGCCGTCCCACCAGCACCGCGGTGCCGAGACCGTTGCCTTCATAGGCGATGGCGGCGCGGATGATCGGTTCTTCCTCGCCCTCGGCGAAGGCGATCTTCTTGGGGTTCGCACGCACCACCGAGACGAGGCGCTGGATGACCGAGGCGATCGGATCGAGCCGCGCCGAGAGCGTGTGGCCGTAGGCTTCCATGTCCTCGATCGGCTTCTGCGCGACGCCCGATTCCATCGCGGCCTTGGCGACGGCGGTCGGAATGCGCGAGATGAGGCGCGGATCGAACGGCACGGGGATGATGTAGTTGGGACCGTAGGTCGGGCGCGGGCCGGCATAGGCCGCGGCGACCTCGTCCGGCACGTCCTCGCGCGCCAGTTCGGCAAGCGCCCAGGCGGCAGCGATCTTCATTTCCTCGTTGATCGTCGAAGCGCGGACATCCAGTGCGCCGCGGAAGATGTAGGGGAAGCCGAGGACGTTGTTGACCTGGTTCGGGTAGTCGCTGCGGCCCGTCGCGACGATGGCGTCGTCGCGCACGGCGGCGACGTCTTCGGGCGTGATTTCGGGATCGGGATTGGCGCAGGCGAAGATGATGGGCTTGGCGGCCATCGACTTCACCATGTCCTGCGTCATCGCGCCGGCGGCGGAGAGGCCGAGGAAGATGTCCGAACCGGTGACGGCTTCGGCGAGGGTGCGCGCCTTGGTTTCGACCGCGTGGGCCGACTTCCACTGGTTCATGCCCTCGGTGCGGCCGCGATAGATGACGCCCTTGGTGTCGCAGAGCGTGATGTTCTCGCCCGGCATGCCCATCGCCTTGATGAGCTCGATGCAGGCGATGCCCGCCGAGCCGGCGCCGTTGACGACCATGGTCGCGGTCTTGATGTCGCGGCCCGTCAGGTGCAGCGCGTTGATGAGGCCGGCGGCGGTGATGATCGCGGTGCCGTGCTGGTCGTCGTGGAAGACCGGGATGTTCATCAGCTCGCGCAGGCGCTGCTCGATGATGAAGCAGTCCGGCGCCTTGATGTCTTCCAGATTGATGCCGCCGAAGGTCGGACCCATGTAGCGGACCGAATTCACGAAGGCGTCGACGTCATAGGCGTCGAGCTCGATATCGATGGAATCGACGTCGGCGAAGCGCTTGAAGAGGACGGCCTTGCCTTCCATCACCGGCTTCGACGCCAGCGCGCCGAGGTCGCCGAGCCCCAGGATCGCCGTGCCGTTCGAGATGACGGCGACGAGATTGCCCTTGGACGTGTAGTCGTAGGCCTTGGAGGGGTCCTCGGCGATGGCGCGGACGGGGACCGCGACGCCCGGCGAATAGGCCAGCGACAGGTCGCGCTGGGTCGTCATGGGCTTCGAGGCAATGATCTCCAGCTTGCCGGGTTTCCCCTGGCTGTGGAAATCGAGGGCGTCCTGGTCGGTGAAGGGGCGGCGTTTTGACATGAGGCGGGGGTTTTAGCCCCAGCCCGCCGCCCGGCTCAACAAAAGTTTCGCGAAATCGGCGTCTGACACAATATCATTGCGGGACGGGTGACCGGCGAGGCGTCCGCTAGGCCCGCCTCCAAGCCCCCGCATGCGCCGTGGCGAAAGCAGCAAAGGTCGTGGGTGCCTGGCCCGTCAGTGTCTGCACATCCGCCGTGCTGCGGTCCTCGGCGCCTGTCGCGATGGTCGCGTAGCCCGCCGCGAGGAATTGCGCGGTCAGCTCCGGGAGGCCGCGTTGGACGAAGCGGGCGGCCATGGCTTCGGTCGAGATGTGGGTGTGGGTGATCGTCCGGCCGGTGGCGCGCGTGAGCGTGGCGGCGACGTCGTCATAGGAGAGGCGTTCCGAGCCCGTGAGGGTGAAATCGCGGTTGAGGGGCGCGGGCGCGGTCAGGGCGGCATAGGCGCAGGCGGCGATGTCAGCGGCGTCGATGAAGGCGACGCGGCCGTTGCCGGTGTTGGAATAGATCGTGTTCTCGTCCCGGATCGAGGCGAGGAAGGGGCCTTCGGAGAAGTTCTGCATGAAGGCGGTGGGACGCAGCACTGCCCAGTCGACGGCGTGGTCAATCAACCACTGATGGACGAGACCGTGGCCCCAAGGTCCCGCCGGCAGCGACGACATGGAGAGCAACACGAAGCGCGTCACGCCTTTCGCCTGCGCGCGCTCGCAGAAGGCGATCATGCGGGCATAGGGGTCAGGCACGTTGCCGGGCGCGATGAGATAGATCGCGGTGACGCCCTCCAGCGCCGCGTCCCAGGTGGCGGGATCGGTCCAGTCGAACGGGGCTGCGCCGCTGCGCGAGGCGGCGCGGTGGGGGATGCCGTTCTGCTGCAGCAGGGGGACGAGGCTGCGGCCGGTCTTCCCCGTGGCGCCGGTGACGAGGACGGTCATGAGCGCGCCTCCGTTTCGGGGACGCCGAAGGCGGCGGTCCAGGCGTCGCGGCCGCCATTGGCGTCCATCGAGGCGATGGGGTTCCAGTATTCGCGGTAGCGCCAGATCTTGCCGCCATTGGTCTCGACGATCGAGACATAGCGCTGGGTGATCGGCAGGCCGGTTGCGACGATCGTGCCGCTGAGCCCCATTTCGATGCAGACCTTCGCGGGGTCGAGCATGGGGTGGACATCGTAATACTGGAGCCCGCCTGCCTGCATGCGGCCGGAGACGCCCCGCATATAGGCGACGATCTCGGCCGTCCCGACATAGCGGCTGCGCCGGCCGGGCGGGGCGTAGGGGAATTCCAGCACGCCGTCCTCGGCCCAGAGCGCCGCGAACCCGTCCCAGTCCTTCTGCGAGAACAGCGCGAGATACTGGTTGGTGAGGGCCAGCGTCGCCGCGCGTTCGGCCGCGGTGTCGGTCATGTCGGTCTTCCTTGCATCGTCCCGCCGTCACGCTCTATTTATGAAGGATCGTTCAGTTTTGGAATTCGCATATGGCGCGGCTGGCGACAGTGGCCCTTGAGGCACGGAAACAGCCACGCCAGAGGCGGGCGCAGGCGACGGTCGATGCCATCATGGAAGCGACCATTCAGGTTTTGCTGGAGGGTGGCCTGCAGCGCCTGACGACGACGCGAGTGGCGGAGCGGGCCGGGGTCAGCGTCGGGACGATGTACCAGTATTTCCCGCAGAAGCAGGCGCTGCTCTTCGCGCTGCTGCGCCGCTACATGGAGAAGACGGCGGCGGCGATCGCCGCCTCGTGCGAACGCTCTCGTGGGGCGACCATCGCTGTTATCGCCGAGACGCTGGTCGGCGACTTTCTGGACGCCAAGACGACCGATATGAACGTTGCGCAGGCGCTGCACGCCGTGGGGATGGAGCTGGCGACGGGCAATCTGCTCGACGAATTCGGGCGGGCGAACCAGGCGGCGATCAGGGGCCTTCTGGAAAGCGCCGAAGATGCCGTGTTCGACGATCCCGGTGCGGTTGCCTTCGCCCTGCGCGCGACGCTGTCGGGCACCGCGCGGGCGGCGACGCGGCCGGATGCCAAGCGCTACGACACGAGGGCGCTTCGCCATGAATTGCAGATCATGGCGGCGGCCTATCTGAAGGCGCGCGCGAGGCCGCGTGACGCCGAAGCGGCGCGCCGCTAAGACAGCCGCGATGAACGACCTAACCCCGCCCCCTTCTGACGCGCGCGTGACGCCGATGATGGCCCAGTACATGGCCATCAAGGCGGATCATCCCGATGCGCTGCTGTTCTATCGGATGGGCGATTTCTACGAGCTGTTCTTCGACGATGCCGTGCAGGCGAGCGCCGCGCTGGACATCGCGCTGACCAAGCGCGGCAAGCATCTGGATCAGGATATCGCGATGTGCGGCGTGCCCGCGGTCGGGGCCGAGCCGTATCTGGAGAAGCTGATCCGTAGGGGTTTCAAGGTCGCGGTCTGCGAACAGACCGAGGCGCCGGCGGAAGCGAAAAAGCGTGGCGCGAAATCGGTGGTGGCGCGGGCGGTGATCCGCCTGGTGACGCCGGGCACGCTGACCGAGGATGCGCTGCTGGACGCGCGCCGGCGGAATTATCTCGGCTGTCTCGCCAAGGCCGGCGGCGAACTAGCGCTCGCCTATGCGGATCTGTCCGACGGCGCGTTCGCGGTGGTGCGGCTCGCGCCCGCCGAAGTGGGTGCGGCGCTGGCGCGGATCGACCCGGCTGAGCTGCTGGTCAGCGAGGCGCTGGCCGACGATGCGGCGCTGGATGGCGCGATCCGGGCGCTGGGCGCGCGGGCGACGATCCTGGCCGCGCCGCGTTTCGACAGCGCGAATGGCGAGGCGGCGCTGAAGCGGCTCTACGGCATCGCGACGCTTGACGCCTTTGGCGCGTTCGGACGGGCGGAGCTCGCAGCTGCTGGCGCGGTCGCCGACTATATCAATCTCACCCAGAAGGGCCGCGACGCGCGGCTGACCCCGCTGCGCTCGGAAGCCGAAAGCGGGATCGTCCAGATCGATCCGGCGACGCGGCGGAACCTCGAACTCGTGATGACGCTCAGCGGCACGCGCGAGGGTTCGCTGCTCGCGGTGATCGATCGCACGGTGACGGCGGCGGGCGCGCGTGTGCTGAACGACCGGCTGGCCAGCCCCTCGACGGCCTTGGGCGTGATCACCCAGCGGCTGGATGCGGTCGGCTATTTCCTGGAGAGGCGCGAGCTGCGCACCGGCGTGCGCACGCAACTCCGTCAGACGCCGGACATGGCGCGGGCACTGTCGCGCATTGCGCTGGGTCGTGGGGGGCCGCGCGATCTCGCGAGCCTGCGCGACGGACTTGCCGCCGCCGCGGCGCTCGGCCAGGCGCTTGAGGCCGAGATCGCGCCGCCGCTCGAACTGGAAGAGATCGCGATCGCCCTGCGCAGCGGCGGCGATGCGCGTGCGGCCCTCGCCGCAAGGCTGGCGGCGGAGCTGAGCGACAGCTTGCCTTTGCAGGCGCGCGACGGCGGCTTCATCGCGGCGGGCGCGAACGGCGATCTGGATGGCGCGCGGGCGCTGCGCGACGATGCGCGCAAGGTGATCGCGGCACTGGAGACCGAGCTGCGCGCCGAGACGGGCATCGGCTCGCTGAAGATCCGGCACAACAATGTCGTCGGCTATCATGTCGAAGCGACGGCCGCGCATGCCGCGAAGCTGCTGGCCGAGCCCTACAAGGCGCGCTTCATCCATCGCCAGACGCTGCCCAATGCCGCGCGCTTCACGACGGCGGAGCTGAGCGATCTCGCGACGCGCATCCTGGAGGCCGGGGCGCGGACGCTGGAGCTGGAGCTCGCGATGTTCGAGGCGCTGTGCGCTGACGTGCGCGGCCTCGCCGAAGCGATCGGCGCGATTGCCGGCGCGCTCGCCAGCCTCGATGCCAGCGCGGCGCTCGCCGACCTCGCCGAGAGCGCGCAATGGGTGCGCCCGCTGGTGGACGAGAGCGACGCTTTCCACATCGAGGCCGGGCGGCATCCCGTGGTGGAGGCGGCGCTGCGCAAGGACGGCCAGACCTTCACGCCGAACGATTGCGATCTCTCCAACGGGGCGCAGGGGCGACTCTGGCTCGTCACCGGTCCGAACATGGCGGGTAAGTCGACCTTCCTGCGCCAGAACGCGCTGATCGCCATCCTCGCGCAGATCGGCAGCTTCGTGCCCGCGTCGCGCGCCCATATCGGGATCGCCGATCGCGTCTTCAGCCGCGTGGGCGCGGCCGACGATCTGGCGCGGGGGCGTTCGACCTTCATGGTCGAGATGGTCGAGACGGCGGCGATCCTGACCCAGGCGGGGCCGCGCGCGCTCGTCATCCTCGACGAGATCGGGCGCGGCACGGCGACGTTCGACGGGCTCTCCATCGCCTGGGGCGCGATCGAACATCTGCACGACATCAATCGCAGCCGCACGTTGTTCGCGACGCATTATCACGAACTGACCGCGCTGGCCGCGAAGCTCTCCGGCCTTTCCTGCGTCTCGATGCGGGTCAAGGAATGGAAGGGCGATGTCGTCTTCCTGCACGAGGTCGCGCCGGGCGCGGCGGATCGCAGCTACGGCATCCAGGTCGCGAAACTCGCGGGGCTCCCCACCGCCGTCGTCAAGCGCGCCGAGGCCGTGCTGAAGGCGCTGGAGAAAGGCGACACCGGCCGCAAGGCCGCGACGCTCATCGACGACCTGCCGCTGTTCAGCGCCGCGGCGGAGAAGGAAGAGGCGGCGAAACCCTTGCCCGTGGTCGAGAAGCTCGCTGGCATCGACCCCGACGCGCTGACGCCGAAGGAGGCGCTGGAGTTGATCTATGCGCTGAAGAAGCTGGCCGCGCCGTGACCTTGATCCGACCGGCGTGCGCTGACGATGCGCCTGCGCTGATCGCCCTGCTGCACGCCACGTTCCTCGACACCTGGGCGCCGCAGATGTCGGCAGAGTCGTTGGCGCGGTGGCATGAGCGCGACGATGGGCCTGAGAACTACGTATGCGACAAGGGCGCGGACTTCGTGGTGGCTGAGGTCGACGGCACACTCGCCGGGATGATCCACTGGCATGAGGGTTTCGTGCATGCGCTGCATGTCGATGCGCGGTTTCGGCGGCGCGGGATCGGGGCGGCGCTGATGGCGGAAGCCGAAGCCGCGACGCGGGCAGCGGGCATTGCGCGGCTGCGGCTGGAGACCGACACGTTCAACGGCCCAAGCCAGGCACTCTATCGCGCACTCGGCTTTGTTGAGATCGATCGCTATCCCGATGCGCAATACGATCCGCGCATCGTGACGGTGCTGCTGGAGAAGGCGCTGTAGGCCGCCCGCCAAATTGCACCGGCCGGCACCATCAACCCTGACGCGCCTGCGGCCAAAGGGGCGCTTGAACTGAGCGCCGAACGCGGGACAGTCGCCGCTTCGCAAGCGGGGCAAGCGAGGCATGTCGGGGGACGATTACTGGGCGGATTATAATCGCGGGGCGGCCGGCCTGCCGCCGCGCGATGGTTTGGTCTACAACATGGCCGAGCGGGCCGGTTATGACGCCGCGAACACCGGCAACACCAATAGCAGCCCGGCGACCAACGGCGCGGGAGCGCTGGTCCTTCTGGTGGCGGCTATCGCGGCCATTGTCGTCGCAGCAGGGGCGGCGGCGGTGTCGGCGATCATGGCGCTGCCCTGCGCCTATCTGCTGATCGCGATCACCGCGCTGTTCACGCGCGGCCACCGGATCGGCTTTGGCGATGCCTACAAAGCGGGCTTCATAGGTTTCGGGATCGCCGTGGTGCTGGCCGCGCTGATCGTGGCGGGGACGATCCAGGGCGTCCTGCCGATCCTGCCGATCCTGCCCGCCACCGCGCCGGTGATCATCTGGCTGGCCAACGGACTGGATCTTGGCAGCACAACCCTGTCCGGCGGGGTCGTAAGCCTGGTGATCGGCGGCGTGGTGCTGCTTGTGCCGGGGATCGTCGCCTTTGCCTTTGTGCTCTGGCGCCGCATCGGCAAGCCCTATGCGGGCGTTGCCGGCTTCCTGCGCGGTCTCGTCGCCGGCGTCTTCGTGCTGGTGGTTCCACTGCTGGCGACCGCGGTCGCCGCGAAGCTCGCCGCGCCCTATGTCGATCCCGCCGTGCGGGGCGGCGAGATCACGACCTATCTGATGATCACGCTGACCCTCGTTGCCGTGATGGCGGTGACGGGCGGCCTGCTGCTCGGCCTCATATTGATGGCGTGCGGCGGCGGCATCGCCAAAGGCGGGCCACTGTTCGGCACCGCCTGGTTCACCGGCGCCGTCGCCATGGCGATTGCCGGCGGCACGGCGGCCATCGCCATCTTCCTTTTCCGCGACGGCGATCAGATGCTGCAGGCATTGATCGCGCTTACGGGCGTCGGCCTGAAAAACCCGCCGGCGTTCGCCGAGGCCCTGCCCGGCTTCCTGAAGCTGACGGCGCCCGGCGCGGTCGCCGGCGGCTTTTTCGTGGCCGGCAATCTCTATGCCTATCGCGGCCTTGGCGGCTGGCTGAAGGCATTGGCGATCACCGCGCCCTTTTGCCTCGCGGCGCTAGGCGGCGCGGTGATGGTTCTGGCGCAGTTGCGTTAGGCGACGCGCCGAACCGCAGGTTCAGCGCTGCGACAGCACGCGCCAGCCTACCGCGTAGAGGACGACCAGCGTCGCCTCGACGGCGATGGGCATGATCATGTCCTGCGACAGCCCGAGCAAAGCGAGGGTCAGCAGGCGGCCGCTAAGCGCGAGGCCGATCATCACGAGCGGCACGACGGCGAGCCGCGCCTCGTTGCGGAAGGCGGCGGCGAGGGCGAACAGCCCGGCAGCGCCGAAGAAGCCGCCGAGATCGGCGCGCAGCGTCGCGGTGCCGAGCGCACCCATCGCCTGGATGCCGAGCTGGGCCGTCGGCGTCGCCGGATCCTGCCAGATCCGCGCCGCCACCAGCAGCGCCAGCGCGCCGGACAGGCCGATGAGCACGCGCACGACGATCTGAACCATTTGTCTCTCCCCCGCTTATTGTGACACGAACTATGTCACGAATTTGCGCGGGGTGAGAGCGTTCGTTGCACGCGGCCCGATTATGCGGCCATCTGCACCCTGCCCTCGCATCGCGGGCGACGACAGGTGAGGCTCATGAACGACAAGACCGCCCTCAGCGACAGTGAAGACCGCTTCGTGCGCAAGGTGCTGCTGGTCTTCGCGCTGGCCGCGGTGGCGGCGCTGCTCTGGGTGCTGAGCGATCTGCTGTTGCTGGTTTTTTCGGCGGTGATCGTCGCGGTCGTGCTGCGCGCGGTCGGGAATCTCATCCGCCGCGTACTGCCGATCGGCGAGAGCCTGTCGGTGACGCTGGCGGCGGTGCTGATCCTCACCGTCATCGTCGTGATCGTCTGGCTGTTCGGCGCGACGCTGGCGGCGCAGACCAGCGAGCTGATCGGCCGCCTGCCCGCGGCGTGGGAAGGCCTCAAGTCGCTGCTGTCGGGCTATAGCTGGAGCGCCGATCTGATGAAGCAGATGGAGGGGCTCAGCGACTATGCCGGCCAGTTCGCCGCGCAAGTGCCGCTGGTCGCGCTGGGCGTCGCGGGGGTCATCGCGAATGTCGGTCTCGCCATTGTCGGCGGCATGATGCTGGCGCTGGAGCCCAAGGCCTATCGCGACGGGACGCTGCTGCTGGTGCCCAAGCCCGCCCGCGAAAACGCCACCCGCGCGGTCGACGCGACCGGCCATGCGCTGGGCGGCTGGCTGGCGGCGCAGCTCATCTCGATGATCGTGATTGGCACACTGACCGGCGTCGGCCTGTGGATCGTCGGCGTGCCCTCGGCCTTGGGCCTCGGCCTTTTCGCGGGGCTCGCCCAGTTCGTGCCGGTGATCGGGCCGATCGTCTCGGCCGTGCCGGGCCTGATGATCAGCGCGACGACGGACTGGAACACCTTTGCCTGGGCCGCCGTCGTCTATGTCGGGGTGCAGCAGATCGAGGGCAATCTAGTGACGCCCTATGTGCAGAAGCATATCGCCGGCATTCCCATGGCGCTGGCGCTGTTCTCGATCGTCGCGTTCGGCGTGCTGTTCGGGCCGCTCGGCGTCATCCTGGCGACGCCGCTGACGTTGGTGGCGCTGGTGCTGGTGAAGAGCCTCTATCTGCGCGATATGCTGGGCGAGGACGTGCACCTGCCCGGCGAGAAGCCGGGCGCCGCCAAGGCGCCGGCGCCTGTGGCGAATGGTGGCAAGCCGCGCGGTGGACGGCGCGGGCGCGGCGGCTAGAGTGCCGGTCTTCCGGAGGTCACCGCCGATGCTTCGCCCTTATGCTGTGCCGTTTTTTCTCGCCGCGCTTGCCGGGTCGGCGCTCGCCGACCCGCCGCCGATCGCCGCGCCCTATGGCCTGACCTGGAAGCAGAGCAAGGAAGCGGTCGAGGCGCTCGGCACGCCGCTGACCGGCTGCGAGCAGCAGGAGACGACCGAGGTCTGCGATCTCGCCGCCGTGCCGCAGCCGCCGGCCGGTGTCATCCCTGATTTCTTCCGCGTCCGCTTCGACGCCGAGGGCCTCACCGCCGTCAGCCTCGCCTCCGCAACCATCGCCAGCGATCCCGACGGCGCCACCGGCAAGACCGTCTACGAAGCGCTGCGCAAGGATATCGTCGCCGTCTATGGCGAGGGCGAGCGCACCGAGAAGGTCGGGCAGATCATGCCCTATATGGCGCCGAACGAATTCTATGAATGCCTCGATTTCGACGGCTGCGGCACCTGGGAGACCCGCTGGGGCGGCGGCGATCTGGTGCTGGGCCTCAAGGGCCTGAAGCCCGGCGAGGGCTATGTGATGGTCAATTATTATCGCCCGTAGGTCCGGCGCCGCCGCAGTGCTGATCGGGTTCGGCGTCGGCCTCGTGGCCGGCGCGGTCGCCTGGTGGGCGGGCTTCTATGGCTGGCTGGCGAACGAGCTGGGCGGCAGTCTCAGCGAGGTCGTGCCTTGTCTTTTAGTCAGCGACGATACCTGCGCGCTGCTGGCGGGGGTCGGCGGCCTGACGGGGCGGCCGGTCTATTCGCCCGTCGCGCTGTGGGCCGGGATCGCGGTGTTGGCGATCGGGATCGTCCTGCACCTGCGGCGCGGCGCGCCCTGATCAGACCGGCGGGACGCAGGCTGCCGCCGGCAGCAGCGCCATGAGCTCGGCCAGCGGCGCGTTGATCGCGAGATAGATGAAGAAGGCGAAGAGCCAGGCGAGGCCAAGGCCGGCATTTAGCCAGCGATTGGCGAGGAACAACGGCAGGACAGCCGGCACCGCCGCGATGACCGCCAGCATGACATGGCGGGCAGAGAAGACGCCGGTGCAGTCGGCAATCTCGACGGCGGTCCTAATGAAGCCGATGACCAGCAGGCCCGAGACGAGGACGGGGATGACCTGCAACCAGCCGCCCCGGCCGAAGCCATAATGGCCCATCACGCGTTCTCCCTTGAGGAAGGATTGGGTTTACCCGTCCGAAGCGACTATCTTAAGCGCAACATGAACCTGCCCGCCGCCCTCACCCCGGATACCGACACCCTGCCAATCGACGGCACGGCGCTGCGCGTCACGCTGACCGCCGCCGCCCATGCCGCGAAGGACCGCGACGCACTGCGCCGCGAGGCGGTCGGTATCTTGAAATGGACCCTCAGTGAGGCGCGCGATGCGGTGCGCGTTAGACTGGAGGCGGGGACGTCGGGCCTGGAAGCAGCGCGGCTGCTCGCCCACGCGCAGGACACGATCATCGGCGCGCTCTACGATTTCACGGTCAAGCACGTCTATTACGCGCAGAACCCCTCGACCTCGGAACGCATCGCGGTGGTCGCGACCGGCGGCTATGGCCGCGGCACGCTGGCGCCGGGCTCGGACATCGATCTGCTGTTCGTGCTGCCCTACAAGCAGACCGCCTGGGGCGAGAGCGTGACGGAGTTCATGCTCTATGCCCTCTGGGATCTCGGGCTGAAGGTCGGGCACGCCACGCGCTCGATCGACGAGTGCATCCGCCTCGCGCGCGCCGACATGACGATCCGCACCTCCGTGCTCGAGGCGCGCTATCTGTGGGGCGACCGGGCGCTGTTCGATCAGCTGAAAGCCCGCTTCGACAAGGAGATCGTCGGAAACGGGGCGCTGGATTTCGTCGATGCGAAGCTGGCGGAACGCGATACGCGGCACCGCAAGGCCGGCGAAAGCCGCTATCTCGTCGAGCCGAACGTCAAGGAGAGCAAGGGGGGCCTGCGCGACCTCAACACGCTCTTCTGGATCGCCAAGTATATCTACCGCGTCGAGGATACCGCCGAACTGGTCGGCAAGGGCGTTTTCACGCAGGACGAGTTCGAGAGCTTCGCGCGGGCCGAGGATTTCCTCTGGACTGTGCGCTGCCATCTCCACTTCCTGACCGGGCGGCCGGAAGACCGCCTCAGCTTCGACGTCCAGCGCGAGATGGCGTCGCGCATGGGCTACGGCACCGATGGCAACCACGCCATCGAGCGCTTCATGAAGGACTACTTCCTGACGGCGAAGGAGGTGGGTGATCTCACGCGCATCTTCTGCGCGGTGCTGGAGGACCAGCACAAGACCAAGGCGCCGGGCTTCGGCCGCCTGCTCGGCTTCGGCAGCCGCAAGCAGGTCGTGGCGCCCGGCTTCTATGTCGAGGGCGGGCGGCTGCATATCGAGGGGCCGGATGTCTTCACCCGCGATCCCGTCAACCTGCTGCGCCTCTTCCAGCTGGCGGACGCCAAGAACGTCCATATCCATCCCGACGCGCTGAAGGCGGTGACGCGGGCGCTGCACCTGATCGACGATGCGCTACGGGCTAATCCAGAAGCCAATCGCCTGTTCCTGGAGGTGCTGTCCTCGCGCACCGATCCCGAACCCGAACTGCGCTGGATGAACGAAAGCGGCGTCTTCGGGAAGTTCGTGCCGGTGTTCGGCCGCATCGTCGCGCTGATGCAGTTCAACATGTACCACCACTACACGGTGGATGAGCACCTGATCCGCGCCATCGGCAATGTCTCGAAGATCGAGCGCGGCGTGCTCAAGACCGAGCATCCGCTCGCCGCGCAGATCATCCACAAGATCAAGCAGCGCGAGGCGCTGTATGTCGCGATGCTCCTCCACGACATCGCCAAGGGCACCGAGCGCGACCATTCCGAGGAGGGCGAAGAGATCGCCCGCGAGCTGGGGCCGCGGCTTGGCCTCAGCGCCGGCGATACCGAGACGGTCGCCTGGCTGGTGCGCAACCATCTGATCATGAGCGACGTCGCGCAGAAGCGCGATCTCTCCGACCCCAAGACGATCGAGGATTTTGTCGCGATCGTGCAGACGCCGGAGCGCCTGCGCCTGCTGCTGATCCTGACCGTCGCCGATATCCGCAGCGTCGGGCCCGGCGTCTTCAACGGCTGGAAGGGGCAGCTCCTGCGCGACCTCTACGCCGCCGCCGAGGAGCAGATGCTCGGCGGGCGGATCGAGGTGTCGCAGAGCGCCCGCGTGCGCGCGATGCGCGACAAGCTCGGCGCCGAGCTGAAGGACTGGCCGGAGGCGGATCGCGAGCGGGCGCTCGGCCGCCACTACGCCTCGTACTGGCTGACGCTGAACCCCGACATGCATGCCCGCCAGGCCCGTTTCATGCGCGAGGCCGATGCGCGCGGCGAGATCCTGGCGCTGGAGGCGCGGGCCGATCCGTTCCGCGCGGTCACCGAAATCACCGTCTATACCGGCGACCATCCCGGCCTCTTCCAGCGCCTCGCCGGCGGCTTCGCGGTCGCGGGCGCCTCGGTGGTCGACGCCAAGGTCTTCACCACGACCGACGGCATGGCGCTCGACGTCTTCTGGGTCCAGGACCATGAGGGCCACGATTTCGACATGAGCCGCGTCGCACGGCTGAAGGACACGTTGGTCAAGACGCTGAAGGGCGAGATCCTGGCCCGCAAGCAGATCGACGCGCGACGGATCAAGAGCCGCGAAGAGGCCTTCGCGGTCGCGCCCCAGGTCATCTTCGACAACCAGGCATCGAACGTCTGCACGGTCGTCGAGATCGTCGCCCGCGACCGGCCGAACCTGCTGCACGACCTGACCCGCGCGCTCTATCTCTCGCAGCTTTCGATCCACTCGGCGGTCATCGCCACCTATGGCGAGCAGGCGGTCGACGTCTTCTACGTCAAGGACCTGTTCGGCCATAAGCTGACCCATGACGGCAAGATCGCCGCCGTCGAACGCGAGCTGCTGGTTGCGATGGGCGGCGACAGCGTCCGGCCCACCCGGCCGGTAAAGCCGGCAGCGTCACAGCGCCCCTAACTCAACTGTCATGCCCGCGCAGGCGGCATCCATGCGCCGGGCTCCGCGCTCGATGAGGTGGATTCCCGCCTGCGCGGGAATGACAAAAGGGGCGGACCGTGGATGGTTCCCTTAACCGGACCGTGACAAAAGGAACGCTGGCGATTCGCCGTTTCTCCTCCTCTAGGTCGTTCGCATGAGTCTTCTGCGGGGCGCGTTTACGGTCGGCGGCTGGACCCTGGTCAGCCGCGTGCTGGGCTTTGCCCGCGACATGGTGGTCGCGCGCGCCATCGGCATTTCCTGGGTCGCCGATGCCTGGGCGGTCGCATTCCGCTTTCCCAACCTTTTCCGCCGCCTGCTCGGCGAAGGCGCGATGAACTCCGCCTTCGTGCCGATGTACGCCAAGCGCCTGGAGGGCGAGGGCAAACCTGCCGCCGACCGGCTGGCGGAGGAAATCCAGAGCGTGATGCTGCCGATCCTGTTCGTGATCTCGGCCGTCGCCATGCTGACCATGCCGTGGATCATGATCGTCTACGCGCCCGGCTTCGTGGGTGAACCCGCGAAGCTGCAGCTCGCCACGACGATGACGCAGATCGCGTTTCCCTACCTCATGTTCATGTCGATGGTCGCGCTCTATTCGGGTGTCCTGAACACCCATGGCCGCTTCGCCGCCGCCACCGCCGTGCAGAGCCTGCTCAATGTCACGCTGCTGATCGCGGTGCTCGTGGTCCAGCAGCTCTATCACCCGGCGCTGGAAGACCCGCTCTGGGGCCTGGCGCTCGCCTATGGCTGCGCCGTCGCGGGCGCGGTGCAGTTTCTCTATCTCATCTTCGCGATGGCGCGGGCCGGCATCCGCCTGAACCTGCGCTGGCCGCGCCTCTCGCCCGACGCCCGGCGGATGTTCGCGCTGATGGTCCCGGGCATCATCGCGGGCGGGGTCAGCCAGATCTCGATCTTCATCTCGACGGTGATCGCGAGCCTTCAGGATAACGGGCCGTCGATCCTCTATTATGCCGACCGGGTCTATCAGTTCCCGCTCAGCATCGTCGGCACCGCCATGGGCGTGGTGCTGCTGCCCACCCTGGCGCGGCACCTGCGCGGCGGGCGCGAGGACCTCGCGCTCTATTGGCAGAATCGCGGCATCGAACTCGCCATGCTGCTGACCCTGCCGGCCGCGGTGGCGCTGGTCATCATCTCGACGCCGGTCTGCATCGCGCTGTTCGAGGGCGGCGCGTTCGGCCGCGACGCCTCGACCGCGGTCGGCCAGATCCTGGTCGTCTTCGGCCTCGGCCTGCCCGCCTTCATCCTGAACAAGGTCCAGGCGCCCGCCTTCTTCGCCCGCGAGGATACGGCGACACCGATGCGCTATGCCGTGTTCACGCTGGCGATCGACCTGGTGCTGGCGGTCGGCCTCTTCTTCGTCTTCGGCCTGGTCGGCATCGCGATCGGCACGGTGGTCGCGGCGTGGATCAATTGCGGCCTGCTCGCCTGGACGCTGCGCGCGCGCGGGCTCTACAGGATGGACGCCCGCACGCTCGACCGGCTCTGGCGGATCGCTGCGGCGAGCGTGGTAATGGGCGTCGCGCTCGTTGCCCTGCGCTTCGGGCTCGATCCCTGGTTCGACGGCGGCACCGGCAAGAAGTTCGCCGCGCTGGCCCTACTCTGCTTCGGCGGCCTCGGCGTCTATGTCGTCGCAGCCTTCGCGCTGAAAGCGACGTCGGCCGGGGAACTGAAGGAACAGTTCGCGCGGGAGCGGGCAGTGCCGGCAGCCGAGACCAAGCCGTAAGGCAAAACGGAGTGGGCACGCAGAATCTTCCCTTTCTTGCTCGCTACTCCGGCCAGACGACAGGCGAACTCCTCGCACTTGAGGGGCAGTTCCGCACCGATTCCCTCATTCTCGCTTTTGAGGCGGCCCTTCATCAGAAGTTCGAACGCTCGGGAGCACACTCGTTAAGCGATGAGGAGAAGGTCCTCCTCGCGGTCGAAGCGCTCGAGCGTGAGGTCAACAATGGCGGCTACCACCAGTTCTTCCTGAACACTGGATGCATCTTCGTACCCCGCATCGTCGCTGACCTCGAACGCCTAGGCGCCGACAAGGCCGCGCGTATCACCTGCGAGGCGATCGCGCTCCTGAATGTCGAGGATGGCAGCGAGGTTGATGCTTATCTAAGAGCGCTGGACGAAACGGAGCCCGAACGGTTCAGCGCCTGCGACAGCGCGTACCAGGCCGAGGCCGGCGATCTCTCTGCACTCCTGATGTCCTTCATCAGAAAGACGGAGTCTCGGTTCAACTTGACGGCTTAATCTCCAACACAGCACCCGGGATGACAGGGCGGCAGCGCCTGAGTATAACCCCCTGCATGATCAGCGGCCGCGACCTCCTGTTGGCGATGACCGCTCCGGCGACGGGGCGATGGCGGCGTTAGTGCGCCTGCGCTGACCCATCTTTTCCCCGCTTGAATGACGAAGGCGCCTCGGCCATAGAGCGCGCCCGTCCCTTCCAACAGGACCATTTCCCGTGACCGACCAGGCCGTCCAAACGCCCGTTTCCTCGAACCCCGCCGGGCATCCCGAGCGCGTCTTTTCCGGCGTGCAACCGACCGGCAATCTCCATCTCGGCAATTACCTGGGCGCCATCCGCAACTGGCTGCCGATGCAGGACGAGAAGCCCTGCATCTTCTGCGTCGTCGACCTGCACGCGATCACCGCGGGCTTCGAGCCCGACCTCGCCGACAAGACGCGCGAGATCGCGGCCGCCTATATCGCGGCGGGGATCGACCCCGAGAAATCCATCGTCTTCGCCCAGTCACGGGTGCCGGCCCATGCCGAGCTTGCGTGGATTTTGAACTGCGTCGCGCGGATCGGCTGGCTGGACCGGATGACCCAGTTCAAGGAGAAGGCCGGCAAGAACAAGGAGCGCGTCAGCGTTGGGCTCTACGCCTATCCGGTGCTGATGGCGGCGGACATCCTCGCCTATCGCGGTACGCATGTGCCGGTGGGCGAGGACCAGAAGCAGCACCTCGAGCTCGCCCGCGACATCGCGCAGAAGTTCAACAACGATCTGAACGTCCCTGGCTTCTTCCCGCAGCCCGAGCCGATGATCCTTGGCCCGACACCGCGCGTGATGAGCCTGCGCGACGGCAAGGCGAAGATGTCGAAGTCGGACATGTCGGACTTGTCGCGCATCAACCTGAAGGACAGCGACGAGGAGATCGCCGCGAAGATCCGCAAGGCGCGCACCGATCCCGAACCGATCGGCGGCACGCTGGAGGAGATCGACGCGCGGCCCGAGGCTTCGAACCTGATCGGCATCTATGCGGCGCTGTCGGGCAAGACCAAGGCCGAGGTGCTGGAGATCTATGACGGCGCGCAGTTCTCGACCTTCAAGGGCGAGCTCGCCGATCTCACCATCTCCGTCATCGGCCCGATCCGCGACCGGATGGCGGCGCTGCTGACCGACAAGGGCGAGATCGACCGGGTGCTGAACCGCGGCGCGGAGCGGGCGGTGGAGATCGCCATGCCGATCCTGGCCGAGACCAAGAAGGCCGCCGGGTTCTTGTGATCCGGCGCACACAAGGGCTAGGGTCGCTGATATGAGCGCGATCCGCCGCCGCAAATTCCTGGTCGTCGTCGACGAGACGCCGGAAAGCCGTCTCGCGATGCGCTATGCCGCGCGGCGCGCCGAGCATACGGGCGGGGTCGTCAGCCTCGCCCATATTATCGCCCCGCCGGATACCCAGCACTGGCGAGGCGTCGAGGAGCTGATGCGCGCCGAGGCCGAAGCCGAGGCGGAAGCGACGCTCTACGAAGCCGCGAAATTCGTCTTCGACCTCACCGGCCAGACCTCCGAAGTCGTGCTGCTGGAAGGCAAGAAGAAGGAGGCGCTGATCGGCCTCATCCGCGAGGACAAGGCGCTGAGCATCCTCGTGCTCGCCGCTGGGTCAGGCCGCGAGGGGCCGGGGCCGCTGGTCGCCGCCGCAGCCGCCGGCGCGACCGGCGGGTTCACCATCCCCTGCACCATCGTGCCCGGCGGCCTCACCGCCGATGAGATCGACGCGCTAGCGTAAGCCTCAGGCCTCGTTCGCGGCGCCCGCGAGCATGAAGAGCTCCTTGGGTTCGCGCACCCCGCGCAGGCCGTGGAAGCCGAGCGAGACGACGTTCTCGGGGCCTGCAAGTTCGGCATAGGCGGCCGAAACCAGGATAGGCTGGCCCAGCAGCTTGGTCATCGCCTCGATGCGGAACGCCTCGTTCACGGCCGGGCCGATCAGCGTGAAGTCGAGCCGCGCGCGGCTGCCGACATTGCCGAAGGTGATCTCGCCCGCATGAAGCGCGAAGCCGGCGCGGAGCGGCCAGACGTTTTCCGGCAGGTCCCCCGGGCCCAGCGCCGCCAGCGCATCGGCGGCCTGACGCACGGCAGCGGCGGCGCGCCAGGCGAGCGCCCGGCTATCGCTCTCGTCGCTGCCTTCGGGGATGGGGAAGACCGCGAGAATGCCGTCGGCGATCATCTTCACGATGTCGCCGCCCGCCTTGATCACCGGCTCGGACACCGCGTCGTAATAGGTCGAGAGCGCCGAGAAGACGTCGTCGGCATTGTGCGTGTCCGTCAGCCGCGTGAAGCCGCGCATGTCGACCGCGAGGACGATGGCGTGGATCGCCGCGCCCCGGACCCGGCGGACATCGCCGCTGACGACGCGCGGCGCGGCATAGGTGCCGAGATAGGTCTCCAGCACCTGATCTGCGAGCTGGCGGGTGTGCTCGATCTCAATGCGTTGCCGGAGCTGGGGCATCAGCGTTTCGATGAAGGCGAGCTGGTCGGCGCGGAAGCCCTCCGGCTTGTCGGAGGCGAAGGCGATGAACTGGCGCGTGCCGTCGGAAAAGAGCAGCGGCAGCGCCAGGTAATCGGTCATCCCGTCGGCCGCGAGCTCCTCCAGCACCGGAAAGTCGAGCTGGGCGAGCGGGCCGGCGAGATGGCGGCGCAGCGCCTCCGCCCCGTCGGCGATGACGCGGATGGGGCTCGCCAGATAGACATTGCCGACCACGGGCACATAGCGGCGATCGACCTGCTCGCCGCCGCGGACGCGGTGCCAGTTGTACTGCCGGCCGATGAATTCGGGATGGTAGTCGCGGAGCGCGCAGGCGATCCGCGCGACCGGCACGTCCGCCGCCGTCAGGCGCAGTCCCAGTCCGGCGATGAGATCGAGCAAAGTGGTGCGGTGGCCGCCGTGATCGGAGAGCCAGGCCTGGATCTGGCCGCGGGCGCGGGCGACCATCGGCCCCCGGGCGCGCAGCGAGACAGGAATGTCCTCGATCAAAGCCATGTCAGCCAAATGGTTGTTTCGCGGGGGCGAGACGCCCCATATAGGACGCAGAGCTTAGCCTAACCAGAAGCGCCCGCCATGTTCATCCAGACCGAACCGACGCCCAACCCGTCTACCTTAAAATTCCTGCCCGGCCGCGATGTCGCAGGCGAGGGTGCGCTTTACGACTTTCCGGATACCGCCGCCGGGCAGCGCTCACCGCTCGCCCGCGCGCTGTTCGAGGTCGAGGGCGTCGGGCGCGTCTTCTTCGGCGCCGACTTCGTCGCGGTGACCAAGACTGAGGGGGAGTGGCAGCACCTGAAGCCCGCGATCCTCGGCGCGATCATGGAGCACTACCAGTTCGAGCGGCCGCTGATGGATGATGGTCCGTCCGCCGAGGACGCGGACGCGACACTCGGCAAGACCGACCCCGAGGATGACGATGTCGTGGAGCAGATCCTGGAGCTGATCGAGACCCGCGTCCGCCCCGCCGTCGCGCAGGACGGCGGCGACATCGTGTTCCGCGGCTTCGACAGCGGCTCGGGCACCGTCTATCTCAACATGCGCGGCGCATGCTCGGGCTGCCCCTCCTCAGCGGCGACGCTGAAGGGCGGGATCGAGAAGATGCTGAAGCACTATATTCCCGAAGTCATGACCGTGGAGCAGGTCTAACCCTATGACGCATCAGCCGCTGCCCGACGCTTCGCTCGACCAGCTCTTTCGCGCCGCGCGGACCCAGAATGCGTGGACCGATGCGCCGGTGTCGGAGACGCTGATCCGGGCGATCTACGACCTGATGCGGATGGGGCCGACATCGGCGAATTGCAGCCCGGCGCGCTTCGTCTTCGTGACAAGCGAAGAGGGTAAGGCGAAGCTCTCGCCGTTCCTGTCGGCGGGCAACCGCGCCAAGACGATGAAGGCCCCGGCCATCGCGATCATCGGCCACGACATGAAGTTCTACGACGAGATCCCGCGCCTCTTCCCGCATGCGCCGGGCGCGCGCGAGTGGTTCACCGCCCCCGCCGTCGCCGAGGCCACCGCGTTTCGCAACGGGTCGCTGCAGGGCGCCTATTTCATGCTGGCGGCGCGCGCGCTCGGGCTCGATTGCGGCCCGATGTCGGGCTTCGACCAGGCGGGCGTCGATGCGGCGTTCTTCTCAGGGACCGACATCAAGTCGAACTTCATCTGCTCGATCGGCATCGGCGACCCCGCGGCGATCTTCGAGCGCTCGCCGCGCCTTGCCTTCGAAGAAGCCTGCAAGATCGTCTGAGCCTTGATCTGCCTGGGGCTCGATACGGCGCTCGGCGCCTGCTCGGCGGCCCTGGCGGACGAGACGGGCCTCATCGCGCGGCGCTTTGAGCCGATGGCGATCGGCCATGCCGAAGCCGTCGCGCCGATGACCGAAGCGCTGCTGAAGGAGGCAGGCCTCACCTTTGTTGATCTTGGCCGGATCGCTGTCACGACGGGGCCGGGCACGTTCACGGGCCAGCGCATCGGTCTCGCCTTCGCGCGCGGTCTGGCGCTCGCCTTGAAAATCCCCTGTGCGGGCGTGACGACGCTGGAGGCCATCGCAGCGGCGGCGCGGGCCGAGCATCCCGGCCGCCCCGTTCTGGTGACGAGCGATGCCAAGCGCGGCGAGGCCTACGTCCAGGCGTTCGGCGCGGATTGCGTCGCCCTGAATGAGCCGGCCTTGGTGACCTACGAAGCCGCGACCGAAATGGCGCGCACATTGGGCGATGACGCCGTTCTGGCAGGAACGGCATCAGCATTGCTGAACCTGCCCGGGCTCACCGTCGCGGCCGCCGACCAGCCCGACGCGGCCGTCGTCGCGCGACTGGGACTGGCGCAGCCTGTGCCCGATCACCCGCCCCATCCGCTCTATCTGCGTGCGCCCGATGCCAAGGTGGCAGGCCCGTTGAAAGCCCCGCCCCCGCAGCGGCGCGACAGGACATGAGCGCCGTCATCACGCGGGCCGGCGTGGCCGATGCCGAGCGCCTCGCCCGCCTGCACGCCGCGAGCTTCGCCGATGCGTGGGACGCGCCCTCGATCGCACGGCTGATCTCGGGCCCCGGCGGGTTCGCGCTGATCGCCGCCGCGCCCGAGGGCGACGAGGGTTTTGCACTGCTGCAATGCGTGGTGCCCGAGGCCGAGCTTCTGTCGATCGGCGTCGTGCCGGCGGCCCGGCGCGGCGGGCTGGGACGGGCGCTGTTGGCGCGCGCGGCGCGGGAATTGTCGGCGGTCGGGGCCGACACCATGTTTCTCGACGTCGCCGCCGACAATCTGCCCGCGATCGGCCTTTACCGCGCGCTCGGATTCGGCGACATGTCGCGGCGACCGCGCTATTATAGAGGCGGGATCGATGCCATCGTGATGCGGGCGGGGCTCGCGGGCATCGAGGCCTGAGACACAGAAGGAATTCTTCATGCCTCATCGAATCGAGAAACTGTGCATCGACAAGGGTTTGCGCATGACGGAGCAGCGCCGCGTGATCGCGCGGGTGCTGTCGGACGCGCATGACCATCCCGATGCCGAGGAACTGCACCGCCGCGCCGCGGCCATCGACAACCGCATCTCGATCGCCACGGTCTATCGCACCGTGCGCCTGTTCGAGGAGGCCGGCATCCTGGAGCGCCACGATTTCCGTGACGGCCGCTCGCGCTATGAAGAGGCGCCCGAAGAGCATCACGACCACCTGATCGACCTCTCCACCGGCAAGGTCGTGGAGTTCCGCGACGAGGAGATCGAGAAGCTGCAGCAGCTCGTCGCCGAGCGCCTCGGCTTCAAGCTGGTCGATCACCGCCTGGAACTCTACGGCACGCCGATCGAGACGAAGAAGCCGTGAGCGAGGCGGCGCTGACCACGCCCGAGATCCGCCGCCCCCGCGCGCCGGAATGGGACGACGCGCCGCCGCTGAACGCCCTCACCTTCATGCAGAAGCTGCGCGGTTACGTGCGGCTGACGGGCTTCGTGCTGCTGACGCTGGCGATCATTCCGTTCCAGTGGGTGCTGGTGAAGCTGAAACTGCCGGGCCGCAAGACGATCCCGCATCTCTATCACCGCATCGTCGCCCGTCTCATCGGAATGCGGGTCAAGATCACCGGCGCGATCGAAAGCGGCGGCGGCGTGCTGATCGCCTCCAACCACATTTCATGGCTCGACATCATCTCGGTCTCAAATGTCGGACCGATCAGCCTGATCGCCAAGAAGCAGGTCGACGGCTGGTTCTTCTTCGGCCTGCTCGCCCGCCTGCAGGAGACCGTCTATGTCGAGCGCGAGCGGCGCACCAAGACCGCCGAGCAGCGCGACGTCATCAAGGATCGCCTCGCCTTGGGCGACACGATCGTGCTGTTCCCTGAGGGCACCTCCAGCGACGGCAACCGCGTACTGCCCTTCAAGAGCGCCTTGCTGAGCGTCGCGGAGGGCAATCTGAAGCTGCCGGACGGCACGGAGAAGGCGATCCGCGTGCAGCCGATGAGCATCGCCTATACCCGCATTCAGGGCCTGCCGATGAACCGCGAGTACCGGCCCTTCGCGGCCTGGTATGGCGACATGGACCTGATCCCGCATTTCGTCGAACTGTTCCGCATCGGCCCGATGGACTGCGAAATCACGGTCTTTCCCTCGATGACCGTCGAGGAGGTCGGCAGCCGCAAGGCCCTGACGCAGAAATGCGAGGCGATCATCTCGGAGTCGCTGGCAAAGGCGCTCGCCGGGCGGGGATGATGCCCGAAGGCATATGTTGGTTTTGCGGGCTCGGGATCGAGCGTTCGGATGAGAACGCAGTTTTGCTGAAAATTTCCAACCTTTGGCGCATTAGTCAGCTTCCTAGCCAACAGATCTTTGCGCATTCGACTTGCGCAGAAACTCGACTAGCTGGTGCGAGAATGCAGTTCGATGCGCACACGCTACGCGATGGCGAGTGACCGCCTTGCCCCCTACGTTTGCCTCCTTGGGTTCGTTTGAGGCATAAAGCGCGCCCTTTGATCCTCAGGACTGCCGCCTCGTGACCCGCAAGGTCCATATCAAGACCTATGGCTGCCAGATGAATGTCTATGACAGTCAGCGGATGGCTGATGTCCTGGCGCCCATCGGCTATGCCACGGCCGACACGCCGGAGGGTGCCGATCTCGTCATCCTGAACACCTGCCATATCCGCGAGAAGGCGGCCGACAAGGTCTATTCCGAGCTCGGGCGCCTCGCCAAGCTGAAGGCGGCGAAGGACGGCATGATGATCGCCGTCGCGGGCTGCGTCGCGCAGGCCGAAGGCGCGGAGATTTCGCGCCGCGCACCGGCCGTCGACATCGTCGTGGGGCCGCAGGCCTATCACCGCCTGCCGCAGATGATCGCCGAGATCCATCGCGGCGCGGGCCGCAGGCTCGACACCGAATTCCCCGCGCTCGACAAGTTCGACGCCCTGCCCGCCGCCAGCGGCGCGACAGGTCCGGCGCGCTTCCTGACCGTGCAGGAAGGCTGCGACAAGTTCTGCACCTTCTGCGTCGTGCCTTATACGCGCGGCGCGGAATATTCGCGGCGTGCCGCCTCGATCATCGCGGAAGCCCGCAATATGGTCGCCACCGGCGCGCGCGAGATCACGCTGCTCGGCCAGAACGTCAACGCCTATAGCGCCGAAGGGCCGGACGGGAAGGATTGGGGCCTCGCGCGCCTCATCCGCGCGCTGGCCGAGATCGATGGCCTCGCACGTATCCGCTACACGACCAGCCATCCGCGCGACATGGGCGACGACCTGATCGCCGCGCATGGCGAGGTGCCGGCGCTGATGCCGTTCCTGCATCTTCCCGTGCAGTCGGGCTCGGACAAGATCCTCGACGCGATGAACCGCAAGCACACCGCGGACGAGTATCGCCGCCTGATCGACCGCCTGCGCCATGCGCGCGCCGATCTCGCGCTGTCGTCGGATTTCATCGTCGGCTTTCCCGGCGAGAGTGACGCGGATTTCGCGGCGACCATGCAGCTCATCCGCGATGTCGGTTTCGTGCAGGCGTTCAGCTTCAAATATTCGCGCCGTCCGGGCACGCCGGCGTCGGCCATGCCGAAGCAGATCGCCGAGCCTGCAAAGGACGCGCGGCTGCAGGAACTGCAGGAGGAACTCTTCCGCCAGCAGACCGCGTTCAATCTGTCGCTGACCGGCCAGACGCTGCCCGTCCTCTTCGACCGACCCGGCCGCAATCCCGGACAGGTGGCGGGCCGCAGCCCGTTCCTGCAATCCGTGCATGTCACGGGGCCTTTGTCGCTGATTGGTTCGGTCGCGATGGTTGAAATCACCGGCGGAAGCCAAAACTCATTGGGTGGGCAGTTGGCCCATGCCGAGGCTGCATGACGCGTAAACAGAAGGCCGCCGCCGCGCCCGCCCCGCAACCAGCGGGCGTCGAGCGCAATGTGGTGGTGAACGACAATCGGAAGCTCGGCGCCCTGCTCGGCCCGCTCGATCGCTTCGCCGTGCGGCTGGAGCAGAAGCTGGACGTGCGCGTCGCGCGGCGCGGCAACCAGTTGACCGTCAGCGGCCAGGCCCACGAGGCCGATGCCGCCGTCGCGGCGCTGCGCGCGCTGGAGGCGCGGCTCGACCTCACCGGCGAACTCGCGATGGCCGATGTCGATGCGGCGATCAAGGATGCGCTGCACGGCGATGGCGGCTCGCCACACGGCATCATCCGCACCCCGCGCAAGACGATCGCGGCACGCGGCCGGGCACAGGCCGACTATGTCGATGCGCTCCTGCGCGAGGAAATGGTGTTCGGCGTCGGCCCGGCCGGCACGGGCAAGACCTATCTGGCCGTCGCCGCCGCCGCTTCATTCCTCGCTGCGGGACAGGTGGAGCGCATCATCCTGTCGCGTCCGGCGGTCGAGGCCGGCGAACGGCTCGGCTTCCTGCCCGGCGACATGAAGGAGAAGGTCGATCCGTATCTGCGCCCCCTCTACGACGCGCTGAATGACTGCATGCCCGCCAAGGACGTGGCGCGGCGCATCGAGACCGGCGAGATCGAGATCGCGCCGCTCGCCTTCATGCGCGGCCGCACGCTGGCCCATTCCTATGTCATCCTCGACGAGGCGCAGAACGCGACGCCGATGCAGATGCGCATGTTCCTGACCCGCTTCGGCGAGGGCTCGCGCATGGCGGTGACGGGCGATCCCACCCAGTCGGACCTGCCGCGCGGGCAGATGTCGGGGCTGGAGGAAGCGCTGAAGATCCTCGACGGCGTGAAGGGCGTTTCGATCAAGCGCTTCGCCGCCGCCGACGTCGTGCGTCACCCGCTGGTCGGCCGCATCGTCACCGCCTATGAGCGCCATGGCGACGCCGGCGCCTGATCTCACTGTCACCGTGCCGAAGGCCGCCTGGCGGCGCGGCGTGCCCGCCCTGGCGCGATTCGCCAAGGAATTCGCCCAGGCAGCACATGACGCGGCCGTCAAGGACGGCGCCGCGGCGCTGACCGGCGAGACCGTCATCGCCTTCGCCGGAAATGATGCGGTCCAGGACCTCAACGCGACGTTTCGGGGACAGAACAAGCCAACGAACGTCTTGTCTTTCCCTTCGCCCGGCCATCACGGCGGCGATGTCATCCTGGCGCTGGAAACCGTGCGCGACGAGGCCGCCGCGCAGGGCAAGACCCTGGCCGATCACACCGCCCATCTGATCGTGCATGGGATTTTGCATCTGATGGGCTATGATCATCTGGTGCGTGGGGATGCACGGCGGATGGAACGGCTCGAGCGCCGCGTGCTCGGGACGTTCGGCATCGCCGATCCCTATGCCTAACTTGAAGAGGCCCGATCCAATCCAATGAGCGACGCCGCCCGCGAGACGACGCCGCCGCCGTCCAAGCCCGCCGAGGAGCCTCCGAGTAGGCAGCCGCGGCCCCTGCTCGGCCTGTTTGCGCGTATCGGCCACATGATCCGCGGCACGCGCCGCGACAACGACGTCAAGGAATCGATCGAGGACATCCTCGAGGAAGAGGACGCCGAGGATTCGCTGTCGCCCAAGGAGCGGGTGATGCTGCGCAACCTGCTGAAATTCGGCGAACTCACCGTCTATGACCTCATGACGCCGCGCGCCGACATTGTCGGCGTCGAGATCACCATGTCGTTCGACCAGGTGATCGCGATCTTCGCGGAGGCGCAGCATTCGCGCCTGCCGGTCTATCGCGAGACGCTGGACGAGCCCAAGGGCATGGTCCACCTGAAGGACATGATCCCCGCCATCGCCGACGGCACGGCGCGCGCGAATTTCGATCTGAAGACGCAGATGCGCGAGATGCAGTTCGTGACGCCCTCGATGCCGGCGCTCGATCTGCTGCTGAAGATGCAGGCGACGCGCAGCCATCTTGCCCTTGTCATCGACGAGTATGGCGGCACCGACGGCATCATCTCGATCGAGGATCTCGTCGAGCAGATCGTCGGCGAGATCGACGACGAGCACGACACCGACGAGGACCCCGATCTGGTGCTGCGTCCCGACGGCGGGTTCGACGCCGATGCGCGGGTGGCGATCGAGGATCTGGAAAAGGCCGCCGACGTGCGCCTCACCATCGATGGACTGCCGGCCGAAATGGACACGGTGGGCGGCCTCATCGCCGCGCTGGCCGGCCATGTGCCGCAGACCGGCGAAATCCTGCGCCACCAGTCGGGCCTGGAGTTCGAAGTGACCGACGCCGATCCGCGCCGCGTGAAGCGGGTGCAGATCCGCCGCTGGATCGAACCCGATCCGGAAACCAGCGCCGCCCTATGAACCAGCTCGCCCGCATGGGATTGGCCGCCCTTGCCGGCGGCGCGGCGGTGTTCGGCATGGCGCCGTTCAACCTCTGGCCTGTGCTGCTGCTGGCGCTCGGCGTCTTCGCCTGGCTGATCGACGATGCCGTCGGGACGGCGCGTCCGATCCGCCGCGCGGCGTGGACCGGCTGGGCCTTCGGCTTCGCCTATTTCGCCGGCGGCTTCTACTGGATCGGCGAGGCCTTCTATGTCGATCCGTCCACGATCTGGATGATGCCCTTTGCGGTCACGCTGCTGCCCGCGGGAATGGCGCTCTATTACGCCCTCGCCGGCGGTGTGGCGGCGGCGTTCGGACGGCGCGGCGCGGCGGGCGCGCTCATCCTCACCGCCGCGTTTGCTACCGTGGAATTCGTGCGCGGCTTCCTCTTCACGGGCTTCCCGTGGAACCTCTTCGGCAGCGCCTTCATCGACGCCCCGATCGCCCAAGGCGCGGCGCTGATCGGCGTCTACGGCCTCACCTTCGCGGCGATGCTGGCGGGTTTTTCGCTGGCGCCGCTGGTCACCGCACGCGGTCCTGCCCGCGCCGTGCCCTTCGCGGCGGGACTCGTGCTGCTCGGCGGCCTCTTCGGCTACGGCATGACGCGCGCGAACCCAGATGTCACCGGCGCGAGTGTGCGCCTGCGCGTGGTGCAACCCGACAATCCGCAAAGCGAAAAGGCCCAGCGCGATTACATGCGCCGGCTGTGGCAGCGGCTGACCGGCCTCACCTTCGGCGCGGGCGCCGACAAGATCGACGTCTTCATCTGGCCGGAAGGCGTCATCGGCTTTCTCGATGAGACGCCTGAGGCGCTCACCGCCATCGGCGAGGCGATGGCGCCCGGCCAGTTCCTGCTCGCCGGTTCGGCGCGGCGCGAACTCACCGATGATGGCGGCACGCGCTATTTCAACGCGCTGCTGGCGATCGACGGCGAGGGCCGGGTCGAAGCGGTCTACGACAAGGCGCATCTCGTGCCGTTCGGCGAGTACCTGCCCTTTCCCGAAGCCTTCCGCATGCTCGACATCGCCAGCCTCACGGCGCGGATCGGCGGCGCCTTCACGGCGGGGCCGGGCCTGCGCACGCTCGAACTGCCGGGCGTACCGGCCTTCGGCGCGCTCATCTGCTATGAGGCGTTGTTTCCCCACGATGTCGTTGCGGTAGGGCCGCGGCCGCGCTGGCTGGTCAATGTCACCGACGATTCCTGGTTCGGCACCCAGACCGGCCCGCACCAGCACCTGACCGCCGCCCGCTTCCGCGCCATCGAGGAAGGCCTGCCGGTCATTCGCGCGGCGACGACGGGCATCTCGGCCGTCATCGACGCGGAAGGGACCATCGTCAGCGCCACCGAACTGCAGACTGCCACGGCGCTCGATGCCGATCTGCCCGCGGCCTATGCGGACACGCTGTTTGCGCGCTTCGGCCACTGGAGCCTCGCGCTTTTAATCCTGATTTCGCTGGTCTCAGGGCTTGTTCTACCGGGCCAGCGGGCTAAATGATTAGCATGATAAGAGTTTACGTTTGCGGCAGCGCAAATGTTAGCACTGTTGACGAATCGTGAGCGCCAAGGTTTAAGCGTGCGCGTCAATTTGTGACACTTAATCAGGCCCGATTGCGGGCTGGGGCAAAAGGCCAATCCGATGCCGAAGCGTTCCATGAATCCGATCGACGCTCATGTCGGCGCCCGTGTGCGGTTGCGTCGCATGTTGATCGGCATGAGCCAGGAAAAGCTCGGCGAGATGCTCGGCGTCACCTTCCAGCAGATCCAGAAATACGAAAAGGGCGCCAACCGCATCGGCGCCAGCCGGCTCTACGAGGTCTCCAAGATCCTCGACGTGCCCGTGCAGTTCTTCTTCGACGACCTGCCCGGCGAAGGTGAAAAGCCGATCGCCCGTCCCCACGGTTTCTCGGAAAACGGCAGCGAACCCTTCGTGATGGACTTCGTCTCCAGCTCGGAAGGCCTCTCGCTCAACACCGCCTATACCGGGATCAAGGACAGCAAGATCCGGCGCGCCTTCCTCGAACTGGTGCGCGTCGTCGGCGGCAAGGATGAAGAGGGCGGCGAAGCCGCCTGATCTCTTGGTTAAGCCGATCTTGGCTTGACCCCACGACCCAGCTTTGACAGAAGGACGCAGCCGGCGGCGCCGGATATGCAGTTTCCTTTATATCATCCCAGCGAGGGCCTTCGATGGCACGGTCGTCTTACCTGTTCACGTCCGAGAGCGTGTCCGAAGGACATCCCGACAAGGTTGCCGACCAGATCTCCGACACCGTCGTCGATCTCTTCCTGTCGCGCGATCCCGAAGCCCGCATCGCGTGCGAGACGCTGTGCACCACGAACCGCGTGGTGATCGCCGGCGAAATCCGCGGCAACGGCATCATGGACACCGCCGGCAAGTGGACGCCCGGCATCGAAGAGCAGATCGAGAAAGACATCCGCGCGATCGTCAAGGAGATCGGCTACGACCAGGAAGGCTTCTCCTGGAAGAACTTCGAGTTCGCCAACTACCTGCACGGCCAGTCCGCCGACATCGCTGTCGGCGTCGACGCCGCCGGTAACAAGGACGAAGGCGCCGGCGACCAGGGCATCATGTTCGGCTATGCGACGAACGAGACGCCCGAACTGATGCCGGCGACGCTGCAGTATTCGCACAACATCCTCTCGGTGCTCGCCGAGGCCCGCAAGTCGGGCAAGGAAAAGGGCCTCGAGCCCGACGCCAAGAGCCAGGTGACGCTGGTCTACGAGAACGGCAAGCCGGTGCGCGCGACCTCGATCGTGCTCTCGACCCAGCACAAGGAAGGCCTGTCGTCCAAGGACATCGAGGCGATCGTCCGCCCCTATATCCTGAAGGTCCTGCCCGCGAGCTTCGTGACCGCAGAGACCGAGTGGCACGTCAACCCGACCGGCAATTTCGTCATCGGCGGCCCCGACGGCGACACCGGCCTCACGGGACGCAAGATCATCGTCGACACCTACGGCGGCGCAGCCCCGCATGGCGGCGGCGCGTTCTCCGGCAAGGACCCGACCAAGGTCGACCGCTCGGCCGCCTATATCGCGCGCTATCTCGCGAAGAACGTCGTGGCCGCGGGCCTCAGCGACAAGTGCACCATTCAGCTCGGCTACGCGATCGGCGTGTCGAAGCCGCTCAGCTTCTATGTCGACCTGCACGAGACCGGCAAAGTCGATCCCGCGAAGCTCGAGAAGATCCTGCCCGAGCTCGTCGGCGGCGCTTCGCCCCGCGCGATCCGCGAGCACCTGAAGCTCAACCGCCCGATCTATGCGCGCACCGCGTCCTATGGCCATTTCGGCCGCACCGCCGAAGCCGACGGCGGCTTCTCGTGGGAGAAGACCGATCTCGTGAGCGAGCTCAAGGGCGCGTTCTGATCCGGTTTCCTGTGCTGGACACATCATGGCCGCCTTAGGGGCGGCCATGATCTTTTGGGGCTGACGCAAGACTGATGGCCGAGGGACAGGAAAACCGCCGGCTGATCTATGGCCGCCGCCAGGGCCGCCCGCTGCGCGGCCCCGCGCGTGACGCCTTCGGCACGGACCTGCCGCGCCTTGCGCTCGACCTCGGCGCGCTCGGCGATCTCCAGACCCTGTTCCCCGGCGCGACCGGCTTCGCGCTGGAGGTCGGTTTCGGCGGCGGCGAGCATCTGGCGGCGCAGGCGACCGCCCATCCCGAAACCGGCTATATCGGCGCCGAGCCCTTCGTGAACGGCGTCGCCAATCTCGCCTGGCTCGCCCGCGACCTCGCCAATGTCCGCATCCTCCACGGCGATGCGCGCGATGTGCTCGATGGCCTGCCGGACGCCAGCCTGGACGCCATTTTCGTGCTTTTCCCCGATCCCTGGCCGAAAGCGCGCCATCATAAGCGGCGCTTCATCTCGCAGCCGAACCTCATCCAGATCGCACGCGTACTGAGGCCCGGCGGGCGGCTGCGCGTCGCCTCTGACATTCCCGACTATGTCAGTTGGACGCTGATCGAGATCGCCGCCTTCAACCGCGACCAGGGCTGCCGCTTCGCCTGGACCGCCCGCGCGCCGGAGGATTGGCGCGTCCGCCCCGCGGACTGGCCGGGCACCCGCTACGAGGCAAAGGCGCTGGAGGCGGGCCGGGCGCCCGCCTATCTGGAATTCACACGCGCCTGACGCCCCCTTGATCCCCACCAGTTTCAGGCGCATATAGCGGTCCAACTAACCGGTCTGCTGGTCGAAAGATCAGAAGAAGGTGGCCCCGACGGGCCGCCTTTTTTGTTGGCCGGCGGAGACCCCAAGGCCATGGCGACGCCAGAAGATCTGACCAACCTGATCAAACCCATCGCGGAAACGCTGGGCTATGAGCTCGTGCGCATCCGCATCACCGGCACCGCGCACAAGACGCTGCAGGTGATGGCCGAAAAGCCCGACGGCACGATGCTGGTCGACGATTGCGCGACGCTGAGCCGGGCGATTTCCGACATGCTGGATATCGAGGACCCGATCGCCGAGGACTATGATCTGGAAGTCTCCTCGCCCGGGATCGACCGGCCGCTGACAAGGCCCAAGGATTTCGCCCGCTATGTCGGGCACAAGGCGAAGATCGAACTTGTGTCGGCCGATGCGCAGGGCCGCCGCCGCTATCAGGTCGTCATCGCCGCCGCCGACGACACCACCGTTTCCCTCGCGATCAGCAATGACGAGACGCTGACCGTGCCGTTCTCCGCGATCGGCGATGCCAAGCTCGTCATGACCGACCGCCTCATCCAAGAAGCCCAGGCCGCTCGCGCGGCGAAACACTAACCTCGAAAAGGGTAGAGCCATGGCCGTCAGCGCCAACAAACTGGAACTGCTGCAGATCGCCGATGCCGTCGCGCGCGAAGCGCTGATCGACAAGGAGATCGTGATCGCCGCGATGGAAGACGCGATGGCCAAGGCCGCGCGCTCGCGCTACGGCACGTCCAGCGAAATCCGCGCCGAGCTCGACACCAAGACCGGTGAGACCCGCCTCCACCGCGTGCTGCTGGTCGTCGACAAGGTCGAGAACGACGCGATCGAAATCTCGGTCGAGCAGGCCCAGCGCCGCAACCCCGCCGCGCAGGCGGGCGACACGATCCTCGATCCGCTGCCGCCCTTCGATTTCGGCCGCATCGCCGCGCAGACCGGCAAGCAGGTCGTCATGCAGAAGGTGCGCGACGCCCAGCGCGAGCGCCAGTTCGACGAGTTCAAGGACCGCATCGGCGACATCATCCACGGCATCGTGAAGCGCGTGGAATACGGCAACGTGATCGTCGATCTCGGCCGCGCCGAAGCGATCGTGCGCCGCGACGAGGGCCTGCCGCGCGAAGTCTTCCGCCCCAACGACCGCATCCGCGCCTATCTCTACGATGTGCGCCGCGAGGCCCGCGGGCCGCAGCTCTTCCTCAGCCGCACGCATCCCCAGTTCATGGCGAAGCTGTTCGCGCAGGAAGTGCCGGAAATCTATGACGGCGTGATCGAGATCCGCGCCGTGGCGCGCGATCCCGGCAGCCGCGCGAAGATCGCGGTCATTTCGAAGGATAGCTCCATCGACCCCGTCGGCGCCTGCGTCGGTATGCGCGGCAGCCGCGTCCAGGCCGTCGTGCAGGAACTGCAGGGCGAGAAGATCGACATCATCCCGTGGTCGGGCGATGCCGCGACCTTCATCGTCAACGCGCTGCAGCCCGCCGAAGTCGCCAAGGTCGTGCTGGACGAAGACGCCGGCCGCATCGACGTGGTGGTGCCGGAAGACCAGCTCTCGCTCGCCATCGGCCGCCGCGGCCAGAACGTGCGCCTCGCCTCGCAGCTGACGGGCTGGGACATCAAGATCATGACGGAGGCCGAGGAATCGGAGCGCCGCCAGAAGGAATTCCGCGCCCGCACCCAGATCTTCATGGATGCGCTGGATGTCGATGAAGTCCTCGCCCAGCTCCTCGCCTCGGAGGGCTTCTCCAGCCTTGAGGAACTCGCCTATGTCGAACCTCACGAGCTGAACTCGATCGACGGCATCGACGAGGAAACCGGCGCCGAACTGCAGCGCCGCGCCATCGACGTGATCGAGGCCGCCAACCGCGAAGCCGACGCCAAGCGCATCGAACTCGGCGTCGCCGACGAAGTCGGCGAAGTCCCCGGCGTCACGCCGCAGATGATGGTCGCGTTCGGCGAGAACGACGTGAAGAGCGTCGAGGATCTCGCGGGCTGCTCGGGCGACGACCTGCTCGGCTATGACGACAGCAAGAAGGGCGAGCGCTTCCACGTGAAGGGCATCCTGGAAGGCACCGGCATTTCCAAGGAAGACGCCGAAGCCATCGTCATGGCGGCGCGCGTCATGATGGGCTGGGTCGAGGCCGAGCCGGAAGCCGTCGAAGAGGAAGCTCCCGCGGAGGCCGAAGAAGAGGCATGAGCCGGAAAGCCGCCCAGGATCGCCGCGCCCAGATCAGGGGCGGCGATCACGATGCGAAGGGCGGCGATCCCTTGCGCAAGTGCCTGGCGACCGGCGCTTCGCTGCCCAAGGAGAAGATGGTTCGCTTCGTCGCGAGCCCGGACGGCATCGTCGTGCCCGATACCGGCAACGAGTTGCCCGGGCGCGGGGCGTGGGTGACGGCCGACGCCAAGGCGATCGGCAAGGCGGTCACCAAGGGCCTGCTCTCGCGGGCGCTGGAGGCCAAGACGCCGATCGACCTGCCGGTCATGGTCGAGGCCTTGTTGATCAAGCGGGCGCTCTCCATGTTGGGATTTGCGAAGCGCGCGGGACTGGTGGTCACCGGCTTCGAGCGGGTCAAGGAAGCGCTGGATCACGACGAGGGCGGCGGCAAGCGGCTGGCCGCGCTCATCGAGGCGTCGGACGGGGCGGCCGATGGACGGCGCTCGGTTCTCGCCAAGGCGAAGGCGATCGAGCTTGCCGCGCCGGTTTGCGGGCAGTTCACATCCGGCGAATTGAGCATGGCCTTAGGGTCCGCGAATGTGATACACGCCTGCCTCCTGTCGGCTGGCACCGGCGGGCTCCATGCGCGCTTTCTCGAAGAGATCGGGCGGACGGCCGGGTTCCGGGCGATGACGCCCGCCTCCTGGGCACGAGAACTGAGCGATTATTAGTGCTGGCGATTAGCGTAGACGAATTAGGCGGTTGATGACGGATAACAACGATACGACGGGCAAAACCTTGAGCGCCGGCAACCCGCCGCGCGCGCCGCTGGGCGTGAAGCGCCCCGCGAGCGAGACAGGGACCGTCAAGCAGAGTTTCAGCCACGGCCGCACTAAGGCCGTGGTGGTGGAGAAGAAGCGCACCGTCGTCCGCCCCGGCACGCCCGGCGCTCCGCACGCCCCGACGCCGCCTGCCCCAGCCCCGGTCGAGCGCCCCGCTCCCGTCGCCGCAGCCCCGGTCGCGCCGCGGCCCCAGCCCGCTCCGCCGCGTCCGCCGCTGCCCTCCGCCCAGCGTTCGGGCATGGTGCTGCGCACGCTGACGGAAGAAGAAAAGGCCGCCCGCTCCAAGGCGATCGGCAATGCCCGCGTCGCGGAAGCCGAAGCCCGCCGCCAGGCCGAGGAAACCGCGCTCCGCCGCGCTGCCGACGACGCGCGCAACAAGGCCGAGGCCGAAGCCGCCGCCCGCCGCAAGGCCGAGGACGAAGCCCGCCGCGTCGCCGAAGACGATGCGCGCCGCCGTACCGAGGCCGAACAGGCCCGCCGCGCCGAGCAGGATTCCAAGGCGACCATTCCCGTCGCCGCCCAGCCCGCCGGCCCCAACAAGCAGGCGATGTTCGACGACGAGAACGCCAAGCGCAAAGCCTCGGCGATGACCGGCATGCGCCGCCCCGGTTCGCCGGCGCCGCGTCCGGCCCCCGCGCCGGCGCGCCCCTCGCCCAAGCCCGGCGCCGATCGCCGCGGCGGCCGTCTGACCGTCACCACCGCCGTCGGCGATGGCGAAGAGCGCCAGCGCTCGCTCGCCGCGATGCGCCGCCAGACGCAGCGTCGCCTGCATCAAGGCACGCGCCACGACCAGAGCGCCGCCGTCGCGCCGCGCGACATCATCATCCCCGAAGCGATCTCCGTTCAGGAACTCGCCAACCGCATGGCCCGCCGCGCCGTCGACGTCATCAAAGTGATGATGAAGAACGGCGTGATGGCGACCATCAACGACGTGCTCGACGCCGATACCGCGCAGCTGATCGCCGAGGAATACGGCCACATCGTCAAGCGCGTCGCGGAAGACGACGTGCTGGAAGGCCTGAAGGGCACTGACGACGACGCCGAGACGCTGCAGCCGCGCGCTCCGGTCGTCACGATCATGGGCCATGTCGACCACGGCAAGACCTCGCTGCTCGACGCGCTGCGCCAGACCAACGTGGTCGCGGGCGAAGCCGGCGGCATCACCCAGCATATCGGCGCCTACCAGATCGTCGCGCCCTCGGGCGCCAAGATCACCTTCCTCGACACGCCCGGCCACGCCGCATTCACCGCGATGCGCGCCCGCGGCGCCAAGGTCACCGACATCGTCATCCTGGTCGTCGCGGCCGATGACGGCGTCATGCCGCAGACGGAAGAAGCCATCGCCCACGCCAAGGCGGCGGGCGTGCCGATCATCGTGGCGATCAACAAGATCGACAAACCCGACGCCAACCCGAACCGCGTGAAGCAGGAATTGCTGCGTCACGAGATCGTGGTGGAAGACATGGGCGGCGACGTCATCGCCGTCGAAGTCTCGGCCAAGGACAAGCTTGGCCTCGACAAGCTGGAAGAGGCGATCCTCCTCCAGGCCGAAGTGCTGGAGCTGAAAGCCAATCCCGACCGTCCCGCCGAAGGCGCGATCGTCGAAGCCAAGCTCGACAAGGGCCGCGGTCCGGTCGCGACCGTCCTCGTGGCGCGCGGCACGATCAAGGTCGGCGACATCGTGGTCGCCGGCGGCGAATGGGGCCGCGTGCGCGCCCTCGTCAACGACCAGGGCAAGACCGTGCCGTCGGCCGGTCCGTCCGAACCCGTCGAAGTCCTCGGCCTGCAGGGCACGCCCGAAGCCGGCGATGAACTCGTCGTCGTCGAAAGCGATGCCCGGGCCCGCGAGATCGCGGACTTCCGCACGCGCAAGCGCCGCGAGGCGCGCACCGGCCAGTCCGGCCGCGCGACGATGGAAGACCTCTTGAAGGACCGCCAAGTCGGCGAGAAGAAGATCCTGCCCGTCGTCATCAAGGGCGACGTGCAGGGCTCGGTCGAAGCGATCGCCCAGGCGCTGCGAGGTCTTGCGACCGACGAAGTGCAGGTCCAAGTGCTGCAGCAGGGCGTCGGCGGCGTCACCGAATCCGATGTCGTGCTTGCCCACGCCTCGGGCGCGGTCGTCATCGCGTTCAACGTGCGCGCCCATGCCGAAGGCCGCGAGCGCGCCAAGCGCGACGGCGTCGACATCCGCTACTACTCGATCATCTACAACATCATCGACGACGTGAAGGCGGCCATGGGCGGCCTGCTCTCGCCGGTGGTGCGCGAACTCTTCCTCGGCAATGCGACGATCCTGCAGGTCTTCAACATCACGAAGTTCGGCAAGGTCGCGGGCTGCCGCGTGGTCGAGGGCATGGTGCGCCGCGGCGCCCGCGTGCGCCTGATCCGCGACAAGGTCGTCATCCACGAAGGCAAGCTGTCGACGCTGAAGCGCTTCAAGGACGAAGTGCGCGAGGTCCAGCAGGGCTACGAATGCGGCATGGCGTTCGAGAACTACCAGGACATCCGCGAAGGCGACACGATCGAGTGCTTCGACATCGAGGAGGTCGCGCGGACGCTGTAGTCCGCGCGGCAGCTGTCTGACGTGACAAAGCGCCAACCCTCCACCGGTCCCACGCAGCGCCAGCTGCGGGTGGCCGAGGAAATCCGCCGCACCACGCACGAGATCCTCGCGCGCGCCAACTGGCGCGAGCCGCTGCTGATCGGCTCGACCGTGACGGTGACGGGCGTGCGCATCTCGCCCGATCTCACCAACTGCACCCTCTTCATCACGCCGCTGGGCGGCGAAAAGGAAGAAGAGATCGTCAAGGCGCTGAACCTCGCCAAGGCGTATGTCCGCGGCGAACTCGGCCACGCGCTGAACCAGCTCCGCGTCGTGCCGCAGATCCGCTTCGAGCTCGACCGCTCGTTCGACGAGGCGAAGCATATCGACGCGCTGCTGCGCTCGCGCGCCGTCGCCCGCGACCTCGGACCGGACAAAGACGGCGGCGCCTGATGGCGCGCAAGATCAAGGGCGAGAAGCTCGACGGCTGGCTGATCCTCGACAAGCCCCAGGGCCTGACCTCGACGGATTGCGTCACCCGCGCCAAGCGTTTCTTCAACGCCCAGAAGGCCGGCCATGCCGGGACGCTGGACCCGATGGCGACCGGCATTCTCGCCATCGCCTTCGGCGAGGCGACCAAGACCGTCCCCTATGCCATGGACGCCGAGAAGATCTATCGCTTCGAGGCGAGCTGGGGCGCGGCGACCGATACCGACGACGCCGAGGGCAAGGTGATCGCCACCAGCGATGTCCGCCCGGTGCCCGCAGCGGTGCTGGCGGCTCTCCCCGCTTTCCTTGGCTGGACCCAGCAAATCCCGCCCGCCTATAGCGCGGTCAAGGTCGATGGCGAGCGCGCCTACGATCTTGCGCGCGAGGGGGAAGTCGTGGAGCTGAAATCCCGCCCCGCCTTCATCCGCCGTCTCGAAGTGGTCGAGACACCCAGTCCTGACCGTACCGTTTTCGAAATGACCTGCGGCAAGGGCGTCTATGTCCGGGCCTTCGTGCGGGACATCGCGAAAATCCTGGGGACCTGCGCCCATGTGAGCGTGCTGCGGCGTCTCCGGGTCGGGGGCTTCGGCGAGGCGGGGGCGATTTCCCTAGAAGCCCTAGGGGAAATGGCGTATAGCGACGCCGCTAAACTTCATGTGCACCCCGTTGAGACCGCGCTGGACGACATCCCGGCACTGGCCATCGGCGAGGCGGACACGGCCCGGATCCGTTCAGGACAGGCCGTACCGGTGCGCGGAACGGCCTTCGCGACAGCAGAGGCGATGATGGAGGGCGCAGGCGATGAACCGCCGGTGCTCCTTCTGAAGTCGCAGTCGGGTCGGCCGGTGGCGATGGCCGAGCTGAAGCTCGGGTCATTCCATCCGTTGCGCGTGTTTAACCTCTGACTATAGGAGCACCCGATGTCGATCACTGCTGAACGTAAAGCCGAAGTCATCAAGGGCAACGCCACCAAGCAAGGCGATACCGGTTCGCCGGAAGTCCAGGTGGCCATTCTTTCCGAGCGCATCACGACGCTGCAGGACCACTTCAAGGCGCACGCGAAGGACAACCATTCGCGCCGCGGCCTGATCAAGATGGTCTCGCGCCGCCGCAGCCTGCTCGACTATCTCAAGTCGACCGACAAGGAGCGCTATGCCGCTCTGATCGCGAAGCTGGGCCTGCGCCGCTAAACGGGCCACGGCCCGTTGAACTGAAACTGACGCAAAACGCCCGGCCACGCGCGCCCGGGCGTTTTGTTTTATCCGCAAAAGCGCGCGAGCTGCATGAGCGTCCGGCAGGGCCGGCGCTGCTGAACCGAAAGAGAAACATATGTTCCAAGTCCACAAGCGCGAAGTGATGTGGGGCGGCCGCAAGCTGACCCTCGAAACCGGGCGCATCGCCCGCCAGGCCGACGGCGCCGTGCTCGCCACCTATGGCGAAACCACCGTGCTCGCGACCGTCGTCAGCGACAAGCAGCCGAAAGTCGGCTTCGATTTCTTCCCGCTGACCGTCCACTATCAGGAACGCACCTACGCCGCCGGCAAGATCCCCGGCGGCTTTTTCAAGCGCGAAGGCCGTCCGACCGAGAAGGAGACGCTGGTCTCGCGCCTCATCGACCGCCCGATCCGCCCGCTCTTCGTCGAAGGCTACCAGAACGAGACGCAGGTCATCTGCACCGTCCTCAGCCATGACCTCGAGAACGATCCCGATATCGTCGCCCTCGTCGCCGCCTCCGCCGCGCTGACGATTTCCGGCGTGCCCTTCATGGGCCCGATCGGCGCCGCCCGCGTCGGCCTGATCGACGGCGAGCTGGTGCTGAACCCGATTCAGGAGAAAGTGAAGGACTCCAAGCTCGATCTCGTCGTCGCCGGCACCGTCGACGCCGTACTGATGGTTGAATCCGAAGCGCAGGAACTGAACGAAGAGACGATGCTGGGCGCCGTCATGTTCGGCCACCGCTCGATGCAGCCGGTGATCGACGCGATCATCTCGCTCGCCGAAGCCGGCGCGAAGGAGCCGCGCAATCACGTCGTGGAAGACAAGTCCGCGACGCTCGCCAAGATCACCGCGCTGGTCGATGCCGACCTCCGCGCCGCCTACCAGATCCGCGCCAAGTCCGACCGTCAGGCCGCCGTCGGCGCCGCCAAGGCGAAGGTCATCGCCGAGATGGGCGGCGAAGGCGAGGGCAAGTACACCCCCGCCGTGCTCTCCAAGCTCTTCAAGGCCGCCGAGCAGCACATCGTGCGCAACGCGACGATCGACGGCCACCGCATCGACGGCCGCGCGCTCGACGCCGTCCGTCCCATCGTGGCGGAAGTCTCCGTGCTGCCCCGCACGCACGGTTCGGCCCTCTTCACCCGCGGCGAGACGCAGGCCCTGGTGGTCGCGACCCTCGGCACGGGCGACGACGAGCAGATGATCGACGCGCTGGAAGGCCGCTACGACGAGGCCTTCATGCTGCACTACAACTTCCCTCCCTACTCGGTCGGTGAAACCGGCCGCATGGGCGGCGCCGGCCGCCGCGAAATCGGCCACGGCAAGCTCGCCTGGCGCGCGGTGCACCCGATGCTGCCCTCGAAGGAGAGCTTCCCCTACACGATCCGCGTGGTGTCCGAGATCACCGAGTCGAACGGTTCGTCCTCGATGGCCTCGGTCTGCGGCGCCTCGCTGGCGATGATGGATGCGGGCGTCCCGCTGAAGCGTCCGATCGCCGGCATCGCGATGGGCCTGATCAAGGAAGGCGAGCGCTTCGCCGTCCTCAGCGACATCCTGGGTGACGAAGACCACCTCGGCGACATGGACTTCAAGGTCGCCGGCACGTCGGAAGGCATCACCTCGCTGCAGATGGACATCAAGATCACCGGGATCACCGAGGAGATCATGAAGGTCGCGCTGCACCAGGCGCATGGCGGCCGCGCCCACATCCTGGGCGAAATGGCGAAGGCGATCGACGCCGGCCGCGCCGAAGTCGGCCCGAATGCCCCGCGCATCGAGACGATGAAGATCCCGACCGACAAGATCCGTGAAGTGATCGGCCAGGGCGGCAAGGTGATCCGCGAGATCGTGGAAAAGACCGGCGCCAAGATCGACATCGAGGATGACGGCACGATCAAGATCGCCTCGCCGAACGCGGATTCCATCCGCGCCGCGCAGAAGTGGATCAAGGGCATCGTGTCGGAGCCCGAGGTCAACGAGATCTATGAAGGCAAGGTCGTCAAGGTGATGGACTTCGGCGCCTTCGTGAACTTCTTCGGCGCGAAGGACGGCCTCGTCCACATCTCGCAGCTCTCGAAGCGCCGCGTCGCCAAGGTCAACGAAGTGGTCAACGAAGGCGACAAGGTCTTCGTGAAGCTGCTGGGCGTCGACGATCGCGGCAAGGTGCGCCTGTCGATGAAGATGGTCGACCAGGCCACCGGCGTCGAGATCAAGGAAGAAGAAGGCCAGGCCGGCGAAGGCGAACAGCCCGCCGCGCAGTAGGCATCCTCTCTTTTCTGTCGGAAAAGGCGGCCGAAAGGCCGCCTTTTTCTTTTTCCGTTACGGAAACACCGGGTAGTGTGAACCGAATCAACCCCTTACACGTAGAGGTAGTGCTTCCCCGAATCAGCCCGTGGGCAAGCGATAAAACACACGCTTTGGTTTGATAGATGGATGATCTTGGACTGCCTTCAGACGCCGAATTGGAACGCGCGCTCTTCCGTTATCTTGCGGCGCGCCGGCCGGTCGAACCCGCCAGTGTCTACGGCCCGCTCGCCGACCAGTTCGCATTGACCGTCACCCAGCGCACTGTTCCCCTGGAAGACAATTCGACCCCTGAATGGAGCAACCGCGTCCAGGCCGCGCAGGCGAGCCTCCGCCAGAAAGGCCTGCTGCTGGAGACGCTGACCGTTTGGGGTCTCAGCGAATACGGGATGAAGGTGGCGCAAAGCCGGACGGTCTGACCGGACGGTCTGACCGGCCGGTCCTCGGCGACGCAAACGGGCGGCCCGCAACGGCCGCCTTTTTCTTTGCCCGCAAGCCTGCGCAGAGTGGGGAAAACGAGGCGGAGGAAGACATGTCGTCACCGAAGACGGGCCCCAAGGGCTTCTTGTGGGGCACCGCGATCTCCGCCCATCAGAGCGAAGGCGGAAACATCAATTCCGACTGCTGGCTGCTGGAGAACCTGCCGGGCAGCGCCTTCCGCGAGCCCTCGGGCGATGCCTGCGACAGCTATCACCGCTATGGCGAGGATATCGCGCTCGCAGCTTCGCTCGGCTTCAACTGCTATCGCTTCGGGATCGAGTGGGCGCGGATCGAGCCTGAGCCGGGCGTCTTCTCGTGCGCCGCGCTCGATCACTACCGGCGGATGCTGGAGGCCTGCCACGCCCATGGCCTGCAGCCGATGGTCAGCTACAACCATTTCACCGTGCCGCGCTGGTATGCGATGCGCGGCGGCTTCGAGGCGGCGGACGGCGCCGCCATCTTCGCCCGCTTCGCCGCGCACGCGACCGCGCATCTCGGCGACCTCATTCCCTATGCCGCGACCTTCAACGAGGCGAATATCGCCTTGCTCATCCGCATCATGCGGCGCGGCCGGGGCGGCGACACCATTGCGGCGATGCTAGCCGCGGCGGCGAAGGCCTCAGGCTCGGACCAGTTCTCGTCCGTGCTCTTCTCCGATGCCGAGCGCATCAATGCCGGCCTGACTGCCGCGCACAAGGCGGCGATGCAGGCGATCCGGGCGGAGCGCAGCACCATCACGCTCGGCCTCCTGCTGACCATGCAGCAGGTCGAAGGCATCGGTGAAAACAATCTGGCCGCGACCGTCGAGAAGGCGCTCTACGGCGACTGGCTGGCGGAGGCCGATCACTGCGACTTCCTGGGCGTCCAGACCTACACGCGCTTTCGCGTCGGTGATAAAGGCGCATTGCCTTTGCCCGAGGGCGCCGAGCGCACGGCGTCCGGCTACGAGTACCGCCCGCAGGCGCTGGGTGCGACGATCCGGCTTGCCGCAGCCGCCACCTCAAAGCCGATCTATGTCACCGAAAGCGGCATCGCGACCGACGACGACACGCGACGCGTCGCCTTCATTGATGCGGCGCTGGCCGAAGTGCGCGCCTGTCTCGACGAGGGCATCGACGTGCGCAGCTTCATTCAGTGGTCGATGCTGGACAATTTCGAATGGACGGCGGGCTACGGCCAGCGCTTCGGCATGGTCGATGTCGATCGCACGACATTCAAGCGGACGGCGAAGCCGAGCGCGGCGTTTCTCGGCGCACGCGCCCGGGCCAATCTGATCTAGGCGCTCTCGAAATGCCGCGCCCACAGCGCTGACAGCTTCGGCCGCGCCTTCACGGCCTGGCGCAGCGCTTCGATGCGCGGCGCGTTGGGGCCGCGCCATTCGATCGGATTGTACCAGCCTGAGATGTTGGCGACGTAGGCGTCGAGCGCCGTGAAGGTCTCGCCGAAGCAGAACGGGCCGGGCAGATTGCGGGCTGCGAGTTCGCGTTCGAACAAAATCCAGAACCAGCGAATTTCCGAACGGGCCGAGGCTTCGACGGAGGCGCGCTCGTAATAGTTCGAGGTGTAGCGGTTGGGGAATTCGACCCGCCCGACCGCCTCGTAGATATTGTTGGAGATGTACATGAGCCAGCGCAGCGCCCACGCGCCATCGCTGGTCGCCTGATCCGGGAAGAGTTTTCCTTCCGGGTGCCGCGCACAGATCGTCAGCAGGATCGCCGCGGACTCCGTCACGATCGTGCCGTCGGGCAGGACCAGCGTCGGCACGCGGCCGAACGGGTTGATCTCCTTGTAGGGATCTTCGGTCTGCTCGTATTTCTCGAGATTGATCGTCTTCAGCTCAAAGGGAACGCCGAGTTCCGCAAAGAGCGCTTCTGCCGTGAACGAGCCGGAATCGTTGTCGCCGTAAAGGATGTAGCTCATTCCGCGGCGCGCGCCTTCGTGTCGCTCGCGCCTTCTTCGGGCAGGCCCATCAGTTTCAGATCCGCCGTCGAGGGCATGCCCACGATGTTGTAGCCGCTGTCGACATAGTGGATCTCGCCGGTGACGCCGGCCGAGAGATCACTGAGCAGATAGAGCCCGGCATTGCCGACATGCTCCAGCTCGATATTGCGCTTCATCGGCGCGTTCATCTTGTTCCAGCGGAACATCAGCCGCGCATCGCCGATGGCGGAACCGGCCAGCGTCCGCATCGGGCCGGCCGAGATGCAATTCACGCGGATGCCATCCGGGCCGAGATCGGCGGCAAGATAGCGCACGCTCGCTTCAAGCGCCGCCTTGGCAACGCCCATGACGTTGTAGTTCGGAATGACGCGGACCGCGCCCATATAGGAGAGCGTGATCAGCGAGCCGCCGTTCTTCATCAACGGCGCGGCGCGGCGTGCGATGTCGGTGAACGAGAAGCAGGAGATGTCGAGCGCGCGGGTGAAGTTCTTGCGGCTCGTGTCGCAATAGCGGCCCTTCAATTCCGTCTTATCGGCGAAGGCGATGCAGTGGACGACGAAATCAAGCCCACCCCATTCGCGCTCCAGCGTGCCGAACAAAGCTTCCATGCTCTGCTCGTCCTCGACGTCGGCGGGCAGAACCAGCTTCGCGCCGAGCCCGGCGGCGAGCGGCTTCACGCGCTTGCCGAAGGCATCGCCCTGATAGGTGAAGGCGAGTTCCGCGCCCTGCGCCGCGCAGGACTGCGCGATGCCCCAGGCGATGGAGTGATCGTTCGCGACGCCCATGATGAGGCCGCGCTTGCCGGCGAGTAGTCCCTGAACCGTCATGACCTTCGCCCCCTCAGGCCGCGACGCGCTGGAAGACCAGCGAAGCATTGGTGCCGCCGAAGCCGAACGAATTCGACATGGCGGTGTTGATCGACGCGCCGTCGATGCGCTCGCGCACGATATTCGCGCTGGCGACGGCGGGATCGATCTCCTCGATATTGGCGCTCTCGGCGATGAAGCCGCCCTGCATCATCAGCAGGGTGTAGATCGCCTCGTGCACGCCGGCCGCGCCCTGGCTGTGGCCGGAGAGCGACTTGGTCGCGGAGATCGGCGGCATGTTGTCGCCGAACACGGCGCGGATCGCCTCGATCTCGGGAATGTCGCCGACCGGCGTCGAGGTCGCGTGCGGGTTGATGTAGTCGACTTTCTCTTTGACGTTCTGCAGCGCCATCTTCATGCAGCGCACCGCGCCTTCGCCCGAGGGGGCGACCATGTCGGCGCCGTCCGCGGTCGCGCCGTAGCCGGTGAGCTCGGCATAGATCTTCGCGCCCCGCGCCTTGGCGTGCTCGAGCTCTTCCAGCACCAGCATGCCGCCGCCGCCGGAGATCACGAAGCCGTCGCGGTTCTTGTCATAGGCGCGCGAGGCCTTGGCGGGGGTGTCGTTGTACTTGGACGACATCGCGCCCATCGCGTCGAAGAGGACGGAGAGCGTCCAGTCCAGCTCCTCGCCGCCGCCCGCGAACATGATGTCCTGCTTGCCCCACTGGATCATCTCGAACGCGTTGCCGATGCAGTTCGCCGAGGTCGAGCAAGCCGAGGAGATCGAATAGTTAACGCCCTTGGTCTTGAACCAGGTGGAGAGGTTGGCCGAGATCGTCGAGGACATCGCCTTCGGCACCGCGAAGGGGCCAACGCGCTTGGGGCCCTTGCCGGGGTCACGGGTCGTGTCGGCCGCAGCGACGATCGCCTTGGTCGAGCCGCCGCCCGAGCCCGCGATGAGGCCGGTGCGTTCGTTGGAGACGAGATCGGGCGTGAGGCCCGCATCGGCGATCGCCTGGTTCATCGCGATCCAGGCATAGGCGGCGCCGTCGCCCATGAAGCGGCGGGCGCGGCGATCGACGGCTTCGTCGAGATCGACCTTCAGCGAGCCATGCACCTGCGAGCGGAAACCGTGCGCCACATAGTCCTCGGCGCGCACGATGCCGGAGCGGGCCTCGCGCAGCGACGCGACGACCTCCTGTGCGGTGTTGCCGATGGAGGAAACGATCCCCAGGCCGGTGACGGCGACGCGTCTCATGCTGCCTCTTCTGTGCGGGCTATCCGCTGCGCCGTTCTAGTGCCCCACGGCCTCTATGAAAAGGCTGGCGACAGGGCGCTCAATACTGCGTGAGGCTGAGCAGGTTCTTGTCGGGATCGTTGAACCAGCAGACCTTGGCGACCCCGCCCGGCGCGGTCCAGATCCCGGCCTCGTCCTGGCCCATGCCGGGATAGACGAGCAGGGTGACGCCCTTCGCCTTCAGTGCGGCGACGGAAGCCGCGATATCGGCGACGCGCCAGCCGAGCGCGGGATGGGCGCCGGCCGTCCAGTCCGGCAGCTGCGTCAGGCGCAGCGTCGCATCGCCCATCGCAAAGACATGCGCGAAGCCGTCGAAATGCGAATGGGCGAGGCCCAGCGTGTCGCGGTAGAAGGCGAGCGCGGTATCGAGGTCGCGCGTCTGGATGAAGGTGATCGTACCGGTCGCCGCAATCGACATACTGCTTCCCCCCACAATCAAGGCGGACGCTGACGGCGTCGCCTCAGGCCGGCGCGGTGAGCGGCGCGCCCGTCTGGAACAGGCCGACCCGAAGGTCCTTCGCCTCATAGATCGTCTTGCCGTCGACCTGCATGACGCCGTCACCGATGCCGAGCACCAGCTTGCGCATGATCACGCGCTTGAGGTCGATGATGTAGGTGATGAGCTTGGCGTCGGGCAGCACCATGCCGGAGAACTTCACCTCGCCGACGCCGAGCGCACGGCCGCGGCCGGGGGCGCCCTTCCAGCCCAGGAAGAAGCCGACGAGCTGCCACAGCGCGTCGAGGCCGAGACAGCCGGGCATGACCGGGTCGCCTTCGAAGTGGCACTTGAAGAACCAGAGATCGGGCTTCACGTCGAATTCGGCGACGATCTGACCCTTGCCGTGGGCGCCGCCCTCGTCCGCGATATGCGTGATGCGGTCGAACATCAGCATCGGCGGCAGCGGCAGCTGCGCATTGCCGGGGCCGAACAGCTTGCCCTTGGCGCAGTCGATCAGGCTCTGAAAATCAAAGCTCGCCGCGCGCTTGATGAGGTTCGCCGTCACTCCGCTCTCGCTCATTTTGCCGCGTCCATGCCTTTGCCGACCTTGAGGTCCGCTCAATTCTGCTGGCTTCAGGTAGCAGCCGTGCGCCCGCCCGGCAAGGCAAAGGGCCGGACGCGGCCCGCTTGAATTCCGCCGCGAACCGGCGGCAGGATGGCGTCATGGAGATGACACACGCGTCCGTTGAGGAACGGCCCTATGCGGCGGCCCAGCGCCTGCTGACCGGGGCGGGGCTTCGCCCGACGCGCCAGCGCCTGCATCTCGCGCGCCTGCTGTTCGCGGACGGTCCCCGCCACCTGACTGCTGAAATGCTGGCGCAGGAGGTCTACGAGCACGGGCTGAAGCTCCCGCTCGGTACGGTCTACAACGCGCTCCACGCCTTCGCGCGCGCCGGCCTGCTGCGCGAGGTTGCGGTGGACGGTACGCGCACCTGGTTCGACACCCATACCGAACCGCATCACCATTTCGTCGACGCGAACGGCCGGCTCGCCGATATCCCCGCCGGCGCCATCGAACTCGCCCGCCTGCCCGCCGCGCCCGAGGGTCAGGAAATTCAATCCGTAGAGATCGTGTTGCGTCTCAAACGCATCTGAATAGATCTGTTTCTGCGACGCATTCTTAGAGTAATTCCAAGTATTCACCTAACCGCTTGACCTCAAGCGGTTCCCTTTTACCATGCGTCTATTGAGGCAGGCGGCGCAGACCCATAAGGCGCCCGTAAATCCAGGAGAATGACCAGTGAGCGGTCTCGCAGACTCCAAGACGCATGAGAATTTGAAGGCCGCCTTCGCCGGCGAATCCCAGGCCAATCGCCGCTATCTCTACTTCGCCCAGAAGGCCGACGTGGAAGGCTATAACGACGTCGCCGCGGTCTTCCGCTCGACCGCCGAGGGCGAAACCGGCCACGCGCACGGCCACCTCGCCTTCCTCGAAGAGGTCGGCGATCCCGCGACCGGCTACAAGATCGGCGAAACCTCCGACAATCTAAAGGCCGCCATCGCCGGCGAGACGCACGAATACACCGACATGTATCCGGGCATGTCGCGCACCGCGCGCGAAGAAGGCTTCGACGAGATCGCCGACTGGTTCGAGACGCTCGCCAAGGCTGAAAAGAGCCATGCCGGGCGCTTCCAGAAGGCGCTGGATACGCTGGCCTAGTTTCTATGCGTCATCCTCGGACGGCCGTCCGGCCGATCCGAGGACCCATAGCTCGGCGCTTCGGCGCGCGGGTCTTCCAAACATCCCGCTATGGGTCCTCGGGTTCGCTGCTGCGCAGCGCCCCGAGGATGACGATTTCTTTTGTGTGAAAGGGTTCCCCACCCATGCGCGAAGGCAGTCTCAGCGCGCCGGTTCGCCACGAAATCGCGTGGCAGGATCCCGACTTCCTCGACCCCGAGAAGCTGGACGCGGAGCTCCGCCGCGTCTTCGACCTCTGTCACACCTGCCGGCGCTGCTTCAATCTCTGCGAGAGTTTCCCGCGCCTCTTCGATCTGATCGACGAAGCGCCGACCAACGAGCTCGATTCGGTGAAGTCAGCGGACTTCGCGCCGGTGATCGAGGCCTGCACGCTCTGCGACATGTGCTTCATGTCGAAATGCCCCTATGTGCCGCCGCATGAGTGGAACATCGACTTCCCGCATCTGATGCTGCGCGCCCGCATGGCCGAGGTGAAGGCGGGTAAAAAGAACTGGACCGCCGGTCAGCTCGCCAAGATGGATCGCAACGGCACGCTGGCGCGCGTCGTGGCGCCGGTCGCCAACTGGGCGACGCGTACATCGAACACGCCGGCCCGCGTCGTGCTGGAGAAGACGCTCGGCATCGACCGCCATGCCGAACTGCCGAAATTCCATGGCCGCACCTTCACGACGCGCGCTAAGCAGTCGCCGCGCTATCCCGATCGCACCGCGCCCGCCTATGGCAAGCGCAAGGCGGCACTCTTCGCGACCTGTTTCGTCAACTACAACAAGCCGCCGATCGGCGAGGCGGCCGTCGCGGTGCTGAACAGAATCGGCATCGAGACGATCGTGGAATATCCCGGCTGCTGCGGCATGCCGTTTCTGGAACAGGCCGAACTCGCCAAGGTCGCGGCGCAGGCCAAGGACGTGGCGGCGAAGCTGCGCCCGTTCATCGACCAAGGCTATGACATCGTCACGCTGACGGCGTCATGCGGGCTGATGTTCAAGTTTGAATGGCCGCTGATCGTGCCGGACGACGAGAACGTGAAGGCGCTCGCGCAAGCGACCTTCGACATCGACGAGTTCGTCGTCGACGTCGCGAAGAAGCAGGGGCTCCCTGAAGGGCTGAAACCCATCGAAGGGGGCGTCAGCGTCCATCTCGCCTGTCACGCGCGGGCGCAGAACATCGGGCCCAAGGCGGCGGAGATGCTGCGCCTCATCCCCGGCCAGAAGGTCGAGGTGATCGAACGCTGCGCCGGCCATGGCGGCACGTTCGGGGTCTTGAAGGAAACCCGGCTCTGCGCGGTGAAGGTTGGCACGCCCGCCTTCCGCACGGCGCTTAAATCCAACAACGCCCACCTCGTCAGCGAATGTCCGCTCGCGGCCGAGCATCTCGTGCAGGGCGTAAAAGCCCTTGCAGCCGACAAGGGCCAGACCGCCAATGTCACGGGTCCGGAACATCCCATCGAGTTGATGGCGAAAGCCTATGGCCTGACGCCCTGACTGCACCAAACCGCGTCTCGCGCGTTTCAGGGGTGCGGGCTGCAACCCGCACGCTGAAACGTCCGGAGAACACGTCCATGAAGACCAGCATCCTCCTCGCCGCCGCGCTTGCCCTGGGCGGCAGCGCACTTGCGCAGAGCCGCGATTTCGTCGTCACCAACGAGTCCGACTACGCCGTCACCAGCTTCCAGACCGGCGAAAGCCAGGGCTGGAGCAAGGACTGGATCCCCGGCGACATCATCGCGCCCGGCGAGAAGTTCGCGATGAACTTCACGATGCGGGAGGGTGCCTGCGTCTTGCCGACCCTCGTCACCTTCGACGACGGGTCGACCTTCGACGTCGATGTCGATTACTGTGTCGCCGCGCATCTCATCCTCCACAACGACACGATCGACGCGGAGTGAGATGAGTTGAATAGGAGCCGCCCATGAGCACGCCGCGCCGCATCGAACCGGGCGACATCCTGCCATTGGCGACCTATGCGACCGAGCGCAAGGAACGCCGCGCCGCGCTGCTGCCGGTGAAAAAGCTGCGCCGCATCGAGGTCGGGCCGTTCGCGACGTTCTACTTCGAGAACTACGCGACGATGTGGCTGCAGGTCCACGAGATGCTGTTCATCGAGAAGGGCGGCGACGAACAGGTCGAGGGCGAACTCGCCGCCTACAACCCGCTGATCCCGCAGGGCTCGGAACTCATCGCCACGATGATGCTGGAGATCGACGATCCCCATCGCCGCGACAAGGTGCTGAAGCGGCTCGGCGGCGTCGAGGCGCATGTCTTCATCGAGATCCAGGGTCCCGGCGGCGCGTGGCGCATCCAGGCGGAGCCCACTGAAGACGCCGAGCGCACCACGCCCGACGGCAAGACCTCGTCGGTGCATTTCTTCCATTTCCGGTTTTCGGCGGATGACATCGCCGCCTTCGGCGATCCCGCGCGCGCCGTGCTGCTGGGTATCGACCACGAAAACTACGGCCACATGGCCCTCATCAGCCCCGCCAGCCGCGCCGCGCTGGGGCATGATTTCGGTTAAATCCCACCATTCTGTCATGCCCGCGCAGGCGGGTATCCAGACACTGCACTGAAGATGGATGCCCGCCTGCGCGGGCATGACAATTGTGAGTGACGGGCCCTCGCCCTAACTCCCCCGCCGCATCATGCGCCACATCTCGATGAGGCGCGGCGGTTGGCCGGTGCGGAGGATGGCGCTCTTGAAGAGGCGCGCCATCGCCCAGAGGACGAGGATCGAGAAGAAGAGCGTCACCGCGCCCGTCGCGACGACCTCGGTCCAGGGCGGGTTGGTGGAGAGGCGCACCATCATCACGAAGGGCGTGTAGACGGGAATCCAGCCCGCGGTCGTGGCGATCGGCCCGTTCGGGTCCTCCAGCATCGGCATCAGCAGGAAGAAGGGCAGCATCAGCACGAAGATGAGCGGCGTCAGCAGCGACTGCGCCTCCTGCTGCGAGTTGCAGACGCTGCCGAGCCCCAGGAACACCGACGCGATGGTGAGGTATCCCACCACAAAATAGAAGGCGAAGGCCGGGATATAGGGCCCCGACAGGATGAGGTTGATCGCGTCATGCGCGAAGGCGACCGTCGGGCCCGAGCCGTTGATCATGATGATGAGGCCAACGGTCAGCCAGGCCACGAGAATGGTGAGGCCGATGCCGGCGATGCCGAGCAGCTTGCCGGCCATGAACTCCTCGGCCGAGACGGATGAGAGCAGCACCTCGATCAGCTTGTTCGAACGCTCCTCGATCACCCCCAGCAGCAGCAAATTGGCGACCGTGAAGATCGACATCCACAAGAGCAGCGCGAGACCCAGCGGCACGATGTTGAGCAGCCGGTCCTTCATCTCGACCTCGCCGCCGCTCTCCTGCTTGTCGGGGCTGAAGGGCTGCAGCGCGACGCGGCGCTGCTCGATCGCGGCGACGGCGTCGCGCGACATCCCCTGCTCTTCGTACATTGCGCGCTGCGCCTCGGCGGTCAGGGCGCGCTCGACCAGGGTCTGCAGGTCGAAATCGTTGATGTTCGTCGTCCAGTACTGGATCGCCGTCGTCGGCCGCGTCAGCACATAGTCCTGCGGCACGATGAGCGCGGACGAGAGATAGGCGGGCGCGGTCTGCGCGATCGGCTTCTCGGCGCGGAGATAGGGCGACAGCGCCGTGCCGATCGCGGCGGGATCGGCGGCGGGGTCGACCTCCGGCGGCGGCTCGACGCGCACGAAGCGGGGACCGGGCGGATTGAAGGCCGGCGCGCCCTCGCGCACCAGTTTCGGCAACAGCTCCTTCGCCTTCTCGACCCCGCCCCAGGCCTGGAACACCGCAACATCGTCGGCGGTGATGTCGCCGCGGGCGGGCGCCATGGGCGAGAGCATCGGCACGCTCTCGGGCGGGATATTGTCGGCGGCGTAGTCCTTCAGCGCCGCCAGCGCGCGCTTGGCGTTGTCGGCGGCGATGGTCGCATCGATATCCGCCAGGATCGCGCCGCCGGACTGGTCGATGACCGTGAAGGCGCGGGCCGGCTTGTTCTCCTGAACCCATTGCGGGATGAGGCCGGCGAGCGCCGCGATGACCGGCACCGCGACCATGGTCAGCCAGAAGCCCTTGGACTGGGCGTGATGCTTGTACTCGCGCTTGGCGACGAGAAAGATGCGGCCGAGCACGCTCATGGCGCCGTCCCTCTGGAGTCTGCCACCTCGGCGCCCTCGCCGACCAGCGCGACGAAGATGTCGTGCAGCGCGGGCTCGCTCATGTCGAAACCGGTGAGCTGCAGACCGCGCTCGAAACATGAGCGGAGCAGGTTCTCACCGTCCGCGCCGTTCTTCATGGTGAGTTCGTAGCTGCCGGCATGAACCGGATCGGCCGCGACCTTGACGACGCCCGGCAGCGCCGCGAGATCAGCGGCATCGGCCGAGGTCGTCAGCTTGATCGTCTGGGGCATGCGGTCGCGCGCTTCGTCGAGCGTGCCCTCGAAGGCGAGCTTGCCGCGCGCGATCAGCAGCAGCCGGTCGCAGAGCCGCTCGGCATGCTGCATGACATGGGTGGAGAACAAGACCGTACGGCCCTCGCGGCGTAAATCCTCAACCAGCTCTTCCAGCACTTGCTGGTTCACCGGGTCGAGGCCGGAGAATGGCTCGTCGAGAATCACAAGATCGGGCGCATGCACGATGGTCGCGAGAATCTGCACCTTCTGCGCCATGCCCTTCGACAGCGCCTCGATCCGCGACTTGGCAAAGGCGGCAAGGCCGAAGCGCTCCAGCAGCTCCAGCGCCTTCTTGCGCGCGGGCGCGGCATCCATGCCCTTGAGGCGTGCGAGATAGACGATGGTTTCGAGCGGCGTCATGCGGCGATAGAGGCCGCGCTCCTCGGGCAGATAGCCGACCCGTTCGCGCACGCCCATCGCGCTCGGCGAGCCCAGCACGCTGATCTCGCCGGTGCTGGGCGCGATCATACCCAGCATCATCCTGAGGCTGGTCGTCTTGCCCGCGCCGTTGGGGCCGAGGAAACCGTAGATCGAGCCCGGCGCGACGTTGAACGACAGCCCCTCCACGGCGCGGAAATCGCCGTAGGACTTGCCGACCTCGCGGAAGGAAATGGCGCTCTCGCCGGTGCTCATGGCTGCGCCGTTCCCCCCGGGATTACTGCGGCATGGTGGACTTGTCCGGAATCAGCAGGATGGAGATATCGCTCGCGGGCGTAAAGTTTTTCTTCTCCACCACGAAGGTCGTGGGTCCCGTCTTCTTGATGCCGTCGACGCAGAGCGAGATGACGTTCTTCGCATTGCCCTTGTCGATGGTCAGCTTGAAGTCGCCGATCGGCCCCGCCCAGGTATTGGCGGTGGTCAGCACGTAGTCGACATAATAGGCGGTGCCTACGCTGTACTGGTCGGCGCCTTCGCCTTCCAGACGCAGCGCGTTCAGGATCGCCTTCCCGGTGCCGGTATCGATGCAATATTTCTTGGTGAGCTCGGCCTGCCAGGTATCGTCTGACGTCGGCTTGCCCTTCCAGATGAAGATGCCGCCCGGGAACGCGCCGTCATAGCTGTGCGCGATCTTCACGTCCTTGCCGTGCGGGAAGGTCTGCGTCCAGTGATAGCGCTCGATGATCGACCACAGCGGATAGCCGCCATTGTCGTCGAACCCGGCATAGCCGAGCTTCGTCAGATCGTCCTTCGCGGCCTGCGGCAGCTTGACGAGCGCCGCCGAGACTTTCGCGAAGTCGAGCGACAGAGGGATCTTGTACTTGGTCAGCACTGCGGTGATGTCGGTGCCGGGATCGTTGTAGCCCCGCGACGCCGGCGGCTCGGTCTCGCCATAGGGCGCTTCCATGACGGCGATGCGGTCGGTCTTCACCGCGACCGCCTTGCCGTCCACGGTTGCCGTGAAGTTGACGATGTTTTCCTTGTCGAGCTGCTCGCGGTCGATCGCGAAGTCCGACTCGTTGATCGAGCCCAGATTGATCGGCGGCAGCGGGAAGATCACCTCGCCCGTCAGGTCTTCATCGCCGCTGTGGCGGAAGACATAGGCAACCTTGATCTTCTCGAGGCTGAGATAGAGGTCTTCCGACAGCATCTGCACGACGCCGGTCTGGTCGAACTGCAGACCGGTGGCGGTGAGCCCGCCGAACCCGTCATTGGCAAAAGCAGGCGCGGCGAGAACGGCGGCGAGCGCGGTGACGGCAACGATACGCTTGATCATGGTGCTTATTCTTCCTTGTAGCCGCGGCCGGCGGTGACGACCATGATCTCGAGGTCCTTCTCGGGCGTGTAGTTGTCCTTCTCGGCCGTGAAGGTGGTGGGGCCGCTCTTGGCGATGCCGTCAAAGCAGACCGAAAGCGTGTTCTTCGCGTCGCCCTTGTCGAGCGTCAGCTTGAACTTGCCGATCGGGCCCTTCCAGGTATGCGCGGTCGTCAGCACGTACTGGATGTTATAGATCGAGCCGGGGCGATTGCCGTCGGCATCGGCGGGCAACGTCTCCTTGATCGCCTCACCTGTGGCGTCGTCGATGCAGTATTTCTTCTTGTCGTCGGCGTTGGGATCGGTGTCCCAGTCCTTGGTCGGCTTCGTCCAGTCGTACCAGTAAAAGAGCCCGCCATTCGGGAAGGTCTTGTAGGTGTGCGAGATCTTCATCTCGGCGCCTGCCGGGAAGGTCTGGTCCCAGTAGTGGCGGATGCCGATGGTCCAGCCGACCAGCCAACGCATTTCGGGACCGTTGGAGGCTTCCTCGTCCTTCTGGACGAGGCCCTTGTCGGTCAGGATCTTGATCTTGTCGGCGGGCAGCTTGTCGAGCGCCGCCATGACGGTTTCGGGATCGAGCGACAGGGGCACGCCCATGCCGGTCAGGAGTTCGGTGATGTCCTCGCCGGGCGCGTCATATTCCTTGCTGGCGGGCGGCGGCACGTAAGGCGCGTTCGGATCGGCCTGCTCGGGTTCCGGGATCGGCGCATAGGCGCGGCGGTCGGTCTTCAGTGCCACAGGCTTGCCATCGACGGTCGCGGTGAAGTCGAGCGGGTTTTCCTTGTCGAGATCGGCCGGCTTCATATTGGTCGGCGAGAAGGTGAACAGGCTGACCGCGATTGGCGGCATCGGGAAGGCGATCGTGCCCGAGACGTCGGCGGCGCTGGTGTTCTTGAAGACGTAGTCGACGCTGATCTGGTCGATCCCGATCTTCAGGTCTTCCGACTGCATCGCGATGTCGTCGGTCTTGGAGAACTCGAGGCCGGTCGCGGTGATGCCCGCAAAGCCGTCATTGGCGGCGGCGGGCAGGGCAAGGATGGCGGCCGCAGCAGTGGCGGCGAGCAGCAGGCGCTTCAGCATCGGTGGTATCCCCGGATGGACGCGCGGAACCGCGCGCGGCAAGACTACGACGCAGCCCCTCGCCGCGTCACTCGTCTTTCACCCATGGCGACAAAATGCGGCGGCGAGAAGGCCTATTCGACGGTTTCGCCGGCATAGACGCCCCAGATCTGGGTGCGCGAGACATAGCCGTCGATCGCCTGGGCCTTCACCTCGCAGAACGCGCCGCCGCAGGTTTCCAGCCGGGCGATCACGCCGGGCTGGGCGTAGGCGATGATCGCGGCGTCGGGCGCCGGGGATTCGCGCAAGGGGATATTGGCCTCGCCGGTCATCAGGACCGAGCGCTTGCCGTCGAGCATGCCCTTGTGGACCCAGCCGACGACGCCGTCGGCGTCGCGGATGCGGCGCCAGACATCGTATTCGGCGATCACTTCGACGGGCAGGCCGCGGCGGACATAGACCCATTCGACCTTGTGGCCGGAGGACGGGCCCTCGCGGAGATACACCTCGCCGGATTTCAGCGAGACATAGCGCGGCACGGGCAGGCCGCTGTCGCCGATCCGGGTTTCCGGCGGCGTCTCGGGCTGAAGCTCGGCTTCGGGATGGACCGCGGCCAGCACGGTCGGCTCGGACCCAGGTTCCGGCGCGGGCGCCAGTGCCGTTACGGCATGACCGCCGAGATCGGGCTTGGGCAGCGGCAAGGGGGTCTGCTCCTCGGCGCGCAACGGCACGAGACCGCCGGCGGCAATGAGGGCACACATGGAAAGGAAACGGACGAAACGCTGCACGGTCTCTGGCGCTGCTCGAGGACACCCCTGTGCATCTGGCCTTCGCCCTTCTGGCTTACGCGGCCCGTTCTGGGCCAAGCTTCCGACGCACCGCCACAAGATGCGCGCCCACAGTTAATGGGGCGTTGACCGTCGGCGCGCTTTGCGGGGCTTCGCGCCTTTGCTAGAGCTTCAGTCTCGCCTTTGCCTTGGGGTTGTGTCTTGAAGAAGCCGCTCGTCATCGTCACACGCAAGCTGCCCGACATTGTCGAGACGCGGATGCGCGAGCTGTTCGACACCCGCCTCAACCCCGACGACCGCGCACTGACCCAGGCCGAACTGGTCGAGGCGATGAAACAGGCCGAGGTGCTGGTTCCCACCGTCAGCGACCGGCTGGATTCGCGCACCCTCGTGCAGGCCGGACCGAACCTGAAGCTGATCGCCAATTTCGGCGCGGGCGTCGACCATATCGACGTGGAAACCGCCCGCCAGCGCGGCATCGCCGTCACCAACACGCCGGGCGTCCTCACCGAGGACACCGCCGACATGACGATGGCGCTCATCCTCGCCGTCCCGCGCCGCATGGTGGAGGGCACGGAAATGCTCATGAAGGGCGACTTCAAGGGCTGGTCGCCGACCTGGATGCTGGGGAAGCGGATCTGGGGCAAGCGGCTCGGCATCATCGGCATGGGCCGGATCGGCCAGGCCGTCGCCCGCCGTGCCAAGGCGTTCGGCCTGCAGATCCACTATCACAACCGCAAGCCCGTGCCGCAGGCGACCGAGCGCGAGCTGGAAGCGACCTATTGGGAATCGCTCGACCAGATGCTGGCGCGGGTCGACATCGTCTCGGTCAACTGCCCGCACACGCCCGCGACCTATCACCTGCTTTCGGCGCGCCGCCTCAAGGCGATGAAGCCGTCGGCCTATATCGTCAACACCGCGCGCGGCGAGGTGATTGACGAGAACGCGCTGGCGCGGATGCTGGAATCCGGTGAGCTCGCCGGGGCCGGGCTCGACGTCTTCGAGCACGAGCCCGCCGTGAACCCCAAGCTGCTGAAGCTGAAGAACGTCGTGCTGCTGCCGCACATGGGTTCGGCGACGCTCGAGAGCCGCATCGACATGGGCGAGAAGGTCATCGTCAACATCAAGACCTATGCCGACGGCCACCGTCCGCCGGACCGCGTGATTCCAGCGATGCTGTGACACAGCGGACACGTCTCGACAGGGGGCTTCTGCGTTCCTAAGTCTTGAATGATGAGGGGCTCTGCTTCGAAACCTGGCCGATGGATCATGCTGGCAGGCTTTGCAGCCGCGCTGGCCGTATCCGGCTGCGCCGGAAAGCCCGCCGTTCCCCTGGACACCCTGACCAGCGCGCCCTCGGTCGCGACCAGCCCCGAAGCACAGCTCCGCGATCTCCTCGCCGACGAGCAGCGGCTCAACGACGTTTTCGGCCGTCTCGTCACCAGCAATGTCGAGCTCTGCGACGGGCAGTTCGTGCCCTCGTTCGGCTTTCGCCTGTGGTCGCTGGAGGATTTCCAGGAGTCCAACCGCGCCGCCGCGCAAAACGCCTTCGGCCTGACCGACCGGCTGCAGGTCTATGCCGTCCCCGCCGGCCAGCCCGCCGCCGTCGCAGGCGTGAAGCCGGGCGATGTCCTGACCAAGGTCGAGAATCGCGCCATCGCCGAGGGCGAAGAGGGCCGCGTCCAGTATTCCGAAGGCGTCACCAGCGGCCTCCTCAAGCGCGGCCGCGTCGCCTTCACCTTCGAACGCGCCGGCAAGCCCTTCAAGGTGCGCCTCCATGCGCTGAAGGCGTGTCCCTATGCCGTCGCGCTCGCGGTCGGCGACGAGCCTAACGCGGCAACCGACGGCAAGACGATCTTCGTCTCCAGCGGCATGATGCAGTTCGCCAAGAACGACCAGGATCTCGCCATCGTGCTCGGCCATGAACTGGCGCACGCCATCCGCAAGCACCCGCTGCGCAATGCGGGCAGCGATGAAGGCCCGCGCTCGACCGCCGGCCGCGTCGTCGGCGCGGTCACCGATGTCGCCGCGGGGATCGGCGGCGCCGCCTATTCGATGGTCGGGGGCATGCCGGAATCGCGGCGCAACTCGATCGCTTTCGAGAAGGAGGCCGATTATGTCGGGCTCTATCTCGCGGCCCGCGCCGGTTACGACATTTCCTACGCCGCGCGCATCTGGCAACGGCTGGACGATGAATATTCCGGCTCGTCCAGCGACCATCCGACCTCAAGCGATCGCTATGACGCGATGAACCGCACCGCCGCCGAGATCGCCGACAAGCGCGAGGCGAGCGAGCCGCTGCTCCCGAGCGACCTGCCCGCCTCGTAGGCCCCCGCCTAGAACTTCGCCGCGATCTCGACGCCCGCCGTGCGGCCGGGGCCGCGGATGAAGGTCGGGATCGTGAAGCTGTCGCCGACATTGCCGGCATCCAGCAGGTATTCCTGGTCCGCGATGTTGTTGACGAAGCCCGTCACCGTCCAGCCGCCATCCTCGGTCTCGTAGCTGAGGCGCACGTTGAAGAGGCCATAGGCCTTCTGGAACTCGTCCACCGCCCGGTCGCGCAAACCCGGCAGGACCGCCGGCTGAAGATCGAGGCGGTCGTTGTTGTCGTCGAAGAAGACTTCGGACTGCCACGAATAGGTCGGCGTCAGCGCGATGATGCCGAAGCCGGCGATCGGGACCTCGAAGGTGAAGCCGGCCGAGACCGTGTGATCGGGCGACAAGCGGAAATGATTGCCCTCGCGCGCGCCGGTTTCGAAACGGGCGTGGTTGTAGCCATAGGTGCCGAAGAGGGTCAGCTCATCGCTCGCCCGCCACTGCACCGCGCTCTCGAAACCGTAAGCCGTGGCGGCGCCCGCGTTCAGCGTGCGGATCGAGCCGCCGACGAACTGCGTCGTCTGGAAGTCGTTGTAATCATAATAATAGAACGAGCCTTCCGCATCGAGCGTGCCGTCGAGCAGGCCCGCCGCACGGGCGCCGATCTCATAGGAATCGACGGTTTCCGCCGGCAAGGTTTCGATCGCCGCTGAACTGCCCGGCAGGTTGCCGGGGCTGATCGCGATTACCTCGGGCGTACGGCCCCGCGCATAGGACGCCCACAGCGAGACGTTGTCGCTCGCCTGATAGCGCGCGGTGAGGCGCCAGGTGAAACCGTCGAACGTATCGTTCTTTGAGAGCAGCGCCTGAGGCTGGGTGAAGAGGCCGACCGGCGGATCGGGAATGGCGGGATTGGCGATGGCGGTGATGATGCCGTTCGCCTGCGCCTGCAGCGCGAGGGCGAGCGGGATATTGCCGGCGCTCGCGGCCGCAGCGGCCTGCTGGCCGAGGCTCTGGGCGACGAGCAGGCCGCCGAGCGCGCTCGGCGTGCGGGTGTTCGCGGCCGCCAGCGTGCTGGTCTTATCATCGCGCGTGTAGCGCACGCCGCCGTTCAGCTCGAACCGGTCGGTGACCTTCCAGGTCACATCGCCGAAGACATCCCACGAGGTCGTCTCGCCGCGATTGATGGAATACTCGCCATGGAGCGGATCGAGCTGGGCATAGAGCGCGGCCGCCGCCGCGGGGCTGCCGGTAAGGCTTGTCAGGAAGCCGGTGCCGATCGCCTGGACCTGGGCGAGCGATGGCGTCGCGGGTCCGGTGATGAGGCCGGTTGCAAAGGCCAGCGCATAACGCTCGTCATACTGCGTCGCCGAGCGCTGGGTGCCGTCCTCTTCGAAATACGAGACGCCGGCAAAACCCGTGACCGACCCGCCAGTGTCGAAGGCGAGGCGGAATTCCTGGCTGACCTGGTCGCCCTTGGCGTCCTCGGCCGCGATGATCAGCGGCATCGCCGACCCGTCGGCGTCGAACAGTTCCAGCGCGTTGAAGTGGCGCAGGCCCGTCACCGAGGTCAGCGTCAGCCCATTGTCGAAATCCCAGCTGCCCAGCAGCGTCGCGCTCTGGACGCGGCGGTTGAGGCCGATCTCGCGCCCGCCCTCGAAGCCCGCCGCCGACAGGTTCAGCGCAGCCGGGGTGAACGGGCTCAGCGTGCCGCCGACCGGCGCATAGGTGCCCGACTTGAATGCGGTGCCCGAGTTGCGGTCGACATGCTGGTTGAAGATGAGGTCGAAGCGGATCTTGTCGGTCGGCTGCAGCGTCGTCGCGACGCGCCAGGCATCGACATTGACGCCGCCCAGCGCATCACCGCCGGAGAGATTGTCGACAAAACCTTCGCGCTGGCGATGCGTCGCGGCGGCGCGGATCGCGACCTTGCCCTCGACGATCGGCACGTTGATGACGCCCTCGGCGCGGAAGAAACCGCGATCGCCGACGCCGAGCGCACCCGAGCCGCTGAACGCGTCGGGGTCGGCCTTGTTCTGGATGACATTGACCGCGCCGATCAGCGCGCCGCGGCCGAACAGTGTCGCCTGCGGGCCGCGCGCGACCTCGATCCGCTCCAGATCATAGAGCTCCATATAGGTGCCGCGATTGCGCGAGGTGGAAACGCCGTCCTGGAAGACCGCGATGCGCGGCTCGGACTGGGCGGAGCCGGAGTCCGACGTGATGCCGCGGATGACGAAGCCGGTATTGTTGGCGCTCTGCTCCTGGACCTCGAAGCCCGGGACGATCAGCGACAACTCGTCGAACTTGGTGATGCCGAAGCGCTCCAGCGTCGAGCCGGTGATCGCCGTGACGGCCATCGGGACTTCCAGCAGTTTCTGTTTGCGGAGCTGGACGGTGACGACGACTTCCTCGTCCGCCGCATCCACCGGCGGCGCGGCCTCTTGCGCCATCGCGCTCGCCGTCAGTCCCGCCATAAGCGCCAGAGCGCTGGTCGCCATAGTACGCATCGCGAATTCCCCATGCTGCATTGCAGCGGGGGATATTGGTCATATGTGACAATGGGTTGACGACTTCGCGAGACCTTCGTGAGTGCCCCTGCGTCAGGTTTTTGGTGCGCTGCGGAAAACCAGGCGCGACGACGCCGCATAGTTGAAAACGAGCCCCGCGATCGACCCACAACCTGCCGCGACATAGGGGCTCGCAAGCCAGCCTGTGCCCCAGCCGACCAGCGCGGCGTAGACGGCATAGTTGACGGCCAGCCCGATCGCATTGGCCGCGACGAAGCGCGCCCACTCCTTCAGCACGCCGCCGAGCCCATGCGCGCGCCGGTCGCCGAAGGTGAGGTACCGGTTCATCGCCCAGGTGAAGGTCACGGTCACTGCGAACGAGACGAGCCGCGCGGCATAGACGCCGAGGTGCAACTGCTCCAGCGCCACCCACAGCACGGCGAGATCGACGCCGAAGCCGAGCGCGCCGACGATGGCGAAACGCAGGAAAGGCGGCAGGCGGGCGATCACGCTCAGCCCGGCGGCGGCAGCGAGAGATAATGGAGCCGCTTCGTCTCCCACCTGACCCGCGTCACGCTGTCGAGGATGAAACCCGCGAGCAGCGAGAGCGCGGCCAGGATCATCAGGCTTGCGGCCAGCACCGCCGAGGGCACCGACTTCACCGAACTGAACTCAGCGAACTCGATGAAGACGGGAATGGCGACGATGAGGCTGACGAGGGTCAGCAGCGCCGCGATGACGCCGAAAAACACCATCGGCCGCTCCTCGCGCACCAGCATCGCGATGGTCATCAGAATGCGCCAGCCGTCGCGATAGGTGCGCAGCTTCGAGACCGTCCCCTCGGGCCGTTCCTTGTACGCGGTGTCGACCTCGGCGACCGGCGTCATCATGCGCACCGCGTGGACAGTCAGCTCGGTCTCGATGCCGAAACCCGTCGCGGTGAACGGCACGGATTTGACGAAGCGCCGCGACATCACGCGATAGCCGGTCAGCATGTCCTCGAAGGGCGCCGCGAAGAACCATCGCACCAGGCTGGTCAGCAGCCAGTTGCCGAAACGATGGCCCTTGCGATAGGCGGCATCCGCCGTCTCGATCCGCTTGCCCGCGACCATGTCGAGCTGCTCGGCGGTGAGCCGCGCGATCATCGCGGGCGCGGCGGACGCATCATAGGTGTCGTCCCCGTCGGCCATGACGTACACGTCGGCATCGACGTCGGCGAACATGCGGCGCACGACATGGCCCTTGCCCTGCGCCATCTCGCGCCGCACCACCGCGCCCGCGGCGAGCGCGACCTCCGCCGTGCGGTCCTTGGAGTTGTTGTCGTAGACATAGACGGTCGCGTCCGGCAGCGCGGCGCGGAAATCCGCGACCGTTTTCGCGATCGCGCCCTCTTCGTTATAGCAGGGCAGCAGCACGGCGATCTTCATGGGGAACCCGAAGCGATGACGCGGCACCAGCGGAAGCTGGGCGCGAGATTGGTTTTGACGTCGGCGCACTCGTCGGTGCGCTTGAGGCCGAGTTCGCTCAACGCGCGGTCGCCGCGTTCGGTTTCGGCCGGCAGGAACAGCGTGAAGAGATCGCCGCCCTCCGCGAGATGCGCTTCGACGCGCGCCATCATGCGGCCGAGAAACGGCGTGCGCGCACCGGGACCGACCAGGAAGCCGTCAACGCGCAGGAAGGCGATTTCCGGGGGGAAGGCCGGAATGACGAAGCCCATCGGCTCGACCCCGGTCATGACCGCGAGTGTCGCCTCCGGCCGCGCGATGGCGGGCACCGCGACCTCGACCATGGACGGCGTGAACGCGGTGCGGTTGCCCTTATAGAGCGAGGTCAGCGCGACGACCGCGATCAACGCTGCGGCGAGCGTGCCCCAGCGCAGCAGGCCGGGCAGCGGCAGCAGGCCGATCGCCGCGGCGATCAGCAGCGGGCCCAGCATCTCCAGCGGCGTGATGTAGCGATAGATCGCGAACACCGCGAGCCAACTGACATAGGCGGCGATGGCGAAAGCAAAGAGGATCCGCGCCGGACGGCGGGCGATCGGCGCCGTAGGCGAAGACGCTTTCACTGCCATAACGAGCAGCGCGAGCGGCACCGCGACATAGGCGAAGGCGACACGCCAGTCGTTCACCTGCCAGTCCGACGACACGCGCCAGTCGAGCGCCGCGCGGAAGGGGAAGAGGATCGCGTCGCTGAAACTGCCGGGCAGGAAACGCGTGTCGCGATAGGAGGAATCGAGGATCAGCGACGAGCCGATGAGATCGTTGAAATAGGGGAAGAGCGGATTGCCGGTCTCGCGCCACAGGATGAAGAACCACCAGCCCGAGGCCAGCATCAGTGCAAAGAAAGCGGCGACGCCGCAGGTGAACACCAGCGCGATGCGTCGGCCATGCAGCGACGGCGCGACGGCGATCGCAGCGAGCACCGCAAGGCCGAAAGGCGCGGTCGGCAGCTTCAGACCCACCGCGAGGCCGGCGAGTACGCCGGCGATCACCGCCGTACGCCGTGCGCTCCGCCAATCGCCGGCATCCAGCGTCACCCGGTCGCGCACGATCAACCACAGCGCGGCGAGCACGGGAATGCTGACGACATTGTCGTAATAGGTCGTGCCCGTGAGGATGACGGCATAACCGCCGCTGACGCCCAGCGCCGCGAGCACCACGGCGAGCGGTCGGCGCAGCGCTGTCTCGGGCGAGATCGCATCGCGGGCGATCAGATAGAGAAAGCTGAAATTCAGTCCCTGCACGAGCCCGAGAAACAACGCCGCGGCCCAGCCCGGTGCTGCATTGCCCACGACCCACAACGGCAGGTCGATCAGCGGATTGTAATAGGTCGCGTGATGCGCGACCGCGGCGTCGAACGCCATACGGCCGTGCAGCAGCGCGTAGGGATTATACCAATGGTAGTTGCGCAGATCCCACGAGGTGGACTGGCCGAGCCATAGCGACAGCAGGCCGATCGCGACGGGACCGAGGGCGAAGATCGCCCACTCGCCCCGCCGTGACTGCGCATCCGCCTGCATAAGCCGGTTCTAGGCGAGCCGGCGCGCGGGCGCCAGCTTGTCGCCTAGTAGCGGACGCTGAAGAGGCCGTCCTTGCGGGCGGGCAGCTTCGGGTTCTTCATTGCGGCTTCGACGCGCTTGGCGACCAGCGGCATCGCCTGTCCGGCGGCCTGCCAGTCCTTCATGCCGGCCTGCCAGACGAGCGTCTCCCCCGTGATGTCGCCGGCATCGAGGCGCGCGATCACCTGCGCGTCCGTCAGCGGGCCGACCGGCGCGCCGTCGATCACGACATACCAGGAGGCGGCCGGCGCGACGCTGGTGGGCAGCGGCGGCGGCAGTTCGGTCCCGGCGGCCGGGCTCGGCTTGCTCAAGGGCGGCATGACGGCCGCCAGAGCGGCACTGGGCACCACGCCGCCGAACACGGCGGTCATGGAGGCGAAGGCAATGGCGCGGGTCATGGTCATCTTGGGCATCCCATCCAGGTCTTTGGATGAAACGCATTATCCCCAAAACTGTGCCCCAAATGGGGCGGAGGAATTGCGCGAAAAAGGCAGGCGATCAGAAGCTTCCCGCCTACCCGCGTTGTCATCGTCCGCGCAGGCGGGCCATCCACCCCTTTTGCCATTTACCCCCTTTTTCCTCATGGCCGGGCCTGACCCGGCCATCCATCGGCGGCGCCAAACATGGATGGCCGCCTCAAGGGCGGCCATGAGGATTTAGAAGTGCACCTCAGCCGTGTGTGGTCCGCCTTCGCGGGCCATGACAGCTAGGCGTGAGCGCCCAAACCCCGGCAAACCGGGCATTCCGGGTCGCGGCGGAGGCGGACCTTGCGGGTTTCCGCCGAAAGCCCGTCGAACAGGACCAGCCGCCCTGCGAGGCTTTCGCCGAACCCCACGATCTCCTTCACGACCTCCAGCGCCGCCCAGGTGCCGACGACACCGGCCAGCGCGCCCACCACGCCCTGATCGGTGCAGGTCGCCGCGCCCTCCGGCGCCTCGGCGACGAAGCAGCGATAGCAGGGCAGCGTCTTGCCGTCGGGGCGGAAGACCGCGATCTGCCCGTCGAATTCGCCGATCGCCGCCGAGACCAGCGGCTTGCGGAGGGCCACGCAGGCATCACTCACCGCAAAGCGCGTTTCGAAATTGTCGCAGCCGTCCAGCACCAGATCGTAGCGCGCGATGATTTCCGCCGCGTTCGCAGCCGTCAGCCGCGCCGCGTGGGTTTCGATTGCCGTATCGGGGTTGAGCGCACTCAACCGCCGCTCCGCCGTTGCAGCCTTCGGCGCGCCGATCTCATCGGTGACATAGAGGATCTGGCGCTGCAGATTCGACAGCGAAACGATGTCGTCATCGACGATGCCCAAGGTTCCGACCCCCGCCGCGGCGAGATAGAGCAGCGCGGGCGCTCCGAGGCCGCCCGCCCCGATCACCAGCACTTTGGCGTCCAGCAATTTGCGCTGCCCGACGCCGCCGATTTCGCGGAGCAGGATATGGCGCTGGTAGCGCTCGAGCTGGGCGTCGGTGAGGGCCATGGGCTTGTAACATAGGGGCCGCCCGGCCGAATGTCGCGCCATGGGCAAGCATCTCTTCATCTACGGTTTCGGCTATGTCGCGGCCGCGCTGAGCCGGCGGCTGACGGCCAAGGGCTGGCGCGTCAGCGGCACGCATCGCCGCCTCGACGGCGCGGAAGCCATCCGGGCGGCGGGCGCCGAACCCGTGCTCATCACCCCCGCCGGTCTGCGCAACGGGGAAAGCCTCCTGGACGACGTCACCCATATTCTCGGCAGCGCCCCGCCCACCGACTCCGGCGATCCCTTCATCGCGGTGCACGGCGCGGCGCTCGCGGCCTTGCCGGGCACCCTTGCCTGGCTCGGCTATCTCTCCACCACCGGCGTCTATGGTGACGCCGGCGGCGATTGGGTCGACGAGGCCGCGCCGCTCGCCCCCGTTCATGCCCGAGGCGCGCGGCGGGTCGCCGCCGAGGCGGCATGGGCGACCTTGGGCGAGGAGAGCGGCGCCCCCGCCGTCATCTTCCGTCTGCCTGGTATTTACGGCCCCGGCCGCAGCGCCTTCGACAATCTGCGCGCCGGCACCGCGAAACGGCTGGTGAAACCCGGCCAGGTCTTCAGCCGCATCCATGTCGCCGACATCGCCGCGGCGATCGAAGCCGCGCTGGCCCTGACTGAAGGCACCGTCCTCAACATCGCCGACGACGAGCCCGCCCCGCCCCAGGATGTCGTGACCTATGCCGCCGAACTGCTGGGCATCGCGCCGCCGCCCGAAATCCCCTTCGAGTCAGCGAAAGCCGGCCTCAGCGCCATGGCGCTGGAATTCTACGGCGCGAACCGGCGCATCGCGAACGGACGGATGAAAGAGGAGCTCGGCCTTACCCTCGCCTTCCCGACCTATCGCGAGGGCCTGAAGGCGATCCTGGTAGGGGAGGGAACCGCGGGCGGCCTTTAACGTTGTTTCACGAGTTTGCGTTAGCCTTGATCCTGGGCTGGAGACGCAGAAGCGCCAAGGCCAAGGAGAATCCCATGTCGTCGGTTTGGACTTTGTTCGCCAAGACGCCCGAGGAAACCCAGATCGACACCGGCATGGCCGACGGCACCGTGGACGGCGAGTTCACCGTGTCCGCCCCCGAAGCGCTGCCCGCCCATGTCGAGGAATTCCTCAACCTGAAAGCCGCCAGCGCGTTCTGACGTTCTGCGCGGTTATCCAGCCACCCTCACTGTCATGCCCGCGCAGGCGGGCATCCATCTTGTCGAGCGCCGGTGTCTGACGCCTGGATGCCTGCCTTCGCAGGCATGATAGCATTCGGGTGTCCAAACCATCACTGGCGCGGCCTTTCAGACGGCCGATCAAAGCTGTATATATCCGCAAGCTCGTTCAGATGATCGACGCCCGTTAGGACAGCTCTTGGATCGGCTTGAATATCCAGTTGTGGTCGAACCGCTCTCCGCCGCTGACGGCGGCGGGTTCGCTGCTGTCGTGCCCGATCTGCCGGGCTGCATGAGCGACGGCGCAACGCCGGAAGAGGCGCTGGCCAACGTCCAGGACGCGATCCGCATCTGGCTGGAAACGGCCCGCGAGACCGGCCGAACTATTCCCGGCCCGTCGCGGCATCTGGCCCTCGCCTGACGGGCGCTTTTCCGGCCTTTACCTTGACTTGATGCGCTCTCGCAGAGAGTGTCCGCGCCCCGCCGCCATCGGCGGGCTATGAAAGGAATATCACCGTGTCCGCCGCTCCCTCCTCCGCCGAGATCCGCATCACCCTGCCCGACGGCAGCGTGCGGACCACGACTGCGGGCTCGACGGGCGCGGATCTCGCGGCGTCGATCGGCCCCGGCCTCGCCAAGGCGGCGCTCGCCGTCGAGGTCGACGGCAAACTGCGCGATCTCGACTGGCCGCTCGCCGGCGACGCAAGCCTGCGCATCATCACGCGCAAGGACGAGGCCGACGCGCTCGATCTCATCCGCCACGATACCGCGCACCTGATGGCGCAGGCGGTGCAGGAGCTCTTCCCCGGCACGCAGGTGACGATCGGCCCGAATATCGAGGACGGCTTCTTCTACGACTTCGCGCGCGACGAGCCCTTCACGACCGACGATCTGCCGAAAATCGAAGCCCGCATGCACGAGCTGGTGAAGCAGAACCTGCCCACCAAGCGGACGCTCATGCCCCGCGCCGAGGCGATCGCCCATTTCGAGGCGATGGGCGAAAAGTACAAGGCCGAGATCATCCGCGACCTCCCCGAGAGCGAGGACATCTCGGTCTACTACCACGGCAACTGGCACGACCTCTGCCGCGGCCCGCATCTCCCTTCCACGGGCGCGATCGGCTCGGCCTTCAAGCTGACCAAGATCTCCGGCGCCTATTGGCGGGGCGATGCCAAGAACGCCCAGCTCCAGCGCATCTACGGCACGGCGTGGCGCGACGAGAAGGAGCTGAAGGCCTATCTCACGCGCCTCGAAGAGGCCGAGAAGCGCGACCATCGCAAGATCGGCAAGGAGATGGATCTCTTCCATCTCCAGGCCGAGGCGCATGGCTCCGTCTTCTGGCACCCCAACGGCTTCGTCATCTATCGCGCGCTGGAAGCCTATATGCGCCGCCGCCTCGATGCGGCCGGCTATCTGGAGGTGAAGACGCCCCAGATCATGGACGCCCGCCAGTGGGAGCAGTCGGGCCACTGGGGCAAGTATCGCGAGAACATGTTCGTCATCCCCGACGAGATCCCCAACACCGAGGACGAGGGCGCGCTCGTCTCCGGCAAGGGCGACTGGATGGCGCTGAAGCCGATGAACTGCCCCGGCCATATCCTGATCTTCCGCCAGGGCATCAAGAGCTATCGCGACCTGCCGCTGCGCCTCGCGGAAATGGGCTGCTGCCACCGCAACGAGCCGCACGGCGCGCTGCACGGCCTCATGCGCGTGCGCCAGTTCACGCAGGACGACGCCCACATCTTCTGCCGCGAGGACCAGATCGTCGACGAGGTCGCGAAATTCTGCGACCTGCTCGACGTCATCTACAAGGATCTCGGTTTTTCCGAATACGCGATCAAGCTGGCGCTGCGGCCCGAGAAGCGCTTCGGCACCGACGAGATGTGGGACTGGTCGGAGCAGGCGCTGCGCGACGCCGTCGCCGCGACGGGCCGCGCGACGCCGGAATGGGGCTGGGCGGAACTCCCCGGCGAAGGCGCGTTCTATGCGCCCAAGCTGGAATTCCACCTGACCGATGCGATCGGGCGGACGTGGCAGGTCGGCACGATCCAGACGGACACCGTGCTGCCCGAGCGGCTGGATGCGAGCTATATCGGCGAGGACAGCGCCAAGCATCGCCCGATCATGCTGCACCGCGCGATCCTCGGCTCCTACGAGCGCTTCATCGGCATCCTGATCGAGCATTACGCCGGCAAGTTCCCGCTCTGGCTGGCGCCGGTGCAGGCGGTGGTCTCGACGATCGTCAGCGACGCGGACGATTACGCCAAGTCGGCGATGGCGAAGCTGCGCTCGGCGGGCATCCGCGTGGCGATCGATCTCAGGAACGAGAAGATCAACTACAAGGTCCGCGAACACTCGCTGGCCAAGGTGCCCATCATGCTCATCGCCGGCCGCCGCGAAGCCGAGGAAGGCAAGATCACCATCCGCCGTCTCGGCGTCGAAAAACAGGAAACGATGACCCTGGATGCGGCCATCGAACTCCTGCGCACCGAAGCGCTGCCCCCGGACCTCAGATAGCGACACCACGCGCGCCCATAACCCTTCTCCCCAGCCAAAGGCTGGGGAGAAGATGTCGCGCGCAGCGTGACAGATGAAGGCCTTGCGGGAATTCACGCGGGCGGCGAGAGTTGCTTGCAGTAAAGACAAGCTGTCTGTAGCTCGCCGCTCCCGTGAGGGATGAATGACAATTCCCGACTATCAAACACTTATGCTGCCGTTGCTTCGGATTTCTGCCGAAGGCGAAACGCGCATTCCAGACATTGAGGGGCGTATAGCTGACGAATTTTCGCTGACTCTGAGCGAACGTGACGAGCTACTGCCCAGCGGGCGTCAAAAGATCCTTCACAATCGCATCCATTGGTCCAAATTCTACTTGGCCAGAGCCGGCCTAATCGACCAGCCCAGCCGAGGGCGTTTTGTCATCAGTCAGGCCGGACGAGAATTGCTGAGCAAGAATCCAACACGAATCGACAACCGCTTATTGATGACCATTCCTGCGTTCCAGGAATTTTATCAGTCTTCCCGAACGAGTTCGACGGACAATACAAGAGTCGCTTCCGAACCGGCACTCGACGTTTTGGAGACCACCACACCAGAAGAGCAGATTGAGTCAGCGAGCCAAGCCCTATCGACGGCACTCGGAGTCGAATTGCTCGAACGCATAAGAAACAACAGCCCCTCGTTCTTCGAACAAGTCATCGTCAGCCTTCTGGTGGGAATGGGTTACGGCGGTTCGCATCGAAACGCCGCCCAGCAACTCGGAAGATCTGGTGACGGTGGAGTTGATGGCGTCATCAACGAGGATGTTTTGGGCTTAGATAGAGTCTACGTGCAAGCAAAGCGATACGCCGAAGGCTCGACCGTAGGACGCCCGGAAGTTCAGGCTTTCGTGGGCAGCCTTGTTGGGCTAGGCGCAACCAAAGGCGTGTTTGTAACGACCAGTTCGTTTAGCGGACACGCTATTGAGTATGCGCGCCATCTATCTCAGCGGGTTGTACTGATTGACGGACTTCGTTTAACCGCCTTGATGATGCAGCATGGTGTAGGCGTCAGGGTAACGAGGACCATCGAATTCAAGCGGGTAGATGAGGACTTCTTCAACGAAGAAGAATAGCGGTCGCTGCGCGCCTCCCTCCTCTCCACGCAAGCGGGGCGAGGGGTTTCCGTGCCACCCAAAACCCCTCTCCCGCCCTTCGCGGGGAGAAGTGGCCTCGCCGCACGCGAGGTCGATGAGGGGGGTAACCGCGCAACCGCCGTTAGGTTATGGTCACTGGCCTCACGCCCGCCCCGCAGGCTCCGCCGTGGCGAGGTGTCGCTTTTCCAGCGTGTCGGCCAGCGCTTCTAGCTGGCGCAGCAGCGGCTCCAATTCCGCGAGCCAGCGCGCGACCTCACCGTTCAAGTCTTCGTCCCGCTTGGCCCGCCCGCGCCCCGCGCTCTCTTTTCTCCGCATCGCTTCGCGCCTTCCTTCCACGCCCTGTCACTACCTAGGAACATAGTCTTGACATTTATCATGTCAAGGACTATCTTCCTGTTTGTAGCTGAGGGAGAACGACATGAAGCCAATTTCCACCGCACCATCCGACCCCACCCCGCCCGCCAATGCGGCGGAGGCGACCGACCGTCTGGGCGCGCTGTTCGCGGAATGCGAGCGCAGCGCGCGGCGCTATTTCGCGCGGGCCGAGGCGGACGGTCTCGACTTCGACATGCGTTGCGCCTTTGCCGGCGTCGCCAACCGCATGGTCCGCGCCGCCGCCATCGTCGCGGTGCAGATGGCCCGCACCAATGGCGAGACCGTCCACCGCATCATCGTCGAAAGGGCCTGACCATGCCCCGCACTTACAAGCCCACCGGCAAGCGTCGCGGCGCCCCCGATGGCAACGCCAATGCGCTGAAGCACGGCGTCCATTCCGCGATCGAACAGGCCGAATTGCTGCGCGCCAATTCCGCCTCCCGCGCGGCCAGGGCGCTGGAACAGGCGATGAAGCTGGAAGATCGCCGCCGCGCCCTCGCCGCAGCCGAGGTGGACACGTCGGCCGAGGCGATCGTGAAGAAAATCCCCGCCTATGATCCGGCCATCACGTCGATGTTCCAGGCGGTCAAGGACAGCCCCAACATGCGCGGCGTCATGATCGACATGGTGCGCGAGAAGGCGGGCCTCAACTGGTTCTTCGCCTTCGGCCCCGACGGCGCGCCCGATTGGGCCTTCGAATGGGCGAACGTCCAGCCGAATGCCCATCAAAGCCCCGCCTTCACCGAGGGCGACGATCTTGCGCCCGGCGTCCCGGGGGAGGGGTACACCCCCCAGAAAAATCCCGGATCAATTCCACCCCGCAGGACCAAGGTGGACATGTTCCTGAGCAGCTTCCCGCAATACTGTGATGCGCCGGCGGTGACCGACGAGATGGCGGCGGCGTTCCTGCGCTGTTGCCCGGAATTCCTGGTCGCCCGCCTCGCCCGCGCCATGCTGCAGAAAATCGTCGTTGAGCGCCTGCCTCGCACCTTCTGACCGGGAACCATCCGCTATTTCGCGGGTTGTCCCCTATTGGTCCCGTATGCATCGGGCCCATCGGGGTTTAGTAAAGCGGTCGTGCGCCGGGAGAGGGTTTCGAGGCGTATGAGCGAGCGGCGTTTCTGGCTGCGGGACAAGACCGCGCCATCGCATCGGGCATTGGAGGGCATGGTCGGCCCGCTCGACACGATTCCGGCTTACAGCCATTTTGTCGAAGGCCTCTATCGCGGCCGGCAACCCGTGGAAAGCTGGCTCAAAAACCTCGCCTGGCCCGAACTCTTCAAAGACTGGCGGCCGATCCTGATCGGTCCAGCGCTTGCCAAGGACCTCGCCGATCTCGACCGGCCCCTTCCACCGCTCGCCCCCTTCACCCCGCCCGGCGCGACGGTCAGCGACCTCCTCGGCGTCCTCTATGTCCTGGAAGGCTCCAGCCTCGGCGCCCGGGTCGTGCTGCGCCAGGCGCTGGCGCTCGGTCTTGATGCCGGGTTTGGCGCGCGGCATCTGGCGCTTCAGGCCTCGGACGGCGGCTGGCCGCATTTTGTGCGCCTGCTGGACAGCGCCGACCATCCCGACATGGAGCGGGTCGGCCGCGCCGCGGTCGCCACCTTCGACGCCATGCATCAGGCGATGAGCGGCCATGTCGTCGCCTGAGCCCGTCGATCTCACCAATTGCGACCGCGAGCCGATCCATATTCCCGGCGGCATCCAGCCGCACGGCACGCTGCTCGTTTGCGACCCCACCTGCACCACGCTGCTGCGCCATGCCGCCAACGCGCCGGCGCTACTGGGCCTTGGTGATGCGGCGCTGAACGGGTCGCCGCTGGTGGCGGTACTCGGCCCCGACGTCGTCCACACCATCCGCAACGCCCTCGCACGCTCGCAGGACCCTTCCCGTCCCGCGCTCATCTTCGCGCTGCAGGCGGGGCCTCAGAACCGCGCCTTCGACGTCTCGGTCCACCGCTTCAAGGGCAATGCGATCCTGGAATTCGAACCGGTGCCGGACAGCGATCACGGCTCGGCGCTGGAGCTGACGCGGACGCTGACGGGGCGGCTCGGCCGTATCTCCAATATCGAGGATCTCGTCCATGCCGCGGCGCGGCTGACCCGCAGCCTGCTTGGCTATGACCGCGTGATGATCTACCGCTTCGGCCATGACGGCGCGGGTCAGGTGATCGCGGAATCGCGCCAGGCGACACTGGAGCCGTTCATCGGGCAATTTTTTCCGGCCAGCGATATCCCGCAACAGGCGCGGGCGCTGTATCTGAAAAACACGATCCGCGTCATTTCCGATGCGAACTTCCAGCCCGTGCCCCTCGTGCCCGTGCTCGATGCCGGCGGCGAGCCGCTGGACCTCTCGCACGCGCATCTCCGCAGCGTCTCGCCGATCCATTGCGAGTATCTGCGCAATATGAGCGTCGCGGCCTCGATGTCGGTCTCGATCATCGTCGGCGGCGAACTCTGGGGCCTCATCGCCTGCCACCACTACAAGCCGCGGGTCCTCAGCCTCGTCAAACGCATGGCGGCCGAGATGTTCGGCGAGTTCTTCTCGTTGCATCTCGAAGCGCTGACCGTGCGCCACAAGCTCGATTCCGCTTCGCGCGCTCGTCATACGCTGGACCGTCTGCTGCGTCAGGCCTCGCGCGAGACGGATGCGCTGTCGCTGCTGCAGGATCATCTCGGTGATCTCATGCAGCTGCTGCCCTGCGACGGCATAGGCCTGTTCGTCGAGGGCTCATGGCACGCGCGCGGCACGACGCCGCCAGCGCAAGCCATCCCCGCGCTTGCGACCTTTGCCGGCGCGCGGGCCGACGGACGAGTCTGGGCGACCAATACCCTGTCGACCGATTTCGAGGCGGCGGAGGCCTATCGCGCCGAGGCCTCGGGCGTGCTCGCCATCCCGTTGTCGCAACTGCCGCGCGACTATCTTTTCTTCTTCCGCCGCGAGGTCATCCACACCGTGGAATGGGGCGGCAACCCCGAAAAGACCTACGAGACCGGTCCGCTCGGCGACCGGTTGACGCCGCGCAAGAGCTTCGCGATCTGGAAACAGACTGTCGAGCGCCAGTCCGCGCCCTGGACCGAAGCCGATCGCGAGATCGCGGAAGCGGCGCGCGGCGCGCTGGTCGAAACCGTGCTGCGCCAGAACGAACTCCTCGCCGACGAGCGCAGCAAGGCGGATCTCCGCCAGAAGATGCTGAACGAGGAGCTGAACCACCGGGTCAAGAACATCCTCGCCCTCATCAAGTCGCTGGTCTCGCAGGATGTCGCGCCCGATCGGTCGCTCGACGATTACGTCCGCTCGCTGAAGGGCCGCATCCAGGCGCTCTCCGTCGCCCATGACCAGGTCGTGCGCAGCGATGGTGGGGGCCGGCTGGAGGATTTGCTGAAGGCCGAACTCCTGCCTTACCGCGAGGCGGCCTCTGTCGCGCTGGGCGGGCCGCCGGTCGCGCTCGACGCGCGCGCCTTCTCGGTCATGGCATTGGTGCTGCACGAGCTGGCGACCAACGCCGCGAAGTATGGCGCGCTGTCGGCCGCCGCGGGACGCCTCACCGTGACCTGGCAGATGACCGCCGACGGCGCCTGCGCGATCGATTGGCGCGAGGCCGGCGGTCCCGCCGTGCGCCCACCCTCGCGCCAGGGCTTCGGCTCAGTTCTCATCAACCGCAGCGTTCCCTTCGATCTCGGCGGTGAAAGCAATGTTACCTACGGCGCCGAAGGCGTCAGCGCCCGTATCGTCATCCCCGCGCGCTTCGTTTCGCTCCGCGGCGCCGACGCCGTCTCCGCTGAGGTGAAACGCGCCGATACCCTCGCATCCGACCGCAGCCTCGCGGGTCTCTCGATCCTGCTCGTCGAGGACCAATTGCTCATCGCGCTCGATGCGGAAACCGCACTGCAAGCGCACGGCGTTGTGCGGGTGGAAACTGCGGGTTCGACGCCGGATGCGCTGCGCCGCCTTGCCGCGTTCACCCCGGATGCGGCGGTGCTCGACGTCAATCTCGGCGCCCACACCTCGATCCCCGTCGCCGAGGAACTGGCGCGGCGCGGCATCCCCTTCATCTTCGCGACCGGCTACGGCGACAGCATCACCATCCCCGCCAACTTCCGGAACCGCCCCGTCGCCCGCAAACCCTATGACGGCGAGACGCTCGTGCACCTGCTCTCCGTCGCCCTGGCGGGACGCCCTCCGTCTTGACGCTGCGCCACGGGTTGTCTCGCCGCGCCTGACCGGCGACGATGGGGCCAAGAAAATCCGGGAGAGGCGTTCATGAGCACGTTCACGGCCGAGGACCGCGCCGCCATGGCCGAGTCCGTCCGCCGCCTGCTGGCCGACAAGGGCGACGAGGCCGCGCTCCGCCGCGCGATGGAGACCCCGTCCGGCTACGACGCCGCTTTGTGGGCCGAACTCGTCGAACTCGGCGTCGCCGGCCTCATCATCGACCCTGCCTATGACGGCCTTGGCGGCGGCCCGGTCGAACTCGAACTCATCATGGAAGAAGCGGGCGCTGCCCTCCTCGCCGCACCCCTCTTCGCCAGCGGCGTCATGGCCGCCGCGCTGATTTCCGCCAGCGGCGATGAAGGCGCGAAGGAACGCCTGCTGCCCGGCCTCGCCCGCGGCCGCATCGCGACCGTCGCCCTCACCGGCGACGCCGGCACCTGGACGCCGGACGGCGTCACGGTCGGCGCGCATTCCCACGGCGCCCGCGCCTTTCTCGACGGCACCGCCTCGTTCGTGCTGCACGGCGCCGCTGCGGACGTCCTTCTCGTCGTCGCTCGGGTCGATGGCGGCTTCGGCATCTTTGAGGTCGCCAAGGGCACGCCGGGCCTTGAAATCACGACCCTCCCCAGCTTCGACCGCACGCTGCGCCTCACGAAGCTCGACTTCCATCACGTGCCCGCCACGCGGCTCGGCATCGCCGGCTGGGATGCAGTCGAAGCCATGCTGAAGATCGCGCTCGTGGCGCTGGCCGGCGAACAGGCCGGCGGCGCGCGGCGCGTGCTCGACATGACCGTGCAGTACGCCAAGACCCGCATCCAGTTCGGCCGCGCAATCGGCAGCTTCCAGGCGATCAAGCACATGGCCGCCGATCTGCTGCTGGAAGCGGAGAACGCAACATCAGCCGCGCGCCATGCTGCGCAGCAATTGGCCGGCGGCGGCGAGGCCGACGAGGCCGTGTATCTCGCCGCCTTCGCCTGCGCCGACGCCTATTCGAAGATCGCGGCCGACGCGATCCAGATGCATGGCGGCATCGCCTTCACTTGGGCGCATCCCGCCCATCTCTATCTCCGCCGCGCGCGGGCGGATGCGCAATTGCTGGGCGCGCCGCCCTATCACCGCGAACGCTACCTCCAGGCGATGGGAGCTTAAGGCCATGACCGACGAAGAGCTCCGCACCGAAGTCCGCGCCTGGTTGGCGGCCAACTGGAAAAACGACCTCCCCGCTCGCGCCGACCAATGGACGGTCGGACCCGAGCAGCGCGCGTGGCTGGCGAAAGTCGTCGAGGCCCGCTGGGCCGTGAACCGTTGGCCGTCAGAATGGTGCGGCCGCGATCTCAGCGACGCGCAGGCGAAGATCATCGAACGCGAATTCGCCGCCGTGAAGGCGCCGGGCGCGGGCCAAGACCGCACCCATCTCTACGCCATCACGGCGCTGACCTTCGGCACCGATGTCATGAAGGCGGCGCTGCTGAAGGGCATGCTGACCGGCGAGATCAATATGTGCCTGCTCTATTCCGAGCCGGGCGCGGGCTCTGATCTTGCGGGCATCCGCACCCGCGCGACGCGCGACGGCGAGGAATTCGTCGTCAACGGCCAGAAGGTCTGGACGTCGGGCGCCGCCACCGCCGACTACGGCATGCTGATCGCGCGCACCGACTGGGATGTGCCCAAGCATAACGGCATCTCGTTCTTCTTCCTGTCGATGAAGCAGCCGGGCGTCGAAGTGCGCCCGCTGCGCCAAGTGACCGACGAGTCCCATTTCAACGAGGTCTTCATCACCGACGCCCGGGTCTCCGCCGACTTCCTGCTCGGCGGCCTCAACAATGGCTGGCGCGTGCTGCAAACCGCGCTCGCCTATGAGCGCTCGGTCATGGGCGACGGCGCGCGCGGGCCCCGCCGCGCGGGCGACGGGGCGGCGAACGATCTCGTCGCGCTCGCGCGCGAGGCCGGGAAGCTGGACGATCCGGTCCTGCGCCAGGACCTCGCGAAGGTGCTGAGCTATCGCCGGCTGAACGCGCTCAACAATGCCCGCGCCAAGGCTGACCTCGCGCAAGGCACCTCGTCCTCGATCATGTCGCTCGGCAAGCTCGCTATGTCGCGCATCCTCCATGAGGAGGCGCGCCTCCGCACCGCGCTGCTCGGCGCAGGTTCCTTGCTGGACGGCGAAGCCTTTCCGCGCGCCGACGATGCGAACTTCCTCACGCTCAACGCCTATTTCACCTCGATCGGTGGGGGTACCGACCAGATCCAGCGCAACATTATCGGCGAGCGCGTCCTCAGCCTCCCCAAGGAGCCCGAGATCGACCGCACCATCCCCTTCCGCGATGTGCGGGCGGGCTAGGCGATGACCGCCGTCGCCCTCCTCACCGACGCCGCCTCCTTCATCGGCCCCGCCGTCGCGGCGCGACTGCGCGCCGGTGGCGGACGCGTAGTCGAGGCGGATGCGTCGTTTGCCGACAACGGCGACGCAATCGCCCAAACCTCGCCCGAGGAGACCGTTGCCAAAGCCGCCGCACTCGGCGGGCGGCTGGACGCGCTGGTGATCTCCGCCGCCTATCCCGCACCGCGCACACCGGCGGAGTCTCTCTCCGCCGAAGCCACCCGGCCCTTCTTCGAAAAGCTGGCGATCGAGCCGCTGGCGCTCGCCGCCGCTGCGATCCCGCATCTGAAACGCGCCGGTGGCGGGCGGATCGTGTTCGTGACCTCGGCCGGACCGCTGGGCGGGATTCCCGGCTTCGGCGCCTATGCGGCGGCGCGCTCGGCGATCACCGGGGCGGTCAAAAGCCTCGCGTTGGAACTCGCGCCCGACAACATCTCGGTCAACGCCGTCGCGCCCAACTACATCCAGACCGAGATGTACTATCCCAAGGCCTGGCTGGAGGACGCCCGCAAGCGCGACAGGCTGCTCGCCCGCATCCCCATGGGGCGGCTCGGCGAGGCCGAGGAGGCGGCGGAGGCTGTGGCCCTGCTGGCACAAGGGCGCGCAAGCTTCATCACCGGGCAGATTTTGAACATCTCCGGCGGGTCCTCGTGAGGCATCGACCCTTCACAGGGGGCGATATCAGGACTACATCTTCCTCCGCGATACGGCCCGCACGGGGCCGAACGCGCCGGGTAACGACTGGGAGCAGCGCTTCACGCATGGATCGAGATGGATCGGCGACAGGCGACTTCTTCCCGCTCAGACATGAGCTTGCCCAGGCCTTTTCCATAAATACCGTGCGCTGAAGGAGAACTGCCCTGCCGCCTCGTAGACCCAGCTTTGCCGGCCCGCCCCCCAAGAACGACGACGGTCCTCGCATCAACGGCGACATCACCGCTTTCGAAGTCCTCGTCATCGATGAGGCCGGCGAAAAACGCGGCGTGATGAGCCGGCGCGATGCGCTGCGCCTCGCCGAAGAGGAAGGCGTCGACCTGGTCGAGGTCTCGCCGATGGGCAAGCCGCCGGTCTGCCGCTTGATGGACTACGGCAAGTTCAAATACGAGCAGCAGAAAAAGGCCAACGAAGCCCGCAAGAAGCAGAAGATCATCGAGATCAAGGAGATCAAGATGCGTCCGGGCATCGACGATCACGACTACGATGTGAAGATGCGCTCGGCGATCAAGTTCTTCGGCGAAGGCGACAAGGTGAAGTTCACGCTCCGCTTCCGCGGCCGCGAGATGGTGCACCAGTATCTCGGCATGGACGTGCTGGAGAAGATCAAGAAGCAGGTCGGCGAGATCGCCAAGGTCGAGCAGGAGCCGCGCCTTGAAGGCCGCCAGATGCAGATGGTGATGGCGCCGCGCTAAGCGGACGCCACGCTCAAAACACGAAGGCCGCCTTTCGGCGGCCTTTTTGTTTGGCTTCTAGTCGAAACGCTTACTGCTCGAGCGAGGCGTTCTGGACCTTGCCTTCCAGCAGGGCGACATCGGTCGTCGCCTGATGGAACTGGGCGGTCGCGTTCATGACCATCTCCTCGGCTTCCGCGACGGCCTGCTGCTTGTCGGCCTCGGTCAGGGGCGCACAGTCTGAGTTCGAGGCGACCTCGCCGCAACGCAGCGTGTCGCCGTCCATGCTGTAGATGCCCTCGAAATGGCCGGCTTTCAGCTCTTTCAGGTACGAGGTCGCGTCCGCCAGATCCATCTTGGCGCCGCTGAGGTCGTTGCGGGCTTCCTTCAGCGTCTCGCCAGCCGATGCGACGCCACCGAGCAGCGCCAGAGCGGCAGCGACGAGGAGGGTGCGGGTGTGGGCGAAGCGGGGCATGTCCGTGACCTGTGATGAAACTGACATTCCGATAACGCTCGACCGCGGTTTCGGATGCATCGTAGGTCACACTTTATTAGGAAGATTACGGCGGGTTCATGTTCGCCCGGTGATCCGGGCCTAGATGTCGCTGATTTGCGCGACTTCCAGCCGGAAATCCCGCGCCAAGATCAGCCGGTATTCAGTCTCGTCGGCGATGGTCGAGGTGCGGATCCCCGCCGCATCGATGATCGTGAGCGTGCGGTCGACCAGCGAGAGCACGCGATCGGCCTCGGCCAGGTTCACCATCGCATTGTTCACGAAAGGCGATTCCGGCGCGGTCTGGAGGAAGGCACAGGCCCGGACCATGGCGGCGGGATCAGAAAGTTCGGGATGGAAGTCGAAACTGTCGGCGCCCGTGCCGGCCAGCGCGTGATAGCGCCACCAGCCGTCCACGATCCGCTCCAGCCGCAACTGGCGGAAACCCGCGCCGAACGGACCTTCGCGCAGCGGCGTCGGATCGAACGGCCCGCCCGCCCCGAAGCCGACATCGGCGACCCAGGGCTCTCCGAGATCCACCAGCAGAACCAGGTGATTGCCGATCCGGATATCACCGGCGACGGCCCGCAGCACGGCGCCGGCGAGGCGCGTTACGCGAAAGCCGATCGCCTCAAGCGCCAGCGCAAACACGCCATTCTGCTCGAAACACCAACCGCCCCGGCGGCGCGTGACGATCTTGTCCCAGGCGGCCTGGGGATCGACGGTCAGGGGAATGCCGAGCTGCACGTCGAGATTTTCGTACGGCACCGCGCTGCGATGCGCACGGTGCAGGCCGATCAGTGTTGCGGCATCCGGGCGGACCGGGCCGTCATAACCGATGCGGGCGAAATAGGCGGCGAGATCCATCCGCGCAGTCTTGGCGCAATCAGAGCGCCGACGCCAATCCGCAGATGTCTGCGGTCGCTACGCCTAGCGGGCGGACAACAGCCATTTGCCGACCTGTTCGACGGCGTCCATGGCGGCGTTCAAGCGGACTTTCATCGCCTCGTCGCCGTCGTTACGCGTGATCAACGCAGCGGGTTGCGCGAAGCCTCTGCCGGCGCTGCCGGCGAGAGCGGCGGCCGGACCCATGGTCTTGCGCGACAGTTTCCAAACGCGGATGGCCGGTGCGGCTTCTGGCACGGGGCTGAAACGCGCCGTCATGACCGTGCCGATAGCGGCTTCGACATCCACGCGAAGGCTCGCTTTCACCGCCGGGCGCGGCGCCGTCATCAGATGAGCGGCCGCACGACCGCTGCGAAAGGCTTTGCCCGCCGTTAAAGCGGCATCGCGCGCTGCCTCCCGCGCGGCAGACATCTCGGCCCGCCGGCTCTCTGCAACCATTTCGGCGAACACAAGATCGACGCCGACTGCGACGCGGCGAAATTCGACTGCCAGACGGCGAACCACGGTCGAGGCTTTGTCGTTCTCAGCCTGCGCGATCATCCGCTGCCGTTCCGCGAACGCCGTGGTGAGCGTGCGGCGGGCTTCGGCGATGAGGCGACGCCCTTCGACGGCGATGTCATGCGCCGCCAGAACGATATCGCGGCTTGATCCGCGGTCGGCCTCAGCGAGCGCCGCTGTCGCAAAACGATTTCCCGCGATGGCGATCTTCACGAAAGTGCGCCGCGCCGCGCTGGCCAGGCGCTGCCCTTCGGCGGCGGCGACAACCGCCACTCCGCGCACTTCCCGTTTGGCCCAGCGCACGCCGTCGTGCAGCGTCCGGTCGATGGCATTGATCTGCGCGGCGCGCTTGACGTCATAGGCGCGGGCTTGGGCGGTTTCCCAGGCCTCGACGGACATCCGCTCGATCCCGCTGGTGCGGAAACCGCGATCGTCCGCCTGCGCCCGCGCGCCCGTGGTGAATAGGACGGCGGCAAGAACGGTCAGAATGAAGCGATGAATGAAGGCCGACATGGATGGAACTCCCCAAGGCAGGCTTGAGTCCCATTCTCGCCACGATATGACTAACAGTGTGTGAAGCGCCGCATCACGTCGCGGCGGCCGCGCGCGAAATTAGTCCGCGCCGCGCCGCACGCGTTCAGCGCGCCGACGCCAGCTCGCGTTCGGCTTCGGCGAGACCGCGCCGCGCTTCTTCCAGGCCGGCTTCGGCTTCCTTCAGCGACTGGCGCATCTCGGCGACCATCTCGGCCTTTTCCGCATCCGTATAGGGAATGCAGCCGGGATAGCGGTTGGGGTCGCCGCATTTGACGACCTTGTCGTCCTCGATCGTCATGGTGCGCGAGAAATCGCCCGCTTCCATCTGCGCTAGGTCGCGCTTGGATTCCTCGAGGCCCTTCTCGGCGTCCTTCAGTCCCTCTCTCGCATCCGCCAGGCCGTCGACGGCATCGCGGTGTACTTCGATGGCGTCCCGGCGGGCCTCTTCGGCCGCGGCTTTCGCTTCCTCTGCAGCAGCCGCAGCTTCTTCCGCCGCGCCGTCATCGTGCGAGGCGCCGCGCTGGGTGATGTGCACGGGACCTTTGGGCGTCTCGGCAAAGGCCGCGCCGCTCATCAAGGCCGCAACCACAAGACCGAGACAGAGGCTGCGGGCGATCATGGGTTACTCCGCATCGGCACGCGCGGCGGCGCTGAGGCCGGCCTGCGCGGCTTCCATCGCTTCGCCGGCGGCCTGCAGGGCCGCGCGCAGCTCTTTCGTCAGCCGCGCCTTGTCCTCGGCGGTCAGCGCGATGCAGCCGGCATGGTCCGACACGTCGCCGCATTTCATCACGCCCTTCGAGACGATGACGATGTCGGAGAAATCGCCCATCTCGACCGACGCGAGCTGGGCTGCGGAGTGCATGATGTCGAGCTGCGCATCCGAGACATTGTGGAGCGCGCCGTCGATCTCGATCTGGATATTGCCGGTGACGGCGTGCACCTCGACCATCGCGCGGGCGACGATCGCGCCCATCTCGCGATGCGCGGCACGGGCGATGTCGCGGGCCTTCCGCGCTTCGCGGCGGGCGGTGTCGCGCGCCTCGCGGGCCTCGGCGCGCGCGCCCTCGGCGGCTTCACGGGCCGCGGCGCGCGCTTCGGCAATGGCTTCACGGGCCTGGTCGGCCGCCTCGCGCGCGGCTTCCCTCGCCGCTTCGCGGCCTTCCTCGATCGCTTCTATGGCGCTTTGGCGGGCTTCGCGCATGGCCTCGCGGGCCTCCTCACGGCCCTCGCCGTGATCGTCCATGGCATCCCATTCGCTGGCGCTGATCAGCTCGACGCCGCGGCCGGTGATGTGGACGGGACCCTTGACCTCGGACGCGGCGACGCTGCCGGCGAGCAAGGCGGAAACGGCGACGGAAAGACCGAAAAGACGCAGGCGCGCGGCGGACATGGCGGATTCCCCCAAGTGGAGCCCCATCACGCCATGGTTTCCCCCGCTTCGCGTGCAACGCACGTCACACTGCGTGCGAGTTTCGTGACAGGCGCCCCTCAGGGGACCTTGCCGATCGCGGGCCGGACCCCGGCGGCCGGCCAGGCCTTGAAGTCCAGCGTCTGCAGCATCGTCGCGAGCCGGCGGACCTTCTGCAGCGGATTGTCGTAATAGCGCCAGGGCACGAGGATGTCGGGCTCGATGCCGGCCAGCTCGTTGGCGCCGTTGTCGCGGGTCCAGACGCAGTCAGGAACATGGAGTTCCGCCCGGCTTTCATCCAGCGTGACCGGCGTGTCGCCGCTCGCCATCCAGCCGCAGCCCGCGCCATAGCTCGGCTCGCCGATCAGCACCGCCGCCCCGTTATCCTTCAAAAGCGCCGCGAAATGTTCCGCGGCGCTCGCCGAGCCCTCGTCGAGCACGACATAGAGCGGACCCTGCCAGAGGCCTTCCTGATAAGCATAGAGCGAGGAGAAGAAGAGCGCCGCGGCCGAATTAAGATGGGCGTATTGCCCGGGCGCCGCGTAGTCGAAAATTCCGGTCGCATAGAGCATCGCGGGCGCGACGAGCGAACAGGTGGGCGTCTTGCCCTGCCAGACGCCGCTGCGGTCGCAGCTCTGCATCGCCTCGGCGAGCGCGCTGGTCGTCGTCGCGCGCGCCGTTTCCAGCGCGGTGCGTTCCTCCGGCGTGATCGCGCCGCTGGCGAGGTCGGTTTCGATCAGGCCGAGATTGGCCTGCAGCGCCTCGCGCCACGGCGCGGTGCGGGTGAAGGCGAGATGCGGCGCCTTCAACTTCACCGCCGTCAGCATCCGCGCGACCGGATCGAGCCACAGCGAGCCGCCGCCGTTCTGGGTGATGTCGACGGCCAGCGCCGTGACGTCCTCGTCCTTCAGCCGCCCGATCTGGCGTCCCACCGCCTCGGTCAGGAGATCGGCGGCCTTCTGGGCGATCGCCGCGCCGCATTCGGTACCGCATTCGCCGTCCTCGGGCAGGCCGACCGCGGCCACCGCCTGCGGGCAGTACTGGTAATAGCCCCACTCATAGAAGCTGGGGATGCGCAGCACGCCCAATTTGCCGCCGGGCAGGTCGAGCACCGAGATAGGGAAGACCGCACTGTCGGGGGTCTCGATCGACCGCCCGCCGACCTTGTCGAAGGGTAGGCCGTCGGGCTGTTCCTCTTCCTCGTAGCCGAGGCCCTTGCAGATCGAGGCGGTGCCCCAAGGCAGCGCCGTATCCGCCTTCTCGTCCGGAAACATCAGCGAGATATGGCCGTCGCCGAAGCGGCTGATGAAGTCGCGCAGCACGGCGCGCGCGCCCTCATCGCTGCCGGCATTGCGCAGATCGGCGTCCGCATCGCTGGCGAGCTGGACGAGGTCGAGACCGCGCTCGCGGATGCTCCATTCCAGATTGGGCGCCTGTTCGGCGAGGATGCGCTTGATCTGGGCCAGGTCATGCAGCCACGGAACGGGGCTGTAGGCGGTGTCGGCGGCAGCGGCCGGGGCCGAAGCCGTATCGTCGCTGCCCCACGACGTTTCAGCGACGGCGGGCGGAACGGCGATGAGAAAAGCGGCAAGCGCGGCGGCGATCCGGATCATGGGCGCATTTAGTCCGCCGAGGGCCTGTGCCGCCAGTCCGCAATCGGATCAGGGTTTAGGAATTGCGCCGCCGATCGCATCCTTGGCGGTGCCCGAAAGATCCTGCGCGGGGCCGAGCGGGTTGGTTTCCTTGTTGCGCTCCTCGGTGCGCGGGGTACCCGACCACAATTTGTAGACGACGACATCGTCGACCAGCAGCAGCAGCATCGAGGCCGACCAGCCGGTTTCCTCGGTCTCGCGCTGGAAGCCGAGCACGTCGAGCGAGATATGGCCGGTGCGCTGGGTCGCGCTCGCCTCGGGCGCCATGACATAGCCGACACAGGCCGTCTTCGCGCCGATACAGCCCTGCACCGCCGGATCGAGATCGGCCAGCGTCACCGTGTCGGTCGGCATGAAGACGCGCATCACCTCGACATAATTGATGACCCGCAGGTTCGGCGTCGTCTTCGGATCGATGCCCAGCTCGCGCAGCTTGGCGCTGTCGGTGACGCCGGGCTCGATGATCTTGTAGGCGATCTCCGCGATCTCATAGGTCGGGAACGGCCCCGCCTTTTCGCGGTCCGTGCTGGGCAGGATGTCGCTGGCGCAGGCGGCAAGGCCGAGCGTCGCGGCGAGAAGCGCTGAGACCGGGCGGATCATGGCGCCCCTATAACAGGGGCGCGATGGCGGAATGAAGGCGAAAGACCTTAACAGTCCTTAAGGCGCCTCAGTCCTCGTTCGCGGGATAGGCCTGGAGCTGCAGGTAGTTGTCGAGGCCGACGGAATCGAGGATCGAGAGCTGGGTCTCAAGGAAGTCGATATGCTCTTCGGTGTCCGACAGGATTTCCTTCGCGATGTCGCGCGTGACGTAATCCTTCGCCTGCTCGGCAAGCTGGATCGCCTCGACCAGCGTGGTGCGGCCGCGGCGTTCGAGATCGAGATCGGCGCTGAGGCCTTCCGGCACGGTCTCGCCGACCGAGAGCTTGCCGAGATCCTGCAGGTTAGGCAGGCCTTCCAGGAAAAGGATGCGCTTGATCAACTTGTCGGCGTGCTTCATCTCGCCGATCGACTCCTCGTAGATCTTCTTGCCGAGCTTGCGAAAGCCCCAGTTGTCGTACATGCGGGCATGCAGGAAGTACTGGTTGATGCTCGTCAATTCGTTGACGAGGATGGCGTTCAGCTTGGCGATAATCGCGGGTTCGCCCTTCATGGGAGCAGCCTTTCAGAACGCGGAATCGGCAGGAATCTCGAAGCTCATAGTGCAGCAAGCCGCGTCATAGCCAAAGGCCGGAAAGCCGCTTTTTTGCGCGGCTGACTTGCAGGAACAAAGAAAGTTCTGAGAGCGCGTCTTACTCCGCCGCGAGGGCGCAGGACGAGGTGTTGGCGGCGTCGAGCATGCGGCGGATATCGACCTTGCAGCGGCCGCATTTCGGGGCGACGCCACAGGCGGCATAGACGGCATCCACGGTCGGCGCACCGGAGCCGATGACGGCATCGACCGCGACGGTCATGTCGCGCATCCGGACGCCATTGCAATTGCAGACGAACATGCCGCTCTCACACTAAGCGGCCGCCCAAAGGGTGCGACCGCGTCGCAAATTCTATACGGAGCGCGAGCCTGCGAGTCAATCGCACACGCAGGAGAGGCACAATGTCGCCGTTTCCTCCCCGATTTCGGCGTTAGTCTGGTCCCCTAGGGGATTTCATGAGCGAGACGTCATGCGGCCCGGCGGCCTTCCGCTACCGCGCCTTCATCAGCTACAGCCATCGCGACGCCGCCTGGGCGGACTGGCTGCACAAGGCCGTCGAACGCTACCGGGTGCCCCGCGCGCTGGTCGGCAAGACGACGGCGCAGGGCATCGTGCCGGCCCGGCTGACCCCGCTCTTCCGCGACCGCGAGGAACTGCCCGCGGCGACCGACCTCTCGACCGTCATCACCGCGGCGCTGGAGAGCGCCTCGCATCTCGTGGTGCTCTGCTCGCCCCGCGCGGCACAGTCCAAATGGGTGAACGAGGAAATCCTCGCCTTCAAGCGGCTCGGCCGCGCCGACCGCATCGTCGCGATCATTGTCGAGGGCGAACCGAACAGCGGCGATCCCGCGACCGAATGCTTCCCGCCCGCCCTCAAGGTGACACTGGAGGGCACACCCACCGAACCCGTTGCCGCCGACGCGCGCGAGAGCGGTGACGGCAAGGACAACGCCAAGCTGAAGCTGATCGCCGGCCTGCTCGGCGTCGGGCTGGACGATTTAAAGCGCCGCGAAGCCCAGGCCCAACGCCGCCGCACTCTCTTCGCCTACGGCCTCACCGGCGTCTTCGCCTTGCTCGCCGTCGCCGCCGTCTTCTTCGCCTTCCGCGCCGAGGAACAACGCGCCCGGGCCGAGGCGGGGGAGACCGAGGCCCTCGCCCAGCGCGACCGCGCCAATGCCGCCGTCGGTGCTGCGCGCGACCAGGCCGAGTTCATGGTCACGGAATTCGCGGGCAAATTGCGCACCGCGCCCGGCGCACAGTTCGGCGTCCTCAGCGAGATCCTGAAGTCTTCGATCGGCTTGCTTGAGAATCTGGGCAAGACCAGCCCGCCGGGCACGGCCGAATTGGGTGTTCTGGCCCTCGGGCGGCTCGCGCTCGCCAATGCAATGAACCATCTCGGCGATTTCGACGGCGCGGCCGGCGAGATCGACCGCGTTCTGGCGATCCAGGACGACATCGCCCCGCGGCCCGATGCGCCGGACACGCTGACGGTCGAACGCGCGCTGGCGCTGGATCTGCGCGGCGATGCCAGGCGGCGCAGCGCGCCGGACAAGGCGCTGGCCGACTACCAGACCGCGCGGGCGCTGCGCGCCAAGGCATTGGAGGCTCACCCCCGCGACCTCACCTATCTGGAGATGATGGTGCGGAGCGATGAAAAGATCGCCTGGGCGCACATCCTGCTGAACGACGCCAAGCAGTCGGCCGTCGCGTACCAAGCCGCGCTCGACGGCGCGAAGGCGCTGGCGGGCTCGTGGGCCACGGAGGACTGGCCCCAGCGCCTGCTGGTGCCGCGCATCACCTATGGCTTCGGCTATCTCCACGCGCTGATCGGCGAGAAGCTGACGGCGGAAGACCAGCTTTTTACCGCGATGGAGACTCTGAAGGGGCTTTGGCAGGAGTTCCCGCGAAATACCGAGATCTATGCCGAGCTCGGCACCGCCACGGACCGCTATGCGTCCCATCTGGAAGCGGACGGCGATCCGGTTGCAGAGACCGCTTACAAGCGGGCGCTGGGGGTCGCGGACGAGCTGCACGACCTCGACCCCGGCAATTTCCAGTGGAGCGAAGACCTCTATCGCCGCCACGCCATGCTGTCGGTCATGGCGGCCGACGCCAAGCGGCCGGGGCTCGCGCTCTACCATGTGCGCCGGGCGATTGGCGTGCTGGAGGAAAACCCCGGCCTTACCGAACGGAGCCCCGAATGGCGCGAGGATTTGGCGGGGTTTCGCACCTTCGAGCAGAAATTGATCGCGGAGGGCGCGACCGAAACGCCGCCGGAGACGAAGCAGCAGTAACCATGCTGCCGTTATCGGCGCGCAACGCCGGGCGTTCTGGTGTGAAATGGGGTGAACGGGTTTCCCGAAATGAGAGTCAAATGACCGTCCTTCGCCTCCTCGCCAAATCGCTTCTCGTGGCGCCGCTGACGCTGGCTTTGGGCGGCTGCATTGTCGCCTCGCGTACCGAAACGAGCCACGGCAGCCGCGTCGTGCCCGCTGAGGAAGCCGCGCGGGCTGATGACGGTCCGCAACTGATGGCGCCGCCCGAAGTCGGCGACCAGCGCCCCGCTCCGCGCCCGGCGGCGCGGCCTGCGCCGAAGCCGGCCCCGCGTGTCGCCGCCGCCGACACCGGCCCGGAATTGATGGCACCACCCGAAGTGCCCGGCGAAGAACCCACCGCCCGTCCGGCACGCCGGATTGAGCCAGCACCCGAACCCGCCCGGCGCGCGCCCGTTGGGTCCAGCGCCTATGACCAGGCGGTCGGCTGTGCTGCGGCCATGACCGCGCTCCTGAACTCGCAGACCTATGCGATGTCGCAGAAGGAAGCCGATGCAATGATGAACGCGGCGGTCGCCTGGCGCGCCGTCGCCCAGTCGATCAGCGGCAAGGCCGATGCGGACATCGCCGCCCGCGCCCGCCAACTGAGCGACCTCTCTGCCGCGCATACCGCGGCGGCCTGCCCGCCCGCGCCCTAGAACCCGCGCCGAGATCGGTTGTCGCTGACGGCGGCGCGGGATAGAGAACCCCGCGCCTTCCGCGCCCCGAAAGCCGATTTCATGTCCCGCCTCACCCCCCGTCTCGTCAAAGGCTTCAAGGATGCGGGCGCCGCATCCCTGCATGCCCGGCGGCGGATGATCGAGACGGTGCGCGGAGTCTACGAATCTTTCGGCTTCGAGGCGCTGGAGACCCCGGCGGTCGAATATGTCGAGACGCTCGGCAAGTTCCTGCCCGAAAGCGATCAGCCCGACGCCGGCATCTTCGCGCTGCAGGACGGCGACGAGCAGTGGATCGCGCTGCGCTACGACCTGACCGCGCCGCTCTCGCGCTATGTCGCGCAGAACATCCAGGCGCTGCCGATGCCATTCCGGCGCTACCAGATCGGCTCGGTCTTCCGGAACGAGAAGCCCGGTCCCGGCCGCTTCCGCGAGTTTACCCAGTTCGATGTCGATACGGTTGGGTCAGCCTCGATGGTCGCCGATGCCGAAAACTGCGCCGTGCTGGCGCGCTCGCTGGATGCGCTGGGCCTCGCCGGCCAGTTCCGCATCGCCATGAACAACCGCAAGGTGCTGGACGGCGTGCTGGAACGCGCCGGCCTCGGCCAGCCCGACGCCGATCCGCAGGCGATGACCGCGCTCAGGGCCATCGACAAGTTCGACAAGTTCGGCGTCGACGGCGTCAAGCTGCTGCTCACCACCGGCCGCAAGGACGAGAGCGGCGATTTCACCAAGGGTGCGGGCCTCAGCGCCGCGCAGGCCGACTCCATTCTCGCGTTCATGGCGTCCGGGCAGACGACGCGCGCAGCGACCTGCGGCGCGCTCGCCGATGCCGTGAAGGGCTCGGCGCGCGGCGAAGAGGGCGTGCGCGAGTTGCAGGAGATCGCGAGCCTGCTGGATGCGATGAACCTGCCCGAAGCCGCCGTCGCCTTCGATCCCGGCATCGTCCGCGGCCTCGCCTATTACACCGGCCCGGTGCTGGAGGCGCAGGTCACCTTCGAGATCAAGGACGAGGACGGCCGCGCGCGCCAGTTCGGTTCGGTCGCCGGCGGCGGGCGCTATGACGGCCTCGTCGGCCGCTTCCTCGACAAGGAACTGCCCGCGACCGGCGTCTCGATCGGCGTCGACCGGCTGATCGCCGCACTGGAAGCGGCGAACCGCATGGACAGCGCCAATGTCCACGGCCCCGTGCTCGTCGTCGCCTTCGATCGCACGCGCATGGCCGACTATGTCCGCATCGCCGAAGAGCTGCGCGCCGATGGAATCGCCGCCGAAATCTTCCTGGGCGAGGGCGGCATGAAGCCGCAACTGCGCTATGCCGACCGCAAGGGATCGCCCGTCGCGATCATCGCGGGCGGAGATGAATTCGCGGCAGGCACCGTGTCGGTGAAGGACCTCATTCTCGGCGCTGAGATCGCGGCCTCGACCAGCTCGGATGCAAGCCATACCGAATGGCGCGCCGCCGCGAAGGCGCGGGCGCAGGTGACCGTGCCGCGGGCTGAGCTCACCGCCAACGTTCGCCGCATGCTGGCGGGCGCGCAAAAATGATCGACGCCGGCGCCGCGGCGCGGCTCGATGCCACCAGAAGCGCAGCCTCCGCCGTGTTCGCGGCGGCGGGCTATGCGCCTATCGAAACACCGATCTTCGCAGCGGCCGAAACCTTTCTCGAACGGCTCGGCGAACGCTTCCGCCGCCAGACCTGTTTCTTCGAGGACGGCACGGGGCACGAGATGTGCCTGCGCCCCGAGATCACCATTCCCGTCTGCCGCCAGGCACTCGACGCTGGCTATACCGGCGCCGAACCGCTGCGCCTGCGCTATGAAGGCCCGGTCTTCCGCCTCGCCGACGAGGGGATCGGCGCGCTGATCCAGAGCGCACAGGCCGGCGCCGAATTGCTGGGCGCCCCCGAACGCGCCGCGGCGGATGCCGAAGTCATCCACCTCGCCTGGCAGGCGCTCGAAGCCTGCGGCATCAAAGGCGCGCGGATTTCGCTGGGCGATGCCCGCGCTTTCAACGATCTGATCGCCGGACTCGATCTAAACGAGCGCCAGCGCGCGCGCCTGAAAGTCCTGTTCGAAGCGCATGGCTCCGCGCTCGCCGATCACCTGCCGCCCGAAAGCACGGAAGGTCCCGTGAAGGCGCTCGATCTCGATCTCGCCCGTGCCGAAGTCGCCTCTGAACTCGACGCCGAGGGGCTGACGCTGACCGGTGGGCGCACGATCGACGACATCGCGCGCCGTCTCGCCGACCGCGCCGCGCGTGCCCAGGCGCGCGCCATTCCGGCGGAAGCGCGCACGGCGCTTGCCGGTTTCTTCGCGCTGCAGGCACCAATGGAGAACGCCGCCGCCGTGCTTGACGCCTTCTTCGCGCGCAGCGGCGTCGCCAGCACCACGCCCGCCCGCTTCGCCGCGCTGACGCTGGAGCTGGAACAGCGCGGCGTGCCGCTCGGCGCCATCGCCTTCGATACCGGCATCCACGCCCCGCTCGACTATTACACCGGCCTCGAATTCCGCATCGAGGCGGGCGGCGCGCTGCTCGCCGGCGGCGGCCGCTATGACGCGCTGCTGGGCGAACTCAGCGCCACGCCCGGCCTCGCCATTCCCGCGGTCGGCTGCGCCCTCTTCCTCGACGACGTGGCGGCGCGGCGATGAGCGAGACGCTGTTCGCCATCCCCAGCAAGGGTCGTCTCAAGGACGATTGCTTCGCGCTGCTCGCCCGCGCCGGGCTCGAGGTCCAGCCGCCCGCCGACCGCTCCTATGAGACGACCATCCCGACCCTGCCTGGCCTAAAGATCGTGCTGGTCTCCGCCTCCGAGATCGCCGAGCGCATGGTGCGCGGCGAGTTCCATGCCGGGATCACAGGCGAGGACGTGCTGCGCGAATGCCTCGGCGCTCTTGGCGGCGCAGAGCGTCACGACGACGCCCAGGCGATCGGCGGCGACGGCCCGGTGCGCGCCGCGCGGCTCGGCTTCGGCCCCGCGCGGGTCGTGGTGGCGACGCCGCGCGCGTGGATCGACTGCGCGGGCATGGACGACCTCCGCGAGATCGCCGGCGAAATCCGCCAGCGCCAGAAGCGCCCCTTACGCGTCGCGACCAAATATGTCCGCCTGACCCGCGCCTTCTTCGCGCGCCATCTGGTGACGGACTATCGCATCCAGCTCTCGACCGGCGCGACCGAAGCCGCCCCCGCCAGCGGCCTTGCTGACCTCATCGTCGACATCACCACATCAGGCGCGACGCTGCGCGACAACAATCTGAAGATCCTCGACGACGGCGAAATCTTCGCCTCAGAAGCCTGCCTTTTCCTCGGCCCCAAGTCGGGCGCGCTCTGGTCGTCGCCGACACCGGAGATCGCCACCCTCGCGCGGGCCTTGACGGCGGCGGCCGGGCGCGCCGTCAATGGCGATATCGCGCTTTCACTTTCCGGTGCCGCATGACCGAGCTTGCCCTCAATGCCGTGATCGTGCCGGTGACCGCCTATCAGCAGAACTGCACGCTGCTGTGGTGCACCAAGACGATGCGCGGCGCGTTCGTCGATCCCGGCGGCGATCTCGACCGGCTGAAGGCAGTGGCGGCCGACAAGGGCGTCACCATCGAGAAGATCCTCGTGACACACGGCCATGGCGACCATTGCGGTCTTGTCGCCCTGCTTGCCGAACAGCTGAACGTGCCGATCGAAGGGCCACACCGCGACGACGCCTTCTGGATCGACAAGCTGGAAGACGCCGGCGCCCGCATGGGGCTGGTCGGCGCGCGGCCCTTCACGCCCGACCGCTGGCTGGAGCAGGGCGACACCGTCACGGTCGGCGACCTGACGCTCGACGTCATCCACTGCCCCGGCCACACGCCCGGCCACGTCGTCTTCCACCACAAGGAGACACATCTGGCGCTGGTCGGCGACGTCCTCTTCCAGGGCTCGATCGGCCGCACGGATTTCCCCAAGGGGAATTACGACCAGCTCATCCGGTCGATCACCGAACGGCTGTGGCCGCTGGGCGGCGAGACCCAGTTCGTGCCCGGCCACGGGCCGATGTCGACCTTCAAGCGCGAGCGCCAGATGAACCCCTATGTCTGCGATCTCGCCCTCGGCACGGGGACCGGCCGCGAGAACACCTCAGGCCCCGGCTGACGCGGGCGGACGCTGGCGGACCGCGAAAACGCGTGCTATCGGCGCGCATCATGATCGAAGCTGTCATCTGGGATTTCGGAGGCGTTCTCACCTCCTCACCGTTCGAGGCATTCAACCGTTTCGAGAAGGAACGGGGGCTGCCGCTGGACATCATCCGCCGCACGAATGCGGAAAACCATTTCGAGAACGCCTGGGCGAAGTTCGAACGCGCCGAGGTTGATCTCGCCCGATTCGACGAATTGTTCGCGGCGGAATCGAAGGCGCTGGGCGCCGAGGTGCGCGGGCGCGACGTGCTGCCGCTGCTCTCCGGTGATCTGCGCCCTGCCATGGTCGAGGCGCTGCGCCGCGTAAAGGCCAAGTTCAAGACCGGCTGCATCACCAACAACCTGCCCGCCAACCAGATGGGCTCCTCGACCGGGCGCTCGCTCTATGTCGCCGAGGTCATGGTGCTGTTCGATCACGTGATCGAATCCGCCAAGATCGGCCTCCGCAAGCCCGACCCGGCGATCTACAAGATGATGACCGACAAGCTCGGCGTCGACCCCAAGAACTGCGTCTATCTCGACGATCTCGGCGTGAACCTGAAGCCCGCGCGCGACATGGGCATGACGACGATCAAGGTGGTCGATCCCGACAAGGCGCTGGCCGAACTCGAAGCCGCCACCGGCCTCTCCCTGACATGACCGCCGCGCCCTGCCCCATCGTGGTCGCCGGCGCCGCCGGGCGCATGGGCCAGGCGGTGATCGCGGCGATCAAGGCCGAACCGCGCGCCGTGCTGCACGCCGCGCTGGAATATGAGGGCCATCCCCGCCTCGGCGAGGATATGGGCGGCGTTCCCCTGACCTCCGACGCGCTCGCCGCGGTTCTCCATGCCGGGGCGATCATCGACTTCACGACGACCGCCACCACCGTCGCGCTCTCCGCGCTCGCGGCGCAGGCCCGCGTCGTCCATGTCATCGGTACGACCGGCCTCACTGAGGTCGATCAGAAGAAGATCGTCGCGGCGTCGCGCCATGCGCCCATCGTGCAGTCCGGCAACTACTCGCTCGGCATCGCCTTGCTCGCGAAGCTCGTGCGCCAGGCCGCCGAAGTGATGGGACCGAGCGCCGATATCGAAATCGTCGAGATGCATCATCGCCACAAGGTCGATGCCCCCTCCGGCACCGCGCTGATGCTGGGCGAGGCCGCCGCGGCGGGCCTGAACCGGACGCTGAGCGACATCCGCGTCCCCGCGCGCGAGGGCCATACCGGCGCGCGGCCCGATGGCTTCATCGGCTTCGCGTCCCTGCGCGGTGGCTCCGTGGTCGGCGACCACACCGTCATCTTCGCCAGCGAGCACGAGCGCATCGAACTGATCCATAAGGCGGAATCGCGCTCGATGTTCGCGCGCGGCGCGCTGGCCGCGGCGCTCTGGGGTCAGGGCAAGGCGCCCGGCCTCTACGCCATGCGCGACGTGCTGGGCGACTAGATTGCCGGACGCGCGCTGGAACCGCCTCTTCGTGCCGATCCTGGCGGGCGCGACCCTGCGCGACCGGCTCATCGCCTGTCTCGGCGCGGCGCTCGGTGTCGGCCTCACCGGTTTCATCTGCGTGCTGGCGACCGGTCATGACGGCCACATCCCGGCGATTGCCGGTCCGATCGGCGCCTCTGCCTTGTTGCTCTTCGCCATTCCCGCCAGTCCGCTGGCGCAGCCCTGGCCGATCATCGCCGGCAATACGATTTCGGCCGCGATCGGCGTCATGACGGCGTTCCTGATCCACGAGCCCGCGCTCGCCGTCGGTGTCGCGGTCGGCCTCTCCATCGCCGCGATGTCGCTGACCCGCAGCCTGCACCCGCCGGGCGGCGCGATGGCGCTGACGGCGGCGCTGCTCGGACCGCCGGCGACAGCCGCCGCCTGGCTGTTCCCGATCATGCCGGTTCTGGCCAATTCCATCCTGCTGGTGGCGCTCGGCTGGGTCTTTCACCGCTTCACCCGGCACAGCTATCCGCACGTCCCCGCGGACGCGCCGCAGAACCGGCATGGCACGGCGGATGCGCCCTCGCAGGTCCGCGTCGGCTTCAGCGCCAACGACATCGACGCCGCGCTCGCCGCCGCCGGCGAGACCTTCGACATCGACCGCGCCGATCTCGACCGCCTGCTGCGCCAGGTCGAGCGCAACGCGCTGAAGCGCACGCACGGCGCACTCACCTGCGATGCGATCATGTCGCGCGACGTGATCTCCGTACCCTTCGACGCCAGCGCCACGACCGCGCGCGACCTCCTCATCCGGCACAATGTGCGCTCGCTGCCGGTGATCGCGGCGGATGGACGGCTGGCAGGCACGGTCGGGCTCCGCGATCTCGTCCGGCGCGGCGACGCCATCGCCGAGGTCATGACCCCCGCCGCGACCGCGCGGCCCGAAACGCCCGCCGTCGCGCTGGTCGGGCCGCTGACCGATGGGAAGACCCACGCCGTGATCGTCGTCGATCTCGCCGGCCGCGTCGCCGGGCTCATCTCGCAGACGGATCTGCTCGCCGCGCTCGCCCGCGCCCTCGCTGCGAAAGCCGCCTAGGCTGCGGTCAGCCGCCGCGCGCGTTCGCTGAGGGCCTTGTTCAGCGCGGCGGCGATGTCCTGGCGCTCGCCTTGGGTCAGGAACTCCGCCACCGCGACGCCCTTGCCGTTGGTGGTGATGGTCACCCGCCCCGCCCCGTGCGGCCGCTCGTGCAGGGCGACCCGGACCCACGCCGGTTCGAACGCCCAGTCCTTGGCCGCGCCGCCGGGATCGACATGGGTGACGGTCAGCGCGTCGCCGCTGAGACGGATATGTTCGGCCAGACGCCCGCTGCGATAATTGAGCGCAAAGGCGAACGCGAGACCGGCAATGTCGAGCCCCAGAAACGGCAGGATCGGCCAGCCGCCCGACGCCGCCAGCCGCAACGCGACGACCAGGTTCAGCGCGGTCAGCAAGGACAGCAGCAGCACGAAGCCGCGCCGGTCGAGCGAGCGGCTGGGGCGCAGCGTGGCGTCGAAATAGACGGCGTCGGACATCGCGCCTCTATAATCCCGATCCGCCCCCGCGCGCCACGCCGCACATCAAGCCGCCCGCCTGGATGGACGGTTATAGGTTTATTATCCTCACAAGCTGTGTTATGTCTTGCCTGTGAGGTCTGGTGAAGGCGGCGTGACGGTGGGATCGGAATTGACGGGCGGAAACGGGCGAGGCGTTTGTACGGGCAAGCGGCCTTCGCATACCCGCTCGCCGGCGCCCCTCATGGCAATGGGCGACGTTCGAATGGGCTGGTCTGGCCCAACGCCGCCCGATGCCTCATCCCGACCGGGGGGATACACCCCCATCAAAAATCCTGGATCAATTCCACCCCGCCAGACCCGGGAAAGCGCGGTTTGCGACGTTCGAATATCCCGGCGGGTGAAGAGATCCCGGTTTTCCGCCGTTTCAGGCCTTCGTCCGCGGGATCTCTCGCCATGCTGAAGCCGCCTCAGATCGAGGCATTCTTCGCCCGGCTCGCCGCCGCGAACCCCGAACCCAAGGGCGAGCTGGAGCACACGAACCCCTACACGCTGCTCGTTGCGGTGGTGCTGTCGGCGCAGGCGACGGACAAGGGCGTCAACAAGGCGACCGGGCCGCTCTTCGCCATCGCCGACACGCCCCGGAAAATGTTGGCGCTCGGCGAGGACACCGTCCGCAATTACATCAAGACGATCGGCCTCTTCCGCACCAAGGCGAAGAACGTCATCGCGCTCTCGCAGCAACTGATCGACGTCTATGGCGGCGAGGTGCCGCGCGACCGCGCGGCGATGGAGACGCTGCCGGGCGTCGGACGCAAGACCGCCAATGTCGTCGCGTCCATGGCGTTCGGCGAAGCGACCATCGCGGTCGACACCCATGTCTTCCGCGTCGCCAACCGCACCGGCCTCGCGCCTGGCAAGGACGTCGTCGCCGTGGAAAAGCGCCTGCTGCGGCGGATCCCGAAACACTACCTCTTCCACGCCCATCACTGGCTGATCCTGCACGGCCGTTACACCTGCCTCGCGCGCAGCCCACGCTGTCCGGTATGCCCGGTCACCGATCTCTGCGAATTCAAGCACAAGACGAAAGCCGCTTGACCAGACCTGCGCCAGACCCGAAGAGAGCCCCGCGCAATTTCCGGAAGGCCCAATGACCACTGCCCGTTTCGACGTCGCCGGCATCGGCAACGCCATCGTTGACGTGATCGCCCGCACGGATGACGCCTTCCTTACCCGCCACGGCATCGCCAAGGGCGCGATGACGCTGATCGACGGGCATCGCGCCAAGGTGCTGGAAGATTCGCTTTCCGAAACGACCGTTTTGCCCGGCGGTTCGGCCGCCAACACGATCGCGGGCCTCGCCTCGCTGGGCGGCGCCGGCGCGTTCATCGGCCGCGTGCATGACGACTGGCTGGGCGAAAGCTTCGCCGGCGGCACCAAGGCGATCGGTGTCCATTTCGACACGCCCTTCGCCAAGGACGGCGCCCCGACCGCGCGTTCGGTCATCATGGTCTCGCCCGACGGCCAGCGCTCGATGAACACCTATCTCGGCGCCTCCGTCGAACTCGACGAGGCCGATGTCGACGCCAAGCTGATCGGCGATGCCAAGATCCTCTATGTCGAAGGCTATCTCTGGGACACCGAGGCGCTGAAGGGCGCGGTGCGCAAGGCCATCGCTGCCGCCAAGGCCGCGAACCGCCTCGTCGCCTTCACGCTGTCGGATGCGTTCTGCGTCGGGCGCTTCCGCGCCGAATTCGTCGAGCTGATCGACAATGGCGATGTCGATATCGTCTTCGCCAACGAAACCGAGCTGACCTCGCTCTACGAGACGACCAGCTTCGATGAAGCCTTCCAGAACGCGCGCGCGACCGGACGGCTCTTCGCGATCACCCGCTCGGAAAAGGGCGCGGTCATCTGCCAGGGCGCGGCTGTCCACCTGATCGACGCCACGCCTGACGTCGCCGTCGTCGATACGACCGGCGCGGGCGACCAGTTTGCGGCAGGCTTCCTCTACGGCGTTGCGAAAGGTCTGCCGCTGGCGGTCAGCGGGAAGCTGGGCGTGCTGGCGGCGGGCGAGGTGATCGCCCATATCGGGCCGCGGCCGCAGGTCTCGCTGAAGGACCTCGCGCGCTCGGCCGGGCTGATCTAGCCCTTCTTCTTGGCCTTGGTCTTGGCTTTCGCTTTGACCTTCGACTTCGCCTTGGGCCCGCGCGTCAGCGCGATAGCGGGCTTGCGGTTCGCCTTTTCATCCAGTCCCGACTGGCCGCGCCGCTTGATGAGCTGGCGATAGACCTGCTGCGGCGTCGCACCCCGCGCCGCGATCAGGACCAGCAGGTGGTAGAGCACGTCGGCGCACTCCGCGACGAAGTGCGGGTTGTCCTCCACCAGCGACGCGATGATTGCCTCGGTCGCCTCTTCGCCCAGCTTCTTGGCGATCTTCGGCGGGCCGCCCTGCAGGAGTTTGGCGGTATAGGATTTCTCGGGGTCCGAACGCTTGCGCGACTTGATTTCGGTGAACAGCGTATCGAGCGGGTGCTTGGCCATCAAACGGGTGGTTTCTTCAATAAAAGCAGGCGATTCGCGCCACTATAATCCTCTAGCGCCAAAATGCGCCCTCCGCTGCAAAGGCCGCCCAGCAGGCGCGTGCCTCGCCCCAAGCCAACGCCCCGCGATGCGCAGCCCAGCCGGAGACGAAAAGCGCTGCGCGCTGCAAGGCATCCTTGTTCTTGGCGGGTCCCGCCCCGATCGCGCGCTTGAGGATGGCATCGACGGAAACGGCGTCGTTGAAACCGCCTAGCGCGTCCTGCAGCGCGGCCAGCACCTTGATCCCGGCCTTCGCGGCCTTGCGCGGAAAGAGCCCCGCAAAGAAGTCGGCGGCATAGCGCAGTTTCTTCAGGGCGAGCCGCAGCTCATGCCGCGCTTCGATATCCAGCGTCTCGAGATCGGGACCGGCCGCCGCGAGCACAGCCTCGAAGCGCTGCTCGAGCTGCGCCGTCGCGAAGTCCAGCAACGGCGGCGCGCCGAGGTCAGGCAGATCGTGGCGGAGCGTCCAGGCGGTTTCGGCGAGATCCAGCAGCAGCAGCGTCGCGCGTGGGCTGGACGTCGCGGCGATCGCCTCGTGCCAGGCGGTGCGGCGTGCGGTCGTGAGGACACGGCCGAGCAGGCGCATGTCCTCCGCCATGTCCGCCGGTGCGGCGGCGGCCTTCAGCAACCCACCGGTCATCACGTCGAGATCGCGGGCCGGGCCCAGCACGCCCGCGAGCCAGCCGGCATCGCGCCGCAGGGGCTTCCGCCGATCGGAGGGCAGCACGTCCTTGAAGACGGCAAGCGCGGCGCGCAGCCGGCGCAGGGCGACGCGGAGCTGGTGGACGCCTTCGGGCAGGCGATGCGCCGTCACGACGGGCAGGTTGGCGGCGGCCTGGGCGGCGCAGGAATCGAGGATCGCGGCGCTGGCAGCGCTCGGCGTCATCGTGGGATCGAGCGCGACATCAGCAGCCTTCACCGACTTGGCCGCATGGCCGCCGGAGAGCGCGAAGCCGCGCGACGCCTTGGTCGCGAAGCCGACGCTGACACCGGGCAGCGCGCCTAGCTCGCGGGCGAGGGCGAAGAGCGGCGCGACCGAGCCTGCCTTGACCTCGATCTCCAGCTCGCAAAGCGCCTGGGTGCGGCGGCCGGCGCGGACGAGGCCCTGGTCGAGCGCCAGTTCGAGCACGCTGTCGCCATCGGTCAGCAGCGCGACGCGGCGCTCGATCTCGCTGGCGAAAAGGCGGGCGAGGCCGCCCTTCTTCGCGCGCTTGATGAGCGGCTTGAGGCCGCTTTCAGCGGCAAGCACGAGATCGGGATCGGCGACCGGGATCGGCCATTCCCACTCGCCGCGTTCGGCAAGCAGGCCGCCCTCGCCCGCCGTCTTCACCGCCTGGACAAAGCGCGTGCCGTCCTGGCGGACGCGGAGGAAGATGCCGTGCGCGCGCAGCGCGCCTTTGGGCGTGTCGTAATAGGTGGTGACAAGCTGGCGCGCGGGCTTGAAGCGGATCTTGCGGGCGCGCAGCGGTGCGGCTTTCAGCACGCTGGCGAGCGCTTCGGGCGCGATGGCCAGTTTCAGTTCGATCTCGTCGCTCACGCGGCGTTCCGTGACAATTTCATGACGGGCGGGACGCTAGACGACGCGGCGCCCAGAAATCTATCGCGTGAGCATAATTTTCTTTGGATCGCTCAGCGACGGACTGGAAGGCCTGCGCCGGCCAGCACGCCCTTCGCTTCGGCGATCGTATGTGTGCCGAAATGAAAGATCGAGGCGGCGAGCACGGCGCTCGCATGGCCGTCGCGCACGCCCGCGACGAGATCATCCAGCGTGCCGACGCCGCCAGAGGCAATCACGGGAATGCGGATCGAATCGGCGATGGCGCGCGTCAAAGCGAGGTCGTAGCCGGACTTGGTGCCGTCCTTGTCCATCGAGGTCAGCAGGATCTCGCCGGCCCCGAGGCTTTCGACCTCGCGCGCATAGGCGACGGCATCGAGGCCGGTCGGATTACGGCCGCCATGGGTGAAGATTTCCCATTTGCCCTCGCCCACCCGCTTGGCGTCGATCGCCACCACCACGCATTGGCTGCCGAAGCGGCGCGCGGCGTCGCCGACGAATTCGCGGCGTTTCACGGCGGCGGTGTTGATCGAGACCTTGTCGGCGCCGGCCAGCAGCAGCTTGCGGATATCGTCCACCTCGGTCACGCCGCCACCGACGGTGAGCGGCATGAAACAGGCATCGGCGGTGCGCGCGACGATGTCGAGCAGCGTGCCCCTGCCCTCGTGGCTGGCGGTGATGTCGAGGAAGCAGAGTTCGTCGGCGCCGGCGGCATCATAGGCGCGCGCCGCTTCGACGGGGTCGCCGGCGTCGCGCAGGCCTTCGAAGTTCACGCCCTTGACGACGCGGCCGTCCTTGACGTCGAGACAGGGAATAATGCGAACCGCAAGCATGGGTCCTGATAGCTGCCGATCGCGCTTGACGCAAAGCCCCGCTGAGCGCGAACCTGACGGTGCCGTCATAAAAACCAGACCGGGAGAGACATCATGAAAGCCGCCGTGCTGCGCGAAGTGCGCAAGCCGCTGACCATCGAAGAGGTCCAGATCAACAAGCCCGGCCCGCGCGAGGTGCTGATCCGCACCGCCGCCGCCGGCGTCTGCCATTCCGACCTGCATTTCGCCGAAGGGCTCTACCCCTACCCGCTGCCCGCCGTGATCGGCCATGAATCTGCGGGGATCGTGGAGCAGGTCGGTTCGGAAGTGCGCAGCGTGAAGGTCGGCGACCATGTCGTCACCTGCCTCTCGGCGTTCTGCGGCCGCTGCGAGCATTGCATCACCGGGCACCTGTCGCGCTGCGTCAGCCCCGACACCAAGCGCGAGGCCGGCGACGAGCCGCGGCTGATCGAGACCCAGGGGCCGATGAACCAGTTTCTGAACCTATCGTCCTTCGCCGAGATGATGCTGATCCACGAGAATGCCTGCGTCGCGATCCGCAAGGACATGCCGCTGGATCTCGCGGCGCTGATCGGCTGTTCGGTCATCACCGGCTATGGCGCGGTGACGCATACCTCGGGCGTGCGGCCGGGCGAGACGGTCGCCGTCATCGGCTGCGGCGGCATCGGGCTGGCGGCGATCAATGCGGCGGCGATTGCGGGTGCCGGGCGCATCATCGCGATCGACATGGTGGGATCGAAGCTGAACCTCGCCAAGCATTTCGGCGCGACGGATGTCGTCAATCCCAAGGACGGCGATCCCGTGAAGCAGGTGCAGGACCTGACCAATGGCGGCGTGCACCACTCGTTCGAGGCCGTCGGCCTGAAGCAGACGGCCGAGCAGTCCTTCCGCATGCTGACGCGCGGCGGCACGGCCAACATTATCGGCATGATCCCGGTCGGCGTGCATATCGAGCTGCACGGGGCGGAGTTCCTGGGCGAAAAGCGCATCCAGGGCTCGGTCATGGGCTCCAACCGCTTCCCGGTCGACATGCCGCGCCTTGTCGATTTCTACATGTCGGGCAAGCTGAAGCTGAATGAGATGGTCTCGCAGCGCGTGAAGCTGGCGCAGGTCAACGAGGCGCTGCAGGAGCTGAAGAGCGGCGAACTCGCGCGCTCCGTCATCATGTTCGACGCCTGACGGCGCGTCACTAAATTTCACGGTCGCGGCGTAAAGCATCTTCGTTTGACGGGCGTCGCGACCTTCGAAAGCGAACCATTCCCCGTCAATGCGCCCGTCGCCGGTCACGGCGATGCGACGGGGACGCAGCCGCGCCATTTTTGCGCGACTCTTCCGGCCCATGCGCGGGGTGAAATTGATCTGGGAATTTTTTAGGGGTCTCCCCCTCTCCCCGCCCGATCCTTTTCAGATTGCTTGCAGCTCATCCTTTCGTCCCATGCCATCGCCCTCCCCTGACCCGATATAGGAATAATATCCGGAGTGACAAGAGGCGCCCCAAACTGATTGGCTGAGGCGGTTATTCCGGGGATCGCCGATGCGCCTGATCGCTCTTGCCGCCTTGTTGGCCTACGCCGTTACCGCCCGCGCCGCAGCGCCGGCGGAATTCCCCCATGTCGCCGATACCTCGTTCGTCGAGGCGAATGGCGATCGCAGCATCCAGCTTTCGATCATCATCGCCGCGCCACCGGAGAAGGTCTTCGCCGCCTTCGCCACGATCGAGGGCTGGAAAAGCTGGGCGGTGCCGTTCGCCTTGGGCGAGCCACGGGTCGGCGGGGTCATCGAGACGAGCTATGACCCCGCCGCCAAGGCGGGTGATCCCGGCAACATCCAGAACCAGATCGCCGCCTGGATCCCCAACCGGCTGGTCGTGCTGAAGAACCTGAAAGCCCCAGCGGGGTTTGAGCATGCCGATCTCTTCGCCAAGACCGCGACCATCATCGAATTGGCGCCGGAGGGTGCGGGCACGAAAGTGACGCTGTCAGGCGTCGGGTTCGGCGCGGGGCCGGGCTTCGACGCGCTCTATGCGGGTTTCAGCTGGGGCAATGCCTACGGCCTCGAAAACCTGAAGCGCGCGGTCGAGGACGGACCGATCGACTGGGCCAAAGCGCTGAAGGAGTAGCCGCGACGCGCAGAATTACCTGCCGCGCGCCAGGTTCAACGCCTCGCGCGGGCTGATGCGGCCATCATAGAGGGCGCGGCCGCAGATCGCGCCGGCGATTTCGCCGGTGGCGATCGAGGCGCGGATGTCGTCGAGCGAGCCGAGGCCGCCCGAGGCGATGACCGGCGTGCCGGGCACGGCGCGGGCGACGCGCAGGGTCTGTTCGATATTGAGGCCGGTGCCCGTGCCGTCGCGGCCGACATCGGTGAAGATAATGGCGGCGACGCCGGCGTCCTGGAATTTCGCGGCGAGTTCGGCGGCATCGAGCTCGGATTCCTCGGCCCAGCCTTCGACGGCGACCTTGAAGTTCTTGGCGTCGATCCCGACGGCGATCTTGCCGGGGAAAGCGAGGGCCATTTCCTGAACCAGGCGCGGATTGTGGGCCGCGACCGTGCCGAGGATGACGCGGCTGACCCCGGCGTCCAGCCAGAATTCGATCTGGCGGCGGTCGCGAATGCCGCCGCCGAGCTGAACCGGCAGGGAGACCGCCTTCAGGATCGCCTGCACCGCCTCGCCGTTGACCGCCCGCCCCGCAAAGGCGCCGTTGAGATCGACGACATGGAGCCATTCGAACCCCGCCGCCTGCCACGCCGCCGCCTGCGCCGCGGGCTTCAGCTCGAACACCGTCGCGGTCAGCATGTCGCCGCGCACGAGGCGGACGCATTGCCCGTCCTTCAGGTCGATGGCGGGGTAGAGGGTGAAGCTCATGGCCGCCATGTCAGGAAGTTGGCGAGGAGTTTCAGGCCGGCGGCCTGGCTTTTCTCGGGATGGAACTGGGTGCCGGCGATGTTGTCGCGGCCGACGACGGCCGGGAACGCGCCGCCATAGTCGGCGGTCGCGATGACCTCAGCGGGCGCGGCGCCGGTCAGGGCGTAGGAGTGGACGAAATAGACGCTGGCACCCGCGACCCCGGCGAGGACGGGGTGCGGGTTCGTCGTGGTGATCTCGTTCCAGCCCATATGCGGGATTTTCAGCGCGGCATCGGTAGGGGCGAGCGGGGCGATCTCGCCCTTCAGCCAGCCGAGGCCCTGGTGGCGGCCGAACTCGACGCCCCATTCGGCCATGAGCTGCATGCCGACGCAGATGCCGAGGAACGGGCGGCCTTCGCCGATGGCGGAGTGAGTGATCGCGTCCTTGAGCCCCTCGACCGCCATGAGCCCGTCCATGCACGCCGCGAAGGCGCCGACGCCGGGCAGGACGAGACGGTCCGCATTCGAAACGATGTCGGCGTCGCTGGTGACGACGACATGCGTGTTGAGGCCCGCGTCGGTGGCTGCGCGCTCCAGCGCCTTGGCGGCGGAGCGGAGATTGCCGGAGCCGTAGTCGATGACCGCGACGGTTTCTGCCATGGCTGGGTTCAATCCATTTCACCGGTCAGCGTCAGTCCTGACAGGTGGATGTCCGCCTGCGCGGGCATGACAAGAGAGCTAGAGCACGCCTTTGGTGGACGCATAGGCATCGCCGAGCCGCGTGTCGGGTTCGACCGCGCGGCGGAGCGCGCGGGCGAAAGCCTTGAAGCAGCTTTCGACGATGTGGTGGTTGTTCTCGCCGTAGAGGTTTTCCACGTGCAGCGTGATGCCGGCATTCTGCGCCACGGCCTGGAACCACTCCTTGAAGAGTTCGGTGTCCATCTCGCCCAGCTTGGGCTTGGTGAAGTTCACCTTCCAGATGAGATAGGGCCGGTTCGAAACGTCGAGCGCGCAGCGCGTCAGCGTCTCGTCCATGGGGATCGTCGCCTCGCCGAAACGATTGATGCCCTTGAAGTCGCCCAGCGCCTTGGCGATCGCCTGGCCGATCACGATGCCGGTGTCTTCGGTCGTGTGGTGGAAGTCGATGTGGAGATCGCCCTGGGCGCGGACCTTCATGTCGAGCATCGCGTGGCGCGCGAAGCTTTCCAGCATGTGGTCGAGGAAACCGATGCCGGTGTCGATGTCGTAATCGCCGGTGCCGTCGAGATCGAGCGAGACCATGATTTCGGTCTCGCGCGTCTTACGCTCGATCATTGCGGTGCGCATGGGGTCAGTCCTGTCAGCCGTCGCGGAGGTGATTAGGCCGCGGCCGGGCGATCCGCAATGCGCCGTTGCCTCAAGAGTCGCCGGTAAACGCAAACTTGACGTAAACGGGCAGGGGCATCACATGCCCAGCCAGCCCACCGGTCCGGAGCGACATACAACCCATGCGTGACTCATTCTCGGCGTCCGACGACAAGGCCAACTGGCACGGCACGACCATCGTGTCGGTACGCAAGGGCGGCAAGGTGGTCATCGCCGGCGACGGTCAGGTCTCGATGGGGCAGACCATCATCAAGGGCAATGCGCGCAAGGTGCGCCGGCTCGGCAAGGGCGACGTGATCGTCGGCTTTGCGGGGGCGACGGCGGATGCCTTCACGCTGTTCGAGCGGCTGGAGGCGAAGCTGGAAACCTATCCCGGCAACCTCACCCGGGCCTGCGTCGAGCTCGCCAAGGACTGGCGGACCGACCGGTATCTGCGCCGGCTGGAGGCGCTGATGGTGGTGGCCGACAAATCGGTCTCGCTGCTGCTGACGGGGCAGGGCGATGTGCTGGAGCCCGAGGACGGGGTGATCGGGATCGGCAGCGGCGGGAACTATGCGCTGGCTGCGGCGCGGGCGCTGGTCGATCAGGACCTGCCCGCCGAGGCGATCGCCCGCCGTGCCATGGAAATCGCGGCCAGGATCTGCGTCTACACCAACGGGAACGTCACGCTGGAAGCGCTCGACGCGGTTTGACTTTGCGTTAACTCGGCCGTGAGTCAGCGTCACGAATCGCCCCGGATTTCCGCGACAGTTTTTTGATGTTTTCACGACCGTGGGTACGGGCTTACAACATCCGTACATACGGGGGATTCGCATGCATACGCTGAAGATTGTCCAGGTGGGCAACTCGCTGGGGGTTGTCCTGCCCAAGGAAGCACTGGCGGAATTGAGGGCCGGGAAGGGCGATGCGCTCTACCTGACCTCGGCGCCCGACGGGATGCGGCTGACCCCCTACAGCCCCAAATTCGCGGCGCAGATGGATGTCGCCGAGAGCGTGCTGCGCCGCCGCCGCAATGCGCTGCGCGTCCTCGCGGACTAACCATGAGCATCGTCTGGCTGGAGCGCGACGTGCTGCTGGCGCTGCACGACGCGGTGGTCGCGACCCATGGCGGCGCGCCGGGAATCGCCGATTATATGGGGCTGGAAATGGTGCGGGCCCGGCCGATGGATCTGGCCGGCCGGCATACGCCGTCGGTGCCCGAATTGGCCGCCGCCCAGCTCTGCGGCTTCCTGCTGAAACGGCCCTTTCGTAGCGGCAACAAGCGCACGGCGGCCGTGGCGTTGGAGGCCTTTCTCGGTCTCAACGGCTATGAGCTGGCGGTGCCGGAGGAGGATCTGGCTTATGCCGTCCGCATGGCCGCGGCGGGCGAGTGGACCCCGGCGGCGCTGGCGGAATGGATCAACCAGGGCGTGCGGCGCGTCGCTTAGGTGGTTTTACTTGTGTTAGAACGGGTGGCTGTGTAATTTTACACCCGTTCTAACCGCGTGAGACTGTCATGACCCAGCTTAAAGTGACTCAGATCGGCAATTCACTGGGCGTCATCCTGCCCAAGGATGTCGCGGCCAAATTGAAGGTGGAAAAAGGCGACACGCTGTTCGCCACCGAAACCGCCGATGGCATCGCCCTGTCGCCTTACGACAAAGCCTTCGACGACCAGATGACGGTCATGCGGCAGGTCATGAAGAAGCGCCGCGCAGCGCTGCGCGAGCTCGCCAAGTGACCTGGACGTGGCTGAACAAGCGCGCACTGATCGCGGCGCATGATGAGCAGATCGCCGAGCATGGTGGGGCCAGCGGCCTGCGCGATGACGGGTTGCTGGACTCGGCTCTGGCCCGGCCTGAAAACCTGGCGGCATATGGGGAGCCGGACGTGTTCGAGCTGGCTGCGGCTTATGCCTTCGGGCTGGCGCGAAACCATCCCTTTGTGGACGGCAACAAGCGGATCGCGGGTATCGCTGCGGAAACCTTTCTAGCGCTGCACGGCTTCAGCCTGGAGGCCGACGACGCCGATTTCGTGCTGACGATCCTGAGCCTTGCTGCCGGGGACCTGGCCGAGGTCGAGCTGGCGGACTGGCTGCGCCTCAAGTCGCAGGCGCCATAGGCTTCCGTCGAAGGCGACGACCCCCTATCTGATGGGCCATGACCCATTTCTCCCCCCGCGAGATCGTTTCGGAGCTTGATCGCTATATCGTTGGCCAGAGCGAGGCGAAGCGTGCCGTCGCGATCGCCCTGCGCAATCGCTGGCGCCGGCAGCAGCTGCCGGAGGCGCTGCGCCAAGAGGTGACGCCGAAGAACATCCTGATGATCGGGCCCACTGGCTGCGGCAAGACGGAGATCTCGCGGCGGCTGGCGCGCCTCGCCGAGGCGCCGTTCCTGAAGGTCGAGGCGACCAAGTTCACCGAGGTCGGCTATGTCGGCCGCGACGTCGAGCAGATCGTGCGCGACCTCGTGGAGATCGCGATCGGCCAGGTCCGCGAAACCCGCCGCAAGGATGTGCGGGTGCGGGCCGAACGAGCGGCGGAGGAACGCGTGCTGGAGGCGCTGGTCGGCGCCAACGCGTCCGAGGCGACCAAGGAAAGCTTCCGCAAAAAGCTGCGGGCTGGCGAGATGGACGACAAGGAGATCGAACTGGACCTCGCGCAGTCCGGCGGGGGCGGCATGCCGCTGTTCGACATTCCCGGCCAGCCCGGGTCGTCGGTCGGCCTCATCAACCTGCAGGAGACGCTCGGCAAGGCCTTCGGCGGCAACCGCAAGAAACGCCGGATCACGGTGAAGGAGAGCCATCCGCTGCTGATCGCCGAGGAAAGCGACAAGCTGCTCGATAATGACGAAGTGACCCGCGACGCGGTGAAGCTGACCGAGAATGACGGGATCGTCTTCCTGGACGAGATCGACAAGATCTGCGCCCGCTCCGAGGCGCGGGGCGCGGATGTCAGCCGTGAGGGCGTGCAGCGCGATCTGCTGCCTCTGATCGAGGGCACGACGGTCACGACCAAGCACGGGCCGGTGAAAACCGACCATATTCTCTTCATCGCTTCGGGAGCGTTCCATTTCGCGAAGCCATCGGACCTATTGCCGGAGCTGCAGGGGCGGCTGCCGATCCGCGTCGAGTTGGCGGGGCTGACGCGCGACGACATGCGGCGCATTCTGACTGAGCCGGAAGCGAGCCTCGTCACCCAGTACAGGGCGATGCTGGCGACCGAGAACGTGACGCTCGACTTCACGGAAGACGGCGTCGATGCGCTGGCCGATGTCGCGGCCGAGGTGAATGCGAGCGTCGAGAATATCGGCGCGCGCCGTCTGCAGACCGTGCTGGAGCGGGTGCTGGAGGAGGTGAGCTTCACCGCCGCCGACAAGACGGGCGAGACCGTCGTCATCGACGGCGCCTATGTGCGCGACAAGGTCGGCGCGCTCGCCAAGAACACGGACCTGTCGAAGTTCATTTTGTAGCGGGCGGCTCGACGTCGCTTACCCCCATTTTCAATTGTCATTCCCGCGCAAGCGGGAATCCACCGCGCTGCGTGCGGTGCCCGACGCGCATGGATGCCTGCCTTCGCAGGCATGACAAGGGTGGGGAGACCCTTCCGCGTCCCCGCGAAACGTGATGGGCTGGGACATGTTGCGCCGCGCCCTGCTTCTCTCCGCCCTTCTCCTCACCGCCTGCGGCGAGGCCGCGAAGACGCCGGGCGACACCGCCGCTGCACCAGCCGCCCCCGTCATCGAGGCCAAGCCCGCGCCCGACTGGAAGAGGGGCGCGATGGTCGCTGCCGCCAATCCGCTGGCAGTCGAGGCGGGGCTTGCCGTGCTGCGCAAAGGCGGTTCGGCGGTCGATGCGGCGATTGCGGTGCAGACCGTGCTGGGGCTCGTCGAGCCGCAATCCTCCGGCCTCGGCGGCGGGGCGTTCCTGATTCACTACGACGCCGCGACCGGCGACGTCACCGCCTATGACGGCCGCGAGACGGCGCCCGCGGGCGCAACGCCGACCATGTTCCTGAATGCGGACGGGACGGCGGAGAATTTCCTCGCCGCCGTGCAGAGCGGCGATGCGGTGGGGACACCGGGCCTCATGTCGCTGCTGGCGCTGGCGCATGGGGATCACGGCAAACTGCCGCTCGGCGACGATGTCGCGGCGGCCGTGAAGCTGGCGGCCGACGGGTTTCCGGTGCCGGCGCGGATGGCGACGGTCATCCAGATGGCGGCAGGTTATGGCCCGATGCTGCCGGATGCTGCGGCCTATCTGATGCCGGACGGCGCACCGCTGGCGGCCGGTACGGTGATCAAGAACGCCGCCTATGCCGACACGTTGACGCGCTTCGCGGCGGAAGGGCCGAAGGGGTTCTATGAAGGCCCCGTCGCCGAGGCGATCGTCGCCGCCGTGCATCGCGGCAACAGGCCGGGGACGCTGAGCCTTGAGGATCTGAAGGGCTACAGCGCGCGGCGGCTGGAGCCGCTGTGCCGGACCTATCGCGCCGATCTCGTCTGCGGCATGGGGCCGCCGTCGTCGGGCGGGCTTGGCGTGCTGGCGGCCCTTGGCATGCTGTCGCATTTCGACATGGCGGCGAACGGGCCGACCACGGCGACGGGCTGGAACCTCTTCATCGAGGCGTCGCGCCTCGCTTATGCCGACCGCGACCTTTATGCCGCCGACGATCGTTTCGTCGCGGTGCCCATCGAGGGCATGCTCGACCCCGCCTATCTCGCCGACCGCGCCAAGTTGATCGTGCCCGACCATGCGATGGCGGACGCCCCGGCGGGTACGCCGCCCGGCGCGCCGAAGCGGGCGGCCGACCTGTCGGGCCGCTGGACCGGGACCAGCCATTTCGTCGTCGTCGACGCCAAAGGCAATGTCGTCTCGATGACGACGACGATCGAAGGGCCGTTCGGCGCGCAGCGCATGGCGGGCGGCTTCTTCCTCAACAACCAGATGACGGATTTTTCCTTCCTGCCGGTCGATGCGAAGGGCGTTGCCATCGCGAACGCCGTCGCACCGGGCAAGAAGCCGCGCTCGTCGATGGCGCCGACCATCATCTTCCGCGACGGACATTTCCGCCTCGCGGTCGGCTCGCCCGGCGGCAATGCGATTATCGCCTATGTGCTGAAAAGCATCGTCGGCATGGAGGATTGGGGCCTCAGCCCGCAGGACGCCGTCGCGCTGCCCAATGTCGTCGCGCGCGGCAAGCCGATCATCGAGGCGAGTTTCGATCCGGCGCTGCGCGCGCAGCTCGCCGCGATGGGCCAGCAGATCAGCGATGCGCGGGCCGGCGAGGCGTCGGGCCTGCACGCCGTGATGGTGATGCCCGACGGGCATCTCGCCGGCGGCGCCGATCCGCGCCGCGAGGGTGTGGCCGCCGCCCCCTGACTCCGGCGTCAAGCGCGGTCTATAAAAGCCGCCAGACGATCCCATCGGAGACCGCCATGATCGCGTTTGCCCTGGCCGCTGCGGCGACACTTGCGTCGCTGGATGCGAGCGCGTTCGACAACAAGGCCTGCAAGACCTTCCTGACGGGGACCTGGGACATGGCGGTCGCGACCGACAGCGCGCGCGGGGCGGGGCGGATCGCGACGCGGGCCAGCTATGGCGCGAACGGCGCGTTTGCCGCGACAGTCCGGGTCGAACCCGCGGACCTCGCGCCGACCGAGATGGCGCTGTCGGGAAGCTGGAGCGCAGCGCCAGGCCCCAGCACCGATAGCTGCCGGACGGACGTCACCGTCGACGGCCACGCCCCCGTTTCCGCGACGTTGATCGTGCTCGACGGCAATACGGTGCGCGACACCAATGGCGGTGTCGCCACCCGCGTCACCGTGACGGCCACCGCCCCCTGACGCCGCGCGAGGGGATCGGCTAGAACGTCGCCGCCCCGGGTTTCCCCACAGGACGCCGCCGGCCGGGGCCGCGCGTCCACCAAGCTGGAAACATCCATGAAGAAGCTGCTTCTCGGCGCCGTCGCGGCGTTCGCCCTCGCCGCGCCCGCCGCGGCGTTCGACAATACGACCTGCAAGGAATTCCTGGCCGGCACCTGGGAGATGTCGATCGACCAGGACGCGGGCGGGCAGAAGGCCCATATCGACGTCCATTCCGTCTACAATGAGGACGGCACGTTCGCGCAGACCATGAAGGTCACGGTCGGCGGCGCGGCGCAGCCGGACAACAGCCGCAAGGGCACGTGGGACGCCGGCCCAGGCCCGAGCGCGGATACCTGCGAAGCGACGCTGACGCCCGAGGGCTCGCCTGCCGACAAGGTCGTGCTGACCGTGGTCGACGACAATTCCGTTAAAGGCCCTGAAGGCCACATCTCGACCCGCGCCGCCGAGTAGGGCGAGGCGTCTGGTCCGCCTTTGCTTTGATCTCCTGGATGTCATTCCCGCGCAGGCGGGAAGCCACTTGGACGCTACCGCGCTTGAACGATGGATGCCTGCCTGCGCAGGCATGACAGGGTTGGGCTTGTCTTAAAGTCCAACGCGATCTTCAAAACGAAAAAGGCCCGCGCCATCGGCGCGGGCCTTTCTTTTTTGACGGTGAGCGCGCGGCTTACCAGATGTGAACGCGCTTCTCCGGGGCGATGTAGAGCTTCGCATCGGGCTGCACCGAGAACGCGGCGTACCATTCGTCCACGTTCGGCACCACGCCGTTGGTGCGGTATTGCGGCGGGCTGTGCGGGTCCGACAGGACCTGGTTGCGCAGCGACTCGTCGCGCTGGATCGAGCGCCACACCTGGGCGAAGCCCAGATAGAAGCGCTGCTCGCCCGTGAAGCCGTCGAGCACCGGCGGGGTCTTGCCGTCCAGCGAGGTCAGATAGGCCTCGTGCGCGACCGAGATGCCGCCGAGATCGCCGATGTTTTCGCCCATGGTGAGGTCGCCATTGACGTGGATGCCCGGCAGCGGCTCGAAGGCCGAGTACTGGGCGCCCAGCGCCTTGGTGCGCTCCTTGAAGCGGGCTTCATCTTCCGGCGTCCACCAGTTGCGGAGGTTGCCGGTGGCGTCGAACTTCGCGCCCTGGTCGTCGAAGCCATGGCCCATTTCATGGCCGATGACCGCGCCGATCGCGCCGTAGTTGATCGCCGGGTCGGCGCCCATGTCGAAGAACGGCGCCTGGAGGATCGCGGCCGGGAACACGATCTCGTTGAAGATCGGGTTGTAATAGGCGTTGACCGTCTGGGGCGGCATGAACCACTCGTCCTTGTCGGTCGGCTTGTTCAGGCGCGCCACATCGCGGCGCCATTCATAGGCCGACGCGCGCTTGAGGTTGCCGAGGGCATCGCCCGCCTTCACCTCGAAGTCCGAATAGTCGCGCCACGTGTCGGGATAGCCGATCTTGACGCGGAAGGCGGCGAGCTTGGCGAGCGCCTGCTTCTTCGTCTCGGGGCTCATCCAGTCGAGCGCCGAGATGCGCTTGCCGTAGGCGGCGCGCAGGTTCTCGACCAGCTTCAGCATCTCCGACTTCGCTTCGGCGCTGAAGTAACGACCGACATAAAGCTCGCCGACGGCTTCGCCGAGCGTGCCGTTGACAGCCTGAATGCCGCGCTTCCAGCGCTGGCGCTTTTCCTTGGCGCCGGAAATCTTGCTGGAGAAGGCGAAGGCCTGGTCGTCAAACGCCGCCGGCAGCACCGCGGCATAGGTCTGCAGGTAGTGGAAGGTCATATAGGCCTTCCAGGTACCGACCGGGGTCTTCGAGAAGAGGGCGGCGAGCTTCTGCACCGCGTCCTTCTCGTTGACGATGAAGCGCTCGAAACCGCCGGGCAGGGTCATCGCGTCGAACGTCGCATCCCACGGGAAGCTGGGCGCGAAGGTCTTGAGCTGAGCCCGGGTCATCGGGTTGTAGGTCGCGTTCGGATCGCGGCGCTTGGCGAGTTCCCAGCTGTCCTTGGCGATCTGGGTCTCGACGGCGAGAATCGCCTTCGCGGCCTGCTTCGGCTGCGGATAGCCGGCGAGGGTCAGCATCTTCTCGATATGCGCGAGATAGGCGGCGCGGATGTCGGCGAACTGCTTGTCCTTGCGCAGATAATAGTCGCGGTCGGGCAGGCCGAGACCGGACTGCGTGACGTCGATCGTGTAGGCGTCGGGGTTCTTGGAATCGAGACCGACGCCGAGGCCGACCGGGCCGCCGGGGAGGCCGGGCTGGGCCATCAGGACGGCGATGTCGGTGAGGGTCTTGGCATCGGCAATGGCGTCGAGATCGGGCTTGGCGGGCGCGAGGCCGGCGGCTTCGATCGCGGTAGTGTCGACGAAGGCGTTATAGAAGTCGCCGACCTTCTGGCCCGCGGAGCCCGGCTCGTGGGTCTGCTTGGCGCTTTCCTCGATGGTCGCGCGGACGTCGGCTTCCGACTTGTCACGCAGCGCGTCGAACGAGCCGTAGCGCGACTTGTCGGCCGGCATCACGGTCGTCTTGATCCAGGTGCCGTTGACGTATTTGAAGAAGTCGTCGCCGGGACGGACGGTGGTGTCCATCGTGGCGGTATCGAAGCCCCAGGTGCCGATCGTCGGCTTGACCGGAGCGGTCGAGGCGGACTGCATATTGGCGCAGGCTGCCAGAACAAGGAACGACGCGGCGAAGGCCGCGCGGCGAATGGACAACATCTGTTTGGGATCCCCCGAGCGAGTTTGGACAACCGTCTAGACCCGTCCCGACGGGAATCAAAGCCCATCGCTCCGTGCACAGATCACACTGGCGCGAGAATCCTGACGCTAGGGCGGGGCGGGATCCGGGGCGGCGGGCGCGGGGTCGCCGGCCGGTTCTGCCTCGGGTTCTGCCTCCGGTTCGGCCTCCGGTTGGGCTTCGGGCGCGGGCGGGGCCTCGGGCTCTGCCTCGGCCGCGGGCGCCTCGCCCGGTTCCGCCGCGGGCTCGGGCGTGGCGCCGGGCGGCGGCAGCGCATCGCCGTCGGTGACTTCGAAAGTCGCGCGGCCACGCACGGTCTTGTCGCCGGTGGAATCGTCGAAATAGGCCCGGAGCTCGTAGCTGCCCTCGTCCTGCGGCGCGCGCAGATCGGCGGTGCCCGCCGTCTTTCCGGCGGTATTGACGTAGCTGATATAGGCCGTGTCGTCCGAGCCCGCCTTGGCGATCGAGATCCAGTCGCGGGCATTGCCGGGCATCCCGGAGAAATCGACATCCATCGGCGCGCCAGGGGCATAGGAGTCGCCGTCGGGCATCAGCGCCACAGAGTCGGCGGGCGTCACCTCGAACGGGAGGCGCGCGCGGATGGTCTTGTCGCCGGAGGTGTCGTCGAAATAGGCGCGAACCTCGTATTTGCCGGGCTGCATCACCGGCTTCAGGGCCAGCGTCGCGGTCTTGCCGCCTTTGACATAGGCGAAGGTCAGATAGGCGTCAGGGGCCGCGTCGGCCTTGGCGATGGCGACCCAGTCCTGCGGCGTGCCCAGCATGCCGCTGACGGTCACCGTGATGGGCTGGCCCTCGGCATAGCTGGTGCGGTCGAGCGTGAGGGTCGGCGCCGGGAAGGGCTTCACCTCGAAGGCCTGGCGGGCGCGGACCGTCTTGTCGCCGGAGGTGTCGTCGAAATAGACGCGCACCTCGTACTGACCGGCCTTCATGATGCGCTTCAGCAGAACCGCGCCGTTGGTCTGGCCGGAAATGTAGACATAGGAGAGGAAGGCGGTGTCGGGCGTGCCCGCTGCGGCGAGCGCCACCCAGTCCTTGTCGTTACCGGGCAGGCCGGCGACGGTGACGAGGACCTGGTCGCCCTCCACGTAAGACGGCTTGTCCAGCGTGACCGTGGTTTCACCGGTGGGCTGTTTGGCCGGCGGCTTGGCTGGCGTCGGCGCGGGACCTGGTTTGGCGGGTTCGGGATCGGGACGCGCCGGCGGCTTGGCGGGCGGCGCGGAGGCGACCGGCGAGCCCGTCGCCGTGTCGCTCGTGGCCGGCTGGGGCGGCCGTGTGAAGAGGAAATAGGCGCCGAGTACGAGGGCGATCGCGAGCGCGGCGCCGCCGAAAGCAATCAGCGCGCCGCCGCGCTTGCGGCGCTCGTCGCGGCGCGGCGGTTCGGGATCGGCGGACGGCGCGACGGGGGATGCGGCGATAGGCGAGGGCGGGGCGCTGGGCACGACGCCGAAACCGCCGAGGGCCGCGATGATCGCGGCTTCGGTGTCCGCCGTCGGCCGGTCATGGGCCTCGACCGTGTTGCGTGCCTGGAGCGTGAGCACAAAGCGATCGGGGAGGTCGTCAGGGAGTTTCAGCGGCTCGAGCAGGATCGGGATGATCGGCTTGCCCAGCGTGCGGGCGGTCGAAACCTCTTCCGAGCAGCGCTGCGAGGCGAGCGAGGCCTTGGAGACGAAGAAGAGCAGCGCCCGGCTGGCGCGGTATTTCCGCGCGATGATCTCTTCCCACAGCGCGCCGCCGGGAATGTCCTTGTCGAACCAGACGACGATGCCGCGGGCCTTCAGGCCGGTGATGATGCGCTCGACCCGCGCCTGGTCATGGCGGGAATAGGAGACGGCGGCGTCGACACGCTCGGAGGAGGCACTCATGTTTTAGCGGGGCCCTCGGCGCCCAATCGTTTCAGGGCGTTCTCGGCACGCTCGCGCACTTCCAGATCCTCGTCCTGCGCGGCAGCGCGGCGGTAATAGGTGATGGCGGCGCCGGTGTTCTGCGGGACGCCGGTGCCGCGCTCCAGCGCATCGGCATAATTCGCCATCGAACCGGGATAGCCCATGTCGGCGGCGCGGTGCCACAGCTCGGCCGCGCGCGTGTCGTCTTCCGGGACGCCGCGGCCGAGCGCATAGGCATTGGCGAGCGCGTTCATAGCGGGCGGATAGTTCTGGTCGGACGCCGCGGTCAGCCAGCGGATCGCCTTCACGTCGTCGAAGCCGACGAGTTCGCCCTTCTGGTAGAGGGTCGCGAGGTCGTATTGCGCGATGGCGCAATTGCCCTCGGCGGCGCGGGTGATCGACTGTGCCGCGGCGGTGCCGTCGACGGTGGCGCCGCAACCGCGCTGCTGCAGCCAGCCCTTGTTGTAGAGCGCACGCCAGCGGCCCTGGTCGGCCGCCTTGGTGCAGCTGGCATAGGCGGCGCTCATCGCATCGGGATTGCCGCCGCTGTTGCAGGCGTCGTTGGCGGAGAGGCAGTGCAGGGTCAGCGCGTCGAGATCGCCGCCCTCAGCGGCTTCGCGTAGTGCGGGCAGGCCGTTCTCCATGACGCCGCGCTGGAGCAGTTTCTTGGCGGAAACACTGCACCACTCCGCTTCGGTGACCTGAAGCGCGCGCATGGAACTGCCGCCGATGACGCCCGAGGCGTAGAGGCCCGCGCCGGTCGCGAGCAGCGCGACCACGGCGAGGAGGCCGCCATAGAGCAGGCCGCGCGAGCGCGCAGGCGCCGGCGGGCCGGCGATGGGGGTGGCCGCGGGGGATGGTGGTGATGGTGGCGGAGATATCGAAACAGTTTCTGCAGGCGGAACAAGGGGTTGAGCCGGTTTTGGCGTGGAATCGCCGTTCACGCCGAATGAGGCGAGGGCGAGCATCAGGGTCTCGACCGGGTCGCCTTCGACGCCGGGCCAGGCTTCGACGGTGTTGCGGGTCTGGAGTGTCAGGACCAGCCGGTCCGGCAGATCGTCGGGCATGCGGACGTGATCGACCAGGACCGGGATGATGGGCTTCCTCAGCGTGCGCGCCGCCGAGACCTCGTCGAAGCAGCGGTCGCTGGCGAGCGAGGCCTTGGAGGCGAAGAACACGACCGCCTTGGCGCGGCGCATGTTGCGCGTGATGGTTTCTTCCCACAGCGCGCCGCCGGGGATGTTCTTGTCGAACCAGACCTTCACGCCCCGCGCCTTCAGCGCGTCGAGCAGCGGAATGACGGCGGCCGTGTCCTGGCGCGAGTAGGAGGCGGCGATATCGATGTCGTCGGCGGGATCGGCCGTCACGGTCTGGTCCATCTGGTGCCGGTCAGGCGGACCGGCGGCGGCGCAGATAAACATAGATCGCCCCCGCCCCGCCATGGCGTGCGTGCGCGGGCGAAAGGGCGGCGATCCAGGATGCGAGGGGCGCCTCGCGCAGCCACATCGGGACGAGGCGCTTCAGCGCGCCGCCTTCGCCCTCGCCTTTGCCGGTGATGACGAGGACGACGCGTTTGTTCGACCCTCGTGCGGCCGCGATGAAATCGTTGAGGGCGGCATGGGCGGGATCGAGGGTCAGGCCGTGGAGGTCGATCCGGCCCTCGATCTCCAACTCGCCCTTGCGCAGCCGGGTCGCGCGCTTGCCGTCGAGGCCGGTGAGATCGAAGGGGTCCGGCGCCGGTCGCAAGGCCGTGGCAGGCTCGGGTTTTGCGGCGGGTTTCAGCACCACAGTGCGGCGCTTGGCCGGCTTGGCGGCATTGGGCTGGGCCGCAGGGGCGGGGGGAACCACCGGCGTCGAGACGCGGCGGCGGCGCGGCTTCACGCCCGCCGCGACGTGATCCCAGAGTTCCTTCTCCTCAGGCGTCAGGCGTCGCGTCATGCCGCCTTCGGCTTCAGGACATAGAAGCGTGCCGCGCCCTTGGTGGCCCCGGCGCGGAGTTCCGCCTCGCGGCCCCAGCCGAAGAAGAGGTCGCCCCGGACGACACCGCGAATGGCGCCGCCGGTATCCTGGGCGATGCGGAGGCGGGCCATCGGCTCCTCGCCCGCGCCATGCGCCTTGGCGATGTCGGCGGTCACGAAGATCGGCAGGCCATAAGGGTAGATGCCGGGGTCGATCGCCATGGAGGTGTCCGGCGTCAGCGGCACGCCCTCCGCGCCATTGGGACCGAGATCGAGGTCGTCCAGTTTCTGTTCGACGAAGAAGACATAGGAGGCGTTGAGGTCCATCAGGGCCTCGGCCTTATCAGGGTTGACGCGCATCCAGTCGCGGATCGCCGTCATCGACATTTTCGAGGCTTCGATCTCGCCCCGCTGGATGAGGGCGCTGCCGATCGCGCTGTAGGGATGGCCGTTCTGCGCGGCATAGGCGAGGCGGATCCAGGTGCCGTCGGTGAGATGCACGCGGCCCGAGCCCTGGATCTGGGTGAAGAAGGAGTCGACGGGTGAGCGGAGATAGACCAGCGGCTTGATGCGTGCCGCATAGGCGGCGGTTTCGATTTCGGCGCGGGTCTCGTAGGGGACGAGCTTGCCGTCCACGACCTTACCCGCCATGCGGCGGCCGTTCAGGATGTCGGCGAAGGCCACGGGATCGACCATCACAAGGTCGGGCGGCACGCCATAGGTCGGCGCGGAATAGAGCATGCTCCAGTGCCTGGAGCCTTCGAGTTCCGGTTCGTAATAGCCAGTGACGAGGCCTTCGTCCTTGCGCGACGCCGAGACGGCGAAGGCCTCGAAATTGGTTTCGAAGAACGCGCGGGCATCGGCAGGTTTGGTTGCGACCGCGAGACCGCAGACCCCGCGCCATTCGGTCGGCGTGCCATAGGGATGGTCGATGAAGCGCGAGGCATCGACGCGGATGCCGCGGCAGCTGACCTTGAAGGCGGCCAGCGCCGGTTTCAGATCGTCGGCCTTCCAGCCGGCGAGGTCGGCGAAGGCGACGGGCGTCAGCGTGATCTTCTGCCCGCCTTTGGTGGCGACGGGCTTGGGTGGGGGTTCGGCTTGCGGGGGCGCCGCGGCGAGGCCCGCCAGGGCGGCGATCAGGAGGACGGCAGTGCGGGTCGGAGCTAACCGGCGCGGCGGCATCGCACCTAACTAATCTTCGTAGTCGGTGTCCGCGAGCTTCCAGTTCGGATCGCCCGATTTCACGTCGCGCACCCAGGTCCAGCGGTCGATGACGCGCTTCACCGCGGATTCGCTGCCCTCGACGACGTCGCCGGCGGCGTTCTTGGAGAACTGGATGATCTCGCTCTCGTAGCGCACGCCGATTTCGGCCGAGCGGCCCTTGAGCGCGGCGGAGACGAGCTGCGGGGTCTCCTGTTTCACGAAGACCGAGGTCGCCGTGAGACCACCTGTCTGGCGCGCGGTGATCGCGCCATCGAAGGCGGCGTAGACTTCGGGGCCGAGCAGTTGCTTCAGCTCGGCGCGGTCCCCCGCGGCGAAGCATTCGACGACGCGTTCATGCGCCGCGAGCGCGCCGCGCATGAAGCCCTCGGCATCAAAGCTGCGATCGGCGGCCGAAATCTCGGCGACGCCGCGCTGAACAGGGGCGGGCAGCGAGAGGGTGGGACGCGCGATGGGCGCAGGGCCCTTGTCGTTCGCGGGGAGCGGCGCGGAAGGACCGCCGGTGCGGCGGGCGGGCGCGTCGGCATTCTGGGTTTCGGGCGAGCGCTCGGAGCCCGTGCGGGTGCCGAGGACCGACCAGAGGCGGAACAGGATGAACCCGGCAATCGCCGCGAGCAGGAGGATGTCGAAGATTTCGATCGTGTCCATAACCGCTCCGGGCCCATGCGGGCCGCTCTGCAGCCTCCGGCGCCAAACTGCGCCACAACGTGAAGTTTTCCCCCGCCATCGTGTCGGAAAGAAGACTTCGGCGACGGGTTCGTTCCAGAATATAGGCCGCGACGAGGCCGGGCGCCAGCCGCTTCGCTTGCGCCTGACGCGGACGGCATGGTAGCTGCCGCGCCTCCTTAAGAACGGCATCAGATCAGATGACAGACGCTCCCGATACCGCGCCCACCGGCCCGCAGATTTCCGTTATCGGCCAGTTCGTGAAGGACCTGTCCTTCGAGAACCCCGGCGTCTCCGCCCAGCTGCCGCAGCAGAAGCCCGCCATCCAGGTCGGGATCGACGTCCAGGTCCGTCCGATCGGCGCCGACCAGTTCGAAGTGGGCCTGCGCGTCATGATCGACGCCAAGTCCGGCGACGCCACCGTCTATGTCGTCGAACTCGTCTATGCCGGGATTTTCCTGCTGCGCGGCATGCCTGCCGACCAGCAGCAGCCCTTCCTGCTGATCGAGTGCCCGCGCCTGCTCTTCCCCTTCGCGCGCCGCATCATCGCCGACACGACGCGCGACGGCGGCTACCAGCCGCTAATGCTGGACCCGATCGACTTCTCCAGCCTCTATCGCGCCCAGCTCGAGCGCCAGCGCGCGGCCCAGGCCGGCGGGCAGAGCGGCAACGCCTAGGCTTCAGGCCTGATACTGCTTCCAGATCGCCTCGCCTTTCAGCGTGGCGATGAAGGCGGCATGGGCGGCCTCCTCGGCCGCCGTCAGGCGTGACGGCAAGGGTTCGGGGCGCGGCAGACGGCGCGTTTCCGAGGTGGCGGCGATCTGAATCTCGGTCTCGACGGCGAGGACAAGGCCCGGCTGACGGCCGCCGCAGAGTTCCAGATAGACCTGCGCCAGCAGCCCGGCGTCGAGCAGCGCGCCGTGCTTCACGCGCTCGCTCAAATCCACGTTGAAGCGCTTGCAGAGCGCGTCGAGCGAGGCAGGCGCGCCGGGGAATTTCCGCCGCGCGATCAGCAGCGTGTCGATGGCGCGTTCGGGCAGCAGCGTCTCGAAACCCGCGCGCTTCAGCTCGGCGTTGACGAAGCCCATATCAAACGATGCGTTATGCGCGACCAGCGTCGCATCGCCGATGAAGTCGAGAAAGCTCTGCGCCAACTCGGCGAATTTCGGCTTGCCGCGCACCATCTCGTCGGTGATGCCCGAGACGCGGGTCGCGTCGGGGTCCATGAGACGTTCGGGATCATAATAGTGATGCAGCGTGCGGCCGGTCGGCACGTGATTGATGAGCTCGATGCAGCCGAGCTCGACGATGCGATGGCCTTCCTCGGGGCGCAGGCCTGTCGTTTCGGTATCGAACGCGATCTCGCGGATCATGGCTTTGCCGCCGTCTTGCGCGCGGTCCAGACCTTGGCCTCGCGCCGTTTCAAATCATCCAGAATATAGGCGACGCGCTCACGCGCATGGTCGAGGCCAAGATCGGTGTCGATGACATAATGCGCCTTGGCGCGCTTCACGGCATCGGCGGTCTGGCGCTTCAGGATGGCTTCGAATTTCTCGGTGGTCATGCCAGGCCGGGCGAGAACGCGGGCGCGCTGCACCTCGGCGGGCGCGGAGACAACGACGACGGCATCGACGCGGGTCTCGCCGCCGGTTTCGAAGAGGAGCGGAATGTCGAGCACGACAATCTCGGCGCCCTTCGCTTCGGCAGCGTGGAGGAATTCCATCTGCGCCGCGCCGACGAGCGGGTGGATGATGGCTTCGAGCCGCTTGATCGCCGGCGTGTCGTTGAGCGTCGCGGCGGCAAGGCGGGTACGGTCAACCTTGCCGTCGATGACGCTGCCGGGAAACGCTGCGCCGATCGGGGCGACCGCGAGGCCGCCGACATCGTAGAGCGCGTGGACGGCGGCATCTGCGTCGTAGACGGGGACATCAAGCGCGGCGAACATGCGCGCGGTCTCGCTCTTGCCCATCCCGATCGATCCGGTGAGGCCGACGAGCAGCATCAGTTGTTCTTCGCCTTGATATCGGCCTCGAGCATTTCGAAGAGCTCCTTGTGGACCGGTGGGGTCTGGCCGAACCAGGCGGCGAAGCCCGGCCGCGCCTGCTCGATGAGCATGCGGAGGCCCCCGAAGGCCGTCAGCCCGAGTTCGCGCGCGGCGAGCACCAGCGGGGTTTCGAGCGGCGAATAGATGATATCGGTGACGACCGAGCCCTGGGCGAGCGGCGCCAGGTCGATTTCAAGATTGGGCTGGCCGCGCATGCCAAGGCTCGTTGCGTTGACCAGCAGCGAGGCGCCGTCTAGCGCGTCGTTGCGCTGGTCCCATGGGATCGCTTCGAACTTGACCTTCTGGTCGGCGAACGCGGCCGCCACGGCTTCCGCCCGCTCCAGCGAGCGGTTCACGATGCGGATGCGTGAAAACTTGAGTTCGATCAGCGCGACGACGATCGCGCGCGCCGCGCCGCCCGCGCCCAGCACGACGGCGGTCGCGCCGCTATTGCCGGTGCCGCAGGCTTCGGCGCGCAGGCTCTCGGCGAAGCCGGTCGCATCGGTGTTGCGGCCTTCCAGCGTGCCGTCCTCGCGCACGACAACCGTGTTCACCGCGCCGACCTTTTTCGCGGACGCGTCGAGATGGTCGCAAATCTTGTAGGCGGCTTCCTTGTGCGGAACCGTGACATTGGCGCCGGCGAAACCGAGCGCCGGCAGCGCGCGCAGCGCCTTTTCGAAATTTTCCGGCTTCACGGCGAGCGGCACATAGGCGGCTTCGAGGCCGAGTGTCGAAATCCAGTGATTGTGCATCAGCGGCGAGCGCGACTGGGCGACCGGCCAGCCCATGACGCCGGCGAGCTTCGCCTTTCCCGAAATGGTCATGAGCGCAGCGCGCCCTGGGTGCGGAGCATGTCGAGCACGGCGAGCAGCGGCAGGCCGAGAATGGCGAAGAAATCGCCGTCGATGCGACTCATGAGATGGGGGCCTAGACCTTCCAGGTGGTAGCAGCCGACGCTGGCAAAAACCGCCTCGCCTGCTTCATCCAGATAATCACTGATGGCCGCCGCGTCCATCGCCCGCATCGTCAGCCGCGCGGTTTCGACATGGCGCCAGATAACCTCACCGCCCTTTGCCGCAACGACGCCGCCGACGAGGTCGTGGCGCTTGCCGGCAAGGAAGGCGAGATGGGCTTCGGCCTCGGCACGGCCCGCGGGTTTTTCGAAGATGCGGCCCTCGCAGACCAGCAATTGATCGGCGCCGAGCACGATGGCGTCAGGCGGCGCGGTGCGCGCGACCTTCAAGGTTTTGGCTTCGGCCAGCGCATCGGCGATGTCGCGCGGCGGGGCGCCCTCGGCGATGAGGCTTTCGATCAGCGCAGTTTCATCGATCCGTGCCGCAACCTGTGTGAAGGCGAGGCCCGCATTGCGCAGGATCGAGGCGCGGCTGGTGCTGGACGACGCCAGGATCAGCGGCAGATGGAGCTCAGAAATCATTGCCGCCGGCCATGGAGAGGCCGCCTTCGGTTTTGCGCCGGTTCATCAGCGCAATGATCGCGGCGGAGGTTTCCTCGATGGCGCGGCGGCTGACGTCGATCATCGGCCAGCCCTTGAGGAGGAAAAGCTTGCGCGCCGAGGTCATCTCGTCGCGGACGTGATCGGCGTCGACATAGTCGGTTTCATCGCGTTCGTTGAGCGCCATCAACCGGTTGCGGCGAATTTGGACGATGCGATCAGGGCTCGCGATGAGGCCGACGACGAGGGGGCCGCTATTGCCTTCCAGCGCCTCGATCTCAGGCGCGAGCGGCACGCCGGGGACGAGGGGCATGTTGGCGGCCTTGAAGCCGCGATTGGCGAGGTAGAGGCAGGTCGGGGTCTTCGAGGTGCGGGAGATGCCGAGCAGCACGACATCGGCTTGGTGGAAGCCGGCGACGTTCTGGCCGTCGTCATGGGCGAGCGTGTAGTTCAGCGCCTCGATACGCGCGAAATAGCGCTGGTCGAGCTCGTGCTGGCCGCCGAGGACATGGCTCGATTCGATGCCGAGATAACGGCCGGTCATCGCGATGGCGGGATCGAGCACGCTGAGGTGCGGCAGGCCGAGGCGGAGGCAGAGCGTTTCCAGCGCCTCGCGCTTGTCGTCCTTCATCAGCGTGTAAAGGACGAGACCCGGCGCATCCTCGATCATGGTCAGCGCGCGTTCGAGCTGGCGCGGCGAGCGGATCAGGGGATGGATGTGGAGGATCGGCCGCGCTTCCTCGAACTGGGCGCAGACCGCCTGGGCATAGGCCTGCAGCGTCTCGCCGGTCGAATCCGAGACGAGGTGGAGGTGGAAATAGACATTGGCCGGGCCCCAGCCCTGGCTGAGCGCCGTCGCCGAGATCTCGTCGCTCATGCGCGTAACCTTGTGGAGAAGCGGTGAGATAACACTGTGGAGAGCCGGACCCGCCTAATCAAGCACACCCATTTCACATTGCCTTCCGGGGTTCAGGGCCGCTCGTCAGCCGAGTCGTTCGCCGTGGAACAACCGTGGAGTGAGGTCTGGAATCATGGGAGCGAGAGGCGACGCCCGCCGGGACTCCCGTTCTTCACACTATGCACAAGCCTGCGCACAGGGCGTTCCGGGCCGGAATTAACGGTTCATTAACCGCGACCCCGCGGAAAACCGACTCGTGGGACTCTTCCACAGGCCGCTGGGGACAGATCGGCGGGCCGCTTGATCCCCGCCATGCACAGGCCCCTCTACCACTTCCCACCACCACTCCTTCTCCTTAGAGATATAAAGGTAAGCGAGATTTCGAGTGCGAGTTCAGCCGTGAAGCCCTTCCTGCAGACCCTGCGCGGTGAAGCGCTCGGCACGCCGCCGCTCTGGCTGATGCGCCAGGCGGGGCGCTATCTGCCCGAGTATCGCGCGCTGAGGCAGAAGGCCAAGGGCTTCGTCGATTTCTGCTTCAGTCCCGAGCTCGCCATCGAGGCGACGCTGCAGCCGATCCGGCGCTACGGCTTCGACGCGGCGATCCTCTTCGCCGATATCCTGCTGGTGCCCCATGCGCTCGGCCAGACCGTCTCGTTCGTCGAGGGCGAAGGGCCGCGCTTCGAGCCGATCCGGGATGCCGCTGGGCTGAAGCGGCTGTCGCAGGACAAGGCCGCCAATGTGCTGGCGCCGGTCATGGCGACCGTCGCGGGCGTCGCCGCGGCCTTGCCGCCGGAAACCGCGCTGATCGGCTTTGCCGGGGCGCCGTGGACGGTTGCGACCTATATGGTCGAGGGCCGGGGCGGCACGGATCACGGCGAAATCCGCAAGCTCGCCTGGACCCAGCCGGAGGTCTTCGCAGGGATCGTCGACCATCTCGTCGAGGCGACCTCCGCCTATCTCATCGCCCAGGTCGATGCGGGGGCCGAGGCGCTGCAGATTTTCGACACCTGGGCGGGCAGCGTACCGGCGGGTCTGTTCGAAACCGCGGTCATCCGGCCGACCGCGCGGATCGTTGCGGCGGTGCGTGCCCATCGCCCGGACGTGCCGATCATCGGTTTTCCGCGGGGCGCGGCCTCGCATCTCGCCGCCTATGCCAAGGGGACGGGGGTCAACGGGATCGGGGTCGATCACATGACCGATCTCGTCTTCGCCGCCGCCAGCGTGCCCGCCAATGTCACGCTGCAGGGCAATCTCGACCCGCTGCTGCTGCTGGAAGGCGGCGCTGTCATGGAGGCGGAAACGCGGAAGATCCTGGCCGCGATGGACGGCCGCCCGTTCCTCTTCAATCTCGGCCATGGCGTGACGCCGCCGACGCCGCCCGAGCATGTGGCCAAGCTCGTGGACATCGTCCGGGGCCGCATCTGATGCGGCTGGGGGTTGTTCTCTTCAATCTCGGCGGGCCCGACACGTTGGATGCCGTGCAGCCCTTCCTGACCAATCTCTTCTCGGACAAGGCGATCATCCGTGCGCCCGGGATCGTGCGCTGGCCGCTCGCCCGGCTGATCGCGGGGCGGCGGCGCGAGTATGCCAAGACGATCTACGCCTCGATCGGCGGCCGCTCGCCCATCGTGCCGGAGACCGAGGCGCAGGCGGCGGCGCTGACGGAGGTGCTGACGGCGGAGGGGATGACCGTGAAGACGGTGATCGCCATGCGCTACTGGCACCCCCGCGCCGACGCGGCGGCGAAGGAACTGGCGGCCTGGCAGCCGGACCGGATCGCGCTTATCCCGCTCTATCCCCAGTTCTCGACGACGACGACGGCCTCCTCGCTGGACGAATGGGGGAAAGCGGCCGGCAAGGCGCGGCTGACGGCGCCTTCGGGGGCGCTCTGCTGCTATCCCGTCGAGGCTGGTTTTGTGGCGGCCTATGCGGATCGGCTGACAAAGGTGCTTGCCGACGTGCCTGTGGGGGCAACGCCGCGGATCATCTTTTCCGCCCATGGCCTGCCCGAGCGGATCGTCACCGCAGGCGATCCCTACCCCCTTCAGGTCGTGGCCGGCGCCAAGGCGATCGCGGCCGCAGCCGGGGTCGAGGCGCTGGACCAGATCGTCACCTATCAGAGCCGCGTCGGGCCGCTGAAATGGATCGGTCCCGATACGGACAAGGAAATCGTTGCGGCGGCCGAGGCCGGCAAGGTGCCGGTCGTGGTGCCGCTCGCCTTCGTCTCGGAGCATTCCGAGACGCTCTATGAGCTCGACCAGATCTATCGCGAGGCGGCGCTGACGGCCGGGGCGCCCGCCTATCTGCGTGTGCCCGCCGTTGGGACGCATCCCGCCTTCATCGCGGGACTGGCCAGTCTGGTGCGTCAGACCCTGACCCGCGACGGCACAGCCCCCGATCCCGCCTGGGCGGGCTGCGGCGGGGCGACGGGCTGTCCGTGCGTGGGGAGAAAAGCTGCATGAGCGCCCTCATCCCCTATTACGACTGGCTGAAGGCCGGGCACGTCATCTTCGTCATCTTCTGGATGGCGGGCATGTTCATGCTGCCGCGCTATCTCGCCTATCACTGCGAAACCGCGATCGGCTCGGCCGAGAGCGAGGCGTGGAAGGCGCGCGAAAAGCGGCTGCTGCGCATCATCGTCAACCCCGCGATGATCCTGACCTGGGTGTTCGGCCTGACCCTCGCCGCGACCGGCGACTGGTTCGCCCAGCCCTGGCTGCACGCCAAGCTGACGCTGGTCCTGTTGCTCTCGGGTTTTCACGGCTTTCTCGCCGGGCAGGTCCGCAAATTCGGCCGGGATCAGGGCCTGCGCAACGGCCGGACCTGGCGGCTGCTGAACGAGATTCCGAGCTTTGCGACCATCGCCATCGTCATCCTGGTCGTGATCAAGCCGTTCTGAGCGGCTGATCCGAAAAGGGATGTCATCGCGGCTGCACCCTCGGGCTTGACCCGAGGGGAGAGCCGGGACCCAGATGACTGGGCGCCCATGCTCGCGGCCCCTGGGTCCCGGGTCTCGGGCGCCTGCGGCGGCCTCGCCGGGATGACGGGTCGGTGATGCTTCGGGCTCGTGACATGACGGTTGGATAACCCCCCGGTTTGAAAAACCGCGTCAAATCCGCTATACAGGCCCCCGAGATCGCGCTACCAATCCGGTGCGGTCTTCCTCCGAAGGCCCATCGGACGCCGGAAACAGCAGGCAAACGCCTCGGTTCTGCGCATCCGGCCCGCCTCCTCCATCGCCGTCCGCCTTGCCTTCGCTGGCGGACATGAGGCCTGAACCCATTCTGGGTCCAGCGCCGGCAGATCAAGCTCCAGTTATCAGGCCAGTCCCATTCCCCCCAAAGCCCCCCTGACCACCACCACGCGCAAGAGCGCCACGCTGCGCACCACGGCGACGCGCGATCCTGCCCCTGCGGCCGAAGCGCCCATCGAGGTCGCCACCGAAGAGGCCGCTCCGGCTGCGCCCGAGCCGCCGAAGCCCGAACCCATTGTCGTGCCCGAGAAGGCCCCGCCGATGTCCATGGATGATTACCGCCTGCAGACCGTGAAGCTGCAGGACCTGAAGTCCAAGACCCCGACCGAGATGCTCGCCTTCGCTGAAGAGCTCGAGATCGAAGGCGCCAGCACCATGCGCAAGCAGGAGCTGATGTTCGCGATCCTCAAGGCGCTGGCCGAGAGCGATATCGAGATCGGCGGCGTCGGCGTGCTGGAAGTCCTGCCCGACGGGTTCGGCTTCTTGCGCAGCCCGGAATCCAACTATCTCGCCGGCCCCGACGACATCTATGTCAGCCCCTCGCAGATCCGCCGCTTCAGCCTGCGCACCGGCGATACGGTCGAAGGCCAGATCCGCGGCCCCAAGGACGGCGAGCGTTACTTCGCCCTCGTGAAGGTCTCGACGATCAATTTCGACAGCCCCGAAAAGGCCGGCCACAAGGTCCATTTCGACAATCTGACGCCGCTCTATCCCGACGAGCGGCTGCACATGGAAGTGAACGACCCGACGCTGAAGGATCGCTCGGGCCGCATCATCGACATCGTCGCGCCGCTCGGCAAAGGCCAGCGCGGCCTGATCGTCGCGCCGCCGCGCACGGGTAAAACCGTGCTGCTGCAGAACATCGCCAAGTCGATCGCGGCGAACCATCCCGAGTGCTACCTGATCGTGCTGCTGATCGACGAGCGTCCGGAAGAAGTGACGGACATGCAGCGCACGGTGAAAGGCGAGGTCGTCTCCTCGACCTTCGACGAACCGGCGACGCGTCACGTCGCGGTTGCGGAAATGGTGATCGAGAAGGCGAAGCGCCTGGTCGAGCACGGCCGCGACGTGATCATCCTGCTGGATTCCATCACCCGCCTCGGCCGCGCCTACAACACCGTCGTCCCGTCGTCGGGCAAGGTGCTGACGGGCGGCGTCGACGCCAATGCGCTGCAGCGTCCCAAGCGCTTCTTCGGTGCCGCTCGCAATATCGAGGAAGGCGGCTCGCTGACCATCATCGCGACCGCGCTGATCGATACCGGCAGCCGCATGGACGAAGTCATCTTCGAAGAGTTCAAGGGCACGGGTAACAGCGAAATCATCCTGGACCGCAAGGTCTCGGACAAGCGCGTCTTCCCGTCGATGGACATCCTGCGCTCCGGCACCCGCAAGGAAGAGCTGCTGGTCGAGAAGGGCATCCTGTCGAAGATGTATGTCCTGCGCCGCATCCTCAATCCGATGGGCACGGTCGATGCGATCGAGTTCCTCATCGACAAGCTGCGCTCGTCGAAGACCAATTCCGATTTCTTCGACAGCATGAACACCTGATCGAGGCGCGATCAGGCCAGCTTCAAGCCGCAATGCGCGGCGTAGTGGCGAAAGTCGGCGTCGCGGGTGACCAGCGGCAGATCGTTGTCGAGACAGGCTTGGGCGATGAGCGCATCGCCCAGCCGCGCGCGCAGGCCCTTGGTGCGGAGAAGCCGGCGCGCCGCGCCGCAACGCTCCCAATAGCCATCTGATATCGTAGCGCGCTGGAAGGCGCTGATGATCGCCATCAAAGCGGGCGTGATGTCAGGCGCTGAAAGCGCCTCTGCGAGGACGACATGCGGCAGAATGAGGCTGCCGGCCGCCATATGGTCGTGCACCAGATCGACATCGCGCCCTTTTTGGCCGCCGAAATAGGCGCTGAGACTGCTGGTATCGGTGGCGATCACTCGCGGTCTTCTTTGAGCTGCTTCCAGTCAATGCCGAGATCGACCTTGCCGCGCAACGCAATCGCGGCCGCGTAGGCGGCCTTGCGGTTGATCTCTTCCAGCGCTTTGCGCACGGTCTCGGTGATGCCTTCGCCCGTGAATTTCTGGGCGCTTTCCAGAAGCGCGGCATCGACTTCGACGGTGATTTTCCTGAGGACACCCATGGCCGCCTCCCAAAAAACTGGTAACTTGCACCAGTATCATAGACCATAGCCGTGGACCGGTCCATGTGGGAGTCCTATCGCGCGCCGGCGCTCGCCACAGCGCGCCTTGTCCTTGAGCCGGTGAATGCCTGGCATGGGGAGAGCCTGTTTCCCCTGCTGAAGGACCCGCTGCTCTACACCTATATCGCCAAGGAGCCGCCGCTTGCCGCTTCGCATCTGTCGCGGAGCTTTGAGGCGCTGGAGACACGGCGCTCGCCCGACGGCGCCGAGCTGTGGCTGAACTGGGCGGTGCGGATTTCGAATGGCGGCTATGCCGGGCTGGTCGAGGCGACCGTGAGTGCGGACGACACGGCCCAAGTCGCGTGGTGGGTGTTCACGGCGTCGCAGCGTCAGGGCTATGGCCGCGAAGCGGTGGCTGAAATGCTGGCGCATCTCGCCGCGATCGGCGTGCGCGAGGCCGTTGCCTTCATAGATACGCGCAACACGGCCTCGATCCGTCTGGCCGAGGCGCTGGGGTTCACGCGGCATGAAACGCATATGCGGCGCGAGAAGGTGCGGGGGCGCTGGGTGGATGATCACGAATACCGCAGGGCGCTCAGCGTCTGAATTGCACCTGAACGGACACGCGCCCTTACTGCGGCCAAATGCGGCGTTGAGCGCACGGCATCGATGGCGTGACGTCCTCAGGGATAAGGGAGTCTTCGATGCCGATCCGTCTTGGTCTTGCCGCCCTGCTGCTGAGCGGGACCGCCTTTGCCAATGTCATGCCACCGACGGTGGACGAGGACGCCTTGCGCGGACTGCTGGAGGGCGGCTGGCGCTATGACGCCATGGCGGCCGAGCCCAACGCCTGCGGCCAGCCGCCCGCCGAGACCAGCCAGCTCATCACCTTCGACTTCCGGGCGATCGACGGGCTGGTAGCGTTCGAGACGCCGGACGGCGATCCGATCCGGCTGAAGACCTATGTCACGCAGCAGGGCGATACGATCGGTCTGGCGTCGGACGATATGTCGCTCGTCTTCCGGCTGGTCGACGAAAAGACGCTGAAGGGCCTCGCCATGGAGGGGCCGGGCGCTGTGATGACGGGGAAGACGCTGGTCAAATGTTTCGACGCGGCCGACCGGTCGAAAATCAATGTCGTGCATGAGAAACCAATCGGCGGCGATGATCTCGCCTGGCTGAGCCAGGGCGGGCTCGGCGACCAGCCGCGCTTTGTCGACACACGTTTCGCCAGGAAGGGCGAAGACGTCTGCACGGCGGCGGAGTCGCAATATCTCTTCTTCGACCTGATCGGGCCGCTGGGTTTCAGCGCGGGGCGCTGGAACAGCGGGGCGCTGGCCGAGAAGCTAGCGGTCAACAAGAAGCCCGCCGTTGCGCCAGACGAGATCGCGAACTGGACGATCGAGGCGGTCGAGCCGACGCCTGAGGGTTGGCGCGTGACGGCGACCGAGCTGATCCCGCCCAACGGCTCGCGCGGCGACACGACGACGTTCACGCTGGTCGCCAAGGGCGATAGCTTGTCGATTCCTGAGTGGGAGCGCGAGTTCGTGCGCTGCACAGCGGGTGACGAGACCACGGAGGTACCCGAATGAACCGCTTGCTTTTCGCCGCCCTTATGATGTCCGGCGCGGCCTTCGCGCAGGATGCCACGCCGCCGCCTGCCGTCGATCAGGCCGCGCTGGCGCCGATCCTCGCCCATGCCTGGTCGCCGGGCGGGACGTGTGCGGGCGAGGACGTGATGGACTGGGTCGTCGACAAGGACGGCTGGCCCTATACGCGTGCGCAGGGCTTCACGCCGCTGACGCAACTCGAATTCGCCGACGGCATGCTGCACACGATCGACCAGGTGGGGATCGGCAGCACGAGCTCTGCTTACAAGCTTGGGGATGACGGCACGCTGCGCCTGTGGTCGGAAATCTTCGACGAGGGCGAGGCGCAGGACGGCGCCGGCGCGCCGACCCAGCGGGTGCGCGACGGCCATATTGTGATCGACGATGCCGGCAAACCCGCCTCGCCCGGCGCCGAGACGCCGTCCATGAAGCCCTGCCCACCGCGTACCTCGCTGCTCGCGCCCGAGGCGGTCACGGCGCTCAACGGCACCTGGGGCATCAAGGACGGCGATAAGATCTGCCCCGCGGGCGGCGACTCCGTGACCTTCGACCTCGAGCGCCCGATCCCGACCGTGCTGCGCGGTCCGTTCGGCGAACCCGCGCCGCTGACGGCCTGGGTAAAGACGATCGAGCGGGATGGCGAGGTCTGGCGGGTGACGGAGAGCAGTTCGTTCGACGCCGCGATCTATCGCTTCACGCCGGGGCCGGACTCAACGCTCGTCCAGAGCACGGAGTATGACGACGCCAAGGTGACGCTCGCGCGCTGCCCATGAGGCGATGACAACTCCATCGTGACTTGAGGCCGGGGGCGCGGGCGCGTAGAACGCCGCGCCCTTGTTGTTTTCTGGAAGTGGATGGATTTCGTGGCGCGTTCTCCTGTCGTCGCGGTCGCGGGTGCGACCGGCGCTGTCGGTGTCGAGATGCTGAAGTGCCTGGAGAAGCGGAACTTCCCGCTCTCCAGCCTGAAGCTGCTCGCTTCGAAGCGGTCGGCGGGGACCACGATGCGCTTCCGTGGCGAGGACCTGCCTGTCACCGAACTGACCGAGCAGAGCTTCGCCGGCGTCGATATCGCGCTGTTCTCGGCGGGCGGATCGATCAGCAAGGCGTTTGCACCGGCGGTCGCCGCGGCCGGCGCTGTCATGATCGACAACTCGTCCGCCTTCCGGATGAATCCGGACGTGCCGTTGGTCGTGCCGGAGATCAATCCGCAGGCGGCCGCGCAGCATAAGGGCATCATCGCCAATCCCAATTGCTCGACCATCATCGCGGCCGTGCCGCTGTGGCCGCTGCATCGCAAGAACCGCATCAAGCGCCTGATCGCCTCGACCTATCAGGCGGCATCGGGCGCCGGCTGGGCGGCGATGGAAGAGCTGAAGAACGCGACCCGCGCGGCGCTGGACGGCAAGCCGTTCACCCAGACGATCATCCCGCACCCCTATGCGTTCAACCTCTTCAGCCACAACACCACGGTCGATCCGGTGACGCTGGCCAATGAGGAAGAGGGCAAGCTGATCAAGGAGACGCGCAAGATCTTCGGCGATGCCGAGATCCGCATCTCCGCGACCTGCGTGCGCGTGCCGGTCCTGCGCGCCCATTGCGAGGCGCTGACGGTGGAGTTCGAGCGGCCCATGAGCCGGGAAGAGGCGACCGCAATTTTATCGGATGCGCCGGGCGTCAGGATCGTCGACGACATCGCCGCCAACCACTTCCCTATGCCGAACGAGGCGAGCGAGCAGGACGACGTGCTGGTCGGCCGCATCCGCGCCGATATGAGCGACCCCAGCGGTCACTCGCTGCAGCTCTTCGTCTCCGGCGATCAGCTGCTGAAGGGAGCGGCGCTGAACGCAGTGCAGATCGCGGAGCTGCTGCACTAAAGACGTGCTTTCCGCCGTCCTAAAACCGTGGGTAAGCTGACCCACGGTTTTCGGGAGGGCGGGATGGCTGATGTTGCAGACCACAAGGCGTTGATCACGCGCGTCTTCGCGGCGTTCGAGCGGGGCGACATGGCCCCGCTGGCGGAGGCGCTGCACGACGATGTCGTCTGGCGTCACAACGGCCAGATGTGGGCGTTCGATTTCGCGGACCAGGACTGGATCGGCAAGGCGGCGGTGCTGAAGGCGCTCGCCATGCTGACCGACGAATATCCGATGGTCGGATTCACCGCCGAAGAGATGTGCGGCGAGGGCGATGCGCTATGGGTGCTGGTCGATGCCCGGCGCCGCAGCCCGAAGGGCGAGGTCATGCATTCCCAGACCGCCCACCGCTATCGCTTCAAGGACGGCAAGATCATCGCCTTCCTCGAAATTCTCGATTCCGGCGAAATCCTCTTCAAGGCAGGCAAGCTGGATGTCGCCGCCGGCCGGGCGAGCGCCAGCCTCAGACCCTAGGGCCTGAGGATCAGGCTGCCGGTCGTCTTGCGCGCTTCGAGATCGCGATGCGCGGTCGCGGCGTCGGCGAGCTGGTAGACCGTCGGCGCGGCGACCTTGACGGCGCCGGAGGCGATGACCGCGAAGAGCGCGGCGGCGGCATCGCGCAGTTCCTCGGTCGTGCCGACATAGGCCATGAGGCCGGGCCGGGTCATGTAGAGCGACTTCGGCGAGAGCAGTGCCGGCGAGAAGGGCGGGACGGGGCCGCTGGCATTGCCGAAGCTGGCGAAGAGGCCGCGCAGCTTCAGCGCCTTGATCGAGGCTTCCCAGGTGTCCTTGCCGACGCCGTCATAGACGACCGGCACGCCGGCGCCGCCGGTGATCTCCTTCACGCGCGCGGCGATGTCTTCGCGGCTGGAGACGATGACGTGGTCGCAGCCATTCGCCTTGGCGGTTTCGATCTTGGCATCGCTCCCGACCGTGCCGATCACGGTCGCGCCCAAAGCCTTCGCCCACTGGCAGGCGATCTGGCCGACGCCGCCGGCCGCGGCGTGGAAGAGGATCGTCTCGCCGGCCTTCAGCGGATAGGTGCGGCGCAGGAGATATTCGGCGGTGAGGCCCTTCAGCATGATGGAGGCGCCGATATCGTCGCTGACGCCTTCAGGCAGTTTCACGACGCGCGCCGCGACAAGATTGGCTGACTCTGCGTAAGCACCGATCGGGCCGTTGCCGTAGGCGATGCGGTCACCGGGCTTCAGATCCGTGACGCCAGGACCAACGCTCTCGACGACGCCGGCTGCTTCCATGCCGATGCCCGAGGGCAGCTTCAGCGGGTAGAGGCCCGAGCGATGATAGGTGTCGATATAGTTGATGCCGATCGCCGTGTGGCGCACGCGAATCTCGCCGGCTGATGGCGCGGGGAGGTCGATCTCTTCGAAGCGGAGGACTTCAGGCCCTCCCGTCTCTGCGAACCGGATGGCCTTCATATCGGTGTCCTCAATTCATCCGTATACGGATCAGCTCAGATGCGCCTTGAAGAAGGCGGCCGTCGCGGCGTTCGCCGAGCGCGCGGCATCGGCGTGGAAGTGCGCGCCGTTGATGCGGGCGAAGGCGTGGTCCTGTCCTGCATAGGTCAGCATGGTCGCGAGCGGGTGCGGCCCGAAGACATCGGCCATCTGCTTCTGGCCTTCCGGCGGGACGAACTGGTCGAGCGCGGGGACGTGAAGAAGAATCGGCTTCGAAATCTTCGCGGCTTCGCCGAGGAGGTTCGGGATATTCACGCCGTAATAGCCGACCGACGCATCGATCGTCGTGCGCGTCGCGGTGAGGTAGGCAAGGAGGCCGCCGAGGCAGTAGCCGACCGCGCCGACCTTGCCGATGCCGGGCAGTGCGCGCAGCCAGTCGATCGTCGCCTGGATGTCCTTGACGCCGAGATCGGCATTGAACTTGCCGAAGAGGTCGAAGGCCTTGGCCCATTCGGCTTCCGACTGGTCGGTGATGTCGACCCCGGGTTCGATGCGCCAGAAGAGGTCGGGCACGATGGCGACATAGCCTTCGGCCGCGTAGCCGTCGGCGATGGCGCGCAGATTGGCGTTCACACCGAAGATTTCCTGGATGACGACGATGCCGGGGCCTTTGCCCGACGCCGGCTTCGCCAGATAGGCGGCGAACGAACCGTCCGCCGTCTTGATCTCGATCTTCTCGCCCATCTGTTCCTCGTGAAACGCTTAGCGGTTATTGGCGGCGGTGGGACGCTGCGGCTGGCCCTGCTGCGCCTGGAGCTGGGCCTGCTGCATCTGCTGGATGCGGTGGAAGGGCTCGGCCTGCAGGCCGTTGAACAAAGCCTGCGGGTCGGTCACTGGGGCCGAGCAGCTTTCCGCCGAGCAGACATAGGCGGTGGGGCGGCCGCCCTCCATGCCCTTGCCGTAGGCGGGGTGGCCCTTGTGCAGCTTCTGGCCGGGCTTGATCAGCGTCATCAGGCGGCAGGGGAGCGAGCGCTCCATGACCGCGCGCATCAGCGCCTGGGTCTCGGCGGCCCGTTCGTCGCCGATGATGACGACCTGGACGGCGGTGACGACGAATTCCAGGCCGTTCATGACGGTCGCCATCATGATCGCATTGCGGTCGAGCTCGGCGGCGACCGAGGAGATCGCGGCGTTGGAGCGCTCGCGATATTTCTGTTCGCCGGTGAGGAAGGTGAGGCGGGCGAGGACCTCGATCAGCACGCCGTTATAGTTGGGCGTCGCGCCGTCCGCGCCGGTCTTGATGCGGACCGACACGTCGCCGGCATCCGAGCTGGTCAGGTAGTAGCCGCCACGCTCGGCGTCGCGGAACTTCGCCTCGACATGCTCGGTCCAGACCTTCGCCTTTTCCAGGTAGCGCTCGTCCATCGAGAGCTCGAACAGGATCAGCGCGGCGCGGGCCATCTGGGCGTAGCCCTCGGCCGTGGTCTCGTTGCGGCTGCGGCCGGTGGCGGTGAAGGCGTGGTAGAGCTTCACGCCCTCCCCCAGCTTCTCGTCGATCGCCCAGAAGGCGCGGGCGGCCGCGAAGTGCCATTCGGGCTTCTTGAAGACCGCACCGGCCTCGGCCAGCGCCGCGATCATCATGCCGTTCCAGTCGGCGAGCGCCTTGTCGTCGCGGCGGGGCGCGACGCGCTTGGCGCGGGCCATCTGCAGCATGCGGCGGCAGCGGGTGAGGATCGCCTCCTGGTCGGGACGGAGGAAGTTGATCGCCATCAGGCGGTGCAGGATGTTCTTGCCCTCCCAGTTGCCCTGGGGGGTGACGCCGTAGACCTGTTTGAACATCGGGGCGTCGTTCGGGCCGAGCACCTGGTCGATCTCGGCTTCGCTCCAGGTGTAGAAGCGGCCCTCTTCGCCTTCGCTGTCGGCGTCGAGCGAGGCGGCGAAGGCGCCGTCATGGGTCACCATCTCGCGCAGCACCCAGTCGATGCTTTCGTCGACGCGGGCGGCGAGGAGCGGGGCGCGGGAATGCTGCCAGATCAGGGTCATCAGCTCGATGAGCTGGGCATTGTCGTAAAGCATCTTCTCGAAATGCGGGACCAGCCAGCGCTCGTCGGTCGAGTAGCGCGAGAAGCCGCCGCCGAGATGGTCGTAGATGCCGCCCTGGCACATATTGTCGAAGGTGACGCCGACGGCGTTGCCGTAGGGCTGCAGCGCCGAGCGCATATAGGCGCGCCAGACCAGGTTGAAGACCGGGGTCTGGGGGAATTTCGGCGCGCCTTCGATGCCGCCATAGAAGAGGTCCATGCGCTGGCAGAGGCGGCGCGCGATGACATCGACTAAAGCGGGGTTCATGGGCTTGGGCTGGTCGCTGCCCCAGATGCGGACCAAGGTCTCGCGGACCTTGCCGGCGGTGTCGTCGATCTCGCTGCGCTTGTCGTTCCAGGCGGTGACGACGTCGGACAGCACCTGCTTGAAGGGTGGGCGGCCGACGCCTTCGGTCTCGACCAGCGGGAAATAGGTGCCGCCGCCGAAGGCCTCGCCGTCGGGGGTCAGGAACAGGGTCAGCGGCCAGCCGCCGGTCATGCCGAGGGTCTGGATCGAGGTCTGGTAGATCAGGTCGATGTCGGGGCGTTCCTCGCGGTCGACCTTGATGCAGACGAAGTGCTCGTTGAGGTAATCGGCGGTCGCGGGGTCCTCGAAGGACTCGTGCGCCATGCGGTGGCACCAGTGGCAGGCGGCATAGCCGGCCGAGTAGAGGATCGGCTTGCCCGAGGCCTTGGCTTCGGCCAGCGCCGCTTCGCCCCAGGGGCGCCAGTGCACGGGGTTGTCCTTGTGCATCAGGAGGTAGGGGCTGGTCTCGTCGGCGAGCAGGTTGCGCGCGGGAAGGGCTGTCATGGCAGTTCGTCCGTGATGTCGGCGCCCAAAGGGCGCGCATGGGCGGCGCCGGCCGCCGGAAGGCGGGGTGACTCGCATGTTTGCGAAGCCGAGTCCAGAATGGGACATCGGCGGATGCGCCGGACCGAGGAGTGCCCATGAAGATCACTGTCGATGTCGACCTGACGCCCGAAGAGGCGCGCCGCTTTCTGGGTCTGCCGGACCTGGAGCCGATGCAGCAGGCGATCCTGAAGGACGTGCAGGAGCGGCTGCAGAAGAACATCGCCCGGGTCGACCCCGACCAGCTGATGAAGACCTGGTTCAGCTTCGCCCCGCAGGGGATGGAGCAGGTGCAGAAGATCTTCGGCGGCCTCGCCTCGATGGCGACCGGGCGGCGCAAGCCCGGCAAGGAATAGGCGTTTTTCGCTGATCGATTCGGAGACGATCTATGCGCTGGCCAGCGCCGGCGGCCGGGCCGGGGTGGCGGTCGTGCGCCTCAGCGGCCCCGGCGCCTTCGCGGCGCTGCGGGCGCTCGCCCCGGAGCTGACGCCGCGACCGCGCTTTGCTCATCGGGTGAGGCTGATCGATCCGGGTGACGGGACGCCGATCGACGACGGGCTGGCGCTGACCTTTCCGGGGCCGGCAAGTTTCACGGGTGACGATGTCGTGGAGCTGCATCTCCACGGTAGCCCGGCGGTGGTGGAGCGGCTGTTCGTGGTGCTGGGACGGCTGGGGGCGGCGGCGGCGGGGCCGGGGGCCTTTACGCGGCGCGCCTTTGCCAACGGCAAGATGGACCTGACGGCGGCTGAGGGACTGGCCGATCTCATCGAAGCCGATTCGGACTCGCAACGAATCCAGGCCCTCGCGCAGATGGGTGGGGCTTGGGCCAGGCGGATCGCGGATTGGCAGGACCGTCTGCTGGATGCGCTGGCCTGGCTGGAAGCGGCGATCGACTTCACCGACGAGGATGATGTGCCCGAGGATGTCGCCGGGCGTGCGGCGGGACCTCTGGCGGCGATCGCCGGGGAGATGGCGGCGCTGCTGGCAGACGGGCGGCGGGGCGAAATCATCCGCGACGGGTTGCGGGTGGCGATCGTTGGACCACCAAATGCGGGAAAATCCACGCTTCTTAACCTTTTGGTAGGACGTGAGGCGGCGATTGTCTCCGATATTCCCGGCACGACGCGGGATATCGTCGAGGTCCGGCTGGCGCTGGACGGCTATGTCGTGGTGCTCGCGGATACCGCGGGACTGCGCGACACGGCGGACCCGATCGAGCGCGAAGGCGTCAGGCGCGCGCGGGTGCGGGCCGAGGATGCCGATCTCCGGATCTTCGTGGTCGATACATTGGATAGCGAATCCAGGACTCGAGTCGGACTCGAAACGGAGTGTCTGGGACGCCCCGGCGATATCGTGTTTTTCAACAAGGCCGACCTGGCGCCGCGGTCTCCGGCAACCCCGCAGACTGATGAGCGTTTAATAGAGGTGGCCGGCTCCGCTTTGGGCGGGGACGTGGAAGGCTTGCTGGACGAACTTCGCCGCCGGGTCGGCGCGATGAAGGGCGAAAGCGTCCTTATTACGCGCGAGCGGCATCGTGCAGCGCTCTCGGTGGCACATGCGGCTGTGGTTCGAGCCCAAGCCGTGTCCGGCGATCTCGCCGCGGAGGATGTGCGGGTCGCATTGCAATCGCTTGCTCGCATCGTCGGGCGCTTCGATGTCGAGGCGGTGTTGGACCGGATCTTTTCGGCGTTCTGCATCGGGAAATGATTCACGTGAAACAATTAGGCCGTCCGATGTTCCACGTGAAACATCGGTCTTAGGGCGAGTCCTGAGCGGCCGTTTCACGTGAAACGTGCATCGCCTTGACTTCAAGCCACCGGCGAGTCCTAAGGCGCCATGAACTACGATGTTATCGTTATTGGCGGGGGCCATGCCGGCGCGGAGGCCGCTGCGGCCGCCGCGCGCATGGGCGCGCGCACTGCTCTGGTGACCCAGAAGCGGGCGACGATCGGCGAGATGTCCTGCAACCCTGCGATCGGCGGGTTGGGTAAAGGCCATCTGGTGAGGGAGATCGACGCGCTGGACGGGCTGATGGGGCGCGTCGCGGATGCGGCGGGTATCCAGTTCCGGCTGCTCAACCGGCGCAAGGGTCCGGCGGTGCGTGGGCCGCGCGCGCAAGCCGACCGGAAGCTTTATAGGCAGGCGATGCAGGCGGCCCTTGCGGCGGCCGCCAATCTCGACGTGATCGAAGCGTCGGTCGAGGACCTCGTGCTGAAGGACGGCGCTGTCGCCGGGATCGTGACGGCCGGCGGCGAGACGCTTGCGGCCGGCGCGGTGATCCTGACCACCGGTACCTTCCTGAACGGTCTTATCCATATCGGCGAAACCCGGATGCCTGCCGGCCGTATGGGCGATGCACCGTCGATCGGGCTCTCGAAGACGCTGTACGGCATTGGCCTGGCGATGGGCCGGTTAAAAACGGGGACGCCGCCGCGGCTTGACGGGCGGACTATCGACTGGGCGACGCTGGAGATGCAGCAGGGGGACGATCCGCCGGAGCCATTCTCCTTCCTGACCGAACGCATTTCGACGCCGCAGATCGCTTGCGGCATCACCCGCACGACGGAGGCGTCGCACGAGATCCTGCGCGCGAACCTGGACCGGTTGCCGCTTTACTCCGGCCAGATCGCTGGACGTGGGCCGCGCTATTGTCCGTCGATCGAGGACAAGATCGTCCGCTTCGCCGAGCGGGACAGTCATCAGATATTCCTGGAGCCCGAGGGCCTCGACGATCCGACCGTCTATCCGAACGGGATTTCGACCTCGATGCCGGAGGATCTGCAGCGGGCCTTCGTCGCGACGATCCCCGGCCTGGAGCGGGCGGAGATCGTCCGGCCCGGCTATGCCATCGAATACGACTATGTCGATCCGCGTGAATTGACCGCAGCGTTTCACGTGAAACGAGTCCCCGGCCTGTTCCTCGCTGGGCAGATCAACGGGACGACGGGTTACGAGGAGGCGGCGGCGCAGGGCCTGCTCGCAGGCCTCAACGCGACGGTTTATGCCGGCAGCGGACGCGAGCCCGTCGTGCTCGACCGGGCCGAGGCCTATGCCGGCGTGATGGCCGACGATCTCGTGACGCGCGGGGTCAGCGAGCCCTATCGCATGTTCACCAGCCGCGCAGAGTTCCGCCTCAGCCTACGCGCCGACAATGCCGATCAGCGCCTGACGCCGCTGGGCCTTCGGCTCGGTTGTGTCGGTCCGGAGCGGGCAGCGGCGTTCCGCGACAAGCTGGCGGCGCTGGAGACAGCCCGGGCCATGCTGGAGGCGCGGACCATCACGACCACTAAGCTGAAGGCGCATGGCGTTGATATCGTCCAGGACGGCGTGACCCGCTCGGCGCGCGAACTGCTCAGCTTCCCCATGATCTCGCTTGTAACGCTTGCGGGGATCTGGCCCGAGCTCGGCGCGATTACCGAAAAAATCGCGGTTCAATTGGAGACCGACGGTCACTACGCCGCCTATCTCACCCGGCAGGAGGCCGATGTCGCCGCCTTCCGGCGTGACGAGAACCTGATCCTGCCGGATGCGCTGGACTATACGGCGGTCGCGGGCCTGTCCGCCGAGGTGGTGCAGAAGCTGAGCGCGATCCGACCCCACACGCTCGGTCAGGCTGGGCGCATCGAGGGCGTCACGCCGGGGGCGCTGACCGCGCTGCTCGGTCATGTCAGGCGGGGTGATGTCCGACGCAGCGCCTGAACCCCTCGCGTCTCTGAGCATCGAGGCCTTCCAGGCCGAGGCCGGCATCGATGATGCGGCGCTGGCACGGCTGCGCGTCTATGCCGACACGCTGATCGACTGGAACGGGCGGATGAATCTCGTCAGCCCGAATTCGCTGATCGATCTGTGGCGCCGGCACATGCTCGACAGCACGCAGCTCGTGAAGCTGATCCCCGAGACCGCGCGGCGTCACATCGACATCGGCAGCGGGGCGGGGTTTCCGGGACTCGTCATCGCCGCGCTGCTGGGGCCTGGAGTCGGACTCGAAACGATCCTCATCGAAGCGATCGAGAAGAAGTGTGCCTTCTTACGCGCCGCCGTGACAGCAATGGGACTCGAACATCACGTGACCGTCGTGCGCGGTCGGGCCGAAGAGGTGTCGCTGGAGAAGGCCGATCTCGTCACCGCCCGCGCTGTGGCGCCCTTGGTGTCGCTGCTTTTTTATTCGCGGCGGCTCGTCGCAAAAGGCGGAATCTGCCTCTTTCCCAAGGGCCGCACCGCCGCCGATGAATTGACCGAGGCGCGCCGATCCTGGACAATCAAGGCCGAGATGATCCCGAGCCTCAGCGATCCGTCGGCCGCGATCATCGCCATCCAATCCTTTGGCACCAAAGGCCGCCGATCGTGACCAGCGCTTCCGAGAGCCGGCCCCGCATCCTTTCTGTCGCGAACCAGAAGGGCGGGGTGGGCAAGACCACGACCGCCATCAATCTGGGTACCGCGCTGGCCGCGGTGGGCGAGACCGTGCTGCTGATCGATGCCGACCCGCAGGGCAACGCATCGACCGGGCTCGGCATCGACCGCAACCGCCGGACGACCACGACCTATGACGTGCTGATCGGCCAGGCGACGATGGCGGAGACCATCCTGCCGACCGCCATTCCGCGCCTCTTCATCGCGCCCGCGACGCCCGACCTCGCCGGCGCGGAGACCGAGCTCTTCGATGCGCCGCAGCGCTCGTTCCGGCTGCGCGATGCGCTGGCCGTCATGGCGTCGCGCGGGCCGGCCTTCACCTACATCCTGATCGACTGCCCGCCGAGCCTGAACCTTCTCACCATGAATGCGCTCGCCGCGTCGGACGGTCTGCTGGTGCCGCTGCAATGCGAGTTCTTCGCGCTGGAGGGTCTCAGCCAGCTGCAGCGCACGGTCGAGCTGGTGCGTGGCTCGCTGAACCCGACGCTGAAGATCCAGGGGGTCGTGCTGACCATGTCGGACAAGCGCAACCGCCTGTCCGAGCAGGTCGAGGCCGATGTGCGCGCGCATATGGGCGATACAGTTTATAGGACTGTTATCCCAAGGAATGTACGCCTATCGGAAGCGCCGTCCCATGGCCTCCCCGCCATTGTCTACGACATCAAGGCGCCGGGCAGTCAGGCCTATATCCAGCTCGCCTCGGAAATGATCCAGCGCGAACGCGCGCTGAAGGCGGCGTGATGCGCCGTTCGATTCGGATTCAGAAGGATTTGATTTCATGACGGCAAAGCCCGCCGCACCGCGCGGTCTCGGCCGCGGCCTCAGCGCCCTGCTCGGCGATACGCCTGCCGCGCAGGAGAATGCGCAGCGCAGCAACGGCGCGCGCCAGGTCGCCATCGATCTGCTGGGTCCCAACCCGCAGCAGCCGCGCCGCACGTTCAACGAAACGGATTTGCGCGAGCTCACGGATTCGATCCGCGCCAACGGCATCCTGCAGCCGATCGTCGTGCGGCCCGATCCGCGTGGCCAGGGCCGTTTCCAGATCGTCGCCGGCGAACGGCGCTGGCGCTCGGCGCAGCGCGCCGGGCTGCACGAGGTGCCGGTCGTGGTGCGCGAGTTCACCGACGACCAGAGCCTGGAAGTCGCGATTATCGAGAACGTCCAGCGCGCGGACCTCAACGCGATCGAGGAGGCGCTCGGCTATCAGGCGCTGGTCGACCGCTTCAGCTACACACAGGAAAAGCTCGCCGAAAATGTCGGCAAGAGCCGCAGCCATATCGCGAACATGCTGCGCCTGCTCGCGCTGCCCGACGAAGTGCGGCGGATGGTCGAGGACGGCAAGCTCTCGGCCGGCCATGCCCGCGCGCTCATCACCGCCAAGGATCCGATCGGCCTCGCTCGCGAGGCAGTCGCGCGGGGGCTCAGCGTCCGCGAGATGGAAGCGCTCGCCAATGCCGCCCGCACTGTGCCGGCCAAGGGCGGCCGCAAATCCGGCCAGCCCGTGAAGGACGTCGATACCCAGCGCCTGGAAAAGGAAATGAGCGCTGCCACCAAATGCCGCGTCCTGATCGAGGCGGACAGCGGCAAGGAATCCGGCAAGATCGTCATCGCCTATGGCGATGCCGATGCGTTCGACGAACTTTGGCGGCGTCTCGCCTAGGCTTTCGCGGCGGGCTGGATCAGTTCCAGCACATAGCCGTCGGGGTCCTTGCCGAACGCGACCAGCGCATTGCCGAGGCCGGGCGCCGGCGTCGGCTCGCGCGTGACTTCGAACCCGGCGGCGCGGATGCGCGCGGTGACGCCGGCGATGTCGGTCACGTAGAAGACGAGCTTTACGGGCGCGTTCAGATAGTTCTGCGTGGAGCCGTCGGTCCAGTGCATCAGCACCAGGGCAGAGCGGCCGGGATGCGAGAGGATGATCTCGTCCATCTCAGGCAGCTTGAAGGTCATGATCTGCTTCATGCCGAGGGCGTCGATGTAGAACGCGGCGGAGCGTTCGAGACTGGTGACGCCGATGCCGACCGCGCCGAGATAATCCGCTGAACGTTCCACGTGAATAATCCTCCAGAGCCGGTCTTGGGCCGGCGTGATGCAAGTGTCGTTAGTCGTGTGTTCGGGGCAATCTCACGCGCGTCTCGCGCCCGCGCGGCGGGCCGCGGCGGCGACCATCAGCAGCGCGCGGCCGGTGATCGCGTCGGCCGGGAGTTCGGTGCGGCGGGTGAGGATCTCGGCTTCCGCGAGTTGTTCGACCGCGGCCATCGCGGCGTCCGGCGTCCACGCCCGGAGCTGGCGTTGAACGGCGGCCTTGCGCTTCCAGATGAGGCGCGGGAACGCCTTGTCGAGGGCGCGGTCGGGTTCAAGACCTTCGGCGACCAAGGCGGCGCCGAGATGGACACGCTCCATATGCATCAGCACCATGCGCAGCACGCCCTGCGCGGTGTCACCGCCGGCGATGGCGCGGGTATAGGCGGAATCGAGCACGGCGAGATCACCGCCGCTGCAGGCATCGATGATTTCGGAAATGTCGGCTTCGGCCTCGATGCCGAGCGCGGCCTCGACGTCTTCACGTGAAACCGTGCCGCGGCGGGCGCCGTCCGGTCCCTTGTAGAGCGCGAGCTTGACAAGTTCGCCACGTGTCATGCGGCGATCGTCGCCAAGCCGCGCGCTGAGATCGGCGAGCGCGTCGGAGGCGACGCCGAGGCCTTCGGCCTTCAAGCTCGAGACGATGATGGAGCGGAGGTCTTCGCCCTCGTCGGGATAGCAGGCGATGGAGGCGGCGATGTCGCCGACGCTTTCGGCGGCGCGGGTCAGCGCGCCCTTGCCGATATCGCCGGCCTCGACCACGACCAGCGCGTCGCCGGGTGGATCGGCGAGGAAGGCTTCGATCGCCTTCGCCAGCGAATGGTCCGCATCGCGCACGCGCACGACGCGGCGGCCGCCCATCATGGAGATCGCGGCGGTTTCATCGCCGAGCGAAGCGGGATCGGACTTGATCGTTGCGGCAGCGAGCTCAGCGACGCGGAACGGATCGGTCGGGTCGTCGACGACGGTGCGCGCGATGGCGTCGGCGCGCTCGCGCGCGAGGCCCTGGTCGGGGCCGAAGACGAGCGCGAGACGCAGCGCGGCAGGCGGCTTCTTCAGGAACGCTTCGACGCCGCGGCCCTTGATCTCCATGGGATCAGGACGGCTTCATCAGCGAGACCGCGAGGCGCAGCTTGATCTGCTCGGCGATCTCGCGCGCGGCGCGGTCTTCGGCATCCTTGCGGGCGACGAGCGTCGCGTATTGGGAGTCGACCACATTGTAGGACGCCGTCGTCTCGGCGCGGCCATTGGCGATCGACTTCTCTGCGCCGATCGGCGTCAGCGTCCAGGTCGCGGTAACCCGGTAATTGTAGCGGGTGATGGAGGCATCGTCCTGAACGGCGAGGCCGCGGCGCTCGTCGGTCAGCTTGATCGCGAGCGCGTAGACGGTCGATTCGTGATGGCCGGGCGTGTGCAGCGTGCGGTCGAGCGCGTCGGCGACGAGATAGCCGATGCGGTCGCTGTCGTTCGTCGCGGGGATCGGCTCGACACGGATCGTCGCGAAGGCGGACTCGGCACCTTCGGGGATACTGGATGTGCCGTAGAGCGGACGAAAGCCGCAGGCCGACAGCATCAACGCCGCCGTCACCGCGAGGATCGCCCTGGTCTTCATCACAGCACGATATTGACGATGCGGTTCGGCACGACGATCACCTTCTTCGGCTTCGCACCATCCAGCAGTCGCTGCACGGAGTCGAGCGCCAGCACGGCGGCCTCGACCTCGGCGGCGGGAAGGTCCTTCTTCAGCGTGATCTCGTCGCGGCGCTTGCCGGCGACCTGCACGGCGAGCGTCACGCTGTCCTGCGCCACCAGTTCCGGCAGCGCCTTCGGCCAAGCGGCATGGACGATCATCGTGTCGTGACCGAGCAGCGCCCATGCCTCTTCGGCGAGATGCGGCATCATCGGCGCGACGATCAGCGTCAGCGTTTCCAACGCTTCGCGCAGCGCAGCGCCGGCGCCATCGGCTTTCGTGTCGAAGGACGAGAGCGTATTCACCAGCTCGTAAAGCCGCGCGACGCCGCGATTGAATCGGAACTGTTCCAAATCCTGCGTCAGCTCGTGCACGGTGCGATGCACGGCGCGGCGGAGTTCGAGCGAAGCGCCCGTCGCGCCGTCGGGCGAGGTTCCACGTGCAGCAAGATGCGGCAGTGCTTCGTTCAGCAAACGCCAGATGCGCTGCACGAGACGCGCGGCGCCGTCGACGCCGGACTGGGTCCATTCGCTGTCGCGCTCGGGCGGTGAGTCCGACATCAGGAACCACCGCGCGCAGTCGACACCGTAGGTGCCGGCGATCTCTTCCGGCGGCACCACGTTCTTCTTCGACTTCGACATCTTCTCGGGTGGGCCGAGCGTCACCGACTGGTTGGTGCCGCGCTTCAGGACGATGCCGTCGCGCTTCTCGACCTCGTCGGGGCTCAGCCATTTGCCGTCGGCGTCGCGATAGGTCTCGTGGGTGATCATGCCCTGGGTGAAGAGACCGTCGAACGGCTCCTTCAGCGCGACATGACCGGCCGCCTTCATCGCGCGCATGAAGAAGCGGGCATAGAGAAGGTGCAGGATCGCATGCTCGATGCCGCCGATATACTGGTCGACCGGCAGCCAGTAATCGGTCGCGGCGGGGTTGGTCGGCTGATCGACCGGCGTCGCGTCGCAGAAGCGCGCGAAATACCAGGACGAGTCCACGAACGTGTCCATCGTGTCCGTCTCGCGCCGGCCGGGCTTGCCGCAGGTCGGGCAGGGCACATGCTTCCAGGTCGGATGGCGGTCGAGCGGATTGCCGGGGACGTCGAAGGTGACGTCGTCGGGCAGCACGACCGGCAGATCGGCATAGGGCACCGGCACCGGCCCGCAATCCTCGCAGTGGATGATCGGGATCGGGCAGCCCCAATAGCGCTGGCGCGAGACGCCCCAGTCGCGCAGGCGGTAATTGACCTGGCCCTTGCCGAGGCCGCGCGTTTCCAGTTCGGCGATGGCGCGCGCCTTGGCGGGGCCGGTGTCGAGGCCGTCGAGGAAGTCGGAATGGGCGATGCGGCCCTCGCCGGTATAGGCGTCCGAGCCGACGACGAAGCTGTCGGGATCGACGCCGGCGGGGATCACCACCGGTTTCACGGGCAGGCCGTATTTGCGGGCGAAGTCGAGGTCGCGCTGGTCGTGCGCAGGGCAACCGAAGATCGCGCCGGTGCCGTAGTCCATCAGCACGAAGTTCGCGACATAGACGGGCAGCGTCCAGTTGGGATCGAACGGATGGACGGCGCGGATGCCGGTGTCGAAGCCCATCTTCTCGGCAGTCTCGATCGCGGCTTCGGTCGTGCCGGAGCGGCGGCATTCGTCGATGAAGTTCGCCAGCGCCGGATCGCTCTTCGCGGCCTCGCGGGCGAGCGGATGGTCGGCGGCGATGGCGACAAAACTCGCGCCGTAAAGCGTATCGGGGCGGGTCGAATAGACCTCGACCTTTTCGATATCGGCGGGCGTCGCGGTCAGGTCGAAGGCGAAGGTCGCGCCCTCGCTGCGCCCGATCCAGTTCGCCTGCATGGCGCGGACCTTTTCCGGCCAGCGGTCGAGCGTCTTCAGATCGTCGAGCAATTCATCGGCGAAGGCGGTGATCTTGAAGAACCACTGCGTCAGCTTCTTCTTTTCAACGAGCGCGCCGGAGCGCCAGCCGCGGCCGTCGACGACCTGCTCGTTGGCGAGCACGGTCATGTCGACCGGGTCCCAGTTGACGGCGCTTTCCTTGCGGTAGGCGAGGCCCAGCTTCACGAAGTCCAGGAACATGCGCTGCTGGTGCTTGTAGTAGCTGGGATCGCAGGTCGCGAACTCGCGGGACCAGTCGAGCGAGAGGCCCAGCACATCCAGCTGCTCCTTCATCGCGGCGATGTTGTCGTAGGTCCAGCCCTTGGGGTGGATGCCGCGCTCGGCGGCGGCATTCTCGGCGGGCAGGCCGAAGGCGTCCCAACCGAAGGGGTGCAGCACGTTGAACCCCGCCATCCGCTTGTAGCGCGCGACGACGTCGCCCATCACATAGTTGCGGCCGTGGCCGATATGGATCTTCCCCGACGGGTAGGGGAACATCTCCAGCACGTAGTATTTCGGCCGCGCGGAATCCATTTTCGCGCGGAACACGTCCTCCGCCTTCCAGCGGGCGCGCCAGCGCGGTTCGGTCTCCGCGGCGTCGTAGCGGACGGGCTGTCGGGGGTCGGTGCTGCTGTCGGTCATCGTGGGATTGATCATCCAGGCCGCGCCGGTCCGCGCAGCCTCATTGCAATATGGGGCGGCGCCGGCGGCTCCGCCTATTCGTTTTCGATCGAGGCCTTAAGCTGGCGGGCGCGCAGCAGGATGGCTTCCTGAACGACCGGCTCGGTCATCGCATTGACGCCGGTCTCGACGCCGTTCACGCGGCGGCCGACCAGGACGGCGACTGAATTCGGGCTGATCGGGCCGGGATAGATCTGCACGACGACCTTGACCTCTTCGCCGGCCGGCGCGCCCTTGGAGGCGGGCCCCCAGGCGGTCTCGATCCGGCCCCGCGACGGCTCCTGCTTCACGATGGGCAGGAAATAGAGCGTTTCGAGCGCGCCCTGCCACAGGAAGGGATCGACCGCGAGGTCGGGGGGCATGTTGGCGAGCGTCATCTCGGCGTCACTCAGACCCAGGGTCTGGCATCCCGCGAGACCGGACGCCGCGAGACACAGACCGAAGGCGGCAGCGCGAAACAGGGGGCGGCGCACGGCATCTCTACGCATCAGGGCACTCGCCTCGTTAAAATTGTTTAGGTCGCAATCCTCAGGCCCAGCGTCTTAACTGTGCGCAGACGCCCGGGCAAGGCGAGCCCGAGGCCGACGGCGGGGCCGACCTGCCGCAAAAGTGACAAACCGCGTGGGCATTCTTGGTAAACGCGCGTTAACGTGTCCTGATAGATGAAGGGCACCAGGACCTGATCGACAGGAGTAAGCCGATGTCCCGCACCGTTCTTTCCGGCGTCAGCCTCGGCGCGCTGGCTCTTGCCCTGGCGGCCGTCGCCGCGGCCAACGACGTCAAATGGGATGTCAGCGGTTTCGCCGACGGGTCGATCTTCGACGCCGACCAGGATGTCAGCGGCTTCGCCAATCCTGGCCAAGACGGGTTCGACGCGCTGGGCAACGCCAAGCTGCAGCTCCGCGGCTCGTTGGTGCTTGAGGACGGCACCGAGGTCGGCGGACGCGTCGAACTCCGCCTGCAGAGCGGCGGGCGGTCCAATTCGACGACCGGCGTCTCGGACGCGTTTGTCGCGGAAAAGGTCTATTTCTGGGTCGAAAACGGGCTCGGGCGGCTGGAGCTGGGCGCGCAGGACGGCGCCGCCAAACAGGCCCAGGCGGCTCCGCCCTCGATCACCAAGTCGATGCGCATCGACAATCCGCTGATGATGCCGGTCGCCGACGGCGACGGGCTTTATTATCGCCCGGCCGGGCTGATGCTGCGCACCGATAGCTATGCGTCGGACCAGAGCGCGAAGGTCATCTACCGCTCGCCGCGCCTGTTCGGGCTGCAGCTCAGCATTTCCTATATGCCGGAATTCTCGGCCAATCTGGAACGCTTCGTGAAGACGTCAGCGACGGATTTCGACCAGCAGTCGAACATCTGGGAGGCCGCGCTCAACTACGACACCAATCTCGACGATATCCGCATCCGCGCCAGCCTGACCTATCTGATGGGCGAGAACGAGGAAGCGCGGGATACGACCGTGACGCTCTCCAGCCCCTGGCGGTCCGGCGACTTGAGCGAGTGGAGCGGCGCGCTGAACCTCAAATACAAGGGTTTCAGCGTCGGCGCGGCCTACCGGCATTCCAATGCAAGGGGCGGTTTCGTCGATGCGGCCCCGGTCGTCCTCACCAATGGGGCGAGCGATACCGAGATCTGGTCGCTGGGCGCGCTCTATGAATGGGAAGACTGGCGGGTCGGCGCGAACTATGCGCGCGGGACGGCCAATGTCGCCGTGGAAAGCGGGCTCGGCGGACGGGTCGAGGAGCAGACCGGCGAGGGTTGGCAGATCGCGGCGGGCTATGCGGTCACGACGGACATCCAGATTTCGGCAGGCTTCCAGCGCTACGGCTTCAACGCCTCCAGCGGCCTCAACCCGTTCGGCCTCGCTGAATTCCACCCGGCGGGCCTGCCCAGCGGCGGCTATGTCGGCGATCTCGACGCCGATATCGTCTTCACCGAGTTCTCGTTCGGCTTCTGAAGCGCCGAAATGGCGGCATAGCCGGAGACGGCTGTGCCGGTCAGGCGTGCGAAGCGATCCGGCGTCATGCCGCCTAGGGCGATCACCGGCATCGCCGCCTGCTCGGCCAGTGCGGCGAAGCGCAGGACGCCGAGCGTTTGCGCGCCGGGGTGGCTGGCGGTCGCGAAGACCGGCGAGACGAGGACCGCATCGACCTGCGCCCGTTCCGCCGCGACCAGACCGGGGACGCCGTGCGCGGCGGCGGTGACGAGACCGTGCGGCAGCAGGCGGCGGACAGCGGTCGCGCGATGGATCAACCATTCGGGGGCATGAAAGCCGTCGGCCTTCACGGCGGCCGCCAGTTTCACGTCGCCGGCAACGAGGAAAACGAGGCCCCGTCTTGCGGCGAGGGCCCTGAGCGTGCGCGCAAGCCTGGCGCGATCGGGCGCATTGTAGTGGCGGAAGATGACGCCGGCGCCGTGCGGCAAGGACCGCATCGCCGCGGCCGCGTCGCCGCGCGTGTCGTCGGTCATCAGCCAGAGGGTCGGGAGCGGCGGGCGCATGGTCCTCATGTCGCGCCTTGCGCGCGGGCGTGCAACACGCATAAGCGAGGGCCATGACCGACGCCGTCGCCGCCCTTGCCGAGATCCACGCCCGTATCGCCGCTGCGGCCGTCAGCGCGGGACGTGCTGCGGATGCGGTGACGCTGGTCGCGGTCTCCAAGACATTCGATTCGGCAGCGATCCGTCCGGTGCTCGAAGCGGGCCAGCGCGTCTTCGGCGAGAACCGCGTGCAGGAGGCGCAGGCGAAATGGCTGGCGCTGCGCGACGATTATCCGGATACGGAGCTTCACCTGATCGGTCAGCTCCAGTCGAACAAGGCGCGCGAGGCTGTTGCGTTGTTCGATGCGATTCACAGCGTTGATCGGCTGAGCCTCGCCAGGGCGCTGGCCGTGGAGATTGCGAAGCAAGGCAAGGCGCCGCTGCTGTTCGTCCAGGTGAACACGGGCGAGGAGGCGCAGAAGGGCGGCGTCATGCCGCGTGAGACGGGCGCGTTCCTGACGGAGTGCCGCGATCTCGGTCTCGCGATCGGCGGGTTGATGTGCATTCCGCCCGAAGACGAAGCGCCCGCGTTGCATTTCGCGCTGCTTGCCGAACTCGCGCAGGACCATGGCTTGACGCGGCTCTCGATGGGCATGAGCGGGGATTTCGAAACGGCGGTGAAGCTGGGCGCGACGCATGTGCGCGTCGGCAGCGCGATCTTCGGCGGGCGCGGCTAGGCGGCGCTGACGACGATGTGCGTTTCGGGGCCGACCAGCGCGAGCAGCTTCATCATCTCCTCCAGCGGTACGGCGACGCAGCCGGCGGTCGGGCTGTAATCGCTGCGGCTGATGTGGAGGAAAATCGCGCTGCCCCGGCCGTCCGTGGGCGGATCGTCATTGTACCCCATCACGACGATGACGTCGTAGATGTCGTCCTTGCGCCAGAGCTCTTCGTGGCTCGCGCGATAGGGAAGTTGGACGGGCTTGTTGTAGTTCGGATCGCCCGGCGCGTCGCACCAGCCATCGCTCGGTTTCAGCGCCTGCATGGGCAGGCGGGTCTGCGGCGCCGGCATCTTGTCGGGACGGTAGAAGCCTTCGCGTAGCGCCCAGCGGCCGATCGGCGTGCCGCCATCGCCCTCGTGCTTGTCCGCGGTGAGGCCGGTGCGACCCACCGCACAGCGCATCGCGAACCCATTCGCTTCCAGAATGAAGCCGCCTTCGGCCCAGGGCCGTACCGTGAGATCCATGGACTCGACGCTAAAGCCGTCGCAGGCATCTTCAGCCGTGACGGAGGGACGCAGGGGCTCAGCGGCCATCGGCGCCTGTTGCGGTGTCCGCACCCATACGGCCGGACACGGTGCGGAGCGTCCTCAGGTAAGCCTCGCTGGCATTGCCGGCAGCGGCGGTGGTGACCCGATCATGGCTGGGGTTGATGGCGAAGAAGCGCAGATTTTCACCGCTGACGGGGATCATGGCCGGGGCCGCGATGGTGGCGACCGCGGGTGCGGCAGTGGGTGCAGATGGTGGCGCAGCCACGGGCGCGGCGATGGGGCCGATATCATTCATCGGGACGGGCCGGGAGTCGGCCGGTGCATCCTCGGGCATCGGTTCGGACGACCCGCTGCCGGTGACGCCGAAGCTCTGCATCAGCAAGGCGGTCTGATCAGGGGTCAGGCTGTCGATATTGGCGGCGACCTGGGCCATCGGGTTGGCGGCGGGCGTGGCTGCCGGCAGAGGCTCCTTCAGGCCGAAGCTGCTCATCAGCAGCGCCATCTGGTCGGGCGAGAGATCGGCAGCCGACGGTGTCGAGATGACGGGGGCTGGGGGTGTGGCCGGGGTGGCGGCAGGCTGCTTCTGGCCGAAGCCGTTCATGAGCAGCGCGAGCTGATCGGACGACAGGTCTGCGGCGCCGGCGGGCGCGGGGGTGGCCGGTGCGGCATGCGGCGTGAAGGCGCCGACGATCTGGGCGACCTGGTGGGCCGGGGGCGGCGCGGCTTCGCTGGTGGCGATGGGTGGAGGGACCACCGGCGCGGCCATCGCGGCGACCGGGGTCGGCGCGACGGGGACGGGAGCTGCAGGCGCCGGGGCGATCGGGGTGGCCGCGGCCAGGGCGGCGGGGAAGTCGGTCTTCGCTTGGGCCGCCTTGGCTTCCTGCGCATGGACGCGCGCAAGGATGCGTTCGTGCCGCGCCAGGCTTTGGGCGTTTGCGAAGACGTCGTTCATCGCCCCGGAACCAGCAAGCGGCGGGCCAGCGCCGCGACCGCGGAAATCGTGGGTTCTCTCCGATCAGGCGGCGCGGCTCGCGGCAATCCTTGCCTAGAGGACGTGGCCGGCCTTGGCCTTCTTGGTCTGGAGGTAGTCGGCATTATAGGGGTTGGACGGGAAGGCGTGGGCGACCCGCTCGGTGATGTGGATGCCGTGACGCTCCAGCGACGCGACCTTGTCGGGATTGTTGGTGAGCAGGCGCACCGCGGTGAAGCCGAGGATCTGCAGCATGGTCGCGGCGGGCAGGAACAGCCGTTCGTCGGCGTCGAAGCCGAGCCGCTCATTGGCCTCGATCGTATCGAAGCCCTGATCCTGGAGGTGGTAGGCGCGCAGCTTGTTCATCAGGCCGATGCCGCGGCCCTCCTGCGCGAGATAGAGCAGCACGCCACCGCCGCCCTCGGCGATCGCCCGGATCGCGCCGCGCAGCTGGTCGCCGCAATCGCATTTGAGCGAGCCGATCAGGTCGCCCGTGAAACATTCTGAATGGAGCCGCGCGAGCACGGGGCCGGGCGGGGCGGGCGGGTTGCCGTCGCGGTCACCGATCAGGATGGCGAGGTGTTCGGGCCCGCCGTCCGAGGCGCGGAAGGCGACGATTTCGGAATGCTCGGCGCCGGCGAGGGGCACGCGGGCCTGGGTGACGGCCTTCAGGCTGCGGGCCGCGGTCTCGTCATAGGCGGCGATATCGGCGGCGGAGAGGCGCTCCAGCCGGTCGCGGTCTTCGATCGCATGCGCCGTGGCCTCGCTGACGCTGGTCGCGACGAGGGCGGGCAGCAGGCCCGCGAGTTTGGCAAGCTTGACGCCGGGACCGTAGGCCTCGGGCAAAGTGATGCGCAGCGCCTGGTAGGGGCCGACCAGGGGATTGGCGAGGTCGGCGGTCGGATCGATCAGCGCGCGCAGGCGCTCCATCGCGCCGCTTTCGGGCAGATCGAGCGCGACGACGCCCTCCGTATAGAGACGAATCTTGAGCGTCTGGGCGCGGGCATGGGTCAGCACCGCGTGAACCGGAGCGCCCAGGGCACGCAGGGCTTCGAGCTGTCCCGCGCGCGCCGTTTCGCCGGCCAGCGCGAGGATCGCCCCGCCGGACGCGCCGTCGATCAGCACCGGTTCACCCCGGCGCAAGGCGGCGGCGGCGCGTTCAACGGGCTGGAGAAGGGTCAGGCGCGTGCGCACTTAACGATGGTCCGATGCTCATTTGGCGCTCGCGAGGGGGTGGAGCGTCCATCACAGTTTGCCGGGGGCTTTGCCTATAAGATACAAGACTTGGTCACAATGGCGCGGCCCGACAAGCCGCGCCGGTTCTCGAAAGCCCGCATGACTGCAAAGCGACGCCTGCTGCTGGTCGATGACGACAAGGATCTGCGCGAGGCGTTGGCCGAGCAGCTGGTGCTGACGGGTGAATTCGAGACGACGGAAGCGCCGACCGGCGCCAACGGCGTCGAGCAGGCGAAGGCGGGCGGGTTCGATCTCATCCTGCTGGATGTCGGCCTGCCCGATATCGATGGCCGCGAGGCCTGCCGGCTGATGCGCAAAGGCGGGGTCAAGACGCCGATCATCATGCTGACCGGCGCGGGCGAAGAGGCCGACCAGGTCCAGGGCCTGGAAGCCGGGGCCAACGACTATGTCGTCAAACCCTTCCGCTTCGCCGTGCTGCTCGCCCGGGTGCGCGCCCATCTGCGCAGCCACGAGCAGAGCGAGGATGCGACCTTCGCGGTCGGGCCCTACACGTTCAAGCCGGCCGCCAAGCTGCTGGTCACAGCCGCGAACAAGAAGATCCGGTTGACCGAAAAGGAAACCTCGATCCTCAAATATCTCTACCGCCAGGGGAAGGCGGTGGCGCGTGAAACGCTGCTGCATGAAGTCTGGGGCTATAATCCCGCGGTCACGACGCATACGCTCGAGACGCATATCTATCGCCTGCGCCAGAAGATTGAGCCGGATCCCGCCAAGGCGGCCCTGATCATCACCGAAAGCGGCGGCTATAGGCTCAACCCGTGACCGGCCTTCGGCCAGGCCGGCCGCGCAAGGCGTGACGTAATGGACAGCCAGTTCCTCATCCGCTTCTGGGGCGTGCGCGGCTCGATCGCCTGCGGCGGCCCCGATTATGCGGCCTATGGCGGCAATACGTCGTGCCTGGAAGTGCGCTGCGGCGACAAGCTGCTGATCTTCGACGGCGGCACCGGGGTGCGGCCGCTGGGCGACGTGCTGCTGCGCGAAGCGCCGCTGAACGCCAGCATCTACCTCACCCACACGCATTTCGATCACATTTGCGGCCTGCCCTTCTTCCAGCCGCTCTTCAATCCCGCCAATCATTTCGACATCTGGTCGGGCCATCTCGCCTGGCCGCTCTCGACGCGCGATGCCGTGCACACGCTGATGTCGGCGCCGGTCCTGCCGATCGAGCCGGACATTTTCCGCGCGGCGGTCCATTTCCGCGACTTCCGCGCCGGCGAGACGTTGGAGCCGGGGGACGGCGTGACGCTGAAGACGGTGCCTCTGAACCACCCCAACGGGGCGGCCGGCTACCGGGTGGAATATAACGGCAAGTCCGCCTGCTATATCACCGACCTGGAACATACCGGGCCGGAGCCCGATCCGGTGCTGGCGGCGTTCGTGGCCGGGACCGATGTCCTCATCTATGACGCCTCCTATACCGACGCCGAATACGAGAAAAAGCGCGGCTTCGGCCATTCGACCTGGCGCGCGGGCCTCAGGCTCGCCGAGGTTGCGGGGGTTGGTCTCTACATCCCCTTCCATCACGATCCCGCCCATAACGATGAAGCCATGGCGGCGATCGAGGTCGAGGCGGTCGCCGCTTCCGCCGCCGCCGGCATTGCCTGCATCGCCGCGCGCGAGGGCATGGTCGTGCTGCCCGGCCAGAGCCTTTAACGCCCCACTTTGATTCATGCCCGCTGTGACCCGGATCACCGCGCGAAAGCCCGGGGTATGACAGGGTTGTCATAACAGGCGACTGGGGCAGGCCGCGTTCGATGGAGAGTATCATGCCGACAACCAGGCTCTTTTTGACCGCGGGAACCGCGGCGCTGCTGGTCTCCACCGCTGCGGCGCAGGGTCCAGTGACGCAGAATTTCCAAGCGCAGCGCCTCCAGGTCGATGCTCTGATCGCCGGCTTCCGGGTTGATGTCGTCCCCGGCACGTCAGGCATCCAGGTCAGCGTCGACGGCGAGCCGGAGATGGTCCAGAAGCTCCGCCTCTCCACCTCGGGCGATGCTCTCGTCATCGGCATGGAGGGGATCGACGCGGGATGGTGGGACGATATGTGGGGCTCGTCCTCGATCGATCCCGAAGATCTCCATGTCGTCGTGACGCTCTCGCCGGGGATCCCGATCAAGGTCGACAACTATATGGGCGATGCCCAGATCGGCGACATCAAGGCCCCGATCCGCTTCAACACCAGCGGCGGCGATACCCGGATCGGCGAGGTGACCGACGCCAAAGTCACGATCGCCGGCTCCGGCGACATCAATGTCTTCAAGGCGACCGGAACCCTGGAAGCCTCGATCGCCGGCTCGGGCAGCATCAATGGCGGCAATGTCGGCGAGGCCAATCTCGAGATCGCCGGCGGCGGCGACATCACGCTCGGCCGGGTCGAGCGCGGGCTCGACATCGACATCGCCGGCTCTGGCGAGGTGCGGGCGGAAGCCGTGAACGGCAAACTGGATATCGACGTCGCGGGGTCCGGCGACGTCACGATCGACGGCGGCACCGCCGATCCCTTCAAGGTGGATATTGCGGGTTCGGGTAGCGTGCGCTTCGGCGGCACCGCCAACAATCCGGACGTCTCCGTCATGGGCTCGGGCGATGTGTGGATCGCCGCCTATACCGGAACGCTTTCGTCCGACGGCGCGGACATCAAGATCGGCAAGGCCGAATAAAAGCCCCATCCCCTCGGCTTGGTCCTGCTGACAAGGCCCCGCTCCCTCCGGCGGGGCCTTTTCTATCAGTCCGGATCCTTGTCGTAAGTCCGTACGCCCGCGGGGAGCTGGACCCAGCCATGCCTGCGGCAGTCGTAGACCGCGACCTCGGGCGGCGGGAAATCCGGATCGGCGAAGGCGCCGACGGCGACCGCCACCGACCGGTCCTCATAGCCTTCCTCGGTGTGGAACAGCGTCGTGCCGCAGACCGGGCAGAAGCGGAACCTGAAGGCCGCGCCCGCATCGCCGGTGCGGACATAGTCGGTGGCGATCCCTGAGATCTTGTAGGGCGGCGCGAAGCTGGCGAGCGCGGCGAAGACGCTGCCGGTGCGGCGCTGGCAGGCGAGACAATGGCAAACACCGACGCCGCGCGGCTCGCCTTCAACGGCGATCTGCAATTGGCCGCAGGAACACATGGCTGTCCGGGATGTCATGGCGCGCCCTCCGGATGCCGTTCGCATCCAAAGGTGAAGGCTACCTACTCGTAGCGCAGGGCTTCAATCGGGTTGAGCTTGGCGGCGCGGCGGGCGGGGAAGAAGCCGAAGCTGATGCCGAAGGCGGCGGAGAAGAGCGTCGCGCCGACAATGATGCCGATCGAGGGCAGGAAGGGCGCGCCCATCACGGCGGTGCCGAGAAAGGCGAGGCCGAGACCGAGCACGATGCCGATAAGGCCGCCGAGGGTGGAAAGGATCATCGCCTCGGTCAGGAACTGCAGCAGCACGTCGCGCTCCTGCGCGCCGATGGCGAGGCGGATGCCGATCTCGCGCGTGCGTTCGGTGACCGAAACCAGCATGATGTTCATGATGCCGATGCCGCCGACGATCAGCGAGATCGCCGCAACCGCGCCGACGAAGAGCGTGATGATGCCGAAAATGCTCTGCGCCTGCTGCACGAAGCCCTGGAGGTCGCGGACGGTGAAGTTGTCCTTCTCCTCCGCGCCGATGCCGCGCGACTGGCGCAGCGCCAGGCGGACGCCGTCCATCACGCGGGGGATGTCGGCGCGGCTGGCGGCGGAGATCTGGATGTTGAAGAGATCGGTCGAGCCCTGGATGCGGCGCTGGAACGCCTTCAGCGGCATGACGATGATGTCGTCCTGGTCGCCGGTGAACATCGACGAGCCCTTGGCCTTCAGGACGCCGATGACCTCGCAGGCGACCCGGCCGAGACGGATGCGCTGGCCGACCGCGGTGCCGCCGGCGAAGAGCTTGTCGCGCACCGTCTTGCCGATGACGCAGACCGTGCGACCGGCTTCGGCGTCGGTGAAGAAGCGGCCTTCGGCGGCCTGCCAGAGGCCGATGCGGAAATACGAGGTCTCGCCGCCTTCGGCCTGGGTGTTCGCGGTGTAGCCGCCATTGGTCGCCTGGACGCCGCTCTGCGCGGAGGGCGTCATGTCGATCACGCCCGGCACGCCGCGCCGGATCGCCTCGACATCATCGCGGTCGAAGGGGGAATCGTCGCCGCGGCCGCCGGCATCCGGCCCGCCGGGAAAGGCGAAGACAAGATTGTTGCCGAGCGATTCCAGCGTGGAGGTGATCTGCGCGGTGACGCCGTTGCCGATCGTCACCAGCGCGATGACCGCGCCGACGCCGATGATCATGCCGAGACAGGTGAGGAAGGTCCGCATCTTGTTGGCGCGAAGTTCGCGGAGCGCGAGGCGGACGGTCGTCCAGTTCATGGCGCGCCCTTACTCGAACCGCAGCGCTTCGATCGGGTTCAGCCGCGCGGCGCGGCGCGCGGGGAAGAAGCCGAAGCCGATGCCGATGAGTGCGGAGAAAACCGTCGCGCCGATGATGAGCGGCGCGGAGGGCAGGAAGGCCCAGCCGAGCGCCCCGGTGACCATCCAGGCGATGAAGAGCCCGAGTAGCACGCCGGCGAGGCCGCCGAGCACGGCGAGGGTCATCGCCTCGATCAGGAACTGGGTCAGCACGTCGCGCTCCTGCGCGCCGATGGCGAGGCGGATGCCAATCTCGCGTGTGCGCTCGGTGACGCTGACCAGCATGATGTTCATAATGCCGATGCCGCCGACGATCAGCGAGATGAAGGCGACGGCGCCGACGAAGAGCGTGACATAGCCGAGCACCGCAGTTGTCTCCTCGCCGAACGAGTTGACGTCCTCGATGGTGAAATCGTCGGGCTTGCCGGTCGGGATGTTGCGCGCCTGGCGCAGCACGGCGCGGGCGCCCTCGATCATCGGCTGGACCTCCGAGGAGGAGCTGGCCATCAGCTGCAGCGTATTGATCCACTCATCGCCGGTGAAGCGCCGCTGATAGGCGCGCAGCGGCATGATGATGCGGTCGTCTTCATCCTGTCCGAACGTGCCGGCGCCCTTGGGGGCGAGAAGACCGATCACCTCGCAGGCGAGGCCGTCGATGCGGACGCGCTGCCCCACCGGATTGGCGTTGCCGAAGAGCTTGGCGCGCAGCGACTGGCCCATCACGCAGGCCATGCGTCCGGCGCCGGATTCGGCATCCGAGAACGGGCGGCCTTCGGCGAAGGTCCACAGGCGGATGGGGAAATAGTCGGGCGTGGTGCCGATGATCGTGGTCTGCGTGTCGAGATTGCCGAATTTCACGCTGTGGCCGCTGCCCACCGAGGGCGCGATCAGCACGACGCCGGGCACGGTGCGGCGCACGAGATCGAGATCGCGCCAGGTGAAGCGCTTGACCTCGCGCGCGGGGCCGCGCTGTTGCTCGCCGCCCGGCCAGATCCAGACGAGATTTTTGCCGATCGAGGCGAACTCGTGATTGATCGAGGCGGTGACGCCGGCGCCGATCGTCAGAAGCGCGATGACCGCGCCGACGCCGATGATCATGCCGGTGCAGGTCAGGAAGGTCCTGAGCTTGTTGGCCCAGAGTTCGCGCAAAGCGAGACGGAGGGCCGAGGAGATCATGCCATCGCCTCGAGCTCGGCCTTGGTAATGGGCAGACCGTCATAGGCGATCTTGCCGTCGCGAAACCGGACATGGCGCTTGGTGTAGGCGGCGACCTCGTCCTCGTGGGTGACGAGGATGATGGTGATGCCGCGCTTGGCGTTGAGATCGCTGAAGAGGCGCATGATCTCGTTGGTGCGCTGGCTGTCGAGATTGCCGGTCGGCTCGTCGGCGAGCATGACGGCGGGATCGGAGACGAGCGCGCGGGCGATCGCGACGCGCTGCTGCTGGCCGCCGGAGAGTTCGGACGAGGTGTGATCCATGCGGTCGCCGAGACCGACGAGGCGGAGCGCTTCTTCCGCGCGCTCGCGGCGCTCGCGCGCCGGCGTGCCGCGATAGACCAGCGGGAGCTGCACATTCTCCAGCGCGGTGGTGCGCTTCAGAAGATTGAAGCCCTGGAAGACGAAGCCCAGATAATTCTGGCGCAGCAGAGCGCGCTGCTTGCGGTCGAGGGTTTCGACGGGCACGCCCATGAAGTCGTAGCTGCCGGACGAGGGGACATCGAGGCAGCCGAGAATGTTCAGCGTCGTCGATTTGCCCGAGCCGGACGCGCCCATGACCGCGACGAACTCGCCGGGATAGATTTCGAAGCTGACGCCGTTGAGGGCGCGCACTTCCGCGTCGCCCTCGCCATAGACCTTGGCGACGTCGCGAAAGGCGAGGACGGGGCCGTTGCCGGTGGGAGCGGTCATCCGTGTCCTGCCTTAGGCGCCCGAGCCGGCACGGGCGAGATCGGTGAGGACGTTGTCGCCCTCCTTCAGATCGCCTTCGAGAATCTCGGTGAAGGCGCCGTCGGTCGCGCCGATCTTGACCTTGTGTTCGACGGGCTTGCCGCCCTCTTCGATGAAGACGCGGCCGGCGGTCGGATCGCGCGGCTTGTCCTGGCCCTCGCCGCCTTGCTTCTCTTCAGCGATGGCTTCGCTCATCGAAATATCCGGCGGCACGAAACGCAGCGCCGCATTGGGCACGAGGATGGCGGATTCGACCGTCTTCACGGTGATCTCGGCGGTCGCGGTCATGCCGGGCTTCAAGAGGCCGGCCTCGTTGTTGACCGACAATTCGGCCTGGTAGACGACGACGCCCTGGCTGGTCGCGCCGGTCGCGGCGTCCGCCTTCTTGGGCGCGTTGCGCAGCGAGCGGATGCGGGCCTCGAAGGTGCGGTTCGGGAAAGCGTCAACGGTGAAGCTGGCGCCCTGTTCCTCGTCGACCTGGCCGACATCGGCCTCGTCGATATCGGCGAGCAGTTCGAGATTCTTGATGTCGGAGGCGAGGGTGAAGAGGATCGGCGTCTGGAAAGAGGCGGCGACGGTCTGGCCGGGTTCGACATTGCGATAGAGCACGATGCCGTCGATCGGCGATTTGATGACGGCCTTGTCGATGTCGCCGACCGCGACTTTCAGGTTCGCGTCCTGGATGGCGACCTGGGCCTTGGCGACTTCAAGACCGGCGACGGCCTGATCGTAGGTCGCCTGCGCCGTGTCGAGATCTTGCTGGCTGACATTGCGGCCCTTGGCAAGGTCGCGCAGGCGTTCGAGGCGCCGGGCGGCGTCGGAAAGGGCGGCTTCGGCCTGGCGGACGCCGGCCTTGGCGGCGGCGAGCTGGGCTTCGGTCTGGATGCGGCGGGCCTCGAGCTGGGTCGTGTCGATCTGGGCGAGGATGTCGCCGGTCTTCACCGTGTTGTTGAAGTCGACCTTCACCTCGACGACGCGGCCGGAGACTTCGGCGCCGACATCGACCTGGTCGATCGGCTGGAGCGTGCCTGTGGCGGTGACCTTGACCGAGAGGGGGCCGCGCTTGACGGCCTCGGCCTTGAAGCCGACCGGCGCGCCGCCGCCCGAGAACAGCAGGAAGAGGACGACGACGACCGCGCCGATCCCGCCGAGCCAGATCAGGCTCTTGGTGCGCAGCGAGCGCTTCTTCTTGCCAACGCCCAAGGTCTTTTCAATGCCTACGGGGGCAGTGGTCATGTGGTTCATCTGCTGAAAATCCACGCCGGCCCGCGGCGCTACTGGAAGGGCCTTTATACCCTACGGGGATAGTGGTTTTCAGTCCGTGACTGGGGTCACACGGATGTGATCGTCAGGATTGGGCGTAGGGATCGGCGGCATCGCGAAGGCCGTCGCCCATGAAATTGAAGGCGAGCACAGTCAGGATCACGGGGATCACGGGCAGAAGCAGCCAGGGATAGACCGACAAAGCCGCGAAATTCTGGGCGTCGTTGAGGAGGACACCCCAGCTCACCAGCGGCTCGCGGATGCCGAGGCCGAGGAAGGACAACGCGGTTTCGCCTAGAATCATCGCGGGGATCGCCAAAGTGACGCTGGCGATGAGGTGGCTAGAGAAATTGGGCAACAGGTGGCGGAAGAGGATGCGGCGGGGCGAAGCGCCCATCATCGCCGCCGCCACGGCGTATTCCTCCTCACGGAGCTGCATCACCTTGGCGCGGACGCCGAGCGCCAGGCCGGGCCAGTCGAGCAGGCCGAGAATCACGGTGATGCCGATAAAGACCGACATTGGCGGCCAGGTCGCGGGAATGGCGGCGGAGAGCGCGAGCCAGAGCGGCAATTCCGGGAGGGCGCGCAGGAGTTCGATGACGCGGAGCACCGCCCAGTCCGTCCAGCCCCCGAAAAAGCCGGCGAGCCCGCCGAAGATGACGCCGAGCGCAAAGCTGATGGCGACGCCGATCAGGCCGATGGTCAGCGAAGTCCGGGCGCCGAAGACGACGCGGCTGAAGAGGTCGCGGCCGAGTGCGTCGGTGCCGAAGAGGAAGAGCGTCCCGCCTTCGCCGGCGCAGAAGAGGCGGGTACGGAGTTCGACGAGACCGAGGAGCTGATAGGGCGTGCCCTCGCAGAAGTAGCGGATGGTCTGCGGTTGGGTGGCGTCTTCGCTATAGATGCGGCGCATCTGGCCGAGATCGACCTTCGAGGTCGTGGAATAGGCGAAGGGCAGCGAGAGCCCGTCGGCGCCGAAGAGGCGTACGGCCTGGGGCGGGTGGTGGCCGGCATCGGGGAAGCGCTGGTCGCGGCCGTAAGGCGCCAGGAATTCCGCGAAGGGCACGACGATCAGATAGAGGAAGGCGAGCAGCCAGAAGGCGGCGAGCGCCAGCCTGTGGCGGCGGAAGCGGCGCCAGAAGCGGCGGGCGGAGGTGAGGCCGTCAGCGTCCTGGGCGAGCGGTGGGCCGGGCGTGAAGGGGCGCTCGTCCGCCCAGTGCGGCGGGTCGCCGTCGCGCGGGGGCAAAGCGGCGCTCACAGCTTCGCCTTCTGGCCGAGCCGCACGCGCGGGTCGAGCGCGGCGAGGATGAGGTCGGAGACCAGCATGCCCGCCAGCGTCAACACCGCCGTGAAGAGCAGGATGAAGCCGGCGAGGAAGGTGTCCTGGCCGCGCAGTGCGCTGAGCAGGACCGGGCCGACGGTCGGCAGGTTCAGCACGACCGAGACGATGACCGAGCCCGACACCATCGAGGGCAGGAGATTGCCAATATCCGCGACAAAGGGCGCGAAGGCGAGGCGGAGCGGATAGCGCGTCAGCAGGCGTGCCTCACCGATGCCGCGGGCGCGCGCCGCGACGACATAGGGCTTGGCGACCTCGTCGAGGAGATTGGCGCGGAGGCGCCTTATCATGATGCCGGCCGAGCCGAGCGCGATGACGAGGGCGGGGATCGCGAGATGGGCGGCGACGTCGCCGAGCTTGGCGAATGACCAGGGCGCATCGATATAGGCCGGGCTCATCAGCCCGCCGATCGTGATGCCGAACCAGGCATGGGCGAAGGAGAGGAGGACGAGCGCCAAGAGGAAGCTGGGGATCGAGAGGCCGATATAGGAGACGGTCGAGGCGCTGAAGTCGACGACGCCCCCCGGCCGCCGTGCGGCGAGGAGGCCGACGGGAAAGGCGATCAGATAGACGACGAAAACAGTCGCGAGATTGAGCAGCGCGGTGAGGCCGATGCGGTCGCCGAGCACTTCGGAGACCGGTTTGGAATAGATGAACGACCAGCCCCACTCACCCTGAAGGAGGCCATCGAAACCGTGCGGTCCCGGCCAGAAGCCGGCCCAGATCGCATAGCGTTCGAGGAAGGGCCGGTCATAGGCGAATTCCTGACGCAGGAATTCCAGCCGCGCCGCGCCGGCGCCCTCGCCCTGGCTCTGCAGCTCCTGCATCTCGTTGGAGAGATAGTCGCCGGGCGGCAGCTCGACGACGACGAAGATCAGGAAGCTGACCGCGATCAGCGCCGGGATCATCGCCAGGATACGGCGGAGGGCGTAGCGCAGCATTCAGCGCGTACTCCACTTATTCACGTCATCCCGGCCGTAGCGCAGCGAAGAGCCGGGACCCAGGTGACTGGGTACGGTGCTTGCGGCCCCTGGGTCCCGGGTCTCGGACGCCTGCGGCGGCCTCGCCCGGGATGACGGGTGGGTATCGGTTTGAGCTGGCATCACCGGTCGAGCCAGAAGGCATCGATGCGGTAGATGCCGAACTGGGCGCCGGGATCCCAGCCGAAGACGCCGGACTCGGGGACGTTGCGCAGCGCGTTCGATGCGACGATGGGCTGCAGCACGCCCGAGACCGTGCCGATGGAAAACTGTTCGGTCGCGTTGATGTCGAGCATCTCGGTCCAGATGCGCGTGCGTTCAGCGTCGTCGGTCGTGGCGTTCCACGCGGCGTACAGCGTGAGAAGCTTCTGCGCCTCTGGGAGGTCGGCGGCTTCGCCCGACTTGCCCTTGGTCGTGATGTACTGGCCCCAGCGCGGCCAGCTCAGCATTTCCTGCGTCACCGGGGCGAGTTCGTCGGGAATGGCGGAGGGGCGCGGCACGCCGTTTTCAAGGCCCGACCAGACCGTCATGATGCTCTCGCCGCCATAGGCGCGGTTGCGCAGCACGTCGCGCTCGTAGGGCCGCGTGATGAGGCCGATGCCGGCGGCGCGCCAGGTCGGCGTGATCAGTTCCAGCATGGCGGATTCCTCCGCGCTCTCGCCGGAGGTTTCGATCACGATTTCCAGCTTGCGGCCGTCGGGCATGAGGCGGAGGCCGCCCGCGTCGCGCTTGGTAAGACCCATCTCGTCGAGCAGCGCGTTGGCCTTGGCGGGATCGTAGACGGCTTCGCGCGTGGTGCGCTCGGCGGAATAGAGCGGGCTTTCCTTCAGCGCGGTGTTGTTGCCGGGGGTCGCGAGGCCGAAGAACAGCGTCGCGTTGATGTCGTCGCGGTCGATCGCGGCGGAGAGCGCCTGGCGGAAGCTGCGGTCGCGCAACAGCGCGCGCCAGGTCGGATCGGTCGTGGTGAGATTAGGATAAAGCGCGACCTGCGAGCCCTTGGTCACCGGCCAGAGGAGAACGCGGAATTGGCCCTTGCCCTCCGCTGCCTTCAGCGCGGTCGCGTCGGAGAACGAGATGCCGCGCGCCTGGAGATCGCTGTCGCCCGCCGCGGTCTTCGCGCCGATGAGGCCGGGCTCGACGACGGTGACCTCGATCTTGTCGATATAAGGCAGCTGCATCCCGTAGCGGTCGACGCGGTGAAAGTAGGGATTGCGGTGCAGGCGATAGACCGGTCCGCCGCCGGCTTCGATGACGAAGGGCTGCAGGGTCGGCATATCCGGATTGTCGTTGTCGTACATGGAATCGCGCCGGTTATGCAGCGCGGCCCAGCTCTTCACCTTGGCCTTGGCGACGAGGTCGGCGATTTCGTTGGGATCGCCGTATTTGATGTGGAAGCGCTTCAGGTAATGCGCGGGGCGGTAGATGTAAGGCTCGCGGGCCTGCGCGAGCAGCGCGAGGAAGCGCGGGTTCGGCGCCGGCCATTCATAGCGGACGGTCGTTTCGTCGATGATGGTGACGGTGGGCGGTTGGCCGTCGACCAGCAGTTCCTCGGGCACGCCGGCCGGGGTCAGTTCCGCGTTGTTCGCAATGTCTTCCCAGAAATAGCGGAAGTCCTCTGACGTGAAGGGCGCGCCGTCGGACCATTTGTGGCCCTTGCGGAGATGCAGCGTGAAGCTGCGGCTATCGACGACATCGAGGCTGGAGAGAATGTCGGGCTTGATCTCGAAGTTCTCGTCATAGCCGACGAGGCGCGCATAGCCCCACACATTGAGAAGCCGGATGTCCTTGTCCTTGGGGAGGAGGAGGCGGAGCGTGCCACCGCTCTTGCCGGTGGTGCGGCCCAAGGTTTCGAAGCCGCCAACGAGGGGATCGGCGGGGACGCGCGCGGTGACGGGCGGCAGTGCGCCGTTGGCGACGTCGGCGGCGAGCGCGGGCGGGTCGATGGGGGCGGGCGCGTCCTGCGCTATCGCAGGACCGGTGATCGCCCAGCTCAGAAGCAGAACGCTAAGCAGCTTCATTTGCATGTCCTTTGACCGGCATGGCGACGCGGTGCCCCGGTTCGATTTCGACCAACGTCACCTGGCGGTCGTCGCCCCAGTCTTCGGCCGCGCGCGCCATGACGGCGCCGAGATCGAGCCGTGCCTTGCGGTCAGCTTCAGGGGCGGCGGCGATGAGGGCGCGGGTATAGGGGTGGCGCGCGTCGTGGAAGAGCCGCTCGGCGGGCGCTTCCTCGACGATGCGACCGTGACGCATCACGGCGACGCGCTCGGCAATGTGCTCGACGACGGCGAGATCGTGGCTGATGAAGAGATAGGCGAAGCCGAGCTCACGCCGGAGATCGCCGAGCAGGTTCAGGATCTGCGCCTGGACGGAGACGTCGAGCGAGGAGGTCGGCTCGTCGAGGATGAGGAGTTCGGGCCGCATGGCGAGTGCGCGGGCGATGGCGATGCGCTGGCGCTGGCCGCCGGAGAAAGCGGGCGGGTAGCGATCGAGCGAGGCGCGGGGCAGGCCGACGAGATCGATGAGTTCGCGGGCGCGGACATCGCGGCCATGTCGGTCGGCGGTGCCGTGGATCGCGAAGGGCTCGGTCAGCGTGTCACGGACGCTCATGCGCGGGTTCAGCGCGGCATAGGGGTCCTGAAAGACATAGGCGACGCGGCGGCGATAGCGGCCGAGGTCTTCGCCCTTGAGAGTTGCCACATCATGCGCCTGGCCGCGGGCGTGGAAGACGACGCGGCCAGAGTCAGGCGTGACGACGCGCATCAGTACCTTGGCGAGGGTCGACTTGCCCGACCCGGATTCGCCGACCAGGCCGATGCTTTCGCCGCGCGCGATGGCGAGCGAGACGCGGTCGAGCGCAGGGGCCTCGACGCCGCCGCGCCGGGCCGCGAAGGACTTGGAGACATTTTCGAGATCGATCAGCGGGCCGCCAGCGGTTTCGTCGCGCGGGCTGACGGGGCCTTGGGTGTAGCGCGCGGCGGCCGCGGTGTCGGCCTCGCCGCCGATGACGGTAAGGCGGGTCTCCTTGCGGGCGAGGCTGGGATTGGCGCCTTGCAGCGCCTGAAAGTAAGGGTGCCGGCTGTCAGCGAAGACGGCGTCGGCGGCGCCGCGCTCCATTACCTGGCCGCGATACAGCACGACGAGATCGTCCGCGATCGCCGCGACGACGCCGAGATCGTGGGTGATGAAGAGGATGGAGAGGCCGAGCTCGCCCTTGAGGCGCTCGAGCAAAGCCAGAACCTGCGCCTGGATGGTGACATCGAGCGCAGTGGTCGGTTCGTCGGCGATCAGCACCGAAGGGCCGGCGGCGAGGGCGGCGGCGATCATCGCGCGCTGGCGAAGGCCGCCGGAGAGTTCGAAGGGATAGGCGTCGAAGCCGCGTTCGGGATCGTGGAAGCCGGTGAGTCGCAGCATGTCCACCGCACGGGCGCGGGCGGCGGCGCGCGAAACGTGCTCGTGCGCTCGGGTCGCCTCGGCGATCTGGCTGCCGACCGTGTGGACAGGCGAGAAGGCGGAGAGCGGCTCCTGAAAGACGAGGCCGATGCGGCCGCCGCGAATGTTGCGGTAGGTCTTGCCCTCGCGATCCAGCGTGCCGAGATCGACGGGCGGGCCGCGGCCGTCGTCGAGGACGATGGAGCCGGAAAGTTTCGCGTGGCGCGGCAGCAGGCCCATGGCGGCGAGCGCGAGGGTCGATTTGCCCGAGCCGCTCTCGCCGACCAGCGCCGTGGTGCGACCGCGCCCGACCTCGAAGCTGACGCGGTCGAGCACACGCACGCCGGCGGCGCGGCCGGCGGCGTAGTCGAGCGTCACATCGCGGAAGCTGAGCACGGACATGCGGGGACCTTAGCTGCCTCCCGCGATCTCTGCGAGGAGGGCCGCGCTGCGGGCCGCGCCGCCGATATCGAGCGGGTCGTCGGGCAGCGAGGGCAGGTCCAGCGCATGCTGCGCAGCATGCGCGAGGGTCTGGGGCGTCAGGTCGGCTTCGTCGAGACAGGCCATGAAGTCGAGGGCGGCGAGGCGTTTGGCGCGTGTCGCCTGCTCGGGCTCGCCGGGCGGCGCGAAGGGAACGACCAGAAGCGGGGTGCGGGCTGCGATGGTCTCGATGACGGTGTTGTAGCCGCCGCGCGAGATGGCGAGCCGGGCGGCGGCGATGCGCTGCGGCAGGTCGGGCGTGCTGCGCAGCACGGTGACGGTTTCGCTCGCGGCATTTGTCAGTTCGGCGAACACCGTGTCAGGTGCGTTGGGGCCGGTGATGAAGGTCCAGGGTTCGTCCAGCAGCAGGCCGTCGCGATGGGCCTGAAACGCAGCGCGCAGCAAGGGCGCGGCATCGCCGCCGCCGCCGGCCGAGACGACGACGCCCCGGCGGTTGGCGACGGGCGGAGGCGGCGGGGCGACGACATAGCCGGTGCCGCGCATCGGCACGGGGACCTCGCCCGGCCACAGTTCGTTGAGGCCGAAGATCGAGGTGTCGCCATGGACGAGGACGGCGTCGTAATGCGCGCGCAGGCGGTCGGCGCATTCGAGGACGCGGTCGGTGTTCGACGGCCAGGTCGGGAGGTCGCGGAGGCTGGCGACGATCTTTGCGTTCGCGGCTTTTGCTGCAGCAACGAGGTGCAGCAATTCGGCGCTCAGTTTGCGGCGGCCGAAGGGGAAGGTCTCGGTGACGACGATGTCCGGGCGGGCTTCGGCCAGCGCTGCGTCGATAAGGGTTTCGCGGTTGGTCCAGAAGGCGGCATCGGGCGGGTTGCCGTTGGCGTCGACGAGGCGGGCATAGCTGGCGTCGGGGGAACGGACCGGAGGAAGTTCGACGAGGCGAACGGCCGGGTCGAGGCGGCCGGGGAGCGGGGTGTTGCCGGCGATGACGGTGGCCGCGCCGCCGGCCTCGATCACCGCATTGGCGATGGCCGCGATACGGGCATAGTGGCCGGCGCCCCAGAGGTGATTGACGTGGAAGAGAACGCGGGTCACGCGCGCGGCTCCAGCATCAGGTTTGCCTGGAGCAACGTGACCGTGCCGTCCGGCTTGAGATCGAAAAGGTGCGCGGCGCGCCAGCGGAGTTTGACGGGCGGCTTCTGCGCCATGTCCCAGCCAAGGGCGAGGCTGAGCGTCGCGCGGATGATGCCCTTGTGGGTCACACCGACAAACGCGCCGCCGCGCACCGCGAGATCGGCGAAGAGCGGGCGGAGGCGGGCTTGAACGTCACGTGGGGATTCGCCGTGGGGCGGGCGGAGGTCGAGGCCGGACTGGCCGCGGGCGGAGAGGCGTTCGGCGCGGGGATTGGTGATGGCGGTCGAGAGGCCCTCCCAGGCGCCCCAGTTGGTTTCGATCAGTCGGTCTTCGGTGGCCGCATCGCCGTGCAGCAATTCGGCGGTCTGGCGGGCGCGACGGAGGGGGCTAGTGAGCCAGGTCGCGCCGGCGAGCGCCGCGGGGGCGCGGAGAGTGCGGAGTTCGGCGATGCCTTTGGGCGACAGCGGGATGTCGGCGCGGCCCTGGATGCGGCCCTCTTCGTTCCAAGCGGTGACGCCATGGCGGATGAGCGCGAGGGTCGTCACGCGCCGATCCCCTTGAGGATGGGCGCCAGGCGCTGTGCGGCATACACGATGCTGCGTTCGCCATGAACGAAGGCGCTGGCGACCTCGCCCATGGTCTCGCGCGTCTGGCGGTTGGCGAGGAGGATGCGGAGCGACTGGGCGAGCGCCGCGGAATCGCCGGCCGTGCTGAGGAAGCCTCCGCGGCCCTGATGGACGACGGCGGGGACGCCCGCCGTGTCGCAGGCGACGACGGGGAGGCCGCTGGCCTGCGCCTCCAGAAAAGCGAGGCCGAAGGCTTCCTTGAGGCCGGGCCAGAGATAGAGATCGGCGCGGGCATAGAGTGCGGCCATGGACTCTGGTGGGAAGCGGCCGGCGAAGGTGACACGGGTCGGAGGGAAGTTCGCGAAGGCGGCCTCGGCCTCGGCGTGGCCGGACCCGTCGCCGGCGACGAGATAGTGCCAGGGGAGATCGGCGATGCGGGCGAGTGCCGCGGCGATCAGCGGGAAGTTCGCGAGCTTCTTGCCGGGGCGCAGCATGGCGACGGAGAGGATGATAGGCGTGCGCGCGGGGCGGCTGCGGGCCGGCGGGAAGAGTGCGGTGTCGATGAAGGGATCGAGGCGGAAGAGGCGCTCGGGCGGGACGACGGCGGCGAGACCAATGCGGTCATGCGCGGTCATCGCGATGACGGCATTCGCGGCCTGAAGCGCGCGTTTTGCTGCAGCATGGGGTGCAGCAAAATCGCCGGCGGCGCGCTTCGCGGCATAGCTCGCTTCGACGATGGCGTAGGGGATGTTCAGCGCCGCCGCGACCGCTGGGCCCAGATGATCCGGCGATTTGTAGTAGTTCATATAGGTCAGCCACAGCGCGGGCGGGGCAGCGCGATGGGCGGCGATAAGGCGCGTGACTTCTGTTTCCGCGGCGGCGGCGATGGCGCTTTGCTGCAGGGTATTGCCGGTCGCTTCGTAGCTGCGGAGCGCTGAGGCGCCGTCGATCGTGTATCCGAGTTGCCCGAGGGCGCGGGTGAGGAGGCCGCTCATGGCGCGGTCGCCCGATGGCGGCGCGCCTGGCGCGGGCGGGTTCATGGGGCAATAAAGCAGCGCGCGGCTCATGCCATCGCCCCGCGCAGCAAGGCGGCGATGGCGTCGGCGCCGGGCGCGGCGGCGAAATCCGTGGCCACGCGCGTGCGGCCCGCTTCGCCCATGGTGGTGCGCGCGGCGGGATCGGCAATAAGGTGGGCGAGGGCCGTGGTTAGTGCAGCCGCGTCGTTCGGCGGGCATAGCAGGCCGTTCGTGCCGTCGGTGATGAGTTCGCCGACGCCCCCGACTTTGGTGGAGACGACGGCGAGACCCTGGCTCTGGGCCTCAACGATGACATTGGGCAGGCCGTCGCGGTCGCCGTCCGCGGCGACGACGGGTGTCAGCGCGAAGAGATCGGCAGCCTGCATTGCGGTGCGTACGGCGTCTTCGCTCTGCGAGCCCATCCAGGTGAAGCGGTCTACCAGATCATGCGCGACGACCCGGGCCTTGAGGTCGGGCAGCAGCGGGCCACCGCCGATATGGACGAAACGCCAGTGCTGAGCAGGGTCGAGGGCGGCCAGCGCATCGATCAGGGTTTCGTAACCCTTCTTCTCCACCGCACGGCCGACGGAGAGGATCGTGACGGGATCGCTCGCGTCGCTGCCATCGCGCGGCGGACGCGCGGGTGCGGCAGGCCAATGCGCGAGGTCGAGGCCGTGGCGGTTGAGGGACAGCGTGTCGCCGCCGACGGCTTTGAGGCGGCCCAGCCCATCCGCGGTGCAGGTCGTGACGAAGCGGGCCGCGGTCAGCTTGTCCTTCAGATCCCAATCGGGCGTCGTCCAGATGTCGCGGGCGTGGGCGGAGACCGCGAAAGGAAGACCTGTCAGCGCCGCCGCATAGCGGGCGACCGAGCCGGGTGTGTGGATGAAGTGCGCGTAGAGCAGCGTCGTCTGCGGCGGCAGTTCGGCGGCGAGGACCAGCGCCTGGCCGAAGCGACGGATGCGGTTGCGGGTGCGGTCGCGCTTCCAGTCCGCGCGGAAGAGGGCCTTCGCCGCGCGGTAGTTTTTCGACCAACGGAATTTACGCCAGGCGCGGAAGACGCGGCGCGGCTCTTGATGGAGATATTCCGGCACGTAGGTGACGACGCCTTTCACCGCTGCATGCGCGGGATGGGTCTTGGTGTCGGTGGGGTGGCGGAGCGACCAGAGCGAGAGAGCGAGGCCGCGGTCTTCGAGCGCCTCCAGTTCGCGCGCGATGAAGGTCTCCGAAAGGCGCGGCCAGCCCTTCAGGATGACCGCGATCATGTCAGCCAGCGCGCGCTGAGACGCACCACTTCGCCGAGCCCGTCCATCATGCCGAGACGCAGCGCGGCGGAGGGTTTCGGCTGGGCGGCGAGGCCGCGGATCGCTTCGGCCATCGCGAACGGGTCGCGCGTACCGCCATGTTCGGCAGGGTCTTCGAGCATGCGTGCGAGACCCATGTCGGCGGCCTGCTTTGCGCGAATCCATTGTTCCCGGCGCGGTTTCTCGCGGGGCACGATGACGGCCGGCTTGTCGAAGGAGAGGATCTCGCAAAACGTGTTGTAGCCGCCCATCGCGACGACGCCGGATGACTTCTCGACGATGCGCTCCATCTCGGCGTCGAAGACCGTGGCGGTGACTTCGGGCAGCGCCGCGGCACGGGCGAGGAAATTCTCCTGCGCGGCCGGTTCCATGAAGGGGCCGAGGACGAAGAGCGCCTGGGGCAGATCGGCGCCGAAGTGTTCGTAGGCGGTGAGCGCCCAGTCGATCAGCCCCTCGCCGTCGCCGCCGCCGCCGGTGGTGATGAGGACGAACGGCCCGTCGGGCAGGCGTTGTTGTGGCCGTCCGGGTGAGGTCTCGCGTTTCAGATAGCCGGTGAATTTCGTCTTCTCGCGAAGCCCTTCAGCGAGCGCCACGCCCTGCAGCGGGTCGTAGATGTCCTCGCAGCCATAGATCCAGATCTCGTCATAGAGCTCGGACAAAGCGGGGTGGACGCCCTTGCGGTGCCATTCCTGGTCCAATGCCTCGGCGTCGTCGAGCACGTCGCGGAGGCCTAGGACGAGCTTGGTGCCGCGCTCCTTCAGCATGCGCAACGTTTGGGTCAACTCGCCGCGGAGGCCCAGCGGTTCCTTGTCGACGATCAGGAGATCGGGCGCGAAGACGCGGGCGGCCTGCTCGATGATTTCGGCGCGCAGGCGAAAGGCGTCGCCCGCTTCCACCGAGAGCTTCAACGGCACATAGGCACCGTCCTTCAGCTTGATGACGCCGGGGACGCGGACGAAATCGACGCGTTCGGGAAATTCGAAGGCGCCGATGATCGGCGAGCCTGAAAGGATCAGGGTGGTGAGATCGGGCCGCGATGCCGTCAACGCCCCGCCCAGCGCCCGGCAGCGCCTGAGGTGGCCGAGGCCGAAACTGTCATGGCTGTAGACGAGAACGCGGGCGGGTTGGGTCAAAGGAAATCGCGCAGCGCCGCCATGAAGCCGTCGAACTGGTCGTGGTGGACCCAGTGGCCGGCATTCTGGAACGAGATGACCTTGGCCGTCTTGAAGTGTGCGATCCGGCCGTCTTCCTCGGGGTTCGAGGCCCAGCTGTCGGCGCCGTAGACCAGCAAAGTCGGGCAGGTGATGGCGCCCCAGAGCTCCTCGACATCGGCCGGCGCCATGTCATAGGGCGGGAAGGCGCGCATATAGTTGTCGAACTTCCAGCTATAGGTGCCGTCCTCGTTCTGGCTGACGCCGTGCACGGTCAGGTGCCGGGCCTGCTCGTCGGAGAGGTGGTGGTTCTCCTCCTTCATCCGGGCATAGGCCTCGTCGAGCGTCGCGTAGCGGCGGTGCGAGCGGGCGGCGATGCCGCGCCTTGCATCGACCCAGCCGCGGATGCGGTGTCCCATGGTCTTCGCCAGGCGCTCGGCCATCATTTTGGGCGATGGTCCCATGCCCTCGATGGCGACGAGCTTCTTCACATTGTCCGGATAGACGCCGGCATAGCGCAGGGCGATGCCGCCGCCGAAGGAATGGGCGACGATGGTGACGGGGGCGAGCTTCAACTGGTGGATGAGCTGGCCGAGGTCGTAGAGGCTGGCGAGCGGGCCGTAATTGCCGTCGGCCGACCAATCGCTGTCGCCGTGACCGCGGAGGTCCGGCGCGATGACATGCCAGTCCTTGCGCAGTTCCTGGGCGGTCCAGTCCCAGGAGCGGGAATGGTCGCGCCCGCCATGCAGCAGGATCAGCGGCGGTGCGTCGGGGTTGCCCCAATCGACATAGCGCAGTTTGAGGCGCTGGGAGACATAGCTGTGCGAGGTCGGGCCTGAAATCATGCCTGTTGTGTGCCGAATCCCGGGGGGCCGCGCAACCACGGTGCGGCATCCCGGCACTGGTGACCATCGCCGCTTGCGCGCCGCGCGGCCTGCCCGTATGGCGATGGCAACTCCCGGACCCAGGGGCGCATGGAGCGTCGGCTTTTCACCTATATCTGGCGGCACAGCTTCGGCGAGCAGCTGCGGGTGCTTGCCCTTATTCTGCTGTCCCTGCCCTTCTATTTCGTCTCGCTGAACCTGCCCAAGCTGATCGTCAACGGGCCGATCCAGGGCGACGGGTTCGCGGACGGGGCGAGCCGGACCTATTTCAGCGTGCCGCTGCCGGACTGGCTGGGCGGCGGGCATCTGTTCCCCGGCCTCAGCCTCGACCAGATGAGCGCGCTGTTCGCGCTGTCGTTCACCTTCCTGGGGCTCGTCTGCGTCAACGGGCTCTTCAAGTACCGCATCAATGTGATGAAGGGGCGGATGGGCGAGCGGCTGCTGCGGCGGCTTCGCTATGAGCTGGTCGACCGGATCCTGCGCTTCTATCCCCAGCGCCTCCGCCGGGTGAAACCGGCCGAGATTTCCTCGATGGTGAAGGACGAGGTCGAGCCGCTGGGCGGGTTCGTGGGCGAGGCTTTCGCGACGCCGGCCTATCTGGGCGGCCAGGCGCTGACCGCGGTCATCTTCATCGTGCTGCAGAACCCGCTGCTGGGGGCGATCGCGGTCGGCATCGTTTCGATCCAGGCCTTCGTCATCCCCTATCTGCGGCGCCCCATCCTGGCGCTGGGGCGGCAGCGCCAGCTGACCGCGCGCGAATTGTCGGGCCGGGTCGGCGAGATCGTCGATGCCGCGGCGGATATCCAGGCAAACGACACCTCGAACTGGGAACGCGCCGACATCACGCGGCGGCTGGGGCGGATCTACGACATCCGCTTCGAGATCTATCGCCGGAAGTTCTTCGTCAAATTCCTCAACAACTTTCTAGCCCAGGTCACGCCCTTCTTCTTCTACGCAGTAGGCGGTTATTTCGCGATCAAGGGCCAGCTCTCGATCGGCCAGCTCGTGGCCGTCATCGCGGCCTACAAGGACCTGCCCGGGCCGATCAAGGAACTGCTCGACTGGTATCTGGAAAAGCAGGACGCGCAGATCAAATACGAGCAGGTGGTCGAGCAGTTCCGCGCCGACCGGCTGATCGATCCCGCCGCGCATGCGCCGGGCGACTACGCCCCGCTGGCGAACGAGGTCGAGGTGCGCGAGGCGACGGTCGCCGACGAGACCGGGGCGCGCTTGCTCGATGCCGTCAGCTTCGCCTTTGGGGTCACGCAGCATGTCGCCTTTGTCGGCCCGCCCGGCGGCGGCAAGGAAGCGGCGGCGGCGCTCATCGCGCGGCAGATGAGCGTGCGTTCGGGCACGGTGGTGATCGGCGGCCAGCCGATCGAGGGCCTGCCGCAATCGGCGACTGGACGGCGCATCGCCTATGTCGGACAGGACGCCTACGTGTTTGGCGCGAGCCTGCGCGACAACCTGCTCTACGGCATTCGCAACGAACCGCGCTGCGCGGCCGCTCATGTCGGACCGGCGCTCGCGCTCGCCGAGGCGCGGCGACTCGAGGATGGGCTCGCGGGGAATGCGCCGTTCGACATCGAGGCGGATTGGCTCGACTACAAGGCGCTCGGCATCGAAGGCCCGGCCGGCGTCGACTGGGCGCTGATGGGCGTCGTGACGCTCGCCGGACTGGAGGCGGATGTCTTCCGCTTCGGCCTGCAGGGCCGCTTCGATCCGGAGGAGGCGCCCGCCGTCACCGAACGGCTGCTGAAGGCGCGCCAGCTCTTCAAGGAGCGCGAGATGACCGGCGATGTCGATGTCGTCGAGCCGTTCGACGCGGCGCTCTACAATGCGCAGGCGACGATCGGCGAGAACCTGCTGTTCGGTGTCGCGATCGGGCAGACCTATGCGCCGCAGAACCTCGCGCAGAACCGCACGGTGAAGCACCTGCTGGAAGAAAGCGGGCTCGACGCGCAGCTCTTCACCCTCGGCCGCGGGATCGCCGAGACGATGGTCGAAATCTTCCGCGGCCTGCCGCCGGACCATCCCTTCTTCGCGCAGTTCAGCTTCATCGCCGCGGCCGAACTGCCGCTCTTCGAAACGTTGCTCGCACGGCTCGACGCAGGTCAGACGGTGACACCCGACCAGCGCGCGCGGATGATCGGTCTCGCTTTTTCGTACAGCGAAGCACGCCATCGTCTCGGCCTGCTCGATGATGAGATGCGCGCCAAGCTGCTGAACGTGCGCCGTCTCTTCCATGAGCGCTTGCCGCAGCACGAGCGGGCGAAGATCGCCTTCTACGATGCCGCCGAATACAACGAGGCCGCATCGGTGGAAGACAACATCCTGTTCGGCCGCGTCGTCTATGGTGTGCCGAACGCGCAGGCGCGGATCGAACAGATCCTCGCCGAGGTGATCGCGGAGCTTGGCCTGAAAGACGACATCGCGCGCATCGGCCTTGGCTTTCCCTGCGGCGCGGCGGGCAAGCGCCTTGCGCCGTCACAGCGCCAGCGCCTCGCGCTCGCGCGCGCACTCGTCAAGAACCCCGATCTGCTGGTCGTCAACGGCGCGCTCGCGGTGCTCGATCCCAGTGCGCAGAACGAGATCCTGAAGCGCGTGCTGACCGCGCGCACGGGACGCGGCGTGATCTGGACGCTGGCGCCGGGCCAGGATGCATCGGCATTCGACAATGTCGTCGGTTTCGAAGGCGGGCGCCTCGCCGGCGCCGCTTGAAGGAGATGAGCGCGTGACCATCGTTGAGGAAGTTGAGGCGCTGCGGCGCATCCCCTATTTCGCCACGATGGATCCGGCGAAGCTGAAGCTGCTGGCCTTCACCAGCCATCGCTTCTCGCTGCCCGCGGGCGGCGTACTGTGCCGCGAGGGCGAGCCAGGCGATGCCGCCTATATCGTGATGGAGGGCGATGCCGACGTCATCGTGACGACCGAGGACGGCCGCCGCGTCGTGGTCGCGACCGTGCCGAAGAACACCTTCATCGGCGAGATGGCGGTGCTGCGCAACGTGCCGCGCACCGCGACAGTCGTGGCCTCATCGCCGCTGACCGCGCTGAAGGTCGGCAAGGATGCGTTCTTCCAATTGCTGCGCGACGTCCCGCAATTCGCGCTGGAACTGATGCGCGAACTCGCCGAGCGGCTGGAAGATACGACAGTGCAGTTGCGCGATGCGCGGGCGAAGATCGAGGCCGGCGGGCAGGATTGATTCAAGCTCATACGCGCGCGGCGCCGTTTGGTTTCGCCTGATCACGAAAACTTAAAACCGCGATTCAACGGGCATTTGGGCATCCAGCACGGCGGCGGTGCGTAAGACCTTCTGCGAGACGGGAAGCGTCTCACGGAGGAGATCAATCAATGTCTGTCATCAAAAGCGGCCTCGCCGCCACCCTTGCGCTTGCCTTGTCGTCTGCTGCTGTTGTCATCGCCGCCCCTGCCGCGCTGGCCGCGATGTCTGAAAAGACCCCGGGCATGGCTGAAAAGACCGTCGAGGTCGGCGGTGCGCCGATGTATCCGTCCAAGACCATCGTCGAAAACGCGATGAACTCGAAGGACCACACCACGCTCGTCGCCGCGGTGAAGGCCGCCGGCCTCGTCGAAACGCTGTCTGGCCCCGGCCCGTTCACCGTCTTCGCGCCGACCAATGCGGCGTTTGAAAAGCTCCCGGCCGGCACCGTCGATACGCTGGTGAAGCCCGAGAACAAGGAAATGCTGACAAAGATCCTGACCTATCACGTCGTCGCGGGCACGATGACCTCGGCCGACATCGCCAAGGCGATCGAAGCGGGTGGCGGCAAGGCGACGCTGACGACGGTGGAAGGCGAAACGCTGACCGCGGCGATGGACGGCGACAAGCTGGTCCTCACCGACGCGAAGGGCGGCACCTCGACCGTCACGATCGCCGACGTCACGCAGTCGAACGGCGTCATCCATGTCGTCGACACCGTGCTGATGCCGAAGTAACGACGGCGGCGATCTGCGTATCAGATCGCGAGGCGCCGCGGCCGCGTTCCCCCAACATCTCTCCCAGGTCGCGGCGCTGCTGTCGTTTCCCGCGTGAGCCCTCGTTCCTCTCCAGGAACGGGGGCTCACGCTCTTCCGGCGTCAGCAGGCGCCGTAGAGGTTTGCGATGGCGCAGGCCATGCCTTCCGCGTCGAAGCTCTCGTTATTGGCGAGGACGATGACGGTGATGCCGGTGGGGAGATCGCGCAGATAGAAATTGGCGGCACCGAACCAGCTGCCCCTATGCGAGACGACCCTACCGTCGTCGCTCACGACCCAGCCGAACCCATAGCCTTCGCTGTCGCCGTCATCGATGGGCTCGCCGCTGTCGAACGTGCCGTTCGCGAAGAGCAGCTTCATTGTCGCGGCGTCAGCGAGCTTGCCGGATGCCAACGCGGTCTCGTAGCGCGCGAGATCGCCGATCGAGGCGAACACGCTGCCGTCGCAGGTGATCGGGCTCGGCGCGAGGCTGATATCGAAATCACCGTCGTCGCCGGCATAGCCGGTCGCGGTGGGCGCGAGCCCTTCAGGCGCGCGGGTGTGCGTCATGCCCAGGGGCATGAAGATTTCCCGCTGGAGGATGGTGTTGAAATCCGCTGCGCCGGCGATCTGCATCAAGGCGCTGGCGAGCACGACATAGCCGGTGTTGGAATAGTTGAAATCGGTGCCGGGCGCGAAGTCGAGCTCCTGATCGTTCGCCCAGGCGACGACATCGGCGTTCGTCATCTGGGGTTCGTAGAGATCCTCGTAGTCGGGCAGGCCCGCGACATGATGGATGAGATCGCCGGCGGTGATGGCGCGCCCACCGTCATGCTGCTTGAAGGAGGGCAAAACGCGGTCGATCGGCGCGGCGAGATCGAGCTTTCCCGCCTTCGCGAAGCGCAGCGCGATGAGCGCCGTCATCTCCTTGGAGAGCGAGGCGAGATCGAAGGCGGTGTCCGCCGTGACGGGCGTGCGCCGTGCAATGTCGGCGAGGCCGTAGCCTTTGGTGACAAGCGTCTTGCCGTTCTGCGCGACGAGGATGGCGAGGCCCGGCGTGTCCGTGCCGACGACCGGGGCAACGACGGCGTCGATGTCGCGCTCGGTCGGCGCCGCCGACGCGAGCGGCGCGGCGATAAGCAGCGCGGCGGCGAGAAGACCGGCGCGCGCACTCATATCAGCCGCGCTCCACCGTCACGACGATGGGGACATGGTCGCTGGGCTGCGGCCAGTCGCGGGCGTCGCGCAGGATGGAGTGGGCTGACACATGGCCCTTCAGCGCCGGGCTCGCCCAGACATGGTCGAGCCGCCGGCCGCGGTCGGAGACCTTCCAGTCATTGTTGCGATAGCTCCACCAGGAATAGATCTTCTCGGTCAGCGGCACGTATTGGCGCGTGACGTCGATCCAGTCCCAGCCGGCGAGGATCGTCTTGAAGCGATCGGTCTCGGCGGGCGTGTGGCTGACGATGTTGAGGAGCTGCTTGTGGCTCCACACATCGTGTTCGTGCGGCGCGACATTGAGGTCGCCGACCACGATGACGCGGTCGCGCGCCTTGCCGCGACGCTTGCGCCAATAGGCTTCCTTCTCGTCGAGGAATTGCAGCTTGTGGGCGAACTTCACGTTCGCCTCGGGGTCGGGAATGTCGCCGCCGGCGGGGATGTAATAGTTCTGGATCTCCAGCCCGTCGCCGAGCGTCACGCTGAGATGGCGGCCGTCATCCTTGGCGCACCATTCTTGCTTCGACACCTTGGCGAAGGGTTCGCGCGAGAGAATGGCGACGCCGTGATAGCCCTTGCGGCCGTTGACCGCGCGATGGGGATAGCCGAGCGCCGCGATGGGATCGTGCGGGAAGAGCGGATCGTCGACCTTGGTCTCCTGCAGGCAGATGACATCGGGCTGGGCCTCAAGGACGAGGCGCTGCAGCAGCGGCATGCGCAGCCGCACCGAGTTGATGTTCCAGGTGGCGATGACGAGAGGCTTCTGGGCGGTCATGGCGTGGCATTAAGGCGCTGACACGCTCGGCGTCAATTCGACGCATCGCGCCGTTCCGGTCCGGGGGTCTCAATCGCAGCGTAACACCGGTCTGACGGGTCGCAGGGAGGCGTACGGCATGGCTGACATCGACATGAAAAAGTTAGCGCATGAAATGGCGACCGAGGGCGCCTTCCATGTGATCAGACGCTATGTCGCGGAAAATCAGATCAGCAAGGAAGACGCCTCTCGCTGGGTTGCGCAAATCTTTGTCGCCCTTGCCGAGAAGGTGAAGGAAGCGCAGCGCGAGCTGCGGCGCCTTGAAACCGTGCTGGTGCGCCTGAAGGGCGTGACCGACACGGGCAAGCGTGCGCGTCTCTTCAATCCTCGCGATTCGTTATTCCTGAGCCTCGCGCGGGAACTGACAACGTTCGATAATTGGGTGATCAGCCTCTATGAGACGGATCTGTCGATGATCAGTCTCGGCAATCCAGAACGGGCGCGGGCGAAACCCGTGGAGATGGCGCGCGCCATGGACGCCCTGTATGCCAAGCGGCTGGAAGATCATGATTTCCTGCTGAAGGCGCCGGACCTTTTCCGGACCGGCTGATCGGAGACTGACCACCGTGATGCGTCTTGCTCTTGCCGCGACTGTTGCCGCGCTGCTCATCGCGCCCGCCCTTGCCTTCGGCACCGTGAACGTCCTCGGCCAGGATGCCGAGCATGAGAAGATCACGCGGCTCGCGTTCAAGGATCTGGGCTTCGGGCCCGATACGCTGGATGCGCTCGCCGGCAAGACCGGCACGTTCGGCGCCGTCGGGGCGCCCGATCGTCCCGATCGCGGGTTGATGGGCGAGCCGGCCGCGCACTGCGACGGCGGCGATTATCTCAACCTCACCGGCTATCCGCAGAGCGTGGCGGAGGCCGAGGCGCGGCTGACAGCCTGCCGTGACTGGATCACCGGGGCGCTGCGCCGGGCGGTGACACGGGCGGGCGATATCGTGCCGCCCGGCGAGGACGAGATCGCGACGGGAGAGATTCCCGAATATGTCGGCTGCGTCTTCAACGGCAAGGCGGGCCGGGCGAAATGCGATGTGCTGGAGGCGCTGGGTCTCGCACTGCACGCGTCGGAGGACTTCTATTCGCACACCAATTGGGTCGATCGGCCCGCGCCCGGCGATACCGGCGCGCTGAACCCGCCGGGGCTCGGCCAGGACGGGCCGGCGCCATGGCTCGACCCGCGCCAGAACGTCGCCTTCCCGGCGGGGCTGATGAGCGGCTGCTATGATGGGATCGAGGAAGAGAAACACTGCCTCTACGGCGCCAACCGCCCCCGCGTGCGGCACCTTGCGCTCAACAAGGATACCGGGCCGATCGATCCGGCGACGGGTGCGACCGGCCCCGGCACGACGCCGCGCGGCGCGATCAACGGCAATTTCGAGCGCGCCGTCGCAGCAGCGGCGGCCGATGCGCGGGACAAATGGCTGTTCGCGGAAAGCGAGATCCTGAGGCTCTACGGACCGGAGCGGGGGAAGCTGATCGTCTGTGCGATCAAGTCGGACGATCCGGACGACTGCAAGTGAGCCGCTTCGGCCGTTCGGACATTAAATGGAGCGGGCGAGGCGATTCGAACGCCCGACCCCAACCTTGGCAAGGTCAGGGCGGCTAATTGCCGGGTTCTGCCGCCTTTTACCTAATCTAGGCAAAAAGCCCATAAAAGCGGCTATTTTCGGGTTTATCCGGGCTGCCACACTGCTACACTCTTTCCTGCGGCTAGCCACTGTTGGCTGCCGCCCGCTTCCGCAGTGCTTCCGCGGCCCGGGTGGGGGTTCTACGGAAGCAGGGGCCAACGCGGATGGTAAAGCTCACGATTCGAACAGTTCGTGCCGCAGTTGAAGCGCACGAGGGGCGCGAACGCTTTGTTTGGGATGAAGAGATCAAGGGGTTTGGCCTGCGGATCAACCCATCAGGCGTATCCAGCTACCTAATTCAATATCGCACTGTTCACGGTCAAACACGGCGTCTTTCTCTGGGCTCAGCTAATGTCGTTACGCCAGAGCTGGCGCGCCAGCGTGCCCGTATAGAGCTCGGAAGAGTGCAAAGCGGTAATGACCCTTCGGCGGAACGAACTGCAACGCGGCAGGCAATCACGGTTGCTCAACTTTGTGACGAGTACCTGAAAGTCGAAACCGAATTAGGCAGGATCAAAAAATCGACGCTCGCGATGGATCGATCCCGGATTGAGCGCCACGTCAAACCGCTTTTGGGAAGCAGACCCGTCGCAGCTCTATCGACAAATGACATTGAGACGTTTCTCCGCGACGTAGTGGCTGGGAAGACCGCACGAGTCAGTTCGGAGACAAAACTGCGCGGCCGTGGTGGAGTAACCACTGGTGGCCAAGGCGTTGCGGCGCGAACTGTGTCGATGCTGGGCACCATCCTTGAGCGAGCGATAAAAGCAGGAGCAATTACTCGTAACCCTGTGCGTGGAGTTAGGCGGCCGGCAGACGCACGGTTGGCGCCTCCCTTCTCATTCGATTTTGTTCGCCAACTGGGCGTAGCAATTAAGGAAGCGTCGGAGTCGGGTGAGAATGCTACTGCGATTAGCGCTATAAAACTCTTGCTACTCACCGGCTGTCGAAGAAACGAGATACTGTCACTCCGGTCGGAGGCAATCGATACACGAGGTCGTTGCTTCCGGTTCGCCGACACGAAAAGCGGGCCTCAGCTCCGCCCCGTTGGTAAGGGCGCATTCGTCCTGCTTGAAGCCGTCCCGAGAGCGCAGTCTTCCGCATACGTATTTGCCGCTAGCACTGGCGCTGGGCATTTTGTCGGACTGCCCCGCGTATGGAAGCGCCTCCTAACGCGCGCCCAGCTACCCGATATGCCGCTTCACTCCCTTCGACACTGGTTCGCATCGGCCGCCGCGGAACTAGGCTTCAGCGAGCTGACAATTGCCGGGTTGCTTGGTCATCGCGTGAAGGGAGTAACCGCAAGATATGCGGTTGTCCCCGATAGCTCTCTAGCGTCAGCCGCGGATCACGTTTCAGCGCGGTTGTTAGAAGCTCTGGATAACCGCGAGCCGGACCACAACATCGTCCGGCTTGAGGTGGCGAGCAGATGACGAGGCCCGCACGCCAAGGCAAGCGGCGAAAGCCGGAGGCTATCGGTCGCTACCAACGCCCTTTGATAACGCGGAGAGCAAACATGCTGCTGGATCAAAGCGAGCTTGCCGCGGCTCTCGATGTAACGGCCAAGAGTGGTCTGCCTCCTCTCGACATGCGCTTAGCAAATCAGCTCAACCTCCTCGTTTCAGACTGGGTCCAAGCTAACCAGCAAGTTTCGGCGTCACCTAGTGATGCAGAAAAAACTAGGACGCTAAATGCCTTGGGAACCGCCGTCGCCGATGCGCTGCTCTGCCTTCGCCCCTTAGGTTCACCTAGAGCCAACTGGCTGCCTAACCTCCTAAGGCAAACTCCAGCCTCGCTTCTGTACCAAAACCGGGCCGCCAAAGACCTTGTCGACGAAACCGTCGGTCTCCTCCAACTTCTGGAAACCGCGGCGACAGAGACCGCTTCTATCCGGGTTGGATTTTCGGAAGACGAAGCTAGCGACACGCACCTGTTGATCGCGCTCGGTGATTTTTTTAAGCACGCCACAGGCCGGGACTGGAAGCAGGGGTCAGGCCCTTTTTTCCGGTTCGCTCGTCGCATCCTGAATCTGATGCATGACCGGCATTGCTGGCCAACCGGAAAAGCGCCAGTTGGCGATGCCGCCCTCAGAAGTCAGATTGGGCGCGCATTCAAGAAAGTGTTCAACGATCGGCAAGCTCGTGCCAACGAAGAGCACTCAACTACCTAGCACGACTTAGGTCAGTGTTGCCCACCACCGCCGCATGTTGCCGGCCGCCAGATGGGACACACGTCATGCAAAGCAATGAAAAGCTCCTCACGACCGCAGAGGCCTCAGAACGCCTTGGCCTAGGCCGCTCCACTCTCGAGAAATTGCGTTGCTCGGGCAAAGGCCCGAAATTCCACAAGCTCGCATATGCGGTGCGGTATGCCGAAAGCGATCTCGCCGCGTGGCTAAAGGATCGCCAGCGCTCGTCGACCTCGCAGAACAAGTTTGTGCCGCTCTCGCGCGCGAACACCTAGCCCGAGAAAACTTGGGAATAGGTATTCAGCCATGGCAGACAATTCTCACGGGCCCGGCCCAGAAAATCGGCAGATTGAAAACCGCTTCCTTGTCAACGCGGCTGACCGTCCTCCCTATACGGGTGCAGGCCGGTCGGCGAAATATTTCGGTGATGGATGCGCCGAGCTTGGCTTCGCCGGGCGCTCAGAAGCTGTGAAAACCAGCGCTTCAGACGCTGCGTGCAAAAGCCAATCGTCCTCTTTGGGAAGCGATACGACGGACGACAAAACAACTTTGAGCGCGCGGACCCAGACGCGAGCCACAACGTGCCTGTCATTTTCGCAATGTGAAGGGATCTTCGCTGCCGCGGGCTTCGCCTACGAGATTGGCCTGCCGCTCAATCGATTGATCACGATCAATTGGTCGACGATGGGTCTCTCTGACAAGGAGGCAAGCCTCGCAACCCCCAAGTTTCTGACGCGGCTTCGCGACTGGATCCGCAAGTCGGGTGGCGAGTTGGCGTATGTCTGGGTCCGAGAGAATGGCAACGAAGAAGGATCGCACGTCCACATCCTCGCGCACATCCCAACCACCATGACGTGGAATTCGGGACGAAGCGTGAAATGGGTCAAAGAAATCGCGGCGCGGCCATACAGGCGAGGTGCGATTGACACTCGAATCATCGCGCGGTCGAAAAAAGCTGCCTCGATCACCCCTCGCTTATATGAGGCAAACCTCGGAGAGGTCGTCGGCTACATTTGCAAGGGCGGCCCCACGATCGACGAGGATGGGCTGGTCCGAGCTGCAAAGAGAAATACGGGTCGGGTTCTCGGAAAGCGCGCTGGATGGAGCCAAAACATCGGGCAGAACTCCAGAGAGAGACTGAGCGCCGAGAAGGCATCGCACAGGAAGCGACAGGTTGATTGCCGTCAGTTCTCATCTGAAAGTGTGCAGGAGGTAAAACGCGACAACGACCCCGTTCCTCAGGTCTCCGGCGAGAAGGCCTATTTGCAAGGCCTCTCTGCAACAACGCTCCGCAGGGTTCATCGGTCGCGATTGTTAAAGTGGGCGTTCCACCCGCAGGCGCCATAATCCGATGGCGGGAGCCCAAACGGCGAACCCCCCTCTAAACGGGAGGCGGCAGTCTTAAAAGTTGACGCGTCATATTTGTTATTTTGGGCGAGACAATCCGCTCGCCCGGCGAAGTCCGTGGAACGTAAAATGTGACGGGCGTGGTAGGTCAAATTTCAGCGTTCTGTCATCGTCCTTCGGAGATTTATGAACGGCATATGTGGGCGCTAGTGGGGCCGCATAGTTACGCTACGAACTGGGTCGAGAAATGGCGAAAATCGACTCGTCAAATCTGATACTTTGGTCGGGCCTCTGTCATGCGGCGTACGATGCCTGTCTTGGCGAAAAGACCAAAGTCGAGGAGCGTGCCGGATGCAGACAATCGTTGATTTCGGATCACTTCCAGCGGGTTTCCCGACACACCGTCATGTGCCGGCGTTTTGGGAAGCGCTGGGGCGTGCAGTCGCCACTTTTGGCTATCTGGAAGAGACCCTCGCGAAGGCGATCTTCGCCTTTACCGGGATGAGGCAGTACCCGGAACATGAGGCTGCAGCGCGGCTCGATGCATGGCTTCCTCAACTCAAACGCGCCCTGTCCGCACCGTTGGGACAGCTGATTGATCTCTATGCTGGAGCGGTGAAGGATTTTGAAGCGGTTCCTCTGGGTTTTGACAATCTGATAGTGGAGATGCGCACAGCCGCATCGATCAGAAACGTTTTGTGCCATGGGTCGTGGCGCTCGCCGGACGCCGACGGATATTCGCTGATACAATTCATGCGACGAGATGACATGCTCTTTGACACACCGGTCGATCTCGCGTTTCTGTATCAGGTGCAGTCCGCCACCAGTTCCCTCGCCGTAGCGGTTGTAAATACCGTGACCACGATGGGATGGCAGTTTCCGGGATCAAACGGCCCGGGCCGACCAATAATGTAGGACGATCTCGGGGGAACGATCACGCCAACCTCGTTACAGAACGGGCCAAGGGTTGTAGTTTACGATGACTTTGGTTTTCGCCCGCGCCCCAGCGGCTCGGGGCGTCTAGCGTTTGCTGCAGGTATCCTGAAGAACTCAGTGATGGGCGCCTCCAAACAGGCAGCTAGTCGATCTAATAGATCGACCGTCGCATTCCCCTGCTCACGTTCGAGTTCGCCGAGATAAGCTCTATCAATGCCGCTGTCGGCCGCCAAACGCTCCTGCGAAAATCCGCGGGCTGTCCTAAGCCGTCTTACATTCCAAGCTAGGAGCGCCCTGCCTCGCATGCATGCATGACGACGCAGTTGCGGCCCATTAAACCACGGGCTAGAACCCTCATATTAACCGGATGGCACGGTTGGATGCGCATTCCCGAGCTGCTTAAAGCGATCCGAAAGCTCCCAGAGGGGTTGCCGCCGGTAACGACCCAACTCAAAAGGTCTCTTCACGGAAGTGACTATGTGACTCTCCGTTCGCCGAAGGCACATCTGCTCGCCTTTTGGGGAGAGTATGAAACAGGCGGCTACTATGGGCGGAAGCTAGTCGCCGGTTACTCAGCCGAGTTCGCATATCGCCATTTCAGATGTGCGCCGGACTTACTGTGGCTCGCAGAAGCGTCTGGCGTGCCGCGACCGCGCGTGTCCTCGGCGAAGCGCGCAATCCTGAGCGCAGGACCTAACGACGCGCGGCAGGCTGCCGCATTCCGACAGGTAATTCCGTGGGAAGCCGTTGCCTTGGCAATTCGAGATAACGTGCTTACTGGATAGGCCTAGTGAGAAAAGTGTTCCAGAAACTCTGAGCCAGGCGTCCTGCCGGATACCAGAAGCCGGTCGCGCGCTCTAGTGCAAGCAACGTAGAGCAACTGGCGCTCGGTCTCGTATACCTCGTCAAGGTCCGCCTCGTCTGCGACGGTTTCCACGCGTTTCTGCGACGGTAGAACATCTTCGTCACAGGCCATAACCACGACCGCCTTAAACTCCAAGCCCTTCGCAAGATGCATGGTTCCGATGGAAATCCGTCCGGCCGCGACCCCACCGCCCTCAGAAATCTCGAACGCCGTAGCACCGGCCGCTTTCACCGCCGCGCGGGCACGTGGGATTAACTCCGTTGACCGCACGAAGATGCCGATTTCATCCGCCGCGATGCCATCGGCCAGGCCAGTTCGGATGAAGGCTGCCACGGCTTCAGCTTCAGAACCGGCGTCAGCAAAAATCACCACGGCGGGTGCGGGACCGTTGAAGATTGAAACCGTTCCTTTGCGCTCCTCGGCCATGCCGTCGACGTCGCGCACGATGTCAGGCAACAGTCGGTCGGCTGCCTCTCGGATTTGGTGGGACGTTCGGTAATTCACCTTCAGGTTCTGCGAGCGGCCCCTGACATCCACGCCGAGCGATTTCCATGAGAACGGCTGCTGGAATATCCGCTGGCCGAGATCACCAGCGAAGAACAGCGCGTCGGGTCTATCGGAGGCAATGGCGGCGAGGAAGTGCAATTCAGCGACGCCCAGGTCCTGCGCCTCGTCGACGATGATGTGATTAAACGGCTTGGCCCGGCCGTCGGTATGTTGCTTTGCGACCGTTTCCAGGATGGCTGGCCAGGTGGTCATGCCGCGGGTCGTCAAGGCTGCCCGTGCCGCCTCAAAAATCGGCCACAGACGCTCGCGCTGTTTTGCCCCCATCCGGTTCTTCCGTCCCAGGCGAGGAACCGCGGCATACCCGGCGACATCGCCGATCCGCCAAGGGTCGATTATGTGCCGCCACTCCTGCGTCAGGAAGCGCAAGGTCGCGCCGGAGTCTGGACGGGCGTCAAGCGCCTTGTTCAAGACGCTGCGCACCAGGTCGTCGTCAGCGACGGCGGGCCGACGGCCTTTTGCCAACTCATAGAGTTGCGAAGCGGCCGAATGGAGCGACTCGACCGTGATCCGCGGCACGATGCCGGGATTAGGGCCTGTCAGGATGGCCAGCTTGCGCCGCAACGCGTTCGCCAGCGGTTCGGAGAAGGTGGTCAGGAGGATACGCGCCGCCGGATCTTCTGCCGCAAGGCGGACAGCGCGGTGAAGCGCTACGACGGTCTTGCCCGTGCCGGCCGATCCGGCCACGCGGGCGGGGCCGCTGTAGGTGCGATCCACGGCGCTGCGCTGCGAGGGGTGGAGAAAGACTGTCCATTTTTCCCATGGGAAGTCGAGCGCTAGGCGCAGCTCCTCAACATTCTCGACGACGCGGAAACGGCGAAGAGCGTCGGGGTGTTCGAAGGGATCGACTGTCGCCGCGGCAGGCGTCGGTGCGCGCAGCATCCCCGTCGTCGCAAATTCCAAGAGGGCTTCTGCTGCTTCAGCTGGGAGATGACTTGCAAGGTCGAAGAACCGATCCTCGCTGGCCGCGATCACATCGCCCGTCCAATCTGTAGGAACGCCGACTGACAGCAACTGTTCAACTGTTAGGCCGTCGAAGGGCAGCGCGATGGGCGCGGCAATCGCGGCCAAAGGCTTAGGCGTGAAGGTCCGAACGACCTCCTCTTCTACCCGTTCGCGCACCTCGACGATTTGGACCGCCCCTGTGCGGGGATGTGCTTCAATTCGCCGTCGCTCCGCCCAAGCATATGCCTTGTCGTGATGATCAACGTAGCAGATCAGAAGGCTCGCAGCCGTCTTGTGCACGATCACGCGAATGTCGCGGTTGACCCGCATCGACCAGAAATTGGTGTCCTTGGATTTATCGATCCGATGGAACTGCAGCCCCGGCGACGACGGGTCCATCTGCAAGTCGAACACACTGCCTTTCACGGCCTTCTGATCTTGCGCCGGCAATCTTGCGATGGCATCAGCAAACGTATCGGAGATGCGAAATTCCATCGCTCCCGCAGGCCTCCATCCATTCACTGGTTTAGATTAAGTGGCGGCTTACTACGGTTTGAAATCGATTACTCGCCAAGCCCAAGACACCCCGCCCGACGTCGATCACAAATTTCACGGCCCCAACCCGTGGGTCGTCCAATGTGAATTCGATCGAGCGATCATGAAAATCGCGATCGCGCGACCGGGTCCGGCGCATCAGGTGAAGCGGCACAGTCTTGGCAGCCGAACCGAAGCGGCGCTTCATGTGAAGGCCTGCTTGAATGCGCTGATCGCCATCGGATTCGCCCGTTTGATCACTCTTCATGTCCTCCGGCGGCATATACTCCACCACAATTCGCCCAACGCTTGGCGCCGCGCGGCAAATGGCGAACGCGACATCGGAGAGCGCGGCCCGATTTTCGTCGCCCGCGATGGCATAGGGATCGATGATCTTGACGCTTGCCAGGCGAACCCCTGCAATGGGCGCGAAAATTTCATCAAGCGATCGGGAGGCGTTCTTCGCAAACTCTCGGCGTGTCCAGTCGAGCTCGACTTTGGGCGGCGCCACAGTCGATGTAAGGACCGGCCTTGCGGGAAACACCACCGCAGCCTGAGACGAATCCGAATAGACGGCCGGCCCCATCGCAGGCGGTGCGACAGGTGCCGCATCGCTTCCCTGCTCCGATAGCGGAGCCGTTGGCTCGGCCGAGCCAACGGTCGTGGCGCCGGTAACGGAGGCGAACAATTGCGCAAGTTCGCTCTCCTCTGAACTGACCGGAGCCAGAAGATCGCGTGACAAAGCGCGCTTCCTGGTGAGGATATCGTCGAGCTTGGCGTCGAAACTGAGCGCCCGCAGGTCCTGGTCAGGATGAACGGCGATCGGCAGATAAACCGTGACCGGTCTGGTTTGGCCGATCCGATAGACTCGGTCGGTGCTTTGGTCTTCGACAGCGGGATTCCACCAGCGCGAAAGATGAATGACGTGGTTGGCCGCCGTCAGCGTCAGACCAACCCCACCCGCGCGCGGGGACAGGATCATGACGTCGAACTCGGGCGGCGCGTTCTGAAACCGCCGCACCATCTCCTGTCGCTTGGCGCCAGCGACTTCGCCGGATATCCGCATCGGCGACGCAGGCAGCTTGTAGCGCCGCTGCAAGACCCCCGCGAGACGATGCTGAAGATCGATATTCTCTAGGAATACTAGGGCCTTTTCGCCGGCCTTGGCGATCCCGTCGAGCGTCTCGATGGTCCATGCCAGGCGCGCGGAACTCGCAATAAAGGAGGTATCGTCAAGACCCGCGCTTTCTTGCTGAGAGAACGGATGGAGCGAAGCCGCGCGCATGGCCTGAATGGCCTCCAGCATGCCGTCACGCGGCGTCATCGTATCGCGGCCAGCCATGGCCCGATGCACCAGGCGGCGATAACGGTCCGCCTGGATTTCAGGCATCACGATCTCCCGGCGCATCACCGATTTTGTCGGCAACCCTTCGAGATGGTCGTCCTTCATGCGCCGCAGCATCGGCGGCGGTCGCCGCCCTTTCGGCTCCCTCAAAAACGCGTTGAGCCCAGCAAGCGCCAGCCCATCGCTTTCAGGATAGGCGGCGGCAAAGGCTTTGCTCGCCCCCAACAGCCCCGGACTGACGGTGTCCAGGATCGACCAGAGATCCTGAAGTTGATTTTCGACAGGCGTTCCGGTGAGACCGATCATAAACGCACCATTGAGCGTCTTTGCCGCGCGGGTTTGCTGACTGGTTGGATTCTTTAGCTTTTGGATTTCGTCGAAGATGATCGTGGCGAACCGCAGCCGCGCGAAGCTGAAGTGATAATCGCGCATCGTTTCGTAGGTGGTGAGAACGACGCCGCCCGACCGCCAGGAATCGGTATTTAGCGATGATTGACCGGTGTCGGTGTCGCGTCCGCCGGTCTCTCGATAGCCACGCAAGCCAGGCCCGAAGGCGCGGTGAATGGGTCCCAGATAGGGCGGCGCTAGATGGCGTTCGATCTCCTCTTCCCAGTTGGAGAGCAGTCCGGTGGGGGCCACGATGAGCACGGGAGCTCCCGGCGTGCGTTGTTTCAGATTAGCGATGAAGACCAATGCCTGAAGCGTTTTCCCCAGTCCCATATCGTCGGCCAGTAGGACGCCGGGCAGTCCTGCCGCCTTGGCCGACGCCAGCCAGCGGACGCCGGATGCCTGATGGGGTTTGAGACTGGTCCGCAGGAGGGCCGGCAACACCAGCGGCACGTCGGCATATTCGACCGAATCGGCGGTCGAATATGCGACGTCTTCGAAATTCTCCTTCACCGTCAGGAAGAGCCTGCCGCGGCCTGCGAGATCGGCGACGGGCGTCTCGCCGGTTTCGGCCTCAGGGGACACGTCTCCCTCAAGAGCGGGCGGCTCAAGGGCCGCCCGCAGCGTCTCAAGGGCGTCGCGCGATTGGAGCGTCGCGGGCACGATGTGGGACTGAAAGGATACAGACGGCGCGTGTTCGGCGATCGCCCGGTTAACGTCCGCCAGCAACGGCTCGACCTCGGAAGGTTTCAAGGGGACGATCTCGTCGTTCAACCGCAATCCGACGCGCTCGGGAAGCCACGTATTGGACAGGCGCTCGACCCACGGCAGGACAGGGGTTCGCCAGACATCTACCCCAGTAATACGCTGGGAAAACTGCTCGGTTTCGATGAACAGGCTTTCGATTGTGTCGTCTGCTGAGTCACCGCCGAGCTCCTCGCGAATGATGCGCCGAGGATTTGCGGCGAAGCGTTTGCGATCGGCTTCCGGCCGCCGTTGATAGCTCCGGACGACGGCCAGTGCGGGCCTGAGTTGGGGGTCGATGAAGACATAGGCGCCATCCGACAGCGCATAGGCCGGTCTTATGCTGTCAGAATGCTGAAACGCCCGTTTGGCGAACGCCTTTTGCTGCGCGGGCGGCAAAAGGCTGTCAGCTTCCTCATCGAGCACCTCGCCTTCTGCCGCTGTCGCGATCGACTTCGATCCGAACAAGACCGGGTCGAATCCGAAGGGTCCCGCGGCGCCCAGCTTGAGCGAGAAGGCAGACGCATAGTGAATTCGAAGCGAGCCGAGATAGCCGCCGGATTCGATCGCAGCCCCAATGGGGTCACTGCCGCCTTCCGCGCCGAGAATTGCGCCGATATCAGCGAGTGTGCGGAACCGATCAGCCTCGGCGGTAGGCATGGCCAGCGCGGCGGCGGCGATATTGACGCTGTAGAGAGGCTCTGGAATACGCCGCCATTGGCCGTCCTGCTGGAGCAAGGCGCCTGACACATCAACGCGAGCTGGGCGGCCGCCGGGATGCATCCAGCGCGTCATGAGGACGAAATCCCGCTCATGTACCAGACCCTTGGTATCAAGCATCAGGGCCAGCGAGGTGGGCGGGGGAAAGCCGAGATCGCCAGCCGCTTTGGCGGACAAGGCGGCAATGAATTCGGGATGGAGAAGCATGCTTGCGCCCGCCACCTGCACCAGCGGTCGCCCGTCACGGGCAGCGCGTTCGTCCTCGACCGCCGCGAAGAGAAGCGCGACCGAGTTGGTCCGCGTCGCGCCCGCCTCCGCGGACCACTCCGCCACCGGAATGACGGATGTACCAAGAAGACGTTTCTCACGGAGCGAGAGGACGGCAATATCGCCGGCGCGCGTATACGTGAATGCCACTGCACGAGCCATCAGCGACGCCTCGGCTTCCAGTTTTGCTCAGGCGTGCGCAGCCGCGTCCTGCTAAAGACTTCGTCAGCGACGCGGTGTTGCCAGCGCAACTCCATCGGCCCCCAGTGTGAGCCTGACAATGGAGCAAAATTGAGGGAATCCGCGTCGTACTCCTTGAGATAGAACTTCGGAGAGGATGGGTTAGACGAGTCCCAAATGTTATACTTTCCGCTGTGGCTCCAGTCGGCGATCACGAGCGTGCCGATGCGCAGCAGGAGAGCTGATTGGCGAGGTCCACGCCCTCCCCCTCTGCGCACGGTGCCGAACTGCAGAAGGGAGCTGTCCTTGGTCGAACGCGCGGCGTCTTCGGCTAGGCGCGCCGAGTGCGCTCCAAACACGACCCAGGCGTCCGAAACATAATTGGCCTCCAGATACGAGTTCCAGAACGCCCTGCGATAAGCCCACGGCAGCGGTTCGGCGACCGCATCGACGAAATCAAAGAACTGCCGGAATGCCGCGCGGATCAACCAGCGGCGCAGGATCGTTTGCGTGCGCTTGGTCTCCGAGCTCCAGGCCGCACGTTTCAGGCGCAGACTTGCGCGAGGATCAACGAGCCTCGGGTCGCCCGCGACCGAAATCGCAAAATCCACAAGCAGCCGCTTGTGATCATCGCTCGGCTCGCGATCCTCCCAAGGCAGGAACAATGCATCGGCGAGATGGTCCCAGGCTTTGGGATAAATGAGTTGCGCCTCCCCCGCCGCCCCCCCTTTTTCACCCCAAACCATCAGACGCTTCTGAGCCGCTTCGATGCCAGCAGACCGAGACGTGCGAACCGATACACAGGCAGCGACGAATGCGGCCTCAGCAAAATTTGAGGTATCGCCCGTCTGCTCCAACCCGCAATCCGACAGCACGCGCACAGGCAGCTCATTTGAACCAAGGATCGCCGCCGCGACTTTCACAGGCCCGTCGTTGGGCGCGAAGAGGGCATAGTCTTCGGACCGCTTCCTCCATAGCCAGTCATGCGCGCCGACTCCGCGCCGCAGAAATGACGCCACTAAATCAAGCGCGGGCAAGTCCTTCGAAAAGCGGGTGAGGTAGGCGCCGACAACGCGAAACACGGCAGAGCGGGCACTACGCCTTTCAATTTCCGCCAGGAGTGCGGTTAGAACAGGACGAGAGGCCGCCAAGGGTGCCGCACCGTCCCAGATCGCATCACCGGTACGGCGCAAATCGCGCTGAACGAGATCCGACGTGCGGCCTTCCTGCGCGGCTTGTGCCAACCGCCCCTGCACGACATTGAGCGGCTCCTCACGCCGCGACGCCTTCCCCACACTACCGATGGCCAATCGACTTCGGGACAGGGCAATGCTGTTCGGAAGCCTCATCTTGAACGGCTCGCGGGTCTGCGCAAGCACAGCCGCTAGCTCTCTAATTCGTCCCACGTAGCCGCTCCTCAACAGGTTCGCGCACCGTGGGATCGAGCGGCGCCTGCATCAGGATGCGGATGTCGATGCGGCGGTTGTTAGCGCGCCAATCATTCAAAAGGGTCGCGCAATCCTGGGGTGCCTCAGCCCCTTGCGAGTCGCAAGGCGGGCGCGGATGAACCGGACGCTTGTCGGCATAACCGGCAACACCAAGCACCGGAATACACACCCCATCCGTCCGGGCGGCGCACAAATCCGCCAGCTCAGGTCGCTGCAGCTCAAGAATTTTAAACGTATTAATTGCTCGGTTGGCCGCTAGTCCCCAGTTGCCTTGCGGGCCGTCCATCGGCTTGTCATCGGTATGACCCTCGATGAAGACGGCCTCAATCCGATGCTTGTTGCCTGCTGCGCAGGTCAACGGCGCCGCAATTTCCGTCGTTGGAAGTTCGGCGTAACACGGCAGGATCGCCCAGAAGGCTTCCGCTACTTTTCGGACGGCGTCTTCACCCGCCGGTTTCAATTCTTCGCGCCCTTGATCGAACAGTATGCTGTCTGGCAATCGCAGGATCCCGTTGTCCGGATCGATTTCGACCGGAACGCCCTGTCTTTTCAACGTTGCCGCGACTTCTTCCAGAATCTCCCGGCGCGTTCGGTCGGCGCTCGTCAGTTCATCGGTCGTCTGGCGGTATTGGAGAGCGAAATACATCAGCATGATGACGAACAGAAACACGAGACCGACCATCATGTCGGTCATGGAGATGAAATAGTTCTCCGGTTCCGCGCCGTCTTCGCCATGACTGTCATGGTCCATAGCGTTCAGCCCCGCCTACCCGCTTCGCTTTTGACATAGGCTTCGAGCGCTTCGGCGTAGTCCGATAGCGGCACAAGCTGTTCGGCGAGGCGGTCAACGACCTTCTGCATCTCCTTATCCATTGCTCCGACAAACCCCGCGACGTCTCGGCCGTTGCGTTCGATCGCGCCGCTGATCTGCTCGACGGCCCGCGCGAGATCCTTGTCGACGCTTTCAAAGCGATCCTTGTGGGCCGCCCAGGCGGTGCTCAACGTAGTCTGATTGCGGGTCAACTCCTGCGCCAATGCTTCCGTCTGGCGTAACGCGCCCGCGCTGGACTGGGCAAAGCTGTCGGCGCCCTTGCCCACCGCTTCGGCGGCGCGGACCAGAGACTGAACGAGCTGAAGGACCGGTTGCGAGGCGCTCACCATACCGGAAGCAGCGCTGCCTATCGCCGTCGCCGCAGTCCTGGTTCCTTCGGCCGCCACCGTCAGGCTTTGCGAATGCCCGCCCAGCGCGCGTTCGATCTCCGACAGGCCATTGCGCAGTTTCTCCAGTTGCGCTGCGGCGTCGCCCAAGGCCGCGGAAAATGCCTTGCGCTGTTCTTCGAACGTGTCTCCAAAGTGGGCGGCGGCGGTCCGCAGCGACGCTTCCGCCTCGTCGCCGGCCCTCGCGATCGTCGCGCCAAGCGCCGCCTGCATGGCCGACGCGGCGCCCGCGCCGGCCTCGGTCAGCGCCCTGACGGCGTCTTCTGACGCAGCGGCGCTGCGGCCAGCCGCCGAGTCGAAAGCGGAGAGGAGCTCGTCCAACTTGCCAGCGGAGCGCCGGCTGGCCTCCTCCGTCTCGGCCGCCAGTTTCGAGCCCAGTCCCTCCACATGGCCGGCTAGTTCGGCAAACGCGCCTCTTATGTCGGTCGCGGCGTGGGCGAAGGTCTCGCCGGCCGCTTCGATCTGGCGGGCCGCTTCCGCGCCGCCGCTCTGCAAACCGCCGGAAAGCCCCTCCAGATCACCGCGAAGCGTCTCGAGCGTCTGACCTAGAGCGCGCAATTCACCACTCGCCGCGCCCTCGATGGTTGCGCCAAGCCCGTCCTTCAGCGCCGTCAAAGACTGGGTCTGTACGTCTGCGATCTGCCCCTGGATGGAGACCAGCGCAGACGCGATCGGCTGAACGGCCGTTTGAAACTGCTGTCCCACGCTCTCGCCGATCGAAAGTGCGAGGTCGGTATTGAACTTTTTCAACTGCGTGCTCTGCTCGCGCACCTCTTCGAGTTGCATTACCGCAATCGATTGCTGCGAGACATACAGCATGCCCCGTTCGATCAGATCGCAAAGATGGTGGATGCAGCGCTCATGGCGCTTGGCGATGTAGCGCTCGAAGATCCTGAGAATGAGCGAGCCAAGGACGCCGGCGATCGAGGTGGTGAACTTAAACGCCGTAATCTTGATCAGATTACTGAGCGCTTCCTGTGTCGCCGCCACGTCAGAAGTGTTCTGAAGTTTCTGTCCCGTCTCGCGCAACGCTACGACGATACCAAGAAAGGTCAGCAGCAAACCGATCCCGACAAACATGTTGGACCAGAATGTCAAACCTTTGGGCGCCTGAAGCGTCTTTGAAAAGAAGGCCGATGGCCGCGCTGTATTGCGGATAGGCGATTCCGTCTCATCGACGATGCATTCGGAAAACTCGTCCCACGCACGAACGGTGTTCGTGAACCGGGTGTGCTTGCGCATCGCAAGTGAGATTTCGCCGAAGGCGGCGGAGAAAGCCCTGCGCTCGCCGTCGCGATCTCCGCTCCCGCGCAAGACACGCTCAATAAGCTTGATGCGCGCTCTCAGCGACCCGGTTCGCGCGAGAGAAAGACCCAGTTCGACCAGTCCGAGGAGTACCGCCGCTGCAATCATCGCCATGGCCAGCGCTGGCGCAAAGTTCTCGTTTTTGAAGAACGGTGTAACCCAATCGATGAACCCTAAAGCGGGGCTGCCGAAAAACACCCAGACCTCGGCGAGCATTTCACCTGCCGGTATCTCGCTTTGGATAGTGAGCGTCATTAACGACGCTCCATTCTTGGGTGCATTCCTGTGGCCTGTTGAAAGCGGGATGCAAGGCAATTTCCCTTGACGGCGGCGGGATCAAGCATTGCGATGTCCCTTCGAGGGCCCGGCGACAAAGTATGTCGCAGCGGCGCCTGATTTCCTTAGAAGCGCATTCCATCGCATCAAGTCCGCGACCTGTGCCTCTGGCGCGGAACGATGGTCGAACCTGACTGGCGTCACCGTGCGCCACGGCCCGAAGCCCTGGTCGAAGACGACTTGCGAACGCGCCCCATTGGCAAAATCGAGTCGAAGAATGCGCGCATGGCTCACCGCCCCTAGTGTATTCCATCGAACATCGAGTCCCAGACGCCCGCCTGCCAGTGTCGCCACCCTCAGGCGAATCTGATCATCGCGCCAATCCGAAGGATTGAATCCGGCGCCGCTATCGTTTCTGCAGGGCATGGTTCGCACGGTGAGAAGATGTCTGGCGCTAACCTCGGGGCGGCCGAACAGGGCCGCTGCCGTTTCGAACAACAGACGCACCTGAAGCGGGGCGCAGAGATAGCGGTCTTCATAGGACATTGCGGTCGGGGGGCCTTCACCCCAGGCGGCGGCCTTCGTGAGCTCCTCCCTTATCCAACGCGCGAGCGTGTCGCCGAACCGGGGAAAGTCGACATCGAGTTCGCCTCTGATTTCGACGAACCGATAGCCGGGAGAAGGGCGCAGCGCTGACTCCGCAACCTTGGCGCTGCCGATCTCCAGCGTCACCCCAGCCACCACGGTGGGCGCCGTTTCGCTGCATCCCCAACCGCGGCCAGCCATGCCGGATGCCGCATCGCGACAGGCCCATACCGAAGCGCTGTCCCCACAACTCACGACCCCAAGAGGAATGGACCCATTAGGAAAAGGTCGGGCGTCCCCCTCCCCGAGCTCCACACCCATGCGATTTGCGAGATCCCGCAGGGCCAAACGCGCGGCGTCGTCGAGCTGTTGAACGCTCCCCTGAGGCAAAAGCAGCCGCACCAATGCCCCGCGCTGCGACCAAATTCGAGCCGCTAATTCCAGCGGTGTGCCGCTTACCTCGCCGGGATCGAACGGGGCGTTGAAGAGCAGATCCGCGCGTCTGGGGGCACGCCCGGCAAATAGTGCAGCGCCCATCTCCCGCAGGATATCGAACGAAAACGCCGCCCCCGACGCAAACAGGTCCGCCGGGTCCGGCGTTTTGAGGTTCGCGCGTAGGGCGCGCGTGAAGGCAAGCGCGGGCTGCCGGTCCGGCAGGTCGGATTCGTCCGATGTATCGCGCGTGAGGACGCATGCCGAGCACGCGCTGACGCAGCCCGCGACGGGGCAATCGAGAATCGCCTCGATCTCCGGCAGAAGGCCGCTGAGGTAGGTTTCGGCCTGTATGGAAAAGCCGGCCCCGCCGCTCGCCCGGTCGAACAGGAATACAGCGTGAGTCGCGGCGCCGAGCGCGGTTCGCCGCGGCTCGATGCCGACACCCATCTCGTCGGCCTCAATGCCCAGCCTGCGCGCCAGTGCCTCGCGCAGGGCCGCAACAAACGCTAACGCGCCGGGCCGGGCGGCAAGATCAACGGGCTCGAACTCGAAAACGTCTGTCGTTTGCGCATGCCCCAGTGCTAGCCAGCGCTGGAGGGCGAAACTGCGGTCATTGCCGGTACATTTGCCGGTGCGTTCATCGCCTCGCCCATGCAGGGGGAAGTGATCGACTAACGGCTTCGGCACCGAGTCGCCGGGACCGCGATCGGCCGTTTCGGCTGCCGCCCGTCCACAATCGAGGCAAATCGCAAAGCCATGCCGCTCGGGACCCAGGTTGGAATGGTAGGCAAGCCCCTCGCGGGAGACCCGCAACCGCCCGAAAGCTGCTTCGGCGAAGGTCTTCCACAGCGCCCCCTGCGCAGAAATCTTCACCTGCTCTGGCGACACATAGGAAACTTCTTCTACATCGGCATGCGCCGACGTGCGCCGGTCGGCGGCAAAGCCGCCGGGCTTCAGGAAACGTTGCTCTGCAATGTCCGGAGAACCGCATGCTTCGCAGCCAGCCTCTGGGCGCGTAAGCTTTGTATAGGCAGTGCCGCAGCCGCGGCACGACACGGCATATTGAAGACTTTGAACGTCGCGGACTCCAGAGGCGTCCGCCGGGCGTTTCCAATTCAAGGTGACACCAGCGGATCGATAGACCAACCCGTTGATGACGGTCTCGGCCCCGGGTGCATAATCCCTGATCGCGATCTCGATTCCGCGCTGCGGATAGTCGCGGGTTTCAAAACGGTTCTCGCGTGCCTGGCCTGGCGTCGTTTCCCGCGTCTGCGGATGGACAAAAGCGAGCACATCACGCGGAAATCCATGTCCCGGCAAGAAGCCGCGATCGGCCAGCGCGCCGAACAGAAAGTCGTCCACGAGCCGCTTCAGAATAAACTGCACAGACCGATCGGCCGCATCGCGCGCTGCCCCGCGTTGCGACATCAACAGGTCGGCTTGCTCGCAAAACTCCTTTTCGACTGTTTCGAGCTTTTCGGTTGCGCTGCTCCAAACTTCATCGTCGTTCTCAAGCACCGAGTTTCTTACGATGGCCGCGACGGCGGTTCCATGCGCCAGCCGGAAGCCGGCGTCGGAGAGAAGCTCTCGGAACTGCCGTGCGGGAGAGTTGGGCTCGTTCGCCACCTCGATCAGCGCGGAGCGGCCGAAGAAGGCGCCGATTGTCGTCTTGAGACCCTCTGCGTCCTGGCTGGTCAGAAAGCGGCCCAGCAGATAGGCATTGACCTGACGCTGAACGATGGGACGGCTATCCAGCGCCACGCGGGGCGCCGCTATCGCGCGCCGCAAGAACGCGGCTGGATCGCGAAAGGTCTCGCGATCCAGCGGGCGGTCCTTGCAGAGCGTGAAGGCCAGCGCCGTCGCCTGACCACGCCGACCCGCGCGCCCGACGCGCTGCCGGTATGACGCGATAGAAGGCGGAACATTCGTCATCATCACCGTCGCGACGGAACCGATGTCGACGCCCATTTCCATGGTGGTCGAACAGTTGAGGATGTTGATCTCGCCCTTTCTAAAGGCGTCCTCATACTGACGCAGACGCGGGGCGGGCTGTTGCGCGGAGTGCTCGACGGACCGCACATAAGGCGAAAAAAGGCTGATCCGGTCAGCGATGTCGTTCCATACGCCGCCAGCGCGCAGGGTGGCGATCTCGGGATCCTCGCGCAGCCAGTCCTGGACCTTTGCATAAGCGTCCGCGCCGAGCATGAACGGCTCAGGATGGACGGGCAGGCGTATCGGAGAGGCCTTTGCGGGCGGCTGTCCAGCGACCTCATAAGGGGTCAGGCCGGCGAAGGCGACATCGAGGACTCGGCCGGTCACGGGACACAGCCAGGCATCGCCCACGGCCGCTAGTGTGGCGGCTGAAAAATCGAGCCCATGGTCATGGCCCGTCGTGCCTGGCAGAAGCGGCCTGAGCGCACTCCAGGCCGCCGCCATCAACTCATCGACGGTGTCCTTCGCGTGGCGATCGGCCGCGTCCAACCCCAGCGCCGTCATGAGCAGGGCGATCACCCGGGTCGTTCTGCCCTTAGTGAGCGTCGGGAAGGCGATCTCGTAACGGCTCACCGGCGTTCGGCTTGGATCGACGATGCCGCGCGGGCGCGCGTCATGCTGAATCCAGCGGCGATAGCCGTCGTCGATCCTCACTGCAGATCGGCTGCGCGCGAAATGTGTGGTGATGACGGACAGAAAAGCGCGCCAGTCTCCCACTCCGAGACCAGCTTCCTGAAAGGCGGCGGGTGCCTGGGAGATCCTGTCAATAGCGCCAAAGGTCAGCTTGGTTAGGCCGATCGTTTCGACAGAATTCGATCGTCGTGGCCGCCGAACAATCTCGCGCAATAGGAGAAAGCGCGCCAGTCGTATTGGATCGTCCAGCAGGGCGTCGTCCGCTCGCGGTCCCCAGACTTGCCTAATCCAGACCCGGACCTCGTCTCGGGCCGCGAGGTCTGACACCAAAGATTCAAACGGCATGCCGACCGTGCCGGTAAGTCTTGCTTCCAACTCCACCACGGACCTAGCGAGGGGTTGCCGAAGAGCTGGATTACCGGCGATCGCTGCCTGCAGCGCGTCATAGTCCGCCTGAAGCTCCGCCCGCTCGGCGCCAGCCGGCCCGCCGGCCGCGCGTTGCACGGCGTGGTAGATGAAGGATCGAACGAAATCGCGTTCGGAATCGATTTCGAGTTTAGCGGCCAGCCGTGCGGTTCCCTGACGGCTGTCGGTGAAACTGAGCAATCGCCGGCCGCCCGCGGGCGGGGCGACTTCGGCGGTCGTGTCCGGCGCATCGGGCGCAATGCCCTCCATCAGGACCGGCGTCGCGGTCCGCAACAGAAACGGTGCGCCGAAGCGATAGGGGCGGAATACGACACCACGTCCGCTGGTCTCGCTTTCGCCGCACGCGGGGCAGCGGCGCGGATGTCCGGACTCGTGCGATCGGAGTGCGAAGGCCCCATCTTCGCGCCGATCCAAGACCACGTCGGACCCAGGCTTGAGCCAGAGTGGTCGGCTCTCTCCAATGTCCTGACTCGCAAAAAGCCGGACGACCGCGGGACCTGACCCGTCATCGTCTGCCACCGTTTCCTCATCGTCATCGTCGCGCGGCGGCGCTTCGCGCTCCGGGTCGTCGGCAAACTCGTCTTTCGGCTGGGCGCGTCCGATCCCCGCAAGCCGCCCTTGCGATTCCTCGCCCTCCGCGAAGGATTCACCGCAGCTGGTGCAGCCGACGATCTCAAGGGCAGGCGATCGACAATGCGGGCAACGGTGGTTATGTGACGGAAAGACAGCACCAAAAGCCCAACCCTCATCGGGCTTCCCCTCGCAGCCCGGATTGATGCACGACCACAGACCGGGCAAGGCGCGATGAAAAGCGTGAATGCGCAACGGCGCCAGGGCGTCGTCGCCTTTACGGGCCCGGGCGAGCGCGAGGGCGAAGGGCTCGGGTGCAAGGTCAAGAGCCTGGGACGCCATCTCAATACGCCTCCACGAAACAGCGTCCGATGCACCGAAAGCGCGCACCAGATCCTGCACGGGCGGCCGGGACGCCAGCAGATCGAACGCCCGCGCATCAATCTCGGGGGCGTCGGCGTCGGCAGCAATGATCGACTGAATATCCGCCCGGTCGATCTTGCCGAGCGTTGCCCCCAAAGGTGGCAGGTTGGGCGGCCGGCGCTTGCCGACGACGATTTCAATGCCGTCCTCGGGAAATCCCGAGGCATCTGACAGAAACCGGCGCAGGTCGCGCTCAACCTCGGACCCCGCGCCGATGGTCGCCGATGTGGCAACGAAGCGCACATTTTGGGGTTCGACGTTGAAGGCCAAAAGCACGCGGCGCAGGAGAAGCGCTATCTCAGCCGCGGCTGCACCGACATGCGTGTGCGCTTCGTCGAGAACGATCCACCTCAAACCGCCTTGAGACTTCGCGAGAATGGGCGCATCCGTCCGCCGCGCCAGCATGTATTCCAGCATGGTGATATTGGTGACGAGAATGGGAGGCGGCGAAGCGCGCAACGCCTTGCGATCCATCACCTGCTCGGGCCGTCCCAGCGCCCGCCTTTCGGAGGCCTTCATTTCTTCGCGAAGGTCGCCGTTATAGAGGCCGAATCGAATCTTGCCCCCGAAAGGCGCGGTCCATTCTCGAAGACGCTCTTCCTGGCTCGCGATTAGCGCGTTCAACGGATAAAGGGCGATCGCCTGAACGCCCTCCAGTGGCGTACTCGTCTGTGCTGCCTGCCGGGCGAGGTCGTCCAGTATGGGGACGAGAAAGCACTCGGTCTTCCCCGAGCCGGTTCCACTCGTCACCACGACCGATGCGGGGTCGCGCTGCATGAGCGTTCGCCAGGCCTGAAGTTGGTGGGCGAAGGGGTGCCAGTCGCGGCGGAAGCGATAGCTCCGTTGCCGCGGGTCGTTCTCGCCATCGAGGGCGTCCACCACCTCGCGAGTAAGGAGTCCGTTCGCCAGATCCGTCATTGTCTCAGGCGCAGTCACGAACGGATGCGCGGCCTCGATCAGCGGGTCGGGAATAATCCCCCAACCGCTCGTCCCGTCGCGTTCCGCGAACCGTTCGCGGATCAGTTTCGTCAGAGACGGATGCTTCAATCCCGACTGGCCGATTACCGCCTCTGCCGTGCGCCTGCGGATATCGTCTAGGAGTTCGAAAGGAGTCAGCGTCGGCTGGGTCATGCATTGGTCCGTATGGCGTACGCGCCACTGGCGACAAGAGCGGCAAGGAGGTCGTCAAAGGCCGACTGTCCGATTTGACGAGCACGTCGCATCCGGAGACGTATATCGTTCGCCGGTGGGGGCGCGCCGCAGATCATCGATGCTGCAAAGCATGCAGCCAGCAGGTCTTCCATCCACATGGCATCAAACCGATCCTGGAACTGCTTTGGAAACCCGATGCTGGCTTCGGAGATTGTCGTCGGCCCCCCGGCGCCCTGCACGCGGCCATCATCCATATTCATGAGCCGGCGCACCAATCCCTGGGCCGCGTTATCGACGGAGATCGGAGGCAGCGCATCGACCTTCAGGGGTGAGGGAATGTCCGCCAATGCCAGGCCGATCGGCACCCGAAGTCCAGCATCCCGCTGAACGATGTCGTCTAAGGAAGACTGAACGGTGCGAATAGCCATTGGGGCCGCTTTCGCGCCCAGTCCAGCGGCCTCAAGGTCCCGAATAAGCCGACCTGCCACCCGCGTGATCGCAAGGGTCCAGGCCACTGCGGGAAGCGTCAGCCACTGGAACGGAAGTTCCTCCTCCAGCGCGAAAACGGCATCCAAGCGGTCGCCCGCCAGAAGTAGGGCACCAATTAAGCCTTCGTCGGCGGCCGACGAGAGAATGTTCAAGGTGCAGGCGGGCAGACCCAGCAGGCTCGCCGCTGTGTCAGCGATGAGTTCGGCGCCGTCCCTTTCCAGCGTCACTTTCGTCCAGGCAGCGATGGCGGCGCGGCGGCGCGAAGCTATCGCGTCCAGGGCGGCGCTCTGGTAGCTGCCCGGTTCCGGGGCGGCATTTGGCGGGGCTAAGAAGAGTTCCGGTCGGCTGCGCACGCCGCCTTCGTCTCTCAGATAAACGAGACGAGGGCCATTCGAACCGACGGGAAGTTCCACCTCGACAATGCTGCCGGCTCGGGCTTCGATGCGTGCGACCTCGCGTTCGATCCAGGGTTCAAGCACCAGTCGCTCAACCAGAGTTAACGCCCCATTGGTCGAGCGAGGAATCTCTACCGCAACCCCCTCGCCGCCGCGCCGGATCAATGGAACATCGTACTGCACTAGTCTGATTGGCGGTCGGCGGTCCGATAGTTCGCTCATCCGCAGATGGGCATCGACGCCATCCGTTGCCGCCAGTAGGCGGCGGGCCGCGGGTGTCAGGCTCCAGAGTCGGGCTTCCCTATCGAACCTGATTGTCTCGTGGCCCGAACGCAGTCTTTTCGCACCGGCGAGTTCGAGAACCAGCATGCCGCGGCCCGCGGCTACGGCCCGCGCGCCGCGCAAGTCCGACAGCCTTATGTTCGACCCCGGCGGGATCGCACGGCCATCGGCGCCGATAAAGACGACGCTCTCGGGCGGTAGATCGATCAGTATGTCGGACTGGTCGCCCGCCGGAGACACGACCTGCGCCGCGATCCGGTCTCGCGGTGCCATTGCGAAGTCCAGCGCGAAGGTAGTGCGATCGATTTGCGTTGCTGCCACGCCAGGCTCGTGCGGCAGTAATTGCCAGCCGGTCGCCCCTCGCAGATCTACAATTGCCTTTGAGACAGACCCAGTCTTTGGTCGGTCGAATGTGGCGTCGCGGGGGAGGACCAGCAGCCGCGCCGTTTCTCGCACGATGTGCGTCCGCGGCTCGATCCAGCGCACGCGCAACAGACCGTCTGGCAGCCCGGTCGCGGGGATCGCCCGCCATGCCTTCTCCCCTTCCCGCCGCCACGCGATTTCCTCGGGTTTGGGGCCGCGTGGCAGGCCGGTATCCTTCACCCGAATGGACGGCGGTCCGGTAAAAATCTCGAAACGGTCCTGCACAGCGCGGATGCCGTCGGGCCGCCTGCCGCTGATCAGCAGTTCCTGGGTCGCCGCCGCTTCTCCCGGAGCAACTCGATACGACAGATCTTCGCCGGGCTCCTTAAAGTGAGCCGCACGCTCTAGCCTGAACAGCAGGGCATTCTGGAAAGCGACCGCCTTGTGCGGCGGGGTACCGGAGCGATCCTCGAAGTCCGCCGTCCACGAAGCGGGCGCCAGAACGTACAGAACCGGTTCCCGCGACGACAGGGAACCCGAACCGATCAGGGCCAGCCTCGCGGGCGTGTCGGAAAGCTCGTCAGGACGAAAGACCAGCAGCGGCGCCCGCACGCCGTCGCCGCGCGGCCAAAGGCAATCAATCGCTTCTCCGCTCGGCGCCCGAATCTGCACTAGAACACGCCGGGCAAAGGCGAAACCGACGATTTCCGGAAGCGTAAGCAGCGGCCGGACGCGCCAACTGCGACCACCCTCATCAGGCGGCTCGAAGAGGGCGAAGTCGCCAGCGACATGGTCGGCGAGCGCACCCGTGGGAGAGGCGCGGAGGCGGCCGTCGCGAGTCGTCAGCGGCTTGAGGTCGCCCACGAACTCGCCATCGGCGCCGATCGAGAGCGCGGGCAACCAGGCGCCTTCCCGCAGCACCAGCAGGCGCAGCGCGCCGATCGTGCCGGCCGCGCCGCGCGAGGCGTCCACTGCGATGAGACTGTCGATCAGGGCGTGGGCGGCCTCGTCCTCAACGACCAGAGGCAGCGTGTCCCGCCAGCCCGGCTGCCGTATATCCAGCCAGGCCGCGACCGGAAGGTGGTGCGGCCGGTTCGCCCCAGCGGTAGCGCGCAAAGTCGCCACGGCCAGCGCTAGTTCGGCGGTCAGCTGAATGAACGCCTCGTCGCGATAGGTGTCGCGCAAATGCCAAGCGTGGCGCTCGGCGATCTGCGCTGCCTGCTCCAACTGCAGGTCCGGCGTCGCGACCGCTTCGCCGAGCACGGCGCGGACATAGGCGGTGAGCCAGCTACGCTCGGGCCGCGTTAGCGCCTTCAGCGGAAATCCGGCCTCAAGCGCCAGACTGAGGAGCCATTGGCGGGCACCGCTGCGCTCTACGACGGGCCGCTTCATCCCCTCCAGCCCAAGACGGGTGAGCCCCGTACGGGTTGGGATATCAATCTCGACGCCCAGCGGCTCGAGCATCGGGTCCCACTCTCGACTGGTCCCGGGCTGAAAGCGCCGGATCCGTTCGGCGACGAAGAACGCGAAGAGTCGTCCAGTCAGAGGATCGCCCGGGTTCAACCGTCGCCCCCGCGCTAAACCGCCCAGGATATTGCCCAAATCCTCGAATTCGGGATCGGCGATGCGATAGCGATAGAGGTGTCGGCCATCGGCGGATGTCAGCCCGTGCCTCGCGAGCAGATCGCGTAGCCACGCGGCAGGCGAGGCGGCCGGGATCGCTGCGGCGGTGCCTGCGCCCGCCTTTTTCAGCGCTACGATCCGCGCAGCGATCGCCATTTCCAGTTCGAGCGCTTCACTGCCGCCGGCGCTCCCGACTTCGGTCCGCAGAGCGCGCAGACCCTCCGCATCGTCCCGGGTGTCGTCGAATCGTTGACGCCATGCAGCGAGACGGGACGAAGCCATATCTATGGATCGGTGTTTATTTCGATGGCTTGCAAATGCAGCTCGAGCGCGTTGAAGCGGTCGTGAATATCTCCAAGATTATGACCAAGGGGGCCGGTGATGTCCGTACCCAGTGCAGCGACACATACCGACATCGTCGTTAGGTCGGCTCGCATGAAATTCACATCGGTCGCCATCGTTGCAACTCTATGGTGCAGGTTCTCCAGGTCGAAAACAGGTATCGCCGCGGCGATGTCAGAGCGCAGTCCCCGCACTTCTTCGACCAATTGCTCTAGCAAATCGGCAATATCGCTCATCCCGCCCCCACGGTTAGCCTGACGCCCTCCACCGTTTTATTGAGCTCCGATGTGGATGAAGGCAGCAGACGACGATCTTGCCTTTATTTCCGCGGCCGAAGGCGCGCGAAATGTCGCGGTGCGTCTAAAGCGGACAGACTTTAGATGGGGCCGGGATTGTGGATCAGCACCGGCCCGTGGGGTACGAAATCCGGCGCGTAGAACGATTTCTTCTGCCAACCTTTGAGGCTTGCTACGAGCCGCGCTTGTCCGGGCGCGAGGCGTGCCAGATGCCGCATCGTCCAGAATGTGTCCCATTTTCCATCAGTCGCCGTACTAGGCGGCCGGCAGGCGGTTCCGCGATATAATCCGGCGCGTCCGCCGACATGGCTGGTGAAGACGCCGCGCCACGTCACCCGCGGCGCCCCGGGTTCAGGCGCCATCGACGCATAGATCAAGACTGGGCAAACGCCGTCCTTCAACCGCCCGGTGAGATTGACTAGGGCATCGACGGCATTCGTGCCGAAGGCGGCCTCACTATCAGCCGGGCAATCCTCAACCGCCGAAACGAGATGCTCGTACGGCACGGAAGCGAGTAAAGCGATCGGGGACGCCGCGGCAGCGGTCCAAAGTTCTGTGCCTCTTTCCGCCGTCACGTTCCGCTGCCTCGCAATTATGTAGCCGCCGAGATGAGTGATCTATCGCGTCCGGGTCTGATCAATATCCAAGGAAAAACGATTTCCCGCGGCATCTGCCCTGAGAACCGGAAGCCCAAATTTCGGATATGCCAAGCACGGCTGGGATTTTTGCCGGCGCCTGGCAGCATCCACACCTTTCGGTCATTGGAAAGCGGTTGGAGGGCGTGGATGAGAATGTGCTCAACCTGCTCCAACGTCTGCTTGATGTTTCCCTGCTTCTTCGACGCTGACCGATCAATGAAAGACAAGCATCCAAATGACAGTGCTGTCTCTCCCCGCATGTCTGCCAACTCGCGGGCTTTGGGATGGTTGGCGAAGCGGTTCTTTGCGTGCGACGCGAGGCCTATATATTCGATCGTGTTCTTGCGTTGCTGGCGTCCGTGATTTCGAACGATCGCGTAAACGCATTTGGAGGCCGACATCTCATCTGGGACAGGGGCCTTCGCCCCACGCGGCCATATGCGGGGGATTGACCACTCGATCCCAATCTCCTCGAAAAGTGGCTTTCCGCGGGGAGTGCGCATTGCATCGACTTCATAGTCTGAGTGCGCCGCGATGAATCCTCTTGGCATTCCTACACTCCGAACACCTTCATCACTTCATCGCCGAAGTGATTGATGACTTTGACCGCTATCTTGCCTGTCTTTGGACGGGAGAAGGGGCGCGAAGTGTCGCGGTAGAGGGTGGACCAGGCGTCTTCGTCGATTTCGGCTTTCAGCGCCGTCTTCAGGCTCTTGTAGGGGTCGTTGGCACCCAGGAAGTAGGCGTGGCGGACGAAGAAGCTTTCGTGGTTGTACTCGGTGTCGATGAACCAGGCGGCGATGCTGTCGGTGTCGCCGCTGCGGATCGCACCGGTGTTGGGGTCGAAGATGTCGACGCCCTTGATCTGCACCTGGAGCATCCCGTCGCCGGTCTGGTGGATGTCGATGTCGGGCTCGCCGAACACGACGAAGAGATTGCCTTTGCCGGTGTTCTTCAAATCCTGGGCCATGTGCAGGTCGGGATTCATTTTGGCCTTCAGGATGGGCAGGGGGCCCAGCTGCTTCATGTCGCTGGCATGGGCGTCGAAGTTGAAGGCGCAGGCGATCAGCGCGTCGAAGCGGCCCTCGCTCGCCTCGCGCGCTGCCGCGGCGAGGTCGTTGCGACCAAGCGTGCCGAATTCCGGGCCGATGAAGATGGCGGCGCGGCGTTCGATTTCGCCCTCCATGAAGCGGCCTTCCGCGCCGATGTATTCGCCGGGCCATGGCATCAGCGAGGTGAAGGCGATGCGCTCGTCCTTCCGCGCCTGGTGTACGCCGGCGGTGCGCAGGTGTTCGATCACCATGGTGGCGAAGTCGGTGGTTGGCGTGCCGGGCGCGGTGCGGCGGCGCTGGCCGGAGGCTGCGTCCAGCTCGTCCAGCAATTCCTCGGCGTCGGCGGGCACGATGCGGTGGGGCGACAGGCTCTCTACCGTGAATGGCCCCGCGACGCGGACGCGGCCGGTGTCAGTATAGGGGCGGTCGTAGAGCAGCTCGACCTCCGCCGCGCGGGCGATGGAGGCGTCGATCTCCTCCTGGCGCGCGATGCGCTGCTCCCACCAGGCGGCGTGGAGTCTCTCGGCCTCCGGCCCCCAGGGTGTTCGTGGCTTTTCAGGCAAGTTCTCAAGCGTGTAGACCCTGCCTGTGTTCTCTTTGATGATCGCGAGAGCGAGAAGCCGCTCAGACTCTGGCCTGGCTGAATCTTTTGCTATTGCGTGTGCCTGCCGCGACCCTTGATCCCATGGCGCGCCACTCTCGCGAGGGATTTCCCATTCTTCCCACGTCTTGTTTAGGGCAAGGTTTAGACTGGCGCGCAGTGGCTCCAGCTTGGTCTGGTAGCTCTCCCAGATAACGTCGATCTCAGCGTTGTTAGCGATGGACTTTAGCGTGACGTGTGGGGCGCGCTCATAGACGAAGCCCTGGCGCAGATCTCGATAGGTCGGCGCCTCGCTTGGCACCTTGCCGGTCAGCTCCGCTTCCTTGCGGCGGCCCTCCGGTGTGTCGGCCAGATGATAGAACGGATAGCGCGCGCTCATCAGGCGCGTGCGAGCGAGCGCCAGTGCGACACGGCTGGTGTCGATGGTGATCCAGCGACGGCCCCATTGCTCGGCGACGAAGGCGGTGGTGCCGGAACCGCAGGTCGGATCCAACACGAGATCGCCGGGGTCAGTCGCCATAAGGATGCAGCGCTGTAATACCTTTGCTGAGGTTTGGACAACGTAGAGCTTGTCGCCTGCGCCAGCGACGTCCGCCCAGAGGTTCACAATCTGATACGCCGGAAAGTCGTCAAGGAAGCGCTTAAATCTGATCGTTTTCAGACCTGACTGCATCCGGTCGGCTCTAGCCAGCCGCTCGAATCCAGTTTCACCCGTCGTCCAAAATCGTTGACCCGGCAAGTACGGTTTGCCGTGGAAATTTACGGGGAATGATCCAGGTGGCTTTGAACTCGTCAAACTAGTCGTTTGATAGAGCCGTCCATCTTCGTTGGTTTGGTCATACCTAGCCCCGGAACCCTCGCCCTCCCCTGCTATTTTTAGATGGTAGAGCTGGCGATACTTTGCTCGAGCCTTATCGCGAGCATACCAGAGTAGGTAGTCAGTATTATTCGAGATCAAACCGGTTGGCTGGCCACCTGTCTTCTGGATTGTTATCTCGGAAATGCAGTTGTCGTCGCCGAAAACTTCATCCATCAACGCCCGCACGCGGTGCACATTCTCGTCGCCGATCTGCACGAAGACGCTGCCGCTCTCGGTAAGCAAATCACGCATCACGGTCAGCCGATCACGCAGATAGGTGAGGTAGGAGTGGATGCCGTCCTTCCAGGTGTCGCGGAAGGCCTTCACCTGTTCCGGCTCGCGGCTGACATCGGTCTGCTTGCCGTCTTTCACATCGCGGCTTTGCGTCGAGACCTGCCAATTCGAGTTGAACTTGATTCCGTAGGGCGGGTCGAAATAGATGCACTGCACCTGGCCCCGCAGATGCTCGCGCTCCGCCAGGCTCGCCATCACCTGCAGGCTGTCGCCGAGGATCATGCGGTTCGACCAGTGCTGATCGTGCGCGTAGAATTCGGTGCGCGCTTCCGGGTCGGCGAGGCCGTTAAAATCGGCGAAGAGGTCGGGCGCGTCGTCCCTGGCCTTCGTCGCCTCCGCGGTGCGCCGCACCAGATCGTCGATGATCGCCTTGGGATGGACTTTCTCCTGGATATAGAGCGGCGGCGCCTGGACGATGAGGTCGGACCAGTCCTGCCGGTCCTTGCCGCGCCACACCAGTTGCGCCTCGCCGATCTCCACCGTGCCGGTCTCGGTCAGCTGCCGAATTTGATCAGGCGACAGGCGGATGCGCGCGCCGTTCCAGACGATCTGCGGGTCCAGATCGCCATCTCGTTCGCGCGTTGCGCCCGCGGCCAGCGGCGTCGTCCGGGGATAGCGCACCGGCGGCACCGGGCGCATCTCCTCCACCTGCTCGGCGATGGATTGCAGCTCCGCCGTCGGGATATTGCGCCGCGCGGCGCTGGGGTGATTCAGCGCCTCGACTTTCTTGGGACCTTTGGGTGATTTCGCCATGAGATGCCCTTAGCCCGGCTGGGTCGCGAAGGAGTAGCGGTCGATCAGATAGCGCGCCCAACGCTCGCCTGCCGCTTGTTGCAGAAGCGGCGCGAAGACCGCTTCGATGGTGCGCGGGATGAAGCGCGCCACACCGTCGGCCGGCGGCGCGAGGCAAGCCTGAAACGCCGTGTAGGCGTCGAGGTGGCCAACGCCGCCGGTCTCGCGCAGGCGTGGGGCAGTAACCTTGTGCAGATCGCGATTGCCCGCGGGCGACAGGTGCAGCACCCGCACCCGCGCGGTGTCGGCCTCGTGTGCGTCCTCCATGCGGCGCGCCAGCATCATCTGGCGTAGCATTTGATAGAACGGCTCCCAGAAGAAATCATCCAGGGTCAGGCCAAGATCGGCGCGTAACGGCCCACGTGGCGCGAAGGCGAGGTGCTGATAGCGGGCGCGGCGCTTCTCGGTGCCCTTGGCATCGACCGGCGCGCCATAGCTTTCGGAGTATTTCCACTCGATCAGCAGCGTCTCGATCCTGCCGTCATGTTCGAACCGGACGATGGCGTCGGTGCTTGTGGCGTTGGCGCCCCGCGTGGCCGGCTTCCCCGCCGGCCATTCGTTCAGATAGTCGGCCTTGCCGATCCATTCGAACCCGACATACCAGGGCGTGCCGCCAGGCCCCGGCTCCACGGGCAGCATAATCGGCGGCGCTATCTCCAGCGCGTACCCGACCAGACGCGACAACCAATCCGGCCGCGTCGCCAGCGGCATCAGAAAGTTGATGCACGCCGCCTGCGACGACAGGCCATGCGCGACATGCTGGTGCCAGGCGATGCCGTAGAGGCCTTCGAAATACGCCCGCGCCATCTCGCGCAGCTCCGGCGCGAAATTCCGCGCGAACGCATCCGGCGCCAGACGATAGGCCGACCCGCGATAGCCGGCGCAGTCAGGCTCGGCCTGTGTCAGAAAAGCGCCCTGCGCTAGGCGCTGGGCGGGAATAAACGCGGTGTCTTTGCGGGCAGGCGTCATCACGCGCCTTCGTCCGCGGACGATTTTCCGGCATCGGACTCATCGATATCCGTCTCGTCGTCCACATCTTCGGCGTCTTCCACCGGCTCATCATCGCCAGCTTCGCGATAGGCCGCCCGGCCCGTGGCGTGCTCGATCAGGCTGAGCAGGGCTTCCTGCCGCTGTTTGAAGAAGGCGTAGAAATCGTCCGAACGGATGGCGACGGGCGCGATCAAGTGGCTGGTCAGATGATGGTCCAGCGCGACTGGGGCAATCGGCGGCGCCTTGCTTCCGCCGGTTTCAAGCTTGGCGAGATAGGCCGAGGGTGCTTCCCCGCCGATGATGCGGTTCGTCCGCGCCGACAGGGGCGTCTTGTTCACAATGGAATCGTAGAACGCCTTGTCGATCTTCGGCTGGCGCTTACGACACCAATCCTTCGGGAAGATGTGATGGATATCGACGTTCTCTTCGTAGAAGACCGCCGCGTCGAAATCCTGCCCCGAGCGGAAATCCCGCGCACCCGTCTTCATCAGCAGGGCGTTCACGCCCTTGTAGGCAGCAGACAGGCGGCTACGCATCGAACGAAGGCGGTCCGCACGCACCGTTGCCTGCACCACCGTCGCGGGCAGAGCCTCGCCGCCACGCGCCCAAGCGGGGAGGTCCGCAATGTCGAGCGCAAAGCGGCTCTCAACGGCCGAGCCGTAGAGTTCGCCGAAGACCCCGCACCAGTACCATTGGCTGATACGCCGGCGGGCCGTGTCGTGCTCGAAATCCTTGCCGAGTTCGGCCAGCGTCGCCGCCAACGGCACCAGCTGGGTCTGATAGGGCAGATCGTAGGTGCGGTAGACGCGCAAGGTACGGAGGAACTTCGCGGCGCGTTCGAAGCCCTGCTCCACCTGATCGGCGTAGCGCTTGTAGGCATCGAGCGGCAGATGCAGCAGCGACTGTCGATTGGCGCTGATCGCCGGCAGTTCACGGCTCTTGATCTCCTTGGCCTCGGCCTTGGCTTTCGCCTCTTCCGCGGCCCGCACCGCCTTGGTGTGAAGCAGGGCAATCGCCTGGAGAAATTCGGTCGGGGCAAGGTCCGCGAGAACCTGATGTTTTTTCAGTCGTTGAACGCGGCCTTCAAACTCGCCCTCGCCAAACCAGTCCTTGCGCAGCTCAAACCCGTCGGCCGCATACATGGCGGTCACCAGCTCGAACGCGTCGAGCGGCTTGCCGCCGGTGTTGACCTTCTCGAAGACGAGGCACACCGCCTCCCGCGACGTCTCCTTGCCGAGGGTGATGACCGGAACCTGGTAGTTGTTGATGGTATCAAGCGTCTGGCGCTTGAAGTTCATGAAGTACTCGGTCGGGTTCAACCCGCCCTTCGCGCTCCAGTATCCGACAAACCCGAGCAGCCAGTGGGTGTAGTCGAACACCTGGTTCGCCGGGAACATGCGGTGCTCGTATTCAAGCTCCGGCGTCGAGAGATCGAGTTTAACGTCCTTGCCAAAGTTCGCGCGAATCTGGCGGTCTTCCGGTACGCCGACAATGGCGTCCTCACGATCATCCGTCTTGTCGAGCGCCTTCTCCATGTCGATATAGTACCAGCGCTTCACCTTTTGCCGGCGCGCTGTCACCGTCGCGACGACCTCTCGCCGCATCAGGGTCTGGTAGAGCGAGGTCATGCGCTGCTGCCCGTCGAGCAGGAGCGATCCCGGGACCGGCTTCGTCGACGGCGGCGCGCCCTGAATCATGCGCGGCTTGAAATTAACATCGCCGCCTGTCTGCAGCGTCATCAACGCGCCAACGGGGAAGGAATCCGAGATCGATGCGATGAGGCTGCGGAGGCGTTCGTCGTCCCAAACCCAGCTGCGCTGAAAGTCAGGCAGCTGAATCTCGCCACTCTCGCAGTTCTCCAGCAGGCTCTTGAGCGTCACCGGATTGGTCTGAAACGTTGTCGCCATCAGACTGCCGCCTTGTCGTTGATGAGGCTCTCCACGAGGGCCGTGAAGCCCGCGTCGATCTCGAAAACGTCGGTGAACTCGGCGAACCGCCAACGCCCGAAGGTCTGCAGGTTATTCACGCCCGGCACCCACAGCGTCTTCATCGTCTCGGCCTTCATCTGGGCGTCGCTACCGCGATAGCCCTTGGTTTCGAGAATGAGATTGATCGGCTCGTCCTTGCCGTCATCCAAGCGAACGATGAAATCCGGGACATAGGCGCGCGGCGTCGCGCCGTCGCGATAGGGCACCTCGAACTGCATGCCCTGGTTCTTGGCGTAAGCGACGACACGCGGGTGGCTTTCGATCACGCGGGCCAGTTCGCCCTCCCAGGCGCTGTCCTCCACCACATAGTTGACGTGGCTCTTGTCGGCAGCCGTCTTCCACAGTGGCTTCGACGTCGTGAAGCCGACATGGCGGGTGGAGCCCCTGGGATTGTACGGGTCTAGGATCGCCTTGATGCGGTTCGCCCCGGCATTGCGGCGCTGGCAGGCAAGATAGATGCGCTCGACCGCCTTCTCTTCTATGGCCTGATAGCTAACCGCACCGCGGGGCACGGATTTCAGCACGAGATAGCCCTCATCCACCCAGCGCCGCGCGATGGCTTTCAGCTGGCCGAACAAATGCATCGGCGGTTCCTGGTTGTGGTCGCGGAACCGGCTGAACAACAGGCGCGAGGCGAGACGATACGAAATCTCGTTGTTGCGCATGCGGTCGAGATAGTCGGTGTTGAGCTCCACCCCCTCGCCGACAATGCCCTCCATGAAGACCTTGGTCGGCCCGATTTCTTCGGGGGTCAGGACGAGGCGGGAGTCCTCGGTGAACTCGGCGGTCAGCCGCTCCTCGGGCAGTTCGACGCGATAGCCCTGGACGCGCGGGAAGACGATCTCCAGCGAGGCGCGCTCCTTCACGGCGTGGACACGCGTGACGGGCTTGGGCGCCTTGGGCAGGACAACGACAGGCTTGGCCGTGAAATCGAACGGGATGCCCAGAATGTCGGCATACTCGACGTCAAACAGGCCTTCGGCGTTCAACTCGTAGGACTGGCGGCGCAGGCCACGCCCGACGACCTGTTCGCACAGCAACTGCGTCCCGAACGCGCGGACGCCGAGAATGTGGGTGACGGTGTTGGCGTCCCACCCCTCGGTCAGCATCGAGACCGAGACGACACAGCGGATGGATTCCCCGAGGCGCCCCGGACGGCCGACCGTGTTCATGACTTCGCGCAGGATTTCCGCATCCGACGGATCACCCGCCGCGGCGTCGCCTGTGCGCTCGCGCTGATCGCGCTTGAACTGCTCCAACTCTGGGCCGGCGGCGTCGCGGAAGTCGGTGTCGAGCGCATCACCAGATTCGATCTGGTAGGAATCGATCAGCAGCGCATTGGGCCGGGCGAGGCGGTTGCCGGCGTCGTCGTAGTTCTGGAAAAACTTCAGATGCCCGGAGTGGCGGTTCTGAAGCTCGCCATCCTCGGTCTTGCGCTCGAAGCCGGAGATCCACTCGTAAACGGCGCGCGAGGTCGAGGTGTTGTTGCACACGACAATAAAGACCGGCGGCGTTGTTATCCCCGCTCGCAGCCATGCTTCGTGCGTTGTCTCGTAGTGACTGTATAGAGCGTAGAGCGCCGTCTGAAGTTGCTCCGGCAGTGACAGCGGATCGACGGGACCGCCTTTACCGACGCCCTTCTTAGGCATCTTCTTGCCGATGTGCTTCCACAGCTCGCGATAGACGGGCATGTCGCCGATGGGCAGGTTGTCGCTGACTGGCACGCGAGGTAACTTCACGATGCCGCTTTCGATGGCGTCCATCAGGGAGAAATCGCTGACCGTCCAGGGGAACAGCGTGCCTTCGCGATAGCCTGAGCCGCGCAAGAAGAACGGCGTGGCCGACAGATCGTAGACGGCCCTGACGCCGACCTTACGCTTCAGAGCCTCAAGACCCGAAATCCAAAGACGCGCAGCCTCGTTATTCTTTTTGGCCTCGTCTTTTTCCTCGGCCGTCGGCTTCTCGTCGTCCTCGGTGGCGGGCCGCTCGCGATAGCAGTGATGCGCTTCGTCGTTGATGACGACGACGTTCTTCATATTGATGAGATCGCCGCAGGCCCGCTGCAGCATCTGCCCGTCGGTTTCGATGGTCAGCGGGGCGTCGCCCCGACCCTGAAGCAGGGATCGCCCCACCTTGGAGAGGTCCATCGTCTCGCGCCGTTTGAAGGCGTGGTAGTTGGTGACGACGATCTTGGCCCTGGCCACATCGCCCATCATGTCGGCCGGGATCAGTTCGCGGGTTTTGTAGTAATTGTCGGGATCATCGGGCAGCAGCACACGCAGCCGGTCGCGTATTGTGATGCCCGGCGCGACGATCAGAAAGCCGCGGCTGAACAGGCTGCTGTTCTGGACACGGACAGCGTTGACCGTCTGCCAGGCAATCAGCATCGCCATGACCGTCGTCTTGCCCGCGCCGGTCGCCATCTTCAGTGCGATACGAAAGAGGTCTGGATTCGCCTCTTCGTTCGCGCCCTTCAGGTGATCCCAGATGAAAGCATAGCGGCGCTGAGTCCGCGCGACCTCGGTAAGCCAGACCAGGGTTTCGACCGCCTCGACCTGGCAGAAGAACGGCCGAACGCCCTGAAATTCATGGTGGCGCCAGTGCTGCAGAAGCCGGGCGGTCGAAGGCGTCACGCCCCAATCGGCCGAGTTGGGCAAAGCGCGCCATGAGGCGACATGGCCGCGGATGACGTTGATGATCGGTGTGGGATTGTACCTTTGGTCGTCGTCGGCGTCGTCCAGGCCGAGCTCCGCCTGGACATCCTTGCCTTTACGCTTGCGTGCTTTGGGGACAGGCGTGACAAATTTCGACTCCCGCCGCCCGGCAAAGGGCTGCACGTCGAGTGGCTGTCCTTCCTCATCGAGTGCGTGATGAAGTCTCGGCGGCTCGTAAGGTGAATTCAGAATAGGCCGTTCGAAGAACGACTGCACCACGCCCTATCCCCCTTAGAAGTAGCGTCGCTCTTTCTGAGCATGGCGGACAGCTAATAGCGCAAGAGCGTCAGAAGCAATCAGACCGGGCGGCCACCAAATACACTGTTGCAACGGCCAGGGTCTCAAGACCCACAAACCTCCACGTCAGTCGCAAGTGTACTCTCGTCCTCGGTGGGCGCTGGCAGCTCGCGCTCGCCTTAATATCCAGCCCAAACCGCCGTCCCAGGCCCCACGCTTTACGGTGTCGGGTGGCGGGGTCAAGGTCGGGTCGGGGTAGGGCTCGCCAGCTATGCGGTCTGGGGTTCAGGTTCCCTCAGGTCGCACCATTTGGTCCCTACTGGGGTATTTCACGTCAGCGGCAGCCAAGGCCCGCCCGCTCGGCGCGCGTGGCCTATCTAGGGCTTGGGCAAGCCCGCAGGGCCTATTTCGGGGTGGGTGCTCAAATGCCGTTATTTTGCCACTCTAGCGCTTCCGTAGTGCTTCCGTCGCCAAATGGCTACGGGCTGCCTCTCAAGGCATCCTATAACTCATTGTTTTTATTGACTTAATGGAGCGGGCGAGGCGATTCGAACGCCCGACCCCAACCTTGGCAAGGTTGTGCTCTACCCCTGAGCTACGCCCGCTCGTAACCGCTCGGCCTAATGGGTAGGGGGCCGGTCGGGAAGGCGCGCCTTATTGCCGAAATCGGCGGGCGATGCAAGACACGGCTGCGGGGAATAATGAAAAGGACCAAAGACATGGGAACGATCGCCAAGACCGCCGTCCGGGTGGCGGTGTGTGGGATGGCCGTGGCAGGCCTGCTTGGCGTTGCCGGCGCCCTGGAAGCGGCGCAGCCGCCGCTGGCGCGGCCGGTGCCGGTGTTCGAGGGAACGATCGATCTCAGCGCCGCGCCGGGCTCCAGCGAGAACACGGCGTCGGCGGATTTCCTGACGAAATTGCCCTCGGCGCCGGAGATGATCTTTCTCGATCTCACCATCGCCCCGGCGGTCGTCGATGTCGCTGCGAGCCCCGCGGTGCTCGATTTCGGCGCGACCGCCTATGGCGGGCCGGCGGGCGCGGCGCTCGCGCCGTTTCCCTGTTCGGCGGGAAGCTGGACGATGATCGACCGCGGCCTTTCCGTCCTCACCGTCGCGCCGACGGCGATCGACACGCATCTGCTGCTGACCATCGAGGTCGCCAGCGGGGCGGCGGCGCCGTTCAATGCGATCTCCTGCGACTATGCGCCCGGCCTGCCCGCGCAGGTGGCGCTGCATGTCACGGGGTTCTTCGTGGTGCAGGAAACCGCGATCCCGACCGCGCGGGGCCTGCGTTTCGTGCCCTACACGCCGCCTTATGCCGAGGCGCTGGATGCGCTGGCGCGCTCGATCGCCGCGCCGTGAGCGCAGCGGAAGACGCGGAAACGGCGCTGCTGGCGCGGCTGGACCGGCTCGGCATCGCCTGGACGCGCCATGCCCATGTTCCGGTCTTCACGGTGGAGGAGGCGCAGGCGTTGCGCGGCGTCTTGCCCGGCGGCCATGCCAAGAACCTGTTCCTGAAGGATAAAAAGGACCGCCTGTTCCTGGTGGTCGCCGAGGAAGAGGCGGCGGTCGACCTCAAGGCGCTGAAGACGGTGCTGGGCGCGGCGCAGCTCTCCTTCGGCAGGGCCGAGCTGCTGGGCGAGATCCTGCAGGTGACGCCGGGCTCGGTGACGCCGTTTGCGGCCATGAACGCGCCGCCGGGGCGGCTGACCGTGGTGCTGGACAAGGCGCTGCTCGCCCACGATCCCGTCAATTTCCACCCGCTCCGCAACGATGCGACGCTGGCGGTATCGCCGGGCGATCTCGTCGCGTTTCTGAGGGATACCGGCCATGAACCGGTGCTGACGCGCTTTGAGGCGCGGGATGCGGCCCCTATATAGGGGCTTCAACGGCCGGCAGATGTGAGACCGGCGCGAACGGCAATCGAGCGACATGACCCTGACCTCAGAACCCAGCCCTGTTCCGTCCAATGGCGCGCCCGTCCTGGTGAAGGACACGACCGACCGCGCCTTCGGGATCGACGTGATCCAGGAATCGACGAACCAGCCGGTCATCGTTGACTTCTGGGCGCCGTGGTGCGGCCCGTGCAAGCAGCTTGGCCCGATGCTGGAAAAGCATGTCGCCGCCGCCAAGGGCGCGGTGAAGATGGTCAAGATCAATATCGATGAGAACCCGCAGATCGCCCAGCGGCTGCGCATCCAGTCGATCCCGGCCGTCTATGCCTTCTCCAAGGGCCAGCCGGTGGACGGGTTCCTGGGCGCAGTGCCGGAAAGCCAGGTCAAGGATTTCGTCAAGCGCATGGTGACGCTGGGCGGCGGCGGGCCGTCGCCGGTTGACGAACTGCTGGCCGGCGCCAAGCAGGCGCTGGAGGCCGGCGAGATCGCGGTCGCCGCGCAGGCGTTCAGCGAAGTGCTAGGCGCCGAGCCGGACCGGATCGAGGCCCTGGCGGGTCTCGCGCGCTGCTATCTGGCGACCGGCGATCTGGAGGGCGCGACGGAGACGCTCGCGGCGGTGCCCGAGGACGGCCGCGCCAATGAAGAAGTGAAGGCCGCGCAGGCGGCGCTCGATCTCGCGGCCAAGGCGGGTCCGGCGGGTGAGAGCGAGCGGCTGAAGGCGGCGCTCGATGCAGCGCCCGACGACCTGCAGGCGCGCTACGACTATGCGATGGCGCTGGTCGCCGAGAACCAGATCGAGCCGGCGATGGACGAGTTCTTGGCGATCTTCAAGCGCGACCGCACCTGGGAAGACCAGAAGGCGCGCAAGGAATTGCTGACGCTGTTCGAGGCGCTGGGGCCGGCCGACCCGCTGGTCATGGCGGGGCGCCGCAAGCTCTCCGCGCTGTTGTTCAGCTAAGCGCCATGAGCGAGCATGTCTGGCCCGTAAAATACGAAGGACCTGGGGATCTGCCCCAGATCATTCCGCTGTTTCCGCTGGCCGGCGCGGTGTTTTTTCCGCGCGCCAACCTGCCGCTCAATATTTTCGAGCCGCGCTATCTTTCGATGATCGACGATGCGATGCGCGGCAACCGCATCATCGGCATGATCCAGCCCTCGGGCGGGCCTGACCTGCGTCCGGCGCTGCATCGCATCGGCTGCGCGGGGCGCATTGTACAGTACGGCGAGACCGATGACGGGCGCATGGTGATCCAGCTGCGCGGCGTCGCGCGCTTTCGTCTGGACGATGAGTTGACGGCGATGACGCCCTATCGCCAGGCGCGGGTCGACTATCTTCCGTACAAGGAGGATTTTCGCGAGCCGGGCCTTAGCGAGTCCGAAGCGCGCTTCGATCGCGAGACTTATCTGCAGACGCTGAAGCTCTATCTGAAGGCGATCGCGGTGCAGATCGACTGGGATTGGGTCGAGAAGGCGCCGGTCGAGATCCTGATCAACGCCTTCGCCATGCTCGCGCCGTTGGGGCCGCAGGAGAAGCAGGCGCTGCTGGAGGCCGGCACGCTGGAGGAGCGCACCAGGGGTGCGCTGACGCTGATGGAGTTGGCGGTCGCCGAAACCGGCGGCGGCAGCGGCTTCAGCGGCCCCGGCAATGCGACGATGAATTAGGGGCGACAGGATGGATGCCGACGCGAAGCTGCTGGAAATCCTCGTCTGTCCGCAGACCCGCGGGCCGCTCAGCTATGACCGCGAGAAGCAGGAACTTGTGAGCCGGCAGGCCGGGCTCGCCTTCCCGGTGCGCGACGGCATTCCGATCATGCTGATCGGCGAGGCGCGCGAGCTCAGCGACGACGAAAAGCGCGCGCGATGAGCGGGGCTGCAACCCATTGGCCGGTCGAGCTGCGCTATGTCAGCGCGGCGCGGGTGCTCGAAGTCGATTTCGACGACGGCAAGAGTTTCGCGCTGCCGGCAGAATTGCTGCGCGTGGAATCGCCGAGCGCCGAGGTGCGCGGGCACGGTGGATCGCAGAAGCAGATCGTCGCGGGCAAGCAGAGCGTCGGGATCGAACGCATCGAGGCGGTCGGCAATTACGCGGCGCGGCTGGTCTTCGACGACGGCCATGACAGCGGGCTCTACACCTGGCGCTATCTGCGCGAGCTCGGCGAGACCGAGACGAAAGTGTGGGATGCCTATCTGAAGGCGCTTGCCGCCAAGGGGCTCAGCCGTGAGCGCTGACCTGATGTGGACCGGGGTCTTCTGCATTGTCCTGGTGACGGTGCTGGGCCTGCGCCATCGCATCCAGGCCTGGCTCGATGCGCGCGAAGCAAGGAAGCTGGCGTTCCGCGCCGAGCAGGAGCGCCAGGCGGGCGATCCGCTTGCGCATTTCTATCTGACGGTTGCCGAGATCAACGAGAAGACGCCGCCGCCGGAAACCTTCGAACGGTTCGAGCGCACGATCTGGCGCTTCGAGAACAAGAACTACCTGAACGCCGAAGGCGCCGACGAGGCGCGCCGCCAGGCCGTGCTGCGCGATGCCCGCGCCTTCTATCAGGATGTCGACCGGCTGCGGTTGGGACGGGGCTAGCGCCGCCAAGTCGCTCGTCCAAATTCTGCGCTTTCCCCCGCCCTGAGGGCCGTGATTGGCTGGCGCCAATCACAAGAAGGCAGGGAGGGTTTCGATGGCGCATCCGTTCACCAAAGGCGTGCACGATCTCGGCAACGGGGTTCATGCCTATCTGCAGCCCCATGGCGAATGGGGCTACTCCAATGCGGGCCTCATCACCGACGGGGCCGAGTCGCTGCTGGTCGATACGCTGTTCGACGAGCGGCTGACGGCGGAGATGATGGTCGCGCTGAAGGATGCGACCGGGGTCGGCGCCGGCGATATCGGCACGCTCGTCAACACGCATGCCAATGGCGACCACACCTTCGGCAACCGTCTCATCAGCAATGCGCGCATCATCGCCTCGACGGCGAGCGCGCATGAGATGGAGGAGGACGGCAATCCTCAGCGGCTCGCCGAACTGCTCGCGAACTGGAAGTCGCTGGGCGAGGTCGGCGTCTTCTTTCACAAGCTCTTCAAGGATTTCGATTTCGCGGGCGTCGAATTCCGCATGCCCGATGTCACTTTCAGCGGCGAGAAGACGGTGAAGGTGGGCAACAAGGATGTGCATCTCATCGAAGTCGGCCCCGCGCATACCGCGGGCGATGTGCTGATCCATTCGCCCGCCGACCGGGCCGTCTTTACCGGCGACATCTTGTTCATCGAGGGTACGCCGATCGCCTGGGCCGGGCCGGTCTCGAACTGGGTCAAGGCGTGCGACCGCATCCTCGCGATGGATGTCGAGGCGATCGTGCCCGGACACGGGCCGATTACCGACAAGGCCGGCGTCAAGGCGATGCAGTCCTATCTCGTCTTTGTCGAGGCCGAGGCGAAGAAGCGGCACGCGGCGGGCCTGACCGCGTGGGAGGCGGCGCAGGATATCGCGCTCGGCGAATTCGCGGCGTGGCGCGATGCGGAGCGGATCGCTGTTACGGTCGATACGATCTATCGCGAGATCAACAATGACACCTCGCCGCGCGATATCGTGGCGTTGTTCGGGCAGATGGCGGAACTCGACAAGCGCTTCTGCGCGGCCTGCGGCCACAAGCACTGACGGCTAGAGCGCCTCGCCTTTCAGCAGGCGGGGCGCCTCGCCGAGCTCCGTGCCGCCGGCGGCACGGGCGAGGAAGCGGCGGAGCGGCGTCACGGCATTGACGAGGCCGAGTCCCGCCTCGCGCACGGCGCGCAGCGGCGCGGCGTCGTTGGAGAAGAGCCGGTTCAGCCCCTCGGTCATCCCCGCCATCAGCGTCGCGTCGATGCGGCGGCGGCGCTGATAGGCCTCGAGCGGCGCCATGCCGCCGATATCGAGACCGAGCCGTCCGGCATCGACGACAGCTTCGGCGAGCGCCGCGGCATCGCGCAGGCCGAGATTGAGGCCTTGGCCCGCGAGCGGGTGCACAACATGGGCGGCGTCGCCGATCAGCGCGAAACGCGGCGCGATATAGTCGCGCGCCAGCTGCAGTGCGAGCGGCCAGGCGGAGGGTGCAGCGAGCGGCGTGACCGCGCCCAGATAATCCGTGAAGCGCCGCGCGACCTCGGCGGCGAAGTCGGCGGCGTCGAGGGCCATGACGGCCTTGGCGAGGTCCTCGCGTTCTGTCCAGACCAGCGAGGCGCGGTTGCCCGTCATCGGCAGGATGGCGAACGAGCCGGAGGGGAGGAAATACTCCTGCGCGACGCCCTCATGCGGGCGCTCGTGCGCGACGGTGCAGACGATGCCCCATTGGCCATAGGACCAGCCGGCGGTCTTGATGCCGAACCGGTCGCGGAGCGGGCTGTCGCGCCCCTCGGCGGCGACGAGCAGCGGCGCGGCGATGGTCTCGCCGGTCGAAAGGGTTGCGGCAATCCGGCCGGGAATGGTGGCGACCTCGGTGATGCGGGCGCCGTCGATCAGGCGGAGGCCGGGGACATCGAGGGCGGTCGCGCGCAAGGCGGCCTGGAGGAAGCGGTTCTCCACCATGTCGAAGGGTGGCGCGCCGCCGTCCTCGCGCTCGAAATGCAGGAAGAAGGGCGAGGCCGCGCCCCCGACCGTGCCGCCGGAGACCACGATATCGCTGACACTCTGGCTCTCGGGGATCCGCGCCCAGACGCCGAGCCCGGTCAGCATGCGCCGAACGTCCGGAGCGATCGAGGAGACCCGGCCGTCAAAGGCGCTCTCAGTGCCGGTTGCCCGCGCCGGTTCGACCACGGCGACCGCCAGTCCAGCGCGCCCGAGGGCGATGGCGAGCGCCAGTCCGGCAAAGCCGCCGCCGGAAATCAGCACCTCGGTTTCAGGGCCTGTTTCTAGGGTCGTCGTCATGCGCCCGATGTGCGCCAACCCGCCGGTTTCGTCCAGCCCGGTCGCGTGCCTGTCATTTAAGCAAGCCGACGACATTGCCTAAATTTTACGCATCGCGCGGTGCGCCGCGTTGCCGGTTTTTGCGGCACCCTATTTTTTATGGCTCTGAATCAACAACTTACCGCGCTGCGGCCAACCGGCACGCTTCTTGATTTAGCAATGCTGTCGATTATCGCGCGCACGGTCTGCTGGGGGCCGGGCGAGTGTCACCAAGGGGGCGTCATGAAGCTCATTACTGCCGTCATCAAGCCGTTCAAGCTGGACGAAGTGCGCGAGGCGCTGACCGCGCTCGGCGTCTTCGGCCTGACCGTCACCGAGGTCAAAGGCTATGGCCGCCAGAAGGGCCACACCGAAATCTATCGCGGCGCGGAATACGCGATCAGCTTCGTGCCGAAGCTGAAGCTCGAAGTCGCCGTCAAGACCGAGCTGGTCGACGCGGTCATCGAGGCGATCGTCTCGAAGGCGAAGACCGGCCAGATCGGCGACGGCAAGATCTTCGTCTATCCGCTCGATCACGTGGTGCGCATCCGCACCGGTGAAACCGACACCGAAGCGCTCTGATGCGCTCCGCTCATCAGTCTTACGGACACAGCCAAGGGGAACCAAGAATGTCCAAACTGAATCGACTGGCCGGAGTCTGCAGCGCGGGGGCGCTTGCGGCCCTGGCGTTTGCGGGCGCGGCATTCGCGCAGGATCCTGCGGCGTCCCCCATTCCGCCGGCCGCTTTCGACAGCGGCGGCACGACCTGGATGATGGTCTCGTCCGTCCTCGTGCTGGCGATGACCATTCCGGGTCTCGCGCTCTTCTACGGCGGCCTCGTGCGCCAGAAGAACATGCTCTCGGTGCTGATGCAGGTCTCCTCGATCCTCTGCGTCGTCGCCATCATCTGGGTCGTCTACGGCTACTCGCTGGCCTTCACCGACGGCGGCAGCCTCAACGCCTATGTCGGCGGCTTCTCCAAGATGTTCCTCGCGGGCGTCGATTTCGCGGGTCTCGACCCGACGAAGGGCGCGGCGACCTTCTCCAACGGGCTCTATCTGCCCGAACTCGTCTACATCCTCTTCCAGATGACCTTCGCCTGCATCACGCCAGCGCTGATCATCGGCGCGGTGGCGGAGCGGGTGAAGTTCAGCGGCCTCATCGTGTTCTGCGCGCTGTGGGTCACGCTCGTCTATTTCCCGATCGCTCACATGGTGTGGTTCTGGCCGGGTCCGGACGGCGTTGCCGCGGCGACGCTGGCGGGCGCGGAAGTCCGTTCGGGCATGGTCTGGGGCTGGGGCGCGCTTGATTTCGCCGGCGGCACCGTTGTGCACATCAATGCGGGCATCGCGGGTCTCGTGCTCTGCATCCTGATGGGCAAGCGCCTCGGCTACGGCAAGGACGCCATGCCGCCGCACAGCCTCGTCATGTCGATGATCGGCGCGGCGTTGCTGTGGGTCGGCTGGTTCGGCTTCAATGCCGGCTCTAACCTCGCGGCTGACGGCATCGCGGCGCTCGCGGCGATGAACACCTTCGTCGCCACGGCGGCGGCGGCGGTCGGCTGGGTCCTGATCGAGTGGATCACCAAGGGCCATCCGAGCCTGCTCGGCGCGATCTCCGGCATGGTCGCCGGTCTCGTCGCGATCACGCCGGCGGCCGGTTTCGCCGGTCCGAACGGCGCGATCATCCTCGGCTTCGTCGCCGGCCTCGTGTGCTTCTTCTTCTGCACGACGGTGAAGAACATCTTCAAGTACGACGACTCGCTGGATGTCTTCGGCGTCCACTGCATCGGCGGCATCATCGGCGCCATCGGCACCGCGATCGTCGCCAACCCCGACTTCATGGGCCAGGGCTGGCTCGACTACGCTGCCAGCCCCGGCACCGCAGTCGCGGGCGCCTATGACATGACCGCCCAGATCATCACCCAGGCCAAGGCCGTGGGCGTGACGCTGGTCTGGTCTGGCGTCATCTCGGCGATCCTCTACTACGTCGTCCACTTCACGATCGGCATGCGCGTCAGCGCCGACGCCGAACGCGAAGGCCTCGACATCACCAGCCACGGCGAGCGCGCCTACAACATGTAGGTCCCGCCTCTCGAACCGGCCGTCCGTCTCTCCTCCTGACGGCTTCACACTGGGCCCGGCCTCACCGCCGGGCCCTTTCTTTTGCCGTAATGGCGCGCATCATGAAGTCCTGTTCTGGAGGATGACTCATGCGTTTCGCTCTCATTGCCGCGTTCGCCTTGATCGGTCTCGCACGCGCGGACGTACTGCCGCCACCGGAGGAGATCACCGACGTCCAGCAGGCGATGGTCGGGACCTGGCAGCAGACCGCGCTGACGGGGAGGCGCGGTCATGGCGAAGGGATGGAGACGATGTTCTTCGCCAAGGACCGCTTCATCATGGTGATGATGAATGCGCTGACGACCTCGAACATCTATTCGACGAGTGAGAGCAGCGGCACCTGGACGGGCGAGCGCATCTCGCCGACCGAATTGAAGATCACGCTGACGATGGGCATGCCCTCGCCGAACTACACACCCCCGACCGAGACGCTGACGGTTGAGATCACCGGGCCGGACACGATCACGATTCCCCGCAACGGCTTCGGCCCGGCGCTGGTGCCGTACAAGCGGGTCTATCCGGCGACGGCGCCCTGAGCGGCCGCGTCGCCGTTCATGATCGCGGCAAGGGTCTCGAGCGCGGCGCGCAGCCGCGCGCGATCGGGAATCGCGCCGAGCGACAGGCGCACGGCATCCGGCGCCGCGGCGGGATCGACGGCGAAGGCATCCGACGGCATCAGGCCGAGACCGTGACGCCGCGCGGCGGCGATGAGGCGTTTGCGGTTCCAGTGCGCGGGCAGATGCTGCCAGACATGCAGACCGCTCTCATGCGCGATGCCGCCCGGCGGTAGAAGCGCGCGGGCGAGCAGCTGCCGCGCTTCGGCTTCGACACGCACGGCATCGCGCAGCGCTTCCGCCGAACCGTCGCGAATCCAGCGCGCGGCAAGCGCCGCCATCAAAGGCGGGCCGTTCAGCGTCAGGGCGCGCAGGGCGCCGGCCAATCGCGTCGCCGCGTTCGCATCAGGCGCGGTGACGAAGGCGGTGCGGAGACCCGGCGTTAGGCATTTAGAGAGTGTCGCGATGTGCCAGCTCTGGGCCGGCGCCATCGCGGCGATGGCGCGGATTGGCTCGCGCGCGAGGAGGCCGTAGGGATCATCCTCGATGACGGTGAGGCCGTGGTCCGTCGCGGTCGCCGCGAAGGCGGCGCGATCGGGGCCGGACATGGTCGAGGCGGTCGGGTTCTGCATGCTGGGCGAAACGCAGACGATTTTCGCACCGGTCTCACGCGCGGCCTCGGACAGCGCATCAATCCGCATGCCCCGCGGTCCCATCACGACGCCGCGCAGCTTCAGCCGCAGCAGACGGCAGGTATCGATGAGGCCGGGATAGGTCAGGGCTTCGCAGAGCACCGTGTCGCCGGGCGCAGCGTTGAGGCTGAGGATCGCGGTCAGCGCCGCCTGCGCACCTGGCGCAACGGCAATGCGGTCATGCGCAACCGTGCCGACGACCGGTGCCAGCCACACGGCGCCCGCCGCCTTCTCCGCCACCAGCCCCGCGCCGGGGTGATAGGACATCAGCAGATCGGGATCGGTGCGGCCGAGCACCTCGCCGATCCCCTGGCGCAGCATCTCGCCGAGATTGAGCCCGCGGGGCCGGGGCGGGATGTTCATGGCGAGATCGAGCGGCGGGTGATCCGGGTCGGGGCGTGCGGCGACGAACGAGCCGCGTCCGGTCACAGCATCCAGCAGATGGCGGCGGCGCGCCTCGGCATAGGCGCGGGTGGCGGTCGTCAGGTCGATGCCGAGCGTTTCCGCCATCAGACGCTGCGAGGGCAGCCGGTCGCCGGGACGCAGCCGGCCGGCGGCGATGGCGTCCTCGATCGCCGTCGCGATCTGCAGGTAGAGCGGCCGTCCGCCGGGCTCCAGGCGGGGCATCCAGTCGGCGATTTCCGAGGGGTCCATGCGGCGATCCGGCAATATCCATGCACTTGAACAAAGTGTATGGATGAGTTATATCAGGCGCAAGCGAGAGACCGCATCGCGGGGACTGTTATGGGCAAATTTCTTCTCCTGGCCTTCATGGGCGTCTTCCTCGTCGTCTCCGTGTGGTGGGCGACCTGGGTGTGGGGCAGCATGAATGCCGAGCTCAGCACCGACGGGAATATCGCCCTGACCCTCGGGATCGTCGTCTCGCTGGTGGTCGGGGTCGGGCTGATGGTCCTGCTCTTCCAGTCCGACCGGCGCGGCTATGACGCGACCGTCGAATTCGAGCACCCTGATTCAACGAAAAGCTAGAGCCACGCCGTTCAGGCGCGGCCGAGCCAGATCGTGCGTCCCTCCGGACCGTCTAGGGGCAGGTCTGTAAATCCCCGCTTGCGCCAAAAGCCCAGACCTTTCGCATTGGCGCTGTTGACGCCGACATGAATGGGCCGCGCTCCGCGCTGTGCCGTGAGGTCGCGCCATTTTTCCAGCAGCGCCGTGCCGATGCCACATCCCTGAAGGTGCGGCAGGAGGTTGAGATGGAGGTGGGCGGGATAGTTCGCGACGATCTGATGCGGCGTGCGGGCGGGATGGTGGGTCATGAAGGCCCGGCGCTGGTCGGCGCTCCAGCTCGTCGCGGGCTCGCCGGGGTCGGCGTAGCGGCGCCGTAGAGCCGGCCACCATTTGACATCGAGCGCCGCCTCCCACGCCGCGGTATCCAGCACGCCCGCAATGAAGCCGGCGACGCCGTCCGCATCCTCGGCAACGAGAACGAGGCCGGGCTCGAGTTCGGCATAGGGCGCCGAATAGATGTGCCCGATCATCCGGGGGTCTTCGTAGAGATGCGCGGCATCGCCGCCCGCGTGCCCCGTCGCCAGCGAGATGGCGTAGAGGGCATTGAGGTCTTCGGGCTGAAAGGCACGCAAGGTCACCATGCGCGCGCTCTATCACGGCGCGGCGCCCGGCACGCTGCGAAGAGTCGTCGCTCTTTCCGGCGCGCGAGGTTTGCGTTTATGAGAGGCATGGCCGATCCCAGCCCCCGCGCGGCAATGCTACCGCCCTCCCCCTTCGTGCGCCTGACCGGGCTGCTCGGCGGCACGCTGCCCGGCATGGAGCCGATTGCGCTGTCGGTGGGCGAGCCGCAGGGGCCGGTGCCGGCTTTCGTCGGCGAGATCTTGGCCCGCGAGGCGGCGGGGTTTTCCAAATACCCGCCGATCCAGGGCAGTGATGCCCTGCGCGGCGCGATCGCGGGCTGGCTGCGCCGGCGCTTCGTGCTAGCATATGACGCGGTCAATCCCGACACGATGATCCTGCCGCTCAACGGCACGCGCGAGGGGCTGTTCCTCTCGCTCTTCGTCATCGTGCCGGAGACCAAGAACGGCAAGCGGCCCGCGGTGCTGCTGCCCAATCCGTTCTACCAGGCCTATCCCGCGGGGGCGCTGGCGAGCGGGGCGGAGCCGATCTACGTCAATGCGACGCGCGAAACGCGCTTCCTGCCGGACTTCGCGGCGCTGCCGGAAGAAACGCTGCAGCGCACCGCCGCGGTGTTCGCCGCCTCGCCCTCGAACCCCGAGGGCGCCATCGCCGATCTCGCTTGGTGGCGCGATCTCTTCCTGCTGTCGGACAAATACGGCTTCGCCGTGCTGGCCGACGAGTGCTACTCGGAAATCTACTCCAGCCCCACCCCGCCGCTTGGCGCGCTTGAGGCGGCGCTGCTGCTGGGCCGTGGGCTCGACCGGTTGCTGGTGTTCAATTCGCTGTCGAAGCGCTCGGGCCTCGCGGGGCTGCGTTCGGGCTTCGTCGCGGGCGATCCGAAGCTCATCGCCGCCTATCGCGACTTCCGCTCCAATGCGGGGCCGCAGATCTCCGGCCCGCTGCAGGCGGTCTCAGCCCATGCCTGGGGCGACGAGGCCCATGTCGCCCTGAACCAGGCGATCTACCGGACGAATTTCGAGATCGCCCAGGAGGAACTCGGCAATCTCCCAGGCTTCCGGCAGCCCGACGGCGGATTTTTCCTGTGGATGGAAACCGGCAACGGCGTCGAAACCGCCCTGAAACTCTGGCGCGAGGCCGGCTTGCGCGTCGTTCCCGGCCAGTTTCTGGCCAATGACGCCGGCGTCGGGGCGGTCGCGGGAAATCCCGGCATTCCGTTCGTCCGGATCGCGCTCGTTAATGGGCCGGAAACCACGCGGGCTGCATTGAAAAGGCTCGCCAGCGTGCTGACCGGGCCCGGCACGTAGAGACGGCCAATCAAGGGCACCGGGCGTGAACCGATGCCGGCTCGAATGGAACGTCCAACGCTTGTCCGTACGCCGCCGCGCTCGCGCCGCGCCGTCGCCGCGCGCCGTGCCGCGGAAGCCCCCAGCCTCGGCGCGCGCCTCTGGGCACCGCTCGCCGCCCTGACCCAGGGCCGCGGCGCCGCTCTGCTCGGCCCCTACGCCACCCAGGCCGCCGGCCTTGCCTCGTTGATCGCCGGTTTTACGCTGGCGGCGGCGATGTTGACCTTTCACGCGACCGATCCCTCGCTCAACAACGCGACCTCCGAACGGCCGCTCAACGCGCTCGGCGCGACCGGCGCGGCGATCGCCGATCTCGCGCTGCAGACACTGGGCCTCGCGGCCTTCGCGATCGCCGCGCCGCTGATCGCCTGGGGCGTCTTCGGGCTGATGGGCCGGGTGGTCCGCGCGCTCTGGCTGCGCACCGCGCTCATCCCCCTCGCCGCCCTCCTCTTTGCGATGGCGCTCGCCGTGCTGCCCGCACCGGAGGCCTGGCCGCTGCGCGCCGGGCTCGGCGGCATGATCGGCGACGCGTTTCTCGCCCCCCTCGCTCGACTCGTCGAAATCGGACCAGGCATTCCCCTTACCCCGGTCATTGGCGCGCTCGCCGCCGCCGGCGGGCTCGCGCTCTCCGTCTTCATCGCCGGCTGGACCTGGACCGGCGTCGCGGTCTGGGCGACGCGCGGCGGCGCGATCATCGCCGCGCCCTTCCTCGCGGCCTGGTCGATGATCTCGGCCGCCCGCACCGCCCGGCGCGGAGCGGCGGTCGAAGCCGAGGACGATTACGAAGAGGCGGACGAGACAGAGGCGAAGCCCTCGCTCTGGTCGCGTTTCGCCGCGCTCTTTTCAGGTCCGACGCAGGACGACGACGATCGCGTCGAGCCCGGCTTCGAGGAGGACGCGCCGGTGGCCCCGAAACCGCGTCGTCCCGTGCGCGTCGTCGACAATGCGCCGGAAGCCGACGAGGAGCCCGAAGAGGACGAAGCCGCCGCGCCCAAGCGCGAGCCGCGCGTCGCGCGTCCTGCAGCCGCCGTCAAGGAAGGCAAGCGCGCCAAGGCCGAGACGCAGCCCATGCTCGATCTCGACAAGGGCGAGACCTACGAGCTGCCGCCGCTGAACGTGCTGGCGAAGCCCAAGGCCGTCGGTGAAGTCACGCGCGACAGCGACGATGCGCTGGAGACCAATGCGCGGATGCTGGAATCGGTGTTGTCCGATTTTGGCGTGCGCGGTGTCATCAACGCGGTCCGCCCCGGCCCCGTCGTCACCATGTACGAGCTGGAGCCCGCAGCCGGCATCAAGGCGAGCCGCGTCATCGGCCTTGCCGACGATATCGCGCGCTCAATGAGCGCGGTCAGCGCGCGTGTTGCCGTCGTGCCCGGCCGCAATGTCATCGGCATCGAATTGCCGAACCGCCGCCGCGAGACGGTTTACCTGCGCGAACTGCTCGCCGCGAACGACTATGAAAATCCCGCCTCGGCGCTGACGCTGGCGCTGGGCAAAGACATTTCCGGCGCGCCGGTCTTCGCCGATCTCGCGCGCATGCCGCATCTCTTGATCGCCGGCACCACCGGCTCGGGCAAGTCGGTCGGCATCAATACGATGATCCTGTCGCTGCTCTATCGTCTGCGCCCCGAGCAGTGCCGCTGCATCATGATTGACCCTAAGATGCTGGAGCTTTCGATCTACGAAGGCATTCCGCATCTCCTCGCGCCTGTGGTGACCGAGCCCAAGAAGGCGATCGTCGCGCTCAAATGGGCGGTGCGCGAGATGGAAGACCGCTATCGCAAGATGTCAAAGCTCGGCGTCCGCAATATCGACGGCTTCAACGAGCGCGTGAAGAAGGCCGCCGCCAAGGGCGAGCAGCTGAAGCGCACGGTGCAGACCGGTTTCGATCGCGAGAGCGGCGAGCCGATCTATGAGGAAGAGCGCCTCGATCTCGCGGCGCTGCCCTTCATCGTCGTCATCATCGACGAGATGGCGGACCTGATGATCGTCGCGGGCAAGGAGATCGAGAGCCTCGTGCAGCGTCTGGCGCAGATGGCGCGCGCGGCTGGCATCCACGTCATCATGGCGACGCAGCGTCCCTCGGTCGACGTCATTACCGGCACGATCAAGGCAAACTTCCCGACGCGCATCTCGTTCCAGGTGACGTCCAAGATCGACAGCCGCACCATTCTCGGCGAGATGGGCGGCGAGCAGCTGCTCGGCCAGGGCGACATGCTGTTCATGGCGGGCGGCGGGCGCATCCGCCGCATCCACGGCCCTTACGTCTCCGACGGTGAAGTCGAAGAGGTCGTGAAGCACCTGAAGGCGCAGGGCCATCCGGAATATGTCGAGGCGGTCACCGCCGATCCCGACGAGGAAGATCCTGAAATCACTGCGATGCTCGACGGCGACGAAGCCGGCGGCTCGGGCGACCGGCTTTATGACGAGGCGTGTTCGGTTGTGCTGCGCGACCGCAAGGTCTCGACCTCCTACATCCAGCGCCGCCTGCAGATCGGCTACAACCGCGCCGCGCGCATCATCGAGCGCATGGAAGAAGAAGGCCTCGTCACCGCGCCCAACCACCAGGGCAAGCGGGATATTATTCCGGGGGAGTAGGCGCGCCTGCCTCCACCAATCCGGTCACCATCGCGCGGACCATGATGGGGATCTGCGCGTCCAGCAGATCCTGCGGCACGCCGACAAGCTGCTGGTCCAGACCCAGCGCGACGATGCCGTGGATGGCTGAGAAGAGACTGCGGGCCGCGAGGCCGAGGTCGGTCTCCGACGCCGCGGGCAGCAAGGCGCGCAGCGGCTGCAGGATATAGCGGAAGACGTCCAGCTGCTCGTTGCGCGCCCAGTCAGGTGCGGTCTTGCCGGGCGCCATGCGGTGTTCGAAGAGCGAGCGCCAGAGCTCCAGATTGCCGGTCGCGAAGTCGCTATAGGCGAGGGCGATGCGGGTGAGGCGGTCGAGCGGCGGGTTGGCCTGGTCGTTGTCTGCGGTGGCGACAGCAGCGCCGAGGCGGCGCAGCGTGCGCGAGCTGACATGCAAGATCAGCTCGTCGAGATCGGCCACGAGATTGTAGACCGCGCCGTTGGCGACGCCGATCGCCCGCGCGAGATCGCGGGTCTTGAGCCCCGCAAGGCCTGAAGCGGCGATGGTGCGTTCCGCCGCCGCGATGAGGTCGGTGCGCTGCTGGTCGCGGCGGTCGCTGGCTTTACTCATTTTTAACCACGTTTCAGATTTCGTGAGCATCGCTCAAATAATATCTTGAGCAACGCTCAAATCCTGCTACAAGAGTTTCATGAGCAACGCTCATAGCAGGAGGAACAGGATGTTCAAGACAGTCGTGACCCTTTTCCGCGGCAGTGTCGCCGCCGCAGGCGAGGAATTGGAGGACCGGACCGCGTTGCTGATCCTGGATCAGCAGATGCGCGACGCGACGGCGGCGATCGAACGCGCCAAGCGGGCGCTGGCCATCGCCATCGGCCAAGACCAACTGGAAGGCAAGAGGCTGGACGCCACCAAGGCCCGGATCGCCGATCTGGAAACGCGGGCGGTGGCGGCGCTCGACGGGGCGCGCGACGATCTCGCCCGCGAGGCCGCGGAAGCGATCGCGACGCTCGAGGCCGACCGTGACGCGGCGCTGACCGCCCGCGCACTGTTCGCGGCTGAAATCGCCCGCCTGCGCCGTCATGCCAGCGAGGCCGAAGCCCGCCTCGCGGAGCTCGACCGCGGCCGCCGCATCGCCCGCGCGTCGGAAGCCGTCCGCACGCTCCGGCGCGGCGGGATCGAGGCCTCGCGTCCCTTCGAGGCGACGCTGCCGGAGGCCGAGGCGACGCTGAAGCGGCTGCGCGATCGGCAGATCGCGTCGCAGGCGGCGGCCGATGCCCTCATCGATATCGACAACGCCCATGGCCCGCTCGCCACGGCCGAAAAACTCGCCGAGGCCGGCTTCGGACCGCGCCTCAAATCGACTGCGGACGATGTCCTCGCCCGCCTGAATGCCGCCCGCGCGGCGACTGCCTAAGCCTCAAACCCAACTTTAAAAAACGGAGACGATCATGAACCCCAACGTCAAACCCCACACCGATGCCTGGGTCTCGTTCACCTACGGCTCGTTCCTTATCGCCGCCTCGCTGGTTGCAGTCGGCGTCTATTTGCTGCCGATCGACATGTGGATGAAGGGCTATCTCACCATGGGCGTCGTCATGCTGGTGCAGTCCTGCGTGACGCTGACCAAGACGGTGCGCGACATGCACGAAAGCAGCCGCCTGATGAACCGCCTGGAAGACGCCAAGACCGAGCGCTTCCTGATGGAAGCCACCAAGGCGATCTAGGCAAGGCGCGGCGCCGGAGACAATCCGGCGCCGCGTACTTTCAAGATGAACGTCATGTCAGGCGCCATCACGAGCCTGCCACTGCGGCCGCCCAGCCTTGCTTTCGCCGCAAGCCGGGCCTAGCTCAGGCTTCATGTTCAAGCGCCTCGCCCTTGCCGCCACGGCGGCTCTGCTGATCGTCTCGCCTGCCTTTGCCGCGCTCGACGCCGCGAAGACGTCGGAGCTGAAGCGGATCACCGACTACTGGAACACGATCAAGACGGTCGAAGGCCAGTTCGCCCAGGTCGACAACAAGGGCGGCGCCTCCAGCGGCGCGTTCTTCATCAAGAAGCCCGGCCGTTTCCGCTTCGACTACAGCCCGCCGGAGCAGCTCACCGTCGTCGCCGACGGCTATACGGTCGCGGTCGAGGACAAGAAGCTGGAGACCCAGGACCGCTATCCCCTCGTCGAGACGCCGCTCTCGATCCTGGTCGATGAGAACATCACGCTGCAGCGGCCCGACCTTGAGGTCATGGACGTCGAGAAGAAGGACGGCGCGGTGCGCGTCCGCATGAAGTCGCTGAAGGAGGACGCGCAAGGCGAACTCCTGCTCGCCTTCAACGAGACCGACCTGACGCTGCAATACTGGGTGGTGCGCGATCCCCAGGGCACGACCGTCACCGTGCGTGTCAGTGATGTGAAGCTGCAGGGCGATATTTCGTCCGACAAGTTCTTCATCCGCGAAAAGAACGAGGACGACGGGCGCTGAGCGCCAAATCGTCAGTGCGGGTTGGACAGCCGGGGGGAGGGACGGGGTAGAGTAGCCTTCAACCCCGAGAGGACCACATGGCCAGCCGCACCGCTGCCGAGTTCAAGGAATGGATCAAGGAGCACCGGATCACCGAGGTCGAGTGCCTCGTCGCCGACATGGCCGGTATTCCCCGCGGCAAGATCCTGCCCGCCTCCAAATTCCTCGCCTCGATCGACAGCGGCACGCTGCGCCTGCCCGACAGCGTATTCGGCCAGATGGTGACCGGCGCGCATGCCGAGACCGAGCACACGACCTATCAGTCGCCCGACATGGTGCTGATGCCGGATCCCGAAACCATCCGCATCGTGCCCTGGTACACCGAGCCGACCGCGCAGGTGATCTGCGATTGTCTTGATCGCGACGGCCGCGCGGTGGCGGTGTCGCCCCGCCAGGTGCTGAAGAACATTCTCGCCAAGTATCACGCCAAAGGCTGGAAGCCGGTCGTGGCGCCGGAGTTGGAATTCTATCTCAGCCAGAAGAATCTCGATCCCGACTATCCCCTCCAGCCGCCGGCGGGAAAATCCGGGCGGCCGCAGACTGGGCGGCAAGCCTATGGCATCGACGCGGTCAACGAGTTCGATCCGCTGTTCGAGGACGTCTATAATTTCTGCGAGAAGCAGCAGATTTCGATCGACAGCCTGATCCACGAGGAAGGCGTCGCGCAGTGCGAGATCAACTTCAATCACGGCGATCCGCTTGAGGTTGCCGACCAGGCGTTCCTCTTCAAGCGCACAGTGCGCCAGGCGGCGATGCGTCACGAGATCTACGCGACCTTCATGGCCAAGCCCTATGAGCAGGAGCCGGGCTCGGCGATGCATATCCACCAGTCCGTCACGGACATGCGGGGGAAGACGCTGTTCTCCAGCAAGGCAGGCAAGGATTCACGCTTGTTCCTCGCCTATATCGCGGGGCTGCAGCGCAACCTGCCGGCGGTCATGCCGCTCTTCGCGCCCTACGTGAATTCCTATCGCCGCCTGGTGCGGTTTCTCTCGGCGCCCATCAATACGCATTGGGGCCATGAAAACCGCACGGTGGGCCTCCGCGTGCCGGAATCCTCGGCGCAGAGCCGGCGGATCGAAAACCGCGTGCCGGGCGCGGACGCCAATCCCTATCTCGCGATCGCCGCGACGCTGGCCTGCGGCTATCTCGGGATGACCGAGAATCTCAATCCGACGAAGCCGATGGAAGGCAATGCCTATGCCTCCACGCGCTTCGCCTTGCCGCGCCATCTGATGGACGCCATCGCGAAGTTCCGCGCATCAAGCGATCTGCGCGAAATCTTCGGCGATGCCTTCGTCGATCTTTATTCCGACGTGAAGGCGAGCGAGCACGACGCCTATCAGCAGGTGATATCCCCCTGGGAGCGACAGCACCTGCTGCTCAACGTCTAGCCGGCTTTCAGCTTGTCGGCCGTCTTGGTCTGGAAGTCGCTGGCGTCGTGGCGTTCGTGGAGCTGGCTTGAGGGCTCGCCCATGACGCGGTTGACCATGCGGCCGCGCTTCACCGCGGGGCGTTCGGCGATCGTGTCGGTCCAGCGGCGGACATGGTCATATTCCTGCACGTTCAGGAACTCGCCGGCTTCGTAGATCAGGCCTTTCGACAGCGCGCCGTACCACGGCCACACCGCCATGTCGGCGATCGTATAGGCGTCGCCGCCGAGATAAGGGCTCTCCGCCAGGCGGCGGTTCAGCACGTCCATCTGGCGCTTCGCCTCCATCGCGAAACGGTCGATCGCGTATTCGATTTTGATCGGTGCATAGGCGTAGAAATGGCCGAAGCCGCCGCCGAGATAGGGCGCGCTGCCCATCTGCCAGAACAGCCAGGACAGCGTTTCGGCGCGCGCGGCCGGTTCGGTCGGCAGGAAGGCGCCAAACTTTTCAGCGAGATGGACGAGAATCGCGCCGGATTCGAAGACGCGGATCGGCTTGGAGCCGCTGTGATCCACCAGCGCCGGGATCTTGGAATTGGGATTGGCGCCGACGAAGCCACTGGAGAACTGGTCGCCATCGTTGATCTTGATCAGCCATGCATCGTACTCGGCGCCGGCATGGCCGAGCTCGAGCAGCTCCTCCAGCATCACGGTCACCTTCACGCCGTTGGGCGTCGCCAGCGAATAGAGCTGCAGCGGATGCTTGCCGACCGGCAGGTCTTTTTCGTGGGTCGCGCCGGCGATCGGGCGGTTGATATTGGCGAAGCGCCCGCCGCTGGCCTTGTTCCAGGTCCAGACGCGCGGCGGCGTATAGGTGTCTTCGGTCATGGCAGGCGCTCCCCAGGGCGATGTTGTCCTCGAAACATAGGCGCGCCGGGCGGCGAAACCAGCCCCACTCGCCACGCCCGCCGCGGTCTGCTTTGATTGCGTGAGAAAAGTGTGGGGAGAAAGATCATGGCCGACAGCATCAACCGGCGCTGGCTGCTCGCGCAGCGGCCCTCGGGCAATCTGAAGGACAGCGATTTCGAGCTGGTGCGCGAGGCGATCCCCACGCCGGGCGCCGGCGAGTTCGTCGTGAAGGTGACGCATCTCTCCTTCGACCCGACGCAGCGCGGCTGGCTGGCGGCCGACTCCTATCTTCCCGCCGTGAAGATCGGCGAGGTCGTCCGGGCCGGCGGCGCGGGTGAGGTGGTCGCCTCGAACAATCCGAAATTCCCGGTCGGCGCGAAGGTGCAAGGCGCGTTCGGCTGGCAGGATTACTGTCTGACTGATGGCGGCGGGTTCTGGCCGTGCGCGACGCTGCATCCCGGCATGAGCGCAGAACATGCGCTCGGGATTTTCGGGACGACAGGGCTCACCGCCTATTTCGGCCTGCGCGATGTCGGCCAGCCCAAGACCGGTGATGTCGTGCTGATCTCGGGCGCAGCGGGCGCGACGGGTTCGGTGGTCGGGCAGATCGCCAAGGCGATGGGCTGCACCGCGATCGGTATCGCCGGCGGCAAGACGAAGTGCGACTGGGTGGTGGAGACCGCGGGCTTCGATGCCTGCATCGACTACAAATCGGAGCCGGTCGCCAAGCGGATCAAGGAACTGGCGCCCAAGGGCGTCAACGTCGTCTTCGAGAATGTCGGCGGCGATATCCTGGATGCGGCGCTCGCCAACCTCGCGCAGCGCGCCCGCGTCGTACTCTGCGGCGGCATCTCGTCCTACAATGCAGCGAGCGCGGCCGAGATCCAGGGGCTGAAGAACTACATGGCCCTGACCGTGACGCGCTCGCGCATGGAAGGCTTCATCGTGCTCGACTACGCGCCGCGCTTCGCGGAGGGCGTGAAGGCGCTCGCCGACTGGATGGCGGCGGGCGCGATCAAGTCGATCGAGGATGTGCAGGAGGGCCTTGAGAACGCGCCGGCGACGTTGCGCCGCCTCTTCGAAGGCAAGAATTTCGGCAAGCAGCTGCTCAGGCTTTGAGCCGCGCCTTCCAGCCGTCGCGGGTCAGCTCCCAATAGAGCGTGCGGTGGATGTCGCCGTCCGACCATTCCATCTCGCGCTCGCCCATGCGGACGAAGCCGGCATGGTCGATCAGCGCCGCGACCCGTTCGTTCTCGGGCGGCGCGGCGAGGCCGATGAGGCGGACTTTCAGCACCTCGAAGATCCACTGGAAACTGCGCGCGGCGCCCTCCGCGCCGGCGCCCGCGCCCTGAATGTCGGAGCGCATGGCGCCCGCGAGTTCGGCCGAGGCGCGTTCGGGCCAGACGGTGATCTCGGCGAAGGAGAGCAGGCCCTTGCCGAAATCCGGTACCACAATCAGCAGGCCATTCCCCGCTTCGCGCAGCTCAGCGAACTTGGCGATCCAGGCGCGGACGTTTTCCACCGTGACAGGCCGCGGCAGGTCATCGATGGAGGCCTGGACGTCCGGGTCCTTCAGCAGCTCCAGCAGGTCTTCGGCGTGTTCCGGGCCGGCGATCGCACGGCCCTCCGCCAGGGTTGCGGGATCGGCGTTCCGCACGGCCTCGCGAATCTCCGCGGCCTCTTCGGGCGTGGCGGTCAGTACGGTCTTGGGCGGCGCGCTCATGCGGTTCGACAAACCCGTTCTTGCGCGCCTATCCTTTACCTGGCGCCTTCCTCCGGCAAGAACGTTCCATGTCCCAAATCGCCCAACTCGTAAAACCGAAACTTCGCGATCTCGGCGGCGGCATGACCGTGCGCCGCATCCTCCCGGCGATCGAGGCCCGCAGCATCGGGCCGTTCGTTTTCCTCGACCATATCGGTCCGGTGCAGTTCCAGCCGGGCCAGGGCATGGATGTGCGGCCGCACCCGCATATCGGCCTTGCAACCGTCACCTATCTCTATGACGGCGAGATCCTGCACCGGGATTCGCTGGGCTTCGTGCAGGCGATCAAGCCGGGCGACGTGAACTGGATGACGGCCGGGCGCGGCATCGTCCATTCGGAACGCACCGCACCCGAATTGCGCGCCAAGGGCTTTGCGCTGCATGGGCTGCAATCCTGGGTGGGTCTGCCGAAAGAGGCGGAGGAGGTCGAGCCGTCCTTCCATCACCATCCCGCGGCCGATCTCCCGGAATGGGAGGAGAACGGTGTGCGGTTGAAGCTGATCGCCGGCACCGCCTTTGGCCGCGAAAGCCCCGTGAAAATCTATGCGCCGACGCTCTATGTCGCCGCGGTCTTCGCGCCGGGCGCCAAGCTGACACTGCCGGCCGAACATGCGGAGCGCGCCGTCTATGTCGCCTCGGGTGCGCTAACGGCGGCGGGCGAGGCGGTCGATACCGCGCAGCTCGCGCTCTTCACGGCCGGCGCGCCGGTCGAGCTTATCGCGGGCCCCGAGGGCGCCGAGACCATGCTGCTCGGCGGCGCGCCGATGGATGGGCCGCGGCACATGTGGTGGAACTTCGTCTCGTCGAGCACGGAGCGCATCGAGCAGGCCAAGGCCGACTGGCGGGCCAGCGCGATCGGCAAGGTTCCCGGCGACGACGAGTTCATTCCCCTGCCGGAGCATTAGAGATGGACGAGGAGAAGATCGCAGGGGTGATGGCGCAGATCGGCCGGCCCCGCAAAGTGCCGCGGCCCCATCGCCATTTCGACGGCGAATACGTCTCGGCGCCCACGGGGAAGGTCGCCTACACCGCCGAGGGCGCCGGCCCCGTGGTGCTGCTGGTTCATGGCTGGGACGGCAGCCCGCGCGACCTGCAGGACATCGCGACCGGCCTCTTGCGGGCGGGCGCGCGCGTCGTGGCGCTCGATCTGCCTGGGCACGGTTTTTCCGATGGCGAGCGGATCGCCCCGCAGGATACGGCCGCCGCGATCCTCGCGGTCGCGGCCAAGGAAGGCCCGTTCGAATGCGTGATCGCGCACAGCTTCGGCTGTCCCTCGACCGCGCTGGCGCTGGAAGGCGGGCTGAAAACCAACGCGCTGGTCTTCTTCGCCCCGCCGCTGCGCCAGATCGATCAGTTCCGGCGGTTGGGCGGACGTCTCGGCCTCGACGCGGATGAGATCGAGGAACTCATCCGCCGTCAGGATATCGAGGGCGTTGTGCGTTTCGACCTGGCCGAAATCGCGGCGCGGCGCAGCGAGCCGCTGCTCATCATCCACTCCGACGACGACGAGATGACGCCGATCGCCGGGGCGCGCGAGTTGAGCGAGGCGTGGCCGAAGGCGAAGTTCCTGCCGGCCGAGGGGCTCGGGCACAATCTCACCATGCGCGACCCGACCCTGGTCGCGGCGGCCGTGCGCTATGCGGTGGGATAACGCCTAGTTCGATTCGATGACTTCGCCGGTCGCCTTGCAGTCGGCATAGGGCGCGCCTTCGACCTTGCTGCCGGTGATGCTGATCAGCTCGTTCTTCAGCGTCAGCACGGCGTCGTCCTCGGCCTTGTAGAGGCCGTCCTTGAAGCCGGCCTGGTCTTCCTTCTCGGGAATGAAGGTGAGGTCCGTGGTTTCGTCGCCGCCGACCTGAATGCCGATCGCCATGCCGTCGGAGAGATGCTTCACCTTCAGGCCCTTGCCCTCCTTGCAGGCATAGACCTCCCACGGAAGGTCGCTGGGCATGGCGAAGGCGGCGCCGGTGAGCGCGAGGAGCGAGGCGGCGAGGACAAGGCGTTTCATGGCGGTCTCCCTTGGGGTGCGGGACACTGCATCCGCGTCCCCCATCCACATCAGATGGCGGAACGTCGCAGCCGATTGAGGCCGCCACGCGGCGCTGCTAGGGTCGGGCCATGACGGACAAGCAGACCCTGCTCCAGCTCTGCGCACGCATCGGGTTCAACCCGCCGCGCTGAGGCCGCCTTGCGCGCCAGACCGCGCCGCACCCGTCCTCGTATCGCATTCTCAAAGTCCGGAGCTCAGGCCATGACGCCGACCGTCCACAACCAGACCCGCCACTGGCAGGCGCTCGACGCCGCCCACCACATCCACCCCTTCAGCGACACCGCCGCGCTGAACAAGGAAGGGGTGCGCGTCATCACCTCGGCCGACGGCGTTTACCTCACCGACAGCGAGGGCAAGCGGCTGCTCGACGGCATGGCGGGGCTGTGGTGCGTGCAGCTTGGGTACGGCAACGAGGAACTGGCGGAGGCGGGTGCCAAGGCGCTGCGCGAACTCCCTTACTACAACCACTTCTTCAAGACCTCGAACCCCTACACGATCGACCTGGCGGCGAAGCTGGCGCAGTTGCTGCCTGACGGGCTGGACCGCGTGCTCTTCGCCAATTCGGGGTCGGAGGCGAACGACACGGCGCTGAAGCTGATCCGCTATTACTGGAACCTGCAGGGGCGCCCGCAGAAGAAAATCCATCTCAGCCGCGAGCTTTCCTATCACGGCGTCACCATGGCGGCGGCGTCGCTCTCGGGCCTGACGCCGATGCACCCGCAATGGGACCTGCCCCTCGCGGGCTTCGAGAAGGTGCCGACCTGCTACTGGTACGGCGCGAAGGCGGCGGGCTATGGCGATATCGGACCGGCGGAATTCGGCGAACTGATCGCCGCGAAGCTGGAAGAGAAGATTCTCGAACTCGGGGCCGACAATGTCGCCTCGTTCTCGGCCGAACCGATCCATGGCGCGGGCGGACTGATCTTCCCGCCGGAGACCTACTGGCCGGCGATCCAGAAGGTCTGCCGCAAGCATGACGTGCTGCTGCATGTCGACGAGGTCATCACCGGCTTCGGCCGCACCGGCAATTGGTTCGGCAGCCACACCTACGGCATCGCGCCGGACCTCATGACGATGGCGAAGGGCCTCTCCTCCGGCTACCAGCCGATTTCTGCCGTGGCGCTGGGCGAACGGGTGGGCAATGCCATCGCCACCGCGAATGAGGAGATGGTGCACGGCTATACCTATTCCGGGCATCCCGTTGCCTGCGCGGTCGCGCTGAAGAACCTGGAGATCATGGAGCGCGAAGGGATCCCGGCGCGGGTCGGCAATGACATCGGGCCGTATCTGCAGACCGCACTGCGCACTGCCTTCGCCGATCATCCGCTGGTGGGCGAAGTCCGCGGCGTCGGCCTGCTCGCCGCGATCGAACTGGTGGACGACAAGGCGGAGCGGCGGTTTTTCCCGGAGATCGGCACGGTCGGCGGCATCTGCCGCAACCACTGCTTCGAGCAGGGCCTCGTCATGCGGGCGATCCGCGACACCATGGTCTGCTCGCCGCCGCTGACCATCACCAAGCCGGAGGTGGATGAACTGGTCCGGCTGGCCAAGATCTGCTTCGACCTGACGGCCGAGGATCTGGGTCGCGCGAAGTGCTCCTAAAGCCCAAGCAAAAACCGTGACAGGAATGTATCAAATTTAACACGAATTTCGACATTCAACTTTTTTTGGCGATCTTAACGACGAATGTTGCAAAGTGTGGCATCCCTGCATATATTGAGCCTCGAAGAAGGGTTGGTTGGACCTGCATTGCCCCCCGCTCGCGGGTTTTTACCTTCTTCACCCGCCGGATCATCCCCTCCCGGCGTTTGGCGCATCACTGCGCATGGCGTCCGTCCCGCCCCGGGACGGACGCCCTTTTTTTTCTAAAAGGTGCCCCATGAGCGATGATGACTGGTCCGACGACCCCGAGGACTCGGCGCTGATCCTCATCCCGCGTTTCGTCGCGGCCGCGTCGGCACCCTTCTGGTTTTCGACCGTGGGGCAGCCCCTCCGCGGGGCGCTCAAGGGCGAAGCCCAGGCTTGGCTCGATGCGCTCGGCTTTCCCGACGCGACGCCGATCGCCCTGCGCGATTGGCGCGAGGCGGGCGAGGCGGCGGAATCCACCGGGATCGACGATCCCGCCTTCGAGGCGGAGGAGCAGTTGCGCGCCGCGCTGACCAGCGATGCCGTCGACATTCATGGCGAGGATGCGGTGACGGTCGTTCTTACCCATGTCGCGGCGGAGCTTGGGCCAGCGATCGGCGAGGCGGCACTCAATGCGACGCGGGTCTGGGGGCTCGACGATATCGAGCTCGTCAATGCCGCGGCGGGGGCAGGCGTCCAGGCCTGCCACAACGCGGCCCTGCTGCTGCTCGCCGGGCGCGCCGAGGACGATCATCCCTTCGCGCTGAAATACCGTCTCTTCGAGCGCGGCCGCTGGCCGGTCACGCTGATCGGCTCAAGCCTGCATCTCTTCTGAGCCTCGTGCCCAATATTTGAACCGCCGCCTTTGTCATTCCCGCGAAGGCGGGAATCCACTGTGTCAACGCCATGCCGAGGTCCTAGATGCCCGCCTGCGCGGGCATGACAGTGGGGTGATTCACAGAAGCGGCAGCAGGCTAGGCGTCAGCCCGTCAGACTCATCCGCGTCGCTTCGGAATTGGAGAACTGGTTCTCCATCGAGCAGATATCGGCCGCCAGCTTGCAGAACAGCTCGGCCGGAAGCCGGGTGTGATCGAGCCCGCTGGTGCGGAAGTTCCAGTACGAGAGGACATGGTCGATCAGCGCGTTGTAGCCGCCGAAGCCGTGCACGTTCTCGGGCAGCTCTTCCAGATAGGTCTTCAGCGCGCCGATATGCTTGCCCTCGATGATCGAGGCGCGGCGTTCGGAATTGAAGCACTGCGCGCTGTCGATGCTGCGCCGGAAGGCGCGATCGGCGAAGGCGCGCAGGTCCTCGAGATGCTTCTCGACGAACGAGCGCGGATAGAGCTCGTTATGGCCATAGGTCCGGAGGCCGGTGAGCTGGCCCAGCATGGCCTGGAAGCGCTTGCGGGTCTGGACGAACTGCGTCTCGTAGAAGAGCGCCGCCTTCCAGGCGAAGACGATGTTCGACCACTGGTTCTGCATGAGGCCGAGCGACTGGAAGAAGTCGGCCGCCTGCGGGCCGATCTCAGCGCCGAAGATGGAATCGACGAACTTGTTCACCTTTGCGGCGTTTGCGTTCTCGATCGCGATGCGGATCAGCGGGGTGAGCTCGCGCGTGATGTAGGACTTGATCGCGGCGTCTTCGAGCAGCGAGACCTGGAAATAGTCCTTGGGAATGCCGAACTCCTCGGCGCCCAGCATTTCGCGCAACAGGAAGAGGTCGAGCGAGGGCGTCGCGTTCAGCTTGGAGAGAATCATCGCGTCGCGATCGGCCTGCGCGCCATGGCCGACGACGTTGACGCCGAAGGACTGACGCATGATGGCGGGATAGGCGCGTTCGCCCACGAAGAACGAAATCGCGCCGCTGCTCAGCGAGTTCTCGTCCAGCGGGACCAGGATCTTGGTCGCGAGGACCGGCGCGTTCTCGAACATCGCGCGCTCGTGATCGCGCAGCGTGTGCTTGATGACGATGCTGCTCGCCAGGCGCTTGTTGCGGAAAAAGGTCGGCGCCGACGGCCCAAAGACCTGCCGGAGATGACGCAGTTCGCGATTGAGATTGAGGATGCGCCAATTGGAGGGCGTGCCGGCGAGCTTTTCAATCTGCTGGCCGTCGCGCGAGCGTGAAGAATTCATCCGGTCCCCCAATTCTGAAGAGGGACATTAGCCTATTCCTTTTAACGTTAAGTTAGCGCTGGGATTCGACTAACCCGCTCATTTTAAACGGAAATCCTCCGGCCGATCGTCAGCGCCCCAACCCCCCGCGCAATTCCCGCAGCGTCAATTCCATAGTGGCGGTAGAGCTCGGCGATCGATCCCGTCTGACCGAAATGTTCGACGCCGAGCGAGCGGGTGCGGTGGCCAGCGACGGCACCCAGCCAGGCGAGCGTCGCGGGATGACCGTCGAGCACGGTGACGATGCCCGCATGACGCGGCAGGGTCTGGAACAGGCGTTCGATATGGCTCTGCGCAGCCGAAAGGCCGCGCTCGCGGGCGCGGCCGGCGGCGGTCCAGCCGGCATTCAGGCGGTCGGCTGAAGTAATCGCGAGCAGCGCCACGTCGCGCCGGCTCTGTCCGATCATGCCCGCCGCCTCGATCGCCTCGGGCGCCAGCGCGCCGGTATAGGCGATGACGGCTTCGCAGTTCGGCCCCGGCGGACGCAGCCAATAGGCGCCGTCGACGATGCCGCGGGCGAGATCGTCGTCCATGGTCCGCAGCGGCTGCTCCAGCGGCCGGGTCGAGAGGCGCAGATAGACCGAGCCGCCGGTCTCGTCGCGCAGCCAGGTACGCTCGTCGGGCTCGGCGCCGTCGTCCTTGGCGGCGTCGCGCTGCATATAGTCGAAGGCGAAGCGCATGATGACGGCGAGTTCGTCGGCGAAGGCGGGCTCAAACGAGCAAAGCCCGTCCTGCGCCATGCCGATCAGCGGCGTGCCGATCGACTGGTGCGCGCCGCCTTCGGGCGCCAGCGTCACGCCGGATGGCGTCGCGGCGAGCAGGAAGCGCGCATCCTGGTAGCAGGCATAGTTCAGCGCATCGCCGCCGCGCACGATGAAGGGATCGTAGAGCGTGCCGACCGGCAGCAAGCGCTCGCCGAACAGCGAATGCGACAGGCCGAGCGCGGAGAGCATCAGGAAGAGGTTCATCTCGGCAATGCCGAGCTCCATGTGCTGGCCCTTGGGCGAGAAGTGCCAGTTGAAGGTCGAGGGGATGCGTTCGGACTTGAAGAGGTCGGCGAGTTCGGCGCGGGCGAAGAGGCCGCGGCGGTTCACCCAGGCGCCGAGATTGGTCGAGACGGTGACATCCGGCGAGGTCGTGACGATGTGGCGGGCGAGATCGCTGTCGCCTTTGCCGATCTCGTCGAGGATGAGACCGAAGGCCTGCTGCGTGCTCATCTCCTTCGACGCGCGATAGCCGAGCGCGGCGGGCACCTCGACCTTCGGAGCGTGGAAACGCCGCTGGCCCTTGGCGAAGAACGGCACGTCCTTCAGGAATGCGGCGAGATCGGCTTCGGCGAGATCCAGCCCTTCGAAGTGATCCCACTCATGGCCCTCGCGCACCTTCATCGCGGCGCGGAAGGCATCCATCTGGGTCGGGGTCATGAGACCCGCGTGATTGTCCTTATGCCCCGCGAAGGGCAGGCCCTGGCCCTTCACGGTATACGCGATGAAGCAGACCGGGCGGTCGTGGTCGATCTTCTCGAACGCTTCGACCAATAGCGGCAGGTCGTGGCCGCCGAGATTGCCCATGAGCTTTGCAAGGCTCGCATCGTCGAAGCTCTCCATCAGCGCGGTGGCCGCGCCCTGATCGCCAATATCGTCGAGCAGCTTTTTCCGCCACGCGGCGCCGCCTTGATAGGTGAGCGCGCTGTAGAGTTGATTCGGGCAGGTATCGATCCAGGCCTTCAGCGCCGCGCCGCCGGGCCGCGCGAACGCCGCCTGCTGCAGCGAACCGTATTTCAGGATGACGACATCCCAGCCGAAATTGCGGAAGAGGCTCTCGAAGCGCTCCCACAGGCCCTCGCGGATCACCGCATCCAGCGACTGGCGGTTATAGTCGACCACCCACCACAGGTTCCGGACACCGTGCTTCCAGCCCTCCAGCAGGGCCTCGAAGATATTGCCCTCGTCCATTTCGGCATCGCCGATCAGCGAGACCATGCGACCCTCGGGCCGGTCCTTCGAACCGCCATGGGCACGGACATAGTCCTGCACGAGGCTGGCGAAGAGGGTCTGGGCGACGCCGAGGCCGACGGAGCCGGTCGAGAAGTCGACGTCGTCGATATCCTTGGTGCGCGAGGGGTAGGACTGGACGCCCTTGTAGCCGCGGAAATTCTCCAGCTTCTCGCGGGTCTGCTGGCCCATCAGATACTGGATCGCGTGGAAGACCGGCCCGGCATGGGGCTTCACGGCGATGCGGTCCTCGGGCTTCAGCACCGCAAAATAGAGCGCCGCCATGATGGTCGCGAGCGAGGCGGACGAGGCCTGGTGGCCGCCGACCTTCACCTCGGCATCGTCGTCGCGCAAATGGTTGGCGTGGTGGATTGTCCAGGCCGAGAGCCACAGGATCTTGCGTTCCAGGGCGGCGAGAAAGGGCAGGCGGGGATCGCTCATCGAGGGCTTCTCGGCCGGTCCGGACGCTGCGTCAAGCATGACCAAATCTTCACGCCGGGCCGCGCGATTCCGACTTTGTTAACCAGCCCCGTCGTTCTAATGCGTTAACCAAAGTGAACCCCGTCCTAACGCGTTCTTATGCACCCATCCGGTCTGCGCCGCAGCCTCCGCCTTCTCGCGGCGGCGGCGCTCTGTTTCATCGTCGCGGCGTGTGCGACGCCGCCGAAGATCGCGGCCTGCGAGCCGGTCGAGGGCTTCGATCCCGGCTGCGTCATTCCCAATCGCGCGCTGCTGCGCGAGGCGGTCGCGTCGTACCGCGCGCATTACAAGACGATGCAGGTCGGCCCGATGCTGGCGCTGACCGAGGACGCGGTCGCGATCCCCTTCACCACGCACTGGCTGCGCACCGATTATTTCATCGTCATCGACTTCTCGAAGCCCGCTTATGAAAAGCGGCTCTATGTCGTGAACTGGAAGACGGGCGAGACCGAGGCCTATCACGTCAGCCACGGGCTCGGCTCGCGGGTCAGCGAGCGCTCCTATTTCGCCAAGCGTTTCACCAATCTGATCGGCTCGGGCACATCGTCCGTCGGCGCCTTTGTCGGCGGTCAGGAATATCAAAGCCCGCGCTGGGGCCGGGCGATGCGCGTGCGCGGGCTCGATGCCACCAACAGCCGGGCGCTGGAGCGCACCATCGTCTTCCATTCCAACGAGACATTCTTCGACAAGGACACCAACAAGTTCGGCTGGTCCTGCGGCTGCTTCATGATGGATGCGACCGACCTGCCGCGCATCCTCAGCCTCCTGCAGAACGGCGGCTTCGTCTATGCCGGACCGGCCGCGCTCTTTGACAAATCGAGCGCCGACAAGGTGCGCGAGTGCAACCCGAATTGCGGCGACCAGGATCGCTGCAAGCCGGCGCCGGGCGCCAACCCGATTGGCGCCGTGCCCGGCATCCAGGCGCCCGCCCCGGCGCCGGACAAGCCGCCCTATCACATCGTGCCGATCGTCATGCCGGGCGAGACCTATCCCGTGCCGTCCCAGAAACCGCCGGGTGTCGCCGCCAGGGCGAAACCGGCGGGTGGTTGATTCCGATGGCCACCTCGCGCTCTAAAGGGGTCATGAAACGGGTCGCCCTCACCGTGAGCGCCATGATGGCGTTTGCCCTGAATCAGGCTGTGGCGGCGACCGCGATGAACGGCGCGCCGATCGATCCGCAAAATCTTGTCGCGGACGACCTGGAGGCCGAAGCCCTCGCCTCCTATGCGCGCAACGCGGCGCATGCGGCGTTTCGTGGGCAAGAGATCGTCATCGTCGATTATCGCCTGCCCTCGAGCGCCAAGCGGCTCTACATCGTCAATTTGATGACCGGTGCGGTCGAGCCGCATTATGTCGCCCATGGCCGCGGCTCGGATCCGCAGCACAGCAAGCTGGCGGTCCGGTTTGGCGATATCGAAAGCAGCGGCATGTCCTCGCTCGGTGCCTATCGAGGCGGCGAGCGCTATCAGAGTCCGGCGCACGGCCCGGCGCTGCGCCTGTCAGGCCTCGATATGTCGAACCGTTCGGCCTATCGGCGGCTGATTGTCGTCCACACCGCGCCCTATTTCGACCCGGCCAACGGCAAGTATGGCCGTTCGCTCGGCTGCTTCGTGGTCACCACCGAGGATCGCGCGCGGGTCTATAACGTGATCGCCGATAACGGTTTCCTCTATGCTGGCCCGTCGTGCCTCGGCGGCGGGCCTGGCGCCTGCCGCAAGCCGGATACGACCTTGATGGCGGCTGCCGAGCCGGCGCCGGCCGCGCCGCTGGCGGTTGTCGCGAAACCAGAGCCGGTTGCGCCGGCGCCGGTCATCGTCGCGGCCGCAGCTCCGGCTGCCGCGCCGCCGGTCGTGCTCGCCGCCGCCACGCCTGCAACGTTGCCCATCGCGCGCCCTGCCGTCGCCGCACGCGTCGCGCCACCGGTCGTGTTCGCCGACAATGTGCCCGCCCCGCGCCGCAAGCCGCGCCTGGAAGCGCCGGTCGTGGTGGCCGCCGTCTTCGACGCGCCCGTGCCACTCGCCAAGCCGTTCATCGACAGCCCCGATCAGATCGCCGCTGCGGAGGAAATCCTCAGCCGCCGCCGCGCCGTGCCCGCCCCCGAACTGGTCGCCTTCGACGCACCTGTGCCGCTGGCGAAGCCGGCGCTGGACGGCATGGCCGTCGCATCCGCCGAGCCGACGGACGACGTGCCGGTGCCGCTGCTGAAACCCGCGCTCGATACCGGCGCCGGCGACGCGATCATCGCGGCCGATCATACCGTGACCGGCCAGGCCGATCTCGTCGCCGGCGCGGAAGACGTGCCGATGCCGCAGGCGAAGCCCGTCCTGTCCGAGGTCGCGCTCGCCGACCAAGCGATCGTCGTGCCGGATACCGTGCCTGGCGAAATTCCCGTGCCGGCCGCCAAGCCCGGCGGCCTGCGCCGGGTCGCGGATGCGGGGACCGGACGATGAAACTGCTCCACGGATTTCTCGCCGTTGCGATCGCCGCGCTGGCCGGGGCCTGCGCTTCCGTGCCGCCGCCTCCGCCGCCGGTGGTCGATTCCATGGCGCGCACGGTGGACGGCGTCCGGCTCGATCCGCAGGCGAAGATCGATCCCGCTTTGCTCAGCGAGGCGCTCGCCTCCTATGCCCGCCACTACGGGACGGTGAAGGAAAAGACCGTCTACTTCGATTTCCCCGACCGGCGCGTTGAATCCCAGATGTCGCCGATCGGCCGCGACGTCATCGGGGTCATCGATTTCCGCATTCCCGCGACGCGGCCGCGCTTCTTTATCGTCGATCTGCACAGCGGCGCGGTCGCCGCCTTCCGTGTTGCGCATGGTCGCAATTCCGATGCGGGAGGCGACATCAACACGACCGGGCCCGTCATGACGACGGGCGGCGCGGTGCGTGCCTCCAACCTGCTCGACACGAATGAAAGTTCGGTCGGTGCCTACGTTGCGGCCAATGTCTATGAGGGCCGCTTCGATCTTGGCGCGGTGCGGCTGCACGGGCTCGACGACACCAATAGCTGCGTCTTCTGGCGCGCCATCGTGATGCACCAGGCGCGCTACATGACGCCCGACCCCGCGACCGGCGTGGTCGGCACCAGCGACGGTTGTCTCGCGGTCGAGGTCGAGCAGCGCCCGATCGTATCGGGCTATATCGCCAATGGCGGCTTCGTCTATGCCGGGCCGGTCTCGCTGCACGTCCCGAGCGCGGCCGACGGCGCGCGCAGCCAATCCGCGTGCGAAGCGGTGCGCCTTAAGCCGGAAAACGGTCCCCAGCCGCCGCTCCCGGGCTCGTAAAGCGGCCGTCACCATGGTGTCATCGCCGGGGTCTAGTCGCAGGCCCTCAGCATCGACGGCACCGGTTCCATGACCCCGAACGACCATCTCGGCGACATCGCCACGCGCTTTCTTTCCCGCCGCGCGCTGCTGAAGGGCGCGGTTGCCGCCGCTGCCCTCAGCGCCACGCCGTTCGGCGCGCTGACTGCCAATCCGGCCCGGGCGCAGTCGGCGTCGTCGCTGACCTTCAGCGAACTGCCGGCCGCGCCGAAGAACGATCCCAATCATTACATCGCGCCCGGCTATCGTGCGGACATCCTGATTTCCTGGGGCGATCCGGTCCTGCCCGGGGCGCCGGCCTTCGATCCTGCACACCAGACCGCGGCGACACAGGCGGCGCAGTTCGGCTTCAACTGCGACTTCATCGGGTACCTGCCGCTTGGCGACGGCGCGAGCGCGGTGCCGCAGCATCTGGCGTCGCGGAACAGCGCGCACGGCCTGCTCGGCGTCAATCACGAGGCGACCAAGGCGCATATGATGTTCACCGGCTTCGCCGATTCCGACGCGGCGCGCGATGGCGCGACGGCGGAGCGCGTGGCGGTGGAGCGCGCCTCGCTCGGTTTCTCGGTCATCGAGGTGAAGCGCGACAATGGCGCGTGGGGTATCGTCGCGGGCAGTCCCTTCGCGCGCCGCATCAGCGCGGAAACGCCGATCGCGATCACCGGCCCCGCGCGGGGCCATGCCCGCATGAAGACGGCGGCCGATCCCGCGGGCGAAACGGTCATCGGCACGTTCGAGAACTGCTCGGGCGGCACGACGCCGTGGGGTACGTATCTGACCTGCGAGGAAAACATCCAGAACCGCTTCGCCTGCAAGACCGCTGACATGGACGCGGCCTATGCGCGTGAGGTCGCGAGCGCCGAGTCCTTCCAGGTTCGTACCTCCAACACCTGGCCGAAATTCGACGCGCGCTTCGACATGAATGCGACGCCGCACGAGTTCAATCGCTTCGGCTGGGTGGTCGAGATCGATCCCTACGATCCCCAATCGGTCCCGAAGAAGCGGACGGCGCTGGGCCGCTTCCGGCACGAAGCGGCGACCATCGTCGCCAAGGACGGCAAGCCCGTCACCGCCTATCTCGCGGACGATCAGACGCTGGAGTTTTTCTACAAATTCGTCTCGGCGCGCGCTTACGTCGGCGCTGATCCCGCCGCGAATATCGATATTCTTGATGCCGGCACCCTCTACGTCGCGCAGTTCAAGGATGACGGCACGGGCGCGTGGCTGCCGCTGGTGCATGGCGAAGGCCTTCTCACATCGGAGAACGGCTTCAACGATCAGGGCGACGTCGTGATCGATGCGCGCCGCGCTGCGCGCCTCATCGGCGCGACCGAAACCGACCGGCCCGAGGGCGCGGAGACCGATCCGATCACCTCGCGCACCTATGTCGCCTTCACCGGCGGCACGGACCGCAAGGAACCAGGCCCCGCCATGCCGCGCGCGCCGAACCAGCGCGGCCATATCGTCGAAATTCTCAGCCCCGGTACGGACGGTGATCGCGACCACGCGGCGACGACTTTCACCTGGGATATCTTGCTGCTCGCCGGCAATCCGCATGCGGAGATCGCCTCGAAGGGTGTCTACGGCCCCGGTACATCGGAGGCAGGCTTCTTCGCTTACCCGGACAACATTGTCTTCGATCCGCAGGGACGGCTGTGGATCGCGACGGATGGCGGGCGTCAGATCGGCATCGCCGATGGGCTCTGGGCCTGCTGTGTGACGGGACCGGAGCGTGCAACGACGCGGCATTTCTATGCCTCGCCGACCGGTGCCGAAGTCACCGGTCCCTGCTTCACGCCGGATGGCGAGACGCTGTTCGTCTCGATTCAGCATCCCGGCGACCAGACGGATTCCTCATTCGACAACCCGACCACGCGCTGGCCGGCGGCGCTGGACAGCACCATGCCGCCGCGCCCCAGCGTCATCGTCGTGACGCGCGAGGGCGGCGGGCCGATCGGGAGTTGAAGACTAGCGCTCGACGCTCAGCCAGCGCGAGGGGTGGAAGTTGAGGGAGCCCATCTCGAAGCCCTTCACCCATTGCTGAACGAGTGCGCGCTCGACGGGGATGTAGACCGGCATGACGCCGACCTCATCGCCCAGGATCTTTTCCGCCTGCCGGTAGTACTCGGCGCGCTTGGTGAGATCGCGCTCGCGATTGCCGAGATCGCTGAGACGGTCGAACTCGGCATTCGACCAGCGGCCGAAATTCATCTCGGTTGAATCTGTGCGCGCCAGGTAGAAGAAATATTCCGCATCCGGCGGCGCCGACCAGCCGCCGTCGGCGACGTCGAATTGCTGCTGACGCAGGCGGTCGTAGTGTACGGCGACCTCGTTCGCCTCCAGCCGCGCGTCGATGCCGACGGCCTTCCACATATCGCTGATGGCGAGCGCGGCGCGCTTGTTGGCCTCGCCGATGCGATGCTTGAAGGTGAAGGTCAGCGGATTGCCCGGCCCATAGCCGGCTTCGGCGAGCAGCGCCTTCGCCTGCTTCTGCCGCTCCGCCATCGGCAGGGCGGAATAGTCGGCGGCGCCCGAGGTGGTGAAGTTCCGGGTGCCGGGCGGCACGAGGCTCCACGCGGGCAGTTCGCCATTGTTGAGCACGCGCTTCACGATCGTTTCGCGGTCGATGGCCAGCGAGAGCGCGCGGCGCACGCGCACATCCTTGAACCGCTCCTGCGTCTGGTTGATCGCGATATAGCCGATCCACGATGCCGGGTCGGTCTTGGTCTCGGCCGGCAGTTCGCGCTTCAGCATCTCGTATTGGCCGGGCGGGAAGCGGAGATTGAGATCGAGCTCGCCGGCGCGGAAGCGTTTCACGGCCGCGGCATCATCGTCGGTCGGGAAATAGGTGACGATATCCAGCTTTACCGCAGCCGCATCGAAGAACTGCTCGTTCTTGAACAGCACGACTTTGTCGTTCGGCACCCAGTCCTTCAGATAGAAGGCGCCGTTCGACACCATGTTGCCCGGCTGCGCCCAGTTTTCGCCGGCCTGGTCGTAGATATGCTTGGGAACGGGGAAGAAGACCGGATAGGCACCTAGCAGCCAGAGCAGCGTCTGGCTCGGCCGCTCCAGCGTGATCTCCAGCGTCAGTCTATCGATCACGCGCACGCCCAGTTGATCGGGTGTCGCCTCGCCTTTGATCACCTTCTCCGCGTTCCTGATGACGTAGCCGAAATTGGCATAGGGCGCGGCGGTCTTCGGGTTGAAGGCGCGTTGGAAGCCGAGCAGGAAATCGTCAGCCGTGACGGGGACGCCGTCCGACCATTTGGCGTCGTCGCGCAGATGGAAGGTGAGGGTGAGACCGTCGTCTGAAACGTCCCAGCTCTTTGCCGTGCCGGGGATGACCTCGGCCTTCGCATCGAGTTGGAGCAGCCCGCAGAAGAGATCGCGCAGGATTTCCGATTCGTAGGTCGTGAAGAATTTCTGCGGGTCGAGCGTGCCGGGCTCTGCGAGATTGCCGCGATTGAGCGTGACGATCGGCGCCGCCGTCGCGCCACCCGCCAGCATCAGGGAGGCGAGAAGCGCAAAGCCGAAGGCGAGGGCCGCGCGCACCTTCTAGCGCTCGATCTTCATATAGCGCGTCAGATGCTGGCGCACCGGGTTGCCCTCATAGCCTTTCAGCCAGGGCTGCACGAGATTGCGGTGCGTGCCGTAGAAGAGAACGATCTCGGCGGTCTCGCCCATCGCGATGCGGTCGGCCTTTTGGAAAAAGTCGAGCCGCTTAGCGGGATCGAGCTCGGTCATCGCGGCGTGGGCGAGGCGGTCGAATTCGGGGTTCGACCATTTGCCGTAATTGGTTTCGGAATCCGTCAGCAGCAGATTGGTGAAGAATTCCGGTTCCGGCGTGCCCTGCCAGCCGCCATCGCCGATCTCGAAATCGCCTTCGCGCATCTTGGCGTAGTGGACCTTCACCTCGTTGGCCTGCATATTGGCGATGACGCCGATCCGCGCCCACATCGCGGCGACTGCGACGATGACGCGCTTGTTGGCGTCGCCCGCGCGGTAGTCGAGGCGGAAGGTGAGCGGATTGCCGGGGCCGTAGCCGGCGTCGGCGAGCAGCTTCTTTGCCTCCGCGATGCGCTCGGCGAGTGGCGTCTTGCTGAAATCGTCTTCCGGCGGCGCCGTCCAGCCGACCGAGATCGACGGGGTGAAGCTGTAGCCGGGGATCTGCCCCGTCGCGAGCACGCGGTTGCAGATCGTCTCGCGGTCGATGGCGAGCGACAGCGCGCGGCGGACGCGCGCGTCCTTGAACTTGTCGCTCTTGGCGTTGATCGCGAGGAAGGTCACGGTCGAGGCCGGCTCCAGCCGCGCGACGCCGGGCATGTTGGTCTTCAGCCATTCATACTGGCCGGTCGGGAAGCCTAGATTGAGATCGAGCTCGCCGTTGCGGAACTGCTTCAGCGCCGCGTTCTCGTCGGCCGTCGGGTAATAGTAGACGTCGTCGATCGCGACATTGGCAGCGTCCCAATAGCGCGGGTTCTTCACGAGATGGACATTGTCCTGCGGCGTCCAGCTCTCCAGCACATAGGGGCCGTTGGTGACCATCGTCCCCGCCTTCACCCAGTCGTCGCCGGCTTTATCGAAGACATGCAGCGGCAGCGGTACGGTCAGCGGCAGGCCGGCGAGGCGCTGGATAAAGATGAGGCTGGGCGCCTCCAGCGTGATCTCCACGGTTTCGGCATCGACGGCACGGACTCCGAGCTGATCGACCGGCAGTTTGCCCTCGGCGATCGCGCGCGCGTTTTTGACCGAGAAGATGAGATCGACGAGCTGGGCGGCGGTCTTGGGATCGACCGCGCGGCGGAAGCCGGCGACGACATCGTCGACGGTCAGCGGTTCACCGTCAGACCACACGACGCCCGGGCGCAGCTTGAACGTGTAGACGAGGCCATCAGGCGAGATCGTCCATGACAGGGCAAGTCCGGGAACGGGCTTCGCCTTGGCGTCGAGCGAGACCAGGCCCTCGAAGAGGTCGTTATGGATATTGAGTTCGACGGTAAGCCCGTATTTGTGCGGGTCGAGCGTATCGGGCTCCGCGCCGTTGCCGCGGTGCAGGGTGACGGCCATGGCAGGCAAGGCCAGCGCGGCCAGGGCGATACAGGTAATCAGGCAGGCGATCAGACGGCGGATCATGAAGGTCCTCTGGCCGGGTCGCGCGCACGATAGCGTAAACCCCGTTGTGGGCCAGCGCACATTCACGCCGACGTGACGCTCGCCGCATTGCGCTACGGCAGGGCCTGCGCTCTATGGCGGGCCGGGGTTCATGTTTTTGAGGGAAAATCACACGATGCAGCGCCGTCTCCGCGCCCTTCTGCTCGCCGCGTCCGCCTTCACGGCGCTCGCCATCGCCATGCCCGCTGCTGCCCAGGAGGCTGCGCCCGCTGCGGCGCCGGCGGTCACGGTCAACGATGCGATCTGGAACCTCGCCGACCTCTATGCGACGCCCGAGGACTGGACCGCGGCCTATGACAAGCTGAAGGCCGAGATCCCCAGCATCGGCAGCTGCAAGGACACGATCGTCAACGATTCCGCGACGCTGCTGTCGTGCCTGGAGAAGATCTCCGGCATCCAGAAGGAGGTGCTGCGCCTCTTCACCTACGCCATGCTGAAGTCGGACGAAAATCTGAGCATCGCGGCAAACACCGAACGCAAGTCAGCCGCGCAGTCGCTCTTCGTCGCGCTCTCGTCGCAGACCTCGTGGCTCAGCCCCGCCATTCTCGCCGCCGGCAAAGACAAGATCGACGGCTTCCGCAAGGAACAGGCGAAGCTGAACGACACATTCGGCTTCATGCTGGACAACATCCTGCGCGCCGCGCCGCACACGCTGTCGCCTGAAACCGAAGAAGTGCTGGCCGAGTCCGGCGACGTGCTCTCCAAGGCGTCCGACGTCTACGACATTTTCGCCTCGGCCGAACTGCCGTTCCCGACCGTGAAGCTGTCGGACGGACGCGAGGTGAAGATCGACCAATCCGCCTACACCAAATACCGCCAGGAGCCGAACCGCGCCGACCGCAAGATCGTGTTCGACGCGTTCTGGGGCAAGTGGAAGGAATTCGAGGGCACGTTCGGCGCGAATCTGTCGGCCCATGTCGCGGGCCATGTCTTCGAGGCCAAGGCGCGCCACTACGCCAATTCGCTCGACGCCGCGCTGTTCGGCGATGCGATGCCGGAAGCCGTCTATCGCACGCTGGTCGCCCAGGTGAACGAGAATCTCCCCTCGCTCCATCGCTACTTCAAGCTGCGCAAGAAGATGCTCGGTATCGAAGGGGACATGGAATATTACGACATCTATCCCCCGCTCGTTCAGCTCGACAAGAAATTCCCGCTGGAGGAAGGCAAGGCGCAGTCGCTGAAGTCGCTCGCGATCCTGGGCGATGAGTATATCGGCTACCTCAACGAGATGTTCACCAAGCGCTGGATGCATGTCTATCCGCAGCCGGGCAAGGCGACGGGCGCCTATATGATGGGCTCGGCCTATGACGTTCATCCCTATCTGCTGATGAACTACAACGACGACTACGAATCCATGTCGACGCTGGCGCACGAGGCCGGCCACGGCGTGCATACACTGCTCGCCACCAAGGCGCAGCCGTTCGAGAAGTCGGACTATTCGACCTTCACGGCCGAGACCGCCTCGATCATGAACGAGATGCTGCTCGGCGACGACATGGTGAAGAATGCGCAGACCAAGGAAGAGAAGCTCTATTATCTCGGTATGGAGCTGGAATCGATCCGCGGCACGTTCTTCCGCCAGACCATGTTCGCGGAGTTCGAACTGAAAATCCACGAAGAGGCGGAAGCCGGCAAGCCGCTCTCGGGCGCGCGCATGACCGAGCTCTATTGCGACCTGCTCAAGCGCTATCACGGCGATGCCGAAGGCGTCGTGAAGATCAACCCGACCTATTGCGTGGAGTGGGCCTACATCCCGCACTTCTTCCGCGACTTCTATGTTTACCAGTACGCGACCTCGATCACCGGCGCGGCGCTGCTCGCCGAGCGCATCGAAAGCGGCGATCCCAAGCAGCGCGAGATCTTCCTCGACCTCCTGAAGGCCGGTGGCTCGGACTATCCCTACGAACTCTACAAGAAGGCCGGGATCGATATGGCGACGCCCGAGCCCTACAAGGCGCTCATCAAGCGCATGAACACGATCATGGACGAGATGGAAGCGCTGCTGGCGCAGTAGCCCGGCGCGCCGCATAATCCGGCCGCTCCGCTCAGGCGGGGCGGCCGTTGCTGTTTCAGGGGCTTGCCATGTTCATCACCGTCAACGGTGCGCGGATCTTCTTCGACAGCGTCGGGGCGCATCTGGCGATCACCCCGCAGGGGCCTAAGGCGAAGCCGCCGCTGCTCGTGCTGCACGGCGGTCCAGGCTTCGACCATTGGGGCATGCGGTTCTATTTCGACCGCTTCGCCGACATCGCGCAGGTCATCTATCTCGATCATCGCGGTAACGGACGCAGCCGCGGCGGCAATGCCTCGGAGCCCGCGCTGTGGACACTGGCACAATGGGGCGATGACATCAGGGCGTTCTGCGACGCGCTGGGCCTTGAGCGGCCCATCGTGCTCGGCCAATCCTTCGGCGGGATGGTGGCGCAGTCCTATGCGGCGCGGCATCCCGGTCACGCCGCGGGACTGATCTTCTCCTCGACCGCGGCGTCAATGACGCTGGACGATGTGCTGAAAGGCTTCGAGACGCTGGGCGGGGCCAAGGCGCGCGAGGTCGCGGCGCGCTTCTGGACGCGGGCGCGCGAGGAAGACGTGCAGGAGTATCTGCGCGTCTGCACGCCGCTCTACAACACGACGCCGCGCGATCCCGCCAGCGCCATCGGCGGTATCGCACAGTGGGATGTCTTCCGTCATTTCAGCCTGCCGAACGGCGAAATCTGGAAGATGGACCTGCGCCCCGGCCTCGCCGCGGTATCGACGCCGACCCTGGTGCTGACCGGCGATACCGATCCCGTGACCCCCGCGGCGCGGTCGAAGGACATTTTCGCGGCGCTGAAGCCGGAGATTGCGCGCTATGTGGAAGTGCCCGGCACAGGCCACGGCACGTTCCGCGATGCGCCGGAGAAATCCGAGACGCTGCTCCGCGATTTCATCACGGACGTCGCTAGACCCTGATATCGACGGAGGTCCCGGCGACCGCGCCTTCGGCGGCGAGAATTCCGTTGGCGACATTCGTCTTCTGCGCCGCGACGAAGGCCGAGGCGTCGGCCGCCGCCTTGCGCTGGGCGTTCACTTCGCTGGATGCCCCGCTCGAGCCGTCGACCCCGACCGGGCGCTCACCGGCAAAGGCCGTCACCGAGGGCGATGGGGTGTAGCGGACGGCCTGGCCGTTGGTGGTGAAGATCTCCATGGCACGTGAAGGCTGCGCTGCCGTGCCCCCGCCGTCCAATCCGCTTTGACTTAAATTCAGGCAATCCCCGGGCCTTGGGGGCGCTGGGGCACGATCTTCATGCGATTTTCCGCGATCATTCTTATGACGGTCGCATGACTTAGGGTAAATTGGCGCGCAACGAACGGGGCGATTCATGACCCCGAATCCATCAGGCTGGGCCCGGCCGGGCCCTGAGGAGCCCCATGAGTGATTTTGCCGCCGTCCGGGACGCTGCCGTGCGTCTCGCGGACGAGTTGTCCGGCCCCGCTGCCGCCACCTTCACCCGCGCCTTCCTGGCGACCGCCGCGCCCGAAGACGTCGTCAGCTTCCCGCCCGAGACCCTGGCGCGCCTTGCCGGCCTCGCCCGTGATCTCGCCGCGGCCCGGCCCACCGGCGAGACGCTGGTCAGGGTCTTCGCGCCGGAGACGGCCGCCGACGGCTTCACCTATGGCGGCGCGATCCTGATCGCCGTCAACGACGACAAGCCCTTCCTCTACGATTCCATCCTGGGCGAGCTCGGCGCGCAGGGCTTCACCGTTGCCGCCGCCTTCCACCCGATCGTGGAGCGCAGCACCGGCCAGGGCCGCGAGTCCGTCATCGTCATCGCGATCGCCCGCGAGCGCGACCCCGCCCGCCTGATGGCGGTGGAGGAAGGCGCGCGCCGCGTCTTCGCCGATGTCTGCGCCGCCGTCGGCGACTGGCGGCAGATGCTGGAAAAGCTCAACGAATCTATCGACGAGCTGAAGCGCAACCAGCCGCCGATCGAACCGGCCGAGCTGAACGAGACCGTCGCGTTCCTGAAATGGCTCGCCGACAATCATTTCACCCTGCTGGGCTGCCGCGACTACACGTTCGACGCCGCGAGCCGCAAGCACAGCGCGATCGACGCGACGGGTCTCGGCGTGCTGCGCAATGCCGATATCCGCATCATCCGCCGGCCCGAAGACGCCGCGGAGCTGACGCCTGAAGTGATGGGCTTCCTCACCGACCCCGATCCGCTGATCATCACCAAGGCGAACAGCCGCAGCCGCGTCCACCGCGCGGCGGCGCAGGACTATATCGGCGTGAAGCGCTTCGACGCCTCTGGCCGTCTGATCGGGGAGCGCCGCTTCGTCGGCCTTTTCACCTCGTCGGCCTATCACCAGCTGCCCGCCGAAATCCCGCTGCTGCGCCGCAAGGCCGCGCGCGTCGTCGAGCGCGCCGGGTTCGATCCGCGCAGCCATGACGGCAAGGCGCTGGCCCATGTCATCGAGGTCTTTCCGCGCGACGATCTCTTCCAGATCTCCGAAGACGAATTGCTGAACCAAGCGCTCGGCATCATGCACGTGCTGGAGCGGCCGCGGGTGAAGACCTTCCTACGCGTCGACCGTTTCGACCGTTTCGTCTCGGCGCTCACCTACATGCCGCGCGACCGCTATGCCGGCGCGGTGCGACTGAAGATCGGCGAAATCCTCAGCCACGCCTTCGGCGGTGAGGTGACGCTTTCCAATCCGACCTTCGACGAAACGCCGGTGGCGCGCGTCCACACCATCGTCACGCGCGGTACGGGAGCGGCGATCGATAGCGCCAAGCTAGAAGCCGAGATCGAAGCAGCAACCGTCACCTGGCCAGACCGGCTGGCCGATGCGCTCGGCGCCTCCGACCTCACGGACGGGCCGGTGCTGGCGACGCGCTATGCCGACGCCTTCCCGGTCAGCTATCGCGACCAGATCAAGCCGGAAGACGCGCTCGCCGATATCGCGCGGCTGGAGGCGCTGAACGCCGGTGGTCTCGCGGACGGCGCGGCCTCGTTCCACGCTTATCGCGAGCCGGGCGATGCAACCTCGTCGCTGCGGCTGAAATTGCTGCGCGCGGGTGGCCCAGCCGAACTCTCCAGTGTGCTGCCCATTTTGGAAAACATGGGGCTGACGGTCGCGGAGGAAACCAACTACCGCGTCGCGCCGCGCGGCTTCGCGCGGCCCGTCACGATTCATGCCTTCTCGATGCGGCTGAAGCGGCCGCAGCCGCTCGACCTCGCCAAGGTCGGCACGAAGTTCGAGGAGGCCGTCGCCGCGGCCTGGACCGGCGCGTCGGAAGATGACGGCTTCAACGCGCTGACGCTGACCGCCGGGCTCGGCAAGCATTCCGTGACGATCCTGCGCGCGGTTGCGAAGTTCCTGCGCCAGGCCGGCATCGCGTTCTCGCAGCCTTATATGGAAGAGGCGCTGGTCCGGAATCCCGATATCGCCGCCTTCATCGTCGAGCTCTTCGAAGCGCGTTTCGCGCCGGGCTGGGCGGGCGACAAGGAGCTGGGCGTCAAGACCGTCGACTCCCTGCGCGAGCGCATCGAGAACGCGCTGCGCGACGTGAAGAGCCTGGACGAAGACCGCATCCTCCGCCGCTTCCGCAATGCGGTCGACGCGATGCTGCGCACCAATGCGTGGCAGCGCGGCCCAGACGGCGCGGACCGTCCCGCGCTCAGCTTCAAGTTCGACAGCGCGAAGCTCGACGAGCTGCCCGCGCCGCGGCCCTGGGTCGAGATCTTCGTCTACAGCCCGCGCGTCGAGGGCGTGCATCTGCGTTACGGCCGTGTCGCGCGTGGCGGCATTCGCTGGTCCGACCGGCGCGAGGATTTCCGCACCGAAATCCTCGGCCTGGTGAAGGCGCAGCAGGTGAAGAACGCGGTCATCGTGCCGGTCGGCTCGAAGGGCGGTTTTTATCCGAAGATGCTGCCCAAGGACGCCTCGCGCGAAGCGGTGAACGCGGAAGGCGTGGCGGCCTATACGATCTTCATCGACGCGATGCTGGACTTGACCGACACGATCGCCGCCGACGGTTCGATCGTGCCGCCCGAAGGCGTGCAGCGGCTGGACGGCGATGATCCCTATCTCGTCGTCGCCGCCGACAAGGGCACGGCGACCTTCTCCGACACCGCGAACGGCATCGCGATGCGCCGCCACTTCTGGCTGGACGATGCGTTCGCGTCGGGCGGTTCGGCGGGCTACGACCACAAGAAGATGGGCATCACCGCGCGCGGTGCGTGGGAGGCGGTGAAGCGCCATTTCCGCGAGATGGGCCGCGACAGCCAGACGGAGCCCTTCACGGTCGCTGGGGTCGGCGACATGTCGGGCGACGTGTTCGGCAACGGCATGCTGTTGTCGAAGGCGATCCGCCTCGTTGCCGCCTTCGACCATCGCGACATTTTCATCGATCCCGATCCCGATACGCTGGCCTCGTTCGCCGAGCGCGAGCGGCTGTTCAACCTGCCGCGTTCGTCCTGGGCCGACTACAATAGGGAGCTCATCTCCAAGGGCGGCGGCATCTTTTCGCGGTCGCTGAAGTCGATCGCGCTGACGCCCGAGATCAAGACGCTGACCGGCCTCACCGCCGACGCCGTGACGCCGTTTGAACTGATGAACGCGATCCTGAAGGCCGAGGTCGATCTCCTGTGGTTCGGCGGCATCGGCACCTACATCAAGGGGACGCCGCAGTCGCATCCGCAGGCCGGCGACCGCGCCAATGACGCGATCCGCATCGACGGCCGCGAAGTCCGCGCCAAGGTGATCGGCGAAGGCGCCAATCTGGGCGTGACGCAGCTCGGCCGCATCGAGGCGGCGCGCGCGGGCGTGCGCATCAACACCGACGCGATCGACAATTCCGCCGGTGTCGATACCTCCGACCACGAGGTGAATTTGAAGATCCTGTTCGCCGCGGCGGCCGGACACGGCGCGCTGACGCGGGAAGAGCGTGACGCGATCCTGGTCTCCATGACCGACGATGTCGCGGCGCATGTGCTGCAGGACAATTACCGCCAGACCCTGGCGCTCTCGATCGCCGAATCCGATGCGCTGGGCGAACTGGAAGGCCAGGCGCGGCTGATGCGGGCGCTGGAAGCCAAGGGCAAGCTCGACCGCGCCGTCGAGGTGCTGCCGGACGAAACGGCGATCCGCGCGCTGCGCGGGGCGGGGCAGGGGCTGACGCGACCGGAAACGGCGGTCCTCCTCGCCTATGCCAAGATCGATCTCAACCAGGCGCTGCTCGACAGCGGCCTGCCCGACGATCCCGCCTTCGCCGACGATCTCGCGGGCTATTTCCCGCCGCAGGTGCGTGAGCGCTTCGCCGCCGATATCGCGCAGCATCGCCTGAAGCGCGAACTCGTCGCGACGATCCTCTGCAACGACATCGTCAACCGCGCCGGCCCGTCCTTCGTGCAGGGCGTTGCCGAGGCGAGCGGCGCCGGGCTCGCCGCCGTGGCGCGCGCCGCGGCGATGGCGAGCGGCGCCTTCCGCCTCGCCGATCTCTATGACCGCATCAACGCGCTCGACGGCAAGGTGACCGCGACCGTGCAGACCGCGATGCACAAGGATGCGATCGAACTGCTGAAGCGCGAGACGCTGTGGATGCTGCGCAATGTCAGCGCGGAGGCGGCGATCGACCAGACCGTCGCGCGTTATCGCGACGGCATCGATACGCTGAAGGGCACGTTCTCCGGCCTCGTCTCGCCGCTGGAGCGCGACGCGGTGACGGCGCGGATCGCCGAACTCACCAATGCCGGCGTGCCCGCCGATCTCGCGGACGAGACGGGCGCGCTGCCGCTCTTCGCGACGGTCGCCGACATGGTGGCGCTGGCCCATGAAACGACGATCCCGCTGGATGCGGTGGCGGGCGCCTATTTCGCGGCGGGCGCGGCGCTCGGCATCGATCGTCTCCGCGAACAGGCGCGCCGCGTGAAGCCGAACGGTCATTGGGACGCGCTGTCGCTGACGCGCATCGAGGACGATCTCTTCGCGATCCAGCGCCTCGTCGCCGCCAAGGCGCTGAAGGACGTGACGCCCGCGCCGGAACTGCAGCGCGAGCAGGGCGCGACGGCGGTTGGCGCCTGGGCTGAGAGCGCCGCCGGCGGCATCGAACGCGCCCGCGCCCTCGTCGCCGAACTGGAACGCGACGGCGCGTTCACGGCGGCGAAGCTGGCGCTGGCGACAGCGCAGTTGCGCGATCTGGCGATGTAGCACTGACTATTGTCATGGCCGGGCTTGACCCGGCCATCCAGCTTTTACCTTGGTGCAGTGTTCTGGATGGCCGCCTCAAGGGCGGCCATGACGAATGGGGTGGACCAGCTAGTCAGGCGAGTTTCAGAACAAGTGCCCCGGCAAGCACCAGCATCGCGCCGGCGATGCGGCGTTTGCTCATGGGGTCGCCCATGAACATCCAGCCGATGAAGGCGGCGACGGCGACGCTGGTTTCGCGCAAGGCGCTGACCCCGGCGACCGGCGCGAAGCTCATCGCCCAAAGGACAAGACCGTAACCGAGTGCGCCGGCGGGTCCGCCGATCGCCGCGCGCCGCCAGTTGGTGCCGGCGTAGGCGGCGAGCGCGCCGGGCCCGCGCCACGCCGCGACAATGCCGGCGAAGGTCGCGCCCATCAGCACGAAGAACCAGGCGGCATAGCCGATCGGTTCGCCGCTCGCCCGGGCGCCCAGCCCATCCAGCACCGAATAGGTCGCGATGGTCAGCGCGACGCAGAGCGCGAGCAGCGTCGCGCGCAGCGGCGCGTGCGGCGCGAAGCCGGTCAGCAGGATGCCGAAGCTGATGATCGCGATGCCCAGATACTGACCGGGCAGCAGCGTCTCGCCGAGCGCCGCGGTCGCGAGCGCCACCAGCAAAGGCGGTGAGCCGCGGGCGACCGTATAGACATGGCTGAGACTGCCCGCGCGATAGGCCGCCGCGAGCAGCAGGCCATAGGGCATGTGCACGAAGAGGGTGAGCAACAGATAGGGCCAGGCCGCGGCGACAGGCAGGGCCACAAAGGGCAGCGCGAACAGCGCCAGGACCGCTGAGCCGCCCCAGACCAGCGCAAGGTCCAGCAACGGATCGCCCCCGCCTTTAACAAGCGCGTTCCACACCGCGTGCAGGACGGCAGCGCTGAGCGCGGCGATGACGGCTTCAATGGGCAAGGCGGCTTGCTATCCGACGCGTCCGGGAGGAGGCTGACGAAAAGTCATACCAATAAAAGTACCCAGGGAAACGTTCATGACACTCAGCGCCGTCGTAGACCCGGCCGCGGTCGATCATTCCGTATCGGCCACGGGGGGAAAGGCCGCCTCGCGCCTTGGCCAGTTCAGTTGGGCGCTCTTCGAATGGGCCCGCAACCCCTACGTCCTGCTCATCACCATCTACATCTACGCGCCCTATTTCTCGAACGCGCTGGTGGGCGATCCCGTGAAGGGCCAGGCCTATTGGGGCAATATCTCCGCTCTCGGCGGCGTCATTATCGCGATCCTCGCCCCGTTCCTCGGCGCGATCGCCGATCTCGGCGGGCGGCGCAAACCGTGGATCTTCGCCTTCACCTTCATCCTGGCGCTCGCGACCTACGCGCTGTGGTTCGCGGTGCCGGGCGAGGTGATGATGCCCCTGCTCGCGGTCGCCGCGCTGATCGTCACCGCGAACGTGGCGTTCGATTTCACGGCCGTCTTCCACAACGCGATGCTGCCCGACATCTGCCCGCACAAGCGGATCGGCGGGCTGTCGGGGCTTGGTCTTGCGCTCGGCAATTTCGGCGGGCTCGTGATCCTGCTCTTCATGCTGTGGGCGTTCGCGCTGCCCGGTGCGGTCGACTGGGGCATTGTGCCTACCGCGCCGCTTTTCGGCATCGACCAGGCGTCGTACGAACATGTCCGCATTGCCGGGCCGATCTCGGCGGTGTGGCTGGCGATCTTCGCATTGCCGATGTTTCTCTTCACGCCGGACCGGGCGCGCTCGGGCATGTCGATGCGCGATGCGGCGCGGGCCGGCGTCGGGCGCGTCGTGAAGACGGTGCGCGATCTTCGCCATTACCGGAACGTCGCGCTCTATCTCATCAGCCGCATGTTCTACAATGACGGCAAGACGGCGATCCTGACCTTCGGCGGCATCTATGCGGCGGGCACGTTTGGCTGGGGCGCGCTCGACATGCTCGCCTACGGCATCTTCCTCTCGGTCTTCGCGGTGTTCGGCGGCGTGTTCGGCGGTTGGCTCGACGACCGCTTCGGTTCGCGCAACGCGATCCTCATCTCCATCGGCGGCACCTCGATCGGCCTCATCCTGACGCTGCTGATGGGGCCGACGACGATCTTGGGCATCTGGCATTTCCCGCCGGACCAGATCCCGGTGCTCTATGACGGACCGTTCTTCAATACGGTGCCCGAGGCGATCTACGTCACGCTCGTCATCATCATCGCGATCTTCATCACGGCCGCCTATGCGAACAGCCGCACCATGCTGGCCCGTATCGCGCCGGCGACAAAGATGACGGAGTTCTTCGGGCTCTACGCGCTGTCGGGGACGGCGACGGCCTTCATGGCGCCGTTCGTGGTCGGGCTCTTCACGTCAGGCTTCCACAGCCAGGCCGCGGGCATGGCGTCGATCCTGATCTTCATGGCGATCGGGCTCATCGGCATGCTGTTCGTGACGAACGAGCGGGCCGTCGCGGTCGACTAGTGGCGGAAGTGGCGGACGCCGGTGAAGGCCATGGCGATGCCGGCCTCATCGGCGGCGGCGATGACCTCGTCGTCGCGGATCGAGCCGCCGGGCTGGATGACCGCCGTCGCGCCGGCCTTCACGCATTCCAGCAATCCGTCGGCGAAGGGGAAGAACGCATCCGACGCGGCGGCTGAGCCGATTGCCTTGGTCTGGGGCCAGCCTGCGACGGCGCGTGCGTCCTCGGCTTTCCAGGCCGCGATGCGCGAGGATTCGCGGCGGTTCATCTGGCCCGCGCCGATGCCGACCGTCGTGCCCTCCTTGGCGAAGACGATGGCGTTCGACTTCACATGCTTGGCGACCGTGAAGGCGAACAGCATGTCGGTCAGCTCGGCCGGTGTCGGTTGACGCTTGGTGACGATCTTCAAATCCGCCGCGGTGACGCGCTTGGCGTCGCGCTCCTGAACGAGAAAACCGCCGGCGACCGTCTTGAAATTCATGCCGCGCGCCGCCGCATCCGGCACGCCGCCGGTCAGCAGCAGGCGCAGGTTCTTCTTCTTCGCGATCACCGCCTGTGCCGCTTCGGTCGCATCAGGCGCGACGATCACTTCGGTGAAGATCTTCGCGATCTCTTCGGCGGTCGCTTCGTCCAGCGTGCCGTTCAGCGCGACGATGCCGCCAAAAGCACTGACGGTGTCGCAGAGATAGGCCTGCTCGTAGGCGGCCTTGAACGTCGCGCCGATCGCAACGCCGCAGGGATTGGCGTGCTTGATAATGGCAACGGCGGGTGTCGCGGGATCGAACTCGGCGACGAGTTCGAAGGCGGCGTCGGTGTCGTTGAGATTGTTGTAGCTGAGCTCCTTGCCCTGCACCTGGCGGGCGGTGGCGACGCCGAAGCGCTGGTCGCCGGTCGTGTAGAAGGCGGCGGACTGGTGCGGGTTCTCGCCGTAGCGCAGCGCCTGGCGGAGTTCGCCGGACAGCGTGATGCGCGCCGGGGTGGTTTCGGTCTCGCTCGCGTCGGCGCGCCACTTTTCGAACCACGATGAAATCGCGGCGTCATAGGCGGCGGTGCGGCCGAAGGCCTTGGCTGAGAGTTCGCGGCGCAGCGCACCGGTGACGCCGCCGGCGTCGTGCTGTTCCAGCACGCGCGCATAGTCGGCCGGGTCGGTGACGACGGCGACATAGGCGTGGTTCTTAGACGCGGCGCGGATCATTGCGGGGCCGCCAATGTCGATCTGCTCGACGATGGCATCGAAATCGTCGGTTGCGGCGACGGTCGCCTCGAACGGGTAGAGATTGGAGACGAGGAGATCGATGCCCTCGATGCCGTGTTCGCGCATCGCCTTGGCGTGCTCGGCATTTTCGCGGATGGCGAGGAGGCCGCCATGGACTTTCGGGTGCAGCGTCTTCACGCGGCCGTCCATCATTTCCGGAAAGCCCGTGACATCGGCGACGTCGAGCACGGTGAGGCCCGCCTCGCGCAGCGTCTTCGCCGAGCCGCCGGTCGAGACCAGCGTGACGCCCCGTTCGGCCAGCGCCCTGCCGAGCTCGGCCAGACCCGTCTTGTCATAGACGGAAAGCAGCGCCCGGCGGATCGGGCGGCGCGTTTGGTCGGTCATGGGAGTCCTCGGATCTGGCGGATGCGCGGGCTGGTAGCACGCGAGTCGGCGTCAGACCAAGCGGCGCCGCGGTCGCCGGTCGGCGATGTCGATGCGCAAGGCCCAGCGCATGGTCCAGGCCGCCCCGCCCGCCGCGGCGCGCAGCACGATGGCCTGGGTCCGCCGCACGGTTTCGCCACCCATATAGAGGGCGGGCTCCAGCGTCAGCCGCTCCTCGGCCCCGCCGAGCGCCGCGCGGAAGCGCCAGGGCTCGCCCTGGGGCGGGGCGATCTGCACGCTGTCGCCGCTCTGGGTCAGGCTGGCACGGCAGTCGGGGTGGAGCGGAAACCGGATCGCGACATCCAGCCGGCCGCGCGGCGTGGCACGGGTCAAAGTGTCCTCGCCGCGGAGATCCGTCCCGTCGGCGCTGAGGAAGAGGCGGCGACGGTGCACGGCGCCGAAATGCGCGCCGTAGAGATCGTGGCTGGCATCGGCCCAGAAACCCGCTTCTCCGCCATCCAGCGTCCCCTCGGTCGCGCCGCCATAGAGGCGTTCGCCGAGCCGCCGGGCAGCGGCGCCGTCGAGCAGGTCGCCGGCGTCGCGCTCGCCGATCTGCAGCGCGGCATGAGCGGCGGTGCGGCGCGCGGCATTGACCCATTCGGGGCCGCGCCGCCCGGCGACGCCGCCATTGACGATGATGCGCTGCGCCTCATGCGAGAGCTCGAAGGCGAGCGGCGCACAATGGCTCGTCGCCGCGAAGGGGCCGGGTGGCGGCCCGCCGCAGTCGAAGACGACAGCGGTGTCGTGCGCCGCGAGCCTTGCATAGCCCCATTCCGGCGCGAGGCCCGATCCGGCCGGCGGCATGCCTGCCAGCAGATCGGCGAGCAACGCCGGATCGCCTTCTGAGGCGCCGTTGAAACAGGCGAGCCGCCCGTCGCCATGGCGCAGCAGTGAAAGCCGGTTGCGCATCGCCTCGACTGTCGCCAGCAGGATGGGTGACAGCGGGCGGTGCGCATCCGACAAGACGCGCTGGGCGCGCAGCAGCGCGGCGAGACCGTCCATCTGATCGACGGGCGCGCGCGTGACGATGCCGCCATCGGCGAGGACCGCACCTTCGATCGCCAGCCGCAGCGCGTCCGCGGCGCGCAGGGCCCGCGCTCCGCTTTCGGGGAAGGCGGTGTCCATGACGGCGAGCGCGGCGGCGGCAGCGAGGCGTGTCGGACCCGGCGGCGTCTCATCGACGGTGCGCGCGAGGTGCCGGGTCTGTTCGGCCATCGTCTTCAGCAGGCGCGAGCGGAAAATCAGGTCGTGATTGCTCGTCAGGAATCTGAAATGCGCCGCCCAGGCGACGAGCCGCGGCCCCAGCACGGCGGGCGCCCAGACCCCGGCGCGGAAGCGTTCGAAGCGGTCGATCCAGTCCTCGACGAGGGCCTGCGCGACGAAACGCGCGGTCTTGCCGCCGGCCCGTTCCAGATGCGCCAGCCAGGCGAAGCGGTGGAGCTCGTCCTGCAGCGGCGCGGGCGCGACGGCATCGAAGGGCGAGACACCCTGCACGTCGATGATCCCGGCCTTCAGGCTGAAGCGCCCGCGGAGAATGTCCTGGGCCCCTTCCAGCGTCGCTTCGGTGAGCGCGTCGGGCACCACCGTAAGGCCGGCGGGCAGCGGGCCGCGCAAGGCCAGCCGCCAGGCGGCGCTGCGATGCAGAGCACTGCGCGCCTTGGCCTTGGTTTCCTCCAGCGCATGACGGGCGAGCGCCGCCGCGAGGCCGGGATAGGGCGCGCGTCTCGCGAGCGGCGCGCGCGCGGGTGCGTCGGCGGCCCTCTCGGAGCCGCCGGCGGGGTCAGCCGCGGAGGCTGGCGATATTGCTGGCATAGGCGGCAGGCCCGCCCTTGAAGACGGCCGAGCCCGCGACCAGCACGGTCGCACCGGCGGCGATGCATTGCTTCGAGGTCTCGGCGTTCACGCCGCCATCGACCTCCAGTTCGATGGCGCGGCCGCTGCGCGCGATCATGCCGGCGATCACCTCGATCTTCTTCAACTGGCTGGCGATGAAGCTCTGGCCGCCAAAGCCGGGATTGACGCTCATGACGAGGATGAGGTCGGCGAGGTCGATGAGATTGTCGAGCACCTCGGCCGGCGTGCCGGGGTTGAGCACGACGCCCGCGCGTTTGCCCAGGCTCTTGATGAGCTGCAGCGTGCGATGGGTATGCGCGCCGGCTTCGGGATGCACGGTGATGATGTCGGCGCCGGCTTCCGCGAACGCGGCGATATAGGGATCGACCGGCGAGATCATCAGGTGGACGTCGAAGGGCAGTTTGGTGTGGGGTCGCAGCGCCGCCACGACCATCGGGCCGATCGTAAGGTTGGGCACGAAATGCCCATCCATCACGTCGATATGGACATAGTCCGCGCCCGCGGCATCGATCGCGCGGACCTCTTCACCCAGGCGGGCAAAGTCGGCCGAGAGAATGGAGGGCGCGATTTTCGGCGAAGCAGGCATGTGACAGGCGTAACACGCAGGTCAGCCGCCCGCAAAAACGAAACGCCAAAAGAAAACGGCCGAAGGATCGCTCCTTCGGCCGCCTGCTTAACTGGCGCCGGGATCAGCGGGCGCGGGTGACGGTCGCCGAGCCGTCATTGTTGTAGATCAGCTGGCAGCGCGCGCCGACCGGAACCATGCCGTCGGCCCCCTGCGTCACCGACTTGGTGCCGCCGCGGTCGAGACGCACGGTGTAGCGGATGCCCTTCTGGCTGGTCAGGCCTTCTTCGGCCGCATCGCCGATCAAGCCGCCGACCACTGCGCCGGCCACGCCCGCGACGACGTGTTCCGTCGTGCCGCCGCCGATCTGCGAGGCCGCCGCACCACCGGCCACCGCGCCGGCCGCCGCGCCGACGCCGGTGCGGGTACCTTCGATGTTGACGCCGACCGCATCGACCACGACGCAGTATTCAACCGCGGCGGCGCCGCGCGTCGAGTCGCGCGAGACCGTATTGCCGCCGCCGATCTGGCTGGACGCGCAGGCGCTGAGCGCCGCTGCGGCTGCCGTGACCAGCACCAATGACCTGATTTTCATATCGTGTTTCCTTGTTTGACCCCTGTCGCAGTCACTCTCTGCGGGCGCGCAAATTAACCCCCGCTGAACGGGCCGTCCATGGCGGGCCCCCGGCTGAGGGCTGCGACGAAAAAGCCGTCGAGACCCCCGGCGTCGGCCAGCATCGAGGGCAGAATCCGCAAGTAGGGGCCTTTCGTGGCCGTCTCGGGCAGGCCATAGGGCGCGGCTGCGATGGGCAGCGGTACGGCATCGGGCTGGCGGGTCCGGAAGGCGTCGAGCTGGGTTTCGCCCTCTTCGGGTTCCAGTGAGCAGACCGCGAAGACCAGCACGCCGCCGGGTTTCACCATGGTCCAGGCAGCATCCAGCAAGGCGGCTGAAATGGCGGCGTTGCGGGTGACCGCCTCGACGTCGCGGATCCAGGGCAGTTCGGGATGCCGCCGGATCGTACCGGTGGCGCTGCAGGGGGCATCCAGCAGCACGGCGTCGGCGGGGGCATCCGGCCGCCAGGTCCGGGCATCCGCCGTCACGATCGCGGCATCGAGGTCGAGCCGGGCGAGATTGGCGCCGAGGCGCTTCAGGCGGGGGGCGGAGGAATCGACCGCCGTGACGCGCGCGCCGGCGGCGGCGAGCTGCAGTGTCTTGCCGCCGGGCGCGGCGCAGAGATCGATGATCGTGTGGCCGGCCCCGCCGCCGAGAGCATCCAGCAGCACCCGCGCGGGGATGGCGGCGGCGGCATCCTGCACCCACCACGCGCCTTCGGCGAAGCCGGGCAGGGTTTCGACCGGCGCACTTTCGGCAAGGCGCAGCGAGGCCGCGCCGAGCACTGTGGCGTTGAGCGCGGTCTGCCACTGCGCGGTATCCGCGCGCTCGCGCAAAGTGAGGTCAAGCGGCGCGGGGGCGCCATGGGCGGCGGCAATGCCGTGGGCGGCCGTCTCGCCATAGGCCGCGGCCCAGCGGGACCAGAGCCACTCCGGCGTATCCCAGCTCGGCGCATCGATCGCGGCATAGGTGATGCGGCCGTTTTCGGCGATGCGGCGCAGCACGGCGTTGATGAGGCTCTTGAACGGCTTCGCCCCGCGCGTCGCGACGGCAAGGCGCACCGCGCCGTCGACGGCCGCATGGGCTTTGCCGTCGAGGATCATCAGTTCGGCTGCAGCGCAGAGCAGAACGCGCGCGGCGGAAATGCCGTGTTCGGGCAGCGGGCGCGGGATGAAATGGCGCAGCATTTCCTCCAACGAGCCCTTGTGGCGCAGGGCCGCGTAGGCAATCGCGCGGCCGAAGGCGGCATCGCGGCCCGGCATGCGCGCGGCGACGGTGGCGAGCGCCTGGCTCGCTTCGTCCAGCGTCACGCGCTGATCGAGCACGCGGGTAACGAGCGAGAACGCAAAACGGCGGGCCGGAAGGCCCGCCGCTTCGTCTTCAAAGGCGGTTTCGGTCAACCCCAGGGTCCGCGGCGGCGGCCGGCGGACGCGCCGGACAGCATAGGCTCGGCAGCGCGCGCGTTGGTCTGGACGAGGCCCATCGCATCGGCCATGGCGCGCAGGCGCAGCACCCGGTCCACCGTGCGCGGATGGGTCGAGAACAGGCCGTCGATCGAATGGGCATGCAGCGGGTTGATGATGAACATATGGGCCGTGGCAGGGTTGCGTTCGGCCGCGACATTATCGATCCGCGGGGCCGCGGTCGCGATCTTTTCGAGCGCGCTGGCCAGCCAGTCCGGGCGGCCGGAAATCTCCGCGCCGCCCTTGTCGGCCTCGAATTCGCGGCCCCGGCTGATGGCCATCTGCACCAGCATCGCCGCGATGGGCGCGAGGATGACCATCGCGATGACGCCGATCATGCCGAGCGGGTTGTTACGGTTGTCGCTGGAGCCGAAAAAGAGCCCGAAATTGGCGAGCATGCCGATCGCACCCGCGAGCGTCGCGGTGACCGTCATGGTCAGCGTGTCGCGGTTGCGGATGTGGGCGAGTTCGTGCGCCATGACGCCCGCAACCTCTTCCTTGCTGAGGCGTTGGAGCAGGCCGGTGGTCGCCGCGACGGCGGCGTTGGACGGGTTGCGGCCGGTCGCGAAGGCGTTGGGCTGGGGATTTTCGATGAGGTAGACCTTGGGCATCGGCATGTTCGCGCGCTGCACCAGGCCCTCGACGATGCGGTAGAAATCGCCGCCGGTGGCGCGGTCCAGCGGCTTCGCGCCGTACATGCGCAGCACGATCTTGTCGGCATTCCAGTAGGCGAACAGATTGGTGACGGCGGCGATGCCCAGCGCGATCACCATGCCGGCGGGACCGCCGATCAGGAAACCGATGCCGCCGAAAAGCGCGGTCAGCGCCGCAATCAGCAGTCCGGTACGAACAGTATTCATAGCCTCCTCTGGGCCGCACGGGTGAGCGCCCTCTGGCGCGCTGCGCGGTGTGTATTATGTAGGGAGGGCGAGGCGGCGTTCAATTCCGCTTTGCGAGTAGGGACTTATGACCGAATCCGCTGAACCCCCGAAGAAAGTGCTAAGCGAGGCCGCCAAACGAGCGCTCGCCGAAGCTGCCGAGCGCCGCGCCAAGCACGACGCGGAAGCCAAGGCTTTGCCGCCCGAGATCGGCGGCCCCAAGGGGCTGGAGCCGACCCGCTATGGCGACTGGGAACGCAAGGGCATCGCCCACGACTTCTAGTCCTTGGGGCCGTAGGCGTAGGGCCCGCCCTTTTCCAGCGCGCGGCGATAGGCGGGGCGAGCCTGCATCGCCTTCATGTGGCGGGCGAGTTCCGGGTAGTCCTTCAACACCCCGCGCCCACCGGCCGCTTCCGAGGTGAAGGACAACTGGATGTCGGCGCCGGTCAGGCTGTCGCCGACGAAGAAGTCACGGCCCTTGATGGATGCTTCCATGTAGCTCAGGTGATTTTCGATCTCGCTGTCGATGCGGGGTGCGAGGGGTGCGCCACCTTCGCCGAGCAGGCCGACATAGAGCTTCAGCATCAGCGGCAGCATCGCCGAGCCTTCCGAGAAATGCAGCCAGTGGATGTAGTCGGTATAGGCCGGCGTGCCGCGCGGCGGGGCGAGACGGTCGGCGGCGTATTTCTCGATCAGCAGTTCCACGATCGCGCCGGATTCGGCGATCGTCTTGCCCTCGTCGGTGACGACCGGCGACTTGCCGAGCGGATGGACGGCTTTCAGCTCCGGCGGCGCATAGGGGACCGGTGAGCCGCGCTTGTAGTGCTTGATCTCGTAGGGGACGCCGATTTCCTCGAGCAGCCAGAGGATGCGCTGCGAGCGGCTGTCATTGAGGTGATGGACGATAATCATGGGCAGCCTCCCGATTTTGCTGGCCGGGAGGCTGCACCTTGAGCGTTACGCTGGCAACGGCTGGCTAGATGATGTCGCCGCCGGCGGCCGAGGCGGTGGTGCCGTATTTCTCATAGGCCTTCAGCACGTTGCGGCCGGTGGTCCAGCGATGGACCTCGTCGGGGCCGTCGACCAGACGCTGCGAGCGGATATGGGTGTACCAACGCGCCAGCGGCGTATCCATGGAATAGCCGAGCGCGCCGTGGAGCTGGATCGCGGTGTCGACGACCTTGTGCACCATGTTGGCGAGGAAGACCTTGGCGATGCCGTTCTCCTGGCGGAGATCGAGACCCTTCTCGGCCTTGTAGGCGATGTGGATCAGCATCAGCCGTGCGATGTAGAGCTGGCTGGCGCAATCCGCGAGCATCCACTGCACGCCCTGGCGTTCCGAGAGCTTCTTGCCGAAGGTCGTGCGCGAGGTGACATGCCCGGCCGCGAGGTCGAGCGCGCGCTGCGCCATCGCCACGTTGTGCATGCCATGGCGGAGGCGGCCATAGGCGAGGCGATGCTGGCCCATGTTGAAGCCGTTGCCCTCGCCGCCCAGCAGATTGTCGGCGGGCACGACGAGGTTCTCGATCGCCACCTCGGAGTGACCGCCGCCGAGAATGTCGCTGAGCGGCCCATGGGCGGCCATGGTCTCGATGTCGCGCACGATGCGATAGCCGGGATTGGGCAGCTCGACGATGAAGGTCGAGAACTGCTTGTGGCGCGGCGCGTCGGGGCTGGTCTTCGCCATCACCAGTGCGATGTCGGCGACGCTGGCGGCCGACGAGAACCACTTCTCGCCATTCAGTTCGTAGTTTTCGTTGCCGACCTTCACCGCGGTCGTCTGCATGCCCGTCGCGTCGGCGCCTGCGGCCTTTTCGGTCATCGAATAGCAGATGCGCTTTTCGCCGTTCAGCAGGGGCTTGAGGAATTTCTCCTTCTGGTAGTCCGTGCCGTAGGTCAGCAGCGTCATCATCGTGGCGTCGTCGGGCCCTTGCGTGTTCAGCGACAGGGCGCCGAGATAGCTTTCACCGAGTTCCATCTGGACGAGGGCGTTGGCGAGCGGGCCGAGGCCCATGCCGCCATGTTCCTTGGGGATGAAGGGGCACCACAGGCCCTGCGCCCGCGCCTTGGCGCGCAGCTTCGCCAGCAGCGGCTTGTATTCGGCGCCGGCGATCAGCTCCTTCTCGGCGGGGATGCACTCGTCGTGCACCCACTGGCGCACCTTTTCCCGCACCGCTTTCGCATCGGCGGGAATCTCGAAATCGACGGCCATGACGTTTCCTCTCTCTTTTTTTGATGATCGAGTTTCCCCCAACGCCACGTCGTGCGCCAGATGCCGCAGGGGTCATGCTCACGCCTTGATCGCGCCGCGAAGAGAGGCCAGCCTGCCGCCCGGCAAGAAGGATGCGTCACCATGGAAGATCTCGGCCCCGGCGCGCGCGGTATGCATGTGCGCCTCGCCCAGCGCCTGCTGAACCGGGCGCTGCGGCAGGCGCCCGGCTTCCACCGCCTGGTGGATGACGGCATTTACGGCCGTCGCACCGAGGCGGCGGTGCAGTTGCTGCAGGACCGCAGCCATGTCTCGTCGACCGAGCACGGCTATGTCGGACCCAGCACGTGGCGGCTGATGGGCCTCACCGTCCAGATCGAACACACCGTCACGCTGGTGCCGCAGCATTATCTCAACGGCTGCTGGTCGGCCTCGGCCTCGATGGTGATGGGCGTCGAGATGAGCGTCAGCCCCGGCAGCGCCAATCTCATCCTGCCCGACAATCCCAACGACCCGGTCTGGGGCCAGCTCGGGGCGGACAATGCCAACATCATCGCCTTCGCCGAACATATCAACGGCCGCGCCGTCGTGGTGCCTGCGACGGTCGAGCGGATCGCCACCTATCTGCGCATCCGCCCGATCTGGATCGCCGGCCACTGGGCGCAGGGCGGCGGCCATGTCGTGGTGATCTCGGCCCTGTGGGGCGACGGCACCAATGAGGGCTCGGTCATCCGCATCCACGATCCCTGGCCGGTGAACGAAGGCAATATCTACGGCACGGTCTGGCCGGCCATGCGCTGCCCGACCGACCGCTTTCTGCCCTTCGCGCTGGGGGTCGGGATCTAGCCCCTCGCGGCGTTGGCGAGCCAACCGAGCAACGCGCCACGGATCGGCGCCAGCGCCTTGTAGGCCGTCATGCCCTGCGGCATGTCGCTGACCGCGCGCGTAAGCCCGGCGATTAGATCGTCGTGACCGGCAAGCGCGTTCAGCGGATCGATATGCGTCTTGATCGTGAAGAGGATCGCGCCGGTTTCGGGCAGGCGACGCAGGGTCTGGCGCTCAACCCGGATCACGAGGCGTTCACCGGCATTGCCGGCGTCGAGACCTTCGAGGCGCGCGTCGCTGCGGTCATGCGGCTGCGGCTGGTAGAGCGCGGCGTCGGTCATGACAGACCAGTTGCTGCGCCAGACCGGCAGCTCCGCGCGGATATGGGTGAACATCCGGTCCACCCGGGTGCCCATCGCCTCGGCATAGTCGGGCACAGGGCCATGGATGCCGGCCATCGCCTGGCCGAGCTTGTCGTGCAGCCGCCAGACATTGGGGGCGCTGAGACTGGCTGCCGTCAGGACATAGGCGCCGTCCGCGCCAGCCTGTAGCAGGCAGAGATCCTCCTGCACCAGTCGGGCCGCGCGATCGATGGGAGCGAGCGTTTCGTCGGCGAGATCGACACGCCAGCCCGCTGCAGTCACGTCGATCAGATCGCCGTCGCGGCGATAGAGGCCGGGAAACCGCGCGCGCAAATACGCCGCAAGCAGCTCAAGCACCTCACGCTGTGCCGCTTCGCTGCCGGGCAAGGCGGCGACAACCTCGCCATGCCGCGTCCCGAGCTGCGCCGCCTTGTTGGCGAACTGTACGGCCGCCTGACCGTCCGGCTCGATCCAGTCCCTCACATCGAGCGGCAGCACCCCGATCCGAAACCCCGCAACGCCGTCGGCGTAGGGCGCGTAGCGGGGCCGTGGCGTCATCCCGCCCGGTTGTCGATCAGGTTCTGCACCACGCCGGGGTCGGCGAGGGTCGAGGTGTCGCCGAGGCTGCCGAGTTCGTTCTCGGCGATCTTGCGGAGGATGCGGCGCATGATCTTGCCCGAGCGCGTCTTGGGCAGGCCCGGCGCCCACTGGATGACATCCGGCGTCGCGGTCGGGCCGATAGCGCGGCGGACCTCGGCGACCAGTTCCTTTTTTAGGGCGTCGCTGGCCTCGACGCCCAGCTTCAGCGTGACATAGGCGTAGATGCCCTGGCCCTTGATATCATGCGGGAAGCCGACCACCGCGGCCTCCGCGACATCGTGATGACCGACCAGCGCGCTCTCGACCTCGGCGGTGCCGATGCGGTGGCCGGAGACGTTGATGACGTCATCGACCCGGCCGGTGATCCAGTAGTAGCCGTCCTCATCGCGGCGGCAGCCGTCGCCCGTGAAGTACTTGCCGGGATAGGTTTTGAAATAGGTGTCGATGAAGCGCTGGTGGTCGCCGAACACGGTGCGCATCTGGCCGGGCCATGAGTCAGTGATCACGAGATTGCCGCTCGCCGCACCTTCAAGGACGGCGCCCTTCTCGTCGACGAGTTCGGGCACGATGCCGAAGAACGGCTTGGTTGCGCTGCCGGGTTTTTGCGCAATCGCACCGGGCAAAGGCGAGATGAGAATGCCGCCGGTCTCGGTCTGCCACCAGGTATCGACGATCGGGCAGCGGCCGTCACCGACGACGCGGTGATACCAGAGCCACGCTTCGGGGTTGATCGGCTCACCCACCGAACCCAGCAGGCGCAGCGACTTGCGGCTGGTCTTTTCGACCGGCGCTTCGCCTTCGCGCATCAGCGCGCGGATCGCCGTGGGCGCTGTGTAGAAGATGTTGACCTTGTGCTTGTCGATCACCTGCCAGAAGCGCGAGGCGTCGGGATAGTTCGGTACGCCCTCGAACATGAGGGTGGTCGCGCCGTTCGCGAGCGGGCCATAGACGATATAGCTGTGTCCCGTGACCCAGCCCACGTCCGCCGTGCACCAGTAGATGTCGCCTTCGCGATAGTCGAAGACAGTGTGATGCGTCAGCGCGGCATAGACGAGATAGCCGCCGGTCGTGTGCAGCACGCCCTTCGGCTTCCCCGTTGAGCCCGACGTGTAGAGGATGAAGAGCGGGTCTTCCGCGCCCATGGGTTCGGGCGCGCAGGTGAGCGCCGCGTTCGCCGCCTCGTCCTCGTAGAATGTGTCGCGCCCGCCTTGCATCGGCACGTGACGGCCGGTGCGCTTCACGACGACGACGCTGGTGACGTCAGGACATGACTTCAGGGCGTCGTCGACATTGGCCTTCAGAGGCACATGCTTGCCGCCGCGCAGGCCTTCGTCGGCGGTGACGATGACGGTGCTGGCGCAGTCGAGGATGCGATTGGCGAGGCTTTCCGGCGAGAAGCCGCCGAAGACCACCGAATGCACCGCGCCGATGCGGGCACAGGCCAGCATCGCATAGGCGGCTTCGGGGATCATCGGCAGGTAGATGGTGACGCGGTCGCCTTTGCGGACGCCTTTGTTCTTCAGGATGTTGGCGAAGCGGCAGACATGGTCGTGCAACTCGGCATAGGTGATGTGCTTCGATTCATTGGGGTCGTCGCCCTCCCAGATGATCGCGGTGCGGCCGGCGTGCTTTTCCAGATGCCGGTCGATGCAGTTCGCGGCGACATTGGTGACGCCGTCGGCGTACCAGCTTATGTGGAGATCGGCGGCGTCGTAGGAGACGTCCTTCACCATGCTATACGGCTTGATCCAGTCGATGCGGCGGCCCTGCTCACCCCAGAACGCTTCGGGGTCGGCGACGGATGCCGCATAGGTCGCGCGATAGCCGGCTTCGTCGACATAGGCGCGCGCTGCCCATTCCGGGCTGACGGGGAAGAGTTCGTCGCTCATGGCGTTCCTCGGGTTCCAATTTTGCCGCGACCATAAGGACGGCGCGGCGGGCCATGCAAGGCGTCAGGGATCGGCCGCGACGCGAAAACCGAACCGGTCCGTCGTCTGCGACCGGTGGTCGTGGCTGCGATAGGACGACCGGCAGCGAAAGGCGTTCATGTCCCACGCCCCGCCACGGAGGACACGGCGGGGTTGGCTCTCGATACCGTCGCTCCAGCGCGCGGAGGTTTCGGGCGCGCCGTCATAGTCGCGATGCCAGGGATCGGCGCACCATTCCCAGAGTTGGCCGATCATGTCGTGCAGTCCGAAGGGGTTGGATTGTTTCAGGCCGACAGGATGCGTGCCGCCGCCACTGTTGTCCGCGAACCATGCGTAAGCCTTAAGTTTGCGGGCGACGCTGAGGGGAATGTCGGTTTCGTCGAGATACGGCCCGCCATCGTCGAAGAAGAAATCGGAGGCCGTGCCGGCCCGGCAGGCATATTCCCATTCCGCCTCGGTGGGCAGGCGAACGCCGCCCAGCCGGTCGCAGAACACCGCGGCGTCATCCCAGGCGATGCTGTCGACGGGGTGCTGGTCGCCGCCCGGCAGGCAGGAGGGATCGGCGCCCATGACCGCGCGCCACTGGCCGCGCGTCACCGGCGTCACGCCCAGTTTGAACGGAGCAACGACGACGCAATGAGCGGGGGCCTCGCCATAGAGATCGTTGGACGAGCCCATTGTGAAGGTGCCGCCCGCGAGCGCGGTGAGCCGGATCGGTTCGGCGCCTGGGATGTTCAGGTGAGGCGAGGTCATGCTGGAGCGGACCGGCAAGGCAACGTTAAACCCTTACTGCGTAAGGCAGAGCCATGAAACGCATCCTGACGGCTCTCGCCCTGATCGCGGTCTTTGCCGGCCCGGTCCCGGCCGCCTTTGCGCAGGCGGCGGTCTATCCGCCAGACTACTATCCCAATCTCGTCCGGTGCTACGTGTTCTACGAGCAGGATCGCGTCCAGGCCGATGCGCACGGCGACCGGGCGCGCTCGGCGCGGCGGGTGACGCAGAATGCCGGGATCATGCAGCTTCTCGCCGCGTCCGGTCAGGCGCTCGGCAAGACCGCGGCCGATGTCGAGTCCGACCTCCGGGCTGGGATCAACGCCTACTTCAGTGGGCTCGCGGCCGGCACGATCAATCCCGAAGACCTGCCGAAATCGGTCGCGGCCTGCGAGGCCTGGTTGCAGCCGGCGCCTTAGGGGCCTTTCAGGCTGGCCAGCACCTCGGCGGTGTCCTGGCCGAGCCGCGGCGGGTCGCGGGTGATGGCGGCGGGTGATTTCGAGAATTTGATCGCCGGCTTCATCGCGCGATAGCCGCCGGCGCCGCCGGGCAAGGTGCGTTCCTCGAAGAAGCCGACCGCTTTCAGATGCGGGTCCTCGAACACCTCGTCGAGGCGGTTGGCGCGCATGGCGGGGATCGCCGCCTCCGCGCAGATCGCCATCCACTCGGCTGTCGTGTGCCGGGCCGCGGCCTCCTCCAGCATCTTGTAGTAGACGGCAACGCGGGCCTTGCCGCCCTCGACCTCCAGATAGCGCTGGGAGTTGTAGGGATCGGGGAAGCCGCCCAGTTCCAGGAAACGCTGCGCCGCCTCCTGGCTGGCGGGCATGATGACGATATAGCCGTCCTTGGTCTTCATCGGACGGCGATGGGGGGTGATCGTCGTGGGGTGGCCGAACTTGCCGCGGGCGGGCACGAAGGTCTGGGCGTGGAGATGTTCGGCGAGGATATAGCCGGTGAAGCTCTCCAGCATGGGCAGTTCGACATACTGGCCCTCGCCGGTCCGTGCGCGGTGCAGCAGCGCGGCCTGCACGGCGATGACGGCGAACAGGCCGCAGGTCTTGTCGGCGACGATCGAGGGCAGGGGCCTCAGCGCCGGGTCCCCGTCATACATGGGCAGCAGGTCGCAGGCGCCGGACGCGCCCTGGATCAGGTCGTCGAAGGCCTGGAGGCCCGCATAGGGGCCGTCCGAGCCGAAGCCCATCGCGGCGAGATAGACGATATCGGGTTTCAGCGCGGCGACGCTGTCATAGTCGAAGCCCAGCCGGGCGATCGAGGCGGGCCGCATATTGTGGATGAAGACGTCCGCGGTCACGACCAGGGCGCGGAGCTGCGCCTGATCTTCGGGCTTTTTCAGGTCCAGCACGACCGAACGCTTGTTGCGGTTCAGCCCCACGAACTGGGCGGACATATCGGGGGCGGGCGAGGTCTTGCCGGTGCCCTTCCGCTGGCGGTCGCCGCCGGGATCCTCGATCTTGATGATGTCGGCGCCGAGATCGCCCAAGGTCTGGGTCGCATAGGGCCCCAGCACATATTGGGTGAGGTCGATCACGCGGATTCCCGCAAGCGGGCCGGTCGTCTGGGGTTCGGTCATGGCGCTGTCACGGGGTTGGGGTGTATGGAAGCACCATGTCGCCGGTCCCTCTAAGGGGCAAGGCTCGTCACAAAGGATCGCCCATGCGTTTGACGCGTCCGCTTGTCCTCGCCGCCCTGCTGGCGCTGGTTCCCGCCTCTGCCGCCGAGTTGAAACTCCGCATCCTCAGCACCACCGATATCCACATGAACCTGGTGGATTACGATTTCGTCCGCGACGAGCCGGACGAGTCCATCGGCCTCAACCGCACCGCGGCGCTGATCGCGGAAGCGCGCAAGGAGAACCCTAATTCCATCCTTGTCGATGCCGGCGACCTGCTGCAGGGCTCGCCCATGGGCGATGTCGTGGCGCGGGTGAAGCCGCTGACCGGCGATGAGGTGCACCCCGCCTATGCCGCCATGGACCTGCTCGGCTATGACGCCGCGGCGATCGGCAATCACGAGTTCAATTTCGGGCTCGACCTGTTGGAGCGCGCCCAGCTTGGCCGCAAGTTCCCGATCCTCGCCGCCAACGCCTATCGCGCGAATGCCGACGGGTCGGCGGGGGAAAACCTGTTTCCGCCCTCGGTCCTGCTGACCCGTAAATTCAAGGACGAGAGCGGCGCCGAGCGCGAGGTGAAGATTGGCGTGATCGGCGTGCTGCCGCCGCAGATCATGAACTGGGACAAGGACAAGCTGACCGGCAAGCTCGTCACGTCAGACGCGGTCGAGGCCGTGGAACGCGAAGTGCCGAAGTTGAAGGAACAGGGTGCCGATCTCATCGTCGTCGTCGCCCATGCCGGCATTTCAGCCGCGCCGCGCCAGGGCGGGGACGAGAATTTCGCCTATTACATCGGCAAGGTCGAAGGCGTCGACGCCATCGTCACCGGTCACTCGCACCGCGTCTTCCCCGGCAAGGACTATGACACGCTCGCCGGCGCGGACCTGAAGCGCGGCACGATCGACGGCAAGCCCTATGTGATGGCCGGCTCGTTCGGCAGCCATCTGGGGGTCATCGACATCGTGCTCGACGATGCGTCGGGCAAATGGGCGATCAAGGACAGCCATGCCGAGGCGCGCCCGGTCGCGACCAAGGGCGAGGACGGCAAGATGAAGGCCCGCTTGCCTGCGGATGCCGCCATCACCGAACTGGTGAAGCCATGGACGGAGGCGACGCTCGCCTATATCCGTGCACCGATCGGCGAGGCCAAGGGGCCGTTCAACACCTATCTCGCGCTGCTCGGCGACACCGCCGCGCTGCGGCTCGTGGCGGATGCGCAGACCGCCTATGTGCAGAAGATGGTGAAGGGCACCGAATACGAAGGCCTGCCGCTGCTGTCAGCTGCCGCGCCGTTCCGCGTCGGGGGACGTCCGGGTCCGGACTATTACACCGACGTCAAGGCGGGCCCCATTGCGATCAAGGATGCCGCCGATCTCTACATCTACCCGAACATGCTGACCGTCGTGAAGCTGAAGGGTTCGGAGGTGCGCGAGTATCTCGAAAAGGCGGCGCGCCTCTTCAACCGGATCGACCCCGCGAAGACCGAACCACAGGCGCTGATCGGCAACATGCCCGCCTATAATTTTGACGTTCTCTTCGGCCTCACCTACGCGATCGACGTGACCCAGCCCCTGCGTTACGGCCGCGAGGCGGCGATCGAGGACCCGAACGCGCATCGCATCAGCGACATCAAGTATAACGGCGAGCCGCTGAAGGATGACGGCGACTACCTCGTCATCACCAACAACTATCGCGCCAATGGCGGCGGCGAATTCCCGCGCATGGACGGCACGGCCATCGCGCTCGTCGCGCCGGAAACCAATCGCGATATCCTCGTCGACTACATTCGCGAGAAGAAAGACATCACGCCCGACAACACGCCGGTCTGGCGTTTCGTGCCGGTTCAGGGTGATCCTGACATGCGCATCGAAATCGGGCCGGGCGGCGCGGCGCTCGCCGGCGCCGATCCGCGTCTCACCAAGGTCGAAACCAACGAGACCGGTTTCGACGTCTATCGCGTGAAGCTCTCGCAGTAAGGCTAGTCCATGCAGTTGCATCAATCATCCTGGCAGGAAATCGACGCCTATCTCGCAAAGTCCAAGGGCATCATCGTGCCGATCGGCTCGACCGAGCAGCATGGTCCCAACGGCCTGCTCGGCACGGATGCGATCTGCCCAGAAGTGATCGCCAAGCGCGCGGGCGATGCGAGCGGCATATTGATCGGGCCGACCTTCAATGTCGGCCAGGCCCAGCATCATCTCGGTTTTGCCGGCACGATCTCGCTGCGCCCCTCGACGATGATCGCGGCGATCTATGACTGGACCGCGAGCCTCACGCGCCACGGCTTCGAGAAGATCTACTGGTTCAACGGCCACGGCGGTAACATCGCCACGATCACCGCCGCGTTCAGCGAGATCTACAGCGATGTCAGCCTGAAGCGCGTTGGCGCGAACACGACGCCGGTGCGCTGCCAGTTGCGCAACTGGTGGGATCTCGACGGGGTCAACGCGCTCTGCCGCGAGCTCTTTCCGGTGGGCGAGGGCAGCCATGCGACGGCGTCGGAAGTCTCTGTTACCTATGCCGCCTATCCCGACGCCATCAAGCATGTCGAGATGTCGCCGAAGATCGCGCCTAACGGCCCGATTCTCGATGCCGATGATTATCGCCGCCGCTTCCCCGACGGCCGCATCGGCTCGGACCCCTCACAGGCGACGCCCGAAAAGGGCGAGCGGCTGATCGCCACCGCCTCCAAGGCGTTGGTCCATGACTTCGAACGCTTCCTGCAGGCGGCGTGAGCAGGGCCTTCCAGCTCGACGAAGACCTCGCCGCGCGCTTCGCGGGCATTGCGCTCGGCCATGTGACGCGCACGTATCCGAGTTCGTTGATGCTGCGCGTGGGCGGACCCGAAGATATCGGCGTGCCCAACGAGCTGACGCCGATCTTCCATGGCAGTTTCGACTGGCATAGCTGCGTCCACGGTTACTGGCTGCTGGCGCGGGTGCAGCGGCTGTTCCCGGACAATGTCCACGCGCTCCGCATCGCCGACCTCTTCGCGCGCGCCCTCACGACGGAGAATGCGGCGGGGGAGCTGGCCTTCCTGTCGCGTGAGGGGAATGCCGGGTTCGAGCGGCCCTATGGCTGGGGCTGGCTTCTGAAGCTGGTCGCCGAGCTAAAGCTGACGCCGACGGTCGAGGCGCACGCCGCCGCTGTAGCGCTGCAGCCGTTGGCCGATCTCATCATCGAACGTTTGCACACCTATCTGCCAAAGCTCACCTATGCGGTACGCAGCGGGGTTCATTCCAACACCGCCTTCGCACTCATCCTCGCGCTCGACTATGCCGATGCCGCACATGACACGGCGCTGCGCGGCCTCATCGGGACGCGCGCCAAGGCGTGGTTCGACGGCGACAAGAACTGCCCGGCCTGGGGCGAGCCGTCAGGCGAGGATTTCCTGTCGGCGTCGCTGACCGAAGCGCTGCTGATGCGACGCGTGCTCGTCCATGACGCATTCGGCGACTGGCTCGGCCGGTTCTTCCCGCAGCTGGCGGACAGCCAGCCGTCGATCCTCTTCATTCCCGCCAGCGTCAGCGATCGCAGCGACGGACGCATCGCCCATCTCGACGGGCTCAATCTCAGCCGCGCCTGGAGCTGGCGCGGCATCGCCGATGCGACGGCGAACGGCGCGGCGCTGCATGCAGCGGCCGATGCCCAACTCGCCGCCAGCCTGCCCCATGTCGCGGGCGACTATATGGGCGAACACTGGCTCGCCAGTTTCGCCCTGCTGGCGCTCAGCGAAGGCCCGGCCGCCGGCCTCTAGTTGCCGGCGGCGTTGATCAGCGTCGGCTGGTCCAGCCAGAGCTGCGGAAACATCGCCTTCAGCGCCGCGATCTTGGGCAGATCGGCGTAGGCGATATAGCCGTTGTCGGGATGCAGGGTCGCATAGTCCTGGTGATAGTCCTCGGCGGCGTGGAAGGCGTTCAACGGCCCGACCGTCGTGACGACGGGATCGCCGAACACCTTCGCGCCGTCGATCTGGGCGATATACGCCTTCGCGATTTCGGCCTGCGCGTCGGAGGTCGTGAAGATCGCCGAGCGGTATTGCGTGCCGCTGTCCGGTCCCTGGCGGTTCAGCTGGGTCGGGTCGTGCGCGACGGAGAAATAGATCTGCAGCAGCGTGCCGAGGCTGACGACATTCGGGTCGAACGTTACCTCAATCGATTCCGCATGGCCGGTCGTGCCGGTGCTGACGGTCTCATAGTCGGTCGCCCCGTCGCCGCCGGCATAGCCGGACTCCGCGCGGGTGACGCCCTTCACGTGCTGGAAGACGCCCTGCACGCCCCAGAAGCAGCCGCCGGCGAGCACGATCGTCTCGGTGGTCGTGCCGGGCGCTGGCGTTTCGTCCTGCGTCGGCGGCGGCACCGCCACGGCGGCCTCGCGGGCGCCGGCGCCGAAGGAAAAGGCGAGGCCCGCCGCGAGCACTGCGCCGCCGATCAGGCCGAGAAAGGTCGTGGTCGATTTCATCGTGAGGACCCTCAGGCAGCGGTGAAAGAAAGTGCGACGCCGTTCATGCAATAGCGCAGGCCCGTCGGCCGCGGCCCGTCATTAAAGACATGGCCGAGATGCCCGCCGCAGCGGCGGCAATGGACTTCGGTGCGCTCCATGCCGAACGAGCCGTCCTCGCGTTCGGCGACCGCGTTTGCCAGCGGCTGGTAGAAGCTCGGCCAGCCCGTGCCGGAGTTGAACTTGGTGTCGCTGGAGAAGTTCGGCAGCGCGCAGCCGGCGCAGCTGAAGGTGCCCGCGCGGTGCTCGTCGTTCAGCGGGCTGGAGCCGGCGCGCTCGGTGCCTTCGTGGCGCAGCACCTGATAGGCGTCGGGCGACAGGGCCGCCTTCCACTCCGCATCGGTCTTGGTGATCTCGAAGGTCTCGGCGTTGGCCGTCGTGCCGCGGAACAAGGCGGCCAGCGCGGCGCCGAAAACCGGTACGGACCACAGCGCCTGGCGTTTGGTGATCGTCATGGGAGACATCCTTTCTCCCTATGTACGTACGAGCGGGCCGATCTGGTTGACCTGCGCGATGCCTTTTTCGTGATGATGGCGCGTTGGCCGCTACTTTCAGAACGGCTCGCTCGCCGCCACGAACAGGCGCACGAGGTTTTCGCAAGCGGCCTGGTCCTCCGCGTCGAAGCGCGCCAGGCTTGGGCTGTCGAGATCGAGCACGCCGATCACGACGCCGTTCCGGATGATCGGCACGACCAGCTCGCTCTGCGAGGCGGCGTCGCAGACGATGTGGCCGGGGAATTCGTGGACGTCCGTGACGATGATGCTTTCCTTATAGACCGCCGCGGTGCCGCAGACGCCCTTGCCGAGCTCGATGCGCACGCAGGCGGGCTTGCCCCAAAACGGTCCCAGCACCAGTTCGTCGCCGCGCATGATGTAGAAGCCGGCCCAGTTGAGATCGGGCAGGCCGCGCCCGATCAGCGCCGCCATGTTCGCGGCGTTCGCGGTGGCGTCGCGCTCACCGTAGAAAAGCCCGCCAAGCTGGCGCGCCAGTTCCTCGTAGATTTCGGTCTTGGTGCCTTCCAGGCGGTCGGTCGTGTCGAGCATCGGTTTATCCAAGGACGATCGTCTCGCCCTCTAGCCTGATCGGAATGGAGTTGAGCGAGCGTCCCGCACACGGGCCGAGGACGCAATAGCCGGTGCCGATCAAAAAGCGCGCGCCATGCGCGGTGCAGACGAGCTCGCTGCGCTCGGCGTTGAGAAAACGGTCGGGCAGGATTTCCAGCGTCACCTGGTTGTGCGGGCAGGAATTGAGATAGGCGCGCGGTCCCGCGGGGGTTTCGACCACGACGATCTCGCGCTTGTCGGCCAGGGTGATGCCCTTCGCGCCGGTGGGCTCAAGGTCGGCTAGCGTGCAAAGCACCGTCACGGTTTCAGCGCCTTCAGGAAAGCCGTCTGCTCCGACTTGCTCGACACGCGGAAGCGCAGGAAATCCTTGTCGCCTTTCGCTGCGCGCCAGTCGGCGAAGAGGCCGTCGGGATCTTCATGGAAATGTAGCGCGGCTTCGGCCTTGCGATAGAAGACGCCGCGCTTGCGCTCGGCAAGGTCGGGAACGAGATCGCGAATCCGCGCCAGCAGCGGCTCCAGCGCATCAAGCGCGCTGTCGCCGGCATGCTTCACGGCTTCACGCCACCCATCTTGCACACCGTCTTCCACTCCTCCGCCGTCACCGGCTGGACCGAAAGACGCGAGAACTTGATCAGCGCCATGTCGGCGAGCTTCGGCTCGTGCTTGCAGTCTTCCAGCGTCACGGGCTTCGGCACCGGCTTCACCGCCACGAAATCGCAGACGACCCAGGGCGATCCCTCGGGCGCGGTCGGGTCGGGATAGGACTCCTTCGCGACTTCGCAGATGCCGACGACCTCCTTCCCCTCGTTGGAGTGATAGAAAAAAGCGAGGTCGCCCTTTTTCATCTTCATGAGGTTCAGCTTGGCGGTGTGGTTGCGCACGCCGCTCCACGGCTCGCCTTCCTTGCCCTTGGCGACCTGCTGGTCCCAGCTCCAGGCATCGGGTTCCGACTTGATCAGCCAATAGGCCATGGTCTTACCCCTGTCGGCCCCCGCCGTTCTCGAAGGTCCAGCGCCACGGGCGCACGTCCGAGACCTCGAAGAGGCCGACCTTGTGATAGGGATCGCCGTCGGCCCAGGCGCGTGCCTCTTCCAGCGTCTCAAAGTCCAGCACCAGCAGCGAGCCGATCATCTTCTCGCCGTCGGGCGAGAGCAGTGGCCCCGCGATCTTCACGGTCTCGCCGCCGGCCGCGACATATTTCAGGTGCTCGTCGCGCGTCACGGAACGCAACGCATGCGAGTAGGGCTTGTCGAGATTGTAGACGACGAACAGCATGACGGTCCTCAGATGATGCGCCTGAGGAAATAGCGCGGTCCGGTCCTCGCGTATATCCGCTTGCGCGCAAAACCGGGCCGCCGTTCACTGGCCTAGGACCAACAGGGGAGCGGCGGGGTGAAGCGGGTCATTCTCTATGGCGCGCTGCTGGCGGCAGGGACAGTTGCGCTGCAATGGCTCGACTATCAGCGCCTGGCGCGGACCCAGTTCGCCGACATCTATATCGTCCTCATCGCCGTCGCCTTCCTGGCCCTCGGCATTTTTCTCGGCGCCCGGCTGCTCGCGGCGCCCAAGCCCCTACCGTTCGACGGGAACCCAGAGGTCCAGTCGACCCTCGGCATTTCGCCCCGGGAGCTGACCGTGCTGCATGAACTCGCCGCTGGCCGCTCGAACAAGGAGATCGCGGCCGAGCTGGGCGTCTCGCCCAACACGGTGAAGACCCACATCGCCCGGCTCTTCGCGAAGCTGGAGGCCAAGCGCCGCACCGACGCCATCGCCAAGGCGCGCGAGTTGGGAATCGTGCCCTGAGCGCAGATTTTCCGGGTGAATCCGGCCCAATCACCCTTTCGGGCGATTGTTTTGTCCCGTTGCGAGGCGGTTGCTGATCGCCGAACCTCAAACGGCGGGAAGGCCCATCATGCTCAGTACCATCCTCAAATACGGCACGATCGGCGGTCTTATCGTCGGAGTACCGCTCTTCGCGATGACCGTCGGCAAGCTGATGGTGCACGGCGTCCCCGGCATGGTGATCGGCTATCTCATCATGCTGATCGCGCTCTCGACGGTTTTCGTTGCGATCAAGCGGCGGCGGGACGTCGAGCTCGGCGGGGTCATCCGGTTCTGGCCAGCCTTAGGCCTCGGTCTCGCGATCAGCATCGTGGCCGGGATCTTCTACGTCCTTGCCTGGGAGGCGGCACTGGCGGTCTCGGGGCTCGATTTCGGGGGCGCCTATGTCGATGCGCTCATCGAGCAGCAAAAAGCCGCCGGGGTCACCGGCGAGGCATTGGCGAAATTCACCGCCGAGATGCGCCAGTTCGCGGCGGACTACGCCAACCCGCTCTACCGCCTGCCCATGACCTTTACGGAAATCTTCCCGGTCGGCGTGCTGGTGTCGCTGGTCTCGGCAGGTCTGCTTTGCAATCGCCGCTTCCTCCCCGTCCGGCGCGGCCCTCAGGCCGCCGCGGCCTAGTCGGTCTCGACCCGCAGCGGGCGGGCGAGGAGGCCGGCGATCGCCTGGTCGACCCGCGCCTGCCCGTCGACGATCGCCGCGATGGCCGCGGCGATCGGCATGGCGACCCCCAGCGCCTCGGCGCGTTCGACCACCGGACGCGCCGTCGCCGCGCCTTCCACGACCCCGCGGGCGTGGATCGTGGCGTCGGCCACGCTCTCGCCCTGGCCCAGCGCCTGACCGAAGGCGAAATTGCGCGACTGGGCGCTGGAGCAGGTGAGGACGAGATCGCCGAGGCCCGAGAGGCCCGACAGCGTCTCCGGCCGCGCGCCCAGGGCCAGTGCAAAACGGCGCATTTCCGCGAAGCCGCGGGCGATCAAGGCGGCCCGGGCGCTGGCGCCGAAGACCTTGCCCTCGGCGATGCCGCAGGCGATGGCGAGCACGTTCTTGACCGCGCCGCCGATCGCGACGCCCTTGGGGTCATCGCTCGCATAGGGCCGGAAGGTCTGGGTCGCCAGGGCCGCGCACAGCCGTTCGGCGAGATCGAGATCGGCGGCCGCCAGCGTCACCGCCGTCGGCAGGCCCTCGGCGACGTCCTCGGCGAAGCTGGGGCCCGAAAGGATCGCGACGGCCGCATGCGGCGCGGCCTCGGCCAGCACTTCGGTCATCAGCCGGTCGCTGACTTTTTCAAGGCCTTTGGCGCAGATCACCACAGGCTGGCGGGGTCGCAGGGCACCGGCGAGCGCGCCAAGGGTCGCCCGGACATGCTGGGCCGGGGGCACCAGCAGGATCGCATCGGCCGCGGCGGCGGCGGCGGCGCTGTCCAGCAGCTCCAACGTGCCCGGCAAGGCGACGCCGGGCAGGAAGGGGGTGTTTTCGCCCTTGGTCCGAATCGACTGCCGGACTTCGTCCTCGCGCGCCCACAGCGAGACGCGGCGACCGGCCCGCAAGGCCGTGAGGGCGAGCGCCGTGCCCCAGGCCCCGGCTCCAACCACGGCGATGTGGCGGATTTCCTGTGGAACTATGTCTGGCGATTGAACGTTTCGTTGATTATTTACCGCGCCTGGACTAGGGTCTTTGGTCATAACAAGAGTCCGGTCACGGCGGGGCTCGGCGAGTTTCGGGGGAAAGCAGGTACCAGAATGGTCGCGAAAGATACGATGCGCACGCGGATTCTCGAAGCCGCCACCAAACGTTTCAAGCATTACGGCTACGCCAAGACGTCGATGGCTGAAATCGCCGCCGATCTCCAGATGAGCCCCGGCAATCTCTACCGCTATTTCCCCGGCAAGATCGATATCGCCCTCGCGATCGCCGACGAACACCACGAAAAACAGTTCGAGGATCTCACCGCGATCGCCAGCAAGCCCGGCGCGCCCGTGATCGAGCGCCTGCGCGACTTCTTCCATGCCGACATGGTCCAGACCTATCGGATGATCGAGAAAGATCCGCGCACGTTCGAACTGGCGCAGATTATCAAGACCGAGCGCCCGACCTGGGTGAACGGCCAGCTCCTGCAGGAGCGCAAGCTCATTGTCGGCCTGCTCCAGGAGGGCGTGGACAGCGGCGAGTTCGACCTGCCGGACGTCGCCTTTTCCGCGGAAATGCTGCAGTCCGCGATGATGAAGTTCCGCTATCCGCAGCTCTGGACCAATCTGAAGCTGCCCGCCCTCGAGCGTGAATTCGACGGCGTGACGCAGTTGCTGCTGTTCGGCCTGGCCGGCCGCACCGGCACGGCGCGCACCTGCCGGATTGAAGGCGTGGCCAAGGCGGAGGCGGCCTGAGCGACGGGAATTGTGACCGTTGAACAGTTACGCGTGATGAGTGAACGCTTTGAGTTTTATTCATTGATCAGTCCAAGGGGCTGATTTATATTCCTCCTTGTCGACGCGGCGATCCGCCCGCCGGCCGGCGAGGGAAGCGTTTGGGGCCTGGTATTTCCCAGGAAAACCGCCTCTCCCGCCGCAAGGCAGAAGGAGAGCAGTCATGTCCACGATCAGCCGGAACACCGAAAGCGTCTCGCAGAAGATCACCGCCATCCTGATTGGCGCCGGTCTCGCGGCCTACGCGGTGTTGTTCGCGGTCCAGGGCGTCGGTTCGTACCTCGCCTGACACCGATCCATTCAACCCACCGAAACGACGGATCATTCCGATGAAGATTTTCCCGCATATCCGCCCGCGCGTGCCGCTGTCCGACCGCGTCTGGGGCGCCATCTTCGGCACCGCGCTGATCGGCTGGGCGGTCCTGTTCAGCTACGGCGCCGTGGTCACCCACATCGCCTAGGAGACCCTGGGTCGCTGGTCCAACAGACAGTCCACGGCGGTCCACACTTCGGGCCCGGAGGCAACTCCGGGCCCTTTTTCTATCAGGCCAGCGGCCAGCGCGCCTTGGCAGAGACTTCAAGTCCTGCCTGTCGGCCAAGGCCGAAGGCCTCCAGTCCCGCCCAGGCGATCATCGCCGCATTGTCGGTGCAGAGCGGCAGCGGCGGCGCGACCATCGCGAAGCCTTCGCCGTCAGCCGTCGCGGTTAGCGCGCCGCGCAGCATGGCATTGGCGGCGACCCCGCCCGCGACCACGAAGACCGGCGCGTGAGCGTCCGGACGGTTGGCCGCGAACCAGCGCATCGCGGCCTTGCTGCGGGCGGTGAGGATGTCGGCGACCGCCTGCTGGAAGCTCGCGGCGATATCGGCGGCGAAGCTGGCGTCGGGAGCGGTTTCGCGCTGCACGGTGTAGCGCACCGCGGTCTTCAGCCCCGCGAACGAGACATCGAAACCCGGGCGGTCGAGCAGCGGCCGGGGAAAGGCGAACCGCCTGGGATTGCCGCCGCGCGCCGTGCGCTCGACGGCGGGCCCGCCGGGAAAGCCAAGGCCCAGCAGCTTGGCGGTCTTGTCGAAGGCCTCGCCCGCGGCATCGTCGATCGTGCCGCCGAGGCGGACATATTGGCCGGGGCCGTCGACCACCAGCAGCTGGCAGTGCCCACCGGAGACCAGCAGCAGCAGGAAGGGATAGGCGACGCCATGGGTCAGCCGCGCGGTCAGTGCATGGCCCTCCAGGTGATTGACGGCGATCAGCGGCTTGCCGGCCGCCAACGCCAGCGCCTTCGCCGTCATCAGCCCGACCAGCACGCCGCCGATCAGGCCGGGGCCCGCCGTCACGGCGACGGCGTCGATCTCACTGAGCGTCAGTTCCGCCTCGGCCAGCGCCTTCGCGACCAGCCCGTCGGCACGCTCGACGTGCGCGCGTGCCGCAATCTCCGGCACCACTCCGCCATAGATCGCATGGGCATCGTCCTGCGATGCGACGATATTCGACAGAATCGACCCCGGTCCCGGCGCAGCCCCGCGCACGACCGCCGCCGCGGTCTCATCGCAGCTCGATTCGATACCCAGGATCGTCAGGGACGGTTGCGTCATGGGCGCCTTTTGCGGCAGATCGGGCCTCAGGCCAAGCGCGGCTGCAAAAGGACCCCATCGGTGCGACGTTTCCGGATCGGCACGCGCGGCTCGCCGCTCGCTCTCGCACAGGCGCATGAGACCATGACGCGTCTCGCGGCGGCCGCGGGCTGGAGCGCGGCGGAGGCGCAACAGCGCCTCGCACTCGTGATCATTCGCACGACGGGCGACCGCATCACCGACCGCCCGCTGGCGGAGGCCGGCGGCAAGGGGCTCTTCATCAAGGAGCTGGAAGAGGCGCTGGGCGACAACCGCGTCGATCTCGCGGTCCATTCGATGAAGGACGTGCCGGGCGTCCTGCCCGACGGCTTCGTCATCGCCGCCGCCCTGCCGCGCGAAGATGCGCGCGACGGGCTGATCGGCGCGCGCTCGATCGAGGCTCTGAAGCAGGGCGCGCGCGTCGGTACGACCAGCCCGCGCCGCGCCTCGATCCTGCTGAACCTCAGGCCCGATGTGCAGATCGTGCTCTTCCGCGGCAATGTGCAGACGCGGCTCGATAAGCTCGCGCGCGGTGAGGCGGATGCAACGCTGCTCGCCATGGCCGGGCTCAACCGGCTCGGCCTCACGCCCGATATCGCGCCGCTCGATCCGCACGGCTTCATTCCGGCAGCGGGGCAGGGGGTGATCGGTCTCGAAGCACGCCGCGACGACGCCGAAGCACTGGCGCTGGCCGCCGAAATCAACGATCCCGCGGCGGCCGCGGCATTAGCGGCGGAACGCGCCTGCCTCGCCGATCTCGATGGTTCGTGCCGCAGCGCCATCGGCATTCACGCCGCGCGCACCAACAATGGCGGCTTCGCGCTGCGCGCTATCGTGCTCGCGATGGACGGCACGGAGCGTCAGGAGGTCGTCGCCGAATTCGAGGGCCAGCCGACACCCGACGAGGCCGCCGCGCTCGGCCGCCGCGCCGCCGCCCATCTGAAGCCGCGCGCTGCGCATCTGCTGACATGACGACGCCCGTCTTCGTCACGCGCCCTGCGCATCAGGCGGCGGGGCTGGCGGCCGAAGTCGAGAAGCGCGGCTTTCTCCCGGTCCTCGCGCCGGCGCTCAAGATCAAGATCGCCCGCGGGCCGAAGCTCGATGTCGACGGCCTCGCCGGCATTGCGGTGACGTCCGCGAACGGCGTCGCCGCGCTCGTCACGCGCACCGCGCGCCGTGACCTCCCGGTCTTCGCCGTGGGCGAGGCGACCGCAGCAGCGGCGCGCGATGCTGGGTTTGAAAATGTCGCCGCGGCTGGAGGCTCGGCGCGGACGCTGCCCGGTTTCATCGCCGCGCGGGTTAAGCCCGGCGACGGCGCGATCCTCTATCCCGCCGGCGAGGAGACCGCCTACGACCTCCTCGGGGCGCTCGAACCTGCGGGCATTCTCGTGCTGCAGATCCCCGCCTATGAGATGCCGGTCGTCTCCAGCCTCTCGAAAGCCGCCATCGACGTGCTCGACAGCGGGGTTCCCGCGCTCGCGCTGTTGATGTCGGAGCGTACGGCGAGCGCGTTCGGCGATCTCGCGGCGGCGGCGGGTCGGGCACGCGCCTTGAAGACCGTCACTGCGCTCTGTCTTTCGCCTGCCGTGGCGGAGGCCGCACGGGCCTATGATTTCGCCGGGGTTGCGGCGGCGCGCGAACCAAACCAGGCAGCCCTCCTCGATCTGCTTGAGGCGTCGCGCCCGCCCGCGTAGAACCGCGCCGTGACCGACCAGCCCCCCAGCGCGACGCCCGGCGATATCGAGGCCGCGCTCGAAAACGTCCGTGCGGGGATCGCTGTCCCGCCGCCGCCCCCCATTGTCGAACCATCGCGCCGCGAGGACGGCCGCAAGGGCGATTGGCTTGGTCTCGGCGCCTTGCTCGTCGCTGCTGCCGTGCTGGGCGGGGCCATTGCGCTGTTCCTGCCCGTCTTTACCGGCCTCAACCTCGGCGGCAATGAAGACGCCCGCCGCCGCATCGGCGAGCTGGAGACGCGGATCGGCCAGCTCGCGGCCGGCGGTTCGAACGACGCGGCTGAGCAGTCCTTCCGCGATCTCTCGACGCGACTGGAAGGGGTCGAGGTCCGCGTCCGCGCGCTGGAGGCGACTGCCGGCAATACCGCGCCGCCGCCGCCCGCCGCGCCCGATCCCGCACTCACCGATCATGTTGCGGCGCTCGACTCCGCGCTCGGCGAGCTCCGCACACGCTTCGAGGCGCTGGAGCAGACCGTCGCCGGCCTCGCCGCCGCCCCGCCACCGGCCGCACCGCCGCCCGTGGCACCAGTTCCGGCGCCCGTCCCGTCCGTCGATACCGCCGCGCTCGCCGATCTCGTGGCGCGCGTCGATGCGCTCGGCAGCGAGCTCGCCGCGGTCACCCAGCGCCTCGCGGCACTGGAAACGGCGACGCCGGCGCAGGCGCAGGAGATCGTCACGGCGCTCGATCGCCGCATTTCCGAACTCGAAAACGCTGATCCCGGCCGCGCCGGGCGCAATGCGGCGCTCGCGCTGACCGTGTCGCGCCTCGGTGAAGCGGTGGCGTCGGGCCGGCCGTTCACCGCCGAACTCGCGGCGCTGAAGCAGGTCGCGCCCGCCACGCTCGACCTGACGCCATTCGAGGCGGCGTCCGCGACGGGAATGCCGACCGTGCAGCGCCTCGCCGCGCAGCTGGAAGCGCTCGATCCCGCGATCCGCGCCGGCATGGATGAAGATCGCGGCGGCGACTGGCTGGATCGCCTGTGGCGCGGGCTTGGCGGTCTCGTCACCGTGCGCACGACGGGTGAGCCCGCGGGCGACACGCCCGAAGACCGGCTTGATCGTGCCCGCCTTCGCCTCGCGGAAGGCGATCTCCGTGCCGCCGCCGGCGAGCTCGATTGGCTGTGGGGCCAGGCGCGGGTCGCCGCGCAGGGCTGGATCGACCTCGCAAAAACCCGAATTGCCCTCGACGATGCCCTCGCCGCGCTCACGCTGGCGATCCTTGAGGACTTGTCGCGGCCATGATCCGTCTCGTCTGGCTCTTCCTCGTCGCGGCGGCCATCGCGGTCGCCGCCGCACTGCTCGCGGGCCAGCAGGGCGAGGTCGTGATCGCCTGGGGCAGCACCGAATTCCGCATGGCGCCTGCCGTCGCCGCGGCGCTCGCCTTCGCTGGGATCGCCGTGCTGATCGCGCTGTGGCGCCTTGTCGGCTTCCTGCTGGACTGGCCGGGCGCGATGAGCCATTGGCGGCGCGAACGCCGCCGCAAGGCTGGCTATCTCTCGCTCGCGCGCGGCATGGTCGCGGTCGCCGCCGGCGATGCCCGCGAAGCGCGCCGCCATCAGGCGCGCGCCAAGGCGGCGGGCGACGAGCCGCTGCTCTCGCAACTGCTCGCCGCCCAGACGGCGCAGCTTGAAGGCGACGAGGACGGCGCCGCGCGCGCCTATGCCGACATGCTCGGCCGACCCGAAACCGAGTTCCTGGGTCTCCGCGGCCTCTTCATGCAGGCAACACGGCGCGGCGACACCGTCACCGCCCGCCGCCATGCCGCCCGCGCCTTTGCGCTGCGGCCGCAGACGCCCTGGGTCGCGACCGCGCTGTTCGAGCTCGAGGCTCAGGCCGGCGACTGGCCCGCTGCCGAAAAGGCGCTGGACGCGCAGGCCAAGGCCAAGCTGCTGACGCCCGACATCACCCGCCGCCGCCGCGCCGTGCTCGCCGCCGCCGATGCGCGCGAGCGGCTCGCCGCCGGCCAGTCCGGCCCGGCGCTCGACCGCGCCCGCGACGCGCTGAAGATCGCACCCGGCCTCCTCGCCGCCGCGCTCGTCGCGGCGCGCGCCTATCGCACGGAAGGCCGCATCAAACGCGCCGCGGCGGTGCTGGAGCGCGCCTGGGCCGCCGCGCCGCATCCCGACCTCGCCGCCGCCTATGCCGATCTTGCCGCAGGCCCCGCGGCGCGGCGCTTCGACCGGCTGATCGCGCTCAACCCGACGCATCCCGAAAGCCGTCTCCTGTCGGCGGCGCAGGAAGCGGCGCGCGGCGCCTATGGCGAGGCCGAGGGCATTCTCCAGCCGCTGCTGACACCGCATCCCGGCGGCCGTGCGGCGCGGCTGATGGCCGACATCGCGGAGGCCCGCGGCGATGCGACGGGCGCGCGGCTGTGGAGCGACCGGGCCTTGCGCGCGCCGCGCGACGGGGTCTGGCGCTGCGAGGCCTGCGGCCACGAGGCGGCGGGCTGGACCGCGATCTGCGCGAAATGCGCGGCGTTCGATACGCTGAGCTGGACCCAGCCCGAGCCGGTCGCCGCGCCGGCCCTGCTGGAGGACGACGCCGCCGACGCGCTTTACCGCCTTGCGCCGCCCGAAAAGGCGGAGGAGGTTCGGCCTCCACTGCCAGATGTGGAAGACGGCTCCGACTGGAACGAGGGCCGCTGAGGGGAGCGCACGCGTATGCTGAAATGGCTGGGGCGAATCCTGGCGGCGCTCGCGGTGCTGCTCGTTGCGGGCGGGCTCGCGCTCTATGAACCCGACGTGCCGCGCGCTGAACTCGTCGCGCGCTACGGCGGACCGCAATCGCATTTCATCACGCTGACCTCCGGCGCCGTTGCGCACTACCGCGATCAGGGTCCCGCCGACGCGCCGGTCCTCGTCTTGCTGCACGGGTCGAACGCCTCGCTCCACACCTGGGAGCCCTGGGTGAAGGCGCTGGCCGGCGACTTCCGGGTGGTCAGCGTCGATCTGCCCGGCCACGGGCTTACCGGCGCGGTGCCCGGGGACGATTACAGCCAGAAGGGCATGGCGGGCTTCGTGCTGGAATTCGTCCAGGCGCTGAAGCTCGACACCTTCGCGATCGGCGGCAATTCGATGGGCGGCGGCGTCGCGGCGCGCTTCGTCATCGACAATCCCGGCCGGGCCACGAAGTTGATCCTCGTCGATTCCGCGGGCTTCCCGCCCAAGACGCCCAGCGATCCCGGCCTCGGTTTTCGCCTCGCGCGCCTGCCGGTCATCCAGAACCTGCTGTTGGTGGTGACCCCGCGCAGCCTTTTCGCCGCCAGCCTCAAGACCGCGATCGCCGACGATGGGCTGGTGACGGACGCGATGGTCGACCGCTATTGGCTGCTGAACCGCATGGCGGGGACCCGCGCAGCCAGCCTCAAGCGCTTCCAGCTCGACCCCGACACCACCGTCCAGTCCCGGGCCGGCGAGATCGCGATTCCGACCCTGATCCTTTGGGGCGCCAAGGACACGCTCATCCCGGTCGACGCCGCTTCGTCCTGGCAGGCGGCGGTCAAGGGCTCGCAGCTCATCGTCTATCCGGACGCCGGTCATGTCCCGATGGAGGAGGTCGCCGAGACATCTGCCGCCGACGCCGCCAAATTCCTTAGCGCGACGCCATGACGCTCCCGCGTTGCACCCGGCGGCGTTTCGTGGCACATCCCCGCGCGTTTCCGGATCAGGGGCTATTCGCCCCGCCCAAGGGCCGCCTTAGCTCAGCCGGTAGAGCATCGCATTCGTAATGCGAGGGTCAGGTGTTCGAGTCACCTAGGCGGCACCACCATTCTCACGCGTAACGCTACAGGCGTCTGCTTCAGCAAGGCACGTTGTAGCATTCGACATCGCCGTCTTCGTTGACGTAGCAGACCCTTTTCCAGCCATCGCGGCATTCGAACTCATAGCGTTTCTTGCCGCGCGCCTCCTCGAAGCTCATCGCCTCCGCGAGCCTTTCGGGACCAAGCCGGTCCGGTGAAAACCCTCGGGCGCGTTCGTATCCCCGCGCCCTTATCGTTGAGAGGCGTATCGGAGCGGGTCTGCCTTTGGTCATGTTGGCCTCGCGTGATGCGGTCTAGCGGTTCCTGGAAGAGTCCTGATCGGTCGACCGCAGCAGGTAGAATTCATGGTCCTGTTGGGTCTCGCGCGTTGGCGGTGGAAGGTCCTTGCCGGTGCCCCTCACAAAGTCCTTTTCGGATTTGCCGATCGTGATTGCGACCTTACTGACCCGCTCTCGCGAGCCATTGACGGCCGGGCCGCCGACGAACCGCGTAATGGTCCAGACCGGATTTGCACCGCCCTCCCATTTGAAGGTGAACTTCACGGTCGCGGACACGGTCTGCGGCACGAGCATCGGCTTTTCCGACGCCCGCATGGTGAACAGGAGATCGTCGAAGACGCGATCAAGCGTGAGATAACCCTTGATCGTGCCGGGCGCTTCGTTGCTGCAGGTTGCCGGGTCCTTGATGGCGTCCGTTTTCTCCGGGTTCGGAAACTGGCTGAAGGGGAAGTAGTAGCTGACCTCCTCGTTTCGCTCGGCGGTCTGGGTGTATTTCGTGCCCAACCCCAGATTCAGGACATCCGAGCCCGGCAGATCGAATTCCGGGGTCGCGTCCACGCCGGCGCTCAGTTCTTCTGTGACATTCAGCGTCAGAGTGACGACTGCGCCGGAGTCTTTCAGCCAGTCCAACCGGCCGGCGTCGCCGTCATAGGTCCGCTCCCTGAGATAGCCCGAGCGCAACTCGCATTTCACGTGGTTCATCACGTTGTTCACGAGCGTGCCGACCGCGCTCTTGTCGTTTGAGAGGACAAATTCAGGGACGGCGCTGGCACATCCAGCCACTGCCAGTGCGCCGCATAAACTGATCCAGCTTTCCCCACGCATCATGCCCCCGGCTTCACATATGGTGCCTAAGAAACAACCTGAAGTGGTATTATGATAAAATACAATGTGACGTTTAGTCACTGCGCAATGCCGTCCATCGAGCAGACGGATTGGCGGCGAAATTTGCGGCCTGGCCGCAAGGCGATCCAGAAATTCATGTGAGATTTTTAATTTGTTCGCTAGGGAACAAATCTTGTTTTTGCGCGTGGTAGTATTATCAACGCTTACATCCTAAAGAAGGCAGGTACATGAACGACGATGTGACAGGACCGGACGCCACGGACCTGCTGGGAAGTACCGCTGAAATCGTCGCCGCCTATGTCGGCCAGAATCAGATCATGCAGGGCGATTTGCCCGCGCTCATCCGCTCCGTACACGATGCCCTGACAGGGATTTCCGTGCCGCAACCTGCGGCGGCGCCCGAGGCGTTGGTCCCGGCCGTGCCGGTGAAAAAGTCGGTCACCGACGCCTACATCATCTGCCTGGAAGACGGCGCGAAGCTGAAAGTGCTGAAGCGCTATCTGAGGACGCATTTCAACCTGACGCCCGAGGAATACCGGGCGAAGTGGAACCTGCCCAAGGACTATCCGATGGTCGCGGCCGACTACGCCCAGACCCGTTCGGACATGGCCAAGCGCATCGGGCTCGGCCGGAAGGCGCCCGATAGCGGGCGGGGCCGCAAGAAGAAAGCCTAGCTCGCCGAAGTTGCAGCGGCCGTTTTTTCCGGCGGCGCCTTCCCGGGGCGCAGGAAGACGCGCGTGATGCGCTCGTCCGCCTTGGCGACCTCGGCAGTCAGCCGGTCGGCCGCCGCTTCGATCTGAGGCCCCGACAGCGCGTCGTCGAAATCGAGCGTGATGGCGACCAGGATTTCGCTGGGGCCGAGATGCAGGCTGAGGATCTCGGCCGCGCTGACGACCGTCGCATCGCCGTCCAGCACCGCCTTGATTTTTGCGAGCACGCGCGGGCTCGCGGCCTCGCCGGCGATGAGGCTGCGGGTTTCATTGGCGAGAAACAGCGCAACCGCCATCAGCAACAGGCCGATGCCGATCGAGGCGATGGCGTCGGCCATGTGCCAGCCGAGCGTCGAGAGCGAGACGCCGACCAGCGCGATGACGAGGCCGATCAACGCCGCGGCGTCCTCGAGCAGGACTGCGAAGAGATTGGGGTCCTTGCTGCCGCGCAGGAAGGTGACGAAGCCGACGCTGCCCGCGACCGCTTTGTATTCATGCCAGGCGACGCGGAACGAGGCGCCCTCCATCAGGATCGCGGCGCCGAGCACGATGAAGTTGATCCAGGGCCGGTCGATCGGGGCGGGATGCGACAGGCGGTCGATGCCCTCCCACAGCGAGATCGCGCCGCCGGCCGCGAAGATCATCAGCGCGACGATGAACGACCAGAAATAAACCTCCATGCCGTAGCCGAAGGGATGGCTGGCGCTGGGCGCGCGGCGCGCCCGGCTGGCGCCGACCAGCAGCAGCAGCTGGTTGCCGGTATCGACGAAGGAGTGGATCGCCTCGGTGAGCATCGCCGCGCTGCCGGTCAGCAGGAAGGCGGCGAGCTTGGTGGCGGCGATGGCGAGATTGGCGGCGAGCGCGGCGAGAACGACGCGGCGTGCCTGCGAGGTCATGCTGCGGCCTTGGCGGCGCAAGCGGCACAGGTGCCGCTGATCTCGACCACCGTGCGGCGCGGCTTGAAGCCGCGCGCCGAGACGGTCTTGCGCATCGCCTCGCCCAAGGCGGGATCGGCGATCTCCTCGACCGTCTTGCAGGTCTCGCAGATCAGAAAGCCCGCATCATGGCTTCTTTCGGCATCGAAACAGGCGACGAAGGCATTCAGCGTGTCGATTCGGTGCACGAAGCCCTGTTCGACCAGGAAGCCGAGCGCGCGATAGACGGTCGGCGGCGCAGCGCGGCCGCGCTCGCCCGCGAGGCGCTGCAGGATGTCGTAGGCGCCGATCGGCGTGTGGCTTTCGGCGACGATATCCAGCACCCGCGCACGCGTTTCGGTGAGCCGCAGGCCTCGCCGTTCGGTCAGGCGCCTGGCGGCATCGAGCGCCTCGCTGCGGCAGGAGGCGTGATCGTGGACGTGGGATGCGGTCATGTCAGGTGACTTTGCGTCATGTCGTGGCGTCATATTCGCAATTTGCGTTTTATGGCGATCCAGAAGCGTTGCCCAAATACAATACGCCCGAAAGAGCGTTTGGTTGAAATCACTTACGCCATACTCTGCAGCAACACCCGCTTGACACAAACCGCCCCGGTGTGTGCTTTGGCGACGGACTGCAAATCAGGCGCCGGGGAGGCGTCACCGCGCAGCGACAAGCCCGAATATGGGTGCGCGCGCGAACAATAAAACCAAGAAATGCCTCCTTTGGTCTGAGCGCGTCAGAAGAACGCCAGACGACATTACCTCACGGGGTTGGAGGAAAATATCATGACCAAGACCAATCGCCTTCGCGCGGGGCTGCTCGCCACCGCTGCCGGCGCCGGACTGATCGCTCTCGCGGGCAGCGCTGCGGCGCTCGAATACACTGTCGGGGGCATGAAGATCACCTTCGACACGACGATCTCGATGGGCGGCTCGCTGCGCGTCGCCGACCGCAACAACGCGTTCCTGCCGGAAGCCAATGGCGGCAACCGCGATCCGCGTTCGGGCACCGGCGGCGCCGTGCTCTCCGCGCCCGCAGCCGGCGGTTTCGGCCTGCAGGCGCCGACCAACCTGCTCGGCCAGGCCCTGCCGGCCCGCGTCACGATCACCAACAACGCCGACAACTTTGACGGCTCGATCAACACCGACGACGGGCGCCTGAACTTCGACAATGGCGACTTCATCGGCGCCAGCGCGAAGGTCAATCACGACTTCCTGCTGGAATACGATAACTTCCAGGTGTTTTCGCGCTTCTACTATTTCTACGACGCCGTGCTCGACGACGAGAGCATCGGCCGCTCGGGCCTTTCGGACCGCGCGCGCGACCAGGTCGGCAAGTCGGTCGAGCTGCTCGACCTCTATCTCTCCGGCAATTTCAACCTCGGCGACCTGCCGCTCAACGTGCGCGTCGGCAAACAGGTAGTGAGCTGGGGCGAAGGCACCTTCATCCTGAACGGCATCAACGCGATCAACCCGATCGACGTCGCCGCGTTCCGCCGTCCCGGCGCGGAAATCAAGGAAGGCCTGCTACCGGTTCCGATGGCCTATATGTCGCTCGGCCTGCCCGCGAACCTCTCGGTCGAGGCGTTCTACCAGTTCAAGTTCGAGCCCTATTCGATCGACGCTTCGGGTTCGCCCTTCTCGGGCGCCGACATCGTCGCGCGCTTCAACGAAAACGGCCTCGGCAATCTCGGCGGCCGCTCCTACACCTCGGGCAGCCTGCTCGGCGGCACCCGCCGCAACTGCGCGGGCGACAGCGATCCCGCGGGCAATTCGATCACCGACGGTTCGGGCGATACTTCGGTCGCCGGCACGCTCAACAATAACGGCCTCTCGGGCGCGGTGAATCTCGGTCTCCTGCCGGCGCCGAACTGCCTCGCGGGCGCTTCGCTCGACTTCCTCACGCCGAACACGCTCGGCATGGCGGAACGCGACCGCAACCTGCGCGGCGATGCGGACATCGTGGCGCGCGGCGAGGACATCAATCCGGAAAATTCGGGCCAGTTCGGCATCGCGCTGCGCTGGTATGCCGAAGAACTCGGCGCGACCGAGTTCTCGCTCTACTACATGAACTATCACAGCCGCCTGCCGTTCCTGGAGATCACCTCCGGCGCGCCGAAGCTCGGCATCTCAACGACCTCCGTGAACGCCAACATCACGCCGGACAAGCTGGCGGCGGGCGCCGCCGGCGTCCAGGGCGCGCTTGCCGCGCGCTTCGCGCCGGCCGCCGGCTGCGTCAGCGTCACCGCCGATCCCTTCACCTTCGCCGATCCGCGCTATGCCGGCTTCCGCGAGCAGGCGATCGCGGATCCCCGCAACCTCATCAACGCGCAGAGCATCGGCACGGTCCGCGCGATCTATGCCAGCTCGATCGCCTCGACGCTGGTCTCGACCGCGGGTTCGCCGTTCTTCGGTCTGGCTGCAAACAACCCCGCGGTCGTCGCGGCGGCCAGCGCCCAGGCCGCTTCGGTCGTCGGCGTCGCCAACTCGGCCGGCAATATCGACACCTACGCCAACGCGATGCAGATCAACTGCGCCCTCGCGCTCGCCCAGTCAAAGCTGGTCGACACGTCCGGCAACGGCGCGATCGGCGCGGGCGACCTGCCCATGCTGGTCAACGGTTCGGAAACGATCAACGTCGAATCCGACAGCCGTCTCGACGTGATCTATCCTGAGAACATCGAGCTCTTCGGCTTCAGCTTCAACACCACGATCGGCGGCTGGGGCGTGCAGGCGGAAGTCTCGTACCGTCCGCGCGCGCCGTTCCAGACCGACACCGACGCACAGACGGTCGAAGCCGCCGCCGCGGCGTGCTCGTTCCCCGTAGCGGTCGCCGACTTCGGCTTCCTGCAGTTCGAACCGCTGAACTATAACGGCGTCACGAACTGCAACCCGGGCGCGATCAACAATCTCGACGGCAACGGCCGCTACCGTACGACGGGTGTCATCCGCAACGAGATGTTCACCTTCCAGCTCGGTACGACGGCGACCTTCACCTCGTCCGATCCGATCGTCGAATTCCTGGGCGCCGATCTCGGCATCCTGCTGACCGAATTCGGCGCGGTCTACGTCCCCGGCGTCGAGGATACCTACCTCACCAACTCCGACGGCTCGGCCACCGCGATCGCGCGTTCGACGCTGCAGTACCAGAACACGGGCTGCCAGGGTTCGGACCTGCCGCTCGGCGGCCTGCTCGGCCTCGACTTCAAGCCGTCCGACCAGTGCCGCCCGACGGACTTCTCGTTCGGCTACGTGCTGCTCGCTCGCGTCGACTACAACAACGCGTTCGGCTCGGGCTGGGCGGTCAGCCCGCAGATCGCCTTCAGCCACGACGTCTCCGGCGCGACGCCGGCGCCGTACGGCAACTACATCGAAGACCGCATGTCCGTGAACCTCTCGGTCAGCGGCACGCTCGACAACAAGTATCGGGTGGGCGCGAGCTATACTAACTTCTTCGGCGGTGGCATCCTGAACAAAGCGTCCGATCAGGACTTCGCGTCGCTGACCTTCTCGTACTCGTTCTAATATGCGGGGGACAAACATCCGCACTCGTGTTGCACGTCTCTCAGGAGGACTTTTCCATGCGTAAGTTCACGGCCCTGCTCGCGACGGCCTGCGCCCTGGCGCTGGCCGGCCCCGCGCTGGCCAAGGTGCCTGCCGAAGTCGCGGCGCGCCTCGGCAAGGATCTGACGCCCTATGGCGCGGAACTCGCCGGCAATGCCGACGGCTCGATCCCGGCCTGGGACGGCGGCCTTTCCGCCCCGCCCGCCGGCGTCACCTTCGATCCGAACGCCAAGGGCTATCCCGATCCGTTCTCGGGCGACAAGCCGCTCTTCACGATCACCTCGGGCAATGCCGGCCAGTACGCCGACAAGCTAACCGAAGGCTACAAGGCGCTTCTCGCCAAGCGCGCCAACTACAAGATGCCTGTCTATCCGACGCGCCGTTCGTGCGCGTTCCCCAGCTTCGTCTATGACGCGAACAAGAAGAACGCGACGGTCGGCGAGCTGCTGCCCGACGGCAACGGCGTCTCCGGCGCGATCATGGGCGCGCCGTTCCCGATTCCCTCGAGCGGTCTTGAGTTCGTGTGGGACCACACGCTGCGCTATCGCTCCTACAAGGTGACGCGCCAGTTCAGCGCGTTCCCGGTCCAGACGTCGGGCGACCCGCTCGGCGGCAAGATCACCTTCCAGGACGAAGCTATCCTGCGCTGGTCGGACCCGTCCAAGACGCGCGCCGAGGATCTCCAGAACATCTCTCTGCTCTACATCTCCAACACGATCGCGCCCGCACGTCTCGCCGGCAATGTCGTGCTGGTGCATGAATCGCTGAACGCGGCCGTCGAGCCCCGCAAGGCGTGGCAGTACAATCCCGGCCAGCGCCGCGTGCGCCGCGCGCCGGACATCTCCTACGACAATCCCGGCACCAACACCGACGGCATGTCCACCTCGGACGCGTTCGACGGCTATAACGGCGCGCCGGATCGCTATGACTGGTCGCTGGTCGGCAAGTCGGAAAAGTACGTCGCCTACAACGCCAACCGCATGACGAACGCGTCCTACGCGGAACTCGTCCTCAACGGTTCGCTGAACCAGGACCTGATGCGCTACGAGCTCCACCGCGTGTGGACGGTCGAGGCAAAGCTGCGTCCCGGCACGCGCCACGTCTATTCGCGCCGCGTGAACCACTTCGACGAGGACAGCTATTCGATCCTGTCGGTCGAGCTCTATGACGGCCGCGGCGAACTGTGGCGCGTCCAGGAAGAGCCGATGGTCGCCTATTATCACGTCCCGCTGTGCAACGCGGCCGGCGAGATGGTCTACGACCTGCAGGACGGCCGCTATCTCGCGAGCTCGCTGCGCAACGAAGAGCCGCCGGCGAACTACAAGGCGAACGAGCTGAACGAAGCCCGTTACACGCCCGACGCGATCCGCCGCCTCGGCCTGCGCTGAGCCCGGCTAAAGCCAATGCGGCCCGGTACCCTTGGTGCCGGGCCGTTTTCTGTCTAGCCTTGCCGTCTTCAGTTGCGTGGATTTCTGCATGACCTTCAAATACGCGCCCCGCTTCGCTCTCGCGCTTCTCATGGCCCTGCCGCTCGGCCTCGCCTCGGCGCAGGACGCCGCCGCCCCGGCCGCGCCCGCTTTCGCGCCCGGCGATGCGAGCCCCAGCGATCTCCTGATGAAATCCCTGCTGCTCGGCGTTGCCCGCGCCGGCAACCGCATCGTCGCGGTCGGCGAGTTCGGCCATGTCGCGCTCTCCGACGACGAGGGCAAGACCTGGCGCCAGGCCAAGCGCGTGCCGGTCGAGACGACGCTGACCTCGGTCACCTTCCTTGACGCCAATACCGGCTGGGCCGCCGGCCACGACAAGACGATCCTGATGACCGCCGATGGCGGCGAGACCTGGACCGTGCAGTATTCCCGCGAGATTTCCGCGAAGGCCGGGATCAGCCTGGAGCCCCGCCGCCGCCCCGATGCGCCGGCCGCGACGCCCGCTCCTGAGCCCGCCGCGCCCGCCGACGGCGCCGCACCCGCCGAAGCCGCGCCGCCTGCCGAAGGCGGCCTGCCGGTGATCGATGAAAGCGCGGTCGATGACGGCATCTCCACCGACGATGACGGCTTTGTCGAAAGCGATACGACCGGCAGCGACGTCGAAGCCGACATCCCCTTTCTCGGCCTCGTCTTCACCAGCCCGACCCACGGCTTCGCGGTCGGCGGCTTCAACTATGCCGTCGAGACCAACGACGCCGGCAAGACCTGGACGCCCCGCCGCCTCGTCGTCACCGCGAGCGATGATTTCCATCTGAGCGGCGCCTTCACCGGCCCGGCGGGCGAAATCTTCCTGCCGAGCGAAAAGGGTCAGGTCTATCGCTCGCTCGACAACGGCACGACCTGGGACATCGTCCGCGTCGGCTATGAGGGCTCGTTCTGGGGCGGCCTCGGGCTCAAGGACGGCTCGGTCCTCGCGATCGGCATGCGCGGCAATGTCTGGCGCAGCACGGATCGCGGCGAGACCTGGACCGATCTCGCCAAGGACCTCACACCGGAATCGGTCGCGGCGGGCACGCAGCTCGCCGACGGCACGATCGTGCTGGTCGGTATCGCTGGCCTCGTTATGACCTCGAAGGACAACGGTGCGAGCTGGGACCTCTCGCTGAGCCAAGCCGACCGCAAGGGCCTCGCGGCGGTCACGCCCGGTCATGACAACATGCTGCTGCTCTTCGGCGAGGCGGGTTTCCGCGAACAGGCGCTGACCAAGCCGCAGGGCTGACCGCGCCTTTCTCAAGCCCGGATTTGGTGAAAAGCCCGCAATGTGCGGGCTTTTTTCTTGGTTTTTCACGCCTTGGTGACAAAGTGACGGCACCGTCAATTTGGCCTTGCCGCCTAGGGCAAGTCGATGCATCCTGAATGAAATGATCAATCGTCGCGGTTCACGCTAGCGGCTAGAAACCACCCTGGGAGAGCACGTGATGTCGAATATCACCAAGGACCCCGCCTATAACGCGGTCGATCCGAACGACTTCCCCGCGATGATGGACGTGGACCGCTACGGCGCCCGCTCCACCGCTTTCGACAAGATCATCTCGGCGACCCACGATCATTTCTGGGACCCGCTCGACCCCAAATATATCGACTTCACGGCGCCCTGGGACATCGAGAAGGACTATCTCGTCGACCCGATGTCCTCGCCGGACTTCCGCACGGCGATCGCCGACAGACTGGACGAGCGCGGCAAGATCAAGCTCGTGAACATGAACACGCTCTGGTCGCTGTCCTCGATCCTGCATGGCGAGCAGGGCGCGCTCGCGCTGTCCGCCTCGCTCTGCCACATCCTCCGCGACCCCGGAGCGCAGGAATACGCCGCGAACCAGACCCGCGAAGAGGCCCGTCACGTCACCGCATTCAGCCGTTACGTGAAGGCGCGCTGGGGCAAGCCGCGGCCAGTCGGCCCGGCGCTCGGCAATCTCCTCACCGAACTCGTCCTCTCGCCGCTGGTCTGGAAAAAGATCGTGGGCATGCAGATGCTGGTCGAAGGCCTCGCGATGGGCGCCTTCGCCATGATGTATAAGGACGGCCGCGATCCGCTGCTGGTGAAGCTGATGCAGCTCGTCATGACCGACGAGGCCTTCCACCACAAATTCGGGAAGATCTGGGCCGACCGCACCATCCCGCATCTGTCGAAAGGCGAGCACGAGCAGATCGAGGACTGGGCGTGGAACGTCTTCAACGTCCTCATCTACAATCTCGCCAGCCCCGACCAGAAGACCTGGATCTATCAGGAGCTCGGCCTCGATCCCCTCTGGTGCCAGCAGGCCTTCATGGAGGCGCTGACCGACGAGGCGATGCGCAAGGACATGCAGGACGCCTCCAACATCTTCCGCGTCCTCGTGAAGACGCTGCTCAAGGCCGGCATCATCACCGACCGCACGCGCGGCAATTACGCAGCCTTCCTCGACATGGCCGAGCTGCACAACGAGAGCGATCGGATGATCGGCGACGACATCGCCGAGGACGGCATCCGCTACCTCATCAAGCTGAATGGCGGCACCAGCCTGCTGGGTCCGCAGCTTCTGGCGGCGGAGTAAGCGGCATGACCAACGCGATGACGAACATCACCAAGGATCCGGCCTATGACGCCGCCGATCCGCACGATTTTGCGACGATGATGGAGGTCGAGCGCTACGGCAATCGCTCGACCGCCTTCGACAAGATCATCTCGGCGACCCACGACCATTTCTGGGATCCGCTAGACCCCAAATATATCGACTTCACGGCGCCGTTCGATCTCGAGAACGAGTATCTGATGCCGCCGAACATGAACATGGAACTGCAGACGGCGGTCGCCGACCGGCTGACCGAGAAGCAGAAAATCCGCCTCGTGAACGAATCCGTGCGCTGGTCGCTCTCGTCCATCCTGCACGGCGAGCAGGGTGCGCTCTCGCTCTCGGCCTCGCTCTGCCACGTGCTGCGCGATCCCGGCGCGCAGGAGTACGCGGCGAACCAGACGCGCGAGGAAGCCCGTCACGTCACCGGCTTCACCAAGTATGTGCAGGCCCGCTGGGGCAAGCCGCTGCCGGTCGGCCCGGCGCTTGGCAATCTCCTGAACGAGATGGTGTCCAGCCCTTATGTCTGGAAGAAGCTGGTCGGCATGCAGATGCTGGTCGAGGGCCTCGCCATGGGCGCCTTCGCGACCTTCTACACCTATGGCCGCGATCCGTTGATGGTGAAGCTGATGCAGCTCGTCATGACCGACGAGGCCTTCCACCACAAGTTCGGGAAGATCTGGGCCGACCGCACCATCCCGCATCTCTCCGAAGGCGAGCGCAACCTCATCGAGGACTGGGCGGCGGAAGTCTTCCGCGGTCTCCTCTTCAATCTCGGCAGCCCCGAGCAAAAGAAGCCGATCTATGCCGAGTTCGGTCTCGACTGGCAGTGGGTGCAGGGCGCGGTCGCCGAAGGCTTCACCGACGCCAAGATCCGCGCGCGGCTGAAGGATTCCACCTCGATCTTCCGTGTACTGATCAAGACGCTGCTGAAGGCCGGCATCATCACCGACCGCACGCGCGCCACCTATGCCGCCTTCGTCGACATGGAAGAGCTGCACACCGAAAGCGACCGGATGATCGGCGACGATATCGCGGAAAAGGGCATCCAGTATCTGCAGCAGATCAACGGCGCGGCCGGCTTCGGCGCCACGCTGCTCGCCGCGGAATAGATTTCATCGGCCCTGCGCCAACCACCGCGCAGGCAAACTCATGGCCGGGGTTGCCCCCGGCCATTCTTGTTTGTCGTGATCCGGTGATCAGTGGCTGAAGGTCAGCGTCAGGCCATAGGTCATCGGCGGGGCATAGGGCACCAGCAACTGCGCGTTCAGCGGATAGTTGGTGGCGTAGGTGCGCACCAGCTCGTCCGTCAGGTTCTTGCCCCACAGCGCGACGCTCCAATCGCCATCGGGCGCCGTGAAGGACAGGCGTGCGTCGATATTGTCGTAGCCCTCCTGCGTCTGGTTCGCGATGTTCGACGCGTCGAAATACATCTTCGACTGCACCGCGTAATCGACCCGCGCCTTCGCCCGCCAATCGCCGACATCCCACGCATACTGCACGCCGATGTTGAACTTGTTCTTCGGCGAGCGCGGCACGATCTTGCCGGTATTGTTGGTCGCGCCGACGACATAGTCGGTGAAGACCGCGTCGAGATAGGCGTAGGAGCCGTCGATCTGCAGTCCTTCGACGGGCCGCACGATAAACTCCAACTCCGCGCCTTCGATCCGTGCCGTCGCGGCGTTCGAGACGATGACGCAGCAGAGCGGCACCAGGGTCGAGACCTGCAGATCCTCGTAGTCGGTGCGGAAGAGCGCCAGGTTCAACTGGAGCTTGTCGTCCCACCACGAGGTCTTGGCGCCGAGTTCGTAACCCCAGGCATATTCCGGATCGTACGGCGTCGCTGCGCCGGCGGCCGTGCCGGAAATGCCTTGGAAGCCGCCGCTCTTATAGCCGCGCGAGGCCGAGGCGTAGAACAGCATGTTGTCCGCCGCCTGCCACGACAGGGCGAAGCGGGGCGTGAAGGCCTCCCAATCCTGGGTCGCGGTGACGTCGTAGTCCACCGCGCCGAGCGGCGGCGGACGCCCCGGGCCGGCATCCAGCTTGAAGCCGCCAAACCGGCCGGACTTTTCTTCCCACGTCATGCGCGCGCCGACCGTCGCGGTCAGCGTGTCGGTGATGGCGTAGTTGAACTGGCCGAACACCGCGAAGCTGGTGGCGTCGACCGACTGGGGATAGCGGGCCCGGCCCGAAATCGCTGCCGTGCCGAAATCCTGGATCAGGTCCTGCACGCGGTCGTTCTGTTCCGAGAGGTAATAGAGTCCGACCTGACCGGTCAGCTTCTCATCGAAGGCGGAGAAGGCGAGGCGGACTTCCTGGCTGAACTGCTGGTTATCCTCGATGCCGATTTCGGTCGACTCGATCTGCGCGCGCGGGAAGGTCGGGCTGATCGGATTGGAGAAGAACGGCGTAACGGTCTCGATCTCGCCTTCGCGGAACGCGGTGATCGAGGTGAACGTGCCGATCGAGGTGTCCCAGTTGATCTCGGCGCGATAGGTGCGCAGGTCGCGCTTCAGCTTGCCGTCGATATAGGCGTTGACGATGCGCGGATCGGGATTGACGCCGACGCAATGGATGCCGGCCTGGAAGGTCGGATCGCAGATATTGTCGCGCGGATTGCCGTATTGGTCCTGATGGGTGATGTCGAAGCCGAGCACGATGTCGAGATCGTCGGTCGGCAGGAAGCGGAACTGGAACGACGCGGTGGTCAGCTTCTCGTTGTCGACATCGTTGCCGGTTGTCTCGTTCAGCGTATAGCCGTCGCGCGACTTGCTGGAGATCGAGGCCGAGACGAAGGTCTTGTCGGACAGCGCGTAGTTCCCCGAACCCTTGAAGCTCAGGCGGTTATAGTTGCCGACCGTCGCTTCCAGGTTCACCCACTTGTCGTTCTCGGGCTTCTTGGTGATGAACTGGACGAGACCGCCGACCGCGTTCTTGCCGAACAGCGTGCCCTGCGGACCGCGCAGCACTTCGATGCGCTCCAGGTTCAGGCCGTCAATGTCTGGCGTGCCGCCGCGACCGGCATAGACGCCATCCACGAACACGACGACCGACGGGTCGCCGCCCGCGTTCTGGCTGATGCCGTGGGCGCTGCCGATGCCGCGGATCGCATAGTTGGACTGGGTTGGATCGACCACCGTCATGGAGAAGCCGGGCACGCGCATCGCGAGATCGGCGAGCGTCTCGATATTGTTGTCCTTGAGGCGCGTCGCGTTGAAGGCGGACACCGCCAGCGGCACCTTCTGCAGGTTTTCGCGCACGCGCTGGGCGGTCACGATGACCTCCTCTTCGCCCTCGGCAGCGGGCGCGGCCGGCGCCGGCGTCTGGGCGGCGGCCGTTCCGACACCGGCCGCCAGAACGGCAGCGACGGAAACGCAGGCAAGCAGATTTGGCTTGATCGTCAATCTCATGTTTCATCCCCAGCGACGCCGGTCTTGCCCCGTGGAAGCAGCCGGCTTGTTGACCCAAACGGCGAAAGAACGTTTAGATAGCTAAGCAAGATTAGAACGATTTGGGCGCCCTCTGCAATTCCCGAGGGCGCGATGAATTCGCGCAGGGAAGAAATATGACCGACCAGCCCGCCGGCCTCGCCGCAGAGCCTCTCTGCCGGGTCGACATCACGCTCGATGCGGATGCGCCGATCCCGCTGGGACGCTCGCCCTGGCGCAATCGGCGGGTCAGCTATATCGCCGGCGGCACGGTGACGGGGCCGCGGCTGAATGGCGTCGTCCGCTCCGGCGGCGGCGACTGGTCGGAAGGCGGCATGGCGGAGAACGGCGATGCGCTGACCTATGTCGAGGTGCGCTCGGTCTGGACGACCCATGACGGCGCCGAGATCTATGTCACCTATACGGGCCGCCTGATCATTTCCGCGGCGGTCCTGCCCGTCTTCCGCGACCCCGCGAAAATCGACACGCTGGACCCCAGCACCTACTATTTCCGCATCGCCCCGTTCTTCGAGACCAGCGATCCGCGTTACGACTGGCTGAACCGCGCCATGGCGGTGGGCAAGGGCACGCGCACGGCGCGCGGCGTCATCTACGACATCTCGCTCGTCGCGTGAGCGCGCCCCTCGTTGGAATCGAGGCGCCGCCCGCCGCCGTGGAGCCACCTTGGCCGAAGCCGGCCTATGCCTGGTATGTCGTCGGCGTCCTGCTGGCCGCCTATACCCTCTCGTTCATCGACCGGATGATCCTCAGCCTGCTGGTCGGGCCGGTGAAGGCGTCGATGAACATCACCGACACCGAGTTCAGCCTGCTGGCAGGCCTCGCCTTCGCGCTGTTCTACACGCTGCTTGGCTTCCCGCTCGGCTGGGTCGCCGACCGCTACAACCGTCGGAACCTCATCATGGGCGGCGTCACGGTCTGGAGCGCGATGACCGCATCCTGCGGCTTCGCCGGCAGCTATGCCACGCTGTTCCTGGCGCGGGTCGGCGTCGGCGCCGGCGAGGCGACGCTCTCGCCCGCCGCCTTCTCGATGCTTTCCGATTACTTCCCGCGCGAGAAACTCGCCCGCGCCATCGCGGTCTATTCGATCGGCGTGCCGCTCGGGTCGGGCATCGCGCTGGTGCTCGGCGCCTTCGTCGTGCAGGCGGTGATCACCTCGCCGCCGGTGGAGCTGCCCTTTGTCGGCATGGTCGATGCGTGGCGGCTCATCTTCCTGTGGGTCGCGCTGCCCGGTCTCCTCATCGTCCTGCTGATGCTGACCGTGAAGGAGCCGGTGCGCCGCGGCCGCGCGACCACCGTCGCCGCGGCCTCGAACCGCTCCATCCTGCGCTTCCTCTCCGACCACCGCTTCGCCGTCGCCGCGCATCTCTTCGGCATGGGGCTGATCTCGCTCGTCATGTATGGCGCGATGGCGTGGATTCCGGAATTCTTCCACCGCACCTATGGGATGGCGGTGCCGCGGGCCGGGCTCTATTTCGGCATCATCATGGGCGTCGCCGGAGCCTCCGGGCTGCTCACCGGCGGGTGGCTATCGGACCGCATGCTGAAGAAGGGCCGCAAGGATGCGCCGCTGCGGACCATGCTGCTCTCATGCCTGCTGGGCGGACCGTTTCTCGTCGCCGCGATGTTCATGCCGGAAGCCTGGATGGCCTTCATCTTGATCGCCATCGGCATGTATCTCGCCACCTGGCACGGCGTCGCCGGGGCGGCGCTGCAGTTGATCACCCCCAATGAATGCCGGGCGCAAATTACGGCGGTCTATTTCTTCGTCGCCAACCTGATCGGGCTCGGCCTCGGGCCGACGGCGATCGCTGCCTCGACCGATTTCATTTTCGGCGACAATGCCGCGCTGCGCTGGTCGATCGCGCTGGTCGCCGGCATCGGGATGACGCTGGCGGCGCTGATCCTGTGGGCGGGCCTGAAACCCTATGCCCGTAGTACGATCGAGGCCGAAAACGGCTGGCCGAACGCCACCTGAGGCGCCGCTGTCTCGCGCGGCGCACTGGACGCCGCGCGCTGAGGCCCGCACACTCTCCGCAACAAGAATGCGTGGGGAGTGACATGAAAACGCCGATTGAGGATCGCGGCTGGCAACGCATCAAGGTGACGCGCGATGGCCGTATCCTGACGCTGACGCTCTCCAATCCCGCGCTGCGCAACGCCGTCGATCCGCAGCTTCACGCCGAACTCGCCGACATCTTCTATGCCGCCAATGACGATGCCGGCTCGGACGTCGTCATTCTTACGGGCGAGGGCGACGCGTTCTGCGCCGGCGGCGACATCAACTGGTTCCGCCGCGCCCTCGCGGGCGAGGACCATGTCCCCGGCGTGATGGAAGCGAAGAAGATTATCTTCGGCCTGCTTGACCTCGAGAAGCCCCTCATCGCGAAGGTGCGCGGTCCCGCCGTGGGCCTCGGCTGTACCATCGCGCTCTTCTGCGACACGATCTTCGCGGCGGAAGATGCCGTCTTCATCGATCCGCACGTGAAGGTCGGCATCGTCGCCGGCGATGGCGGCGCGGTGATCTGGCCGCATCTCATCGGCCATGCCCGCGCCAAGGAATACCTGATGACCGGCGATCCCGTGCCCGCCGCCGAGGCATGGCGCATGGGCCTCGTGAACCACGTCGTGCCCAATGCCGACCTTGACGCGCGCGTCGCGGCCTATGCGGCGAAGCTCGCCGGCGGCGCGGTGCAGGCGATCAAATACACCAAGGTCTCCGTCAATCTCGGTCTGAAGCAGCTCGTCACCACCATTCTTGACGCCTCCATCGCCTATGAGATGACGACCTTCGCCACCAACGATCACCGCGAGGCGGTCGCCGCCTTCCTTGAAAAGCGCAAGCCGCGCTTCACGGGCACCTGATGCGCGCCGCGGCCCAGGCCGATCTCTTCGGTGCGGTGGACCCCGTCCTGCCGCCGGGCATCGCGCTGTTCCGTGGCCGCATTCCGCTCGCCGAAAGCCGTGTCCTGCTGGACGACATGCTCACCGTCTTCGCCGCCGCGCCGCCCTATCGGCTGCGCATGAAGACCGGCGCCTATGTCATCAACCAGCTCACCAATTGCGGCGAGCTCGGCTGGCATTCGGACAGCCAAGGCTATCGCTATGTCGACCGCCACCCCGAACAGGGCACGCCCTGGCCCGCCATCCCGCCGCGCGTGAAGGCGGCCGCCATTGCCGCTGCGCGCGAGTGCGGCGTCGCGGATTTCGATCCCGATGCCTGCCTCGTCAATCTCTATGCGGCGGAGGGGAAGCTGAACCTCCATCAGGATCACGACGAGGCCGACTTCGCCTGGCCCATCGTCTCGTTCAGTTTCGGCAATGACGGCGTCTTCGCCCTGGGCGGGGCGAAACGGCGCGATCCCGTTCAGGGCGTCACGCTGCATCACGGCGACGTCATGGTGCTGCACGGGCCTGGACGAATGCTGTTCCACGGCGTGAAGAAGATCGTGCCCGGCACCGCGCCGTTCCAGCACTCGGCCATTCCCGCAAACGGCCGTCTCAACCTCACGCTCCGGCGCGCGACATGACCGACTACGACGAACCCGACCACGTCACCGCGCTGCGCGACAGCGTCCGCCGTTTCGTCGCGGCGGAGATGCCGCGCGAGAAGGCGCGCCAATGGGACCGCGACAATCACTGGCCGCGCGAGGTGCATGCCAAGCTCGCCGAACTCGGCGTCTTCGGCCTCACCGTGCCCGAAGCCTATGGCGGCCACGGCCCCGACATCTCGGCGGCGATGGCTGTCATCGAGGAGCTCGCGAAACGCTCCACCGGCATCGTCTGCTCCTACATCATGGCGGTCTGCTATGCCGGCATGAACCTGGTGGAGAGCGGCAGCGACGCCCAGCGCGCCGAGCTGTTGCCGCGCCTCGTGCGCGGCGAACTGCTCTTCGCCTACGGCCTCAGCGAGCCCAATGTCGGCGGCGATCTCGCCAGCGTCGAGACGTCGGCGCGGCTGGAAGGGGCTGAGGTCGTCATCAACGGCGCCAAGCGCTGGTGCACGGGCTCGCATATCGCCGACTACATTTTCTGCCTCGTGCGCAGCGGCGAGAGGGGCGAGAAGTATCGCAACCTCTCCGTCGTCCTCGTGCCGCCTCAGTCCGCCGGCATCACCATCACGCCGCTCGGTCATCTCGGCATTCGCGGGGTGGAGACCAAGGACGTGACCTTCGACGAGGTGCGCGTGCCCACGGCCAATATTCTGGGCGGGCCGGACAAATGGGGGCAGGGCTGGTCGCAGCTCGCGGGCAAGGCGTTGGAGGTCGAAAAGCTCGAACTCTCCGCCTGCGCCCTCGGCCTCGCGACGGCGGCGGTGGACGATGCCTGGGACTACGCGCAGCAGCGGGTGCAGTTCGGCCGCAAGATCTCGGCGCACCAGGCGATCCGCCACAGTCTCGCGGACATGCGCACGCGGGTGCAGGCGATGCGCCACATGCTCTACCACGCGGCGTGGCTGGCCGACCGCAACCGGCCCTGCTCGGTCGAAACCTCGATGGCGAAACTCTTCTGCTGCGAAGGCGCGTCGGAGGTGACTCAGGCTGCGATGCGCGTCGCCGGCGCCTATGGGTTGTCCGACCAGTTCGACTTCGAGCGCTACACGCGCGACGCGATCTCGCTCCCCATCGTCGGCGGCTCGTCGAACATGCAGAAAAACAACATCGCCAACCGGCTGAGGCTCGAAAGCTGATGACCTCACGCGAAGACCTCCTCGCTGCCGCCGAACGATTCGCCCCCGAAATCGAACGCCGCGCGCCTGAGTTCGAAGAGGCCCGCCGCATCCCCGCCGATCTCGCGGCACGCATGGCCGAGGCGCGGCTCTTCGCGATGCTGGTGCCTCAGGTCTATGGCGGCGTCGAAACCGACCCGCTGACGGTCGTCGAGGTGATCGAGCGCCTCGCGGTCGCCGACGGCGCGGCGGCGTGGATCACCTTCATCGCGGCGACCAGCGGCATGACCGCCGCCTATCTGCCCGAACACGCGGCGCGCACGATTTTCGCCGACCCGAATGCGGTCATTTCAGGGGTCTTCGCGCCGCGTGGCAAAGCGGTGGATCGCGGTGACGGCACCTACGACGTCGCCGGGCGCTGGCAGTGGGGCTCGGGCACCCAGAACGCGCAGTGGATCCTCGGCGGCTGCCTGATCCTCAAGGACGGCAAGCCGGAGATGCTGGGGATGATCCCCAACATGCGCCTGTTCCTGCGCCCGGCGGCGGAGGTGACGATCCACGACACTTGGCATGTCTCGGGCCTCAAGGGCACGGGGTCGAACGATATCGAGTTCGCGCCGGCGCGGATGTCCCGCGATTTCTCGGTCAACCTCAGCGCCGACAAGCCGCTCGACCGCCCGCTCTACGCCTTCCCGCCCTTCGGCATGCTCGCCATGGCGATCGCCGCGGTCTCGCTTGGTCTCGCCCGGGCGGCGATCGACGCGCTCGTCGACCTCGCCGGCGGCAAGACGCCGGAAGGCCACCGCCGCCCACTCGCCCAGCGCCTCGAGACCCAGGAGAAGGTGGCGGAAGCCGAAGCCCTCGTGCGCTCCTCCCGCGCCTGGCTCCACACGACCATCAGCGCCGCATGGGACGCCGCACAGCGTCCCGGCAGCGTAACGATCGCGCACCGCCGCGACCTCCGCCTCGCCACCACCCACGCCGTCCGCAGCTGCGCCCGGGCGGTCGATCTCATGTACGCGCTCGGCGGAGGCAGTTCGGTCTACGACACCTCCCGCCTGCAACGCTGCTTCCGCGACATCCACGTCGCCACCCAGCACATGATGGTCGGCACGCCCACGCTGGAGCTCACGGGGCGGCTCTTTCTAGGACTCGAGGCGGAAACGTCAGCACTGTAAGCACTTTTGGTCACCGGATTTCCCGTTAGTTGCAATGAACGTTCATTCCGATGTCTATATTTTCCGCACCATTCGCACGGGAGGTCAGCCACGCCAAACTCCAGTACCAGGATCTAGACATGGAATGAACATTCATTCTAATTTGTGACAATGATCGCGCTTGGAAAACGTCTGAAGATCCTAGATGGAGCGCTGGCCGTCTTCGAAGCCAAAGGCTTCCACGCCGCCGCCGTCCCTGAGATTGCAGCGGCGTCCAGCGTGGCGGTGGGGACGATCTATCGGCATTTCCCCACCAAGGAGGCATTGGGTGAAGCCCTGCTGGCGGCGTGGCAGGAGCGGTTTAATGCGGATGTCCTGGCGCCCTATCCGGCGACCGCGACGCCGCGGGCCGCGCTGCGCCTCACCTGGCGGCGCATGGCCGGCTTCGCCCGTTCCTTTCCGGCTGCGCAACGATTTCTCGATCTGCACCACCACGCGTCCTATGCAGGGCCCGCGAGCGCCGCGGCGGAAGCGGCGCTCCACCAGGGGATGCGTGAGCTCGCCGATTGGGGTCGCCGGCAGGGCGTGATGAAACCGCTCCCGCCGGAGGCCCTGACCGCCCTGCTGCGGGGCAGCCTTGCCGGCCTGGCGCGTTATGCGGCCGTCGCGGGTGTCATCCCGCAAACCCTGATCGACGATATGGAGGACTGCCTGTGGAATGCCGTCGCCACCCGCACGTAACGCGCCCGGCTTGCCGCCCGCCCTGCCGCCCGCCACTCTCCGCGACATGACCGACCCCCAGATTATCGGCGACTTCGTCACCATCGCGCGCGACGCGGGGGTGGCGACCGTGACGCTCAAGCGCGGCCACCGCCTCAACCCGCTGTCGCGCCAGGCGCTGGACGAGCTGAGGCGTGCCGCGCAGGCCCTGCGCAGCGACACCTCGGTCCACGCGATCATCTTGACCGGCGATCCCGTCTTCAGCGCTGGCGCCGATCTCAAAGACGCCGCGACCCGCTCGACCGAGGACACCCCGCTGCTCGAGAAGCGCGAGCGGATGCGCGCCGGCCCGGATGCCTGCGACGCTTGGGAGGCGCTCGACCAGGTGACGATCGCGGCGATCGAGGGCTTCGCGATCGGCGGCGGCGTCGCGCTCGCGGTCGCCTGCGATTTCCGGGTGATGGGGGCGGGCGCCTATCTGCGCCTGCCGGAAATTCCGCTCGGCATGAATATGAGCTGGCACAGCGTGCCGCGGCTCGTCGCGCTGGGCGGCCCGGCGCGGACCAAGACGCTGACCCTGTTCGGCGACAACATGCCAGCGGCCGAGGCGCTGGCCGCGGGCTTTGCCGATCAGGTCGTGCCCGACGGCACCGTCCTTGCCGCTGCGACCGCGCTTGCCCGCAAGGCCGCCGCCTTGCCGCCGGTCGCGGCCCGCATCGCCAAGCGTGCGATCACCGCGTCGGCTTCGGCGCTGCACGGCGCGACCTCTTATGCCGATCTCGACCAGTTCGCGCTGACCGCCTCCAGCGGCGACAATCGCGAGGCAGTCACGGCCTTCCTGGAACGGCGCACACCGACATTCACCGGCTCATAAAACACGAGGGAGATCACGATGGCAGGACGGGTCGAGGGCAAGATCGCGCTCATCACCGGCGCGGCGCAGGGCCTGGGCGAGGCGATCGCCCGCATGCTGGCGCGCGAGGGCGCGCGCGTGGTGCTCACCGACATCAATATCGACAAGGCTAAGCGCGTCGCCGCCGACATCGGCGCCGACCGCGCGGTGGCGCTCGCGCATGACGTGACATCGGAAGCCGCCTGGATCGACACGATCGCCAAGGGCGTCGCGGCGTTCGGCGGGCTCCATGTCCTCGTCAACAATGCCGGCATTTCCGCGGGCACGACGGTGACCGAAACCTCGTTCGAAGATTGGAAAAAGGTCCACGAGGTCGATCTCGACAGTGTGTTCCTGGGGTGCAAATACGCCATTCCCGAAATGGCGAAGACCGTGAAGGCGACCGGCCTCGGCGGCTCGATCGTCAATATCTCGTCCATCGCCGGCATCATCGCCGGGCACAATTCGGCGGCCTACAACTCGGCCAAGGCGGGCGTCCGCCATCTCTCCAAGTCGGTGGCGCTCCACTGCGCGAAACAGAAGACCGGCATCCGTTCCAACTCGGTCCATCCCGTCTTCATCAAGACGCCGATCCTCGACAATATCGTGCAGCGTTTCGGCGAGGAGGAGGGCTATGCCAAGCTCGGCCGCCAGATTCCGCTCGGCCATATCGGCGAGCCCGACGACATCGCCTATGCCGTGCTTTATCTCGCGTCCGACGAGTCCAAGATGGTGACAGGCGCCGAGATCAAGGTCGACGGCGGCATCTCGGCGATGTGAGGAGCGCGCGGCGGCGCGCCTATTTCTGGCGCACCACGGCCTGCAGCAGCAGAACCTTGGCGCCCGGCGCGCCCAGCATCTGCTCGGTCGTCGTCTGCAGCCGCGTCGTCAGCGCGTCGAGGTCGGCCTGCCGCCCGATCCGCACCCGGGTCGAGGCGAAGTCCGCCATCCCGCGCAGCCAGGCATCGCGTAGCCGAGGCAGGGTTTCGGTCGCCTTGGCGCGCAGCGCCTCGTCCTCGATGTCCAGCCCGAACTCGACCAGGAACAGGCCCTGGATGCGGTTCTGGCGCATGATCGCGACGCTGACGGGATCGACGGAGACCCAGGCCGGCGACGAGGTCAGCTTGCGCTCGCTCTTTTCCGGCTTCGGTTTGGCGTCGCCGCCGCCATGGCCGCTGGCGAGGGCCGGCGTCGCGAGGCAAAGGGCGATCAGCAGGGTCGGAATGAAGCGCATGGCCTGACCGTAACCCAGGTGCAGTGAAGACCGGGTTTACGGCGGCAAATCAGCGGAAAAGAAGGAAAATGCCGGCGGCTGGTGGAGCTGAGCGGAATCGAACCGCTGACCTCCTCATTGCGAACGAGGCGCTCTCCCAACTGAGCTACAGCCCCAGCCTTCGCCGGCGAGCGCGCGGTATAGGGGGACGCGCGCCCCGTCGTCAAGCCAGCGTGAGCAGGGCTTGCGGGAAGTGTCCCCGTCCTCTAGGTCCGCTCATCCTTACCCGGCGGACCGACGGCGCATGAACGACCCCTATTATCCGATCTTCTGGGCCATCGATCAGATCCTGACGCTGTTCCTCATCGTGATGATGGTCCGGATCGTCCTCTCCTGGATGTTCGCCTTCCAGGTGATCAATCCGCGCCACCCCATCGCCTGGCAGGCCGACCGCTTCACCCGCGCCGTCACCGATCCCGTGATGCGCCCCATCCAGCGCGCGCTGCCGCAGATGGGCGGCGTCGATCTCTCGCCGCTGGTCATCTTCATCCTGGTCTATGTGATCCAGATGTATCTTTGGCAGCTCTATGTCGCGCTGGCGCGCTAGGGCGACGCTTCCGGGAAGTTTGACATGACCGCCACCCGCATCGAGGGCAAGGACGTCGCCGGCGCGCTGAAGGCGCGCGTGAAAGATGCCGCCGCCCAGCTCAAGTCGGCGCACGGCATCACGGTCGGGCTCGGCGTCATCCTGGTCGGCGAAGATCCCGCCAGCGAGGTCTATGTCCGCAACAAGGGCATCGCCGCGCGCGAGGCCGGGCTCCATGCCGTCGAGATCAAACTGCCGGCCTCATCCACCGAGGCCGAGGTGCTCGCCGAAGTGGCGCGGCTCAACGCCGATCCCAGCGTGCACGGCTTCCTTGTCCAGTTCCCGACGCCGCCCCAGGTGCGCCAGACCGCCGTGATCGATGCGATCGATCCCGCCAAGGATGTCGATGGTCTCACCGCCACAAATGCGGGTCTGCTCGTCTCGGGCCGCGAGGGCCTCGTCTCGTGCACACCGTCGGGCGCGCTCATGATGATCAAGCAGGTGAAGGCCGATCTCGCCGGGCTCGACGCGGTCGTGATCGGCCGCTCCATTCTCGTCGGCCGCCCTATGGCGCAGCTCCTTATCAATGAAAGCTGCACGGTGACGACGGCGCATTCCAGGACGCGCGATCTTCCCGCGCTCTGCCGCCGCGCCGACATCCTGGTCGCGGCGATCGGCAAGCCGAACTTCGTGCGCGGCGACTGGGTGAAGCCCGGCGCGATCGTGATCGATGTCGGCATCAACCGGATCGCCGGCGAGAACGGCAAGACGCGCCTTGTCGGCGACGTCGCCTATGCGGAGGCAGCGGGGGTCGCCGGCGCGATCACCCCGGTTCCCGGCGGCGTCGGGCCGATGACCATCGCCTGCCTGCTGCGCAACGCCGTCATCGCCGCCTGCCGGCAGAACAATCTGCCTGTTCCGGCAGCGCTTTAGCCACGTTCACACGGGGTTCACGGCGTCCGTGTCAAAAGGACGCTCGGCTTCCATTCCGGAAGCGCGCCTGTAATGTGGACGCCATGAAGACCCGCTCCGTCGCCCTCCTCACGCTCGCCGCGACTGTCGTCGCCGCGCTGGGTGCTGCCGAGGCCTATGACCGGCGCGTCCGCATCAAGAACGGCACCGGCGACACGATCTCCAGCCTCACCGCGACCAGCACGACCAATGGCTGGTCGGGCCAGGTGCTCGGCGGCCTCGCACCCGGCGCCGCGACGATGGCGACCGTCGACGACGGCGACGGCGGCTGCACTTACGACTTCACCGCCAGCCTCGCCGGCGGCGGCCAGGCGCAGCTCAGCGGCGTCGACGTCTGCGCGGCGACCGTCGTCGTCATCCAGTAATTTGATGGAAGCCGGGCGCGGCAGGCGATGCCGCGCCCGCTTTGTCACGCCTTGGCGTTGCGCACCGCCAGCGTGCGCAGGCGGAGCGCGTTCAGCTTGATGAAGCCGCCGGCGTCTTTCTGGTCGTAGGCGCCGCCGTCTTCCTCGAACGTCACGAGGTCCTTGGCGTAGAGCGAATAGGGGCTCTCGCGGCCGGTGACGATGACGTTGCCCTTGTAGAGCTTCAGCGTGACCGTGCCGGCGACCATCTTCTGGCTGTGGTCGATCGCCGCCTGCAGCATCTCGCGCTCGGGCGTGAACCAGAAGCCGTTATAGATCAGCTCCGCATAGCGCGGCATTAGCTCGTCCTTCAGATGTGCCGCGCCGCGATCGAGCGTGATGCTCTCGATCGCGCGATGCGCCTGCAGCAGGATCGTGCCGCCGGGTGTCTCGTAGACGCCGCGCGACTTCATGCCGACGAAGCGGTTCTCGACGAGATCAAGCCGGCCGATGCCGTTGTCGTGGCCGAGCTTGTTGAGCGCCGCGAGGAGATCGGCGGGGCTGAGTGTCTTGCCGTCGATGGAGACAGCGTCGCCCTTCTCGAAGCCGATCGCGACGGTGGTCGGCTTGTCGGGCGCGGCTTCGGGGCTGATCGTGCGCTGGTAGACCATCTCGTCGGCTTCGACGCCGGGGTCTTCCAGCACCTTGCCCTCGCTGGACGAGTGCAACAGGTTCGCGTCGACCGAGAACGGCGCTTCGCCCCGCTTGTCCTTGGCGATCGGGATCTGGTGCGCTTCGGCAAAGGCCAGCAGCGCGTTGCGGCTTTCGAATTTCCATTCGCGCCAGGGCGCGATGATCTTCACGTCCGGCTTCAGCGCGTAATAGCTGAGCTCATAGCGGACCTGGTCGTTGCCTTTGCCGGTCGAGCCGTGGCTGACCGCGTCGGCGCCCAGCCGGTTCGCGATGTCGATCTGCTTCTTGGCGATCAGCGGGCGGGCGATCGAGGTCCCCAATAGGTACTGGCCTTCATAGACCGTGTTGGCGCGGAACATCGGGAAGACATAGTCGCGCACGAATTCCTCGCGCACGTCCTCGATGAAGATGTTCTCCGGCTTGATGCCCAGCAGCAGCGCCTTCTTGCGCGCCGGCTCCAGCTCCTCGCCCTGGCCGAGATCGGCCGTGAAGGTGATGACCTCGCAGCCATATTCGGTCTGCAGCCATTTCAGGATGATCGAGGTGTCGAGGCCGCCGGAATAGGCGAGGACGACTTTCTTAGGCGCTGCCATGGATGGTTCCCGCATAAATAGGCGATTTCGGGCGCTTCGTTAGCGCATGCAGCACGCCCTCACAACGCTGCGAAAGACTTGGGCGGGCCTTGCGCCCACGTAAGGGAGGGGGCATCTCTGTAACAGAGGTGGTTCCCGATGGCCGACAGCCAGCGTTTCGCCGTAGCCGTGCACATGTTGATGATCCTGGCCGCCCACAAGACGGGCAAGCCGGGGCAGCCCGTCACGTCCGGCGAAATGGCGAAAAGCGTCAATGCCAATCCCGTCGTGCTGCGCCGGGTGATCTCCGCGCTGGCGCAGGCCGGCGTCGTGGCGACGCGCGCCGGCGCCAATGGCGGCGTCTGGCTCGCGCGCCAGCCGCAGGAGATCGCGCTCGACTGCGTGCGTCAGGCGGTCGATGACGGCCCGGCCGTGTGCTGCCGCACGAACCTCAACGACGACTGTCCCGTCGCCCAGGCCGCCGCCGGCGTCATCAACGGCGTCGCCCAGCGCGTCGACGGCGCCATCCGCGCCTCGCTCGCGACCCTGACGCTCGGCGATCTCGTCAAGCAGATGAACCAGCCCGTGGCGCGGCCGGTCAGCGTCTGATCTCAGCGCAACTTGAACCGGACCGTCAGGAAATAGACGCGGTATTTTTCAGGCACGTCTTTCGGCAGTGGCGCGAATGCGAAGTTCTTTGCCCAGGCCAGGGCATTGGGCTGAAAATATCCGAAGGGCTCGGCGCACAGAACGACGCGATCCGCCACCGCGCCGTTGGGTGCGATGATCTGTAGGATATCCACCTGCCCACCGATCGCCCAATTGACGGCGACAGACGGAAACTTCGGCGGCTCCGGCCGGCTGACCGGCACTAGCGAGTCATCGATCAGAAAACCCGCGTTGCCCAGCTTGGCCTTGAGTTCACGCTCATCGACAGCGCATGCCGCCGATGCGGCGTTCGTCATCGCCACGAGCCCACAGATCGCAACTAGCTGCCGAGCTTGAAACGGCACGTGTAGCTCCATTTGCGACTGGCGAGGCTGCCGTCTTTGACCTGTGGCGCGTAGATGAAGCTGTTGACGTAATCCAGGCAAGCCGCCTCGAAGACGCCGGAGGGCGAAGAGGCGAGGACAAGCATGGCCTTCTTCTCACCTTCCTTGTCGATGATGAAGCCAATCGTGGCGCTCCCTTCCGATCCGAAGGTCTGCGCATAAAGGGGATAGGAGCCCGGATCGCCCTTGTGCATTGGTTTGGGCATCGGCTCAGCCCATCCTGAACCACGGTCCGGCCAAGCTTCCGCATCGCTCGTCGTCGGCGCCTCCGCCGCGGCAATCCCGGTGGCGAGCGCCAGGACGCATCCCCCCGAAACAAGCTTAGACTTCATGTGCACTCCGGACGTTAGCGAAGCAGAACAGATGAAGCCGCCGGCTTCAATCGCGCGGGGCTGCGGCGCTTCAGCCGGGCATCCGCTGCAACTCTGCCGAGCGTAGTTCGGCGAACTTGGCCGACGCGCGTTCCTTCACGCTCTCGCTCTTCAGCTGTCCGCACGCCGCCATGATGTCGCGGCCGCGCGGCGTGCGCACCGGCGAGGCATAGCCGGCGGCGTTCACGACATCGGCGAACTTCTCGATCTGCGCCCAGTCGGAACATTCGTACGGCGCGCCCGGCCACGCGTTGAACGGGATCAGATTGATCTTGGCGGGAATGCCGGCGAGTTTTTTCACCAGCAGCTTCGCGTCGGCGATGGAATCGTTCACGCCCTTCAGCATCACGTACTCGAACGTGATGCGCCGCGCGTTCGAGACGCCCGGATAGGCGCGGCAGGCCGCGAGCAGCGTGTCGATATTGTACTTCTTGTTCAGCGGCACGATGACGTCGCGCAGCTCGTCGCGCACGGCATGCAGCGAGACGGCCAGCATCGAGCCGATCTCCTCGCCGGCCTTGGCGATCATCGGCACGACGCCGGCGGTCGACAGCGTGATGCGGCGCTTCGACAACGTCAGGCCCTCGCCATCGGCGATGATGCCGATCGCGTCCTTCACATTGTCGAAATTATAGAGCGGCTCGCCCATGCCCATCAGCACGACATTGGTGACGCGGCGCTGCTCGGGCGCCTTGCCCGCGGGATAGTCGGCCAGTGCGTCGCGCGCGACCAGGACCTGCGCGACGATCTCGGTGGCGCTGAGATTGCGCACCAGTTTCTGCGTGCCGGTATGGCAGAAGCGGCAGGTCAGCGTGCAGCCGACCTGGCTGGAGATGCAGAGCGTGCCGCGATCTTCCTCGGGGATATAGACCGCCTCGATCTCGATCCCCGGGCCGAAGCGCAGCAGCCATTTGCGCGTGCCGTCCTCGGAGATTTGCTGTTCGACGATCTCGGGGCGGTCGAGCGTGAAATGCTCGGCCAGCTTGGTGCGCAGCTCCTTCGAGATCGACGTCATGGCGTCGAACGAGGTGACGCCCCGCTGATAGATCCAGTGCCAGATCTGGCCGGCCCGCATCTTGGCCGACTTTTCCTCAACCCCGCTCGCGATCAGTTCCGACCGGAGCTGATCGCGGGTCAGCCCGATGAGGGTCTTTAGGGGCATTCCTGGTTGATCCGGTCGAGCGCGGCCCCCGCCCCGGTCAGCGAATATTTGTCGGTCGTCTTGGTACCGCGCTTCGAGGTACCCTTGACCGACATGGCCGAGCCGCCGCGGATGGCGGCGATCAGCTTCTGCTCGGTGGCGCTGTCGGGGATCCAGGCGCCGCCGTCGGTCCCGGCATTGACCGTGACGAATGAGAAACTGGCGCCGCCGACATCGACCGTCGCCTTCGAGCCGTCCTGGAAGGGATAGCCGATGACGATCGAGGGCTCACCCTTCACCTGGCGGGCGGGGAAGTTGGAGACGATGAAGAAGATCGGGTCGCGCTTGGCGCCCTTGGGATCGCTGCTCTTGGGCTGCGACAGGGCATAGCAGACGGTCGCGCCGCCATCGGTCGACTTGAACGCCTTCCAGTCATTGAACTCGCCCAGCAGCTGGGGCTTTGCGCTCGCGGCGCCGGCCAGTCCGATGACGGCTGAAAACGCGATGGCGCAGGCGGTCGTCGAACGCATGGGCAATCCTTCTTGGGTGGCCGCCGCCGGCGGGCGGGCGGGCTTTAAGGCGCAGATGTGGCCCATGGCGGGCGGGCTGACAAGTCGTCTGGTGCGACTGCCGGCTGCCGGGCTGGAGGGCTATACAGGATTTCAGGGCACCAGTCGGGCTTTTTCATGGCGGCCGGAAATGCCTAGAGTGGGGTCATGACGGGGAAGCCCATAACGGCCGACGAGGACGCGGCTGCAGTGCGGGCGCGGCTGACGGTGCTGCTGCGCGCCGTCGGCGAGCGGCGCGACCGGGTGGCGTTCACGGAAATCTTCACCCATTTCGCGCCGCGGGTACGTGGCTATCTCGGCCGCCTCGGGGCCACGCCCATCGAGGCCGAGGAGATCGCCCAGGACGTCATGGTCACAGTCTGGCGCCGGGCCGAACTCTTCGACCCCGCCCAGGCCTCGGCCTCGACCTGGATTTTCACCATCGCCCGCAACCGCCGGATCGACGCCATCCGCCGCCAGCGCCGGCCCGATTTCGACCCCAACGATCCGATCTTCGTGCCCGATCCGGAGCCTGCCCCCGACGCCGCCTTGCAGACGGCGACCCGGGAAAACCGCTTGCACGCAGCGCTGAAGGACCTCTCGGACGACCAGCGCGCTTTACTGCAGCAGGCGTTCTTCGCCGGCAAATCGCACAGCGAGATCGCCGCCGCGACGAAACTGCCGCTCGGCACCGTGAAGTCCCGCCTGCGCCTCGCCTTCGTCCGCCTGCGCAAGGCGCTGGAAGGCGATGTTTAATCTCCCTCACGGCCGAGGCAGTTCCGTCATCTCCCAACCCGTCATGGCCGGGCTTGACCCGGCCATCCACCCTGCCATCGCGCCCGGTCGACTGGATGGCCGCCTCAAGGGCGGCCATGACGAGGGGCGTGCGATGCGAGCTGAACGGAAACCGGTTAGTCCTCGCCCTTGGCCTTCAGGAACACCCGCTCGCCCGGCTTGGTCAGCCGCAGCAGCGGCGTGCCCCATTCGTGATCCTGCTTGGGCACGAAAGGCGTCTTGGGGCCACCGGCCGCGACGGGGCGCTCGGCAAAGCGCCCCATGGTGATCAAACGGTCATACATGACGATCGCTCCGGCGGTCGCGACGTTGAGGCAGAAGGCGGTCGGGATCTTCACGATATGGGTGCAGAGCGCCTGCACCCGCGGGCTCAGCGAGCCGCGCTCCGAGCCGAAAATATAGGCGGCCCGCGCCGGGTGGCGGAAGCTCGGCATCGGGATCGCGTCGTCGGTGAACTCGACTCCGACGAGCTCGCAGCCCTTGGGCAGGCGGAAATCCTCGAACCGTTCGAACGGGTAATAGGGCACCTGGCCCTCGGACGCCGCGGTATCGGCGAGGCGCACGATCCGCGCCTTGGTCTCGGCTTCGATCGTGAAGACGAAGCCGGCCCCGAAGGCATGGGCGGTGCGCATGAGATTGCCGAGATTCATCGCCTTGGAGATGCCCTCCGCCCCGATCCCGAAATAGCCGCGCATGTGAAATCCTTCTTGATCGCGCGAGACCAAGCGCACCCTTGCCCCTGCCGTCAAGGCAGCCTAGATGCCCGGCCATGTCCCAAGCCGCCCCCCGCAATGACGACCGCAATCCCATCCTGGTCGAGCTGACCCGCGGCAAGATCGTCGAGAGCTTCCATCGCGGCGCCGTGGCCGTCTCGGATGCGGCGGGCAAGATTCATTTCCAGCTCGGCGATATCGAGCGGCCCGTATATCCGCGCTCCGCCTTCAAGATGATGCAGGCGCTGCCGCTGATCGAGACCGGCGCCGCCGACGCCTTCAAGGTCAGCCCCAAGGAACTTTCCATGGCCTGCGCCTCGCATTCCAGCGAGCCCTTCCATGTGAAGACCGTCGCGGGCTGGCTGAAGCGCCTCGGCTGCGGCGAGGGCGATCTTGCCTGCGGTCCGCATCTGCCGATGAGCGAGGCGGCGGCGCGCATCATGCAGCGCGGGCGCAAGGAGCCGACACGGCTGCACAATAACTGCTCGGGCAAGCATAGCGGCTTCCTCTGCACCGCCTGCTATATGGGCGAGCCGGTCGCCGGGTATGTCGAGATCGACCATCCCGTGCAGGTCCGTGTGCGCCAGGCGATCGCGGAACTCTGCGACGTCGACGGCGAGACGATGCCGTGGGGCATCGACGGCTGCGCCGCGCCGAACTTCGCTCTGCCGCTGAAGAATCTGGCGCTCGGCTTCGCCCGCCTCGCTGATCCCTCGGGCCTCGCCTCGAACCGCGCCGAAGCCGCCCATCGCCTCGTTAAGGCCGTGCGCGAAAACCCGCTCTACGAATCGGGCACGGGACGGTCCGACGTGGCGCTGATCGAGGCGACGACCGGCGGCACCGTCACGAAGATCGGCGCGGAAGGTGTCTATTCGGCCTCGATCCCTTCGCTTGGCCTTGGCGTCGCGCTCAAGATCGATGACGGCACCGGCCGCGCGGCGGAAACCGCCATCGCCGCGGTGCTCGCCCGGCTCGGCGTGCTCGACGCAAAAACGGACGCCGCCCGCCCCCTTCTCGTCGCGCCCATTACGAACTGGCGCGGCGATCATTGTGGCGAACGGCGTCCGGCGGAAAGCCTGGCCTTCTAGACGGCCGTTAGTTGGAGGCGGCGTCCGGCGTTACATAGGTCAGCGAGCCGATCTTGCAGGTGCGGATGCCCCCGAAGCTCGCTTCGTAGTTGATCTTGTCGCCGGCCTTCAGGCAGGCGCCGCGCGACACCGCGGCGACCGAGCGGGCCTTGCCGAGGTCGATACACGAGCCGGCCGTTTCGGCCTTCCAGTGGCGAGCGCCCTGGGTCAGCACGACGGAGGTGTCGGTGTTCTCAATGAAACCGTCGATCCCGCGCGTGCGCAGGCACGGGGCATCGGCGGCGGAGGCGGCAGGCACGATCGCGGCAAAACCGGCAATCAGCAGAGCGGCAGTTGCAAGTCGCTTCATCGGTAGTCTCCTCTTTGTTGTTCTGAGGGCCTCGCCCTAGTCGCTTTCTATGACGCGCGAAACCGCTTGGTCTGGCACCGCGGTCACATCTGCGAGAGAGTTGATGACGCGCCCGGCCGCTTGCCCCCGATGGGGCGCTCCGCCTAGGTTGCGCGACCAAGAAAATAGGGAGAACGCCGATGCGCGCCGTGCTGTGCAAAGAATACGGACCGCCGGATTCGCTGGTTGTGGAGGACGTTCCTTCACCCAAGGCGGGCAAGGGCCAGTACGTCATTTCCGTGAAGGCCGCGGGGGTCAATTTTCCCGACGTGCTGATCATCCAGAACAAGTACCAGTTCAAGCCGGCACTGCCCTTTTCGCCGGGCGGCGAGGTGGCGGGCATCGTCAAGGAAGTGGGCGAGGGCGTCACGCATCTCAAACCCGGCGACCGCGTGCTCGGTTCCACGGGCTGGGGCGGCTTTGCCGAGGAGGTCGTCGCCGATGCCGGCCGCGCCATCCTGATCCCCGACGAGATGGATTTCGAGACGGCCTCGGCGCTCGTCATGACCTACGGCACCTCGCATCACGCGCTGAAAGATCGCGCGGATCTGAAAATGGGCGAGACGCTGCTGGTGCTCGGCGCAGCCGGCGGCGTCGGTCTCGCCGCGGTCGAGATCGGCAAGGCGATGGGCGCGCGCGTCATCGCCGCCGCCTCGACCCAGGAAAAGGTCGATGTCTGCCTCAAGCACGGCGCCGAAGCCGGCCTCGTCTACCCCTCGGGCAAGCTCTCCAAGGAAGACCAGAAGGCATTCAGCGAGCAGCTGAAGGCGATCCTGCCGAACGGCGCCGACGTCATCTACGATCCCGTGGGCGATGCCTATGCCGAGCCGGCGCTGCGCTCGATCGCCTGGGACGGCCGCTATCTCGTGGTCGGCTTCGCGGCCGGCGAAATTCCGAAGATCCCGCTCAACCTCGCGCTGCTGAAGAACTGCCAGATCGTCGGCGTCTTCTGGGGCGCCTGGGTCGCGCGGAACCCTGAGCACAACAAGCGCAACCTCGCCGAGCTGATGTGGCTCTACAAGACCGGCCGCATCAAGCCGCTGGTCTCCGCGACCTATCCGCTGGAAAAGGCCGCCATCGCCCTTAACGCGATGGCCAACCGCGAAGTAAAGGGCAAGGTCGTTCTGACGACCTGAAGGGCTTCATGGCGCAAGCAACGAATAACGGCGTCCGCTACATCGTCGAGGGCGGGCACCGGCTGGCGGGCGAGATCGAGCCCGCCGGCAACAAGAATGCGGCGCTGCCGATCATCGCGGCGGCGCTGCTCACCGACCAGAAGGTGACGCTCACCAACGTGCCGCGCATTCGCGATGTCGAGGCGCTGGTCGAACTCATCCGCACGCTTGGCGCTGCGGCGGAGTGGACCGATCTCAACACGCTGGAGATCGAGGCGAAGAAGGTGCGGCCAGCCGCGCTCGATCCCGATCTCTGCGCCCGCATCCGCGCCTCGATCCTGCTCGCCGGCCCCCTGCTTGCACGCGCCGGCAAGGTGACGCTGCCGCCGCCGGGCGGCGACGTCATCGGCCGCCGCCGCGTCGATACGCACTTCCTCGCGCTGCAGCAGCTCGGCGCCAAGGTCACGGTCGGCCAGACCTATGATTTCCGCGCGGCGAAGCTGAAGGGCGCCGACGTCTTCCTCGACGAGCCCAGCGTCACCGCGACCGAAAACGCCCTGATGGCGGCGACTGCGGCGAGCGGCACGACGATCCTGCGCAATGTCGCCTCCGAGCCGCATGTCCAGGATCTCGCCAATTTTCTCGTCATGCTCGGCGCGAAGATCGACGGCATCGGCACCAATACGATGACCATCCAGGGCGGCGCGCCCTTGGGCGGCGGCACGTTCCGCATCGGCCCCGACCATATCGAGGTCGGTTCGCTGATCGGCCTCGCTGCGGTCACGCGCTCCGAACTGCGCATCAAGCGCGCCGGCGTCGCGCATTTCCGCTCGATCCTCATGGGCTTCGAACGGCTCGGCATCGTCTGCCGCGTCGAGGACGACGATCTCATCGTCGCCGCGCAGCAGACACGGCGCATCCGCCCCGATTTCGGCGGCCATGTCCCCAAGATCGAAGACCAGCCCTGGCCGGCCTTCCCGGCCGATCTCATGTCGATCGCCATCGTCGCGGCGACGCAGTGTTCGGGCATGATCCTTTTCTTCGAGAAGATGTTCGAAAGCCGCCTCTTCTTCGTCGACAAGCTGATCTCGATGGGTGCGCGCATCGTGCTCTGCGACCCGCACCGCGCGATCGTCTCCGGTCCGACCCGGCTGCGCGCCGCGCGGGTCGAAAGCCCCGACATCCGCGCCGGCATGGCCGTGCTGCTCGCCGCGCTCTGCGCCAAGGGCACCTCGATCATCAACAACGCCCAGCAGATCGAGCGCGGTTATGAGCGCATCGACGAACGCCTGAACGCCCTCGGCGCCAAGATCACGCGCGAACCGGCGCGGGGCTGAAAGAAAAAGGCCCGGGAGGGGCTCCCGGGCCTTCGACTCGCTCTGACGTTGCCGCCACGTTTCTCAATACATCCGCTTGAACAGATGGGCGAGGAAACGGAAGGGCTTCTGGGCGGACACGACAGATGAGTGCTTCTCATCCCGCGCCGCAAGCACGTAGCCATATGCACGAAACATAGTGGACCTCACGGGTTGGGGTTAAACCATTTCGCAAGCACCGTGCTTGCGATGGCGTGGATATACGGGGCCGCCCCAACACTGACAAACGATCAGTTCTCATTCGACGCATGAGAAAAATCGATATATTAACGGCGCTATGAGCCGAAAACTCCCTCCTCTAAATGCCTTGCGCGCCTTCGAAGCCGCAGCCCGCCTCAAGTCGGTCTCCAAGGCCGCCGACGAATTGTCGGTGACCCAGGGGGCGGTCTCGCACCAGATCAAGGCGCTGGAGGACTGGGCCGGGATCGAATTGCTGCGCCGGTCGGGCCGCGGCATCGCCCTCACCGATCCCGGCGAGCGCTATGCAACGGCGCTCGGCCCGGCCCTCGACCAGGTCGACCTCGCGACACGCCGCCTGCTCGCCAGCGACCCGCGCAAGGGCTGGCTCACGGTCTCGACCATGCCGTCCTTCGCGGCGAAGTGGCTGGTGCCACGGCTATCGGCCTTCCGCACCGTTCATCCCGAGATCGACGTCTGGCTCTCGACCTGGTGGAATTTCGCCGAGGATATGGACCTCAGCGCCTTCACCGATTCCGACGTCGATCTCGCCATCCTCTATGGCGCCGGCGACTGGCCGGGCGTTGCGGCGACGCGGGTCATGGAGGAGGAACTCTTTCCGGTCTGCGCCCCCGCCTATCTCGCGCAGCATCCGCTGAAGCAGCCCCGCGATCTCGCCGGCGCGACGCTCCTCCATGACGAGATGCGCCAGGATTGGCGGCTCTGGCTGAAGGCGGCGGGGGCGGAAAGCGTCGACCCCGAGCGCGGCCCCGGCTTTGACGATTCGGCGCTGCTCATCCAGGCGGCGATGGCGGGAATGGGCGTCGCGCTCGGCCGTTCGGCACTGGTGAAGGCCGATCTGGCAGCGGGACTTCTCGTCGCACCGTTCGAGCTGCGCCTCGATGCGGACCTCGATTATTATCTGGTCAGCCGCCCCGGCACCGAGAATCTGCCTAAGATCAAGGCATTCCGCGACTGGCTGATGGCCCAGGCCGCCGCCGAGCCCGGTCCGAACATTACCGTCGCGGCCCCTTAACCCCCGCGATCCGATCTGCTAGAGCCTCGCCCCTCAAAGACATCGGCTCGATAAACGAGGGGAAAGCGGCACATGGAAATCAACGGCACGATCTCGGCAGTCGTCACGGGCGGCGCCTCGGGTCTCGGCGAAGCGACCGCGCGGGCGCTGGCGAAGCAGGGCGGCCGGGTCGCCATCTTCGACATGAACGCCGACAAGGGCGAGAAGGTCGCGCGCGAAATCGGCGGCATCTATTGCAACGTCAACGTCACCAGCGAAGACAGCGTCATCGAGGGCTTCAAACGCGCCCGCGAGGCGATCGGCCAGGAGCGCGTGCTCGTCAACTGCGCCGGCACCGGCAACGCCTTCAAGACGGCGTCGCGCGGCAAGGACGGCACGATCAAGTTCTTCCCGGTCGACCAGTTCGACCGCATCATCCAGATCAACCTCGTCGGCACCTTCCGCTGCATCGTGCACGCGGCGGCCGGCATGCTGACCCTCGACCCGCTCTCGACGGGCGAGCGCGGCGCGATCGTCAACACGGCGTCGGTCGCCGGCGAAGACGGTCAGATCGGCCAGGCCGCCTATTCGGCGTCCAAGGGCGGCGTCATCGGCATGAACCTGCCGATCGCCCGCGACCTCGCGCAGGAAGGCATCCGCTGCAACACGATCCTGCCCGGCCTCTTCAACACCCCGCTGATGCAGGCGGGCGGCCCTGAATTCGTCCAGAAGCTGGGCGCCCAGGTGCTCTTCCCCTCGCGTCTCGGCGCGCCGGAAGAATATGCCGGCCTCGCGCTCGAAATGATCCGCAACGCCTATTTCAACGGCGAAGATGTCCGTCTCGACGGCGGCATCCGCATGACCCCGCGGTAAAGGATCGCCGTTTGCCGGAGACGCAGTCCCGTATCCGGCTGATCGCGGCGGTCTCGGCCGCCGCGTTCGTGCTTCTGTCCATCCTGACGATCTGGCTGAGCGCGGCCTCCATCGAGGCCGATCTCGGCACGCGCGCCGGGGCGGCGCTCAAGGCGGCGCATTTCGACGCCGTCACCGTCGCCATGGACGGGCGCACCGCCACGCTCAGCGGCTTTGCCGACGACGACACGCAGAAGGCCGGGGCGGTCGCTGCGGTCGCGGGCGTCTGGGGCATCGCTTCCGTTATCGACACCATTCAGTCCGGCGGCGCTGCGGCGGCGCCCGGGCTCTATCGCTTCGGCGCGGTCTGGGACGGGCATCGTCTCTCGCTCACCGGCTTCATGCCCAGCCGTGATGCGCGCGAAGAGACCGTCACTTTCGCGCGCGACACGCTGAAGCGCGCCGAGATCGTCGACGGGCTGCAGGTCGCGCCCGGCCCGCCAGATCTCAACTGGCAGGCGATCGCGACGGCGGGGATCGCGGCCATGAAGGGGCTGAGCAGCGCGACGCTCACCATCGCCGGCACCAAGGTCACCTTCACCGGCGTCGCGCCCGACGCGACGATCTACGAGACCTCGTCCAACCTGCTGGATTCGCTGCCCGCGCCCTATACCTCCTCGATCGACATCAAGATCGGGGCGGGTGCCGCGCCGGCCGCGCCCGCCGCGCCGCCGGGCTATCGCTTCGGCGCCGCCTATGACGGCGTCTCCATCGCGCTCAGCGGCGCGATGCCCTCCGCGGCGATCCGCACCGAAATCGTCGCCCGCCTCAAGGCCATGCTGCCGGATGCCGCGCTCGACGACCGCACGAACCTCGACCCCGCGGCGCCCGACGGCGCCTGGGCCGATGCGGTCGGCCTCGCACTCGGCCAGTTCGCGCGCTCGAAGACCGCGACACTGCAGCTCGACGGCCGCAATCTCGTGCTCGGCGTCGTGGTCGGCGACGCCGCCGCGCGCAACGGGATCAAGATCGCCTTCGAGGATATGCCCGCCGCCTATCTGGCGGCGCTCGACCTCACCATCGCGGGCAAGGGCCCGGCGGCGCGCGAGCCGGTCAGCGGCGGCGCCGACAGCCCGGCCTTTGCCTGCCAAGCGGCCTTCGCCGACGCGCTCGCGAAAGACCCCGTCGCCTTCGCCAGCTCCTCCGCGAAGCTCCCCGACAGCGCCGCGGCGCTGATCGGCAAGCTCGCCGACATCGCCGGCACCTGTCCCGAGGCGCGGCTGGAAATCACCGGCCATACCGATGCCAGCGGCCGCGAGCCCGCCAATCTGACGCTTTCCGAGCAACGGGCCGAGGCCGTCACCGCCGCGCTCACCGCCAAGGGCGTCGATGCCGGACGCGTCTCGGCCAAGGGCTTCGGTGCCGCGCGGCCCATCGCGGCCAACGACAATGACGCCGGCAAGGCCCGCAATCGCCGAATTGAGGTTATCGTCCGGCCATGACCTATCTGATCGCCGAAATGCTTCTCTGGCTCGTCCTCGCCGCGGCGCTCGGTTTCGCCACTGCGTGGTTCATTCGCGGCGCGCTGGGATCGCAGCGGGCGGCCGGGGAAAGCGAGTCCGTCTGGTCCGCGAAGCTGACCTCCGCCGAAGCCGGTTTCGAGGCGCGCACGGCGGCGGCCGAAGCGGCGGTGGCGCGGCTCAAGGCCGATCTCCATGCGGCGACCACCAAGGTCGCGGCGCTGGAAGCGGAAGGCGGCAAGCGGATGGCCGATCTTGATGCGGGCGTCGGCGTGCAGCTGCGCGCGGCCGAGGCGCTGGCGTCCGAGCGCGGCGTCACGATCGAGCAGCTCCGGGTCGCGCTCAACAGCGCCAACACCCAATGGGGCAATCGCCTCGCCGCCGCCGAGGACAAGGCGACCCGTCTCGCCGCTGCGCTGGACGCCGCGCAGGAGGAAGCCTCCGCGCTGTCTGCGCCGGTGGATGACGGCCCGAAATCCGAACTCGAAAGCCAGATCGCGACCCTGCGCGCCCGCATTGCCGAACTGGAAAGCGCCCCGCCGCCCGCCACGAAAGCCGCCAAGAAACCGGCCCGGCCTGCACCGCCCGAAGGCGAGGACGACCTCCAGACCATCGCCGGCCTAGGTCCCGCGCTGGAAAAGGCCCTGAAGGCACGCGGCATCACGACCTATCGCGCGCTCGCCGCGGTCAGCGTCGAGGAGGCCAAGGCGCTGGGCGCCACGGCCCGCAGCAATGCCGACAAATGGCCCGACCAGGCCCGCGCCCAGCACCAGGTGAAGTACGGCGAGACGCTCTAGCCATTTCTCGGCCGCTCCTTACCGCTCTATCCCAATCGTCATGGCCGGGCTTGACCCGGCCATCCACCTTCGGTGCTCGACGATCGCTGGATGGCCGCCTCAAGGGCGGCCATGACGACATAGTTGGGGCGGAGGAGAAGGCTAGGGATTGCTCTTCAGATACGCGATGACGTTCGCGCGGTCCTCGGGCTTCTTCAGGCCGGCAAAGGCCATCTTGGTGCCCTTCACCAGCTTCGCCGGCGCTTCCAGATAGGTGTTCAGCAATTCCTCGGTCCAGGCGGGGTTGGCGACGCCGAAATCCTTCATGGCCTGGGAATAGTTGAAATCGGTGGGCGTCGTGCCCGGCACGCTGCCGACGACGCCGTTCAGCACCGGGCCGACCTTGTTCTTGGCGTCCGGTCCGACGGCATGGCACACCGCGCATTTGACGAAGATCTTCTTGCCCAGTTCCTCGGGGGTCTCGGTCGCGTCCTGGGCCAATGCCGCCGGAGCGAGAGCCAGCAAGGCGGCGAGCAAAACGGAGCGGCGCATCGTGAATTTCCTCGGTTGACCGTTCACACCTAGCGCGCCCGCGCCTATCGTCAAGCCATGACCGACACCAAAGAAGCGGCCCTGTTCGTTACCTGCCTCATCGACCTCATGCGCCCGGAAGTTGGCATGGCCTCGGCCCGGCTGATCGAGCGCGCCGGGTTCACCGTCGTGGTGCCGCGCCAAGGCTGCTGCGGCCAGCCCAACTATAACGCCGGCGACCGAAAAGGCGCGCAGGTCCTCGCGCGCGCGGCGATCGCCGCGCTGGAGCCCTATGAGACCATCGTCGTGCCGTCCGGCTCGTGCGGCGGCATGATGGTGCGGCACTACCCGACGCTGTTCGACGCCGCCGATCCCTGGGCGTCGCGCGCCAAGGCCGTGGCGTCGCGCGTGCTGGAGCTGACGCAGTTCCTCGCACGCCATCCCCCCAGCGCGGGTGCGCCGGGCCTTGCCGGCAAGATCGCCTATCACGACAGCTGCTCGTCGCTGCGCGATCTCGGCGTGCACGACGAACCGCGCGCTTTGCTGCGCAGCATGACGAAGGCTGAAGACGTCCCCTTCGCGGAGAACGAAACCTGCTGCGGCTTCGGCGGGCTCTTCTGCGTGAAATACCCTGATGTCGCCGACCGCATCGCGGCCGACAAATGCGCGGCGATCATCGCCTCGGGCGCCGACAGCGTCGTGTCAGCCGATCTCGGCTGCCTCCTCAATATCGGCGGACGGCTCGCGCGCATGGGCTCGCCTATCAAGGCGGTGCATATCGCCGAAGCGCTGGCGGGCGACGCGTGACGACGCTCGATTTCAAAGGCCGCGCGGCGAAGGCGCTGCACGATCCCCAGCTCACCGGCGCGCTCGCCCGCGCCAAGGGGCACTTCGCGCTCGGCCGCGCGGCGGCGAAGGCGCGCACGCCCGATTTCGAAATGCTGCGCGACCGCGCCACTGCGATCCGCCGCCGCTCCATCGCGCTGATGCCCGATCTCCTCGAACGCTTCGAGGCGCGCGCCACCGCGGCGGGCGCGACGGTGCACTGGGCCGCCGATGCCGCCGACGCGCGCGCCATCGCGACCGGGATCTGCAAGGCGCATGGCGCGACGCGCGCGATCAAGTCGAAGTCGATGGCGACCGAGGAGATCGAACTCAACGCGCATCTTCTCAGCCACGGCATCACGCCGGTTGAAACCGACCTCGGCGAATACATCATCCAGCTCCGCGGCGAGACGCCCAGCCACATCATCGCGCCCGCGGTGCATCTGACGAAGGACCAGGTCGCCGAAACCTTCCGCGCCGCGCATACCGATCTCGACCCCGCCCGCGATATTTCCGAACGCCAGGCGCTGGTGAAGGAAGCGCGGGTCAAACTGCGCGAGGCCTTCCTCGCCGCCGATGTCGGCATCACCGGCGCGAACATCCTGGTCGCGGAAACCGGCACGATCGTGCTCGTCTCCAATGAGGGGAATATCGACCTCACCGCGTCGGCGCCGCGTCTCCATATCGCGATCGCCGGGATCGAGAAGGTGGTGGAAAGCTGGGACGATGCCGGCATCGTGCTCCGCGTCCTCGCGCGCTCCGCGACGGGGCAGGACATGTCGAGCTATGTCACGGTGCTCACCGGTCCCGCGCAGGGCGACGAGGTCGGCCCCCGCACCTCTCACATCATCCTGCTCGACAATGGCCGCTCCACGCTCGCCGCCGGCAACAAGGCGGAGATGCTGGCCTGCATCCGCTGCGGCGCCTGCCTCAATCACTGCCCGGTCTACACCGCCGTCGGTGGCCACGCCTATGGCGGCCCTTATTCCGGTCCGATGGGCGCGGTGCTGACGCCCGCCATTGACGGGCTGACCAAGGACACCGCGAACCTCCCCAACGCCTCCAGCTTCTGCGGCCGCTGCGAAGCGGTCTGCCCGGTGCGCATTCCCCTCCCCATGCTGCTGCGCCACTGGCGCGAGGACGCCTATGCCGCGGGACTGCCGACGCGCGGCGAACGCTGGGGCCTCGGCATCTGGCGCGCGCTCAGCACGCGGCCGTGGGCCTATCGCCTGACGCAGTGGAGCGCCGCGCGGGGCCTGCGCTTCGTCTCGTGGTGGCAGGGCGGCAGGATCAAGCGCCTGCCCTTCGCCGGACGCGGCTTCACCGCGACGCGCGACATCGCGCCGCCTGCCGCCAAATCCTTCCAGGCCCAATGGCGGGGTAGACGATGAGCGCCCGCGATCTCATCCTCGGCCGCCTCCGCGCGACGCAGCACCGCCTGCCCGATCCCGTAGCGCCATACCGTCCCGAGGCGCCAGCCGATCTCGGCGCTGCACTCGCCGCCCGCGCCCGCGCGGTCTTCGCGACGGCGGAGGAAATCACGTCGCTCGACGACCTCCCCGCCGCCGTCGCGCGCTATCTCGGTCCGGACATCACGACCCTCGCCGTCGCCGCCGAGCTCCGACACCTCGCCTGGTCTGCCGCCGGGCTCACGCCCGCCGCGCCGCCCGGCCGTGCCGCGATGGCGGCGAGCGTCGCGCCGGTTGTAGGCGCGATCGCCGAAACCGGCACGCTCATCCTCACCAGCCGCGATCCGCACGGGCCCTGGCCCAATCTTCTCGCCGACCGCCATATCGCCGTCGTTCCGCGCGGCCTTATCTCGGCGACCCTGGAGGAGGCGGTCGCGCGGCTCGCCGGCAACCGCCTGCCGCGGTCGCTGCATCTGGCGACCGGGCCTTCGCGCACCGGCGACATCGAGCAGACCCTCGAACTCGGCGCCCACGGCGCGGTTGCGGTCCATCTCGTCCTCACGCCTTGATTCCGCCGGCCCGTAGGGCGACGCTGGCGGTCTTGGGGAGCTTCACATCATGATCATCACGCGCCGCACCTTGATGGCCACGCTGACGGCGAGCGTGTTCGCGCCCGCCGCCGGCCTCTTTCGCGCTGTCGCCGCGCCGGTCAGCGGCGCCGTGACGGCGGTCGTCAACACCGTCCGGGCGCGTAAGTCGGGCGCCCCGGCCGACGCCGATCCCGTCCCGGTCGCCGTGGGCGATACCGTCGAGGTCGGCCAGACCGTCGAAACTTCCAAGCAATCCGCGGTTCAGGTCACGATGTCCGACGGCTCGGTCGCGACCGTCGGCGCGCGCAGCATGGGCGTCGTCGGCGGCCCGGGCACCGAGGCGCTGATCATGGCGCGGGGCAATTTCCGCTACAACACGGGCTCGGGGCCTGAGGTCAACCGCACGGTCTCCACCCCCGCCCTCAAGATCGCGCTCAAGGGCACGCAGATCATCGTCAGCGTGGACGAGACCCGCACGATCTGCGGCGTCATCGACGGCGCCATCACCTGCACGTCCAAGAAAACCGGCGCCTCCGCCGAGGTCGCGGCCGGCCAGACCATCGTCTGGGGGGCCGGCTCGTTCGGGGCTGGCGCGACGGCCGGCGTCTACACGACCGGCGACGTCGCGGTCGATCAGGGCATTGCCGCCGCGGCCGAGGCCTGGAAACCCGCCCCCGTCCAGCCCCAGGCCCCGCCGCCGCGCCCCCGGCCGCAGCCGCCCCGGCCCAAGCCCGGCCGCAACTAGGCCGCTTTGCATGGACTTTGGGCCGGGTGGCCGCTATCTCCCCCGCCCATGGCCGACCAGAGTCTCATCCGCAATTTTTCCATCATCGCGCATATCGATCACGGCAAGTCGACGCTCGCCGATCGGCTGATCCAGGTGACCGGCGGCCTCTCGGCGCGCGAGATGAAGGACCAGGTCCTCGACTCGATGGATATCGAGCGCGAGCGCGGCATCACGATCAAGGCTCAGACCGTCCGCCTCGACTACACCGCCGCTGACGGCAAGCAGTACATCCTGAACCTCATGGACACGCCTGGCCATGTGGACTTCGCCTATGAAGTCTCGCGCTGTCTCGCGGCCTGCGAAGGCGCGCTGCTCGTGGTCGACGCCAGCCAGGGCGTCGAGGCGCAGACCCTCGCCAATGTCTACGCGGCGCTCGACAACCAGCTCGAGATCGTCCCCGTCCTCAACAAGATCGACCTGCCCGCTGCCGAGCCCGACCGCATCAAGCAGCAGATCGAGGACGTCATCGGCCTCGACGCCTCCGATGCCATTCCGATCTCCGCCAAGTCCGGCCTCGGCATCGATCTGGTGTTGGAGGCGATCATCACCCGCCTGCCGCCGCCCAAGGGCGACCCGGCGGCGCCCTTCAAGGCGCTGCTGATCGACAGCTGGTACGATCCCTATCTCGGCGTCGTCGTGCTCTTCCGCGTCGTCGACGGCATGATCAAGAAGGGTCAGAAGATCCGCATGATCGCGACCAACGCGCCCTATCAGGTGGAGCGCCTCGGCGTCTTCCGGCCCAAGATGCAGGTGTTCGACGCGATCCAGACCGGCGAAGTCGGCTTCTTCACCGCGGCGATCAAGCAGGTCGCCGATACGCGGATCGGCGACACGATCGTCGATGAAAAGAACATCCACGCGACGCCGCTGCCCGGCTTCAAGGACGCGCAGTCCGTCGTCTTCTGCGGCCTCTTCCCGGTCGATGCCGCCGAGTTCGAGGACCTGCGCGAGGCGATCGGCAAGCTGCGCCTCAACGACGCCAGCTTCACCTACGAGATGGAATCCTCCGCCGCGCTCGGCTTCGGCTTCCGCTGCGGCTTCCTCGGCCTGCTTCACCTCGACATCATCCGCGAACGGCTGGAGCGCGAGTTCAATCTCGACCTCATCACGACCGCGCCGTCGGTCATCTACAAGATCCATCTGCGCGGCGGTTCGATCCTCGAACTCCACAACCCCGCCGACATGCCGGATGTCACGCAGATCGAGAAGATCGAGGAACCCTGGATCAAGGCGACGATCCTCGTTCCCGACGAATATCTGGGCAGCGTGCTGAAGCTCTGCGAAGACCGCCGCGGCCGCCAGATCGACCTGACCTATGCCGGCAACCGCGCGATGCTGGTCTATGCGCTGCCGCTCAACGAAGTCGTCTTCGACTTCTACGATCGCCTCAAATCCGTCAGCCGCGGCTACGCCTCGTTCGACTACGCGATCACCGGCTATGAAGAAGGCGACCTCGTGAAGATGTCGATCCTCGTCAACGCCGAGCCGGTCGACGCGCTCTCGATGATCGTCAATCGGGGCCGGGCCGAAATGCGCGGCCGCATGATGTGCGAGAAGCTGAAGGACCTGATCCCCCAGCACCTCTTCCAGATCCCCATCCAGGCGGCGATCGGCGGCAAGATCATCGCCCGCGAAACCATCAAGGCCCTGCGCAAGGACGTGACGGCGAAGTGCTACGGCGGCGACATCTCCCGCAAGCGCAAGCTCCTCGACAAACAAAAAGAGGGCAAAAAGAAAATGCGCCAGTTCGGCAAGGTCGACATCCCGCAAGAAGCGTTCATCGCCGCGCTGAAGATGGATGAGAATTGACGCCTCCGATCGGCCATGAGCCCGACGCGTTCGCACTGGGTGACACGGTCACCGACGGTGCATGGATCGGGGTGGTCGTCGTCGATATCGACGCTGAAACCGCCTCACCGCCTTACGTCGCGAGCGAATGGACTTATCTTCAGCGCGGCGTGATGGTCGAAACGCGCGAAGCCGGTCTCGTCCACTACCAAGACCGCAAAGACTTGCGCCGAACCTAGCACGCGATAACCCCTTTCAACGCGAGCGGGGAGAGGGCAGACCGGCATAGCCGGTCAGGTGAGGTGCCGGGGCGCCGGTGTTTGCCCGCTGCGCGCTACCTATTCGGCAGTCCGTTCTTCTCTCTCTCGCGTCTGATCTCGTCCTGGCTCGCCAGCACCTCGTCGCGCAGGCCTGCCAGGCCCTCGCGCGTCGTCGTGATCGCGTCGGCGCAGTCGGTCTTCGGCGTGTAGCCGTTGGGCGTGGCATCGTCCCACGCGAGCACCTTGTCGATCGTCGCGGCGAGCGCGGGCGGATCGCCGAAGGCGTATTCGTTGATCGGGCGTCCAACGCTTTCGGAGAGTGCCCCGAACAGCGCGGGGTCGCCGTCGGGTTTCAGGTCCGGGTGGCAGCTCAGATGGACGCGGTAGCGCAGCTGCCCTGCATAGAACCAGAACACCGCCTCGTCGCGGTCACCATCGGCGAACATCTGGGCCGCGGCCTTGTAGTAGGCGGCGGGGTGCTTGTTCTCGATCCCCTCGGTCAGCGTCACGATGTTCGCCCATGCGGTTGGCGCGAGGCCGAGGAGAAGCAGGGCGGCGCGCCCGATCATGCCTGAAAATGTCATGGTGCGATCCTGACCCCGCATCGTGGCGATTGTCGGGCGGGCGGGTCAGGTCGGCGCTTGACGATACAGATAATATTCCTATATTGAGATGGCGGCATGGAACGGGCGGGCGATGATCAACCAAGCATCGGATAGCCCGGACTGCCGGACCTGCCCTGATCTCAGCCCCGAAGGGAAAGGGGGGTACACCCCCCAGAAAATTCCCGGATCAATTACACCCCATGCCCGCGGGGCGACAGGCCGTTGGCGGCGTGCAGGGATAGGCGCCCTGCTGTTTCTCGCCGCCTGCGCCGCGCCGCGCGAGGCAGCGCCCGACCTGCCGCGTCTTGATCCCGTCGCTGCGCAGATCTTCCACGCCGATCCCCGCTGGCTTGGCGGCGATGCGGCGGTGTCCGTCGCGCTCGGCGACGACCGCATCCTCTGGCTGTTCGGCGACAGCTTCGTCGATCTTGCGCCGCCCTATCGGCGCGACGAGGCGGCGTTTCCGCGCAACACGGTCGCGCTCGAAACCGGCGCCGATCCGCGCGACGCGCGCATGGCCTTCTTCTGGCGCCGCGACGCGAAGGGCGTCCCCGCCTCGTTCTTCCCCGAAGACGGCGCCGAATGGTTCTGGCCGGGCGGCGGCATACGGCTGGAGGACGGCATGCTCGCGATCTTCCTGCAGCGCATCCACGCCGTCACTGGCGGCTTCGGTTTCGCGACCAAAGGCTATGCGGTGATGCTGATCGCCAATCCCGACGAGGCACCCGATGCGTGGCGTCTCCGCCGCGTCGATGGTCCCGCACTGCCGTTCGATGCGCTGCCGGGCGCGGCAGTGCTGCGCGACGGGCCGTATGTCGTCGCTCTCGCAGTACGCCAGCAAGGCACCCATGCGGGCGCCTTCGTCCGCTACGATGCGGCGGCGCTCGCCAAAGGTGACCTCACAAAGGCCGAATGGTGGGCGGGCGATGGGCGTGGCTGGGTCGCCACCGCAGCGCTCGGCACGGCCGGGCCCGCTTTCGTCATCGACGATGCCGGCGCGGAATCATCGCTCCATTGGGATGCCTGCGCCCGCGCCTTCGTCCATGTCGCGAGCTACGGCTTCGGCGCCTCCGACATCGGCCGCCGCGAAGCGGCGCGTCTCACCGGGCCCTGGAGCGCGCCTGAGGCCGTCCTGCGCCCGCCGGAATCAAACGGCCCGGCGCCGTTCGTCTATGCCGGCCGCGCGCACGCGGCGCTCGCGACGCCCGCGGGCACGGAGATGCTCACCTATATCGCCTCCAGCTTCAAACCGGACGAGATCATCAGCGCGACGGGGCAGGCGCAGCTCTACTGGCCGCGCGTCGCCCGCGTCGCCGCGCCCGCCTGCAAGTGAAGCGGCTAGCCGCGCCCCAGCGCACGCTCGACGACCGCGCTCTCGCCGTTGGTGTAGTATTTCGCGGCCTTCAGCTTGGCGGCCTCTTCCTTGACGCCCCAGACCTTGGCCAGCGCCACCGCATCCTCATAGCCATAGCCAGTATCGGCCCAGGTACAGGCATGGCTCTGGCGCGCTTCCACGAGGATCGGCGGGATGAGATCGCCATAGCCGTTGCGCAGCTTGTAGCCGATCGTCGCCTTGGCATCGCCGATGCCGATGGTCCACAGCTCCGAGATCAGCTTGGCGTCGCAATAGGTATAGCTGGAGTTGGCGAAGGCCTCGTAGTCGGCCTGGTCTTCGCTCGCCGCCCCGTTGTTGGCGGCAGGCGCCGCGGCGAGCGCGGCGACCACTTCGGCGCTGCGCCCGGCGGTGTAGAGCTTCGCGACCTTGGTCTTGGCGTCATAGACCTCGGGCGTTTTCCAGTAGGCGGCAAGCCGCTCGGCATCCTCATAGGTGTGCGGCGTGTCGGCCCAGCTGCAGGCATGGCTGCGGCGCGCTTCGACCAGCAGCGGCGGGATGTTCTCGATGAGGCCGTTCAGCACCTTCTGGCCGATCGTGGTCTTCGCCTTGTCGACGTCGATGCTCCACAGCCCCGCCAGCAGGGTCGCGTCGCAATAGGTGTAGCCGGAATTGGCGAAGGCCATGAAGGCATCGTCTTCACTCGGCGCCGGCGTGCTGATGGGCGGCATCGCCGTTGCGGCGAAGGCGGCGGGCGCCAGCGCGAGCGCTGTCGACACCATCAGCGCCGCTGTGAATCGCCTGATCGCCGTCCGGCTGGTGATCATCATTGCTGTACCCTCAACTGTCGGCCCGCCACGCGGCGCCAAGGTAGAGCGCGCCACGCGTCAGTCCATCGCTGTTTCGCCGCATCCTTGCTACTTTTGGCCGCGGCGGCATGGTCCGGCTCAGCCGGTGTAGACGTCTTCCATCTCGATCAGATAGTCAGCCGAAAGCTTGTCGATGATCCGCTGCTTGGCGGAGGCGCCCGGGCCCTCGGGGTCCTTCCAGACGCACCACCATTCCTCGACCATCTGACGGTTCCAGGCGTGCCAGTAAACGCCGTAGGGCGTGTCGTATCCCTTGGGATCGAAGCCGCCGAAGGCTGCCTCGTTCAGCGCAACCGAAGCGCGCTGACTGCAGACGCTCGGGCCGTAGCGCTCGAACCACTCCGCCGCTTCGTCCCGCAGATACTGGCCGAGCTTGGCGCCGTCGACGCGGCCGTTGAGCTTGTAATAGACGAGCGGCCGCTTCCGGTTGCCGGACAGCGCCGCGTATTCGCTGGCGGGCATCACCAGCCAAGCGTTGTAGCTGTTCATCGCCTCGAAAGTGTAGACCGTCCCGCCCACCCACAGCGCGGTATGGCCGGGGCCATAGCCCGACGCATTGGTCACGCAGGTGATGATGCCGACAGATGTGGCCATGACAGTCCCCGGTTGCAGCCGCCGTGCGGGCGGCTGCCTCAGGGTTGTATGTTACCAAGTCTCATCCCGTGGCGAGCGATGAGGCATGACGCCACAGCGCGCTAGAGGCGCGCCTTGATCCAGGCGTCCATCACGTCGATCGCACGGTCGCGGATGGGCCGCGAATCCTCGAAATAGTGGGCGCCGGGGATCAGCTCCAGCGTCTTGTCCTCAGACCCGATGAAGGAGTGGATGATCTTCGCATCGCTCGGGAAGACGCCGGTATCGGCGGTGCCCTGGAGCACCAGCGCGGGCAGGCGGAACTTCTCCAGATGCGGTTTGCCCTGGCACTTCGAGGTTTCCAGGCTCCACATCGACAGCCAGGTCTTCAGCGTGTTGGCGCGGCCGATCGAGGGCGTCTTGTTCGCCTCGGCGGGATGGCCGCGATAGCAGAGCGGCGTGATACGGTCCGACGGATCGATCGCCGGGTCCATGCAGCGCAGATCGCCCCACACGCGGAACATCGGGAAGATGCGGTCGGGGATGCCGGCGTCGTTCAGCCGCTTCAGTTCGGCCTTAGCCCAGTCGGTGATGCGCTGGTTGCGGGCGCGCTGCGCGGTGCGGTAACGGGCGATGAAGTCTTCCGAATAGGGCGGGCCGTTATCGGGGTTGAACGGGTTCAGCGATTCATCCGTCTTGGTCGGATCGTTCTCGTCGATGACGGAGGCGTCCATCCAGTCAGTCAGCACTTCGGGCCGGCCCTGATGGGCGTTCAGCGAGATGTAGAGATCGCCGGGAATGAGGCTCTCCAGCGCCGCGCGTCCCGCACCCTTCAGGTTCTCGTGCAGCGTCGGTTTGATGGCCTCGCCCTGATAGGCGCCCATCAGCGAGCCGCCGCCGGAGTTGCCGATCACGACGATCTTCTCGACGCCCGCGACTTCCTTCAGCCACTTGGTGCCGACGCCGATATCGACCAGCGCGTGCTCCAGGATGAACTGGTCCTCGACGCCGCGGAAGCGGGTGTTCCAGCCGAGAAAGCCGTAGCCGCGCGCCGCGAAATAGGGCGCCGCATAATGCTCGGCGAAGTCGACATTGTAGTGGGTGGCGATCACCGCGACCTTGGGGCGCGGATTGCCCTTGGGCGTCCAGTAGAGGCCCTGGCAGGGATGGCCGCCGGCCCCGACGCGCGCAGCGGTTGCGGAGGGCAGGCCGATGAATTGGCGCTCGACGGCGGCCAGAAGATCGCTCTCGTCCATGTCGTATCCTTCCTCGTCTCGTTTCTTGTTCAGGCTTTCAGGGCCGCGGCGACCTGGGCGGTGCGGCGCACCAGTCCGTCCAGCAATTGCAGCGGCAGCGGATCCTTCAGCACCGGTCCGTCGAATGCAGCATGGGCGGCGGGCACCGCGACCTGCTCGGTGACGACCAGCGTCTGGATGGTCTGGAAAATCTGGCGGAGATGGGTAAGGGCGCGCAGGCCCCCGAACGGGCTCGGCGAGGCCGACATGATCCCGGCGATCTTGCCGCGAAAGGCGCTGAGCGCGATGATGGATTCCCCGCCGGTCGGACGCGACAACCAGTCGATCGCGTTCTTCAGGACGCTGGAGATCGAGCCGTTATATTCCGGCGTCGCAATCAGGAAGCCGTCATGGGCGACGAATTCGGCTTTCAGGGCGAGCGCGGCTTCGGGAAAGGCCGACACTTCAAGCTCGTGACTGTAAACGGGCAGCGGATAATCGGCGAGTTTGAGCGGCGTCACTGCGATTTCGGCCTTGCCCGCCGCTGCGACCGCGAGATCCAGCAGCCTCTGGTTGAAAGAGCCCTCGCGGGTGCTACCTGCCAGTGCGAGAAGTTTGATCCCCATCCGCAAATCCGCCCTGTTTTCCGGCACTTTCGGCGGCCGGCGTCTTATTCGTTAGTTCTCTATACAATCGGGGCGCATTCAATGCTATTCTCCCGGAACGTCAACTAGGTTAACATATGCAGCGGCCCAAAGACCGCGCGGCCAAGGAGGACAGCATGCCCAGACCCGTCAATTCCGTATTCCAGATGAAGGGGATCAATCACCTCGCGCTCGTCTGCAAGGATATGAAGCGCACGGTGGACTTCTATTCCGGCGTGCTCGGCATGCCGCTGATCAAGACGATCGACCTGCCGGCGAACAAGGGCCAGCACTTCTTCTTCGACGTCGGCAATGGCGACTCGATCGCCTTCTTCTGGTTCCCCGAAGGCCCCGAAGCGGCGCCCGGCGTCGCGGCGCCTGCAGCGCTCCCCGGCCAGGGCAACTTCGCCTCGGCGCACGGCTCGATGAATCACATCGCGATCAATGTCGATCCCGAGAATTTCGACGCGTACTACGAGAAGCTGAAGGCCCGCGGCGTGAACGTCACCATGGTGATGAACCACGACAACTCGCCGACCCAGGTCAGCCCCACCGTCACCGACGACGTCTATGTCCGCTCGGTCTATTTCTTCGATCCCGACGGCATCATGCTGGAATTTGCCGCCTGGACCCGTGAGCTCGACGAGCGCGATGTCGGCACGGCGCCCGCGACGGCGATCAAGAAGCCGGAACCCGCGCTCGCCTGATCAGGCGCTGGGATCACCGCTGACCTTGGGATCCTGGCTCTCCGCAGCCAGGTTCATCCCGATCTTGATGAGCAGCCGGCGCAACTGATCGACCTCTTTGGGCGTCAGGCCGGCTGTGGCGATCTCGTTCACTTCAGCGACCGCGGGCAGAAGCTTCTTCTCCAGCCGCTTCGCGACCGGCGTCAGATAGACATGGACCCGCCGGCGGTCCTCGGTCGATTGTTCGCGGCGTACGAAGCCGCTCTTCTCCAGGCTCTTCAACGCAATGACCGTTGTCGGTTCGCGCATGCCGACGCGGCGGCTTAGTTCCCGCTGCGTCAACCCGTCTTCCTGCCACAGCACGCGCAGAAAGCGCCATTGGCCGCTCGAAACGCCGTGCGGCTGGGTGCGCAATTCCAGCGCCCGTGAAAAAGACCGAAAAGCGATGCGCGTGAGGAAACCAAGACTGTTGTTGGAGTCAGCATAGAATCGTGCGTCGTCCCGTCCTTCACTCATTTTGCACCTGATGCCCCCGTGGATGACTTTGCGCCATTTCCACTAGGGGACGATGGACAGCGGCGGGGTGAACGTCAACAGGCCGTGATTGACAGTGCGGTCCGGCGCCCTGTAGCAATCATGTAGAAAACTAAGCATTTGGACCCTGCATAAAAATGGAAAAACTGCCCGGCCTGCCTCTGTTGCCGACGGCAATCGTGGGTAGCTATCCCCAGCCTGACTGGCTGATCGATCGCGAGAAACTGAAGAGCCGCCTGCCGCCCCGCGTGCGCGCGAAGGAGCTGTGGCGCGTGCCCGAAGCGGAGCTCGCCGATGCGCAGGAGGCTGCGACGCTGATGGCGATTTCCGACCAGGAACTCGCCGGCATCGACATTATCGGCGACGGCGAGATGCGCCGTGAATCCTATTCCAACGCGCTCGCCAATGCGCTCTCGGGCATCGACATCGACAAGCCCGGCTCGGCGATGGACCGCACCGGCAACGCCAATCCCGTTCCGCGCGTCGCCGGCCGGATCAGCCGCCTGAAGTCGATCGAGGGCGACAATGCCGGCTTCCTGAAGCGCCGCGCCCACTGCAACTGCGTGAAGATCACGCTGCCCGGTCCCTTCACGATGACCCAGCAGGCGCAGAACGATTTCTACGACACCGACGAAGCGCTCGCGATGGACTACGCGACCGCGGTCAATGCCGAGCTGAAAGACCTCTTCGCCAACGGCGTCGACATCGTCCAGCTCGACGAGCCCTATCTCCAGGCCCGCGCCGACAAGGCCCGCGCCTATGCGATCAAGGCGATCGACAAGGCGGTCGACGGCGTCGGCGGCCTGACCGCGCTGCACATCTGCTTCGGCTATGCCTATGTGCACGAGAAGCATGGCGGCGCGAAGCAGGGCGGCTACGACTTCCTCGGCGAGCTCAACGAGTCGAAGATCGACATCATCTCGCTGGAAGCGGCGCAGCCGAATCTCGATCCGCGCATCCTCAAGGAACTGCCGGACAAGCGGATCATGTACGGGGTCATCGACCTCAACGATCCGAATGTCGAAACGGCCGAGCTGGTGGCGAAGCGGCTGCGCGCCGCGCTCGAATACACGCGTCCCGAGCAGCTCATCGCCGCGCCGGATTGCGGCATGAAGTATCACTCGCGCGAGGTCGCCTTCGCCAAGCTGAAGGCCATGGCCGACGGCGCCGCGATGGTGCGCAAGGAACTGGGCGCTTAAGCGCCCAGCCGGGTTCTATCCCATAACTCGTCATGGCCGGGCTTGACCCGGCCATCCACCAACCGCACCAGTGGCATGGATGGCCGCCTCAAGGGCGGCCATGACGCGTCGTTGAGGGCGCGGTGTTAGCCGCCCAACCAATCCTCTAGAATGAGAACGGTCTCCGCGGGACGCTCCAGCGTCAGCAGGTGGCCGCACTGCTCGACGATTTCCAGCCGCACATCAGGAATCGCGGCCAGCATCTCGTCCTGATGCGCCTTGGTGGTGATGCCGTCCTCGCGGCCCCAGATCAGCAAAGTCGGGCAGGGGATAGTGGCCAGCGACGGGCGGCTGTCGGCGCGGCTCATGATCGCGCGCTGTTGGCGCAGGAAGGTCTCTGCGCCAGTGTCGAGCGCCATGCCGCGCACCACGGCCAGCAAATCCTCATCGCTGCGCCGGTCGGGATGGACAAGGATCGGAATCCGTTCCTCCACCACGCCCGCGAAATTGCCGCTCTCGACGAGACGGATATAACCCTGCCGCCGTTCGGTCTGCGCGGGGCCGTCATTGGGCGCCAGCGTGCTCATCAGCACGAGCCGGCGCACGCGTTCCGGCGCCTGATGCATCACCTCGAACGCGACGAACCCGCCCATCGCGTGCGCGACGAGATCGAACACCGGCGGCGCCGTCTTCAACAGCCGCTCAGCCATGCCGGCGACCGTGTCGTCTTTGGTATGATCGGCGATGGTGAAATCGATCCGATGCCCAAGCGCCGCAATCACCGGCGCCCAGAACGCGTCGGTCAGCAACTGACCCGACACGAGTACGACAGGAGCAGGCGTGTCGCTCATCACGCGACCCGATGCAACAATTCGGTGCCTGCAGCGACCCGCCGGCAATTCTCCAGCGCCACCGACATCGAGCGGCGCAGCGTCTCCGGTGTCAGCCAGGCGAGATGCGGCATGACCACGACATTGGAAAGCGTGAGCAGCGGATTGGCGGGATCGACCGGCTCCTGCGCAAAGACATCGAGCCCCGCGCCCGAGAGCTGACCCGATTGCAGCGCCGCGACCAATGCGACTTCATCAATCAGTTCGCCGCGCGCGGTATTGATGATGATCGCGCCGCGCTTCATCCGAGCGATTGAATCGGCGCCGATCAGACCGCGCGTTTCCGGCGTCGCGGGGGCGTGCAGCGAGAGAATATCGGCTTCGGCGAGCAACGCTTCCAAAGAACGGAACTGCGCCTCGCGTCCGACCTTCGGGCTGCGCGCGGTGTAGATGACGCTGGCGCCGAGCGCTTCCAGCACCGGTGCCAGTCGCGAGGCCGAGGCACCGAAGCCGAAAAAGCCGACCGTGCGCCCCGCGATCTCGCCGACCTGGTCGAGCACGGCGGCCTCCGGCTTCCAGCCATTCCCCGCGCGCGTCTGCGGATCGAACACCGCGACGCGGCGCAGCACGGCCAGCATCAGTGTCAGCGCCATCTCCGCGACCGCCTGCGAATTCGTGCCGGGCATGTTGCAGACCGCGATGCCGCGCGCCTTGGCGGCTTCAAGGTCGATCGTGTTCACGCCGACGCCGATCTTCTGGATCAGCTTCAGCTTGGGCGCGCCGTCCATCATGGCCGCCGTGACGGGCTTCAGCACATGCAGCAGCACATCGGCATCGGCGCTTTCGCGCGCGAAGGCTGCGTCGTCAAACTCATCCACGATGGCGATCTCCGCATCGCGGATCTCGCTCAACGCGGCGCGAAAGCCGGGGCTCGCGCGATAATGCAGCAGCGCCTTCACGCCCGGCTCGCCTTCAGGTGTGCGGCGACCGAGGCCGGGAAGGCGTCGATGCCCGCAAAGCGTGCGCGCGAGCCCATCGCCTCCTCGATGCGCAGCAATTCGTTCCACTTCGCCATGCGTTCGGAGCGCGCGAACGAGCCGACCTTCAACTGACCGGCATCCCAGCCGGTCGAAAGATGCGCGATCGTCAGGTCCTCGGTTTCGCCGGAACGCGCGGACACGATGGTCGCCCAGCCCTGGGCGCGCGCCGCATCCAGCGCGGCCTTCGCCTCGCTCACGGTACCGGCCTGGTTCACCTTGATGAGCGCGGCATTGCACGCGCCTTCCGCCGCCGCGCGATCGACGCGCGCCGCATTGGTGACCAGGAAATCGTCGCCGATCATCTGGATCGTCTCGCCCAGCCGCTTGGTCGCGTCGGCCATGCCCGCCATGTCGTCCTGCGAGACGGGGTCCTCGATGGAGAGAATTGGGTAGGTCGCGGCCCAGCGCGAGACGCGGTCGACCATCGCACCCGAGTCCATCGTCGCGTTGTCGAGCGGCAGGCGATAGCTTCCGTCCTCGAACAGCTCGTTCGCGGCGACGTCGAGCGAGATGTAGACATCGACACCCGGTCGGTACCCAGCCTTCTCGATCGACTCGACCATCGCCACCAGCGCTTCTTCGTTCGAATTGAAGTTCGGCCACCAGCCGCCTTCATCGGCCGTGCCCGAGAGCTGGCCTCGTCCCGCCATCACCTCGCCGGCCGCGCGATAGACATCGGCGGTGATCTCCAGCGCACGCCGCACCGATCCGGCATGCGGCGTCATAATCATGAAGTCCTGAATGTCGGTGCGCCGCCCCGCATGGGCGCCGCCGCCGAAGATCTGGATTTCCGGCAGGGGCAGGCGCACATCGGCTTCGCCTGCGAGATAGCGCCAGAGCGGCAGGCCCTCGGCCGCCGCTGCAGCATGCAGCACAGCCATGGAGAGCGAGACCGTCGCGTTCGCACCGTGGCGCGCCTTGTTCGGCGTGTTGTCCGAGGCGATGATCGCCGCATCGATCGCGCTTTGGTCGGCCGCGTCCTGGCCGACCAGCAGCTTCGCTAGCGTCTCGTTGATCGCGGCGACCGCGCCATCAACGCCCATGCCGCCAAAGCGTTCGCCGCCGTCGCGCAGATCGACCGCCTCATGCGCACCGCGCGAGGCGCCCGCGGGCGCGATGGCTCGGCCGACGGCGCCACCGGCCAGCGTCACCTCCGCCTCGACCGTCGGGCGGCCGCGGGAGTCCCAGATCTGGCGGGCTTTCAGGGAGGCGATCGTCGTTTTCATCGTGCGTCCATTGCGTCGGCCCAGGTCCAGGCCACTTCCTCAACGCCGACGGCCGGCAACGCCACGAGGGCGCGCGCGGTGCGGCGTACGAAATCCTTGTCGCTCTCGCTGGTCAGGTATTCGACCGGCGACTTGCCGTCCACGCGGGCCAGCAGGAAGGCCGACAACAGCGCGCCCGCGCGCCGCTCGACGCCCGCGCGCGGCTCCCATCTGACGTCCGCGAGATAGGCATGAACCAGCGCGTCGAAGGCTTTGAGATACTCGGCGCGATGCTGCGGCCGCCACACGCCCTTCAGCAACAGATGCGTCAGGCAGAAGGCGAGATCGAAGGCCGGGTCGCCGAACCACGCGCACTCGGCATCGAGAAACACCGGTCCATCAGGACCGGCCAGAATGTTCTTCGGGCTGACATCGCCGTGGACCAGCGCGATCTCCGTTTCCAGCGTCTCTTCCGCCAGCGCAGTAAGTTTTGCGGCGAGGTCGGGATGGGCCTTCGCGGTGTGCAGCAGATAGGGCTCGATGCGCAGTGCGGCAAACATAGCGCCATTGGCGAAATCGCGCGCCGCCTCGGCCGAATAGGCGGTGGCGCCGTGAATGCGCGCGAGGTCGCGGCCCACAGCGGTGGCGATCTCCAGATCGACACGTCCCGCCGCCAGTTCGGCCTTCCAGTTGGGGTGATCTTCGGGCGGCAGGAACTCCATCACGAAGAGATGGTCGTCCGGCGATTCCGCCAGCACGCGCGGGGCGCGCGGGCGGCCGAGTTTCCCCGCCAGGCGCAGCCATTTGACTTCGCTCTCCGCGCGCTCGACCGGCGCGAACCATTCGGCGGCGACGCGCAGCTGCGCCAGTGCGCGCTTCACGCAGACCGGTCCGTCGGGCAGCTCGACCTTGAAGATGTCGCACGACACCCCGCCGGTCAGCCGCGTCACCGCAGGTTTGGCGCTGCCCGTCAGCAGCCCCAGACGCCTCAGCGCCCCCGTGATCGTCGCCTCCGCGTCCATGCTTGCCCAACGGTTAGAGTTCTAATCATATAGAAAGGAACGGCTCCGACGATCAAGCGCCGCGCGTGCGTTGACAAGCCGTCCGCAGCGCCGCACCATTTCGTCAACAAGACTTACAAAGATTACAAATCCCAAGGGAGAGAAGCATGAGCGACGACATCAAAGCCATCGAAGTCCTGGCCAAGCGCTTCTTCGACGCGGTCGAGAATGGCGATCCCGCGACGCTGGAAGCGATCTACGATCCCAAGGTCGAGATCTGGCACAACACGGATCGCCTGACGGTGACGCGCGAGGACAATATCAAGGTCCTGAAGTCGTTCATCGAGCGGGCGCCGAAGCGCACCTACACGGATCGCCGCCTGATCGCCTATCCCGGCGGCTTCGTGCAGCAGCATCTGCTGATCGCCGAGCAGCCCAACGGCAAGGTGCTGGAACTGCCGGCCTGCCTCGTCTGTGCGGTCGCCAACGGGCGTATCACGCGGCTCGACGAATATTTCGACTCGGCCGCGCTGACGAAGTGGTTCGCCTAGAGCCGGTTCAGGCCTCCGCGGGCGCCAGCGCGCGCCCCGGGGTATGGCGGACGTCTTCGGGGCCGAACACTTTCGTGGTCGCCGCGAATTCCATCATGATGCCGTTCGGATCGGTGAAATAGACCGACCGGACGAAGACGCCGGGATGCATCGTCGCGCTGACGGTGGCCGGGCTGTCGTCGTGGTTCATGACCATCGGAAAGACCGCGACGCCGGCCTTTTCCAGGCGCTGGCGGTATTCTTCCAGTTTCTCTTCCGGCACATCGAAGGCGAGATGGTTCATCGAGCCGACGGCGGTGCGGCTGTCGCCGGGAAAGCTGCGGACCGAGGCGACGCCTGGCGCCGCGGCTGGGCCGTCGGCCCAGAAGAAGAAGGCGATCGAGTTGCCGTTGCCGCAATCGAAGAAGAAATGCTGGCCGCCGTCGGGCAGCTCGACGGTCTTGTACAGCGGCATGTCCAGGACCTCGGTGTAGAACTTCACCGTCTCCTCCATGTCGCGGCAAACCATCGCGACGTGATTGATGCCGGTCGTCTTCATGATGCGTCTCCCAGGAATTTTGTTGCGCTAAGTGTCACTGGCCGGTTCCCCGCGTCAATATCGTCAACTAGGTTGATGTTCGATAACGCTGCGACAGGCCGGATTGACGGGCGCGCGCATCGCCCTAGGCTGACACCCACTCTCAACGCATGCAGGCTTCATGAACGCCGCCGACTATCTCATTGTCCCCTTGCTTCAGGCGTTTTGCTGGTTTGACGACGGTCTGCAGGCCCAGCTCCAGGAGAAGGGCTGGGGCCATGTCACCCGCCCGCAATCGATGGTGATGGTCAATGTGGTCATCGGCGTCTGCCGTCCGTCGGACATCGCGCGCAATCTGGGGATCAGCCGCCAGGCGATCCACTCGACCATCAACCAGATGATCGAAATGGGCATGCTGGAGCTGACGGACGATCCGCTGGACGGCCGCTCCAAGATCCTGTCGATCGCGGCCAAGGGTCTCGCGATGCGCGCGGATGCCAATGAAGCCGTGCAATTGCTGACGGCGGAACTCGCGCGCCGCATCGGCAAGACGAATGTCGCCAATCTCGCGGTGGCGCTGGGCGCGGACTGGGGTCAGCCGCTGTTGCCGACGCCCGCCAATGCTGCACCTGCGAAACGCAAGGCGAAATCGTTGCAACGCGGCGACGGTGCGTGACAAAGCTTACTACTCAAAGCATTTTAATCGTCATCTAGGTTGACAATACCGCCGCGAACAGCATTCTCCCGCAAAACCGCCGCCTCAGACGGCCTTCGATATTCACGGGGAGAAACCTACCATGCGTTCCAACGCCACCAGATTCTTCATGTCCGCGGCCAGCGCGCTTGCGCTCACCGTGGCCGCCATGCCGGCCTTCGCCCAGGACACGGCGCCCGCCGCCGATGATTCAGACGAAGAGGTCGTCGTCACCGCGCAGAAGCGCGAGCAGAAGCTGCAGGACGTGCCGCTGGCCGTCAGCGCGTTCAGCTCCAAGGCGCTGACCGACCAGGCCGTCACCAGCCTCACCAATCTCAGCGCCAAGGCGCCGAACGTCATTCTCGCGCCGGTCGGCTACTCGCCCTTCGCCGCCGCCTTCTACATTCGCGGCCTCGGCTTCTCGGACGTTGAATCCAGCTTCGAGCCGTCGGTCGGCACCGAAATCAACGGCGTCTATCTCACGCGCAACTCCGGCGCGCTGATGGACTTCTACGACGTCGAATCCGTCGAAGTGCTGCGCGGCCCGCAGGGCACGCTCTATGGCCGCAACACGATCGGCGGTCTCATCAGCGTTCGCACCAAGCGCCCGGACGGCACGTTCAGCGGCGGTGTGCAGGGCACGCTCGGCGATCACGGCCGCCGCGAGATCCGCGCTGCGGTCAACTTCCCGATCTCCGAGACGCTCTCAGGCCGCATCTCGGTCCTCTCGAAGACCTATGACGGCTACAACTACAATGCGACGCGCAAGATGAAGGAAGGCGACCAGGAAACCCTGGCCGGCCGCCTGACGCTGCACTGGACGCCGAGCGAGAAGTTCGACGCGACGCTGATCGTCGATGCGGACAAGGAAGAAGGTTCGGGCTCCTCGATGCGCAATGCCGGCCTGCCCGGCAACACGTTCGCGCCGCTGTCGCCCACCGTCTACGCCGCCGGCGACGACCCGTATGTGTCGTATGGCGACGCGCCGATCTTCTCGCGCGTCGATACCTGGGGCGCCACGCTTGAAATGAACTACGATGTCGGCGTCGGCACGATCACCTCGGTGACCGGCTATCGCGAGTTCGACGACAACATCCTCTCCGACTACGACGCCAGCGGCAGCCCGACCTATCGCTACCATGGCGAGCGCCTCCAGACGCATCACCAGTTCAGCGAAGAACTGCGCATCGCGTCGAACGGCGACGGTCCGTGGAACTATGTCGCCGGCGTCTACTACCTGAACCAGGCCTATGAGATCTCCAACGCGCAGAACGCGGTCATCCCCGTGACGATCGCGCCCGGCGTCGTCATTCCGGTCACGATCATCAACGGCGCACAGGTCGCGTCGCAGGAAAATACGGCCGTCGCCGCGTTCGCCCAGATCGACTACAACGTGACCGACGCGCTCGTGCTGACGGCCGGCGGCCGCTACAGCTTCGAGAAGAAGGAGTTCACGAACGATCCGATCGGCGCGGTGCCGCAGGCGACGTTCAAGGACGACTGGAGCGATTTCTCGCCCAAGCTCGGCATCTCCTACAAGTTCAATGACGATGTCATGGGGTATGCCCAGTGGCAGCAGGGCTTCCGTTCGGGTGGCTTCAACGGCCGCGCGAACACGCTGACCTCGGTCGGTCCGTTCAATGCGGAAAACGTCGATGCCTACGAACTCGGCGTGAAGAGCACGCTGGCCGACGGCAAGCTGCGCCTCAACGTCGCGATCTTCCGCAACGAATACTCCGACATGCAGACCGGCACGCAGGGTCCGATCTTCGGGCCTGGCGGCGCGATCATCGGCTTTGAATCGATCGTCTCGAACGCGGCCGGCGCGATCATCGATGGCGCCGAACTGGAAGCCAACTGGGCCGTCAGCGAGGAATTCACGCTGAACGCCAATATCGGCTACCTCGATGCGCGCTATGAAACGTTCTTCACCGACTTCACGTCGGACGGCGTCAACAACCCCACCGACAACTCGGACCTGCCGCTCGTCTTCGCGCCCAAGTGGTCGGGCTCGATCGGCTTCACCTACCAGAAGGACTTCGACTTCGGCACGATGACGCTGAACGCGAACGCTGTGTACATGGACGACGCCTACACCAGCGGCGGCGTCATCAACCGCACGTCGGACATCCAGGTGCGCGACGCCAACACGCTGCTCGACGGCACGATCTCGTTCGAATCGACGGACGGCAAGTGGCACCTCGCGGTGTGGGGCAAGAACCTCACCGACGAACTCGTCATCAACAACACGTTCGGCCTCGGCTCGCTGGGCAACCTGCGCGTCTACTCGCCGCCGCGTACCTTCGGCGTCGACTTCGGCGTGAACTTCTAAGGCTCAGGCCTCATTCTGAAAAGAAAACGCCGGGACGAAAGTCCCGGCGTTTTCTTTTGTCTTGGCGTCGCGCCGAATATTTTCAATTGTTCTCTTCATCGTCATGGCCGCCCTTGAGGCGGCCATCCAGTGAACAGCGCCGTGCCATGAAGTTGGATAGCCGGGTCAAGCCCGGCCATGACGTGTAGGGGTGGGTCGCTGATCGAAACGGGCGGTCAGCCCGCGCGATAATCCGCATTGATCGCCGCCAGCGCGCTCGACTTGGGGCACAGCACGTCGGTGCCCAGCCGGTTCAGCGGCGTCTTCACCGTGTTCAGCGAAGTGTGCAGATCGCGCGGGTCGGTGTTGACGTAGAGCAGGCCGGTCACCAGCTCGCCGTCGGCATGGCGCTGCTGCAGATAGTTCATCGCCTTCACCTTGTCACGCGGGTCATAATCGTCGCGGATCTTGTGCAGGCGGATGATCGAGCCGTCATGCTGCATCACGTCCTGTGAGGTACCCGGCGCCTGATCGAGTTTGATCGCCTCGCGGCCTTCCATGAAATCCAGCCGGTTCACGGCCTCGTTGTGCTCGCGCACGAAGTCGAAGCTCTTGGTCGAGCCCGCATGGTTGTTGAAAGCGATGCAGGGGCTGATCACGTCGATCACCGCCGCGCCGCCATGCGCGATGCCAGCCTTGATCAGCGGGATGAGCTGCGTCTTGTCGCCGGAAAAGCTGCGCCCGACAAAGGTCGCCCCGGCGATCAGCGCCAGGCTGACGAGGTCGATCGGCGAATCCATATTGGTCGCGCCGCCCTTCGACTTCGAGCCGTTATCGGCGGTCGCCGAGAACTGACCCTTGGTCAGGCCGTAGACGCCATTGTTCTCGCAGACATACAGCATGTTCACGCCGCGCCGGATCGCGTGGACGAACTGGCCGATGCCGATCGAGGCGCTGTCGCCGTCGCCGGAGACGCCGAGATAGATGAGGTCGCGATTGGCGAGATTGGCGCCGGTCAGCACCGAGGGCATCCGCCCATGCACCGAGTTGAAGCCGTGGCTCTGCCCCAGCAGATAGTCCGGCGTCTTCGACGAACAGCCGATGCCCGAAAGCTTGGCGACGCGGTGCGGTTCGATGTCGAGTTCGAAACACGCCTGGATCAGCGAGGCCGAAATCGAATCGTGGCCGCAGCCCGCGCACAGCGTCGAGATCGCGCCTTCATAGTCGCGATGGGTAAAGCCGAGCGCGTTCTGCTCGAGATTGGGGTGCCGGAATTTCGGCTTGGCGAGATAGCTCATTCGGCTGCGCCTTCCAGTTTCGGTTCCAGCTGCGCGACACGTCCGGCGATCTCCGCCTGGATGAAGCGCGCGGTGATGGGCGTCCCGTCATAGTGCGGGATCGAGACGATCCGCGCCGGATCGATCGCGCCCTCGTTGATCAGCAGCGTCCGCATCTGCCCGTCGCGGTTCTGCTCCACGACGAAGACCTGCTCGTGCGCGTTGACGAACTCGATCACCTCGTCGGTGAAGGGGAAGGCGCGAACGCGCAGCGTGTCGAGATGCAGGCCCTTCTTCTCCAGCGTATCCAGCGCTTCGCTCATCGCGGGCGCGGTGGAGCCGAAATAGATCGCGCCGAAGCGGGCCGGGCGCTGCGCGGTGTGGATGACGGGCTTGGGCACCAGGCCCTTCGCCGTTTCGAACTTGCGCAGCAGGCGCTGCATGTTGTCGACATAGACGGCGCCTTCTTCCGAATACTTGGCGTAGCGGTCGCGCGAGGTGCCGCGGGTGAAATAGGCGCCGCGCGTCGGGTGCGTGCCGGGCAGGGTGCGGAACGGGATCGCATCGCCGTCGACATCGAGATAGCGGCCGAAGTCGACGCCGGCATCCAGCATCTCCTTCGTCATGATCTTGCCGCGGTCATAGGTCCGCATGTCGTCCCACTCCAGCGGCTCGCACAGCCACTGGTTCATGCCGATATCGAGATCGGACATGACGAAGACCGGGGTCTGTAGCCGCTCGGCCAGATCCAGCGCCTCGGCGGCGAACAGGAACGCCTCGCGCGGATCCTCGGGGAACAGCAGGACATGCTTGGTGTCGCCGTGGCTTGCGTAGGCGCAGAGCAGGATGTCCGATTGCTGCGTGCGCGTCGGCATGCCTGTCGAGGGGCCGCCGCGCTGGATGTCGAAGATGACGGCGGGGATTTCGGCGAAATAGGCGAGGCCGAAGAATTCCTGCATCAGGCTGATGCCGGGCCCCGAGGTCGCGGTGAACGAGCGCGCGCCGTTCCACCCCGCACCGATCACGACGCCGATCGCGGCGAGCTCATCCTCGGCCTGCACGATCGCGTAGTTGTTGGCGCCGGTCGCCTCGTCGACACGCAGATCCTTGCAATGCGCCGCAAAGGCTTCGGCGACCGAGGTCGAGGGGGTGATCGGATACCAGGCCGCGACCGTCGCGCCGCCATAGACGCAGCCGAGCGCCGCGGCGTCGTTGCCCTCGATGAAGATGCGATTGCCCACCTTGTCGGACTTCTCCACCTTCAGCTTGCAGAGCCCTTCGAGGTGCTCGATCGCATAGTCGCGGCCGATATGCAGCGCCTTGAAGTTCGGCTCCAGCAACCGCTCCTTGCCCTTGAACTGCTCGCGGATGAGGTCCTCGATCACGGCCGGATCGATGTCGAGGATCGCCGAGAGCGCGCCGACATAGATGATGTTCTTGAAGAGCTGGCGCTGGCGCGGATCGCTATAGGTCCGGTTGCAGATCTCGGTCAGCGGCATGCCGATGACGGTGATGTCGGGCCGGAACTTCGAGGGCGGCAGGGGTTTGGAGGAATCGTAGAACAGATAGCCGCCCGGCTCGATCGAGGCGACGTCCTTGTCCCAGGTCTGCGGGTTCATCGCGACCATCAGGTCGACGCCGCCGCGCCGGCCCAGCCAGCCCTGGCCGGAGACGCGCACCTCATACCAGGTCGGCAGGCCCTGGATGTTCGAGGGGAAGATGTTGCGCGAGGCGATCGGCACGCCGGTCTTCAGGATCGACTTCGCGAACAATTCGTTCGCGCTCGCCGATCCCGAGCCGTTGACGTTGGCGAATTTGACGACGAAGTCGTTGGTCGCGACTATTGGCTTCGGCATGACGCACTGGCTTGCGGAATTTCGATAAGGGTCTTCTGCATGTCCCACGCGCCCGTCGGGCAGCGTTCGGCGCAGAGACCGCAATGGAGGCAGACGTCCTCGTCCTTCGCCATGATGCGGCCGGTCTTCAGTTCGGTCGAAACGTAGAGATCCTGCCACTCGTTCGGCGCCGGCGCGGTCAGGCGCGTGCGCAGTTCGGCTTCCTCGCCATTGGCGGTGAAGGTGATGCAGTCCATCGGACAGATATCGACACAGGCGTCGCACTCGATGCAGAGCTTCGGTGCGAACACGGTCTGCACATCGCAGTTGAGACAGCGCTGCGCTTCGGCAAAGCCCAGATGCTTGTCGAAGCCGAGTTCGACCTCGGCGCGGATGTCCTTCAGCGCGACCGCGTTATCGAGATGCGGCACCTTGTAGCGCTTGTCCGCGCGGATATCGTTGTCGTAGCTCCACTCGTGGATGCCCATCTTCTGGCTGGAGACGGCGATCCCCGTCGCCGGCCGCACCGCGACATCGTCGCCTTGCGTGAACTTGACGATGGAGGTCGCTGCGCCGTGGCCATGCGCCACCGCCCAGATGATGTTCTTCGGCCCGAACGCCGCGTCGCCGCCGAAGAAGACCTTCGGATTGGTCGACTGGTAGGTCGTCTCCGACACCTTGGGCATGCCCCAGCGGTCGAACTCGATCCCGACATCGCGCTCGATCCAGGGGAACGCGTTCTCCTGGCCGATCGCGACGAGGATGTCGTCGCAGGGCATGAAGACGTCGGCCTCGCCCGAGGGCACCAGGCTGCGCTTGCCGTCCTTGTACTCGGCCTTGACCTTCTCGAAGATCATGCCGGTGAGGCGGCCCTTCTCGTTCGTCACCGATTTGGGGACGAGGAAATTGTGGATCGGAATGCCCTCGTGGCTGGCGTCTTCCTTCTCCCAGGGCGAGGCCTTCATTTCCTCGAAGCCTGAGCGCACGACGACGCGGACGTCCTCGCCGCCGAGGCGGCGCGCGGTGCGGCAGCAATCCATCGCGGTATTGCCGCCGCCCAGCACGATCACGCGCTTGCCGATCTTCTCGACATGGCCGAACGAGACGCTCGCCAGCCAGTCGATGCCGACATGGATATTGCCGGCGACCTGGTCCTGGCCGGGCACTTCAAGATTGCGTCCGCGCGGCGCGCCGCTGCCGACGAAGATCGCGTCATAGTTCTCGGTCAGCAAAGCCTTCAGGCTGTCCACCCGCTGGCCCAGCTTCAGCTCGGGCTCCAGCCCGGTGATGAAGCCGACCTCTTCGTCCAGCACCGCTTCGGGCAGGCGGAATTTCGGAATCTGCGTCCGCATGAAGCCGCCGGCTTTGGCGTCGCCGTCATAGATCGTGACGTGGAACCCCAGCGGCAGCAGGTCGCGCGCGACCGTCAGCGCGGCCGGACCGGCGCCGACCAGCGCGACGCGCTTGCCATTCTTCTCGGTCGCGGGCTTGGGCAGGCGGTCCTGGATGTCGCCCTTGTTGTCGGCGGTGACGCGCTTCAGGCGGCAGATCGCGACGGGCTGCTCCTCGACCCGGCCACGGCGGCAGGCGGGCTCGCAGGGCCGGTCGCAGGTGCGGCCGAGCACGCCCGGGAACACGTTGGAATGCCAGTTGACCATATAGGCGTCGGCGTAGCGGCCGGCGGCGATTAGGCGGATGTATTCAGGGACGGGGGTATGGGCGGGACACGCCCACTGGCAGTCGACGACCTTGTGCCAGTAATCCGCACCTGCGGGCTCTGTCGGATTCATGCGGGTGCAAGGCCCCACCGCGCGGGGCTCAACCAAAAGCGCAACTCAACCATGTTCTCGGGCCACCCTCATGGTCGCCGTTTACCCGGCGATCCCTGCGGTTATTTTCGACCCGTCATGGGCTTAGCGCAATAAAATCTACGCGGGTGCGCCGCAGCAATCGTCCATTTAGCTGTCAAAAATCGTCCAAATAAGAATCATTCTCATTGTCATCTCAGATATCCGTCGCTAGAAGTGCGCCGCATTCGCAATACCGGGGCAACGGGGACCGAAATTGATGATGAAGAAGCATGCTGGCGTGCGGGCGATTGCTCGCCCGCGTCTGGGGCTGTCGGCGGTGGCTGGCGTGGCGGGATTGGCGCTGGCACATGGCGCCGCGCAGGCCGCTGACACCACGGCGCCGGTTCAGGTCGCCGAAGTGAACGCAAGCGGCGAGACGGTCAACGTCACCGGCGAGCGCAAGAAGCCGGAATCGCCGAAATACACGGCGCCGCTGCTCGACACGCCGCAGACCATCACCATCATCGATTCCGGCACGATCCGCGGCCAGAACCTGCTGACCCTGCGCGAGATCCTCTCGACCGCGCCCGGCATCACCTTCGGCGCCGGCGAAGGCGGCGGCGGCTATGGCGACAGCATCAACCTGCGCGGCTATGCGGCGAACTCCGACATCACCGTCGACGGCGTGAAGGACAGCGCGCAGTACACCCGCACCGACCCCTTCAACCTCGAGCAGATCGAGCTCGTGAACGGCGCGAACTCCGTCTATGGCGGTTCGGGCTCGCTGGGCGGTTCGATCAACATCGTTTCCAAGACGCCGCACGGCAACGACACGACCACGGTCGTCGGCGGCCTCGGCACCGACGGCTATGGCCGCGTCACGCTGGATACCGACCAGAAGGTCACGGACCAGATCGCCATCCGCCTCAACGCCATGGGCCATAAGCAGGACGTGCCCGGCCGCGACGTGGAAAACTACAGCCGCTGGGGCATCGCGCCGTCGATCGTCTTCGGTCTCGGCTCGCCGACCACCGTCACGCTCAACTATCTCCATCAGGAAGACGATAACATCCCGCAATACGGCGTGCCGTATTACGCCAACGCCTTCAACAACGGCCCGGTGCCCGGCGTCGATCCATCGAAGTATTATGGCTACGCCAATCTCGATACCCAGCTGATCGACGTCGACCAGTTCACCGTAAAGGTCGATCACGAGTTCAACGAATGGCTCTCGGTCCGCAACCTCACCCGTTACCAGGAAGTCGATCAGGTCTCGGTCGTCGACCCGCCGCAGAGCGGCGTGTGGTGTATCGCCTCCGGCATCAACATCGCGACCGGCGCCGCCTGTGCGACACCCGGCCAGTACACGGTCGGCGGCCCGCGCGGCAATCGCCGCGATACCAAGAATACGCTGCTCTACAACCAGACCGACTTCGCGGCGCAGTTCGAGACCGGTGGGCTGAAGCACAGCCTCGTCTTCGGCTTCTCGATCGCGGACGAGGACTACCACCTCGAAACCGGCAACGTGCTGCGCAACCCGAACGGCGCGACGCCTAACCCGGTGCTGCCGAATATGAGCATCGCGAACCCGAACAATATCTGGACGGGTCCGGTCAATTTCGTGCGCACCGGCATCAGCGACGGCCAGCAGACCACCAAGGCCGTCTATCTGTTCGACACGATCGAGCTGAACGACCAGTGGGAAATCAACGCGGGCATCCGCTACGACCGGGTCGACGGCGAATTCACCGCCGCCGCACTGCCCGCCAACACGACGCCCGGCAGCGGCGTCGGTCCGTGGACCAGCAACGAACCCGCACTCGTCCAGGGCGCGATCTTCCGCAACGCGGACGATCTCGTCTCCTATCGCGCCGGCATCGTCTACAAGCCGGTCTCGAACGCCAGCATCTACTTCGCTTACGGCAATACCGAGACGCCCTCGCAGGCGTCGGTCAATGGCGGCTGCACGGCGCTCACCTGCAATGTCGATCCGGAGAAGGGCGAGATCTACGAACTCGGCGTAAAGTGGAACATCCTCGACGACCGCCTGTCGCTGTCGGCCTCGATCTTCCAGAACGACCGCACCAACTACAAGGTCGCCTCGAACGATCCGACGCTGCCCGACAACACGCTCGACGGTTCGGCCCGCGTCCGCGGCCTCACGCTCAGCGCCACCGGCAACATCACCGACGAGCTGACGATCTTCGCGAACTACACCTATCTCGACACGGAAGTGATCCAGGGCATCTCGGACTTCTGCCTGACGCAGCCGCTTACCAATACGGCGTGCTACGGCCCCACGGTTCCCTATGTTGGCAACCCGCTCACCAACACGCCGGAAAACTCCGGCAGCATCTGGGCGACCTACGAGATCGGCAGCGGCTTCACCATCGGCTACGGTGTCAGCTATCAGGGCGAGTACTACCTGAATAACGGCGTCACCGTGACCGGCGGCGTCGCGCGCAACCTGCTCTACACGTCCGAGGCCTATTGGCTGCACAGCGCGATGGTGAACTACGAGGTTACCGAGGATCTCGGCCTCCAACTCAACGTGAAGAACGTGCTGGACGAAGAGTACTACATCCGCATACGCAACAATGGCTGGGCGGTCCCCGGCGACACGCGTTCGGCGACGCTAACCGCCACCTACACGTTCTAGGCCGCGCGAGCGCGCGACAGAGGAAGCGATGCTGCTCCAGATTCCCGGTGTTCTCGGTAAGGACCAGGTCGCATCCCTCCGTCGCGTCCTCGATGCGGCGCCGTGGGTCGACGGCAATCTGACGTCGGGCTATCAGGCGGCGCTGGCGAAGAAAAATCGCCAGCTCCCGCAGGGCGATCCGGTGGCCCGTCAGGCAGGCGCCGAGATCGTCGCCGCGCTGGAGAAGAATCCGCTCTTCACCTCGGCGGCCCTGCCGCACACCATCCTGCCGCCGCTGTTCAACCGCTACGGGATCAGCGAAGGCTTCGGCGCGCATGTCGACAACGCCGTGCGCACCAATATCGATACTGGCCGCCGCATCCGCACCGATCTGTCGGCCACGCTGTTCCTCAGCGAGCCCGACGATTACGACGGCGGCGAGCTGACGATCGAAGACACCTACGGCGCCCACAGCGTGAAGCTGGAAGGCGGCGACCTCATTCTCTACCCCGCGACCAGCCTTCATTCGGTCAGCGCCATCACGCGCGGCGAGCGGGTCGGTGCGTTCTTCTGGATCCAGAGCTTGGTGCGCAGCGATGTCAGCCGCGCGCTGCTTTTCGACATGGACGTCGCGATCCAGAGCCTCAGCGCCAAGGTTGGCGCCGATGATCTCGCCATCGTCTCGCTCACCGGCACCTATCACAACCTGCTGCGTCAATGGGCCGAGCTGTGAAGCCCGACACGCTTGCCGCGCCCGCGCCGCCGCGTCCGGCACGGCCGAAGCCCAAGATGAATCCCAAGATGTGGTGGCTGACCCAGTTCCGGAACTGGCACTGGATCAGCGGCGCGATCTGCCTCGCCGGCATTTTCCTGTTCGCGCTCACCGGCATCACGCTCAACCACGCCGCCGATATCGAGGCGAAGCCCGTCGTCACGCGGCTGGAAACCACGCTCGCGCCCGAAACCTTGGCTCAGCTTGGTCCGGGTGGCGCCGATGCGCCGGTGCCCGATCCCGTCGCCGCGGCGATCGACACCGCCATCAGCATCGACGTCGCGGGCCGACCGGGCGAATGGTCGGACGATGAGGTCTATGTCGCGCTGCCACGGCCCGGGGGCGACGCCTTCCTCACCATCGACCGGCTGGAAGGCGCGGTGCAATACGAGCGCACCGATCGCGGCTGGGTCTCCTATCTCAACGACCTCCACAAGGGCCGCAACACCGGCACGGCGTGGATCTGGTTCATCGACATCTTCGCCGTGGCCTGCATCGTCTTCTCGGTCACCGGCATCTGCCTCCTCTACATGTATGCGCGTAACCGCAAGTCGACCTGGCCGCTGGTCGGCCTCGGCTTCGCCATTCCCATCCTGCTCGCCATTTTCTTCATCCACTGAAACGAGGACCTCGATGCGTATTGCCGTTCCAGCGCTTGCCTTGCTCAGCGCGGTGCCCGCCTCCGCTGCGGGAGTCACCGTCAGCGTCGAGATCCCGAAGCTCGACGTTGCCGAGTACCACAAGCCATATCTCGCGATCTGGATCGAGAAGTCGGACCAGTCCGTCGCCGCCAATCTTGCGGTCTGGTACGGCACCAAACTCAAGGAAAACGAAGGCGAGAAGTGGCTGAAGGACTTGCGCCAATGGTGGCGCCGGGCCGGCCGCGACCTGAAAATGCCGATTGACGGCGTCAGCGGCCCGACCCGCGCGCCCGGTACCGAAACCGTCACCGCGACGCCGACGCTCGAGCCGGGCTCCTACAGCCTCGTCGTCGAAGCCGCGCGTGAATCCGGTGGCCGCGAAGTCGTCAAGGTGCCCTTCACCTGGCCGGCCGAGGCGGCGACGAGCGCCAGCGGCGCCGGCACGTCCGAACTCGGCGCCATCAAGCTCGACATCCAGCCATAAGACCGCAACGGAGAGACCCATGACCGTCCGCCGCCATCTCGCGCTTTTCGTCACCGCCGCCGTGCTCGCCGCGGTTCCCTTCACCGCCACGGCCCACCGCCAGTGGATCGTCCCCTCGGCGACCGTCCTTTCGGGCGACGATCCGTGGGTGTCGTTCGACGCCGCGGTCTCGAACGAGCTGTTCTATGCCGACCACAATCCGCTGAAGCTCGACAATCTCTCGGTCGAACTGCCCGACGGCACCTATGCGGCGCCCGAGAACATTGCGACCGGCAAGTATCGCAGCGTCTTCGATCTCCATCTGACGCAGCCCGGCACCTACAAGGTCTTCACCGCCGGCGACAATGCGATGGCGAGCTATGAGCTGAACGGCGAGAAGAAGCGCTGGCGCGGCAAGAAGGACGAGATCGGTACGGCTATTCCCGAAGGGGCCACCAATGTCGAACTCTCCGAAGGCCAGAACCGTCTCGAAGTCTTCGTGACCCGCGGCGCGCCCACCGACACCGTCTTCAAGCCGATCGGCCTCGGCCTCGAACTGGTGCCCGTCACCCATCCCAACGATCTCTTCGTCGGCGAGGCGGCCAGCTTCAAGCTGCTGCTCGACGGCCAGCCCGCCAAGGGCGTCGAGGTCACCTACATCCCCGGCAATGCGCGCTATCGCAACGGCACGGGCGAAGCCAAGGTGACGACCGGCGACGACGGCAGCTTCCAGATCACCTTCCCCGAAGCCGGCATGTTCTGGGTGAACGCGACGCAGCAGGATCTGCCCTCGCAGATCGAAGGCGCCAAGCGCCGCGTCGGCTACACGACCGTGCTTGAAGTCCTGAATCCCTAAGGGTTGATGCGGCTGCGATGACTAGGGTCCTGATCCCCCCGATCACGCAGCCGCCCATTGCCGCCGACGGCCCGCTCATCCGTCTGCACGGCGTCTCCATGGGCACGACTTGGTCGGTCCGCGCCTATGGCACGGACGCCGCCGTGGTCGAGCACGCGATCAAGATCTGCCTTACGCAGGTGATCGCGGACATGAGCACTTGGGAAGCGGACGCGTTCATCAGCGGCTTCAACACCGCGCCCGCCGCAAGCTGGCACGACGCGCCCGACGATTTCCTGACCGTGCTGACTGAAGCGCTGCGCATCGCGGCGCTCAGTGACGGGGCGTTCGATCCCGCCTGCGGCGCGCTGGTCGATCTCTGGGGCTTCGGGCCCGGCGGCGTCGCCTCATCCCTGCCGACCCCGCGGGCCCTCGCCAGGGCCCGCGCCGAGGGCGACTGGCGGCGTCTCGCGCTTGACGGCACACGCGTCCTTCAGCCCGGCGGTATCCGCCTCGACTTCTCCGGTATCGCCAAGGGGTTTGCCGTCGACAAGGTCGCGCAGGCGCTGACGCGCTTGGGCATCGGCGCTTATCTCGTAGAGATCGGCGGCGAGCTGAAGGGGCAGGGCATGAAGCCGGACGGCACGCCTTGGTTCGTCGGTTTCGAAACCCCGCCCGCTGCTGGGGCGCCGGAAGAACTCGTGATCGCGCTGCACGCCATGGCGATCGCCAGCTCAGGCGATTACCACCGCGTCCGCGTCCAGGGCGGGCGGCGCATCGCGCATACGATCGATCCCCGTACCGGCCTGCCGCTCGGCGACGACGCGCCTGCCGGGGTCAGCGTCGTTCATCGGTCCTGCATGACCGCGGACGGTTTCGCGACGGCGCTCGGCGTGCTCGGCCTCGTCGATGGCATGGCCTTCGCCGCGCAGCATCAGCTCGCCGCGCGCTTCCTGATGCGCGAGGGCGACGCCTTCATCGAGCACCTGTCACCGGCGCTCGCCGCCATGCTCGACTGAGTTCAGTGGTGGTCGTGGCCGCCGCTGCCGCCGGCGCGGACGGTCAGCTCGGCGCTCACGTCGCCGGCATGTTCGAAGACGAAGGTCAGCGTGCCTGTTGTGCCCTCGCGCAGCGGCGCCTTCAGGCCGATCAGCATGATGTGTGTGCCGCCGCTCTCCAGCATCACCATGCCGCCGGCGGGCACGTCGACGCCGTCCACCTTGCGCATTTGCATGACGCCGCCCTCTTCGCTCATCGCATGCAGCTCGACGGCGGCAGCGAGATCGCTCTTTACCGCGATCAGCCGATCGGCCGCCGCGCCGCCGTTCATGATCATCGCATAGACCGCGCCGTTGCTGCCCGGCGCGGCGTTCGCCCAGACATCGCTGACCGCGATGGCGGTTTCGCCATGCGTCATGCTGGCCATGTCATGCGCCTCGGCGGGCAGCGCGATGGCGAGAAATGCGGCAGCGAGAAACGTGCGGATCATGGAACGCTCACGGGTGGTCGAAAACGGAAACGCAGGCGGCGCACCATACGGATCGCCGCCTGCTTGTCGATCCCGCGCGGGGCTCAGTCCTTGTCGCGGTCCTTCACGAGCGCGCGATAGGCCTTGTGGCGGCCGATATAGACCTTTTTCTGCGCCTGCCGCGCGACCCAGTCGCCCTTGCGCACCTCATGGGCGAGTTCGCGCTGCAGTTTGCTGTAGGACTCCCAGCGCGCCGCATCCAGCGTGCCGCCCTCCAGCGCCGCGCGCACCGCGCAGCCCGGCTCGCTCCCATGGCCGCAATTCGTGAAGCGGCAATTGAGCGCCAGCTCCTCGATATCGGTGAAGGTCGCCGCGACGCCCTCCTCGGCATCCCAGAGGCCGAGCTCGCGCATGCCGGGCGTGTCGAGCAGCAAAGCCCCGCCCGGCAGGCGCACGAGTTCGCGGTGCGTTGTCGTGTGCCGGCCGCGTGCACCCTCGGCGATGATGCCCTGCGTCGCCATCAGCGCCTCGCCGGCGAGCGCATTGACCAGCGTCGACTTGCCGGCGCCCGAGCTCCCCAGCAGCACCGCGGTACGCCGCGGTCCCACGGCGGCTTCCAGCGCCTCCAGGCCAAGCCCGCTCATCGCCGATACGGCATGCACAGCGGCGCCGAGCGCGATCGCCTCAACCTCCGCCACACGCGCCGCGACGTCGTCGCAGAGATCGGCCTTGGTCAGCACGATCAGCGGCGTCGCACGGCTCTCGCGCGCCGTCGCGAGATAACGCTCCAGCCGGCGCAGGCTGAGATCGGCATTCAGCGACGCCGTCAGCAGCGCGAAGTCCGCATTCGCCGCCACAACCTGCGCCTCGCGTCCGGTGCCGGACGCCTTCCGCACGAAGGCGCTGGAGCGCGGCAGTACGGCATGGATCGTCGCCGCGTCTTCTTCGGGACGTAGGGAAGCGGCGACCCAGTCGCCGGCGACGGGATAGTCGCCATTGGTGTTCGACAGCCGCCCGGCGACGCCGGCGATGAGATCGCCGTCATCGGTCGCTAGCCGATAGCGGCCGCGCTGCTGCATCGTCACCCGCGCGGGCTTCAGGCCCTCGGCGGCGTAGTCGTGGAAAGTTTCCTGGAGCGCATCGCTCCAGCCGTAGAGTTCGATCACGGAATTATCCTGAAAAGGGGAAGGGCGCTGTTCAGCGCCACCCGGCAGGACTCCTGATTGTCAGGCAGACCAGTCGGCGGCGCGGCAAGGGGCGCTGGCAATATCTGTCATGAGCAGCCTCCTCTGCAGGCGGTTCCAACCGGAAAAGCGCGAATACGCCTCAATTCCACGGCGGTCAAGGTGACGTGCGCACCGCCGCGCTGCACGTGAACGCCTTGTTCAAGTGGGGTTCATGGAACTCCGAACATTATGGGCGCGTTAACCAAGCGACTGACTGAAAGGAACACGCCATGAAAAAAGTCATCAGCACGACGCTGGCGCTCGCCATGGCTGCAACGAGCAGCGTGGCGCTTGCGGGCTCATCGGAAGCGCGCCGCGGCGATCGCCACGGCTATTATGACAATCGCGGCTACGACCATCATCGTCGCCATCGCGGCAATGGCGACGCTGCCGCTGCGGCGATCGTGGGCCTCGCGCTCGGCGCCATTATTATCGGCTCGACGCAGGAACGCCGCCGCACCACGACGTACTACTACGACGATGGCTATCGCGGCGATTCCAACTGGGATCATGTGCGACGCTGCGAGAGCCGCTACCGCTCGTATGATCGTGGCTCCGACACCTTCGTCGGCCGCGACGGCCGCCGGTACTACTGCAACCTGTAACGGCGCCCGGCAGCACTCAACGAACGCCCTTCCCGTGAAAGCGGGGAGGGCGTTTGCATGTCTCACGCTGCGCCGGCACGCCGATCACGCTTGCGCGACATGACTTATTTTCAATCGCTCAGCTCGCAGGAATAAGCGCATCTCGCGCGTTCATCTCGCATCACAGCCGCCGCTCCGGCACTGTTCAGGAGATGTCCCATGCGCAAATTCCTCAGCGCCGTCCTCGTCACCGCGATCGTCGGCTCTGGTCTTGTCGGCCTGTCCTCTACAGCGTCCGCGCGCGAGCACGGCTATCGCGACCGCAACGACTACGTCACCTCCTACTGCGCGCAGAACCCGCGCGCGCGCGACTGCCAGGACTGGAAGCGCAACGGGCGCAGCTGGAAGGACAGCAATTATCGCGGCTTCTACGAACGCAATCACCGCGGCAACGACAATGCGCTCGCCGCATTGTTCGGCATCGCGGTCAGCGCGGCGATCGCCTCCGACAATCACGGCAACGGCCGCGATCACGTCCGCGCCTGCGAAGCGACCTATCGTTCCTATGACCGCCGCACCGACACCTATGTCGGCCGCAACGGCCGCCGCTATACCTGCAACCTCTGACGGCTAGAGCGCGATCCCGGGCAGATCGAGCCGGTTTGCCCGGGCGCTGTCTTTCGCGATGTCATAGCCGGCATCCGCGTGGCGCATGACACCGGTCGCGGGATCGTTCCACAGCACACGCTCGACGCGTCGCGCGGCGGCTTCGGTGCCGTCGCAGACGATGACCATGCCGCTATGCTGCGAGAACCCCATCCCGACACCGCCGCCGTGATGCAGCGACACCCAGGTCGCGCCAGACGCGCAGTTGAGCAACGCATTCAGCAGCGGCCAGTCCGACACGGCGTCGGAACCGTCCAGCATCGCCTCCGTCTCGCGATTGGGCGAGGCGACCGAGCCTGAATCCAGATGATCGCGCCCGATCACGATCGGCGCGCTGACCTCGCCCTTCGCCACCATCTCGTTGAAGGCAAGCCCCAGCCGATGGCGGTCGCCCAGGCCCACCCAGCAGATGCGCGCCGGGAGGCCCTGGAACTTGATCTTGGCGCGCGCCATGTCGAGCCAGTTATGCAAATGCGCGTCATGCGGCATCAGCTCTTTGACCTTGGCGTCGGTCTTGTAGATGTCTTCGGAATCGCCGGAGAGCGCGACCCAGCGGAATGGCCCGACGCCGCGGCAGAAAAGCGGGCGGATATAGGCCGGCACGAAACCCGGAAAGGCGAACGCGTCGCTGACGCCCTCGTCCTTCGCGACTTGGCGGATATTGTTGCCGTAATCGACGGTCGGCACGCCCATCGCATTGAAGGCAAGCATGGCATTTACATGCTCCACGATCGACGCGCGCGCTGCAGCCTCGACGCCCTTGGGATCACGCTGTTTGCGGTCTTCCCACTCGCCCAGCGTCCAGCCCTTCGGCAGATAGCCGTTCAGCACGTCATGTGCCGAGGTCTGGTCCGTCACCGCATCGGGCCGTACCCCGCGCCGCACCAGCTCCGGCACGATGTCGGCGGCATTGCCGAGCAGGCCGATGGAGACGGGCTTCCCCGCCACCTTCGCCTCGGCCAGCATGCTGAGTGCTTCGTCGAGATCGGCGGTGCTCTTGTCGAGATAGCCCGTCTTCAACCGCATCTCGATGCGCGAGGGCTGGCACTCGATCGCGAGGCACGAGGCGCCGGCCATCACGGCGGCCAGCGGCTGCGCGCCGCCCATCCCGCCAAGGCCTGCCGTCAGGATCCAACGGCCGCTGAGATCGCCATCGTAATGCTTGCGGCCCAGTTCGACGAAGGTCTCATACGTGCCCTGTACGATACCCTGCGTGCCGATATAGATCCACGACCCCGCCGTCATCTGGCCGTACATCATCAGGCCCATGCGATCGAGCTCGTTGAACTTGTCCCAGGTCGCCCAGTGCGGCACGAGATTGGAGTTGGCGATCAGCACGCGCGGCGCATCGGCATGGGTGCGGAAGACGCCCACGGGCTTGCCGGATTGCACCAGCAGCGTCTCCTCGCCTTCCAGCCGCTTCAACGTCTCGACGATCCGGTCGAAGGCGTTCCAGTCCCGTGCCGCCCGGCCGATGCCGCCATAGACGACCAGCTCTTCCGGCTTCTCCGCGACCTCGCGGTCGAGGTTGTTCATCAACATGCGCAGCGGCGCTTCGGTCAGCCAAGATTTCGCGCTCAAGGCCGTGCCGCGCGCGGCGCTGATAATGCGGGAGTTATCCAGCCGGTTCATGTCGCTTCCTTCGCAAAGGCGATGCAGGCGTTCAGCACGCGCTTCAGCGTCGCCTGGGTTGGGGCGGCGAGATCGGCGTCGAAGGCGGTCGGCCAGTTTTCCTCGTCCGGCATGTGCGGCTCGCGCATGTACGACCGCATCGCCAGCTCCATCTGGATCGCGTGGACGCCGCGCTCGGGATCGCCATAGAGCCGCGTGATATGCCCGCCCTTGAAGCGTCCGTTCGCGATGGTCGGCTGGCCGCTGCCGGCGCAGATCATCTGCGCGGCGCTGCTCAGCTCCATCTCGCAGCTCCGCCCGCTATTCGTGCCGATGTTGAAGACGGGCAGCGTCCCCTCGAACAGGCGCGGGATCTGGCTGCGGATGGAATGCGCGTCATACAGCACGACGGCATTGTGCGTGCGCTTCAGCCGCTTGATCTCGTCATAGAGCGCGGCGTGATAGGGCAGGAAATATTGCCCGCGCCGCTCGTCGATCTCGTCCTCGGTCGGCCCCTTGGCATTGAGATAGAGCTCGTCGCCGGCGAAGGTCGTCAGCGGACACAGGCTCGTCGTCGCCTGGCCGGGATAGAGCGAGGCGCCGGACGGATCACGATTGACGTCGATCACCGTGCGCGAGATCGCCGTCGAGATCACCGTCGCGCCCAGCGCCTTCGCGAAGTCGTAGAGCGTGGGCATATGCCAGTCGGCATCCATCCGCCCCCGCCAGAGCGAAACCAGCCGCGCTTCGATCTCGCGGGGAATCTCCGTTCCCGCATGGGGAATGGAAACGATCAGCGGCGCCTCGCCGCGATGGATGCTCAGCCAGTCTTTCATCAGGAAATCCCCGGCAATGGTATTTCGCGCGCGGCCTCGCTCACCGCGCCGCTCCGCACCAGGGCGATCGCCGCCTGGATGTCGGGATGGAAGTAGCGATCATGATCCAGCGGCGGCACATCGGCGCGTAGCGTCGCCCGCACGTTCTCCAGCGCGCCGCTCGACGCGAGCCCGGCATGGAAGTCGCAGCCTTGGCACGCGGCCAGCAACTCGATGGCGACGACCGCCGTGGCATTGTCGGCCATGGCCATCAACCGCCGGGCACCGTGCGCGGCCATCGAGACGTGGTCTTCCTGATTGGCGGACGTCGGAATGGAATCGACGCTGGCGGGCATCGCGCGCTGCTTGTTCTCCGACACCAGCGCCGCGGCGGTCACCTGCGGAATCATGAAGCCGGAATTCAGCCCCGGCTGCGGCGTCAGAAACGCCGGCAGGCCCGACAAAGCAGGATCGACCAGCATGGCGATGCGCCGCTCGCTGAGCGAACCGATCTCGCAGATCGCCAGCGCGATCATGTCGGCGGCGAAGGCGACGGGCTCGGCATGGAAATTACCGCCCGACAGCGCCTCGTCGGTGTCGGCGAAGATCAGCGGATTGTCGCTCACCCCGTTCGCCTCGATGGTCAGCGTCGCCGCCGCCTGGCGCAGCAGGTCGAGCACCGCGCCCATCACCTGCGGCTGGCAGCGCAGGCAATAGGGATCCTGCACGCGGGGATCGTCCACCGCATGCGAGGCGCGGATCGCCGATCCCGCCATCAGCGCCCGCAGCGCCGCGCCGCAGGCGATCTGCCCGGCATGGCCGCGCAGCGCGTGGATGCGCGGATCGAACGGCGCGTCGGTGCCTTTCGCCGCCTCGGTCGACAGCGCCCCCGTCACCAGCGCGCTCTGGAACACGCGCTCCGTTTCAAACAACGCCGCCAGGGCATAGGCGGTCGAGAACTGCGTCCCGTTCAGCAGCGCCAGCCCCTCTTTCGGGCCCAAGGTCAGCGGTCGTAGCCCGGCATCGCGCAGTGCCTCGTCTGCGGGATACCGCCCGGCCGGTGTATCGATCTCGCCGACGCCGATCATCGCGGCGGCCATATGGGCGAGCGGCGCCAGATCGCCGGACGCGCCGACCGAGCCTTGCGCGGGCACGACGGGCGTCAGCCGCGCGGCCAGCATCGCCTCCAGCAGCGCCGTCGTCTCTTCCTTCACGCCGGACGCGCCCTGCGCCAAGCTCGCCAGCTTCAGCGCCATCATCAGCCGCGCGATCGCCGGCGGCATCGGTTCGCCCACGCCTGCCGCATGGCTCAGCACGATGTTCGTCTGCAATTGCGCGAGGTCCTCGTCCTCGATGCGGACGCTCGCCAGTTTCCCGAAGCCGGTATTGATGCCGTAGACCGGCGCGCCCTTCGCGAGGATGCGCCGCACTGCCGCCGCGCTTTCCGCGATCTTAGCGCGCGCGCCGTCCGCCAGACGCGGCACCGCGCCGCGATAGATCGCGCGCCAGTCGGTCAGGCTTACTCCGCCCGGAGTCATCGCGATCTCGCTCATCGTCCCCCTCGAACGCGCGTGTGCAGCGGATTGAAGCCGATGCGATAGACCAGTTCGGCGGGATCGCCGACCTCCCAGATCGCGAGATCGCAGGCCTTGCCGGCCTCCAGCGTGCCGATCTCGTTTTGCAGGCCCAGCGCAAACGCCGCCTCGCGCGTCACCCCCGCAAGACACTCCTGCACCGTCAGCCGGAACAGCGTCGCGCCCATGTTCACGGCAAGCAGCAGCGAAGTAAGCGGCGACGTTCCGGGATTGCAGTCGGTCGCGAGCGCGATCCGGACACCCGCGTCGCGCAGCATCTGCACCGGCGGCAGGCGCGTCTCGCGCGTGAAATAGAACGCGCCGGGCAGCAGCACCGCCGTGGTCCCGGCCTTGGCCATCGCCGCCGCGCCATCAGCGTTCAGATGCTCCAGATGGTCTGCCGACAACGCGCCGTAATGCGCCGCCAACGCCGCGCCGTTCAGGTCGGATAGTTGTTCGGCGTGGATTTTGATCTTCAGCCCATAGGCCCGCGCCGCCGCGAAGACGCGCTCCGTTTCGGCCGGCGTGAACCCGATCCCCTCGCAGAACGCATCGACATTCACGGCCAACCGCGACCCCGCAACGGCGGGAATCATCTCGTCGCAGACCAGGTCGATATAGGCACCGGGATGGCCTTTCAGTTCGGCCGGCACGGTATGGGCGCCCAGAAAGGTCGGCACGACACGCACATCGCGCGCCTTACCCAAGGCGCGGATCGCCCGCAGCGCCTTCAGCTCGTGCTCGAGGCTCAGCCCATAGCCCGATTTGATCTCGATCGTCGTCACGCCCTCGGCGATCAGCGCATCCAGCCGGGGCAGCGATTGCGCGATGAGCTCGTCCTCGCTCGCGGCCCGCGTCGCCGCGACGGTCGAAACGATCCCGCCCCCGGCTCGCGCGATCTCTTCATAGCTGACGCCCGCAATGCGCCTCTCGAACTCCGCGGCGCGATTGCCGCCATAGACGAGATGGGTGTGCGCATCGATCAGCCCCGGCGTCACCACCCGTCCGGCGCAGTCGACGGTCTTGTCCGCCTCGAACGAAACGTCCGCCGCCGGCCCGGCATAGGCGATCTTGCCGGCGACCGCGCCGACCATGCCGCCCGCGATCACCCACGGCCCGCCCTCGGCCATGGTCGCCAGCGTCGCATTCGTCCAGACCGTGTCGAACCGCATCGCGCGACCCTAGCCGCCTTGCCCCCGCGCGTCAGCCCTATGCTAGAACCCGCCCATGCCCTCGCTCTGGTTCTCGCAAGCGCTGCTGCCCACGGGATGGGCATCCTCGGTGCGTGCCCAGATTTCCGGCGGGCGGTTCACGGCGATCACCGCCGACACGCCCTTCCAGTCCGGCGACCATCGGCTCGGCCCGGCCTTTCCCGGCCTCGCCAATGTCCACTCCCACGCCTTCCAGCGCGGCATGGCGGGGCTCGCGGAAACCGCCGGTCCCACGGACGACGATTTCTGGTCGTGGCGCGAGGCGATGTACCGCTTCGTGTTGACGCTGAATCCCGACCAGATCGAGGCCATCGCCGCGCTCGCCTTCGCCGAAATGGCCGAGGCCGGCTTCACCACGGTCGGCGAGTTCCACTATCTCCACCACGCTCCCGACGGCACGCGTTACGCCAATATCGCCGAACTCGCCTTCCGCATCGGCGCGGCGGCGGAAACCGTGGGGCTCGGCCTCACACTGCTCCCCGTCTTCTACGCCCACGGCAATTTCGGCGGCGCGCCGGCCAGTCCGCGCCAGGCGCGCTTCCTCACCTCGATCGAAGAGTATGCGAAGCTCGTCGAGGCCGCGCGCGAAGCGATCATCCATCTCGACGACTCTGTCCTTGGCACCGCGCCGCACTCCCTGCGCGCGGCGTCGCTCGATGAAATCATCACCGCCGCGGCGCTCGCCAAAGGCGGCCCGGTCCATATCCACGCCGCCGAACAGACCCGCGAGGTCGCGGATTGCGTCGCCCATTTCGGCGCGCGGCCTGTCGAGGTCCTGCTCGACCGCGCCGGGGCGGCTGACAACTGGTGCCTCATCCACGCGACCCATCTCACCGAATCGGAAACGCAACGACTGGCGCACAGCGGCGCGGTCGCGGGCCTCTGCCCCGTCACCGAATCCAATCTCGGCGATGGCGTGTTCCCGACCCCGGCTTATCTCGCCGCCGGCGGTCGCTTCGGCATCGGCACCGATTCCAACATTCTCATTTCCGCCGCCGACGAGCTGAAGGCGCTCGAATACATCCAGCGCCTCACCCACCGCGCCCGCAACGTCCTTGCGCCGCCGGGCGGTTCGACGGGCCGCCGCCTGTTCGACGCCGCGCTCGCGGGCGGCAATCGCGCCCTCGGCCTTGGCGACCGCGCCATCGCCCCCGGTTGTGTGGCCGATGTCGTGACGCTCGACGCCGCCCATCCCTCGCTAGCCCTGGCCAAGGGCGACGGCCTCCTCGACGCCTGGATCTTCGCCGGCGCTCGGATCGACGCGGTCTGGCGCGCGGGGCGGCAGATCGTCGCCGGCGGCCGCCATGTCGGCAAGGACGCGATCCTTTCCCGTTACGCCCGCACCATGGCCTCGCTGGCCTAGCGCGAACGCGCATCCGGCTCTAAGCACAACGGATCAGAATTCCGCTTCCGGACGGCCCATGCCCATCCTCGACATCAAGGCGACCCACAACCCGCATCGCTGGTACCTGCCGGTGGAAGAACGGCTCTGTGTGGGGCCGCCGGGCAAGGCGTTCATGTTCGGCGGCGTCGGCCTCGCGGCGGGCGTCCAGGCGCTCCAGCGCACGACCGGCCGCCCCCTGATCTGGGCGACCGCGCACTACCTCTCCTTCGCGCGCCCGCCCTCGATCGTCGATCTCGATGTCGAGATTCCCGCGCCCGGCAACTCCGTCAGCCAGGCCCGCGTCTCCGCTCATGTGGGGGACAAGGAGATCATCACGGTCAACGCCGCTCTCGGGTCGCGCGACCTCGACATCTCCCGCCAGTGGGTCGACGCGCCCAAGGTCCCGCCGCCGCAGGACTGCGCGCCGGTCGAACACTGGCGCAGCGACGGCAGCGACCTCCACGGCAATATCGAGCTGCGCCTCGCCCAGGGCCGCTACGGCTTTGCTCATTCCGCGGGCCGCGGAGCCAGCGGCGACGGCCGTATCATCATGTGGATGCGCACCCGCGACGGCCTGCCCGCCGACGCCGTGACGCTCGCGATCTTCGCCGACCATGTGCCCGGCGGCATCGGTAATGCGCTCGACCTGCACGCCGGCGGCAACAGCCTCGACAACACGATCCGCATCGTGAACCTCGTCGAGACCGACTGGGTGCTCAGCGAGATCATCATCCACGGCATCCATGGCGGCTTCGCCCATGGCGCCCAGCGCATGTTCGCGTCCGATGGGACATTGATGGCGACGGGCAGTCAGTCGATGATCGTGCGCGTCCACGAACCGCCGCCAAAACAATAAACGACTCCGGGGGGAGATGACATGACGACCGAGATCGGCGCCCGCGCCGCGGGAGAGCGGCTGACCCGCCGCGACGTCCGCACGCTCAGCCTCGCCTCGCTGGGCGGCGCGCTGGAATTCTACGATTTCGTCGTCTTCGTCTTCTTCACCGCGACCATCGCGAAACTCTTCTTCCCGCCAGACATGCCGGAATGGCTGGCGCTCGCGCAGACCTGGGGGCTGTTTGCCGCCGGTTATCTCGCACGGCCCCTTGGCGGCATCGTCATGGCGCATTTCGGCGACCTTATCGGCCGCAAGCGCATGTTCGTCTTCTCGGTCTTCTTGATGGCGGTGCCGACGCTGCTCATCGGTCTGATGCCGACCTATGCGACGCTCGGCTATGCCGCACCGATCCTGCTGCTCGTCTTTCGCGTGCTGCAGGGTGCGGCGATCGGCGGCGAGGCGCCCGGCGCCTGGGTCTTCGTGGCCGAACACGTGCCGCCCGGACGCACCGGCCTCGCCTGCGGCATGCTCACCGGCGGGCTCACGCTCGGCATTCTCTTCGGCTCGCTGATGGCCCTCGTCGTCAATCGCAGCTTCGCGCCGGAGGTGATCCTCGACTGGGCTTGGCGCATTCCCTTCCTCGCGGGCGGCGTCTTCGGCCTTATCGCCATGTATCTCCGCCGCTTCCTTGAGGAGACCCCGGTCTTCGAAGCCATGCGCGCCCGCGCCGAACTCGCGCGCGGCCTGCCGCTCGCCCAGGCGCTGCGCGGCCACTGGCGCGGCGTCGTGCTCTCGATCCTCGCAAGCTGGATGCTCACCGCCGCGATCGTCGTCCTCATCCTCCAGGCGCCGACGCTGCTGCCCAAGCTCTATCCGGCGCTCGGCCCCGACATGCCCTTCGCCAGCGTCGTCGCGACGCTGACCCTCACCTTCTCCGCCGTTGCGGTAGGCGCGGGCATCGACCGCTTCGGCCTTCGCCCGATGATGGCGATCTTCGGCATCGCGCTCATCGCCGCCGCCTATGCGCTCTTCACCTATGGCGCCGATCCCGCGCTGCTGCTGCCGGTCTATGCGCTCACGGGCATCGCGGTCGGTGCGGTCAGCATCGTGCCGACCATGATGGTCCGCGCCTTCCCCGCAGACGTCCGCTTCAGCGGCGTCTCGTTCTCCTACAATCTCGCTTATGCCGTCTTCGGCGCCGCGACCCCGCCGCTGATCCAGGTGCTGATCACGCAAAGCCCGCTGGGGCCCGCCCACTACGTCACGGCGGCGACCCTCGTCGGGACCGCCGCCGTCTTCATCAGCGCGCGAAAGGCCTAGGCGGCCTTCGCCTTGGTCGCGTCGCCGCCGTCCAGGATGAAATCATCCGGGTTCGGCTTCAGCGTCGCCTGCCAGTATTCGACGTTCGGGAACGGCCAGTTCTGGCTGACGCGGCCGAGCGCGTTCTTGTACCAGCTCATCACGTTGGGCGAGCCCCACGCCATCTTGGCATTGCCTTCATCGACCCGCGCGTTGAAGGCGTCGTGCACGTCCTTCTTCACCTCCATCGTCGCTGCGCCCGTCTCGGCCAGCAGGTCCAGTGCGCCGACCACATAACGCACCGAGCATTCCGAGAAGAAGATGATCGAGCCGTTGACGACGATGTTGGTGTTGGGGCCGTAGAGGATGAAGAAGTTGGGGAAGCCCGGCGCGGTCATGCCGAGATAGGCGCGCGCGTCACCCGCCCATTCCTCGTGCAGTTCCTTGCCCCCACGCCCGACCACTTTGTAGGTGTCGAGGAACGAGCTCGCCTTGAAGCCGGTGCCATAGATCAGCACGTCCGCCTTGTGCAGCTTGCCGTCGGCGGTCTCGACGCCCTCGGCGACGATGCGGGCGATCTTGTCGGTGACGAGATCGACATTCTCCCGCTTCAGCGCGTCCAGCCACACGCCGTTGTCGCGCACCATGCGCTTGCCGCCGAGCGGATAGTCCGGGATCACCTTGTCGATCAGGTCCGGCCGGTCGTGCAGCTGCATCTTCACCATCTCGGTGAACATGGTGCGCAGCTCGTGATTGAGCGGGCTCACCGCGTCCTTGCGGTCGGCCCATTCCGGGTCGATCTTCATCGCCTCGTAGACGCCGTCCGTGCCCATCCAGAACAGCCAGAAGCGATACCACTTGTCATAGAAGGGCAGGTTCTGGATCAGCCAGTTCATGCCGTCGTCGGTCTTGTTGTGATAGTCGAGCGTCGGGCTCAGCCACGGCGGCGTGCGCTGGAAGAGGCTCATATGCGCGACATCCGGCGCGATTGCCGGCACGAACTGGAAGGCGCTCGCGCCCGTCCCGATCACCGCGACGTCCTTGCCTTTCAGCTCGACCGAATGGTCCCAGCGCGCCGAATGGAAAGTCGGGCCCTTGAACGCGCCGACGCCCTCGATGGCGGGATAGTTGGGCTGGTTCAACTGCCCGACCGCGCTGACGACGGCGGTCGCGGTCAGCACCTCCTGCTTGCCGTCCTTGCCCGTCACCGTGACGCGCCATTCGTTCGCGGCTTCATCGAAGCGCGCCTCGTTCACATGGGTGTCGAAGCGGACATGCTTAGCGAGGTCGTGGCGTTTCGCGACGCCCTGGAAATAGGCGAGCAGCACGGGCTGGGTCGAGAACAGATACGGCCACACATGGTTGTCCTCGAACGAGTACGAGTACATGTGGCTCGGATTATCGACGCGGCAGCCGGGATAGAGATTCTCAAGCCATGTGCCGCCGAAATTCGGGTTCTTCTCGACGATCTGGAAATCGACGCCCGCCTGCTTCAGGCGCAGCGCCGTCAGAATGCCCGACATGCCGGCGCCGATGATCAGCACCTTCATCGCCCGGCCCTTCAGCTTGGGCGCAATCGGCGCGGGCTGCTTGGGGTCGCGCCCGTCAATCGCCAGTTCCTCTTCAAGGAACGGCACGTAGTGCGGCGGGATCTCGACGCCCGCGACATAGTTCATCATCTTGCGCAGCGTGGCGGTGTTCGGCACGGGCGCCAGCGGCTTGCCCGCCTTGTGGGCCAGCAGCGCGGCCTTTACCTTGGCCTTGACCTCGTCCTGCAGCGCCGGAGCCAAATTGCCGTTGCCGTCGCCCGTCATCTCGTAGACCAGCGGCGGGGCGTTATCGATATGGCTGGTGTCGCCGGTCAGGTGGACCAGCGCCATCATCAGCGTCGGCGTGTGCGCGGTCGCAAGGGCGCGATCGAGTTCAGCCTCCATCTTCGTGTTCTCCCGGAATTTTCTAATGCATTGATGCCAAAGTGTGCGCCGTCCGCCGCGCCGGATCAATCGTGCGGCGCAACACGGCGGTGGCCCTGCCTTGCGTCCAGCGGCTATGGTCGGACGGGGTTGTCGGGCAGGTGTTTGTGTCGCATTCGGGTTCAGGGCCGCAGGTCCCCAATGGTTTCCGCTACCGCGCCTTCATCTCCTACCGCCATGCCGACAAGGTCTGGGGCGACTGGCTGCATAAAAGCCTGGAATCCTACCGCGTTCCCCGTGAACTGGTCGGCGCGGCCAGCGAGACCGGCCCCGTCCCGGCCCGGCTGACGCCCATCTTCCGCGATCGCGAGGAACTGGGCGCCGCCCACGACCTCGGCGAACGCCTGCGCGCGGCTTTGGAGGGCAGCGCCAATCTCATCGTCATCTGCTCGCCGTTGGCGGCCAAGTCGCACTGGGTGAACGAGGAGATTCTCGCAACCAAGCGCCTCGGCCGCTCGCACCGGATTTTCGCGATCATCGTGGCGGGCGAACCCAATGCCGCCGATCCCGCCTTCGAATGCTTCCCGCCGGCCTTGAAATACGAAATCGACAGCGACGGCACGCTCTCCACGCGCCTCGCCGAGCCGCTCGCCGCCGATGCGCGCGACCATGCCGACGGCAAGCACAACGCCAAGCTGAAGCTGATCGCAGGGCTCCTCGGGGTGCCCTACGACAAGCTCCGCCGCCGGGAACTGGAGGCTCAGCGCCGTGCCTTCCGGCGCTTCGCCGCGGTCGCCTCCACGCTCACGCTGGTTTTCGCCGGGCTCGCGGCGGCGGCGGGCTGGTTCGGCTATCAGGCGATGCTGGAACGCGACCGCGCCCAGGCCAATCTCCTCGCCGCGACAACGGCGGCAGAGAACGCGACCAAGCGGGTCGAGGACGACATGCTGGGCCGCCAGCGCCTGCCGCGCGACGAGGCGGCGCGGATGCTGGAGGGCATGTCGAACCTCCTCGACCAGCTCGCCGAGGGCCAGGCGCTGTCGCCGGAAGGCGAGCAGGCCCGCTGGAAGACGATGATCCGCCGCGCCGACGCTGCCCTGACGCTTGGCGAACTCGATGCCGCCACGGACCACGCCGCCAAGGCGCTCGATCTTGCCGACCGGCTCGCCGCCGGTACGCCGGACGACACCCCGCTGCAGCACAATCTCTTGCTCAGCCTCATCAAATCCGGCGACATCGTCTACAAGCGCGCCGACTTTCCGGCGGCGACTGCGCTTTATGAACGCGCTTTGCAGCTTGCCGAGCGCGCCAGCGCGGCGGCGCCTGATAATACTGAGCTGAAGGCCGATCTCGCGACGGCGTATCTCAGGAACGGCATGGCGGCGTTGGCGCGCAGCGACCTCCAGGCGACCGAGGCCGAGTTCCAGCGTGCCGTGGAGATCGATCGCGCCTTGGCCAAGGCCGATCCTGAAAACGCCGAACGGCGGAAGGCGCTGGCCTTCGACTACAATCTGCTCGGCCGCATCCAGACCTATCTCGGCGATCTCGACGGTGCCGAGACGGTCCTGCGCGAGGCGCTCGCCATCAACACGCAATTGGCGGCGGAGGACCCGCTCAGCGTCGCCCATCGCTATGCCGCCGCCGACAATGAAGTGTCGATCGCGGTCGCGCTCTACCATCAGGCTGACCTCGATGGCGCCTTGGCCGGGTTCCAGCGCGCCTTGGCGGTGATCGAACCGTTGGCCGCCGCCGACCCCGTCAATGCCGACATGCAGAACGCCACCGCATTCGCCTACAGCCAGATCGGCGATGTCCAGATCGACCGCGACGACCTACCCGGCGCGGAAGCCGCTTATGAAAAGAACCAGATCATCCTGAAGCGCCTCGTCGATTTCTCGCCGAACGATGCCGTGCTGCGCTCGCGCTATGGCTGGGCGCTGGCGCGCACCGGCGACGTGCAGCTGAAACGCAGCGACTTCGCGGGCGCGCGCACCTCGTTCTTGACGGGGCTTGCAGTCCTCGAAGCCCTCGACCGGGATGATGGCGAGGCCGTCGTCTACCAGCGCGAAGTCGCCTCGATGAAGGAACGCGTCGCAGTGGCTGCGGACCGCCTCGGCGACAAGAATGAGGTGCTGCGGCACCTGACCGAAGCGGATGCGATCATGAAGCGCCTGCTCGCCGCCTCGCCCGACAATCCCGAATACATTCCGGTCGGCGCCCTGATCACCCGCCAGCTCCAGCACGCTGAACGAGGGGAGCCGCTCGAAGACTAGAGCGCGTTCTGTTCAAACGGGCTCAGACTAATCGCCCTCATGGCTGGGCTTGACCCGGCCATCCATGCAAACTCTCAGTCGGTTGGTGGATGGCCGGGTCCAGCCCGGCCATGAGGCATAGAAGGGCTAACGGAAAATTCTCTGGCGCCTAATGCTGATGGCGTAACCCACCCAACTGTCATGCCCGCGCAGGCGGGCATCCAGTGCTCCTGCCACCGTGACTGGCCCATGGATTCCCGCCTGCGCGGGAATGACAGGGCGAGATGGTCCGCACATGGCTCCGGGCGTCAGCCACTTCCCAAAATAGGAATATATGCTATATTGACGTCAGCAATACGTGCGGGCGTTCCCGGGCGGGGCGGTGTGTCTGATGGAGCGAAAGGAGAGGACGCGGTGACATGAACAACATCAAAAAAGCGACGTTCAATTCCCTGCCCCCTCCCCCTCTCTCCCGATGAGGAATAAAGATGCTTTTCGTCAGGGGCGCGAAATAAAATGTCTCGCCCTTCTCGCGCGCCGCTCCGCTAGGATGCGGCCTCCCGTCATCACCGGAACTGACTCATGACAGCCATTCGCCGCGCCGCCATCGTCGCTCCCGTCCGCACCCCGGTCGCCAAGTTCCTGGGCGCGCTCCAGTCGGTGCCGGTCGAAACCCTCGCCGCGACGGTCGTGAAAGAGGTCATGGCCCGCACCGGCATCGACACCGGGCTCGTCGAGGATGTCGTGTTCGCCCAGTCCTATGCCAGCGGTGAAACCCCCTGCATCGGGCGCTGGGCGGCGCTCGCGGCGGGCCTCCCGATCGACGTGCCCGGCATGCAGCTTGACCGCCGTTGCGGCGGCGGTCTCACGGCCGTCACGACCGCCGCGATGATGGTTCAGTCCGGCGCTGCCGATATCGTCCTCGCCGGCGGCGTCGAGAGCATGTCGAATGTCGAATACTACACGACCGACATGCGCGGCGGCGCCCGCGCCGGCACGGTGAAGCTGCATGACCGTCTGGAACGCGGCCGCGAGCGGTCGCAGCCCGTCGAGCGCTTCGGCAAGATCAGCGGCATGATCGAGACGGCAGAGAACGTTGCGCGGGAATGCGGCATCACGCGTGAGGCGAGCGACGAATACGCCGCCGAAAGCCACCGCCGCGCCGCCGCGGCCTGGGACGCCGGCAAATTCGACGGCGAGATCGTTCCCGTTGCGGTGCCGCAGAAGAAGGGCGACCCGATCTTCTTTGCCAAGGATGAAGGCATCCGCGCCGACGCCACCGCGACATCTATGGGCGCGCTGAAGCCTTTGATGAAGGACGGGGTCGTCACCGCCGGCAATTCCAGCCAGCAGAACGACGCCGCCGCGGCTTGCCTCGTCGTCGCCGAACACAGATTGAAGGAACTCGACCTTACGCCGTCAGGCTTCCTCGTCGGCTGGGCCGCCGCTGGCTGCCACCCCGCGACGATGGGCCTAGGCCCGGTGCCTGCTGTGCAGCGTCTCTTCGCGAAGACCGGCCTCTCCTGGAACGATATCGGCCTCGTCGAGCTCAACGAGGCCTTTGCATGTCAGGTGCTTGGCGTGCTGAAGGGTTGGGGCTGGGACGAGCGCGACAAGCTCAACGTCAACGGCTCCGGCATCTCGCTTGGCCATCCCATCGCCGCGACGGGCGTGCGCATCCTCGCGACCATGCTCGGTGAGATGCAGCGCCGCGGCGTCCGCTACGGCCTCGAGACGATGTGCGTCGGCGGGGGCCAGGGCGTCGCCGCGGTGTTCGAGCGGGCCTAGGCCTTCTCGGGCGCCCGCTCGCGTTCAGTGCGGTGCGGATCGTCGTCGTCGGGCGTGCCGGGCGCGGGCGTATCGGGATCGGGCTCGTTCGGCCCGTGCGATTCATGGGGCTGCATCCCATCCTGCCCGGGAACCTGCTTTTGCTTGGTCTTGCCGGTCGCGCCGTAGTCTTCCTTCTTCGGCGCGTCGTGTTTGGCTGAGGCCATGGCGGTCTCCTCTCGGTTCACGAGAGACAAACGCCAGCGGGATCAGGCGGTTCCGTTCGCGGCGGCGGGCACCAGCGCCGCCATGGCGAGACCGATCTCGCGCTCGCCGATCACCGTCGCCGTCGCGCCCAGCCGCATCACATGCTCGCGCTCGGCATCGGAATGCGCTCGCACGATGATCGGCAGGCCCGCATTCATCGCGCGCGCGCGTTCGACAATGCCGCCGGCCTCGAACCCGTCGGGAATGGCGACGAACAGTGTCGCCGCGCCCTTCACATTCGCCGCCGTCAGCACGTCGCTTTCCAGCACGTTCCCGCGGATCACCTCGACGCCCATGGCCTGCGCGGCAGCAGCGGCCTTCTCGTTCTCCTCGACCGCCAGGATCGGCGCGCCGGCGCTCCGCCGCGCTTCGGCGATGGCATGGCCGACGCGTCCGAAGCCCACGACGATCTCATGCCCCGACAGGGCGGTGGGTATCAAATCTTCCTCGGGCGCGGGCGCGATCGGCGCAGGTATATCCTCGACCGGCTTCGGCGCGGGGCGCTCGATCCGGCTTCGCACTCTTTCAGCGAGCGAGAAGATCGCGGGATTGAGCAGGATCGAGATCATCGCCGCCGCCAGGATCAGGCTGCGGCCTTCCTCGTGCAGCAGGCCGATGCCGACGCTAAGATTGGCGAGGATGAACGAGAACTCACCGATCTGCGCGAGGCTCGCCGACACGGTCAGCGCCGTGCCGTTGGGATAGCCGAATAATCGGACGATCAGGAACGCAGCGATCGACTTGCCGAACACCACGATGACGACGGCGGCGGCGACCGCGAGGGGCTGATTGACCAGGATGAAGGGGTCGAACAGCATGCCGACCGAGACGAAGAACAGCACCGCGAACGCATCGCGCAGCGGCAGCGTCTCTTCCATCGCGCGCTGGCTCAGCTCCGATTCCGCCAGCACCATGCCGGCGAAAAAGGCCCCAAGCGCGAACGACACGTCGAACAGCTTCGCCGCACCGAAGGCGATGCCGAGCGCGATCGCCAGCACGGCCAAGCGGAAGAGCTCGCGCGAGCCCATATGCACGACGGCGTGAAGGATGCGCGGCACCAGCCAGCGCCCGACGATCAGCATGAAGGCGACGAAGAACGCGACTTTCCCGAGCGTGATCGCGATCGCGATCAGGATGTCGCTCAGCGGCATCGCTGCGCCTTCGGCGGCGAGGCCGCCCATCGCGGGGATGAGCACCAGCGCCAGGACCATCGCGAGGTCCTCGACGATCAACCAACCGACCGCGATCCGGCCGCGTTCCGTCTTGACGATCCGCTTCTCCTGCAGCGCCCGCAGCAGCACGACGGTCGAGGCGACCGACAGTGCGAGGCCGAAGATCAGGCTCTGCGCGGTCGTCCAGCCCGCGACCCAGCCGAGCGCCCAGCCCATCGCCGTCGCGACCGCGATCTGCACGACTGCGCCGGGAATCGCGATGGCGCGCACGCTCATCAGGTCTTTCAGCGAGAAGTGCAGCCCCACGCCGAACATCAGCAGAATGACGCCGATTTCTGCGAGTTCGCCCGCCAGATGCGCGTCGGCGACGAAGCCAGGCGTGTGCGGACCGACGAGAACGCCGGCCAAGAGGTATCCGGCAAGCGGGGAAATCCGCAGTTTGTGGGCCAGCGCGCCGAAAGCGAACGCAAGCACCAGACCTGCGACGATCGTCGCGATCAAGGGCGTGTCGTGTGGCATGGCGGCCATGGTCGCCTATCGGTCGCGGTGCTGACAACCCCAAAACCGCCGCAGCTTGACCAATTCGTCGCATGCGTGTGGCATTCCTCGCCAAGAGGATGATTTTCAGATGCCGGATGCCACCATCGACGCCTTCATCGCCGGCCTTCCCAAGGCGGAGCTTCATCTCCATATCGAGGGCAGTCTCGAGCCCGAGGCGATGTTCGCGATCGGCAAGCGCAACAAGGTAACGCTGCCCTTCAAGTCGGTAGACGAGGTGCGTGCCGCCTACGCCTTCTCGCGGCTGCAGGACTTTCTCGACATCTACTATGCGGGCGCACAGGTCCTGCTGCACGAGCAGGATTTCTTCGATCTCGGCATCGCCTATTTCCGCCGTGCCGCCGCCGACAATGTCCGCCACGCCGAAATCTTCTTCGATCCGCAGACCCATACGGATCGCGGCGTGCCCTTCGCCGTCGTCGCCGACGGATTGCTGCGCGCCATGGCCGTCGCGGAACGCGATCTCGGTGTCAGCTCGAAATTGATCCTCTGCTTCCTCCGCCATCTCGATGAGGACGCCGCCTTCGCGACGCTCAGGATGGCCGAACCCTATGTCGACCGCATCGCCGGCGTCGGCCTCGACTCGTCCGAGGTCGGCCATCCTCCTTCGAAATTTGCCGGCGTCTTCAAGGCGGCGGGCGAGCGCGGCCTGCATCTCACCGCCCATGCCGGCGAAGAGGGCCCGCCCGCCTATGTCTATGAAGCGCTCGACCTCCTGAAGGTCGGCCGGATCGACCACGGCAACCGCGCGCTCGAAGACGACGTGTTGACCCGCCGCCTCGTGGCAGAAGGCAAGACGCTGACGGTGTGCCCACTCTCCAATCTCAAGCTCTGCGTCGTCCATGACATGGTGCAGCATCCGCTGAAGCGCATGTTGGATCTCGGCCTCAAGGCGACGATCAACTCCGACGACCCCGCCTATTTCGGCGGCTATGTGAACGACAATTTCCGCGCCGTCGCGCACGGTCTCGGCCTGACGCGCGCCGACTTCGCGACGCTGGCGCGCAACAGTTTCACGGGATCATGGCTTGGCGCCGCGGAGATCAGCAAGAATCTCGCCGCGCTCGACGCCTATATCGAAGGCGGCGGCGTTTCGGGCTGAGATTTGCCGGTCGCGGATTTGACGAAGCGCCCAAGCGTGCGGCGCGCGCGTCCGGCGAAGTAGCGGACGCTGCCGCTGATGCGCATCGCCGCGCGCTGCCAGGCTGATGGCGACGCCTCCTCAACGCACCGCACGACATACATGTCCTGGTGACCCCACCAGCTCGCGGGCTCGACGGCGACGAGCTCCAGCCCCTTGATCCGCTTGATCGCCGCCACGACGAAGGGCTCATAGGTGATGGCCTGGACGTAGTAATCCGTGGACAGATCGAACTGCTCCGACGTCTTCATCATGCCGTAGCCGTCGGCATCGATCGCAACATCGGGCATGGTCGCGTCATGGGATTCCCGGCCATGCGCCGTGAAGATCAGCATGCCGCCGGGCTTCATCAGGCGATGCAGCGCCTGCAGCCATTTGTCGAACAGCGCGCGGCGCACATGAGAAAAGAACGAGAGCGCGACGACGTAATCGAATGTCCGGTCGCTGACGACGAGCTCGGGCTCGTTGTGCGACAGGATGGTGTCCAGCCCCAGCGTGTCGCGATTGAAGCTGACGGCGGTCGGATGGATATCCATCGCGGTATAAAAGGCTGCGGGCATGAGCTTGCTGAGATGCCGTCCCACCCGGCCATAGCCGGACGCGAAGTCGAGCAGGCTGAGCGGCGCTGAAGCCGCGGCCAGGCGCGCGCCGTCGAACTTCTCCAGCACCGCCTTGACGGCCAGCGCATTCGCGCGGCCGTCCTCGATATAGTGGCGGAAGGCGACGCCAACATCCTTCATCACCCAGATGAGGGCGTTCATGATGTAGTCCTGTGGCGCGATCCGCGCGCTGACGCCGAACTCCGCCTCGAGTGCCGTGGCCATCGGCCCGGTCAGAACACCGTCTTCGTCCTTGAGCATGATCTAGACGAGGTTCATCGCAACCATGACCGCATCGTCTCTGCGGCCGCCAGAATCAGCCGCCGCACGGATGGGTCCTTTGAAAGGGGCCGGTTTCCACCATGGCGGCGCTCATGGTGTCAACCGGCCCGCCGGTCATTGGGCGCGGGCGAACTCCAGCACCGCCTTGTAGTCGGCCTTGCCGTTGGGCGCGCGCATCGCGACGTTCTCGCCGATCAGGATGCGCTTGGGCGTCTTATAAGGGGCGAGCTTTTCGCGCACGTGGGTTTTCAATTCATCCTCGGCGAAACCAAAACCGGGCGTCAGCTTGACGACCGCCGTAATGGCCTGGCCCCAGGTTGGATCGGGCAGGCCGACGACCAGCGCATCCTCGATCGAGGGATGGGTCTTCAGCGCTTCCTCGACCTCTTCGGGAAAGACCTTCTCGCCGCCCGTGTTGATCGACGCGCTGCCGCGGCCGATCAGGGTCAGCGAGCCGTCGGCCTCCACCGTGCACCAGTCGCCGGGCACCGAATAGATCGTGTCGCCGATCTTGCGGAAGGTCTTGGCGGTCTTCGCCTCGTCCTTGTAGTAGCCGAGCGGGATCGGCGGCATCATGGCGATGATGCCGGGCTTGCCGCTACCGGGTTCGACCGGCTGGTCGTTCTCATCGAACACCTTGCAGCGGTCGCCGATCACGAACTTGGCGGTCGGAATCTCGCCGTCCTTCGTCATCTGCGAGGCGCCGAAGCCGACGCCTTCCGAGGCACCGAAACTGTCGGTCATGACGGTCTGCGGCATGAACTCAAGCAGAGCGCGCTTGTTGTCGGTGCCCCACATGACGCCGGACGAAATGATGACGAGCACGCTGGAGACGTCATATTCGCCAGGACGCTCCTGAAGAGCCTGCAGCATGGGCCGTGCGAAGACCTCGCCGACGATGGCGATCGTGCCGACCTTGTGGCGGTCGACGGCGCGCCACAATTCCTGCGCGTCGAAGGACTGGCCTTCCAGCGTCACGACCGCACCGCCATTGCCGGTCGCGCCGATCGCCGAGAAAAAGCCGGTGCCGTGCATCAGCGGGCAGGCGGGGATGAACGGTGCGCCCCCGCCGGTCAGCTTGATCGCCGCAGCGAGTTCCTCGTGGGTTTCAGGTGCCGGCCCCAGCTTGCGGGCGCCCATCAACTGAATTTCGCGCAGTGCCTTGTGCGGCCACATCACGCCTTTGGGCAGGCCCGTCGTGCCACCGGTATAAAGGAAGAGCAGATCGTCGCCCGAGCGCTTGATGTCGAGCCCCGACGCGTCGCCTTCGCTCGACAGGCGCTCGAAATCCTCGGCAAAGGATGCGCGGTCGGCGCCGCCGCCGACCTCAATATAGAGCTTTACTGTCGGCAAGCGGTCGCGGATCGCGGCGACCGTGTCGCGGAAAACAGCATCATAGACGAGCGCGGCGGCGTCGGAATTCTCGACGATGTAGGCGACCTCGTCGGGCCGGTAACGGTAGTTGATGTTGACGTGGGTGAAGCGGCCTTTGAAGCAGGCACGCGTCGTTTCCATATAGGCCGGGCTGTTGCGCATGTAGTGCGCAACCTTGTCGCCGGGCTTGAGGCCGGCGGCCTGAAGCGCGCGTGCGAGGCGATTGCCGCGCTTGGCGGCCTCGCCCCAGGTGATCGTGCGCTCGCCATGGGCGAAGGCGAGTTTCGCAGGATCAATCGCGTCTTCGACCGTTTCGAGAATGTCTCCGAAATTCCAATCCGTCATGATGCCTTGCTGGGTTTGGTTATGAATGGAGTTGGGCGCTCGCCTTGGTCTTGCGGCGCTTCGGCGGCGGCGCTGTCGCCGCGGCGGGTTCGGCAGGCTTTTCGGTTGCGGCCTTGGCCGCCGCCGCCTTCAGTTCGTCGAGCGCATCGCCCAGATAGGTCGCGAGCTTTTTCACGTCGGGCATGGCGCGGCGGCAGGCGGTGATGCCGAAATCGAGATTGCCGTTATAGGACTGCACCGTGATGTTGCAGCCGATGCCGTGCGTCGGGATCGACACCGGGTACATCGAGCGCAGCATGGCGCGGGTCATGTAGAGCGGATAGTTCGGGCCGGGCACGTTGGAGATCGCGACATTGGCGATCGGCGGGATGTTGCTGGCGAGGTTCGAGCGCCCATAGAGCGCGACGATCCCCGTCATCAGCCAAGGCGTTCCGATGGAGGGCGCGTCGATCGCGCCTAGGCCCTTCATCTTGCTGCCGAGATCCTTCATCCGGTTGGACGACTTGCGAATGGCGGTGAGGCGCTCCAGCGGATGCTTGATGTCCGAATGCAGCGAAACCGGCAGCATCGTCACCTGGTTGTTCTGCGACGAGTCCCCTTCGGCCCGCATCGACATCGGCACGGCGGCGATCATCGATTTCTTCGGTACCTCGTCGTAATCCTTGAGGTAGCGCAGCAGCGCGCCGGAACAGAGCGCCAGCACCATGTCGTTGACGGTGGCGCCGACGGTCTTGCCGACGGCCTTCACCTCGGCGATGGGCAGCGACTTCGCGGCAAAGGCGCGCTGGTTGGTGATGGTGACGTTGATATGGGTGCGCGGCGCCAGGCCGAACGCGCCTTTGAATTTCTCGAAGCCCCATTTCCCGTCGGCATCGGTGGCGCGATAGGTGTCGATCGCCGACTTCACGACCTTGGGCGCGACGCGGGCGAGCTTCACATATTGCGAAAGCGCGTTGGTGGTGGCCGACCACAGGAGCTCGCCGATGCCGAGCTGGTACTGGCGGCTGCGCGGGCGCGGTGGGGGCGCGCCGACCTCACGGGGCTCTTCGGTCGCGTCGAGCAGCGCCATGGTCAGCTTCATGCCGGCCTGGCCGTCGAGCGCGGCGTGATGGACCTTGGAATAGAAGGCGAGATCGCCGTTCTGCAGCCCGTCGATGACGAAGAACTCCCACAGGGGGCGCGAGCGGTCGAGCAGCGAGGAGTGCAGGCGGCCCACCAGTTTCTCCAGCTGGTCCATCGTGCCGGGCTTGGTCAGCGTCACCTGGCGGATGTGGTAGTCGTAGTCGACGTCGTCGTCCTCGATCCACACGGGGTTGGCGAGCTCGAAGGGCATGTTGTTCAGCTTGTGCGTGAACAAGGGCGCGGTGTGGGCGCGCGCCTTGATCATGTCGCGATACTCTTCCGCGTAGTTCTCGGAGCCGTGGGCCGGGGGCTTCAATAGGTAGAGCGAGCCGATATGCATCGGCATTTCCGGCGTCTCGACATAGAGGAAGCCGGCGTCGGTGGCGCTGAGATGGCCCTTGTGCATGTCGTCCTCCCGGCGCGGAACTCTGTCGGCCCGCTGCATTTCCTTGAGGACAGCGCACAACCAAACGGGGCGGGGCGCAAGGGAAACCTCGCGGCGGTAGACTTTGGTCTGGCGGCGATCAGCCGCCGCCCGTGCCGAGCCTTGTCAGGTTGAATTCCAGCAGAACCGGGTCGGGCACGGTCTCGGTGGCCTGGAGTGCGGCGTAAAGCGCCATGGCCGCCGTGTTCGAGCGCTCGGTGGCGAGCCAGGCATTGGCGCAGCCGAGCCCGCGGCCGTGCCGCAGCAGCGCCTGCATCAGGGCCGTCGCGATACCGCGGCGCTGGTGTGTGGGCAGGACGGCGGCTTCGTTGACGAAGAGTTCGGCGGGCTTGTCGGGATGGACGTAATGGACGCCTGACGCGAAGCCGATGATCGCGCCGCCCTCGACCGCGACGGCGATGTGATGGCGCGGATCGCCCAGGAACTCCCGCGCGAGGGCCGGATCGACCGCGGCGTCGAAGAGATCGGCCGGCGCTTCCAGCAGCAAGGCCTCGTCGCCGGCCCCCAGCAGGCGGATGTCGAATGTCATCGAAGGCGTCTCCACGGCGACGAGGAAGACTTAGCCCGCCGCGCCGATCACGGCTTGCAGTAGACGCAGATCTTGTTGCCGGTGGGATCGCGCAGATAGGCGCCGTAGAAGCTGGTGGAATCCTCAGGGCGCGGGCCCGGCGCCCCTTCATCGGTGCCACCGGCTTCGAGGCCTGCAGCATAGGCGGCATCGACCGCGGCTTTGTCGGGCCCCTTGAAGGCGATCATGATGCCGTTGCCGCCGCGCGCGGGCTGGCCGTCGAACGGCGGGCAGAGGAAGACATTTTGGTCGTCGCTGCCCTCGGGGCCATAACCCGCCCAGCCGCCGTCGAAGAAGGCGCGCTTCATGCCGATCGCCGACAGGACCGGATCGTAGAAGGCGAGAGCGGGTTCAGCGTGCAGATAGCCGATGGTGACATAGCCAAGCATGGTGGTCTCTCCCCAGAGGTTGGAGGAACGCTATCGCTCAACTTGGAACATTTCAAGAACGATTGCGCGAAGGCTCTGCGACAAAAAGAAACGGCGCGGGTGAACCGCGCCGTTCTTCATCGTGGTGACTTTGAAGGTTAGGCCGCTTCGTAACCGAGCACAGCCTTCACTTCGAGGAACTCGTGGAAGCCGAACTCGCCCCACTCGCGGCCGTTGCCAGACTGCTTGAAGCCGCCGAACGGCGCCCGCGCGTCCATGCCGGGATGGTTGATGCGCACGTCGCCCGCGCGGATCTGGCGGGCGATCTTGCGGGCGCGCTCGATATTGCCCGACTGGACATAGCCCGACAGGCCGTAGGGCGTGTCGTTCGCCATGGCGACGGCATCTTCCTCGGTCTTGTAGGGGATGATGGTCATCACCGGCCCGAAGATTTCCTCGCGCGCGATCGTCATGTCGTTGGTCGCGTTGGCGAAGATGGTGGGACGCACGAAGAAGCCGCGATTGAGGCCTTCGGGACGGCCGACGCCGCCGGCGGCGACGGTCGCGCCCTCATCGATGCCCTTTTGGATGAGGCCCTGGATCTTCTCGAACTGGGTCTTGTTGACGACGGGGCCGATCGTGGTGCCTTCGGCGAAGGGGTCGCCGACTTTCACCTTGTTGGCGGCGCCGGCGGCGATCGCCACCGCTTCGTCGTGCAGCTTCTCAGGCACGAACATGCGGCTCGGCGCGTTGCAGCTCTGGCCGGAGTTCATCATCATGGTCTGGACCGAACCGCCGACGGCCTTCACGAGGTCGGCATCGTCGAGCACGATGTTCGGGCCCTTGCCACCCAGTTCCTGCGCGACGCGCTTGACCGTATCGGCGGCGGCCTTGGCGACCAGGATGCCGGCGCGGGTCGAGCCGGTGAACGACATCATGTCGACGCCGGGATGGGCCGAGAGCGGCGCGCCGACGCCGGGGCCGTCGCCGTTGACGAGATTGAAGACGCCGGCGGGAACGCCCGCCTCATGCATGATCTCGGCGACGATGAGCGCGTTCAGCGGCGTGTATTCGCTGGGCTTCAGCACCATGGTGCAGCCGGCTGCGAGGGCCGGGGCGACCTTGCAGAAGATCTGGTTGATCGGCCAGTTCCAGGGCGTGATCATGCCGATGACGCCGATCGCCTCATAGGCGATGCGGGTTTTGCCCTGCGTGCGCTCGAACTGGAAATCCTTGAGGTAGGTGATGGTCTCGTTGAGATGGGCAAGGCCCATCGCGGCCTGCGCGGCCTTCGCGAGCCAGATGGGGGCGCCCATCTCGCGGCTGATCGTTTCGGCGATCTCGTCCTTGCGGCGGGCGTAGACGGCCATGATCCGGCCGAGCACTTCAAGGCGCTCTTCGCGGCTGGTCAGCGCCCACTTGGGGAACGCGGCCTGGGCGGCGGCGACGGCCTTGTCGACGTCGGCCGACGAGCCGAGCGCGATGTCGGCATACTTCTCTTCGGTGGCAGGATTGATGAGGTCCCAGCTGCGCGCGGTCGCGGGCTTCACCCACTGGCCGCCGATATAGAACTCGTGATTATGCGACATGTTTTTGTTTCCTCCTGACGATGACGGGCGCGTCCTTATATAGGGCCGCGGCCACTTCGTAAAACGGGGTCCGACGATGCCGTATTGACCCTCGGTCACTTCGCGGCCGATCCTTAGGTCATGCAGAAGTTCCGCGTCGCCGCCTTCAATGTCGAAAACCTCTTCGCGCGGCCGCGCCTCTTCGCGGCGGTGGACGATCCGGGCGCGGCAGAAGCGCTTCGCGCGGCGGCGGTGCTGCAGCGGCTGCTGAACGCCAAAAGCTACAAGCCCGACGAGATCATCAAGATCTTCAACGACGGCAAGCTCGACAACTATCTCTCCGTCCAGAGCGAGCGGATCAGCGGGCCGGATGTGCGCTCGCAGCGCTTCTTCTTCTATGAGCGCGAGGGCGACGAGACCTCGCCGGTCGTGTCGCTGAACTCGGCGATCCGCGGCCGCGGCGACTGGGTGGGCGGCATTCAGCTGAAGGGCGAGACGCTGTCGGGGACGCAGGTCCAGGCGCTGGGCAAAGTCATCCGCAAGGTCGACGCCGATGTGATCGGCCTCTGCGAGGTGGAAGACCGCCGCACGCTGGAGGCCTTCAACGCGCAGTATCTCGGCCGCAAATATCCCAATGCCGTGCTGTTCGAGGGGAATGACGAACGCGGCATTGATGTCGGCCTGCTGTCCAAACACCCCATCGGCGCGCTGCACACCAACGTCTTCACCGTCGATCCGGCCGAAAAGAAGCGCCGCGACGGGGCGTCGCCGCGACTCTTCAACCGCGACTGTATCGAGGTGATGGTCGATCTCCCCGGCGGGCGGGGACCGCTGGCGGTGCTGGTGACGCATCTCAAATCCAAACGCGGCACCGACGAGATGGAGATGGAAACCGACCGCAAGCGGCTGCGCCAATCCACCGAGATCGCGCGCATCGTGAAGGAGCGCTATTCCAAGGACGGCAAGCCGCACCGCGTGATCGTGTGCGGCGATTTCAACGAAAGCTCCAACCGCGACGGCGCGAACGGCGCGGCGCTCGGCCCCTACAAGACCTCGATCGATCCGATCCTGGTGGAGGCGGGGCTTTCGAACATCGTCGGCGACACGCTGGGCCCGGCCAAGGCGTTCACCCACGCGGAGGAGCGGCGCGGGAAGCTGCGCCGCAGCCAGATCGACTATATCCTGATCTCGCCCGACCTCCGGGCCGCCGCGACGAGCTGCGGTATCGACCGCTCCGGCCAGGCTTTCTGGGGGCCGAAGGCCATCACCCGCGCCGAGGCGGCCTCGGACCACGCCTGCCTGTTCGTCGATTTCGACCTGGAGAAGCTGGTCTAGTTACTTCGCCGGCGGGATCATCGTCACCTGAATGTAGACGACCTTCCAGGTATCGCCGCGCTTCGCCCAGACATCAGAGAAGCGAATATGTTCGGAAAACGCCTCGTCGCCGTCCGTACCGGTGAGAGTAACCTCGCCACTCGCGACGACCACGTCGGGATTGAGCTCGGTGAAGCTGTGATCCTTGATTTCGAACGGGTCGAGCTTGAAGGCGGGTGCGGTGAAGCCCTCCATAAAGCTCTTCTTGTCCGCGACCCGGCCGGATCCGCGGATGAAGACGAGATCGTCGGCCATCGAACGGTCGAGCACCGCGGCGTCCTTGTCCACCTGCGCCTGATCGAAGGCGGTGGCGAGCGGACGGACTTCGTCGATGGGCCCGGCGAGGGCACTCCCGGTCAGGACGGCGGCTAGCAGGGCGGCCCGCAAACGCAATTTCATGTCGGTTCTCCCAAGGCCTGCCGAGCCTAGCTGCGCTGTCCGCCGGGTCCAGCGCCCTCCGCCAAATGTGATCCCTGAACACACGCCTTGATGAGTGAATGGTTTCCTCAAGATTCAGCTAGACAGTGTCTAGTTCTTGCGGCACCTTTATCTAGACAGCGACAAGATTGGGGTTCGCGATGCGTGTTTTTTCAGGTTTTCCGCAAGGTTTGGCCGTGATTTCCCTGGGTCTCACCCTTGCTGCCTGCGGCGGGTCGTCCGCGGCGCCTACGACCGGAGAGGCCGAAACCAAGGCCGTGCCCGTCCGTGTTGCCGCTGCGGCGCCCGCCGATTTTCTCTCCAATATTGCGGTGGTCGGGCGGGTTGAGCCCGACCGGTCCTTCATTCTCGCCTTCAAGACGCCGGGCGTCGTCACGGTGCTGAATGTAGAGGAGGGCGACACGGTCAAGAAAGGTCAGGTTCTCGCCGAACTCGATTCGCGCGACGTCGATGCGCAGTGGCGCCAGGCGGAGGAAGCCGCCGACAAGGCCGCGCGCGAGCTGGTGCGGGTCCAGCAGCTCAACGCCAAGGGCTTCGCTTCAAAGGCCGCGCTGCAGGACGCCGCGGCGCTGGCGAAGTCGACCCGCGCGACCGCCCAAGCGGCCGGCTCCAATCGCGGCTACGCCAAGATCGTCGCGCCCAATGACGGTGTCGTGCTGAAGCGCCATGTCGAGGCGAACGGCGTCGTCGCCGCCGGCGCACCGGTGCTGACGCTCTCCGACATGAGCGAATCCTATGTCCTCTCGGCCGGGCTCGCCGACCGCGACGCGCTGCGTGTTGCATTGGGCGATGCCGCGCAAGTGACGTTCGACGCCTTCCCCGGCCAGGCTTTCGCCGCCACGGTGACCGAGATCGGCGCCGACGCTGATGCCCGCACCGGCACGTTCCAGGTGAAGCTGAAGATCGCGGCGTCAGAGGACACGCTGAAGAGCGGTCTGGTCGGCCGGGCCGCGATCCGGCCCTCGGGCCAGGTCGCTGCCAATCTCGCCGTGCCGATCGATGCGATCCTGGAAGGCCACGGCGAAGACGCCTTCGTCTTCGTGGTGGACGCCGCAGGCAACGCCAAGCGCACGCGCATCAAGGTCGGACGGCTTTCGGGCGGTCTCGTCGCTGTGACCGGCGGGCTCGGCAACGGGGCGCAGGTCGTGGTTGACGGTGCCGGCTATCTCACCGACGGCGAGAAGGTCTCCGTCGCCACCGCCAGCGCCGCCGCGGAGTAAGTCCGATGAACCCCGCCGCCTTCGCCGTCCGCAACTGGCAGTTCACGCTGGTGATGACGCTGCTTTTCGCGGCGCTCGGCTACAACGCGTTCATGCAGATCCCGCGCGCCGAGGATCCGAGCTTCAACGCGCCGTTCTTCACCGTGATCACCCAGGCACCGGGCATGGAGGCGAGCGAGGTCGAGAAGCTCATCACCGATCCGATCGAGGATGCCTTCAACGAACTCGACGATGTCCACGAGATCAAGTCGACGACGACCAACGGCGTCGCCGTCGTCAACGTGCAGTTCGAGTGGGGTCTCCCCGACATGGATCGCAAGTATGACGAAATCATCCGCGAGATGAATCGTCTGCGGCCCGAACTTCCCGATGCCGTGCGCGACGTGAAGGTGCGCAAGGGCCAGCCGGGCTATACCAACATCATCCAGTTCGCGCTGATCGGCGATGTCTCATATCGCGAGCTGACCGACCGCGCCCGGGACTTCAAGGACACGGTCGAGGGCGTCAACGGCGTCCGCCAGGTTGAAGTCTGGGGCGGTCCGGTGCCTGAAGTGCGCGTGGCGCTGGACCTGCCCAAGATGAGCCGGCTCGGCGTTTCCATCGACCAGGTGAGCCGCGCGATCCAGGGTGAGAACGCCGAAATCCCCGGCGGCGCGGTGGAAGCCGGCGGCACGCGCTTCAACCTCAAGACGACGGGCTCCTATGAGAGCCTCGACGAGATCGCCGATACGATCGTCTCGGCCGAAGGCACCGCGACGGCGCGGGTGCGCGACATCGCCGAGGTCAAGTGGGCCGAGGACGAGGCGACCTACACCGCCCGCTATGACGGGCAGAAGGCGGTCTACATCACCGCCAATATGCGCGACGGGCAAAGCGTCTTCGATGTGCGCGACGCGATCGTCCGCAAGGCCGATGCGTTCCGCACGACCCTGCCGTCCGACATGAAGCTCGAAATCGGCTTCGACCAGAGCGAGAGCGTCGACAAGCGGCTCGGCGGCCTTGCCACCGACTTCCTGATCGCCATCGCGCTGGTGCTGCTGACGCTGCTGCCGCTCGGCCTCCGTGCCGCGCTGGTCGTGATGTTCTCGATCCCGCTCTCGCTGGCGCTCGGCGTCTTCATGATGGGGCATGCGGGCTTTTCGCTGAACCAGTTGTCGATCGCCGGCTTCGTGATCTCGCTCGGCCTCCTCGTCGACGATTCCATCGTGGTCGTGGAAAACATCGCGCGTCATATGCGCATGGGCAAACGGCCCATGGACGCCGCGATCGACGGGACGAAGCAGATCTCGCTCGCCGTGCTCGGCTGCACGGCGACGCTGATGTTCGCCTTCCTGCCGCTGCTCTTCCTGCCGGAAGGCGCGGGCGCCTTCACGCGGTCGCTGCCGGTCGCGGTGCTGCTGACCGTCGCCGCCTCGCTCTTCGTCTCGATGACGATCATTCCCTTCATCGCCTCCAAGCTGCTGAAGCCCGAGGCGCATGAAGAGGGCAACTGGCTGCTCCGCACGGTGATGGCGGGCGTCCACGGCGTCTATCGTCCGCTGCTCCACCGGGCGCTGGCACGGCCGCTTGTCACCATCGCGATCGCGGCGCTGCTCTTCGTCGGTACGATGATGCTGGTGCCGCGCATCGGCTTCAGCCTCTTCCCGCTGGCGGATTCACGCGTCGTGATGATCCAGATCGAGCTGCCCGAGGGCGCATCGACCGAGAAGACCGACGCGGCGCTGCGCTTCGTCGAGAACGAGGTGAACAAGTCCGACGCCGTCCAGCACGTCATGGCCAATCTCGGCCGCGGCAATCCGCGCGTCTATTACAACGTCAACCAGCGCGAGCTGGCGTCGAACATCGCCGACGCCTTCGTGATGCTGAAGGCCTATGACCCCAAGACGACGCCCGGCCTGCTCGACGACTGGCGCAAGGCGTTCGACACCTATCCGGGCGCCAAGATTCTCGTGAAGTCGATGGAGAATGGGCCGCCGCTCGAAGCCCCCATCGCCATCCGCGTGCGCGGCCCGGAAGTCGAGGGCGTCCGCGAGGTCGCGCGGCGGCTGGAGGACATGATGCGCGACGTCCCCGGCACGCGCGACGTCAACAACGCCTCGCGCGCGACGCGCACCGATCTGAAGGTCGATGTCGACGAGGGCAAGGCGGCGCTGCTGGGCATCGCGCCGGGCACGGTCGACCGGGTCGTGCGCCTCGCGGTCGCGGGCGAAACGGCCGGCGACTTTCTCGACAATGACGGCGAATCCTATCCGATCACGCTGCGCCTGCCGCTCGGCGACCACCACGCGCCGGACATCCTGGACGAGATCTACATCCCGACCGCCTCCGGCGCCGCGGCTCCGCTCGCCCAGATCGCGACGCTGCGCTTCGACGCCAGCCCTGCGCGGATCGACCGCTTCGACCGCCTGCGCTCGGCGACGGTCACGGCCTATCCGCAGACGGGATACCTCACCTCGAACCTCACGACCGAGATCGTGGCGCGGGCAAAGACGATGGAGCTGCCGCCCGGCTATGAGCTGCAAACCGGCGGCGAGTCCGAGGCGAGCGCCAAGTCGTTCGGCGGCATGGGCAGCGTCGCACTGGTCGCCCTCTTCGGCATCTTCGCGGTGCTGATCTTGGAGTTCCGTTCCTTCAAGTCGACGCTGATCGTCGCGAGCGTCATTCCGCTCGGTCTGCTCGGCGGCATTCTCGGCCTCTATGTTTCGGGCTACACGCTCTCGTTCACCGCGATGATCGGGCTGATCGCGCTGGTCGGTATCGAGATCAAGAACTCGATCCTGCTGGTCGATTTCACCAACCAGCTCCGCGCCCAGGGCGCGCCGCTGCGCGAGGCGATCGAGACGGCGGGCGAGGTGCGCTTCCTGCCGATCCTCTTGACCTCGATCACCGCGATCGGCGGCATGCTGCCGCTGGCGGTGCAGGGCTCGGGCCTCTATTCGCCGCTCGCCTGTGTGCTGATCGGCGGGCTCGTGACCTCGACGCTGCTCTCGCGCCTGGTGACCCCGGCCTGCTATCTTCTGCTTGCGCCGCGCGACAAAAAGCCCGCCCCCATCGAGGCGCCCGAAGGGGCTATGCTCGCGGCGGGGGAGTGAGTTGATTCAATGAAACCGCAGCAGAAATCCGCCTATCATCATGGCGATCTGAAGGAAGCGCTGGTCGAAGCGACGCGCGAGATCATCGAGAGCGAGGGCCTCGACCAGTTCACGATGCGCGAGAGCGCGCGGCGGGCGGGCGTCAGCCACGGTGCGCCGGCCCATCATTTCGGCGACAAGACGGGCCTGCTGACCGAACTTGCCGTGCAGTCCTTCGAAGCCCGGGTGGCCCAGTCCGAAGCCTATATGGCCGAGGCCGGCGACGATCCGATGGCGCGGCTGAGGGCCTGCGGTCTCGCCCATATCGACTACACAATCCGCCATCCCCGCCTGCATGAGCTCTGCTCGCGCCCCGACATGACAAACCGCGACGATCCGCATCTGCAGGCGGTGATCACACGCATGTCCGAGATGCTGATCGCGACGATGAGCGAAGTCGCAGGGCACGAGCTGAAGCCTGAGAAGGAAGCCAACCCCGAAACCCTGCTGGCGCTGGTCGTGGTGCACGGCTTCGCGGCACTGGTGAATGACGGGATGATCCTCGCCGACGTGCCCGACGCCGAGCGCCCCGCGCGTGCGCGGGTGCTGGCGGAAGGGGTGATGGGCCTTCTGGAAAAGGCATTCCGCGCACCCCGCGAGTGACTCCGCGCTTCATTGAGAGAGATGAAAAACCCCGAAGGAGCCCTCCGGGGTTTTTGTCTTACTGGTTGGTCGTGGTCTCCGCCGGCGGCGGGGGCTCCGGGGCAGGGGGTGGCGGCGGCGCTTCATAGACCGGCGCGGGCGGCGGCTCGTAGGCCGGTTCCGGCGGTGTGTAGCTTTCGACCGGCGCCTCATAGGCAGGCTCCGGCGCGACATAGGCCTCGGCCTGTGGCGCCTCGTAGCTGGGCTCCGGCGGGGCGGGCTGCTCGTAGGCTGGCTCCGGTGCGGTGTACGTTTCGGCCGGCTGCTCATAGCTCGGCTCGGGCGCCGCATAGGTCTCCGCTGGCGGCTCGTAGGTCGGCTCCGGCGCCGTATACGTCTCTACCGGCGCCTCATAGGCGGGCTCGGACGGCGGCGCATAGGCTTCGACCGGCGCGTCGTAGGTCGGCTCGGGCGCAGGTGCCGGAATGGTCTCGGCCGGGGCTTCATAGACCGGTTCCTGCGGCGTGACGGCCTCGACCGGCGCCTCATAGACAGGCGCTTCCGGCGTGACATAGGCCTCGGCCGGCGGCGTATAGGCGGCGTCCGGCGCCGGGGGCACGGTCGTGTCCTGAGGCACGTCGGGGATCACGGCATCGGCGCCGGGTTCCGCGGGCAGCGGCGCAGTCGGGGCGATCGCGGCCTCGAGGGGCTGTTCGCCGGGCTGTGCTTCAGGCACGGCCGGCGCGATCCGTCCGATCTCGGTTGCATCGGCCGGCGGCACCGTGACATCGGGCTGGGCGGGCAGCGGCTCGGTCGGGCCGTTCGCGGTTTCGGTCGCGACCGTCGTCTGCTCGGTGGCGATCTGCTCGATCACCGCCGGGTCGTCGGCGATCGGGGTCTCGACGGGGCGGTAGACCTCGACGACGCCCGGACCCGCAGCGTCGCCGCCGGCATTGGGAGCGGTCGCCTCGGTCACCGTCACGGTCTCGATCGGGGTCTCGGCGACCGCGTTCACGGCATCGACCGACACGCCGTAATTGTAGACGCGATTATCGACAATCGTCACATTGGTGATGTTGTTCACCACCGTCGTATTGTTGTTGACGATGGTGACGTTCTGCTGCGCCGGCACGACATGGCGGTCGATGCGGCGGTCGCCGAGATGACGGCGCGGCGCATAGCACCAGCTGTCGCGATAGACGATCTGGATGATCGGCCGGTACGAGAAGAAGTCGTTGAAGGCGTTGCCCCACAGATAGGACGAGGGGATCGGCGCCCAGCCGAGATAGTCGCCCTGGTCCGACCACGTCACCCAGGCGGGGCCCCAGACATAGCCGGGCACCCAATACCAGCCGAGGCGGCGGTCATAGTCCCACGAGCCATAGTGATAGGTCGCCCAGCCGAACGGCTCGGCACTGGACCACATCCAGCCGTAATCGCGCGTATTGACCCAGCGGCCGACCGTGTAGGGGCGCCAGTTGCGCTGCCGGTGGGGCACCCAGACCTGGCCGTAGCGGCCGTAATTGACCCAGCGGCCATAGGGCTGGAGCTGGTCGTAGAACACGCTGAAGCTGACGGAGGTGCGGCCCCGCGCTTCGGCGGTGGCGGTGAATTCGAAGCGGCCAGGCTCGCTGAGCGAGGGGCCGGCGCCGAAAAAGGCGAGGCCCGCGACGGTGGCGGCGAGAAGGCCGGGCAGGGTCTTCATAGGCAAGTCCTCAAGTCGAAAGGCGCCCCCAGGCAGCCGATATGGGGTCAAAATCGCGTGGACCACCTGTACGGCGGCTGAACGCGCGGGCCGGCACCTGCGGCATTCCGTCCCTGCGTGGCTCAGAGACCGGCCGCCCAGCGCTCCAGCATCGCGGTGATCGCAGGCAGCATCGCCGGATCGCCTGCGGCGCCCGCGAGTTCGTCGAGCCGCAGGACCGCCGTCAGAGTTTCGATCCGGTTGCGGTCCAGGCAGCGGCCGGAAAGCGGTTCATAGGCGTCGGCGATCCGCCAGGCGAGGTCGCGTGCCACGAAGCCCGGATAGACGAATTCGCGGTGCACTGCGCCGAAGCCGGAATCGCCGAAGTCGAAGAGGCCATTCAGCCGATGCCGGGCGTGGTCGAACGCCATGTTCCAACCATGACCGTCGAAGTAGCCAAAGGTTTCGTCGAGCGGATCGGGCGGCAGAGCGGCCCAGGCGCCGAGGGTCCGCTCGGCGAAATCCTGGAGACGGGTGGGGAGGACGGCGGCGATGTCGCGCTCGATCGTGCTGGCGTCGTGCCATGGCCCGATCGCAAGAGCGCCGGCCGCGCGCATTTCGCCGTGATCCAGCCGGTGCAGCTCGGCGAAGAACCGTGCCATGTCCCGGGCGAGCCGGTCGCGGGCGGCAAGCGGCAGGCGGTCGTAATCTGCGGCGACGAGATGCTCGCCTTTCAACTTCGCGTGACGGGAGAAGAGCCGCTCGCCTTCATGAAGTGTCGTGCGAGGCAGTGTCATGGTGACCGCCGGCGCGACCGCGGCGAGCAGGCGGGATTCCCGGATCAGCGCTTCCTCCGCCCGGGCGTGGCGCGGGAACTTGAAGATCAGTGCATCGTCCACGTCGACGGCGGCGCTGTCCCAGCCCTCGTTCAACAAGGAGAAGCGAGACCCCGCCAGCTCCGGAAAGGCCGTCAGGATGACCGGCGTCAGCGCTTCAAGGGCGATGTCGGGCTTGAGGGCCATCCGACGGGCATAAAGGCGGTGCGGCGGATTGTCATGGGTAGTTCTGCAACTCGCCCTTTCCGCGCGGAAATCGGCAAACGCCATGTTGCCGCCGTAAAGGCTTGCCCCTTATCGTGCCGCGCCGATCCGTCCATGGACGGGCGGGCCTGCCGCGTGCCTGTTGCGTCGTATCCGGGGTTCCCATGCCGAAGCCATTGCGCATTTTCATCTCCTCGCCCGGCGACGTGTCGGCCGAGCGCCGGCGTTCGGCGCTGGTGGTGGAGAGCCTGAAAAAGGAATTCGCGCGCTTCTTCGACATTACCGCCTATCTCTGGGAACACGAGGCGATGCTCGCGACCGGGCATTTCCAGGACGTCATCGAGCCGCCAAGCCAGTCCGACATCGTGGTGCTGATCCTCTGGTCGCGCCTCGGCACGCCGCTGCCGGTTAATTCGGGCAAGCGCGAATATCGCGGCCTCGACGGCCGCGCGCCGGTGACGGGCACCGAATGGGAATATGAGGACGCGCTCGCGGCCAATCGCGACAAGGGCGCGCCGGACCTGCTGGTCTATCGCTCCAACCGTGAGCCGCAGATCTCGCTGCGTGATCCCCAGAAGAAGCAGCTGGCCGAAAACCAGTGGACGGCGCTAGAGGATTTCTGGTCGCGCTATTTCCAGGCGGGCGGCGTCTTTCTCTCCGCCTATCACGGCTTCGACGACCTCGAAGATTTCGGCGACATGCTGGAGGCGCATCTGCGCCAGCTCATCCGCAGCCGCATCGAGAAGGGCCGGATCGAGGCGGGCAGCGACGTGCGCGCGACCTGGATGCAGTCGCCGTTCCGCGGCCTCTCGTCTTATGAATTCGAACACGCCCCGATCTTCTTCGGGCGTGGCGCGGCGCAGCTGAAAGCCGTCGAACAGGTCGTCAAGAACGCCAATGAAGGCAAGGCTTTCCTGCTGGTGCTGGGTGCCTCCGGTTCGGGCAAGTCCTCGCTGGTCCGCGCGGGCCTCCTCCCCAACCTCTTCGCGCGCGGCGTCGCCGATGGCGCGGGCCTGTGGCGGCGGGCCATCTTCAAGCCGGGCGATGCGGACGGCAATCTGTTCCTCGGCCTTGCCAGGACGCTGACCGAGGACCGCGTGAAGGAAGGGGTCGGCCTGCCGGAAATTCTCGGCCCCGGCGTCACGCTGGAGCAGCTGGAAAATGCGCTGCGCCGTTCGGTCGATGATCCCGGTTTCGTCTTCACCCCGGCACTCGGCAAGGTGTCGTCCGAAGCGCGCGCCGCCGGCAAGATCATGGGCCATGAAAGCGCGAAGCTCGCGCTGGTGCTGGATCAGCTCGAAGAGATCTTTACGGATGCCTCGATCTCGACCGAGGAGCGCAACACCTTCATCCGCCTAATCGGCTCGCTCGCGAAGAGCGGCCAGGTCTGGGTGATCGCGACGATGCGCTCCGACTTTTGGCACAAGGCCGCGGCCTCGCCGGAACTGGTGGCGCTGGCCGAAGGGCTCGGCCGCATGGATCTGCTGCCGCCGAGCCAGGCGGAGCTAGCGGAAATGATCCGCCGTCCCGCCGCCGCCGCGGGCCTCAGCTTCGAGGATCATTCCGAAACGCGCGTCGGCCTCGACGGCGTGATTGCGGAAGAGGCCTCGCGCGATCCGGGGTCGCTGCCGCTCGTCTCGTTCATGCTCGACGCGCTCTACAAGACGGATGTCGAGAAATCCAAGGGCGCGGTCCTTACCTACGGCACCTACGAGGCACTGGGCGGCATCAAGGGCGCGATCGCGACCCGGGCCGACGAGATCCTGAACGCGCAGCCCGCCGACGTTCAGGCGGCGCTGCCCTCGGTACTGCGGGCCCTCGTTACCGTCGACAGCGACCGCGACCAGAATGCGACGGCCCGTACCGCACCGTTAAATGCGTTCCCGGCGGGTTCGCCCCGCCGCGCATTGGTTGATGCCTTCCTCGATCCCGCCGCGCGCCTGCTCATCGCCGATGGCGATGGCGGCGAAGCCCGCATCCGCGTCGCGCACGAGGCGCTGATCAACCACTGGACCCGCGCCCGCGAACAGATCAATCGCGACCGCCGCGATCTCGAAACCCGCACGCGCCTCGAAGAAGACGAGCAGCTGTGGCGCGCCGCGCCGGCGGCGGAGAAGCCGGCCCGCCTGCTGGAAGGCCTGGCGCTGGAAGAGGGCAAGGACCTCGTCGTCAAATGGAGCGACGAGCTGCCGCAGTCGCTGAAGGATTACATTGAGGAAAGCCGCAAGACTGCGAACCTCAAACGCAACCGCCGCACGCGTATCTTGACCGCCGTCGCCGCCGTGATGGCGGTGCTGGCGATCGGCGCCGGCGTGCTCGGCATTTTCGCGCTGCGCCAGGAAGCGCTGGCGCAGGCCGAGAGCGAACGCGCACAGGCCGAAAGCGAGCGCGCCAAATCGGCCGAGGACCAGGCCGAGGAGCGGCTGAAGGATACCCAGCGCGGCAGTGCGCGGCTCGTCGCACGACAGTCCTATCTCGCCTCGCATGGCGGCTATTCGGAGCTCGCGCTGGCGCTTGCGGTCGAGTCGGTGCGGATCGCGCAACAGGCCGGCGGCGAATTGCCGCTCGCCTCGCTGGCGGCGCTGCAGCATGCGGCGTCGACCGACACGATCGTCTCGGTGCTCGCCGATTCCAACGGATCGCTGGGTGCCCTTTCGTTCGGTGCCGATCCCGGCGTCATCTATACCGGCGGCAACGGTACGCTGACCGTGTGGAACACCTTCCTCGGCACCGAGCGGGCATTCTTCGGTACGAACGAGGTCGGCTTCGTCACCAGCGATGCCGACGACGCGGGCCATTATCTCGTCAACGCCTACAACGACAAGACGCTGCAGGTCTTCGACGCCTCGACCTTCGAGACCGTGGGCAACATGCTCACCTTCGACGCCGGGTTGACGATGGTCGAGATCGACCGCAACGGGCGCGAGATCCTGGTCGCCGATGATGCGGGGGCGATCCATTTCATCGACGCCGCTACGCAGCAGCCGATCGCCTCGGAAAAGGCGCACGATGCGCCGCTCGGCGACATGAAGATCGCGGATAATCTGTCGATCGCCGTGACGGCGGACAGTGCCGGCAAGGCGGTGATCTGGGACCTCGCGACCCATACGCAGCGCGCGGTCATCTATCACGGCACGCAGGAGAGCCCGAGCGCCATCACCGGCGTTGCGATTTCGCCAAGCGGCAATCAGGTCATCCTGATCGGCAACGGCTATGCCTCGGTCTATGACAGCGCCGGCACCTTTGTGCAGCAGATCAATATCGACAACGCCTTCCTCTACCGCGTGGTCTACACGCCGGACGGGTCGAGCGTAATCTACACCGCCGGCAAGAACGCCTATGCGGCGCGGTCCTCCGACTTCGTCGTCACCAAGACTTTCTCGGGGCATACTTTCGACGTGCGCGAGCTTTCGCTCTCGTCGGACGGCAAGCGGATGCTGACCGCGGCGGGCGACAACACGCTGCGCCTGTGGGACGTCGATTCCGCGTCCACGCTCCGTATCTACCGTTCCCCCAAGGGCAGCATCGCCACCGGCGGCCTCAGCCTCAGCTCCGACGGCAACTACGTCGCTGCGGTGTTCGATGACGGCAACGCGGTCGTCTGGGCGGTTGAAGGCCTCTCGCCGGCCTCTGCCCGCGTCGTGCACGACTGGAACATCAACTCGATCGTCTGGAGTCCCGACGGCCAATACGTGCTGACCACCGCCAACGAATCCGCCGGCGGGCGCGCGGTGCTGTCCGACGTCGAGACGGGGCATCCCGAATTCAGCCTGCCGGCCAGCGACGACCCGCTGCCTGCGGCCAGCGACATGAGCAGCGCGATCTTCACGCCGGACGGCACCAAGATCGTGACGGGCGACAATCTCGGCCGCATCCGCCTGTGGACGGCGTCGACGGGCGACCCGGTCCGGGTCATCGGCCAGGGTCCCGAGGGCTACAACATCAACTGGGTGGTGATGACGCCCGACGGCAAATACGTGCTGGGCACGCGTTACGGCGGCATCGGCGTCTATGCGTTCGACAAGACCGAAGCGCCGGAGGAACGCGTCTTCAACGCGCCCAATGCGGCGCTCTTTACCGCGGCGATCAGTCCCGACGGCACGCGCGTCGCGACCGGCGCGTCGGACGGGCGGGTGTTCATCTGGGATTTCGCGACCGGCAAGCTGTTGTTCGAGCGGCGCGAGGACCGCAGCCAGATCAACTCGGTGAACTTCTCGCCCGACAGCAAGCATCTCGTCACGGCATCGAGCGACCGTACGATCCGGGTGTGGGATGTCGAAACCGGCGCTTCGACGCTGCTGCTGACCGGCCATGACGATCTGGTGCTGTGGGCGGCCTATAGCGCCGATGGCCAGCGCATCGCCTCGTCCGGGTTCGATGCGACGGTGAAGGTATGGGACGCCGCAACCGGCGCAGAACTGCTGAGCTATACGGGCCCGGGCAAACCGTTCCGCGTCGCGGTCTTCAATCCCGACGGCACGACACTGGCGGCGGGCGGCGACGACTTCCGGCTCTATCTCTGGAAACTGCCGGAGAAGAATTTCGCCAACACGCCGACGGCGGGGCCGATCCTCAAGGCCCAGCTCGACGCCGATGACGGCAAGATGCTGAAGGAAATGCTGGCCTGGGCGCCGCTGACGGTTTCCAAGCCGCTCAGCCCGACCGACCGGCGCGACAACTTCCTCGAAGCCGATCCTGGCGTGCGGACGTTCGATCCGCGGGCCGATGCCTGTCACCAGCTCGCCGCCTTCCAGTCCGACCCGCAGCGCCTGGCGCCTGGCGTTCGCGCCGACGATCTCTATGGCGTCGATGCGGAAGCGGCGTGCCGTCTAGCGCTGAAAACGACACCGGACGACCCGCGGCTTCATCTTCAGCTGGGCCGGGCGCTGCTGGTGCAGGACAAGACCGATGAAGGCCGCAAGGAAGTCCAGCTCGCCGTCGATGCGGGCTATCCCGGCGCGATCTACTTCCTCGGCCTCTATCTGACCGATCCGAGCATCCCCGGCCTCACGACCGACGATGTGAAGCACGGCTTTGAGCTGGTGCGCAAAGCCTGGGACATGGGCCTTGCCGATGCCGGCGACCGGCTCGCACAGTTCACTCTGTCGGGCCGCAAGACCGACGACGGGCAGGAGATCATCAAGCAGGACGAGCCGGCCGCGATCGCGCTCTACAAGCAGGCCTCGGAAAAGGGCTCGTGGTACTCGTCCAATGCGTTGGCGCAGAAGAGCGAGTTCGGCGAGAACGGTGTCACTCAGGACATGCTGGAAGCGCTGTTCTACTATGCGCTGGCCGCTCGTCAGGTCGAAGTGCAGGGCCTGGTCGAGACGACGGAAACGAAGTGGTCCTCATACCTCTTCTCGCGTCGCGCCTCGATCGCCCGGCAGTTGATCCGTGACGGGAAAAGCGCCGAGGTCGCAGCGGTCGCCGACCGCGTGAGCGCCTGGAAGATGCCGGCCGACGCGCCTGCGACCCCGGCCGGACCGGCGCCGGCCACGCAATAGGCGCGATCAGCTGAGCACGGCGAGGAAGCTGTCCTCGCCGCCGGCTGCGGGGCGCTCGCCGCTGGCCAGTGCCGGTATATCTTCCGCGGTCACGGCGAGCGCTGAGCGCTCGCCTCTGGCGTCGATCCACAGCACGGGCAGGCGGCGGAAGAGCGCCAGCATCATCGTGTCGTAGGCGCCGGCCTTCAGCGCGGTCGGCTCGCCGTCCCAGATGGCGATCACGGCGTCCGAGCGCGCCAGCATTTCGCCGCTGGCGGCGATATAGCCCTCTGTGTCGTCGGCAAGATCGAGCCGGTTCGGCGTGCAGTTCATCGTCCGCGCCGCCAGCATGAGCCGGCGCAGCGTGTCGGTCGGCGGGCCCTTCGCGAAATCGCGCGCATAGTGACCGGCGGGAAACGGCAGCGGCGCGAAGAGCTCCCAGCCCAGCGCCAGCGCTGCCTCCGCCGCCATGGTGTCGGCGCCTTCGGCGAGCGAACTCACGCAGATGAACCGCCGGGGCGCGAGACGGGCCTGAACATGCATCATGACGCGGCGGATATCGGCGGCGATGACGTCGAGGCGTTCAGGATTCAACTTGTGCGGACGATGGCCGGTAACGCCCAGCGCGAATATGGGAATGGTCATGCGACCACGTCTTGCTGGCCGAGCGTGGCGGAAATGCGTTTCGCCTGCGCCTTGGTGCCCTCGATGCTGCCGGTCAACCAGGCATAGTCGGCGAAGGCGGCGGCATAGACGGCACCCGCCTCATCCGTCTGCCCCGCGATCAACAGGGCCTCGGCACGGCTGACGCGGTCGTAGTACTCGGCAAGCCCGCCATCCTGCGGAACCAGCGAGGCCTTGGTGAGCGCCTCGTCGCGCAGATCCATCGCGGCGGCCACGGTGCCGGCGATGTTTCGCGCGAGGTCCACCTCGCCGCGATAGACCGCGGTCGCCGCGGCGTTGACGCCGAGATAGGCGTTGATCTTCTTCCCGCGCTCCCACTGCTTCTTGTAGAGGTCGTGGGCCTTGTCGAGCGCTTTGGTCTGGCTCTGGTCGCGGTCCCAGCGGCGCTTGTAGATGCCGCCGGCGATCCCCGCGGTTTCGTCGTCATCGCCGTAGCGCTGCAGCAGTTTGCCGGCGGCGGCGACCGCTTCCTCAAGCTTGCCGGTCCGCGAAAGCACGAGCGCTGCGAGCTGCTGATGGCGCTGGTCGCTGCCATAGGCTTCGGCGCAGCGCGCGAGCAGATCACCGGCTTCGGCGGCCTTGCCGCAGGCGATCAGCGACTCCGCGCAGAGCATCGCAAGAAAGCGCGAGGAGAGCGCATCCTCGCGCCGCGCGACGAGGCCATCGACGGCCGGCTTGTCGCCGTCCTCGATACGGGTCAGCAGATCGACCAGCGCGACGACGCTCCAGCCGGGATCGATGCGGTTGTTGAGCTGGACGAGTGCGCCGGCGAATTCATCGCCAGGATCGAGGCTCTCGAACCAGCGCAGCATTTCGTGGACGAGCACCATGGCGAGCTTGGTGTCGTCCTCGGTGGAATTGTCGAGCGTGTGGCGCACCCCGTTGCCCATGCGCCGCAACGTGTGGGCGAGCTCGCGGCCGATCGTGTCGATCAGCCGGTGCGACTCGATGGTCATGAGATTGGAGAAGATGTTGGGCGAGGGCTTCTGCCCCAGCCGCGCGATCAGTCCGGCGCACATGCCGTCGAGCATCCGCGCGCAATAGAAGATCACGCCCTCAGGCGCGCTGGCCGGGGGGATGACGACCAGGCGGCGAACCTGGTCCAGGATGATCTTGCGGTCGGCGGGCGCGGCCATGGCGCGAAGATGGCTGCTGACGCTGTCTGAGACAACCTCGTCTTGATCCGCTCGCGGCGGGCGGACTAGCTTCGGACGCTCGGGGGAACGCCAATGGGCCAGAAGGCCTTGTCCTTTGCCTGGCCGGTTCTGGCGGTCCTCCTGGCGGCCGGCGGATGGTGGCTGATCCGGGCGCCGGAAGCGGAGACGCCCGCGACCTATCGCGCGCAAATGGCGGCGCGGGGCGCGACGGCGCCGGTCGCCGATATCGCGGCGGCGGCGCAGGGAAGCGTCTACCTGGTCACGATCGAGTTGCCGAGCGGCCGGCGCAGTCCTGTCGGCACGGCCTTCGTCGTCGCGCGCCGGGATGGGACGAAGGTGCTCGCGACCTCGGCGCTGGTCGCGGACCTCTTTCGCCGGGACCTCCAAGCCAATCCCGATTTCAACGGCGGCCGAATGATGGCGGCGCAGCCGAAGCCGCCGGACTATCCCGCGCTGCGCGTCACCGGTGTCGAGGTCCATCCCGCCTGGGACGCGCTGGGCGAGGCGGCGCCCTACTGGTCGGCCTATGGCGTCGCGCTGCTGCTGGTCGATGACCCCGCCCGTCTCGGACCGCCGCTGGCGCTCGCCCGACGCACGGTCCTCGAGACGCTGAAGGCGGGCGATCCCGTCGTCCTCGTTGGGTATGTCGCCCGCGACCTGCCGCTCGGCGACCTGACCCGCCCGGTGCCCTCGGCCGAGGCCGGGATCGTCACCGCGCTGACCGGTTTCGACCGGACGCGGGGGCCGGATGCCGCCAATCTGCTGATCCAGTCCTCGCTGGAGGCGGCCGACGGCGCGGCGGGCAGCCCCATGTTGAACGCGGCCGGCGAGGTGGTCGGGCTCTTCAACGACGGCGACCCCTCGGGGCTGCTCTATGGGCAGGTACGACCGCGTCCCGCCGATCTGCTGGTCAGCACCGGTGCGCGCGGCGATCTCGTGGCCGCGCTGCTGGACGGAACCGCGGCCTCGGATCTTCCCGGCATTGTTGCGGCGTGGAGCACGGCGGGACTTGACCGACGCGCCGCGGCGCCGGCTCCCGACCAGCTCGTGCAGCTCAAGGCGCGCGCGGGACCGGATGCCGATATCGTGATGGTGGCCGAGCGGGAGGGGGCGCTTGTGGCGGCCGATCCCCTGTTCCCTGGCGCCCGCGCCGCCTGGTTCGATTTGGACCTGCCGGGCCCCGGCCTCTATCTCGCGCTGGCCCGTTCGGAGACCGGCGCGCGTGTCGGCGCGGTCCTGCAAGGCCCCGATGGCGCCATCATCGAGGTCGGAACCGTGGGCGCGCTGGTCTCAAGCTGCATGGTGCGCAGCGAAGGGCCGGCGTCGCTGCGTCTGGGCGTCGTCGGAGACGGCGGCCGGGTGCGTGTCCAGCTCTACCGGGCCGCGCGGCCGGGCGGCTGAACCGGGCTTGAATGGGGGATACCGCCCGCGCTGGCGGCATTGCAATAAAGCGGCCGATCCGCGAGGCTGGCGCTGGTGCCGGTTGGGGCAGGCGGCGCAAATGTCGCAGGCACCACAGACTCCGCGCGTGCGGCGTCGGTATAGACTATCCGCCGGACGGCAGGCCGCTTCACGGCCGAGCGGCCGGCCATGAGACATGAATTCATCCGTCGCGCGCGGGCGCGGCGGACCATTTGGGGAGACACGTATGGGACTCGTCATCAAGTTCTTGGGCCAGCCTTATCCGGGCCGCGAGATCACGGTGGACGACGCCAAGAGCGAAGTGAAGTTCGGCCGCGGCATCGACTGCGACGTCGGATTTCCCGAAGACATGGCGATCGTCAGCCGCGACCATTTCGCGCTGAAGAAGGAGCTGGGCGGCTACAAGTTCGTCATCAACCGCGAAAAGCCGGTCTTCCTGAATGGCCGCCCGGTCTATGACGACCAGGACATGCCGAAATCGGCCGAGATCCAGCTGTCGGGACCGACCGGTCCGAAGCTGCGCGTCGAGCGCACCGATGGCGGGCCGAGCAATCAGGTCAAGACCGAGATCCTGAAGCCCCAGAAGGACCTCGTCGAGGTCGTCCACCAGACGAAGACGCGCGGCAACCGCACGCTCGGCCTCGTCGCCGGCATCGCGGCGCTCGTCGCCGTGCTGGGCGGCGGCGGCTATCTGATCGCCAAGAGCCTGCAGGACCAGACCCAGCAGCTCGGCACGGACATGGCCGGGGTCAAGGAAGACCTGATCACCGTCAAGAACGAGCTGCCGGCGCTGAAGGCCCAGACGGCCGCGCTTGCCGGCCAGGCGCCCGCGAACCTCGCCTCGATCATCGAGAAGAACAAGAACTCGGTCTATCTCGTCTCGATCCAGCTGCCTTCGGGCACGCGCATGGGCGGCGGTACGGCCTCGGTCGTGCTGCTTCCCGACGGGACCAAGGCGCTGGCGACCAATAGCCACGTCGCCGATATCCTGAAGGACATCGAAAGCGATCCGCGCCTCGCCGGCGCCTCGCTCGTCGCCGTCCAGCCGAAAGCGCCGGACTACAAGACGTTGAAGGTCACCCACGTGCTGAAGCACCCGGGCTATGACAAGCTGAACGAGTGGCAGCAGAACTACTTCGTCAAGGCGCACACCTTCTCGGCGCAGCAGATGGAGTTCGTGCCCGGCTTCGACGTCGCTCTGCTCTATGTCGAGGACCAGACGCAGCTCGGCGATCCCCTGACCTACGCCCCGCGCGCGGAGATGGAGGCCCTGAAGGCCGGCCAGCAGCTTGTGCTGATCGGTTATCCTTCCGAGCAGCTGAACGGCACCGACCTCGCGCGGCCCGAGCCGACCTCGCAGACCGGCATCATCACCTCGCTGACGACGTTCTTCCTGTCGCAGGGCGAGCCCAAGGATGACCTGCTGATCCAGCATTCGGCCCCTGCCACGGGCGGCGCCTCGGGCAGCCCGATGTTCAACAACAAGGGCGAGGTTGTCGCGTTCCTGAACGCCGGCAACATCATCATGTACCAGACGCCGGATGGCGGCACGATGCGCCAGCCCTCCGCCGCGCTCGTCAACTACGCGCAGCGCGCCGACCTGCTGCTCGACGTTGCCGAGGGCAAGGCTGAAGGCAACATGCCGGCCTACGAAAAGCAGATGAAGGACGCCGACGACGCGCTGACCAAGTCGCCCGACGTCTTCATCAAGGATCTCGTGGCGATCTTCGGCCAGGAAATGGGCGACCAGAAGAACGTCACCCAGGTCGCCGAGACCGAAGCGACGATGGACACGCCGGTGCCGTGGCTGAACGGCCGCCGCGGCGCGGGCTTCGAAGTCGAGATCAAGGAACCCGGCATCTATGTCTTCGCCGGCTCCTCGCTCGACAAGCGCATCGTGCAGGCGTCGATCTACGAGACGCAGGCGGACGGTTCGATCACCCATATCGACGACGGCGTCGGCCTGACGCCGCACTCCTTTGTGGTCAGCCCGCGCGAAACGCCCGGCAAGATCTTCGTGGTCATCGCCGACATGTCGGCGGCCGATCCCTCGAAGGATACGAGCCCTCCGGGCAAGGTGAAGATCTGGGTCTATCGCGGCATTCCCGCGGGCGGCTGATCGCCTGACCCATCGATAAGGAAAGGCCCGCTTCACGGCGGGCCTTTTCATTCGTGCCTGAGACGCGCCGCCGCAGGGTGAGGCCGTGGCCTCGCTGACGGCGCTCACGTAATCTTGCTCCTCGGGAGAACGTCATGCCGCTGAAGATCCGCTACCTCAACGGGCCCTATGCCGGGCGCGACATCGACATCGAGGACGACCGCGAGGAGATTCGCTTCGGGCGCGGGCTGGATGCGGAGATTCCGTTCCCCGAGGACATGACCTCGGTCAGCCACCAGCATTTCGGACTGCAGAAGGAATATGGCGGCTACAAGTTCATCATCAATCGCGAGAAGCCCGTCTTCCTCGACGGCCGTCCGGTGTTCGACAACCAGGATCTGCCCAAGGTCGCGGAGATCCAGCTCTCGGGTCCGAACGGGCCGCGGCTCAAGATCGAACGGCTGGAGGCCTATGGCGCCAATCAGCTGAAGACCGAAATCTTCAAGGCCTCCGACGACGTCGCGAGCGTCATTCACAAGGAGCGCACCAAGTCGCGCATCACGTCGGGCACGCTCGCTGCTGTTGCGTTGGCGCTGATCGTCGCGGCGGGTGCGGGCTACTGGCTGTGGAAGGGGACGCAGGAACAGGTCGTCGCCACCGGTCAGGCCGTCTCGGAAACGCAGGCGGCTGTTGCGCAGACCCAGAGCGACGTCGCCGCGCTGAAGGAGGAGCTCCCCAGCCTCAAGCAGCAACTTGAGACGATGAGCAATTCGTTCGACTTCACCGCACTCATCGAACAGGTGAAGGGCTCGGTCTACCAGGTCGCCGTCGAGCGGCCGAGCGGCACGCTGGTCGCGATGGGCACGGCCTGGGTCATCCAGCTCCCCGACGGCACCAAGGCGCTCGGCACGAACGCACATATCGCCGAGATCTATGACGAGGTGCGGAACGATCCCTCATGGGGTGGCGCGCGCCTGATCGCGATCGAGCCGAAGGGTCCGACGTATCAGCATGTCGTCATCACCAAGGCGGTGAAGCATCCCGCCTATGACCAGTGGGCCGAATTCGCCAACGCTTATTACGCTAAGGCACAGGCCGGCACGGTGCGCCAGGTCTTCCTGCCGATCGGCTACGATGTCGGCATCATGTATGTCGACAAGCCCGAACTGCTCGGCAAGCCGTTGAAGATCGCGCCGGAAGAGACGCTGGAGGAAATGAAGGCGGGCGAGCGGCTGCTGCAGATCGGCTACCCGTCCGAGAACGTGCTCGGCACCGACATTTCGCGTCCTGAGCCCACGTCGAACTCAGGCGCGATCACCGCGATGACCTCGTTCTTCCTGTCGTCCGGCGATGCCGTCGATCGCCAGTTCATCCAGCACACCGCCGCAGGCGCCGGCGGTTCGTCGGGCAGTGCGATGTTCAACACCAAGGGCGAAGTCGTCGGCCTGCACAATTCGGGCAACTACATCTTCATCCAGACAGGTCCCGGCGAGAATGACTACCAGCGCGTGCCGTCGGCGGGGAACATCAACTACGCCCAGCGCGCCGACCTTCTGACCGAGCTGATGGAAGGCCGCGCCGAGGAGCGCACCGAGAAGGTCTACAAGCCGATGTGGGCGGCGGCGGAGGCGCAATTCTCCAAGCCGGCCGAGGCGGTCATCGAGGACCAGATCGCCTATCTCGGCGCCGCGGTCGGCGGCATCGAAAAGGTCGAGACCTGGAAGACCTTCGACGGCGAGATGGCGAGTGCGGACCCGGTGCTGGAAGGGCTGCGCGGCGTCTTCTTCGATATCGATCCGCCGGTCGGTTACGCTTATCTCTTCCTCGCGGAGGGCGAGGATCAGCGCAATGTCGCCATCGCGGTCTTCCAGAAGGATTCGAGCGAGATTTTCGGGATCGGCAGCCGCGGCTCGTTCTTCTCGAGCTACACGATCTACTACGACGAGACGATGCCGATCAGGCTCGCCGTGTTCGACGACTTCGCCGGCAATGCGTCGGACGACAAGCGCCCGCCCGGCAAGATCAAGCTGACCGTCTATCGCGCGCCGCTGCCGAGCGGTTAGGGCGGTTCTGACGCCAAACCACTCTCGTCATGACCGCCCTTGAGGTGGTCATCCAGGGCAAGCGGCAGTGCGGTTGCACCTGGATGGCCGGGTCAAGCCCGGCCATGACGATCATGTGAGAGACAAAGGCAGAAACCTGATCTAACCCGCTTTCAAATTCGCCTGCTCGGCATAGGCGCGGATCTGCTCGAAGCGGTGCGCGGCGGTCTCGACATCGCCGAGCCGCTCCTCGGCGGGGGCGAGCATTTCGCGCACCAAAGTGAGGAAGCGGATTTCGGCTTCGGAGCGCTCAACCTCCTTCGCACCGCCGAACCAGCCCTTCTTTTTGGGCGCGGGATCGGGGATGGAATCGCGGCCCTTCTCGGGGCGCGCGCCCGAGAACCACTCCCACGCCATGATGCCCAGCGGAAACATGTCGAGCTTGGGGTCGGCTGACTTGGTCGATCCCTGCTCGGGCGGGGCATAGCCTCTGGTGCCCGCACCGCCCTGGAAGTTCGGCAGGACGAGTCCCGCGACATGGGCGATGCCGAAGTCGATGAGGATCGGCGCGCCGGCATCGGTGACGACAACGTTTTCCGGCTTGAGATCGCGATGGATGACGCCGCCGCGATGCAGCGCGCCGACGCCGTGACAAATCATCGCCATGTAGTTGCAGATGCGGTCGAGGCCCTTGACCGAGCCTTCGGAAATGATGGCGCGGAGCTGACGGCCCGAAACGAATTGCTGGACGATATAGGGATTGCCGAGCGCGTCGCGCCCGATCGCGTAGACTTCGGCGACGCCCGGGTGGCGGGCGCGGGCGGCGGCCTCGATCTCCAGGCGCAGCGAATCGAGGAAGGTGTCGCGGGTCGCGCGGTCATAGACGGCGTCAAGCTGCAGCAGCTTCAGCGCGACATCCTTGCCGCGCTGCAGGTCGAAGGCGCGATAGACCGTGCCGAACGAGCCTGAGCCCAGCTCCTCGCGGATGAAATAGCCCGACAGCGCCTCGTCTGGCCGCCAGCCGATCGCGCGGCCGGCTTCCTCGGAGACGCCTTCCTCGACGCCGTAGCGCGCCATCGCTTCGGACAGCGTGCGCAGATACCGGGTGAGGCCGCGGGCGCGGCAGCGCTTTACCGCGAGCAGCAAGGCGGCGGACGCATCGCCGGTGCGATCCTGGTCGCGGTAGAGGTCGGCGGCGAGCAGGCGCGCCTGGATCTCGACATCGGGCACGTCGATATAGGTGAGCTGCTGCAAGGCGCTTTCAGCGAGTTCCAGCGCGCGCTTGGGATCGTCCTTGCGCAGGGTCTCGGCTTCGATGAGATCGAGCAGCAGCCTTTCGAACTCGGCGCCTCCTGCCGGCAGCAAGGCACGCGCTTCCGACAGCGCCGCCATCGCGCCCTTGGTATCGCCGCTTCCCGCTAGCGTGTCGGCCTTGTCCTTCAGGCAGAAGAAGATGATGCCGCCGAGCCCATTGGCCTTGGCGAGCGCGAGCCCTTCGTCGAGCTTCGCGAGCGCTTCCGACGTCTTGCCCTCGGCAGCGAGGACGCGGCCGACATCGTTCAGCAATTTCGCCTCGCCGCGCACGTCGCCCAACTGCCGCGCGAGGAGAAGGTCATTGGTGAAATAGTGCAGCGCATCGCCGTAGCGGCCGGACTGGAAGGACAGGCGGCCGAGATTGCCGAGGGTGATGGCGATGCCCTGGCGGTCGCCCAGCACCGTCTTGTCGGCGAGCGAGCGGGCATAGGCGCCGAGCGCATGATCGATCTGGCCGAGCGTCATGTAGCAGGTGCCGAGCGAGTCGTTCACCTGCGCGGACCCCGCCACATTGCCGAGCTTGGTGAAGCCGTCGGCGGCGGCGAGCAGGTCCTTGACCGCGCTCTGCATGTCCACCCGGCGCATCGCGACGAGCGCACGGAGATGGAGAGCGCGGGGACGCGCGGCTTCTTCCGAACCGCCGCTTTCGATCACAGGTTCGATCAGGGCGAGCGCGGCAGTCTCGCCGCCGACGCCGCGCAATTCGCACATCGCGAGCTCCAGCGCTGCGGCGACCGCGAGCCGGGGTTCCTCGCGCAGCTTGGTGAGATCGTCGCGCGCCTCGGCGAAACGGCCGAGCTGGACGAGGGCGGCGGCCCGCGCGAAGCGCTCGTCGCTATTGCTCGGCGAAATGCCCGCCAGCTCCGCGAACTTGGCGGCGTGCAGCTTTTCCTCGACCGGCCCGTCGATGAGATCGACCGTCTTGATCCACATTCCCGTGGTCCCCGCATTTACGGCCTCAATCTGCTGAGGTCGCCAAGGAAATCAATCCCGCGGGGGTCTGCCCCGGAAACCCTTCACGATCAGCGCGATGCTGATGCCGAGGATCACGATGACGACGGCGCCGATGGCGAGCTCGCCACCGCTCATGTCCTCGAAAAAGCCGGAGGTGACGTCGGCTGCAAAAAGGGCGCTCATGCCGCGTTCGCCTCCTCGACCGGCGCGACGTCGACGCTGACGTCTACCTCGTGCTCCCCGCCGCCCAGCATGACGCCACTGATCGGTGAAATGTCCGAATAGTCGCGGCCATAGGCGAGCGTGATGTGCTCGTCGTCGGGCAGGATGCCGTTGGTCGGATCATAGTCGATCCAGCCGAGCGGCGGGCACCAGACGGAGACCCAGGCATGGCTCTGGTCGGCGCCCTGCAGCTTCGGGCGGCCCGGCGGCGGCCGGGTCATCAGGTAACCGCTGACATAGCGCGCCGCGATGCCATGGGCGCGCAGGACGGCAAGCATGACATGGCTCTGGTCCTGGCAGACGCCGCCCTTGATCTCGAGGACGCGGTCGACGGGCGTCGAGACGTCGGTGACGCCGGGCTTGTATTTGATGTCGCGGCGGATGTGGTTCATCAGATCGCGCGCCGCGAGCGCGACCGGACGGCCGGGCGTGAAATCCGCCTTGGCGTAGGCGATGAGATCCTGCTCGGCGCGGGTCAGCTTGGTGTCGAACAGGAACTGCGCCGCCTCGATCTCGGCATCCGCGCGGGCGCCCGAGAGAGCATCGCCGATGCCTTCCCAGGCCATTGTGTTTTCAAGGTCGCGCGGACGGCGCTTGGTGACACGCACGACGCTCTGTGCGTCGATGGTCATCTCCTCGTGCGGCTCCTCCAGCGTCACCATCTCCATGCGGTTGCCGAAATAATCGTCGCGGGCGGTACGCCGCTGCGGTGCGGGCGACATCGCGACTTCGGAGCTGGAGCAGACCTGATTGTCCGTCAGGCGCGGACGCAGGCGCAGCACGTGCTGTGAGGAGAGCACGCGCTTGGAGTATTCGTAGGTAGTGATATGGCGGACGCGGTAGAGCATCAGTCCGCCTTTGCCGCATTGGCCGCGTCCGCGACGGCAATCGGACGATGGCGCGGCGCAGCGCCCGCAACGCGGCGGCCGACCAACCGGAAATAGGATTCGCTGTATTCGTTGGAGAGGTCGCCGAGCCGGTCCTGGATGAGGCCGATCAACGTGCGCAGCGCCGGGCGGCCACCCTTGGCGTCGATATCGGTCAAGGCGCGCGCGTCGATCGTGCGCAGCCGCCCGTGCATCGCTTCGACGATTTCCTTGTCGCGGCCGCGCGACTGCGCGGGCGTCGCGCGGGGCAGGGCGGCGGCGCGCGCCTTCAGCGTCGCGATCTGATGAGCAATCGAGCGCGGATTGGTTTCGTCGAGCACGAGAAGATCGATCACCGGCGCCGTCTCGAAGACGCCCATATAGCGAGCGCGATAGGTCATGAAACTGTCGGCGATGTCGAGCGTCAGCGCGAGATTGTCGGGACTCTCGTCTTCCGGCCCGTCGCCGCCCTCGGCCAGCATCGCCTCGATCAGCCAGGTCGTGTTGACCGCGCGTTCGATGCGGCGGCCGACATCGAGGAAGAGCCAGCCCGCGCCGCGCGTCATGTTCTCGTTCGCGAGACCGGCAAAGGCCGCCATGGTGCGGATGAGTTCGTCGAGATCGCCGCGCGCGAAACTGAGCACCGCGTCGGGCTCGCCCTTTCGTTCCGGCACGGTAAGGCCGTTGAGCGCGCGCCAGGCATCGGCCGACAGACGGTCGCGCACCCGCCAGGCGGCGCGCGCGGTGCTTTTCAGCAGAGGCTGCAGACCGTGTGCGTTCTTGGGCTCGTAGACCAGCGAGTGCATCTCGGTGACGAGCTGCACGAACTCGCCGCCCGCGGCCATCTCGGCGGCGGATTTTGAAATCTGCTCCATCGGCACAAGCAAGCGGATCGCCGCGTCCGCCGCACTGGCGTCGCCGGCGAAGCCGGAGACTTCGCCGAGCCGGGTGAAGAGGGCACGCAGCGTGCGCACGAAATCCTCGGCGCGTTCGGTATAGCGGCCGAGCCAGAAGAGATTGTCGGCAGCGCGGCTGGCGATGTCGTCCTGCGTGCGGCGCGGTTCGAGGCGCGTCTCGCGGGGTTTGAGCAGGCTGAACGGGCTGACCTCGCCGTCGCTGAGCACCCAGACATCCTTGGAGACCGCGCCGCTCTGCAGCGAGATCGCCTGCATCGAGGCGGCGGCGCCCGCGCGTTCGGCGACGCGGGCGAGGCCGCCCGGCATGGCGCGATAGCCATCCGGGGTCAGCGCCACAAAGCAGCGCAGCGTTACGGCACGCGGCTCCAGCCGGCCGCGTTCCTCCACCGGCGTCGAGGAAAGGCGGCCTGGCGCTTCCGCCCAATAGCGCGCGCCCTGCAGGCGCAGCCGATCCTCGAACATGCCGGCTTCGGCAGGCCGCCCCACTGCGCGGCCGTTGCGCATCAGCGGCGCGAAGCGGCCGATCTCGGCGATGGCGAGCCGCTTGCGGGCGCCTTCGACGGCGTCGCGTTGACGCGGATCGCCGCACCAATAGGTTTCGACGCTCGGCAATTTCAGGTCTTCGCCAAGCAGGCGGCGGGCCAGGCCCGGCAGGAACGGCATCATAGCGCGGGTCTCGACGACGCCGCTGCCGAGCGCATTGGCGACGACGACATTGCCGGCGCGCACCGCCTCGGTAAGGCCGGGGACGCCGAGCGCGCTGTCGCTGCGCAGCTCCAGCGGATCGCAGAAATCGGAATCCTGACGGCGCAGGATGAGGTCGACCTTCTTCGCGCCCGACAACGTCTTCAGATAGACGTGGCGGTCGCGCACGGTCAGGTCATCGCCCTCGACCAAGGTGAAGCCGAGATAGCGTGCGAGATAGGCGTGTTCGAAATAGGCCTCGTTGAGCGGACCGGGGGTCAGCAGGACCGCGACGGGGTGTTGCACGCCGGTGAGCTGGAAGAGCTTCTCGCGAAAGCCGGAGAAGAAGGCGGCAAGACGCTCGACCCGGCAGTCGCGGAACAGCTCGGGCAGCATCTGCGAAATGATGATGCGATTTTCCAGCGCATAACCGGCGCCCGCCGGCGCTTCCGCGCGGTCCGCGAGCACCGCCCAGCGCCCGTCGGGCAGGCGGCCGAGATCGGCGGCGTAGAGATGGAGATAGGCGCCGCCCGCTGCCTGCGCGCCGCGGAAGGGACGCAGGAATTGCGGGCTGGCGGCGACGAGCGCGGCGGGCAGTTCGCCGGACTTGAAGAGCGTCTGTTCGCCATAGATGTCGGCCGCGATGCGGTCGAGCAGTTGGGCACGCTGGATGAGGCCGGCTTCCAGCGTCCGCCATTCCGCCGGATCGATTGCCAGCGGCGCGATGTCGAGTTCCCACGGCCGGGCGCGACCGTCGGGATCGCCATAGACATTGTAGGTGATGCCGTTGTCGCGAACCATACGCAGCGCAGTCGCTTCGAGGCGATGCAGCTCTTCGCCGCCGAGCGCCGACAGGCCATCGATCAGCTGGCGCCAATGCGGACGCATCTCGCCGTCGAGACCGACGAGTTCGTCGGTCGCGCCCGGCAGAGGCGCGTAGCCTTGCAGGAGGGCGGAGGAAATACGCATGGGGCTAGCGTGTCGCTCCGGTGTGCGCTGGGGGCGTCAAGATCATCGCCTGAGGTCGAGCGTCAAGGGAAAGTCGGGATTGGGCACACCCTGTTCCATCACGACCGGCCCGGCGGTCTGGCCGCGCGGTTCAAAGCGCGCGAGCCGGCGGCCTTCGGCCTCATAGGCGTTGACCGGGAAGGTCTCGTAATTGCGCCCCGCGGGATGGGCGACGTGATAGGTGCAGCCGCCGAGCGAGCGGCCCGACCAGCTATCGACGATTTCGACCAGCAGCGGCCCGTGCGGCTTGATGGTCGGGTGCAGCGAGCGCGCCGCGGCCCAGGCGCGGAAGCGTACACCGGCGACGAGTTCGCCGCGTGTGCCGGTTTCAGCCAGCGGGGCCGCGCGGCCATTGACGGTGACGAGGTGGCGGCCGGGCGTCGCGTTGGAGAGCTTCAGCTGCAGCCGCTCGACGGAGCTATCGACGTAACGCACCGTGCCGCCTGCCGCCCCTTCCTCGCCCATGACATGCCAGGGTTCGAGGGCCTGGCGCAGTTCCAGCTCGACGCCGCCGCGCTCGACCCGGCCATAGACGGGGAAGCGGAACTCGAAATGCGGCGCAAACCACTCCTCTTTCAGCGCATAGCCGTGCGCGTTCATGTCGGCGACGATATCGGCGAGATCGGCGCGCACGAAATGCGGCAGCATGAACTTGTCGTGCAGCGAGGTGCCCCAGCGCACGAAGCCGGCTTTGTAGGGCGTCTTCCAGAACCGGGCGATGAGCGCGCGCAGCAGCAGGCCCTGCGCGAGGCTCATCTCGGCATGGGGCGGCATCTCGAAGCCGCGGAACTCGACAAGACCGAGCCGGCCCGTCGGTCCGTCCGGCGAATAGAGCTTGTCGATGCAGATTTCGCTGCGATGCGTATTCCCTGAGGAATCGATCAGCAGATTGCGGAACAGGCGATCGACCAGCCAGGGCGGTGGAGCGAGGCCTTCGCCGGGCGCCGGCACCTGCTTCAGCGCGATCTCAAGCTCGTAGAGCGAATCATGGCGGGCCTCATCGACGCGTGGGGCCTGGGAGGTCGGACCGATGAAGAGGCCGGAGAAGAGATAGGAGAGCGCCGGGTGGTTCTGCCAGAAGCGGATAAGGCTGCCGAGCAGATCGGGCCGCCGCAGGAACGGCGAGTCGGCCGCGCGCCGACCTCCGAGCACGATATGGTTGCCGCCGCCCGTGCCGGTGTGGCGGCCGTCGATCATGAACTTCTCGGCGCCGAGGCGCGTGAGGCGCGCTTCCTCGTAGACGGCGCGGGTGATCTCGACCTGCTGGCGCCAGTTCGTCGCCGGGTGGATGTTGACCTCGATGACGCCGGGATCGGGCGTCACCTTGATGACGTTCAGCCGCGCATCGCCGGGCGGGGTGTAGCCTTCGACATGGACGGCGACGTTCAGTTCGCGCGCGGTGTCCTCGATGGCCGAGATGAGCTCGACATAGTCGGCGCCGTTCTCGACCGGCGGCATGAAGATGCAGAGCTTGCCGTCGCGCGGCTCGAACGCCATCGCGGTGCGCACGGCATCGGCCGTGATGATCTGCTCCGTGCGCGTCTGGCGTCCCGCGTCGTCGGGTGCGGGCGCGCCCTGCAGCATGGGCTGCGAGGACGGGCCGGGCGCGGGCAGCGGCCCCTGCTCGATGAAGGGGTCGTCCTCAACGACATAGGGATACGATGACGGCGGCACCCAAGGCAGGCTGCCGAGCGGCAGGCGCAGGCCCGCAGGTGAATCGCCGGGCGCGAGGTAGAGTTTCGGCTTGCGGAACTTCCACTTCTCCGAACGCCACTTGCCATGGGCAAGCGCGTTCCAGCGCTGCACCGGCAGGACGACGCTGACGGGATTGTCGAGGCCGCGGCGGAAGACCGATTTCAGCCGCGCATTGTCTTCCGCGTTTTCGATCTTGGAATCGTCGGGCGTGACGTTGACCGGCAGCTCGTCGGACTTCTCGGTGTAAAAGGCCGGATCCTCGAAGGCGGGGAGCACATTGTCGGTGTCGATGCCGAGCCGCGTCGCCATGCCTTTGGCGAACGCCTCGGCATCGGCGATCGAGGCGGTCATCGCGGGCTTTTCGCGCGCGATGAGATCGGGGTTCGACCACAGCGGCATCCCGTCGCCGCGCCAGTAGAGCGCGAAGGCCCAGCGCGGCAGGCTTTCGCCCGGATACCACTTGCCCTGGCCGTAATGGAGCAGGCCGCCGGGCGCGAAGCGGTCGCGCAGGCGGCGGATCAATTCATCGGCGAGGCCGCGCTTCGTTGGGCCGACCGCATCGGTCGTCCACTCGCCGGCTTCCATGTCGTCGATCGAGACGAAGGTCGGCTCGCCGCCCATGGTGAGGCGGACGTCGCCCGCTTTCAGTTCCGCATCGACGGCATCGCCGAGGGCGTCGATCTCGGTCCACTGCTCCGGCGTGTAGGGCTTGGTGACGCGCGGATCCTCGTGGATCCGCTCGATCGTCATCTCGAAGCCAAACTCGACATTGGCGGGTTCGACGAGGCCGCTGATCGGTGCAGCCTGCTGGGGATCGGCCGAGGCGGCGAGCGGGATGTGGCCTTCGCCGGTGAGGAGGCCGCTGGTCGGGTCGAGCCCGATCCAGCCGGCGCCCGGGAGGTAGACCTCGCACCAGGCGTGGAGATCGGTGAAGTCTTCGGTCGCGCCCGAGGGGCCGTCGAGCGACTTCACGTCGGGCTTCAACTGGATGAGGTAGCCGCTGACAAAGCGTGCGGCCAATCCGAGATGGCGGAGGATCTGCACCAGCAGCCAACCGGAATCGCGACACGAGCCGGAGCGCAAACGCAGCGTGTCGTCGCAGGGCTGGATGCCCGGCTCCATGCGGATGACGTAGCCGATCTCGCTCTGCAGCCGGGCGTTCAGCGCGACGATGAAGTTGACGGTGTTCTGGGGCTCAAGATTGATCGTCTTGAGGTACTCGTTCAGCAGCGGCCCGGATTCATGCACGCGGCGATAGGGGCGCAGTTCCTCTTCCAGCGCGGCGTCATAGGCAAAGGGGAAAGTCTCGGCCTCCTCCGCGACGAAGAAGTCGAAGGGGTTGATGACGTCCATCTCGGCGATGAGACGGACCTCGACGCTGAAGCGCTCGACCTTTTCGGGGAAGACGACGCGGGCGAGCCAGTTGGCCTGCGGGTCCTGCTGCCAGTTGAGGAAATGGCCTTCGGGCTCGACGATCAGGGCGTAGGAACTGACGGGCGTCCGCGCATGCGGGGCGGGGCGCAGGCGGATCGTCTGGGCGCCCAGCGAGACCGGGCGGTCATAGCGGTATTCGGTGCGGTGCTTTAGGGCGACGCGGATAGTCATGGATCGACGGCATCCCCACGCGCCTTTCTTGCTGCGGCGCAATATCCGCCCATTAACGCCGCTTGCACCCGGCAGGACAAGGCGAAAGGTGCACTTCAGTCCATCTTGACGCTTTGCGGCCACAGGGTCTCACTCCTTGGCGCGGCTGGGTCCGCACGGGAGATGATCATGGGACTTCTCGACCAACTGGGTGGCCTGACCGGCGGCAATGGCGGCATCGGCGGCGCCCTGCAGGAGATTCTCGGCCAATCCGGCGGGCTCGACGGTCTTGTCGCGAAATTCGACCAGGCCGGGCTCGGCGATCTCGTCAAAGGCTGGATTGCGACCGGCCCCAATCCCGCGGTCGCGCCCGGCCAGCTGGAGCAGGTTCTGGGCTCGAGCCAGATTCGCGATCTCGCCGCGAAATTCGGCCTCCCGCTCGACCAATTGCTCGGTGGATTGTCGGGCGCGCTGCCGCATGCGGTGGACGGGATGACCCCCGACGGGGCGATTCCCGCCGGGGGCGGCAACCTCAATGACGCCCTTGGCGGCATTCTGGGGCAGATTCTCGGCAAGTCGTGATCGAAAATCCGCGGAAAACTGCCGCAGGGTGTGAAAGTGCCTTGACGGGGACGCCGAGTTTCCATGGGAATACCCCGGAGCCGCCGCATTGTCGCCCGATGTGGCGGGCATCTTCCTAGGCCTAGACGGAACGCGGATCCGAGCCACCCAACCCCGCGCCGACCGTGTTCAAACAAGGGATTTCAAAGATGTCGCGCAAAACTGTTGTTCTCGCCGCCCTGATCGCCTCGGGCTTTGCGTTCGCCACCGCCTCGGCCGCCGACATGGCGCTGTTCTCCAATGCCGGCCAGCTGAATGCAGGCAAGGCGATGCTCTCGGAAGGCGGCATTGCCGGCGTTTCGGGCAAGACGGCGGCCGATGCCAGCTTCTCGGGCGTGAAGACGATGAAGTTCTCGGGCGGGGACCTGTTCTCCTCGTCGCTGACCGCCGGCTCGAAGCTGGCGACCCCGGACGTCGCCTCGAAGTTCGCGAAGTTCTCCACCGATGCCGGCACCAGCGGCCTGCTCTCCAAGGGCCTCGCCGCCCGCACCTCGCTGCTCTCGGTCACGAAGTAAGCTTCGTCACCTGAGCCAAGCCTAACAGACGGCGCGTCCCCGGCGGGACGCGCCGTTCTGCTGTGCGCGGCCATGTCCGAAAATGGCGAGTCCATTTCGCGCCGTCTGGTAGAACGGCGGTCATGGAAATGGACCCCACCCTCTGCTATCGCGCTCTCAAATCGCGCGACGCCCGCTTCGACGGACGCTTCTTCACCTGCGTAAAGACGACGGGCATCTATTGCCGTCCGGTCTGCCCGGCGCGGCTGCCGCTGTTCAAGAATGTCGTCTTCGTCGCCAGCGCCGCGGCGGCACAGAAGGCGGGCTTCCGGCCTTGCCTGCGTTGCCGCCCGGAATGCGCGCCTGGCGCGCCGGCCTGGCGCGGCACCGGCGCGGTCGCGGCGCGGGCGCTGAAGCTGATTGCGGAGGGGGCGCTCGACGATGCCGGCGTCGACGCGCTGGCCGAGCGCACGGGATTGGGCGCGCGCCATCTGCGCCGCCTCATCAAGGCCCATGCCGGCGCCTCGCCGGTGCAGATCGCCCGGGCCCGGCGCATTCTCTTCGCCAAGCGGCTGATCGCCGAAACGCCGCTGAAGCTGACCGACATCGCCTATGCCTCGGGCTTTCGTTCGCTGCGCCGCTTCAATGCGGAGATGGCGGCCGCGCTGGGCCGCGCGCCGCGCGCCCTGCGCAAGGACGGACCCAAGACCGCTCCGGGCGCGGCGCTGATCTTGCCGCTGACCTATCGCCCACCCTACGATTGGGACGGCGTGCTGGCCTTTCTCAGGCTGCGGGCCGTGCCGGGCGTCGAGGTGGTGACGGACATTTCCTATGCGCGGCACTTCGCGCTGGGCGCGGCACGCGGACGGTTCACGATCACCCATGATGCGGCCCGGCGGTCCCTCATCGCCGATATCGAGATCGACAAGCTCGAATACCTCGACCGTCTCGTGTCGCGCATCCGGGCGCTGTTCGACCTCGACGCCGATCCCGAAGCCATCGCGGCCGCCTTCGCCGCGGACGATCTGATCGCGCCGCGTCTGGCCGTCGCGCCGGGCCTGCGGCTGGTACAGAGCTTCGACGCCTTCGAAGCGGGGCTGCGCGCCATTGCCGGCCAGCAGGTCACCGTGAAGGGCGCGATCACCCTGCTCGGACGTCTCGCCGCGCGCTGCGCCGGCGATGCGGTGCCGCTCGTGATGCCGGAACCGGATGCGATCCTGGCCGCCGATCTCTCCGGCCTCGGCCTCACCGGTGCGCGCATCGTGACGCTGCAGACCTGGGCGCGATTCGCGCGACAGCCAGGTGTGCTCGACGCCCTGCGCTTCGACCCCGACGCCGCGATCGCCCAATTGACGGGCCTGCCGGGCTTCGGGCCATGGACGGCGCAGTATCTGGCGCTCAGGGGGCTCGGCGATACCGATGCCTTCCCGGCCGGCGATCTCGGTCTCCGGCAGAATTCCGGCCTGGAGGCGAAGGACCTGCAGGCCCGGGCCGAAGCCTGGCGCCCCTTCCGCGCCTATGCCGCGCAGGCGCTGTGGCGCGTGACGGCGATCACCGACGTCAAAACGCCAGCCCGGCCGAAACCGGCGGCACGCGTGAAAATCGAGGAGCATGTCTCGCTATGAAAACCACCGAAACCTTCATCCGCGCGCGGCATCAATCGCCGGTCGGCACGCTGCACCTCATCCTCGATGGCGAGGCGCTCGTGGCGCTCGACTATGAGGGTTACGAGCCGCGCATGATGCGGTTACTTGCCCGTCGTTTTCCCAGTGCAACACTGCAGGACGGCCCCGTGCCGAAGGCGCTGGCCAAGGCGCTCGATGCCTATTTCGCCGGCGACACGGCGGCGCTCGATGCGATTCCGCTCAAACTCGGCGGCACGGAATTCCAGCGCACGGTCTGGGCGGCGCTGAGAACAATCCCGTGGGGCGACACCCAATCCTATGGCAGCCTCGCCAAGGCGATCGGCAAGCCGTCGGCCAGCCGGGCCGTCGGTCTCGCGAACGGCTCCAATCCGGTGGCGATCGTCGTGCCCTGTCACCGGGTGATCGGCGCGGACCGTAAATTGACGGGGTATGCCGGCGGGCTGGAGCGGAAACGCTTCCTGCTGCGCCACGAAGGCGTCGCGGTCGCGGGTTAGTCCCGGCCGGGATCCGCCTGGGCAACCAGGACGCTGTCGGCGTAGCGCTGCATCCGGTCGGCCAGCTCACGCGCGGCGATCGGATCGGCAACGCTGCCGTCGGCGATGGCGGTGCGCAATTCGTCCACGGCACGTAGGATGCGGTGGGCGATGTCGTCAAACATGCCGTCTGGGATATGCGCGTTCACTAAGCTTGACCTAAGGTAATCCGCAAGGCGACGGCCGCGACAAAGACGGCGACAGGTCCGCTTGGGGTCGGACCTGTCGCCGTCTTGAAGAAGAAACGAGGGAGGACTCGTTCTGTCACGACCGACGCGGCCCATTCGCCGCGCTGGTGACAGTGATATGGCGGTTGTGTTGCAGCGCAGCGAGTGTGTTACCGCAAGTAACGTGTGCTGAAACGCCGCTTGACGGGCGGCTAAAGCGGTTCATCGTCGAAGTGCAACCGTGTGGTTTCAATAGGTTCGAGGAATCGGGCCTCTCAATCGGCGGTCTTGGGGACGGACGATTGGCGCGTGGGGATGACGTTACGTCCGCGGAGGCGCGGAGCGCGCTGACGCGCGTGCTGGAAAGTCCTGAGTTCGCGTCGGCAGCGCGGCTGAGCGACTTCCTGCGCCATGTCGTTACGGAAACGGTGGAGGGTCGCGGCGCCGCGATCAAGGGCTACGCGATCGCCGTCGATGTCTTCGGACGCCCCGCCGATTTCGACCAGGCGACCGATCCGATCGTGCGGGTCGAGGCGAGCCGGCTGCGACGGGCACTGGCGCAGTACTATCAGGGTTCGGGCAGCGCCGATCCGCTGCTCATCGAATTGCCGCGCGGCGGTTACATGCCGGTCTTCCATCATCGGGGCAGCGCGGAGCCCCCGCCGCCCGTGCCGGCCGAATCCGATAGCGCGATGGAGGATACTTCCGCCGACGAGCCGCCGCCCGCGCCCGTCGTACAGGTCGTGCCGGCCCCCGGCGTCGTGCCCTTCCGTATCATCATGCTCACGCTGGTGGGACTTGCGCTGGCGGCGCTCGCCTATCTCGTCTGGGACGCCGCGATGCGGCCGCGCGCGACACCGGCCGCCCCCACCCAGACCGCGACCGGCGCGGCGCCGCCACGGCCGGTCATCGCGGTCGCGGCGCTCGACAATCTCGGCGGGTCCGACGAGGACGCGATCTTCGCGCGCGGGCTCTCGGCCGAACTCGTCGCCGAGTTGGCGCGGTTCCGCGACTTCGTCGTCTACGCGCTGGAGCCGGGCGCGCCGCAGCCGGCCACCGGCTATGTCCTCGCCGGCAATCTGCGCCATGCCGGACCCGATGTCCGCGTCACCATGCAGTTGCTGGACGCCGCGACCCGCCAGACCGTGTGGTCGGAAACCTATGACCGGCGCTTCGACCTGGAATCCATGCTGGCGATCCAGGACGAGATCGCGCGCGATGTGGCGGTCGCGGTCGCGCAGCCCTATGGCGCGATCTACGAGCGCGAGATCGTCACGGCGAGCAACCAGCCCAAGACCATGGAGGGCTATACCTGCGTGCTGCGCGCCTATGAGTATTGGCGGACGCTCGCGCCCGCCGATCATCTGGCCGTGCGCGACTGCCTGGAACGGACCATCGCATCCGATCCCGGCTATGCCGCCGCGTGGCAGGCGCTGACCTATCTCTATCTCGACGAGTACCGCTACAACTTCAACATCCGCCGCGGCGACCGCGACCCGCGCGAGCGCGCCTTCGAGGCGGCGCAGCGCGCGGTGTCGCTCGCGCCCACCGACGCGCTCTCCTACCAGGCGCTCTATGCCGTCGATTACTATCGCGGCGACATGGAGGGCTTCAAACGCGCCGGCGCCGAGGCGCTGCGGCTCAATCCGAACAACCCCGACATCGCCGCCGATTACGGCGCCAAGCTGGCGATTGCGGGGTCATGGGACGAGGGCCTGCCGCTGGTCCGCCGCGCCATGGATCTGAACCCCGCCCACCCCGGCTGGTACTACACGCCGCTGGTGCTCGACGCCTATCGCCGGGGCGACTACAGCGCGGCGCTCGCCAATGTCGAGCGCATGAACATGCCCGGACACTACCGGGTGTGGGTCTATTTCGCGATGACCTACGGCCAGATGGGCGACCGGATGAAGGCGCGGGGCGCGCTGGAGACCTTGGCGACGCTCGATCCCGATTTCGGGCTCAACGCCCGCGAGGATATGGCCAAATGGGGCTATGCGCCGAGCCTCATCGAGGCCTGCATCGACGGCCTGCGCAAAGCCGGGCTCGTGCTGGACGACTAGGATATATTACCCGGGTATAATTGACGCGGCGTGCGGCCTTGGCTATGGGCTGTCCGTCGCCGCTGCAGTCCATCCATGACCCACACCCCGCTTCCCCCCTTTGTCGCCTTCGTTGCCGGCCGTAAAATCGCGGCCGGCAGCCTGCGAGCGGCTGTATTGGCGGCAAAGCACGCGGCCGATGAGGGCGGCACGCCCCTTGTCTGCGACACGTCCACCGGGCGGACGGTCGAGCTCGATCTCCGTGGAACGCCGGACGACGTTCTGGCGCGGCTTCAGCCGGCTGATCCCATGGCGACCGAACCCGCCGCGCCGCGCCCGCGCGGCCGGCCCCGGCTCGGTGTCGTAGCGCGTGAAATCACGCTGCTGCCGCGGCATTGGGACTGGCTGCAAACACAACCCGGTGGCGCCTCGGTCGCGTTGCGCAAGCTGGTCGAGACGGCGCAGCGCGCCGCGGCCGAGCCCGACCGGCGCCGGCGGGCCCGCGAGGCGATCTATCGCTTCATCACCACCATGGCAGGCGATGCGCCCGGCTACGAGGCCGCGACGCGCGCGCTGTTCGCGGGCGACCGCGCCGCTCTGAAGACAGCGATGGCGGCATGGCCGGCCGACATCGCGCGCCGCGCATGGGCCATGGCAGAGGAGACGTGAGGCCTATGGACCGCACCCGCCGCAAGGAACTCCTCGACGCGCACAAGGAAAAGAAGACCCCGATCGGCGTCTTCGCCGTGCGCTGCCGTCCGACGGGCGAGGCCTGGGTCTCGCCGTCGCGCAATCTCGCGATGCAGAAGAACGGGCTCTGGTTCAGCCTGCGCCTCGGCTCCTACCCCAATCCAGCGCTGCAGGCGGCGTGGAAGGCACATGGCGAGGATGCGTTCGACTACGAGATCCTGGAGACGCTGGGCGATGAAGACCTGACACCCTATCTGCTGAACGCCGCGCTGAAGGACCGGGCGTCGCACTGGCGCGCCGCGCTGAACGCCAAGGCGGTCAGCGGCTGACAGCGCTCTCGCCGCCGCGCCCGGGGTGAGGCTATAACGCTCCCAAGCAACGCGGGAGAGAACATGTCACGTCTCAAGGGCAAGTCGGCCGTCATCACCGGCGCGGGCAGCGGCATCGGCCGCGCCAGCGCGCTGCTCTTCGCGCGCGAAGGCGCGTCGCTCGTCATCGCCGACAAGACCGACGGTGCGCACGAGACGGCCGAGCTGATCACCAAGGCCGGCGGCAAGGTGATCGCGCTCACCGGCGATGCCGGCGAGGAAAGCTTCGTCGAAAGCCTGATCGCCCGCGCGGTGAAGGATCATGGCGGCCTCGATGTCTGCTGGGCGAATGCGGGGATCACTGGCGGCATGGTGCCGCTGGCCGATCTCACCGGCGCGGACTGGGCCGAGGTGCTGCGGGTCAACCTCATCGGACCGTTCCTCGCGATCAAGCACGCGTCCAAGGTGATGATTCCTAACGGCAAGGGCTCGATCATCTGCACCGCCTCCGTCGCCGGCATCCGCTCGGGCGCGGGTCCGATGCCCTACTCGGCGTCGAAGGCGGGCGTCATCAACCTGGTGCAGACGGCGGCGAACGAGTTCTACGGCACGGGTGTGCGCGTCAATGCGATTTGTCCCGGCCTCATCGAGACCGGCATGACGAAGCCGATCTTCGACAATGCCCGTGCGCGCGGCAACGACGCCAAGATCGGCCAGCTCAATCCCATGGCGCGCTATGGCGTGCCGGACGAGATCGCGCATGCCGCGCTGTTCCTCGCGTCTGACGATGCGTCCTATGTCAACGGCCAGGCGATCGCGGTGGATGGCGGGCTCTCGACCTCGCATCCCGTCACCGGGCGCAACAAGCGTTGAAGTGCGCCGGCCGGCCCCTGATCGTCGCGATCGCCGGAGGCTCCGCCTCCGGCAAGACGAGCTTCGCCGGCTATCTGCAAACGGCGCTGGCGGCGCACGACACCGCCATCATCACCGAGGATTCCTATTACCTGCCGGCTGCGCTACGGCCGGCAGGCGACGTGACGACCTACAATTTCGATCGGCCGGAGACCAAGGATTTCGCGCTGCTGATCGAGCATCTCACCTCAGCGCGTCGTGGCCACGGCTTTGACTGCCCGCGCTACGATTTCGCGAGTCATGACCGGATCGCCGAAACCGTGCCGGTTGCAGCCACCGGCGTGTTGATTGTCGAGGGCCTGCACAATCTTGGCTTCGATGAATTGCGCGCGATCGCTGATATCACCGTCTTCGTGGATGCCGGTTACGACGTGCGGCGGACGCGCCGGATCGCGCGCGATGTCGCGGAGCGCGGGCGCACGCTGGAAGATACCGCGCGCCAGTTCGATGCGGTGGTGGAGCCCATGCATGTCGCCCATGTCGAGCCGCAGCGCGCGGTCGCGCAGCGGGTGATCGTCAATGTCGGCGACAAGGCCGTCTTGAAGCAGGCAGCAGACGCGTTGGCCGCAGAGATCGAAGCGGCGCTGGCATCGCCGCGCGATTCAGCGCACTAAACCACCATGAACGAACCTGTCTTCGATCGCGCAGCAATGACGCGCCTCGCCTCTGCGCTCAGCTTCATCAAGGGCGCCAGCGATCCGACCGTGCTGGCGCTGAAGGCGGCCGCCGCCAGCGGCTCCGCGAGCGACACGAAGAAGGCGCGCACGCTGTTCCTGAAGCTGAGGACGAGCGACCGGCAGGCGGCCTTGGCGATGCTCGACAGCGACGACTAGGCGTCGGCGAGTGCTTCGTTGGCCTCTTCATGGCCGAGGATGATCCAGCTCAGCGACAGCGCCGAAATCGCGAGCGCGGCAAAGCCGATCCAGAACACGGTCTGCGAAGTTTCGTGAACCGCGACGGCGGCGCCGCCCGCCGCCATCGCGCCAATCCACAAGCCAATCACGGAAATGAAGGACACGAGGCCGCTCCTTGAAGGTCGTCACCGCCAATGAACGTGACCGGCCGCGGGCGGTTCCGACTCAGGCGGCGATTTCCTCGGTATCGATGCTGGCCTGCATGGCAGGGCTGTAGCGGGCGCCGCTGACCGTCCCGGGGTTGACGAGATCGTCGACCGCCGCGACCGCTTCCGGCGACAGCGCGATGTCCCATGCCGCGAAGTCCTCTCTCAGGTGATCCAGCCTGGTCGTGCCGGGGATCGGCACGATATGCGGCGCCTTGGCGAGCAGCCAGGCGAGGCAGAGCTGGGCGGGCGTGCAGCCATGCGCTTGGCCCAGCGCGGTGAAGGCATCCAGCAGTTTCAAATTGGCGGTGAAGTGTTCGCCAAGGAAACGCGGCATGCCCAAGCGCATGTCGCCCTTGTCGAGCACGGCCATGTCGCGCACGCCGTTCGCGAGGAAGCCGCGCGCGACGGGCGAGAAGGCGACGAAGGCCGTGCCGAGTTCGGCGCAGGCGTCGAGCACCGCGACTTCGGGGTTGCGCGTCCAGGGCGAGTATTCGGTCTGCATCGCCGCGATGGGGTGAACGGCGTGCGCGCGGCGCAGGGTCGCGGCGGACATTTCCGAAAGGCCGATCGCGCGGATCTTGCCGGCGTCGATCAGGTCCTTCAGCGCGCCGACGCTTTCCTCGATCGGCACGGCGCGATCGATGCGGTGAAGGTAATAGAGGTCGATGACGTCGGTCTTGAGGCGCGTCAGGCTTTCATCGCAGGTTGCCTTGATCTTCGCGGGGCTGCCGTCGATGCCGCGCTTGCCGTCAGGCGTCGCGAACAGGCCGCATTTGCTGGCAAGCGTGAAGCGCTCTCGGTCGGACGACAGGAACTCGCCGACCAGACCCTCATTGTGGCCGAGGCCGTAGATCGAGGCGGTGTCGAAGAAGGTGCAGCCGAGATCGAGCGCGGCGCGGAGCAGATCGCCGGACGCGGCGCGCGGCGTCGCGGGGCCGTAGCCGTGGCTGAGGCCCATGCAGCCGAGCCCGATGGGCGAGACCTGGAAGGGGCCGACGGCGCGGGTGGCTGATGTCATGGGTATGTCCTGAATGATGTGCAGCGCTGTTATAACCGGCTTGCGGCGAGCGCGTCGCCGGGGAAGCATGCCGCATGCGCCGTTTCATCCTTGCCCTGGGTCTGGTTTTGCTCTGCGGGCCGGTGGCTGCGCTGGAGAGCGCCGAGGTCACGTTGCCCGCGCAAGGCGCGCTGCAGGGCGTGCGGCACGGCGATATCGTCGTCTTCAAGAACATTCCCTATGCCGCGCCGCCCGTGGGCGCGCTGCGCTGGCGGCCGCCGCAGACGCCGCTGCGGTGGGAGGGCGTGCGCGAGGCTGCCGCCTTCGGCCCGGCCTGCATCCAGATGTGGAAGGGCGCGGCGCCGCATGGCGAGAGCGAGGACTGCCTGTCGCTGAACATCTGGTCGCCAGTCGCCGCGGATGCCGCGCTAAAGCCGGTGATCGTGTGGATCCATGGCGGGGCGTTCAAGCTGGGCGCCGGCGGCACGGAACTGACCGACGGCACGCCCTATGCGCAGCGCGGCATTGTCACGGTGACGCTGAACTACCGGCTCGGCTGGCTCGGTTTCTTCGTCCATCCCGCGCTGAAGCCCGTAGCTGGCGAGGCCGAGGGCAATTACGGGATCATGGACCAGATCGCCGCGCTGGAATGGGTGCGGGACAATATCGCGCGGTTCGGTGGGGACCCCCGGCGCGTCACGATTGTCGGCGAATCCGCCGGGGCGATTTCGGTCGATCTTCTCATGATCTCGCCGAAGGCGCGGGGCTTGTTCGCAGGAGCCATCGCGCAGTCGGGTTTCGGGCGCAGCGAGATCGAACCGGTCCGCGGGCCGAACGCGCCGACGGGCGAAGCCGACGGCCGCGACTTCGCGGTGTCGCTTGGCATCAGCGGGGACGACGCGGCAGCAGCATCCGCGTTACGGGCTTTGCCGGCCGAAATCTTCGCCCAGCCGTCACCCTATGTACTGGGTGCACCGACCCTGATGGTCGACGGCGTCATCGTGCCCGAGCAGGTCGAGGCGGCTTTCGCGCGCGGGGCAGAGGCAGGCGTGCCCTACATCACCGGCGGGACGTCTTGGGAGGCAAGCCTGCTCTACGCGCTGACCTCGGCCCCGGCCTGGCTGGCGGGGCGGATCAAGGCGGCGGAGCCGGCGACGGTCGCGCTGTACGGGTTCGGCGCCAACCCCGCGCAGGCGGCGGCCGATTTCATCACCGATTTCTACGAGACCGAACCCGACCGCCATCTTGCACGGCTGCATGCGAAAGCGGGCCATCCCGCGTTTGTCTATCGCTTCTCCTATCTGCCCAAGGCGCAGCGCGGGACGCTGCCGGGCGTGATGCACGGGCTCGATGTGCTCTACGCCTTCGGCACTTTGCCGAAGACCGCGTTCACGCTGTTCGGCGTGCCGGTCCCCGCCGAGACGCCGCCGGACCGCAAGATCAGCAATGCGATGATCGCCTATTGGGCGGCGTTCGCGATCCATGGCGCGCCGGGCGCGGCGGGCGGGCCGCACTGGCCGGCGGTGACGGGGGGCCACGATCCCGTGCTGGACTTCGGCGATGACGGTCCGCTAGTCCATCCCGCTTTCGCGGCCGAGCGACTGGACGCGGTGGAACGCTTGCACGGGATCAAGGGCTGGGTGCCATGGTAGGGCTGACGACGATCGGCTTCGATGCCGACGACACGTTGTGGCAGAACGAACAGTTCTTTCGCCTGACCGAGCAGCGCTTCGCGGATCTGCTGGGCCAGCATACCGACGCCGGCGATATTCCCGCCAGGCTGCTGGAGGCCGAGAAGCGCAACCTCGCGGCCTATGGCTATGGCATCAAGGGCTTCACGCTCTCGATGATCGAGACGGCGCTGGAGATGACCGGCGGCGCGACGCCCGGCCCTGTCGTCAAGCAGATCCTCGACTGGGGCCGCGACATGCTGAGCCATCCCGTCGAAACGCTGCCGCATGTCCGCGAAACGCTGGAGGCGCTGGCAGGCGACTACCGCCTCGTGATGATCACCAAGGGCGATCTCTTCGACCAGGAGAGGAAGCTCGCGGCGTCGGGCCTCGGCGATCTTTTCAACGCGATCGAGATCGTCAGCGAGAAGAGCGAGACGACCTATGCCCGCATCTTCGCGCGGCACGGCGATGGGCCGGACCGCGCGATGATGGTGGGCAATTCCGTGAAGTCGGACATCATTCCCGCAATTGCCGCGGGCAGCTGGGGCGTGCTGGTGCCGCACGACCTCACCTGGGCGCATGAACATGCGGAAGAGCCGGCAGCGGCGCCGCGCTTCCGCAAGATCGCCGATCTCTCCGGGTTGCTCCCGTTGATCGGCGACCTCCGCTGAAGCGCTAGACGCGCTCGATGATGATGGCGGGGGCCATGCCGCCGCCGGCGCACATGGTGATGAGGCCGCGCTTCAGGTCGCGGCGCTCCAGCTCGTCGAGCACCGTGCCGATCAGCATCGCACCGGTCGCACCGATCGGGTGACCGAGCGCCATCGCGCCGCCGTTCACGTTGACCTTCTCGCGGTCGAGCTTGAGGTCGCGGATGAACTTCTCGGCGACGACGGCGAAGGCCTCGTTGATCTCGAAGAGGTCGATGTCGTCGATGGTGAGGCCGGCCTTTTCCAACACCTTGCGGGCGGCGGGGACCGGGGCGTTCAGCATCAGCGTCGGGCTGTCGCCCATATTCGCCATCGCGACGATGCGCGCACGGGGCTTCCAGCCCTTCTTGTCGGCATAGGACTTCGAGGCGAGCAGCAGCGCGCCCGAGCCGTCGACGACGCCCGAGGAGTTGCCGGCATGGTGGACATGCTTGATGTCGAGGCCGGGATGAACCTGCTGGATCAGGCTGCGATAGGTCGCGCCCGACGCGTCGACGGGCACGTCGGCGAGCGCCTCGAACGAGGGCTTCAGCGCCGCGAGACCCTCCCGCGTCGTCTGCGGGCGGGGGAATTCTTCCTTGTCGAGGGCGAGCGTGCCGTCTTCGCGATAGACGGGCACGACCGACTTGTTGAAGCGGCCTTCCTTGATCGCGACATCGGCCCGCTGCTGGCTGACGTAAGCCAGTTCATCCAGCGCCTCGCGCGGGATGCCTTCAAGGCTGGCGATCGCGTCGGCGCAGACGCCCTGGTTCGACTGCGGGTGCGTCTTGCGCAGGCGCGTGTTGCCGTTGTCCATCGTGGGGAGCGTGTTGTCGTCGGCCGCGCGGCGGTTCGGCATCGACATCATCTCGGTGCCGCCGCCGATGACGAGGTCTTCCATGCCCGACATGATCGAGGCGGCGGCGAGGTTCACGGCAGTGATGCCCGAGCCGCAGAAGCGGTCGAGCGTCACGCCCGACGAGCGCACGTTATAGCCGGCGTCGAGCGCCGACATGCGGCCGAGATCGCCGCCCTGCGGGCCGCGCTGCGAGGAGGTGCCCCAGATGATGTCGTCGACTTCTGCGGTGTTGAGATCGTTGCGCTTGGCGAGGGCCTTCAGGACCGTCGAGCCGAGCTGCTGCGGGTGGATGAGGCTAAGCGCGCCCTTGCCGTATTTGCCGATGCCGCGGGGCGTGCGGACGGCGTCGATGATATAGGCCTCGGTCATGGCGCATCTCCTGGAGCGTGGTGTTTTATGACACCGGCCTAGCGCATTTCCGCGGCGGAGTCTTTCCGCGGATCGCGCGGCGCTTTACGCTGGCGTCATGACTCAACCGATCACGACCCGCCGCATCGACGCCAATGGCCTGACCTTCGAGGTCGATGAAATCTTGCCGGCGGACGGCACGACGGAACGGCTGGCCCTCTGCCTGCACGGCTTTCCGGAATCGAAATTCTCATGGCGCTTCCAGATGAAGCTGCTGGCGTCTCTCGGCTACCGCGTCTGGGCGCCGAACCAGCGGGGCTATGGCGCGAGTTCGCGGCCGAAGGGCATCGCCGCCTACAACATCGACCATCTCGTCGCGGATGTGGAGGCGCTGATCGCGGCGTCGGGCGCGCGCGAGACGTTGCTGGTGGCGCATGACTGGGGCGCGATCGTCGCGTGGCACTGCGCGATGCGGAAGATCAAGACACTGACCCGCCTCGTCATCATGAACGTGCCGCATCCCGTGCGTTTCATGGAGGAGATCGCGGTCAACAAGGCGCAGCGGCGCAAGAGCTGGTATGTCGCCTTCTTCCAGATCCCCTTTCTGCCCGAATGGTCGCTGCGGCGACGCGGCGCGAAGGCCATCGGCGACGTCTTCGTCACCATGGCCGTCGACAAGTCGCGCTTCCCCGAGGACGTCCAGGCCCACTACCGCGCCAATGCCCTCATCCCCGGCGCGCTCACCGCGATGATCAACTGGTATCGCGCGGCGCGGAAGGCGGGACGGGCCAAGATGGCGCCCGCGCAGAACCGCGTCGAGGTTCCCACCCTGGTGATCTGGGGCGAGGAGGACAGCGCGCTCGACAAGTCGCTGGTGGCCGGCACCGAGCGTTTCGTGCCCGACCTCACCGTCCGCTTCCTGCCCGGCGTTTCGCACTGGGTGCAGCAGGAAGCGCCGGAGACGGTCAACACCATGCTGCAGGCCTGGCTGACCGGCGCGTCCGTGCCCGAAGCGCCCGCCAAGGCAACGCCCGGCTAACCAGTTCACGATGCCGTCAGGCGACAGGCCCTCTCAGGAGGGCGTAAACTTGCTCCCAAGCGCACCCCTTTCCGGTTTCACGGAGTTTCCCATGCATCGTCGCACCTTCCTCAAGACCGCCGCCGCCACCGCCATGCTCGCAGGCTCGACCTTTCCCGGTTTCTCGCTGGCCGCTGCTGCCTCGGGCGATCCGCTGCTCGATCCCTGGACCGGCGACCATGGCGGCTTCCCGCCCTTCGACAAGATCACCGGCGCGGCGCTGAAGCCGGCGCTGACCAAGGGCATGGAACTCGCCCGCGCCGACATCGCAGGGATCGCCGACAATGCGGAAGCGCCGAGCTTCGCGAACACGCTGGTGGCGCTGGAACATTCCGGCGCGTCCTATGATCGGGTCGGCCGCATCTACAACATCTACACCTCCGTTCTGAACGACAAGGAGATGCAGGCGCTGGATGCGGAGATGTCGCCGATCCTCGCGGCCTTCGACGACGAGATCACCCAGAACGAAAAGCTCTTCGCGCGCATCAAGGCGGTCTATGACGGACGCGAGAGCGCGGGCCTGACGCCGGAACAGCTGCGCCTCGTCGAGACCGTCTATCGCAACTATGTCCGCTATGGCGCGGCGCTGGGCGCGACGGAGAAGGCGCGGCTGAAGGACCTCAACCAGCAGCTCGCGACGCTCTACACCAAGTTCGGCCAGAACGTGCTGGCGGACGAAGAGAACGATGCGCTGATCCTGGAGAGCGAAGCCGATCTCGAAGGTCTCTCCGACAGCCTGAAGGCGGCGGCGAAGGCCTCGGCCGAGGCGCGCAGCCAGGCCGGCAAGTGGCTGATCGCCAATACCCGCTCGTCGATGGAACCGTTCCTCACCTTCTCCACCCGCCGCGACCTTCGCGAGAAGGGCTGGCGCATGTGGGTCGGGCGCGGCGACAAGGGCGGCGCCACCGACAACAAGACGGTCATCTCGGACATTCTGGTGCTGCGCTCCGAACGCGCGAAGCTGCTGGGCTTCCCCACCCACGCGCACTGGGCCACCGACAACAACATGGCGAAGACGCCGGATGCCGCGCTGGACCTGATGATGAAGGTTTGGACGCCGGCTGCCGCGCGCGCCCGGGTCGAGATCGCCGACATGCAGGCCATCGCCGACGCCGAGAAGGCGGGCTTCGCGATCGAGGCGTGGGACTACCGCTTCTATGCGGAAAAGGTGCGCAAGGCGAAGTACGACATCGATGAGAACGAGGTGAAGCCGTACCTGCAGCTCGACAAGATCCGCGAGGGCATGTTCTGGGCCTGCGGCGAACTCTACGGCCTGAAGTTCACGAAGCTTGAGGGCATCCCCGTCTATCACGCCGACGTCACGGTCTATGAGGTGTCGCGCGACGGCAAGCGCGTGGGCCTGTGGTACTTCGACCCCTATGCCCGCGGCGGCAAGCGCAGCGGTGCGTGGATGAACTCGTACCGCACGCAGGAGCGCGTCACCGAGGAAGTGACGCCGATCGTTTCGAACAATTCCAACTTCGTGCCGGGCGCGGCCGGCGCGCCGGTGCTGATGTCGTGGGACGACGCCTCGACCATGTTCCACGAGTTCGGCCACGCGCTGCACGGCCTCAACTCCAACGTCACCTATCCGACGCTGGCGGGCACCGCCGTCAAACGCGATTTCGTGGAGTTCCCCAGCCAGATCAACGAACACTGGCTGCCGACGCCCGAGGTCCTCAACAAGTTCGCGACCCATGCCGAAACGGGCCAGCCGATGCCGGCCGAGCTGCTCGCCAAGATCAACGCGGCGAAGAACTCGAACCAGGGCTTCGTCACGGTCGAATATCTCTCCTCCGCGATCTACGACATGAAGATCCATCTCGCGGCGACGGCGGAGACCAAGATCGACCCGGACGCGTTCGAGAAGAGCTGCATGGACGAGCTGGGCATGCCCAAGGAGATCGTCATGCGCCATCGCCCGACCCAGTTCGGGCACACGTTCAGCGGCGACGGCTATTCGGCGGGCTATTACGTCTATCTGTGGGCCGATGCGCTGACCGCCGATGCGTTCGGCGTGTTCGAGGAGAAGGGCGCCTATGACAAGGCGACGGCCAAGAGCTTCCTCGACAACATTCTGAGCGTCGGCAACTCGATCCCGCCGGACGAGGCGTTCCGCCGCTTCCGGGGCCGCGATGTCGACACCCAGGCGCTGATGCGCGATCGCGGCTTCGCGTAATACGAACAGTCATCGCCGGAAGGGCTGGGCCTAAAGGAACGGGTAAGGGCGCGCGGCCTAGCTTCGCGCGATGCCGCCAGCCCGTACCCGCTCCCAGCGCCTCGCCGTCGCGCGCCCGCGCCGCCGCCGTTCCACCGCGCGCGGCTGGATGCGCGCGCGGCTCGGCATGCCGGGCTGGGCGGTTATCGCGCTCGTCGCCGTCATTTTCGCCGTCGTGAAATGGCTCGGCCTGCCCGCCCAGGTCGCCGATGCTGTGAAGGGCGCGCCCGAACGCTTCGACGTCATGGGCACGGCCCGCATCACCGACGGCGACACGCTGCGCATCGGCGACCGGCGCATTCGGCTGAACGCGATCGATGCGCCGGAATCGAAGCAGCTGTGCGGCGCCGCACCCGGCGCGCGCAAGGATGTCGCGTGCGGTGCCCGATCCCGCGACGAACTCGCCAAGCTGATCGGCACCGGCGATGTCGCCTGCACCGCCGAGGGCGAGGACAAATACGGCCGCCTGCTCGCGACCTGCTATGCGGGCCGCACCAATCTCAACCGCGCGATGGTCAGGGCCGGCTGGGCGCTCGCCTATCGGCGCTATTCCGACCGCTACGTGCTCGACGAGATGCAGGCCCAGGCCGACGGCGCTGGCCTCTGGGCGCTCGACTTCGAGACGCCGGAAGACTGGCGCCGCACGGCCGCCTCTCAGTAACGCGGAACCCGGCGGCCCCTCCGGCGGTTAGCTCTCCATGAAACGGGCATCGCCCGCCCGGAACACGGAGAGTGCCATGTCCACTGAAACCCTGCTGCTCATCATCCTCATCGTCCTGCTGATCGGCGGCGGCGGCTGGGGCTATAGCCGCTGGCGCTGAGGCGCGGCCGGCGCTCAACGACGCCGCAGCTTCCAGTTGCAGACATTGGTAAATCTGTAACTCCAACGGGTGTGGGGAAAATCCCCCACCCTTCGAAAAGCGAAAGAAATCGGCTTTTGAACAGACGAAAGATATAGTCTATTACAATCTAGGATTGGCCTCTGCGACAATTCAACCTTTGATAAGTGAGGGCCTGGATCACACGCTTTGGTGCGCGCTGCGCATAACAAAGGGGATGATCCAATGGCTGATTTTACAATCGCGGATGCACTCAAGAGCCGAGGCGCCGTAACGCTCTATGGGCGTGCGGTGAGTGGCATCGACGATGCCTCACAGATTATCGCAGTCGAACCGGTCAAGGGAATCGACGGCAAGATTTCAACGCCGCCGGCCACACTGGCGCTAATACGGGCGTTCTCGTGGGGCAGCTATTGTCGCCCTCTCCCGATACCAATTCTGCTGATTCTGCCCGGCGCCGGTGAGGAGCTGAAGCAGGATGACAAATGCGGTCGCAAGGGCGAGACGTTCTGGACGACCGGCTCGAATTCCGACATTGCCCACGTCGCTATCACCAACGGTGCCGCGTTCGAGCTGCTCGGCGACATCGAATCCCGTGGCATTGACGGCGGTATCGGCATCGAGAATCCGCGCTTCGACGGCAGCCGACTCTGCGCGACCATCCACTTCTGGGGCAAGATCGAAGTCTTCGGCGCCAGCGCCAGCATCGATGAACGCGTGCCCGTTTGCATCCCTCTGGAGGGCTGCCACACCGTGTGGGACGCGGGGATCGCGCGCGTCGAGGTCTGCTTCCGCGCACCGTCGTCACTCTGCGCCAAGGTCTGCGTCGGCAAATGGGGCCTGGAGAAGTGCTGGGATGCCTGCGTGAACATTCCCCTGCTTCAGGGGTCGCCGACCCCTGCGCCCAAGGAGTGCGGCTGCCATTAGGCGCTTCGCCGACGACGCATCTAACCATCAAGCCGGCTGAGCGCCTCAGCCGGCTTGTGCGTTCGTGCCGTCGCCAGGGCGCGCGCGAGTTCGTAGACTGGCCGCCGCACCCATGTGATGGCGCATGTCGCCTATCTGCAGGACCTGCTGAAAGAGGGTGTTCTGCGCGCCTCCGGCCCCTTTGTGGGCACGCCAGTCAAATCCGCCTGCTGATCATGGCCGCCCCGGACCGCCCGGCGCTGGAGACCCTCATCGCCCGCGACCCCTTCGCCATCCACGGCCTCATCGCCGACATGACCATCACCGAATGGGACCCGATCTTCGGCGTCTTCAACACGGAGTCGAGCATGCCTGGGCAGATGCAGGGGTGAGGCCGGGTGAAGCCAAGCCTCTCGCCTAGTTCAGCGCCGCTTCGATCTCGGCGGTTGAGTGGTTGGTCAGGTCCTTGTTCAGCGAACGTACGACCGCCGCTTCGACGGTCTTGTGCATGGTCTGACGCAGTTCGCCCAGCGTGCGCGGGTCGGCGACGAGGACGAGGGCGTCATAGTTGCCCGCTTCCTTCATCACGAACAGGCGATGCGCCAGCTGCTTGGCGAAGGTCGCCTCATCGGTCTGGTGCGGGGTCTGGTCGTTGGGGCGCGAGCCCGAGGGGCCTTCGCCGGCGAGGTTCTTGGGCGTCAGGCGTTCCTCCTCGCGCAGCGAAACCGGGCCGTTCGGCGCGGTGTTGCGCAGGAAAATCGCCTTCTGGCCGTCGGCAACGACGATCAGGGCCTTGGCGGGGATAAGGGTCATGGAAATCTCCGGGAGGGGCGAGCGGGCGTAAAGACGCCGCTCTGCGGCCGCCGCGTGTGCGGCAGGCCCAGAGGTAATGCGCCGGGCAGCGATTGTGTCCGCTCTGCACGCATGCGCACCACGTCCTACAGCGAACTTCGCAAGACCCTCGCGGCCCAGCTCGATCAGGTGACCGACGACCACGAGCCGGTCATCATCACCCGCGATCGCGGCAAGCCGGCCGCCGTGCTGATGAGTCTTGAGGACTTCGCCTCCTATGAGGAGACGCAGCATCTGCTGAAAAGCCCGGCTAATGCCGCGCGGTTGATGGAGTCGATCGCTGAGCTTGCGGCAGGCGGTGGTAAAAAGCGGACACTCGCCGAGTGAACCTGCTCTTCAGCGCGCAAGCGTGGGAGGATTACCTTTACTGGCAATCCCACGACCGCAAGCTGCCGGAGCGGATCAACGGTCTCATCAAGGAAGCTTCACGCACGCCGTTCCAGGGCACCGGCAAACCCGAACCCCTGCGCGGCGCCCTCTCAGGCTGGTTGTCCCGCCGGATCACGCAGGAGCACCGGCTGGTCTACAAGCCGACGGAGGACGGGCTTATGATCGCGCAGTGCCGGTATCACTACTAAATACTCGGAGGCGCATGTTCAGATTGATCGGCCGTCTTCTGGGAAGAACGGGTTCACCTCCGCCCTACCATGCCTTCACAAAGCGATGGGACTGGATCGCGGAGGCGTCAGATGTTCTGGCCTGGAACGATCCATCGCGGTCCCGTTCCATGGGGCGCAAGCTTCCTCCGAGCTACGCGCCTAGGCTTGAAAATCCTGAACCTGCAATACGCGAGGGACAGGACGCAGTAGCGAACTTACTCGAACGCTGGGCGAGCGGCCATGGGCTCGGTAATAAGCCGCTGGTCACCGTTCTTGTCGATCATTCCGGGTCCATGGTCGACGGGCCAGCGCAAGTAGCGGCTATCTCGTCACAGCTGATAGGCGACCTGTGCGAACGGCTGGGTTTGGCGTTCGAGATTTTGGGGTTCACGACATCGACATGGAAAGGCGGCGAAGCGTTCGTTGATTGGAAGAGGCGATGGCGGCCCAAGCATCCTGGGCGTCTCAACGATCTGCTTCACATCATTTACCAGGATGCGAACGTGCCACGCCCGAGTTGGCGCTGCGATCTGAAGCTGATGGCGGAGCGCTGGGTGCTAAAGGAGAATATTGACGGGGAAGCGCTTGAATGGGCTTGGCAGCGAGCTCAGGCCTTCGCGCCGTCTACCTGGCTTTGCGTCGTCATCAGCGATGGCGCGCCGGTCGATGACGCGACGATTTTGGCGAATGGCGACACCTCGACGAACTGGTATCTTCAGCAGCATCTGGAATCAGTCATTGCGCGCATGAGCGGGTTGACGTCGGTCCGCCTCGGTGGTCTCGGCCTGCTTCATAAGGTGCCTTGGTATCCCCGGAACGTGGAGGCCAAGGACCTGGAAGAGGTTCCCGCCGCGGCCATTCACTTGCTGGAGCAATTAATCTGGCAAGACGAACAGGCCCCATCTTAGGGCGGCTCCCTTGCACTCCGCCCCCTCATCCTGTATCTCCGCGCGCTCTTATGGGGCGGCCCGGCCTAAAGGACATGCCGTGGCGGCCCTCAATGCACGGATTTTTGGCGGTTTTCCGCCTTAAGCCATCCGGGCTCTCAACACTGAGAGGTGCGAAATGTCCAAGCTGAAGACGAAGTCAGGCGCCAAAAAGCGCTTCAAATTCACCGCGTCTGGAAAAGTGAAGTCGGGCGTCGCTGGCAAGCGTCACCGCCTGTCGAGCCATAACGGCGACTACATCCGCACGCAGCGCGGCACCAAGGTGCTCTCGGATAGCGAGACCCTGCGCGTCGCCTTGTGGATGCCCTACGCCCGCTAACGGCGAACCAGACCGAAGAATTCGAGGAGCTAGAATATGTCACGCGTCAAGCGGGGCGTTACGTCCCACGCCAAGCACAAGAAGATCCTGAAGGCCGCCAAGGGCTTTTACGGCCGCCGCAAGAACACGATCCGCACGGCCAAGGCCGCCGTCGATCGCGCCGGCACCAACGCCTATATCGGCCGCAAGCTGCGCAAGCGCGACTTCCGCGGCCTGTGGATCCAGCGCATCAACGCCGCGGTCCGCGAGGTTTCGCCGAGCATGACCTATGCGCGATTTATCGACGGCCTCGCCAAGGCTGGCATCGGCGTCGACCGGAAGATCCTGTCCGACCTCGCGATCACCCAGCCCGAGGCCTTCAAGGCGCTCGTGGACCAGGCTGCCGCTGCCGTGAAGGCCGCGGCCGACGCCCGTCCGGCGGCTGCTGCCGCCTGATTTGCGGGTCTGGTCCGAAGGGCCGTCTGCGGGGTAACACCCCGCAGCGGCAGATGATTCTTCCCCAGGACAGACCATGACCGACATTCCCCTGCTCGAGACCGAGCTGCTGGGCCGCATCGCGGCGGCGGAAGACGACGCCGCGCTCGAAGCCGCGCGCGTCCATGCGCTCGGCAAGAAGGGCGTCGTTTCCGAACTGCTGAAGACGCTGGGCGCGCTCTCACCCGACGAGCGCAAGACCTCCGGCCCTGCCTTCAACGCGCTGCGCGACCGTGTCGCCGGCGCGATCGCCGACAAGAAGGCGGGCCTCGCCGCCGCCGCGCTGCAATACCGGCTGGAGACCGAGCGGGTGGACGTGACCCTCCCCGCCGTGCCGTTCCCGTTCGATCCCGGCGCGGGCCGCATCCATCCCGTCAGCCAGGTCACCGACGAGCTGATCGCGATCTTCGCCGATATGGGTTTCAACCTGGCCGAAGGGCCGGATATCGAGCGCGACGACTACAACTTCACGATGCTCAACATCCCGCCGGAACATCCCGCGCGGCAGATGCACGACACGTTCTATCTGACGGCACGCGAAGACGGCTCGCGCCCGGTGCTGCGCACCCATACCTCGCCGGTGCAGATCAGGACGATGCTGACGCAGAAGCCGCCGATCCGCATCATTGTGCCCGGCCGCACCTATCGCAGCGACAGCGACCAGACGCACACGCCGATGTTCCATCAGATCGAAGGCCTCGTGATCGACGAGTCCACGCATATGGGGCATCTGAAATGGGTGCTGGAGGAGTTCTGCAAGGCGTTCTTCGAAGTGCCGAACGTCAAGATGCGCTTCCGCGCCTCGCACTTCCCCTTCACCGAACCCTCGGCCGAGGTCGACATCCAGTGCGACCGCTCGGGCGATGTCGTGAAGTTCGGCGAGGGCAGCGACTGGCTGGAGATTCTGGGCTGCGGCATGGTGCATCCCAAGGTCATCGCCAATTGCGGCCTCGACCCCGAGAAGTATCAGGGCTTCGCCTTCGGCTGCGGCATCGACCGGCTCGCCATGCTGAAATACGGCCTGCCGGACCTCCGCGCCTTCTTCGACAGCGATCTGCGCTGGCTGAAGCATTACGGCTTCTCCGTGCTGGAGCAGCCGTCGCTCGCGACGGGGCTGACGCGATGAGCGCCCAGGCGGCCGAGCGCTATCCCGGCGTGTTGCGCTTCACCTTCGGCGACAATCCCGCGCTGGCGGATGAATTGCTGGCGCTGGTGCTGGCGGGCAAGAAGACCGCGACCTGCTGCGCATCAGCGCAGGCGGAAGCCGAAGGCTGGATGATGCAGCCCGGCGATCTCTCCATCGCGCGCGACAGCACGGGCGTCGAGCGCTGCCTGATCGAAACGGTCGAGGCGACCCGGCGCCGTTTCAACGAGGTCGATGCCGCCTTCGCGTTCGAGGAAGGCGAGGACGATCGCACGCTGGAAAGCTGGCGCCGCGAGCACCGCAAATACTTTGAGCGCAATGGCGGGTGGGCCGAGGACATGATGCTCTATTGCGAGCGCTTTCGCGTGATCGAGGTGCTGTCGTGAAGTTCACCCTCTCCTGGCTGAAGCAGCATCTCGTCACCGAGGCGTCGCTGGACGAGATTCTGACCGTCCTGACGCGCATCGGCCTCGAGGTCGAGAGCGTCGAGGACAAGGCGGCCGACCTGAAGGCCTTCACCGTCGGCTATGTTCGTGAGGCCGTGCAGCATCCCAATGCCGACAAATTGCGCGTCTGCCAGGTCGAAACGGCCGGCGGCAATGTCGAGGTCGTGTGCGGCGCGCCGAATGCGCGCGCCGGCATCAAGGTCGCGTTCGCGGCGGTGGGGTCAGTCATTCCCGCGACGGGGCTTGAGCTGAAGGCCGGCGCCATCCGCGGCGTCGTCTCGAACGGCATGCTCTGCTCGTCGCGCGAGCTGAAGCTGGGCGACGACCATGACGGGATCATGGAACTGCCCGCCGACGCCGTGGTGGGTGCGCCGATCGCCGATGTGCTCGGCCTCGGCGACCCCGTGATCGACATTTCCATCACGCCCAATCGCGGCGACTGCAACGGCGTCGCCGGCGTCGCGCGCGATCTCGCCGCGGCCGGCCTCGGCCATATCGTGACGCCTGAGGTGGCCGAGATCACGGGCACCTTCCCCTCGCCGATCAAGACGGCGATTGCCGACAACGCCGCGCCGCTCTTTGAGGGCCGCCTCATCCGCGGTGTGAAGAACGGGCCGTCGCCGGCCTGGGTGCAGAACCGGCTGCGCGCCGTGGGTCTCCGCCCCATCTCGGCGCTGGTCGATGTCACCAACCTGCTCAGCCTCGATCGCGCGCGGCCGCTCCATGTCTTTGACGCCGATACGCTGACCGGCAATCTCACCGCGCGTTTCGCCAAGGAGGGCGAGGTGCTGGTCGCGCTCGACAGCAAGACCTACACGCTCGACACCGAAACCGTTGTCATCGCCGACGATGCGGCGGCGCGCGGCATTGCCGGCGTGATGGGCGGGCTGGAGACGGGCTGCACGGAGAAGACGGTCAATGTCTTCGTCGAAGCGGCGCTGTTCGAACCGATCCGCGTCGCAGCGGCGGGGCGCAAGCTTTCGATCAATTCCGATGCCCGCTATCGCTACGAGCGCGGCGTCGATCCGGAGTTCAACCGCAAGGGCCTCGACCTCGCGACGGCGCTGATCCTGGAATGGTGCGGCGGCGAAGCCTCCGAAGTCGTCAGCGCCGGCGCCATCCCGGCCTGGCGGCGCGAGATCAAGTTCGATCCGGCGCTGGTGCTGAAGCTCTCCGGCGTCGATCTGCCGGTTGCCGACGTGCTCTGCATCCTCGGCGATCTCGGCTGCACGGTGACGGGCGCGTTCCCCTTCACGGTCACGCCGCCCTCGTGGCGTCCCGACATTCACGGCGCAGCGGATCTCGTCGAAGAGGTCACGCGCATTCACGGGCTCGACAATATCCCGAGCACGGCGCTGCCGCGCGTCAACGCGGTGACGAAGCCCGGCCTCACGCTCGCGCAGCGGCGCGCGCGCGAAGCGCGGCGGTCGCTCGCGGGACGCGGTCTCGTGGAGGCCGTCACCAACTCGTTCATCCCGCGCGCCCATGCGGCGCTTTTCGGCGGCGGCGATGAAAGCATGCAGCTCGCCAATCCAATTTCGGCCGAGCTGGATGCGATGCGTCCGAACGTGCTGCCGTCGCTGATCGCCGCGGCTTCGCGCAATGCCGCGCGCGGCCTCGTGCCCTCGCATCTCTTCGAGGTCGGTCCGGCCTTCGCAGGCACCGGCGATGCGGACCAGCCGACAGTCGCGACGGGCCTCCGCGCGGGGACAAGCGCTCGCCAGTGGCGCGGCGCGGCCTTCGCGCCGGATGTGTTCGCGGCCAAGGCCGATGCGCTGGCGTTGATCGAATCGCTCGGCGGGCCGGTCGGCAATCTCACGGTCTGGACGGATGCGCCGTCCTGGTATCACCCGGGCCGTTCGGGCCAGTTGAAGCTGGGGCCGAAGACGGTCGTCGCGCGCTTCGGTGAACTGCATCCCGCGGTGCTGGAGGCGATGGACCTGAAGGCGCCGACCGCGGCGTTCGAAGTCTTCCTCGACGCCATTCCACTGCCCAAGGCGAAGCCGACCAAGACGAAGGCGGCGCTGGTGCTCAGCGACTATCCCGCCGTCGAGCGCGACTTCGCCTTCCTGGTCGCTGATCGCGTCGCGGCGGGCGACGTCGTGAAGGCCGCCGCCGGCGCCGACAAGGTGCTGATCGCCGGCGTCGACGTGTTCGACGTCTATGCCGGCAAGGGCGTCGCCGAGGGCCATAAGTCCCTCGCGATCGCCGTGCGCCTGCAGCCGAAGGATCGCACGCTGACCGACGCGGAGATCGACGTGGTCGGCCAGAAGATCGTTGCGGCCGTGACGAAGGCGACGGGCGGAACGCTGCGGGCGTAAGGCCAGCAAACTACATAAAATACAGATTTTCCTGTATTATCAGAGAGTTGCGCAGCCTAGGGCGCGCTTCTAAAAATGGCGTGCGAATCAATCGCACCGCCGCTCACGGTTGCTTGAGCGCGAGAGTCGCGATGGATGCAGCGGCGGCTCCTCAGGGAGGCGCGTCATGGTCAACATACTCATCATCGACGACGAGCCGGGTATTCGCGATCTCCTGCGCCGCTCGCTGACGCTGGCGGGGCATGTGTGCAGCGAGGCCGAGGACGGTGCGAAGGGCATCGCCGCCTTCGTCCGGGAACGTCCCGATCTCGTCATCACCGACATCATCATGCCCAGCTGCGACGGCATCCAGGCGATCATCGCCATGCGCCATGTGAGCCCTGACGTGCCGATCATCGCGGTTTCTGGCGGCGGACAGTCCGGGCCGCGCAGCCTGCTGGAGCTCGCCGGCGATGTCGGCGCGAGCGCCTGCATGACGAAGCCGTTCTCGCTGCGCCTGCTGCACCAGATCGTCGGGCGCTATCTGCCTGCCGAGGCACGGTCCGGAACGGGGTGAGTTTTTCGCTCTTCGCGCCACGCATGCCTTGACGCGAGGCCGCGCGGTTCCCAGTTTTCCTGAGCGGGCCGGGCCCCTCTGGCGATCCATGTGGATCGTGATGTCGGACCGCATCGAGGTGATCTCGATGACGGGTCCGGTTGTGCCGCTCCAGACCCTCATTGCATCGCCCGCCCGCAATGGTTCTGGAGCCCCAAATGCCTCTTCTCGTCTGTCCCAACGACAACGCCTCGATGCAAAGCGTGCAGCGGCACGGCGTCGAGTTCGATTTCTGCCCCACCTGCCGAGGCGTCTGGCTGGATCGCGGCGAGCTGGAAAAGCTGATGGCGGGGTCGCGCGAGGCCGAAGGTTACGACGCGCCGCCGCCACCGCCGCGCGAGCCGCCTCGCCGCGACGAGCGCGACTATCGCGCCTATGACGACCGCCGCGACTATGACGACCGGCGGCGCGACGATGACGGCTACAAGCCGCGCAAGCGCCGCGGCTTCGACCTCTTCGACATTTTCGATTGAGGGCGGCCATGCTGTTCGCCCTCGTTATCTGGACGCTCATCGTCGCCGGCGGCTGGTGGTTCGGCGCCGCCCTCATCGCCTTCGCGACGCCGGGCGCTGCATGGCTCGCTGCCAATCCGGCCTTGGCCGAATGGCTGCAGCCGGTGCTCGTCTTCTTTGCCGGCCAGGCGATCGCGGCGGCGGCGATCGTGTGGCTCGTTGGCGCCTTGCTGATCGCGCTCATCATTCGTCCGCGCGCCGCGGCGCGGCGGAAACAGGCTCTGTCGTATGACGAATGGCAGCGGCTCGACGGCGGCACGGCGGCAGGCCGTCCGGCGCCGGCACCGTATCAGGACGACTATCCGCGCAGCCGCCGCTGGCGGCGCCGCCGTCGCCGGGATGACGATGATGACGACGACGACGATTGAGACATGAAAAAGGGGGCAGCCGAAGCTGCCCCCTTTAGTTTCGTCTGGCTTGCGTCCTAGCCGAGGCGGCCGCCGGAGACCTTGGTCTTGGGCAGCGTATCGGGCGTCGCGCCCTTCAGCAGGTTGCGCAGCACATAGGGCAGGATGCCGCCGTTCTTGTAGTAGTCGACCTCTTCGACCGTATCGATGCGGCACTTCACGGGCAGCTCGCGCACCGAACCGTCGGCCGAAGTGATCGTGACCGTCATGGTCATGCCCTGCTTCAGCTGCAGCGCGCCGCCAATCGAGATGGTTTCGTCGCCCTTCAGGCCAAGCTGCTTGCGGTCCATGCCGTCGATGAACTGCAGCGGCAGGATGCCCATGCCGACGAGATTGGAGCGGTGGATGCGCTCGAAGCTTTCGGCGATCACCGCCTTCACGCCCAGCAGCAGCGTGCCTTTCGCCGCCCAGTCGCGCGACGAGCCGGTGCCGTATTCCTTGCCGGCGAAGATCACCAGCGGCACCTTCTCGGCCTCGTACTTCATCGCGGCGTCGTAGATCCAGGCATCGCTCCCTTCGGGGAAGTGCTTGGTCAGGCCGCCTTCCTTGCCGCCCATGATCTCGTTCTTGATGCGGATATTGGCGAAGGTGCCGCGCATCATGACTTCATGGTTGCCGCGGCGCGCGCCGTAGGAGTTGAAGTCGACCTCGCGGACCTGGCGCTCCTGAAGATAGGTGCCGGCGGGCGAGGACGCCTTGATCGAACCGGCGGGCGAGATGTGGTCGGTGGTGATGGAATCGCCGAACAGCGCGAGGATGCGGGCATCCTTGATCTCGGTGATGGGCTTGGGCTCCATCGTCATGCCCTGGAAGTAAGGCGGGTTCTGCACATAGGTCGAGCCCATGTCCCACTTGTAGGTCTGGCCGCCCGAGAACTGGACCTTGCGCCAGCCCACATCGCCCTTGAAGACGTCGGCATAGCGCTCCTTGAACATCGCCGAGGTCACGCATTTGCGCACGGTCTGGGCGACTTCCTTGGCTGACGGCCAGATGTCCTTCAGGAAGACCGGGTTCTTCTTCTTGTCATAGCCGAGCGGCTGCTCCAGCAGGTTGACGCCGACCGAGCCCGCGAGCGCGTAGGCGACGACGAGCGGCGGGCTGGCGAGGTAGTTCGCGCGGGTCAGCGGATTGACGCGGCCTTCGAAGTTGCGATTGCCGGAGAGGACAGCGGCGACCGCCATGTCGCCCGACGTGACGGCCTCGGTGATGTCTTCGGGCAGCGGCCCGGAATTGCCGATGCAGGTCGTGCAGCCGTAACCGACGAGGTCGAAGCCGAGCTCATCCAGCGGCTTCTGCAGGCCGGCCTTGGCGAGATAGTCGGTGACGACCTGCGATCCCGGGGCGAGCGAGGTCTTCACCCACGGCTTGGTGGTGAGGCCGAGCTTGCGCGCGTTGCGGGCGAGCAGTCCCGCGGCGATCATCACATAGGGGTTCGAGGTATTGGTGCAGGACGTGATCGCGGCGATCACCACGGCGCCGTGGCCGATCTCTTCCTTGCGGCCGGGAATCGGGAACAGCTTGGTGGTTTCCTCGGCCTTGCCGTAGTCGCCGCCCAGCGTCGCCATGAAGCTGGTCGCGACGTCTTTCAGCGCGAGGCGGTCCTGCGGGCGCTTGGGGCCGGCGAGGCTGGGTTCGACGGTGGAGAGATCGAGTTCCAGCGTATCGGTGAAGACGGGGTCGACCGACTTGGTGGTGCGGAAAAGGCCCTGCGCCTTGGCATAGGCGGCGACCAGATCGACGCGCGCCTTGGCGCGGCCCGAGGCCTTCAGGAAGCGGATGGTCTCGTCGTCGATCGGGAAGAAGCCGCAGGTCGCGCCATACTCGGGCGCCATGTTGGCGATGGTCGCGCGGTCTTCCAGCGGCAGGTCGTCGAGACCGGCGCCGTAGAACTCGACGAACTTGCCAACCACGCCCTTGCGGCGGAGCATCTGCGTCACGGTCAGCACGAGGTCGGTCGCGGTGACGCCTTCGGGCAGCTTGCCGTGCAGGCGGAAGCCGACGACTTCGGGAATGACCATCGAGAGCGCCTGGCCCAGCATCGCGGCCTCCGCCTCGATGCCGCCGACGCCCCAGCCGAGCACAGCGAGGCCGTTGACCATAGTCGTGTGGCTGTCGGTGCCGACCAGCGTGTCGGGATAGGCGAGTTCGATCGGGCCCTTCTTGGTCTGGATCTTCCGCGTCCAGACGGTCTGGGCGAGATATTCCAGGTTCACCTGGTGGCAGATGCCGGTGCCGGGTGGCACGACGCGGAAATTGTCGAACGCGCTCTGGCCCCAGCGCAGGAAGGAATAGCGCTCGCCGTTGCGGCCGTATTCCAGCGCCACGTTGCGCTTGAACGAGGACTTTTCGCCGAACGCATCGACCATGACGGAGTGGTCGATGACGAGATCGACGGGAACCAGCGGATTGATCTTGGTGGGGTCGCCGCCGAGATTGACCATCGCATCGCGCATCGCGGCGAGATCGACGACGGCGGGCACGCCCGTGAAGTCCTGCATCAGCACGCGGGCGGGCTTGAAGCCGATTTCCGCTTCGCTGGTCTTCTTCTTCGCCCAGGCGTTGATCGCGGCGATGTCGGCCTTCTTGACCGCGCGGCCGTCCTCGTTGCGCAGCAGGTTTTCCATGAGGACGCGCAGCGAATACGGCAGGCGGGAGACATTCGCGAGGCCCGCCTTCTCGGCCTTCTTCAGGCTGTAATAGGTGTAGGACTTGGCGCCGACCTTCAGGGTCGATTTGGTCTTGTAGCTGTCGAGGCTGAGGGCGGCGTCGGTCACGGGCGGGGCGTTCCTGTCAGATGAAACTGGCCGCGCCTGAACAGCGCGACACTGAGGGTGATTGCGCGAGGGTGTGTTAGCAGATTCCCATGCGCGCGATAGGGGATTTTGGCGGCATGCTGCGACACATGCATGATGGTGCGCGCAATAGCTGAAACGCGCGGTTTGGGCACGCAGAGCTTTGGCGGGCTGAGGCTCAGCAAAGCTGAGGCTGGGAGCGAATGAGAAGCATGAGCGAAACGGTGCGCGTCGAACAGAACGGGCCGGTGACGACGGTCATTCTCCACCGGCCCCAGGCCCGCAATGCCGTGGACCGGCCGACCGCCGAGGCATTGGTCGCGGCCTTCCTCGCCTTCGAGGCGGATGAAGACGCCGCCGTTGCGGTCTTCTGGGGCGAGGGCGGCGCGTTCTGCGCCGGGGCGGATCTGAAAGCGGTCGCGACGGGCAAGGGCAACCGGCTCGCCGATCCCTCTGGCGACAAGCTCGACGCCAAGGGGCCGATGGGACCGTCGCGCCTTGTGCTGTCGAAGCCGGTGATCGCGGCGATCGAAGGTCCCGCAGTGGCGGGCGGACTGGAACTCGCGCTCTGGTGCGACCTGCGCGTCGCCGCCGCGGATGCGGTGCTCGGTGTCTATTGCCGGCGCTGGGGCGTGCCGCTGATCGACGGCGGCACGGTGCGCCTGCCGCGCCTCATCGGCCATGCCCGTGCGATGGACCTGATCCTGACCGGTCGCGGCGTCAGCGCCGAGGAGGCGCTGGCGATGGGTCTCATCAACCGCATCGCGCCCAAGGGCGACGTGCGGGCCGCGGCCGAACAGCTGGCCGCGGAGATCGCGCGCTTCCCGCAGGTCTGCATGCGCGGCGACCGGCTGTCGGCAATCGAACAGTGGGATCTCACCTATAACGAGGCAATGGCGAACGAGTTCGCGCATGGCCGCCTGTCGCTGGCGGGCGCGGCGGACGGCGCCGCGCGGTTCGCCGCTGGCAAGGGCCGCGGCGGCCGGTTCGACGAGATTTAGAACCGCACGTCCCGCGATCGGCTGAGTGGCGCGCCAGATCCACAAGCCGGGCAGCATGCCGCGTCATATCTTGCAGATCTTGACTTTATTCCTATTTCGACCTAATCTGCCTTCGATGGATCGAAAACGGGACTAAGAGACGCATGAACAGTCACACGACAGCGGCGGTCGCCTACATGCCCGCCATCCGGCGGCGTGCCTGACGCCGTTTTTGGTCTAGAACGGGAAGGGGGATACACCCCCCAGAAAATTCCCGGATCAATTCCACCCCGCAGGACAGGGCGCGCCCTCCCCTTCGCCGCCCTCGCCTGCTAGGCAGCTTTCATGGGCGGGGCCATCGAAATCAGGGCGGAAGGCTTGGCGTGCCGGCGCGGCGAGCGCCTGCTGTTCAGCGGTCTCACGCTCGCCGCCGAGCCTGGGCGGCTCACCGAAGTGGTCGGGCCCAACGGTACGGGAAAATCCTCGCTGCTGCGCATTCTCGCCGGGCTATTGCGGCCGGAGGCGGGCCGCGTGACGCTGCTGCGCGACGGACAGGCTCTGACCCGCGACGACGAACCGCCTGCGACCTATCTCCATTATCTCGGCCATCACGACGCGCTGAAATCGCAGATGACGGTGCGCGAGAATCTCGCCTTCGCCGCCGCATGGTTCGGCTCCGCCTATGGCGTCGACGATTCGCTGGCCTGGCTTGGCCTCGCCGCGCAAGCCGAGCTGCCGGTCGGCTATCTCTCCGCGGGCCAGCGGCGGCGGCTGGCGTTGGCGCGCTGCTGGATGACGGCGCGGCCGCTCTGGCTGCTCGACGAGCCCACGGCGTCGCTCGATACCAACGGGCGCACGCTGGTCGCGGGCCTCATCAAGGCGCATCTCGAAGCCGGCGGCACGGTGCTGGCGGCGACGCATGAGCCGATCCTCGCCGACGCCCAGCGGCTGGTGATCGCGTGAGCGCCTTCATCGCCCTGCTGCGCCGCGACCTGACGCTCGCCTTCCGGGTGGGCGGCGGACCGTTCCTTGGGCTCGCCTTCTTCCTCACCGTCACCGCCCTGCTGCCGCTCGGTGTCGGCGCACGGCTCGGCCTGCTGGGCGAGGCGGCGGCCGGGTTCCTGTGGGTCGCGGCGGCGCTCGCCGCGCTGCTCTCGCTCGACCGGCTGTTCCAGGCCGACGCCGAGGACGGGACGCTCGACCAGCTCGCGCTCGGCTCACTGCCGCTGGAATTGGCGGTGCTCGCCAAGTGTCTCGCGCACTGGTTGACGACGGGCCTGCCGCTCGCCTTTGCCGCGCCCGTTCTGGCCCTGCTGCTCAACATGCCCATCGAAGGCTATCTGCCGCTGACGCTGTCGCTGCTGATTGGCAGTCCGGTCTTCAGCCTCGCGGGCGCGATCGGCGCGGCGCTGACGGCGGGGCTACGCCGCGGCGGGCTGCTGCTCTCGCTGTTGGTCCTGCCGCTCTTCGTGCCGGTCGTGATTTTCGGGGCTGGAACGGTCAGCCTCGCCATGGGCGGGCAGAGCAATCTCGGCGCGTTCCTGTTCCTCGGCGCCGCCAGCCTTTTTGCGCTGGTGCTGGCCCCGCTCGCCGCGGCGGCTGCACTGCGCATTCATTTGAGCTAGAAGGCGCGCCATGCTGCGTTACGCCAATCCCAAGCGCTTCCTCGACCTGTCCGCCACGCTGTTGCCGTTCCTGTGGGTCCTGGCGATCGCCTTGCTGGGCTGGGGACTCTACGAGGCGATCTTCGTCGTGCCGCCCGACTACCAGCAGGGCGACAGCGTGCGGATCATGTATGTCCACGTCCCCTCGGCGTGGATGGGCAGCTTCATCTACGGCTTCATGTTCATCGCCAGCGTCGTCGGCCTGGTGTGGAAGCATCCGCTGGCCGATGCCGCCGCCAAGGAAGCGGCGCCGATCGGCGCCTGCTTCACCGCGGCCTGCCTCATCACGGGATCCCTGTGGGGCAAGCCGATGTGGGGGACGTACTGGATCTGGGATGCGCGCCTCACCTCGATGCTGGTGCTGCTGTTCCTCTATCTCGGCTATATCGGCATCTGGTCGGCGATCGAGGATCGCGCCAAGGCGGCGCGCGCGGCGGCGATCCTGTGCGTCGTCGGGGTCATCAACATCCCCATCATCCGCTTCTCCGTGGAGTGGTGGGACACGCTGCATCAGGGGCCGAGCGTGGTGCGCTTCGAGAACGGCAAGCTCAGCCCCTCCATCGATCCCTCGATGCTGTGGCCGCTGCTGGCGGCGGGCCTCGGCTGCACGTTCCTGTTCTTCGCGCTGCTCTTCGTCCGGATGCGGACGGAGATCGCGCGGCGTCGGATCCGCACCCTCATGAGCGCGCGGGCGGCGGCCTGATGCTCGATTATCTCGCCTTCGCACCCTATGGCTGGTTCATCTGGCCGTCCTTTGCGGTCTTCGCCCTGCTGGTCGGCGGCGTCACCGTGCAGACGCTGGTCGCCGCGCGGCGAACCAAGCGCCAGCTTGCCCGGCTGGACCAGAAGACGCCGTGAGATACCTGCTCGCCATCCTGCCGCTCGGCGTGCTGGCGCTGCTCGCCGGCATTTTCCTGCTGCGGCTGGAGCAGGGCGGCGATCCCGCGATCATTCCCTCGGCCCTGATCGGCAAGCCCGCGCCCACGCTGACGCTCGCGGGCCTGCCCGGGCATGACGGCTTCGGGCCGACGGAGCTGGCCGACGGGAAGATGAAGCTCATCAATTTCTGGGCGAGCTGGTGCGCGCCCTGCCGGATCGAGCATCCCATGCTGAGTTCGCTGAAGGGCTCGGTCGCGCTCTACGGCGTCGCCTACAAGGACAAGGCCGAGCAGGCGCTCGGCTTCCTCGACGAGCTCGGCAATCCCTTCGACCGGATCGCGGTCGATCCCGACGGGCGGGCGGCGATCGAGTGGGGCGTCTATGGCGTGCCCGAGACCTACATCGTCGACGGCAAGGGGGTGATCATCCTTAAACATGTCGGGCCGCTCGACGCCGCCGCCATCAGGGACGAAATTCTGCCGGCGATTGAAACCGCAAGGCGGTAATCTCCGTTAACGACTCCCTAAGGGAGATGGTTAATGGTGCGTTTCACGATGACTCCGACGATCAATCCCACGCTTGTCGCCGTAGCGACCACGCCCGGTCCCACCACGGGGCAGGCCGCCAATGCGCGCAAGGCCAATGCCGCGAGCTATGCCAGCGCCATGCGCGAGGCGAACGCCCCGGCCGCCGAAACCGCTACGAAGGCCGCCGAACGCGGCGGCCCCGCCCGCGAGGCGCCGTTCGGCGTCGAACGCCCGCGCTATCAGCGGCCGGGCGCGTTGCTGGATATCCGGGTCTAGAACGCGGTTATTCGTCGCCGGCCTGGGCGGCGATCAGGACAAGCGCCTTCAGAAACTCCGTGCGCTTTGACGCCGCGAGCGCGCTCAACAGTTTGGCTTCCGTCTTCTTGAGCGCGTTCAGTGCGGAGGTCAGCGCGCGCTTGCCCTTGGGCGTCAGGCGCACGGCGTTGGCGCGTGCATCGGCCTCGGTGCGGCGGCGCGCGATGAGATCGCGCTGGATCATGCGCGCGACCATGTCGGCCAGCGTCGAGCGATCGATGCCGGTCGCGGCGACGAGCGCGGTCTGGCTCGCGCCGTCCTGCGCGTCGACGGCGATGAGCACGGTGAGCTGGCGCGGCGTCAGATCCGACCCTTGCGTCTCGCCGTCGAAGAGGTCGGCGGCGTACTGACTGCAGCGCCGCAGCAGATGGACGGGCGAGGCGTTCAGGTCATATTGTTTTTGCGCCATATCGACTCCATCAACTCCACACCGCATCTCTCCCGCCGCGCAAGCAAAGCGCGTTCTGGAAGGCCCGGCAAAACAACTGAAACACATGCGGCCGGACGGCCGCGTTCAACCCGCAGGGATGCTAGCGCAATTGACCTCGGCCCCGAAACCCCCAGATGCACCGAGTTTCAAAACCTTCGAGCGGCGCGTCCCGGATGGAGACACGCTGGAACGCCTGGTGTGCCGGGATTGTGGGCATATCCACTACGACAACCCCAAGATCGTGGTGGGTGCGGTGATTACGCAGGGCGAAAAATTTCTGTTGGCAAAACGCGCGATCCACCCGCGCAAGGGCTATTGGACGCTGCCGGCCGGTTATCTGGAGGAACGCGAGACCACCGAAGCAGGCGCGGCGCGCGAGGCGATGGAGGAAGCAGGCGCCACGATCGCCATCGATGCGCTGCTCGCGGTCTATTCCATTCCGCGCATCAGCCAGGTGCAATTGATCTATCGCGCGACGCTCGCCAGCCCTGAATTCGCGGCAGGCCCCGAAAGCCTCGAGGTCGGGCTGTTCGCGTGGGACGACATTCCGTGGACGGAGCTTGCCTTCCCCAGTGTCGTCTGGTCGCTGAACTATTTCCGCGAGGTGCAGGGCGTGAAGGTGTTCGCGCCGTTCACCAACCCTGTGGGCGACCTGGGCAATGGGGCGCCTGCCTGATGGGCTGTCGACCAAGATAAAACCAGTTTACAAAACAAACCAGTCTGCTATGAGTCCACCCAAGGCGCCGCACGCGGCGCGGCAGAGGAGGACGACCATGGCAACGACGACACCCACCGCCGAAGACGATCTGGCCTATCTGCGCGCCCTCGTGGCGCAGGGCCGCCGCGCGCCGCTGACCGGCGGCTCGATCTTTGTCGCCACCGGCGCGATCTACGGTCTGCAGTCGCTGATCTACTGGGCGGAGCTGCGCGGCCTCATCGCCATTCCCCAGAGCGTGCATCACGTGCTCGGCCTCGGCCCGACCGTGCTGTTTGTCGCGCTGCTGACCTGGGTGCTGTGGCGCGACCGGGGCCAGGGACCGACGGGCCTCGCGGCGCGGGCGATGACGGCGGCGTTCACGGCCATCGGCATCACCAATCTCGTCATGGCCGCGATCTTCGCGCCGGCCGCACTGCGGGCGGGCAGTATGGACGTCTGGCTGTTCTTTCCCGCGGTCGTCTTCGTCCTGCAGGGGACGGCGTGGCTTGTCGCCTCGATGATCCGCCGGCGGGTCTGGATGGCGGCGGTGTCCGGCGGCTGGTTCGTCTCCGGCGTCGCGCTGGGACTGGCGATCGGCGACCTCGCGAATTACGTGCTGATCGTCGCGCTGGCGATGGGCCTGTTCATGGTCCTGCCGGGGCTCAAGCTGGTCCGCGACGCTCGCGCAGCGACCTGAGGCTGCGGTGGCTGGCTTCGACATCGGCAAGATCGACGAGGTGATCCACGGCCGGCTGCGGCTGGGGATCATGGCCTATCTGGCGGAGGCGGAGGTCGCGGATTTCAACGAGCTGAAAACCGTGCTCGACGCGACGCAGGGCAATCTCTCCATCCACCTGCGCAAGCTGCAGGAGGCGGGCTATGTGAAGATCGAGAAGAGTTTCCTCGGTCTGAAACCGCTCACCCGGGCGCGCCTGACGGCGGCAGGGCGCAAGGCCTTCGCCGCCTATCTGGAGGCGATGGCGAAACTGGTGGCGCGCGCCTAGGCCTCGCCTGTAGGCCCTTCCTCGGGCAGCGCGTGCTTCATCAGAAGGGGCGTCTGCGCCATCATGAAGGCGACCATCATGACCGGCACCGCGAAGACCTTGTAGCTCGCCCAGGTCTCCAGCGAGAAATTCTGCGACACAAAATAGTTCGCGATCGCCAGCACGACGAAGAACCCCGCCATGCGCCAGGTCAGCTTGCGCCAGCCGGCATGGTCGATCTTAAAGGCGTATTCGAAGAGGCTCTGCAGGAAAAGCCGGCCGATCGCGAGGCCGACGACCAACACGCCGGCCAGCGTCGTGAAGTAGATCGACGGGCGGATCTTGATGAACTCCTCGTCGTGCAGCACCAGCGTCAGCGTGCCGAAGGCGAGCACCGTGACGAGGCCGAAGAGGATCAGCCCCGAGACCCGGCCCTCGATCGCCCAGGCGATGGCGGCGGCGGCCGTCATCAGCCCCATCAGCACGCCGGTTGCGATGAAGACGTCGGTCAGTTGCAGCACGATGAAGAAGATGATGACCGGGCCGAATTCCAGGCCATGGCGCAGCAGCGGCTTCATGCGGCGGCGGGGGGCGGGCGATGCGGGCGTCTCAGACATCGCGGATGACCGCTCCTTCAAGGGATACGACATGGACCGGCGCGTCGTCGAACGGCCGGTCCAGCAGGATACGGACGGGATCGCCAGCCAGCAATGTAACGCCGCCGCCGTCGAGACGATGCGCAGCGATCGCGCCGCCGAGCGTCGGCAGGGTCAGTTCGCGTGCGTCAGGCGCCGCCATGAAGAGGACATGCACGGCGCCGTCCGTTTGCGTCGTGCGATAGGTCGTGCCGTCGCTGGCGACGCCTTTGGGCGCGGCGGTGCGGCGCGTGCCGTAGATTGCCGTGCCGTTCGTCTTCAGCCAGGCGCCGAGCGCACGCAGCAGGTCTTGCTGCACCTCGGGTACGCTGCCATCGGCGCGCGGGCCGATATTGAGCAGCAGATTGCCGCCATGGGCGACGATCTCGACGAACGAGCGGATCAGCTCGGCCGCGCTCAGATGATCTTCCGGCTTCGCCTCGGCGTTGAAGCCGAAGGAGAGATCCATCCCGCGACAGGCTTCCCAGTCGCGGTCGAAGTCGAGTTTTTCCGAGTATTCCGGTGTGCGGAAATCGCCGGTGCCGCTGTCGGCCATCAGATCGCCTTCGCCGGCGGCCCAGCGTGCCGCGATCATGGCGTCGAGATCGGCACGGGCTTCAGGGACGCGCATCTTCTCGAAGGTGCGGCGGCGCGCCATCCAGCGATCGTTGACGACACCGTCCGGCCTGGCGGCGCGGAAATCGGCGAAGAGCGCGTCGCGATCGCCCTCGTCGGGATAGGCGATGTCGTTCCACAGGACCGCGGTGCCGGTGCGCGCGATCAGCTCGCGATACTGGGCTGCGGCATACGCGCGATAGTCGTCCTCATAGGGGACGCAGGCCATCATGTCGCCGAACGTGCCGATGGGATGATGGCGGAACGTCCAGTCGAGCCCGCCGGAATAATAGGTGCCGAAGGTGAGACCGCGCGCGCGGACGGCCTCGGCGAGTTCGCCGACGAAGTCGCGTTTGCTGTGCCAGCCGGGGCGATGCGGGTTTTCGACGGCGGTCGGCCACAGGCAGTAGCCGTCGTGATGCTTGGTGACGAAGACCGCGTATTTCGCCCCGGCTTCGGCGAAGAGGCTCGCCCAATGGCCGGCGTCGAACGCTTCGGAGGCGGCATCGAATTCCGCGCGAAAGGACTCATAGGGGCGGTCGCCATAGGTCGCGCGGTGATGCGCCGCCGCCGGCGACTGCGGGAAGCGGATCGAGTTCGCGTACCACTCCGTATAGGGCAGGCGCGCCCAGCCGTCAGCGGGATGGCCGCGCACAATTTCGGTGATCGACTGGCCGCGCGGGGCATAGGCGGGGATCGCGAAGATGCCCCAATGGATGAAGATGCCGAGCTTGGCGTCGCGGAACCAGTCCGCCGCCGCCGTCACGGGTCGAGGCCTACGAGGGCGCGGGCGAAGCCGCGGGGATCGAAATACTGGAGGTCGTCCTTGCCTTCGCCGAGGCCAATATAGCGCACCGGCAGGCCCGACCGTTCCGTCGCGGCGACGACCGCGCCGCCGCGCGCGGTGCCGTCGAGCTTGGTGACGGTCAGCGAGGTGACGCCCGCGACGGCCTTGAAGGTATCGATCTGGGCGAGCGCATTCTGGCCGGTCGTGGCGTCGACGATCAGCATGGTTTCGTGCGGCGCGGTCGGGTCGATCTTCTTCAGCACACGGATGACCTTGGCGAGCTCGTCCATCAGGCCCTGCTTGTTCTGCAGGCGCCCGGCGGTATCGACCAGCAGAACGTCGGAGCCGTTGGCCTGCGCCTGCTTGTAGGCGTCGAAGACGAGGCCGGCGGCATCGCCGCCCTGCTCGCGGGCGACCACTGTGGCGCCGGTGCGCTCGCCCCAGATCTTGAGCTGCTCGATGGCGGCGGCGCGGAAGGTGTCGCCGGCGGCCAGCGTCACCTTCATCTCCTGCGCCTGCAGCGCCCGGGCGATCTTGCCGATGGTCGTCGTCTTGCCGACGCCGTTCACGCCGATGACGAGGCTGACATAGGGCTTGTGGGCGCTATAGGGCGGCGGCACTTCGGGGCCGGCCAGGATCTTCTCGATCTCGTTGGCGACCATCATGCGGATCTCGTCGCCGGTGGTTTCGCGGTCGTGGCGCTGGCTGCGCAACGCCTTGGTGATCCTCGCGGCGGCGGCGGGACCCATGTCCGCGCCGATCAGCGCGTCTTCCAATTCGTCCAGCGTCTCGGCGTCGAGCTTCTTCTTGGTGAAGACGTTGGCGATCGACTCGCTGACGCGGTCCGACGATTTCTTCAGGCCGGCGCGCAGGCGCGCGAACAGGCCGCCTTTGGCTTCACTCATGCCGCGTTCCGAACCTCAGAGGACGCCGTCAGCGCACGCGCGTCCGCGGCCGTGATCGTCATGGCGAGAATGTCGCCCGCACCGCCGGGGCCGTCAAAGCGAACGGGCGAGAAATCGGCGAGGCGGCCGAAACCGGGCTTTTCGACGAGCACGCTTTGCGTCGTGCCGGCATGGCGCGCGAGATGGCGGGCCAGCGCCGCGTCGCCCTTGGCGCGGAGGTCGGCAGCGCGTGCCTTGCCGATGCCGGGGCCAAGCTGGGGCATGCGCGCGGCGGGCGTCCCCTTGCGCGGGCTGAAGGGGAAGACGTGGAGATAGGCGAGGTCGCAATCCTCGACGAGGGCCAGCGTGTTGGCGAACATCGCGTCCGTCTCGGTCGGGAAGCCCGCGATGAGATCGGCGCCGAACGCGACATCGGGGCGGAGGCGCCGGGCTTCCGCGCAGAAGGCGATGGCGTCGGCGCGGAGGTGGCGGCGCTTCATGCGCTTCAGGATCATGTCGTCGCCGGCCTGCAGCGAGAGATGGAGATGCGGCATCAGCCGCTCTTCCTCCGCGAGCGCGCGCAGCAGCGCGGGGTCGGCCTCTACAGCATCGAGCGACGAGATGCGCAGGCGCTTCAGCTCGGGCACCAGCTTCAGGATCTTGGCGACGAGATCGCCGAGCTTCGGTGTGCCCGGCAGGTCGGCGCCGTAGGAAGTAATGTCCACGCCGGTCAGCACGATCTCGGCGGTGCCGATCTCGGTCAGGCGGCGGATCTGCGCGACGACATCGCCCATCGGCACGCTGCGCGAATTCCCCCGGCCATAGGGGATGATGCAGAAGGTGCAGCGATGATCGCAGCCGTTTTGCACCTGCACGAAGGCACGGGCGCGATCGCCGAAGCCGTCGATCAGGTGCGCGCCGGTCTCGCGCAGCTCCATGATGTCGTTGACGCGCACGTGCTCGTGCTCGTCGCCGCCGAAGCCCGCATAGGATTTCGCATCCAGCTTCTCGGCATTGCCCAGCACGCGCGCGACTTCGGGCATGGCGGCGAAGGTGCCGGGCTCGGTCTGTGCGGCGCAGCCGGTGACGATGATCGCCGCGCCGGGGCGTTCGCGCTTCAGCTTGCGGATGGTTTGGCGTGCCTGCCGGACGGCCTCGTTGGTGACGGCGCAGGTGTTGACGATGACGGCGTCGCTGAGACCTGCCTCGGCGGCGCGGCCTTTCATGGCCTCGGACTCATAGGCGTTGAGCCGGCAGCCGAAGGTGACGATCTCGACCCCGCTCATGCCGCCGCCGCGTGGGTGAGAACGGCCTCGAGGTGGTCCCCAAGTTCGCCCGCATAGCTCTGCTCGGCCGGGCCGGTCATCAGGACGTGATTGTCGCCCTCGCGCCATTCGATGGTCAGCGTGCCGCCGGGGAGGGCAATGTCGGCCTTGCGCTCCAGCTTGTTCAGGCGAACGCCGGCGACCAGCGTCGCGCAGGCCGCGGTGCCGCAGGCGAGCGTTGCGCCGGCGCTGCGTTCCCAGACGCGCAGCTTCACATGGGTGGGGTCGGTCACCTCGGCGAAGCTGACATTGGCGCGTTCGGGGAAGATCGGGTGGTTCTCGATCAGCGGTCCGACGCGGTCGAGCTGGATGGTCGCGGTGTCGTCCACGAAGAAGACGGCATGAGGGTTGCCCATGCTCACCGCCGCGGGGCCCCACAGATAGGGCTTGTCGATCGGGCCGATCTGCACGTCGATGCGGCGGGTGTCCATGCGCTCGGACAGCGGGATCTGCTCCCATTCGAGGCCAGGCGCGCCCATGTCGACGGTGACGAGGCCGCCGCCGGCATCGCGGGCGATCAGGCGGCCGCCCAGCGTCTCGATGACGACGCGGTCCTTGCCGGTCTCGTCCAGCACCAGCCGGGCGACGCAGCGCGTGCCGTTGCCGCAGGATTCAGCCTCGGTCCCATCAGGATTGAAGATGATCATGCGGACATCGCCGCCCTCGCGGGGCTTGGCCATGACCAGCAACTGGTCGAAGCCGATACCGCGCCGGCGGTCGCCGATGGCGCGGGCGGCTTCAGCTGAGACGACCCGGCCCGAGACGCGCGTGTCCAGCACGACGAAGTCGTTGCCGATGCCATGCATCTTGAGGAAGGGGGTCGCCATGGGGCGCTATATAGGCGGTGCGGCCCGGCGGCGAAAGCGGCGGATTTCCGATCCCGTTTCCCCCCGAACGAGGGATGCCGCAGGGCGGGTGACCATCCTAGGGTTGCTCTGGTTTCCAGGGGGCAATGATTATGAAATGGGTTTCGCGCATTCTCTACGGCCTGCTCGGTGTGGTCGGCATCGGCATCGGTCTGATGAAGATATTCGGCTCGCCCGGCCTGCCGGACTGCGACGACCGCAAGACCTTCGACACGGTGCGCGAGGCGGTCGCCAAGATGGTGACGCCGGCCGCCGCCAAGGGCGCTACGGTCGCGGAAATGCAGGGCAAGGTCACCCTCGATGACGAAACCGAGGTCAGCTACGACAAGACGGCAGGAGTGCGCGAGTGCACCGGCACGGTCTCGCTGGCGATGAACGGCACGACGCTCGTCGACAAGATGAAGATCGCCTACACGATCAGCTGGGTCGACAAGAAGGAAGGCCGCTTCCAGTCGCTCGTGCGGCCGATCAGGTAGGCACCGCCGTTATGCCTTGGGCGGTGTGATGTGGAAGGGCTGTTGTACCGACTGGAAATGCTCCAGCGCCTCGCAGCGTGCGGCATGGGCGGCGAGGGTGGGCCAGCGCGCCGGCTCGAACACGCCGGGATGGGCCTCGCCGATGAAGCGCAGTACGCAGGCGACGGCGATGTCGGCATGGCCGGGCATCGCGCCGAACCAGAACGGGGCGCCGGCCGTTTCGCGGGCAGCTTCCAGGTGGTCGAGCACGGCGCCGATCTGGAGGCGGCAGCGGTCGATCCAGGTCTGCGACTGTTCGGTGTGGAGCACCCGCTCATAGACCAACGACACGGCCTTCTCGCCGAGGCCGGTCGCGAGGGCGCAAAGCTGGAGATCGCGCCGCCTTGCGTCGCCGGAGCGGGCGATCAGGGCCCGGTCCGGCCCCGCCACCTCGTCGAGATGATCGAGGATCGCGCCGCTTTCGATCAGCACCGTGCCGTCGTCCAGCACCACGGTGGGAACGCGGCGCAGCGGGTTGAACGCCGCGAGCTTCTCCGCATCGCCGAAGACCGACCAGGGCCGGTGCTCGTAATGGATTTCGTAGGCCCTCAGCGCGATCGCCACGCGGCGGACGAAGGGGGAATCGTACTGGCCGATCAGGATCATGGCGGCATCTCCGGATGGAGCGCCGGTCTAGCGGTCCCCGCCCGCCGCGACAACGGGCCGCTGCCTCTTGGGCCATCCATGTCTGGCGTCGGCAATCACCCCCTCCCAATGTCATCCCGGGCGAGGCCGGCGAAGCCGTCCGAGACCCGGGACCCAGGGGCCGCAGGCACGGAGCCCAGTCATCTGGGTCCCGGCTCTCCGCGCTACGCGCTGCGGCCGGGATGACGGGTTGGACGGGGGCGGGCGATGAGTTCGGCGATCTTCGATCATCTGACGGCGCTGATCTCGATCATCCTGTCGCTCGGCATCGCCAATCTCGTCGCCTTCGTGGCGACCCTGGTGCACCGGCAGAAAAGGGTGCGGCTGTCGGCGCCCCAGCTGCTCTGGGCCGCGACGATTTTCATGGCGCAGATCGAGTTCTGGCTGTCGGCCTTCGCCTTCCGCACAATTTCGCAGGCGACGGTCTGGTCGATCCTGTTCGTGATGCTGGTGCCGATCCTGCACTACCTGCAGGCGGTGCTGGTGGTGCCGGAGGAGCGGCCGGGCGAGGTCATCGACCTCAAGCGCCACCACGAGGAGAACTACCGCGAATATATCGGCGCGGGGGTCGCCACCAACGTCATCACGCTCGGCTATCTCGCCTATATGATGGCGCTCAATCCGGGCCTTTCGGTGCCCGGCGCCTATGAGATCGGCGGGCTTTTCACCGTGACGGGGCTCATCGCCATGTTCGTGCGCTGGCACTGGGTCCAGGTGCTGATGCCGGCGATCCAGCTGACATTGCGCCTCGTCTTCCTGCCCGCCATCGCCGCCACGATGGGGCAGGGCTAGCCCCGCCCTCTCAAACTCTCGTGACCGTCCGGGCGTTGCCAAGTCCGGTGGGGACGTGGCTATCTTGGCCCAACAGCCGCCGGGGGGCGGACCCCATCCTTTTGAGGAATTCACATGCCAGCAAAAGCGCGTCTTGCGGCCGCCGCGATCGCCGCCGCCTTTGCCTTTGGAGGCGCCATGGCCGAAACGACCGACCCGTTCCTGTGGCTGGAAGAGGTGAAGGGCGAGAAGGCTCTCGCGTGGGTGAAAGAACAGGACGCCAAGACCGAGGGCGAACTGAAATCCGACCCGCTGTTCCAGCCGCTGCTGACTGATGCGCTGGCCGTGCTGACGGCGCAGGACCGCATCCCCTATGTCTCGTACCGGGGCGGCCATCTCTATAATTTCTGGCAGGACGACGTGCATATCCTGGGCTTGTGGCGCCGCACGGGGGTCGAGTCCTACAAGACCGCGAACCCGGAATGGGAGGTGCTGATCGACCTCGACAAGCTGTCCGCCGACGAGGGGCAGAAATGGTCGTTCAAGGGCTCGTCCTGCCTGGCGCCGGAATATACGCGCTGCCTCATTTCGCTGTCGCCCGATGGCGGGGATGCGGTGGAAATCCGCGAGTTCGACATCAACACGAAAAGCTTCGTCGCCGGCGGCTTTACGCTGCCGACTAACAAGTCGACGGTCGAGTGGATCGACGGCGACACCGTGCTGGTCGGCACCGAGTTCGGCGAAGGCTCGTCGACGACCTCGGGCTATCCCCGCATCGCGAAACTGTGGAAGCGCGGCACGCCGATCGCGGACGCCAAGACGGTCTATGAAGGCAAGGTCGAGGACACCGCGGTGTGGCCGGTCGTCTACGACACGCCGGACGGGACGATCCCGACCGTGACCCGCGCGGTCGATTTCTTCGACGCCGAAACCTACATGGTCGCGCCCGACGGGGCGACGACGCAGCTGCCGCTGCCGCTGTTCGCGGAGCTGAAGGGCTTCTTCAAGGGCCAGGCGGTGTTCTCGCTGCGGCTCGACTGGGCGGCGCCGGACGGCACGACCTACAAGCAGGGCTCGCTGCTCGCCTTCTCGCTGGATGCCTGGAAGGCCGACGGCAAGCTGCCCAAGATCGACACGCTGTTCGTGCCGACCGACCGCACCGCGGTCGACAGCGTCGCCTTCACCAAGGACAAGGCGTTCGTTTCGGTGCTGGATAACGTGCGCGGCCGCATCGTCGTCTACGACTTCAAGGACAATGCCTGGAGCGAAGGCAAGGCCGTCAAGCTGCCCGAAAACGGCACGGTCTCGATCTCGGACGCGGACATCCATTCCGCGACGGTGATGTTCAACTACGAGGACTTCCTCACGCCGGACAGCCTCTATTGGTCGTTCGACGACGGCGCGAACACCGACAAGGTGAAGTCGCTCCCGGACCGCTTCGATGCGTCGGGCTACAAGATCGAGCAGATCGAGGTCGCCTCGAAGGACGGGACGCTGATCCCGTATTTCGTGGTGGGACCGAAGGACCGCACCGGGCCGCTGCCGACGCTGCTCTATGCCTATGGCGGGTTCCAGGTCTCGACCACGCCCTGGTACTGGCAGACCGCCGGCAAATTGTGGCTGGCGCGCGGGAATGTGTTCGTCATCGCCAATATCCGCGGCGGCGGCGAGTTCGGACCGCGCTGGCACGAGGCGGGACTGAAGCTGAACCGCCAGCGCGTCTATGACGATTTCGAGGGCGTCGCCGAGGATCTCATCAAGCGCAATATCACGACGCCGAAGCAGCTTGGTATCTCGGGCGGTTCGAATGGCGGGTTGCTGGTCGGCGTTGCCTTCACGCAGCGGCCGGAGCTCTTCAACGCCGTGCTGTGCGACGTGCCGCTGCTCGACATGCTGCGCTATACCAAGCTGCCGCCGGGGGCGTCGTGGATCGCGGAATACGGCGACCCGGATGTGCCGGAGGAGCGCGCGGCGATCGAGAAATACTCGCCCTACCAGAACCTCAAGGACGGGGTGGTCTATCCCCGCGTCTTCTTCCTGACCTCGACGGCGGATGATCGCGTCCATCCCGGCCATGCCCGCAAGATGGCGGCGCTGATGGAATCGAAGGGCTATCCGTTCCTGTTCTACGAGGAACTGGAAGGCGGCCACGGCGCGGCGACCAACCAGAAGCAGCGCGCGGCGCAACTGGCGATGCAGTACGTTTATCTCGCTAAGCAGTTGGGCGGGAAATAACCCTCTCGCTGTCATCCTTGGGGCCGCCGCCGGAGGCGTCGGAACCCGAGGACCCATGCCTGAGCGGGTGATCGTTGGCGTGCGTGCCTGAAATGCTCAGGCATGGATCCCGGCTCTCGGCGCGCTGCGCGCGGCTCGGCCGGGATGACAGGATGGGCCTAGTCTTCGCCTTTTACCTTGCCTCGCCCTGCCTTCACGCCGGCGCGGATGGATTTGCCTTCCAGCCGCTTCAACTTCGAGGAATAGGTCGGCTTCGTCGCGCGCCGAGTCTTCGGCCGCACGCTGGCCTCGGCGATCATAGCGATCAGGCGTTCCTGCGCGGTGGCGCGGTTCACGGACTGGTCGCGGTGGTCCTGGACCTTGATGACGAGGACGCCGTCCTTCGTCATCTTCGATCCCGCTAGGCGCGCCAGGCGGTCCTTAGTCCAGTCGTCCAGCGAGGGCGAGTTCGCGACGTCGAAGCGCAGCATGACGGCGCTCGACACCTTGTTGACGTTCTGCCCGCCCGGCCCCGACGCGCGCACGAACGACTCCGCGATCTCGTCGGGATCGAGGCTGATCGTGGCGGTCACGGGGATACGGCTCGCGCTCATTTGCCCCATGTGGCCGAAAGCCGTCCTGCGGTCTAGTCGCGGCAAGCGGAGGAGGCGGGATGCGGGCAATCCGGATTGGGGCGATGGCACTGATGCTGGCGGGTTGCGCCGGTTCCGGCGGCGATCGGCTGACCACCTATGAGGATGTCCTCCGGGCCGAGGCCGCTTTTGTGGCGTCGCTGGCTGCCGAAGAGGCGCGGGTGAGCGCCGACCCGACGGTCTTTGCCTGGGTCTCGCGCCTTTCCCCGATCAATCTGGCGCCTTGGCAGGTGACGGCCTTCCGCCTTGCGTCATCGTCAGGCGCCGTGCCGGTCTATGCCGTCGAACAGGTCAGCCGCCGGGAACAGTACGCGCCCGAGATTCGCCGCGCCGACAGCCGCGCCTGCCCGGCCGTCGCCGCAGCGGTGGCCGGTATTGCGCGCTTCGCCGAGAACACCCCCTTCGTGCCGGCGCTCGCAAAGAATGCGGACGCGACCTATCCGGCGCCGCCGCCCGACAATACGCTTTCGAAACTCTGGCTCCGCACCGGCCCAAGGGGCGGCGGGCCGAGCATTACGCTGACCAGCGCGCGTGACGACCTCGACTACGGAAGGGCGATTTACCACATCCTGCAGCCCTGCTGGCTGGCGGAGCCCTAACCCTCCGGCGGCTGGTAGACGAAGGTTACGAGGAACACCCGGTTGCCCGCTCCATGCCGGGCGATCTTCAGCAGATCGATGACACCCGCAAACCCGCCGGCACGGGCGAGCGCGGGGGTGATGTCGCCGAGGGCGATTTCCTGCAGGCCGGTGACCTCGACATGGCCCTCGTCCAGTTGGTAGCGCCCACCCAGCCTGACGCGCGGCGTCTGCCAGATACGCACCGACGAGGTGATCTCGCCTTGCTTGATCGGCTCGCGCAGGCGCTTGGTGAAGGGCAGGGACATCGGCCCACCTTAGCGCAATGGACCTTCTCCCGCTGCGCGGGTGAGGATGGGGGGGCCGCGAATCCACCTACGCGCCGGCGATTCCACAAAAGGTTGACTTTCCGCGCCCGGCAGGGCCTATGCGGCCGACCTTCGGGACAATTTGCCCCGACGGCCTTGCGGGACGACCCGTAAGGACGACCCTCCGGCAGCGCGTTGCGCCCCCGGGGGCGCTTTGCATTGGGTTTCAGGGTTCTGTTTTGCGGCTTCGTTCCTACATCGTCTTGACCGCCCATGCGGCGGCCATCCAGAGCGGCAGCGCCGCGGCTTTGCCGCGCGCCGGCACGCGCCTGACGGGAAGGTAGAAGAGCGCCATGTTCGATACGCTGACCACGAAACTCGGCCAGGTTTTCGACCGCCTCCGCGGCCGGGGCGCGCTGAGCGAGGCCGACGTCAACGAGGCGATGCGCGAGGTGCGCGTCGCGTTGCTGGAAGCCGACGTCGCGCTGAACGTCGTCAAGGATTTCATCGAGAAGGTTCGCGTCAAGGCGATCGGCCAGGACGTGCTGCGCTCGGTGACGCCCGGCCAGCAGGTCATCAAGATCGTCAATGACGAGCTGACCGCCATGCTGGGCGACGCCGCGGTCGGGATCGACCTGGAAGCGCCCGCGCCGGTCGTCATCATGATGGTCGGCCTGCAGGGCTCGGGCAAAACCACCTCGACCGCGAAGATCGCGCTGCGCCTGACCAAGCGCGACAAGAAGAAAGTGCTGATGGCGTCGCTGGACGTCCAGCGCCCCGCCGCGCAGGAGCAGCTCCGCATTCTCGGCGAGCAGGCGGGCGTTGCGACGCTGCCGGTGATTTCCGGCCAGATGCCGGCCGATATCGCCAAGCGCGCGGTCACCTCCGGGCGCCTCTCGGGCTACGACGTCGTGCTGCTGGATACCGCGGGCCGGCTGCATATCGACGAGCAGTTGATGGCCGAGATCGCGGCCGTGCGCGATATCGCCAAGCCCCACGAAACCCTGTTGGTCGCCGATGCGCTGACCGGTCAGGACGCGGTCAATATCGCCAAGACCTTCAAGGACCGCGTCGGCATCACCGGCCTCGTCCTCACCCGCATGGACGGCGATGGCCGCGGCGGTGCGGCGCTGTCGATGCGCGCGGTCACCGGCGCGCCGATCAAGCTGATCGGCGTCGGCGAAAAGCTGGATGCGCTGGAAGATTTCCACCCCGGCCGCGTCGCCGGACGCATCCTGGGCATGGGCGACATCGTCTCGCTGGTCGAGAAGGCGGGCGAGACGCTGGACGCGGAAAAAGCCGCAGCGATGGCCAAGCGGATGGAAGCGGGCAATTTCACGCTCGACGACCTCTCCGAACAGCTGAAGCAAATGCAGAAGATCGGCGGCATGAAGGGCGTGCTCGGCATGCTGCCCGGCGTCGGCAAGATGAAGCAGGCGATGGAGAGCGCGAACCTCGACGAGAAGATGTTCCTGCGTCAGCAGGCGATGATCTCGTCGATGACCAAGATCGAGCGCGCCAAGCCCGACATCATTAACGGCTCGCGCCGCAAGCGTATCGCCAAGGGCTCGGGCGTCGAAGTGTCCGAGCTGAACAAGCTGCTGAAGATGCACCGCCAGATGGCGGACATGATGAAGGAACTGCGCAAGGGCAAGCGCGGCGGCCTCGCCGGCATGGCCCAGATGTTCGGCCTCGGCGGCGGCGCGATGCCGCAATTGCCCCCCAATTTACCCCCCGGCTTCGGGCGGAAATAACCAACACCAAGACAGGTTTGAGAAGGAAAACAGTATGGCTTTGAAGATCAGGCTCTCGCGCGGCGGCACCAAGAAGCGCCCCGTCTATGCGATCGTCGTGGCGGACTCCAAGTCGCCGCGCGACGGCCGTTTCATCGAGAAGCTGGGCTACTACAACCCGCTGCTCCCGCGCGACCACGCCGACCGTCTGAAGTTCGACCTCGACAAGGCCAAGGCGTGGATGTCGAAGGGCGCGCTGCCGACCGACCGCGTGCACCGCTTCCTGGCGAATGCCGGCGTCGTGAAGGCGATCGTCCGCAACAACCCGAACCAGGCGACCCCCAAGGCGAAAGCCCAGGAACGTCTGAAGGCCGAAGCCGCCGCCGCTGCGGCCCCGGCCGCCTAAGGCTCAGCGTCGATGTCTTCCGACATGGTCATCCTGGGCGAGATCGTCCGGCCGCACGGCGTGCAGGGTGAGGTGAAGCTGCGCAGTTTCACCTCGGACCCCAGCGCGATCGGGGCCTATGGCGTACTCGTCACGGAGCGCGGCGAAAGCGTGACGTTGAAAAACGTCCGCGCGGCGCACGACCATGTCATCGCCCGGATCGAGGGCGTGACCGACCGCGACGGCGCCGAACGGCTGAAGGGGCGCAAGCTCCAGGTCGCGCGCGACGTGCTGCCGGAACCGGAAGACGACGACGAGATCTACGCCGCGGACCTCGAAGGTCTCGCGGTGGTGGACGAGACCGGCCGGCCGCTCGGCACGGTGGTCGCGGTGCAGAATTACGGCGCCGGCGACCTCATCGAGATCGGCACCGAAGGCGTCCGCCGCACCGTACTGCTGCCCTTCACCGAGGATGTGGTGATCGAGATCGGCGACGAGGCGATCGTGGTCGACGCGTCGGAAGGCTCGGTCGCCGCGGCGTTTCTGGCGCCCGTGGCCGCCGAGCAGCCGACCGTCGATGGCGGCGCCGAGCCGGCCAACGACAATGGCGAGGACGAGCGATGAGCGCGCCCCCGACCGCCCCCCAGAAAGCCCCCCAGAACACACCGTGGACCGCCACCGCGCTGACGCTGTTCCCGGAAATGTTTCCGGGCACGCTCGGCCAGTCGCTCGCCGGCAAGGCGCTGGCGAACGGCACCTGGGCGCTGGAGACGATCGACATCCGCGATCACGCCCATGACAAGCACCGCACGGTGGACGCTACCCCCGCCGGCGGCGGCGCCGGCATGGTGATGCGCGTCGACGTGCTGGCGCGGGCGATCGATGCGGCGCTGGCGACCCTGCCGGCGGACCGTCCGGTCATCTATCTCAGCCCCCGCGGCCCCCGCTTCGCGCAGGCCTTCGCGCGCGAGCTCGTCGCCGGTCCCGGCGCGATCTTCGTCTGCGGCCGGTTCGAGGGCGTCGATGAGCGCATCTTCCAGGCCCGTCCGGTGACCGAACTCAGCCTCGGCGATTTCGTGCTCTCGGGCGGCGAACTCGCGGCGATGGCCGTCATCGATGCCTGCGTCCGCCTGCTGCCGGGCGTGATGGGCGATGCGGCCAGCCATGCCGATGAGAGCTTCGAGCACGGGCTTCTCGAATACCCGCACTACACGCGGCCCCAGAGCTTCGAGGGCCACGACATCCCCGCCGTCCTCAATGGCGGCCACCACAAACAGATCGGCGCGTGGCGCAAGGCCGCCGCCGAAGAGATCACCCGAAACCGGCGCCCCGACCTCTGGGCCGCCTACCAGACACGACCGACGAAAGGACTAGAGTCATGAGCAACATCATTGCCGAGCTCGAGAAAGAAGAGCTCGCCCGCCTCGCGCGCAAGAGCGGCACCACGGATTTCGGCCCCGGCGACACGCTGAAGGTCAACGTGAAGGTCATCGAAGTCTCCGTCGAGGAGAAGTCGGGCAAGGTGAAGACCCGCGAGCGCATCCAGGCGTTCGAAGGCGTCTGCATCGCGCGCTCGGGCGGCGGCATCCAGGAGAACTTCACGGTCCGCAAGATCAGCTACGGCGAAGGCGTGGAGCGCGTGTTCCCCGTTCACACCCCGCTGATCGACTCGATCGAGGTGACCCGCCGCGGCCGCGTGCGTCGCGCGAAGCTCTACTACCTCAAGGGCCGTCAGGGTAAGTCGGCGCGTATCGCCGAAGCCCGCGACAAGCGCGCCGACAAGCCGGAAGCGGCCTAACGCCGCGCTTCACCGCAAGGTGACTGACTTCAGCTTCCCGGCTGCGCTAGGCTGACGCCATGCGCATCCTTCTCTCCGCCGCGGTCGCGCTTGGTTTAAGCGCGACCGCACTCGCCGCCGGCCGTCCGGTGGTGGTCGAGCTGTTCACCAGCCAGGGCTGTTCGTCCTGCCCGCCGGCCGACGCCTTCATGGAAGAGCTGACCAAGACGGACGGCGTGGTGGCGATCACCCTGCCGGTCGATATCTGGGACTATCTCGGCTGGCGCGACACCTTCGCGAAGCACGAGTTCTCGGTGCGCCAGCAGACCTATGCGCCGAACCTGCCGTCGCGCTCCGTCTACACGCCGCAAATGGTGGTGGGCGGCATGGGCGACGTGGTCGGCAGCCGCCGCGACGACGCGCTGCAGATGATCTCCGCCCAGGCGGCGAAGGACATGCCGGGCGCCGACGTGAAGCTCTCGCTGTTCGAAGGCACGCTGGTCATCGAGATCCCCGAAAGCCAGAAGCTGCTCGGCGTCGAGGCGACGATCTGGGTGGCGCGCCTCGCCTCCAGCCGCGCGGTCGAAATCGGCGGCGGCGAGAATTCCGGCAAGTCGATCACCTATTCCAATGTCGCGCGGGAGCTCACCCCTATCGGCCTCTGGCGCGGCGAGGCGGTGCGTCTCGAAGCCCCCGCCAAGGCGGAGATCGGCGACGCCTATGACCGGCTCGCGGTGATCGTCCAGCGCAACGACCAGGGCCCGATCCTCGGCGCCGCGATCATCGATATGGGGAAGTAGGGGCGCTCTTCCTCCCCTCTTCGTCATGGTGAGGTGCGGAGCGCGGGACGCGCGGAGCCTCGAACCACGCACGCTGTTGCACTGTGCGTCCTTCGAGACGCGGCCCATGGGCCGCTCCTCAGGATGACGGGCAGGGTGGCGGTCGCGAACGTCACTGCCGCGCGAAGAAGTCTTCCGCGCTGTCGATCTCGACCAGTTTTCCTTTGCGCACCTCCAGGAACCGCGTCGCGGCGGTGCGCGTGAAATAGCGGTCGTGGCTGACGAAAAGGCAGGTGACGCCGGATTCTTCCAGCTGCTCCTCCAGCGCTTCCTGGCCGGCGATGTCGAGATGGTTGGTCGGCTCGTCCAGCAGATAGAAGTTCGGCCGCATCAGCCGCATCTTCAGGAAGATCAGCCGCGCCCGCTCGCCATGGCTCAGCGTCGCGATCGGCGCTGTGATGCGGGCGTGGAGAAAGCCGGCCTTCGCCAGCAGGCCCATCGCCGCCTTTGACGTGACGCCGTCGGCCTCCGACACATAGTCGAGCAAGCTGACCTTCAGCGGCAGGTCCCGCATGCGCTGGTCGAAATGGACGAGGCGTACGGCCGGGTTGAAGCGGATCGCCGCCTTGCCGTCGTAGTGCTCCAAGTCCGGCACGAAGGCGGCGGCGACGGCGTTCAACAGCATCGACTTGCCGGCGCCGTTGATGCCTAGAACGGCGATACGGTCGCCGGTCGCGACGGTCAGCGCGTCCACCTGGAACAGCTTGCGCGAGCCGTCGGGCACGGTCACGGCGAGATCGCGCAGGCGCAGCGCCGCCTTGGCGTCCATCTCGCCGTCATGCAGGTCCAGTCGCCGTTCGCGCGCCTGGTAGCTCTCGGTCTTCTCGGCCTCCAGCCGCTCGATGCGCTTCTCGGTCGCCTTGCGGCGGCGGTCGAACTTGTCGTTGAAGACGCCCCAGGCTTTGTAGCGCGCGGCCACCTTCTCCAACCGCGCGATCTCCTTGCCCTCCAGCGCGCGGCGCTGGGCGTCCGCGGCGTCGCGCTGCAGCAATTGCTGGCGCGCCTCGATGAAGGTCGCGTTGAAGGCGTGGGCGCCGTCGCTGCGCAGGAAGACCGTGCGCTCGGTGTTGCGCTGCAGGAACTCGCGGTCGTGGCTGACGACGAGCAGCGGCAGTTTCGCGTCGGCCGCCAGCCAGCTCTCCAGTGTGTTGATGTTGGAGAGGTCGAGATAGTTGGTGGGCTCGTCGAGGATCAGGAGATCGGGCTCGGCGAGGCGGATCGCGGCGGCGATGAGGAAGAGCCGCTGCCATCCGCCGGAGAGATCGCCGAAGCGCTGCGCGGCGATCTCGGGCGCGATGGCGTAGTCGTCGAGCAGGACGTCGATCTTCCAGTCGTCGCTGCCGTCCTGCACGGCGAGCGCCTGTTCCAACACGGCCCGCACGGTGAGATCGGCGAGACCCTCCGGCGTTTCCTGCGGCACATAGCCCAGCTTGAAGCCGCGCGAGCGCACCAGCGTGCCGCTGGTCAGCTCCAATTCGCCGGTCAGGCATTTCAGCAGCGTCGACTTGCCCGCGCCGTTATCGCCGACCAGCGCGGTGCGCTTGTCGTCGAGCAGCAGCGTGACGCCCTCGAACGCCGCCGTCGCGCCGTAATGGAAGGCGCCATTGTCGATGCCGAGAACGGCGCGCGCAGCCATGACTCAGTCCGGTCGCTCGGCGTTTTCGGTGTCCTGGCCGGGTGTCACGAACAGCATGGTGGTCGGCGCGTGTGGCCGCGCGGTGTGCCAGGTGTTCCGGGGCACCACGACGAAGCTGCCGGGCGTCGCGACGCGCACCGTCACTTCCTTGCCGTCCTGCCAGAGGATGAAGTCCGTATCGCCCGCGATGAGATAGACATACTCGTCGCCCTTGGGATGGCGCTCCCAGCTGTTCCAGGGTGTCTCGAACGTGTAGCGCTGGATGAGGACGTGGCCGGCGAAGTCGGGGAATTCGGTGTCGAGCTCCTGATAGAAGCTGTCCGTCATCGGCTTCACGGTTGCGGCGCCGGAGGGGGCGATGACGACGGCGGTGCTGCCGCCGTCATGCGGTCCGGGTTTGAGGGTCATGGTGTGGGCTCCGGGGTGTGGCGGCAGCCTAGCACAACACACCCATCTCCTCATGGCCGGGCTTGACCCGGCCATCCACCGGCCGCGCGTCTGCATGGATGGCCGCCTCAAGGGCGGCCATGAGGAATAAAGATTACTGCGGCGGCACTGGCGGTGCGGGCGGCGCTTCGGGCGCCGGCGCAGCACCGTCCCCGGTCGGCGCTTCGCCTTCCGGCGCGGCGGGCTTGGCCTTGTCCTGCACCAGGCTCTCCAGCGTCGGCACGAGATTGGTGAGGACATAGGCGGGCAGTTTGTAGCCCCAGCCGCCGGTGCGCGCGTTGATGGCCGCGGCTTCGGCTTTCACCTCGGGCGTCGCGGTCTCGTCCGCGGTCACCGCGAACAGCGCGAAGGCGCTGTCGGGGCCGCCGGGCACGATGGTCAGTTTGATGGTGAGCCCGTCAAACGTCGTGAAGGTCGCCGCGGTCGCGTCCTTCATGTCGACCGCATCGGCCTTCATCACGTCGTCAAAGGTGAGCCCGGCGATCGCGGTGGCGGGCGTCTGCAGCACGCCGGCGGGCTGCGCTTCCTTGCCCTCGGGCACGTTGTCGAGCGTGAAGTCCGGCGTTTCGGGCGTCGCGCGGCTCAGCGTGTAGGCGGCGAGGCCGCGCGGCGCGAAGGCGGCCGACTTGATGCGCTTGGGATCGATCGTGAACAGCGTCTTGTCCAGCGTCGCGCCGACCGAGGCGGGGATGGCGATGCCGCCGCGCGCGAGCCAGGTCTGTTCCTCGCCCGCGCGGCGCACGAACAGCGTGCCCAGCGAATTGCCGGCGGCGCGGCCCTGGACCTTGCCGGCGACGACGGCGGCGAGGACTGTGCCGTCCGCGCCGGTGATCGTCACGGCATGGCCGGTGCCGCTGGTCCCCGTGGTCAAGTCGAGCGCCCCGAGACGGTTGATGTCGCCGGTGCGGCGCTCGATCAGCTGGAGCTGCGCGATCGAGAGGATGAGAGCGCGGACGCCGTCGGGGTTGGCGGGATAGTTCGAGCGGTCCGCGACCACCCACTTCCCGTCCGCGCCCTTGTTGAGCGTGACATAGACGGTCGGCGATTCGATCTTGATCGTGGCGGCATTGGCGCTGGCCGCGACAAGCCCCGGATACATCGTCTCGTTCATCTCGGTCGCGGTGTTCGCGGCGCGGTTGGAGACGATCGCCGCGCCGGCGATGGCGGCCGAGACGGCGGCGGCGAGGGTCAGCCACATGAGGCCGCGGCCGCGCTTCAGGTCGGATTTGGTGAGGGTCGTTGCGGTCATGGCCTCGCCCTCTATGCCGTCTGCGCCGCGGCCATGCGGCGGCGGCGGATGATGCCGAACACAATGGCCGCGATCACCAGCAGCGCCGGGACCAGCGCGATGTTGACGAGCGCCAGCATGTCGCCCAGCCGGTCGATGCCGGCGCGCAGTTCGTGCTGCACCTCGCGCAGGCGGGCGCGGGTCTCGGCAAGCTCACCGCGGAACTTCTCGATCTCGGCTTCCTGCTCGGGCGTCAGCGTGGCGGGATCGCCGTTGGCGCCGGTCTTGGCGAGCGCCTGCAGCTTCTCCTGCGCCTCGGCGATGCGGGCGTTGAGATCCTGCTCCTCGCGCAGGAAGCGCGCATCGGCATCACGCTTCAGGTCTTCCACGACCGTGAAGGGCCGCTCCGCGGTGGCGCGGGCGCGCAGGCTGATCAGGTCGTTCGAGCCCAGCATATTCTCCGCCGCGCTCGCCACGAAGGCGAGATTGTCGGCGACCGGCACGGCCATGGTCTGGTCGCCCTGTTGCTGGGCCTGCACCCAGAAGCGATCGTCGAAGATGTCGCTGTCGGCGACGACGATGATGTTGGCGTTGGGCGTCTCGCCGATCCAGGCGGGCAACGGCCCCGGCGGCGGTTCGCCTTCCCTGGCCTCGCGCTTGGGTTCGCCGTCAGGGAAGGCGGACTTCAGCGGGCCGGAGAGGCGCGCGGCGATCGTGTAGCGCTCGCCGGTCGGGGTCAGCTGGCGGCTCAGCTCATCGGGGTCGGCCTGGATGGTCAGCATCTCCGCGCTGTAGATCATCGACTGGTCGGACGAGCGCAGCAGCGGCGTGAAGGTCGTGGTCGCGCCCTCGGCCTGGGTGAAGCGGCCGACCGAGGCGAGGTTGATCTTGGTCAGCGAGTTGGTGACGAGGTCGCCCGCATCGAAATCGCTCTGCGCGGGATCGTCGTTCTTGAGGAGGCCGATCCACACGGGATAGGCGACGACCGGGCGCGCCGCGCTGCCGCCATACTGCACCTTCTGCGCCCGCGCGCCGTCGAGCACGACCTCGTCGGGATTGTAGCTCGCGCCCCAGGATTTCAGCAGCCACAGGTCCGACTTGAAGGTCGCGCCCTGCACGGGCTGGCCGGTCTCCTGGCTCTGCAACTGGCTGATCTCGGAGAGCGGATCGACAAAGGCGATGACCCGCCCGCCGCGCATCACGAACTGGTCGATGGCATAGAGCGTCGCTTGGCTCAGCGCCTTGGGGTGCGCGATCAGCAGCGCGTCGATGTTCGACGGCACGCTGTCGAAATCCTGCTCCAGCGGGCGCAGGTCGAAGATCTGCTGGAGCTGCGAATAGATGACGAAAGGCTGCGACTGGCCCTGCATCGAGGCGAGCAGCCCGCCCGAGCCGGTGTCGAGCGGCAGGTTGGTGACGATGCCCAGCACCGGCTTCTTCGCCTGGCCGAGGCGATAGACGATCGAGGTGAGGTCGTATTCGAGGAACGGCTCGCGATCCATCGCGAAGAAGGGAATGGTCTCCTGCCCGTCGGCCATGTTGGTGGCGGAGAGGCCCATATAGATCGGCTCGCCGCCATTCGTCGGCGCGCCCTGCAGACCGGCGCCGACAGCGCGATCTTCCTCTTCGGTGTAGGGCTGCGGATCGACTTCCTCGACGATGAGATTGCCGCCGGCAATCGAGCGGTACTCGTTCAGCAGATCGCGCACGCGCTCCGCATAGGCGCGCACGGTCGGGTAGTTCGCCGCCTGCTCCGCCGAATAATAGAAGCGCAGCGTCACCGGCTCTTTCAGGCTGCGCAGGATGTTCTTGGTGCCGTCGGAGAGCGTGTAGAGCCCGTTCTCGGTGAGATCGAGCCGCGCGGTGCGGAACCAGATATTCACCGCCGTATTCAGCGACAGGAAGACGACGGCCGCGAGCACGATCGACAGAAGCGCGGCGCTGCGGCGGTTATGGGCGAAGCGGGCGAGCATGCGCATGGCCTAGCCCGCCTTCCGGAGGTCGACGAGGACCGCGGTGACATAGAGGAAGAAGATCGTCAGCGTCCCGAAGAAGACGAGATCGCGGAGGTCGATGACCCCCGCCATGATCGCGTTGAAGTGGGTGAGGAACGAGAAGGACGAGACGGTGTTCAGCAGTTCCAGCGGCAGGATGCTGGAGAGTGCGTCGATCACCAGCGGCGCGCCGGCGATGGTGAAGAGGAACGAGATGACGACCGACACGACGAAGGCGATGACCTGGTTCGACGTGCCCGCCGAGACCGCCGAGCCGATCGCGAGATAACCGCCCGCCATCAGCCACGAGCCGAGATAGCTCGCCAGGATGACGCCGTTATCGGGATTGCCCAGGAAGTTCACCGTCATCCACATCGGGAAGGTGAGGGTGAGCGCAATGCCCGCGAACACCCAGGCCGCCAGGAACTTGCCGATGACGGCGGCGCTCAGCGGAATGGGCAGCGTCAGCAGCAATTCAATCGTGCCGCTCTTCCTCTCCTCCGCCCACAGCCGCATCGCGATGGCGGGGATCAGGAAGAGATAGAGCCACGGATGGAACGAGAAGAAGATGCCGAGATTGGCCTGGCCGCTGTCGTAGAAGCCGCCGAGATAGAAGGTGAAGGCGCCCATCGCGAACAGGAAGATCACGATGAAGACGGTGGCGAGCGGCGTCGCGAAATAGGCGGCGAGTTCGCGGCGGAAGACGGCAAGCGTGCCCTTGAACATGGTCGTCCTCAGGCCGCAACAGGGGTGTGGGTGAGCGCGCGGAAGACGCCGTCGAGATCGCGCGCATCGGCGATCACCTCGCCTGCGCTGCCGTCGGCATTCTTCGTCGCGAAATGGATGACGCCGCCGTCGATCTTGCCGTCGGCGACGACGCGGCCGCGATCGATGATGACGGCGCGGGTGCAGATCGCCGCGACCTCCTCCAGGATATGGGTGGAGACGATGATCGCTTTCGTCGGCGCCATTTCACGGATCAGCTCGCGCACCGTGTGCTTCTGGTTGGGATCGAGCCCGTCGGTCGGCTCGTCCATGATCAGCACCGGCGGATCGTGCAGGATCGCCTGGGCGAGGCCGACGCGGCGCTTGAAGCCCTTGGAGAGCGTCTCGATCGGCTGCTCCAGCACGCGGCCGAGTTCGGTCTTGGCGACGGCGGCCTCGATCGCGGCCTTGGCGGCGGCGCCTTTCAGGCCCCGCGTCTCCGCGCAGAAATAGAGGAAGCCGCGCGCGGTCATGTCGCCATAGGCGGGTGCGCCTTCGGGGAGATAGCCGAGCAGGGTCTGCGCGGGCAGGGGATCGGACTGGACGTCGTGGCCGCAGATGCGGGCCGAACCCGCGCTGGGGACGAGGAAGCCCGTCACCATCTTCATCGTGGTCGACTTGCCCGCGCCGTTGGGGCCGAGAAAGCCCAGCACCTCGCCCTTGTCGACATTCAGGGTGACGCCGCGCACGGCCGCGACGGGGCCGAAAGTCTTGGCCAGTCCGTCGATCTCGATCATCGCCATTGAGCACTGCACGTCAGGAGAACGCCCCGGAACGAGGCCGCGTCTTTTACCCAAGCCCGCGACAAGGGCCAAATGAAATGGGCGTTAGGGGTGCGCCCTCACGCCGGCGGCGGGTCGGGCTCGTCTTCGGGTTTGGGTTGGCTCAGCATGAGGCTGCGGAAGCCGCGATAGACGAGATAGCCGATCAGCCCCGCCGCGGCGCCCATCGCGCCGAGCGCCGCGAGCAGCGCGACGCTGAGCGCCCAGCCGGTGAGGTTCCGCACGCCGTCGGTACAGGTCGCCACCCCCATGAAGGTCGCGTTGGTCGTGCAGGAGGCGACGAAGAGAAGGAACAACAGGCCCGGAAACGCGGCCGTCGTGCCACCGGCCGCGGCGGCGGTGCGCCAGTTGAGCGCGCGCTTGCGCACCATGCGGCCGAGCAGCGGCAGGCCGATCAGGATGCCGGTCACGAAGGCATAGGCGAACGAGAACAGGAAGACCGGCCCCGCACTCGGCTGGCCCCAGCCGCGCTGGGCGTAGACGACGACCGCGGCCGTCGCCAACGACGCCGCCAGCAGGCCGGCGAAGAGGCTGAACCAACTGACGCGGGCGTCTTCGGTCATGCCGCTAGACCCGCAGCATCAGCCCGCCATCGACGTTGAGGCCGTGGCCGGTGATGAAGCTCGCTTCGTCGGACGCCAGGAACAGCGCGGCGCGGGCGAGGTCGATGGGCTGGCCGAGGCGGCGCAGCGGCGACTTCTTCGACCAGATGTCGGCGACGTCGGGGCGCACATCCCACAGCGGCTTGGTCATGCCGGTCTCGATCGCGCCGGGCAGCAGGTAGTTCGCGGTGATGTTGTAGCGGCCGAGCTCAAGCGCCAGCGTGCGCGTCAGGCCCGCGACGCCCGCCTTCGAGGCGCAGTAGGCGGCAAGGCCGAGATCGGTGCCCTCGGCCATGACCGAGGCGGTGTTGATGATGCGCGCGGCGGGGCTCGCCTTCAGATGCGGGATGGCGGCGCGGGCGAGCTTCATCTGCGCGGTGACGTTCACCGCCATGATGCGCTCCCACTGCTCGTCGGTCATTTCCTCGACGAAATGGCGGCCGGAAACGCCGGCATTGTTGAAGAGAATGTCGAGCCGGCCGAACTTGGCGACCGCCTCGCCGACGATCCGCGCGGGCGCGCCCTCATCAGCGATCGAAAGGGCGAGCGGCGTCACGCCCGCGACGCCGTCATGCGCGGTCATGATCTGGCTGGTGGGGACATCCACGGCGAGCACCAGCGCGCCCTCTTCGGCGAAGAGCTGGGCCGAAGCGCGGCCGATGCCGCTGGCGGCACCGGTGACGATGGCGGCGCGGTCTTTCAGTCTCATGGGATCCTCCTGGGAATGTCGTTATCCCGGGAGTGTCCGCCCTCGCGTCAGTCAAATCCAGACGCAAAAAAGCCGGACGGCGGGGGGCTGCCGTCCGGCTGAATTTTGAGATCCAGGGAGGAAATGTCTCAGGCCCGGTACCGGAGCGATCGCAGGGGGCTGGGGGGCTATGAAGAGACCGCCGCCGGCACCGGGCCTTTTGACAAGGATGAATATGATGGATGCTCGCGGCGGCCGTCTGTCCGGAACAAGGCGAAAGCGTGGCCTGCAATCTGGTGTGACCAGCATCACCAATTTCAGGTTAAGTCTTTGATATAAAAGGAAATCCCATGCCGAAATTTCTTGAATTGAGCGATTCCCTGCTGACCTATGTGGAAGGCGTCTGCTCGCCCGAGACCGAGGCGCAGCGCTTCTGCCGGCAGGAGACGGCCGAGATGGGCCGGATTTCCGGCATGCAGATCGGGCCTGACCAGGGCGCCTTCCTGCAGATGCTGGTGCGGCTCATCGGCGCCAAGCGTTGCGTCGAGGTCGGGGTCTTCACGGGCTACAGCGCGCTCTCGGTGGCGCTGGCTCTGCCCGCCGGCGGGATGATCGATGCCTGCGATGTCTCCGAGGAATTCACGACCAAAGCGCGGCGCTATTGGGCGGCCGGCGGGGTCGAGGACAAGATCACGCTGCATCTGAAGCCCGCCGTCGGGACGCTCGAAGGCTTCCTGCGCGAAGGCCGCGCCGGGACCTACGACTTCGCCTTCATCGATGCCGACAAGGGCAGCTACGGCGCCTATTACGAGCTGTGCCTGGAATTGCTGCGGCCCGGCGGGCTGATTGCGGTCGACAATGCGCTGTGGAGCGGCCGGGTCGCCGATGACAGCGTCACCGACGCGGACACCGCCGCGATCCGGGCGCTGAATGCGCGGATTGCCGGGGATACCCGGGTCGAGGCGGCGATGCTGACGGTCGGCGACGGCGTCATGCTGGCGCGCAAGAAAAACTGAACCGTCACGCAAGCGTCACGGGCTTGCGCAGCCGATTTCAGGCGCGCAGACTGAGGTGGATGGACGATACGACCAACATAGTCGATCTCCGCGATACGGCGCGCCCCGCGTCGCGGATGGAAGAACCAGGCGCAGCCCCGAAGGCCCCGATGACGGCCTTCGACCGGCGCGAGTTGAACGCGATCCTCAATGTCTATGGCCGCATGGTCGCCGCCGGCGAATGGCGCGACTACGCGATCGACTGGCTGAAGGACGCGGCGGTGTTCTCGGTCTTCAAGCGCGCGAGCGAAAACCCCGTCTTCCGCATCGAGAAACGCCCCAAGCTGCGGGCGAAGCAAGGCGCCTTCGCGGTGCTCGGCCAGGCCGGCCAGGTGCTGAAACGCGGCCACGACCTGAAACAGGTCCTGCGCCTGTTCGACGCCAAGCTGATCAAGGCGGTCGAGGCTTAAGGCGACGTGCGTCCTTCGAGACGCGGCCTTGCGGCCGCTCCTCAGGATGACGGCCTTTTATGCAATCCCAGATGCGCTTCATGGTGAGGTGCGGAGGGCGGCACGCGCGGAGGCTCGAACCACACACGCTGGTCAAGCAATCCAAATAAAAACCCCGGACGTTGCCGTCCGGGGTTTGCAGTTTGAGGAGGTTGTTTATCTCGTTCAGCGGCGGTCGCCGATGAGGCGCAGCAGCATGAGGAAGAGGTTGATGAAGTCGAGATAGAGCGAGAGGGCGCCCATGATCTGCTTCTTCTTGGCGAAGCCGGCTTCGTCGCCCTCGTGGTAGCTCTCCTTGATCTTCTGCGTGTCATAGGCCGCGAGGCCCGTGAAGATGACGACGCCGAGGATCGAGACGGCCCACGAGATCGCGTCCGACTGCATGAAGATGTTGACCAGCGAGGCGATGATGATGCCGAACAGGCCCATCATCAGGAACGAGCCCATCGAGGTCAGGTCGCGCTTCGTGGTGTAGCCCCAGAGCGAGGTCGCGCCGAACATGGCGGCCGAGATCAGGAACACGCGGAAGATCGAACCGCCCGTGTACTGGACGAAGATCGTCGAGAGCGAGGCGCCCATGACGGCCGCGAAGGCCCAGAACAGGATCTGCGCCGTGCTGGCGGAGAGCTTGTTGATGCCGAAGGACAGCACGAGCACGAAGGCCAGCGGCGCCAGCATCAGCACGTATTTGAAGCCGGACAGGAAGATCGTCTCGCCCAGCGGCGTGATGTCGGTGATCTGCCCGCCCGACTGGACGAACGAGGCCGTGAAAAGGCCATAGGCGGCCGCCGCCGTCACAACCAGGCCGAGGGCCATATAGTTGTAGACGCCGAGCATATAGCTGCGCAGGCCGAGGTCCATGGACGCGCCGGCCGTCGAGGCTGGCGTGCCGTAACCGGTCTGGCGATAGTCAGCCATTTAAGGTCTCCCAAGTTCAGCGGCCGGACGGGGGCGTCCGGACCTGCGACAGAATATCGCCCCCGAATGCGGCGACTTCAAGGGAAACCGGACGGAGCGATTTCCTTAAGGCCCGCGCCGCGTTAGGGATTTGCCATGATCAGCCTCTTCACCGCGCTCGAAATTCCCGAACTCATCCGCAGCGAACTGGCGGGTTTGCAGGGTTTCGAGGACGCGGAATGGGATGCGGGCTGGGTGCCGGAGGAGAATTTCCACGTCACGCTCGCCTATATCGGCGATGTCGAAGAACCCTTCGCCGAAGACATCGATGTCGAGCTGGCCCGCATCAAACGGCCTGGTTTCGAGCTGGAATTGAAAGGCGTCGGCGCCTTCGGCGGCAAGCGGCCGCAAATTCTCTATGCCGCCGTCGCCAAGAATCCGGCGCTCGACGCCCTTGCGGAGAAGCACATGTCGGTGCTGCGGCGGCTGGGGGTGGAGATCGACGGGCGCAACTACACGCCCCATGTCACGCTCGCCCGGCCGCGCCATGCGCCGCTCGATCTCGTCCAGCGCTGGATCGCTGCGAACAATCTCTACGCCAGCGGGCCGTTTCCGATCGACCGCGCGGTGCTGTTCTCCAGCCACAAGACCGGCGACGGCCGGCATTACGAGCCGGAGCGGTTCTACGACCTGGGCCCGCATCTGCTGCCCTAGTCGCTGTCCTCGATCGCATGCATATCGTCGTCGCTGAGGCCGAAATGGTGGCCGATCTCGTGGACGATGACGTGATTGATGAGATCGCCCAGCGTCACATCGGTCTCGGCCCATTCCAGCAGCAACGGCACGCGGTAGAGATGCACGGTGTTGGGGAGACGCGGCGGCGCGAGGCTCTCCTGATGGGTCAGCGCGACGCCGGTGTAGAGGCCGGTCAGCTCCAGCTCGTTGACGATGCCGAGTTCCTTGAGCACGTCGGGCTCCGGCCAGTCGTCGACCAGGATCACGACATCGCCGCAGAGCGCGCGGAATTCGGCGGGCAGGGCGGCGAAGGACTCGTAGGCCAGCGCTTCCAGATCGCCGAGGCTCGGCGCCTTCGCGCGATTGAGTTCACCGCTCTTCACTGTCACGCTCCCGCTTCATCCGCCCCAACATGGGACCTCCCGCCATGCCCGCCAAGCCCAAGCCGACAAAGCTCACCGGCGCCGCCCGCACCAAAGCGTTGAAGAAACTCGACGGCTGGGTGCTCAGCGACGAGGGCGATGCGATCTTCAAGAGCTACAAGTTCGGCGACTTCATCGAAGCGTTCGGCTTCATGACCTCGATCGCGATCATCGCCCAGGCGATGGACCACCATCCCGAATGGTTCAACGTCTACAACAAGGTCGATGTGAAGCTGACGACGCATGACGCGGGCGGCCTCACCGCCAACGACATCGCGCTTGCCGGGGAAATGGACGCACGCGCGCCATGAGCCAGCCATGACACAGGCAGCGATCCGCGCGCATCTGACGGCGCTGCCCGGCGCGACCTTGTCGATCCAGTGGGGCGACGATCACGTCTACAAGGTGGGCGGGAAAATGTTCGCGGTCATGCGCGCGCCCGACGCGAAGCAGCAGTCGATCTCGTTCAAGACGGGCGACGACAGCTTCGCGATTCTCACCCAACAGGACGGCATCATTCCCGCGCCCTATCTCCAGCGCGCCAAATGGGTCCAGCTCGACCGCCTCACGCGGATGAAGGCAGGCGAACTCAAGGCTTATCTCACCCGCGCCCACGCGATCGTCGCGGCCGGCCTGACGAAGAAGGCGCGGGCGGCGCTGGGGCTTTAGGGCGCGCCGCCCTGCACCCTGCATCTACGATCTATCTTCCTCATGGCCGCCCTTGAGGCGGCCATCCATGCAACCACGCAAACGGCTGATGGATGGCCGGGTCAGGCCCGGCCATGAGGATTTGTTTGTCTCGCGAAACGCACTCGCTACCCCTTCGGCGCGCCAAATCCCCAGGCGTGGCCGAACGGGTCGCGGAGCATGCCGAAACGGTCGCCCCAGAACTGGTCGGCGGCGGGCATGGTGATGGTGGCGCCGGCGGCTGCCGCCTTGGCCATCGCCGCATCCACCTCATCGGGCTTCTCCAACCCGACGATCAGGTTGAAGGTCGTCGCCCCCAGCTTCAGCGGGCTCGCGAAGCCCTCCATGCCGAAATCGTCCGACATCATCAGCGTGCCGCCGAACAGTTTCAGTTCGGCGTGCAGGAACTTGCCGGGATGATCCTCGGAGGGCATGCGCATGACCTCCTCGGCGCCGAAGGCGGCCTTGTAGAAGTCGATCGCCGCACCGACGCCGTCGATGGTGATGTAGGCGCCGAATGTCACAGCCATGATGCTCTCCTCAAATAAGAACAATACAGGAACATATCGCGCCGGTGGAGTCGAGTCGCTAGAGCGCCGCGGCGACTTCGCCCAGCTGGTCGACCATGATGCCCCAGCCCTCGAAGAAGCCCATCTCCTTGTGCTTGGTGCAGCCGGCTTCGTCGAGATGGAGGCAGCGCGCAGTGAAGCGCGTGCCGCCCGGCGCATCCTCCAGCAGGAAGACGCCGGTCATCGGCAGCCAGGATGTAGCGGGGCGCCAGCCTTCGACCAGAACCGAGGTCCAGACGATGCGCTCCATCGGCGTCACGTCGAGGAAAAGGCCGGGATTGTCGCTGTCCCCGCCGGCCGGGCCTTCGGGCGCGGTCATGTAGGTGTGAAACGCGCCGCCGCTGCGGAAGTCGAAGGCCTTCACCTCGGTCACCCAGGGCTTGGGGCACCACCATTCCTTGAGGATCGCGGGGTCGCTCCACGCCTTCCACAGTTTCGCGCGCGGCGCCTTGAGCACGCGCACGATCTCCAGATCCAGTTTGCCGTCACTCATCGTCCATCTCCTCCACGATTGCGCTGAACCGGTCGAATTTCGCCGCCCAGGCCGCGCGCTGCTTCCCGAGCCAGGCCTCCGCCGCGTCCAGCGGCTTCAGCGCGATGTGGCAGGTGCGCACACGGCCGATCTTCTCGCTGGTCATCAGCCCGCTCTCCTCCAGCACCTTCAGATGCTGCACGACCGTCGGCAGCGCCATCTTCAGGGGCCTGGCAAGTTCGCTCACCGAAGCGGGCCCGCGCGCCAGACGCTCCACCATGCGGCGGCGCGTCGGGTCGGCGAGCGCGGAGAACATGCGGTTCAGCGCCAGCGAATGCTTAGCCATGAGGCTAAGTATCAAGCTGCGGCGAGGCGCGCAAGAAAAACTTAGCCGCAGACCTAAGTGTTGTCGCTCAAGCGGCTTCCGATGCGATCATTGTCATGCCCGCCATCTTCTTCTTCGCCAGGGCGAGATCGTCGATGCGTGTCAGCACGACATCGCTGGTCGTCATCTTCATCTTCAGCGTGATCCGGAAAACGACCGCCGCGCCGGCCGCCAGATCGAAGGCCGTCTCGCCCGGCGTCGAGCCCGCGTTCATCGAACCCGCCAGCTGGGCCTTCAGCACATGGCTGCCGGGCGGCAGGGCAATCGCGGTGAAGCGCGGGCTCTTCAGCTGCGCGACGTCGCGCCCGTCAACGCTCACGTCGGCGCCGATGGCCTTACCCATGAAGCCTTCGCGATAGACGACGAGAAGTCCCTGGCCGGCGGGAGGTGCGAAGGCGAGCGCATCACTGCGAGCGCCGCGGTCGGCGGTCGCCACCTTCTTGTTGCCCGACATGTTCAGCATGGTGATCGTCGTCAGCGAGCCGAAGCTCACGCCCAGCCACCAATAGGTCGTGTCCGAATGGACCCCGGCCGCCGCTAGCCCGAAATTGATCCCGAAGGTCACGGCAAAGGCGACGGCGAGGCCGGCGAGTGTAGCGATCAACTGCCGCGACATGACAAATCCCTGATGACTGCGACGGGATCATTGAGGCTTGGCGCGCCGGCCAACAAGCACCCAGCGCGCGCAAGGCCGCGCCGCTTCACGCCATCCAGCGATAATGCCCGATCCGCTCGAACGCTTCGATCCGGTCCTCTTCGCGCGTACCGCGGCCGATATTGTGGATGATCTTAAGGCGCTTGCCGTCATCGCTCAGCGCGTCCGAGACGATCGCGATATGGGGCAGATGCGGCGGCACGATCATGGTGACGAGGTCGCCGGGCTGCGGCGCCTCGTTCAGCACAAGCTGCGCCTTCGCCCGCTTCAGGAAGGTCATCAGGTTCGGCACCCGGCGATGGTCGATGTTCCGGTCGGGACCCGCGAGACCCCAGACATTGGGATATTTCGAGAAGTTGACGCGCATGTCTTCGTGGACCAGCACCTGCAGGTCCCGCTGCACGGCGTCGCGATAGGCGCGGATCACGACATCGGTGCAGACGCCGGTGTCGCGGGGCACGTCGCCCATGGGATAGGCGATCTGACGATAGCCGCTGTCGTAATAAAGCGTGACGCCGATCTGCGCCCGCGCCGCGGCGATGAGGGCGGCGGCAGGCGCGGGGATCTCGGCGCGCGCCCATCCGGCAAAGGGCACGGCGCAGGCGGCGGCGAGCAACTGGCGGCGATTGAGCATGGCGGTCCCCGTGGTCGCCCCAAGGATCGACAGCGATTGCGGCGGAAACAGGTCCGCTACAGCCGGTCGCGGCCCTTCTGCATCGCGGTATGCGCGAACTCGGCGATCTGGCGTCCCGTGCGGTTGAGGCCGGGATAGCCCCGGGCGCGCCAGAAGACGAAACCGCCGAACGCGCCGCCGAGCAGGAAGCAGAGATTCATCGGCCCGGGCAGGCGGCCCGAGGTGATGTCCACGGTCATCATCATCATGCCGGGCGCGGCGCCGATCAGCATGTCCGACACGCCGCGCGGTACGTTCAGCTTCTGCATGATGTCGGCAAGTGCCCGAATGGGTGTCGCCAGTGCCGGCGCCATGGTCAGCATCATCACGATCGCGGGCACTTGGATGGCGAGCCGGTCGAACGAGAAAAGACTGCCGAGAATGGAGGTGTCCTCATGGCCTTCCCCGCTGCCGAGGAAGAGGCCCATCAGGATCACGGCGGTCACGAAGGCGGTGACGCAGGCCTTGAAATAGGACCACCACAGCTTCTCGATCGGCGCTTCCGGTGGGTTGATGACCTGGCCGATCATGTCGCCGAGCGGCCCGCCATAACGCGTGGCCGGCGTCTCCGCCATGAGCGCGGGCGCCGCGGGTCCAGGCGGCGACAGGGGTGCGGGTGCGCGTGCCGGCGCGGTGACACGCGGCGGCGCAGCCGCGGGCTTTGCCCCCGGCGCTGCCGCGCGCTTGCCGAATGTCGCCTGGTTCATCCGCCCCTCGAACGGGACGCAGCTTCTCAAACAAGGCCAAGGAAACGGTGAACTGAATTGCTCAAATGCGAGCGATCGGGCCGAGCAATCGCATCGACCGATCCTTAGACCCTCATGGCCGGGCTTGACCCGGCCATCCGCCAACCGTCTCGGCGCTTGCATGGATGGCCGCCTCGAGGGCGGCCATGAGGAATTAAGGACTAGAGGCGTACCGCTGACGCCTCAGGCGTCTTCAGTCTCGGCTTCTTCTTCGCCTTCGACTTCATCGTCGCCCTCGGCGTCGTCGCCTTCGGCTGCGTCGTCACCTTCGGCGTCGTCTTCGCCTTCGGTTTCCGTCTCGTCGACCGCGGCGGTTTCGCCTTCGGTTTCGTCGATCTCGACGATCTCGATCTCGTCTTCAACAGGCAGTTCGGTGGCGCTCATGGTGGGACCCTCTCGTTCCAGGCGGTCCCAGGACGCTAGGGACGGCCCGCGACGGTCCGGCGACGCGGCCATGACGCTTGCGGCAACCCTTTGCGACGGCGGATTGCATTCATTCGCCGTGCTGCCTCTTTTCGTTAGGGTCCGAAGGGTCTATGCAGCGGCCCCGTAAGGATATTTCGCCAGCCCACGGTAAACGACGATGACGACGCCCCGCACCCTGTTCGACAAGATCTGGCAGGACCACCTGGTTTCCGCCGTGCCGGGCGAGCTTCCCGTGATTTATATCGACCGCCATCTGGTCCACGAGGTGACGAGCCCGCAGGCCTTCGAGGGCCTGCGCATGGCCGGCCGCAAGGTGCGCCACCCCGAAAAGACCCTGGCGGTGCCGGACCACAACGTCCCGACCGAAGGCCGCAAAAACGGCATCGAGGGGATCACGGATCCGGAATCAAAGCTCCAGGTCGTGACGCTGGAAGCCAATGCCAAGGAATTCGGCATTGAGCATTACGCAATGGACGATATCCGCCAGGGCATCGTCCACATCGTCGGCCCGGAACAAGGCCTGACCCAGCCCGGCATGACCATCGTCTGCGGCGACAGCCATACCTCGACGCACGGCGCGTTCGGCGCGCTCGCCTTCGGCATCGGCACGTCGGAAGTCGAGCACGTGCTCGCGACCCAGACGCTGCGCATGCCGCAGTCGAAGAACATGCGCGTCACGGTCAACGGCACGCCCGGCCCCGGCGTCGGCGCCAAGGACATCGCGCTCGCGATCATCGGCAAGATCGGCACGGCCGGCGGTACCGGCCATGTCATCGAATATGCGGGCGATGCGATCCGCGCGCTCTCGATGGAGGGCCGCATGACCCTCTGCAACATGTCGATCGAAGCGGGCGCGCGCGCCGGTCTCGTCGCACCGGACGAGACGACCTTCGCCTATGTCCAGGGCCGCCCCAAGGCGCCCAAGGCCGGCGCCTGGGACATGGCGGTCGCCTATTGGAAGACGCTGCATTCCGACGCCGACGCGGTGTTCGACAGCGAAATCGTGCTCGACGCCGCCGCGATCCCGCCGCTCGTCACCTGGGGCACCAGCCCCGAGGACGTCGCGCCGGTCACCGGCAACGTGCCCAACCCCGCTGACGAGACCGATCCCGGCCGCCGCGCCGCCAAGGAGCGGGCGCTCGCCTATATGGGCCTCACCGCCGGGCAGAAGATCGACGAGATCAAGGTCGACCGCGTCTTCATCGGCTCGTGCACCAATGGCCGCATCGAGGACCTGCGCGCCGTCGCCGGCATCGCCAAAGGCCGCAAGGTCGCGGCGCATGTGAACGCGATGATCGTGCCGGGCTCGGGCCTGGTGAAGGAACAGGCCGAGGCCGAAGGGCTCGACAAGATCTTCGTCGAGGCCGGCTTCGACTGGCGCGAGCCGGGCTGCTCGATGTGCCTCGCGATGAACGCCGACAAGCTGGAAGAGGGCGAGCGCTGCGCCTCCACCTCGAACCGCAATTTCGAAGGCCGTCAGGGCCGCGGCGGCCGCACGCATCTGGTGTCGCCCGTGATGGCCGCAGCGGCGGCGATCAAGGGCACGCTCGCGGACGTGCGCGCGCTGGACTAAGCGGCTCGCCGCTCCCTTTCCTCCCCCGTTCACGGGGGAGGGGGACCGCGAAGCGGTGGAGGGGGCAAGGCGTAGAGCACCGTTCTACGCGATCACGCGCCCCCCCTCGGCTTGGCCGCTCGCTCCGCGAACGACCAAGCTGTCTCCCCCCGCAAGCGGGCGGGAGCAAGGTTTCAGCTACATCCTTGGCGCGACGGTCTTGCCGAGGGTGAGGATCGCTGTGCGCGTCGCGCCGGTCAGCGAGATCGTCAGATAGTCGCCGCCCGCGACGACGGTGAGAAACCACGCCGCGGGATTTTCAGAACGATGCAGCGCGGCGCGCTCGCCGATGCCGTCGATCAGTTCGGGCGCGTCGCCCGCGGCGGTCGTCGCCTTGATCATGCGGTCGAATTCGTCTGACGCGGTCTGGCCGGACGGCGCGTAGAGCGCCGCGTCGTTCAGCGCGAATTCCAGCCTGATGCCGCCGGCGCCGTCCCAATAGCAGTCATACATGCCGGGATCGGCCATGCCGCCTTTGCTGGTCATCGCCTGGCCCAGGATGGCGCTCGCCTCCGCCTCGCTCAGCAGCGCGCAGGCCGGCGTCGTCTCATAGAGCGCCGAGCCGGCGGCGCAGCCGGCGAAGGCCATGGCGAACGCGAGGGCGCCGAAGCGGCGCATTAGAGCCGCCCGGCGACGATCTTGGCGGCGGCGATGGTCTTGTTCTTCGGCACGCCGGTGACGTTGATGATGATGAGCGCGCCGCCTTTGGCGAAGATCGCGGTGAAGGTCTCCGCGGGCGCGCCGGTTGCCGTCAGCACGAAGGCGGGCACGCCGAAGTCGGCGAGGTCCTCGACCGTGCCCGCGTTGGCGAGCGCGGTCTTCTGCGCGGCGAAGGCGGCGTCGGCGCTGCCGCCCTGAAGCGCCTCGCCGCGCTCCATCTGGATCGAGATCGCGTTGAAGTTTTCCTCGTCCACCCAGGCGCAGCTCGAAGCGCCGCCGGTTTCGGCGGTGTCGTCGCCGTTCATGACGGAATGGCCAAGGATATCAGCGGCCTCTGCCTTGGTCAGCAAAGCGCAGCTCAGCGACTTCGCATCTTGAGCGGTCGCGGGGAACAGCAGCGCGCCGGCCATGAGAGCGGTGCACAGGAGACGCATGAGGACCTCTTTGGAAACCCGGCTTGGAACCGGACGTGTCTAGCTTACGCGGCCGCGCCGCCACAGGGGCGCGTTGCCGCGCCTACATCTTCTTCGCCGCGGCGAGGCCGAGATTGATCGCGGCATCGCGGCCGGTGCCGGTGAGGTTGAGGAAGGCGATCTTCCCGTTGGCGAGGATGCTGAGCGAGAACGAGGCATATTCGCCTTCGCCCAGCGTCTGCAGATAGGCGCGCTCGCCGACCCCGGCCAGCGTCTCGGTGCCGTTCTCGGGGTTCGGCTCTTCCAGCTCGTCGAAATAGGCGGCGGCGTCGGGCGCGACGGCGGTGATCGCGACACCCTCCAGCAGGGTTGCGGAGATGCCGATCGACCCGCTCGAGCGCGACCAGCGGCAATTGGATTCCCCGTTCTCGGGCGGGCCGCGATCCTCCATGCGGAACACGCCGCCCGGCAGGATCGCCTCCAGCGTCTTGGCGGGCAACAGCGGACAGGCATGCGAGCCGGTCTTCACCGGTTTGGGCGGCTCGGCGGGCGACGACGGTTCGGGTTGCGGCTGCGGCGCGGGCTCCACCGGGGGCGCGGGTTCAGGCTGCGGCTCCGCAACCGGCGGGGTCACGGGCTCGGGCACCGGCTCGGGCTGGGGCTCCGCAGGCGGCGGGACGGGTTCGGGCTGCGGTTCCGGGGCCGGTTCGACGGGTGGCACGGGTTCCGGCTGTGGTTCCGCGACTGGCGGGGTCACGGGCTCGGGCACGGGCTCCGGTTGGGGTTCGGCCGGCGGAACAGGTTCGGCTTGCGGCGCGGGCGCGGGCTCGGCGGGCGGCGCGGGTTCCGGCTGTGGTTCCGCAACCGGCGGGGTCACAGGTTCGGGCACCGGTTCCGGCTGGGGTTCGGCGGGAGGCGGGGCCGGTTCGGGTTGCGGTTCGGGCGCGGGCTCGGCGGGTGGCGTGGGTTCCGGCTGCGGCTCGGCGACAGGCGGGACGGGGTCCGGGACCGGCTCGGATACCGGCGGTGTCTCGGGCGGCGGCTCAGGCGCGATCGCCGCGACGGCGGGCGGCTTCGGACGCGGGCTGACGGCCTCGTCGGCGGGCACGGAGGCGAGCTTCGCCGCCACGGATTCGGCGGCCCCCAGTGCGGCGGCGACCGAGACGCCGCGGGCGCTGATCTGCACGACCTGGCCGCCCTTCAGCACCAATACGCCCGCCGCCTGGAAGCCGGGCGAACTTTCATCGACCACCAGCGCACGGTCCGCGACATCTTCCAGCACCGCCCGTGCCGCGCCGCGTTTCTTCATGTCGGCGGCGAGCGTGTCGAATTTCTCGGCCGCCGAAGCGTGGCCGTCGGCGAAGCGGGCCTCCGACCAGAAGAGGACGCTGATGACCGCATTCTCCGGCCCGTTCCAGGCGCAGTCGGAATAACCGTCCTTCTCCGCGCCGCCGTCCTTCATCCGCGCGGAACCGCCGATCGCGCGATCCGCCTCATCCGCAGTCAGCAGGCCGCAGGCCGGCGAGGCCGCCTCAGCGGTCGCGCCGAACGCGAGCAGGGCGGCCAGCAGGACGAGGGAACGGAGGGTCGCGGCCATCGGCTCGATCGGGGCGGGGAAGTTTTGCAGCGCTTTCCGTATAGGGGAGGGTTTCATTGGATGCAAAAACGCTCTAACCCTCGCCCCGCCATGGACAAATTCACCACCCTCTCCGCCGTCGCCGCCCCCCTGCCGCTGGTCAATGTCGATACCGACATGATCATCCCCAAGCAGTATCTGAAGACCATTCAGCGCTCCGGTCTCGGCAAGGCGCTGTTCGACGAGATGCGCCATAATCAGGACGGCAGCGAGATCCCCGATTTCGTGCTGAACAAGCCCGCCTATCGCGAGGCGAAGATTCTCGTCACCGGCGCGAATTTCGGCTGCGGCTCCAGCCGCGAACATGCGCCCTGGGCACTGCTCGATTTCGGCATCAAGTGCATCCTGGCGCCCAGCTTCGCCGACATCTTCTACGGCAACTGCTTCAAGAACGGCATCCTGCCGATCGCCCTGCCGCAGTCCGAGATCGACAAGCTGATGGACGATGCCGAACGCGGCTCGAATGCCGTCATCTCGATCGACCTGGAGAAGCAGGAGATCCGCGGCCCCGACGGCGGCGTCATCACCTTCGACATCGATCCGTTCCGCAAGCAGATTCTGCTGAACGGCTGGGACGACATCGCGCTGACCCTGCGCGACGAGCCGACCATCACGACCTTCGAGGCCGAGAAGAAACTCTCGCGTCCCTGGCTCTGACGAAACGCCAGAAAGAATGGCTCGCGACGGGCTTCATCTGGCTGGCGGCAGTGCCGGGCTTTCTCGGCTGGTCGTGGTGGCATGTGCTGTGGCTCGCGCTGCCGATCGCCGCGCTCTTTCTCTATCCCAAACCGCGGCGCATCAGTCTCGGGCAAGGCGGCCGGCACGATCTGACGCTGGGCATCGCGCTGACCATCCTCGCGCCGCTCGCCATCGCCGCCATCCTCTTCGGCATCGGCCGCATGGCCGCTCCTTCCTTCTGACCTCGAGAATTCCATGACCGCGAAGCTCCTCCTCCTCCCCGGCGACGGTATCGGCCCGGAAGTCAGCGCCCAGGTGCGCCGCGTGCTCGACTGGCTCGCCAAGAACCGGAACTTCGCGTTCGATCTCGACGAGGATCTGGTTGGCGGTATCTCGCTGGAGAAGACCGGCCTCCCCATCACCGACAAGGCGATGGAGAAGGCGATGGCGGCGGACGCCGTGCTGTTCGGCGCGGTCGGCGGTCCGCAGTGGGACAAGAACGCCTTCGACAAGAAGCCCGAGCGCGGCCTGCTGCGCCTGCGCAAGGACATGGAGCTGTTCGCCAACCTGCGCCCGGCGCTCTGCTTCCCGGCGCTGACGGATGCATCGAGCCTCAAGCCCGAGCTCGTCTCCGGCCTCGACATCATGATCGTGCGCGAGCTGACCGGCGGCGTCTATTTCGGCGAACCGCGCGGCATCGAGAAGCTTGCCGACGGATCGCGCAAAGCCGTCGACACCCAGCTCTACACGACCGAAGAAGTCCGCCGCATCGCCCGCGTCGCCTTCGATCTCGCCAGGAAGCGCGGCGGCGTCGTGCATTCGGCCGAGAAGTCGAACGTGATGCACACCGGCGTCCTCTGGCGCGAGGAAGTGACCCACGTTCACGAGACGGAATATGAAGACCTCAAGCTGATCCACATCCTCGCCGACAACGCGGCGATGCAGCTGGTGCGCAATCCCAAGCAGTTCGATGTGCTCGTCACCGACAATCTGTTCGGCGACATCCTCTCCGACGAGGCCTCGATGCTGACGGGCTCGCTGGGCATGCTCCCCTCGGCGTCGCTCGGCGCGAAGGATGCGAAGACCGGCAAGTCGAAGGCGCTCTACGAGCCGATCCACGGCAGCGCGCCGGACATCGCCGGCCAGAACAAGGCGAACCCGATCGCCGCGATCCTCTCGCTCGCCATGTGCCTGCGCTATTCGCTGGACGACGAGGCGGGCGCCAAGCTGCTGGAGGACGCGGTCTCAAGCGTTCTGAATGCAGGCCTGCGCACCGGCGACATCATGCAGGCCGGCAAGACCGCGGTCTCCACCACAGGCATGGGCGACGCGATCCTGAAGGCGCTGGACAGCGCGGCGCGCTGATCGCTTGGGCCTGCCGCCCCACCATGCTACTCTGGCAGGCATGACAGACATCGTTGACCCCGAGATCGGCGCCTTGCGCGCCGATATTGCGGCGCTCGCTTTGCGCACCCATGTGATCGAAGGCCAATATGCCACGATCATCGCCCTGCTGACTGACCTGAAAGCGGGCCAGCTCGCGGGCCCGGCCAAGCCCACCTTTGTCAGCAAGCGCGGCTGACCTCTGTCGAGACGGACCTGAGACCATGACCTGGAAAATCGCCGTCGTCGGGGCCACCGGCAATGTCGGCCGCGAAATGCTGAACGTGCTCGCCGAGCGCATTCCCGGCCTCAATATCGTCGCGCTCGCCTCGCGCAAGTCGATGGGGGTACAGGTTTCGTATGGCGAGAAGATCCTGAAGTGCCAGGACCTCGCGCAATACGACTTCACCGGCACCGATGTCGTGCTGATGAGCGCGGGCAGCGCGGTGTCGAAAGAATGGTCGCCGAAGATCGCCAAAGCCGGGGCCGTCGTCATCGACAATTCCTCGGCCTGGCGCATGGACCCCGGCGTGCCGCTGGTCGTTCCCGAAGTGAACGGGCACACGCTCGCGCGCTATGCCAAGAAGAACATCGTCGCCAATCCCAACTGCTCGACCATCCATCGCGTCGTCGCGCTGAAGGCGCTGCATGATGAGGCCAACATCATGCGCATCGTGACCTCGACCTATCAGTCGGTGTCCGGCGCGGGAAAGGACGGGATGGACGAGCTCTTCACCCAGTCGCGCGCCATCTTCGTCGGCGACGCCGTGGAGCGACACAAGTTCCCCAAGCAAATCGCCTTCAACGTGATCCCCCAGGTCGACAGCTTTCTCGACGACGGTGGCACCAAGGAGGAGGAGAAGCAGGCGACCGAGACCCGCAAGATTCTCGGCCCCGACATCAAGGTCCAGGCCACCTGCGTGCGCGTCGCGGTCTTTCGCGGCCATGGCGAGGCCTGCACGGTTGAGTTCGAACGGCCGATCTCGGCGACCCGCGCCAAGTCGCTGCTGCGCAATGCGCCGGGCGTCATGCTGGTCGATCGTCACGAGGACGGCGGCTATATCACGCCGCTGGAATCCGTGGGCGACGACGAGGTCTATGTCAGCCGCGTGCGCACCGATCCGACCGTCGCCAACGGCCTTTCGCTCTGGATCGCCGCCGACAACCTGCGCAAGGGCGCGGCGCTGAACGCGGTGCAGATCGCCGAGCTGCTGATCGCGGAGCATCTGAAGAAGAAGCTCGCATGACGCTCGACGACTTCACGGCGCTGGTCGGCCGGATGCAGGATGCCGCGAGCAGCGGCGATGCGGCGGCGTTCGCGGGATGCTTCACGGAAGACGCCGTCTATCACGACTATGTCTACGGCCCCTTCGCGGGCCGCGAAAACATCGCGCACATGCTGAGCGACCATTTCCACGCCCAGGCCCGCGACTATGACTGGCGCTTCTTCGACCACGCCGTCAGCGGCGCGACCGGCTATGCCCGCTCGCTCTCGCGTTTCATCTCCACCATCCCGGCCTTCGAGGGCAAGGAGGTGGTGATCGACGGGATCAGCCGCTTCCGCCTCGCGGACGGGCTCATCGCCGAATACTGGGAGAGCGTGAACGCCGGCGTCGCCCATGTGCAGCTCGGCGTCGATCCCGCCCGCAGCGCAAAGGTGTTTGCGCGGTGGGCCAATGAGTTGCGCACACGACCCGATGCGGTCTCTTATGTCGCCGCGGCGCGGGCCCGCTTTCAATAAAGTGCTGATTTACGCGTCGCTCACGCAACTTTAAGAGGTTGCTGTTAGCACTTGCAGCATTCGAAATTCGGATGCTTGGGGGCGGCGTGTCCGGACACAGTGCGGCCGACGTTGTTTGGCTGATCCTTGCGACGGTCCTGGTGCTGCTAATGCAGCCCGGCTTCCTCTGTCTTGAAACCGGCTTTGTCCGCGCTAAGAACGGCATCAACGTCGCGGTCAAGAACGTCGTCGATTTCTGCATCGCGGCGCTCGCCTTCTGGGCGGTCGGCTTCGGCATCATGTTCGGCGCGGGCTTCCTGGGCGGCTCCGGTTTTCTCTTCGACGGCAGTTTCATCGGCCTCGGCGCCGCCGACCCCGCCGCGCCCTGGAACCTCGCCTTCTTCTTCTTCCAGGTCGCGTTCTGCGCGGTGGCGACGACGATCGTTTCGGGTGCGGTCGCGGAGCGCATGAATTTCCACGGCTACTGCATCGTCTCGGTCATCCTGGCCGGCGTGCTCTACCCTTCGTTCGGCCATTGGGCCTGGGGCGGTGCGGCGGGGCCGGAACATGCGGGCTGGCTGCAGTCTCTGGGCTTCATCGACTTCGCGGGCTCGACCGTCGTTCACTCCATGGGCGGCTGGATGGCGCTCGCCTGCCTCGTGGTGATCGGCCCGCGCCTTGGCCGTTTCGATGCCACGTCGCGCCCGATGGAAGGCGCGAACGTGCCGCAGGCGGCGCTCGGCGTCTTCCTGCTCTTCGTGGGGTGGTTCGGCTTCAATGGCGGCTCGACGCTGGCGCTGAACGATCAGGTTCCGCACATCCTCGTCAACACCCTGCTCGGCGGCGCGGCGGGCGGCCTCGCGGCGATCCTCTATGCCTGGTTCTTCACCGGGCGGCCCGAAGTCGCGCCCTTCCTCAACGGCGTGCTTGCCGGACTCGTCGCGATCACCGCCTGCTGCCATGTCATCACCATGCCGGGCGCGGTGCTGGTCGGCAGCGTCGGCGGCCTCATGGCCATCTGGACCGGCAAGCTGCTGGAATGGCTGCGGATCGACGATGCCGTCGGCGCGGTTCCCGTCCATCTCGGCGCCGGCATCTGGGGCACGCTCGCGGTGGCGCTGGTCGGCGACCCGAAGCTGTGGGGCACCGGGCTCGATTTCTGGAGCCAGTTGCAGGTCCAGGGCCTCGGCGTCGTGCTGGCGGGCATGGTCGGCTTCGGCATCGCGCTGCCGGTGCTGAAGCTTGTCGATCTCGTCGTGAAGCTGCGCGTCTCGCCCGAGGCGGAACGGATCGGCCTCAACGTCTCCGAACACGGTGCGTCCACGGCAATCCACGATCTGCTGGTGGCGATGGAGAGCCACCGGGCGAGCGGCGATTTCTCGCAGGCGATCCCCGTCGAGGCCTCGACCGAGGCCGGCGTCATCGCGGCGCAGTACAACCAGGTCGCGGAGCGCTTCCATGCCGAGGTCCATCGCCGCGAGCGCACCGCCAAGGAACTCGCCGCCGCCAAGGAGCGCGCCGAACTCGCCAATGCCGCGAAGAGCCAGTTCCTCGCGACGATGAGCCATGAGCTGCGCACGCCGCTGAACGCCATCATCGGCTTCTCGGAACTGATGACGCAGGAGTTTTTCGGCCCGCTGGGCTCGCCGAAATACGCCGAATATGCCGGCGACATCCACCAGTCCGGGACGCATCTGCTGACCGTCATCAACGACGTGCTCGACCTGTCCAAGATCGAGGCCGACAAGTTCGAGCTGAACGAACGCGAGATCGAACTCGCCGACGCGCTCGGCGATGCCGCGCGCTATATCGCCGAGCGGGCGCGCAGCGAAGGCGTCGTCTTCGACGTCCAGCCGATCGCGCAGGGCCTCAAGCTCAACGCCGACGCCAAGGCGCTCCGCCAGATGCTGCTGAACCTCCTCACCAACGCGATCAAGTTCACGCCGTCGGGTGGTCACGTCACGATGTGCGCGGGGCTGGAGCCCGACGGGCGTTACGCCATCGCCGTCACGGATACCGGTCACGGCATGCGCCGCTCGGATATTCCCAAGGCCTTCGAGGCCTTCGCGCAGGTGACCGACGACAAAACCCGTTATGCCCACGAAGGCACTGGTCTAGGCCTGCCGATCACCGCGGCGCTGATCCGCCTCCATGGCGGTACGGTCGTGATCGAGTCGCGGCCCGGCCAGGGCACGACGGTAACGCTGCGCTTCCCGGCCTCGCGCGTGCTGCTCAGCGACGGATCACGGGCTGCCGCAGCCTGAGCGTCAGGCGAGCAGAGTGGGATCGAGCCGGGCGGTCAGCAGCGCATCCTGGCCGGCGATCAGCGCCAGATCCTTGGCCGTCCCGCTGGCCGCGATCAGTGCGGCCACGGCGCCGGTCGCCCGGGCGAGGGCCGCGGGCACGTCCTCGCCCTTCAACTGCCAGCCCAGAAAGAGCGCCGCGAGCAGATCGCCGGTCCCTGATGGCGCATGGGCGGCGCGGGCGGCCATGGCGAGCCAGGCCCTGTCCGGGGTGATCGCCGCGGTGCCGATCTCGTCGGCGGCGCCGGGCACCGAGGTCGCAAGGACCAGTTTCCGTCCCAGCGTGCGGGCGGCGCTGACCGCCGCCGCGGCATCCTCGATCCGGCGGCTGGTGAGACTCGCCAGTTCGAACCGGTTGGGGGTCACGATATCGGCCAACGGCAGGAGGTGTTTCGCCATCGCCTCGGCGACGCCCGGGCGCGCGTAGGCGCCGCCCTCGTCGCCGAAGACGGGATCGAGCAGATAGATCGCCCCGGGATTGCGGCGCTTCACGCTGAGGACGGCGGCCCGGACGGTTTCGGCCTGATCCGCGCTGCCGAGATAGCCGGACAGCACGGCATCGACCCCGTCGAGGAAGCCGCGCGCTTCCAGCCCCTCCAGCAGCGCGTCGAGTTCGGCGACCGGGGTCACGCCACCGCTGAACCCGCCATGGCCGGGATGGTTGGAGAAGAGGACGGTGGGCAGCGCCAGCAGGTCGACGCCGAGACGCTGCAGCGCAAAACGCGCGGCAGCGTTCCCGACATGGCCGTGGACCACCTCGGATTGAATCGACAGGACGCGCGGGGGGCGGGGAATTTTCATGCGATCCGAGGTTTGCATGGTCCCTCATGCTTTTGTAGGGTCCGCCGCCGCAATTCACGGATGGACATGACCGCGACCCTCAAGCCGCGCCGCAGTGCGTTGTACATGCCGGGCTCCAATGCCCGGGCTCTCGAAAAGGCGCGCACGATCGATGCCGACACGCTGATCCTCGACCTCGAGGACGCCGTGGCGCCGGATGCCAAGGCCGTCGCGCGGACGCAGGTCGCCGAGGCGGTCGCCGCGCGGGGTTTCGGCCATCGCGAGGTGGTGGTCCGCATCAATGCCCTGACGACGCCCTGGGGTCACGACGACGTGAAGGCGCTCGCGGCGGTGAAGCCCGATGCGATCCTGGTGCCCAAGGTCGGTAGCGGCGAGGAATGCCAGGCCCTGAGCGCCGCGCTGGACGATGCGGGCGCCGCCCCCTCCGTCGGTCTCTGGATCATGTTCGAGACGCCCCAGGCCGTGCTCAACGCCGCCACGATCGGTGCGGCGGGCGGGCGGCTCGCCTGCATCGTCGCGGGGACCAACGATCTCGTGAAGGAATTCCGCGGCCGCCACACGCCCGGCCGCGAAGGCCTGCTGCCGCACCTGACGCTGCTGCTCGCCGCCGCCCGCGCGCACGGCCTCGCGGCACTCGACGGCGTCTACAACGACATTCCCAATACAGCCGGGTTCGAGGCCGCCTGCCTGCAGGGCGCGGCGCTCGGCTTCGACGGCAAGACGCTGATCCATCCAAGCCAGGTCGAGGGCGCCAACCGCGCCTTCGCGCCGGACGAGAAGGAACTCGCCGATGCGCGCAAGATCCTCGCGGCGTTCGAGCTTCCCGAAAACCGCAACAAGGGCGTCATCACCGTCGATGGCCGCATGGTCGAATTGCTGCACGCCGAAATCGCGCGCGGCGTCGTCGCCATGGCCGATGCGATTGCGGCACGGGCGGGATAGCGTTCATCTGGAGTTCAGCCGCGGCGCGCTTTGCGTCATCCAAACGGCCGCGTAGGCCTGCAACATAAAGAAAAGGAACGAGGACATGCTCAGGATTTTCACCGCCATCGCCCTGACCCTCGCGCTGATGGCGCCCGCCGCGGCGCGCGAAAGCAAGAAGGCCGTCGAGAAGCTGAATGCCGGCGTGACGGCGCTGCAGGGGGGCGATGCCGCCACCGCGCTGCCGCTGATCACCGAGGCGATCGAGTCCGAAGGGCTTGAGGGCGAGAATCTCTGGATCGCCTATTTCTCGCGCGGCGCCGCCTATTCGATGCTGAAGCAGTGCCCGAACGCGATCCCCGACTTCACCAAGGCGATCGAGCTGAAGGCGACCGACGCGCAGTCCTATGCCCAGCGTGGCAATTGCTATGTCGAGACCAAGCAGCCCGAACTCGCCGTCGCCGACCTGAAGCAGTCCGTGGCGCTCGACCCCGCGAACAAGGACTATGCCGGCTTCCTCTGCGCCGTCGCCTTCAACGCCAAGCTCCATGCCGAAGCGGGCCCGGCCTGCGAGGCCGTGGTCGTGAAGTACGAGCCGACCAACCAGGAGCTCGTCCAGGCCTCCGCCCAGTCCTATGAAGCGGCCGGCAACAAGGCCAAGGCGAACGAGATGTGGAAGAAGCTGCTGGCGCTCGATCCCAAGTCGGAAGCCGCCAAGCAGGGCATCGCCCGGACCAAATGATCACGATGCGTTGACAGGGGGTTAAGGCCCCTTACAGTTCGCCGCCGTATTGCCGCCATCTTGCCACCCCAGATTTCCCTACAGGAAAACCGAAGGAACCGTTTGACGATGCGCCTAGTAATGCTCGCCGCGGCCGCCGCCGCCTTTACCTTCTTCGCCGCGCCGGCCTTCGCCCAAAGCGCGTCGGAGGCCGCCGCGATCGAGGAGTTCAAGCGCGGGCAGGCTTCCGCCAACGCCAAGAAGAACGACGAGACGATCACGATCATGACGGGCGTCATCACGGCGGACAAACTCCCCGCTGAATGGAAGCCCTATCCGTTCTTCTATCGCGGCCAGGCCTATCGCCGTCTTGAGAAGTATGTCGAAGCGCTCGCCGACTTCGACAAGGCGACCCAGATGAAGCCCGACCTCGCGCCCGGCTTCTTCGAGGCCGGCCTCGCCTATCAGGCGCAGGAAAAGTACAAGCAGGCGATCAAGTCCTATGACGCTGCGGTCAAGATTGCGCCCGACAATGCCGAATACGTCTATTCGCGTTGCGTCTCGAAATCGTGGTCGGGCGACAATGCCGGCGCCCGCGAGGATTGCCGCAAGGCGGTCAAGCTGAAGCCCGACTATGTGGACGCCTGGGCGACGCTCGGCCGTGCCTATGAGGATCTGGGCCAGCTCGACGAAGCCGAGAAGGCCTACAAGAAGGTGCTTGAGCTCGACCCCAAGAACAAGGGCGCGCAGGAAGGCCTCGATTTCATCAAGGAGAAGCGCAAGGCGATCGCGGCCGGCGGCGGCTGATCGTTCTCCTCACCCTTTGACGGGACGGCGCGGGCTGATAAGGCTCGCGCCGTTTTCGTTTGGGGAGCGCGTCATGGCCAAGTCGTTCGGCGGTAATTTCTTCGAAGACTTCCGCATCGGCCAGGTGATGCGTCACGCGACGCCGCGCACGCTGACCGGCGGCGATGTCGCGCTCTACAATGCGATCTATGGCGGGCGCTTCGCGGTGACCTCGTCCGACGAATTCGCCCGGCTGCTCTCCTATCCCCGCTCGCCCGTCGACGAGCTGCTGGCGTTCCACATGGTGTTCGGCAAGACGGTGCCGGACATCTCGCTGAACGCGGTCGCCAATCTCGGCTATGCCGATTGCCGGTTTCTGAAGCCGGTCTTCCCGCGCGACACGATCTCCGCCGTCAGCGAGGTCATCGGCCTCAAGGAGAACTCCAACAAGCAGACCGGCGTCGTCTATGTCCGCACGACCGGGCTCAACCAAGCGGGCGATACGGTGCTGAGCTATGTCCGCTGGGTGATGGTGCGTAAGCGCGACGCGGCGGCGGTGGTTGAAGGCCAGAGCGTGCCGAAGCTGCCCGATGCGGTGGCGGCTTCCGATCTCGTTCTGCCCGCGGGCGTTTCGTTCGAACGCTACGATGCGGCGCTCGCGGGCTCGGCGGCGCTGTGGGACGACTACGAGGCCGGCGAGAAGATCGACCATGTCGACGGCGTCACGGTCGAAGAGAGCGACCACATGCTGGCGACGCGGCTCTACCAGAACACCGCCAAGGTCCATTTCAACCAGCACAGCGAAGGTCAGGGGCGCTTCGGGCGGCGGCTGATCTATGGCGGGCATGTCATCAGCCTGGCGCGGTCGCTCTCGTTCAACGGCCTCGCCAATGCGGTCCAGATTCTTGGCATCAATGCCGGCCGGCACGTCAATCCGCTGTTCGCGGGGCTGACGGTCTATGCGTGGTCCGAGGTTGTCGCGAAGGCCGAGATCGCCGGGCGCAGCGATGTCGGCGCGCTGCGGCTCAGGCTCGTCGCGACCAAGGATCGCCCCTGTAGCGACTTCCCCGACAAGAACGAGAAGGGCGAGTATCCCGCCGACGTCATTCTCGATCTCGACTACTGGGCGGTGATGCCGCGCCGGGCCTAGGCGAGCGCCTTCCATTCGTCGCGCGTCATCGACCACAGCATGTCGTCGACCCCCCGGAAGACGAACGGCTTCCAGGGTGTCTCGCCGATCCGCTTGGCGACAGCGGCCGAGGCCGTGTTGCGCAGGTCGATCATCGAGATGATCCGCTCCGCCCCCAGCACGTTGAACCCCCAGTCGCGGGCCGCGATGGCGGCTTCGGTCGCATAGCCCTTGCCCCAGACGTCGGCCGAGAAGGTCCAGCCGAGTTCGAGGCCCGGCCACTCGTGCGGCGGGTCGAGATAGCCGACCCGGCCGACGCAGCGTCCGCTCGCCTTCTCCTCAACCGCCCATTTGCCGCAGCCGTGAAACGACCAGTGGCCGGTCCATTTCAGGATCGCCTCATAGGCGCCGAACAGCGTGTCGTCCGTGTGCCCGCCGATATAGCGCATGACGTTGGTGTCGCCGTGCAGCGCGGCGATCGCCGGCGCATCGTCGCTCCTGAAGCCGCGCAGGATCAGCCGCTCGGTTTCCACGACGGGAATGACGAGGGCGGCACAGGCGCGCTTCAGGCCGTCGGTCATGTTTTCAATTCGTCCATCGAGAAGGCGTGGCTGAGCGCCGTCTTATCGTCCTTGTCGAGGATATAGAAGCCGATGCCGCGCTTCTCCCAGTCAAGCGTCACCAGGCCGACATTGTCGCCGCGAAACGACGGGCCGATGCGGTTGGGACCGGCCTCTTCGCCGGGGTCGGGCCAGGACGACGACATGTTGATCGCCGAGGAGGTCACTTCGTAGATCGGGTAGGGAACGCCCTTCGCCTCGCGATAGATTCCGGCGCGATGGCGGTCGCCGGAGACGATGACGACGCCATTCGCTTTGGTCTTCGCGATCAGGGCATAGAGGCGCTCGCGCTCCAGCGGGAAATTGCCCCATTTCTCCCAGCCATGGCCCTCGACCACGAGCTGGTAGGACGAGACGATGAGGCGGAGGTCGGCAGGCGCGGCCAGCTGTGCTTCCAGCCAGGCCCATTGGTCGGCGCCGAGGATCGTTTTCTGCGGATCGGGATCGGCGACATAGCGCTCCTTCCACGCCGCGCCCTTTTCGTCCGTGTCCTTGAAGCGGTCGCGGAAGGTGCGGGTGTCGAGCAGGATGGTCTGCACCCGCGCGCCCTTCGGCCCGGTGATGAAGGCATCGTAGATGCCCGACGTGCGGCGGCGGGGACTGTCCGCGGGGACACCCCAGAAGTCGAAGAAGAGCGGCGTTGTTTTCGCCTTGTAATCGTATTCGGCGCCGGCATCGTTGAGGCCGTAATCGTGGTCGTCCCAGGTCGCGGCCATCGGCATCGCCTCGCGGAAGGCGCGATAGTCGCTGCGCGCCAGCGCCCCGGCATAGGCCGCGACCAGTTCCTCGACATTGGGGTCTTTGGTGTCGCCATAGACATTGTCGCCCATCATCAAGAACAGATCGGGGCGCGCACGGATGGCGGTGCCGAGCAGGCCGCCCGGCTTTTCCTGACTGAAGCACGAGCCGATGCCGATCCGGCCAAGACGCTTTTCGGGATCGAGCACCGGGCTGACCGGCAGCCTGATCGGCCCCGCCGCCGTCGGGAAGCCCGCAACCGGTTTTGCCGTCGTCGCACAGCCCGCCAGCGTGAGTGCGCCGGCGCCCGCAAGTCCCGTCAGGAAGGTGCGCCGGTCGAGCGTGCTCATATGCGGTCCCCAGTCTTGGATACCCCGCGATAATGCAGGCAAATGACGGCGGCGCGACAGCGCGCTAGGGTCAGGCAACAAGAAGCGGGGGAACGCCATGACGGCACGCATCCTGACGACCCATGCCGGCAGCCTGCCCAAGGGCAAGGCGCTGACGGCGCTGCATATCGCGCGCAACCGGGGCGAGGCGGTGTCCGATGCCGAGATGGACGCGGCGAGCACGGCCGGCGTGCAGCGGGCGATCGCGAAGCAGATCGAATCCGGCGTCGACGTCATCAATGACGGCGAGGCGGGGCGCGAGGGCTTCTTCACCTATGTCCAGCACCGCATGACCGGTTTCGGCGGCCGGGCGCAGCGGCCGATGATGCGCGATCTCACGATGTATCCGAGCTTCCTGGAGATGCTGAGACGCGGCGCCGCGGCGCAGGATCAGGTGACGCTGCTCGCCGCGCCCGAAGCCATCGGCGCTATCGCCTATCGCGAGGCCGGGGCGATCGTTGCCGACATGGCGCGTCTTGGCGCGGCACTGGCGCCGTTCGAGGGGCATTATGCCGGCTCGTTCGTCACCGCGCCCTCGCCCGGCATCATCGCGGCGGCGATGGCAAACCGGCATTATCCGGACATGGCGTCCTACGTGAATGCCGTCGCCACCGCGCTGGCGGTCGAATACCGAGCGATCACGGCGGCCGGACATGTCCTGCAGATCGACGCGCCGGATCTCGCGATGGAGCGTCACACGCTCTTCGCCGACAAGCCGCTCGGCGACTTCCTCGATTTCGCGCGCGTCGTCGTCGCCGCGATCAACACGGCGCTGGGGGATATCCCGCGCGCGCAGGTCCGGCTGCATGTCTGCTGGGGCAACTATAACGGGCCGCATGAATGCGATGTCGCGCTCGGCGATATCTGGCCGGAGATTGCGAAGGCCCAAGTCGGCGGCCATGTCCTCAGCCTCGGCAATCCCCGTCACGAGCATGAGGTGGCGCTGTTCCGGCAGGGCATCCTGCCCAAGGACGCGGCGCTGGTCGCGGGCGTGATCGACACGACCTCCAACTATGTCGAGCATGAGGAGGTCGTCGCCAATCGCCTGATGCGCGCGATCGAGGCGGTCGGCGATCCCGCGCGCGTGATGGCCGGCACCGATTGCGGCTTCGAGACCTCGGCGGGCTTCGTCACCATTCCCGACGATGTCGTCTGGGCGAAACTCCGCGCACTGAGCGCCGGCGCACGCCTTGCGAGTGCCCGGGTCTATGGCTGAGCCGCGGCTGCGGCATCGCGGCCTTTTGACCCCGCCGCCGCTTTCGACGACGCTGATGCGGAACAGGAGAGCCCATGTCCGTATCGACGATCGACGGCACGCTGGAAGCAGCGACGATGAAGCGCAAGGCGTCGAAGGTGTGGCGGCTGACCGACCTCACATTCCGCGCGGCCGATGGCACCGAAACCGTGCTGAAGTCGGCCGTGGCGACACCGGAGGTCGGCGCGGCGCTGCAGCCGGGCACGACCGGGCGCTTCTATCTCTACAACGCCGTCGATCATAAAGGCATTCACGGCGTCCGGCCGACAGGCGGCGCGCTCGTCACCGGCTTCATGCGGGTGAACGAGCGGCTGATGGCGCTGCTCTTCGCGATCAATCTCGTTTGGGTCGGGGTGATGATCGGGATGCGCGAAGGCGTACCGCTGCTCGGCGTCGGCCTCATCGTCTTTTCCGGCGTGCTGTTCTTCGTCTATCGCGCGACGCGCGTTGAGGCCGAGGCGCAGGTCGCGGCAGACAATCCGCCCATTTAGCTGCGCCAGCCGGCCTCGATGGCGAAGGCTTCGCGGGCCTTGATGTAGTCGGCATATTTGCGCGGCGGCGTGTCGCCGTCCGACGCCGCGCGAACGCGCTGGCGCACCAGTTCATCGGCGATGGGCATCAGGCCCACGGCGAGGCGGCGCTCGTCAACACCCGCAGGATTGCCGATCGGATGGGGCGACAGATTGCCGGCCTCGTCCCAATGAAGCTGCGTGCCATAGGTCTGCAAGCGCCCTTCGAAGACCGCGATCCGGTCGTTCAGCAGAGCGAGGCGGAGGCGGGTCGGGGCATCCGCCGGCGGCGTCGCGAGATCGCGGACGCGGCGCATCAAGGCGGGGCGCGAGATGCCATGCTGGACGATCAGCCAGAAGGCGCCGATAGCCGTGGGGTCGACTTCGCCGGGCGCGGGCCAGAAGCCCTTGTCCAGCTCGGCCATCAGCCAGTCGGCATTGGCTTCGTGCAGCGCCCGCATTTGCGGATTGTAGTCGCGGAAGAGCTTGCCCTTCCGCGCGAGTTCGCCGCGCAGGCGTTCATCATCGCCGGCGCGGCGCTTGAGTTCGGCGGCGATGTCCGCGGGGGCGGACAAGGCCTCAGCCGAGGCTCGGGTCGATCGCGATGCAGGCGTCGATCAGCGTGCGCACCGCGGCGATCGACTTGGCGAACATCGCCTTCTCGGCCTCGTCCATCGGGAATTCGATGATCTGCTCCACGCCGCCTTCGCCGATCACGACGGGCACGCCGCAATACATGTCGGTCTGGCCGTACTGGCCGGTCAGGTACGAGGCGCAGGCGAGGACGCGCTTCTTGTCGTGCAGGAAGGACTGCGCCATCAGGATCGCGCTTTCGGCCGGGGCATAATAGGCGCTGCCGGTCTTCAGCAGCGCGACGATCTCGCCGCCGCCGCCGCGCGTGCGCTTCACGATCGCGTCGAGCTCGTCCTGGGTGATCTTGCCCTGCTCGACGAGGACCGGCAGCGGCAGGCCGCCAACGGTCGAATAGCGCACCATCGGCACCATGTCGTCGCCATGGCCGCCCAGCGTCCAGGCGCTGATGTCCTCGACGGCGACGTTGAACTTCTCGGCCAGGAACCAGCGGAAGCGGGCCGAGTCGAGCACGCCGGCCATGCCGACGACGCGGTTGGTGGGGAGGCCCGAGAATTTCTGCAGCGCCCAGACCATGGCATCGAGCGGGTTGGTGACGCAGATGACGAAGGCGTTAGGGGCGTGGGTCTTGATGCCCTCACCGACGGCCTTCATGACCTTCAGGTTGATGCCGATCAGGTCGTCGCGGCTCATGCCGGGCTTGCGGGCGACGCCGGCGGTGACGATGCAGAGGTCGGCATCCTTGATCGCGGCATAGTCGTTGGCGCCGGTGATCTTGATGTCCTTGCCGAAGATCGGCGAGGCCTCGTCGATGTCGAGCGCCTTGCCCTGGGGGATGCCCTCCGCGACGTCCAGCAGGACGATATCGCCCAGTTCCTCGCGGGCCGCGATATGGGCCAGCGTGCCGCCGATCATACCGGCGCCGATCAGGGCGATTTTCTTGCGGGCCATGAGGGTCTCCAAAAGCGCTGAATTGTGGCGCTGGAGTAGCCCGGCCCGCGGCGCGGTTCAAGGATCGTCGGACGGCTCGAACCGGCCTTCACCCGGCCGGTCCCGGTCATAGTGCCGGTCCAGCGGAAAGGGCGGCAGCCAGGCCGCGCGCCTGATGGTCCAGAGTTCGTAGGTCGGCGTGAACTGGTCGGGAGCATCGAGCGAGCCCAGCGCCAGTTCGATTTCATCGCCGCTGCGTCCGAAGACGGAGGCGCCGCAGCGGGGACAGAAATGCCGCCCGGCATAGTCCCTGGTCTCGCCCTTGATGGTCACCGACGCTTCGGGAAAGATCGCGAACCCTTGGAACAGCGCGCCGTGATGCTTGCGGCAGTCGAGGCAGTGGCAAAGGCCGACCCGATAGGGGCGCCCGGACGCCTCGATCCGGACATCGCCGCAGAGGCACCCGCCCGTGACCCGCTCCATGGCGCGCCCTCCGGCTAGACCGCGTTCCGCTCGGCGACCTCGGCATCGAGTTCGGGCGTCTGCATCTCGCCGGTCTTGCGGTATTCGGCCTTGAGGTCGTCCTCGCGGCGTTCCATGGCCTCCGCGATCGCCTCGAAATCGACCTTGGCCTTGCGGGCTTCGAGGAACATCTCGTCGTCTTCCTCGTCGATGTGATGGACCAGCAGTTCGCCCAGCACGCCTAGCCGCGCGCCATAGAGTTCGTCGGTCTCGTCCATCGCCTCGATCTGGGCGCTCAGGAAGCGCTGAATGTCGTGCTCGACAAGGCCCTCGTTGATCTCATCCACCAGGCCCTTGCCCTTGATGGCCGGATAGAAAATCTCCTCCTCGAGCGTGATGTGCGATTTCAGCAGGCGGTGGAGGTCTTCTGCGATCGCCTTCTTCTTGTGCGGCTCGCTCGCGGCATTGATGCGATCGACCAGTGTGCGGAACTTGTGGTGTTCGCGCTTGAGATGGGCGACCGGCTCGGGATCGGCCTGGCTGACCTGATGATGGCCTTCGAGATTACGTTCGGCATAATTCGACATGTGCGCCAAACGCGCCCGTCGCGCGAAGGTTCCTCTACGGCGCTGGAACGGGGCAGCTGAGGTCGCCTTCCTCGCAGTTGAGGAACGGGGCGATCGTCTTGCTGCGCTCCAGCGTCAGCGCCTCGCGGCAGCTGGCATCGATGAAGGGCTGGATGGAGCCGCCGGCAACGCCGGACGAGGCGAAGGTGCAGTGTGCATCGCGATAGCGCGCCCAGGCGGTCTCACTGTCATAGAACTGCTTGGCGGCGGCCGCGTCGTCCTTAAGGCGATCAACGATGGTAGCGACGGATTTCGTCAGCTCGGCATCGGCGGTTTCATAGGCCTTCACCGCGCAGGCATTCATGCTGGCCTGGTCGGGCGCGGTGGTGCAGTCGGTCGCGGCGGCGGCACTGCCGGCGAGCAGCACGGCGGCGAGAAGGATGGAGCGGAGCATGGCGTTCTCCCAGTGAATGCGCCGCCATAGGGCGCGGCTTCCCGCAAAGCGCAACGCGCCTCTAGTGATCGTAGAGGTCGCCCGCCGCCTTGCCGCGGAAGATCCAGTAGGAGAGGGCGGAGTAGGCCGCGATGACCGGCACGACCAGCAGGGCGCCGTAGAGCATGATCATCAGGCTCTCCGGCGCGCTGGCTGCCTCGTAGATCGTGAGCTGGTCCGGCACGACATAGGGATAGAAGGAATAGGCGAGCCCTGCGAAGGCCGCGATGAAGATGCCCGCCGCCGTGGCGAAGGGCGCCCAGGCATAACGGTCGTCCTTCAGCGGCAGGCGGCCGAGCAGGACGAAGAGGCCGAGGAAACACGCGCCGGCCGCAAGCGGCAGCGGGCTCAGCAGCGCGATCTGCGGCCAGGCGAACCATTTCTCGAAGATGCGCGGGGAGGCGAAGGGCGTCGCCAGTGAGATGGCCGCAAAGCCGATGCCGGTCGCGACCAGCGCGACCCGTGCCCAGTTCGCCGCCTTCTTCTGCAATGCGCCGTCGGTCTTGAAGATCAGCCACGCCCCGCCGAGCAAGGCATACCCCGCCGCGACGCAGACGGCGCTGAGGCAGGCGAAGGCGATATTCGCCCAGCTTGCCTCAAGGCCGAGGACGTAGAGGCCGAGCATGAAACCCTGGCTCAGCGCCGACAGCAGCGATCCCGCGAAGAAGGTCCAGTTCCACGTCGCCTTCCACTTCGCGTGCGCCTTGATGCGGAATTCGAACGCGACGCCGCGCATGATGAGGCCGAGCAGCAGCAGCGCGACCGGCAGATAGAGCGCGCCGAGGATCATCCCATGCGCCACGGGGAAGGCGACGAGCAACAGGCCCACCGCCAGCACGAGCCAGGTCTCGTTCGCATCCCAGAACGGCCCGATCGACGAGATCATGCGGTTCTGTTCGGCGTCATCGGCAAAGGCGAAGAGAATGCCGACGCCGAGGTCGTAGCCGTCGAGAATGACGTAGACGAGAATCGAGAAGCCCATCAGGCCGGCGAAGACGAAGGGCAGCCACAGCGCGGGATCGTCGAACATCTAAGTCTCCAAATCCGCGTGATTGACCCTACTTGTCATCCCGGCCGTAGCGCAGCGGAGAGCCGGGACCCAGTTGACTGGGCTCTGGTGCTTGCGGCCTCTGGGTCCCGGGTCTCGGACGCCTACGGCGGCCTCGCCCGGGATGACGACTTGCCAAGACATCAGGCAGCCTCCGCCGTCGAACCGAGCGTCGTCTGGATCGCGCCTTCCTTGGGATCGCCGGTCGGCTCCGCCCCTTTGCGGGCAAGATAGAAGAGTACCGAGATGAAGGCACCGAACAGGATGACGTAGATCATCAGATACATGATGAGCGTCGTCAGAATCATCGGCGCCGGCACCGCGCCTGCCGCGTCAGCGGTTCTCAATATGCCTGTCACGAGCCAGGGCTGGCGGCCGATCTCGGTGACGTACCAGCCCGCCAGCGTCGCGGCCCAGCCCGAGTAGGTCATCAGCAGCAGCGACCGCGCCAGCCACTTGCCCGGCGTCCGCCGCCGCCACAGGACCAGCGTGCCCCACCACGAGATCAGCAGCATCAGAACGCCGATCCCCACCATGATGCGGAAGCCGAAGAAGAGCGGCGCGACGGGCGGGTGATTGCCTTCGAAGTCGTTGAGGCCGGGCACGACGCCGTCCGGGTCGTGGGTGAGGATCAGGCTCGCGGCGTCGGGGATCGCGATCTCGAAATGATTGGTCCGCGCCTTCTCGTCGGGCCAGGCGAAAAGGACCAGCGGCACATTGGCCCGCGTTTCCCAGTTTGCCTCCATCGCCGCAATCTTGGCGGGCTGGTGCTCCAGCGTGTTGAGGCCATGCTGGTCGCCGGCGAGGATCTGCAGCGGGATCAGGATCGCGGCGGTGCGGATGCCGGTGCCGAGCGCCGCCAGCACCGACGGCGCCTTATCGCCGCGCAGCCAGCGATAGGCCGACAGCCCCGCCACCAGGAACGACGCGGTAAGGCCCGAAGCGAGCAGCATATGGGTCAGGCGATAGGGCATCGACGGGTTGAAGACGATCGCCCACCAGTCCGCGGCATGGATGACGCCGTCGCGAATCTCATATCCCTGCGGTGTCTGCATCCATGAATTGAGCGCGATGATCCAGAACGCCGACAGCGTCGTGCCGAAGGCGACGAGGAAGGTCGCCAGCGTATGCACCCAGCCCGGCACGCGGCGGAAGCCGAACAGCATGATGCCCAAGAACACGGCTTCCAGGAAGAACGCCGTCAGCACCTCATAGGCGAGCAGCGGTCCCGCGACATTGCCGACCTTGTGCATGAAGCCCGGCCAGTTCGTGCCGAACTGGAAGCTCATGGTGATGCCGGTGACGACGCCCAGCGCGAAGGAGAGCGCGAAGACCTTGGTCCAGAAGCGATAGGCGTCCATCCACTTCATGTCGCGCGAGCCGACATAGCGCAGCTTGAAATAGAGCAGCAGCCAGCCGAGCGCGATGGTGATGGAGGGAAAGAGGATGTGGAACGAGATGTTTGCCGCGAACTGGATGCGCGCGAGCAGCATGGGATCGTCCATGGCGGCTACCCCTCGTTCGCGGCAGGCAGTGCCTGCGGTTTGCGGCCGATGACGCGATCCTTCATCTCCAGCACCTTGACGATCTTGGAGCCGAGCGAAAGCAGCTTGGTGATGCGCGCATTTTCCAGGCGCTTCACCTCATCATACCACTTCACCAGCATCTCAATGAGGCCGAGCAGTTCGCCCATGCGGCCCTGCGCATGTTTCTCCGCCTCGCTCGCCGGCGCCTGCATCATCAGTTCGCGCACAACCGACAAGGTCGGATCGACCTCGCGCTTCTTGCGCTCCTCGACCAGCGTGCGGAGGATCACCCACAGATCGTCCGGCGTCGCGAAATGGTCGCGCCGGTCGGACGGCTTGTGGACGAGACGGATCAGGTTCCAGCCCTGCAGTTCCTTCAGCCCCATCGAGACATTGGAGCGCGAGAAGCCGAGCTGCTCGACAATGTCGTCTGCGTTCAGCGGCTGGGCGCTGAGGAACAGCAGCGCATAGATCTGCCCGACCGTGCGGTTGAATCCCCAGCGGCTGCCCATCTCGCCGAAATGGAGCACGAAGGACTGGGTGAGCGGGGGCAGGTCCATCGCAATTTCCATAATTTCAGTAATTACTGAAATTAGGGAACAAGCCCGCCCCGGTCAAGTTTGACGTGCGCGGCAGGATGCGCCGGACGCCCCGGACGTGTTGAATACGGCCAAGAAAGAAGTCAGCATGAGTGACACGCCGCCGTCTGCCGCCGCCGTGGTGCCAGACGCCATCCTGCCCCCCATTCCCCCGCCCAAGCCGCCGCTGCGCATCGTGATGGCGGGCGCGCTGCTGGCGATGGCGCTGGCGGCGCTCGATTCCAACATCGTGAACACCGCGCTGCCGCGCATCGTCGGCGATCTCGGCGGCATGGCGCATCTCACCTGGGTGGTGACGGCGTTCATGCTGACCTCCACCACCACGACGCCGCTCTACGGCAAGCTGTCCGACACGTTCGGGCGGCGGCGGATGTTCGTCGTCTCGATCCTCATCTTCCTCGGCGGTTCGCTGCTCTGCGGTCTCGCGCAGGACATGATGCAGCTCATCGCCTTCCGCGCGATCCAGGGCCTGGGCGCCGGCGGTCTGCTGGTGCTGGCGCAGGCGTCGGTCGGCGACGTCGTCAGCCCCCGCGAGCGGCCGCGCTATCAGGGCCTCTTCACCGGCACCTTCGCGCTCGCCAGCGTCGCCGGTCCTCTGCTCGGCGGCATCATCACCCAGACGCTGTCCTGGCGCTGGGTGTTCTACGTCAATCTGCCGATCGGCATCCTCGCCATGGTCATGATCATGGCGGGGCTGAAAAAGCCCAACACGCCGCGCATCCAGCCGATCGATTATGCGGGCGCCGCCTTGCTCGCTGCGACGACCACCGTGCTGCTGCTGCTCCTCGCCTGGGGCGGGCGCGAGTTTCCCTGGGCCTCCGCTGAAACGGCGGGCATGGCGGCGCTGACGCTGGTGCTGGGTGCGCTCTTCATCTGGCGCGAGCTCCGCGCCGCCGATCCGCTCATCCGCCTCAGCCTCTTCCGCAACCCGATCTTCGCGCGCGGCACGGCGGTGGGCGGCATGATGACCTTTGCCATGCTGGGCTCGACCGTCTTCCTGCCGCTCTATTTCCAGCTCGTGCTGGGTATGGAACCTGCCGTCGCCGGCGCGATGCTGTTGCCGCAGGTCGTCGGCATGCTGCTCACCTCCGTCATCGGCGGCCAGATCGTCTCGCGCCTCGGCAAGAACAAGGCTTTCCTGCTCGCGGGCCTTGGCCTCGAAGCCGTGGCGCTCGCCAGCCTCGCGGCCTTCGCCTATCTCAGCGCCCCGCCGCTCTACTTCCTGGTCTCCATGGGCCTGCTCGGCATGGGCATGGGGATGGGCATGCCGAACCTCACCACCGCCGTGCAGAACGCCGTCTCCCATCGCGAGCTCGGCGCTGCGACGGGTGCCGTCACCTTCGCGCGGGCGCTCGGCGCCTCGATCGGCGTCGCGGCCTCGGGCGCGATCCTTGCGGCGCGGCTCTCCGCTTCGTTCGCCGAGATCGGCGGCGGCATTGATGTCGCCGCCGTCACCGAACACGGCCTCGCCGCGATGACCAATTTCAGTCCGGCGCAGCATCTCGCCGTCGCCGACGCCTATCGCAGCGCGCTCACCGGCTGCTTCCTGCTCAGCGGCGTGGTGATGACCTTCGCCTTCCTGCTGGTCATCGGTCTGCCCGAAGTGATGTTGCGCGACCAGATCGAGCCCGATCCCGTCCAGCCTCTGGTCGATTGAAAGCGCGGCCCCGCCCTTGCGGGCCGCGCGACCCATGCCCAGTTCAGTCGCGCAGCCATTTCACGGGAATACCGCCATGGACTATCGCCGCCTCGGACAATCGGGCCTCAAGGTCCCCGCGCTCAGCTTCGGCACGGGCACCTTCGGCGGGGTCGGCGCGCTCAGCGCCTGGGGCGCCAGCGATGCCGCCGAGGCGCGCCGCCTGCTCGATATCTGCATCGAGGCCGGCGTCAACATGTTCGACAGCGCCGACATTTATTCCAACGGCGCGTCAGAGGAGGTCCTCGGCGCTGCCATCCAGGGCCGGCCCCGCGACAGCCTGCTGATCTCGACCAAGGCGACGTTCCGGTCGGGCAAAGGTCCGAACGAGGTCGGTTCATCGCGCTTCCACCTCATCGCGGCGGTCGACAAGGCGCTGAAGCGCCTCGGCACCGACTATATCGACCTCTTCCAGCTTCACGGCTTCGACGCCCAGACGCCGGTCGAGGAGACGCTCTCCGCGCTCGACGATCTCGTCCGCGCCGGCAAGATCCGTTACGTCGGCGCGTCGAACTTCTCCGGCTGGCATCTGATGAAGTCGCTGAGCACGGCGGAGAAATACGGCTATCCCCGCTATGCCGCGCACCAGGCCTATTACTCGCTGATCGGCCGCGACTATGAGTGGGAGCTGATGCCGCTCGCCCTCGACCAGGGCGTCGGCGCAGTCGTGTGGAGCCCGCTCGGCTGGGGCCGCCTCACCGGCAAGCTCCGCCGTGGCGCGCCGTTGCCCGAGGTCAGCCGTCTCCACAAGACGGCCGATTTCGGGCCGCCCGTCAGCGACGAGCATCTCTACAAGGTCGTCGATGCGCTCGACGCCGTCGCCGCCGAAACCGGCAAGACGGTCGCGCAGATCGCGCTCAACTGGCTGCTACAGCGGCCGACCGTTTCCACCGTGGTGATCGGCGCGCGCGACGAGAAACAGTTGCGCGACAATCTCGGCGCCGTCGGCTGGGCGCTGACTGCGGCGCAGATCGCAACGCTGGACGAAGCGAGTAAGGTGACGCCGGCCTATCCCTATTGGCACCAGGCGGGCTTCGCGGAGCGCAATCCGGCGCCGGTCTAGGATTCAGTTCGACCTCACCCATCCACTTTATTCGTCATGGCCGGGTTTGACCCGGCCATCCAGCTTCATAGAGCGGCGCGGTTCCCCTGGATGGCCGCCTCAAGGGCGGCCATGACGTTTAGGAGAGGTGACTAGATAGAGCGCAAACGGCTCAAGCCCCTATCTCACCGTAAAGTCGAACACCTCGTCCGGGAACGGCTCGTCCGCCAGCGTGAAGTGCCACCATTCCTCCGCATACGGACGGAAGCCGGCCGCTATCATCGTGTCGCGCAGCAGCTTGCGGTTGGCCTGCGCCTCGGCGCTGACCGCGGCGCTGTCGCCGTGGGCACGGTCGTCGAAACAGTCATAGCCGGTGCCCATGTCGAGCGCGCCGTCGTTGAAGCGCGTGCCATAGGGCGCCGTGCAGTCGATGTAAGGCGCGCCCGGTTCGAACGCCAAACCGGCAAGCTGGTCGCTATGCACCAGCGTAAGATCGACCGTGCTCCCCGCAGAATGGCGCGAATGCGCGGCGATATAGCCGCGCTGGAAGAGTTCGCTCTTGGGCACGCGCGGATAGAACTCGGCCTTCGCCGTTTCGTCCGGACCCTCGGCCCAGGCAACGAAGGCGGCGACGGCGCGGGCGGGGCGATAGCAGTCGAACACCATCAGCTTGTAGCCGTGCGGCTCCAGCGCCGCATTCGCCCGGCGCAGCGCATCGGCGGTCTTGTCCGTGACGATGCAGACCGGCGCCTCATAGCCGGGCACGGGCTGGCCGGTGAAATTATGCGCTCCGGCATAGCGCATGTCCGCGATGATGTCGGGCACGGTGTCGTAGAGATGGACGAAGCCCGGCGGCAGCGCCGCGACCGGCGTCACGATATCGGCCGCGAAAAGTCCGGCCACCAAACCTGCAAGAACGATCACGCCGAATCCTTGCCGATGATGAGGGTGGGCACGCCGCACGTGCCGTTGCGCACGCTGAAGACGCGCGTGCCCGGCTTGCGGCCGGCCCGCAGTTCGGAGACATCCAGCCCCGCTGCTTTCAGCCGCGTCTGTGCCGCGGAAATGTCGGCGGTGCGCCAGGTGATGCCCCACAGCCGGTCAGGGCCGTTGCCCACGCCGTCCCTCAGATTGTGCATCACCTCGACGATCAGATCGCCGCAGCGGAAGAACATCAGCCGCGAACCCCATTGGGGATTGGTGCGGTCGAGCGCCATGTCGAGCCCCAGTCGCGCGCCGTAAAGCGCCGCGGCGCGTTCGGGATCAGGCGTCGTCACCACGACATGGTCGAGTCCGGTCATGGCGGCCTCGCCGGTCACGGGGGAGACGGGCGCTTCGCTATCCGGCTGGATGAAGAACAGGCGCACGCCATGCCCGCCCGCACGCGTGCGCTGCCAATGGCGCGTCGCGCCGCTGGACGCTTCCGTGCTGACGCCGTCGGCGATCTCCTCGGGCGCCAGGCCGCGCCGCTCGAGGCGGCGATGGACCGCGGCGATGTCGTCGACGCGAAAGCAGAGGCTGGTCAGCCGCGCGCCACCGTCGGCCAGGGCGGCGCGGACGCGGTCGCCGGCATGGCCGTCGCCGGTCGGCGCGATCAGCTCCAGCGCGGTATTGCCCACCTCGAACAGCGCGCTCGCCGCGCCGCCCGCTGCCGTCCGCCAGGCGGGCACGCGGCCCAGCAGGGTCGTATAGGCGGCAACACCGGCGTCGATGTCCGAGGTGACGAGGACGATATGGTCGAGCGCGGTGATCATGCCTCAGTCCTCCAGCCAATCCGCCGACTGCATCTCCATCAGACGCGAGACGGTGCGCTCGAACTCGAAGCTGCCGTCGCCGGTCCGGTAGAGTCGATCAGGCGGGGCTTCCGCCGAGCAGATGAACCGCCGCTTCGCCTCGTAGAGCGCGTCGATCAGCGTGACGAAGCGCTTGGCCTCGTTGCGGCGGGGTGCGTCCAGCACCGGGATGGCGTCGAGGATCAACGTCTCGGCATGCTGGGCGAGCGCGAGGAAGTCCTGCGGCCCCAAGGGCTGGCTGCAGAAATCGGCGAAGGTCGCGCGCGCGACGCCGTGCGCGAAACGCGGCACGGTCAGCGTGCGGCCGAGCAGCGCGATCTCCAGCGGCGCGCCCGGCGCGTCGTCGGTCAGATGGCGCCAGGCTTCGTCGAGCGCGGCGGTCGCGGCCGCATCGACCGGGGTGAGATAGACCGGCAGGCCCTTGATGCGGCCGAGCCGATAGTCCGTCGGCCCCGCGAGCCGCACGATGTCGAGCTTGTCCTCCAGCGTCGCGATGAAGGGCAGGAAGAGCTGGCGGTTGATGCCGTCCTTGTAGAGATCGCCGGGCGGGCGGTTCGAGGTGGCGACGACCACGACATGCTCGGCGAACAATGTCTCGAACAGCCGCCCCAGCAGCATGGCGTCGGCGATGTCGGTGACCTGGAACTCGTCGAAGCAGAGGAGCTGCGCCTCGCGGGCGATGCGCTTGGCGATCTTGGGGATCGGATCGCCCGGCTCGCTCTGGCGCTGCTCGCGGATCGCGGCATGGGTTTCGGCCATGAAGGCGTGGAAATGGACCCGGCGCTTGGCGGCGATCGGCGCCGCCTCGAAGAACATGTCCATCAACAGCGACTTGCCGCGCCCGACCGGTCCCCAGATGTAGAGCCCCTTCGGTGCCTCGCGCTTGCGGGCGAAGCCGAGCAGGCCGCGCGAGCGCCCGCTCGCATAAGCACCGAGCGCGGCCGCCAGCGCATCCAGCCGCGCCACCGCCGCCGCCTGCGCGGCATCGGCTTTCAGCGTCCCCGCGGCGAGCGCGGCGGTATAGGCCTCTTGCGGCGATGGCATCCCGGGGTCTTAGGGCTTCAGCCCGCCGCGCGTCTACGCCCCAGACAGCTTCGCGAGCACCGCCTGCTGGAAGGTGTCGGGGTTGTAGCCGACATAGGCGATCCAGTTGCCGTTGCTGCGCCAGAACACGACGGGCACGTAAAGCTGGATGCCGTTCGCCTGCAGGATGTCGCGCAGCGTCACGACGAAGGCGCGCGACTTCTCGACCAGCGCCTTGCGCTCCGCATCGCTGTCGGCGGACGGCGGCAGGTTCTCGGTCTCGTAATAGGTGGCGGGGTCGGTTTCGTACCAGGCGTGGTAGAGGTTCCAGCTCCGGCTCTTCCAGAGCTCCGCGACCATGGCGCGCTCGCCGGGCTTGGAGCGCGGCTTGCCGTCCTCGCCATCGGGCCGGGCATAGACGATGTAGCGAATGTCGGCGCCGGCGGCTTCCAGCGCATCCTCCGCGCCGACTTTCTGCGCCAGGCAGTCCGGGCAGGAACGGAAGCCGACGCTGTAGAAGGGGATGCGGCCGGTGCCCTTGTGGACCCAGCTCGCCCCCTCCAGCAGCGCCCCCAGCTCGTCCGCCCGAACGGTGATGGGCGCGGGCGCGGCCATCGCCTCGTCGGGATTGGTTTCGGCGGCCGGCGGCACCGGGGCGGTCTCGGCGAAGGCGGCGGGCAGCAGGAAGGCGGCGGCGATAAGGGCGGCGAAGCGGATCATGCGGGGTCTCCCGGGCGCGTTCGGTCTGGCCGCTAGAGGTATGGACGGTCGCGCGGCTTGTCGAGGCTCCCGCCCCCCCACAAAGCGCGGCCCGAATGCCACACTAGGGGTTGTGTCGCGTTGCAACGCCTTGCCGGGGTTTCGCTCCGCATTTCATATGGTTACGGTTCGGTTAGGACGCCGGGTGGGGCAATCGCCTGGCACAATCGATCTTGGGGATCTCAATGAACATGACCGCCGGACGCCGGACTCTGCGCGCTGCCCTGCTTAAGGCCGCTTCTGTCGCCTCGTTGACGGCCGCCGGCCTTGGCCTCGCGCAACCCGCGAACGCGATCGTCATCAACAACAACTTCACGCCCACCCAGGCAGTCGACACGGCCGGCGGCGTGAACGGCGTCGGCGCCATTATCTCGGACGAGGGCGGTGGCTTCATCGGCATCTGCACGGGAACGCTGATCAACCCGCGCACCGTCATCTTCGCGGCGCACTGCGTCAACGACAAGGCGGCGTCCGCCTATGGCGTCGGCGGGACGGCGATCGGCGCCTTCTTCAACGTCAGCGCGCTTCCGGCCATCCAAGCGTGGTATGGCGGCGCGCGTCAGACCAATATCGCCAACGCGGCCTACACGATCAATCAAATCGCCTACGATTCGCGCTCGGTCCCCAACGGCTTCCTTGAGGCCGACATCGCGCTTGGCACGCTCGACACGCCGGCGGCCAGCATCCCGACCTGGGCGCTGCTGTTCTCGCCGCTGCCCGTGCCCGGCTCGATCGGCGTCGTCAACGGCACCGGCTATCACGTCAACATCACGGGCTACGGCAATAACGGCACGGCCGCCACGGGCTCGACCGGCGGCATCGACTTCCGCCGCCGCGCTGCCGAAAACATGATCGGTGCGCTCGCCTCGCTGCAGGAGACCGAGCAGTTTCTCTTCGGCGGCGCGCCGAACGGCCTGCCCCAGAATCTCTATCACATCGATTTCGACGATCCGGCCAATACCTCGATCTACGATTTCAACTATTTCCTCGACGATGCGCGGACCCGCGAGGGCATGACGGCGGCCGGCGATTCGGGTGGGCCGCTGATCCTCGACGCCGCCAACAACGCGATCTCGACGCGCAACCTGGTGATCGGCGTTCTGTCGGGCGGTTATACGCGTTTCTACGCCGGGGCGCCCGCCAATGGTTACGGCACGGGTGCCTTCTACCAGCCGCTCTATCTCTATTGGGACTATATCGCGGCGAATAACCCGTATCGCTATGTCACGGCCGCTGCCGGCAACGGCAATTGGGAAGACGCAACGCGCTGGCAGACGACGCTCGATCCCAACTACTACGTCATCAGCGGCAGCACGGCGGTGAATGGCACGCCGACCAGCCCCGGCGCCGGTCCGGCGGGTAACGAGCCGAATTTCGGCAAGGAATGCTTTGAATCCGGCAATACCCGCGAATGCCGCGACGTCAATACGAACGTCGAAACCATTGGCCCGCGCACGCCCACGGACGGCAGCGCGGCGGTGTCCAATGTCGGCAAGGTCAACATCGCCGACCTGATCCGCGAATTGTCGGGTGGCACCGCGACGGCCGACCTCTCCTCCAATGTCGGCCAGGCCAATCTCGCCGATGTGACCCCTGACCTCGCTGCGGCGGGCGCCGGTCTCATCGACGCCGTCTCGCCCGAGCCGCAACTGGTCTACGGCGCAGGGCCCCTGCCAACGCCGACGCTGGTGAACGGCCTGCCCGGCGCGACCAATTTCACGCCGAACAACGTCGCCCCCACGGCCGGCGGCACCAAGGCGCGCTACTTCGACGTGACGCTGAGCGCGGCAGGCATCACCACGCTGTCGAGCACGGTCACGATCGACCGCCTCGCGGTACGCAACACTGCCGGCCTCACCGTGGCCACCGGCGCCACGCTCAACAGCCTCATCGATGTCGCCCAGGCCGGGTCCGGTACCGTGACCGTGAACGGCCGCCTCACCTCGGTCGGCGACTACACGCTGACCGCCGGCCTGCTGCAGGGCTCCGGCTCGATCAAGGCGCCGTTCCTCACCAGCATCATGGGCGCCATCGCGCCCGGCACCGCCACCACCTCGACGAGCGCGGGCACGGTCGGCACGCTGACCGTCGAAGGCTCGGTCGTCATGGCCTCGGCGAGCGGCTTCCTCGTCGATGTCGCCTCCAGCACCTCGGCCGACCGCCTCACGGTCACGGGCGGCGCGCTTAATCTCGGCGGCACCTTCCAGGCCTCGACGCTGACCGGTTTCGTCTCGACCTTCGGCCAGTCCTGGACGGTGGCGAGCGCGACCGGCGGCATCACCGGGTCGTTCTCCACGATTGCCACCAACTTCAACACCAGCGGCGTGCTGCGCTCGCAGCTGGCGACGGTCGGCACCAACCTCATCCTCTCCATCACCGCGGTGCCCTATAGCGGCGCGGCGACCTACACCTCGCCGGAACAGCGCGAGATCGCCCGGGCGTTCGACCTCATCCGTGCCAGCGGCGCACAGCTGCCGCTGTTCACCTCGACCGACCAGGTCTCGGCGGCGCTGCTGCCCGCGACGCTTGAGGCGCTCTCGCCGCTCAACGCCTTCGCGGCGACCGGCCTCACCGAGGCGTCGTCCTCGCTGATCGCCGACTCGATCGTCGATCGCGGCGACCAGCTGGCGAGCGGCGGCGGCCACGGTTTCCAGACCGCCGGTCTCGAGATGCTGGGCATCGGCCCGCAGCTCGCCTCGGCCGATCCCTATGATGCGATGATGATGGGTGCCGCGGCGGTCGTGGCGGCGCAGGAGCAGGCGGCCGAAACCGCCAGCACGATGGCCAGCATCAAGCTCAAGGAAGGCTTCGGCGTCTTCCTCGACATCTCCGGCCTCGTCAATGGCAGCTATGACGTGACGCCCTTCGCCGGCGAAGCCGATCTCACCGGCGTCAACGGCACGCTCGGCTTCGACTATTCGTTCGCCGACGACCAGGCCTTCATCGGCGGTGCGCTCTCCTACCAGACGGGCGATGCCAAGCTGGCGACGCCGCTCCAGTCGGTCGAAGCCGACTCGCTCGGCATCAACGTCTATGGCGGCGTCCGCGAGGGCGACTCGTTCTTCACCGGCTATCTCGGCTTCAGCGCCCAGGCCTATGACCTGTCGCGCACGGTCGTCCTGCCGGGCGGCAACCAGACGCTGATCGCCCAGCCCGACGGCTCGACCTGGGTCGCCGGCGCCAAGGCCGGTCTCGACTTCGATGTCGGCAACGGCACGATCACCCCGCATGTCGGTCTCGACGCGATGTGGATCACGGTCGACGGCTATACGGAACAGGGCGGCTCGGCGGCCTATATCATGCCGGACCGCGACACGACCCTGATCGATGGCCGGATCGGCCTCACCTATAAGGGCCTGTTCGACATGGGCGAGGGCAGCGCGCTGCGTCCCAAGCTCTCGGTCGCCTATGTCATCGACGTGCAGAGCGACGACAACGTGCTCTCGACCGCCTTCCTCGGCTTCCCGCCGACGGCGCTGACCTTTGTCGGTTCGGAGCGTGACAGCGGCTGGGCGGAATACGAAGTCGGCATGGAGTACGAAGGCTCGAATTTCGGCCTCGCGCTCAGCTATACCGGCGCGGACAACGGAGCACTCACCTATGGCGTCGTCGCCGGCCGCCTCAGCCTCGCCTGGTAAGACAAGGCTCTACTCTTCAAGCAAAACGCCCGGCCAATGGCCGGGCGTTTTCGTTTGGGGGCAGGCAATTTCAGTGAAATCTCGATCGTGCTCTTTCAACTCTCGTCATGGCCGGGCTTGACCCGGCCATCCAGCTTTACCGTCCGCCATCCTCTGGATGGCCGCCTCGAGGGCGGCCATGACGGTATAGGGAGGCAATCGTTGGACGTTCCGGCCTACGGAACGAGCCAACCCTTCGCCCCTGCGGCCTCCTGCAGCAGCGCCTTGGGCAGCGTGCAGTAATAGGGGCCCTCGGCATAAGAGCCGAGCGCATAGGGCGCGTAATTGACCTCGGCATAGTCGGCATAGATCGACCAGCGGCTGAGATCCTTGACGCCCTTGGCGAGCGTCTCGGCGTTCGATGTCATGTCGCTCTCGACCTGCGCCTTGATCGCCGCGCTTTCGGCGGGGTCGTCACTGGTGCCGGCGCGCTCGATCTTCTGCGCGTGGATGTCGGTGGTGCAGGCCTCAACCAGCTTCGCCGCGCCGGCCGCGTCGAAGACCTCGGCGAAGGCGAGCGCCTTGCCGGCTTTCAGGTCGATGACGATGCCGTCGGAATCCCCGAAGCCGTGCGCACCGCCGCCATAGGTGTAGTAGTTGATGCTTTCGGAGATGAGGTCCGGCGAAGCGTAGGTGACGACCCCGTTCGCCTCATAGTCGCAACCGAACTCCGCGGGCATGTCGGGATCGCGGGCGCCGTATTCCTTTTCGAACTGGGCGAGCTTCGCCTTCACCCATGCGTCGTGCTGCTGGCCGCCCGCACCGCCCTCGGCGCCGAACAGATAGACGTTGACATCGGCGCTGCAGGCGGTCTTCGACAGCGGCCGCACCACGAAATACGGCGTCAGCGCAACGCCGAGGCCCGGTCCCGATTGAGGCGCGCCGGTGAGCGCGGTGGTGCGGACCTTCGTCGTATCCAGCAGGCAGGTACGGAACTCCGCACTGTCGGGAGAACAGCTTTCGTCGCGCATTTTCAACCAGCTCACCTGGCTCGCCTTCAGCATCTCCTTTTGCGCGGCGTCGATGCGCGCCATGACCGCGTCATAGGCGGCGCTCATCGCGTCGTCGGCGGCCTTCAGGTCGGGATCGGCGCAGATCGCCTTTTCCGTCGGCGAGGCGGCCGCCTTGCAGTCGAATGCGGCGGCCGGGAGGAGGCTGAGCACGGCCGCCGAAGCGGCCGCGCTGAAGGCAAGACGAAGGCGCATCAGGGAATGATCCATCCTTTGGAACCGGCGGCGGCGGCAAGCGTCGCGTTGGGCAATTGGCAGGTGAACTCGCCCTCGGCATACGAGCCGACGGCATAGGGGTCGAAATAGATTTCGGCGCGATCGGCATAGATCAGCCACTTGCCGGCATCGGCGACATTGGCAGCGATCACCTCGACATAGCCTTTCATCTCCTCATCGAGCTGCGCGATCATGCTGTCCCGGTCCGCGGGATCAAAATCGCCGTAGCGCTTGATCTTCTCCTCGCGCAGCGAAGCGGTGCAGGCGGTGGCGAGGGTCGTGAGCGCCGTCTTGTCGAAGCGGTCCGCGGGGTTGAAGGCCTTGCCGGTCTTCAGATCCACCGTGACGGGCAGCCGGCCGTAAATGCCGTGGGCGCCGCCACCGAAGGCGTAGAACATGATCGAGCTGGAGACGAGGTCGGCCGACCCATAGGTGATCGTGGAATCGAGGCTGTAGGAGCATTCGAGGTCAGGCGGCAGGTCGGGATCGCGCGCGCCCCAGTCGGTCTCGGCGCCGGTCGCGATCTTGTCGATGGCGGCGTTGAAGGCGGTTTCGCCTGCGCCTGCGCCGGGAATGAATTTGTGCAGCGATACATCGGCCGCGCAGGTCTTGGGGCTTAGCGGCCGGGTCGAGACGAAGGGCAGCGGCGCAGCGGCGAGGCCGGGTCCGGTCTCGGCGGTCGCGCCCAGATAGTTGGCGCGCCAGGTCGTGCGCTCAAGGACGCATTCCTTGCGCCCTTCCTCCATCACGCAATTGTCTTCGCGCAGCTTCAACCACGCCTCCTGGTTGGCCTTGAGCGCGCCCTGCTGGTCCGCGCCGAGCTTGGGCAGTACGGCCTCATAGGCCGCGGTCATGGCGTCGTCGGCGGTCTTGAGCTCGGGATCGGCGCAGATCGCCTTCTCGACCACGGTCTTGGCGACCGCGCAGTCGGCGGCGAAGGCGGACGGGGCGAGTAAGGCTCCCGCGGCAAGCGTGGGCAGCAGAGACAGGACACGACGCATGGGACTCTCCGGCGGCTGGACTGCCGCTTGTGGCGATCAGGGTACGCTTCTCTTCCGCCTCTCTGCCACCGCTTTGCGGCGGCGCTTGGGCAGGGCGCGGAAAATCGCTCCGGATACGTATTATTTTACGAGCCAGCCGCGTTCGCCGGCATACGCCGCGAGTTCGGCATTGGTGAAGGCGCACGCATAGGACCCCTCGATATTGGGGCCGACGGACTGCTCGGGGAAGGCGACCTCGGCATGGTCGGCATAGACCAGCCAATGGCTGAAATCGCCGACCCGCGCCGCGATCACCGGGGCGTAGTATTTGGCGATCTCGGCATCGATCTCGGCCGCGGCGTCGTCCGCCGTGCGCGTACTGTCCTCGGTCAGGGCCTTCAGCCGCGCGGCGCGCAGCACCGCGGTGCAGGCGGCGACGATCTTGGGCCGCGCCGCTGCGGGAAAGACATCGTCGAAGGTCAGGATGCGCGCCGCGGCGAGATCCGCGACGACGCTGACCTGATCGTAGTGGCCGTGCTCGGCGTCGTCGTCGAAGAAGCTCCTCATGTTCACCGCGACAAGAGCGGGCGAGGCATAGGTGATGTCCCCGCCGATCGCGAAGGCGCAGGTCCCCTCCGGGTCATTGTCGGCGACGCGCGCGAAGGCGCTGGCCGCCAGCGCCGCGATGCGGTCATGCACAGCCCGGCTGAAGGCGACGGTGCCCGGGGTCTTGCCCGCCGGGCCGAAGTCGAAGGTCTCCGCGGTGCCGGCACAGGCCGTTTCCGAATGGGGCTGGCTGTAGACCCAGGGCAGCAGGCGCTCCGGCCCGCCGAGACCGCTCAGCGGCGAGGCGGACAGATAGGCGGTACGCGCCGCCATCCGCGTCATCAAACAAGCGGCGCGGTTCTCGTCGAGCGTCGCGGCCTTGCCGCATTGCGTGTCGTTGTCGCTTTCCCAGGCCGCCTGGTTTTCCGTCAGCCGCGCCGCCTGCTCCGGCCCGACCAGCGGCAGCACGGCGGCCAGCGCCGTCGCCATCTCCTCATCGGCGGCTTTCAGCGTCGCGTCGCCGCAGATCGCGGCGTCGATGTCGGACTTGGGCGCGGCGCAGTCGCGCGCGGCGGCAGGCAACGCGAACGCGACGGCAACGGCCAGCGCGGCCGTCCAGCCCGTCAGCGCTCCGCCCGGGCGCCGGGTCAGATGGTGCGCTCCACCATCATCTTCTTGATCTCGCCGATCGCTTCCGCGGGGTTCAGACCCTTGGGGCAGGTATTGGCGCAGTTCATGATGGTGTGGCAGCGATAGAGCTTGAAGGGGTCTTCAAGATCGTCGAGCCGCTGGCCCTGCGCCTCGTCGCGGCTGTCGGCCAGCCAGCGATAGGACTGCAGCAGCGCCGCCGGCCCCAGATACTTGTCGCCGTTCCACCAATAGGACGGGCACGAGGTCGAGCAGCAGGCGCAGAGGATGCACTCGTAAAGTCCGTCCAGCTTGGCGCGCTCTTCCGGCGTCTGCTTCCACTCGGCGACCGGCTGCGGCGAGGCGGTCTGGAGATAGGGCTCGATCGAGGCGTGCTGGGCGTAGAAATTGGTGAGGTCGGCGACCAGGTCCTTGACGACCGGCAGCGACGGCAGCGGATAGACCGTCACCGTATCGCCGTGGACCTCGTCCATGCCCTTGGTGCAGGCGAGCGAGTTCGAGCCGTCAATGTTCATCGCGCACGAGCCGCAAATCCCTTCGCGGCACGAGCGGCGGAAGGTCAGGGTCGGGTCGATGTTGTTCTTGATCCAGAGCAGGCCGTCGAGAACCATCGGCGCGGTCTGATCGCGGTCGACATAGAAGGTGTCGACGGTCGGATTGCCGCCGCCATCGGGATTGTAGCGATAGACGCGGAACTCGGTCAGGTTCTTCGGCGTCGAGCCGTCCGCCGCCTTCGGCTTGTCCCAGACCTTGCCGGTCTTCACCCGCGAATTTTTCGGCAGCCTCAGCTGAACCATGGACCTGGCCTCAAGCGTATTTTCTGAAGTGATTTTGCGCTCGGGATTATCCTTCGCTTCGCGTCCTGTCGCCAGCGAATTCCGAGGCTTACGGCAGCGGAAAGGCCGGGGCGCCATCGCCCCGGCCCAACCTCCTTAGCGCGCCGGCTCGACCGGCGTCGTCAGGGTGTCCCGGACATGCGCCTGGGCCTGGTACCAGTCGACTTTGCGAGTCATGAACATCGTGACCGCCAGGGCCAGGAAGCTCGCCACCGCGCCGGTGAGAAGGGCGTAATCTTCTTCGTTCAGCAGGGTGTAAAGCAGGCCGTAGAGGACGATCAGCGCCCCCGCGACCGCCAGGCCCCGCTTCAGGCTGCCCAGCACCGGCCCGGCATAGAGCGCGGTCAGGATCACGCAGGCCGCCGCCGCGATCAGATAGGCGGGCGAGAAGCCGATCTGCTCGGCAAAGGCGAGCAGCAGCAGGTAGAAAATCACCTGCGCCGCGCCCGCCAGCAGGTACTGGACGACATGGATGCGCGCGCCCGTCACCGTCTCGGCCAGGAAGAAGACGAGGAACGACAGACCGATGAAGAGGATCGCGTATTTCAGCGAGCGATCCACCAGCTGATAGAAATCGACGGGCTGGTAGAAGGTGACGCCGAATTCGGCCGGTCCGGTGCTGACATTATCGGCATTGAACCAGACCTGCGGCAGCGGCCGGGCGAGGTGGCTGACCCGCCAGACCGCGCTGAAGCCATCGGCGCGGATGTCGCGCGTCTCGGGCAGGTAGGCCCCGTCGAAGCTTGGATGCGGCCAGGCCGTGGTCACGCTGGCGGTGAAGCTTTCCGCCGAGGGCACGAAGGCGAGCCGTCCCGTGCCGCGCAGGCGCAGCGTCAGCTTGAAGGGCATCTCGCCGGAGCCGACCGTGACCGGCGTCTGGATACCGCTATAGGCCGCGCTGACGCCGGTGCCGGGCGAAAAGTCCCCACCCTCGGCGCCGTTCCAGCTGAGGGCCACATCGCCGGAAATGCCCCGGACATCGCCGACCCCCAGCGCCAGATGCGCGCGGGCCCAATCGACGACCGCGCCGGCGGGCATGCCTCGCAGTTCGGGCGGGGCGAAGACGCCCGCGAGTTCCAGGTCGGCGGCATAGACGGGCACGCGGAAAATCCCGCGGGTGCGTTCCTCCACCGCCGGCGTCGCCATCACCTCCAGTGTGCGGGCAAGGATCACGACCTCGCCGGTCACGGCGTCAGACAGCAGCGCGCCACGCTCGTCGCGCTTCTCGGGCACGGCATAGGGGACGACGAGGAATGGCCCCGCCACGGTCTGCGAACCGCCCCAGCCCTGGGCGACATTGGCGGCGGCCTCGCCGGCATAGCTGCGGCGTTCGTCGACCAGCGATGAGATCATCACGAGCGGCACGGCCATGACCAGCGTCATGAGGACGATGCCGAAGAGTTTCAGGCCGGCATTGCGGCCGCCGGTACCCTGCGGCGGTGGAGAAGCGATGTCTGTCATTGAAATATCCCGCGTCGCGCCCCAGCCCGATGCAGGGCGCAAGGCTTCGGCCCAATCGTGGCGAAATTGGGCGGCGCGGGCGTGACAAGCGCTACGCGGCGGGCTGCTCGACCGTCGCCACTCTTACTTTCTACCACCCACTCATCATGCCCGCCTCAAGGGCGGCCATGACGAAGTAGGATTGAGCCGGGACACAGTCGGAAGCCCTACCCGAAGAAAACCGCGTGCATGATGCGGCCGGGCAGGAAGGTGAGGCCGCCCGCGATCAGCAGCGCGCCGACATACATCAGGGTCATCGCACGGCGGTGGCGGGGGATGTTGTGCGTCCAGGCGCCCTTCAACCCGTTATAGGTGCCCGACGCTACCAGCGGGATGAAGAGATGGATCAGGCCGAAGCCGTAGAAGGTCGGCCCGACCACCGCGTGGATGAAGAAGGCGGCGATCGCCGTCAGCACCATCAGCGTCAGGTAGATTTTCCCGAGCGTGCGATGCCAGGGCGCACCCTTGGCCGAGAAGAACAGCAACCATGTCCCGATGAAGAATGCCGGGACGACGGTGATGACGTGAAGCTGGATGGCAAGCGGGGCGTTGAGAATCGGCTCCAGAGTCATCGGGCGGCCGCACGGACGGTGTCGTAAAAGGTCATGATCTTCGCGGCCTGCGTTTCGGGATTGAAGGGCGTCATATCATAGGCTTCGCGCCGCTGGGCGCGGGCCGCCTCCGCGTTTAGCACAGCGGCAAGCGCCTGTGCGTCCTCGCTCGGGAACAGATGCGCGGGCGGCACGGGCAGGAACTCCGCAATGCTCTCGATGGCCGAAGCGGCGATGGGCAGGCCGCTCGCCATCGCCTCCATCAGCACCAGCGGCACCTGCTCGAAGCGCGAGGGCAGCACGAAGAGATCGAACGCCTGGTAGAGCCGCGCGGCGTCGGTGCGGAGGCCGAGGACATGGATCGTCGGATCGCCCGCCGCACGCTTCTCCACATCCGCCCGCTCCGGCCCGTCCCCGGCCAGCACGAGCGCAGCGTTCTTCAAGCCGGCGGCGCGATAGGCCTCGACCAGCAATTGGGGATTCTTGGAGGGATGCAGGCGCCCGACAAAGCCGATGACGAAGGCATCGCCGGCAATGCCGAGTTCCCGCCGCACCGTGCCGCGCGGGTCTGCACCGGGATCTGGCAAACGCGGGCTCCAGTTCCAGATGCGGGTGACGCGGCCCTTGAAATCGGCGATGCGGGCGGCAGCGCTGTCGGTGAGGGCGATCAGCCCATCCAGCCGCGCGTGCTGACGCGGCTTGTAGCCGACATGCAGCGTCGCCACGGCCGGCGGACGCTGCGTCAAGGCGCCCAGCGCCTTGCAGGCGGCGCTGAGATGGGCGTGGCAAATGTCCGGCTGCAGACGCTTCATCAGCGCCTTCAGCCGCCAGCGGCGGGCAAACCAGGGCAGCGCGTGTACCCTGACAGCTTCGGGCAGAAGCTGAGGCAGGCGTGAGCGGGGATCGACGGCAATGTGAACTTCATGTCCGAATTGACACTGGAGCCGGGCGAGATCGGCGGCATAGCGTTCCGATCCGAAGAGCGAGCGGGTGAAGACGCCGTGCAGAATGCGCATGGGCGTGGTCTAGCGGCGTTCGGAGGTGCGGGGAAGCGCCCGCACGAAGCCATAATCGGGCCGCACGTTCAGGGCCGCAGCATCTGGAGTTTGAGTGATGGAAGCCATTACCTCGTGGATTGTCGGCATCTTGATGCTGGCTTTGCCTGCCGGCTGGACGCAGACCTCGACCAAGTGCGAGGAGGTCTCGGTCATCCACGGCGCCCCCGACCAGAAGACCGAGGAATGCAGCGCCCAGTGGACCAAGGGCGAAGCCCAGCTCACTGTCTTTGTCTGGAAGCCGGTCGTGGCACGCGACGGCGGGCCGATGGAATCGGTCGAGGACAACAAGGGCAAGCTGCTCGGCAAGGACGTGCTGGTCAGCCGCACCTCGACCTTCATGGGCACGGCGCAGGAGGTGTTGGTCACCTCGCTGGAGCTGACTGAGCCCAAGGCGCAGATCCTCGTCTACGCCAAGGGCACCAGCCCCGAGGAATTCCAGTCGATCCTCGACGGCGTCTCGCTCGGGAAGTGACGGTTCGCCGCTCTCTCGCCTCCCATAAAGTCGTCATGGCCGGGCTTGACCCGGCCATCCACCAATGGCGGTGCGGCAGGCATGGATGGCCGCCTCAAGGGCGGCCATGACGAAAAGGATGCCGCGGTTCTGTCCTGACTCGCTTTAGAGCGGCCGCAGATAGTTTAGCACCGTGGTGAGGCCGCGGAGGTTGGTGTCATATGAAGTTGGCTCGCCGGTGCAGGTGACCGTGGCGAGCTTGCCGGGCGCCTGGACCATCAGCACGCCGAACTTCGCGAAGGCGGTGCCGGGATAGATGATCGTGCCGCGCGCCCAAGGCGCGTCGTACTGCTCCAGCTTGGTGATCCCGCTATCGGTGATCTCGCCGGTGGCGCCGCCCGTGAAGAACTGGGTCTTCCAGATGTCGGACGTGTAGACGCCCATCGCGGCGTTGACCTCGTCCTGCGTCATCCCGGCGGTCTGCTTCACCGGCATGGCAGTGATCGAGCAACGGACCGAGCCGTCCGCGCTACTCGTCACCAGCCCCCCGGCGGGATTGCTCCAGCCATCCGGAATCATGGTCGAGAAGCCGTGCGTGCGGTCCTCGTAAAGCGTGGCGCCGTCCTTGGCGGCGGCGGGCAGGCTCAGTGCGGCGGCAGCCCATGCGCCTGCGAGCGCCCAGTGCAACGTCTTCATGGATGTCCCCTCGTGTCGCCTTGTCGAGCCCGGCCCTTGGCGGCAATCTCACTCCCAGCCGGCCCGCCCGTCAAAGGCAAATGAGACCGGCGGAGGTGCCCCATGAGCGCAACCATCGAAGGCGGATGCCGCTGCGGCGCGGTCCGCTATGCGATCCCCGGACCGGACCTGCCGCGCACCTATGCCTGCCACTGCCTGACCTGCCAGACCTGGACGGGCAGCGCCTTCTCCTTGCAGTGCGTGGTGCCCGAAGCGGCGCTTGAGGTGACCGGCACGCCGCATCTTTACGAACGCGTCTCGGATGACGGCGCGCGCCTGTCGCGCCAGCGCGGCTGTGCCCAATGCATGACACGCGTCTACAACACCAATTCCGCGCGCCCCGGCATGGCCGTCATCCGCGCCGGCACGCTCGATCGCAGCGACGAACTCAAGATCGTCGCGCATATCTGGGCGAAACGGAAACTGGACGGCATCGAAATTCCTGCCGGCATCCCGGCCTGGCCGGAGGGCGCGCCGCCGGCCGAGTTCATGGCGGCGATGATGAAGTGAAAAAGCCGCCGGAACACTCCGGCGGCTTGATCGATACGCGGTCTAGCCGCGCCTAGTACACCCGCGCCTTCGGCTTGATGTACTCGATGTCGTTGGACATCGTGTAGTCGTGCACCGGGCGGTAGTCGATCGTGACCTTGCCCGCCGGGTCGATCCACGACAGCGTGTGCTTCATCCAGTTGACGTCGTCGCGGTCCGGATAGTCCTCGCGGGCATGGGCGCCGCGCGATTCCTGGCGGTTGGCGGCTGACGTCATGGTGACGACGGCCTGGCTGATCAGGTTGTCGTATTCCAGGCTCTCCATGAGATCGGAGTTCCAGATCATCGTGCGGTCGCTGACGCCGATATCGGCGGAAGCGGCGTGCACCGCGTTGATCTTGGTGACGCCCTCGTCCAGCACCTCGCCGGTGCGATAGACCGCGCAGTTCGCCTGCATGACCTTCTGCATCTGCAGGCGCAGCACCGCGGTCGGGGTGCCGCCCTTGGCGTTGCGGAAACGGTCGAGCCGCGCGAGCGCGTCGTCGCCCGCGCCCTTGGGCAGGTCGCGATGGCGCTCGCCGATCTTCACGGTCTCCGCAACGCGCAGGCCCGCGGCGCGGCCGAAGACGACGAGGTCGGTCAGCGAGTTGGACCCAAGCCGGTTCGCGCCATGCACCGAAACGCAGGCCGCTTCGCCGATCGCCATCAGGCCGGGCACCACCGAATCCGGATCGCCGCCGGCCTTGGTCAGGACTTCGCCGTGATAGTTCGTGGGGATGCCGCCCATATTGTAGTGGACGGTGGGCGTCACCGGGATCGGTTCCTTGGTCACGTCGACGCCGGCGAAGATCTTGGCGCTTTCCGCGATGCCGGGCAGGCGCTCGTGGATGATCTTCGGGTCGAGATGGTCGACATGGAGATGGATCCACTCGCCCTGCGGACCGCAGCCGCGGCCTTCGCGAATCTCCATCGTCATGGCGCGCGAGACGACATCGCGCGAGGCGAGGTCCTTCACGGACGGCGCATAGCGCTCCATGAAGCGCTCGCCTTCCTTGTTGGTGAGATAGCCGCCCTCGCCACGTACGCCCTCGGTGATGAGGCAGCCCGCGCCGTAAATGCCGGTCGGATGGAACTGCACGAACTCCATGTCCTGCAGCGGCAGGCCGGCGCGCAGCACCATCGCATTGCCGTCGCCGGTGCAGGTGTGGGCAGAGGTGCAGGAGAAATAGGCGCGGCCATAGCCGCCGGTCGCCAGGATCACTTCATGCGCGCGGAAGCGGTGGATCGTGCCGTCGTCGAGGCACCATGCCATTACGCCGCGGCAGCGGCCGTCTTCCATGATGAGGTCGAGCGCGAAGTATTCGATGAAGAACTGGACCTTGTTCTTCACGCACTGGCCGTAGAGCGTGTGCAGGATGGCGTGGCCGGTGCGGTCGGCGGCGGCGCAGGTGCGCTGCTGCGGCGACTGGCCGAAATTCTTGGTCATGCCGCCAAAGGCGCGCTGGTAGATCTTGCCTTCCTCGGTGCGGGAGAAGGGCACGCCCCAGTGCTCGAGCTCGTAGACCGCATCTACGGCGTTGCGCACCAGGTATTCGATGGCGTCCTGGTCGCCCAGCCAGTCGGCGCCCTTGACGGTGTCATACATGTGCCAGCGCCAGTCGTCCTCGCCCATATTGCCGAGCGAGGCGGAGATGCCGCCCTGCGCCGCGACAGTGTGGCTGCGGGTCGGGAAGACCTTGGTGATGCACGCGGTCTTGAGGCCGGCCTCAGCTGCGCCGAGCGTGGCGCGCAGGCCCGCGCCGCCGGCGCCGACGACGACGACGTCATAGGTATGATCGACGATGGTGTAAGCGGTCATGAGACCCTTCAGAGGGCGAGTTTCAGAATGGCGATGAGCACGGCGACGCCGAGCACGATGCCGACAAACTTGTTGAGCAGGAGCGAGGCGATCTTCAGCCCCTCAGCCGTCACGTAATCCTCGATCACGACCTGCAGCCCCAGCACGAAATGGTAGATGCCGGTCAGCGCGAACAGCGCCAGCAGCGCGGCGTTCACGGGATGCGCGATGAACGCGACCGCCGCGGCATAGTCCGCATTGGTGTGGGCGGCGATGGCCCAGATGAACCAGATCGCGAGGGGGACCAGCGCAATCGCGCTGATGCGCTGGGCGATGAAGTGATCGGTGCCGCGCTTGGCGGCGCCGAGGCCGCGGACCTTGCCGAGCGGCGTGCGCAGCGTGTTCTTGGAGCCGGCCATCAGAATGCCCCCCGCGCCCAGAGGGCATAGGCCCAGATCACCAAAGGCAGGATGACGCTGAGCGCGATCACGATCGTGCCGGTGCGCTCGGCGCGGTGCTTCTCGAAGCCCATGCCGAAATCCCAGAAGAGATGGCGGATGCCGTTCAGCAAATGGAACGAGAGCGCCCAGGTGAAGCCGAACAGGACCAGCTTGCCGAACCAGCTGCCCGCAACGGCGGCGAAGGTGGCATAGGCGTCCGGGCCGGCGGCGGCGGCGATCAGCCACCAGGCGATCAGCAGCGCGCCGCCGCCGAGGCCGACGCCGGTGATGCGGTGAATGATCGAGGTCAGCATCGTCACCGGCCAGCGATAGATCTGGAGGTGCGGCGAACGGGGCCGCTCGGGGCGGCGTGCGGACGCTGTGGCGTCGGCCATGAAAATCCTGAGGTCAGAGAGTCGTTATAAGAACGGCGCGGAGTATAGGAATGACGCCCCTCAAAGCAACGCGCCGCACGCGTCAATCCGGTCCTTGCGAGACGTTCTCAAAGCGCCTCACGCAGAGCGTTTGAAGTAGACGAGGTTCCCCGCGAAGGCGAGCACCAGGCCGATCATCTGCAACAGCCCGCCGAAGTCGCGCCAGGTGCCCTGTTCGCCCTGCATCAGGCCGGCTTCGGCGTCGAGCGCCCGGCGTTCCACCGTCATGCGCGTCATCACAGGGGCGGCCTTGCGCTGGATCTCGCCGTCGAAAGCCTGCCAGTCGGGCGAGCGCGGCTTGAACACCAATTGCTCGAACCGGATGAGATCGTCGCCGTATTTCGTCTCGTCATTGTCGCCGGCGAGCCGCAGCAGCCACATCAACGAGAACGATCGGCGGTGGGCGACATAGTCCTCCGGTCCCATCTCGAAAGGCGGCGCGGCCTCGCCCGGCAAGGGCTCGATCACGACCTGCGCCGCGACATGGGACTGCGCGCTCCGCCGTTGTTGCACGTCCTCCACCCACAGCATGGCGATGCCGTTGTCTTCCCATGCGTCAAGCGCGCTCGCCGCGACCTCCAGCGAAATGCCCCGTGTCTCGCTGCCGCGGCGGGCACTGTCGATCGCCTGCTGATAGGCATCGACCACGAAGAAGAGAATGGCGGTGCCGGCCAGCGAGGCCGCGGTGCCGACCACGACGGCGGTGACATCGCCGGTCCAGAACGCGCGGCTGAAAAGGCCGGGCCGCTGGTCGCGGGGCGTGTTGCGGTTGGCGAACGCCTTGCGTCCTGCGATCTGGCCGGTCAGGGCGATGATGATCCCGAAGACCTGGAAGAACCCGCCAATGGCGCGGACGAGATCGCGCGAGCGCTGGATTTCGGGAATGTCGCGGTTGAGCGCCACGCGCCGCTCGTAGCGCGCCCGGTTGCCGCGCCAGACAGCGCCGGTATTGGCCGTGTTCGCCCGCGTGATCGAGGCTCTAATCTTCGCGGGCGCGGTATCGTCGCCCGCGGCGTAGGCCTCCAGCAGCGCCTCCTGCCCGGCGCTGAGCTCGGGCAGTGCTTCAGGCGCCGTGATGGCGAGATGCTTGTGGTGGGACAGCAGGGCGATGCGCAGCGCCTCGGCGTTGAGGCGCCGCCGCGTGACATCGTCGGCGAAGGCATCGAGATAGGCCTCGAAGGCCCGCTGGACGCCGAAATCGACGGCATGGTCGTAGAGCCGCGCCTGGGCCGACACCAGCAGCTGGTTCAGCCGCTCCGCCTCGCCGACCTTGGCCCTGAGGTCCGCCTCCAGCGCCGCGGTCAGGTAGAAGACGAAGATCGTGCTCACCAGCGACAGGCCCAGGCCGGCAACGCCGAGCACGGTGTCGATCGTCCAGAAGGCGCGCGAAAGGATGTGCGGCATGCCCGTCTTGGGCTGGGCCTCTACGCCTTGCGCTTCCCGCGGCTCGTCGCTCACGCTTGGGGTCCCCCACCCATTTGCCCGAACATGGCGCGGGGGCGCGGCATCAGGCAAGCGACCTAGCGCCGCGGCCTTTTGTAATAGGTGACGTTGCCGGCAAAGGTCAGGACGAGGCCGAGGAGAAGCAGCAGGCTGCCCCGGTCCCGCGCCGTGGATTGGGCGCGTTCGCTGACGCCCAGCGCGCCCGACAAGGCATCACGGTCGGCCTTCAGCTGGTCCATCCGGGCATGGGCGCGGGTCAGGATATCCGCTTCGAACGCGCGATAGGCCGGCGAAGCGGGCTCCTGCACCAGCGCATAGAAGGTCTCGACCGGCGCCGCATAGTTTGCTTCGACATTGTCGCCGAGCATCCGCACCAGCCAGTAGACGGGATAGGACTTGCGCACTGCGACATAGGGGGCGGGCGCGATCTCGATGGCCGTCACGTCTTCGCGCGCCCCCCACGCGGCGCGGATGCCCGGGGGGACATGCGAGGCGGGCGTCCGGCGCGCCTCGATATCGGCGACGAAGGGCTCCAGGAGGGCGATGTCGTCATATTCGTTGAATGCGGCGTCCGAGAGCGCGATCAGCGTCTCGCGCCCGTCCAGCTGGCGGCGGGCCTCGTCGATGTCGCGCTGGTGGGCATCGACGGTGAAGAACAGCACCGCCGTTCCCGTCAGCGTCACCAGCGTGCCGATGGCGATGCCGACGACATCGACGGTCCAGAAGCGCCGCGTGAAGGGATGGCTGGGCAGCGCCTGGATTTCCGGCGGGGCGTGCTGCCAGGTGCGGCCCTTGCGCCCCGCGACCTGCCCGGAGACGACGAGGATGATGCCGAAAACCTGCAGGAAACCGCCGACGGCGCGCCAGAAGTCGCGGGCCCGCCGCAACTCCGCCAGCTCGATCACGACCTGAGGCCGCCGCGCGCCCTTGGCGGCATTCCCCGCCGCCGCCGGCCCGTCCATCAGACCGGACGTTAGTGCACGCAGCTTCGCCGGCACGGCATCGTCGCCCTTGGCATAGGCAGCGATCAGACGCGCGGCCTCGGCTTCGAAACCGGGAATTTCGTCTGGCGCGGTTGCGGCGAGATAAGCGGTGAAGGTCCGTGCCCCGAAGCCCAGCGCTGCCCCGACCATCGCCCGGCGCGCCTCCGGTTGCGCCACGGCATCGGCATGGGCTTCGAGCCCGCGTTCCATCGCGAAGGTGGTGGCGACATCGAACAGCGCGCGGCCGTTATCGGTCAGCGCGGCGTTGAGGTCATGGGCCTCGTCCGCCTTGGCGCGGATCGCGCCCTCGTAGCCGGCGGAGAGGTAGAAGACGAGCAGGGTGGCGACGACCGAGATGACGAGGCCTAGGACGCCCAGCACGACATCGATCGCCCAGAACTCTCGCGTCCAGGGCTTCCACCAATTGCTCGCGGGACGCGCGCTCATACCCGCGGCCTCTTGTAGTAGGCGAGATAGCCGGTGAAGGCGAAGAGGAGGCCGAAGAGCTGCATCAGCCCGCCGGCGTCGCGCACGAAGGCCTGGTCGATCTCCAGCGCGTTCAACTCGGTCGCCAGTGTCACCCGCTCCTCGCGGATCGCGACCAGTTTTGCACCCGCCGCGGCGCGGATGCGCTCGACATAGGCGGCATAGGGCGCGCCATCGAGGTCCTCATAGACGCGGTAATATTCCTCGATCAGCGGCTCGAAGCGGGCGGGGTCGTTATCCTCCGACACACGCGCCAGCCAGAAGACAGGAAACGACCGGCGCGAGCGGACATAGGCGGCCGGCGGAACCTCGCTCGGTGCGCTGTCCTCGCCCGGCAGCTTCGGGAAGGTGACGGCCGGCGGCGTATAACTGTCAGCCGGGCGGCGCGTCACGAGATCGCCGACCCAGAGTTCCAACATGCCCATATCGTCATAGGCATGGTTGGCAGCTTCGGTCAGTTCGACCTGCATGCCGCGCTCTTCCAGCCGGCCGCGGATCTCGTCGATCCCGTGATAGTAGCTGACCACGATGAAATAGAGCGCGATCGTCCCGCCCAGCGAGATCAACGAGCCGAACGTCACGGCGACGACGTCGAGCGTCCAGAAATGACGGCTGAACGGCCCGGTCGAGAGCCGCCGTTTCAGATCGGGCGGCGCGAACTGCCGCGCCCGCGCTCGGCGGCCCGCGACCTGGCCGCAGATCGCAAGGATAATGCCGAAGACCTGAAAGAAGGCGCCGGTCGCCCGCCAGAAATCGCGGGCCTCGCGGGTCGCCGCGATCTCCTGTTTCAGCGCGGCCCGGCGTGCGGCCCGGGCCATGTTGCCATCCGAAACCGGCCCGTTGATGTAACGCACGATCGAGGCGCGGATGGTCGCGGGGACCGCGTCGTTCCCCGCCGCGAATTCCTTCAGCCAGGCATCGCTTTGCGCGGTGAACGGCGCGACGGCGTCGGGCGCCAGGATGCTGAGATAGGTCTTGAAGCTGCGGAGCGACAGAACCAGCGCCCCCGCCGTCTCGGCGCGGCGCTGCGTATCGCCGGCAACGCTTTCCAGATGCGTCTCGAAGGTGCGCTCTAGCGCCGAGGCCGCGGCCATTTCGAAGAGCGCCCGTCCGCCCGCACGGAACACCGCGTTCAGGTGGCGCTGTTCGCGCGCCTGCGTCTGGACCTGCCGGTCATAGCCCGCCGAGAGATAGGCGATGAGGATGGTCGAGACGATCGCCAGGCCGACGCCGAGCGCCGCATAGACGATATCGACGGTCCAGAATTCCCGCGTCCAGGGCCGCGGCCAGCGCAACGCGCGCGGCTTTTGTTCCTCGTCGTCATCCTCGGGTTCCGGGGCGAGGGGCGCCGCGTCTTCAAAATCGGGAAAAGCGTCGTCCGTCATGCCGCCGCAACATGGCGCGGGGCGTGCGCGCGAGGCAAGCGGCGCAATGCCGCGATGGCATCTTGCGGCGCAGCACGGCTTGTCGGCATTCTCCCCACCGTTCCATCAGCGAGGCGCCATGAGCGATCCCACCGCTACTCCCCCGGCCGTTCCCACCGGCGTTTTCGTCGGCAAGGGCGACAATCCCGTCGAGCTGCTGCTCTCGCTCGCCAACCGGCACGGGCTGGTGGCCGGGGCGACCGGCACCGGCAAGACCGTGACGCTGCAGATCCTCGCCGAAGGCCTGTCGGCCGCGGGCGTACCGGTCTTCGCGGCGGACGTGAAGGGCGATCTGTCGGGCATCGCGCTCGCCGGCACGGAAAAGCCCTTCCTCACCGAGCGGGCGCAGAAGGTCGGGCTCGACCCCTATGTGCTCGAACCGCATCCGACGATCTATTGGGATGTCTTCGGCAAGAAGGGCCATCCGATCCGCGCGACGGTCTCGGAGATGGGACCGCTGTTGCTCGCCCGCATGCTCGACCTCAACGACGTGCAGGAAGGCGTCCTCAACATCGCCTTCCGCGTCGCCGACGAGGAAGGCCTGCTGCTGCTCGACTTCAAGGATCTGCGGGCGATCCTGCAATTCCTCGCCGAACATGCCGACGAGATCAAAGCGAAATACGGCAATGTCTCGCCGACCACGGTGGGCGCGATCCAGCGCGGCCTGCTGGTGCTGGAGAACCAGGGGGGCGATGCCTTTTTCGGCGAGCCCGCGCTCGACCTCAAAGACTTCATGACGACGGACGCGCAGGGGCGCGGCGCGATCAACATCCTCGCCGCCGACCAGCTGATGTCGAACCCGCGGGTCTATGCGACGTTCCTGCTGTGGATGCTCTCCGAACTCTTCGAGGTCCTCCCCGAAGTCGGCGATCCCGAAAAGCCCAAGCTCGTCTTCTTCTTCGACGAGGCGCATCTCCTCTTCAACGACGCGCCCAAGGCGCTACTCGAAAAAGTGACGCAGGTCGTCCGCCTCATCCGCTCCAAGGGCGTCGGCATCTATTTCATCACCCAGAATCCGCAGGACGTGCCGGACATCGTCCTCAGCCAGCTCGGCAATCGCATCCAGCATGCGCTGCGCGCCTATACGCCCAAGGACCAGAAGGCCGTGCGGGTCGCGGCGGAAAGCTTCCGCGCGAACCCCAATTTCAAGACCGAGGACGCGATCACCGAAATGGGGATCGGCGAGGCGCTGGTGTCGATGCTACAGAAGGGCGGCGTGCCGACCGTGGTGGAGCGCGCCCTGATCCGCCCGCCGTCGGGCCGCATGGGTCCGGTGACCGACGAGGAACGCATGGCGGTCATCGAGTCCAGTCCCTTCAAGGGCAAGTATGACGAGGTGCTCGACCGCGAATCCGCGTTCGAAATCCTCAACGGCGACAAGCAGGTCGCAGCGCCCGCCCCCGCGTCCAAGGCGCAGACGAAAAGCGGCGGCATCGACTGGGGCGCGCGTCCCGTGCCCGTACCGCCGCCGGTCGAAACCACGCGCCGCGCGCCGCGTGACGAAGACCTGCCGCGCGAGCCCCGCGGCTCCATCCGCGACCGCGCCCCTGCACCGGAAGAGAAGAAGGAATCGGGCGGCTGGCTCTCCGACATTTTCGGCGGCGGCGGCGGCCGGCGTCAGAGCGTGGGCGAGGCGGCGGTCAAATCCGCGGCACGCACCGCCAGCAACACGATCACCCGCGAGATCACGCGCTCCATTCTCGGCGGCATTCTCGGCGGCAAGCGCCGGTAGGCGCTCACGCCGCCGGGGTTGGCTCGGCCGCCTGCATGGGATCCACCGGCTGCTGCTTCGTGCGATGCAGCAGGTGTTCGAAGCCGACGAAGATCACCGGCGTGATGAACAGCGTCACGACCTGCGACAACAGCAGCCCGCCGGCCACCACGACGCCGAGCGGTTGGCGCAGTTCGCCGCCCGCGCCGAGGCCGAAGGCGATGGGCAAGGCCGAAGCGAGCGCCGCGAAGGTCGTCATCATGATCGGGCGGAAGCGCACGAGGCAGGCATGGCGCGCCGCGGCACGCGCATCCATGCCCTCGTTGCGCATCGCGTGCAGCGCGAAGTCGATCATCATGATCGCGTTCTTCTTCACGATGCCGATCAGCAGTACGATGCCGATAATCCCGATGACATCGAGCGGCATGCCGAACAGCCAGAGCGCCAGCAGCGCGCCGATGGCGGCCGAGGGCAGGCCGGCCAGAATGGTGATCGGGTGGATGAAGCTCTCATAGAGCACGCCCAGCACCACATAGATGACGAGGATCGCCGCGAGGAACAGCGTCAGCTCGCCGCTGGCCGATTGCTGATAGGCCTGGGCCGAGCCCTGGAACGAACCGGCGATGCCCTCGGCGGGTTTGAGCTCGTCCATTGCCGCGGCGATCGCCGTCTCGGCATCGCTCAGCGACGCGCCGCCGGTCAGGTTGAACGAGATCGTCACCGCCGGTAGCTCGCTCTGGTGGCTGAGACTGACCGGCGCCGGCCGGATCTCGATGGTTGCGAGCGCCGACAGCGGCACCAGCGTGTTGTCGCTCGCGCGCACCTGGATCTTGTCGATGGAGGCGGGATCGATCTGGTCGCTCAGCGCCGATTCCTGGATCACCTGATAGGAGTTCGACGAGGTGTAGATCGTCGAGATCTGCTCCTGGCCGAAGGAATCGTAGAGCGCCTGGCGGATCGCATCGACGCTGACCCCGGCGCGCGAGGCGGCGTCGCGGTCGATGATCAGCCGCGCCTCGCGCGAGCCGAGCTGGAGGTCGGAGAGGACGTCGCTGAAGCCCGGCGTGGTGCGCAGCCGCGCCTCCAGCTTCGGCGCGAAGTCGTAGAGCGTCGCGGTGTCGATGCCGGACAGTGTGTACTGGTACTGCGCCGCGCCGGCCCGCGCGCCGATGGTGAGGTTCTGCTGGATCTGCGGGAAGGCCTGGATGCCCGGCACAGCGGCAAGCGCCTTGCGCAGCCGGGCCTGGACAACGAAGCCGCTGTCGCGCTCGCCCTCGGGCTTCAGGCCGACGAACATGCGGCCATTGTTAAGCGAGCCCGACGAGCCCGTGACGCCGACAATGGAGGTGACGACCGCGACGGCGGGGTCGGCGCGGACGATCTCGGCGAGCGCGCTCTGCTTCTCCACCATGCCGGTGAACGAGATGTCCGGCGCGGCCTGGGTGGTGATGGTCATGAGGCCGGTGTCTTCGGTCGGGAAGAAGCCCTTGGGGATCGCGCCGAAGCCCCACAGCGTCAGGCCGATCGACAGGACCGTCGCGCCGAGCGTGAGCGCCGGCCGCGCCAGCACGCGGTCGAGCGCCCAGGCATAGCCGCGCGTGAAGCGGTCGAAGCCGGCCGTCGACCAGCGCGCGATCAGTGTGGGCTTGCGCGCCGCGTCGCGGGGCGCGAGCAGCCGGCTCGCCATCAGCGGGGTCAGCGTCAGCGAGACGATGACGGAGACGCCGATCGCGACGGTCAGCGTCACCGCGAATTCATGGAACAGCCGCCCGATCACGCCGCCCATGAAAAGCAGCGGGATGAACACCGCGACCAGCGAGACCGAGATCGAGATCACCGTGTAGAAAATCTCGCTGGCGCCTTCGATCGCCGCGCGAAAGGGCGTCAGGCCGTGCTCGATCTTGCGCACGATGTTTTCGAGCACGACGATCGCGTCGTCGACGACGAAGCCCGCCGCCAGCGTCAGCGCCAGCAGGCTGATATTGTCGAGGCTGAAGCCGAGCAGCCACATGCCCGCGAACGTCCCCATGCCCGCGACCGGCAGCACGATCGCCGGCACCAGCGTCGCGCGGCCGTCGCCGAGGACAAGGAAGATCACTATGACCACCAGCACGGCGGTGCCGAGCAGGGTCAGCTGCGCATCGTTGTTGGCGGCGCGCACCGAGGCCGAGCGATCGATGATGACGCGCAGCGTCGCGTCGGCGGGGAGCGCCGCCTTCAGCTTCGGCAGTTCGGCGGTGATCGCATCGACGACGCCGACGACATTGGCGCCGGGCTGTTTCTGGATCGCCATGATCAGCGAGGGCTGCCCGCCGACGCTCGCCTGGAGGAAGCGGTTGGCGACGGAGTCCTCGACGGTCGCGACGTCCTTCACGCGGATGGGCTGGCCGTTCCGCCAGGCGACGACGACCTCGGCGAAGTCGGCGGCGTCCTGGAGATTGCCGGTCGCGTCCAGCACGTAGAACGTACTGCCTTCGCCGATCGAGCCGACGGGGGTGTTGGAGTTGGCGGTGGCCAGCGCCTGGCGCAGATCGTCGGTGGTGAGCGAGCGGGCGGCGAGCGCATCGGGATCGAAGCGCACCCGCACCGCATAGGTCTTGGAGCCGAAGACGTTGACCTGCGAGACGCCGCTGGTCGTCGCGATCCGGGGAATGATCTGGGTGTCGAGAATGTCCTGCAGCGCGGACAGCTTCACTGCGTCCGAGGTGACGCCGATTAGCAGGATCGGCTGGTCGGCCGGGTTCACCTTCTGGAAGCTCGGCGGCGTCGTCATCTGCGGCGGCAGCTTGCGCTGCACCACCGAGAGGGCCGACTGCACGTCGAGCGCGGCGGCGTCGATGTCGCGGTCCAGCGCGAACTGGACGGTGATCGAGGTTGTGCCGACGCTGGAGGAGGAGAGGATCGAGTCGATGCCCGAGATGGTCGCGAGCTGCCGCTCGATCGGCGTCGCGACGGCGCTCGCCATCGTGTCGGGATTGGCGCCTGGCAGCGAGGCGGAAATCTGGATGGTCGGGAAATCGACATTGGGCAGCGCCGCGACGGGCAGCAGGCCCCAGCCCGTCCAGCCCGCGATCACCAGCGCCAGCGTCAGCAGGACGGTTGCGACCGGGCGCCGGATCGCGGCTTCGGGCAGGGTCACGGCGCCGACGCCAGCGGGGCGCCCGCCGCTCCGGCGCCGGGCGCCGCGGCGGGCGCCGGCGTCACGTCATGGACGGCGACCTTCGCGCCGTCGCTCAGCTTGGCGAGCCCGTCGACGATCACCCGTTCGCCGGCATTGACGCCGCTGTTGAGAAAGACCTGGCCGTCATTGCGCCCGGCGATCTCGACCTGGCGCTTCTGCGCGACATCGCCGGCCGCGGCGATGAAGACGTAGGGCTTGTCGGCGCCGAGCTGCACGGCGGCCTCGGGCAGGGCGACCAGTTCGGCGGCCGTGCCGAGATCCAGCGTCACGTCGACCAGCGCGCCGGGCAGCAGGGATTCGTCGGTATTGGCGAACTCGCCCTTGGCGAGCAGCTGGCCATTCGCGGCGTCGACGGCGTTATCGAGGAAGACGAGCTTGCCCGTCTCTGCCGTGCCTGTCGCACCATGCGGTGCCGCCAGCACGGCGGCGTCTCCGGCACCAAGATGGGCGCGGGCGAGGGCGGCGCTCGCCGCGGGGATGGAGAAGCGCACGCGCACGGGCGACAGGCGGTTGATGGTGACCAGGCTCGCCGTGTCGTTTGCCTTGATCGTCGCGCCGGGGCGCAGCGTGCTTTCGCCCGTGCGGCCCGCGACCGGTGCGGCGATCGCGTAATAGGCGAGCTGCACGTTCAGCTCGTCGATCTGTGCCTGATCGGCCTCAGCCGCAAAGGTGGCGGCGTCGGCGGCGGCCTTGGCGGCATCTAGCGCCGAAGCGGATTCAAAGCCCTTGCCCGCCAGTTTCTGGATTCGCTCGTATTCGGCGGTAAGCTGATTGGCCGATGCCGCATCGCGATCCCGCGCAGCTTCCGCCGCCGCGATCTGGGCACGGATCATCGTGTCGTCGATCTGGAACAGCGGCTGGCCCTCGGCGACGAGGTCGCCCTCGTTGAAGAGCACGCTCTTGACCTGGCCGTCGACCAGCGATTTCACGGCGACGGTCGCGGAGGGCTCGACCGTGCCGGAGGCATCGAGTTCGGTCTTCATCGGCGCCACCGCGGCGGTGATCGCGGAGACGGCGGTTGCGGGGGCACCTTGCGGTTTCGAGCCGGAATCGGAACAGGCGGGAAGGGCGAGGAGGGCGGCGAGAAGCCAAGCGGCCGAGCGGGGTGTCATGCAGGCTCAAGATGAGCGCGTTGTGCGCTGCGGAAAATGGGGGTCTCTGTTAGACTCTTCACTTGTTTGTGCGCGCCGGATTTGGCGGCTGTCACCGTTACGCCGCTGCGCGTCGCACAAACGTCAAACAGATGTCACGCGCCGGCGGCGCACATGGCCGCGACGGCCTCGGGATTGCCCGCGATCATCGCCCGGCGCCAGTTGCGGAGGTCCGGCGCTTCCGGCCGGACTGTGAACGCGGTGAGGTCTACCCAGGCGCCGTCCTCGCGCACGCAGACCCGGCCGCCCGCCGCGAGGATCAGCGCGACGCCGCCCGCGACATCCCACAGATTCACATTGTCGAAGCGCACGACATGCAGCGGACCGGCCGCGGCGAGCGCGCATTCGATCGCCGCCGAGCCAGTCTTGCGCGCATCCCAAGGGCCTTCCAGCGCCACGGCGCGCGGGACGCCCGCAAGCCGGCGACGGACATCGGGATTGGCGGCGCGCACGACCGGCTGCCCGTCGAAATGGAGCCCTCCGCCGACCCGCGCATGATAGACCCCGGCACGGATCGCATGGCTGGTCGCGCACCAGACGGCGCCGGCGATGGGCTTGCCCCGGTGCAGGACGCCGATCGTGGCGGCGAACATCGGGAAGCCGTTCACGAAATTCGTGGTGCCGTCGATCGGATCGACCGCCCAGATGAATTCGTCATCGTTGCCGCGCTGATCCAGTTCCTCGCCGATGATGTCATGGGTCGGAAACTTGTCGGCGAGCCCCGCGCGGATCAGGACCTCGACGCGGTGATCGACCTCCGAAACGGGATCGCGCAGAGCATCCTCACTGGCGCCGGTCTTGTAGCGCACGCTCATCAGGCCGCCGACCGCCGTGACGATCTCCGCCCCGGCAAGCTGAGCCAGTTCCATCGCGGTACGCTCGATCTCGGCGAGCAGGGTGTCGTCCGGAAGGGCCATTTCAGGCCTTCCGGCGCGGCTTGGATTTCGCCTTGGCCTTGGGCGCGGCTTTCTTTACCGGCGTCGTTCTGGCGGCTTTTGCCTTCGCGGCCGGAGCGGCGCGCTTCGGTTTCGGCATCCACACCGTCACCGGCTCGTCCTGCAGGGTGATCGTGATGCGCGCCTTGCCGCTCTCGGGCGGGTCGACGAAACCGTCATCGATCCGCATCTGCGGCTTGCCCTTCCAGTGCACCACGATCTCGCGCCCGCGGCGCACGCTCACCGGTGCCGGCTTTTCCTCCTGCGCGGGGCCAAGCCATTCCAGCATGTCCTCGCGGTGCTCCTCGCGGATCGCGACGACGTCGAGCTTCGCCTCGCCCGGCGCGACCGCAGGGCGCAGCGGAATGCCGGGTCCGGCATAGCCGATATTCAGGACCTCGAGGCCCAGCACCTTGCCGTCGAACGGCTTGCCGTCGATCGTGACCTTGAGGTCGCGCGCCTTGGTCTTGGTCAGCGCCTTGCGGAAGGCATCGCGGCCGAGCGTCAGCCGCGCATTGCCCTCCGCCTCCGCGCCGATCGACGAGTCGGTCGCATCGGCCATCACGCCCCAGCCGACGGCTTCCACGAACGGCGTCTCGCCCCACGGCCCCTCGACGAGACCGATGGTCAGCGTCCGTGTCCGCTTGGGCGACCAGCCCGCGGCGATCTCGTGCGGCGTGCCGCGGATGCCCAGCGAGGTCGCGATGTTGTTCGCGGTGCCCAGCGGCCAGATCCCGACCGGCATGGAACGGTCCTTGATGCCGCGCAGCACCTTGCCCACCGTCCCGTCGCCGCCTGCGGCGACCGCGAGATCATAGGTCTTCTTCAGCGCCGTCTTGAAGGCGCGCGTCTTGGTCGAGCAATAGGTGACGTCGTAACCCGCCAGCCTGAGGATCGCGGTCAGTTCGTCGGGGGAATGGCCGCCGTCTGCCGTGCCGGATTTGGGATTGTGGAACAGGATCGCTTTCATCCCGCTGATAACGGCGAAGAGGGGATTTAGGTCCCGCGGCAATCAGGCGCGGGCGCACACCGCCCGGAAGCCCGCCGCGGCGAAGCGGGTCATGACCGTGTAGGCCGTCTTCAGATCGCCCGAGCGGCAGAGCCCGTCGGACAGGCGGTCGAGGCGGCCGGTCTCGCCGATGGTCAGCGTCAGCGCCCCGGAGAGGTTGTGATAGGCCCAGTAGAGGTCCTCGTCCCGCGCGCCCGGCAGCGACTCCTTCAGCAGGTCGATCAGGCGGTGGATCACCGTGTCGAAATAGCGCGCCATGGTCTCGCCGCCCCAGACCGGGTTGGCGTTGGCCTGGCTGATCAGCGCGAAATAATGCTTCCAGCCCGGCCCGCCCTTCTCGCCCCAATAGAGCAGCGGCTGCAGGAAGGCGTCGATCACGCCTTCCGTGGTCAGCTGGTCGCCGGCCTCGCGGGCATAGGCGTCGAGCGAGGCCATGCGGTCGATGTTCAGGATTTCCGAGCGGCGTTTGACGACCGCGTCGAACAGCCCGCGCTTGGTGCCGAAGTAGTAGTGGAGCAAAGCGGTATCGACGCCCGCCTCGTTGGCGACATCGCGGATCGAGACGCCATGCAGGCCGTGCTTGGAGAACAGGTCCTCGGCGACATCGAGAATCAGCTCGCTGGTGCCTGACGGACCGGCGCTCTTGGGCGGCCGGCCGCGGCGGCCCTGAACGCGGGTGCGTGGGGCTGGCGTCGCCGTAGCCACCTGCAGGTCCTTGTCTTTCATGGCGTCGTCCTCTCGGTGTCACAAAGCCTACAAGAACGGGCAAAAAAGTCACACCTCGTAGCCATTCCGGCAAGGGCCGTGTGCCCGGCTTTGACAGACAGCACGGGCGTGACCATCCTCACATTAAATCATCGCCCGCTGAATTACGCCGGTCGAAACATCTCCTGGGAGGGACACATGACATCGTTTCTGAAGGCATCTCTATTGGCGTCCGCGGCCCTGATGGTCGCGTTTCCGGCCATGGCGCAGGACACTGCCGGCGGCGCCGGCGAAGAGGAAATCGTCGTCACCGCCCGCCGCGTCGAGGAATCGCAGCAGAAGGTCCCGGCCTCGGTCTCGGCCTTCTCGGAAAAGACGCTTGAGCGCCTCGGCGCCAAGGACGTGACCGACCTTCAGGGTGCGGTCCCCAACCTCAACCTTGTCCAGGGCCGCGGCTCGTCGGACGCGACCAACATCTTCATCCGCGGCATCGGCCAGCCCGATGCGCTGCAGACCTTCGATCCCGCCGTCGGCGTCTATGTCGATGACGTCTATTTCAGCCGTATCCGCGGCACCCAGCTCGACCTGCTCGACATCGAACGCGTCGAGGTCCTGCGCGGCCCCCAGGGCACGCTCTACGGCAAGAACACGATCGGCGGCGCGCTGAAGGTGATCACCCGCCGCCCGGGCGATGAGCTCCGCGCCGCAGCGTCGGTGACGGTCGGCTCCTACGCGCAGTTCGAGGCCAAGGCCGCGGTCAGCGGTCCGGTCGCCGAGAACATCGCGGTCGGCATCTCGCTGCTGCGCTCCAAGCGCGACGGCTATGTCGAGGATCCCGTGCTCGACCAGGAGTATAACGACAAGGACACGACCGCCGGCCGCCTGCGCGTTGCTTTCGGCGGCAACGGTCCCTTCCGCCTCGATCTCAGCCTCGACGGCACCAAGGAAGACGCCGCGATGACGGTCGGCCAGCCCGTCAACACGCTGGTGACCCTGATCGGCGGCCTCCCGATCCTCGTGCTCCCGGCCGTCCTGCCGGAATATAACTTCCAGACCCGCACGACGCCCGGCCTGCCGAACTCCACCAAGCTGAAGCATTGGGGCACCTCGGCGACCGCGGCCTACGACTTCAACGACGCCTTCTCGGTGAAATCGATCACCGCCTATCGCGAGCTCAACACCGACGACTATGTCGATATCGACGCGACCCAGTTCGAGCTCGGCGATGTCTTTGTCGGCGTCGACCAGGACCAGCTCAGCCAGGAATTCCAGCTGATCTACCAGACCGACAGCTGGAACGTGGTCGGCGGGCTGTATTACCTGAAGGAGAACATCACCTCCCATCAGGAGGCCTATGCCGACCAGCTCGTCGGTCCGCTGTTGGGCAACCCGACCTTCCTGCGCACCGTCGATGACGATCTGGAGACGACCAGCAAGGCGGCCTACCTCAACGCCTCCTACGCGGTTACCGAGGCGCTCAGGATCTCGCTCGGCATCCGCTACACCGAGGAGGAGAAGGTCTATTCGCGCACGACCTCGACCTTCTCGTCCTCGCCGCTGCTGCAGGCCAATCCGGCCTTCGCCTTCAAGGGCCTCAACGAGACCTGGTCGGACACCTCGCCCTCGTTCACGATCGACTATCAGGCGAGCGACGACGTCATGCTCTACGGCCGCATCGCCAAGGGCTTCAAGTCGGGCGGCTTCAACGGCCGCGCCAACAATCCCGGCGAGCAGGCGCCTTACAATCCCGAAGAGGTCACGTCCTACGAAGCCGGCATCAAGTCGACCTTCTGGGACAAGAAGATCCGCGCGAACGTCGCGATCTTCTACAACGACTACAAGGACTTCCAGGCGCGCGTCTCGGGTACCGTCACCGATCCCGGCACGAACCTCCCCTCGCCGGAACTGACGGTCATCAATGCCGGCAAGATGGAGACCAAGGGCGCCGAACTGGAGCTCTATGCGACCCCCGTCCAGGGCCTGCAGCTCGACACCCAGATCGGCTATCTCGACGCGGAGTATGTCACCTTCAACGACGTGCGCTTCACCGCGTTCGGCGGCAGCCGCGCGTTCCAGACCCCGGCCTTCTCGCCCAAATGGACGGTGCGCGTCGGCGCCGCCTATGAGTGGGACATGGGCGAGAACGGCTCGATCACGCTTGGCGCCTCGGCCCGTTACCGCTCGCGCATGGCGCTGGCGGTCGACAACACGCTGACCAACTCGACGACCGAAGTCGCCGGCCTCTTCCAGGACAGCTACTGGCTCTACGACGCCCGTCTCGTCTGGGAAGACGCGGAAGGCCAGTTCTCCGCCGGCATCTACGGCAAGAATCTCTCGGACGAGGTCTACAAGACCGAAGGCCAGGAGTTCTCGTCGGTCGGCAATATCCGCACCGTCTATTACGGCGCGCCGCAGACCTGGAGCTTCACGATCACCGCGAAGTATTGAGCCCGATCGCCTCTTCGCCATCGCAGCAGAACCCCGGCGGAAACGCCGGGGTTTTTGTTGGTGGTGCGAGTCCTTTCAACAGCTTACCCACAGCCGTGATTACCAATGTAATCACCCGATTCCCACGGCCGTAATTACGCCTCGACCCGGCGTGGCGCAGGCGGCGGGTGCGGACTAGGATGCGCGATGATCCCGACCCGACTTCTGCGGGTGGCCTTTGCCGTTCTTGCCGGTCTCACCGTGCCGGCGCTCGCCATGCCCACCGCCGACGGAACAGCGACGCTCACCGTCACCATTCGCGGTGTCCTGCCGCAGCCCTCGCAGCTCCTGCTCGGCGTCTTCACCGCCGCGGAGTACGAGGAGAAGATATCGCCGATCCACCAAAGCGCCGAAGCGATGGCGCCGGAGACGGTCGTCACCTTCGAGGCCCTGACGCCAGGCCGGGTCGCGGTGAAGGTGCTGCAGGACCTCAACGGCAACTGGAAGATGGACAAGACCCTGATCGGCGTCCCCGAAGAGCCCTTCGGCCTCTCCAACGACGCCCGCCCCTCAATGGGCCTGCCCGGCTTCGACGAGACCGGCTTCGACCTCCACCCCGGCCCCAACACCATCGTCATCACGCTGCAGGAGATGTGAGGGCTCACCTTCCCCCCGCGTCAACATTGCCTGCGAGCGACTCGCTGCTATAACGCCCGCGCTTTGCAATTCTTGGCGCGGCTCGCGCGCTCCGGCGGGGAACACCCATGAACATCCACGAATACCAGGCCAAGCAGGTCCTCAAGGGCTTCGGCGTGCCCGTTTCCAAAGGCGTCGCCGCGATGACGCCGGAAGAGGCGAAGGCCGGCGCCGAGAAGCTGGCCGCCGAAGGCGCCAAGCTCTTCGTCGTCAAGGCGCAGATCCACGCCGGCGGCCGCGGCAAGGGCAAGTTCAAGGAACTCGGCCCCGACGCGAAGGGCGGCGTTCGCCTCGCCAAGACCCCCGACGAGGTCTACGCCAACGCGAAAGAGATGCTCGGCAACACGCTCGTCACCATCCAGACCGGCGAGCACGGCAAGGTCGTCAACCGCCTCTATGTCGAGGACGGCAGCGACATCGAGAAGGAATTCTACCTCTCGCTCCTCGTCGACCGCGAAACCGGCGAGACCGCGTTCGTCGTCTCGACCGAAGGCGGCATGGATATCGAGCACGTCGCCCACGAGACCCCGGAAAAGATCCACACCTTCTCGGTCGATCCCGCGACCGGCGTCATGCCCCATCACGGCCGCACCATCGCCAAGGCGCTGAACCTCAAGGGCCCCCAGGCCAAGCAGGCCGAAGACCTCGCCACGAAGCTCTACAAGGCCTTCGTCGAGACCGACATGGCGATGCTTGAGATCAACCCGCTGATCCTGACGCCCGACGGCCGCCTGCACGTCCTCGATGCCAAGGTTGGCTTCGACTCGAACTCGCTCTACCGCCACCCCGAGATCCAGGAGCTGCGCGACCTCACCGAGGAAGACGCCAAGGAAATCGAAGCGTCCAAATACGACCTCTCCTACATCACGCTTGATGGCGACATCGGCTGCATGGTCAACGGCGCCGGCCTTGCCATGGCAACGATGGACATCATCAAGCTCTATGGCCGCGAACCCGCCAACTTCCTTGATGTCGGCGGCGGCGCGAACGAAGAGAAGGTGACCGCGGCGTTCAAGATCATCACTGCCGATCCCAACGTGAAGGGCATCCTGATCAACATCTTCGGCGGCATCATGAAGTGCGACATCATCGCCAACGGCGTCGTCGCCGCGGTGAAGGCGGTCGGCCTCAAGGTTCCGCTGGTTGTCCGCCTCGAAGGCACGAACGTGAACGAAGGCAAGAAGATCATCGCCGAGAGCGGCCTCGACGTCGTCCCCGCCGACGACCTCGACGACGCCGCCCAGAAGATTGTCGCCGCGGTCAAGAAAGCCGCCTGATGCGCGCTGCAGCGGTCCTTGCTGCTGCTTTGGCGTTGGCGGGCTCCGCCAGCGCTGCGACGCCCGTCGATCCGTTCGACGCGCTGCTCGCGGTTTGCGCCGCGAAGAACCCACAGGGTGTGGCTGCGGCGATGAACACGCTCGGCGCGGCCCCGATATCGCCTGACGAGGCCGATCTGATGCGTGGCCGAGCCCTTTCCGGCTATGCCATCCCCGTCCTCGTTGCGCACAAAAGCGGCGGGAAGCCCGAAGAGATACTCCCTGTCTACTCCGAAGTATTCGGCTGGCGTCTCGACCGCGCCATGCTTACTACGGCCAGCCTCACCAGCTCCGACGGCCGCGAGTCCGGCCGCGTCTGCAGCGTCGCGGCTCCCTACGACCACTTCGATGCGGCGGTCGCTGCGATGGGCGGGGTACTCGCCTATGGCGTACCGCAGACGCGGCTCGACGCCGTGCCGCACCGCATCGCGACCTGGGAGGAGCGGGACCAGCAATACGCGCCGCCTGGCGTCCTTCTCATGACCTCCGACTTCGGCGGCGGGCGCGGCTCGACCTCCATCCAGTTCATCACGCAATAGCGCGGGAAGCCCAATGTCCATCCTGATCGACAAGAACACCAAGCTCATCACCCAGGGCTTCACCGGCAAGACGGCGACGTTCCACTCGCTGGGGGCGCTCGCCTATGGCACCAAGCTGCTGGGCGGCGTCGCCCCCGGCAAGGGCGGCACGACGCACCCCGATCCCGGCGTGAACCTGCCCGTCTGGGACACGGTCGCCGAGGCCAAGCACGCGACCGGCGCCGACGCCTCCGTCGTCTACGTGCCCCCGCCGGGCGCCGCCGATGCGATCCTGGAAGCCATCGACGCCGAGATCCCGCTCATCGTCTGCATCACCGAGGGCATTCCGGTGCAGGACATGATCAAGGTGAAGCGCGCGCTCTCGGGCTCCAAGTCGCGCCTGATCGGGCCGAACTGCCCGGGCGTCGTCACGGCCGGCGAATGCAAGATCGGCATCATGCCCGCCAACATCTTCAAGCCCGGCAGCGTCGGCATCGTCTCGCGCTCGGGCACGCTGACCTACGAAGCCGTCTTCCAGACCACGAATGAGGGCCTCGGCCAGACAACCGCCGTCGGCATCGGCGGCGATCCGGTGAAGGGGACCGAGTTCATCGACATGCTCGAGATGTTCCTCGCCGACGACGCCACCAAGTCGATCGTCATGATCGGCGAGATCGGCGGTTCGGCCGAGGAAGACGCTGCGCAGTTCATCGCCGACGAGGCGAAGAAGGGCCGCAAGAAGCCGATGGTCGGCTTCATCGCGGGCCGCACGGCGCCTCCGGGCCGCCGCATGGGCCATGCCGGCGCGATCATCTCGGGCGGCAAGGGCGATGCGGGCTCCAAGATCGCGGCGATGGAAGCGGCCGGCATCAAAGTGTCGCCCAGCCCCGCGCGTTTGGGGAAAACCCTCGTTGAACTGTTGAAGGGCTAGCCTGCAAAGGCTAGTTTTGCTGCATCCGCGTAACTATCTGACTCGCGGGGCCGGCCGAGGCGTCCAACGGCGTCTTAAAGCTGTCGCAGGCAGGCCCGATTATGGAGCTCGAGGCGCGTTCCGCGCCCGGGCAGACGAGAGCCATGGCCTCCAATTCCGCGCTTCTGGAAACCTCGTTCCTCACCGGAGCGAATGCCGCCTTCATTGAAGACCTCTATGACCGCTATGCCGCCGACCCGAATTCGGTCGATCAAAGCTGGCGCGATCTCTTCGCCGGTCTCGGCAAGGGCGCGGCCCATGCGGCGACGCCCAGCTGGGGCCTGAAAAACGGCAACGGCATGGTGGGCGCGCTTGCGGAAGACTATCTTCCGCCCGCTCCCAAGGCGCCCAAGAAGACCAACGGCGCCGCCGGCCCGGCTGCCGTCGCCAAGCCGGCCCTCGGCGACAGCGTCGTTGCCGCACTCGCCCTGAAGGCGCCCTCGCCCGACGCGATCAAGGCCGCGACCCTCGACAGCGTCCGCGCCACCCAGCTCATTCGCGCCTATCGCGCCCGCGGCCATCTCGCCGCCAATCTCGACCCGCTAAAGCTCGGCGGCGAGAAGCAGCATCCCGAGCTCGACCCGTTCAATTTCGGCTTCCTGCCGCAGGACATGGACCGGCCGATCTTCCTCGACAACATGCTCGGCCTCCAATACGCGACGATGAAGGAGATCGTGGAGATCTGCCGCGAAACGTATTGCGGCGACATCGGCTACGAGTTCGTCCACGTCACCGACCCCGACGAGAAGCGCTGGATCCAGGAGCGCATCGAAGGCCGCGAGAAGGGCGCGTCGTTCTCGCCGGAAGGCAAGGCGGCGATCCTCAACAAGCTGATCGAGGCGGAAGGCTTCGAGAACTATTGCACGCGCAAGTTCACGGGCACCAAGCGCTTCGGCCTCGACGGCGGCGAAGCGGTGATCCCGGCGCTGGAGCAGATCATCAAGCGCGGCGGCGCGCTCGGCGCTCGCGAGATCGCCTTCGGCATGTCGCATCGCGGCCGTCTCAACGTGCTCGCGAACGTGCTGTCCAAGCCCTACATCCAGATCTTCCACGAATTCCAGGGCGGCTCGTCGAACCCCAAGGATGTCGGCGGCTCCGGCGATGTGAAGTACCATCTCGGCGCCTCGTCCGATCGCTCGTTCGACGGCAACAAGGTCCACCTCTCGCTCGCCCCGAACCCCTCGCATCTGGAAGCGGTGAACCCCGTCGTCCTCGGCAAGGTCCGCGCCAAGCAGGTCCAGCTCGGCAATGGCGACGTCCAGACCGGGCGCGGCATGGTGATCCCCGTGCTGATGCATGGCGACGCCGCCTTCGCCGGCCAGGGCGTGGTCGCGGAATGCTTCGCCATGTCGGGCACGCGCGGCTATCGCACCGGCGGCACGATCCATATCGTCGTCAACAACCAGATCGGCTTCACGACCTCGCCCCATCACGCGCGGTCCTCGCCGTATCCGTCCGACATCGCGAAGATGGTGGAAGCCCCCATCCTGCACGTGAACGGCGACAACCCCGAGGCCGTCGTCCACTGCGCGCGCATCGCGACCGAGTTCCGCCAGCGCTTCCTGAAGGACGTGGTGGTGGACATGTTCTGCTATCGCCGCTTCGGCCACAACGAGACGCTGGAGCCGACCTTCACCCAGCCGCTGATGTACCGGGCGATCAAGGACCACCCCTCGACGCTGACGCTGTACGAGAAGAAGCTCGCCGACGAAGGCACGCTGACGATCGACGAGATCGAGGCGATGAAGGCCGATTTCGCCAAGCGCCTCGACGACGAGCTGGAAGCGTCCAAGACCTTCAAGGCCAACAAGGCCGACTGGCTCGACGGGCTCTGGTCCGGCATGGATGCGGGACAGGGCAGCTACAAGCGCGGCGACACCGCGGTCGATGTCGAGATCCTGAAAGAGGTCGGCAAGGCGCTCTCCACCGTCCCCGAAACCTTCAACGCGCACCGCACCGTGTCGCGCCAGCTCGCCGCCAAGGCCGCGATGTTCGAAACCGGGCAGGGCATCGACTGGGCGACCGCCGAAGCGCTTGCTTTCGGGACGCTGGCGCTTGAAGGCGTGCCGGTCCGCCTCTCGGGCCAGGACAGCCGCGAAGGCACGTTCAGCCAGCGCCATGCCTCGCTGGTCGATCAGGCCGACGAGCACCGCTACGTCCTGCTCAACCACATCCGCAAGGATCAGAAGGCCGAAGTCGACGTCATCGACTCGCTGCTGTCGGAATTCGCCGTGCTCGGTTTCGAGTACGGCTACTCGCTCGCGGCGCCCAACACGCTCGTCCTCTGGGAAGCGCAGTTCGGCGACTTCTCCAACGGCGCGCAGGTCATCATCGACCAGTTCATCTCGTCGGGCGAAACCAAATGGCTGCGGCTCTCGGGTCTCGTCCTGCTGCTGCCGCACGGCTATGAGGGCCAGGGGCCGGAACACTCCTCCGCGCGGCCCGAACGCTTCCTGCAGCTCTGCGCCGAAAAGAACATGCAGGTCGCGAACCTCACGACGCCGTCCAACTACTATCACGCGCTGCGCCGCCAGATCCGCCGCAACTCGCGCAAGCCGCTCGTGCTGATGACGCCGAAATCGCTGCTGCGCCACAAGCGGGCGGTCTCGCAGCTCGTCGAGATGGGCCCCGGCACCTCGTTCCACCGCCTGCTGTGGGACGATGCCGAACAGCGCCCGGGGTCTTCGGTGAAGCTGAAGGCCGACAAGGACATCCGCCGCGTCGTGCTGTGCACCGGCAAGGTCTATTACGATCTCTTCGAGGACCGCGAGAAGAAGGGCATCGACGATGTCCAGCTCATCCGCGTCGAGCAGCTCTATCCCTATCCGGAAGACGCCGTGGAGCGCGAGCTGATGCGCTTCAAACAGGCCGAGATCGTGTGGGTCCAGGAGGAGCCGCGCAATATGGGCTACTGGACCTATATCGCGCCGCTGCTGGAAGAGACGATGATCAAGGCCGGGGTCACCCGCACGCGCCCGCGCTATATCGGCCGTGCCGCCGCCGCCTCGCCCGCCACGGGACTTTCGAGCACGCACCAGGCCGAACTCCGGGCCTTCATGGACGAAACCTTCGCGCCGTAACGCGCGCCTCGACGTTTAGGAAAACCAATGGCCGACATCACCGTCCCCAATATGGGTGAAAGCGTCACCGAGGCGACGATCGCCAAATGGTTCAAGAAGGTCGGCGACACCGTGAATGCCGACGAGCCGCTGGCCGAGCTCGAGACCGACAAGGTCACGGTCGAGGTCCCCGCGCCGTCCTCCGGCGTCATCTCCTCGATCGCCGTCGCCGAAGGCGGCACGGTGGCGCCCGGTGCGGTGATCGGCGCGATCGAAGCCGGCGCCGGCACGGCCGCCGCTGCGCCGAAGCCCGCCCCCGCCGCGGAAGCGCCCAAGCCGGCCCCTGCGCCTGAAGCGCCGAAGCCTGCGGCTCCCGCCGCCGCGCCCGCCAGCGACAAGCCGAACGGTCCCGCGGTCGAGCGCATCGTCGCGGAGACCGGCGTCGATACTTCGAAGATCCCGGCGACCGGCAAGGACGGCCGCCTCACCAAGGGCGACGTGCTGGCCGCGCTCGACGCTGTCGCGACGCAGGTCACCGCCGGCGCTGCTGCTGCGCCCGCCGCCGCCGCGCCGCACGTGCCGCGCCCGACCACCGAGCGCGAGCAGCGCGTGAAGATGACGCGCCTGCGCCAGACCATCGCCAAGCGTCTGAAGGAAGCGCAGCACAACGCCGCTATGCTCACCACCTTCAACGAGGTGGACATGACCGAGATCATGGCGCTGCGGAAGGAGTATCAGCCCGACTTCGAAAAGCGCCACGGCGTGCGCATCGGCTTCATGTCGTTCTTCGTGAAGGCCTGCGTCGCGGCGCTGAAGGAAATCCCCGCCGTCAACGGCGAGATCGACGGCGACGACGTCATCTACAAGAACTACTACGACATCGGCGTCGCCGTCGGCACCGAGAAGGGCCTTGTCGTGCCCGTGCTGCGCGACGCCGACACCAAAGGCTTCGCCGATATCGAGAAGGGCATTGCCGATCTCGGCGCCAAGGCGCGCGACGGCAAGCTGAAGCTGGAAGACCTGCAGGGCGCGACCTTCACGATCTCGAACGGCGGCGTCTACGGCTCGCTGATGTCGACGCCGATCCTCAACGCGCCGCAGTCCGGCGTGCTCGGCATGCACAAGATCCAGGACCGCCCGATCGTCGTGAACGGCCAGATCGTGATCCGCCCGATGATGTATCTCGCCCTCAGCTACGACCACCGCCTCGTCGACGGCAAGGAAGCGGTGACCTTCCTCGTCCGCGTGAAAGAGGCGCTGGAACATCCGGTGCGGCTGGTGCTGGAAGTCTAGCCCACCCTTCGAGACCCCTTGCTGTCATGCCCGCGCAGGCGGGCATCCAGCCGGGAGTTCCCATGGATGCCCGCCTGCGCGGGCATGACAGTTGAACGAACTTGAGAGGCGACGATGCCCGGACCTTACGATGTGGTGGTGATCGGCGGCGGCCCCGGCGGCTATAACGCCGCGATCCGTGCCGCGCAGCTTGGCCTCAAGACCGCGTGCATCGAGAAGCGCGCCGTCAAGGACGCGGTGGCGTTCGGCGGCACCTGTCTCAATGTCGGCTGCATCCCGTCCAAGGCGCTGCTCTTCGCGAGCGAGCGCTTCGAGGACGCCTCCAAGCACTTCGCCTCGATCGGCATCAAGGTCACGCCCGAAATCGATCTGCCGGGCATGATGGGCCACAAGGAGCGCACGGTCGATCAGCTCGTGAAGGGCGTCTCGTTCCTCTTCAAGAAGAACAAGGTCGATCCCTATTTCGGCACCGGCCGCATCGTCTCGGCGACACAGGTCGAACTGACCGGCCCCGACGGCACGAAAGAGACGCTGGAAACCAAGAACATCATCATCGCCACGGGCTCCGAAGTGATGCCGCTGCCTGGCGTTACCGTGGACGAGAAGGTCATCGTCTCCTCGACCGGCATCCTGTCGCTGTCGGAAGTGCCCAAGCGCCTCACCGTGATCGGTGCGGGGATCATCGGGCTTGAACTCGGTTCGGTCTGGCGCCGCCTCGGCGCCGAGGTGACGGTGATCGAGTATCTCGACCGCATCGTGCCCGGCGTCGATGGCGATGTCGCCAAGGAGTTCCAGAAGATCCTCACCCGCCAGGGCATCAAGTTCAAACTGGCGACCAAGGTGACGAAGGCCGAGCCGGGCGCCAGCGGCGTCACGGTGACCATGGAGCCCGCCGCCGGTGGAGCGGCCGAGACGCTCGAAACCGACATCCTGCTCGTCTGCATCGGCCGCCGCCCCTTCATCGAAGGGCTCGGCGCCAAGGAAGCCGGCGTCGCCATCGACAAGCGCGGCCGGGTCGAAACCGACGGCCATGGCCGCACCAACGTGCCCGGCATCTGGGTGGTCGGCGACGTCACGACCGGCCCGATGCTGGCCCACAAGGCCGAGGACGAGGCGATGGCCGTCGCGGAACTCATCGCGGGCAAGGCCGGTCATGTGAATTACGACGTGATCCCGTCCGTCGTTTACACGCACCCGGAAGTCGCCAGCGTCGGCAAGACCGAGGACGAGCTGAAGGCCGCGGGCGTCGCCTACAAGACCGGCAAGTTCCCCTTCACCGCCAATGCGCGCGCGAAAACGGTCGCCGAGAAGGACGGCTTCGTGAAGATCATCGCGGACGCCAAGACCGACCGCGTGCTTGGCTGCCACATCATCGGCCCGGAAGCGGGCAACCTCATCATGGAGGTCGCCGTCGCGATGGAATTCGGCGCCTCGTCGGAAGACATCGCCCGCACCTGCCACCCGCACCCGACCCTCACCGAGGGCGTGCGCCAGGCGGCGCTCGGCGTCGACAACCGCATCATGCAGATGTGAGCGCCGCGGCGTTCTCCATCCGCGCCGCCGGCCCCGACGATCTCCTGGACGCCGCGGCGCTGTTCGAGCGCGTCGCCAACGCCACCATGCCCTGGCTGCCGCGCGAGACGCAGGACCGCGCGGCCTTCCTCGCCGCCGCCCATGACGAGATCGTCTGGATCGCCGTCGCGGACGGGGCGATCGTCGGCCTCGCCGCGCTTTTTGCGCCGCAAAGCTTCCTGCATTCGCTGTTCGTCGACGGGGCGTGGCAGGGCAAAGGCGTCGGCCGCGCCTTGCTCGAAACCGCCGCCGCCGCGGCGTCCGGCCCGCTCTCGCTGAAGGTCCAGGAACGCAACGACGCCGCCCGCCGCTTCTATGCCGGCCTCGGCTTTCGCGAAGGGGACCGTGGCACCGAGAACGGCGCGACCTGGATCCGCCTCACCCGCGCGCTTTAGTACAAATTCGAACAGGCGGTGTTCAGGGTTCGGTGACGATTCCCGCCGCATACTCGCGCGATGCGTGCACTGGCTCACATTGCGGCGTTCGCCATCGTCCTGTTGATCGGCTATCTGCTGATCACGCAGGGCTATCACTCGTTCCTGCTGCACACCCGGTCGCGCTTCACGGCGCAGGCCCTCACCTTCATCACCCTCGGCTTCACCACCGTCGGGATGATCTGGGCAACCCGCAGAATTCCTTGAATCAGCGCGCCCGCGCGGCGTCGTAGACGGCCATCAGCCGCGTCTCGTCGACGGCGGTATAGCGCTGCGTCGTCGACAGCGAGGCATGACCGAGCAGGTCCTGGATGGCGCGGAGATCGCCGCCGTTCTGCAGCAGATGCGTCGCGAAGGAGTGGCGCAGCGCATGCGGCGTCGCGCGCGGGCCAAGGCCCAGCTGGATGCGCAGCGTCTCCATCACCTTCTGGATCGGCCGCGGCCCCAGCGCCCGGCCGGACTTGGCGAGGAACAGCGGCCCGTTCCGCTCGATCGGATGCGGGCAGAGCTCGCGATAGCGGGCGATCGCCTCCGTGATGACGGGCAGGACCGGCACGATCCGCTCGCGCCCGCCTTTGCCGCGAATGTTCAGCGCCGCGCCGGTGCCGCCGTCCGCGCCGGTCAGCGACAGCGCCTCGGAAATACGCAGGCCCGCGCCATAGAGCAGCGTCAGCACTGCCTCGTCCCGCGCCCGCTCCCAGGCCGGGCCGGCGAGGCCGCGTCCGGTCGCGCCCGCCTCCATCAGGGTCAACGCCGCATCCTCCTGGCGCAGCGGCCGGGGCAGGGTGCGCGGCTGTTTCGGCGCGGCGACGCTCATCACGGCGGCATTCTTGATCCCTGCCCGCCGCTCCAGAAACCGGTGAAAGGCGCGTACCGAGGCCAGCGTCCGTGCCAGCGAGCGCGACGACAGCCCCTCGCCCCGGCGCGACGCGAGAAAGGCCCTGAGATCGGCGGCGCTCAGCTTCGCCAGCGCCGTCCCATCCGGCGCCCCGCCGCGATGCAGAGTGAGGAAATCCAGATACCGCTCCACGTCGTCGCCATAGGCGCGCACGGTCAGCGGACTCGCGCGCTTCTCGCTCGCGAGATAGGTCAGCCATTGGGCCAGCAAGGCGGCGGCGGTCATGGCCTCATTCTCATCCCACCCCGTTAAAGCCGGCTGAAAGCTGCAATTCGCGCCATGCCAGCCATGCCAATTTCACCGTAAGTTATTGATTTTATTCATTATTAAAAAAAACGCTCACAAAATCGTCTGCCCGCTCTTCGCCCAATCCGCCATGAAGGCGTCGAGCCCCTTGTCGGTCAGCGCGTGCTTGGCGAGGTCGCGCAGCACGGACGGCGGCACGGTCACGACATCCGCGCCGATCAGCGCCGCCTGCTTGACGTGTTCGGGGCTGCGGATCGAGGCCGCGAGGATCTCGGTCTTCAGCGCCGGGTAGTTGTCATAGAGCGTGCGGATGTCGCGGATGAGCTGCATCCCGTCCTCGCCGATATCGTCGAGCCGGCCGATAAAGGGCGAGATGAAGGCCGCCCCCGCCTTGGCGGCAAGCAGCGCCTGGTTCGCCGAGAAGCACAGCGTCACGTTGACCGAGACGCCCTCCGACGACAGCGCCTTGCAGGCTTTCAGCCCGTCCCAGGTCAACGGCGCCTTGATGGTCACGTTGGGCGCAATCTTGCGCAGCACCGCTGCCTCTTTCAGCATGGTCGGCGTATCCAGCGCGGTGACCTCGGCGCTGACCGGGCCATCGACCAGCGCGCAGATCTCCGCGATGACGTCCAGGAACTTCCGCCCCGATTTGGCGATCAGCGAGGGGTTGGTGGTGACGCCGTCGAGCAGGCCAGTCGCTGCAAGGTCCGCGATCTCGGCGGTGTCGGCGGTATCGACAAAGAACTTCATCGCGTCACTCCTCTTGCCTTCCGACACTATGGGGACGACTTGTCACGACGATGAACGACGCGGTCCATCAGCCCGATAGTGTCAGCGTGCTGCTTCCCGGCGGCGCGCCGGGTCCGTTCGATTACGCGAAGGGGGGCCATGACCTCAAGCGCGGCGACATCATCCAGGTCCCGCTCGGCCGTCGCGAGGTGCTCGGCGTCGTCTGGGGGCCGGGCACGGGCGAGGTCGGGCATAACCGGCTGAAGGCCGTCTCCGGCGTCTTCCCCGTGCCCCCGTTGCCGCCGGTCCTCTGCGATCTCGTGGACTGGATGGCGGGCTACGTCCTCGCATCGCGCGGGTCGGTGCTAGCTTTGTGCCTGCGCTCCGGCGAGGCGCTGGAGCCGCCGAAGATGCGCACCATCTATCGCCGCGGTCCGCTGGAACCGGCGCGGATGACGCCGCAGCGCCAGCGCGTCCTCGATACGGCCGCCGACGGCCTCGCGCGTTCACCCGCGGAATGGGCGGAGATTTCGGGCGCCAGCGTCGCGACCGTCAAAGGCCTCATCGAGGCCGGCGCTCTCGTCGGCGTCGAGGTCCCGGCCTTCGCGTCCCATCCCTGTCCTGATGCCGACCATGCCGGCGTCGCGCTCTCGCCCGCCCAGCGCGGCGTCGCCGACGAATTGATCGCGTCGCTCGGCGAAGGGTTCTCCACGACGCTGCTCGATGGCGTCACCGGTTCGGGCAAGACCGAGACCTATTTCGAGGCGGTTGGCGAGGTCCTCCGGCGCGGCGGCCAGGCGTTGATCCTCCTTCCCGAAATCGCGCTCACCCATCAGTTCATGGAGCGCTTCGAGGCGCGCTTCGGCTGCCGCCCCGCGGAATGGCACAGCGACGTGAAATCCTCGGAACGCTCGCGCACCTGGCGGCAGGTCGCGGAGGGCACGGCCCGCGTCGTCGTCGGCGCGCGTTCGGCGCTGTTCCTGCCTTATCCCGATCTGCGCCTGATCGTCGTCGACGAGGAACACGACAACGCCTTCAAGCAGGAAGAGGGCGTCATCTACAACGCCCGCGACATGGCGGTCGTGCGGGCGCGGATGGGTGAATTTCCCATCGTGCTCGCTTCGGCGACACCGTCGCTCGAAAGCTGGGTCAACGCGAGACAGGGCCGCTATCGCTATCTCGCGCTGCCCGCGCGCTTCGGCGTCGCGGTCATGCCGCGCGTCGATCTCGTCGATCTCCGCAAAGAACGCCCACCCTCGGGCCGGTTCCTCAGCCCGCCGCTGGAAGAGGCCGTCGAGCACGCATTGTCGCGGCAGGAACAGTCGCTCCTTTTCCTCAACCGCCGCGGCTATGCGCCGCTCAATATCTGCCAGACCTGCGGCCACCGGATCGAATGCCCGAATTGCTCGTCCTGGCTGGTCGAGCATCGCTTCCGGCTGAAGCTCGTCTGCCATCACTGCGGCTATGAACGCCCCAAGCCCCAGTCCTGCCCGCAATGCGGCACGCCCAATGCGATGGCCTCGTCCGGTCCCGGCGTCGAGCGCATCGCGGAAGAGGTGGCACATCTCTGGCCCGAGGCGCGCATCGCCATCGCCTCGTCCGACGTCTTGCACGGCCCGAAGCAGACCCAGGACGCGCTGGAGCGCATGGCCGAGGGCGAGATCGACATCCTCATCGGCACCCAGATCGTCGCCAAGGGGCACAACTTCCCGAACCTCACGCTGGTCGGCGTGGTCGATGCCGATCTCGGCCTCTCCGGCGGCGATCCGCGCGCGCGGGAACGCACGTTCCAACTCCTCCACCAGGTCTCCGGCCGTGCGGGCCGCGCCGAAAAGCCGGGCCGCGTTCTTCTCCAGACCCACCAGCCCGAGGACCGGCTGATGCAGGCGATCGCCGCGGGGGATCGCGACAAGTTCCTGGCGCTGGAGGCCGAGGACCGCGAGCGCCTGGGCTTCCCGCCCTATGGCCGTTTCGCCGCGCTCATTCTCTCCGGCACGGACGATGCGTTGCTGGAGGAGTATGCCCGCACCCTCGCCGCCGCCGCGCCGCATGCGGAAGGCGCCAGCGTCTGGGGCCCGGCCCCGGCGCTGATGGCGCGGTTGCGCGGCCGCACGCGGCTGCGCTTCCTCGTCAAGACGACGCGCAATTTCCGCATCCAGGCCTTCGTCGCCGAATGGCTCGCCGCCGCACCGCCGCCCTCCAAGGTGCGACTATCTGTCGATGTCGATCCGCAAAGTTTCATCTGATTATTCAGCCGGGGTTCACCCCGCGCGGCCAATCTCGCGCGCAAAGGAGATCAGTTATGAAACATGTGATTTTGGCGCTCTGCGCCGGTGCCCTCACCCTCTCGGGCGTCGCCCTCGCCGCGCCGCGCGAACAGAGCCACGCGCCCGTCCAACTCGCCTATGACGTCCAGAAATACTACGTCTACTGCATCGGCGATGAGACCAGCGTCGAGCAGTGGGACCTCGAACAGATGAAGGTCCGCCGCGGTTCCGACGTCTGCCTGCTCTACGAGAACACCTCGGCGTCGAGCGCGCAGCAGTGGATGGACAAGAACTTCCCCACCCACGAGTGCTTCTGCGACAATTAGGGCGCTCCACCCCGCCCGTCATCCTGAGATGCGAGCGCAGCGAGCCTCGAAGGACGCACGCTGCCTCAGTGTGCGTGGTTCGAGGCGCCGCGCGTGCCGCGCTGCGCACCTCACCATGGCGGGGCGCAGTGCATTGCTTCGCCTCTAAACCTTCAGTCGATACCTACCCTCGTCGAGCACGATGCGCCCGGCCGTGGGCGCCGGGAAATGCGTGCCGATGACCAGCGCCTCGGACGCCGCGACGTCTGCGACGAAGGCCTGGCGGGTGCGCGCTGACCAGGCCTGATCGGTATCGAACCCGCTCGACCATTCGGGATGCGCGATCTGGCAGGGGTGATGCATCATATCGCCGGTGATGTAGGCGCGCTTGCCTCGCGACTGGATCAGCACCGAGACATGGCCGGGCGTATGGCCCGGCGTCGGCACCAGCCGCACGTCGGGCGTCAGCACATGATCCATGCCGACGAGATCGACGAGCCCGGCATCGAACAGCGGCTGGACGCTGTCGGCGAGAATCGCCGCGTGCTCGCCCTCGCCGTCATGGTGCGACCAGTGTTCCCATTCGGTCTTGCCCAGCAGGTAGCGCGCGTTCGGAAAGGTCGGGACCCACTTGCCGTCCACCAGCATCGTGTTCCAGCCGACATGATCGACATGCATGTGCGTGCAGACGACCGCGGTCACGTCCTCGCGGCGCCAGCCCGAGGCTTCGAAGTCTTTCAAGAACGCCGTCTGGAGATTGTTGAAGAAGGAATGCGCGCGGGGCTTGTCGTTGCCGACGCAGGTATCGACCACCAGCTTCAGGCCCGGCGCCTCCACCAGCAGCGCATGGATCGACAATTTCACGTAACCGCGTTCGTCCGCGAAATGCGGCTGCAGCCACGGAATGGTCAGGATGTTCTCCGGCGTCCCGGCTTCCACCATCGACCCCGCCCCGCCGCCGCGCATCGGCGGCGTTTCGAACTCGACGATGCGCGTCACCTTCACGTCGCCGATGGTCCAACTCAGCATGTTCCCTCCCTCGCTTTTGTTCTTTAACGGGGATGCTAGGGCCTCGCGCCGCCTTGTCCAGCGAGCGCGATGGTGCGGGTAACGCCGATCGCCTCCAGGAAATCGGCATCGTGGCTGACCACCAGAAGCGCGCCGTCGTAAGCGTTGAGCCCGTCCTCCATCGCCGCGATCGAATCGAGATCGAGATGATTGGTGGGCTCATCGAGGATCAGCAGCTGGGGCGGCGACGAGCCGCCCAGCGCGCAGGCGAGACCTGCCCGCAGCCGCTCGCCGCCGCTGAGCGTCCCCACCTCTTTCAGCGCCGCATCGGCGCGGAAGAGAAAACGCGCCAGTGCCGCGCGGCAGGCATTCTCGCTGTCGGCGGGATTGAGGCGGCGGAAATTGTCGCGGATCGTCGCGGTGGGATCGAGCAGCGCGACATCCTGATCCAGCATCGCCGCCCTGACGCCCAGCCGCACCGTCCCGGCCATCGGCGTCAGCGCGCCGGTGACGAGCCTCAGCAGCGTCGTTTTGCCTGCGCCGTTCGGGCCGCCGATCGCCACCCGCTCAGGTCCCACCAGGTCGAACGAGACGTCGCGGATCACCGGCGTTACGCCCGGCCCGCCCGTCATGTCCTTGACGTCCAGCACGATCTTGCCCGGCGCGAGCCCCGTCGAGGGCAGATCGACCGCCAATGTCTTCAGCCGTTCGACCCGGGCCCGTGCCGCCTCCAGCGTCTCCGTTGCCGATTCGCGCTGCCGTTCGGCGAGCCGATTGGCGCGCCCGCCGCTCGCCTCCGCGCGATCCTCGCGCGCGCCCAGCAGGATGCGGGGGATGCCGCCCTTCGCGCCCGCGCGGGCACCGGCCGCATCGCGGCGTGCCTTCTTCTCGCGCGCAGTCTGCATCTCGCGATCGACCTGTTTCACCCGGCGCTCGGCGCTGTCCAGCGCCTCAGCGGCCAACGCCCGCTCCGCGGCCTTCTGCGCGGCATAGTCGTCCCAGTTACCGCCATAGATCCGCACGCCCAGGCTGGAGATTTCAACGATCCGGTCCATCTGGCGCAGCAAGGCGCGGTCATGGCTCGCGACCACCGCGCCGCCCCGCCAGCGCCCCAGCAGCCGCGCGACTGCCGCCCGGCCTTCGCGGTCGAGATTGTTGGTGGGTTCGTCCAGCAGGATGAGGCCGGGCGCATCGAAGACGAGCGCCGCCAGCGCAACCCGCGTCCGCTGCCCACCGCTCAGGGTCGCAAGACGGCGAGAGGGCGCAACGTCTTCCAGCCCAACCTCGTCCAGCGCTTCGGCGAGCCGCGCCTCCAGCGTCCAGTCGGCGTCGGCATCCTCCGGCCGGCCGCTGCCCGCGGCGAGCCGTTCGAGTTGGCGCAGGCCCGCGGTCGCGCCGAGTGCATCGGCAACAGTCTCGGCGTGATCGGCACCCAGGATCTGGCGCAGCAGCGCGATGCGACCGCTTAGCTGGACGCTTCCTGATGCCGGCGGCTGGCTGCCGGCGATCAGCCGCAGCAGGGTCGATTTGCCTGCGCCGTTGCGGCCGACAAGGCCGGTGCGTTCAGGTCCGAGGCTGAGGTCGATGGCGCTGAAAAGCGGGGTGCCGTCAGGCGTCGCGGCGGAGACGGAGCGGAGTTGGGCGAAGGCAGACATGGCGAACCGGGAGATGAGGGACGGGCGGGGCGGAACGGGCCGGCATCATCTCGATCATCGGAAATCTCCCAGGGGCGCTTTGGTCGGCTAAAAATATGGCCGGTGCCGCTCCCGGGCAAGCCGGGGTGCGCGCCGGATGCGGCGTCCATGAAACCGAGTGGAATCAGGGGGATGGCTCACCTCGCCCGCCCGGGCGTCGCGAAGATGTCATCGGCGAGGCGATTATCCGAATAACTCAATGACTTAGCGCGTTGTTGCGCGCGCGAAACTCGCATGGTAGAGGCTCGCGCGCGCTGCGGGGGCGGGTGCGACAATTATTCTCGTCCCCCGCGTGCCTGGCGCAGCTTCCAGCCATCGAAGCTCATGAGTACCGGATGCGCCTCGCGGCGCGCCGCGCACGAAAACCCCGCGCAAATCCGCGCAACGAACGGAGTTCTGCCCCTTGGCCAAAGCGTCCTCCAGCCTCGCCGCCGAACGCTACGCGCGGGCGCTGTTCGAGCTGGCGAATGAAGAGGGTGCGCTCGACGCCGTCGCCGGCGACCTCACCGCGCTTGTCGGCCTGATCGACGAGAGCGCCGACCTTGCCCGCCTCGTGCGCTCGCCGGTGTTCAGCCGCGACCAGCAGGGCAAGGCGATGGCCGAGATCCTGTCGACCGCCGGTGCCGCGCCGCTGACCCAGAAATTCATCGGCCTCGTCGCCGAAAACCGCCGCCTCTTCATGCTGCCGCAGATCGCCAAGGCGTTCCGCCTGCTGCTCGCCAAGCAGCGCGGCGAGATCGCCGCCGAAGTGAAGGCCGCGCACCCGCTGACCGACGCCCAGGTCGCCGACCTCAAGGCGACCCTGAAGGCCGCCTACGGCAAGGAGCCGCAACTCACCGTGAGCGTCGATCCCTCGCTGATCGCTGGCCTCGTCGTGAAGGTCGGCTCCAAAATGATCGATTCGTCGCTGAAGACGAAACTGTTGAACCTCAAGACCGCATTGACCGAGGCCTGAGCCAAATGAAAATCCAAGCCGCGGAAATTTCCGCCATCCTGAAGAAGCAGATCAAGGATTTCGGCGCCGAAGCCGAAGTCACCGAAGTCGGCCAGGTCCTGTCCGTCGGTGACGGCATCGCCCGCATCTACGGCCTCGACAGCGTCCAGGCGGGCGAGATGGTCGAGTTCCCCGGCGGCATCAAGGGCATGGCCCTAAACCTCGAAACCGACAATGTCGGCGTCGTGATCTTCGGTTCCGACCGCGACATTAAGGAAGGCGACACCGTCAAGCGCACCGGCTCGATCGTGGACGTCCCCGTCGGCAAGGGCCTGCTCGGCCGCGTCGTCGATCCGCTGGGCAACCCGATCGACGGCAAGGGTCCGATCGTCTCCGACGAGCGCCGCCGCGTCGACGTGAAGGCGCCCGGCATCATCCCGCGCAAGTCGGTGCACGAGCCGATGCAGACCGGCCTCAAGGCCGTCGACTCGCTGATCCCGATCGGCCGTGGCCAGCGCGAGCTGATCATCGGCGACCGCCAGACCGGCAAGACCGCGATCGCGCTCGACACCATTCTGAACCAGAAGGCGACCAACGCCTCGGGCGATGAATCGAAGAAGCTGTACTGCGTCTATGTCGTGATCGGTCAGAAGCGCTCGACCGTGGCGCAGCTGGTGAAGACGCTCGAAGATTTCGGCGCGCTGGAATATTCCACCGTCGTCGCCGCGACCGCCTCGGACCCGGCGCCGCTGCAGTATCTCGCGCCCTTCTCGGGCTGCACGATGGGCGAATACTTCCGCGATAACGGCATGCACGCCGTCATCATCTATGACGATCTGTCGAAGCAGGCCGTCGCCTACCGCCAGATGTCGCTGCTGCTGCGCCGCCCGCCGGGCCGCGAAGCCTATCCCGGCGACGTCTTCTACTTGCACTCGCGCCTGCTGGAACGCGCCGCGAAGATGGGCGACGCCGCCGGCAACGGTTCGCTGACCGCGCTGCCCGTCATTGAAACGCAGGCCGGCGACGTCTCGGCCTACATCCCGACCAACGTGATTTCGATCACCGACGGCCAGATCTTCCTCGAGACCGAACTCTTCTATCAGGGCATCCGTCCCGCGCTGAACGTCGGTATCTCCGTGTCGCGCGTTGGCTCGGCCGCCCAGACCAAGGCGATGAAAGCGGTCGCCGGCTCGATCAAGCTGGAACTCGCGCAGTATCGCGAACTCGCGGCGTTCGCGCAGTTCGGTTCCGACCTCGACGCCGCGACGCAGAAGACCCTCGCGCGCGGTGCGCGCCTGACCGAATTGCTGAAGCAGGCGCAGTACGCGCCGATGGTCGTGGAAGAGCAGGTTGTCTCGATCTTCGCCGGCACCAAGGGCTATCTCGACACGCTCAAGGTCTCGGATATCGGCCGTTTCGAAGCCGAGCTGCTGGGCCTGATGCGTTCGACGCACAAGGACGTGCTGGACACCATCCGCACGACCGGCGCGCTCAGCGACGACACCCAGGCCAAGCTCCGCGCGATCCTCGGCGATCTCGTCAAGTCGTTCTCGTAACCGGCAAAGGGCTGATCGGCCATGCCGAGCTTAAAATCCTTCCGGGTGCGCATCGCGTCGGTGAAATCGACGCGCAAGATCACCAAGGCGCTGAACCTGGTGGCGGCCTCCAAGCTGCGCCGGGCGCAGGAAGCGGCCGTGAATGCGCGGCCGTTCGCCGAGCGCATGGAGCGCGTGCTCGCCAATCTCGGCGCCTCGATGGTCGGCAATCCCGGCGCGCCGAAGCTGCTCTCCGGCACCGGTCGCGAGGATACGCACCTCGTGATCGTCGCGACCTCGGATCGCGGTCTAGCGGGCGGCTTTAACTCGAACATCGCCAAACTGGCGCGCCAGCACATCGCCAAGCTGCTCGCCGCGGGCAAGCAGGTGAAGATCCTGGCGATCGGCCGCAAGGGCCGCGACGCACTGCGCCGCGACTATAGCCGCAACATCATCGACACGATCGAACTGGGCGGCGTGAAGGCCGTCGGCTTCGCCACGGCGCATGGCATCGCCACGCGCGTGCTCGACATGTACGAGGCCGGCGAATTCGACATCGCGACGATCTTCTACTCGCGCTTCCAGTCGGTCATCAGCCAGGTGCCGACGATGCAGCGGCTGATCCCCGCCGAGGTGTCGCAGGCCCCCGGCGCTGCCGCTTCGGCCGACCTCAACGGTGCGATCTACACTTACGAGCCGGACGAAGAAGAAATTCTGGCCGACCTGCTGCCGCGCAATGTCGCGGTGCAGATCTTCCGCGCGATGCTGGAGAACGCCGCTTCGTTCTTCGGCGCGCAGATGACGGCGATGGATAACGCCACGCGCAACGCGGGCGACGTGATCGACAAGCTGACGATCCAGTACAACCGGACCCGTCAGGCGATGATCACCAAGGAACTGATCGAGATCATCTCGGGCGCGGAAGCGCTTTAGAGAAATTGAGGACGAAACAATGAGCACCAACGTCACCGGACGTATTTCTCAGGTCATCGGCGCCGTCGTCGACGTGCAGTTCGACGGCCACCTGCCGGCCATTCTGAACGCGCTGGAGACCATGAACGGCGGCAACCGCCTCGTTCTGGAAGTCGCCCAGCATCTGGGCGAGTCGACGGTCCGCACGATCGCGATGGACTCCTCGGAAGGCCTCGTGCGCGGCCAGGAAGTCAAGGACACCGGCGCGGCGATCACCGTGCCCGTCGGCCCCGGCACGCTCGGCCGCATCATGTCGGTGATCGGCGAGCCGATCGACGAAGCCGGTCCGATCATGACCACCGAGCGCCGTCCCATCCACGCCGACGCGCCGAAGTTCACCGAGCAGTCGACGGAAGCTCAGATCCTCGTCACCGGCATCAAGGTCGTCGATCTCCTCGCGCCCTACGCCAAAGGCGGCAAGATCGGTCTGTTCGGCGGTGCCGGCGTCGGCAAGACCGTGCTGATCCAGGAACTGATCAACAACATCGCGAAGGCCCATGGCGGCTATTCGGTGTTCGCCGGCGTCGGTGAGCGCACGCGCGAAGGCAACGACCTCTATCACGAGATGATCGAGTCGGGCGTGAACAAGCATGGCGGCGGCGAAGGCTCCAAGTGCGCCTTCGTGTTCGGCCAGATGAACGAACCGCCGGGTGCCCGCGCCCGCGTCGCGCTGACCGGCCTCACGGTCGCCGAGCAGTTCCGTGACGGCGGCCAGGACGTGCTGTTCTTCGTCGACAACATCTTCCGCTTCACGCAGGCGGGTTCCGAGCTCTCGGCGTTGCTCGGCCGTATTCCTTCGGCCGTGGGTTACCAGCCGACGCTCGCTACCGACATGGGCGCGATGCAGGAGCGCATCACCACCACGTCGAAGGGCTCGATCACCTCGGTGCAGGCGATTTACGTGCCGGCCGACGACTTGACCGACCCCGCGCCGGCGACCTCGTTCGCCCACTTGGACGCGACCACGACCCTCAACCGCGACATCGCGGCGCTCGGCATCTTCCCGGCGGTCGATCCGCTCGACTCGACCTCGCGCATGCTCGACCCCCGGATCGTCGGTGAAGAGCACTACCGCGTGGCCCGCACGGTCCAGCAGATCCTGCAGAAGTATAAGTCGCTGCAGGACATCATCGCGATTCTGGGCATGGACGAGCTTTCCGAAGAGGACAAGCTGGTCGTGACCCGCGCGCGCAAGATCCAGCGCTTCCTGTCGCAGCCCTTCCACGTCGCCGAAGTCTTCACCGGCTTCCCCGGCGTGCTGGTCGCGATCGAAGACACGGTCCGGTCGTTCGACGCCGTCTGCAAGGGCGAGTACGACCACCTTCCCGAGCAGGCCTTCTACATGGTCGGCACGATCGAAGACGCCGTGAAGAAGGCCGAGAAGATGGCCGCGGAAGCCGCGTAAGGATCACCCGTTCATGGCCGAGAAACTCCATTTCGATCTGGTGAGCCCGGAAAAGCTCCTCTACTCGGCCTCCGCCGACATGGTGGTGGTGCCGGGCAGCGAGGGCGATTTCGGCGTGCTCGCCGGTCATGCCCCGCTGATCTCGATCGTCCGCACGGGCATCATCGACGTGAAGGGCTCCGAGGACGGTGCGGATCTGCGCATCTTCGTGCGCGGCGGCCTCGCGGAAGTCACCCCGGCGGGCCTCACGGTTCTCGCCGAGGAAGCGATGCCGTTCGAGGACCTGAAGGCGGCCGATCTCGACGCCCGCCTTAGGGATCTTGAGGAAGATTTCGCCGACGCTGCCGAAGGCCGCACCAAGCGCCATCTCGGCGAAGCGCTCGACCAGCTTCGTCAGGTCCGCGCGCTCGTCGCCTAACCGTCCGCCTATGCTGGAATCGCGCGGCTTCCCGCGCATTTCGCCGCAGTGCAGAAATTAACCTCTAAACCCTTCCGGGAACTCGGCAATCCCGGCTCGCGTTAACTTCTGGACGCTTCAAAAGCCGTCCGCGTTGTGCCATGGTCCCCGCCACAAGGGGTTGGCCGCCAACGAGCGGCACAAGGGATGTACCATGACGAAGGCGGGCTGGACGCTCGACGACATCGCGTGGGAGCGATTCGACTCGAGCAAGGTGGATGCGGATTTGCTCATGGCGGTGAAAGCCGCCTCGATTGTCGAATACAACGCCTCCGACTATGTCGGCTATCTCAAGAACGTATTTCCGGACGATCCCAAGCTGCACGAGATCTTCGAGCAGTGGGGCCGCGAGGAGGCGCAGCATGGCATGGCGCTCGGGCGCTGGGTCAAGCTGGCCGATCCCGACTTCGATTTCGACGCGACCTTCGAGGCCTTCCGCGAGGGCTATACGCCGCCGCATTTCGAGGAGGCCGACGGTTCGGTGCGCGGCTCCAAGCGGGGCGAGCTGATCGCCCGCTGTGTCGTGGAATCCGGTACGACCTCCTATTATTCCGCCATGCGCGATGCGACCGAGGAGCCCGTCCTCAAGCAGATCGCGGCGCACATCGCGGGCGACGAGATGCGCCACTGGCGCCTCTTCTTCGATCTCCAGCAGTCGCAGTCCGAGCCGGAACTGAAGTTCTGGAAGAAGCTGCGCATCGCGGCCGGCCGCTTCAGCGAGGCCGAGGACGACGAGCTCGCCTATGCCTATTACTGCGCGAACACCCCGGCCGACCGGGTAGGCATCGAGCCGTATGACCGCAAGGCCTGCGTGCGCGCCTACGAACTCCGCGTGCTGCGTCTGTGGCGGCCGAAGCATCTCGACCGCGCCATCGGCATGATCGCCGCCGCCGTCGGCATGCGGCCGCGCGGCTGGGTCGCGCGCAGCGCCTCGCGCCTCATCTGGACGGCCGTGAAGCTGAAGAATCGCGGCGCCATGCGGGCCGAGGCCAAGGCCGAAGCGCGCGGCCTGAGGCTCGCCCGCGCCGCCTGATCCTTGTTGCGCGGCCCCGTCCGGGCGATGCTCTCTTCCATAAGACATGGGAGAGAGACATGAGCGACCTCGTAGTGCGCAGCGACAAGGACGGCGTCGCGACGCTGACGCTGAACCGGCCTGACAAGCTGAATGCCCTCAATGTCGAGCTGTTCTCGGCGCTCGATGCGCATGTCCGCGATATCCAGAAAAATCCGGTCGCCATTGTCGTGCTGCGCGGTGCGGGGCGCTGCTTTTCGGCGGGGCACGATCTCGGCGATATCGCGGCGGGCGAGAAACTGCCCAAGCCGCATTTCCAGTCGAACGTGATCGAGCGGCTCGCGGACCTGCCGCTGCCGGTCATCGCGGCTGTGCATGGTCATTGCTACACCGGCGCGCTGGAGCTGGCGCTGGTCGGCGATATCATCTTCGCCTCGGCCAATGCGAAGTTCGGCGACACCCACGCCAAATGGGCGCTGACCCCGGTCTGGGGTCTCAGCCAGCGCCTGCCGCGCCGGATCGGCACCTACAAGGCGCGCGAGATGATGTTCACCTGCCGCACCTATTCGGGCACCGAGGCGGCCGCGATGGGGCTCGCCAACATGTGCGTGCCGGATGCCGATTTCGAAAGCGGGCTCGCGGCGCTGACGGCGGAGATCGCGGCCAATTCATCGTTCAGCCATGCCGCCAACAAGCGCCTGTTGCGTGAAACCGACGGCCTGCCGCTCGCGACAGGCCTCGCGCAGGAGGTCTATCGCGGCGAGGGCCGCGGCCCCGATATGGAAGCGCGGATCGGCGCCTTCACGCGCCGCAAGTCATGAACGCGGACGCGGAATTCCGCGCCGAGGTCAGGGCGTTTCTCGCGGCGAAACTGACGCCTGACCTGCGCGAGGCCGGACGGCTGTGCGCCGGCATCTATAGCGACCGACCCGTCGCGCAGCGCTGGCTCGCGATCCTCAACGCGCGCGGCTGGTCGGTGCCGCGCTGGCCGGTCGAGCATGGCGGCACGGGCTGGAGCGAGGTGCAGCATGCGATCTTCGCGGCCGAACTCATTGCCGCCGAAGCGCCGCCCGTTACGCCCAATGCGACGGGCATGCTGGGGCCGGTGCTGATCGAGTACGGCACCGAGGCGCAGAAGGCGTACTTCCTGCCGCGCATCCGCTCCGGCGAGGACTGGTGGGCGCAGGGCTATTCGGAGCCGGGGGCCGGCTCCGATCTCGCGCGGCTGCAATGCCGGGCGGAGCGGCAGGGCGATCACTACATCATCAACGGCTCGAAGATCTGGACGACGCATGCGCACTGGTCGAACCGCATCTTCTGCCTGGTGCGCACCCGCACCGACGGCAAGGCGCAAGAAGGGATCAGCTTTCTCCTGTTCGATCTCGATCTGCCCGGTATCGAGATCCGGCCGCTGATCTCGATCTCCGGCGATCATGAGTTCAACGAGGTGTTCTTCAGGGATGTGCGCGTCCCCGCCGAGGGGCTGGTCGGCGAAGAGAATATGGGCTGGACCGTCGCGAAGTTCCTGCTGAGGCACGAACGCAGCTCGCAATACGCGCCGCGCTTGCGTAATCAGCTGCGCCAGCTCCGCGCGATGGCGGCGGCGCGCGAGGTCGATGCCGCCAGCGTGGGGCTCGATGCCGCCGCCGTCGCGCTCGACGTGCTGGAGGCGCAGGAGTTTCGCATTCTCGATGCGGTCGGCCGCGGCGCCTCGATGGGCGTCACGAGTTCGATGATGAAGGTGCAGGGCACCGAGCTGCGCCAGCGGCTGGACGAGATCGGCATCGAACTCGCGGGCGCCTATAGCGCGGCGGATCAATCGAAGGCGCTGGTGGGACTGCGCGCGAACGATGCGGTAGGGCCGGCGGATGGGTTCACCGCGATGTCGCGCTATCTCAACGACCGGGCCGCCTCGATCTATGCGGGCTCCAACGAAATCCAGCGCAACATCATCGCCGGACAGGGTCTGGGGCTCTAGCGGAGGCGCGCCGCAATGGGCGCGAACTCCGCGACGATCGCCTCGTAGATCGCGCGCTTGAAGGGCACGATCAGCTTCGGCAAATCTTCCAGCGGCGCCCATTTCCAGGCGTCGAATTCGGGGTCGTGCAGGTCGAGCTTCACGTCGGCGTCGCGGCCGGTGAAACGGGCGGCGAACCATTTCTGCCGCTGGCCGCGAAACTTGCCTTTCAGCGCAACACCCATCAATTCGGGCGGCAGGTCGTAGGTCAGCCAGTCCTTCGACTCCGCCACGATCTCGGCTGCGGTGATGCCGGTTTCCTCGCGCAGTTCGCGCAAGGCGGCGGCGCGTAGGTCTTCACCGTCGTCGACGCCGCCCTGCGGCATCTGCCAGGCCTCGCCACCCTGATTGACGGTCTCGCGATCGATCCGCCGCCCGACAAAGGCGAGGCCCTTGGGGTTCAGCAGCATCACGCCGACGCAGGGGCGATAGGGCAGGTCTTCGGGGCGCTTCGTCATGAAGCGCGGTCTATCAAGATGCCGGCGAAACCGAAAGCGCGCTCACCGGCACGAGCTGGATGCCGCGGGCTTCAAGGCCCGCGCTCCAGGCGACGAGCCGCCCGACGCTGACCGGATAGGCATTGGCGAGCCCGACGGCGCGGCCTTTGCTGCGGGCGAGCGCCTCCAGCTGTTCGAGTGCGGCGTCGATCTCGTCGGGGCCGGCGGCGGTATCAAGCACCAGATCGGCGGCTGCGATCGCGGCGCCGGCGCCGTCCAGACCGCGGGCGCGGGCATGGGTCCAGATGAGGCCATGGGCGGCTTCGTCGCCGAGCAGCGGCGCCATCATCGCCTTGTTGTCGAGCGCGGGGCTGCCCGGCGCGAAGACGAGGCCGGCATAGCCAGTGGCGCGTTCGAGATCCCATGTCAGCCGTTCGGCATTCTCCGCGGCGCTGAGCGAGGTCAGCAGCGCCTTGGGCCCGGCATCGTTGTTGGGAAAGCCCAGCGGCTCGACGGGAATGTCGAGGAAGACTTCATGGCCGCCGGCCCGGGCCGCATCCACCTGCTTCTGCAGATTGCGGCCATAGACGCTGAGCCCGAGCGTGATGTCCGCCGGCAGCTTCTCGACGGCCGCCGCCGTCAGCGCAGTGGAAACGCCGAGGCCACGCAGGACGATGGCGATGCGGGGCCGGCCGTCTTCCGGCGGCGCAGTGCGGCGAAACTCGGTGGGATCGGCGGCATGAGCGGGTTCCACAGGCGCTTCGGCGACGACCGGGGCATGCACGCCCTCGCCTTCGGCGACAATGGCATGGGCGCCGTCATGGCCGCCGAGCAGGAACGAGGCGGCCGATCCGGCCAGCGCCGCGACGGCGATCGCCCAGGTAATCACCGCCACCCGGCCAACGGAGCGTGTCCGTCGGCGGCGGGGCGCCAGACCCTTCATGAACGACAGCGTAGCCATGCGCGGACCATCGCCGCGGCGCGGTTAACGCGAGGTTTACGGAGGTTAACGCGCCTTCGAAGGCCCTATTTCGGGGCGGGCGTCGCGGGCGCGGCGGTCGGCGGGACCGGGCTTTCCGGCGGCACGTCGGAAGCGGCGACCTTCTTCTGCTCGATGCCCAGCGGCTTCATCCCATTGCGGATGTATTTGAGGGCATATTCGAGCTGGAAGTCGTCGGTCTTGTCACCGTCGGCGGGATAAACGACGCCGCGCGTCTTGGGCTCCGCCGGAGCTTCCGATGGATCCTCGCCGTCGAGATGGCCCGGCAGGCTCGCCTCGGAGCGGCGGCGCATGTCCAGTTCCTTCTCCTCATCGGAGTTCTTCGGCTTGGCGTGAACTTCCCAGTCCGGCTCGATGCCGTGCGCCTGGATCGAACGGCCCGACGGCGTAAAGTACTTGGCGGTCGTCAGGCGCAGCGCGCCTTCGCCCGAGCCGAGCGGGATGATGGTCTGCACCGAGCCCTTGCCGAACGAGAGCGTGCCGATGACGGTGGCGCGGCCCTGGTCCTGCAGCGCGCCGGCGACGATCTCGCTGGCCGAGGCCGAGCCGCCATTGACGAGCACGACGACCGGCAGGCCGCTGGTGTCGTCGCCGGCACGCGCGGTGTAGCGCTGGATGTCCTGCGGATCGCGGCCGCGGGTCGAGACGATTTCGCCGCGCTCGAGGAACGCGTCCGACACCGAGATCGACTGGTCGAGCAGGCCGCCGGGATTGTTACGGAGGTCGAGCACGTAGCCCTTGAGGGCGCCGCCGGCCTTTTTGTGGATGGCGGCGAAGGCGGCCTCGATGCCCGTCTCGGTCTGTTCGTTGAACGAGGAGATGCGGATATAGCCGACATCGCCCTTCACTTCGTACTTCACGCTCTCGACCTTGATGAGCGCGCGATTGAGGACGTAGTCCTTGGGCTTGTCGACGCCGGGGCGGACGATGGTGATGGTGACGGGCGTGCCGACCGGGCCGCGCATTTTCTCGACCGCATCCGACAGCGTCACGCCGCGGATCTGCATGCCGTCGATATGGGTGATGAAATCACCCGCCTGGATGCCGGCGCGCGAGGCGGGCGTGTCGTCGATCGGCGAGATCACTTTGACGAAATCGTTCTCCAGCGTGACTTCGAGGCCGAGCCCGCCGAATTCGCCGCGGGTCTGGACCTGCATGTCCGTGAAGTCTTTGGCGTCCATGTAGCTCGAATGCGGGTCGAGCGAGGTCAGCATGCCGTTGATGGCGAATTTGACGAGATCGGCGTCCTCGACCTCGCGGACGTAGTTGGCGCGGACGCGCTCGAACACGTCGCCGAAGAGATTGAGCTGGCGATAGGTTTCCGAACTCGCCTCGACATGGCCGAAATTCACCAGGAGGGCGGTCGCCGCGACACCGGCGGTGAGGCCCGCAAGGCCAGCCAGGAAGGTGCTCTTCATTTCAAATCGCCCTTGTCCAACACTACAGCCCGCTGATCAGGGCCCTTGCATCGCATGTCGCCGTCCGGATCGCCATCCGGAGGCCTCTCAACCATTGGCGTCCAACGGGACGAGCCATGGCAGCGGATCGATCGGCGCACCCTTCCGGCGCAGCTCGATATACATCAAGGCTTCGCCCGCGGCTTGTGTTCCGGCCATTGTCCCTAACGGTTCGCCGGCCAACACATGCTGCCCGACTGTGGCGTCAAGACGGCCAAACCCGCCGATGACGATAAAGTAGTCCTCGCCGGGAGACAGGATCAATAGGCGGCCATAGCCCTCGAACGGGCCGGCAAACACGATTTCGCCATCCGCGGGCGCGGTTACTTGGGCCTCGGCCCGGGTCCTGATGGTCAGACCAAGCGCTGCGGCGCCCTCGATGCCGGGTTCGCCGAAGCGTCCGGCGACGACGCCGGCGGCCGGCCACGGTACATGGCCCTTGGCCGAGGCGAACGAGGTCTTGGTCTTGCGGCTGGCGACGGTGACGGGGGCGCTGGCGGCGTCGGCGCTGGAGGCGGTGGCGCTTTCGCCTTCCTCCAGCCAGGCCATCAGGTCCGTCATGTCGGCGGCGCGGGCTTCCAGCGCCGCGATATGGGCGTCGGCCCCCGCAACGCCCTCGGACAGCACCGCAACGGTCTGCTGGCGGCGCTCGATCAGGCCGGCAAGTTCGGTGCGGCGATGGGCGATCTCGTCATTGCGGGTCTTGGCGGCGTCGCGCTCGGCGGTCAGCGCCATGCGGTTGCGGGCGAGGGCGGTCAGGTCGGCGCTGAGCTCAGTCGCCTCGGCTTCCAGCTTCTCGGCCACCGCCGCGATGAGCATGGCCCCGCGCGCCGCGGCGACGGCATCGTCCGGCGACACCGCGAGAGCGGGCGGGGGATCGCGGCGCAGGCGCTGCAAGGCGCCGAGCAGCGGCCCGATTCGCGCGCGCCGCTGTTCCAGCGCGGTGGTCAGTTCGGTGTCGCGCGCGCTCAGTTCGGCGATGCGGGCTTCGGCGCGGGTGAGGTCGCGTTCCAGCCGCTGGACCTCGGCGGCGATGACGGCCGATTCGGCCTGCAGGTCTTCCAACTCAGCCGCCAGCTTGGCGCGTTCGGCCTCATCGGCCTCGCGCTGGCCGGACGTCCTCGCGATCTCGTCCTGGATGCGTTGCAGTTCGGCGGGCGTCTTGGCCTCGGGCGCAGCCTCCTGAGCGCCCGCGAAGCCCGCGAGCGCCGTGGCGATGAGAAGGAGCGCGCTAAGCCGCGCCACGCTGCTGGTCCGCATCGCCGAGCAGCGAGCGCCCCGTCATGTCGGCGGGGATGTTGATGCCGATCATCTCCAGGATGGTCGGCGCGAGATCGGCGAGCTTGCCGTCATGCAGCGTCACGGGACGCTTCAGCGCCTTGCCGTTGGCGAGGATCAGGGGCACGTCGAGCACGGTATGGGCGGTATGGGGTTCGCCCGTCACGGGATCGGTCATCATCTCGGCATTGCCGTGATCGGCGGTGATCAGCAGCACACCGCCGGCCTTCTCGACCGCTGCCAGCAACCGCGCGAGACAGGCATCGACGGCTTCCACCGCCTTCACCGCTGCGCCGAGGTCGCCGGTATGGCCGACCTGGTCGGCATTGGCGTAGTTGACGACGATGACGTCGAACGTCGCCGCATCGATCGCCGCGACCAGCGCGTCGGTGACTTCCGGCGCGGACATTTCCGGCTTCAGGTCATACGTGCGGACCTTCGGCGAGGGGATGAGGATGCGCTCTTCCCCGTCGAACACGGTCTCGCGCCCGCCGTTGAAGAAGAAGGTGACGTGCGCGTATTTCTCGGTTTCCGCGATGCGGAGCTGCTTCATCCCGGCCTGGGCGAGGACTTCGCCGAGCGCATTCGGCACGTCCTGCTGCGGGAACAGCGAGGGCATCAGCGCCGCGATCTGCTTGGAATATTCCGACATACCCGCCGCCGCCGCGAAGCGGACAATACGGCTGCGCGTGAAGCCCTCAAAGGCGGGATCGAGCAGGGTCAGCATGATCTCGCGCGCCCGGTCGGCGCGGAAATTGGCCATCACGACGCCGTCGCCGTCGGCCATGCCGGCATATTCGCCGATGACGGCGGGCTCGACGAACTCGTCGGTGATGTCCTTGGCATAGGCGTCGGTAACGGCGGCTTCCGGCGTCGCGAAACGCGGACCGGTGGCGACGACCATCGCCTCATAGGCGGGTCCGACCCGATCCCAGCGATTATCGCGGTCCATCGCATAGAAGCGCCCGCTCGCCGTGCCGATGCGGACGCCGGGCGTGCCGGCGATCAGTGCCTCGAATTCCTTCAAGTAGACGAGCGCACTCTTGGGCGGCACGTCGCGGCCGTCGAAGAAGGGATGGACCCAGACGGTGAGTCCCGAAGCGGCGGCGATCTTTGCGAGCGCCGCGATATGGTCCTGATGGCTGTGCACGCCGCCGGGTGAGAGCAGGCCGAGAATATGGAGCGCGCCGCCGGCCGCCTTCGTCTTGGCGATGACGTCGCCGAGAATCGGATTGGTGGAAAGCGTGCCGTCCTCGATGGCGTTGCCGATCCGGTCGAGGTCCTGCACCAGGATGCGGCCGCCGCCGATATTCATGTGGCCGACTTCCGAATTGCCCATCTGGCCCACGGGCAGGCCGACGGCCGGGCCGCTGGTCTTGAGGAAGCTGACGGGGCCCTTCGCCCAGAGGGCGCGATAGGTCGGCAGCTCGGCCTGCGCGATCGCGTTGGCATCGCGGATGTCGCTGTGACCCCAGCCGTCGAGGATGCAGAGCACGATGGGGCGCGGGCGGGCGGCGTTCATGTCAGGTCCGGTACGTCTTGAACTTCAAACATAGGAATGGGGCGGCAGCGTGTCATCGGCCCGTCACGTCAGACCCGGTGATAGGGATGGTCGTTGAGGATCGTGACCGCCCGGTAAATTTGTTCGGCGGCCATCACCCGCACCAGCATATGCGGCCAGGTCGCCCGCCCGAAGGCGATGGTCGACTGCGCGGCGGCCTTCACCTCGCCCGGCAGGCCGTCCGCCGCGCCGATGGCGAGTGCGAGGGCCGGCGCAGCGCGGTCGAGATGCTTGCGCATCAGGCTCGCGAGCTCCGGGCTGGAGAGATTGTCGCCGCGCTCGTCCAGCGCCAGCAGGACGGCGCCCTTGGGCAGATGGTCCAGCCAGTTCGCCTTGCGCTCGTCGATCTCGACAAGCGCCGCATCCTTGAGGCCGAGCCGCTTGCCGGCGGCGGCGGCGCGCTTCAGATAATCCTGGGCGTCGCGGGTTTCAGCGGCGGCGGCGGCTCGACCGCCGGCCAGCAGCAGCAGCTTCACGCGCTCGCCGCGCGGGCCTCTTGGCCGGCCGACCACATCGATTCCAGGTCGTAGAACTCGCGCACTTCCGGCCGGAAGAGGTGCACGATCACGTCGCCGCAATCGACGATCGCCCAGTCGCCCGTCTTCTCGCCTTCCATGGTGACGCGGCCGAACCCGTCCGCCTTCACGCGCTCGGCGAGATGGTCGGCGGTCGAGGCGACATGGCGCGCCGAACGGCCGCTCGCCACGACCATGACGTCGGCATAGGAGGCGCGGCCTTCCAGTTCGATCGTCACGACGTTCTCGGCCTTGTCGTCGTCGAGCTGCGCCAGCACGGCCTTCAGCAGCGGCTGGTAGAGCTTGGGCGCGCTGGATTTCGCGGCTTTCGGCGCCTTGGCGACGGGTTTGGCTTTCGCAGCGGGCGCAGCAGCAGCCTTGATGGCGCGCTTCGCCTTGCGTTCGGCGGTCTTGGTGGGCGCGGCGGCAGCGGTCTTCTTCGCGACGGATGTTTTCGAGGCAGGTTTTTTCGCGACCGGCTTTTTTGCAGCGGGCGTCTTGGGTGTCTTGATAGGCAGCGGACTCTCAGCTCCAGTAAATTGGCGATCAGCCTATCACACCCCGCCCACCGGCCATAGGCCGCGCGCGCGAATGGCGGTCGAGGACGCCGGATCAAGGCGGTCGTCGAGATAGGTCCAGGCCGGCGCATGCATGAAGGGCAGCAGCGCGGCATCGTCGGGATCGATCCGCGAGGCCGCAAAGGCGCGGGCGGCGGGCGAGGAGAGGGCCTTCAGCGTGTAGCCCGGCCGCGCAACGGCAACGATCGGCATGGTCTGGAAAATCTGCCGCCAGGCGCGCCATTTGTGGATGGTCGCGAGATTGTCGGCGCCCATGATCCAGACGAAGTTGATCGCCGGGAAGCGCCCGGCGATGGCCTTCAGCGTGTCCGCGGTAAAGCGCGTCCCGAGGCTCGATTCCAGCGTGGTGACGTGAATGCGCGGGTGGTTCTCCAGATCGACCGAAGCCTTCAGGCGCTGCTCCAGCGGGGCGAGTTCGCGCTGGTTCTTCAGGGGATTGCCCGGCGTCACCAGCCACCACACCGCGTCCAGCTCCAGCCGCCGCAGCGCCACCAGGCTGGCATGGCGGTGCCCTTGATGCGGCGGGTTGAACGAACCGCCGAACAGCCCGACGCGCAGCCGCGACGGCGGCGCGATGGCGCGCGAGGCGAGGCGGGTCATGAGGCGGTGCGCTTTATGCTCGAAATGAAGATTACGGGATCATGGGTGAACGAGCTTCAACGAATTGTCAAATTCGCCACACCAGCCAAATCCGGCCTTCCGTCGCTCAAATCCGGCATGACAGCGGCGGCGGCGAGGTTCATAAGGCGCCCATAAATGGGAGATTCGAGATGAAACTGCGTTACGGTTCGGCCCTTGCGGCCATCATTCTTGCGGCCGGCCTCAGCGCGTGCGGCGGCGGCTCGTCGGACTTCAAGGCCAAGGCGCTCGCCGAATGCCAGAAGTCTGAAGAAGCGAAGACTCAGGACTGCGCCTGCGCGGTCGACATCATGGACAAGGAACTGGACGACAAGACGAAGAAGTTCTTCCTTGTCATGATGGATCCGGAAGTCCAGAAGGATCCGGCCAAGATGGAAGCCGCGATGAAGGATTCGGGCCTGACGCCTGAAGACATGGCGGCGATGGGCACGAAGATGGGCCCGATCATGGAAAAGATCGAGAAGCAGTGCAAGAAGACCTAAGGGTCTCTAACGCCTGAAACGTGGAGGCCGCCGGGCAACCGGCGGCCTTTCGTCTTTTACGGCCTGATCTGGCCGCTGCCGCGCACGATGGTCTTGTAGGCTGTGAGTTCGGCGGCGCCGACGGGACCGCGCGCATGCAGCTTGCCGGTCGCGATGCCGATCTCCGCGCCGAAGCCGAACTCGCCGCCATCGGCGAACTGGGTGGAGGCGTTCCACAGCACGATGGCGCTGTCGACGCGGGCGAGGAAGGCCTCGGCCGCCGCGGCATCCTCGGTGACGATCGCATCGGTGTGTTGCGTGCCATAGCCCGCGATATGCGCGACGGCTTCGTCGAGCCCGGCGACTGCCTTCAGGTTCACGATGGCGTCGAGATATTCGGTGCGCCAGTCGGCCTCGTGTGCCGCTGTGATGCGCGGATCGAGCGCCTCGGCGCTCTCGTCGCCGCGAATGGCGCAGCCGGCGGCGAGAAGATCGGCCGCGATGGCGTGACCGAGCGTCGTCATCACGGCGCGATCGACCAGCACCGTCTCGGTCGAACCGCACACGCCGGTGCGGCGCAGTTTGGCGTTCAGCACGATGGCGCGCGCCTTGGTCGGATCGGCGGCGGCGTGGATGTAGGTGTGGTTCAGCCCTTCGAGATGGCCGAGCACGGGCACGCGCGCTTCCGCCTGGACGCGCGCGACCAGGCTCTTGCCGCCGCGCGGGATCATCAGGTCGAGCGCGCCGTCGAGACCTGCCAGCATCGCGCCGACGGCGGCGCGGTCGGCAGTGGGGACAAGCTGGATCGCGGTGCGCGGCAGACCCGCGGCGGCGAGGCCGTCAAGCATCGCTTCATGCAGCGCGCGCGACGAGCGCAGGCTTTCCGACCCGCCGCGCAGGATCGCCGCATTGCCGGAGCGCAGGCACAGCGCGCCCGCATCGGCGGTGACGTTCGGGCGGCTCTCATAGACAATGCCGATCACGCCGATCGGCACGCGCACGCGCTGGAAATGCAGGCCGTTTGGCTGCGTCCAGTCCTTGATCACCTCGCCCAGCGGATCGGGCAAAGCGGCGACCATCGCGACGCCATCGGCGGTCGCGGCGACGCGCTTCGCATCCAGCATCAACCGGTCGCGCATCGCGCCGGAGAGGCCGCTCGCGCTGGCCATGTCTTCGGCATTCGCAACCAGGATCGCGGCCGCGTTATCGCGGATCGCTTCTGCCGCCAGTTCGAGCGCCCGCGTACGCTCCGCCGCCGTCGACTGCGCCAGCACGCGCGCGGCATCCTTCGCGGCAACGCCCATGGCGGCCATCGTGGCGGCGGTATCGCTGACGATCATGTGCGCGGTCACTAACATGGGTGGGCGTTACTGGTTGTCACTTAGCGATCAACTTCCCTCTCTGAGCACGCGTCGACCTGATCGGTTCGCGATTTCAATTCCTTGGAAAGTTTCTAGATTGCCGCGATCTATGTAGCTTATTTTGTTATGTGCCGCCCAATCCTTGGCGAGCCTTGCCACTAACTCAGTTAGCTCGGAGCGATCCGTGCTGTCCCGGTACATTTGTATAATTGGCGGATGAGCGATCATTCCTTTCGCACTTAGAGTGTGTCCCTCGGATACGATCAGTACGACTTCCGCCCCCCCGCCTACTCCAGTCTCGCGATCTTGATTCATCGTTCTAGCAATGCGCTCGATTATCATCTCTGGGTCGAGAATCTCGACTCCTTCGTTGACAAAGATCGTCATTCCAAATGCGCTCAATCCCAACTTAGACTTGGTATCCTCTATCTGCTTTTGAGAGCGCGCGTACGCCGTTGCCACTTGGCGGGTCACGACGAAAAACAGTCTCTCGCGGATCTGGTCGGCTAAAGCGGGATCAAGTTTCGACAAAATGGTCTCAGAATCACCGCTGAGACCTACGAGTTTCGGTAACTCCGACTCGGGGATCATTTGCCGTAGAACTTCCCCGGCCTTGAACTCCGGATCAGTCTCGATGGCCTTTAGTTCTGTGACAATCTTTCGGTCAAACAAGAGAAAGTCGGCTCGGGGTTGACTGCCGAACGCCGCTCCAAAATTGGGCGCGTCGAGATCTTCCGCATGCGCTAGCGAATTGATGAAATCTTTCATTCGCTGGTTGAGGCTTTTGGTGTCGCTCATAACACCACCAGATCGTCGCGGTGGATCATCGCGGCGCGGCCGGGATAGCCGAGCACGGTTTCGATATCGGCACTGCGGCGGCCGATGAGGCGGGTGGCGTCGTCGCTGCCATAGGCCGCAAGACCGCGCGCGATCTCCGTGCCTTCGCCGTCGCGCACGATGACGGCATCGCCGCGTTCGAACGCGCCGTCCACGGCGGTGATGCCGGCCGGCAGAAGGCTCTTGCCGCCTTGCAGCGCGCGCGCGGCACCGGCATCGACAGTCAGCGTGCCCGCGGGCTTCAGCGCGCCCAGAATCCATTGCTTGCGCGCGGCGGCGGGGTTGGAGCGTGCCAGAAGCCACGTGCCGCGCCCCCCCTCGGCAAGGCGGCGCAGGGGATGATCGATCTGCCCCAGGGCGATCGCCATGTCGCAGCCGCCCGCGGTCGCGATCTTTGCGGCCAGCAGTTTGGTGACCATGCCGCCCGAGCCCATGTCGCTGCCGGGCCGTCCCGCCATCGCCTCGATCTCCGGCGTGATCTCGGGGATCTCAGGGATGAAGACGGCCTCGGGATTGCGCACGGGATTGTCGGTGTAGAGCCCGTCGATATCGGAGAGCAGCACGAGACAGTCAGCGCCCACCATGACCGCGACGCGTGCCGCCAGCCGGTCATTGTCGCCGAAGCGGATTTCGGCGGTCGCCACGGTGTCGTTCTCGTTGATGACCGGCACGGCACCGAGCGACAGCAGCGCGCCCAGCGTCGCGCGCGCATTGAGATAGCGGCGGCGTTCTTCGGTGTCGTCGAGCGTCAGCAGGATCTGCGCGGCAGTCATGCCGTTCGCGGCGAGCGCCTCGGTCCAGCTCTGCGCCAGCGCGATCTGGCCGACGCTGGCGGCGGCCTGCGCCTCCTCCAGCTTCAGCGCGCCCTTGGGCAGTTTCAGGCGCCGGCGGCCGAGCGCGATCGCGCCGGAGGAGACGACGATCACCTCCTTGCCCGCCGCCTTCAGCGTCGCGATGTCGGCGGAGAGGCGGTTCAGCCAGACGCGCTGCGGCTCGCCTTCAGGCGAGACCAGGGTTGACGAGCCGATCTTGACGACGACCCGTTTGGCGGTGGCGAGGCGCGAGGTCATGGCCGCCAGGGTGCGGCGACATCTCCCGCTTCTTCTTCGATGACGGAGGTCACGATATGCCCGCGCATCGTGCGCAGCACGGTCTGGACATTGGTGCCCGCGGCACCGGACAGCGTCAGCACCTTCGCGCCGCTCGCCTTTTCCAGCGCCGCCACCTTGCGCTTCAGTTCGGCAGGCGTGATCGCATCGATCTTGTTGAGGCCGATGATCTCAGGCTTCTCGTCCAGCGCCGCGCCATACGCGGCGAGTTCGTTGCGGATGGTGCGATAGGCTTTGACGATGCCGGCCTGGGTGCCGTCGATGAGATGCAGCACGACGCGGCAGCGCTCGATATGGCCGAGGAAGCGGTCGCCAAGCCCGACGCCCTCATGCGCGCCTTCGATCAGGCCGGGCAGGTCGGCCAGCACGAATTCGGCGTTGTCCACTGCGACGACGCCGAGCTGCGGCGCGAGCGTGGTGAAGGGGTAGTCGGCGATCTTCGGCTTCGCTGCGCTCACCGCCGCGAGGAAGGTCGATTTGCCGGCATTGGGCAGGCCGACGAGCGCGGCATCGGCGATCAGCTTCAGGCGCAGCCAGACCGTCCGCTCCTCGCGCACTTCGCCGGGATTGGCGCGCCGCGGGGTGCGGTTGGTCGAGCTCTTGAAATAGGCGTTGCCGAAGCCGCCATTGCCGCCCTTCAGGAAGACGACGCGCTCGCCGACTTCGGTGAAGTCGTGCAGCATCGTCTCGCCGTCCTCGTCGAGCAGCTCGGTGCCCACCGGCACTTTCAGCACGATATCGGCGCCGCCCGGACCGGCGCGCTGGCGCCCCATGCCGTTGGTGCCGCGGCCCGCGCGGAAATGCTGCTGGTAGCGATAGTCGATCAGCGTGTTGAGATTCTCGACCGCCTCGATGACGACATCACCGCCGCGGCCGCCGTCGCCGCCGTCGGGACCGCCGAACTCAATGAACTTCTCGCGCCGGAACGACACCGCGCCGTTGCCGCCGTCGCCGGCCTTCACATAGATCTTGGCTTGGTCGAGGAATTTCATGGCAAGCACATAGCCCCTTTTCCACCCCGGTTCACGAAGAACCGGGGCAGATGGGCAATTTTGCCTATCTCCTGAAGCGCTCGCGTTCCATGCGCGTGTCGAGGAAGCGGACGGCATGGCCGCGCGCCTTGGAGAAGCGCATGCTTTCCTTGGCGTAGCGGAAGCCGAGCTTCGTCATGACGCGGCCGGACGCGTGATTGTCGGCATAGTGGCCGGACTTGATCTCCGGCTCGCTGAGTTCGTCGAACGCGAAGGCGATCGCGCCATGGGCGGCCTCGGTCGCGAAGCCCTTGCCCCAATAGGGCATGCCGATCCAGTAGCCGAGATGGAAGAGCCCGTCGGTCTCGCGGTTGAGCCCGACGCAGCCGACCAGCTCGCCCTCATGCTCGATGGCGAAGGGATATTCGGCATTGGCGCCGCGCTTGTCGTCATGCGTGGCGATCCAGCGCGCCGCGGCGCCTTCGGGATAGGGGAAGGGCACGACATCGAGCATCTTGGCGACATCGAATTCGCCGGCGAGCGTCTCGACGGTGGGGCCGTCGCTCAGGCGGAAGGGCCGCAGCACCAGCCGCTTGGTGGCCAGCATTCCAGCGCCGGGTGCGGGCCTCGGGGCGTAATCAACCGCCATGACGCATTCCTTCCTGGTTCGCCCCGCCTTCCGCAAATCGTCCGCGGGGCAGGATCATCATTCTGCAGGCGACCTCGCAGTTGCGGGCCTTCGAAAACCTTGGCGCATCTTCCGTGTAGGCGAAACCGAGCTTCTGCAACACGCGGCCAGACGCCGCGTTGTCGGCGAAGTGGCCCGCGTCGATCTTCTGCAGATCGAGGTCATGGAAGGCGAATTCAAGAGCGAGGCGGGCAGCTTCTGTCGCATAGCCCTGTCCCCAGTAGGGACGTCCGAACCAGTAGCCGAGTTCGACACCCTCGGGGTTCTGCGGATTGGTGCTGATGCCTACCACCCCGACTAGGCCCTCGCCCGTTACAACGGCGAAAGGGTAGTCGCCGCGCGCCGTGGTGGGCGCGGCGATATGGGCGAGCCAGTCGGCGGCGTCCTGAGGCTCATAGGGCCACGGCGCGCGACTGAGGTTTTTCACGACGTCGAAATCGTTCATCAGCGCGGCAACGCGCGGCGCATCGCCGGGTTCCGGACGGCGCAAGGTGACGCGGGGGCCGGCAAGGGTCAGCGCGCCGGCGTCATAGGCGGCGATTTGCTTCAGGCGCGGTTTGGCGGCGGCTTCGCTCATGTCTCACTCCCCAAAGTGACAACGACGGCGAGGGCAAACGAAAAGGGAGGTGGCGGACCACCTCCCTCGCTGGGTGAGCCGCCCCTTAGTCTGGCGGCCCCTATATGGAACGCGCCTTATTCCGCGGCTTCGGCCTTGGCTACCGGGGTAATCGAGACGAACTGACGGTCTTTCCAACCCATCTTGAACGTCACGCGGCCGGCGGCGGTGGCAAAAAGCGTGTGGTCGCGGCCGATGCCGACGTTCTCACCCGCATGCCAGCGCGTGCCGCGCTGACGCAGGATGATGTTGCCGGGGACGACCAGCTGGCCGCCGAACAGTTTCACGCCGAGGCGCTGGCCGGCGGAGTCGCGGCCGTTGCGGGATGAACCGCCTGCTTTCTTGTGAGCCATGGTGCTCTCCTAAATCCTGAACCTTAGGCGGCGATCGAGGTGATCTTGACGCGGGTGAACGGCTGACGGTGGCCGTTCTTGCGACGGTAGTTCTGGCGGCGCTTCTTCTTCACGACCAGGATCTTGTCGGCCTTGCCGTGCTCGACGATCTCGCCTTCGACGGTCGCGCCCGACAGAAAGGGAACGCCGACCTTCGACACGCCTTCGCCATTGCCGAACAGCAGAACTTCACCGAACGACACTTTCGTGCCGGCGTCGCCCTTCAGCAACTCGATCTCGACCACCTGGTCGACGGCGACCTTGTACTGCTTGCCGCCCGTCTTGATCACCGCATACATCACGTTCACCGATCTCAAATCGCGCTTGAGGCCCGGGGCCGGCGGCGCGAGGAAAATTGCATAACGGGGCGCGCAAAGGCGCGGCCGAGTGGCCGGGTCCCGTCAGGAAGGCGGGCAGATAGACGCCGAGGGCCCCTGCTGTCAAGGAAAACAGCAGCCAAAAGGCGGGGAAACTGAGCGTCGGATTGGGGATAAGGCAAAAATGAAACGGGGCCAGCGTACGAGGGGGGTGACGCTGGCCCCGCATTCATTGAACAGACCTTGGCGGGGGGAGCCAATTACGGTCTTGGCCGTCTCGCTGGGTCGGGGCTCCCATAGTGCGAGAAATGCCAGACCGCCGGGTCTGCTGTCCGCCACCTCATGGGCGACGCGACATGAAATACATAAGGCGGCTTTCATTGCCTCAAAGTGGCGTCCACATTAAATCCCCTTCATTGTTGTGTTTGGGCGCGGAAAACCGGGATTTCGGACATGAATTACCGCCACGCCTTTCATGCCGGCAATCATGCGGACGTGCTGAAACACGCCGCGTTGATGGTTCTGCTCGGCTATCTCAAGGCCAAGCCGAAGCCGTTCTTCGTGCTCGACACCCATGGCGGGCGGGGGCTTTACGACCTCACGGGGTCCGAGGCGCTGCGCTCCGGCGAGTTCCGGCACGGGATTGCGCGCCTTCTGGCCGCTCCTGATCTGCCGGCGGAGCTCGCGCCCTATCTGGCGGCGATCAGGGCGGCCAATCCGCCCGGCGCGCTCGACGTCTATCCCGGCTCGCCGGCCCTGATTGCGGGCGCGCTGCGCCGGGGCGACCGGCTGATCGCCTGCGACCTCCATCCCGCCGAGGCCGAGGCGTTGGGCGCGGTGCTCAAGCCGTATCGCGGCGCGCGGGCCGAAGCGCGCGACGGCTATGCAGCCCTGAAGGCTTTGTTGCCGCCGCCCGAACGCCGCGGCCTCGTCCTCATCGATCCGCCGTTCGAGAAGACCGACGAGTTCCAGGTCCTCGCCGCGGCGCTTACCCTGGCGTGGAAGCGTTGGTCCGGCGGTGTCTATCTCATCTGGTATCCGTTGAAGGATCGCGCGGCGGCGGATGGGTTTCGCGCCGCGGTGGCCGATGCCGGGATCAAGGACGCCGCCTGTTACGAGTTCTTCGTGCGTGCCCCGGCGGGCGCAACGGGCATGGCGGGGTCCGGCCTCCTCGCCGTCAACGCCAGCTTCGCGCTCGATCGTCCGATGCGCGCCATCCTGCCCGTCCTGACCGACCGCCTGGCGCAGGGCGCGGGCGCCAGCTGGCGGGCGGAGCGGCTGACGCCGGAGTGAGCCGTCCCGCGCCATCACGCCTTGAAGCCGTCCAAAGCTTCGGCTATGTGACGCGGCTTCCGGACGGCCTCGGCCTCGCCGGGCGCGGACAGGTGGCCGAGTGGTTTAAGGTACCGCACTCGAAATGCGGCGAGGGTGAAAGCCCTCCGTGAGTTCGAATCTCACCCTGTCCGCCATTTAATGTCATCTAAGTTATTGATTTTGAACGTATAATCTCTCAGAGTGATTAGCTCGTTCCCTCATTTGTTCCCACGTTCGGTAACTCTCAGGGGCCTATCGCTGCGACTCCACAGTTGCGAGCCATTGCGTCACTGCATTCAGCGTCGCCCGCTCTTGGTCGCACTCTCTGATGAACGCGTCTCCAATTCGGGCGTTAGGCGCATACCGGCGCAGCACGTCCAAGCTGCTGCCCGTTCCGTAACCGCCATGAGTAATGAACGGTACCAAGTCCCTGCCGCTGAAATCATGCTGGGCGAGAAACGATCGGATGATCGACGGGGCCGTCATGCCCCACACAGGGAAGCCGAGGAACACGGATTGATAGGCTGACCAGCTCGCCACCGTCTCGCGCAGCGGCGGTTCAAATCCTGCGAGACGTTCTTGTTCCGCCTGCGCCACCTGCTGCTCGTAGTCTTCAGGATACGCAACGGCCGGCTCAATTCTGAAGAGCGTCGCGTTCAGCTTGCTCGCAAGCTGCGTGGCAATGAGCCGGGTGTTCTCCGTCCGCGTGAAGTACGCCACAAGAACGCCGCTTTGCGCCGCCGCCTGGGCCTTGGACGTGCCGGAAATCGCGATGCCGCCGAGAGCCGATCCGATAAGCGACCCGGCCAGCGCTTCTCGCCGCGAGAACGTCGTTTCCGATCCCATGATTATCGCGGTGGCGCTTCGACGCCTGAGAACACCTGAACGGCATCCGGAAGCCGCTTGCCCCTCACCTCAATTGCAGCGACTGAGGCGTTCAGCTCAGTGATTTCAGACGAGCTGAACTTGACGGAAACGGCGTCGATATTCTGCAGCATGTGGTCCATTTGCGTCGTGCCGGGGATAGGAACGATCCAAGGCTTTTGAGCCAGCAACCAAGCGAGGGCGATTTGGGGCAGCCCTGTTTGCTTGCGCTCGCTCCACGCCTTCAACAATTCGACCAGCGCCAGATTGTGCGCGAGGCTCTCGTCCGCGAAGCGTGTTTCATTCTTACGGATATCGCCGTCCGCAAATCGCGTCTTTGCGTCGATTGCTCCCGCGAGAAAGCCGACACCCAACGGACTCCATGGCACAAACCCGATCCCCAATTCCCCGCAAACCGAAAGCACCTCAGCTTCCGGGCCGCGCCAGAGCATGGAGTATTCACTTTGGACAGCCGTGACCGGCAATTCGGCGTGCGCGCGGCGAAGCGTGTTCAAGCCCATCTCGCACAAGCCCCAGTGGAGCACCTTGCCTTCAGCTCGCAAGTCTTTGATGGCACCCGCCACGTCTTCGATCGGCACCTTGGGATCGACGCGATGCTGATAAAGCAGGTCGATGCGATCCGTCCGCAGGCGGCCCAGCATGCCTTCGACAGCGAGCTTGATATGGTCGGGGCGGCTGATGAGACCTGGGCGGCGCTCACCCGTCTTCAAATCCACGTCCCAGCCGAACTTTGACGCGATCGCGACTTTATCGCGGAACGGGGCGACGCCTTCCCCAAGAATGCGCTCGACTTCGTGGGGGCCGTAAGCCTCCGCCGCGTCGTAAAACGTCAGCCCGCGATCATACGCGGTCCGAATAATGTTCAGCATATCGGCGCGACGCGGAATCGTCGTCTGGTAGGTTCGGCTCATATTCTGAACGCCAATGCCGACGCTGGAGACTTCAAGATCGCCCAGCTTGCGCCGGTCTGTGACAAGCGACGCTGAACTGGGGGCGTCACCAAAGCCGTTCTGCGCCGCCGCACCTGTCACAAGGCCGCCCATCAGGGGGGCGGCTGCGACGCCTGCGGCGCTCGCAAGGAATGCCCGTCGTCCCAGACCGATTCCATTGGTCATGTTGTTTGTTCCTTTGTGCGCTGGGACCGCTTCAGTCTTCGATTGTCCGCTTGATGGTCGTCGTGTCGAAAGTTTCAGGGTCAGGCCCGCTGCGGACACCAGAATCGAGCGCGTCGATCGCAGCTATTTCGCCGGCCTCCAGCGAGAAGTCGAAAACGTCGATGTTCTCTGCAATCCGCGATGGCGTGACGGATTTTGGGATCGCGCAGATGCCGTGCTCCATATGCCAGCGCAGCAGAATCTGGGCGGGTGACTTCCCGTACTTCGTCGCCAGCGCTGTGACGGTTTCATGCGTCAGCGGATTACGCGAAGGGTCTGGCTTGTCTCCCCAATAGCGGGTGACGCCACCGATAGGTGACCACGCCTGTGTTGCGATTCCAAGCCGCGCATGCGTGGCTCGCAGCTCTGCCTGGGCAAAGAACGGATGCAACTCCACTTGATTGACGTGCGGCACAACGCCCGTCTGGTCGATAAGCCTCTGCAACAGGACCGTGCTGAAATTGCTGACGCCGATGGCGCGCACCCGCCCCTCTGCTGTCAGACGTGCAAGCGCCTTCCAGGACGCGATCGTGCGCTCCCACTCGTTCGGCATCGGCTGGTGCAGGAGATAAAGATCCAGCGTCTCCAGCTTGAGCTTGCGCATGCTGCGCTCGAAGCCGTGTAAAGCGCTGTCGAAACCGTAGTCGCTAATCCAGAGCTTGGTCGTAACGAACACATCAGCCGCAGCTATATGCTTCCGACCCAGCGCCTCACCGACCTGAGCCTCATTCCCATAGGCTGCCGCCGTGTCGAATAGCCGATAGCCGGCGTCCAAGGCCGCGCTGACCGCATGGACCGTCTCGTCCGCGCTGCTGCGATAAACCCCTAGGCCGATCGCAGGCATGCTGACGCCATTGGCTAGCGTGATGTTTGGAACCTGCGTCATGTGTCTTTCCCTTGCCGGCCCGGCAGCGTAGTGGCGCGCCTAGAGGTAGGCCCTTTCATAGGCACCGATTAGTGATCTAATTCGGGCAGGGTCTATGAACTCAAGTCATGAATTGAGACACGCCATGCGACGTGAAGATTTGGCCGACCTAACCCTCTTTCTCGCTGTTGCGGACGAGGGCGGCTTCACGAGCGCAGCGAAAAAACTAGGTGTTTCGCAATCGGCGCTCAGCCATGCGCTCACCCGTCTTGAAACGCGGCTGGGATTGCGTCTGCTGACGCGCACTACACGGGCCGTAGCGCCAACAGAGGCAGGACAGCGCTTAATCGAGACGCTCAGGCCTGCGTTGGATCAGATCGACAGTCGGCTTGAAACACTCACTGACACCAACGCACGGCCCAGGGGGGCGATACGCATCACCGCGTCCGACCACGCGGCGCGTGCCGTGCTGTGGCCCGCCATTGACCGACTAGCGAGCGACTTCCCGGAACTCCAGATCGAAATCAATGTCGAAGCGGGCCTTGTCGATATCGTCGCTGAGCGCTTCGACGCTGGCGTCCGCCTTGGCGAAAGGCTGGAGAAGGACATGATCGCCATGCGCATCGGGCCACAGCTCCGCATGACCGCCGTCGCTTCACCGGCCTATCTGAAACAACGCGGCATCCCGAAAACGCCGCACGACTTGGCCAGCCATTCCTGCATCAGCCTGCGCTTTGCAAACTCAGGCGGACTTTACGCATGGGAGTTCGAGAAGGCAGGCAAGGAAGTGAAAGTGCGCGTTGAAGGCCCGTTGATTTTCAACCGCGCGGAGCTTTTGGTGGAGGCCGCGCTTGCCGGTCACGGCATCGCCTTCATGCTGGAAGGACATGTTGAGGGGGCGCTGGCGTCAGGCCGGCTTACCCGCGTTCTGGCAGACTGGTGCGAGCCATTTGATGGCTATTACCTCTATTATCCCAGCCGCAAACATCACTCGTCTGCCTTCGCAGCACTGTTGCAGGCTCTGCGCTATCGCGACTGACAGGCTCGATGGCTAGTTTCTGCCGAGATATTCCTAAATCGTTTGGCTAAGTCGCTATTTCAGCCTGTCCGCCAATGTCGGGTCACGTTTCAGGAAGCGCGCGCATCCCGCTTCAAAGGCGATGTTCAACGCTTCGGTTCCCCACTCGATACCGGCCTCGATGCGCTTGAAAGTCCGCTTGCGCATCCCTTTGGGGCGAAACGGCCATTGCCAATCTGGCCCTTGGTATCGCTGGCCCAGCTTCCGATAGAGACGGGCAAGCCGGCGATGCGCGCGATCCATCGGGCCTTCGCGCGTCACGTCATAGGCGAGGCGAAGCGACGCACGCGAGTAGAACCTTAGCGCGCCATTTGGCAGGAACAGCTTGGCGCACCGCCGGCCGGAAGATGGGCAGAGAAAATACCAGCGCACGCCGCCAAACCGGCAGGGGGCCGAGACCATCCTAACCGTCTGCGATTGCTCGCCCGTTGGGCGGCTGAAATGGGCGATGTTGAAGCGCAGAAAGGCGAGCCTGCAGTAAGGGTCTGCAGGACTGTTCGTGCTGAAGGTCAGCCAGCCAAGCTCGTCACCATCGCGGCGAAACGTCCAGCGCCATGTCGCCCCCGGGTGCTTCCGCATGATCCCGGCGACCACATTCACATCAAGCTGGATGCTGTCCGTTCGCTCGATTGAGGGAGAGCCGCCTGTCCGGCCCGATCCAAACCCGCCCATGCCGCGCTCCAATAATTCACGCGACACTTACCACATTTGTCAAAAATATTAGACATCGCACATGTGCGCACCTCGTGGTGGCAACGACGAACCTAGCGCCCAACTATCCGGCGACTCTTGCCGCCAAGCGCTTTCCAAACTCCCGGCAGCAGGGTCCGAGATAAAGGCGCTTGCCGTTGCGGACCTCAATCTGGCGTCGCATCCAATCAACGATGACCTTGCGAAGCTCCGCTTGGGCGTCGCGCCGGCGTGCGTCAGCGGTGTCCAACCAAGATAGCAGCAGCTCCACGTCCTCTCGCGGCAGTCGGACCCACGGCTGGGCGTGCGTGTTCAATTGATCCCGCAGACGGTCGGCCAGCATGTCTGCCGGCGATGTTCGATACACTGCGGGCCGATACTGCCGCCGCCCAGCAGCTTCCCCGATTGCCACGAAGTCGATGCGCTTGCGATGCCGCATCACTGCACTGCCGATCCCGCTTCGCTCGGCGGCTGGCTAGGCCAAAATACGATGGCGCGTATGTCGCCGTGCGGGACTGTCATGGCCCAAGCCTGCCACACTCAACAGAGCGATGGTCAAGGGCGGTATGTCATGAAACCGCGTGTCGATTGTTCCCGCTTTCGCGCGCAGAAGGCGCAGCGCTGGCGAGCATCAGGCGGGCTTCGCTACGCGGTGGTGGTGGTAAATCAATATATGTGCCTCATGCTTTGAGACCGGTCATCGGATCGAAGTGGCCGTTTCGTCTCATGATTTGAAACCGTCGAGCGCTGACGGTCTCAATTGAAGTCAGGCTTCGGTTTCATGTTTTGAAACCATCGGTCTGAATGATTGCGACCGGCTCGCGTTTTTCTCGCGGGGTTGCGTCGCCTCCAGCGGCAGCCGCATGAACGGCGAGGCGTTCGGCCCGAATCCCTCCCACGTCTGTCCGTTTGCCGGGAGCCAGTGCAGGTGCCAGATACTTGAGTGCCGGTGCTTCTGGCTGAAGCTGCCCTTTCGCTTGCACTCGATAAGCCGCAGCCGCTCCAACTCTGCGAAGGCTTTGCTGGCCGTGTTGACGGTGCATCGCAGCTCTGCGGCCGCATCGCGCACGCTCAAGCCTATGGACCCGTTGTTTCCGCCATTGTGACGAAGCGCCAATCGCAACATTAGCTTTGTCGCCAAACCGCTGGCGGCTTTGAAGGCTTCTGACTTGAGCGCCCAGTGCTGAAAGGTTGTGAAAGCTTGGCCGGTGGAAAGTCTGCGCTTCCGCCTGTTACCCATGGTCGCCAAGCCCCGCTTCTGTGGCGATCAAATCGGCAAGGCCGGGCGGCACGCCGTAGCGGCGGGTGACTATCAGCGCAGCCAGCGTCCGATGCTCCCTTTCACATTCCGCGCCTCGCCACTCGAACAGCTCAAGTTGCCGACCGACGAATCTTTGTCTGGGAGAATGTGCTATGGATTCCCGGTCAGTGGTCTGCGATCGCTTTCCTCCCGGCGCATTGGACTGGCTTGCTGGCGGGCCAATGCGCTGGGAGCCAATTTCGATATGCGTGCTCACGGGACGCCAGCTCCCGCGTCATCGACTAGCCGTCGTACAGAGGCAGCTTTGATCAGCGTGCGCCGACCCAGCTTGATCGTCTCCAGCCGACCCTCGTGGATGAGCCGATAGATCGATGTGCGGCCGAGGCCCAGCGCCTTGGCGGCCTCGTTCACCGACGTTGCAATGGTTTCCATGTGTGCACCCTTCGCTTAGTGCCGGGACATTCCGGCAAGCGCGCCAAGGTGTGCGGGTGGATAATTCCGCCGTCTAATTCCGCGACAATTCCGCCGTCAGTTTCCCGCTGATCCTTTTGGGCCGGGCTTTCTATGCGGGTCTAATCCGCGAATTCTCTCGCGTGAAATGTGGTGGTTGGGGTGCGCGGCCTTGGCGAACTCCCAAAGGTCATCAATCGGGATGGAATCGCGATCACCGCCCAGCGCCTGCCACCATGCGTTCAACACGCCATCCGGCAGGCGCTTGCGGTCGGGCTTCCCACTTGGATCGCTTGCGGCAGTGGTGGGTTCGACCGTTTCTGTAGGCGACGACTTCACCGGTTGCTCAGCAGGCATGGCCGGAAACAGCGCCAGCAGGTCCGCCGCCATCACGTAAAGATCGCCGTAATGAGATAGCCTCGAAGGCCCCAAGCTAAACGGCTCTGGCTGGAACGCTGCAACAGGAACAGGCTCCCAGCCCCGTTCTGCTGTCAGGCCATAAACCGGAATCAAGCGGGCAACTACAGCTTGTTCAAACGGGGCCAAGTCCGGGTTTTGCCAACCACCTGGCATTGCCTCGATTCGCTCAATCGCCGTCTGCGGATTTTCAGCGGCGGCCTCGTCGCGCGTAGCGACCCAAACTGCCGCAGCTAGGTAATGCAGGTGCGAAGAGAGTTTCGAATCTCTCGCCGTCGCGGCTTTTTCCTTATCTGCCGCGTCCCAGCTCGTGCGACGAGGCGGGCGATAGCCGCCGATCCGTCGCTCCATTTCTGCAAGGTCGAATTCCCTATCCAAGTCTGTGGTGATCGGCTTCTGACGCTCACGCATCTCGCGGCGCAAGCCGTCCGTTAGGCCGCCCGGTGCGACCTTGGCTGCCAGCTTATCAACCCGCTCCACAATCGACGCGGCAAACGCCGCCACTCGCTCGTGAACCAGTGTGAAGCCGTCTGGAAGATCAGGGAGCGTTGATGCCTTGTCCACGGAAAGCCGGCAGAATTCCGTAACGCATTTGTTGCTCAGCGTTATCGCGTCGATGACGTGCCGACCCGATCCATGCTTACCAATCGCAGCCAGCTTTCTGGCAAGCGCGTTCAAATCGCTTTCGAGCTGTCGCCGCGTTAAATCGGCGTTGTGCTCCAGCCACTTGTCCAAGAATTGTTGCGCAGGTTCCACCTCGCAATTATCGACCGCCAATGGCCGCCGTCAAACGCCAGCGAGCCACTGTCCACAGGAAAGTGCGCTTACTTTCCTATCGTCATGGCGAGTGCTTTGGGGGTATGGCAGCCAGCGGCCAAGCTCCCCATCACACGCCGCAGCTGTGCGCCGCTGACCGCGGCCATACGCTGACGGTTGACTCTAATTCGATAATCGTCGAAGTATCGAATCATGAAAACCGCATCCCTATCTGTCATGGCAGTTGCCGACACGTCCGCTCACGCCGTGGAAGTGCTGTCGGCGCTTGCACAAGTCTCGCGCCTCACCGTGTTTCGCCTGCTGGTCAAAGCTGGGCCGGGGGGGATGCGCGCCAGTGACATTGCAGCGGCGCTCGAAATTCCCGCCAACACTCTTTCAACCCATTTGCGCATCCTGACGGCGGCCGGTCTGCTCACCGTCCGTGCCGCCGCTCGCGAGCGCATTTACGCCGTTCAATTCGACGCCATGCGCGAGCTAGTCGCCTACCTGCTCGAAGATTGCTGCCAAGGCAGCCCGGAAGTCTGCACGCCGCTCGCGGACCTTCTGGCAAAACCCTCATGTTGCGGCCCCGAAGGGAAAACCAATGAAGCGGTTTCACGTTCACGTCGCCGTTGAGAATCTCAGCCAGTCCAAAGCGTTCTATGCCTCGCTGTTCGGCGTTGAGCCCAACGTGCTGGAGCACGACTATGCCAAGTGGATGCTGGATGATCCGAAGGTAAATTTCGCCATCTCCCAGCGCGGCGGTCGCTTGGGTGTGGACCATCTTGGAATTCAGGCTGACAGCGCTGCGGAGCTGGGCGAAATCACTGGCCGGCTGCAAGACGCGGAGCTGCGGATTGCCAAAGAGGAAGATGCCGCCTGCTGCTATGCACGGTCGGACAAAACATGGGCGGCCGATCCACAAGGCGTGCGCTGGGAAAGCTTCGTGACGCACGGGCTGATTACGACCTACGGCTATGACACAAGCGCCGAAGTGCTCGCCGCCGTCGAAATGCCTCGTGCAGCGTGCTGCGCACCCGCACCCAAGGCGGAAGCGGAAGCGCCGCCCAAGGCTGCCGCTTGCTGCGGAGGTTGACCGTGGAACGCTATAACGTGCTTTTCCTCTGCACAGGCAATTCCGCGCGCAGCATCCTCGCGGAAGTCATTGCCGACCGCTTCAGCTTCGGGAAGCTCAAGGGTTTCAGCGCGGGCAGTTTTCCGAAAGGCGAAGTCCACCCGCTGACGCTCAAGCTGCTCGCTGAAATGAACCTGCCGACCGAAGGCTTGCGGTCAAAGCCGTGGGACGAATTCGCGGCGGATGACGCGCCGCGCATGGATTTCGTGTTTACGGTCTGCGACCAAGCCGGGGGCGAGGTCTGCCCGATATGGCCGGGTCAGCCCATGAAAGCGCATTGGGGTATCCCTGATCCTGCCGCCGCCACCGGCACCGAAGCGCAGCGCATGAAAGCGTTTCGCGAGGCTTTCGTGCTGCTCAAGCGCCGCATTGAGCTGTTCGCCTCGCTGCCCATCGCCTCGCTGGACCGCCTGTCGCTCAAGGCTAAGGCTGACGCTATCGGCGCAGGCGAAGCGGTCCCGGCGCTCTAGGCGCATGGCTCGTACCATTGCGCAGCGTCTCGCGGCCGAAGGGCTGGGGACAGGCCTGTTACTCGCAGGCGTCGTCGGCTCTGGCATCATGGCCGCCGCGCTCGCGGATGGAAACGTGGCGGTTGCGCTGCTCGCCAACGCCATAGCGACTGGCGCAATCCTCTATGTGCTCATCAGCGCGCTGGGGCCGGTCAGCGGCGCGCATTTCAATCCGGCGGTCACAGTGTGGGCGGCGGCGTCTCGTGCGCTCCCAGCGCCTCTGGCGTGCGCCTACGTGGCGGTGCAGATCGCAGGGGCAGTCGGCGGTGTGGCGCTGGCCCATTTCATGTTTGACCTGCCGGCGCTTCAAGTCGGGTTTCAGGAGCGGGCCGGCACCGGCCAATGGCTGTCCGAAGCGGTCGCGACATTTGGCCTCGTACTCACCATCGCCAGCGCGCGCAATCGGCCTGACGCGGCCCCTGCGCTGGTCGCGCTCTACATCACGGCGGCCTACTGGTTCACGGCCTCAACGGCTTTTGCCAATCCGGCCGCGACCATCGGAAGGGCACTGACGGTCACGTTTGCCGGGATAGCCCCGGCCGACGCTCCGGGCTTCATCGCGGCGCAGGCGGTTGGCGCGACCTTGGGCGGTCTGTTCTCCGCTTGGCTGTTCGAGGAGCGTATCGCGCCACCGCCGGGCTAGTATCAGGGCGCGGCGAACGCGCCCCAAGCGGCCATCAGCGGCACGCGCTTTTCCAGAAAATTGGTGCGCCGGTAGGCCGCTTCCACCTTGTTGGGGATAGTGTGGGCAAGCGCGGCCTCCAGCACTTCGTTCGCCGTGCTCGTCTGCTCTGCCGCCCAATCGCGGAAGCTGGAGCGGAAGCCGTGAACTGTCGCCGTCGCCTCGCCAGTCGCGCGCAGAACCTTGCTCAAGGTCATGTCGGACATGACGCCGCCGCGCGGGCTGGCAAACACGATTTCGCCGCCCCGTTCGGTGCGCAAGGTCTGTGCTTGCTCGAGCACGTCCAGCGCCTGCTGTGAGAGCGGAACGGTATGAGGCCGACCCGCTTTCATGCGCTCGCCGGGAATCGTCCATGTCGCCTTCGCCAAGTCAAATTCCGACCAAACCGCGCCGCGCACTTCACCGGATCGCGCCGCCGTCAGGATCGCGAATCGCAGCGCCAGCCTGCCCATCGTTGGCTCTTTCTGGAGCTGGGCCATAAGCGTGGGTACGCTGGTGTAGGCGAGCGCTGCGAAATGGCCGTTGGCCTTGGGTTGCTTGGGCAAGCCTTTGCTGACAGACCGAAGGGGTGCTTCGGCTGAGCGGTAGCCTTGAGCGTGTGCCCAATCCAACACCGCGCCGATGCGTTGGCGCACGCGCCGGGCTGTCACCGGCTTTGCCAGCCAGATCGCCAGCAGCGTTTCCCGGATCGCGGGGGCTTCCACTTGGTCAATTCGCAGCGCGCCCAGCGCCGGGAAGGCGTAGGCCGTCAGAGTGCTTAGCCATTGATCCCGATGCTTCTCATTGCGCCAGCTCCCATCCAGCTCGCCGTGCAGGAGCGTCGCCGCTTCGCGGAATGTCGGGATGGACCGGCGTGCGTCGCGCTCTGCGCGCCGGGCGGCGACCGGATCGCCGCCATTGCGATACAGCTTACGGACCGCTGCGGCTTTCTCCCGCGCTTCGGCCAGCGTCATGGCTCCCGCGCTACCAAGGCCGAAGTCCCGCCGCTTGCCATCGGCCTGCGCTCGCAGCACCCAAGACCGCGCGCCGCTGGGCTTAACCAGCAGCATCAGCCCATCCCCGTCTGAATAGCGGCCGGGGGCCAGTGAAGCCTTAAGCTTTAGAGCCGTAAGCGATCCCATCGCGCGAAGTCCGTTCCATCAATCGTTCCCACACTTTGCAGCGGTTGTGTGGGAACGTCAACGGACAGCAGCGAACATGGATTGGCAGAAAACCTAGCTATATTCCCGGTATTTGAACGCCAGCGAACATGGGCGTGCACTATTAGTGCGGACACCCTGTCCGCCATTATCTATGTCCCGTATTTTTCATAACGCCCGATAAGCGCCTGGGCTGCGGCTCGCGGTGAAACGTCGCAATGGGGATTTCTGCCTAGCCCGGTCGTATACCCGGGGCCCGAATCTCTATTGATTGGCGCCCTGTGCGTTTCCTTGGTCAGAGTTCGATGCAGGCAAAGACGACGTTTTCATCAAGTAGCCTGCCTTCAGATCTCAGCGAAAAAGCCAAGTTCAGCCTCTGGCAAGAGATCCACAACGACCAGATCTGGTCGGTGGAATATCGCATCGGCGAGCGAGCGCCTTTTCACGCGGAGATCGAGGCGTTCGCGGTGGGTGAGCTTGTCGTGGGGCAGATGGCGGGCACCATCAAGCAGGCCAATCGCCAGTCCAAGAATATCGCGAGTGACGGCCGGGACGGATACCTGCTGCTTGTAAACAAGAGCGGCTCGGAACTGCGCGGCGGTCAGGTGGGACGCGAGTACGGGATCGGCCTTGGTGAGGCGGCGCTCGTCTCGGCAGCCGAACCGCTCAAGATGTTCGGCAATGACGAGAACAAGTGGATGAACCTCGTCATTCCGGAGCCGGTGCTCGCGCGCAGCTTTGCAGCCGTCAACGACATGCTCGCCAAACCGATTTCGGCGGACAATGAAGCTCTCAATCTGCTGATCCGCTATTGCAGGCTTCTTGAAGCCGGCCCCTTGCTGAACTCTGCAGATGTTATCGAGCACGCCACCGGAACGATCATTGATCTCATCGGCCTCGCAACGGGCGCCAAGGGTGGCGCGACGGAATTGGCCGGCACGCGTGGGCTCCGCGCCGCGCGTTTGGCGGCCATCCTGGACAGGATCAAACTTGGCTTCACCAACCCGCGGATCTCGGCACAGTCGATCGCGGAATCGATGGGGCTCTCCGCCCGGTATGTTCACGATCTTCTGGCCGAGACCGGGCTCGGGTTTTCAGAGCGGGTTCTCGAGTTCCGGCTGCAGATGGCGCGCCGTATGCTCGTCGGCGGCCAATACCGCCACCTGCTCGTCAGTGAAATTGCCCTGGCTGCAGGGTTCGGCGACATCTCCTACTTCAACCGCAGCTTCCGCCGCCGCTTCGGCGCACCGCCGAACGCGTTGCGGTAGGACCAATCGGCTGGCCGCGATTGTCGGCTCAGCACCAAACTGAGGAGTGCTCTGCCGGACAACTCCGGTGCGCTCCTGTCCAAGACACCACCGTGGCGATCGGGCAATGCGAGGCAGAATTTATCGCATTGTGTGAGGCCCTTATGTCGTCGACCTTCTCCGCCTTCCGCGGCCTCAAGACGAAATCCCGCGCTCGCTTCCTGGGCAATGCCAGCCCGCTCGCCATTGTGCTTGTCGCGAGTTCGGCCCTCGGGATCGTCGCCGCGTCACCCGCCGCCGCCGGCGTTTGGACAGGCGGCACCTCAAGCAATTGGTACACGCCCGGCAACTGGACAGGCGGCGTTCCGAATGCGGGGACCGACGCGGATATCGATACGGTTTCGCCGAACCCGACCGTCATCAGCGGACTCAGCGCCTTCGCCAATGCGCTCAACCTCGGCAAGACGGCCGGCGGCATCGGCGATCTCACAGTCGCTGGTGGCTCGCTGACCACTTTTGTCAGCCGGCTCGGAGATGTTGCGGGGTCCAAAGGGACAATCACGGTAAGCGGCGCCGGCACGAGTTGGACAAACACGACAAATGCCCTTGTCGGCATATCCGGCACGGGCGCGCTCAATGTCCTGAATGGTGCGCTGGCGACGGTGAACCAGGTCGTGGCGGCCAGGCTCGCAGGTTCGACGGGCAGCGTGACTGTGTCCGGCCCGACGAGCAAACTCGTCAATCTCGACAGCATTTATATCGCGCAGCGCGGAACCGGGACGCTATCAGTGCTTGATGGCGCGGCGCTCACCAGTTCCGGCGCGGTCATCGCCGACACGGCTCCGGGCGTGGGGTCAGTCCTCGTTGACGGGGCGAACTCCACATGGGCCAACACGCTCTATATGTATGTCGGTAACGGCGGCAACGGCAGCTTGACGGTTTCGAATGGCGGCGTCGTCACCAGTGGTCTGGCGATTGTCGCCCGGGTGCCGGACTCCGTAGGCAGCGCGGTCATCGCTGGCGCCAACTCGGCATGGACGATGACCGGCAATCTCACGGTCGCCGAAGGCGGCGCAGGCTCCGTGACCATTTCAGATGGAGCTAAGGTCTCCAACGCACTGGGCACGATCGGTTCCTCGGTCTTCGCAAACGGGACGGTGACCGTTGATGGCGCCGGCTCGATGTGGACGAACTCCGGTGATCTCTACGTTTCTCGCTTTAGCGCCGGCAGCAGACTGACGATCACCAATGGCGGCGCTGTCGGCGACAATGCGGGCCAGATTGCGGAGCAAGCAGGCTCGGTAGGCGTTGTTTCGGTGATCGGAGCTGGTTCCACATGGACCAACAGCACCGTGTTGGTCGTCGGCGGTTTGGGCACCGGGACGCTTTCGGTGGAGAGCGGCGGGTCCGCCAATGACACCAATGGCTTTATCGCCCTGGACGTCGCCTCGTCCGGGACCGCCGGCGTCGATGGCGTTGGTTCGACTTGGGTCAACTCCGATCGCCTCAACGTTGCCTTCAAAGGCACGGGTGCGCTCGACATCACCAATGGCGGTGCCGTTTTCAGTCAAAGGGCGAGCATCGGCGAGTTCCAGACCGCCAGCGGTACCGTCTCGGTTAGCGGGCCCGGCTCCAACTGGGTCAATGCCGCGGAACTCACGATTGGGGCGGCCGGCACGGGATCGCTTCTGATCTCGAACCAGGGCACCGCCAGCGATGCCGTCGCCTATCTGGGCTTTGCCGCCGGCGCGACCGGTACGGCCGTTGTCGACGGGGCCGGCTCCACATGGACGCATTCTGTGGGTCTTGCCGTGGGCACCCAGGGCACCGGCTCGCTGACGATCAGCAATGGCGGCGCCGTCGTCAGTGATATTTCCTATGTCGGCTATGACACGACTGCCGTCGGCACGGCGCTTGTCACGGGTGCAGGATCCCGCTGGACCAACACGCAAGGCATCGGCATCGGCTATGACGGTGTCGGCAGTCTGACGATTTCCAATGGGGGCCTCGTTAATGGCGCGGTGGGCGTCATCGGCTTCGACCCGGGTTCGGTCGGTTCCGTCGTGGTCGATGGCGCCGGCTCAACATGGTCGAGCACCGGTGTCCTGGTTATCGGCAGCATGGGTAGCGGCACGCTGACGATTTCCAACGGTGGCAAAGTCTCTGCCGGTGGTCCGGCCGCCCTTGCGGGGTGGGCAGGTTCGACTGGCGTGCTGAATATCGGCGCTGCCGCGGGATCATCTGCTGCCTTCGCAGGCACATTTGACCCGGCGACCCTTCAGTTCGGCCCGGGAAGCGGCACGCTCAACTTCAACCACCTTGAGACTGGTTACGTCTTTGCCGCCAGCCTCAGCGGTACGGGCGCCATAAACCAGCTTGCCGGGACGACGATCCTCTCCGCGGATTCCAGTGGGTTCGCCGGGGCGACGACGGTCGCGGGTGGCGTGCTCTTCATCGATGGGCTGCTGGGCGGCTCCGTCGCGGTCCAATCCGGCGGTACGCTTGGCGGTACGGGGAGTGCGCTGGGCGCCGTAACGATTGCCAGCGGCGGCACGCTGTCCGCTGGACACAGCCCGGGAACCTTCAACGTCGGCGCCCTGACCCTGGATGCCGGTTCGATCTCCCGTTTTGAATTGGGTGCGCCCGGGGTCGTCGGCGGTGCCGCCAACGACCTGATCAATGTAAGCGGAGCGCTTGCCTTGGGCGGAACGCTCGACGCGACGGCCGGTTCGGCCGGCTACTACCGCCTCTTCAATGCCGGCAGTATTTCCGGCGCGTTCGACGCGTTGGTGTTGCACGGCCCGGCGGGCGCTGTCGGAACGCTCTACACCAATGCGCCCGGCGCGGCGACGCAGCTCAATCTCGCCGTGCTGGGCGCCGGCCAAGTCATGCAGTTCTGGGATGGCGCCGACAGCCTCGGCAACGGCACGGTCGATGGCGGCATCGGCACGTGGTCGAGCGCCAACTCGAACTGGACGGGCATGCCGGGTGAAGCCGGGATCAATGCGGTCTGGGCCGGTTCCGTTGGCGTGTTCCAGGGCGCCCAGGGCAGCGTGACGGTGGTCGGCACGCAAGGGTTCGATACGTTGCAGTTCAATACGACGGGCTATTTCCTCACCGGCGGCGCTTTGGCTTTGAACGGCGCGGGTACGATTAACGTCAACACGGCGTTCACAACCGTGGATTCCGCCATCGTCGATGGCGCGATCAAAACGCTGACCAAAGTCGGAACCGGTACGCTGATCCTTTCCGGCACTAACACCTATACCGGCGGCACCGTGATCGCGGCCGGCACACTCCAGCTTGGCGATGGCGAGACAACTGGATCGCTGCTGGGCAATGTCACCGATAACGGGCTGCTGACCTTCGCGCGCTCGGACGCTCTGGCGTTCTCCGGTGTTATCTCGGGTACCGGTGCGGTGCGCGTCCTCGCCGGCGATGTTGCCCTGACGGGGGCCAATACCTTCACCGGCGGGACAGTGATCGAGAGCGGGGCGACGCTGCGCCTCGGCAACGGTGGGACCAGCGGCTCGATCATCGGAAACGTCACCGACAACGGGCTCTTGGTTTTCAATCGCACGGATGCGGTTACCTATGGCGGCGTTGTTTCGGGCACCGGGGCGTTGCGTGTGGCCGGCGGCAGCGATGCCACGCTGACGGGGGCAAACAGCTATTCCGGTCTGACGACGGTGGCCGCGGGCGGCATATTGCGTCTCGGCAGTGGCGGGACGACCGGCAGCATCGCCGGAAATACCGCCGTAGCGGGCACGTTGATCTTCAATCGCTCGAACGACCTCGTCTATGGCGGCACGCTCTCCGGCGCGGGGGCGATACGTCAGGCTGGGGTCGGAAAGACCGATCTGACGGGCAACTCGGCCGGGTTCACCGGCGTCACCACGGTGGCGTCAGGCGTCCTAGCGGTGAACGGATCGCTGGGCGGCACCGTGGATGTTCTCGCCGGCGGCAAGCTGCAGGGTAACGGCACGATCGGCACGACGTCCGTCAAAGGCGTGATCGCGCCCGGCAACTCGCTCGGCGTTCTCACGGTCAACGGCAATCTCGGTTTTGTCGCCGGCTCGACCTATCAGGCGGAGATCACGGCGGGACTGGCGGACCGGATCAACGTCTCCGGGGTCACGACCATTGCGTCAGGCGCGGTGCTGAGCGTCGTCAAGACGGATGCAACGCCGTATGTGCTGGGCGCCCATTACACCGTCCTTCAGTCCAGCGGCGGCATCAACGGCACGTTCACCGTCAACGGCGCCCCCGCCCTCTCCGCCTTCATCGGCGTGGTCGCGACCTATGATCCGACGCATGTCTATATCGACGTCGCGAAGGTCAAGTCGTTTGCCGCGGCGGGCGTGACGCAAAACCAGATCGCGACGGGAGGCGGCGCCGACACGCTGGGGAGCGGCAATGCGCTGTTCAATGCGATTATCTCGCTGCCCACCGACGCCGCGGCGCAGGCGGCCTTCGATCAGCTCTCCGGCGAAGTCCACAGCTCGATCAAGGGGCAGGCCGTCGCGGACAGTCACTTCCTGCGCGATGCCGTCATTGACCGTATCGCGACGGCGAAGGCGGATGGCACGGCGGTATGGGCGCGGGGGTTCGGCGCCTGGGCGTCGACCGACAGCGACGGGAACGCCGCAGCGTTCGATCGCGACATCGGCGGCATCTTTGTCGGTGTCGATCAGGCGCTGTCGCAAACCTGGCACCTTGGCCTTGTCGGCGGCTACAGCTACACCAGCTTCGACAACCTGGCCCGGTCGGCGTCGGGCAGCAGCGACGACTACCATCTCGGCGTTTATGCGGGCGCACAGTGGGGCGAGATCGGCTTCCGCTCGGGCCTCGCCTACACGTGGCACGACGTGACCAGCGCCCGGTCTGTCGCCTTTGCCGGCTTCGCCGATGCGCTGACGGCCGATCACGATGCCGGGACGATTCAGGTCTTCGGCGAGCTTGGCTACCGCGTGGCAGTGGGCGCCGGCACGTTCGAGCCGTTCATCAACGTCGCATGGGTCGGACTTCATACCGATCGGTTTAGCGAGACGGGTGGCGCGGCGGCGCTAATTAGCAGCGCCGACGACACGGATATCACGTTCGCAACGCTGGGCGTCAAAGCCTCGACGCAATTCACGCTTGGCGACGGCGACGCTAGCCTCCATGGGATGCTCGGCTGGCGGCGCGCCAGCGGTGACGTAACGCCGCTTTCGACATTCTCGTTTGCCGGTGGCTCGGCCTTCACCATCGCTGGCGTGCCGGTGGCCGAAGACAGCTTCGTCCTGGACGCCGGCTTCGACGTCAATCTAGGCGCGAACTCGACGCTCGGGGTGTCCTATGCCGGCCAGTTTGGTTCGGGGCTGACCGACCATGCGGTGCATGCCGATATCAACGTTCGGTTCTAGCTAACGCTCACTCGGGCTTCGCGGTGGAGGGCTGACCGCGAAGCCTGCGTTCTCCATAACGATCCAATTGCGCAACGCGCCGAATAAGAAATATCCGGGTGTCAGTGACCGCTATAGGGCGGTATCCGCCGCCGCGATCAGCTTGCGGATGTGATCGGCGACAAATGCAGCGCCGGAGGCATCCGGACTCGTGACAAGCGGGCCGCTGAACAGCGCGGACACACCGTCTCCGATCACCCCGACAGGTTTCCCGTTCCTGCCCAAGGCTTGGAGGATGGCCTTGGAATGGGCGTCACCTGGAAGATCCAGCATCGTTCCGGAGCCGCCCGGGTAGATAGCGGCATCGAAGTCATCGGGCTCGATTTGATCGAGCCGGAGCGTATCCATCAAGACGCTGCGAGCTTCTCGATCTCTCTTGAATCGAATGAGCGCAGGCGGGTCGTCGCCTCGGGTCGGCTCATGCGGCGGAGCGCCGCCTTGCGGTGACGCAAGAGCCACCTCCACGCCGGCATCGGCAAGCGCGTAGTAAACCTCGGCGAAGGCAGCGAACGAGAATCCGGTTTTCGCCTTGCCATCGGCAGTCGTTCCGGCCGAGGTCAGGATGATGAGAACACGCATCGATTGCCTCAAAGCCGGCGGCTAGCGGCCGGCCGACCCAAGCGTCCGCTGTCGCCAGGCATGCGGCGGCGCGCCGAGATGGCGATGAAAGCACCGCGTGAAATGCGCCTGATCGGCGAAGCCGCAATCGAGTGCGATCTGGCTGAGCGTGTCGGAGGTGGTCAGCATCTGGTGCTGCGCGTGCGCGACGCGGCGGCTGATGACATAGGCGTGCGGGCTGGTGCCGAAGCTCTGACGAAAGGCACGGGAGAAATGCTGCGGGCTGAGGCGCGCCTCGCGGGCCATTTCCGCGGTCGAGATGCTGACATCCAGCCGCGCCGTGACGAACGCTTCGATCTTCCGCTTCTGCCAGGGGGCAAGGCCGCCGCGAGCAATATTGTTTGCGGGGACGCTCACCTCTCGTTCGGCCTGCAACATCGCGTAAGCACGCGACAGGCTGGCCTTGGCGGCCTCCCAGTTGCGGTCGAAGTCGTTCAGGCCGTTGCCGAGGAGGGTGAAGACGGCGTCGGCGGTCGCGCCGCTGGTGCTGATGGTCGGGTTGGCTGGCATCGCTTGATCCCCAAGATCGATCGTCATTTCGAGCCGGGCGAACCCCTTTGCTCTGATGACAATGTGCGGGAGACCGGCGCAGACCGTGAGTTATGCGGTGTTAAGCGGTGTTAAGAGTGAGGCGCTTCAAAGCGCGTCGAGAATTGCTCTCGCGTCCGAAAGATCTGTGGTTTCAAAGCCTTCGGTGAAGCGAAGATAGACCGGCTCCAGCGCGGCGCGCGCGTCGGCGGGAGGCAGCAGGCGGGCGAGGCTGGCGGTGGCCCGCAATTCCCAGGCGCGCGCGCCCTGGCGCTGGGCGAGGCTGATCGCCCTGCGGAACCAGGCCTCCGCTTCGGCGACGCGATGCGGCTCGTTATGCAGGAGAATACGGCCCCGGCCGCGCAGGACCTCGGGCGCGCACCATCCGGATTGCCCGGCATCGACCCGCTCGTTGACCCACGGACCCGCCAGTGTCTCGTGGGCCGTGGCGCAGACCTCGCGGGAGTAGGGCACGATGCGGGCCTCCTCCGCAGCGAACGCCGCTCCGGTATAGTCGTGTGGTGCGAGGCCTAGACTGGCATCGCGCGCCATCTGGAAAAGCCTTTCCCAGTTTGTCCAATGCTCCTTGGGAAGGACGCCGCCGCCCTCCTTCTTGATGAGCGGGCGGTCGCGCACTTCGGCAAGCAGTTCGCCCGACCAGGCCGCATCCCCAGTCCAGAGCGAGATGGGTCCCGCGCTGAGCGTCATGAGAAAATAGTAGGTCGGCATATGATTGAAGACGTCAGCCTCGGCAAGCGCCTCCCGCGCTTCCGCCCTCGCTTGATCGGCAAGGCCGCGCACCCAGTTGGTGCGCGACCGCACGGCATGGGCGGCGAGCAGCGGATCGAACTCAAAGCCGCTCATCGGGGCGCGCCGGACATGCAGGGCCGGATGCGCGAAGACCCGTGCCGCGGTTTCGCTCGCCTCGATCTGTGAACCGCCCAGGTGGAAAGCGAGCGTGCGATAGCGCTCGCGCAACAAGTCCGCATCTGGGAAACCGGCTTCCGCCGCCACATCGCCGACGATCTCGGCCAGTTTGCGCGTCGTCGAATACTCGCCATTGGCGCCGCGTTCGACATAGAGCGCCATCAGCGCGGCGAGCTTCTGGCGGGCATCGCCGAGCTGCTCGGCGAGCGTCACCGCTCGGGACAACGCCTCGTGCCCGGCAGGGGTGAGACCGGTTTCGTAGATGACGTGCCCGAGCAGAGTCGATAGCCGCATCTCGATCGACTTGTCGGCGGGACGTCCGGATTGGGCTTCGGCGAGCGCATGCTCCGCACGTTTCTGGAATTCGCCGAGAAGCGCCAGTTCCATCCAAAGCTGGACCGAGGCCAGCACGAGATGTGCCCCCAGCAGCGGATCTCCGCCCGGCGCATAGGCCCAGTCGATCGCCGCGCGCAGATCGTCGATCTGATGCGCATGCGCGTCCTTCCAGGCCACCGCACGCTCGACATTCCAGCCGGCTTGGGCCGCCGTGAAGAGTGATCCGAAGTGCTTCGCGTGCGCGGCGGCGACCGTTGGCCTATCGCCCGTCAACTCGAGGTTTGCGGCCCCGTACTCGCGCGTGATCTCCAGCATGCGATAGAGCGTGAGACTGCCGCGCCGCTCCACCACAAGCAGGGACTTCGCAACCAGGCTGTCGAGAGTCTCCAGAACGTCGAGCTCGCCCAACCCACGCAGCCGCGCCAGCGCGATCGCTTCGTCCAGTCCGAACCGCTCCCGAAAGATCGAAAGGTCGGCGAGCGTGCCTTGCTCCTGCGGCGAGAGCAGATCGTAGCTCCAGTCGAGCGTCGCCTTGAGCGTCTGTTGCCGCGGCAGCGCGGTACGGCGGCCCTTGGTCAGGATCGCGAAACGGTCATCCAGACGCGCGGCAACCCCGGCGATGCCGAACAAGGCGACGCGCGCCGCAGCCAGTTCCAGCGCCAACGGAACGCCGTCGAGCCTGCGGCAGATTTCGCCGATGGGCGCGGCGTCATCGTCGGTCAACGAAAGCGTGTTCTGACTGGCACGCGCACGGCTGATGAAGAGCCCCGCGGCAGGAAATGCCAGGGCGGCGGCAATCGTCGATGGCGTTTCGGGCGGCGGGACAGCCAGGCCTTCCAGCCGATGAACCCATTCGTTCTCCGCGCGCATGGGCTCGCGGCTGGTCGCGAGGATGTCGATGCCAGGCGCGGTCTGCAGGAGCTGCTCGACCAGGATCGCCACTGCCTCGATGACCTGCTCGCAATTGTCGAGCACCAGCAGCATGCGCTTCGATTTGAGGAACGCCGTTATGACCGGCAAGGGATCGGCGGCGACAGGCAGGCCGAGGGCCGAAGCGAGCGTGCCCGCCGTCAGGCGCGGATCGCTGATCGGGGCGAGATCGATGAAGCGGCTGCCATCGGCATAGGCAGGCTGCAGTGCCCGCGCCGTGGCGAGCGCCACCGTGGTTTTTCCGATACCGCCGGGACCCGCCACCGTCACGAGCCGCCTGGCTGCCAGCGTTGCGCTCAATTCGGCGGTGGCGCTGTCGCGTCCGAAAATGGCGGCCGGCGCGGCGGGCAGAACAGCCTCCATTGCAGATGGTGGATCGGCTGCCGCCGCCGCGACGCGCGCGCTGACCGGCTGGACGAACTGATAGCCGCGGCCGACGACATTGCTGATGAAAGGACCGTTGGACCCATCGCCGAGTGTCTTGCGCAGGGTCGCCATGTGGACGCGCAACGCGCCCTCGTCGACCGTGATGTTCGGCCATGCGTGGGCGAGGATTTCGTCCTTGGTAACGAGCTCGCCGGCGCGCTGTACCAGAAGCGTGAGTATCGCCATCGGGCGGCTGCCGAGCCGCATGGGCTGATCGCCGTCCAGCAGCAACTGCCGCTGCGGCAGCAGCGTGAAACGCGAAAATCGAAGGGCGGCCCCGCCATCCGAGGCGGTGTCGTCGCTCATCCTGTCCCCACACAAGACGCCAAACGGCGTGGCCGAGAATGTGGGGCAGACGGGATTTGTGCAATGCGGGAGGCGCGGACGCTTTGCCGCGCCTCCTCGGCCCGCGATCAGCTTGCGGCGCGCAGAGGTGTGGCGGTCACAACAGCGGGCGGTACATGGCGCTTGGCCCAATCGACGATCTCAGCGGCGACGGCCTGCCAGCCGGGTTCGCCCAGCAGATAGTGCGAATGGCCCTTGAGCAACTTGAAATCGGTGATGCCCGGCGCTTTCTTCTGCTTGTTGTAGCAGGCGCGCGCGGTGAACGGCGTGACCGTGCGGTCGAACTCCGCCACCGTGATGAGCATCGGCTCGGTGCGTTTCTTCGCCTTGACCCAGGTGCCGATCGAGCAGGCGACCTGCCAGAACAACTTGCCCGAGGTCGGCACAACGAGGCGGTCATAGCCATCGGTCTGTGCGTCTGCCGGCGCGCGGTTGGCGAAGTTCTTCGCGAAGGCGGGGCGTGAGATCGTGAAAGGCCGGCGCCAGCTCGCCCAGCGCAGCAGCACCGGCGCGGCGGCGAGCAGCGACTGAAGGCCGGGAATGGTGCCGCCGACCGGACCGGGATCGACTGCAATACAGGCCGCGCCGAGACGGCGGTCCATCAAAAGCTGGGCGACGAGGCCGCCCATCGAATGGCCGATAATGATCGGGCGCTCCGGCAAGGTCTCGATGAAGGCCTGGTAGTGATCGCAGATCGCACCGACCGAAAGGCTGCCGAGACCCTTGGGCGGGTCAGCGCGCAGTTCCGCCGCCGTGCCCTTGTCGAGCGTTGGCCAGGCGGGCGCGTGGGTCGTGTAACCCGCCGCCTCGAACACGGATTTCAGATTGTCCCAGCAGGGCGGCAGCATCCAAGCGCCGTGGACGAACACAACATGATTGGTCATTGCAGCCTCACATCGTCAGAGTGGGTTCGGGGGAACGCATGGCGGGTACCGGCAGCGCGGCAGCCCAGCCAATGGCGGCATCGGCGACCTCCTCCCAGCCGGGCTCGCTGATCAGGTAGTGGGAGCGGCCGGGGAAGAGGCGGAAATCGGTGCGGGCGGGCGCGCGCTTCTGGATGCGGTACGCGGCACGCGAGAGGTAGGGCGTGACCAGGCGATCGGCATCGCCCGCGGTAATCAGCAACGGCTGGGTTCGGCGGCGCGCCTTGATCCAGGTGCCGACCCAGAATGCCGCCTGATAGAAAACCTTGCCGGAGGTCGGAATGACGACGCTGTCATAGGCGGCATTCTGCTGCGCCGCCGGTGCGGCATTGGCGTAGCGCTCGGCGAAGAGCAGCCGCGTCAGACGGTAGACGCGCTTCCAGCCCGCCCAGCGGAAGATGACGGGCAAGGCCGCGCCCAATGTCGTCGGCCCGGGGATGATGCCGCCGATCGGCGCCGGATTGATCGCGACCCCGGCCCCGCCGACGCCGCGATCCAGCAGCAACTGGACGAAGAGCCCGCCGAAGGAGTGACCAACGAGCAGGGGCGGCGTCTTCAGCTTCTGCGCGGTGATGAAGATCGCGAGGCCGTCGACAATGGTTCCGATGGAGAGGCCACCAAGCGCCGGCGGCGGATCGGTGTTGAGTTGGGCGGCGCTTCGTCCGTTGAGCACGTCCCATGTCGGCACGAGCACGCGGTAGCCAGCGGCCTCGAAGCGCTGCCGGAACGCCGCCCATGACTCTGCGGTCACCCACAGGCCGTGGATCAGAACGACTGTCTTGTCCGGGTCCACGGCCATGACGCTCCCCTCAGCTCTGGATGAAGGCGAGCAGGTCCGCGTTGAACGCGTCCTGATGCGTGGTGGGAAGGCCGTGATCGCCGCCCTTGTAGATCTTGAGCGTCGCGCCGCGAACGATCTCGGCGGCCATCCGCGCGGCCGCGCCGATCGGCACGATCTGATCGTCGTCGCCGTGGATGAACAGGGTCGGCTTGTCGATCTTCTTGAGATCGCCGGTGTAGTCGACTTCGGAGAATTCGCGGATGCAGTCGAGCTGGCCCTTGATGCCGCCCATCATGCCCTGCAGCCAGAAGCTGTCGCGAATGCCCTCGGACAGTGTCGCGCCGGCGCGGTTGTAGCCATAGAAGGGAGTCGCCAGATCCTTGAAGAACTGGGTGCGGTTGTCGAACGTGCCCTTGCGGATGCCGTCGAAGACCTCGATCGGCAGGCCGCCCGGATTGTCCGGTGTCTTCAGCATCAGCGGCGGCACGGCGCCGGCGAGCACGATCTTGGCGACGCGCGCGGAGCCATGGCGGCCGATATAGTGGGCAACCTCGCCGCCGCCAGTGGAATGCCCGACCATCACGACGTTCCTGAGATCGAGTGCCTCCATCAGCGCCGCGAGGTCGTCGGCATAGGTGTCCATGTCGTTGCCGTCCCAGGTCTGGTCCGAGCGGCCATGGCTGCGGCGGTCGTGGGCGATGACACGGAAACCCTTGGCGCCCAGGAACTGCATCTGGCCGTCCCACGCATCCGCGCTCAGCGGCCAGCCATGGCTGAAGACGACCGGCTGGCCCTTGCCCCAGTCCTTGTAGAAAATCTTCGTGCCGTCTTGCGTCGTGATGGTGCTCATTGGCGGGCTCCTTGGCGTTCGGATCGTGTCGCCACAGTGACCCCGGGACTGTTCGCTCTCTTGAAGGCGGCGGTGCGCGGTTGAACAAATGAAGCGCGGCGCGCGCCGACGAAAAAGGGCGGCACTGCGGCCGCCCTTTGCGTTGCGAGACTGTGGATTTCAGTTCGCCGCGAGGACGTCGTCCTCCTTGAGGAATCGCAGCACCTCCGCTCCGAACGCGGCCCCGTACTGGAAGAGGAAGCCGTGGCCGGAGTCCGGGTAGATGACGAGCCTCACATTCGGGATGGCCTGGGCGAGCGCATAGGATTGATAGGTGGGGATCATGATGTCCTCCACGCCGTTCGCGACGAGGACGGGCTGGCGAATGGCCCCGACGCGGTGAAGGAGCGACGTTTCGGGCGTTGAGACATCGCCGCCCGCCGCGAGCATCGCCTGCCAGGCAGGAGCGCTGACGAGCTTCTCAAACGCATCGGCGCGAAGCTTAAGGCGTGCGAGATGCGCGCGACCGGCCGCCTGGCTGGTCGGCGTGGCCTTGAAGAAGAGATACAGAAAGTCGGCATCAACGTTCACCGGCTTCGTCGCGACCTCGACGGCCTTCGGATTGAGGTTGGCGCCTTCGACATAGCCCGCGCCGCTTCCGGCGATCACCAGGCGCCGCACCAGATCGGGATGACGAAGCGCCAGTTCCTGCGCGACGAGCCCGCCGAACGAGAAGCCGAGGACATCGACTTGATGGTAGCCGAGCGCCGCGATGAAGGCGGCGCCGGTATCGGCCCAGCCTGTCAGCGTCTGCGACGCTTCGCCGTCGGAGCGCGCGACGCCGGCATTGTCGAAGAGAATGACGTGGCGCCCTGAGGCGATGACGTCAGTCAGGGCCGGATCCCACTCATCCATCGTGCCGCGAAAGCGCTGGAAGAAGACGAGGGGAACGCCGTCTTCGACGCCGAAGCTGCGATAGGCGTAGTGCACGCCCTCCGCTTCGATAAATCGGGTCTCAGCGCATGAGGTTAGACAAGGAGACGAGACATCTTGCGCGCGTGCCGTCGAACACAGCCTAGGGAGCACAAGGAACGCCGCGACGGCCGCGGTTGCGATGGTTATGCGAAAGATCGACATGAAAGCCTCCTGGAGAATCAGGAGGCGACCCTCGCCAGAGAATTGCGCCATCGATTGAACGAACGACGGCGGAATTGACAAATCCGCAGGCCAGCACCGAAGCTCAAGCCGCAATCATGCGTTCGGGTCGTCCGCGGCAACCTAAATCGCTGACGTCGGCCTAGTTGGCGGGCCGTCCGCTCGCGACGGCCGAAAGTCCCATGCGTGCTGCGACGACCACGGTGCCGACAATCAGGCCGATGACGCCGTAGAGAAAAGCCGAAACCAGCCAACTGACGATTCCCGCCGCCGCGGAGATCGCGCGACCGGCCCCCTCGGCGAGGTCGTGCACCGCATGAGGGATGGCCGTCAGGCCGTATAGCTCGAGGCTGTGGACCAGGATCCCGCCGCCCACCCAGGCCATAGCCGCCGTTCCGACGACGGACAGCATCGTCATCAGCACTGGCATGCCGGTGACCAAAGCGCGCCCAATCCAGCGCAGGGCGCCGCGCTTCGCCTTGGCCAGAATGAGACCGACATCATCCATCTTCACAATGGCCGCGACGGCGCCGTAGACCGCAACCGTGACCAGGATGCCGACGGCCGCAAGCACGAAAACCTGCAGGGTCAACGAGCGGTCCGAGACCTCCGCAAGCGTGATCGCCATGATCTCCGCCGACAGGATGAAATCGGTTCGAATGGCGCCGCCGATTTTTTCTTTCTCAAGCTCGGGCGTCAGCATGACAGGCAGGTCTTCTGTGGGAGACGCTTCATGCTTGTGGAAATAATGCAGCACCTTCTCGGCGGCCTCGAAGCATAGATAGGCCGCGCCCAGCATGAGCAGCGGGGTGATCGCCCACGGTGCGAACGCGCTGAGCGCCAGGGCGACCGGCAGGATGAAGAAAAGCTTGTTCCGAAGGGACCCCCAGGCGATCCGGGCAATGATCGGCAATTCCCGCTCGGGCTTGAACCCGGTCACGTATTGCGGTGTGACCGCGGTGTCGTCGATCACCACGCCCGCCGCCTTAACGCTCGCCTTCCCGGCAGCTGCCACGACATCGTTCAGCGATGCCGCGGCCAGCTTGGTGATGGCTACGATGTCATCGAGCAAAGCTATCAGGCCGGATGCCATGCTTCCCTCAAGCGACTGCAAGATGCTCCCGGCACCGATCGCGCCGGGTCCGGTCCACTATCTGTCTTGCTTGCCGCGGCAACAACGGCAACCACAACCGAACCAAACGGCTTGCGCGATGGTCAATCGCCGGCCATGAAATCGTCTTCCGCCAAGGGTGCTTAACTCGACAGCGCCGCTGTCAGCTTACAACATCGCGCCCGGCAGCCACAGCGACAGCGCGGGTATGAGCGTCACCAGCAACAGCACGATCATCGCCGCCAGGTAGAACGGCCAGATCGTCTTCATCGCCTCGCCGACGCTGATCTTGCCGATGGCGCAGCCCACGAACAGCACTGAGCCGACCGGCGGGGTCAGCAGGCCAATGCCGCAGGTCAGGATCATCACCACGCCGAAATGCACGGGATCGATGCCGTAGGCCTTGGCGACCGGCAGGAAGATCGGCGTCGCGATGATGATCATCGGCGCCATGTCCATGAAGGTGCCCAGGAACAAGAGGATCAGCACCATCATCAACAGGATGGTGATCTTGTCGTCGGCGACGGCCTGCATCAGGTCGACGGTCTGCGCGGGCACCTGCAGATAGGCCATCAGCCAGCCGAACGCGCCCGCCGCGCCGATGATCAGCAGGATATGCCCCGACGTCCGCACCGCACCGGCGCAAGCATGCAGGAAGTCGTCCCACTTCATGTGGCGATAGACCAGCGCCGTCACCGCCACGGCATAGACCACGGCGATCGCGGCGCTCTCGATCGCCGTGAAGATGCCGGCCTTGATGCCGACGAAGATGATGGCGACCAGCAGCAGGCCCGGCAGCGCGGCGATGAAGGTGCGCAGCACCGCGCCGAAGCCGGGGAAGGGCGTCGCCGCATAGCCGCGCCGCCGCGCGATGACATAGGCGGTGATCATCACCGTCACCGCCATCATCAGCGCCGGTATGATGCCTGCGGCAAAAAGCTGGGTGATCGAGATGCCGCCGCCCGCCGCCGCCGAATAGAGGATCATGTTATGCGAGGGCGGGACCAGCAGCGCGATCAGCGCCGCGGTGATCGTCACGTTTACGGCGTAGGATTTTTCATAACCCCGCGCGGCCATTTGCGGGATCATCGTGCCGCCGACCGCGGTCACATCGGCGATCGCGGAGCCCGAAACGCCGCCGAACAGCGTCGAGGCGACCACGCTGACCTGACCGAGCCCGCCGCGGATATGCCCGACGCCCGCCGAGGCGAAGGCGATGATGCGTTCGGAAATCCCGCCGCGCAGCATCAGCTCGCCCGCGAAGATGAACAGCGGAATGGCGAGCAGCGACACCGATGAGATGTCCGACGCGCTTTGTTGCACCACGACCAGCGGCGGCAGGCCGAGATAGACCAGCGTCGCGGTGGTCGAAACGAAAAGCGCGAAGGCGACCGGCGTGCCGATGGCGAGCAGCAGCGCGAAGACACCGAAGAGGATGGTCAGCTCCATCACGCTGTCTCCAGCGGGCGTTCGGCGGTCGGCGGATCGCCGCGCACCAGCCGCTCCAGCGCAAAGAGCGCCATCAGCGTGCCGCCCGCGCTCAGCGCGAGGAAACGGATGCCCGAAGGCAGCGGCGCGCCGGGCATCGGGATGCTCCAGTCGTCGAGCATCAATTCGGTGCCCCACCAGGCCAGCGCGGCGCCGCAGGCCGCGGCGATCAGCCGGTTGAAGGCTTTGAGCCCGCGCTGCACGCCGGTCGGCGACATCTCGAGCAAAGTGAAGAAGCCGAAATGCGTCTCTTGCCGTACTGCGACGGCGGCCCCCAGCATGACAGCCAGGCTCATGCAGAGCAGGGCCACCGGTTCGGTCCAGCCGGGCGAGGAGTTGAGCACGTAGCGCGCAAAAACCTGCCAGGCCTGCGTCAGCGCCATCACGACCAACGCGATCCCGGCCACCGCCGTCGCGGCGCTTGCAAGCACGCTGAAGACGCCGGCCTCGCGCCGTGCATCGGACATGTTCCACCCCATCGCTGCGCCGCGATCTACGCTTCGGCGCTTATTCTCCTGAACAGCTCGGCCAGCCGCTCATCTCTTAGGTAATGCGCCATCATCGGCTCGATCGCCTTGCGGAAGTCCGCCTTGTCGACCTCGGTGACCGCTACGCCGGCCGCGAGCACCTTGGCGCGCGAGGCGGTTTCCGTGGCGACCCATTTCTCGCGCATGACAGGCACCGAGCGGCGCGCCAGATCGCGCAGCAGCGCCTGATCGTCCGCACTCAGTATTGCAAGGCTGCGCTGCGAGATCAGCAGCGCTTCAGGCGAATAGGAATGCTCGGTCTGCGCCCAATGCTGCGCGACCTCGAAATGGCGCGCCGTCTCAAAGGTCGGCCAATTGTTCTCCGCGCCGTCGATCAGCCGTGTCTGCAGCGCCGAGAAGACGGCGCTGACTGTCAGCGGCGTCGCATTGGCGCCCATCGCGCCGGCCATCCCCAGGAAGATGTCGGATTGCGGCACCCGGATCTTCAGCCCTTCCAGATCGCCGATCGTGCTGATGGGATGATGTGCATTGTAGAAGCAGCGCGCGCCCGCATCGTAGAAGGCGAGCCCCACCATGCCGCGCCGCCCGAACACCTTCAGCAGATCTGCGCCCACCTGCCCGTCGATCGCGCGATGCATGTGGTCGGTCGATTGGAAGACGTAAGGGAGCGACAGGATCGCGGTTTCGGGAAACGCGTTGTTCAGCGCCGCAATGTTCACGCGGCACATGTCGATGCCACCGAAGCGCACCAGGCCGATCGAGTCGTCTTCGTTGCCGAGTTGGCCGGAATGATAGAGCCGGATGCCGAGCCGCCCGCCGGTTTCGCGCGCCAGTTCCGTTCCGATCCATCTGACCGCTTCGACCGTCGGATAGCCGTCGCGATGCACGTCGGCGGCGGTCAGCAGGCGCGGCCCGTCAGCACGTGCAAGGCGGCTCGCGGCCATTCCCGCCGCGACCGAAGTCAGCAGGCTTCGGCGGGTGAGGGTCATGCGCGCTCCGGCACGGCCGCGACGGCGCGGCAGGCGATCTCGCCATAGCCGGGAAAGACGACCCGCGCGGTCTCGCCGGCCGCAATCTCGTGGATGCCGGTGGCGGCGCCGGTGGAAACGTACTGCCCGGCCGTCAGCGGCCGGCCGCGGCGCGCGCAATGTTCCAGCAGGAAGCGCAGGGCGGGCAGCGGCCCGCCCGGAACCGATGACGCCGCGCCCTGGCCGACGCGCACGCCGCTCACGAACGCCTCGCAGGCAAGCTCGTCGAAGCTGCGATCGCGCCAGTCGGCGATGTCCGGGCCAAGGATCAATCCGGCATTGTTGCCGAAGTCGGAAATGACCACCGTCGGACCCAGATCGTTGATGGTCTTCAGCGGGCTGCCCGCCGTCTCGATCCCGCCGAACATCTCGCCGGCAATGGCGGCGGCGTCTTCCAGCGACCAATGGATCTGCGATGGGTCGGCATCGTGGGCGATGCGGATCACGAACTCTGCCTCCACCGCCGCGAAACCGCCGACGAAGACCGGAAAGTCCGTGACGCGGGCGGGCGCTGCTTCGTACACGGCGCGGGCGAAGATGGGTCCGGCGAGGCGTTCCTCGCGATAGCGCGCTTGAAGCTCGGGGGGCGCGATGCGGCCGATCTTCCAACCGGCGATGCGGTCCGGCCACTGGGCGAGCGCGGCGTCCTGGATGGTGTAGGCGTCGGCAAGCCCGGCGGGGACGGCGCCGGGATAGTCCGGCAAGGCGCGTCCGGCGCGCCGTGCTGCGACAAAAGCGTCGGCAATCGCGCCAACCGAAGCGGTGGGGGCGCTCGGGGTCACGGGTGATTTGATTTTTGTTGTGAAATCTCTTTGTAATCAAAGAGATACGATGATTTCGCCAACGCTTTGACCTGCATTCCTTGCCGTAATTGCCGCGCGCTCCGGGTGGGCGCCTTACGATTGTCTGTAGAGGAAACCGGTGTCATATTCAACGGGTACAACCGGCCTTAAGGTCGCAGCCGCCGCAAGCGGACAGGGATTCCCGGGAGGAAGCCGTGCACAGACGAGAGTTCCTAGGCAGCGCCGCCAGCGCTGCGCTGGCCCTGACCACCGGCGCACGCCTTGGGGCCTGGGCGGCCACGCCGGACGAGGTGACGCGCTGGTTTCCCAAGCCGGTTGGCTGGGCAGCTGGGACGGTCGGCGGGCGCGGCGGGCAGATCATCAAGGTGACCAGCCTTGCCTCCGAAGGCCCCGGCTCGTTTCGCGCGGCGCTGGCCGCCAAGGGGCCGCGTATCATCGTCTTCGAGGTTGGTGGGGTCATCGATCTCGACCGCAAGACGTTGAAGATCGAGGAGCCTTTCGTCACCATCGCGGGCCAGACCGCCCCCTCGCCGGGCATCACCTTCATCAAGGGCGGGATGGACATCGCGACGCACGAGGTGATCGTGCAGCATATCCGCATCCGGGTCGGCGAGGCGGGGCAGGGCAAAGGCAGCGGCTGGAACGAGGACGCGATTTCCACACTCTCGGCCTGGAATGTCGTGGTCGACCACTGTTCGCTGTCATGGGCGACAGATGAGAATCTCTCCGCCTCCGGCCCGCGCTTCACCGGCGAGACGCCCGCCGACTGGCGCCAGGGCACGTCCCACACGCTCACCTATTCCAACAATATCATCGCCGAGAGCCTGTCGTGGTCGACGCACGACAAGCTCGAGCACTCCAAAGGATCGCTGATCCACGACAACATCACGGAGCTGCTGATCGTCGGCAATCTCTACGCCCATAATTACGAGCGCAACGCGCTCTTCAAGGGCGGGGTGCATGCGGTGATGGCCAACAATTTCATCTACAATCCCGGCCAGCGCGCGGTGCACTACAATCTCCAGGGTAATGAGTGGGGCGACAAGCCGTTCGAGACCGGCAAGATCGCCGCCGTCGGCAACGTCCTGCGCGCCGGCCCGTCGACGCCGGACGAACTCGCGTTCTTCGAGCTTGGCGGCGATGCCGACGTGGAATTCTACGGCCACGACAATATCGCGGTCGATCGTATCGGCCGCGCCCTGCCGATGCTCGGCCGCTACACGACCTCGGACGTGAAGATCATCGAGGCGAAGACGCCGCCGGTCTGGCCGGAAGGACTGACGCCGGTGAAGGCGACGGCGGTGGAGCGCCTCGTTCTCGGCAATGCCGGCGCCCGTCCCTGGGACCGCGACTACAATGACGTCCGCGTCCTTGCCGATACCGCGGAAGGGCGGGGCTGGATTATCGACAGCGAGAACCAAGTCCACGGCTATCCCGCCGCGGCCGAGACCAGACGGCCGTTCGATCCCGCCCAGTGGGAGCTTGAGACCATGATGCCCCGCGACCCGGCCGTGCTGGATGCCGGTGCAAAAGCCAAAGGCACCTGATACGCGTTGGACATGAAGCGGGACTGGGCGTGACTGAGTCGGAAAAGGCGGCGGCCGAGGCGAGCGATGCTGCACTGGAGGATTTCCAGCGCAGCGGCCGGCGGCCCACGATCAACGACATTGCGCGCCTGTCGGGCGTTTCGAAGAAGACCGTCTCGCGCATCATCAACCTGTCGCCCTTCGTGAAGGACGAGACCCGCGAGCGGGTGATGAAGGTGATTGATGCGCTCGCCTATATGCCGGACCTTCAGGCGCGGGGCCTCGCGTTCCGCCGCTCGTTCCTGATCGGGCTCATCTACAACAATCCCAGCGCCCAATACGTCATCGACATGCAGCAAGGCATTCTCGATGCGGTGCGCGGTTCGGGCTATGAACTGGTCGTCCATCCCTGCGACCTCTCCAACCCCAATTTCCTCAAGGATGTCCGCGCCTTCGTGGAACGGCAGAAGCTGTTCGGCGTGATCATGCCGCCGTCGGTGTCGGAGGACGAGGCGCTCGCCCAGCTGCTCGCCGAGATCGAGTGCCCCTATGTCCGCATTGCTTCGGTTTCGCTCGACCGCAACGAGGCGATGATCGTCACGAACGATCGCAACGGCGCGGCTGAAGCGGCCCGTCACCTCGCCGATCTCGGCCACAAGCGCATCGCCTTCGTCTCGGGGCCGACCTCGTTCCGCTCCTCGCACGAGCGGCGCGAAGGGTTCGCCGCCGGGCTTGCTGAGAAAGGGCTGAAGCTCGCCGCCGACGATGTCGTCTTCGGCGCCTACACCTTCGAATCCGGTGTCGAATGCGGCGCCGCGCTGCTGAAGCGCAAGCCGCGTCCCACCGCGATCTTCTGCGGCAACGACGAAATGGCGGCCGGCGTCTACCGGGCGGCGCGCGATGCCGGTTTCGAGATTCCCCGCGACCTCTCGGTCGTCGGCTACGACGACAGCCCGGTCGCGGCCAAGGTCTGGCCGCCGCTCACCACAGTTAAACTGCCGATCCGCGAGATGGGCCGCCTCGCAGCCGAGAAGCTGCTGTCGGGCGCAGTCGAAGGCTTCACGGGCCGGGTCATCGACGCCAAGGTCGCGCCTGCGCTCGTGGTGCGGGAGTCGACGGCGAAGCCCGCAGGGCGGTAATCGCGTTCTATTGCACAGCGGATTGACACCGGTTACCAAAGTCGTGATCTCATGTCGCGAAAGCCGCCAGAAGCGCCGGACCGGAGGACGCCATGTTCGACAAGACCTATCATGCCACGCATCCCGACATGATGGCGGGGGCCGATAATGATCAGCTGCGGGCCCGTTATCTGGTCGAGAATCTCTTTACGCCCGGCCGCATCGCGCTGAACTACGCCCATAACGAGCGCTTCATCCTGGGCGGCGCTGCGCCGGCCGGCGAGCCGCTGAGACTGCCCGACCAGACGGCGCCGGCTTCGGCCGCCGGCAAGCCGTTTCTCGAGCGGCGCGAACTCGGCGTCGTCAATGTCGGCGGGGCCGGGCGCATCACCGTGGACGGCACGGCCTATGACCTCGCCGAGCGCGACGGGCTCTACATTCCCATGGGCAGCGCCGAGGTGATCTTCGAAAGCGCCGACGCCGCGACGCCCGCGCATTTCTATCTCGTCTCGACGCCGGCCCATGCCCGCTTCGACGTGCAGAAGATCTCGATCGACCAGGCGACGCCGCTGCAGCGCGGGTCACTCGAGACGTCCAACGAGCGCACGATCTACCAGTACATCATCCCCGGCGTGTGCAAGTCGGCGCAGTTGCTGCTCGGCGTCACGCTGCTCAAGCCCGGCAGCGTCTGGAACACGATGCCGCCGCATCTCCACGACCGGCGCTCCGAGGTCTATTTCTATTTCGGTCTCGCCGCCGACCAGCGCGTCTTCCATTTCATGGGCGAGCCCGACAGCGCCCGCCACATCGTCGTCGCGAACGAAGAGGCGGTGATCTCGCCGCCGTGGTCGATCCATATGGGATCGGGCACGATGAATTACGGTTTCGTCTGGGCGATGGGCGGGGAAAATCTCGACTATACCGACATGAACGTGCTCGATATCTGCCAGCTGAAATGAGCGCGCCCTTCGATCTCGGTGGGAAGATCGCCCTCGTCACTGGTGCCAATACCGGGCTGGGGCAGGCGATCGCCGTCGCACTCGCGGCCGCCGGCGCCGACATCGCCGCGGCAGGCCGCAGCGCGCCCGATGAAACGGCGGCGCAGGTGCAGGCTACCGGCCGCCGCTTCCATGCTATCGCCGCCGATCTGGCCTCGACCGAGCCCGTTGCCCGCGTCGTCGCCGAGGCCAAGGCCGCACTCGGGCCCATCGACATCCTCGTCAACAATGCCGGCATCATTCGCCGCGCCGACGCGGTCGATTTCAGCGAGGCCGACTGGGATGCCGTCATGAACACCAACCTTAAGACGGTGTTTTTCCTTACCCAGGCCGTGGCGCGATCGATGCTGGCGCGCGGGCAGGGCGGCAAGGTCATCAACATCGCCTCGATGTTGTCCTTCCAGGGCGGCATCCGCGTGCCGTCCTACACGGCGAGCAAGAGCGGGATTGCCGGGCTGACGAAGCTGCTCGCCAATGAATGGGCGGCGAAGGGCATCAATGTGAACGCGATCGCGCCCGGCTATTTCGCGACGAACAATACCGAGGCGCTGCGCAATGACGAGACCCGCAGCCGCGACATACTGGCGCGCATCCCGGCCGGGCGGTGGGGCACGCCGGCAGATATCGGCGGCGCCGCGGTTTTCCTCGCGTCCGGGGCGGCGAACTATGTCCACGGCACAGTGCTGGCGGTCGATGGGGGCTGGTTGGCGCGTTGAACGCGTCTTGACTTGGTGTATCGGTTCGATAGGCTGATGATTGATACCGGTGTCAATCGTACTTTTAGATTTGACACCGGTGTCAGGGGAAACGCAATTCACAGCCGGTGCATGCAGGGCAAAGCCCGCATTGCTCCATCAACCGGCTGATAGGGGAGGCATCGTGGTGAAAGCCCGTTCCAATACGTTGCGCGCTCTGCTGCTGGGCGCTTCGACGGCGGCCCTGTTGCAGGGCGCCGCGCTCGCGCAGGGCACGGCCGCCCAACCGGCGGCGACACCACCGGCCGGGGCGCCCGCACCTGCCGACGCCGCCGCGGAGGAAGAGGTCGTCGTCACGGGGTTCCGCCGCAGCCTCAGCGAAGCGATCGATGTGAAGCGCAAGGCCGTAGGCTCGGTCGATGCGATCGTCGCCGAGGACATAGCGAAATTCCCCGACAACAATCTCGCCGAGTCGATCCAGCGCATCCCCGGCGTCTCGATCACGCGCGACGCGGGTGAGGGCCGCCAGATCTCGGTGCGCGGCCTCAATTCCGATTTCACGCGCATCCGCGTCAACGGCATGGAATCGATCACCACGACGGGCGGCACGGATTCATCCGGCGGCACGAATCGCAGCCGCGGCTTCGACTTCAACGTCTTCGCGTCCGAACTCTTCAGCGCCATCACCGTGCGCAAGACGGCGTCAGGCGATGTCGACGAGGGATCGCTCGGCGCGACCGTCGATCTGCGCACCGCGCGGCCCTTCGACTATACCGAGAACCTGACGCTCGCGGCCTCGGCGCAGGCCAATTACAACGACCTCTCCGAGCATTTCGATCCCCGTCTCGCCTTCCTGATTTCGAAGAAGTCCGAAGACGGCAAGTTCGGCATCCTCTTCTCGGCCGCCTACGCTCATCGCTATGCGCTGGAGGAGGGCCATTCGACGGTGCGCTGGCAGAACGGCAATATGGCGTGTGCGCCCGGCGTTGTCGGCTGCGTGGAGTCGGCGATCGACAACGCGTTCACGCCCCGCCTGCCGCGTTATGGCATTCTGGAGCACGACCAGGATCGCTTCGGCGCCACCGCTTCGCTCCAATACCGTCCCAGCGAGGCGACGCTGTTCAATCTCGACCTGCTCTACGCGAAGTTCGCGGCGACGCGGTTCGAGCATTTCCTTGAGGCGCCCGACTTCAGCGCGACGGGTAATGCGGGCCGGCCGGGCATCCAGGTGCGCGGGTACCAGATCGATGCCAGCAACAACATGGTCTACGGTCTCTTCGACCGGGTCGATATCCGCAGCGAGTCGCGGTTCGACGATCTCTCCACCACGTTCAAGCAGGCGACCTTCTCGGTCGAGCACGAATTCAACCCCAACCTGCATGCCGATTTCTTGGCGGGCTATTCGCGGTCAGACCACGACAATCCCATCCAGACGACATTGCTGTTCGATCGCACCGACGTGAACGGCTACAGCTACGACTACCGGCAGAATTCGAACCTGCCGGTCATCGCCTATAATTTCGACGTCAACGCGCCCGCGAGCTGGCGGCTCACGCAGATCCGCCTCCGCCCGCAATCGGCGAGTAATACCTATTCGACGGTGAACGCGAACCTCGCCTGGGATGTCAACGACGATGTCACGCTGCGCGGCGGGTTCAGCTACAAGCGTTTCGAGTTCAAGACAGCGGAACTGCGCCGCTCCAACGGCACGACCGCTAATCTGGAAGCGTCCATCCCCGCCAATGTCGCCGCTGCGGCGCTCGGCACGTATAGCCGGACGATCTCGTTCGCGGATCAGTGGGATATTCCCGGGGGCAATACGCTGAGCTGGCTGATCCCCGACGTGCATACGGCGGAAAACCTGTTCGGCCTCAACGATCCAGCGCTCTTCCGCCTGGGGTTGGAGCCGGCGCTCGGCAATAATCGCTCGGTTGTAGAAGAAGACACCGGCGGCTATCTCCAGGCCGATTTCAACACGCCGTTCGCGGGGGGCACGCTGCGCGGCAATATCGGCGTGCGCTTCGTCGCGACGAACCAGATGTCGCTGGGCTATCAGCTGACCTCGGGCAATCCGGTGCAGGTGCGGGTCGACCGCTCCTATACCGACACGCTGCCGTCGCTGAACCTCGCCTGGGACGCGACCGAGGACCTCGTCATCCGCGCCAGCGTCGCCAAGGTCATGTCGCGGCCCGGCCTCAATGGCCTCACGCCCGGCGGCACGGTCAGCGTCTCCGGCAACAACCGCACGGTGACGTCGGGCAATCCGTTCCTCGATCCGACCCGCGCCACCAACTACGACCTAGCGATCGAATGGTATTTTGACCGCGAGTCCATTCTTTCAGCCGCCTTTTTCTACAAGGAGATCGACAGCTTCGTCGCCAACCAGTCGATCACCCGTCCCTTCACGGGCAATCCGCTCGGCCTGCCGGATTCGATCGCGATCGCGGCGTGCGGCACGATCGTCGGCTGCAGCGCGGCTTCGGACTGGGCGTTCAACGCGCCGATCAACACGACCGGCGGTACGCTCAAGGGTTTCGAGCTCAGCTATCAGCAGCCCTTCAGCTTCCTGCCCGAGGGCTGGGATAATTTCGGGGCGATCCTGAACTACACCTATGTGGAGTCCGAAATTCAGTATCCGGACGCAACGCAGCCCTCGGGCTTCGTCACCGCGCCGCTGACCGGCCTTTCGAAGACGGCCTGGAATGCGACGCTCTACTACGAGGACGACGTCTTCAGCGCCCGCGTCTCGGCGTCCTATCGCGACGGGTATCTGACGCGCGTGCCGGGCCAGAACGGCAACAGCGTTGAAGGCACGAACGAGACGCTCAATTTCGACGCCTCGCTCTCCTATCAGGTGAACGACCAGATCGCCGTCACGGTCGAAGCGCTCAATCTCAGCGACGAGGTCAACGACCAGTATGTCGACGCGTCCGACCGCGTTGTCGTCTATCACCATACCGGGCGGCAGTTCCTGTTGGGCGTCCGCTATACCTATTGAGACCAGGTCCTCCTCAACCTCGAGCGCCGGACCCTCCGGCGCTCGTTCTTTTTCCGGCCACGGTTCTGGGTCATGATCCGCCAGGACGATATGAGAGCGACGGGCATGGCTGACGGTCGGATTGTCTGTTTCGGCGAGTTGCTGCTGCGCCTCACCGCGCCGGGGCATGAAGTGCTGCTGCAGACGCCGCGGCTCGATGTGCATGTCGGCGGGGCGGAGGCGAATGTCGCCGTCTCGCTTGCGCGCCTTGGACGTCCTGCCGCCATGGTGAGTGTGATCCCCGACACGGCGCTCGGCTACGCGGCGCGCGACGAATTACGCCGTCATGGCGTCGATACCGCGGGTGTCCGCACCGGCTCGGGCCGCATGGGGCTCTATTTCCTTTCGGCGGGTGCGGTGACGCGGCCGTCCGACGTGCTCTACGACCGCGCCGACTCGGCGTTCGCGCTGGCTGCACCCGATCTCGTGGACTGGGAGGCCGCGCTTGTGGGGGCGTCATGGCTCCATCTCTCCGGCGTGACGCCCGCGATTGGCCGGCGTGCGGCGGACGCAGCCTTGCGCGCGGCCGGCGAGGCGCTGCGTCTCGGCATTCCCGTCTCCTTCGACGGCAACTACCGCGCCAAGCTGTGGGCGGCGTGGGACGGCGACGGCCCGGTCATCGTCCGCCGCCTGATGGAGAGCGCCGATCTCGCCTTCGCCGATGACCGCGACATCGCGCTGGTGCTGGGCGAACGCTTCGACGATCCCGACCCCGCCACGCGCCTGCGCAATGCCGCGGCCGCTGCGTTCGACGCTTTTCCGAATCTGAAGCGGATCGCCTGCACCACGCGCCGCCAGCACGCGGTCGGCCATCATGAGCTGGCGGCGGTGCTCCTGATGCGTGAGCGGGACTGCACGACAGACGCCGTGGCGCTTTCGGGAATCGTCGATCGGATCGGCGGCGGCGATGCCTTCGCGGCGGGCCTGCTCTTCGGCCTCACCGGCGGACTGGACGACCAGGCCAGTCTCGACATCGCGCTCGCGGCGGCGGCGCTGAAGCATTCTATTCCCGGCGACTTCAATCTGGCGACCGAGGCCGACATCCGTGCCGCGCTGCAAGGCGGCTTCGATGTCCGGCGCTAGGATCAGGGAAGGCGAGGCGGCATGACGCTCGACGCCATCATGGCTCTGTCGCCGATGATCGCGGTGGTCACCATCCGCGATGCCCGCCACGCGGCGCCGCTGACCGCCGCGCTGGTCGCAGGCGGCGTTCCGGCGGTCGAGATCACGCTCCGCACCTCCTCCGCGCTCGAGGCGATCCGCGCCGCCGCCACGGTGCCTGGCGCCGTCATTGGGGCCGGCACCTGCCTCAATCGGGCACAGATCGACGCCGCCGCCGAGGCCGGCGCAGCCTTCGCCGTTTCGCCAGGCGCGACGTCCACGCTATTGCGCGCGGCGAAGGGTGCGGCGATCCCGCTTCTGCCCGGCATCACGACCGCGTCGGAGCTGATGGCCGCGCTGGAACACGGCTATGATCGGCTGAAATTCTTTCCCGCCGAATCCGCGGGCGGTGCGGCAGCGATCAAGGCGCTGGGGGCGCCCTTCGCCAAGGTGCGCTTCTGTCCGACCGGCGGCATCACGTTGCAGAACGCGCCGTCCTATCTCGTCCTCGGCAATGTCGATTGCGTCGGCGGCTCGTGGCTGGCGCCCGAAGATGCCATCCAGGCGGCGGATTGGGGCCGTATCGAGACACTGGCGCGGGCGGCCGTTGCGGCGCTCGCCAAATGACGGCCGACCGCCGCGAGATACTGAAGGGGGCAGCGGCGGCAGTTGCGCTTGCGGCGCTGAACCGGCCGGCGCGGGCGACACAGATCACCGCACCGCTCGCGCAGACCAGCTATGGTCCAGTCCGCGGCACGCTCGATGAGGGCATCGCTGTCTTCAAGGGCATCCGCTACGGCGCCGACACGGCGCCGCGCCGTTTCCAGGCGCCGTTACCCCCAACGCCCTGGAGCGATCCCGTCGACGCCACGGCGTTCGGCGCGGCCTCGCCGCAGAAGGAGATCGACGAGGCCGTCAGCGAGGATTGCCTCTTCCTCAATGTCTGGACGCCTGGCCTCGATGCGGGACGGCGTCCGGTGATGGTCTATCTCCACGGCGGCGCCTATACGAGCGGCTCGGGGTCTCATCCGCTGCTCGACGGCCGCCGTCTCGCGGCGCGCGGCGATGTCGTTGTCGTGACGCTGAACCATCGGCTCAATCTGTTCGGCTATGCCTATCTGGCGCGGTTCGGCGACAGCGACATGCTGCATTCCGGCAATGCGGGGACGCTCGATCTCGTACTGGCGCTCGCCTGGCTGCGCGACAATATCGCGGCCTTCGGCGGCGATCCCGGCCAGGTCATGCTGTTCGGCCAGTCCGGTGGCGGCGCGAAGATTGCGACGTTGATGGCGGTGCCGGCAGCGGCCGGCCTCTTCCATCGCGCCGCGACGATGAGCGGCCAGCAACTCACCGCGTCCGGTCCGCTCAACGCCACGAAGCGCGCGGCGGCGCTGCTGGATACGCTCGGGCTCAAACCGGAGCGTGTGTCGGCGCTGCGCGCCTTGCCGGTCGCCACGCTCACTGCCGCGCTCGATACGATCGATCCCATCATCGGCAGCGGCAGGCTCTATTTCGGCCCGGTGCTCGACGAGCGGACGCTGCTGCGCCATCCATTCTATCCCGATGCGCCCGGCCAGTCGGCAGCGATCCCAATGATGCTCGGCAATACGCATGACGAAACCCGCTCGCTCATCGGCGGCAACGATGACAGCGCGTTCAAGCTTGGCTGGAGCGATCTGCCCGAGCGGCTGATCGCCCATATGCGCGTCGACATCGCGCCCGAGACGGTGATCGCCGAATACCGGCGCCTTTATCCCGGCTATGCGCCGAGCGATGTCTTCTTCGCCGCCACCACCGCGTCGCGGTCATGGCGGGCTGCCGTCGTGGAAGCCGAGTTGCGCGCCGCCCAGCGCAGCCCCGCTTTCGTCTACCAACTCGATTGGCCCTCGCCGCTCGACGGCGGCAAGTGGGGCGCACCACACACCCACGACATCGCGCTCGTCTTCGGCACGCTGGACGCCAGGGGCTCCTATACCGGCACCGGCGAAGCCGCACGCGCGATGTCGGAGCGCCTGATGGACACCTTTATTGCCTTCGCCCGCACCGGCAATCCCAACAGCCCGGCCTTGCCGCGCTGGGAGCCCTACGAACTGCCGCGGCGACAGACCATGGTGTTCGATACTGCGACACGGCTGGAGGACGACCCGCGCGGTGCCGAGCGCCGGCTTTTCGCGAGGGTTCCTTTCATCCAGCAAGGCACCTGAAAGGATGTGACGCCATCCCAGTCACAGGTCACCTTAGAGCAAGGGGACCGCTGTGGGACACGTTCAACCTTGCCTGACGGCATCGGCGCGGAGACCGTGTGGGCGAGCGCGTGGCCCGCGAAGGCGCTGGGAAGCGTCGTCTTTCCCGCGCAATGTAAGATTTTTTGACTTGTTTGCGGATGTCATGTTCTAAATTCGGGTAACGCTGCGGAAAACCGCGCTGCCGAACAGGGAGGCATTTCATGACTCTGAGCGTTCATCCGCTTGGCCCGGTTTTCGGCGCCGAGATTTTCGGCGCGGACCTCACGCGCGCGCAGACCGCTGATGAAGTCGCAGTCATCAAGGCGGCGATGGACCGGTATGCCGTCGCCGTCATCCGGGATGCGGATATTACGGACGCAGATCAGATCCGCTTCAGCCGGCAGTTCGGTGCGCTGGAACTGCCGCCGGTATTGGGTGTCGGAGCGCAGCGTATCGCGCGGGAACTCTACGACGTCTCCAACCTGACCATCGATGGTGAAATCTCTCCGGCCGACGTCACCAAACGCAAGTTCGGCAAGGGCGATCAATTCTTCCATATGGATTCGTCGTTCAACACGCTTCCGACGACCTGGTCGCTGCTCTCGGCGCGGATCATTCCCCCGGTTGGAGGCGATACCGAATTCATCGACCTGCGTGCCGTCTATGCGGCGCTGGACGCGGAAACCCGTGACGCCATCCAGGATGCGACCGCGATCCACTCGATCTGGTTTTCCCGCCGCCTGGGCGGTTACGAGGTGTCGCCGGAGATGGAAGCCAAGCTGCCGGCGGTCGAGCAGAAAATGGTCCAGATCGCTCCGGACGGACGTCCCACCGTCGTCGCCGGTGCGCATGCCGGGGCGATTGTCGGAAAATCGGAAGAAGAAGGGCAGGCGCTGCTGCGCCGCCTGATCGCGTTCTCCAAAGAGGCGCGTTTCCGTCTGGTGCATAACTGGAAGCCGCACGACCTGTTGATCTGGGACAACCGGTGCACGCTGCATCGGGCGACGCCGTTCGACGACATGGCATACAAGCGCGACATGCGCCGGACGACGCTGCTTGAAACTGGACCGGATCGCTCGGCGCAAGCCGCCTAGCCGCTACGCACGCGGCGCGATTGCTCCGCCGGTGCTTGTCGCGTGAGAGGGCCTGAAGCGAGCTTGCAATTGTTCACGCCTGTCATGCAGAACAGTATTTAGAAGAGAATGGAATATCACTATGCAAATCTGGCATAATTAAGTTGCGTGCTGGCTGTTTGCAATTGTCGTGATATAAAGCGCGCGTAAGTCACGACCAGAGGCGCAGATGGAAATCAAGTCCAACAAACTCCCTCAAATGGTGCTGCCGCCTTCGATTCCCTACGACGGTCTGAGCCATGTCGCGTTCTACGCCGACGACATGCACGCCGCGACGAAACAGACTGAAGAAGAACTGGGCATGCCGCTGATGTGCCTGATGGACATTCCCGGCGGCGGCCAGCACTCGTTTCACGATGCGGGCAACGGCGCGTTCATGTCCTTCATGTGGTTTCCGAAGGAGAAGCGCGCGGACAAGCCGGATCGCAGCTTCAGCCACATCGCCTACCTCATTCCGGACGCCTATTTCGAGAAGGTGCGGGAAGATCTGGAGCAGAAGGGCCTTCTCAACTATGCGATCTATCACGGGCTTGAGGCGCCGATGCAGGTCGATGCGGATCACCCGGACGTGTGGATCCGTTCGCTGTATCTGAAGAAGACGATGGGCATGACGCTGGAGATCGCGAGCGTGAAGACGGCGCTCGACCCGCGCAAGCACATCTTCACCGATCCGCGGAATGCAGACGGCGAGAAGGTTCCCTACAAGTCGATCTTCGTCAAAGACCTCGGCTAGAGCCGTCCTGTTTGCGTTCGCAGCTCCTTGCACGCCTGCCGCGCGCAAGGAGCTATTTTTTTGCTCTTTATAGAAACATTTTTCGCCGGCCCAGACCTCTCTCGCCGCTGCGGCGAGCGACGTCCTCCTTTAGCGTTCCGCGTATAAAATCGGGGAAGGCAACGCCGTGACCGCAAGCATCGAGCCGCTCTTCCAGTCCTTCCAGTTGCGCGGTCTCACGCTGCGCAATCACTTCACGATGTCGCCGATGCAGAAATTCCGGCCGGCAGATCACGTGCCGCATGATGAAATGGTCGAGTATCACCGCATCCGCGCAAGGAACGGCATCGCGATGATCGTGTCGCAGGGCACGGCAATCGGCGTGCCCGGCGCGACCTCGGCCTACGCTTGGCTTCAGCCGTCCTCTTATGACGCCTGGGCGAGGATCGCCGACGCGGTGCGCAGCGAAGGCTGCCATATGTCGCTACAGGTCTATTACGACGCGCCGTCGCGGGACAAAGGCGCGTTCGGCCCTTCTGGCTACACGACGAACGGCGAGAAGAAGCGGGATCGCGGCATGGCGAAGGACGAGATCGATTTCATTCTCGAGACCTATGCCGAAGCTGCGGCCGCCGTGAAAAGACTGGGCTTCACCGGCATCGAACTGCACGGCGGCCAGGGCGGCCTGTTCGGCCAGTTCATGTCGCCTCTGGCGAATTTCCGGGACGACGAGTATGGCGGCGCCACGCCGCAGGAGCGTCTGACCCTGCCCATGAAGTTGGTCCGCACTGTCAGGGAGGCGGCAGGCCCTGATCTCATCGTCGGCCTGCGCCAGGCGCAGGTGTGGGAAGCCAAGCTCTTCGATACGCCCGAAGAGTACAAGATCTTCCTGGACGGCATGATCGCGGCCGGCGTGGATGTTTTCAATTGCGGCGTCGATCTCTACTGGCGCCCGGAATATGCGGGCTCGCACATGAATCTCGGCGGCTGGATCAAGAAGCTGACCGGCCACCCCGTTATTACCTCCGGCGCCTTCGGTCTCGATAACCGCCTCGCCGATGTGGTCGAAGGAACGCCCGCCAACAACACGGTGAGGCAAGGCTTCGGCGACCTCATGAACCGCTTCCACAACGGCGAGTTCGACATGTTTGCGTTGGGCCGGACGATCCTTTGCGATCCGGATTATCTGCTCAAGCTGCGCGACGGGCGGTTCGATGAGATGATGCCGACCATCGATCTGAGCGACGTCGCCGGCAACCAGATCACCTTCACCAAAGGCAAGTTCGCGCCGCAGACCAAGGCTAGCGCGCCCTCAACCGCACGGGCGAGCGCATAACCCCGCTTCGGGCCCGTCACCCAGCCTAGCTCTTCATGTCTCCTTGGATGGTCCGGCGCGCCAGCCAGAAGCAGATCACCGCCGGGATGATGAAGAACTGCGAGATGATGAGCGCCCAGCGCACGCCTTCGCCTTCACCCATGCCGAGCGGGCCGGCGAAAACGTCGCTCATGATACCCACGGCGAGCGGGCCGACACCCAGGCCGATCAAATTGGCGATGAACAGGAAAATGGCCGCCGCGGTCGCGCGCATATGCGGGGGCACGATGCTTTGGACTGTCGCATAACTCGGCCCCGCCCAGGTGCCGCCGATAATGCCGTTCAGCACGAGCAGGGGCAGAACAGGCAGGAAACTCGGCATCAGGATCGCGGCGACATAGATCGGCAGCGTCACGGCCATCGCGATCGCCGGGATCGTCATGTAGGCCTTCAGGTCCTTCGCGCCGTAGTGGTCCGCGATGATGCCGCCCAGACCGACGCCAACGGCCGCCGATGCGCCGCTGATCAGGCCAAGCACGATCGACAGGAATCCGATCTTCCCAAGCCCCCATTCGGCGCCGAGCAGGCCGATCTCCTCGCCGTGCACCCGAAAGAAGAACGACGCGGTGAACGGGGCGTGGCCGTAGGATACGAAGGCGACGATCGAGGTGGCGATCGAGAGCAGCCAGAAGGTCCTGTTCCCGCGCAGGAGCCGCAGCACATCCATGAAGCTCGTCTTCGGCGGCTGCGCGGCGGCGACAGCGGCGGCTGCCGCCGCCTTCATGCGCGGCTCGAACAGCGTGAGCACGACGAGAATGGCCAGCACGATGCCGGGCAGACCCACAACCAGCAGCGCCCAGCGCCAGCCGAACGCGTCGGCGATGAGCCCGCCCGCCATCACGCCGATCAGCGCTCCCACCGGATTGCCCATCGAATAGAACGCCAGCGCCGTGGCGCGCTTGTTGGGCGGCACATAGTCGGAGATCAGCGAGTGCGCCGGCGGCGTGCAGCCCGCTTCGCCCACGCCCACGCCGACGCGCGCCAGAACGAGTTGCCAGAAATTCTGCGCAAAGCCGCACAGCGCGGTGAAGCCGCTCCATGCCGCCAGGGACAGGCCGATGATCCATGGCCGGTTGCGGCGTTCGGACAGGCGCGCAATTGGGATGCCGAGCGTGCAGTAGAAGAGCGCGAAAGCGGTGCCCGTCATCAGGCCGATCTGCCAATCGGCAATGCCCAATTCCTTCTTGATGGGCTCGGCCAGGATCGCGACGATCTGGCGGTCGATGAAGTTGAAGACGTAGACGATGAAAAGCAGGGTGATCGCGTAGTTCCGGTAGCCGACGCTGACCGGGCTTACAAAGGCAGGCTTGGCGGCTGGTGCTGTCGGTGCGGCAGCGTCTGTCATGTGTGCTTCTTTGTTTTCTGGCTGATCAGGGGCATCGGCTAAACGTGTTGGGGCTATCGGTCCCCAAGAGCGCTCGCCCGAACATCGGCCCACTCTGAGCAGATCGTGGGCAAGCGGCAGTATCGTTGCGAGCGAAATTTATTGTCTCGCGGATCATATTAATTCCTGCGCGTGGCGCGCTCGGATCTGGCTTTGATGGAAGCTCACGAAGCTTTGCCCGCATTTGATGCGCTGCGGTCTTCGCGCCTACGCTTAGCTTCTTCCATGGCGGCAGGAAGCGGCTTGCCGGCATCGGCATAGGCGCGCTCCATGGCGGCCGGCGTATTCGAAAATACCTCGCGCAAGCTGCCCTCGATCCAGTCGCGATTGCTTTCGATCGGCCCCAGCTGACCCTGGAAGCGCGGCATCACGTACCGCGCGAAAAGTTCGTAGCTGCGGCGCGTTGCTTCCGTCGAGGCCCATTCGTGCGCCAGTGACAGAAGCGTGCCGAAACCGCCGGTACGCTCGAGGATACGCTCGATCGCCGCTGCGACGTCGTCCGGCGAACCGATCAAGGCCGCGCCGCGTTCGGCCTGCTCGGCGAGCGTGCCGGCATTGGAGAACAGCGCGCCTTTGGCCGCTCGCGGATCTTTCGCATCGCCGGAATAGGCGCGGTCGTCATAGCCCTGCTGGATTTCGGCGAGCGCTTCCTTGCGCGATTGCGCCACGTGCATTGTCATCGCGACCTTCCAGTCGGCGCGATGGATCGTCTTGTCGTGCTTGGCGGCGGACTCTTCCGCCCAACCCCAGGTCTGGTCGAACTGTGCATTGTCGATGCCGGCAATCGACATCAGCCCGACGCCGTATTTGCCGGCCATCACCGGACCCGACGGCGTGTAGGTCGCGGCGACCGATACAGGCAGGTGGGGGCGGCTATAGCTCGCGAGCTGAAGGCGTGCGTCGCGCAGCTCGAACCAGTCGGTCTTCATGGTGACGGTTTCGCCCCTGAGCAGGGGCATGATCGCATCGAGAGCCTGGCCCATGCGGCGGCGCAGGTCTTCTGCGGGAATACCCATCATATAGGCGTCCGAAGACAGTGCGCCGGGGCCGCAGCCGAACATGGCACGGCCCTGCGTCATGTGGTCGATCTGAACCATCCGGTCGGCCACCATCAGCGGATGGTGATAGGCCAGCGACAGCACGCCGGTGCCGAGCTTGATGCGCCGCGTCGTCCGTGACGCGGCCGCCATCATGAGGACGGGATCGCCGATCAGCTCCCGCCCATAGCTATGATGTTCGCCCCACCACGCCTCGTCATAGTCGAGCTCATCGAGATACTCGACCAGACCAAGGTCACGCTTCAGCGCGAGCGTCGGGTTTTCGCCGATGCGGTGAAACGGCGCGATGAAGATACCGAACTTCATCCGCTCCGGCCGATAGACCATGGCTGCGACCCTCCCGTTCTTGGCCCTTCTTGTGGCGATGGGGCCATTGCGGCGTGGCTAGATCAAGCGGCAAAGCCGCCCTTCGTCATGACATGCGCGCGTTCGCCTTCGGCGACGGTTGCGGCACGCCAAGCAAGGCGCGGCCCGACACGGCCATGTTGCGATCCCAGTTCACCGCGCCATGGGTCGAGCCGACAACGATGTCGCGAATGAACTGGCTCATCGGCTCTTCGACATAGTGCGCAGAGGTGCCCAGGCCCTTCGAGATTTCGAGCACCGCATCGCGACAGGTGTGGCCGACATAGGCGATCTCGCACATGATCTTTTCGGCGACTTTGACCTGCACTTCGGCGGGTTCGTTAGCGACCTCATAGGTGCGACGCGCGATGTCGCGCAGCTGGATTTCGCAGCCCTGCACCGCGGCGTGCACCTGGGCCAGGCGGATCTGCGAGGCCTGGTTTTCCTTTTCGATATCCGCGTCGCCGCGCTTGGTCCATTGCTGGAGCAGTTCGGTGTAGCGCTGCACGGCGCCGCGCGCGATGCCGACGAGAGCGACAGAGATCGTCGTCGAGAGGGCGTTGCGAAGATCGGCCTTGAAAACGGGGTAGTCAAAACGCTCACGGATGATGTTGATCCATTGAGGCGACGTCATCACGCAGTTCACCGTCCGATACTCCGGAACGAAGACGTCCTCGATGAGAACCTTGTGCGTGCCGGTCGCAACCAGCCCGTCTGCGGTCCAGGTATCCAGAACCGTCACGTCGGTCACCGGCATCAGGAAGGTACCCATCGGCCGGACGCCATCCGGGCCGGGTTCGCCTGTGAAGCACATGACCGACACCCAGTCGGCCATCTGCACTGTCGTGCCCCAGGACCAAGTGCCGGAGACGCGCCAGCCGCCGTCTACCTTCCGCGCTTCGCCAAAGGGAGCAAATAGCGTGTTGAGGATGGTGTAACGACCGCTGACGAAGTCTTCGCCGTTGCCGTACATGTCCTTGTGCGCGCGATCGCTGAATGCGGCTGCCGAACGCGGATTCATGACCGAGAACGAGGCGAGCCAGCCCATCGCCGGGTCGGCTTCGCAGACCGCGAAGGTCGCATCGAGCATCTGGTCGAAGCTGGCTTCAAGCCCGCCCCAGATCTTCGGCACGGTCAAATAGTAGTACCCGGTCTTGCGCAGCGCGTTCCAGACTTCCGGAATCGGAATCGCGCGCAATTCGGCCTCACGGCGATGCTTGGCCATCAACGGCTTGAGCGCACGGACGCGCTCAATGACGATCTCTGGCGTAAGCTTCTCGACTTCTTCCGAGGTCAGGTAATCGTCGGGACCGGGGATATTCATCTCCGCGGTCTTCAACCCCGCCTTGTTCTTTCCTCCCACTGACTTCTTCTCCCTCTCTAGTGTGATAAGTGTTTCTGCGGCGGTGGCCACGCCCAGGATTGCGCTGCCGGAAACCACCATGTTCTTGTTTCAGGTCACTGCGACGTGCGTCGCTCAACCCATGCTGCAAACGTCCATTGTCCCGTGCCTGACGGCCCGCGGGCAAGACGCGACAACAGGAAAGTCGCCGCGCCGCCCATGTGGCAATGGTAATTATTTTTACAATCTAATAAAGCCGTGTGATCGCATCAAAAGTGAGGCCGTATGGCATCAATCTCGCCTTAGCGCGGGCTGGGGCGGGCGTCTCCAGCAATTCGCTTTGCGGCCTCTCAAGATTTTTCTCGGTTGATCCGCTCGCCATGACGGCAAAGCATGGTCGCCGGTTCGGCTTTTGCGCCCGAAATGACAGTTCAGTCATCGGCGATGTGTGCGCTTGGCAACCGAGGGGAGGCTTGGGTGTCACGAATTACGCCAGTATCGCGCGATGAGGCGTCGGAAGAGGTTCTTGCCTACTACGACAAGGTCTTCGCCGGCCGCGATCCCGCCGCGGAACCCGGTACCGGCACCGGCACGCCCGGCGACTGGTGGACGACATGGGCGCGCTCACCCGACATCCTGAACTTCTTCCATTCCTACACCTACACCATCGTGCCGCAGCCCTTGCGGAGCCTCGCGCTGATGCGCACGGGCTATGTCTGCCAGAGCCACTTCGTCTTCTCGCAGCACAGCAAAGCCGCGCGCATGGGCGGGCTTTCTGAAGAAAAGTCAGAGGCGGTGCCCTATTGGCAGATCAGCGACGTTTTCACGCCGGCAGAGCGTGCGCTTCTCGCTTACTGCGACGCCTACGCTCTTCAGCACGGGCGGGTGCATGACCGGCTGTTCGCCGCAATGAAGGAGCATTTCAGCCAGGATCAGATCCTGCAGCTCACCTATTTCATCAACCTGTACGTGCTGCATTCGCAGACCGGCCGCGCGTTTCGCATGGAATACGACAACGTTCCCGAGCGCGTGGTCGAAATCCCAGCGCCGGCGACGCCGAGTGCCCAGAAGTGGCGCTAGCGGCCGCATGATTTTCCCTATCCAGAAGGCTTACATATGCCCCGTATAAGGCCGTTGCCGCGCAGCGAAGCTGCGCCGTCCGTCGCCGCCGTCTACGACACGATCTTCGGCAAGGATCGAGATCCGGCCGTTTCACCCGGTACGGCAACGGGAACGCCGGGCGGATTCTTCACCACGTGGGGCCATCTGCCGGATCTGCTGACCCAACTCCTGAAATACCGCCCCGATCCGCCGGTCTTCTCACCGGCATTGCGCGGCCTCGCCTGCGCGCGGGCCGGCTATGCGACCCAGAGCCAGTTCACATTCTCGCAGAACTGCAAGGTCGCGCGCTGGGCCGGCGTTGACGAAAAAAAGATCGAGGCGCTGCCCTATTGGAGCGGGACGACCGACATCTACACGGCCGAAGAACGCGCCGTTCTTGCTTTCACCGACGCTCATATCCTTGAGGGCGGGCGTGTCCACGACTGGCTGTTCGCGGAGTTGCGCAAGTTCCTCAATGAGGAGCAGCTCCTCTCGCTCTCTTTCACGATCTGCCTTTACGGCATGCATGGGCGCATGGCGAAGGGGCTGCGCTATGACTATGACGACATTCCCGATCCGATCGTCGAGATTCCCGAGCCGGAGATCAAGCCGGGCGTGCAGGATTGGCGCGACCCCAAATGGGCGGACGCGTATTCAGAGCGCCACAGCAAATAGCTAGCCGCTTGCCGGCGCGGCCTGTCGCGCCTTCGCGAGGCGCGCCGTCCGCGCCTCGGACGAGATGTCGTCTTTCTCGTAGGTCTGCTTCAGGGCATCGAAGCGGCCGGCCCGGATTTTCACCAGGAACTCCGGATCGACCAGGATCGGGCGGCCCAGGGCAATGAGGTCGAAATCGCCGCGATCGAAGCGGCGCTCCAGCTCGGCAAAACCCTCGTGGGCCGTGCTGAACGCCTTGCCGCCGGTCAGTACGCTCATCAGATCGTGGCTGAGCCCGATGCTGCCGCCGCTGATCACCGGCGCCCCGGTGCACCGCTTCAGCCACGCGTTCAGACCGAGATCCTCACCCTCGAATTCCGGCTCCCAGAAACGCGGTGCCAGCACATCGAGCATGTCGACACCGGCCGCAACCAGCGCACCTGCATTGGTGGCCAGTTCTCCGGGGTTACGGAAGATCTTGGGTGCTGTCACGGGCGACGGTTGCGAGATCCGATAGAGAATGGGGAAATCCGGGCCGACCGCCTTGCGGACGGCGCGCGTCACGGCCAGCGGGAAACGCATACGCGCCTCGACCGTGTCGCCGCCCCACTCGTCCGTCCGCTTGTTCGAGGTGCCGCTCGCGAACAGCCCAAGCAGATAGCCGTGACCGCCATGCAGCTCTACGCCCGAAAAACCAAGCGCCTTGGCCCTGGCTGCGGATGCTGCGTAAACTTCGATCAACTCCTCGATCTGGGTCGTAGACAGAGCCTCGCCCGTCGTTGCGCCCGAGAAGGCCAGGCCGGATGGGCTGAAGCCGCCCGGCCGCATGGCGCTCTCATGCCAGAGCTGCATCGCGATCTGCCCGCCGCGCTCGCGGACCGTCTCGGCGCATCGCCGCCATGCGTCGTAAGCGGGCGGATAGAGCCGTGCGTAGGGACTGACAGAGGTCGGATGGTCCATCGTCGTGCCCTGGGTGACGATGAGGCCGATGCCGCCTGCGATCCGGTCCGCGTAGTGCTGCGCCAGCTCCGTGCTGGGCAGGAGATCTTCGGGCCTCCGGTCCTGCATCGCGGACATCACGAAGCGGGTTGGGAGCTGCAGGTTTGCGACGGTGCAGGGTTGGAAGAAACTATCGCGCACGAACTGTTTCCTGACAGGGAGTTAGGTGAGAACCGCGTGCGATTCGCGGGTGTATGATTGCAGCTCGGAGGTGCGGCCGTCGCGGACTTTGAGCCACCAATGGGGATCGACCAGCAAAGCGCGCCCGATGGCGACCAGATCGAAGTCGCCACGCTCGAAACGGCGCATCAGGTCGTCCAGGGATTGCGGCGCGGACGCGGTGCCCTGGAAGACGTCGGTGATGAAGTCGCTGGAGAGGCCGACGGACCCCACGGTGATCGAGGGGCGGCCCGTCAGCTTCTTGGCCCAGCCCGCGAAGTTGAGATCGCTGCCCTCAAACTCGGGCTCCCAGAAGCGGCGCTGCGAGCAATGGAAGATGTCCGCCCCGGCATCCGCCAGCGGCCTGAGCCAACGCTCCATCTCCCCGGGTGTCGCCGCGACGCGCGTCAGCAGCGATTGCTGCTTCCATTGCGAGAGCCGCAGCGAGACGACGAAGGCCTCGCTTACATTGCGGCGCACCTCTTTCAGGACCTCCACGGCGAACCGGGTGCGGTCCTCGATCGCCGGGCCACCCCAACCATCGGTGCGCCGGTTGATGCCCTGCCAGAAGAACTGGTCGATGAGATAGCCGTGGGCGCCGTGGATCTCGAGCGCGTCAAAGCCCAGCGCCTCAGCGTACCGCGCCGCCTCGCCGTAGGACGCGATGATGTCGGCAATATCGGCATCGCCAAGCGGCTCAGCGACCCGGACCTCTTCCTTGTGATAGCCGGACGGGCTGTCGAGCGGCGCGCCGATCTCCCACGATCCCACGCGATGCACCGGAACGGGCATGGCGCCGACATGCCAGAGCTGCGGCGCCATCCTGCCGCCGCCGGCATGGACCTCGTCGATCGTGTGCTTCCAGGCCTTGAGGCCGGCCTCGCCGGCGAAGCGCGGACAGGCCGGCTCATTCAGCGAGGCCAGGCGGCCGATCCCCGTCGCCTCGGAAATGATGAAGCCGACATCCGCTTCCGCGCGCCTGCGGTAATAGGCGGACATCTCGCGGCTTTGGATCTGCCCAGGGCTCATCGCGCGCTCCATCGGCGCCATCACGATGCGGTTTTTCAGCTTCAGGGACTTCAGCTGGAACGGCTGGCGCAGCGCCGAGAGACTCATGGCCCGCTTCCCTATCCCTGCGCCGCCGCCTTCTGGGCCTTCTCGGCCGCCATGCGCTCCTGCCACGCCGGCGACTTGGTCGGATCGATGTATTCGTCGAGCCGCGTGATCCGGCCGTCGCTGCACAGCGCGACGATCGCAACGCTCAGCGGAAAGGCGCGGCCGCTGTGCTCGACCACGTTCAGCGTGTACTGGATGACGAACCCGCCATCGAATGTATTGATGATCCGGTCGTTGTAGACGCGCCGCCGATGCCGCTTCTGGCTTTCGACGATCAGCGCGAGGTTCTCGTCGCGGTGTTTCGCCCCGAAGACATTGGTCCAGATGATGCAGTCCTTGGACAGCACATGCTGGTCGAGCTCGTCGATCCGAGCCTCCTGATAGGCATCGAAGAAGCGATTGCACAGCGCACGCAGCTCAGCGTCGGTCATATTCATCGGCCGCCTCCTTCAAACCGCTATGGCCGGCGCCGTCACGGGCGCCGGCCGATCCATGGGTTGCTTCAACTCTAGTAGCGCAGGCTCAGCTGAAGGCCGATGTTACGCCCTTCGTCGATGTGCGGCACGATACCGACGCCCGGGTATTGGTAGACGCTGTTGACGGTCAGCTCGTTGAAGATGTTCCGGCCCACCAAAGCGAGTTCCCAGGTATCGTTCGGGGACCCGATGCCGAGACGGACATTCGTCTTCAAGGTCGCGTCCTGGAAACCCCAGAACGGATTGAACCCGCCCGCGTCGATGCTTGCGCTCGACCGGTAGGTCACTTCCGGAATGAAGGTCAGTTCCAGATTGTCGGAGAGGGGCACGCGAACGTTGGCCGAAAGCGAGAACGTCCACTTCGGCAACGTCAACGGACGTCCCGCAGCATTTGCACCGCCGGCTGCGGAGGTACATCCTGCCAACGCTTCATAATAGGTGCAAGGCGCACCCATATACTCCAGATACTTGCCGGTCGTGTACGATCCGTTGAAGTTGATCGTGACATAGTCGCTCGGGCGGGCATTGAGCGTCCACTCGATGCCCTTGGTGCGCGCGCGACCGGCGTTCACGTTGAGGAGTACCGGCGGCGCGCCGACAAACTGGCCCGTCTGCAGATTGTCCACGGTGAGCTGGAAGATGGAGATGTTGGCCGTCAGCCAATCGCCCCACTGCGAGCGCAGACCGACCTCGTAGTTCTCCGACGCTTCCGGCTCCAGTTTGAACTGCGCCTGCACCGCCGTGCGGTTGACGTTCTGGAACGCGCCGCTCTTCGAGCCCCGGGAATAGGCCGCATAGACCATGATGTCCGGCGTGATCTTGTATTCCAGCGAGATGGACGGATCCACGCGGTAGGTCGAGATGTCGCCGGTCATGACACGATTGATCACGCCCGGTGCCGGGGTGATGCCGGGGTCGATGCCGACCTCGTAGTTTACCGTCTGGCCGTAATCGGCATGCTTCTCAGTATGCGTCCAGCGCAGGCCGACCGTCGCCGAAAACGCCTCGGTGATGTCGAACGTACCGGTCGCATAGGCGGACAGCGTGTCGCCGTCCTGCCGGAACAGCGCCAGCACGGTGTAGGGGTCCGACAGAGCCGTGTCGGCGATGCTGCGTACGGTATAGTCCGTGTCGTAATTGCTGGTGTCGTAATAGAGGCCGGCGACCCAGTTGAACCGGCCGTCCGTCGGCGACAGCACGCGCAGCTCCTGGGAGAACTGGTCGAAGTCTTCGATCAGCCGCGACCCCAGCGGCTCCGGATTCATGGCGCCCGCGCCGGAATAGGATTCGGCCTTGTAGGCGGAGTAGCCCGTGACGGAGACGAGCGAGTAGCCGCCGCCGAATTCCCAGGTCGCTTCGTTCACAGCCTGCCAGGGCTTCAGCCACACACCTTCCTGCTGGCCCTGCGGATTGGCGACATCGCGCACCCAGTCGACCTGGTCCTCGAGCGGGATGACCGTGGAGGGCAACCTCGCCTTGTTCCAGCCCAGCTGCTCGAAATCGGTGCGCTCATAGCGGAAGATGCTGCGGAAATTCTCCGACGGCTCCCACGCCAGCGTGAAACGGCCGGCGATGCTGTCGAAGCGCGGATCGCCCCGGCCGCCGAACGACTTGTTCTTAAGCCAGCCTTCGTTGGTGTGATTGTATTTCAGCGCGAGGCGCGCGGTCAGCGTCGGCGCGATCTCGCCGGATACGAAGCCGAACACGTCAACGCCTTCACGATCGAAGAGGTACATCGTGTCGAGACCGGCGGAGAGCTCCTGCGTCGGCTCGGCCGTGACGAAGCTGATGGCGCCCGCCGCCGTGTTCTTGCCGAGCAGCGCGCCCTGCGGGCCGCGCAGCACCTCGACACGCGCAATGTCGAAGAACGGCGTCTGCAATTGCCGCGCGCGGCCTGCATAGATGCCATCCCAGTAAAGCGTGACAGCCGGATCATAGGCCGGATTCGACGGCGAGCCGGCGAAGCCGCGCATCGAAATGACGGGGATCGTGGCCGACTGGGCGAAGCCGACGCCTGGAACGGACGCCGTGAGCTCCTTGACGTCGGTGACGCCCGCATCGCGCAGGGCTGCCCCACGAAAGACGTTCATCGAGATCGGCACGTCCTGAACGGATTCCTTGCGCTTGGTCGCCGTGACGACCACCTGCTCATCCACCTTTTCCGGCGCCGGTTTTGACTGTGCTCCAGCCACTGTGACGAGCGACAGCGCGAAACCCACGCCGATGCTGCCCACACGCATTGAATTGCGAGACAATGAGGCCTCCCCTAAGTACTTTTTGTTCTTCGGCGCTTTCCCCGATGGCGCACAGTGATGGCGCGAGGGCCCTCACGCTCAAGTCAAAAAGATTCTTGCTTCCCTCAATCATTCTTTCTGCCGTGACGGGTTCGGCAGCTGTGCGGCCTCGACGCGGCGCATCGACTCTAGCTATGCGAAGCCTGAAAATTTTTGCGCGAACGGGACGTTCGACGGCGTCGAGGCCGCGTATGTGTTGCCGATGCAAAAGCCCTCTTGCTGCAGAGCAACAAGTGGCCTTTTCCGTATACTTGCTGTGCAAACTTTGCGCGCGATTGCATCTACGCCGCGCCGACCCGGCAGTCGCGCCGGCAGTTCAGATCACGAGATGATGGTGTTCGGCGGCATGCCGAGCATTGCGCGGCCATGCTGCTCCATCGTCACGTCGTCGTCGAAGATCACATGGCTCGTCATCACCATCATGTCGCGGAGAATCCGCTGCAGCGGATTGGTCTTGTAGTGGATCGAGGTGCCCGTCGATTCGCAGACGGTCTGGACGGCGCTCCGCGAAAGCTGTGCCGCGAAGGTCATCTGAGCCCGCAGGCGGCTGCGGAAGGCGACCTGCTCGTCGCCGGACAGGCGATCGCCGGTGAGATTTTCATTCATCGCCGAACGCACGGTCTGCTCGGCGACGGACACCATGGTTTCGGCGCGCGCGAGCCTGATCTGCGAGGACTGACGATCACGTTCCTGAATGGCCGTGCCGCGCTTGGTGTGGTTGAGCAGCCGGTCCTTGTAGAGATTGACCGCCCCGCGCGCCGTGCCGACGACGGGAACCGCGGTCGTGAAGGCGAGGAGCGGCGACAGCGGAACCCGGTAGATGGGATTGTCGTACAGCTCCGCGCCGCGGCCCTTGCCATCCCGGTTCTGCACGAAGCCGGCGCGATGCTCGGGCACGAAGACGTCTTTCGCCACGGCGTCATGCGTGCCGGTCGCGCACATCCCGTCGGTGTTCCAGGTGTCGATGATCTCGCAGTCGGACGCCGGCAGCAGGAACGAGCCGCCGATCGGGCCATCCGGTCCATCGACGACCGCCACGGCCTGGATCCAGTCGGCCTGCACGCACAGCGTCGACCATTGCCAGCGCCCGCTGACGAGATAGCCGCCATCCGTGCGCACCGCCTTGCCGGGCGGCATGGTGGCGGCGGCGACGATGCCGTAGCGCCCGCCGCCGAAGATTTCCTCCTGGAACTGTTCGGAGGCGAGCGCCTGGTGGCGGTTGTGAACGAGGCCGAAGCTCGCAAGCCAGGCGGTGGACGCGCAGCCCTCGGCAATAGGGAGCGTCGCGTCGATGACCTCATCCACGCTCGCCTCAAGCCCGCCGAACTTCTTGGGCACCCACATGTAGAAATAGCCGGAGGCCCGGATCTCGTTCCAAAGCGCGTCGAGCGGACGCCGCTGCGCCTCGGCCTCAGCGGCGCCTTCGAGCAGGGCCGGCTGCAAGGCCCGCATCCTGTCGATCACATGCTGCGGCGTCAGCGCCTTCAGCTGCGCGGGGGTGAGAAAGTCGTTGCCGGGTGTCTGGCGCTGCACAGGCGATGTCATCAATAAGCTCCGCTCGTCGGACCGCACTTCACCGTCTCGGGCGCGACATGTCTAAGACCCAGATCGTCTCAATCAATGCCAGAAGCGTCTAAGTGAAGGCGAAAGGCGGCACTGGCCGAGAGCTCACCTTGTGCTGTGCACCCTGGCCTCAGGCTGCAAAATTGATTTGCGCGCAAAGCAAACATTTTGCGCGTTGCCTCGGGCGCGACGGCCGCGCCTAAGATGCGGCAAGAAAGACCGGGAGGGCGGATGGACGACGGAGAGACTCGTGCGCTTGTGCATCGCTTCTTCGATGCCATCGAACGCCGTGATGTCGATGAGGTCGCGAAGATCTATGCGCCCGGCATGGCGTTCTGGTTCAACGTGACGGGCCGCGAGACGACGGCTGCGGACAATCTCGCCACCATGAGCGAGGGTTACAAGCGCCATCGCCGCCGTACCTATAACGACCGGATAGTCCGTACGTTCGAGGGCGGCTTCGTCGTCCAGTACACGCTGAATATCGTGCAGCATGACGGGCGCACCTCGTCGCTGTGGGCGTGCCTCGTCGGCCTCTGCCGCGACGGCCGGATCACCCGGCTCGACGAATATCTGGATTCCAGCAAGTTCTCCCAACCGCTCCCGGCGGCGAAGCAGAACTGACAAGGCAACGACAACACGCAACCGCGGGGAGCGATCATGCGCAAGGACTGGGCAACAATCGAGCTGTGCGATCGCTTCTTCGATGCGATCGAGCGCAAGGACTATGACACGCTGGAGAAATGCTACGCGCCCGAGGCGATCGTCTGGCACAGCCATGACTGCCTCTATCAGTCACGCGAGTCCAATCTCGCGATGCTCAAGCAAGGCATGACGCTGCACAAGAAGATGCATTTCGCCGACCGGCGCGTGCATGCGTTCGAAGGCGGCTTCGTCCAGCAGCACACGCTCTACGTGACGCGCGCGAACGACTTCGTCGGCCAGATGGATGTCTGCTTCATCGGCTACACGCGTGACGGCATGATCTCGCGTGCCTATGAATATTTCGACATCGGGCAGCGCGAGAAGTTTCTCGGCCCCAGCGCCTAGCGCATCGCGGCGAGCGGCATCTTCTCGGCGGTGTATTTGCTCGCGGCGACCTCGCTCGTGATCCAATGGCGGAAGGCGCGGAACATCTCCGTCTCCGCGAAGGGCTCGGGGCAGATCAGCCAATAGGACAGCGTCGATCTAACGCCCAGGCCGAAGGGCGCGACGAGCGTGCCGTCCTCCAGGTAGCGGTCGACGAGCGGCGCGCGGCCGAGATTGACGCCGACGCCGTGGGTGGCGGCCTGGTTCGCGAGGTGGATCAGGTCGAACTTCAGGGCATTGTCGATATTGACCTTGCCCACATCCTCGCCCGCTGCGGCGGCAGCGTCGATCCAGTCCCGCCAGCCTTCCGGCGTGCCGGGCACGTCGATCAGCGTGTGGTTCGCCAGGTCGGCCGGCCCGCGCAGCGGGTTGTTCCCGCGCAGCAGCGCCGGCGAGCATACTGGAAACATGGTTTCATGCACGATCATCTCGGCATGCATGCCCGGCCAATGCCCGGCCGCCCCGCCGCCGCGAATGGCGACATTGGCGCCGGTCTTCTCGAACTTGACGCGGCTGAAGCCTTTTGACGGCGTCAGGATGTCAAGCTGAAGATCGGGATTTTCAGCGAAGAAGCGCGGCAGCCGCGGCACGAGGAAATCCGTCGCGAACGAGGTCAGGCTGTCGACCACTAGGCGCGACTGCGACAAGCCGCCCCGGATCTGCCGCGAGCTTTCGTAGATCTGGTCGAAGATCGACGCGATCCGGGCGAGATATTCCTCGCCCTTGAGGGTCAGCACCAAACCCTTGCCCTTGGTGCGCGAGAACAGCGAGACGCCAAGATCGCTCTCCAGCGCGCGGATTTGGTGGTAGATCGCCGCCGGCGTGACGTTGAGCTGCGAGGCCGCGCGCACGACGCCATAGCGGCCGACCGCCTCGAAGGCGCGCAGCGCGGTGAGTGGCGGCAATGCTCGCATATGCGGAAAAATCCCCCAGAGGCCGTAGCGGCAACCGGCTGAAGCTAAGGCTGCCCGGCGCGGATTCCAAGCACGCTATGCCCCGAGAGATAGGCAAAAGATATTACAAAAAATATTTCTGGGTGCCCCGAATTTATTGCTTTGACCGGAACGGCCGGCGGCAACCACCCTGCGTGCCAAAGAGCCGCGGCGACGATCGCGTTCAGACGAGGAGCTGCCCATGCCGCGAATCTCGCCGCAGCCGAGAGAGGGCGCGGCCGACAATGTGCGCGCAAGCTACGATCACGCCTTCGGTCCGGACCGCGACCCGATCGCGCAGCCGGGCACGAGCACCGGCACGCCGGGCAGCTGGTACACGACATGGGGCCGCGCGCCCGAGATCATGGCGTCGTTCACCGCTCTGCCCGCCTCGACACTCGATCCGAAATTGCGCGCCCTCGCGACGATCCGCACCGGCTATGTGCGCCAGAGCCAGTTCGTCTTCTCACAGCATTGCAAGGTGGCGCGGGTCTTCGGGGTCGCTGAGGACAAGATCGCGGCTGTGCCGTACTGGACGGTCAGCGACGTCTATGAACCCGTCGAGCGCGCCGTACTGGGTTTCACCGACGGCATGACGCTGGAAGGCGGCCGCGTTCACGACCACATCTTTGCGCTGCTGCGCGCGGTGATGAGCGAAGAGCACATTCTGGCGCTCAGCTATCACATCAACATGTACTGCCTGCATGCCGCGACATGCCGGGCGTTGAAGATGGAATATGACGATGTGCCCGAGCGCATCGTCGAAATACCCCGCCCTGTAGAGCCTGGCGTCCAGGACTGGCGGAGTTGGCAATGGGCGGACAAGGCAATGATGGAGACTAAGGCATGAGCGGCACACTGGCGATCACGCGCAAGACGATCACCGCGGACGCAGCCGACCGGCTGATCGCCGCGGCGGCGAAATCCGCAACCGAGATCGGCGTCCCCATGGTCATCGCCATCACCGATGAGTCGGGCACGCTGAAGGCGTTCAGCCGCATGGACGGCGCGCCGCTGCTCAGCGTCGAGCTGGCGCGCGACAAGGCCTACACATCAGCGGCGTTCGGCATTCCGACCCATGCCTGGTTCGACTTCGTGAAGGGCGATCCGCCGCTGCTGCACGGCATCGTGAAAACCCCGCGCCTGATCGTCTTCGGCGGCGGCTACCCGATCAAGGATGGCGACGCGGTCGTCGGCGCCATCGGCGTCAGCGGCGGTCACTACGATCAGGACATGATCGTCGCCAAGGCGGCGCTTGCGGCGCTGGGCCTCAGCGATGGCGGCTGAAGGCGCCGCAAGCCCGCGCCTCCTGATCGTCTTTTATTCGCGCGGTGGGTCGGTCGAAACTCTGGCGACCGCCATCGCCGAAGGCGCGCAGGGGCAGGGTGCGGAGGTGCGAATCCGCCGCGCCCGCGAACTGGTCGGGCCCGAGATCATGGATCGCGTGCCGGGCTGGCGCGACACGGCGGCGCGCATGAATGCGCTCTACGAGGCGCCGACCCTGGCCGACGCGGAATGGGCCGATGGACTGCTGATCGGCGCACCGACGCGGTTCGGTACGCCCTCGACGGAACTGCTCGCCTGGCTGGAGACGCTCGGGCCGCTCTGGCTCAGCCAGAAGCTGCTCGACAAGGTCGGTTCGGTCTTCACCTCGACCTCCTCACCGCATGGCGGGATGGAGGCGACCCTGCTCGGCCTCTATCCGACGCTCGCGCATCTCAATCTCGTCATCGTGCCGACCGGTTACGGCGATCCCGCCCTCTTCCGCGCCGGTACGCCCTACGGCGCCGCCTCGGCATCGTTCGGCATGGAGCGGCGGCCGCCGAGTGACGACGATCTGGCCGTCGCCCGCTATCAGGGCGCGCGCGTCGCGCGGGTCGCCCAGGCGCTGCGGACGCCCAGATGACGCTCGATCCGCGCCTGCTCACCGCTTTTGTCGCCGTCGCGGAAGCGCGGTCCTTCAGCAAGGCCGCGACGGCGCAGAACATTGCGCAGCCCTGGCTGTCGCGCCAGGTGCGCAAGCTTGAGGGCCTAGTCGGTTTCGATCTCTTCGACCGCACGGCCCGGCAGGTCGAACTGACCGAGAAGGGGCGGCGCCTGTTCGACCGCGCGCGGGTGGCGGTCAGCCATGTGCGCGCCACGGCGGCGCTGGCCAAGACACTGGCGCGAGAGCGCGAGTCCTCAAGGCTTGCCATCGGCGTCGCGCCGTACGGCATCTTCGTGGCGCCGCGGACGGCCCTGATCGACCGCTTCATGGCGGTGGAGCCCAATGCGCGGGTCGAACTTGAGATCGGCGGCGCCGACAAGCTGATCGATGGACTGCAGGACGGCCGGCTGGATGCCGTTTTCGCCATCGATGCGCCGGGCCTCGAGCTCGGCGAGGATCTGGAGAGCATCGCGCTCTGCGAAGGCGGTATCGATGTCGTCATGCCGAAGGACGACCCGCTGGCGCGCAAGAACCGGATCCATGCCGGCGACCTCGCCGGACGCAGCATGGCGACCTTCTCGCGGGCGTCGCATGGCGTGCTGTTCGACATGGTCTTCGGGGCCTTCGAACCCGCCGGCGTGAAGCTCCGTGAAGTCTCCGACTACAGCTTCTTCCTGCACCTTGCCGAGCGCGGCCAGATCACCGCTTTGCCGGCCTGGCAGCCGCTGCCGGTCGGCGGTCTCGTCCGCCGGCCCTACCCGGACTGCGGCGTCAATCTCAGCTTCAAGGTCACGCGCAGCCGTTCCAACGCCTCGCGCCCGCTGAGCACGTTCTGGCAGATCGCCAGCGAAATCGCGGCGGCCTGAGCGGTTGAGTCCAGCGCCAAACGCGGTCGGGCGAGCCGCTCGGCACTAATTTCGCGAGACTGCGCGGGCCGATTGCTCCGCAGCCTCCTCAATGATCTCCGCAACCGCTTCGGGTTTGGCGAGGTACACGGCATGGCTGCTCGATACCTCTCGGATCGTTGCACCGGCCCGGCTGGCCATGGCGCGTTGGGCGTCCGGCGGAATCACGCGGTCGTCTTTCGCGGTGAGATACCAACATGGCTTCGTCTTCCAGGCAGCCTCCGTGATCTTGCCCTCAAAGGCCTCGACGCCCCACGGTACCTGCGAGTCCGCCATGAAGGTGGCGATTTCAGGCGCAATGTCGGCCGCAAACACCTGCGGAAACTTGTCCCGGTCGAGCAGCAGATAGCCATCGACCGGCGGCAGGACAGGCAGCCCCGGCGCACCGGGCGGCGCATTGCCGGCGAGCGTTGCGACGGACTCCCCATTGTCCGGCGCAAAGGCTGCCACGTAGACCAGCGCCTGCACTTTTGGGTCCGCTCCGGCTTGGGTGATGACGACACCGCCATAGGAATGCCCGACCAGTACAACATCGCCCTCAGACGCGGCGATCGCACGGCGCGTGACGGCCACATCGTCAACCAGCGATAACGTCGGATTCTGGACGACGACGACCTTGAAGCCTTCTTCGCGCAGAATGCGATAGACGCTGCTCCAGCCCGATCCATCTACAAAAGCGCCATGAACGAGGACGATTGTCGTGGGCTTGTCGCCGGCTCCAGCCGTCGCGGTGAGGCCAAGTCCGATGGCTGCGGCGGCCGCTATGATCTTCTGCATTTCAGTTTCCCGTTGAAGCCGCCGAAGGGCGGCGTAGGTCTCAATCCTCGGCCGCCGGCGGGTTGCCGAGGATTTCCATCTTCACGACCTGCACGCCGCCGTCGGCGAGTTCGGGCAGTCTGGCGAACCAGGCCTGGACATGCGGCGTGGCGTTGTGCGCTTCGAAATCGGCCTGGCTCACGAAGATTTCGTAGAAGACGAAGTGCCCGGGCGCTGCGCGATCCTCGTGCAGGAAATAGACGAGATTGTTCGGCTCGGCCCGCACCTGCGCCACCAGAGGCAGCGTGGCCTCACGCAGCGCATTCTCCATGCCGGGTTTCGCGCGCACCTCGGCAACCACCGCATAGGCGCCGGCGGGAATGCCGGCATAGTGGATTTCGGTGTCGCCGTGCGCCAGTGCCGGCGTCGCCGCCGTGAGGAAGGCCATCAAGGTCAGTCGGGCAGGGAAGGGGATCGGCATCTCTCGTTTCCTTGAACGGATTGGAAGGGGCTAACCCGCGTGCGGCATCCAGTTGCCGTGGAAGCCCGGCGGCACGACATGGGGCAGGTGGATGCTGGCCTGGGGTTCGCCCTCGAAATTGCGGGCATCGAGGATCACCAGATCGGTGGTCGCGTTCGCGGCGTCGATAACGAAGCCGACCAGCCAGCCTTCGTCTTCCTCCGCATCGGGGTGGGCGGGGATGAAGATGAACTCGCAGGGATGACGGCCCGGCCCGAAATCATGGGTTTGGCGGGTCCCCGCCGTCAGATCGTGCTTGAAGAGGCCAGCGCCCAGGAACCAACCCGTCATCGCCATCGTGTAGGCGTAGCGATAGGGCATGCCGAGCCGGCGCTCGTCGGGCCGCGGAAATTCCTGCGGCGTCGGATCCAGCGTGACGGCGGTGACGGCGCGGGTGGCGGGATCGATGGTCCACCGCTCCAGCCCGACGCGCTGGGAATCGGGGCCCGACTTGATGCGCGAAAACATCCGGTCGTGGACGACGACGTCGAGCACGACCTTGCCGTCCTCGGCGTCGAAAGCGTTGACCGCGTGGAAGACATAGCAGGGATCGATCGCGCACCAGATGATGTCGTCCGCATTGCCCTCGCGCGGCAGCAGACCGATCCGTGCGGGATGCGCCTCGTTCCAGCGATAGGGGAAGGGGTGACGCTCCATCGCCGCCTCGAGGGAGAAGGTGACGGGCAGATCGAGGATGATCGCGAAGCGCTGCGTGAAGGCGCAGTCGTGGATCATCGGCCCGTGCGGCACGGGAATCTCGACCTCGCGCCGCACGCGGCCTTCGGGGGCGACCACGACGAAGCGGATCGCCGCGGGATTGGAGACGTCGTAGCAGACGGCGAGCATCTCGCCGGTCGCGGGATCGACATGGGGATGGGCCGCGAAACTGCCGTGCAGCGTACCCTCGAAATCGGTGTAGCGCAGCGTCTCCAGCGTCTCGCCGAACTCGACCGGCGTGCTGCCGGCTTCGACGACGCCGAACGCCCGGCCGGCGAAGCTGACGGGGTTGGTGTTGACGATGTCGAAGACGTGGCGCGGGCCGTCCACGCGGGGCTCGCCGAGCGCCTTGCTGACCGCTTCGGAGCGGACCCAGCGATTGCGGTACCACAGGGCACGGCCGTTCTCGATGCGGAGACCGTGGACCATCCCGTCCCCCGAGAACCAGTGATAGTTGTCGGGATCCGCGGCCATCGGGTTCGGACCAAGGCGCAGATAGCGCCCGTCGAGCGCGACCGGGATCGTCCCGGTGACGCGCAGGCCCTCGATCGTGAGTTCGTGCGTCATCGGCGTGTGCACGCCGGTGAGATAGGGATTGGCCGGGGTGACAGCGTGCTCGACGCCGGGTTCAATGGTGGACATGTCCAAACTCCTTTGTGATGGCTGCTGAGGGCGCCGTTCACGGCGCGTGGGAGACGAGCTTCCGGCGTGCTTCGAGCGCCGCATCGAAGGTGTGTTTGACCGGGCCGAGCGCCTGAACGAACTCCAGCTGCTCGCCTTCAGGGCCCTTGCAGTAGATCAGCCGCCAGCCGTCGGATTTGCCCTCGGTGATCGGGTTTGAGTTCGCTTCGAGCGGGGCGGCCTGGCGCTCCGCCTCCGTGGTCACCGTGACCACGCGATTGGCCCTCACCTGCGGCATGCCGCGCCGCGCGGCTTCGGCCTCGAGATCGCGAATGAAGATGTTGAAATCGACGTCGTCGCCGATGTGGAAGCAGATATGCATCATACGCGGGAAGGCCGGGCTCATATGGTCCAGCGGTTCGGCGAAGCTGTCGCCGCTGCCCATCGGCTGTTCGGCATCGCGATACTGCAGCAGCTCAATGACGACATTGTCGAACTGGATAAAGCGCACGTCGAGGCGCTGGGTGCCGGCGCGGAGATCGGGCACGCCGATGGCGCGGGGATTGACGCGCCGCGCGCGCGCCTCGATCTCCTGGTCGGTGAGCAGCGTGTTGTGGATGCGCTCGCCCTGGAAATCGCCGTCGCGCATCACCTCCGTGCCGCCGAGCACTTCGGTGTAGAAGGCGAAGGCGCGGTCCATGTTCTGCACGGTCAGGCCGAAATGCTGGACGCCGCGCAGCCGTGCGCCGAGCGGGCGGGCATTGGGATCGCCTGATGGAGCAGCCTCGCCGGGCGACGCCAGACCCGAGGCCGACACCGCAACGCCGGCCAGTATCGCAGCGCTCGCGAGGCGGAGCGTGTTGCGGCGCGAAAGATCGACCTCGCCGGTGTCCTGCCGGTTGTTCATTGTGCGTCTCCTGTGGCGGCTATGCGGGGCGTGACGGGTTAGGCGTTCAGGCGGCGCGTGTTCGCCTTGGGGGCGCCGGGACCGAGGTCGAACCACCAATGCATGAGGAGGCCGACGCTCCATGAGGCCAGCACCCACAACACCCAGGGCGGCGGGCCGACGAGATAGTTGACGACGGCAAGCCCGATGAGGGTGAGCACGAAGGTGATCGCGTGGATCTGGAAACCGAGTTTCCGCGCGGCGGGACTGAGATTTTTCATGGTGGTCTCCAGGCGATTGTCGTCGTGACGAGACAGTCGCGCCGCACCAGACTTTCGCCTATGTCGAACGGGCGAGCGGCGGCTCACCCTGACGTGTCGTTCGCACCGGGAAGATTCACCCGCCGCCGTCCGAAAAAATGCGCATCGACCGAGAAGGCGCCCGCGCCGGTCAAGGCGAGGGCGACGGCGCTGACGATGTGGACGAGCACCGGACCGAGCGATCCCGTGTCGCGCGCCAGCGCATGCAGCACGATCGGAATGCTTCCCAACGCGGCGGCGCGGCTCCACATGCCGATGGAGAGCGCCGCCGCGGCGGCAAGCCCTGGAATCTGCCACCAGGCGGAAAATGCGAAGGCGGACTGGCTGAGCAGGAGAACCGAGCCGGCCACCGAGAGCCGGAAGAGCAAGAGGCCGGCGCCTGCTACGCCGGCGGGGAACATGGGGGACATGCGGGCTCATGAGCGCGTCCGCCTCTGGCCGTAAACCCCGGATGTGCTAGCGTCGCGTGACCCAGATGGGGGTGCGCGATCTCGGCAGGGCGCGCACAGCCATGTGGCAATCTGACGATCGCGGGAGGGCGGCGGCGGTGAGGGGGCGCTGCTTTTCGATAGGCTTGGCCGTGCTGGTGGCGCTTTGCGGCGTGTCGCCGGCGCTCGCGCTCGATCCGACGCGCGCGATCGCGCAGATGTATCACCGCGCCTATACCCAGGAAGACGGCGTGCCCTCCGGCGTCACGACCATCGCCCAGACGCCCGACGGCTATCTATGGGTCGGCTCCGCGAGCGGCCTCTACCGCTTTGACGGCGTGCGATTTGAAGCGGTCGCCGCCGATCAGTTGATCGGCCCATCCGTCATCGGCCTTTATGCGACATCGTCGGGCGATCTCTGGATCGGGTACGATATGGGCGGCGGGATTTCCCGCCTGCGCGACGGCAAGATCGAGCATTTCAGATCGGAGGCTGGCGGGCCCGCCGCCTCCGTCAACAACATCAGGGTGTCGGATGACGGCGCCGAGGTGTGGACCCACGGCGCTTACACCGTCTGGCGGCAGTATGACGGGAAATGGACACGGGTGCTGATCGACTGGGAGATCTCGTCGATCGAGATGGCCCGCGGGGGGGTCGTGTGGGCGAAGAACAGCGATCAGCTGTTCTATTGCCGTCCCAAGGGTGGAGAATGTCACGTCGCGACCGGATACGCGGGCGGCGTGACGGGCTTCGCGCGGGACCGCGAGGGGCGGGTCTGGACCTCGGATACCAACGCGTCCGGGCGGATGTATCGATTGCCCGATATCAGCGGCCTGCCGGATTCCGCGATTCCCGGTCCCGACTATGGCGCGAGCGTCCCGGACGTTCTCGGCAATCGTATTTTTCTCGACCGCGACGGCACGCTCTGGGGCTCGAACTATCTGAACGGTGTGTTCCGCATGCGCTCCTTGCTTGCGGACCAGGGTGAGCCGGCGAAGGTCGACACGTTCAACGCGGATGATGGCCTCACCAACAATCTCGTAAGCCGCTTCTTCGAAGACCGGGAAGGCAGCATCTGGATTTCGACAAAAGGCGGGCTCGATCAATTCCGGCCGGCGGGCGTGGTGCTCGAAAAATCGATCCCGTCCAATGTGGGCCAAGCCGCCTACTACGCTCAGGCGATCGGCGATTCACTTTATATCCATGCCAACACCGGCGGCAACAGTTCCAGCCCAAGCGGCCCGCTTTTCAAGATGTCCGCTAATGGCGGCGTCGAGCATATCGTCGACAATATGCCCTCGGTCTCGAGCATTGCCGGAACGGGCGACGGCGTCGTCTGGATGAATTCCGGATCGGGTCTGTCCTGGCTCGACGGCAGCAAGCTGACCGAGGTCCCGCCGCCCCCGGAAGCCGCGCTGGAATATCCGCCGGCGAGTGTGGTGGCCATTGTCGCACGGCCGGACAACACGTTGTGGGCATGGCTTTGGATCAATGGGGCCTGGGAAGTATCGGGCGGCGAGTGGCGGCGTCACCCGACAATGCCGACCGCCGAACAGCTCTATCGCGTCGAACTGATCAAGCCGGGCCGCGACGGCGCGGTGTGGATGTCCCACTACGATCCCTACAAGCTGTTCCGGCACCAGGACGGTGGCTTCCAAAGCTTCTCCGATGCTGATGTCGGGATCGGGGCCATCAGCAACATCACGGTATACGATCGTCTGGAGTATCTCTCGGGCGAGACCGGCATCGCCATCTTTGACGGCCAGCGCTTCAGCAAGCTCGGTTCGGATCGCGTGCCGGCCCTTGTATCAGTGCGGGATGCGAGGGCCACGGAGTCCGATCTGTGGGTTGTCTCAAGGGACGGCATTCTGAGATTCGACCGGGCAGAGGCCGAGCGGGCGATGCGCGATCCACAGGCCCCTGCGCCTGCTTATGAACTCTTCAATCAACTGGACGGCCTGCCGGCGGCGTTCGAACTCAGCAGCCAGTCCAACGCCGAGGATGTCGTGTTTCCTCGCCCGGATGGCCGTGTTGTTGTCCTGACGGGCGCCGGCGTCGTGTGGATCGATCCGCGCAACATCTTCCGCAACACCGCGCCGCCGCCCGTCGTCATCAAGTCGCTCGCCGCGGACGGTCAGGTCTACGACGCGCCGCAGGCGACGGACCTGCCGGCCGGCACCAGCGGCCTGGAGATCGACTACGCGGCGCTCTCGTTCATCGAGCCGAGCCGCGTGCAGTTCCGCTACCGGCTGGAGGGCGTCGATGCCGATTGGGTGGACCCCGGCGCGCGGCGGCAGGCGTTCTACACGCGGCTGGAGCCCGGAACCTATCGCTTCCAGGTCCGCGCCGCGAACGATGCCGGAATCTGGAACGACGCCGGTGCGACGCTTTCATTCACGATCGCGCCGACCTTCCTGCAGTCGATCTGGTTCAAGCTTCTCCTCGCGACCGGTCTTCTCGCGTTGGCGTCGGCGGCCTATGCGTGGCGCGTGCGCTGGGAGACGGCGCGGATCCGCCGGCAGTTCGAAATCCGCATCGCCGAGCGCGAGCGTATCGCGCGCGAACTGCACGATACGCTGCTGCAGGGCGTCCAAGGCCTCATGCTGCGCTTCCAGTCGGCGGCCAATCTGCTGCCGTCGTCCGGCGAGGCGCGCAGCGTTCTGGAGGAGGGCCTCGACCGCGCCGACGCCGTGCTGGCGGAAGGGCGCGCGCGGGTACGCGAACTGCGTACAGCGACCGGTCCCGGCGATCTGCCGCAGGCGCTGTCCGATGCTGCCGCCACCCTTATCGACGGCGGAACGCCGCGCTTCCAGCTCACCATCGAAGGGGGCCAGCGCGCGCTTCATCCGGCCGTTGCGGAGGAAGTTCTGCGCATTGCCGAGGAAGCCTTCCGCAATTCGGTCAGGCATGCGCATGCCCCGTCGCTCGACGCGATCCTGACCTATGCGCGCAGCGGTCTCAGCCTGATCGTGCGCGACGACGGCGTCGGCATGGATGACGAAACGATCGCCCGCGGCGAGCGTGCCGGCCATTTCGGGCTCGTCGGCATGCGCGAGCGCGCGAGCCGGATCGGCGGGCGGTTTGCGATCGAAAGCCGCCAAAGCGCCGGCACCGACGTCACGCTGTTTGTTCCGGCCGACAAAGCCTATCGCGACGCGGCGCCCCGCTTGCACGATCGCCTGTGGCGGCGGAAGACGTCATGACCGACAGCCGCCCCATCCGCGTTCTGGTGGTCGACGATCATGCGGCGCTGCGCGAAGGGGTCGCGGCGATCCTCGCCCGCGAATCCGATATCGCGGTGATCGCGGAAGCGACGAATGGTGACGAGGCGATCCTCGCTTTCCGGGCGCAGCGCCCGGATGTGATGCTCCTCGATCTCCAGATGCCAGTCCGCGGCGGCATCGAGGTGATTCACGAGATCCGCAAGGATCATCCCGCCGCGCGCATCATCGTGCTGACGACCTATGAAGGCGACGCGCAGGCAGTGCGGGCACTGAAGGCGGGCGCTGCCGGCTATCTTCTCAAGAGTTCGCTGCGCAAGGAACTGCTCGACGCGATCCGGGCCGTTCACGCCGGCCGGCGTTATGTTTTGGCGGAGGTCGCGCACGAAATCGCCATTCACGCCGCCGAGGAACCGCTCAGCGCCCGCGAGATCGCCATCCTGACCGCGGTCGCGGACGGCAAACCGAACAAGGCGATCGCCCGCGATTTCGCGCTCTCCGAAGACACGGTGAAGGCGCATCTCCGCAGCATCTTCTCGAAGCTCGACGTGAACGACCGGACGAAGGCCGTCACCATCGCCCTGCGCCGCGGCATCATCGCGCTCTAGCTCGTTGACACTTTTGGGTGACCTGCCGCTCACCCGTTCGACATGGGCATCGCGTCGGCGCGCGACGACGATGGTCACGTGCCGCTGGAACACGTCATGAGCTCACTCTTCCGAAAATTGGCAACGCTATCGGGGCTCACGCTGGCCGGCCTTGCAGGCTATCTTTGCCTCTGGCCTGTACCCGCCGAGCCCGTGTCCTGGTCGGCGCCGACGGCGCCCGGTTATGTCGGGGTGTTCGCACCGAATACCCGCCTCGCCAATCTCCACATGATCGACACCGGCGCCGAATTCGGGCCCGAGCACATGGCGATCGGACCGGACGGCAAGCTCTACGCCGCGATGTCGAGCGGGAATCTGCTGCGCATGGACCCTGACGGCGGCGGGCAAGAGATCTTCGCGAATACCGGCGGGCGGGTTCTCGGCTTCGCCTTCGACGCTGAGGGCCGCATGATCGTCGCGGACGCGATGAAAGGCCTGCTCGTCATCACGCCCGAGGCGCAGGTCTCCGTGTTGGCCGATCACGTCAATACCGGCGACCCGATCCGCTACGCCGACGCCGTCATCGTTGCGCCGGACGGGATCGTCTATTTTACGGACGCGTCGGCGCGCTTCGCCCCCAGGGATTGGGGCGGCTCCTATGAAGCCAGCCTGCTCGACATCATGGAGCAGTCAGCGACCGGCCGCGTGCTCGCCTACGACCCCGCAACGGCGACGACACGTATCGTGGCCCACGGCCTCTCCTTCGCCAACGGCATCGCATTGTCGGCCGACGGACATACCCTGTTCGTGAACGAAACCGGCCGCTACCGGCTCTGGAAGATCGACGGGCGGGCGATGGACCTGGACGTCAAAAGCGGTTCGCCGCAGGCAAGGGTGCTGCTCGACAACCTGCCGGGCTATCCCGACAATCTGATGCGCGGCCGCGACGGCCGGATATGGGTCGGCCTGTTCAGGCCGCGCAACCCTGCCGCAGACTCGCTGTCCGACAGCCCCTTCCTCAGAAAGGTGCTGTTGCGGCTGCCGCGGTTTCTCCTGCCGGTCGGGGACCCCTATGGACACGTCTTCGCCATCGACGAAGACGGCCATGTCACGGCCGATCTCCAGGACCCCACCGGGGCGTATCCCGAGACGACCGGCGCGACCGAAACGGCTGACCGCCTCTACATTCATAGCCTGCATGCGCCGGGGATCGGCTGGGTTGCGACACCCGCCGGTGAAGGGGCGAGCGCGCAGGCCAATGCGCGCGAAGAGATTTTCGTTCTACGCAGTATCAGAGAGCCTCACGGGGCAGGTGATAGCTGGTGCGCGCCTGCCAGAACCGGCTTCGAGCCTTTCCCCACCGATGCCGAGCGCTTCTTCTCGTTCTGGAGCCTCGCAGTGCGCCCCGAGGACGGGCGGGTCATCGAAACGCAGGACGAGCGCGTCGCCGATCTCCACGCCTGCTTCGGACCGACGGCCGATCGGGCGCGGCAGAATTTCTACGCAGAAATCCAACTTGGAGAGATCTCCATCATCGGAACCGGCGAATGCCTCGCGCTGAGAACCGATTTTCCCGAAGCCGGTCTGTATCCGGTGCGCTGCCAGCTCGTCCTGACCGATATCTCGGCGCCCTTCATCGGCGGGCTGCTGACGACCAACACGATGACCAGCCAGGCGAGCTTCGGCGGCGAGACGACACCAGCCGGCTATATGCAGGCGTCGATCGCTACGATCCGCCTGTGGAGAAAGTGACGGCTCTTCGCACGTAGCGCCTCGGCGCCGGCCATCTAAAGCGCAATGGAACGTTAGCAGACGATCTGCATCAGCTCGCGCTTCGTATCCACGATCCGGTGCATGGGATCCATGCACTGCGGATCGCGTCGAGCGCCGGACCTAGCGCGCACCATCGCGAGCCACACACGCCCGGTTGCATTTTAACCATGAGGATCAGATGGGCCGCGCGCCTATGTCGCATCTGCCGCGCCTCCGATACGAGTCCAGATACGCCGTCGCAGCGCGACGCTAAATTCCGCGCGGCGACTATCGGGGACGGGGCTTCATGATCGATTTCGCAGGCATGCTGAATGCCGCTTGCCGCCGCGCGGCTGCTGCCATCGTCACCCTGATCATGCTGTCGGCCTCGGCCTGGGCGGGCGTCAATTTCACCAGCGTTTCGCCGACCACCTATAACGGTCCGGGTCAGGTTCTCACCTTTCACTTCACGGTGAGCGGCGAAAATATCGGCGTGACCGGCGTTTCTTTTCCGGCGCCGAATATCGCCTATCCCATGAGTTCGATCAGCTGTTCGCCCGCTTTTCCGATCGGCGTCAACGGTTCGACGAACTGCACGGCGACCTACACCACGACGTCCGCCAACTTCGCCAACATCACGCAGACCGGCGGGTATGAGCTGACCACAACCAACGCGAACCGGGGCGGTAACATCACCGGGCTGGTCACCGCGACCTATGTGCTGCCGCCAGCGCCGACGGTCACCTCGATCTCCCCCAGCAGCGGGCCGCTCGCGGGCGGCACGGCGGTCACCATCAGGGGCACCAACTTCACCCCGGCAAACGGCGCGACTATCGACATCGACTCGCTGGCCGATTTCACCGTCGTCAACTCGACCACGATTACCGGCACGACCCCGGCAGGCTTCGCCCCCGGCGCTGTGGATGTTGGGGTGAGTTCCCCGGGCGGCAGCGGCACGCTCACCGGCGGTTTCACCTATTCCAATGCGGCAGCTCCGCCGACCGTCACCGGCGTCAGCCCATCCTCCGGGCCGGCGGCCGGCGGAACCTTGATCACGATCACCGGCACGAACTTCACCGGCGCGACGGCCGTGACGGTGGGCGGGGCGTCCGCGACGGGCATCACCGTCGTCAACGCCACCACCATCACCGCGACGACCCCGGCGGGCACGGCGGGCGCGCGCAATGTCGTCGTCTCGACGCCCGGCGGCAACGGCACGGGCACCAATCTCTTTACCTATATCGCGGCGCCCACGGTCACCGGGGTCAGCCCGTCATCGGGTCCGGCGGCCGGCGGTACGGCGATTACGATCACCGGCACGAACTTCACCGGCGCTACGGCCGTCACCGTCGGCGGAACCTCGGCGACGGGCATCACCGTCATCAACGCCACCACCATCACTGCGACGACCCCGGCAGGGACGGCCGGCGCGCGCAATGTGGTCGTCACGACACCCGGCGGCAACGGCACGGGCACCAATCTCTTCACCTATATCGCGGCGCCGACCGTCACGGGGGTCAGCCCGTCATCGGGTCCGGCATCCGGCGGCACGGCGATCACGATCACCGGCACGAACTTCACCGGCGCGACGGCCGTTACCGTCGGCGGAACCTCGGCGACGGGCATCACGGTCGTCAACGCCACCACCATCACCGCGACGACCCCCGCAGGGACGGCCGGCGCGCGCAATGTGGTCGTCACGACGCCCGGCGGCACCGGCACGGGCACCAATTTCTTCACCTATATCGCGGTGCCAACCGTCACGAGCCTCTCGCCGACCAGCGGCCCGGCTGCAGGCGGCACCGTGGTCACGCTGACCGGCACCAATTTCACCGGCCTCACCGCTGTCAGCTTCGGCGGTACTGCGGCGGCGAGCTTCACCTTCAATAGTTCAACCTCGATCACGGCGACGTCGCCGGCGGGGACCGGCACGGTCAATGTCCGCGTCACCACGCCGGGCGGCACCAGCGCGACGGGCGGCGGCAACCAGTTCACCTATACCCCGGCGCCGACGGTCACGGGGGTCAGCCCATTATCGGGTCCGCTCGCCGGCGGCACGTCCGTCACGATCACCGGCACGAACTTCACCGGCGCGACAATCGTCACGATCGGCGGAACGTCCGCGACGGGAATCACCGTCGTCAATGCCACCACCATCACCGCGACGACGCCGGCGGGCACGGCGGGGGCGCGCAATGTCGCCGTCACGACGCCCGGCGGCACCGGCACAGGCGTTGGCCTCTTCACCTATGCCGCCGCCCCCACGGTGACGGCCATCTCGCCGAACAGCGGACCTGCGGCGGGCGGCACCGGGGTCACGATCACCGGCACGAACTTTACGGGCGCGACCGCCGTCACGATCGGGGGCGCCCCCGCGACCGGCATCACCGTCGTGAACGCCACGACGATCACCGCCACCGCACCGGCAGGCACGGCAGGCGCGCGCAATGTCGTCGTGACGACACCCGGCGGCACGGGCACGGGCACGGGACTGTTCACCTATATCGCGGCGCCGACGGTCGCCAGCGTCAGCCCGAATTCGGGGCCCCTGGCGGGTGGCAATACGATCACCATCACCGGCGCGAATTTCACCGGCGCAACGGCGGTTTCGATCGGCCAAACGCCTGCGTCGAACATCAACGTCATCAATGCGACGACAATAACCGTGACCGTGCCGGCCTCCGTCTCGGCCGGGGCGCGTGACGTGTCGGTCACTACTCCCGGCGGCAGCGGCACGGGCGTCGGTCTCTACACCTACGTCTCCGCGCCTGTGGTGACGAGTGTCAGCCCAGCGTCGGGACCTGCGGCAGGCGGTACGGCGATCACGATCACGGGCACGGACTTCACCGGCGCGACCATGGTCACCATCGATGGGGTCTCCGCGATGAACGTTGTCGTTGTGAATGCAACAACCATCACGGCGCAGACGCCGGCGGGCACCCCGGGCGCACGTGGCGTGAGCGTGATGGCGCCCGGCGGCACGAGCGGCAGCAGCACGCTCTTCACCTATATCGCGGCGCCGACCGTGACGGCGGTCAATGTGGACAAGGGCCCGCTGGCGGGTGGCACGGCGATCACCATCACGGGCACGAACTTCACCGGCGCGACGGCCGTGACCGTCGGCGGCGCGGCCGCCACGGGCATCACGGTCGTCAACGCCACGACGATCACCGCGACGACCCCGGCCGGGACAGCCGGCGCGCGCGACATCGTCGTCACCACGCCCGGCGGCACGGGCACGGGCGCCGGCCTGTTCACCTATTTCGCGGTGCCGACGATCGGCAGCGTCAGCCCGAATGCGGGACCTGTGGCAGGCGGCACGGCGATCACCATCACCGGCACGAATCTGAGCGGTGCGACAACCGTGAGCGTCGGCGGCGCGGCGGCGACGAATATCGTCATCGTCAACGCCAGCACGATCACCGCGACGACGCCTGCGGGCACGGCCGGTGCACGCGACGTCGTCGTCGCGACGCCGGGCGGCACGGGCACGGGTGTCGGCTTCTTCACCTATTTCGCAGTGCCGGCGGTTGCGAGCGTCAATCCCAACGGGGGACCGCTGGCGGGCGGCACGTCGATCACCATCACCGGCACGAACTTCACCGGCGCGACGGCCGTGACCATCGGCGGCGCGGCCGCTACGGGCATCGTCGTCGTCAATGCCAGCACGATCACCGCGACGACGCCCGCGGGTACGGCGGGCGCGCGCGATGTCGCGGTCACGACGCCGGGCGGCACGGGCACGGGTGCCGGCCTCTTCACCTATTTCGCGCAGCCGGCGGTGACCGGGATCGCCCCGCCGTCCGGCTCGCCGGATGGCGGCACGGTCGTCACGATCACCGGCACCGGCTTCACCGGCGCGACCGGGGTCATGTTCGGCGACCTGCCCGCCGCGGGCTTCACCGTCATCGATGATCACACGATCATCGCCACGACGCCGCCGGGTGTTCCCGGCGGGGCGGTCGTTTCGGTGACGACACCGGGCGGCAGCGGCGCGGGTGCCGGTGCGGGCGGCTCGTTCACCTTCGACGACACGGCGCCGGTTCTGGCCGGCGTGCCCGCCAATATCGCCGTCAACACCGATGCGGGCCTGCCGACCGGGGTGGTGAGCTGGACGCCGCCCACGGCGACCGACGACGTGCCGGGCGTGACCGTTGCGCAGACCGCGGGCCACGCGCCCGGCGCTGCCTTCCCGGTCGGCGTCACGACGATCACCTATGTCGCGACCGACGGCGCCGGCAACACGGCGAGCGCCAGCTTCACCGTGACTGTCAGCGATGCCGAAGCGCCGCTGCTTGCCGGCGTTCCCGCCAATATCACTAAGGCGACGGATGCCGGGCTTGCGACCGCTGTCGTCACCTGGACGGCGCCGACCGCGACCGACAATGTTCCCGGCGTGACAGTGGCGCAGACCGCCGGCCTCGCGCCCGGCGCGGCCTTCCCCATCGGCGTCACGACGATCACCTATGTCGCGACCGACGTGGCGGGCAACACGGCGAGCGCCAGCTTCACCGTTACGGTCGGCGACAACCAGCCGCCGGTTCTCGCCGGCGTGCCCGCCAATATCGCGGTCGTCACCGATACCGGCCTGCCGACGGCTGTTGTCACCTGGACGCCGCCGACCGCGACCGACAACGCGCCCGGCGCAACCGTGGCGCAGACCGCCGGCTTCGCGCCGGGGGCCGCCTTCCCATTGGGCGTCACGACGATCACCTATGTCGCGACCGACGCTGCGGGCAACACGGCGAACGCCAGCTTCACGGTGACCGTCACCGACGGCGAAGCGCCGGTCCTCGTGGCCGTCCCTGCCAATATCGCCCGCGCGACCGATCCCGGCCTCTCGACGGCAGTCGTCACCTGGACGCCGCCGATCGCGACCGACAACGCGCCCGGCGTCACCGTCGCGCGCACCGCCGGTCCCGCGCCCGGCTCCGCCTTCCCGCTGGGCGTCACGACGATCACCTATGTCGCGACCGATGCCGCCGGCCGCACGGCGAGCGCCAGCTTCACCGTGACCGTGGGCGACACCGAGCTTCCGGTCCTCGCAAACATGCCGGCGAATATCGCGCGCAATACGGATGCGGGCCTCAACACCGCCGTCGTGACCTGGGCCGCGCCGACGGCGAGCGACAACGTGCCGGGCGTCGTCCTCGCGCAGATCGCCGGCCCGGCCTCGGGCTCGGCCTTCCCGCTGGGCGTCACGACGATCACCTATCGGGCGACCGACACGGCCGGCAACACCGCGAGCGCCAGCTTCACGGTGACGGTCGGCGACGGCGAAGCGCCCAAGCTCGCCTCGACGCCGGGCAATATCGTCCGCGCCACCGATGCCGGCCAGCCCACCGCCGTGGTGACCTATGCGCTGCCCACCTTCACCGACAATGTCGGCATCACCGGCGTGACGCAGATCGCGGGCCGTGCCTCTGGCGCCGCCTTCCCGATCGGCGCGACGACCAACACGTTCCGCGCGGTCGACGCGGTCGGCAACAGCGTCGAGCACTCGTTCACCGTCACGGTGAATGACGGCCAACCGCCGCAGATCGACAACCTGCCGGCGAACCAGTCGTATCAGATCGACTTCCCGCAGATCGGCCGGGTCGTCACCTGGACGGCACCGACGGCGAGCGACAATGCGCCCGGCGTCACGCTGGCGCAGGTTGCGGGACCGACCTCGGGCTCCACCTTCCCGGTCGGCGTCACGACGATCACCTATCGGGCGACCGATGTGGCCGGCAACATCACCAATGCCAGCTTCACCGTAGCGGTCGCCGCGGTGCCGCCGGGCACGGTCACCTTCATCGTCGTCTCGCCGGAGGACGGTTCGTTCGGCTTCACGGCGGCGGAGCCCGTCCTGAACGTCGCGGTGGCGGCCTCCGCGGGCGGTGGCCGTAGCGCCGCGATCCCGCTGCGTCCCGGCACCTATCCGTTCGCGTTCAGCGTGCCCGACGGCTTCGGCGTCAGCTCGGCCAGTTGTTCGGCCGGCGGCACGATCAGCGCGACGGGCAAGACGGGCCAGATCGTCCTCACCTCCGGCCAGAGCGTGACCTGTACGGTTTCCGCGCTGCCCTCGCGCATGGAGGCCGAGAACGCGATCGGCGATTTCCTCGACGTCCGCGCCAATCTCATCGTCGCCAATGGACCCAACTCCGATCGCCGCATCGACCGGCTGAACGGCAATACGGGCGGCGGTGGTGGAACGGTCAGCGCGTTCGGCATCCAGCTCGCATCGTCCATGCCGTTCTCGCTGCAGGTCAGCGCGGACAAGGCGTCGTTCTCCTACAGCCTCCGCCGCGCCCGCGCGATGGAGCAGACGGCGCGCGCCTCGCTGCTCGGCGCGTCCGAGATGCGCACGATCGGCGCGGGATCGGGACTTGTTCTCGCTGCCAACGATCCAGGCACGACCGTCGAAGCGCTGCAGGCGCCTGCCGGCGGCGAGCGCTTCGATTTCTGGGTCGAAGGCACGCTGGCCGGCTTCGATGCCGGCGGCGGCGACGGCAGCTTCGCGATCTTCCATGCTGGTGCCGACTATCTGGTGACGCCCGACCTGCTGGTCGGCGTCGGCCTCCAGATCGACTGGACCGATATGGATACGGCCAATAACGGCAACGTCTCCGGCAAAGGCTTCCTTGCCGGTCCCTATCTGACGGCACGTCTGTCCGAGAATCTCTATCTCGATGCGCGCGTCGCCTGGGGGTCGTCCGACAACGACGTCTCGCCCTTCGGCACCTATCAGGACACGTTCAGCGCCGATCGTACGCTCGTCACCGGCGCCCTGATCGGCGAGTTCCAGACCGGCAAGATGATGATCCGGCCCGAAGCGCGGCTCACCTGGTTCGAGGAGGAGACCGACGCCTATCGCGACGGCCTCGGCGTCGATGTTCCCGCGATCACCGTGTCGACGGGCCAGCTCCAGCTTGGGCCGGAGTTCAGCTGGCAGATCGTCCGCGACAGCGGCGCGATCATCGCCCCGCGCGTGAAGCTCGATGCGATCTGGACGTTCGAACAGGAGAATACGGGCCGTGCCGCAACCGGTACGCCCGGCCTCTTCGACACCGGCGTGCGCGGCCGCATCGACGCGGGTCTGAACTACGCCAATGAGTCAGGCGTCGCCCTGTCGTTCGGCCTCTTCTATGACGGCATCGGCGACAGCGACTTCCAGGCCTGGGGCGGCACGGCACAGGTGAAGCTGCCGTTCTGAGGCGTACGCTGGTGGCTAGCGCCTTGCACGAAGGGTGCTGGGCTCTGCCGGCACCCCCCTTCAGCTTGCAGCCGGGTGACCAGCTAGAAGTCTGGCGCGGGTGCTATCGGCCATTTCCATGAGCCCGTTGCAGCAAAAGCGTGGTTTCGCCTGTGACGTGCGCTCCTTGCTCGTCAAATACATATTTTATGTACTTTATTGATGGGCGAGACAGAATAGATTTTATTTACCTGCTACCGCAATTTACGAATTTTCCATCTAATATGTCTAAATCGTCATGCGCTGAAGGATTGCGGTGATTTCTGCCGGTTTTTCTGTCCGATGGAGGTGAGGTTCGCCGATATCGCTTGGGTTTGGGGCTGGCGTCCAGGGCAGATACTTGCTCTGGACTTTACTCCCAAAATTGGTGGCTTAAAACCGCTCGCATTGCATCAAAGCCGATTCTCACACTGAAAAGGGGCGCCCATGCGCGTCGAAATTGCCGGCTATGAAAAACCCGTCTGCCAGCCGCGCTCGATCGAGACGGCTCGGGATACGCGCGACGTCTATCGGGTGAAGCTGCTCTCGCGCTCCACCGATGACGGCTCCGATCAGGTCCTGGAATTTCTGTCGCGCGACGATGCGATGGCGTTTGCCGAGCAGGCCTGGGCTGCCGGCGGGCTTTACGGCGTCGTGATCGCGCAGGAAATGACGGTCGAGGAGACGCGTGTCTGGGCCGCTATCTGGTCGTTTCCGATCGTCTCGTTCGATTCCTAGCGCGTTGCGCGGCGGCGTGCGGCTCCGGTTCGCCGCGACGTTGCACGCGCCCTAGGCCGCGCCTGCATCGGCCTCGCGCATCAACAGCATCACGCCGGTCGCGGCAAAGTCACGGGTGAGGGGCGCCATGGCGAGGTTCGCCGGGCGTTCGGCGCCGGATTTCGCGATGACTTTCACGTTGATCGCGCCGGGCTGCCGCTCGGAAATGACCTTCTCGAACATCGCCTGGGCGCGCCGCCGGTTGGCGTGGTCGATGATGTCGAACAGTCGCACATCCGCCAGCTGGGCGGCGCCGAAACCGGTCATCTGCTCAAAGCTCGCATCGGCCGATTCGACGCGGCCTCGCGTATCGAGCCTGGCGACGCCGGTGTCTTTCAGCTGCAGCATTGCCTGATGACAGGCCTGCCACTCCGCGTCCGATGACCGCCACCGCTCCTGCTCGGTGATGTTTGTGGAAAGCACCGCAATGCAGCCCATGAAGGGGAAGGCGTGCACTTTCATGGTGCGTCCGGGGAAAATGGACGAGGTGAACTCGAAATCCGCGGATTCGCCCGTGCGCAGCACGCGCTTCAAAATGCCGTTTGCGACCTCGCTGGTGGGGCGGCCGACCGCCTCAGCCACGGTCTTGCCGATCAGCTCGTGCCGGGGAAGCCCGAGATAGGCCTCCATAGCGCGGTTGACCTCGCGGATCCCCAGGTTCTCGTCGTAGAGGACAAAGGCTTCGGCCATGTTGTCGACCATGGCTGCGGAGCGCAGGAGGTTCTCGTCAGGCGATGCGGTGTGAGCGCCCGCGGCAGACGGCGCCAGCCTCATGCGCTCGTATTCATCGCGGGAGACCAGCATCACGCGCGCCCGTCCGTGATGCGTAATCGTCAGCGGCTTGGTCAAAGCCTGCTGCTGCCAAAATCCGAAGTTGCGGATGATCTCAGCCGCCGAAACGGTTTCCTTGAGCTCCGGCATTCTATCCCCCTCAGGATATGTATTTTACGTACTTTGAATCATTCGCGGTTCGATTTGCGCACTTAACTATGATCGTTGCGCGCATATTATGGTTTATCCAGTACAAAGGTTGCTTAATCACGAAGAGATGAAATGTTTTCAATTGTACAGTAGATAAGATCCAGCTCATTACGTTAAGGGCAACGCGATTCCGCCGCCGTATCCCGACGAAAAGATGTCGCGGCTCACGCACGGCGCCCGCTGGACGGGAGCCACCCCGCCCCGCAGACTACCGGCGTGGGGCACACAGAACATCGCGACCTGACCGTCCAGGCGGCGAGGCGTCCTGACGAGGCGTTTGGCCTGTCCTAGATGTCGGGTCTCGCCATCCTCCTCGTCGTCGTCGCGGCGTTCACGCATGCGACGTGGAACCTTATCCAAAAACGCGCAGCGTCCGCCGGCGCCGCCTTCATCTTCGCGAGTTGCTTCTTCGCGGCGCTGATCTATCTGCCATGGGCGGTCTGGGTGCTCGCGACCGGCAAGGTGACCTACTCGCCGGAGGTCCTTGCGGTCATTGCCGCGAGCGGCGTCATTCATCTCGCCTACAGCCTCAGCCTCCAACGCGGCTACCAGCTCTCTGACCTGTCGATCGTCTATCCCGTCGCGCGCGGCACCGGCCCGTTGATCTCCTCGATCGGCGGCTTCCTGATCCTGCATGAACCGGTGAGCGTCGCGGGATTGACGGGCCTCGCACTGGTCGTCCTTGGCATCGTCCTCATCGCAACCGAAGGGCGCCTGCGCCGGTTCGCCACGCCCGCGGCAGCGCTCGGCGTGCGCTGGGGATTGATCACCGGCTCGCTCATCGCGGCCTACACGGTGGTGGATGGCTATGGCGTCAAGGTGCTGCTCATTCAGCCCGTCCTGCTCGACTGGTTCGCCAACGCGGCGCGCCTGGCATTCATGCTGCCCGTGATGGCGCCGCAATACCGCAGGGCGCGCGATCTCATGCGCGGCAAATGGCGTCATGCCGTAGCGGTCGGTGCGCTGTCGCCGCTCGGCTATATCCTCGTGCTGACGGCGCTCCAGATGGGCGCGCCGCTCAGCTTCGTAGCGCCCGCCCGCGAGATGTCCATGATGGTTGGCGCGCTCTTCGGGCTGTTCCTGCTGGGCGAGAAAGCCGGGATATGGCGGCTTGTGGGCTGCGCCGTGCTTCTCGCCGGCGTGGTCGCGTTGGTGGTGGGAAAGTAAGAGCTGCGCCAACGTTCGCTACGGGCCCATGTGTCGACGCCGCAGCGCTTTGTGGCTAACACTTGTGGCACCCGCTATCTCCTCCAACTCATACTCACAGAGCACTCTCATGCAGTTTGACGACGTCATTCTCGGCCGCCGCAGCATTCGCGGCTACAAGCCCGATCCGGTTCCACGGGCGTTGATCGAGGAGGTCATCGGTCTGGCGATGCGCGCGCCGTCGTCGATGAACGTGCAGCCCTGGAATTTCTACATCATCACCGGCGAACCGCTGGATCGTATCCGTGCGGGCAATACCGAGCGCAACATCGCGGGCGTCGCGCACTCGCGCGAGTTCCGCACCGGCGGCGCGTTCGAAGGTGTCCATCGCGAACGGCAGATCGGCGTCGCCAAGCAGTTGTTCGGCGCGATGGGCATCGCGCGCGACGACAAGGAGAAACGCAACGATTGGGTGCTGCGCGGCTTTCGCCAGTTCGACGCGCCGGTCTGCGTGATCGTGACCTACGACCGCACGCTGCACGGCAGCGACGACGCGCCGTTCGATTGCGGGGCGGTGGCGACCGCCCTGGTCAACGCCGCGTGGTCGCGCGGTCTCGGCGCGGTGATCAACAGTCAGGGCATCATGCAATCGCCGGTGGTCCGCGCGCATGCCGGCATCGCCGCCGATCAGGTGATCATGAAGAGCATCGCGCTCGGCTGGCCCGACGAGACCTTCCCGGCGAATGCGGTCGTTTCCGAACGCAAGAGCGTTGCCGAGGCGACCGTGTTTGTCGGTTTCGACGACTAGGCAATTCCGCCGCGGATCGAGCCTCAATATGGATGACGCATGGCAGGCAGTCGTCCACAATCCGGCGGGGCACCCGGGTAAAAAGAATGACAATGGGATTGTTTGAGGATCTGCTCGTGCTGGACTGCGCGAGCTTCATCGCCGGGCCGGCGGCCGCGACGATGCTGTCGGATTTCGGCGCGCGGGTGATCAAGATCGAGCCGCCGGTCATCGGCGACAGTTTTCGCCAGTTCCGCCATATGTCCGGCGCGCCCAAGGCCGATATCGATTACGGCTGGGTGCTCGACAACCGCAACAAGGAAAGCCTGGCGCTCGATCTGAAGCAGCCGGCGGCGCGGGCGATCCTTGAAACGTTGATCAGGCGCGCGGACGTCTTCATCACGAATTTCCCCGGCCCGATCCGTGACAAGCTGCGTCTGCGCGCCGAAGATGTGATGCCGCTGAACGAACGGCTGATCTACGCGTCCATCACGCCCTATGGCGAGGTCGGGCCCGACAAGGACCGCACGGGGTACGATTCGACGGCATGGTGGGCGCGGTCGGGGCTCATGGATCACGTGAAGCCTGCGCCGGATGCGCCGCCGGGTTTCTCGACGCCGGGCATGGGCGACCATCCGACCGCCACCGCGCTCTATGCCGCCATCGTCAGCGCGCTCTACCGGCGCCAGAAGACCGGGAAAGGCGGCCACGTCTCGACCTCGCTGCTCGCGAACGGGCTATGGTCGAACGGCGTTTTGCTGCAAGCGGCGCTCTGCGGCGCCGATCTCGATGCGCCGCGCAAGCGCAGCGCGCTCGCCAATCTCTATCGCTGTGGGTGCGGCCGCTGGTTCATCCTCGCCATCATCAACGACACGCGCGACTGGCCCCGCCTGCTGGAAGCGCTGGGTAAGGAGGCGTGGCTGGACGATCCACGCTTCGCGACCTCCGAGAGCCGCAGTGCGCATGTGCCCGAGCTGATGGCGCTGCTGAGCGCGCATTTCGCGACCAGGGACTGGGCGCATTGGCGCGAGACCCTAAGTGCGGCCGGGATTCCTGTCGGCCAGGTCGGGCGCACGCGCGACCATTTCGACGACGTCCAGGTCAGCGAAAACGAATTCCTGAGAGAGATCGCGGGGCAGGACGGGCTGCGCACTGTCGACAGCCCCATCCGCATGGACGGACCTGAAAAAGTCCGGCCGCGCATGGCGCCGGAGATCGGCCAGCACAGCCAAGCGATCCTGCGCGATCTCGGCTTCTCGGACGGCGAGATCGCGGGACTGGCGGGGTCCGGAGCGGTCGGGCTCACCTGAGCGGCAGGGCCATGCGACATGACGGTCTCGTTTCCCGGCCCCTATTGCGCGCAATGAGACAATCGCCGCCGCGTGATGGGGTGATGCATCGCATCCGTTCGGGCACCTTTAGGCGTATTGGGAGGAAATAGGGGTGCGGCCTTCGTCGCTGGACACGTCGGACATCGCGACGGCCGACCAGTATGGCTGGTATGCGACGCAGCTTGAGACGATCTTCGGACTCCAGCTTGAGCCGGATGGCCGCGCATCCGGTCCCTATCGGGCGGCCATCAACGTACGCAGTCTGCCGCCGCTGACCTATCTCCGCTTTGCGGCGGAGGGCGATGCGCTCGTGCGGTCGGCGACGCAGAGTCGTCAGGTGGCGTGGAATTGCTACTGCCTCTATCGCGAGCTCGGCGAGGGGGTCGTCTTCGACTTTTCGGGGCGGCCTGTTCTGACCGCGCGCGGGGATCTCGTCATCTATGATGGCGACGCGCCCATGCGGGCTAAAGCCAGATCGACCTACGATCACGTGCTCTGGATGCTGCCGCGGAAGACCTTTGATGCCCATCTGCCGCCGATGCCGCGGCCGCTGGTCGTTCATCTGCCCGCCGATGCCGGCATAATGAGTCTGGCGACCGCCTATCTCGACGCGCTGGCGGACCCGGCGGCCAATCTCACCGAACAGCAGACGGCCATGGTCGCCGACAATCTGGCGCGGCTGATCGCCATCGCCTGTGGCCGCAGCGCACTCCCGTCCGATGACGTCGCGCGATCAGCGCGGCTGGAGCAGGTGAAGGCCTTTGTGGAACAGCACCTGACGGCGCCCGGGCTCGATCCCAAAATGGCGGCGGCGGCGCTCGGCGTCTCGCTGCGGCAGATCCATGTCCTGTTCGTCGCAGCGGGCGAGAGCTTCGGCGCGTTTGTGCGCCGGCGGCGGCTGCAGGAATGTCGCGCCACCCTCGAGAACCCGCTGGCGGCCAGCCGTTCCATCGCCGACATCGCCTTTGGCTGGGGTTTTGCCAGCCTGCCGACCTTCTACCGCGCCTTCCAGAGCGCTTTCGGGACGACGCCGAGCGAGGTGCGGGAGACCGCGCTTGCGGGTATGCTGCGCGATCTGAGATAGCGGGCTGCACGGGTTGAGAGGACGCCCCGTGCCGGGTCGCTCATAAGGGCGGCGGGGAAAGCGCTTTGCAGCAACTGATCTTCGATACCACCACGATGAAGGCTGCCGATCGCTTCGATTGGTGGGCCAATGAGATGGAGGAGAAGATCGGCATCGCCTGCGGCCGGCTCGAGGACGCGCCCTATTGGGGACGGCTCCATCTCCGCAGCCTCTCCTGCCTGACCCATCTCGACTTCAGAGCCCAGAACAACCTCGCACAGCGCTTGCGGCCGCAAATCCGTCATCTCGAATGGGGCCAGTATTTCATCTATCGCGAGATGAGCGACGGCGCCCGGTTCGTGCTGAACGGCCGCGAATTCGTCACGCAGTACGGCGACCTGCTGATCTACGATGCGGATGCGAGTTTCCAGGCGCGGTCGGAAAACTCGTGGAGGCATCATATGTGGGCGGTCCCCAAGGGGATGGTCGATCCGCACCTGCCTTATCTGCCGCGCCCGCTCATCATGCGTATTCCCTCGGCCGGGAACGCCGCCCCTCTGGCCGTCGCCTATATCGACGCGCTGGCCGGCGCCTTCGGCGAGCTGACCGAACCGGATGCGGCCTCCATCGCCGACAATCTCGGCAGGCTGCTGGCCATCGTTTGCGGCGGCGCCCAGCGCGACCATGGCGAGGCGCTGCGGTCCGCCAAACTGGCGCAGGCCAAACAATATCTCGAGCAGCGCCTTGCTTCGCCGGGCCTGACGCCCGGCCGCGCAGCGACAGATCTCGGTCTGTCGCTCCGCCAGCTGCATGCGCTGTTCGAATCCGGCGGCGAGAGCTTCACCCAGTATCTTCGCCGCCGCCGCCTTGAAGCGTGCCGGGCGGCGCTGGCAAGCCCGTCGTCCAACCATCAGTCCATCACCGACATCGCGTTCGCGTCCGGCTTTGCGAGCCTTCCGAGCTTCTATCGCGCGTTCAGCGCGCAGCTCGGCATGGCGCCCAGCGATGTGCGGGCCGGTGCATCGCGCGGCCTCCGCGCGTCCTAGAAGCGGGCCGCTCTCGCCGGACTCGATTGACGATTCCGCCACTGCATCCAGGCATTCCCAAATCCGACGATCTGCGCGCGATGAGACGCCGCTGCGCCGTGCGCGAGGTGATGCCGCGCGGCCGCCCCGTCATACGTCCCTCAAATGCGCCGGGTCGGCGCACGATCGAACCTGAGGGATATCCCATGTCATTCGTCCAACACCGCACCCTGCGGAGCCTGCTGCTCGCCTCCACCGCTGGATTGTCGGTGGTCGGCGCCATCGCGGCACGCGCTGAAACGGTGATCGACAATGCGACGGTGGATGTTCCGGGAACCCACACCTCGCCATGGACACTGGCGGATTCGCTCAGCATCGGCTCCGTGGGGACCGCGACGCTCAATATCGGCGCGAACGGCACACCCGGCACGGTGTCGAACACGTTCAGCGTGGTTGGCGCCAATGCGGGATCGGACGGCACGGTGAACATCACCGGCGACGGGTCTCTCTGGGACAACAGCGGCAGCGTCGTCGTCGGTAACAAGGGGACGGGCCGGGTCACCGTCTCCAATGGCGGCGCTCTGATCTCGCATATCCTTCGCATAGGTGCGGATGCATTGGGCAAAGGCGCCATTACTGTCACCGGCGCAGGCTCTACCCTCACCAATACCGGCGGCGTCTCCCTCGGCTATCACGGTGTGGGCAGCCTCACTGTTGCAAATGGCGGTCTCGTCACCTCGACCGGCATCATCATCATGGGTGAGTTCACCGACGGCGACGGCACGCTGCTGGTCTCCGACGCTGGATCCAAGTTCTCCGTGGTGGTTGGCTTTGCGGTCGGCGCCAGCGGCAAGGGCAAGGCAACCATCGCCGCGGGTGGTCGCGTCGATGCGCTCAACGTCACCGTCGGCAACAGTCCCGGCGCTACGGGCGCTCTGTTGATCGACGGCGCCGGCTCCCTGCTCACGGCGACGCAGTTCCTGATCGTGGGCGCCGCCGGCGCCGGCACGATGGGAATCGGCAATGGCGCCAAGGCGACGGTTGGGTCCAGTGTCGTCATTGGCGATGTCACGTCTGGCAATGGCGCGCTCACGCTTGTCGCAGGCGGCATTCTGGATGCGCACAATGCCGACTTCATCGTCGGCGACGCGGCGACGGGGAAGATGTCGGTCGGTACCGGAAGCCAGGTTCTCGCAGCGCGCGGCTTCATCGGCAATCTCACCGGATCGAACGGCAGCGTGCTGGTGACGGGTGCCGGTTCGAGCTGGAGCAATACCGGCAATCTCATCATCGGCAATGCGGGGACCGGTCAGCTCGATGTCGCCAATGCCGGCGAGGTCACGGCGCTGGCAGTATCGATCGGCAAACTCAGCGGCCAGCAAGGCAAGCTCAGCCTTTCGTTTGGCGGACGCCTGACCACGGGCGCCTTGGTGCTCGGCGAGTCCGGCAAGGGCCAGCTCTTCATCACCTCCGGCGGCCAACTCGTCACGACCGAGCTCAGCCGGATCGGCAACCTGCTGGGCTCCAGCGGCAGTGCGGTCGTCGATGGCGCGGGCTCGCTTTGGAACGGCGGCGCGAACAGTCTCTATATCGGTGCGGCCGGAGCGGGCAGCTCGGGCACGTTGCTCATTTCCAATGGCGGCCGCGTGACCGTCAACCAGGGCCTTGTCGGCCGCGATACCGGCGAAACCGGCGCGGTGACGGTCACCGGCGCGGGCTCGCGCTGGGAAGCGGCGACGGCCATCCGGGTCGGCGGCGCCGGCAGCGGCACGCTTACCGTCGCCGATGGTGGCACCGTGGCCCTCAATCCCGGCGGCGTTCTGAACATCGCCCAGGGCGCGGGCGCGACGGGAATCGTGAATATCGGCGCCGCCGATGGCGATGCCGCCGCGGCGCCGGGCGTTCTCAGCCTCGGCGATATCGTCTTCGGCTCGGGCAACGGGACGCTGGTCTTCAACCACACGTCCACGAATTACGTCCTCTCCAGCGAGCTCGGCGACAAGGGAACGATCCTTCACCTGTCGGGCATCACCCATCTTGCCGCGGCGTCCGGCGGGTATGAAGGACCGGTCCATGTGCAGGGCGGGACGCTGTTCGTCGATGGCGCGCTCGGCAATGCCGCGATCGATGTCGGGCTGGGCGCCGGCTTTGGCGGCAAGGGATCGATCAACGGCAGCGTCCAGATCGCGGACGGCGGCAGGTTGCTTGGTGTCGCAGGCCAGACCCTGACGATGGGCGCGCTGAAGCTCAACGCCGCCTCGCTCGTCAATGTCAGTCTTGGGGCGCCCGGCGGCCAAAGCCTGTTCGACGTCAAGGGCCAGCTCGTGCTCGACGGCACGCTGAACGTCACCGATGCCGGCGGCTTCGGGACAGGCGTCTATCGGCTGTTCACCTATCAGTCGCTGGTCGATCACGGCCTCGCCGTCGGAACGTTGCCCGGCGGGTTCGGCACCCCCAGCATCCAGACCGCCATTCCCGGCCAGGTGAATCTGTTGCTGTCGAATGGCAGCGCCGGTCCGTTCCTCTTCTGGGACGGCGAGGGCGCCGGGCATGCGGACAACGGCGTCGTCGATGGCGGCGATGGCATCTGGAGCGCGATCGCCGCGAGCTGGACCGACACTGCCGGCACGACGAACGGTGCGATGGCGCCGCAGCCCGGCTTTGCCGTCTTCGAAGGCACCGCCGGAACTGTCACCGTCGATGCATCCGCGGGCGCGGTGAGCGTTACGGGCCTGCAGTTCGCGACCGACGGCTATGTCGTCCAGGGCGATGCGATCGGCTTGGCGAGTGCGCAGACGCTGGTTCGGGTCGGCGACGGCACGACGGGCGGCGCGTCCTTCGTCGCCGAGATGCGTTCCGCGCTGCTTGAAGCGGGCGGTCTGGTGAAAGACGATCTGGGCACGCTGATCTTCGAGGGCGAAAACACCTATGCCGGCGGCACGCGGATCAACGCGGGCACGCTGCAGATCGGCAAGGGCGGCGCGGCCGGCTCGATTGTCGGGAATATCCAAAACGACGGCATGCTCGCCTTCGTCCGGTCCGATGAGATCGCGTTCGGCGGCGCGCTGACCGGTAGTGGTGGCCTCGTGCAGAAGGGCAGTGGCGTTCTCCGCCTCACCGGCAACAGTTCGTCGTTTGCGGGCACAACCGGCGTCCAGAGCGGGACGCTCTTGGTCGATGGCGTGCTGGGGTCGCCGGTCACCGTCTCCAGTAGCGCTTCGCTGGGCGGGCAGGGGACGATCGGCGGCGCGGTCGGGATCGCCGATGGCGGGCATCTGCTGGGTGTGCAGGGCAAGACCCTGACAATGGGCGCGCTGACGCTCGGCGGCGGTTCGATGCTGGATGTCACGTTCGGCGTTTCAGGCGCGCCGACGCTCTTCGAGATCAATGGCGCGTTGGTCCTCGACGGCACGTTGAACATCGCCGATGGCGGTGGGTTCGGGATCGGCGTCTATCGGCTGTTCAACTATGGTTCGCTCGTCGATAACGGCCTCGACATCGGCAACGCGCCGGCCGAGCTTGGCGTTTACAGCGTGCAGACCTCGGTCGCCGGACAGGTCAATCTGGTGCTGGCGCAGGCGAGCGGGCCGTTCGTCTTCTGGGACGGGGGCACCGCGGGCAATGCCAATAACGGATTGATCGACGGCGGTGTTGGTCTGTGGAGCGCCGTCGCGCCGAACTGGACCGACGCCGGCGGCGCCGCCAATGCCGCCATGTCGCCCCAGCCCGGCTTCGCGGTGTTCGAAGGCGAGGGCGGCACGGTGACCGTGGATGCCTCCGAAGGCGCGATTTCAATCGCCGGCATGCAGTTCGCCGCGGACGGCTATTTCATCAGCGGCGATGCGATCGGTCTCACCGAAGCGCAAACGCTCATCCGCGTCGGCGACGGAACGGCCGCGGGCGCGCAGATTGTCGCGCTCATCGACGCGGAACTGTCCGGCGCCGGCGGCCTGGTGAAGGATGATCTGGGAACGCTGATCCTGACCGGCGCGAACAGCTATGGCGGCGGCACCTGGATCAATGCCGGCACCTTGCAGATCGGTGCGGGCGCCGCGTCCGGTTCCTTCATCGGCAATGTCCAGGACAACGGCACACTCGCCTTTGCGCGATCGGACCGCACGATCTTCACCAGCATGATTTCGGGGAGTGGCGGGGTCGATGTCGAAAGCGGCGAGGTCGTGTTCGCGGCTGCCAACGCGTATGCTGGCCTCACCCATATCTTCGCGGGCGCGCGTCTTGAGCTCGGCGCCGGCGGGGCGTTCGGCGGCGATCTGCTGGCCGATGGAACCCTGACATCCCGGCATGCCGGTACATATCTCTACGCCGGCTCCATCGCGGGCGGCGGAAGGCTTGAGCAGAAAAGCGCCGGCGAATTGCGCCTGACCGGCGACAGCACCGGGTTCACCGGCGTCACCAGCGTCGAAGCGGGTACCCTGCGGGTCGACGGTAAGCTCGGCGGGCGTGTCCAGGTGCTCACCGGTGCGGTTCTGAAAGGCTACGGCACGGTCGGCGAGACGACGATCGCGAGCGGCGCCACGATCGCACCCGGCGGATCGATCGGCACCCTCACGATCAACGGCAATTACACGCAAGGTGCGGGATCGACCTATCAGGTGGAGATTGCCGCCGGGTCGGCCAGCGATCGCATTGTTGTCAACGGCAAGGCCACGCTCAACGGCGGCGCGGTCAACCTCGTCAACACGGCCGCGACGCCGTTCCAGCTCGGCCAGCACTTCACGATCCTCACCGCTACCGGCGGCGTTGCGGGCGGCTTTGCGACCTTGACCGGTGATATCGCGCCGCTCTCTCTCTTCGTCGCGCCCAAGCTCAGCTACGACGCGACACATGCCTATCTCGACATCGCCCAGGCGAAGGCCCTGGCCTCGGCCGCGATGACGGCGAACCAGATCGCCGCGGCGACCGGCGCCGACAGTCTGCCCCAGGCGAGCGTCCTGAAATCGGCGTTGCTCAATCTGCAGGCCGCGGACGGCGCGCGCGCCGCGTTTGACGCGATCTCCGGCGAACTCCATCCCACCCTGCGCACGGCGTTCGCGGTCGATGCGCGCCTGCCGCGCGAGTCTGTCCTGCGGCGGCTCGCAACGCAGACGGACAACGGCATCAGCGGTTGGGGCGAAATTTTCGGCGGCACGGCAAGCTATGACGCGGATGCGGAAACCGGTGAAGCGCAGCGCGAGATCGCGGGCTTCATGCTCGGCATCGACCTTCCGGCCGGTGAAAATTGGCGCCTTGGCGTAGCCGGCGGGTACAGCCACAGCACCGTCGATCTCGCAGCGCGCCTCAGCAGCGGGGATATCCAGGAGGGCCATATCGGCGCCTATGCCGGTGCGACCTATGGCGCGTTCCGCGTGCGGCTCGGCGTGGCCTGGTCCGAAGGCAATATCGAGACGAATCGCGACGTTGCCTTCGCCGGCTATGCCGACCACCTGGAGGCCCAGTATCAGGCCACTACGTTCCAGGGCTTTGGCGAGATCGGCTATGTGATCTCCGGCGAAAGCTTGCAGCTGGAGCCGTTCGTCGGGCTGACCAGCCTGTCCCTCCAGTCCGACGCGTTCAAGGAGTCGGGTGGTGCCGCGGCGCTCATCGCAGACCGCGCGGATGACACGCGAACGCTCGCCACCATCGGCGCGCGTTTCGAAACCTGCCTGTCAGACAGCGCAACGCTGAACGGCCTCGTGGCCTGGCGGCACGGCTTCGACGACGCGCGCGCCACGACCGGCTTCGCTTTCGTTGGCGGCGGCACGTTTCAGATTGTTGGCGCCCCCACGGCAGATGACAGTCTCGCGCTGAACCTGGGCCTGACCTGGAACGTCACCGAACTTGGCAGCCTGACGCTCTCCTACAGCGGTGTCTTCGCCGACGAGATGCACGACCATGCCGGGCGAGCGGCTTTCTCTCTCGCGTTCTAGGCGAGCCGAAGGGGGAGGCCGGCTGCTCGCGTGCGCGTCAGCCGTTCAGGATCTTGGCCTTCAGGCGCTCGTATTCGGACGGCGAGAGAATGCCCTGATCGAGCAGCGCCTTGGCGTTTTCCAGCTGCTCCATGCCGGAGTCCGAAAACGCGCCGGCAGCGGCCAGGGGCTTGGCCGGTCCGGATGTTATGCCAAGCGCCTTCGCCTTAAGCCGTTCAAACTCTGACTTCGAAATCGCGCCCTGGTCGAACAGCGCCTTCGCGCTTTCCAGATTCTCCATCGCCGAATCCGTCAGGCCGGTCACCAGCGCCGGGGCGGACGGGGTTTGACTGCGCCGTGCGACAGCAATGACGACGATCAGGAAAACCAGAGCCGCGACGCCACCGGCGATCAAAAGCGCGGTCTCGTTCTCCTTGATGAAATCCTCGGCGCCGCCGGCGTCCCTGCGCTTGGAGGAAGAAGAAGGACTTCCCGGCACATGCGGCGTCACCCCCGAGGCAACCGAGGCCGCGGCCAGCACGACGGATTTGGGCACATAACCGTAGTTCGGCGAGTCGATCAGGACGACAGCATTGTCCTGCAGGAAAATGACTTCACGCTCCTGGCTGCCCGACCGGTGGTCCAGATAGTAGGCCGTCGGCCCAATTTCCGGATGGGCTTCGACGGTGGCGCTTGATCGCGCGTTCGCCAGAAGATGGTCATAGACCTCGCGCGCCGAGCGCCAGCCGTTGAAGTGGCCGTCCGCGACCCCGCTGTCCGAGATATACATGATCTTGAGGAGCATCGTCCCGCTTGGCGTGGCGAGCTTGCGATCGCAGCTGACAAAGTCGCCCTCGCGGCCGTCTTCCGTGATGCCGGCCTCGCCGCCTGAAATGACGAGACCCAGGCGGGCAAAGATCTTCAGCACATCCGCGGACGTGACGATCGCGCAGGGATCGCGGGTTTGCGCGCCAGCGGGCGCCGGCCCGAGCAACGCAAATCCCGCTAGGGCGAGAAAAAGCGCCCGCATGCTGAGTTGCCTCATCTGATCCCCCCAATGCACGGTAGCATCGGATAGGGAAAGCCAACGGACCGCATCCCCCAAACGGGGATAAAGCCTGGGCGCGGCGGGTTTGGTTGTTCCTCGCCACCGCCTCTCTTTGCGGTTGTTGGGCGGCATTTTCCCGGCGTAGCTGCACATTGGGTTGGAGTCGCACGCCCCAGTTGCATCCGCCACCACGCCGACACATCGCCGCACCCTGCAATCGCATCTTGCGGCGGGAAAGCGGTGACAGAAGACTGGCACTGCGCACATTGCCAAGAAGAGGCCGGATTCAAGGCCGCAGAGCTGCGCGTTTGATCGGCTCACATTGGGGTGTGCAGAATGACCATCGGTAACGCGCGCGTAGGCGCCAGCAGCGTCGAATTGGGCCGGCCTGAAAGGAACGCGCGTCCACGACCGGCCTTGCGCGCGGCCTGCCTGCTCGGTTCGGCGCTGACCGCCTCGCTGGTGGGATGGGGGGCAGCCTACGGGTCCGCCTTCTATGCGCCCAGCGCCGCGCCCTTGCTTGGCAGCATCACCTTCAACCGGCTCGATCCGCTGGGGCCGGGCACGGAAATCATAACGGCCAATACGCCGGCCGCGACGGCTCTCTGGACGATGAGCCTTGTCCCCGATGATCCGTATGTCTTCCTGCCGTTGGGCAACACCGCCACCTTTCAGGGTTCGCCCGGCAACGGCAATTTCAGCATGCTCAACCGGTTGCTCGGGAATTCGGAGGCGATCCAGTTCAACGGCACGATCATCAGCCGTATCAGCAGTGCCAATACGGCCGCGGGCGGAACTGTCGCGTTCTCGACGTTCAACAACAATCAGATGATTTTCGCGTCCAGCTTCGTCTTCGATGGCAACCGGCTGCGGCTTGAAAAGGACGAGGGGAGCGCCGCGCCTGATAACACGCGCGTGGATTGGAGCGGCAACTTCACCACGCGGGCCGGTGGTGGGGGGCTCTATCTCAAGGGTGTCAATTTCTTCGCGAGCGCCGGTTCGATCACCAAGGGCCCTGAAGCCCTCGCCACCACGTTTCTCGATCTGGAGGACTCCTTCTTCAGCCTTGGCGGCGCGACCCTAGGGCTCGACTCCGTTCAGCTGTCGGACAGTGTATTCGCGTTCAATTCCCTTTCCGCAGCACCAGCGCGCACGCTGACGCAGGATTTCACGCTGGCCGGCTCGTACGGCTCTTTCTATGTCGGAGCGAACCGGACGCTCACACTGGCGGGCAATATCAGCGGATCGAGCGCAACGGTTGCACTCGTCAAGGACGATCAAGGAACGCTCGTCCTCAGCGGCAACAACAGTTATTTTGGCCCGACCTACGTCTATAACGGCACGCTGCGCATCGCCAGCAACACTGCGATGTTCCTGACGAGCGCGCTCAATCTGTCCTTCGCGCCCGCCACCGTCGAGATCGCCGCTAACGCCGGCACCGGCGAACTCTCCGGCGTCGCTGGCACCACGCTCAACCTGATCAGCGGCAGCCTGGTCACCGGCGGTGCCAACACCAGCTCCACCTTCGCGGGCGCCGTAACCGGCGCGGGCGGTCTCTACAAGGTCGGTGTCGGCACCCTCACCCTCTCCGGCAACAACAATGCGTATAGCGGCCTTCTCTTCATCCAGACCGGAGCGGTGTCGGCGCAAGGCGGCAATGCGATCGGCGACACGAGCGCGGTCAATATCGGCGCCAGCGGCACGCTGAACATCATCAATACCGCTGAGACGATCGGCTCGCTGACCGGCAGCGGCACGCTCAATTTCTCGCTCACCACGCTCACTGTTGGAGCCGCCAATACCTCCTCGAACTTCTCGGGCCAGTTGACCGGTCCGTTCGGCGTCCTGAACAAGGTGGGTATCGGCACGCTCACTTTGTCGGGCCTCACGTCCTATCTTGGCGCGAGTATCCAGGGCGGTACATTGCGGGTCGAGAACGGCACGCAGGCCGCCGGCGGTGGCGCCTCGGTCAGTGTCGCGTCCGGCGCGACGCTCGAATTCGGTGCCGGCAGTGGAACGCAAAACGGCGCGCTGTTCATCAACGGCACCGGGGTCAACGGCGGCGGGGCCGGCGCACTGCGCAACGTCGCAGGCGCCACCACATTGTCCGGCGCTATCACCCTGAATGGGGATAGTTCGATCACGTCCGCATTTGCGGCGCAGCTGACGCTGAACGGCAATGTGACCGGCAACAATCATGCCCTGACTTTGGGCGGGCCGGGCCTTATGACCGTCACCAGTGACCTGTCGGGCGTCACCTCGCTCACGAAGGAAGGCACCGGTACCGTCAACCTTTCCGGCGACAATAGGTCGACCCCGGCGATCGTTGTGAACGCGGGCATTCTCAATCTCGCCTCCGCCCTTGCCACGAGCGGCACGACGGCGCTGACGATCAATAGCGGCGGGCGCGTCGGCGTGACCGCCTTTGCAGCCGCAACCATCGGCTCGCTCGCCGGGGCCGGCGATTTCAGCATTTCGTCGCCTGCCTTCAGCCTGACCCTCGGCGGCAATAATGCGTCCACGACCTTCTCAGGCGTGCTCGCCGGCATCGCCGGCACGTTCATCAACAAGATCGGCACCGGCACGCTGACGCTGGGTGGGTCAAACACGACCAGCGGCAACTTCCTTGGCACGATGAATGTGCTTACCGGCCGTCTCGTCATCGACGGCAATTTCGGCGACACCGTCAACAAGACAGCGCAGTTGAACGTCTTTGACGCGTCGTTGGGCGGCGCGGGCACGTTCTTCGGCAATGTCGCCTTCTCCGGCGGCAGGCTGGCCGCCGGCGACAGTCCGGGCACGCTGACCATCGCCGGCAACCTGGCGCTGAGCGCCGTGACGAACCTCGATTTCGAGCTCGGCGAGGCGGGCGTTGTTGGCGGGGCGAACAATGATCTCGTCATCGTCGGCGGCAATCTCACCCTCGACGGCACGTTGAACACGATCGCTGCGGGCGCGGGCTATGGTCCCGGCTATTATCGCCTCTTCAACTATGGCGGCACGCTCACCGATAACGGCCTCAACATCGGCACCATCTCCGGTGGCTATGCGGCCTCGGTGCTGACCAATATCGCGGGCCAGGTGAATCTGCTGCTCGGCACGCAGAACGTCCTCTACTGGGACGGCACCGACATGACCGGCGCCAGCACTGCGACGACGGGCAATGGCGGCGCGGGCGTCTGGAACAGCGCCAACACGAACTGGACCGCGCCTGCGGGCTACGCGATCAACGCGCCGTGGAATGCGCAGGTCGGCGTCTTCGCCGGCGCGGCGGGCGGCACGGTCACCGTGCAGGGCACACAGGTCTTCCAAGAACTGCGCTTCGAGACCAACGGCTACACGCTCAGCCCCGCGGACGGCAGCGCGCGGCTGGGCACCACCGGCGGCTTCTCGCTCGTCGATGTCGGGACCGGCATCACCGCCAATATCGGCACGATCATTCAGGGCGCGGGCGGCCTTACCAAGACCGGCGCCGGCAATCTCATCCTCACCGGCGCCAACACCTATGGCGGCACGACGACCATCGCAGGCGGCACTCTTACCGGCGATACCGTCAGCCTGCACGGCAACATCACCAACGCCGCCAGCCTGGTGTTCAATCAGGCGAGCGCCGGCACCTTTGCCGGCCTCATCACCGGCAATGGCAGCGTCACCAAGACGGGCGCGGGCAACCTCACCCTGACCGGAACCAACACCTATCTCGGCGGCACGACGGTCGCCGCCGGCACGCTGACGGGCAACACGCTCAGCCTGCAGGGCAACATCCTCAACAATGCCGCGCTCGTGTTCGACCAGGCGGCGGGCGGTACGTATAACGGCGTCATTTCAGGTACGGGCAGCCTTCTCAAACTCGGCGCGGGCAATCTCACCCTCACCGGCGCCAATACCTATAGCGGCGGCACGACGATCGCGGGCGGTATCTTGTTCGGCACCACGACCAGCCTGCAGGGCAACTTCGTGAGCAATGGCGGCCTGGTCTTCAACCAGGCGACCAACGGGACGTTCTCGGGCGCCATTTCGGGCACGAGCACCGTGGCCAAGATGGGAACCGGCGAGGTGACGTTCAGCGGCGTCAACACCTATACAGGCCGTACCTCGATCCTTCAGGGCACGCTCACCGTCACGGGTGGGGCAGCCCTGTCCGACGTCGGCCAGGTCAGCGTCATCTCAGGGGCCACCTTCAATGTCGCCGCATCCGAAGCCATCGGCTCGCTTGACGGGACGGGCGGCAGCTTCGTGACGCTCGCCGGCGCCACGCTGACGGCCGGTGGCGACAACACCTCCACGACCTATGCCGGCAAGATCAGCGGAACGGGCAACCTCACCAAGATCGGCACGGGGACCTTCACGCTCAGCGATTTCAATACGTTCACCGGCACGACGACGGTCAACGCCGGCGTGCTTGCGGTCACGAGTTCCGGCGCCCTTTCCGGCGCAGTTGTGAACAACGCTTCGCTTCAGAACGCTGGCTTGCTGAATGGCGGCGTGACCAATGCCGGCACGCTCACCAGCACCGGGATCATCTCCGGCGGTTTCACCAATAGCGGCAGCGCCTCGATCAAGGGTTTGCTAATCGGGGCCGTCAACAATCTCGCCGGCACGATCACCTTCACCGGCGACGTCTTCGGCATCGGGTTGGTCACGCAGTCCGCCGGCGCCACGATCGACCTCGGCGCCTTCACCGGCGTGTTCGGCGGGCTCGCCGGCGACGGCAGCGTCAAGGGCACCAACAGCCTCATCGTCGGCGATCTGAACATCGACACGACGTACGCCGGCACGTTGTCCGGTTCCGGGTTACTCCTGAAGGTCGGAACGGGGTCGCTCACTCTCACCGGCGCGACCACCATCGCCGGCGGCATATCGGTCGCGGCGGGCACGCTGCGCATCACCGCCACGGGGTCGAACACGGGCCAAGCCGAGAACAGCGCGACCTTCATCAATGACGGCGCAATTGGCGGCAACGTCTTCAACTATGCCGGGGGCAGCTTCAATAATGCCGGCACGATCGGTGGCGCCGTCACCAACTATAACGGCGCTGCCTTTGCCAATAGCGGCACGATCAGCGGCATCGCCTACAACGAAGCGGGCGCTATCCTCACCAACACCGGAACCGCCGCCGGCGGGGTCAACAATGCCGGCACGTTCACCAGCACCGGCATCATCAATACCGGCTTCGTGAACACCGGCACGGCCAGCCTGCGCGGTCAGTTGAACGGCTTCATCGTGAACAATCCCGGCGCCATCACCCTGACGGGTACGCTGACGGGCGTGACGTCGCTCAACCAGGTGGCGGGCTCCAGCTTCAACATGGCCGGTTTCAGCTTCACCGTCGGTGACCTCTCCGGAGCCGGCACGATCGCGACCGGCGGGACGGCGGCGACGGCGCTGACGGTGAACGGCGGCACAATCACCGTCTTCTCCGGCGTCATTTCGGGCGCGGGCAGTCTGGTGAAGTCCGGTACGGGCGTCCTCATTCTCACCGGCGCGAACACCTATGCGGGCGGCACGACCGTCTCGAACGGCGCCGTGCTGCAGATCGGCAATGCCGGCACGACCGGCTCGATTGCCGGCGCCGTGACGGTGACCGGCACCGGGCTGCTTGCAATCAATCGCACGGATGCGGTGACGCTCTCGAACGTGATTTCCGGCACGGGGATTTTTGCTCAGACCGGCACCGGCACGACGACGCTAACCGGGCTCAATACCTATACCGGCGGGACTGTCGTCACGGCCGGCCGCCTGCGCGGTGATATTCTATCGCTGCGCGGCGACATCCTGATCAACGGTGGCGTGGCGGAGTTCGCGCAGGCGACGGCGGGCATCTATAGCGGCCGTCTCGGCGGTGCGGGCGCCCTTGAGAAGACCGGCGCGGGCCTGCTGACCTTCACCGGCGACAATTCCAACTTCACCGGTGCGACGCGGCTTCTGGCCGGCGAGTTGCGGGTCAATTCCTCGCTCGCCCGCTCGACCGTTACCGCGGCCAGCGGCACAACGCTGTCCGGCACCGGCACGCTCGGCGGCCTCGTTGCGCAGAGCGGCAGCACGGTCGCGCCGGGCAGCGACGGCGTGGGCATGCTCACCGTCGCCGGCAATATGCAGTTCCTCGCGGGCTCCATCTACGCCGCGCAGATCCAGGCGAGCGCCGCGGACCTGCTGGGCGCGACCGGCACCGCCCAACTCGCCGGCACGCTGGCGCTCACGCCCGTCAGCGGGCCCTATCTCTTCAATTCGACCTACACAGTGCTCCAGGCGAATGGCGGACGCAGCGGCACGTTCGGCACGGTCACCGGCCTTGGCGGCTTCGGCCAGGCCTTCGCCGCGCAGGTCGTCTACACCGCGACCGGCGTGCAGGTGCTGCTGACGCCCAACCAGCTCCTCACCATCGTCGGCACGGGCGCCGGCACCGCCAACGAGCGCAGCACGCTCGGCCGTATCGATGCGGCGGTGCTCGCGGGCTACAACCCGCAGCCCCTCGCCGCGCTCTACAGCCTGACCCCCGCCGCGATGCTCAGCGCCGCCGATCAGCTCTCGGGCGAAATCTACGCGACCACGACCGCCGTGGCGCTGGAGAACGATCGGCTGCTGCGCGAAGCGGTGATCGGGCGCCTCATCACGGCCGAGGGCGAAGGCTACGGCATGTGGGGCCAGGCGTTCGGCTCGTGGGGCAGCGGCGACAGCGACGGCAATGCCGCCGCCTATGACCGCGACTTCAGCGGCTTCATCGGCGGCGTCGATTTCGCGGGGCGCTCGGACGGGCTCGCATGGCGCGTCGGCATCACCGGCCATTACGGCACCAGCGATGTGGACATCGATACGCTCGGCAGCTCCAGCGAAATCGAGCGTACCGGCATTGGCCTCTATCTCGGCCTCGCAGAAGACAATCTCAGCCTGCGGGTGGGCGGCAGCTATTCCGCGCTCAGCCTCGATGCCAATCGCACCATCGCCTTCACCGGATTCTCCGACCGCGTGACGGCGACGACCGACGGCGATGCGCTGCAGGTCTTCGCCGATATCGGCTACCGGTTCGAGATCGGCGCGGCCACGTCGCTGGAACCTTTCATCCAGCTCAACGCCGCGCGCGTCTCGTTCGACGCCTTCGGCGAACAGGGCGGCGCCGCCAAGCTGCGGGTCGGTGAACAGGAGAACACCCTGCTCACCGCGACTTTCGGCCTGCGCGGCGAGACGGTCGTCGAGCTCGGCGGCGGCACGACACTGCGCCTTGGCGGCACTCTCGCCGCCCGCACGCTCTCCGGCGACCGGTCGATCGTCCTGCCCATCGCGCTCGATGCGGCGCCGAACCAGGCACTCGCCATCCGCGCGGCGGAACTCGACAGCACCGCCTTTGTCGGCGCGCTCGATGCGACGTTCGACATCGGCGAGGCGTCGAGCGTGACCATCGGCTATTCGGGTCTCTTCTCCGGCGGCATCGACGACCACGCCGCGCGCCTCACGGCGTCCTTCCGCTTCTAGGAAGGACGCAGCGCCATCCGCATGCGATCGCGCCGTTAGGCGGCGCTCGCCTTGCGGCCGAGGATCGCGTCGACATCCGTCTGGGTGATGCCGCCATTGGGCAGCGGCGGACCCTGAAGCAGCACGTCGTCGACGAGATCAAGCGCCATATCTTCCGTCTCGCCGCCGAAGCGTTCGCCGAGCGCGGCTTCGAGCCCGGCGAGGCGCTTCTCGATCGTCACCAGCATCGTCGAGACCTTGGTGATGCGCTGGCCCGTCAGGTCCTGGAAGGCGCAGGCCTCGATGATCTCGATGCAGGCCTCCGAGACGCGGGCGCGATACGACTCCGGCGTTTCGCCCGCCTTGTCCTCAAGGCAGGATTCGGCGCGTTGCATGATGATGTCGGCGGCGCTTTCGGTGCCGGCGACGACGGCCATCATCTGCTGCTGCGCCTGCGCCATGCGCGAGCCGCCCAGCGCCGCCGGCGCGAACTCCTCGATGGCCTTGCGGGTGCGGCGAATATAGGCGACGAGGTGCCCGCGCTGCGCGGTGATGCGATCGAGCGCGCTCCGCAGCTCCTCCGCCGACGCGCCGCTCATGGCAGCGCTCCCAGCACCGCCGACAGTTTGGTCTTCAGCACATTCAGGTTGAACGGCTTGATGATGTAGTTGTTGACGCCCGCGCCCTTGGCGACCACGACATTCTCGGTCTTCGCCTCGGCGGTCACCATCACGAACGGCGTGTTCTTGGTCTTCTCGTCGGCGCGTACGCGCTTCAGGAGATCAAGCCCCGTCACCGGCTGCATGTTCCAGTCCGACATGATCAGCCCGTATTTCTTGTCGCGGATCATCGCCGTCGCGGTGTCGCCGTCCATCGCCTCGTCGATATTCTTGAAGCCGAGCTGGATCAGCAGATTGCGGACGATCCGCAGCATGGTCTTGTAGTCGTCCACCACCAGGACAGGCATATCCATATCGACGGCCATCTTTTCCCCGCTTGAACCGTGAGCGGCCAGACTGGCGCGGAAAAGCTAATATCCCGTAATCGAGACTCGAAGACACAAGCATACATAAAATATGTAATTCACGTATTCCTATTCTCTATTACGTAGATTTGACTATTTCAACTACAGAATCGAATTATATTCATCTCATCCAGTCCTATTGGCGATTCATTAAGCACCTCTGGCGAGTCTGATTCATTCGCCGGGGGATCGGCGGCAGATGGGGACTGCGCGATGGACGACGTCTTGAAAGAGTTTCTCACCGAAGCGACCGAGAGCATCGAGGCGCTCGACAGCTCGCTGGTGCGCTTCGAGAAGCAGCCGGACGATCCGGCGCTGCTCGGCGAGATCTTCCGCGTCATGCACACGATCAAGGGCACGTGCGGTTTCCTCAACCTGCCGCGGCTCGAGCGTGTCGCCCATGCCGGCGAGAACGTGCTCGGCGGATTTCGCGACGGGGCGCTGAAACCCTCGCCCGCCAGCGTCGGTCCCATCCTCGAAGCGATCGACGTCATCAAGCACCTCCTCGCCGGCCTGCAGACGACGGGTCAGGAGGAAGCCGGCGAGGACACCGCGCTCATCGCCCGCATCAACGCCATCGCGACCGGCACGGCCGAGCCCGTCGCGCCGACGCTTTCGCTCGACGCGATCGGCGGCCTCGCGACCCTGGATGCGGCGGCGGAGATGCTGCTCGCCGATGTCGCGCCCCAGCTTCTCCCCCACGATCCCGACCGGCTTCAGGGCGACCTCCGCGACGTGATGGCGGCGACCATCCGCAATGGCGGACCGTCGCGCTTCGCCGCGGTGCTGGCCGCGCCGCTCCCGGCCATCGCCGATCCTGTCGTGTTCGAAGCGGTGCTCGACCAGCTCGATGTCGGCTTCGGCGCGCTCGGTCTGGATGACGACCTCCGCGCCGGCCTCCGCGCCGCCTTCGCCACGCCTTTTGTCGAACAGCGCCGCGCCGCGCCGCCGCCCGAAGCCAAGGCCGATCCGGACGCCGTTCCTTCAGCGTCTCAAGCCGCCGCGCCGCCCGCCCAGACGATCCGCGTCAGCGTCGACTCGCTGGAGCAGTTGATGAATGTCGTCAGCGAGCTCGTTCTCATCCGCAACCAGCTGCTCCAGACCAGCCGACTCAACCCCGACACCGCGTTCTCAGGGCCGCTCCAGCGGCTCAACCACGTCACGACCGAACTGCAGGAAAGCGTCATGACGACGCGCATGCAGCCCATCGGCAACGCCTGGTCGAAGCTGCCGCGCATCGTGCGCGACCTTGCCGCCGAACTCGGCAAGAAGATCGAGCTCGACATGCACGGCGCGGAGACTGAGCTCGACCGCCAGGTGCTGGAGCTGATCAAGGATCCGCTCACCCACATGATCCGCAACGCCGCGGATCACGGACTGGAGCGCCCCGAAGATCGCCTCGCCGCGGGCAAGGGCGATACCGGCCGCATCTTCCTCCAGGCGCGCCACGAGGGCGGCCATATCGTCATGGAGATCAGCGATGACGGCCGGGGCCTTGCCATCGCCAAGCTGCGGCAAAAGGCGATCGAGCGCGGCCTCCTCACCCGCACCGATGCGGAAACCGCGACCGATGCGGCGCTTCAGGCGCTCATCTTTCATCCCGGCTTCTCGACCGCCGCCGCGGTCACGAATGTCTCGGGCCGCGGCGTCGGCATGGACGTGGTGCGCACCAATATCGAGAAGATCGGCGGCACGATCGAACTCTTCAGCCGCGAAGGCGCCGGCACGCGCTTCACGATCCGCATTCCCCTCACGCTCACCATCGTCTCGGCGCTGATCGTCGAATCCGCCGGCCGCCGCTTCGCCATGCCGCAATCCAGCGTCGTCGAGCTGGTCGGCACCAATGCCTCGTCGCGCCATCTCATCGAATATCTGAACGGCGCGCCGGTCCTGCGGCTGCGCGACCGGCTGCTGCCGCTCATCTCGCTGCAATCGCTGCTGAAGCTCGACCCCGTCGCCGACCAGCCGGCCGAAACCTGCATCATGGTCACCCAGATCGGCTCGTTCTCCTTCGGCATCATCGTCGACCGCGTCTTCGATACCGAGGAGATCGTGGTGAAGCCGGTCGCAAGGGTGCTGAAACACATCCCGCTCTTTTCCGGCAACACCATTCTCGGCGACGGCTCGGTCATCATGATCCTCGATCCCAAGGGCATCGCCACCGAAACCGGCCGGCTCGATTCCAGCACGGAAAGCGAAGCCTTCCGCCAGCGCCGCGCCGAGCCCGACGACAAGGTGCCGATCCTCGTCGTGCGCTTCGGCGCCGATCGCTGGAAGGCGGTACCGCTCTCGCTGGTTTCGCGCATCGAGGAGCTCGATCCCTCGCGCATCGAAACCGTCGACGGCCGCGACGTGCTGCAATATCGCGGGCATCTCGTGCCGGTCGTCGCGCTCGACGGCGCGCCACTCGATTTCAGCGACGGCAAGTCGAAGCCCGTCCTCGTCTTCGAGGATCGCGGCCGCGACTTCGCGCTGGTGGTCGACGACGTGCTCGACATCGTGGAGCAGAGCCTCACCACCGAACTCGCCCCCACCGGTGTCGGCCGTCTGGGCAGTCTCATCGTGTCGGGCCGCGCCGCCGACCTCATCGATCTCGGCTACTATTGGGCGATGATCGCGGGCCGCGACGAGATCGGCGGCGTCGCCGCCAGGACCGGCCAGTCGCGCGTCCTGCTGGTCGAACCCAACCCGTTCTTCGCCAAGCTGCTGCAGCCTTTGCTGGCCTCCGCGGGCTACCGGGTCCTCGTCGCCGCCTCGCTTGCCGAGGCCAAACGCGCCTACGCCGAAGGCCCGCCCTTCGATCTCATCCTTTCCGATGCGCCCTCGCATATCGCCGAACTCGTCCTGGCCGGGCGTCCCGGCGCCGAACAGCTCTGGACCGGCGTCCCGGTCGTCGGACTGGCGGGCGAACATGACGATCCCGGCGGCGGCGAGGCCTTTGCCTCCATCGCCTCCAAGCATGATCGCGGCGAGATCCTGCGCGCCATGCGCAGCGCCCGCACCCAGCTCCGCGAGGCCGCGTGATGTCCGCCGCAGTGCAGACGCGCCCGGTCGAAGAGGCGAGCGCTTCGGCGGGCATGTGGCTGACGGTCTTCGTGGGTACGCAGACCTTCGGTCTCCCGGTCCTCCGGGTGCGCGACGTCATCGCCTCGCCGCGCATCAATCACGTGCCGCTGGCCCCGCGCGAGGTCGCGGGCTCGCTCAACCTGCGCGGCCGCATCGTCACCGCCATCGACATGCGCACCCGCCTCGGCCTGCCGCCGCGTGAAGGCAACGCGCCCGTGATGTGCGCGATCGTCGATGTGGGCGAGGGGATCGCGGCGGAGTTCTACGCGCTGCTGGTCGATGAGGTCGGCGACGTCCTTTCGCTCGGCGCGGAGCGCTTCGAGAAAAACCCCGTCACCCTGGCGCCCGACTGGCAAACCCTCTGCACCGGCCTCTTCCGCCTCGACGCCGGCCTGATGCTGGCGCTCGACATCGACACGGTCGTGATGGCGGGGGCGTAGCCAAAACCACCTTCTGTCATGCCCGCGCAGGCGGGCATCCATGCCGGAAACGCCGACGCTCGCGGCGCTGGTTTCCCGCCTGCGCGGGCATGACAGAATGGGTGGCGGCACCTCGCTGTGATCAATCTCCAATCAAACTACATAAATTACATAAACTATTGTTTTCAAACGACAATCTCTACTTCTTAGCACTCGGTTTACCAGCCTCCTTTACCGTCTTTCATCAACTCTTCTGCGTCTCTTCAAGAATTCTTCGGAGAACCTCATGTCGCGCAAATGGTACGGCCTTGCCCTGAAAACCGGCGACCGCGATGTCGTGAAGCTTGACGATGCGCGCACCGCGCAGTTCGAGCGCGACGCCGCGATCCGTCACGCCGGCATGGTGAAGGCGCTCGACCGCTCGCAAGCGGTCATCGAATTCAATCTCGACGGCACGATCATCAACGCCAACGAAAACTTCCTCGGCGCGATCGGCTATCGCCTCGACGAGATCGTCGGGCGCCATCACTCCATGTTCGTCGACGATGCGACGCGCAGCTCGCCCGCCTATCGCGCCTTCTGGGATAAGCTCGCCCGCGGCGAATACGACGCCGGCCAATACAAGCGCATCGCCAATGGCGGCCGCGAGATCTGGATCCAGGCCAGCTACAACCCGATCCTCGACGGCACCGGCAAGCCCGTCCGCGTCGTGAAGTACGCGACCGACATCACCGCCGAGAAACTGGCGCTCGCCAATTTCGAAGGCCAGCTCGCCGCCATCGGCAAGGCCCAGGCCGTCATCGAATTCGATCTCATGGGCAATATCCTCGGCGCCAATGAGAATTTCCTCGGTGCGCTCGGCTACGCGCTGCACGAGATCAAGGGCAAGCATCACTCGATGTTCGTCGATCCCGTCACCCGGAACGGCCACGACTATCGCCTGTTCTGGGAAAAGCTCGGCCGCGGCGAATACGATGCCGGCCAGTACAAGCGCATCGCCAATGGCGGGCGCGAGATCTGGATCCAGGCCAGCTACAACCCGATCTTCGACATGAGCGGCAAGCCGTTCAAGGTCGTGAAATATGCGACCGACATCACGGCGCAGAAACTCGCCGTCGCCAATTTCGAGGGCCAGCTCGCCGCGATCGGCAAGGTCCAGGCGGTCATCGAATTCAACCTCGACGGCACGATCGTCGACGCCAACGAGAACTTCCTGAAGACGCTCGGCTACGGACTTGCCGACATCAAGGGCAAGCACCACTCGCTGTTCGTGGACGGCCCGACCAAGGCGTCGGCCGAATACCGTCTCTTCTGGGAAAAGCTCGGCCGCGGCGAATACGATGCCGGCCAGTACAAGCGGATCGGCAATGGCGGCCGCGAGATCTGGATTCAAGCGAGCTACAACCCGATCCTCGACATGAGCGGCCGGCCCTTCAAGGTCGTGAAATACGCAACCGACATCACCGCGCAGATGGGCATCGCCGAGCGGGTGAAGGAAATCTCGGGCATCGTCGCCTCGGCTGCCGCCGAGATGCGCGCGACGGCGGAAAGCATGTCGGAAACCGCGGCGGAAACGACGCGCATGGCCGCCGCCGTTTCCAGCGCCTCGCATGTCGCTTCGTCCAATGTGCAGACCGTCTCCGCCGCGGGCGAAGAGCTCTCCGCTTCGATCGGCGAGATCGGCCGCCAGGTCACCGACTGCAACACGATCACGCAAGGCGCCGTCGCCGAGGCGGACCGTACCAGCGCCTCGATCCAGACGCTGGCCGACGCTGCATCCAAGATCAGCAATGTCGTCACCCTCATCAACAACATCGCCGGCCAGACTAAGCTGCTCGCCCTCAACGCCACGATCGAGGCGGCGCGCGCCGGCGAGGCGGGCAAGGGCTTTGCGGTCGTCGCGTCGGAGGTGAAGAGCCTCAGCGACCAGACCGCCAAGGCGACCGACGAGATTTCCTCGCAGGTGAACGCCATGCAGGCCGCGACCGCCAGTTCGGTCGGCGCAATCCAGTCGATCGCCGCGACCATCCGCAAGGTCGCGGAAATTGCCGCCGCCATCGCCGGCGCGGTCGAGGAACAGTCCGCCGCCACGCGCGAGATCGCGGCGAACGTCACGCAGGCCGCCGACGGCACCCAGCAGGTTTCGTCCTCCATCGCCCATGTGAACGAGGCCGCGGTGCAGACCAGCGGCGCCTGCAGTGAGCTCCTCAACTCCTCCGGCGAACTGGCTCGCCAGGCCGAGGCACTGCGCGGCGAGATGGACCTTTTCCTGCCCGCCAACCGCGCGGCTTAGGGCGAACGCACGGGCAGGATGAGTTCAGTCATGGGTGAAGTCGCGCATTTCCGTCCGCCGGGATCGGCCGCGGACGAGGTGCGGGTGATGCTGGTCGATGATTCGGCCGTCATGCGCGGTTTCCTGCGCCGCGTTCTCGAACACGAAACGCGTATCCGGATCGTCGGATCGGCCTCGAACGGCGAGGACGCGCTGCGCCAGCTCCATTCGGTGCAGCCCGACGTCGTCATTCTCGATCTCGAAATGCCTGTTATGGACGGCATCACCGCCCTGCCGCTGCTGCTCTCGGCGCGGCCAGGCTTGCGCATCCTCATTGCCTCCGTCCTGTCGCAGCGCAATGCCGCCATCAGTCTGGAAGCGATGCGGCTCGGCGCGTCCGACTATCTCGCGAAGCCCGAGCGCGCCTTCGCGCCGGAGGTAGCCAAGGCCTATGGCGACGATCTCGCCGCCCGCATTCTCGCTTTGTCGCGCAAGGCGGAAGCGCCACGCGCGGCGGTTCCCGCGCCGCCCATTCCCACCCGCCGTCGGGCCGGCGTCGCAGCGCGTCCCGAAATTCTCGCGATCGGCAGTTCGACCGGCGGCCCGCCTGCGCTGATGAAGGTATTCGAGGGGCTGAAGGGCGTTGATCTTCCCATCCTCATCACCCAGCACATGCCGCCGACCTTTACGGCGCTGCTGGCGACCTCGCTGGGGCGTCTGACCGGACGGCCTTCGGCGGAGGCGGAAGACGGCGAGCCGATCCTGCCGGGCCGCATCTATGTCGCGCCCGCCGGGTTGCATCTGACCGTCGCGCGCATCGGCGCACGGGTGGTCGTGAAGCTCTCCGATGCGCCGCCGGAGAATTACTGCCGGCCCGCCGTCGATCCCATGCTGCGCTCGCTCGCCGCCGCCTACGGTCCCGGCGTCTTCGCCGCCATCCTCACGGGCATGGGCAGCGACGGCGCCAAGGGCTGCGAAGCCGTCGCCGAGGCCGGCGGCCGCTTCATCGCCCAGGACGAAAAGACCAGCGTCGTCTGGGGCATGCCGGGCGCCGCCGCCCGCACCGGCCGCGCCGACGCGATCCTGCCGCTTCTCGACATCGCTCCGTTCATCGCTTCCGTTTGTAGGGTTCCCTGATGGCTTTCCGCGACGCCTCTCTCGAAGCGCTCTTCCGCCTGCTGCGCCAGACCTCGGGGCTCATCCTCACCGCCGACAAGGCCTATCTCGTGGAAAGCCGGCTGAAGCCGGTATCAGCGCTGCTCGGCTTCACCGATGTCGAGCGTTTCGTCGACTATCTCGCGCTCGCGCCTTCGGCCAACGCCGTGCAGCTCACCGTCGAGGCGATGGCGACGCACGAGACCTCGTTCTTTCGCGATCAGGTGCCGTTCGACCGGCTGCGCACCGATCTCCTCCCGACGCTGCTCAAGCAGAAGACTGCGACCGCGCCGCTGCGCATCCTCTGCGCCGCCTGCTCCAGCGGCCAGGAGCCGCTCTCGCTCGCCATGATGCTGGACGAGATGGGCCTGCTGCCGCGGGTCCAGATCACCGCCTTCGACATCTCCGAGCCGATCCTGGAAAAAGCCCGCTCCGGCACCTACAGCGCCTTCCAGGTCAATCGCGGCCTCACCCCCGAGCGCATCGCCCGCCACTTCACCAAGACCGGCGACAACTTCGTGGCCCAACCGCGGCTGATGCAGACCATCTTCTACCGCTCGCTCAACATCCTCTCTTCGCTCTCCGGAATCGGTAACTTCGACATCGTTTTTTGTCGTAACGTCTTGATCTACTTCGACGACGCCACAAAAACCCAAATCCTAAAAACCCTCTCCCACTGCACCGAGCCGAACGGCGTGCTGATCCTCGGCAGTTCGGAAACCCTGTTGCGCGAGAACCGGGCTTTCGTTCCGGAGAAGAACGGTCGCGGCATCTTCATCCATCAGCCGGCGGCCGTCCTTCACAGCGCCCGCGCCGCCTCGGCGTAATCCATCAAAGTCAGTTCCACGCCGAGATGGCGCGGACTAGTTCGTCGGCGAACAGCCGCACGACGCGTGCGAGACGCCGCTTGCGCACGACGATCTCGATCGTCGTCTCGCGCAGCAGCGGTTCGTCGATGGTCAGCGACAGCAAGTGCCCGATGTGTTGTTCGCGGGCGATCGCGCGGTAGGGCAGCACGCCGATCCCTGCGCCGCTGCGCACGAAATCGCGGATGGCTTCAAATCCGTTGGCGGACAGCGCGGGTTCGATATGCATGCCCGATGTGTGGCAGGCCCGATCGAACATCTGCCGGAACCCGTAATGCTCGTCGGGCAAGGCGAGCGGATACTGCGCGATGTCGGCCAGCGACACGGCCGGCCGGTCGGCGAGCGGGTGTGAAGGCTGCACGACGAGGACGATCGGCTCGTGCAGCGACGAGATATGGGTGATGTCGAGATCGGGTGCCGCGCAGAAGGCAATGCCGATATCGCACGCGCCGCGCTTGACGAGGTCGATGACGACAGGGGCGGGAACGATATTCATCTGGAACGTCACGCTATCGAAGCGCTGCCGGAACGCCTGCACGGCTTGCATGGGACCGCCCGACACGATGCTCTCGACCATCGCGATCTTGATCAGCCGCCGCCGGCTGCCGCGGAGGTCGTCGAGATCCGCGCGCAGGCTGTCGAAATCGAGGATCGCCGAGCGCGCATAGCCGGCGACCAGCTTGCCCGCATGGGTCAACGTGACGCCGCCGGACGAGCGTTCGAGCAGCGCTGTGCCGATCTGCCGTTCGAGCAGCGCGATCTGGCGGCTGACGGAGGAGGGCACGACCCCCATCAGGACACTGGCGCGCCTGATCGATCCCGCTTCCACGACCGCATGAAAGGCCGTCAGCCCACCCGGCAACATGAAGGCCCCCATTTCACCGCTTATGACCCGATCCTGGGGCAGTGTTGCGTTTTATGCAACACGGGCGTCGCGCAGCCATGCCTATCCGTCGTCAAACCGTCGTGGTCCGGTTTCGCAAGTGCAGCATGTGCGAGCGTGGATGTCGGTGACGGGCAAGCCTTCCAGGATCGGGATGATCGGTTTCGGCGCCATCGGCCGATCCATAGCCGATGTATTCCTGCGCGAGCCGGTGCCGGGGCACGAACTCTCGGTCATCTGCGTGCGGCCTCACCAGGTCGCCGAAGCGCGCGATATCCTGCCGGCCTCGACCAAGGTGACGACATCTGCTGCGGATCTGCTGGAAGCAGGCCCGACCTTGCTCATCGAAGCCGCCTCCCAGGCGGCCGTCGCCGAGGTCGGCGTCCGCGCTCTGTCGGCGGGCTGCGATCTCTATGTACTGTCCACCGGCGCGTTGGCGGACGACACGTTGCGCGCCGCATTAAAGGCGGCGGCCCTTAAGTCCGGCACGCGGATCGCGATCCCGGCCGGCGCCCTCGCGGGCTTCCGGGCGCTGCTGTCGATGCGCCAGGCGAGCCTGACCTCTGTCGTCTACACCTCGACCAAGCCGCCGCTGGCCTGGCTCGGCACGCCCGCCGAAGCCGCGTTCGATCTCGCCGGCCTGACCGCACCGGCCGTCGTGTTCGACGGCTCGGCGGCGGAGGCCGCCTTGCGTTTTCCGCGCAACGCCAATCTCGCGGCTGCCGTCGCGCTCGCCGGGCTCGGGTTCGAGCGGACGGTCGTGCGTCTCGTCGCCGACCCATCGACCGAGGAGAACAGCGGCCGGATCCAGGCGGAGGGCGCCGTCGGACGGCTCGACCTCACGCTGAGCGGCCGCGCTGCGGCCTCGAACCCCAAGACATCCGAGATCACGGGCATGAGTGTGATCGCCGCGCTGCGTAATGGCGCCGGACCCATCGTTTTCGTCTGAGGAGAGATGCAGGTGGCACGCGCAGGACATTCCGATACGGAAGCCGCGGTTCCCCATCTGCAGGACGAAAGGCAGTCCGCCACACGGCGCGCCTGCATCGCGACCCGGCCGGGGATGGCCGGGAGAGAGAGGCCGGAAGCGGCCCAGTCATCAACGCCGATCGCGGCACGCCGCCGCGACGGCAGGTCTTTCGCTATCCGATGAAGGGGCACACGTATGACTAACCGCACGCATTCAACCCGCCGCTGGCTGATTGGCGCCAGCGCTACCGCATTGCTCGCGGCCTTTGCCGCGACCGCGCAGGCCCAGGACACCGCGCCGCTCGACACCGATGACAGCGAGGAAATCGTCGTCACCGGCTCACGCATCGCGCGGCCTGATGTCACCGCCAATGTGCCGATCGCGGTCGTCGGCTCGGAGGCCGTCGACCAGAGTGGCGTCACCAATATCCAGGACCTGCTGAACGAACTGCCGCAACTCGGCATCGCCTCGACGCGGACGAACTCCAACTTCTCCTACACAGGCAACGGCATCTCGACGCTCAGCCTGCGCAATCTCGGCCCGAACCGGACGCTGACATTGATCAACGGCCGCCGCGCAGTCGCCGGCACGGCGGGTTCGTCGGCAGTCGACGTCAACAACATCTCGCCGACGCTCATCGAACGGGTGGAAATCATCACCGGCGGCGCCTCGGCGGTTTACGGTTCGGGCGCCATCGCCGGCGTCGTCAACTTCATCATGAAGGACAAGTTCGAGGGCCTGCAGGTCAACCTGCAGACCGGCCTCACCGAGCAGGGCGATGCGCCCAAGCATGTCGCATCCATCACCGGCGGCACGCGCTGGGGCAAGGACGATCGTGGCCAGGCGCTCTTCAGCATCAGCTATGAAGACGACCGGGGCCTCCGCTCGCGCGACCGCGATCTCTCCGCGCAGGATCGCTTCCTCGCGACGGTTGGCCCTGTCGCCTACAGCAGCTTCGCGCCACAGGGCCGCTTCGACCTGATCACCCGCGCGGGCACCAGCGCCGGCATTTTCACCTTTGACACCAGCAACAACGTCGTGAACGGTTTCCCGACCGGCTACGGTTATAACCGCAACAATGACAGCGGCCTCTCGGTGCCGGTCGAGCGCTATCTTGGCACGTTCAATCTCAGCTACGACGTTACTGACAAGATCGAGGCCTTCGTCGAAACGACCTACGCCAAGACTGAAACCCGCAATTACTGGTCGCCGTACTCAATCGACAGCTTCCAGGCCTATCGCAACCTGACCGACGGCATTCCAATCACCAACGCGTTCATCCCGGCCTCGATCCAGGCGCGGATCGCGGCGGCGAACAGCGACGGCATCGCGTCGAACGACATCGTGACGCTGACCTTCCGCAGCCGTGCGGTCGATATCTTCTCGCGCGAAAATGTCGGCAAGCGCGAGACGTGGCGCGTCGCCACCGGTTTCAAAGGCGAGTTCGGCGACGGCTGGCGCTACGACGCGTCCTATGTCTACGGCAAGCTCGACGACCTGACGACCGGCAGCGACATCAACTATCTCAACTACCAGCGCGCGCTCGACGCCGTCTACGATCCTGTATCCAACAAGATCATCTGCCGCAGCGCCGAGGCCCGCGCCGATGGCTGCGTCCCGATCAACATGTTCGGCTACCACAATGTCGATCCGGCCGCCGCGGCCTACGTCACGCGCGACGGCGAGCGCTACAACCACGTCATCAACGAGCAGCACGTCTTCGCCGCCAACGTCTCCGGCAGCATTGGCGGCTTCGAGGCCGGCGATATCGGCGTCGCCTTCGGCACCGAGTATCGCAAGGAAAGCAGCTCCAGCGACTGGGACGCCCGCACCAATGCCGGCCTCAACAGCACCTCGCAGGCGCCGGACATCACCGGCAGCTATGACGTGCTCGAGTTCTATGCCGAGGCTGACGTTCCCATCCTCGCCGAGCAGTCCTGGGCGCACTATCTCGGCGTAACCGGCGCGGTGCGCTATTCGGACTATTCGACGATCGGTGAGGTGTTCTCGTGGAATGCGGGCATTGAATATGCGCCGATCGAGGATCTGCGCTTCCGCGCCGTCTATGCGCGCGCCAACCGCGCGCCGACCATCGCCGAACTCTACGCGCCGCAGGGTTTCGCCAATATTTCCGGCCTGACCGATCCCTGCGCCGGCGTCACCGCCACCAGCACGCGCGCGCTCGACGCGGCCTGCCGCGCCATCCCGTCGGTGGCCCAGGCGATCTCGACCTTCGGGGCGCTCAACTATGAGATTCCCTTCGACTACAATACGATCGGCGGCTTCAGCGGCGGCAATCCCAATCTGGAAGAGGAGACCGCCGACACGCTCACCGTCGGTGCAGTCTTTACGCCCTCATCGCTCAAGGGCTTCAGCGCCTCGATCGACTATTTCCAGATCGATATCGACAACGCCATCGGAACGATCCCGCCGCAACTCTCGATCACCCAGTGCCTGCAGACCGGCGATCCCGCTTTCTGCAACAATGTGCGCCGGTTCTCCTCCGGCAAGATCGACGATGTGGACACGTTCCTGTCCAACGTCGCCAGCATCAAGACCAGCGGCGTCGATCTCAACCTGCGCTATGCGACGGAGGCGGGCTTGCTCGACGGCGACTGGCTCGATGTCAGCCTGCTCTACACCTATCTGATCTCGCTGGAGCAGGTCTCCTATCCGGGCGCCGCGGTGGACGAGAATGTCGGTGAACTCGCGGCGGCGGGGCGCCTTGGTTCGGGCTACGAGCACAAGGCCAGCCTCCACGTCACCTACAGCTTCGATGCCTGGACCTTCGCGCTGACGACGACCTATCAGGGGCCGATCGAGGACACGCTGGACAAGGACTATACCGGTCAGGCGGATGCGGCCTATCTGAACGACCTCAACGACGTTCCGGCCTTCATCTACAACGACATCCAGGTCCGCTGGGCGTCGGGCGAGGACCGCGAGGTCGAGATCTATGCCGGTATCGACAATCTCTTCGACAAGCAGCCGCCGCTGATCCCGGCCGGGTTCGCGGCCACCACGACGGGCGCCGAAACGGCGGCCGGTAACTACGATGTGTTCGGGCGCCGCTTCTATCTTGGCGTCACCACGCGGTTCTAGGCAGGATGTACGTGCGGCGCCTTCAACGGCGCCGCATGTCATTCGGAAAGAGACAGTCATGCGGCGCTTCGGTCTGATTACTGGCATCATCGCGGGCGTGGCGGCGGCGCTGACCGCCGGCCTCATCTTCACGCCCGCGACGGCGGAAACGCCGCCGGTGCCGAACTATCTTTCGGAGATCTCGGCGATCCGGAACGAGGGCCTCCAGGGCTCACTGGTGATGGACCACCTCAGCTGGCTGGCCGACGTCTACGGCCCGCGTCCGCACGGCTCTCCCGGACTTCTCGCGGCAAGCGATTGGGCGATGAAGCGGGTCACCGAGTGGGGTCTCGCGAATGTCCATCGTGAGTACTTCAAGGTCGGCGAAGGTTGGCGGATGGAGAAGTCCGTCATTCGCATGACCGAGCCCCAGCCGATGCAGATCATCGGCTATCCCATGGGCTGGACGCCCGGCACCGACGGTCTCGTCACCGCCGAAGTCGTCAACGCGGTCCTCACCACGCCTGCCGACTTCGACGCCTGGCGCGGCAAGCTGAAGGGCAAGATCGTTCTGATCCAGACGGCGCGGGCGATCGAGCCTATCACCCTGCCGCTGACGCATCGCTATGACGATGAGCAGATCGCCATGATGCGCGACGAAACGCCGAACGCCCAGCAATGGCTCGCCGGCGAACGGCCTGACGGCAAGACCTGGGCGAAGGGCGATGCGCTGGGGTTCGACGGGCCGACCGGCTCCGACGCCGACAATCGCTGGATCGACGAACTCGTTGCCTTCCTGAAGGCCGAAGGCGTCGTTGCGGTGATCGAGCGCGGGTCCGACCAGACCACGCGCTCGGCGGTCAGCCGTTTCGAAATGATGCCGATGAAGACCCAGCGCATCGACGGCGGGACCATGTTCACGCCCTCGTCGCGCCCGGGCATGGACAATGAACACCGTCTGCTGCCGTGGGTCGTCATCGCAGTCGAACAGTACAACCGCATGGTCCGCATCCTCGACAAGGGCGTGCCGGTGAAGATCGAGCTGGATATCGGCGTCACCTGGTACCCCGAACCCGAACAGGGCAGCGGTTTCAATACGTTGGCCGACCTGCCGGGCAGCGACAAGGCCGACGAAATCGTCCTCATCGGCGCGCATCTCGACAGCGCCCATGCTGGCAGCGGGGCGACCGACAACGCCTCAGGCGTCGCCGTGGTGATGGAAGCGATGCGCATCCTGAAGCGACTGGACCTGAAACCGCGCCGCACGATCCGCATGGCGCTGTGGGGGGCCGAGGAAGTCGGCCTGCAGGGTTCGCGCGCTTATGTCGTCGAGCACTATGGCGATCCCTTCGGCGATCAGCCGCTGAAGCCTGACGCCGCCAAGGTCTCGCTCTATTTCAATCTCGACAGCGGCGCCGGCGCAGTTCGCGGAATCTTCGCACGCAACAATCTCGCGGCGATCCCGACGCTGACGCAGTGGATTGCGCCGCTGCATGATCTGGGCGTCGACGTCGTGGCGCCCCGTGGCACGCTGTCAATGTCGGACGGCACCTTCGTCACGGGAGGCAGCGACCACCTCTATTTCGACATGGCGGGCATTCCCGGCCTCGAGCTGATCCAGGATCGGCTCGATTATTTCTCGCGTACCTATCATTCCAACATGGACTATCTGGATCGCGCGCCGAAAGCCGACGTGGTCCAGCAAGCCGTCGTCCTCGCCGTGCTCGCCTACCAGGCGGCCATGGCCGACGAACTGCTGCCGCGCCGTGCTCCGGTTCCGCGCCGGGCGGCGCCGTAAGCCATGTTCCAGACGCTCGCCATCCTCGCCACGGATGTCGGTGCGGCCGCGCGCTCGACGGTGCCGACGCCCGGTCTGATCGAGAAACTGTCGATCATCCTGCCGGGCCTCGCCGTGATCGTCATTGCGGCGCTTGGCGTACAGTTCCTGTTGCGCCGCCGCGTGGACTGGCGGCTCGTGGCACTGGTCGTCGGCATCCTGCTGCTGAACTGGCTGATCCTCGTCAACGGCAAGGCGATCCAGCTCGACCTCATCGGCTTCCAGTGGAACTGGCTCGGCAAGGCCATCGCGGTCGCAGCGACGCTGACGCTTGTCTGGCTCTTGCCGTCAGTCGATGCCCGCGATGTCGGGCTCACGCTGAAGCAAGCGCCAGGCAGCACGCGGTCTGTGCTTGTCGTGTTGGTTCTCTATTGCGCGTTCAGTTGGGGGACGGAGTTGCTGCTTGAGGGTGGGGGCTTGCGTCTCCCGACCTTTGAAACACTCGGCTTCCAGGCGATCATGCCCAGCGCGGACGAGGAGCTCCTGTTCCGTGGCCTCGCGCTCGTCCTGCTCGCCCGCGCCTTTGGCGAGAAGCTGCCGGCGGGCTCGTGGCCCGGCCCCGCCGTCATTGCGCTAACGGTACTGTTCGCGCTCAACCACGCGGTCTCGTTCGCCGGCGGCACCGTGCATTTCAACGCCGCGGCCTTCGCCCTGACCGGCCTCTTCAGCCTCGTCGCCTTCTGGATGCGCCTGCGCACCGGCAGCCTGCTGTTCCCGTTCCTGCTCCACAGCGCCACCAATCTTGGGCTGTCCTTCATATGACACACGCCGTTGCAGTCCTGATGAGAGCGATCGCCGCAACGCTGATGTTGCTCGCTCTCGCCGCGCCGGCGGACGCCGTCACCCTCAACCGCGGCAATGCACAGGAACCCGATACGCTCGACCCCCATCGCGCCACGGCGCAATGGGAGGGCAACATCATCGGCGATATGTTGATGGGCCTGATGACCGAGGATCCCACAGGCGAGCCGATCCCCGGCATGGCCGAAAGCTTTGAGACCTCAGCCGACGGCCTCGTCTGGACCTTCCACATCCGCCCCGAGGCCGTCTGGTCGGACGGCGTGCCAGTGACGGCGGGCGATTTCGTCTTCGCCCTCCGCCGCATCAACGATCCCAGGACCGGCGCGCAATATGCCAGCCTCACCCACATCTTGAAGAACGCCGCCGCCGTGACCGACGGGACGATGCCGACCGACGCTATCGGCGCGCGGGCGATCGACGACAAGACGCTGGAGCTGACGCTCGAACATCCCGCGCCCTATCTGCCGCATCTCCTGGCGCACTACACGATGTTCCCGCTGCCGCGGCATGTCGTGGAGGGGAATGACGACTGGGTGAAGCCGGGCGTCTATGTCTCCAACGGCCCGTATGTGCTCGCCGAATACCGCCCCAACGATTTCGTGCGGCTGGTGAAGAACCCGCGCTTCTTCGATGCCGCGCATGTCGCGATCGACGAGGTCCGCTTCTTCGGCCAGGACGACCAGCTTGCCGGCCTCAAGCGCTTTCGTGCCGGCGAGTTCGACACGGTAAGCGGCGTTCCCGGCCAGATGATCGCGGGGCTCCGGAAGTCCGATCCTGACAGCCTGCGCATCGCGCCGATGTATTCGACGTCCTATCTGATCTTCAACCTGACGCGCGACGCCTGGAAGGACGCCCGCATCCGCACCGCGCTGTCGCTCGCGATCGACCGCGACACGATCGTCAAGCGCATTATGGGCGGCGGCGAGCTGGCCGCGGTGGCGCTGGTCCCGCCCGGCATTCCCAACTATCCGCATACGGCGCGGCTGACTTGTGCCGACCTGCCACTGGCCGAGCGTCAGGCGATGGCGCGCAAGCTGCTCGCTGAAGCCGGCTACGGGCCGGGCAATCCGCTCACCTTCACCTTCATCCACAACCAGGTCACCGACACGCGGCGCGTCGCGGTCGCGCTGCAGTCCATGTGGAAAGCCATCGGCGTCGAGATGACGCCGCAGGCGATGGAGGGCAAGGCCGTCACCAGCCAGCTCCGCGCCTATCAGTTCGACGTCGCCTGGGCGGCCTGGGTCGCCGATTACCCAGACGCGACCAATTATCTTTATCTCGCCGAAACGCGGGCGGGTGAGATGAACCGCTCGCGCTATTCGAACCCCGCCTTCGACGCGCTCGTCCTGGAAGCCGAGGGCCAGCCCGACATCGCGGCGCGCGGCGACATGCTCGCGCGCGCAGAACAACTCATGCTCGACGATGCGCCGCTCGTGCCGGTCTATCATTCGGTCTCGCGCAGTCTCGTCGCGCCCTATGTGGCGGGGTGGCAGGATTCCGCCGACAACATCCACCGCACGCGCTGGCTCTCCATCGATGAAAGCAGGCGGCCGCAATGACGCTGCGCCGGACGATCCTCGCGCTGACTTTACTTTCCGCCACTGCCGGCGCGTCGTCCGCCTTCGCGGATGCGGTCGGCCGCCCCATGCCGGTGCCGCCGGCCTATGCCGAAAGCCATCGCGGGCAGGCGGTGATCACGACCTCCGAAGTCTACGAACTCGCCAACATTCTGCTCGCGCTCGCCGACACGCCGCCTTTGCCCGGCCTCGTCTTGCGCGACACGGCGTACTTCAACGACGTCGAAGCTTGGTTCGGACCCTATCGCGACGACCCCGCCGTCAAGGCCGCGGCGTTCGCGGAGCCCTCTCTCTACCAGCGCTTCCGCGACAACGCGTTCCGCTATTGCTTCGATGAAGCCGGCAAGATCATCGTCTGCGTGCCCCAAGGCCCGCTCTGGGAAAGCCCCGAAGAGGATCGCTTCACGCCGAACCTGAAGGCCGTCGAAGCCTTCGCCCAGCGCAGCCGCTTCAGAGACTTCTACGCCGCGCATCGCGCCTTCTATGACACCGAGGCGAAGGCCTATGCCGTCAATGCCGACATCCGCGATATGCAGGCCTGGCTGGAAGCCGAGTTCGATGCGCGCATGTCGTCCTACATCGTCGCCATCTCGCCGTTGATCGACGGCTTCCACGCGACCGACAGCTACCGCGCCGACACCGGCGATTTCGCCGAGGCGATCATGTTCACCTCCTCGCCGATCCGCTTCGCGACGATGGACCCGGTGCAGCGCGCGATCCGCGAGGCGCGCACGGTCTTCACCGAAATCGACCACAACTACGTCAACCCCAGGACGGCGCTTTATCGCGATCGCCTCGAAACCATCGACTGGCCGACATGGGTGCGCGCCTGGCCGGTCGATGGCTATGAAAGCGGCGAGGCCGTCTTCAACGAATACATGACCTGGGGCGTCTTCCTGCTCTACGCCAAGGATCGCTACGACCCTGCGCAATTCGACGCGGCCGTCGTCCAACTCGTGGAGTTCATGGAAGGCAAACGCGGCTTCACGCGTTTCGGCGCCTTCGCCAATCAATTACTGGCGGCGCGCGCCGCAGCGCCGGGCAAGCCGGCCAAGGATCTCTATCCCGCCATGCTCGACTGGATGGCTGCCGATGGGAAATAGCTCGGCATCGCCCGACTGGTCTGTACTGCGCGATCTTTTCCCGGCGCTCGATACCTGTGCCTATCTCGACACGGCAAGCTCAGGCCCGGTTTCGACGCCGGCCGCTGCCGCTGCCAAGCGCTTCTACGGTCTGTCCAACGCCTACGGAAACAAGGCGGCATCACAGTGGAATGCGGATGTCGATCAATGCCGCCAGCGCATCGCCCGGCTGATCGGCGCGGCCGCCGCCGAGATCGGCTTCGTGCCTAACACCTCAATGGCGATGAATGTCGCGGCCTTGCTGTTCGAAGGGCAGGGTGAGGTGCTCACTGGCGCTGGCGAGCACCCGACCGTCATGACGCCCTGGCTCGCGCGCGGCTATACGATGCGCGTCGCCCGGCCCACCACGGGAAAGCCGCTCACCATTAACGCCTATGCCGACGCCATCACCCCCGAGACGCGCGTCATCGCGGTTAGTCATGTGCGCTTCAATGACGGGCAGGTGAACGACCTCAAGGCCCTTTCGGCCCTCGCGCGCGCCTACGACGCCCATCTCGTCGTCGATATCATCCAGTCCGCCGGCATCCTGCCCGTCGATGTCGGGATCGGGATCGACGTTCTGGGCTTCGCCGGATTCAAATGGCTGAATGCCGGCTATGGCGGGGGCGGGTTGTTCGTTCGTGACGGGCTCATCGAACGCTACGGCCTGCCCATCGCCGGCAATCGCAGCCGCCGCACCGAAGGGCTGGACGAGGTCACGTCGCTCGATCCGCTGCTTCGCGCTCAGGCCTTCGAACTCGGTACGGTGCCGGTCCCCAATCTTCTCGCGCTTCGTGCGTCACTCGATCTCATCCATTCGATCGGCGCCGGCGCGATCGAAGCGCGCGTTGCGTCGCTGACCGCGCGCCTGCGCAAGGGACTGGACAGCCTTGGCATCGCCTATGTCTCCGGTGAGCCGATCTCGCCGATCGTCTCGATCGGTGTTTCTAACCCGCAGACGGTGCATGCGGGTCTCGAAGCCGCCGGGGTCCATGTCGCGTTGCGTGCTGGCCGCATCCGCGCCGCGGTCTCTTGGTACAACAACGAGACGGATATCGATCGCCTGCTCGAAGCGCTGCGAACGGTTGCGACGTGAGCCATGCGCCGTTGGACGAGATCGCCCATCCTGAAGTCGATCGCGCCTGGCTGACACGCGCGGTCGGGGCGATCGAGGCGGATGCCAACCGTTCCGCCGACACCCATCTGGTCAAATTGCCGATGCCCGAGCGCGCCGGGATCGACATCTATCTCAAGGATGAATCGTCCCACCCTTCGGGCAGTCTGAAGCATCGTCTGGCACGGTCGCTCTTCCTCTACGGTCTCTGCAACGGCTGGATCCGTCCCGATCGCCCGGTGATCGAAGCATCCTCAGGTTCGACGGCGATATCGGAAGCCTATTTCGCCCAACTGATCGGCGTTCCCTTCGTCGCTGTGGTCCCCGTCGGCACCGCCCAGGCCAAGCTCGATGCCATCCGTGCCTATGGCGGGACTGTCCAGACGGAGCGTTGCGCCAACACCGTCGTTGCGGCCTGCCGCAAGCTCGCGGCTTATACTGGTGGCATTTTCCTCGATCAGTTCACCAACGCCGAGCGCGCGACGGACTGGCGCGGCAACAACAACATCGCCGAAAGTCTCTTCGCCCAGATGGCGCGCGAGCCTCATCCGCTTCCCGCCTGGATCGTCGTCGGCGCGGGAACCGGCGGCACCTCGGCGACGGTCGGCCGCTACATCCGCTACAATCCCCGGATCGTCACGCATACGCGCCTCTGCGTCGTCGATCCCCTGGGATCGGCCATCTACGACCAGTACCAATCCGGGGCGGCGCTCCACCGAGATTTTCGCAGTCCGGTTGAAGGCATCGGCCGCCCGGACGTGCCGGGGTCCTTCATTCCGTCCGTCGTGGACCGGATGATCGCCGTACCCGACACGGCCTCGATTGCCGCGATGCTCTGGCTTGAAAAAAAGCTGCGCCGACGCTGCGGCCCATCTACGGGCACAAATATCGTCGGTGTGATGCATCTCGCCCAAGAGATGAGCGCGCAAGGCCGCACCGGCTCGATCGTCACGTTGATCTGCGACGGCGGTGAGCGCTATGGCGACACCGTCTACGCACCCCGGTGGCGGACCGAGAACGGCATCGGTTCCGATGCATTGGCCGCAGCTTGGACAGCGTAGATAGAACTGTCCTTAGACCCGTCGCAGATAGCGGATTTCCGTATCGTCGATGACGAAGCTAAGCCCGGCCCAGCCCATCGTGTCGTGATACCAGATGTCGAGCATGGCATCGCCGGTCATCCGGTAATGCCGCGCATTCAGGGTACGGCCGTCGGCCACGGCGATCGTCTCGACGCCGATATCCGTAACCTGGGGCCGCAAGAGCTTGCCGTTCTGCGTGTTGATCCAGGGCCCGGCGAGCTGGTTCCGGTTCCAGTGCGTGGCCGGCAGCGCGCTTGCCGGTGCGGTATAGGTGGCGAGATCGGTCGCCTGGACGACAAGGCCGGAGGCATCGCGCAGACCGCTGACCTTGTAATCGTCGCCATCGTCGTCGGTCTGGGTTTCCAGCGAGACGACCTGATCGCCCTGCCAGCGCTCGACCGCCCTGTGGGTGTAGCGAAACACCGTCACCGGCCCGAGATCGTAGGCGAGATCGACGGCAACATTGACCGTGAGCGTGTCGCCGGCGGCGCTGAACGTCAGATCATGCGTGCCGAGTTTCGAGCCTTCGCGCATCACGTCGAACCCGATCATGGTCGCAGGCGGGGCGGGGAAAGCCCGGGCCGTCGTCGCCAGCGCCACGCTGGCCGCGCCGCTCGCCAGCAAGGTCCGCCTGTTCATAATCATCGCCCACTCCTGCGCCTTCGGCGTCGCCAGTCAGCGATAGGTACGCGGGAACGGTGCTTCTGGATGCGCACGGGTAATCCAATGCGGCAGTGCCCGCGTATCTGCTGTGATGGGCTCCGCAGAAGGTAATGCGCCATGAGCATGCTCGATCTCGCGATCCGCGCCGCGGAGACAACCCCGATGCCGGACGGGATCACCCGCGCGGGGATCGGCTGGCTCGTGAAGACCACCAGCCGCTCACTCGCACACACGGCGCCCAGCGATGCCGCCTTTGCCCGCGCGATGTCCGCGCTGCCGGTCGCGACCGAGACCGAGGCGGCGAACACGCAGCATTATGAGCTGCCACCGCGCTTTTTCGAGCTGACCCTGGGGCCGCGCCGCAAATACAGTTCCTGCCTCTATCCGACAGGCAACGAGACCCTCGCCGAAGCCGAAATTCTCGCGCTGCAGGAGACTGTTGATCATGCCGGCCTCTCGGACGGCCAGGCAATCCTCGAACTCGGCTGCGGCTGGGGCTCGCTGTCCCTCTACATGGCCGAACGTTTTCCAGGCTCGACCATCGTCGCAGTGTCGAACTCCAGCAATCAGCGGCTGTTCATAGAGCGCCAGATCCGCGAGCGCGGCCTCGCCAATCTTACGATCGTGACCGCCGACATGAACGGCTTTCAGCCGCCCTCGACCTTCGACCGCATCGTCTCCGTCGAAATGTTCGAGCACATGGCGAACTGGCGCTCGCTGTTTCAGCGCATGCGGCACTGGCTGCGGCCCGAGGGGCGCGTCTTCCTTCACGTCTTCACCCATGCGAGCCAACCCTACCGGTTCGACGCCACGAACAAGATCGACTGGATGGCGCAGCATTTCTTTACGGGCGGCATGATGCCGAGCCAGCGGCTCATGGCGCAGTTCGGCGACTGCGTGGCGATCGAGCAGGAATGGCGCTGGAGCGGCACGCATTACGAGCGCACCGCAAATCACTGGCTCGCCAATTTCGACAGCAATCTGGCCGAGATCGATGAGATTCTCACGCAGGTCTATGGTCGCGACGCACGGTTGTGGCGGCGCCGCTGGCGGCTGTTCTATCTGGCGACGGCCGAATTGTTCGGCCACGCCAATGGCGACGAGTGGGGCGTCAGCCATTATCGGCTGCGCCCGGTATAGGCCAGCCGCGTCGTTCGGCCGATATTACGGCTTGGACAGCACGAACTGCCCCACATCCGTCGCGCCGGTGCGGAAGGTCGCCTGGCAGTAACGCAGGTAATAGCGCCACATCCTACGGAAGCGCTCGTCGAAGCCGAGCGCCTCGACCTGAGGCCACACCGCCTCGAAGCGTTCCGCCCACTGGCGCAACGTCTCGGAATAATCCGCGCCGAAGAACTCCGATGCGTCGAGACTGAGCCCGGCCTGCTCGGCGGAGCGCTTCAGCGCCGCGGGCGACAGCAGCATGCCGCCCGGGAAAATATAGCGCTGAATGAAATCCACGCGCCGTCGATAGCTGTCGAAGACGTCGTCGTCGACCGTGATCACCTGGATCATCGCCTTGCCGCCGCTGCGCAGGCGCTCGTTCAAGGTGTTGAAATAGGTCGGCCAGTTCTTCTCGCCGACCGCCTCGAGCATTTCGATCGAAACGATGTGGTCGAAACTGCCCTGGACGTCGCGGTAATCCTCGATCCGGATATCGACGAGATCGGAAAGCCCGGCAGCCGCCATCCGCGCCTGCGAAAACTGCGCCTGTTCGCGCGACAGGGTCAGCGCCGTGACATGCGCGCCGCGTCGCGCTGCGCATTCGGCGAACCCACCCCAGCCACAGCCGATCTCAAGTACCCGGTCGCCGGCGGCGATGCCGAGTTCGTTCAGGATGCGCTCGTATTTCGCCTTCTGCGCCTCGGCAAGACTAAGGCCCGGGGTGGTGAACAGCGCCGATGAATAGGACATCGTCTCGTCCAGCCACAGCGCGTAGAACGCATTTCCCAGATCGTAGTGAAACGCGATATTGCGGCGCGAACCCTTGCGGGTATTGGCATTCAGCCAATGAAAAACCGAGGCCGCCGCCCGCGTCGGCCAGGACGGTCGCAGCGTCGTCAGCGCCGAATGGTTGACGAGGCCGAACGCGACCAGCGCGGCGATATCCGGCGACGACCAATCGCCGTCGATATAGGACGCGGCCAGCCCCAGTTCACCGCCCAAAGCGAGCCGGCGCATGAAGCGCCGCCGGTGGATCGTGATCGCCGCCGCCGGACCTTGCGCGCCACTATCGAACCGTACCGTCGTTCCACCGGGGAAGGTGATGTCCACACGGCCGTGCTGCAGGTTCTTCGCCCACTGGCTGGCGATACGCCGCCACAGCGGCGGGGGGCGCTGCGGATTCCAGGCCTGTGTCACGTCGATACTCATTCCGCAGGCTCCGCTTGCACCGCCAATGTCACGCCGTGCGCCTGCTGGGCGCGCGAATAGGGAACGACCGGCGTTTTCTTGAGCCACAACTTCAACGCTTCCCAATGGATGCCCACGATGATCTTCACCGTCATCAGCGGAAACTGCAGCAGTGTTCGCAGCAAGGCGCCGTCGGTGAGGGCGCGCTGGCGCCCCGCAAATATGGCCGTCAGCAACGGGCCTTCCGTATCGCTCTCGGCAATCGAGACGACGACGCTCTCGCCCGGGGGCGACACCTTGAAGTGGTAGATGCAGTCCATCGGCACGAACGGCGACACGTAGAACTGTTTGGCTATGGTCTGCCGCACGGTGCCTTCGCCCGTGACGGGAATGACATAGGTGTGCCGCTCGCCCAGCGTGTTGTGCACCTCGTAAAGGAGGGCAGCGAGGTGTCCGTCGGCGCGATGGCAGAAATAGACGCTGAGCGGATTGAAGGCATAGCCGAGCATGCGGGGATAACAGAGCAGCGTGATCTTGCCGCCGCCGCAGTCGAGCCCGGCCTCTGCAAGCCGCGCCTCGGCCCATGTCCGGATGTCGCCGGTGCCGTCGCCATGATCGCGGTCGCGGAAGCTGAAGATGCCGGCGCGATTATGGGCAAACAGCCGAAGACCGCGGTCCAGCGCGGGCAGCTCGTCGAGGTCGAGCAGCATCGGCGCGACGCTGTAACGCAGCCGGTGCGGCCGCGGCCGGCGGCGATGATGGGTGACGGTGCCCGGATAGAGCGCGGAGGCGAAATTCATTCCGCAGCCTCCATGAGGCGCGGCATGGGCGGCATGCGGCCCGACGCGTTCTCGACCTGCCAGGGCCGCTTGACGCCGAACGCCTCGGCGACCGCCAGGCCCGACTGCAGCGCGTCTTCGTGAAAGCCGTAGCCGAAATAGCTGCCGCAGAACCAGGTGTTGCGGCAGCCCTGGATCTCCCACAACCGTGTCTGCGCATCGAGCGCAGCCTGGTCGAAGACCGGATGGGTGTAATCGATGACATGCTTGATCGAGCCCTTCTTCGGCTCGCGCAGGGGATTGAGCGTGACGAAGGCCGGCGTCGCGGCTGGCAGGCGCTGCAGTTCGTTCATCCAATAGGTGACAGAGAGCGGCCGTTCGCCGGTATCGCTGTCACCTTCCAGGTAATTCCAAGCCGCCCAGGCGCGTCGCCGACGCGGCATCAGCGCGGCGTCGTCATGCAGAATGGCGCGGTTGGGCGTCGTGCGGAACGCGCCGAGGATGCTGCGCTCCAGCGGGCTTGCATCGCCTAGGAGCTTCAACGCGTCATCGCCATGCGTTGCGATGACGACGTCCGAGAAGCGTTGCGCACCTGCATCTGTCTGCAAAGTGACGCCGCCCGGATCGCGCATGACGTGAGAGACCGCGGCATTCACCTTGATGCGGTCTCCGAGCACGTCCCTAAGGTGTTTCACATATTCGCGGCTGCCGCCGGTGACGGTCCGCCAGGGCGCGCGCCCGCTGATGTCGAAGAGGCCGTGATTGGCAAAGAAGCGGATGAAGGATTTTAGCGGGAACGAACGGATGTCGTCCGCCGTCGTCGACCAGATGGCGGCGCACATCGGCAGGACATGGTCGCGCGCCAGCCGGTCATTGGCCGTTTCGCGATCGATGAACGCGCCGAGCGTGATGTCGTCGATGGCGTCCGTGGCCGCCAGCGCCTCGGCCCGCTTGTAGAAGCGCACGATCTCGCTCAGCAGCGACCAGAAACGGGGCCGCAGCAGGTTCGAAGGCTGGCTGAAAATGCCGCGATAGCCCCGGCTTGAATATTCAAACCGGCCGCCACGCAGCGAGGCCGCGAAGGACATTCGCGTCGGCTGGGTCGCGACGCCGAAATGGTCGAACAAAGCGGTGAGGTTGGGATAGTTGGGCGGGTTGTAGACGATGAAGCCGGCATCGACCGGTACCGGCCCGCTGGGGCCGCCAATTTCTAGCGTATTGGCATGTCCGCCCACCCGGCCGTCCCGCTCGAACAGCGTCACATTGAACCGTTGCGACAGCAGCCATGCGGCGCTGAGCCCGGCAATGCCGCTGCCGATCACCGCGATCGTGCGGCGGCCATGCGCGTCCGGCGCATCTGATGGGCTTGGACTCGGGGTCAGGTTCGGTTTCACCTCTCAAGATACGCGCAAAAGACGGTCTGGATCATTTCCAGCAGCGATGCGATCGGCGGCGATCCATCCGCCCGCCGCCGCGTATTAGACATCTGGAGGCGGCGCGCCGGAATTGGGTATCCAGCCCCTCGGTGCGACCGTGAGAGGATGTGTATCGTGAAATTCCTGATCGCCTATGTCGCGGCCGCCGGCGCCTTCCTGGCGCTCGACTTTCTCTGGCTCAGCTATGCCGGTGAACGCATCTACCGGCCCGCCCTCGGCGAGCTGATGATGGACAAGCCGAACCTCGTGGTCGCGGCGGTGTTCTATCTCTTCTACGCCGCCGGCATGGTCGTCTTCGCCATTGGCACGGAAGGCCCGCGCGACCTCATCTCCGTCGCCGCGCTCGGGGCCTTTCTCGGCCTTATCGCCTATGGCACCTACGACATCACGAACCTTTCGACCCTCCGGGGATGGCCGGTCCATCTCACGCTGATCGACATGGCCTGGGGCGCCTTCGCAACGGCGAGCGCCTCCCTCGCGGGTGCCCTCGCTGTCAGGGCCTGGGCATCCTGATACGCGGCCCAGCGCACCGCCCTCCGAAAACTCCCCGCGGCCGCTTAAGACGCAAAACGCATCAATATCGCACCCCCTGATTATTGGACGCTTGGCAGCCCTCCCGCCTAGCCTATGGCGAAATAGTGCCAATAATTCGGGAGGTTAGGGTGACCGGAGCGCTGCTACAGGACGGCGAGAAGTTCGTCACGGACGTCTTTCGTACCCAACCGGACGATTATCTGTCCGCCGAAGAGGTGCGGCAGCTTACCCCCCAGATCGTCATCGAACGGCTCCATGCACTGAAACCGTTCATCGCGAAACATGCCCACGAGACGGAAACCCGCGGCCGCCCCTCGGACGAGGTTTGGCGCGCGATCCTGAAGACCGGCTACATGTACTTGTCCGTGCCCAAGCAGTTCGGCGGGCTGCAGGCCTCCATGATGGAGATCATGGACGCGACGCTGCCGATCGCCCAGGCGGACGGATCGGTCGGCTGGCTTGCCTCGTTCGTGGTGATGACGCCCCGCCCCGCGGCCGGCTATCCCATCGAGTTGCAGCGCGAACTGTTTGCTGGCAGCAAGGCCCCGGCCTTCGTCAACGTCATCCTGCCCATGGGCACGGCGACGCGCGTTCCCGGCGGCTACAAGATTTCTGGCCGCTGGGCCTGGGCGACGACGGTCCAGGTCGCCGACTGGGTTTCGATGATCTGCCGCATCGAGGGCGAGGAGCACGAGCCCGTCCGCACCTTCCTGACCCCCGCCGACACGGTGAAGATCGTCGATACCTGGGATGTCGCCGGCATGTCGGCAACCGGCACGCATCACGTGGTGGTCGAGGATCTCTTCATTCCCGAAAACCGCGTCTCCTCCTCGAACAACGGCTCGGAAGCCTGGAGCGCGCAGGTCCGCAAATATCATTCCGACTATGACCTCTTCCTCGGCCCGCCGGGCGCCGCGCTGTCGCTCAACGTGACCGTGCCGGTGCTGGGCGCGGCGCAGGGCGGCGTCGAGGCGGCGCGGGCGCATCTGCTGCGCTATTCCAAGCGCAGCGGCATCTCGCAAGAGAAGGAGAAGATGGCGGCGCAGATCCGCCTCGCGCATGCCTCCTCGCTGGTGATGGCCGCCGAGCAGCTCATGCGCCATGCGATCCGCGAATGCTTCGGCATGATCAAGACGGCCAATGCCGAGGACGAGACGCTGTTCCACGAAATCCGCGCCTGGCTCGCGGAAACCTGCGAGCTCTGCCGCCAGGCGATGAACGTGCTGGTGCAGTCGGCCGGCACGACGATCTACAGCTACGACAGCCCGCTCGGCCGCGCCTATCGCGACGTGCTGGTCGGCGGCAGCCACATGGTCTGCGACTACGATACCTGCATGCAGGCCTTCGGCCAGAAGATACTCGGCATCGAACCGCCGAAGCGCGGCGGCTATGCCGAGCGCGACAAGGTGCGCGACGAGATCAAGGCGACCACCCGCGCCCACGACTACGCGAAAGCCTGACGCCTATCGGCAGCGCGACCCTGCAATGGGTCGCGCTGCGTCTTCCAGCGATTCAGAACATAGCCGGACAGTCTAACGATCCGGCGTATCAGGAGGCAGGACGTGAGCAAGGCGGCCCCAACGGACTCCGGCATCGGCGCCGTCCTGCAGGACGAACAGATTTCATGGGCGGTACGCCGCGTCATTTTCCTGCTGACGTTGGTGTCGATCCTCAATTTCGTCGACCGGCAGATCATCAACATCCTCGCCGAGTCGATCAAAAAGGACCTGGCGCTGTCGGACAGCCAGATCGGCTTGCTGACCGGTCTCGCCTTCGCCGTTTTCTATGCCTTGCTCAGCCTGCCCGCCGCGCGGCTCGCCGATCGCTATAACCGGCCGATCCTGCTGGGTGCAGCAGTCACGGTGTGGAGCGGCTTCACAGCGCTGTCCGGCGTGGCGCAGAACTTCACGCAGCTTGCGCTTGCCCGCATGGGCGTCGGCATTGGCGAATCCGCCTGCGCCCCGACCGCCCATTCGCTGATCTCCGACTATGTGCCGGCAAGCAAGCGCACCTCGGCGCTCGCCATGTTTTCGATGGGTGTGCCGCTCGGCTCGATGCTCGGCATGGTGCTGGGCGGCATTGTCGTCGATCACTGGGGCTGGCGCACGGCGTTGCTCATGGTCGGCCTTCCCGGTCTCGCCGTCGGACTGGCGGTGATGTTTTTTGCGCCCGAACCGCGCCGGACGCTGGCGTCCGCTGCCGCCGCCACGGCGAAGCTGCCGCGGGTTCCCTTGCTGGTCGTGATGAAGCTGCTGCTCGCCAAGCGTTCCGCCTGGATGATCATGGCCTCACAGGCGCTTGCCTCGATGGTGCAGCTCGGCAGCTATGCCTGGATTGCTTCGTTCTTCCGGCGCAGCGAGCCCGAGCAGTTGCAGCGCTGGGCCGACGGGATCAGCGCCTTCACGGGGCTGAGCCTTGGTCCCGTGGCGATCATCGGCATCGTCTATGGCGTGGCGACTGGCCTGATGGCGGCGACCGGCATGTATCTGTCCGGCCGCATCGCCGACGCCCGCACCTCGCGCGATGTCAGCGTGCTGCTCTGGCTGCCGGCCTGGGCGAAGATGAGTGGCATCGTGTTCACGGCCGGCACCTTGTTCTCGGGCGATCTTGGCATCGCACTCGCCTGCGCCACCGCGCATTCGTTCGTGTTGGGCTTCACCCTGCCGCCGGGCTACGCGAGCGTCCTCGGCCTCGTCGATTCCAAGAGCCGCGCGACGGTGACCGCGCTCTTCATGATCGTCACCACGTTTATCGGCCTCGGCTTCGGCCCGCTGATGGTCGGCGTGCTCAGCGACTTTTTCAACAAGGGGCTGGGCATGGGCGAGTCCGAAGGCCTTCGCTACGGCATGGTCACGCTGGCGCTGTTCATCATCCCCAGCTCCCTCCTGCTGTTGCGCGCGACCCGATACTACCCCGCCGACTTCGTGAAGTAGCCGCCATCGTCGTACCGGACTGAACTGTCTCCCAACTCAAAGGGCTCCGCCTCGCGGCAGAGCCCTTCTTCTTTTGAGCCATCGAGCTATGTCTAGGCGGCGCGGACCAGCGGCGGCGCGGCGGCCACGTCCTTGGCGGTCTGCCAGAAATCCTCCATGGCCTCCGATTGCACCGTGCGGCGCTTGAGGAGCTGGAAGCGGCTCACCTGCTGAACGTCCAGAATGGGGCGGCGCATCCCGTTGCCGAGCCCGTGCGGCGACCAGCCCGGCACGATCGAGAACGCGTTGAAGTCCTCAAGCCGGCTCGTATAGCTGAAGTCGGTCTGCTCCAGCATTTTGCCGGCCAACCCTTCGAGAATGCCGAAGAGCTCGTCATAGAGGCCGGAATTGACGTGGCGCGGAAAGACGACGGCCGTGCGTCCCGAAAGATCGGAGAGGGTGATGGCGTTCTTGCGCAGCAGCGGGTCGCTGCTGTGCAGCACAACCTCGACCTTGCGTTCCGACAGCGTGATGATGTCGAGCCCCGCCTCGTCCAGCGGGCCCGACGAGAACAGCCCGTCGAGGTCGCCATTCATCAGATCGACGCGCAGCTGCGTCTGGTCGCCGGTGCAGATCTCGAGCTTGATATTCGGGTGTTTGTCGTGGAACGCGTCGAACAGGCGCAGGCGGTCGCGCACATAGAGCGCGAAGAACGGCACGCCGATCCGCAGCTTGTTGGGCTCCTCGCGCACCAGCAGCGTCGCCAGCGAGCGGGTCGCCTCGACCTCGCGCGCCATCATGCGGGCGCGCAGCAGCAACCGCTCGCCCTTCTTGGTCAGTTCCACGTGGCGGGTGGTACGGATGAACAGCTTGAAGCCGAGCTGGGTCTCCAGCTTGCCGATCTGGCGCGACAGCCAGGGCTGGGCGAGGTTCAGCCGATCGGCGGCCTTGCGGAACGACAGGTCGTTCGCAACCGCAACAAAATGCAGCAACTGGTTTACGTCGATCTTCATGACGCCCTGACCCCTCGGCGAACCCGCCGGCATGACGTCAAGACTACACGAATTGGCCGCTCCGGGAAGTTCGCGGAAAACGCGCGGATTTTCGCGGATGCGCAACATGGGAAGGCCCTCAGCTTTCGGATTTGGGCAGGGTGTAGTTGCGCAGCACCGTCGTGCCCCGGATCTCCTGGGTCGACAGTTCCTGGCGCAGATCGCCGAACCGGCCGTCGCGTATCTTGTTGACCCAGTCCGGCTCGATGAGGACGGCGCGGCCGACGGCGGCGAGGTCGAAATCCCCTCGATTGAAGCGGCGCGCCAGTTCGGCGATCCCCGCCTCGCCCGTCGTCGCCGCCATCTTGCCGGCGAAGCTTGAATGCATGTCGGTGTCGAGGCCGATGCTGCCGACCGCGATGGTAGGCAACCCCGACAGCTGCTTCACCCAGCCGGCGTAGCCCAGATCCGATCCCTCGAATTCGGGAATCCAGAAGCGGCGTGCCGAGGCGTGCAGCATGTCGATACCCGCTTCCTTCAACGGTTGCAGGAACATGTACAACTCGCCGGGCGTCCTGAACGGCTGAGCGTCGTAGATGCCGGCCTTCCACTGCGAGATGCGCATGCTGACCGGATAATCGTCGCCCACCGCCTGACGCACGGCGCGGGTGGCATCGAGGCCAAACTTCATGCGTCCGGCGAGATCGCCGCCATACTCGTCGTCGCGATGGTTGCTGCCGGTGAAGAAGAACTGGTCGATCAGGTTGCCATGCGCGCCGTGCAGCTCGACGCCGGAAAAGCCGATCTGCTTGGCGATGGCGGCCGAGCGCGCATAGACCTCGATGATTTCCTTGATGGCCTCGCGGGTGAGCGGCGTGCCGCGCACTTCGCCTGCGGCGGTCATCCCCGAGGGGCCGTAGCCGCCTTCGCGGTTGGCGCCTTCGTGCCAGAGCTGCAGGAAAATCTGTCCGCCGGACTCGCGGACGGCATCCACGCAGGCGCGCCAGCCGTCATAGGCGGGCGGGAACAGCCGCGCATAGGCGCTCGATGTCGTCCAGTGATCCATCGTCGTGCCCTGGGTTACGACGAGGCCGATGCCGCCCGTGACGCGCGCCCGGTAGTCTTCGGCGTGATCGCGGCTCGGGATGAAGTCGTCGGGCTTGTGACGCTGCATCGGCGCCATCACGAAGCGGTTCGGCATGGTGACGCCCCGCACCGTGTAGGGCGTGAAAAGCGCCTCGAGACCCATCGCAAACCCTAATCGCTACACTGAAGAAAGGAGCGGGTCGAACTGATGTTCGACCCGCAGTTCGTGATCAGACCGGGGAGGTACCGATCACTAGAATTTCACGGAGGCCTGGAGCATCAGGTTGCGGCCGCCGTAAATGCCGTAGGTGCGCACCGTGCCGGGGAACCCCGGATAGGTGTAGCTCTGACCGCCGCGCCAAACGTCGCCCAGGTTTTCGCCGATCAGCGCGACACTCCACTTTTCGTCCAGGTCGGTGATGCCGAGGCGCAGATTGTAGATCGCGCCGCCCTTCTGCAGGCCGGTCGCGTCGGAATAGGCGCTCGTGTCGAAATAGTAGCTCGTGTACAGATCGGCCGAACCCGAGAATTCCAGCCCGATCGTGTCGGAGAGCTCGCGGAAATAGTCGAAACCGACCGTTCCCGCCCATTTCGAGACCAGCTGCATCGGCAGACCAGCGCCGTTGAACGAGGGCTGGCCTTCGAACGGCCGACCGTTGACGCAGCCGCGGGCGATTGCGGGCACGGTGCAGGTGGCGCCCGGATAGTCGTCGTAGAAGGCGTCGGTGTAGGCGCCGTTCGCCGAGAGCGTCAGGCCCTGGATCCACTGGTCCAGATTGGCGGTCAGCGAGAACTCGAAGCCCTGCGAGATGGCGGTCGCCGCGTTGGTCGAGCGCAGCGCCGGCAAGCCGTTGCTGTCGGTGATGTACTGGCCGACCTGGAAGTCCTCCATCTCCATGTAGAAGGCGGCGGCGTTCAGCGTCACGGCATCGGCGAGCTTGCTCTTGAAGCCGACTTCATAGCTGGTCGTGACTTCCTGCTTCAGGCGGAAGTCGGACGCCGTTGTGGTGCGGCCCGACTGGAACGTGCCGGGCTTCGAGCCTTGGCCATAGTTCGCATAGACCATGATCTCGGGCGTGATGTCGTATTGCAGCGTGACCGACGGATCGAAGTGATTGTCGGTGAAGGAGTTGGCGAAGAAGAAGGGCTGCGTCGTGAAGGCGCCGGCCGACAGATAGTCGCTGATATAGCGCAGCTCGCCTTCCTTATGGACGCTGGTGTAGCGGCCGCCGACGATCAGATCGAGATCGGGCGAGATGTGCCACGTGCCCGTGCCGAAGATCGAGAAGGAGTAGGTGTCCATGTCGAGATCGGTATGCTGCACGCCGCGCGTCGTCACGGCACCCACAGCGTTGCGCGTGTCGAAGATCAGCGGGTTGAGCATCTCGAACTGCGAATAGTCGGCATAGGCGCCGACCACCCAGTCGAAGGTGTCGCCGACCGGCGATTGCAGGCGGAACTCCTGTGAGAACTGCTTGAGATCCTCGAAATATGCGGTGTTGAGGATTTCGAACGGCGCGGCGTGACGGCCGGCCGTGCTCATATAGGAGTTGTAGCTGATAAAGCCGCTCAGCGAGACGAAGGTCAGCCCGCCGTCCATGTCCACGGTCAGCGAGTTGGAGAACTCGTACTGCTCCAGCGCATCGCCGTCGCTGCGCGAGATTGTGGTGCCGTTGGGACCGGGAATGGAAATGCCCGGCGCGGAATAACCGCCGGCATTCAGGATCGCATCCAACGCCGACTGATAGGTCGTGAAGGTCAGCGGCACGCCGAAGAAATTGTGCCCGTTGCCCGTCACCTTCGAGTATTCGAACTTGGTGACCATGTCGACATTGTCGTTCGGCCGGAAGCGCAGCGTCGCGCGGCCCTGGATCGATTCAACCTCCGGCTCGTCCTTGCCGGTGACGAAGTTGGTCAGCTGGCCCGTCGTGTTGCGGTACTTCAGCGCGACGCGGCCGCCGAGCGTGTCGCTGATCGGGCCGGAGACATAGCCGGCGATGTCGACGCCGTCATAGTCGAACAGATAGTTCGCGGTGAGGCCGGCCTGCAACTCGTCGGTCGGCAGGTTGGAGAGGATGTTGAGAGCGCCGACAGAGGAGTTCTTGCCGATCAGCGCGCCCTGCGGTCCGCGGAGGATTTCCACCCGCATGACGTCATAGAACGGCATCTGGTTCTGGCGCGACTTGCCGATGAAGATGCCGTCCTTGTAGATCGCGACGGACTGCTCGGTATTGCCGAACGGGCCTGAACCAATGCCGCGGATACGGATGACGGTGCCGGCATTGCCGGTACGCACGGCGACGCCGGGCACCTTCTGCGCCAAAGCGAGAAGATCGGTGGTGCCGGTCTTCTCCAGCTTCTCCTGGCTGACCACGTCGATGGCGATCGGCACGTCCTGCACGTTGCGCGCGCGCTTGGTCGCGGTGACGATGACTTCCTCGCTGGAATCTTCCGCCGCCGGCTGGGCGGCGGGCGCCGTAGTCGACTGTGCGGAGGCGAGGTGCGGCGCCCCTGCGGCGAGGGCCGCAACAGTGCTGATGAGGAGCCGTGAGCGAAGTTTCATAAGTTTCCCTCCCCTAGGGATGCGGTTTGACGCCTTGCTGACGTCGATTATTCGAAAAATATTTTACCAATATGCGTCGCCAAGCAACGGGAATGTTGGCTTCGGCGCGATCAAAATCGTCAAATATTTGGCTTATCTTTCCGGGAAAGCATCAATCTGACGCAGCGCGGGTATTAATGCCGTTCCCCAAATTTTTGCTGCACTGCAACAACCCAGTTGAGCGGGTTCCGGAACGCGCGTTGGAAAACGCTGCGGGACTCTAATCCTTGCGTGCGAGCGATTCGCTCGCCTATCAAGGGTCTGCAATGGGGGACTGGCCTGATGTCGGCGGCAAACAGGCATCGATATGTGATGGCGGGCCTTCTCGAAGGCTGGGACTGGTTCGACAACGCCCTTCAGGCGCAGCTGAAATCCGGCGGATTCGAGGGCTACAACAAGTCGCAGTCGATGATGATCATGTATGTCTCGTCCGGCGTGCGCCGCCCGGCCGAGATCGCGCGCAAGATGCGGCTGTCGCGCCAGGCCATCGGCCATATCGCCGGGCAATTGTTGGACATGAAGGTCCTTGAGGCCAATCCCGATGCCGATGACGGCCGTTCGGTCGTGCTCGGCTTTTCGCCCAGGGCGCGCAGCCTTCAGACGACGGCCCAGAAGATCATCGCCACGCTGGAGGATCGCCTCGAACAGCGGATCGGCGCGCGCAAGATGGCGGCTTTGATCGAGATCCTGAATATTGACTGGGGCGCCGCGATCGATGACGGCGACCTCGCCGCGACGAAGAAATCGCGCGCCGGCAAAAGCTGAACTTAAGGCGGCGAAGGATGCAGATGCGGTTCGCCGCGAACGCATCTGCTTACGCGGCTTGACAAGCCACCCCGTCGATTGACAATAATTTTGTCAATCGTACCGGAGGATGCGCGTTGACTGTTCATGCGGAGTTGAAGGCGGATCGCGTCATCCCCACGAAGGCGGCATGGCCGGCCAAGGACGCCGCGCCGGCCTCCGACCTCACGGAGATGAGGACCCGCATCGCGGCGCTCAAACCCGTGCTGCGCGCGCGCGCTGCTCATGCCGAGGCGCAGCGGCGTCCCGATGACGAAGCCTGGATGGCGATTCGCGACACCGGCATCTTCCGCGCCTTCGTGCCCAAGAAGTATGGCGGGCTGGAACTCGACCCGCGCGAGTTCGTCGATCTGGTCCTGCCGCTCAGCGAAGGCTGCCCCTCCACGGGATGGGTCGCGGCGTTCTGCGTCGAGCACAACTGGCTGCTCGCGAACTTCCCCGAACAGGCACAGGACGAAACCTTCGGGCGCCAATCGTATGTCATCGCGCCCGCGGTGACCGTGCCGCCCGGCAAGGCGCGCCCGGTTCCGGGCGGCTTCCGGCTCGACGGCCGCTGGCGCTGGGGCACCGGCATCATGCATGCCGACTGGGTGATCGCGAGTGCCTTCATCGAAGGCGGCAACGGCCCCGACATGGCGATGTTCCTGATGCCGGCGACCGATGTCGATGTGCCCGATACCTGGCGCATGGACGGCATGGCCGCGACCGGCAGTCACGATCTCGTCGTGCGCGATCTCTTCGTACCCGAACACCGCATGGTTCGTTCCGGTCCGATGCGCGATGGCCGCGGGCCGGCGTCGAAGTTCTACACGTCGCCGCTCTATCGCATGCCGATGGCGCCGTTCCTCGCATCGACCGCGGCGATCTCCGCCATCGGCGCCGCCAAGGCGACGGTCGAGCTGACGCGCGAGCGCCTCGGCGGCCACACCAAGATGGGTTCGGACGCCAAGCAGTCCGAGAAGCCCGCGTCGCAGCTCCGGCTTGCCCGCGCCGAGACCATGACCCGTACCGCCGAACTGCTGATCAGGGATGCACTCGCCGCGACCTGGGCGTTGGGCGATCTCGAAGGCCCGGCGCAACTTCGCGGCCGCATCGCAACGCGGGCCCAGATCGCCTACGCGGTCGGGCTCTGCCGGCACGCCATTCTCCTGCTGTGCGAAGCGGGCGGCTCCAGCGTCCATCAACTCGACAACCCGCTGCAGCGCATGCTGCGCGACGTCAACGTCATCTCCAGCCACATCGTGTTCGATGAAGACGTCGCCTTCGAGCAGCACGGCCGATCCATGCTCGGCCTACCACCCAACTCAATGCTCGTTTGAGCCGAGGTAGATCGGGGCGGCGTGAGCGCCGCCCTCGGCCTATCCTTCGATACGCCCCTCACAGGCGCCAAATCCGATGCTGACAAACCCGTCGGCAACGGCGCGGCCCGCGAGGATGATCTCGTCGCCGTTCAGCAGGAACGTGCGGACCTCGCCGCTGGGCAGGGTGATCGGCGCCTGACCGCCGCGCGTCAGTTCCAGAAGACTGCCGACGCCGCTTATGTCGGGCGCTGAGATCGTGCCGGTGCCCAGTAAATCGCCCGGATTGAGATTGCAGCCGCCCGACGTGTGATGGGCGACGAGTTGGGCCAGCGTCCAGTAGAGATTGGACGCCGGACCGTTCGCCAGCCGATGCGGCGCATGGCCGTCACGCCGCATCGCCTCGGTCGTGATCGCCACCTCCAGGTCGAGTGCATAGGCGCCTTTCGCCTGGTCCGCATCATTCCACAGATAGGGCAGGGGGCGCGGATCGCCGTCGGGACGCGGCGGCTGGGCGATCCGGAACGGCGCCAGCGCCTCGGCGGTGACGATCCAGGGCGAAACCGTGGTCATGAAATTCTTCGCGAGGAACGGCCCGAGCGGCTGGTACTCCCACGCTTGCAGATCGCGCGCCGACCAGTCGTTGAGCAGGCAGAGCCCCGCAATGTGATCGTCGGCCTCATCGATCGCAATCGGTGCGCCGAGCGCATTGCCCGCGCCGATCCAGACGCCCAGTTCCAGTTCGATGTCCAGCCGCTGGCTCGGGCCAAACAGCGGCGCCGTCGCGCCGGGCGGCATCGTCTGTCCGCTCGGCCGCCGCACCGGTGCGCCCGATGGGCGCACGGACGAGGCCCGGCCGTGATAGCCGATCGGCACATGCTTGTAGTTGGGCAGCAGCGGACTGTCGGGCCGGAACTGCTTGCCGACATTGAGGGCGTGATGAATGCCGGCGTAGAAATCGGTGTAGTCGCCGATCCGCGCCGGCAGGTGCAGCGCGCACGCCGATGCCGGATGCAGCCAGCGCTCCACCTCTGCCTGCTCGGGCGCACCTTGCGCCAGCAAGGACGAAAGACGTCGCCGCAGAGCGCGACGGCGCGCGGCAGGCAAAGCGAGCAACGCATTGAGCTCGGGTCCCGCACCGGCGCGCGCGGCGTCTTTCGCATCGCCCTCGAGCAGGACGGATTGCGCTGCTGCGGCGAGGTCGAGAATCTGGTCGCCGATCGCCACGCCACCGCGCGGCGCCCCGCCCACGCTGAACACCCCGAACGGCAGGTTCTGAATCGGAAAGTCGCGATGCCTGTTGGCTGAGGCGACCCATGACGCCAGATCTGGGTCGTGCGTCTCATCGATGACGGGCATCAGCGCGGCACCTCCGCCTTTTTGAAGTCCGCCCAGCAATGGTCGTAGTCGAGTTGCTTCAGCGGCGTCTCGTCGGCGAACTTCGTAGGCCGAATGACCCAACGGCTCTCGAACATGAAGGCGAGCGTCGCCTCGATCTTGTGCGGCCCCAGGTTCGCGACAATCGCCTTCTCATAGCTTTCGCGATCCGGCCCATGCCCGTTCATGGAGTTGTGCAGCGAGGCGCCGCCGGGCGCGAAGCCGCCGGCCTTGGCGTCATAAGCGCCGAGCACCAGTCCCATGAATTCGCTCATCACGTTGCGATGGAACCAGGGCGGCCGGAACGTGTGCTCGGCGACCATCCAGCGCGGCGGGAAGATCACGAAGTCGCAATTCGCCGTGCCCGGCGTGTCGCTCGGCGAGGTCAGTACCGTGAAGATCGACGGATCGGGATGATCGAAGCTGACCGTGTTGATCGTGTTGAAATGCGCCAGATCGTATTTGTACGGCGTCAGATTGCCGTGCCACGCCACGACATCCAGCGGCGACCAGGGCAGGGTGGTCGTCCACAGCCGGCCCTGGAATTTCTGGATCACCTCGGTTGGGGTGTCCGTGTCCTCGAAGGCCGCAATGGGGCTGAGGAAGTCGCGGGGATTGGCGAGCCCGTTCGCGCCGATCGGTCCCAATTCAGGCAGGCGGAAGGCCGCGCCGTAATTCTCGCAGACATAGCCGCGCGCCGTACCGTCGATGAGGTCCACCGCGAAACGCACGCCGCGCGGCACGACGGCGATCTCGCCCGGGGCAACGGTCAGCACGCCGAACTCGGTGCGCAGTTTCAGCGCGCCCGACTGCGGCACGATCAGCAATTCACCGTCGGCATTCAGCAGCACGCGGCCCGTCATCGAGCGGTTCGCGGCGTAGAGGTGAATGCCGATCCCCGCCTGATGGTCGGGCGCGCCGTTGCCGGCATAGGTCGTCAGCCCATCCACGAAGTCGGCGTCTGCAGTCGCGTCGGGGAGCGGGTCCCAGCGGAGACGGTTCGGGCTCGCGATGACCTCGTCGAACGGTCCCGAGCGCAACAGCTTCGCGCCGTCATACGGCTTGAACGGCGCATGGCTGGCGCTCGGCCGCAGGCGATAGAGCCAGCTGCGCCGGTTCTCGTGGCGCGGCGCGGTGAACGCGCTGCCCGAGAGTTGCTCGGCATAGAGCCCGAACGCCACGCACTGCGGCGAGTTCTGCCCGAGCGGTAACGCGCCCGCGACGGCCTCGGTCTCGAAATACGAGCCGAAGCCGGAGAGATAGGAAGTGTCTGAACCTGGCCGCACGATCATGTCTTCGCCCTCAGGCGTCGACCGTCACGACGCCGCGCCGAATTTGATCGAGTTCGATGCTTTCGAACAGGGCCTGGAAATTGCCATGCCCGAACGCCTCGTTGCCCTTGCGCTGAATGATCTCGAAGAAAATCGGCCCGAACAGGTTCTCGGTGAAGATCTGCAGCAGCAGACCCTCTTCGCCGACGCTGCCGTCCAGCAGGATGCGGTTCTTCCTCAGCCGCGCCAGATCCTCGCCATGACCGGGCACGCGCTTGTCGACCAGTTCGTAATAGGTCTCGATCGTGTCCTGCAGCTTCACGCCACGCGCGCGCAGCCGCTCGACGGTCTCGTAGATATCGTCCGTCGTCAGCGCGAGATGCTGGATGCCCTCGCCGTTATACTGGCGGATGAACTCCTCGATCTGGCTGTTGTCGTCCTGGCTCTCGTTCAGGGGAATGCGGATCGCCTTGTCCGGCGCGATCATCGCCTGACTGAACAGGCCCGTCGCCTGGCCCTTGATGTCGAAATACTTCTGCTCCTCGAAGCCGAAGATGTCGCGATAGAAGCCGGACCACGTCCGCATCTCGCCGCGCCGGACATTGTGGGTGAGGTGGTCGAGCAGATCGAGCCCGACGGAGTTGACAGCTTCGGCCGCCGCTGCGCCCGGCACCGGCGTCCAGTCCGCAAAGGCGGCGTCACGGTTTTGGGTGAGATACAGCAGCGACCCGCCGATCCCCTCGATGACCCGCGCGTCCGTGCCCAGCATCGACGCGCTGGCATCGGCGGCCACCGCGCCGCGCTTCAGCGCTTCCGCATAGGCGGCTTCCACGTCGTCGACGACGAACCCCATGCCGTTCGCGGATGGCCCATGTGCGGCGCGGAACGCGGCGGCCTGGCCCGACGGCGCGTCGTTGATGACGAGGTTGATGCGGCCCTGCTTGTAGCGCGTCACCGCCTTCGTGGGATGCGTGCTCGCGGCGACGAAGCCGAGCTGTTCGAACAGGCCCTTCATGCCCGCGGGATCGGGGCTGGTGAATTCCACGAAGGCGAAGCCGTCGAGGCCGAGCGGATTGTCATGCGTCGTCGTCATGGCGATGTCTCCTTGAGGCAGGCGGCATAGGCGGTGGCGAAGGCGGGAATGGTCGCCGGCGTCAGTCCGGCGAGGTTGATGCGGCCGGAACCCGCCATGTAGACGGCGTGTTGCTCGCGCAGTGTCGCGACCTGCGCGGGGGTGACGGGCAATTGCGCGAACATGCCGTGCTGGTGCCCGAGCGCACTCAGCGACGGCGCCGCAACCACCAGCGCCTGGCGCACCGCGACGATGCGCAGCCGCATCTCTTCCAGTTCCGCACGCCAGTCCGCGGCGAGCGCGGCGTCTTCCAGGATGATCCGCACGACCGCCGCGCCGTGATCGGGCGGCATCGACCAGTTCGCGCGGGCCAGCGCCTTGATGTTTGAGGCGGCAAGCTCCAGCCGCGCTGCATTGTCCGACATCGCATAGAGCGCGCCGGTGCGCTCGCGATAGAGCCCGAAATTCTTGTCGCAGGAATAGGCGATCAGCGCGTCCGGCGCGGCCTCCAGCACCAGCCGCATCCCCGCCGCGTCGCCTTCCAGCCCCAGCCCGAGACCCTGATAGGCGAGATCGATCAGCGGCAGCAGCCCGCGCGCCGCAACGATTTCGGCGACCGCGCGCCATTGATCGAGCGTGAGATCGGCCCCTGTCGGGTTGTGGCAACACGCTTGCAGCAGTACGGCATCGCCGGCTCCGCCCGTCGCCAGCATGCTCATCATCTCATCGAACCGCACCGCCTGCGTGGCCGGATCGAAATAGCGATAGGCGACCGTCGTCAGGCCGGTCACGTCGAAGATCTGCGGATGATTGGGCCAGGTCGGCGTGCCCATGAAGATCCGCGCGCCGGGCTTCGCGGCGGCGATGAGATCGGCCGCCAGCCGCAGCGCGCCGGTGCCCCCCGGCGTCTGCACGCCGAACACCGGCGTCGTCGCGCCCGCGCCGAAGATGATCGGCTGCAACCCCGCGACAAAGCCGATATCGCCTTCGGGGCCGAGATAGGACTTGGTCGCCTGCGTCGTCAGCAGCCGCGCCTCCGCCGCCTTTACGGCGCGCAGCACCGGCGTCGCGCCCGTCGCATCACGATAGACGCCGACGCCGAGGTCGAGCTTCGTCGCGCGCGCATCGTCGCGATAAAGCCCGATCAGCGAGAGCAGTGCGTCCGGCGCCTGTGGCGCGAGGCGTCCGAAGAGATGTCCGTCAGACATGCGCCGCCCCTTGCTTGGCAGTCGCATAGGCCTGCGTGCCGCGTGTGATGACCCGGTCGGTCGGCAGCACTGTGTCCGTCGCGAATTCCGCGCCGTCCTTCAGCCGCGCATAGAGCGGTGCGAAATCGGTCTCCAGCGTCTGGCGCAGCAGATCGGCATATGAGTCGATGACGAAATAGGTCTGCTGGTAATCGTCGATCTTGTAGTCGGTGCGCATCACGCGCTCGAGGTCGAAACCGATCCGGTTGGGCGAGGGATCGTCCAGCGCGAAGCGCGACTCGCCGAAGCTGGAAACGATGCCGGCGCCATAGAGGCGCAGATCGCCGTCCTCGCGGATCAGTCCGAACTCCACTGTGTACCAATAGAGCCGCGCCAGCTGATGCATCGCGCCGAACTCCAGCGAGCGAAGCCCGCCTTCACCATAGGCCTGCATGTAGTCGGCGAAGACCGGATCGGCGAGCAACGGCACATGGCCGAAGACGTCGTGGAAAATGTCGGGTTCTTCCAGATAGTCGATCTGCGCGGGCGTGCGGATGAAGCGCCCGGCGACGAAGGTGCGGTTGGCGAGATGGCGGAAGAAATCCTCTTCCGGCACGAGGCCCGGCACCGCGACGACCTTCCAGCCGGTCAGCTTCATCAGACGCTCGGACAGCTCGTCGAAATCGGGAATGCCCGGCTTTGACATGCGCAGCACGTCGAGTCCTTTGAGAAAGGCCGGGCTGACGCGACCGGGCAGCATTTTCGACTGCCGCTCGAACAGCGTGTCCCACATCCCGTGCTCGGCCGGCGTATAGGCGGCCCAGTCCTGCGGGATGGTCCAGTCCGCGGCAGCGCCCGGCGGCGGCGAAGAGTTCGGCGTGTTCATGAAAGCATCTTGCGATGCTCGTGCCGAAAATCGCTTTCATTTCACCGCGTTCTGCGGCGTATAATGGCGATACGTTTCGCTGACGGCATGATTATGAAAGAAAATCATCAAATCGACGATCTCGACCGCCGGCTGTTGCGGGCCTTGCAGGCCGATGCCGGACTCAGCCACGAGGCGCTGGCCGAAAAGGTCGGCGCGTCACCTGCCTCCTGCTGGCGCCGGATTCGCGCACTGGAGAAGGCCGGTATCCTCCGCGCGCCGGTGCGACTGGTCGATCCTGAGCGGGTCGGGCGCGGCGTCAGCGTGATGCTGCAGGTCCGTCTCAAATCCCACGCGATGGACCTCCGCCAGGTCTTCGAAAGCTTCCTGCGCGGGCGGCCGGAAATCATGGAATGCCATTCGATGTCCGGCGAGTGGGACTACCTCATGCGCATCGTCGTCGCCGATGTCGCGGACTACGAACGCTTCCTGATGCGCGACCTGCTCGCCAACCCCAATGTCGCGACCTCTGCCTCACACTTCGCGCTCAGCCAGGTGAAATACACGACGGCGGTGCCGGTCTAGGCATCACGGCGCTGTCTGGAACGCACTCCGATTGCGCAGCAGCACGCCGCTCGTCTGGATCACCGCCGCCAGTGCCTTGGCCGGCCCGCGCTTGGCCGCGCGCCCCGCGATGACGGCGAACTCGATCTCGCCAAGCGCGGGCAGGGCTGCTACCTCGACATGGCCGGGCGGGGCCAGCGACCGTGCATGCGGCGCAACGCCGAGGCCCGCAAACACTGCGGCGTGCACCCCGCTCTGGCTGGCGCTGGTGCAGACGACGCGCCAGCCGAGCCCCTGCCGCTCCAGCGCTGCCAGCGCGGCGGAGCGCGTCAAGCTTGGCGGCGCGAGCACGACGAGCGGCACGGGGCGTCCGCGCTCCAGCCGGAAGTCCGGCGCGGCGATCCAGACCAGCGGCTCGCGCCAGACCAGCTCGCCATGCGTCTCGCCGATCCGGCGCTTGAGGAAGACGAGATCCAACTCGCCCGCCGTGAGCTGCTTGCGCATCGCCTCGCTCAACCCCACGGTCAGTTCCAGCTCCACCTGCGGGTTCTCGCTGGTGAAACGGCGCAGCGCCTCGGGCAGGCCGCGCAGCACCACATCCTCCGAAACCCCCAACCGGATGCGCCCGCGAATATCGTCGCCCGCGAAATGGCGCTGCGCCCGCGCATGGGTGTCCAGAATCGAGGCGGCAAAACCGAGCATTGCCTCGCCGTCAGCGGTGATCGAGACCGAGTGCGTGTCGCGCGCGAAGAGGCGGCGGCCGCACGCGGCCTCCAGCTTGCGCACATGCTCGCTGACCGTGGATTGGCGCAGGTCAAGCCGCGCGGCCGCGGCGGTGAAGTTCAGCGTCTCTGCCACCGCCACGAAACTCGCCAGCCACAACGGGTCAAACATGCGGTCATTCCATTTCCCGATCACAGTAAGCCGGGTAAGCGCACTTCACAATCGGCGCGTAGTAGGCCCATCTGTCTCTAACAAGGAGACGATCCTGTGCTGAACCGGCTACGCGGGGTGCTCGACCCCTATATCGCCCTGATGCTGGCGACCGTCGCGCTCGCGGCGGTGCTGCCGGCGCGCGGCGATGGCGCCGTCGTCGCCGGCATCGCGGCCGATGCGGGCATCGTCTTCCTGTTCTTTCTCTACGGCACGCGCATTTCGCCGCGCGCCGCCTGGAACGGCCTCAAGCAATGGCAGCTCCATCTCGCGGTGCTGCTCAGCACCTTCGTTCTCTTTCCGGTGCTCGGGATCGGCCTCAATCTCGCGGCCGGCTCGCTCCTGCCGTCCGCGCTCGCCACGGGCATCATCTTCCTCTGCGTGCTGCCGTCGACGGTGCAGTCCTCGATCGCCTTCACCTCGATCGCCCGCGGCAATGTCGCTGCCGCGCTCTGCGCCGCCTCGGCCTCCAACATTCTCGGCATCTTCCTGACGCCGCTGCTTGCGGCGGCACTGCTGCATACCGGCGGTGTGCAGCTTTCCTTCGGTGTCTTCCGCGACATCGTGCTTCAGCTTCTCGTGCCCTTTGTGGCGGGACAGCTCCTGCGTCCCTGGGTCGGCGGCTTCGTGCAGCGCCACAAGCAGATCCTCGGCTATGCCGATCGCGGCTCGATCCTGCTCATCATCTATGTCGCCTTCTCCAAGGGCATGGTCGACAATGTCTGGTCCCAGGTCGCGCCGCTCGACCTTGTCGTTCTCCTCATCCTGCTCGCGGGCCTGCTCGCGGCGGCGCTGGCACTAACCGCACTCATCGCCCGTCGCTTCATGCGTCTCAGCGTCGAGGACGAGATCGTCCTGCAGTTCTGCGGTTCGAAGAAATCGCTGGCGAGCGGCCTGCCCATTGCCAGCGTGCTGTTCGCGGGGCCGCAGCTCAGCCTCATCGTGCTGCCACTGATGCTCTTCCATCAGCTTCAGCTGATGGTCTGCGCGGTCCTGGCGCGGCGCTATGCCGTGCGGCCCGAGCGGGCGGCGGTGTCCAGCGCCGTCGCCTGATGCGAGACATTCATCCAGCCGCCGGAGCGGCGGACATAGACGCGGATATGCCGCGCCGTCTTGGCGGTGCACTGCCCATCGGCCGCGCGATAAGCGTTCTCGAACACACCCGTCACCACGGCGGCATCGCCGTAGAGCTGGATGACATTCTCCCTGATATCGTAGCGTTCGAACCGTCCCGGACCTGATCGCAGCGTCTCCAGGAAATCCTGCTTCGTCCGTACGCGTCCGCTGGTTTCGACATGGACGTAATCCGCATCCGTCATCGCCGCGAGCGTATCGACGTCGGCAGCAATAATCGCCGCCGCGCGCCGGTCTTCGAGCGCCGCGATGACCAGTCGGTCGGCATCGCCATCACTCATGGCTCGACCGCTGTCGCATAGAGCGCGCCCGCCGCAGCCAGATCCTGTACGACATGCCCCAGAGACTTATAGATCGTCACCTGGTCCGGTGACTGGCGCCCTTCCAGCGTCCCGGCCAGCACTTCGCCGATTTCGCCCACGACATGCGCGTCATCGACGAGGCCGGTCTGTTTCGCACGCAGGAACTCGCCGCCCTGCGCGAGTACGCCTTCGCGGCTGTCGGCGATAAAGCGGGCACGGGCCACGAGTGCCTCGTCGATTTCCGCCGGTCCCGCGACGCTTGATCCGACGACGTTCAGATGCGTGCCCGGCTTGATCCACTGCGACAGGAGAATGGGCTCCGCCGCGCCCGTCACGGTGCAGACAATCTGCGCATCTGACACCGCCGCTTCCACCGACGGCGCCGCCACTGTCGCGACGGCCAATTCGGCGCCGATCGTCTCGGCGAGACGCGCGGCCTTGTCCGACGCACGCGCCCAGACGGTGATATGCGACAGCGCGCGCACCTCCGCGATGGCGCGGGCATGGGCCAGCGCCTGGACGCCGCTGCCGAGAATGGCGAGCCGCGTCGCGTCGGGCCGAGCGAGCGCATCGGTCGCGACCGCGCTGGCGGCGGCGGTGCGGATCGCGGTGATCTCGCCGCCGTCGACGATGCAGACCGGCGCGCCGGTCTTGCCGTCGAACAGCACGACGACGCCCTGATGCGACGGCCCGCCTTTCAGGACATTGTCGTGGAAAATGCTGACCAGCTTGGCGCCGAACAGCGCTTCGCCGCCGAGCGCGCCGGGCATGATGCCGAAGATCTTGCCGGCGCCGAGCGGAATGATCGACCGCAGCAACTGCCGTGTCTCGCCGCGCGAGAAGGCGATCATCGCATTGCGCACGATGGGAATGCACAGGGGATAGGTCAGCCGTGCCCTGACCTCGGCGGCATCGATGAAACGCATGACTAGCTGATGCCTTCGTTCAGGATGCCGCCGAGCACGGCGGCATCGATATTGCCGCCGGAGACGATGCAGACGATCGCCCCCGTGCCCGCGCGGCCCGAAAAAGCCGCCGCGACTGCAGCCGCGCCGGCGCCCTCCGCGATAACGTGATGCTTGGCGGCCAGCAGGCGAATGGCGGCCTTGATCTCGTCCAGCGAGACGCAGACCGGTGCATCGACGGTGTCGCGGAACAGCGGCCACATCTCGTCCAGCACGACGGAGCTCCCCATGCCGTCGACGAAACTGGGCATGTACGTCACCGCGACCGGCTTCGCGGCGCCAAACGCCGCGGCCACCGGTTGCGCCATCTCCGACTCCACGGCGAGGATCTTCGTCCCCGGCCGTTTGCGGCGCATCACCGATCCGATGCCGGCGATCAACCCGCCGCCGCCGACCGGCGCGATGATCGTCGTGGGTTCGGCCAAGTCCTCCAGGATCTCATCGGCGATCGTCGCATTCCCCGCAATCACGTCGGAATCGGCGACGGGGTGGAAGAAGACGCCATCTTCGCCTGCAAACCGGCGCGTGGTCAGCACCTCCCACCAATCCGCGAAGGGAATGCGGATCACCTTGGCGCCCAGCGCCTCAAGCGCCGCGATCTTGGTTTTCGCGGCCGTCTCCGGCGCGACGATCGTGACGGGCAGGCCGAGCTGGCGCGCCGCCCAGGCGAGCCCCTGGCCGAAATTGCCGGCGCTCGGCGCCATCACGCCGCGGCGGAGCGAGGCCGGATCCTTGCTCTTCAGCGCATTCAGCGCCGCGCGGATCTTGAACGAGCCGAGCGGCTGCAGGTTTTCGAGCTTCAGATAGATCGTCGTGCCGGGGATCTCGACATCCAGCCGCCACAGCGGCGTGCGCCGCGCGACGCCGGCGATATTTGCGCGAGCCTGCCGGACCTCGGCTTCGGTGGGGAGCCGCACCTCATTGACCATGGACTTCACGACACCCTGTACGACCGACCGCGCGATGTTTGCCCCGGCCCACGCCGGCGCAATGACCGTTTTGTCATGGCGACGATGCGTGCCGGGCATGAGCGCCGCGTGCCCCCATGACTGCCGGACATCCCCGCTATGAGAAATATGTTTTAGCGCAAGGCCGCGGCGCTCAATAGCGTCGATCCCAGGGCGCGCTGCGCATGCTGCATCAAGTGCTGAGGATTTCATGGAGTACTTCACGACGCGTCCCGATCTCGCCGGCACGTTCGGCGCGGTGGGTTCGACGCATTGGATCGCGTCTGCGGTGGCGATGAAGCTCTTGGAGTCCGGCGGCAATGCGTTCGATGCGGCGGTGGCGGCGGGTTTCACGCTGCAGATCGTGGAGCCCCACCTCAACGGCCCCGGCGGCGATGCGCCGATCCTGCTCGCGCGGCACGACGATGCCGAACCGACCGTCATCTGCGGCCAGGGCGGCGCGCCAGCGGGGGCGACGCTGGAGCACTTCGCGGCTCTTGGTCTCGACCTCATCCCCGGCACCGGCCTTCTCGCTGCCTGCATCCCGGGCGCGTTCGGGGCGTGGCTCACCATGCTGCGCGACTGGGGCAGCGTTTCGCTTCGCACAGCGCTGGCGCCGGCCATTGCCTATGCCGCCGAGGGTCATCCGATCCTCGCCGGCGCCGTCGCGACGATCAAATCGGTCGAAGGCATTTTCCGCGAGGAATGGCCGACCTCGGCTGCGGTTTTCTTGAAAGACGGCGCGCTGCCCACGGCGGGTAGCCTGTTCGCGAATCCCGCGCTGGCTGCGCTCTACACAACCATCGTCGAGCACGCGGAAGCCGCCGGCGGCAGCCGCGAGGCTCAGATCGATGCGGCGCTCGCCTATTGGTATGACGGCCCGGTCGCCGCCGCCATCGGCCGCTTCATGCACGACAACGCCGTCATGGATATTTCCGGCCGCAGGCATCGCGGCGTCCTCGCAGCATCCGACATGCACGGCTGGCGGCCGCCCGTCGAGCGCCCCGTGAGCATCGACTATCGCGGCCACCAAGTCTTCAAATGCGGCGCGTGGAGCCAGGGCCCCTCGATGCTCCAGGCCCTGCGCATCCTCGAAGGCGACGACATCGCCGCGCTCGACGATCAAGGTCCGGACTTCGTCCACCTCGTCGCCGAAACGCTGAAGCTCGTGATGGCCGACCGCGATGCCTGGTACGGCGACGACCCCGGCGTGCCCATCGACGACCTCCTCAGCAGCACTTACGCGGCGCAGCGCCGATCGCTGATCGGCGACACCGCCAGCCTCGATCTACGCCCCGGTGCGCCCGGCGGCCGCAATTCCATGATGCCCGAGATCGCCGGGCTGCGCCGGAATGCAGCCGGCGCGGGCGGCGGCGAGCCGACCTTTGCGCCCACTGAAAAGCCCGCCGCCGAGACCGGCGTCGAAGGCGTCGTCGGCGATACCTGCCATCTCGACGTCGTCGACCGCTGTGGCAACATGGTCTCCGCGACGCCGTCGGGCGGCTGGCTCCAGTCCAGCCCGATCGTGCCGGAGCTCGGCTTCGCGCTCGGCACCCGCATGCAGATGTTCTGGCTCCAGCCGGGCCATGTGAATTCGCTCGCGCCCGGCAAGCGGCCGCGCACCACGCTGACGCCCTCGATGGTCTTCAAGGTCGGCAAACCCTATCTCGCTTACGGCACGCCGGGCGGCGATCAGCAGGAGCAGTGGTCGCTGCTCTTCCTGCTGCGCCATATCGACAAGGGGCTCAGCCTCCAGCGCACGATCGACGCGCCCGCCTTCCACACCGATCACCTCATCGCCAGCTTCTGGCCCCGTGATGTCACGCCCGGCATCATAGCGCTGGAAAGCCGGTTCCCCGAAGCGACGCTGCAGGCGCTGCGCGACAAGGGGCACACGATCAAGCTCGGCGGGCCCTGGTCGGAAGGACGGCTCTCCGCCTGTTCCAGGGACGCGTCGGGAATCCTGCATGCGGCGGCCAATCCGCGCGGCATGCAGGGTTATGCCATCGCAAGGTGACCGCACGGCAGCGTTGCAACCGCGGCGTACAGGGGCAATAGTCCGCCGGGTAGATGAAGGAGGCTGAACGGTGGAACTTCGCCAGCTGCGCTACTTCAAGACCATCGCGGACGCCCGCAGCTTCGTGCGCGGGGCCCAGCATCTGAACGTCGCCCAGCCCGCGCTCAGCCGCTCGATCGCCAAGCTGGAAGACGAAATCGGCCAGCTGCTCTTCGTGCGCCACAATGGCGGCGTCTCGCTGACCGATGCCGGCACGCGCTTCTACGAACATGCCTGCAATGTCCTGCGCCGGGTTCAAATGCTGCGCGATGATATGGCGGCGGAGATGGGCGTGCCCCACGGCATCGTGGCGCTGGGCATGCCCGCCTCGCTCCAGTCGCTGCTCGCCGCGCCGGTCGCCGCGGCCTTCATGAAGGCCTATCCCGGCGTCACGCTGAACGTCGTGCTCAACACCAGCATCAATCTGCGCGATGCGCTGACGGCTGGGCTGATCGACATCGCGGTCCTTTCCTCGCACACGCCGGCGCGGGGCCTCCGCTATGCGCCGCTCTTCACCGAAGGCGCCTTCCTCGTCCAGCGCGCCGATGCGGCGCAGAGCTTTGATGGGCCGATCGAGGTTGCCGATCTCGTCGACATGCCGCTGCTGCTCTGCGGCTATCCGAATTCCATGCGGCTCCTGCTCGAAGACGCCTTCGCGAAGCTGGGCGCGCGGCCGGATTTCCGCTGCGAGGTCAACGCCTCCTCGCTGCTGATGGATCTGGTGGAGCAGGGCGCCGGCGCGGGCATCGTGCCCAGCAGCGCGGTCGTTTCAAGCACCTCGGGCGCGCTCAAGGCGACGCCGATCAAGGGGCTGGATTGCAGCTGGTCGGTCGCGACCTCGTTCGACCGCATCGGCTCGGCCTCGGTCAACCAGCTCAACGCCATGATCTTCGATCATATGGCGCAGATGATCGATGAGACCGATTGGCCGACGGCGCGCCTCAATGGCGGGCGCGAGGGCCTGCGCAATGCCGGCCTTGCGCTGCCGCCCGGTGCGCTCGGTCTCGGCCCCTCGCTCGACGTGCACTAGTCCGGGTCGAGTACGCTCCGCCCCGCCGGCGCGCTGTCGTCGGAAGCGATGCGCGCCGCGCCCAGCGGTTCCTCGAAGGTGATCTCGATCCTGACACCGTTCGGGTCGAAATGGTGGATCTGGGTATAGGGCGTCTCGTCCACCGGTCGCGCCTCGAACCAGCAGCCGTCATTCCGCAATTTCTCGATATAGGCGGGCAGCCCCTCGCCCCGGAAGGCGATGTGGTTGAACATGCCGCTGCCCTCGCGCTTGGGGCGTTCCAGCAGATGCAGGATCGGGTAGTCGCCGTCGGCGGCATAAAGCCAAGCCCCGCCGACCCCGAAAGGCGGCCGCCAGCCCGGCTTCAGGCCCAGATAATGGCCGTAAAACGCGACGCTCGCCGCCACGTCGTCCGTGTCGATGGTCGCATGGTCAAGCCTGACGCCCTTCATCCCGCACCTCGCTGCCGCACGGGCACGACTATACGAAACCTCGCCGCGCCGTCACAAAGACCTGATGGTCATGACTCCATGCATGCCCGGCATGGCAAGCCGGCCGGAACCGCGGGGTGCACCATGCCGCGCGGGCATAACCGCGATGAAAATTCAGCTTTGGAAAGGCAGGACGGCTTGGCTCTAACTGACCGCCTGGATCTGGATCGGTGGAGTTTGCATCATGTCGCTGAGTGACGTTCCCATCACGATTGTCGGCGGCGGTCCGGTCGGCCTTTCGATGGCGCTGGTCCTCTCGCGCCAGGGCATCGCCTCGCGCGTGCTGGAGATCAACGCGACCACCACCGATCATCCCAAGGCGCGCGGCGTGTGGATCCGCGCCATGGAGATCTTTCGCCAATGGGGCGTCTATCAGCCCATTAAGGATCGCGGTCTGCCGGATGCGTCCGACAGCATGGTGCTGATGGACGGCATCGACCGTGAAATCGCCCGCACCGCGCCCGAGCCCTTCAACGACGAAAGCCCCGCCCGCAAGAGCATCGTGGCGCAGGACGCGGTGGAGGAGGCGCTGGCCGCCGAACTCAAGAACCATCCGCTCGCCCAGGTCTATTGGCGCACCGAATTCGTCGGCGTCGAGGAAACGCCCGACGGGCTCCGCATCACCGCGAATGATCTCAGGACCGGCGAGACGCTGACCTGGAACAGCACCTACCTGATCGGTGCTGACGGCGGAAAGGCGGGCGTCGCCAAGCTTGCCGGCATCGAATTCGAAGGCCCGCCGGTCATGGCGACCATGCTCAACACCTATTTCCGGGCCGATCTCAGCCGGTTCCCCGCCGCACGCGATGCCGCCGGCCTCTATTTCCGCCCACGCAAGCCCGAGGACGATGCGTTCAACATCCTCAATACCAACGGCGCCGATCGCTGGCTCTGGCTCAACCGTATCGGCCTGGAGCGTGACGAGCGTCCTCGCCCGCTGACCGAGGCGGAGACCATCGCGCGCATCCGCTATGCGCTGGGTGTCGACGACATCAAGATCGAGCTCATCAACGAATCCGTCTGGCGCGTCACTCGCCGCATCGCCAAGACTTTCCGCAAGGGCCGCATCTTCCTCGTCGGCGACGCCGCCCACCGCTTCCCGCCCTATGGCGGCTTCGGCATGAATTCGGGCGTGCAGGACGCCCATAACCTCGCCTGGAAGCTCGCCTTCGTGCTGGCGGGCAAGGCCGGCGACGCGCTGCTCGATACCTACGATACTGAACGCCGCCCCATCGCCCACGCCAATGCCGACATCGCGCTGGTGAACGGCGCGCGCATCCCGCATCTTATGGACGCCCATCGCAGCGGCGATCCCGACCGCATCCGCTTCTGGTTGCAGGATTCGGAAAATCACATCCATTCCATCGGCCACACGCTCGGCTTCGTCTATGAGAAGGGCGCGCTGGTGCCTGACCACACCACGCCGCCCGACCGCACGCCGCGGTACTACAAGCCGACCGACCGCCCCGGCAGTCGCTATCCCCATTTCTGGCTCGACGATGCGCGAACGACCTCCTCGCTCGACCTCTTCGATCGCGACTTCGTGCTGATGATCGGGCCAGAGGCCGACGCCTGGGAGGCGGCCGCGAAGGAGGTCGCGCAGGCCCGCGGCATTCCGATCCATGTCCACCGTCTTGCCTCAGTCGATCCGAAAAAGGGCTTCGCCGTCGGTCCGCACGGCGCGGCGCTGGTCCGGCCGGACGGCGTGACGGCCTGGCGCACCGGTTGGGTCGGCGCCCAGCCGGCGCAGGACCTCGCCACCGTGCTCGACGCGATCCTCGCATGACCAAGGCCAGCATCCAGCGCCGCAAGGTCGGCCAGCTCAACATCGCCTTCCGCAATGTCGGCAAGGGTGCGCCGCTCATCATGTTTCACGGGGCAGAGGGCGATCATCAGATCTATGACCGCCTCCAAGACGAACTCGGCGACGGCGTCCGCTCGATCTCCTTCGATCAGCGCGATTGCGGCCTCACCGAATATGCCGACCCCCAGCCCTACACGCTGAAGGATGTCGCGCACGACGCCGTGCGCCTGATGGATTCGCTGGGTCTCGCCTCGGCCCATGTCATGGGCAACTCGATCGGCGGCAATCTCGCGCAGTTGATGGCGTTCCATTGGCCCGACCGGGTCGATCGCCTGATTCTCGGCCTTACCTGGCCGGCGGATGAGAGCCTGCAGGAGCTGAACCCCGACGGCATCGCCAAGCGCGCCGAGTATGCCGCGATGGGCGCGGCGGGCGAGCGCTTGATGGTCGAACACATGGCGAGCCCTGAATACGTCGCCGCCCATCCCGGCATCATCGACGAACTCCGCAGTCTCCGCACCGAGGTGACGCCCGAAGCGCGCCAGCGCCGCTGGACGGCCTTCACTTCACCCTATGCCGTCGATCCCGCACGTATCCGCCACAAGACGCTGCTGATCGGCGGCGGTGCGGACCGCATGGTGCCCGCCGCCATTACGCAACGTCTTGCAGCCCGGATGCCCGACGCGCGCTTTGAAGTTCTACAGGGCGCTGGCCATCTCGGGGCACGCCAGATGCCGCGCGAGCTCGCTGCGCTGATCGGTAATTTCCTGAACGAGTAGCAGTTGGCGCGCTGTTATTGGCGCGCCGCCAAGGCCATACCGTCATGGCATTGGCCAAATGAGCAAACGGTTTTTGCGTGGCCCTAACACGCTGCCCATAGTCAGCCTGCCGGTAGAGAGCCAGCGCGGCTCTGCCTACCATGAGGGGGTCAAAATTATATGTCCGATATTCGTCAATTCGGTTTGTGGCAGAAGCTTCTCGGCGGCGTCAGCGTTTTCGGCATGGCGGGTGCGCTGCTGCTGGCCCCGGCCTATGCGCAGGCGGCCGGCGCGGCCGACGACGAGGAAATCATCGTCACGGCGCGCAAGAAGGAAGAGCGCCTCCAGGACGTCCCGGCGACCATCGCCGCTGTCACCGCCGACCAGATTTCAAACGCCGGTGCGCGCAAGCTCAGCGACCTCTCCGCGATGACCTCGGGTCTCTCCTATGTCGGCCTCGGCGGGTCGCAGACGCTGATCTCGGTGCGCGGCGATTCCAACAAGATCGGCTCGGGCGAAACCGGCACCGGCGTCTTCATCGACGGCATTTTCGTCTCCCGCGGCACCCAGCTCGGCGTCGGCCCGGTCGACGTAGCGCGCGTCGAATTCCTCAAGGGTCCGCAATCCACGCTCTTCGGCAAGAACACCATCGCCGGCGCGATCAATATCATCACCGCCGACCCGACCTGGGAGAACTATAACGAGATCGAGGCCGGCTATGGCGGGTCGTCGGAGAACGGCGAGAATCTCTGGCACGCGCAGTTCATCGCCTCAGGCCCCATCGTCGCCGACAAAATCGCCGGCCGCATCACGATCGCGCATCAACAGCGCGACGGCTATCTCTACGACAGCGGAACCGGCGTGCGCGGCCTCGGCTATGACGCGACCTATATCCGCGGCAAGCTGCTCTTCCATCTCGCCGACAATGTCAACTGGCGCGTCTCCGCGAGCTACCGCAAAGACAACGCTCCGCGCATGGAGGCGGCGGTGCCGGGTTCGGGCACCACGGTGCTCCAGGCGCGGCCGGGCATTCCCGCGCCGATCTTCCCGGCTTCCATCTGGGAATCGTATTCGAACTTCCAGGGTTTTGCGCGTTCGCGCTCGGCCAGCTTCACCAGCGATCTCAGCGTCGAAACCTTCATCGGCACCATCACCGCGCTGACCAACTATCAGGTCAACCGCCAGTACTTCGCGACCGACACGGACACGACGCGCTACCAGGTCGGCGCCTCGCGCGTGCTCGACGACGGCAACACGTTCAGCCAGGAGCTCCGTCTCGTCGGATCGTCGGGCCGGATCAGCTGGCTGGGTGGGCTCTTCTACTTCCGCGACGACGTGAAGACGACGCACCAGACCGTCACCTTCGGCCCGGACTCCGCGAACTATGCCGGCGGCGTCGGCTTTCAGGACGTCAACTTCCCGGTCTCCACCACCACCAAATCCGTCTTCGCCCAGATCGGCTATGACGTGACCGAGGACTTCAACATCACCGCCGGTCTGCGCTATTCGGAAGACGAAAAGTCCGGTTATGTCCGCCTCGCGCTACTCAACCTCACCGGCGGTCTCTTCCGCGAGGTCGTGCCCGCCACGAACCGCTCGGCGACGTTCCGCTCGACGACCGGCAGCATCACCGCGACCTATCGCCTGAACGACAGCGCGCTGCTCTATGCCAGCTATTCCACCGGCAACAAGGCGGGCGGTTTCGCGGGTGTCGCCAGCCCGACGACGGTGCAGATTCCGTTCGACGAGGCCGAAGTCGCCGCCACGGAAATCGGCATCAAGTCCGACTGGTTCGACAAGCGGCTGCGCGTGAACCTCTCGATCTTCAACAACGACTACGACAATCTGCAGCTCGCCCAGGCGGTGCCGATCGCCGGCGTCGTGCAGACCATCACGCAGAACGCCGCGAAGGCGCGCGCCTATGGCGCCGATCTCGAAGTCCGCGCCTTCATCACACCGGAACTCGAATTCAATCTGTCCTACACCTATCTGCACGCGCGGATCGACGAGTACCTGTTCGCGCCGGGCGTCGTGCTCACCGACATTACGCCGGCCCGCAATCCCGATCACTCCGGCGTCGTCGGCCTCACCTACACGACGGCGCTGGGCGACGGCGAGTTGCGGCTCAACGGCAACGTTGCCTTCAAGAGCAAATACAACAACGATATCGGACGCAGCGCCGCCGGCGTGGTGCTGCTGGCGCCGACGCCCGCATACGAGCTCTTCAACGCGCAGATCTCGTATGCCTGGGACGACTACGAGATCAGCGCCTACGTGAAGAACATCACGAACGAGGAATATTACGTGGCGCAGGTCATCGCGATCCCCGGCTCCTTCTACTACGGCTCGCCGGGCGAACCGCGGACCTTCGAGGTGACCTTGAAAGCCCGGTTCTGATGAGCGTTGCGGGGGAGGCGAGGGTGGCGCCGGCCGCCGGCAAGGCGGCGGGCGTGGGCCTCAACGGCAGCTACATATTGGTCGCGCTTACCATCGCAACCACCATCGCCTTCCTCGACCGGCTGCTGATCAATCTCGTCGTCGACCCGATCCGGGCCGACGTCGCGATCAGCGACACGCAGTTCAGCTTGCTTCAGGGGGCGGCCTTCGCCATCACCTACACGCTGGCGATGCTGCCGATTGCCTGGGCGTCTGACCAGTTCAACCGCAAATACATCATCATCGCCAGCGTGCTCGCCTGGAGCGTGATGACCGCCGCCTTCGGTCTTGCCGAGGGCTTCATCGCGCTGCTGCTGCTGCGCGCGGGCGTGGCGCTCGGCGAGGCGGGACTGACCCCGGCCTCGGTCTCGATCATCCGCGACGTCTATCCGCGCCATCGCCAGGCCATGGCCGTGTCGGTGCTGACGCTCGGCGTCTATCTCGGCGGCGCGATTTCGCTCTCCGTCGGCGGTCCCGCACTCGCCTGGCTGCAGGGCCTGCACGACGCCGGCAGCCTGCCGGGAAATCTCTCGCCCTGGCGTTATCTCTTCATCGGCGCCGGCGCGATCGGCATCGCCGCCGTTGCGCTGCTCCTATTCATCCGCGAGCCCGCACGAGCGCCGCGTCCGGCGGGACAATCTTCGGCGTCCTGGGGCGCCTTTCTGCGCGCCTTCGGTCAGGTTCGCGGGCGCGCCTTGGCCTTCCTGCTGGCCTGTATCGGCATCCACGGCGTCGCCACGGCGGCCGGGGCCTGGGTGCCCGCCCTTTTCATGCGCAATCACGGCTGGCCGCCGGAAACGGTCGGTCTCACCTTCGGCATTGTTCATCTGGCGGCCGGCACGCTGGGCGCTCTGGGTGGCGGCTGGCTGGTTGATCGTCTCACGGCGCGCGGCGACGAGGCGGCCTTGGTGCGGATCCTCCGCATCGGTGCTGCCGCTCTGGCGATCGGCACAACGCTCTGTGCCATCCTGCCCAGTCCCATGATGGCGCTCGCCGCGAATGCGGTGGCGACGGTCGGGATGGGTGTGTGCATCGGGCTTGGCGGTCTCGGCTTCCAGGCGATGCTCCCCGCCCAGTTCAGCGCGCGGGGGATGGCGACCTATGTCCTCGCCATCGGCGTCGTCGGCGGCTCGATCGGTCCGACCGTCGTACCGCTGATCGCCGGCGCGCTCGGCGACGGCCAGAATGTCGGCCCCGCGTTGACGCTATGGGCGGCGGCCGGCGCGATCTGGAGCGTCTTCTGGTTCTCCTTGATTCTCCGGATGCCGGCCCCGAAGATCTGAAGCTAAGGCGCGCTTTCCGCGATCGAGGCGAGCAGCGTGTGCTGCGCCGACAGGATATGGCTCGCCATGACGCTGCGCGACCACGCACCGTCGCGCGCCTCCAGCGCCGTCACCAGCTCCAGATGCTGGCTCATGCTGCGGCGCAGTTCGGGCAGGCTGTAGCGGCGGAAGGTGCTGAGCACGAGGGGCACCTCGACGATCGAGCTGAGCAGATCCTGCAGCCTCAGATTGCCCGAGGCCTGGACGATCAGCTTGTGAAAGCGGTTGTTGCGGTCGGCGACCTCGTCGACCAGGTCCGGCCCGGCCTCGCCCACCAGCCGCTCCATCTCCTCGGCCAACGCCCGCAGCTCGGTCAGTTGGTCATCGGTCGCGTGCTGCGCCGCCGCCTCGGCCGCAAAGCCCTCCAGCAGCAGTCGCAACTGATAGATCTGGTGGATCTCGCCTTCGCTCCAGCTCGAGACAAAGGCGCCGCGATTGGCGATCAGCTTGATGAGGCCCTCGGCATGCAGCCGCCGCATTGCTTCGCGCACCGGCGTCCGGCTGAGCCCGCTTGCCGCCGCCAGCGACTGCGCGGTGATGTGCGAGCCCTGCGCATAGACGCCGCGCACGATCCCGTCGCGGATCACTTCATAGGCTTTGTCGACAGAAGCGGCCATCGATCCCCTTTACCCGCGCCGGGCCCCAGTGCCTAGCCAGGCGTGCCTAGCCGGGAAAGCGCCCCGCCCGTGATAGGGCGGAGGGGTGGACGCGGCCCAGCTTCGCGCCGATCCATTCGGCCGTCTGGATCAGCCCGTCGAGATCGAGCCCAGTCGAAAACCCGCCGCGTTCCGCCATGTAGACGAGGTCTTCCGTCGCGATATTGCCCGTTGCATTCGGCGCGAAGGGGCAGCCGCCGATCCCGCCGCAGCTCGCATCCAGGATGTCGACCCCGGCATCGATCGCCGCCGCGGCATTGGCGAGGCCGGTATTGCGGGTGTCGTGAAAATGGACGCGCAGTTTGGCGTTCGGCGCTGCTGCACGTGTCGCCGCGACGCGGGCCCGTACGCCCCAAGGGTCGCCAACGCCGATCGTATCCGCGAGCGCGATTTCGGCGATCCCGGCTGCGTCGCACTCCGCCGCGATGGCCGCGACCTGGGCCGGCGTCACCTCGCCATCGAACGGGCAGCCAAAGGCGACGCCGATGGTGACGGAGAGGCGCGGCCCGCCGGCCTTCGCCAGCGCGGCGATGGCGTGCAGCGCGGTGATCTGTTCGGCGACCGAGGCGCCCTGGTTGCGAATGCCGAACGTGTCGCTGGCGGTGACGACCAGATTGGCCTCGTCGCAACCCGCCGCGACGGCGCGCTCCCAGCCCTTGAGATTAAGCGCCAGCCCGATGCGCGAACGCCCGCCGGTGGGGGCGAGTCCCGCCATCACCTCTTCGGCACCCGCCATTTGCGGCACGCGCTTGGGGTTCACGAACGACACCGCCTCGATGCGCCGAATGCCGGTCGCCTCAAGCCGCGCGATGAAGTCCAGCTTCTCCTCGACGGAGAGCAGCACCTTCTCGTTCTGCAGCCCATCCCGGGGCCCCACTTCGACGATCTCGATCGCTTGCGCCATATCCTGAAATGATCCGTACTGGTGCGGCACCTCCCGCAGGTTGCCGCAATATGGATACAATATGCCCCAGTGAGCGCCTTTTCAATAAAGGCGAGTCTTGAAAATCTCTAATTCCGTCAGCTTCTATTGCCTCGTTGTGGCGTAAAATGTATGCAAATCGCCGATCGAACCGTCTAACCCTTTAGAAATCAGAACATCCCAGGGAGATCCTTATGCCGAGGCTTCGTCAGGTTCCGCGCAGTGAAGCGACCAATCCGATCGTGACGGAATGGTATAATGCCCTTTTCGGCCCCGACCGCGACCCGGTCGCCGAACCCGGCACCCGCACCGGCACGCCCGGCAATTGGTGGACGGTCTTCGCGCTGGTGCCGGACATCCTCGACCATGCGGGCCGGGGCTTCCGTTACTACTCCAGCCCGAACCGCCACCTCGACCCCAAACTGCGCGAACTCGGCCAGACCCGCGCCGGCTGGGCGGTGGGCAGTCAATTCGTCTACTCGCAGCACTGCAAGTCGTGCCGCGGTCTCGGCATGCCCGAGGACAAGATCGACGCGATCAAGCAATGGGAAGTCAGCCCGCTCTTCGACGAGCAGGAACGCGCCATCCTCGCCTATGTCGACTATCTGGTCCTGATGCGCGGCCGCATGCCGGAAGCGATCATGACCAATCTCAAGCGCTTCCTGAACGACGAACAGATCATGGAGCTGACCTACACGACCTGCCTCTATGACATGCACGCCGTCATCACCAAGGCGCTGCGCCTTGAGTTCGACGACCGCGACGATCCGATCGTCGAGGTCGCGGCCCCCGACAGCTACACGGGTACCAGCTTCCTCGACACCAGCTCGCCGTCATCCTCGACCTGAGCGATCCGGGACACGCCGGTGCTTCCGGCGTGTCCCGCCTTCATCACCTGATTTAGCTTTGCCGGAGTTTTGAGACGTGCGTGCGCTTGAAGGAATTACGGTCATCGACCTCACCCATATGCTGTCGGGGCCTTACGGCACGATGCTGATGGCCGATCTTGGTGCTCGCACGATCAAGGTCGAACCGCCCGGCAAGGGCGAAGGCACGCGGCGGCTGCTGGAAAAGGACCCCGACTATTCCCGCGACGGGATGGGCGCCTATTTCCTCACGCTCTGCCGCAACAAGGAAAGCGTCGCGCTCGACCTCAAGTCCGACGAAGGCCGCGCGCTCTTCTACGAACTCGTCAAGCATGCCGACGTCGTCGTCTCGAATTTCGGCGTCGGCGTCGTGGAGCGGCTGAAGATCGATTACCACACGCTCGCCGCCTACAACCCGCGCATCATCACCTGCGCGATCTCCGGCTTCGGCGAAACCGGCCCCTGCCGCGACTGGCCATCCTTCGATCTTGTCGCCCAGGGCATGGGCGGCGGTATGTCGCTGACGGGCATTGAGGGCGGGGATTATCTCCGCTCGGGCATCCCGATCGGCGATCTCGGCGGCGGCATGTTCGGCGTCATCGGCATCCTCGCCGCGCTGCAGGCCCGCCACGTCACGGGCGTCGGCCAGCACATCGACATCTCCATGCTCGATTGCCAGCTTTCGATGCTGAACTATATCGGCACGATGAACCTGATGTCGGGCAAGATGACCGAGCGGGTCGGCAACGGCCACTTCGTCCACGTGCCCTACAACGCCTTCCGCACCACGACGCGGCCGATCATCATCGCCGTCATCACCGACAATTTCTGGGCGACGCTGGTCGATCTCCTCGGCGACGACGCGCTGCGGCGCGAGGAATTCCTGACCCAGCCGGCGCGCCTCCGCGAGAAGGCTTTCATCGAGGAGCGCGTCCAGGCCGCCTTCGCGACGCAGAGCTGCGAATACTGGATGGCGGCGCTGCAGAGGGCCCGGATCCCCGCCGCGCCCGTCAACGATGTCGAGCAGGCCTTCGCCGAACCGCAGGCAGCCGCGCGCAACATGAAGGTGAAGGTCCAGCTCCCCAGCGGCGACTGGATCGACCAGCCCGGCAACCCCGTGAAGCTCTCCGTCAACAATGAAGAGCGCTACACGACGCCGCCTGGTCTTGTCGGTCGCGATACGCGCGCCGTCCTGACCTCCATGCTGGGCCTCGATGAGGCGCAGCTCACGAGGCTCGCCAAGGCAGGAACGATCGGCCTCCCGGCCTGATACGTCCGGCCCCTATGAGATTCCTATAGCGCGGCGGCCGGCACCACCTGTCGGCCAACGCCGGCGCGCGCGATTTTCAGGTCCGAAACATCGGGTCTGGAATCCAAATTGAGCGATCTCATTCTTCTTCTTGGCGGCGCGGCCTTGTTCGCCGCCGCCCTTCTTTACGTCGCCGCCTGCGAGGCGCTGCGGTCATGACCCTCGATTATGTCCTCGGCGCCGCGGTCGCGGCCGTCATCGCCGTCTATCTCGTCTTCGCGCTGCTGCGTCCCGAGAAGCTCTGAAGGCGCATCATGACCCTCAATGGCTGGCTCCAAATCCTTCTCTTCTGCGTCATCGTCATCGCGCTGGTGAAACCGCTCGGGTTCTTCCTGACGCGGCTCCTGAGCGGCGAGCGCACCTTCCTCTCGCCCGTGCTCGGCCCAGTCGAGCGCGGCTTCTATCGTCTCGCCGGCGTAAAGCCCGACACCGACCAGCACTGGACCGCCTATGCCGGCGCCGTGCTGGTGTTCAATCTCGTCGGCTTCCTCTTCCTTTACGGCCTGATGCGCCTGCAGGACGTGCTGCCGCTGAACCCGCAGGGTTTTCCGGCGGTCAGCGACCACCTCGCCTTCAACACCGCGATCTCCTTCGTCACCAACACGAACTGGCAGTCCTATGCCGGTGAAACGACCATGAGCCATTTCACGCAGATGGCCGGCCTTACCGTGCAGAACTTCCTGTCGGCGGCGACGGGCATCGCGCTGGCTGTTGCCTTCATTCGCGGCTTTGTGCGCCGGTCGGCGCGCGGCATCGGCAATTTCTGGGCGGACGTGACGCGCGTGACGCTTTACGTCCTGTTGCCGCTCTCCTTCCTCCTCGCGCTCGTCTTCGTCTGGCAGGGCGTGCCGCAGACCTTCGCCGCGTCAGCGACCGCCACCACCCTTGAAGGCACGACGCAGACCATCGCGCTCGGCCCGGTCGCCAGCCAGGAGGCGATCAAGATGCTCGGCACCAATGGCGGCGGCTTCTTCAACGCCAACTCCGCGCATCCGTTCGAAAACCCGACGCCGCTCACCAATCTCCTTCAGATGGTCGCGATCTTCGCGCTCGGTGCGGCGCTCACCAATGTCTTCGGCCGCATGGCCGGCGACCAGCGCCAGGGCTGGGCGATCCTCGCCGCGATGGGCGTCGTCTTCTTCGTCGGCGTCGCGGTCACCTACTGGGCCGAAGCCGTGGGCAATCCCATGCTGACGGCGCTCGGCCTCGACCCCGCCATGGGCAATATGGAGGGCAAGGAGGTCCGTTTCGGCATCTCCATGTCCTCGCTCTTCGCGGTCGTCACCACTGCCGCCTCCTGCGGTGCGGTCAACGCGATGCACGCCAGCTTCACCGCGCTCGGCGGCATGATCCCGCTAATCAACATGGAGCTCGGCGAGGTCATCGTCGGCGGCGTCGGCGCGGGCCTCTATGGCATGCTGCTCTTCGCCATCCTCGCGGTCTTCGTCGCCGGGCTCATGGTCGGCCGCACGCCGGAATATCTCGGCAAGAAGATCGAGCCGCGCGAGGTCAAGATGACCATGCTCGCACTCCTCGTCCTGCCGCTGGCCATGCTCACCTTCACGGCCATTGCGGTCGGGCTCGAGGACGGACTTGCCGGCCGTCTGAACCAGGGGCCGCATGGGTTCGTGGAGATCCTCTACGCCTACACCTCGGCGACCGCGAACAATGGCAGCGCCTTCGCCGGCCTCACCGCGAACACGCCGTTCTACAATGTGACGCTCGGCATCGCGATGTTCATGGGCCGCTTCCTGATGATCGTGCCGATGCTCGCCATTGCCGGTTCGCTGGCCGCGAAGAAGGCGGCGCCGCCCTCGCTCGGCACCTTCCCGACCCATGGCGGCCTCTTCGTCGGCCTCCTCGTCGGCACCATCCTCATCGTGGGGGGGCTCACCTTCCTGCCCGCGCTCGCCCTCGGCCCCATTGTCGAGCATCTCGCGATGCTGGCCGGCCAGACCTTCTAAGGCACCCCCCCCATGACCGCCCGTACCCGCTCCTCCCTGTTCGACCCCGCCATCGTCCTCCCCGCGCTTGGCGACGCGGTCGCCAAACTCGACCCGCGCAAGATGATCCGCTCGCCCGTCATGTTCGTGGTCGAGCTCGTCGCCGTGCTCGCGACGATCCTCACCATCCGCGACATCGCAGGCGGCGCCGCTTTCGGCTTCCAGCTCCAAATCGTGCTCTGGCTCTGGGCGACGTTGCTGTTCGCGACCTTCGCCGAGGCGATCGCCGAAGGCCGCGGCAAGGCCCAGGCCGACAGCCTCCGCCGCACGCGCAGCGACATCATGGCGAAGCTGATCGTCGACTATCCCAAGGCGTCTTTAATGGTGCCGACGCCCGCCCTCGAACTCGCGCCCGGCCAGGTCGTGATGGTCGAGGCCGGCGACCTCATCCCGTCGGACGGCGAGGTCATCGAAGGTGTCGCCTCGGTCAACGAGGCCGCCATCACCGGCGAGAGTGCGCCCGTCATCCGCGAAAGCGGCGGCGACCGCAGCGCCGTCACCGGCGGCACGATGGTCATCTCCGACTGGATCAAGGTCCGCATCACCGCCGCGCCGGGCTCGACCTTCCTCGATCGCATGATCGCGCTCGTCGAAGGCGCCAAGCGCCAGAAGACGCCGAACGAGATCGCGCTCGACATATTGCTCGCCGGCATGACGCTGATCTTCCTGATGGCCGTCGCGACCATCCCCAGCTTCGCCGCCTATGCCGGCGGCGCGGTGCCGGTCGTCGTCCTCGTCGCGCTCTTTGTCACGCTGATCCCGACGACCATCGGCGCGCTGCTCTCGGCCATCGGCATCGCCGGCATGGACCGGCTGGTGCGCTTCAACGTCCTCGCCATGTCCGGCCGCGCGGTAGAAGCAGCGGGCGACGTGGATACGCTGCTGCTCGACAAGACCGGCACGATCACTCTCGGCAATCGCGTCGCGACGCAGTTCTTCCCCGCGCCCGGCATCGCCGAGGCCGCGCTGGCCGAAGCCGCCCAGCTCTCTTCGCTCGCGGACGAAACGCCGGAGGGCCGCTCGATCGTGGTGCTCGCAAAGGAACAACACGGCCTGCGAGCCCGCGACATGGCGAACGCCGCTTTCGTCCCCTTCACCGCGCAGACCCGCATGAGCGGCATCGACATTGACGGCCGCGAAATCCGCAAGGGCGCCGCGGATGCCGTCTACGCCTATGTGAAGTCCAAGGGCGGCAACGCGCCCGACGCGGCCATCGTGAAGGACGTCGAGACCATCGCCCGCGCCGGCGGCACACCGCTGGTCGTTACGGAGGGCGCGCGCGTGCTCGGCGTCGTGCAGCTGAAAGACGTCGTCAAAGGCGGCATCCGCGAGCGCTTCGCCGAGCTGCGCGCCATGGGCATCCGCACGGTGATGATCACCGGCGACAACGCCCTCACCGCCGCCGCCATCGCGGCTGAGGCGGGCGTGGACGACTTCCTCGCCCAGGCGACGCCCGAAATGAAGCTCGCGCTCATCAAGGACGAGCAGGCCAAGGGCAAGCTCGTCGCCATGTGCGGCGACGGCACCAATGATGCGCCGGCGCTTGCCCAGGCCGATGTCGGCGTCGCCATGAATTCAGGGACCGCGGCGGCGCGCGAGGCCGGCAACATGGTCGATCTCGACAGTGACCCGACCAAGCTCATCGAGATCGTCGCCATCGGCAAGCAGCTGCTGATGACCCGCGGCGCGCTCACCACCTTCTCCATCGCCAACGACGTCGCGAAATATTTCGCGATCATCCCCGCGATGTTCGTCGCCTTCTATCCCCAGCTCGGCGCGCTCAACATCATGGGCCTCGCCTCGCCGGAAAGCGCGATCCTCTCGGCGATCATCTTCAATGCGCTGGTGATCCTCGCGCTCGTGCCGCTCGCGCTGAAGGGCGTCGCCTACCGCGCCGTCGGCGCCGCGGGCCTGCTCCGCCGCAACCTCCTCGTCTACGGCCTGGGCGGCATCCTCGTCCCCTTCGCCGGCATCAAGCTGATCGACATGGCCGTCAGCGCCCTGGGGTTGGCGTAATGCGCAACGCGATCACACACCTTGTCATCCCGGGCGAGGCCGCCGGAGGCGCCCGAGACCCGGGACCCAGGGGCGACAAGCACTGGAGCCCAGTCACCTGGGTCCCGGCTCTCCGCTTCGCTACGGCCGGGATGACATCTTCTCTAAACTCACAAAGAACCGAGTAATTCCATGCTCCGCCACCTCCGCCCCGCTATCGTCCTCCTCGCGCTCTTCACCGTGCTGACGGGACTTCTTTATCCCGCCGCCGTTACGGCCATCGCGCAGACCGTCTTCCCCACGCAGGCGAGCGGCTCGCTGATCACCCGCAACGGCCAGATCGTCGGCTCTGCGCTGATTGGCCAGAGCTTCACGACCGATGCCTATTTCCACAGCCGCCCCTCGGCCGCCGGCAAAGGCTACGACGCCGCGGCGTCCAGCGGTTCCAATCTCGGCCCGACCAGCCCGGCGCTGATCGAGCGCGTGAAGACCGACACCGAAACGCTTCGTGCCGCCGGAGCGACCGGCGCGATCTCCGCCGATCTCGTCACCACCTCCAGCTCGGGCCTCGACCCGCATATCTCGCCGGCCGCGGCCGGGCTCCAGATCGCACGCGTCGCCAAGGCCCGCGGCCTCGACGAAGCCACGGTCCGCGCCCTCGTCACTGCAGCCACAGAGGGCCGCGACCTCGGCCTGCTGGGCGAGCCGCGGGTCAATGTCCTCGAACTCAATCTCGCACTGGACGTGACGCGGTAGAATGTGGCCGGTCCCAACAGAACCCACTCAACCGTCATGGCCGGGCTTGACCCGGCCATCCAGTACCACCGCTCCGTTGCCTGCTTGGATGGCCGCCGCAAGGGCGGCCATGACGGGATGGGAGCACCTATCCGTTCCAACCCAAGGCTTGACATAAAAGACAAAATTCCTATATTGGCGAGTGATGGAACAACCCGCCGGGAAAGGTGCGATGGCACGGCCCAAATCACCCTTCCAGCGTCCAAAACGGCGGCGCGGCGGCCAGCCGGGCAACACCAACCGTCTGCGTCACGGCTTCTATACGCGTGCTACACGACAGGAGAATCTCGCAGCCCGCCTCCTGCTCGGCGAGGTCGAGCTGACGCTCGCCCGCCTGACGACCGGGCAGGAAGGGGAGGGACCCACCCCCGGTTTTCCGGGTTCGAATAAGGGATAACTGCCGTAATGGCGGATGGCCTCGCTCCCGAAACGACTCCGTTAGTCCAGCCCCGCCGTGGCCGGCTGAAGATTTTCCTCGGCGCCGCGCCCGGTGTCGGCAAGACCTATGAAATGCTGCTCACGGCCCGCGCGCGGCTTGCCGACGGCGCGGACGTCGTGATCGGCGTCGTCGAAACCCACGGCCGGAAAGAGACCGCCGCCCTCATTGAGGGCTTCGCGACGATCCCCCAGCGCAGCATCACCCATGCTAGCCAGACACTCGCGGAGATGGACCTCGATGCCATTCTCGCCCGCCACCCCGCGCTGGTTCTGGTGGACGAACTCGCCCACACCAACGCACCGGGCAGCCGCCACCCCAAGCGTTGGATGGATGTCGAGGAACTGCTCGCTGCCGGCATCGACGTGATGACGACGCTGAACATCCAGCATGTCGAAAGCCTCAACGATGTCGTCGCGCGGATCACGCGCATCCGCGTGCGCGAAACCGTGCCCGACGCCGTGCTCGACGCCGCCGACGATATCGAAGTGGTGGACCTCGCCCCCGACGATCTCATCCAGCGTCTCACCGACGGCAAAGTCTATGTCCCCGACCAGGCCCGCCGCGCGCTGGAGAAATTCTTCACCCGCGGCAACCTCACCGCCTTGCGCGAACTCGCCTTGCGCCGCACGGCCGAGCGGGTGGACGACGCGCTGCTCGACCATATGCGCAGCCACGCCATTCGCGGTCCCTGGCCGGCGGGCGAGCGGATCCTGGTCTGCGTCAATGCCGATCACACCTCGGCCGGCCTCGTGCGCTACGCCAAGCGCCTCGCCGACCGCCAGCGCGCGCCCTGGATCGCGCTTTATGTCGAGACGCCCCGCGAGGCCGGTCTCTCCGACGAGGTGAAGGCGCGGGTGGGGGAGGCGCTCCATCTCGCCGGTCGGCTTGGCGGCGAGGCGGTGACGGTGCCCGGCGGGGCGATCGCCGAAGACATTCTTGCCTTCGCGCGCGACCGCAACGTGACGCAGATCGTGATCGGCAAGTCGCGCCGCTCGTGGTGGTTTGAATTCCTCAACGGCTCCGTCGCGCATCAGCTCGTGCGTCATGCCGGCACGATCGCCGTCTCGGTCGTGGCCGGTGACGAGGCCCCGGCGGGCGAGGCGCCGCTGCTCGCCCCGCCGCCGCGTCCCACCAATCCGTTTCCGTGGCTTGCCTATGCCGTCGCCACGCTCGTCGTGGCGTTCTCCACCGCGGCCGGTCTCCTCATTCAGCCCATTGTGGGACTTGAGACGATCGACCTCGTCTATCTCGTCGGCATCCTCGCCGTCGCCGCCCGCTACGGCACCGGCCCCTCGCTCTTTGCCAGCGTCGCGGCGGCGCTCGGCTACAACTTCTTCTTCATCGCGCCGGTCCACACCTTCACCATCGCGGACCCCAAGAACATCGCCGCCTTCGCGGTTTTCACCATCGTCTCGCTGGTGGTCAGCCAGCTCGCCGCGCGGGTGCGGGCGCAGATCATCGCCGCGCGCGCCCGCGCCCGCACGACCGAGGCGCTCTACACGTTCAGCCGCAAGATCGCCGACGCCGCCTCGCTGGACGATCTCCTCTGGGCCGTCGCGTTCCAGATCGCCTCGATGCTGCGGCTCGAGGTCGTGCTGCTGATGCCCGAAAACGGCCAGCTCGTGGTCCGCGCGGCGTACCCTCCCGATGACGAGATCGACGAGGCCGATCTCGGCGCCGCGCGCTGGGCATTCGACCGTAACCGCGAGGCGGGGCGCGGCGCCGATACGCTGCCCGGCGCGCATCGCCTTTTCGTCCCGCTCGCGACCGCCAAGGGCGCGGTCGGCGTCGCTGGCCTGGCGCGCGAAAAGCCCGGCCCACTGATGACGCCTGACGGCAAGCGCCTGCTCAACGCGTTGCTCGGCCAGGCCGCCGTCGCCATCGAACGCATCGCGCTCGCCCGCGACATGGAGGCGGCCCGCGTCGAGACGGAAACCGAGCGCCTCCGCTCCGCGCTGCTCGCCTCGCTCTCGCACGATTTGAAGACCCCGCTCGCCTCCATCATCGGCGCGGCGGCGTCGCTCCGCGAATACGGCGCGCTGCTCGATCCCGCTGGCCGCGCCGATCTCGTCGCGACGATTGAGGGCGAGGGGACACGCATGGCGCGCTTCGTCTCCAACCTGCTCGACATGTCGCGCCTGGAATCCGGCGCCATCCGGCTCGACCGCACGCCCGTCGATCTCGCTGACCAGGCAGCGAGCGCGGTTGCGCGCGTTGCCCCGGTTCTTGGCGGCCACGCCATCGCGCTCGATCTGGCCGGGGACTTGCCCCTCGTCCTCGCGGACGCGATGCTGCTGGAACAGGTCCTCGTGAATCTCCTCGAAAACGCCGCCAAATATGCCCCCGCCGGCACGGCCATCACGGTCAGCGCACGCCGCAGCGACGGCGGTGTCGTGCTCGACATCGCCGATGAAGGCCCCGGCCTGAGGTCGGCCGATCTGGAGCGCGTCTTCGAGAAATACTATCGCGCCGCCGATGGCGATCGCCGGCAGGCCGGTGCGGGCCTCGGCCTCGCGATCTGCCGCGGCTTCATGACCGCGATGGGCGGCAGCATCGCCGCCGCCAACCGCACCGATCGCTCGGGCGCCGTCTTCACGCTGACCTTTCCACCGCCGCTCGTCGTCGCCAACAGCGGCGCAGAGAGTGCAGCATGAGCGTTCCCATCCTCATCGTCGATGACGAGGCCCCGATCCGCCGCCTCCTGCGCACCAGCCTCGGCACGCAAGGCTTCGAGATCTTCGAAGCCGCGACGGCCGCAGAGGCCGAAACCCTGCTGGCGCGCGAGAAACCCGACATCGTGCTGCTCGATCTCGGCCTCCCCGACAAAGACGGCATGGATGTCGTCCGCGCCCTCCGCGCCGCCGGCGACCGCACGCCGGTCATCATCCTCTCCGCCCGCGGCGAGGAGCGTTCCAAGGTCGAGGCGCTCGACGCCGGGGCCGACGACTACGTCACCAAACCCTTTGGCATCGCCGAACTCGTCGCCCGCATCCGCGCCGCGCTCCGTCACCGCGTGCAGGAACAGGGGGCCGAGCCGGTCTTCGACCATGACGGACTCCACGTCGATCTCACCCGCCGCCTCGTCACCGTCGAGGGCCGCGAGGTGAAGCTCTCGCCCAAGGAGTTCGACATCCTCCGCCAGCTCGTGCTTCACGCCGGCAAGGTGCTGACCCATCGCATGCTGATGCGCGAGGTCTGGGGCGCCGGCGGCGATGTGCAGTATCTGCGCATCTATGTCCGCCAGCTCCGCCACAAGCTGGAGCGCGATCCCGAGCGCCCCAGCCGCATCCTCACCGAAACCGGCATCGGCTACCGGTTGTCGGCATGAAGCATCTCACTCCGCCGGCAATGCTACCGCCGCAATCGTTGCTTCCTCCGGCCGCGCCCGGGCGGTGCGTGTCTCAAGCGCGCGCACGAGCACATAGAAGACCGGCGTCAGGAACAGGCCGAACGCCGTGACCCCCAGCATGCCCGAGAACACCGCGACGCCCATGGCGTGGCGCATCTCGGCGCCCGCGCCCGACGAGATGACCAGCGGCACCACGCCCATGATGAAGGCGAGCGAGGTCATCAGGATCGGGCGGAGCCGCAGCCGCGCCGCCTCGATCGCTGCCGCCACCGTCGAACGGCCGTGCTGCTCCAGCTCGCGCGCGAATTCAACGATCAGAATGGCGTTCTTCGATGCCAGTCCGATCAGCACGAATAGTCCGATCTGCGTGAAGACGTTGTTGTCGCCGCCGACCAGCCACACGCCGGTGATCGCCGACAGCAGGGTCATCGGCACGATCAGGATGATCGCCAGCGGCAGGAACAGGCTCTCATACTGCGCAGCGAGCACGAGATAGACGAGCAGAAGGCAGATCGGGAAGACGAGCAGCGCCGTGTTGCCCGCCAGGATCTGCTGATAGGTGATCTCGGTCCACTCGAACCGCGTCCCCTTGGGCAGCGTCTCCTCCAGGATCTTGGTGATCGCCGCCTGGGCCTGGCCGCTGGAATAGCCGGGCGCCGCATCGCCGCTGAGATCGGCGGCGCGGAACCCGTTATAGCGCATGGCGGTGTCGGGACCGGCGGTCTCGCGCACCTTCATGATCGCGCCCAGCGGTACCATGCGCCCCTCCGCATTGCGGGTCTGCAGACGCAAGATGTCGTCGGGCGTGCCGCGATACTGCTGGTCGGCCTGCGCGATCACCTGATAGGTGCGGCCGAACTTGTTGAAATCGCCGACATAGATCGAGCCAAGATAGGTCTGCATCGTCTCGAAGACCTCCTGCACGTCGACACCGAGCTGCATCGCCTTGGTGCGATCGAGATCGGCGAAGAGTTGCGGCACGCCGACCTTGTAGCTGGAGAAGACGTTCATCAGCTCCGGCGCCTGGCGGGCCTTCGCGACCACGGCCTGCATCGTCGCATCGAGCGCCTCATAGCCCTCGTCGGTGCGGTCCTCGACCTCCAGCTTGAAGCCGCCGATCGTACCCAGGCCCTGCACCGGCGGCGGCGGGAAGATCGCGATCATCGCCCCCTGCAGCGCACCGAACTTCTGCTGCAGCTTGCCGGCAATCGCACCGCCGGACAGGTCCGCACTGGTGCGCTCCTCGAACGGCTTCAGCGTCACGAACACGATGCCGGCCGAGGCGCTGTTGATGAAACCGTTGATCGAAAGACCGGGGAACGCGATGGCGCTGGCGACGCCCGGCTCGGCCAAGGCGATGGCCGACATGTCGCGCACCACCTGTTCGGTGCGGTCCAGCGTCGCGCCGTCGGGCAGTTGCGCAAAGCTGACGAGATACTGCTTGTCCTGCGTCGGCACGAAGCCCGACGGCACCTGGTTGAAGCCGACCACGGTCGCGCCGAGCAGGAGGACATAGACGGTCATGGCGATCGCCTTGCGCCCCAGCAGACCGCCAAGTCCGTTGCCGTAGCGCTCCGATCCGCGATGGAAGCTGCGGTTGAACCAGCCGAAAAACGGCCCCAGCACGCGGTTCATCAACCGCGTCAGCCCGTCCGGCGGCGCGTCGCGCCCGCGCAGCAGGTAGGCGGCGAGGGCCGGCGACAGGGTCAGGGAGTTGAAGGCAGAGATCAGCGTCGAGAACGCGATGGTCAGCGCGAACTGGCGGTAGAACTGACCGGTCAGCCCGCTGATGAAGGCGATGGGGATAAAGACGGCGCACAGCACGAGCGCGATCGCGACGATCGGCCCGGTGACTTCGCGCATTGCCTTGAATGCGGCGTCGCGCGGGCTGAGCCCCTCCTCGATATTGCGCTCCACATTCTCGACCACGACGATTGCGTCGTCGACGACGATGCCGATGGCGAGGACCAGCCCGAACAGCGACAGCGCGTTGATCGAAAAGCCGAAGAGATACATCGCCGCGAAGGTGCCGATGATCGAGACCGGCACGGCGAGCAGGGGAATGATCGAGGCGCGCCAGGTCTGCAGGAACAGGATCACGACCAGCACGACCAGCAGGATCGCCTCAAGCAGCGTATCGATCACCGCCTCGATCGAGCCGCGCACGAAGACGGTCGGGTCATAGGCGATGGCGTAATCGACGCCTTCGGGGAAGTTCTGCTTCAGCTCCTCCATGGTCGCGCGAACCTGGTTGGAGATCTCGATGGAGTTCGAGCCGGGCGCCTGGAAGATCGGAATGGCCACGGCCTGCTGGTTATCCAGCAACGAGCGCAGCCCGTATTCCGACGCCGCGATTTCTACCCGCGCGACATCGGCAAGCCGCGTCACCACGCCGCCCTCGCGCTTGACGACGATTTGCTCGAACTCGGCGGGGTCGCTGAGGCGGCCCTGCGCGTTGATCGGCAATTGCAGATCGCCGCCCTTGCCATAGGGCGGGCCGTTGATGACGCCGGCCGCGACCTGAACGTTCTGCCGGCGGATCGCGGCGATGACGTCGTTCGCGGTCATGCCGCGTTCAGCAACCTTTTCCGGGTTCAGCCAGATGCGCATGGCGTAGTCGCCCGAGCCGAACATCTGCACGCTGCCGACGCCTTCGATCTTGGCGAGCTGGTCCTTGACGTTCAGCAGCGCGTAGTTGCGCAGGTACAGCATGTTGTAGCGCCCGCCCGGCGAGGTCAGGTGCACCACCATGGTGAGGTCGGGTGAGCTCTTGATCGTCGTGACGCCCAGATTGCGCGTGACCTCGGGCAGGCGCGGCAGCGCCTGGTTCACGCGGTTCTGCACCATCTGCTGCGCAAGATTGGGATCGGTGCCGAGCTTGAAGGTGACGGTCAGCGTCAGCGTGCCGTCGGAGGCGGCCTGCGAGAACATGTAGAGCATGTTCTCGGTGCCGTTGATCTGCTCCTCCAGCGGCGTCGCCACGCTCTCGGCGATCACCTTGGGGTTCGCGCCGGGAAACTGCGCCTTCACGACGATCGAAGGCGGCACGACCTCGGGATATTCCGAGATCGGCAGCGAAAACATCGAGATGAGACCGGCCAGCAGAATGGCGATGGAAACGACGCCGGCGAAGATCGGCCGGTCGATGAAAAATTTGGGCAAGCTCATGGCGTCATCTCTGCCGAAGGCATGAAGAAGTGCGGAAACGCTAAGAAAAAAGCGGCGGCGGGATCGGGGTGGATCCCGCCGCCCAGGGACTAGCGGCGGCCGAGCGACAGGTCGGCGACAGCTTTTTCGACGCGCACGGGCGCGCCGGGCGTGATGTGCTGCACGCCTTCCAGGATGACCCGGTCGCCGGCATTGAGACCGCTCAGCACGATCCGCTCGTCCTCGACCGCGGCGCCCAACGTGATCTCGCGCGACACCGCCTTGCTCTCGCCGTCGACGACGTAGAGGAACTTCTTGTCCTGGTCGGTGCCGATGGCCCGCTCGGGCACCGTCAGCGCGACGGCGTCTTCGCTCGCGGCCAGCTTGACCGACACGAACATGCCGGGGACCAGGCCCGCATCGGCATTCTCGAACCGCGCCCGGGCCCGGATGGTGCCGGAGGCCGTGTCGATCTGATTGTCGAAGCTGGTCAGCGTGCCGCGATAGACGCGCTGGCCGTCGTCCTGGAGCGTCAGTTCGACGGGGATGGCGGGCGAGACGCCGTCCGTGCGGCGGCTGTTCAGATAGGTCTGCTCGTCCACCTCGAAATCGGCATAGATGCTGCCGCTCGAGACGATCGAGGCGAGCAGCGGCGCGCCGGGTCCGGTCTGGACGAGATTGCCGATCGTGATCTCCGGCCGGCTGATCCGTCCGTCGATCGGCGCCTTCATATAGGCATGATCGACATTCACCTCGGCTTCCGCGAGCGCGGCCTCGGCGGCGGCGACCCCGGCGCGGGCGACGCGTTCGGCGTTGTTGCGCTGGTCGTAGACGCTGCGCGACAGGTTCTTGGTCGCGACCAGCTTCGCGGCGCGCTGCAATTCCCCGGCTGCGAGCGTCGCCACGGTCTGGGCGGACAGGAGGTCGGCCTTGGCCTTCGCCACCGCCGCCTCATAGCTGCGCGGGTCGATTACGAAAAGAATATCGCCGCGCTTCACCAGATCGCCGTCGCGGAAGTGGATTTCGGTGATCCGGCCGCTTACTTCAGGGCGGAGCTCCGCGGAATCGACGGCTTTCAGGCGGCCTGAAAACGACGACCAGACCTGCACTTTGCGCGGCGTTACGGTCCGGACATTCACGATCGGCGCCTGGTTTTCGGCCTGGATCTGGACCGGCTCGCTGGCGACGAAGCCGGATTCGGCCAGCACGGCGCCTCCGGTCAGCAGGCCGACAAGGGCAACGCCTGCGAGCAGCACGCCCCGGCTCTTCATCAGTTTGGATATCGTCGGCATAGTGCACCCGCGTTCTGTAGTGAGAAATACAGATGTGGGCATGGACGGACCGCTTCAAGGTCCTTATGTATTGACCGATACAAAAAAGTTTTCCGGGAGAATACGGCCATGGCGATGGGAAGACCCCGCGCCTTCGACACCTGCAAAGCCCTCGATGCCGCCATGGATGTCTTCTGGCGCAAGAGCTACCAGGGCGCCTCGATCGTCGACCTGACGACGGCGATGGGGATCAACGCCCCCAGCCTTTATGCAGCGTTCGGCAGCAAGGAAGGTCTCTTCCGTGCCGTGCTTGAGCGTTACGACGAGGATAAGCAGGGCTTTCTTACCCGCGTTCTCGAAGCGCCGACCGGGCTCGATGCCGTGACCCTGTTCCTCAAAGGCACCGCCGACAAGGCGACTGAGCCTGGCGAACCCGCGGGATGCCTTCTCGTCCAGTGCGGCCTCTCCGCCGGCGACGAGGCGGCCACCATTCCAGAAGAACTCGCCAAGCGCCGGACAGGCGCGGAAATCACCCTGCGCGGGCGCCTCGAATGCGCCAAGCAGCAGGGCGAACTGCACGCGCATGTCGATCCGTCCGCCCTCGCGCGCTATATCGTCGCGGTTTCCAACGGCATGTGCCTTCAGGCCGCCGCCGGGGCGAGCCGCACGACGCTCTACGAGATCGCCGACATGGCGCTCGGAGCGTGGCCGGGCAAAAAGGCAGATGCCGCCGAACCAGCGCCGGCGAAGCGGGCGCGGAAACCGGCCGCCGTCGGCTAGGGCGCGATCTTAGCGTTCTGTTGAGGCGGCTGTTCCAGAATGGCGGCCGCCGGATTTTCGACAGCCCCCCATGACGCCACCCTTCCTGCTGCACCATCTGCTGGCCTGCAACGCTGCCGATCCCGCGAAGACCGCGATCGTCGATGGTGCGCGCGTGTGGAGCTATGGCGAATTCGGCAATGCGATCGACCGGCTGGCCGCGGCGCTCCATGGCGCGGGCGCAGTGCGCGGCGATCGCATCGCGATCTATCTCCCCAAGAGTCTCGAGGAATGCGCCGCGATCTTCGCCGCGAGCCGGGCCGACGGCGTCTTCGTGCCGATCAATCCCGGCCTCAAGGCCGCTCAGGTGCGCCACATCATCACCGACTGCAGCGCCCGCGTGCTCGTCACCTCGGCCGCGATGCAGGCAAAGCTCGGCGATGCGGTCGATGGGATAGCGGACATCCAGATCGTCCTGATCGACGATCTCCCCGCTGCCGCCCCGCCGCCGCCCGCGCGCGCCATCGGCCAGGACCTCGCCGCCATCCTCTATACGTCGGGCTCCACCGGCCAGCCCAAGGGCGTGATGCTCAGCCACGCCAATTTGTTGGCGGGCGCGCGGATCGTCAGGACCTATCTCGACATCACCGCCGCCGATCGCATCCTCTCGCTGCTGCCCTTCAGCTTCGACTACGGCCTCAACCAGCTCACGACATCGGTGGAGCAGGGCGCGACCATCGTGCTGGCAAGCTTCCAGTTCGGCGACGACATCGTGAAGCTGCTCGCCGAGAACGAGATCACCGGCCTCGCGGGCGTGCCGACGATCTGGGCGATCCTGACACGCACCGCGCCCAGCCTGAAGCGCACGGCGTTGCCGCAGCTCCGCTACATCACCAATTCCGGCGGTGCGGTGCCCGAGACGACGGTGCGGCGCCTGCGCGAGCTGCTGCCCGCGACCCGCATCTTCCTGATGTACGGCCTCACCGAGGCCTTCCGCTCCACCTTCCTGCCGCCCGACGAGATCGACCGGCGCCCGACCTCGATCGGCAAGGCGATCCCGGAATGCGAAGTCTTTCCCGTGACGGCCGAGGGGCGGCGCGCCAAACCCGGCGAGCCCGGCATTCTCGTCCATCGCGGCCCGACCGTTTCGCTTGGCTACTGGAACCGCCCCGAGGATACGGCGCGCGTGCTGCGCCCCAATCCCTTCCGCTCCGCGACCGAGGGCGGTGAGACCGTCTGCTATTCCGGCGATCTCGTCACCGAGGACGAGGACGGCTTCCTCTTCTTCGTCGGCCGCGAGGACGCGATGATCAAGTCGTCGGGCTATCGCATCAGCCCGACCGAGGTCGAGGACGCCATCATGTCGGCGGGCGGTTTCCACCACGTCGCGGTCATCGGCGTCCGCGACGAATGGGTGGGCCAGAAGGTCGTCGCCGTCGCGGTTGCCGAAAACGCCGCGACGCTCGATCTCAAGGCGGTGATGCAACAGGTCGGCTCCCAGCTCCCGGCCTATATGGTGCCGGCCCGCATCGAGCTGACCGACGCTTTACCGCTCTCGCCCAACGGCAAGGTCGACTACAAGCGCCTCGTGGCGGACCGGGCGCGCTGAGCGTGGCCCGCGCGGCCCTCTATGCCGGCACCTTCTTTCACGCCCCCATCCGCGGCGAAGTCGCCTGCCTCGAGGACGCGCTGGTCGAGGTCAACGCGGACGGCATCATTGCCGCCGTCACGCTAGCAGACGATCCGAATGCGGCGACGCTGAAGCGCGAAGCAGACCGCCGCGGCGATCTCGTCCGCATCGGCGCCGGCGCCTATGTCCTGCCCGGCTTCGTCGATCTCCACATCCACGCGCCGCAATATCCCCAGCTCGGCACGGCGCTCCATCTCCCGCTCGAGGTCTGGCTGCAGCAGCACACGTTTCCGCTGGAGGCGCGCTACGCCGATCTCGCCTTCGCCGGCCGCGTCTACGAGGCGCTGATCGACGATCTGCTCGCGCAGGGCACGACGACCGCGCTGATGTTCGCGACAGTCCATGCTGACGCGACACGACTCCTGGTCGATCACGCCGTCGCCAAAGGAATGCGCGCGCTCATCGGCAAGGTCGCGATGGACAATCCCGATCAGTGCCCCGATTTCTACCGCGATGCCTCCGTCGATGCCGCGCTCGCGGGCACGCGGGCCGTCATCGACCACGCCCGCGCGCATCTGGACAATCGTGCCGGTCTCGTCCGCCCCGTCGTCACGCCGCGCTTCATTCCCAGCTGCACCGACGCGCTGCTCGGCGAGCTCGGCGCCATGGCGAAGGCGTGCGGCTGTCACATCCAGACCCATTGCTCCGAAAGCGATTGGGAGCACGGCTATGTGCAGACCCGCATGAGCCGCAGCGATACCGAAAGCCTTGATGGCTTCGGCCTCCTCACGCGCCATACCATCCTTGCCCACGGCACGCTGCTGACGACGACCGACATGGACCGCATCGCGTCACGCGGCGCGGGCGTCGCGCATTGTCCGCTCTCCAATGTCTACTTTTCCAATGCCGTCTTCCCGCTGAAAGCGGCGCTTGCGAAAGGTCTCCGCGTCGGCCTCGGCACCGACATTGCCGGCGGCCCCAGCGCCTCGATGTTCGACACGGCGCGCATGGCCGTCGCCGCCTCGCGCCTGCTGGACGAGGGTGTCGATCCCGCAAAGGATCAGGCGTCGCGCGGCACGCCGGGCGTTCGGATCGACTGGCAGACCGCCTTCCATCTCGCCACCGCCGGCGGCGCCGCGGCGCTGGACCTGCCGGTCGGGACGTTCGAACCCGGCAGGGCTTTCGATGCGATGGTCATCGATACCGCCGCGAAGGCCGGCACGGTCCGGCTCTTCGACGAAGTCGACGATTCCGTCAGCATCCTGCAGAAAATCCTCTTCACCGCCTCACGCACCAATGTGCGGCAGGTCTTCGTGCAGGGCAGGGCGGTCGCGGGGACCGCCCGCGCCTAGCTACTGCGTACGGCCGCGCGACTGGATGCCGGCGCGCCGCGCCTCGATCTCCTCGGGCTTCACGGCCGCGTTGCGCTTGCTGGTCGTGTCGCCTTCCAGCGCCCGCGCCTCGCCGCCGGCCAGCGCGAAACCATCGTCGATCAGCTTCTTGTAGTCGGCCAGCGTATCCGCCGGGATGCTCGCCATGTCCGCCGCCAGCTTGCGGGCGGTGGGCAGCAGCTCGTCGGCGGGCACCACGCGATTGACGAGGCCCCATGCCGCCGCGGTTTCGGCGTCGAGGAAGTTCCCCGTCAGCGACAGCTCCTTGGCGCGCATCACGCCGACGGCGCGCGAGAGTTTCTGCGACAGGCCCCAGCCGGGCAGGATGCCGACCCGCGCATGGGTGTCGGCAAAGCGGGCATTGGCGGCGGCGATCAGCACGTCGCAGGCGAGCGCCACCTCGAAGCCGCCGGTGATCGCGACGCCGTTGACCGCGCCGATGATCGGCTTGCGGCAGGCTTCCATCGAGAGGACCGGATCGTTCTCCGCGCTCTTCGGGTTCGCGGCGCCGAGCGCGCCCGGCGTGCCGCCGAGTTCCTTGAGGTCCAGCCCCGCCGTGAAGGCCCGCGTTCCCGCGCCGGTCAGGATGATGACCTTCACCGAGGGGTCAGCGTCCGCCGCACGGATCGCCGCGGCGAGTTCCGCACGCAGCGCAATCGACAGCGCGTTCATCGCGTCCGGCCGATTCATCGTCAGCGTCGTAATGCCGTTGTCGTCTTCGCGCAGCACCAATCCGGTCATGGTCGTCCTCCAATTTTCTTGACGACAGACCTTTAGGCGAAGCCCGGCCGCTCTCCAAGACGAATGCCGGGACCCGGAGGCGGCAGCTCGCTCTGCCGACGCTCCGGGTCCCGGCCGTTCGCCCCCCGGCGACCTGATCTCTACTGGCGCGCCATTTCGGCCGCGCCCGCGGCTTCCCAATCCAGCTCCTGCTCCGGATTCATCGTCACGGTGACCTTGCGCAGCAAGGCGGCGAACGCGAAGGGCGACTCGTAGTCCGACACCGGGCTGCCTCGGTCGCGGCCGATATCGAGGCCCGACCACGAGATCAGCGCGAAGAAGCCGTGCTTCGGCTGGAAGCGGCCGCAGGGCACACCGTCGATCGCCATGGTGACGGTCTTGGTCGGGCCCTCCTGCCGCATCAGCAGCGACAGGACATGATCGCCGGCCGGCACCGCGCGGTCCGACACCAGCATCTGGTGCTCGCCGCCGATATTGAGATCGTAGACGAGCTTCCCGTCGCGCATGAACACCGCATAGCCCGAGGTCGCATCGCCATGGGCGATCAGCACGCCGCTGTCGCCGCCATTCAGCTGCACGTCCGCTTCGATCAGATACGAGCGCCCGCGCACGTCCGGCGCCGCATCGGTCGGGACATGGCCAACGCCGCGATGAAAGACGAACTCGCGCCGCGCGTGGTTGCGCTTGGCGCTGTCGAGGAAGCGGAGGCCGAAACGGTCGTCGAGCGGCAGGACTTTGCTCGCCTCAGCGGCCTTCCACCATTCGGCGATCAGCGCCTGCAGCTTTTCCGGCTCCTTCTCGGCCAGATCGTCCGTCTCCGAAAAATCGTAGTCGAGATTGTAAAGCTCCCACACATCGTCCTCGAACGCCGTGCCGGTGGGGTGATAGGCGACGGCCTTCCAACCGTCCTTCCACAGGCCGCGATGGCCGAACATCTCGAAATATTGCGGCTTGGCCCGCGCCGCCGCGCCGGAATCGGTCAGGCTCGCCGCGAAGCTCTGGCCCTCGAGCGGCATCTGCGCGACGCCGTTGACCTCGACCGGCGGTTCGATGCCGATCAGCTCCAGCAGCGTCGGGGTCAGATCGCTCGCGTGGCAGAACTGGTTGCGGATTTCGCCGCGCGCCGGAATCCGGTTCGGCCACGAGATCACCAGCGGATCCCGGATGCCGCCGCCATGGGTGTTCTGCTTGTAGCGGCGCAGCGGCGTGTTCGACGCCATCGCCCAACCATGGGGGAAGTTCGAATGCGTGTCGGGCCCGCCGATATCGTCGATCCGCGCCAGCTTCTCGGCCATCGACTCCGGGCGGAAATTGTACGGCCCCATCGCGTTGATGAAGCCGTTCGCGCCGCCCTCCTGGCTCGCGCCGTTGTCGGAAAGAATGAGGATCAGCGTGTCGTCGCGCTGGCCGGTCGTCTCGAGGAAATCGAACAACCGCGCCAGATGCTGATCGGCATGGGTCAGCATCGCCGCATAGGCCGCCTGCAGCCGCGTGAAGATGCGCTTTTCGTCGTCGCTGTGCTCGTTCCAAGCCTGCACGCCTTCATTGCGCGCCGGCATGCGCGTGTCTTTCGGGACGATGCCCAGACCCTTCTGCCGGGTCAGCCGCCATTCGCGCTCGACATCCCAGCCTTCGCCGAACGCCGCGTCGTAATGCTTGATGAGTTCGTCCGGCGCCTGGTGCGGCGCATGGCAGGCGCCGAGCGCCACCCAGGTTAGCCAGGGCTTGTCCGGCGCGCCCACTTTGTGATCGGCGATCATGCGGATCGCCTGGTCGATCAGGTCTTCGGTCAGGTGATAGCCGGTCGCGTAGGTGCCGGGCGCGTCGATACCGGTATTGTCGCGCACGAGTTCCGGGGAATACTGGTCGGTCTCGGCATCCATGAAACCGTAATAGCGGTCGAAGCCGCGGCCGAGCGGCCAGCCGTCGAACGGCCCCGCCGGACCCGCCTCGCGCAGCGGCGTCACATGCCACTTGCCGAGCATGTAGTTGCGATAGCCGTGCGGCCGCAGCATCTCGGCTAGCGTCCCGGCCTCCTTCGCTATCTTGCCGCGATAGCCGGGATAGCCGCTGTCGAAATTGGCGAGACAGCCCATGCCGACCGAATGGTGGTTGCGCCCGGTCAGCAGCGCGGCGCGCGTCGTCGAGCACATCGCCGTCGTGTGAAAGCTGCTGTAGCGGAGGCCCCTTGCCGCGACCGCATCGATCGCCGGCGTCGCGATGGGCGAGCCGTAGCAGCCGAAATCGGAAAAACCGACATCGTCGAACAACACGACCAGAATATTGGGCGAGCCCTTGGGCGGGGTCGGCGCCTCCGGCCAATGAGGCGTCGAATCCTTGTAGGTCGCGCCGATCTTTCCGGGGAAGGTCATGCCGCGTCTCCTTCTAGCGTCCAAGATCGCTGAACTTCACGTCCTTCGAGCCCGCTGGCAATTCGATCAGCATACCGTCGAAGGCGAGATGCGTATCGACCCCGTCGATCCCGGTATCACGCAGGAAGAGGATGCGCCCGAACCAGCCCGGCACCGGCGGGATCAGATGGCTCAACACCAGCGTCGGCACGCCAGCGGCCGCCGCCGTCTCCGCCGCGTCGCGAGGCGAAGAATGGTAGTCGGGAATATCGTGCAGGATCTTCTCGAACCGCGGCAGCTTGTTGCGCTTGGCGGTCTCTTCCATGATCGCGACCTCCTCCATCGCCATCGCCTCGTGGATCAGCACATCGGCGCCCTTTGCGGCCTCCGCGAGCGCCGCCGACTTGTGTGTATCGCCCGAAAAGACGACCGAACGGCCCTTGTAGTCGAAACGATAGCCGAAGGCGGGCTCGATCGGCTGGTGGTCGACTGCGAAGGCGGTGATCTTGAGGCCGTTGCGCTCCAGCACGACGACCGAGCCCGAACCGTGCGTCACGCCTTCGATGACATGCGCTTCCATCGGCCCCAGTTCGGGTTTCAGGAATTCCGGTCCGTGGTGCGCGATGCGGTGGGTGCGGTCCATCGCATAGGCCTCGTTGAAGCCCGCCACGACACGCTCGACACCCGGGCCGCCATAGACCGCGAGCGGCGCGGCGCGGCCGCCGACCCAGCTCTGCAGATTGACCTCGCCGAGATCGCCGATGTGATCGGAATGAAAATGGGTCAGCAGCACCGTGCCGACGCGGCCGGCGTCGACGCGCCAGCTCGCCGCACGCTGCCACGAGCCCGACCCGGCATCGACGACGAACATTTCGCCGGCGGCGAAGACGATGTTGCAGGCCGGTGTGCGATTCGCGTCGGGCATGGGCGAGCCGCTGCCGCAAATGCCGACACGCAGGCCGTCCTCGGCGGTGAGGCTGCTGGTGTCGCGGCTCATCACCTGTTCCACCATCATGCCGAACACGCGGTCCTGCAGCGCCGGGCTGAAGCACAGCGCAGCATAGCCGCCGGCGCCCAGCAGCACGACGAGCGCAATCCCATAGACCAGAATCCGGCGTACCGTTTTCACAAACCTACTCCGCAACCAGATGATGGATCGTCAGCCCCATGACGTGTTCCGCATCTGCGGGGCTCAATTGTTGTTCGTGACGCAGCCGCCGCCAGGCCTCGTAGCTGCTGGCGAGATCCAGCGCCTCAAGCCGCAGCCGGTCATGCGCAATGGCGGAAGGCAGCACGTCCAGCAGATAGGAGCGCTGTAACTGCACGAAATCGCTCTGGCGGGCCGTGATGGTGGGCGAGGCATGGCGATGCACGTCGGCCGCAACGCGGAACGGCATGATGCGTTCGAAAAGTTCGGCGCGGCGGCGGATAACCTCGTCCAGCTTCTCGCGCCAGCTCGTCCCGGTCAGCGGCCGCTCGATGATCGGCCGCACCTGCCCTTCGATCTCGTTGGCGATCTCGCGATAGAGCTGCTCCATGTCCTCGAAATGGCGGAACACAGTGCGGAGCCCGACATCGGCGCGGGCCGCGATCTCCTCGGCGGTCGGCCCGATCTTGCCTTCGCGGACGAAATCCATGAAGGCCGCCACGATCTTGCGGCGGTTCTCTTCGCCGCGCTGACGCCGGCCATCGGGCGGGGCGTCCGTCTCACCAGTCATCGGTACCTTCACCTTCATGCGCGCGCCCTTAAATCCGCTGGGTGCACTGAATCAGCAGCTGCCCCGCCATACCAGCCTCGCGGTGAACGCCGAAGGCGGCGACATCCTGGGAGGTAGCGATTTCGACAAAGGCCTTGGCCGAGGGGTATTCCATCAGCGCGACCATGTCCCACAGCTCACCGACCGTGCCGATCGCCAGCGTGCCCATGTCGCCCGTGAAATGCATCTTGCCGCCGCGCGCGATCACGAACGGCGCCATCTGCTCGCCATAGAGCATATAGGCCTCGCGCCCGGTCAGCGTGGTTGCGCGGCCATCCTTGTATTCCGCGCGGTCGCGGAACTTCAGCAGGTTCAGCATGACGATCGGCCCGCTCTCCGGCAGCGCCATCAGCGCGGCGAGCTGCGTGCTCTTGGGATAGACGGCGTTCTCGACGTTCATGGCTTCAGGCCTTCCGGATGAAGGCATCGATGAGGGCGATAAGTTCGTCCGGCGCGTCTTCCTGCAGGAAGTGGCCGCCGCCCTTGATGATCGTGTGCGGCTGGCCCTTGGCGCCGGGCACGCGCGCCTGGAACACGGCCTCGCCGCCCTTGGTCACCATATCCTGGTCGCTGAAGGCGGTGAGGAAGGGCTTCTCGAAGCGCTCCAGCACCTTCCACGCCGCCATGTTCTCGGCGACCGATTCGTGTTCGGGCGTGATCGGCACGAGGGCCGGAAAGCGCCGTGCGCCGGCCTTGTAAGTCTCGTCGGGAAACGGCGCTTCATAGGCCGCCTTCTCCGCCTCGCTCAGCGTCCGCGTGCTGCCGCCGTCCAGGATGAAGCCGATGGGGAGCACCGGCACGGTCTGGCTGAAGTTCAGCCAGGCATTGAAGCCTTCGCTGAAGCCCGATCCGGTCGGCAGACCGGTATTGCCGACGACGACGCGCGCAAAGCGGTCGGGGAAGGCGGCGACGAGGCGGAGGCCGATCAGCCCGCCCCAATCCTGGCAGAACAGCGTGATGTCCTGCAGATCGTTGGCATCGAGCCACGCGCTCATCCACGCGACATGGCGCTCATAGGTATAGTCCGCCTGCTCCGTGGGCTTGTCGGACTTGCCGAAGCCGATGAGGTCCGGCGCCCAGACGCGATGTCCGACATCGGCGAGGCCCTTGATCATCTTGCGATAGAGATACGACCACGAGGGCTCGCCATGCATCAGCAGCACGGTCTCGCCGTCGCGCGGGCCTTCATCGACCGCGTGGATGCGCAGGCGCGTGCCGTCGGCGTCGCCGATCTCGGTATAGTGGGGCGCATAGGGAAAATCCGGCAGGTCGGCGAAGCGCGCGTCCGGCGTTCTCAATACCTTCATAGACCCCATCCCATTGACCGCCTCTACGAGCGGCTTTATATAGTGGCACAAAGAGTGTCACTACAAGCGCGTCGCGTCAAGATGTGCAGGGGAGGGCGGCGATGAAAGCCGCGATCAGCCGGACGATATCCGGAGCGCTCACCAGCCATGCGTTGCGCGATGCGCAGCGCGGCGTGCGCGCGCTCATCCGCAAGGCGAGGGGACGCATGGCAGAGGTTTCGTATTTCCATCAGGCCGACGATCCCTACAGCCACCTGGCTGTGCAGACGCTCGAACGGCTTGCCGCGCGCTATGCGATCGCGCTGAAGATCCACATCGTCCCGCCACCCGACGACGGCGCCGCGCCTGACCGCGAGCGCCTCGCGGCCTGGTCCCTGCGCGACGCTGCGACGCTGGCGCAGCGTCTGGGCCTTGTCTGGCCCGAACAGCCCGTTACACCAGCCCGCGATGCCATCGCGCTGGCCAATGCCGCGCTGGCGGCTGCCGCAGCGGCCCCCGACTTCGCGCGCCGCGCGATCGAGATCGGCACGGCCTTCTGGCGCGGCGACGGCGAGGCGCTGACCCAGCATGCCGTCGCCGGCTCGCCCGAGACCTCCGCCGCGGCGATGGGCGAAAGCGCCAAGCTCCGCGCCGAGCGCGGCCACTATCTGGGCGCGACCTTTCACTTCGAAGGCGAATGGTATTGGGGCGTCGACCGCCTGCACTATCTGGAAGCGCGCCTCCGCGCCGCCGGTCTCGCCAAGGCCGAGGACGAAGGCTTCATCGCCCCTGTCAAGGATGTGGAGCTTGCCGTGCAGCCGACCAACGGCGCACGGCCCGAGCTCCACTTCTTCTTCTCGTTCCGCAGTCCCTACACCTATATCAGCGTGCCGCGCGTCCGCCGCCTCGCGAAGCATTATGGCGCGGATCTGAAGCTCCGCTTCATCTTGCCGATGGTGATGCGCGGCCTGCCGGTGCCGCGCGCGAAGAGCATGTACATCATGCGCGACACCAAGCGCGAAGCCGACCGCGTCGGCATGCCCTTCGGCCGCATCGTCGATCCCGTCGGCCTCGCGACCGAACGCGGCATCGCGGTGCTGCATCACGCGATCCCGCTCGGCCGCGGCGAGGATTTCGCCGAATCCTTTCTGCGCGGCGTCTGGTCGGAAGGCGTCGATGCCACGACCGAAGCCGGCCTCAACACCATCGCCGCGCGCGCCGGCCTCCAACCCGACTTCGTTGCCGAAGCGCTGAAGGACGACAGCTGGCGCGCGCCTGCCGAAGTCAATCGCGCCGAGCTCCTGTCGATGGGCCTCTGGGGCGCGCCGACGCTTCGCGTCAACGACCGTCCGGGACAATGGGGCCAGGACCGGCTCTGGGTCATCGAGAACGACCTCATCGCCGCGACGGAGGCCAAATGAGCGACGCCGTTCAACTCAGCGGCGCGCCGGGCTCGCCGTATACGCGCAAGATGCTCGCCGTGCTGCGCTATCGGCGCATCCCCTATCGCTTCCTGATCGGCACGCATGGCGGTCCGCCCGGCCTGCCCAAGCCCAAGGTCGAACTCCTCCCCACCTTCTATCTGCCGAACAAGGACGGCGTGCTCGAAGCGGTGGTGGATTCGACGCCTATCATCCGCCGCCTCGAACGCGAACATGCCGGGCGTGCCGTCGTGCCCTCCGATCCAGCGCTCCGCTTCATCGACGAGCTGCTGGAAGACTATGCCGACGAGTGGCTGACCAAGGCGATGTTCCACTATCGCTGGTACTACACGGCGGATATCGAACGGGCTGGCGACATCCTCCCGATCTGGCGCGGCATCACCGCGCCCGCCGATCAACTCACCGCCGCCAAGGCCATGTTCTCCCAGCGCCAGATCGACCGCCTCTATGTTGTCGGCTCGAATGCAGTGACCGCACCGGTCATCGAAGCCAGCTATGTCCGCTTCCTCGCGCTGATGGAGGCGCATCTCGCACACCATCCCTTCCTGATGGGCGGGCGGCCCGGCGCCAGCGACTTCGGCGCCTATGGTCAGCTCACTCAGCTCAGCCATTTCGACCCGACGCCGATGGCCCTCACGCTTGAAAAAGCCAAGCGCGTCTTTGCCTGGACCGATGTGATGGAGGATCTGTCCGGCCTCGAACCTGGCGCCTGGCTCGATCCCGCCGATCTGCCGCCGACGCTGATCGCCCTGTTCGGCGAACTCGCACGCACCTACGTCCCGGTCATGCTCGCCAATGCGCGGGCGCTGAAGGCGGGGGACGACACGGTGGAGACCGAGATCGACGGCCTGCCCTGGACCCAGCAACCGTTCCCCTATCAAGGAAAATGCCTCTCCTGGCTGCGCCTCTCGCACGCGACCCTGCCCGACAAGGCCAAGGCGATCGTCGATGCGCTGCTCGATGCCACCGGTTGCGCGCCGCTTATCCGCGAGACCATCTGATGCGCGCCCGTCTCGCCCTCGCCGCCGTCGCGCTGCTTCTGGCAGCCTGCGGCGACGCGACGGTGGAGACCGCGCAATGCGGCATCGCGCCCCCGCCGCCTCAGCCTGGCGACACCGCCGGCATGGCCGCGATCCCCGCGGGCACGATGACCATGGGCGCCGCGGCGATGCAGCCGGGCGAAGGTCCCGCTTTGCGCGTTGACGTCGCCGCCTTCCGCATCGACCGCACCGACGTGACGAACGCGCAGTTCGCCGCCTTCGTCGCCGCGACGGGGTATGTGACGCTCGCCGAACGCGGCCCGGAACCGGCCTCGCTCGTCTTCACTGGCGCCGAGGGACCGATCAACATCAACGATCCCTCGGAGTGGTGGCGCATCGTGCCCGGCGCGGACTGGCGCCACCCGACTGGTCCGGACAGCGATCTCGACGGCAGGGCCAATCTCCCGGTCGTGCACATCGCCTATGAGGATGCGCTCGCCTATGCGCACTGGCTCGGCCGCGATCTGCCGACCGAGGCGGAATGGGAATATGCCGCGCGCGGCGGCATCGATGGCGCGCGCTATGCCTGGGGCGACGCCGCGCCCGATCCCGCCCATCCCCGCGCCAATACCTGGCAGGGCATGTTCCCACTGCAGGACACCGGCGGCGACGGCTTCAAGGCGTCGGCCTCGCCGGTCGGCTGCTACGCGCCCAACGGCTACGGCCTCTACGACATGGCCGGCAATGTCTGGCAGTGGACCAAGGATGTCTGGCGTCCCGGCCTCGACGCGCGCGACGAGGAACCCGAGACCGCCTCCTACGATCCGCGCGACGCGCTGGCCGAACAGCGCGTCATCAAGGGCGGTTCGTTCCTCTGCGCCGACAATTACTGCCTGCGCTATCGCCCCGCCGCGCGCACCGCGGCGGCGTCGGGCGACGGCGCATCCCATATCGGCTTCCGCACCGTGCTGCGGCCGCCGCAACAGCAACAACAAGCGGAGGCGGGCTCGCCATGATCAAGAAAATCCTGTTGGGCGTCGTCATTCTCGCCCTTGTCGTGGTCGGCGGCTATTTCGCGCTCGGCGGCCGCGAGGGCCTGATCCTCCTTTATGCGAACTACATGAAGGAGACGCCCGCCCCGAACCACGAGGTCGTCTGGCAGCAAGGCCCCGACGCGCCGCCGGTGTTGGCCGCGGGCGAGAAGCGTAAGCCCAACATCATCGTCATCCTCGCCGACGATCTCGGCTTCAACGACGTCTCCTTTTATGGCGGCGGCACGGCGGGCGGCCTCATCAAAACGCCGAACATCGATTCGATCGGCAAGGGCGGCGTCAACTTTCCCGCGGGCTATGCAGGCAATGCGACCTGCGCCCCGTCCCGCGCGGCGCTGATGACCGGGCGCTACGCCACGCGCTTCGGTTATGAGTTCACGCCGACCGCCCTCGGCTTCCAGCGCCTCGTCGGCAACTCGCACGGGATGAGCCCCTTGCCGCCGATCTATCATGCGGACCGCGAAGCCGACGTGCCTGACTTCCGCCAGCTCGGCCTGCCGCTGACCGAAACGACGATCGGCGGCATGCTGCAGAAGGCGGGCTACCACACCATCCATCTCGGCAAGTGGCACCTCGGCGAACAGCCCGAGCAGCGGCCGGAAGCGCGCGGCTTCGATGAAAGCCTCGGCTTCTACGCTGGCGCCTCGATGTTCATGCGCGAGGACGATCCGGACGTCGTCAACTCCAAGCAGGATTTCGACCCGATCGACAAGTTCCTGTGGGCCGCGCTGAACAACGGCGTGCGGTACAATTCCAGCCCGGTCTTCGAGGCCAAGGGCCACATGACCGACTACCTCACCGATCAGGCAGTGGCGGCGATCCAGGCCAACCGCAACCGGCCCTTCTTCATGTATCTCGCCTATAACGCGGTCCACACGCCGTTGCAGGCGACCAAGGAAGACTACGACGCACTGCCGGAGATCAAGGACCACACGCTGCGCGTCTACGCCGCGATGGTCCGCCAGCTCGATCGCGACATCGGCAAGGTGCTGGCCGAGCTGAAGGCCCAGGGCCTTGAAGGCGACACGCTCGTCATCTTCACCAGCGACAATGGCGGCGCGCACTATGTCGGGCTCGACGATCTAAACAAGCCCTATAGCGGCTGGAAGGCGACCTTCTACGAAGGCGGCATCCGCATTCCGTTCTTCATGCGCTGGCCGGGCGTGATCCCCGCCGGCTCGACCTATGCGGCGCCGATCAGCCATTTCGATGTCTTCGCGACCGCGGCCGGCGCGGCGGGCGAAGCGGTGCCGGCGGATCGCAAGATCGACGGCGTCAACCTGCTGCCGTTCCTCACGGGCGGGCAGGGCGGCGAGCCGCACCAGCGTCTCTTCTGGCGCTCGGGACCTTATGTCGTGGTGCGCGAAGGCGACTGGAAGCTGCAGGTCGACGGCACGCAGAAGCTGACCATGCTCTATGACCTCGCGACCGATCCGGCCGAAAAGACCAACCTCGCCGACCGGAACCCCGAAAAGGTCGCGGCGCTGCAGGCCGAGATCGCCGACTTCCAGAAGGAACAGGTGAAGCCGCTCTGGCCGGCGCTGATGGAAGGCGTCGTCCCCATCGACCACCCGCTGAACCGCCCGTGGGGCGAGAAGGACCGCTACATCTACTGGTCGAACTGAGGGGCGCTAGCCGGTCCGTCCCCTTCCTCATGGCCGCCCTTGAGGCGGCCATCCATGCAAACACCTGGGCGGTTGGTGGATGGCCGGGTCAGGCCCGGCCATGAGGAGATGGGGACAACGAAGGGCGTGTAACGCTAACCGCGTCCGCCAACTCCGCCTTCGTCGCCTTCAGGATCTCGTTTGCCAAGGCGGGGTCGTCGGCGATGCGGCTGAGGATCACGCCGCCCACCATCGCTGCCCAGCCGGCGATGGCCGCGCGCCGCCGGGCCTTGGGCGTCGCGCCCGGTGCGGTGGCGCTGAAGCGCGCGATCTGGCGTTCGATCGCGTCCGTCATCACCTGTCGCGCTTCCGGGTTCGTGCGTACCGCCTCGCTTCCCAGCGCCGAGAACGGACAGCCGCCGGCGTGATCGTCGCGATGCGCGGCGCTGAGATAGGTCGCGCCGTAGTCAGCCATGCTCTTGCCTCGGCCCGCCGCGCGTTCGGGATCGAGCACATGCGCCAGCGCCGCGGCGATCAGCGCGTCCTTGCTCTCGAAATGGCCATAGAACCCGCCATGGGTCAGGCCCGCCGCCGCCATGATCTCCGCGACGCTCACCCCGTCGAAGCCGCGCGCACGGAACAGCTTCCCGGCGGCGTCGAGAATGCGCCCGCGATTCTCGGCCATCTGCTCGCGCGTCACTTTCATCGTTCGCCTCCATGCTCCCTTGACATCTTACATGACGATCATCATAAATACAATCATGATGATCATCATATAAAGATCTGAACGGGAATTCTGCCATGGCCAAACTCAACCAGACCGCGCTCGTCACCGGCGCCTCCTCGGGCATCGGCGCCGTCTATGCCGACCGCCTCGCCAGGCGCGGCTACGATCTCATCCTCGTCGCACGCGACGAAGCGCGCCTGGCGGCGCTCGCCGACCGTCTTGAGACAAGCTACGGCATTCGCGCTGACCTTCTGAAGGCGGACCTCACGTCGCGGGCCGACCTCGCACGCGTCGAAAACCGCCTGCGCGACGACGCTTCGATCAGCCTCCTCGTCAACAATGCCGGCGCCGCGTCGAAGGGCGGTTTCCTGGCTGAAGATCTCGAGCCGCTCTACGATCTCGTCGATCTCAATGTCGGCGCCCTCACGCGTCTCGCCGGCGCGGCGGTGCAGGGCTTCCTCGCCCGCGGCAAAGGTGGCTCCATCATCAATATCGGTTCGGTCGTTGGCCTCGCGCCAGAATGGTTCCCCGGCGTCTACGGCGCGACCAAGGCGTTCGTCCTCGCGCTGTCGCAGGCGATGCAGGGCGAACTCGCCGCCAAGGACATCTATGTCCAGGCCGTCCTCCCCGCCGCGACCCGCACCGAAATTTGGCAGCGCAGCGGCCGCGACGTCGACACGATGACGGGCGTCATGCCGGTCGACGAACTCGTCGATGCCGCGTTGGTCGGCTTCGACCGCCGCGAGGGCGTCACCATCCCGCCGCTGCCCGACGAAGCCCAGTGGCAGGCCTTCCAGGCCGCTCGCCTCGCCATGCTGCCGAACTTCTCGCAGGAGCATCCGGCCGTCCGCTATCGCGACTGAACGCCCGGCTCCTCAAGCTGCTTGCAAATATGACCGATTGGTACAATAATGACCGTATGGTCATTATTGTCCGGTCGTGTCTGTGAACGCTGAAATCCCCCGTCCCGATCGCCGCCGCACGCGCAACCGCGCGGCGATCCTGTCGGCGGCCGAGGCCCTGTTCGGCACGCACGGCGTCGACGGCGTCAGCATCGACGACATCGCCGCCGCGGCCGATCTCGCCAAGGGCACGCTCTACAACCACTTCGCCGACAAGGACGCGCTCGCCGCCGAAGTCATGCTGGTGGCGCGCGAGGACGCCGAGGCCCGGGTCGCCGCGGCCAATGACGGCGTCGTCGAACCCGCCAGCCGCCTGGTGCGCGGCGTCATCGTCTATGCGCGTTTTGCGCTGGAGCGGCCCGACCGTTCGCGTGCGGGCCTCCGCATGATCCCGAACGTCGCCGACCTCGACGCCCCCATCAATCGTGGTCTCAAGCACGATATCGACCTCGGCTTCGCCGCCGAACGGTTCAGCGGCATCAGCCGCGAAGGCGCGGCGCTCGGCCTCATCGGCACCGCGCACGCGCTCGTCTCGCGCATTCTCGATCGGCCCGGAGATCGCGCCGCCGCCATGACCGCATCGCGCGAGGCCGCGACCTTCATCCTGCGCGGCGTCGGGCTGACCGCGCGCGAAGCCACCACCATCGCAGCCCGCGAAACCAATTCTATTTTCGGAGAGGAACCATGAGCGGCATCAAGATCGCAGACATCGCCTATGTGCGCTTCAACGCGCCCGACCTCGATGCGATGGAGGTTTTCCTCGGCGAGTTCGGCCTCATCCGTGCCGAGCGGACCGAAAACACGCTCTTCATGCGTGGCGCCGGCACATCGCCGTTCCTCCATGTCACGCATAAGGGCGAGGCGGGCTTTGTCGGTCTCGGCTTCGCGGCGGACTCGGTGAACGATCTCGAAATCCTCGCGGGCGAGGAGGGCGTCCCGCTCACCCGCAGCGACGCGCCCGGCGGCGGCTTCCTCCTGCAGCTCACGGATCCCGACGGCTTCCGTGTCGATGTCGTCGCCGGGCAGACGCCGGTCGCGCCCCTCGCTTTGCCGTCGCGCGAGGCGACCAATGACGGCCGCGGCGCGCCGCGCGAGAATTTGGTGAAGCGCGTCGCCGCCGGCCCCGCCCATGTCCTCCGCCTCGGCCATGGCGTCCTCAACGTCACGGACTTCCGCACGTCCGAGGCCTGGTACAAATCCCGCTTCGGCTTCATCACCTCCGACGAGATCGCGATCGACGGCATGCCGGATTCGATCGGCGCCTTCATGCGTTGCGATCGCGGCGATGCCCCGACCGACCACCACACGCTCTTCCTCGTCGGCTCGGGGTCGCCGAAGTTCAACCATGCCGCCTTCGAGGTCGCCGATTTCGACGACCTGATGGCCGGTCACGAACATCTGAAGGCCCGCCAGCGCAGCCATGAATGGGGCATCGGCCGCCACCTTCTCGGCAGCCAGATCTTCGACTACTGGCGCGATCCCTGGGGCCATGCCGTCGAGCACTGGACCGACGGCGACCGCGTCAACGCCGCCTGGGGCTCGCACAAGGTCGGCCTGATGGACCTTATCGGCACACAATGGGGCCCCCAAGCCCCGCCCACCATGGCCTGATCCAGAACACAATAACGCTCAAGGAAACGCTCCCATGAAACTCGCCACCTTCGACGACGGCGCCGGCGCGCGCGTCGGCCTCGTCACCGGAACCGCCCTGATCGATCTCGCCAAGGCCGCGCCCGGCCTCCCCGCCACCATGATCGGCCTCATCGCCGCCTGGGACGAAGCGCGCACCACTGTCGCCGCCGCCTCCGGTCCCGCCATCGAGCTCGCCGCCGTGCGCCTGCTCGCCCCGGTGCCCAAGCCTGGCAAGATCATGGCGATCGGCCTCAACTACGCCGACCACATCGCTGAATCCGGCCAGACGACGCCGGAACACCAGCTCTGGTTCGCCAAGCTCCCGAACAGTGCCCACGCGCCCCACGCGCCGATCCAGCTGCCCAAGGTTTCCAACTTCGTCGATTACGAGGCCGAGATGGTCGCCGTCATCGGCAAGGGCGGCCGCCATATTTCCAAGGCCGACGCGGCCTCGCGCATCTTCGGCTATTGCGTCGGCAACGACGTCACCGCGCGCGACTGGCAGTTCAAGACGCCGCAATGGGTGCTCGGCAAATCCTTCGACACCCACGCGCCGTTCGGCCCCTGGATCGTCACCTCCGACGAGGTCGGCGATCCCCACACGCTCGGCATCCGCGCGCTGGTGAACGGCGAAACGCGGCAGGAGTCGAACACGAAGCATCTCGTCTTCAACGTGTTCGACCAGCTCGCCCATCTCAGCCAGGCGGTGACGCTCGATCCCGGCGACATCATCTTCACCGGCACGCCCGGCGGCGTCGGCATCGCGATGAAGCCGCCCGCCGCCTTGAAGGAAGGCGACATCGTCCGCATCGAGATCGACCGTCTCGGCGCGATCGAAGCCAAGATGCAGCCGGAGGCGTAAGGCTGTGCGCGCGGAAGCGGACGTCCTCATCGTCGGACTCGGCCCGGTCGGCGCGGCGCTGGCGGCGCTGCTCGCCCGTCATGGCGTGTCGGTCATCGCCGCGGAGCGCGAGACCGACATCTACCGCCTGCCGCGCGCCGCGCATTTCGATGCCGAGATCATGCGCCTCTTCCAGCAGCTCGGCCTCGCAGAGGACATCCTGCCGGTCTCGCGCCCCATCTCTGCCTATGAGTTCGTCACTGCGGCGCGTGAGATCATCATGCGCTTTTCGGTGTCGGCCGAAACCTCCCAGGGCTGGGCCGGCGGCTATCTCTTCCACCAGCCCGCGCTGGAAGAAGCCCTTCGCGCGAAGCTTGCCGCCGCCCCCGAAGTCGAACTCGCGCTCGGCTGGTCGCTCGACACGATCGCTCAGGACGAAAGCGGCGTCACCGCGCAGCTCTCGCAAGGGGGCGCCACGCGCACCGTCCGCGCCCGCTTCCTCATCGGCTGCGACGGCGCCAACTCCGCTGTGCGCAAGCTCTCCGACATCGGCCTCTTCGATTACGGCTTCGACGAACCCTGGCTTGTCATCGACACGCTGATGCCCGACGAGGGCACGCTGCCGCCCTACGGCCTCCAGGTCTGCGACCCCGCGCGTCCCACCACCGTCATGCCCATGAGCCCCGGCCGCCGCCGCTGGGAGTTCATGCTGCTCCCCAGCGAGGACCCGGCGTCGATGCTCGACGACGCCGTCGTGCAGCGTCTCCTCGCGCCGTGGGCGACGCCCGACAAGGCGACCGTCATCCGCAAGGCGGTCTATCGCTTCCACGGTCTCGTGGCGAACGACTGGCGCAAGGGCCGCATCCTCCTCGCCGGCGATGCGGCGCATCAGATGCCGCCCTTCGCGGGCCAGGGCATGTGTTCGGGCCTCCGCGACGCCGCCAATCTAGCCTGGAAGCTGGCGCTCGTCCTCAAGGGCGAGGCGCGCGACACGCTGCTCGACACCTACCAGCAGGAACGCGAGCCTCATGTACGCGGCATGATCGAGCTCGCCATCGCCATGGGTCAGCTCGTCTGCATGCTCGACCCCACCGCCGCCGCGAAACGCGACACCGACATGCTCGCCGCCCGCGTCGCCCATGCGTCGGACGCGCCCGCGCCACCGCCCGCCGCGCTCGCTGCTGGCTGCCTCCACCCTTCGCCACGCGCGGGCGAGCTCAGCCCGCAGCCGGTATCCGCCGGCGCGCGGCTCGACGCCAAGCTCGGTCATGGCTTCTGCCTCGTCACCCGCGGCCCCTATGCTGCTCCGGCAGGCATCGCCCAGCTCGACGCCACCGCGCTCGACGACGGCGGCGCGCTCGCCGCCTGGCTGGGCGAGGCCGAGGCGGCGCTGATCCGCCCCGACCGCCACGTCTTCGGCACGGGTGCGCCCGACATGCTTCTGGACCGGCTGGCCGCATCGCTGTAGCGATGCCCGGTCATTCCACCGGGAGTCCTGCCATGATCGGCCGTCTGAACCATATCGGCGTCGCCACGCCCTCGATCGAAGAGTCCGTGAAGCTCTATCGCGACGTCCTCGGCGCGACGAAGATCCACGACAAGTTCGCGATGCCGGAACAGGGCGTCTGGGTCTGCTTCGTCGACCTGCCCAACGCGCAGATCGAGCTGATCGAGCCCTATGACGACACCTCGCCGATCAAGGGCTTTCTCGCCAAGAACCCGGCCGGCGGACAGCATCACATCTGCTACGAGGTCGAGGACATCATCGCCGCCCGCGACGACATGCGGGCCAAGGGCTGCACCGTGCTCGGCACAGGCGAGCCCCGCATCGGCGCCCATGGCACGCCGATCATCTTCGTCCACCCCAAGAACATGGGCGGCGTCCTCGTCGAGCTGATGGAGACCCCCAAGGGCGCCCACTGACGATTACCTGACGCTGGCGTCAGCGTCCGTCATGTTGGCGTCATGTCCGTTTGCTTGAGAAGCGCCGACGGGGTTCCGCCATTGGGCGGATAGGGGCCAGCGTCGAGGAGATCGCCGATGAGCGACAGCGCGCTTCATGTGCCGCCTGCGGGCGCGCCTCACCGGCCGAAACTCGATCACAGCGGCGGCCGGCTCACGGTGATGATCTTCGGCGGCGCGCTCGTCGCCGGCCTCGCCTATACGGCGTTCTCGCTCTACCAGGACTACACGGCGACCGGCGTCGTCGCGACGGCCTATCTGCCGTTCGTGCTGCTCGGTGTCGCGCTCGTCATCGCGCTCGGCTTCGAGTTTGTGAACGGCTTCCACGACACCGCCAATGCGGTGGCGACGGTCATCTACACCAACTCCATGCCCGCCAATGTCGCGGTGATCTGGTCGGGCTTCTTCAACTTCCTCGGGGTCATCGTCGCCAGCGGCGCGGTGGCGTTCGGCATCATCTCGCTGCTGCCGGTCGAGCTCATCCTCCAGGTCGGCTCGGGCGCCGGCTTCGCGATGGTCTTCGCGCTGCTGATCGCGGCGATCATCTGGAACCTCTCGACCTGGGCGCTCGGCCTGCCGGCCTCGTCCTCGCACACGCTGATCGGCTCGATCATCGGCGTCGGCATCGCCAATTCGCTGCTGATGGGCGGCGACGGCACGTCGGGCGTCGACTGGGGCAAGGCGACCGAGATCGGCTGGTCGCTGCTGCTCTCGCCGCTCATCGGTTTCGGCGCCGCCGCGATCCTGCTGCTGATCCTCAAATTCACCGTCCGCGACCCCGCCCTCTACGAGGCGCCCAAGGGCGACCAGCCGCCGCCGTGGTGGATCCGCCTTCTCCTCATCGGCACCTGCACGGGCGTCTCCTTCGCGCACGGTTCCAATGACGGACAGAAGGGCATGGGCCTCATCATGCTCATCCTCATCGGCACCGTGCCGATGGCCTATGCGCTGAACCGCTCGGTGCCGGACTCCGAAGTCGTCCAGTTCCAGGCCGTCGCGGCGACCGCCGAAGCGGCGTTCCAGAAACAGGCCGGCAACGTTGCCCCGCCCGCCGATGTGCGCGCCGAGATGACCCGCTTCATCCGCGATCGCAAGGCGACGCCGGAAACCCTCCCCGCGCTCGGCCAGCTCTCCGGCGAGATCGGCCGCCAGGTCGCCGAATATGGCGGCCTCAACAAGGTCCCGACCGCAGCCGTTTCGAACATGCGCAACGACATGTACCTCGCCTCGGAAGGTATCCGCTTCCTCGACAAGGCCAAGGCGTTCAACGACGAGACCGCGCCCATCGCCAAGGCGCTCAAGGCCGATCTCGACGACGCCACGAAGTTCATCCCGTTCTGGGTGAAGGTCGCGGTCGCCATCGCGCTCGGTCTCGGCACGATGGTCGGCTGGAAGCGCATCGTCATCACGGTGGGCGAGAAGATCGGCAAGACGCACCTGACCTATGCGCAGGGCGCCTCCGCCGAGCTGGTCGCCGCCGTCACCATCGGCGCGGCCGATGTCTACGGCCTGCCGGTCTCGACCACGCATGTTCTCTCGTCCGGCGTCGCCGGCACGATGGCGGCGAACCGGTCGGGCCTGCAGCTCTCCACCATCCGCAACCTGCTGATGGCCTGGGTGCTGACGCTGCCGGTGGCGATGGCGCTGTCGGCCGGTCTCTACGTTCTCTTCCACGCGCTCTTCGTCTAGCGCGTGGAGGCCCCGCGCCTGCCCGGTCTTGTCTGGGGCTTTCGCTTCAGCGAGGCCGGGGGCGCGCAGTCGCTCACCGACACGTGCGGGCTCGACACGCTTACCCAGCCTGGCGAGATGATCTGGCTGCATCTCAACGGCCGCGACGGCCGGGTGCCGGCTTTCCTCACGCGGCTCGCTGAACTCCCCGATCAGGCCCGCGCCTGCCTCACGGATCGCGACGAACATCTCGCGGTCTCCGCCATGGGCGGCACGGTGTTCGGCGTTTTCCCCGATTTCGAACGCGACTTCGAAGGGCAGAGCTGGGCGATCGGCCGGTTCCATTTCGCCCTGACCGGACGGCTGCTCGTCACCGTGCGCCGCCATCCGCTCTATTCGCTGGAAATGGCGCGCGCCGATATCGGCCATGGCGCGGCGATCCGCGCGCCGGTCGATATCGTCGAACTCATCGTCTCGGCCTTTCACGGCCGACTGACCGTCCTGCTCGACCGGATCGCCGACACGATCGACGAGGTCGAGGACAGCGTCTTCGACGACGTCCCCCGCGACGAGCGCAAGACGCTCGGCCCGGTGCGCCGCACGCTCGTCCGCCTGCATCGCCATCTGCGCTCCGTCTCCAGCCTGCTGCGGCGGCTTGAGGCGCATGCCCCGGCGGACCTGCCGGACGGCGCGGCAGCAGCCGCCGACCGCATGAGCCACCGCCTCGCCAATTCGGACCTCGATGTCGTGACGCTGCAGGACCGCGCCCGCCTGCTGCACGAGGAGATCGACTCCAAACTCAACGCCCAGACCAACCGGCATCTCTTCACGCTCTCGGTCATGTCGGCCTTCCTCCTGCCGCCGACCCTGATCGTCGGGTTTTTCGGCATGAACACCGCGGATATGCCGTTCCAGACCCTGCCCGGCGGCACCTGGATGGCGGGCGGCCTCTGCGTCGCGGCGATCGCTCTGGCGTGGTGGTGGCTGAGGCGCGGCGGGATCGGCCCCCAAAGGTAAATTCACCGATCGATGAGCATTACGCTGCGCTGCATCATCTGCTAGCGTGACGCCGTCTCCATTGGGGGTGCGATGAGCAAGAAAATCTACGCGGACGCCAGGACGGCGCTCGAAGGTCTCACCTTTGACGGCATGGTCGTCATGGCCGGCGGCTTCGGACTTTGCGGCATTCCGGAAAACCTGATTGCGGCGCTGCGCGACAGCGGCGCGCAGAACATCACGGCGATCTCGAACAATGCCGGGGTCGACGGCTTCGGCCTCGGCATGCTGCTCAACACCAAGCAGATCAAGAAGATGATCTCGTCCTATGTCGGCGAGAACAAGGAGTTCGAACGCCAGTATCTCTCCGGCGAACTCCAGCTTGAGTTCAATCCGCAGGGCACGCTCGCCGAGCGCATCCGCGCAGGCGGCGCGGGCATCCCCGCCTTCTTCACTGCGACGGGCTACGGCACGCTGATCGCCGAGGGCAAGGAAACCCGCGAGATCGACGGCCGCAACTACGTGCTGGAAACCGGGCTCAAGGCTGACCTCTCCATCATCAAGGCGTGGAAGGGCGATCACGAGGGCAATCTCGTCTATCGAAAGACCGCACGGAACTTCAACCCGATGATGGCGACCGCCGGCAAGGTCACGATCGCCGAGGTCGAGGAGATCGTCCCCACCGGCACGCTCGACCCCGACAGCATTCACACGCCCGGCATCTTCGTGCAGCGCATCTGCCAGGGCACGTTCGAAAAGCGCGTCGAACAACGCACGGTCCGCAAGCAGGCCTAACGCCATGGATCTCAACGACGCCCGCCTCACCGAGCGCCAGAAGAAATGGTTCGCCTCCGTGCGCGAGGGCCTCGTCCGCGAGACCGGCAAGACGCTTGAGGACTGGGCCAAGATCGCCCGCAAGTGCCCAGAGACCAAAACCTCCGCGCGCGTCAAATGGCTGAAGGACACCTACGGTCTCGGCGTCAATCGCGCCGCGACGATCCTCGATGCCGCCTTCCCCGAAACCATCGGCTGGGACGATCCGGTGGCGATGCTGGACGCGCTCTGGAAGGACCAGGACCTGCGTGCGATCTACGACAAGCTCGCTGCCGCCGCGATGGCGCTAGGCGGCACGGTCGGCGGCGCGCGGAAGACCTTCAGCGCCTTCTCGCGCAAGGTTCAGTACGCCGCCGCGCGCCCGCACAAAGGCGCGCTACGCCTCGGTCTCGCCGTGCCGCCATCCGCCGACAAGCGGCTCGAAGCCGCCAAACCCAATGAAGGCTGGTCCGACCGCCTCAAATCCATCGTCACCCTGACCAAGCCGTCAGACGTCGATGCGGGACTGAAGAAACTCATCAAGCAAGCGTGGGAGGGAGCATGATAGCCGCCACCCCTCTTTGTCATGGTCCGCGAAGGCGGACCATCCACGACTTGATCGTACCCAGATCCGTAGATGGTCCGCCTTCGCGGACCATGACACCTATCCCCGTGTTGGAGACCTGACATGCCCTGGACACGCGATCAGATGGCGGCGCGCGCCGCGCAGGAATTGCAGGACGGTTTCTACGTCAATCTCGGCATCGGCATCCCGACGCTGGTGGCGAACTACGTGCCCGAGGGCATGGATGTCACGCTGCAGTCCGAGAACGGCATGCTCGGCCTTGGGCCATTCCCATACGACAACGAGGTCGATCCCGATCTCATCAATGCCGGCAAGCAGACGATCACCGCGCTCGACAAGACCTCGTATTTCTCGTCCGCCGACAGCTTCGCGATGATCCGCGGCGGCCACATCAATCTCGCCATTCTCGGCGCGATGGAGGTCGCCGATAACGGCGATATCGCCAACTGGATGATCCCCGGCAAGATGGTGAAGGGCATGGGCGGCGCGATGGATCTCGTCGCCGGCGTGCAGCGCATCGTCGTGGTGATGGATCACGCCAACAAGGCCGGCGAATCCAAGGTGCTGAAAGCATGCACGCTGCCGCTCACCGGCAAGGGCGTGGTCGACCGCATCATCACCGATCTCTGCGTGATGGACGTGAAACCCGGCGGCGGCCTCAAACTCGTCGAACTCGCGCCCGGCGTGACGCTGGACGAAGTGCAGGCGAAGACCGAAGCGGCGCTCGAAGTCTGACGCCGCAGCCATTTAGATACGAAAACGCCGGCGCGGGGTGACCCGCGCCGGCGTTGCCGTTTCGCCTTGCGGCGAAGTTACATGCCGTCGAAGTGGTAGTTCAGGACCGCACGCACCGAGTGGATCTCGAACTTGTCGTCTTCGCGGATCGTGTCGGTGCCCGCCGCATTCACGATGCGGAAGGGGTTGGTGAGCGGCGCGGTGCCGGGTCCGACGCGGACGCCGTACTCGTCATCGTTCAGGCTCGTGAAGATATATTCTGCACCAATGCTCCAGGCACCGCCCAGCTTGGCTTCGACGCCGCCGCCGATCTGGTAGCCCCACGCGCCGTCATCGGCATTGTCCTCGAACTGCGTGAAGCTGTTCGCGGTATTGGTCGTCAGGAACTCACGATCGATGCTGCCATAGGCGACGCCGCCGGTGGCATATATCAGGAAGTTGTCGGAGGCGAGGAAACCGGCGCGGAGGCGCGCGGCGCCAAGGAAGTTCAGCTCGCGCGTGAACTGATAGGCCGCCGGGGTCGTCGAGAAGCCGGTGACGCTGTCTTCCACGTTCACATAGCTGCCCTCGATCAGCGCGCCATAGACGAAGCTGCCGCTCTGCCAGTCGTAACCGAGCCGCAGACCGCCCTCGAAGCCGCCATCGTCGTCTTCCTCGCAACCGCCGGCCGCCGCGTTGGACAGCGCCTTGCCGTTACAGAAGCCCGGCGAAAACGCATCGGCGCCTGCGCCGGTACGGACCGTATCGCCATAGGTGCCGTCGAGATTGGTATCGAACAGCAGCGTCTCGTCGTCACCGCCCGAAGTGAAGCCATAGCCGAGATGGCCGCCGATATAGAAGCCGCCCCAACCCGTCATCATGGGCTCCTCCATGACCGGCGCCGGTTCCGCGGCGGGAACAGGCATCGGCGCGGGCGCTTCGGGCGCGGGTTCGATGGGAGTCCCTTGGCCGTTGGCGAAGGCGTTCGACCCCATTGCGACGAGGGCGCTGGAAGCCAGCACGGCGCTCAGGAGGAATCGGCCAGATTTCTGCATTTTACTACCTTTATGATGAAACACGTGTCGTCCCCCGATTATCCCTACGCAGCGTTGGACGCTTTGGATGATCGGTCCGCACTCAACGCGGCGCATGCCGTTTCGGGTGTGCCTTCGCGGCCACAAGACGGTTCCATGGCGCGCGGAACAAAATGGAGGCGTTGGTCTTTAGCCGTGGTTTGGCGGCGCACCGCTCAGCCGCGCCTTGCCCCGCCGGGGGCCAATCGCGCATAAGGCGCCCCTCATGGCCGCGCCCCTACTCCAGCTCCGCGATATCCGCCTCACCTTCGGGGGCGCGCCCCTGCTTGAGGGCGCTGAGTTCATCGTGAGCAACGGCGACCGCCTCGCGCTGGTGGGCCGCAACGGTTCGGGCAAGTCGACGCTGCTGAAAATCGCCGCCGGTCTCGTCGAATCCGACAGCGGCTCGCGTTTCGCCGACCCCAACGCCACCATCCGCTATCTGCCGCAGGAACCGGACCTCTCAGGCTTCGCGACAGTGCTCGCCTATGTCGAGGCAGGTCTCGCCGAGGGCGACGACCCGCACCGCGCGCTCTATCTGCTAAACGAGCTCGGCCTCACCGGCGCCGAAGATCCCAAGACCCTGTCAGGTGGCGAGCAGCGCCGCGCGGCGCTTGCCCGCACGCTCGCACCCAATCCCGATATCCTGCTGCTGGACGAGCCGACCAACCATCTCGATCTTCCCGCCATCGAATGGCTGGAGCGCGAGCTGAACGCGATGTCCTCGGCGCTTGTCCTCATCAGCCACGATCGCCGCTTCCTCGAACGCCTGTCGCGCAATGTCGTCTGGCTCGATCGCGGCCGCACGCGGCGCATGGAGCGCGGCTTCGGTCAGTTCGAAGCCTGGCGCGACGAGGTGCTGGCGCAGGAGGAACTGGAACGCCACAAGCTCGACCGCCAGATCGCGCGCGAGGAGGACTGGCTGCGCTACGGCGTCACCGCGCGGCGCAAGCGCAACCAGGGCCGCCTCGCCGGGCTCAACGATCTCCGCCAGCAGCGCCGCGACCAGCGCAAAGCCTCCGGCGCCGCCGTGATGGCCGCGACCGAAGGCGCGATGTCCGGCACGCGTGTCGTCGAAGCCAAGGCCATCGCCAAGTCCTATGGCGACGCCGTCATCGTGAAGGACTTCTCCACCCGCATCGTGCGCGGCGACCGGGTCGGCATTGTCGGGCCCAACGGCGCGGGCAAGACGACGCTGCTGAAACTCCTCACCGGACAGGTGCAGCCCGACAGCGGCCATATCGTGCTCGGCGCCAATGTCGAACTCGCCTGGCTCGACCAGCAGCGCGCCGCGCTCGATCCCGAAGCCTCGGTCGCCGATACGCTGACCGGCGGCGGGGCCGAGACGCTCGCGGTCGGCGGCGTCACGCGCCATGTCGTCGGCTATCTCAAGGACTTCCTCTTCGCCCCCGAACAGACCCGCCAGAAGGTGCGCGCGCTCTCCGGCGGCGAACGCGGCCGGCTACTGTTGGCGCGCGCCTTTGCGCGGCCCAGCAACCTCATGGTGCTGGACGAACCGACCAACGATCTCGATCTCGAGACCCTCGACGTGCTGCAGGAAGCGCTCGCCGCCTATCCCGGCACCGTTCTCCTGGTCAGCCACGACCGCGACTTCCTCGACCGTGTCGCGACCTCGATCGTGATGGCGGAAGGGCAGGGCCGCTTCACCGAATATCCCGGCGGCTACAGCGACATGGTCACCCAGCGCGGTGCCGGCGTCGAAGCCAAGAGCGTCGACGCGCCGGCCCGCACCAAGAGCGCCTCAGCGCCCGCCGCACCCCGCGCCCCGTCGCGCAAGCTCTCCTTCAAGGACAAGCACGCGCTCGAAACCCTGCCGAAGCGCATCGCCGAACTCGAAGCGGAAATGGCCGCGCTGGAAACCAAGCTCCACGACGGCGGCTTCTACACCCGCGACCCCAAGGGCTTCGCCGCCTCCACAGCCCGTCTCGACGCCGCCCGCACCGAACGCGACGCCGCCGAGAACCAGTGGCTGGAGCTCGAAATGCTCCGCGAGGAGATCGAGGCGTAGCGCCTACGATCCGCCGTCCACCCGGATGATCGCGCCGCTCGTGAAGCTCGACGCCGGGCTTGCCAGGAACAGCGCGGCCGTCACGATCTCCTCCGGCCGGCCGGGACGGCCCAGCGCGTTGTTCGCGGTCTCGCGCGCCTCTTCCGTCCACGCCTTGGCGATGTCGGTCAGGAATGGGCCGGGCGAGATCGTGTTCACCCGCACCTTCGGCCCATATTCGCGCGCGAACGACACGGTCATCGCGTTCAGCGCCGACTTCGCACCGGAATAGGGCACGACCTGCGGCAGCGGATAGAGCGCGCCCGACGACGAGACATTGATGATGACGCCGCCATCGCCGTCATACATCCGCTTGGCGACCAGCGCGCCCAGGCGGAACGGGCCCTTGAAGTTCAGGTCCAGCACCTTGTCGAACAGCTCTTCGGTCATCTCGTGGCTGGGCACGCGCGGGCTCATGCCGGCATTGTTGACGAGAATGTCGACCCGGCCCCACTCGCGATAGACGGTGTTGGTCAGCCGCTCCGCGTCTTCCCAGCGCGACATGTTGACGGAAACCGCCAGCGCCTTGCGGCCCATCGCGCGCACTTCCTCGGCCGCGGCTTCGCAGGCATCGAGCTTGCGGCTGGCGATGATGATATCCGCGCCGCGTTCCGCGAAGGCGCGCACCATCTGCAGGCCGAGGCCACGGCTGCCGCCGGTGATCAGCGCGATCTTGCCGGTCAGGTCGAACATCTTGTCGATCATGGTTTCTCTCCCGAGTATTTTGCCCATTCGTTTTAGAGCGTTTTCCGCCCGGACTGCATCCTTCCATTTCTTCGTCATGGGCGCCCTTGAGGCGGCCATCCATGCCACCGGCGCGGCGGCCGATGGATGGCCGGGTCGAGCCCGGCCATGAGGACCCTAGGAGCGATTCTCACGTGGCTTGCCGGCGAACGGCGCTCGCCCGAATCGAGCTAGACTTCATCAAAACGAAATCCGGGAGGCCGCCATGCGTATCACCGAAATCGCCTACACCGCCGATGGCCGCGACATGCGCGGCACGCTCTATGCGGGCGAGGGCAGCGGCAAGCGCCCGGCCGTTCTCGTCTGCCATGAAGGCCCCGGCCTCGATGGCCACGCCAGGGGTTACGCTGAGCGTCTCGCCAATCTCGGTTATGTCGCCTTCGCGCTCGACTATCATGGCGGCGGCAAGCCGCTGACCGACCGCGCCGAGATGATGGCGCGGTTCCAGGCGCTCATGGCCGCGCCGGACCGCATCGTGGCGCTCGGCCAGGCGGGCCTCGACGTCCTCCTAGCCCAACCAGAAGCCGACAGCGCCCGCACCGCCGCGATCGGCTTCTGCTTCGGCGGCACCATGGCGTTTCATCTCGCGCGCGCCGGAGTGCCGCTCAAGGCTGCGGTCGGCTTCCATGCCGGCCTCGCGACGACCGCGCCGGCGAAAGAGGGCGCGATCACCGCAAAGGTCCTCGCGCTGATCGGCGTCGACGATCCCATCATTCCCGCGGCACAGCGCGATGCCTTCATCGCCGAGATGACCGCCGCCAACGCCGACTGGCAGCTCCACCTTTACGGCGGCGTCCAGCACAGCTTCACCAATCCCGGCGCGGTGACGGCGCATATTCCCGGCATCGTCTATGACGCCGCGGCGGAAAAGCGCTCCTGGCAGGCCACGCTCAATCTGTTCGACGAGGTTTTCGCCTGATTTTGCGGGACGCCTGCCCGGTTCGTTTCGCGTTCAAGTGATGTGTAGGATTTAGCCCGGGCCGATCGTCCTTGGGTCGGCTCAGTTCAACGGAAGGAGAAGCCCATGCCCTATGTTGATGGTTTCGTGCTCGCGGTGCCCAAGGCCAATATCGAGGCCTACAAGAAGATGGCGACGCTCGGCCGCGACGTGTGGATGAGCCACGGCGCGCTCTCTTATGTCGAGGCGATCGCTGACGACGTGCCTTATGGCGAACTCACCTCGTTCCCTCGTGCAGTGCAGGCGAAGGACGACGAGGTCGTGTTCTTCTCCTGGATCACCTTCAAGGATCGCGAAAGCCGCGACGCGATCAACAAGAAGGTCATGGAAGACCCGCGCATGAGCGGGGGCGAATACACCAAGGACAACATGCCCTTCGACGGCAAACGCATGATCTATGGCGGCTTCCAGGCGGTCGTTGAGGGTTAGGGCGCGTCCGCGCTGCCCCAAAGGCGGCGATGCGTCGCATCGGGCATCTTGGCGAAGCCATGCGCCGCATCGCGCGTTAGCGTCTCGCCGGATGGGCCGGTGGGAGTGATTGGTGATGAAAGCAATGATCTGTGCCGCTCTTTTCGCGGCGACTGTGTTTGGCGCGTCGTCCTTCGCTGCCGACCCGCCACCGGCCGCCCCCGTTGATCCGGTTGCCGCCTGCGCGGCGGAAGGCGGGGTGATCGAACATGTTCCGCCCTCCGGCATCGAAGTCTGCGTCGTCACCTACAAGGATGGCGGCAAGGCCTGCACCGACGGCGACGAGTGCGAGGGCGACTGCCTGACCACCGAACAGACGCCGGTCCCGGGTGCTGACGGTCTCGTGCACGGCATGTGCACCGAAAAAGGCGGTCTGTCCGGTTGCTTCGCTCAGATCACCAAGGGCGTCCCCGGTCCGTTCGTCTGCATGGAATAGGGCGCGGCGCTGGCACGCCTCGCATTCGTCCACGCACGCGGTCTAGGTTGGCGGCTTGAACGCGATTAGGAGACCGCCCTCGTGAAGCTTCGCCATCGGATCGGTTTCGCCGTGCTCGGCCTCGCCCTTGCCGGCTGCACCGCACCTGCCAAGACCTCAATCCCGGCGCCGTCCTCGCCGGAAACCTCCAGCGAGGCGCCGGTCGGCCCGCCGCCGCCCACGGCCGCCGAACAGGCCGAATGCGACGAGCAGGGCGGCGAGGTGAAGCGGGTCGGCTTGATGGGCGCTTATGCCTGCGTCATTCCCTACACGGATGCAGGCAAGGTCTGCGCGAACGATTCCGACTGCGAAGGCGCATGCTGGATCAGCGGCCACCCCGCCGGCCCCGACCCCAAGGCCCGCGGCACCTGCCAGCCCACCAATATGCCGTTCGGTTGTTACGGCACGCTCGACAAGGCCGTCGTGACCCCGGAAATGTGCGCGGATTAAGATGCCGCAAAGAGAAAGGGCCGCCCCATTTCTGGAGCGGCCCTTCCCATTGCGAATCCGCGAATCCGGTTGATGGATCGTCGCGGCGCTGTCTTAAGCGCGCGAGCCCGCACCGGAGGTAACAGACCAGAGACCCATCACCGACAAACGCGGCTTCATAGAGTGAGACACTGGATCACCTCCTTCCGTTGATTGAACACGACACCAATATAGGCAGGAAGTTTCGGATCGGCTAGAGGGGGATATGGCCGCCAACGACGAGAACGACACGACGGTGCGATTGCCGCCGTTCCATGCCCTCCGCGCCTTCGAGGCGGCAGGGCGGCATTTGAGCTTTGCGCGCGCCGCGGACGAACTGGGCGTCAGTCCCGCCGCGGTCAGCCAGCATATCCAGCAGATGGAGGAATTCGCGGGCCAGCCGCTGTTCCGCCGCCTCGGCCGCCGCGTCGAGTTGACCGATGCCGGCCAGGCCGCGCTTGCCCATGTCGCCGCCGCGATGGCGAGTCTGGGCGATGCCGCCCGCATCATGCGCCTGCCGCTGCGCGGGCACCGGGTTTCGGTCTCTGTCGCGCCGTCCTTCGCGATCAAGTGGCTGGTGCCGCGGCTCGAGCGCTTCAAGGAGCTCCATCCCGACGTCGAGATCTGGGTCTCCGCCGATATGGGCCTCGTCGATTTCGCGGTCGCCGATGTCGATGTCGCGATCCGCTATGGCGCAGGCGGCTATGCCAATGCGCAGGCCCAGATGCTGCTCTCCGAGAGCGTCGTGCCGATCTGCTCGCCGATGCTGATCGAGGGCGAGAACGGTCTGAAGAAGCCGGAGGATATCTCCCGCTTCGCCCTGCTGCACGACGACAGCCCCGACCGCGACCCGTCCTGCCCGACCTGGCCGATGTGGCTGATGGCGCGCGGGCTCGACGCCGAGCATGCGCGCAAGGGCCTTCGCCTCAACCAGTCCAGCCTCGTCGTCGAAGCCGCCATGGCCGGCAAGGGGATCGGCCTCGCCAAGCGCCAGCTCGCCGCGGCCGATATCGCTGCCGGACGGCTGGTGACGCCGTTCTCGGATTCCGACACGCCGATTAACTTCGCATATTGGCTGGTCTGGCGGCGGGGGCGTTCGCTCTCGCCGGGCCTGCAGGCCTTCATGAACTGGATCCGCGACGAAGCCGGCCAGGCCGACGCCGATCCCGGCGCCGGCATCTAGCTCAGCCGACGAACGCCCGCTCGATCACAAACTGTCCCGGCTCGCTCACCGCGCCTTCGGTGAGCCCGGCTTTTTCCAGTAAGTGCTTGGTATCGTTGATCATCGGCGTCGAGCCGCAGATCATGGCGCGGTCCACTGCCGGATCAAACGCGGGCACGCCGAGATCGGCGAACAGCTCGCCGGACTCGATCAGGTTGGTGATCCGCCCGGTTTTCGGACCGGCCTCCTGCGTCACCGTCGTGTAGTGGCGCAATTTGCCTTCGGTCAGCTCGCCGACCAGCGGATCGGCCCTGACGGCCGCGACCAGCTCGTTCCCATAGGTCAGTTCCGCCGTCTCGCGGCAGGTCTGGGTCAGGATGACCTCGTCATAGCGCTCATAGGTCTCGGGATCGCGGATCAGCGAGGCGAACGGCGCGATGCCGGTGCCGGTCGAGAACATGTAGAGCCGCTTGCCCGGCGTCAGCGCGTCGAGGATCAGCGTCCCCGTGGGCTTCCGCCCCAGCAAAACCGTGTCGCCGGCCCGGATTTCCTGCAGGCGCGAGGTCAGCGGTCCGTCCTGGACCTTGATCGAATAAAAATCGAGCGCCTCGTCCCAGGACGGGCTGGCGATCGAATAAGCCCGCAAAAGCGGCCGGCCGTTAACCTCAAGCCCGATCATCACGAACTCGCCCGAGCGGAAGCGCAAAGCCGGGGGGCGGGTAATGCGGAACGAGAAAAGCCTGTCGGTCCAATGCTTTACGTCCAGAACCGTCTCGACGGTGGGGCCGTTTGCCTTCGGGGCGGGGGCTTTTATGGCGGTTTGGTCACTCATGCGAGGGGCGATGCCATGTGTTTCGGGGCCGGAACCATCGAGTTTTGCTTATGTGTCGCTTAAGTAGAACCCGCGCGCGCGAGGGGTTATTTCAGGCGCACTCACAGACGGCAAGACGGGCGGACCCCTCCGCCCGGAGGCCGTGGCTTTTTTCATCGCGTGTCCCATGTATCGTTATGACGCCGTAGACCAGCTGATCGTCGAGGAACGGGTCGCCCAGTTCCGGGACCAGACCAAGCGATACTTCGAAGGGACACTCAGCGAGGAAGAGTTCCTGCCGCTCCGCCTGCAGAACGGGCTCTACGTCCAGCGCCACGCGCCGATGCTGCGGATCGCCATCCCCTACGGGATGCTGTCGTCGACGCAGCTACGCATGCTGGCCCGCCTGGCGCGCGAATACGACCGCGACTACGGCCACTTCACGACCCGCCAGAACCTCCAGCTCAACTGGCCGAAGCTGGAAGACGTGCCGGACATGCTGGCGCTGCTGGCGACGGTCCAGATGCACGGCATCCAGACCAGCGGCAACTGCATCCGCAACACCACGACCGACCATCTCGCCGGCGTCGCGTCGGACGAGATCATCGACCCGCGCCCCTATTGCGAGCTGATGCGCCAGTGGTCGACCTTCAATCCGGAATTCGCCTACCTCCCCCGCAAGTTCAAGGTCGCCTTCAACGGCGCGACCGAAGACCGCGCGGCGATTGGCGTCCACGATCTCGCCTTCGAACTCAGCCATGACGAGAACGGCGACGTCGTGATGGAAGTGCGCGCCGGCGGCGGCCAGGGCCGCACGCCGCGCATCGCGCCGGTCATCAAGCAGGGCCTGCCGTGGCGCGAGATGCTGACCTACACCGAGGCCGTGCTCCGCGCCTATAACCGCTGGGGCCGCCGCGACAACAAGTACAAGGCGCGCATCAAGATCCTGGTCGAGGCAATCGGCGCCGAGCGCTTCGCCGCCGACGTCGAGGAAGAGTGGCAGCACCTCAAGGGCGGCATCGCCCAGATCGCGGACGAGGAATTCGCCCGCATCGCCGCCTGCTTCGAGCCGCCCGCCTATCTGTCCGACGACGAAGCCTTCGCCGACGTCACGGCGCTGCGCCTTGAGCACAAGCGCTTCGATGCCTGGCTGCGCCGCAATGTCGTCGCCCACAAGCGCGCCGGCTATGCCGCGGTGACGCTGAGCCTCAAGCGCACCGGCCCCGCGCCGGGCGATGCGACGAGCGCCGAGATGGAGGGCGCGGCCGAACTCGCCGACCGCTTCTCGTTCGGCGAGCTGCGCGTCTCGCACCACCAGAACCTCATTCTTTCCGACGTGGCGCGGAAGGATCTCTTCGACCTCTGGCAGGCGGCGGAGGCGGGCGGTTTCGCCGAGCCGAATATCGGCCTCGTCACCGACATCATCGCCTGCCCCGGCGGCGACTTCTGCGCGCTCGCCAATGCCCGCGCCATTCCGATCGCGACCGCGATCCAGGAACGCTTCACGCCGGAGCAGCAGGAAGACATCGGCGAGCTGGCGATCAAGATTTCCGGCTGCATCAATTCGTGCGGCCACCACCATGTCGGCCATATCGGCGTGCTGGGCGTCGATAAGAACGGCGAGGAATGGTACCAGATCCTGGTCGGCGGCCGGTCCGACAAGAAGGTCGCGCTGGGCGATATCCTGGGCCGCGCGATCAAGTTCGAGGAAGTCCCCGGCTTCGTGAACAAGCTGGTCGATGTCTATCTCGCCCAGCGCGAACCCGGCGAGCGCTTCATCGACACCGCCGAACGCATCGGCAAGGCGCCGTTCAAGGCCGCTGTTTATCCCGACAAGGCGGTGGCGGCATGACCCGCATCGTCCGCCTCGCCGACAAGCGCGTCCGCATCGAGGATGACAGCTTCACGGTCGTCGCCGAAGCGGGGGCCGAGCTTCCCGCCGCCGGCGACATCATCGTGCCCACCGCCGACTGGCTGGGACGCGCCGATGAAGTGAAGGCCCGCACCGGCCGCACCGGCGTCTGGATCGGCCCGGCCGAAGACCCCGGCGCCCTCGCCGGTCATCTGGACGGCGCCGCGCTGATCGCGATCCAGTTCCCGAAGTTCAATGACGGCCGCGGCTATTCGATCGCTTCGCTGCTGCGCCGCCGTTACGGCTGGACGGGCGAGCTCCGCGCCATTGGCGACGTGCTGCGCGACCAGCTCTACTACATGGCCCGCGCCGGCTTCGACGTCTTCGCCGTCCGCGAGGATCGCGACGCAGAGGTCGCGGCGACCGGCCTTGGGGATTTCAGCTTCGCCTATCAGGATTCCTCCGACGACCGCGCGCCCGTGCTGCGCAATCGCGCCGCCGCCGTGCGCGAGGCGAAGATCGTCCGCGCCGAACGCGCGCTGACGGCGATCGCCGCGAAGCATCCGGACGCCGCCTTCGCGACCAGCCTCTCCGCCGAGGACATGGTGGTCACGGACTTCATCGCGCGGTTGAAGCTGCCGATCCACATCTTCACGCTCGACACCGGCCGTCTCCATGAAGAGACGCTGGGCATGATCGCCGAGACCAAGACGCGCTACGGCATCGACATCGAGGTCATGCATCCCGTCGCCGAAGCGGTCGAGGCTCATGTCGCCGCGCATGGTGCGCACGCCTTCTACGAGAGCCTCGCGCTGCGCAAGGAGTGCTGCGGCATCCGCAAGGTCGAACCGCTGAACCGCGAACTCGGCGGCCGCAGCGCGTGGCTGACCGGCCAGCGCCGCGAGCAGGGCGCGACCCGCGTCCACCTACCCGAGGAAGAGCACGACGAAGTGCGGAACATGACCAAGTATAACCCGCTCGCCGACTGGAGCTGGGACGACGTGCTTGCCTATGCCGCCCGGTTCGACGTGCCGCTGAATCCGCTGCACGCCCGCGGCTATCCCTCGATCGGCTGCGAGCCCTGCACCCGCGCCGTCCGCGCGGGCGAGGACCCGCGCGCGGGCCGCTGGTGGTGGGAACAATCCGACAGCAAAGAATGCGGCCTGCATGAGTCGGCCGCGACCTCATTGGAAAGCGCCACAGCATGAGTGCCCTGCTGAAGTCCCGTCCGCGCCTCAGCCATCTCGACCGGCTGGAATCGGAAGCGATCCACATCATCCGCGAAGCCGCCGGCGAGCGAAGCAATCTCGCGCTGCTCTTCTCGGGCGGCAAGGATTCGGCCTGCGTGCTGCATCTCGCGATGAAGGCCTTCTGGCCGGAAAAGCTGCCCTTCCCGCTGCTCCACGTCGATACCGGGCACAATTTCTCCGAGGTGCTGGAGTTCCGCGACGCGGAAGCCCGCCGTCACGGCGAGAAGCTGATCGTTCGCAATGTCGAGGACTCGATCCTGCGCGGCACGGTGAAGCTCGCCAAGGCCGAAGCCAGCCGTAACGCCGCGCAGTCCACGACGCTTCTGGAAGCCATCGAGGAGTTCAAGTTCGACGCCCTCATCGGCGGCGCGCGCCGCGACGAGGAAAAGGCCCGCGCCAAGGAGCGCATCTTCTCGCATCGCGACGAGTTCGGCGCCTGGAACCCCAAGTCGCAGCGGCCGGAACTCTGGAGCCTCTACAACGCGCGCATCAATGCCGGCGAGCATATGCGGGTGTTCCCGATCTCCAACTGGACCGAGCGGGACGTGTGGACCTATATCGGCCGCGAGGGGATCGCGCTGCCGTCGATCTATTTCACGCACAAGCGCGATGTCGTGCGCCGCGATGGCCTGCTGATGCCGGCGACCGCGCTGACCCCGCCCAAGGTCGGCGAGACCGTCGAGCGCCTGTCGGTGCGGTTCCGCACGGTCGGCGACATCACCGGCACCTGCCCGGTGGAATCGACCGCCTCCACCATCGATGAAATCCTGGCCGAGACGGAGTTGTCCGATCTCAGCGAGCGCGGCGCCACTCGCATGGACGACCGCGTCAACGAGGCCGCCATGGAACGCCGCAAGCGCGAGGGCTATTTCTGATGGCCTTCGATCATATTCCCGACGGGTTCGATGGCGAGCCGGACGTGCTGCGCTTCATCACCGCGGGCAGCGTCGATGACGGCAAGTCGACGCTGATCGGCCGCCTGCTGTTCGATTCCAAGGGCCTGCTGCGCGACCAGGTCGCGGCGCTCTCCCGCGCGCATGGTGCGCAATCGACGACGCAGGACGGCGATATCGACCTTGCGCTGGTCACCGATGGGCTGGAGTCCGAGCGTGAGCAGGGCATCACCATCGATGTCGCCTATCGCTATTTCGCGACGCCGCGCCGCTCGTTCGTCATCGCCGATGCGCCGGGCCACGAGCAGTACACGCGCAACATGGTGACGGCGGCGAGCAATGCGGAAGTCGCGGTCATCCTGATCGATGCGAGCCGCCTCGCCGGCAAGGGGCTGAAAGCCCAGACGCGCCGGCATGCGACGATCGCGCGGTTGATGGGCCTGAAGGTCATTGTCGCCATCAACAAGATGGACCTGACCGGGTGGTCGCGCGCCGTCTATGACGAGATCCGCGAGAATTTCAGCCGCGTCGCCCGCACGCTGGGGATCGTCGATCCCATCTATGTGCCGATGGCCGCGAAGCACGGCGACAATGTCGCGCGCCGCTCGCCGCACACGCCGTGGTATGAAGGGCCGCCGCTGCTGGAGCTGCTGGAGACCCTCGACGTGACGCGCAGCGAAACCGAAGCCTTCCGCCTGCCGGTGCAGCGCGTGCTGCGCACCGCGCAGGGCACGCGCGCCTATGCTGGCCGCGTCGAATCCGGCGTGCTGCGCCCCGGCGATGAAGTGCTGGCGATGCCGTCGGGCCAGAAGGCGGTGGTTGAATCCATCCGCTCCTATGACGGCGCGCATGCACAGGTGAACGAGGGCCAGTCGGTTTCCATCGTGCTCGACCGTGATCTCGATGTCGGCCGTGGCGACACGCTGACCTCGGCCGACGCGCTGCCGGCGAAGTCGATCACCGCCGATCTCTGCTGGCTGGACGAGACCGCGTGGGAGAAGGGCCGGCGCTATCTGCTGCGCCAGGGCACCCGCACGACACAGGCGCTGATCGACGGCATCGTCTTCGTGCGCGAGATGACCGAGCTTGCCGAGGTCAGCGAAGCCTCGGGCCTGAAGCTCAACGACATCGCCTCGGTGCGCATCAAGACGCGCGACCCCATCCTCGCCGATCTCTACGGCGACAAGCCCGCGACCGGCGCCTTCGTGCTGATCGATCCCGCCTCCAACCAGACGGCCGCGGCCGGCATGATCCGCGAGGCGGCATAATGAGCGGCAAGGTCTATCTCGTCGGTGCGGGACCGGGGGCGGCAGACCTGCTGACCCTGCGCGCGGCTCGGTTGTTGGCTGCGGCCGATCTGGTGCTGCATGATGCGCTGGTGACGGATGACATCCTGGCGCTGGCGCCGCAGGCGCGGAAACTGCCCGTGGGCAAACGCGCCAACCGGCCCTCGACCGACCAGGCCGTGATCAACCGGTTGCTGGTGCGCGCCGCGCGCCATCATCAGATGATCGTGCGCCTCAAGGGCGGCGATCCCATGCTGTTCGGCCGGGCGCAGGAAGAGATCGACGCGCTGCGTGCCGCCGGCGTCGCCTACGAGATTGTCCCCGGCATCAGCGCCGGCTTCGCCGCCGCGGCGGAGATCGCGCAATCGCTGACCCATCGCCGCCTGTCGCGCTCGGTCGCGTTCGTCACCCCCGCCGTTGCGCGCGGCACGGCGACCGACGAGACCTGGGCGGATGCTGCTGCGGCGGCCGATACGGCCGTCATCTATATGGGCAAGGCGGAAGCGGCCCGCGTACGCGATGCGCTCACCGCCCGCGGTGTCCCGGCGCGCCGACCGGCGGTGCTGGTCGAAGGCGCCTCGCGCGGCGGCGTGATCGCCGGCGGCTCGCTTGCGACGCTGGAAGCGCTCGCGGCGTGCTCGGGCGATGGCCCGGCGCTGCTGCTCATCGGCGAGGCCTTCGCGCGCGCGGCGGCCGAACACGCACTGCCCGTCGGCGACGACGTGGCTGAGCGGGCGTAACGCCATGATCCCCGTCATGCTCGATCCGGCCCGTCTGCGTATCGGTCTGGTCGGCCATGGCGCGCTCGCGGTGCGGCGGCTGGCGTGGTTCCAGGCGCTGGGCGCGACGCCGGAGATTTTCTCCGACAATCCCTCCCCTGAATTTCTCGCCGTTGCAGGCGACCAGCTGATTCCGCGTCTGCCGGATGCCGGCGATCTCTCGGCGCTCGACCTCCTCTGGATCGCCGATCTCGGCCCTTGGGCGGCGGCGGAGCTGACCGTGCTCGCCCGTGCCGCCAAGGTCATCGTCAATGTCGAGGACGATCTCGCCAACTGCGATTTCCACACGCCCGCCGTCGTGACGCGCGGGCGGCTGGTGCTGGCCGCGGGCACCGGCGGGGCCAGTCCCGCGGTCGCGCAGGCCGTGCGCGCCAAGCTGGAGGAGGCGTTTCCGCCCGGCTGGGGCGACGCACTGGAGGACATTGCGTCGGCCCGTGCCCGCCTGCGGGACTCAGGCGCGCCCATGGCCGAGGTTGCCGCCGATGCCCGCGCCCGGCTCGCCGCGGCCAAGCTGATCTGACAGACTGCCGGAAAATCGGAGGATGAAGATGGCCCTTTCCAACCGACTGAAGGTCACGCCGCTGGCCGCCAATATCGGCGGCCTCGTCGAAGGCGTCGATCTTTCGCAGCAGCTGTCCGACGAAACCATCGCCGACATCCGCGGCGCGCTGCTGGACCGGCAGGTGCTGTTCTTCGAGAACCAGGACATCACGCCGCGTCAGCATATCGATTTCGCCGCACGCTTCGGGGCGCTGCACACGCATCCGCTCTATCCGGCGATCGAGGGCATTCCGGAAATGATCGTCCTCGACAACCACAAGGACAACCCGACCGACAACGACAGCTGGCACACCGATGTGACTTTCATCGACACGCCGCCGCTGGGCTCGATCCTGAAGGCGGAGCTGCTGCCGCCCTTTGGCGGCGACACGCTGTGGTCGTCGATGACGGCCGCTTACAAGGCGCTCTCGCCGACGATGCAGAAGTTTCTGTCGGGGCTTACCGCCGTGCACGATTTCACGCGCTCGTTCCCCGAGGAGAGCAAGGTGTCGCAGAATGCGGGCGACAATACCTATGCCGAGGCGCGCAAGAAGCATCCGCCTTTGCTGCATCCGGTGATCCGCACGCATCCCGAAACCGGCGAGCCGTGCCTTTTCGTCAACAACGGCTACACGACGCGGATCAAGGGCATGCGCGGGCTGGAGAGCAAGGCGATCATCGATTTCCTGTTCCAGCATATCCAGAAGCCGGAATTCTGCGTGCGCTGGCGCTGGTCGCCGAACGCGATCGCGTTCTGGGACAATCGCTGCACGCAGCATTATGCGGTGAACGACTACCTGCCCAACCGCCGCGTGATGCACCGCGCGACCATTCTCGGCGACAAGCCGTTCTACCGAGCGGCAGCGTAGTCTCAAGAGGTCCGAGCGGTGGTGGATCGAATTTTTCGCACACTCTTAGCAGCAGGTGCGGCGTTTGCGGCCTGCGCAGTGCATCCGGCCTCGGCCGCTTTGATCGACGGGATCGAATTTTGCGGTCGCGTCGAAGCTCTTAGCGGCCGTGAGGCGCTTTACCGCATAGAAAAGCAAACAGCTGGTCCAGACATTCTTTCCATAGTTCTCTGCAGGGTGGATCATGTCTGCGTTCCGACACTTTCGTTCGACGCAGACACAAACCTCGCCATTCAGTGGACCTCTGAAGACCGTCTCACGATCAAGAGCACTACGCCGCCCGTCGCGTATCAACCGGAAGGTTTTCCGCCGCCGAAAACCAACCGGGTAGATCTTCAACTCGTCGATGCGGACACGTTTACTGGCGCCGCCATCACAAATGCGTTCGACACGCCAGGCGGGGTTTTCGTCTACGGCCGGTCGGCGTGCCGACGCCCACCACCGCCCATACCGCCACCTGACGCGCAGGACGACTGAGTAAGGGTCGAGATAAGTGAAAAGGATACGCCCATGAAAGCCGCCGTCTATTACGAGAACGGGTCGCCGGATGTCCTGAAATACGAGGACGTGCCGGACCCCGTGATGGGACCGGGCGATGTGCTGGTGCGCGTGGAGGCCGTTTCCATCGAGGGCGGCGATACGCTGAACCGTCTCGGCGGCGCGTTGGTCACGCGGCCGCATATCGTCGGCTACCAGGCGGGCGGTACGATCATCGACGCGGGCGATCAGGTGAAGGGGCTAAAGCGCGGGCAGCGCGTGGTGACCGTCAACGCGTTCGGCAGCCATGCGGAACTGCGCGTCGTGAATGCGCGCACGGCGTGGGCGATTCCCGACGGGCTGGATATCCAGGCGGCGTCCGCGATCCCGGTGCCGTTCGGGACGGCGCATGAATGCCTGTTCGAGTTCGGCCGGCTGAAGGCGGGCGAGACGGTGCTGGTGCAGGCCGGCGCGAGCGCGGTCGGGCTGGCGGCCATTCAATTGGCGAAACAGGCGGGCGCGACGGTGATCGCGACGGCGTCAAGCGAGGTGCGGCTGGCGAAGCTGAAGGCCTATGGCCTCGATCACGGCATCGACTACGCGAAGCAGGACGTTGCGCAGGAGATCATGAAAATCACCGACAACAAGGGCGTGAACCTCGTCGTCGATCCCGTCGGCGGAGCGACGCTGCCCTCGTCGCTGGCCTCGCTCGGCTATCGCGGGCGCATCTCGCTGGTCGGGAATGCCGGGCGCGAGACGCAGAAGGTCGATGTCGGCAGCCTCATGCCCGGCAACCGCTCGCTGACCGGCGTGTTCCTGGGTGCGGAAATCGCGACCGACCGGGTGCACGACAACATCCAGCGCCTGATCGGCGAGGTCGCGGCTGGCCGCCTGACGGCGCTGATCGACAAGACCTTCCCGCTCAGCGAAGCCGCCGCGGCGCATGCCTATATCGAAAGCCGCAAGGCGGTCGGGCGGGTGTTGCTCATTCCCTAGGATGGTGTCTCATCGCGCCAACAAACGAGTTGGGAAACGCGATGGAAGAAACCCGCTTCGAGATCGAAGGCCGCGATGGCGCGTCCATCGCCTGCTATCGCTGGCAGGGCGACGAGCCGCCGCGCGCGGTCGTGCAGGTGGCGCATGGCATGGGCGAACATGCGCTGCGTTACCCCGCGGCGCTGGAGCCGCTGACCCAGCAGGGCTTCGTGCTCTACGCCAACGACCATCGCGGTCACGGCCGCACCGCGCCCGATGCGGCGGCGCTCGGCGACTACGGGCCGGGCGGCTACGACATCGTGGTCGACGACATGGCGCGGCTGACCGATCGCGCGGCGGCCGACAATCCCGGCCTCCCCATCTTCTTCCTCGGCCATTCCATGGGTTCGATGCTGGGGCAGGGCTATCTCATCCACCATGCCGCGAAGCTGGCGGGCGCGGCGCTGTCGGGATCGGCGGCGATCGACCAGCTCGTGCAGATCGCCGCGCATCCCGAGGGGCTCGGCGCGCTCAATGCGCCGTTCGCGCCGGGACGTACGGGGTTCGAGTGGCTGAGCCGCGACGAGGCGGAGGTCGATCTCTATGTCGCCGACCCGCTGTGTGGTTTCGGGCTGACACCGGAGTCGATGATGTCGCTGTTCGGCCAGGCGCAACGTCTTGCAGAGCCTGAGACGCTGAAGCGCATTCCGGCGGGCTTTCCGGTCTACATCTTCGCAGGCGCGGAGGATCCGGTGAACGCCCGGGGCGCGTGGATCGCGCCGCTGATCGAGCGCTACACGGCGGCGGGGCTGGACGTCACAGCGCGGCTCTACGCCGGCGCGCGGCACGAGGTGCTGAACGAAACCAACCGCGCCGAGGTCGTTGGCGATCTCATCGACTGGCTGGAGAAAACGCTGTGGCGGGTGGAGGGCGCCCGCTAGCGCCAGGCGAAGACGGGCTGTTCCAGCTCCGCAACGCGGGTGATGCGGCCGGCGAGGAGCTCGATGAACTGGTAGATCAGCGCGGCGGTCGGCGCGTGGATGTTGCGCTCGGCGAAGTGCAGGCGGATCACCGGCCGGTCGCTTTCGGGAATGGTGATGAACTCCACCGCGCCGGGCTGGGAGAAGAGGCTAAGCGGAATGCGGTGAACGCTGGCGACCTCGTCGGGATTGGGCCGCAGCACCAGGTCCGCGCCGCCCCACACGATGACCGGCGCGATCGCATAGCCGGAGCGCGAAGGATAATCGTCGAGCACGCCGAGAATGCGATCCGGCGCCAGCCTCACGCCCACTTCCTCGCCGAGTTCGCGCAAGGCGGCGATCTCCAGCGTCTCGCCCTCATCGCACCGCCCACCGGGCAACGCCCACTGTCCGGCATGGCCGCGCAAGGTCGCGGCGCGGCGGGTCAGCAGAAAGCCTGCCTCCACGCCGTCATCGGCAGGCACGACGACGATCGCGACGGCGGCGAGCTTCAGTGCGGAGACTGGTTCGACGTGGCGGGGGAAGTCAGCGCAGCGCGCGGTTATGTCGGCGCGCAGGGCTTCGGTGAAGGGAATGCTCATAGGGGTGGCATACGCCTGCGTATCGGGCAGGCCAAGATCGCAGCCACTCCGAATGTCCTTCCCGTCATGGCCGCCCTTGAGGCGGCCATCCAGGAAGTGACGCGGTGGTGCTGGATGGCCGAGTCAGGCCCGGCCATGACGATAGGGGGGAGTGGAAGAGGCTAAGGCCCGCTCGCCAGCGTCGTCGCCAGCGCGTTGACGCCCTTCACGACGGCCTTCATCGCCGGGCCGGGATCGGCGGGGCGGGCCATGGCGACGAAGACGCCGACATGGGCTTCGGGCACGATGGCGATGTAGCTCATAAAGCCGCCGATATTGCCGGTCTTCTCCAGCAGGCGGACGCCGACCTCGGTCTCCGGATCGGGCAGCAGCTCGATCCAGGCGAGGCCGATCGCGTTCGCCTTGCCGGCATGGTCGAGCCCGTCGACAGGGTTCAGCGCGTCGCGCGGGAAATAGATGCGGTGGCCGATCTGGCGCCGCGGATCGGCGGCATCGCCTGCGCGCAACTGGAACTGCATCCACCGCGCCATGTCGACAGCGGTCGAATAGACGCCGCCGGCGCCCGCCATGTCGGCCTGATCGGCGCAGGGTCGCGCGGGCACGCCGCCGCGGATCATGCGGCGGCATTGTTCGGTGTTCGGGCTGGCCGTCGTGTCAGACATTGCCAGCGGCGTTGTCGTGTAGCGCGCCAGCAGATCGGGATAGGGCGCGCCGCCCGCCGCGGCCAGCGCATCGCCGAGCAGATCGAAGGCGACATTGGAATAGGCGGCCGACAGGCCCGGCGCCTTCAGCTTCTTCTGCTTCTCCAGCCAGTCCCAACGCGGCCCCGACGCCTCGCGACCGAGCCCGCTGGTATGGGTCGCGAGATTGAGCAGGGTGATGGCCGTGCCCGATTTCGCAGTCGGGACAATCCGGTCCGGCGGCGCATGATCCTGCAGCGCATCCGCCAGCGTCACCTCGCCGTCGGCGGTCATCGCGGCCAGCACATCGGCGGTCAGGAGCTTCGACAGCGAGGCGAGCCGCACAAGCGAATGCTCGTTCGGCACCACACCGCTGCCCGGTGCGGTCTCGCCATAGCCGGCGAGGAAAACCTCATTTCCTCTGACCACCGCGACAACCATGCCGGGCGGCTTGCCCGCCGCGAACATCGCTTCGGTCGCCGTGCGGGCGGTGCCGGTGAGGTCGGCGGCGTTTGCCGTGAAGAAAGCGCCGACGAAGGCGCAGAGAAACGTGAATCGCGCTGTCATGGACCGCGCGATTAGCACATTGCGGCGTGGACTCTCTATCCTTGCTCCCGCCCGCTTGCGGGGGAGACGGCCATTCCGATCGCGGAGCGAACGGGATGGCAGAGGGGGGCATGAAAGAGGGAGAGGCCGGTGCGCTGCATCCGTCCCCTCCACCGCTTCGCGGTCCTCCTCCCCCGTAAACGGGGGAGGATGAAAATATCAGCGCGCCGTGCGCCGGACGTCAGCCGCCCGTCTTGGTGATGCCCGGCTTGGTCGGATCGGCCGTGCCCGCCGCCAGCTTCTTTTTATTATTGCTGCGTACGATGGCGGTGAGGACGAACAACACGGCAAAGAGCACGATCGCCGCGATGCCGGCATAGAGCGATATCTGCGTGAGAAGGTCGACGATGTCATCGAACGTCATGAAAAGGTCCTTGTGACGAGGCTGGTAGCGATAGGCGTGGATACCGGCTTTGACCGCGGGCGGACTACTCTTTTCCGAACGAAGAATTCACGGCTGTCGCAAGAAACAGCCCGCCACGCGGGTGCGTGACGGGCTGGACCGTTCAAAATGTGACGTGCCTTATTCGGGCAGACGCACCGGGCGCATCATGGGCATGGCGTTGAGGTCGCCATTGGCGCGCGCGGCGCCGGCCGGGCGGTAGGGTTCGGTCGGCATCTGCGGACGATTACCGGCCGGGGCCTGGCCCGCGCGGTGGGGCTGACCGCCGCGACGATCGTCGTGACGGGCGCCCTGCGGCTTGCCGTGACCGTTACCGCCGGGTTTGCCCGACTTGGCGTGGGCGGGACGTCCGCCGCCGGGGCCTTTGCCCTGGGCGGGACGGTCGCCGTTCCCCTGCGGGCGCTGGCCGTTGCCGTGGCGCTGGCCGTTGCCGCCGCGTCCCGGCTGCTGGCGGCGCATCTCGTGCGGCTTCAGCGTGACGCTTTCCGGCGCGACGAGATTGGCTGAATTGGCGACGATCTGCCCGCGGCGGTCGACGGCGTCGATCTTGATGCGGATCAGCCGTTCGATGTCGCGCAGATAGGCGCGCTCCTCGTTATCGCAGAACGAAATCGCGACGCCCGAAGCGCCGGCGCGCGCGGTGCGGCCGATGCGGTGGACATAGGATTCCGGAATGTTCGGCAGGTGGTAGTTCACGACATGGCTGACGGCGTCGATGTCGATGCCGCGCGCCGCGATGTCGGTGGCGACCAGAACCTTGATCGCGCCCTTCTTGAATTCGGCGAGCGCGCGTTCGCGGTTCGACTGGCTCTTGTTGCCGTGAATGGCGGCCGAGGGAATGCCGTTCTGCTCAAGATAGCGCACGACCTTGTCCGCGCCGTGCTTGGTGCGGCTGAAGACGAGGCTGCGCGTCATTTCCGGGCTGCGCAGCGCTTCGACGAGCGCGGCATTCTTTTCGGCCGGGTTCATGAACTCGACGCGCTGGCGGATCAGTTCGACCGTCGTCGCGACGGGTGTCACCTGGACGCGCGTTGGATCGGTCAGCAATTCGCCGGCGAGCTTGCCGATTTCGGTCGGCATGGTGGCCGAGAAGAACAGGCTCTGACGCTTGCGCGGCAGGCGCGGAACGATCTTCCGGATGTCGGTGATGAAGCCCATGTCGAGCATCTGGTCGGCTTCGTCGAGCACGAAGATTTCCGTGTGGTCGAACTTCACATTGCCTTCGCGCAGATGGTCGAGCAGGCGGCCGGGCGTGGCGACGAGAATGTCGACGCCGGCGCGCAGCGCCTTCATCTGCGGCTGGTGGCCGACGCCGCCGAAGACGACGGTGACGGAGAGATTCAGGTTCTTGCCATAGGTGCGGAAGCTCTCGGCGATCTGGGTCGCGAGTTCGCGCGTCGGCGAAAGGATCAGCGCGCGGCAGGTCATCGGCTTGCGGTTCGGAATGTTCGCGGCCAGGCGCTGCAGCATGGGCAGCGCGAAGGCGGCGGTCTTGCCGGTACCGGTCTGCGCGATGCCGAGCAGGTCCTTGCCGGCGAGCACATGCGGGATCGCCTGCGCCTGGATGGGGGTGGGGGTGGTGTAGCCTTCAGCGGCGAGCGCATCCAGCAAGGGGGCGCTGAGCTGAAGATCGGTAAAAGTCGTCACGTGGGCACTTTCATATGCGTGCCGGCGCGCCCAAGCGAAAGCGCTGGGCGGAGCGGCGGGGGTGGCGAACGCCCCGCGTAAACTTGGGAGTTCAGGTGTTGGGATGGGCTGCCTCGGCACCGGCGCCAGTGCTCAAAACTTGAGCTAGGCGGCCTTTACGCGAGCATCGAGGCGCGAGGCCGGAATACCCGGCCATGCCGTCATATACGCCTTCGCAACTGCGAAAGCAAGGCGGTGCGGACATCTTTCCCAATTCCGGTCAGGGCGGGTTCGCCACCGTGAGCGGAACGCTGGCGCGCAGGATGGATTCGTCCTCGTTGTAGAAGGCGCGGATTTCATAGGCTCCGGGCTTGGTCGGCGCCTTCAGTTCGGCCCGGCCGCTCTTGGCGCCCTTGGTGTAGACATAGGACACGTAGGACGAATAGCGCGCGCCGACCTCGGCAACGGCGACATAGTCGACATTCGAGCCGGACATGTTGTCGAACGTAATGCCGATGGTTTCGCCGGGCGCATAGACCTGCTTCTCGAGGGCGAGCGTCGCGAGCGGCACGCCTTCCGGCGCGGTGACGGTGATCGGCACGGTCGCCCGCACGACGCTCTCGTCTTCGTTGAAGAAGGCGCGCAGTTCGTAGGCGCCCGGTTCGGCGGGGGCCTTGAGGGTGAGCGTGCCCGCGACGCTGCCGCCGGTGCGCTGGTAGACGATGTATTCCGTGTTCGCGCTGCCGGGCTTGGCCAGCGAGATATAGTCGTTGGGCGAACCCGAGAAGTTCGCGAACTTGATCTCGATGACGGCATTGGTGGGGAAGCTCGTCGCGGTCAGCGTCAGCGCGGCGGGACCGGTCGCCGCAGTGGGCGCGGGCGGGGCTTCGGGGTTGGCAGGCGCCGGCGTGGCGGCCGGTGCCGCGGCGCCGCCGACGGTGATCTTGACGCGCGCGCGGACCTTGCGCTCCTCGCGGTAATAGGCGCGCACCTCGTACTCGCCGGGCGTCGACGGGGCCTGCAGGGTCAACGATCCCGTCGCTGTGCCGTTGGTATAGAGCCAGGGCGAACCGTAATCGTTGTCGGTCGCACCGGCCTTGGCGATGGAGATGAAGTCGCGTTTGTCGCCGGCCATGTCGGCATAGATGATCTCGATGGGTGCGCCCGGTGCGAAGCTCGTCGCCGTCAGGGTCAGCGTCGCCTCGGCGAGTGCGATGCGCACCTGCGTTTCGGCGACAACGACGCCGTCGCGATCGACGGCGCGCACCGAATAGACGCCGGGATCGAGTGGGTAGCTGCTGGTCAGCGTCGCATCGCCCGCGGCCTTGTCGATGATCGGGGTTTCCGAGGCGCGGGTATCAAAGAAGCTCGGCTGACCGTCGGTATTGGCGTCGAGCCGGATGGCGATCTCGCGGTCGGCGGGCATGTTGCGCCAGGCGATCGCGATGGGCTGGGTCTCGGCATAGACATCGGCGGAGGCGTCCAGCACCGGCGCGGTCGTCATCGCCTCGGCCTCGGCGCGATAGGCGCCAGCGGGGAATTTCGCGAGATAGTCTTGTGCTGCCTCGGGCGTCGCCTCAAAGACGACCTCGCGCCAGGCGTCGACATCGTCCGCGGCGGCTTCGGCCTTCGGCGTAAAGACGCCGGCGGAGAACCACTCCTTGCCGTCGTCGGGCGCGGTCAGCTCGGGTTTCGCAACCGGCGGCGTGGGCGGGGCCGGGAAGGGGGCGCCGGGGAGGCGCAGCAGGGCGAAGCCGGTCTTGCCGAGGGCGTAGTCTTCGAAGACGAGGGCGATCAGCACGGGGGCGTCGCGAGTCGGCGTCGCCTGGTCCTTCAGGACGATCGCCTGGATCGCGCCTTCGGTTTCGTTCTGCGCCTGCCACTCGCGCAGCAGGTCGGCATGGTCGCCGCCGAAGCGCGCGGTGATGTCGCCGAGACCCATCGCCTTGGCGCCTGCCTGCGTTTCGAACAGCGCGACGGTGCTCGCCACGTCCTGTGACGTCGTGAAGGTGTAGGTGCCGCTGCTTCTGCGATCGCGGAAGAAGAGATAGCGCGGCTCCTTCGGCCAGGTGACGCCGACCGTCGCGGGATCGAACGGCAGCGGGTTGTGCACATAGCTGGAGCCGGATGGCATGTAGTCAGGATTGGGCGCGCCGCGGGCGAACAGCACCTGCGCCTGCGGGTCGGCGAGACCCTTCAATGCACCGAGCGCGGCGCGGCGAAGAGCGGGCACGTCGCTCAGCAGCGCCTCGCGGATGACCGGCAGATCCTCGTGCCGGGCGCCGAGACGGGCGAGGGCGTAGATCGCGGCGGTGGCGACCTGCGGCACGGGATAACTCGCGAAGTCGCGCAGCAGCGCCGCGTGCTTATCGTAGCTGCCGTTATAGCCGATCATCGACAGCGCCTCGACAGTCGAGGGCAGCACGGACATCTGGTTGACGCGGCACTCGGAGCCGTTGGGATCGGCGCTGCAGGCGGCGATCGTCGCGTCGACGCGTTCCTTGTAGTCGTTCAACGAGAAGCGTTCATCCTCGGCAAAAGCGAGGCCTGCGAGCAGGGTCGCGGCGATCAGCATGCGCAGCATCGCTCAGCCCCCGCCGCTGAAAACGCCGCCGCCGCCAGTATTATAATAGGTCGGCGGGATGGGGCGCATGGCGTCGTACAACTGGCTGAGCGCGATCGAGATGAAGTCGGGGTCGAGGCAGATGTCCTTGTTGACCTCGTCGCCGTCCGAATTGGTCGTCGTCGCGGTGCACCAGCGCTTGATGTCGCGGATCGAGACGCCGCAGATCTGCAGGTTCTCGCCCTTGTCGAGGACGTGGACGCCGCCGACATGCATTTCGTCGACGACCTCGCGATAGACGTCGAGCGCCTCCTGCATGTCCTGCTTGTTGTCGAGCCGGCACTTCATGGACTTGAGGCACTTCTCCAACGGGGCGCGGAAATATTCCGCCCAGCGCCGCATCTCGTTCAGCAGCGCGCCGTCGGTCGGATAGCGCCCGCGCAGGACCCAGGCGCGCTCTACCGACTGCTTATGGTTGGCGACCAGCGCCTTGCAGCTCGCATAGGAGCGCTGGGCAGATTCCTTGGCCTTGTCGCGCTCGCGGCATTCGACAATCCCATCGCGCAGATTGAGCGCGCGCTCGCGCTCCATATCGCCGTCCGCCTCGACGCCGGCGGCCATCGCGAGGTTGGTGTAGTAGCGATAGGCGGCGCGGTATTCGCGGTCGGTGAACTGCCGGTTGGGCGATTCCTCGAAGCCGCAGACGCCGAAGATCTGGTCGGCGGTCAGATAGCCGGTTTTCGGGCCGGCCGCGGCGATTCCACCGACAAAAGCGAACAACAAGGCGGCGCAGCAGAACAATCGGGCGAAGTGCGTCATGACGCCAATCTAGCGTCATGATCCCCAAGGGTCAGGCGACAGAGTGTCGCCGCCCTGACCCGCTCAGATTGCAGGCGCTAGGGCGCTGCTACCGTGATCACGACGCTGCCCCGCAAAATCGTCGCGTCTTCCTTGAAGAAGGCGCGGATTTCATAGGTGCCCGGCTTGGCCGGTGCCTTCAACTCCGCCCGGCCCTCGATCGCGCCCTTGGTGTAGACATAGGACTCATACTGGCCGTAACGCGCGCCTGTCGCGGCGACGGCGACATAGTCGTTGCGCGCCCCCGACATGCCCGCGAAGTCGATGGGGATCGTCTCGCCTGGCGCGAAGCTGGTCTTCGCGAGGGTCAGCGTCGCCTGCGCCGCGCCTTCCGCGACCTTGATCGTGAGGAGCTGGGTGAAGGCGACGGCGCCGCCGACAAACGCGCGCATCTCGTAAGCGCCGGGTTCGGGCGGCAGTTTCATTTCAACAAGACCGGAGCCCGTCCTGGTGTCGGCATAGGCGACATAGGCGCCGGGCGCGGCGCCGGCCGCGGCGAGATAGATCGAGCCGCCATTCGCGGGATAGCCGGCAAAGCGCACGGCGATCGTCTCGTTCGCCGTGAAGCTCTCGGCCGCCATGGCGAGCGTCGGCGTCGCGGCGTCGTTGATCTGCGGCGGTTCGTCCGGGCCGCGTACGGTGAAGGCGATACGGGCGCGCAGGCGCGGATCGCGCTCGAACCAGGCGCGCAGCTCGTACTCCCCCGGTTCTTTCGGCGCGGTCAGCGTGACCTTGCCCTCGGCGCCGCCGCCGGTTTCGACACGCACCGCACCGGTCTCGTCCAGCGGCGTGCCCTTCTTCGCGATGGTGATGAGATCGCGCGGCTTGCCGCCCATGGCGCTGAACGCGACGGCGATGTCCTCGCCGGGCTTGAAGCTGTCGCGCTCGATAGTCAGCAGCGCGGCGGCGAGGCCGATACGGATCTGCGTGGTGGCGATCGCCTCGTTCGCGCTGTCGATGAGGCGCAGGTCGTACACACCGGGTTCGATCACCGAGTAATAGGCAAGCTCTGCCGTGCCTTCCGCCGTCGTGACGTCGGGCTTCTCGGTCGCCTGCGTGTCCGACAGTCGCTCATCGCCCGCGCGGCCGAGTGTCAACTGCCCTTGCACATCGGCAGGCAGGCCACGCCAGGTGACCTTGATCGTGTCGGTCTCGGCATAGACGTCCTGGTCGGTGGTGATGGTCGGCCCGTTCACCAACGCTTCCGCTTCGGCGCGATACGCGCCGTTCGGGAAGGCGGCGAGATAGTCGGCCGCACCGGCGCCATCAGCGTCCAGCACCGCACGCCACGCGGCGACATCGTCTGCGGCCGCGCCCTCCTTGGGCGTGAACTTGCCCTTGCCCCACCAGATCGCGGCGTCGCCGGTCGGTGCGGGCGGCGGCGCTTCCGCGACGCGTGGCGGGCGCGACAGTTCCTCGCCGGGCAGGCGCACGAGCGCAAAGCCCGTCGCGCCCAGCGCGTAGTCTTCATAGACGAGCGCCAGCGTGACCGGCTCGCGTTCGCTGGGCGTGGCGACGTCTTTCAGGACAACCGCCTGCACCGCGCCCAGCGTCGCATTGCGCTCGACCCACGGCTTCAGCAGATCGCCATAGGCAGCGCCGAAGCGCGCCTCGATCTCGCCCATCCCTACGGCCTTTGAGCCCGCCTGCGCCTCGAACGACGCCAGCACCGCCGCCGCATCGGGCGAGGCGATGAAGACGTAAGTGCCTTTGCGGAACAGCGGTTGGAAGTGGAGGAAGCGCGCGCCCTCGGGCCACGCCACGACGCCGGCCTCAGCGGGATCGAAGGGCAGGGTGTCGGCTTCGAAATTGGAGCCTGAGGGCATGGTGACGGCGCGCGCGACGATCTCCTGCGCGGCGGCATCGGGCAGCAGCTTCAGCGCACCCAGCGCGGCGCGGCGCACGCCGGGGATGTCGCTCAGCACAGCGTCGCGGAAAACGCCGAAATCCTCGGCCGTCGCGCCGAGGCGGGCGAGGGCATAGATCGCGGCGGCCTGGATATACGGTTCGGGAAACGCCGCGAACTCGCGCAGGAACGCGCCCGAGTCCGCATAGCTCGTCTCGTAGCCGAGAAAACTCAGCGCATCGACCGTGCTGGGCAGTACCGAGCGCAGATGCGCCTGGCAGACGCCGCCTTCAGGCGCCGCCTCGCAGGCCTCGATCGCCGCCTTCATACGGTCGGGATAGTCGTTGAGCGTAAAGCGTTCACTCTCCTCGGCGAAGGCAGGCTGGAGCGCGAAGAGCGACAGGGCCGCGGCGGCAACGAAACGTGTGGTCATGATCATCATCCCTGAACCGTGCCGCCGGGCGGCGTGCTGGGAAAAGTCCGGATGCGGATCTGCTGAAACCAGCGGATCACGTTCATCAGTTCGGCGCCGTTGGTGCACCAGTCCTCGGGGTTGGACTGGCCTTCCTTGCCGGCCGCTTCCCGCGTCGTGCACCAGTCGCGGACATCGCGGAGGGTGGAGCCGCAAATCTTCATGTTGCGGATGCCTTTGACGGCCAGCAGCCATGTCTCCATCTCGTCGACGATCTGACGATAGACGGCGACCGTTTCATCCATGTCCTGCTGGTTGCCGAGGCGGCACTTCATCGACGCCAGGCACTTCTCCAGCGGCGCGCGGTAACGCTCGCCCCACAGGGTGGCCAGCACCTGCGCGACATCGCCGCTTTCGACGGCCCGCCAGGCGCTCTCGGTCGCCGCCCGGTGCTCGCGCACGAGATCCTTGCAGCTCCGCATCGCACGCTTGGCGAAGCGCTTCTGGCGATCATCTTCGCGGCAATATTTGAGGAAGCTGCGCGTGTGGTCGAGCGCCTCTGCCTCGTCCGATCTAAGGTCCAGTCTGGAAATCCGGCCGGAAACCTCGGCGATGGCGCGCGCGTATTCGCTGTCGAGGAAATAGGGCTCGCTGCTTTTGTCCTCGTCGCAGATCTCGACCATCATTTCGGGCGTCAATCGTCCGACGCTGGGCGAACTGCGCCCGCCCCCTGTTGCGGATTGCGCCAGCGCATGGCCGGCCGTTGCAGCGGCGAGGGCTGCAATGAGGAACGTCGATATGAAGCGCACGAAGTCACGACCGTTGTTGAATGGCAGAGCCGTCCGAGGCTAGACGCCCCGGTGGCGGCTTTGTGACTACGGTTTGTCATCGGTGAGGCGCGCAAGGCTAAGGTCATCCGTCACACCCATCGGCGTTGTGAGGCGGGATCACGGGCAGTTGAGGAAGGCGCGGGCATCGTCAGGGCGCTGCAACCGGAACAGCGCCGCCGGGCGGTGCCGTCGGGAAGGTCCGTATACGGATATTCTGCAGCAGCTTGATGGTCAGCATCAGGCTGCGACCGTCCTTGCAGTCGTCGCGGGTCTTCACGATGTTGTTTTCGTCCGGGCGGTCCTTGACCTCGCACCAGTTGCGGACGTCGCGAATGGTCGAGCCGCAGATCTTCATCTTCTCGGCGCCCTTCACGTCCTGGAACCAGCCGGTCATCTCGTCGACGACCTCGCGATAGACGGAGAGGGTTTCCTCCAGATCCTTCTTGTTCTCGGTGCGGCACTTCATCGATTTCAGGCACTTGTCGAGCGGCGCGCGGAACCGCTCGCCCCAAGACATCACCTCCCCGCGCGGGGTGTAGCCGTATTCGATGATCGCCTCGGCGCGTTCGGACGCCGCCTTGTGCTCGCGCACCAGATCCTTGCAGCTCCGCATCGCACGCTTGGCGGCGCGCTTGTTGAGATCGTTCTCGCGGCATTCCGCGAGGCCGTCGCGGAGGCCGTTGATGCGATCATGCTGAGCTTGCGGGATATCCAGGCGGCCGAGCTGCGAGTCGTACTCTGCAAGCGCGCGGCGATATTCGCTGTCGAGGAAGAACGGCTCGTCCTGGTTTTCGAAGCCGCAGATCTCGAATATCTGGTCGGGCGTGATCTGCTGAACCCGGTGGGAGCGCCGGGCTTCCAGCGTCGGCACGGTGAACGATGCGGCAGAGGCGATTCCCACGGCCACGACGGCCACGAGGAGCATCAGTGAACAGCGCAGCATGGCAGGCGACCGCAGCTAAGTGAGACGAGCAAGACTAGACAGCGCGGAGGCCGCCGGAGAGATGGCAGAATGTCGCCTGTCGCGGCGGCGCGCATCGACGGTCGTCACACGCGCGCGGGTTGGCGGCTAGCGCGCGTTGGCGAGAATGGCCTGCACGAGGCCGAGCGCCTTCGCGCCCTGCTCGTCGAGCGGATCGAGGTCGCAGCCGCGGCGCAGCGCCGCTTCCGCTTCCGCATAGCGACCCTCGTTGAAGAGCGCATAGCCAAGCATGATCCAGGGCCGGCCATAGTCCGGCGCCTTGTCCGCGGCGTCGCGCCACAGCGCGACCTCATCGGCGAAGAGCGCATTGCGCGCGACGGTGTGACTACCGAGCAGCACGGTTCCGAACAGCGCGACTGTCGCGAGAAAGCTGAGCGCCGCGCGGCTGTTGCCCGCCAGTCGCAGCAGGAGCATCGACGCCGCGAGGGTGAGGCCGAGCCCGCCGAGATAAAGCGGTTTCAGCGCAACGGGATCGGCGCGCCACAGCAGCGTGTTGGAGGGCGCGAGCGCGAGAAGCGCCAGGCCGATGCCGAGCGCGAAGACCGGCGCCCGCCGCCGCAGCGCAAGCGCGGCGAGCGCGAGGCCCGCGAAGAGCGCGAGCTTGGCGAGCGTGCGCGCATCGCTCCACCCCCAGGCGAGTGGTGTCGGCGGATCGATGGTGACGCGCCACGGCGTCACCCAATAGCTGAGTATGTCCGTCGCCGCGTGGAGATTGCCGAGCAACGCGTCCGGCGGTGCGCGTCGTGCAAGGCTGTCGCCGATCAGCGCGGTGTGGCGCGGCAGCGCGAGGATGACGATCGCGGCGATAGCCGCGCCGATCAGCACCGGCGTGAAACGGCGCAGCGAGATGGCCAGACTTTCGCTGGGCTGCACCGTTAACTGCCACCAGAGCAGCATGACGGGTGCGATCAGCGCCGTCTCGCGCGCCAGCGGCGCCAGGACCGCGCAGGCGACGGCGATGAGGCGATTGCCCGTCGTCCGCTCGCCCGTCGCGGCGAGCAGCATGCCGAGCACGAAGCAGGACGAGACCCCCATGGAGCGCCCGCTGACATAGGTGACGGTCTCGGTCAGCGCGGGATGAACCGCCCACAGTGCGGTGACGGCGAAGGCGACTGTCGTGGCCGCACTGCCGCTGCTGCCGGCAAAGCGCAGCGCGCGGCGCAGCAGACCGAACGCCATCACCGTCGCCACGGCGTGCAGCGCGACGTTGACGGCATGATAGCCGGCCGCCCACGGCCCGTGGACCAGGTCCTGTAGTGCATAGCTCGCTTTGGTCAGCGGCCGGTTCATCACGCCGAGCCGCGCGAAGAACGTCTCGGCTTTGGCGGAGGGATTGGCGGTGATGTCGCCGATATCGTCGAAGACGAAGATGCCGTTCGCCGCATTGGCGAAGACCACGAGGACGAGGCCCGCGATGACGAAGGGCGCAGCGCGTTCGAAGCGCCGCGCCGGTTCGTCAGGCATGGGCGGCCATCCGGCCGAGCCCGGCGGCGATCTCGGCGAACTCGGCGACGGTCTCGCCGATGATCTGCTTCACCGGCTTAACGCTGTCGATGCGGCCCGCGACCTGGCCGGAGAGCGCGATCGAGGCTTCCATGTCGCCGCCGAAATAGAGGTCCTTGGCATGGCCGAACTCGGTCATGACCGGCGGACCCTTATAGTCGGGCGTCAGCTCGCGCTCGAGCCGCGTCGTCTTTTCAGTGCGCAGCGCGCGCAGCGCCGGGCTGCCGAAACGGTTGAGGAAGACCGTGCCGGTCTCCTCGGCGTTGATGATCGCATCCTTCCAGTTCTGGTGCACCGGCGATTCCGCCGCGGAGACCATGCGCGTTCCCATCTGCACGCCCTCCGCGCCGAGCGCGAAGGCCGCCGCCATGGTGCGCCCGTCGGTGATGCCGCCGGCGGCAATGATCGGCACGCCGGTCTTCTCGCGCACCAGCGGCAGCAGAACCATGGTCGCGACATCCTTGGGGTTCTTGAACCCGCCACCCTCGGCGCCTTCGACGACGAGACCGTCAACGCCGGCTTCCACCGCCTTCAGCGCAGCCTTCAGTGTGGGCACGACGTGGAAGACGGTGAGGCCAGCTCCCTTCAGCGCCTCGGTATAGCGCGTGGGATCGCCGGCCGAGGTAGTGACGAACTTGATGCCCTGATCGACCACGAACTTGACGATATCGGGATCGCGCACGAAGGCCTGGGCGATGTTCACGCCGAACGGCTTGGTGGTCAGCGTCCGCATCTTCAGGATTTCGGCGCGCACCTCATCCAGCGCACCGGACGAGGTCTCGATGATCCCCATGCCGCCGGCATTGGAAACGGCGGAGGCAAGCTGCGCCCGCGCTATCCAGCCCATCGGCGCCTGGACGATGGGATATTCGACGCCCAGCAGCCGCGTGATGCGGTTGTCGAACTTCACGCCGCATCCTCCACGAACAGCGCCTTCAGATCCTTCTTCATGATCTTGCCGTTGGCGTTGCGCGGCAAATTGTCGGGCAGGAAGATGATCTTCACGGGCACCTTGAAGGCGGCCAGTTTCTTGCCGACGAAGCCGCGCAGTTCGGCCTCGGTCGCGGACGCGCCGGGCTTCAAGTGCACGGCGGCGACAGGTTCCTCGCCCAGCGTGCGGTGCGGGCGGCCGACGACGGCGGCATCCATCACCGCCTCGTGGTCGTAGAGCGCGTTCTCGACCTCGATGCAGTAGATGTTCTCGCCGCCGCGGATCAGCATGTCCTTGGCGCGGTCGACGATATAGATGAAGCCCTCGTCGTCGATCCGAGCGAGATCGCCGGTATGGACCCAGCCATCGGTGAAGGTTTCGGCGGTGGCTTCGGGCTTGCCCCAATAGCCGCGCACGACGGTCGGCCCCTTGTACCAAAGCTCCCCGATTTCGCCGAGCGGCAGCGCCTTGCCGTCCAGCGACATGATCTTGGCTTCACCCGTCGGCGTGACGAGGCCGCAGCTCGCGGGTTTGCGGATATAGTCCTCGGCCGTGTTGGTGGTCGCGGTCGCCGAGGTTTCCGTCATGCCCCAGCCCTGGCCGGGTTGCGATTTGGGGAAGCGCTCCTTGATGCGGCGCACGAGCTCGGGCGCCGAGGGGGCGCCGCCATAGGAAATGCCTTCCAGTGAGGAGAGGTCGAACTCGTCGAACCGGGGATGCTCGACGATCTGCCAGGCGATGGTCGGCACGCCGCCGGCATTGGTGATCTTCTCCCGCTCGATCAGCGCCAGCGCCTGGTCGGCGTCCCAGCGGCGCTGCAGCACGAGCTTGCCGCCCGTCGCCATGGACGGGATCATCACCGCGAAGCAGCCGGTGGCATGGAAGAATGGCACCGACAGCAGCACCGCGCGGCGCGGCAGTGCCGGATCGGGCGCAGGCGGAACCTCGCCGCGGCGGAGGAACGCGCGCGCCTGGGCGGCGGCGGCGTTGACGAAGTTCGAGACGATGTTGCGGTGGCTGATGACCGCGCCCTTGGGCTTACCGGTCGTGCCCGAGGTGTAGAAGATCGTGACGTCGTCATCGCCGTCGAGCGCGACGCCGGGCAGGGCGCCGTCGGGCAGCTTCGCCCAGTCATTGGGGACGCCGATGATCTCTTCGAGGCGGACGATGCGGGGATCGGGCGTCGCCGACGCGGCGCGGCAGAGATAGACGTGCTCCAGCGCGGGGCAATTGGCGGCATGGGGGGCGATGCGCTCCCAGCGCTCGCCGTCGGCGATCACCACCTTGGCGCCGGAATCCTGCAGGCCGTATTCCAGCTCCGCGCCGGTCCACCAGGCATTCAGCGGCGTCACGATCGCGCCGACCAGTACGCCGGCCCAGAAGGCGGCCGACCATTCGGGGAGGTTACGCGCGACGATGGCGACGCGGTCGCCCTTCTTCACGCCATCGGCGATCAGCCGGGCGGCGAGCGCGGCGACCGCCTTGCGGTGGTTACGGAAGGTGACGCGGTCTTCGTCGAGCACGATATAGTCGTGATCGGGCCACTGCATGCACGCCTCGAAAATCTCGCCCAGCGTCTTGGGGACATTCTTCCAGGTCTTGTAGGTGACGCCGCGGATGACGATGTCTTCCATCTCCAGCGCCCCGCCGGGCACGCCCGTCATGAAGGCGTTGCAGTCGGCGATGGAGAGCGCCGGAAAGCCGGCGGGCAACAGATCGGACAGGTCGTCGGACATCGTTTCCTCGGGGTAAGCGGCGGTTTTGCTTGTTATTTTGACTGACAAAACCTCAGACCCCGCCCCGCTGGCAAGCGCAATCGGCGGGCGGCAGGCGATTGCTGCGGCCTAGTGACGGGAGCGGTTGCAAGACGCCGCCAAGTCAGGCGTGATCCCGCCGCATATGGCCGAATCTCACACATCCCCCGGTTTTGCCGGTTTCGTCGACCGCCTCAGCGACGTGCTGGAGGCCCGCTCGGTCGATGCCCGCGATCTCAACGTCGTGTTCGATCCAGCGCGGCGCGGCGGCGCGGCGGCGCACGAGGTCTATGTCGGGATCGGCGCCTGGCTCGATCGCGGCGAGCCGGTCGGTCACGAGGGCGCCTGTCTCAACAACAAATCGGCCGGCGCCCGCTTCGGCTGGAAGCGCGATCCCGTCACCGTCGCCAGCTTCGTGCGCGATGCGCCCGAGGCACAGATCGCGGCCTGGCGCGCGCTGTTTTCCGATGATCCCGAAACCGCGCTCGATCGCGCGACGCTCGTGGTCGAGGATGCGAGCCCGGACTCGGTGCTCTCGGTCATCTTCTGGCTCGCGCGCCTCCATGGCGTGCCGGCCGCCGAGCTGCCGCAGCGCTGGATCACCGCGCTCACCTCGTGGGAACGCGACGGCGTCGCACCCTCGGTGACGCAGAGCTGGACGGCCTTGATGTCGGCGCTGGCGCATTCGCATTTCGGCGGCGAAGGCATCGCGGCAGCCTGGGGCGACGCGCTCCGCTTCACCGCGTCGCTGCTGAGATATGGCGTCGATCCCGATGCGGTGTCGCCCGAGGCCAGCCCGCAGATCCTTGCGGAGGCCGCCTATGGCCGCGCCATCGCCTTCGCGATGAACGAACGGCAGGACTATCTCCAGTCGCTCGCCCGCGCGGTCCGCCTGGAACTGCTGGTGCCGATGGCGGACTCGCACGGCCGCCTGCTGCTGGTCGATGCCTATTTCGCGGTCGAATCCAACGCGCCCTCGGGCGTCAAGAAAATCTATATTCGCACGGATACCGAGAACACCTCGCTCGGCAACGGCTTCTCGCTGATGGGGCTCTACCGTCCCGGTCTTGTCGGCACCGGCAACGACATGACCGTCTCGGTCGATCCGCGCTCGGGCATTGCGCTGAAGGACCTTTGGACCGCGCTGGAGGCGATGGAGATCGAGCGCTGGGGCGGCGAGCGTCCCGATGGCGCGCCGCGGCGCATTACCAGCTATCCCACCGGCGGCTACGACCAGCCCTGGTGGGACGATCACGGCCGCTACACCCTGCTCGGCGCGCCCAAGCAGATCGGCAACGGCGTGCCGGGCTCGCGCCTCACCTGGAGCGATGTGCTGGAGGCGGTCTGGCGTTGCTACAACCAGCTTCGCGTGCTCGCCGTGTTCGATCTCGGCGAGGAGGGCGGCAAGCCCCGACCCAAGCCCATCGAGGCGTGCGCGGCGCGCCGGGTCGCGAGCGGCTCGGGCGAGGCGGAAGCGGTCAAATATCTCATCGCCGCGAAATGGGACCGCAGCGAGGGCCATTCCCAGACGCTGCAGTTCACCGGCACGGTGAAGCGCCATCTCGCGGCGCTGATCGAGGGCGCCGCCGCCGGCCGCACCGGGCATGTTCGCCTTGCCGATCTCGCGGAGCCCGAAGACTTCGACTATCTCGAAATCGCCGGCGGCACGGCGGTGGTGAACCGCGACGGCGCCTTCCTGCTCGACGACTGGCGCGACAAGGACCTCGCCATCCAGGCGCTCAGCGCGGATTTCGCCCAGGCCGTGGCGCTGCTCTCCTCCTGCAAGACCTTCGATGCCGAGGTCGACGACCTCTATGCCGGGTCGAACGCGAAAGAGGGGCTTTTCAGCTCCAATACCGGCGAGATCCTGCGCCGCATCACGCTGCTGCGCGGCCGGATCGCCGCGACCTTCCAGCGCGCCGACCTCGCTGAAGCCGCCCCCGAGCGCCGGGCGATCCGCGCTGCGCTCGAACACCGCTGGGGACTCGAGGGCAAGGAAGCCGCGCTGACCAGCCGTCTGAAGGACCTCCAGGAGATTCTCGAAACCAAGGCGACGCTCGACACCCAGGGCATGGCGACCCTGATCGGCTTCGTCTCCATCCCCTCCTTCATCGGCACCGTGCTGCAGCTCTACGGCTCGGTCGTCGCCGACCAGACCGACGGCGCCGGACCCAACTACGCGATCTGGATCGGCGCGCTCCTCATCGTCCTCTCGCTGGTCTTCCTGGTCGTCGCCTTCCTGATCACCCGCCGGCGCAATTAAGCATTTGCAGACAGCGGCTTATGGTCGCGCTGGCGGCGGCGCGCCGGGCGGCTAAGGTTCGGCGTTGTCGAAGTTTAGAGCGCTGTCTGGACCCTTATGCCCGCACCGAAGTGGATCGGCGTTGCCGCCGGAGTTTGCCTGCCGATCGTTCTGTCGTTTTCGGGGGCCTTCGGTGAGGGCGAAGGGGACCACGCCACGGAAGTAACCCGGGTCGCCGGCGTCTATGCGGCCTCGGCCGATGCGCTCGACCAGATGCGGGCGCAGTTGAAGGTCGAGGATTTCGACGTCGCCGCGCTCGCCAAGCTACTCGCCGGCAAGAGCCCACAGGAAATCGCCGACTGGGTCGGCGGCCATGTCGCTCTGGTACCCTATCGCGGCGTGCTGAAGGGCGCGCAGGGCGCCCTGGAAGACCAGCGCGGCAACAGCCTCGACCGTGCCTTACTGCTTCAGGCCTTGCTCGCGGCCAATGGCGTCGAGGCGCGGTTGGCGCACGCCACACTCGACGATGCGACCGCCGACAAGCTGCTGGCCGCGGTCGACGGCACGCCCCCGCCCGCCGCGGCACCGGTCGCCGACGATCAACCGATCCTGGACAAGCTCTATGCCGATCCGCGGGTCGACGGGGCCAAGATGAAAACCCGCAACGAGCGCGAGCGCGCCGACGCGGCCACGCAATATCAGGAAGCTAACCAGCAGATCGACAAGATCGCGGCCGCCCTGAAGCAGCAGACCGAAGCCCTGCTCGCCGCCAAGGCGGCCGATGCCGCCGCCGAACGCCGTGCGGCGCTCGCCGATCACTGGTGGGTGCAGACCGGTGCCGGCGGTGTCTGGACGGATCTCGACCCCGCCGCCATCAAGGTCGGGACGCTGACGGCGAGCGACACGTTCGCGCCCGACCAGCTGCCCGAGGATCTCCGCCGCACCGTCACGGTCCGGGTGGTCGCCGAATTCAGCCGCGAAGGTAAGCTCGGCCGCGACATTTTGCTCAGCCACGACTTCGACCCATCGGTGATCTCGGGCCGGGTGCTGATCCTGCGCCACCGCGCGCTCGACCTAAAGCCGATGGATGCGATCTTCGCCGAAGGGGGGGATTTCAACGCCAATGTCGTCAAGGCGGTGACGGCGAGCTCGGCCTGGGCGCCGGCGCTCGCCATGGGCGACGACATCTTCACCGACCGCCTCGTCGCCACCAACGGCGACGTGTCCGAAGCGACCGAAGCCAATATGGCCCTGCATGGCGGCCAGGGCGGCGAAGGGGTCGCCGGCATGGGCGGCGCGATCGGCGGGGGGATCGCCGGGCTCGGTGACGAACTGAGCGGCGAAGGCCCCTATGACGAAAACACCGGCCCTGCGAAATTCACCGCCGAGTTCATCGAAATCGAGACCCGCAATCCCGGCGAGACGCCCCGCATCGAACGGCGCGCTTTGTTCGATGCCATCGGCCCGGCGGCCCGCGGCAAGCGCGACGGCTCGGTCGCGATCAGCGATGCCGCCAAGACGGCGCGCGGCTTCGCGCTGCTCGACAATGTCGAGATCATCGTGACGACCGGGCGCCTGTCGCCGGCCCGCGCGGCGGGCCGCGTCCAGGAGAGCTACGCCCTCGCGTTCCGCGCCACCGCGGCGTGGCTAGCGGCCAATGACGGGTCGTCCAAACCTAGCATGCCCGACGGGTTCCGGCATGTGAACCTGCCGCTCAATGCCTTCGCGGCGGGGCGCATGACCTACGGTCCCGACCCGGATACGCGCGCGCAGATCGAGGCAAACGCCGCGATGACCCGTCAGGGTCTGCGTCCGGCCAGCGACGGCCACGGGCTTTCGGATGTCATCACCTTCGACATCGTGACCAACCGGGTCAGGACCCGAAGCGCGGCCGGCGGGGTCGATGCCGGCGTCGCCGACACCGTTGCCGAGCGCGTCGCGATCGGCGCACCCAACACCTCGCGCAGCACGGCCGTCCGCTACGCGACGGCCCTCGAAAAGGGCGAGGTGTGGACGCTGATCGAGGCGGGCAACACCGCCGCCCTGGAAGCGCTCGATCTCGATGCCGATTCCGAGGCGCTGGTCGCCGAGGATCTCGGCCGCGGCTACGCCGTCGTGGTGCCGCAGCAGATCGCCAGCCTGGATGACGCCGTGTGGTGGCGGATCGACCCTGCGACGGGCGAAACGCTCGGCATGAACGCCCTCGGCGGCGCCGAAATGACCGAGTACACGATCAATCTCATGATCTCGCTCGGGAACGCCGCCTCCTGCATGTACAAGATGAGCCAGGCAGGCTCGAACCCCAGCGTCGGCAAGCAGATTGGCATCGCGACCTGCCTCATCGGCGCGGTGGCCGGGTTCAGCGGCGCGCTCGCAGGCAAGCTGGCCGCCTGGCAGCTCGGCGCGATCGCCGGCGCGAACGGCGTCATCGGCAACTTCGCCGACCCATAACGAAACGGTGATCACCCCCGGTGGCGGATAGCGCCTCTGGAGTGAAGCGCTCGTCACACGTCACGGCGATGTGAGCCGCGGCGTTATTGGCTGACTCATCCTCCCGGCGCATCGTCCCGCCAACGAGAAGCGCCTGGGGGGCGGGCCGGATGAATCTTACCTCGCTTTGCATGAAGAACCCGGTCGCCGCTATCGGCGCGACGGCGTTCATCTTCCTGCTCGGGCTCTACGCCGCGATCGCGATGCCGACGCAGCTCTTCCCCGACATCGACCGTCCGACGCTTTCGATCTTCACGCCGTGGCGCGCCGCCGCGCCGGCGCAGGTCGAATCCGAGATCACCCAGCAGGTCGAGGACGTGCTGAAGGGCCTGCCCGCCGTCACCGATATGCGTTCGTTTTCCAATCAGGGCGGCTCGTTCGTCGCGCTGGAGTTCGAGGTCGGCACCGACATGAACGCGATCGCGCTCGACGTGATCTCGCGCCTCAACCGCATCCAGGGCCTGCCCGAGGAAGCCGACCGTCCCGTCCTGCAGTTCAGCGGCGACCAGGATTCCAATTCCTCGCTCGTCTATCTCTTCCTCCAGGCGCTGCCCGGCAACGACAAGGACATCCTGGAATACCGCCGCTACGTCGAGGACGTCATCGTCCCGAAGATCCAGTCGATCCCCGGCGTCGCCGGCGTCAACCAGGAAGGCGGCTTCGGCGCGCCGGACGAGCTGCGCATCACCTTCGATCCCTACAAGGCCGCCGAGCTCGGCATCACCATTCCCGACATCGCCGGCGCCGTGCGCGCGACGGCCGACTCCAGCGCCGGCAGCGTCGATATCGGCCGCCGCTCCTATTCGGTGCGCTATGAGGGCCGCGTCGATATCGAGGCGCTGAAGGAACTGACCCTCGCCTGGCGCGACGGCCACCCCGTGAAGCTGCGCGATGTCGCGACGATCGAGGAAACCCGCGCCGACCGCACCGAATACTCCGTCCAGAACGGCAATCCCGCGCTCGGCATCCGCGTGATGCGCGAGAACGGCGCCAACGTGCTGGAGGTGCTTTCCAAGGTGAAGGCCGTCGTCGCCGAGATGAATGACGGACCGCTGAAGGCGATGAACCTGAAGCTGGAAAAATCCTTCGACCCCTCGGTCTTCATCAACCGCGCCATCGCCTTCGTGGTCGGCGACCTCGCGCTCGGCGTGTTCCTGGCTTTGGTCGTGCTGTGGTTCTTCCTGCGCGACCTCCGCGCCGTCGCGATCTTCGCGGTCGCGATTCCGGTTTGCCTCGTCGCGACCATTCTCGTCCTGATGGTGGCGGGGCGGACGATCAACGTCATCTCGCTCGCCGGCCTCGCCTTCGGCGTCGGCCATGTGCTCGACGCCTGTATCGTGGTCGTGGAAAACATCCTGCGCCTGCGCACGGCCGGCGTGCCCGAACCCGAGGCCTCGACCCGCGGCGCCAGCGAAGTGTGGAAGGCACTCTTCGCCTCCTCGCTCACCTCGGTCGTCATCTTCGTGCCGATCATCTTCGTGAAGGATGTCGAGGGCCAGCTCTTCGCCGACCTCGCGCTCACCATCTCGATCTCGGTCTGCATCTCGCTGATCACCGCGATGACCGTGGTGCCGCTGGCGGTGTCCTATTTCCTGCCCGTCGAACGCGACAACGTCCACGGCAGCGACGCGATCCGCAGCGCGGCCCTCATCACGCGCTGGACCGACAATCCCACCCGTCGCTTCGGCCTCATCTTCGGCCTCATCGCCTTCTCCGCAGTCGGCACCTGGCTGCTGCTGCCCGACCTGCATTATCTCCCGGCCGTGCGCCGCGATGCGATCGACAGCTTTGTCGGCCTGCCGCAGGGCACCTCGATCGAAGTCGCGAACGAGGAGGTGGCGAAGCCCATCATCGCGCGCCTGCAGCCTTACATGAAGGGCGAGAAGCAGCCGCAGCTCCTCAACTACTACGTCTTCACCAATTCCGGCGGCATCGGCATCGGCGTCCGCGTGCAGGACGAAAGCCGCCTGCAGGAAATGGGCGACATCATCAAGAATGAGATCCTGGTCGGCTTCCCCGACACCTTCGTCTTCTCGCAGCAGGGCCTGCTCTTCGGCGGCTTCGGCGGCAGCGGCGGCTTGCAGCTGACGCTCCAGGCGCCCGATCCCGAACAGCTCGTGCCCGCCGTGCAGAAGGCGATGGAGCTGATCCCGCAGAAACTGCCCGGTGCCTTCGGCAATCCGCAGCCCGATCTCTCGGTCCGCCAGCCCGAAATCATCGCCGCGCCCAACGATCAGCGCCTGCTCGAAACCGGCATGACCCGCCGCGACGCCGCGCAGATCCTGCAGGCCTTCGTCTCGGGCCTCTATGCTGGCGAGTTCTTCGACGGCGAGAAGCGCGTCGATGTCCTCGTGCGCTCGCAGAAATGGCCGGATATGGCGGCGCTGGGCGGCCAGCCGGTCGCGACCCGCACCGGCGGCACGGTCAGCTTCGGCGATCTCGTGAAATTGCGCGAAGGCACCGGCACGCCCGCCATCTTCCGCTTCGACGGCCGCCGCTCGGTCCAGCTCATCATTAACACGCCCGACGGCATGTCGCTGGAGGACGCGCTCACCGTGCTGCGCAGCGAGATCGTCCCGGCGATCGAGCCGCTGCTGCCGGCCGGCGGCAACATCATGTTCTCGGGCAGCGCCGACAGTCTCGACAAGGCTGTGGGTACGATGCTGGGCAATTTCGCCCTCGCGCTCGGCCTGTTGCTCCTCCTGATGGCCCTGCTCTTCCGATCGCTGAAAGACAGCTTCTACTGCGTCATCGCGCTGCCGCTCGCCACGGTCGGCGGCATGGCGGCGCTGCAGATCATCAATCTCTTCGCCTTCACCCCGCTCGACCTCCTCGCGATGATCGGCTTCATCATCCTGACCGGCCTGGTGGTGAACAACGCCATCCTGCTGGTCGACCAGACCCGCGTCGCCCAGCGCCAGGGCGTCCCGGTCCGCGAGGCGGTGGCGCAGGCCATCCGCTACCGCACCCGGCCCATCCTTTCGGGCACGCTAACCAATTTCGTCGGGATGCTGCCGCTGATGCTCTCGCCGGGCGAGGGCGGGGAAATATATCGCGGTCTTGCGACGGCCATCGCAGGCGGGATGGCGGTTTCGACCCTATTCACTCTTGTCCTGCTGCCCGCGCTGCTGCGCCTGGGCGAGCATGGCGAGCTGAAACAATTCGTGCCGGCCCTCGCGAAGCGCTTCCTTCGCCCTCAGCCGGCCCCCGCGGAGTGAGACGATCATGCGCCTGACCCTCGCCGCCCTTGCCTCCGCCGCCGGACTTTCGGCGCTTTTCCTGGCCGTCCCCTCGGCGCCCGCTCAGGACGCCCCGTCCGAGCCGCCGCCGCCCGTCGTCGTGGTCGCCGCCGTCACCACCGAGCGCATGGCCGAAACCGTCACCGTGCCCGGCTCGGTCGTCAGCCGAAACGATTCCAAGATCGCCGCCGAAGTCGCCGGCCGGGTCGAGTGGGTCGCCGAAGTCGGCGCGGTCATTGAGGCCGGCGGTCCGGTCGCCCGCATCGACAGCGCGCTCCTGAAACTCCAGGCCCGCAGCGCCGAGGCCTCGCTCAAGCGGCTGGAGGCGCAGCTCGTCTTTCTCAATGCCGAGGTCGCTCGGCTTGAGGAACTCATCGGCAAAGGCTCCGCCACCCGCCAGCGGCTCGACGAGGCCCGCTCGCAGCGCGACATGGCCCGCCAGGAGCTGGCCGAAGCCCAGGTCCAGCTCGAGCGCGCCAACTACGACCTGGAGCATTCCGAGGTGAAGTCGCCCTTCCCGGGCCGCGTCGTCAAACGGTTGATCGAGCCCGGCGAATATATCGAGCGCGGCGCCGCGACAGCCCGCGTGGTCGACACCACGGCGCTCGAAGTCAGCGCCCAGATCCCGATCGCCTCGGTCGCCCAGCTCAAGGAAGGCGACAAGGTCACCATCGAAGGCCCCGGCGCGACCGCCGCGGCGGTGGTCCGCGCGCTCGTGCCTGTCGGCGACGAGGTTTCGCGCTCCGCCGAGATGCGCGCGACGCTGGACGGCGCGCAGTGGCTGATCGGCACCGCCGTCAAGGTCGCGACTCCCAACGCCCCCGCCGCCGAGGTCGTGGCCGTGCCGCGCGATGCGGTGCTGCTGAAGACCGACGGGTCGGCCGTCTTCCGCATCGGTGAAGGCGAGATCGCCGAACTGGTCCCGGTCCAAGTCGGTCTCTCCGCCGGCGACCGGGTCGCGGTCATCGGCGGCCTGCACCCCGGCGACCGCGTCGTGGTGCGCGGCGGCGAGACCCTGCAGGCGGGCCAGAAGGTCCAGGTCCAGGCCGAGAACGGTCCCAATGCCTCGATGCCCTCGCGTCCGGGCTAGGCGGCGCTTTCGCCGGTTGACCGTCCTGCCGGACAGGACTAAGCCGCCCCATCTTTCCCCCCAGGGTGCGGGCCGCTCATGCTGCGTGTTTTCGAGATTGCGGACGCCTGCCTGAAACGCCGCCAGCTCGATCTGGCGGCGGCGTCCACAATTCCCGACAGCGCGCTCTGGGTCGATCTCTACGCCCCGACCGGCGAGGAGATCCGCAAGGCGGAAGCCTTTCTCGGCGTGACCCTGCCGACCAAGGACGAGATGGAGGAAATCGAGGCCTCGAGCCGCGTCTATATCGAGGACGAGGGTCTCTTCATGACGACCTCGATCGTCTCGAAGACCGAGACCGAATATCCCGAGTCCGCCGCCGTCACCTTCGTGCTGGCGAAGAGCCGCCTGCTGACCATCCGCTATTCCGAGCCGATGCCGTTCAACACCTTTCCCGCGCGCGCCGAGCGCCAGCCGGGCATGTGGGGCACCGCCGAATACCTGCTCGTCGGCATTCTCGAAGCCATCGTCGACCGCACGGCGGATATTCTGGAACGCGTCGGCGCCGACGTGGACAGCCTGTCGCGCGAAAGCTTCGACAAGCCGCGCCACAACCAGGCGCTCGACACCAAGGATTTCCAGAGCCTGCTCTCGCGCCTCGGTCGCCAGAACGACCTCATCGGCAAGGTCCGCGAAAGCCTTATCGGCTTCTCGCGCATCCTGACCTTCCTGACCCAGACCTTCGAGGGCAAGCCCGGCGGCAAGGAACTGCGCAGCTACAACAAGACGATCACCCGCGACGTCGCCTCGCTCGCCGACCACACCAACTTCCTCTCCAACAAGATCACCTTCCTGCTCGACGCGATCCTGGGCATGATCAACCTGGAGCAGAACCGGATCATCAAGATCATCTCGGTCGCGACGGCCGTCTTCCTGCCGCCGACCCTGTTCGCAAGCATCTGGGGCATGAACTTCACCCATATGCCCGAACTCCAGGAGCCCTGGGCCTATCCCGTCGCGCTGATGGTGATCGTGCTCTCGGCCGTCTTCCCCGCCGTCTTCTTCAAATGGCGCGGTTGGCTGTAGGCGGCATGGGATGACCGCGCCGCTGCCGACGCCGCGCGTCGATGCGCCCTTCGCCGCCATCGCCTACAAGATCGGCGCGACGCTGGGCTTTGCGGGCATGGCCGCCTCGATCAAGCTGCTGGGCGAGGGCTATCCGGTCGGCGAGGTCGTCTTCTTCCGCTGCGCTTTCTCGCTGCCGGTCGTGCTGGTCTGGGCGGCGCTGGCCGGTCAGCTCGGCGATGCCTGGAAGACCAACAATGTCTGGTTCCACATCTCGCGCTCGATCGTGGGCATGGCAGGCATGTTCCTCTCCTTCGTCGCGCTCGCCGACCTGCCGCTGGCGGACTGGACGGTCATCGGCTTCGCCATGCCGATCTTCGCGACGATCCTGGCGGCGGTGCTGCTGAACGAGGCGATCGGGCCGTGGCGCGGCGCGGCGGTCATCGCCGGTTTCCTCGGCGTCCTCGTCATTGTCGGGCCGAAGCTCAGCTTCGAACACGGCGTCCCCGCGCTCATCATGCTGGTCTCCACGCTCTGCGCCGGTATGGTCATCGTCATCATCCGGCGCATCTCGGCGACGGAGAAGGGCATCGCGATCGTCTTCTACTTCATGTTCGCCTGCACGGTGGTGAGCGCCGCGTCGCTGCCCTTCGCGTGGCGCACGCCGGAGTTCTGGCCGGCGGTGCTGCTCATCTCGTCCGGCCTCTTCGGCGGGCTCGGCCAGGTCTGCAACACCTTCGCCTATGCCCGCGCGCAGCCCTCGCTGCTGGGGCCCTTCGACTATCTCGGCATCATCTGGGCAGTGGCGCTGGGCGCCGCTCTGTTCGACCAGTGGCCCGACATCACCGTCTGGATCGGCGGCACGATCATCGTCGTGTCCGGCGTGGTGATCGCCGTCCGCGAACGCCAGCTCGGCCTGCAGAAGGCGCGGATCACGAGCGTTTAGCGTTCCGTTTCAGCGGGAGCGCGCCGACACTTCCCATCTGTCATGGTCTGCGGAGGCAGACCATCCACGACTTTACGCTGCCTGAAGCCGTGGATGGTCCGCCTGAAGCGGACCATGACGATAGGGGGAAACGCTCCAGCTAGACCGTATCGGTATCGCGCACCGCCACGACCTGGCTGCCGAAATTGGCGCCCGACAGCACGCGGACGAGCGCGTTCGGCGCTTCCTCGATGCCGCGGAGGATCTCCTCGTTCACCTTCAGCGCGCCCGAGGAGACCAGGGGCCGCAGGCGCGCGCGCGTCTCTTCCATGCGCGCGGCGTAGTGCATGATGTGGAAGCCGCGCATCTCGGCCTGCTTCGGCACCATCGAGAAATAGTTGGACGGACCCTGCCACTGGGCCTGGCCGTCATATTGCGAGGTCGCGCCGCACAGCACGACGCGCGCGCCGGGGCGCAGCCGGTCGATCGCCGCTTCCAGCGTCTTGCCGCCGACATTGTCGAAATAGACGTCGATACCCCCGGGGCAGAGCGCGTCGAGGCGCGCGGGCACGTCCTCGGCCTTGTAGTCGATGGCATGGTCGATCCCGACCGTCTCCTTCAGCCAAGCGCATTTCTGCGCCGAGCCGGCGATGCCGATGACGGTGCAGCCGGCACGCTTGGCAAGCTGGCAGACGATCGAGCCAACCGACCCCGCTGCGGCGGAAACCAGCACCGTATCGCCCACGCGGGGGCGCCCCATGTCGAACAGCGCGATATAGGCCGTGACGCCGGTTGCCCCCAGCACGTGCAGGCGCGACGTGATCTTCTCGCCGGCGGGGGCGTTCAGCTTCTCGACCGGCGTCTTCTTCGCACCGTCCGAAATCAGATACTCGGTCCAGCCGAGCGGACCCTGGACGAGATCGCCGTCCTTGAAGCCGGCATGGCGCGAGTTCTTCACCCGGCCGATCGCCGTGCCGCGCATGACGTCGCCGGGATTGGCCGAGTTCAGCCACACGACCGAAGCGGGGCTGACGGCGATGCAGAGATTCTCGATGCCGAATTCGCCTTCGGCGGGCTCGGGGACCTCGATCTCCTTCAGCGCGAAGTTCGAAAGCGCGGCCTGGCCTTCCGGCCGCGATGTGACGATCCAGCTCTTGGCGACGACCATGGCATATCCCTGTCCCGGCGCGGCCCGACTGCCGCGCTCCAGATATGCTTAGATACTAAACCTATTTGACAAAAAACTAGCCCAAAACGCCCGGCGTGGCGCTACGCCGCGACCTTCACCTTGGCCAGTTCGGCGTCGCGGATGGCGTCGAGTTCGGCGACCAGCTCGGCGCCCCAATAGTGCAGGATCTCGCTCCGCTGGGCGTCGTAGCAGCTCGGCCCGTTGCCTTGGCAGATCAGCGAACCCTCATAGAGCTCCTCGCCCAGGCACATCAGGCCGTCGCCGAAGGTGATGGGGAAGAGGCTGGAGATCAGCGGCTTGATGACGTGATAGTCGAAGCCCTTGTCCAGCGCGAAGGAGTGCAGCTTGCACGCGCCGTTCTCGCGGTTCTGGAAGACGCAGGAGCCGTTGACCACCTTGGTGCGGGTCGCCTTGCCGCCGGGATAGTCAGGCGTGATTTCCCATTCGCCGGTGAACCAGTCGTCCCACTTGGTGCCGAGATAGGCTTCCAGCTCGTCCTTGCGGGCGCGGATGCGTTCGACATTCTCGACGTCGATATCGACGCCCCAGTTGCAGCAGCTATGGCCGCAGAAGGTGCAGGACAGGCACGCGCTGAAATAGGACATGCGGAAGATATTGAGATCGACGCTGTCGATCGTCGGCGTGCCTTCGATGGAGGTGTAGCTCTTGGAGAGCTTGAACGCCTCGTAACTGAACTCCGCCATGCCTAACCCCCGCTGAGCGGCCCGCCATAGATCGCCTTGCCGCTGCCCTCGCGATAATAGTCAGGCACGGTGGCGATCAAGGGAAATCCGCAGGCCTCGTAAAGATGGTGGGCCGGTGTGTAGTCCTTGCCCGTCTCGGTCTCGATGAAGAGGTGCGTCGCGCCCTCCGCGGCCGCGCGGCGTGCGCTTTCGGTGAGCAGTAGACGCCCCGCGCCGCAGCCTTGCGCGCGCGGATCAGTCGCAATCCAGTAGAGATCGTAGCGGTGGTCGGTCGCGGGGATCGGGCCGTAGATCGCAAAGCCCGCCGCACCCTGATCGTCCTCGGCCACCAGCAGGCGATAGCCGGACTTGGCCTCGCCCTCGGCTGCGAGCTGCGCAAGGATTTCCGGCACGAAGGCGATCTCGTCCTCCGCGAAGTTGCCGCAGGCCCGCGCAATCGCGGCCAGCACCATGACGTCCTCCGCCTGCACCCGGTCGCGCAGACGGAACGCGCTCATGTCAGCGCTCGCTTGAGGCCGGCCTGGACGATGCCGTCGATGAGCTGGGGATAGGAAATGCCCGCACGTGCCGCCGCGGCGGCGAGGCCGGCGTCATGGGAGATGTCGGGATTGACGTTGATGTCGATGACCAGCGGCGTGCCGTTGGCGGCGATGCGGAAATCGACCCGCGCCCAGCCGCCGAGATCGAACATGCGCCAGACCTCCAGCGCGATCTCCCGCAGCCGAGCGGTCAGCGGGGCCTCGGCGGCCTCGTCGATGAAGCGGCGATTGGTGTGGAGATATTCGAAGCTCTCCTCCTTCCACTTCGCGGCATAGTCGATGATGCGCGGCTTGCCGTCGGGAAAACCCGTAAAGTCCATTTCGGCCAGCGGCAGGACGCGTGCGCCCTCGGCCGTCTCGATCATCGCGACGTTGAACTCGCGCCCCTCGATATATTCCTCGGCGAAGACGCGGGCCTTGTGTTGCGCCTCATAGGCGGCGGCCCGCGCCTCGACCGCGGCGCGGCCGGTGACGACCGCGCCGGCATCGAGGCCGAGCGAGGCATGTTCGGCGATCGCCTTCACGATGTAGCGGCGGCTTTCATCCAGCCCGCTCCAGTTCGGCGCTTCGGCATAGAGCGGTGTCGGGATGCCCGCGCCGCGCAGCAGGCGCTTGGCGATGATCTTGTCGGTGCCCGCCATCAGCCCGAACGTGCCGGATCCCGCGAAGGGCACGCGCGCCGTCTCGTAGATCGCCGTCCCCATGAAGGCGAGGCGGTCGGTCGCGAGGAAGCCCTCGACGATATTGAAGATGAAGCTCGGCGGATCGCGGCGCAGTTCGTCGAGGATCGGCTGCAGGTCGCCGACGAATTTGCGGTGCTCGGCCTGCCAGCCGAGGCCGTTCATCACATCGGCGACGGCGAGGCCGATCACGTCGGTCGCATTGGCGGGGTCTTCGTCCTCGCCGGGCACGACGGCGGTATAGACGATGCAGCGCCCGGTCATGGCGCTTTGTGCCGCGCGGCGAGGGCGGGGTGGCGCGCGAGGAACGCAGCGGTGATCTCGCCGATCAGGTCGCGATAGGTGAGGCCCGCGAAATTCGCGAGGAAGACGAGATCGGAATAGTCGGGGTGCAGACCGGCCAACGGGTTCACCTCGATGAAGTGCGGTTTGCCCGACGCGTCGGACTTGATGTCCGCCCGCCCACCGTCGCGGCAGCGCAAGCTCCGCCAGCCTGCCACGGCGACCGCGGCCGCTTCGCGCGCCTCGGCGTCGTCGACGAGTTCGTAACCGATCTGGCCTTCCCAGTTCTGCTTGTTGTCGTAGCCGTAGCCGCCTTCGGTGACCTTGTCGTCGGCGAGCACTTCCATGACGCCGAGCGCACGGGCGCTCGCGCCTTCACCGACAATGCCGACGGTGAACTCGCGGCCGGGGAGGTAGGTCTCGACGATCACCGGCTGGTTGAACTGCGCGATCAGCGCCGCCGTCACCGCCTCCAGATCGGCCGGCGTCTTCGCCAGCGAGGCGGGGCCAACGCCCTTGCCGGATCCTTCGGCGACCGGCTTGGCGAAGACCGGGAAGGGCAGGGTCACCGAAGCCGCGTCCTTCGCATCGGTCAGCAGCGCGAAGGCGGCGGTCGGCACCCCGTCATGCAGCAGCACCTTCTTCGCCATCGCTTTGTCGAGCGTCAGCGTATTGGTCAGCGGGTCGGAGAAGACATAGGGGATGTCGTAGGCCTCCAGCAGGCACGGCACCTGCGCCTCGCGGCCGAGCCCCGCGACGCCCTCGCAGATATTGAAGACGAAGTCCCAGCGGTCGCCCGCGACCAGCCGCGCCGCCAGCGCCTTCACATGGCCGACGCGCTCGACCGCGAAGCCGAGATCGGTCAGCGTCTCTTCCAGACCGTCAATGGTGCGGGGGCTGTCGAACTCGGCGGTGGCTTCGGCATCGAACCCCATCGCCAGATAGTCTTGGCGCAGGTCATAGGTGAGGCCGCAGCGCAGCATCACTCCGCGGCGTCGGGCAGGCTCATCGTGCGGCCGCTGCCGAGCTGCCCTTCCGGGTCGATGTAACGATAGCGGCCGCCCTCATAGTTGGTGAGGACGAGACTCTCGCCGTCGCGCCCGACGATATAGTCGGGATTCACGGGGATCTTGCCGCCGCCGCCGGGCGCATCGACCACGAAGGTCGGCACGGCATAGCCGGTGGTGTGGCCGCGGAGCGCACGGATGATCTCGACGCCCTTGTCGACCGAAGTGCGGAAGTGGGCCGAGCCGCTGATCGGATCGCACTGGTAGAGATAGTAAGGCCGCACCCGGCGCTGCAGCAGGCCGTGCATCAGCGTCTTCATGACGCCGGCATCGTCGTTGACGTCCTTCAGCAGCACGGTCTGCGACCCCAGGGGGATGCCGGCATCGGCAAGACGGGCGGTCGCTTCGGTGACTTCGGGCGAGAACTCGGCGGGATGGGTGAAGTGCAGGCTCATCCACAGGGGATGGTGCTTCTTCAGCATCTTCACGAGATCGCGGGTGACGCGCTGGGGCAGCACGACGGGGATCTTGGTGCCGATGCGGACGAACTCGACATGCTTGATGCGGCGCAGGCGCCCCAGCAGGTAGTCCAGCTTGTCGTCGCCGATCGAGAGCGGATCGCCGCCCGAGAGCAGCACGTCGCGGATTTCAGTATGCGCCTCGATATATTGCAGCGCTTTTTCCCACTCGGCGGTGGAGAAGTGGTATTCGCCACCGGCATTGCCGACCATGCGGCTGCGCGTGCAGTACCGGCAATAGGTGGCGCAGAAGCCGGTCGTCAGGAACAGCACGCGGTCGGGATAGCGATGCACCAGGCCAGGCGTCGCCATGTCGTGGTCTTCGCCGAGCGGGTCGTCTTCCTCGCCCGGCATCTTCAGGAATTCCTGGCCGACCATGATGTGGGTCCGCCGCAGCGGCTCCATCGGATCGGTCAGGCCCATACGCGAGGCGTAATAGGGCGTGATCCCGACCGGCAGCGATCCCGTGTGCTTCGAGGCCGCTTCGCGCTCGTCGTCCGACAGCACGAAGATGCGCTCCAGCTCGGCGAGCGTGCGGATGCGATGGCGCGACTGCCAGCGCCAGTCGTTCCAGTCGTCGATGCTCGCTTCGGGATAGAAGCGCTCCTTGAAGGCGCGCGCCTCGGCGCCGATCGGAAAGCGATTGGGGCGGCGGAGCAGCGAGGTCGGCGAGGCCGTGCTGATCGCGGCGGGCATCGGGCCCAGAAGCGCAGCCGAGCCGCGTGTCTTCTTCGCGCTGCCGCCGTCGACCTGTTCAGTGGAGGGAGAGGAGCGATCCTGCTTGCGCCGGGAGGCGTCGAAGATCGTGTGAGCCGTCATGAGCGACCAGAGTGTGTTTCCACTTGTCTCGTGCGCGACGCCAGTTCGACGTCTTATCCCCTCACACGAATCCGAAGCGATTCGACACTACGCGAAGTTTTTGCTTCGTCAACAAAATGACTCGGAAAACCGGGTTCGTTTTGAAGCGTACCGGTCGAACTTATTCAGCGCGCATTCACTCCGCTTTAAGACCGCTCAATTCGATCAGATGGAAGACGCGCTTGCGGTCCTTGCCGATGATCGCGGAGAGGATTTCGATCTCCTCGGCGCGTGCGAAGCGCGCGGTGACATCGCTCGAATCCTCGCGCCGGGTTACGAAAAGGACATGTTCGGGCTCGCCCGCATAAGCCCGCGTCATCTGGAAGTGATCCATGGGATGCGCGGGTTCGGGCGTCCACATCAGGATCGGCACGCCGCTGTCGCGCGTGTAGTAGAGCATCGACGCCATGTCCTCGCGGTCCTCGGCGAGGATCGCCTGGAAGCCGCCTTCATGCGCGGCGCGTGCGATCGCCGGTCCCTGAGTGTTCCATCCGCGCAACAGTTTCGCCGCATTGGTGATGCCGAGCCATTCGACGACACGCGGCGAGACGGCGCCGGCGGAGAACACGGCGACGACAACGAGCGCGAGCAGGGTCGAGAGCTGCAGCACGCGCAAGCCGCCGCGCAGCAGCCAGGCGACCACGACGAGGCTGAGGCCGACATAGGCCGCGGCCGCCCAGTTGGCGTTGGCCTTGGAGTAGAAGGCGATGCCGAGGCCGGCGACGAGCACGGGAAGGCTGATCAGGATCAAGACGACGTCGTTGCTCTCGGTCCGCGGCCAGCTTCTGCGGCGGAGGCCGAGCGCGAGGCCGGCGATGATCACCGCGAAGAGCAGCGGCCCGAACACGCCGAACTGGGCGCCGAAGAAATCGCCGAGATGGGCGAGATTGAAGTGCTCGGCATTCTGGACGCCGGCGTTATAGGCGGTGTGCGCGACGGTCGCGAAGCCGTGCTGGGCATTCCACCAGGCGTTCGGCGCGGCGCAGATCAGGAAGACGCCGAGGATGATCGCCCCGTTGAGCCCGAGGACATGGCCCCGCACCCGCCGGTCGAACAGCGCGGCGAGCGCGAGACCCATCAGGAAATAGGCGCCGGCATATTTGGCGAGGAAGGCGAGCCCGATGGCGAGCCCGAGCAGTGCCGCGAGGCCGCGCGCCTCGGCCGGGGCGCGCGGTAGCATCAGGCCGAGCACGAAGATCGCCACCGACCAGAACATCAGCAGCGGCACGTCGGTGGTGATGAGGAGGCTGGAGAGGGTGATCCCGGGCAAGGTCAGGAAGACGAGCGCCGCCCAGAACCCGGCGCGCGCGCTGTAGAGCACCCGGCCCGCCTCGAACATGAAGATCGCGGCGATGGCGTAGAGCAGCGGCGAGGCGGCGCGGACGCAGCCCTCGCCGTCGCCGCAGACGCTGGTCGTGCCGGCGATGATCCAGGCGATCATCGGCGGCTTGGAGAAGTAGCCGAAGGCCGGCTCCTTCGACCATGCCCAGTACTGCGCCTCGTCGGGCCCGAGATTGAGGTCGGTCAGGAAGACGACGACGAGCCGCAGCACCGTCAGCGCGACGATGATCGCGAGCGCGCGCAGCCACAGGCGGCGGTCGTCGGCGGCGGCGCTCATCGGGCGGGACGCAGGCGATAGAGGCCGATATCGACCTTCTGGCCGCGCGAATAGTTGAAGCCCTCGATCTCCGACACCTTGTCGACGCGGATGCCGGTCGCAGCGACCCCGCTCTCGAAGCTCTGGAACTCGCGGCCTTCGACGATCGCCAGGCCCGCGGGGTTGGCCTTCAGGAACGAGGCTGCCGCCGCGCCGTCGTCGACGAGGCGAAGATCGGTCGCGGTCAGGAAGACGAGGCTCGGCTCGTGATAGCCGGACGCCGCGATCGGTTCGCCCGGCGTCCAGCCGGCCGCCCGCGCGGCCTCGGCAAGGCGCGGGCTGACGCCCAGATCCTGTGCCCCGCCCAACGTGTTGGCGAAGATGCCGACCAGCGCGATGGCGCTCAGCACCACGGCGCCCGGCAAGAAGAGCCGCCAGGTGTCGCTGAGCACGATCGCCATAAGGATCGTCGCTGCCGCGATCACCACAAGGGCGAAGGCGATGTCGGTGAAGCCGATCCCGCCGCTATAGAGGTGCGGGATGTAGAACATCACGGCCGCGATCACGACGACCATCAGGCCCCAGAGCACGCGGCCCGTCACCCGCGCCGCCAGCGGTGTCGCATCCGGCTCGCGGGCGAAACGCGCGCCGACATAGGCGCCGATCGCGAGCGCCAGCGCCGGATAGACCGGCAGCACATAGTGCGGCAGCTTGGTCGGCAGGATTTCGAAGACCAGCCAGGTCGGCACCGCCCAGGCGATCAGGAACATCGCCCAAGGCGCCTTGCGCTGCTGCACCGCGCGCCACGCGGCGGGGATCAGCAGCAGCGAACCGGGGAACAGCGTCAGCGTGACGAGCAGCAGGTAATAGCCGGGGAAGCCGCTATGCTTTTCCTGCGCGCCCGCGACCTTGGACAGCATGTCGCCCCAGATCGCGTCGTACCAGAACGACCATCCCGTCTGCAGCGTGATCGCCACCGCCCAGGGCAGTACGATCAGCAGCGCCAGCGGCGCCCAGAGCAGCGGGCGCGTCCGCTTCACCCAGCCGAGCCCGCCGCCCATCAGCCACAGTGCGACGATCGCGAGCCCGCCGACCATCAACCCGACCGGCCCCTTGATGAGGGCGCTGACGCCGAGCCCCGCACCGATCAGCAGCGTGTCGCTCCACCGCCCCGCCGCGCCGGGTTCGGTGCGCTGGCGCATGAAGGCGCGCGCGAAGCCGGCCATCATCGCCGTGATGGCCGCGGTCTGCATCGCATCGGTCTTGCCGATATGGCCTTCGGCGACCATCAGGACCGAGATGCCGAACAGCACCGCGCCGATCGCCGCCGCCCGCCGATCCAGCAGGGCGGCGCCCGCCAGATAGGTGAAGAAGATCGCCAGCACCGCGCCGATGGCGGAGGGGATGCGATAGGCCCAGATCGGGGCCTCGGCCGGGCCGCCCAGCGCCGCGGCGCTCGCCGCCTGCATCCAGTAGATGCCGACCGGCTTCTTGTTGCGAGCGGTGTCCTGGAAGCGGATTTCCACGGGATCGCCGGTCTCCAGCATCTGCTTGGTCGCCTGGGCGAAGCGCGACTCGTCGCGGTCCAGCGGCGGCATCGAGAAGAAGCCGGGGGTCAGGAAAACCAGCACATAGAGAAGGAAAAGGACGGCGGCGGAGACGCGGGAGGGCATGGAGGCTCTGCTTCGCTTCGGCCAAAGGCCGCCTTCGGGGTCGCCGGGGCGTTTGCACCCCGGCGGGGCCGCCGCCTATAACGCGCGGCGGCGGTAAGAGTCGCTCCTATATAATAGGCGATATGACAAGCGAAAGCGCTGGCCCGGCCCCCGAACTCTCGGTCGTCGTCCCCGTGAAGGACGAGGCGGAGAATGTCCGCCCCCTGATCGATGAAATCACCACGGCGCTGCGCGGCGTCGTGCCGTTCGAAATCGTCTATGTCGACGACGGCAGTTCCGACGGCACGCCAGCGGCCCTGAAGACGGCGCAGGCCGAGGTGCCGGAGCTGCGGGTCGTCCGCCATGACAAGAATTCGGGCCAGAGCGCGGGCGTCCGCACCGGCGTCAAGTTCGCCCGGGCGCCGCTGGTCGCGACGCTGGACGGCGACGGCCAGAACGATCCGGCGGATATCCCCAAGCTCCTCGCCGCCTATCGCGAGGCTCCCGCCTCCCACAAGGTGCGCCTCGTCGGAGGCCAGCGTCTCAACCGTCAGGACACGGCGGCCAAGAAATGGGCCTCGCGCTGGGCGAACCGTCTGCGCGGCTGGCTGCTGCAGGACGACACCCGCGACACCGGCTGCGGCCTGAAACTCTTTGACCGCGCGGCTTTTCTCGAACTGCCCTATTTCGACCACCTGCACCGCTATCTGCCGGCGCTGATCAAGCGCGACGGCTATGGCATCCGCATGGTCGACGTCTCGCACCGCGCCCGCACGCGCGGCGCCTCGAAATACGGCGTGCTCGACCGCGCGCTCGTCTCGATCCGCGACCTCATGGGCGTCATGTGGCTGATGGCCCGCCGCCGCCTGCCCGGCGACGTGAAGGAATTGGAGCGCTAGACGCCTCCGGTTCCCGTCCTCTTAGTTGTCATCCCGGCCGTAGCGAAGCGAAGAGCCGGGACCCAGGTGACTGGACACGGTGACTAGTGCCCCTGGGTCCCGGGTCTCGGACGGCTACGCCGGCCTCGCCCGGGATGACGATGAGGGAGAACAATCGTTCCCTCAGTCCGCCTTATCCTGGGGGAAGAACTTCTGCACCGCCTTCGGCAGCAGCCAGGCGACGAAGATCAGCCCCAGCCCCCACGCCGCCATCAGCGCATAGGTCGAGACGTTCGAGCTGTTCTCGGCAATCGACCGGCCGCTGGCGCCGAGATTGGCGTAGACGACCGAGGTCGGCACCATGCCCAGCGCCGAGCCCAGCAGATAGCCGCGGGTCGATACCCGCGACAGGCCGAAGACGTAATTGACGAGGCTGTGCGGCAGGACCGGGATCAGCCGGACGATGAAGACCAGCCGCCAGCCCTGGGTCTCCGCCCGCTCCAGCCATTTGCCGATGGCTGGCGCCTCGCGCAGGCGCACCGAATCCGCATTGACGAAGCGGACGAGGACGAAGCCGGTGAAGGACGAGAGCGTGCCCCCGATCAGCGACAGCACGCTGCCCCAGATCGGGCCGAACAGGATGCCGGCCGCCAGTCCCATGATCAGGCGCGGCACGAAGACGAGCCCGGCCAGCATGTGGACGAAGAGGAACTCCAGCGCCGTCGCCCACCACGACTGGTTGCGCGCCCAGGCGACGATGCCCTGCACGTCGATCGCATTGCGGAAGATCAGGACCGCCGCGAATCCCGCCACCAAGGTCGCCACGATGGCGATGCGGAGCGCGATGTTCTTCTTCGGGGCTGAGGCGAAATCGGACATGAAACCGCGTCATAGCATCGCGTCTGCCCCTGCGTCGATCATCGGGCGTGCGCTTCGTCACAGGCCGGACTTTCAGCCCATGTGCGCCGCGCCGCGCTCATAGTATAAGGAGCCGTCCGGCGCACCCTTGCGCCTTCGGGGAGGTCTCGATGTTGGTTCAGGTGTTTCCGCTGCTGGCGCTCAGCGTCATCGTCTACAACATCCTCGTCCTGATCGTCGGCGATGCGAGCATGGTCGATGCCGGCATGACGGCGTTCCTGAACAAAGGCATCGAGATCGGCCTGTTCTCGGGCGGCCAGTGGAAGTTCACCATCGGCGACCTCCTGATCGTGGTCTCGCTGGTCCTGCTCTTCGTCGAGATCCTGAAATCGACCGTCACGACCGCGAACTCGATCGCCAATCACGCGCTCAGCCTGCTGGTCGGCGTCGTCGCGCTGATCGAGTTCCTGATGTTCAAGGGCTACGGCACCTCGCCCTTCTTCATCATCATCTGCATGACCGTCATCGACGTGATCGCCGGCTTCTCGATCACCATCGTCGCCTCCAAGCGCGACCTCGGCGTCGCACCGCCCATGGTGGGGTAGGGCGCGTCGCGCGCTCCTAACCCAGTCCGTAACTCACCCTATTCGTCATGGCCGCCCTTGAGGCGGCCATCCAGCGGCTCGCGCCATTGCCACAAGGTGGATGGCCGGGTCAGGCCCGGCCATGACGACTACCGGTGAAATGGCTAAGCGGCTGTCTGCTACCGGACCACGCCGACGTAAGGCAGATGCCGCAGCGCGCCTGCGGCATCCATGCCGTAGCCGACGACGAACAGATCGTCGCAGGAAAAGCCGACATAGTCCGGCCGCGCCGGGCCCTTGCGCCTCACCGGCTTGTCGATCACCACGACGCTGGCGATGCGGGCCGCGCCCTGGCCCTTCAGATGCTCGGTCGCGGCGACCAGCGTCGCCCCGACATCGCAGACCCCGTCGATCAGCAGCGCCGTCTTGCCTTCCAGCCGTGCATCTAGCCCCATGGTCAGCACCGGCGGCGCCTCGGCGCTCTTGTTGGCGCCATAGCTTTTCAGCCGCATCGGCATGATCTCGACCGCGACGCCGCGATGCCACAGCGCCCGCACGAGATCGGCGGCGAAGACCATCGCCCCCGTCAAAATCGGCACGGCGACGAGTTCGGTGCCGAGATCCGCGGCGATCGCCTCGGCCATCTCGTCGACTCGCGCTGCGATTTCGGCGGCGCTGTAGAGGACGTCAGGCGCCGGCGTCGTCACTCGGACGCGTCCGCGAAATGGGCATAGACCTGATAGGTCTCGGTCGGCGGCTGGGCGAGAACCTGGCGGAAGTCGTGGCTCTCGCCCGGCTTCAGCGAGGCGATCCCGGCATCGAAGGTCCAGGAGTGAAGTTCCTTCTGGTCCTTGTCGAACAGCGTCGCGCGGATGCGCGGCACCGGGCGTTCCTCGGTCGTGACATTGGCGATCGATCCGGTCACGACCAGCGTCGAGGCGCCGTCATGGGCGGTGTCGTTCATCGCATGGGCCTCGATCTTCAGATCGAGCCCGACGGTATCGACGGGCAGGCCGACCGCGGCATAGGCCGGGCCGGTCATCGGCAGGAAGGCGACGACGCTCTGGCGGAACTGGACGAGGCAGAAGGCGGTCACCGTCAGCACGGCGGCGACGATGCCGAGTGTCGCCATGCGCGAGCGGCGCTGCGGCAGTTCGGCATTCGCCCACACCATCTCGGGCGGGATGTCGGCCGCGACGGCGGGCTTGTCGTGATGGATGGCCGCGACCGGGGCGACGATCGCCGCGACGGGCTCGACCTCGGCCACCGGCCCGGCGACCGGCGCCTCGCCGCCGGGCTCGCCCTTGGCATGCCAGATATGGGCGCAGCGCGCGCACTTGACCTTGCGCCCCGCAGCCGGAAACACCGCGGCATTCACCTCGAACCGGGTCTTACAGGATGGGCAGGCGATGATCATGAAAGGCGCGGTTCTCGCGTATGATGGAGGTGTGACATAGGCTACGATTCGTGACAAGGCGCGGCCCTGTCAGCGCCTTTATCGGGCAGTATCGAACGACGATGATCCGCTTTGAAAACGTCGGCATGCGCTATGGCGGCGGGCCCGAAATCCTGCGCGATGTCAGCTTCGAGCTGGAACCGGGCAGCCTGACCTTCCTGACCGGCCCCTCGGGCGCGGGCAAGACGACGCTGCTGAAGCTCGTCTTCCTCGCCGAACGCCCCTCGCGCGGCGCGATCTCGATGTTCGGCAAGGACGTGGCGGCGCTCAGGCGCACGGAACTGCCCGCGCTCAGGCGCCGGATCGGCGTCGTGTTTCAGGATTTCCGCCTGCTCGATCACCTGACAGCCTATGAAAACGTCGCGCTGCCGCTGCGCATCGCGGGCCGCGCCGAACAGAGCTATCGCGAGGATGTTGAAGAAATCCTCAACTGGGTCGGCCTCGGCGAGCGCCTCCACGCCCGGCCCGCGACCCTGTCCGGCGGCGAGAAGCAGCGCATCGCGATCGCCCGCGCCGTTGTCGCCCGCCCGCCAGTCCTCGTCGCCGACGAGCCGACCGGCAGCATCGATCCCGAAATGGGCGCGCGGCTGATGCGGCTCTTCGTCGAGCTGAACAAGCTCGGGACCTCCGTCCTTATCGCGACCCACGATCGCGGCCTCGTCGAGACCCATGGCGCGCGCGAACTGCGCCTCTTTGCCGGGCGCATCAACCAGACCGGCGGCACGCGATGGAGCTGACCGAGGATATCAGCCCGGCGCGCCCGACCCCGCTCTTCCCCCGCGGCGGCGGCGGCGAGAGCGCGCTGTTCGGCGTGATGGCGATCATGAGCTTCCTTGCCTGTCTCACGCTCGGTCTCGCGCTCGGCGCGGCGCGGCTCGCCCATGCCTGGGAGCGCGGGCTCTCGGGCCAGGCGACCGTGCAGATCGTCGATGCGCCGAATGTCGCCATGGAGGCCCAGCTCGCCGGCGCGATCGCCGTGCTGGAGGCGACGCCGGGCATCGCGACCGTGCGTCCCATGAGCGCGGAGGAAAGCGCCGCGCTCCTCAAACCCTGGCTCGGCGACGCCGATCTCGCCGCCGTGCCGGTCCCGATGCTGATCGCGGTGACACTCGATCCCGCCGTGACGCTCGATGCCGAAACCTTGCGGGCGCGGCTGAAGGAGGCCGCCCCCGGCGCGACCTTCGACGATCACAGCCGCTGGAATGCCGGGCTGACCGCGGCCTCCGCCACGATCGCCTGGGGCGCCTATGGCGTGCTCGCGCTCATCGCGCTCGCCGCCGCCGCCTCGGTCGTCTTCGCGGCACGGGCGGCGCTGCAGGCGCACCGGGATGTCGTCGATGTCCTCCATCTCACCGGCGCCAAGGCCGGCTTCATCGCCCGCGAGGTCCAGGCGCGCTTCTTCGCGCTGGGCGGCGGCGCGGGGCTCGCGGGGGTTGCCGGGGCCGCCATTGTCGCCGTCGCGGTGGCGCTCTGGGCGGGGACCGAAATGCCCGGCCTCGCGGTCGACTGGCGCGATGCGCTCTGGTTTGCCGCGGTTCCCGTGGTCGCCGCCCTCATCGCCATGGCGACCGCGCGATTTACCGTCAGCCGCTTCCTCGCGCGGGCCGCTTGAGCGATACTGCCGTCATGGACCCGTCATCCGCCCCCGGACCAGGACCGCAGCGCCGCCCCTCGCGCGCGCGCCGGATCGTGCGCCGGCTCGGCCGGGGCGCCGCGAAACTGGCGCTGGTCGGCGTCGCGGCCTTCGCCGGCGGCTTCGCGGCCTTCGTGATGACGCTGCCCGCGCTGCCCCAAAGCGAGCCGATGGCCGAGGGCATCGTCGTCCTCACCGGCGGCGACGACCGGATCGACGCGGCGCTCCGCCTGCTCGCCGACAAGCATGCCGGCCGCCTCCTCATTTCCGGCCTCCATTCCGCGACCGGCCGCGCCGCGCTGAAGGCGCAGCATCCCGCGGGGGCCGAGGCCTTTGCCTGCTGCGTCGATCTCGGCTGGGCCGCCCGCGACACGCCGGGCAACGCGACCGAGATCGCCCGCTGGACCCGCGCCCACGGCTATCGCTCGCTGATCGTCGTCACCGCCAGCTACCACATGCCCCGCGCGCTGCTGGAACTCGACGCCCAGCTCGGCGACGTGACGCTGATCCCCTATCCCGTGACGCCCGAAGTCCTCGCCCGGCCCGATGCCTGGCGCGACCCGGAAACCGTCAAGCTCTTCGCCGGCGAGTACATGAAGTATGTCGCGGCGCAGGCCCGGATCGGCGGCGACAAGCTGCTGCGCATGGCCGGGCTCTGACGCCTCGCCCATGACCGTTTTCCGCTCGATCGTCTTCCAGCTCTATTTCGCGCTCATGTCGGTGGTGATGAACATCGCCTGGCTGCCGGCGCTGCTCGGCCCGCCGCGCTGGACCCAGCGCGGCGTCGAGCTCTGGGGCCGCCTCACCCTCTGGGGCCTTCGGGTCATTTGCGGCCTCACCTATGAAGTGCGCGGCCGCGAGCATCTCTCCGCGACGCCCGCGCTCTATGCCGGCAAGCACCTGGCGATGTGGGACACGGTCGTCGTGCCGGTCCTGCTCCGCGATGTCGCGCTGGTGCTGAAGCGCCAGCTTCTCTTCATCCCCTTCTATGGCTGGTATGCGTCGAAGAGCGGCATGATCGCGGTCGATCGCGGTGCTCATGCCAAGGCCCTGCGCAGCCTGATCGCGCAGGGCAAGGACCGCCTCGCCAAGGGCCGCTCCATCGCGATCTTCCCGGAAGGCACGCGCAAAAAGCTCGGCGCCGAGCTCGACTACAAGCCCGGTGTCGCGGCGCTCTATACCCAGCTTGGCGTCGCCTGCATTCCCTTCGCGCTCAATTCCGGCGTCTTCTGGACCGGGCCGCTGCGCAAACCCGGCACCATCGTCATCGAGTTTCTCGCCCCCATCCCGCCGGGATTGAAGCGCCCCGCCTTCATGACGGAACTGACCACGCGCGTCGAAACCGCGACGGCGCGGCTTGTCGCCGAAGCGGGCACGCGATGACCAAGGCGCCGCTGGAGCTCGTCAACGCCGACGCGCGGCGCATCTTCCTGCACACGCATGGCCTCGACCAGCCGCCCGAAGCCCATAACGGCGACACGCTGAAGGCGATCCACGGGCTCGGCTTCGTCCAGGTGGATTCGATCCAGACCGTCGCGCGCGCCCATCACCACATCCTGCACAGCCGCATCGGCGGTTACGCCCCGGCGCATCTCGCGCGCCTCCATGCCGACGACAAGACCATCTTCGAACACTGGACGCATGACGCCTCGGTCATTCCGATGGCGTTCTACCCCCACTGGAAAATGCGCTTCGCCCGCGCTCGCGCGAAGGTGAAGACGGGCGAATGGTGGGCCTCACGTCTCGGCTCGAAACGCATCCTGAAACGGGTGCGCGACCGCATCGCCGTCGAAGGCCCGCTCTCGGCCCGCGCCTTCGACGATCCCGGCACGACGGGGGAGATGTGGGGCTGGAGCCGCTCCAAGACCGCGCTCGAAGTGCTCTGGCACACAGGCGAACTCGCCATCGCCCGGCGCGACGGCTTCGCCAAGGTCTATGACCTCGCCGAGCGCGTGATCCCCGGCGAATTCCGCGACGCCAAGCCCTCCAAGGCCGAGACCGTGGACTGGGCCTGCACCTATGCGCTGGAACGGCTCGGCTTCGCCACGCCGCGCGAGATCGCCAATTTCTGGGCGCTCATCCCGTTCGAGGATGTCGAGCGCTGGGTCGAGCGCAACAAGAAGCGCCTCGTTCGCGTCCGCATCGGAGGCACCGACGGCAAACACACCGAAGCGCTGGCGCTGCCGGGCATCGAAGCGCTGCGCGATGCCGCGCCGCCGCCGCCCGCGCTGATGCGCGCGCTCAACCCGTTTGATCCCGCGATCCGCGACCGCAAGCGGCTGAAGCGCTTGTTCGGCTTCGACTACACGATCGAGATCTTCGTGCCCGAGGCGAAGCGCAAGTTCGGCTATTACGTCTATCCGCTGCTCGACGGTGACCGGCTTGTCGGCCGGGTCGATGCCAAGGCCGACCGTGCCGATAATGTCCTCGCCGTCCGCAAGCTCTGGACCGAGCCTGGCGTTACGGCCGATGCCGGTTTCAAGGACCGGCGCAGCGCGGCGCTCGCCGATCTCGCCCGCATCGGCGGCGTTCCCAAAGTGAGGCTGACCAAGTGAAGGGCCACAAGCGCTATATCGCCGTTCTCTTCCTCATCTTCGCGCTGATCGGCGCCTATGTCGGCTATTGGTACTACGCGATGGGCAAGGCCAAGGAAGCCTTCGCTGCCGCCGTCGCGTCGGAACGCGCGCAGGGCAATACGCTCGACTTCAAGTCAGTCGAATGGGGCGGTTTTCCCATCCGCATCTCGGCGACCATCCAGGGCCTCCGCTATGCCGGGCACGGCTACGAGGCGGACGCCGACATCATGATGGCCGAGGTCCTGCCGTGGAACCCGACCCACGCCCTCATCCGCGCCGACGGCAATGTCCGTCTCGCCTCGCGCCTGCCCGACCGCGTCGAATGGATCGAGTTCCGGCCCGAGACGATGATCGCCAGCCTCCGCGTGACCTTTGGCGGGTTGCTGGAAGGCGCCGATGTCGAATTCCGCCAGGTGCGCAGCGACGGCACCGATTTCGACGGCAACGACTTCTCGTTCAACGCGGCGCGGCTGCAGGGCGACATCATCTACCTGCCGTCCACCGACAAGCCGATCAACGAATACTCCCGGGATGCCGCCAATCTCGCCTTCTCCGCCGACCAGCTTTTGATCAGCGATGGTTTCGCGCCCACGCTCGGCCCGCGCATTTCAACCATCCGCATCGCGGCCAAACTTTCCGGCCTGCCGCTCATCTCGCAGAACAGTCCGTTCAACGATCCGCGCTTCAAGCGCAGCGACTACATGCTCGATATCGCGCGGCTCGATTTCGACTGGGGCGGCGTTTCGGCGAAGGGCAACGGCAAGCTGAAACTTGACGACGTCGCCCGCCCCGCCGGCGATCTCGATTTCAAGATCATCGGCCTCGGCAAGCTGATCGAAGCGCTCCGCGCCAACGGCACGCTCCAGGCCCCCGCCAGTGTCGAGGGGCTGCCCGACGTCCCCGGCGGCACCCCGATCTCCCTCGCCATCGAAAACGGCCGCGTCACCTTCGGCCCGTTCCTGGTCGGCACGGTTGGGGCGATCGACTAACTGACCGCCGTCAGCGTCTCGTTGATCACGCCCAGCATCAGATCGGCATGTGCCCGCGTGAACGTCATGGGCGGCCGGATCTTCAGGATGTTCATCGCCGGGCCGATCGCGCCGGAGAGCACGCCGCGCTCTTTCATCCCGTTGACGAGCCGCGCGGTTAGCGCCGTCGCCGGCGCCATCGTCGCTCTGTCCGTCACCAGATCGAGGCCGATGAAGAAGCCCGAGCCTCTGATATCGCCGATCACCGCGTGACGTTCGGCAAGCGCCTGTAGCTTGCCGGTCATGTACTGCCCGACCGCCAGCGCATTCGCCTGCAGGCCGTCGCGTTCGATCACCTCCAGCATAGCGAGCCCAGCCGCCGTGGTCACGGGAATCCCCGCGAAGGTATTGAAGTACTTGTTGGCCTTGGCGAACGTCTCGACATAGGCGCGCTGCGTGACGCAGGCGGCGAGCGGCATGCCGTTGCCCATGGGTTTGCCCATGGTCACGAAGTCCGGCACCACGTCGTGATCCTGATAGACCCAGAACTTCGTCCCGATCCGCGCGAAGCCCGCCTGGACCTCGTCGGCGATGAAGAGCCCGCCCGCCGCGCGCACCACCGCGGCGGCCTTGGCGTAGAAACCCGGCGGCGCGATCACCGTGCCGCCGCTCGACTGGATCGTGTCGATGATCAGCGCCGCGACGCCGTGCCCGCGCGCCGTCAGCGTGGCGACGGCCTCTTCGACATGACGCACATACTGGTCCGTCGCATTAGCACCGCGATACCGGCCGCGCAGCGTATCGGGCGCAGGGATCGTCACGACATAGTCGGGCAAAGCGGAGACCGGCACGTCGCGGGTCGAGATCTCGTAGATCGACTGGCTGTGCCCGTGATAGGCGCATTCCGTGACGATGACGCCCTTGTTCCCGGTATGGGTGCGCGCGAGGCGCAGCGCCATCTCGTTCGCTTCCGTGCCGCTGCAGCCGAAATGCACGGTGTCGAGCGCCGGCTCGAAGGTGGCGGTCAGGCGCTCGGCATAATCCAGGATCGTCTCGTGCAGATAGCGGGTGTGGATGTTCACCTTCGCGATCTGCGCGGTCACTGCTGCGACGACATCCGGGTGGGAATGCCCGACATGCGGCACGTTGTTGTAGGTGTCGAGATATTTGCGGCCGTCCGCATCGAACAGCCACACATCCTCGCCGCGCACGATATGCAGCGGTTCGTCGTAGAACAGACGATAGGCGGGCCCCAGAACCTTGTTCCGCCGGGCGATCAGCTCTGCATTGGTGGGCGTCATGGGATGTCCTGAAGGCCGCAGGCCTCTGCCAGCAACGCAGCCGCCTCGGCGGGGTTCATCGCCGAGAGCTGCTCCAGCACGCGGCGCGCCTGGGGCAGGTTGTGCATGATGTAGATGCGGTTCTCCGGAAACATGTCGGCGCGCCAGTGATAGATCAGCGGCAGGATCATCGCCCGCGTCAGCATCAGCGGCAGCAGCAGGTCAAGCTCGCGCTTCTCCAGCGGCGAACGCCGGTGATAGGCGGCCACGAAGCGCGCGACGCGGTCGAGCGGCGTCGCCGATGAATTCACCCAATAGACGCAGGCGACCGCGATATCGACGATGCGCGGTGTGCAGACCATGTCGCCGAAGTCGATGAGGCCCACAACCTCGGAGGTATCGGCGGGATCGACGATATAGTTGCGGGGGCTGAGATCATTGAAGACGACCTGCACCGGCAGGCGCTCCAGCGCCGGCAATACGTCGCGCTTGAACCGCGCCATGCAGGCCTTCACCAGCGCGTGCAGCTCGGCGTCGTCGATGAGCGCGAGGAACGGCTCCAGATTGGCGGCGTGACGCGGATCGTAGAGCAGCGTGTGGTCCTTGGCGGGATGATCGAAATCCGCGAGGTCCAGCGCCAGCCGCGCGAGCATGTCGCCGAGCACTTCGGGATTGTCGGGCCGCTCGGCCTGCGGCACGGCGGAGAGCGGAATGCCCTCCAGCCACGAGAACAGCCGCACGATATGCGGCGCGCCGGCATGGTCGATCGTGAACTCGGCTACCCCGTCCGTGGTGCGCAGCACGCGCGACAGCGAAAGCGCGGGGTCTTTCCGCTCCACATGCAGGAAGGCTTCCGTCTGGAAGTTCGTCACCGCTGGGTCTTCCGAGGCATTGGCGATCTTCAGCAGCCGCTTCTCGCCGCCGTCCAGCGTCACCAGGATGTTCTGGTCGCGCTCGCTGTCGAGGGCTTTCAGCCTGCCCTCAAGCCCATAGCGGTCCTTCAGGACCGCGGCGACTTCGCCGTCCGAAAGCTTCGGCGGCGGGTTTTTCAGGACGGCCAGCCAGTCCTTGGTCGTGAAAGCGCTCATCGTCCCAGCTCAATGTGAACGATGTTCATATTGAGCGATGGCGCCCGCTACGTCAACTCGTCTTGTCGCGCCCGAAATTCGGCGCCGCGGATTCCTGGCCCGCCTCGATGATCGAGCGGCGGATGTCGCGCGTGCGCTGGAACAGCGCGAACAACGCGTCCCCATCCCCCCACCGAATCGCCCGCTGAAGCGCGGTCAAATCCTCGGTAAACCGCTGAAGAATCTCCAGAACCGCCTCGCGATTGTTCAGAAACACATCCCGCCACATCGTCGGGTCGGAGGCCGCGATGCGCGTGAAGTCGCGGAAACCGCCGGCCGAGAACTTGATGACCTCGGACTGGGTGACTTCTTCCAAGTCCGCCGCCGTACCGACGATATTGTAGGCGATGAGGTGCGGCACATGGCTGGTGATGCCCAGCACGAGGTCGTGGTGCCGGGGCTCCATGACCTCGACCTTGGCGCCCAGCGACTCCCAGAAGGCGATCAGCTTGGCGACCGCCGCCTCGTCGGTGCCGGGCGGCGGTGTGAGGATGCACCAGCGATTGTCGAACAGCGTCGCGAAGCCGGACGCCGGTCCGGAATGCTCGGTGCCGGCGATGGGGTGGCCGGGAATGAAATGCACGCCTTCCGGCACATGCGGACCGGCGTCGCGGATGACCGCGCTCTTCACCGAACCGACATCCGTCAGGATCGCGCCCGGCTTCAGCGCCGGGGCGATCGCCGCCGCGGCGGGCCCAAGCGCCCCGACCGGCGCACAGAGAATGACGATGTCGGCATCGGCGGCCGCGGCCGCCATGTCGTCATGCACGCTGTCGCAGAAGCCGATCTGTTCGGCGGTCGCGCGGCTTTCGGCCGAGCGCGAATAGCCCGCGATATGGCTGACTGCGCCGGCGCGCCGCGCGGCATGGGCGATCGACGATCCGATCAGCCCGATGCCGATCAGCGCGATCCGGCCGAAGGACGCCTCTGCGGTCATAACGCGAGAAAATCCTTCAGCGCCGCGACGACCAGGCGGTTCGCCTCTTCCGTGCCGACCGAGATGCGCAGCGCATCGGGCAGGCCATAGGCGGCGACGCCGCGCACGATCAGGCCGCGCGCCATCAGGAAGGCGTCGGCGTCCTTCGCGGTGCGGCCTTTCTCCTGGCCGAAATGGACCAGCACGAAATTGCAGACGCTCGGCGTCACCTCGAGGCCCAGCGCGCCAATCTCTTCGGTGAGATAACGCAACCACTGGGCGTTGAAGGCGACCGCGGCTTCCATGAAGGCGCGGTCGCGCATCGCGGCGGCGCCGGCATATTGCGCGGGGATCGAAACGTTGAACGGCCCGCGCGCGCGGTTCAGCACATCCGCGATGTCCGGCGGGCAATAAGCCCAGCCGACGCGCAGCGCCGCGAGGCCGTAGACCTTCGAAAGGGTCCGCGTCATCACCACATTCTCGTGGCTGGAAACGAGTTCGATGCCCGCCTCGTAGTCGTTGCGCTTCACGTACTCGCTATAGGCGGCGTCGAGCACCAGAATGGTTTCCGGGCTCAGCGCGGCATGCAGGCGCTTGATCTCGCTCACCGGCAGATAGGTGCCGGTCGGGTTGTTCGGATTGGCGATGAAGACGAGCCGGGTCTTCGGCGTCAGGCGCGCGATCAGCGCATCGACGCTGGCGGTGTAGCGCGTCTCGGGGGCGGCGACGGGAGTCGCCGAGGCCGCGCGCGCAACGATCGGATAGACGAGGAAGCCGTGCTCGGAGAACAGGACCTCGTCGCCCGGACGGCAATAGCACTGGCCGATCAGGTGGAGCAGCTCGTCCGAGCCGTTGCCGCAGACGATGCGGTCGGGGTTGAGGCCGTAGATCTCGGCGACCGCATCGCGCAGCACCGCTGACGACCCTTCGGGATACGAGGCGAGCTGGGCGGCCGCCGTGGCGAAGGCCTCGATCGCCTTCGGGCTCGGTCCCAGCGGCGTCTCGTTGGCGGACAGCTTGAAGACCTTCGTGACGCCCGGCGCGGCGGCCCGTCCCCCAATATAGGGCTCGATCTCTAGAATTCCGGGAACGGGGGTTGGGCTGGCCATGCGGGGCTTTCTAATCAAGCCCGCCCGGCAAACCAAAGGAAATGTCGGCGCTAGGTTCTCGACATGCCCGCGACCGGGCCGTCGAGCACCCATACGACACCGTGCGGTGCATAGTCGAAAGTCGCGCTGGCGCCCGAGCCGCTCGGCATCAGGGACTGGATCAGCCGCGTCCCGAACCCTGTGCGCGATGGCGCGCTCACGGGCGGGCCACCCATCTCCCGCCACGTCAAGCGGAGCATGTCCGCATCGACCGACCAGTCGAGCACGACGCGGCCCTCATCGTTCGACAAGGCGCCGTATTTCACCGCATTGGTCGTCAGTTCGTGCAGCGCCAGCGACAGACCCACGGTGGTGCGGGGACCGAGCTCGACGGACGGGCCATTAATATCGAAGCGCCGAACGTCAGCCCCGCTGCCGCTGATCGCGGCGCGCGCCGCCTCGGCAAGCAGGGCCGTGGCGCCCGGCTTGGCGGCCAGCAGATCCTGCGCCCCGCCAAGCGCCTTCAGCCGTTCAGCGATCACGCTGAGCGCGGCCTGCGGAGAGGCGGCGTGGCGCAGCGACTGGCTGACCACGGCCTGGACGATCGAAAGAATATTCTTGATCCGGTGCGTCTGCTCCATCGCCACCAGTTCGCGATGCTCGGTCGCGAGGTGGAGATCGGTCTGGTCCCGCAAGATCTTGAGCAGCCCGATCGTCGCGCCGGCATCGTCGCGCAGGGCCATCATGCGTCCGCTCGCCCAGAACCGTGTGCCATCCGCGCGCAGGTGCCAGCGCTCGTCGGCAGTCGATCCAACCGCCAGCGCGTTCCGGATCTCGTTTTCGGGCACGCTCTGGGCGCGGTCCTCGGGCGTGAAGAAACGCGCGCACGTCTCGCCCAGCATCTCTGCTTCGGTCCAGCCGAGCACCTGGGTCGCGCCGGCGTTCCACCCGGTGACGTGGCCGCTCAGGTCCATCGTGATGATACCGTAGTCGACCGCGCTTTCCAGAATCTGGCGATGGCGCACGTCGGCGTCACGCTGGGCGGCAAGCGCCCGGCGCAGGTCCAACTGGGTCATGACCTGGCGGGCCAGCGTCTGCAGCGCGAAATTCTGCTCCGGGGTCAGCTCGCGCGGCTCGGTGTCGAGCACGCACAGCGTCCCCAGCGGCAGTCCATCTGCGGTCTCCAATGGGGCGCCGGCATAGAAGCGCAGGTTCGGATCGCCGGTGACCAACGGATTGGCGCTGAAGCGGGGGTCCTGCCTCGCATCGCCGACCGTAAAAATCCCGGTCTGCTGGATGGCATGGGCGCAGAAGGCGATCTCGCGCGGGGTCTGGGGCGCCTCGATCCCGACCGCGGCCTTGAACCACTGACGCTCCGAATCGACCAGGCTGATCAGCGCCATTGGCACGCCACAGATCTGCGCGGCGACCTTGACGATATCGTCGAAATCCGCCTCGCGCGGCGTGTCCATTACGCGGTAGCGGGCAAGCGCCGCCAGACGGTCGGCTTCGCTCCACGGAGGTACGGGAATCGGATCGCTCAAACGGGGTCCTGCTGACCGGGGGAGGGGGTACGCGGCGTTCGCGCCAGCTTCATAGCGATCCCGGGCAGACATTGACAGGGCGGCCCCTCTCACCCCACTTCCCGGCCTATGTCTGCCGCCGCCGAAACGATCAGGCCCGATGCCGCGCCCGTGGTGCACGACGCCGTGCTGCGTCTTGCTGGACCGCGCGCTCTGACCCTGGATTCGGGGCAGGCGCTGGCGCAGCTCGCGATCGCCTACAACACCTATGGCGAGCTCAACGCGGCGAAGTCGAACGCCATCCTCATCTGCCACGCCCTCAGTCTCGACCAGCATGCCGCAAGCGTTAACCCGCTGACCGGCAAGCCCGGCTGGTGGGAGTTGATGGTTGGCCCCGGCAAGCCGTTCGACACCAGCCGCTTCTTCGTCATCTGCGCCAATGTGGTCGGCGGCTGCATGGGGACGACCGGGCCGCGCGATGTCGATCCCGCGACCGGCAAGTCCTACGGCCTGACCTTCCCGGTCATCACGATCCGCGACATGGTCCGCGCCCAGGCGCTGCTGGTCGACCATCTCGGCATCGCGGAACTCCTCTGCGTCGCGGGCGGCTCGATGGGCGGCATGCAGGTGCTGGAATGGATGGCGAGCTATCCCGAGCGTGTCATCTCGGCCATCCCGATCGCGACGGCCGCCAAGCACTCTGCCCAGAACATCGCCTTCCACGAGGTCGGCCGCCAGGCGATCATGGCTGATCCCGACTGGCGCGGCGGCGACTATCTGGAACACGGCGTCTTCCCGTCCAAGGGCCTCGCCGTCGCCCGCATGGCCGCGCATATCACCTATCTCTCGGAAGCCGCGCTGCAGCGGAAGTTCGGCCGCGAGCTGCAGGACCGCCAGCAGGTCTCCTATGCCTTCGACGCGGACTTCCAGGTCGAATCCTATCTCCGCCATCAGGGGCGCAGCTTCGTCGAGCGTTTCGACGCGAACTCTTATCTCTACATCACCCGGGCGATGGACTATTTCGACCTCGCGGCCGATCACGGCGGCCAGCTCGCGCGCGCCTTCGCCCGGCTGAAGGCGCGGGTCTGCGTCGCCTCGTTCACGTCGGACTGGCTGTTCCCGACGACGGAATCCAAGCGCATCGTCCATGCGCTGAACGCCGCCGCCGCCAATGTCAGCTTCGTCGAGTTCGACACCGACAAGGGCCACGACGCCTTCCTGCTCGACCTTCCCGAAATGGAAGGCATCTTCGGCGGCTTCGTGAACGCGGCTGCGGCCCATCGCGGCCTCAAGGCGACATAGACGGATGACCGCGCTCCGCCTCGATCTCGGCATCATCGCCGGCATGGTCGCCGACGGCAGCCGCGTGCTTGATGTCGGCTGCGGCGACGGCGCGCTGCTGAAGCATCTGGCCGAGAGCAAGGGCGTCGATGCCCGCGGCATCGAGCTCAGCCAGGCCGGCGTGAACGCCTGCGTCGCGCACGGCCTCTCGGTGGTGCAGGGCGATGCCGACCGCGACCTCGCCGACTATCCCGACAAGGCGTTCGACTACGTCATTCTCGGCCAGACCATCCAGGCGACGCGCAATCCGCGTCAGGTGCTGGAGCAGATGGCCCGCATCGGCCGGCGCGGCATCGTCTCGACGCCGAACTTCGCGCATTGGCGGATGCGGCTGCAGCTGCTCTCCGGCGGACGGATGCCGGTGACCCACGCGCTGCCCCATGCCTGGCACGACACGCCCAACATCCATATGTGCAGCCTTCGCGACTTCGCGGAGCTCTCGCGCGAACTCGGCCTGACGATCGAGCGCACCGTGGCGTTGCGCGGCGCGAAGGCGCGCGATGTCCGCCCGTTCTCGACGGCGGCGAATATTCTCGCCGAACAGGCGATCTTCCTGCTCGCGGCAAAATAAAAGACGCCGCCGCGTGGGAGGGAACGCGGCGGCGCCTTTTGAACAGGCCGGGCGATACGCACCCGGCCCCTGGGTATTACGCACCCAGTAACTTAATCGCGGTCTCGTAGTCGGCGATGCCGTCCGCCGTCTTGCCGGCGTCGCAGGCCGTTTTGCCGTCGGCCGCCGCGGCGTTCGCCTTGGCGAGATCGGGGCTCGTCGCATGCGCCTTCGCGACGGTGTCGTAGCGCGCCGCAAGACCGGCGCAGGTCTTCGCGGCGACGGGTGTCGCATTGACGCCCGGCCATCCCGCCGGCGGCGCGGCTGGGGTGGAGGCAGCATAGGCGGTGGCGCCGAGCGACAGAGCTGCGGCGGTAAGGATCGCAAAACGCATGGTGGCACTTCCTGGAGAGGAGGCGCGCGTCGCCCGAATGGACGTTGGTTGGACGTTCTGGGGGTGGCGTGGCCTTGGGTTGACCTGCCGGCGACAGGACGCCGCCGACGCCCGCGCTTATGCGCCGCGCAGGATTTCGCGGTGATGTCCGCGCGATGAAATCGCTCTCATGAAGTCCGCGTCATCCGCCGGTCAGGCGGCGGGCGCCAGCATCGCGGCGACGAGATCGGGCCGTGCCGCCTTCGAGCGCGGACGCGCCTTCAGCCGTTTCAGTCTGCCGCTCTCGAAGGCCTCGACGATGGCCTCGTGGACATAGCTCTTGCGGCAGACGGTCGGCGTGTTCGCGAGCACCTCGGACGCCGCCGCGACCGCCGCCTTCACCTGCCGCTTGCGACCGCTGGCCGACGCGGCGGGTTCGATCGCGGCCAGTTCAGCTGCGACCTGGCGCGAGGCATTGAGGGTCCGGAAATCCTTCAGCGAGACATCCGCGCCCGCCAGGCCCTTGAGCCGCGCATTCGCGTCCGCTGCCCCGAGGCGCCTCACGGTCCCGTCATCACCGCGATATTGGAAGATATGGCGGCCCGGCAGAGCGCGCAGTGCCGCAAGTGCCCGGCACAGCGCCGCCGAGCGCGTGCCGCGCGCGATCTGCTTGCCGCCTTTGCCGCGGAACGACAGGACGAGGCGATCGCCTTCGCAGGCAACATTCGATTTCAGCAATGTGGTCGCACCGCGATGGCCGAACGTTGTTTCAGACGTGAGGCCGCCCGCACGGATCGCGGTCTGCATGACCAATGCGATACAGGCAGCGGCGGCGAAATCGCGGTCCGGCGCGTCCGCCTTCAGGGCCTGCCGCAACTGCCGACGCAGGCGGGGCTGGGCAGCAGCGAGCGCGACGAGCCGGCGCGCCTTGCGGGCCTCGCGAATGCGTTCCCAGTCGGGGTGATAGCGGTATTGCAGGCGGCCCGCGGCGTCGGTGCCTATCGCCTGGAGATGCGCGCGGGGGCTGACCGCGTAACGCACATCGGTATAGGCGGGGGGAACGGCGAGCCCGTTCAGCCGGTCGATCGTTGCGGGGTCGCGGATGACCGAGCCGTCCGCCTGATGGAAGCTCCAGCCCTTGCCGCGCGCCCGGCGGGTAATCTGCATCCGCCCCAGAGACCCGCGCACCAGCGACGTCTCTTTCATCAGCCGCTGGTCGTCAGGTCCGGTCATCGTCATGGAAGAACTCCGCCCACGTGGGTGTTGCCCAAACGAACGGGCGGGCGGCGGGTTCCATCGCCGTGCGGCCGGACAGGCTCAGTCGCTGGTCATGCGGGCCGGCGCCGTCGCCAAAGCCGGGCGCCGCGCCTTTTGCGGTGTCGCGCCACCGGCCGGCGCGTACATCGCCTTCGAGGCCTCGACGATCCAGACGCCGGGCATGCCGGGATAGAGGAAGCGCCCGAAGCGCTCCCATGCCTTGCCAGTGCGCATGACGAACCGCCAGGTCGAGGGCGGGCCGTAGAGCGCCTGCTCCCAGCGCTCGGGCAGAAACAGCGCCTCGCCCATCAGCCGCTCCAATTGGCCGCGCGAATAGGCGTGGCCCTGGCCAAAGGGCGTCTCGCCGAAGGCCGACCACATGCCGCGGCGGTTGGGCGCGACGACGATCAATCGCCCGTCCGGCTTCAGCGCTCGCCAGATCTGCCTCAGCAGCGTGCGCCAGACCTCGCTGGTCTCCAGCCCATGGATCACCACCACCCGGTCGAGCGAGCCGTCGTCGAAAGGCAGGTTGGTGTCGTCGGCCAGCGCGACGCGGTTCTTGCCCGAGCGCGGCCACGGCACCGCGCCCTGCTCGGCGGGCATGCAGGCGACGGCGGCCGCCGCCTCGTCCACGAAGGGCGCCAGATAGGGCGTCGCATAGCCCAGCCCCAGCACCGTCATGCCTTTCACGTCCGGCCACAACACGCGCAGCCGCCGCCGCACCAGCCGCCGCGCGATCGTGCCGAGGCGCGAATCGTAGAAGGCGCGGAACTGGGCGATATCGGGATGCATGCGGCTCCACTCTGATCGCCGCAGGTTACCTCAGCCTTGCCCGCGCGCTAGACTGGAGGTCACAGGAGAAAATCATGCTCTCGATCGACCTCGTTCCCTGCCTAAGCGACAACTACGCCTATCTGCTGCACGATCCGGTGTCCGGCGCGGTCGGCATCGTCGATCCGTCCGAGGCCCCGCCGGTGCTCGCGGCGCTCGCGGCGCGCGGCTGGAAGCTCACCCACATCTTCAACACCCATCACCATTTCGACCATACCGGCGGCAATATCCCGCTGAAGGAAGCGACCGGGGCCGTCGTCATCGGCCCGAAGGCCGACGCCCATCGCATTCCCGGCCTCGATACGGGGGTGGGCGAGGGCGACACCGTCACCTTCGGGACCGAGACGGGCGGCGTCTTCGACATTCCCGCCCACACCACCGGCCATATCGCGCTCTACTTCGCGGCGTCGAAGGCGGTCTTCACCGGCGATACGCTGTTCGCGATGGGCTGTGGCCGGCTTTTCGAGGGCACGCCCGCCGACATGTTCGCGGCGATGCGCAAGCTGGAAGCGCTGCCCGGCGACACCCGCGTCTATTGCGGCCACGAATATACGGAATCCAACGGCCGCTTCGCGCTCCACGTCGAACCGGACAATGCCGACATCCAGGCCGAGATGGTGAAGGTCCGCGCGCTGCGCGCCGCGCACGAGCCGACCATCCCCTCGACCATCGCGCTGGAGCGGCGGACCAACCCGTTCATGCGCGCCGCCAATGCCGGCGAACTCGGCGCCCGCCGCGCGGCGAAGGACAGCTTCAAGTGACGGCCGACGAGGTCGTCGCGCTGCTCGGTCTCCAGCCTCATCCCGAAGGGGGCGTCTTCATCGAAACCTTCCGCGACGATGGCCTCGCCAGCCGCCGCGGCGCGTCGACCGCGATCTACTATCTGCTGCGGGCGGGCGAGGAGAGCCACTGGCACCGCGTCGATGCCGCCGAGGTCTGGCACTTCTACGCCGGTGCCCCGCTGGAACTCCGCCTCAGCCCCGACGGCCACAGCGAGACCGCGCACCGGCTCGGCAACGTGCTCGCCGCCGGCGAGCGCCCGCAGCTCGTCGTGCCCCTGGGCTGCTGGCAGGCGGCGCGGTCGCTGGGCGACTGGACGCTGCTCGGCTGCACCGTCGCGCCGGCCTTCGACTTCTCGGGGTTCGAGCTGGCCCCGCCGGGTTGGACGCCGAAGCCCGACTAGGCTGCGACCGCCGGCTTGCCGCCCGTCTGGATCGCCAGCGCCTTGCGATAGGTGGGCCGCGCCGTGCAGCGCTCGCGATAGGACTGCACGTTCTCGAAGCCGTCCAGCAGCGCGGGATCGCGGATGAAGGTAAGGACATGGGTCATCACGATATCCGCCGCCGCGAAATCGTCGCCCGTCGTATAGGCGCGCTGACCCAGCACCCGGTCGAGCGAGCCGAGCCGTTCGCGCGCCGTTTCGAAGAAGCGCGTGCGGAACGCGTCGATCCCCGGCATCTCCTTCATGAAGAGATCGATCGCGAAGACCTGGAAGACCGCGGGCTCGACCGTGTTGAGCGCCGCGTAGAGCCACTGGTCGTGTTCGGTGCGCTCCAGCGCGCCCGGCGGCGGGATCAGGCGCCGCGCCTTGTCGGCGAGATAGGCGACGATCGCCGCGGATTCGAAAAGCGTCGTGCCCTCATCGTCGATCGCGGGAAATTTCGCGAACGGGTTGGCGGCGCGATACCACTCGGCGCGATGTTCGCCGGCGGGCGCATCCAGCCAGTGCAGCGCGTAGGGAATGTTCAACTCCTCCGCCGCCCACACGGCACGGAGATCGCGCACGACTCCGATCAGGAATGGCGGCAGGTTGGTCGCGGCATAGATCGTCAGCATCGGGCTCTCCCTTGAGGTTGAGCCTAGGATGGGGTGGCGCCTTCGTCCGCTCAATTACGCGCGAGGTTATGCGGTGAGCGGAACGCCCAACGCCGCACGCCAGGTGCGTTTCAGCACGTGGTCGTAGAACGAGCCCTCGGCCGGCGGCTTGCCGCCGAGTTCGCGGTTGAGGCGCGAATTCCAGAGATGGATGCACTCGGTCTCATCCGTGATGTAGCGGCGCACCCCTGCGGGATCGCCGACCAGGGCGGCGGTGTCTTCGTAAGGCACCGGATAATGCACCGCAGGCGCGGTCGCGAGATGGGCAAGACCCATCGCCTTCACGTAGTGGGTGAGCGCGAACGGGCCGATCGTCCCGACGCCGAGGCTGCGATAGTCGAAATTCTTGTCGCGCCAGTATTTCAGGCGATAGCGCAGCCGCCTCAAGCCGCGATACCAGGGCGGCAGCCAGCCGGGCGTCGTGCACATCGCGCGCAGTTCTTCCAGCAAGGGTGAACCGGCGGGCAAGTGCAGCACCGCGCCGTTCATCGCGTGATCGTCGACCCAGCCGACATTATAGTCGCGGGCTTTGACGGGGCGGACGGCGAGCAGATCGCAATCGACCCAGGTGCCGATCCCCTGCGCCAGCATCTCGTAGCGAAAGCGGTCGGTGAACGGCGCGAGGCTTTTCTCGGTCGGCTGAATGAAGATCTGGTCGCGCGGCAGGATCTTCGCGGCGTCGGCCATCATCACACCCGCGGGCACACCTTCGATCGGATCATAGGTGTGCAGCGTGATGGGGTGGCCGAGCTCGACGAAACTCTCCAGGCTGACGCGCGCCATCTCAGGCAGGCGCGGTCCATGCCAGAAGGCATGGAGCGGCGCCCGCATTTCGGCGTCGTCGGGAGAAGTCACGGCGAGCGCCGGATCAGCCGATCAGCCCGCGATATACTGCGAGCCGTTGACGGTCAGGGTGGAGCCGTTGATGAAGCCGGGGTCCTCGACCAGGAACTTCACGCAGCGCGCGATCTCCTCGCATTCGCCGAGACGGCCGACCGGAATGGTCGCGACCACCTTGGCGAGCGCTTCGGGCTTCATCGCGGCGACCATCTCGGTCGCGATATAGCCGGGGGCGATCGCGTTGACCGTGATGCCCTTGGCCGCGCCTTCCTGGGCCAGCGCCTTGGTGAAGCCGATGATGCCGGCTTTCGCGGCGGAGTAGTTCGACTGGCCGATCTGGCCCTTCTGCCCGTTGATCGAGGAGATGTTGACGATGCGGCCATAGCCGCGCGTGCGCATCCCTTCGATCACGGCCCGCGAGGTGTTGAACACGCTGTCGAGATCGACGCGGATGACCTCGTGCCACTGCTCGGGCGTCATCTTGTGCAGGAAGCCGTCGCGGGTGATGCCGGCATTGTTGACGAGAATCTCGACCGGGCCGAGATCGGCCTCGATCTGCTTGATCGCCGCCGCGGTCGCGTCGTAGTCGCCGACATCGAACTTGTAGACCGCGATGCCGGTGTCCTCGCGGAACTTGGCGGCGGCGGTGTCGTTGCCCGAATAATTCGCCGCGACCGTATAGCCGGCCGCGCTCAGGCCCTTGGAGATCGCTTCGCCGATCCCGCGCGTACCACCCGTCACCAACGCAACCTTGGACATCATGTCCTCCCGAAACCTTGAAATGGCGCCCGTTCAGGGCGTCCGGAAATGTCTAGCGTTCGACCGTCAGGGCGATGCCCATGCCGCCGCCGATGCAGAGCGTGGCGAGGCCCTTCTTGGCGTCGCGCTTGCCCATCTCGTGCAGCAGCGTGACGAGCACGCGGGCGCCCGAAGCGCCGATCGGGTGGCCGATGGCGATGGCGCCGCCATTGACGTTCACCTTCTCGGCGTCCCAGCCCATGTCCTTGTTGACCGCGCAGGCCTGCGCCGCGAAGGCTTCGTTGGCCTCGATGAGGTCCAGATCGCCGACGCTCCAGCCGGCCTTCTTCAAGGCCGCGCGAGAGGCCGGGATCGGACCCGAACCCATCACCTTGGGATCGACGCCGACCGAGGCCCACGACTTGATGCGGGCGAGCGGGGTGAGGCCGCGCTTCTCGGCCTCCTTGGCGCTCATCAGCACGACCGCCGCCGCGCCGTCATTGATGCCCGAGGCGTTCGCCGCGGTGACCGTGCCGTCGGCCTTCACGAAGGCGGGCTTCAGGCCGGAGATGGCTTCATAGGTGACGCCGTCGCGGATGAACTCGTCGGTGTCGACGGTGACGTCGCCCTTGCGGCCCTTCAACACGACGGGGACGATCTCGTCCTTGAACTTGCCGGCCTTGCGGGCGGCCTCGGCCTTGTTCTGCGAGGCGACGGCGAAGCGGTCCTGCTGCTCGCGGGTGATCTGCCACTCGCGGGCGACGTTCTCGGCGGTCTGGCCCATGTGATAGCCGTTGAAGGCGTCCCACAGGCCGTCCTTGATCATCGTGTCGACGAAGGTGATGTCGCCCATCTTCTGACCGGCGCGCAGATACTGCGCGTGCGGCGCCATGCTCATCGATTCCTGGCCGCCGGCGACGACGATGTCGCTGTCGCCGTTGAGGATCGCCTGATAGCCGAGCGCAACGGCGCGGAGGCCAGAGCCGCAGAGCTGGTTCATGTTCCAGGCCGGCACCTCCACCGGCAGGCCGGCGCCGATCGCGGCCTGGCGGGCGGGGTTCTGGCCCTGCGCGGCGGTCAGGATCTGGCCCAGGATAACTTCGGAGACCTCGGCGGCCTCGACCTTGGCGCGGGCGAGCGCTTCCTTCACCGCCGCGGCGCCCAGGACATGGGCGGGGGTGGAGGCGAAGCTGCCGTTGAACGAGCCGACCGCGGTACGCGCGGCGGAGACGATGACGACGTCGGACATGGGGCTCTCCAGATGTTGCGGACCGCCTCTGGCCCTGCACGGCGCGCACTATTGCCCCGAACACCCATTGTAGTAAATGACATTTTATCGGCAAATTATGGAATAATAATCTGCATACAATCTCATGTGTGAAATATAATTATCCACAAGCTGGCTTTACACACCAAAAAGCGCCCGATCTTGCTGCACCTGCGCTGGCATGCGCGATATTGCGCAGCATTTTGCACCGCGGCAGTGATCTGGACAGCCATCCGCATGGGGTCTAGCGTTGCTGCAGCGCGGCGACTTTGGCGGCGCAGCAAAATTTCGGGGGAAATGAGCGGATGGCGGCAGGCAAGAAGGGCGACGGCGGCCCGATCACCATCAAGAAGTATGCAAACCGGCGCCTCTACAACACGGCGACGTCGAGCTATGTGACGCTCGAGCATCTGCGCGACATGGTCAAGGAAGGCGTCGAGTTCAACGTCTACGACGCCAAGAGCGGCGACGACATCACTCGCTCCGTACTGGCCCAGATCATCTTCGAGGAAGAGGGCAAGCAGGGCCAGACCATGCTGCCGATCAACTTCCTGCGCCAGCTCATCAAGTTCTACGGCGACCGGCTCCAGGCCTATGTGCCCTCTTATCTGGAGATGAGCATGGAAGGCCTCTCGAAGAATGCCGAGAATGTCCGCCAGGGCATCACCGACGCCTTCGGCAAACTGCCGCTGCCCGGTTTCGAGGACATTGCCCGCCAGAACGTGCAGATGTTCCAGCGCACGCTGAAGATGTTCTCGCCCTTCGGCCGCTTCGGCCGCGGCAGCGAAGGCGGCACGGAAGCCGAAGCCACTGATGCGCCCAAGGCCACAGAGAGCGACGAGATCTCCGAACTGAAGTCGCAGCTCGACGCGATGAAGAAACAGCTCGACGGGCTCGCCAACCGGTCGAAGTAGTCAGGCTAGGCGGCGCGGTCAGCGCGCCGCCTTTACCGCCTCACAGCGGAAACGAGCGCCCCCGGCGGCGGAAGCCGGCCGCCGCGAACTGCGCGACGATTTCGCGTTCCGCGATCAGCGGCAGTTCGGCGCCGCCCGGACCGGTGATCTCGCGCACCGTCCAGCCGAACATCGCATCCGCCCGCAGCGTGATCGCCGCCTTCACCGGGCCGGTGGTGAGGAAACAGGCTTCCTGTCCATCGAGGAACCAGTCGAGCCGCGCCCACATCCCATTGGCGAAGACGTCGGAGGCATCCTTCAGCGCCCGCGTCGTGCGGATCGGGATCAGGCGGCCATTGCCCTCCCACGGCGGCTCGAATAGCGGCGCGTTGCGGATGCGGTCTTCCAGCCAGACGACCTGCTCGTCATCGGCAAAGAAGGACGGCGCAAGCGGGGCAACGGGGCGGCGGAGGCGGGCGGCGGCGAACATGGTGGTCTCCCTCTTCGATGAGAAGAGGATGACAGGGGCGGGTGACAAAAACGGTCACCCTTCGCGCGCCCTTGCACTTCAGGCGTGGCGCGCGATGCCCACAGCTCAGCATCCGAGCGCTAAACGGATGAAATTCCGCAATCGCGATTTCAGCGTAACATCTTGATTTGGCTGGCGTTCTTATTCGCCGTCCCACGCCGCCACCAAGCGTTTCAGCGCGTCGGAACGGGCTTTTCGCCGCGATAGTCGTAGAAGCCGCGGCCGACTTTCTTGCCGAGCCAGCCCGCTTCCACATACTTCACCAGCAGCGGGCAGGGGCGGTACTTGGAGTCCGCCAGGCCGTCATGCAGGACCTGCATGACCGAGAGGCACGTATCCAGCCCGATGAAATCGGCGAGCTGCAGCGGGCCCATCGGGTGGTTGGCGCCCAGCCGCATGGCGGTGTCGATCGCCTCGACGTTCCCGACGCCCTCATAGAGCGTGTAGATCGCCTCGTTGATCATCGGCAGCAGGATGCGGTTGACGATGAAGGCGGGGAAGTCCTCGGAATAGGCGCTCGTCTTGTCGAGCTGCTTCACATAGGCGAGCGTCGTCTGGACCGCGCGATCCTCGGTCGCGATGCCGCGGATAATTTCGACCAGCTTCATGACCGGCACCGGGTTCATGAAGTGCAGGCCGAGGAACAGTTCCGGCCGGTCGGTCGAGGCGGCAAGGCGGGTGATCGAGATCGACGACGTGTTGGTCGCGACCAGCGCGTCCTTCTTCAGCTTGGGGCAGAGCGCCTGGAAGATCTTGCGCTTGAGCTGCTCGTCCTCGGTCGCCGCCTCGATCGCGAGGTCGACATCGCCGAAATCGTCCAGCGAGGTCGTCGTCGTGATGCGCTTCAGCGCGGCGTCCATTTCCTCGCCCGTCACCTGGCCGCGCGAGGCCTGGCGCGTGAGGTTGAACTTGATGGACTCCAGACCCGCATCAAGGCGGTCCTGGCTCAGGTCGTTCAGCACCACGTCATAGCCGGCGAGCGCGCTGACATGCGCGATGCCGTTGCCCATCTGGCCCGCGCCGATGACGCCGATACGCTTCAGGGAAGTGTCCATGTCCGCCTTCAGGCTCGCTCTAACCGGGAATCAGCGCTTGCCGACGCCCTGGGCTTTCAGTTCGGCAATCAGGTCCGGCCCCAGCTTGAACAGGTCGCCGACCAGGCCGTAATCCGCCACCTGGAAGATCGGGGCTTCCTCGTCCTTGTTGATGGCGACGATGACCTTGGAGTCCTTCATGCCGGCCAGATGCTGAATGGCGCCTGAAATGCCCAGCGCGACATAGAGCTCGGGGGCGACGACCTTGCCGGTCTGGCCGACCTGGTAGTCGTTGGGGACGTAGCCGGCATCGACGGCGGCGCGCGAGGCGCCGACCGCGGCGCCCAGCGCATCGGCCAGCGGCTCGATATAGGTGTGGAAGTTCTCTGAACTGCCGAGCGCGCGCCCGCCGGAGACGATGATCTTCGCCGAGACGAGTTCGGGACGATCCGAGCTCGAGAGCTCCTCGCCGACATAGGACGAGAGCGCGGGATCGGCGGCGGCCTCGATCGTCTCGATCGCGGCGTTGCCCGTGCCTTCCGCCGCCTTGAAGGCGGTGGTGCGGACGGTGATGACCTTGGTCTTGTCGGACGACTGCACGGTCTGGATCGCGTTGCCGGCATAGATCGGGCGGGTGAACGTGTCGGCGCTCTCGACCGACAGGATCTCGCTGATCTGCGCGACGTCGAGCGTCGCGGCGACGCGGGGCAGGATGTTCTTCCCGCTCGCCGTCGCGGGGGCGAGGATCGCGTCATAGGCAGGGGCCAGCTTGACGATCAGTGCAGCGACCGGCTCGGCAAGCTGGTGGGCGTAAAGCGGGCCTTCGGCGACCAGCACCTTCTCGACGCCGGCCAGCTTCGCGGCGGCTTCGGCCGCCCCGCTGGCGCCTTCGCCGGCGATCAGCACATGGACCGCACCGCCCAGCTTGGCCGCCGCGGCGACGGTCTTGGCGGTCGCGTCCTTCAGGGTCGCGTTGTCGTGTTCTGCAAGAACCAGCGCCGTCATCTCAAATCACTCCCGCTTCGTTCTTCAGCTTCTCGACCAGTTCCTGCACCGTCTTCACCTTGACGCCGCCGGCGCGCTTGGGCGGCTCGGTGACCTTCAGGACCTTCAGGCGGGGCGCGGGATCGACGCCGTAATCGGCCGGCGACTTCTCGTCGATCGGCTTCTTCTTGGCCTTCATGATGTTGGGCAGCGAGGCATAACGCGGCTCGTTGAGGCGGAGGTCGGTGGAGACCACCGCCGGCAGCTTCAGCTTCACGGTCTGCAGGCCGCCGTCGACTTCGCGGGTGACCGAGACGCTGTCGCCCTCGGGCAGGACCTTGGAGGCGAAGGTGCCCTGGCTCCAGCCGAGCAGGGCGGCCAGCATCTGGCCGGTCTGGTTCGAATCGTCGTCGATCGCCTGCTTGCCGACGATGACGAGGCCGGGCTGCTCGGCTTCCGCGATGCCCTTCAGAATCTTCGCGACGGTAAGGGGTTCGACTTCGCCCTCGACCTTCACCAGGATGCCGCGGTCGGCGCCCATGGCGAGGGCGGTGCGGATGGTTTCGCCCGCCTGCTGCGGCCCGATCGAAATAGCGATGATTTCCGTCGCGATGCCCTTTTCCTTCAGGCGGATCGCCTCTTCGACGGCGATCTCGTCAAAGGGGTTCATCGACATTTTCACATTGGCGAGGTCGACGCCCGTGCCGTCGCTCTTGACGCGAATTTTGACGTTGTAATCGACCACCCGTTTGACGGGCACCAGGATCTTCATGCGGCTAACGCTCCGGCTGTTCGTCTCGCTCTCACGCGGGATGCACGCCGCCGCCTAGAGGCGCGCGCACCCGCGACGCGGAGCCGGACAGGCGTTATAGGCCTAAGCCCCCGCCTTCAAGTCCCGCCCCCGCGATTGTGCGGCGCACCATCAAGAAAGCGGGGCGTTGAGTCAATGCGGGATCGCCGGGGTCAGCCCCGGTTGGCGCCGGGGGTCCAGAGCACGTCCTTGGTCCCCTTGTCGTTGGCGTAGCGGGCCGCGACGAAGAGATGATCGGAGAGGCGGTTCAGATACTTGACCGCGGGCGCCCCGACCTTCTCGCGCCGCGCCAGTTCCACCGCCAGCCGCTCGGCCCGGCGGCAGATCGTGCGGGCGAGGTGCAGATGGGCGGCCGGGGGCGTGCCGCCGGGCAGGACGAAGCTGGTCAGCGGCGTCAGATAGTCGTTCATCTGGTCGATCTCGGTTTCCAGCCGCTCGACCTGGGCGTCCACGATCCGCATGGCGCGGAAGGTCGGCACCGGCTCTTCGGGGGTCGCGAGGTCCGCGCCGAGGTCGAAGAGGTCGTTCTGGATGCGCCCCAGCATCTGGTCGAGCAGGCCGGTCGTGCCGAGCCGCGCCATGCCGATCGCCGAATTGGTTTCGTCCACCGTGCCGTAGCAGGCGATCCTCAGATCGTCCTTGGGCACGCGGACGCCCGAAACGAGCGCCGTCTCGCCGGAATCGCCGGTTTTCGTGTAGATCCGGTTCAGGACGACCATGCGAATTCCCCCATTTGCGGGCTCTTCCTGCACCCGATCGCCGATCGGGAACAGGCGGTATTGCGCCGCACAATAAAAGGGGACTCAACCTCTGAAATACAACACCGTCATGATGATGAGGATGGCGATGAACTGCAGGAGGATTCGCAGGCGCATCAGGCGGTTGGAATGAGAACGGGCGAAATCGCCGCCGCGGAAGAGGCTGTAGAGCCCGACGCAAAGGACCAGGAAGACGGCGCCGGCTGCGATGCCGACAAGGAGATTTCCGCTCATGGCGCGGGTTTAAACCCGCGCCGCCGGCAAAGCTAGCTGGCGGCCGGGGCGGGCTTGGACCCGCCCATCCAGCCGAAGGCGCGGTTCTTCAGATCGACGAATTTCTTCGACATCTTGGACAGCCGCTCGTCCCAGGCGGGATCGGGCACCTGGCCTTCGATCTTCTTGAAGAAGACCTGCATCAGCGCGCAGATCGCGAAGGGCTCCAGGATCGCCGCCTTGAACGACAGCGCGAAGACCAGCGCGATGACGACGCCGACCCAGGTGACCTCGCCGGGGAAGAGGGCGGCGAGTGCCACGAATGGCGCGATGGCGACGACGAAGACGATCACCGTCAGCACCCACATGAAGATCATCAGCCAGATCGCGTTCTTCAGGAACGACCCGTAGTTCTGGGCATAGAGCACCAGCGCCTGGCGCGAGGTCTCCCACGGGTTCTCGGACTTGATGCGGATATTGTAGGCGAGGATCACCTCGTCCACGTAGGTCAGCGACAGGCGGATGATCTGGTTGATGATCCCGACGATCTGCTGCAGCCCGCCAACCGGAATGAAATTGGCGATGGTGGAGAGCGTGCCGGTGATGACGGCGAGCACGCCCTTGATGAGCTGGTCCATCACGAAGAGGACGTTGGCCTCGGCGAAGCGGGATTTCACGACGCTCGCGCCATATGCGACCTGGCCCTGGCCGTTCGGCAGCTCGCGTCCGTCCAGCGCCTCGACCATCACGGCGATATGGGCCGCCTTGACCATGTAGAGCAGCCACTCGCGCAGCATGTAGAGCACGACCGACACGGCGCCGAGGCCGAAGACGCCGCCCCATACCGCCCAGCCTTCAGGCTCGGTGCCGACATGGCCGATCAGCCAGCCGATCCCCGCGCCGCCGCCGGTCGCCAGGATGTAGGCGAGGGTGATGCCGAAGAAGATCACCATGCGGAAGAGGATGAACGGGAACGTCCGGCGCATGATGCCGAGCGTCTTGCCGATCGAGAAATCCCACATGACGGTGCTGTCCCCGCTGCCGCAAATCACGGGGACTCTAGCATAACCCTCGGTTAACGAGCGCTTCACGGGCTCGGGATGCGGCGCTGTGTCCATTGCCGTCCGCCACCGCCGGTATAGAGATGCACGGAGTGCAAAACCGTAGAGGATCGATGGCTGCAGTTCCCGGCCTGCGCGATCGCAAGAAGGTGGCGACCCGCGTCCGCATCACGGAGGCGGCGATGGCGCTGTTCCTGAAGCAGGGCTTCGAGGCGACGACGGTGGACGACATCGCCGCGGCGGCCGACATTTCGCGCCGCAGTTTCTTCAACCATTTCGCGTCCAAGGAAGACGTCGCCGCGGCGTGGCAGGACGGCACCGTCGCCGTGCTCGCTGCGGAAATCGCGTCGCGCCCGGCCGACGAAGCGCCGATCGACATGGCGCGCAACGCGTTGCTTGGCCTCGTGAAGCGCCACGATCCCCGCGAGGCGCAGGCGCTCGCCGAATTCTCGCACCGCACCCCCGCACTCAAGGCGCGCGAGGCGGCGAAATATCAGGGCCTCGAAGATGCGCTGCGGAATGCGCTCGCGGCGCGGACGGACCGCAAGTCCGACGACCTTGAACTGCGCATCGTCGCGGCGGTCGCGATCTCGCTGCTGCGGATCGCGTCGGACTATTGGGTCGCGCCGAAGCGCCGCGAATCCATGATCGCCTATGGTGAGCGCATCTTCGCGACCCTGCGCAGTGCCGTCTCAGCCTCGCGTGGTGATTGAATGGCTTCTGAATTTGCCTCTGGATGGACCGGATGACGGCAGTTTCGTTCCTCAGAAAATGCGCCCTGGCTGCGCTCGTTACCGCAGGCACCGCGCAGGCTTGGGACAAGGCCTATTGCACAGACATGCTGGCCGGTATCTGGGATTATTCCAGCCTCAGGACGACAGGCACTGACAGTGGCACTGTCGCGACGATCGCGCTGGAGCCGTCAGGCAAGGCGACGGCGTCGCTCGACAACGTCGAGGGTAAAGTCGTGACGCGGGTGAGCATGCTTGAAGGGACATGGAGCGCCGAGGCGGGGTCCAACAACTGGGCCTGCACCTTAATCCTTGCGGTAGGCGGTAACCCACCGAACACGCAGCATCTCGAAATCGTCTCGGCCAACGAGTTCATGATCGGCACGGCCCGGTACTGGCGCGTCCAAAACAAGTAGCAGCGACTGGCATCGCGACGCCGAACGGTGTAGACGGACGCGTCGCGCGACTGGCGAGCAGAGGTGGGATACCACCGGGGAGCGCGACCTCGATCAGCCGTTCGCCTGGGCAGCCGGAAACCCGGCCCATCACGTCAGATGGAGTGCCCATGGACGCGCATCGCACCGAACTCAATGCATATGATCCCACTATCGCCGCCGCGATTGCGGGCGAGGAACGCCGTCAGGCCGACGGCGTCGAGATGATCCCGTCCGAGAACTACACCTATCCCGAAGTGCTCGCGGCGCTGGGCTCGGTGCTGACCAACAAATATTCGGAGGGCTATCCCGGCCGGCGCTATTACGGCGGCCAGGAATATACCGACGCCATCGAAACTGTCGCACGCGACCGCGCCACGGCTTTGTTCCGGGCCGAGCATGCCAACGTCCAGCCGCTCTCCGGTTCGCCGATGAACCAGGCCTGCTATTTCGGCCTGCTCAATCCGGGCGACACGATCCTCGCGATGGATTTGAGTCATGGCGGGCACCTCACGCACGGCGCGCCGGTCTCGCATATGGGCAAGGTCTTCAACTTCGTCCGCTACAAGTCGGCGCCGGATCGCCAGGGCGCGATCGATTTCGACGCGCTGCTGGCGCAGGCGAAAGAGGTGAAGCCCCGCATGGTGCTGTGCGGCTACTCCTCCTATCCGCGCGACTATGACTATGCTGCCTTCAAGCGCGTGGCCGACGAGGTGGGCGCGCTGACGATGGCCGACATCGCCCATATCGGCGGGCTTGTCGCGGCGGATGTGATGCGCAATCCCTTCGATGCCGGGTTCGACGTCGTCACCACCACGACGCACAAGACCCTGCGCGGTCCGCGCGGCGGGATGATCCTCTGCAAGAAGACGTTCGCGCAGAAGATCGACTCGTCCGTCTTTCCGGGTCTGCAAGGCGGCCCACACATGAACAATGTCGCGGGCGCGGCGATCACGCTGAAGAAGGCGGCGGAACAGGACTTTCGCGATTACGCGGTGCAGACGTTGCGCAATGCCAAGGCGCTTGCGGCGGCGCTGATGGCGGAGGGCGTCACGCTCATCACCGGCGGCACCGACAACCACCTGATGGTGATGGACACGGTCGCAAGTTTCGACCTCGACGGCCGCGCGGCGGAGGAAACTCTCGACCGCATCTTCATCACCACCAACAAGCAGGTCATCCCCGACGACCCGCGCCCGCCGTTGCGCCCCAGCGGCATCCGCCTCGGCACGCCCGCCTGCACGACGCGCGGCATGGACGAGGCCGACATGACGCGCATCGGCGGCTGGATCGTGCAGGCGCTGCGGCGGCACGACGATCCGCTGGCGATCGAGCGCCTCGCCGAAACCGTGCGCGATTTCTGCCGCGGGTTCGCGGTGCCGGGGGTGAGTAACATTTAACCGTCATCCCGGGGGAGGCCGGCGGAGCCGCCCGAGACCCGGGACCCAGGGGCCGCAAACACCAGCACCCAGTCACCTGGGTCCCGGCTCTCCGCTGCGCTGCGGCCGGGATGACGCTAGCGGGACGGCATCATCGCCACCCGCTCCAGCACAAACGCCACCCGCGCCTCCACGCTCGCGCGCGGTAATTCGATCAGCCTGTACCCCAGCCGCGGATAGATCGCCGCGGCGGCGTCATAGCTGCGCTGCATTTCGCCGAGGCTCTGCTTGCGCTCGGCGTCGTGCGCGTAGATCTCGGGCCAAGGCGGCGCGATGAAGACGCTGGCGTTGTAGCGATAGCGCGCCGCCGCCCGTTCGAAATGCGCCGGCACGGGCAAGCCCATCAGCTCGAAATACCCGACGAGTTCCGGCACGCCGCGATCGAAGAAGACGGGCCCCTTCGCGGCCGTCATGCGCGCATGGGTCTCCATGTCGCGCGCCAGCATCAACTCCGCGTAAAGTGCGGCGTCGCGATGATGCTGGGCCGGCCCGTCGATGCGCTGCTGGTGCTGCAGGATGGTGCGGCCGGATTCGCCGGCGGTGGCATAGCCGCGCGCCGCCAGCGCCTCGATCAGCGTCGTCTTGCCCGCGCCGGGCCCGCCCGTGATGATGTGGTAGGTGTCCACCTGTCTTCTCCCCTTGGTGTTGATGATGACTGAAACCGCCGCGCGCTACACGCTCTACGGCGCACCCCATTCCGGTGCGGTGGCGGTGGAGGCGGTGCTGACGCTGCTCGGCCTGCCCTATGACGTGATCGACGGCGAGACCTGGCACGACGAAGCGGCGCGAGATCGCGTGCAGGGCGTCAATCCCAGGCGGCAGGTGCCGACGCTGATCCTGCCCGGCGGCGAAGTGATGACGGAGAGCGCGGCGATCCTGATCGGCCTCGCCGACGCCCATCCCGCGGCGCGGCTCGCGCCGCCTTTAGGCGATTCGCGGCGCTTCCAATTCCTGCGCTGGATGATGTTCGTGTCATCAGCGATCTACGCGCTCTACTGGATCAAGGGCGATGTCGCGCGGGTCGGCGTCAGCGAGGCCGACGAGGACCGCACGATCGACGCGGTCCACGACGCCATTTCAAAAAACTGGGCGCTGATGGATGAGGCGGTCAGTCCCGCGCCCTTCATCCTGGGCGCCGAACTGACCGTGCTCGATCTCTATGTTGCGGTCATCTCGACCTTCGGCCCGTGGCGCGAGCGGTTCTACGAAACCGCGCCCAAGCTCGCGGCGGTGGTCCGCCGCGTCGACGCCGAGCCGCGTCTCGCCACGTTGTGGCGGACGCGGCTGCTGCGCGACGACTAGCCGGTGATCACGGTGCGGCGGTCGTCGCCCTGGCGCTCCAGCATCCAGCCGGGATATTCGCGGGGCAGAGCGCTGACCTTGTCGAGCGTCGCCAGCTCTTCCTCGGTCAGTTTCACCGTCACGGCGGCAAGATTGTCGGTGAGCTGCTCGCCGGTCTTCGCGCCGATGATGACCGAGGTCACGTGCTTCTGGTGCAGCAGCCAGGCGAGCGCGATCTGCGCGACCGAGATGCCGCGGCTCTCGGCGATCGGCTGCATCGCTTCGATGCAGTCGAAGGCGCGGTCCTTGTCGACCAGCGGGAAGTCGAACGAGACGCGGCGGCTGCCCTGCGGCCCGCGCCCGTCGCGGAAGAACTTGCCCGACAGCAAGCCGCCGGCCAGCGGCGACCACGGCATGATCGCCAGCTGGTCCTCGCGCGCCAGCGGCACGAGCTCTCGTTCGATGTCGCGCCCGGCGATGGTGTAATAGACCTGCGCGCTTTCATAACGGGCGAAGCCACGCTTATCGGCATAGCCGTTGGCCTTCGCCACTTTCCACGCCGGCAGATTGCAGAAGCCGACATAGCGCGCCTTGCCCGCGCGCACGACGTCGTTCAGTGCTTCCATCGTCTCCTCGATGGGCGTCACGGGGTCAAAGCCGTGGGTCTGGTAGAGATCGACATAGTCGAGCTTCAGCCGCTTCAGGCTCTTGTCGATGGCGCTGAGGATGTGGGCGCGGCTCTGGCCGCTTTCATTGGCGCCCGGCCCCATGCGGCCGTGCAGTTTGGTCGCCACCACGATCTGGTCGCGCTGCAGGCCGAGATTGTCGATGGCCTGGCCGAGGATCGTTTCGCTCTGGCCGTTGGAATAGACATTCGCGGTGTCGAAGAAATTGATCCCGCCATCGACCGCCGCCTTCACCAGCGCGTCGGCCTCACCCTGGCCCTGCTCGCCGACCACCTTCCAGAAGCCGTCGCCTCCAAAGGTCATGGTGCCGAAACAGAGTTCGGAAACGACAAGGCCGGTACGGCCGAATTTTTTCATGCGCATGGGGTGGCTCCGGGTGAATGGCCGCGGGGACGGCGGAATGGAGGTCCGGAACACTTGGGCGCATCGGCGCCCTGCGGCAAGAGCGACAATGTGTCCTATCTTTCATGGCCGCCGATTGCGCTCGTGCACCGGCATGGCGATCATGCGCCGTTCAAAGGAGCCGCGATGAGTGTTGCCCTGCCGATCCGTACCGCGTCGCTGATCTTGCGTCCGTTCGCGGAGAGCGATTTTGAGGACATCGCCGCGCAAATGGGCGATGCGGGCGTGACCCGCTATCTCTATTGGGGGCCGCGCACGCGCGAGGAATCCCGCATCGCCTTCGAGAAGCGGATGACGGGCAACGTCATCGCGCCGGGCGTCGATTATATCGCGCTGGTCATCGCGGACGCCGCGACCGGCCGCTTTGCGGGCGAAGTGTCGCTCATGCACATGGCAAACCCGCATCGCAACGGCGAGATCGGATACATCCTCCATCCCGATTTCCACGGACGCGGGGTCGCGACCGAAGCCGCCACCGCCATGCGCGACATCGCCTTCCGCGAACTTGGCCTGCATCGCCTCACGGCGGGTTGCGACGATCGCAACACGGGGTCGTGGCGGGTGATGGAGAAGCTTGGCATGCGCCGCGAGGCCCATTTCGTCCGCAACGAATTCGTCAAGGGCGAATGGACCGGCGGCATCATCTACGCGATGCTCGACGAGGAGTGGCGCGCGCTGCAGGCCTAGCGGCGATCGGGGTCCTTGAAGAAGGCGCGCCTTGCGCCGGTGCGCGCGAACGGTGCCCAGGCGCCCGCGGGCTGCGACAGGCGGTCGAACAGCGCGTAGAGGGCCACCGGATTGTGCCCGAGGCCGATATGGCTGCCCGGGACTTCGATATTCTCGACCTCGTTCTGCGGCGCGTTGCGGCTGGCCTGCCAGGCGACGATGCCGTCGGTCCGCGAATAGATCGAGGTCGTCGGCACCGGCGGGGGCTTCGGCAATTGCTCGAACAGCGGATTGGTCTGAGGCTTCTCGCCGCTCGCCCATTCATAGACGCGGGTGGCGTTGCTCGCATTCACCGCGCGGGTGAAGGGGCTACCCAGCGTGATCACCTGGCGGATCTTGTCCGGCATCATCTTGGCGAGTTCGCGCGCGAAGGTGCCGCCGAGGCTCCAGCCGACCAGCGAAACTTTCTGGCCGTAACGCTCATAGAGCTCGTCGATCCGTGCGGTCATCGCGGGGATGAGGCCGGCCTTCAGGCCCATATTGCGCCCCAGCTTCCAGGGGTGCGCGGCGTAGTTCAGCTCCTTCAGCAAGCCGCGCATCGGCGCGGTGGACATGTCGCTGGCACCGAGGCCGGGCAGGACCAGCACAGGCTGGCCGTCGCCGGCCGGCAGCTTGGTCTTCAGCCAGGGCCGCACAGCGTAGAACCAGCCGAGCTCGAAAAGGCCGCGGCCTTCCGCGAACAGCCAGAATTTGTGCGGCGGCGCGATGTCGCGCGCCCAGGCGTCGTTCAGTCGGACGCCTTCGAAATAGCGAGCGTTCATTTTATGATCTCCTGACCCGCGCAAATGCGATCATCAACAGTCCCCAGCCGCGATCGTTCCACGATGAAACGTGACGGACCGTCAGTTCGCGCCCTCTTCCAGCAAACGCCGGGCGATGACCATGGCCTGCACCTCGGCGGCGCCTTCGAAGATGTTGAGAATGCGCGCATCGCAGAGGACGCGGCTGATCGGATATTCCAGCGCGAAGCCGTTGCCGCCGTGGATCTGCAGCGCATTGTCCGCCGCGGCCCAGGCGACGCGTGCGCCCAGCAGCTTGGCCATGCCCGCTTCCAGATCGCAGCGCCGGCCCTCGTCCTTCTCGCGCGCCGCGAAATAGGTCATCTGGCGCGCGACCATGATCTCGACCGCCATCATCACCAGCTTGTTGGCGACGCGGGGGAAGGTGAAGAGCGGCTTCCCGAACTGGATGCGGTCGAGCGCATAGCGCAGGCCCAGCTCCAGCGCCGACTGCGCCACGCCGACCGCACGCGCCGCGGTCTGGATGCGCGCGGACTCAAACGTCTGCATCAACTGCTTGAAGCCCTGGCCTTCCTCGCCGCCGAGCAGATTGGCGGCCGGCACCTCGAAACCGTCAAACCCGATCTCGTATTCCTTCATGCCCCTGTAGCCGAGCACCTCAATCTCGCCGCCCGTCATGCCCGCCACGGGAAAATGCTCGTCGTCGCCGCCGCGCGGCTTGGGCGCGAGCAGCATGGAGAGGCCTTTATAGCCCGGTGCGTCCGAGGTGCGGACCAGCAGCGTCATCACGTCGGCGCGCGCGGCGTGGGTGATCCAGGTCTTGTTGCCTGTGACCTTCCAGGTCTCGCCGTCCTTCACCGCGCGGGTGCGCAGCGAGGCGAGGTCGGAGCCGGTATTCGGTTCGGTGAAGACGGCGGTCGGCAGGATTGCACCCGAGGCGATCTTGGGCAGCCAATACTCCTTCTGCTCCGTCGTGCCGCCGCCCAGGATCAGCTCCGCCGCGATCTCGCTGCGCGTCCCCAGCGAGCCGACGCCAATATAGCCGCGCGACAATTCCTCCGACACGACACACATCGCGGTCTTGCCGAGGCCCGAACCGCCGAACTCTTCCGGCAGGGTCAGGCCGAACACGCCGAGCGCGCCCATCTCCTCGACGACCGGCATCGGGATGAACTCGTCGCGCATGTGCCAGCCATTGGCGTAGGGCACGACCTTGTCGTCGGCGAATTTGCGGAACTGCTCGCGGATCAGCTCCATGGTCTCGTCGAGCCCGGTGACGCCATGGCTGGCGGCGCCGGGGTGTTCGGCGATCAGCGCCGCGAGCCGCGCCTTGCGGCCGGTATCCTGCGCAGCGCGCGCGGCATCGGCGACGGCCTTCCAGAACGCACCGATCTGGTCGTCGTCGAGACCGAGGTCGTAGGGCCTAATGATCTCGCCCTGGCTCATCGGGATGCCGCCGACGATCTGCAGCGCGTATTCGCCGACCGCGATCTCCAGGATCAGCGTCTCGATCTCGCCGAAGCGGCCGTCCGACTTCAGGTGCGTCGCCCAACGCGCCATCTGGCCGAGCGCTTCGGTATAGGTCGCGAGCCATGACAGGCCGTGCGCGGCGTGCTGCTCCTTTTCGAACAGGGCGGCCGAGACCTTGCCCTTGTCCGATACTTTAACCCTAACGCTCGCCTTGGCCGCGGCGAGCAGGGTTTCGGCGGCGCCGGCGACGCGCTGGGCGGCGGCGATGGGGTCAAGGGTTTCCGCGCGGGCGGGGGCGGCAACGGTGTTCATGTCAGCGATCTCCGGAACGGCGGTGTCTTAGCAGCGGGGCAGGGTGGATGCGACGGCCCTGCGCGTTGCGGCCTGCTGCCGCCCGCGTTAAGCCACGGTCAGGACTGTACGGGCTACGCATCATTTCATGAACGAGGACGAGAGCCTTTTTACGCATCTGCGCCGGGTCATTACCGATGCGCTGAATCGTTTCGTGCTCAACGACAACTGGGCGATCGCCAGCGACATCGCGCTCGCCATGCTGATGTCGCTGTTCCCGTTTCTGATCATCGTGACGGCGGTCGCCTCGATGATCGGCAGCCAGGAACTCGCCCGCGAGGTCGCGGATCTGATTCTCGCCTCGTGGCCGCCGCAGGTGGGCGGACGGCTCGCCGACGAGGTGATGAACGTCCTCACCGGCCAGCGCCGCGACCTGCTCACCATCGGCTCGGTGCTGGCGCTCTATTTCTCGTCGAACGCGGTGCAATCCGTGCGCATCGGCCTCAACCGCGCCTATGGCACGATCGAGCTCAGGGGCTGGTGGCTGACCCGGCTGGAATCGATCGGCTTCGTGGTGCTCGGCACCGCCGTCCTGCTGACGCTCGCCTTCCTCATCGTGCTCGGCCCGGTCCTGTGGCGCACGCTTACCGCCTATATGCCCTGGCTCGGCCCGTTCTCGGGCGTGGTGACGGCGCTCCGCTTCACCATCGCCTCGGCGGTCATCATCTCGGCGCTCACCATCGCGCATTTCTGGCTGCCCGCGGGCTGGCGGCGGCTCATGGATATCTGGCCGGGCATCCTGGTAACGCTCGCGGGCTGGATCGGCACCGGCTTCGCCTTCGGCTGGTATCTCGACAGTTTCGCGACCAACTACGTCACCACCTATGCCGGCCTCGCGACCGGCATGATCGCGCTCGTGTTCCTGTACTTCACCGCGGTGATCTTCCTCTTCGGCGGCGAGCTGAATGCGGCCGTCGGCCGGGCGAAGCGGCGCTAGGCTCATCGCACGAGCCTCCGCCTGCGGCCGAGGAAAAGCGGCTTCAGCGCAAACCACAGCAGCGGCAGGCCGCTCAGCGCGACCGCGAGCCCGCCAGCCGCGAAGGCGACCATCCAGGGCGAGTTGAAGTTCTCGCGCGTGGAATAGTCCATAATGTGCAGCATCCAGAAGAAGTCGTAGAGCCGCCATGTCCCGTTGCGCCGCGCGCTGACCCGCCCGTCATTCGCGGCGACATAGAGGCGGGTGCTGTCATCGTCGTCGAAGCTGACGCGCCACGCCGGCAACCGCCCGCGATAGTCGCCGCCCTCTTCCGTCACCAGCACCGCAGAGATGGGCTTGCCGGCGCCCGCGAAATCCGCGACCGCCACGCGCCGCGCGAGATCCTCGCCGATCGGGCTCAGCACCGCGCCGCTGCGCGCATCGACCAGCACGCTGCCGCCTTCAGAGCCTTTCAGCTCATAGACGGGTTCGCCCGCGACCGTCGTCAGCGTCGCCGTCACCGCATCCTTGCCCGCCACGATCTCGGCGACGGGCAGCACGCCCGTCAGTCCGCTCAGCAGAACGGGTGTCGGCGCGGCGATACGGTCCTCGCCGCGCACCTCCTCGATCGGCAACAGCGCCATGACGAGGCCGCTCAGCATCCACAGGCCCACCTGGATGCCGACCACCAGCCCGACCCATTTATGGACCGAGAGCAGGACGCGTTTCAGCCGCATGGTTTAGCCAGCGGGACGGGCCTCAGCCCTGGCCCGCCTCGATCACGTCTTCCAGCGTGCGCAGGCCCGTGCGGGGCGCGTTCACCAGCACGGCCATGTTGCCGGGCAGATGCTCGTTCTTGAGCATCTTGGTGTGGGCCTTCGGAATGTCGTTCCACGAGAAGACTTCCGACATGCAGGGGTCGATGCGGCGCTCGACGACCAAGCGGTTGGCCTGGCTCGCCTGCAGGTAGTTCGCGAAGTGCGAGCCCTGCACGCGCTTCTGGCGCATCCACACATAGCGGGCGTCGAAGGTGAGATTGTAGCCGGTGGTGCCGGCGCAGAAGACGACCATGCCGCCGCGCTTCACGACCAGGCACGAGACGGGGAAGGTCGATTCGCCGGGGTGCTCGAACACCATGTCGACGTCATTGCCCTTGCCGGTGATGTCCCAGATCGCCTTGCCGAACTTGCGGGCTTCCTTGGTCCAGGTGTCGTATTCGGGCGTGCCGACCTGGGGCATCTGACCCCAGCACTTGAAGTCCTTGCGGTTGATAACGCCCTTGGCGCCTAAGCTCAGCACGAAGTCGCGCTTGGTCTCGTCCGAGATGACGCCGATCGCGTTGGCGCCACTGACCGCGCAGAGCTGAATCGCGAACGAGCCGAGGCCGCCCGAGGCGCCCCACACCAGCACGTTGTGGCCGGGACGCAGGATGTGCGGGCGATGGCCGAAGAACATGCGGTAGGTCGTCGCGAGGGTCAGCGTGTAGCAGGCCGACTCTTCCCAGGTCAGGTGCTTAGGGCGCTCCATGAGCTGACGGTCCTGCACGCGGCAGAACTGGGCGAACGAGCCGTCCGGCGTCTCGTAGCCCCAGATGCGCTGGGTCGGCGAGAACATCGGGTCGCCGCCATTGCACTCTTCATCGTCGCCGTCGTCCTGGTTGCAGTGGATGACGACCTCGTCGCCGACCTTCCAGCGCTTCACCTTGGAGCCGACCGCCCAGACGATGCCCGAGGCATCGGAGCCGGCGACGTGGAAGGGCGCCTTGTGGCCGTCAAAGGGCGAGATGGGCGTGCCGAGGCCGGCCCAGACGCCGTTGTAATTGACGCCCGCGGCCATCACGAGGACGAGCACGTCGTGGCTGTCGAGTTCCCAGGTGGGCACGACCTCGACCTGGAAGGATTGCTCGGGCTCGCCGTGACGCTCGCGGCGGATCGCCCAGGCATACATATTCTTCGGCACATGGCCGAGCGGCGGGATTTCACCGATCTCGTAGAGATCCTTGGGTCCGCTCGCGGACTTCACCGCTTCGACAATCGCCATCTGAAACCCCTCCAATGATACTCCCTCCGGACTCTCATGGGTCCTTGGGAAGGCGAACTGAGGATTCGTCAGTTTTGCGTCGGCTGCAACACAATTTTTGCACCGCACAACAGCTAGACGACATATTGGGCGTCAAATCCGCGAAATTAAGTAACTTTATGTCTCATGTCGTGTCTTGTGCGACACAACTGGACCAATCTCTCTGGCAATGCACCATGCAGCGCCAGAGAGTTGTGGCGTCCGAAGACTCAGGCGGCCGGGGCCAGCGCGGGTGCGCGGCCTGCCGCCGCCGCCTCTTCCAGATGGCCGATCAGCCGTGCCGCGGTGATGTCGTTCAGGATTGCGCCCTGCAGACGGCGTGCGGCGTCGCGGAACGCGCCCTCGCCGATCAGGCGCTTCAAGGCGGCGGCGATTTTGGCCGGACCGGCGGTGTTCTCCAGCCGCAACCCCGCGCCATGGAAGGCGACGCGCGCGGCATTGTCGTTCTGGTCGCGGCCCATGGGTAGGCAGAGCAGGGGCCGGCCGTGGCTCAGCGCCCGCGCCACCGTGCCGTGCCCGGCATGGGTGACGACGACGCCCGCCTCGCGCATCGCCCGGTCGTGCGGCGCGCTGGCCCGCACGGTGACATTCTCCGGCACCACGCCGATCGACGCGCGCTTGATCGCCGGTCCCAGGGTCACGAGCGCGCGCACCGGCAGTCGGCCGAGGGCGGCGATCGTGTTCGCAATCTGCGCGCTCTGGTTCTGGAAGGTCGTCGAGAACGAGACCAGCACCGAGGGCCGCGGGTCGAACTTGTCCCAGGGCGATTGCCACGCCGCGGCCCAGTCGGGCTCGCCGAGCAGCGGGCCGACATAGGCGAAGCGCGGCGGCAGGACGCCGCTCGGATAGTCGAACGCCGCGCTGGTGCCGATCAGCACATGGCTCGCCCAGTCCGTCTGCGCGAAGAGTTCGGTCAGCGGCCTCAGGCCGAACGCGGCGCGTGCCGCGTTGAGCGCGGGCAGGCCGAGATTGAACATCGCCCGGCCGCCTTCCGCGATCGCCGCATGCATCGCGCGCTCTTCGTCGTTCACCGGCGGCGGCAGGCCCGGTCCCAGCGCGGGAATGCCTGGGATCGGCAGCAGCGAAACATTGGCCATCAGCACGGCCAGCGGCACGCCGCGCGCCTCGGCCGCGACCATCGCGCCCAGCGTCATTTCGCTGGAGACGATGAGGTCGGTATCCTCGCGGTCCAGTTCCGCCGCGGTGTCGCGGGCATAGCCGAGCGCCCCGCCGGCGAGGATCACGTCGCGCAGCTTCTCGATGCCCCCCATCGGGCCAACGGCGTCGAAGTCGCGCACCGTGTCGTGGACGAGATCGTGATTGGGGCGGTTCGGCCCCTCGCGCCACGGCACGAAAACCGCGCCGCTGGTCTCGATCGCGCGGCGGCTGGCCTCGTCGCTCATGACGCGGACACGGTGGCCGCGTGCGATCAACTGGCGCGCCGCGGTGGCGACAGGCGGAATGTTGCCGCCGCCTTCCCAGGTGGTGAACAGAATATTCAAACGCTTCGACTGCGCCGTCATGACGCCCTCCTCATCGTGGCCGGCGTCCCCGTGACGGCGGCGTTGAATTTCGTGACCGTCTCGAGCATCAGCGCGGTGGTCTCTTTCTGGCTGAGGCCCATGTCGCGGCGATAGATCTGCCAGACATAGACATCGGTGAAGGCGATCAGGCCTTTCAGGTGACGCTCGCGCGCCGCGCCGCTCAGCGTCTCCAGCACTTCGGCGAAGACGCGCTCGGTCTCCTTGCGATGGCTGGCGCGGCCATGAGCCAGCACGGGCTTCAGCGCGGGGTGGCGCTGTTCCTGCGCCAGCAGGCGGACGACGCTGTCGCCGGTGATCTCATAATCCGCGACCAGCGCCGTGACCGCCGAGGCGATCGAGCCGTAGCCCGCGTGCCGCCGCGCCTCGATCGCCGGACCGATCGCGGTCTTGAAGGCATCGATCAGCCCGTCTTTGCCGCCGAAGCGGCGGATCACGGTCTGCACCGTCACGCCCGAGCGCGCCGCCACCTCGGCGAGGGTGATGTCTTCCAGCCAATGCTCGGTCACCAGCGCGACGAACGCATCGACGATGCGCTGGTGCGTTTCCTCGGCCGCTTCGGCGCGGGCGCCCTGATTGTAGGCCCGGGTCTGGGTGGGTTTCGATTTCATGTTAGTGTAACTAACATCAAATATCGGACGATGCAAGACGCGCGCGATCCAAGCCCTGCGACAAATGTCACACCCCGCCACGGTTTGACGGCCCCTGCGAAATCGGCAACCGTCGCTCCGGGACCGGACAGCGCGTACGTGAAGGACTTCCTCCAGCTCGCGCTCGATATCGTCGAGCGCATCGATCAGGCGTCCAGTGTGCCGGCAGCGGCGCAGGCGTTGCTGCGCGGGCTGCAGCCGATGGGGGCCATCTCGCTGAACGCCCAGGACAGCCGGATCGCGCCCGCGAAGCCCGGTGAGCGCGTCAGCCCCAGCATCGCCGTCATTACCCCGACCGGCTTCATCGGCAGCGCGGCCCAGAAATTCGTGGATAGCCTCAATCCGAACCCGGAAGCCGCCCGCCGGCTTGGGCGTCCGCTCCTGTGGAGCGAGGCGAGCCTGCCGACCAAGGCGCTCTACGGCGCCTATTGGGAAGCGCTGGGCGAATTCGGCGGGGTCGAGGGCCTCGGCGTCGCGGAGGTCAGCGATGGACACCGGCAGGGCGTCTCGCTGGCGTTCGGCACGCGCGACTGGTCGCCGGCCGAGCGCCGCGCGATGGAGTTCGCCTGCTATGCCTTCATCGACAAGGTCCGCGCCCTCTCGCCGCGCCCGCCCGAACCGCCCAAGCTGACCTTGCGCGAGCGCGACTGCCTCGCCTTCGTCGCCGAGGGCAAGACGGACTGGGAGCTCTCGAAGATACTGGGCATCAGCCAGAATACCGCGCACCAATATGTCGAAAGCGGCCGCAAGAAGCTCGGCGCCTCGACCCGGGCCCAGGCCGTCGCGCGCTTTTTGATGCTGGGCTTCTTCTAGCGCGCCGCTTGATCGCTACCTGGGACGGGCCAGGGTCGCGGCTTTCGGTCACGCCTCGGGCGGCGAAACATGTTTGACGTGCCTCACTTTAATCGCTGAAATCTATGCAACCTTGGGGCGATTAGACGCGATGTCATCCCTTCAGCTTGCACTCGATGTCGTCGAGCATATCGACCGTGCCGCCTCGCTTCCCGAAACGGCGAAGGCGCTGGTCGAGGGGCTCCGGCCATTCGGCGCGCGGTCCGTCCTCGCGCAGGACACGCGTCTGGTCCAGCGGATCATCGGTGCTCGCTCGGTTCCGCCGACGATCGCCCTGGCGCCGGACGGCTATGCCGGCAGCGCCACCGCGAAATTCATCGAAGAGATAAACCCCAATCCGGCGACGCACCGGGTCCTCGGCCGGCCGTTTCGCTGGCGCGAGGCCATGCTTCCAACCCCGGCGCTCTATCGCGACTATTGGGATGCGTTGTCGGAGTTCGGTGCCGTCGACGGGCTTTGCATCCGGACATCCAATCACGGCGACGACGCGGCCGTATCGGTCGGCTTCGTCAACGGCGACTGGTCGCCGGGCGAACACCGCGCCATGGAATTCGCCTGCTACGCCTTCATGAACAAGGCCCGCAGTTTTGCGCCGGTCGCGCCGACCGCGCCGCGGCTCACGCCGCGCGAGCGCGACTGCATCGCCTTCGTCGCCGCCGGCAAGACGGATTGGGAGATCTCTACCATTCTCTCGCTGTCGCAGGCGACGGTGCGCTTCCATGTCGACAATGCGCGGCACAAGCTCGGCGCGACCACGCGCGCGCAGGCCGCCGCCTGCTTCGTGTTACTCGGCCTGCTCTAGGCTGCCTTGTCGACCGGATGCAGGTTGCGGAAGCCGACCGCCAGCCGGTTCCAGGCATTGATCGTGACGATCAGCATCGAGAGCTTCACCTTCTCCGCGTCGGTGAAATGGGCATCCAGCACCGCGTAGTCACTATCCGGCGCATGCGTCTCGGCAACCAATGTCAGCGCTTCGGTCCAGCCCAGCGCCGCCCGCTCGCGCGGTGTGTAGAGCGGCGACTCGCGCCAGGCGTTCAGCAGGTAAAGCCGCTGTTCGGTCTCGCCCGCCTTGCGCGCGTCCTTGGTGTGCATGTCGATGCAGAAGGCGCAGCCGTTGATCTGCGACGCCCGCAGCTTCACCAGTTCGATCAGGCTGTGCTCCAGCCCGCTCGCCACCACGCTCGCCTCCAGCGCCAGCATCGGCTTCAGCGCCTCGGGCGCGGCGGTCCACAGATTCAGTCTCGGTTCCATCTCGGTCTCCTTGGGTTCTGCAAGACTGACGCCGCCGAACCGCACTTGTGACCATGCTGAAGTCAAAAAACGCCGGCGATAGGGCACGCCAGCCCGTACCGTTTTTCCAACCCACCCCCATCGTCATGGCCGCCCCTGCGGCGGCCATCCATGGCGGCATGCGCACGGTTGCTGGATGGCCGGTTCAAGCCCGGCCATGACGACGATTGGGAGCTTGGGCGAAGAGGCTGCCTCGGCGCCTAGCTATGCCCGGCGGGTTTCTTCTCGCCGGCGGTGATGGGCAGCTTCACGCGATCGACCGCGACCGGGCAGTTATAGTGCTCGGAGCGGGCGCAGTTGGGATTGTAGAGGAAGTTGAAGTCGATGCTGACCGTGGTCGGCAGCGCGCCTTTGGGCACCTCGACATCGACATAGCGGCCGACGCCGTAAGTCTCCTTGCCGGTCGTGTCGTCCATGATGAAGGCGGCGAGGCTGTCGATCTCCTCCGGCTTGTCGCTGCCGGCATACATGGGCAGGCGGACCTCAACGCCCTTCAGTGAGAAGACCGCATCGCCCGCGTAGTAGAACTGCTTGTACCAGCCGCGCGAGGTCTGGAAGACCTTGGGCTCCAGCTTGGCGGCCGGCTCAAATTTCGCCTCGACCACGAAGCTCGCGTCATAGGGATAATAGTCGAGCCCGGTGAAGGCGGCGGCGCCGGGATTGGCGTCATTGTAGACGGCGACGCGCATGCCGTCCTTGCCCGGCTCGATCTGCGCGACGCCGGCGCTGATCCGCACGGTGTCGGACAGCGCATGCGGCGAGACGCCCTCGGCCACCAGATTCACCGTGCCGGTCTGGTCCTGATACGGCGCGGCCTTCAGATCGTCGATCGCGACCACGCTGCCGAGTTCGCCGTCCGCCGGCGCCAGTGACCAGTGATAGACGCCGTCCTTCTCGCTGAGATAGCCGGTCTCGCCGGGCTTCAGGTAGATCGCATCGTCGATCTTCAAGATCGCCGTCGGCTTGGTCTTGTAGGCGGCATTGGCGTCTTCGATGTCGGCCTTCCACTTGGCCTCGCCCGTCAGGGCGGCTTCTTCGGCAGAGGCCGGGAGGGCGAACAGCGGCAGGGCGAAGGCGGCGATCAGAAGGGCAGGGCGGCGCATGGATGAACCTCGAGGGGTTGTTTCCGCCATTCTGTCACGCCCCCATCCGCCAAGCCACCGCCGCCGCTTCACACTCAGTTTAGCGGGCCTGATGACCCGCAAGGTAATCGCCAGCCTGCGGGCGCGGCGCGATCATCACGACATCACCGATGAAAGGATGTCGCCATGACCCAGTCGCCCAACCTGCTCCGCTTCGCCCTTGCTGCCGATGCCGTCGCCAGCGGCGCGACGGGCCTCCTAATGCTCGCCGGCGCCGGCCTGCTCGCGCCGCTGCTGCATGTCCCCGCGGGTCATCTGATGATGGCCGGGGTCCTGCTCGTGCCGTTCGTCGCCTTTGTCGCCTACACCGCGACGCGCGCCGTCATCTCACGCGCGGCGGCGCACACGATCGTCGAGCTCAATGTCGCCTGGACGATCGCCAGCTTCGTGCTGCTGTTCTCAGGCTGGATCGCGCCCAACGCGCTCGGCATCGCCTTCATCGCCGGTCAGGCGCTCGCGGTGCTCGCACTCGGCGGCCTGCAATATTATGCGCTGCGCCAGTCCGCGCTGCGCACGGCCTGAAGCCGCGTCAGTTCCCCGCCTGTGCGTCGCTAGAGACGCGCACGCGGGGAAAGATGCTGGCGATCCAGGCGATCTCGCCGCTCACGCGCACGAAGCCGGACGTGTCGCCATACTGCGCCTTGCCGGTGCCGTTATCGTTGACCCCGGCAATGACCCAGCCGTCCGCAGTCTGCAGCCAGGCACCGCCACCAGAATCGCCGGCACCCAGCAGGCCCGCATATTTGGAGACCGGGCGCGTCACGTCGCCCTCGAACGGGTCCTCGATCTTGCCGTCTTCGCGCGGCAGGTAGATTTCGAAGAAATTGCCTTCGGGCCGCCCGCCGTCCTCGTTGCTGCCGGGCTCCACCCATTCGATGACGCCCTGCGCCGCCGCCGCGACTTCGCCGGCGGGGATGCGGTCGTCCTCGCCGTTGCGGCCGCTGCCGCGCGTGCCATAGCCGACAAAGGTCACGGTCTCGCCGCCTTCCTCCTCACCGCCATAGAGCATCGGCGCCGGGCCGCACTCCGTCACCGGCTCGCCCAGCACGACGATGGCGAGGTCGTAGCCCGACCCGTCATCGCCGTCTTCGACGTTCTCGCCGCCGGGCTGGTAGTCGGGATGGATGTAGACCTCTTCGGCCTCGTAATAGGTCCCGTCCCGCGTGCGATAGACATAGGCATCGGGGCCGTAGCCGTCGTCAAAATTATGCGCGGCGGTCAGGATATAGCCGTGCCGCCGGTCATTGCCGATCCAGGTGCCCGAGGCCTCGCCGCAGGCATCGTCGATATCGCCGCAGAAGGAAAACGTCGCCGCGAATTGCGGCTCGGCCGCCAGCGCCTCGGCGGCGCGATAGCCCTCGCGGCGATAGGTCGAATCCAGAATGACGACCGCCGCGGCATCGCGGCCGATCGCGGTCATGAGAATCGCAAGGGCGATGGCGCGGCGGATCATGCGCGGCAGTTTCGCGTCCGCTTGCGGCAAATCAAGGGCAGGGCGTTACTCCACCCGCGCGCCGGGGAAGACCCCGGTGATCCAGTCGATATGGCCGCTGATCCGCGGAAAGCCGGACAGGTCGCCATACTGCGCATTGCCCGAGCCGTTGCCGTTGGTGCCGGCGATCGCCCACCCGTTCGGCGTTTCAAGCCAGGCGCTGCCCCCGCTGTCGCCGCTGCCGAGCAGACCCGCATATTTCGAAACCGGCGTTGTCAGCTCGCCGCCGAGCACGTTCTCCACCGAGCCGTCCTCCTTGGGCAGCCAGACCTGCATGTAGTTGCCATCCGCGGCGCCGGCGGCGCTCAGCTTCAGCGGCTCGACGGATTCGATCACGCCCTGCGCCGCGGCGGCGACCTCGCCGGCCGGTTCTTTCTCGTTCTCACCGGCCCCGGCCGCGCCGCGGCTGCCATAGCCGACAAAGGTCAGGGTCTCACCCAGCTCCTCGCTGCCCGTATAGAGCAGCGGCTGCTCGCCGGCATCGGTGACGGGTTCGGTCAGGGTGACGATCGCGACATCGAAGCCGAGCTTGGCCTCGTTGGCCTCATTTTCCGCGACGATCCGCAGATAGTTCGGATGAACGGCCACGGCTTGGCCGGTATAGATGCGCCCAGCCTTGGACCGGTAGACCCAGGAGTCGGCGACGAACCCATCACCGAAATTATGCGCGGCCGTTAGGATGTAGCCGTGGCTGTCGTCATTGCCTATCCACGTGCCCGACGCGCCGCCGCAGCCAGTGCCGTCTTCATAGCAGAATGCGAACACGGCGGCGAATTGTGGCTCGGCCGCCAGCGCCTCGGCGGCCTTGTAGCCCTCCGCCTTGTAGGTGGAGTCGAGGATGATGACCGCACCCGCCGGCGGGCAGGCGAGGGCGCAGAGAAGCGACGCGGCGGCGGCGCGGCGAAAGATCATAGGTAAATCCCCGAAAACACCTCACCTCCTAACCCAAAGCCAGGCACCGCGAAACGCGGTGAATACCCGCACCATGGCTTGACCCGCCTGCCCCAGCGCTTCACTGACGCGGCGGGGAAACGTACTGGATCACGCCATGACCGCCACGCCACACGCCGCGCCCTCCGCGCGCCGCATCCTGACGGCGAGCCTCGTCGGCACGGCGGTCGAGTTCTACGATTTCTACATCTACGCGACGGCGGCCTCGCTGGTCTTCGGGCCGCTGTTCTTTCCGTCGTCCTCGCCGGAGATGCAGCTCCTCTCCTCCTACGCGACCTTCGCCATCGCCTTCTTCGCGCGTCCTGTCGGCGCCATCGCCTTCGGCCATTTCGGCGACCGGATCGGGCGCAAGTCGACCCTGGTCGCCTCGCTGCTGCTGATGGGGCTCTCGACCTTCTTCATCGCCTTCCTGCCGACCTATGCGATGGCGGGCTGGGTCGCGCCGGCGCTGCTCTGCCTGCTGCGCTTCGGTCAGGGCTTCGGCCTCGGCGGCGAGTGGGGCGGGGCGGCGCTGCTGGCGGTGGAGAATGCACCGCCGGGCTGGCGCGGGCGCTACGGCATGTTTCCCCAATTGGGCGCGCCGGTCGGTTTCATCGCCGCCAACGGGCTCTTCCTCATTCTCGGCGTCTTCCTGACCGAGGAGCAGTTCATCGCCTGGGGTTGGCGCCTGCCCTTCCTCGCCTCCATCGCGCTGGTCGCCGTCGGGCTCTATGTCCGGTTGAAGCTGACAGAGACGCCCGCCTTCGCCGAAGCGCTGAAGGAAGCGCCGCCGCCGCGCGTGCCGCTGGGCGAGGTCATCGCCCGCCACGGTCTCGCGACGCTCGCCGGCACCTTCGCGGTCGTCTGCTGCTTTGCGATCTTCTACCTCACCACCGCCTTCGCGCTCGGCTACGGCACGACCAAGCTCGGCTATGACCGCGAGACGTTCCTGGCGGTGCAGCTCGGCGCGATCATCTTCATGGCGCTCGGCATCCTCGTCGCCGGCGCGTGGTCGGACAGGACGACGCCGCGCTTCGTGCTGATGATCGGCTGTGTGCTCACCGTCGGCGCCGGCTTCCTGCTCGGCCCGATGATGGGCGCGGGCTCGCTCACGCTCATCTGGCTCTTCCTGTCGCTGGCGCTGTTCCTGATGGGCCTCGTCTACGGCCCGCTCGGCGCGTTCCTGCCCAGCCTCTTCCCCGCGCGCGTCCGCTATACGGGCGTTTCGATGGCCTTCAATATCGGCGGCATCATCGGCGGCGGCCTCGCGCCCATCGCGGCCCAGGCGCTCGCCGACGCCGGCGGCCTCGCCTATGTCGGCCTCTATCTCTCGATCGCCGCGGTCATCAGCCTGCTCGCGCTGGTCACGCTGCGGCGTCCCGCCGAGGTCTGATGTAGCCGTTGCTACAGGCGCGTTGCTTGCCGATGCGGCGGACACTTTCCCGCCGCAATCCGCCGCCGAGGTGATCGCACGTAGCGGGGGACATCATGCGAAATATCTTCAGACTTCTGGCGCGGCTGCTCGTCGTCGCCGTCATCGGCCTCATTGCCTACGAGACCTGGCGCGTGTTCGAGGCGCGGTCCGAAACCCGCGCGTTGATCGACCAGCGCCTCGCCGTCGCGCGCGAACAGAACATCACGCTGCCACCCGAGCGCGTCGACATCCTGCTGAAGGTCGAGGACCCGAGTTTCTGGGAGAATGCCGGCTATGATTTCGAAACGCCGGGCGCGGGCGCGACGACGCTCACTCAGGGCCTCGCCAAGCTCCTTTACTTCAAGCGCTTCATGCCGGGCTTCGAGAAGATCGAACTCGTGCTCATCGCCCGCTTCGCGCTGACCCCACTCGCGACGAAGGAGGAAATCCTCACCGCCACGCTCGCGACCGCCTCGTTCGGCCGCCGCGACGGCAAGCCGGTGATCGGGTTCGCCGAAGCCGCGAAGGTCTGGTTCGGGCGCGACCTCGCCGCGCTGCCGGACGACGAATATATCGCCCTCGTCGCCATGCTGATCGGCCCCAAAGAGCTCGATCCCGTCGATCACGCCGACGCGCTCGCCGAACGCGTCGCCCGCATCAAGCGCCTGCTGGCAGGGACATGCGCGCCCGCCGGCTGGAGCGACGTGGCGTTGGAGGGATGCGCGGGTTAGTCGAACAGCCGCTTCTCGATCCGCGCGCGCAGCGGGGCGTCGATGCCCAGCGTGTCGCGCAGATAGCCTTCGACGCCGCCATAGGTCTGGTCGATCACGGCGAAGGCGCGGTCGAGATATTCCGCCTCGACGCCCATCGCGACGGTCATCGCGTCCATGGTTGGCGCCGCGCCGCGCTGCTTGGCGATTTCCTCCGCCCACATCGGCCCGTGAAGCGCGAAGCTCGCGGGGTCGTTGGTCAGCAGATAGTCGGCGATGATGTCGTCGCGATGCACGCCGGCGATCAGGTGCGTCAGCGCGCAGATGATGCCGGTGCGATCCTTGCCCGCGGCGCAGTGCACGACGACCGGGCCTTCGCTGTCGGCGACGGTCTGGAAATAGCGCTGATAGAGATCGTGCAGGCGGGGCAGGGTCGGCGCGCGCTCGTAATAGCGGCGGTGATAGTCGCGAATGCCTTCCGCCGAGAGGTCCCATTCCTCCATGAAGCCGTGCCAGCTTTCCTTGCCGGCGCCTTCGTCGTCGTCATGGTTCTCGATGACCGTCGCGTCGAAGTCCGCCCAGCGGCGCGAGGGCATCCGGGTGCGCTCCTCGGGACGGCGCAGGTCGACGATCGCGGTGATGCCCAGCGCCTTCAGCTCGGCGAGATCGGTCTCGCTGGCATTCGCGTAATTGGCCGAGCGGAAGAAGCGCCCCGTCGCCATCTTGCCGTTCCGCGCCTGATAGCCGCCGAAATCGCGGAAGTTGCGGACGCCCTGGAATGGACGCTTCCGGGTGAAGCTGTCGGACATGGCCTGCCTTCTGGTTGTCGTTTGGCGAGGGTTCTAGCCGCCCTACCGCCTCGCGCAATCCACAGAATCTTGACTAGCGTCGAAATAGGAATAATATCCAGATCGTGAATTTTGGAGGTACGAACCGGTCATAAAACTGTCGGAAGGCGCGGCGCTGGGCGCTTGCCGATTACCCGAAAAAACGCGGTTCAACCCGAATAGCGTGGTTTAATGGGACGCAAATTCCTCGGAATTGCGCCCTTTTTCGCCGGCGATGCGCTTTGAACCCATCAGGCCCCTTTCCTGACATCCTGTCACAATACCCCTTGCGCTCCGCCCCACCCGAAATCATGCTGCGCCGCAACAAACGCCAGAGAGCGTGAGGGGTTGAGATGGCCGACAAACCTTGGATTTTCCGCACCTATGCCGGCCATTCCACGGCCGCCAAGTCCAACGCGCTCTATCGCGGCAATCTCGCCAAAGGCCAGACCGGCCTCTCCGTCGCCTTCGATCTGCCGACCCAGACCGGCTATGACAGCGACCACATCCTCGCCAGGGGTGAAGTCGGCAAGGTCGGCGTGCCCGTCGCGCATCTGGGCGACATGCGGGCGCTGTTCGACCAGATCCCGATCTCGGCCATGAACACCTCGATGACGATCAACGCGACGGCGCCCTGGCTGCTGGCGCTTTACGTCGCCGCGGCGGACGAGCAGGGCGCCCCGCGCGCCGCTCTGCAGGGCACGACCCAGAACGACCTCATCAAGGAATACCTCTCGCGTGGCACCTATATCTTCCCGCCGCAGCCGTCCTTGCGGCTCATCACCGACATGATCGGCTGGACCACCGGCGAATTGCCCAAATGGAACCCGATGAATGTCTGCTCCTACCATTTGCAGGAAGCGGGCGCGGGTCCCGTCGAGGAAGCCGCGTTCGCGCTGGCGACCGCGACCTCGGTGCTCGATGCGCTCAAGGGCGATCCGACCATTCCCGCCGAGAAGTTCCAGCAGGCGGTCGGCCGCATCTCGTTCTTTGTGAATGCCGGCGTGAAGTTCATCACCGAGATCTGCAAGCTCCGCGCGATGGGCGAACTGTGGGACGAGCTCTGCACCGTCCGTTACGGCGTCACCGACCCCAAGCTGAAGCTCTTCCGCTACGGCGTGCAGGTGAACTCGCTCGGCCTCACCGAGCCGCAGCCCGAGAACAACGTCTACCGCATCCTCTTCGGCATGCTGGGCGTCACGCTGTCGAAAAAGGCCCGCGCCCGCGCCGTGCAGCTCCCCGCCTGGAACGAGGCGATGGGCCTGCCGCGCCCGTGGGACCAGCAATGGTCGCTGCGCCTGCAGCAGATCGCCGCGCTCGAAACCGACATGCTCGACTATGAGGACATCTTCGATGGCTCGACGGTCATCGAAGCCAAGGTCGCGCAGATCAAGTCGGAGATCCTGGAAGAGCTTTCGCGCATCGACGCCAAGGGCGGCGCGGCGACGCAGGACGCCATCGTCTACATGAAGGAAAGCCTCGTCGCCGCGAATGCCGCGCGGGTCGCGGCGATCGAGGCCGGCGACATCAAGGTCGTGGGCGTCAACGCCTATCGCGAGACCGCGCCGTCGCCGCTCGGCGAAGGCGTCGATTCCATCATGACAGTCGAGGAAGGCGTCGAGGAAGACCAGGTCGCGCGCCTGATCGCCTGGCGCGCCGCCCGTGACGGCAAGGCCGCCGCCGAGGCGCTCGCCACGCTGGAAGCCGCCGCGCGCAGCGGCGCCAACATCATGCCGCCGTCGATCGCCTGCGCGAAGGCGGGCATCACCACCGGCGAGTGGGCCGACGCGCTGCGCAAGGTGTTCGGCCAGTATCGCGGCCCCACGGGCCTGGCGAAGGAGACCCGGCTCTCCAACGATCCCGCCATCGTCGCGGTGCGCGACGAGGTTGCCGCGCTTTCCGCGAAGCTCGGCCGCCAGCTCACCTTCCTCGTCGCCAAGCCCGGCCTCGACGGCCACTCCAACGGCGCCGAACAGATCGCCACCCGCGCCCGCGAAGTCGGCATGGACGCGATCTATGACGGCATCCGTTTCACCCCCGCCGAGATCGCCGACCAGGCCGCCAAGACGGGCGCGCATGTCGTCGGGCTCTCGATCCTTTCGGGCAGCCACGTTGCGCTCGCCGAAGCCGTGATGGAAGAACTGCGCAAGCGCGGCCTCACCATCCCCGTCATCGCCGGCGGCATTATCCCGCCCGAGGACGCGACGCGCCTGAAGACCGCGGGCATCGCCGCCGTCTACACGCCCAAGGACTTCGAACTCACCGGCATCATGCGCGGCGTCGTCGGCATCGCGGCATCAGCAGCGGACGACAAGGCGGCCTAGGCGCCGCCGCCGCCGATCAATTCACGGATGCGCACGGCCAGTGCTTCCATCGCGAAAGGCTTGGTCATGACGTGCATGCCGCGTTCGAGGTGCCCGTTCCCGACCACCGCATTCTCGGCATAGCCGGTGATGAAGAGGATCTTGAGATCGGGCCGGCGCAGGCGGGCGGCGTCGGCCATCTGGCGGCCGTTCATCCCGCCGGGCAGGCCGACATCGCTGACCAGCAGGTCGATGCGCGCATCCGATTCCAGGATCTTCATGCCTGACGCGCCGTCCGACGCCTCGATCGCGGCATAGCCGAGGTCTTCCAGCACCTCCATCACGAGCATGCGGATGGTCGGTTCGTCGTCCACGACCAGCACGGTCTCGCCGTCGCGCGCGCGGGGCGCATCGCCGGATGACGCGCCCTCTTCGCCCTTTTCGGCATCGCCGAAATGGCGCGGCAGGTACATGCAGATCATCGCGCCCTGGCCGGGCTCGGAGTAGATTCGCGTCGCGCCCCCGGACTGGCGGGTGAAGCCGTAGATCATCGACAAGCCCAACCCGGTGCCGAGGCCGATCGGTTTGGTCGTGAAGAACGGATCGAACGCCTTGGCCGCCACTTCCGGCGTCATGCCGGTGCCGGTATCGGAGACGCAGATCGAGATATACTGACCCGGCGGCAGGTCGCGCTGCTTGGCGACGCGATCGTCCAGCCAGCGATTGCTGGTCTCGATCGTCAGCCGCCCGCCCTCCGGCATCGCGTCGCGCGCATTGATGCAGAGGTTGAGCAGCGCATTCTCCAGCTGATTGGGATCGACCAGCGTCGCCCACAACCCGCCAGCTGCGACCACCTCGACCTCGACGGCTGGACCGACCGTGCGGCGCACGAGGTCCTCAAGCCCGCCGATCAGCGTGTTCACGTTGATCGGTTTGGGGTCCAGCGTCTGGCGGCGCGAGAAGGCAAGCAGCCGATGGGTCAGCGCCGCGGCGCGGCGCGCCGCGCCCTGCGCCGCCGTCGTGTAGCGCTCGACCTCGCCCATGCGGCCCTGCGCGATGCGGGCGCTCATCAGTTCGAGGCTGCCGGTGATGCCGGTCAGCAGATTGTTGAAATCATGCGCGAGGCCGCCGGTCAGTTGGCCGACTGCTTCCATCTTCTGGCTCTGGCGCAGCGCTTCTTCCGCCGCCATCAACTCGCCGGTGCGCCGCTGGACTTCGCGCTCCAGAGTGAGGTTGAGGTCGGCCAGTTCCGCAGCCTGGCGCTTGGCATCGTCGATATCGGTATTGGTGCCGACCCAGCGCGCGATCTCGCCGGCCGCATCGCGCACCGGTTCGGCGCGCACCAGGAACCAGCGATAGACGCCGTCGGCCCGGCGGATGCGGAATTCGGTCTCGTAGATGCGGCCGCTCTGCAGGGCGGCCTGCCAGCGTGTCGCGGCATCGGCGAGATCGTCGGGGTGAACGATGCGGCCCCACGCTTCGACGCCGTCAAGTGTGCCTGGCGTGTCGCCCGAATAGGCATAGGCCTGCGAGTTGAACCAGTAGAGATAGCCGTCGGCCCGCGCCGCCCAGACCTGGTTGGGGATCGCTTGGGCGAAGACGCGGAACTGTTCCTCGCTCTCGCGCCGTGCCTGTTCGGAGCGGGCGCGTTCGACGGCGATGTGCACGCGCTCGGCGATCTCGCGCATCAAGGCGAGGTCGGCCTCGCTCCACGCGCGGAGGCTCTCATGGTTGGTGTAGAGCAAGGCCGCGAACTGGCCTTGTTCCAGCACTGGCATGTTGACCGCCGCCTGCGCACTGATGGCGATCAGGGCGTCGGCGTTATCCGCGGTCCGCGGATCCAGCCGTGCATCGGCGAACACCACGGTCTCGCCGCGCTTAAGGTTCTCGATATAGGAGCCGTAGTCGCGAAAGTTCAGCACGCCCGCCAGTGTCGTAATGCCCGGCGCGTTCCAGTCGCGCTCGATGGTGATCGTCTCGGCGACCTTGTCGATGACGCCATAGCCGGCGCGGCTCACGTCGAGGGTGCGGCCCAAGATTTCGGCAGCGGCATAGCTCATCTCGGCGGGATCAGTCATATCGCGCAACCGATCGCCGAGCGTGAGCAGCGCGGTCTGGCGTGACTCGGCGGCCTTGCGCTCGGTGATGTCAAAACTCACGCCTGGAAAGCGCAGCGGCGTGCCGTCTTCCGCTCGCTTGCAGCGGCCCTGCGCAGTTACCCAGGTGATGCTCCCATCGGACTGGAGTAGCCGATACTCCTGCGAGAATGAGCCACCGCCGGCGATCGCCTCGGCAATGGCCGACTGGACGCGGTCGCGATCGGAGGGGTGCATGCCGGTGAAAAATTCGGCGATCGGGGCGCCCCGCGCCGCCATCCCGGGGTCGACGCCGTAGAGGCGGGCAAACCGTTCATCGGCCTTGACCCGGTCGGCGACGATGTCCCAATCCCACGTACCGATGCCTTGCCCGGCCGACAGCGCCTGCTGCAGCCGCTCTTCGCTCTCGCGTTGCCTCAGTTCGACGCGCTTGCGGTCGGAAATATCGTTGAAGAGGATCGCGACCTGGCGATCGTCCGGCGCGCCTACACGAAAGGCATGAACGTCGAACCAACGCCCCATCGCCTCTGAGCCGTCCTCGAAGCGTGACGATTCGCCGGTCGATGCAACCAGGCCGTAGTGGTCGTACCAATGGCGCTCCAGATTGGGGACCAGTTCACTCGCCCAGCGGCCGATAGCGTTGACGAGGCCGGTTTCGCGCTCGAAGGCAGGGTTTGCCTCCAAGAACAGATAGTCGACGGCGCGCTCGCCCTCGAACTTGATTTCAACGATGCAGAATCCGGCTTCGAGGGCGTTGAACAGCGCCTGATAGCGCGCTTCGCTGGTCCGAAGGAGCGTCTGCGCTTCGTTTGAGTCGGAAATCCGGTCGTCCACCTAACTCTCCACACCGGCATTCCGATGACGCGCCGCGCATCGCGAGGGTCCTTACACGCAGTGCCGCATTTGGCCAGAAACGGCGCAGGGTCGGTTTGGTTCCCCGAAGGCCCGTTTCCATTGACGGACCGGGACGGCGCCCCCAGAAGGATGCCGCACAGCAATCTGGAGCCGTCTTCATGATCGACCTTACCCGCGGCCAGCGCGAAACCGACATCGCCGCCCGCGTCGATGCCTTCATCCGCGACGTCGTCATCCCCTACGAGACCGACCCACGGATCGGCCATCACGGTCCCTCCGACGAGCTCTCCTATGAGCTGAAGGAAAAGGCCCGCGCGGCCGGCCTGCTCTCGCCGCATGTCGGCGAGGAGTTCGGCGGCATGGGCCTCAAGCACCGGGAGATCGCGACCGTCTTCCGCGCCGCGGGTTATTCGATGCTGGGGCCGATCGCCCTCAACATCATGGCGCCCGACGAGGGCAACATGGCGCTGCTGGAGAAGGTTGCGAGCAAGGAACAGCAGGAGCATTTCCTGCGTCCGCTCGCCGCGGGCCGCACGCGCTCGGCCTTCTTCATGACCGAGCCCGATGGCGGCGCCGGCTCGGACCCTTCCATGATGAAGACGACCGCGCGCCAGGACGGCAATCACTGGGTCATCTCCGGCCGCAAGACGCTCATTACCGGCGCTGACGGCGCCAGCGTCGGCATCGTCATGGCGAAGACGGAGCAGGGCGCGACGCTCTTCCTCACCGATCTCCCCAATCCCGCCGTCCGCATCGAGCGCGTGCTCGACACCATCGACCGCACCATGCCCGGCGGCCACTCCGTCGTGATGATCGACGAGCTGCGCGTCAGCTCGGATCAGGTGCTCGGCGAGGTCGGGCAGGGCTTCAAATATGCGCAGGTCCGCCTCGCGCCGGCGCGTCTCACCCACTGTATGCGCTGGTGGGGTGCCGCCAAGCGCGCCCACGACATCGCGACCGCCTATGCCGTGAAGCGCCACGCCTTCGGCAAGCCGCTGATCGATCACGAAGGCGTCGGCTTCATGCTGGCCGACAACGAGATCGACCTGAAGCAGGCGGAACTGACGATCGACTGGTGCGCCTGGGCGCTCGACAATGCCGGCCATGGCGCGGGCGGGTTCGAATCCTCCGTCGCGAAGGTCGCGGTCTCCGAACAGCTGTTCCGCATCGCCGATCGCTGCGTGCAGATCCTCGGCGGCACCGGCATCACCGACGATACGCCGGTGCATCAGATCTTCCGCGATATCCGCGCCTTCCGCATCTATGACGGCCCGACCGAAGTGCACAAATGGTCGATCGCCAAGAAGATCAAGCGTGAGGCGCTGCCGCGCCACGCCTGATCGCTAGGGCGCGCTCTTCACTGTCATGCCCGCGAAGGCGGGCATCCAGCAGGCGTGCTGAAGGTGGATGCCCGCCTTCGCGGGCATGACAGCGATTGCCAAGGCTGGAGAGCTAGTCCTGAGGTTCAGTCGGCCGGTCGGGATTGCCGATATCGACGGAGAACTTGTAGCTCCCGTCCGGCTGCTTCGCCCAGATCGAGACATAGCTGCCGAGCTGCGTGACCGTCTCGCCCGCGCCGTTCTTGGGGCTGACATAGGTCCAGCGGCCATGGGTGAAGCCGAGCGTTCCGTCCGCCGAAGAGACGGCCTCGGTCGGTGTCCAGGTCAGCGAGCCGCCATGGGAGTACTGTTCCTCCATCAGCGCCTGGATTTCTGCGGGGCCTGACACGATGGCCTCCTCGCCGCGGAACATGCGCGCATCCGGCGCAGCATAGGCGGCGAAGGCGGCGACGACGCCGTCTTTCTGCGCCATGTCGTTGAAGGCCTTGTCGGCGGCGATCAGCGCGTCCTCGTTGGGACCGGCCAAGGCGGGTACGGCAAGCATGGCGGAGACGGCAAAGGCGTAAGCGAAGCGGCGCATGAATGTCCTCCCTAGGTGGCGGGATCGAACCCCAGCCCCGCGATAAAGTCAGCCGCCGAAATGCCCGTCGCCCTCACATCCGCGAGAGAGGGGACGCCGTCACGTTTGGCGAGCCGCCGGCCATCCTCGCCGGTCAGCAATCTGTGGTGGTGATAGCGCGGCTCGGGCAGGCTGAGCAGCGCCTGCAGCACGCGGTGCACGGAGGCGGCGGGCAACAGGTCCTCGCCGCGCGTTACCAGCGTCACGCCCTGGATCGCGTCATCCACCGTGACAGCGAGGTGATAGCTCGCCGGCATCTCCTTGCGCGCGAGGACGATGTCGCCGAATTCCTCCGGTGTCGCCGCGCGACGTTCGCCCTTTTCCTCCAGCGTCAGCGGCCCCGTCATGGCGAGCGCCTTTCCCATGTCGAGCCTGAGGGCGAACGCATCGCCGCGCTCGAAGCGATCGGCCAGGATCTCGAAATCGAGCTCGCGGCAGGTACCGGGATAGATCGGCCCGTCGGGCCCGTGCGGCGCGCTGACGCTGGCGGCGATTTCGGCCGCGATCTCCTTGCGCGTGCAGAAACAGGGATAGGTCAGCGCCATCCCGTCCAGCCGCTCCAGCGCCGCCTGATAGTCCTCGAAATGCTCGGACTGCCGGCGCACCGGCGTCTCCCATTCAAGACCCAGCCAGTCGAGATCGTCGAGAATGCCGATCTCGAAGGCGCGGCGGCAGCGTGTCTTGTCGATATCTTCCAGGCGCAGCAGGAAGCGCCCGCCAAGTTGTCGCGCCGCGCGGGCGGCGAAGACGGCGGAAAAGGCGTGTCCGGTGTGGAGCTGGCCGGTCGGCGAAGGCGCAAAGCGGGTGACGATCATCGAATTCCGGCGCAGGATAAGACAGCAACTCTGGAGGGGGACATGCTCGAGATCAATTGGGTAGGCGCGATCGTCGCGGGAATCGCCGGCTTCGTGCTGGGTGGGCTCTGGTATTCCCCATTGCTGTTCTCCAAGCGCTGGCAGGCCGAAACCGGCGTCGGCAAGACCGTGCCGATCCGCTATCCCTTCGCCGTGCCGATGATCGCCTCGGTTACGATCTCCATCATCGGCGCCATTGCGCTGTCGGCCCTAGTCGGCCCGGCGCCCTCGTTCAAGGGCGCGATCGTCGTCGGCGCGGTGATCGGTTTTCTCTGCGTCGCCCCGGCGATCAAGATGAACGGGTTGTTCGGCCAGAACAGTCCCGGGCTGATCGCCATCCACGCCCTCTATCCCGCGTCTCAGTTCACGTTGATGGGGGCCATTCTCGGCCTATGGTCTTCGTTCTAGCCGGCGTCCAGACTGCACCCATGACGCAAACCATCAACGGCCCCCGGGTCGGACCCAGTGACGGCGGCCCGGCGGACAGCCTCGTCGTCTTCGTGCACGGCTACGGCGCGAACGGCGAGGACCTGATCGGCCTCGCGCCGTATTACCAACAAGCGCTGCCGCGGGCGGCCTTCGTCTCGCCCAATGCGCCGGAACAGATTCCCGGCATGTACGGCGCCTATCAATGGTTCGGCATCACCCGGCTCGATCCGGTGCTGCTGGCTGCCGGCGCCGCCAGTGCGGCGGCGACTCTCGATGCCTTTCTGGACGCCGAACTGGCGCGGCTCGGGCTCGATGCCTCGCGCCTCGCGCTGGTCGGGTTCAGCCAGGGTACGATGATGGCGTTGCAGGTGGGGCTCCGCCGCGCCGCCCCGCCGGTGGCGATCGTCGGTTATTCCGGCGCGCTGGTCGGCGCCGAGCGCCTGCCCGCGGAGATCAAATCCCGGCCACCGGTCCTGCTGATCCATGGCGATGCTGACCCGATGGTGCCCATCCAGGCGCTCGACGCCGCGGTCGCGGGCCTCACCGCCGCCGGAGTGACCGTGCGCTCGCATGTTGCACGCGGCGTCGGCCATTCGATCGACGCGCAGGGCGTCCAGCTCGGCGCGGCGTTCCTGGCGGCGGCCTATAAGGACCTCGGCGGCTGAGAGCCTTCACACAGGCGTCGTGATCCTTATATTAAAGGACAGGGACAACTCGAATCGTATGGGTATCCGGTCTTCGTCAGCGCGCGTCACCCCAGCCTGATCCTTGAGGAGGCGTGTCGTGCTCGCCGCTGAGCGCGCGCCCGACGCCTGCCCTGCGCTCGTTCTCAACGCCGATTTTCGGCCGCTGTCCTACTTCCCGTTGTCGCTCTGGTCCTGGCAGGACACGGTCAAGGCCGTGTTCCTGGAGCGGGTGACGATCCTCAGCCATTACGACCGCGTCGTGCGCTCGCCGGGCTTCGAGCTGCAGCTCCCCTCGGTCGTCTGCCTGAAAGACTATGTGCGCCCGGCGCGTACCCCGGCCTTCACACGGTTCAACGTCTTCCTGCGCGATCGCTTCCAGTGCCAGTATTGCGGCGACAAACGCGACCTGACCTTCGACCACGTCGTGCCCCGCTCGCGCGGCGGCCGGACGACATGGGAAAATATCGTCGCGGCCTGCTCGTCCTGCAATCTGCTCAAGGGCGGCCGGCTCGTGCAGCATTGCGGCATGCATCCCGCGAACCGCCCGGTGCGGCCGAGCGTGCAGGATCTCCAGCGCAACGGGCGCGCCTTCCCGCCGAACTACCTGCACGATTCCTGGCGCGACTATCTCTATTGGGATAGCGAGTTGGAGCCGTAGGCTTTTTCTCAGGCGGCCTCGCAAAGGATCAACCCGTGCTTCATCCCTTCGCATTCCGCGGCGCGCTGCTTGCCGCCTTCCTGATGGCCGTGCCGGCCTCGGCAATGATGCCGCCCGCGCCGCTGTCGCAGGCGATGGTCGCGGTCAGCGGCGATTACACGATGACCCTCTGGCGCGGCGACTCCTGCCCGCTCACGCTCCACGAAAGCTGGGCGGAGGGCGGCGCTGAAGTCTACGCGCAGGCCGGCATCGATGCGGAATGTCTCGCCAAGACGTTCGGCGCGGTGGGCCTCGCCGAACCGCTGCAATGGACGGTCTTCGAGGGCGGCGGAATTCTGCTGAAGGCGGGCACGGTCGAACTGCGCTTCCGGCCGAATTACGAGCAGGGACGCTACGTCGCGACTCTCCCGCCAACCGCAGCCGGCGATCAGATCTCGATCGCGCTGGAACGCATCAAGCCTTGATCACCACGGTTCCTTGAAGGGACGCAGGTCCAGTTCCTGCGTCCAGGCGCTGCGCGGCTGGCTGTAGAGATGCCAGTAGTTAGCGGCGATGTCGTCGACATCCAGCATGCCGTCCTCGCCCAGCCGGTCGAGCGCGCCCGGCCACGCCTTGCGGATGCGCGCGCCGTCGATCACTCCGTCGATGATGACATGGGCGACATGCACGCCCTGCGGCCCGAACTCGCGGGCCATGGACTGCGCTGTGGCGCGAAGGCCCGCCTTGGCCGCGGCGAAGGCGGCATAGTTCGCCTTGCCGCGCAGGCTGCCGCTGGCGCCGGTGAACAGGATCGCACCCTTGCCGCGCGGGACCAGCACCTTCGCCGCCTCGCGCCCGACCAGGAAGCCGCCGAAACACCCGACGCGCCAGAAGGCTTCGAAATGCTCTGCCGTGGTTTCGCGGAACGGTGCAGGGCGATTGTCGCCGGCATTGTAGATGACGGCATCCAGCGCGCCGGGGAACTTGCGCTCGACCTCGGCAAAGACCGCGGCGACATCGGCTTCGTTGGTCACATCCAGCGCCACCGCTTCCGCCGCACCGCCGCCGTCGCGGATCGCGGCGGCGACCGTCTCCACCTTGTCCAGCGATCGCCCGGACACGACGACATGATGCCCGCCCTTGGCGAAAGCGCGCGCGACCGCAGCGCCGAGCCCATGTTCGGCGCCGGCCCCGGTGACAAGTGCAACTGGTTTGGTCATGGCTTCCTTGCGTCGCGCCACATGCCGAGGATCTGCGGCGCATCCTTGCGCGCGTGATATTCCGTCACCACCCGGAATCCGGCGCGTTCGTAGAGCCGGGTGTTCTTGGGGTTCGAATTATCGAGATAAGCGGGCATGCCGTCATCGTCGGCGCGCTTAAGTGTCGCTTCAAGAATGGCCGAGCCGACGCCCTTGCCGCGCAGCTCCGGCGTCACGCCCAGAAAGAAGAGATACCAATGCGGCGGCTCGGGCGGATGGTGCTTCTCCAGCGCCTCGCCCATCGCCATCGCGCGGCCCATGCGTGACCAGCCGGAAATCTTCAGCAGCGTCGGCAGCAGGATCAGCATGCGCCACATCGGCAGCGACAGCGAGCCGAGCCCGCTGGGCGGCAACCACACCGCCGCCGCCTGCATGTCGCCCGCAACATACATTGCGTCATGCCGCACGCACTGGTCCTTTAGCGAGAAATCGAAATAGGCCTTGAGCGCGCCGGGCAGCGCGCCGCCCTCGCGAAAGCCCCAGGCCATGACGGGATCCTCGACAAAGGCCGAAGTCAGCAGCTTCGACAGCGCAGGGATATCCGTGGCGTCCGCCTTGCGCGGGGTCGTCGCCGCGAGGCGCGCGTTATAGGCGGCCTCGTGCGTATCCATCAGACCTTCTCGCTCAGCCGGATCGCGAGCCGCACTCCAGCCTTCACGAAGCCGGTCAGCACGGGATAGGCCGGCGCCTCCTTCGCGCCTTCGGCCCGCGCGGTGTCGCGATGCTCGATCTCCTCGGCGCGGAAGCGGGTGACGACATCTTCCAGCTCAGCGTCGCGGCCCTTCAGCTTTTCCTCCTGCGCCGCGTAATGCGCATCGATCACTTCCTCGACCGCCTCGGTGCAGGCCATCGCCGCGGTCTCGCCCATCAGCGCGGTGACGGCGCCGAGCGCGAAGCCGGCGGCATCCCACACCGGCGCCAGCACGGTCGGCCGGACGCCGCGTTCGGCGATCAGCCGGTCGAAGGTCGCGAGATGCGCGTCCTCTTGCGCCGCCATGTGGCGGACCAGCGCCGCCGAGCGCGCCGTCGCGGGGCTCGCGCCCAACACGGCGAGCTGGCCCTCATAGATGCGCACCGCGCCGTACTCGCCGGCGTGGTCGACCCGGATCATCGCGGCGATGTCGTCGGGCGTCGCTTCCGTGGCGCGGCGGCCGGGGCGGGGCGGGGTGCGACGAGCGGTCATGCGCGGAAACGGCCGCGCAGGCGGCCCTGCAGCATGCCCCACAGCGCGACGCCGGCGAGGCCCAGCGAGAGCACCGCATTCCACGCCGCCATGGAGAGGCCGAGGAAGATCCAGCTCGGCTGGTCGCAGGCGACGATCTTGGTCGCGTTCATGCCCTGGGCGAGGACGCCGATATCGGTGCTGAGCGGCCCGATCGTGCCGCCGCATTCGGCAAGGCCCTTCCAGAGATGCAGCTCGACGCCGGTATGGAAGATCGCGATCCCCGCGCCCGCCAGGAAGGCCAGCGCCGCCAGTCCCAGGAACAGCCGGGGCAGGACCTTCGGGCCGCCGACGCTCAGAAAGGCGAGCAGCCCGAACCCGGCCGCGGCGAAATGCGGCGGGCGCTGCCAGAGGCACAGGATGCAGGGCATCAGGTGCTCGACATATTGCATGTAGTAAGCGAACCCCAGCATCGCCGCTGGCGCAGCCCCACTGACGAAAGCGGCGAGGCGCAGGCTATTTCGAACGCTCATGAGCGTCGATATGCCCTTGCCCGAGGCGCTTGCAAAGCCCCGCCGGTGGGCCAACATCCCTTCAGACGAAAACGTGAAGGGTTGGAACCATGGTCAACAAGCTCCAGAAGGTCCTCTACACCGCTCAGGCCACCTCGACCGGTGGACGCGACGGCAAGTCGGTCGCGGCCGACGGTCATCTCGATGTGAAGCTCGATCCCCCGCCGGCGATGGGCGGCAAGGGCGAGGGCACGAACCCGGAATCGCTGTTCGCAGCGGGCTATTCGGCCTGCTTCATCGGCGCCATCAAGGCGGTCGCCCGGAACCAGAAGATCACGGTGCCGCCGGATATCAGTATCGACGCCTCGGTTTCGATCGGCCCGATCGAACATGGATTCGGCATCTCGGCCGAGTTGAAGGTCCATATTCCAGGCTTCGAGCGCGAAGCGGCGGAAAAGCTGGTCGAGGCCGCCCATCAGGTCTGCCCCTATTCCAACGCCACCCGCGGCAATATCGACGTGACGCTCAGCGTCGTCTGAGCTCGGTCGCGGCAGGGCGGGCGTTGACGCACCCGCCCTCCGCGCCCTAGAAGGCCCGCCGTTGCCCCTGTGGTGGAATGGTAGACGCGGCGGACTCAAAATCCGTTGCCTTCGGGCGTGCTGGTTCAAGTCCGGCCAGGGGCACCATTCACTCGCCTCACGCGAGATTTATTGAATTTCCGTCGTTTTTTGCCGAGCGCAGCCAGTGCTGCACCACGATGGAACGCCGCCGCGCGTTGTGCGTTGTGGTCTGGCGGGCGTCGGGGACGTCTCCGTGAGCGTCTTTTGTTCTGCCTCGGCGCCGGGCGGTTCCAGCGAAAGCCCACATGCCGCGTTATGCGATCCATCACCGTACCCACTACAGCTATCGCCGCCCCGTAGAACTAGGGTTGCAGAGGCTGATGGTGCGGCCGAAGGACAGCCATGACCTCCGCCTGGAGGAGGCAACGCTGACCCTCTCGCCGCAGGGCAAGGTGCGCTGGTCGCACGACGTCTTCGGTAATTCGATCGCGACGGTGACGTTCGACGCGCCGTCTGATGATCTGTTGATCACCAGCGATCTCGTCGTTTCGCGCCATTCGCGCGGTGAATCCGAGATCGATATCGACGATTCCGCGCGGCAGTATCCCTTCGTCTATGCCGCCGACGACCGGCTCAATCTCGGCTCGTTCCTGACCTGCCGCTACGCGCATTGCCTGCCGGCGGTGAGCGCTTGGGCGCAGTTCTATGTCCAGCAGGGCATGGAGACGCTCGATCTCCTGCGCGCCATGAACGCCGCGATCCGCGCCGAGTTTCTCTACAATCCCCGCGATCTCGGCGGCGTCCAGACGCCGAGCGAGACGCTGTCGTTTCGCGGCGGTACCTGCCGCGATTTCGCGACGCTCTTCATCGAGGCGGCGCGGGCGCTCGGTTTCGGGGCGCGCTTCGTCACCGGCTATCTCTACGATCCCGCACTCGACCATGGCATGAATGCCGGCATGGTCGGCGCCGGCGCGACCCATGCCTGGGCGGAGGTCTATCTGCCCGGTCCCGGCTGGGTCGAGTTCGATCCGACCAACGGTCTCATCGAATCGCCCAGCCTCCTGCGTGTCGGGGTCGCCAGCGACGCCGAGCACGCGGTCCCCGTCAGCGGCAGTTATATGGGCGTGCCCGACGACGTCACGCTGGTCGATATCGACGTCACCGTGACGGCGCTGCCGGGCCTGGCTGAGTTGCCGATGGCTGCGCAGGCCGATGCCGGTTCGCCCGCCTGGGCAGCACCGGAATCCGCAGCGGCCTGACCGGAACCGGGACGGCCTATCTGCGTTTTGCAGAAGCTCGGATGCCGACTTGCCGAAGCTGAACAAGATCTGCGCGGAGCACGCAGGCTAGGGAACGAACCACCATGAAGACCGGTGACCGGTTTCAGTACATTGTCGTCGCATCGAATACCGCGACGGGCGACCGGATTTCCGCCGGCGCGGTTTCCAAGGCGACGTTACAAGACCTCATCAAGGACCTGCGCTCCGCAGGCCTCACAATCTTCCAGGTGACCGAGACAATGCGCTCGGATGTGGTTGCGAGCTTTAGCGAATTACCCGCCGGCTGAGGCACTAAAGCGTCCCACTCGCGTTCAGACGGCACTCCGCCCCTCGAGAAGGACGCACGGCCATGGCCAAACGACCCACGAACACGACTCCGCCGACCCCCAAGACGCCGAAGGTCGGGATCGGAAATGGCGGCGAAACCCATCAGACTATGTCTGACCCGAACGCACGCCTCACGACCAATCATGGCATTCCCGTTGGCGACAATCAGAACTCGCTGAAGGGCGGACGCCGCGGACCGACGCTGCTCGAAGATTTCGTGCTACGCGAAAAGATCCAGCATTTCGATCACGAGCGTATTCCCGAACGCATCGTCCACGCCCGCGGGTCCGCCGCGCACGGCTATTTCGAGTTGACCAAGTCGTTGGCGCCCTACACCCGCGCCAAGATCCTGACCGAAGTCGGCGCCCGTACCGAAGTCTTCACCCGTTTCTCGACCGTCGCCGGCGGCGCGGGCAGCGTGGATACGCCGCGCGACGTGCGCGGCTTTGCCGTGAAGTTCTACACCAACGAAGGCAATTGGGACCTCGTTGGTAACAACATCCCGGTCTTCTTCATCCAGGATGCGATCAAGTTTCCCGACCTCATCCATGCCGTGAAGATGGAAGCCGACCGCGGCTATCCGCAAGCGGCAAGCGCCCATGACACGTTCTGGGACTTCATCGGCCTGATGCCGGAGTCGACCCACATGATCATGTGGGCGATGTCCGACCGCACCATCCCGCGCTCTCTGCGCATGATGGAGGGCTTCGGCGTCAATACCTTCCGCCTGCTCAACGCTAAGGACGAGGCGACCTTCGTCAAATTCCACTGGCGCCCAAAGCTGGGAACGCAGTCGACCTGCTGGGACGAGGCGGTGAAGATCGCCGGCGCGGATCCCGACTATCACCGCCGTGACCTCTTCGAGTCGATCGCTATGGGCGATTTCCCCGAGTGGGATTTCGGCGTCCAGTTGCTTAGCCAGGAAGAAGCCGACGCGTTGCCCTTCGACATCCTCGATGCAACCAAGGTGATCCCGGAAGAACTCCACCCCATTACCTTTGTCGGTCGCATGGTACTGAACCGCAATCCTGACAACTTCTTTGCCGAAACCGAGCAGGTCGCCTTCCTGCCGACCAACATGCCGCCGGGTATCGATGTCTCGGAAGACCCCCTCCTGCAGGGACGTCTCTTCTCCTACCAGGACACTCAGCTGTCGCGCCTAGGCACGGTCAACTTCCACCAGCTGCCGATCAACCAGCCCAAGGGCTGTCCGTTCCAGAACCTGCAGCGTGACGGCCATATGCAGACCATCGTCTTCAAGGGCCGGGCGAACTATGAGCCAAACAGTCTCGCCGAGGCCGGCGAGGTCGGGGGCCCCCGCGAAGATCCCCGTGGCGGCGTCCGCACGTTCGCGGCACCGATGGAGGGCCAGAAGGTTCGCCTGCGCGCCGAGACCTTCGCGGATCACTACAGTCATGCGCGGCTATTCTACCATTCGCAGACGAGCATCGAGCAGGCGCATATCGCGAGCGCGCTGGTTTTCGAACTGTCGAAGGTCGTGCTCGAGCCGATCCGCGAACGCGTCATGGGCAATCTGCGCAATGTCGATGAAAGCCTCGCGCGCCGCGTCGCCGATGGGTTGAACATGGCACTCCCCGCCAAGTCTCAGGCCGTCGTCGAGCCGCAGGACATGGAGCCTTCGCCGGCCCTTCGGATCATCGGCAAATATCCCGAAACGCTGCAGGGCCGCGCCGTCGGGATCCTCGTGACGGACGGCGCTGACGGCCGCATTGTAGCTGCGGTGAAGAAAGCCGTAGAGGCCGAGGGCGCGACCGTGAAGATCGTGGCGCCCAAGATCGGTGGCGTCACCCTGAAAGGCGGCCGCAAGCTCAAAGCCGACGGCCAGCTGGCCGGCACGCCGTCCGTCCTTTTCGACGCCGTCGCGTTGGTCCTCTCGGATGAGGGTTGCGCAGAGTTGCTGAACGAGGGCGCGGCTGTCGACTTTGCAGCACATGCCTTCGGCCACCTGAAAGCGATCGGCTTTACGTCGGAGGCACAGCCGCTGCTCGACAAGGCGGGCGTCCAGCCTGACGACGGCATCGTCGATCTTGGCGACGGTGCCGACGCCTTCATCGCGCCGGCCAGTACGCGCCAGTGGGATCGCGAACCAAAGGTGCGAATGCTCGCCTGAGCGGAACCTGTGCGGGTGGTGGCGGTTAGACCGCCACCCCCGTTTGGAGTTTCCCCATGAAAACCCGCCATCTCCTTGGCAGCGCCGCGCTCGCTGCCGTCTTCGCCTTTGCGCCGCTATCCTATGCCGCGACACCGGCCAAGCCCGACGCCGACATGCAGGCGGTGCTCGACAAGCTCGCCTCGCTCGGCGGCAAGCCGATCGAGACGTTGACGCCTGAGGAAGCGCGCGACCAGCCGACGCCCGCCGAAGCCGTCGCCGCGATCCTTAAGGATCAGGGCAAGCCCGCAATGGACGACAGCGTTGAGACCGACGACACCACCTATACCGCCGCCGACGGCAACACGCAGAACGCCCGCATCTACAAGCCCAAAGGCGCCGAAGGTCCCCTGCCCGTCATCCTCTACATCCATGGCGGCGGCTGGGTGATCGCCGACATCGACGTTTACGATTCGAGCCCGCGCGCGCTCGCCAAAATGGCGAACGCCATCGTCGTCTCCGTCGAATACCGCAAGGCGCCGGAAGCGAAATTCCCCGCCGCGCATGACGACGTGCTCGCCGCCTATCAGTGGATCGTGAAGGACGCGCCCTCCTGGGGCGGCGATCTGAAGAAGCTCGCGATCGTCGGTGAAAGCGCCGGCGGCAATATGGCGATCGACACCGCCATCGCGGTTCGCGATAAGAAATGGCCGGTCCCGGTCCACGTCGTCGCGGTCTATCCGGTCGCCGATACCGGCGATACCGAGGCCAAGGTGACCTATGCCGCGGCGAAGCCGTTGAACACGCCGATGCTTGACTGGTTCTTCAAGAACACGCTGGCCTCGCCCGACCAGGGCAAGGACCCGCGCCTCAACCTCGTGGCGGCCGATCTCAAGGGTCTGCCGCCGACGACCATTATCCTCGCCGAGATCGACCCGCTGCATGACGACGGCGCGCATCTCGCCGATAAGCTGAAGACTGCGGGCGTGACCACCGACCTCAAGGAATATGAGGGCGTGACGCACGAGTTCTTCGGCATGGGCGCCGTCGTTGCCGACGCGGCGGCGGCGGAGACCTACGCCGCGGACAAGCTGAAGGCCGCCTTCGCCGCAGCACCGCAGAACTAGCTAGGGCTCATCACGAAAGCCGCCCTCCGCCAAACGGTGGAGGGCGGTTTTTCTATGCGGCTGACTTGACGACCTTCACGGGATCGAAGCTCTCGGCCCGCGCCATGTCCCAGAGCGAGGCGTAGAATGAATTCGAGCAGTTGCCGCCCAGCAATTCGCCGGGCTGCAGGAACGGGAAGATCTTGGAATAAAGCCTGACCTCGTTGGCGTTGATGCGCCGCACGATGTGGTGCGGGCCGAGGTCAGACGGCTCGTCCAGTCCCGCCGCCGCCAGCATGTCCGACAGCGCCTTCACGGTGTTGCGGTGGAAGCTCGCGACGCGCTCCGCCTTGTCGGGCACGACGAGGGCGCGCTGGCGAAGCTGGTCCTGGGTCGCGACGCCGGTCGGGCATTTGTTCGTGTTGCAGCTGCGCGACTGGACGCAGCCGACCGCAAACATGAAGCCGCGGGCCGAATTCGTCCAATCTGCGCCTAGCGCGAGCACGCGGGCAATGTCGAAGGCGCTGACGATCTTGCCGGCGACGCCGATCTTGATGTGCTTGCGCAGATTGGTCGCGACCAGCGTGTTGTGGACGAAGAGCAGGCCTTCGCGCATGGGCACGCCGACATGGTCGCTGAACTCGACCGGCGCGGCGCCCGTGCCGCCTTCGGCGCCGTCGACGACGATGAAGTCGGGACGGATGCCGGTCTCCAGCATCGCCTTGACGATGCCCATGAACTCCCAGGGATGGCCGAGGCAGAACTTGAAGCCGACCGGCTTGCCGCCGGAAAGGCGACGCAGTTCCGCGATGAACTGCATCATCTCGGTCGGCGTCGAGAACGCGCTGTGCCGTGAGGGCGAGACGCAATCCTGGCCCATCGGCACGCCGCGTGTCGCAGCGATTTCGGCGCTGACCTTTTCCGCCGGCAATATGCCGCCATGGCCGGGCTTCGCGCCCTGGCTCAGTTTGATCTCGATCATCTTCACCTGGGGATCGGTCGCCTGCCTGGCGAAGCCTTCAGGATCGAATTTTCCCTCCGCTGTGCGGCAGCCGAAATAGCCGCTCGCGACCTCCCACACGATGTCACCGCCGAATTCGCGGTGATAGGGGCTGATGCTGCCCTCGCCGGTGTCATGGCTGAAACCGCCCAGCTTCGCACCCTTGTTGAGCGCGCGGATCGCATTGGCGCTGAGCGAACCGAAGCTCATGGCCGAGACGTTGAAGATCGAGGACGAATAAGGCTGCGTGCACTGGTCGCCGCCGATCGTGATGCGGAAGGTCTTGGGGTCGCCCGGTGTCACCGGCCGGTGGGAATGGCCGATGAACTCGTAGTTGTCGCCATAGACCTCCATCATCGTGCCGAACGGGCGCTCGCTGCCCTCGTTCTTGGCGCGGGCATAGACGAGGCTGCGCTGCGAGCGCGAGAAGGGCGCCGCCTCATCATCGTCCTCCAGCAGATATTGCCGGATCTCCGGCCGGATCATCTCGACGAGATAGCGGACGTGGCCCAGCACCGGATAATTGCGCAGGATCGCATGCCGGGTCTGGGTCAGGTCGTAGAGGCCGATCAGCACGAGGACCAACGCGATCCCCGCCACCACGGCCGCCCAGGGATGGCGCGGCGCGAAATACCCGGCGACCGCCAGGATCAGGATGCAAATGGCGAGGGTAGTGTAGCGGCTGGGGCGGAAGGCAAGGCGGGAAAAAGACCGGACGGGTGTCGACAAGGGAGGGGACCTGGGTACGGAAATGCTGCGCCGACCCTAGTCCGATTGGACGCCCGGTAAAGCGGCACTGCCCCCGCCTGGCCTTCCGATGCGTCAGGCTGGCGCTTTGCCGGGCGCGGTATTACCTCTTCCCCATGCGCCCGAAGGGGCCGCCGCCTTTCCAAACCGGAGGAGTTCAATATGGGTGAAGCGTATATCGTCGCCATCGCGCGCACGGCCGGCGGCCGCAAGGGCGGTCGTCTGAAGGACTGGCATCCCGTCGATCTCGCCGCGGCGATCATCGACAATCTGGTCGAGCAGACCAAGGCCGACCCGGCCCTCATCGACGATGTCATCATGGGCTGCGTCAGCCAGGCCGGCGAGCAGGCGATGAACATCGCCCGCAATGCGGTGATGGCCTCCAAGCTGCCCGAAAGCGTTCCCGCCACTTCGGTCGACCGCCAGTGCGGTTCTTCGCAGCAGGCGCTCCACTTCGCGGCGCAGGCCGTGATGTCCGGCACGATGGATTGCGTCATCGCCTCGGGCGTCGAGAGCATGACGCGCGTCCCCATGGGCCTCGCCATCACGCTGCCCGCCAAGAACGGCTTTGGCATCTACAAGAGCCCACGCCTTGAGGAGCGTTATCCCGGCATCATGTTCAGCCAGTTCGACGGCGCCGAGATGATCGCCAAGAAATACGACCTGACCAAGGATGTGCTCGACGAGTTCGGCTACAACTCGCACCGCAAGGGCAAGGAAGCGACAGAGTCCGGCGCGTTCGACGGCGAGATCCTGCCGCTCGAGATCGTCGATGCCGAGGGCAACAAGGTGCTCCACACCGTCGATGAGGGCATCCGCTTCAACGCCTCGCTCGATGCGATGAAGGGCGTGAAGCTGATCAAGGAAGACGGCCGCCTGACCGCCGCGACCTCCAGCCAGATCACCGACGGCGCTTCGGGTGTCATGGTCGTCAACGAGAAGGGCCTGAAGGCGCTCGGCGTGAAGCCGCTCGCGCGCATCCACCACATGACGGTGATCGGCGCCGATCCCATCATCATGCTGGAAGCGCCCATCCCCGCGACCCAGCGCGCGCTGCAGCGCGCCGGCATGAAGATCGACGACATCGATCTCTATGAAGTGAACGAGGCGTTCGCCTCCGTGCCGCTCGCCTGGCAGCAGACGCTGGGCGCCGACCCGGCGCGCCTCAACGTCAATGGCGGCGCGATCGCCCTCGGCCACCCGCTGGGCGGCTCGGGCACCAAGCTGATGTCGACCCTGGTCAACGCCCTCCACAAGCGCGGCAAGCGCTACGGTCTCCAGACCATGTGCGAAGGCGGCGGTCTCGCGAACGTCACGATCGTCGAGCGGCTCTAGACCTCAAGATCCTCACGGCCGGGCACGACCCGGCCATTTCAGCGGCGGCCTTCATCGGCCGCCGTTTTCTTTTTGTTGGCGGGCTATCGAGCATTGTGTTAAATCACACACCATGACACGCCGCTATTATCCTGCCGTGCTGGAGCGTGGGGCCAAGGGCGCCCTCGGCCTCTGGTTCCCGGATTTTCCCGACGCCGTCGCGGCCGGAGCGTCCAACGAAGCCGTCATGCAGCGCGGGGAAGAGGTCCTGCGCCGTGCGGTGGAGAAGCATGCGGAGCGCGATCTGCCGCTGCCGGCCGCCACGTCGATCGAGGCGATCGTCCTGCCGAAGAACTGCCCCTTCGTCGCTTTCGTGGTGATCGGCGTCGATCCGCCCGACGCGTCAGAGCGCGTGAACGTCTATCTGCCGCGCAGCCTGATCGCGCGGATCGACAGCCGCGCTGCCGAACTCGGCATGAGCCGCTCCAGCTTTTTCGGTCTCGCCGCGACGACGGCGCTGGAGGCCTTCGGCGCAGGACACGGGTTTTCCGCGATCGCGGCCTGGTGGTCCGGCCGGTCGGAGGCGGAAAAGACGGCGATGCTGCAGCATCCCATTGCCCGCAAGCGCCTCGGCGGCTGATATCGCCGTGCCGTTTCCTTTTGCGCCCCGCCGTATAGGCTGAGCGCAACAAGAACCAGAACGGCCCGAGGAACCCCCATGCGTTTCGGCGTCTTCTACGAACTCCAGCTCCCCAAGCCCTGGCTGCCCGGCGATGAATCCCGCCTCTTCCACGAGGCGCTCGACCAGGTCGTGCTGGCCGACAGCCTCGGCTACGACCATGCCTGGGAGGTCGAGCATCATTTCCTCGAGGAGTATTCGCACTCCTCCGCGCCCGAGATTTTCCTCGCCGCCGCTGCGGCGCGCACGAAAAACATCCGTGTCGGCCATGGCATCCGGCAGGTGATCCCCAACTACAACCACCCCGCCCGCACGGCGGAGGGCATCGCGACGCTCGACATCATCTCGAACGGCCGCGTCGATTTCGGCATCGGCGAGGGCGCGACGCGCCTGGAACTCGGCGCGTTCAAGATCCCTGCCCGCGAGAAGCGCGCGATGGCGTTGGAGGCAGCCGAGCAGATCGCCAACATGCTGGTGCTCGATCCCTATCCCGGTTTCGAGGGCCAATACTTCTCGATGCCCTGCCGCAACATCGTGCCGAAGCCGGTGCAGGCGCCGCATCCGCCGATGTGGATGGCCTGCACCAATCGCGATACGATCAAGGTCGCGGCGCAGAACGGCATCGGCGCGCTCGCCTTCTCGTTCCTCGATCCTGACGAAGCGCGCGCCTGGGCCGACATTTATTACGGTATCATCAAGTCGGACGCGTGCGTGCCGCTCGGCCACAGCGTCAACGCCAATATCGCGATGGTTTCGAACTTCTCGCTGCACCACGACCGCGCCGAGGCGATCCGCCGCGGGCATGAGGGGTTCGAGTTCTTCGGCTATGCGCTGAACGCGCTCGTTGCGCACGACACGATCCCCGGCCGCACCAATCTGTGGGGCGAATATATCGAAAAGCGCGGCCAGCGGACCGAGGAGATCATCGATGCGATGAAGCGCGCCGAACGCAACGCGTCGGGCATCGGCACGCCCGACGACATGCGCGCGCATCTCCGCGCCTTCCAGGCCTCAGGCATTGACCAGGTCATCTTCATGCAGCAGGCCGGCCGCAACAAGCACGCCGATATCTGTGCCTCGCTGGAACTCTTCGCCGCCGAGGTGATGCCGGAGTTCAAGGCCGAGGTCGCGGCGCGCGAAGCGAAGAAGGCGGCCGAGCTCGCGCCGTTCATCGCCGCGGCGCTGAAGCGCAAAAAATGGATGACGCCGCTCGCCGATGCCGACATTCCGCCGGTGAAGGCCTCCGTCGCCAAGGCGCAGGTCGGCGGTTAGACACTGACATATTGGTGATCACGCTGGCCGTTCGCCCACGCTAGGATCGCCGTACCAAGGGAGAGAAACACATGCGTTCCACGATCCTCGCCGCCCTGCTCGCGGGCCTGCTCGCTGCGCCTGCCGCCGTTGCGCTGTCGGTGCCCACACCGATCTCAACCGCGATCGCCGATCCCTCGCGCCCTGCCGAGGATGTCGAGCGCGACGCTACGCGCCACCCCGCCGAACTCCTCGCTTTCGCGGGCGTTCAGGAGGGCAATGTCGTGGTCGACTGGATTCCGGGCGGCGGCTATTTCACGCGCCTGTTCTCCGGTGCCGTCGGCGAAAACGGCAAGGTCTATGCCTGGGTGCCGAAGGAGATCGAAGCGGCCCATGATATGGGTGCGGCTGCGACCGCGCTCGGGGCCGAGCGCAAGAACGTTCAGACGGTGATCGAGCCGTTCCTGGCGACCACGACGATCAAGGACGCCGACATCGTCTGGACCTCGCAGAACTATCACGACCTTTACGCCGACTTCATGGGCCATCCCGATGTCGCCGCCTTCAACAAGGAGGTCTTCGGCATGCTGAAGCCGGGCGGCGTCTATGTCATCGTCGACCATGTCGCCGCGGCCGGCGCGCCGCCGGAAACCGGCAACACGCTGCACCGCATCGACCCGGCGCTGGTGAAGAAGGAAGTGGAAGCCGCCGGCTTTGTCTTCGAGGAAGAGAGCAAGGTCCTCGCCAATCCCGACGATGCGCATGACCTCGCCGTCTTCGACGACAAGATCCGCGGCAAGACCGACCAGTTCGTCTACAAGTTCCGCAAGCCGGCGGCGTAACGGTGCAGCTCGCGAAGCCGCGCTTCGACGTCGGTCTTGCCGTCGCCGACGCCGCGGCAACGCTCGCCTTCTGGCAGGATGAGATCGGGCTAAAACTCGATCACGTCCTGCCCATCGGCAACGGCCTGCATCAGCACCGCCACGAGCTGTTGGGATCGGTGCTGAAGGTAAATGTCACGCGCGACGGCCATCCGCAGCGGTCCGCCAGCGGCTATCGCGAATTGCTGATCGCCCGCGAGGGTCTTGCGGCGCCGCGCGCGCTTGCCGATCCCGAAGGCAACCGCGTTATGCTGGTGCCGTCCGGCCATCGCGGGGTCACCCGGATCGGCATGGTGATCGGCGTACGCGACCTCGCTGCGCATCGCGCCTTCTACGAAACCGCGCTCGGCCTGCCGTCGCGTGATGGAGCGAGCGACAACTTTCTCTGCGGCGATTCCATCGTCTTTCTGGAACCCGATGCCGGCGCGCCGGCAGATGCGGCACTCGACGGCCTCGGCTATCGCTATCTCACCATCCAGGTCGCGAGCTGCGACACCGAACATGCCGGCATCGTCGCGCGCGGCGGCCGTGAAGGACGCCCGGCGATCACGCTCGGCGATGTCGCGCGCTTCTCGTTTGTTCGCGATCCCGACGGCAACTGGATCGAAATCTCGCAGCGCAAATCGCTGACGGGATCGCTGGCACCCGGCTAGCTCCGCTCATCCGCCCGCTTGAACGCGTCGCGCGCGGTGATGCGGGCGAACCAGTCGAGAACGCGGGGGGAGAGTTCCTTCTCGATGTTCAGCCGCCGCGCGAGATAGACGGCATAGCCAACCGTGATGTCCGCCGCGGTGAAGCGCCCGGCGGCGAGATAGTCGCGCCCCTCCAGCCCGAGATCGACGAAACGCATCCGCCCCAGGAACCACTTGCGGTAGTCCTCGGCGACCTGCGGCACGCGGCGTTCCTCGGGCTCAAGCTGCGTGTAGCGCAGCACCAGCGTTTGCGGGAACGTCGCCGTCGCGTCGGAAAAGAACATCCAGTTGAGATAAGCGGCATAGTCCGCCTCGCCGGGATGGACGATGAGGTCGGTCGGCCCATAGGTCTCGCCGAGATACTGGCAGATCGCGGAGGACTCGCTCAACCGCGCCTCGCCATCGACCAGCCAGGGGATGGTGCCCAGCGGGTTGATGCCCAGATACTCCTTCTGGAACATCCGGGGCGGGAAGGGCAGGACGGTCAACTCGTAATCGAGCCCCATCTCCTCCAGCATCCACACCGCGCGCAGTGAGCGTGCACCCTTGCAATGATACAATTTCATCGGCGTTCCCCGTTTTCTGTGTTGGACCCGATGGCCGCCAGGTCGTCAACGGGCTTGAGGGAGCGGTCGTCATACGGTTGAATTGGTTTCGGACTGTGATGGCCCCGGCCCACAAGCAATCCCCCTTAAGGAACCGCCTTCATGCTGCTGCCCGGCACCATCGTCCAATCCAATTCGACGCTCACGCTCGAGAAGTTCAAGCTGGCCGCGCGGGCGCTTGACCGCGAGCGGACCCTGCTCTGGATCAAGGCGCTGTTCTTCGGTGGTTTCGCATCGGTCGCGCTGGGCGGCTATGCGCTGTCCGCCGTCTATCAGGCGCCGCTCGGTCAGGTTTTCAGCGCCGCCGGCGGCCTCTTCATCACCGTCTGCTGGATCGCGACCTGCATGGCGGCGCGGTATTGGGAATCCGTCTGGGAGGCGCGTGTTCACTTTCTTGAAGATCAGGCCATCGGCATCTTGTTCAAGGTCGATGAAGGCGGCGGCCGCCGCCATCCGCTGAAAACCGGCCTGCGCCTTTCGGTGCCGGTCATCCTGATCGTGTTCTGCAGCGTGCTGCTGGCGGCGTTCGGTGCATTGCTGCTCTATCCGCTGGTCATGAACGGCGGCGCATGGCGCCCCGAAGCCGGGTGGCGCATTGCGCTCGCCATCCTGGTCGTCGCGCTGTTCGCCGTCGCGTCCTATGGCGTGCTCCGCCTGTCGCGTACCGCGACGCGTCAGCCGCCCCAGGGGCTTATCGAGGCGAGCGTCTATCTGGATCGCCTGTAGCGCCATCACGGGGGCGTTGCGCGCGGGCGACCGCCGCTCCATATCGGACGGACCCGCCATCCGGATCCGTCCATGACTGCGCCGACCCGCCGCCGCCCATTCGGGCAGAACTACGCCTTCGTCGTGGCCGCGGTGATCTTCTTCGCGCTGCTGGCCTCGGCGGGGTTACGGGCCGCGCCCGGCGTGTTGATGCTGCCGCTGGAGCGCGCCTTCGGCTGGGATCGCGCCTCGATTTCCATGGCCGCGGGCATCGGCATCTTCCTCTACGGCCTGACCGGCCCGTTCGCCGCGGCGCTGATGCAGTCGTTCGGCATCCGCCGCACGGTGACGCTGGCGCTGCTCTTGATGAGCGGCGCCACGGCGCTTTCCACGCTGATGGCCGCGCCCTGGCACTACATCGCGACCTGGGGCGTCCTCTCGGGCGTCGGCACCGGCGCGGTTGCGGGGGTGCTGGGCGCGACGGTCGTCAATCGCTGGTTCGTCCGGAATCGCGGGCTGATGCTTGGCCTCCTGACGGCCAGCACCGCGACGGGCACGCTCGTCTTCCTGCCGCTCTTCGCCTATCTCGCCTCGGAGTTCGGGTGGCAGACGGTCGCCTTCACCGTTGCCGGCGTCACTTTCGCCCTCGCGCCCCTCGTGTGGCTCTTCGTGCCGGACAGCCCGGCCTCGATCGGCCTCGTTCCCTATGGCGCGGCGGACGACTACGTGCCGGCGCCGGGCGTGTCCGGCCGCAACGCGATCGGCAATGCGTTCGGCGCGCTCGGCCGCGCCTCGACGACGCAGACCTTCTGGCTGCTCTTCGCGGGCTTCTTCGTCTGCGGCCTCACCACCAACGGCCTCGTCGGCACGCATATGATCGCGCTCTGCTCGGAACGCGGGCTGACGCAGCTTGAAGCCTCCGGGCTGCTCGCGGTGATGGGGATTTTCGATCTGATCGGGACGACCGCGTCGGGCTGGCTCACCGATCGCTACGATCCACGCAAGCTGCTTTTCGCCTATTACGCGTTGCGCGGCCTGTCGCTCATCTACCTGCCGTTCTCGGACTTCTCGCTGATCTCGCTCAACGTCTTCGCCGTCTTCTACGGCCTCGACTGGATCGCCACCGTGCCGCCGACCGCGCGCCTCGCCAATGAACGCTTCGGCGACCGCGACGGCCCCCTCGTCTTCGGCTGGGTTCTGGTCGGCCACCAGGCGGGCGCCGCGACGGCGGCGATCGGCGCCGGACTGCTGCATACCGAGTTCGGCGGCTACCTCGAAGCCTTCGTCCTAGCTGGGACGGCAGGCATCATCGCCGCGATCATCTCGTTGCTGATCCAGCGGCCGGCGGTTGCGGCGGCCTAGGGAAACTCCCGCACCGGCTCGTGAGCGGCGTCGTCCTGCTGGGCGTGGACGATGGCGTCCTCGACATCGCGCAGCGTGTCCTTGCCGAACCAGATCTCGTCGCCGATGAACATGGTGGGAATGCCGAACGTGCCGCGCTTGACGCTCGCCTCGGTATTCGCCGCGAGCTTCGCCTTCACCTCGGGCGATTGCGACCTGGCGATCAGCGCGTCGGCGTCGAGGCCCGCATCTTTCAGCGTTGTGGCGATGACGGCGGGGTCATCCATCTTCAGCGATTTTTCCCACATCGCCGCGAACACAGCTTCGATATAGGAGGGCGCAACGCCCAGTTCTTCCGCCGCCACCGCGCCGCGCATGATCTGCAGCGTGTTGACGGGGAAATGCGTGTTCATCGTGAACGCCGTGAGGTCGTGCTTCGCGATGAAGCGGCGGATCTCCAGCGACTGATAGGCAAGCTTCGAGGGGATGCCCGCGAAGGCCAGCATCGGCGCCTGGTTGCCCGTCGCCTTGAAGACCCCGCCCAGCAACACGGGCACGTAGTCAAACGTCGCGCCGGTGCGCAGTTCGATCTCGGGGATCAGGCGATGGACGAAATAGGCATTCGGGCTGCCGAAATCGAAATGGAATTCAACCTTGGTCGTCATGGGGCCTCACCAGGTTTCGCCATAGGGGCGGAGGTCGAGCTCGTGCGTCCACCCGTCACGCGTCTGAGTATGGAGCATCCAATAGGCGTTCGCGATGCTGTCAGGATTCATCAACACATCGGGTTCCAGGTTCGCCGCCGCTTCCGCCCCGCGCGCTTCCGCGATGCGGCCGCGCACGAAGGCGGTATCGACGCCGGCATCGATGATGAGATGCGCGACATGGATGTTCTGCGGTCCCAGCTCGCGCGCCATCGCCTGCGCCGTCGCGCGCAGTCCCGCCTTCGCGCTGGCGAAGGCCGCATAGCCGCTCGCGCCGCGCACCGAGGCGGTCGCGCCCGTGAAGAAGATCGAGCCCTGGCCGCGCGGCAGCATCAGCCGCGCCGCCTCGCGTCCGGCGAGGAAGCCGGCATAGGTCGCCATCTCCCACACCTTGCGGAAGACGCGCTCGGTCGTCTCCAGCAGTGGAAAGCGCACATTGGCGCCGACATTGAAGATGCAGACCTCCAGCGGAGCAGCGGCATCGGCCTCCGCGAGGAACGCGGTCACGGCCTCCTCGCGGCGGGCATCCAACGTGCGGGCTTCGCAGCGCCCGCCGGCGGCTTCGATCTCAGCTTTCAACGGCGCCAGCTTCTCGCCGTTGCGCCGTCCGGCGAAGACCTGAAAGCCCTCGGCCGCGAACTTCTTGGCGATCGCGCCGCCGATATAATCGCCCGCGCCGATCACCGCGCAGCTCGCGTTCCGCATCGCCATGGGGAGTTCCTGCCACTTGAGTTCCAAAACAGAACTCACATAGAATGACGAGTGACGCAAGAGGGCCGCCCATGCGCTGGGACGAGATCGGAAACGAAGCCTGCTCGGTCGCCCGCACGGTCGGCGTGATCGGCGACCGCTGGACGCTGCTGATCCTGCGCGACTGTTTTCTCGGCGTGCGCCGCTTCGACGATTTCCAGGCGCGCCTCGGCGTCACGCGGCATGTGCTGGCCGACCGGCTGAAGAAGCTGGTGGAGGAGGGCATCCTCGCCAAGGTGAAATACGAGGATCGCCCGCCGCGCTATGACTACCGCCTCACCGATGACGGCCGCGCGCTGCATCCCGTCATCATGGCGATCGTCCATTGGGGCGACACGCATCGCGTCACCAAGAAGGGCCGCCCTCTGCTCCACACCCACAAGACCTGCGGCCACGTCTTCGATCCGGTGATGACGTGTTCACACTGCGCCGAACCGCTTACTGCGCGGGCGGTAGAGGTCAGGCCGGGTCCGGGGGCTGCTGCCTAGGCGTTCACCGGTTCGAAGTTCAGCACGCCCGCCGCGCCGTCTTCGCAGCCGAACGCCAGACGCCCGCCATCCGCGCGCCACGCCAAAGCGCTGACCGGCGCGTCGCCGGGGGTGCGGATGCAGGCGGCCTTGTCGTCGTCGAAGCGGGTCAGATACAGCGAGCCGTCGGCATGGCCTGACGCGATCAGGCCACGCAACGGATGCGCGGCGACGGCAGTGCAGATCGAGCCCTGCGGGCCGATCTCGCGCGCGTTGCGGCCCATCGGGCCCTTGCCGTCGAAGGGCCAGCAGATGACGCTTTCCGAGCCCGCCGTCGCCAGCCACTTGCCCTTGTTGAAGAAGGCCATCGCCTTGATCTTGGCGGGGTAGCCCGCCATGCGCATGTGCTGCTTGTCGCTGAGGCGCCAGCCATGCATGGCGTTTTCCTGCATGGAGGTGACGATGAAGTCGCCGCCGGGATGCCACCAGACGCCGGTATGCGAGCCCTTCCAGTCGAGCGCGGTGCCGGTCGCGTTCTCGGCGCCCAGCCACCACAGCGTGACGCCATTATAGTGCGCGGCGGCGATGCGCTTGCCCTTGGGATCGAAGGCGAGGCCCATCACCGTCGTCGCATGGGTGAAGCGGCGCGGCTCGGTGCTGCCTTTGGCCCAGACCAGCACCTCCTTGCCTACCGAACAGACCAGTGCGCCCGACACCGGGCTCACCGCGACATGTTCGATCCACTTGCCGCGCGCCTTGAACAGCTCGGTCACCGCGCCGTCGAACGCGATGTGCAGCAGCCGCCCGTCATCGCCGCCGCTGACGAAGCCCGCGCCGTGGACGGCGAGGCTCAGCACCGTGCCGTCATGGGCGGCGACGATCGTCTCCTCGGCATCATCGCGGATCAGCCGTACCGTGCCGTCGCCCAGCGCCAGCGCCGCGACGCCATCGCCATAGGCCGCGGCCGTGACGAAGGCGTCGCAATCGAGAAAACGGGCAGGGGCGGGCGCGGTGGAACTCATATCAGGCGGCGGCTCCGAGCTGGGTCTTCAATTGACCGACGAACACTTGATGGATCTTGGTGACGGCGGCGCCCCACATATAGGAGCGGCTGACCGCGCCGACCTCGACCTTGGTGCCGTTGCCGGCAGCGGTGAGGTAGACAGGGAAGAAGAAGCCCCAATTGTTGAAGGTCGCGGGCTGCGCCAGCAGCAGGCGATGCGTCGCTGGATCGCTCGCGGCGAGGTCCGCCTTGGCGACCGGCACGCCGCCGGCCAGCGCGGCCATCACCTCGTCGGGGCTCTTCGCCACCTCGAAGCTCGCCACGCGCTTGGGCATGGCCTTGAGATACTCCAAACCTTTCGCGGACTTCGCTTTGGTGTAGGCGAAGATGGCATAGAGCAGGCCGATGACGGCCCCGATAATCGCACCCTGAAGCATGACGATCCCCTCGGCAGAAAGATGAGAGACTCATAGAACCCGCACGCACCGGAAGCGACCCCCTCATTGCCGCAGCCCTGAGCGGCGTCAGTCGATCGCCTCGATGCCCTCGGCCTTCAGGCGGGCGAGATGGTCCCGCATCTCCTTCAGCCGCGCGGGAGAATGGCCCTCCCATTCCGCGACCTCCCCCAGGACGCGTAGCGGCGCGCGCGAACGATAGGACTGGGTGGGATTGCCGGGGAATTTCTTGTCGGTGAGGTTCGGATCGTCGACGAATTCGCCGGTGGGCTCGACGCGGTAGATCCGCTCCTGCGCCTCGCCGGCGGCGAGTTCGGCGCCCCAGATGGCGGCCTCCAGCGTGCCGGTGAAATAGATCCAGGACATCGGTTTCCCGGTCCCGTAGTTCGAATTGTACCCGGCGACGAGCAGGTCTCCCGCTCTCAGGTCGGCCTTGGTGCCGTGATAGAAGTCCCGCGGGTTCGCCATGCGTCCTAGGCGGCGATGCAGGACTCAAAGCCGCGCTTCAGCTCGGCCTGGTCGAGATTGCGGCCGATGAACACCATGCGGCTGCGGCGCGCCTCGTCGGCCTTCCACGGGCCGGTCAGGTCGCCGTCCATCAGCATGTGGACGCCTTGGAAGACGAAGCGCTTGGTCTCGCCCTTGATGTCGAAAATGCCCTTGGAGCGCAGGATGTCCTGCCCCTTGGTCTGCAGCGTCGTCTGCAGCCAGTGGGTCAGCGCCTCGCCGTTCATCGGCTTCGTCGTTTCGAACGAGAAGGATTCGATGTCTTCGTTGTGGTCGTGGTGATGCTTGCCGTCCAGGAAGGTCGGCTCGATCTTCAGGATGCGGTCGAGATCGAACGCCCCGCGGTCGAGGATCTCGTCCAGCGCGACCTGGCTGTTGGTCGTGCGGTGGATCACCGCCAGCGGATTGATCTTGCGAATCGCGACCTCGGTCTCGGCCAGCGCCTCGGCGCTGACGAGATCGGTCTTGTTCAGCAGGATCACGTCGGCGAAGGCGATCTGCTCGCGCGCTTCCTTGGCGTCCTTCAGGCTGCCCGCGATATGCATCGCGTCGACCACGGTGACGATCGCGTCCAGCTTGGTCTTCGAGCGCACGTCGTCGTCGACAAAGAAGGTCTGCGCCACTGGCGAAGGATCGGCGAGGCCGGTCGTCTCGATCAGGATCGCGTCGAACTTGCCCTTGCGCTTCATCAGGTTGGCGAGGATGCGAATGAGATCGCCGCGCACGGTGCAGCAGATGCACCCGTTGTTCATCTCGAAGACTTCCTCGTCGCTGTCCACGACGAGGTCGTTGTCGATGCCGATCTCGCCGAACTCGTTGACGATGACCGCGTATTTCTTGCCGTGCTGCTCGGTCAGGATGCGGTTCAGCAGCGTCGTCTTGCCGGCGCCGAGGTAGCCGGTGAGCACGGTGACGGGAACGGCGTCGGTGTCGGTCATGGTCTCATCCAAAAGCGTGGGGGCCTCACTTAAGAGGCCGGAGGCCGTGCGGCAAGGCGGTCAGGCCTCCAGATGCCTCAGGCGGATCAGCCTTGCGGCGATGCTGTCGCGGGGGCCGACGGCGAGCGAGACGACGTAGAAGACGCCGGCCACCAGCACGATCGAGGCCTCGGGCTGGGTCGCCGCGTGGAACGAGGCGAGGAGGCCGGTGACGGCCGCTGCGACGGTGAGGCCGACGGCAACGGCGATCTGGCCCCCCGCCGTTTCCGCCCAGAAGCGCGCGGTCACCGCGGGCAGCATCATCAGGCCGACGGCCATCAGCGTGCCCAGCGCCTGGAAGCCCCCGACGAGGTTCAGCACGACGAGGCTGAGGAACACGGCATGGACCAGCGCGCCCGCGCGGCCGGCGCTGCGCAGGAAGCCGGGATCGAAGCATTCCGCGATCAGCGGGCGGTAAATGAGGGCGAGAATGGCCATCGAGCCCGTCGCGATGCTGGCGATGGTCAGCACCGCCTGCGGGGTCAGTTCGCGCACCTTGCCGAACAGGACATGCAGCAGGTCCTCGTCCGTCCCGAAGGCGGAGACCAGCAACGTCCCGATGGCGAGTGAGATGATGAAGAACGCCGCCAGACTGGCGTCTTCTTTCACCGGCGTCAGCCGCGCCGTCGCTCCCGCAAGCAGCGCAACGGCAAGCCCGGCCAGCACACCGCCGACGGTCATCCACAACAGCGAGAAGCCCGCGAAGACGAAGGCGATGGCGACACCGGGCAGGATCGCGTGGCTGAGGGCATCGCCGATCAGCGCGGTCCGCCGCAGCACCAGGAAGACCCCGATAGGCGCCCCGCCAAAAGCGAGCGCAATGCAGGCCGCCAGCGCATGGCGCATCGCGGCGTCCTCGGCAAAGGGCGCGATGAGAAGATCGTAGATCATGCCGCGCACACCGCGGCGTCGTCGTGGAAGGCCTCGCACATGCGGCGGGCTTCCAGCAGGTGCTCGGCGTTCAGCGCCTCGGCCGTCGCGCCCCATGCCACGCATTCGCGCGCCAGCAACAGGGTCTGGGGGAAGTGCGCCCTGACCGCCTCGTGATCGTGCAGCACGGCGATCACGGTGCGTCCTTCGCTCCCCCAACGCTGCAGGATGGCCAGCAGGTCGCTTGTCGTATGCTGGTCGATGGCGGCGAAGGGCTCGTCCAGCAGGATCACCTTCGCATCCTGCACCAGCACCCGCGCGAACAGCGCACGCTGCAGCTGGCCGCCGGACAGCGTGCCGACCGTGCGCGCCTCGAACCCGCCAAGCCCCACCGTCTCGATGGCGCGCAACACGCGGGCCATGTCCGCCTTGCCGATCGCGCCGAAGAGGCCCGCCGAGCGCCAGGCCCCGAGCGCCACGAGATCGAGCACCGTCATCGGAAATGTCCGGTCGATGGCGGCGAGCTGGGGGAGATAGGCGATATCGCGCCGTCTCACGCCGTCGAGCCGGATGCGACCGGAAAGCGGCTTCAGCTCGCCCGCCAGCGCTTTCAGCAAGGTCGACTTGCCCGCCCCGTTCGGCCCGGCGATCGCGGTCAGCGAGCCCGGCGCGAAACTACCGGTCACGTGATGCACGGCGGGGTGGCGGCGATAGCCGAGGGTCAGATTGTCCAGCGAAACGACGGGCCCAACCATGGTCACACCCAGCCCAGCGCCCAGCCGACGCTCAGCCACAGCACGCCGGCGCTCAGCGCCACGATGCCGAGCCGCGTCACCGCGCTCGCCCGCAGCAGGGAAAACCCGGCGCGGGGCGCGTGGTGGTGATGGTGGACACGCCCATGAGCCATGACTGTTACATTATATCAGTTGTCGCCCCGGCGCAAACCCGGCGGCGTTCTTGCGCTATGTGGATAGTATTCCCATGCCCGGGGTAACGGGCAGGGGCAACCGAAATGAACAATGCCGCGGAATCAACGTTCGAATAGGGATGATGGGGTTCAAAGGCGGGTTGGGAGGCTGGATTCCTGCGGTCGCCATCGCCACATTGGGATTTGAACCTGCCAACAAGAAGGACGCCACGCCATGCTCGGCCTGAAGCGCAAGAAGCTCGAACTCCCGACGCCCGAAGAAGCCCTGCCCGGCCGTACCGACCGCCAGATGCGTGTCGCCGACCAGCACACCGTGCTCGGCCACCCGCTGAAGGGCCCCTGGCCCGACGGCATCGAAACCGCGCTGTTCGGCCTTGGCTGTTTCTGGGGCGCCGAACGCAAGTTCTGGCAGCAGCCGGGCGTCTACTCGACCGCCGTCGGCTATCTCGGCGGCCACACCCCGAACGCGACCTATGAGGAGGTCTGCTCCGGCATGACCGGCCATAACGAGGTCGTGCTCGTCGCCTATGACCCCAAGGTCATTTCCTACGGCCAGCTCCTCAAGGTCTTCTTCGAAAGCCATGACCCGACCCAGGGCATGCGCCAGGGCGGCGATATCGGCACGCAGTATCGCTCCGGCATCTATACGCTGAACGACGAGCAGGCTGTGGCGGCCAACGAAGCCAAGGCGACCTACGGCGCCGCGTTGCGCGCCAAGGGCTTCGACGCCATCACGACCGAGGTGCTGCCCGCGCCGGACTTCTTCTATGCCGAGGACTACCACCAGCAATATCTCGACAAGGATCCGCAGGGCTATTGCGGCCTCGGCGGCACCGGCGTCGCCTGCCAGATCGGCACTGGCGTCGCGGCCGAATAGGCTTTACGGGCGGCCTCATGTTCATTGACGGCCGCTCCCTTTCCACCAACGACCTGCCCGCTGTCGACATCGCGATCGTCGGCGCGGGCGCGGCGGGCATCACGCTCGCCCGCGCCCTCGCGGGCAGTGGCGCGAAGATCGCGCTGATCGAGAGCGGCGGGCTCGACTGGGCCGAGGATGCGCAGGACCTCGCGGCCGGCGATCTCGGCGAGCAGACCTATGGCGCGCTCGACGCGGTGCGCCTGCGCCAGTTCGGCGGCACGACGGGGCATTGGGGCGGCTGGTGCCGCGAGCTCGACGCGATCGACTTCGAGGCGCGCGACCACATCCCGTTCAGCGGCTGGCCGATCGCCAAGACGGATCTCGATCCCTACTACGTCGAGGCGCAGGACATCCTGCATCTCGGCACGGCCCGCTATCACGACAGCGAAGGCGTCGCGGCCGAGAACAAGGTGACACTCCCGGTCGCGCGCGATGCGGCGGTCGAACCGGTGCTGTTCGAATTCTCGCCGCCCATCCGCATGGGCGAGGTCTATCGCGACGAACTCGGCAATGGCCCCGTCGCGGTCTATCTCAACACGACGGTCGCGGACATCCGCGTCAGCGACGACAGGCGCAGCGTCACGACGCTCAGGCTCGCGCGCGACGGCGGGTCGCCGGTGGCGCTCGCCGCGCGCCATGTCGTGATCGCCTGCGGCGGCCTCTCCAACGCGCAGATCCTGCTCCAGTCGGATCAGCAGATGGCGGGCGGCGTCGGCAATGCGAACGACCAGGTCGGGCGCTATTTCGCCGAACACCCGATCCTCATCGGCTATGCCGCGATCCTCTCGCTCGGCGATGCCGCGGGCGGGCCGTTCGCCTTCGCCGATATCGGCGCATCGGGCCGCCGCTACCGCCTCGCCTTCCAGCCGAGCGAGGCGACGCGCCGCCGCGAAAGCCGGCTCTCGACCCTGATTACGATCGAGCCGCCCGGCCCGACCTTCGATCCCGCGACGGGTCTCTTCGACCGCGCCGATGCGCGCTGGTTCGGTCCGCCCGAAACCATCCAGGCGATCGCCCAGCTCCAGGCCAAGGGCAAGGCGCGCATCCACATGCTGAATGCCGGACTGGAGACGCGGCCTAATCCCGATAGCCGGGTGTTGCTTTCCGCCGACCGCGACCGCTTCGGCCTCCGCCGCATTAAGCTCGACTGGCGGCTGACCGATAAGGACCTGGAAGACTATCTCGCCAATCTCGCGGACTTCGCGAAAGGACTCGCCAAGGCGGGCACGGCGGTGCTGCGCATCGCGCCCGACGCCCGTGAGCGCTTCCCGGGCGAGACCTCGTGGGGCAACCACCATATGGGCACGACGCGGATGGGGACCGATCCCACGGTCAGCGTCTGCGACCGCGACTGCCGGGTCCACGGCCTGGCGAATCTGTGGATCGCGGGCTCCTCGGTCTATCCGACGCCGGGCGCGGCCAATCCGACGCTGACCCTCGTCGCGCTGGCGCTGCGCCTCGCCGACAGGCTGAAGGCGGAGCTCGCGGCATGACCGACGCCGTCGCACGTTCCTCCCGCATCACGCGGCGCACCTTCGGCGTCGCGTTTCTCGCCGGCGCTGCATGGGCCGGTGCCGAGACCTGGCCGCGCTGGGCGTTCTGGCAGGGCAGCGCAGGGGCCTCGGCGGCGGCCCTGAACGAGCTGCCGCAGGCCGCAGCGCTGAAGGCGTTGGGCGTGCGCGTGCTTGCCGCCACACCCGCGACGCGCGCTGAGATCGAAGCCAAGCTTGGCCCCCGCCTCGCCGAGGGCGGCTACGACGCTGCCGTGGCGCGCGACCAGGCGAACGGCAATCTCATCGCCGTCGACGGCTGGCTGATCGCAGAAACGACAACGCTCGCGGCCGGGTGGCTCGCGAGCGCTGCGTAGCTTGATTTCGCTGGATTAGCGGAAGGTCGCGACGCTCGCGGGCTTGCCGCTGGGCACGAAGGCCGTCTCGGTCGAACCGTTGGTGGTTTCGCCCTTGGCGACCAGCGCGGCGGCGGTGCCACCGAGATTGGCAGGCTTCGCGCTGGGGACGATCGTATCGACATAGGTCGCGGCGGCGACGACGGCCGGGGCGGCGGGCTCGGCCGAGGCCATCGCCATCGGGGCGCTGACGCCGGCGGGCTTGGCGCCGGGGACGATCGTGTCGACATAGGTCGGCGTCGCGGCGGCGACGGTCACCGGCGCTTCGACGGCGGCAACGGCCATCGGCGCGCTGACGGCGGCGGGCTTGGCGCCCGGGACGATCGTGTTGACGTAGACGGGCTTCGCCTCGGCGACCTCGGTCGCGGCGGCGCGCAGCGTGACCGTTTCCGGCTTCGCGGGCGGCACGATCTTGGCTTCGTAGGCGGCCGGAACGGCGGCGGCGACCACGACAGGCGCGGGGGCCGGGGTGGCGGCGGCAACGACGACCGGAGCCGCGACGACGGCGGCCGGCGCGGCCTTGGGCGTCGCGAAGCTCGCGTCGGCGTACTGGATGTTGGCGGTCAGCGACGACGGCACGTCGTTGAGGCTGGCATAGACGGTGGAATTGCCGTGGGCGGGGGCGTCGACGATGAAGCCTGAGACGCCGAGGGCGCGCTTGCCGTACATCGCGAGATTGGGGTGCCACACGACGACCTTCGACCAGTCGTTGTTGGCGGAGACGTCGAGGACGGGCTGGTCGAGATAGATCTGCCCGTTGCTCAGCCAGTTGGCGTGGTCGATGACGATCTGGCGCTTGTCGATGATCTTCGTGACAACGGCGACATGGCCGCGGCGGGTCTGCATGACCATGACGGCGCCGACGGTCGGGGCCTTCACGCGGACGAAGTCGCCCGAGGCCTGGTTCCACCAGGTATTGGCATTGCCGCGGATCGCCACGCCCGAACGCTCGCGGGCGAAGGGCACGCATTGCAGGCCGTGGCTGATCAGCACGGTTCGCGGCTGGATGTCGGCGGAGGCGAGCGTCGCGCTGGTCGGCGCGCCGGTGACCTTGATCTGGCGGATGTTGACGTCGAGCGCGGCGGTCACGCGATTGAGCGCGGCGGACGCGGGCACGATTTCAGGCTGGCGTTCGGCCGCGGTCTGAACCGGGGCGACGGTCGGATAGCGCGAGGCGCTGATGTTGGAAGTCGAGCAGGCGGTCAGAGCAGATACCGCGCACAGTACGCTAGCGTGCGCGAGAATGCCTCGTGCCGTCATGAACCCAGCCCCTAGATACTTGTCCCTAGGCAAATGGATGTTTCAGCTTGGCGGGAGCGTCAACTTAAATGTCGCGTAATGTTAGCAACAATTGCGGAACATGCGCTCTAAGTCATTGGTTCTGTTTGGGAATGTTTTTGGTTAAAATGTGATAACCAACACGGAACACAAACTGTTTCAGCTAGAAATGTCGGCCCGCGGAGCCCGCATATCGCAGATGCGGGATGATAAAGCCTTGCACGGTGTAGACTCGGGCACCGTATTGGTGGCCCGGCGCGTACCACACCCGGACCGCCGACCAGTCATTGTCTTCGGACACGTCCACGACGGGCTGGTCGAGATAGACCTTGCCGTCATTCAGCCAGTTCGCGTGGTCGACCACGATCTCGCGGTCCGAGACCACCCGGCGCACCACGGCGACATGGCCGCGGTCCGAGCGCTTGTAGCCGCGGAGGACCATGACGGAGCCCTCTTCGGGCTCTTCCTCGCGGTCGTAGTCTTCCTTGCCGGCCTTGTCCCACCAGGTATGGGCGTCGCCATAGATCTCAACGCCCGATTCCGCACGTGCGAAGGTGACGCACTGCATCTTGGTGCCCTTGTCGATGACCCGGGGGTCGGCAAAGCCCTCGTGAAACTCCGAGGTGCTGCCGCAGGCGGCGAGCAGCAGGCCGGCGGCCAGGAGGGCGAGTCGGGCGGCGATTTTCGACATCGTGAAAGGGGTCCAGGAGCGTTCTGCTGACTGGAATTCTACCCATCACCTCTTAAATATTGTTTTGCACCCCTGCTGGCCAAAACCGCGCTTCGGCGCGATAGTCCGGAGGCGGGGTTTTTTCGGGAGATCGCCATGATCCGTCACACAGGTCTCGCAGCAGCGGCGGCACTCAGCCTCGCGCTGGGCGCGTGCGCCACGACGCCGCTTTACGCCCCCCAGGTCAGCGAACGCTCCGCGGGCTATGCCGAGCAGAAGCTCGACAACAACCAGTACCGCGTCAGCTTCACGGGCCGCCGCAGCACGTCGCGCGCCCGGGTCGAGGATGGCCTGATGCTGCGCGCCGCCGAAGTGACGCAGCAGTCCGGCTTCAGCCATTTCATCATCGCCACCCGCGAGACGGAGCAGGAGCGCACCGGGCCGCGCCGCACCTTCATGGGCGGGCCGGAGTTCTTCGGCATGTACGGCTTCGGTTATGGCCGCGGCCGCTACGGCTGGTACGACCCCTTCTGGTACAATGTCGGCTGGTACGACAACGACCGCTACGACGACCGCTTCGTGGCAACCGCCGATATCGCGATGCTCAGCACGGCCGAGGCGCGGGGCAATCCGCAGGCGGTCGATGCCGCGGAAGTGATTGCCAATCTGCGCGACAAGGTCTCGCCGCCCGGCAAGCCGTAATCCAGGTATCTGCATTCCTTGACGCCGCACCATCGCGGCGGCTTCTATCCACGCCAAGGCCGCAGGCGACCAGGCGCGGCGATCAGGGAGCGGCACCGTGGGATTCTTCGACGCGATCACGCGCGAGGCGACATATCTGCGCACCGGTCTCCGCCTCACGCGGCGGGTGCGCGACATCAAGCCGGACAGCGCCTTCACGACGGCCGATCTCTTCGAACAGTGGGTGAAGAAGACCCCCGACGCGCCCGCGATCTATTTCGAGGACCGGGTCGTCACGTGGAAAGAACTCGACCAGGGCGCGGCGCGCTACACACGCTGGGCGATGGATCAGGGCGTCGGCAAAGGGGATGCCGTCGCTGTTCTCATGGAGAATCGGCCTGAATTCATCATGGCCTGGTTCGGCCTCATCAAGATCGGCGCGATCGGCGCGCTCATCAACACCAACCAGACCGCGGCGCCGCTCGCCCATTCGCTAAACATCTCCGGCGCCAAGCATCTGGTGCTGGGCGCGGAACTGGCGGCGCAGTACGCGACCGCCGCCGAGCGGATCGAAACGCTGCTGACGGTGTGGGCGACCGGCGGCGCGGTCGCCGGCGCCAACGATCTCGACGCCGTGCTGGCGGAGAAGAGCCCCGCGCCGATCCCGCCGACCTTCCGCGACGGCCTCACCTGCGCCGACAAGGCGCTCTACATCTATACGTCCGGCACGACGGGGATGCCGAAAGCGGCGAATATCAGCCATCTGCGCATGCAGATGATGATGCAGGCCTTTTCGGTCTCCACCGGCGCGACGTCCAAGGACATCATGTATGACGTCCTGCCGCTCTATCACTCCGCCGGTGGCATCTGCGCGCTCGGCGCGGTCTTTGCGGTCGGCGGCTCCGTCGTGCTGCGGCGGAAATTCTCGGCGACCCAGTTCTGGGACGACTGCGCGAAGTACAAGCCGACGCTCTTCCAGTATATCGGCGAACTCTGCCGCTACTTGTTGAACGCGCCCCCGCACCCGCTGGAAACGTCGCATTCCATCCGCCTCATCATCGGCAACGGCCTTCGCCCCGAAATCTGGCCGGTCTTCCAGGCGCGCTTCAAGATTCCGCGGATCGTCGAGTTCTACGGCGCAACCGAGGGCAATGTCGCGCTGCTGAATTTCGACGGCACGGTCGGCGCGGTCGGGCGCATCCCGAGCTATATGCGCAAGCGCATGCCGGTCTTCGTCATCAAGTTCGATGTCGAGACCGAACAGCCGGTGCGCGACCCCGCCACCGGCTTCTGCATCGAATGCGCGCCGGGCGAAGTCGGCGAGGCCGTCGGCAAGATCGACGAGAAGGAACCGCGCACGCGCTTTGAGGGCTATTCCAAGGGCGCGGACACCGAGAAGAAGCTGCTGCGCGACGTGTTCGAGAAGGGCGATGTCTTCTTCCGCACCGGCGACCTGCTGAAGCGCGACAAGCTCGGCTATTTCTATTTCGTCGACCGCATCGGCGACACCTTCCGCTGGAAGGGCGAGAATGTCGCGACCTCCGAAGTCGCCGAGGCGCTCTCGCTCTATCCCGGTATCAAGGAAGCCAATGTCTACGGCGTGAAGGTCGGCGGGCTCGACGGCAAGGCCGGCATGGCGGCGATCGTGGCGGGACCGGAACTCGATCTCGCAGGCCTCACCGCCTATCTCGAACAGCATCTCGCCGCCTATGCGCGCCCGGTCTTCATCCGGATGCTGCAGCATGAGATGGAAATCACCGGCACCTTCAAGCACCGCAAGGTCGAACTGGTGAAGGACGGCTTCGATCCCGCGACCGTCACGGATCCGCTCTATTGGCTCGACCCCGCCGACAAGACCTATAAACCGCTCTGCGCGCCTGACTACGCGAAGCTGATCTCGGGCGACGTGAAGCTGTGAGCGACCTGGCCGGCCAGAGCGCGGTCATCACCGGCGGCGCGGGCGGTATCGGCCTCGGGATTGCGGAGGCGCTCGCGCGCCGCGGCGTTCGCGTCCTCATCGCCGATGTCGATATCGCCACGGCCGAGACGGAAGCCGCGCGGCTGCGCACGGACGGCTTCGATGTCGCGGCGCATGCGGTCGATGTCACCGAAGAAGCCAGCATCGCAGCGCTCGCCGATGCCGCCTTCGCGCGGTTCGGCGCGGTCAATTTCCTCTTCAACAATGCCGGCGTCGGCGTGCCCGGGCCGCTGGAGAAACTGCACCCGCGCAATTGGGACTGGGCTTTCGCGGTCAATGTGCACGCGATCTACTATGCCGCGCGCGCCTTCGTGCCGCGCATGCTGGCCTCGCCCGCGCCGGCCCATATCGTCAATACCGCGTCGGAACATGCGCTCGGCCTGCCCGCGATGGGCGGCTTCATCACGCCCTACACCGCCACCAAGCATGCCGTGCTGGGCCTCACCCTCGGCATGCGCCGCGACTATGCGCAGACGCATCTGAAGGTTTCGGTGATCTGCCCGGCGCTGGTGCGCAGCCGCATCTGGAAGGCCGCCAATGTGCGTCCCGCCGCCTTTGGCGGCGCGCGCGAGGTCGATCCCCGCTACGGCGAACAGAACGCCAAAGGCCTCGATGCCGCCGTGGCCGGCGAGCGCATCGTGCGTCAGCTCGAAGCCGGCGCTTTCTACATCTTCACCCACGGCCCTGATGAGCGCGGCGTCGCCGAGGAGAAGGCCGCCGAGATCGCCGCGGCTTTTGCGGCGTTCGACGCGCTCGATCTCTAGCGCATGGGCCGGTTCGACGGCGACGACGCGGCGCAGGCTTTTTCGCGCATCCTCCACAGCCTCATGCAGATCTCGCGCGGCGCTTCGTTCTGCGAGGATCGCGGCTTCGGCTGGGCGATAGACGATGAGATGAAGGAAGGTCGCGCGTTCATCGCCGAGGCCTTCGCCGCCTTCCCCGAACTTCGCGAACGCATGCCGCAACGCGCCAAGGCGTTGGCGGAGGACACGTTGCTCGCCAATGTGTCCTCGAGCGAGCTTGAAGAGACCCGCGCATATTTCCGCGCGGTGCGGCCCCGAGAACCCGCGACGCCGATCCCCGCCACGCTCGCCGCCGAAATCGGCGCGCTTGATGAGGCGGCGGCTTTGCGCGTATTCGGAGCGATCTCTGGAAGATCGCCGAGTTGTCCGGCTATTGCCACGACCAGGGTTTCGAATGGTCCCTGGTCCAAGAGAACTATGTCGGCCGCGCCTTTATCGCAGCCGCCTTCGTTTTGCATTCGCGGCTCGCGCAGCTGATGCCGCTCCGCGCGGCCTGCCTCGCCGACGGCTTGCCGATCGGAGATGTGCGCGATTGGGCCGAGCTTGAGGCGGCGAAAGCGGCCCTGGCGCCCGAGCGCCCGAAGCTGCGCCGCCGAAAAGCGAAACCCTGAACAGTCTTCGATGGCCTCGCGAGCGGTTGGCGCAAGCCGCCCGCGCGCCTAGATTGGCGAGAGAACAAGGAGACATATCCATGGACCAGCGCCCCCTCGGCAAAACCGGCCTTAAAATCGCGCCCCTCGTGCTCGGCGGCAATGTCTTCGGCTGGACGTCGGACAAGGCGGCGTCCTTCGCCGTGCTCGATGCCTTCCTCGCGGCAGGCTTCAACGCCATCGACACGGCGGACGTCTATTCGCGCTGGATCCCCGGTCATGTCGGCGGCGAATCCGAAACCGTGATCGGCGAGTGGATCAAGGCGCGCGGCAATCGCGACCAGATCGTGCTCATCACCAAGGTCGGCCAGGACATGGGCGAGGGCGGCAAGGGCCTCACCGCCAAGCATATCGCCGAAGGCGCCGAGGCGTCACTCAAGCGTCTGCAGACCGATCATATCGATCTCTATTTCTCGCATTTCCCCGATGCGGAGACGCCGATCGAGGAAACGCTGGAAGCGCATCAGCGTCTCGTCGATGCCGGCAAGGTCCGCGCGGTCGGCGGTTCGAACTACGATGCGCCGGGCCTCGCCGCGGCGCTGAAGGCGGGCGAGGGCGCAGGCCGCGCCCACTACGGCGTCATCCAGCCGCATTACAATCTTTATGAGCGCAAAAGCTATGAAGGGCCGCTGGAGGATCTCGCGGCGGCGGAGGGGCTTGGCGTCATCCCCTATTTCGCGCTGGCCAGCGGCTTCCTCACCGGCAAATACCGGTCCGAAGCGGATTTGAGCAAAAGCCCGCGCGGCGGCGGCATGAAGCGCTATCTCGGCGATCGCGGCCACGCGATTCTGACGGCGCTCGACACCGTCGCGGCGCGCCATCAGGCGACGCCGGCGCAGATCGCGCTCGCCTGGATGATGACGCGGCCGAGCGTGACCGCGCCGATCGCCAGCGCCACCAGCGTCGATCAGCTCACCGACATCGCGAAGTCTGCCAGCGTGAAGCTGGCCGCCGACGATATCGCCACGCTCGACGCGACGGCCTAGCCGCCGCCGAGCGAGGTGTCGCAGAGGCCGCCTTTGCTGGTCTCCAGCAGGAAGGCGGCCTGGTCGTCCTTCGACTCGATATGGACGTATTCCTCGCCCTTGCCGGCCATCGCCGCTTCATCGTTGATGAGGGTGAAGTAGTCGGCATTGCTCAGCAGGACCTTGCCGTCCGCCTGCTTGGTCAATGTGACAACGCCGCCATCGCCTTCGAGCTCGCAGATCAACTCATCCGCCGCCTTGCCCGCATGGCAGGTGCCGGAATTGGCGATCACCGGCCTAAGGCCCGTCAGGGTCGCGCTCAGGATGTAGCCGAACCGGTTGCGGCCATCGCTGTCGACGATCAGCTCGGTCGGCTCATAGGCGAGGGCGATGGCGCTCACCTTCTGCTTGGGATGCGCCTTCAGATGGGCGGCGTCATAGGTCCGGGCAAGGCAGAAGGGCTTCGCGGTTTCTGCGAAGCCGACCTTCGGGAAGGGGTTCTCGGCGGCGTGGGCGACCGGAAGGGCGAGCAGGGCAAGGGTCGCGGCGGCGATGCGGTACATGAACTCACTTTCTGTAAGGAAAATCGGCACGCCTGATCGCGCACGCGGGAGGAGCCTCGCATGGTTGCATGCCCGATGTGTCGGAAATGTGCCCGGGTCTAGACGGCGCAGCCCGTGGTGTAGGCGACATGCGGCGTGCCGTCCGGGGCGAACGACCAGGCGACGACATCCATCTGCTCATAGCCCCAGATAACCGCGACGACTTCCATCGCGCCGTCGCCGTCGAAATCGGCGATGGCGACGAGCTGGGGAATGTCCCAATTGACCTCGCCGTAGTCGGCATTCTCCGCAGTGACGGCCTGGGTGGCGAGCGGCACGACCGTGCTCTTGCCGTCCTTCACCCATTCGACCGCCAGCAGCGTGTATTCGCCGGGCGCCCGCTTTTCGGCGCCTTCTTCCATGTTGGAGACGCTGAAGATCGTCTCGTCAACGCCGTCCCCGTTGAGGTCGGCCTTCAGCGCCGTTCCGCGTTTCACGGCCGGGTTCTTGACCGTTTCCGCCTTCAAGCCCGCCGCGATGAGCGGCAGCAGCCAGGCCTCGGTCGCGTTTACCGGCGTAATGGTCTTGGGCATCGCCGGCCATGTGCCGGGCACCAGCATGATGGGCTCTTCGAAGGCGGGCAGCGTGTCGAACGGGATCGTCGGCAGCTCCTCGCCGGCACAGCCTGGCCTCAGCGCGCCGCCGTCGTCGGAGGCCGTGACCGCCGCACCAAGGCCCTTCAGATCGGCGATGCGATAGGGTTCGCCCTTCTTCACGCCGGTCCAGGCGGGCGGCGGCGGGTCGGAGCCGTCCGTCGGCGGTTCGGCCACGCGCTCCATCACCATGCGCTCGCCCTCCGGGCTCAGCACGAAGACGGCGGGCGGGGCGGCCTGCGCGGCAGCGGCGAGGACGAGCGTGACGGCGAACGACATGAAGGCTCCTAGACGCCGCAATAACCCTGATAGGTGATGTTGAAGGTGCCGTCGGGGGCGATCGACCAGACGTCGACATAGTGCTCTTCCGAGCCGAACCCGACCGTCACCAGTTCGAACTTCCCGTCGCCGTCGATGTCCGCGATCGCGACGATGTTGAGCAGCACGGGCGGGCCGCCTTCGGGATCCGGGTTTTCGGTGTTCGAGGTCTGGATCATCAACGGCACCGACACTTCCTTGCCGTTGTTCGACATGATCGCGATCAGCGCGGAATATTGATTGCCGGTAAGCTCCGCGCCTTCGGCGGCGTTGGTGACGTTGAGGATCGTGTCCGGCTTGCCGTCACCGTCGATGTCGGCTTCGACCTTCGCGCCGCGCACGATCTTGGCGTCGGGCATGCCGTAGTCGGCCATGACCTTCGCGACGAGCGCCTCGTTCGCCGCGCCGGCTCCGTCGGAGACCGTGACGGTCGCGGGTGTCGCCGCCCACGCACCGGGGATCAGCAGATAGGGCGCGCCGCCCTCGGGCAGGCCGGTGAACGGTACGATCGCCCGCTGCGCCTCGCCGCAGCCGTACGCGCCGACCTTGCCGTCGCCGGAGGTCGCGAACGTGCCCTGGATGCCGCTCAGCGTCACCGCGCGGTAGGGCGTGCCCTTCTTGACGGCGGGCGCGACGGGCGGCGGCGCTTCGCCGCCATCGGTGCCGGGGTTTTCGGGGGCGACGACGGTCTTCTCCAGCACCAGCGCCTCTGTATCGCCGCCCAGCGTGAAGACGGCGGGCGGTGTTGCATTGGCCGCCGCTGCGGCGAGCAGGGAGACGAGAACGAGCGACATGCGGGACCTCAAGCAAAAGGGGCGGCGGGCACGTAAGCCCGGCCGCCCCTGAAGCTCAATGCGGCGTTTCAGCCCGGCTGGAAGCCAGGCTCGCCCGCCTGCCACAAAGCGAACGCGAAGAGATCGGCCCATTCCCGGTCGCGCTGCGCCCGCGTGCTGCCGAGCCCGTGGCCGCCGTCATATTCGACGCGCAGCAGGACCGGCTTGCCGGAACTGGTCGCGGCCTGGAGATGCGCCGTCATCTTGGCGGCATGCCAGGGATCGACGCGCGGATCGGTCATGCCGGTCGTCAGCAGCACGCCGGGATAGGCGGTGCCGGCCTTCACATGCTGGGTCGAATCCATCGCGTAGAGGCCTTTGAAGCCCTCCTCGGTCGTGACACTGCCGAACTCCGGAATGTTCGGCGGGCCGTTCTGGCCGAACTCGGCGCGCAGATTGTTGGAGACGCCGACCTGGCTGATCACCGCGCTGAAGAGGTCGGGCCGGTCGGTCAGCGAGCGCCCGACCGTGATGCCGCCGGCCGAGCCGCCATTGATCGCCATCTTGCCCGGCGCCGACCAGCCCGCCCCGATGATCGCCTCGGCCGAGGCGATCATGTCGCCCCAGGTATTGGGCTTGTTCAGCAGCCGGCCCTGTTCGTGCCATTCGCGGCCGTATTCGCCGCCGCCGCGCACATTGGCGGTCGCCCAGATGCCGCCGCGCTCCATCCAGGCGATGTAGCGCGTGCCGAAATAGGGCTCGGAGTTGATGCCGTAGCTGCCATAGGCCTGCAGGTAGACGGGCGCGGTGCCGTCCTTGGCGCGGTCCTTCTTGTAGACGATCGAGACCGGCACCTTGGTGCCGTCCTTGGCCGTCGCGAAGAGCCGCTCGGAGGTGAAGAGGCTGACATCGATGTTCGGCTTGGCGACCAGTCTGGTCTCGGTCAGCGCACCGTCCGCCTTTATCTCGTAGATCGTCGCAGGGACGACCCAGCTCTGCAGGTTGATGAATGCGCCGTCGCGTCCGGAATCGGCGTAGAGCCCGCCGATCGCGCCGTCGAAGGGCAGCGCGATATCGCTCAGCGTCCCGCCGTTGAGCTTCTTCAGCCGCCCGACGCCGCCGTCGAGATATTGCGCGTAGACGCCGTCCTTGGCGGTGTAGAGGCCTTGCAGCACGGCCTCGCTCTGCGGGATGACCTCCGTACCACCGGCCACAGCGGGGGCGGCTAGGGTGACATGCAGCGCGCGATAGCGCGGCGCGTCCTTGTAGGTAACGAGATAGATGTCGGCGCCACTGACCGTGAAGCCCGTCACCTGGTCGGCGGCGACGCAGATCTTCTGCCAGCCCCCTTCGCCCGATACCGCCTTGGCCAGCGTGTTGACGTAGAGCGTGATCTCATTCTGGACGCCCGCGAAGAGGCCGCCGATCGCGATGTCCGATCCGGTCTGGGCGAAGACATTGGGGAAGTCGATTTCGTCGGCTTCCACCTCGGGAAACTGGCCGCGCGAGAAGACCTTCTTGTCGGTCGCGGGATCGGCGCCGACCTGGTGCAGCCAGCAGACGGAGTTCTTGTAGTAATCGGTCGACTTCTTCGCCGCGCCTTCCGCGAGGCGGTTGAAGAAGAAGCTGGTGGAATCCGGCAGCCACGAGATCGCGGGATATTGCGCGCGGTCGATCTTCTCGGGCCCGACTTTGCCGTTCGCGGTCTCCAGCACATGCAGCACGGAATCTTCCGAGCCCTGGGTGGAGAGGCCGTAGGCGACATATTTGCCGTCCGGCGACGCCAGCCAGTAGTCCATCGAATAGTGGACGTCGCCCTCGGTCATCGCGGTGGGGTCGATCAGCACGCGTTCGGCGCCGTCGATGCCCTCGCGCACCGTCAGCATGAAATTGTCGGCGCCGACCGGCCGCTTGTTGATGAAGACATAGGGACCGGCGACCTGCACGCCGTTGACGATTTCCAGATCGCCCGCGAGCTCAGAGACGCGCTTCTGCAGCTCGGCATTGCCGGGAATCGTTTCCAGAACGTGCCGCGTGACATCGTTCTGCCCCTTCATGAAGGGCTCCCAGTCGGCGTCCTTGGCGTCTTCCATCCAGCGGTAATTGTCGGTGACCGAAGCGCCGAAGAAATCCTCCGTCACCGGCGTGATACGGGCCACTGGCAAAGCGGGTGTCGCGGGCGGCGGCGGGGTGAGATCGGCAAAGGCGGTGCGGGGCAGTAGGCCGGCGACGGCGGTCGCGGCGGCAGAGACAAGCAGAGTGCGGCGGTCGATTGCGGGCATGACGGTCCTCGTAAAAGGTCTGGCGCGAGGCTGCGCCAGCCGCGCCCCTTGATCAATCGGTCCCGCCGTCACGGCATGGTGAGGGACAAGAAAAAGGCGGCGGTCGGTGACGACCGCCGCCCAAGTGGGGGCGAATGCGCCTGTTAGGACGCCTTCATCGGCCCGCCGCGAAGACCATGCAGGTCGTCGTGCCGTGGGCGAGAAGTCGCCCCTCGGCATCGCGGAGGAAACCCTCGGCGGTCGCCACCCGGCCGCCGGAATGGATGATGCGGCCCTCGACCGTGACCTTGCCGGTCGTCTCGGTCATGGCGCGGACGAAATTCGTCTTGAGCTCCAGCGTCGTGTAGCTGCGCCCGGCGGGCAGGGTGGAGTGCACCGCGCAGCCCATTGCGGTGTCGAGCAGCGTCGCGGCATAGCCGCCATGCACGGTGCCGAGCGTGTTGTAGAAGCTGGCGTCGGGATGCCCCTCGAACACGATGCGGCCGAATTCGACCTCGACGGGCCGCACGGGGATGATGCCCGCCATCGGCGGCATGGGCCGCTCGCCGTCACCGATGCTGCGCAGGAAATCGAGCCCGCTGAGGCTCACCACCTCGGCCGGCGGTACGGTCCCGGTCTCACGAGGCGGCAGCCCGATATCGATCGCCTTGTAAATCTCGCCCACGCTTGCCCCATAAGTGCATATGCACAGATAATGCGTGCAACTACACGAATGTCAACATCTCCCCCTGCGCTTGCGGGGGGAGACAGCCATGCTGATCGCGGAGCGAACGGCATGGCAGAGGGGGGCATGTGATCGCGTGAAGCGCCGGTGCGCCTAGACCGCCTCGCGCAGCGCCCGCAGTTTCTTGCGCGTGTCGGCCCAGGCGGGGGCGCCGAGCTTGTCGATCAGCCCATTTTGAGCGGCCCGCCACAGCGGCAGGGCCTCCGCCAGCACGCCATCGCCCTTGCGGGTCAGCGTCTTCCGGCGCGCCCGGCCGTCGGTCTCCGTCTTGATCAGGCCGTCCCGCTCCAGCAGGTCGAGATTGCGCACCAGCGTCGTGCGGTCGATCCCCATGCGCTCCGCCAGATCGGTGGCGGAGAGGCCGGGATCGGCGCTGAGCGAGACCAACAGCGAGAATTGCGGCCCCTTCAGGCCAGAGGGCCTGAGCGCGTCCTCATAATGCTTGGTGATCGCGCGCGCGGTCAGGCGCACGCGGAACATCACGCATTCGCGCCCGACATCCTCAGCCGTGATTTTCGCCATATCCCGAACTCATGCGTGCAGATGCACGCAATCTAGGTGCGTGCGCCGCGGCCCGCAAGGCGCGGCCTACACGACCTCGGCGTCGGCCCCGGCATTGCGCAGCAATTCCACCGCCTGTTCGGCCGACGCCCGCGCGCGGCCGGAGAGGACGATGCCGGGTGCGCCGTCCGCCATATCCTTGGTCTCCTTGAGGCCAAGCCCCGTCAGCTCCCGCAGCGCCTTGATGACGGCGATCTTGTTACGGCCCGCGCTGCGGAGGTTGACCTGATACGGACCGCTCTCTGCGGCCACCGGCGCCCGTGTTGCCAGACGCGGGGCAGCAAGCGGGGCGGACGGTGCGCTGCCGCCCCGCGCACCAAAGCCGCGACCGATGATCAGACCGATGATGAAGACGCCCGCGATGATCGCGAGCGTCTGCCAGCCGAGCACTGCGCCTACTCCGCCGCGTCCTTCTTCTTCGCGGCTTCGTCGACGGCGTGCTTCTGCAGCGTCTGCATGACCGCGTTCATCGCCGCGCCCATGTATTTCTCGCGCCCACCCTTGACCTCTTCATAGCTGTCGATGCGCGCGGAGTTGGTGTTGTTGATCACCGGCGAAACGTGCCGCGCCCACAGCTCGTAGGACTTCTTGGTCTTGTCCCACTGCGCCCAGTTATGGGCGAGCTGCAGGAAGGCGCCGAATTCGCCCTGCTTGGCCTGCAGGCGGCGGATCTGGGCGATCGCCTCGTCGGGCGTCCCGACCACGATCGTGCCTTCGCGGATGCCCCGCTCCAGCGGGTCCTCGTTGGGATCCTGGTTGACGTTCAGGGGCGACAGATTAGCGAAATAGGTCGCCCATTTGTCGTAGCCGTAACGCACGTTGGCCATCGCCTCTTCCTTGGTCTCGGCGATATGCACCGGACCGACAAGGCGCAGCTTTTCGGGGTCCATGGCGCGGCCGTTCTCGGCGGCGACCTCGTTGGCGATTTTCCAGTTGATGCCGAGCGCGTCATAGCCGCCGGCCTGGGTCGCGGCGACGCACAGCATGCCGAAGCCATGCTTGCCCGCCAGCTTGCCGCCCGAGGGGGTCACCGACGACGCCACCGAAATTTCGGGATGCGGCCAGGTATAGGGCTTCAGCTGGCAGATCGCGTTGTCGAGCGTGAACCAGTCGGTCTTCTTCGTGACCCGCTCGCCGTTGAACAGGCGCACGATCACCTCGATCGCCTCGACCATGCGGTCGCGCTGGACCGATGGGTCGATGCCGAGCTGGAACGCGTCGGAGGGCAGCAGGCCCGGGCCGACGCCGAACATCACGCGGCCGCGCGTCTGGTGGTCGAGCTGGATGATGCGGTTCGCGATGGTCAGCGGCGAGTGGTAGGGCAGCGAGACCACGCCCGTGCCGAACTTGATGCGCTTGGTGCGCTCGGCGGCGGCGGCGATGAAGACTTCGGGGCTCGGGATGATCTCGAAGCCCGCCGAATGATGCTCGCCGACCCAGGCCTCGTCGTAACCGAGGCGATCGAGATGCTCCATCAGCTCCAGGTCGCGATGGATGGCGAGCGTGGGGTCCTCGTCCAGCGGGTGGAACGGCGCGAGGAAAATACCGTTGCGCAGCTTGATCGTCATGGTGGTCTCCCGGCCGGCCGGCCGACTGACGCGGCCTTTGTTGGATGTCGATGCCGGGATTGGCGCACTGGTTGCGGTCCGGTGCAAGCCTAACCGTGCGTAAGCCCCGGCGCCGTCAGGCGGCCCGGCGTGCGCGCAGATGGAAGACGAGAGCGACGAGCAGCGCGGGGATAGCGAGGAACGCGCCCAGGCCCACGCCAAGGGTGACGAAATCGATGCCCGGATCCGGCTGCTCCCAGGCGCGCGCGACGGGCGGCTCGGCCTGCGAGATCGCCATGGCCGCGAGCGCGGCGCCGATGGCGGCGACGATCAGCGCGATATTGCGCGCCTTGCGCGGATTGCGCCGGGCGGCCTGGCCGGGAACCATGAGCGCCCGGGCGATCGGCCCATACGCGATCGGCTTGTTGTAGTGGGCCAGCGCCGCTTTTGCTTTCTGCTCCGCCCCGGCTTCGACGGGAAAGCGCACGATGAAGGGGGTCGGGGCGCCGCGCGGCTTGATGATCTTGAAATAGAACTCCAGCATGACGGGCGTGCCCGGCATGTAGCGCGTGCCGAGCATGATATCGCGATCCAGCTCGTGATAGGCCTCGCCGATCCGCATCGCCTGCTGCGATACCACCACCTCGACCGGCGCGCCGATCTCCGGTGGAATGGCCAGCACGTTCTCGCCCCACTGGCGGTCCAGCCCGGCCTGACGCTCGGCGTCCGCGCGCACGAATGCGGCCCAGGTCGGCGGATCGATCCACCAGCGCGCCAGTTCCTGGGTGCCGCTCTCCAGCAGCTCGAAGCGTCTGACCGCCCACATCAGTTGATAGGCGGCGATGAAAGATCCCGCAGCGATCGCCAGGCTGACCGTGGCCAACGCGATATAGGGTTTGGATCCGGTGCCGTGCTCGGGCAGGAGAAGCGCCGCCAGCCCGATCAAGACACCGGCGACGCCGACGGCGGTCCAGAGGTTGCGCCAGAACCGCCACGTCCGCATCGCGTCTTAGTTCACCCGGCGCTCGCGGCCGGCCCAATAGGGATCGCGCAATTCCCGGCGCAGGATCTTGCCCGAGGGATTGCGCGGCAGCGCCTCGACGAGGTCGAGCGATTTCGGCGCCTTGTAGCCGGCGATGCGCGTCTTGGTGAAAGCGATGATGTCCTCGATGCTTGCATCTGCGCCGGGTTTCAGCACGACGATGCCCTTCACAGCCTCGCCCCATTTGGGGTCCGGCACGCCGATGACCGCGGCGTCGGCGATGGCGGGATGGCTCATCAGCGCGTTCTCGACCTCGGCGGGATAGACGTTCTCGCCGCCCGTCACGATCATGTCCTTCACCCGGTCGTGGATGAAGAGATAGCCGTCCTTGTCGAAGAAGCCGGCATCGCCGGAATAGAACCACTGATCGACCACCGCCTTGGCGGTCGCCTCAGGCTTGTTCCAATAGCCCTTCATCGTGCAGGGCGACTTGATCAGGATCTCGCCGACCGCGCCGGTCGGCACGGTGTTGCCTTCGCCATCGACGACCTTGATCTCGAAACCGGGATAGGGGAGGCCGCAGGAGCGCAGTTTGCCGCGCGCGGGGTCGTGGTCCTCTGCGGGCAGATAGGTGCCGCCGCCGACGGTTTCGGTGAGGCCGTAAAGCTGGGTGAAGCCCGCGCCGAGCAGGTCCTTCGCCTTCAGCAGCACCTCGTCGGAAATCGGCGATGCGCCGTAGAAAACGCGCTTCAGGGTCGAGAGATTGCGGCTCTTGATGTCCGGCACGGTGATGACGAACTGGATGACCGCCGGCACCAGGAACATGTTGTTGATGCCGTACTGCTCGATCATGTCGAGCACCTTCACGGGATCGACCTGCTTCATGATGATGCCCTTGGCGCCCGCCGCCACGGTCAGCACACCCATGTTCAGCCCGGCGACATGGAAGTTCGGCATGGCGACGAGATTGACCTCGCCCGCATCGTAATTGGCCCAGCCCGCATCCTGGGCGGTCGCCATGAACTTGACGTAGTTGCCGTTGGTGAGCTGCACGCCCTTGGGATGGCCGGTCGTGCCGGAGGTGTAGAGCTGAATCGCATCGTCATCGGCCGCAACCGTGACATCGGGGTCCTTGGTCGACTGCCCGTCGCGCCAGGCGTCGAACACCGGCCAGTTTGCCGCCGGACCGTCCACCGCGATGAAGGTCTTCACCGTCTTCAGTTCCGCTTTCAGCGGCTCGATCATCTTCACGAACTCGGCGCCGACGAACAGCACCTCGGCCCCCGCATCGTTCAGGACATAGGCGACTTCCGGCGGGGCCAGCCGCCAGTTCACGCCCACCATCACGGTGTTCGACTTGAAGCAGCCATAGACGACTTCGAAGAAGCGGTCCGAGTTCATGCCGATATAGCCGACCCGCGCCTGCGGCTTCAGGCCGAGCGCGATCAGGCCATTCGCGATCTGGGTCGCGCGCGTGTCGAGTTCGCCGAACGTCGTCGTGCGGTCCTCGAAGACATGGGCGATCTCGTCCGGGCGCCGGCGCGCCTGGATACGCGTGATGTCACCCAGGTTCCGCATGGCCTCAAGCTCGAACATGTCCCGTGTTCCTTCCCAGAAATTTCTTGATTGACGTCATGTTAGCGGCGTGGCCCGCTGCCGCCAACCCGCCTAACTGGCATCAATTAGCGCCCTAAGGAATATGAGATGAAGGACGATCTCGGCATCTGGCTCGACGGCGCCAAGGACCTGCTGCCCGAGGCGATCGATCTCAGGCGGCGGGTGCATGCCTATCCCGAACTCGGTCTGTTCCTGCCGGAAACCGTGAAGGCGGTGAAGGAATCACTGTCCGGGCTCGATGTCAGCATTGAAGAAGGCCCGTCCTCCTCCGGCATGATCGTCACGCTGAAAGGCCCCTCGCAGGGGCGCACCGTGCTGCTGCGCGGCGACATGGATGCGCTGCCGATGCCTGAAGATACCGACGTGCCCTTCAAGTCGCGCGTGCCGAACGCCATGCATGCCTGCGGCCACGACTCGCACACCGCGATGCTCGCCTCTGCCGTGCATCTGCTGCACGCCAAGCGCGACCGACTCGCCGGGACCGTGAAGTTCATGTTCCAGCCGGGCGAGGAGGGGCATTTCGGCGCGGTGAAGATGATCGAGGACGGCCTCATCGATCGCGGCCCCAAGCCCGACGGCGCCTTCGCGCTGCACATCACGCCGAACATTCCGACCGGCGTGTTCTCCTCGCGCCCCGGCCCGTTCATGGCTTCGACCGACACGATCGAGATCACCGTCTGGGGCAAAGGCGGCCACGCCTCCTCGCCCCAGCACGCGCTCGATCCCATCCCGATCGCCTGCGAGATCGTGCTGGCGCTGCAGTCGATGGTGACCCGCCGCATCAACGCGTTCGAACCCGTCGTCCTCACCATCTCCAAGATCGAGGCCGGCACGACCAGCAATGTCATCCCCGAAACCGTGAAGCTGCTGGGCACGCTGCGCTCGGTCAGCGAACACGCCCGCAAGACCGCGAAGGAAGCGATCCCGCGCGTCGCCACCAATATCGCCAAGGCGCACGGCGCCTGGGCCGAGGTGACGCTGACCGAGGGCTACGCCGTCACCGTCAATGACGGCCGCATGGTCGATCTCGCGGGCACCGCAGCGCGCGAGATGCTGGGCGAGCACGGCTTCGCCCCGATGCCCAGCGCCATCATGGGCGCCGAGGACTGGTCCTATGTGCTGCAGAAGATCCCGGGCTGCATGGTCTTCCTCGGCGTCGCCCCGCCCGGCTGCGACCATCACAGCGCCGCGCCCTGCCATTCCAACCGCATGCTGCTTGATGAACCCGCCATGGCGCACGGCATCGCGCTCTATGCCGCGGTGGCGGAGCGGTTCCTGGAGCGCGGCTTCGCGGCCTAGAGCGCCTGCACGTACTGGATGAACCCGCTTTCATCAGCGATGCGGTCGTAGAGGCGGCGCGCCACGACGTTGTCGTGCTTGGTCAGCCAGTGCACGCGCGCCGAGCCCGCCGCCTTGGCCACGGCATCGACATGCTCGATCAGCGCGCGGCCGACGCCGGTGTCGCGCACTTCGGGGTCGGCATAGAGGTCCTGGAGATAGCAGCTCGGCCCTTCCAACCAGAACGAGCGGTGGAAAATGATGTGGACGAGGCCGACGGCCTTGCCGTCCTGCTCGGCGATGAAGCCGAAGACCGGCTCGGCCGGGTCGAACAGCCGCGCCCAGTTGAGGTCGTACTGCGCCTCTTTCAGCGTCGTTTCGTAGAAGACGAGATAGGCGGTCCAGAGCCGCGCCCATTCGTCCCGGTCGCCCGTCGTCAGCGGCCGCACCATCACCACGCCGCGCGCGGTAACGACCGAAAAGGCTTCGGTCTTCAGATCATAGGGCAGGGACATCGGCGGCACCTCTTGCGGAGAGGCCGGTATAGCGAATCCGCTGCCGGGGCGTCAGTCGCGATCGGGGAGCGTGTCTTCACCGGCGAGGATCACGGCGAACAGATCTTTCGCCTGATCCAGCAACTGCGCCACGACTGATTTGCCGGGTTCGAAGACGACCGACTTGAGGCCGGTGATCTCGATGCGTGGACCGCCTGGACGCGGGACCAAGATCAGCGATGCGGTGCCGTCGGAAACATTGTTCGTAAAATCCGTAAACTCAAAACGCATACCGCTCCCCGCGACCTGCAAAGTCACCCCGACTTTGTTCGCAGCTATACGTTTGGTCGCAAAGATTGGTTTCATAGCTAAGCGATAATTTCTTCGGACAGGCGTTTCGTAGCGTCAAGGCGCGACTCTGAGACGCGACACACGCCGGCGGCTTGCGCCTATACTCGGCTCAACCAGAAAACATGGGAGAGACCGCCTTGGCCATCGTGCTCTACGAACACCCGCTCAGTCCTTACGCGCAGAAGTGCAAGATCTCGCTCGCCGAGAAGAATGTTTCGTTCGAGACCCGCATGCCGAACGCGATCGGCACCGGCACGCGCGACGAGCCGTTTCTCGACGCCAACCCGCGCGGCGAGGTCCCGGCGCTGATCGAGGGCGACGTGCGCCTGTTCGATTCGACGATCATCCTTGAATATATCGAGGACCGCTGGCCGAGCCCGGCCATGCTGCCCGCGACCGCCTATGCCCGCGCCCGCGCCCGCATGATCGAGGAGGTCATGGACACCCAATACGAGGCGATCACCTGGGCGATGGGCGAGGTCAGCTGGTTCAAGCGCGCCGAGGGCGAGAAGGCGGCCGAGCTGCGCAGCCGCGCCGCCGGTCAGCTCGCCGGTCTCCATCAGTGGCTCGGTCGCCAGCTCGGCGACGCCCAGTGGTTCAACGGCGAGAGCTTCGGCTGGGGCGATCTTTCGGTCATTCCCTATCTCAACGGCGCGACCGGTCAGGGGCTCGGCCCCGATCCCGCTTCGCCGCTCGGCCAGTGGCAGAAGCGCGCCAATGCGCGACCCTCGGTCGCCGCCTGCAATGACAGCATCAAGGCGATCCAGGGCGCGATGGTCGATGTCGCAGGCGCGGTGAAGGCAGGGCTCTTCAAGCGCGAATATCGCGACCATCGCCTGGAATGGATGATGCGCTCAGGCGGCGCCGACATCGTGCGCGCCGGCATCGAGACCGGCACGATCCGCTTCTCCAACGAATTGAGCTGAACCATGGCCGAGATCATCTTCCACCACTACTGGACCTCGCCCTTCAGCGAGAAGATTCGCCTCGCCTTCGGCCTCAAGGGGCTGAGTTGGCGTTCGGTCGAGCAGCCGACCATCATGCCGAAGCCGCATCTGATCCCGCTCACCGGCGGCTACCGGAAGATTCCGGTGATGCAGATCGGCGCTGATATCTATTGCGATTCGCAGCTCATCCTCGCTGAGCTGGAGCGCCGCTATCCCGCCGTTCCGCTGATGCCGAATGGCGGGCTCAGCCACGCCGTCGGCTTCTGGGCGGATCGCGTGGTCTTCCAGGCTTCGGTCGCCGTTATTTTCGGCAGCCTCGGCGACAAGGTCGATCCGGCCTTCATCAAGGACCGCGAGGCGCTGTCGGGCCGTCCCTTCGACCCCGCGCAGATGGCCGCCGCCGTGCCGCTGATGCGCGAACAGTTCCGCGCCCATACCAGCTTCCTCGAAGCGCAGCTGAAGGCGCGGGGCCCCTATCTCGCCGGCGAGAAGGCGACCGTCACCGACATCCATGCCCATATGAATGTCTGGTTCCTCTCCAGCTTCACGCCGGCGGAGGCCGCTGGCCTTCTCGCCGAGTTCCCGCTGGTGCGTGCCTGGTATGCGCTGATGAACACCGCCGGCTACGGCACGCATGAGAAGATGACGCCGGACGAAGCGCTCGCCGTCGCCAAGGACGCGACCAGCATCGCGCAAGAAGAAACCGATCCGAACGAGCCGAACGGCCTGAAGGCCGGCATGGCGGTCAGCGTCATGGCCGACGATTACGGCCGCGACCCGATCAAGGGCACGCTCGTCGCGTCATCCGCCCAGCGCATCGCCATCAAGCGCAGCGATCCGGCGGTCGGCGAGGTCGTCGTGCATTTCCCACGCGCCGGTTTCTGGGTCCTGCCGGGGTGAACCCGTTCGATGCGCATTTCGCGCATGTTCTCGATGCGGGCGAAGGGTTGATTCTTCGCCCGCTCGAGCATGCCGACATGCCCGCCGTGAGAGCGATGTTCGACGATCCCGAAGTCGCGCGCTGGTGGACCTCGCCGCCGGCGGAGATCGCGGACATCATCGACGAGCCAACGGTGTGGCCGTATCTCGCACTGCTCGCCGGCGCGCCCGTCGGCTATGTCCAGATCTACCACGCCAATCCCGAGCCGTTCTGGCGCGCGTTCGGCGTGCCCACCGAAACCTTCGGCCTCGATATGTTCCTGACCCGCCGCGGCGAAGGAATCGGCACGCGCCTCACCCGCGCGGCCGTTTTGCATGTGTGGGCACTGTCCGAGGTCGCGCGCATCCAGATCGACCCCGATCCGGCCAATCCCCGCGCCATTCGCGCCTACGAGAAAGCCGGCTTCACCGCGCGCGGCGCGATGCCCGGCTATGACGGTGATCCCATGCTCTACATGACCATCGAACGCGGCTAGCATCGCGCCACAAGAAAATCCGGAGGACTCCCATGCAGCCCATCTCGCGCACCACCAGGACCGGCACGATCGAAGGCGAGGCCGATCCGCGCTTCGCCGCCGTCGTCGATGCCTTCGCGGAAAACTTCGATAGTCGCGACGAGGTCGGCGCGTCCTGTGCCATCACGCTGGACGGCGAACCCGTCGTCGATCTCTGGGGTGGCAAGACGACGCGCGATGGCGCGGCGTGGCAGCGCGACACGGTCTCCATCGTCTTCTCCTGCACCAAGGGCGCGCAGGCGCTGACCGCGCATATGGCGGCGGATCGCGGCCTGCTCGATCTCGATGCGCTGGTCGCCAAATACTGGCCAGAATTCGCGACCAACGGCAAGGAAGAGGCGCGCGTCTCGATGATGCTCGACCACTCCGTCGGCCTGCCGCATCCGAAGGACCTGCTGCCGCCGGGCTCGGTCTACGACTACGACTATATGTGCGACGTGATGGCGAAGCATGCGCCGTTCTGGAAGCCCGGCACGCGCAACGGCTATCACGGCCTTTCCTGCGCCTGGACCGTCGCGCCGCTCGTCCACAGGACGACCGGCAAGCGCATGGGCCAGTTCTTCCAGGACGAAGTCGCAAAGCCCCTCGGCATCGATTTCTGGATCGGGACGCCCGAGGCGATCGAACCGCGCATCGCTCCGATCATACCGACCTTGCCCGATCCTGCTCTGCCGCCCTCGCGGCTCGTCGCTGCGGCGCTGGCGGATCGCCAGAGTCCGCCCGCGCTGTTCCTCTTCAACGGCGGCGGCTTCAATCCGAACAGCCGCGAAGCGCATGCCGCCGAAATCGGTTCGGGCAACGGTATCTCGAACGCGCGGGGCCTCGCCGGTCTCTACGCGCCGCTCGCCAATGGCGGCGCGCTGAACGGCCGGCGCTATGTCGGCGCGGAGACGCTGACCCGCATGTCCCGCGTCTCGGTCGCGACGCACGAGGATGCGACGCTGATGATCCCGACGCGCTTCTCGCTCGGCTACATGAAGTCGATGGACAACCGCGCGCTCGACAATGCCGAGAACTGCTCGGTGGTGATGTCGGAAGCCGCCTTCGGCCATGTCGGCGCGGGCGGCTCGCTCGGCTTCGCGGACCCCGAGGCGAAGCTGAGCTTCGGCTATTCCATGAACCGCATGGGTCTCGGCATCCTCCTCAACGATCGCGGCCAGAGCCTGGTCGATGCCGCGTATCAGTCGCTCGGCTACCGCACCAACAAAGGCGGAGCGTGGACCTGCTGAGCGGGCCTCGATGAAGACCCTGCGCGTCGTCCTCGGCGATCAACTGACGCGCACGCTCGCCGCACTGCGAGACTACCAGGACGTCGACGTCGTCCTGATGGTCGAGGTGCATGACGAGACCGTCTATGTCCGTCACCACAAGCAGAAGATCGCTTTCATCCTCGCCGCCATGCGCCACTTCGCGGCGGCGCTGCAGGCCGAGGGTGTCACCGTCGACTATGTGAAGCTCGACGCCCCCGGCAATACCGGCTCCTTCCCCGACGAGGTGACCCGCGCCGTCGCCCGCCACCGGCCGGACCGTATCGTCGTCACCGAGCCCGGCGAATACCGCGTCCGCCGTCTCTTCGACGACTGGGCTGCGACCGCCGCTGTGCCGCTGGAAATGCGTGCCGACGACCGCTTCCTTTGTCCGTCCGAAGTCTTCGCGGACTGGCTCGGCGACAAGCGCTCGCCGACGATGGAGTATTTCTACCGCCTCATGCGGCGCCGCACCGGCTATCTGATGAATGGCGACGAACCGCTGGGCGGCCAGTGGAATTTCGACGCCGAGAACCGCAAGCGCTACCCGCGCAATGCGATTCCGCCCCAGCGCCTCGTCTTCGCGCCCGACGCGACGACGCAGGAGGTCCTTGCCCTCGTCGCCGCGCGCTTCGGCGAGCACTTCGGCGATCTCGAACCCTTCGCGTGGCCGGTCACCCGCCCACAGGCCGAGGCCGCACTCGCGCATTTCATCGAACACGTCCTCCCCGGCTTCGGCGACTACCAGGACGCGATGGTGCAGGGCGCGCCCTTCCTCCATCACGCGCTGCTCTCGCCCTGCCTCAATGCCGGGCTGCTGACGGCGAAGGAAGTCTGCGATGCCGCCGAGGCCGCCTATGGCGCGAGGCTCGTGCCGCTGAATGCCGCCGAAGGTTTTATCCGCCAGGTCATCGGCTGGCGCGAATATGTCCGCGGCCTCTACTGGCGGCTGATGCCCGCCTACGCCGACAGCAATGCGCTGAACGCAACGCGCGACCTGCCGTGGTTCTACTGGTCCGGCGAAACCGACCTAAACTGCCTGAAGCAGGTGATCGGCGAAACCCGCGCCCACGCCTATGCCCACCACATCCAGCGCTTGATGGTCACCGGCAATTTCGCACTGCTCGCAGGTGTCGCGCCGCGCCAGATCGAGGAGTGGTACCTCATCGTCTACGCCGACGCCTATGACTGGGTCGAACTGCCGAATGTCCACGGCATGGTCATGTGGGCCGATGGCGGCGTGCTCGGGACCAAGCCCTATGCGGCGTCGGGCGCCTATATCGATCGCATGTCCGACTATTGCCGCGGATGCCGCTACGACGTGAAGCAGAAGACAGGCCCGGACGCCTGTCCCTTCAACTATCTCTACTGGAATTTCCTCAGCGAGAACGAGCAGCGGCTCGCCGGCAATCCTCGCCTCGCCATGCCCTACCGCAACCTCGCACGCATGGACAAAACCCAGCGCGCCACCATCGCCGCCGACAGCCGCCGCTTCTTCGAGCGCATCGGTCTGAAGCCCTAGAGCCCCCGCACCTGCCGCGGCTCGTAGATCGCCCAGTGCCGCCCGCTCATCGCCAGCCGCTCGTGATGCGCGATCGTGAAGTCGAACGCGACGATCAGGTGGCCGCCCTTCTCGACAGTCTCCACCACGACACCCCGCGTCTCGAACGCCTCGCCGTCACGGATCAGGCCGTGCAGGCGGATGCGGCTTTCGGTGTGGATCCACGGTCCCAGCCGCACGTTGAGCGCCAGGATGTAGTTCACCCGGCGCAGCAGGAAGGCGGGGTTGGCGATCGCCCCGCCGTCGAACAGCGCAGCGTCCTCGCGCACGTCGGCCAGATGCTGCGCGCCCTCCTCATGCAGATAAACCTCATGCAGCGCGCCGAACACCGTGCCCGCGGCCAGCGTCTCGGGTGACGCCTTCGGCCGCGTCGCGGCATCGGGCATGACGCCTGCGGGCAGGATCGCCGGCGCCGGCCCCTCGATTCGTCGCACCGCGCTGCCCGTCGCGCAGGTGACGCCGCGCGCGGTGACGCTCAGCGCCATCTCGTCGCCATTCAGGTCGCCATGCGCGGTCGTCGCATCGCCGTCATAGACGGGCTTGGCAAACCGCGCGTGCATCCCGCCCTCGCTCAGCCAGTCACGACCCCACTGCGCCGCCGGCAGATGCGCGAGATAGGCGAAGACATCGACTCCCGGCACCAGCCCGCCGGTAAACCCGAAGCGGCCCGCCACTTCGTCGTCATGCATCTTGTTCTCGCTCGCCGTCGCGGTGTTGAAGGCGGTGAGTTGGTGGGCGAGGGTTTCTGTCATCTCACATCGTCATCCCGGCCGGAGCGAAGCGGAGAGCCGGGACCCAGGGGCCCCAAGCTCGGCGTATGCGGCCCCTGGGTCCCCGGGTCTCGGACGCCAGCGGCGGCCTCGCCCGGGATGACAGGAGCGGGTGGCGGCTAGAATCCCACCATCACCTTGCACTGTGTGGTCGGCTTGCGCAGTGCCTCGAACGCGGCGGGCAACTGGTCGATGGTCACGCGGTCGGTGATCATGTGCGCGACATCGACGCGGTCCTTGGCGATCATCTCGATGACATAGTCGAAATCGGCGGGGCGATAGCCGAGCACGAATTGCAGCGTCAGTTCCTTGACGATGCCGATGACCGGCAGGATGGAGTCCATCTGCTGGCAGACGCCGGCAACGACGATCTTCGCGCCGCGCGGGGCTTCCATCATCAGGCTGTTGAGCACGCCGGGCACGCCGACGCATTCGAAGATGAGGTCCGGCCCCTTGCCCGCGATCGCCTCGACCTGCGGGGTCAGCGGCTTCTTGGGATCGATCGCGTCCGTTGCACCGAATCGCGCCGCTGTCTCACGGCGGTTCTCCGCCATCTCGCTGACGATCACATGCCGTGCGCCCAGGAAGCGCGCCCACAGGATGACCGAGAGGCCGACCGGCCCCGCGCCGATCACCAGCACGGTCGCACCGCGCTCCATCCGCGCCATGTCCACCGCGTGCAGGCCGACGCAGAGCGGCTCGACCAGCGCGCCCTCCTCGAACGAGACGCTGTCGGGCAACAGATGCGCGCCGTTGCCGCCGATGGTCACGAGTTCGGCGTAAGCGCCGTGATGCTGGCCGAGACCGACGCCCTTCGCCCCGGTGCAAGCGCCGAACGTCGTGTCGCCGCGCACGCAGGCGGCGCAGACGCCGCACTGGATATAGGGGAAGCCCGCGACCCGCTGGCCTTCCTTGAACTTGCCCTTCAGCGCGGTGCCGATGCCGACGATCTCGCCGGAGAATTCGTGGCCCATCACGGCGCCGGAGGGGAGCTGCGAGATCGAGTGGCTCTCGGTCATGTGCAGGTCGGAGCCGCAAATGCCGCAGTGATGCACCTTCAGCAGCAGCTGGTGCGCCTCGGGCACGGGATCGGCGATGGTCTCGATTTCAAGCGGTCGGCCCGCGGCTTTGAAGACGGCTGCACGCATGACGGTATTCCTCCGGATCGGTTTCTTGTTGCGGGGGAGCAAACATGAGCGCGGGGATGGGGACAAGTGAGGCGGCGGATTTTCCGCTTGCCCCTGCGCCAACCTGTCACCTTGCGGGTCGAGATAATATTCCTATATACGGTTTGTAGGGATCGGAGCCGATGTAGTGACGGGCAGTACGATGATGTTGAGCGAATAAGTCCGAAATTGATCGGGCGGGGCAGGGGTACACCCCCAAAAAAAAATCCCGAAACAATTCCACCCCATGGCCGGGGAAGGCGGGGAAATCGCGTGCGGCGCCTGAGCGGGGGTGTCCCTTTCTCGCCTGCGGCCGGGGGCGTAAGCTCAGGCCACAAGCCATTTCAAGAAACGCCGAGGAAACCTCATGAACACCACCGTCGCGGAGGCGGAGCTGCCGCCGTTCAAGCCGCTCCCCATGCTGCCGCCCCGCACCGTCGCCGAAAAGCGCGCCGACGGCTCCTGGCTGGTCTCCAACGCCTACGAGTTGGGCCCGATGCACCGCTCGATCGCGCATCTGCTGGAGCAGCGCGCTGCCGAACACCCAGAACGCAATCTCATCGCCCAGCGTGAGATCGGGCCGGATCTCAAGACCGGCGCTTGGCGCTTTATGACCTATGGCGAGGCGAACAGCCGCGCCAACCAGGTCGCCCAGGCGCTGCTCGACCGCGGCATGGGTGCGGATGACGGGATCATGATCCTGTCGGCCAATTCGATCGAGCACATGGTGATGATGCTCGGCGCGATGAAAGCGCGGGTGCCCGTGGCGCCGGTCTCGGTCGCCTATTCGCTGTTCTCGTCCGACCACGGCAAGCTGAAGCACGTCTTCAACCAGGTGAAGCCGAAAATGGTCTTCGCCGATCACGGACCGATGTTCGCCAAGGCGCTGACCGCCCTGGCGCTGGAGGGCGTCGAGGTCGTGACCGTCGTCCCCGCGCCGGGTCTTGAGCAGACCAGCTACGCCTCGCTCTTCGACACCAATGTCGGCCCCGCCGTCGCGGCCAGCGTTGAGGCGATCGACCACGCGACCGTCGCCAAATATCTCTTCACATCGGGCTCCACCGGCATGCCCAAGGGCGTCATCCAGACCCACGGCATGATGTGCGCCACGATCGCCGCCGGCGAAACCCAGCGCGCCGAGCCGCCGGATCCGAACGAGATTCCCGAAGGGCTGGAATGGATGCCGTGGAATCACATCTCCGCCGGCAACATCTCGTTCAACGGCAACCTCAATGCCGGCGGCACGGTCTATCTCGATGCCGGCAAGCCGGTGCCGGGCCTCTTCGACGAAACCATCCGCAACCTGCGCGAGGTGTCACCGCTGGTGTTCGGCAGCGCGCCGATCGCCTTCACTATGCTCTGCGACGCGATGGAAAAGGACGCGACGCTGCGCGCCAGCTTCTTCAAGAAGATGAAGTATGTCGGCTATGGCGGCGCGACGCTCAGCCAGGACATCTATGAGCGCTTCCAGGCGCTCGCCATTGCCGAGACCGGCCAGCGCCTCGGCTTCACCACCATGTACGGCGCGACGGAAACGCAGGGCGTCACCACGGTCTCCTGGCTCACCACCCGCGTCGGCCTGATCGGCCTGCCGGTGCCGGGCGTCACGCTGAAGCTGGTGCCGAACGGACAGAAACTGGAAGTCCGCGCCAAGGGGCCGACCATCACGCCCGGCTACCTGAACCGCCCCGACCTCACCGAGGCGGCGTTCGACGAGGAAGGCTTCTACAAGCTTGGCGACGCCGCGAAATTCGTCGACGAAAGCGATCCGAACCAGGGTCTCGTCTTCGATGGCCGCGTGACCGAGGACTTCAAGCTGTCCAGCGGCACCTGGGTTTCCGTCGGCACGCTGCGCACCGATGTGCTCGCCGCCGCGACGCCGTTGCTGACGGACGCCGTCATCGCCGGGCAGGACAAGGACTATATCGGCCTGCTGGCATGGCCGAGCATCCCCACTGCGCGCCATATTGCGGGTCTCGCCGTGGACGTGCCCGCGGCCGAGGTGCTCGCCCATCCCGCCGTCGTCGATTTCGTGCGCACGGCGTTTCGCGCGCACAACAAGGCGGCGGGCGGGTCTTCGGGCCGGATTGCGCGGGTTATCCTGCTGACCGAGCCGCCTTCGATCGACGGGCACGAGATCACCGACAAAGGCTACGTTAACCAGCGCGCCACGCTCGACCGCCGCGCGGCGCTGGTGACGGCGCTCTACACTGCGCAGCCGGGCGAGGGCGTTATTGTCGTCTGATCGTCAAGATGACAAAACGCGGCCAGAAACCAGCCGCCATGAGTCACCGATGAATCTCCCCGAAACAGTCACCGCCCAGTACCAGCCCTGGGTCAGGGGCTGGTGGCTCGCCGTCTGGGCATTCGCGGCTTTGCTGTCGGCGGTGTTCTTTTATTTCGGCCTGGTGATGGGCTCGATCGTACCGTGGCTGGCGCTGCCCATCACCGTCACCGGCTTCATCGCGCTCGTCGCCTGCGCCGTGATCTTCGGCATGGTCTGGCGGCGGCTGCGGCTCGACCGCGACGTCGTGACCGTCGGCCCCGCCGGCTATCACGACATCCGCATCGGCCATCCCGTACCATGGAGCGACGTCGTCCGCCTCGTTCGCCACCAGCCGGGCACCCAGACTGCGCTCTTCATCGAGGCACGCGAGCCCAAGCGCTTCCTCCGCAAGACCTCGCGCCTCTACAAGGGCGCCGCGCGGCTCAATCCGGCGCTCGGCTTTCCCGGTCTGGCCTCCAGCCTCGGCGGCCTCAACGAGTCCTCCGACACGATCATCGCCGCCGCCGAAGCATGGCACGCGAAGGAGAAGGGGTGACCGGCACGCTCCGCGCCATTGCCCTCGCGCCCAAGAAGCGCGCGCCGATGGTCGAGGTCGATCACGCGACGATCACCCGCGAGAAGGGCATCACCGGCGATGCCCGCGGGCATTTCCCGGGCCGTCAGGTGACGGTCGTGTTCGAGGACGACTGGCAGGCGGCCTGCGATGTGCTCGACAAGGACCTCCCCTGGACAACTCGCCGTGCCAATCTCCTGGTCGGTGGGATCGACGTGCCCCGCCGCATCGGCGCGCAACTCCGCGTCGGCGAGGTGTTGCTCGAAGTCCGCGAGGAGACCAAACCGTGCGGCCTCATGGAAAAGGCCGTGACCGGCCTCAAGGCGGCACTGAAGCCCGGCTGGCGCGGCGGCGTCTGCTGCGTGGTGCTGGAAGGGGGCGAGATCGCGCCGGGCGATGACGTCGCCGTTCTGTGACGCGTTAACGCTCGATAAACCTTCTCTGCGGCTAGACTGACGTGTGGCAACGCTCCCCCGCGTTTCGGGGATCGTCAGGAGACCCGCCATGTTGAATGCCAACGATTTCCAGGACCTGGCCTACTGGCTGATCGACGCTCACGGCGCCGATGCGATCCGCTGGGCCGATCGCGCCATTGCCGAGCTCTACCTCTCCGGCGACGACGAACGCGCCGATCTGTGGCGTATGCTCCGCTCGGTCGCGGACGATATGATCTCGGGCCGCATCGATCCCAACCGCCGCCCGACGGTTCACTAGAAACGGCGGCTTGACGCTGCCGGTTTCGTGCTAGGTCTCTTCCAAAGTTCCGGGAGACGCCATGCTCGACGCCACCTTAGACGCCATCATGAAACAGATGGCCGCGAACCCCACCCCCAAGCTCTGGGAAGTCAGCGCCCCCCAGGCGCGCAGCATGTTCCTTGCCATGCGCGACGCGTTCGACGCCAAGGGCACGCCCATCGGCAAGGTGGATTCGGTCGAGATCCCCGGCCCCGGCGGTCCGCTCGCCGCGCGCATCTATACGCCTGTCGGCCTCACCGGCCGCGTCACGCCGGCCTGCGTCTACTATCACGGCGGCGGCTGGGTGATCGGCGATCTCGACACCCATGACGCGATCTGTCGCATGCTTGCCAATGAAAGCGGCTGCCGCATCGTCGCGGTCGATTATCGCCTCGCCCCGGAAAACAAGTTCCCCGCCGCCTTCGAGGACGCCTATGCCGTGCTGGTGTGGACCGAGGCCAATGCGATGGACCATTCCATCAATCCCAATCGCCTTGCAGTCGCGGGTGACAGCGCCGGCGGCAATCTCGCCGCCGCCGTTGCGCTGCACGCCAAGGCGAAGGGCACGCCCAAGCTTGCCTATCAGGTGCTGATCTATCCGGTGACGCAGGCACGCGCGCAGACCGCCTCGATGAACGATCTCGCCACCGGCTATTTCCTGGAAAAGGCGTCGATGGACTGGTTCTGCGACCAGTATCTGGAGCCGGGTGCCGATCTCGACGATCCCCGCCTCTCGCCCCTCGCCGCCAAGGATGTCACCGGCGTTGCGCCGGCCTTCGTGCTGACCGCCGGCTTCGATCCGCTGAAGGACGAGGGCAAGCAATACGCCATGAAGCTGAAAGCGGCGGGCGTGCAGGTCGAGTTCGTCGAATACGACTCGATGGTGCACGGCTTCCTTGCCATGGGCGGGCTGCTGCCACAGGCCGCGCAGGCGGCGAAGGAGATCGGCAAGGCTCTGGCGCGCGCGCTCGCCTAGCCGGCCGGTCGCCGCCAGAGGATCACCGGGCCGTCGTCATCGTCGATGCGCTCGCCGCATTCGACGAAGCCGTTCTTGACGAGCACGGCTTTCGACGCGCGGTTGTCGTCGGCGGTCTCGGCGGTGAGGTCGAGCCCCAGCGCATTCGCCTCCGCGATCACCAACGCGACGGCGCGTGTCGCATGGCCGCGGCCCCGGCGGCTTTCGGTGACGCTGTAGCCGATCTCGACCTCGCCGTTCTCCGGCAGCTTCTTGAAGCTGATGATCCCGACCGCTTCCTGGCCCTCGACGATCAGCCAGATGCCGATGCCGATTGTCATCGGCACGGTTGCGGCGGTACGCTTCAGCCAACTCAGAACCTCGATCGACTCTACATCGCCCGGCGGTTGCAACAGGCCGTCGAAGGAGGGCAGATGGCCGTCCGCCGTATCGTAGACTGTCTCGTCCATCGCCCAAGCGAAATGCTCGAGCGTCATCCGGACCAAATAGGTCACAGGCCGAGCTTGCCAGGGTTCATGATGCCCTTGGGATCGAGCGCCGACTTCAGGGCGCGCAGCACCTCCATCGACACCGGCCCTTTCTCGGCCGCCATCCATTTGGCGTGATCGGTACCCGCGCCATGATGGTGCGAGATCGTGCCGCCATTAGCCGCGATGGCGTCGGACGCCGCTGACTTGATCGCCGTCCACTGTGCGATCTCGGCGTCCAGCCCGCCGCGGGCGCGCGGCCAGACATAGGTGAAATAGAGGCTCGCGCCGTCGACATAGGAATGGCTGATATGGGCGAGGCAGATGCCGCGCCCGCCCGCCACGCCGGCATTGGCCTTCATCGCGTCCAGCAAGGCGGCGCGCACGGCGTCGTAGAGCCGCTTCAAATTCGACCATGAGGTCGCGGTCTCCAGCGTATCGACGCCGAGCCCGCGATCCATCAGGGGATCGCGCAGATAGGGGCCGTGGAAGCGCCCCTTGAACCAGCGATCGGCCGGGCTGGTGCCGACGCTGAGGCCGCCATGCTTGCGGGCGATCGACGCGATGCGCGACCGGGCATAGGCGACGAGTTCGGCGTCACCCTCCGCGCCGGTGATCATCGCGCATTTCGCGCCGCCGAAACCGCGCAGCTTCAGATAGGAGTCCTCGATCCTGCTCTTGAACTTGGGCGGCGCCTGCAGGCGGCCGAGCGCGCCGAAGAAATGCGTTTCGTCCTCGTCCGAGAGGCGCAGCGAGGCCGCGGGGATGCCGGCCTGGACGATTTCGCGCACCGCCTCGCGGCCGGCCGCAAACGAGCGGAAGAGATAGGCGCGGTAGTCCCGCGCCGCAGGGCACTCGTGCAGCGCGAAGGTCGCGTCCGTGATGATGCCGAGCGTGCCCTCCGACCCCGCAACGAGATCAGTCAGCCGTGCACCGGCGGCGGAGGCCGGATAGCCCTCGGTACTCCATGCGCCTGCCGGCGTCGCAAGCCTGGCCGAGACCAGCCAGTGTTCGGCCTTGCCATAGCGGTTCGACTGCTGGCCCGCACCGCGCGCCGCGATCCAGCCGCCCAGCGTCGAGAATTCGAAGCTCTGCGGGAAATGGCCGAGCATGACGCCCTCGGCGTTCAGTCTCTGCTCCAGGTCGGGGCCATAGATGCCGGCTTCCGCCGTCGCGACCATCGATTCCTTATCGACCGAGAGCAGCCGGTCCATCTTCGTCGTGTCGATGGCGACCACCGCGCGATGACTGCCGCGCAACGGCGAGACGCCGCCCACGACGCTGGTGCCGCCGCCGAAGGGCACGACGGCGATGTCGGCGGCGTTTGCCGCTTGGATCGCGCCGCGACAGGCCTCGGCACTCTTGGGATAGACAATGGCGTCGGGCAGGGGATCGAGATGCCCGGCGCGGAGGGCCAGCAGGTCGCGATAGGAATCGCCGCGGGCGTGGAAGGCGCGGTCGGCGGCGTCGATGGCGACATCGCAGCCCGCGGTCTGGAACGGCGAGATATCGCCGAACGCCAGCACGGGCGAGGCAAGGCGGCAATTGGCGAGTGGCGTTGCGGGTGTCGCGGGCAGCTCGACGCCACCGAGCGCCGTCCCGAGGAAGCGCCACAGCGCATTGTTCCTGGCGAACGCGTCTTCGTGCCGGAGAGGTCCCCAGCCGTTCCAGCGCAAAGTCGAACGGTCCAAACTCATGACATGTCCTTCAGATGCGCAAGGTAAGCGCGCTTGGCAGGATCTCAAACGTCGCGGGCAATTGCATCGCGCCTTCGCCGTCGCGTTCGGCATAGACGGCGCGACCACCCAACGGGGATGCGATAACACGTCGCCCGCGCAACACCCGCACGTTCGGGTGCTTCACATGCGCGCCGGTGTAGATGTCGTTCATGCGCGCGATCATCTCGCGCGCCTTGGTCTCGGCGATGATGACGATGTCGAAGAGCCCGTCATCGGCCACCGCATCGGGCGCGATCTTCATGCCGCCGCCGAAGAAGCGGCCATTGCAGATCGCGACGGTGGAGGTCTCGATCTCTTCGTCGAAGGCGTCATCGACCTGCAGCCGCACGCGCCACGGCTTGAAGGTCAGCGCCGCCATCGTCGAGTGCCATTTGAAGGCGAACGGGCCGCCGAACCATTTGGCGATGCGCGCACGATTGACGCGGTTCACGACTTCGCCCGACAGGCCGAAGCTCGCGATGTTGATGAAATGACGCGTTTCCTCACTGCCCTTAGGCGTCGTGAAGGTGACGCGCCCCAGGTCGATCCGGCGTGGCGTCGCGGTCTTCAGGCCCGCAATGGCCTCCAGGGTGCTGCCGGCGATCTCGAACGTGCGGCGGAAATCGCCGCCCGAGCCGCTCATTGCGAAACTGAACTCCGCGCCCTCGGCACGCGGCGCGCCGTCGCGGAAGAACCCGTTGACCGTCTCGTTCAGCGTCCCGTCGCCGCCGACCGCGACGATGCGGCCATAGCCGTTGACGAGGGCTTCCGACGTGAGCCGGGTCGCATCGCCGGGGCGCAGCGTCGCCACGACGACGACATCGCCGAGCGCCGCTTTCAGCGCGGCTTCGATCTCGTCCAGTTGGGCGCCGGTGCGGCCGCCGCCGGAATGCGGATTAATGACCGCGAGCGTTCGCATCAGGCGGCGCCGTGCCACTGGAAATGCGCCATGACGGTATCGATCTGGCGGGTCTGTTCCTCGGCGCTCCAGCCGCGCTCGGCCGCCATGATCCAGGCGCAGCGGGCGATGACATCCTCGCCGGGCGAGCCCAGCGTGCCGATGCCGGTGCGGCGGAAGATCACGTCCTCCAGCGTCGCGGCCATTTCGCGCCGGACGCCGTAGAGGATCTCCGCGCCGCAATCGGGCGACAGCGGGGACAGGCGGTCGAGCAGGTAGGCATCGCCGTTCGCCTCGGCGACCACGTCGTCATAGGCAGCGCCGTAATTGCGCACGAGATTGGCGATGACCGCCGGGTCGATGCGGCGATGCGCGGTGACGGCGTTCGCGACGAAGCGCTTGAAGTTGCCGGTGGACTGCCCGCCCAGCGGCGTGCGGTCGGTCGCGGCGCGGCGCGGCGTGCGACCGAGCTTGCGCTCGATCATGTCCACGGCTTGGGCCGCGACATGGCGCGAGGTCGTCCACTTGCCGCCGAGCGCCGAGATGAGCCCGGCCTCGCCGTCCTCTTCGTGGTCGATGATCTCCGCCTTGCGGCTCTTCTTGTAACTGCCGCCTTTGGCGCCCGGTTCGCTCTCGTCGATCAGCGGGCGCACCCCGGCATAGGCGTGGATCACGTCGTCGCGTGTCAGTTTCGCCGACGGCAGGCCGGTATTCACGGCGTCCAGCATCTTGGCGATGTCGTTATCGGTCGGCGTCACCGCATCCGGCGAGCCCTCGAACACATCGTCGGTCGTGCCGAGGATCGAATGCTCGCGCCATGGCAGCACGAAGAAATGCCCCTTGTCGACGAACATGGCGAGGGCTGCGCCCTCGGTCAGGCGGCGGGTGATCAGATGGATGCCCTTAGCCCGCACCAGCCGGTGCGAGGGCGTGCCGTCCTGCGCCAGCGCCATTACCTTGTCGGCCCAAGGCCCGGCCGCATTGACGGTGACGCGCGCGCTCAGCGACACCTCCGCGCCGGTCAGCACGTCGCGCACCAGCGCGCCGGTTACCGCACCCTTGGCATCCTTGGTCAGCGCCAGCGCCTCGGCATAGTTGGCGACCCGTGCACTCCGTGCCGCGGCATCCTGCAGGCAGGCGAGGCCCAGCCGCTCCGGCGAGTACATCTGGCAGTCGTGATATTCGAGCGCGGTCGGATAGCCGCTGTCGGTGGCGATCGCGGCGCGCTGCGTCAGTTCCTCGGTGCGCACGCTGCGATGACCGGGCAGGCGCTGGTCGCGGTCGTCCAGCCAGGTCCGGTCGTAGCTCAGCCAATCGTAGAGGGTGAGGCCGAGGCGCAGCTTGAACGTGCCTTTCCGGTTCGCGGGCTGCGGCACGAGGAAGGGCAGGGGATAGACGAGGTGCGGCGCGATGCGCTGCCAAATGCGCCGCTCGCGCAGCGATTCGCGCACCAGACCCAGTTCGAAATTGGCGAGATAGCGCAGACCGCCATGCACCAGCTTGGAGTTGGCCGCGCTCGTCGCGTGGCTGAAATCCTGCTTCTCGACCAGCGCGACCTTGAGCCCCCGCATGGCGGCGTCGCGCGCAATGCAGCTGCCGGTGATACCGCCGCCGATGATCAGCACGTCATAGGCCTGGCGGCCAAGGCTTGGAAAATCGCGGCGCACGAACGGCCCGGTCCTAGGAATACTGGGGCGCAAGAAAGGTGACGCCTCGGCCTCTGTCAATGCGCGGGGGCCGTGCTAGCCTTCGGGCGACCGGCACTCAAGAACGGCGAGGAAACATGTCCCAGATTGCAGCCAACGGAATCACGCTCGAATACGACATCCACGGCAAGGCGAGCGATCCCGCCGTCCTGCTGATCATGGGCTTTTCCGGCCAGATGGTGATGTGGCCGATGTCCTTCGTGACCGGCCTCGTCGAGCTCGGTTTCCGCGTCATCCGCTTCGACAATCGCGATGTCGGCCTCTCGACCCACCTGCACGACAAGGGCGTGCCTGATATCGGCGCCGCCATGGCCGCCCGCATGTCCGGCCAGACCTATGCCGGCGCCGCCTATGCGCTGGACGACATGGCCGCCGACGCGGCCGGCCTGCTCGACGCGCTCGGCATCGCCCAGGCCCATATCGTCGGCGCCTCGATGGGCGGGATGATCGCCCAGCTCTTCGCCGCCCACTATCCCGCCAAGACGCTCAGCCTCACCTCGATCATGTCCACGACGGGCAAGCCGACCCTGACCCAGGCGAAGCCTGAAATCATGGCCGTGCTGGTGACCCCGCCGGCCAGCGACTCGCGCGCCGACCGCATTGCGGCTTTCCTCAAGACCTTCCGCACCATCGGCTCGCCGGGCTTCCCGGGCACCGAGGAAGAGTTGACCGCCATTGCCTCGTCGCAGGTCGATCGCGGCCCCTATGACCCCGCCGGCATCGGCCGCCAGATGGTCGCCATCGTCACCGCCGACGCGCGCAACGAGATCCTGAAATCGGTCATCGCGCCGACGCTGGTCCTGCACGGCGCCGACGATCCGCTGGTGCCGGTCGACGGCGGCAAGGACACGGCCGAGTCCATCAAAGGCGCCGAACTCGTCATCGTGCCCGGCATGGGGCACGACTTCACCGAGGCGCTGATGCCGCAATTCATCACCCACGTCGGCGGCTTCCTGTCGCGCGTGCGGTCCCAGGCGAAGGCGGCCTGAGCCATGGCGCAGATCACGGCCAACGGCACCCAGCTCGAATATGATATCGCCGGACCCACTGATGGTCCGCCATTGCTGCTCATCATGGGCTTCGGCTCGCAGATGACCTCGTGGCCCATCGCCTTTCGCGACAGCCTTGCCGCGTCCGGTTTCCGCGTCATCCGTTTCGACAATCGCGATGTCGGCCTCAGCCAGCGCTTCATTGGTACGCCCTCGGCGCGCGATGTCGCCAAGACGATGGCGGAGGGCGGCAGGCCCGACGTGCCCTATGTCCTCAACGACATGGCGGCCGATGCGGCGGCGCTGCTCGATGGCCTCGGCATCGAAAGCGCCCATATCGCCGGCGCCTCGATGGGCGGGATGATCGCGCAACTCGTCGCGCTCAACCACCCCGCCAAGGCGCGTTCGCTGATCTCGATCTTCTCGACGACCAGCGATCCCTCGCTGCCGCGCTCGACGCCGGAAGCGCAGGCGGCGCTGGTCAGCCAGGCGCCGTCGCCGGCGCGGGCCGATGTCGTCGCCCATTCCGTCAAGAACCGCCGGATCTACGCCAGCACCCGCTGGCCGTTCGATGAGGAGGCGCTGGCGGGCCTCGCGGGCGCCAGCTACGACCGCGCCTTCTATCCCGAAGGCGCGGTCCGGCAATACGCCGCCATTCTCGCCTCCCCCCCACGCACCGAAGCACTGAAGCGCCTCCGCCTGCCGGCGCTCGTCATGCACGGCACGGCGGATACGCTGATCCCGTGGCAGGCGGGCGCGCATACCGCAGCGAGCATTAGTGGGTCCGAGTTTGTCCTTATCGACGGCTGGGGCCACGATCTGCCGGTGCCGGGCGTACCGCTGCTCACCGACTACATCGCCGCCTTCGTCCGCCGTGCCGAGGCGGCCAGGACCGAGGGGCTCGCGCGTCCCGCGGAGCCGGGCTGCAGCGCCGCGTGAGGCGCGACGTTTCGTAGCGTTCCCCTGCACCGCGCCTTCGCCGACAAGCGGTGCAGGAGGATCGATCATGTCACGTTTTGCCGGTGCGGTTCTGACCGCCGCCCTGATGACCTTCGGCGCCGTGCTGACGGCGCCGCTGACCGCGCCTCAGGCCGTTGCCGCATCGGCCACCGCGAGCGACGCGCAGCAGGCGCTCGCGCAGCTCAATGCCTATCGCAAGTCCAAGGGTCTCGGTGCCGTACAGCTCGACGCCAAGCTGACGCAGATGGCGCAGGATCTCGCCAATGCCTGCGTCGCGGCGAAGGGCAAATGCGACCACACCACGGGCGGCAGCTTCTCCGCGCGGCTGCGCAAGGCGGGTGTCAATGCCGGCTATGGCGCGGAAAATCTGCGCAAGAACGAAACGACCCTCGACGGCGCCTTCGCCTGGTGGAAGGGCTCCAAGATCCACAATTCAAATATGCTGATTTCCCAGGTGAAGCGGCTCGGCTTCGCCAGGGCGCCCGCGACGGGCAAGGGGTTCTGGGTCCTGGTCGTCACCGATTAGCGGTAACCTTGACCTAACCTGAACGGGTATTTGGCAATCGTGATCTGCCCACGGTTGCAGGCGGGCTTTTCAGCGCCCAACTGGAATGAACCGGCCGTTTTGGTGGAACCGGCGGCGCTCAAATCGATTCAAATTGATGAGGCCGCTTTCAAGCTGCCCTAAGCGGCAAGGCGGAAACTCCTGTCCACGTTGGCGGGATGATTCCGATGCAGAGCAAAACAATGGCACGTCTAGCGACCTATCTTTTCGCCGCCCCGGCGCTTGCGCTGGTGGCATGTGCGGCGCCCAGCGCCTCAACGAGCGGCCTCGCCGCCGCGACCTATGGCAGCGACGTGCGCGGCTCGTCCGTCGTCACGGCGCAGATGACCGGCGAACCAGCTCATATGACGCTGGCTCTGGTCAACCAGTACCGCGCCGCCCAGGGGCTCGGTCCCGTCGAGCTCGACCCGCAGATGACGCAGGTCGCCTACCAGCAGGCGAAGGCGATGGCCGACGCCGACTTCATGGACCACAATATCGTCGGCGATTTCAGCACGCGGCTGAAGGCCAACCACGTGCTGAACGTCTATGCGGGCGAGAATATCGGCCGCAACATCCGCAGCGCCGACAAGATGTTCGACTGGTGGATCCACTCGCCCATCCACGAGCGCAACATCGCCAACCCGCGCGTCACCCGCCTCGGCTTTGCGGTGGTCTATTCGCCGAAGTCGGGCAAACCCTATTACGCGATGGCGGTTGCGTCGCGCTAAGCCTCAGCGGTCGGCATAGACCGGCCGCCGTTTTTCGAGGAAGGCGCGCACGCCCTCTCCGACGTCGGCGGTCTGCGAGCACAGGATCTGGTTGCGGTCTTCCATCGCGACGGCCGCCTCCAGTCCGCCCGCATCGATGTTCATGTTGAGGCACTCCTTGGTGAGGCGGAGGCCAAGCGGCGCGGTTGTCAGCATCTCGTCGATATAGGGCGCGGCGGCTTCGGCGAGCTTGTCGTCGGGCACGACTTCCGAGACGAGCCCGGTGCGTTCGGCGCGATCCGCCTTGATGAAGCGGCCGGTCAGCATCAATTCACTGGCGACCGAAACGCCGACGAGGCGCGGCAGGAAATAGCTGACCCCGATATCGCAGGCCGAGAGGCCGATGCGGATGAAGGCGGCGTTCATCCGCGCGCTTTCCCCGGCAATGCGGATGTCGCTCGCCAGCGCCAGCGCGAAGCCGCCGCCGCAGGCCGGGCCGTGGACGAGGCTGATGATCGGCTGCGGGCAGCGGCGCATGCGCATCACGATTTCGCTGATGCGGCGCTGGGTCCGCAGGCCATGCTGCGGCGTATTCCCGCCGACCCCGCCGCCGCTGTTATTGCTGCCCTCCTTGAGATCCAGGCCGGCGCAAAAGGCACGGCCCGCGCCGCGCAGCACGACGATGCGCACCGCCTGGTTCCAGTAGAGCTTGCCGAAATAGTCGAGCAGTTCATCGACCAGCGTCGTGTTCAGCGCGTTCATCTGGTCGGGCCGGTTCAGCGTCACCCAATCGACCGCGCCATCCTTTTCGATCTTAAGCGTCGTGTACTCGCTCATGGCGTCCTCCTCGTTTCTTGATGAGGCGGACTCTAGAGAAGAAGGGCGGCCAAGGAAGCTGCCCCGCGCGTCAGGCACATTCCCTTTTACCGGCCCCCTTCATGCGCTAGGACACTCCGGCGCGACTCCGTAGCTCAGCAGGATAGAGCGGCTGCGTCCTAAGCAGCGGGTCGGGAGTTCGAATCTCTCCGGGGTCGCCATTTCGCTCCCATCCAGGAACGCGGGCCTCTCAGGCGACGTCTTCCACCTGGTCGAGATAGGCGCCGTAGCCTTCGGCCGTCATGCTCTCGCGCGGCACGAAGCGCAGCGAGGCCGAATTGATGCAATAGCGCAGGCCGCCCCGGTCGCGCGGGCCGTCGTCGAAGACATGGCCGAGATGGCTGTCGCCATGCGCCGAGCGCACTTCGATGCGGACCATGCCGTGAGTCGTGTCGCGCAGCTCGTTGACATTGGCCGGCGCGATCGGCTTGGTGAAGCTCGGCCAGCCGCAGCCGGACTCGTACTTGTCGGACGAGGCGAAAAGCGGTTCGCCCGAGACGATGTCGACATAGATGCCGGGTTTCTTGTTGTAGAGCAGCGGGCCGGTGCCGGGGCGTTCGGTGCCGCTCTGCTGGGTCACGCGAAACTGCTCGGGCGTCAGTCTGGCGATCGCCTCGTCCGTCTTGCGATAGTCCGTCATGGTGAACCTCAAGGCTTTGAAGATGCGGGGTCAACGTTCAAAATGGTCCTTAGGGTGCGCCGCCGCAACGCCCCGGCGGCACAATCGGGCACCCAGAATGGCCTAGTCGGGCCGCCCGCTTTGATCAAAGATGGTGTCCTGCCAGAGCCGGGCAGACGCAGAAACCTCATAAGGCTCGCCCTCGGGAGAAACCAACATGCCCCTCGCTCAAGCGCCGATTGCGTCGCCCTTTGGTCACGGTTCGCAAGCTGGAGAGGTCATCAAGGGCATCGACCTCAAGGGCAAGACGGCGATCGTCACCGGGGGCTCCTCCGGGATCGGCGTCGAGACGGTGCGGGCGCTGGCCTCGGCAGGCGCCCGGGTCATCATGCCGGTTCGCTCGCGCAAGGCCGGGGAAGACGCCGCCGCCGAGATCCGTGCCTCGACCGGCAATGACGCGGTCGAGGTCGCCGATATAGATCTCGCCGACTATGCCAGCGTACGGCGCTTCGCTGACGCGTTCGTCGCGACCGGCACGCCTTTGAATGTGCTGATCAACAATGCCGGCATCATGGCGACGCCGGAGCGCCGGATCATGGGCGGGATTGAGTCGCAGTTCGGCACCAACCATCTCGGCCACCTGCTGCTCGCCGCTCATCTCGCGCCCGCTCTGGCGAAGGGCGCGCGCGTCGTGGCGCTGTCCTCGATCGGCCATCGTCGCTCGCCGATCAAGTTCGACGACCCGAACTTCGAAACCACGCCCTACGACAAATGGGAGGCCTATGGTCAGGCGAAGACGGCGAACGCGCTCTTCGCCATCGAACTGAACCGGCGCCTGGAACCCAAGGGCATCACCGCCTTTGCCGTCCACCCCGGCGGGATCATGACCAATCTCCAGCGCGACATGTCGAAGGCCGAGATCAAGGCCTTCGGCTGGGTCGACGATGACGGCAATGTCCGCGACGGCTTCAAGACGACGGCGGGCGGCGCCGCGACCTCGATCTGGTGCGCGACCTCGCCGCTGCTGGCCGGGGGCGGAGGGGTCTATTGCGAGGACTGCAACATTGCGAAGCTCGTGCCCGATGATGATGCGAGCTTCGCGGGCGTGCGGTCCTGGGCCATCGATCCCGATGCGGCGCGGCGCCTGTGGACGCTGTCGGAAAAGATCCTGGACGAGAAACTAAGCGTCTAGCGCGCTCAACCCGACCGGGTGGCGCCGGCGACGATCGCTTCCGCCTGCTTGAACAGAGCGGGATCGATCGTCAGGCCGGATGCGGCGGCATTTTCCGCGAGCTGCTCGGGCCGGCTGGCGCCGACGATGGCGGAGGCGACATTCGGCTCGCGCAGCACCCACGCCAGCGCGAATTGCGAGAGTGTGCAGCCCGCCTCGGCCGCCAGCGGCTTCAGCTTCTGCACGGCCTCGAGTACGCCCGGATTCAGCCATGACTGGATGAATGAGCCCATGCTGTCGCTCGTGGCGCGCGACTGCGGCGGCAGGGCAGCGCCCGGCAGATACTTGCCCGACAGAACGCCCTGGGCGAGCGGCGACCAGACGATCTGCGACACACCGTTCGCGGCACTCAGCGGAATGACCTTGTCCTCGGGGCGCCGCCACAGCAGCGAATATTGCGGCTGGCTGGAGACGAATTTCTCGCTGCCCGGCACGGCGAAGGCCGCCTCGATCTGGGCGGGCGCCCATTCGCTGAAGCCGATATAGCGAGCCTTGCCCTGGCGGACGACCTCGCTCAGCGCGCCCATCGTCTCCTCGATCGGCGTCTCGGTGTCGTAGCGATGGCACTGGTAGAGATCGACATAGTCGGTGCGCAGACGCTTCAGCGACGCGTCGATCTGCTTGAGGATCTGCGCCCGCGAGAGCCCCTTGTCAGTGTCGCTCATCGGGAAGAACAGCTTCGTCGCCATAATGTAGGACGAGCGCGGCCGGTCGGCGAGGACCTCGCCCAGCACCGTCTCCGCCGCGCCGCGGCCGTAGATATTGGCGGTGTCGATGAAATTGATGCCGAGGTCGAAGGCGCGGTTGATGCAGGCGACGGCGTTGTCGCGCTCCACGCCCACGCCATAGGTCAGCCACGACCCCAGCGAGATTTCCGACACGTTGAGATCGCTCGCACCGAGCTTGCGGTATTTCATGATCGTCGCTCCCTTGTGGCGTGGGACTTCAGGGTTCCCGTCGCGGCCATCGCCTGCCTATCGCAGCCGATTGTCAACCTTGGATCGCCTTGGCGCGGCTCCGTCATTGCGCCTAGAGTGCCGTCCATCCACCGTCGCAGCCTTGCGGATATTCCCATGCCCAAAGCCATCGGTTACGCCGCCCGGAGCGCCACCACGCCGCTCACGACCTTCCATTTCGATCGCCGGGCGCTGAGGCCCGAGGATGTCCAGATCGACATTCTCTATTGCGGCGTCTGCCATTCCGATCTGCATCAGACGCGCAATGACTGGAAGGGCACGATGTATCCGTGCTGTCCCGGGCACGAGATCGTCGGGCGGGTCAGCAAGACCGGTCCGGCCGTGCGCAAGTTCCGCGAGGGCGACCGGGTCGCAGTCGGCTGTCTCGTCGATAGCTGTCTTGCCTGCGACCAGTGCCGCAAGGGCGAGGAACAGCTTTGCCGCAATCGCTCGACTGGCACCTATAACGGCAAGGACCGCATCACCGGCGAGACGACCTATGGCGGCTATTCCGACATCATCGTGGTGCGCGAGGAATTCGTCCTGCGCATTCCCGACGCGCTCGACATCAAACGGGCCGCGCCGCTGCTATGCGCGGGCATTACGACCTATTCGCCGCTGAAGAAATGGAATGTCGGCCCCGGCTCGCGGGTCGGCGTCGCGGGCCTCGGCGGGCTCGGCCACATGGCGGTGAAGCTCGCCGTCGGCCTCGGCGCCGACGTCACCGTCATCACCGGCTCGCCCGCGAAGGAAGCCGACGCCAAAGCGCTCGGCGCGCAGAAGGTGCTCATCACGACCGACAAGGACGCCTTGCGCGCCGCGACCTCAAGCTTCGACGTCATCATCGACACCGTGCCCGTCGCGCATCCCGTCACGCCCTATCTGCATCTGCTCGATATCGACGGCACGCTGGTCATCGTCGGTGCGATCGACCAGTTGCCGCCGTTCCACACCGGTCTGCTGCTGGGCCAGCGGCGGCGCGTCACCGGCTCGCCGATCGGCGGGATCGCCGAGACCCAGGAGATGCTCGATTTCTGCGCCGCGAAGAACATCCTGCCGGACTGTGAGATGATCGACATCCAGGAGATCAATCACGCCTATGAGCGGATGGAAAAATCGGACGTCAAATATCGCTTCGTGATCGACATGGCCTCGCTCGGCAAAGAGGCGAAGGCTGCCTGAGCAGGCCGGCTTCGTCAGCTCTCCAGCGCCGCACGAAGCCATTCGAGGAATTGTCCGGTCTCCGCGGAAATCGGCTTGTGGCCGTTGGGTATCGCGGCGAAGCCGTCGGCGAAGGGCGCGAAGGCCGCCACCTCGACCAGACGCCCCGCCTTGAGGTCGCCCTCTGCCAGCCGCCGTTCGGCGATGGCGATGCCCATCCCTGCCACCGCGGCGCCGATGCAAAGATGCGTATGCGGAAAGGAGATGGTGGTGGGCGCCTCGACGCGCACGCCTGTTTGCGCCGTCCAGCGATCCCACGCCCGCGATGTGTGCTCATGCAGAATCTGGCACGCCGCCGAGAGCATCTTCGCTGACCGCCGGACGGCGTAGTGCGGCGCGGCGACGATCCCGAACGCACTGTCGGCCAGTCTGATCGCGCGCGCCTGATCCTCGGGCGGATAGGCCGAGCGGTCCCAGAGCACGACGAGATCGGCGTCGCGTTCGTTCCGCATCTCGCGCGCCGAGGTCATCGAGAGGCGAATGCGGATATCGGGATGCTCAGCCGAGAATTCCGGCAGATGCGGGACGAGCCAGCCCATGGCGAAGCTTGCGCTGCAGGCGACATGGACGACCGGCGAGCGCGCGTCGCGGACGATTTCCGTGAACCGTCCCGCCAACTGATCGAGCGCATCACCGACCGCCGCGGCGAGCATCCGGCCGGTGGCGTTCGGCGCGATCCCGGTGCCGGCCTTGTCGAAGAGCGAAAGCCCGACCTCCTCGTGCAGCGCCCGCAACTGCTTGCTGACCGCGCCATGGGTCCGGCCGAGTTCTTCCGCCGCCCGGCTGACCGAGCCGAGCCGCGCGACCGCCTCGAAGGCACGCAGGGTGGAAAGGGGTGGGAGACGGGCGCGCAGTGGCAAATTAATCTGTGAGTTAGGCTCACAGTTAGAGCGACAAGAACTCCATTTTTCAAGGTCTCGTGTTGCGTCACTGAGCATACAACTCAATGAGGAGGCTTACATGCGCATCGGCGGCGATTTCGACTACGACAGCAACGGCATGGGCTATGCCGCCCAGCGCCGCCCGGATCCGCGCATCGCGGCCATCATCCACCGCGCCTTGGGCGATGCCCGGACCGTGCTCAATGTCGGGGCGGGCACCGGCTCATACGAGCCGGAGAACCGGCATGTGCTGGCGCTGGAGCCCTCCGCCGTCATGCGCTCGCAGCGCCGCCCCGGCGCGGCGCCGGCCATCCGCGGTGTCGCGGAAGCGCTGCCGTTCGACGATCAGTCCATCGACGCCGTCATGGCGGTCATGACGGTGCATCAATGGCCCGACCTCGCCAAAGGCCTTGGCGAGTTGCGGCGCGTGGCGCGCGGGCCTGTCGTCATCGTGGCCGGCGATGGTCCGGCGCTGCCGCGCTTCTGGCTTAACGACTATGCCCCCGAATTAATCGCGGCCGAGCAGCGCCGCTATCCGCCGATCGAGGCGATCGCCGCCGCGCTCGGTCAGGGCGCGCAGGTCTCCACGATCCCTATCCCGATCGACTGCACGGACGGCATCACCGAGGCCTTCTACGCCCGCCCCGAACGCCTGCTCGATCCGGCCGTGCGGCGGGCGCAATCGTCCTGGGGCTTCGTGGGGCCTGAGGTCGAACCGCGCTTTGTCGCAACACTGTCGGCCGATCTCGCGTCGGGCCGTTGGGAAGAACGCTACGGCGCCTGGCGCGAGCGTCCCAGCTTCGACGGGGCGCTGCGCTTGATCGTCGGACACGGGGCGTCGGCCTAGCGCTATCGTGCGCGGCCCAAACAAAAGGCCCGGCGGTGAGGCCGGGCCTTTCGGAATGGCGTCGTCTATCGCTTAGGCGGCGGCGGTCGCCGCCGGTGCTGCAGCGGCCGCGGCGACCTGCTTCAGCAGCGCGCTTTCCAGGCGCTTCATCGCGGCGTCCTCGTCGATCCGCTCGACGGCGGCGACTTCGCGGACCATGCGCGAGAGAGCCGCCTCATAGAGTTGGCGCTCGGAATAGCTCTGCTCGGGCTGGCCGCCGGCGCGGTGGAGGTCGCGCACCACTTCGGCGATCGAGATGAGGTCGCCCGAATTGATCTTGGCCTCGTATTCCTGCGCCCGGCGCGACCACATGGTGCGCTTGATGCGGGCGCGGCCGCGCAGGGTCTGCATGGCCGAGAGCACGGTGTCGGCGCCCGCGAGCTTGCGCATCCCGATGGCCTTCGCCTTGGGGGTCGGCACGCGCAGCGTCATCTTGTCCTTCTCGAAGGTGATGACGAAGAGTTCCAGCTTGTAGCCGGCGACTTCCTGCTCCTCGATGCGGACAATCTGGCCGACGCCGTGGGCGGGGTAGACGACATGGTCGTTGACCTTGAAGTCGGCGCGGCGGGTCACGATCGGGGCGGGCTCGGCGGCCTTCACGGCGACCGGCTTGGCCGCCACGGGCTTCGCGACGACGGCAGCGGCGGCAACCACGGGCTTGGGCGCGACCTTGGCGGCGGGCGCAGCGGCCTTCGCAGCGACGGGCTTCGCGGCGGTTTTGGCTTTGACGGCAGTTTTGGGGGCGGGCTTCTTGGCGGCGCTGGTCTTGTTGGGCATGGTCAGTTCTCCGCGCTGGCTTCAGGACACGGGGGCCGGTCTTTATGCCGAATACCCCTAGACTGTGTCGTCCTGATGGCCGCGAGGTCCGCCGAAGCACACAACACCCAACCGCGTGCAACCTGCGCGCGTGTTCGGTGTCATAAAAGCGCTTAAAGACGCGACGGGCCGAGGCCGTCGCCGCTATGGGCGTGCCGGGAAACCTTTGGGCATCAGGTGACGTGATCTGTCGCCAATATAGCACAAAATCGCCAAAATGGAAGGCCCTAAATCGTTAAGCCCTTGATTAAATAGTTAAAAACCACTCCGCATACGGACAACCCACTGTGACTCCGAGAGAATCCGCCCCAGATGTGGTGGTTTAGCGTTAACGGATTGGTAAACATGTAGGGCGGTTTCGAGCCGTCGGAACACCCGACTCAGCTCCGTCTGTGGAACACGTGTCCTGAGATCGTGATCGTGTTTTCGTCCTGCCAGATCACGCTGAAGCGCATCGCGGCTGGTCCGGCCACCCACTGATAGGTCAGAACCAGGATCCCGCCAGCATAGCTCGGCTGCCAATCGCAAATCCCGGTCGTGACGGTCCCGTTCGCCGCGAAGGCGCAGGATCCGTCGCCCGATGACCAGTTCAGGGCCTGACCGCCGCCGTCACCCTCCCAATAGCCGAACGGCGGGGGCATGGGCGATTGCGCGAAGGGCGCACCCGACATCAGGAGAGCGGCGGCGATCGCCGCACCTAATTTGACGAAACCACGCATGAAAACCCCCCGATCCATGGCAACGGCCATAGGGCTAGGGCGTGACGTTCCCGTCCGACAGTCCCCCGTTTGGAGGGATCAGACGCCCTTGCCGGGATTGGGGCTGAAATGCGCGTCGAGCTTGTCGGTGACCTTCGCCCACTCGTCGCGATCGTCGGGTGGGGTGCCCTTGGCGGTGATGTTGGGCCAGGTCTGGGCGAACTTGCGGTTCAGCTCCAGCCAGGTCTCGAGCCCCGGCTCGGTATCCGGCTTGATCGCCTCGACGGGGCATTCCGGCTCGCAGACGCCGCAATCGATGCATTCGTCGGGATGGATGACCAGGAAGTTCTCGCCCTCGTAGAAACAGTCCACGGGACAGACTTCGATGCAGTCCATGTACTTGCACTTGATGCAAGCGTCGGCCACCACATAGGTCATCTGACTAAGCCTGCGCGCGGTTTGAGCGCGCCCCCTACTGCGTGCCGCCTGATTTACGGGCGAGGACACGCTGCCGCGCCTCGGCGCGGATGCGGTCCGGCACGTGCAGCAGGGCGGCGACGGAACGGATCAAGCGGTCCTCGAACGCGTCGAGAACGCCGTCTGCATAGACGACCTCCCACAGCATTTCAACGACGCCGCCGCGTTCCGTCTCGTTCATCGTGCGCTTCACGGCATCGGTGAACTTAAAGAGTTCGACCGCCTCGCGCTGCCGGATGCGCGCGGCCGAGAGCAGGGCCACGGCCCGCTCCGGCGTCAGCTCCAGCTTGCGGGCGAGGAGGCCGGAGAGTTCGGTGTGCTCGCCCTCGGCATAGTTGCCGTCGGTCGAGGCCGCCTCGAGCAGCAAAGCGGCGACCGCGATGTCGCGCTCGGAAAACGCCTCGCCTGCGGCCGGGGTCTTCAGGCCGTGCTGGCTGAGGAGGGCTTTGATCTTGTCGAACATTGGGGTGGGTTAGAGGAAGGGGCGAGACCGGGCAAGACGGCTCACGGGCTTGTCACACGGTAGACCCACGTGCCGCCGTTCCCGGAATCCGGCACGCGCGTCAGCCAGTCCGGTGTCTGCCCGTTGCGCAGCGCGATGAACAGCGCGTCCGGATGACCCGCCAGTTGCGTGTCGAGTGCGCCGGAGGCCGCGCAGATCGCGACATAGTCGATCCCCCGCGCGCGGATCAGCGCGCGGGCTTCGTCCGGCGCGGCGGTCAGCATGGCGACGGCGTCCAGGATGCCGTCGCGGTTGCGGTGATAGGGGGCGGCGATCACGCTGTGCGGTGTCTCGGCGAGGATCAGCGGCCCGAAGGCGATATTGCTGAGCACGAGGCCGGGCGGCAAGGCGGCGAGCGCGCGATAGTCGCTGCGGCGCAGGCAATCGGTCTCTGCCGTGCTCGCCCGCCGGGCCTGCTGTTCCTTGCTCAATGGCAAGACGAGGCCGGCGACGATCGAGGCGGCGAGCGTGATCAGCACGGGATTGCTCAGCGCCGCGCCGATGGCAAGACGTCCGACCTGCGGCAGGCTCTGCGCGCGGCGCGCGGCGCGTGCGGCAGCGGCGGCCAGGACGGGGGCGGCGAGGACCGCGGCGAAAGGCAGGCTGCGCACCTGCCACAGCGCGATGGCGATGGCGATGGCGAGGGTAAGTCCCGCGATCCGCGCTGGCTGCGTCCCCATGAAGGCCACGGCCGCCAGCGCCGCGAGCGGCAGGGCGAAGACGCCGGCAAAGGCGATCGGATTGGCGGCGAAGAGGTCGAAGGCCGAGCGCGCCTCACGGATGTGGTCCATCCACACCGCAAACAGTCGCGGATCGACGGCGGCATAAGGCCCTTTCAGGCAGACCGGGTTCTGCAGCGCGACCGCGGCGACAGCCGCGCCCGCCGCCAGCGCGACGATGATGAGCCGTCCACCCCGTCCGGTGACGACCGCGCCACCAAGGCTCGCGATCCCGGCGGCGAGGATGAGCGGCGCGAGATAGACCGGCGAGACGACATCGCAGGCGGGTAGCAGCCAAAGCGCAGGCGGCGCGTTGAGCACCAGGCCCGCTGTGGCGGTCAGCGCGAAGGCCGCCGCATAGTCCCGGAAGGCCTGTTGCCAGACGACGCCGTCGAGCGCCCAGCGCAACGCGATAACCATGCCGCCCAGTGCGACATAGGGCAGCGTTTCCATCCCGATAGTCAGCGCCAGCCCGCTGAAGAGCCCGGCAGCGAGGAAGCTCGCGCGGGTCCGGCCCTCGCTCGTCAGCGCCGCGATCAGCGCGACGCCGAGCGCGATCTGCATATTGTGGTGATCGATCCGCGCGGGCGCGTAGACCGTGACGGTAAAGGCCGCAAAGGCCGTCGCGATGACAGCGAGGATCGCCCCGTCGCGCCCGGCAATCCGGCCACCGATGAAACCCGCGGCCGGGAGAAGCAGCAGCGCCGGTAGCAACGGCCAGATCAGGATGGCCGTCTGCTCGGCGCGTTCCGCTCCGACCAGCGGCGTCAGCGCGAGGACGATGCCGGCGATCGGCGCATCGATCAGACGCGACCAGTGCATCGACACGCCGTCGGACGGCGGCAGGGTCGGATCGAGCCGGTGCTGGGTGAGGTCGTGCCACGCCTGACCGTTCAGGAAATCGCGCACCTCGACGATGCGCATCGCATCGTCGGGGTCGGGCCAGGTCTCGATCGCCTTCTCACCGCGCAGGATCAGGCTTGCGGCGACCAGAACGAGCCAGACGGCGGCGATGAAGGCCGTCCAGCGCCAACCGGTGTGCGACGAGGGCTCCAAGGCGGCGTGCAAGATGTCTGGATTCCGGCGGCGGGCTATCCGGTCGTCATGCCCGCGGCGCGGTTAAGGCGGCGCTAAGCCTCGTGCTCAGTGTAGAGCATGGCGGCATCGGGCGCCGGGCCTCGGCGCTCGGTTAAAGCAAGCACTTCGACGACGCGCACGCGCGAACCCTGGGGCAGGGTCAGCTTGTCGCCGGGCTTCACGGTGTAGTGCGCCTTGGTCGTCACGACGCCGTTCACGCGGATGCGGCCCTGGTCGCAGAACTCGGCCGCCATCGCCCGCGTCTTGTAGAACCGCGCGCACCACAGCCATTTGTCGAGCCGCATCTAGAGCGGCTCCAGCATAGGGCGCGTCTTCTTCAGCGCGCGCAGTTTGCGTAGGTCGCGGGTCGTCGGCCGGTTGGTGGCGCGCAGCTTCTGGATGAAGTCCTCCTTCTTGGGGAAGGGCTTCAACGCACCATGTTCATCGCGCGGCTCCTCGCGCCACGCGATGGAGACCCCTTTGGAGGGTGTCCGCACCTTCTTCATCCCTTGAGTTTCGCCAGGATCGCGAAGGGCGAATTGGGATCGGCCGGCTTTTCCTTGCGCTCGAAGCGCTGGGCGGGCTGCGGCGGCCGGTCGGGACGGGGACGATCGTCACGCGGACGGTCATCGCGCGGGCGATCATGCCGGGGCCGATCGCCACGCGGCGGACGATCACCTTGGGGGCGCTCCCCAGCCGGTGCCGCTCCGGCCTCGCCGGCGGGACGGTCCTGACGCGGCGGCCGATCGCCCCGGCGCTCGCCGCGCGGCGGACCGCCCGGCTTGCCGTCGCGATTGGGGCGTGGGCCACGGTTACGATGACGCTCGCGCTCGCCGTCGCGCGGCTTGGGCACCGCCTCGCCAGCCACGGCTTCCGCGCCGGGTGCCGGTGCGGTCGCGGTATCCGGGCGCGGCTGATGCGGCGGGCGGCGGTCGCGGCCACGCTCCCGGTCACGATTCTGCGGCGGACGTTCGTGCTCGTTGCGGCGCTTGGGGCGCCACAGCAGCAGATCGGCGCCCGTCTCGGTCTTGGCGCCTTCTGACTTGAAGCCAAGCGCCCGCAGCACGCCGGCCATCTCGTCGGCCGCGCAGCCGAGCAGCGAGAGCATGTCCGGCGAGATCGCGAAGGGCGGCAGCTTCTTTTCCGCGTCGCGCTTCGCCTCGATGGCGTCGCCGAGCCGCTCCAGCATGTCGAGTCGCACGGCGCGCGGGCCGAGCACGCGGTAGCCCGTCGCGCCATAGACCGGCACCGGCACGGCGGGATCGGTCGTCACCGAGGTAAGGCCCGCATTCGGCAACCGCGGCAGCGGCGTCACGCCCGACTTCACGGCGGCCAGCAAGCCCATCAGGCGTGCCGCTTCCGGTTTCACCAGCGCAGGCGTGAAGACCGAGAAGCGCGCGAACTTGACGCCGAGCTTGCGCAGCGCGGCCCGATCGGCCGGCGGCAGGCGCTCGACCTCGTTGCGCACAGACTCGCGGTCGAGCGCGCCCATCGTCTCGCTGAGGCGGAAGGCGAAGCCGCGCGCCGCGGCGGGCAGTGCTTTTTCGCCTTCGGCTTCCACCGCCGCCTGCAATTCGAACAGCGGGCTCAGCACATGGCCGATGCGCGATTCCACCCATTCGCGCACGCGGCCTTCGGCACGCACCCAGGCGGTCGGCGTGATCTGCTCGTCGGCCTGCAGCACGACACGCGGCTTCAGCGCAGTATGCCCGGCCTCCAGCGTCGCGACGATCGCGCCGCCCCACCAGATGCGGCCGTGTTCGCTCATCGAGAACGCTTTGTCCTCGGCATTGGCGATCTCGAAGGCGCGCTTGGCGAGTTCGCCCTGCAGCCCGCGGAACGCCACGCTCTTCAGTGCGCGGCCGTGAATGCCCGCTGCCCGCGGATCGGCCGCGAAGCGCAGGCCGTCGAGCTTGCCGACATATTCGCCGTCGACCAGCACCTCGCCCTCGTCGCCGACGGTCGCCGCGAAATCCTCGTCCTCGCGCAGCTTCTTCATCAGCACCGACGTGCGGCGGTCGATGAAGCGCTCGGTCAGTTTCTCGTGCAGCGCGTCGGAAAGCTTGTCCTCGATCTCGCGCGCCCGCGTCTGCCAGGCCGCGCTGTCGGCGAGCCAGCCCGGCCGGTTCGCGATATAGGCCCAGGTGCGGATATGCGCGAGGCGGCCCTGGATCGTGTCGATCTCGCCTTCGGTATTGTCGAGGCTCTCGACCTGCGGCCGCAGCCACGCTTCGTCGATAACCCCGGCGTCGGAGGTCATCTGCTCGAACAGCTTGACCAGCAGGCGCGCGTGCTCATCGACAGTGATCTTGCGGAAGTCAGGGACCTGGCAGATCTCCCATAACTTCTGCACGGCCTCGCGCGTCGTCGCCTTTGCGGCAACCGTATCGATATCCTTCAGGATACGCAGCGCGATCAGGTCGGTCGACGGCCGCACGCGCTGCAGACCTTTCACGGTCGGCAGTTCGTCGAGGCTCGCCAGCAGCTTTTCGACCGAGCTGAAATCGAGATGGGGATTGCGCCATTGCGCCACGCGCACCGGGTCGAAGCGGTGGTTCTCGATCTGCTCGACCAGCGCGGCATCGAGATCGGCGGTCTCGCCGGTGACGCCGAACGTGCCGTCATTCATGTGGCGGCCGGCGCGGCCGGCGATCTGCGCCAGTTCCTGCGCGCGCAGGGGGCGCATGGTCTGGCCATCGAACTTCTCGGTACTGGCGAAGGCGACATGGTCGATGTCCATGTTGAGGCCCATGCCGATCGCATCGGTCGCCACGATGAAATCGACCTCGCCGGACTGATACAGCGCGACCTGCGCGTTGCGCGTGCGGGGGCTTAGTCCGCCCATCACGACCGCCGCGCCGCCGCGCTGGCGGCGGATGAGTTCGGCGATGGCGTAGACCTCGTTCGCGCTGAAGGCGACGACGGCGCTGCGACGGGGCAGCCGGGTCAGCTTCTTCGCGCCGGTATAAGCAAGATCCGAAAAACGCGGCCGCGTGATGAACTGCGCATGCGGCACCAGGCGCTGGATCAGCCCGCGCATCGTCTCGGCGCCGAGGAACAGCGTCTCGTGAGACCCGCGGGCATGCAGCAGCCGATCGGTGAAGACATGGCCGCGCTCGTGGTCGGCGACCATCTGGATTTCGTCGACCGCCAGGAATTCGGTGCCGAGGCCCATCGGCATGGATTCCACTGTGCACACCCAATAGGCGGCGTGCTTGGGCACGATCTTTTCCTCGCCCGTCAACAGCGCGACGGCGTCGGCGCCTTTGACCGCGACGATGCGATCATAGATTTCGCGCGCCAGCAGGCGCAGCGGCAGACCGATCATACCGGTGCGGTGCGCCAGCATGCGTTCGATCGCGTAATGCGTCTTGCCGGTATTGGTGGGGCCAAGAACGCCGATCACGCGGTCGGCGCCGTTCATCTCGAAGGAGTGCGTCATGCTGCCTGGACAATGCGGAATGGTTTCCGCCGGTTAACCATAGTTGTTTAAGAAGTGCGCCCGCGCCGCCTAGGTCAACCTCTTAACAAGAGCCGGCGCAAGACTTGTTAATACACGGAACGGTGTTGGAACGGATGGGGTCCGAATCACTGACGCGTTAATTCTCGCGATTCGTTCACGCACGACATGTGGTGGATGCAGGGTCGCGCAGACATGGAGCGTTCACGCGCGGCGATCTGCGGCGACGCTTCCGGTGTTAACATCTGACGCATCGACACCCCTCGCGCAGCGTCAAAGATCACTCCGGCGCGGAAAACGTTACGCCGGGATTAACCACGTTTCTTCACATCCGCATCTCTTAACTGGCATTGCATCGCACACGGTGAACGCGCGGAACGGTCACGGAACGGAGCGTGCCCGAATCGCTGATGACGAGGGTTCCGCGATTCGTTCACGCACCAGATGTTGTGCGGATGCCATGTGATCGTCATGCGGCGTTTACGAAACAGCTTGCCCGGACGTGGCGCGCATTAACCTCTCTGCCGGGTCGCCTGCCCGAAGCGATGCGGGATCGAGGCAGATCGCTTTACCCCTGCGGCAACTTCCATCGTTTGACCCCCTCCGGCCTGCGGGATTAAGTCACCGCCGCATCACAATTGGATTGAAGGGGCAAAGCGCCCCGCACGGAGCTTTGCGCCATGACCGGCAAGACGATCGACGACTGGAAGAAGCTGGCCGAGAAGGAGCTCAAGGCTTCGCCCGACACGATCGTCTGGAAGACGCCCGAGGGCCTCGACATCAAGCCGCTCTACACGGCCGAGGATCTGGAGAAGATCGAGGGCGTCAACACGCTGCCCGGCTTCATGCCGTTCACCCGCGGCGTCCGCGCCACCATGTATGCCGGCCGTCCCTGGACGGTGCGCCAGTATGCGGGCTTCTCGACGGCGGAAGAATCCAACGCCTTCTACCGCAAAAACCTGCTCGCCGGTCAGCAGGGCGTTTCGGTCGCCTTCGATCTCGCGACCCATCGCGGCTATGACAGCGACCATCCGCGCGTCGCGGGCGATGTCGGCAAGGCCGGCGTTGCGATCGACAGTGTCGAGGACATGAAGATCCTGTTCGACGGTATCCCGCTCGACAAGATGTCGGTCTCGATGACGATGAACGGCGCGGTTATCCCGATCCTCGCCAACTACATCATCGCGGCGGAAGAGCAGGGCGTGACGCCGGACCTGCTCGCCGGCACGATCCAGAACGACATCCTCAAAGAGTTCATGGTGCGGAACACCTATATCTATCCGCCCACGCCCTCGATGCGCATCATCGCGGACATCATCGAGTACACCGCGAAATACATGCCGAAGTTCAACTCGATCTCGATCTCCGGCTACCACATGCAGGAAGCTGGCGCGAACCAGGTGCAGGAGCTCGCCTTCACGCTCGCCGACGGCGCGGAATATGTCCGCGCCGCGCTCGCCAAGGGCATGGACGTCGACGCGTTCGCCGGCCGCCTCTCTTTCTTCTTCGCCATCGGCATGAACTTCTTCATGGAGATCGCGAAGCTGCGCGCCGCGCGCCTCATCTGGGGCGAGATCATGACGGGCTTCAATGCGAAGAAGGCCGAGAGCCTGATGCTGCGCACGCATTGCCAGACCTCGGGCGTCTCGTTGACCGAGCAGGACCCCTACAACAACGTCGTGCGCACGACCGTCGAGGCGATGGCCGCAGCGCTGGGCGGCACGCAGTCGCTGCACACCAACGCGTTCGACGAAGCGATCGCGCTCCCGACTGAAACCTCGGCCCGCATTGCGCGCAACACGCAGCTTATCCTGCAGAACGAAACCGGCATCACCAAGGTCGTCGATCCCCTGGGCGGCTCGTACTACATCGAAAGCCTCACCCACTCGCTGGCCGATGCGGCACGCGCGCTCATCAAGGAAGTCGAAGAGATGGGCGGCATGACCAAGGCCGTCGAGTCCGGCATGCCCAAGCTGCGCATCGAGGAAGCCTCGGCCCGCCGCCAGGCCCGCGTCGATCGCGGCGAGGAAGTTATCGTCGGCGTCAACAAGTTCCGCCTGAAGCAGGAAGACCCGATCGAGGTCCTCGACATCGACAACGCCGCGGTGCGCGACAGCCAGATCGTCCGCCTGAAGACGGTCAAGAACACGCGCGACGCCGCGGCCTGCAAGGCGGCGCTCGATGCGCTCACCGAAGGCGCCAAGGGCAACGCGAACCTGCTGGAGCTCGCCGTCAACGCCGCGCGCGCTCGCGCCACGGTGGGCGAAATTTCCGACGCAATGGAAGCTGCCTTCGGCCGCCACCGCGCCGACATCCGCACCATCTCTGGCGTTTACGGCGCCGCCTATGAGGGCGACGAAGGCTACATGCAGATCCAGAAGGACGTCGAAGCCTTTGCGAAGGAAGAAGGCCGCCGTCCCCGTATGCTCGTCGCCAAGATGGGCCAGGACGGCCATGACCGCGGCGCGAAGGTCATCGCCACCGCCTTCGCCGATATCGGCTTCGACGTCGACGTCGGCCTCTTGTTCCAGACGCCGGAAGAAGTCGCGCAGGACGCGATCGACGCCGACGTGCACGTGATCGGCGTCTCCTCGCTCGCCGCGGGACACAAGACGCTGGTGCCGCTGCTGTCTGCCGCGCTGAAGGAAAAGGGCGCGAACGACATCCTCATCGTCTGCGGCGGCGTCATCCCTGCCCAGGACTATGACGCCCTCTACAAGGCCGGCGCGTCCGCCATCTTCGGCCCCGGCACCAACATCCCGAAAGCCGCCGCCGAAGTGCTGCGCCTCATCCGCGACCAGAAGAAGATCGCGGCCTAGGCCTCCATCGACAGCACGATCTTCCCGATCGCGCGGCGTTCGATCACGGCGGCGAGCGCTTCGCGGGCGTCGCTGAAGGCGTGGACCTGCGGCGCGGCGGGCTTCAATTTGCCTTCCGCGAACCAGGCGAGGAGCTGCGCGACATTGGCGCGGGCCTTGGCGGGTTCGTGCAGGTTGCCGAACCGGGCGATGTCGACGCCGACGAGGCTCGCGCCTTTCAGCAGCGCGAGATTGATGGGCAGTGCCGGGATTGCGCCGCCGACGAAGCCGATCACGAGATGGCGGCCCTTCCAGGCGAGCGAGCGGAACGCCGCTTCCATCGTCGCACCGCCGACAGGATCGAAGGTCACGTCGACCCCCTTGTCCGCGGTCAGCGCCTTCAGCGCGTCGCGCCATTTGGGGTCGGTGTAGTCCACCGTCTCGTCCGCGCCCGCGACCATCGCGGCCGAACGCTTCTCGGCCGTCGAGGCGGCGGCGATGACGCGCGCGCCCAGGATCTTGCCGACCTGGATCGCCGCGATGCCCGTACCGCCCGCCGCGCCCAGCACGAGCAGCGTCTCGCCCGGCTTGATCTCGGCACGGTCCTGCAGCGCGTGGATGGCCGTCGCATAGTTGGTGCGAAAGCCCGCGGCTTCGATGAAGCTCATAGTGTCGGGCATAGGCAGTACCGCGCCGGCGGGCGCCAGCGCGTATTCCGCATAGGCGCCGGCAAAGCCGCCCGCCATCACGCGGTCGCCGGGGGCGAGTCCGGTGACACCTTCGCCGACCTCTTCGATGACGCCGGCATATTCGCCGCCCGGCACGAAGGGCAGGGTCTGCTTCACCTGGTACTTGCCCTGCGCGCCCAGCGCGTCGACATAGCCGACGCCCGCCGCCTTTACGGCGATGAGGACATGGCCGTTCTTGACGGCAGGCTTGGGGAAGTCGCCCAGCTTGATGTCATCGAGTGAGCCGAAGGCTTCGACAATCACGGCGCGCATGTGAGGTTCCTATTCGGGTTCTGAATCGTCTTCCGCGCTCAGCTCCAGCAGCGGTGCAGGTCCATCGATGGCTTCGACAGTGCGCAGCTTGCGGCCGATCGCACGTGTACGGGTGCCTGCGTCATCGACGGTCTTCTGCGCTGCGTCGAGCTGCTTCTTCAGCTTGTCGAGCACGCCGCCATACTTCTCAAATTCGGCCTTCGCTTCGCCCAGCACGCGCCAGACCTCGCCGGAGCGCTTCTGGATGGCAAGTGTGCGGAAGCCCATCTGCAGCGCGCTGAGCAGCGCGGTCAGCGTCGAGGGCCCCGCAATGGTGACGCGGTGCGTGCCCTGCAGCTTTGCCGCGAGACCCGGCTGGCGCAGCGCTTCGGCGAAGAGCCCCTCGGTCGGCAGATACATGACCGCAAAATCGGTGGTGCCGGGCGGGCGCACATATTTGGTAGAGATTTTCTTGGCTTCATTCTCGATGACCCGTGCGAGATCGTTCTGCGCTGTGCGGATCGCGGCGGGGTCGCCGCCCTGCGTCGCGTCGATCAGCCGCTCGTAGTCTTCCTTGGGGAACTTGGCGTCGATCGGCAGCAGCACCTCACCGCCCGTATCCTGCCCGGGCAGGCGCACCGCATATTCGACACGCTCGGCCGAGGCGGGATCGATCAACACGTTGGTGTCGTACTGGTCGCGGGTCAGCATGTTTTCCAGCATCATGCCGAGCTGCACTTCCGCCCAGCCGCCGCGATCCTTCACATTGGCGAGCACCTTCTTCAGGTCGCCGACGCCCAACGCCAGCGTCTGCATCTCGCCGAGCCCGCGCTGCACGTTCTCCAGCCGCTCGCTCACCAGCGCAAAGGATTCGCCGAGGCGCTTCTCCAGCGTCCCCTGCAGCTTCTCCTCCACCGTCGCGCGCATCTGTTCCAGCTTCTGGTCGTTGGACGCGCGCAACGCTTCCAGCCGCTGCTCGACGGCGAGGCGGAGCGCGTTCTGACGCTGCTCGTTGGCCTCGGTCAGCGCGGCGATGCGGGCCTCGACGCCGGTCAGTGCCTCGCGCGTGCCGCCCTGGAAGGCGGCCATGTCTGTCTTCAGCCCCTCGCCGAAGCTCGCAACGGAGCGGCCGACCTCGAAGCGCAATTGTTCGGCGGCCTTGCTCTGCGAGTCCGCGAACGCGTCCATCCGCGTTTCGACGGCACTGCGCGACCCTTGCAATCCGGCGCTCAACCGGTCGCCGACCGAGCCGATCTGCTCGCGCACCTCGCCGCGCAGATTGATGCCCCGCTGGTCGGCCTCCTCGCGCATCCGTGAGGTCTCGTCGCGCAGCGTCCGATCGGTCTGGCGTGACTCGTTGGCGAGGATGGTGACGGAGCTGCGGGTGAACTCCGCCGCTGCGCGGGTGACGTCGGCCGCCGTCGCGCTGCGCCGCCAGGCGAGCAGTGCGAACACCGCGCCGAACGCCGCCAGCGCGACGGCCGCTCCGAGCAGGATAAGGATGAGATTGGGATCGACCGAGGCCGGTGGCACCGGCGCGGGCGTCGCCGCGACCGTCGCGGTCTGAACCGGCGCAGGTGCCGGTGTCGGCGCGGGCGCTGGCGGCGGAACCGGTGCAGACGGCAGCACGACCTCGGCCTTTACCGGCAGGTCCGGCCGTACGGGCAGGGGGAAGGACGGCGGCGCATCGGCCTGGACCTCCGGCACGGGCGGCGGCGGGGCGGGCGGGGCAGCAGGCGGCGAGCGGCGACGGGCCATCAGGCAGGCAAGGCAGAGAGGCGGGTTTCGGCAATCACGTCGGCAAGTCCATCCAGCTTAAGCGCGCGTCCGTCGGTTGATCACAAGTCGCACCCCGCATATCGCCGCCGCGCCCGAAATCGTGTAGGCTGCTACGGCGTGGCGGGGGCCATTTGCCGACTTCAATCTATACGAGGAGTCCCGTGATGACCTATCCGAGAATTGCCGCGGCGATCGTCCTGGCCGGTCTCGCCGCTTTGGCGCCCGCCTATGCCAGCGAAACCAAGAAGGACGCTCCCGAACTCGCCGGCTTCGTCCGCACCGGCCAGTTGGAGAGCTGCCTGTCGACCACAAGGCTCGACAGCACCAAGATCCTTAACGGCGACCAGATCCTGTTCCGCATGAAAGGCGGCGACACCTATCTGAACGAGCCCGACGGCTGCCCTGGTCTCAGCAAGTTTTCGGCGCTCTCCTATGAAGTTCACGCCAACCAGATCTGCAACACGACGATCGTGACGCTGATCGAGCCGGCGGGCACGGGTGCTTCGGTGCGCGGGTCGTGCGGCCTGTCGAAGTTCGAGAAGCTGGAAAAGAAGTCCGCCTCGGCCGAGTGATCACGCCGAAATGAGTTGGCAGGGTGCGCCGCCCGCGACGGGCGCGCATCCGGACCGCGTTCAAGAAGATCATAAGGGAGAAGACCCATGAGCATTATGCGTATGGCAGCCGTGTTCGGCTGCGCGGTTCTCGGCGGTGCGCTGCTGCCCGCCCTTGCCTCGGACAAGGCGGACTCGGACGTTCTTGCCAAATACAACCGCACCGAGACGTACGAGAACTGCATCAACATCCAGCGCATCCAGAACAGCCGGATCCTGAACGACCATCAGATCCTGTTCGAGATGGCGGGCGATACCGTCTATCTGAACGAGCCGGAAAACTGCCCCAGCCTCAATAAGTCGCTGGGGCTCGGCTATGATGCGACGACCGGCGATCTCTGCACGACAACGATCGTGCATCTGATCGATCCGGGCTCGCCCGCCGGCGACCGCGGTTCGTGCGGCCTTTCCAAGTTCCAGAAGCTGGAAAAGAAGCCGGCGCCCTAGGCGTCTGACCCCGTAGGCAGGTGGAATTCCCCTCGCTAGGATCGGCGCGGGGAATTCGTGCCTGGGGAAATGATGAGCATTGCGCGTGGTGTGATGCAGGCCGCCTGGCTCGCTGCATCAATTTTGTTGGCGAGCACAGCCACCGCCAAGCCGCCGGTCGAAGCGTTCGCTGCCTTGCCGGCGATGCGCAGTCCTTCGTTGTCGCCGGACGGACTGCATTTTGCCGCCATCCAGGAAATGGGCGGCAGGCCCATCGCGGCGATCTACGCAGTGGGCGGCAGCGCGCCGCCGGTTGGGCTGCCGTCCGATGACTGGGTCATCTGGGGCGTGCAATGGGTCAGCAACGACCGTTTGTTGCTGATGGCGGGCAAGGGCGCCCAGGTGCCGGGAGCCCGGGAACTCTGGACACTGAACCGTTCCGTCGCGGTCTCAGTGGACGGCAGCGGGATAACGCCGCTGCTGGATAACATCACGGGGCTCGGCAACAATTCGAGTTCCGCCTCGATCTCCGATCTGGCGCTCGACGATCCCCAGCATATCTACATGCCGCTGTTCTACATGGCGGGCGCCGCCGGGCCGTCGCTCGACATCTTCAAGGTCAACGTCATGACCGGCGAGGGCGAGCGCTTCGTCTATGGCAGCGAGAGTACGGCTGACTGGATCATGGACGGTCATGGCCATGTCGCCGGTCGCATCGATGAAACGCGCGGGCCGTTGGGGCAACGGCTGATGGTGCCGGACGGCGGCAGCTGGCGTGAACTCGTGCGCGCGCCTTACACCTCTGAGGGCGCATTGAGCATTGCCGGTCTCAGCGCCGATGGCGGTGCTGTCGTGCGTCTGGGCGAAGCCGGTGGCCGGATCGTGCTCACGCGCCTCGAGCTTGCGTCTGGCAAGGAGAGTGTCCTCTACGCGCACCCGGCCTTCGACATTGCGGGCACGATCCATGACGAATGGACCGGGCGTGTCATCGGCGCCCAGATCGGCGGCGAGGGCGGCACAATCTTTTTCGATTCCGCGCGCCAGCAGATGCACGAGAAGATTCGGCGCGCTTTCCCCGGCCTGCTGGCACAGGAGGTTTCGCTCGACCTGACGGGCCGAAAGATCATCGCCGTCACGGAAGGCCCGCGTCATCCGCCGACCTATCACTATGTCGACATGGACACGAAGGAGGCGACCGAGATCGTGTCCTCCTATCCAGGCCTTACCGAAGCCGATCTCGGCGAGATGAAGCCTTACGACTATGTCGCGCGCGACGGGCTGAAGATTCCCGCCTTCATCACTCTGCCGCCGGGCAAGGCGCCGAAAAACCTGCCCGCCGTCGTGATGCCGCATGGCGGGCCGGACGCCCGCGACGCCTGGGGCTTCGACTGGTGGGCGCAGTTCCTCGCCAATCGCGGCTATGTCGTGCTGCAGCCCAATTTCCGCGGCTCGAGCGGCTATGGCCGCGCCTTTACCGAGGCCGGGCTCCAGCAATGGGGCCTCAAAATGCAGGACGATATCAGCGACGGCGTCGCGAAGCTGATCGCCGACGGCATCGTCGATCCCACGCGCATCTGCATCGTCGGCGCCAGCTATGGGGGCTATGCGGCCCTCGCCGGCGCCACGCTCACCCCTGACCTCTATGCATGTGCGGCCAGTGTCGCGGGGGTTTCCGACTTGCCGAAGATGATCAAGCACGAGCGCAAGAAATATGGCCGCGACTCCGCCGCGGTCTCGTTCTGGATCTCGCGCATCGGCAGCCCGATCGACGATTCAGAACGGCTGCGCGCCACCTCGCCGGCCCGGCAGGCGGCAAACGTCAAATGCCCGATCCTGTTGCTGCACGGTGAACTCGACACCACCGTGCCGATCGAACAGAGCGAGTTCATGCAGGACGCGCTTCAGGACGCCGGCAAGCCCGTCACCTTCATCAAGCTGGTCGGCGACGACCATTACCTTCAGCTCGGCAGCACGCGGCTGCAGATGCTGACTGCGCTTGAGGCGTTCCTGGCGGCGAATATCGGGAGCTGATGGGCGACCTTAGCCGCCCTCGGCGAAGAACTTGCCCCAGTCCTTGCCATTGATGGTCACGCGCTTGGGGACGGCGACGACGTCGCCGACCTCGGCGTCGCTCCACAGCCGCACCGGCAGATAGAAGGCCGGGCCGCCATACGCGCCCTTGCCGATCGGCGCGAACAGAACCTCGATCTTGGTGTTCGAGGCCTTGGCGATGTGTTCGGCATCCCAGCCCGCGATGCGGCGATAGCCGACGACGCAATGCAGCGCCTGGCCGTTATACCCGCCGGCGCCGCGCTTCACGTCGGTCATGCCGTCGCTCCACATGTCGAAGGCGTAGACGCGCTTGCCGTCATAGATCGGGATCGAGGTGCCGCAGGCCTTCTCGCCCGGCCCGGCGGTCGGAATCAGCATCATCGCGAGCACGGCGCTCATAGGATCGTAGGTGGCCTTGGTCAGCGCCTCGGCCGGCGTCCACTGATTGATTTCGTAGACGGGGTCGGCCTCCATGCTGATGGGATCGCCGTCCTTGTACTGGATGGTCACGGTCTGCGTGCGCTTGGACGAGATCTGCTGGATCCATGACGAGTTCGGCGTCACCGCGCCGAGGCCGCCCATGCCATTGGCGACGGCGTTCACGGTGTTGGCGGTGATCATTGAGGCGAGGCCGTCGGGCCGCACATAGGCATGCACCTCGTAGAGCCCGTCATGCAGCTTCAGGTCCATCTGGATCGTCCCGACCGAGAAGCCGAGCAGCGTCACGTCATAAAGCGCTTGGATGTCGTAGGCCGGAGCGGCGGCCGGCGGGGCGGCGGTTTCCGCCCGCGCTGCGCCCGAGGCCAGCACCGCCGCGCACAGCACCGCCGTCGTGATTTTCGTGAGCAAAGACTTCACCTCGTCGTTGAGGGCGCGCGACCGCGCCGCTACACAGGACGTCAGAAACAGGACGCCGTCTGAATAGGTCGTGAATGTGGCGGGGACGTGAGCCCCCGGCCACTGAATTCGGCTCCATGCGGCGTCATCACCTTTAAGAGACCAGCCCGGCCGCCTTGACCCGTTCTGTCGCAGATCTTTCGCAGCGCCTGATCGCCGGCGACCGCCGCGCGCTCGCCAAGGCGATCACGTTGATCGAATCGACGCGGCCCGAGGACCGGGCACGCGCCGAAACGCTGCTGACCGAGGCGCTGCCGCATACCGGCAAGGCCGTCCGCATCGGCCTTTCCGGTACGCCGGGGGCGGGCAAATCGACCTTCATCGAGGCCTTCGGTACGCATCTGACGGGGCAGGGGCGGCGGGTTGCGGTACTCGCCGTCGATCCCTCCTCGCGCCGCTCGGGCGGCTCGATCCTGGGTGACAAGACCCGCATGGAGCGCCTAGCGCGCGATCCCGCCGCCTTCATCCGCCCCTCGCCCTCATCGGGCGAACTTGGCGGCGTCGCCCGGCGCACCCGCGAAGTGATGCTGGCGGTTGAGGCGGCCGGCTTCGATACCGTGCTGGTCGAAACCGTGGGGGTCGGCCAGTCCGAGACCGCGGTCGCCGACATGACCGACATGTTCGTCCTGATCCACGCCCCCGGCGGCGGCGACGAGCTGCAGGGGATCAAGCGCGGAATCATGGAGCTCGCCGACCTCGTCCTAGTGAACAAGGCGGACGGCGATCTATTGCCGGCCGCCCGGCGGGCCGCTGCAGACGTCTCGGCCGCCCTCCATCTGATGCGGCCCAAGCACAAAGGCTGGTCGCCCCCAGTGCTGCAGGTTTCCGCGCTCGAAGACCGGGGTGTCGCGGCGGTCTGGGTCGAAATCGAGCGATTCCGCACGACACTTGGCGAATCCGGGCTTGGGGACCTCCGCCAGGCCCAGGCCCGGGCCTGGATGTGGGCGGATGTCCGCGACGGGCTGCTCCACGCGCTGGCCGCCGATGCCGGAATTGCCGAGGAAGCCCAAAGGCTTGAGGGCGAGGTGGCCGCGGGCCGCCTGACCGCCCCTAAAGCCGCGCAAACCCTGCTCAAGCGCTTCCTCGAACCTTGACAGGGGGGCGGGGGGCCACTAAACCCGCGCGGCTTTCAGGTGAGGGGCCGCGCGGGATACCGCGGCGGCCTTTGCCGTCTTTACGAACTCGAGTTGAGGATACCGCCATGTCGCGCCGCTGTGAGCTGACCGGTAAGGCCGTGATGGTTGGCAACAATGTCAGCCACGCCAACAATCGCACGAAGCGCCGCTTCATGCCGAATCTGATGGAAGTCAGCGTTCCCTCCGAAGCGCTGGGCAAGTCGTTCAAGCTGAAGGTCAGCGCGAACGCGCTCCGCACGCTCGACCATGTCGGCGGCCTCGACGTGTTCCTGGGCAAAGCCCGTGACACCGCCCTGTCGCCGATGGCCAAGCGCATCAAGCGCGACGTCGCCAAGGCGAAGAAGGCCGCGCCCGCTCCGGCCGCCGCCGCTTGATCGGCGCGCATTCGTTGAATTGAGAAAAGGCCCCGTTTCGGCGGGGCCTTTTTGTTTGCCGCGGGGGCGGCAAGGGGTGGGGGCCTCATGTGTTTTTCGACGGTTGCGAGCCTGACGAGCGGTGCCGGGCTGGCGGCGATCGGCATCGCGTCGGTCGCCGCGGTTCCGGCGCGGCGCGAGATGCTGTTCGCCGGCATCCCCCTGCTGTTCGGCGTCCACCAGTTGATGGAAGGCGGTCTCTGGCTCGCGCTGCATCGCGGCGATGCGGCGATGACCTCCTGCATGACCGCGGGCTTCTCGATGATCGCGCAGGTCGCCTGGCCGGTCATCGCGCCGTTGGCGGTCTGGCTGGTCGAGCCGCCCGGCTGGCGGCGGCAGGCGATCGCCGTCTGCGTCGCGGCCGGCGTCCTGATCGCAGCCATCCTGCTCTACGGCCAGGCGACCGATTTTTCGCCGGCTGAAATCCGCAACGGCCACATCTTCTACGGCTTCCCGCATTACAACTGGTTCCGCGACGCGCAGCTCCTGCTGCCGGCGCTCGCACTCTACGTCATCGCAACCTGCGGCGGCAGCCTCCTCAGCAGCGATCGGCTGATCCCGCTGTTCGGGGCGGCTGTACCGCTGTCGCTCATCGCGACGGCGGCGATCTTCGAGACGTGGCTGGTTTCGGTATGGTGCTTCTTCGCCGCGCTGCTCAGCGCGATCGTCTTCACCTGGGCGATGCGCCGGCGGCGAACGGCCGCCGGGGCGTGGCTGGAGCTTACTCCGCCAGCTCGAACATCATGACCAGCGTGCGCTGCAGCGGCCGCTGAAAATTGTCGTCGGAGACGATGTAGATCATCGTCTTGCCGTCCGCCGTCTTCCGCGCCGCGACGCCTTCCATATTGTCGACGGTGACGCCGGCGAAGAGCTCGGCGATCAGCGTGCCTTCGACCGTCGCGCCCTCCATGAAAGTCGCGGGATCGAACACGCGCAGTTCCGCGCCGGGTCCGGTCAGGGTCGAGAAGCGGCGCTCCAGCGTCAGCACCCGGCCGTCGGGCAGCAGCGCCGCATCGGTCATCGCATAGGGCAGGACGCGCTTCACGATGAAGCTGGTCGCCGCCCCGGTCTTGGGATCGACCGCCCAGCCCAGCGAATCCTGGTCGTCGTCGCGCGGTCCGTATTCGCTGATCGCGAGCAACCGTCCGTCGTCCAGCGTCGCCAGGACCTCAAGGCCCTCATTGCTGCGCAGCGTCTTGATCGCGTCCGGCATCGCGAATGCCTGCCCCTTGGCCGCGACGCCGTCCTTGGCGAAGTCGAAGCGCAGCACGCGATGATGGTTTTCATAGGAGACGAAGGCGTCGCCCTTCAGGTCGTGCGGGTCGGCGAAGGCGAGACCCTCGCTGTCGCCTTCAACCTTGCCCGAGAGCTGGGCGCCGTTCTCGTCGAGCATCTGCGCGATACGGACGTCGTTCATTCCCGCGAGATTGCCGTTCTCGTCATAGGTGAGCGCACCCGTCACCCAGATGCCGACATCCTCGACCGAAACAAAGCGCGAGCCGTCGGCGCTGACCTTCAGCGCCGAGAGGCCGCCGAAATGATCGCTTCGCGGCACCACCGAAATGCCGCCGCGATAGATCAGCTTGCCGATCCTCAGATCCGTTGGATCGGCGGAGCGCAGCTCGACCGGAACGGTGGAAACCTCGACGGCGACGCCACCCGGCGCAACGGGCGTGGTTGGCACATCGGCGATGGCGTGAAAGATCCCGATGCCGCCGGCAAGCGCAGCGGCGGCGATGAAGGCGGTGCGAACGGTCATGAAACTCCCGGGTGTCAGACGGCGCCGCGCACGGCCTGCAGGCTGGTCTTCGCGAGGCCCGGCCGTGTCGCGGCGCGCGGCGCGCCGGCATCGTTCGCCGGCGTCGCCGACGGCTTCTTGCGCGCGCCTTCTTCCTCGAACAACTCGGCCAGCTTCTCGGTCATCGCGCCGCCCAACTGCTCGGCGTCCACGATGGTGACGGCACGACGGTAATAGCGCGTCACGTCATGGCCGATGCCGATGGCGAGCAGTTCGACCGGCGAGCGCGTCTCGATATCCTCGATGACCGCGCGGAGATGGCGCTCCAGATAGTTGCCGGCATTCACCGACAGCGTGGAATCGTCCACCGGCGCGCCGTCCGAAATCACCATCAGGATGCGGCGCTGCTCGCTGCGGCCGAGCAGGCGGTTATGCGCCCAGATCAGCGCCTCACCGTCGATGTTCTCCTTCAGCAACCCCTCGCGCATCATCAGCCCGAGATTGCGCCGCGCCCGGCGCCACGGCGCATCGGCCGGCTTGTAGACGATGTGGCGCAGATCGTTCAGGCGGCCGGGCTGGCCGGGCTTGCCGTCCTGGATCCACTTCTCGCGCGCCTGGCCGCCCTTCCACGCCTTGGTAGTGAAGCCGAGAATCTCGACCTTCACATTGCAGCGCTCCAGCGTGCGGGCGAGGATATCGGCGCACATCGCGGCGACGGTGATGGGACGCCCGCGCATCGAGCCCGAATTGTCGAGCAACAGCGTCACGATCGTGTCGCGGAACTTCATGTCCTTCTCGACCTTGAAGGACAGCGGATTGGTGGGATCGATGATGACGCGCACGAGCCGCGCGGCATCCAGCATCCCTTCCTCCAGATCGAACTCCCAGTTGCGGGTCTGCTTTGCCATCAAGCGGCGCTGCAGGCGGTTGGCGAGCCGCGTCACCACGCCCTGCATGGCGGCCAGCTGCTGATCGAGATAGGCGCGCAACCGCGTCAGCTCATCGGCATCGCAGAGATCGTCAGCGCCGATCACCTCGTCATGCGCGGTCGAGAAAATCTTGTAGGCCGGCTCGTTCGGCTTGTCCGGCAGGTTCTGGTTCGGGCGCTGTGGCTGGGTGCCGTCGTCCTCGGCCTCCTGCTCGTCCTCTCCGGACATTTCTTCGGAATCGATCTCGACCGTCTGCTGGTCGTCGTCCTGCGGCTGGCCTTCCTGGAACTCGACCTCTTCGGAGGACGAGCCCTGCGGCTCCTCGCTCTCGCCGGATTCCTGCTGCTGCTGGTCCTGCTCGGAAGAGTCGTTGTCGCTGTCCTCGTTCGACTCGTCGTTCTCGTTCTCGCCCAGCTCGTCGCCGAGATCGAGATCGCGCAGCACGGTCCGCATGATCTTCGCGAAGGCCTGCTGGTCGTGCTCCTGCTCGACCAGGCGCTTCAGATCGCCCGCCGCGCGCTCCTCGATGAAGGGGCGCCACAGATCGACGATGCGCTGAGCTGACTTCGGCGGCGCGCGTCCCGTCACGGTCTCGCGCACCAGCAGCGCGACGGCATCGGCGAGCGGCGCGTCGGCGCGGTCCTTGATCTTGGCGTAGCCCTTGCCGGCGTAGCGGCTCTCCAGCACGGCGGCGAGATTGTCGCTCATGCCCGTCATGGCATTGGCGCCGATCGCGTCGATCCGCGCCGCCTCGACGGCGTCGAAGATCGTCTTGGCGTTCGGCCCGGTCGGGCTGAACTGGGCGTGCAGCTTCTCGTCATGGAAGGCGAGTTTCAGGCCGAACGAGTCGGCCTGGCCGCGCACGATCGCGACATCCGCCGCCGGCAGGTCGCGAGAGGGGACGGGCAGGCGGGCGCGGATGCCCTTCAGGGCCGGCGGCTCGGTGCCGTAGGTGACCGTGAGTTCCGGCTCGGCGGCGATCGAGCGCGTCGTCTGCGCCACCGCCCGCTTGAACCGTTCGACCTGATTTTCCGCTTTCATGGGATTTTCTTAGCCGAGGCCGAGGCCGCTGTCAGCGTTCCGTTAGGGGAGGGTGATCCTGTCCGAAAACGGCCAGAGAAACGCCGCGCCATCCCGCACGCTCTCCCCACACAGGAGAGACCCATGACCCCCACCGACCCGATCCCTGCCGAGGCCGCCATCGTCACCAAGGACGTCACCCTCAACGCCCCGCCGGCTCTCGTCTGGGCGGCGCTGCGCGATTTCGGCGCGGTCGATACCCGCCTCGCGCCCGGCTTCGTCACCGCATGCCGCCTCGAAGGCACCGCGCGGATCTGCACCTTCGCCAACGGCTCGACCGCCCGTGAGGAACTGGTCGCCTGGGACGACGCCGCCCGGCGCCTCACCTACACGATCCCGTCGGAGCGGATGACCTGGCACCGCGCCACGGCCGAGGTGCACGACGCGCCCGGCGGCGGCACGCGGTTCGTCTGGACCACCGCCGTCGCGCCGGCCGTCATCGCCGATTACATCTCGCCCCAGATGGATCTGGGCGTCGCGGCGATGAGCCGCACCCTGGAGGCAGCGGCGCGAGAATCAGCGTAAGAAGCCACCCGCACGCGCCGGGGGGCGCGATCGGGACCAGGTCGATGAGATTTCGCACAAGCGCGCCGCTGGCGCTGATCCTCACGGCGGCGGTCGTGGTCGGCTTGCTCACCTTCATGTCCAACCGGCTGTTCTCCGGCCTCACCGACGAGGTCGAGACCGGCCAGTTCGAGCTGATGCAGTCGATCCTGGAAAATGCGCTCAGCGGCGCTGAATCGAAGGCGCTCGCCCGCGCCGAGATGATCGCTTCGCTGCCGACCACGGTCACCCTCATGGCGACGCAGAACCGCGAGGGCCTGCTCGCCGAGTACGCGGGGATGTTCGCGATCCAGAAGGAAAAATACGGCGTCGATCAGGCGCAGTTCCACGTGCCGCCCGCGACCTCGCTGCTGCGTCTCCAGGCGCCCGACAAGTTCGGCGACGATCTCTCCAAGTCCCGCCCGCTGGTCTTTGCCGCCAATCGCGACAAGGCCGTGAAGAAGGGCTTTGCCGTCGCCCGCACCGGCCCGGCGATCTTCGGTGTCGCGCCGATCAAGGACGCCGCCGGCACTCATCTCGGCACCTTCGAGTTCGGTATCGACTTCGGCAGTTTACTGGACGGTTTGAAGGCCTCGTTCGGCCTGGAGCTGGCGGTCTTCATCGAGGAAAAGCCGCTGCGCGATTTCGGCACCGGCGTCGATCCCGCCCGCCTCGCCGACCAGAACCGCGTCGGCCGCTTCATCCGCTGGCACGCGACCAACCTCGCGCTGGTGAGCGAACTCGCGGGGGATGCCGACATTTCGGTCGTCAACGAGCCCACCACCTATGTCCGCACGGCCGAGGGCACGCCCTATGGCGTCCTTCTCTTCCCGCTGAAGAACGCCGCCGGCGATGCGCTTGGTGTCCTCGTCGTCGCCCGCGATTTCTCCGGCTCGCGCGCCGCCTCTGGCCGGTCGCTGGTCTGGCAGATCGCCTTCGCGGTTTTCGCCGTTGTCATCCTCGCGGGCACGGCGATCGTCGTCGTCCGCGGCCGGGTGCTCCGGCCCCTCACCGTGCTCGACGCGCGCCTGACTGCTTTCGCGGCGGGCGAGCGCAAGACACTGCTTGAGGACACCGACCGCTTCCCGCCGGAGATCGAAAGCCTCGCCGCTCATGTCGAACGGGCGGCCTGGACGGAGCGCGGCGCGTGAGACGCACGCTCTCCGTCCTCGCGCTCGTCTGGCTCGCGCTGACGGCCTTCGCGCTGCCGGCCGCGGCACAGATCGGGCTTCCCGCCGACAAAGGCCTGCCCGTCGTCGTACGCATCGGCACGACCTTCGTTGAGCTCCAGTCTTTCGACCAGGACGCAGGCACCTTCACCGCGACGGTCGATGTCCGCGTCATCTGGGAAGACCTGCGCCTGCGCATGACGCCAGATCACGCGCTCGATCCGCCGTTGATCTATCGCGGCACGGACGCGACCGACCGGCTCCAGGGCCTCTGGACCCCGCCGATCGAGCTCATCAACCAGGTGGGCGATGCCGCGCATACCGAGATTGCGCTGCGCACCTATCCCGACGGCCGCGCCGAGCTGATGCAGCGCACGACCGCCACCTTCTCCACCCCCTTCGACGTCACGCGCTTCCCCTTCGACCGCCAGAAGCTGCAGGTCGAAATCGCGACCCGGCTTGAGCCTGCCAGCAATGTCGTGCTCCAAACCCGCCAGGACGATCTCGATTTCAGCCGCGCCGCCTCGGGCGCCGAGCTCGAAGGCTGGACGCTCGGCCTCGTCGACATGCGCAGTGTGCCGCTGCCCGGCTGGTACGGCGCCTCGCACAGCCGCATCGTCGCCAGCCTCGCGATCACCCGCAATCCCGCGAACCTGATCGCGGCGATGTTCATTCCGCTCTTCGCCTCGCTGCTGATCCCGATGCTGACCATCTGGCTCAACCGCATCGAGGACGGCGTCTTTCAGATCGAGACGTTCGAGTTGGTGAACCTCATCATCGGCGGGCTCTTCGCGGTCATCGCGCTCAACTTCACGGTCAATGCGGACTACGCCGTGCTGTCGGCGGGCGACAACTCGGTCAGTCAGCTCTTTGCGCTGAACTATGTGACGCTGGGGATCTGTCTGCTCGTGAACATCCTGTTCTATCGCTACCGCGTCTTTGAGACGACGCTGGGGCGCTATGGGCAGGAGCAGCTCTTCCTGGTGCTCGCCTGGGCGATCCCCGTCATCGTCCTCACCGCCGCCGTCGCCATCGTCGCGGTGGCGCTGGTCTAGGCGCCCCCGTTGCCTGAGCGCCGGACGGACATCCCGCGCTCACTACCGGACATGCGGTTCCTCTTTCGCAGGTAAATCGACGTCAGCCTCAAAATCGGAGGCCTTGACGGCGCGCGTTCTCGTCATTATTAAACAAAGTCGTTGATCAACAAGATTGTTGAATAATGATCCAGGCCGACCCCCTCTCCCAGACGCTCTCAGCCCTCGCCGATCCCACGCGGCGCGCTCTGCTCGCCCGGCTCGCGCAGGGCGAGGCCAGCGTGAACGAGCTTGCCGAGCCGTTCGACATCACCCTCCAGGCGGTCTCACGCCATCTCAAGGTGCTGGAAGGGGCGGGGCTGATCACGCGCACCCGCACCGCCCAGTGGCGGCCCTGCAAGCTGGCTCCGGAACCGCTGAAGGCGCTCGACGGCTGGCTCGAGCACTACCGTCGCTTCTGGGACGACAGCTTCGACCGCATGGCCGCCTATCTCGCCGACCTTCAGAAAGGACATCCCGATGACCGTTCAAACTGAAATGCGTCCCGTCGCGGACGACGAACTGCTGATCGTCAGGACATTCGATGCGCCGGCCGCTCTGGTATTCCGCATCTGGGAGGACCAGTCCCACGCGATCCGCTGGTGGGGTCCCAAGGACTTCACCACGCCGCATCTGGAAATGGACTTCCGCCCCGGCGGCAAATGGCGCGCCTGCATCGCCTCGCCCACCCACGGCGAAAGCTGGATGAGCGGCGTCTATCGCGAGATCGTCCGCGACCAGCGCATTGTCTTCACCTTTCGCTGGGAGCAGGGGCGGGATCCCGGCCACGAGTCGCTGATCACCGTCACGCTCACCGAAGAGAACGGCCGCACGACGCAGACCTTCCATCAGGCGCCGTTCCCGACGGTCGAAAGCCGCGACAGCCATCTCGGCGGCTGGACCCAGTTCGTTGACAAGGAAGGCGCCTATGCCGAGCGCCTCGCCAAGGAGGAAGCCGCATGATCACCGTCTCCGCTTTTCGCTGGGTGCCGCCCTTCGCCCAAGGCCTGGTGCGCGATCTTCGCGTCCGCTGGGCGCTGGAAGAGGCGGGCCTTCCCTATGAAGCCAGGATCATCGGCTTCGAGGATCAGGCGACGCCCGGCTATCGCGCGCTGCAGCCGTTCGGCCAGGTTCCCGCCTACGAGGAAAACGGGCTCACCCTCTTCGAATCCGGCGCGATCGTTCTTCACATCGCCGCAAGATCCGAAAACTTGATGCCCGCCGATGCAGCGTCGCGAGCGCGCGCGATGACGTGGGTCATCTCCGCACTCAATACCGTCGAACCGCCCATCGCCAATCTCGCCGAGATCGATCTCTTCCCCGGCGATGCGGCGGTCAAGGCAGCGCGCCGGCCCGAGGTCGAGCAGCGCGTGCGCCTGCGCCTTGGCGAAGTGGCCGAGGTGTTGGGGACGCGCGACTATCTGGAAGACCGCTTCACCGCCGGCGATCTGATGATGACGACGGTGCTGCGCAATCTGCGCCAGACCGACATTGTCGCATCCTTCCCGACGCTCGCGGCCTATCAGGCCCGCTGCGAAGCGCGCCCGGCTTTCACGAAAGCGCTGGATGCTCAGATGGCGGTATTCGCCGCAGCGTAGCCGCGGCTAGGTTCAGCCGCCGCGGCAGGTCGTTCCGCCCGTGAACAGATAGCCGGCGACGCCTTCAACGGTATAGCCGGCGCGAGGCAGGCTATCGACCTCGCGCTGGTCGGTCGAATAGATGTGGTCGTCCGACTTCTGCTTGTAGCCGCGATAGAGCGGGACGGTGCCACCGCCACCATTCGTCGCGACATAGCCCGCGATGCCCTCATCGTCATAGCCGCCGTTGCGCATGGCGCTACGGCGTTCGGATGAGGAGGTCGTGTAGAAATAGTCGCTGCCGTTGTAGAGGCGATAGAGCGGCGTCGTGCCGCCGACCTGACGGTCGGAGATATAGCCGAGTGCGCCTTCCAGATTGAAGCCGCTGCGGCGCATCTCGTTGCGCTCGCGGCAGTCGGCCGTCATGAAATGGTTCTGGCCGTCGAACATGCGGTAGATCGCACGGTTCTCGGCCTGCGCCGTCGTACCCAGCAAGGCCAGCAGGGCGGCCGCCGTCAGAAACCGGAACATGTGCTTCTCCCTTGTTGCCGCCGGCGCACCGTCAGCCGGTGCGTCAGGCGACCATCACCTTCGCCGCGCTCTCGGGCAATTCCTCGCCGAAGCAGCGCTGGTAGAACTCCGCAACCGTCGCCCGCTCCAGTTCGTCGCACTTGTTCAGGAACGTCAGACGGAAGGCGAAACCGATATCGCCGAAGATCGTTGCGTTCTCTGCCCAGGTGATGACCGTGCGCGGGCTCATCACCGTGGAGATGTCGCCATTAATGAACGCTGAACGGGTCAGGTCGGCGACGCGCACCATGGCGGCGAGCTTCTTCTTGCCCTCCGGCGTCTGGTAGGCCTTCGACTTCGCCAGCACGATCTCGACTTCCTTGTCGTGCGCCAGATAGTTCAGCGTCGTGACGATGGACCAGCGGTCCATCTGGCCCTGATTGATCTGCTGCGTGCCGTGATAGAGACCCGTCGTATCGCCGAGGCCGATCGTGTTGGTCGTCGAGAACAGGCGGAAGCCGCTATGCGGGCGGATCACGCGGTTCTGGTCCAGCAGGGTCAGCTTGCCGCTGACTTCCAGCACGCGCTGGATCACGAACATGACGTCGGGACGGCCGGCGTCATATTCGTCGAAGACCAGCGCGACGGGGCGCTGCAGCGTCCAGGGCAGAATGCCTTCGCGGAATTCGGTGACCTGCTTGCCTTCCTTCAGGACGATCGCGTCCTTGCCGACCAGGTCGATGCGGCTGATGTGGCTGTCGAGGTTGACGCGGATGCAGGGCCAGTTGAGGCGCGCCGCAACCTGCTCGATATGGGTCGACTTGCCCGTGCCATGATAGCCCTGGACCATGACGCGGCGGTTGAAGGCGAAACCGGCGAGGATCGCCAGCGTCGTCTCGCGGTCGAAGCGATAGGTCTCGTCGAGATCGGGGACATAGGAGTTCGGCTGCGAGAAGGCCGGCACCGTCATCTTGGTGTCGATACCGAAGACCGTCTTCACATCGACGGTCGTGTCGGGCTGCGCCTCGGTGCTGAGGCCCTCGGACATCTCGGACATGGAACTTCCTGCGGCGGTCGGTTGCTTGAAATGATGGCACGGCGTCCCCGGCGAAGTCGGCCTGCCGGGATCGGGCGGGCCTAGCTGAAGTTCGACTTCTTCAGCACGCCGTAAGCGCGGATAACCTGCGCAAGCCGTTCCTCGGCCGACCGATCCCCGCCATTGACGTCGGGATGGTAGCGTTTCACCAATTCCTTATAGGTCCGCTTGACGTCGTTCAAGGATGCCTCTGGGGTAAGCCCCATCGTGGTCAGGGCCTCCATCTGCAGCTTGCCGACGATCTTGACCCGCTTGCCGGGGGCGTCGCTGCGGGCGGTGGCGGCCTTGCCGTCCTCGAACACCTTGTAGGTGTCCTGGGTCTTGCCGGCGAAGGTGCCCTTCACCTCGCGCGCCTGCCAGGTGGTGGCGAAGCGGTCCTTCAGCTTCCAGGTCGGGCGATGGCCGGTCTGGGCGTCGCGCTGGAACTGCAGGACCTCCTGATCGCTCATCCCCTCGAAATAGTTCCAGTTCTCGTTGACCGCCCGGACGTGCGGCATGCACAGCCAGCGGCGCTCGCGGGTGTTTTCCTTGCTCTTGGGGGCCTGATGGGTGCCGGGCTTGTCGCAGCCGGGCATCTCGCACATCTGGACCTTCGGACGCGCGGGTTCGCGCTTCTTGAAGCTGAAGTCGATGGTGGTGGGTTTGCGCGCGTCGCTCATCTCACCTCCAAGTATGGGAACTGCGCCTTAACAAGACAAGAAACGAGTGTGCTTGACACGGGCCGCGAAGCGGTTTCGTTCGCGCCATGACCGTCGAAGACACCATCCGCACCAAGCTGACCGCCGCCTTCGCGCCCGAGGCGTTGAGCGTCGAGAACGACAGCGCCCGGCATGCCGGCCATGCCCATCTGACCCATCACCTGAAGACCCAGGGGCGCGGTCCCGCCGACGCGACCGGCCAGTCGCATTTCAACGTGACCATCGTCGCCGACGCCTTCAAGGGCCTCGGCCGCGTCGCCCGACAGCGCCTCGTCTACGACGCGTTGAAGGACGAACTCGCAGGCCCCGTCCATGCACTGGCGGTGAAGGCCAAGGCGCCGGGGGAGTAAGTGCGACGACAGTTTGCCGCAGTGGAATTTCCGGCGGCGGTGCGGGCCGGCAGTAGGATGGCGCCCGGTGCGTATGGACCGCCAACCCCGGAGTGTCACATGACCAAAGGAAATTCGCCGACCCAGATGGCGAAGATGCATCTCGACAAGGCTCTGCAGGGCGCGATCGTCGCCTCGCAAGGCTTCACGTCGGCAAGGACGTGAACACCATCTCGCACTACAACGTCACGGTCTGCCTCGCGAACCTGGTGCGCGGCCTTCAGGATCTGACGCTCGGCCTGCGGGCGACCTACATGCTGCTCGAACAGGTCGACGCCAAGCTGGCGCAACAAACCAAAGGCGGCCGCGCGTCGCGGCCCTGATCAGCGCGCGTGGGTGACGCCGCCGTCAACGATCAGGGTCGAGCCCACGACATAGTCGCCCGCCCGGCTCGCGAGATAGATCGCAGCGCCCGCCATGTCCTCGTCGGTGCCGATCCGGCGCAGCGGAATGCGCTTCGCCGTCGTCTCGGCCTGGTCGCGCGCCACCGTGTTCATGTCGGACGCGAAGGCGCCGGGCGCGATGCCGCTGACGGCGATCTGCTCCGGCGCCAGCTGCACCGCCATGCGCCGCGTCAGCTGGATGAGGCCTGCTTTGGACGCCGCGTAGGAATAGGTCTCCTGCGGATTGACGGAGATGCCGTCGATCGAGGCGATGTTGATGACCTTCGCCACGCGTTCCTTCGCCGCCGCGCGCAGCTGCGGCAGCAGCGCCTGGGTCAGGAAGAACGGCGTCTTCATGTTGAGATCGACGACGCGGTCCCAGCCCTTGGCTTCGGGAAAGGTGTCGATCGCCTCCAGCCAGGCGACGCCGGCATTGTTGAGGAGAATGTCGAGCTTCGGCTCGCGCGCGGCGATCGCGGCGGCGAGGCCCTTGACGCCCTCCATGCCGGAGACGTCGAAGGGCAGGGAGATGCAGGTGCCGAATGCCGAGAGCTCGGCCGCCGTGGCATCGCACACCGCCTGCTTGCGCGAGGAGATGTAGACCTTCGCGCCGGCCTTCACGAAGGCGGCGGCGATCATCTTGCCGATGCCGCGTCCCCCGCCCGTGATCAACGCCACGCGGCCGGCAATGGAGAAAAGATCGCTGCTCATGGTTTCGCTCCTGCTTTTTATTCTGCCTTGTTCAGTACCGCGCGCACGGCGTCGGCATCGACATCCTTGGCGATGAAGGCCTCGCCGATTCCGCGCGCCAGGATGAAGGTCAGCTTGCCCGCCTCGACCTTCTTGTCCTGTGCCATGTGGCGCAGCAGCTCGTCGGTCGAGAGCCGCGCGCCCGCGATATCGGCGATCCGATGGGGCAGGCCCATCCGCGCCAGATGCGTCGCGACCCGGCCCGGCACCTGCCCGTCACAAGCCCCAAGCGCCGCCGACAGATCGAAGGCAAGCTTCATGCCGATCGCGACGCCCTCGCCATGCAGCAGGCGCTGCGAGAATCCGGTCGCGGCTTCCAGCGCATGACCGAAGGTATGGCCGAGATTGAGCAGCGCGCGCTCGCCCGTCTCCGTCTCGTCGCGCTCCACGACACCGGCCTTCGCCGTGACGCTCGCGGCCACCGCCCGCGTCAGCGCGGCGAGATCGCCGCTCAGCAGTTTGGCGCCGTCGCTGTCCAGCCAGTCGAAGAAGGGGGCGTCACCGATCAGCCCGTATTTCACAACCTCGGCATAGCCCGCCTTCAGCTCGCGCAGCGGCAGCGTGCCCAGCACAGCGGTATCGGCCAGTACCAGTCGCGGCTGGTGGAAGAGGCCGATCAGGTTCTTGCCCTCGGGCGCATTGATCGCCGTCTTGCCGCCGACGCTGCTGTCGACCTGCGCCAGCAGCGTCGTCGGGATCTGCACAAAGCCCATGCCCCGGCGCACCAACCCCGCCGCGAGACCGACGAGATCGCCGATCACCCCGCCGCCCAGCGCAACGACGAGATCGCCGCGCTCCAGCCGCGCTGCCAGCAGCGCGCGGCAGACATGCTCCAATTGGGCGAAACTCTTGGTCTGCTCGCCCGGCGGCAGCACGATCGCTTCATGTGCAATGCCGGCGGCATCCAGCGCGGCGTTCAGCGCCGGCAGGTGCAGCCCTGCCACCGTCGCGTCGGTCACGATCGCGACGCGCGACCGCTTCAGCAGCGGCCGGGTCAGTTCACCGGCACGGGCCAGCACGCCAGGCCCCACGATCACGTCATAGGACCGCTCGCCCAGGCCGACGCGGATTGTTTCGGAGGTCGTCAAATCTGCAAGTCCTTCGGCAAGGCGCCGGCCTGCTGCAGCGCCTGGATGATGGCGCGCACGACCCGGTCATGGGGGCCGTCGCGGCTTTCGACGGTCAGGTCCGCCTCGGCATAGATCGGATAGCGCTCGGCGATCAGGCGCTCCATCGTGGCCCGAGGATCGGCGGTTTTCAGCAAGGGCCGGTTTCCCTTGCGTCCCACCCGGTCCATCAAAAGATTGAGATCGGCCTTCAGCCAGACGGAGACGCCCCGCGCCTTGATCGCCTCGCGGGTGCGCGGGTCCATGAAGGCGCCGCCGCCGGTCGCGAGAACCAGGCGCGGGCCTTCCAGCAGCCGGGCGATGACCCGGCGCTCACCGTCGCGGAAGGCGGACTCGCCGAAACGCGCGAAGATTTCGGAAACGGAACAGCCCGCCGCCTCCTCGATGGCATGGTCGGCATCGGTGAAATGCAGGCGCAGCAGGGCGGCCAGACGGCGTCCCACCGTCGTCTTGCCGACGCCCATCAGACCGACCAGCACAATCGTGCGTTCGGCGAGGGGCAAATCCTCGGTTTCTGCCGCTTCCATCGGAAATGTCCGTAGCGCAGGCGGGCCCTGTTCGCAAAGCCGCCTCAATCGGGCGTCAACCTTTCCACGTCAGGGTTGACCCTTGCGGGGCGAAGGGCCCATTCCCAAAGGACGAACCGAATCGCATTCCAGGGTCGAACCTATGTCGCGCGGCGCCGTTTTCCTGATTGGTCTGGTTGTTCTGCTCGGTGCGGGGTTTGTCGGTCTGGTGATGCTGGCCAATTCGTCCGAGCCCCCGCAGCGCCAGGTGGAGCAGACGATCCCAGATGAGAAGCTTCCGAAATAGGCTCCTCGCCGCCGGTGCCGCGGCCGCGCTGGCCGGCGCCGCCGCCGCGCAGGATGGCAGCGGCATTCCCCGTGACCCCTCGCAGACCTATACCGCCCCCACGGCGCCGACCCGCGGTGGCTCCATCGCCGTTCCGCTGCCGCCCTCCGGCACGATCGGCAATCCCACCGGGCCCGATTCGGCTGACACGATCCTGCCGTCCGACACGCCCGTCGCCGGTCAGCCCGGCGATTTCGCGAATCCCTCCGACGGTGCGGTCGATCCCTCGCAACCCTCCATTCTCGATACCTCCCGCGAGGCCGCGCCGACCGATCTGCCTTATGGCGAGGTCGCGACGCCGCTCTCGCGCCGGCAGCTCGAAGAACAGAATCACGACATGATGCCGACGACCGTCGAGGTCGAGGACCTCGGCACGGTCGATCCGTCGGAGAAGGGCACGCTGGACGAAGCCGAGGGCAGTCTCGGCGGCGATCTCTGGGGCGAGTCGGACTATCCGACGATCGCCGAACTGCTGGAGGAGATGCCGGTCGCGACCGCCTCGCCGGCGATGAACGGGCTGGTCCGCCGCGTGCTGCTCACCGGCGCAAAGCCCAAGGACGCCAACAAGTCCGGCGCGACCCTCTTTGACATCCGCACGACGCGCCTCGCGGAAGCCGGACTAATTACCGACCTCGTTCAACTGCTCGACGCCTCCGGCAGCGCCAAGATCGGCGATCCCGCGGCGCGGTCGTCGGCGCTTCTCCTCGCGGGGCGTGAGACCGAGGCCTGCGGCGCGTCCGACGACACCGATGCCGGCGACGGCCCGGCGCTGCAACTGCGCGCCTTCTGCCGTCTCGTCGCGGGCGATGCCGCCGCGGCCTCGCTCAGCGCCGATCTGGCGCGGGTGAAGGGTGTCGATGATCCCGCCTTCTTCGCGCTGATCGCCCATCTCGCCGACGGCGCACCGCTCGATCCCGCTGCCGTCAAGGCTTTGACGCCCGTGACGCTGGCGCTGGCGCGCAAGGCCAAGGCGCCGCTCACCGAGGCCGCGCTCGACGGCGCGGCGCTCGGCGTTGCCGCGGCGCTCGCGACCGACAAGGCGACGCCGTCCGCCCTTCGGCTCGCCGCGGCCGAACGCGCCGCTGCCGAAGGCGCCATCGACGCCGCCGCACTGCTCGACATCTTCCAGGCCGTCAAATTCAAGGCCGCCGATTTCGCCGCGCTCGCCAAGGCGACAGGCGCCCAGGGCGGCGCGCTGCAGGTCCAGAACGTGATCCGCACCGAAGGGCTCGAGCCGCGCGCGAAAGCCATCGGCGCGGCGCTCGCCTTCGCGGAATCACGCGGCCTCGCGGCGCTGTATTCGAACCTGCTGGCGCGTGCCGCGTGGGAGACGCCGCCATCGGCTGCGCTCGCGGCCTATGCCGACGATGTGACGCGCGTCCTGCTCGCCTCGGGCCGCGGTGACCGTGTCGCCGATTGGCTCAACCTCGGCAACGCATTGGCCGGCGCCTTGCGCGACGAGCTGACCGTGCGCCTCGCCCTCGCGATTCCCTCGCGCGACCGCGCTGCGGCCGCCGCCGAACCGCTCGCTCGGCTGGCGCGTGCCAGCGGCGGCGACGAGGCGCTGGCTGCACGGACGCTGATCTATGCCGGTGCGCTGGACGCGCTCGGCTATGACATTCCAGCGGAGGCGCAGAGCCTGCTGCAGTCCTCCCCGCTGATCGCCGGTCCTGCGGCGGGCGGTGTCGAAACCGCCGAACTCGTCGACGCCGCGCAGGCCAAGCGTAAGGGGGAAACCATCCTGCGCGCCCTCATCCTGATCGGTCGCGGCGGCCCCGCCCAGGCCCATCCGACCGCGGTCATCGAGGCGGTCGGCGCGCTCTCCGGTGTCGGCCTCGCCAACGAGGCGGTGGCTCTCGCGCTTGAAGCGGCGCTCGCCCGGCCACGCACGGCGGGCGGCGGCTAGTGGGCCGTCCCCGCGCCGCCGCACCGCAAGGCCTCGCCGGCCTGCATCATCTCGAAACCTTCCTCGAAATGCTCAGCGCCGAACGGGGCGCGGCGAAGAACACGCTCGACGCCTATCGCCGCGATCTCCTCGATCTCGCGGGATTTCTGAAGCGGCGCGGGCGGATGCTGACCGATGCCGCGGAGGGCGATCTCACGGCCTATCTCGCCCAGATGGAGCAGGCCGGCATGGCGCGCACGACAGCGCAGCGCCGCCTCTCCGCGATCAAGCAGTTCTGCAAATTCCTCTTGGCCGACAACGTCCGCACCGACGATCCGTCCTCGACGCTGGATGCGCCCAAGCGCGCGCGGCCGCTGCCCAAGATCGTCGCCGAAGACGATGTCGGCCGGCTCCTCGCCTTCGCGCGCGCCGATACCAGCCCCAGGGGCCTCCGCTTCCGGGCGCAGCTTGAACTCGCCTGCGGCTCGGGCCTGCGGGTCAGCGAACTCGTCGGCCTGCCGCTCAGCGCCGCGCCGCGCACAGGGCGCATGCTCTTCGTACGCGGCAAGGGCGACAAGGAACGCATGGTGCCAATGAGCGCCGAAGCGCGCCTCGCGCTCGACGACTGGCTCGCCGCCCGGCCGCTCCTGCTCAAGCAGGGTCCGAACGGTCGTCCCATTGAATCACGCTTTCTCTTTCCTTCATCGGCGAAGCTTGGCCATCGCACGCGCCAGCAATTCGCCCTCGATCTGAAGGATGCCGCGTTACAGGCCGGGCTCGACCCTACGCGCCTTTCTCCCCATGCGCTGCGCCACGCCTTCGCAACCCACCTGCTCAGCAGGGGCGCCGACCTCCGCAGCCTGCAGACCATGCTCGGCCATGCCGACATCGCGACGACGCAGATCTACACCCATGTCGTAGAAGACCGCCTGCGCGACACGGTGGAGCAAGCGCATCCGCTGGCGCGTCGCCGCGCCTGACGCCTACTCGCCTTCCGGCATCGGCGATTCCACGTCGATGCTGGCGCAGGTCGTGCAGTAATTGCCTTCCGCCTTGATGCTGAATTCCAACGACTCGACATAGCCGGGGCTCTTGCGGTCCCAGTTGTTCTTGAAGCGCAGCGTCTGCGCCTTCTTGCCGGGCGGGGAGTAGGTGCCGGTGATAATGTAGCGGCCGGTCGGGATGTCCAGGATCTTGCCGTAGGCCTCCGTGCCGGCCTCGCCGCCCTGGCGCACGATGGTCTGGCCCGTGCTGCCGTCGATCAGCGGCCCGACGGGGGTCAGTGTGTAGGTCAGGTTCTCGGTGTCCTCGACATACATATTGTCGGTGGAGACGTTGACATAGAGATAGGCGCCATAGGTTCCCATGCCCGGCGACGGCTTCTTGCCGGTCAGCTCCCAGATGAAGTTTCTGACCGCGCCGTCCTCGGCGTCGAAGGAATCGGTTGTGTCGGGCTTCAGCTCGATCTTGAAGGTCTGCCCGTCATACTCTTTCTCTAGCGTCGCCAGCGCGCGATAGGCGCCGAAGGCGAGACGCGCGCGATAGGTGCCGTCCGCCTTGGTCGTCACCTGCATGTTGTTGTCGCCGATGCCGTCGATGAACATCTGCACGCCGCCAAGGGGATTGCCGGCCTTGTCCGTGACCTTGCCGAAGACAAAGCCTTTTTCGGCCTGCTCCTGGATCGCCGGCATCTGGGCCAGCGCGGTCGTTCCGCTCAGCGCGGCGGCGAAGGCCAGAGCAATCAGGTTCAGCTTCGCCATCGGCGTCTCTCCAGTCGGTCGTCAGAAAAAGTCTGCGGTTGGTTCCTAGAGACAGAATTTAACGCCGTCATTGGCGGTCGTCACCAAATCGCGCTCCCGCTTGCAACCCCCCTATTTGGGCGCTGGCGCCGTTCTGCGGTCGTGCTGATCTCGCGCTCTACAGGGGGAAATCCGATGGGTCTGCTGATCAAACATGTCTCCGCGCCTTATGCGGGACGCGAAATCGTGATCGCCGACGATGCGCACGAGGTCCGGTTCGGCCGCGATCCCGGCGCCGAGGTCGGCTTTCCCGCGGAGCTCGATATCGTCGGTCGCGACCACTTCCGCTTGCGCCGCGAGGTCGGTACCTGGAAATTCGTCATCGCCAAGCAGCGTCCGGTCTTCTCCGGCGGCCGGGCGCTCCTCGACGGCGAGGAACTCGACCAGGCGATGGAGCTTCAGCTCTCCAGCTCCGGCGGGCCGCGCCTCAGGGTCGAGCCGCGGGCCGGTGCCGCCGGCAATATTCCCAAGACCCGCATTCTCGCGGGGGGCGAGGATATCGGCGATGTCGTCGCCGCCTCGCGCGCCGGTGGCCGGCGTCTCGCGTTCTGGCTCGGCGGCGTGACGCTGGCCGTCGCCGCGATCGCGGCCGCCTATGTCTTCCTCAGCCGCGATCTCACCGCCGTCGCCGGCCGGATCCCGACAATCGAACAGCAGGTCGCGGCCGTTACGGCCAGTGCCGACAAGCAATTCGATGCCGCCAAAATCCTCGGCAAGGTCAGCACCGCGGTCTATGAGGTGGCATTGAAAGGTCCAACGGGTGCGTTCATGTCGATCGGCACGGCATCGGTCGTCCGCATGCCCGATGGCACGTTGGCACTCGCAACAAACGCCCATATCTCCGAGCCCGTGCTCGACTACCTCGCCCATCCCGAATACGGCCAGGAAGTCTGGGTGGTGCAACCCAAGGGGCCTGACTATCCCAAGTTCAAGGTCATCGGCGCGAAGACCCACCCTGCCTATGTGGAATTCGGGAATTGGGTCGCACGCATGGAGGCCTTGCACGACGAGGCGCGGGTGCGTGAGGTCAAGTTCCTGCCGATCGGCTACGATGTCGGCCTGCTCTTCGTCGCTGAGCCCGACAAGCTCGGCGACCCACTCGAGATCGCCGCGCCCGACGCGCTTGTGGCGCTTGAGGCCGGGACGCCTCTGGTGATGACCGGCTATCCGGTCGGCGACGTTGCCGGCACCGATGTCCTGAGGCCCGAGCCGACCTCGCATACCGGCAACATCACGGCGATGACGACCTTCTACCTGTTCCACGGCGATCCCAGTGAGAACCTCCTCATTCAGCATTCTCTGCCGACTGCTGCCGGCGCGTCGGGCAGTCCAATGTTCAATGCCGCAGGCAAGCTCGTCGCGCTGCACGATGCGACGAACAGCGATGCGATGTATTCGATGATCAATTACGGTCAGCGCATCGACCTGCTGCTGGAGCTCATGGACGGCAGCGCAGAGGCGAAGATGCCGGCCTATCGCCGCGAGTGGGCCGGCGTCGAGGACCGCCTTGCCAAGACCGACCCCAATCAGATCCTCGACGATCTCGTCAGCGATTTCGGCATTCAGGTCGGTGCCGCCGCCACCGAAGTCCAGCGCCTGACGCTGACGATGGACGGCACGACACCCGACGGCCCCAACAGCCGTGCCGCGACGTTCATGCTCGATCTCGATCCTGGCGCCGCCTATCTTCTCGTCGCCTATTCGCCCGACGCGCGGCCGCTCTCGTCGACGGCCTTCGCCGGCGATCAGCCGATCGCCGGCAGCGTCGGCGGCTTTGCCGTGACCTCGCTGAAGATCGGCAATCACGACGGCGCCTATCCGCATGTGATGATCGGCGTGCTCGACCAGACCTCGCTCGGCGCGACGGCGGTGACACCGGGCGCCCTCAAGGTGCTCGTCTACAAGGCCGTCTACCCGCCGGCCTAGGCGGGAAGGCGATTGAGGAAATCCGTCACCGCCGCGTTGAACGCTTCCGGCCGGTCGATATTCGCGGCATGGCCGGCACCGTCGATGACCACTTTCTCGGCGCCCGGAATCTTCGCCGCCATATAGTCGGTCGCAGCGAGGAACGGCTTGTCCTCGCTGCCCACCAGCACCAGCGAGGGCACCGCGACCGATGGCAGCGAGGCCAACACGTCGCCATTGCGCTGGCTCAGCATGCCGCGCGCTGCCTTGGCGAGGCCCACGGCCGACCGATGCGTGCTCGTCCGCATTTCCGGGCTCGCGCGCTCCAGCCGCGCCAGGCCGTTCGTCTCGAAATCCTCGGCGGTCTTCAGCGCATTGGCGTTCCAGGCGTCCCGCGCCTCGTCCTTGCGGAACCCTGGACCGGTATCGATGATGAGGAGCGCCCTGACCCGCTCGGGATACACGCGGTTGAAGGCCAGCGACATATAGCCGCCCAGCGACAGACCGCCGACGATCGCGCGCTTGGCGTCCACCTCGTCCAACAACGCCGCCATGTCGGCGACCGTCGCGACCTCGCTATAGGCGCTTTGATCCTCGGGATAGTCGGATTGCCCATGCCCGCGCATGTCCCATAGGACCAGCGTGTGATCCTTCGCCAGCGCCTCGATCTGTCCGCGCCACATCTGGGAGGTTGCGGAATAGCCGTGGGTGAGCAGCAGGACGGGGCCGGATCCATGCACCTCGTAATAAAGGTCGACGCCGTCGCGATTGAGTTTTGCCATGGGTTGCTCCCAGGTCGGATGCGTTAAGCTCCCATCATGGCAGCGTCGCGCTGTCAGGCAAGGTGGTCACAGCGCTGCCGCAAAGCACGGGCTAAGCTTGAGGCCCCGCAGGGAGAAACGACCATGCGCACCCTAATCGGCCTCACGATCTGTCTCGCGCTGGCCAGCACCGCGACGGCCGGGCCTGCCGCCGACAAGGCGGCCGAACACCTCTATGCCGGCACCCTGGCTGCGGGGGAGGCGGAGCTGCAATCGCTGTCGGCTGCCTCGCCGGACAATGTCGAGGCTATTGCCGGCCTTGGCGCGATCCAGTTCACCCGCGCCATCGAACGCTTCGCCCAGGACATGTATCGCCACGGCCTGCAGCCCGGCGGCGGCGCCTACGGCCCGCTGCTGCGCCTGCCCATCCCGGTCAATCCTGCGCCGGAGAAGCTGACCTATGAAGAGCTGCGCGCCATTTTCGAACATCTCAGCACCGATCTCGACCTCGCCGAGGTGACGCTCTCGCGTGTCGGTGAGCGCGCGGTGAAGCTGCCGCTGGCGACCGGTCGCATCCGCATCGACGTCAACGGCGACGGCAAGGCCGACGAGACCGAACAGCTCATCGCACTCGCCTTCGGCGACAGCGCGCCCACCGAGTTCAAGGCGCAGAATGAAAGCTTCGTCGTCGCCTTCGACACCGCCGACATCTACTGGCTGCGCGGCTATTCCAATCTGCTCGCCTCGGTTGCCGATTTCTGGCTCGCCTTCGACTTCCGCGAGACCTTCGATCTCACCTTCCACGTCATCTTCCCGAAGGCGGGTCTTCCGAACAGCGCGACGCTCACCACCGGCAGCCAGATCGCGGGCATGGAAGCGGACAGCATCGCCGACTTCATCGCGCTCATTCACCTCATCGACTGGCCGGTTGCCGATCGGGCGCGGCTGACGGGGCTCGCAAGCCGCGGCCTCGCGATCATCGATCTCAACCGCAAGACCTGGGCCTCCGCGATGGCCGAGACCGACGACGACCGCGAATGGCTCCCGGCGCCCGGCCAGAAGTCGGGCGTGATGGCCGGCATGGAGGTGACCAAGGAGCGCATCGATGCGTGGCTCGGCGCGCTCGGCGAAGCTGAAGCCGTCCTTAACGGCACCAAACTGGTCGGCCACTGGCGCTTCGCCAAGGGCTTCAACCTGAAGCGCGTACTGGCCGAGATGGACCATTTCGACCTGGTCCTCTGGGTCACCGGCCACGCCGCGCTGCCCTATCTCGAAGACGGCACCATCGCCGATGGCGCCGCCTTCCAGCAGGCCGACCGCGTCTTCAGCGGCGACCTTCTGACCTATGCCTTCTGGTTCAACTGAGCCCCGAGTCCCGCGACATCCTTCTCGCCCTCGCGGGTCTGCCCGCCGATCTCCAGGAAGCGCGTCATGTTGCGCTTCGCTGACTCAGTGCGCAGCAGGGTCTGGAACTGATAGGCCTCCTCGATCAGGCCCTGCTCCAGCGGCAGGTCGGCGGCGTTGATCGCCAGCTTCGCCGCGCGCACCGCCTCCACGGGGAATGACGCAATCCGCGCCGTGAGGCGGTCGACGAAAGGCCCGATCTCATCCGCCTCGAAGATGCGGTCGAGATAGCCCCAGCGTTCCGCCGTCTCGGCATCGAGATCCTCGGCACCCAGGATCACCTCGATCGCCCGCCCACGCCCGATCAGGCGGGGCAGGCGCTGCGTCCCGCCACCGCCGGGCAGGATGCCGAGCGGCACCTCCATCTGGTTGATCTTGGTCTTGCCCTTCACGCCATAGCGCAGGTCGAAACCGGAGGCCGTCTCGCTGCCGCCGCCGCCGACCCGGCCTTCGATCTGCGCGATCGTCACCTTCGGCATGGTGCGGAAGCGCTCGCCCATCGCGTGGAAGTCGTTGAGCACGGCGCTCCGCTCCGCCGGCGTGTCGGTCGGAAAGGTCAGGATCGCCGCGACGTCGAAATGGGCGATGAAGAAATCCGGATCGGCGCTGCGCAGCACCAGCACCGACACCGCGTCGTCCGCCTCGATGTCCTTTGAGAGCTGCGCCAGCTCCGCATAGAGCTGCAGCGTCATCACGTTGATCGGCGGCGCGTCGATGACGGCGACTGCCACGCGGTCCTTCACGCTGACGCGGATCAGTTGGAAGTCATAGGCCATGGCGCTCACTTCCTGACGGGCGGGCTGGCCGCAAGGGTGAACGGGTGCTGGAAGTCGGGCTCGTAGGCCTGTTCCGGATTTGCACGCACCGCGGCGTCCAGCGCGTGGGCATCGTCGCCCACCAGGATGCGCCAGCGCTCGGCCCGCACGCCGTCGAGAATGACCTTGGCGGCGGCGGCGGCGGTCATGGGCGCGTCTTCCAGGAAGCGGCGGGCGTTGTCGGCCATCAGCTTGGCGATATCCTCGTCCGAGACCTTCGAAGGATCGAGCCCGAGGCTCGCAATGCGACGGCGCGCCTGTTTCAGTTCGTGCTCGTTCAGCGGCCGGTCGCCTGCAAGCACCTGGCGCGTGTTGCTGGCGATCGAGGTGCCGATATGGCCGGGCATCACGACCGAGCAGGTCACGTGCGGCGCGTTCAGGCGAAGGTCGGTGATCAGCGCCTCGGTGAAGCCCTTCACCGCAAACTTCGCGGCGGCATAGGCGGTGTGCGAGACGTTCGGCCCGAGACTCGCCCAGAAGCCGTTGACGCTGGACGTGTTGGTGATGTGGGCGCGATCCGCCTTCAGCAGCATCGGCAGGAAGGCGCGGCACGAGTGATAGACGCCGTTCCAGCAGATGTTAAACGTCCGCTCCCACTCGTCGCGCGGGCCAGTGACGAAACTGCCGCCGCCGCCGATCCCGGCATTGTTGAAGAGGAAATGGATGCGGTCGGTATCAAGCTGCTCGGCCACTTCGCGCTGAAAGCGGATGAGGTCGTCTTCCACGCCGACATCGGCGATATGGGCGGTGATGCGCGTGCCCTGCGGCAGACCGGCGGCTTCGGCGAGCCGCTTGGTCTCGGCCATCGTGACGGCGGAGACGTCGCACATCGCGACGGTGCAGCCCTCGGCGGTCAGCTGGCGTACCAGTTCGCGCCCCATGCCCGTGCCGCCGCCCGTAACCACGGCGATCCGCCCTGCGAATTCGATCATTTCAGTCCTCCGGATGACGTCTGATTGCGTCTGATGATCGGAGTGAAGCGCAGGCGGCGTGGCGGCGCCAGCCCGTCGTGTTGACGCTCCGGGATGCTTGCGCCTTTCCCCGCCGTCCGCTTTATGCTGCGCGCGCGAAATCTGACCGGAGCGAACCCATGTCCTTCACCACTGTCGAGCGCGTCCTCTCGCCGCTCTATCGCTCCAAGCTGTTCCTGCCCGGCAGCCAGGTGAAGTTCTTCGAAAAGGCCGCCAAGGGCCCGGCGGACGTGATCTGCATGGACCTCGAAGACGCCGTCGCCCCGGCCGACAAGGTCCAGGCGCGCAAAAATGTCGTCCAGGCCCTCAACGAGGTCGATTTCGGCGACAAGACCGTCACCGTGCGCATCAACGGGCTCGATACCCATCTCGCCTATCGCGACATTATCGACCTCGTGGAACTCGGCGGCGAGCGGCTCGACGCGATCATGATCCCCAAGGTCGGCGTCGCCGCCGACGTCTATGCCGTCGATATGCTGGTGACCCAGGCCTCGAACTTCGTCGGCAAGAAGAAGCGTATCAAGCTTGAGGTCATCCTCGAGACGGCGCTCGGCATGACCAATATCGACGCGATCTGCGGTTCCTCGAAGCGGCTTGAAAGCGTCCATTTCGGGTCGGCCGACTACGCGGCTTCGGCGGGGATGCGCACCACCAATATCGGCGGCGGCAATGCCGACTATGTCATGCTGACCGACAAGGACGAGGCCGGTGCGCGGACGCGCCACTGGAACGACCTCTGGCACTACCCGCTGATCCGCATGGTCGCGGCGGCGCGCGCCCACGGCATCACGCCGATCGACGGGCCGTTCGGCGATTACAACGATCCCGATGGCTTCCGCGTCCAGGCGAACCGCACCGCGATCCTTGGCTGCGAAGGCAAGTGGGCGATCCACCCCAACCAGGTGCCGCTGGCGAACGAGGTCTTCACGCCTCCATCGGCCGAAGTCGAAAAGGCCCGCGCGATCCTCGCGGCGATGGAGACGGCGCAGTCCAGCGGGTCGGGCGCCGCGACCTATAAGGGCGTCCTCATCGACGCCGCCTCGATCCGCCAGGCCGAAGTCATCGTGAAGCAGTCGGACATCATCGCCGCGAAGACGGCGGCCTGATCCGATGATCACCCTCCACGGTGGCCCGACGCCGAACGCCCGCAAGATCGGCATCGCCCTCATCGAGATGGAGCTGGAATGGCAGCTCGTCGATGTCGACATCCTCGCGGGCGATCAGCTGACGCCTGAATTCCTCGCGCTCAATCCCAACAACAAGACGCCGGTCATCGAGGATTCCGACGGCCCGAACGGACGGCCCTTCGTCCTGTGGGAAACCGGCGCAATCCTGCTCTACCTCGCCGAGAAGACGGGCCGCTTCCTGCCCAAGGATGCGGAGGCGCGCGCGCTCTGCTGGCAGTGGCTGATGTTCCAGGTCTCCGGCGTCGGCCCGATGTTCGGTCAGTTCGCGCATTTCGTTTTCTACGCGAAGGACAAGCACCCCTACGCGATCGACCGCTACACGCGCGAACGCGAACGCCTGATGGGTGTGCTCGATCAACAGCTCGGTAAGACCGAATGGGTCTCCGGCGATGACTACACCATCGCCGATATGGCGATGCTGCCGTATCTCGCAGGCTCGATGAAGGGTGAGCCCGGCCGCTATCCGCATCTCCAGCGCTGGGGCGCCGCCATGCTCGCCCGTCCCGCTGTCGCGGCCGGCATGAAGGTCGGCACGGCGCGCAAGGAAACCATCGAAGGCGGCCTTGACGGCTTCACCGACGAACACCGCTCCATCCTCTGGGGCGACCGCCAGCACGCCAAGCGCTGAGCGGTTAGTGCGCCGCGCGGCCGCCTGACAGCGCCGCCGCGGCCCGCGCCAGCTTGTCGGGATTGCGGACGATATAGAGCTTGGCGATCCGGCCGTTCTCGATATCGGCGGTGTAGAGCGAATGCAGGCGGCCTTCGTGCGACATCGCGAGGCCGAATTGCCCGTTGATGTCGACCACCATGACCTCCAGCATCTGTGCCGCGAACTTCCGTGCGACGCTCAGCAGGACATGCACGGCATCGTCGGGCCCGATCAGCGGCCGCAGTGCGGCGCGAACCTTTCCGCCGCCGTCGGAATAGACGATAGCGTCCTCGGTCAGCAGCGCTTTCATCGCCGCCGCATCGCCCTTCGCGGCGGCCGCCATGAAGGCCGTAATAACGCGCTGCTGCTGCGCGCGATCGGTCTCGAAGCGCGGCCTGCCCGAGCGGACGCGCTCGCGCGCCCGGCTCACCAGCTTGCGGCAGGCGGGCTCGGTCTTGTTCAGTGCGGCGGCGATCTCGTCATAACCGCAATCGAACGCGTCATGCAGGATGAACGCCGCCCGCTCATCGGGGCTGAGGCGTTCCAGCACATGCAGGAAGCCGAGACTGATGCGTTCGGCACGCTCGTCTTCGCTATCCTCCTCATCCGGCGTCTCGACGACGGGCTCTGGGAGCCACGGACCGATATAGTCCTCGCGCCGCGCCTTGGCCCGCCGCAGCGCGTCGATGGCGAGCCGCGACGCGGTGCGGGTCAACCAGGCCGGCGGGCTCGCGATCTCGCTCTGGTCGATCTTCGCCCAGCGCAGCCAGGTCTCCTGCACGACATCTTCCGCCGCACCGCGCTCGCCGAGCATGCGATAGGCAAGGCGGGTCAGCCGCGGGCGTTCGGCCTCGAAGGACGCCGCGCCGCTCATGCCGCTTTCAGCGCCTCGGCCACGACGATCTCGCCGCTGCCGACCCGCACCTTCTGGCAGGCCTTGGCGTGACCCATCGCGCGCTTCAGCACCGGGAAATTGCGCGCCGCCATCGCGGTCAGCGACAGCGCGATCACGCCCGCCTCGCCCCAGCGTGCTTTCGCCGCTGCGCGCAGATCGTCCAGTCCCGGATCAGCGGCGAGCAGGGCCCGCGCATAGTCGAAAGCGAGCTTCGCATCCGCATCCGGCGTCCCGCCCGATAACAGTCCGGCGATCAGCGCGGGCGCGACGCCGGCCTCCACGGCCATGTCGGTCGAGATCTGCACGCACGGCCCGCAATCCTCATGCAGTGCGCCGCCGATCGATGCCGCATGCCAGGCGTCGCGGGGCAGGGGCCCTTGCCACTTGCCGGCCATCTGCATCCGCCCGAAGCGGCGGAACCCCGCCGGCGCTGCATCCGCCATCTCGTGCAGATAAGTCGCGTCGTAGCTGTAGCGCCCCTCCAGACGGCCGATCATCCGATGATAGAGCCAACCCAGCATCACGCCGCCCTCCGCGCCAGAACCGCCGCCCGCCACACCACAATCAGTCCGATGAACCCAGGCAGACAGACGCCCAGCAATTCGGTCATCAGGCCGAGCCCATGACCCATGTGCTGCGCCATCAGCGTCAGGTGAAAACCCGCATGCAAAGCCGGCCACAGGGCCGCCAGCGCCAGCATCCCGACACCGAGCGCCGGCCGCGCCGCCCAGGCGGCAAAGCCGAGCGCCGAGGCGAGGAAGATGAAGCCGATATCGGTCACAAAATGAAAATTATAGGGGCCGGTCTCCATCACCCCCGGCGTGGTCGAATACCAGCGGAACGGGCCGCTCAGCATGAGCACGGCGTTCGCCGCGAAAAACAAGGCGAGCAGGGCGGAAATGGCGCGCAGCGACTTCATGAAGACGATCCTTTTGCCCCGATGACGCAGCCCGGCGAAACCTGTGACCGGTGAAATTCGTTGACCTTGCGTCAGCCGCACGATTGACAGAACCGCCGCAGCTTCGCAGATGTCACCCATGAGCACCTATCTCGAATTCGAGAAGCCGATCGCCGAGCTGGAAACCAAGGTTTCCGAACTGCGCAAGCTGGCCGAGGCGACCCCCGGCATGAACGTCGCCGACGAGGCGGCGAGGCTGGAGGCCCGCGCCGCCCAGCTTCTGAAGGACACCTATACGAAGCTGACGCCCTGGCAGAAGACGCTGGTCGCCCGCCATCCCGGCCGGCCGCATTTCTACGACTATGTCCGTGGCCTCATCGAGGATTTCACCCCGCTCGCCGGTGATCGCGGCTTCGGCGACGACAATGCCGTGGTCGGCGGTCTCGGGCGCTTTCGCGGCCGGCCGGTCGTGTTGATCGGCCATGAGAAGGGCAACGACACCAAGTCGCGCCTGAAGCACAATTTCGGCATGGCGACGCCTGAAGGCTATCGCAAGGCGATCCGCATCATGGACCTCGCCGAACGCTTCGGCCTGCCGGTCATCGCGCTGCCCGATACGCCCGGCGCCTATCCCGGCCTCGTCTCCGAAGAACGCGGCGTCGCCGAGGCGATCGCCCGATCGACCGATCGCTCGCTCAGCCTCACCGTTCCCATGGTCTGCGTCATCACCGGCGAGGGCATGTCGGGCGGCGCCATCGCGATCGCCTGCGGCAACAGCGTAATGATGCTCGAACACTCCGTCTATGCGGTGATCTCGCCTGAAGGCTGCGCCTCGATCCTGTGGCGCTCGGCCGACAAGGCGGCCGACGCGGCGACCGCGATGAAGATCACGGCGCAAGATCTGCTGGCGCTCAAGGTGATCGACCGCTGCATCCCCGAACCCACCGGCGGTGCGCATCGCGATCCGCTGGCGATGGTCGCGGCGGTGGGCGACGCCATCGCCAGCGAACTCGATGTCCTCGGCACCAAGGACGGCGAGACGCTGAAGCGCGAGCGGCGCGAGAAATTCCTGCGCATGGGGCGCAGCCTGGCGGCGTAGCCGCTGCGCTGATCGTTTCAGGGGATTGCGGGCATGGCGGTCAATCCTTCCAGCGATCCTCCGGTCACCGAGGCGATGCCCGGCCGCGACCTCGATGAGCTCGTCCGCGCCCTCTATGACGATCTCCGCGTCACCGCCCGGCGCGAGCGCCGCCGCGCCGGCCGGCCGCTCACATCCAACACGACGGCGATGATCAACGAGGCCTATCTCAAGCTCTACCGCCACCGCTCCTGGACCAGCGTCGAGCACTTCATGGCGGTGGCCGCAACGGCGATGCGCCACGTCCTCGTCGATGCCGCTCGGGCGCGCCTCGCCCACAAACGCGACGGCGGCGGCCAGCGGGTGCCGCTCGACCTCGCGGACGAGGTGACGATCGGCGGCGAGGATCGCGACATCCTCCGCCTCGGCGACGCGCTGAGCGATCTGTCGAAGATCGATCCGGCGCTGGCTCAGCTCGTCGAGTGCCGTTTCTTCGCGGGACTGGACGAGATCGAGACCGGCAAGGTCATGGGCATCAGCGAGCGCACGGTGCGCCGCCGCTGGACCCAGGCGCGCGCCTGGCTGCATCGCGAGATGAGCGAACTCTAGCCGCCGCGCCGTTCCGCGATCGTCGCCCGCATCTTGGCGATATCGGACAGGAAGCCCTCGCCCTGCGGCCCCAGCGGCTTGAACACCGCCTCCGCCTCGTCCAGCGCCGCGCCGGCTTCGTCGTAACGACCCTGCTCCAGCCGGATCGCCGCGCGGGCCCGCAGATACATGCCGTAGACCAGCGAAGTATTGCCCGCCTCCACCGCGAGATCATCGACCGCCTTCAGCACTGCCTCCGCCTCGTCTGGACGATGCAGGGCGCAGAGCGCGTCGACCCGCGCATAGGCGATGGGGATCGCCGTCTGCGGCGCGCGTCCGGCATAGGTCTCCATCATCGTGGCGGATTCTTCGAGCACCGGGACCGCTTCGGCGGGCTTGCCTGAGGTGAGGAGCGCCATGCCGAGCCCGAAGAGATCGCCGGCCAGTGCCGCCGAAGGTCCATAGAGCTCGCGCCGCAAGCCGACGGCTTCGCGCATGTAGCGCTCCATGCCTTCGATATCGCCTTCCTTGGCAGCGAGCATGCCGTGCAGCGTCAGCATGGAGAGCGCGGTCGAGGAGCGCTGCCGGCCGCCCTGTTCGGCGGCGCGTTCGGCGAGGGCGAGATAGTGCTTGGTCTCGTCGAACCGCCCGGCGACGTAGAGATGCGTCGCCAGGTTGATATAGCGCACGAGGATTTCGCGGCTGCCGGGTGCATAGGCGCGCTCGGCCTCGGGCAGGCTGTCGGTCAGCAGCCTGATGCAGTCGTCCAGATGGCCTTCCTGGCTGAGAATGCTGGCTCCGGTCGCGATGGCCTCAAGGCGCTGGACGCGGAAACGCTCCGGCGCGCCGTCCCAGACCGGCTGCGCCTCGGCCATCAACTGACGTGACTCGGGGAACGCGCCCAGCGCGGCCTTGGCGATGGCGAGCTGCAGCTTCAGGTCCGCGGTCATCACGGCGTCGTCGCGGCCGACGCCTTTCTCCAACGCCTTGCCCAGCAGCCCGTCGACCGCGGTCGCGTCGTCGATGCTGGCATAGAGCTCACCCAGCGCCAGCACCATCGCCGCCTGGTTGGCGTTGGCCGGGTCGATCGTCTCGATCAGCTTGGCCGCCGTCGCATCCAGCAATTCCTTGGCGGTCGCGGTCTTCGCCTTGCCGGTGTCGCTGGCCTCGCCGAACATCAGGCTGATGCCCTGGTTGATCGCTTCGGCGCGCGAGGCTTCCTCGCGCGCGATGTCGCGCTCGATGGCGGTCTCGCGCATCTGCAGCGCGATGCCCGTGACTCCAGTAATGACGGCAACGATTGCGGCGGCGCTGGCGACGGCGGCCCAACGGTTGCGGCGCAAGAAGCGGCCCACCGCGTAGAGCCGGTCGCCGGCGCGTACCGAAACCGGCTCGTGGGCACGATGCCGGCGCAAATCTTCGGCCAGTGCCGCGACGCTGTCATAGCGGCGTGCGGGATCGGCCTGCATCGCCTTGGCGACGATCGCATCGAGATCGCCGCGCAGCAGCCGCCCCGGCACGGCCTTATCCTTTTCCTCTTCGGCAACCTTGCTCGCGGCCGGCGCGGCGCCGTGCAGCAGGCGCCGCAAGGCGGTCGGCAGCGATGTCGCCTCGAACGACCAGGCGCCGCGCCCCGCCAGCAATTCGAACAAGGTCGCGCCGAGCCCGTAGACGTCCATCGCCGTCGTCGGCGCATCGCCCTCGAACTGCTCCGGCGCGGCATAGGCCGGGGTCGCTCCCCGGGTGAGCCCGTCGCTGAGATCGGGATCGACGATCCCCGCAATGCCGAAATCGAGCAGGCGTACGCGGCTGTCGCCGTCGACCATGATGTTCGACGGCTTCAGGTCACGATGGACGATCAGCCGGCGATGCGCATAGGCGACGGCATCGCAGACCTCGGCGAAGAGCTTCAGCCGGGTGGCGAGATCGGCCTTCGTCTCACGGCACCAGCTCACGATGTCGGTACCGTCGACATACTCCATCGCCATGAAGATGCGGCCGTCCTCCGTGGTGCCGCCGTCGATCAGCCGGGCGATGCCGGGATGCTCCAGCTGCGACAGCAGCCGCCGCTCGGCGTCGAAGGCCGCCGCCTGGGCGGTCGCTTCGGGCTGCAGCAGTTTCAGCGCCACGCGCTGGTCGAAATCGTCCGTTTGCCGCCGCGCGAGATAGACTTCGCCCGCCCCTCCCCGTCCGAGCAGGCGCTCGATCCGGAATGCGCCAATCAGCGTACCTTCGCTGAGGGTCTCGCCCTCAGGTTGATCTGCCGGCTCGACCGGCTCGGTCATCAGATCGAGCAGGCCCGCGCGCAATGAGGATTCCAGCATCGCCTCGACTTCGGCGCGGATGAAGGGATCGCTGGTCCTGAGGTTCAGCATTTCGGCGCGCCGCGCAGCGGGCATGCCGACAAGCGTGTCGAAGATCTCGCCGATCGAACGCCACTCGGCTTCGCTGGGGCGGCGTTTCATGGGGTGCCGGGTCTTGGACGCAACAGAACCATGGCGCCAGACTGCCCTAAACGGGGTGGCCGAATAAAGGCGTCAGACTGTCACCTGCGCGCCCAGTTCCACCACGCGTCCGGTCGGGATCTGGAAGAAGTCCGTCGCGTTGGTCGCATTTCGGTTCAGCGCGATGAACAATTTGTCCTGCCATTGCGGCATGCCGGAGCGCCGATCGGGCACGATGACGCGGCGGCCGAGGAAAAACGAGGTCGTCATGATGTCGAACTTCAGGCCCTGCTTCTTCAGCCGGGCGAGCGCGCGCGGCACGTTCGGCGTTTCCATATAGCCGAAGTTCAGGATCACCCGCGTCACGTCGTTGTCGATCACCTCGATCTTCGCGCGCTGCTCTTCGGAGATGCGCGGATACGAGGCGGTGAACACGTTCAGCATGATCAGCTTCTCGTGCAGCACCTTGTTGTGCTTGAGATTGTGGAAGAGGGCGGGCGGCGCGGTTTCCGGATCGGTGGTGAGGAAGACCGCGGTACCGGGCACGCGCACCGGCGGGCTCTTTTTCAGCATGGCGAGCAGCTCTTCCAGCTTCATGGATTCGCGCCGCGTCTTCTCCTGGACGATCCGGTTGCCGCGGCGCCAGGTCCACATGATGATCATCATGCCGAGACCGAGCAGCAGCGGGACATAGGCGCCGCTGAAAAGCTTCAGCAGGTTCGCCGACAGGAAGGTCAGCTCGATCAGCAGGATCGGCGCGACGATCAGCATGGCCAGCGGCCGCGAAATCCCCCAAACGCGCCGGACGATCACATAGGCAAGGCACGAGGTGACGACCATCGTGCCGGTCACCGCGATGCCGTAGGCATGGCTCAGGGCCGACGACGAGCCGAAGCCGATCACCAGCGTGATGACGCCGATGAAGAGCAGCGTGTTGACCGCCGGCAGGTAGATCTGGCCCGCGGCGGATTCGCTGGTCCGGCGGATCACCATGCGCGGCAGCAGGCCGAGTTGCACAGCCTGCTGGGTCAGCGAGAAGGCGCCGGTGATGACGGCCTGGCTGGCGATGACCGTCGCCATGGTCGCCAGAATGACCAGCGGCACCAGCAATTCGCGCGGGGCGAGCAGGAAGAACGGCTCGGCGGCGGTCTCGGGACGGGCGAGCACCATCGCGCCCTGGCCGAAATAGTTGAGCGCCAGCGCGGGGAAGACGAACCACATCCACGCGGCGGTGATGGGCTTGCGGCCGAAATGGCCCATGTCCGCATACAGCGCCTCGCAGCCCGTGACGGTCAGGAAGACCGCGCCGAGCACGATGAAGCCGGAAATGCCGTGATCGAACAGGAAACCGATCGCGTAGGTCGGGCTGAGCGCATAGAGGACGGCCGGGTCGTCCATCAGATGCATGGCGCCCAGCGTGCCGATGGTCAGGAACCAGACGACGCAGATCGGTCCGAACAGGGCCGAGACGCGGCCGGTGCCGTGGCGCTGCACGGCGAACAGCACGCCGAGGATGATGATCGCCATCGGCAGGATGTACGGATCGAATGTATCGGTGACGAGCGAAAGCCCCTCCAGCGCCGACAGCACGGAGATCGCGGGCGTGATGATCGCCTCGCCGGCGAACAGCGAAGCGCCGGTGATGCCCAGCACAAAGATCAGCGTCGTGCGCTGGCCATAGGCCTTCTGCGCCAGTGCCATCAGCGACAGCGTGCCGCCTTCGCCCTTGTTGTCGGTGCGCAGCAGGAAGACGACGTATTTCAGCGTGACGATGATGGTCAGCGCCCAGAACATCAGCGAGACGATGCCGATGACCTCGGCCCGGCTGAGGCCGTTCTCCATCGCCGACTTCAGCGCTTCGCGGAAGGCATAGAGCGGGCTGGTGCCGATGTCGCCATAGACGACGCCGATACTGCCCAGCGTCATCGCCGCGAAGGACGCCTTGTGATGATGATCGTTGCCCAAAGGCCCCGTCGCGCTGGCGGGGGCGGCATCGGCAACTGCGGCGGGTTCGCTCAAGGTCGCATCATGAACAGGAGCCGAACGAAGGTTCGGTGAAGCGGCGCAATCTAAGCGCCGCTTCACGAATGTCTACCGCTCTGCAGCAATTATCGCGCTTGACGGATGCGGCGGAAAAGAGTTCGCGCCGCGCCGGTCACGGGGTCAGCGGACCGCCGGACTCCAGCCGTTTCAGCTTCGCTTCCGCCGCGGCGACGGCGTCCTTCGCGGCCTGCAGCGCGGCCTCGGCCTTGGGTACGCCTTCATCGTCCATGATGGCGCGGCCGTTCAGGTCCTCCACACGGATGAAGTCGATCTCATAGGCATAGCCGCCGTCAGGCTTCACGCGCGATTCCAGCGCATCGGCATTACCGGGCTTGGTGAGGTCGGGCGTCACATAGACGAACTTCGTTTCGCCCGTCGTCACCGCCTCGACGAACTTGAAGGTGAAGCGCTCGTCGATCCAGGGTTTGGCGCCTTTGCCGGCGCCGATCTTCAGGTTGAAGACGATGGTCTGGATCGCCTCGGACGATTCGTTCTTCAGGTTGAAGGTGAAGAACGGCGAGGCCGACCCGTCGGCGGCGGGGCGCCAGGTGAATTCGGGGCTGTAGAGCGGCAGGGCGTTCAGGAATTTCCGCGCCACCGTGTCGTTCTTCTTCGCGTTTTCCAGCGCGGTCTCGGCCTCCGGTACCTTGGCTTGCAGCGCGGGAAGGGTGACGTCGCGCAGTTCGGCGATCAGCTTGGCGCGGGCGAGCGCGATCACCTCGTCCGGCGTCTTGCCGGCGATGGCGCTCAGCGGCCAGCCCATGTCGATCGCCGCTTGGAAGTCGGCCTGCTTTTCGGGCGGCAGCGTGGCCGTCAGATCGGCGATGCTCTGCTCCGCCGCTTCCTTCGAAGCGCCATTGATGACGCCCGCCTTTTCACCGCAGGCGGCAAGCAGCAGGAGGGCAGCCGTCAGGACAAGTCTACGCATGGCGCTCAGTAACCGATGGTGCGTGCGAAGGCGACGATGTCGGCGACCAGCAGGTCAGGCTTTTCCAGCGCCGCGAAGTGTCCGCCTTCGGCCATGTCGGTCCACTGCGCGACATTGAGGTGCCGCTCGACCATCGAGCGCGGCGGGAAGGGGATGAGGTCGATCGGGAAGGCCGCGATCCCGACCGGCTTCTCGATCCGCGCTTTGGGCGGCACGGGCGTGCCGCTGAAATCCTCAAAGAGGCCGCGATAGAGCCAGGTCGAGGTCCCGAACGTGTCGCTCACCAGATAGATCATGACGTTGGTCAGCAGCTGGTCCATCGAATAGACGGACTCGATGCCGCCGGCGCTGAGATCCGACCAGCCGTTGAACTTCTCGACGATCCAGGCCGCGATCCCGACCGGTGAATCCATCAGCGCATAGGAAAGCGTCAGCGGCTTGGTCGCCTGCTCGCGGAAATACCCGCCCTCGGCCTCCATCAGCCCGCCGGCGCGGACCGCATAGGCCTTTTCCTCATCCGTCTCCGGGTGGACGCCCGGCGAGCGCCAGCCGAGCATGTTGAGATGGGCTGCCGCGCAGGCCGGCGCGTCATAGGCAAGCCAGCCCGACACCGAACTCCCCCAGTCCCCGCCCTGCGCGAGATACCGGTCGTAGCCGAGCCCCTTGGTCACCAGCGCATCGAAATAGGTCGCAACTGTGCGCGGCGAGATCGGCTTGCCGGGCTTCCCCGAAAAGCCATAGCCGGGCAGCGAGGGAACGATGACGTCGAACCCGTCCTCGGCCTTGCCGCCGAAGCGCTCGGGATGGGCGAGCCGCTCCACGATGTGCAGGAACTCGAAATACGACCCCGGCCAACCATGAGTCAGCAGCAACGCCCGCGGCGCGGGCTGCGAGCCCTTCTCGTGGACGAAATGGATGTCGAGGTCGCCGACCGTGGCGGTGAACTGGGGGAAGCGGTTGAGGCCGTCTTCCGCCTTCCGCCAGTCGAAGCCGGTCTGCCAATGGGCGATCAGCTTCGTCATGTAATCGAGGCTAGCGCCGTAGGCCCAGGGCCCGCCGGGCCCGCCGACCGGGGCGTCCGGCGGCACGAAAGCCGCCACGCGGGCGGCGATGGCGTCCAGTTTCGCCTGCGGAATGGCGACGGAAAACGGCCGGGGCGGGCTGACGGCGAAGGTCATGAGCGTTCTTTCGGGGGTACGGATGTCGGGGAAACGCTAGGGTGCGGGGCCGCCGCGATCAATCGAGTCTTAGGCCCATGCCAATAATCGATTCAAATTTGAACCCTTACCAATCGTTAAGCGCACTGGTGCAAGGTTGGGGGACATGACCGGAAAGATACGTCTCGTCCTCGTGGCGGCGTGCGCTCTGGTCGATCCGGATGGCCGCGTCCTGATGGCGCAGCGCCCGGAAGGCAAGGAACTGGCGGGACTCTGGGAGTTCCCGGGTGGGAAGATCGAGGATGGCGAACGGCCTGAAGACGCACTGGTCCGCGAACTCCGCGAGGAGCTCGGCATCGGCGTGCGTCCGGGGTCGCTCGAAGCCTTCGCTTTCGCCAGTTACGGCTATGAGCGCTTCCACCTGCTCATGCCGCTTTACCTCTGCCGCGAATGGATGGGCGAGGTGACGCCGATGGAAGGACAGCGTGTGATCTGGTCGGCGCTCGCCGATCTCGATGCCCTGCCCATGCCGCCGGCCGACCTGCCGCTGGTCGCGGCATTGCAGCGCAAGGGGACGCTTTGAAGATGAAGACGATGGTGCGCTTTATCCGCCGTTTCGGCCGCGACGTTTCGGGCGCCACGGCGATCGAATATGGCCTGATCGCGACCTTCGTCTCGCTCGCCGTCCTGTCGTCGATCCAGTTGCTGGGCACGACGCTGGTCACCGATTTCTACGACGTGATCGTCGCCGCCTTTAATCCGTAGGGCGCTTCAGCGCATCCTCCAGGCGCATCGTCGCCGAGCCCGGCTTCAGCGGTTGCTGTTGGCTCTCATGCGGCCGCCACCCCGTCAGCGTAATGAACGAGAACGTCGCGGGCACCCGCCCGTCCGCCGCCGCATGCCGCTCGCGATAGAGCATCAGCGCCCGCAGCAGCGTACCGCGTCCCAGGAACGCCCGTCGCCGCGCGGTCAGCACATTGCTTTCCCCCGCGCCTCTCAGATCGGCCAATAGCTTCAGCGGATCGGCATAACGGATGGTCAGCCGGTCGGCATCCGCGACCGGCAAAGCGAACCCCGCCCGCTGCAGCAGCCCCCCGGCATCGCGCACATCGGCGAAGGGGAAGATACGCGGCGACAGCCCGCCGCCCTCGATCTCCGCCTCGCTCAGCACCCCGCGCAATTCCTGCAGCGTCTCGGCCCCGAACATCACGCCGATGAACAGCCCGTCCGGCTTCAAGGCTGTGCGCGCTTGCACCAGCGCCCCGATCGGATCGTTGGTCGCATGCAGGTCGAGCAAGCTGGCGACGAGATCGAAACTCCCGTCGGTATAGGGCGAGTGTTCGGCGTCCTCGTCCGCGCCCGCATGAACAACCGTGCCGACCTTGCCCGGCGGCAGCGCCGCCTCCAGATGCCGCCCGCGATCGCCCCAGACCAGCGCCCGCGCGAAGGATCGCGTGACGTCCAGCAGCTTTTCGGCCACCAGCCCCGCCGCATAGGCGTGCAGCACGTCATGCTCGGCGAAGCGCGCGGCCATGCGCGCCGCGCGCTGCCGGCGCAGGGCCCGGTCGAAAAGCCGCGGCGGGGCGCTCTGGCCGCCGCTCATGGATGGGATACGCTTGCCGTCATGGGCGCCCTCCATACCCTGCTGCCCGCCGTCCTGGCGAGCCTTCGCCGCGCCGGCACGGCGCTCAGCGATGCGCTGTTCCCGCCGCAATGCCTCGCCTGCCGCGCCGAGACCGGCAGCGCGGCGGCGCTCTGCACGGCGTGCTGGGAGGCAACGGACTTCATCGACGCCAATGCCTGCAACCGCTGCGGCCTGCCGCTGGAGGCAAGCTTCCTCGGCGAGACCGACTGCGCCGCCTGCATCGCCCGTCCACCGGCCTTCAGCCGCGCCCGCGCCGTCTTTCGCTACGACACGGCCCGTGACCTCGTCCTCCGCTTCAAGCACGCCGACCGCACCGACTACACACCTGCCTTCGCGGCCTGGCTCGCCCGTGCCGGGGCGGACCTCATCGCGTCAGCCGATGTCGTGGTCCCCGTTCCGCTCCATCGCTGGCGTCTGCTCCGGCGGCGCTACAACCAGGCGGCCGTGCTCGCCAACGCGCTCGCCCGGACGAGCGGCCTGACGCCGCTCCCGAACGCCCTCATCCGCACCCGCCCGACGCCCAGCCAGGGCGCGATGGTGTCGGCCCGCGCCCGCCGCCGCAACGTGCTCGGCGCCTTCGCGGTCACGCCGCGGACCAAGACGAAACTCGCGGGCCAGCGCGTCATCCTCGTCGATGACGTCATGACCACCGGTGCGACACTGGAGGCCTGTGCCCGCGCCCTCACCCGCGCCGGGGCGGCCGAAGTGATGGCGCTGACCCTCGCGCGCGTTGTGCGGCCGGAAGAAGCGCCTATATTCTGAGTCCATGAAACCCGTGACGATCTACACCACCGGCTGGTGCCCTTACTGCCACCGCGCCAAGGCGCTGCTGTCGAAAAAGGGCGTTACCTTCGACGAGATCGACGTCTCGATGGACGCCAAGCGCCGCGACGAGATGGAAGAAAAGTCCGGCCGCCACACCGTGCCGCAGATCTGGATCGGCGACACCCATGTCGGCGGCTCCGACGATCTCGCCGCGCTGGAAAGCGCCGGCAAGCTCGACGCGCTGCTCGCGGCCTGACCATGACCAAGTTCCGCGCTGCCTGCGTGCAGATGCGCTCCAGCGACGACATGGCGGCGAACATCGCCGATGCGTCAGCGCTCATCCGCGACGCCGCGGGGCAGGGCGCGCACTACATCCAGACGCCTGAAAACACCTGCCTCATGGCGCCCGACGGCGGCGCTAAGTTCGACCTGACCTTCGACGAGGCGAATGATCCCGCGCTTCCCGCCTTCCGCGCCCTCGCGGAAGAGCTCGGCGTCTGGCTCCATATCGGCTCGCTCGCCATCAAGGTCGGGCCCGACAAGGTCGCGAACCGCGCCTTCGTGATCGACCCCCAGGGCGCCATCGCCGCGCACTACGACAAGATCCACCTCTTCGACGTGCAGCTCGCGAACGGCGAGGACTACAAGGAAAGCGCCACCGTCGCGCCGGGCGACAAGCTTTCCACGGTCGAATTGCCCTGGGGCAAGCTCGGCGTTTCCATCTGCTACGATCTGCGTTTCCCGCATCTCTACCGCTCGTTCGGCAAGGCGGGCTGCAGCTTCATCGCCATCCCCGCCGCCTTCACCAAGACGACGGGCGAGGCGCACTGGCACGTTCTGCAGCGCGCCCGGGCGATCGAAAACGGCGCCTTCGTCATCTCCGCGGCGCAGGGTGGGCGGCACGCCAATGGCCGCCAGACCTACGGCCACAGCCTGATCATCGACCCCTGGGGCGAGATCCTCGCGGAGGGCGGCACCGAACCCGGTGTCGTGATCGCCGACATCGATCCCGCAGAGGTCGCGGCGGTTCGCGGGCGGATTCCCGCGCTTTCCCACGACCGGCCCTATAGCTGACCGCTCGCGGAAAGGTGGGGTTGCCGCGCTCCGGCATCCGCCCCATGTTCCAGTCATCAAAGGTTCACCAGGCCGGGCGCACGCTCACCACTGTTATGATCAAGTACGATCTCGTTTGCCGCAAAGACCACCGCTTCGAAGGCTGGTTCGCCTCCTCGTCCGCATATGACGACGAAGCCGGCAAAGGCCGCGTCACCTGTCCGGTGTGCAATTCCAAGAAGATCGCCAAGGCCCCAATGGCGCCCGCCGTCAAAGGCGGCGACATGCCAAGCCCGGCGGAGATGCGCAATGCGCTGGTGAAATTGCGCCGCCACGTCGAGAGCAATGCTGAACATGTCGGCGACCGCTTCGCCGACGAGGCCCGCGCGATCCATCACGGCGACGCCGATGATCGCCCGATCTACGGCGAGGCAACGGCCGAAGACAGCAAGGCCCTCAAGGAAGAGGGCATCGCCGTCACGCCGATCCCGTGGATCCCGCTCGGCGACGCCTGATCTCCGCTCTAGATGTGAACGCCGCCCGACACCTCGATGCGCTGGGCGTTGATCCAGCCCATCTCGTTGGACAGCAGGTTGGCGATCACCCCGCCGATATCGTCGGGCAGGCCGATGCGTCCCAGCGCCGTCATGCCCGCCAGATGCTTCTGCACCTCGGGATTGTCGCGGACGAAACCGCCGCTGAAATCCGTCGCAATGGCGCCGGGCGCTACCGTGTTCACCGCGATGCGGCGGGGCGCCAGATCGACCGCCATGTAGCGGGTCAGGGCTTCGACGCCCGCCTTGATCGAGCCATAGCCGATCCGGCCCGGCATCGAGAACCGCGCAAGGCCGGACGAGATGTTCACGATGCGGCCGCCATCGTTCATCAGCGGTGCCAGCGCCTGCGTCAGGAACAGCGGGCCCTTGAAGTGGACGGCGTAGAGATCGTCCATTTCAGCCTCGGTGATGTTGGCCAAGCTGGAGCTTGAGGACGTGCCGGCATTGTTGACGAGATAATCGAAGCGCTCGGCCTTCAGCGTCTTCAGCGCGTCCCGCACCGCATCGGCAAACGCCGCGAAGGTGGAGGCCTTCCCGATGTCGAGCTGGAGCGCGACGGCGCCCGCGCCGAGATCGCTGGCGAGGGTCGCGACCTTGTCGGCTTCTGCCGTATTGGAGTGATAGGTGAAGATCGAGCGGATGCCCCGCTTGGCGAGGGCGATCACCGTGCTGCGGCCGATGCCGCGGCTGCCGCCGGTGACGAGAGCGATCGGATTATGTGACATGGACTGGCTTTCCGTTGTTCGTTGGGCCGGGGGAGGCGCGTCCCAATGCGACGAGTTAGACGCCCGCAGCCGCGGAAACGGAATGGCGAAACCATCCTAATTCTTGCCTGATCCTGCCGTCTCGTGCATGGTTGCGGCGGAAAGAGAGTGACCCATGACGAGTCCGCTGGCGGAGGCCTTGCTCAACTATACCGAACGCCAGAGCGGCGAGAGCCCCTTCCGCACGCCGATCGAGACTCTCGCTATCATGCGTTCGGACCGTCCGAAGCCGCCGTCCCACATGATTTTCCGCCCCGCCATGTGCATCGTCGCGCAGGGCGCCAAATGGGCGACCTTCGGCGACATGCGGCTGGTCTACAAAGCCGGGCAGGCGCTGGTCGTGGGGATGGAAACCCCTTCGATCGGACAGGTGGTCGAAGCGAGCCCCGGCGCGCCGTGTCTGGTGCTGATGTTCGAACTGGACCTCGCCATCATGCGCGCCGTGGCGGACGAACTGGCGACGCCCGTCAAGGCGAACAGCGAAACCGGCCACGGCGTCTTTGTCGCGAATTTCGACGGGCCGCTCGCGGATTGCGCGGTGCGGCTGGTGCGGCTGCTGGAAACGCCCGAGGCGATCAAAGCGCTCTATCCCGGCATCATGCGCGAGATCTGCTACTGGCTGTTGACGGGGCCGCAGGGCGGCGACATCGCGCGGCTGACCCTCACCCACGGCCCCTCGCAGCGCGTGATGCAGGCGATGAACAGTCTGCGGCTGCGGTTCCGCGAGACGGTGCGCATCGAAGAACTGGCCGCGCTCGCCCAGATGAGCGTCACGGTCTTCCACCGCCAGTTCAAGGCGCTGACCCAGGTGACGCCGCTGCAATATCAGAAACAGCTTCGCCTGCTGGAGGCGCGGCGGCTGATGATCGTCAGCGCCGTCAATGCCGAGGCGGCATCGTTCGAGGTCGGCTATGAAAGCCCCTCCCAGTTCAGCCGCGAATACGCCCGCATGTTCGGCGCCCCGCCCAAGCGCGACGTGCACCACATGAAGGCGGCGCTGCACGAGGAGATGGCGGCCTAGCCGAGACCCCGCTCCAGGATGATGCGCGCCGGCTCATAGCGCGTGGCGACGCGCTCCGCCGCACCGGGCAGCGCCGCCACCCGCGCCGGATCGCGATTGTCCTCGTTGTCCGCCAGCTTCACCCGCAGCACCGACACATCGCCGCTGTCGGCCAGTGCCTTGATCCATTCGAGGTAGTCGCTGCCCTCCGGCCGCGTCACCGCCCGCACAATCCGTATCGTCTCCACCGAGACGCCCGCCGCCAGCAACGACGCTTCGCTCGCTTCGGTATCTTCCAGACTGTCATGCAGCCACGCCGCCGCGATCTCGTCCGCCGAAGCCTCGGGCCAGCGCCGCTGCAAAATCGCTGCGACGCGCGCGAGATGCGTCACATAAGGCTTGCCCGCCTTGTCCATCTGTCCGGCATGAAGGCGCGCGGCGAGCGCGGGGATGTCGGGTTTGTCCGTCATGGCGTCCATGGATAGCCCCACGCGCCGGAGTGTGGCAAACGAACCGCGCACCAGGGCAGTGACTTAGATGACCTCCTCTTCCGACAAGGCCGCGCTTGAATCCGGCCTCGACCTCACGCCGCGCTTCGATGCGAACGGCCTTATCACCGCCGTCGTCACCGACGCCGCGAATGGCGATCTGCTGATGGTTGCGCATATGAATGCCGAGGCCCTCCGCCTCACCATCGAAAGCGGCGATGCCTGGTACTGGTCGCGCTCGCGCGGCGAACTCTGGCGCAAGGGCGCGACCTCCGGCCATGTCCAGAAGGTCACGGACCTGCGCATCGACTGCGATCAGGATGCGGTGTGGCTGAAGGTCGAACAAACCGGCCCCGCCTGCCACACCGGCGCGCATTCCTGCTTCTACCGCGCGGTGCGCTCGCCCTCGGGCAAGCTTGAGCGCGTGGCTTAGCCGCGCATCTGTGCAGGGTCGTAGAAGAAGCGTTCCTGCACGATCTTGCCGTCCTGCCAGATCTGCCAGCTCACCTCTTCGAAGCTCCTGGCGACGCCGTCCTTGGTGATCGTCCAGCGCCAGACGATCGCGACCTCGCCGCCGTCGGTCATTACGGCGCTCAGGCGTTTGCCGACCACGCTGTCGTTCTGCGCGAGAAAGCCTTCCTCGCCCGCGATCAGCGTCTTCAGGCCGCGGCGCGGTTCCCCGCCATTCTCCTGCATCGAGGCGTGATCGGCGTAGTAGCGCTCCATCGCCGCGACGAACGCGCCGGCCTCGACCAGCGCCACGAAGTCCTCGACCGCCGCTGCATCAGTCATGGCGAACTCCCGCTGTTAGGGAACGACGTAGCCGTCCAGCCGCGCCCTGACCGCCGCATCGATGTCGGGCAGGTCGGCGGCGTTGCGCATGTTGATGGTGAGGCCATAGGCGAAATTGTCCCGCCACGGCGCCTGCGGCACCTTGCAGGTCTCGCCGAAACAGGCGGCGGCGATGCGCATCCCGTCATTGCGCTGGTAGACGGCATAGAAGGTGCCGGCCTTCGCGCTGCTACCCGCCGCGGCTTCGATCACCAGCACGCCGCCGGGCAGCGTGCGCTCGGCGGTCGCGCCATACGAGGCCATCTCGCTGCGCGCGAGGGCGAGCGCCTCATCGTCCACCGGCAGGCGACCGAAGCTCTTCTGCAGGGTGTAGAACGCGCCGTCGGTGCCCGAGCCCGGGATCTCGTTCAACTGGCGCTCGCGATAGGTCAGGCCCGTCAATTGCGGCAGGCGGCCCCAGAAATAGAGAATGGTCTGCGGCCCGTAGGCGACTGCGCCTTCGCTCGGCAGGCCGTCGCAGCCGGCCGGTAGCGTCTCGAAGCTGTCGCAGGGGATCTTGAAGTTAAGCCCCAGCATGGACGCCTCGTGGTTCAGCGCCAGGTTGGTCTCGATCGCGCCGGAGACCTTGTTGATGCCCCATTGCACGATCGGCGCGATGAACAGGCTCGAGCCCGCCCACACCACGATGATGAAGAAGATCATCCCATAGAAGCTGAGGTTCCGCCGCAGCTTCTGGCCGAACGTCTCGGGCGGCGGCGCGGCGACGGGCGAGCGCAGGACCTGCTTGAGGGGTTTGATGCCTTCGCTCATGCCGCTTTGGCCGCCGTCATCAGGTAATTCACATCGGTGTCCGTCGAACGCCGCCACTGGTCGGCGAGGGGGTTATAGGCGATGCCGGTCAGGTCCGCGACCTCCAGCCCGCCGCTGGTCAGCGCGCTGCGCAACTCGCCGGGCGTCACGAACTTCGCCCATTCATGCGTGCCGCGCGGCAGCCAGCCGAGCACATATTCGGCCCCCACGATGGCGAGCGCCCAGGCCTTGAAGGTCCGGTTCAGTGTCGCGACGATCATCATGCCGCCGGGCTTCAGCATCGCCGCGCAGCTGCCCATGAAAAGGCCGATGTCGGCGACATGCTCGACGACTTCCATGTTCAGGATCACGTCGAATTTTTCGCCGGCCTCGGCCAGCGCTTCTGCCGTCGTCGCGCGATAGTCGATGGCGAGACTGCCCTCGGCGGCATGGGCCGCGGCGGTGCGGATATTCTTCTCTGACGCATCCGCGCCCGTGACGGCAAAGCCGAGCCGCGCCATCGGCTCGCACAGCAATCCGCCGCCGCAGCCGATATCGAGCAGGCGCAGTCCCTCGAACGGCCGCCTTGCCGTTCCGTCACGCGAAAACCGGGCCAGCGCCTTCTCGCGGATATAGGCGAGGCGGACCGGGTTGAACTTGTGCAGCGGGCGAAACTTGCCGTTCTCGTCCCACCATTCCGCCGCCAGCGCGCTGAAGCGCGCCACGTCGGCGGCGTCCACCGTCGTTTTGGCCGTGGCTTCAGGGGCTTGGCTTAGCGTCATGGCGCTTATGTAAGGCTCCGGGCCGCCGCCGCCAACTACAGGTTTTTGATTGCCTCAAGAGGGGCTGGCCTGTATCGCCATGCCGCCTCTTCTCCTTATCCGAATCCCGCACAAAGCCGCCAATGTCCGCCCCTGCCAAACCCCGCCTTGTGATGAAGTTCGGCGGCACCTCGGTGTCGGGGGTCGAGCGCATCCGCACGGTCGCCCGGCTGGTGAAGCGCCAGGTCGAACTTGGCTACGACGTCGCCGTCGTGGTCTCGGCCATGTCGGGCGAGACCAACAAGCTCGTCGCCTTCACCCGCGAGATGTCGCCGCTGCATGATGCGCGCGAATACGACGCCATCGCGTCCAGCGGCGAGAACATCACCGCCGGCCTCACCGCCATCGCGCTCGACGCGATCGGTGTGCCCGCCCGCTCCTGGGCCGGCTGGCAGGTACCGATCAAGACAGACGGCGTGCACGGCTCCGCCTCGATCACCGATATCGGCACCGAGGGCATCGTCGAACGCTTCGAGCAGGGTATCGTCGCCGTGGTCGCCGGCTTCCAGGGGATCAGCCCCGAAGGCCGCATCACCACGCTCGGCCGCGGCGGTTCCGATACGTCGGCCGTCGCGCTCGCCGCCGCGCTGGGCGCGGCGCGCTGCGACATCTATACCGATGTCGATGGGGTCTACACGACCGATCCGCGGATCGTCGAAAAAGCCCGCAAGCTCGACAAGGTCTCCTACGAGGAGATGCTGGAAATGGCCTCGCTCGGCGCCAAGGTGCTGCAGACGCGCTCGGTCGAGGTTGCGATGATCCACCGGGTGAGGACGCAGGTCCTCTCCAGTTTCGATGAATCGGCCGGCGAGAATCTGCCCGGCACGCTGGTCTGCGATGAGGACGAGATCATGGAGAAGAGGCTGGTCACCGGCGTCGCCTACAGCCGCGACGAGGCCAAGATTACGCTGGTGAAGGTGCCGGATCGCCCCGGCGTCGCCGCCGCGATCTTCTCGCCGCTGGCCGATGCCGGCATCAATGTCGACATGATCGTCCAGAACGTCTCCGACGACGGCAAGACGACCGACATGACCTTCACCACGGGCAAGGCCGACTTCGACCGCGCCATTAAGGTCCTCACCGACAACAGCGGCGATATCGGCCACGTCCGCCTTTCGACCGACCAGAACGTCGTGAAGGTCAGCGTCATCGGCGTCGGCATGCGCACCCATGCGGGCGTCGCGCAGACCATGTTCAAGACGCTGGCCGAGAAGGGCATCAACATCCAGGTGATCTCGACGTCGGAGATCAAGGTCTCCGTCCTCATCGCCGCCGAATACACCGAGCTCGCGGTGCGCGCGCTGCACACCGCCTACGGCCTCGACGCGGCATGACGCACCTGCTGCCCATACCCCGGGGCGGGGGCGGCTGATGGTCACCTCCGCGGCGGGCAATCCTCGACTGCTGCTCCGGCGCCTGCGCGACATCATGCAGGAGCGGACCAGCGCGCAGGACCGGCTCGACCGTATCGTCACCCTCATCGCCAACAACATGGTGGCCGAGGTGTGTTCGATCTATCTGATGCGCACCGGCGGCGAGCTCGAACTCTTCGCCACCGAAGGCCTTAACAAGAACGCCGTCCACAATGCCCGCCTGAAAAAGGGCGAGGGCCTCGTCGGCGACATCGCGCTGCACGCGCGGCCGCTGAACCTGCCGGACGCGCAGAGCCATCCGAACTTCGTCTTCCTGCCCGAGACCGGCGAATCCCCGTTCCAGTCGCTGATGGGCGTGCCCATCCTGCGCGACGGGCTCTGCCTCGGCGTCATCGTCGTGCAGAACAAGACCCGCCGCCTCTATGACGAGGAAGAGGTCGAGGCCGCGCAGACCATCGCGATGGTGCTCGCCGAGATGGTCGCCTCCGGCGATCTCGTCTCGCCGAACGAGCTTGAGGAAACCGGCATCCGTCGCGACAAGCCGTGGCGCGCCAAGGGCAGCGCCATCGCAGATGGCGTCGCCATCGGACTCGTCGTGCTGCACGAGCCGCGCGTCAAGGTCGAACGCCTGATCGCCGAAGATCCCGAGGCGGAACGCGCCCGGCTCGACCGCGCCGTCTCGGCGCTGCGCTCCTCGGTCGACGAGATGGTCGATCACGAGGACATGGATCTCCTCGGCGACACCAAAGAAGTCCTCGAAGCCTACCGGATGTTCGCCAACGATTCCGGCTGGCTGGTGCGCCTGCGCGAGGCGATCTCGACCGGCCTCACCGCCGAGGCGGCGGTCGAGCGCGTCCAGTCGGAAACCCGCGCCCGCCTGATGCGGCACACCGATCCTTACCTCCGCGAGCGCGCTCACGATCTCGACGATCTCGCCAACCGCCTGCTGCGCCACCTCGCCGGCCTTGCCGACACCGCCGCCGGCGCCGCGCTGCCCGACGATGTCGTGCTCGTCGCCCGCGCGATGGGTCCGGCCGAACTGCTCGACTACGACCGCACCAAGCTGAAGGCCGTGGCGCTGGAGGAGGGCTCGCCGACCTCGCATGTCGCGATCGTCGCCCGCGCGCTCGGCATCCCGCTCGTCGGCCGGATCGAGAACCTCGTCGACCAGGCCGACAACGGCAACCAGATCGTCGTCGACGGCGAGCGCGGCGAAGTGCATCTGCGCCCCGCACCCGATGTCGTCACCGCCTATCGCGCAAAGCTCGCTGTCATGGCGCAGCGCGAGCAGGAATATGCGGCGCTGCGCGACGCGCCTGCAGTCACGCGTGACGGCGCGCTAGTAGCGCTCAACCTCAATGCCGGCCTCGCGGTCGATCTGCCGCATCTCGACGAAACCGGCGCGGCGGGGATCGGGCTCTTCCGCACCGAACTCCCGTTCATGATCACGGCGCGCCTGCCGAACCTCAAGCAGCAGACCGATCTCTATAACCGCGTGCTCGATGTCGCCGGCGAGCGCCCCGTCGTGTTCCGCACGCTCGATCTCGGCGGCGACAAGGTGCTGCCCTATATGCACCTCGATGCGGAAGAGAACCCGGCCATGGGCTGGCGCGCCATCCGCATCAGCCTCGATCGCCCCGCGCTACTGCGCTACCAGCTTCGCGCAATGATCGCCGCCGCCGCCGGGCGTTCACTCAACATCATGTTCCCGATGATCGCCGAGGTCGCGGAGTTCGCGCAGGCCCGCGCGCTGCTCGACCAGGAACTGAAGCGCGCCGCCGCGCTGGGCCAGACGCTGCCGTTAAGCGTCCGCGCCGGCACGATGGTTGAAGTCCCCTCGCTCGGCTGGAGCCTCGAGCCGCTGCTTGCGATCGCCGACTTCATCTCGCTCGGCACCAACGACCTGATGCAGTTCTTCTTCGCCTCTGACCGCGGCAATCCGCGCCTCGGCGATCGCTACGATGCGCTCAGCCCTGCCTTCCTCCGCTTCATCAAGGCGTGCGTCGAAGCCTGCCGCACCGCGAAGAAGTCGATTGCGGTTTGCGGCGAGATGGCCGGCCGCCCGCTGGAGGCGCTCGCCCTCATGGCCCTCGGCATCACCCAGCTCTCCATGCAGCCGCACGGCATCGGCCCGGTGAAGCTCGCCATCCGCAGCGTCGAGCTGGCGCCGCTCCGCGCCTTCCTCGAAACCCATCTCGACGATCCCGGCCACTCCCTCCGTGCCGACTTCCGCGCCCTCGCCGAACAGCACGGCGCGAAGCTCGGCTGATCTCTACCCGGGAACTCTGGCACTTCCCCGCACGTTGGTTCAGGGTAGCCGCCACGCATTGGGAGCATCGCCATGACCAAAGTCACCTATCACATCGTCGAGCATGACGGCGGCTGGGCCTACAAGGCCGAAGGCGTCTTCTCCGAACCCTTTCCCACGCGCCGCGAAGCCATCGACGCCGCGCACCGCGCCGCCGTCGAACAGCAATTGCCCGACAGCAAATCCGTCTCCATCTCCTGGGAAGACGAAAACGGCGTCTGGCACGACGAATCCTCGCGCGGCGACGACCGCCCCGTGACGGCGGTCGAGGAATAGCCAACAGAAAGGCCGCCCACCGGGCGGCCTTTTCGCTCTTATGTGCTGAGGCTAGTTCGACGCGGTGCCGTCCATCGCGTCTTTCAGCAGCTTTGCCTGCTCGGCATGGGCCTCGATCTTCGGCACCAGCTCGGCCGCGACGGCTTTGAGTCCGGTATCGGCCCCGCTGGCGGCGTAGGTGCGATGAAGCGTCAGCGCGGCGTCATGCGCCATGACCTGCTGGTCGATGTAAAGCTTGTCGAAATTCGCGTCGGCCGCGGCGTTCAACTCGTCCAGCTTCGCCTGATGCGTCGTGTCCAGCGTAGTGGGCGGCGTCACGCCGGCGGTGATGGCGACCGGACCGAGCTTGGCGGAACTCGCCATATGATCGGTCTCCATCATCTGCGCGAAGGCGACGATCTGCGGGTTCTTGCTGCGCGCAACCGCAATCTTGGCCGCCTCGATCTCGTATAGATCGCCGAGCGCCGCGCCGTTGACATAGTCGGGCGTCGAGACCGCCTCTGTCAGCAGCGGGGCGGCGCCGGGGACACGGGGGTCAATCGGCTGGGCCTCGTCACCCGGCATCGGGTCTGGGGCCGCGGTATCGCCGGGCATGCCGGGATCGGTGGGCGCCGGGCCGGGCGGGGTCGCCTTGGGCGGTTCAGCGGCGAAGGACACGGTGGCGAGGCCGAGGGCGAACGCCGAGACGGCGGCGAGCAGACGGGTGGGTCGGGTCATGGAAAATCTCCTCTCCCTGATGCAAATCCACCGCTTGCCGCCTGGTTCCCGCTTTTGTTGAAATTGGCCCGATATGTGCTTATATTCCTGCCATCAGGTGATGGACAGACGCTCTCGTATGGGGTGAACAAATTGCGAAAATCGAGGTTCGAATAGATATGTGGTGGTTCAATTCCCCTCATCAGGCCCCGAAATCCGCCATAATCTTGAGCCATTCCGTAATTGAAACGTCCGGGGCTCCAGGCTTCGCGTGGCTTACATTGCATCGCACCCCCCGGCGGGGTTATGTGACCGGCGAAGACGCCCGGCGGGTCCAGCCGACCGGGGCCGCGCGCCGTCGCGGCGGTCGCCCAGTGTAAAGGTCAGCATCACGTGTCGTCCGAAACCGGCAATCCCCAGGGCAGCCGCCGGCTGAATCTCAAGGAAGTCAGAGAAGCTCCCGCCGCGTCCGACGAGAGCATCGGCATGGAGCTGCGCGCCATGCGCCTCCATCGCGGCGAGACCATCGCCCAGATCAGTCAGGTCCTGCGCATCCGCAAGGACCTCGTCGAGGCGATCGAGCATTCCCGCCACGACCTCCTGCCGGGCCAGGCCTATGCCGTCGGCTTCGTGCGCTCCTACGCCGACTACCTCCGCCTCGACACGCCCGACGTCATCCGCCGCTACAAAGCTGAGATGGCGGCGCTGGAGCCCGAGGGCCATTTCGCCATCGTCGTGCCGGAGGAGGAGCAGCGCTTCAACTTCGTCTCGGTCGGCATCATCCTTATCTGCCTCGCCGGCGCCGCCGCCGGCGCCTGGTATCTCGCGACCCAGGCCGGCTGGATCGGCGGCTCGCGTCCGCTGACCCCCACCGTCGCGACCGAAGGCGACAGCACGACCACGACTCCGCCGCCGGAAACGATCGATCCCGCCGGCCCCGCCGCACCCGCGCCGGTGGTCGCCCAGCCCGCTCCGCCGCCGCCTGCGCCGGTCCCGCCCCCGGTCGAAACCCCGCCACCCCCGCCGCCGCGGCCCGGCGGCATCGTCGCCCCCGCGCCGGGCGAAACCGCCCAGGCCGCGACCGGCACGGTCATGGGCAAGTCGAACGCCACGGCCCGTATCGTCTTCGTCGCCCGCCGCGAGACGCTGCTGACGCTCGTCTCCACGCGGATGCGCAACACGACCTATATCAACCGCACGCTCAAGGTCGGCGACAGCTACCGCGTCCCCAACACGACCGGCCTCTCGCTGTCGATCGCCGATGGCGGCGCGATGGATGTGATCCTTGACGACGAGTTCATCGGCCGCGCCGCGGCCGACGGCACAGCGGTCGTGGAATTCGCTCTGTCGCCGGAAGCCTATGGCGCGCCGGCCGAAGCGCCGGCCGCCGCACCGGCCTCTCCGGGCGCGCTGCCCGAGGACGCGCCCGCCGATCCGACTCCGGTGCCCGAGACGCCCGCCGCGCCGCCGGCCGCTGTCGAGCCCGCGCCAGCGCCGGTCACGCCGCCTACGGGGACGCCGAACTAAGGCCATGAGCGCCGTCCGCCCCTATCGACAGATTATCCGCCGCGTCAGCCGCAAGATCCGCGTCGGCGCGCTGGAGGTGGGCGGCGATGCACCGATCACGGTGCAGTCGATGACCAACACCTTGACCTCCGACATCCAGGCGACGATCCGCCAGATCAAGGGGTTGGAGGAGGCCGGAGCCGATATCGTGCGGGTCTCCGTGCCCGACGAGGACTCAACCCGCGCGCTGAAGTCCATCGTGCGCGCCTGCCGCGTGCCGATCGTCGCGGATATCCACTTCCACTACAAACGCGCCATCGAAGCTGCCGAAGCGGGCGCCGCGTGCCTCCGCATCAATCCCGGCAATATCGGCAACGCCCAGCGTGTGCGCGATGTCGTCCAGGCCGCCAAAGACCATGGCTGCTCGATGCGCATCGGCGTCAATGCCGGTTCGCTGGAACCCGAACTGCTGGAAAAATACGGCGAGCCCTGTCCCGAGGCGATGGTCGAGAGCGCCCTCAACCACGCGAAAATCCTGGAAGACAACGACTTCCGCGAGTTCAAGATTTCGGTGAAGGCGTCCGACGTGTTCCTCGCGGCTGCCGCCTATCAAGGCCTTGCCGAAGCTTGCGACTACCCGCTCCATCTCGGCGTCACCGAAGCCGGCGGCATGATCCCCGGCACGGTGAAGTCGGCCATCGGCATCGGCTCGCTGCTGTGGGCCGGGATCGGCGACACCATCCGCGTCTCGCTCTCGGCTGACCCGGTGGAAGAAATCCGGGTCGGCTTCGACATTCTGAAGTCGCTCGGCCTCCGCCATCGCGGCGTCAACATCATCTCGTGCCCGTCCTGCGCCCGGCAGGGTTTCGACGTCATCGGCACGGTGCAGGTGCTGGAAGAGCGCCTGAAGCACATCGCGACGCCGATGAGCCTCTCGATCATCGGCTGCGTCGTGAACGGCCCCGGCGAGGCGACCCAGACCGATCTCGGCTTCACCGGCGGCGGCTCGCTCGGCAACAAGACCGGCGGCCACGGAATGATCTATCTGGGCGGCAAACAAGCCTATAAACTGCCCAACGAAAACCTCATCGACCACGTCGTTGCCCTCTGCGAACAGAAGGCCGCCGAGATCGAAGCCACCCGCGGCACGCCCCTCGCCACCGAGGCTGCGGAGTAGCGCTTCTTTCGCGCACCCGCTAAACCGCCGCCATGTTGCCCACCGCCCAGATCGACCGTATCGCCGCCCGCTTCGAGGATATCGAGGCGCAGCTCGCGGCTGGCCATGGCGACATGGTCAAGCTCTCCAAGGAGCGCGCCCAGTTGCGCCCGGTCGCCGAGGCGCTGACGCACTACCGCGCCGCCGAAGCCGAGCGAGCCTCGCTCGAGTTGATGGCCAACGACAATTCCGACGCCGACATGGCCGCCATGGCGCGCGAGGAACTCGAAGCCCTCAAGCACCGCCTGCCTGAAATCGAGCGTGAGCTGAAACTCCTCCTCATCCCCCGCGATGCGGCGGACGAGGGCAGCGCCATTCTCGAAGTCCGCGCCGGCACCGGCGGCGCCGAAGCCGCGCTCTTCGCCGGCGATCTCCTCGCCATGTATCGCCGCTATGCCTCGCTCCAGGGCTGGCGCGTCACGGTCATGTCGATCAGCGACAGCGACCTCGGCGGCGTCAAGGAAGGCATCCTCAATGTCGAGGGCAAGGGCGTCTTCGCCAAGCTGAAGTTCGAAAGCGGCGTCCACCGCGTCCAGCGCGTGCCGCAGACCGAAACGCAGGGCCGCATCCACACGTCGGCCGCCACCGTGGCAGTGCTGCCGGAAGCCGAAGACGTCGAGATCGAGGTCAAGGAAAGCGACCTCCGCATCGACGTCTACCGTGCCTCAGGCGCCGGCGGACAGCACGTCAACAAGACCGAATCCGCCGTCCGTGTGACCCATATCCCCACCGGCGTCGTCGCCGCGTCGCAGGAGGAAAAGTCCCAGCACAAGAACAAGGCGATCGCGATGAAGATGCTGAAGGCGCGGCTCTACGATGCCGAGCGCCATCGCGTCGACTCGGCCCGCGCCGCCGACCGCAAGGACCAGGTCGGCTCCGGCGACCGCTCCGAGCGCATCCGCACCTACAACTTTCCGCAGGGCCGCCTCACCGACCACCGCATCAACCTGACGCTCTACAAGCTCGACAAGATCGTCGCGGGTGACGAACTCGGCGACGTCATCGACGCCTTGATCGCCGAGGATCAGGCCAAGAAGCTCGCCGCGCTCGACGGCAATCCCACGTGAACGCCGCGGCGCTGATCGCCGAAGGCGAGGGCGCCCTGATCGCCGCCGGGATCGAAAGCCCGCGCCGCGAAGCCCGCCTCCTGCTCGCGCATGTATTGGGTCTTGAAGCCTCCGATCTCGCGCTCGAAGGCGAACGTGAAGTGGACGCGGAGGTCGCCGGTGCCTTTCGTACCGCACTCGCGCGCCGCGCCGCGCACGAGCCGTTCGCCTATATCGCCGGCCGCCGCGCTTTCTGGTCGTTCGATCTTGAGGTGACGCCGGCGACGCTCATCCCGCGCCCGGATACCGAAACCCTCGTCGAAACCGCCCTGAAGCTGGCTGGTCATCCCGCCGCGCCGCTGGAGATCCTCGATCTCGGCACCGGCAGCGGCGCGATCCTCATCGCCCTGCTGGCCGAACTCCCGAACGCGACCGGCTTCGGCGTCGATGTTAGCGAGCCCGCCCTCGCCATCGCCCGCCGCAACGCGCTCCGCAGCGGCGTCGCCGCGCGCGCCCGTTTTGCCCGTTCCAGTTGGTGGAGCCATGTCTCCGGCAGCTTCGATCTCGTCGTCTCCAACCCGCCCTATATCCCGACGGCGGAGATCGCCGCGCTCGATGCGGACGTCCGCGATCACGAGCCGCGTCTGGCGCTGGACGGTGGGCCGGACGGCCTCGCGGCGTACCGCGCCATCGCCAGTGTCGCGGTCTCCCGGCTCAGTCCCGGCGGGGCGCTGATCGTCGAAGTGGGGCAGGGTCAGGCGGAGGATGTCGCGCGCATGTTCATGGCGTCCGGCTTCGCCGCTACCGAAATCGCCGCGGATTTGGCCGGAATTCCGCGCGTCGTGGCCGGGTTGACGTTCGCGGAACCTTTGGGCTGAGCACCTCAGAATCCTGTTGGACGGCGGACCGGAAAGGAGTAATTTCCGCGCAGGGGAAAGGCCGGATGCGGCCGCGCATCTCGTTACGGTCGCATGAAAGCGACGGGCGGGAGGGGGCGCGGCGATAGATGCGCCCGGTCCGACGAAAGCGAACACGACCGCTGAACCGTATTGTTGATGCCTCGCTGCGGCGCCATGCGCGCGGCTGCGTCTGCACAGCGAACGACCTGCGGAACGTGCGCGACCCTGATGCTAACGACCAGAGGAGAGAGCCTTCAGCATGAGGCCTCAGCAGAATAACTTTAATAACAAGCGTGGCCGCGGCCGGAATCGCAACGGCGGCGGTGGCGGCGGCGGAAACAACAATAACGGTGGCGGCGGCGGTGGCGGCAAGCCCCAGAACGTCCTGCACCGGAACTTCGAATCCACCGGCCCCGACGTGAAGGTCCGGGGCAACGCCCAGCACGTCTACGAGAAGTATCTACAGCTTGCCCGCGACGCGAACTCGTCCGGCGACCGCGTGATGGCGGAAAGCTATCTCCAGCACGCCGAGCACTACTATCGCATCATCGCGGCCGCCCAGGCATCCATGACGCAGCAGCAGCGCGACCAGCACGCCGCCAACAACCGCGCCAATGGCAACGGTGAAAACGGGAATGGCAACGGCTCGGACCAGGACGGCGAGGAACAGCAGGGCGCCACGGTCGAATCGACCCAGCCCCCGCCGGTTCAGCAGCCCGTCGAGGACGATCAACCAGTCGTCTGATTAGGCGGCTTATCTCAGGAAGATCGCACCGATCACCGCCCCGATGGCGGCGGCGATCGCCAGCGTCTTGATCGGCTCGTCGCGCGCGGAATTGCGGACGTCGACGAGCTTCTGTTCGATCCAGCTTTCAGCCGTATCCAGCGTCTCTTCGAAGGTGTCTTCGGCATCTTCGATGTCTTTGTCGGGATCCGTCATGTGTCTCTTCCGTCGCTGGCGGGCACAACACGCCGCCCGCATCGAACGCCTGACGGACCGAAACGTTCCGTCTCAGGCCGCCGTCACGGGGTCGCCGATGCGCACTGCGCCCGGCGTCTCGACCGCGAGATAAACGCCGCAGAGATTTGCGCCGAACGCGTCGTCCAGCGTCTTAGGAATCTGCATGTCGCGTTCGGCAGTCGCGGGATTCACGTTGGTCGCCGCACAGCGCACGATCGCCTTGCGCATGCTCAGCGACACGCCGCCGATCGTGACGTTGCGCCCGGCGGTCCAGCCCTTCTCCGCCCAGGGCGTCAGGCCCTCGACATAGAAGTTGGCGCGAAAGCGCAGCGGATCGACGCTCATACCGGTCACCCGCTCCAGGTCGCGCACGCTGGCGAGATTGATCAGCGAGACCCAGCGCTCCGGCACATCGGTAAAGCCGTGGCCGATGGCCCCCTGCACGACACGCGGCTTGCCCGGCAAGGCCGGACCGAGATAGGCCGCGAAGAACTGTTCGGCGATCCCGCGCCCGACCGGCGTCGCGAGATTGGCGCGGCAGACCTGCTTGCCGCCGCGCTTGACGGTGAGCGTCTGCTCGCCGTCGTCGAACGAGGTCTCCAGCGCGGCGAGCTTCTCGTCGCGCATCAGCATCAGGTACTTCACTTTGGGAAAGTGACGCGGTGCCTCCGGATCGAACTGGGGCGTGCCCTGTTCGATCGCGAAAGCGCGGTCGCCGGTCAGCAATTCGCCCGGCGTAAGCGTTGTTTCAGCAAGCGCCTCGGCGCTCAGACCCTTGACCGGATAACGATAAATGCTGGTGAGCGTCGCCATGCCCGATCTATAGCCGATTAGCTGGTGGCGCGGGCGAGATAATGACCTCGCCCGCTTGGGTCATCAGCCGCTGGTGCGCTCCAGGTAGTACTCGTGCTTATCGCCGTCGAAGGTGCCGCGATAGATCGCGTCCTGGGCGGGCGAGAAGTGGAACATCTGGTCGCCGTTCTTGGTGAAGATCAGGATGCCGTCGTCATCGCTGCGATCCCAGCCGCCGACATCCTTCAGGAACTCGAACTGGCTGGTGCAGTCGTCGGCGAGTTCGACCTTGTAGAGTGCGTTGGCGACGGCTTCGTCATAGAGAATCACGGCGCAGCCGCGGCTCTTGCCGTCAGCCTGGTTGAAGGCGAACTGGCCGGCCATGCCCTCGACGCCTTCGGTCGGCGGCGGGTTGGGCACGTCCTCGGCGAGGACAGGGACGGCAAGGATGAAGGCGGCGGCCGTGACGGCCAGAGCGCGGCGTAGCATGAATTTTCCCTTCTCAACCGGGACACATCTGGCCCCGTAGGCCGGCCTATGCCGACTGCCGAATGAATGGCACATGACTCGCCACTGCGTCACCGCGGATGTGCTTGATCCCGGCCAAATCCACCCCACATCCGGAGGGTCTTTTTGAGGCACCGCCGGTCCGCGCCCGTCTGGGGCGGCAGAATGCGGAATGCGCTCGCAAGGAGGGACAGGATGGATATCGAGAAATACACCGAGCGGTCGCGCGGTTTCATGCAGTCGGCGCAGGGGCTTGCCCTGCGCTCCGGCCACCAGCGCTTTGCGCCCGAACACCTGCTGAAAGTCCTGCTGGACGACGAGGAAGGCCTCGCCGCCTCGCTCATCAAGACGGCCGGCGGCGATGCCAAAGCGGCCCTCGCCGCGACCGAAGCGGCCCTCAAGAAGCTGCCCAAGGTCGAGGGCAGCGGGGCGGGGCAGGTCTATCTCGCGCCCGAGACGGCCAAGGTCTTCGACACCGCTGAGAGCCTCGCCAAGAAGGCTGGCGACAGCTTCGTCACGGCCGAGCGCCTGCTGCTGGCGCTCGCCATGACGCCCGGCACCGAGGCGGAAAAAGCGCTGAAGCTCGGCGCTGTCGAGCCCAAGGCGCTGAACCGCGCGGTCGAGGATCTGCGCAAGGGCCGCACGGCCGACAGCGCGAGCGCCGAGAATCAGTACGACGCGCTCAAGAAATATGCCCGCGACCTCACCCAGGCGGCGCGCGACGGCAAGCTCGACCCGGTCATCGGCCGCGACGAGGAAATCCGCCGCACCATCCAGGTGCTGGCCCGCCGCACCAAGAACAACCCTGTCCTCATCGGCGAACCCGGCGTCGGCAAGACGGCCATCGCCGAAGGCCTCGCGCTGCGCATCGTCAATGGCGACGTGCCGGAATCGCTCAAGGGCAAGGCGTTGATGGCGCTCGACATGGGCGCGCTCATCGCCGGCGCGAAATATCGCGGCGAGTTCGAGGAGCGGCTGAAGGCGGTGCTGAGCGAAATCTCGGCCTCGAGCGAAGGCATCATCCTCTTCATCGACGAGATGCACACGCTGGTCGGCGCCGGCAAGGCGGACGGCGCAATGGACGCCTCCAACCTGCTGAAGCCCGCTCTGTCGCGCGGTGACCTTCACTGCGTCGGTGCGACCACGCTCGACGAATACCGCAAGCATATCGAGAAGGACGCCGCGCTCGCCCGCCGCTTCCAGCCGATCTTCGTGGGTGAGCCCACCGTCGAGGACACGATCTCGATCCTGCGCGGCCTGAAGGAGAAGTACGAGCTGCACCACGGCATCCGCATTTCGGACGCCGCGCTGGTCGCCGCCGCGACGCTGTCGGACCGCTACATCTCCGACCGCTTCCTGCCCGACAAGGCGATCGACCTGATGGACGAGGCCGCCTCGCGCCTCCGCATGCAGATCGATTCCAAGCCCGAAGAACTCGACGAGATCGACCGCCGTTCGATCCAGCTCAAGATCGAGCGCGAGGCGCTGCGTAAGGAGACCGACAAGGCCTCACAGGATCGCCTTGCCAAGCTGGAAAAGGAAATCGCCGACCTCGACGAGAAGTCCGAGGCACTCGCCGTCAACTGGCGCGCCGAGAAGGATGCGCTGAAGGAAGCGACCGGCATCAAGGAAAAGCTCGACCAGTCGCGCCTGGAACTTGAGCAGGCACAGCGGCGCGGCGATCTCGCCCGCGCGGGCGAGCTTGCCTATGGCGTGATCCTCGGCCTCGAGAAGCAGTTAAAGGACGTCGAGGAACAGAAGTCCGCGACATTAGCCAACGAGGCTGTGACGGAAGCCCAGATCGCCGGCGTCGTCAGCCGTTGGACGGGCATCCCCGTCGACAAGATGCTGGAAGGCGAGCGCGAGAAACTGCTCCAGATGGAAGACGCACTGGAACGCCGTGTGGTCGGCCAGGAAGATGCGTTGCGCGCGGTCTCCAACGCCGTGCGCCGCGCGCGCGCCGGCCTGCAGGATCCGAACCGGCCGATCGGCTCGTTCATGTTCCTGGGCCCGACCGGCGTCGGCAAGACCGAGCTCACCAAGGCGCTCGCCGAGTTCCTGTTCAACGACGACAGCGCGCTGCTGCGCATCGACATGTCGGAATACATGGAGAAGCACTCGGTCGCGCGTCTCGTCGGCGCGCCTCCGGGCTATGTCGGCTATGACGAGGGCGGCGCCCTCACCGAAGCCGTCCGCCGTCGGCCCTATCAGGTGATCCTGTTCGACGAGATCGAGAAGGCGCATCCCGACGTCTTCAACATCCTGCTTCAGGTGCTGGACGACGGCCGCCTGACCGACGGTCAGGCCCGTACGGTCGATTTCCGCAACACGCTGATCGTGCTGACCTCGAATATCGGCGGCGATCTTCTGGCTAATCAGCCCGAAGGCGAGGAAACCTCTGCCGTTCGTCCCGAGGTCATGGAGTTGGTTCGTTCCCGCTTCCGGCCGGAATTCCTCAACCGCATCGACGAGATCATCCTCTTCCGCCGCCTCGGCCGCGCGCAGATGGATGGCGTGGTGGAAATCCAGCTTCGCCGCCTCGAAAAGCTGCTGGCCGATCGCAAGATCGGCCTGACGCTGGACGACAAAGCCCGCGCCTGGCTCGCCAATGCCGGCTATGACCCGATCTATGGCGCACGCCCGCTGAAGCGCGTGATCCAGAAATCAGTACAGGACCCGCTGGCCCAGCTCATTCTCAAGGGCGAGATCAAGGACGGTGATCCCGTTGCGGTCTCGGCCGGCGACCACGGCCTGACGCTGAACGGCGTCAGCTTCGCGGAAAGCGAGGATGCGCTGGGGGCCGTTCCGGCCTCGCCGCCGGCCAGCCGCCGCGTCCACTAAGCTTCAAAGGCCCGGATCGCCCAGCGACCGGGCCTTTTTCTTGGAGCGTTTGGGCTGGGGCGGCGCGCCAATCTGCCGCTTGGCATAAGCGAGCCGGATAGTATCTGTTCGCCTCCGGACAATTCCGGGGACCCTCATGTCTAGAACGCTGCTTGCGGCATCCATCGCGCTGCTCTTTTCCGTCGTGCCCGCCTGGGCGCAGGACGCGGATGAAGGCGGCACGTACGGTCAGGTCATCGCCAACACCGAAGCCGCCTGGGTCGAGCCCGAAGGCAGTACGGCGACGCCCGAGCAGATCCAGGAGAAGGCGACCTTCTTCGTCGGCAATATCGCCTGGCTGACGATGCACGAGTTCGGCCACATGGCTGTGTCGGAATTCAACCTGCCGGTCCTCGGCCGCGAGGAAGACGGCGCCGACAGCTTCGCGACGATCAACATGATCGCCGAAGACAGTGATCCCGGTCTCGAGGAGATGATTACCGACGTCATCGACGCGTGGTTCACCGCCGGCCTCTACGCCAATAACCCCTGGGGCGAACACTCCGTCGACGAACAACGTGCCTATGCCGTTGTGTGCCTGCTCGTCGGCGAGGACCCCGAAGGCTGGAAGGAAGTCGCTGACGATTCCGAAATGCCGGAGAAGCGCCAGCAAGGCTGCGCCTGGGAATACAAGCAGCACAAGGAGTCCTGGGACAATCTCCTCGCCGAGCACGAGCTGGACGAGGGCGAGGCGCCGACCGGCGAAATCTCAGTTGTCTACGAGGATGCCGGCGAATTCGGCACGGCGGGTGCGCTGCTTCAGGCGACCGGCGTGCTCGAACAGATCGGCTACGACATGGAGCATCGCTTCAAGCTGACCGGCCCCATCACCATCTCGGTTGAGCAGTGCGGTCAGGCGAATGCGTTCTATGTGCCGAACGAGCGCAAGGTGAAGATCTGCTACGAGCTCGCCAATTTCTTCCTGCTGAAGGGCCAGCAACTCCACGATGCCGACAAGACCGGCACCGCGGAACCGCAATAGGACGGCGCCCGTGAAGATCATCGTCGCTGCGACACTCGCCGCGTCGTTGCTGATGCCATCCGCATTCGCAGAGGACGAGGAAGCCGGAACGGAAGAGGCCGCGGCAGATCCCGAGCTTCTCAAGATCGACTTCACCGAAGTTCTTGAGAAGGGCCGCGCGGCCTGGGTAGAGCCGGAGGGCAGCACCGCCGACGAGGCGACGATCAAGTATAACGTTGCCTACACGCTCGGTTTCTATACCCGCGTTCTTTATCACGAGTTCGGCCACGGCATCGTGATGGACTTCAAGCTGCCGGTGATGGGGAAAGAGGAAGACGCCGTCGACTCGCTCGCCGTGCTGACGCTGCTCGACAACGAGGACCCGGCGGTCGACGAGATGCTGGTGGCGGTGCTCGATGTCTATTTCGATTTCGGCGATCCCGGAGACATCGCCTGGGACAGCCATTCCATGCCCGAGCAGCGCGCCTATGCCGTGCTCTGCATGCTCGTGGGCGACGACCCGGAAGGCTACAAGGCGGTCGCGGATGAGGCCGGGATGCCCGCCGACCGGCAGGCCAAATGCCCGTGGGAATATAAGAAAACGCGCGAGTCCTGGGAGAACGTCCTGGCGGACAATCTCCTGCCCGATACAGAACCTCCGACGACGGGTGTGACCGTCGTCTATCAGGATCCCAAGCCCGAATTCGCCATCGCCGCGAACCTCATCAAGGCGTCGGGCATCGGCGAAGCGGTCGCCTGGCAGATGGAGAACCGTTACCGCCTTCCCGGGCCGGTCACGATCAGCTTCGACAATTGCGGCGAGGTGAACGCGCTCTACCACTACGACACGCGCACGGTGCAGTTCTGCTACGAGTACGCCGAACTCGTCCGCAGCAACGCGATCAAGTTCCGCACGGCGGAGAAGAAGCCCGATCCCAAGCCGACGGACGAAGAACTCGACGAGGCGACCGGCGAAGACGACCCCGCCGCAGCGCCGCAGCGCCGCAGTAGATCGCGTCAGTCAGCGCAGAGGCCTGGCTGGGTCACGCCGTCCTTGACCTCGGAAAAGCATCCGAAGGTCATGTTGGTCGGCTGGCAGACGCCGGTCGTCCGGGCGCCGGCGTTTTCCGGCGTCGCGGCGTCGGTCATGCACTTCCCGCCGGTGCACTGTGACCCGTCGGTGCAGGTCTTGCCCGCGTCGGGATAGCGGATTTCGCAGGCTTCGGTCTGCATCATCCCGACCGTCCGCCAGTTCCCGCCTTGCGCCTTGCAGCTGGCTTCGTCGCCCGGTTCGGCCACCGGCGCTGTCGGGGCGGCACAAGCGGCGAGCGCGGCTACCAGGCCGCCGAGAAGCATCTGTTGAAACCGCCGCTGCATCATTTCGCAAACCTCATCCGACTCACCATCGAGCCTGCAGGGTAGGGCGTGCTGCGACCGCTTGCCTAGCCGCGCCCGATCACCCAGCGCGCCGCCGCGGAGATCGAGAGGCCGACGCCCAGCATGTGGCTGGCGAGTTCACCCACCATGCGCAGGCCCTCGGGATGCGATTTCACCGCCAGCGCCGAGAGCGGCAGCACGACGTAGTTCATGACGACATAGAGCCCGACGCCGTAGACCGGCCCCGTCACGTACCAGTAGCGCCGCAGGGCCGGCACGGCGAGGCTGACGAGGCAGAACACGGCCGCCATGACGATGCAGATGGCGAAGTGCAGCACGCCGCCGAGCGCCGCTTCCGGCAAGCCGCCCGCGGCGATCTGTTCGCGCCCCAGGACCCCGCCCGCCACGACGCGCAGCAGCATGTCGGGCGCCATGCCCGTCGAGAGGTTCGAGACGATCATGGCATAGGCGATATCGATCGCCCCGCCGATCAGCCCGCCCAGAAGAGCCGCCTTGATGAGTTTCGCCGTCATGATCGTCCCCCGAGATGGGCCGATCCTCCGCTCCGCGGACTTGTCCGTCCAGACGTCTCCTGGCCGTTTTCGGAAACGTGATCGCGTCGACTAGTCGAGCGCCAGAGCCAGGCGTTCGATCATCGGCAGCGCGCGCTCCGCGGCTTGGCCGCCCAGAGCAATCAGCTCATCGGCACGGTCGAACTCCAGCAGGCCGATATGGCTGACATCGGGTTCGATCATCACGTCGGCCGGGTCGGCTGCGAGGCGCATCCGTGTCAGCCGGTCGAGCATGATGTTCAGCGCGCCGGTCATCGTCGCCGAAATGCCTGGACCGACCTTCGGCTTGCCGAAGATCAGCCGGCTGACGATCCTGTCAGGCCTGATCCAGTCGCTCCAGGCGCCTTCCTCGCTGTCGCCGAATGGTCCGGGTTCCGACAGATCGTCATCCGCGAGCTGGCCATCGACATGCAGGCCGACGCCGATGACGAGCCGCGCGCCCATCGCCCGCGCGGCCGCTGTCGGCACCGGATCGGTCAGCGCGCCGTCGACATAATAGCGCCCGTCAATGTTCACCGCCGGAAACACGCCGGGCAGGGCGTAAGAGGCCCGCAGGGCCTGGGTGAGTTCGCCGTCCCTCAGCCAGATCTCATGTCCGGTGCTCAGTTCCGTCGCAACTGCAGCGAAATTTCGCGTCAGATGCTCGATCAAAATGCCTCCAGCATATTGATCCAGCAGTGCCTTCAGCCGCGCCCCAGCGATCAGCCCCCCACTCCTCAGCGAAACATCCATCAGCGCGCGGACTTTCGCGCGGTTGAGGCTGCGCGCCCAGATCTCGAGATCGTCCAGCTTGCCCGCCAGATAGAGGCCGCCGACGACGGCGCCGATCGAAGTGCCTGCGATGATGTCGGGCTCGAATCCCGCCTGGATCAGCGTTCGCATGACGCCGATATGGCACCAGCCGCGTGCCACGCCGCCGCCCAATGCCAAGCCTATGCTGACGTTCGCCATGGACTCACTTTAGTGCTGATTTCGCGCTGCAGAATGCCGTCTCGTTGCGCAAGAAAAAAAGATGGAAATATGTCGCGTTTCCGCGTTGACACTCTCCGGCACGGCGCATACAAGCCGCGCCTCGCCGACACGGCTCGGCGACGTTGATTGACATTGTAATTGCTATTGGAAGGGCGACGCAGGCGGCGGGAGCTGTTGGTGTCTCTGGTGGGCTTTAGGGCTTTACCGGTGGTGCTGATGGTTTGGCTGTTTGATGTTGCTTGGATATGGACGCAGAAGCGGAACGCCTCTGGGTGTTTGGCTGGCGGCTGGGTTTAGGCCTGGTTGTTGGTTGGATGTCTGGAGGAACTATCTGCTTTTGGGTTTTAAATTGCGACGTTGAAATAAGCAGTACATGGGGCCGGATGAGACCTCTGTCTGGGTTGCTTGGGTTTAGGCCTTGGCGATGCTGGACGCAGTTCTTTTGTTAGAACTTGAGAGTTTGATCCTGGCTCAGAACGAACGCTGGCGGCAGGCTTAACACATGCAAGTCGAACGCCCCGCAAGGGGAGTGGCGGACGGGTGAGTAACGCGTGGGAACGTGCCCTGAGGTTGGGAATAACTGCGGGAAACTGCAGCTAATACCTGATAAGCCCCGTAAGGGGGAAAGATTTATCGCCTTAGGAGCGGCCCGCGTCGGATTAGCTAGTTGGTGGGGTAACGGCCTACCAAGGCTTCGATCCGTAGCTGGTCTGAGAGGACGATCAGCCACACTGGGACTGAGACACGGCCCAGACTCCTACGGGAGGCAGCAGTGGGGAATCTTGCGCAATGGGGGCAACCCTGACGCAGCCATGCCGCGTGAACGATGAAGGCCTTAGGGTTGTAAAGTTCTTTTACCCGTGACGATGATGACGGTAACGGGAGAATAAGCTCCGGCTAACTTCGTGCCAGCAGCCGCGGTAATACGAAGGGGGCTAGCGTTGTTCGGAATTACTGGGCGTAAAGCGCGCGCAGGCGGTTCGTCAAGTTGGGGGTGAAATCCCCGGGCTCAACCCGGGAATGGCCTTCAAAACTGTCGAGCTAGAGGACGAGAGAGGTGAGTGGAATTCCCAGTGTAGAGGTGAAATTCGTAGATATTGGGAAGAACACCGGTGGCGAAGGCGGCTCACTGGCTCGTTTCTGACGCTGAGGCGCGAAAGCGTGGGGAGCAAACAGGATTAGATACCCTGGTAGTCCACGCCGTAAACGATGAGTGCCAGGTGTCGGGGAACTTAGTTCTTCGGCGCCGCAGCTAACGCCTTAAGCACTCCGCCTGGGGAGTACGGCCGCAAGGTTAAAACTCAAAGGAATTGACGGGGGCCCGCACAAGCGGTGGAGCATGTGGTTTAATTCGACGCAACGCGCAGAACCTTACCAGGCCTTGACATCCTACGCGACCTCGAGAGATCGAGGGTTCCCTTCGGGGACGTAGAGACAGGTGCTGCATGGCTGTCGTCAGCTCGTGTCGTGAGATGTTGGGTTAAGTCCCGCAACGAGCGCAACCCTCGCCTTTAGTTGCCATCATTCAGTTGGGCACTCTAGAGGGACTGCCGGTGACAAGCCGGAGGAAGGTGGGGATGACGTCAAGTCCTCATGGCCCTTACGGCCTGGGCTACACACGTGCTACAATGGCGGTGACAGAGAGCAGCGACCTGGCGACAGGTAGCCAATCTTGAAAAACCGTCTCAGTTCAGATTGCACTCTGCAACTCGGGTGCATGAAGGTGGAATCGCTAGTAATCGCAGAACAGCAGGCTGCGGTGAATACGTTCCCGGGCCTTGTACACACCGCCCGTCACACCATGGGAGTTGGTTCGGCCTTAAGACAGTGCGCTAACCCGCAAGGGAGGCAGCTGGCCACGGCCGGGTCAGCGACTGGGGTGAAGTCGTAACAAGGTAGCCGTAGGGGAACCTGCGGCTGGATCACCTCCTTTCTAAGGATCGGCAACTTCAAGCTCGGAGGGTCTTCGGATCGTCCAACAGGGGTTTAGTTCCGTCATTAGACAAAACGCCAAGACGGCGACGCCATTCAGGTGTCGTGAGATCTGGCACGTTTGAGCTTCGGCTCAAGCAAAGTCCCATGCCGCCGCCTTCGCCGCCCATCCAATAGCTCAGATGATTGCACGTAGACGTGCGTTTGCCTTCGGGCAGGCGCGTTGGTCTGCGGTGCAGTCGTCTTTATAGGACGCATGGGGCATGCGCTTAGGTCTGAGTGAAGCCGGCCGGCCTGTTGCGAAGCACGCGAGAGCGTGTTCGCACTTAAAGGTTCAGGGCTCGTAGCTCAGGTGGTTAGAGCGCACGCCTGATAAGCGTGAGGTCGGAGGTTCGAGTCCTCCCGGGCCCACCATAACTTGGTAGATCGGGAATGACGCGAAGCAGGCGATGAGCCTGTTCGCAGCTGGAGCAACCGGGGCTGTAGCTCAGTTGGGAGAGCGCGTGCTTTGCAAGCATGAGGTCATCGGTTCGATCCCGTTCAGCTCCACCACCTTCGTTGAGCGCTGAAGCGCTCCGGAGAGAATGCGTCCGTCCAATAGGAATAGCAGCGGCTCCGGCCGTTGTTTGTGCCGGCCTTCGGGCCTGGCCACGCGAAGCCCGCGCGAGCGGGTTCGCAAAAGAAGCTAACTGACATCGTGAAGAGAGGTTGATGATCTGAGGCGCCGTGCTTTGAGCGCGGCAAGGTCACGGTATGCTGGTCCCTCGTACGGAACGGCACACTCCCGTGACTGAAGCTTTGGATCGACAACGAACAATCTGGTCTTGAAGTTGGATCTGGATTGCAGGGCAGTCGAGGTGAAAGCCTCGTGCGTCTGTTCTGCTGCGTTGATTGGAGGTCTAGCCGGCCTTTGATCTAAGGATCCTGACGCGGAAAGCGATCAAGCGATGAGAAGGGCATTTGGTGGATGCCTTGGCGTTGAGAGGCGATGAAGGACGTGGCACGCTGCGATAAGCTGTGGGGAGGGGTGAGCACCCGTTGATCCGCAGATTTCCTAATGGGGCAACCCGGCCCGCAAGGGTCATCTCGCAAGAGAGGCGAACCCGGGGAACTGAAACATCTCAGTACCTGGAGGAAAGGACATCAACAGAGACTCCGTAAGTAGTGGCGAGCGAAAGCGGACTAGGCCAGTGGCCTCAAGTTAAGAACCGGAACGGTCTGGAAAGGCCGGCCATAGCGGGTGATAGCCCCGTACGGGTAGAAAGACTTGAGGTCCTTGAGTAAGGCGGGACACGTGTAATCCTGTCTGAACATGGGGGGACCACCCTCCAAGCCTAAGTACTCCTCAACGACCGATAGCGAACGAGTACCGTGAGGGAAAGGTGAAAAGCACCCCGACGAGGGGAGTGAAACAGACCTGAAACCGGATGCCTACAAACAGAGGGAGCAGCAATGTGACCTCGTACCTTTTGTATAATGGGTCAGCGAGTTCGTTCGTGCAGCATGCTTAAGCCGTTAGGCGTAGGCGGAGCGAAAGCGAGTCTGAATAGGGCGCGAAGTTGCACGGATGAGACCCGAAACCAAGTGATCTAGTCATGAGCAGGCTGAAGGTGCGGTAACACGCACTGGAGGGCCGAACCCACGCCTGTTGAAAAAGTCGGGGATGACTTGTGACTAGGGGTGAAAGGCCAATCAAACTTGGAGATAGCTGGTTCTCCGCGAAAGCTATTGAGGTAGCGCGGTAGACGAATTCCTTCGGGGGTAGAGCACTGGATGGGCTAGGGGGTCTCAACCACTTACCAAACCTAACCAAACTCCGAATACCGAAGAGAACTATCTACCAGACAGACGGCGGGTGCTAACGTCCGTCGTCGAGAGGGAAAAAACCCTGATCGCCGTCTAAGGTCCCCAAGTCATGGCTAAGTGTGAAAGGATGTGGAGATCCCCTGACAACCAGGATGTTGGCTTAGAAGCAGCCATCATTTAAAGAAAGCGTAACAGCTCACTGGTCGAGGGTCTCTGCGCCGAAAATGTAACGGGGCTGAAGCCATGCACCGAAGACGCGGGTGTGCAATTTATTGCACGCGGTAGCGGAGCGTTCCGTAGGCCTGCGAAGGTGAACCGTGAGGTTTGCTGGAGGTATCGGAAGTGCGAATGCTGACATGAGTAACGACAAAGAGGGTGAAAGACCCTCTCGCCGTAAGCCCAAGGGTTCCTGCGTAAAGTTAATCTGCGCAGGGTTAGCCGGCCCCTAAGCCGAGGCCGAAAGGCGTAGGCGATGGGAACCACGTTAATATTCGTGGGCCTGGAGATGAGTGACGGATCCAATGTTTTGTTCGCCCTTACTGGATTGGGCGGGCGGGGCTGCGGGTTCCAGGAAATAGCCTCTCCATTATAGACCGTACCCGAAACCGACACAGGTGGGCTGGTTGAGTATACTCAGGCGCTTGAGAGAACTGTATCGAAGGAACTAGGCAAATTACCCTCGTAACTTCGGGAGAAGAGGGCCCATTTAGAGCGCAAGCTTTGGGTGGGGGCACAAGCCAGGGGGTGGCGACTGTTTATTAAAAACACAGGGCTCTGCGAAGCCGTAAGGCGACGTATAGGGTCTGACGCCTGCCCGGTGCTGGAAGGTTAAGAGGAGAGGTGCAAGCCTTGAATCGAAGCCCCAGTAAACGGCGGCCGTAACTATAACGGTCCTAAGGTAGCGAAATTCCTTGTCGGGTAAGTTCCGACCTGCACGAATGGCGTAACGACTTCCCCACTGTCTCCGATACAGACTCAGTGAAATTGAATTCCCCGTGAAGATGCGGGGTTCCCGCGGTTAGACGGAAAGACCCCGTGCACCTTTACTGCAGCTTTGCATTGGCGTTAGAGACGACATGTGTAGGATAGGTGGTAGGCTTTGAAGCTTGGGCGCCAGCTCGAGTGGAGCCATCCTTGAAATACCACCCTTGTTTTCTTTGACGTCTAACTGAGCCGTAACAACGGCCAGGACCTTGCATGGCGGGCAGTTTGACTGGGGCGGTCGCCTCCCAAAGAGTAACGGAGGCGCGCGATGGTTGGCTCAATCCGGTCGGAAATCGGATTCAAGAGTGCAATGGCATAAGCCAGCCTGACTGCGAGAGCGACGGTTCGAGCAGAGACGAAAGTCGGTCATAGTGATCCGGTGGTCCCGCGTGGAAGGGCCATCGCTCAACGGATAAAAGGTACGCCGGGGATAACAGGCTGATGATGCCCAAGAGTCCATATCGACGGCATCGTTTGGCACCTCGATGTCGGCTCATCACATCCTGGGGCTGGAGCAGGTCCCAAGGGTACGGCTGTTCGCCGTTTAAAGTGGTACGTGAGCTGGGTTTAGAACGTCGTGAGACAGTTCGGTCCCTATCTGCCGTGGGTGTTCGAGACTTGAGAGGATTCGTCCCTAGTACGAGAGGACCGGGACGAACGCACCTCTGGTGGACCGGTCGTGGCGCCAGCCGCGCAGCCGGGTAGCTATGTGCGGACGGGATAACCGCTGAAAGCATCTAAGCGGGAAACCCCCCTCAAAACCAGGTCTCGCCAAAGAACCGTGGAAGACCACCACGTTGATAGGCCGGGTGTGTACAGTCAGCAATGGCTTCAGCTTACCGGTCCTAATCGTTCAAGAGAGCTTGATCGCTTTCTACGACAGGAACCTGAAAACCAGATCCAACTCCAAAACCAGATTGTTCGAAACTAAAGCAACGTGTGTTCCGCTGGCTTGGCGGCCCATGCGGGGGCCCTCCACCCGATCCCATCCCGAACTCGGCCGTTAAATCCCCCAGCAGCAATGATACTTCGTCTCAAGGCGCGGGAAAGTAGCCCGCTGCCAAGCCTGCAAAACACACGTATCCAAGACCAACCAATCAACCTCTCCTCACGACGCCAGAACCTCGCGCCCAAAGCGCGCGCCCCTGGCTCACTGAAATATCGCGGGGTGGAGCAGCCCGGTAGCTCGTCAGGCTCATAACCTGAAGGCCGCAGGTTCAAATCCTGCCCCCGCACCCAAGCCTTCCAACCCCTCCCGCGAAAGCCGGGGGGGGTTGCTTTGGGGCATCACGCATAGCCGTCCGTTGCGCGGATGAGGGCGTCGAGGATGCCGGGTTCGTCGTAGGCGTGGCCGGCGCCTTCGATGACCTGCAGCGCGGCGTGGGGCATGGCTTTTGACAGGTCCCAGGCGTTCTGAACCGGGCAGCACATGTCGTAGCGGCCATGCACGATCGTCGTGGGAATCGCACTCAGGCGGTTCGCGTCTCGCAGCAACTGGTCGTCCACTTCCATGAAACCCTTGTTCATGAAGTAGTGGTTCTCGATGCGGGCGAAGGCGAGGGCGAAATGGTCTTCGCCGAACGAGGCGGAGGCTTCGTTGGGAAGGAGGTGGACGGTCTCGCCCTCCCACACGCTCCAGAGCCGCGCGGCTTCAAGCTGTTTCGCCAAATCAGTATGGGTCAGGCGCTTGCGATAGGCGCCCATGACGTCGGCGTGTTCCTCGGGCGCAAGGATCGACAGCACGCGCGCCCATTTGTCGGGGAAGATGAGCGAGGCGCCGTGCTGGTAGAACCAGAGCAGTTCCCAGCGCCGCACCATGAAGATACCGCGGAGGACGAGTTCACTGACGCGGTCCGGATGTTTCTCGGCATAGGCGAGCGCGAGGGTCGAGCCCCAGGAGCCGCCGAAGACCTGCCACTTCGCGGCGCCGGTCATCTCGCGCAGGCGCTCGATATCGGCGACGAGATCCCAGGTCGTGTTGTTGTCGAGCCCGGCATGGGGCGTCGAGCGGCCGCAGCCGCGCTGATCGAAGAGCAGGATGCGATAGCGCTTGGGATCGAAGAGGCGGCGGTGATTGGCGTTGCAGCCGCCGCCCGGTCCGCCATGCAGGAAGACGACGGGCTTGCCGTCGGGATTGCCGCAGAGCTCCCAATAGACCTGATGACCGTCGCCGGTATCGAGATGGCCGGTCTGGTAGGGTTCCAGTTCCGGATAAAGGCCGCGCAGGTCGCTCATGGGCTGGTGCCTTGGGTTTGCGAGGGAATGTAGACGTGGCCGGTGCCCGGGCCGAGGGGCATATCGAGAAGGTACCACGTCGCGAACAGCGTCGTGGACGCGACGAAGAAGGCGAGCGTGTAGGGCAGCATCAGCGCGATCATCGAGCCGATGCCGAAATCCGGGCGATAGCGCCGCGCCATGATGAGGATCAGCGGGAAGTAGGTCATGAACGGCGTGATCATGTTGGTGGTGGAATCGCCGAGCCGATAGGCGGCCTGCGTCGCCTCGGGCGAGATGCCGAGCAGCATCAGCATGGGCACCAGCACGGGCGCGAGAATCGCCCATTTCGCCGAGGCGCTGCCGATCAGCAGGTCGGTGCCCATGGCGATGAGGATGACCATGATAAGAATCGGCAAACCGCCGGCACCGGCCGACTTCAGAAAGTCCGCGCCGCTGATCGCGATAAGCGCGCCGAGATTGGACCAGCCGAACAGCGTGACGAAGACGGCGGCGAAGAAGGCGAGCACGAGATAGGAGCCCATCTCGGCAAGACCCTGTGACGCCATCTTCACCGCGTCGCGGTCGGATTTGATGCTGCCGGCGGCGATGCCGTAGGCGAGGCCCATCAACAGGAAGCCGAGGAAGAGCACCGCGATGAGGCCGCGCAGCAGCGGATCGAGATCGCCATCGACGGGATCGCGCAAGGCCGAGCCCGGCTCCCAGGCGAGCGCGGCAATCCCCATCGCGTAGACCAGCAGCGTGAGGCCGGCGGCGCGGAGACCGCGGCGTTCGCGGGCGTGCTTCAGCGGATCGTCGTCGCGCGGGGCGGCGTCGATCCATTTCGGGCCGGCATTGAGGCGCGGCTCGACGATCCATTCGCAGATCAGCGTGCCGGTGATCGAGAGCACCGGCACGAGCGCGATCATCAAATACCAGTTGGACGTGATGCCGACGGTGTAGGTCTTGTCGAGCAGTTGCGCCGCGGCCTGGGTCATGCCGGAGAGCAGGCCGTCGAGCGTGGTGATGGAGAGGTTCGCGGTGAAGCCGCCGGCGACGCCGGCGAAGCCTGCAGAGAGGCCGGCGATCGGATGACGGCCGGCGGCGGCGAAGACGGCGGCGGCGAGCGGGATCAGCACGACGAAGCCGGAATCCGAGGCGATCGAGGCGTTGCAGCCGGCGAAGACGATGGTGAAAGTGAGAAGGCCCTTGGGCACCACGCGCACCAGGCCGCTGAGCGCCGCGGCGAACAGCCCGGCGCGTTCGGCGACGCCGACGCCGATCATCATGATGAGGACGATGCCGAGTGGCGGGAAACCGGTGAAGATCTGGGGCAGTTCGGTGAAGAGCCGGCGGAGCTTATCGGGCGCAATCAGGCTGACCGCGTCGATCGGCTTGCCATCGGCGGGATTGAAGGCGCCGACGCCCGCGGCGGCCATCAGCGCCGAGGCCGTCATCAGCAGGGCGATCGAGATGACGAACAGCGTGACGGGATCGGGCAGCCGATTGCCGGCGCGCTCGACGGCGTCGAGCGTGCGGCGCAGCCGTCCAGGCCGGTCGGCCTGATGGGGCGCGGGAGCCGTCGGCAAGTCAGTCATGGCGTTGTGCTTTCACCCGGCGAGTGTCGCCATGGGCGGCGCGCGCTGTCCAGTGCGGGCGACGCGCCGAGGCGCGAAGTGACGGTGACGGCGGCGCAGCGGGTAACGGGCGACGCGCGGGCGGCCTAATCGGGGAATGGCGGCGCGCGTCGCGGTGCAGCGGCGCCAGAGCAGGAGGGCCGCTTCGCGGAACAGCGCGACGGCGGCGTTGCAGTCGGCGATGAGTTCCGCGATCTCAGCCTTCAGGGCGGCGTGGCGCAGGCGCTCGGTCCGGGCGAAGCGGGCGTGGCGGCCATGGGTCAACCGGTTCAAAATGCCGGCCGGGGCGCCGCGGGCGGATTTCCGCGGCGGCGGGACGGAATTGAACCCGCACATCGGAATTGAACTGCGATTTTTTGGGTAAGCCGCATCGGCGATCGCCGTGCGCATGGCGGCAACGCGATCCGGCCGGAGCCGGGGCAGCGCGCCGCGGCGACGGCCGAGGGGCAGGCGCGCGACCGCGCCGTGGCGTTCCGGCAGGCGGGCGTAAGCGAGCGCGAGATCGGCGGCGAGCGTCGCATGCACGAGAGTGCCGTGTTCGGGGGAGACGCCGGGCTGCGGCGGGGCGGAGAGGAGCGCGTGCTGGGCTTCGGCGACGATTTCTACGAGGCGCGTCGCTACGCGGTCGCGGAGGGTGAGCGCGAGGCGGGCGGCGGCGTGTGAGGCGGGCAGGAGGCGGCCGCAGAGGAGCGAGAGATGGGACATCGAGGGGTGCGCGCCTTTCTCTCGCAATTCAGGTATGGGAATATCATCATATAGGAATAATGTCAAGATTTCCGGCGTTGTGGTCGGCAGCCCCCCCTTTCATCCTCCTGCTGCGCAGGGAACTCTCCCTCGTGTGCGGGGAAGTAGGGCCGGCTGGCGGGGGCGCGGCGCTACAGTTTTCTGTATTTCGCACCACACTTCCTCATTGAGGAGGTCGCGGAGCGACCGTCTCGAAGGACGCAGTTTGATGCGGCGTGCATAGTTCGAGGCTCGCGCTTGCGCGCTCCACCATGACGGGGAGGGCGTTTAGCGCGTTACGGGGGTGGCCTCAGTAGGAACCTCGGGCGCCCTGGCGCAGCGGGTTGAAGGGGATGTCGATCTGGGCAAGGGAGTCTGCGAGGCCGGGCATGCGGGCTTTGAAGGAGTCGAGCCGCGCTTCCAGTTCACCGCCATGTGGAATCATGCGGTCACCTTGCATGGGCGTATCACCGTGATGATTGCGCCGGATCGATTGCCCGATCTCGCAGCGAAAGATGTTTTCCACCAATATGGCGTCGAACTCGGCGACTGTGTCGAAATGCCATTTCATGGGATTGGTGAAGACGACACCGCGCAGGAGTTGCGCCGCATGAGTCATTTCATGCACCAGGCCCGCCGCCTGCAAGTTGACGTGATAGCGCCAAGGGGTGAACTCCACCCTGACGTCCGTGCCGCGACCGGTGCCACGCGCCCAAGACGGATTGTGGACACCGGTACCGCCGCGAACGGGGCGGTGCTTGTAAGTGCCGTGCGTTATACTCCGAGGGATCGTCGCTGCGTTGATGTCGGTGCTGTAGTACGGAACGATTTTGACCTTTTTCGGTGCGGCGACGATGTCGTTGATCAGGGCGCGCCCGCTAGCCGCCGCCCACATCTGATCCAGGCTCTTCTTGACGCTGGCGTCCCAGCCGGACCGGTCGCTCCCCACCAGCAGGTCGGCTGTGTAGAGGATGCGGCCTTGGTAGGACTTGGACATTGCGTGGCTCCCGACGTGGCAGCGCTGCCCTTCTGCAGCACCGCCGGCCGGCTCAATCAGCCCTGAAGGCGCCAAAGCGCGCTACACCCTGAATAGGGGGGCGGGTGTTGGGCCGCGCGACACGCCCCCTTGGCGGCGGCGCTTAAAGGGCTAAGCTTTCGCCACTGGCACTGCCTATAAAAAAATTGCCATCGGAGGACGCCATGAAGTTTACCTGGTTCAACCTGATGCCGTGGCCGTATCTGCCGGATGATTTCCGGGAGAAGAACCGGTCGGTGTGGGTCGATATCGACCAGAAGCTGTTCGATCCGGCGAAGAGCCACGAGGTCTACAATACCTATATGGACCTGCTGGATTATGCGGGCACGGTTGGCTTCGACGGGATCGGCGTCAACGAGCATCACCAGAACGGCTATGGCATCATGCCCTCGCCCAACATCATCGCGGCCGGTCTGGCGCGCGGGAAGTCGGATGCGGCGCTGGTCGTGCTGGGCAATTCGATCGCGCTCTACAATCCGCCGATCCGCGTCGCCGAGGAGTTCGCGATGCTCGACTGCATAAGCGGCGGGCGGCTGGTCGCGGGCTTCCCGGTCGGGACGTCGATGGACACCAATTACTGCTACGGCCAGATCCCTTCGCTGACGCGCGAGAAGTACCAAGAGGCGCACGACCTCATCATCAAGGCGTGGACGACGCGCGAGCCGTTTGCGTGGAACGGGCGCTACAACAAATTGCGCCACGTGAATATCTGGCCGCGGCCGATCCAGCAGCCGCACCCGCCGATCCATATTCCCGGCGGCGGGTCGGTGGAGACCTACGACTTCTGCATCGACAATACCTATTCGTATTCCTACCTCTCGTTCAGCGGTTACATCCGCGCCAAGGCGCTGATGCAGGGGTATTGGGACCGCGTGGCGGAGCGCGGGGCGCCGGACGCTTCGCCCTATCGCGCCGGTTTCGCGCAGACGATCTGCGTCGCGGAGACGGACGCGGAGGCCGAACGTCTGTATTCGGAACATGTCAGCTATTTCTACAATCGCTGCCTGCACGTCTATCCGGGTTTCGCGGATGCGCCGGGCTATCGCACGATCAAGACGATCCAGACCGGGGCGCTGTCGCAATATGCGCCGCCGACGGGCGGTTATACGCAGCTCACCTGGAAGGAGTTGACCGAGCAGGGCCATGTCATCGCGGGCAGTCCGGAAACCGTGCGCCAGCGCATGGAGGAACTGATCAAGGGGCTGAATGTCGGCAACATCTTCTGCCTGATGCATGTGGGAAACATGCCGGCCGACAAGTGCATGTATTCGACCAAGCTGTTCGCCGAGAAGGTGATGCCGAAGCTGCGGAACATGTTCCCCGACTATGCCGACGACGACCGCTTCTGGTGCAAGCCGCTGGAGAAGCGGGTGAAGGCGGGGGCGCTGGCGCCCGCGCCGGACCGCGCGCCGCAGACGGTGGGGGCGTAGGGTCATGGAACTGAAAACGCTGCAGACCCATCACGTGCCCGTCCGCTACATCACCGGCGGTTCGGGGCCGGCGCTGCTGTTCCTTCATGGCGCGGGCGGCGTGCTGCGCGAGGACCCGCTGCTGGCGGCGCTGGCCGAGCGGCACACCGTCTATGCGCCGCTGCTGCCCGGTTATGGCGACAGCGAGGAAGCGCCGACGCTGCGCGAGATGCTGGATATCACGCTGCACTATTGGGATGTGGTGGCGGCGCTGGGGCTCAAGGACCCGATCATCGTCGGCCATTCCATGGGCGGGATGATCGCGGCCGAGATGGCGGCGATCCAGCCGAACGACGTGACGCGCCTGGCGTTGATCGCGCCGGCGGGGATGTGGCTGGACGATCATCCGATCGCCGACATTTTCGCGACCATGCCGTTCGAGATGCCGGCGCTGCTGTTCCATGACGCAGCGGCGGGGGCGGCGCGGATGACGGCGGGGCTCGACATGAGCGATCCGAAATTTTTGCAGAACTATCTTGTCACCAATGCGCGGCAGTTGGGGATGGCGGGGCGGATCTTGTTCCCTATTCCCGATCGCGGGCTGTCACAGCGGCTGTACCGCGTCACCGCGAAGACGGTGGTGGTGTGGGGCGACAGCGACCGGCTGATCCCGCCGGTCTATGCGCGGGCGTTCCAGAAGGCGCTGCCGGGGGCGGCTTTGGTTTCAATTCCCGAAGCCGGTCATATGGTGATCCACGAGAAGACCGCGGATGTCGTCGCGGCGATCAGGGATTTGGGGTAGGCGTTTCGCTATCCCAATCCCGTCATGGCCGGGCTTGACCCGGCCATCCAGTAGCCACCGCGACGCTCGTTCTGGATGGCCGCCTCAAGGGCGGCCATGACGATTAGGGGGTGGCGTTTGTGAAACTGCGCAGCGAAGCGAACAGTTCACGGTCGTTGATGACGCGCGGGACCTTGTTCTGGCCGCCGGCGCGGCCGCGCGCGGCCATCCATGACGCGAAGGTGCCGGGGGCGACGGCGTGGACGACAGGTGTGTTGAGGCCGTGGCCGTCGGCGCGGTGGGCGCGGTAGTCGTCGTTGCGGCGGCGCAAATCGTCGTCGACGTAGCCGGCGAAGCGGGCGCGGGCGGCCTCGTCCGGCTCGTTCCCGAATTCCACGATGTAGAGATGGCCGCCGAGTTCGCCCTCGCGCTCGGCATAGAGCGCGCCGACGGAGAAGTCGGTGACATCGGCGCCGATCTTCGCGGCGGCATCGGCGACGGCAGCTTCGATCTCCTCGCCGATCAGGTGCTCGCCGAAGGCGGAGAGCATGTAGGAGGTGCGACCGGTGATGAGCAGGCGCGGGGTTCTTGTGTCGACGAAGCGGACGGTGTCGCCGATGACGTACGAGAAAAGGCCGGCGCAGGTGGTCATCACGACGGCGTAGTTGACGTCCGGCTGGATGGTCGCGGCCCAGTGGCGCGTGGGGTTTGGCAATTCCAGTTCCTCGACCGGCACGAATTCGAAGAAGAGACCGTTGTCGAGGCTGAGCTTCAGACCTTCGCCGGGGCCGCGGTCGGCGGAGGCGATGAAGCCTTCTGAGGCGGGGTAGACCTCGCGGAGGTCGATCGTCTGTTCGGCGAACAGGGCCTCGAAACGGGGGCGGTAAGGCGCGAAGTTGACCCCGCCGTGGATGTAGAGGCCGAGCGCTGGATAGGCGGGGACGCTGGTTTCGCCGCGCGCGTCGCGGAGGGCGCGCATCCGCTCAAGCAGGATCAGCACCCAGGAGGGCGTGCCGGTGAGGACGCGGATATCGCGTTTGAGCGAGGCTTCGGCGGTGCGGGTGAGCTTCTCGTCCCAGTCGGCGAGGAGCGCGAGATCGTTTGGCGGGAAGGCATAGGGTTTTGCCCAGAAGGGCAACGTCTTGGCGGCGATGGCGGAGAGGTCGCCGGAGAAAACGCCGGGCGCTTCCTCCACCAGCGCCGTGGAGCCACCGAGCATGAAGGTCGGGCCGGCAAAGAAGTGGCTGTCGGGCCGCGCGCGCGCGTGGAAGGCGAGGACGTCGAGCGCGGCGCGGACGTTGGAGCGGCGCATGGCCGCCGTGAGCGGGATGTATTTGCTGGCGCCGGAGGTGGTGCCGGAGGAGACCGCGAAGAACGGGATGCGGCCGGGCCAAGAGATGTTGTCGAGGCGCGGGAAGGCGGGCTGCCAGTAGTCGCGCCACATCTGCTCGTAACGGCGGAGGGGCACGCGGGCCTGGAAGTCGGCGACGCATTTGATGGACGCGAAGTCGTGGTCTTTGCCGAAGTTAGTGGCGGCGGCTTTGCGGACGAGCTTCAGGAGCTCGCGGCTTTGTGCCGCCGCGGGGTCGAGTGCGGCGAGGCGCTTGAGGCGGCGGCGGGCGTAGAAGCGGAGGAAGGGCGTCAGGTCGAGCGGCATGGGGAATTACCTCTCGCTGTCATGCCTGCGCAGGCAGGCATCCACAATCATCAAGAACCTCGCTTCCGGCATGGATGCCTGCCTGCGCAGGCATGACAATCCGGGAAATCAATTCTTCAACTCCATCACCGTCGGGAATTCCGCGGCGATGGTTTCGGGGCGCAGCGGCATGCGGATGTAGGTGCCGGATTGCCAGAGGGGGAGCTGGTCGATGAAGTTGGCGGAGCCGATCCAGCCGTCATTGCCGCCGAGCAGGACGAACCAGTTGGAATCGATATCGCCGAGATCGCTGAGCTGGCGGGCCTGGCTGCCGTAGCGGGTGGCGTGGACGGCGTTGGTGAAGCCGTGCGCGGATTTGAAGATGGTCTCGCGTGAGCCGCCGGTCGGCAGGTCGGCATAGGTGAACTGGCCGCCGATCACCGGGATGGCGCCGAGCGCGTGCGAAACCTGCAGGCGATGCATGTCGCCCCACTTCGGGAAGGGCGCGGCGTCCGGCGCGGCGAGCGCGATGGCGTCGCGCACGGCCGCGATGCGCCGGTCGGCGGGGAGCGCCAGCATGTCGCGCACGAAGGCTTTGCCGAAGCCGTTCCAGTTGGCGAGATAGGAGGGGATCTCCGCCGCCGAGGCGACGCCGTAGACGCGCGGCGCGAAGTAGAAAAGGAAGGTCTCGAAGGCCGGCGCGCCCGGCGAATCCACCTTGTAGTCGCCGTCGAAGGCGATGAGGCGGTCGACGAAGACGGGGTTGAGATCGCGCCCGCCGGCTTCGGTGACGGCGTCGCGGATCGCCGGCATCATCTCGCGCACGAAGAGCGAGACGGTGTCGAGCTGCATGGCCTTCAGCTCGTCGAGCGTGATCTTGTCGTCGCCGCCCAGCATCTGGCGCTGGCGGCGGATGCGTTCGTCGGCGGAGAAGAACCAGCCAACGGGCACGCCTGCTTGCGCCTCGTAGGGCTTGTTGTTGGCGCTGCCGAGGAAGCCTTCCGCGGGGTTCAGCGCCCACGGCAATTGCGTGGGATCGACGATGCCCTGCCAGCGCATGGCGGGATCGGTGGCGTCGAGCACGATGGTTTTCGGCAGCACATCGAACGAGCGGCGCGGCAGCATGGTCGCCATCATCTGGGCGATGTTGCCGCTGGCATCGGCGTAGATGAAGTTCTGCGCCGGCAGGGCGAAGGTCTTCAGCGCCGCGCGGAAATCCTGCGGCGTCTTGGTGCGCGAGGCATTGAGGATGGCGGTGATCTCGTCCGTCGTCTCGTGGCCGATCCAGCGCAGCGCGACGACCTCGCCGGGCCGGGTCGCGCCTTCCATGATGACGGTGTCGGACATGACCGGGCCGATATCCTTGGCCCAGCGCGTCGGCACGTCGGCGGAGAACCACAGGCGCTTGCGGACCTTGGTGTCGGTCGTGACGATCTGGTCGGGCGCCAGTTTCGAGACGTCGTAGAAGTCGGTATGCGCGGCCCGCATGTTAGTGCCGCCCCAGGCGATGTCGGGCGTGCGGCCGAAAGCGAGGAAGGGCGTGCCGGGGATCATCATGCCGACGCCGCGATAGGAGGGCGAGGAGAAGCCCGCCATGACCCAGAGATTGGGCAGCGAGACGCCGAGATGGGGATCGTTCGCGATCATCGCGTGGCCGCTGGCCGAGCGCGACGGCGCGACCGCGAAGGAGTTGGAGCCCGAGCGGATGGAATTCGCCAGCAGGTCGAAGAAGGCCGAGGTCTTGGTCGCATCGAAGCTGACCGTGGGGCCGGAGCCCGCTTCCATAGTGCGCGCGAAGGCCTGCTCGAAATCGGGTTGGTCGCGCTGGCGCAGCAGGCCGATCAGCGTGAACCAGTTGATGTCGATGCCCGCGACATGGCCGATGGCGACGATGTCCTCCAGCGTGAAATCCTCGCGGCGCATGCCGAGCAGCGCGAATTCGGGCGGGAGGTCGCGGACGTTCTTTTGATAGTAATTGAGGCCGTCGACAAAGGCCTGGAGATAGGCGCGCGTCTCCGCCGGCATGGCCGCGATGATGGCGGGGCCGGCATGGCGCAGGTCGAGCGTGCGGATCGCCTTGTCGAAATCCGGCAACATCACGGGGCCGGCGAGTTCGGAGAGGCGCCCCTCGGTGATGCGCTTGGCGAGCGCGATTTCCGCGAGGCGGAGATGCGCGTGGACTAGGCCAAGCGAGAAGGCGAGGTCGTGGTCGGTCTTCGCGTCGATATAGGGCACCTGATAGCTGTTCCAGCGAATGGTCACGGGCTGGTCGAGCGGCAGGCCGGCGGTCGGGAAGACCGCGAGCCGCTCAGCCGTCGAGACCTCGCGCGGAAAGAGCGCGGCGCAGGAGCCGGTGAACAATGCGAACAGCAGGGCGACGATGCGGCGCATGAGGTCTCGCTCTATCTAGACGATGACTAGATTGCACTGGATGCAAAATTGCGTCCAGTGCGCGCCGTCACGCCTTGTACGGCTTCGCGCCGCCGGTGATGCGGTCGAGAATGCCGAGCACCAGCGCCGAAACGAGGAAGACCATGTGCATGATCGTCTTCCACATGATCTCGCGGTCGGACGAGCCGGCCGTCGTCAGGAAGCTCTGCAGCAGGTTGATCGAGGAGATCGCGACGATGGTGGCGGCGACCTTGATCTTGAGGCTGCCGGGATCGAGCCGGCCGAGCCAGGAGGGGCTGTCCTCGCGGATGCCGGCGTCGAAGCGGCCGACGAAATTCTCGTAAGAGCTCAGCATCACCATGACGATGAGGCTGGCGACCAGCGCCTTGTCGATGAGGACGAGCATCGCCATCAGAATCTGCGTTTCGTCCATGTAGATGGACTGCGGCAGCATCACGCCGAGCTTCACGACGAAGCTGATCGCGAAGGCGGCGAGCGCGACGGCGAGGCCGACATAAAAGACGACCAGCAGAAAGCGGCTGTAGAGGATGACGCGCTCAACCGCGCCCTGAAGGCGCAGCAGCGTGGTGGAGGGCGGCGGGGTGAGTGCAGGGGTTTCGGACATGCGGGGAGTTTAGGGGGCCGGGCGCGGGATTTGAACCGTTTGCGGTGGGGATTGCGCGCTCAAACGATTTTGTCATTCCCGCGAAGGCGGGAATCCATGCGGCAAGCGCGGCGTCTGGGTCATGAATGCCTGCCTTCGCAGGCATGACAGTTAGGTGATTGAAAGAAGCGGCGGCGCCCTAATACCCGATCGCCGCGCCGTCTTTGCGGCTTTCGGAGGCGCCCCAGTATACGCCGGTGGTGGGGTCGCGCATGATGGCCTGGTAGCCGCCGAAGCCGCCGCTGCCGTCTGCTGTGGTGAAGCCGCGCTTTTCGAGTTCGGCGCGGCTAGCGGCGGGGATGCCGCTTTCCAGTTCCACCGTGCCGGTGCCCTTGCCCGCTTCGCCGGTCGGTTCGCTGGAGCCCATATGGTGCCAGCGCGCGGCGTCGCCAGCTTCCTGCACGTTCATGCCGAAATCGACCATGTTGACGATGATCTGCGCCTGGCCCTGGGGCTGCATGTCGCCGCCCATGACGCCGAACGACATCCAGGGCTTGCCGTCCTTCATCGCGAAGCCGGGAATGATGGTCTGGAAGGGCCGCTTGCCCGGCGCGTACGCATTCGGGTGGTTCGGGTCCTGCATGTTGTAGAGCTCGCCGCGGTCCTGGAACATGAAGCCGAGATGATCGGCGACCAGACCTGAGCCCATGCCACGATAGTTGGACTGGATGATCGAGATCATCATCCCGTCCTTGTCGGCGACGGTGAAATAGGTCGTGTCGGAGTTGAGCGGCGCGTCGCCGGCCTTCACCGCGGGCATCGCATGGGCGAGGTCGATGAGGGCGCGCCGCTGGGCGGCGTATTCCTTGGAGATCAGCCAGGCCTGCGGGATCTTCGCGAAGGCGGGATCGGCGTAGTAGCGAGCGACATCCTCGAAGGCGAGGCGCTTGGCCTCGACCATCGCCATCAGCGCGTCAGGTGAGCCGGCGCCCATCTTCTTCAGGTCGAAGCCTTCGAGGATGGCGAGGATCTGCAGGGTCGCGAGGCCCTGGCTGTTGGGCGGCAGGCCGTAGACATCGACGCCGCGGTAGTTGACCGAGGCGGGCTCGACCCATTCGCCGTGATGCGCATTGAAGTCGGAGGCGCGCAGGTCGCCGCCGATGCGCTGGAAATAGGCATCCATGACGGCGGTGATCGGGCCGTTGTAATAGGCGTCGCGGCCACCCTTGGCGATCTGTTCGTAGGTGTTGGCGAGATCGGGGTTCTTGAAGATCTCGCCCTGCTTTGGCGTCGCGCCGCGGGGCGCATAGGTCGCGCGCGCATTGACGAATTCCTCGATGGGGCCGTCGCCCTTGTCGAACATGTCGCCGAGCCGCTTCATGTTGCGCTCGAGGTAGTAGGCGATGAGTTCGCTGACCGGGAAGCCGTCGCGGGCATAGCCGATGGCGGGTGCGAGGAGCTGGTCCATCGGCAGCTTGCCGAACTTCTCGTGCAGCGCGAACCAGCCATCGACCGCGCCGGGCACGGTGACGGAGAGCGAGCCGAAGCCGGGGATCATCTTCCCGTCGCCGCCGATCTTGGCCTTCATCTGGTCGAACGAGCGTCCCGCGGGCGAACGGCCGGAGCCGTTATAGCCGTAGAGCTTGCCGGTCTTGGGATCCCACACGATGGCGAAAAGGTCGCCGCCGATGCCGCAGGAGACCGGCTCCATCAGGCCGAGCGCGGCGTTGGCGGCGATGGCGGCATCAACAGCGGTGCCGCCGGCCTTCAGGATATCGATGGCGATCTGGCTGGCGAGCGGCTGGGCGGTCGCGGCCATGCCGTGCGTCGCGAGGACGGGTGCGCGGGTCGCGAAGGGCGCGCCGACGATGCGGTCGCGCCCGCCAATGCCGTAATCGGTGGTGGTGGGCTCGGCGAGCGCCGCGGCGGTGAAGGACATGGCGACGATCCCGGCGGCGAGAAGGCGGTTGGTCATGGAGCCTCGGAGAGCGAGTGCATTGGGGGGAACGTAGCCTGCGGGCCTCCGTGGTTCCAGTTCTCCGGTCTTCGTCATGGTGAGGTGCGGAGCGCGGGACGCGCGGAGCCTCGAACCACGCAGGCTGCGTCAGGGTGCGTCCTTCGAGATGGGCGCTTGCGCGCCCTCCTCAGGATGACGGGCAGGGGACGAAGGGCCTACGTCCCCTCGATCTGGCCGGCCCAACCGAGGCGCTGGAGCTTTTCGATCAGCAGGTCGATATCGGCGGTGTCGTTATAGATCTGGAGCGAGAGGCGGAGCAGCAGGCGGCCATCGACCGCATTCGAGGCGAACTGGATGCGGTAGTCGTTCCAATACATGCCCATGAACGCCCTGGCGTCGATCGCGTCGGCCGGGCGGGTCATCGGCAGCGCCCAGGCGGCGAGGCCGGGCGCGTGGGGCGTGACGAGGGTCGCGCCCATCTGCGACAGCGCGGCGTCGGCATGGGCGATGAGTGCCGTGCGGTGCGCGGTGATGGCGTCGAAGCCGAGGCTCTCGACGAAGTCGGCGCCATCGGCCGCTGAGAGATAGGCGGTGACATCGCGGGTGCCGACATAGTCGAAGCAGCGGGGATAGCCGTCCATGTAGTAGTGGCTGACGATGACGGGCCGCGTGAGCTCCTGCATTTCAGGGGCGGTGTAGAGGATGCAGCAGCCGCGCGGCGTGAAGAGCCATTTATGCGCGTTGGTCGTGTACCAGTCGGCGCCGAGGGCGGCGATGTTGAGCGGCAACTGGCCGAGCGCGTGGGCGCCGTCGATGAAGACACGCGCGCCGGCCGCCTTCGCGATGGGGACCAGCGTCTCGATAGGCACAAGCTGCGCGGTCGGCGAGACGATGTGATCGAGGAGGACGAGGCGCGTGTTGGGGTTGAGCGCGGCGCGGAGGCCTTCCGCATAGCCTTCCGGCGTCATCTGCAGCGCGGTCGGGACGACGCGCAGCACCGCGCCAGTGCGCTGGCAGGTGACATCCACCGCGCGGCGGACGGCGGAATAGGCGACGTCGAGCAGGACGATCTCGTCGCCGCGCTTGAAGCGCATCGCGTCGAGCACGACGGCGACGGTCTCGGTGACATTGGGCAGGAAGACGAGGCTGTCGCCCGGCGCGCCGGCGAAGGCGCCGATACGCTCGGCGCTGGCGCGGGTGGCGGTGTAGATGGTCTCGCGGAAGAAGACGTCGGGCTGGGTCTCCACGATGTCGCGCCAACGCTGCTGCGCCTCGCGCACGGGTTTGGGGACCGCGCCGAACGAGCCGTGGTTCAGGAACACGGCGTCCTGCTGCAGCAGGAAGAGATCGCGGGTGGTGGCGCCGAGCATGGTCAATCCAGCGCGAAGACGAGGGCCTTGAGGTAGGCCGTCTCGGGCAGGTGCGGGTGCACGGGGTGGTCCACGTCGGCGCCGCTGGCGCGGAGGAGGCGGGCGGGGCGTTTGGCCTGGTGGATGCCGGCGGCGCATTCGGCGTGGAAACGCTCGGCGTCGATGTGATGCGAGCACGAGCAAAGGACCAGCGTGCCGCCGGGCGCGACGACGCCGGCGGCGGCGCGGGCGAGCTTGCGATAGGCGCGGGCGGCGGGCTCGATATCCTTCTTCGACTTGGCGAAGGCCGGCGGGTCGGCGATGACGAGGCCGAAGCGGACATTCTGGGTCGCGAGATCTTCCAGTGCCTCGAAGGCGTCGGCCTTGCGGAGCGAGAGCTTGTCCTCGAAGCCGCTGGCGGCGGCCGCCTTGCCGGCGAGGCCGAGGGCCTTTTCCGAGGCGTCGATGCAGAGCGCTTCGGTCGCGCCGGCCGCGAGCGCCGCGAGGGCGAAGCCGCCGGCATGGCTGAAGACGTCGAGGGCGCTCTCGCCCTTGGCGAAGCGCGCCGCGAAGCCGCGGTTCTCGCGTTGGTCGAAGAACCAGCCGGTCTTCTGGCCGGTCATGGGATCGCAGACGAAGGTCGCGCCGTTTTCGACGAAGGAGACTTCGCCGGGGGCCTCGCCGAAGACGAGCTTGGTCTCGGAGGGCAGGCCCTCCAGCGTGCGGGCGCCGAAATCGTTGCGGAGGATGATGGCGCGCGGGTTGAAAACCTGGCGCAGTGCCTCGACGATGGTGTCGGTGCGGACATCCATGCCGGCCGTGCCCATCTGCACCGAGAGGACATCGCCGTAGCGATCGACGACGAGGCCGGGCAGGCCGTCGGCTTCGGCATGGCAGACGCGGTAGAAGGGCGTCGCGAACAGCTTGCTGCGGATCGCATCGGCACGCGTGAGGCGCTCGGCGAAGAAGGCGGCGTTGAGGTCGACGCCGGTTTCGGGCGAGACGAGGCGGGCGGCGATCAGCGTTTTGCCATTGAAAATCGCGGTGCCGAGCGGCGTGCCGTCGTCGAGCACGACGTCCACGGCCTCGCCAGAGTCGAGCTTCTTCAGCTCGGCGTCCATGACGATCTCGTTGGAGAAAATCCAGGGGCTGCCGGCGCGGGCGCGTTTGCCCTCGCGAGGCTTCAGTTTCATCGTCGGGTGAATGAGGGGCATGGCGCGGCTTCTAGCCCCCTATGCGCCCAAAGACAAAGGGCGCGCAGCTTGCGCCGCGCCCTTCAGGATTAACGCTGTTGGTCGCTTACTCCGCCGCAAGCTGGGCGGGGGCAGCGTTGCGGATGGCGTCTTCGCCGTCGAGGATGGCGGCGGCGGCGTGGACGACGGCGGCGATGCGGACGGCGGCCTGGACGGCTTCGGTCGAAACGCCATGGGCGCGGACGACTTTTTCATGGCTGTCGAGGCACATGCCGCAGCCGTTCACGGCCGAGACGGCGATCGACCAGAGTTCGAAGTCGATCTTGTCGACCAGCGGCTTGCCGAGCGCGTTCATGCGCAGCTTGGCGGGCAGCTTCGCGTAGTCCTCATTTGAGACGAGGTGGGTGAAGCGGTAATAGATGTTGGTCATCGCCATGATGGCGGCGGAGGTCTTGGCGGCTTCCAGCGCTTCGGCTGAAAGCTTGGGACCGAATTCGGCGATCAGCGCCGCGGAGACCTGCGCGTTGCGCGAGGCGAGCGCGGCGGCGATGAACGCGCCATAGCGCTGCTGCTCGGTCAGGATGGGCTCCGCGGCGAGCGTGCCGAGATTGAGCTTGATGTCCTTGGCGTATTCGGGGAGCGCGTTGCGCAGGGTTTCGAGGGACACGGAACTATTTCCTTCATGTGCGAGACGTTGGCGGGCGACGCGAATGCTTGGGGAAACATCCGCGCCGCCGTCGCGTCCGGCGGCCCAACTGGGGAGAGACGCCGCCGGACGGTAATGGGATTAGGCGGCCTTCAGGACCTCTTCGCCCTTCTGCCAGTTGCAGGGGCAGAGTTCGTCGGTCTGGAGGGCGTCGAGCACGCGCAGCACTTCGGCGGGATTGCGGCCGACCGAGAGGTCGTTCACCGAGACGAAGCGAATGATGCCTTCGGGATCGACGATGAAGGTCGCGCGCAGAGCAACGCCCTCGTTCTTATCAAGAACGCCCAGCGCCGTGCTCAGTTCCCGCTTGATGTCGGCGAGCATGGGGAAGGGCAGGTCCTTGAGGTCGGCGTGGTTCTGGCGCCAGGCGAGGTGGACGAATTCGCTATCGGTCGAAACGCCATAGACGACGGCGTCGCGGTCGTTGAACTCGGTGTTCAGCTTGCCGAAGGCGGCGATTTCGGTGGGGCAGACGAAGGTGAAGTCCTTCGGCCAGAAGAACACGATCTTCCACTTGCCGGCATTGGCAGCGGTGTCGATGTTCGTGAAGGCGGTGCGGGGATCCGTCGTCACGACGGCCTTGAGATCGAACGCGGGGAAGGTATCGCCGATGGTCAGCATGGTCTCTCCGTTAAGGCAGGTTGGCCGTTAGGCAGGTTGGGTGCCGTTGACGGAGCTGCAGATAGGTTCGATGCTGCAATCGCACAAACGAGTAATTCTTCTAGTTGTAATCGAGAACATCGATGGATCGCCTTCCGACGCTGCGGCAACTCCAGCACTTCATCGCGCTGAGCGAGCATCTGCATTTTGGACACGCGGCGGCTGCGATCCACGTCACGCAATCGACACTCAGCGCGAGCCTGAAAGAGCTTGAGGCGATCCTCGGCGCGCCGCTGGTGGATCGCACCAAGCGGTCGGTGCTGTTGACGCCGCTGGGCCATGACATTGCCGGACGAGCGCGGCTGCTGCTGGCGGAGGCCGAGGACCTCGCCCAGGCCGCGCGGGCCGTGCGGGCGCCGCTGAGCGGGGCGATCCGGCTCGGCGTCATCCCGACCATCGCGCCGTTCGTGCTGCCGCACGCGCTGCCGCCGCTGCGCAAGAAATATCCGGCGCTGCAGCTTTTCCTCATGGAGGACATGACGGAGCGGTTGCTCACCACGCTGCGCGACGGGGCGCTGGATGCGGCGCTGATCGCGCTGCCCTTCGATACACCGGGGCTGGAGACCTATCGCATCTCGGAAGATCCGTTCGTGGTGGCGGCGCGCAAGGACCACCCGCTGATGAAGCTGAAGACGCTGACGCCCGAAGCGGTGCAGGCCGAGAAGCTGCTGCTGCTGCGCGACGGGCATTGCATGCGCGACCACGCGCTGTCGGCCTGCGGCGTCCATGCCTCGCGCCATGACGATGCGTTCGAGGCGACCAGCCTGATGACGCTGGTGCAGATGGTCGACAACGGGCTCGGCGTCACGCTGCTGCCGCAGATGGCGGTGTCGCGCGGCCTGCTGAAGGGCACGGGGTTGATGACCCGCCCGCTGAGCGGCGATGCCCCGGCGCGCGAGATCGCGCTGGTCTGGCGCAAGGGCACGATGCGCCGGGCGGAGTTCGAGCTGCTGGGGAAGGAGCTGCGGGGGTTGCTGAAGTAGCGGTTCCTCCGCTCTTCGTCATGGTGAGGTGCGGAGCGCGGGACGCGCGGAGCCTCGAACCACGCAGGCGTCGTGGCCGCTCGTGCGTCCTTCGAGACGCGGTCTTTGACCGCTCCTCAGGATGACGGGGAGGGGTGATACCGCACGTCGTGGATGGTCGCCTCGCGCGGACCATGACAATCTGGCGGTGAAAGTCAGGGCATCATGAACGACGTCTATCGCCTCTATGGTTCGGAGCTGTCGCCGTATTCGGTGAAGGTGCGGTCGTATCTGCGTTACAAGAGTGTGCCGCATCGTTGGGTGGTGCGGGGGGCGGCGACGCAGGCCGAGTATCAGCGTCATGCGAAGCTGCCGCTGATCCCGCTGCTGGTGCCGCCCACCGGGCCGGCGCTGCAGGATTCGACGCCGTTGATCGAGGAGATGGAGCGCCGCCATCCCGAACCCGCGCTGCAGCCGTCGGATGTGCCGCGCGCGTTCCTCTCCGCGCTGATCGAGGAATATGCGGACGAGTGGGGCAACAAGGCGATGTTCCACTATCGCTGGAGCTATGAGCCGGATCGGCTGTCGGCGTCGTGGCGGATTGCACAGTCGATCCTGGGCGTCGATGCCTCGCGCGCGGACCTGGAAGGCGCGGCCGCCAGCGTGGAGGCGCGCATGGTGCCGCGACTGGCGCTGGTCGGCAGCAATTCGACCAACCGCGCGCTGATCGAGCTGTCGTTCCGGCGGCAATTGGAGATCACCGAGGCGCATCTGACGCTGCGGCCTTATCTGTTCGGCGGGCGGCCCTGTCTCGCCGATCTCGGCTGGGCGGCGCAGCTCTACGAGCTGTCGAGCGATCCGACGCCGCAGGCGCTGATGCAGCATTTCCCTGCCGTGCTCGCCTATGTCGCGCGGATGATCGAGCCGAAGGCCATGGGCGAGTTCGAGACGTGGGAGACGCTGGCGCCGACGCTGACCATGCTGCTGCGGGAAGAGATCGGCGGGCACTATCTCCCCTGGGCGCACGCCAATGCGGTGGCGGCGGCGAAGGATGCGCGCTCGTTCGAGGTGGAGATGGGCGGCGCGACGTTCAGCCAGACGCCGCAGAAGTATCACGTGAAGTCGCTGGCCGAGATCAGGCGCAAGGCCGTGGCTGCGCTGGAGGCCGCGCCAGGGCTGGCGGCGGTGCTGCAGGATGCGCGGTGTTACGATCTGCTGGTGCCGGCGGCGGGCGGGTAACTCGCGCCGTCATCCCGGCCGTAGCGTAGCGGAGAGTCGGGATCCAAGTGACTGGGCATAGGTGCTTACCGCCCCTGGGTCCCGGGTCTCGGGCGGCTACGCCGGCCTCGCCCGGGATGACGGGGAGGGTAGCCCTTAGCCCGTCTGCTCCGAATACAGCTTCACCGCGCGGTACAGGAAGTCGCGGCCGTCCATGAGGGACTGGACGCGGATGCGTTCGTTGAGGCCGTGGGCGCCGCCGCCGTCGGGTTCGCCGAACATGCCGCTCAGGCCATAGGTCGGGATGCCCGCGGCGTTCATATAGCGCCCGTCAGTGGCGCCGGTCGCCATGGCGGGCACCAGCGGCACGTTCGGCCAGATGCCGCCGGCGACTTCCTTCGCGACGTTCAGCACCGCGTCGGTCAGCGGCGGCACGGGAGCGTCGGGATCGGGCGCGCCGTCGAGCGTGATCTTGATCTGGTCGTCGGCGAGGACGGTCGCGAGCTCCGTCTTGATGTCCTCGACGCTGACGCCGGGCAGGATGCGGCAATTGACGTTGGCCGTGGCGCGCTGGGGCAGCGCGTTCTTGGCGTGGCCGGCATTCACCATGGTGGCGACGCAGGTCGTGCGCATCATGGAGTTGCGGCTCGGGTCCTTCGCGACGTCGGCGACGGCCGCGGCGTTGGTGGGATCGGCGAGCACGGCCTTCAGCGCCGCCGCGACCTCGCCGGTTTCGATCTCGCTCATCGCCGCGAAATGCGCCTTCACGGCCTCGTTGAGCGCGATGGGGAAATCATAGGCGCCGAGCCGGGCGAGGCCGCCGGCGAGATGATAGATCGCGTTGTCCTTGGTGGGGCGCGAGGAATGGCCGCCGGGATTGGTCACCTCCAGCGTGTAGTCCTGATAGGTCTTCTCGCCGGCCTGGATGCCGAGGAAGAGATGCTTGCCGTCCTTGTCGAGCCGACCGCCCGCGCCTTCGTTGATCGCGAAGCTGGCGTCGATGAGGTCGCGGTTGTTGGCGATGAGATATTTGACGCCGTTGAAGGTGGTGGGCGTCTCCTCGCCGCAGGTCAGCGCGAGCTTGATAGTGCGCTTGGGAACGAAGCCCTCGGTCTTGAAGCGGACCATGGAGTCGACGAAGACCGCCGCCATCGCCTTGTCGTCGGCGGTGCCGCGTCCGTAGAAATAGCCGTTCTCCTCGATCAGCGTAAAGGGATCGCGCTCCCAGTCGGCGCGGTTGGCCTCGACGACGTCGATATGGGCGAGGAGCAGCATGGGCTTCGCCGCGGCGTCGCTGCCGGGCAGGATGGCGACGAGGTTGCCGTCCTTGGGGCGGTCGGGCGAGACGATGAGGTGGAGATCGCTGTCGGGGAACCCGGCGGTCTTGAGATGCGCGGCCATCGCGTTCGCCGCGTCGGTGCAGGAACCGACGGAGAGCGTCGTGTTGATCTCGACCAGCTCCTTGTAGAGCGCCTTGAAACTGTCCCAGCCGGGCTCGGGGGCCGCGAGGGCCGGGGCGGCGGTGGTGGCGAGGAGACCGAGAAGAACCGATCCGCGGAAAATCATGCTGGCACCCGATGCTGCGAAGGGGCGAGCGTAGGGGGCGGGTCGGGGGAGTGCAATCAAACTAGGCGCCGGAGAGCACGACCGGACCGTTGCCCTGCCATTGGTCGGGGTCGTGGCCGGCGATCACGCGGGCGCCTCTATCGGCGAGTGTTTTCAGGCGGGCGATGGAGCGGAGCTGCTCTTCGTGGTCGTGCGCGAAGCCGGGAAGTTTCAGGTCGCTGAGCGTGCGGTGGAAGTAGCAGCAGTCGCCGGTCAGCACCGTCTCGCCGCCGTCGCAGGCGAGCTTCAGGGATTGATGGCCGGCGGTGTGGCCGTAGGTGGGGAGCAGCACCACGGCGCCGTCGCCGAAGAGGTCGTGCTCGCCGTCGACCTCCATGACGTCACGGCCGTCCAGCATGGTCATGGCATCGAAGCCCGATTTCGGCGGACCGGCCGCCTTGGTGGCAGCGACTTCGCGGGCCTGCACGACGATGCGGGCGTTGGGCAGGAGGCGGTTGCCGGCGCAATGGTCGAAATGGAGATGAGTGTTGATGACGGTGTCGATCGAAGCGGGATCGACGCCGATCGCCTGGAGCTGCTTGTCCACGTCCTGCTCGGGCGTGAAGCCGGCGACGTAGAGGCCGGCGAGGAAGCGGCCGATGGCGGCTTCCGGATCGGTGCGCAGGCCCGCGGGCATGCCGGTATCGACGACGACGCGGCCCTCGGGGTGTTCGATGTAGTAAGCGGGGATGGGCACGGTGATCATGCCGGTGCCGCCTTCGACGAAGGCTTCCATGGGCGCGGTCAGGGTGCCGCAGACCATTCCGAAGACCTTCATGGCTTCCCCGCTGATTTCTTCGGTGCGCCATGTTAGGCGGTTTCGCGGCAAAGGGTAGAACGAGCAGGCCATGAATTTCGCGAGCGACAATACGGCGGGCGCGCACCCGGAGATCCTGGCTGCGATGGCGCGGGCCAATGAGGGGCATCAGCCGTCCTACGGTGTCGATCGCTGGTCGAGCGAGATGACCGCGGCGCTTTCCAAGTGGTTCGGCGCAGAGGTTCAGGTGTTTCCGGTGGCGACGGGCGGGGCGGCGAATGCGCTGGCGCTATCGCAGCTGAGCCCCAACTGGGGCGCGGTCTTCTGCCTCGCGGGCAGCCATATCGATGTCGATGAATGCGGTGCGCCGGAGTTCTACACGGGCGGGGCGAAGCTGGTGCCGCTGGGGCGCTCGGGCGGGTTGATGACGCCAGAGGATCTTAACGAAACGCTGAAGCGGTTTCCGCGCGGCGTGGTGCATCACGTGCAGCCGAGCGCGGTCTCGATCACCAATGCGAATGAATGCGGTCTCGTCTACCGGCCGGACCAGGTGAAGGCGCTGGCGGAGATCACGCATGGCGCGGGGATGAAATTCCACATGGACGGGGCGCGGCTCGCCAATGCGCTGGCGACGCTCGGCTGCACGCCGGGGGAGCTGACCTGGCAGGCGGGGGTGGACGTGCTCTCGCTCGGCTTCACGAAGAATGGCGCGGTCGCGGCGGAGGCGGTCGTGTTCTTCGACAAGGCGCTGGCGGAGAATTTTCTCTATCGGCGCAAGCGCGGTGGGCATCTCTTCTCCAAGTCGCGTTTCCTGGCGGCGCAGTTCGTCGCGATGCTGGAGGACGGGCTGTGGCTGCGCTCGGCGAAGGCTGCGAACGGCGCGGCGGGGGCGCTGGCGGCGGCGTTCACGGCGGCGGGCTTTCCGCCTGCCTATCCGACCGAGGCGAACGAGGTCTTCGTGCGGCTGCCCAAGGCGCTCGGCGACCGGCTTTCGGCAGCGGGGGCGGCCTTCTATCCCTGGGAGGACGAGGCGGGGGAGACGCCGATGTACCGCTTTGTCTGCTCGTTCGCGACGACCGCTGGAGAGGTCGAAACCTTTAAAGATTGCCTCAAATTGTAGGGCGCGGGTCCCGGAACCCTCAACGACCCTTTGCTAGTGTGAGCGCCTCGTAAGTGGAGCGCTGTGCGCGATGTTGGCCGTCAAACCCCTCGCCGACGAAGAGCCGGATTATGCCGAAGCCGAGGCCGCGCTCGCGGCATTGGCCGAGCAGTATCCGACCTACGCCTCCGCCGACGTCACGGAGATGAAGACGCATCTGGCGGCGATCGAAAGCCATTTGAAGAGCGCCGCCGCAGCCTGCGAGAGCCTGTTTGCGGTCGCCCACAACGTAAAAGGGCAAGGCGCGTCGTTCGGCTATGAGCTGATGACGGAGCTGGGCGAGGCGCTGTGCGGCGCGATCCGCGACCGCTCGACCCTGGCGCCCGAGGAAATCGAGGCCATCCGGACCATCCTGGCGGCCTGCGACACGGTGCTGACCGAACGCCTGACCGGCGAGGGCGGGGCGCGGGGCCGGCAATTGCTGGTTGCCGCGGGCGTTACCGCCTCTTAACGCGCGATTTAGAGCTCACCCTTAAGGTTAGCGGATGGTTTGCGCGGGCAGAAGCCGGCGGAGCCATGGCCTGGGGGGTTCATGTCGTCTGCGAAACCGCTGGAGAAGGGCGCCTATCGCCGCCTGACCCAGAAAGACGTCCACGTCATCGCGGCGAAGCACGAGATGCTCTATGCCGGACGGATGGGCGGCGCGCGCGCCTCGTTCGCCTTTTGCGACCTGACCGGCCTTGATCTGTCCGGCCGTGCGCTCAGCGATGCCGATTTTAGCGGCGCCATCCTGGCCGAAGTCAATTTCAGCCGGGCGAAGCTCGACAACGTCAATTTCTTCGCCGCCGACCTCCGCCGCGCCAATCTGGAATCGGCGAGCATGCGGCGCTGCGACCTGCGCGGCGCCTCGCTGCGTGGCGCCAACCTGACGGGCGCCGATCTCTTCGAAGCCGATATGCGCGAAGGGGTGATCGCCGAGCGCGACCGGCAGACCGGGCTGAAGGTGCTGCGCCACGAGGAATCGCCGACCGAGATGCCGGGCGCGGTGCTCGCCAACGCCAATCTCAGCCGCACCAAGATGACCGGCGTCGTCGCGCTGCAGGCGGATTTTTCCGACGCCATCATGTGCGGCTGCCATCTGGTGCGCGCGAACCTGAAGATGGCGAATTTCAGCGGCGCCAATCTGGAGAACGCCGATCTGCACGGCGCCGATCTCACCGGCGCCAATCTGCGCGGCGCGGTGCTGACCGGCGCGAACATGACGATGATCCGTTCCGAAGGCGCGGACCTGACGGGGGTGCTGACCGATGCGCCCTGCGGCAAGGCGCTCTCCACCCTGTCCGAGCCGATCCACGAGATCCTGAAGCGCCATGCGGTGTGGGTGAGCTCGCAGGGCGCCGAGGGCAAGCCGGCGGCCCTGTCGGGCGTCGACATGCGGCCGATCCGCAATCTCGCCCGCTATGACCTGACGGCGCTGCTGGCCTCCAACGCGACGTTCTTCGGGATCAACCTGGAAGGCGTCCGCATGCAGGGCGCGCAATTAGCCGGCGCGGACCTGCGCAACGCCAAGCTCAACGGCGCCGATCTCCGTGGCATCAACCTGCGCGGCGCGCGCATGGGCGGGGCGGACCTCCGCGACGCCAATCTGTCGCCGCTGGTCATCGCGGGCGACCGTCTGATGCCGGCGCAATTGGGCGGCGCGAACCTGCGCACCGCCGACATGCGCGGCGCCGACCTCAGCCATGCGGTGCTCGTCCAGGCCGAACTCTCCTACGCCAATCTCACCGGCGCCAATCTCAGGCGCGCCAACCTGTCGCATGCCGTGCTGACGGGGACGGTGATGACGCACGCCTCGCTGCGCGAGACGCTGCTGGAAGGCATCTCGGGACTGCGTGGGAGCGTCTAGCGCTCTAGTTGTCCGTCGAGAGCACGAGGAAGGCCATCGCCGACAGCATCAGCGGCCAGGAGACCCACGGCCCCAGCATGGCGGCGAGCAGCGACGAGCGCGGCTTGTAGCCGAGCCCGTAGGCGAGGGCGCCGGCGATGCCGATCAGCAGAACCGGCAACACGGCCCGGCGCAGCAGATCGTCGCCGCGCATGGTGACGCCGGGAAAGAACACGAGAACGGCGATGAGTGCGATCGAGAGCGCCAGCGAGAGGCCGCGCAGGACGACGTCCAGCGTCAGCCCGGAAGGCTGGCGTGCGCCGAAGGAAGGGACATGGCTCTGCTCGCTCTGTTTCATCGCGGGTACTCCTTCGCCGATGGGACGCGCTGCCGTTGCACCTTCACTAGGTAGCGATGAATGCGCCGCGCACTAGGGTCGAAACTGACGCGCGACACTCTGCCATGCTCCATTACGTCGCATGCCCATACGCAAAGGGCGCGCGGTTGCCCGCACGCCCTTCACGCGTTTTACGTGAGCCGAGTTAGGCGGCCTTCGCCTCGATCGCCTGCGCGTTCGCCGCGGTGACGGCGATGCGGCGGGGCTTCTTCGATTCCGGAATGACGCGCTTCAGCTCGATGTGGAGCAGGCCGTTCTCCAGCTTCGCGCCCGTCACTTCGACGTGATCGGCGAGCTGGAAGCGGCGCTCGAAGGTGCGCGCGGCAATGCCCTGGTGGAGATAGGCGCGCTTCTCGTCTTCGCCACGCTTGCCGGCGACGGTGAGGGCGCTTTCCTTGACCTCGATGGTGAGGTCGGTCTCGGCAAAGCCGGCGACGGCCATGGTGATCCGGTAATCGGTCTCGCCAAGGCGTTCGATGTTGTAGGGCGGGTAGCTCTGCGACGCGTCGGAGCCGTTATTGTCCAGAAGCTGGAACAGGCGGTCGAAGCCGACGGTGGAGCGATAGAGCGGGGAAAGGTCGAAACGCATGTCAAATCCTCATGATTGAGCGATTGCACGCACCACGCCCGAATGGGCCGCGATGCTGGCCTGATGCCGCCCCCGAATGGCGGGCGACAGGGTTGAGATAGGTCCGTGCGCGGGGGCTTCAAGGGCGGGGGATGGGATTTTTGGGCAGGGACATCCTGCCCGTCCTCCTGAGCTGCCCGCGCAGCGGGCCTCGAAGGACGCATACCGATGCAGCCTGCGTGGTTCGAGGCTGCGCGCGTGCCGCGCTCCGCACCTCACCATGACGGAGGGCGGAGCGTGCGGTGACGGCCGAACGCGCTAGTAGCGCGCGTAGCTTGTCACGCCGCCGCGTTCGACGGTGCATTCGGCGGTGTATTCGCGGACGCGGCCGCGGCTGCGCTGGACGGTCAGCGTGAAGGTGACGTCGTAGGAGCGGCGGCCGCGCGGGACAACGTCTTCCACGGAGTCCACGTAGATCGACTGCGCGCCGCGATTGGCCTCTTCGTCGGACGCGTAGAGCGCGCAGGCGCGGAGCGCATCGGCGCGGCCATAGCCGGGCTCGCGGCGGTCGTCGTCGTCCTCGTCCTGCAGGCCGGCGATGATGCCGGGGGCGATGATGTCGTCGCCGTCTTCCTCATAGGGCTGCGGCGGGGGCGGCGGGCCCTTGCCGCCGCGGCCGGAGAGGATGCGGAACGTGCCGCGGCAGCCGGTGTCGGTCCACACGCCGCCGCCGTCATAGCCCCAGCTCTGATCGAGGATGCAGGGGGCGGAGGAGTTCTGCTTCTCCAGCTCCACGCCGTAGCGCGTGTCGGCGGGGCAGTAGGTGTATTTATAGCCGCCGGAATTGCAGTCCATGAGCGTGTCGGCGGCGGCGGGCGCGGTGAGGAAGAGCGCGGCGAGGGCCGCGATGAAGAGCCGGATCATTTGCCTGCCGTTTTTGCGCGGTCGATGCCGGCGACGATCATCGCGGCGGCCGCCTCGGCGTCGATCCAGTCGATCACCTTCACCCACTTGCCGCGCTCCAGATCCTTGTAGTGCTCGAAGAAGTGCTGGATCTGCTCGGTGAGGATGCTGGGGAGGTCGCGATAGCTCTTCACGGCCGAGTAGTAGGGATGCAGCTTGTCGACGGGGACGCAGAGGATCTTCTCGTCGACGCCCTTCTCGTCCTCCATCAGCAGCGCGCCGACCGGGCGGCAGCGCACGATGCAGCCGCTGACCACCGGCGAGGGCGCGACGAGGACGATGTCGCAGGGGTCGCCGTCTTCGGAGAGCGTGTGCGGGACGAAGCCGTAATTGCAGGGGTAGTACATGGCAGTGTGGAGGAAGCGGTCGACCATCATGGCGCCCGACGCCTTGTCGATCTCGTACTTCACGGGCGCCGCGCCCTGCGGGATTTCGATGAGGGCGTTGATGTCCCAGGGCGGGTTTTCGCCGGTCGTGATCTTGTTGAGGTCCATGACGTACTCCTTAGACAAACGCGACTATAGCGCGCCCGCGCGCCATGCAAGATGGGCGGCGCCCAGGACGAAAAAGAGCGCCATCAGGCTGTAGATCAGGATATCCGCGCCGGCGCGGGTTAGGCGGATGCCAGTGACGCGGTGGATGAAATTGGCGAGGAAGGCGCCTTCGTTGGGATTGGTTTCCGGGGCGCGGAAGCGGCCATGGCGCAGCCAGCTCTCGATATTGTCGAGGATGCAGGTATCGGCATTGATCCGCCATTGCAGGACCAGGGCGATCAGCGCCGCGAGGTAGATGACCAGCACCGTCTGATTGGGGATCAGCCAGCCGACCAGGCCGAAGAACAGCACGCCATAATGGACGGCGCGCAGCACCGTGATCGCCGGCGTCAGCAAAGCCGGCGGCAGGCGCGCCTCTGTCACGGCCGCATGCCGAAGGCGGAGGGGCCGGGCTTGCGGAGGGGGGCGGCGAGATTGGCGAACTCGACCAGCATCGGCCTTGTGTCGCGGGGATCGACGATCTCCTCGATGATGAAGGCATCGGCCGTACGGAAGGGCGAGCGCACCTGTTCCATGCGGCCCTGGATTTCCTTCAGCAGCGCGGCGGGGTCATCGGATTTTTCGAGGTCGGCGCGGAAGGCGGCCTCGATACCGCCCTCCATCGGCAGAGAGCCCCAGTCGCCGCTCGGCCAGGCGAAGCGGTAGTGGAGGCGGTTGGCGTTGGCGTTGGCCGCGCCCGCGACGCCAAAGCATTTGCGGATAAGGATCGAGCACCACGGCACGGTCGCCTGGTAGACGGCGGCAAGCGCGCGCGAGCCGTGGCGGATCGTGCCGGCGGTCTCCGCCGCGACGCCGACGACGAAGCCGGGATTGTCGACGAAGTTGACGACGGGCAGGTGGAAGGTCTCGGCCATGTCGAGGAAGCGGATCAGCTTATGGCTGGCATCCGCCGTCCAGCCGCCGCCGTAGAAATAAGGATCGTTGGCGATGACCGCGACCGGCCAGCCGTCGATGCGAGCAAGGCCGGTGATGGCGGAGCGGCCGTTGAGTTTGCCGATCTCGAAGAAGCTGCCGGTATCGACGGCGGCTTCGATGATGTGGCGCATCTTGTAGACCTTGCGCCGGTCGCGCGGGACGATGGAGAGCAGTTTCTCCTCGCGCCGGTTCGGATCGTCGGTGGGGGCGATGCGCTCGGGCAGTCCGTAGACGGACGAGGGCAAGTAGGAGAGGAAGCGGCGGGCGCGGGCGAAGGCTTCCTCTTCGCTTTCGACCTCGTCATCGACCGAGCCGTTGCGGGCGTGGATCTTCGAGCCGCCGAGGGTTTCCTTGTCGACGTCCTCGCCAAGGCGGCGGACGACCGGCGGACCCGCTGCGAAGAGCGAGGAAACGCCGGCGACCATCACCGAATAATGCGAGGTCACCGCGCGCGCGGCGCCGAGGCCGGCGACGGCGCCGAGCAGCAGAGAGACGACGGGGACGGTCGCCATGTTGGCGACGACATAGTTCCAGCCGGGATTGGCGGGGACATATGTGCGGGCGTCAACATCGAGCGACTTGACCGAGCCGCCGCCGCCAGTGCCGTCAAGCAGACGGACGATGGGGAGGCGCAGTTCGTTGGCCATCTGCTCGGCCATCACCTGCTTCTGGCCGATATTGCCGTCCGCCGCGCCGCCGCGGACCGTGAAGTCATCGCCCTGGATGACGACGGTGCGGCCGTCGATCTTCGCCCGGCCGAAAACGGTGCTGGGCGGCGAGAGCGCCGTCAATTTGCCGTCGGCGTCGTAGGTTGCTTTGCCGGCGATCGCGCCGATCTCGTGCAGCGAGTCCTGGTCGATCAGCTTCGCGATGCGCTCGCGCACCGTGAGCTTGCCCTGCGCGCGCTGGCGCTCGATCTTGTCCGGCCCGCCCATCTCGCGGACCAGCGCCTTGCGGCGGCCGATCTCGTCGACCTCGTCCTGCCAGGTCACGACAGCGCGACGGTGCAGCGGCGGTTGGAGACGGCGACATCGCCGGTGACGCCGGGGACCAGCGCTTCGGACGAGCCGCGGCCGGTGGCGGTGACGGCGCTGTCGGGGACGCCGAGCTTGACGAGGTCGCGCTTGGTGCGGTCGGCGCGCTTCTGGGTCAGCGCGACATTGGCGGCCTCGTCGTCGGAGGTCTTGTCGCTGAAGCACTCGATCGCCGCGCCCGCATGCCCTTCGGCCTTGTAGACGCCGGCGATCTCTTCCAGCACGTCCTTGCCGTTGGCGGGGATGCGCGCGTCGGCATGGTCGAAGAAGATGACATAGCTGCCCGAGGGCTTCAGGGGGACGTGGGTCGTGCACGCCGCCGCGCCGAGGCAGACGGCCGCGAAGGCTAGCGTGTTGAGCGATTTCATCGGTCGTCCCCCAGTTATTCTGGGCGGAAGCCTAGTGGGCCGCGGGCCGGACGGGAAGCGGGTCGGCGGGCCAGAGGGTGCGCAGGCGGTCGAAATTCTGGCGTGCCGTTTCGAGACGGTTCTTCAGGCGCTTGCGTCGCGCGCCGTCGCCGGGGATCAGCGCATCCTCGGCGCGGTCGAGGGCGAGGCCGACAAAGAGCCAGAGCAGCAGGCGGGTATTGGTGACATAGGGCTCGCGCACGAAGCCGCGCATCTCCGTCTCAAGGCGATTGAGATGGAAGCGCGCCTGGCGCACGGCGTCCTGCACATCGCGCTGAGCGCCCACGGTTTCCGCCGCGCGGACATCCAGCAGCGCCGCCTGGATCATCAGCCGGGCATGGCAGAGATAGCGGTGGCATTCCTCGCGGAGGACCGCTTCCGGTGGGTCCTCGCCGGGCGGGCGCATCATGGTCTCGAAGATGCGCTGGGCCTCGTCGAGGGCGTCGAGGGCTTTCTCCTGCCGCAGCTGGGTGTCGCCGACATGGGGATCGGCGATGTTGAAGGGACTGCCGATATCGGCAGGGGGATCGTTCACCGTCTCCTCGAGCGTGCCGCGGCCCTTGAGGCGGGCTTCGTCGGGGCGGAGGTCGAGGTCGAGGGCGAAGGCCCGTTCCAGCGCCTCGAAATAGGCGGGCATGTGGAGGGCCGACTGGAAGACATGGCCGCAGAAGTCTTCGCGGATGGTCTTCGCCGACTGGTTCGGGTTCCAGGCGAGGCGGGCGAAGGCCCACGCGTTGAGGCTGGGCGCGACGAAGGGCGCGGACCCTGTCGCGAGCGCGCCGACGGTGTGCGCGCCGTTGGCGGCATAGAAGGCGAGGTCGCGGCGGATGACGTCCACCATCGGCGGGGCGACGATCTTGAAGAGAATGGCGTCGAGCCAATACTCGAAGACCCGGGCGCGGCCGGCGCCGGGGAAGAGCGCGGCGTTGGCGCGCCAGAGCTCGGGGTATTTCGCGTTCACTTCATGCGGGGCGTCGATGCCGGCGGCGTAGCAGCGCAGGCGCGGCGCGAAGGTCAGCGCGACATTGGCGGCCGGCGCAACCGAGGGCGGCGCTTCGGTGTCGTGGTAGGAGAGGAAGGCGAGGAGCGCGTTCGGCTCCACCTCCGCCAGCGCCGACGCGACGGCGTTGGTCGCCAGCATCAACTGGTCTGACGGCATGAAACCCTTGGCCGCACCGTCCTCGCACCAGCCGCTATCGGGCAGATCGTCTGCCCACAGATGATATACGTCGAAACCGGGGTTGTCGGAGAACCACGCCTTGGCGTTGGCGCGGACGAGGGCGAGCGCGTCGTCGGCCAAGGCGTTGAAATTGAAGCGGTGTTCACGATGGCCACCGCGCAGGGGAAACCAGTCGGGATGTTCGGCGAAGGCGCTGCGCGGCAGGAGGCTGGGGAGGCCGTGGCCGCCGAGCTCCAGCATCATGCCGTATTTGCGCGCCTCGGCGACGGCGGCGGCGCGGCCGGCCTGCCATTGCGCGGCGGGGATCGCGCCGAGGCCGAGACCGTGCTCGTCGATATGGAAGAAGATCGTGTTGAGGCGGTTGCGCGCGGCCCATTCGATCCAGAGCCGGGCATCGGCCATGAAGGCATGATGGCCGAGGATGAGCGAGCGCCCCGCCAGCGCCGGGGCCCGGCGCGCGGGGCGGGCGGGAAGTTCGTCGGGCGCTTCGGGGACGACGGTCATCCCATCGCCGGGGGCGGGCCAGGCGAAGCCGAGCGACTCCAGCAGATCATAGGCGGCATAGAGCGCGCCGCGCGGGCCGTCGGCGGTGATGCGGACGGTGCCGTTCCCGGCCTGCCACGCGAAGCCTTCTCCGTCGTCGCCATGCGCGATCTCGATGCGCGTGATGGCGGCCGGGGTGGCGAGGCGGGCGAGATGGGCATTCAGTTCGCGCGCGGCGAGCGCCGCCAGCGGAGAGCCGGGCGGCACGTCGATGATCGGAAGGGCGGGGCCGGCGGCGCTCATGGGACTCGCGAAACAAATGGCGATAGCACCGCTTTTGGGCTATTCATCGCGCGCACTCAACAGGCCGTCAGAGCCCTCCGGAGGAAGACATGAGCAATGAGCTGATTGCCGAGATCACCGCCGGCCTCGCCAAGGTGATCGGCGAGAATTCCGGGTTCGGGTCGGTGCTGAAGTTCGACTACGAGGGCGCGGGCGTGACACGGGTGGACGGCAAGAACGTCCCCAACACCGTCACCAACGAGGACGGGCCGGCCGACTGCACGATCGTCATCTCGGCCGAGAACCTGATGAAGATGTTCCGCCGCGAGCTCGACCCCACCATGGCCTTCATGCAGGGCAAGATGAAGGTCAACGGCGACATGTCGGTCGCGATGAAACTGGGGCCGATCCTGCAGAAGGCGGCCGAGTCGGCCGGGTCGTAACATCTTGAAGCTCGTCGAGACGCCGGACAATCCGTCGCCGCCGGGCGCTGTCCTCCACGAAGTCACCGCCACCGATGACGTGAAGCTGCGCGCCGCGGTGTGGCAGCCGACTGGCGCGACGCCGCGCGGCACGATCGTCGTGCTGAGCGGGCGCACGGAATTCATCGAGAAGTATTTCGAGTTCATCGGCGAGATCCTGGCGCGCGGCTATGGCGTCGTCTGTTTCGACTGGCGCGGGCAGGGCCTGTCGCAGCGGCTGACCGAGGATCGCACCAAGGGCCATGTCGGCAAGTTCGCCGACTACGATCTCGACCTCGAAGCGGTGATGGCGCAGCTCGTGCGCGACGTCATGCCGAAGCCGCATATCCTGTTCGGCCATTCGCTGGGCGGGCATCTGGCGCTGCGCCATCTCGCCAAGCACCCGGATGATTTCGAGCGCGCCTTCCTGTCGGCGCCGATGCTGAAGATCTGGATGCCGACCCTGCTGTGGGCGATCTCCGGCCCGCTGACGACCGCGATGTGCTGGGCCGGGCGGGGCGGCGCGTTCACGCCGGGCGGCGAGGGCAATGACGGGGTCGAGACGCCGTTCGAGGAGAACCGCGTCACGACCGATCGCGGCCGCTATGCGCGCAACAACAATATTCTGAAGGCCGAGCCGCTGCTCGCGCTGTGCGGGCCGACCTGGCACTGGATCCGCGAGGCCTTCGCCTCGATGCGGATGCTGCGCAAATACAGCTTCGCGGCGAAGATCAAATGCCGGCTGATGATCGTCGGCGCGGCGCATGACCGGATCGTCAATCAGGGCCCGGACGTGACGCTGATCCGCAACGTGAAGCGCGGCCTCTTCGTCCTGTTCTCCGACGCCGAGCACGAGCTGGTGCAGGAGCGCGACGAGGTGCGGGCGATCTTCTGGAACGCCGCCGACGCGTTCCTGGCGGGCGCCGATCCGGACTGACTGTTCGAAATGCAACCATAAGCTGCCAATAGCGCTCGGTTAACCATGTGGGCCTAGCATGGCGGGATGGTCAGCTGGCGCATCGGCGCGGCTCTCGTCGCTCTGGCAATTTTCGCAGCGCCGTCCTCCCATGCGGAGACGGTGAAGGTCGAGGCATATGCCGACCTGCGGCTGGTCCATGCCCCCGATGAAGACGCCTGGCAGGAGGGCGGGCTCGGCAAGACCCGGTTCGGCGGCGGCGACGCGCAGACGCATCTGGCGGAGATCGGGGTCGAGCTGAGCGGCGAGATACTGCCCGGCCTGACCTTATTCGCCGGCGCCCGCTACGAGGAGCATCAGCGTACGCCGGTCGATCTGATGGAGGCCTATCTCAGCTATGCGCCGGCGAGCGACAACGCATTCCACTGGTCGCTGAAGGCCGGGGCGTTCTATCCGCCGATCAGCCTGGAGAACGATCAGATCGGCTGGGCGAGCACCTGGACGATCACGCCGTCGGCAATCAATTCGTGGGTCGGCGAGGAGCTGCGCACGATCGGGGTCGAAGGCCGCATGGAGTGGCGCGGGGCGAGCGACCGGTTCGCGCTGTATGGCGCGGTTTATGGCTGGAACGATCCGGCGGGCGTGCTGATCGCCGACCGGGGCTGGGCGCTGAGCGATCGCCCGACGGGATTGTTCGACAAGCCGCGCCTGCCCGACGCCTATGCGATGCAGGACGGCGTGCCGCCGCCGCTCACCACGCCGATGTTCCGCGAGATGGACGGACGGGCGGGCTGGTATGCCGGGGCGAGCTGGTCGCATCCCGGCTGGGCGCGCGTGACGGTGCTGCGCTACGACAACAATGCCGATCCGGCCGTGAAGCAGGGCGACGATATCGCGTGGCTGACGCGGTTCTGGAGCGTCGGGATCGAGGCGCAGCCCTTCGGGCTGGTCGTGAAGGCGCAGGGGTTGAGCGGCGATACGCTGATCGCCCCCAGCCGGTTCTATAGCGGGCGGACCGAGTTCCGTTCGGCCTATCTGCTGGTCGGCAAGGTGATCGGCCAGTGGCGGATCGCGGCGCGGGGCGAGGTGTTCGAGACGACGCAGTACAACGCGTTCGGCGGGCCGTTCAGCGAAGACCCCGACGGGAACGAGCGCGGGCGGGCCGGGACGCTGGGCGTTTTCTGGACGCCGAAGCCCTGGCTGCAGCTCGGCGGCGAGGCGCTTTACATCGTCAGCGACCGCCCGCAGCGTGAGGTCATGGGCCTCGACGCGCGGTCGGAGGAGCTGCAGGTCCAGACGAGCGTGAAGCTGATCTACTAGGCCAGCAGCTTCAGCAGCGCGGCGTGCAGGCGTTCATCGCCTGATGCGACGACATGGCCGCCGTCCTGGGCGTCGCCGCCGGCCCATGACGTGACGATGCCGCCGGCGCCTTCGACGATCGGGATCAGCGCCTGGATGTCCCAGGGCTGCAAAGCGGATTCGATGACCGCATCCATGAAGCCCATGGCGAGGAGGCCGTAGGCGTAGCAGTCGCCGCCGAAGCGGCTCATGCGGGCGGCGGCGTCGAGCTTGCGGAATTTCGCCTGCTCGTCCTCGGTGAAATAGCCCCAGGGATGGGTGGTCGAGATGACCGCCTCCTTCACCGTCGGGCAGGCGCGGGTCTGGAGCCGCGTGACCGTGCCCCTTGCGTGGAGTTCGGTGCGGCCGCCATAGCCGATCCAGCGCTCGCCGGTGAAGGGCTGGTCAAGCACGCCGAGGACGGGCGCCGCGCCGTCATTGAGGGCGATCAGCGTGCCCCATTGCGGGCCGCCGGTGATGAAGGCGCGGGTGCCGTCGATGGGATCGAGCACCCAGCTATAGGGCGAGGTGCCCGTCTGGTGGCCGTGCTCCTCGCCGAGGATGCCGTGATCGGGATAGTCGGCGGCGATGAGTTCGCGGATCGCGGTTTCGGCGTTCTGGTCGGCGATCGTGACGGGGTCGTATTTCTCGCCCTTCTTGCCGCCCTTGTCCTCGACATCCAGGCGGGCGCGAAAATGCGGCATGATCGCCGCGCCGCTGGCATCGGCCAGGCGGTGGGCGAAGGCGGCGAAGTCGGTGAGGTCGGCGGGCATGGTCTGTCCTGATGTCCGGCGGGGCGGGGTCTGGTAGACCATCGCGGCATGGAGGAGTTCAAGATGATCCGCGCTCTGTTCGGCTGCATTTTCGCCGTCCTGATGATCGGGGCGTCCGCGGCGGCGCCGACGCGGTTCAGCGTGGCGGTCTCGGGCGCGGGGCCGGATGTGGTCCTGCTGCCGGGGCTCGGTTCCGCCCCGCATGTGTTCGACGCGATCCTGCCGGAGCTGGAGAAGACCCACCGCGTCCATCGCATCCAGATCGCGGGCTTTGCGGGGCTGGCCGCCGGGCCCAATGCGACGGGCGAGGTGATCGGTCCGGTGCGCGATGAGCTGATCGCCTATATCCACGAGGCGGGACTGACCAAGCCGGCGCTGATCGGCCATTCCATGGGCGGGCTGACGGCGCTGCTGGTCGCGATCAAGGAACCGGACCTGCTGGGCAAAGCGATGGTGATCGACGCACTGCCGTTCTTCAGCCTGCTCTTCAATCCCGCCGCGACCTCGGAGATGGCCAAGCCCTTCGCCGATCAGTTCAAGGCGCAGATGCTGGGCATGGACGATGCGGCCTTCGCGGCGCTGCAGACGCGGGCGATGGCGAACCTGTCGAAATCGCCGAAGGGCCAGGCGATCGGAGCGGCCGATTCGATCGCCAGCGACCGCGCGGTGCTGGCGGAAGCCGGCGCCGAGGCGATGGTAACGGATGCGCGCGGCGAGCTGAGCACCATCACGATCCCCGTGACGGTGCTGCAGGCCTATGACGCGATGATGCCGGTGCAGAAGGCGCCTTACAACGAACTCTGGGCCACCGCGTATACTGGCCTTACGGGCGTGAAGCTCCAGGTGATCGAGGGCAGCTATCACTTCATCATGTACGACCAGCCCGAAAAATTCGCGGCAGCGGTGACGGCGTTCCTGGCGCAGTAACCAGGAGACGCCGTCACGCGCGCCCCGGGACTAGAAGTCCGAGGTGAGGCGGCTCCACGCCTCGCCTGCCAGACCGCCGGCATAGAAGTCGCCGCGCATCACGGCCTCGCGGACGTCGTCGCGCTTGGTCGAGACGCAGAAGTAGGCGCGGTGACGGAAGTTGACGCCGGGCTGGCGGCCGAACGCGTTCATGAGGAACGGCTGGGCGACGCCGGAGGCCGAGGTGAAACCCTCGCGGTCGAAGTAATGGAGCATCTGGGCGACGACCGCCGATTCCCAGCCGGGCTCGCTCAGCACGTTCAGCACGGCGGCGGGCATGCCGGGCGCGCCGTAATAGATGAAGCAGCCGAGCGTGACGCCGCCGGGGCCGACCACGGCGCGCATGCCGAGCGGTCCGAGCGCCTGCTTGCGGGCGGCCATGCGGACCGTCCAGGCGAGCTCCTCGCGCGACCATTCGGGATGGACGGCGAAGCGCGCGACCATGTGCGGCGCGGCCTCGACGAAGGCCTCGGCGCGCATATCCTCATCGTAGACGCCCTGCTGGGGCTTGGTGCGGTGCTTGCCCATCGCGCGGCGCAGCATCGCGTCACCGGGGCTGACCATTGACGCCAGCGCCTTGCGGCTCCAGCCGGGTGCGCGGTTCCAGAAGCGGCGGCCGGCCTGCGCCATCGGGCGGAAGACCTGGCGCCAGTCGAGGCTCTGCACCGGCAGGACGACGCCGCCGAGCGCGCGCCAGTGATCGGCGCTGACGGGCGCGGCTGTGTCGCTGAAGCAGAAATCGTTGTTCCGGGCGCGGACCTTGAGGGCGAGGCTGCCGCCGTGCCCGGGCGAGTCCGGATCGCTCATATAGGCGCAGGCGAGGCGGCCGGTGACGACATCGCCGCAGACGACGAAGCGCATCGGCAGGAACGAGATCGAACCGTCGATCTGGCCGGCGCTGTCCTCGTGGACGAGGCAGCCATTGCTCTCGTCATAGAGCGGGTTATCGAGAAAGACCTCCTTGTAGTAGGCGGTGAACTCCGCATGCGCCACCTTGGTGCGGCGGGCGAAGGCGCGGAAGAAAAGTCCGGCCGCCGCTTCCAGATCTTTCGCCAGCATCGGTCTGGTTCGACCGAAGCGGGAGGGCATGTCTCCAGCATCCTGAATCGTCACGTTACATCTCCACTGCTATGGGCTGTTGTTGGGCGACCGGACGAAATCCGGTCGCGCGTGCGCCGCCGGCAGCCCTGCCGTGACGCACGATCCTGATGAGGGCGGCCCAGGTGGCGGCCGCCATGCCGATCTCGGTGAGGTAGAAGCCGGTGACGACGCCCGAGGCGGGGTCGCGTGCGGCGAGGAAGGCGGTGAGCGCGGCGCCGGCGACACAGCCGACGGCGAGGATCAGCGCGCGCGTCGCGTGATGGCCGGAGGCGCCGAGCGCTTCGAGCGGGGCCGACCAGATGCCGAGCACGATGACCGCCCAGCAGAGCGCCTGAACGAAGGGGACGAGGCTCGGATAGGCGTGGCCGAAGAGCGCCGGCAGCTCTGGCGCGATGAGATAGACGCCGATGGCGGTCGCGACCGCGATGGTGGTGACGGTCGCGAGAATCCGCAGCGTGCGGTCCATCGCGCCGTGCAGGCCGCGTGCGGCGGCGACGGCCGAGCCCGGATAGAGCAGGCGGTGCAGGGCATCGACGGGGAGGTAGCTCGCCTCGAGCAGGCGCCGCGCGAGGCTGTAGCTCGCGAGGATCTCGGCGGTCGCGAAGACCTGGAGGATCATGAGGTCCGCGTTGAGGCGGAGCGCCCGCATGATGATGGGGACGCTGAAATAAAGGCCGGTGCGGACCTCCTCGCGGACGATACCAAGGCGCGGGCGGCCGAAGCCGCGCAGCGACCAGAGGCAGAGCCCCGCGGCGATCCCGTGCGCGGCGCATTGCCAGACCGCCCAGGCCGCGAGCGACGCGGTGCCGAAGACTAGGCAGGCGAGGAGAGCGGTGGCGGTGCGCAGCAGCGCGAATCCCGCCACGACGTGGTTCGCGGCGGCGAAGCGGAAATGGGCGATGAAGATCTGCTCGGTCGTCTGGATCGTCCGGACCAGGACGATATTGGCGATCAGGAACAGCGCGGTGCCGCCATAGTTGACGAGCGGGTCGGGCGAGATCGGGAAGACCTGGGGCAGGACGATGAGCGCGATGGCGATGAGAGCCGCGCCGCTGAGCGCGCTGAGGACCAGCGTGTGGCCGAGCATCACGGGATAGAGGCGCGGCTCGCGCGCCACGCGGCGCACCAGCGTCTCCGCCGAGCCGAGGCCGCAGAGATACACCGCGACGTTCGAGATCGCGCCGAGCGTGACGAAGAGGGCGAACTGGTCGACGCCCAGCGACCGCGCCAGCACGGCGAAGGTGATGAGCTGGGCGGCGGCGGCGAGCGCCAGACTGCCGCCCGAGGCGGCATAGGCGACCGCCATGGCCGCATAGCGGCGCTTAACCCTCAGTTTTCCGCCCGACTCCGGCACCAACCCGACCCTCACAGTGCCGCTCCCCAATGCGCGGCAACTGCTCAAGCTTAGGCGGGTTTTTTCTTGTAAGTATTCAAGTACTTATACGTAGTTTATTGTATTGTTTTTTAACCTTAACCTCTTAACTCATTAATTTCGTCCTGTATTTTACAAATACTGCGGAAGTATTCCATGCAATTTACAAATTATTAGTAATTTCGCCGCGAGGCTTTACCATGCAACGCGATGATGCCGCGGCGGGTTGTCTCAGCATGTGATCCAGCGACGGGCGGTCGCGTGAGGGAGTGACGGGTTGGCCGACGTCTTCATCAGCTACAAGCGGCGGCTGCGGCCGGTCGTCGAGCATCTGGCGGCGGCGTTGCGCGACCGCGGCGTCAGCGTCTGGTTCGACGCGCGGCTGGAGCCGGGCGACGGTTTTTCCGACGAGATCAGCCGCGAGGTGCGGAGCGCGGCCTGCGTGCTGGTGGGCTGGTCGAACGATGCCTTCGCGCATGGCGGCGACACCAATGCCTGGGTGCGCGGCGAGGCGACGATCGGGCGCGAGCGCGGCACGCTGGTTTCGGTGCAGCTGGAGCCGACCGATTTCGATCCGCCCTGGAACATGATGCACCACGAAAGCCTGGTGGGGTGGGCGACGGCGCAAGGCGTGGGCGCGGCGGACGATCCGCGCTGGCGCAAGGTGCTGGACGCCGTCGGCCGGAAGATCGGGCGGCCGGACCTTGGCGGCGCGGTGCCGGACGGCGCGGTCGTGCCCGCCCGGGCAGCGGTCCGGCCTTATCGACTGCCATGGATCGTGCTGGGCTTCGTTGCCCTGTTGGGCATCGCTGGCGTGCTGTGGTTCACGCTGGGCGGCGGGGCCGGGCACAGCCCGTTCCGGCAGACCATGGAGGGTTATTGCCGCGAGACGCCGGACACGGTCGTCTATGACTGCGCCTGTATGGCCGGGGTATTGGAGCGCGAGCTGGATCCGACCACGCAGGCGATCTTCCTCATCATCGGCAAGCCCGGCGCCTCCGCCGACGGGGCGACCGTCAACCGGCTGCTGCTGGATGCCGGCTACACCCAGGACCAGATCGACGCCGCCGACCTCGCCGTGCCCAAGGCGGTCGCAAAGGTCGCGGCGGAGTGTCCCAAGACGCGGTGACGTTCGGGCCGTGATGCCTGCGACACTGGAGCGCTTTGGCGGCTGCGGCGCGGCGGCTAGCGTTCGGGTTGCCGAGACAGAGTGCAGCAGCGGCTTGAATAACGACCCATCCCCGTATCGCGCGTTCATCTCATATCGCCATGCCGACAAGGCGTGGGGCGACTGGCTGCACAAGGCGCTGGAAGCCTACCGGGTGCCGCGCGGGCTGGTGGGGACCGAGGGCCATGCCGGGGTCGTGCCGGACCGGCTGGGCCGGGTCTTTCGCGACCGGGAGGAACTGGCGGCCGCCTCGGATCTCGCGGTGGAAATCCAGGAGGCACTGCGGCGGAGCGCCAATCTCATCGTCATCTGCTCGCGGGGCGCCGCCCAGTCGCACTGGGTGAACGAGGAGATCGTCTACTGGAAAGGGCTGGGGCGCGAGGCGCGGGTGTTCGCGATCATCGTCGACGGTGAACCCAATGCGCTCGATCCGGCCAACGAGTGTTTTCCGCCGGCGCTCAAGTTTGCGGCGAACCCCGACGGCACGCTGAGCGACCGGCCGGCGGAGCCGATCGCCGCCGATGCGCGCGAGGCGGGCGACGGCAAGGAGAACGCCAAGCTGAAGCTGATCGCCGGGCTGCTCGGCGTCGGCTTCGACCAGTTGCGGCGGCGCGAGGCGGAAGCACAGCGCCGGGCCTTCCGGCGCTTCGCGGCGATCGCGGCGGCGCTGGTGCTGGCATTCGCCGGCCTCGCGGGGGCGGCGGGCTGGTTCGCCTGGCAGAGCGAGGTCCAGCGCGCCGAGGCGGTGGCGCAGCGGAGCCGCGCCGAGGCCAATCTCGACACCGGCATCGGCACGGCCAAGGCCTTCATCACCGATCTGACCGCCGACCTAAAGACGGCGGCAGGGGCGCAGCGGGGGTTCCTGATCCGCATGCAGCAGCGGGCGCTCGCGCTGCTGGACGCGCTCGCCAGCGGCCAGAAGCTGCCGGAGGCGGGCGATGAAGCGAAGGCGCAGGCGCTGGTGGAACTCGCGGCAGGGTTGATCGATGCGGGCGATACGGGGACGGCGATGCAGGATGCCGAAGCGGCGCACGCCATCATGCAGCGTCTCGCGACCGCGCGGCCCGACAATGCCGGTTACACCAATCAACTGACCGACAGTCTCGACCTGGTCGGTACGATCAAGGTGGCGTGGGCGGATTTTCCGGGGGCGCTCGAGGCATTCTCTGCTTCGAAGAAAATCCGCGAGGGAATCAGCGATCCATCCGGGATCGGCCAGACGGGTCCGTTGACGGACCTGCTGATGCGGATCGCCGATATCGAACTGTCCAGCGGGCAATATGCGAAGGCCGGGCGCGATTTCGACGCGGCGTATTACGCCTATGACGGCCTGCTGCGGGCCGATCTGAACGACACCGAGGCCAGCGCGCGGCGTTGCCTGGCGCAGGCAAAGAAGGGGCTGGCGCTGGCTGGGGCGGGCGACCTCGACGGCGCGGGCCAAGCGGCCGACGCGGCCATCGCCGATGCGAGGCATCTCGGCGCCGCAGTCGCGCCGGAGGACGCGGCCTACTATGGCGGGCTCGCCGCGACTGTGATGGTGGTGGGCGGTGACGTCTATGCGGCGCGCCGGGACTTCGAGCGGGCGGGCGAGACCTATGACGAGGCGCTGGGCATTATCGACCCGCTGGCGGCCGAAGACCCGACCAGCAAAGCGCGCCAGTTCGCGCTGGGCGCCGCGCTCGCAAAGTATGCGGCCGTGCTAGGCGCCAATGGCGAGATGGACGCCGCTGTCGAACTGGCGGCCAAGGCAGAGGCAACGCTCGCGCCGCTGGTGACGCTCGATCCGCTCAACAAGACTTGGGCGAAGGCCCTGGCCGAGGCGCGGGCTTCACGGCCCGCGCCGTAACGCCTTAGGCGTCGACCTTCTCGGCGCGCTTGCGCAGGTGCGGGACGAGCTGGCGCTTGCGCAGGCGGATCGACTTCGGCGTCACTTCGACGAGTTCATCGGTGTCGATATAGGCGATCGCCTGTTCTAGCGTCATCACGCGGTGCGGGGTGAGGCGGACGGCTTCGTCCTTGCCCGAAGCACGGAAGTTGGTGAGCTGCTTGGACTTCAGCGGGTTGACGTCCATGTCGTTGTCGCGGGCGCTCTCGCCGATGATCATGCCCTGGTAGAGCTTGGTGCCCGTCGTGACGAACAGCGAGCCGCGCTCTTCGAGGTACCACAGCGCGTAGGTGACGGCCTCGCCGTCTTCCAGGCTGATCAGCACGCCGCGCGGACGGCCTTCCATGGCGCCCTTGTAGGGGCCGTAATCCTTGAACACGCGGTTCATGATGCCGGTGCCGCGCGTGTCGGTGAGGAACTGGCCGTGATAGCCGATGAGGCCGCGCGAGGGGGCGTAGAAAGTGATGCGCGTCTTGCCGGCGCCAGTGGGGCGCATGTCGGTCATCTCGGCTTTGCGCAGCGACATTTTCTCGATGACGATGCCGGTATAGGCGTCGTCGACGTCGATATAGACCTCTTCCATCGGCTCCATCCGCTCGCCCGTTTCCGGGTCGTTGCGGAAGAGCACCTTGGGGCGCGAAATCGAGACCTCGAAGCCCTCACGGCGCATGCCTTCGATGAGCACGCCGAGCTGGAGTTCGCCGCGGCCGGAGACTTCGAACGCGTCCTTCGACTCGCTCTCTTTCACCTTGATGGCGACGTTGCCTTCGGCTTCGCGGAACAGGCGCTCGCGGATGACGCGGCTCTGCACCTTGTCGCCTTCGCGGCCGGCGAGAGGCGAGTCGTTGACGCCGACGGTGATCGAGATGGTCGGCGGGTCGACGGGAATGGCGTGCAGGGCTTCTTCGACGGTGATATCGCACAGCGTGTCGGCGACGGTCGCGGTCGAGAGGCCGGCGATCGAGACGATGTCGCCGGCTTCCGCGTGCTCGATCGGCGTGCGGGCGAGGCCGCGGAAGGCGAGAATCTTGGTGACGCGCGCCTTTTCGACGAGGCCGCTGTCGTTGTTCAGCGCCTTGATGTTGCGGTTCGTGGTCACGACGCCGCTCTCGATGCGGCCGGTCAGGATGCGGCCGAGATAGGGGTCGGACTGGATCGTGGTGACGAGCATCTTGAAAGGATGGTCTTCGGTGCCGAGCGCGGCGACCTTTGGCGGCGGCACGTAGCGGACGATCTGCTCGAAGAGCGGCGTCAGGCTGGTGCGCTCGTCCTTGAGGTCGTTGACGGCCCAGCCATTGCGGCCCGAGGCGTAGAGGACGGGGAAGTCGAGCTGGTCGTCGGCGGCTTCCAGCGCGAGGAAGAGGTCGAAGATTTCCTCCAGCACTTCCTCGTGGCGGGCGTCCTGGCGGTCGATCTTGTTGATGACGACGATGGGCTTGAGGCCGAGCTTCAGCGCCTTGGAGAGCACGAACTTGGTCTGCGGCATGACGCTTTCGGCGGCGTCGACGAGCAGGACGACGCCGTCGACCATCGAGAGGATGCGCTCCACTTCGCCGCCGAAATCGGCGTGGCCGGGGGTATCGACGATGTTGATCCGCATGCCCTGCCACTCGACCGAGGTCGCCTTGGCGAGAATGGTGATGCCGCGCTCGCGCTCTTGGTCGTTGCTGTCCATCGCGCGTTCCTGAACCTGCTGGTTCTCGCGGAACGTGCCCGACTGCTTGAGGAGCTGGTCGACCAGGGTCGTCTTGCCGTGGTCGACATGCGCGATGATCGCGACGTTGCGGAGTTCCATGGGGAGCGCTCGTAAAAAGAAATGGCCAAAAAACGCGCTTTTTTACACAGCGCGCGCCGGGGCCCGATTGTTGCCGGAATTCGGCGGGCTTATATGTCGTTGCACTGCAACAGGCAAGGCGAGGATGGCCAGGGCATCGGGCGGCACAAAAGGGGCACTTGCGCGGCGGTTTTCCGCGGCGCTGGCGGCTGCGGCGGTTTTGACCGGTGCGGCGACGGCCGCGGACACGCCCCTGACCTTGACGCCGCGCGGCTTTCCCATCGTCGAGATCGCGATCAACGGCAAGGGGCCGTTCGCCATGGTGCTGGACACCGGGGCGGGGCTGACCACGGTCACCACGGCGCTGAAGGACGAGCTTGGCCTCATGAAGGTCGGGCGCATGCCGCAGCCCGTGCAGCTCGCGGGCGGGGCCGAGCCGGTCGACATCTACACGCTTGGCTTCGTCACTTTGGCGGGTCAGCCGGCCCCGGCGCCGATCACCGTCGTGCTCGACGCGCCGATGAAATATATCCGCGAGGCCCGCGGCATCCTCGGCATGAACGTGCTGTCGCGCTTCGCGGTGGAGATCGACCAGCCGGGCAAGCGGCTAGTGCTGCGCGATCCCGGCGCGGTGCCGGAAAGCGGTTCGGACTGGACGCTGCGGCCGCTGGTGCCGCGCTATGACAACTTCCTCGTCGTCGAGGCCGATATCGGCGGGGTCGCGGCGAAGGCGGTGCTCGATACCGGCGCCAACCAGACCATCCTCAACGCCAAGCTCGCGGAGGCGTTGGGCATCGTCGCCGGCGCGCCGGGCGTGACCGAGGGCAAGATCGCGCTCTCGGGCGGGACGACCTCGCTGAAGGCCAAACTGCCGTCCATCGCGCTTGGCGAGACGCAGTGGCGCGATCTCGACATCCAGGCGGCCGACCTGCCGCTGTTCAAGGCGCTGGGCCTCGGCGACGAGCCGGTGCTGATCCTCGGCAACGATGCGCTGAAGCAGGTGCGCCTGTTCGTCGATTATGCCGGCGACCGGGTGTACCTCACCCGCCCGCCCACGACGCCGGTGGTCAGCGACCAGCGCTGAAGGTGAGTCCCGATCATATGGGCTGCATTGATGCGCCGCTGCGCGTCCTGATGGGTTTGCGCCGCTGAAAGCCGTGCCAAGCTGCAAGGGCGATTCGCTGCAACGGGGGAGCGGTCGCGCGGGAGAGCCGCATGGCGGGCGAAGACAAAGAGCAGGTGATCGCCAGCTATGGCGCGTGGGCCTCGCCGATCACGGTGGCGGACGCGGTGGGCGCCGCGCGCGGCATCGCCGATGTGGAAATCGACAACGGCGTCGTGTGGCTTTCCGAGCAGCGGCCGGACGAAGGCGGGCGGGGGCAGATCGTGCGCCTGCGCCCCGACGGCGCGACGGAAGACGTTCTGCCTGCCGGCCTCAGCGCGCGGTCGCGGGTGCATGAATATGGCGGCGGGGCGATCCTCGCCGACAAGGGCCATATCTATTTCGTCAACGATGCCGACCAGCGCATCTGGCGCGACCGGCCGGGCGGCAAGCCCGCGCCGCTGACCGGTGAGAGCAAGCAGCGCTTCGCCGACATCGTCGCCGATGGCGGGCGGAACCGGTTGATCGCGGTCGTCGAGGACCACACCGGCGAAGGCGAGGCGGTGAACGGGCTCGCCGCGATCGACCTGACTGATGGCGCGGTGTCGATGCTGTGGCGGGAGAGCGATTTCGTCGCGGCGCCGCGCCTGTCCGCCGATGGCAGCCGGCTCGCCTGGATCGCGTGGGATCATCCCAACATGCCCTGGGATGCGACGGCGCTCTATGTCGCCGCGGTCGGCGGCGACGGCGCGCTCTCCAATGTCTTCGCCATCGCTTCGGCCAAGGATGGCTTCAGCGTCATGCAGCCCTGCTGGGCCGCCGACGGCACGCTCTACTTCCTCAGCGATGCGCCGGGCGACTGGAGTCTCTATCGCTGGCGCGGTGGGGCGGCGGAGCTGGTCGCGCATCTCGACGGCGATATCGGCGGGCCTGCGTGGAACTTCCGCACGCGCGCCTATGACATTGTCGACGACCGCCGCGCCGTTGCGGCGCTGACCACCAACGGCATGGACCTGCTGGTGACGATCGATCTCGTGACCGGCACGGCGCGGCCGGTGGAAACACCGTTCACGGCGATCCAGCAGCGTGTGCTGGCCGACGGCCGCAACGCGGTGGTGCTGGCGGCGTCGCCCGATGAAGGCTTTGCCCTGCACCGGGTGCCGCTCGATGGCGGGGCGCCGTCGGTCGCCTATGCGCCGGCGGGGGCCGTCGTGCCGGCGTCGTTCGCGGCGCATCCCCATGCGCTGTCGTTTCCGACCAGCGATGGCGCGACTGCGCATGCCTTCTACTACCCGCCGCTCAATCCCGGTTACGCCGCGCCGCAGGGCGAGAAGCCGCCGCTGATCGTGCTGGCGCATGGCGGGCCGACCGCGGCGTCGAAGGCCTTCCTGACGATCTGGCGGGCCTATTGGACGTCGCGCGGCTTCGCCATCCTCGACGTCAACTATCGCGGCTCCAGCGGCTTCGGCCGCGCCTATCGCAAGGCGCTGGACGGACGATGGGGCGACGCCGACATCGCCGATGTCGTCGCGGGCGCGCGCTATTGCGTGGAAGCGGGCCTCGCGGACGGCGCGCGCACCGCGGTCTATGGCGGCAGCGCGGGCGGCTATGTCGTGCTCGCGGCGCTGGCGTTCCATCCCGATGCGTTCGCGGCGGGTGTCAATCTCTTCGGGATATCGGATATCGAGGCGCTGGCGCACGACACCCACAAGTTCGAGGCGCATTACACCGACACGCTGATCGGGCCGCTGCCGGAAGCCCGCGACATCTATCGCGCGCGGTCGCCGCTTTATGCCGCCGACCAGATCCGCGCGCCGCTGCTGACGCTGCAGGGTCTCGACGACAAGGCGGTGCCGCCCTCGCAGAGCCAGGCGATCTACGACGCCGTGAAGGCGAAGGGCATTCCGACCGCCTATATCGCCTTCCCCGGCGAAGGCCACGGCTTCCGCAAGGCGGAGAACCAGCGCCGCACGCTGACAGCGACGCACTACTTCCTGGCGAAAGTGTTCGGGTTGCAGCCGCCGGACGATCTGGAGCCGGTCGAAATCGATAATTTTTAATCCGGGCCCAACCAACTCGTCATCCCGGCCGCACCCTCGGTTTAACCCGAGGGGGAGAGCCGGAACCTAGGTGACTGGGCGTTTGTGTTCGCGGCCCCTAAGTCCCGGGTCTCGGACGCCTGCGGCGGCCTCGCCCGGGATGACGGGTAGGCTAAGGCAATCCCACGCCCGCCGCTTCAACCTGAACCGCCTGCACCCGTCCGGTGCGGTTGGCGGCGGCATCGGCGGGGTCGGAATTTGCCGCGGTGAGGACGAAGAGCGTCTTGCGGTCGGCGCCGCCCAGCATGCAGGCGAAGGCCTGCTGCTCGGTCGGCAGACGCTCCAGCGCCGTGCCGCCCTCGGCGATGCGCAGGACTTCGGACGAGAGCGGCGAGGCCGCCCAGATCGCGCCGTCGGCATCGAGGCAGATGCCGTCGGGAAGCGCCGTGTCGGGAAACGCGGCCCAGAGGCGGCGATTCGAGAGCGTGCCGTCCGAAGCAAGATCGAACGCGGTCAGGCAGCGGCCCCAGCTTTCGCCGGCGATCAGCGTCTTGCCGTCGGGCGTGATCACCATGCCGTTCGGAAACATGAGCTTGTCGGCCGCCTCATGCACGCTGCCGTCGAGGTCGACACGCGCGAGCTTGGCGGGTTTCGGCTCACTCGGCGGATGCAGCGAGAAGCCGAAATTGCCGACAAAGGCCTGGCCGGACGCCGTCACCACCATGTCGTTGGCAAGGCCCGTCGCGATCGCCGAGAGATCGCCGTGCAGCACGAATCCGCCGCTCTCCTGCCGCAGCACGCGCTGGTCGGCCATGGAGACGACGAGCAGGCGTCCGTCCGGCAGCCAGCCGAGGCCGGAGACGGGGCCATCGAAGCTGGCGACCGTGCGGCGCTTGCCGGCTTGCGTGACGGCGACGATCTCGTGCGCGTGCATGTCGGAGAAATAGAGCTCGCCGTTCCGCCAGCGCGGACCTTCGCCGAAGGCGATGCCGTCGAGGATAGTTTCCAGTTTGCGCGCCATGTTGCTCTCCCCTGTATTGTTATTTCTGATGGCTACGCCTTCGCGCGCGTTTTGTCCGCTGCGGCGAAATGCGCGAGCTGGTCGGCATGCGCTTTGATAAAGGCCGGACGCACTTCGGCGCGGGCGACATAGGCGCGGCAGGCCGGGAAATCCGCGAGGCCATTGAAACGGTTCACGAGGCGCAGCGCGTCCGACATCACGATGTCGGCGATGGAGAACGGTCCCGCCAGCCAATCGCGCTTCGCCACGATCGGTTCGAGGTGCTTGAGACGGTGGATCTTGAGGAAGCCGTCGAACAACTGCCACGCCGAACTCGTCTCGCTCTCGTTCGAAAACTGCATGAGCGACCAGGGCAGGCTCGCCATCTCGACCGAGTTCAGCGCGGCGAAGAGCCATTCCTTGGCATCGCTGCGCGCGCGCCGCTCGACCGGCAGCAACGCGTCGCTCATCTCGCCGAGATGCAGCAGGATCGCGCCGCTCTCGAAGATCGAGAGATCGCCGTCGGTCAGCCACGGCGCCTGGCCGAAGGGCTGATGCGCGAAGTGATTGGCCGGCCGGTTCTCGAAGGGCGTGCTCGCGACACGGTAAGGGAGGCCTGCCTCTTCCAGCGCCCAGCGCACGCGGAGATCGCGGACATAGCCGCGCGGCGGTTCGGGGACCCAGTCGAAGGTGGTGAGGATCAGATCGCCCATTGAAGCCTCCATGGCGCTGCTGGGTCGCAGCTCTTGTTGAAGAAGATGGTCAGCCGAGCGCCCGTTCCACGCGCACCACGGTGGCATCGCCCGGCTCGGTGCGCGCGGTGAAGCCGACGGCGCGGGCGAGATGGAGCATGGATTTGTTCTCGGCGAGGACGAGGCCGAAGATCGTCTTCAGGTCCTGCGTGCCCGCGTAAGCGATGAGCTGCTCCATCATCAGCCGGCCGATGCCGCGGCCTTTCAGGTCGCTGCGCACGGTGACGGCGAATTCGGCGCTGTCGCCGCGGGCCTCGCGGTGGAGGCGCGCGACGGCGAGGATGGCGTCGCCCTCCAGCGCGAAGAGCGCGAAGGCCATTTCGCGGTCGTAGTCGATCTGGGTCAGGCGCGCCGCGAGATCGTGGGTGAGCGTGCGCATCGGCTGAAAGAAGCGCAGGCGCAGATCGTCCGGCGTCATGTTCTGGCCGAGCCGGGCGAGGCCGGGCTCGTCTTCCGCGCGCATCGGGCGCAGGCGATAGGCCGTGCCGTCGCCGGCCGTCACGGTGGCGACGAGATGCACCGGATACGGACGAATAGCGAAGCGCGCGTCGCGATCTCGGGGCGCCGGGCCAAGCGTGCCCGAGATTGCCTCGATCGGCGCGAGCGGGCGGCCCTCATTCGCGCAGAGCCCGTCGATCACGAGTTCGCGGAGCGACGGGGCGCCGGCGATGAGATCGCTGACGCGGACGAGCAGGGCGGCCAGCGCATAGGACGCGCCGCCGTCGAGCAGGCCCTCCGCCGTCGCGGCGCGGGCGTGGCGCGAGGCGCCGATCAGCTCCTGCGCGGTCGCGGCGTTGAGCGGCGGCAATGCGGCGGTGGTTTCGCCGGCGATGCGGGCGAAGGCGCCGCCGGGGCCGAAGAAGATCGCCGGGCCGAAATCGGGGTCGTCGCTGACGGCGATGCGCCAGGTGAGCGCGGACGGCATCTCGGCGCGGCCGAGCCAGAGCGCGCGGCGGATGGCGGCGGCAACGGGACCGTCGATCTTCGTCTCGCCGCGGGCGAGCGCGGCGCGGGCGCGGTGCTCCACCTCGGCGAGCAGCGGCGCCTCAAGGCCGGCAACGAATTCCGGTGTCGCGGTGATGCGCGCCGCGACATTGCGCAGCGCGACCAGCGCGTTGAAAGCGCGCACTGCGCTCGACGGTGTGTCAAAGGCGGGGATGTGGAGTTTCGCCATCGCATCGCGCGCGCCAGCCTCGGCCGCGCCGCCGGCGAAGGCGGTCATGACGAAGGGGCGGCGGCGGCCGGGCTTCAGCCGCGCGTCGTCCACCACGGCGGCGATGGCCTCCGCGACATTGGCGGCGGGCGTCGTGCCGCTGGGGCCGTAGACGGCGAGGACGGCATCGACGCCCTTGTCGTCGAAGAGCGACTTCAGCGCATTGGCGAAGCGTTCGGGCGAGGCGTCGGGCAGGATGTCCACCGGATTGGTGCGCGGGCGGCCCGGCGGCATGATCGCGCTCAGCCGTTCGATCGTCGTCTCGTCCAGCCGCGCGACTTCGCCCGCGCCGTCCTCGATCGCGATGCGGGCGAGCGCGCCGAGGCTTTCACCATTGGAGAGCACCGCGAGGCGGCGGCCGAGCGTGGGCGGCGTGTCCGACGGCAGGCGCACGGCAACGGCTTCCATCGCCGCGAAGAGATCCTCCAGTGTGCGGGCGCGCAGCGCTCCGGCGCGGCGCAAGGCGGCCGAGAAGACCGCTTCGCGTTCGGGCGGCAGCGCCTCGTTGGGCGCGCGCAGCACGATGACCGGCTTCACCCGCGCCGCCTGGCGGATCGCGGAGAGAAAGCGGCGGGTCTCGCCGAGCCGCTCCATGAAGACAACGATCAGCCGCGTGCGGGTGTCGGCGGCGAACCAGTCGATCCCATCGGCGAAATCGACATCGACCATGTCGCCCGCGGCTGCGACTCCGGAAAAGCCGAGATGCTGCTGGTTCGCCCATTCGGTGACGACGCCGGCCGCCATCGTCGCCTGCCCCACGAAGGCGATGCCGCCATTCGGGGTGCGCAGCGACGACATGGTGGCGCGGATGACGGACGACACGATGCCGAGCGCGTTGGGACCGACGATGCGCATGCCGGTGCGGTCGGAGAGCTGGCGCAGCGCGCGGCGGATATCGCGCGCCGGGGCGGCGCCGCGTTTCACGTCGGTGACGATCAGCGCCGCGCGGGCGCCCTTGCGTGCAAAGGCCTCGACGGTTTCCAGCACCGCTTCGGGCGGGGTCACGATGATCGCGAGGTCGGGGCCTTCGGGCAGGTTCTCGACGGCGCCGTGCATCTCAAAGCCGGGCAGCGCCGGGCGGCGCGGATTGACGCCGTAGAGCCGGCCCTTGAAGGTTTCCGCGACATTGCGCGTCACCTGCGCGCCGATCGAACCGGCGCGATCGCTCGCCCCGGCGACGGCGACCGAGCCGGGGGCGAAGACCGCGTCGAGATTGCGCGTGCTCATGGGCCGATCTAACCACGCTCAGGCGCGCGGCGCACCCGGCCTTTGGCTATTGCCCGTAGCCGGCGAGGGAGCCGGTGACGTCGATCTCGACATCGTCGGAGAGGACGAGGTCGTAGGCATCCATGCCGAACTCGGTGCGGTCGAGTTCGCCTTGCGCCTGGAGGTGCGCGGCGCCGCCGGCGGCATCGGGCAGGCGGTAGCGGACCTTCAGCGTCACGGGGCGGCTGATGCCTTTCAGCGTCAGCGTGCCGGAGACGCGCAGGACGCCGGGCGAGACGACCTCGGCGCCGAAGGAATTGAAATCGAACAGCGGATAGCGGGTGACGTCGAAGAAGTCGGGGCCCTTGAGATCCTCGATCCAGTCGGTCTCGTCGGTCGTGAGGCTGCCGGCATCGACCCGGACGACGGTGCGCGCTTCGCCGGGCGCGCTTTCGTCGATCGCCACCATCGCGACGAAGCGGGTGAAGGCGCCCTCGACATCCATCATCCCCAGCACGGCGCAGTTGAAGGTCAGTTTCGCGTTGTGGCCGTCGACAATGAAGATGCGCGGCGCGGCGGCGACCGGCAGGACCAGAACACTGGCTGTCGCGGCAAGGGCCGCGAGGGGCTTGAACATGGCCGGCACGCTACGCCGAAGCGCAGCGGGGAACCAGACAGGCACTGCGCAGATAGATCAGGCACACATGATCGTCATCCGGCCGCGGCCTCGGGTTCAACCCGAGGGGGAGAGCCGGGACCCAGGTGACTGGGCATCTGTGCTTGCGGCCCCTGGGTCCCGGGTCTCGGACGGCTACGCCGGCCTCGCCCGGGATGACAAATAGGGTAGTGCAGCGCCCGTTAGACCGCCGCGCGGAGGTCCTGTTCGACCGCCGGGCGCGGCGCGGCGGTGTAGCCGGGGTCTTCTTCCCACGGCTCCAGGTCGGGAATCGCGAGATGCTCGATGAACTGGCGGGCGGCGGCTTCCCAGGTGAAGCGCTGGGCGTGGGCGCGGCAGATCTCGCGAGGAATCGCCTGGGCGCGGCGGCAGGCGGCGGCGAGGTCTTCATCCATCACACCGGCCGGGGCGTCGCCGAGAACGTCGAGCGGGCCCTGGACCGGGAAGGCGGCGACGGGGAGACCGCTCGCGAGCGCCTCCAGCATCACCAGGCCGAACGTGTCGGTGCGGCTGGGGAAGACGAAAATGTCGGCGCTGGCATAGATGCGGGCGAGTTCGGCGCCGAATTTCACGCCAAGGAAGATGGCGTTGGGAAATTTCGCCTTCAGCTCGGCGGCCTGCGGTCCGTCGCCGACGATCACCTTGGTGCCGGGGAGGTCGAGGGAGAGGAAGGCTTCGAGATTCTTTTCAACCGCGAGGCGGCCGACATTCAGCCAGATCGGGCGGGGGAGTTCGAGCACGGGGGGCACGCCCGCCTTGGGCTCGAACAGCGCGAGGTCGACGCCGCGGCTCCACACCTTGGCGTTGACGAAACGCTCGGCTTCCAGATGCGCCTTCATGGTCGTGGTCGGGGCCATGACGCTGATCGAGGGGCGGTGGAACCAGCGCAGCCAGGCCCAGACCCAGGATTTGGGGACCGGCAGGCGGGCGCTGACATAGTCGGGATAGCGGGTGTGGAAGGCGGTCGAGAAGCGGACGCCGTTGCGCACGCAGTATTTCCGGGCGGCGTGGCCGAGCGGGCCCTCGGTCGCGATATGCACCGCATCCGGCGCGAAATCGGCGATCGCCTTGGCGACGCGGCGGCGGGCGAACAGCGCGAGACGGATTTCCGGGTAGAAGGGCAGCGGCACCGTGCGGAACTGATCGGGCGTGATCATGCGCACTTCGAGGCCGCGCGCCCTGAGCGTGGCACAGGTGGCTTCGAGCGTCCGGACAACTCCGTTCACCTGAGGCCGCCAGGCATCGCTGACGATCAGGATCCGCTTGGGGGTCAAAGGCTCAGGGGCCATCGAAGCGGCTGCAAACTCCCTTGCGCGCGCCCGGCGGGCGGCTCGCCGCAGACGGATCCAGAGCGGCGTTTCAGCGGTCAGTCTAGACCAAAATGGAGAACTCTGCATCACCGTCTCCACAAATTTGTCACATCACAGCGGTGGCGAATGCGGGGCGTTCCTGGACGAGGACCTCGCCCGAGGCGGAAATGACGGAGAGCGCCCCGTCGGGGCCTTCGACGAGGGCGGTGCAGCTCTCCACCCAGTCGCCGTCATTGCAGTAGAGGATGCGGCCGATGCGGCGGATGGCGGCGTGGTGGATGTGGCCGCAGATGGCGCCGTCGAGGCCGCGGGCCTCGGTTTCCCGGGCGACGGCGTCTTCGAAGCGGCCGATATATTCGACCGCATTCTTGACGGTGCGCTTGAGGTAATTGGCGAGCGACCAGTGACCGAGGCCGAACCAGCGGCGGATGTCGCTGATGCGTTCGCTGACCCACAGCGCGCCGTCATAGGCCCAGTCGCCGAGATGGGCGAGCCATTTGGCGTAGCGCACGACGCCGTCGAAATAGTCGCCGTGCATGACCAGGAAATCGCGGCCGTCGGCGGTGCGGTGCACCGCCTCGAAGCGGACGTCGATCCCGGCAAGGTTGAGGCCGGCATAGGGCCTCAGCGCCTCGTCGTGATTGCCGGGGATGTAGATGACGCGGGTGCCGTCCTGCGCCTTGCGCAGGATTTCCTGGATCACCTCGGTATGGCTGGGGCGCCAGTAGAAGGCGCGCTTCAGCCGCCAGCCGTCGACGATGTCGCCGACGAGATAGAGCGTCTCGCAGTGATGGGTGCGCAGGAACTGGGCGAGGGCGTCGCCCTTGCAGCCGCGTGTGCCGAGATGGGTGTCGGAGAGAAAGATCGTCCGGTGGGTTTTGGCCGGATCCCGGGCAGGCTCGCCGCCGGCCTGGCCCGGGCGGATCGGCACGACGTTGGGGAGCGTGGGGACGAGCGCCTGGGGCGCAAACTTACGAAGGGCTGTCGCAATCATATGGCCTCGCGCCAATGGAACGGATGCGGACATCCCACCGGCGGCTGCGCGAGACTTGTGCTTCGGCTCGACACCGCCACCACGGGCGGTATGCCCACGCGACGCGACGGCTGCGCGACCGGTCCGCGACGGGTCTGCGACTGGCGCGTGAATCTTCCGTGATTCTGATGGTTGACGTTTCCGTCAAGTACTGCGTCAATTTGGCGAAATCGGCCGCTTCTCCGATTGCTGCAGTGCACCTATGATCTAACTATATGAATTATATGACTAAAAAAGATATTCATCGGGCAATGAATGCGCTTGACATCCCGAGGCTGACTATATAATTGTTGCAGTGCAAGAGGCGCTCCGGCGCGCTTGCGTGCCCTTCCTGGGCGTTTCCTCCCTAAACTAGGGCCGCTCCTCGGAGCGGCCCCTTTTCTTTCTAGGAAGTCGTCAGGCGGTCCGGATCAGCGCGCGACGGGCGGCGCGTAGGCGACCAGCGCGGCGATGAAGCGATCAAGCCGGGCCTTCAGCGACGCGAAGGCGTTGCCGCGCTTTTCCAGCCGGTCCTCATCCAGATAAAGCCCGCGATTGATCTCGATCTGCAGGGCGTGCAGGCCGCTCGCGGGCGCGCCGTAATGTTCGGCGGTGTAGCCGCCGGCATAGGGATTGTTGCGGGCGACCGAAAAGCCGAGCGTCTTCAGCGTGCTCTCCGCATGGGCGGTGAGGCCGGGCGCGCAGCTTGCGCCGTAGCGGTCGCCGAGAATGATGTCGGGCGGAAAGCCCCGGCTCGCGGCGACGGCGGCGGCCGAGGGCATCGAATGGCAATCGATCAGGACGCAGGCCCCGAAGCGCGCCTTGGTCTCCGCCGCCAGGCCGCGCAGCGCGGCATGATAGGGGGCGTGCAGGGCGCCGAGGCGCCGGCCCGCCTCGGCGAGCGGCAGGCGGCTGGTATAGATGTCGGCCCCGTCGCGCACGATGCGCGGGATGACGCCGAGCCCGGCATTGACGCGCGGCGAGCGGGTCTGCGGCGTCGCCGGCGGCGCTTCGGCGAAGACGGCGGGGTCGAGTTCGGCGGGATCGCGGTTCACGTCGCAATAGGCGCGGGGGAAGTGCGCGAGGAGCAAAGGCGCGCCGTGATCGGGCGCCGCGGCGAACAGCTCGTCGACAAAGCAGTCTTCCGAACGGCGGAGCGTCAGCGGGTCCAGCCGGCTCGCGGCCAGGAAATCGGCGGAATAGTCGCGCCCGCTATGGGGCGAGGCGAAGACGAACGGCACGCGCTGCACCGCGGGCGCACGCACCTCAAGCGGGCCGCCCGGTTCCCGGCCAGCCGGGGCGATCGTCAGGTCGGCGCGGATGCTCATGGCCGCACCAGACCATTTCGGCGGCATTTGGAGCAAGGGCGTTCAGGGGGCCTTTACGACAAAGGGCTAGGCTTTACAGGCGAATCGCCTGACCTGTAGGGTCCGGCCACCGGGCACAGGGGCAGATACCAACGCATGGCACGAATACTTCTTGCCGAGGACGACGAGTCCCTGCGCCGCTTTTTGGCGAGCGCGCTGGAGAAAGCGGGACACGAGGTCGCCCATTACGGCCAGGGCGACGAAGCGCTCGAGGCCCTCAAGGGCTTCCGTTTCGACCTGCTGCTGACCGACATCGTCATGCCCGTCATGGACGGCATCGAGCTCGCGCGGCTGGCCAGCCAGATCGACGGCGAGATGAAGATCATGTTCATCACCGGCTTCGCCGCGGTCGCGCTGAACCCGTCGAGCGCCGCGCCCAAACAGGCGAAAGTGCTGTCGAAGCCCTTCCACCTGAAGGATCTGGTGATCGAGGTCGACCGGTTGATCGCGGCCTGAAATCGGAACCGCGATTTCATTATAAGCCATTGATAACAGACGGTTTTATAAGAAAAAAACCGTTAGGCACCATCAGATTCCAGTGATGGTGACATGCACGAACGGACGCACATAAAGCGTCGAGGGCGACGGCCAGTTGATCGTGTAGTCGGGCGTGCGGCTGAGCAGCGGCGGCGCGTAAGGCTGGAAGGCCGGCGTTTCGCCCGGCGCAGTGGGCCCGGCCCCGGGCACGCGGATCGGTGGCAGCCGTCCCCCCGGCGCGCTCTGGCCGCCATGGGCGGGGCGCAGCTGGTCCAGGAAACTGAGAAGCCGTGCAAGCTTCAGCGAGCCGCCTGACATCCCTTCGGGCCCATTGGTGGCCGCCACGACGACAGGCGCCGAACGCGGTGCGTCGCTCGCGACATATTGGGGGGCTTGGGCGAACTGGGTCGCCGCCAGCGCAAAGCCGGCGATCAGCGCGGCATGTTTGAGGTCCGCGCGGCGGTGCTGCTGGCGCGCGGTATCGCGCGAACGATCGGCCGCGCGCGGGAGCGAGAGATAGCCGGCGGCGATCGGGTCGATGCGTTCGGCGGTAACGGGCGGCGCATAGGCGACGACATCCGGCGCGAAGGTCGCGGCGGGCAGCACGGTCAGCCGGTAGCCGACCTTGCGAATCGTCTCCAGCTGGAAGGCGTCGCTCTGCTGGGCAAGGCGGCGGAGACGGCCGAGTGCGCGGTTGATCGCGTCCTCGCCGACCACGCGGCCACCCCAGCAGCTCATGGTCAGCTCGTCGCGCGTGACGATCGCGCCCCGCGCGCGGTGGAGCGCGACCAGGACCTGCATGACGCGGGGCTCAAGGCTTTCGCAGCGATCGGCGCCCATGACCTCGCGCAGCGGCGGATCGATGCGCAGCGTTCCCAGCGTGAACGCGCCTTCGCGGGCGAGAACCACGGGCTGGGTGGCGGATGGCGCGGTCATCTGAAGGTCCCCGTCGGCGTTTCATCGGCTTCCCGGCGGCGTTTGGTCGGTTTCCCGTCCTGTTTCATCAGCCGCCCAGGCTTTCCAATGGTTTCACCGGAGCACGAATCCGGGACATTTCAAAGAAGTCGAGGAGCCCCCATGATCACGAAACTGGCAAATGCAGCGCTTGTCACGCTTGCGCTGAGCGGCGGCGCTGCGGCCGGCGATGTCGTGACCACCACGCTGCGGTTCGACGCCGGAGCGGCCGATACCGCCGAAGGCCGCGCCAACATCGTCGCCGACATCCAGCGCGCCGCGCGCGAGGCCTGCACCGAGACCGGCACGCATCTCCGCAACACCGCATGCGAGGACAATTTCGCGCTGAGCGCGATCGCCTCGATCGAACGGCCTGATCTCCAGGCCCAACTGAAGCAGGACTACCTGGGTGCGGCCGCACCAGGTGTCGCAGTCGCCCAAGCCCCGGGGGGCTGACGGTCGGCGGCCGGCGGAAGCCCCGCCGGCCGCCACCGCTGCGCTTTGGAAAACGCCCGCTGCGCGTGGGGACGCAGGCGGGCGTTTTCTGTTGAGGGTCCTATGGCGCCGCGATGGCCGCGCAGAAGGGCGGGGGCACGGCGGCGGCGCAGACATCGGGTCGTATTCCGGTCTCGCGCCAATAGGCCATGAGCCCAAGATCCGCCGCCAGCTTTCCGAAGCGCGGATCGGCGCGCATGGATGCGGTAAGGGTGCCGAACAGCACGTGCAGCGCGCCGCGCTTGTCGCCGGCATACTGGCCCTGCGCCGGACTGAACATCATCGGCGAGATGTCGATGCCCTCGCCCCGATAGAGCGCATTGGCGGTGCGGAAGGCGGCATCGACATCGCCGAGCGCGGCCTCGATCATCATCGCGTTCTGGGCATAGCCGAAGCCCTGCGGCACCGTGGCGGCGAAAGTGTCGAGCGCGGTCTTGATATCTTCGGGCGTGCGGGTCTGGAGCGCGATGGCGGCGGCGCGATAGATCGCGAAGTCCTCCACGGGCACGCCGGCCGGCCATTGGGCGCGATCATCCAGCATCGCGAGCGCGCGCTGCGGCCGGCCGGTTTCGAAATAGACCCAGACCCGCGTAAAGAAGATCGAGGTGTTGCGCGGCCACAGCCGGGCGGCCTCGTCGAGCACGCGGTCGGCCTCCTCCATCAATCCAGCCGAGACCAAGGTGCGGCCGAGCGAGCCGCGGGTGCGCGGCGAGGCCGCGTCTGCGGCGGCGCCGCGGCGAGAGAAGTCCACCGCCTCGCGGAAGCGCCCGACCTGGCGCAGGAAGCCGGCGCGGGAGAGCAGCATGTTGCGCTGCTCCGGCGCGTGGCAAAGCACCTCCTGCTGGGCGCGGTCGCGCGAGGCGAGATCGGGGAAGCGGGTCATGACGTAGCGCGCGACATGAGCGGCGGGATCGTCCGGGTCGAGTTCGAACGCCCGGCGCCAGGCCGCGTCGGCGCGGCGCGCGACGCCCTCGCGCGCCTCGGGCGGTACGTATTCAAGGCTGATGAGGTAGGCGAGCGCGAGCGACGACCAGCCCGGCGCATAGTCCGGCGCGCGCTCGACCACCGATTGCAGCAGGGCGATGCCATGGGCGGATTCGTCGGCCGTTCCGACATTCATCGCCTCCTCACCGCGACGGAAGTCGGCCATGAAGGCCTCGTCCGGCCCGGACGGCAGGGCGGTCATCAGCAAGACGGCGACGGCCGCCGCGACGGCGAGACCGGTGATCGCTGCGAGAAGCAGCAGCCAGCGGCGGGTGGGGCGCGGTGCGGGTGGCGTGGCCGGCGATGGAGCGAGCGGCGCAGCGTCGGGCGCGAAAGCCGCGGGCGCTTCTGCCTCGTCGGCCACGACCAGGCGGTAGCCGACCTTGGTGACGGTCTCGAGCGTGAAGCCTTTGCCCTCGCCATGTTCGGCGAGGCGGCGAAGGCGCGCAATGACGCGGTTGATCGCGTCCTCGCTGACCACCCGGCCGTCCCAGCAGCTCTGGGTCAGCTCGTCGCGCCCGACCACCTCGCCCTCGGCGCGGGCGAGGGCGACCAGAACCTGCATAACGCGCGGCTCCAGCACCTCGCGCCAGTCGGGCGTGACGACCTCGCGGGTCGCCGGACGCACGGCGAAGCTGCCGAGCCGGAAGGGCGCGACATGGGCAAGGAGAACGGGTTCGGAGGCGGCGGCGTCGCTCATGATGGCCGGGAGTGTGCGCGAAGGCGCGGCTCGCGCAATCGGCGGCGGCGTCAAAATCAGGTGTCGTCAGGTCTTCATCAGGCGTTCGTCAGGCGGCGATCCTAACCGATCAGGCCGAAATCCGCCCTTCTCATGGGGCCGGAGCAGCCCCGCTCCGCCCCGATGGGAGAGACCCCAATGAAGCGCTTCGTGATTGCCGTTACACTGCCCCTCGCGCTGCTGGCGCTGCCCGCCGCGGCCGAAGAGGGCGCCTGGAAGGTGGGCGCGTCGTATGTCGTGCGGTCCGGCGAAATCGACCTCGCGACCGAGGCCGGCCGCGCCGCCTATCTCGCTCATGTCGAGCGCGCCGCGAAGAAGCTGTGCGGCGACGTGGACACCAAGGGCCGCCGCGACAGCTGCGTGAAGGAGACCCTGGCCGGCGCGGTCGAGGCGTCGTCGCCCGGCGCGCGCTCGGCGCTGCGCCAGGCGCTGCAGTTGCGTGACCAGCCAGCCACCGAGGCGGTCGCGCTGGCGGCGCAATGATTGGAGGGCGGTCGGTAGACCGCCCTCCATCTCCCTTTTGGCCGCCTTCGCGCTTGCCAGCACGCGCGGGGATGATTAGAAGCCTCCCCCTTACCCGCAGCCGGGCGCGCCCTTGGGCGTTTCCAGTTGCCAAGTCGGGCGGTTAGCTCAGCGGGAGAGCACTACGTTGACATCGTAGGGGTCACTGGTTCAATCCCAGTACCGCCCACCATCCTAACCCCTTGAAATCTTTAGAAATTTTCCGCTAGCCTTGTCGCGGTCGGGGTGGATTGCGAGAATACTGCGGGAAAACCCGAGGCCTTCGAGCCAGTCGGAGAGGGCGCGCATAGGGGCGTCCAGATAGTCCGGATCGAACTCGCCATAGCCGCCCGTGATGCGCACATTCGGGCGCTGATGGCCTAGCTGCATCGAAATATCGTCCTCGGTCACGCCATGGCTGCGCTTCGCGCGGCGCAGAATCGTCGCCACTTTGTGGCGGAATGAATAGGCGCTGATCCTGATGCCGGTCTGCGTCGTCAGGCGGTCCAGGGCCGTCTTGACGCTCTCGACGCCGGCATAGGCGACATAGCGGCCGTAGAGCTTGGTCGACTCGTCCTTGTCCCAGGCGTCGAGGAAGGGCGTCAGGAATGCCGGCTCGCGGACGATCGGCCGATGCTTTTTGTTCTGGGGTCGGCCAGCCGGGTTCAAATCCCACAGGCCCTCCTGGCGCTGCGCCGGCGCGAAGTCGACCATGGCTTCCGGTCGGCCGCCGCTGCCCAATTCCAGAAGCATCCAGCGAAAGAGCGGCTCGGGCATAGGCGCGGACAGCAAGATCTTGAACTGCGGGTCGGTCGGGATCGCCACGCGCCGGGGCGCCTTGTCGCTGGGTGCGACCTTCTTCAACCAGGCGAGGCCGTACGGGATCTCCATGTCCTTCAGCCCAGCATGGGCGAAGGCGGCGGCGATGACGGACAGATTGCGCGAGATGTAGGTGTGCGAGGCGCCGCGGGCGACCTCGGCCTTGACGAACTCAACCTGTTTCTCGGGCGTGACGTCGGTGACAAGCGCGTCCTCGCCATAGAAGCCGAGCGCCAGCTTGATCGCCTTGCGCGCCGGCTTTTTGCTCGGCAACAGATCTGTGCGTTCGTCCCGGTACTTATGGAGCACGACGCGGAGCGGCGTCAGGTTCTCATGCTCAACCGGATTGAGGCTTTGAATGATGATCGCCGCGAGGCGGACCTTCGCCTCTTCTAGTTCGTTGCAGCCAAGTGGCGCGCGGCGGCTCTTGCCAGTTCCGGCGTCAAACCAGTAACGCCAGAGGCCTTCGCGGCCGGGCTCGCGTTTGATGTACTGGCCGGCGAGCTCGAAGAGGACGTCTTTTCGGGGGCGGGCCATGGGGATCTCAGGGAGTCGATTACGCCGGCAATTTCCTCGGGGCCGTACCAGCGGGAGCGGCGGCGGCCTCGAATGAACGGCACCTTGTTCTCAGCGGCGAGCGCGCGCAAGCGGCTCTGCCCGATCCACGGGAAGCGCCGCAGCAACTCCGCTTCGGAAATCGGGTCGTCGGTCATATAATCTCCTGGCCGGCGGGCGCCTCGGCGAACCGAGACGCCGCCGGCGTGGGTTAAAGCTTGCTGGCAAGCCAGACGATCTTGTCGTCAGGGGTGATGCCGACGGGGCCGCCAGCACGAAGCTCGATCGACTTGAAGGTGAACCGCTCTTCCTTAGTCTCGATCTTGGCGCCGTCGCCATCGACTGGGCGACGGACCATGCCCGTAACGGAAATTGCGGGACCGCTGCGCTTTGCCTTCCAGCGTTCAACCGGAATGCCGTGCGGGGTGGAATTGGACTCTTGTGCCATGGGTGACTCCTCGGTCGCTGCGCCAAAGCGGCGCGCGTAGGGGACGCCGGAACGTCCCCTGTCCGCGCCGCTCAAGCCCGGCTCCAGCGTGCGGCCAGGGCGGCGGCGAAGGCGAAGCCGACCGACAAGACGCTGAGCACGGCGCCGGCGTGCTCGATGTCCGGTCGGCCGAGGATCCAGCCGGCGGCGATCGCCAGCTGCCCGGCAAGGCAGCTGATGATCGCGCCGTCGAGGGTCGCGCGGGCGATCCGGTCGACCGTGCGGCGCCAGCCGGTGATCATGGCTGGGCCTCGGCGGCGGGTGCTGGCGCCGTGACGAGGATCTCTGGCAGCTCGATGCCGCTGAGGATGCTGAACGCCTCCTCCTGCGAGGTTGCGAGCTCGTCATCGGCCTGGTCAGCGACACGCGACAACACAGCGACGGCGAAGGCCGCGCGGAGCGCCTTCGGTGAGGCCGCGGCGATCGTCTTGGCGGCCGCGAGATCCATCTCGGCGCTCGCGGCGCCTTCACCGATCCGCCAGTTGTGATCGGTGAGGGACAGCTTCTCGGCGATCTGCGCACGGGCATCCGGGCTGATCTGCCACCCGATTCCTACGGGGTTCGGCCAGCACACGTCGTCGCCGATCAGAGTGGCAAGGATCGTGGCGCGCATGAGGGCGACCTCGTCTCCCCGCAGCGCGTCCGCGACCCGGTTCTGCCAATCGATCCGTGCGGCCTCGCGCGCCTTGGCGGCATCAATGGCGGCCTGCCGGGCGGCCGCTTCCGCGGCAGGATCGGCCTTCGCGCCAGGTGCGGCAGATGTGACGGGCGATCGCGTCTGCGTCGAGACCATGTTCTTCTTGACCTTGACGCCGAACCCGTCGCGCACGAACAGCGTGGCGCCCGTCTCGCCCTTCTTGGCCTCGCGCCAGTTCCAGTCCTGCTTGGTGGTTTCGACGGTGCCGCCCTTGTCCTCAATCTTCTTCCGCTTCTCCTTCAGCGCGGCCGCCTGCAGCTGCTCGGCGCGCTTGGGGTCGCCCAGGAACTCGACCTTGTTGCCATACAGGTCGGCGGTCCAGGTGCCGCCGTCCCATTGGTCCATGTCAAAGATCGCGTCCTTCACCTTCGGCAGCTTGGTCGCGAGCTCCTTGTGGAGATTTTCGGCGACGCGGCCGATCGAGCCCTGCAGGATCAGCGGCAGCGCGAAATGCTGGATGCCGGCGAGCAGTTCGGAGAGCTCCTGGGCGATCGCGAGCGATAGCTTGCCGGCGACCAAGGCTTCACGGGCGGGCGCGACCAGGGCAGTCGACAGCTTGACGCGCTTCTGGATCCAGCGATCGGACATGCCCATGGCGTCGGCCAGGTGCTTGGTGAAGGCCTTGGTTGTTCCGGCCGCGCGCGCCTTGTCGTGGAGAAAGGCGATGCCGTCGGCCTCCTCGAGCGGGCTCATGTCGCGGCGCACGATGTTTTCGGTGAGCGCCAGCTCTACCAGCTGCTCATCGGTCAGCTCGCGGACGATGACGTTGAGTTCGAAGTCCGGCGCGAGGATGCCTTTCGCGATGCCGTGCACGGCGGCCCGCCAGCGACGTTCGCCGGCGACGATTTCGAACATACCGGCCATAACTTCGCCGCTGCCGTTTGTCATGACAGGCAAGGGTCGTGCGATGAGGTTCTGCAGCTGGCCCTGGTCGGCGAGCGAGCGGGCGAGATCCGAGATCGCGCCAGCATCGAGGCCTTGGGCCTTGCGCGGGTTGAGAGGGGAGGCCATCAGCCGATCGGGATGTATCTGCCGCGCGGCCGCAGCCGGTGTCATCACGACTCCGGAGAGCAGTTCGGTGATCGGCTTGCCGATCGACGCGGCGATCGCCTCGGCGGTCGGGATGTCGATCGTGTCCTTGGCGCCGGACAGCAGTTTCGAGATCACGCCCTTGCCGACGCCGGCGCCGCGTTCGACAGCGCTGATGGATCCCTTGGTCGCGTCGATGTGCGACTGCAGGCCGGCGCGGATGTTCTGAATAGCGTTCATGGGTTGAGCCTCAGTAGTCGCGGAAGGGTGTGGTTTCGGGGCGGCGGAGGCGCTCGGCGTCCACCACTTTGAGCGTGCCGCCATCGGGGCCGCCCTGCAGGCGCACCGACATGAGGCCGGTGCGGCGATCGGCATCGAGCTTCTCGATGAAGCCGCGCTGCGGCCGGCCCTTCACCTCGGGCATGTCGGGCAGAATGACCTCATCGAGGATCTGCCAGCGGGCGAGGGTGGCTATGTCCGACATCACGCGGCCCTCGCGCTGTCGCGGACGCGTTCGTCCTGGCGGGCGAGCCGCATCGCGGCTTCCTTGTGCAGCTTGATCTCATCGCCGGTGAACATGGCGCGCTCGAGATCGCGATCCTCGCAGGTGCCGCGGGCGAGGATGGCATCCACGACTGTTTCAGCCATGCGGCCGATCGTGGCATTCTGTTCGGCCGTTTCGCGCTTTTCAGCGCGGGAGGGGCGAACGGCGTTCGGGGTACCAGACATGTGGGGTCTCCTTCTTCGGTGTCGTGCATAATGCACGATGATCGAAAGGAGTAAAGTGCATTATGCACGATTATGAACCAGTCGTGCACAATGCGCTGGCCGGTGCGGTGCCTAGCGCGCCATCACGGCTTCTGATTTCCTAGGCTGAGTTGGGGAAAATGGGGGAAAGCGATGGGAGACGAGGTCATCTATAAAAAAGGCGGCATCGAGATCAGCCGAACCTTGGCCCGCTTCGGCTCGACGTCCTATCCGATCGCGGGGATCGGCAGTGTCTTCATCAGCAAGGAAAAGAACACGGCCGGCATCATACTAGGTGTCGCGATCATGCTCTTCGGGGCGGTTTCGCTGAAGAATCTATGGGGTTTCGGCCTGCTGGTTCTGGGCATTGCGCTCGCCATCTGGGCATCACGGGATCACACGAGCCGGCTGATGTTGCGAACGGCGAGTGGCGATCAGCAAGCGTTCGAAGGCACGGTGGCGCAAGTCGCGGAGATCAAGGCGGCCATCGAGCAGGCGGTGCAGTTGAGAGGCTAGGCCGGTGTTTGCGCGGCCGCCGGCAGTGTCGATACGCATCGGTCTATCGTTGCCCGAAAGCGCGCGGTCTGGCGCTCGGGATTGCTGGCGACCCTGATTTCGACGATCGCGCCGCCGCCTGGCGCTCGCTTGAACAGAAGAATGGTCGTCGTATCGAAGCCGCCCTGAGCTTCGATACGCGTCTCGCCGATCGCGGGGCGTCGAATGAAACGCGGGCCAGGACCGCCACCCCAGTCCTCATTGTCGTAGACGCAATCGGCGAGGGCATCATAGGAAACGGCATACTGGCTGGTGAAATCGGCCCCGCTCTGCATCGTGACGGCGCACGCCGACAGTGCCGGCACTATCAATGCAATCGCGATCGTCTTCACAAACATCGCTGCTCTCCGCCTAGCGCTTCATGATGATCCGGACCTCTGCCGCCCATTCAAGGTCGACGTCGTCCATCGGCGCGCCGTTGAAACTATGCAGCGTCCAAAGCCCGTCTTTGCTGCGCTTCCCGAGCAGCTTAACGAACATCCGGCCATCCGTCAGCTTGGCGATAACCTTGCAGCCAATGAGCGAGCTGGGGTCGTGGCGGATGCGATCGTAGATCAGGATCTCGCCTTCCATGATCGCCGGCCACATCGAATCGCCGCGAACCTCCACCGCTTCGGCATCGCTGCCGAGCTCGTAAGGGACATCGATGTGTTCCAGGGCTGGGCCATCAATAATATGCACCTGCGCGCCGGCGCCGACATGACCGGCGAGGGGGATGGATCGGATCCTCGCCTTCCCCTTCATCGTACCCTTGCCGGTCAGCAGCCATTCGAGGCTGACGCCGAATCGGCGGGCATAGTGTTCTGCACGGTCGCGCTTGAAGCCACGCGTGCCGTTCTCATGCTGGATATAGCTTGACTGCTTGACGCTCAGAGCCGCGGCGGCCGCGGACGCGTCCGCGTAGCCAGCCGCTACCCGGGCCGTCCTAAGTCTTTGAGCGAGTTCATCGTTTGCCATTCCGTGCATTATGCACGGCCTGATGGTGCAAAAGGCACTTGCAGATGGTCGTGCATTATGCACTATCCCCGTCATGGAAGCCTCTCAAGTCACTTCAATTCGCGAGCGCCTTGGCCTTTCGGTCGAGGCTTTAGGCGAGCTCATGGGCGTCCATCGCAGCACGGTGCAGCGGTGGGAGCGCGGAATTGTCGACGTTCCCAAGCCCGTCGCGATCGCCTTGCGGGCGCTGGATGCGGGGTTCTCGCCGACGCCCCCGAGTGTGGCGCCTGCCGCCTCAAGCGAGGCCGCGGCATGAGCGCGGTGCTGGAAAAGGTCGAGCAGCTGCTCGGTGTGCCGCCGGAGGGGGGGGCGCATGGCTGGATGAGGCGTTCGGGCCCGGCGGCTGGCGATTCGCCTATGGCCCGCGGCTCGAGCGGCTGGTGGCGGCGATCATCGAAGAGATCTGGCCCGACGATCCGGATCCGCCGGAGGAGCGGCCGGCCGATCTTACCCCGAACGCCGTTCGGGGTGGGCGCGACACTGATCAGCGGAGGGCGGCATGATGGGTAGGTCATGGCCGCATCTTGGCCGGCGGCCGACGCCGCACGCCACGGGTTCAGATCGGAACTCGACTCCGGGTCCAGCCCAGCTTTCGACTCCCGTCACGCGGTGGTTGCCGGAGGACGTCGTTGAGATCCGGAGCGGGCCGTTGGCGGTCGTGGGTGACTATCGGCTCGATGATGCGCCGATCGCGCATGTGCCCCCAACCTTCGGGCTGCTACAGGGCCGTGTCATCACGGTCTGTGTCGTCGCCCAGGCAGTGGGCAGCGCGACATGGCGCGGCCGGCTTCGCCTGCGCTGGGCCACAATGCAGTTTAAAATTGGGCGGCGCCTCTGGAAAGCGCAACGGCCGGTGCGCAGCGCACTTGGCCTGCGCCTCATGCGGCGCGGCTTCACGCAGTTGCAGCGCATTGGCGGGGTCATTCCATGAGCGCGCCCCTGACGCTGCAGGCATCGTTGTTCGATCCGCCGGGTGCCGTTGACCAGAACGGGCCGGTGGCTGCACCCCAGTCCCCTGCGGCAAACGCGCATGGCGAGGACTCCTGCGTATCGGAGCATCGCGAAGCGGCGCCGCGGGACTGGGGTGCGTTCAATCGCGCCATGGCGACGTTGCCGCCTGTCGTCCCGCGCGTCGCGGCGGACGGGACGCCGATCTGCATCGCGTGCGGTGAAGGCGTGGCGCCGCGCGCGGCCATCGTGATGTTCAAGACGGCGGATAAGGCCTCTGCGCTGTTCCACCTGCTCTGTCATGGCCCCTGGTACGCGGCCCGCGTCGCGGCCACGTGGGCGGCGGTGCCGGCATGAGCGACGTCGACGCGATCAAGCGTACCCGCGGCCAGCATGGGGCGGCGAAGCCTCGTCCGCCCGGCACGCTGAAAGCGGCCGTGCTGCAGATCGTCGACGCGATCGGCGGTTGCCCCAAGGCCGGCGAGCTCACCGAGACGACCAAAGGCACCTGGCAGCGGATGACCGATCCCGACGGGGACAACGCCAATGTCTATCCGGGCGTCAACAAGATCCGCGCGCTCGAGGCGCATCACGTCGCGCAAGGCGGCGAGCCGATCGTCACGCGCTTTATGGCGGCCGAGGTCGGTTATGCGCTGATCAAAATCGAGCCGCATACGCCCAAGGCGCTGCAGCTGCTGGCCGGTCTCGCCGGCGGCGAGATGGGCGACCTGATGCGCGCCATCTGTGACGCCTTCGCCGATGACGGCCAGCTCTCGCCGTCCGAGGCCGGGCGGATCGTCAAGGAAGGTCACGAAGTCCTGGGTGCGGTCGCCGCCGCGATCGCCGTCGCCATGCGCGTGCGTGATGGGGGTGAAGCATGAGGAAGGCACTGCTCGTGGCGGGGTCCGCCAAATCGTCCAGCCTGCGTCTGCGCGCCTCGCCCTGTGCGGCCGGATGCGGCGGCTTCACCGCCGACAAGCAAACCGTGATCTGCGCGAGCTGCCGCGCCAATCCGCCGGCCTGGATGGTCGCCTCGGCGGCGTTCGTGGCCGATCAGCTCGGCGGTGTGCAATGAGCCTCGAGGCGGTCTTAAAGGTCCCGAACCTGCCCGGCGAACGTGGCCCGTTCTATCGCGACGCGGAGGGGCGGCTCGGCTTCGACGGTCAGAATGGCCGGATCATCGACTACGGCATCGCCTTCGATTGCGAGCGCGGTCATCGCGTGTTTGTCGGCTTCCGCGATTCGGTTCTGCGCAACACGGTTTCCGCTGAATCCGCGCGCGGCCTCGCGACGGCGTTCTTTGGCTCGGGTGATGGGGCTGCGACCGGGTTCCAAAACATCCTGCGCGATCTCGCGGATCAGTGCGACGCGCTGAACGCGGCCTGGGACCGCGCGGGCAAGCCCGCGGCCGGCATCGGACAGGTCACCGAAACACCCCGGGGGTCCGCATGAGCATTGTGTCGCTCGAAGACGGTTCGCTGCCGATCGTGGGGGGGGGCACTGCCGTAGATCGCGCGCTGGAACGCGCCGACTACCTTGCACGCATGAAGGCCTCGCGCGGCTACATCCTGGGCGAGGCGGAGCTCGGCCTCATCGCGCTCGCCGGCGCGCTGCGTGCCGCGCGGATCCCGCCCGACAGTCGTGGCCGCCTTGCCGCGCTGGGAGGCCGCGAATGACCGATCATGCCTTCCGCTCGATCGAAGACGTCGCCGGCGACGTGCCGTACCCGGCCGCGTTCGCGCCGATCGCCGGCACGATCGGGGCGGCCTGTTCCATCCCTTTGTCTGACCTGGTGATCGATCCGCGCTTTCAGCGCGCAGTGACGGCGGCGGGTGCGGCGCTGATCGCCCAGATCGCCGCAGGGTTCGACTGGACGAAATTCACGCCGCTGATTGTGGCGCCGATCGTCGGCCAGCTGGGTGACGGGGGAGCGCGTTTCGCGATCATCGACGGGCAGCACCGCGCAGCCGCCGCCTTCCTGCGCGACGACGTGCCCACTTTGCCTTGCTGGATCGTCGAAGCCGACGTGCAGGCGCAGAGCCGGGCGTTTCTCGCGATCAACGGCGAGCGCACGAAAATGCATCCGCTGGCGATCTGGCACGCCCGGCTCGCCGGCGGCGATGCCGAGGCGGCTGAGCTCTTCGCGCTGCTCGCCGCGGCGGGCGTGGAGCTGGCGCGCTATCCGATGGGGCAGGGGATACGCCCCTCGCATGTCACGATGTGCGGCGCGGACGTCATGCTGATGCATCGTCTGCACGGCGAGCCGGTCGCGCGGCGCGTACTGACCTGGTTGCGCGCCGCCGGCGCGATCGCGGGGACCTCGCTCCTGCAGCGCCAGCTCATCCGGCCGCTCGCGATGATCGCCGCCGATGCCACGCTGGGCGACAAGGCCGCGATCGCTGCTCTCGCCAAGGTGAAAGCCAGTGCAATGCACTACGCCTCCGCCGCGGCCGCGAAGGCCGCGGGGCGATCGCCGCTCGAGGAAATGTCCCGCCGCCTGCGTCAGGCCATCGAGCGCGAAATGCGGGGTGGGCGATGAGCTGGACGAAGGAACGCAAAGACGCGCTGCTGGCCCTGATAAAGGACGGCCTGAGCTTCACCCAGGTCGCGATGCGGATCTCGGCGATGCCGGATCCGTCCGGCAAGCGCCTGCCGGGTGTCACGCGCAATGCCTGTATCGGCATGCACGGCCGCCTGCAGATCGAAGCCGGCGTGCATGTGCGCGTGCCGCGCGGCACGTCGGTTCCGCGGGAGCCGCGGCCGAAGGCGCCGCGCGCGCTGGCGGTGGTCAAGCCGGCGCGGGTGTCGCGGGCGCCCGTCGCGCCGCGCTTCGTCGAGGGGCGCACAGTCTCGGGTGACACGCTCGGGTGCCAGCACATGGCGGGTGATCCGCTGATCGACCCGACGATGTGCGGCGCGCCGCGGGCGATCGTCGCGGGCTTCGAAGGAAGGGACAAAGTCTCGTCCTTCTGCCCGACGCATCATGCGCTGTGCTGGCGGCCGGCGCCGGCGCGCCCCGAACCCAAGCCGATGCATAGCGCGCGGGTGGCCCGATGAACCTCGCCGAGCTCGCCGCCGTCGTCAAAGACAAGACGAACCTGCCCGACCTGATCGGCCGCAGTGTGAAGCTGATCCGCAAGGGCCGGCGCATGGTGGGCTTGTGCCCGTTCCATTCGGAGTCGACGGGCAGCTTCACGGTGTTTCCGGAGAATAGTCCGGCCTCGTTCCATTGCTTCGGTTGTGGCGCGCACGGCACAGCGATCGATTGGGTGATGCTAACCGAAAGCGCCGAGCTGAAGGCCGCCGTTGAGGCGCTCGCCGCGCCCCTGGGCTTGTCACGTGAAACACAGGAAAGCGCTGCAGAGCGCCGTGAACGTCAGGCTGTGTTCGCGCGCCAGAAGGCGGAACGCGATGCGAAACTGGCGGCGGAGGAAGCGCGGCGCGGGGCCTGGCGCCGCGCCAATGCCGGCGAGATCTGGCAGCGCGCGGCGCACGACACAGTGCTGCGCCATTACTTCCGGACGCGGGGGATCGATACGGCGTTGATCGCCGCAGGTTGGGGCGAGAGCGCGCCCGAGGGCGTGCCGCTGTCGCTGCGCTTCCTGATGGATTGCCCCGACTACGATAACGACCGCGAAGATCCGGCCATGGTCGCGCCGATGGTCGACCATGAGCGGCGGTTCCGCGGCGTGCATCGCACCTATCTCAACAAGGCGCTGAACGACAATCGCGGGTTCGACAAGCGCAAGATGCTGGGCGCCGCCGGCGGCGCCGTGGTGCGGCTGACCGCGTTCGCGCCGCGCTTGCATGTCTGCGAGGGCATCGAGACGGGGCTTTCCGTCATGGCCGCCCTGGCGCTTGCCGGGCGAAGCGCCGGCGCGGCCGTTTTCGCCGCGCTGAGCATGGACAACATCTGCGGCGAAGGCTGGGGGCCGCTGCCCAATATGCGCGCGCCGGGGATCATCCTGCCGCCCGGCGTGACCGAGCTAATCATCTGCGAGGACGCCGACAACAAGGATCCCCGCATGGCGGATGACCGCTATGCCCGCGCCGCCGCGCGCTTCGGCCGCAAGGGACAGCGCCTGGTGCGCCGTGCGCGGCCCGAACCCGGCATGGATTTCAACGATGTTTTGCGGAGGGCGGCATGACCACCATTCCGCCGTGGGACTGGACGATCTGGGATCGTAGGATGGTGCAGATGCAGGGGCGGCGTGGTCGCCTGCGTAGTCGTCCTGGATTCGTCATCGGCGACATCGCGATCACCAACGTGGCACTGAAGGGCCCGGTCCTCTTCAAGATCGTGCATCTCGCCACGGGCCTACGGATCCTTGGTGGATATTCCGACATCGTCCGCGCGCGATCGGCGGCTGAGCTGATCGTCAGGACGTTCAACGGAACAGCGCATTGGGCGGGCATGGATCCCGAGGGTCTCGCGGTGGTGAAGGCGCGGCTGACGGCCGTCGTCACCGAGGCCGGTTTGATGCCCGAGGTAGACGTTCCCCAGCTGCCTTACAGCTACGAGGCAACGAAGCGCACCGCCAACGGCTTCAAGCTGGAGACGTTGCAATGACGAGCGCGATAACGACCCCGGAATCGGCGTTGAAGCAATTGTTCTGGGCGCTGCAGGGCGCGGCGACCGATAGCGAGAAGCTGCCTCACACGCGCGGTCGGCTTCGCGCGGCCGCCGGCAATACCAAGGCGGCTGCGAGCGAAGCGCCGCGGCCGCTCGGCGACTGCCTGAAATTCATGCGCCAGCTCGCGTTCACCTACCTTGACGCGCCTGATCGCGGCGCGCGCGACGGCGTGCGCGTGCTTATCACGGCCTATCTCGCGACGCTGGATACGCGGGTAGCAGCATGAGCGCCGATGTCATCCATACGCTGCAGCTAACATCGCGCGAGATCGGGGCGCTGCACCTGGTGCTGTGCGCGAACGAGCTGGGCCGGGTCCTCGATAAGGTCACGACGATCCGCGTCGGCGGTGCGCTGACGCGAGTGCGGGCCAAGATCATCGATCTGGGCGTGCCGCCGCTGCAGCCGGGAGATCCGGCATGAACGCGCATGCGCCAGCCGCGGGCTTCGTGATCCCGACGCCGGTGCGGCCAAAGGGCCGTGGCGGGCTGCGCCTGGTGACGGGTTCCTGCGATCCGGACAAAGGTCGGCCTGAGGTTGAGGGGGCGCTCGATCACCTTCATGAGACCGGTGCCGAAACCGTCGATCACCTGCTCGCCAATTACGATTTCCGTGGGCCGGTGTGGATGCCGGCATGCGGCCGCGGCGCGATCGCGCGGCCTTTTCAGAAAGCCGGCTATTTCGTCGTCGCCAGTGACATCGCGGATTACGGGTTCGGTACGCCGGGTATCGACTTCCTGGCATGCGAGACAGCGCGCGGTCCGAACATCGTCGAGAACCCGCCTTTCGGTAATAGCGGCGGCGAGAAATTCTTTGCGCATGGCATGCGGCTGCTGAAGAAGGTGCGGCCGTCGTCGCGGACGACGCGGCGGCTTGTCCTGCTGCACCGCTTTGGCTTCCTCGAAACGCCGGCGCGCGACACGATCTTCGAATGCCCAGAATTCCAGGGTGCGATCGTCATGGCGCGTACCCGCCAGCCGATGATGCACCGCGAGGGCTATCGCGGGAAGAAACTCAAAAAATCGCCGGTGCTGTTTGCGTGGTTCGTGTGGGATCTCGATCGCCCGCGGCCGCCCGGCGTCGATCCATGGATGAAGAGGGTTTGAGCATGCCGAAAGTCGTGACCACGAAAGAGGACGCGCGCGAAGCGCTGTTGCAGGCGGGCGCTTCCATCTCCGCGGCGGTAGCCATCCTCGCGCCTCACATGCCGCTTTTCGACCAATTCGAGGCCGAGGAGCGCGACATGGAGAATTTTGGGCACATCATCGACCCTACGCTCTACCGCTCGTCTGAACGTCGCGCCGCTGCGGCGCTGATGTCGCCGATCTTCAAGGCCGCGCGCGCCTTCGTGAACGCGCTCGAAACGCAAAGCGCGAATGCGCGCGAAGCTCTGGAAAAGGTGAGGGCGTAATGGCGGACGGCAAGAGCGTCGTGCTCGATGATCTGATGCGCGGCACGGTCGATGAAGGCGTGACGCGGATGCGCAGCCGGGCGGAAGGCAGCGACCCGGTCATGGCGCTGAGCGCGTCGCTGGTCGCGGCGCTGTTCGAGCCGACGATGCGGACAGTCTCGGCCCATGGCGCCGGCGCGAGAGCGGAGGACGTCATGGTGGGCTCGATCGGCGGGCTTCACAATCTGGCGCTCGCTCTGTGGCTCAACGTGGTCATGGCGCTGAAGCGTGACGGGGTCGGCGAGGCCGAGTGCCGCGAGCTCTTTGGCGCCTTCCTCGACTCCTACCATGAGACGGCCGGCGATATGCGCGGGCCGTCGTTCGAGGCGCTCGAGCGCTCGCTCGCCATGGAAAGCGGGGGCAGGTGATGACGGACCCCGATCTAAAAATCGTCGCAACCGGAGCGGAATGGGAGAGAGGTATGTCAGAAGTGTTCACGATGCAGCAGGCGGAATTTTCCGCATTCGCTGTCCTGGCGAAGGCGGTCAGAGCGATCCCCCAAATCGTCGACGACGGATACCCGGGGGCGCGCCATCAATACGAATCCGCTTTGCGAGACTTTCTTTCGGCTGTGGCCGCCAACACGACCCACGGTCGGCTGCCATGGGGGCCGGCGTCGTCGGTATTGCAGAGCTGGGCAGCTGGCCTGACCTTTATGCAGCAAACCGTCTTGCTAGCCGCCGTTCGCGGTCCGGATGGAACCGAGAAATACGCGCCGATCAAATACCTGCTGCGCTGGTACCGACGCTGCATCCTGCTCTCGTCACTCGATAAGTGCGTGCTGACCGATCCGCATAGTCGGAACGGCGGGTCGTTCATGGGGCCATCGTACGATATCAGCCAATGCAACGAGCGTCCGTGGCCGGTCGAAATGGCCGATATTGTTTCGCAGTATCTCCGATCGCTCGATGGTCTACCGCATCATTTCCAAATGCACTTCATGCATGCGGTCGAAATCGTTGGGTACAAACACCCCGATCGACAGATCCGCGCGTTCTGGCACGAGACGTATCTCAGGCTCGTCCATGATCTCCATCTGTGGCCCGAGACTGAAGCGCAGATGGACAAAAGGCTTGGCGATAGCCGAGCCGATTGGCTAGCGCGCAACGATCGCGCGACGGTGGACTAGCCATGAGCCGAATCTATGTCGCGTCATCATGGCGCAATGAGCAGCAACCCGCCGTCGTCGCGGCCCTGCGCGAGTCCGGGCATGAGGTCTATGACTTCAAAAACCCGGCGCCCGACAATGACGGGTTCCGGTGGAGTGACTGCAGCGCCCATGGGGACGCCAAGTCAGGCCCGCGGGATTTCGCGCGCGTTGTGACGCAGAGCCCGATCGCGCGGCGGGGGTTCGGCTATGACAAGGCCGCGCTCGACTGGTGCGATGTCTGTGTGTGCGTGCTGCCGTGCGGCCGGAGCGCCCATCTCGAGGCCGGCTATGCCTGCGGCCAGGGGAAACGGGTTATCTTCCTGCTGAGCGACAAGGGATTCGAACCCGAGCTGATGTACTTGCTCGGCGACGGCCTGGCACTGACGGTCGATGACGTCGTGGCGGAATTGGCCCGGCCGTATAGCCGGTGCCGCGTCCTCGATACCGAAGACGATACGGTGTCCCGCTGCGAGGCCTGCACGGGCGCGATCGGCGATGACGAGCCGTTTCATATGGCCGGCGAGAGCATGCTTTGCCGCGAATGCGCGCCGACCTATGCGGAGCTGGCAAAGGATCTGATCGGCGCGACGAAACACGATCATGGCGACGAAGCGGCGGAGTTGCGCGAGCGAGGCGCGCGCGTTCAAGCCGAGATCGATGCCGGGAAGCTGGATCCGGACGCAAAGGCGGTTGGCTGATGCGCGGGCCGCGCGGCATGCACGAGCTGCAGTCCCGGCGCGCGAGCGCGGAGGCGCGGCGCGATGCTGCCATCCTCGAGCTCGCGGCGATCGACCTGCAGATCGATGGCCTGACGGCGGCCGACAACATCCGAAATGGACACGCACCGCCGCCCGATACGGAGGGCGCGCATGCGGACGATTGAGAAGGGGCGGGGCTACTTCCGCGGCACGCATAAGGGCGCGACGATCGAAATCGAGCGCGACATGACGCACCATCGTCGGGCCTTCTACATCATCGTCCGATGGACTGACGGTGGCGCGCTCTACGATGGCTGGGCGCCCGAGAGCGTACGGACCATGGCGCAGGCGAAACGGGAAGCCCGCGCCGGCGCCATGCTGGACGTGGCGGCCAAGGCTCCGGCGGAGGCGGCATGAACCTTCGCACGCTGAAAAAGCATTGCCGGCGGGCTGTGGCGATCCTCATTGCCGAGCATGGTTATCGTCCGGACGATTTCCTGCCGGCCGCCGGCGAGGAAACGCTCGACGCGCCGATCGGCATGGAGGCGCGCTTTGTGCGCAATGGCTTTCTCTCTCCAGGGCCGTTGGCGGGAACGCCGCTGGCCTGGGCGAGAGGCTGGTATGGAAGCGAAGGCGAGGAACCCGTCCTGCCGATCGACGTCCTGTCGGAAATCATCCTCTGGCGAGATTTCGAGCCGACGGCGGAGGATCTGGCAGCATGACGCAACCCGTGCGCCTTCGCCTGTCGCGCGCCCGCGGCTTCGACCTGCAGTCGCATAGCCGCGCGGTCAACGGCTTGCCGGCGATCGCCGTGGTGCGCCCCTCTCTGTTGGGCAATCCCTTCGTCGTCGGCGTCGATGGCAATCGCGCGGAATGCGTGTTCCTAGAAGCCGCGGTCCTCGGAGGCTATACGGCGCTTGGAAAATCAGCCTCGGTTGAGGCGCAGATCGCGCATCGCAACCACGTGGCCGCCGTGCGCGAATCCTACCGCATGCACAATGTCGCCTGCTGGTGCGTTTTGCCGATCGCTAAGCAAGACGACGTCTGTCACGCCGTCACCCTGATCGATGTGTTCAACGCGCCGCCAAGGCTCACGAAATTTATCGGGCCGACTTCGCCCGCGACTGACGACGGCCGGGTGAGTTGAGTACATGGCGGGAGAACAGGACATCATTGCGGCCATGGACGCCGCCGAGGACGCTGCACCGCCGGAGGACCGGCCGGTCAGCGATCTGGATCGCACCTGTGCCTTCCTGACACGGAACGATATCGGCAATGCGCAGCGCCTGTTGGCGCGCTACGGCAACGATCTCGCCTATCACCCCGCGTTCGGTTGGCTGGTCTGGGACGGCAAGCGGTGGGAAGGCGGCCTGGACACGCTGGTTGCGCAGCTGAAAGGGCAGGCCACCGTCCGTGCCATCTATGTCGAGGCCAAGGCCTTTCCCGCGCCCGATCGCGCCGCCCTCATCGAGGAGGCGGCCGAGCTCGAAATCTACGGCGGCAAGGATCTCGACGCCTTCGTCAAAAAACGCGAGCGCGCGCATACTAAGCTGGTCGACGGGCATTTCGCCTTCGCGCGGGCGAGCGGCAACCAGGGCAAGATCGTATCGATGCTGGACGCGGCGGCGCCGCACCGCATGCGCCGGCCGGAGGAGTTCGATGCGCGGCCGTGGATCTTCAACGCCGCGAATAGGGCTCTGCATCTGAGGCCCAACGGGTCGCACGAGGACCGGCCGCATCACCGCGGCGATCTGCTGACCAAGCTGGGCGGATGCGTCTATGACGCGAAGGCCAAGTGCCCGCGCTTCGAGGCCTTCCTCGGCCGCATCCAGCCAAAGCCTCAGCTGCGCGCCTATCTGCAGCGCCTCGCCGGTTATCTGCTGACCGGCGACATTGGCGAGCAAAGCCTCGAGATCTTCCAGGGCGGCGGCGGCAACGGCAAGGGCACGCTGCTCAACGCCTGGCGCGCTGTGCTGGGCGAATACGGGCTGACCGCGAAATACGAAACGTTCGGCGAAGGGGCGCGCAAGAGCGGCTCGGACGCCTCGCCCGATATCGCGCGCTGGCGCGGTGGACGCATGATCGTCACGGGCGATCTGCCGGCCGACTTCCAGCTGAATGAAGGTGTTGTGAAACAGGCAACAGGCGAAGAGCCGATCACGGCCCGCAAGCTGCACAAGGATGATCTCGAGTTCGAAATGTCGGCCAAGGTCATCATGCCCTGCAACCCGCCACCGCGAATCCGCGGCACGGATGAGGGCATCTGGCGGCGCGTGCATATGGTGCCGTTCGCCGAGACGATCACCGATGAGGAGAAGCGCGCCCAGGCCAAGGAAGGCAAGATCGGCGATCTGCTGAAGTTGGAAGCCGCCGGCATCCTCAACTGGATGCTCGCCGGCTATGCCATGTGGCGGCGCGAGGGGCTGAACCCGCCCGATGAGGTGCGGATCGCCACCAGCGAATTCCGCCAGCAGAGCGATCCTCTGGGTGAGTTCCTGGATGTGTGGACGGACAAGGTGGCCGGCAAGCGGGCCAAGACGTCGGCACTGTTCGAGGCGTTCAAGAAGTTCTGCGAGGCCAACTCCTACCCCGAGCCCAAGAGCGGCGTGACGCTGGGCAAGGCGCTGAAGGCGCGCGGATTCGAATCCATGAAATCGGAGGGCGTGAAGGTGTGGCTGGGCCTCGGCCTGCGCGACGAGCCGCGCGAGGACGCGAAGGCGATCGCCCTCGACAAGGCGGAGCTGGCCGAGATGAGCCGCGCGTCGCGCGCGGCATGGGAGGCCGATCTGCGCGCCCGCGGCGAGCCGATCCCTGACGACCCCTTTGCCCCCGAACCCCCGTTTGTGGGCGGGGATGGTGGAGGGCGGAACCCTCCCTCTGGTGGTGATTTCGACGGCGGCGGCGACGCTGATCCAAATGACGATACCGGCGACGACTACAGATAGGGATGGTGAACCGTCCCTGAGGCCTGAACCGTCCCCGCTCTTAAGTGACCGTCACCATTGGTGAAACGGGCGGACGGGGATGTTGGGGAGGGTGCGCGGCGGGTAATGCGTGGGATATGAATTATGACTAAGACTCTACATGAAAATATAAAGCCGGACACACCATCCCCGGCCGGTGAGAGCATCGAGCGGCTGCTCGTCTGGGCCTATCGGATGCAGCTGGCGCACATCATGGCGGCCAACTATGCGACCGGGCCGGGCGGGGTCGTCTCGCAGCTCGGATCGTTCACGGCCTTGGGCACGCGCGTCGATAGCAGCGGGGCGCGGGCCGGGTCGGGCCGGCTGCATGAAGACGCGCTGACGCTGCATGAGACAGTGCGATCGCTCGATGCCTATCTCGCCGGCCTGATCATGATGCACGCCCAGGCGGCGACGCGTCCGGATGTGCGGCCTGGCGCGCGGCATCGTATGGACGCCGATGAGTGGCGGATCGAAGAGCGCTATCCCGGTTCGCACTCCGGCGAGTATTTGCGCGTGCCTGTCATCGGCTGGATCAAATCGCCGGAAGGGACGGGGCCGATGATCTTCATTCGCGAGGTCGACCGGCCGGCAGAGGTCAATGCCGATCGGGAGATCTATCGGGAATGGCGCGCGGCGCTGATTGAGGTGCGCTCGCTGGTACTGGGCAAGCTGGCGTCGCATAGGGTGAGCGATGAGCTGCCGCCGGAAGCGCCGGCGGACATGCCGCCGCCGCCACCGATAGATCCTTTGCCGCCGCCAGTTGACAAGAAATAGGTTAGTTGACATAGGTGGGGAACCACAAAAAGGAATCGACCCGCCCGGCAACGCCGCGGCGGGTTTCTTCTTGCCCCCAACCCCGAACGCCGTTCGCCCCAAGCCGCCCCTGACGGGAGCGGCACCCCCTCATCGCGGGTCCTTCCTGCGCCGGAAACCAATACGGGGCGGCGAGGCGTTCGGGTTTGCTAGTGGAGGAGTTTTGGCGAGATGCAACAGGCTGTTGCCATGGCTGTTGCGTCTCGTGATCAGCTGATCGGCGTGCGCGAGATGGCGGCGCTGACCAAGGTCGCGGCGTCGACGGTGACCCGATACGTGCAGCGTCATCCGGAACTTGGCGTCACGGTCTCTGGCCAGACCAAAGTCTGGCGGGATGCCTATCTCGCGCACCGGGCCGACAACCCGGACATCGAGGATCCGGACGTAACGTCGCCGGCGCCGCCGCTCGCGGGGGGCGATATGCCGCCGCTGATGAAGGTCGAGCAGCTGCCGGGGCGGGCGGCGAAGAACAGGCATGAGGAAGCGCGCGCGGAACTGGTCGAGCTCGAGCTCGCCGAGCGCAAGGGCTCGCTGGTGCCGGCGGCGGAGGTGCAGGCCGCGCTGGCTGAGACGATGCAGAAACTGCGCGACCGCCTGATCGGGGTGGATATGGAGTTCGCCGAACGCGTCATGGCGGCGGGGTCGCCACGCGAGGCGGCGCTCATGATGTCGGACCGCGGGCGCGAGGCATTGATGGCGATCGTCGCCGAGTTGAAACTAGAGCCGTAGTTGGAGGGGCTACGCACGGGCGCGTCGGTTGTGCGCGCCGCCGTCATTGAAGGACTGCAGGTCTCAGCGCAGCGCGGCGTCGCCGCCTGGGCCGAAGCGGAGCGTTACGTCTCGGCCGACTCCGGATCGCCGCATGCCGGCAAATGGTCGAACGATCTTCTGCCGTACCTGGTCGAGATCATGGATTGCCTGGACGATCGCCATCCGGCGAGCGAGGTCACGGTGGTCGGTGGGTCGCAGTGCGGCAAGACATCGGTGGTCGAGAACTTCATCGGCTACGGCATTGTCGACGATCCGGCGCCGCTGCTGATCGTTCTGCCGACGCTGGACGAGGCCAAGAAGTTCAATCGCATTCGTCTCGCACCGATGATCGAGGCGACGCCGACGCTAAAGGCGAAGGTGCGCGACCAGATCAGCCGGGACGAAAGCGGTTCAACGGCGAGCTTCAAGAAGTTCCGTGGCGGCTTTATCCAGATCGCCGGCGCGAACGCCTCGGCCGGCCTGCAGTCGATTTCGGTCAAGCGCGTTGTCGCCGACGAGCTGACGGAATTTCCGGAGGACGTCGACGGCCGCGGCGACCCGTGGGCCATGGCGCAGGCGCGCAGCTCTGCCTGGGACAACCAGGGGGCCAAGCATCTGAAGGTATCGACGCCCGGGATCAAGGGCGTATGCCGGATCACAAAGAGCTACGAGGACAGCGATCAGCGAAGGCTCTACTGGCCTTGCCCTGGATGCGGCGTCTTTTTCACACCGCGCTTTGCGCATCTGCGGTTCAAGGAGGTTGAACCGTACGGCGCCGAGCTCGTCTGCCCGGCGCATGGCTGCGTGATCCCGCACCATGCGAAGCGCTCGATGCTACGGCCGGCGACGTGGCTCAAATGCTATCCGGGTGAAGAGGCACCCGGCGATTTTGTCGAGCCGAGCGATCTGCCGCACTATCGGGCGCGAGGCACCGGCGGCCGCCAGCCCGGGTTCTTTTTCTGGCAAGTCATCTCGCCGATGCGGTCGTGGGACGTTGTCGTCAAAAAGTACATCGACAGCAAAGGGAATTACCTGCTCGAGAAAGTGTTCTCGCAGCAGGTTCTGGCTGAGGCGTTCGAAGAGAAGGGCGAAGCGCCGGACGAAGAGAAGCTCTACCTCGTCAGCCGCAACGGGCATCCGCTAGGTCGCATTCCGCCCGGCGGATACATCCTGACCGGCGGCGTCGACGTGCAGGGCGATCGGCTTGAATGGGCGGTGTGGGCATGGGGGCCGGGGCTCAGCTCGTGGCTGATCGACAAGGGCGTGATCCCCGGGGACCCGGAAGCGGAGGAGACCTGGCGCCAGCTCGACGCGGTGATGGAGCGGACCTATGCGATGCCGAACGGGCGCGAGTGGGGTGCGGATCTGTGGGGCGTCGATACGGGTTTCAAGAGCCACGCCGTCTATGCCTATAGCCGCGGCCGTTCGCGCGTTCTCGGAACGGACGGTCGTGACGGTCACCTATTGCCGCTGATCGGCACGGGCAAGAAGGTCGACGTCAACTGGAAGGGAAAGCGGATCAAGGGCGGCGCCATGCTGTGGCCGCTCGGGACGTATCCGCTCAAGAGCCTGCTCTATTCGGGATTGCGCAAAACTTTGGCCGGGCCGGATGCCGACGGCATCTGGCCGCCGGGGACGGTGCATCTCTCGGCCGATATCGATCAGGAGTATTGCCGGCAGCTCACGGCGGAATTTCTGGCGGACGTCGCGACGCGCGATGGCCGGGTCAAAAAGCAATGGCGCAAAAAGCGCGACGTCGCGAACGAGGCCCTCGACATCTGGGGGATCGCGCGCGCGATGGCGTGTCAGCTGGGGCTGGATCGCTGCACGCCGGAGAAATGGCAAACAATCGCGATCAATCGCGGCACACCGCCTGACGTAATCCAGGGGGATCTGCTCGCGCGCCTCGATCGCGTCGACACGACAACGGCGACGCCGGCAGCGACGCCGGCGCCGGCACAGAAACCAGCGACGGTGGCGCCCCGGCGCCAGCATCGTTCGTCCTTTATGTGAGGTCGCCTGATGACGCTTGATGAAATGAAGCTGGCCCTCAGCGCGCTTCGCGCCGCCCGGTTCAAGGGCCTGCGCAGCGCGTCGTATGACGGCCGCTCAGTTACCTACGGATCGGATGCCGAGATGGCGAGCGCTGCCGCCGATCTCGAAAAGCTCATTGCGGCCGAGGAAAGCGCGCCGGTCGCGCCGCGCCGCCGCATCTACACGACGTCGTCGAAGGGCCTTTGAGTATGGCGCCGCGCCGGCCTGAAAAGGGGAAGGTTACCAGCAAGCCCCGGGCCACTGCGCCTTCGCCGATCCCCGCCAGCAAAGGTGCGCGCCGCGGTGCTGCGATGATCGTCCCGGGATTCGAAGCGGGGGCCGGTGGCCGCCGCATGCGCAATTTCCAAGCGACCCAGCTGCACATCAACACGCTGATCCAGCAATCGGGAAAGGACATCACGGCGCGCGCCAGGCACATGCGCCGCAACAACGGCTATGCCGCTATCGCGCCGCAGATCTGGACGGCCGCGGCGATCGGCGCTGGCATCACGCCGCGTATCACTGTCGGCTCGCCGAAATTTCGGAAGGCGGTCCAGAAGCTCTGGCTGGACTGGACCGACGAATCGGATGCCGACGGAATGACCGACTATTACGGCCAGCAGCGTCGCGTCGGCATCGAGCAGTTTGTTGCCGGCGAGGCCTTCGTGCGGTTCCGTCCTCGCCGTCCCAGCGACGGTCTGACGGTGCCGCTGCAGCTGCAGATCCTGCCGAGCGAAATGCTGCCCCTTAGTCCCGTGCTGACCGCGCGCTCGGAGAACATCCGCCAGGGTGTGGAGTTCGACGCGATCGGGCGGCGCGTGGCCTATCACTTTTACAAACGCCACCCGGGCGATCTTACGCAACCCACGAAAGCAATCGAGCAATCGGCCGTGCCGGCGTCCGAGGTGCTTCACATCATCGATCCGGAGGATGCTGACCAGATCCGCGGCGTTTCGAGGTACTCCGCGGCGATCGTCAAACTTTTCGAGCTCGACATTTATGACGACGCGGAAATCGTCCGCAGGAAGACCGCCGCGTTGTTCACCGGCTTCGTCACGCGACCGGCCGTTGACGGCTCGCCGTTCGATGAGAGCGAGACAGTCAGCCCCGAGGGCGATCGCACGCTGAACCTCGAACCCGGTGTGATGAACGAACTGGAGGCCGGCGAGGCGGTCACGTTCACCGACCCGCCCGAGAGTGGAAATTCTTACGAGCCGTTCCAGTACCGCACGCTTCTTCAAGTTTGCTCGGCGCTCGGCGTGCCCTATGCCCCGATGACCGGAGACAATACGCGGGGGAACTACGGCAGCAATCGCGGCGGTGTCATCGAGTTCAAGCGCCGGGTCGAGGCGTGGCAGAACGCCGTGTTGATCTTCCAGATGAACCGGGCGGTGTGGCGCCGGTGGTGTGAAGTTGCCGTGCTCGCAGGGTCCCTTAAGCTCGAGGCCGGCGTCACGCTGCGCGATCTCCAGCGTGGCGTCTCCTGGCTGACGCCGAAATGGGACTGGCTCGATCCGGCGAAGGACGCGAACGCCGAGACGGCGCAGATCAAGGCCGGCCTCAAGAGCCGCACCGCCGCCCTCGCCGAACGCGGCCTCGACATTGAACAGGTCGACGAAGAGATCGCCGCCGAGCGTCGGCGGGCGCTGGAGCTTGGCCTCGTCTTTGAAGGCGTCGAGCTCGCTGAGCCTCCGGCGAATGACGACAGCACGGGCAACAGCTCGAAAACCGAGGAGTAGACAATGGACAAACTTGAAGCCCTCCGCGCCCGGGTCAGCAATCGGGCGCTCGCAGTTGCCTGGTCGCTGGCGCAGGGGCCGCTGGTCGCGCGGGCGCTTTCGTCACTGACAATCGACGGCCTGGTCTCCCGCGCTGCGCACCGGATCCATGACGGCGGCATCGCGGTCGTCCAGGTGGTCGGCTATCTCGCCTCGCGCGCCGATGAGTGGGATCTCTATTTCGGTCTCTGCGACTACGCGACGGTCGTGGCGCGCGTCATTGCGGCGCTCGAGGATCCCGCCTCGCGCGGCGTGGTGATCGAGGTCGACAGCTTCGGCGGCGATGCAGCGGGCGCGTTCGACTGCAGGGACGAGATCCTGGCGGCGAAGGCGGCGAGCGGCAAGCCGGTATGGGTCGTGGCGAAAGAGGCCGCGTGTTCTTCTGGATATCTTATCGCCACGACGGGCGATCGTATCGTCGCGACGCAGACCGCGCAGCTCGGCTCTGTGGGCGTCATGGCGCTGCATTGCGACCAGTCCGGCTATGACGCGAAGATCGGCGCCAAATATACCTACATCAAGGCCGGCGCGAAAAAGACGGACGGCAACCCGCACGAACCGCTGAGCGCCGAGGCGCTCGCGGATCTCCAGGCCGATATCGAAAGCCTGTACAGCTCGTTCGTTACGGCCGTCTCGGAATCGCGCGGCGTCACGGAAGACGAGGTGCGCGCCCAAGAGGCTGCGGTCTATCGCGGTCAAGCGGCCGTCGATGCGAAACTCGCCGATGAGGTTGGCACGCTCGACGGTGCGATCGCCGCGCTCGCTGCGCAGCTGGCGCCGCCGGCGCCGCCCGCGCCGACCGAGCCGACACCGGCGGCGGTCGTCGAGCCGCCGGTTGTGACCGCTGCCTCCGAAACCGAGCGCGCAGCTGAGCTTACCGAGATCGCGGCTCTGGCGCGAAAGCAGGGCGTGGACCTCGACCTGGCGAAAGCCATTCGCGACAAGGTTTCTCCGGATGCGCTGCGTCGGCAGGTGCTGGAGACGCTGGCCGATCGCAGTGAAGCGAATCCCATCATCGTCGCCGCGCCGCTTGCACGGACGCCGGGTGATGGCCCCCTGAAGCGTGCCGCTACAGCGGCCGCCGCGGCTGCTGGCAAGCGCAGCTAACCCATTCGCGAGAACGGCTCGCGTCTAGGCCGCCCTTCGGGGTGGTCTTTTTTGTTGCGGCAACTGAAGGAGAACCCGCATGCCTGTCCTGACCCAGTCGCCGCTGATCGGCGACGTCGTCAAGTACGAAGACAATCTCAACTACACCCGCGAGGTCGTGACGCTGAAGAGCGGCCTCAACTATCTCATCGGCACGATCCTCGGCATCGTCACGGCCACGGGCAAATATACCGTGTCGCCGAATGCCGAGACCGGCGGCATCGAAGGTGCGGAGACGGCCAAGGCCGTGCTCATCGAGAATGTCGACGCCACCGGCGCCGACAAGGTTGCGCTCGTTCTGCGGCGCGGCCCGTCGATCGTCGCCGACGCAGCGCTGATCTACGAAGCGTCTGTGAATGACGGGACGAAAAAGGCGACGAAGCGCGCCCAACTTGTCGCCGTCGGCATCGTGCCCCGTACGGCCGTCTAAGCGCGGCTCGCCTCACCCCTCGTTTCCAGAGTCACAGAAAGGGCTCAGCCTATGACCGTTATCATCAATCCGTTCGACGCCGGGGGCTTCACCCTCGCCGAGATGACGGAAGCCATCAACATCCTGCCGAACCGCTATTCGCGCATCACCGATCTCGGCCTCTTCCGTTCGGAGCCGATCACCCAGACGGTTGTCCTGGTGGAATACGCGAACGGCACGATCAACCTTCTGCCGGCGACGAACCGTGGTGGCCCGGCCGCTGTTGCGAAGCGGGACACCGGCGCCGTCCGCGGGTTCGCGGTGCCGCATATCCCCTACGATGACTATATTCTGCCCGGCGACTTCCAGGGTGTGCGGGCGCAGATCTATGGCGAACAGTCCGACCCCCTCGCCGGCATCATGAACAAACGTCTGATCAAGATGAAGGCGAAGCATGACCTCACGCGCGAGTACATGCAGATCAACGCCCTGCGCGGCATCCTGAAGAGCGGCAGCGGCGCGACCGTCTACAACTTCTTCACCGAGTTCGGCGTTGCCCAGCTCGATGTGGATTTCGTGCTGGGTACCGCCGGCACGGATGTGGCGGCGAAGTGCCGCCAAGTCCTCGACTATATCGAGGACAATCTCAACGGCGAGGTCATGACCGAGGTGCGCGCGCTGGTCGATCGTACCTTCTGGGGCAAACTGATCGGTCATGCCAAGGTCGCCGACGCGTATAAGTATTTCGCATCGGCGCCGAACCCGCTGCGCGATGATCTGCGGCGCACCGGTTTCGAATTCGCCGGCATCACGTTCGAGGTCTATAACGGCAATGCGACGCTGTCGGATGGCGCGACCTCTGAGCCGTTCCTCCCGGCCGGCGAGGGTGTCGCGTTCCCGATCGGCACGCTCGATACGTTCACCACGTATGACGCGCCGGCCAACCTCATCGAAACCGTCAACACCGAAGGCCTGCCGTTCTATGCGCGGCAGTATATCCGCGAAAGCGGCGATGCGGTCGTTGTGCATACCGAGTCGAACCCGCTGCCGCTCAACAAGCGGCCGCGGCTGACGATCCGCCTGCGCAGCTCGAACTAGCCCGAACGGCGTTCGGGGTAGGGTGTGAGCGTCTTCGATCCCTCGGCCGTCATCGCGGCGGCCGAGGGCATCTTCGGTGACAGCGGGATCTACACTCCACCTCTGCCGGCCGTCGGGCCGGTCGCGGTGGCGGTGATCGCGCGGCGGGAGGATTCGGATTTCGCGATAGGACCCGGGCGCGCGATCGCGCGTCGTGGCCTCTTCGAAGTCCGTGCAAGTTACTTCGAGGGCAAGCCCGATCCAGTGAGGGGCGGGGTTCTGACGATCACGTCGGGCGCCGGCATAGGCGAGAGCTGGAAGATCGAAGTCACGCCGGAAAAGCTGGATCCGGATCGGCTCGTCTGGACCTGGCGGTGCGGACCGGCATGACCGGCATCACGTTCAAGACCACCATGAAGGGGGACTTTCGGGCCGTCAGTGGCGCGGCAGGAAAGGCCTCGCGCATGGCTGCGACGGGCGGGATGAAGGCGACGACCCGTCAACTGACCCTTGGAGTGCGTGCCCAGGTGAAGGCGGCCGGTCTAGGGACAAAGGTCGCCAACTCTGTTCGGGACGTCGTCTATCCCAAGTCCGGTACATCCCTCAGCCCCGCCGGCGTCGTGTTCTCGAAAGCGCCGCAGATCCTGCGCGGGTTCGAGGACGGCAGCATGATCCGTGCGAAAGGCCGCGGCTTCCTGACGATCCCAACCAAAGACTGCCCCTATGGCCGCGGTGGCGGACACATCAAACCGAAAGAGGCGGTGAAGCGCTTCAAGACGTTCCGTTTCCAGCGTGCCGCCGACGGCACGTTGCTGATGATGTTCGAGGTCGCGTCATCGCAGGACGGGCTGGGGTGGAAGCGGGCTACTAAGCAACGCAACCAAAATCAGCGACGACGCTCTGGCCGCCTGGTCAAGCCGCGCGCCGCCCAATGGGTCGCCTTCTACTTCCTGGTGCCGAGCGCTCGCCTCCGGAAAAAGCTGAACGTCGACGGGGTGCTTCGCCAGATAGGCGCCCGGCTCAACGCAAACATCGTTGCGGCCTGGCCGCAAAATATCGAGGCGCTCTGATGATCGAACTAGAAACGATCCTGCTGGCGACCTTGCCGTTGCTGGACGCGGCGGCCGCCACGGTCATCGGCGCCACCGGCGTCGTGACGCGCAATCAATCGGTCGCCGAGCGGATGGAGGCCGATGATGCCTATTGGCTCAACCTGCTCGACGGTGCGCCGGACGGACCGCCGGACGCATGCATGGGCGACGGCTACGATTTTACGCATGTCGCGCGTGTGATGATCGGTGTGCGCGGCGATAGCGATGCGGACCGCGATGCGCGTTTCGCCGCGCTCGTCAAAGCCATCAACACCGCGGCGATCGCGGACGAAACGCTCGGCGGTCTCGTCGACCTCATGCAGGTTCAGCCCGTCGAAGCTCCGGACGCAGAAATCCTTGATCTCACGGTCGGCTTCAAGGTTGGCGAGTTGCCGATCCTCTTCCTCTACACGGCGCCAACCGCCGCAGGCTGAAGGAGCACACATGACGAAGACCAGTAAAGCAGCGGGCCATCACGTCGTCCTGCTGAACCCCCTCGCGCTCACGCCCAAGGGTTCCACCATGCCGATCGATCTCAAGGTCGGCGCGATCGTGAAGCTGGCCGCGGGCTCGGATGCCAAGGATCTCGGCGACTCCGCGCGCGAGGCGACGTCCGACGAAATCGAAAACGCCGCCGACATCTTCGACCTGACCGCCGCCTAAGGCGCTCGCACCCCAGGAGTTATCCATGAAAACCAAAGCAACGCCGGCGCCGCTTCCTGAAGTGGCGCCGGCGCCGGCCGTGCTCGGGCCGCAATGGCTCGTCACCACGGCGATCGTGCCGGAGGTCATCGCGCCGAACGGGGCGTCCTACAACATTCCCGACGGCCTCTGCATCCGCGTGACGGCTGCCGAGGCGGTGCGACTGCAGGCTGATGGCGCTGCCCGTCCCGCGTCGGAGGAAGACCTCAAGATTGGTGCCGGCATGGCGCGCGATCTCAGCGGCCCGCCGCCCGTCGTCCCTGAACCCGCCGATACGGCGGAGTCCTGATCCTTCTCGTCTAGTCGAACCGGAGCTCAACCATGCGCAATCTCGGCCGTGCCGTCATCGTCCGCTTCGGCTACCAGGCCGATGCCGTCACCCCTGCGACCGCCGATTTCGTGCGGCCGCCCTTCTACGGCTTTACGCCGCCTGCCGATCCCGGGCTGCAACAGGATCCCGTGCTGGGCGGCGTCTTGCATAATAGCCGCGACGCCACCGAAGGGACGCGTGAGCTGCAGGGCGGCCAGCTGCGCATGTCGGTTCCGCTGGATCTCATCATGCTGCCGCACTGGTTGCGCATGGCATTGGGCGCCGGCGTATCGTCCGGCGCCGGGCCGAACTACGTGCACACGTTCACATCGGGGAAGGCGACGCTTCCGTCCGTCACGATCGAAGCGAAGTTCGCCTCCGGTGATTTCGGCCGGTATGAGGGCTGCGTTCTGAACTCCATCAGCCTTCCGATGCGCAAGGAAGCTGCGGTCAGCCGCCTCGACCTCACCTTCTTGATCCGCAAGCACGACTACTACGGCGCCTTCCTCGCCGGCGCAGAGGCGGCCACGCTGACGCGGCAGAAAATTGTCCAGTCGCGTGGCATCGCCAAATGGGGCGGGGTGACGATCTCCAATCTGCTCGACACCACGTTCGGCATTTCGAACAATTGCGAGCCCTACAACACGATGTCGGGCGATGACTTTCCGCTCGAGATCGATCCCGGCTTCACCACGATCAACGGAACCGCGCGCCTGCGTCTGCAGGACAGCACGTTCCGGACGATCTCAAAGGGCAACACGCCGGGCGCATTCAACCCCATCCTGACGCATGCCAGCGATCCGACGAACCGGCTGTTCAGCCTCAACATGCCGGTCACGCGCCTCACCGCCCAGGGGCCAGGCGTCGATGGACCGGGCGGCATCGACGAAACCTTCAACTGGGAATCGGAGCAAACCGATGTGGCGCCGACCCTGACGGCCGTCGTGAAGAACGGAACCGCGGCCGCGGTCTACGGCTACTGATGTCCGGCTTCGTCGTTTCCACGAAGGCGCGCAAGAGCGGCGTCTTCACCTATCGCCGCGGCAAGCACAAGATGACGATCCAGCATCGCGCGATCGTGGCGTCGGTGGATCTCCAGATCGCTGCCGATCGCGCCTTCCGCACGGCGCACACGATCCGCGAGGGCCTGGAAAATGCCCGCAGCATCGGCTTCCAGCTACCTGATGATTTCGGTTCGGGTTGGACGTTCGATGACTGGCAGTCGTTCGGGTCCACTCTGGTGCAGGCCGAGCTGCTGGCCCTCGTGGCGACGTCCTGGGACGGCGTGACCGATGAGGCGAAGGAACCTTTCCCACTGACCGTCGACGCGGTGCGCGCGATGATGCTGTGCGACCCGGCGATGTACCAGGCGTGGTCAGCCTATTCGGCGAAGGCCACGGCGGAGGCGTCCGAGGGAAACGTCTTCGCGCTCTCGCAGATTGGGTTTTCGGCGGGGGCGCGGCTTACTGCACAGGATGCGCTGAACTAACACCGGCGTGCGCCCAGGGCGTGCCGGCCGAGGATGGCCGGGTCTGCCCGAGAATCGCGAACGCCCCGCGCACCGGCGCCGGCCGGACTGCATGGGACCTTCTTCAATCTCCGGGCTGCTGGGCCGTTGGCGCCATGGGCGGCCTGGTCGGCGTGCATTGGGCGAACGCGAAAGCGCTCGCCCGGCCGGGTGACTGGCCGCTGATCGTCGACGCCATGAAACAGATCGAAGCCGCGGCCGTGAAAGCGGCTGCGCGCAAAGCGGAACAAGACAGGGAGGACAAGGCACATGGCTGATAAGTCCTTCATCCTGCGTTACGAGATCGAAAACGGACAGGTCGTCATCAAGGGCCTGGACGATATCGGCGCCAAGCATGAGCAGGTGGCGAAGCGCATCAAGCGGGCCAGCGAGGCGGAAGCCACAGTCGGCATGCGTGCGCTCAATACCGCCGTCGACCAGGGCGGCCAGCTCATGGACGGCTATGTGAGGCGCGCCGGCCCGTTTGGGCAGGTTCTGGCCAGCATGGGCAAAGGTGGCTTCGCGGCCGCGGCGGCGATCGGCGCGACCTCGGCAGCCGTCATCCTGATGACCGGTCATGTCGGGCGCGCGATCAAGGACATGGATACGCTGGTCGATACGGCCGGCCGCCTGAAGATCGATGTCGAGACCCTGCAGGCCTTGCGCGTCTCCGCGCGCGAATCCGGGTTCGATCCGACGCAGGCCGATTCCTCCGTCTCGTCACTGCGCGATGCCCGTATGAGCGCGCTCTCTGGGCTTCGTGGATCGGAGAATTCTCTGAAGGCGTTCGAAGCGCTCGGCATCTCAAAAGGAGAGCTGCGCGGTCTAGAGGATATGGACAAGCTGCTCGCGCGCGTCTCCCAAGGCGCCCGCGAGATGGGCGACCAGGGTCGCGCAGTTTCCGTTTTGTGGAAGATCGGCCTGGATGCGATCGCCGATGCCCTGGTCAAAACCGAGGGCGGTCTCGATGGGGTCATCGCCCATGCCAAGGAAACCGGTCAGGTCGTCGATCGCGAGATCGCGCAGCGCGCTGCCGATATCAACGACAAATGGGAGGAGATGTCCCAGAAGCTGACCGTGACGCTGGTGCCGGCGTTCACCTCGCTCGCGGCCGCGGCGATGCCGGTCCTTGAGGCGATCGCGAACAAGATCAGATCTGTGCTCGATCTATTCGGGCAAATTCAGCGGAGCCAAGAGGAACTGCTCCGCGAGCGTGCGCAGACCTTGGGCAACCTGATGGTCGAAGCCGAGGATGACACGTTCGGCATGCGCGGGTGGATGGGCGGCGGCGGTGTCGCGCCGGGCATCTATACGGCGGAGACGCTGAAAAAAGAGCTGTTCAAGACTATGAACGAGCTCGCCGCTCTGAAGGCTGTCCAGAATGCGCCGAAGCCGGTCGACACGCTGCCGCTCAACCCGCCCGAGGCGAAGATCCCCGATATCGTCAAGCCTGACTATGCCGCCGCCAATCGCGAAGAGGCGGAGGCGGCGCGCGAGCTCGCGGAGGCGCAGCGCCTGGTGCTCGAGGTTTCGGGTAAGGAAGCGCAGATCAACGCCAAACTAAAGGACACGCTCGATGGCCTGGCCGATGCGCGCAAGCGCGGCGTCATCACCTCGGAGGCGCAGTACCAGTCGTTGATCGCGAACGCGAAAGCGCAGGCACAGGCCGATCTCAACGCCGCATCCGCCGATCGCAACAAATGGCTGACGCAGGCTAATGCCAAGGCCAAGGATCTCGCGGAGTCGTTGAAGGGCGTCGACTATGTGCAGGAGGGCGTGAACGGCCGCATGTCGGCGATGAACACGCTGATGTCCGGCGCGGTTCGCACGGCCACGGATCTCCTCGGCGTGATCGCCGACTTGGTCGCCGAGTTCGCGCGGATGGCCGCTCAGGGCGCCGCGAAGGGCGAGGGCAGCTGGTGGAGCATTTTCAGCGATCTTATCAGCGGCGCCGTCGGTCTTGGTGGCGGCTCGGGCAGCTCGCCGTCCTGGCTGACCAAGGCGATCGGCAGTGTCAGCGGTCGCGCCGGCGGCGGTCCGACCGAGGCCGGCAAGGTCTATCGCTGGGAGGAATATAGCGGCGAGAAATTCATCATGTCGAACCGGGCTGGCTATGTCGCTAGCCCGCACGCCGCGGCCAACATGGCGGGGCAGCAACGGCAGGCCGCGGCGATCGTGCAGGTGGCCCCCAAGGTTGAACTGAAGGTCAGCAATATGGGTCCGCCGATGGAAGTCGAGCAGAGGCAGACACAGCGCGCGGACGGCTCGACCCAGATCGAAGCCATCCTGCGGCCGATGGTAACCGGCATCCAGAAATCCAACATCGCCAGCGGCCGCACAGACGCCGTCATGCGAGCACGCACCGGGGCTCGCCCCGTGTTGAACAGGCGCTAGCCCATGGCAGCGTGGCCAGGAGGCCTGCCGCGGCCGCGGCTCGAAGGATTCGATGAGCAGCTGGGCAAAGCCTATGTCGAGGCGAGCTCCGACAAAGTTGGCGTCGATCGCCGGCGCGCGGTGACGACCGCAGCGCCGGATCGCCTGACCTTTAATCTCAGCTGCACGAAGGCGCAGTGGGCGACAATCCAGAATTTCTATCGCACGACAACGCGGCGGGGCGTCGATCGCTTCGATTATCCCCACCCGATTACGTTGACGACAGTGCGGGCGCTGTTTGCTGATCAGCCTCGGCTGGTGCCCAACACCCGCACGCCAAAATTCATCGTCAGCATCCAGCTTAAGATCTGGGCCTAGGCCATGCCGCTGGACCGGGAAGCCCGGGCGCGCGAGGGCGCGGACCCGATCATCGCGCTCGCCATTGTCTCGCATCCCAACCTGGACCCGCCTGTCCGGGTTGCGGCGAACGGAGAGGATGTCGAGTCCAATGGCGAGACGTTCTTCGGCTGGCCCTGGCAGCTGAAGCGTCCCGACGAAGGTGAGGATGCGGCGAACGAAGCCGAAGTGACGATCGACAATATCGACCCGGCGATCGTGACGGCGTTGATCGGCTCGATCGTGAAGCCGGAAATCACGATCCAGCTGATCCTGGCCAGCTCGCCAGACGACGTCGAGCAGGAACTTGCCAGCTTCAAGCTGACCGATATCCGGTTCGACGGGTTGTGGATCAAGGGGACCTTGTCGCTGCCCGATCTGCGCGTGGCCCCGGTCTGCTGCAAGAGCTTCACGCCGTCCGTTACACCGGGTGTGTTCTGATGGGCGTCGAGCTGCTCGATATCCCTGCGCTTCTGCGCGTGCCATTCTTGAAAAAGGGGCGCGATCTCGACGGCTGGGATTGCGGTGGTTGCGCGCTGTGGCTGACCCGAACGGCGTTCGGGGTAGGGCTGCCTGATTTCCTCGACGGGTATGACGGGACGGATCGCGTCCACGCGCCGGCCATGGCGGCGACGATCCAGGCGCATATCGATCTTTTCGAGCCGTGTGCGCCGCAGGCCGGCGCCTGGCTGTTGTTCCGCTCATTCGGCGTCGCCTGCCATATCGGCTGGGCGCTGGATGCCACGACGATGGTGCATGCCGACGATGCCGGCGTGGCGCAGGGCCGGTTCAGCGCGGTCGCCGGCGGCGGGACCTATTGCGAGCGTTTCGACCAAGGGAAATGGAAGTCGCGCCTCCTCGAGGTGCGGCTTCCGCGCGCGATGATTGGCGGAGGAACAGCACGATGAATGCACTTCTCCCGCGCGACGTCGCGCATGCCCATGCCGTCATCTCGCGCACCCCATTCAAGTCGCCCGCGCAGACGTTGGTGCCAGAGGGCGAGATGCTGGCGGAAACGGTGGCGCGCGCCGTCGTTGATGGAGCTCTGACGCTTGCCGAGGCGCGGTCCCAGCACCTCGAGATCACGGTCAATGGTCAGGTCATTCCGCGCGCGCTGTGGCGTCTTGTGCGGCCCAAGGCCGGGATGGTGGTGCTGGTCAGGATCCGGGCGGGGAATAGCGGCGGGTCGGGCAAAAAGAATCCGCTGCGCACCATCTTGACCCTTCTAGTGGTGGTTGCTGTCGCGGCGATTTCGGGCGGCATCCTCGGTCCTGAGGGCGCGATGCTCGCCGGGAGCTATTTCGCCGCCGGATCCACATCCGCCCTGATTGCCGCGGGCGTCGCGTCGATCGCGCTCAATGCCCTCGTCAACTTCATTGCGCCAGTGCCCCAGCCGCAGCTGGCCGAGCGCTCGCAGAGCTACACGCTGGCGGGCACTCGCAACAGCATGGACCCATACGGGCCGTGCATCGTCACGCTTGGTCAAAAGCGCGTCATCGCGAAACTGGCGTCCCGTCCCTTCACGCGGATCTCGGGCGATCAGACCGTGCTCTACATGCTGTTCCAGTGGCATGTCGGGAAATGCGAACTATCGCAGCTGAAGATCGGCGACACGCTGCTGAGCGATTTCCAGGACGTCACGGTCCAGCATCGCCTGCTGAGCGAGCCCTATCTCGACAAGATCGCCCTCATTCCAAATCTGGTCATCGAAAATCCAGAGATCCAGATCGAGCTGAAGCAAGCGGACGGTGCCCATATCCGCGCCTTCCCCAAGCAAGCCTTTCGAGTGTCACTGGATCTGTCGGCGCCGGGCGGGCTATTCGAAAGCAAGGACGGTAGCAACAAGGCGAAGAGCGTTTCGTTCGGCCTGCAGTACCGCGCCGTCGGTGATGTCGCCTGGACCCCCGTACCGATGGCGGCCAGCCCACATATGGCGGGTGCCGGCACCTTTACACTGAACCTCAATCACCCCGACGCCATCCGACGCACGATCGAATGGGAGCCGGCGGCCGGCGTCGGCGACTACGAGGTACAGGTCTGGCGCATCACCGCCGATACCAGCTCGACCGCTGTCAGCGACGAATTCTACTGGCTGGGCGTTCGCGGCGATCGGCACGGCAAGCCGGTGTTGGATGACAGCCTATGCGTCACGGCCGTCCGCATCGTCGCGAGCGGTCAGCTGAACGGCGTCATCGATCAGCTCAACGCCGTCATCGAGCCCATCATCCCGATCTATTCCGGCGGCAACTGGAACACGGAAGCCAAGAGCCGGAACCCCGCCGCGCAGTTTCGCTGGCTGCATATGGGGCAGGCGGTCAGCCCGGCCGATGCGGTCGCGTGGTCCGGGTTCGATCAGGAGGCGATCAACTACTGGTACGGCTATTGCGTCACGAAGAGCCTGACCTGCGACCATGTCATCGACTATGCGGCGAGCATTGAGGAGGCCGCCCAGCTGGTCGCCAGCTGCGGCTATGCCAGCTCGGCCTGGGCGCTCGGCAAGCGTACCGCGATCATCGACGATTCCAAGGTGCCGACGCAGCTCTTCACGTCGCAAACCGTCCGGAACTTTCGCGGCAAGATCACTTATCCCGAAGACGTCCACGCGCTGCGCTGCAATTTCAGCAATGCGGCGGCCGGCGGCAAGCCCGATGAGATCATCGTCTATGCCGACGGGTATGACATCAACACCGCGACCAAGTTTCAGCAGGTCGAGGTGCCGGGCAAAACGCTGGCCGCCGATGTGTGGAAGGTCGGACGGCGCCTGCTCGCCCGTGCTCGCATCCGGCGCATCGGATACGAATTCGAGATCGACACAGAATGCCTGATCAGCCGCTTTGGTGACCGCGTCCTGGTCGAGCATTTCGCGCTGCATCGCGAGGCAATGAGCGCCAATGTCGAGGATCTGATCGTCGTCGGCGGTTCCGTCGTTGGCGTCACGCTCAGCGAAGACGTGACGATGGTTCACGGCACCGCGTACGGACTGCAGCTGCGGCGCGGCGAAGACGGCGTGTTGCCGCTATTCGACGTCGTCAACCCCGCGGCGATCGGCGTGCCCGTGACCACACGGACGTTGACCTTCGATGGCGCCGTGCTGGAAGCCTTCGAACCGGAGGTCGGAGATCTCTGCGTCTGGGGCCGCAAAACACTTATGACGCTCGATGCGAGCATCGCCTATCTCGACCCGGCGAATGACGAGTTCTCGGCGAGCGTTATTGCGGTGCCTTATGACGCGTCGCTGTTCAGCGACGATGGCGCGGTCGCGCCGGCGCACCAGACATTCATCAATGCCGCCCAGGATCAGGGTCTGGTGCTCAATCCCGTCGCCCCCCTGTCGAGCCTGCAGCGGCAGCTGCAGGCGGCGATCCTGGGTGTTACGGCGGCCGTGGGCGACGGCGTGCTGACGCCTTCCGAGAAGGTCGGGCTGGTGCCGCAGCTCAAGCAGTTGATCAACACGCAAGCCGCCCTGGACGGGCGGGCGACGGCTCTGGGCATCACGACGGAGAAGACGGCGTTCGATAGCGCGATGAGCACGCTTATCGCTTACCTCGCGACACTGACCACGCCCGTCGCCTGGGATAGTCAAAGCGACAATACGACCGTCGACGGGCCGACGTTGATCAGCGACTACCGCGGTGCGCTGGAAAAGCAGGTGGCACTACAAGACGCCATCGATCGCGAGGCGGCGAAGCAGACCGTCTATCCAATCAACGACACAAACCGCGTGCGTTATTCGCGGATGGAAAAGGGCACTTTCGGGTGGGGGGTCATCTACAACGCCTCGGGGCTCTCCTACACCGTCGAGGCGGGGACCTATGCGGGCTATCGTTTCTTCAAGGTGTCGTTCACCGCAACGGCGCCCGGCCAAATCCTTTCGATCGGTACGGTGCTGGCCGAGCAGCCGATCAATGTCACAGCGACCGAAAGGCTTTCCACCCAAGCGAAGTTCGAGACCCAAGGCCCGTGCGACTATGCCGAGTACAAGACCTGGTTCTACGACCAGGCCAACACCTTCCTGAGCGGTGCGCTCGCGCAGATCAAGCCGGGCGTCTCGACGTTTCCCAGTCTGATAGCGGGCTTCGTGGATGTGCCGGCGAGTGCGCGGTCCGCCTATGCGGAGCTGTACTATCACACGACCGGGGCGGGGGTTTGCGTTCTCACGATCTCGGAACCCATGGTTTCGGGCGCCAGTGCGTCGCAGACCCAGCACCCAGCCTTCACCTTCGGCGCCGGCATCGAGCCCGACACCGCTGATCGGCTCGTGAATGTTGAGGCGGCGGTCGACGGCATCGCGGTCTCGGCCATCAAGATCAGCAATGGCATTTATGGCGGCACGGTGACGCTGGGCGGTGCGAGCTGGATCACGCTCAACTCGGCCGCGGTCATCGGCATTCCGGCCGGCTACGTCGTCACGTTCGACAGCGCGGCGATCGACAGCGGCGCCGGCATCAACCACATGTCGAGCGCCGGCACGATTCTTGGCGAATGGGACATCGCCCATCAGCCGACCTCGGGCGGCACGGTCGTCTCGCTGTTCTCCGGCACGTTCAAGGCCACGATGCCGGCGACGGGCGAGCCGACCGATCTTGAACTTACCGGCGCGGGCAATCCCGCCGCGGTCGCGCTGACCTACACGGGCGACGTGACCTTCCTGCTGCGCATGAAGCGGCTCTCCGGCCCCACAACGAACTCTGACCTGAAGGGCGCCTTCCGAGGCACGGCGACCGCATGACGATCATCAACCTCTTCGGCACAGCCAACTATCAGCCGCAGGACGCGGACCTGACGGCGATCACCGGGGTTTCGGGGACCGGGCTCTACGCGCGCACCGCGTCTGGCGTCGCGGCGGCGCGGCAGATCGCGCCGGGGTCGGGCATCGCGGTGTCGGACGGCGCCGGCGTCAGCGGCGATCCGACCGTCTCGACCGATAACGCCTCCGCCGCTGAAGCAGCAGCGGCGACGTCCACGACGAAGGTGATGACCCCGGCCAAGGTCATTTCGTACACCGAGGCCCGCGGGCGCATCGCCGCCCGCGATCGTGGAGTAACGGGCAACGGGCTGATCGACGACAAAGCCGCCATGGATCTCGTTTGGGCGAGCTGTAAGGCGGCCAGCGGATACACGCCAACTATCGAGGCGGGCGGCATACCGTTGCTGGCGTCCACGCTCAACTTCGACCCGACCGTATCGACGCCGCTCCTCATCAACGGCCCGGGCATCGGCTTCGGGGGCCTGCGCTTTCAGGCGGCGGCGGTGTTCTCAGGCGACCGACTGATCCAGGTGAAGGGGCAGACGATCGGCTCGACCGCTTCGATTATCGACTTCGGGCTCAACAATTTCGCGGTGGTCGCACCCGATCCGGTCGGGGGCGTCAGCGGCACCTCCGCCACCTATGGCCTTGTGATCGGCGAAGGCAGCAAGTCGATCAACGGGCTAAGACAGAGCAGCAATACAGGCCTGTTTCTGAACGGCTTCTCCTACAACTTCGTCGTTCAGAACACGCGGATGCAGACCTTCAACGGTCTGTCGTCGTGGTGGGGCAATGTCGACGGCGCAGTAACGGCGCTGATCACGCTGGGGTCGCAGTCGTTCTGCGGCGACCTCCACTTCAACGATGGCCAGCTCGTCGGCTCGCCGGCCACGGGCGGCAAGTCGTGGTGGGTCCATAACCCATACAACTACCTGTCGGGCACGGGCGGCGAGATCAAGGGCATCCGCTCACGGGCGATGACCTATTACCCCGCGGCGACCTACACCGAATACTCGTGGGCGGCGGCGGGCGTCATCGGGGATATCTGGCACGATAGCTGCCAGTGGGACGGCAGCGGCGGCGGCGACTTTATCAAGATCAGCCCGTTCGCGGGCGCGATCGGCGAGAACTTCAACTGGGTCAGCTGCTATTTCCGGGCGTTCGGCCGCACGACCGGCGCCATGATCTTCAACTGCGACAACGGCCTGCGCACCGCCTCGATGCGGTCGTTCCAGTTCCTCAATTGCTGGGCCGCGAACTGCGTCGGCCGCCAGTTCCTCGCCAAGGGCATCGACAACCTCAAGATCGATATCGGCTTCGACGAGACGTCCTCAACGACCGATCTGATCTATGTCGACGACTGCACCGGCCCGGTGGACATCACCGTGCGGCTGCGCTCGACCTCGGGCATCACGACGACGCCGACGGTCGTGACGATCGGCTCGAACGTCTCCGGCCCGGTCTTCGTAAACGTCATGGCCGCGCCTGGCTGCGTCACCGGAACGCCGGTGGTGGTAAACACGACCTCCGGCCTCGTCACTGTCATCTACAATGGCTCGATGCAGCTGCGCGGGCGCCTGGCGGTGGGCAAGGCGGCGCGCATGTCGGGCGCAACCGGCCAGGTGCAGATCGCCGGCAGCGTTGAGACGACGGCCGGGAATGGCGTCTTCTCCAACCTCTACTATGACGGGGCGTGGAAGTTCGTCGAGAACGGTGGCGGCGCCTATTTCAAGGGCCTGTCGAGCGGCTACGCCTTCTCGATCGGCGGTGCGAACGCGGTCAATGCGAGCGGCGCGAATGCGTCGGCGACGGTGGCCGAATGGGTCTATGGCGGCACGGACGGCAAGGTGCGCTTCCTGAACGGCGTGTCGATCGGCATGTCGGCCGCGCCCGGCCGGACGCTCGACGTGCTCAACAGCAGCCGCGTCAGCAACAGCGATTGGGTCAACGGGTCCGTGGGCTCGGCGCTGGACTTCATGCTCGGCGCGTCGTCTGGCAACACCTATAGCAGCGTCCAGGCCTACACCGCGGGCGCCGCTGGCGCCGGCGTACTGGCCCTTAACCCCGTCGCGGGGAATGTCTCGATCGGTGGCACCGCGGCCGATCTGAAGCTCAACGTCGCCGGCAGCATCCGGATTGAGGGATCTGGCGCGAACGGCCTCTATCTCAACGGCTTTACAGCCGCCACGAACCCGACGATCCGGAACACCACGAACAATGAGATCACCTTTCGCGGCAGTGGCGGCAACACGACGAACGGCATCGCCTATAATTTCGTCAAATACGACACCGCCGCGAGCTTCGTTGCGATCACGCAAGCGGGTGATGTGGGTGTCGGGACGACAACGCCTGCCACGAAGCTGCACGTCGTCGGCACCGGCAGGTTCACCAGCGATTTGGCGGTGGGCTATGGCGTGTCGACGAGCACGGTGATCCTTGCGATCGGCGGCGGCCGCAGCGGCAGCGGCTACGCCATCCTCGACCTGTGGGGCGATTCGAGCGGTACGGGCCTTCGGCTGATCCGCGACCTTAGCGGCGCGAACGCCAACAGCTTCATCCAGCATTTCGGTACGGGCGCACTGAGCCTCTTTGCCATGGGCGCCGGCGATCTCATCCTCGGAACGAATTCGACCGAACGCGTCCATATCGGCGCGACCGGCATGGTGGGCATCGGCATCAGCAGCGCCGTGTTCGGCCTCGATGTCGAGACCGCGACCTATTCGGTGAACTTCGCCAAGTTCGGCGCGGCGCTGCCGGTGATCATCACGGCGAACCAGCCGGGTTTCGGCATGAACGCCTATTACAACAGCGGCTGGAAAGCGGCGAAGGGCTCGTCGAGCAGCTATGGCGGCTACTTCAATTTCAACGTCACCGACGCGGCCTATGTCTGGCAAATCTCGACGGCCGGCGCGAACGCGGACGCCAGCCTGACCATGGCCGAGGCGATGCGTCTGACCGCCAGCTATCTGCGGCCGGGCAATGACAACACGAAGTCGCTGGGCGATGCGTCGAACCGTTGGACGACGGTCTACGCCGCGACCGGCACGATCAACACGTCAGACGCGCGACAGAAGACGCCGCTGACCGCGATCCCCGCCGGCGTCGCCGCCGCCATGACGACGCTGTTCGAAGAAATCGGCGTCTATCAGTGGCTCACCAGCATCAACGCGAAGGGCGTCGACGGCGCGCGCAAGCATATCGGCGTGACCGCGCAGGCGGTGCGCGACGCCTTCCGATCGGCCGGCGAGGACCCGCGCGAATGGGGTCTCTTCTGCGCCGACGAGACTGAAGACGGTGAGGTTTTTGGCCTTCGCTACGACCAACTGTTCGCGCTCGGCATCGCCGTTCTGGCGCGCAACCAAAAGGAGACAATGGCGGCATGAACATCCAAGCCTATTGGGATCGGGACCTGCTCGATCGCCACCAACTGCCGATGATCGGCCCGCGCGGCGTGCCGCTGACCCTGCGCGAGGCGGCGTGCATCGCGCTCGATCGCGCGTGCCCCGGCGATCAGCAGCTCGGCAACAAGGCGAAGTACGATCTCGGCCGCATCGGCGACGACATCCAGCAGAACATGCCGCTGCGCAAGATCGACCTAGAGACCGTGCGCGAGCGCATCGGCCTGTTCTTCGAACCCGGCGTCATGCGGCCCGCCTGGAAGCTGCTCGACGAGCCGTTCCCTGAAACCGAATCCTGAAGGAGAGACCGACCATGAGTGAAGCGGATGCCCCGATGTCGGGCGATGACATCAAGGCGCTGGAGCTGCAGCTTGCCAAGGCGCGGCGCACGAACGGCGCGCTGGCCCTGGCGCTGATCGAGGGCGAGCGCGGGCAGGCGGCCGTCGCCGCCCTGACCGAAGCGGCCGAGGTGTTCAAAGGCGAGGCGTTCACCGCCTTCGTGACCGACCTGAAGGCGGCCGCCGCGAACCTCGACGCCGACAACCCCGTCTACGGCACGGTGACGAACCTGCTGAGCGTTATGACCGGATCGGCGCAGCAGGGCACGGTGTTGGCCGCCATCCAGGCGATCAAAGCGGCGCCCGGACTTGGCACGCCCGGCATCGAAACGCTCGATCGCCGGATCTCCGGCCAGACCGGATTGCCGCCGCGGAGCTGATCGCCGCCCACAATCGACGCTGACACGACCCGCCCGCGAGGCGGGCTTTTTATTGGAGGAGACGATGAGCTTTAGGAACACTTGGATTGCCGACGTGCTGCGCGCGGCCGGTCTGCCGGTCGTGGAAGAGGCCGGTTGGAAAAGCGCGGGGCGGGCCGAGATCCGCGGTCCGTTTCAGGGGGTGATCCTGCATCACACCGCAGGCCCTGCGGCGCCGAAAGGCGGCGAGACGCCCTCGCTCAATGTCATCAAGAACGGGCGTCCCGGCCTCAATGGTCCGCTTTCGCAGTGCTACCTGTCGCGCAAGGGCGTCTGGCACGTCGTCGCGGCCGGTCGCACCAATCACGCCGGGCCGGGCAAGTTCGATGGGTTGACGGATGGCAACGACGACTTCATCGGCGCTGAGATGGAAAATGCCGGCGACGGCAAGGATCCCTGGCCGGACGTGCAGCTGCGATCGGCGGTGAAGGGGACGGCGGCGCTGCTCCATTACCTCAAGCAGCCGGCGCGGCGTGCGATCGGCCACAAGGAATGGGCGACGCCGCACGGCCGCAAGATCGACCCGTCCTTCGAAATGGAGCCTTTCCGTGTCGAGGTCGGGGCCGCGATCGCGGCGCTTGGCGGCTAGGCCACGCTGATGCCGACGTGGTTGGTGCCGTGGCTCGACTTCCTGAAAGGTCTCGGCACCGCCGGCTTCTTCATTGTGTTCCTGCTGATCGACCGCGCGCAGATCAGAAAGGAACGCGATGACGCCCGGACAGCAGAGCGGAAAGCCAATGCCGCGCTGCTGAAGGCGAAGGACGATCACGCGGCAAAGCTGCTCGCGATCTCGGAGCGCAATCGGCAAGACGCGCTCGACAGCAAAGACGCGGCAAATGTCACGGCCGAAAGCATCCAGTCGATGGCGGATGCGTTGGTCCTCATAGCAGAGAGCAGCCCTGACACTCGGAGGGCGGCGTAATGGCAGTGCTGGAGCGCATCATGCGATTTTTCAGACAGCGTCATGACGAGGCCGATGATCGCGGCGATGAGCTGCAGGCGCAGCAGCTCGATGTTTCCCGCGCCTTTGTCGCCGAGAAAATCGCCGAAGCCGAAGAGGCCGAGGAAGAGGCGCGGTCGGAAAACAACAAGGCGGTCAGCCTGATCCACTCCACGGCGGGCAGCGTCCGCCGCACCATCGAGCAAACCCTCGCCGGCTTAAGGGCCTGAACATCATGGACGACGAAGAAGTACTGCCCGTCTGGACGGGCCGCCTGATGCTGGCCGCGGTCGGCTGCATCGCGACGATCGGCGCCTATCTGCATTGGTTCGTGCCGTTCGAGCGGTCGATCCAGATCATGGACGGCGCCGTTGCGGGCATCGCAGCCGGGCTGCTCTCCATCTACCTGCTCGCGATCTTCTGGACGCATCGGCGGCAGTGGACGCAGGCGGGCCTGATGAACGCGGTCGGGACCACGCTCGTGATCGGATATGCCGTCTGGGCGCGTGGATGGTGGTTCCTGTGGCGGTTGTGGGAGCGACCCGACTGGATGCGCGAACAGCAAGTCCTGCCGCTTACGGCGCTGCTGTGCGGTCTGCTGCTCATGTTCGGGGCGGCGGTCACCGATAAAGAGGGTCGCATCCTTCCGCTGTCGTGGGTCATCGCCATTGCGAGCATCGCCACCGGTATCGCCGCCGGAGCCGTCGCGATCGCGCTCCTGAAATGATCGTGCGCCTGGCGCTGCTTGCCCTGCTGCTCGCGGGGTGCAGCAGCGCGCCCGAATGCCGGGCGCCCGACACCAAGACGCCGGCGCGGCGGGCGTTCCAGGCGGCCGTGGTGATCGCGACCGGCAATGTCTGGCTGACGCTCCGCTATCGCAAGAACCAAGTCGCAATTCCAATCGAGTGCGACGAAGGCGAGTAACCCCGCCGCGCGGCGGACCCGCGCATTCAACCAAGGATCTTTCATGCTCGATTTTCTCAAGGACCCCACGGTCCAGGGGGCGCTGCTCGCTGCCCTGTTGGCTGTCATCGCCGGCGTCTCGGCTGTCGCCGTCAGCGCCCTCAACCGCTTCAAGACGTGGATCGAGGGCGACGAAAAGAAGTCCCTCGCCGACGCCTCGGCCGCGCATGGCGTCGCCGTGACCGACGGCGTCGACAAGGACAATCCCATTCCCGTCGATCGGCTGGGCGAGGTCGTCGCGAACGCGAAGGCCTACGCCGTCGAGATGAACCCCGAGCTCGCCCGCAAGATGCACGGCTTCTCGGATCGGATGCTGACGCGACTCACGGTCGAAGACGCGCCCGCCGCTGAGATCAAGGCCGCAGCTGCGTCCGGCGATCTCGAAACCCCCAGCCCCTAGGAGATCATCATGCGTGCCTTCCTTCTCGCTGCCGCCGTGCTTGTCTTGAGCGCGTGCGTCACCCCGCAACAGCAAGCCGACGCCTGCGCCACGGCCCGACAGGCCGTCTCATATGCGGAGAGCGGCCTCGGCGTCGCCTGCACGAAACAGAGCAAGGCCTGCGATACCGCCGGCCTTGTGCTCAAGAGCGCGAACATGACCATGGCGCTGATGTGCCCGGCCGGCCGCGAAGCCGCCCGACAGGATTTCTCGCGCTCCGGCGCGTGAGCCGAGATCCTGCGGCTTGACGGTCGCAGGATGACTGAGCGGCCTCGGCCGCGGCTGGCCCTCCCAAGGGGCGTTTCCTCCCTAAACTCACAGCGCCGGCGCTGCATCTGCAGTCGCCGGCGCTGTGCTTGTTTAGGCGGGGGCCGGAGCGTTGGCGCGCTCCGAACCGCGAGGCATGCACCTCGCCCTGACGACGACGGCCGCCGCCGGCAAGCCCGCACCCTGGACCAGGGCGGAGCCATGCCGGCACGGCCGCAGGGCCAAGGTCAAGACATGCTGACGCACGCGTCCACGCCAATTCCCCCTTTCGATCGACTGATCGCGGCGATCGCCGCGGTGCTGCCGGACCACGTCCGCATTGGCGACGCGGCCCTGTTTCTCGGGGACTCGAGCCTTGTCCTCGAAATCCTGCGCACGCAGATCGATGCGCTGATCTCCGATCCGCCCTATGGCATCGCCTATGTGCCCGGTGCCGGCGCCCAGCATAAGTTCGCCGGCGTAGCGATCGCGGGTGACGATCGGCCGTTTGATCCCCGGCCGCTGCTTGGCCTGGCGCCGATCACCTGCCTCTGGGGCGCGAACCATTATGCCTCGCGCCTGCCGGATTCGCCGGGCTGGCTGGTCTGGGACAAGCGCATCGGCAAGCTGCGGACGCATCAGGCGGACGGTGAGCTCGCCTGGACGAACAGCAGGCGCCCGGCGCGGGTAAAAAATCTGCTCTGGAGCGGCGCAGCGCGCACTGGCGAGCGGGGCGAGCATTGGCACCCGACCCAGAAGAGCACTGCAATCATGGCCTGGTGCATGAAGGAGCTCGGCGTGCCACGCGGAGCAGTCGTGGCGGACCCATACATGGGGTCGGGCACGACGGGGCTGGCATGCCTCAAGACTGGTCGCCGGTTTATCGGCATTGAGTTAGAGCGGCGTTGGTTCGACGCCGCATGCGAACGCCTAGCGCTATGGCAAGATCAAGGTGATCTGTTTTTGTCGTGACGGTCGTATACTTACGCAGGCGGCAAGGGATTCGTCATGGCAACTGCGTCGGCGCCCGAATGGGCCTGGTGGCTTCCGCTCGTTCCGGCATCTCTAGCAATCGTGGTCGGCGCGATCGTCGCGCTCGTCGGCGTGTTCCAGTGGCAGACAGCTCGGACGAAGCTGAAGGCCGACCTTTTCGATCGACGATTCGAGGTCTATTCGGCCACCGAGCGCTTTGTCGCGGCAATCCTTAGGCATGGTGGACCCAAGGGAACGGACAACACACCATTTCTCGTCGCGCTGGATAAAGCCCGGTTCGTATTCGGTGACACTAGGATCTTTGATTTTATGGAGAAGGTTAGAAAGGAGTCGAACCGACTGGCGGCCTACGAGGCGGAGTTAAGCCGGGAAAATCGCTCAGGCGCTAGCGTCGAAACCATAGAGCGGCGGTCTGAACTGTTCAGTTGGTTCGACAGTGAATATCGACGCCTTGCCGGGGTATTTGAGCCATTCATGAAACTGAAGGGGTAACAGCCGACCTCAGACGGGTTCGATCGCGTCCGCCAGACCCAACAGGAAGGTGTGGGCGTCGGCCGTGCCGTGCGTTTCAGCGGCGACCCGCAAACCGTTCGCCATGTTGCAAAGCCGGTCCGTCGTATCGCTACCGTCCTCCTTAGTGGAGAGGGCGGCGACGAGCTCGATCACGATGTTGGCCGCTACGGCCCGCAGCTCGTCGTCGGTCATCCAGCGCCCCTACCGCTTGGGGCGTTATCGCCCTTTATCGTAGCGGATAGGGACTGCAGCACAGCTATCAACTCGTCGAGTTGGGGAACGCTCAAACGAACCTGAATTGCCCCGTTGCCTAGGACAGGATCGTCGTCTGAGGTCTCGATCCGGATTGCCGCCACCTGGCCGCGGCGGTCCGCCATCGTGGATAAACCGAGGTATGGCTCCAGTATGAGGCCGCCTTCATCCCGTTCCCAAATCCCCCTCGCCATAGCCATTCTCCACTGTTATGGGCGCTGAACGCTGGGAGGGCGGCTTGGTTGCCTCAGGCCGAGCCCGCCGGCGTCGCCTTCTCGACCATCTTGGCTTCCAGTTTCGTTAGCGTTTCGATGAGCTCGCGAATGTGTTCCGGACGGAGTGCGAGCTGAACCGCTCCCTCCTCATCATCATCAGAGGGGCTGCGGAACCCGATACGAAGGACCGCCAAGGACCCGTCGGGCGCGACACCGGTTGCGAAGCCGGTGAGCATCGAGACGAGCAGTTGCCCGTCTTCGTCTTTCTCCCACTCGTCGCTCATGGATTCACCGATTGGTTCGCGATCGCCGCCGTCGCGGCGGGGGAGAGGGCGAGGCCCCGGGATCTTCTATTTCGTCTCAGAAGCCAGCCGCGGTCGACCAGCAACGTCAGGATCCGGTGCACACCCGACCTTGACTTGAGGTCGAGGGCGATGCGGAGTTCCTCCAAGCTGGGGGAGTGACCGCGCGCCTTCAAAAAATCGACGATGTACCAGAAGGCGAGGGCCTGCTGAGGTGTCAGGCCGTCGAGCGGCTTTTGCGTGATGAGGATATACCCGCAGCGCGGGCATTCGTGCGCTTCGAGAGCCATGTCTCGATCCTAGCGCCCGGGCAGGCCGGTCGGCTAGGCTATGTTCATGTGCAACGAATACGAGCTTGTCACCGACCTTTTCGGGCATGTGACCTTCATCCCGCTGCGGGGCCGGTCCAACAAGCCCTACAAGAGGCACGTCCACCCCGACTATCAGGCGGCGGTGGTGCGCCGGGAGGGTAGCGAGAACGTCGTCGACGTGATGCGCTGGGGCTTCCCGCCTGATCCGCGCCGCGGCGACGGCCGGGTGCAGACCAATATCCGCCAGCCAAACTATGCGCTTTGGGCGCCGTATACCGGCATCGAGAACCGCGCCTTGGTGCCGGCCTCGGCCTTCTGCGAGTGGACGGACGTCGTCGTCACTGAGAGCGGGAAGCGGGAGAAGCGCTGGTTCGGCTTGAGCGAGGAACGGCCGCTGTTCTTTTTCGCGGGCCTCTGGCGCGACTGGACGGGCACGCGCGGCCCGAAGAAGGCGCCGGAGGAGGGTGACCACCTGATCTTCAGCTTCCTCACCACGAAGGCGAACAGCGTCGTCGCGCCCATCCACTCGAAGGCCATGCCGGTGATCCTGACGACCCCGGAGGAATGCGAGGCCTGGCTGACGCTGCCAACAAAGGAGGCGCTGAAGCTGCAGCGGCCGCTGGCTGGCGATCTCCTGAAGATCGTGGCGCCGTCGGCGGTCTAGCCCTTCCGCCGCCGCTTAGGGTCGGGAAGCGCGCCTGGCGCGAGCTCTGGCTCCTTAGGCCGCTCGATCGCCCGCGGCGCCGGGTTGACCATCAAGCCCGCCTCCGCGATCCACTGCAGCCACCGGTTCCGCAGTTCGACCTTCGCTAGCTCCAGGGTCTCGACGTGGTTGCCGTACCCGCGTTCGGGCTCGTGATGGCCGATATTGTTCAAGATCCAATACCAGCGGCCGTCGTTGAACCCACCAGTCTTGTGCTGGTGAATGAAGCCGACGCGGATACTGCCGGCGTAGACCTGAAATCGTAGGGGGCCGTCTGGTCGGGCGATGAGCATTCCCCACCCTGCCATAGGGACACAAGTCCTAGTCAACAGGGTTGCCGGTTGCGAGAAAACTGCGGGATAACCGTCCCGGTTCGTTCTCAAACGTTCCCGACCCGTACTTTAGCGGAGTCTAGCGTTTCTGCGGGAAGTGTGTTTGAGATCGCGCGTGGGTTTACCTTGACATCGTAGGGGTCACTGGTTCAATCCCAGTACCGCCCACCATTTCCCTTGTATTTCAAGGCCTTGCAGATGCGGCAGGCGCCAGGCGAGAAGATCGGCGAGGGCGCGACGGCGGATATCCACGCCTGGGCGCCGGGGCAGGTCCTGAAGCTGTTCAAGGCGAGCCTGCCGCGATTCATCGGCGAGCACGAGGCGCGGATGACGCGCGCGGCGTTCGCGGCGGGGGCGCCGGCGCCCGAAGTGCTGGACGAGGTGACGATCGACGGGCGGCTCGGCATCGTGCTGCCGCGGCTGGACGGGCCGACCTTGCTGCAGTCCCTGCTGAGCGGGGCGATCTCGTCGGAGGACGGGGGCGCGATCCTTGCGGCGCTGTATCGCGCGGTGCACGCGACGCCGCCGCCGGCGGAGGCGCCGTCGCTGCGCGAGTGGTGCCAGTCGATGTCGCAGATCTCGGACGGCATGCCAGCGCACATCGTTGCCGGCGTCTTCTCCCTGGTCGAGCGCCTGCCGCCGGGCGACGGGCTTTGTCACGCCGATCTTCATCCGGGCAATGTGATCATGACGGCGGAGGGGCCGCGGATCATCGACTGGGTCGCGATGGTGCGCGCGCCCGCGGCGCTGGATCTCGCGCGCAGCCATCTGACGCTGCACGAACTGGTTCATGGCCCTGATGATGTCGATCCCACGCCGCCGCGCGCCTTGAACGCGGCGCTACTGGCGAACTATGCGCGCGCGGCGGGTGTTTCCGTCGCGGCGCTCGAGACGGCCATGACGCCGTATCTGCCGCTCCTGCGCGCCCTTGTGCTTGCCGAGCAGATCAGCCCGGCGCAACGGGCGCGGTTGATCCAGAGCGTCGAAGCGGCGTTTGCAGTCGAGGGCTAACCCCGCGCTGCCGCGAGGCGCGCGCCTTGCTCTGCGAGTAGCTGGAAGAGTTTTTCGGGGTCGCTGGCGCGCATCGCCAGGAGCGCGGCTTCGATGCCTTCGGCGACGGGGATTTCGCGGGTGCAGGCGGCGAGGCCGTCGAGGATGATCTCGGCGGCGCGGGCGGCGGGGATACCGTTGTCGATATTGGGATCGGCCTTGTTGTAGACCGCGCCGTCGCCGGCGAGCGCGTTGACCGCGACCTGGCTCTGCACCGAGCCGGGCGTGATGACGCTGACCGCAATGCCATAGGCGAGTTCGACCTCGGCGCGCAGCGCGTCGAAGTAACCGACGACCGCGTGCTTGGCCGCGCAATAGCCGGTGCGCAGCGGCACGCCCGCCTTGCCCGCGACCGACGAGATGACGGCGAGCTGACCCGAACGGCGCGCCACCATATGCGGCAGGACGAGCTGGGTAAGTCGCACGGGCGCGAAGAAGTCGACCTCCATGAGGGTGCGATAGACGTCGAAGGTCGTATCGACCGCGAGGCTGCGCTGGCTGATGCCGGCATTGTTCATGAGGACGTCGACGCCGCCGCGCCATGTGATCGCCTGCTCGGCGAGGGCGGGCAAAGCGTCGTAGGCGGTCGTCTCGAAGGGCAGGATCAGGGTCGGGCCGGGAATCGTCTCGGCGACGGCTTCCAGCGCATCGACGCGGCGGCCGGAGAGGATGACGGCGGCGCCGCGCGCGGCGAAGCCCTTGGCCAGCGCCTCGCCGATGCCGGAGGAGGCGCCGGTGATCCAGACGGTCTTGTCGGTGAAGCTCATCGTGTTTCTCCTAAAGCGCCCAGCCGCCATCGGCGATGTGGCATTGCCCCGTAGTGAAGGAGGATTCGTCGGAGGCGAGGTAGAGCGCAAGGGCCGCGATCTCGTCCACATTCCCGACGCGGCCCATGGGCTGGCGCGCGGTGAAGGCAGCCCAGGCGGCGTCGTGATCGCCGGTCGCGGTGAGACGCTCGTGCAGCGAGGGCGTGTCGACCGTGCCGGGACAGATCGCATTGCAGCGAATGCCCCGGGTCACATAGTCGGCCGCGACCGACTTGGTGAGACCGATGACGGCGGCCTTGGTCGCGGAATAGGCGAAACGGTTGGGGACGCCCTTCAGGGAACTCGCGACCGAGGACATGTTGATGATCGAGCCGCCGCCCTTCGTGAGCATGGCGGGCAAAGCGGCGCGGATGAGGCGGTACATGGCGGTGACGTTGAGCTCGAACGAAAACGTCCAGTCGCGCTCGTCGCAGTCAAGGATGGAGCCCGCCGCTACATAGCCGGCGCAGTTAAAGAGCACGTCGAGCGGACCGGTTTCGGCAAGCGTCGCGGCGATGGCGGCGGGATCGGTGACGTCGAGGGCTGATGTCCGGCAGTCGAGGCCGGCGAGCGCGGCGGCGTTGCGGTCGGTGGCGAAGACCGTGGCGCCCTCGCGGATGAAGGCCTCGGCGGTGGCGCGGCCGATGCCCTGGCCGGCGGCGGTGATGAGCGCGGTCTTTCCGGCAAGACGGGGCATAGCGGTTTCCTCGAGCGGCGGCCGGGTGGGGCCGTCCTGTTTATGAGCAGTGCTAATTTCTATGTCCTACCGCTTGCGCCCGCCAGCGTCGTTTTCGATTTGGCGGGGCGGCGGCCCCAGCTAGCATCCAGGCGCGCAGGCACACGGCCGGAGAGCCGGAACGGGGAGGCGCTGTCATGAGCGAGCTCAGCTATGTCCATGGCGCCGCGGGCGCGCCGCTGATCGGGCAGACGATCGGCGCTTATTTCGACGCGGTTGCCGCGCGTGAGACCGAGCGGCTGGCGCTGATCGTGCGGCATCAGGGCATTCGCTGGACCTATGGCGAGCTGAAGGCACGCGTCGATAAGGTGGCCGCGGGGTTGATCGCGCTGGGCCTGCAGCCGGGCGAGCGGATCGGGATCTGGGCGGCCAATTGCGCGGAATGGACGCTGACCCAGTTCGCGACGGCCAAGGCGGGGCTGATCCTCGTCAACATCAATCCGGCGTACCGCGTGTCCGAGGTCGAGTACGCGCTGAACAAGGTCGGGTGCCGCGCGCTGATCACCGCGCGGGCGCACAAGACGAGCGCCTATCTGGAGATGCTGCGCGAGATCGCGCCGGAGCTGGATGGGGCGAGGCCGGGCGCGCTGAACGCCGTGCGCCTGCCGGAGCTGCGGACGGTGATCCTGATCGGGGCGGAGAGCGCGCCGGGGACGCTGGCCTTCGATGCCCTGTCCGCGATGGGCGGGGAGGCGGAACGGGCGCGGCTGGCGGAGCTGGCCGACACGCTGCAGTTCGACGAGCCCATCAATATCCAGTTCACCTCGGGCACCACGGGGTTTCCGAAGGGCGCGACGCTGTCGCACCACAATATTCTCAACAACGGCTTCTTCGTCGGCGAGGCGATCCGCCTGACGCCCGGCGAGAAGCTGTGCATTCCCGTGCCGCTCTATCACTGCTTCGGCATGGTGATGGGCAATCTCAGCTGCCTCACGCATGGCGCGACCATGGTCTATCCGAGCGAGGGCTTCGAGCCGCTCGCCGTGCTGGAGACGGTGGCGGCGGAGAAGTGCGCGGCGCTCTATGGCGTGCCGACCATGTTCATCGCGGAGCTGGGGCATCCCGATTTCGCCCGGTTCGATTTGTCGTCGCTGCGTACCGGGATCATGGCGGGTTCGCCCTGTCCGATCGAGGTGATGAAGCGGGTGATCGCCGACATGAACATGGCGGAGGTGACCATCGCCTATGGGATGACAGAGACGAGTCCGGTCAGTCTGCAGAGTGCGGTAGACGACACGCTGAAACTGCGCGTCTCGACGGTCGGCCGGGTGCAGCCGCATCTGGAGGTGAAGATCGTCGATCCCGCCACCGGGCGCATCGTGCCGCGCGGACAGGCGGGTGAGCTCTGCACGCGCGGCTATTCGGTGATGCTCGGCTATTGGGGCGATGAGGCCAAGACGTCGGAGGCGATCGATGCGGGCGGCTGGATGCATACCGGCGATCTCGCGACGCTGGATGAGGCCGGCTATGGCAATATCGTCGGGCGCATCAAGGATATGGTCATTCGCGGCGGCGAGAACATTTATCCCCGCGAGATCGAGGAATTCCTCTATCGCCACCCCGCCGTGCAGGACGTGCAGGTCGTGGGCATTCCCGATGCGAAATATGGTGAGGAACTGTGCGCCTGGATCGTGCTGAAGCCGGGCGCGGCGCTGACCGCCGATGAGGTGCGCGACTTCTGCCGCGGCCAGATCGCGCACTACAAGGTGCCGCGCCATATCCGCTTCGCGGAAGCGTTTCCGACGACGGTGACGGGCAAGGTGCAGAAGTTCGTGATGCGCGACGCGATGATCGATGAGCTGAAGCTGGTGGTCGCGAAGACGGCTTAGGCGTTCTCGACCCTCGTCATGGTGACGCGCGGCGCCTCGAACCACGCAGGGTGGTTGCGAGAGCGTGCGTCCTTCGAGACGCGGCCGGTGGCCGCTCCTCAGGATGACGGAGAGGGGGAGCGCCCCCAAATTCATATGTACATCGTATATATATTCATGCTCCGCTGACGCCATCACGCGGGGGCAGGACATGAGCAGGACGGTTGTCGAGATCGCCGAGGGCGTACGCAGCGGGCGGTTGAGCGCGCGGACCGTGCTGGCGGAGGCGTTCGAGCGGCTGGAGGCGCGCAACCCCGCGCTCAATGCCTTCGTCATGCTGGATCGCGAAGGCGCGGAGCGTTCCGCTGCCGAGGTCGATGCGAAGGTGGCGCGGGGCGAGGATCCCGGACTGCTCGCCGGCGTGCCGTTCGGCGTCAAGGACATGGACGATGCGATCGGGATGCGCACGACCAAGGGGTCGTGGTTCCTAAAGGACGATGCGCCCAAGACCGCCGACTTTCCCCATATCGCGCGGCTGCGCGCCGCAGGGGCGGTGCCGATCGGCAAGACGGCGGTCTGCGAGTTCGGGCTGTACGGGACGACCGACTCGCTGCTTTGGGGCACGACGCGCAATCCCTGGGACGTCTCGAAGACGCCGGGCGGCAGCAGCGGCGGGTCGTCGGCGGCGGTCGCGGCAGGGATCGTGCCGTTCGCGACGGGCAGCGATGCCGGCGGCTCGATCCGCGGGCCGGCGGCCTATTGCGGGCTGGTGGGCTTGAAGCCCAGCCATGGCCGGATCGCCAAGCATAACGGCTTCTCGAATTTCTCGGTGGTCGGCGATCTCGCGGCGACCGTCGGCGACGCCGCGCGGCTGCTCGATGTCGCGGCCGGGCCGGACGATCGGGACAGGCAGTCGCTGCCGCCGGTTTCCTATTCCTATGAAGGCATCATCGAGACGCTGGATGTGCGTGGCCTCAAGGCCGTGTGGTCGCCGGATATGGGCTATGCCGCGGTCGATCCGGAGGCGGCGGCGCTCGCGCGCGGGGCGGCGGAACGGCTGATCGCGGCGGCGGGGTTGGTGGAACGGCCGGGCGGGGTTGTGTTCTCCAACATTCTGCGGCCCTGGGCGGTCATCATGCTGAGCCCGCTGCGCGAGGATTTCACGCGCCAGGGCATTCTCCCCGACGGCTATGACAAGCTCGCGCCCTCGACCAAGTTCATGCTGAACCGGTCCGCCGAGCGCGAGGGCGTGCCGACGCTGGCCGAATCCTGGGCGGCGCTGCATCGGCTGGAGAAGGAGGCGGCGGCCTTCTTCCAGGACAACGACGTGCTGCTGAGCCTGACGACGGCGTGTCCGGCCTATGGCGCGGACGAGTTGGCGCCGACCGTGATCGGCGGGCGCGACGCGACGGCGACCAGCGTCCAGCCCTTCTGCTATCTCGCCAATAGCTGCTGGAACCCGTCGATCTCGGTGCCCGCGGGGGTGACGGCGGCGGGCCTGCCGGTCGGGTTGCTGATCACCGTGCGCCGCCACCGCGACGACATCGCGCTGCGTCTCGCGCGGGTGCTGGAGCGCGAGAGCGGATTTCCGGCGCTGCCGTTCAGCGGGCGGCCATGACGAGAATGAGGAACGGGAGAGACCGGTCCTCGGAGATATAACTCGCAGCTAGACCTTCGGCACGCCGGAATCGGCGTTGTCTTCCGGTTCAATGTCGACCGTGCTGAGGCGCGGCGTGAAGTAGACATAGACGGCCATCACGATCATCAGCACGGCGCCCAGGATGAAGGGTGCGTGCGGATCGACATTGTCGTAGAGCGCATTGCCGATCAGCGGCGCGAAGATAAAGCCCGACGCGCCCGCGCCGCCCGTCAGCCCCGCCGCCGCGCCCTGCTGCTCGCGCCCGACGGCGAGCGAGGCGGCCGCCGCATAGCCGGGGCGGATGAGGCCAAAGCCGAGGCCCGACAGCATCAGCGCGAAAACGATGAGCCCGTAGGTCGTGCCGAGGATGAAGAGCAGATACGAGATGAAGCCGAGGCCGATACCGATCCAGATGAGCTGGCCGGCCGACAGCTTGAAGCGCTGCACCACCACGAGCTGCGCGAACAGCGCCGCCATGGACGAGACCATCAGCCCGACGCCTGACATCTGGATCGCCGCGGCACTGTCGAGGCTCAGCACATCCATAAAGAAGAAGGCGATGACCTGGATCGGGAACGAGCCGGCCGTGCCCATCATCACGCCGAAGATGATGAAGGGCAGGATGCGAGGATCGCGCCACGAGAGCGGCGCGGCGCGATCCTGCGCCTTCATGACCGGCGCAGTGCGCTCCGGCAGGAAGCGCCAGATCGAGAAGGCCGAGATCGCGCCTAGCGCCGCGACGAAATAGAACGGCGCGACGGTGCCCAGCACCGCAAGCGCCGCGATCACGCCCGGACCCGCCGTGGTGCCGAGGCCGAAGGCGGCGTTGAGGCTGGCGACCGCGTTGGTGCGCTCCGAGGGACTGGTGCGGTCGGCGATATAGCCCTGCGCAGCGGGGAAACCGGCTGAGCCGAAAATGCCGTAGATCGCGCGTGAGCCGATCATCAGCGGATAGACGATGCCGACCGACAGCCAGCCCGCGAGGCCGAGCTCGATCGAGGTCGCGAACAGGAAGGTCGAGATCGCGAACGCCGCGAGACCCAGCACCACCATGGGGCGCCGGCCGTAGCGGTCGCTGCGCGCGCCCCAATAGGCCGACGAGAACACCCAGATCGTCGCCGAGACCGCGAAGATCGCCCCGGTCTGGAACGCGCTCAGCCCCAGCTCGCGCGAGATCGGCGGCAGGATGGCGAACATGCCGGCCTGGCCGATGCCGAGACAGGTGAGGCTGAGGAAGAGGATCTGAAACGCGCGGCGGCGCTGCTTCGGCGTCGAGGGCCCCTCGCCCGGCTCGCCCGTGCCGATCGGCGTGAAGATCCGGCGCAGCAGCGGCCGCGGCTGGGCGGCGGGGGCTGGCGGCGGATCGATGACGGGCTGATCGGTCATGGCGGCGGTGCGCGCTCTTGGTCTTGGCGCATTGTCGCGCTGCACCGGTCGTATCAGCGCCGTCCGCGCCGCGTAAAGCGCGGGCGGGCGGGCCGCGATCACATTGAACGACTAGGGTGTCGTATGCGCCACGCCATCGCGCGGCGGACGTTACGTCACATCGAACGCTTGAGCCGGATCTTCGAGGTCGCCGAACGGCCCTCGGCATCGATCACGGTGACGCGGCTGAAGCCTTCCTCGTGCGGCTGCCATTCCGTCTGCGCGTAGTCGCCGGCATCGGGCAGTGGCTTGCCGTCGACCACCCAGCGCAGCGGCTTCGCCCCGCCATCGGCGCGCAGGATGAGCGCCGGGTCCTTGTCGTCCAGCTCAACGGTCGCGCCGTCCGGCGGAAAGGCGATGACCGGCGGCGGCACCGAGCGCGCGAGGCCCGCGACCATGCGGGTCGGCGAGAAGCGCTGCAGCGACGGCGGCAACTGTTCGGTGTTCGCAACAATCAGCGCATCGCGCGGCGCGGTCTTGCCGAGACTGCGCTCCGTCGGCAGCAGTTCGAACACGCGCATCATGATCGGTGCCGCCGCCTCGCGGCCGAGCTCGCCGGGACGCGTCGAACCGTCCGCGCGGCCGGTCCACACCCCGACCGTGAAGCGCGGCGAGAAGCCGACCGTCCACGCGTCGCGGAAGCCGAAGGACGTCCCGGTCTTGAACGCGACCTCGCGGCCGCGATCTATGCCGCGGCCCATCGCCCAGCCTGACGGCAGCGGCGAGCCCTTCAGCACGTCAAACAAATACCAGGCCGCGACCGGCCCCATCAGCCGATGCGCCTCGCCCGGCGCCTGGTCGGCATAGCGGCGCAGCGGCCGCACGATCCCGTCATTGGCGATACCGGAATAGAGCATCGTCAGGTCTTCCAGCGTGATGCCGACGCCGCCCAGCGCCATCGGCAGCGACGGCCCCGCGAACTTGCTCGACCACGACAGCCGCGCGCCGCCCTGCGTCATGACAGCGGCGAGTCGCACCGGCCCGATCCGGTCGAGCACCGCGACGGCTGGCACGTTCAGCGACATGTGCAGCGCATCGCGCACGGTGACGGTGCCCTGGAAGCCGCGATCGAAATTGCGTGGTGCATAGCTGCCGAAGCTCACCGGCTTGTCGTCGATCAGTGTCTCGGGATGCAGCAGCAGATCGTCGAACGCGATGCCGTAGATGAAGGGCTTCAGCGCGGATCCCGGCGAGCGCATCCGGCGCGCAAGATCGATCTGCCCTGTCTCGCCCCAGAAATCCGTCGAGCCCGCGTAAGCGATGACCTTGGACGTCGCGTTCTCGATGACCACGACCGCGATGTCGCCGCCGTCGCCGAGCGAGCCGCGCTGCGCGGTGAGTAGCCCCTCGACCGCGGTCTGGATGCGCGCGTCGATCGTCGTCTTGATCTCGCCGACCTCCCCGCGCTCCTGCCGCGCCTCCTGTGCCAGATGCGGTGCCATAAAGGGCATGGCGATGCGCTCGGACGGCACCGGATCGCCCATCGCCTCTTCGGCATCCTGCAGGGGGATGTCGCCCTTCTCGGTGAGGATGCGCAGCACCTTGTCGCGCGCCCGCTTGGCGCGTTCCGGCGAACGATCCGGGCGATTGCGTTCCGGCGATTGGGGAATCGCGACCAGCAGCGCCGCCTCGGCCAGCGTCAGGTGCCGCGGCTCCTTGCCGAGATAGGCGAGGCTTGCGGCACGCACGCCTTCGATATTGCCGCCCATCGGCGCAAGCGTCAGATAGGCGTCGAGGATCTCGTCCTTGCCCAGCCGCGTCTCGATCTGCACCGCGCGCACGATCTGCACGAGCTTGCCGCCGAGATCGTGCGGGATCGGCTCCAGCAGGCGCGCGACCTGCATGGTCAGCGTCGAGGCGCCAGAGACGACGCCCATATTCGAGATCATCTGCCAGCCGGCGCGGCCCATCGCGGCGAGATCGACGCCGCCGTGATCCTGGAAACGGCGGTCCTCATAGGCGAGCAGCAACCGGACATAGCGCGGATCGACGTCCTTCAGCGTCACCGGCAGGCGCCACTTGTCGTCCGGCGTCAGGAAGCCGCGCAGCATCGTGCCGTCGGCGGCGAGCACGACGGTGGAGCGCTGATGCGCCCGCCCGAAGTCTGGCGGGAAAATGAAATTGGCGGCGACGGCGGTGACGGCGAGCGCGCCCAGCGCGATGCCGAACCGCTTGAGCCGACGAAAACGGGGACGCTTGGGAGCGTCCCCGCCTGTTTCCGTTGAAGGATCGGATAGGGCGGGCTGCACGGGCGGTTCAATCGACATGTCCGAACCGTACAACCCGATTATGGCCCTACTGCGCCGCGATGGTGACCGAACCCATCGCGGAGCGGCCGGTGATCGACGGCGCGTACATGTCTTCCACCACGGCCGCCGGCTGGGCGAACGTGCCGGGGATCGTCGCGCGGACGATATAGGCGAAGCGATAGCTCGGCAGCGGCCGCGTCGCTTCCTCGTCCGCCGACAGGCGATACTCGGACCCGACCGTGAAGGCGGCGACATAGCGGTCGTCGCGGCCTTCCTGGACGCTGGCGTAGGAGAGCTTGTCCAGCCACGAATAGACCGTCTTGCCCTCTTCGCCGACCGCAACGGGACCCTCGATCTCGAACCCGGCGGGGATGAGGTCGGTGATCGCCATCTGGCGGAACGAGTGATCCTTCAGGCCGCCTTCGATGACGACGACGATCTGGTCGTTCTGCTTCAGCGTCGCGAGGTTCGCCGGGCTGCCGTCGAGATTGTGGTACGACTTGTTGATCGTCACCCCCTCGGCGAAGGCCGGCATCGGCTGGGCGGGAACGCCGGTCGACGAGACGGTGCGCCACACCGACTTGTCGGAGGTGTTCTTCACCGTGACGCCGCCCGCGATCTCGTTCAGCGCCGGGGTAAGGAGAACCTGGCCCGACGTTTCATTCGCCGCCGTGCCGTTCGCCTCGACCTTCACCGGCGCCGCATTGGCGACGAGACGCCACTGCGCGAGCAGCATCCAGCCCTTTTCCTGCGTCGTCGTGTAGTTGAGGCCGACATTGAACGTGTTGACCTTGTCGAGCAGGGCCGGCAGCAGCGCCGTCTCGCCCGAGTCAGCCGCCACAGCGGTGACACCGGCGACATCGCGCAGCGGCGAGCCGTAATAGTAGTAGGGCAGCTCGTTGAGGTTCGCCCCGAGCGCCAGATCGCGCGCCCGGCCGAAGGCGAGCGTCGCCCGGCTGCGGTCGCCGGCCTGGACCAGCGCGCCGCCGAGGAAGCCCTGGGCGATCATCGACTGCGCGTTCGCGCCGCCATTGTCGGCGAAGTAACGCAGATCGCCCGGCTGGCCCTGACCGCCCTTCGCCAGCACGTAGAACGCATAGGCGCGCGCGCTGTCGTCGTTGCTGTCGGTGGTCGCGACCTGACGCGCATAGCGGAGAGCGCGCTTCAAGCCTTCTTCCGGAACGACATAGCCCTTGGTTTTGGCCTGCATCAGGAAGTCGATGGCATAGACCTGGAGGAAGCGGTCCGCGTCGTCGTCATAAGACGACGACCACATGCCGAAGCCGCCGTCGGGACGCTGCATGTCGAGGACGCGATCGACCCCCTCCTGCACCCGCAGCGGGATCGCCTTCTCGGTCTCGAGGCCCGCGAACTTCGCGAGATCATTCAGATAGACCAGCGGCAGCGCGCGGCTGGTCGTCTGCTCGAGGCAGCCATAGGGGTAGCGGTCTAGCCATTTCAGCATGCCCGCGACATTCTCGAAGCCGCGCGCGCCCGACAGCGTGACCGTGACGTTGCCCGAGCCCGGCGTGAAGGGCTCCAGCACCGTCGCCGGCAGTGCATAGGTCTCGCCCGGCTTCAGCTCGGCGACCTCGTCGATCGAGGTCGGGAGCTGCGGCGCGCGGATTTCGATCGGCCACACGCGGTCGACCGAGAACCCGCCGGGGCCCGTGATCTTCAGCGTGATGGTCGCGATGCCCGCCGTCGTCGCGCTGAGCTTGACGGGGATGAGCTGGCGCTCGCCCACCGCCAGGGTGCGCTCGATCGAGGCCGAGGCCGGATCGATGGCGACGGGATCGACGGCGGAGATCGCGGCGGTATACGCGCCGGCCGCGCCGTCGACATTGTGCAGGTTGAAGCCGACCTCGGCGGTGTCTCCCGGCGCCAGGAAGCGCGGCAGCACCAGCTCGGCGACGACGGGGTCGCGCACCGTGATGGGCTTTTCGGCAAAGCCGACCGAGCTCGGACTCCAGGCGACTGCCATGATGCGCAGCTCGCCGTTGAAGTCCGGCACGTCGAGCGTGACGCTCGCCTTGCCGTCGACCAGCTTCACCGGGCCCGAATAGAGCGCCACGACCTTCTGCGGCACGACCGCGAGGCCGCGGCCGCCGAAGCCGTCACCGCCGGTGCGCAGCTCACCCACCTGGTAGCGCGTGGTCTCGATCAGGCGGCCGTAATCGTCGCGCACGTCGACGCCGAGGCGGCGCTTGCCGAAGAAATACTTGACCGGATCGGGCGTCGTGAAGTCGGTGAGCTGCAGCACGCCCTCGTCGATCGCCGAGACCGTGACATAGGCCTCGTCGCCGGCATTGGCGATCGAGATCGGCACGACCAGTGGCGCGCGCGGCGCCATCTTCTCGACCGTCCCGATGGTCACCGCGAGCGTGCGGTCGCTGGCGTCGATCGGCAGGTGGACGAGGCCGATGGCGCGGGCCGAACCCTTGGTCGCCGCATCGAGCGGACGATAGAGCGTGACCATCGCATAGACGCCCGAACCCCATTCCTTCTTGATGTCAAAGGCTACGGTGGTGCCGGAGGCGCTGATGTCGATCTGGCGGGTCTCGTAGACGCTGTCGCCGGCGATCACGAGCAGGCCCTTGCCGTCGACGGCCGAGCGCACCGAGACCGTCGCGGTTTCGCCCGCCTTGTAGGCCGGCTTGTCGCTGGAGACGGTCAAGCGGTCCGGACGATCCGAGGCGCTGGCGCCCCAGCCGGCCCAGAAGCGCACCGACGAGCGGACGCCGGTGACGGGATCGGCGACGGTCAGGCGATAGCTGCCCCATTCGACGCGCGCCGAGAGCTTGGCGGGCGCGGCGGGATCGATATCGACATTTCCGCCCGAGAGGATGCGATCGCGCACGACGCGGTCGTAGCGCCACTCGCCGTCCACCTGGTACCAGCGGTAATCGACGATCTCGCGTACGAACTCATAGGTCGCGCCCTTCAGCGCGACGGGCTCGCCCTTGTCGTCGACGACCACGACTTCGAAATTCGCGTCGGAATTTTCCGCGACCGTGTCGTAGTCGAAGCCGTTGCGGATGCCGACATGCGGCTTGTTGGCGTTGATCGGCAGGATGATCTGCTCGCCGGTGGTCCGGCCGCCGGGCTCGTAGACCTTCACGTCGGCCGTCGCGGCCAGCGGGATCGTGGTCTTGGAGAGATCGATGCCCGAGAGCGAACCGGTCGCCTTGGTCTTGCCCTCGGCGTCCGTCGTGCCGACCTCCAGCGCGATCTGCTGGGTGTCCCAGCTCTCGTCGACCAGGCCGAACGCGTAGTCCTTGAACTTGGCGTAGGGCTGGACCGCGCGGTTGATGGTCAGCGTGCCTTCGCCGCCCAGGCCCGCCGACGGCGCGCCGTAGAGGAAGCGGCTTTCGACGTCGATGTCGATGGGCTGCGCGGGATCGATCGCGGGCGTCGGCGCGGTCAGCGTGACCTTCAGCTTCTGCGGCACGAAGTCCTGCACGTCGAACGAGACCGAGCCGACCGAGCCCGCATTCGGGTCGGTGTAGACGGCGGCGGTCCAGCGCCCGCGCGGCGCGGAGGCCGAGAGGGTGAAGGGCTGGTAGACGGCGCCGGCCTTCAGCTCGCTGGTCGTGTAGCGGCGGAATTCCTGGCCGTCCGGCTTGTAGACGATGACGGTGACCGGCGCGTTGCTCAGCGCCGTCGCCTCGCGGTCGCGCAGCATGGCGTTGAACTGTACGGTCTCACCGGGGCGATAGATGCCGCGATCGAGATAGGCGAAGCCGTCGATCTCGCCCGAGGCCGGGCGGCCGTCGACGCCGCGATCCGAAAGATCGAACGACGAACGGCGCAGGTCGATATAGGCGAAGTCCTTCTTGGTGTCGTCATAGGCCATGACGACGGCCGGCGTATTGCCGCCCTCGCCGCGCAGCAGGCCGCCTTCGAAGACGGCCTTGCCGTCGCCGTCGGTCGTCGCTTCGCCGAGGATTTCGTTGTTCGTCGCGACGAGCTGCAGGCGGATGCCCGAGGCGGGGCCGGCCGAGCCGAACGAGCGCGCGAATACGGTCAGCCCGTCATGCGCCTTGTAGGTCGTCAGCGCGATATCGGTGTTGATGATCCACTGGCCGGCTTCCGGGTCCCAGTCGTCGGTCTTGCCTTCACGCGCCTTGTCCTTGGCGAGGATCAGGTAGACGCCGGGCTTCATGTCCTTGATGGCGTCGCCGACCGCGAAGGTCGTGGTGACCGCCTGGTTCTTCAGGTTGGCGATCGTCATCTCACCGGTCCAGACGGTCGCGCCCTGGCTGTCGGCATAGGTCTGCGCGTCGTATTCGTAGATCTCGCGCTGGTCGAGCACGTAGTCCTGGAGCTGCGAGAGCAGCCGGTCGCCGACGCGCACGACACGTAGCTGGACGGCATCGACGTTCACGGTGGTGATCGGCACGCCGTCGGCGCTGTCGCGGGGCAGGATGAAGCCCGAACCGAACGCGACCTTGGCGGGCTGGTCGCGCAGCTCGACGCGGATCGTCTCGTCCTCGGCCAGCTTCTCGCCCGTTGCGGCGGTGAGGCCCGCGCGCATGGTCAGCGTGTACGTGTCGTTATAGGAGAGGCCTGCGATGCAGAGCCGGTCGGCGGTGGCGCGCACCGCGAACTGCACGGTCGGCTCGAAGCTCAGATAGTCCTCATAGCGCACCGAGCCGTCGGTCTTGAACTCGCGCGTGAAGACAAGGCAGGCCTCGGGGGTTGCGCCGCTGGTGTCGATCTCCAGCCGGCGGAAGGCGAAATCGACGTCCTTGGGGGCGACATAGGGTTCGCGGGCCTTGGCGGGCTGCACCACTTCGCCGGGGGCGGAGGCGGCGGTGACGGTCCCGCCGGTCGGGCCGGTTTCCGGGGCCTTGGCGACGGACGAACCCGCCGGCTTGGCGCCGATGAAGGTCGCAACCTCCTTGGGGAGATAGGGCGCGAGCTGGTCGCGGAAGGCGTAGACGCCGCCCGCCAGCAGGGCGAGCACGACGATAAAGGTCAGAAAACGCTTCATTGGTATCCCCCGAAAACGCAGTCGCGTCCGCCCGCCGACTCAGGGGGCGCGAAATCTAGTTGGGCGGACACTAGAACCCTCTTGGCCTGCTTGTCGCGAGGCGCGTGGCCGCAGGGCCGGGCGCGACACGAAAAAGCCCCGATGGCCGTTCCAGGAATCTCTTGTCCCTTAGCCTGTCAGGTCAGGCCCCAATCATGTCCGGATTGCGGCAAAGAGGCGGCAACCCCGCGGCGGACGCGAATGTCGCAGGGTTATCCCGGCGAGTCCGTGAACGAGCCGCGGCGGATGAGGTTGATGGAGGCCAGCAGGATCACCGCGCCCAGCAGCGAGATCCCGGCGGCAGGCCCCGAAAAGGGCGATCCCATTGTGATCGGCGCGATGCCGAACAAAGGCGTCAGCAGCCAGCCAGCCAAGCATGCCCCGACAATGCCGACCACGATGTTGAGAAAGATTCCCTGACTGCGGTCCGTTTTCATGATGAGGCTCGCCAGCCAGCCGATAAAGCCGCCGACGACGAGAAAAACGATCAGGTTCATGGAGGGCGCCTCGCCTCGCGGCGTCTGGAACGGAGGCCGCGTCTGATTTCAACTCGCCGTCACCCCCATGGTTCCGGCCGGAGTTCCAAAAGCGCTTTCCCGGATTGGACCAAGTGACGCATCGGCCTAATCTCGCGGCGATGGAGACGCAGCAGACAGGGGCGATGAAGACGGCGCAGGGGCCGCTGGCGGGCATTCGCGTGCTCGATTTGACCTCGGTCGTATTGGGGCCGCTGGCGACGCAGATATTGGGCGATTACGGCGCGGATATCGTGAAGGTCGAAGGTCCGCGCGGCGACATGATGCGGGCGAACGGCGTGTCGCTGCATCCCGGGATGAGCTCGATCTTCCTCGCCGTGAACCGCAACAAGCGTTCGCTGTGCCTCGACCTGACGAAAGCGGAAGGTGCCGCGGTGCTGCGGCGGTTGATCTCGGATGCGGACGTGCTTGTCCACAATATGCGGGTCGAGGCGATCGAGCGGTTGGGCTTCGGGTATGAGGCCGTCGCGGCGCTGAAGCCGGACATCGTCTATTGCGCCGCGACCGGGTTCGACGAGGACGGGCCGGATGCGGGCAAGCCCGCCTTCGACGACATCGTGCAGGCGGCTTCGGGCCTCGTGGCGCTCGCCAGTATCGGACGCGACACGCCGGACTATGTGCCGAGCCTCATCGCCGACAAGACGGCGGGCATGGCGGTGGTGAATGCCGTGCTGGCGGCGCTGTTCCATCACGCGCGTACGGGCGAGGGGCAGTATGTCGAAGTGCCGATGCTGGAGACGCTGACGGCCTTCGTGCTGGCCGAACATCTGGGCGGGCTTACGTTTGAATCGAACCCAGCACCGGCCGGCTATGCGCGGCTGCTGCAGGGCGGCCGCAAGCCCGCGCCGACGCGTGACGGCCATATCGCGATCCTGCCCTATACGCTGGACCACTGGATCGCGTTCTATCGCGCGGCCGGGCGGGACGATCTCGCCGATGCCGTCGCCGGGATGGACGGACATCAGCGCAATGCCGCTATCCGTTCGCTCTACGCGACGATTGGCGAGATCACCGCGACGCGCACGACGGCCGAGTGGATGGCGATCGCGGCCGAGATCGACGTCCCCGCGACGCCGATCAGCGCGCTGGACGATCTGCCCGAGCATCCGCAGTTGAAGGCCGTGGGTCTGTTTCAGGACATGGATCACCCCAGCGAGGGACACATTCGCATCGTGCGCCCGCCGACCAAGTTCGCGGCGACGCCGGCGAGCGTGCGCCTGCCTGCGCCACTGCTCGGCCAGCACTCGCGCGAGCTGTTGGCCGAAGCCGGGTTCAGTGCCGGCGACATCGACGCGCTGATAGCGGCACAAATCATCACCCAGAAGAACATCGAGGACGCCCATGGAGTTTGAACTCAGCGAAGAACACCGGATGCTGAAGGAGCTCGTGCATCGCTTCGTCCAGGACGAGCTGATGCCGCTGGAAGCCGGCGTGTTGCAGCGCGAGGCCGAGGGAAAGGGCGCCTATCTGCTGCCGGCCGACATGGCGCGCATCGACGAGGTTTCGAAAAACCTCGGCCTCTGGGGCCTCGATGCGCCGTCTGATGTGGGCGGGTTCGACCTGCCGATGGTCGCGATGGTCGGGGTCGAGGAAGAGATCGGCTACTCCGTCACGCCCTACACGCTGCCGCCCGACAGCCCGAACCTGCGCATGCTGATGGCGACGGTGAACGAGCGCCAGCGCGAAGCGTATCTGGCGCCCTATGTCGCGGGCCAGACCGTTTCGGCGATCGGCATCTCCGAGCCCGGCGCGGGCGGCGATCCCGCCGGCATGATCACCCGTGCGGAGCGCGACGGCGAGGACTGGGTGCTGAACGGCCGCAAGATCTGGATCAGCCGCGCCGACCATGCCGACTTCACCATCACCATGGCGGTGACGAACAAGGAAAAAGGCGCGCGGGGCGGTATTTCGGCCTTCCTGATCGATCGGGAGACGCCCGGCTTCAACGTGCTGCGCAAGATTCCGATGATCGGCGGCCAGGCGACCTATGAGATCGCGCTGGAGGATTGCCGCGTGCCGGGCTGGAAGCTGCTGGGCACCGAAGGCCAGGGCTTCGCGCCGATGCAAATCCGGCTCGGCACACGGCGCATCCAGATGGCGGCGTGGTCGATCGGCATGGCGCAGCGCGCGCTCGACATGATCTGCGAGTACGCGCCGCAGCGCGTGACCTTCGGCCAGCCGTTGTCGGAGCGCCAGGCGATCCAGTGGTGGGTCGCCGATGCCGCGACGCGCATCCATGCCGCGCGGCTGATGACCTATGACTGCGCGTGGAAGCTGGACCAGGGCCGCGACGTCAGGCTCGAAATCTCGATGATCAAAGCCTATGCGACCGAAATGGCGTGGGAGGTGATCGACCACGCCATGCAGTGCTATGGCGCGATGGGCATGACCAAGGAACTGCCGCTGCAGCTCATGGCTTCCAAGATCCGCACCATGCGCATCTATGACGGCCCGACCGAGGTCCACAAATGGGTGGTGGCCCGTAACCTGTTCGGCGCGAAGCGCTGAGGCCCGATGCCGGCGCGGGACAGTCAATCCTTCCGGCCGGCGCGCCATCCGCTGGCGGCACGGCTGGTGATCCTACTGACCGTCGTGGGGATCATCGGGCTCATCGGAGCGTCGGCCTATTTCGCCGATCGGATCGGCCTCAAGGGCGGCCAGTCCTGGATCATCCTCGTCCCGGTCGCCGTCGCTTCGGTCGTCATCGGCTTTTGCGGGGCGTTCCTGGCCGAACGGCTCAACAACGCCGCGCCGCGACGCGTCAGCGCGTCGGCCTGGCGGGCCGGGATGATGGCGAAGCAGCGCGCTTTCGAAGCGCATCCCGATCCGCGCCTGCGCCGCTATGCGGTGTTCTTCGAACGCGGCATCGACCTGGCCGACAGCGAAATCGCCCGGCGCGAACAGCGCCTGCGCGAGATCGAACGCGATCCCGCGAAGGCGAAATATGCCGAACGCATCTTCAAGGGCGAGACCATCACGGATGCGGCGATCGCCTATTGGGAAGACCCATGGGCGCGCGTGACCTGCGAACATTTGACGGAGATCGAAGGCGATCTGCGGCGCGCCGATCCCGGGATGCGGCCCGGCGGCGGGAAGACGGTGTTCACCGCTCTCGATTTCGACCTGCCGGAACTGACGCGGCGCTATCGGCCCGCCGACAGCGTTGCGATGCAGAACGGCCATTGGGACGACCGCGCGCCGTCCAGCGACCCGATGCTGCGCTGCCGCGCCTGCAACGCCGCCATCATCGGCGGCTTCGGCGCGTCCTTCCCAATGGCGCCGACGGGATAGCTACAGGCCTTCCGCCATGTGCCATTTGGCGCGGAGTTCCAGCTTGTCGGCGACCGCGCGGCGGCCAGCGAATTTGTTGCAGAGCGGATCGGCGAGGCGGAGATTGTCGATCCGATTGCCGCCGCCCAACGCCCGCGCTTCCAGATGTTCGATCGTCATCAGCAGCGGGTTGCGGCGCGGCCGGCCGCAATAGAAGCAGGCCGGTCCGTCACGGCGGACGATGGCGCGCTTCTCGGCGTTGCGGTTCTTCGGCACGGCTACTCCGCCAACACCTTCTTCACGATGGCGCAGCTGGGGAAGCCGTCGGCGATCATGCCGTTCTTGAGCTGATACGAGCGGATCGCGGCTCTGGTGCCCTTGCCGATGTCGCCGTCGGGTTCGGCGTCGGAAAAGCCGAGCGCCTTCAGCTTCTTCTGCAGTGCATAGGCCTGGGCGCGGGTGATGTCGGGCTCGTCGACCGGCCACGGCACGGCGAGGCCAGGACGGCCCGCGATGGCGTTGGACCACAGCGCGATCGACAGCGCGTAGGATTGCGATGGGTTGTAGTCCACGAAGCGGTCGAAGTTCGGCAAGGTGATGACGGTCGGGCCGCTCTTGCCGCCCGGCGCGAAGACGGCGGCAGGCGTCGCGTCGTCGGCGCCGCGCAGGGCGGTCAGCTTGCTGCCGCCCATCAGCGTCACGCCCTGTGAGGTCCAGGCGCTGAGCGGTTTCTTGATCATCAGATCAGCGTCGGCATAGGAGAAGCCGGCGGGCGGCTGGACCTCGGCGATCCACGCCTGGCCGCGCACCCAGGGCGATTTCGCATTGTTGAGCTTCAGATAGTTGGCCTTGGAGGCGAAGGCGTCCTCGACCGAATCCCAGAGGTCGATGACGCCGTCGCCCTCGCCGTCCACGGCATATTGCAGATAGGCCGTCGGCATGAACTGCGCGTGGCCGACGGCGCCGGCCCAACTGCCTACCATCTTCGCCTTGGAGAAGCCGGTGCGCTGCATGATCTTCATGCCGGCGATGAGGTTCGCCTCGTAGAAGTCGCGTCGGCTGCCCTCATAGGCGAGCGCCGCCATGGCCTGGAAGATATCGTCCTGGCCCTTGTTGCGGCCGTAGTCGGTTTCGGCGCCCCAGAAGGTGAGAATGACCTCAGGCGGAATGCCGGTGTCGCGTTCGATCTTGCCGAGGAAGGTCTTGTAGGTGACCAGCATCTCCTTGCCGGTCTTCAGTCGTTCAGCGTTAGGGCGGTTCTTGAGATAGCCCCAGATGCGCTGCGTGCGCTCGTTCGCGTTATAGGCGGTCGCGATGGTCTTGGGCGTGAAGGCGACGCCCGTCATCGCCTTCTCGACGATGGCGGCGGGGATGCCGGCCTTCTGCGCGCGTTCCTTAAAGGCGTTCAGCCAGGTCTTGAAGCCGGCATTGGTGAGCGCCGATCCGTCCGCCGCCTTGATCGCCGGCGGGTCGGGGACTTTGACGGAACAGACATCGGCGGCGGCCGCGCTGCCGGCGAGCCAACAGGACTGCGAGAGCTTTCACGAAACCGGTTCTCCCCGCAGGCGCGCGAGCAGCGCGTCCGTCGGATAGCCGTCGGCGGGCAGGCCTTCGGCGAGCTGGTAGGCACGCACGGCGCGGCGGGTCTTGTCGCCAAAGCGGCCGTCGGCCGTGACGTCGTAGCCAAGGCGCAGGAGATAGGTCTGCATCTCCTTCACCGACGCCGCCGTCATGCCGCGCAGATCGGCCGGCCAGGACTGGCGGAAATCGCTGCTGCCGGCGAGGCGGTTGCCGAGCTGGGCGACCGAGATCGCATAGGCCTGGCTGGGGTTGTAGTCGAGGAAGCGGCGATAGTTCTCGAAGGCGATGATCGGAATGCCCTTGTAGCCCGCGGGCAGGAGAATGGAGACCGGCTGGTCGGCGGGGACGAGCGAGGAGAGACGCTTGCCGTCTATGGTGGAGACGCCCATTGCGTCCCACTGCGCGGCGGTCAGCTGGATGTCCGGACCCGCCTGTTCCCAACGGAAATTGGCGGGCAGACGCGCTTCGGCGATGGTCGGTTCGCCGGTGCGCCAGCCATGGGACCGCAGGTAATTGCCGCACGAGGTGAAGGCGTCGGGCAGCGAGCCACGCAGGTCGCGCTCACCATCGCCGTCGCCGTCCATGCCGAGTTTAAGTATGTTGGACGGCATGAACTGCACCTGGCCGAGCGCGCCGGCATAGGAGCCGGTGAGTTCGGCGCGGGTGACGAGACCTTGCTGGAGCAGGGTCAGCGCGGCCAGCAGTTCGTCCTCGAAGAAGGCGCGACGACGGCCTTCATAGGCGAGGCTCGCGAGCGCCTCGACGACATAGAAATTGCCGAGCACGGCGCCGTAGCCGGTCTCGTTGCCCCAGATGCCCGCGATCGCCATGGGATCGACGCCGGTGGTGCGGGCGGCGGCCTCGAGCGCGGCGCGGTTGGTAGCGACAGCGCCGCGGCCCTTCGAGACCAGCGGCTCGACGCGTTCCAGATAGGTCGAGATCCGCCCCATGCCGCCGGACGCGCCTGACGTGAGGCCGATCGACTTCATGTTGAGGTGGACGCCGTTGAAGGCGGCGTTCCAGGTCGCGGGCGTGATGCCCTTCGCCAGGAAGCGCTCGCGCGTGACGGCGAGATAGTTCTGGAAGCCCGCCTCGTTGGGATTGGCGACCTGCTGGCTGACGGTCGAGCTGTTCGGCACCTCGCCCGTATTCGCATCGACGTTGTAGCCGGGGCCGGTGGCGCCGCCGGCGACGGGGGCGGGCGGCGGGGCGGCCTCGATCGGCTCGGGCGCCATGACGACGGATTCCTTCGGCGTCCCCGCGCAGGCGGCGGTGAGGAGCAGCAAGGGCAAAGCGAGCAGGCGCATCGTGGTCAGTCCCCTATCGTCGTCCGGTCAGCGGCTGACCGGCGATCAGCGTCACCATATGAACCAGCATCAGGATCATCAGGATCATGGCGAGCAACTGGACGACGCCATGATTGAGCAAACGCGGCCGCAACGGATCCGGCGGCCGCATCCAGACCTGGCGCGACCACAGGAAGATGCCGAACGCCGCCGCCAGCAGCAGGCCCGTCGCCCACCATCCCAGATCGATCACTCTTTTACCCTTAACGAGGCGTGAATCAGGCCGCCTCTATACCCAGTATTCGGGAAGACTGAGTTCGACGAGCGGCAAAGGCTCCTTCGGCGCGCCGCCGGGGGCGCCGAGTTCGAGCTGCCACCAGCCGACATCGCGCCAGGCGCCGGCCTTGTAGCCGACCCACTGATAGATGCCGACCGGGGTGAAGCCGAGCGATTCGTGCAGGCCGACGCTGGCCTCGTTGGGCAGAGTGATGCCGGCAAAGGCGGCGCGGAAACGCTGGGCGCGCAGGATGTCGAAAAGCGGGCGGTAGAGGCCGCGGCCAAGGCCCTGACGGTGCCCGCCGTCGGCGATATAGATCGCGACATCCACCGACCAGCGATAGGCGGTGCGGGTGCGGTGCGGGCTGGCATAGGCATAGCCCCGAATCGCCCCGTCATGCTCCTCGACCAGCCAGGGATGGGTCGCCAACGTGGAGCCGATCCGGTCGGTCATCTCCAGCAGGCTGGGCGGCTCGGTTTCGAAGGAAATGGCGGTTTCCAGCACATAAGGCGCATAGATCGCCCGGATCGCGGCGGCATCTTCGGTGCGGGCGAGGCGGATCATGGGCTGTTTTCCGGAGCGGCAGGTGGGCAGGTTGCGCTGCGCCCACCACGATAGGCAGAATTGCGGCAATATCGAGGGGCGCCACGTGTGCATGGGGTCGCACCGCGAGGCGCAACTCCGCGTTGACTTCCACCCCCCGTCCCGGTAAACGCTGCGCCCTTCGCAAGACATGCCGGGCTCCTGGGGCCCGTTACCAAGAAAGAGGGCTGGCCCCATGAAAGTGCGCAACTCGCTGAAGTCGCTGAAGGCTCGCGACAAGAACTGCAAGCTCGTCCGCCGCAAGGGCAAGGTCTACGTCATCAACAAGAAGAACCCGCGCTTCAAGGCCCGCCAGGGCTAAAGCTTTGGCCTTTGCGTGACGCAAAGGTTTGGTTTCCTTCGTTGAAGTTCTAGAGTGGCGGCGAGTTTATCGCCGCCATTTTGATTCATGCATCTGCCGCCCCCGGACCTTTCGATCGTTGCGCGCCGGGCGGAGATCGTCGCCGGGCTTCGCGAGATCATGCCTGGCCACGTCATCTCGGATGACGAGAGCCTCGCGGTCTATGATTGCGATGCGCTGACGGCGCTGAGGCAGAAGCCGCTTTGCGCGGTATTGCCGGGCACGGTGGCGGAGGTCGCGGCGATCCTGCGCTATTGCCGGGATGCCGGGGTCAATGTCGTGCCGCGCGGCGCGGGCACGTCTCTCTCGGGCGGCTCGATCCCGCTCGGCGACGGCATCCTGCTCGTCATGGCGCGGCTCAACCGGATCGTCGAGGTCGACTACGAGAACCGCTGCGCCGTGGTGCAGCCCGGCGTCACCAATCTCGCCATCACCCATGCGGTGGAGGAGCGCGGCTTCTATTACGCGCCCGATCCTTCCAGCCAGCTCGCCTGTTCGATCGGCGGCAATGTCGCGGAGAATTCCGGCGGCGTGCATTGTCTGAAATACGGGCTCACCACCAACAATCTGCTTGGCGTCGAAATGGTGCTGATCGACGGGAGCATCGTCACGATCGGCGGCAAATGCGGGATGCCGTCCGGCTATGACCTGCTCGGCATCGTCACCGGATCGGAAGGCCTGCTCGGCGTCGTCACCGAGGTGACGGTGCGCATCCTGCCGAAGCCACCGCTCGCCCGTGCATTGCTGATGGGGTTTCCGTCGATCGAAAGCGCCGGGCAGTGCGTCGCCGACATCATCGCGGCGGGGATCATTCCGGCGGGGCTGGAGCTCATGGACCGCGTTTCGGTCGGCGCGATGGAGGCGTTCTGCGCGCCAGGCTATCCGCTGGATGCGGAGGGCGTGCTCGTCGCCGAACTCGACGGCACGCCGACCGAGGTGAACACGCTGATCGCGCGCGTCGAGGAGATCGCGCTGAAGGCGGGCGCCAATTCCTGCCGCACCAGTTCCAGCGAGGCCGAACGGCTGAAGATCTGGGCCGGGCGCAAGGCCGCATTCGCCGCCACCGGTCGCATCGCGCCGGACATGCTGTGCATGGACGGCACCATTCCACGTCGCGAGCTGCCCGCCGTCATGCGGCGCATCCGCGCGATGTCGGAATCCTATGGCCTGCCGGTCGCCAATGTCTTCCATGCCGGCGACGGAAATCTCCATCCGCTCATCCTCTATGACGTGATGAAGCCGGGCGATCTGGAAAAGGCCGATGCGTTCGGCGCCGACATCTTGCGGCTCTGCGTCGAGGTGGGCGGCGTGCTGACCGGCGAGCATGGCGTCGGGATCGAGAAGCGCGACCTGATGCCCGTGATGTTCGACGCCGAAGACCTGGCGCAACAGCAGCGCCTCAAATGCGCGTTCGATCCGACCTCGCGGCTGAACCCCGGCAAGGTCTTTCCCACTCTTCACCGCTGCGCCGAACTCGGCCAGGTCCATGTCCGCGGCGGCCAGTTCGCCCATCCGGAGATTCCGCGTCTATGACCGTCATCTGGGTCTACAATGCACAGGAGACGGCCGACGCGGTGAAGGCGTCGCTCTCTGACGGCTCGAAGCTTGCGCTGCGCGGGCGCGACACCAAGCGCGCGCTTGGCCGGCCCGTCGAAGCCGAACATACGCTCGATCTGTCGAGGCTTGCCGGGGCGATCCGCTATGAACCGGAGGAGCTGATCCTCACGGTGAAGGCGGGGACGCCGATGATGGATATTGATCTGATGCTGCGCGAGCAGCGTCAGATCCTGCCCTTCGAGCCGCCGGACTGGGGGCCGTTCTTCGGCGCGCCCGACCGGCGCGGCACGATCGGCGGCATTCTCGCGGCCGATGTCTGCGGCCCCCGGCGCTTCAAGACCGGCGGGCCGCGCGATTCACTGCTCGGCTTCGTCGCGGTCAACGGCTTCGGCGAGGTCTATAAGGCCGGCGGCAAGGTCGTGAAGAACGTCACCGGCTATGATCTGCCCAAGCTAATGTGCGGTTCGTTCGGCACGCTGGGGCCGCTGGTCGAGGTGACGCTGAAGGTCCTGCCCGCGCCCGAGCGGGAAGACACGATCATCCTGCGTGGTCTCACCGTGCCTGAGGCGCTGCGCATCCTGCGCGGCATTGCGGGCGAGCCGCTGGATGCGACGGGCCTGTCGCATCTTTCTGGCGAACTTGCGCAGCATCTGGAGGGCACGCTCGGTGTCGCCGAAGGCCTCACCGCGATCCGCTTCGAAGGCGCGCGCGAGGCGGTGGAGGAGCGCATCGCGTTGCTGATGGAGCGCCATCGCCGGGCCGGCGCGCGGCGCCTTGGCGGGGATGTCAGTCGCGATCTGTGGCGCCGCATCGGCAATCTCGATCTGCTCCACCGCGAGCCCGGTGTCGTCTGGCGCATCGCCGCGCCGCCTTTCGCCGCGGCGGCGATCGCCCAGGAGATCGGCCCAAACGCCGCGCAATATGATTGGGCGGGCGGGTTGCTGTGGCTGCTGCTCGACGATGCGCCGCATGCGCATGCGAGCCTCGTGCGCGCCGTCGCGTCGCGCCACAACGCGCAGTCGGCGCTGATCCGCGCGAGCGATGCGCAGCGCGCGCAATACGGCGTCTTCCAGCCGCAGGATGAAACCCTCGCCCGTCTCACCCGCGATGTAAAAGCCGCGTTCGATCCGGATGCGGTGTTCAATCCCGGCCGGATGTATCAGGGTATTTGATCCGTATGCGGACGGGATTTTCCGACGAGCAGTTGCAAGACCCCGGCCTCGCAGAAGCGGCGCAGGCGATCCGGTCCTGCGTCCATTGCGGCATGTGCAATGCGACCTGCCCGACCTATCAAGTGGTCGCCGACGAGCGCGACGGCCCGCGCGGGCGCATCCAGTTGATGCAGGCGATGCTAGAGCAGGGCGGCACGCCGTCCGAAACCGCGGTGCATCACATCGACCGCTGCCTCACCTGCCTGTCGTGCCGCACGACCTGTCCGTCGAGTGTCGACTACAGCCGTCTCGTCGACGAAGCCCGCATCCATATCGCCGAGAATTATCGCCGCCCGTTCGGCGAACGCTGGTTCCGTACCTTCCTCGCGACCGTGCTGCCGCGGCCCGGTCTCTTCAAGCTGGCGATGAAGTTTGCGCCGCTGGCGAAGCCGCTGAACCGACTACTGCCCGCGCCGTTCCGCCGGATGGCCGCGATGGCGCCCGCCGCGCCGATCGCGGGCGAGGCGCCGCGGCCGGGCGTCTATCCCGCGATCGGTCCCCGCAAGATGCGGGTCGCGATGGTGCGCGGCTGCGTGCAGCGTGTGCTGGCGCCGGAGATCGACCATGCCGCGATCCGGCTGCTGAACCGGCTGGGTGCCGAGGTGGTGATCGCTGCAGGGTCGGGCTGCTGCGGCGCGCTGAACCATCACCTCGGGCTCGAAGCCTCGGCCAAGCGCTATGCCAAGGCGAATGTCGCGGCGTGGTCGAAGCTGCATGAAAATGGCGGGATCGACCGGATCGTCTCGACGGCCTCGGGGTGCGGCACGCTGGTGAAAGATTACGCGCATCTGCTCGCGCGGGATGCCGGCTGGGTCTTTCGCACCCGCAAGCTGGCGCCGCTGGTGCGCGACATTTCGGAGCTCGTGGAAGAGCTCGGCTATACCGGCGCCGCGCCGGAAGCGCTGACGGTCGCCTATCACACTGCCTGCTCGCTGCAGCACGGCCAGCGTCTGGCGGGGCTCGGCGAGCGGCTGCTGGCGAAGGCCGGGTTCACGCTGGCGCCGGTGCGGGATTCGCATCTCTGCTGCGGCTCGGCCGGCCATTACAGCCTGTTGCAGCCGGAAATGTCGGGCGAGTTGCGCAGCCGCAAGCTGAAGGCGCTGACCGCGCGGGGGCCTAAGGTGATCGCGTCCGGCAATATCGGCTGTCTCGAGCATCTCCGCGCCGCCTCGGACGTGCCGCTGGTCCATACGATCGAGCTACTGGACTGGGCGGCCGGGGGCCTTCGTCCGCCGCGGCTGCCAGCTTTGCCATAATCCCGCCGCGGGACTAGCCTAGCTCCATGGCCATGTTCCGTTTCGCCGCCGCCGCCGCTTTGCTGTTCGCGCTGCTGCCAGCCCATGCCGCGCAGGACGATCCGCGCCTCAACGAGCTGTTCGACGCGCTCGCCAAGGCGCCGTCGGCCAAGATGGCTGCGCCCATCGAGCAGGAGATCGCCAAGGTCTGGGCGGAATCGAAGAGCCCGACCACCGATCTCCTCTATCTCCGCGGCGCCGCGGCGCTGGAAAGCGAGGACGCCGATCTCGCGCTGAAGCTCTTCGAAACGATGACGGTGCTGGAGCCCAATTTCGCCGAAGGCTGGAACATGCTGGCGAATGTCCACCTGATGCGCGACGAGACCACGCAGGCGATCGTCGATGTCCGCCGCACGCTGGAGCTCGAACCGCGCCACTATGGGGCGCTCGCCGCGCTCGGCCAGATCATGGAATCGCTCGGCGACACCAAGGCCGCGCTCGCCGCCTATGACGCCTCGTTGAAGATCAACCCGAACCAGGACGACGTGAAGCAATCAGCCAAGACGCTCCGCCGCAAGATTGACGGCGACCGGATCTGATCAGGCGTTTCGGGATTGGCTTCCTGTACCGGAAGCGGGCAAGTTGCGCGCCCCACTGTCGGGGCGTGAGGACCCAATGACTTTTGGCAAAGCCGATTCATCCACCGTTACCACCGAGGGCGAAAGGAAAATCGGACTGATCGACGGCGTGCAATTACGGCGTGCCGTGGTGCATCCCGACGAGCGCGGCGAGGTGACGGAGATTTTCGATCCCGCCTGGGGAATCCAGCCTGAGCCCTGCATCTATATCTATCAGACGATGATCCGCCGGGGCCGCATCAAGGGCTGGGTCTATCATGAATTGCAGACCGACCGGTTTGCGATCACCACCGGGCACCTGAAGATCGTGCTGTTCGATCCGCGCAGCGGCAGTCCCACGCGCGGTGCGGTCAACGAGATATTCCTGACCGAGCGCAATCGCGGCCTGTTGACCATTCCGCCTTTCGTCATCCACGCGGTCCAGAATATCGGCGACGGCGATGCGGTTTGGATCAACATGCCGACCGTCGCCTACAATCACGAACGACCCGACAAGTTTCGCGTGGCCTTGGGGTCGCCGGACATTCCCTACAGCTTCGATCGCGGCGCCGGCTGGTGAGCGCGCCGGGACCCGAGCCCCGCGTCAGTGTCATCATCGCCACGTATAACTGGAGCGCGGCGCTCGCCTGCGCGCTCCAGTCCGTTCTCTATCAGACCATGGATGATTTCGAGGTGCTCGTCGTCGGCGACGCCTGCACCGACGACAGCGCCGCCGTTGTCGCGGCGCTGGGCGACCCCCGGGTAACATTCTTCAATCTGGAAGAGCGCTGCGGCAGCCAGTGGGGCCCGAACAATTTCGGCCTGTCGCGCGCGCGGGGCGCGTTCGTCGCCTATCTCGGCCATGACGATATCTGGTGGCCCGATCATCTCGAGGTTTCGCTTGCCGCCGCCGAACGTGAAGCTGCGGAGGTCACCGCCGCGCTGACGATCATGTATGGGCCGCCGGGCAGCGGCGTGTTCTGCCATAGCGGGCTTTTCCCAGGATCGATCTTCCAGCCGGAGTATTTCTTCGTGCCGTCGTCGATGCTCCATCGCCGCGCGCTCATCGAGCGGACCGGTCCGTGGCGTTCGGCGGCGGAGGCCGGCCGCCAGACGGATGTGGATTTCGTGCGCCGCCTTCGCGATGCGGACGCCCATGTCGTCGAGACGGCGGAATTGACCGTCTTCAAGTTCAATGCGGCCTGGCGGCGCGGCGCCTATCTTGAAAGATCAGTTGCCGAGCAACAGGCGCTGCTGGCCAAAGCGAGATCGGGCGGTAACGGCTTCCGGCGTGCCGAACTGGTGAAGACCCTGCGCTCCGTGCTCGAAGGCCGTGGGACGCATTTCGAGTTCCGCGACCCGCCCGCCGGCGCCGCCGAATCCGATCGCACTGAATGGGCGCGCTTCAAGGGATCTCTAGCGGGAGCCACCAATGCCGGCGTGTCGGCATTGTCGGCTCCCATGCGGTTTCGCCGGACATCAGAGCATCCTGGCTATGAATGGTACGCCCTGGAAGCTGTGGATACCGACCAGCCATTTCGCTGGAGCGGGCCGAGCACGGTATCGAGCATTGTGCTGCCGCTGCGCCCGGACGCGCCATTTGAGCTTTGCATCGACATTGTTCACGTCATCGAGTTTGCGGCGTTGGAGACTCTTGAGGTCAGCATCAACGGCGAGGGCGTAGAGCATATGCGGGAACATCTTGGTTCGGCATGGCGCATCAGATGCGCATATACGCCGCGGGCTGGGGTGACTCCTCCGTCGATCCTAGTGACCTTCAAGATCGCCCGGACGCTCAGACCCATCGATCTGACAGGCAGCCAGGATCGTCGTTGGCTGGGGATCGCGGTTGGGACGGTTGAGCTGGCTCCCGCCCTTGCATCTGCAGCTTAGTCGAAAGCGCCGTCGACTGGATCCAGGGCCGGACAAGTGGTTGTTTCATCGGCGCCGCGACCCCATCTAACTGTGACAGCAATTGTTACAGAAATGATCGACGCATGTTGGATCGGCTCTTCACTGCACAGACCCTCAGTTTCATCGGCTTCGCCGTCGGCGCCATCGTGGTTGCCGGCATCGTGCTAGTCAGCTAGTCGATCGCGCGGCCGACCAGGGCGACGCGCAGCATGTTGGTGGCGCCGGGCGTGCCCAGCGGGACACCGCAGATGACGATGACGCGCTGGCCGGGTTTCGCGAAGCCTTCGCGGTAGGCGATCTTGCAGGCCTGGTCGACCATGCCTTCCAGTTCGGTCGCTTCCTCAACCACAACGCAGTGCAAGCCCCAGCCGATGGCGAGGCGGCGGGCGGTCTTCAACACCGGCGAGAGCGCTAGGATCGGCACGTTCGGCCGTTCGCGCGAGGCGCGGATCGCGGTGGCGCCGGACGCCGTGTAGGTCACGATCGCCGCGACGTTGAGATTTTCCGCGATCTGGTGCGCGGCGGCGGTAATCGCGTCGGCGGCTGTCGGTTCAGGCTCGGCGCGCTGGGCCTCGACAATCGAGCGATAGAAGGGCTCGCCCTCCACGCGCTCGGCAACCTTGTTCATGGTCGCGACGGCCTCCACCGGCCACGCCCCCGCGGCACTTTCGGCGGACAGCATCACGGCGTCGGCACCTTCGAAGACCGCGGTCGCGACGTCCGAGACTTCGGCGCGTGTCGGGGCAGGGGCCGTGATCATCGATTCCAGCATCTGCGTCGCGACGACGACGGGCTTGCCCGCCTTGCGCGCCGCGCGGTTGATCTGCTTCTGCCGCCCAGGCACGTCCTCCAGCGGCAGTTCGACGCCGAGATCGCCGCGAGCGATCATGATGCCGTCGGCGATCTCCATGATCGCGTCGAGATGATCCAGCGCCTGGGGCTTCTCGATCTTCGCCATCACGCCGGCACGGCCCATGACCAGCTTCTTCGCCTCGGCGACGTCGGCGGGGGTCTGCACGAAGGAGAGCGCGATCCAGTCGACATCGGCCTCGACGGCGGCGGCGAGATCGGCGCGGTCCTTTTCGGTGAGCGCGGGGATTGGCAATTGCGTATCGGGGACGTTGACGCCCTTGCGGTCGGACAGCTTGCCGCCGATCTCGACCGTGGTGACGGCGTGCTCAGGCGTCGCTTCATCGACCATCAGGCTGATGCGTCCGTCATCGAGCAGCAGGCGCGCCCCGGGCTGCAAAGCGGAGAGGATTTCCTTGTGCGGCAGTTGCACCTGGGTCTGGTCGCCGGTGACGGGGTTCAGGTGCAGCGTGAAGCGCTGCCCGACCACGAGCATGATGGGGCCGCCCGGAAACGTGCCGATGCGCAGCTTTGGGCCCTGCAGATCGGCGAGGATGCCGATGGGCCGGCCGGTATCTGCCTCGATCGCGCGGACATGGCCGACCAGCTCGCGCAACAGTTCGTGCTTGGTGTGGCTCATATTGATGCGGAAGACGTCGGCCCCCGCGCGGAAGAGTTTCTCAATGCTTTCGCGGGTGTTCGAGGCCGGACCCAGCGTCGCCAGGATTTTCACGTTTCGATTGCGGCGCATGATGCGGTCAGTCCGATGGGCGGATGAGGATCACGCGCACATCGTTCACATTCGTCCCCGTGGGTCCAGTGACGATCTCGTCGCCGAGACGTGAAAAGAACGGTCCGCTGTCGTTGATCGCCAGGGCCGCGCCGGGGTCGAGCCTGAGCGCGCGGGCGCGGGTAAGCGTCGAGGGCAGGACACAGGCGCCGGCCGCGCCCGGCGCGCCGTCCTGGCCGTCGCTGTCGGCGGCGAGGGCGGCAATCCCGTCCGCGCCCTTCAGCGCCATGGCGAGGCCGAGGGCGTATTCGCGGTTCGGCCCGCCGCTACCGTGGCCGGTAACGGTGACCGTCAGTTCGCCGCCGGAAATCAGCGCCACGCGCCGGCCTTCCGCCACCGTCGCCAGCGCCACCGCTGCGTGCGCCTTGCCCACGTCACGCGCTTCACCCTCCAGATCGGCGCCGAGCAAGACGGGCTCGTAGCCGAGGCGGGAGGCTTCTGCGGCGGCGGCGGCGAGCATGCCGCGCGGCTTCAGCACGATGCGGTAGTCGACGCGGTCGAAGCAGGGGTCGCCCGGCTTCGGCGTTTCGCTGGCCGGGTCGTCCAGCACGGCGCGCAGCTCGTCGCTCATGGGGATGCCGTGGCGGCGCACGATGTCGCGCGCTTCCTCCAGCGTCGAGGGATCGGGCGAGACGGGGCCGGAGGCAATCAGCGAAGGATCGTCGCCCGGCACGTCGCTGACCGCGAGCGCGACGATCGAGCACGGCCCCGCCGCCTTGGCCAGCCGCCCGCCCTTGATGCGCGAGATGTGTTTGCGCAGGGCGTTCACCTCGGCGATCGGCGCACCGCTCTTGAGCAGGCTGGTGGTCAGCGCGCGTTTCATGTCGAGCGTCAGCGGACGGCGCGGGGCAGGCCACAGCGCCGAGCCGCCGCCCGAGAGCAGGACGAGCAGCAGGTCGTCGGCGGTGAGCATCGAGGCGCGCACGAGCGTTTCGGCGGCGGCGGCCTGGGCTTCGAGCCCCGGCAAGGGATGCGAGGCCTCGGTCAGGCGGATGCGGGAGAGGGGCAGGCCGAACCCGGTCTGGGTCACGACATGGCCGTCGAGGTCGCCCTCCCAGGCGGCTTCGACCGCGGCGGCCATCGTGGCGGCGGCCTTGCCCGCGCCGGCGATCAGCACGCGCCCTTTGGGCCGGTGCGGCAGAGCGGGCGAAATCGCGCGGCCCGCATCGGCCGCCGCGAGCGCGGCGTCCAGGATGCAGCGCAATTCGCGCCTGATTTCGTCCTCGTCCGCCATCGCCCTTGGCCGTGAAGAAGTGCTACCAGCGACTTGAAGGAAACGAACGCCGCGATGCAAGAACCAACCGCCGCCGAAACCGATGCCTTCGAGCGCGTGCCCGGCCCCACAGCCGCGCCGCTGCTCTTCCTCTGTGATCACGCGTCCAACGCCGTGCCGGCGGCCTATGGCGATCTCGGGCTCGATCACGCTCAGTTTGCGCGCCATATCGCCTGGGATATCGGCGCGGCAAATCTGACGCGGGCGCTGGCGGGCACGTTCGCCGCGCCGGCCTTGCTGGGCAAATGGTCGCGGCTGCTGATCGACCTCAATCGCGGGCCTGACGATCCGACCATCGTCATGAAGATTTCCGACGGGGCGCTGATCCCGCGCAACGCGGCGGCCTCGGTGGACGATGTCGCGTACCGGATCGCGCGCTATCACGCGCCCTATCACGCGGCGATCAAGGCGGCGATCGATGCGAGCCTCGCGGCGGGGGTCGCGCCGTCGCTGGTCTCGATGCACAGCTTCACGCCGGCCTGGAAGGGCACACCGCGGCCCTGGCATGTCGGCGTGCTGTGGGACGAGGATCCGCGCCTTGCGGTGCCCCTGATCGAGGCGTTCCGGGCCGAGCCTGGCCTCGTCGTCGGGGATAACGAGCCCTATCACGGACGGCTCGAGGACGACACGATGTGGACCCACGGCACGATGCGCGGCCTGCCGCATGCGCTGATCGAGATCCGCCAGGACCTCATCGCCGATCACGTGGGTGTCGCGCGCATGCTGGAGATCGTGGCTCGCGCGCTGCGGCGGGCTCTCGCGCAAGCCGGACTAAAGGCGTAGAACGCGGCCATGGACGACAAAACAAAAACCGAAGCTGAAGCCGCCGCCTTCCGCCGCCTTGTTGCGCATCTCCAGGGGCGCACGGATGTGCAGAATATCGATCTCATGAATCTCGCCGGCTTCTGCCGCAACTGCCTCGGCGATTGGTTCCGCGAAGCCGCAGACGAGCGCGGCGTCACGCTGACCAAGGACGAAGGGCGCGAAGCCGTCTACGGCATGCCCCAGGCCGAATGGAAGGCGAAGTACCAGAAGGACGCCTCGTCCGAGGCGCAGGCGCAGTTCGCCGCGACGCACCAGCACGAACCCAAGGGCGGCGGGCGGGGCTGGTAGCGATGAAAAACCGGCGCCTGTTCTTCAGCGGCGTGCTCGCCGTCGTCTTCGCGCTCGCGATCTTCTTCGGCGTCCGCCAGATCGCGCCGCAATCGAACGACCCCGTCGAGGTCATGCGGATCGCCGGCCAGGCCGCCGGCGCGGTCGGCGGCATCGGTCTCGCGCTGATGCTCTGCGGCTTCTTCATCGCCCCGAAGCCGCGGCGGCGCTAGGAAGCTCCCCAAACTAAGTGTCATGGTCCGCGAAGGCGGACCATCCACGACTTTCCGGCGCCGGGCACGCGATACATCGCTTCGACGCGCCAACGATCATTCGCTGCACCCAACACTCTTAGCCGTGGATGGTCCGCCTGCGCGGACCATGACATTGAGGGTTGAGTGGGCGGCCGCGCGACGGTGCCGCTATTTCTGGTTACAGCCCATCACGCAGACCTGCGTCGCGTCGATGCGGCCGCCGCAGCCGGTGAAGCAGGCGCGATAGTCGGCCTCGCAGACATCGGTGCATTCGCTCTCCCACGGGCACGAATAGCTCGGCGTGAAATCATAGACCGATTTGTCGACAGGCTGATTGTTGTCGCGGCGCCAGCGGACGTAGCGGTTGTATTCGCGCTCGGCGACGCGGCGCTTCTCGTTCTCGCAGTCCTGGGTCTCGCGACGGCACTGGTATTTGCAGGCCGTCTGGTCGGCATCACAACTTGAGACGCAGGCCTGTCCATTACGTCCGCCGGGCGGGTGATAGGTATATTGCGTGTCGTAGATCGGCCCGCAGGCGGCAAGTGTGACGAGGCCCAGCAGTAGGCTGAGCGCAGTAATCAATCGGCGCATGAACGACTCCCCATTTGCGACAAACTTCGCCGCGCTGCAGCACGGCGTCAATGCGGCGTGGCGGCGCTTTTCAGCGCACCTGGTTGCTATTGCTTTGACACATCGCTCGGATACGAATTCCAGCAGGGGCGAAATACGGTTGAGTGGATGCGGATGATGCGGTGGGTTGTGCGGATGGCCGGCGTCCTCGGCCTTGCCATGTTCGGTACGCTTCCGGGCGCAGCCGCGCCGTCTCCGACCGCCGCCGAAGCGATCGCGCAATTCCCGGATGTCGCCGCCTTCTGGCAGGCCACGCCCGAAGGCGGCATGCGGCACATCAAGAGCGGACTCGATTGCGGTCCGCCGCAGTCGGAGAGCGGAACGCTGCGCTTGCTCGGCACAACGCCGACGCCGGTCGCCGGCGACGATGCGTTCTGCATGTTCGAAGATGCCGCCGGTGCGCGCTATACGCTGTATGCAACGCGCATTCCCGGCGCGCAGCAGGCCGACATGATGAACGACGCCGTGGCGGCGATCCAGCAGGCCTTCGGCCCGCTGCGGAAGGGCCTGGGCATCAAGGTCATCATGCGCGAGGGCCTGCCGCTGGCCAAGGCCGTGAGCTGGGCGGACAGCGCCGGCTTTATCGCGGCGCTGCAGGGCAAGGGCAATGTCTCGACTGTCGTCCGTCTGGCGTTGATCGGCGAATGGGTCGTCAAGATGCGCTCGACGTCGGCCGCCGATGGGATTGCGGCCGGGGAAAAACCGACCAAGGCGCAAGGAGAGGCGTTCGTCGCTGTCGTGACGGGGTTCGAGAATGCTATGTCGCTGCTCTATCTCAACGCCTTGGCCACTGTGGCGGAAGGCCAGGGCCTGCTCGAATGATCGCTTCCGTCCTGTCATCGCACTGCCATGCGCGGGTTGCCGCGATTGAGGTGGGCGCGACGCAAGGCCTGATGCCGCGGAAATCGCAACCTGTAGCAACGGCGCTGTAGGTTCGGGCATGGGTTTCTACGACCGATTCATCCTGCCGCCGCTGTTGAATGCCGCCATGGGGTCGAAGCCGATTACCTATCAGCGCAAGAAGCTGGTGCCGCACGCCGCGGGGACGGTGCTGGAGATCGGCATGGGGGCCGGGCACAATCTGCCCTTCTACGACAAGGCGAAGGTGACGCGGCTGATCGGCCTGGAGCCGCATCCCAAGCTCCGCACGCGCGCCGCGGTGCGGGCGAAGGAGGCGGGGATCGCGGTGGAGTTCACCGACCTCAAGGCCGAGGACATCGATCTGCCGGCGGCCAGCATCGACACCGTGGTCATCACCTATACGCTCTGCACGATTCCCGATGTGCCAAAGGCGATGAGCGCGATCGCGCGTGTGATGAAGCCCGGCGCGAACCTGTTGTTCTGCGAACATGGTCTCGCGCCCGACGCCAACACAGCGAAGTGGCAGCGCCGCATCGAGCCGTTCTGGAAGCGGATCGCCGGGGGCTGTCATCTCTGCCGCCCGGTGCCGCAGATGTTGATGGATGGCGGCTTCGCGATCGAACAGGTCGAGACGATGTACCTGCCCTCAACGCCGCGTTTCGCCGGCTACAATACCTGGGGCAGGGCCGTGCGCGCGGCGTGAGGCCGACCGCCGCGTGCAACTCCGGTGCGAGGCGCGCGTTTACCTTGCATGGCGGAAAATATTCCCCCGACCTACACGATCACGGGCGAAAACCCCGATACCGGTACCGCTGTCATCAGGGCTCAGGTGAGGGAAGCTGACATCGCCGCGGAAGTCGCCCGCATGGCGCACGACGGCTTGGCACACATCCGCGTCGTGGCGACGCGCAATCCGTCAGGGAGTTCGGGTTAGCCGCCGAGCCGTTTGACGTTCGCGCGGACGCGGCGGCGATAATCCTTGACGATGTCGCCCGGTGACGCGCCGAACGCCATCGCGGTCGCCGCATCGGCCGCGGCTTCCATCTTTTCGGAAACCATCCGTCGCGCTTCGGTTTCGGCGGCTTTGCCGCCCGCGGCGAGCTTCATCATGCGTAAGGCGATCACGCGCTGGGAATCGGCCGCCAGCATCGCCGTGTCGAAGAACAGCTTGAACATAAGGCCCCATGGCCGCCGGTCATTCTGGAACACGTCTGGCGGACGGTGCTAGCCTAGGCGACCTGGACGTCGGAAGCCATCGCGCGGCTGCAGATGTGTTCCGCTCTTTGGGCGTCGTGCTTTATGTCGCGACTGCGACATTTTCTTTCGCCCTGCTTCCTCTGCGGAAGGTTCAGGCGCTTTGCGTGACGCCGCCCAGGGGCTAGGCTGAGCGCAGCATCATTCGAGAGTCCGAGCCATGTTCTTCAATTTCTTCGACGAACTCCGCGCCGCCAAGGTGCCCGTGACGCTGAAGGAATACCTGGCGCTGATGGAGGCGATGTCCGCCAACATCATCGATATGAAGATCGACGAGTTCTACGTGCTCGCCCGCACCGTGCTGGTGAAGGACGAGCGCAATCTCGACAAGTTCGACCGGGTCTTCGGCCATGCCTTCAAGGGGCTGGAGAATATCGACCCGACGCAGGCCGCGCAGATTCCCGAAGAGTGGCTGAAGGCGCTCACCGAGAAGTTCCTCTCCGAAGAGGAGAAGAAGCAGATCGAGGCGCTGGGCGGCTGGGAAAAGCTGATGGAGGAGCTGAAGAAGCGCCTCGAGGAACAGAAGAAACGCCACGAGGGCGGCAACAAGATGATCGGCTCGGGCGGCACCTCGCCGTTCGGCAATAACGGCTACAACCCCGAAGGCGTCCGCATCGGCCAAGACAAGGGCCGCCACGGCAAGGCCGTGAAGGTGTGGGACAAGCGCGAATACAAGAATCTCGACGACCAGGTCGAACTCGGCACGCGCAACATCAAGATCGCGCTGCGCCGCCTGCGCAAATGGGCGCGCACCGGCGCCGAGACCGAACTCGATCTGCCGAACACGATCAAGAACACCGCGAACAAGGGCTATCTCGACGTCACGCTGGTGCCGGAGCGCCGCAACACCGTGAAGGTGCTGCTCTTCTTCGATATCGGCGGCTCGATGGACAGCTACATCAAGCTTTGCGAGGAGCTGTTCTCGGCGGCCCGCACCGAATTCAAGCACATGGAATTCTTCTACTTCCATAACTGCCTTTATGAGAGCCTGTGGAAGGACAATCGCCGCCGTCACAACGAAAAAACGGCGACGTTCGACGTGCTCCACAAATACGGCAACGACTACAAGATCATTTTCGTGGGCGATGCGACGATGAGCCCGTACGAGATCACCTATCCCGGCGGCTCGGTCGAGCACTGGAACGAGGAAGCCGGCGCGGTGTGGATCGAGCGGGTGAAGAACATCTACCCGCACATGATCTGGCTGAACCCCGTCGCCGAGAAGCATTGGGAGTACACGCCCTCGATCCAGCTGGTGAAGCAGCTCGTCGCGGACCGCATGTATCCGCTCACGCTCGACGGGCTTGAGAAGGCGATGCGGGAGCTGAACCGGTAATATGATGCGTTACGCCGTCGCCGCCATGGTCCTGACGGCGGCGCTCTGCGGCGGTGTTGCCTTGGCGGCGAGCGAAACACCGGCGCCGTCCACCGTCGAGACGCGCGACGACGGGTGGTTCATTCACAAGCCGAGCGGGTTGCTGCTGCCGCGCGAAATCTACGGCGCGAAGTACACGCACACCGCCAGCCTGAAGCATGTCGGGCCGGACGGCATCGCGATCGATTACGGTCCCATCACCGTGACAATCGGCCCGCCGTCGACCGAGATTGATCTAACCTTTCAGGATGGCGTCAAAGCTGATCCGGACCCGCCTGTCCTGCCCGCGCTCCTCTTCTGGGGCGCTGCGGCCCAGCCCGTCACCTTCAGCGTTCTGCATAGCGATGCGGCGGGCTCACCCGACTGGATTGCCTTTACGGTCGCCGTCGGAAGCTGGCGGATCGAATTGTCGGCGTTCTACGAGGCCGGTCAGCGTGGCGAGGTGATCAAGACCGCCGAAGCGGTGTGGGCCAATCTCGCCTCCGGCAACGAGCGCGACCCGCGCTAGGCCTAGCCCTCCGCCATCGCCCTGATGGCAGCGGCGATGCGGGCGCGCTCTTCGTCGTTGAGCGGCGAGATGTCGAACATTTCGAGGAAGCCGAGCCCTTCGGCGGCGAGCCACGCGATCAGCGAGCGATCGGGCGCGGCGTCGGTTTCCTTGATCGTGCGCCAGAGGCTCGCCTGGGCGACACGCATGGGATCGAGCAGTTCCGGCTTCTCGGCGATCGCCGCCAGCATGCCGTGGCCAGCCTGCCTGTGCTGTGCCTTCTCGGCCAAGGCTTCGAGCCGGATGTCGATCATGCGGCCGGCCGCGCTGCCTTCTCCCGGTTCGTTGAAGCGCGCGGCGAAGCGCTCGATCATGCCCCGAAGCAACGAATCCTTGGACGGGAAGTTGTAGAGCAGCCCGCCTTTGCTGAGGCCGGCGCGGGCCGCCACCGCGTCAAGGGTCATGCGGTTTACGCCTTGTTCGCGGACAAGCGCCTCCGCCGCGTCGAGGATCGCCTCGCGTGATGTGCGCTTCGTCGCTTTCTCAGGCGTTTTCTCGGGGCTCATTATTGTGCAGTGCAATACCTGCTTGACTAAACCGTCCGGACGGTACAGTTCCTGTACGTAATTGCAAGGCGTATTGTCGAGCGGCCGCACTGGCGGTTGCGAGGGGAGCCATTCATGTCCAGGCGCGGAATCATTCTTGTCAGCATCGTCGCGGTCATCTGCGTCGGCCTGGTCGGCTTCAACCTCTTCATGCAAGGCTTCATCGCCTCGATGATGGCGAACCAGCACCGCCCGCCGGTGCCGGTTTCCGCGATCAAGGTCGAGGCGATCACCTGGGCGCCCGGCATCGACGCAGTGGGTACGGCGAAGGCCGGGTCCGGCGCCGATCTCGCGATCGAGGCCGCCGGCGTGGTCAAGTCGATCGCCGTCGCCTCGAACCAGAAGGTCACGGCCAACCAGCTCCTCGTCCAGATCGACGATTCCGTCGAACAGGCTAACATGCTGTCTGCGCAGGCGGCCATCAAACTGGCGCAGGCGGATGTCGATCGCATCACGCCGCTGGTGCGGCGCGGCGCGTCGGCGCAGGCGACGCTGGACCAGGCCGTCGCGCAGCTTGAAACCGCGCGCGCCAATTATGCGGGCTTCCTTGCCGTCACCGAGCAAAAGGCCATCCAGGCGCCGTTCGGCGGGATCGTCGGCGTGCCGCGCGTTGTCGTCGGCCAGTATGTGGCGGTCGGCACGATCGTGCTGACGCTGCAGGACATCGACCGCATTCTCGTCGACTTCACGGTGCCGGAACAGGAAGCCGGGCTGCTCGCGAAAGGCCAGAAGGCGCGGTTCGGCATCACGACCGATAATCTCGCCTTCTCTGGTACGGTCACCGGCTTCGATCCTAAGGTCGATCCGCAGACGCGCCTCATCTCGGCGCAGGCGCTGCTGGACGCGCCGGCGGGCCGCATCCTGCCCGGCCAGTTCCTGCGCGTCCGCGTGTCGTTGCCGGAAGAGGCCAATGTCATCGCGGTGCCCGAAACGGCGGTTGTTCCCAGCCTCTATGGCGACTACGTGCTGCTCGTCGTCACCGACCCGCCGGCGGAAGGAGCCGCGGCTGATGCCGCGCCGCGTGAGGTCGTGCGCCAGACCTTCGTCACGACCGGCCGGCGCGATGGGCAGCGCATCGAGGTCACCAAGGGTCTGAAAGCCGGCGACACTATCGTCGTGGCGGGGCAGAACCGGTTGCAGAACGGCGCGGCGGTGACGGTTACCGATAACGAAGTGCCCTCGGGCGCGGCCGACGAGGCCAAGCCGTGAGCTTCACCGAAACCTTCATCCGGCGGCCGGTCCTCGCGACCGTCGTCAGCCTGATCATCCTGATCCTCGGCTTCCAGGGCTTTTCGGGCATGGCGATCCGCCAGTACCCGGAGGTCGAGGAGACGACGATCACCGTCAACACCGCCTATCCGGGCGCGAGCGCGGACCTGATCCAGGGCTTCATCACCGATCCGATCGCCAAGGCGGTCTCGAGCACCGAGAACGTCGACTATGTTTCGGCCTCCAGCCGGCAGGGTCTCAGCTCGGTCTCCGTGCGCATGCGGCTCGGCGCCGATCCCAACGCAGCGCTGACCGAAGTCATCACCAAGACCCAGCAGGTGCGCCAGCAGCTGCCGTCCGACGCCGAAGACCCGATCATCCTGAAGGGCACCGGCCAGACCTTCGCGCTGATGTATCTCGCCTTCGCCAGCGACCGCATGTCGCCGGCGCAGATCACCGAGTTCCTGACGCGCGTCATCCAGCCGCAAATGGCGACGGTGCAGGGCGTCGCCTCCGCCGACATTCTCGGCGGCCAGAACTTCGCCATGCGCGTGTGGCTGGATCCGCTGTTGCTCGCTTCGCGCGGGGTGACGGCGGCGGATGTCGCCTCGGCGATCCAGGCGAGCAACTTCCTGGCGTCGCCCGGCTCGACGCAGAACGAACTCGTCGTTGTCGCGGTGCAGACCGAGACAACGCTGCAAACCCCCGAGGCCTTCGGGGATTTGCCCATCGGCGGTTCCGGTGGCGAGGTCGTGCGTCTGCGCGATGTCGCCAAGATCGAGCTTGGTGCTGATAGCACCGACGTGCGCAGCTTCTTCAACGGTTCGGAAGGCGTCTTCATCGGCATCACGCCGACGCCGGAGGGCAATCCGCTGACGACGGCGGATACGATCAAGACCATGCTGCCGTCGCTCCAGCAGGGCCTGCCGGAGGGGATGAAGGTCAATGTCGTCTACGACTCGACCGTCTTCATCCAGGCGTCGATCGACGGCGTGTTCGAGACGATCCTGGAAGCGGTGATCATCGTCATCATTGTCATCTATCTCTTTCTCGGCTCGTTCCGCTCGGTCATCATTCCGATCGTCACGATCCCGCTCGCGCTGGTCGGCATCTGCTTCGTGCTGTTCGGGCTCGGCTATTCGATCAACCTGCTGACCTTGCTGGCCATGGTGCTGGCGATCGGCCTGGTCGTCGATGACGCGATCGTCGTGGTGGAGAACATTCACCGGCATATCGAGGAAGGCATCGCGCCGATCGATGCGGCGATCCTGGGGATCAAGGAGATCTTCGTTCCCGTCATCACCATGACGATCACGCTCGCGGCGGTGTACGCGCCGATCGGCTTCACGCAGGGCCTGACCGGCGCGTTGTTCCGCGAATTCTCGTTCACGCTGGCAGGCGCGGTGATCATCTCGGGCTTCGTCGCCATCACGCTGTCGCCGATGATGTCCGCGCGTCTGCTGCAGGCGCAGGGCGCGGGACGGACGCGCTATGCGGTCTGGATCGATCGCCAGTTTGATCGCCTGACCGGCGCCTACGGCCGCACGCTCAACGGCCTGCTCAACATGCGCGTCGCGGTCTATATCGCGGTCGCGATGCTGCTGGGCACGACCGCCTATCTCTTCCTCAACACGCGCTCTGAACTCGCGCCGGCCGAGGATCAGGGTGCGCTCTTCACGATCGTCACGGGGCCGCGCTACGCGACCTCGGACTACATGGAGCACTACATCAAGAAATTCCCGGCCGCGGTCGGCGAGCTGCCCGAGTCCGATTCCCAGTTCCAGATCATCGGCAATGGCGGCACGAACAGCGCGATCGCCCTCTATCGCTTCACGACCTGGGCGAACCGCGAGCGCTCGGCGGCCGAAATCCTGCCGATCGTGCAGGAGGGATTGAGCAAGGTGACGGGCGTGCAGGCCTTCGTCGTCAACCCGCCTTCGCTGCCCGGGTCCGCCGGCGGCCTGCCCGTGCAGTACGTGATCCGGTCGATCGGCTCGCCTGAGCTGGTCTATGAAATCGCGCAGAAGATCACCGATCAGGCGAACGTCTCGGGCAAGTTCCTGGTCGTTCAGAACTCACTCGCTTTCGACAAGCCGCAAGCGGTCGTGAAGATCGACCGCGAGCGGGCGGCATCGCTGGGCGTCTCGATCTCGGCGATCGGCACGACGTTGAATGTGATGCTGAGCAATGGCTGGGTCTCGCGCTTCGATCTCGACAATCGCAGCTACGAGATCATTCCCCAGGCGGCCGATGCGTTCCGCCTGACGCCGGAAAACATGGGCGGCTATTACGTGCGCAGCCAGTCCGGGGCGATGGTGCCGTTGTCGGCGGTGACGACGATCGTCAACAAGGCCGGCCCCGTCGCCATCGAGCAGTTCAACCAGCTCAACTCGGCGACAATCTCGGCCATGCCGATGATCGGCAGCACGACGGATGACGGGCTGCAGGCGCTGCGCGGCCTCGCAGCGGAGGTGATGCCCGAAGGCTTCTACGAGGACTATGCCGGTGAATCGCGCCTCGCGATCCAGGAGGGCAACTCGCTGGCCATGGCGTTCGGCCTTGCGATCATCATCATCTATCTTGTGCTCGCCGCGCAGTTCGAAAGCTTCCGCGACCCCTTCATCATCATGATCGCGGTGCCGCTGTCGCTGTTCGGCGCGATCCTGTTCCTCAATCTCGGCTTCGCGACGCTCAACATCTACACGCAGGTCGGCCTCATCACGCTGATCGGCCTGATCACCAAGCACGGTATTCTCATGGTCGAGTTCGCCAATGAGCGGCGCGCCCATGGCGTGCTGAAGCGCGAGGCCATCACCGAGGCGGCGGAGGTGCGGTTGCGGCCGATCCTGATGACGACCTCGGCGATGGTGCTGGGCGTGCTGCCGCTGATCACGGCCAGCGGCGCCGGTGCGGCCTCGCGCTATTCCATCGGTCTCGTCATCGCGACGGGCATGTCGATCGGTACCATCTTCACGTTGTTCGTGGTGCCGAGCTTCTATCTGCTGATCGCCAAGCCGGACCCGAAGCCGGCAGCAGAGCCCCAGCCTGAGCCCCAGCCGATCATCGATTCCGGTCTCAACCCCGATCTGCAGATGCAGTAGGGGCGAGCCGTTGCTGAAACGACAGTAAGGCCGTACATCTGAGGCATGGGCGCATACGTCAACAGGGCTTTGGTCGATGGCGAAGAGGTCATCGCCAAGGCGCATTACCACTGGCTCAACTGGGTCGTGCCCAGCCTCGCCATCCTGTTTCCCGTGGCGCTGCAGATCCTGTCGTGGATCTATATCGGCATCGGCGTCCGGGCCTGGCTGAACTACATCACGTTCGGCCTGATCGTCGCAGGCTGCCTTTATTTCCTGTGGCAGTTCATCCGCATCCGGGCGACCGAGATCGCGGTGACCGATCGCCGTTTCATCCGCAAGACCGGGTGGATCGGGCGCGATACGTCGGAGATCGAGCTGCGCAGCATCGAGGAAGTAGGCCTGAAACAGACGATCTGGGGCCGCATTTTCGGCTATGGCACGTTGACGGTGCGTGGTACCGGGGCGGGAATTATCGTCTCGCCCGGGATCGACGACCCTAAAATCTTCCAGCGGGCGATCCAGACCGCGCAGGAGAAGCTGCGCCAGCGTCTTGGCGTCCAGGCCGTGCAGCCCGGCAGTCCGGGTCCATCGTAGTTAACGCTTCGGCAAGTCGTTGTCCCTAACGTCAACCTGGGCACCAGTGCGGGCATAGACCGGCGCGGGCGGGGGAGACGTTGCATGAGCGGTCAGGATGAACTCGACGGGCTGATCCGCGAGGCGGTGAACGTACTGTCCGAGGGCTTTGCGGTTCTCGATTCAGACTTCAAGATGATCTTCGCCAACCGCGCCTCGCTGCGCCACTTCGGCAAGTTCCATGCGGCCGTGCTCGACGGGGCCGACCGGGTCGACGTGACGAAGGCCTCCGTCCGACCGCACATGCCGGGCGCCAGCGAAGAGGCGATCACGGCCTTCGCGGTGGACTTCATGCGGCGGCTGGAATCCGGCGAGGCCGTGGACATGGTGACGGAAGCCGGCCAGACGGCGCGCGTCGTCTACCGCCAGATGTCGAACGGCAAATGGGGCGCGATCTCGACCGATATTTCCGATCTGATGCAGAAGGAAAAGGAACTGAAGGTCGCCAAGCGCAAGGCGGAAGCCGCCAGCGACGCGAAGTCTTCGTTCCTCGCCAATGTCAGTCACGAGATCCGTACGCCGCTGAATGGCATGCTGGGCATGGCGCAGGTCCTCTCCGCGTCCAGCCTGACGGCCGACCAGCGCGAGCAGGTCGATGCGATCCTCGACTCGGGCAAGACGCTGGTCGCGCTGCTTAACGATGTGCTGGACCTCTCCAAGATCGAAGCCGGCAAGATGGAGATCACGCCGGTCGACACCGACCTCAGCCATGTCCTGCGTCGGCTCTACAAGCTGTGGCAGTCCGCGGCTGAGGAGAAGGGCGTGGAGTTGACGCTCGACTTCGCGGCGTCGCTGCCGGCGCGGCTGAAATTCGATGCGGTGCGGGTGCGCCAGTGCATCGGCAACCTGATGTCGAACGCGGTGAAGTTCACCGAGGCGGGCGAGGTCAACGTCCATGTCTCGATCCCCCGCAGCGGACCCAATGCCGGGCTGGTGCAGGTGCGGGTGACCGATAGCGGCATCGGCATGGATGAGGCGACGATCGGCCGATTGTTCGCGCCGTTCACGCAGGCCGACGGCTCGACCTCGCGGCGCTTCGGCGGCACGGGCCTCGGCCTTTCGATCTCGCGCAAGCTGGCGCAGATGATGGGCGGCGACGTGAAGGCGAAGAGCACGCCCGGCGAAGGCTCGGTCTTCACCCTGACCTTCGCGGCCGAAGCAGCGGCGGAGGCGGCGCCTCAAGGCGACGTCGAGAAGGGTTCGCGCAGCGCGCCGCGGCTGACGCGGCCGCTGAACGTGCTTGTGGTCGACGACGTGCCGCTGAACCGCAAGGTCGCGCGTCTGTTCATGGAGCATCACGGCTGGAGCGTCGTCGAGGCCGGCCATGGCGGCGAGGCGCTGGACTGTCTGGCCGCGGCGACGTTCGATGTCGTGCTGCTCGACGTCCACATGCCGGTCATGGACGGGCCGGAGACGCTGGCCAAGCTGCGGGCGAGTGGCGAGGCCTGGGCCGGGGTGCCGGTGATCGCGCTCACCGCCAATGCGATGAGCGGCGACCGCGAGCGCTATGTCGAGATGGGCATGGACGGCTATATCTCCAAGCCCATCGACCAGCGCGAGATGTTCGCCGAGATCGGCCGCGTGATGGCGGCCAAGCTCGCGAAAGCCGCCTAGCGCTCGCGCCGGGCGAGGAAGGCCAGCCGCTCGAACAGGTGCACGTCCTGCTCGTTCTTGAGCAGGGCGCCGTGCAGCGGCGGGATCAGCTTGGACGGATCCTTCTCGCGCAGCATCTCAGGGCTAACGTCCTCGACCATGAGGAGCTTCAGCCAGTCGAGCAGTTCGGAGGTCGAGGGTTTCTTCTTCAGGCCCGGCACGTCGCGGATCTGATAGAAGGTGTTCAGCGCCTCGGCGACCAGCTTCTGCTTCACGTCGGGATAGTGGACGTCGACGATCTGCTGCATCGTGTCGCGATCGGGGAACTTGATGAAGTGGAAGAAGCAGCGGCGCAGGAAAGCGTCGGGCAGCTCTTTCTCGTTGTTGGAGGTGACGATCATGATGGGGCGCACCGCCGCCTTGATCGTCTCGCCGGTCTCGTAGACGAAGAACTCCATGCGATCGAGCTCCTGCAGGAGATCGTTCGGGAATTCGATGTCGGCCTTGTCGATTTCGTCGATCAGCAGGACGGGGCGCTGGGGCGAGGTGAACGCCTCCCAGAGCTTGCCCTTCTTGATGTAGTTCTTCACGTCCTTGACGCGCTCGTCGCCGAGCTGGCTGTCGCGGAGGCGGGTGACCGCGTCGTACTCGTAGAGGCCCTGCTGCGCCTTGATGGTCGACTTGATGTGCCAGGTGATCAGCGGCGCGTTCAGCGCCTTGGCGACTTCATAGGCGAGGACGGTCTTGCCGGTGCCGGGCTCGCCCTTGATGAGCAGCGGACGCTCCAGCGCGACGGCGGCATTCACCGCGATCCTCAGATCGTCGGTCGCAACATAATCCTTGGTGCCTTCAAAGCGCGTCATCCGCAGATCCCAGTTTTCTTGGTGATTGATTGTCGGGCGACCCTAGGGGGCGGGGCGGAGGCTTTCAAGCGCGCGCGGCTGACGTAGGCGGCAAGGGAAGGCGGCTCCGCTCGACGGCGACAGATTGTTTCGCTGGGGCGGCGGAAAGCATCTTCGTTTTTCATCGGCGCCGGGAGGAGGGGGCTAACTGAGGAATTGAACCGCGATTTTTTGGGTAATCGGCACGTCGTAGGGAAATAATCTTGCACCGATGCGACACAAAGCATGTTCGTTTGTCGCCGATGACGGCGGGCGTTTTCTTGGCCTCAACCTCCATCACGCGCACCTCTCCAGCCGCCCGGACAGTCCGTCGCTTGGAATAATATAGGAATTTAGTCCAGATTTGTCAATAACCGCCTCGCTGCATTCGCCTCCTCCACCACGCTTCGCGTGGTCCCCTCCCCTGTGAGCGGGGGAGGATCAGTGCGCGACTAATGGAAACACGGCGCCCTTCCCCTCGGCTGACCAGCTGCGGTCTGTCCTCACCCCGCTCGGGCCGGGGGTTGGTGCTGGCGTCATGCCACGCACGCAAAATGGATTTGCGTACAGGTGTGACGATTCGACTCGTGCAAAATTTAGGCATTTACTATCTCCAGCCGGGGGGCTGGGATTGGTATGGAACTCTTCAGCAAGGTCTCGACCTTCATCGAGAAGGCGAAGAAGGTGCGCCGGCTCGACGAGCTGGACCGGCTGCTGGAGGCGACGGCCGACAATCTGGGCTTCGACTTCTACGCCCTCGGCCATCACGTCGATCTGCAGCTGCCGCCTGAAAATGCCGTTCGGTTGCTGAACTATCCGACCGCCTGGTTCAAGCGCGTGCTGGAGCGCCGCTATTTCGTCGATGATCCGATCCTGTTGATGTCGCAGCGCGCGGTCGCGGGGTTCCGCTGGTCGGAGGTGCCCGACATGATGGCGCTGACGGCGCGTCAAAAGGCGATCCTGGCGCAGGCGCCGCGCGAAGGCCTGGGCGCGGGCTATACCGTGCCGGTTCATGTGCCCGGCGAATATGCGGGGTCGGTCAATTTCGCGGTGCGCACCGAACGCAAGCTGCCCGAGGCCTCGCTGCCGTCAGCGCAATATGTCGGTACCGTCGCGTTCGAAGCTGCGCGGCGTTTCCAGCTGGCCTCGATCGGTGCGGCAAAGGAGCCGCCGGCGCCCCTATCGCCACGGCAACGCGATTGCGTCGCGCTGGTTGCGTTGGGGAAGTCGGACAAGGAGATTGCGCAGCGGCTGGGCATCAAGCCGGTGACGGTGAAGAGTTATATCGAGGATGCGATGGCGCATCATCATACAACCCGGCGCACGCAGTTGGTGGTACGTGCACTGTTCCAGGGCGATATTTCGTTCTCGGACGTGATCAAATAGCGAGGCAGTACCTCCAAAACTAGGGTGCCGCGCGGCCATCGCGCAGGGGAGCCTTCGGGTGTCATCACCGGAGGGTTTCAAATGGTCTTGGTCGTTCATGCCGGCAACCGGCACCGCTACGAGCGTGAGCTCGATTCCATGTTCCGCGACCGTAAGACGGTGTTCGTCGATCTCGCGAAGTGGAAGGGGCTGACCGCCGACGGCGATCACGAGCACGACCAGTTCGACACCGACGCGGCGGTCTATCTGATCGCAGCGGAGCCCGGCACCGGGCGGCATCTCTCGTCGCTGCGGCTGTTGCCGACCACCGGCCCCAACCTGCTGACTGATGTGTTTCCGCATCTCTGCGCCGGCGCTCTGCCGGCCGCCGACGACGTGTGGGAAGTGACGCGGATCTGCTTCGCGCCGCATCTGCGTGGCGGCGCGCGCAAGGAGGTGTTCAAGCTGATCGCGCTGGCGGCCGCCGAGGTAGGGCTGGTCTATGGCCTGCGCCAATATTCCGTGATGGCCTATCTCAGCTTCCTGCCGGAAGTGCTGGCGATGGGCTGGGACCATGCGCCGCTGGGCGTGCCGCAGCAGGTGGATGAGCGCGATCCCGTCGTCGCCTTCACGCTGACCATCGACAGTGAAACGCTGCGCAAGTTCAGGACGCAATGGGGCGTGCGCGCGCCGGTCCTGCATCTCGACACCTATGAGGCGGCGTAACATGGCCGAACGCGACGCTGCTTCCTATGCCGCTGAACTGAACGAGCGCGGCTATTGCATCGTGCGGGGCGCCGTCACCGGCGGCCTGGTCGAGACCCTGCGCGGCGAACTCCAGCCGCGCATGGATGTGACGCCGATGTGCGACGGCGATTTCTACGGCCGCCGGACCAAGCGGGTCGGCGGGCTGTTAAAGCGCGCGCCGCATGCGAGCGACTTCATCGCGCACCGCCTGGTGCTCGACATCGTCGATGCGATCCTGGCACCGCATTGCGACCGTTGGATGTTGAACCTGACCCAGGCGATCGAAATCCATCCCGGCCAGTTCGAGCAGTTTCCCCATCGCGATCAGGATCTGTGGCGCGGCAACCCCGGCAAGGCGGAGTATCTCGTCAACGTCATGTGGCCGTTCACGGACTATACGCGCGAGAACGGGGCGACGCTGGTGTGGCCGGGTTCGCATCGGGTCGATCCCGGTGCGCAGATCCCGGACGGGATGCCGGATTTCGACAGCGCCATCGCCGCCGAGATGGCGCCGGGCGATGTGTTGCTGTTTCTCGGCTCGACGCTACATGGCGGCGGCGCGAACCGGACGAATGCGGTGCGTTCTGGCATGATCGTCAGCTATTGCCTCGGCTGGCTGCTGCCCTACGAGAATCCGTGGCTGACCTATCCGCCGGAGATCGCGCGGCACTTCTCTCCTGAGCTGGCGGCGCTGGTCGGCTATCAGCAGCACCGGCCCAATCTCGGCAATGTCGACGGCCGGTGCCCGTCGCTGCTGCTGCGCGGCGAATTGCAGGAGTTCGGCGCGGCAGCCGACAATCTGACGGCGGAACAGAGCGCGGGCCTTGCGGCCTATGTCGGCGCCATGACCCAGCAGGCGGCGGCATGAGCGGCGCCCCGTTATTGCCCAATGAACCGAGTCTGGCGGATCACGCGCTGACGCTGAAGGCGATCGAGGACGCGCTCGGGCGGGAGGGCAAACGGTTCCTCGCCTATACGGTTTCGGTCGCGCGGTTGGCGGTGGAGGTCGATGCCGGGCTGCGGCCGAGGCCCGTGCCGCAGGTCTCGAAGGTGGAAACCGTCGAGGCGGCGATGCGCAAGCTGGGGAAAGCTGTCAGGGACAAGTAGCAGAGGACGGTGCGCCGCTAGTCGAAGGGCATGCAGACTTCGATGGTTTGGGGGCCTGGGGCCTTCGCGTCGGCGAGGTTGTAGAATTCGAGGATCAGGGCGCCGGGCGGCTTGGTGCCGGACTGGGCGAGGAACTGGGTGATGAAGTTGGTGCCGTAGGTGACGGCATCCGCCGGCGGACCCTCCCAGCGGACATGGGCGACCTTGGCGGGCGGCAGGCGCAGCAGAACGGGCGTGACGCCGTTCGTTGCAGTCGCTTCCGGCGCGCTGCGGGCATCGAGCACCGGGATGGCGACGCCATAGGTCAGGGCAGTCTCGCCGCCGCCGTCCGGGGGCAGGACGATCGCGATGCCGACGCCGAGTTCAATATTGGCGGCCTTGGCGGCGGCGCGAAGCGTGGCCTCGTGGACGAGGGCGTCGTCATAGAGGCTGGGGCCGGGCGGAACGGCAGGCGGCTCCACCACGAGATAGAGGCCGCCCGCGGTCATAAAAGCGTTGGGCTCGTTGGCGGCGGCGGCCATCGTCGCGTATTCGTGCGGATCGATCCAGCAGAGTGGCGGAGGGGCGTCGAAGGCCTCGAGCGTGAGGGCCGGCGCGGCGGCGGCGACAAGGGCCGAAAGCAGACCGAGGACAATCATGGGGTACCCTCCCCGTTGAGCGAGCCGCCAGTCTAGCGGGCGAGTCGCCGCTGCCCACCCAGTTGGGGAGGTGCGGCACAGAGCGGCGCACGGATAGTTGGTTAAGCCGCCGGAATTTGCAGGCCGCGCGTTGCAAAAACACAAAAAGTTCTTCGAAATCGCGACGAAATAAAATGTATTCGAAAAATAAGTTTTATATCGGGCGCAACCAATTATTTCTGATACTATTTAAGAAATGTCAGCTTGAATCAGGTGCGGTTGGCGCAGTTAAGTTGCGCGTGCGGACGTGTTTTAATTCGTGATTTCGATATTTGGGGTGACTGGCTCCCAATTTTTTAATTGGAAGGTCCGGTACCATGGAATTACGACCATCAAGTTTTCAAGAATCGACAGCACAAGATCGTGCGGTGATTTGGCTTGATGTGACGGATTTGCTGGAGTTTTTGGACGAAGTCGGCCATGTCACCGGCATCCAGCGAGTCCAGATCGCCCTTCTCGAGAGAGCCCTCAATACGGTCCGGGCTGTCGCCATCGTTGGCGCCGCGGAAGCGGTGGTTCAGCCGATCATTCTCCACGGTCCGCAGGGCAAGGTAAGCCGCAGCGTCCTGAGCGAAGACGTCGATGCCGTTTTAGGCCTTCTCAAGGGCGAGCAGGTGGATGCGGTTGCCCTACGCCTCGCGCTCCGTGCCTGTTTCGACAATTCGCAGACCGTCGATATTGCAGCGAACGACATCTTCGTGCTGACCGGCGCGTTCTGGAACTACCCCTTTTACGTCACCGACGTCGCAAATCTTGCCAGCCGCGGCACCAAGATCGTCGTTGTGGCCTATGACATCATCCCTATCATCGCCCCTGAATATTGTGTCGAGCAGCTCGCGCGTCACTTCCAGATGGCGTTCAGCCGGATCGCGCCCTTCGTCTCGCTCTTCATGTGCATCTCGGAATACACGGCGCTCACAGTGAAGGCCTATCTGGCCGAGCACGGTCTCACCGGCGCCCGGGTCGAGGTCTTTCCGCTGGGCCATAGCCTGGACAAGCCGAGCTTCGATGAACGCACCGCTCAGGACACCAAGGATAGTCTGATTGCGCGCGACCACCGGTTCCTGGAGAAACGATTCTGCCTGTCTGTCGGGACGATCGAGGGCCGAAAGAATCTGGGCTTTCTTTGCGACGTCTGGAAGGAGCTGCGGGTCCAGCTCGGCCCGGCCAACGTTCCCGACCTGATCCTGGCCGGCCGTCCTGGCTGGAACGTGGAGAATCTTCTCCAGATCATCGCCATCCGCAATATGCCGGACAAATACATCCACATCATCCATGGGCTGACGGATGCCGAGCTCGAGCTGCTGTATCACGAGAGCGAGCTGACTCTGTTTCCGAGCGTGCTGGAAGGGTGGGGGCTGCCGGTGGGTGAGGCGCTCTGCCGCGGCAAGGTCTGCATCGCTTCCAACACCTCGTCGATCCCGGAAGTCGGCGGCGAATTCGCCGACTACATTGATCCGCTGAATATCCGCGACACCGTGAGCAAGGTCGCAAGCTACATCCAGGATCCCGCCAAACGCCGCGCGCGCGAAGCCCATATCCGGGCCAATTTCGTGCCGCGCGGCTGGGATGAGGTGTGGGAGGACTTCGCCGCCAAGGTGCGCCCTCTGGTCGAGGCCGGTCTTGCCGCGCCGGACGTGTCGGCGTCGCCATTGCCATCGGTCGGAGCGCGCTTCGCGGAAGGCCAAGTCTATCGCATCAGCGATGATCGCGGCTTTCCCAACGAAGCCGCCATGGCGCTGATCGACAACTGGTATGGGCCCGAGAGCTGGGGCATCTGGAGCGCCGGCGCGCGATCAACAGTTCGCCTGATGCTGGGCGGTGAAGGCGTCGGGTATGAAGGTCCCGCTGAAGTGGATCTCCAACTCAAAGCAGCGCCGTGGCTGGCCGGCATGGAGGTTGATATCTTCAGCGGCGGTATCCGCGAACCGCTGGCGCTGACACCGCTCAGGCGCCTACAGCTCGGCGGCGCGCCTTCATGGTTTCGTATCATCGTCACGCCCGTCGCGGGCCAGATCGAGCTGACGTTTCGCTGCCTCAGTCCCGTGGTCCCTTCCGACGGCGTCGATTCACGGGCCCTCGGCATCGGCTTTTCCAGCTTCTGCTGGCTGCGCAGTGGAACCCCGGAAAATCTGCTGATCAGGCTGCGCTCGCTGGAGCAGCGGACGCTTGGCCAGAATTTCGAACAGTCTTTTGCCTAAGGACCCACTTACATGAAAATCGATCATCACAACGTTGCCTGGTCTGCCGCAACTCCCGCCTCAGAACGCGACGTTCGCGCGGCTTTCACCCAACTCCTGAAGCGCGAGCCGGAATCCGCCGAAATTGTCCAGAACTGGCTAGGACGGAAATGGTCCCTAGGCGACCTCGCCCGCTATGTGCGTGGGTCGGCCGAATTCGCCGATCGCAGCGCGAAGGCACTGATGCCGCTGCTGCTGAAAACGGACCGATATCAGGCAATCTACGGCCTGCCACATCTAAGCCTTAAGGACGCGCGCGATTGCGTCGATCGGTGTGTAGCGGTGACGGAAGCGTTCGAGCGTCTGTTCGGGCTGACCAATCTGGCACATCTCAAGGTCGCCGATATTGGTTGCTCGCTCGGCTATCCCTCGCTCTATCTCGCCGATCGCGGGGCCGATGTGACGGGCTATGACTTCCGCAAAGAGAACGTGGATTTCTGCCGCGGGGCCGCCGAGATCCTGGACATTCCCGCTAAGTTCAATCTCGCGGTGTTCGACTGGCCGCTCGCGCGGCAGCTGGTCGCAGACGGCACGAATGTCGTGCTGCTTTGGAGCGTGCTGCATCATGTGATCGAGCAGCTCGGCTTTGTGGAAACCAAGAAGATTGTCGCCTATCTGCTCGCCAGTGGCGTCACGCTGGTCTGCGAGCTCGCGCATGCCAACGAAGACGTCACGCATAAATGGCGCGAAACGCTACCTGCGAATGAGTTGGACCTGTTCGACTCGAAATCCGTGCAGGTATCGAACATCGGCAATTTCGTTGCGCTCTCCGGGATCTCGCAGCGGAACATGTATGTGGCGCAGATGGCGGGCGTGACGCTGTCGCCGCTGGCCTCGGAGCGGCAGCCGGAGCGTAGTGGCGGGGCGGCGCCGGTGCGGATCGGTCCGCTCACCTTTTCGGGCATCTCGCATGTCGGCGTGCCGTTCAAGCAGTACGCATCGACCGAGGATCTCTTCGTCAAGTTCTTCCGCTACGGTGCGGCCAACCGGTTCGACGTGCTGCGGCGCATGGAAGCCGAGTTCTTCGCCAACAAATTGCTGGCCTCGACCGGCTTGCTGCCTAAGCTTCAGAGCGTGTCACGCGCGCCCAACTTCGTGGGACTTGCCTTCGACAAGGTAAAGGGTGCGCAGGGGCTTATCGAGTGGAGTCGCAAGGCCGACATGGTCCAGCGCCGGTCAATGGCGATCAAGATTGCCGAAGGCTATGCGACGATCGCAAAGCAGTCGCTCTACTGGAACGATTGCCGCGACCACAACATCCTTGTCGGCAAGGATGGGCGCGTCATCTTCATTGATTTTGAGTTGGCCAGCCCGCTGGAATCCGAAGACAACGCCCGGCGGGCGCGCTGGCTGCTCTGGCATCTGTGCACGAATGCCAAGTGGGACAGTTCTTATGTGTCCCATCTGCCAACCAGTGAACTGCCTGACCTGCCCAAGTTTGCCCCAAACGACCTGAGGGCCACCTGGGTCCGGATCGAGCGGCTTATTCCCACTGGCGCGGCATAGGCTCAACGCGACTGCCTGCGCATTACCCTGGCGCTCCCCTACGTTCAAAAGGGAAATGCCCCCTAGGATCAGCGGGCGGCGATCTGCAAGCCTGGTTCAGGTTGGCAGGCAGTCCGCAGGGCTGGGGGTTTTCTGCACTGCAATAAGCCCTTGCAGGGATAGAGTTTGTCGTCTTTCATCCTATTCGCATGTCCACGGAAGACCCCGTTCTTTCCCCTGAAGCGATTGAGCCGCCGGATGACGAAGCGGCAGGCGGCCGCTTCGCGCGGCCGGGCATCGACGAGCCGTTCGATGCCTATGTGCTCGACCAGACCTATGACGAGTGCTTCCAGGCCAATCGCTGGTCGCGGCCGCATTATGCGCCGCTGCACGAATTGCTGAGCTCGCTGCCCGTCGAGGAGATCCAGCGGCGGCAACTGTCCTGCGAGCAGAGCTTCCTGCATCAGGGCATTACCTTCACGGTCTATGGCAAGGACAGCTCGACCGAGAAGATCATCCCGACCGACCTGCTGCCCCGGATCATCACGGGCAAGGAATGGGACGAGGTGGAGAGGGGGTTGAAGCAGCGCATCGCGGCGCTGAACCTCTTCCTCGCCGACATCTACGGTCCTGGCCGGGCCGTGAAGGACGGGATCATTCCCGCCGAACTCGTCTATGGCGCCAAGCATTTCCGCAAGGAGATGGTGGGCGTGGAGGTGCCGCGGGGCGCCTATGTCAGCGTGTGCGGTACCGACCTCATCCGCGACGAGGCGGGCAAGTTCGTGGTGCTGGAGGATAATCTCCGCGTGCCCTCGGGCGTCAGCTACATGCTGGCCAATCGCGAGGTGGTTCGGCGGGCGTTTCCGGCGCTGTTCCGGTCGAGCCGCGTGCGTCCGATCGAGCGCTATCCACAATTGCTGCTGGAGACGCTGCGCAGCCTGGCGCCGCCGGGACGCGAGAATCCGCGCATCGTGCTGATGACGCCGGGGGTCTTCAACTCCGCCTATTACGAGCACACCTTCCTGGCGCGCCAGATGGGCATCGAGCTGGTCGAGGGGCGCGATCTCGTCGTGCAGGACGGCATGGTCTGCATGCGCACGACCAGCGGACTGGAGCGGGTGGACGTCATCTATCGCCGGATCGACGACGACTTCATCGATCCCTTGGTCTTCCGTGCCGATTCGGTGCTGGGCGTGCCCGGCCTCTTCGGTTGCTACGCCAAGGGCAATGTCGTGATCGCCAATGCGATGGGCAACGGCGTCGCCGACGACAAGGCGGTCTATGCCTATGTGCCGGCGCTGATCAAATACTACCTCGGCGAAGACGCGATCCTCGGCAATGTCGAGACGTATCTGTGCCGTGAGCCGAAGCAGCTCGAGTATGTGCTCGCCAATCTCGACAAGCTGGTCGTGAAGGCCGTCGGCGAGAGCGGGGGCTACGGCATGCTGGTCGGGCCGCATGCGAGTGCGCAGGAGCGTGTGGAGTTCGGCGAGAAGGTGAAGGCCGATCCCGAGAACTACATCGCGCAGCCGACGATCTCGCTCTCCCGCGCGCCATGCTTCATCGACGGGAAGTTCGAGGCGCGGCATATCGATCTGCGACCCTTCATCCTGGCGGGCGCGGAGACGGTGGTGGTGCCCGGCGGATTGACGCGCGTAGCGCTGCGCCGCGGCAGCCTGGTCGTCAATTCGAGCCAGGGCGGCGGGTCCAAGGATACCTGGGTGCTGGAATAATGCTGAGCCGCGTCGCCGAAAGCCTCTACTGGATGGCGCGCTACGCGGAACGGGCGGAGCATGGTGCGCGGCTGTTGCGCGTGCGGCTGGAGGCGATGGTCGAGCAGGGGGATATTGAATCCTCCGAAGGCTGGCGGCGGACGCTGTACGGGCTGGCCGACATCTCGCCGGAAGATCCGTCGGCCGATCCGCGCGACATCACGTTCCGCGTCGGCTTCGACCGGATGAATCTCTCATCGACCATGAGTGCGGTCGTCGCGGCGCGCGACAATGCGCGGCAGGTGCGCGAGCAGATCAGCAGCGAGATGTGGGAACACATCAACAAGGAATATCTGCGGCTGACGTCGCTCGATTTCGACTGGGTGTGGTCGGGCAATCCTGCGCAGACCTTCATCGATATCGGCGACGGCATCTGGATGTTCCAGGGCATCACCCATTCGACCATGCGTCATGGCGAGGGTTTCGATTTCATTGAGCTCGGGACCTATATCGAGCGGGCGCAGTTGGTCGCGCGGCTGCTGGATGTGTATCTCTCGCCGGCGCAGGACGACGGGCCGAAATTCGCGGCGCCGGGTTACTTCGACTGGATCAACCTGCTGAAGCAGTGCACGGGCTTCGAGGCCTACTGCAAGGTCTATACGGCGCAGATCGCGCCGCGAAAAATTGCGGAGTTCCTGATCTTCGATCCGGAATTCCCCCATTCGGTGCGCTTCGCGGTCGACAAGGTGCAGTCGGCGCTGGAGCAAATCGCGCCCGGCGCGCCGCAGACCCGCCGCGCGGCCTGTGCGCGGATGGCGGGGCGGTTGAAGGCGTTCGTCGATTTCACCTCGATGGACGAGATCGCGGCGGGCGGCATCCAGCCCTTCCTCGCCAGTGTGCTGAAGCAGTGCGAGGCGATCCACGGGGCAGTGTACGAGTCCTACATCACCTATGGCCGCGAAGAGCAGGCGGCGAGCCAGACGCAGACCCAGACGCAGGGTTAGGCGGTCCGCACCGCCGCCAGGAAGAACATCTGCTGGGCTTCGGCTTCGGTGAGGACGCGGCGGTTGGGGCTGGTGGGCCAGGGGTCGCGCACGATGGCCTGCAAGATGCGGTAATTGCCGTAGCGATCCTGCGCGAAGGTGATCGCCGTCAGCAGAACTGCATGGTTGAGCGCGCCGAGGATGAGCGGGCGATTGGCGATCAGTTCCTGCGCGGCGACCACGGCGGCATCCGGGCGCCAGATGCCTTCGTTCGCATCGATCAGGATCTCGGCATTTGTGGTGAAGCGGCGGCCTTCGCGGGTCTGCCAGGCGCCACTGGCGGCCGCGGCGATGGTGGGGCCGAAGGCGGGGGCGCAGACCGGCTGGTCGTAGACGCGGCGGACGATGTCCTCCTGCGAGACGCGGTAGCCGCCGAGCGCGAAGATCGATTCGACGCACGCCGCCCAGCACCAATAGAGGCATTCCTGCTGCGCCGTCGTGACATGCGGATCGATCTTGAGCCCGACCTCGCAGACCTCGACATCGTCATACGGCATGCAGGCGCGGTCGGCGCGGGCGGTCGCGGCACAGGCGGCGGCGCCGATCAGCGTTGTCAGGAACTGGCGCCTTGGAATGCGCATTCTGCGTCTCCCACTGCGCGGGCTGCGCAGGGGATGTTGATGATGGGGATTCCCGGCGGATTTGCGGCGCGTGTGTGGCTCTATTTCAGCGCCGGGCGCGGCTTGCGGTAGCGCAGCGCCTCGACCAGCACGGCGAGGGCCGGTGAGGCCTGACGGCGGCTGGGATAATAGAGGTGATAGCCGGCGAATGGCGCACACCAGTCGTCGAGCACGCGCACCAGCCGGCCCGCCTTGATGTGCTCGAGGGCGCGATTCTCCATCACGAAGGCGAGGCCGAAGCCGTCGAGCGCGGCGCGCAGGATCATGGTGATGTCGTTGCAGATGAACTGGCCGTCGACGCGCACGTCGATCGCGCGGCCGTTCTTTTCGAACTCCCAGGCATAGAGATTGCCGAGCGTCGTCTGGCGCAGGTTGATGCAGGCGTGCTGGGTGAGGTCGTGCGGTGTCTTGGGCGGCTTGCGGCCCTTCAGATAGGACGGCGCGGCGACGACGATGAGGCGAAGGTCCGGACCGATCGGCACCGCGATCATGTCCTTCGCGATGTTCTCGCCGAGACGAACGCCGGCATCGAAGCGGCCGGCGACGATGTCGGTGAGCGAGGAATCGAGCATCAGCTCCACTTTGATGTCGGGATATTGAGGCAAGAGGCGGCTGAGGCAGGGCCAGAGAATGGTCTCGGCCGCCTGGGCGCTGGTGTTGATGCGGAGCGTGCCGGAGGGCTTGTCGCGCAGCTCGCTGAGCGCATCCAGCTCCGCGCCGATCTCATCGAAATGCGGGCCGACCGTGCGCAGCAGGCGCTCGCCCGCCTCGGTCGGTGCGACGCTGCGCGTGGTGCGGGTGAGGAGGCGGAGACCGAGCCGCTCCTCCAGCCCGCGCATTGTGTGGCTGAGCGCCGATTGCGAGATACCGAGCTGGGCCGCCGCCTTGGTGAAGCTGCGCTCGCGGGCGACAACGAGAAAGGCGGCGAGGTCCTTGATGTCCTGGCGGGCCATTCATGAATCCTGCTCATGGCGACATGCCGATTATACGGCCTAATCGCGGACGACCGCGCCCCCTAAATTCGTTGCGTGGACGCGCGGCGCATGAAGCGGCCGCGGCGATCACGCCTTCCCAAACCGGAGGATCAAGACATGGCGGAAGATAAGGCTCCCGCACCCCGTCCATTCGCGGCCGTCGCGCCGGCGCTGGCCGACTATACCGAGAAGGTGCTGTTCGGCGATGTCTGGGAACGGCCCGGGCTTTCCAAGCGACCGGAGCCTCATCACGGTGGCGACGCTGGTGGCGCTCTACCGGGTCAATGAGTTGCCGTTCCACCTGAAGCGGGCGCTGGAGAACGGCGTGACGCGGGACGAGCTGGTTGAGGCGATCACCCATCTCGCCTTCTATTCGGGCTGGCCGACCGCGGCGACCGCGGTGGGGATCGCCGAAAAGGTCTTCAAGGAAGCAGGAGTCTAGACCATGGAAAAACGCACACTCGGCAAAAGCGGGCTGGAGGTTTCGGCGCTGGGGCTCGGCTGCATGGGCATGAGTTTCGGCCTCGGCAGCGCGATCCCGACCGCGGACGCGGTCGCGCTGATCCGCGCGGCGGTGGAGAAGGGCGTCACCTTCTTCGACACGGCCGAGGTCTATGGACCGTATACGAACGAAACGGTGGTTGGCGAAGCGTTGGAGCCGATGCGCGACAGCGTAGTGATTGCCACCAAGTTCGGCTTCGCCTTCGACAAGGACGGCAAGCAGAGCGGACTCAACAGTCGGCCGGAGCATATCTGGGCGGTAGCGGAGGCGTCGCTGAAGCGCCTGAGGACCGACCGGATCGATCTGCTCTATCAGCACCGCGTCGATCCCGAGGTGCCGATCGAGGACGTCGCGGGCGCGGTGAAGGAATTGATCGCCGCCGGCAAGGTGAAGCATTTCGGCCTGTCGGAAGCGGGCGCCAAGACGATACGTCGCGCCCATGCGGTCCAGCCCGTCACGGCGCTGCAGAGCGAGTATTCGCTGTGGTGGCGCGAGCCGGAGGCGGAGATCATTCCGACTTTGGAGGAACTGGGCATCGGCTTCGTGCCGTTCAGTCCGCTCGGCAAGGGGTTCCTGACCGGCGCGATCGACGCGAAGACGGAGTTCGTGAGCGGCGATTTCCGTAATGTCGTGCCGCGGTTTTCGGCGGAAGCGCGCGCAGCGAACCAGGCGGTGGTCGATCTGCTGGCCGGGATCGCCGACGCAAAGGAGGCGACGCCGGCGCAGGTCGCGCTCGCCTGGCTGCTGGCACAGAAGCCGTGGATCGTGCCGATCCCTGGCACGACCAAGCTGCACCGGCTGGAGGAGAATATTGGCGGCGCGTCAGTGGAGCTGTCGGCGGGCGAGCTGCGCGACATCGACAAAGCAGTGTCAGCGATGGCGTTCACCGGCGCGCGCTATCCCGAGGCCATGCAGAAGATGGTGGGGCGGTAGGGTCGCCTAAGGCGCGCGATAGGCGAGGTCGGCGGCGACGCGGGGGATGATCCCGCTCCAGTCGCCGAAGGCCGCCGGCGAATAGACATGGCTGGCGCGATACCAAGGATAGTGATCGGTGCCGAGCTGCGGCCAGACGGGGCCGGCGGTGAGGAACCAGATCTCGGTGCCGACCGCGCCCGCCATCGCCGCGGCGGCGGTCGGGGCGGAGATCGCGAGGTCGCAAGCGGCGGAGAGCGCGGCGGCCCCTTCGAGATCGTTCTTGAGATCGAGACCCTCGACCTGATGGATGGTGACGCCGAAGAGCTCGTGGGCGCGGGCGATCTCGGCGGACGCGTCGCCATATTGCAGGTTCACGAAGGCGACGTTGGGCGTCTTCAGGATCGGCGCCCAGAGGTCGATGGCGCTGAAATATTTCTGGCGATGCGCGTTGATCATCATCGAGCGCCAGCAGATGCCGACGATGACGCGGCCGTCCTGGGGCAGCGCGGCGCGCATCTCGGCGACGCGGGCCTGGTCGGGCGTCAGGAACGCCTTGCCGGGGAAGGCGTCCAGCGTTTTGCGAAGTTGAGGCAGGGCGCTGCCGAGCGGCAGGACATAGTCGGGCTTGCCGGCCCAGGGGGCGAGGCGGAGATCCTTGCCGTTATGCTTGGCAACGAAATAGTTGCCGACTTCGGCCGTAGGGAAGGAGCGCGCGAAAAGTGTCCGCATGCGGCTGTCGACGGCGATCTTGAGCTGGCCTGCGGGGCCGATCGCGGCGGCGATGTCGGGCAGGGTGTTGGCGAACATGACCTCGTCACCGAGGCCTTGCTCGCCCATCACGAGCACGGATTTGCCGGCGAGATCCTCGCCTTTCCAGAACGGTGCGTCGATGCCGTAGAGCATGGAGGCACGGTGCTGGTGGTGGTGGCGGACCTCGTACGCGGCGAAGCCTTCGGCAAGGCGGCCCATGGCGATCAAGCAGAGCGCCTTGGCGTGTTCGGTCTCCAGCCGGTCGCGCGGCTCCTGATGCAGCGACATCGCGGTCTCGTAGGCGGCAAGGGCCTCCTCGAGCGGGCCGGTGTGGTGGAGGCCATAGCCGAGATTGTGCCAGGCGCGCGTGAAGTTCGGATCGAGCCGCAGGGCCTCGCGATAGAAGGTCGCGGCCTGGCCGAAATCGCTGAGCTCGACGAGGATGGTGCCGAGCGTGTTCCAGAGCAGCGGCTGCTCGGGCATGCGGTAGATGGCGTCGCGGCAGATCTCGATCGCTTCGTCGAAGCGCGACTGGTCGCGGAGGACGCCGGCGAGATTGTTCCAGCCCATCGGCGTGCCGGGCGCCATTTCGCAGGCGAGGCGGAAGAACTTCTCCGCGACTTGGTGCAGGTCCATGCGCCAGGCGGCGAGGCCGAGATTGAGGTAGAGGTCGGTGTCGGTGGGGTCGAGCTGAAAGGCGCGCTCGTACATCTCCATCGCGCGGCCGATCTCGCCCAGATGATCGAGGCTGAGGGCCAGCATGTGGAAGGCTTGGCCCGATTTCGGGTCGGCGCCGGTGGCGTCGACCGCAAGCATCGCCGATTTCGCGTAGTCGGCGCGGCGGAAAGCGGCGATCGCCTTGCGCAGATGCTTGTGGCAAAGGCGCTGGGCAGCGTCGGAGATGCCGCCGGCCGCCGTCGTCTTTTCGGCGCGGGCGAGGAATTCGGCTTTGGCGTCGGCGCCGGTCGCCCACGCGCCCTTGGCTTCCGCGGCCTCGTTGGCGGCCATCAGTGCTGCTCCAGATATGGCGCGATAAGGCGTTCACCTTGGTTAAGGAGTTGTGAACCGCCGTGATGCGACTCTCACAGAATCAATCGCGCGCGTTGATGCGCTCTTAACCCAGAGCGCCCTAACGTCCTGGCCGCAGGGAACCCGTATGCCGCTTAAACTATCGCTAAAGCCGCACGAGAAATTCGTCGTCAACGGCGCCGTGATGACCAATGGCGACCGCAAGGCCGAGGTCATCATCCAGAACCGGGCGTCGATCCTGCGGGAGAAGGACATCCTGCAGCCGGCCGATGCGCAGACGCCGCTGCGCCGCGTCTATTTCCCCATCCAGATGATGTATCTGGAGTCCTCCTCAGGGGGCGAGAATATCGACGCCTATTACGACACGTTCGCCGACCGCATGGCGGACTTCATGGGCGTGATCTCCAATCCCGACGTCATGGCCGCCTGCGTCGCGATCAGCCGCGACGTGCTGGGCGGGCACTATTACCGGGCACTGATGACGTGCCGCCGGTTGTTCGACTACGAGCAGGAAAGACTCAATTATGCCCCTGAAAGCGTACCAGCAGACGCTTAAGGCGACCGAGAACCCGCGCGACCTGGAATACCGTTTGTTCGGCCAGGTCACGCGGGCGCTGCTCGATATCACGCCCCTGCCGCGCAACGATCCCAAGGTGATCGAGGCGATCGACTGGAATCGCCGCGTGTGGACGGCGATGGCGAACGACTGCGCGAGCGAAGGCAATGCGATGCCGCCGACGCTGCGCGCGGGGATCATCTCGCTGTCGATGTTCGTCGGGCGCTATTCCTCGCAGGTCATGGCGAGCGCCATGCCGGTCGATCCGCTGGTCGAGATCAACCGCATGATCATGCAGGGCCTCGCGACCCGCGCCGCCGCGGCGTAGGCCCGCCACTACAATCTGAGAAATCGAGATCGGGCGCGACGGCAGGACTGCCGTACGCGTCCTATTGCGCCCACCTCGGCAGATAGCGCCGGGCAGCGTCGGCCCGCGGCATGAATTGCCGGGTCGGCCGATTGCGGCCTCAAATCGTCTTTTATATTCAAAGGCTTGCCGCCGTTAACCTTGGCACGCGTGTTGCGACCTAGACGCCAGGCAGAAGCCTGCGAGCAAAACGCTCGACACCAATCCAGCCAGAACGGACGGAAAACAATGCTTAGCGTGAACACTAACGTGGGGGCGATGATCGCCCTCCAGAACCTGTCGAAGACCAACAGCCAGATGGCCGAGACCCAGAACCGCATCAATACAGGTATGAGCGTCGCGACCGCCAAGGACAATGGCGGCCTCTATGCGATTGCCCAGACGATGCGCGGGGATGTCGGCGCCCTGACGGCGGTCGGACAAAGTCTCAATCGCGCCAAGAGCATCGTCGATGTTGCTCTGGCGGCCGGCGAGACAATTTCCGACCTGATCGTCCAGATGAAGGAGAAGGTCGTTGCAGCCGCCGACTCGTCGATTGATACGACGAGCCGGAAGGCCTTGAACGAGGATTTCGTGGCGCTGCGCAAGCAGTTGGCTTCGATCGTTACGAACGCTTCGTTCAACGGTACCAACCTCATCAACAACACGACAACCCGGCTGCAGTCGCTCGCGTCTGCTTCGGGCTCGCGGTTGACCACCCTGGGTGAGAACCTGTCGCTGAGCGGATCGATCGTAACGATCGCGAACACGGCGACGATCCTCACCCAATCGGGCGCGTCGACGATGATGGCCACCGTCAACACCTCGCTCAACAACCTGAACCAGGCGCTGGCGCGACTCGGTACGGGATCGAAGCGCCTTGCCTTGCAGGAAACCTTCGTGACCAAGCTGTCGGACAGTCTGAAGGGCGGTATCGGCAATCTCGTCGATGCCGACCTGGCGGTCGAAAGCGCCCGCCTCCAGTCGCTGCAGGTCAAGCAGCAGCTGGGTCTGCAGGCGCTCAGCATCGCCAACTCGGCGCCTCAAACGGTGCTGTCGCTGTTCCAGTAGGCCTTCGAATCGGGTTCGAAAAGACCCAAGAGTATGAAGGGGCGGCCGCAGGGCCGCCCCTTTCTTTTCATCCGCACGCGGAAGATTTTGCCGGGTGATTTCTGCCGGGCAGGCAGAAAATTCTGCTTAAGGCCAGGTTACTAGGCAGGTGCTGCCTGCACAAAGTGCCGCAAAGCCGAGTCACACGGTGGTGAATGGAAATTAATGCCGGGCTGGCACGGCGGGTGCGTTCGGGATGGCAGGGGCAAAACGCCCTTCGAGCAGAACGCTCGTCACAGATCCAGAACGGAGACTACCAATGGCTCTCGGTGTTAACACCAATATGGGCGCGATGATCGCCCTGCAGAACCTCTCGAAGACCAATTCCGAACTCCAGACCGTCCAGGGCCGCATCAACACCGGCCTTTCGGTTGCTGGCGCCAAGGACAACGGCGGTCTCTACGCCATCGCCCAGGCGATGCGCGGCGACGTCGCCTCGCTCGGCGCGGTCTCGACCAGCCTCAACCGCGCGAAGAGCGTCGTGGACGTCGGCCTGGCGGCCGGTGAATCCATCTCCGACCTGCTCGTGCAGATGAAGGAAAAGGTTGTCGCCGCCCAGGACGCGTCGATCGACACGACCTCGCGCAACGCGCTGAACGAAGACTTCGTCGCCCTGCGCAAGCAGATGGCCTCGATCGTCTCGAACGCGTCGTTCAACGGCAAGAACCTGATCAACACGGGCACCGGCTTCGCCGCCATCGCGAGCGCCAACGGTTCGTCGAAGATCTCGGTCAACGCCGAAAACCTGTCGCTGTCGGGCTCGGTCGTCACGATCACATCGACCGCGACGATCAACACGCAGGCCAAGGCCTCGACGATGCTGGCGACGCTGAACGCCTCGCTCTCTAACACCAACCAGGCGCTCGCGCGTCTCGGCTCGGTGTCGAAGCGCCTGGACACGCAGCTGTCGTTCAACACGAAGGTCTCCGATGCGCTGACGTCCGGCATCGGCAACCTCGTCGACGCCGACCTCTCGGTCGAGTCCGCGCGCTTGCAGTCCCTCCAGGTCAAGCAGCAGCTTGGTCTCCAGGCGCTGTCGATCGCGAACTCGGCGCCGCAGACGGTCCTGAGCCTGTTCCGCTAAGCGGATAGGAGGCCCCTCCCAAACTGACTGGAAGGGGTCTCCAACCGCTTGACGGCAGGTCCAACCTCGTACGGGAGGTGGAGGACATGATCGAAGCACTGAGTGGAGTGACGGCGACGACGCCCACCGAACGCGTATTGGCGCCTGCGGCAAAACCGCAGGCAGAGGCGGTCGAGGCTCAGCCGCAAGGCATCGCGCCCAAGGCCGCGGAAGCTGTCGAAAACGCGTTGAAGGCACTCGATCCGCCGATCATGGGCCAGAACGAACGCCTGAGCATTTCCCGCGACGAGAAAACGGGATTGTTCATCTACTCCAGCGTCGACCGCGAAACCGGCAAAGTGGTTCGCCAGTGGCCGGTCGAGAGCATGCTGCAGTTCAAGGCCTATATACGCGAGATTTCCGGCGTGATGGTCGATCGCCAGGTCTGACCCCCACGCACAAAGTTCACGCTCAACTCGGCCCGCGGCGCAATCCGCGGGCCGTCTTTCTTGCTCGGCAAAAATGACCGGGCCATGACGGGTCTGCCGACCGGCGGCGGGGTGCACTGACCAGCGCCTCAAGATTGTTCAATTATATCAAATACATAAAATGTGGCGCGGCTGGCCCGGGCTTTGCTCTCTTAACCATGCACGCCGCGGACTGCGGCGGTCTGGGAGTGGAGAAGCCGTATGGTTATGTCGGTCAACACCAATGTCGGCGCGATGATCGCGCTGCAGAACCTGAACGCCAGCTCGCGCGAGCTGGACATGACCCAGAACCGCGTCTCGACTGGCCTGAAGGTGATGGGGGCCAAGGACAATGCCTCCGTCTACGCGATCGCCCAGGGCATGCGGGCCGATATCGGCGCGATGAACGCGGTGACCTCCAGCCTCAACCGGGCCAAGTCGATCACCGACGTGGCGCTGGCCGGCGGCGAGACAATTTCGGACCTCCTCGTCCAGATGAAAGAGAAGGTCATCGCGGCCAACGACGCCTCGGTCGACACCACGGCGCGGGCCGCGCTCAACGAAGACTTCAAGGCGCTGCGCAGCCAGATCGCCTCGATCGTCGCGAATTCGAAGTTCGACGGCGCGAACCTTATCAACGGCTCGGTCACGACCGGCATCGAAATGCTGGCCGACGCCGATGCGACCAGCGCGATCACGCTGATCCCCGAAAACCTGTCGGTCGGCGGCTCGATCCTGACGATCAAGAGCACGACCTCGCTGACGACGCTGGCCGCCGCCTCGGGTGCGCTGGCGCTGGTCAATGCCAGCCTTTCCAACGTCAACAGCGCGCTCGCGCGGATCGGCTCGATCGGCAAGAAGGTCGACCAGCATCTCGTCTTCGTCGGCAAGCTGAGCGACTCGCTGAAGGGCGGCGTCGGCAACCTGGTCGATGCAGACATGGCGGTTGAAAGCGCCAAGCTGCAGGCCTTGCAGATCAAACAACAGCTCGGCGCCCAGGCGCTGTCGATCGCCAACTCGGCGCCGCAGATCATCCTCTCGCTGTTCCAGGGATAGCGGCCGCTTCTTCGCCGCTCTGTCGCGTAACGCCCGCCGGCCCCACCCGGCGGGCGTTATGTTTTGGGAGTTCGCACCGGAGAGGAGAGTCGCCTAGCCGCCGAGCGCGGCGGTTAGCGCCTTGGCGACCCGGAGGACGTCGCTCTCTGTCATCGCGGCGAAGAGCGGCAGCGAGAGGCAGCCGGCGTAATAGGCGTCTGCGCCGGGGAGTTCGAGGCCGGGGGCGCGGGCGGCGTAATAGGGTTGGCGATGGACAGGGATGTAGTGGACCTGGCTGCCGATGCCGGCCTCGGCCAAGCGGCCCATGACTGTCGCGCGATCGACGCCGGCGGCGGCGAAGTTGATCTTCACCGCGAGCAGATGCCAGCCGGCTTCGCCATGAACGGGTTCGGCGGGCGGGGTGACGAGCGGGGCGAGCGGCGCCAGAGCTTCGCGGTAGAGCGCGACGAGGTCGCGGCGCTGGCGGACGAAGCGGGCGAGCTTCTTCAACTGCGAGATGCCGAGGGCGCAGAGAATGTCGGGCGCGCGGTAGTTGAAGCCAGGCTCGTGGAGTTCGTAGAACCAGGGATTGCCAGCGCCGTCAGCTTTCTTGCTTTCGGGGAGACGGAAGGCATCGGCTTCGCGGATAAGACCGTGACTGCGGTCGCGGCGGAGGCCGGCGGCCATGGCCGCGTCATTCGTGGTGATCGCGCCGCCTTCGCCCATGGCGATGGTCTTGACAGGATGGAAGCTGAAGCAGGTGAGATCGCCATAGGCGCAGGCGCCGACCGAGCTGTCGCCTTGCGTGCCGCCGACGGCGTGGCAGGCATCCTCGATGACCCAGAGGCCCCAGGACTTTGCCAGTTCGGAAATCCCCGCCATATCGCAGGACGGGCCGTTGAGATGGACGGGGAAGACGGCGCGGGTGCTGGTGGGCGCGCGGCGGAGCGCGTCGAGCAGGGTCGCGGGCGTCATCAGGCCGGTGACTGGATCGACATCGGCGAAAACGACCTCGGCGCCGCAATAGCGCACGGCATTGGCGGTCGCGACGAAGGTGAGTGAGGGGACGATGGCGGTCTGGCCGCGGTCGAGCTTGATCGCGCGGGCCGCGAGATGTAGCGCGGCGGTGCCGTTGGAGACGACGACGGCTTCGGCCGCGCCGGTGGTTTTCGCAAAATCGGCTTCGAAGCGCGGGACCAGCGGGCCGGTCGTCAGATAAGGCGAGAGCAGCGCCTCGCGCACGGCTTCCAGATCGTCGTCCTCGATGGTCTGGCGGCCATAGGGCAGGAAGGGCTGCACGTCGCCGGCCGGCTTCACGGGAAGGCGTCCGCGAGCATCGCCTGGAGGCCGCGCGCATCGAGCGCTTCGGTGTTCTGGTCGCTGGCATAGCAGAAGCCGTCGGGCACCGCGCGGGCGCCGGCATCGGCATATTCGCCGCGCAACGTGCCCCAGGAGGGCAGGATCACGTAGCGGTCGGTCATCTCCAGCGTCTGGCGGGCGACATCTTCGGGGATCATCACCTCATGCAGCTTCTCGCCGGGGCGGATGCCGATGATGCGCTGGGTGAGACCGGGCGCCATGGTCTCGGCGAGTTCGGTCATCTTGAGGCTGGGGATCTTGGGGACGTAGATCTCGCCGCCCTTCATCATCGCCATGGAGGAGAGGACGAGGTTCACGCCTTGGGTCAGCGTGATCCAGAAGCGCGTCATGCGGGCGTCGGTGATGGGCAGGTCAGCCGCGCCTTCGCCGATCATCTTCTCGAACATCGGGACGACGGAGCCGCGCGAGCCGATGACATTGCCGTAGCGCACGACCGAGAAGCGCGTGCCCTCCGCGCCCGCCAGATGATTGGCGGCGACGAAGATCTTGTCGGAGGCGAGCTTGGTCGCGCCGTAGAGATTGACGGGGTTGGCGGCCTTGTCGGTGGACAGCGCCAGCACCTTCTTTACGCCGCGCGCCAGCGCCGCATAGACGATGTTCTCGGCGCCCAGGATGTTGGTGTGGACGCATTCGAGCGGATTGTACTCGGCGATCGGCACCTGCTTCATCGCGGCAGCGTGGATGACGTAGTCCACATCGCGCATCGCCATGTCGAGGCGGTCGCGGTTGCGCACGTCGCCAATGAAATAGCGCATGAACGGGTAACGTTCCTGCGGGAAGACCTGCGCCATCTCGAACTGCTTCAGCTCGTCGCGGCTGAAGATGATGAGCCGCTTGGGCTTGTACTCGGCGATGACCTGCTCGACGAAGGCCTTGCCGAACGAGCCGGTGCCGCCGGTGACGAGGACGGTCTTGTTGTTGAGATCGATCGAGGGATTGCGGAAATCGCGGCGGCCGATCCACGACATGAGGCGGCCATAGGCGGGCGACACGCCAGGTGCGAGCGGAGCGGCCGCGAGGGTCTTTGAAAGAGCCGTCATACTATCGTTGCGACCGGTCAGCTTGAGATCAACGGGCAGAGTGCGCCGCCGCGGGTTAACAAGCGTTTACCCTGTTTAATGCGAGGGACGTGCGGACGGTGCGCAGGCCCGAGGGCGTATCGGGCTTGCGGGTTTCGTCCATTTCGAGCGCGGAGAGCATCATGCGGCAGAAGGTCTGGCCGTGCACGGTGCGATGCTCGACGAGGCCTATGACGGCTGATGTGGCGAGATCGGCGGTGAGCTCGATCGCGTTGATGCCGTCGTCGAGCTGCAGCAGACCCTCGGTCATGCCGACGCCGGCGCGGCAGGAGATCAGGAACGAGACGGCGGCGCCGAGATCGACGGTCGTGCCGAAGAGCGGGAAGCGCTCCAGCGCGCGACCACCGTTGTGGGTGCGGTAGGCGAGCTGGGTCATGTCGAAGGCGTCGGGCTTCAGCGTCACATGGCCGAGGCGCAGCGAGCCCTTGCCCCAGGACGGCCAGTGGAAGGTCGTCTCGATGTCGAGGCGCGGCGCGTTGGTCGGGATGCGTAGGATCTTCTCTATGGGGCCGAGTGGGGTGTCGATGCGGGCGGTGAGGGTGATCGTGCCGTCCGGGCCGGTGGACGAGATCGGGTCGCACCATTCGAGGTCGGTGATCTTGGGCTCGCCGGGACCTTCGAAGACGCAATTGCCGGTATACCAGTCGGCCGAGAGCGCGATGTCGTCGATCTCGCCATGCGCGAGGCCGCCGATCAGCGGACGCTCGTTGGGCCGGCCCATAGACGCGACGGCGAGGCCGCGACGCTTGTCGAGGACGAGGCGGAGGGCGGAGGTTTCGATGAGGATGTGGCGGGTGTCGGACGAGAGGGTGGGATGAACAATGTCCGTCATCCCGGCCGCAGCGGAGCGGAGAGCCGGGACCCAGGGGCCGCCACCACCGGTGTTTGCGGCCCCTGGGTCCCGGGTCTCGGACGCCTCCGGCGACCTCGCCCGGGATGACAATTCACTTACGAACGCTTCGAGTTCGGCGCGGAACTTAGCCCAGCGCTTCTCGGTGATGTGGGTGCGGTAGTCGCTGGACCAGAGGTGGAGGAGGGTGCGCCAGTCGGCGTCGGAGGCCGTGGGCCCAAGCGCGCGTAAAGCGCGGTGGCACTGGGTGTTGGCCCAGAGGTCGTCGCGGCCCGAGGAGGACCAGCGGGTGAGGTTGTATTTGGGCTGCTTCTTCACCGGCACCGGGTTGGAGGGCGCTTCGAGAACCAGCGGGTTGTTGGCGTTCGTGTTCGTGGCGGCGGTGGCGAGGGCTTCGCTCGGCAGGACGATATTGATGCCACGCTCGGCAAGCGCGCGGAGGCCGTCGGCGACGACCTGCCATTCGCCCATGACGATCTTGTCTTCCGTCGCGAAGCGGCTGGGCCGGAAGTCGAAGCATTCGGCGTCGTTGGTGTAGAGCGCGAAGACCCGGTCGACCGGGCCGCGATGCGCGGCGATGTAATCGACATAGGTGTCGCGGTCGATGTCGCCATGCGCGAGGCGCTGCAGCTTCTGGAAGGCAATGGTGTTCGACCAGAGCAGACCGATCTCGGACCCGTCGGCGCCGATGGCGCGCTGGGGGTGGTAGCGCCAGTGGCGGTTCCACTCCGGGTGATGTGCGGCGCAGTCGTCCCAATCCATCACCACAGCGCTGTAGCCGGCGGCGCGATAGAGCGGGACGAGACCGCCTGACCAGGCCTGTTCGTTGATGAGGGCAATGGTGGGGCGGATGCCAAGCAACGCCTCGTAGGTGGCGAGGCCGAGGGCGAGATTTTTCTCGACTGCGGCGGCGGGCATCAGCGGACCGATCGCCTGGGCATAGCCGGAGCCGATGAATTCGATGTGTCCATTAGCGATGAGGCGGCGGAGGCGGGCGATCCAGGCGGGATCGATGTCGCGGATGATTTCGAGCGTGAGGCCCGTCGCCTCGATGCCGAGCTTGAGGCCGCCTTCGGCGAGGTCGAGCAGCGGCGTGTAGCAGCGCGCGATCACGGTGGGGCGCTGTTCCTCCTCGATCGAAGAGAACATGAGGTTCAGGTGAAAGAGGACATAGCCGGTGAGCACGCCGGTGCGGCGCGGGCGGACGGGGCGCGAGAGCGGCTCGATCAGCGTCATGCCGCGGCGACCTTGGCGATGTCGAAGCGGATGGTGGCGATGGCGCGGGCGGCGTTCGTCTGGGCGTCCGCCACGGTGTCGCCGGTCGCGAGGATCATCGCGGCGCGGGCGGCGCTGGAGGTGGCGGACGGGATGATGTCGCCGGCCTGCTTGCTGACGGTGACTTCGATGATGCCGGGGAGAGTGCGGGCTTCGTCGACGCCGTGGATCGCGTCAATGCGGCCGGCGTCGGGGAAGACGTAGCGCTGGACGATGGGGCGCTCGTGGTTGGGCGTGAGGTCTGCGGGCGTCACGGGTTCGCCGAGGGCGAGCTTCATGACGGCGCCGACGAAATCGACGCCGGTCGAAAGCGGGATTTCACGGGTGCAGAAATAGCCGCCGCTGAGGCGCGCGGCGAGTTCGATCACATGCGCCTTGCCGGCGTGAACGACCATGTCGCCCTTGTAGTTATGGTTGGCGATGCCGAGCGCCTTCGCGGCCGAGGTGACGGTGGCTTCGACATTGGCACGAATGGCGGGGGCGACGTGGCTGGGCAGGTCGCCGCCGTTTTCGACGAACCAGGGGGCGAAGCGGTCCAGATATTCGTAGTTCCGGTCGCTGAAGCCGGGCGTGTAACCGGTGCCGCCCAGGAGAATGGATTCGGTCGAGATCTGGGGGCCGGAGAGATAGGCCTCGACCATCACGCGGCCGGTGGGGGACTGGGCCTTGGCTTCGGCGTAGGCGGTGGCGGCGTCGCGGCCGGTGTTCATCCGCTGCACGCCGCGGCCGCCGCGGCTGTCGACGGGTTTGACGACGAGATCGAGACCGCGCTCAAGCATCGCGAGCTGGAGATCGGCGGCGTCGCGTAGCGGGGCATACCAGGGGATCGGGACGCCGTGCGCCTTCAACCGGTCCTTCATCGCGAGCTTGTCCATCGCGAGATGGGCGGTTTCCTCGCTGAGGCCGCGCAGGCGCAGGCGCTGAGCCACCGCCGCGACGGTATGAGGTACGTCGGCGCCCATGCAGATGACGCCGTCAATGGGGCGGACGGTGCGGTGATAGAGTTCGGCGGCGTTGGCGGTGGCGCGCGCATCGTAGGTGGAGGCGACGAGGTGCGCGTCGGCAAGTGTAAAGCCCGGCGCGTTCGGATCGCCGTCGCTGACGACGACGTGATAGCCGAGTGCCTTCGCATGGGCGATGCCATGCGTCGCCTCGATCCCGCCACAGACGATGAGGATCGCCTTCTGCATCAGAAGTAGAGGCCCCCGTTCACGTTGAGGGTCTGGGCGGTGATGTAGGAACTGGCGTCGCTGCAGAGGAAAGCGACGGCGTCGGCGACTTCGGCGGTGGTGCCGACGCGCTTGAGGACGATGTTCTGGGCGGCCTGCTGGACGCTGGCGGCGGCCATGCCGGCGGCGGCCATGTCGGACTGGACGAGGCCGGCGGCGACGACGTTGGAGCGGACTCCTCTGTCGGCGCCGAAACGGGCGATGACCTGGGCGAGCGAGATGAGACCGGCTTTCGAGGCCGCGTAGTGCGCGGTGCGCGGGCCGCCATACTGGCCGCTGACCGAACCGATATGCACGATCGCGCCGCCGCCCGCTGCTGCGAGGCGCGGCAAAGCGAGCTGCGAGCAGATGAAGGGGCCTTTGAGATTGGTGGCGAGGATCTCGTCCCAGTCTTCGTCGGTCACCTTGTCGAAGTCGGTCGGCTTGTTGATGCCGGCATTGTTGATGAGGGCGCGGAGCGGGCCGAACTTCTTTTCCGCTTCGTCGAGCGCGGCCGAGACGGAGGCACGGTCGGTGACGGTGAGCTGCTGCGGTGTCGCATTGCCGCCATTCGCGACGATCTGCAGGCAGGTGCGGCGAGCCTCGTCGATGTTCGAGTGATAGGCGACGACGACGGAGGCACCGGCCTCGGCCAGGCGCAGCGAGATGGCGCGGCCGATGCCGCGGCTGCCGCCGGTGACGAGGACGCAGCGGCCCTTGAGGTCGATGTCAGCCACGGCGCTTGCGGGCCATGGCGCGCTTCGCCGCGGCGGCGATATGCGGGGCGGTGAGGCCGTATTTCTCGGCGAGCTCATCGGGCTCGCCCGATTCGCCGAAGACGTCGCGGACGCCGACGAACTCGATGGGGCAGGGCCGCGTCGCCGCCATGGCTTCGGCGACGGCGCCGCCGAGGCCGCCATGGATGTTGTGGTCTTCGCAGGTGACGATGGCGCCCGTCTCCTCGGCGCAGCACGCGATGAGGTCGGTGTCGATCGGCTTGATCGTCGCCATGTTGACCACGCGGGCGGAGATGCCCGCGGCCGCAAGGCGTTCGGCGGCTTCCATCGCGCGGGCGACTTCGACGCCGCAGGCGATGAGCGTGACGTCGTTGCCGTCGCGGAGAATATGGCCCTTGCCGATCTTGAAGGAGTGGCCGTCGGTGTAGACGCTGCGCGCGGGGCTGCGGCCGGTGCGCATATAGACGGGGCCGTCGAAGTCGAGCACGGCTTCGGTGGCGAGCGCCATCTCGTGCGGGTCGGCGGGTGAAATGACGGTCATGCCGGGAATGGCGCGGAAGGCGGCGAGGTCTTCCAGCGCCTGGGCCGAGCCGCCATCGGGGCCGACATCGAGGCCGGGATGCGAGGCGACGATCTTCACGTTGCGCTTGGCGTAAGCGATCGAGAGGCGGGCCTGTTCGACGGCCCGGAGGCAAAATACGGCGAAGGTGGTGACGACGGGGACGAGGCCGGTGGCGGCCATGCCGCCGGCGACGGCCATCATGTTCTGCTCGGCGATGCCGAACTGGAAGAAGCGCGCGGGATGGCGCTTGCGGAAGTGATGCAAGCCGGTGCCGCCGGCGATGTCGGCATCCAGCGCGACGACGCGCGTGCGGGTTTCGGCGAGGGCGGCGAGCGCCTTACCGAAGGATTCGCGCAAGGAGTCGCCGGACTGGGCGATGAGGGCGGGGGCGCTCATGGTGTCATCCAGAGATCGATGTCGGATTGGCTGGCGCCGAGTTCGGTGAGGGCATGGCGGGTTTCGTCGGGCTTCATCTTCACGCTGCCGTGCCAGAGCGCTTGGTCTTCCATGTAGGAGACGCCTTTGCCCTTGAGAGTGTGGGCGATGATCATGGTCGGCTGGTCGGGCGTTTCGGCGGCGGTCGTCAGCGCGGCGAGGATGGCCTTGATATCGTGGCCGTCGATCTCGAGCGCATTCCAGCCGAAGGCGCGCCATTTCGCGGCGAAGGGCTCGAGCCCCATGATGTTGGCGTTGCGGTCGTCGGACTGCAGCTTGTTGTAGTCGACGATGGCGCAGAGATTGGAAAGGCCGTGATGGGCGGCGCACATCGCGCCTTCCCAGATCTCGCCTTCCTGGCATTCGCCGTCGCCGAGCAGCGTATAGACGCGGGCGTCGATGTACTGGTGGCGAAGGCCGAGGGCCATGCCGATGGCGGCGGAGAAGCCCTGGCCGAGCGAGCCGGTGCTGGTCTCGCTGAGCGGCATGTCGAGAACGTGCGGGTGGCCCTGCGCCTTGGTGTTGATGCGGCGGAGGGCGAGCGGGATCTCGTCGGACACATAGCCGGCGGCGGCCCAGGCGGCGTAGAGCGCGGGCGCGGCGTGGCCTTTCGAGAGGACGAAGCGGTCGCGGGTGGGATCGGTGGCAGCGCCGCCGGGAATGTTGAGCTCAGTGGTGTAGAGCGCTGCGAGGAGGTCGGCGCAGGAGAGCGAGCCGCCGGGATGGCCGGAGCCGGCGCGATAGATTCCGGCGACCGCAAGCTGCCTTGTGCGCGCCGCGGCGGCGGCAATGCGCGGTACCGGATCGGGCACGGGAGGTGTGGTGGAGGCGCGGCGAAGTGCAGTCATGGCGGGACCTGACAGAGCGTGCCGCACTGTCGTTAACAGGCGTTACGGACGCGTTAACGAAGATTGACGGGCGTTACGTTGCGGCCCGCGGCAGGAACGGCGCGAAGCCGGCGCCGGCGATTGACCAGAGTTCGGCGGGCTCGACGGGCAGCGGGTTTTCCTTGGTGAGGGTGGTGTCGCGCGCGGCGGTGGCGCAGAGGGCGTCGAGCGAGGGGCGGCGTGCGAGGAAGGCGGTGCGGACCTGGCGGTCGAGGTCGAGTTTGGCGAAGGCGTCTTCCCAGGCGGTGATGAAGCGTTCGATGCTCCAGGGGGCGCCCCAAGGCGCGGCGGTGTCGGCGGCGCGGAAGAGCGGCGTGACGTGATCGCGGACGGCTGGTGCGTAGCTTTCTATCACGGGGCGGAGAAAGACGCGGAGGGTGAGGGGATGCGGCAGCGCGCACTGCGCAGCCAGGGACTCGCCCAGCGTGTGTATCATGCCGGTGCGCACGTTGGAGATCGCGACGCCGGCCATGGCGGAGGCTTCCATCAGCGAGAGGAGGACGGCGCTGGGCGGTTCATCGCCGCTGGTGACGGAAGGCAAGGCGGCGAGGATGCGCGGCAGGAATCCCTGCGCGAGTGCGTCGGTGAAAACGCTGCGCTCGCCGCGCGCGATATGGGTTTCCCAGAGGTGGATGGCGGCGTCGAAGGCGCCGAGCAGGAGGCGCTGGGGCTGGCAGGGACGCAGCAGCGCGGGATCGAGCAGCGTGAGGTCGGGGACGATGCTCCAGCTGCGGGTGGCGATCTTCACGGACGTCGCGGGGTCGCTGACGATGAAGAAGCGGCTGGTCTCGGAGCCCGAGCCGGCGGTGGTCGCGGCGGCGATCAGTTGGGGCGCGGTCTCGCCGCGCGGGCGATCGCGGATATCGAGCGTGCCGAAGCGGAGCTGGGCAACGACTGCCTTGGACGCATCGAGGGTCGCGCCGCCGCCGATGGCTAGAATTGTCGTTGGTGGATCGGCGGCGAGGCGTGCGGCGATGGCGGTGACGTCGTCGCGGGTGGGTTCGCGGGTGATGAGGGCGGCCGCGCCGCCTGCGCTTTTGACGATGTCATGGTCGGCGAAAGCCTGATCGGCGATGACGGCGAGGCTGGCCATGCCGCGTTCGGCGAGCCGGTTTCCTAGAACGTTTTCACCGGCGACGATGCGGCCGGGCCAGTGGAAGCCCTGCCGCGCCGTGGTGTTGTAGAAGCGCTCGTTCATCGCCCGTCATGGACGCAGAACAGCTCGCATTCATAGACCGCGGCGGGGTGGTGGCCGACATGGATGCGGTAGCCGGGGCAGAGCCGGTCGAGCAAAGCCGGGATGCGCCAGAGATGATCGGGCGCGTGATAGGCGGCGATGGCGAGGCCGGGCCGGTCGCGGCGCAGGATTTCGGCGGCGCCTTCGAGCGCGGCGGGATCGTGGCCTTCGATGTCGATCTTGATGAAATCGACGCGGTCATTGGCGAAGAGGCGGTCGAGCGTTTCGATGCGGATGCTGGCGCGCGCGCCTGCCTTGCCGCGCAGCGTGGCGCGGGGATCGGTGCCGGCTTCCTCGCTGTCGATCTCGGCGGTCATCGGTGTCGCGCCGGCGCCGAAGGGGACGGGCGTGATCTGTGAGCCGAAGGCGTGGGTCGCAACGGTGCGTTCGAGCGCGGCGAAGTTCTGCGGCAGGGGTTCCAGCGCGCTGACGCGGGCCTTGCCGTTCAGGCGGCCGAGATAGGCGATGGCGCTGTCGCCGTCGTAAGCGCCGACATCGACGATGTGGTCGTCGCGGAACGGCCCGAGATCATCGGCGGTGTAGTCGTAATAGCCGTGGAGGCGTGGGTTCCGGGCGAGGCGGAGCGGGTCCATCGTCCAGCGGAAGGCGGTGAGCGCCTCGACGTAAGCGCGCGACGCGTCGTCGGCGAGGCGGGACGGGAGCCAGCCGAGATAGTCGGCGGCGTCCGTGAAGGCCGCTTCGCCGAAATGACCGGCGAACATCGGCGAGATGAAGGGGAAGACGGCGTCGGCGGAAATGCCGAGGCCGCGAAGCTGGCGGGCGATCTCGACCTGGTAGACGGAGGCGATGACGACGGCGGTCGTGCCGTCCATCAGCGCGGGCAGCGCGGCGGGCGCGATGACGGGGCAGCCGCGGAACTGCGTGCCCTGCTTGGCGGCGCCGTTGTCGGCGAAGGCGATGACGGGAATGCCGTAGCGGGCGAGGACGCGCTCGACTTCATGCGCGCTGGCGCCGGCGCCGAAGAGGATGGCGCGCTTGAAGCCGGCGAGGGCGTCGATGCCGCGGGGGGCACCGAGGCGGGCGAGGGTGGCGGTTGCCGGTTTGGCCTGGGCGCTCATGATTTCACCGCGACGATGGTGGCCTCGCGGCCGAGCCCGGCCGAGGCCAGCGCACCGTAGAAGCGGCGGCGGGCCTCGCCGAGACCGGCGGTCTCGAAAGCGAGGTCGAAGGATTTGCGTTTGGCGTGGCAGGCGCGGCCGAGCGCGGGATCGGCGACATAGTCGTCGCCCATCAGCAGGAACGCTTCCATCGGGAAGCTGGTGAGGCGCTCGACGGGGGTGAAGCCGAGGCGGGTCATCAACGCTGCGAGGGAGTCGAAGTCGAAATAGTTGAGATGGTGCGGCGGGGCGATCCACCACGGCGCCTGGCCCTTGGCGTCGCGCGCGGCGAGCTGGAGCGGGCTGAAATCGTTGGGCACCGTCAGGCAGATGACGCCGCCGGGATGCAGCAGGTCGTAGGCGAGCTGCAGCGTGCCGACGGGATCGGCGAGATGTTCCAGCACATTGGTGGCAGCGATGGCGTGTGCGCGGGGCAGGCCGCGCGCGACGGCCTCGGCGACGGTCGTATTGTGCACGGTCATGCCGCGCGCTTGGGCAAAGGCGGCGGCGCGGCGCGAGGGTTCGATGCCGATGGCGGTCCAGCCCTTGGCGGTCGCGGCTTCCAGGAAGAAGCCGGGGCCGGAGCCGATCTCGATGAGCACGCCGGGCTTGCGGCCGAGCGCGCGCGCCATGGCGTCGAGGCGGTCGTGCTGGACGAGCTGTGCCCAATCCTGGTCGGTGCGGGCGTCCTGGAGATAGGTGGGCTTGGCGTCGCTGTAGTAGTTTTCGGCGTATTCGGTGGCGAGCGCGGCGGCATCGGGCAGCGGCACGGCGTGGCGGAAACCGCAGGTGCGGCACGCGATGATGTCCATGCCGTTGGCATGACCGTCGACCGGGCCGGCATGGCCGTTCCAGTCGGTCTCGCTCATCGTGCGCGGTGCGGGCGCGGCGGCGCTCATGTCTGCGTATCCCCGGTTGCAGCATTCGCACCCGTCGCACTTGAGAATTCGTTAACGCGGAGCGGCGATGCTCACGACTCATTGACCATAAGTGTCCAGTACCCCTTTCCATGCCGGTCCATTTCTGCGCCGAGGTTTCGTCCAATCACGCCCGTGACCTGACACGGTGCCTCGCCTTCGTGGACGCCGCGGCGGATGCGGGCTGCGATTCCGTGAAGTTCCAACTCTTCAAGCTGGACGAGCTGTTCGCGCCGGAAATCCTGGAGCGGAGCGCGAAGCATCGCGCGCGGCGCGAGTGGGAATTTCCAGTCGAATTGCTGGCGCCGGTCGCCGAGCATTGCGCGGCACGTGGCATCCAGTTCGCATGCACGCCATTCTATCTGGATGCCGTCGCAGCGCTCCGGCCCTATGTCGCGTTCTACAAGATCGCGTCCTATGAGCTGCTGTGGGACGATCTGCTGATCGCCTGCGCGAAAACGGGCAAGCCCGTGGTGCTCTCGACGGGCATGGCCGATCTGGACGAGATCAGGCACGCTGCGAAGGTGCTGCGCGACGCCAATGCCTCCGCCATTCGCCTACTGCACACGGTGTCCGCCTATCCGACACCGCCTGGCGAGGCGAACCTCGCCTCGATCGACATCATTCGCCGCGCGACCTGGTGTCCGGTCGGGTGGTCGGACCACACGGTCAGTCCCGGTGTCATCCATCGCGCGATCCATCGCTGGGGCGCGGGGTTCATCGAGTTTCACCTGGACCTTGATGAGACGGGTGCGGAATACGCCTCGGGACATTGCTGGTTGCCGGAACAGATCGCGCCGGTGATCAAGGCGGTGCGCGAGGGCGAGACGGCCGACGGTTCGGGGTTGAAGACGGCGGCGCCGTCGGAGCTGTCGGATCGCGAGTGGCGGGCCGATCCTGTGGATGGGCTGAGGCCGCTGCGCCGTGTGCGCGCGGATTGGGCGGCGTGATGCGGATCGCGGCGATCATCCAGGCGCGGATGGGCTCGACGCGCCTGCCGGGCAAATCGCTCATGCCGATCGCGGGGAAGCCGCTGATTTGGCACATCGTGCACCGGCTGAAAGCCTCGCGGCGGATCGATTCGATCGTGCTGGCGACTTCGACCAATAGCGGAGACGACGCGCTGGCGGTGTGGGCGGCTGAGAATGGCGTCGTCTGCGTGCGTGGGCCGGAGGACGATGTGCTGGGGCGCTTCGCGCTCGCGGCGGACGCGTGCGACCCGGATATCATCGTACGGGTGAATGCCGATGCGCCGCTGATCGACGCACGCTTTATCGATGCGATGTTGGACGCGATGATCGCCGAGGACGCCGACTTCGTAATGCTGGCGCCGGGGACGACGGCTGCGCATGACGGCGTCGATCCGATGAGCCGGCGAGCGCTCGATCTGATGCTGAAGGAAGCGCGCGAGGACCCGGTGGCGCGCGAGCATGTCACCGGCTGGCTGAAACTGAATTCGCACCGCATCAAGGTTGCCCTCATGACCCCCGATCCCGCCTATGCCTTCGAAGGGGCGCGGCTGTCCGTCGATACGCCCGCCGACGCCGCCTTCATTGAGGCGGTCTATGATCGGCTGGAGGCGCAGGCGGGCGAGGCCTCGTTGACCGATCTCATCGGGCTGCTGCGACGCGATCCCAAGCTGCTCGCGATCAACGGCCATGTGAAGCAGAAGGCAGTGACGGCGATCAGCGCGAATGTGCTGATCCGCTGCGACGGCGGGAATGCGCTGGGGCTTGGCCATGTGAAGCGCTGCCTCAATCTGGCGAAAGCGTTGCGCGACGGGCAGGGCTTTGGCGTCACCTTCGCGATGATCGGCGAAGAGAGTGCCGTGGAGTTGGTGCGCGCTGCCGGCTTTGCCCGGCTCGCCAAGCCGCGCGATCAGAGCGAGCGCGACTGGCTGGCAGATGCGTTGCGTCAGACGGGGGCGGCGGCGCTGGTGCTGGATGTCAGGACCGAGCTGTCGGAGGGCGACGTGCGCGATCTCCGCGCCGAGGCGCCGCTGATCGTGGCGCTGGACGACGGCTCGCCGCGACGGCTGGGCGCGCATCTCGCGGTCTACGCGCCGGTGCCGCAGACACGCTCGCTGGCGTGGCCGCATGGCGATGTCGATCTGTGCGTCGGCTGGGGCTGGTCGCTGATGGGCAGCGAGGCGTGGCGCCAGCCGCGGCCGCTGGATGCCGGGCGCTGCACCTTGCGGGTGCTGGTCGCGATGGGCGGCAGCGATCCGCAGGGGCTGACGGTGCGCGCGGTGAAGGCCGTGGCGGCGGCCGGGCGCCGCGTGACGCCGGTCGTGGTGATCGGTCCCGCCGTGGCGTTTCCTGAGGCGCTCGCCGATGCCTGCCAGGCGGCGGCGCCGGATGCGGATATCCGTTTTGCACCGGAGACCCTGATGGACGTCGCGGCGGAATGCGACCTTGCCGTGTTGGCATTTGGCGTTTCCGCCTATGAATGCGCGCATGTCGGCGTGCCTGCGCTGTATCTCGGCCTGACGTCCGATCATGCGCTGTCGGCGCAGGGTTTCGACGATGCGGGGTTCGGGGTGAATCTGGGCGTCGTGGGTGTGCTGCAGGACAAGAAATTGAGCGATGCGATCTTCGCGCTCGCCGCCGATCCCGAGCGCCGGCGCGCGATGGCGGCGGCAGGGCGGCTGGCGATCGACGGGCGCGGCGCGGAGCGGCTGGCGCAGGAGATTGCGCGCCGGGTGAGCACGAATGCCGAGGTCAGGCGGGCTAAGGCTGGCTAACGCGCGAGGAGCGCGAGGATCTTCTCGAAGACGATGCGCCACTGGCCGGCGTGGTCGGGGGTGACGCAGGCGACGGCGGGCATAAAGGGCTCGCGGTCGGCGCCGAGGCTGGTCCACGAGCGGTAGTGCAGCGCCTTATAGGTGGGCACGCCGAGCGCGCCGGCCATCGCGGCGACGGCGGTGGGCGCTGAGACGACGGCGTCGAGCACCGAGAGCATCGCGGTCGTGCGGTCGAGCTCGTTCTTCTGATCGAGTTCGGGCGGCATGATCAGTGTCTTGCCGCTGAGCTCCTCGATCGCGCGGATTTCGCTGAGCTCCGCGCCGTATTGCGCGACGACGAAGGTGGCGTCGAGCTTGCCGGCGAACTGCGCCCAGCGCGCGAGAGGCGCGTACTGGCTGTCGCGTAGGCCGCCCTTGAGGCCGCTGCGCCACGAGATACCGATGACGGGCTTCGTGCCCAGCGACTTCCGCCAGGTGGACCAGACGGCGCGTTCAATGGCATCGGGCGTCAGCCAGGGCTGCGGATCGCGGGGTTTGCCGCCGCAGAGCATAGGCAGGCTGGCGAGATCGATCGAGAGCGTCGCGCCATGATCCCAGGCGGAGTCGCAGGAGAGCGTCGCGCCCTCGCGGCGCACCTTGCGGCCGGCGACGGTGACGCCGGGAAGCGAGCGGGCGAACAGGGCTTCGAGGCGCGGGTCGCATTCGAGCGCGACGGGACCGTCGGCGAGCAGTTGCGGGATGAACGAGGCGAAGGCGATCTGGTCGCCGACGCCCTGTTCCACCATCACGAGAAGCTTCGCGCCGTTGCGGGGCGTGCCGTCCCAGCGGGCCGGGGCGCCGCGGCGTTCGATGACGCGGCCGGGGATCTTCAGGCGGTATTCGTAGTCGCGCCAGCCGGCCTCGACATCGCCCTTGGAGAGCAGCGCCAGCGCGCGGTTGACGCGAAGCTGGGCGTTCTCGGGCGCGCGGCGTACGGCTTCGTCGTAGAGCGCCAGCGCTTCGGTGATCTCGCCGGCGTCGAAGACGAGATCGGCGAGATTGCCGCGGGCCTCGACCAGTTCGGGATTGAGGCGCAGGGCCTCGCGATAGAAGGTCGCGGCGTTCTCGACGTCACCGGTCTCGCGCACGGTGTTGCCGAGCGCGAGCCAGAGACCGGTGATCTCGGGACTGCGCGACAGCGCTTCGCGGAGCGCGTCGACCGCGTCGCCGTGATGCAGCATGGCGGAGAGGGCGCGCGACAGGCTGATCGTCGCTTCGTGGCGGGTGGGGGCGACGCGCAGGGTTTCGCGGAAGAACTGGGCAGCGGCCTGGTGGAGGCCAAGCTGGGCGGCGGCTTCACCGAGCGCGTAGAGAACTGAGGGGTTCTCAGGCTCGTGGGCAAGCGCCTGCTCCAGCGCGCCGATCGCCTCGGCGTGCCGGCCAGCTTCGAGCGCGGAGACACCGTCTTCGTAGAGGCGTCCCGCCTGGGAATGGACCGCGGCCATGGTGGTACCTTCGCGCGGCTGGCTTAACGAGGCGTTAAGCATGGTTAAGCCGAGGGATTTTCTTTAGTTCCCCTTAACGCCCCGGGGGGCACAATTGCCGCAGGCGGAGCCATGTCTCCGTGCGGAGGATTGATCGTGGCCATCGTCTCGATGGACCTTTCAGCGTTGGCCGGTTTTACCGGCTATACGAACATGATGCTCGCGGCGTCGCGGGCCTCGCGCGCGGCTGCGTCCAAGGAAGCGACGCCCGCGGCGAACACGATCCCCGCCGATGTCAAGACGCCCTGGGATACCAGCGTTTCGACCAGCGACACGGCGCGGCTCGTCAAGGCGATGCAGGCGAAGTCGCTGATCGACATCCACGATTCCAGCTTCGACAAGGAAGGCGTCTCGGACGACTACAAGAAGCTGTTCGCGCTCTACAAAGGTCTCTCGACGCTGCAGACGCTGGCCAATGCGGCGGCGGACACGAAGGCGCCGGCTGGCACGCTCGCCGGTCTGAACAAGCGCTTCCAGGACGGCTTCGCGCAGATCACGAAATACACGAGCGGGCTTGAGCTCGACACGCTGAGCCTGCTGACCGGGCCCAAGCAGACCGCGGCGAAATCGACCGGTGTCGTGTCGCGCTCGACCTCGGCCTTCACCAGCAATCCCGTGGTGCAGGGCGATGCGCAGGCGAGCATGCCCGCGCTGGAGAACGCCTCGCCATTCACGATCACGGTCAAGCGCGGCAACGGCACCGCGACGAACGTCAATATCGACCTGTCCGAGATGACGGGAACGCGCAATATCGGCAACACGATCAATTTCATCAACGGCAAGCTGGCGGCGGCGGGTATCCAGACGCGGCTGCAGCGCGTCGACGTGACGCCGGCCGATACCAACACCAAGGATACGATCACGCCGACCAAGCAGTACGCGGTGCGGGTGAACGGCTATGCCAGCGAGACCGTGAGCTTCGCGGCGAGCGACACCTCGACCGCGCTCTACATGGCGAACCAGGGCAAGGGCGCGGGCGAGCTGCGCAAGCTCGATGTCGACGGCGCGGCGCCGGCCACCGTCTACAAGGCCGCGATCGGCTCGAGCGACGGCGACATGAACGTCAAATCGACCGTCGTGGACGGCGAGGGCAATGTCTTTGTGATGGGCACGACCGCCGCCGATATCGGCACGCAGGTCAACCAGTCGTCGTCCAGCGACGTGATGGTCAAGAAGTACGACTCGGCGGGCAATCTGCTGTGGTCGAAGCTGCTGGGCGCGACGACGGCCGCCGACGGGCTGGCGCTCGCGGTGGACAGCAAGGGCGCCGCGGTCATTGCGGGCCAGATCACAGGCAAGCTGGGTACTGCGATCTCGGCGGGCGGCAAGGACAGCCTGGTCGTCAAACTGAATTCCGCCGGCGAGGAAGTCTTCGCGCGGCAGGTCGGCTCGGCGCTGGACGACGGCGCGACCGCGATCACGATCGGTCCGGACGACGCGATCTATGTGGGCGGTCAGGTCAAGGGCAAGATGGCGGGCGCGGCTGGCTCGATCGGCGGCACCGATGCCTATGTCATCAAATACGACACCAAGGGCACGCGGGTTTATACGCGCCAGTTCGGCACCGAGGGCGACGATCGCGTCGCGGCGATGACCATCGACGATGCCGGCGATCTCGTCGTCGCCACGACCGAAGGCGGGCAGGGCGTCGTGCGCAAGTTCTCGACGGCCAATGCGACCAGCCCGGAAATCTGGAGCCAGACGCTGGGCAACCTGTCGGGCGGCGGCGCGATCGCCGGCCTGGTTGCGGAGAACGGCTCGATCTACGTCGCGGGTTCGACCTCCAACGACAGTCTCACCGGCGGAGGAGCGACCATCGCGACGGCCAGCAGCGGCGGCGTGGACGGGTTCGTCTTCAAGCTGGACGATTCGGGGAGCAGCGTCGCCTCGGATTTCGTCACCTATCTCGGCACCAACGGCAGCGACCGGATCAACGGGCTGGCGGTTTCGAACGGGCGTATCTTCGTCGCTGGCGACACCAAGGGCACGCTGCCCGGCGCGACGGCGACCCATCCCGACACGCAGAACGCCTTCGCGGCGGAGATCGACGCGACCGGTGCACAGGTCTGGGCGTCGCAGTTCGGCGTGACGACGGGCGAGGGCTACGGCAGGGGTCTGGCGGTCGATACTGGCGGCGCCTCAGTACTGGACGCGCTGGGCCTGCCCAAGGGCACGCTGAAGCCGGGCGGCCAGGCGCACACGATTACCGCGCAGACGACGGCGCGGGCGGGCGACTATTTCACGATCCAGCTCAACGACTATGCGGCGCGCAAGATCACCATCGATCCCGGCGAGACGATGACCTCGCTGGTGCGCAAGCTGAATTCGGTACTGGGTCTCAACGGCAAGGCCAGCATCGCGCGCACCGCGGCGGGCGACACGCTGAAGATCGAGCCCAAGGAAGGGCAGACGGTCAAGCTGAAGGCCGGCGCCGGCAATCTGGACGCGCTGGCGGGGCTTGGGCTTTCGGCCGGGCAGTTCACGGTGGAATCCGACGACAAGACGGCGGCCGATTCCGATGCGCTGCCGACTTATGCCCTAGGGCTGAAGGCGTCGTACTCGCTGCTCTCGACCGATAGCGCAGCGACGGCGCGGAGCGCGATCGAGGCGGCGATGTCGGCGATCCGTACCGCCTATCGCGAGCTCACCATGGACCCGGCGCTAAAGAAGCAGATGGCCGAGGCCGACAGCGCCGAGAAGAAGGGCAAGACCGGCGGCACCGTGCCGGCCTATCTCCAGGCCCAGCTCGCCAACTACAATTCCGGCCTGCAGCGCCTGACGGGCGGCTCGAGCACGACGAGCTCGCTTCTCTAGTACAACTCTCTCAAACTCCGTCATCCTTGGACGATCCGAAGGATCGATCCGAGGACCCATGCCTGAGTGGTTGTCGTTGAGCTTTTGCCTGAAGCACTCAGGCATGGGTCCTCGGGTTCCGCTGCGCGGCCCCGAGGATGAAAGTGTGGGGAGGTGGCTACTTCGCCGCCGTCTCGGGCATCACCACCGTCTGATACGGGGCCTTGGGCGTTTCGCCCCAGCCCACCGGCGCGACTTCCGCCTCGTTGCTGATCGGCGCGAGGCTCTTGAGATACGCGGCGATGGCGTAGGCGTCGTCATCGGTCAGCACGCCATAGGCCATCCAGGGCATCGACGGGATCAGCTGGCGGCCGTCGGGTCGCGTGCCGGTGCGCAGCGTTTTCACGATGTCGTCTTCAGACCATTTGCCGAGACCCGTCTCGTCGTCCGGCGTCAGGTTGGGCGCCCAGAAATAGCCAAGGCCGGGAATGGCGAAGCCGACATCGCTGCCCGCGAGCGTCTTGCTGAAATCCGGCTTGCCTAGGAAGACGCCGGGGGTGTGGCAGTCCGAGCAGGCCATGATGGTGACGAGATATTCGCCGCGTTTCACCTTGGCGGCGTCAGCGGCGGCGGCCGGGCCGCAAATGGCGAGCGCCGCGGTGGCGGCGAGAAGCAAACGGATCATCGGACGTTCCCCAAGCAAGACATGCGGCCCCCCGCATGTGCATCGGGATCATTGCCGCACCGCGTCCTACATAAAGAGGACCCATCGCCGCAGTGACGATGGACACGTCGGCGGCAGAGGCGCGTCAGATCTTGCGGTTGATGGCGATGGGCGTCGCCTTGGCGCGATAGGAGGCGCCGCCGGACGCGCCGTAGGAGGATTTCGGCGCGCGCTGGCGGGCGGCTTCGTCGGCGATCGTCTTGACGATGCCCTCGCTGACGCGGCGCATGCGTGCGATGAGACGCTGGTGGCGGTCGAGCGAGGCGTTGAAGCTGGCGGTCTCTTCGCGCAGCCGTTCGATCCGGTCGCGGCTGGATTTCTTGACCGCGGCGGGGTCGGACTTCACCGCCTGCATCTCGCGCGAATAGAGCAACGAGAGACGGGTGCGCTCTTCTTCGAACTCGCCGATGCTGTTGGGCTGATGCGCCTCGATCAGCGAGATCTCGCGTTCGACGAGCGCGGAGAGGCGCCGGGTGAGATCGAGGATGACGTCGATGCGATCACTCATGCGTCTCCAGCCCCATGCTCGCCGCGGCCGCCTGTACAGGACTTGCCGCCGGCTTGTCGTTGCGCAGCCCCTGCATGCGCAGCATCTCGCCATAGACCGCGTCGGAAATGCCGACGCCGCCGCTCTTGGTGATTTCCTTGCCGACTTCCTGGATCATCAGCGAGCGGAACACCGCCTCGCCATTGCCGCCGCCGAACATGCCGTCGGTCTTCAGGCCCTGGAACATCGGTTCCAGCATCTGGGAGACGAAGACGGATTCAAAATCCTGGCTCGCCTTTTTCGCGGCCTCGCGCTGCTGGTTCTGCAGCGTGGTGCCGAGGGAGGCGAGCGGCTTGGTCTCGACCGGGGCGACGGTGAAGCCCATCACATCACCTCGATTTCGGCCTGCAGCGCACCCGCCGCCTTGATGGCCTGGAGGATCGAGATCATGTCGCGCGGGCCGATGCCGAGCGCGTTGAGGCCGTCGACGAGCGACTGGAGCGAGACGCTTTCCTCGACGACGGTGAGTTTCCGGTCCGAGCTGTCGTCGACGGTCACGTCGCTTCGCGGCACGGTGACGGTCTCGGCCCCGTCGGGCGCAAGGGGCAGGGGCTGGCTGACCTGGGGCGCCTCGGTGATCTTGATGGTGAGGTTGCCCTGGGCGATGGCGACCTTGCTGACGCGGACCTCGGCACCCATGACGATGATGCCGGATTCCTCGTCGATGACGATCTTGGCGGGCTGGTCGGGATCGACGCGGAGCTGTTCGATGTCGGTCAGCAGCGCGACCACATCGCCGGGGCCGCGATGGGGGAGGACGAGTTCGACCGTCGCGGGATTGGTCGCGATCGCCGCGCCGCCGCCGAGCATGCGGTTGATGGCGTCCTCGATCCGCTTGGCGGTCGTGAAGTCGGGGTTGCGCAGCGAGAGGCGCATGCGCTCGAGGCTGGAAAGCTCGAACGGCACTTCGCGCTCGACGATGGCGCCCGAGGCGATGCGGCCGCTGGTCGGGACGCCGCGCTCGATCGAGGCGGCCTGCGCCTCCGCCTTGAAGCCGCCGACCGCGATCGGGCCCTGGGCGACCGCGTAGATCTCGCCGTCGGCGGCGAGGAGCGGGGTGACGAGGAGGGTGCCGCCCTGGAGGCTCTTAGCATCGCCAAGGGCCGAGACGGTGATGTCGATCCTGGAGCCCTGGGCCGAGAAGCCGGGGAGGCTGGCGGTCACCATGACGGCGGCGACGTTCTTGGTGTTGAGAGTAGCGCCCCGCGTGTTGACGCCGAGGCGCTCCAGCATTGACTGCACGGATTGCAGGGTGAAGGGCGAGTTGCGGAGCGAGTCGCCGGTGCCGTTGAGGCCGACCACCAGGCCGTAGCCGACAAGCATGTTGTCGCGCACACCTTCGACGTCGGCGAGATCCTTAATGCGCGAAAAGGCGAAGGCGGAGGGGGTGCCGAGCGGCGAGAGGGCCAGCGCAAGGGCGGCGAGGATCGCGAGCAGGCGGCGGATCGGCTTCATGGCGCTTGCGTTTCTCGCTGGCGGTTCGGGCAGACTTCCCCGGTCCCCGCCTTGCGAACGGCGTGCCACGGTTAACGGGCGGATTTCCGCGTCCGGGCCGGCCAACGTCTTGGGCCGGCGGCAAAAACTGCCGGGCCGTCAATGATTGTTAGGGGAGTGTTAACGATGAAAGCGCGACTCTCCCCCTAGCTGCAACGCTCCGAAAGCCACCCGCGCCCGATGCGTATTGAAGGTCCCCGCCGCCCCGACTCAGTCGGCAAGTCCGGTCCCGCGAAAGCGGGCGCGGCCGGCGGTTCGTTCTCGATCGAACAATCGCCCACCTCGCGGGCGGCTGCGGCGTCGTCGGCCAGCATCCAGGTTGCGGCGCTCGATTCGCTGCTGGCCCTCCAGGAAACGACCGACCCGACGACCGGCAAGCGCCGGGCGGTACGCCGCGCGACCGACATGCTGGACGTGCTGGACGACATCAAGATCGGGCTGCTTTCCGGCGCGATTCCGCGTCAGGCGCTGCACCGGCTGACGACGCTGGTGGCCGAGCGGCGCAACGATTTCAACGAGCCGGGTCTGCAGGACGTGATCGACGAGATCGACCTCAGGGCCCAGGTCGAGCTCGCCAAGCTGGAATATGCGGCGTGATGTCGCCCGGGGGCCTCTCGCAGGCCCCCGTTGTGCCGCAATCGGCTCCTAGATATACACCGCCTCGCGAAGGGCCAGGCTTCGCCTCTTAGGGGAGGGACTGCGGCGCATGGGTATTATGTTGCCGGCCGACTATCGGCCGTCTGACGACGAGCCGTTCATGAACGAGCGCCAGCGGGAATATTTCCGGCGCAAGTTGAAGGACTGGAAAGAAGAAATCCGCAAAGAGAGCCGCGAAACGGTGGCCAGCCTGCAGGTTGAAACTGTCCAGCACGCCGATTTGACCGATCGGGCCTCGCACGAATCCGACCGCAACCTCGAACTGAGGACGCGGGACCGCCAGCGCAAGCTGATCTCCAAGATCGAAGCGGCGCTGCGGCGGATCGACGACGGGACCTACGGCTTCTGCGAGGATACGGGCGAGCCGATCTCGCTCCGCCGCCTCGACGCGCGGCCGATCGCAACGCTGTCGATCGAGGCGCAAGAGCGCCACGAACGACGCGAAAAGGTCTATCGCGACGAATAACCGGCAAGGGCCGCCTTCACAGGGCGGCCCTTTCGCTTTCCGGACCGGTCGTGTCGCGGCCGACCAGCGGGATCGCGTCCTGCAGCATCACCAGCCTGACCGGTGGCGCCAGGGCGATTCCTTCGCCGTCGAGCGCGACGACGAGCGGGTTGCGGCCATCGACATCGAGGCTGGGCACGTTGAAGTCATGGACCCTGGTGTGATTGCGCCAGGTGTCGGTGAAGATGGCGCGGACCGCGAGCCAGGTGAGCTGCCACCAGCCGCGCGGCGAGGCGGCGGCGCAGTCGAACGAGGCGGGGTCCGCCTTGTCGCCCGATCGGAACAGCATCTCGTCGATCGATTTGACCGAGACCATCAGCGCGGCGCAGCGCTCCTGCTGCCCATCCGGCGTCGTGTAGACGATGCGCGGCGCGAAGATCCCGCGGCGGCCGAGGCGAAGGACATGGCGGAGTGCCGCCCAAACGCCGGACGGCTCGGCGCGGCTGCGCAGTTTTTCGCGGGCGCGGGCGAGGTGGGGGATCATGCCGAAGCTGGCGCCGACGAAGAAGAGGCGGCCATTGGCCTCGCCGACATCCATGTGGTGGAGGCGGACCGTACCGGACTTCAGGACGGCGGCGATGGCGAGAAGGTCGGCGTCTTCGCCCCAGAGACGGCGGGCGAGGATGTTCTTGGTGCCGCCGGGCAAAGCGGAGGAGATGAAGCCCATGCCGCGCGCCATTTCGGCGATCGCGGTGCAGGTGCCGTCGCCGCCGATCGGCAGGACGACTTTCGCGCCGGCCTCAACGGCCTGCTTGACGTTGTCTGCCATCTCCTTGCCGGAGCCGGTGTAGATGCCGATGAGACGCGCGCCGAGCGCATCGCAATAGGCCGCAGCAACCGTGTCGGCGCCGAGTTTGCGGACGCTGCCGGCCTTGCGGTTGATGACCACGGCGACGCGGTCGAGCAAAGGCGCGGCGGTTTCAAAGGGAGAGGCGATGAGCGTGTCCTGACCAATCGCCGCCGTCAGGGTGCGGCGGCCGTTTGCGAGACCGGCTTGAACATGTCCAGCGCGGCGCGCGTGGTGCTGCCGTCGCGCGACAAGGCGACCAGCGCGATGATGGTGCCGGCGCAGAGCAGCCAGCCGGCATTCTTAAGTGACGTCATGCCCGAGCCCAGATTTCCCGACTCGCAAACGCGCAGGAGGCCGAGAGGTTCCCGCCAATACGAAGGCCGGGGATTGCGCCCCGGCCTTCGGTCTTCCCTGAAAATGCCTCGGGTAGTTGACTACCCTAAAGCCCCCACCTCAGGGCCGGCTCGCCGGCGGGCGGCGATCTCCAAAGCCCTTAAAGTGGCGCATCGTCCTTACGGAAAACCGGCGACCACTTTTCCGGGCCGATGCGTCCTAGAACGGCCAGAGGATGTCGAGCGCCTGCTGGCCATAGCGGGGCTGTTGTACGTCGGTGATCTGGCCGCGGCCGCCATAGGAGATGCGGGCCTCGGCGATCTGGGTGTGGTTGATCGTGTTGTTGTTGCCGATGTCCTCGGGGCGGACGATGCCGCCGATCAGCAATTCGCGGACCTCATAGTTCACCCGAACTTCCTGGCGACCCTGGATGACGAGATTGCCATTCGGCATCACCTGGGTGACGACGGCGGCGATGGTGAGGTTGATCTTCTCGTTGCGGTCGACGCTGCCGGTGCCCTTGCTGGCGCTGTCGGAATTCATCGAGAGCAGGCTCGAAGGATCGACGGCATCGGGCAGGACGCCGCCGAGCTTGCTTTCGAGGCCGAGGAAATTGGGGATACCGGACTCTTCGGAATTTGTGCGGCCGCGGCTGGAGGTGTTGGCGACCTTGGCGTTGTCGTCGATCTGGATGTTGACGGTCAGGATGTCGCCGATGCGCTGGGCGCGCTGATCCTTGAAGAAGGTGCGGTTGCCGGCGCGCCACAGCGAGTTCGGCTGGTAGGCGACCTGCTGCGCTTCGGGCATCGGCATCGAGACGGGCACGTAGTCGGGCGCGAGGGTGGGGTCGCGCACCGGCGTCATGCCGGGGGTCGCGCCGATCTGCTCAAGGCGATCGACGGTGTTGCAGGCGGAGAGCGCCAGAGCGGCGCCGAGCACGGAAAGACGGACGATACGCATGACGGTTTCCTTAGTTCAGCGCGATGTTCTGCGGTGAGACAGTGACGGAGCCGGCGCCGGTGACGACGGCATCGACCTGGGTGTGGGACTGGACGTTCAGCACCGGCACGCTGTCGCCGACGCCGCCATTGGCCATCGCCTTGCCGCGCGAGGTGAGTTCGACGCCGGGCACGCGGTAGACCATGGTGACGGCGTCGCCCTTGCGGATGACGATGGGCTTTTCGAAATCGAGGCTGCGAAGGGCGACGCCCGGGCGGAGCTGGCGGCGGGCGCTGAAGCCGACGATGTCGGCGGAATCCGTGATGGCGCCGCGGGTTACGCGGGATTGGGCCATGCGGACAAACACAAGATCTTCTGCATTAGCGATCTCGCCGGACTGCAAAGCGCGGGTGAGGACGGGGACGTCGACGCCGGCCTCGACCTTGCCCTGCAGGCCGAAGACGCGTCCGGTGGGGAGGGTGATCTGCGCGTTGAAGCGGCCGGTCGTCGCATCATAGGCGATCGAGGCGAAGGTGACGGTCTCTGGCTCGAGATTGGCGGGCAGGCGGCCGACGATCGAGACGGCGCCGTCGCCGGGCGCGCCCTTGGCGACGAGCTGGTCGAGCAAAGCTTCTTCCATGGTCAGCGCGCTGGCGGGCGCGAGGAAGGCAAGCGCGGCGGCAAGGACGGCGGCAATGCGGATCATGGCCTAGCCCCTCAGACGCGAGGTCATCGACATCATTTCGTCGGAGGTCGAGATCACCTTGGAGTTCATCTCGTAGGCGCGCTGCGCCGTGATGAGGCTGGTGATCTCAGCGACGGGATTGACGTTCGAGGTTTCGAGGAAGCCCTGCATCAGCGTGCCGATGCCGGTCTGGCCGGGCGTGCCGATGACCGCCGAACCGCTGGCGGCGGTTTCGAGGAAGAGGTTGTCGCCGGTCGCTTCGAGACCGGCCTCGTTGATGAAGGTCGCGAGGTCGAGCTGGCCGACCTGCTGCGGCGTCGTCTGGCCGGCGATGCGGACCGTGACCTGGCCCTGCTGGCTGATCGAGATGTCGGTCGCGTCCTGCGGGATCGTGATGCCGGGCTGCACCGTGTAGCCGTCGGGCGTCACAAGCTGGCCTTCGGCGGAGCGGCCGAGCGCGCCGGCGCGGGTATAGGCCTCTTCGCCGGTCGGCAGCTGGATGCGGAAATAGCCGCGGCCCTGGATCGCCACGTCGTAGGGATTCTCGGTGAAGTTGAGGTTGCCCTGCTCCATCGAGCGCGAGATCGCGGCCGGCTTCACGCCGAGGCCGATCTGGATGCCGTAGGGCACGATCGTGCCGGAGGTCGAGGTCGAGGCGCCGGGGCGCTCGAGATTCTGGTACAGAAGGTCCTGGAACTCCGCCCGCTGCTGTTTGTAGCCGGTGGTGTTCATATTCGCGATGTTGTTCGAGATGACCTCGACATTGAGCTGCTGGGCCAGCATGCCCGTCGCAGCGATGTTCATCGAACGCATGATCTATGCTCCCCGCCGCGCCATCATCAGACCCGCTCGCCCAGTTTCTGGACGGCGCGGCGCGTCAAATCCTCGCCCGCGTTCAGGAGCTCGGTTGAGGCCTGATACGAACGCATGGTCTCGATCATCCGCACCATCTCGACGACGGGCTGGACGTTGGATTGTTCAAGCATGCCCTGCGCGACGACGTTGCCGTCGACGGGAATGGGCGCTTCGTCGGTCTCCCACAGGGAGTTGCCGACGGTCTTGAGGGTCTGCGGGTTGGCGAAGGAAACGACGCCGAGACGATTGCGCACGCCTTCTTCCGACGAGATCGTGCCGTCGCGGGCGATGGTGATCTCGCTTTCCTCGTTGCTGAAGACGATCTCGGCGCCGCCGTCGTCGAGCACGGGATGGCCGTCGGTCGTGACAAGGCGGCCGGTGTCGTCGAGGCCGAACTTGCCGTTGCGCGTGTAGCGCGGGCCGTCGGGCGTCGAGACCGTGAAATAGCCTTCGCCCTCGATGGCGACGTCGAACTTGTTGCCGGTGGTCGTCAGTTCGCCGTTCGACATGTCGTGCACGGCGAGCGCGTCGCGGACGAAGGAGAGCGGCTCCTTGCGGTGGCCGATTTCCTTTTGCACGTCGACATGGACGATGTGTTCCTCGAACACGGGGCTCTCGCGCTTGAAGCCGGTCGTGTTCATGTTCGCGATATTGTTGGAGATGACCTCCATGGTGCGCCGCGCGACCATCTGGTTCGACAGGCTGAGCAGCAGCGCGTTGTCCACGGTAAGCCAATCCCTTCGATTCATGCGCCGGCCTTGCAGGGCCGGCCAAGGCTTTTGCCTCGATCGTTAACCGCAAGCGCCGTGCCAAGGTTAAGCCGTTGATTTTGCTGGGATGGCATACCAAAGGAGGTCGGCACTGCGGCAACATCTGCCGTGCGCGGCGGGGCATTCTCGGTTAGCGTGACCGCCGCCATTCCAGGGCGTAGGGGAGAGACAATGTCACTGACGCGTAAGCTCGCGGCCGAGTTCATCGGCACATTCGTATTGGTGCTCGGCGGTTGCGGCTCGGCCGTGCTGGCGGCCAAATTCGGGGAAACCAATCTGGGCATCGCCTTCGCCGGCGTCAGCCTTGCCTTCGGCCTGACCGTGCTGACGATGGCCTATGCCGTCGGCCATATCTCGGGCGGCCACTTCAATCCGGCAGTGACGCTGGGCCTGGTCGCGGCCGGGCGCGCCAGCCCGCTGGATGCGGGTCCCTATATCCTCGCCCAGGTCGTGGGCGCGATCGCGGCGGGCGGCGTGCTGTTCTTCATCGCCTCGGGCCAGGCTGGATTCGTGGCGGGGGGCTTCGCCTCGAACGGGTTCGGCGACCTGTCGCCGGGCAAATATTCCATGGTTTCCGCGGCCGTCATCGAGTTCGTGCTGACCGCCGTGTTCCTGGTTGTGATCGTCGGTTCGACCAGCGCCAAGGCGCCGGCCGGCTTTGCGCCCATCGCCATTGGCCTGGCGCTGACGCTGATCCACCTGATCTCGATCCCCGTGACCAATACCTCGGTCAATCCGGCCCGTTCGACGGGCGTCGCGATCTTCGCCGACACGGCGGCGCTGTCGCAGCTCTGGCTGTTCTGGATCGCCCCGATCGCCGGCGGTGTCGTCGGCGGCTTCATCGGCCGCCTGCTGAACGCCGAAAAGGACGAGTAGGCTTACCCAAATACCCGGCAATTTCTGCCGGTGCCTAACGAGCCGTTAACCATCGGCTCATAGCTTGGCCCCGAGGCGGCGCGGACATGGGTCTGCGCCGCCATTGGGATTACCACATGGCCAAGGCCAAGAAAGAAGCCGAAGCGCCCGCCGAGGGCGCCGACGGCGCCGAGAAGCCGGCGAAGAAGAAGCGCGGCCTCGTCATGACATTGGTGATGTTCGGCCTGCCGGCGCTGCTGGTGCTGGGCGGCGCGGCCTATTTCTTCCTGCTGTCGGGCGGCGAAGAGCCCGCCGAGGGCGAGCACGGCGCGGAGCACGCCGAGGCGGGTCCGCCGCCGGTGTTTGTCGATCTGCCCGATATGCTGGTCAACCTGACCGCGGCCGGCGGCGAGCGCGCGGTGCTGAAGCTCGTGGTCGCGCTTGAGGTCAAGGACGCGGAGGTCGCCGCGGCGATCGATCCGGTGATGCCGCGGGTGATCGACAATTTCCAGGTCTTCCTGCGCGAGCTGCGGGTCGAGGACCTCAGCGGTTCGGCGGGCATGTTCCGCCTGAAAGAGGAACTGGTGCGCCGCGTGAACCTCGCGGTCGCGCCCTCGGAAGTCCGCGACGTGCTGTTCAAGGAAATGCTGATCCAATGAGCGGCGACGACGACAGCCACGACTGGGATGCCGCACTGGCGGAAGACGGCGCGAAGAACGACGCGCCACAATCCGACCGCGTCCTGAACCAGGACGAGATCGACAGCCTGCTCGGTTTCGATGCGATCGACGATGACGGGTCCGACCGGACCGGCATCCGCGCGATCGTCAATTCAGCGCTCGTTTCCTACGAACGCCTGCCGATGCTGGAAATCGTCTTCGACCGCCTGGTGCGGTTGATGACGACGAGCTTGCGCAACTTCACGTCCGACAACGTGGAAGTGAGCCTCGACAATATCTCGTCGATCCGCTTCGGCGACTATCTGAACTCGATCCCGCTGCCGGCGATCCTCGCGGTCTTCCGCGCGCATGAGCTGGACAATTTCGGGCTCTTCACGATCGAGTCGAACCTCATCTATTCGATCGTCGACGTACTGCTGGGCGGGCGGCGCGGCACCGCGGCGATGCGCATCGAGGGCCGGCCCTACACGACGATCGAGCGCAGCCTGGTGCAGCGCATGATCGAAGTCGTCATGCACGACATGCAGCAGGCGTTCGAGCCGCTGTCGAAGGTGAACTTCACGCTGGACCGCCTGGAGACCAATCCGCGCTTCGCGGCGATCGCGCGGCCCGCCAATGCGGCGATCCTGGTAAAGCTGCGCATCGACATGGAAGATCGCGGCGGGCGCGTCGAGCTGCTGTTGCCCTATGCGACGCTGGAGCCGATCCGCAAGCTGCTGCTGCAGCAGTTCATGGGCGAGAAGTTCGGCCGCGACTCCATCTGGGAAAGCCACCTTGCGACCGAGCTGTGGGCGACGCGGCTGCAGATCGATGCGGTGCTGGACGAGCAGACCATGTCGCTGCGCGATGTCATGAATTTCCAGGTCGGCCAGACGCTGATGCTCAACGCCTCGCCGGATTCGCCGATCGAGCTGCGCTGCGGCGGCATTCCGCTGGTGAAGGGGCATATCGGCCGGGTCGGGCCGTTCGTCGCGGTCAAGGTCGACCGGATGCTGAAGCGCCCCGCCGGCGCGGCGCAGTTGTGAGGCCGTCATGAACATCGCGCTTGCCGCCAATCTTCTCGTCGCCGGCCTGCTCTGTGCGGCGATCGTCTGGGCGATCATTCTCGACCGCCGCCTGCGCGATCTGCGCTCGGGCCGCGACGGGGTGAAGCAGGCGGTGATGGATCTCGCCGGCGCCGCGGCGCGGGCGGAGGCGGCTGTCGCCTCGCTCCGCCAGGCCGCCGAGAAATCCGGCGTTGAACTCGCGGCGCAGCAGGCGAAGGCTCATGCCGCCGCCGAAGAACTGGGCCTGCTGGTCGGTGCGGCCGAGGGTCTCGCCGATCGCCTGACGACCGCGCGGGCCGCGCCTGTGAGGGCGACTGCAGTGCCGCGTCCCGAAGCGCCGCGCGCCGCCGCGCCGCTGCGCGAACTGCGTGGCGCCAGATGACCATGGACGTGCCGCGCCGCGGTTTGAGGTTCCTGCCGACCGCAGTGGTGATCCTGACATTGCTGCTGGCGCTGAAACTGGCGGGCTTCGGCACGGAGGTCGCGGCGCTGTTCGGGTCGCGCACCGCGCGCGCCGAAGAACCGGCGGCTGCGCCTCACGAAGAGAGCAAGCCGGAAGCAGCGCACGCGGACGCGCCCGCCGACGCGCATGCCGAAGATCCCGCGCCGGCGGACAAGCCGGACGCCGCGACGGCCGGGCCGACCGCTTCGGAAGCCGATGTGCTGGAGAGCCTTGCGATCAGGCGCGAACAGCTCGACGCCCGCGAGCGTGAACTCGACATGCGCGAGAAGGTGATCGCCGCGGCCGAGAAGCGCGTGGAAGAACGCATCGTCGAGCTGAAATCGATCGAGGCGAATATCGAGACGATGTTCGGCAAGCGCGACGAGCAGGAAGAGACCCAGCTCCTCAGCCTGGTGAAGACCTATGAGGCGATGAAGCCGGCGCAGGCGGCGCAGATCTTCAACAAGCTGGATCTCAACGTTCTGCTGGACGTGGTGAGCCGGATCAAACCGGCCAAGGCGGCGCCGATCCTCGCCGCGATGGACCCGGTGCGCGCTGAAGAGGTGACGGTCCATCTCGCGCGCCGCTACCAGATTCCCAAGACCGCCGATGCCGCGCCACCGGCCGCCGCTGCCGATCCGGCGGCGAAGCCTGCGCCCGCCGCCCCTGAGGCAGCGGCCCCTGCGCCGGGCGGATAGAGCATGATGACGGCGCGTCTCCTTGCGGCGATGCTGGCGGCGGTCCTCGGGGCCGCCGCACCTGCATTCGCGCAAGAGCCCGCGCCGCGCACGATGACGACGACCGCGCCCGCCGCCGCCGAAGCGAAGCCCGCGCCGAAGAAGCCGCCCGCAGCGCCGGCCGCCGCGACGCCCGCGCCCGCGACGCCGCAACCGGCCAAGCCGCAAGCCGCAGCCGGCGGGGGCAGCGAGACCATCCGGATTTCGGCGGACACCTCGAAGGGTTTTGCCCGCGTCTCGTTCCTGTGGGCGCGTCCCGTCACCTTCGAGGCCTCGATCGCCGACGGTATTCTGATCGTGCGGTTCGCGCGGCCGTTCAAGTTGGCCTCCGACCAGTTGAAGGTGCCGCTCGACAACTACGCCTCGATCATCCGGCTCGACCCCGACGGACGCACGTTGCGCCTGTCGCTGACGCAGAAGGTGCGGCTGCATACGAGCGCGGCCGGGCCGCTGGTCGGCATCGATCTGCTGCCCACCTCCTATCGCGGCGAGCCCGCCGATGTCGTCGATCCCACCGCGCCGCCGCCGCCCGACCCGGGGCCGATCGCGGTCAAGCTGAAGATCGGTGTCGACACCGACAAGACCCAGCTCAGTTTCGATTGGGGCAAGTCGGTCAAATACGAAGCGACCGTCAAGGACGGTAAGATCAACGTCGTCTTCGCGCATGGCGGCAGCATCGACGTGACGCGGCTGCAGAAGACGCCGCCGGCCTTCGTGAAGGGCGCGACGTCCACCGGCGGTGACGACAAGGTGCTGCTGGAGATCACGGTCGATCCGGAATCGCCCGTCGAGCACCGGCAGGACAAGAACCGCATCGTGTTCGACATCATGGCGCCGCGGAACGACAAGGATGTCGAGCCGGAGATCATCGTGCCGGAGGGCATCCGCCCGACCGCGGAAGGCGAGCCCGAGCCCGCGCACGAACCGGAACACGCCGAGCCCGCGCCGCACGGCGAACCGGCAGGTCATGACGAGCCGCCCAAGGAAGCGGCGGATGCGCATGAAGGCGAGACCGCGCCGCCGGCCGGCAGCGACGGCGCCGCGGTCGCCGACGCCGAGCATGAGGCGGCCGCGCCAGAACCGCCGCACGAGGAGCCCAAGGAAGGTGACGCGGCGGGGGACGATCACCATGTGGAGGCCGCACCGGCGGAAGATCATCACGCCGAAGCGGCGCCGGCCGAAGAGCATCACGCCGACGAACCGCCGGCCGTCGCGCCGGACTTCAAGGTGGCGCGCGCCAAGAACGAGATCACGCTGACCCTGCCAGCGCTCGACACCGCCCCGGCCGCGATGTTCAAGCGGGGCGATACGATCTTCATCCTCCTGAAGAGCGCGGGGGCGATTGATCCGGACGCGCTGATCAAGGGGAACAAGGATGTCGTCGCGGCGGCGACGGTGCGCCAGGAGAAGGACGTCACGGTCTTCTCCATCACGCTCGCCAAGCCCTATGCGGTGACGGCGGGGGTGCTCAGCGACGCCTGGATCGCGACGATCTCGCCCGATCCGCTGGATCCGCCGCGGCCCATCGCGCTGCTGCGCGACGCGCGCACGGTGGGGCCGGCCCGGGTGCGGGCGACGCTGGACCGCTCGGGTCCCGTCGTCGAACTCGCCGATCCCAAAAGCGGCGAGCGGCTGTTGGTCGCGACCGCGTCCGGCGAGCCGCAGGGGATTATCGGCGCGCGGACCTATGTCGATTTCGCCGCGGACCCGACGGCGCAGGGCCTGGTCGTGCGGCCCTTCGCGGACGACCTGACGCTCGTGCCGGACGAGCATGATGTGCTGATCTCGAGCCCGGGCGGGCTGACGCTTTCGGCCGGGACGGTGTCGGACTATGCGCCGGAACGCGCCGCGCTGGGCGATGCGACGCACCCCGCCGCGATGGACTTCAAGGCCTGGGCGGGCGAGGGCGCGTTCCTGGACGAGCGCAGCCATCGCATCACCGCGATCCATCCGAACGGCGACAACATCACGGAAGCGCGGATCGATCTGGCGCGCTTCTATCTCGCCTATGATCTGGGCGCGGAGGCGCTGGGGGCGCTGCAGCTTCTGGTCGCGGATGACGAGACGATTGTCGGCGATCCCTCGTTCCGGGCCTTGCGCGGGGCGGCGCTGATCCTGCTGGCGCGTCCCAAACAGGCGCTGGACGAGTTCGCCTCTTCCAGCCTCGATGACGATCCCAATGCGGAGCTGTTTCGCGGGGTCGCCGCTGCGGAGCTGTCGCAGTGGAGCGTGGCGCGCGACGCGATCATTTCCGGCGAGGCGGCGATCGCCGATTTCCGGCCGGACTGGCAGGCGCGGTTCCGCGTCGCGGGGGCGCGCGCGGCGCTGGAGACCAATGCCGTCGATGTCGCCGACCGGATGCTGGGCGCGATGCCGAAGGAGGGCGTACCGCGTCCGTTCGCGATCGAGGCCGATCTGCTGCGCGGTGAACTCGCGCAGCGGCTGAAGCGCGATGCGGAGGCGCTGCGGCTGTATGGCGAGGTAAAGGCGTCGGGCTATCGTCCGTTGGCGGTGCAGGCAACGCTGGCCGAGATCGTGCTGCAGGAGCAGACCGGCGAGTTGAAGTCCGACGATGCGATCAAGGCGCTTGACGATCTGCGCTGGCAGTGGCGCGGCGACGGGCTGGAACTGGGCGTGCTGCACAAGCTGGCCGGTCTGCAGGTCGCCAAGGGCGACTATCGCAACGGGCTGCAGACGATGCGCGCAGCGGTGCTCGGCTTCCCCGAGGAAGACGAGGCGCGGCGCATCGGGACGGAAATGTCGGCGGTGTTCGAAGACCTCTTTCTGCGCGGCAAGGCCGATGCGCTGCCGCCGATCCAGGCGCTCGGGCTCTACTACGACTTCAAGGAATTGACGCCGATCGGCACGCTGGGCGACGAGATGGTGCGCCGCCTGGCTGATCGGCTGATCGCCGTTGACCTGCTGGAGCAGGCGGCGGAATTGCTGCAGCACCAGGTCGATCGCCGGCTCGACGGCGTCGCCAAGGCGCAGATCGCGGCCAAGCTGGCGGCGGTGTACCTGATGGACCGCAAGCCCGAGAAGGCGCTGGCGGCACTGCGGGCCTCGTCGCAGACGCGCCTGCCGGACGATCTTGCGGGCCAGCGCCGCTTGCTGATGGGACGGGCGCTCAGCGATCTCAAACAGTATGACGCGGCGCTGGAAGCCTTCGAGCAGGACGACTCACCCGAAGCCTTGCGGCTGCGCGCCGATGTGATGTGGGCTGCGACGCGCTGGGTCGAGACGGCGGCGGCAGTGGAAGTCCTGATCGCCGGGCGCGAGAAGAACCCGGCGCCGCTGGACGCGACCGATCGCTACGACATCCTGCGCGCCGCAGTCGCCTATACGATGGCGGATGACGACAAGGGCCTTGCGAGCCTGCGCGACCGCTTCGTCGCGATGATGGCGAACGCGCCGGAGGCGGCAGCGTTCGAGGTCGTCACCCGCGCCGTCGATCCCTCGGGCGTCGCCTTCCGCGATACCGCCAAGGCGATCGCGGGCACGGACACGCTGGATGCCTTCCTGCAGAGCCTGGGCCTCGGCCGTCCCGCCGCGGGCACGGCCGAAGCGACGCCCTAGAAATTCACGCGCCGCGAGATCGCGCCATCGACCAGCAGATTGACGCCCGTTGTGTAGGACGAGGCGGGGCTGGCGAGGAAAACGGTGGCGTTGGCGATCTCCTGCGGCGTGCCCGCGCGTCCCGTCGGGTTGCGCGCGATCGCGGTCTTGAAGACGTCCGGCATGTTGGTCTCGACCATGTTCCAGAGACCGCCTTTGAAATAGGTCATGCCGGGCGAGACCACGTTCACGCGGATATGCTTGGGCGCATATTGCCGCGCGAGGCCCTTGGCGTAGTGGATGAGTGCCGCCTTGATCGGGCCGTAAGAGCCGCCGGAATCCGACTCTGCCGCCGAGACCGATGAGATCATGATGAAGCAGGCGTCGCCGTTTTTGGCGCCGGCGTCGATGAGGAAGGGTTTGGCGGCATCGAAGGAAGCGACGGCGCCGCCCATGATGTCGAGCTTGAAGTTCTGCATCCAGGCTTCCTCGTCATTGCCCTGCGCCATCGCGCCGGCATTGGAGATGAGGATGTCGAGCCCGCCGAGTTCGGTTGCGGTGTCGGCGATCCAGCTGCGCAGCGTATCGGCATCAGTGATGTCCACCGCGCCACCAAGGGCGCGGACGCCGTGCTTCTGGAGTTCGGCCACGGCCTCGTCGACCTGGCCGGGATTGCGCGCGCAGATCGCGATGTCGGCGCCTTCGGCGGCGAAGGTTTCCGCGATGGCGCGGCCGATGCCGCGCGTGCCGCCAAGGACGATCGCCTTCTTGCCCTTGAGGTGGAGATCCATGTGACGCGCTCCAGTGATTTTCGCGCGGCACTTTAGGGATCGGCGGGTGGGAGTCGAGAGGTCTCAGCCATGCAGCGCGCGGCTGTCGGCGGGCGCTTCGGCGCGATCGGCGAGACCGTAATCGCGCATGACGGCGGCGATGCGGAGGCGGTAGCCGGCAAAGATGCCCGCGCGGCCAGCGGCCTGGGCGATGCGGTGCTCGCCTTGTGTGCGCCAGGCGGCAACGGCGGCCTCGTCGCGCCAGAAGGAGAGGGAAAGGAGCTTGCCCGGCGTCGCGAGGCTTTCGAAGCGTTCGATGGAGAGGAAGCCGTCGATCCCGTCGAGCAGCGGGCGAAGGCGTGCGGCGAAATCTAGATAAGCGCTGCGTTGTCCCTCGCGCGGCTCGACTTCGAAAATGACCGCGATCACGGCTGAACTGGGGTGAGGAAGGTGCGCTCCTCGCTGAGGATGAAGCGGTCACGCTGCGCCGTGGCGAAGTTGGCGGCGCCGGCAGTGTGGGTCTTGAGGCGGGCACGATAGGCCTCATAGGTCGCGAGGCTGTCGAACGAGATGAGGGCGAGCGCGATAGTGGTGGTGCCCTCATGCGGCATGAAATAGCCGATCAGGTCGCCGCCGCAGGCGGGGATGATGGTCAGCCAGTTGCGCGCATAGGCTTCGAAGGCCTCGCGCTGGAAGGGATCGATGACATAGCGGATGCAGCAGGTGACGGTCATGGGGCTCTCCTTCGTGAGAGGTGAGGTTAGGCGATTGCCGGGCGAGGACGGTTCGATTAGGATCGAACTATGAAATCCGGCCCTGATATCGCCGCCGTCGCTTCGCTGCTGGGCGATCCGGCGCGCGCTAATATGCTGACCGCGCTGATGGACGGCGCGGCGCTGACCGCGGGCGAGCTGGCGCGCCATGCCGGGGTGACAGCGCAGACGGCGAGTTCGCATCTGGCGAAGCTGCAGGCCGGCGGGCTGATCGCCGCGCGCAAGCAGGGCCGGCACAGCTATTTCGCGCTCGCGGACGAAGATGTCGGCAGCGTGCTGGAAGCCCTGATGGGGTTGGCCGTACGTGCCGGGCTGGGACGGACGCGGCCCGGCCCCAAGGAGCCGGAATTGCGGCTGGCGCGGGTCTGCTACGACCACCTCGCGGGCGACATGGGCGTGGCGCTGTTCGACCGGCTGCTGGCGCGCAAGCTGATCGCGGGCGTGGGCGAGGAGATCGCGCTGACGAAGACGGGCAGCGCCTTCGCGGAAGATTTCGGCGTCGATCTAGGCGCGCTCGAAAAGGCCAAGCGGCCGGTCTGCAAGGCCTGTCTCGACTGGAGCGTGCGGCGCAGCCATCTGGCAGGCGGGCTGGGCGCGGCGCTGCTGCAGCGGTTCTATGAGCTGAAATGGGCGGCGCGCGTCGAGGGCACGCGCATCGTGTCGTTCACGCGCAAGGGCCGCGCGGCGTTCGAGGACGCCTTCGCGTAGCTACATCCCGTAACTGGCGGCGAGACTGCCGACGATCAGTCGCCAGCCATCGACCAGCACGAAGAAGATCAGCTTGAACGGTAGCGAAATCGTTACCGGCGGCAGCATCATCATGCCCATCGACATCAGCAGCGAGGCGACGACGAGGTCGATGATGAGAAAGGGCAGGAAGACCATGAAGCCGATTTCGAAGGCCCGCCTCAACTCGCTGATCATGAAGGCCGGAACGAGCACGGTCAGCGGGGTTTCGGCAGCGGTCGCGGGCGGGGTCTTCTTCGAGAGGTCGAAGAACATCGCGAGATCGTCCTGACGGGTATGCGCCAGCATGAAGGTCGCGACCGGCGCGGTGGAACGGTTGAAGCCTTCCTCGAGCGAGATCTCCTCGTTCATCATCGGGCGGATGCCGTTGTCCCACGCCTGCTGCAGCGGGTTCGCCATGATGAAGGCGGTGAGGAAGAGCGCGAGCGAGGTGATGACCGTGTTGGGCGGGCTCTGCTGGAGGCCGATCGCGGTGCGCAGCAGCGATAGCACGACGACGATGCGGATGAAGCTCGTCGCCATGATGAGGATCGAGGGCGCGACCGAGAGCAGGGTGACGAGGAGGACGAGCTGGACGATGCGGCCGGTGAGGCCTTCGCCGCCGCCGAGATCGACCGTCACGGACTGCGCCAGCGCGGTGTCGGCGAAGGTCAGCGCGAAACACGCCGCGGCGACGCCCAGCGTCCACCACTTCATCAGTCTCATGGCGCCGCCTCCGCGGGAATGCCGGTCTCGATCACCGTCTCGCCGGTGGCCGAGAGGATGACGAGGTGTTCGATGCCGTCGCGGCGCAGCAGGACGAGCTGGCGCCTTGCGTCGAGGCGGCGGGCTTCGACGATGGAGAGCCGTTTGGGACCGGCCGTCGTCATGGCGAGGCCGCCGAGACCGAAGCGGCGCATCGCCCAGGCGGCGAGCAGGACGAGGCCCAGCACGGCGCCAAGCGCCGCGGCCATCCGAATGAGGGCGTCGAGTTCCATGCGGCGCACCATTGGTTAACCGTGGTTAACGGCGCGTTAAGCGAGGTTAACGGGGGGCGATTCATCTCTCTTAAGAGTCGCTTAACCGCGATCGGCACATTCTGCCGGTTAATGGCGCGTCAACCATGACGGGCCGCGGAATGCGCGATGGACATCTCCAAGCTGCCCTTGTTCGAGACGATGCGGGAGCGCCTGTCGTTCCTGACGGCGCGCCAGACGGTGCTGTCCGAGAACGTCGCCAACGCCAATACGCCGGGCTACGAGGCCCGCGATGTCGAGGCGCCGGACTTTGCGGCGCTCGCGGCGGGTGAGGCCACAGGCGGGGCAACCTCGCTGGCGATCACCAATCCCGGGCACATGACGGCCCGGTCGTCGGGGGCCGAGGGCTTCCGCATCAAGGATATGCCGGACGCCGAATCCACGCCCAACGGCAATTCGGTGAATCTAGAAGACCAGATGATGAAAGTCTCGTCGGTCCAGATGGACTACGCGACCGTTACCCAGCTCTACAAGAAGGCGATGGGCATGATCCGTATCGCCGCCGGCGGACAGCGGTAGAGGCGCCCTAGATGGATATCACCAAGTCGATGGCGACCGCGGCGAGCGGCATGAAGGTCCAGTCGGACCGCATGCGCGTGATCGCCGAGAACATCGCCAATGCCAGCTCCACCGCCGCCGGCGCGAACGGCCAGCCCTATCGCCGCCAGGTCGTCACCTTCAAGGAAGCGATCGACAAGGAAACCGGCGCAGGCATCGTCGAGGTCGGGCGGATCGTGCGCGACAAGTCGGACTTCCGCCTGTCCTACAATCCCGGCCATCCCGCCGCGAACGCGGCGGGTTATGTCACCATGCCCAACGTCAATCCGCTGATCGAGATGACGGATATGCGTGAGGCGCAGCGGGCCTATGAAGCGAACCTCAATGTGATCGATGCGGCGCGCTCGATGATGTCGCGCACGCTCGATCTGCTGCGCAGAGGCTGAAGGACTAGGCCATGGCCATCGATATCGCGACCGCACTGCGCGCCTATTCACAGGCGCCGAAGGCCGACACGGCGACCGAGACCGGCGACAAGGGCGGCTTCGGCGACGTGCTGAGCAAGACCCTGTCCGACGCGGTGAAGACCACGCGGGCCGGCGAGGCCGCGATGAGCGCCAGCGCCGCGGGCAAGGCCGATCTGGTCGACGTGGTGACCGCGGTCTCCAACGCCGAAACGACGCTGGAAACGGTCGTCGCGCTGCGCGACCGGGTGATCTCGGCCTATCAGGACATCATGCGCATGCCGATCTGATCGGTTTCCCGCATTCACGCAAAGGCCAGAAGGGCCAACGACATGACAGGCGCAGAAGCGCTCGATATTGCGAGAGATTCGATCTGGGTCCTGCTGCTGGTCTCAGGCCCGATCATGCTGGTCGCGCTCGCCGTTGGCACGGCGATCGGCATATTGCAGGCGCTGACCCAGGTGCAGGAGGCGACCATCGTCTTCGTGCCCAAGATCTTCGCGGTCTTCCTCGTCCTGCTGCTGATGCTGCCCTTCATGGCGCAGCAGCTCAGCTCCTACATGAACGAGATGTTCGCCCGCATCGGCTCGTATTAGGCGCGGCCTGTGCCCGGCATTCCCATTCTCGACACGGTGCTGCCGCAGCAGATTTTCGCGTTCCTGCTGCTGTTCGCGCGCGTCGGTGCCCTGCTGATGGTGTTTCCGGGGATCGGCGAGGGGTTCGTCAGCCCGCGCTTCCGTCTGGGGCTCGCGATCGCTGTCGCGTTCCTGATGATGGGGCCGCTGTCGGCGCGCTTGCCGGCGCTGCCGACGGACGGCGGCAGTCTGCTGCTGCTGATCGGAATCGAGTCGCTGGTCGGGCTGTCGATCGGCATCGCGGCGCGACTGCTGCTGACCTCGCTGAACGTCGCGGGCAATGTGATTGCGATGCAGACGGGGCTCGGCTTCGCGATGAGCGTCGATCCGACCCAGGGGTCGCAGGGCGCGATCGTCTCGACCTTTCTCGTCACGCTGGCGATCGTGATGATCTTCATCAGCGGCGCCCACACGCTGCTCTTCGGCGCGATCATGCGGTCCTATGACCTGTTCCCGCCGGGAACGGCGGCGCCCGTTGCGGACTTTCTGGAACTGGTGGTGCGCTTCGTCTCGGCGAGCTTCCTGCTGGGCATCGAGCTGTCGGTGCCGTTCCTGGTGCTCAGCCTCGTCTTCTATGCCGGGCTCGGCGTCGTCGCGAAGATGATGCCGCAGTTCCAGGTCTTCTTCATCTCGATGCCGCTGTCGATCCTGGCGGGGTTCGGGTTGTTGCTGCTGCTGATCGGCTTGATGATGCAGATCTTCCTCGACCGGTTCGCCGAGTCGTTTTCGGGGCTGGCGAACTAGGCCATGGCCGACGAAAACGACGACGCCCAACGCACAGAAGACCCAACACAGAAACGGCTGTCTGATGCCCGGGAACGCGGCGAGGTCCCCCGAAGTCAGGACGTCGTCACCTTCGTCACGCTGAGCGCCGCGACCTTCGCGATCATCATGTGGGGCAGCGATACCGGGAAGGCGTTCCTCGACCGCTTCACCTCCTATATCGCCGCGCCGGAGGCGATGGATGCGTCGGCGGGGGGCATCCTGAACCTCGCCTGGGGTATCGGCGTCGCGCTGCTCGCCATCCTCGCGCTGCCCTTCGCACTGATGCTGATCGCTGCCATCGCGGGGAACCTCGTCCAGGCGCCGCTCCTCTTCACCACCGAGAGGATGAAGATGGACCTCACCAAGCTCTCGCCGGGCAAGGGCTTCTCGCGGATGTTCGGGGGCGAGGCGCTGGTCAATTTCGCCAAGGGCCTGATCAAGGTGATCTGCGCCGGCGCGGCGGCGGTCTATGCGGTGTGGCCCGACCGGAACCTGCTGATGTCGCTGGTCGCCTCGGACCCGCGCGGGGCGGGGGCCGCGGCGCTCAGCATGACGACCAAGATGCTGGGGGCGATCCTGGCGGTCGTCGCCATCTTCGCCGCCATAGACTGGTTCTGGCAGCGCATGTCGTTCATGCGCCGGATGCGGATGTCGAAGCAGGAAATCCGCGATGAAATGAAGCAGTCGGAAGGCGACCCGCTGGTCAAGATGAAGATCCGGCAGGTCCGCATGGAACGCGGCCGCAAGCGGATGATGGCCGCGGTGCCGACGGCGACGGTGGTGGTCACCAACCCGACGCACTACGCTGTCGCGCTGAAATACGAGTCGGGCGGCATGAGTGCGCCCAAATGCGTGGCGAAGGGTGCGGACGCCCTGGCGCTGCGCATCCGGGAACTTGCCAAGGAGAGCAATGTCCCGGTGATCGAGAACCCGCCGCTGGCCCGTGCGCTCTATGCGGCGGTCGATGTGGACGGAGAAATACCGGTAGAACACTATAAAGCGGTCGCGCAGATCATCGGGTTCATCATGCGTCAACGATCGCGCTCGTAACGTATCCGAATCGAAAGAGTCCTCAGCGTTTCAAGGGACGGACGAATGGCGGCGGAACACGGCATCCAGAGCGGCGACCCCGGCGCCATCGACATGGCGCGTGAGGTCAGGTCGCGGCGCGACGAGCGGCCGGCCGGCGGCCGGGCGGCGCTGACGCTGTCGGCGTTCTGCCTGGGCATTGCCTTTGCGGCGGCGATCCTGGCCGTCATCTATCATCGTGAAGCGGGTTTCGCCGGGCTGGCGCTGCTGATCGGCCTGACCGTCGCCGGCGTCGGCGTGCTGGCGGCGATCGCCATGCGGCGCCCCGATACCGGCGCGCGCGACCGCCGGGCGCGGATGCTGGCCTCGGCCTTCGAGGGCTTCGTCGATCCGATGGCGATCACCAAGGGCGACGGTACGGTCGTCTTCGCCAACCTTTCCTATCGCGAGATGTGCGGCGGCAAGGCCTCGCGCATCCTGCCGCCCGAACTCGCCATCCGCCCCGATGCGGACATGGCGGGCCGCTTGTACCGACTGGCGCGCGCGGCCTCGGAAGGCGGCGCGGCGACGGCGGATATCCGCACCACCGAGGGCGGCGTCGCCCATTGGCGGCGGGTCAGCGTCGAGAGCATGGCGCGCGGCCGGGCCGACCAGCGGCTGAATTTCTGGCGCTTCCACCCGCTCGCCGACGTCACCACCCGCGAGATGCCGGCCGACGGGGCGGAGGTCGTGGCGCTGCCGGAACGCGTGAGCGAGACCGCGCCGGAAAACAACGGTGACCGCCAGGCCGCCTTTGCCGATCTTTTCGCCGCCGCGCCCGTCGCGATGGCGCTGGTGAAGCCGGACGGGGCGATCGATGTCGTCAATGCCAGCTTCGCGCAGTTCGTGAAGGTGGAGAGCACCGACAAGCTCAAGGCGACCGCCTTTATCGATCTCATCGCGCCCGCGGACCGTCCCGAGGCCGAGCGCATCATCCGCCTTGCAGCGGAGCGCGCCGACGGTGCGGCCTCCGCAGAAGTTACCTTCGCGGCCGGTGGCGCCGCCCAGATCCATGCGCTGCCCGTGACGACGCCGGACGGCGAGACGGGGTCCGTCGCGCTGCATGTCATCGACATGACCAATCTGCGCTCGATCGAGATGCAGTTCCTGCAGGCGCAGAAGATGCAGGCGGTCGGCAAGCTGGCCGGCGGCGTCGCGCACGACTTCAACAACATCCTGACCGCGATGAACGGTTATGCCGATCTGCTGCTGCTGCGGCACAAGGCGGGCGATCCGTCCTTCGCGGACCTGATGCAGATCCGCAATTCCGGCAACCGCGCGGCGCGGCTGGTGCGGCACCTGCTCGCCTTCTCGCGCCAGCAGACGCTGACGCCGAAGGTCTATCCGGCCTCGGACCTCATTGCCGACCTTTCGGAAATCCTGAAGCGGCTGCTGACCGAGCGGATCAAGCTGGCGCACGACTTCGGCCGCGACCTGTGGCCCGTGCGGGTCGACCAGGCGCAGTTCGACAACATGATCATCAATCTCGGCGTCAACGCGCGCGACGCGATGCCCGACGGCGGCACGCTCACCTTGCGCACGCGCAATGTCACCGAGGCGGAGTCGAAGGAGCAGGGCTATTCGATCCTGACGCCCGGCGACTATGTACTGATCGAGGTCGCGGACACCGGCACGGGCATCGCGCCGGAGAACATCGCCAAGATCTTCGAGCCGTTCTTCACGACCAAGGAAGCCGGACAGGGCACGGGTCTCGGCCTCGCCAGCGTCTATGGTTTCGTCAAGCAGTCCGGCGGCTTCGTGTTCCCGGACTCGACGCTGGGCGTCGGGACGACGTTCAAGATCTACCTGCCGCGCCATATCGCGACGGCGGCCCAGGAAGCCGCCGAGCGCGAGGCCGAGGCCGCCAAGGTGGCGGCGCCGGCGCGCGACCTCACGGGCATGGGCACGATCCTGCTGGTCGAGGACGACGACTCCGTCCGCAGCCTCACCGCGCGGGCGCTCGAAATGCGCGGCTACGAGGTGCTGAAGGCGAGCGGCGGCGAGGAAGCCATCGACATCATCAAGGCGTTCGAGAAGCGCATTCACCTGATGGTCAGCGACGTCGTCATGCCCGGTATGGACGGACCCGAGGTCGCCAAGGTCGCCAAGACCATCCGCAAGGACATGCGCGTGATCTTCATGTCGGGCTATGCCGAGGATGCGTTCCGCAAGCAGGCCGAGATGGACGACGACGTCCACTTCCTCTCCAAGCCTTTCCCGCTGCAGGAACTCGCCGCGAAGGTGAAGGACGTGATGTCGGCGCCGAACTGAGGCGCACGCCATGGCCGCGCGGCTGAAGGTTTTCCGCGCGGAGATCGGCGGCGCGCATGAATGGATCGTCGCCGCGCCCAGCCAGACGGCAGCGGCCGCGATCTGGGGCACCGATACCGACGTTTTCCGCGAAGGCCGCGGCGGTCCGACGACGAAGCCCGCCTATGTTGAAGCCGCGATGCGGAACCCTGGCACGCCGCTGCGACGCGTGATCGGCGGCACCGGCGCGTTCAAGCCCATTCCCAAAGGCGGCGATCTCGAAACCTGGAAGCTTGCCGCGAAGGCCGCGGGCGCAACGGGCAAGCGGCCGAAAACGGCGAAGTCGCCGCCGCCGCCCAAGCCTAAGGTACCGGTCAAAGCCAAGGCGCCGCCGAAGCCCAAGCCCGATCGCAGCGCACTCGATGCCGCCGAGGCGGCGCTGAAAGTGTTCGAAGCGGAGGCCAAGGCCGAGGCGGCTGACATCGCCGCGGAACGCAAGGCGCTTGCGGCGCGTGAGACGCGCGCGCAGAAGCATCGGGACGAGCGGCGGGCAGCCTTGAAGGCGGCGATCACCGCCGCGCGGAAAGCCTATCGCACGGCGTGATGCGCCGTTTCGTCGAACAGGGATCGTGGATGTGAAGCGACCAAATTTCGTGGTGATCGTCGCGGACGACCTGGGCTTTTCCGATCTCGGCGCGTTCGGCGGCGAGATCGCGACGCCGCATCTGGATGCACTGGCGCTGCGGGGCCTCCGCTTTACGGACTTCCACACCGCCGCGGCGTGTTCACCGACGCGCGCCATGCTGCTGACCGGCACCGATCACCACATCGCCGGGCTCGGCACGCTCGATGAGGTCGCGACCAAGACGCAGCGCGGCAAGCCGGGTTACGAGGGCTATCTCAACGACCGCGTCGTCACCGTGACGGAGCTGCTGCGCGAGAGCGGCTATCGCACTTTCATGTCAGGCAAGTGGCATCTGGGGATGACGCCGGAGACCTCGCCGCACGCGCGCGGGTTCGAGCATTCGTTCGCGCTGCTGCCGGGGGCCGCCAATCACTATGCCAGCTCGCCCAAGGCGGGCACGGGGTTTCCGCGCCAGGATACGCTTTACACGGAAGACGGCGTGTTCACGGATCTGCCGGACGATTTCTATACGTCCGACGGGTTTACCGAGAAGCTGATCGGCTATCTCGGCGACCGGGCGAAGGACGACAAGCCGTTCTTCGCCTATCTCGCTTTCTCCGCACCGCACTGGCCGCTGCAGGCGCCGGACGAGCTGATCGCCAAGTATCGTGGGCGCTACGATGCCGGGCCGGAGGCGCTGCGGCAGGCGCGGCTCGTGAAGCTGATCGAGCTTGGGCTTTGTCCGCCGGACGTGGTGCCGCATCCCGTCATTGCCAAGTCGAAGCCATGGGAGGAGATGAGCGCTGAAGAGCGCGCCGTCTCGGCCCGCACCATGGAGGTCTATGCCGCCATGGTGGAGCGGATCGACTGGAACGTTGGGCGGCTCGTCGCGCATCTGGAAGAGAGCGGTGAACTCGACAACACGGTGATCGTATTCCTATCCGACAATGGCGCGGAGGGCGCGCTGATCGAGGCGGTGCCGGTGTTCGGGCCGCGGCTGGTGGAGTTCATCGCGGCGCATTATGACAACCGGCTGGAGAATATCGGGCGGCCGAATTCCTATGTCTGGTACGGACCGCGCTGGGCGCAGGCCGCGACCGCGCCGTCGCGGCTTTACAAGACACACACGACCGAAGGCGGCATCCGCGTGGTGGCGTTCCTGACCTATCCGCCCTTTGCGCGGCAGGGCGTGGTGAGCGGGACCTTCGCGACCGCGATGGATGTGATGCCGACGCTGCTGGAACTCGCGGGGGTTGAGCATCCCGGCAGGCGCTGGAACGGGCGCGACACGGTGGAGATGCGCGGCCGGTCGCTGGTGCCGTATCTCAGCGGCGCGGCGGAGGTTGTTCATACCGAAGCGACGGCGACGGGCTGGGAGCTGTTCGGGCGCTGCGCCATCCGCCGCGGCGATTGGAAGGCCTTGCTGGCGCCGCCGCCGGACGGGCCGGGCACGTGGCAGCTCTACAATCTCGCGCGCGATCCCGGCGAGACCGACGATCGCGCGGCGGCGGAGCCCGAGCGGTTGGCCGGGCTCATCGCGGACTGGAACGCCTATGTCGAAGAAACCGGCGTGCTTGTCGTGAACGTCGCGACCTGATCCCCCAAAAAACAAAACGGCCGCCTCGCGGGCGGCCGGTTCGTCATTTGAACTCGAGAGCTGATTACAGGCCGAGATCGGTCAGGGCCTTGGTGATCGAGTATTCGTCGGGCGTGCCGGCCGCGGTGACGATGTCGGCGATGCGCCAGCCCTCGGCGAGCTTCGCCAGCTTCACGTCGCTGTTGGTTGTGTGGGCGTCGGCGCCGACGATCGTGTCGGTGAAGGTCACGCGCACCGTCGCCGTGGTGGCGTCGCTGGCGGTCGTGGTGACGGAATCGACCTTGAGGCTCGACCAGTCCTGGGCGGCCATCAGCATGTCGACGTCGATGCCGGGTTCGCCGGAAGCTTCCATCTTCGCGATCCGGGCGAGGAGTTCGGGCGTCATGTAGGGCGTCGAGGCCGTCAGCCAGTCCGTGCCCATATTGGGGTCGTCATGGGTGGCGTTGAGAATGGCGAAGTAGCTCTCGTAGAGGCCGCGCACGACGACATCCGGCGCGGTGTCGGCGGCCGGAACCGGCGCGACGGTCGGGACGGGAGCCGCGGGGGCGGCGGCAAAGGAGACGCCGCCGGCGAGGACGGCCGACAAAGCGAGGCGATAGGCGAGTTTCATGGGGGAACCGGGGACAGGGTGAGATGCACTCTTGTCCGCCCACAGTGTGGCGCTGGCAAGGCTGGCGCAGCGGCTTGGTAAAAAGAGCGCGCCCGGCTAGAAGCCGCCATGATCACGCTCTATGGCATCCCGAACTGCGACACGGTGAAGAAGGCGCGGACCTGGCTGGAAAAGGCCGGCAAGGCCTACAGCTTTCACGACTACAAGACGGCCGGCATCGACCGGGCGCATCTCAAGGCCTGGATCGCCGATCACGGCTGGGAAAAGGTGCTGAACCGCGCCAGCACGACGTTCCGGGCCCTTGATGACGCGGACAAGGACGGGCTGACGGCCGACAAGGCGATCCGGTTGATGATCGCGCAGCCCTCGATGATCAAGCGGCCGGTGCTCGACCTCGGCAAGCGCACGATCGTCGGCTTCAAGCCGGAGATTTATGCCGAGGCGTTCGCCTAGGACGCGAAGCCGCAGCGCCAAGCGTTGAAATCACAGCCTTCGGCTGCTTTACCGGACGACAGAGTGGATGCGAGCCGGGCGTCCGGCGGGGGATCATGGAAAAGCGTGTCTCGTGGGCCGAGCGTCTGCGCTACGGGTTCGACAAGTCGATGGCCGCGGGGCCGATCGCGCTGATCGGGTGGCTGAGCTTCGTCACGCTGGTGGTGATCGTGATCGCCGCCTTCATCCTGGATGTCGGCGGGCTCACCACCGAGGGCGGCGAGCCGATGAGCTATGCCGAGGCGTTCTGGCAGACGCTGATGCGCACCATGGATGCGGGCACCATGGCCGGCGATGCCGGCTGGACGTTCCGCATCGTGACGCTGGCGATCACGCTGTCGGGCATCTTTATCTTCTCGGCGCTGATCGGCCTCTTGAGTTCGGGCATTTCGGAAAAGCTGGGCGAGCTGCGCAAGGGGCGTTCGCGGGTGCTGGAGCGCGGCCATACCGTGATCCTCAACTGGTCGCCCTCGATCTTCGACATCATCTCGGAACTCGCGATCGCCAATGAAAGCGAGAAGCGGCCCCGGCTCGTCATCATGGCGAACAAGGACAAGGTCGCGATGGAGGACGAGATCGCGGCGAAGGCGCCCGATCTCGGCAGGCTGAAGATCATCTGCCGCAGCGGCGATCCGACCGATCTCTACGATCTGCAGATCGTCAGTCCCGACGAGGCGAAATCGATCATCGTGCTGTCGCCGGAAACGGACGATCCGGATTCGCAGGTGATCAAGACGGTGCTGGCGCTGGTCCACGCGCCGGACCGCGCGACGAGCAAGTACCGGATCGCCGCGGAAATCCGGAATGCGTCGCGGGCGAAGGTCGCGCGCAAGGTGGGCGGCAGCGAGGCGCAGCTGGTGCTGGCCGACGATCTCATCGCGCGGATCATCGTGCATTCCAGCCGTCAGTCGGGACTGAGCGCGGTCTTCTCGGACCTGCTCGATTTCTCGGGCTGCGAGATCTATGTCGCGGCGCCCGGCGCGCCGCCCGCCGCGACGTTCGGCGCAGCGCAGGCATCCTACGAGAACCAGGCGCTGATCGGCATTTGCGACGCCGAGGGCCGCGTCAGGCTCAATCCGGCGCCCGATACGGCGCTGACGCATGCGACGCGGATGATCGTCATCGCGGAGGACAATTCCGCCATCGCGACCTCGACGCCGCCGCCCGATGCGGTGGATGAGGCGGCGCTGAAGGCCATCGCACCGAAGCCGCTCGCGCCGGAGCGCACGCTGGTGCTGGGCTGGAACCGGCGCGGGCCGACGATCGTCTCGAGCCTGACGCGCTATCTGCCGGCAGGATCGGCGGTGACCGTGGTGGCCGACTATCCGGGCTTGACGAATGACCTGGCGGCCCTTGCCGGCGCGGCGCCTGGGATCGAAGTGACGGGCCGCACGGGCGATAGCTCGAGCCGCGAAGTGATGCTGGAGCTTGGCCTTGCGAGCGTTCAGCGGGTGATCGTGCTCAGCTCCAGCGACCAGATGGCGGTGCAGGCGGCGGATACGCGCGCGCTCGTCACGCTGCTGCATCTGCGCGAAATCATCGACGAGGAAGCGCTCCATATCGGAGTCGTCAGCGAGATCGCCGACGTGCGCAACCGGCCGCTCGCGGAAGTGACGCGGGCCGACGATTTCGTCGTTTCCAACAAGCTGATTAGCCTGATGCTGGCGCAGGCTTCGGAGAACGAATACCTGGCCGCGATCTTCGACGACCTGCTGGATGCGGACGGGTCGGAAATCTACATGCGGCCGGTCGAGGACTATGTGTCGATCGATCGGCCCGTGAACTTCCACACGGTCGTGGAAGCGGCGCGCCGGCGCGGCGAAGTCGCGTTCGGCTATCGCCAGCCGGGCGCTGCCGGGCGGCCGAGCGGTGTCGTGCTCAGCCCGCCCAAGTCGCAGGCCGTGCAGTTCACGGCCGGCGACCGGCTGGTCGTGCTCGCGGAGAACTAGGGCACGACTTCGAAGCTCACCGTCGCGGTGTAGCTGCGATAGGGGCCGCCTTCAGCGGCCGGGCCCATGCGGTAGCGGGTCATCACCAGATAGACGTCGGCTTCGGTCGGCGTGAAGGCGATCTTGCCCTCGGCGTCGGTCTTGGCTTCAGGCGGGGCGGCGCCGGTATAGGTCTCGCCGTCGCGATGGAGCTGCACCGGCTGGTCGGCGACCGGCTTGCCGTCGAAGAGCAGCTGGAACTGGACGGGATCGCCCGCGGCGGCCTCGTTGGGGTGAGTGACGGGCACGAATTCGAGGCCGGTCCCGCGCGGCGCCAGCGCCTTCGCGTCGGGCTTGCCGCGCGACACATAGGTGTCGGCGAGGGTCAGGCTCTGCATGTCCACGGCCTCGGCACCCTCGGGCGGCGTCGCGCCGGGCTCGAGGAACTCCCACTGGCCGTCCTTCTCATAGGCCTTGGCCGTGCGGCCGACGCGCGCGCCGCTGGAGATGCGATAGGTGCCCTCGGTGGCGGTTGGGACCTCCAGCACGGTGAGGTCCTTGAGGTAGGTCGGGGTCAGCGCCGCCTTGGCGCCGTCGGGGCCGACAACGTGGTAGTCGTCCGACTTCATCGCGACGTCCGGCGTGAAGAAGCCCTCGGTGAATGACCCCTCGACCGTCACGTGGTCGCGGTCCTTCGAGATGAAGACGTTCGGCAGCAGGTAGGGCGAGTGGGCGGCGGCCAGCGGCGTCAGCGCCGCGGCGAAGGCGAATCCAAGCCAGAATCGGGTCATTTCAGTCCTTTGCCGGTCAAAATCGGCTTTTCATTCAGAATGTGACTCAGAGTCACTCGCAACAGGCTTGACGGCCTTGAGGTGCGCACGATAACGAACGCGGCGATTGCGATCAATTCGCAATATCAAGTTTTCGGGGGATACCATCATGACGCCGTTCCAGGGACCGCTGCGGTCCGTTCTTTTCGCGACCTCCGCCCTCACCCTCATCGCCTTGCCCGGCGCGCTCGCCCAGGAGCAGCAGGTCGCCGCCGCGGGCATCGATCTCGGCAGCGAGACCGTGACGGTCACCGCGACCAAGACCGAGAAGAAGACCGACGAGGTGCCGGCGACCGTGACCGTGTTTACGGCCGAGGAGATCGCGGACCGGCTAGTCGACAATGTGAAGGATCTCATCCGCTTCGAGCCGGGCCTGTCGGTCCGCACCCAGCCCGCGCGCTTCACCGCGGCGCTCGCGACCACCGGCCGCGACGGCAATAGCAGCTTCAACATCCGCGGCCTGGAAGGGAACCGCGTGCTGGTTCAGGTCGACGGCGTGCGCATTCCCGACGCCTACGCCTTCGGCGCGCAGTCGGTCGGCCGCGGTGACTATGTCGATCTCGATCTGCTGAAGTCCGTGGAAGTGCTGCGCGGCCCGGCCTCGGCGCTCTATGGCAGCGACGGCCTGGCAGGCGCGGTCAGCTTCATGACCAAGGACCCCGGCGACTTCCTGAAAGGCGACCGCAACTGGTACGCCCAGATGCAGGGCGGCTATGCCAGCGCCGACCAGGGCCTGAGCGGCGGCTTCGTCGGCGCGGCGCGCTCGGGCGAGTGGGAGGCGATGGTCGCCTATACCCACCGCGAGAGCGAAGGCCAGGAGACGCAGGGCACGAACGATTCGGCCAATACCGATCGCACCACCGCCAACCCCGAGGAGAACGTCTCCGATGCGCTGCTGGCGAAGCTGGTCTTCACGCCGGATGCGAACAACCGCCTGCGCCTGACGCTGGATTCACTGCGCCAGGACATCGACTGGAATGTGCTGAGCGCGATCTCCAAGCCGCCGCTGGCCTCGACCAGCGTGCTCGGCCTCACCGCGCGCGACGAGGTCGAGCGCGACCGCATCACGCTCGACCACGAATATAGCGGCACGGGCTTCATCAAGAGCGCGCGCTCGAACATCTATTACCAGGACAGCACGACGCGGCAGATCTCGTGGGAAGACCGCAACACCGCCGTCGACCGCATCCGCGATTCGACGTTCGACAACACTGTGTGGGGCCTCGGCACCACGCTGGAGAGCGAATTCACAACGGGCTCGGTGAAGCACCTGCTGGTCTACGGCGCCGACTATTCGGTGACCGAGCAGCAGAGCATCCGCTCCGGCACCGTACCGCCCGCCGGCGAGACGTTCCCGACCAAGCCGTTCCCCGATACCGACTACACACTCGCCGGCTTCTACGTGCAGGACGAGATCGCGGTGCTTGACGGGGCGCTCACCTTCTTCCCCGCCGTGCGCTTCGACTATTACCAGCTCGATCCCGTCACCTCGGACGCGCTCTATGCCGGGCCGACGCCGACGGAGTCTTCCGACAACCACTGGTCGCCCAAGCTCGGCATCGTATGGAAGATCAACGATACGTTCGGCGTGTTCCTGAATCTCGCGGAAGGCTTCAAGGCGCCGGCGCCGAGCCAGGTGAACACGAACTTCTCGAACCCGACCCAGTTCTATGTCTCAATCTCCAATCCCGACCTGAAGCCGGAAACCAGCCAGACGATCGAAGGCGGCTTCCGCTTCGGCGGCGATGCGTGGTCGGCGAGCGTCACGGGCTATTACGGCACCTATGACGACTTCATCTCGCAGGTGCAGGTGCGCGGCAATTTCGCGTCCGGAGACCCGGCCGTCTATCAGTACGTGAACCTGCCGGGAGTCGAGATCTACGGTTTCGAAGGCCGGGCCGAGGGTCAGTTCGGCAACGGTTTCAGCGCGATCGCCGCGTTCTCCTATTCACACGGCATTTCGAAGACGAGCGGTGTCGAGACCCCGCTGCAGACGATCGATCCGGTGAAGTTCAGCGCCGGCCTCAACTATCGCGATCCCGACGGGCGGTTCGGTGGCCAGCTCGCCGCCGTCTATTCCGCGCGCAAGGATGCGGAAGATGCCTGCGCCGTCGCGGCGACCTGCACGCTGTTCCGGCCCGACTCGTTCACGGTGCTGGACCTGACGGCGTGGGTGCAGCTCGGCGATCACGCCAAGCTGCGCGGCGGCATCTTCAACCTGACCGACGAGAAATACTGGTGGTGGAGCGACGTGCGCGGGATCGCCGCGACGTCGACGACGCTCGATGCCTATACCCAGCCCGGCCGCAACTATGCGGTTTCGCTGACCGTATCGTTCTGAGTTCGCTGGCTTGAGGAAGGAAAAAAGAAAATGAGAAACCTGCTTGTTGCCGCGGCGATGGCGCTCAGCCTTGCCGCCTGCGCGACGCCCGGCGCTTCGGCGCCGGTCGCCGCCGCCCCCGCTGCCACCCAGGCCGATTTCGAGCGAGACCGGCAGTCGATCCTGGCGATGGCCGGCAATTATCGCGTCATGTTCGACTTCAAGGAGACGGTGCCGTTCGTCGCCGACTACAAGCCGATTGAGCCCAAGGAGAGCGGCGGGTTCGAGATCGTGCGCGTGGTGGAAGACACCGGCACGAAGATCGCGCTGCAGCACATCCTCGTCATGGAGATGGACAACAAGCAGACCTTCATCATCAAGCACTGGCGCCACGACTGGACCTACCAACCGAAAACCGTGCTGACCTATGCAGGTCCCGGCAAGTGGGTGCTGACCGATGTGCCCGCCGCGACCGCGGCCGGCGCATGGTCGCAGACCGTGTGGCAGACCGACGACTCGCCGCGTTACGGCGGGGTTGGTCACTGGCGCTATGACGGCGGCGACGTGCGCTGGATGAGCGACGAGACGCTGCGCCCGCTCGCCCGCCGCGACGCGGTGCGCAAGCCCCCCTATGACCATTATCGCGGCACCAACCGCCATGCGCTGACCCCCAAGGGCTGGGTGCATGAGCAGGACAACGCCAAGCTCGGCCTCCGCAATGGCGTGCCGACGACCATCGTCCATGAGGTCGTGCTCAACACCTATCGCCGCGACGAGGACTTTCCGTCGGCCAAGGGCGACGCCTATTGGGCGAAGACCAAGGACTATTGGGCGGCGGTGCGCGGGATGTGGGACCAGGCGATCGCGGCCGGCAAAGGCGTGACCGTGAAGGAAGAGCCCGAGAACGGCTCCGACTCAGGGCCGGCGCTGATGGGCCTCGCCGATGACATCGTGTCGGGCACCGAGACCACGGCCGGGGCGATTCTCAAGGCACGCGCCGAAATCACCCGCGTCACCGGCGTCGCGCTGACGCCCTGATCGTCCCAATTCGGGATGCGGCAAGGATGTGGATTGTAGGGGGCGCAGGTTGTGCCCCCTACATCTTGACGTTGAGGGAGAAACTTCAAGAGAACAAAACAGAACACTTGCAGAACTAGAACAAAGGGGGCACATTCGACTCGTTGCCCGTCAACGAGCCGCATGAAATAAGGAACGCCCCGATGCCTCCCGCTTCAGCCAGTCTGCGCGTTATCGAGAAGCCCGAAATGGACCGTAAAGACCCCGAGAAGAAGCGCGCGCTCGACGCGGCGCTGGCCCAGATCGACCGCGCCTTCGGCAAGGGCTCGATCATGCGGCTTGGCGCCAATGAGAAGGTCGCGGAGGTCGAGGCGATCTCGACGGGCTCGCTGGGCCTCGACATTGCGCTGGGGATCGGCGGCCTACCCAAGGGCCGTGTCATCGAAATCTACGGGCCGGAATCGTCGGGCAAGACCACGCTAGCGCTGCACTGCGTCGCGGAAGCCCAGAAGAAGGGCGGCATCGCCGCCTTCGTCGACGCCGAGCATGCGCTGGATTCGGGCTATGCCCGCAAGCTGGGCGTCAAGCTGGACGACCTGCTGATCTCGCAGCCGGATACCGGCGAGCAGGCGCTGGAGATCGCCGACACGCTGGTGCGTTCGGGCGCGATCGACATCCTGGTGGTCGACTCGGTCGCCGCCCTCACGCCCAAGGCCGAACTTGACGGCGAGATGGGCGATTCGCTGCCCGGCCTGCAGGCGCGCCTGATGAGCCAGGCGCTGCGCAAGCTGACCGCCTCGATCTCTAAATCGAACACGATCGTTATCTTCATCAACCAGATCCGCATGAAGATCGGCGTAATGTATGGCAGCCCCGAGACGACGACGGGCGGCAATGCGCTGAAGTTCTATGCCTCGGTCCGCCTCGACATCCGCCGCATCGGCGCGATCAAGGAGCGCGAAGAGGTCGTGGGCAACCAGACCCGCGTGAAAGTCGTGAAGAACAAGGTCGCCCCGCCGTTCCGCCAGGTCGAGTTCGACATCATGTATGGCGAAGGCATCTCCAAGGTCGGCGAGCTCGTCGATCTCGGGGTGAAAGCCGGGATCGTGGAAAAGTCGGGCTCGTGGTTCTCCTATGACGGCCAACGCGTCGGTCAGGGCCGCGAGAACGCCAAGTCGTTCTTCAAGGACAACCCCGACATGGCCGCCAAGGTGGAAGCCGCGATCCGCGCCAATATGGGCCAGGTCGGCGAGGCCCTGCAGGGCGCCAAGGAAGCCGAGGACGACGCAGAGGAGTAGGCCTAGGCCATAAAGACGCAGGACTGGGTTTCGCGACACACCTGCCCAAAACGGCTCCGGACCTCTCGTCCGGGGCCGTTTTGCTTTGATTTATACCCCTGTTTTCAGCGCGGGTGCTTTGCACCGCACCATCGCACCCCTTAGATAGGGCCTATGACCAGCCTGACCGACATCCGCTCCGCCTTTCTCGGCCATTTTGCCGCCCAAGGGCATGAAATCGTCCCCTCCGCGCCCCTCGTGCCGCGCAATGACCCGACGCTCATGTTCGTCAATGCCGGCATGGTGCCGTTCAAGAACGTCTTCACCGGGGCCGAAACCCGGGCGATTCCGCGCGCCACCTCGTCGCAGAAATGCGTCCGCGCGGGCGGCAAGCACAACGATCTCGACAATGTCGGCTACACCGCCCGGCACCACACCTTCTTCGAGATGCTGGGGAATTTCTCGTTCGGCGATTATTTCAAGGAACAGGCGATCACTCTCGCTTGGGACCTGATCTCGAAGACCTTTGCGCTGCCCAAGGATCGCCTGCTGGTCACCGTCTATCACACGGACGACGTGGCGGCGGACCTCTGGAAGAAGATTGGCGGCTTCGGCGACGACCGGATCATCCGCATCGCGAATTCCGACAATTTCTGGTCGATGGGCGATACCGGCCCGTGCGGGCCGTGTTCGGAGATTTTCTACGACTACGGCGACAAGATCGCGGGTGGCCCGCCAGGCAGCCCGGACCAGGATGGCGACCGCTTCGTCGAGTTTTGGAACCTCGTCTTCATGCAGTACGAGCAGGTCGCGCCCGGCGAGCGGGTCGATCTGCCCAAGCCCTCGATCGATACCGGCATGGGGCTGGAGCGGATCGCCTCGATCCTGCAGGGCAAGACGTCGAATTATGATACGGACCTTTTCCGCGCGCTGATTGAGGCGTCGGCGTCGCTGACCGGCGTCGCGGCGGACGGGCCGCAGGCGGCGAGCCACCGGGTGATCGCCGATCACCTGCGTGCGTCCTCGTTCCTGATCGCCGATGGCGTGATGCCGTCGAACGAAGGTCGCGGCTATGTCCTCCGGCGCATCATGCGCCGCGCGATGCGCCATGCGCATCTGCTGGGTGCGAAAGATCCGCTGATGCACCGCCTCGTGCCGGTGCTCGTCGCGCAGATGGGCGCGGCTTACAGCGAACTCGTGCGCGGCGAGGCCGTCATTGAGGAGATGCTGGAGCTTGAGGAAGTCCGCTTCCGCCAGACGCTGGAGCGTGGGCTTCGCCTGCTCGACGACGCGGTCGGGGAGATGAAGACCAAGGAGCTGCCGGGCGAGATCGCCTTCAAGCTCTACGACACGTTCGGCTTCCCGCTCGACCTGACGCAGGATGCGCTGCGCGCCAAGGATCTGACGGTCGACCTCAAGGGCTTCGACGCCGCGATGGCGGCGCAGAAGGCGGCGGCGCGCGCGGCCTGGGCCGGCTCGGGCGAGGCGGCGACGGAGGCCGTGTGGTTCGCGATCCGCGAGCGCGAAGGCGCGACGGAATTCCTCGGCTATGACGCCGACACCGCGCAGGGCCGCATCGTCGCGCTGGTCAAGGGCGGCGTCGAGGTTGACGAGCTGAAGGCCGGCGAGGACGGCATCATTGTCGTCAACCAGACGCCCTTCTATGGCGAGAGCGGCGGCCAGGCCGGCGACAGCGGCACGATCACCGACGGCGCATCGCGCTTCGCGGTGAGCGACACGCAGAAGAAGCTGGGCGTGCTGCATGTCCATGTCGGCAAGGTCGAGAGCGGTGTCTTCCGCAAGGGCGGCGACGCGGGACTGACGATCGATGTCGAGAAGCGCCGGGCGACGCGCGCCAACCACTCCGCGACGCATCTGCTGCACGAGGCGCTGCGCCGCGTGCTGGGCACGCATGTCAGCCAGAAGGGCTCGCTGGTTGCGCATGACAGGCTGCGCTTCGATTTCAGCCATCCCAAGGCACTGACGCAGGCGGAGATCGCGGCGATCGAGGCTCAAGTGAACAGCGTTATCCGCGATAACAATGCGGTCTCGACGCGGCTGATGACGCCCGACGAGGCGGTCGCGGCCGGCGCGCTGGCGCTGTTCGGCGAGAAGTATGGCGACGAAGTCCGCGTGCTGGGCATGCCGAGCTCGCGCGACGCGGCGGGCAAGACATTTTCGGTCGAACTCTGCGGCGGCACCCATGTCGCGCGGCTCGGCGATATCGCGCTCTTCAAGATCGTGTCGGAAAGCGCGGTCTCGTCCGGCGTCCGCCGCATCGAGGCGCTGACCGGCGAAGCGGCGCGGCTCTATCTTGAAGGCCAGGCTGGCATTGCCCGCGAGGCGGCAGCGGCGATCAAGGCGGCGCCGGCCGAACTCGTAGAACGCGTCGTCACGCTGGCGGACGAGCGCCGCCGGTTGGAGCGTGAACTCGCCGACGTGAAGAAGAAGCTGGCGCTGGCGGGTCCGGCCAGCTCGGGCGGCGAAGAGATCGAAAAGATCGGCGCGCGCAACGCGATCCTGAAGGTCGTCTCCGGCGTACCGGCAAAGGACCTGAAAGGTCTTGCTGACGAAGCGAAGGCGAAGCTCGGCTCGGGCGTCGTCGCCTTCGTCACCGATGACGGCGGCAAGGCATCGATCGTCGTCGGCGTCACCAGCGACCTCACCGCGACCTTCGACGCGGTCGCGCTGGTGCGCGTCGCCAACGAGAAGCTCGGCGGCAAAGGCGGCGGCGGGCGGCCGGACATGGCGCAGGCCGGCGGGCCCGATCCCAGTAAGGCCGCCGAAGCGCTGGACGCCATTCGCGGCGCACTCCTCTCCGCCGCGGCCTAAGGCGGTTCGATGGCGGGTGCGGGGGCCATCGAGCAATTCAAGGATGCGATGGTCTTCCTGGCGGTCGCCGGGATCGGCGTGCCGCTGCTGCAGCGGCTGAAGGTCAATCCCGTTCTCGGCTTCATGCTGGCCGGCATGGCGATCGGGCCGTACGGGCTCGGCCTGCTGGTCGGCGAGCAGCCGTGGCTCAGCTGGGCGACGATCAACAAGCCCGCGGACTTCGAGGGTCTCGGCGAGATCGGCGTCATCTTCCTGCTGTTCACGATCGGACTCGATCTGTCGTTTGCACGGCTGTGGACGCTGCGCCGCCTCGTCTTCGGGCTCGGCTCGGCGCAGGTGGCTGCTAGCGCGCTGGTGCTGGGTGGCGCGCTGACATTGGCGGGGCTGACCTTCTGGCCGGCAATCGTGGCGGGACTGGGCCTCGCGCTGTCGTCGACGGCGGTCGTGATGCAGCTCCTCATCAGCCGCCATCGCTTCGCGACATCGGAGGGGCAGACCACGTTCGCCGTTCTGCTGATGCAGGATCTGATGGTGGTGCCGATCCTCTTCCTGGTCGGGGCGCTCGGCGCGCCGGTCGGCGAGACCATGACCGACCAGATCATGCTCACGATCGGCTATGGCGTCGCGGCGGTCGTGCTGCTGCTGCTGACCGGGCGGTTCGTCGTGCCGTGGGTGATGCGCGCGGCGGCGAAATCGGAAAGCCACGAGATCTTCATCGCCGTCGTCCTGCTGGTCGCGCTGGCCAGCGCGGCGCTCACTGGCGCGGCGGGATTGCCGACCTCGCTGGGCGCGTTCATCGCTGGCGCTATGCTGGCCGAAAGCGCGTTCAAGCATCAGGTCGAAGCCGACATCGAACCGTTCAAGGGCCTACTGCTGGGCCTCTTCTTCGTCTATGTCGGTATGTCCATCGATCTCGCCTTCGTGTGGGCGAATATCGAGGTGGTGCTGATCGGCCTGGCGGCGCTGGTCGTCCTGAAGTTGATCGTGCTGCTGGGCATCGGCGCGCTGTTCCGCGTGCCGTTCTCGACCAGTCTGCAGGTCTCGTTTCTGCTCGCCCATGGCGGCGAATTCGCGCTGATCCTGCTCGCTGCGGCGGCGGAGTCGGGACTCCTGGACCATACCGTGTCGCAGATCCTCGTCGCCGTCGTCGTCCTGTCGATGGCGCTGACGACGCCGCTGGACGAGATCGGCCGGCGCCTCGCCGCCCTGTCAGAAGGGCGACGCGCGGAGCGTCCGCGGCTGGAGACGGCCGACAAGGATGGACCGGTCATCGTCGGCGGCTATGGCCGGGTCGGGCAGATGATCGCGCAGGTGCTGGACGCCGAAAGCGTGCCGTGGCTGGCGCTGGACGCTGATCCGACGATCGTGACGGCGGCGCGCAAGGCGGGCTTGCCGGTCTTCTTCGGCGACTCGACGCGCAAGGAGGTGCTGCTGCGCGCCGGAGCCAATCGCGCACCGGCCTTCGTGGTGACGCTGTCCAATCCCCAGCTTGCCGAGCGCATGGTGCGGGCGGTGCGCGACGAATGGCCGGGGCCGCCGCTCTTTGCGCGCGCCAAGGACTGGAAGCACGCCGACCATCTGCGCCGGCTCGGCGTCGATGACGTCATTCCCGAAGCGGTCGAGGGCAGCCTGCAGCTCGCGGCGCATGTGCTGGAAGGGCTCGGCTTCGAGGAAGAAGCCATCGAGGCGCGCATCGAGGAAGAGCGCGAACGGGCGAAGACGAGCCACGATTAACCGGGTTAACTCCCCATCCCGTCATGGCCGCCCTTGAGGCGGCCATCCATTTGGTCAGCGAGCCGGTCGCCACTGGATGGCCGGGTCAAGCCCGGCCATGACGAGGTAGTTCGGACAGAAAAAGGCCCGCTTTGCAGCGGGCCTTTCGTGTGTTCGTGCGGCTGAATTTACTTCAGCGCTGCCGTCAAATTGTCGGCGACCTTGTCGAGGAAGCCTTCGGTGGTCTGCCAGGACTGGTCGGGGCCGACGAGGACGGCCATGTCCTTGGTCATGTCGCCGGCTTCGACGGTGGCGATGCAGACGTCTTCAAGCTTCTGGGCAAAGTCGGCGAGCGCCTGGTTGTCGTCGAGCTTGGCGCGGTGCTGTAGGCCGCGGGTCCAGGCGAAGATCGAGGCGATCGAGTTGGTCGAGGTCTTCTCGCCTTTCTGGTGGGCGCGGTAATGGCGCGTCACGGTGCCGTGCGCGGCTTCGGCCAGGACGGTCTTGCCGTCCGGGGTCATCAGCACCGAGGTCATGAGGCCGAGCGAGCCGAAGCCCTGAGCGACCGAATCCGACTGCACGTCGCCGTCGTAGTTCTTGCACGCCCACACGAAGCCGCCGGACCACTTCATCGCCGAGGCGACCATGTCGTCGATCAGGCGGTGCTCGTAGGTGAGGCCCGCGGCGGCGTATTTGTCCTTGAACTCGTCCTGATAGACCTTCTCGAAGATGTCCTTGAAGCGGCCGTCATAGGCTTTCAGGATCGTGTTCTTGGTCGACATGTAGAGCGGATAGCCGCGGTTCAGCGCGAAGAGCAGGCTGGTGCGCGCAAACTCCTCGATCGACTCGTCGAGGTTGTACATGCCCATCGCCACGCCCGACGACTTGAAGTCGTAGACCTCGTGCTCGATCGTCTTTCCGTCGGCGCCGGTGAAGGTCATGGTCAGCTTGCCGGGGCCGGGGACCAGGAAGTCGGTCGCCTTGTACTGGTCGCCGAAAGCGTGACGACCGACGACGATGGGCTGGGTCCAGCCGGGGACGAGGCGCGGCACGTTCTGACAGATGATCGGCTCGCGGAAGATGACGCCGCCGAGCACGTTGCGGATCGTGCCGTTGGGCGACTTCCACATCTTCTTCAGGCCGAATTCTTTCACCCGGGCTTCGTCCGGCGTGATGGTCGCGCATTTGACGCCGACGCCGTGCTTCTTGATCGCCGCGGCGGCGTCGAGGGTCACCTGGTCATTGGTCTCATCGCGATACTCGATCCCCAGGTCGTAGACCTCGATCGGGATGTCGAGGAAGGGAAGGATCAGCTTCTCCTTGATCAGCGCCCAGATGATGCGGGTCATCTCGTCGCCGTCGAGATCGACAACGGGGTTCGCGACTTTGATCTTTTCCATGAAATCCTCTTGGACGGGCGGACGGGGCGGTTTGCCGGACGTTGGGGCAGGGTATAACAGCGCCCCGCCGCGTGCGTGAAGGACTGAAATGAGCCAATCCCTGCCAGAAACGCCCCCGCCGGCGGTGATCCTCGCCGATCCGCAGCTGGGCGAGAATATCGGGGCGGTGGCGCGGTCCATGGCCAATTTCGGGCTGGGGGACCTCAGGCTCGTCAGGCCGCGGGACGGCTGGCCCAATGCACGGGCCTATGCGGTGTCGTCGGGGGCGACCTGGATCCTGGAGGGGGTCAGGGTCTTCGATACGGTCGCCGAGGCGATCAGCGGGTTGACCATGGTGATCGCGACCACGGCGCGGGACCGGGAAATGGCCAAGGAGGTGCTGACCCCGCCCGAGGCCGCGCGGCGGCTGCGCGAACGGGCCGTGACGGGGGCGCCGACCGGGTTTCTCTTCGGGTCGGAGCGGGCGGGGCTGACGAATGAGGATGTGGTGCTGGCCGATGCCGTGCTGACCGTGCCGACCGATGCGCGGTTCTCGTCGATGAACATCGCGCAGGCGGCGCTGCTGAGCTTCTATGAGTGGTTCAAGAGCGCGGACGAGACGCCGGCGGTGAGCCTCGATCTCGGGCGGTTCGATCTCGCCGCGAAGGAGGAGCTGCTCGGCTTCTTCGACCATATCGAGCGCGAGCTGGACGAGGCGGGGTTCTTGTTCCCGCCGGCCAAGCGCCCGGCGATGGTGCGGAACCTCCGCAATATCTGGCAGCGGGCACAGCTCTCGCAGCAGGACGTGCGCACCATGCGCGGGATCGTGACGGCGCTGGTCCATCGTCCGCACGCCAAGCGCAATGCGGAAAAAGCGGCAGCAAAAGCCGCGGCTGAACAAGAACAGGACTCCGGCGAGACGACATGACCATCAGGGAAGGGTTCGTCGATATCGGCGATGCCAAGCTGCATTATTTCGCGGCGGGCGATCCCGCCAAGCCGATGCTGGTTTTCCTGCACGGCTTTCCGGAGTTCGGCGGCATGTGGCGCGCGACAATGGAACGGCTGAGCGATCGCTTCTTCTGCCTCGCGCCCGACCAGCTTGGTTACAATCTCAGCGACAAGCCGGACGAGATCGCGCGCTATCGCACCAAGCGGCTGGTCGAGGATGTCACCAGCTTCGTGAAGGCGTTCCCGCCGCGGCGGAAATTCACGCTGGTGGCGCATGACTGGGGTGGCGCGGTGGGCTGGGCCTATGCGCTGAAGCATCCCGAGACGCTGTCGAAACTGGTCATCGTCAATGCCGTGCATCCCGCCGCCTTCCAGCGCGAGATCGCGCGCAATTCGGACCAGGCCAAGGCCAGCCAGTACATGGTCGACATGCAGGGCGCGGATGCCGATGCTGCCTTTGCCGCCGACGATTTCGCGCGGCTGCGCCATTCGTTCCGGCAAATCACGATGTCGGCCGCAGAGCTGGCCGACTATCGCGGGGCATGGTCTCAGCCGGGCGCGATCCGGGGCATGCTGAATTGGTATCGCGCGATGCGGCTGGTGCCACCGGCGGTGAAGGACGGCGTCGCGACCAGCGCTGCGCCGCGCGCCTATGACGAGGCGGCGCTGACGGTGAAGGTGCCGACGCTGGTGCTGTGGGGGCTTCAGGACCAGGCGCTTCTGCCGGGTTGTATCAAGGGGCTCGACCAGTGGGTGCCGCAACTCACGCTGAAGACTTTCGCTGAGGCCTCGCACTGGCTGGTGCATGAGGAGCCTGAGCAGGTCGCAGCGGAGATCGCGGCGTTCGCGGGGGCGGCGGCATGATCGGGCCCGATGTGAAGCTGAACGCGCCGGCCTTCGTGCATCCCACCGCGCAGCTCTATGGCGACGTGACGATCGAGGCGGGCGCGAGCGTGTGGCCGAATGTCGTGATGCGGGCGGAGATGTATCGCATCGTCATTGGCGCGAACACGAACGTGCAGGATTTCGTGATGTGCCATGTCGGCGACGGCGCGGACACGATCGTTGGCGCGAACTGCTCGATCACCCATCATGTGACGCTGCATGGCTGTACGATCGGCGACAATTGCCTCATCGGCATCGGCGCGACGATCATGGACGGCTGCGTGATCGGCGAGAATTCGATCGTCGCGGGCGGCGCGTTCCTGAAAGAGCGGACGGTTATTCCCGCGAACTCCATCGTCATGGGCGCGCCAGGCAAGGTGACGAAGACGCGCAACAACGCGCTCGCCAATGCCTTCAACGCCTTCATGTACCGCGTGAATGGCGAGGCCTATGCGCGCGGCGATTATCGCTACTGGTCGTCGCAGGCGTTCAAAGCCGAGGCTGAGATCGAGAAGGCGCGGCTGTTCGCGTTGCACGGCGGTGCGGCGTGACGATCCGCTATGCCATGATTGGCGGCGGTCCGGGCGCGATGATCGGCGAGGCGCACCGCATGACGGCCCGCGCGGCCGGATTCGAACTCGTAGCCGGGGCGTTTTCATCCGACCCCGCGAAGTCGCAGGCGCAGGCCGTGAAGAGCGGGCTGGAGGCAGCGCGGGGCTATGCGACCTGGCCCGCGTTGATTGCCGACGCGGGCGCGCTCGCGCTCGATGCGATCGTCATCGTGACGCCCAACCATTTGCATGCGCAGCCGGCGATCGCCGCGCTGAACGCGGGGCTGCATGTCGTCTGCGACAAGCCCCTAGCGGTGAGTGTGGCGCAGGCCGAGGCGATCGCCGAGGCGGCGCGCGCGGCCAACCGGATCGTGGGCGTGACCTGTACCTATGCCGGGTTCGGCGGGCCGCAATTGGCAGCGAAGATTGTCGCAGAAGGCGGGATCGGCTCGTTGCGGCTGGTCCAGGCGGAATACTGCCAGGACTGGCTGGCGACGAAGCTGGAGGACGGCGGGCAGGGTCCCGCCGCATGGCGGACCGATCCGGCGCGCAGCGGTCCGGCGGGGGCCACCGGCGATATCGGCAGCCATCTGTGGCAGATGATCGAGATCGTGACGGGGCGCCGCGCGGCGGCGCTGTCGGCCGATCTGACGGCGCTGGTCGAGGGCCGCATGCTCGACGACACCGCGCTGATCCGCCTGCGCTATCCCGACGGTGCGCGCGGGCAGATGACGATCACCCAGGCCGCCGTGGGTGGCGCGGGCCTGCGCTTCCAGATCATGGGCGACACAGGCGGCGTGATCTGGCGGCAGGACGATCCGCTGCATGTGACGCTGATGAAGAAGGGTGGGGCGACGGAGGTGTTCGACGTCGCCAATGAGGGGCCTTTCGCCGCCGTGAAGGGGCCCCCGATCGGCTTCCTCGATGCCTTCGTCGATCTCTATCGCCGGTTCGGCGGCGCGATCCGCGGCGAGGCGGTCTCCTATCCCGGCGTCGAAGACGGGGTACGCGGGATGGCGTTCATCGAAGCAGCCGTGGCGTCGTCCAAGGCCGACGGTGCGTGGCTGACGCTATGATCAGCTTCGACGATTTTCTCAAAGTCGATATCCGCGTCGGCACGGTGCTGCGCGCCGAGGCGTTCCCGGAGGCGCGCAAGCCGGCGTTCAAGCTGTGGATCGATTTCGGGCCGGAGATCGGCGAGCGGAAGAGCTCGGCGCAGATCACGGTACGGCACCGGCTGGAGGATCTGCCCGGGCGTCAGGTCTTCGCTGTCGTGAATTTTCCGCCGCGGCAGGTCGGGCCGTTCATGTCGGAAGTGCTGGTTCTCGGCGCCCATGACGCCGAGAACCACGTCGTGCTGCTCGGCCCCGATTTTCCGGTGCCTAACGGATCGCGGATGCTGTGATCAGAGCGGACGGACGGAGCTGACCGTCTTCTCGAACAGGTCCTTCAGCTCGTCGTACTTCTCGGGCGTCGTGTAGCAGCCTGCGTTCACCAGGCGGCCGGTGAGGGCGATGACGGCCATGCGCGCCTTGACGGCGATCGGGGCGCCCATCGCGTTCGGTTGAAGGGTAAGGGTCGCGATCTGCATATACATGCCGCCGAGGTCGCGGGATTCGGTCTCGCTGACTTCCATCTTGGAGGCGTCGATGCCGACGATGTTGGCCCAGCCGGCGAGGTCCATGGGCTTGGACAGTTCGGCGTTGATCTGGTCCTGGGTCAGGGCGGCGAGGGCGGGGATTTCGTTCGACTGCGCGTTGCAGTTGGTCGCGCCGTCCGGGCTCTGAACCCCGGAAAGACCGGCCGCAAGGCCCGTCTGGGGCGTCCAGCCTTCGGGGAAGTCGACGGTGAACTTGCCGCCCGCATCCTGGAAAGCGGTGAGGCCGAGGGCGACGGTGGAGATGGCAAGAAGGCGGGCAAGTCTGAGCATTGGAGGTCCGTTCCAGCGATGAAGGCGGCAGAATAGGGCTATAAACGCTGTATCGGACCTGAATGCTGCAGACCAGCCCCGCGTCGTTTCGCCGCTTCTTGCCTTGACTTGGCCCCGGCCATCCGTATGTTCCGCGGCCTTCGTCGGGGTCAGGCCCGGCGGGGACATGCACCCGTGACAGTTTCAGGCTGTCTGTCGGTCCCGCAAGGGACAGAGGAGGGGCGTTTTCCGAACCTGACGACGATGAGCTATGGGAAATCGCTATGACCAAGCGCCTTGAGGCGAAACACAAGATTTCGCGTCGTATCGGCCAGAATCTCTGGGGTACGTCGAAGAGCCCCACCAACAAGCGCGAATCCGGCCCCGGCCAGCACGGCGCGCGCCGTAAGAACAAGATCTCGGACTTCGGCATTCAGCTGCGCGCCAAGCAGACGCTGAAGGGCTATTACGGCAACATCACCGAGCGCCAGTTCCGCAAGATCTTCGCCGAGGCGAACCGTCTGCGCGGCGACACCGGCGAGAACATGATCGGCCTGCTCGAGCGCCGCTTGGACGCGACGCTCTATCGCGCCAAGTTGGCCCCGACCCCGTTCGCCGCCCGCCAGATCGTGAGCCACGGCCACGTCAAGGTGAACGGTAAGCGTCTCAACGTCGCCTCGGCGCTGCTGAAGCCCGATGACGTGATCGAGATCTCCGAGAAGGCCCGCAACATGGCGCTGGTCATCGGCGCGACCCAGTCGCCCGAGCGCGACGTGCCCGATTACCTGTCGGTCGACGCCGCCCGCGGCACGATCAAGCTGGTGCGCACGCCGAAGCTGGCCGAGGTGCCCTATCCGGTTCAGATGAACCCGAACCTGATCATCGAATTCTACTCGCGTTAATTCGCGACCCAGGACTCGGCAGCACGCCCGCATCGCGAGATGCGGGCGTTTTGCTTTGTCACGCGGAACCTCACTGACGGGTTGACGTTTCCTCAGTAGCCAGAGGAGGCCCCGATGACGCACGACAATGAGAACGAAGCCGACCGCAAGGTCTGGAAGCTGATGGACGACATCGGCACCTGCATGCTCGTCACCCGCGTCGGCGAGGAGATGCATTCGCGTCCCGTCGCCGCCTATTCGCGGCGCGAGGAGAACACGATCTACGTTATGACCGATGTCAGCGGTCACAAGGACGACGAGATCGCCGCGCAGCCGATCGTCAATCTCTCCTTCGCCAGCCCGAGCGCCAATTCCTATGTGTCGCTGAAGGGCAAAGCGGCGGTTACGAACGACCGCGCCAAGATCAAGGAATTGTGGAACGCCTTTGCGAAGGCGTGGTGGGACGGACCGGAAGATCCGCGCATCCGCCTACTGAAGATCGAGCCGCTGCAGGCCGAATATTGGGACAGCCCCGGCCGCATGGTCGCCGGCGCGATCATGCTGTTCAACGCAGTCACCGGCAAAAAGGCCGATGTCGGCGAGAACCGCAAAGTCGCGATGTAAAAGCAAAACGGCCGGGCAATGCCCGGCCGTTCTTCTTTGTCAGGTCGCTGGTTATTGCGGCTTGTAGCCCGCGATGCCTTCGGCCAGCCACTTGCGCAGCGAGCCGGCGCCGCCGGTGATGTCGTCGATCTGCCAGCCCTCGCGCAGGGCCTTCAGGGCATAGGTCACCGTTCGCGTTTCGGCTCCCAGCTTGTACGAGGCCTCGACGGTTGCCGTCGTAGCGTCCTTCGCTGTGGTCTTGGTGGCAACCTCGACCTTCGGGTCCCATTCCTGGCTGTCCCAGATGACGTTGCCGTCGATGATGGGCTCGGGAATGTCGTAGGCGGTCTTGTAGAGCGCGAGCAGGTCGGGCGTGAAATGGGCCAACACGACGCTGTCCAGCGTCGCAGCGCCGAGCTCCGGCGAGACGGACTCCGATTCCGCCAGCGTGTCGTAAAGGCTCTTTACGAAAATCTCGGGCGCGACGCCTTGGGCGGCCTCGACGGGCGGCGGCGGCGGCGCGTTGGCGTAGATGGGCGTGGTCAGCAGGAGCGCGAAGGCGAGCGCGCTCGACAGTTTGGTGATGGACATGGTGATCTCCCCGGCAGCAAGCAGCCGCCCAACATGGGCGGCTGCGATATTTTAAGTTGTCCGGCGCGGCAGCGCTCGCGACGTAATGACGCTTCCCGTTAGGGTGTGACGCCGTTCTCTTTCAGCCCGACGCCGATCATCTGGCGAATGCCGCCGCCATGGGTGTCGTTGACGTCGTCGATCAGCCAGAGGCCGGTCTTGGACTTCTTGAGCGAGAAGGTGATGACGCTGCTGGCGCCGAAGCTCGGGACGGTCGCCTCGACGGTCGCCGAGGTGTCGTCCTGCTTGACGGTCTTGGTGGTGACCGTGCCGGGCTTGGTGTCCCAGTCCTGTGCCATCATGAACATGTCGGCGTCGACCACCGGCTCGTCGAAGCCGACGACGGTCTTGTAGAGCCCAAGGAGTTCGGGCGTGAAGTAATAGAGGATGATGTGCGAGGTCGTGTTGCGGCCCAGGTCGGCGCGGATGCCCTCGGCGGTCAGCTTCACGTCATAGACGCTTTTGACGAAGACATCGGGCGTGCCGCGGTTGTCGGGCTCGGCGAGATTGTCGTCGACGGCGGCGGTGGCCGCTTCCTGCGGCGGAACATCGGCCCAGGCGGGCGCGGCGGCGAGAAGCGTGACGGCCAGGGCGGCCGAAATTCTGGACAGCGACATAGGGAACCCCTGAAAGCGAAACGGCCGCACAGAGCGTGCGGCCGTCAGCAATAGTCGTCGTCGATTGCGGCGTCTGCGTGGCGTTACGCCGCCTGCTCCAGCTTCACGCCCTTTTCTTCAAGGAACGCGCGGAGTTCGCCGGTTTCGAACATTTCGCGGATGATGTCGCAGCCGCCGACGAATTCGCCCTTCACGTAGAGCTGGGGGATCGTCGGCCAGTTCGTGAACTCCTTGATCCCGTTACGGATTTCGGGGTCCGCGAGGACGTTCACGTCCTGGAAGTCGACGCCCAGGTGACCCAGGATCTTGGCGACGGTCGCCGAGAAGCCGCATTGCGGGAAGGACTGGGTGCCCTTCATGAAGACGACGACGTCGTTGGCGTCGATCGTGGACTGGATGCGTTCGAAGACCGGATTGCTCATCGGATGAGACTTTCCCTGAAGCGGACTGCCACTCTTATCTATTTGGGGACGGCGGTGGTCAATGCCAAGGCGTGCAGTTCACCCCCCATCCGCCCGCCCAGGGCGTCGAACACCAGCTTGTGCTGGGCGACCCGGGTCTTGCCGGCAAAGGCGGTCGAGGTGACGTGGGCGGCATAGTGGTCGCCGTCGCCGGCGAGGTCGGTGATCGTGACCTCGGCGCCGGGCAGGGCGGCCTTGATGAGGTGCTCGATATCGGCGGCGTTCATGGGCATGGCAAAACCGATCTGACGGGACGTGACCAATATAGGCCGCTTAGGCGCATTCCGCGAGGCTGGTTCCATCCGTCCAAGACGAGGCACGGTCGGCGCGCTAGGGTTGCACGTTCTTGCAGGAGACCCCGTCATGAAGCCCGTGCAGTTCACCTCCGCGCTGCGGTATCGCGATCCGGAGGCGGCGATCGCCTGGCTGATCGCGGCATTCGGGATGCGGGCGCATTTCGTGGCGCGGGCGGGTGAGGCGGCGGATGCGCCGGTCGTGCATGCGCAGATGAAGCTCGGTGACGCGATGGTGTTCGTGGGACCGGACCACGAGAATGACGCCTATGGCATGCGGACGCCGCTGGCGCTGAACGGCACCAACCAGTGCATCTGCATCGCGCTGGAGGACGTCGAGGGCGCCTTCGTGAGGGCCACGGCGGCGGGTGCTACGGTCATCACCGCGCCGCGCGACACGCCCTATGGCGCGCGGGAGTTCTCGGTGAAGGATCCCGAGGGCCATGTCTGGTCCATCGGGAATTACTGGGGCGAGCCTTAACCCGCCTCAGGGCTACTTCTGCGCGGCGATGGCGTCGAAGTCGATCTGCTCGAAGACCGAACGCATGATGGGCTTCAGCGTGTCGCCGAAGAGCGGCGTGACCGTCACGTAGCGCGACGGGCTGACGATCATCAGATACTTGGCGTTGGTGACGACGGGCGAGGAGAAGCTGAGCGCGTTGCGGCCGGCGATCTGGTTGATCTCGGCGGCGGCCTTGTTCGCCTCCTTGGGCTCGTCGAGCATCTTCTGGAACTTGGCGACGTCGGCGTTCGAGAAGGTGATCTCGACCGAGAAGCTGTCGGTGGTCGGCGCCGAATAGGTCTGCGCGACGACGGAGCGCTCCTTGCCGGTGACGGTGGTGGCGGGCGCCGCGGTGAAGCCCTTGGGCGCGGCGGGCAGCAGCGCGACGAACTTCGCCAGCGTCGCCTGGTCGACCATGGCTTCTTCCATGGCGGGGGCGGAGGACTTGCCGTCGCCGCAGGCGGCGAGCGGAACGGCAAGCAGCAGGGCGGCGACGAGGGCGCGGACGGATTTCATGAAACTCTCCCCAGACGATCGGTTTTCGATCTTGCCGCGATGATCATCCGAGTCCGCTCCGGTGTCGAGCCTGATCAGTTGAGCGGCGCGGCCATCAGGTTCGGGAAGAAGGCGGCATTGGCGGCGCGCATTTCGGGGATATCGAGCCAGACCATGTCGCCGATGCGGTAGTGGCGGCCGCCGGCCGGGCCGAGGCGCAAAGCGGGCACGCCGGCCGCCTTCGCGTCGGCGAGAAGCTGGAGCGAGACGTCCTCGGGGCAGGCGACGAGATAGCGGCCCTGGTCCTCGCCGAAGAGGAAGGCATGCGGGTCGGCGATCCCCTCGGGCAGGTCGATCTGCGAGCCGACATCGTCGGCGGGATTGGAGGCCATGATCATTTCGGCCAGCGCGATGATGAGGCCGCCATCGGCGAGGTCGTGGACGGTGTCGAGCGCGCCGCTCTCGATGCGGGCGCGGACGAAGTCGCCATTCCGCTTCTCGGCAGCGAGATCGACCGGCGGCGGGGCATTGCCGGTGAGGCCATGGATGTCGCGGGCATAAATGGACTGGCCGAGCCAGCCCTTGGTCTCGCCGATCAGGATGACTTGGTCGCCCCAGCGCTTGAGGCCGATCGAGGCGGTCTTGGTGATGTCCTTCAAGAGGCCGACGCCGCCGATCGCAGGGGTCGGCAGGATGCCCTGGCCGTTGGTCTCGTTGTAGAGCGAGCAATTGCCGGACACGACGGGATAGCCGAGCGCGATACCGGCCTCGCTGAGGCCCTGAACGGCGCCGACGAACTGGCCCATGATCTCGGGCTTCTGCGGATTGCCGAAATTCATGTTGTCGGTATAGGCGAGCGGCGTGCCGCCAACGGCCGTGATGTTGCGCCAGGTCTCGGCGACCGCTTGTTTGCCGCCCTCGATGGGGTCGGCGAAGACGTAGCGCGGCGTGCAGTCGGCGGTGACGGCGAGCGCCTTCTTCGTTCCGTGCACGCGCACGACAGCGGCATCTCCGCCCGGGCCCTGCGCAGTGTCGTTCATGACGGTGGAGTCGTACTGCTCCCAGATCCAGCGGCGCGAGGCGAGGTCGGCGGAGCCGAGCATCTGCAGCAGGGTCGCGCTGTAATCTTCCGGGGCCGGACAATCGGCGGCCTCAAGGACCGGCTTCTTGGGCGTCGCGACCCAAGGGCGGGTGTAGCGGGGGGCTTCCTCGTCGGCGAGCGCGCTGACGGGGAGGTCGGCCATGACCTCGCCCTTGTGCTTCACGACCATGCGCTTGGTGTCGGTGACGCGGCCGATGATCGCGAAATCGAGGCCCCATTTGTCGAAAATCTTTTTCGCCTCGGGCTCGCGGCCGGGCTTGAGGATCATCAGCATGCGCTCCTGGCTTTCGGAGAGCAGCATCTCGTAGGCGGTCATGTTCTCTTCGCGCTGGGGCACCGCGTCGAGATCGAGTTCAAGGCCCGCATCGCCCTTCGACGCCATCTCGGCTGACGAGGAGGTGAGGCCGGCGGCGCCCATGTCCTGGATCGCGACGATGGCGTCGGAGGCCATGAGTTCGAGACAGGCTTCCAGCAGCAGCTTTTCCACGAAGGGATCGCCGACCTGGACGGTGGGGCGCTTCTCTTCGCTGTCGTCATCGAACTCGGCGGAGGCCATGGTCGCGCCGTGAATGCCGTCGCGGCCGGTCTTGGAGCCTACATAGACGACGGGATTGCCGATGCCGGACGCGGCGGAGAGGAAGATCTTGTCCTGGCGCGCGAGGCCGACGCACATCGCGTTGACCAGGATGTTGCCGTTGTAGGACGGGTCGAAGTTCACTTCGCCCGCGACGGTCGGCACCCCCATGCAGTTGCCGTAGCCGCCGATGCCCGCGACGACGCCGGAGACGAGGTGTTTCGTCTTGGGGTGATCGGGCTGGCCGAAGCGCAGTGCGTTCAGCATCGCGACGGGCCGCGCGCCCATGGTGAAGACGTCGCGCATGATGCCGCCGACGCCGGTCGCCGCGCCCTGATAGGGCTCGATGAACGAGGGGTGGTTGTGGCTCTCCATCTTGAAGATGCAGGCGTCGCCGTCGCCGATGTCGATGACGCCCGCATTCTCGCCGGGGCCGTGGATGACGCAGGGACCGGTGGTCGGCAGGGTCTTCAGCCAGACCCGGGTCGACTTGTACGAGCAGTGCTCCGACCACATGACCGAGAAGATGCCGAGCTCCGTGAGGTTCGGGGCGCGGTTCAGGAGCTGGAGAATCTTCGCGTACTCGTCCGGGCTGAGGCCGTGCTGTGCGACGATTTCGGGCGTGATCTCGGAGGTCGTGGCGGTCATGGCGGGGCTTCTAGCGGGTGGGAGCGATTCAAGCCAGATCAGGAAATCGGCCCTGCGCAGGTTTCCGGCTGTGGGGTGGAATTGATCCGGGAATTTTTTTGGGGTGTACCCCCCTGGGCGGCTCAATGCGCCGGGCGGCCGGCGCGGATTTCCGCGGCTGCGGCAGCGGATCGAACCGCGCCACGGCATTCGAACGTCGACTCCACTGTGTTGTTCATCTCGGTCCCTATCCCTGTCCTGCCGCCATCGGCGTTCGATATAGCAGAAATAGGAAAATAATCAAGACTTGGGATCGCGCAGGATGCCATGTGCTCGACCACCCAGAGGCGCTGAGCGTCGGTGTCGGGGACCGTGACGTGCCGGGCGGTGTGGATGCGCTCGAACGCGGTGTTGGGATCCACCCCTGCGGCGACGAGGACGGCGGCGGCGATGAGGGCCGAGCGGCCGATGCCGGCGCGGCAATGGATGAGGACAGCTTTGCCCGCCGCGATCTCGTCCCGCAGGCGTCGCGCGAGGGCGGCGGCCTTGATCGCGTTGGCGGGGACACCACGGTCGGGAATCGGGAAGTCGTCAAGCTGGATGTCGTGCCGCGCACAGGCCGATGCCTGGGCGGCGAGTTTCAGCTCATGGATCTCGTGCGGCTCCAGCAGGCGCACGATGCGGTCAACGCCGTCGCTGCGGCAGTCTGCGATCGCGGCATCGAGATCGTCGCCGCCCAGCGGCCGGGGCGCGATGGCGAGGCGGCCGGAAAGCGGCGTGTCGATCCAATAGAGGCGGGCGCGCATGAGGCTAGACGTCGTTCAGGCCGCGCGTGGGATCATCGGCGGTCGATGATCTCGCCGCTGCGGTCGGCGGTGAGCTTGGGGTCGGTGCAGACATTCTGCCGCCTGATCTCCTCGCGCGGGCGGTCGCCCAGCACGATGCGTATGTCGTAGAGGCAGTCCGCGGTCGGCAGGACATAGGTGTTGGTCGACTTGATGCGGATGTTCTGGCGGCTCTCCAGCGTCACGTCCGCGCCCCAACGATCGGCGGTGCCCGGGGCGAGGAAGAGACCGCGGATGACATCGCCGGTGCCGTTGACGAGGGTGAGCGTGGCCGGCTTGCCGTCGGCGGTCTGACCGCCGCCCGGGACGGGCGTCTTCCAGAGGCCGAACATCGCCTCGCGGACCAGCACGCGGGCGGTTCTTGTGGCGGGGTCGATCCACACCTCGCCGTCGATGGCGATGCCGTCGCCTTCCGTGCCGCCCGGGCCGGCGGCGGGCAAGGCGGCGGTCGAGGCCGGGTCCACCGTGTAGGTCTGGAACTGGCCGGCGAGCCGGTTCTCGACGACGACGCTGTAGGTACCGGGCGGGCAGGGCGCGCGGACGCAATAGATCGGGGTGTAGCTGACCTGAAACCGCCCCTCGACATGGATCGGCTGGGCCGGGTCCGACGACAGCGCGGCGGCGAGAATGGCGAGGGCGATCATGTCCGGCTCCAAAGCAACTGTGGCTGAAGACGAACACGCAAAAGCGGCGCGAAAGCGGCCAGCGCCTTCCTAGCGCCGTTTCAGGCGGCCGCGATAGCGGACGATGAGGCCGGTGAGCGGGTGGCTGATCTCGACATGGAAACGAAAGGCGCCGTCCTTCTCCGCTTCGAAGGAATTGGAGCGCGGGGCGAGCCAGAGGGGCAGGGGAATGCCGAGGAGGCGCCAGTGCCGGATGACGAGGCGGAGGCCGGCCTCCTCGACGACCAGCGCCATCGCGAAGGTCATCGCGCCGAAGCGCTCGACGAGCAGGCGATCCCAGCGGCCGGCGCCGGCATATTGGCGGCTGGAGAAGGTGTAGGGGCCGAAGCGGCGGGTCCAGGTTTCGACGCCGGCCGTCTCGTCGAAGCGGACGGTGACGGGGATGTCCTTTGCCGCCGGCGGGAAGCCCGCGATCCACGCCCCGAGATGGCCGAGCGGGTTGCGGCCGCGTTCGACGGTGGCGACGCCCTCGGCGAGATCGCCTTCGTGGATGGCGCGGATGGCATAGGGCAGGCGCTTCCAGGCCTCGCCGAGCAGCGTGGGGTAGAGGCGCTGAGGCGATGCGGCGTCGTCGCAAAAGCCGGTGGTGATGCGGCGGCCGTCGAACAGTGCCTCGTAATCGGCAAGCTCGAGTTCGGCGGTGGCGGCGCGGGCGCCGGGGGCGGGCACATGGCCGTCCAGATGTTTGCGGACGAGCGCCTCGACGGCCATGGAGGGGATCAGTGGGCCGTCATCGCCCTCGGCGAGCATGTGCCACGAGCGGCGGGCGGGCGCGCCGCGGGAGTCGCGGCCGGCGATGCGCACAAACATGCCGCCGCGATGTTCGCCCCAGCGCAGGCGATTGGTCGACCAGTGCATGAGCCCTGCCATGAAGGTGAGCGGCGGCAGGAGGCGCAGGCGCACCAGCCAGGCGCAGGCGATGAGCGCGCGATGCAGGATGGCGGGCACGGGGCCGGCGCCCATCCAGACCGTGCGGGCGTTCGGCCAGAGCTGCTGGAGGGCCCGGAGGTCGGGGACGTCGACGAGCGAGAAGAGCGTCGAGGTCAGCGGCAGCGCGCCGGGCGGGGCGATGGTGACGCGGGCGTGGTCGGTGAAAGGATAAGCGGTGATGTCCTGGCCGTCGCGGCGGATGGGCGTCGGGCGGCCGGCATAGGAGGAGATGGCGCGGATGACATTGAGCCCGACGCCGGCATAGGGCGAGGGCGCGATGCCGCCCTCGATCGTCTCGATCCCGGCGAGGCCCTCGCCGAGGCGGCGGACGACGGCGGCGGTGAGGACCGGGAAGCTGGAGACGCCGGAGAGGACGAAGATGCCGGCCGCCTTCGCCGCCTCGTCATAGGCCGCGACGCCCGCGACGAAATCCGCGCCGTCGGCGAGATCGAGATAGGAGAGGCGCGCGCGGATGCAGGCCTCGATCAGGGCGAAGCCGGTGGCGCCATAGGCCTGGAACGGACCGCTGGCGTCGATGACGAGCTGGGGCGTGAGGGCGGCGAGCTGGGGGCCGAGATCGCCGTCGCGGTCGAAGGCGGCGGGAATAAGGACGGCCTCGCCGGTGCGGCGGGTGGCGATATAGGCGCGCGCCTTCTCTGCCGAGCGGCCGGCGATGATGAGAACGATGCGCGGCTCGTTCTCCAGCAGCTCGACGATGCGGCCGCCGAACGTGCCGTAGCCGCCGACGATGAGAATGCGCAGCGGATCGCTCATGCGAGGAACCGTCCGGCATCGGCGGGGTCGGGCATAAGACAGGTCTCGCGCGCCCCGAACCAGGCGATGCGGTTGAGCGCGACGCGGTCATAGAGCCAGTCCGCGATCGCGCGCGGCAGGACACGGCCCACGGCGAGCAGCGACCACGGGAAGCAGAGACGCGCGAAGATGCGCAGGCCCCCGGCGGATTTGGGATAGAGGCGGCCGTTCTCGATCAGCAGGCTGGAGACGGGATCGGTGGGATCGAGCCCGTAATGGCGGCAGAGCGCGATGCCCAAGGGCGACTGCACGGTCGTCATGCGGAAGACGCGCCGGCGGTCGCGCCGCAGCACCAATTGGGCGAAGCGCGAGCAGAAGACGCACATCCCGTCGAAGACGATGAGCGGGCGGTCGTCGGGAAACGGCGGCACGTCCGGATCGGCGCGATAGCTGTAAGGCTCCCTGGGCGTCATGGCTTGAGTGTAGCAGTCAAAGCCGTGGATGGTCCGCCTTCGCGGACTATGACAGTGACGCGGCGCGCTTCTACCCCACCGCGCCGGCGAGGCTTTCGAAGAAGCGGCGGCCGGTCTGGTTGAAGGCGATGTCGTCCACGTGGCGCTCGGGGTGGGGCATCATCCCCATGATGGTCTTCGTCTCGTTGAAGACGCCGGCGATGTTGCGGATCGAGCCGTTGGGGTTGTCGAGATAGCGGACGGCGACGCGGCCCTCGCCTTCGAGGCGGTCGAGGGTGGCGTCGTCGGCGAAGAAATTGCCCTCGCCATTGGCGACGGGGATCGAGATTTCCTCGCCCGCCTCGTAGCGGTTGGTGAAGATCGACTGGCTGTCCTCGACGCGGATCGCGACGGGGCGGTTGACGAATTTGAGGCCGGCATTGCGCAGGAAGCCGCCGGGCAGGAGGCCGCATTCGGCGAGGATCTGCCAGCCGTTGCAGATGCCGAGAATGGGCGTGCCGGCCTTGGCGCGTTCCACCACGGTCTGCATGATCGGCGAGCGGGCGGCCATGGCGCCGCAGCGCAGATAATCGCCGTAGGAAAAGCCGCCGGGCAGGACAATGAGGTCGAGATCGGCAGGCACGTCGGTATCGCCGTGCCAGAGCATCTGGGTCTTCTTGCCGGTCACGAATTCCAGTGCGGTCGCGGCGTCGCGATCGCAGTTGGAGGCGGGGAAGACGACGACGGCGGCTTTCATTTTTCCGATTCCATGGCCCGATCGAGCGCGGCGATAGCATGAAGCGCCATCGTATCGAAGAGGGGAATCGCGGTCATGGACTGGTCGATCAGGAGGCCGATCTCGGTACAGCCGAGAATGACCGCCTCCGCCCCCGCCGCGGCGAGGCGGCCGATGACGCCGAGATAGGCCTCGCGGGAGGCCGGGGCGATGATGCCCTTGATCAGCTCGTCATAGATGACGCGGTGGACAGTGGCGCGGTCTTCGGGCCCGGGAATGAGGATGTCGAGGCCCTGGGCGGCGAGGCGGTCCTTGAGGAAGCTCATTTCCATGGTGAAGGCGGTGCCGAGCAGGCCGACCTTGCGGTGGCCGGCGGCCAGGATCGGGGCGGCGGTGGCGTCGGCGATGTGGAGGAGCGGGGTCTTGCAGGCGGCGGCGACCGCTTCGGAGGCGATGCTCATCGTGTTGGAGCAGATGACGAGAAGCTCCGCGCCGCCGGCTTCGAGCGATTTCGCAGCCTCGACGACCATGGCGCTGGCGCCGTCCCAGTCGCCGGCGGCTTGCAGCTTTTCGACCGCGCCGAAATCGAGCGAGGCCATCAGGGAGCGCGCGGAATGGACGCCGCCGAGGCGCTGCTGCGCCGCGCGGTTGATGAGCGCGTAATAGGCGGCGGAGGATTCCCAGGAGAGACCGCCGATGAGGCCGATGAGCTTCATGTCAGTCGCAGCTTTCCATGATGCCGCGTGCGGAGGTCATGCCCGGTGCGGGGAAGGGCTCGCGGAAGGTGAAGGCGTCGGCGGTCGGGCCGTTTGCCTCAAGCAGCGCGAGGCGACGCTTGGCGTCGGCGAGGTCCGGCGTCGTGCCGGCGGGCACCCACCACAGGACCATGTAGGTCTCCATATGGTCGAACCATTCGCGGCGGCGGCGCATAATGTCGCGATGGGCGGTGCGGTAGACGAAGGCCGCGAGACTGTCCAAGTCGCGCCAGAGCGACATGTTGGTGATGATGCGGGGATCGTCGAAGGCGACGATGTCGGTGGCGTTGCCGCTCTCGTCCTTCAGCCGCCAGACGAAACCGGGCTGCGCCTCGGCGAGCGCGTTGATGCGGTCGAGATTGGCGTGGAAGTCGGCATTCTCCGGCGCGTCGGCGGCGCGGGTGAAGCGGGCGACGTTGAGCTGGGCGAGGTGATGGCTCATCGCTGCGTCTCCGCCGGCTTCACGCGCCAGGGTGGGTTCAGGCGGTTTTCGCCGGCGTGGTAGAGGCAGATTTCGTTGCCGTCGGGATCGCGCAGGCGCGCCTCGCGCCAGAGCCAGGTTTCGTCGCGCGGGTCCTGGAAGAAGGCGAAGCCGGCGGCCTTGAGGCGCGCGACATCGGCGTCGAGCGTGTCGCTCTCCAGATATACGACGATGTTCGCGCCCGTGGGCGGGGTTTCGACCTGATGCAGCGACAGGGTCGTGCCGCCCTCCGGCGCTTCGAGCCGCATGTAATGCGGCGGCGCGTCGACCAGCAGCGTGAAGCCGAGGCGGACATAGAAGTCGCGCCCGCGGATCACGTCGGTAGAGGGCAGGGTGATCTGGTTGAGGCGCATGACCCGTCCGTCAATCTCTCGCTACGGCAGCGACATAATGCGCTGGTCGCTGCGATGCCAGCGGGCATAGGGTTCGCCCGTCACACAAGGCCGTCACAAGGCCATCCAACAAGGGCAGGGAGGCCCACCATGGCGATCGAACTCTATGATCTCAGCGTCGCGAACTATCTGCAGACCCTCGGTGCGCTGGAGGGCATCCTGACGAAGGGTGCGGCCTTTGCGGCCGAGACGGGCGTCGATCTCACCGAGATCGTCGATACGCGCGTCCATCCCGATATGTTTCCGTTCTCGTTCCAGGTGGTGAGCGCGTGCCGTCATTCGCTGGGCGCCATCCAGGGCGCCAAGGCGGGGGTGTTCACGCCGCCGGGCAAGGCGCCGGAGGGCGGCTATCCCGCGCTGCAGAAGCTGGTGGCGGACTCCATTGCCGCGCTGAAGGCAGAGAGCCGTGAAGAGATCAACGCACTGCAGGGCAAGGACATGGTGTTCAAGCTGAGCGAGGACTTCAAGCTGCCCTTCACGGTGGAGAACTTCATCCTCTCATTCTCGCTGCCGAACTTCTATTTTCACTCGACGACGACCTACGCGATCCTGCGCCAGCGCGGCGTGAAGCTGGGCAAGCGCGATTTCATGGGCGCGATGCGCATGAAGACCTGAGCGCCATTGTTCTTCGCCTCCCCTCCTTTAGGGTGCGCCCATAAAACCAAGAGGGGAGGCGGCCCAATGGCCATTACACTTTACGATATCAGCGTCGGTCAGTTCCTGCAGACGCTGGGTGCCATCGAGGGCGTGCTCGCCAAGGGGCTCGCCTTCTGCACCGAGAACAAGATCGACCTGGAAGAGGTGCTGGACGCCAAGGTGCGGCCGGACATGCTGCCCTTTCGCTTCCAGGTGCAGTCGCTGGTGCATCACTCCAAGGATGCGATCGAGGCCATGAAGACCGGCCAGGCGCATGCGCCGAGCGATATCCCGCCGCACAGCTATCAGGAGCTGCAGGCGCTGATCGCCGACGCGATCGCGTCGCTGAAGGACGAGGTGCCGGCCGAGATCAACGCGCTGGAGGGCCGGGACGTGACATTCTCGCTGGGCGAGAAGCTGCGCCTGCCCTTCACGGCCGAGAATTTCCTGATGAGCTTCGAGCTGCCCAATTTCTATTTCCACGCCTCGATGACCTACGCGATCCTGCGCGGGAAGGGCGTGAAGCTGGGCAAGCGCGACTTCATGGGCGCGATGAAGCTGAAGACGGCTTAGGGCCCGCGCGGATAGTCTGAATCACTCACTTTGTCATTCCCGCGAAGGCGGGAATCCATTGGGGCAGACGCCCTGCCGGAGCGCTGGATGCCCGCCTTCGCGGGCATGACAGTTTGGGTGTTTCACCCCAATCAGCATGAGGCTTAGAAAATCATCTTCCCGCGCCACTATGCGGGGAAGTACGGCCGAAGGCCGGGATGGGGGCGGGCGCCGGCGCTGGCCCCCTTCGCCCCTTCGGGGCACTTCCCCCGTAAGCACGGGGGAAGATAGCTGCCGACGACGATTGCTACGGCGGGCCGACGGTCTGGCCGTCGGTGAGGGCGTTGAGGAGGCCGCGGTTGATGTCCTTATAGTCTTCCAACAGGTCCTGGAAGGCTTCCTGGTCGCCGAAGCCGCAGCCGCTCATCGACGCGCCCCAGCTGCGCTTGCCGGTCTTGCGGATCGAGCGGAGCATGATCGAGGGATAGGCCGCCGTGCCCTCGCGCGAGAAGATGTAGGTGTCGAGCCGCGAGGCGGTCCACACTTCCTCCACCCGGTCGTTCTTGGTGAAGGCGACGTCGGGGATGTTGTAGGCTTGGAGATAGAGCGTCTCGTAGTCCTTGCCGCAGTCGATCGGCGGCGGCAGCGGTTCATCGGCGCGGGCGATGCCCAGCGTCGCAACGAGCAGCGCGGCGGCGAGGACGATGCGCATGGTCAGGCGATCTCGACCTGGTAGTTTTCGATCACCGTGTTGGCGAGCAGCTTCTGGCACATCGCCTCGACGCGCGCCTTGGCGGCGGCGACGTCCTCGCCGGTGATGTCGAGTTCGATGAACTTGCCCTGGCGGGCATCGGCGACTTCGTCGAAGCCGAGTCCGTGCAGGGCGCCGGCGATGGCCTTGCCCTGGGGGTCGAGGACGCCTTTTTTCAGGGTGATGTGGACGCGGGCTTTCATTTGTTTCTCGGCATCTCGTTCTGAAAAGTCATTGCGCTGCATCCGCCCCCTCCACCGCTTCGCGGTCCCCCTCCCCCGTAAACGGGGGAGGATCATGAGGCGCTGTTTTAGGTCTGGACCAGCACCGGTCCCTTGCGTTCGTTGTTGCCGGCTTCCGGGAGGATGCCGAGGCGGCGGGCGACTTCCTGGTAGGCTTCGGTGACGTTGCCGAGGTCGCGGCGGAAGCGGTCCTTGTCCATCTTCTCGCCGGTCTCGATGTCCCACAGGCGGCACGAGTCGGGGCTGATCTCGTCGGCGAGGACGATGCGCGCCATGTCGCCTTCCCACAGGCGCCCGAACTCGATCTTGAAATCGACCAGGCGGATGCCGGCGCCGAGGAAGAGGCCGGTCAGGAAGTCGTTGATGCGGATGGCGAGCGACATGACGTCGTCGATGTCCTGCGGGGTCGCCCAGTTGAAGGCGAGGATGTGCTCTTCCGACACCATCGGGTCGTGGAGCTTATCGTCCTTGTAGTAGAATTCGACGATCGAGCGGGGGAGCTGCTCGCCCTCCTCGCGGCCGAAGCGCTTGGCGAGGCTGCCCGCCATGACGTTGCGCACGACGACCTCGAGCGGAATGATCTCGACCTCGCGAATGAGCTGCTCGCGCATGTTGAGGCGCTTGATGAAGTGGGTGGGCACGCCGATCACGTTCAGCTGAGTCATGATGTACTCGCTGATGCGGTTGTTGAGGACGCCCTTGCCCTCAAGCGTCGCCTTCTTCGTCGCATCGAAGGCGGTGGTGTCGTCCTTGAAATACTGGATGAGGGTGCCGGGCTCGGGACCCTCATAAAGGATCTTGGCCTTGCCCTCGTAAACGAGCCTGCGACGACTGCCGGACATGAAGGTTATCCTAAACCGGCCCAGGGGCCGTGAGACCCTGACTTAAGGGATCGCGCCGGGATTCTCAATTCCGGCGGAACGCAGCGGTTAATGCCGGGCCTCTTGAGATTCGGCTTGGCATGACGCACATCGGGGCGGAATTCCCGTCCGCGTTTTCCGCGGACGCCATCAGGAGACGATCATGGCCGGATTTGATGACCGCAAGAAAGCCCAGGAGGGCCAGTTCGCGCACGACCAGGAGATCACCTTCAAGGCGACCGCGCGGCGCAACAAGCTGCTGGGCCTGTGGACGGCCGAGAAGCTGGGCCTGACCGGCGAGGCGGCGGACGCTTATGCGAAGGAAGTCGTGAAGTCCGATTTCGAGGAAGCCGGCGACCACGACGTCTTCCGTAAGGTCAAGGGTGACCTCGACGCGAAGGGCCTCGATGTCAGCGAGCACCGCATCCGCCGCGAGATGGACGAGCTGTTCCAGACCGCACTGGCGCAGGTGAAGGCCGGGACGTGATCGCGCGCTCCGGAACTGAAAATGGCCTCACGCGTTTTGGAGGCAGATTTCTCTGATCTGGAGCTTGCATCGTGGCCGATATCCGTACCGCCGAAGGCCGTGAGGTCATTCTGAGCCGCCTGCGTCCCGTATTCCCCGCGATGGGTACGGCGATCGTTGAACATGGCCGTCCGCTCGCCGTGCAGTTGAGCAAGGCCGGTCACCAGCTGGGCGGCCAGCTGGGCAAGGTCGGTGGACGCACCTGGGCCGGAGCCGGCGGCGGCCTGATCGCGCTCGCGGCGATTGCCTGGGCGGTCGACAAGTTCCTGCTCTCGCCGCCGAAGAAGCCCGTGCGCAAGCCGGTTCGGGCCCGCACAGCGGCGACGCGCGCACCTGCCGCGCGGGCGCGGACGACGCGCAAGCCGGCACCGCGCCGCAAGTCGGCGTAATCATCGGCAAGCGTTTTGAGTGGCCGCCTTCGGGCGGCCATTTGCTTTTGGGCTCAGGTTTGCGAGAGCGTGACGGCCATGCCGGCGGCGGCGAAGAGAGCGACGAGCGTCGCGACGCCGACGCGAAAGCGCAGGACCAGCAACAGCGCTGCCGCGGTGAGCGCCAAGGCGACGAGATCGAGTGTCGCGAGACGCGGCACGGCGAGGCTGAGGCCGTAGCCGGTGAAGGTCGTCACCTCGCGGAAGAGGACATGCAGCGCGAACCACAGCGCGAGATTGGCGATGACGCCGACCACCGCGGCCGTGACGGCAGCGAGCGCCGCATTGAGACCGGGCCGGGTGCGCAGCGCCTCGGCATAGGGCGCGCCGGCGAAGATGAAGAGGAAGGACGGCGCGAAGGTGACCCAGAGGGTCAGCAGCGCGCCGAGCGTCCCCGCCACGAACGGGTTGAGGCCCGTGTCGGCGCCGAAGGCGGCGAGGAAGCCGGTGAACTCCAGCACGAGAATCAGCGGCCCCGGCGTCGTCTCGGCGAGGCCGAGGCCGTCGATCATCTGGGCGGGTGAGAGCCAGGCATAGGTCTGCACTGCCTCCTGCGCGACATAGGAAAGCACCGCATAGGCGCCGCCGAAAGTGACGACGGCCATGGTCGCGAAGAAGCGTCCGAGATCGGCGAAGACGCTGCCCGGCAGCAAGAGCGCGAGCAGCGCGACGGGGGCAAGCCAGAGGGCGAGGCCGAGGATGAGCTGACGCCAGAAGGTGGCGGCGCGGGGCTGGATGTGGGTGAGTCCCCCGGTCTCGATATGGGCGTCGATGAGGCCGGTGTCGGGGGCATCGGCGTTGGCGGCGTGCGTGCGCGCCAGGGTCATCGAGCCGGGCAATGCACGCGACAGGACGAAGCCCGCGAGCCCGGCGCCCAGCACAACGAGTGGGAAGGGCGCGCCAAAGAGGAAGAGCGCGAGGAAGGCGAGGAGCGCGAGCCAGCGGAGCACGCTGGTCCGCAGCGCGCGTCCGGCGAGACGGATCAGCGCCTGAAGCACGATCACCAGCACCGCGCATTTGATGCCGGTGAAGACGCCCTGGATCAGCGGGATATGCGCGAAGGCCGCGTAAAGCGCGCTCAGCGCCAGCATGATGAGCGCGCCGGGCAGGATGAAGAGCAGGCCGGAGATCAAGCCGCCGCGCGTTCCGTGGGTGAGCCAGCCGATATAGGTGGCGAGCTGCTGCGCCTCCGGCCCCGGCAGCAGCATGCAGTAGTTGAGCGCGTGGAGGAATCGCGCCTCGCCGAGCCAGCGTTTTTCGTCGACGACGATGCGATGCATCAGCGCGATCTGCGCGGCCGGGCCGCCGAAGCCGAGTATGCCGACCTTCGCGAAGGTGCGGATCAGCTCGGCGAGAGAAGGGAGCGGTGGCATCCGGCCACGCTAATGGCCGAATGCGAAGCGCGTGTCACGACCGCTTTAGAGAACCAGCGCGCTCGAATGGCAGCGGACGCCGTTGATGCGGACGTCGGCTTCGCCGAGATGGAGGCCGAGCAGGCCGGTCAGCGAATTGACGACGGCGTCGAGCGGCGCGGCGGCGGTGCCGAGCGCGGCGGCGACGCTTTGCTGGATGGCCGGCGCGCCGAGCGGCAGGCCGAGGCCGAGAATGTTGACCTTGAGTTTCAGGTCGCCGATGAGGCTGGTCGTCACGGCCTGCAGCGCGTCGTTGGTCTGGACGGTCTTGATCGCGTGGGCGTCGATCTCGGCGCCGTTGAAGCTGAGAGTCTGCCAGTTCTTGCCCCCGACATCGACGCCGGCCTGCGCGGTGACCGAGACGAGCGGCAGGGCGACGAGCGCGGCGGGGTTCTCCACCAGCTTGTGCTTGAAGTCGTCGAGCTTGGTCATGTCGACCGCCGCGATGGCGGCGCGGCCTATGCCGGTCTTCACCTGCAGCGTGACCTTGCGCTCCCTAGCATTGGCGGGACACGAGATTGCCCCCAGCTTCGCCTCGGCCGAGGCGAGCTCGACGAGCAAGGGCAGGTTGACGGAGACGATCGCGTTCTTGCCCGAGGCGCCGGTGCCGACCGAGGCGACGACATAGAGCCGCGCCTGCGCCGTGCGGATGACCGGTTCGCCCGACGCGGTGACGGCGATCCAGGGCGAGTTGTTGGGACGCTCGCCGATCGCGAGCCATGCTTGCACCGAAGCGAGACCAGGGATCGCGGCCTTGAAGTCGAGCTTCACCTGACGGCCGTCGCGCGCGAGGGCGAGCACCGCGTTGGAAAGGTCGAGCGCGTTGACGGTGAGCTTCATGCCGCCGACGCCGGTGTGATCCTGCGCGCCGGCGGCGCCGAGGTCGATCAGCTTGTCGAGGCCGATGTCGGACAGTGCGCCGGATGCGGTCGCGAGCTGGCGGACCGCAAAGGCGGCGGTCTTGTCGCCCTTGTCTTCCAGCAGCGTGCCGAGCGCGGAGAGCGCATCGCTGGTTTCGATATCGCTGGCGAGCACCTTGTCGAAGCTGGCACCTTCGAGGTTCAGTTCGGTGCGCAGGGCATCGACATAGTCGAAGAGGCTGACATTGGCCGCGAGCAGCGAATTGTAGTCCATCACCGAGAGCGAGACCTTGCTCCCGGTCAACGCCGTCAGCAGCGCGTTGGCGACGCCGCCATTGAGGCTGACGAGGCGGGTGCCCAGCGAGAAGGCCGCCAATTGCGCGTTGGCCGCGGTGGCGGAGCGGGCGATGGTGACCGTGCCGGATTCCGTCAGATGCTCCCCAAAGAAGAGTGCGATATTGCTCTTGAGTTTCACTTGCACAGCATTGGGCATGGAGCCGCCGGGCGAGAATCTCTGCCCTGATTCGACTGTGCTGTCGGGCACGTAACTACCAAGCACGATCTGGGCTTCGATCTTGGTCGGCCAACCATTGGCCGCGATGGTCTGATCGACCCGGCGGCGGGCATTGGGCAGATCCTCGGCGGCGGCCATCGCGGCGAGATCGGCGAGGCCCTGGAGCCGGCGGTTCTGGACGTAGAGGTAGCCGAAATCGACGGCGAACGCCGTCATTGTGAGGAGCACGGTGGCGGTCAGCGCGAAGATGATGGCCGCCGCGCCGCGCTCGTCCGTCGCAAATCGCTGGAAAAACAGGGGCTTGCGCATCAATAGCCCCCGAGGGTGACGGTCGCGGAGCGGCGGATCGTCGTGGACGGCATGGGGAAGAGTTCGATGACGTTCCAGAAGGGCGAGCCCGAGGCGTCGTAGCTGACGGTGACCGTGAAGGCGTCGTTGCCTTCCTTCACGGTGACCGCGGCCTTGGCGGCGACGAGGCCGTCCTGACGGCTGAGATTGCGCTGGACGGTCTGTCGCGCGATGGCGGAGCGCTCAGCCGCGTCCAATCCTGCGATGGCGGAGCGGGCGCCGTCATTGGCGAGCTGCTGGACGTCGTGCGCCATCCAGAAGTAGGCGCCGTAGCAGATCACGCCGAGCAGAAAGACCAGAAGAACCGGGGCAATGAAGGCGAACTCGATCGCCGCAACACCGCGCTGACATTGGGTAAAGCGGCGCAGGTGGTTCTTGAGCGGTTGACGTTGGGGTAGACTTCCGGTTGTGTTGCTTGCGCTTTGCCTGAATTCCACCCGCGCGGGCACAGGCGGGTGCGCCGAAGCATTGCAATAAAGCTTGCCAGTTTTCGCAAGCAACTGACTCATGACTTCAGCCCTTCAAAGCCATCCGCAAGAATTGCTTAGCTACTTATCGATTTGGCGCCCAAATGCTGCGCCCGCACATTGTATAGATTAGAGTTTTGAAGGCCGCGTTCTGTCGCATTTTTGCTGATGTACAGAAAATGATGCGAATTTTGCCCGTGGTCGGCCAAATGGGCACGGATCGAAATTGATTTTCGGCGCTCGCTTGATTACCGTTAATCCGACTCCATCAGCGCTCAATGGAAAAGACATAAATTACTTATTTTAGGTGCCCGAAATGTCCGACCCACGACAAGTTGTCAGCGCTGCCGAAATCATCCGTAATTTCGGGTTCTGGCAGCAGCAGGCGCTGGCGAAGCCGCTGACCATCACGCATCACGGACGTGCGCGGGTCATGCTCCTCTCGACGGAGGAATATGAGCGGCTGCGCGGGCAGAACGCGCCGGCGGGCGATGCTGCGCCCATCAACGATGCCGAGATCAAGCTCGCGACAATTCTTGAGAACATGGCCGAAGGTTTCATCCTGTACGACAGGGATCTCCGGTTGATGGAGATGAACCGGGTCGCCGAAGCCTATTTCGGGGTCAGCCGCGAGCACATGCTGGGCAAGACCGTCGCGGAAGCACTGGGCCGGCCGGGCAATACAATCGCGGACGAGATTCTGCGGCGGGTGCTGCGGACGGGCGAAATCGAAACCTATGAAGCAAGCTCCGCGATCTTTCCGGGGCGCAAGATCATGGCGCGCGCTTTCCCCTATCGCGACGGCGTTGCGAGCCTCTCCGTCAACGTCACGGAACGCGAGCATATGCGCGCGGCGGCGGCGGAGTGGGTCGCGGGACAGACGGCGCTCGCGCAGTTGAACCAGATCGCCCTGGTCAAGCTGGACTCACGGGGCCGGATGACCTCCGTCGACGAGCATTTCGAACGGCTCACGGGCTTCACGGGCTCGGATCTCGCCGAGGTGCGGATGTTCGACATTGTCGAGAATGCCGATCGCCGGCGGCTGCAGACCGGGTTTGAATCCGTGATTTCAAATCGGGTGCCGGCGGCGGTGGCCGTGCGCATTCTCGGCAAGTCCGGCGATGTGCGCTCGGTGACCCTCGCTATGGCGCCGCTGACGCAGGATTTCACGGCGCTCGGGGTCCTCGTCGTGGTCGGCGAAGGCAAGGCCGTCCTGGAGACTGTACGCTAGGCGGCGCTGCACCGGCGTCGGAACCATCCGCCTGACCCCGCGTTCGTTCGAATGAGGGGCTCACAGAAGGCGGGTGGCACATGCGTGCGAACAGCTTCGTTGTCCTGCAATTTTCCCTGATGATCGATGTGCTGGTATTTGGCATCGCGGCGGCGATCGTCGTCAGCGTGCCGGCGCTGAACACGCTGGCCTATATTCTGCTGCCGCTGATCGTGATGGCGGCACTGGTGGCGACGCCGTTCACCGCATGGTGGCTGGCGCCCCGCATGGGACGCCGCCACATCTAGCCGCCGAACACGCGCGCTGATCTTATTCGAGAATTAGCTGGAAATGGCCGGTTGCGGAGATGTTGAAATTTTGCGGCAGGCGAATTGGAAGGATTTGATTGAATGATCGAATGGTCTCCTGGCTAAACCAATATTGCCATTCAACATCAAAAGTTCCCGAGAAGATGTTGCTGTGAACATACCCAATGGCCTCAGTTACGGTAGTGAAAGCCATATTGAGATTTAGCCTGAACCCTCGCCTGCCTGTTAATTTTCCGAGGTCGGGCTGAGAGAGTTCACGACCGCTATCTCTTCCGACAAGGATAGTCGGTGAAACAGGATCGCTAGAAATGCAATCGGAAGCAGTTGAAAAGGGTAAAAGATATTCGCTTCGAGAATCTGAAGCTCCAATTATCGCAGTAACGGGCGTCGCGATTTTGACCCGCGCTATAATCGTACCATCAGCTTCGCGTTGTACCACACCACCCGTTATACCTTCTTGACGACCTGTGAGCGTGCCAGTGAGTGCCCGTATAGTATCGTTGTTGCTGGTGTGTCCTGAATAAACGAGATGTCCTCCTGAGATTCTCGCAGACGGGCCTAACCCAAGGGCTAGTGGGCGACCTGGCTCGTACCTTTCATAATGCGCTCTTTTTTGAATCGCTTCAGGCGAAAGGTAGTTACTGACTTCCAGAAAACGTTCCTCTTCCTCTTCGAAAGTCCAAGAGACGATCGGTCTTCTAAGATCGCTCGTGGCGTACAACGAAAATAGGCGGCCATTTGAAATTAAAAAATATCTCGCGTTGACCTCCGGATGGGCCGCGTAGGAATGGGCTTGAAGGAGAACTTTTTCATCGAGCCGAATGTGAGGGGCTTTGACCTCTACAATGAACTTTCCGAATGGCCCCGCGATACACTCGTAATCTGCGATGCCCTCGACAGAAATGCCTTTGCCCTCTTTGGGTCGTCCTAGGAACTTCTCAGCATAGCGAAAACGACGCTCAGTCTTAATGTCATTAGCGGTATTGTGCGCATATCCGAGCCGTTCGAGAAATGGCCTAACGACTACTTCTCGAACATCGGTTTCAGACATTGTGTCGAAGTTGACTTGGCGTCTATGCATGTTCTTGCCCTATGCAAGAACATGCATACGATAATATCGATGATTCGGCTATCTACTCACTGAACACGCGCGCGAAGATCGCATTCACCTGCTTGAGGTGATGGCCGAGATCGAACAAAGCTTCGATCTGGTCGGGCTTCAGCGCGGTGGTGACGTCGGCATCGGCCTTCAGGTTTTCCAGGAAGGTCGGCGCACTGACCCCGTTATGCATCGCGCGCCAGACCGGCATCGCGTTGCGCTGGACGAGGCGATAGGCGTCCTCGCGCTGCACGCCCGCCTGGGTCAGCGCCAGCAGCACGCGCTGCGAATGGACGAGGCCGCCGAGCAGGTCGAGATTGCGCTGCATGCGTTCGGGATAGACGACCAGCTTCTCGACGACATCGGCCATGCGGTGCAGCGCGAAGTCGAGCGTGATGGTGGCGTCGGGGCCGATATAGCGCTCGACGGAGGAGTGCGAGATGTCGCGCTCGTGCCAGAGCGCGACATTCTCCAGCGCCGGCGTCACGTAGCCGCGCACCATGCGGGCGAGGCCGGTGAGGTTCTCGGTCAGCACGGGGTTGCGCTTGTGCGGCATGGCCGACGAGCCCTTCTGGCCTTCGGAGAAATACTCCTCGGCTTCCAGAACTTCGGTGCGCTGGAGATGGCGGATCTCGGTCGCGAGATTCTCGATCTGGCTGGCGACAACGCCAAGCGCTGCGAAGAAGGCGGCGTGGCGGTCGCGCGGAATGACCTGCGTCGAGACGGGCTCGGGCTGCAGGCCGAGGCGCTTAGCGACGTGTTCCTCAACGGCGGGGTCGATCTGCGCGAAGGTGCCGACGGCGCCCGAGATGGCGCAGGTCGCGATTTCCGCGCGGGCGGCGATCAGGCGCGTACGGGCGCGCTGGAACGCCGCGTGGTGGCCGGCGAGCTTGACGCCGAAGGTCGTCGGCTCGGCATGGATGCCGTGGCTGCGGCCGATCGTGGGAGTGAGCTTGTGGGTCTTGGCCTGCGCTTCAAGCGCGGCGAGCAGGCGGTCGGCGCCGGCGATGAGGAGATCGGAGGCGCGCGCGAGCTGCACGGCGAGGCAGGTGTCGAGTACGTCCGATGACGTCATGCCCTGATGCACGAAACGCGAGTCGGGGCCGATGAATTCGGCGAGATGGGTGAGGAAGGCGATGACGTCGTGCTTCACCTCGCGCTCGATCGCGTCGATCTTCGCGACGTCGAACGTGGCGGCGGAGCCCTTCTCCCAGATCGTCTGCGCCGCGCCCTTGGGGATGACGCCAAGCTCGGCGAGGGCCTCGCAGGCATAGGCCTCGATCTCGAACCAGATGCGGAACTTGGTTTCGGGGCTCCAAATTTCGGTCATCTGGGCGCGGGCGTAACGGGGAATCATGGGCGGCGATCCTGCGGTGGGCGCGTTTGCGGGCTTCAGTCGGTCCTTCGCGGGCCGGGGTCAAGAGGCGCGTTGTTTCGCCGCTTTCGCGCGATCAGCCGGGTGTGCCATCACAGGCGCATTAGGGAGAGACTCAGCATGAACCGCCTGATTCAGGCCGCTATGGCCGTGTTCGTGCTCGCTTTCGGCGGGCCGGCCTTTGCCGATGATACGGTTGCGGCCCTGCGCCAGCCGGCGCTCGACGCCTGCATCTCGGGCGTCGGGACCCCGGAGGCGCCGGCCCTGTGCAGCTGCATCGTCGATCGGATCATCGCCGATTTCGGCGAGGATGCAGTCGCGATGCTGAAAATCCTGGGCGCCGGCTATCAGCCCTCGCAGGAGGCGGAGATCGCCAAACTGCTCGGTCTCAGCCCCGCGGATACGAAGGTCGTGATCGCGAGGATCGACGACAAGATGACGTCCGTTATGGACGCCTGCCTGAAATAACGAGTGGATTGGAGAGCGACATGAAGCATCTGTTTGGAATGGCCGCGGTTGCGGCGCTGCTGGCCTTCGCGCCCGCCCGGGCCGAGGACACGGCTCAATCGTTGCGTCAGCCGGCGATCGACTGGTGCAAGGGCTCGATCGGCGACGACGCGCCGCCCAAGGGCGCGGATGCCACCTGCACCTGCATGATCGATGCGATCATCGTCAGCTTCGGCGACGATGCAGTGAAGATGCTGAGGATCCTGATCGCCAATCTGAACGAGTCCGACATTGCCGGGATCGCCAAGCTGCTGGGTATCTCGGAGGCCGAAGCCAAGGCCTTTGTCGACATGGCGACGCTGAAGATCGAGCCGATCCAGGGCAAGTGCATGAGCTGAGGCTGCGGCGGCCGTCTTAGAGCAGGAAGATGCCGACATAGCAGACATAGCCGATGGCGAGCGCGACCAGCGTCGCGCAGCCGATGCTGAACCAGCTTTGCTTCTGCGCCTCGTCCTTGCGCCGTTCTTTTGCATTCAGGTTCTGCGGCGCGTCGTCCTTAGGCTTGCGGTCGATGAACGGCGCGGCGATCACCAGCGCGCAGAGCGCCATGATGCCCGCGAGCATGGTCTTCCAGATAGTCGTGCCGATGAGATCGAAGGTGTCGGCGTTGCGGTCGAGCCAGGCATCGACCTGCTCGAGGTCGAAGCCGAGCAGGACGAGCACGACGGCGACGACGAGGAAGAAGAAAAACAGGAAGCTGTAGAAGACCGAGGCACCGCTGCCGAAGCGGATGCCCTGAAGTCCGGCCGCGGGAAATACCCGCGCGAGACCCCATAGAAAACCGAAGAACCGTCCGATCATGCCGCGCCTGCAAGGCCCATCGCCTCGGCGGTAGTATGCATGTCGCCGGGGCCAAGCCCACTCGTCACATTCGCCCATAACCAACCCGTCATGGCCGGGCTTGACCCGGCCATCCAGCCGACATCGCGCCCGGTCTTCTGGATGGCCGCCTCAAGGGCGGCCATGACGAACGGTGCGGCTGCTCTGAGCCGAAGCCCTAGTTCGAAGAGATCTGGCCGATCTGGTAGGCGGCGACGAGATCGCCCTCCAGCTTGTAGCCGAGGAAGGTGAGGGTGATGCCACCCTTCAGCGGGCCGTCGGCGATCGCGCCTTCATGGGTGTAGACGGCGACGCCGTCTGCCTTGGGGGTCGCGGCGCCGAACGCCGTGACGAGATCAGCGGTCTTCGCGCCGAGGCCGGGCATGCCGGTTTCGAGGTTGATGGCCTTCTTCGGCTTGACGCATTCGGCGGGCATCGCGGCGGGCGCGGTTTCGACCGCAATGGCGGCGAGGGTATGCGCGTCGCCGCCGAGTTGGCCCGACTGGAACCAGACGAGGGCGGCCGGCGCCGTTGCGGAGCCGGGCTGCTGGTAGCAGAGCCAATAGGTGCTGTCGGCGGCGTCGCCGGCATGCTGGATCGCGCCGCCGAGTTCCTTGGCGATGTCGGCGAGCGGGGTGCCCTCGAAGACCAGCGCGATGCTGCCGGCCTTGAGCGCGACCGGCGGCGGAGCGGTCAGCTTGGTGGCGCCGTCGAGCGCGGTGTCGGAGCGGAAGAGATTGAAACCGGGCGTTGCGGGCACGCCGGCCACTTCGACGATCTTAGCCTGGGCGACGCCAAGCGGCATGACGACAAGAATAAACGCAGCCGGCAGCGAGAAACGCGACATGACTTATCCATTGCAGACGGGCTTTAAGCCCAACCCGTCCGCAACGCGTGACGGCGGCGGTTGTTCCGCCGCCGCGCCGTTAAGCCGCGCTATTCGAGTTCGGTGACGACACCGAACTTCGCCGCAACGACCTTGCCGTCGATGACGCGGTATTTAAGCTCCTTGGAGGAGACGGTGCCGTCGCCTTTGGGCTCGCCGCCGAAATAATACCCAACGGTGCCGTTGGCATCCATTTCAGGCTTGGGGCCGAAGGCGGTCTCCAGATCGGCCTGGGTCGCGCCGAGCCCGGGAACGCCGGTCGTCACCGCCAGCGGCTTCTCAGACATGAAGCAGCCTGGCGGGATGTCGTCGGTAGGATGCGTCTCATAGGCGAAAGCTTCGACCGCGGTGCTGGCGTCGCCCTTCGTGTCGGAGCCGAAGAAGATGAGCGCTGCGGGCGCGTTCGCATCGGCGGGCGAGAGGACGCAGGACCAGGTGAACGCGTCGCCGCCTTCGCCCAGCGTGTACTGCTCGATGCCCAGTGCGTCGTCGAGATCCTTGAAGGTCGTCTTGCCGGGGACGAAGTCGAGCTTGTCGATCTTCACCGCGACGGCCGGCGCCTTCTCAAGCTGGTTGCCGGAGCCGGTGAGGCCGTTGCGGATCAGCGTGACGGCGGGGCCTTCGCCATAAGAAAGCTCGTCGGCCAGAACGGCGGGGGCGAAGGCGATGGCGGCGGCGAAAAACGCACCGGAAGCGGGCAGGCGAAGCATGAAGGACCCTGGAGATGAGAGGAATTTACGGAGGCGTAGGAGGCAAGCATGCATGCGGGTTGCCTGGTTCCGCAATGTGGTTAGGCGGCTTCATTGTGTCGTTTCTTGGGAGACGACGACGGCGACCGCCTTGCCATCCACGAATTTGTACCGGACGTCCTGGCCGAGATCGTAACCGGGAACGATCTGGCCGATAAACATATAGCCCGCAAGGCCCTCGGCGTCCGGCGTGGCGGGGCCGAGCGCCTTGACCATATCGGCGACGGTCGCGTCGAGGCCGGGGACGCCGAAGCTGACGGCGGTGCCGGCGGGAAAGACCGGGCAGTCGCCGCGCTTCAGGCCCGGCGCGCGTTCCAGGGCGACGGCGGTGACCTCGTGCTCGGGGCCGCCCATTTCGCTGTCGGAGACGAACCAGACGAAGACATCGGGCGCTTCGGCCGAGACGTAGCAGAGCCACAACGACGCGCCGCCGGCCTCGCCCTCGCTGCGGATCTCGCTGCCGAACCGGGCCTGGACGTCGGAGAGGTGAGACACCTCCAGCGTCACCGTGAGATCGCCGGCCGTGACGGCCTTCACCGGCGGGGCCTTCGCCTCGCCATAGGCCTCGGGTCCGCCGCCTTCGAGGATCGGCCGCGCATAAGGCCCGCCGGGATCAAGCTCGGTCGGCGCCGGTGCGGCGGCGGTGAGGGCGAGGAGGGCAACGGCGGCGATGAGATAGCGCATGTGCGATGACGCGCGGGTCACGCGTCAAACGTCAAGCGGATAGCGCCAGCTACGTCCCGATGCCGCCCATGGCGAGGTATTTGATCTCCATGTAGTCCTCGATGCCGTATTTGCTGCCTTCGCGGCCAAGGCCGGATTCCTTGATGCCGCCGAAGGGAGCGACCTCGGTGGAAATGATGCCTTCGTTGATGCCGACGATGCCGTATTCCAGCGCCTCGGCGACGCGCCAGACGCGGCCGAGATCGCGGGAATAGAAATAGGCGGCGAGGCCGAACGGCGTGTCGTTGGCGATGCGGATGGCGTCGGCCTCGTCCTTGAAGCGGAAGAGCGTCGCGACGGGGCCGAAGATTTCCTCGCGGGCGATTTCCATGTCAGAGGTGACTTCGGTCATCACGGTCGGTTCGAAGAAGGTGCGGCCGAGTGCGTGGCGGTGCCCGCCGGTCACGATCTTCGCGCCGCCATCGAGGGCGCCGGCGATGAGCTCTTCGACCTTCTTCACGGCCTTTTCTTCGATGAGCGGTCCCTGCTGCACGCCGTCGGTCAAGCCTTCGCCGACCTTCAGCGCCTTCACGGCGGCGGTCAGCTTTTCGGCGAAGGCGTCATAGACGCCCTCCTGCACCAGCAGGCGGTTCGCGCAGACGCAGGTCTGGCCCATGTTGCGGTACTTCGACGCCATCGCGCCTTTGACGGCCTCGTCGAGATCGGCGTCGTCGAAGACGATGAAGGGCGCGTTGCCGCCCAGTTCCATGCTGACCTTCTTTACCGTCGAGGCACATTGGCGGATCAGCGTCTTGCCGACCTCCGTCGAGCCGGTGAACGAGAATTTCGCGACCAGCGGGCTTTCGGTCAGCTCAGTGCCGACCTCCGACGATTTCTTCGAGGTGATGACGTTGAAGACGCCCTTCGGGATACCCGCGCGCTGGGCGAGTTCAGCAATGGCGAGCGCCGAGAGCGGGGTCAGCGCGGCGGGCTTCAGCACGACAGGGCAGCCGGCGGCGAGAGCGGGGCCGGCCTTGCGGGTGATCATGGCGTTCGGGAAATTCCACGGCGTCACCGCGCCGACGACGCCGATCGCCTGCTTCAGCACGACGATGCGGCGGCCATGGGCGAAGGTCGGGACGACATCGCCATAGACGCGCTTTGCCTCTTCGGCGAACCACTCGATGAAGCTGGCGCCGTAGGCGATCTCGCCGCGCGATTCGGTCAGGGGCTTGCCCTGTTCGGAGGTCATGATGATCGCGAGGTCTTCCTGGTTCGCCATCATCAGGTCGAACCATGTGCGCATCAGCTTGGCGCGCTCCTTCGCCAGCAGGCCGCGCCAGGCGGGGAGGGCGGCGTGAGCGGCTTCGATGGCGCGGCGGGTTTCGGCGGCGCCCATGTCGGGCACCTCGGCGAGGGTTTCGCCGGTCGCCGGGTTGACCACAGGGAAGGTCCCGCCCGCATCGGCTGTGACGAAAGCCCCATCGACATAAGCGGCGGATTTGAGAAGAGTGGGGTCCGAGAGTTTCATGGGGGCTCCTTCGGCTGGCAGTCTAGCAGTTGGGATCGCGGACATGAGACACCGATTTGCGCCGAACCCGCAGGGCGGGAGAGACGGCGGTCCTCACTTCAGGAGATGGGAAGCGTCATGCGCGGAACCTATGGACTATTTCTCACGGTCAGCGCGATCGCCTTCATCGCGGCGGGGGTGTTTGCGGTGACCGATCTGCTGCCGCGCCACGCCAATGCGTCGGTGCCGAGCGCGGCCGCTCCGGCGGCGGCCGCATCCGCCGCCGCACCCGCTGCCGCCAGCACCGCGCCGCTGCCCGCCGCGCCGGTTGCCGCGAAGAAGGACCACGCGGTCACGACGCCGTTCGGGGTCAGCCGCAACGACCCCTATTACTGGCTGAACGAGAAGACCAATCCGGAGGTCGCGACCTATCTGGAGGCGGAGAACGCCTATGCGAACGCCGCGCTGGCGCCGCTGGAGGCGACCCAGGCGGCGATCTTCAAGGAACTGGAAGACCGCGCCAGCCTGCCCGACCAGGAAGTGCCCTATGCCGATAGCGGCTTCTACTATCAGCAGCGCTTCGATGCCGGCGCCGACTATCCCGTCATCGTGCGCATGGCGAACAGCCCGACCGGTCCTGAAGAGGTGGTGCTGAACGTCCCCGAACTCGCCAAGGGACACGAGCAGTATTTCCTGCGCGGCTGGAAGGTCAGCCCCGACGGCACCAAGGTCGCCTTCGCGGTCGACTTCAAGGGCGACCGGATCAACGAGATCTTCGTGCGCGACATCGCGACGAATGCGGTGACCTCGACGGGCATCAAGGACGCCTCGTCGGACATCGCCTGGACCGCCGACGGCAAGGCGTTCTTCTACACGAAGCTGGACGAGACCGTCCGCGGCTTCCAGGTGAAGCGCCACATCATGGGTGCCGATCCCGCAACCGATACGGTGATGATCGAGGAGCCCGATACGACGTTCGAGCTGTCGATCGCGGAAGCCTCGTCGAAGGAAATGGCGATCATCACGGTCTATCACCTGCAGCGCACCGAGCTGTGGGCGGTGTCGCTGACCTCGCCCGATCCCAAGCCTGTGCTGCTGCTGCCGCGCACCAAGAATGTGCGCGCCAATGCTGATCACTTCGACGGCAAGTTCTACATCCTCACCAATGACGGCGCGCCGGATCTCAAAGTCATTGCGCTGGACGACACCGCCCCCGATCTCGCGACGGCGGAGACCGTGGTCGCCGAAGTGCCCGGCCACTACATCGAGAACATCGCGCTGTTCGATAAGGACATCGCGGTGCAGGAGGTGCATGACGCGACCTCCACGGTGAAGATCGTCGACCGCGCGACGGGCGCGGTGAAGTCGACGCTCGATTTCGGGCCGCTCGGCGTCACGACGCTGGAGCAGAACAAGGACGCGACGCTGCCCTTCGTGCGCGTGACGTTCGAAAGCGCGACGCTGCCGCCGGTGACCTATCAGGTGGACCTCGCGACGGGCGCCAAGACCGAGCTGAAGAAGAGTCCGGCCTATACCTGGTTCAAACCGGAACTCTATGAAGCGACCCGCATCATGGCGCCGGCCAAGGACGGCAAGCAGGTGCCGGTGACGCTGGTCTGGCGCAAGGACCTGAAGAAGGTCGGCGGCAATCCGACGCTGGTCTACGGCTACGGCGCCTATGGCATCACGACGGAGCCCGGTTGGTACCGCAACTATGTCAGCCTGCTCGATCGCGGCTTCGTGGTCGCCGTCGCCCATATCCGCGGCAGCCGCGATCTCGGCGACGCCTGGTACCAGGGCGGGCGGATGCAGACCAAGATGAACACCTTCACCGACTTCATCGCGGCGACGGAAGGCGTGATTGCGCAGGGCTATGCCGATCCCAAGCATGTCTATGCGCAGGGCGGTTCGGCCGGCGGACTGCTGATGGGCGCGGTCAACAATCTGCGCCCCGATCTCTATGACGGCATCGTCGCGCAGGTGCCGTTCGTGGACGTGCTGACCACGATGCTGGACGACACGATCCCGCTCACCACCTTCGAATACGAGGAGTGGGGCAATCCCAATATCCAGGAGCAATACAACTGGATGGCCGCCTATTCGCCCTACGACAATGTTGCGGCCAAGGCCTATCCGCCGCTCTTCGTGCTGACCGGCTTCAACGACAGCCAGGTCGGCTATTTCGAGCCGGCGAAGTGGGTGGCAAAGCTGCGCGCGACAAAGACGGACAAGAACCAGCTCCTCTTCCTCTGCAATATGGGCGCGGGCCATTCGGGTAATTCCGGCCGTACCGGCCCGCTCGCCGACCGCGCGAAGGTGTTCGCGTGGCTGGCCGATCGGGCGGGGAAATAGCCGAAGGCGTCATGGGCAGTACGACCATGCCCGTAACGCTCCGCCGCGCGACGATGGATGATGTGCCGCCCTTGCGCGCGCTGATGGCGGCGTCCATTGGGCAGTTGATGGACGCGTTCCTCACGCCCGCGCAGGTCGCCGCCTCGCATGAGCTCATGGGGCTCGATACGCAGCTCATCGAAGACGGCACCTATTTTATCGCGGAGATCGACGGCGACCTCGCCGGCAGTGGTGGGTGGAGCCGGCGGGCGACGCTGTTCGGCGGCAATCACACGGCGGGGCGCAGCGATGCGCTGCTGGTGCCGGGGCGCGACCGGGCGCGGGTGCGCGCGATGTACACGGCGCCCAGCGCCGCGCGGCGCGGCGTCGGGCGGGCGATCCTCGCGGCGGGAGAGGATGCGGCGCGGGCCGAGAGCTTCACCGCCGTCGAACTCGCCGCGACGCTGGCGGGCGAGCCGCTCTATCGCGCGTGCGGCTATGTGCCGGAACTCGCCTTCGAGGAGATGACCTCGAACGGTGTCGCCGTGCCACTGATCCGGATGGTGAAGCCTCTCTAGGAATGCGTAGACAGACTACGCATGGGGCTTGAGTGCGGCCGCCGGCTTTGACAATCTGTCATCACAGGCGCCGCTGAGATGCGCCGTACGGGAGATCGTCATGAGCAAGGCTCTGCTGAAGGAACCGCCCGCCGCTGTGGGCCATCCCGATCCCTGGACGCTGCCGCTCGACAAGATCGATGTCGGGCAGGCGGCGCTCTTCCGTGACGATGCGTTCTGGCCGTATTTCGAGCGCCTGCGCGCCGAGGACCCGATCCACTACTGCCCGGAGAGCCGCTTCGGACCCTATTGGTCGATCACCAAGTTCAAGGACATCATGGCGGTCGATATCGACCACAAGCGGTTCTCCTCGGACTGGACCTATGGCGGCATCACGATCCGCGATCCCGAAGACGGGGCCGGCGATCTCCGCCTGCCGATGTTCATCGCGATGGATCCGCCCAAGCATGACGCGCAGCGCAAGGTGGTCAGCCCTATCGTCGCGCCGGACAATCTGGCCAAGCTGGAAGGCGTCATCCGTGAGCGGGTCGGACAGATCTTCGACAGCCTGCCGCGCAACGAGACCTTCGACTGGGTCGACCGTGTCTCGATCGAGCTCACCACGCAGATGCTGGCGACGCTGTTCGACTTCCCCTGGGAGGACCGCCGCAAGCTGACGCGCTGGTCTGACGTCGCGACGGCCGACGAGGAAAGCGGCATCATCGATTCCAAGGAACAGCGCGTCGCCGAACTGTTCGAATGCGCGGATTATTTCACGCGGCTGTGGAATGAGCGGGTCAACAGCACCAATCCCAATGGCGACCTCATCTCCATGCTGGCGCACGGCGAATCCACGCGGAACATGGACCGCATGGAATATCTGGGGAACCTCATCCTCCTCATCGTCGGCGGCAACGACACGACGCGCAACTCGCTGACCGGCGGGCTCTATGCGCTGTCGAAGAACCCGTCCGAATGGGCGAAGCTGAAGGCCGATCACTCGCTGGTCGAGAACATGGTCAGCGAAATCATCCGCTGGCAGACGCCGCTCGCCCATATGCGCCGCACGGCGGTGGAAGATGTCGAGATGGGCGGCAAAACCATCAAGAAGGGCGACAAGGTCGTGATGTGGTATGTCTCGGGCAACCGCGACACCGACGTCATTCCGGATGCGGACAAATTCATCATCGACCGCAAGAACGCGCGCCATCACCTCTCATTCGGCTTCGGCATCCATCGCTGCGTCGGCAATCGCCTGGCAGAGATGCAGCTGAAGATCGTCTGGGAAGAGATCATGAAGCGCGATCTCGACCTGGAAGTGATGGGCGAGCCGACGCGCGTGCTCTCCAGCTTCGTGAAGGGCTACGAGTACATGCCGGTGCGCATCAACGCGTAGCGTCTAAAGCCTGACGCCCCATCCATCTATCGTGTCATGGTCCGCGAAGGCGGACCATCCACGGCTTCGGTGCGGCAAAAAAAGTCGTGGATGGTCTGCCTTCGCAGACCATGACATTGAGGGTTCCTCCAGATCTATCCGAAGGCGCGCCTACTGCGTCGAGCTGCCGGCCTCCGGCATTTCGCGCGGCGGCTTCTTCGGTTTGCGGAACGTGTGCTGCAGTTCCTCGGCCGTGACGATGCCGTCGGCATTCACGTCGGCCTGATCGAACGCAGTCACGTAGCGCGCGCCATAGGCGTCCGGCGTGATGCGGCCGCTGGTGTCCCATGAAATGAACGGCGTGACGTCGCAGGTGCCGCTCTTGGCGTCGTTGAGGCGCGTGATCTCGCCGCTGTCGAGCGAGCCGTCCGCGTTGAGATCGGCGGCGAGGAAGCCGGCGCGGATGCCCGCGTCCATGTCCGCCTTGGTCAGCGAGCCGTCGGGGCGGCGGATGAAGGGGCCGAGCAGGCAGGTGCCGGACGAGTCGGCGCGCTGGGCCTCGACGCGCATCGGTCCGCCCGCGCCGCCGCTTCCGCAAGCCGCCAGCGCAACGGCGAGGGCGGCAAGGCTGACGGTGGTCATGAATTTCATGGGAGCCTCGGGACAGGACGGGATGCAAACGCGGAAGGACTCATAATCCGTCGCGCGGCGGGCGCAAGCGGGGCTTGGGTCAGGCGTGTCCGGAGAGGGCGTGCATCATCGTGCCGATCACGCCCTTTGCGACCTCCAGATCGGAACGGCCCTCGCGGAGGGCGGTGGGCACCTGGCCGTCGAGCAGGATGGCGGCGAGGCCGTGGACGAAGGCCCAGGCGCTCAAGGTGGCGTCCCCGAGCGCGTCATCGCCGAAGGCCGCCGCGATCTGTCCAGACGCGGTCTGGAGGCTGTCATGGGCGCTGTCGCGCAGGCCGGGATGCGCCGGAGACTCGATGTCGGCCGTGAACATCAGCCGGAAGACGGCGCGGCGCTCCAGCGCGAAGCCGATATAGGCAAGGCCCCGGGCCATGGTCGCCTCGCGCGTGGGGAGGCCGGTCCCGGCGCTCGCCAGCCGCTCCGCGAGGTCGCGATAGCCGGCCTCGGCAATGGCGGCGAGCAGGGCGTCGCGGGTGGGGAAATGCCGGTAGGGGGCGTTGTGCGAGACCTCCAGCGTCCGCGCCAGTTCGCGTAGGCTGAGCGCCGCCGCGCCTTCGCGCTCCAGGACAGTCTCGGCCGTTTCAAGCAGGCGGCGGCGCAGATCGCCGTGGTGATAGGGCCGGGCAGATGTTGTCATTGACAACATATCCTTCATGCGCAATGTTGATGGCGACAACATTAGGCGGAGAAGCGGCCAATGAAAAGAACCGAAGGTGAGATCTGGGTGGTCGGCGCCTCGCGGGGGCTCGGGCAGGCCGTTGCCACCTGCTTCGCGGAGGCGGGGCGTCCGGTCGTCGGCATGGCGCGTCAGGCGCCGGCGGAACGGCGCGGCTTCGCGGACTTCGTGACCGTCGATGTCGCCGACCCCGTGGGGTTCGAGACGGCGGTCGCGGCCTTGTTCCGCGCGCGGCCGACGCCGGGGCTGATCGTCTATTGCGCGTCGGTGGTCAGTCAGGGCGCGGTGCTGAACCGCGCGGACCGCGACCTGCGGCAGGAGGTGGACACCAACTATCTCGGCTTCGTGCGGCTGGCGCGGGCGGTCGCGGCGCACAAGCCGGTGGGGGTGCAGATCCGTCTCGTCGCGACGGCCTCGACGCTCGGCTATGTCGGCTGTCCCTCGCTCGACAACTACTCGGCGGCGAAGGCGGCAGTCATCTCGTTCGTGCGCTCGGCGCGGGGCGAACTGGCGGCAAAGGGGATCGAGGTCGCGGTGCTGTCGCCGCCGCATATGGAGAACGGCGCGGATCTGCGGGGCTCGCAGCTCTTCACGATGGCGTGGAGCGCGCCGCGCTTCGCACGGGCGGCCGACGGTTCGGCGCGCGAATATGTGCTGGGCTTTTCCAATCGCCAGTTGCTATGGCTGCGGCGGCTGGCGCCGGCGCTGGCGCAATGGATCATGACACGGATCGGCCGCGATGCACTGGCGCGCGGGGCGACGCGCGACATGGGCGTCAGAGCAGCCCCAGCTCCTTGAAGCTCGCATGGCCGCCACGGCCGATGACGAGATGGTCGTGGACGGCGACGCCGAGCGGCTTGGCGGCGGCGGCGATCGCCTTGGTCATCTCGATATCGGCGCGGCTGGGGGTGGGATCGCCGCTGGGGTGATTATGGACGAGGATCATCGCGCTCGCCCCCGCTTCAAGCGCGCGCTTCACGATCTCGCGGGGATAGACGGGCGTGTGATCGATCGTGCCTTCCGCCATCACGGCGTCCTCGATCAGCCGGTTCTTCCGATCGAGGAGAAGCAGGCGGAACTGCTCGACGGGCGCACGGGCGATCGCGGCCTTGCAGTAGTCGAGCAGCGCCGTCCAGGACGAGATCACGGGCTTGGTCTGCACCGACTTGCGCGCGAGGCGGATGGCGGCGGCCTCCACCGTCTTCAACAGAGCGACCGCCCCGTCGCTCATGCCCTTGATCGCGCGCAGGCGTTCGGGCGGGGCGGCGAGGACTTCCTCGTAACTGCCGAAGCGTTCGATCAGCGTCTTGGCGAGCGGCTTGGTGTCGATGCGGGGCAGGGCGCCGAACAGTAGAAGCTCGATCATCTCGTGATCGGCGAGCGCCTCGGCTCCTGCCGCCATGAAACGTGCGCGCAGGCGTTCGCGATGGCCGGCATGGGGCGAAGCGGGCTTTTCGGCTTTTGCATCGACAGCGAAGACGGCGCCCTGCGCATCGCGCAGGCCGGGGAGATCGTGCGCGTCGTCCTCAGGCGCCATAGGGCGGGTGGTCGAGCCCGGCGGGCGACTTGGTGAAGATCTCGCAGCCGGTTTCGGTGATGCCGATGGAGTGCTCGAACTGCGCCGAGAGCGACTTGTCGCGCGTGACGGCGGTCCAGCCATCGGAGAGCAGCTTCACCTCCCAGCGGCCGGCATTGATCATCGGCTCGATGGTGAAGATCATGCCGGGCTTCAACTGCAGGCCCTGACCGCGGCGGCCGTAATGGACGATGTTCGGGGAGTCGTGGAAGACGCGGCCGAGGCCGTGGCCGCAGAAATCGCGCACGACCGAGAAGCGCGCGGCCTCCGCATGTTCCTGGATCGCCGCGCCGATATCGCCCAGCGTATTGCCGGGCTTGGCGGCGGCGATGCCGAGCATCAGGGATTCGTAGGTGACGTCGACCAGGCGCCGCGCCTTCACGCCGACATCGCCGACGAGATACATGCGGCTGGTGTCGCCGTGCCAGCCGTCGACCAGCAGCGTCACGTCGATATTGACGATGTCGCCATCCTTCAGCGGCTTGTCGTTGGGGATGCCGTGGCAGACGACGTGGTTGATCGAGGTGCAGACCGATTTCGAATAGCCGCGATAGAAGATCGTCGCGGGGATGGCGCCATGGGCGACGCCGAATTCGCGCACCAGGCGGTCGATCTCGGCCGTAGTGACGCCCGGCTTCACATGGGTCACCAGCATGTCGAGGCATTCGGCCGAAAGCCGCCCCGCCTTGCGCATGCCGGCAAAGCCCGCCTCGCCGTGCAGCTTCACGGCCTGGGTGGTGCGGTCGGGGGTCTCAGTCGCGTCGATATAGGCCATGGCCGAAGTCCTTTGCCGACATATAGTCTCCCCGAGGCGCGAACGGAACAGCACTGAACAATGACGACCCGCGAACCCCATACGGCCGCGATCCTGCTGATCGGCGACGAACTCCTGTCGGGCCGGACCCAGGACCTGAATCTCGCCTATATCTCCAAGAAGCTGAACGAGGTCGGCGTGCAGGTCCGCGAGGCCCGAATGGTGCCGGACGTCGAGGCGGAGATCGTCGCGGCGGTGAATGCGCTCAGGGCCCGTTATGCCTATGTCTTCACGACCGGCGGGATCGGGCCGACCCATGACGACATCACGGCCGATTCGATCTCCGCGGCGTTCGGGGTGCCCTGCTACTACCACCCCGACGCCTATGCCCTGCTGGAGGCGAACTATCCGCCGGGCGAGTTCACCGAGGCGCGCAAGCGCATGGCGCGGACCCCGGTGGGGGCGAGCCTGATCCCCAATCCGGTCTCGCGGGCGCCCGGCTTCCGGGTGGAGAACGTCTTCGTCATGGCCGGCATCCCGCGCGTCATGCATGTCATGCTGGAGGGGGCGCTGCCGGTGCTGGAGGGCGGGCGGCCCGTGGTCAGCCGCTCGATCGGCGTCTACCTGCCCGAGGGGCGGTTCGGGACGGGGCTCGGCGCGCTGCAGACCCGGTTTCCCGACGTCTCGATCGGCTCCTATCCCTTCCTCAGGGACGGCCGCTACGGCGCCAGCATCGTGGTGCGCGGCCAGGACCCGGCCCGGGTCGCGGAAGCCGCGGAGGATGTCAGGGTGATGCTTTCGGGCATCGGCGGGGCGCCGTTCGACGAGGAAACCGCCTGATTTTGGGCCTTACGCCGCGACACACTCTTGTAAGGCCCTGCGAAATCTGGTGAATCTCCACGGCTTTCGAGACTCATGCGCCCTGGCGACACGCCGGCGCAAACGAGACAGCCGGCCGGCGAACGGCGGCACACCGAACGATTTTTTGGGAGACCCAGGATGACCCTCATGAAGAAGACGCTTGCCGGTGCGGCCGCCATTGCGATGCTCGCGGCGGGCACGGCCTTCGCGCTCGACTCTTCGCGCGAAGTCTATTTCACGGCCGGCACCCACCAGTTCTATGTGTGGTGCACGGGCGGCGCCGCGGGTTCGACCGCGACGCAGGACGGTTCGACCGCCGAAGACGCGCAGCTCAAGCTGTATGAGTCGCTGAAGTCCGGCGGCAAGGCGAATTGCTGGCCGGTCTGGCAGGGCAAGGTCTGATTTCTCCCGTTAGCGGGGGCGGGAGCGGCGGCCTTCGGGCCGCCGTTTTCGTTTGTGGCGCTTGACGGCGCCCGGCGCTTTGCCGGACATGGCGCGGGCGACCCCTTGGCGGAACCGGTAGACGCCGCAGACTTAAAATCTGCTGTCCGTAAGGGCGTGCCGGTTCGAGTCCGGCAGGGGTCACCAATATTTTCAATGGCTTAGCGCAAGTTCGCCCTTGGGCAAAGCGATCCTCGCGCTTTTCAGGATACACCACGGATACAATGCGGGTGCCATCGCCGATGGTTTCGAAGGCTCACCGGCGCCGTTATCCTGTTGGAGTGTCGCATTGCCGTGGCACGTCCGAGCCACGATTTTTTGCTCGGGCGACAGACCGAGCCCACAGGTTAACCGATGGATGTCGTCTCAGCACAGAAGCGATCTTCGATGATGTCGAAGATCCGTGGTCGCGACACCATGCCAGAATTGCTGGTCAGGAAAGCAGCTCGCCGGCTCGGAATTCGATACCGTCTAAACTGCCGACACCTGCCGGGAACTCCGGACTTGGTGATACCCAAGACTAGACGCGTCGTATTCGTGCATGGGTGCTTTTGGCACAGCCATGCTGGCTGCAAGTTCGCGTACAAGCCCAAGTCGAACGAAGTATTCTGGACGGCAAAATTACAGGCTAACGTGGATCGCGATACCCGAGTCACGATCGAACTCGAGGAAAAGGGGTGGGCTGTGTCTGTAGTTTGGGAATGCGAAACAGGCGACCCAAATCGGCTTGAGCAACTTCTGAGGAACTACGTGCTCGATGCTCACTGAATCGGTCGCGTCGCATCTACAGTTGAAATTGAACAGGCTGCGCTCTGGCGCTGCTCCGCGGGTCCTCGAGCTTTGCTCAGGTTGCGGTGGACTCGCACTCGGTATGGCGGCGGCAGGTTTTGAGCTGAGCGCTCATGTGGAGTCGGATCCGGAAGCTGCGGCAAGCTACGCTCTGAACTTCGGCAAGGACCGCGTTGCGGGTGACCCCTGGGCCCTACCTCGTGATATGGTGCAGTGCTCACCGGAAGACCTTGTTTCAGATCTTAGTCTTAGCCAACTTCCTGCAGCGGCCTTTGATGTTTTAGCCGCAGGGTTGCCATGCCAAGCTTTTGCGCGGATCGGCCGATCAAAACTCAGGGCAGTCGCGGGTGGGCAAGATGATGCGTTTCAACGCGATCCTCGCGCTGCATTGTACAGGCGGTTCCTTCAATACGTCGAAGAAACTCATCCACTCGCAATTGTAATCGAGAATGTACCGGACATCCTCAATTTCGGGGGGCACAACGTGCCCGAGGAGATTTGCGACACCCTCGAAATGTCGGGCTATCGAACAGCCTACACGATTCTAAATGCCGCTTATTTTGGAGTTCCTCAAGTTCGCGAACGCCTTTTCATAATTGCGCTCTCGCGGTCCTTGAACGTGGCGCCTGAATTTCCCAGCGCGACGCACTATCTCGATCTACCGCGTGGCTATGCGAGTTCTCGACGCGTCGCTCTTAAACACGTCAGGCCAGAAAGCCTAAGGTACCACAAAGTGCAGGAGCCCTCATCGGAGTTGGCGCCGACGCCTAGCGTACGTCAGGCACTACGTGATCTTCCTCGAATCACAGAGCACCGAACTGATCCCGCAGCCATGCGGCGCAGGAGACTCAAAGAGGTTCTAGCGTACAGGAACACGACAACCGCGCTCGATGAGTACGCAGAGCAAATGCGCGCTTGGCCTGGGTTCGAATCGCAATCTGGCGCGGACGGTCACCTAGTTCGCATCACTCCGCGCGACTTTCCGCTCTTTCGCCGCCTTCCTCATGGATCCGATTATCCGGACGCCCGTCGTCTCGCCGAGGCAATTCTCCTGGAAACCGCAGAAGCACTTAATCAGACGGACAGGAGAACAAAGGCGTGGAAGGAATTGCAAAAGAGCATCGTACCTCCATACGATCCGGCTAAATTTCCAAATAAGTGGTGGAAACTTGAGCCGCTCAAACCATCGCGGACGCTCACAGCCCACATTGGAAAAGATACCTACTCGCACATCCACTACGATAGCCTCCAGGCTCGCACGATTTCTGTAAGGGAGGCGGCCAGGCTACAGTCGTTCCCAGACGGTTTCCGATTCTCAGGCGCGATGAACGCAGCATTTCGGCAAATCGGGAATGCGGTTCCGCCGCTTCTTGCGCTCGCGGTTGCAAGAAAACTGAAGCAGCAAATCGACCAGGTGGTGGCACCACCGGCGATCGCTCAAGCAGCAGAGTAGACGATGGCGGGCGAGAACGAAGCGGCGCCCGCGTTCGACTACGCTCCTCCCGGCGCTAGTGCAATGTTGGCGTCTCTCAGGGGAATAGGATACTCGCCAGCAACTGCGATCGCCGACTTGATCGACAACAGCATCGCCGCAGAAGCCTCTCGCGTACGCCTGGATTTCCTTTGGCGTGGAGCGGCCTCAATCCTGAGAATTACCGACAATGGTAGCGGCATGGATCGCGACACACTGGTCGAAGCGATGCGTCCAGCCGGCCGCCATCCAAACGCGCCACGAGCTCCCAAAGATCTAGGGCGCTTTGGGCTGGGTCTCAAAACGGCGTCGCTCTCGCAAGGCAAGCTGCTCGCAGTAGCATCTAAAGTTCCCGGCCAACGCGTGGAGGCGAGATGCTGGGACTTAGGGCATGTCGAGAAGGTCAATGCGTGGCAACTGCTACAGGGAGTTCCCCAAGAGATTGCTGACGACATCACACTGTTGGACGAAGAGACCCAGGGCACCGTTGTAATCGTTTCAGGGCTCGATCGTCTGCTCGGAAAGGAAATCTCCGACAACGCGACCGATCGAAATCGATTCTACGCCATGGCACGTACTGTCGAGCGCCATCTCGCGATGACTTTCCATCGCTATTTGGAGGGCGCTAGCCCCAAGTTGATGATCACGATCAACGGCTACGACGAAACCTCCAAGATTCTGCCGTGGGATCCTTTTGCATCCAAGCACCTTGCTACGGCGCCAACCCCAATCGAATACCTGAACCACAGCGGCGGAGCTATCGAAGTTCAGGGATTTGTCCTCCCACATCGCGACCGCATGACCAGCGCAGAATTTGATCTCGCTGAAGGTCCGTCTGGATGGCAGGCCCACGAAGGCTTTTTTGTTTATCGAGGTCAGCGATTGTTGGTTTCTGGTGGCTGGCTCGGCCTTGGCCCAGGACGGGGTTGGCCGCAAAATGGCGTGCATCGGCTAGCTAGGCTCCGCTTGGATCTACCCACGAGCGGTGATCACGAGTGGAAAGTCGATATTAGAAAGTCCTCCGCGACGCCGCCTCCCGCGCTGCGCGGCCGACTCCAGGCGCTCGCCGAGAGCGTCCGACGTGACGCGCGCGAGATCTTTGTCCAGCGCGCTGGTGGGGGATCGAAGCAACAACGCGACCAGTTGGTGCGCGTGTGGCAGCCAGTTCATTCAAGTCGTGGCGTTTCCTACAAAATTGATCGCGCACACCCCGTAGTCTCGAGGGCGCTATCAGCGGTTGGCGGCGAGCGTAGTCTAGTGGAGGAAATGCTGGGAGTCGTTGAAGCCACTGTACCGCTTCAACGCATTTGGCTCGACGTTGTTGAATCCAACGAAACGGCCACGCAGCCGAGCGAAGCGGCAATCCCTGACGATGACGAGACTTCGCTGCTATCATTGTACCGGCACATGCGAACGGAGCTACAGCTTGCACCGGACGTGGCCAAAGCGCGTTTAATGAAACTTGAGCCGTTCGCGGCATATCCCGCGGCGATCCTGCGCCTTCCTGATATTCCGGGGGAGTGAATGCCAATCAACCCGGAGTTCCAACGCGAATTGATACAAGTGGCGCAACTTCGGTTGTCCCAACGATCATCAGAAGCGCCGCTGACACGGGACGAAATCAGCTCGACGGTGGAGCGGCTGTTGGCAGCTTTCCCGGAATGGAAAGACGCTGTCTCCAAGGACGGCGTCGTCGCGCAGCTCAATGTAATTTTCAGTACGTTTATCGGCGACGAGTCTGTGCTTCGGGCGCGCGATGGGCACGTGCCCTGGCTAAAGGACGCTGATGTTCGATGGCGATTCTGGGACCGATATCGCACGTACATGATACGGAACCAGACCTCGCAGCCCGCGATCAATTCAATGAATCGCGTCACTGATCGGATCTTGGACTTGTTGGGCAATCCAGCTTCGGCACGTTCGTTTGATCGACGAGGGATGGTTGTCGGAGACGTCCAATCCGGAAAAACCGGAAACTACACGGGCTTGATCTGTAAGGCTACGGACGCGGGTTACAAGGTCATAGTCGTACTGACTGGGCTCAACAACAATCTCCGCAGCCAGACCCAAATCCGTCTGGATGAAGGGTTTATCGGAAAGGTCAGTGTTCCGATCGGCGAAGACACATCCAGAGTGGTGGGAGCTGGGCAGATCGATCCATCTGCGATCGTAGATTGGGCGACTAACAGAACCGAGAAGGGCGATTTCAACTGGAAGGCCATGTCTCAGTTTGGTGTCCATCCGGGCGGTCGGCCGTTGCTTCTCGTTGTTAAGAAAAATGCGAGTGTTCTGAAGGGCGTTTTGGAATGGATTCGCCTGACCGCCAACGCAGTTGAAAACGGTCGAGCCAAGTTTAGCGGAATGCCCGTGTTAGTCGTCGACGATGAAGCGGACAACGCATCAGTCGATACGCGCAAGGGTGCTCTAGTCGACGGAATCCCTGCGTCAGATCACAAACCGTCCACCATAAACGGAATGATACGCCAGATCCTGAGCAGCTTCGATCAGGTCTCATATGTCGGATACACGGCGACACCCTTTGCAAACATTTTTATCCATCCGGATGCTGAAACAGGGAAGGAATTGCACGACCTCTTTCCGAGAGATTTCATCGTCAACATGCCGACGCCGGACAACTACATCGGCGCATCAAGGATATTTGGCTACGACCGAGATGAAGACGCCGGCCTCGATGAGGGAGCGATCGGTCTTCCGAAGCTAGTGGTACCAATTACAGACTTCGCGAAGACAGATTCCCGAAGAGAAGTGTCCGGTTGGATGCCACCTGCTCACAAGGTTGGCCACATTCCCTTGATTGAGAACGAGGATGGAATTCCCGAATCTCTTCTAAGTGCGATCCGATCGTTCGCTCTAGCGGTGGCCGCGCGACGAGTGCGCGGGCAAGGCAGCGAGCACAACAGCATGCTGGTCCATGTCACGAGATACCAGGCCGTGCAGAAGAGGGTTGTACTTCAGATACAGGAGGCCCTGGATACGATTGCTAATTCCGTTCGCTACGGCGGAAAAGAGGGTATGCGCCCATTGTACGAGCAATGGAAAAGCGATTTTGAGCCCGTCACAAGCACGCTTGCGTTGCCAGATTGCGCGCCTGTTGCGTGGTCTGAGGTTCGCGAAGCGCTTCGAGCGACCATCAATTCGATCACGATCCGCGAGATAAATGGCAGCTCCGCAGATGTTCTCGACTATGACGCGAACAAGGGTCGCGGGCTCAATGTAATCGCGGTTGGTGGTGATAAGCTCGCGCGGGGACTAACTCTTGAAGGACTGTCGATCACCTATTTTCTGCGCGGCTCCTCTATGTACGACACCCTTCTTCAGATGGGGCGATGGTTTGGATATCGGCACGGATATCTCGACCTTTGTAGGCTCTACACAAGTCAGGATCACATCGACTGGTATGGCCACATAGCGCAAGCCAATGACGAGCTTCGACGCGAGTTCGATCGTATGGAAGCTGTTGGCGCTGATCCTATACAATTTGGATTGCGTGTCCGGAGCCATCCCAGCCTCACCGTCACATCGCGCGCAAAGATGAGGCACGGTACCGAGCTGAAAGTCTCGTTCGCCGGTGATGTGTCGGAGACATCGGTGTTTTCAACTTCACCCCGAACACTCTCTCAGAACTTCTCGGCGGCAGGAAATTTCATTGACCGTCTCCGCGGTTCCTCAAAGTACGCGCGAGATCCTGAGCAAGTGCGCTCACAAAGTCGAATTAGCAGGTGGGCCGGATCCCACCTTTGGCAAGACGTTGGCGCGTCCGATGTTATCGACTTTCTCGACTCGTTCTCTACTCATGAGGATGCCGCGAGGGCGAATTCATCTGTCCTGGCAAAATATATCCGGCAGCAGCTGCTAAGGGGCGAGTTGACGAATTGGAACGTCCTGCTTGTCGGAGGCGACGGCGAAGAAGCGATTTCCGTAGGCGGAGTGTCTGTGAACGCTGTTATTAGGCAACCGAAGGGTGGTTGGCTGAGCGGATCCGACTATCCGAGAGTCATTAAACCTGCCGAGAAATTTGTCATTCGGCGTTTGCTAAGTCCACGTGATGAAGCCGTTGACTTGGACGCAGCCGCATTTGACGCAGCGATGGCTGAGACCGTTGCCACGCCGCCCAAGCGCCAGCGAAAGACAGATGACCCTCCTGCCTTTCCCTCTGGAGTGTTTCTAAGAAAGCGGAGGAGCCCCACCCACGGCCTGCTGCTACTGTATCCACTTGCGCGACTGGCCCCGTTGAAGCGGCCAGACGGGAGCGAATTCAATCACTTGTTTCTGCCGGAAGAACCCAATCCGATCGGTCTTGGAATAAGCTTTCCAGCCTCGGAGAACGCCGCGTCGGTCACATACGTTGTAAACAGCATCTACGACACGACCGATGATGATGGCGACGCATGACTTTGCTAGCCCATACATGGGAACTACTTCAACTTGAGGCGCGCACCGAGGCGGGCTGGCATCTACGCAGAATTCTACCGACATCTCCCTGTGAGATCTTCGCCGCTCTGCATCAGCCTGACGGTACGCCTGGCTTGGTGCTGGAGGTCAGTCCACTTTCGTTTGGATCATATCCAGAGATACCAGTCGCAGTTGGGTTCCGGCTCGTGTCCCAACTGATTGGCCACAGCCGGAACGGCCGTGTCCGTGTAATCTTGTCTTTAGCGGACCCCGCTTATTCGGCTGTGTTCTCGGTGCTCTGCATGGATTGCGCCGAATGCTTGGCGAACGAAATCGACGAGCGCAGCGCGTTAGCGCGCTTTGTAGGTCGGTTGCTAGTCTGGCAGGAATTTATGGAGCGTCGGGGCACCGGCGGCCTCCCAGAAAAGGCAGCTTTAGGTCTAATGGGCGAGCTCGTCGTCTTAGCCGATCTCATTGCACCAAAAGTAGGATGGTCACGTGCGGTACGCTCATGGTCTGGCCCTGATGGCGAGGTGAACGATTTTTGCCTCGATCGGCTTTTTCTTGAGGTCAAGGCGACAACACGGCAGGTAACAAAAGCCATCGAAATCTCGAACGCAGATCAGTTGGATCCATCTAGGGGAAATATCCTTCTGGCACACGCGTCCTTCCAGCCCACGGATCAAGGCGAGACTCTTCCGTCACTTGTCGACCGAATAAGGCAGCGTTTGGCCATAGAGGCATTGACCGAACTGCCAGTCTTCACAGAGCGGTTACTGAAGGTCGGATACCTAGATGCTGACCGTGACTTATATTCGGATTGCTTCAGGCTTCGAAAGCTAGATCTTTATAATGTGTCTGGCAGCTTCCCGCACTTATCACGCAACGACCTTCGAGACGGAGTGCTTGAGTGCTCCTATAGCCTCTCACTTGATGCCTGTGAGTGTTGGCGCACGTCACCGGACGACATTGTGGGACTGCGGGAATCTTAGAATGGCGTCTGAGGATCAGGATCTCGCCAGCTTTGCGAAAGATCTTCAATCGGAGACGAGTGATCGAGCTCTCGGCGATCTCGACGGTGGCGAGTTTTCTGAGAACGCATTCGTCGAATTGGTTTCAGAGCATCTCGCAGAAATCGGGATGCTAGAAAATCCTGTTACATGCTTCTTCCAGAGACGGATGGGCGCGGCCTTCGTCAAGTTGAATGGCTACGCCATTCCTGACGATGGCGAGCGGATCGATTTGTTCGTTGCGATATACGGAGCCACTGGAGAGCCTTCTAGTATCTCAGCAACCGAGTTGAACCGTGCGGCGTCGCAGGCGAGCCGCGTACTGGTTGCGGCGAAGCGAGAGCTTCACCTAGAGATGGAGCGCGCGAGCAGCCAGTTCGATATGATCGAGCGGATTTCGGATCTGCTGCAAGCGGGTGCAAAGCAAGCGAGAGTTTTTCTGTTTTCAAACGGGTTATGTAGCTTACGCAGCATAGAGGATATGCTGATAGGCGATGTCAGTGTCTCTTTCGAAATCTATGATCTCCAACGCTTGATGCGTACAATGAGTGCTGGGCAAACCCGCGAGATCATCGACTTTGATTTCGCTCAGATGGGCCTGCCGACCATCCCATGTGTAGCAATGCCCCCGGGATTAGAGCCGTACGAAACGTATCTCGCGATTTTTTCGGGTACGACACTATATCAAATGTACGAGGAGTTTGGGTCACGCATCTTGGAGTACAATGTAAGGGCATTCCTGCAGGCAGCGGGGAAGGTCAATCGGGGAATAAGGGATACCATTCGCGATCAGCCCGGCCATTTCATGGCCTACAACAACGGCATCTCGATTACCGCTGACGAGGTCCGAACAAAGGCCGAAAGCTCTGGCCTGGTTATCACCGGTTTCAAAGGATTGCAGATCGTCAACGGCGGCCAGACAACGGCGTCCATTCACCGTGCCCGCAAGCGTGATCGTCTGGATCTCTCCCAAATTCACGTTCCCGCTAAGGTCACTCGCCTTCGTCCGGAAATTGTCGAAGAGATGGTGCCGCGCATATCGCGGTTCGCAAATACTCAGAACGTGGTCCAGGAGGCGGATTTTTCGTCTAATGAGCCATTCCATATCGCGATAGAGCGACTTTCTCGGGAGGTGTGGGCTCCGGGTGAACGGACGAGGTGGTTCTACGAGCGGTCAAGAGGCCAGTATCAAACGGCGATGAGTAGGGAGGGTTCAACACCTGCTCGTCTCCGCGCCTTTCGAGAAAGGACGCCGCCTTTACAACGGTTTAGCAAGACAGATTTGGCGCGTTTCATAAACACGTGGAATCGCCTTCCGCACGTCGTCAGCGGAGGCATTCAAAGAAATTTCGTGGCGTACATGCGACGGCTTAGAGAAGCCAGAGGTGCGCGCTGGGAGCCAGATGCTACGTTCTTTCGAGAGACTATTTCGCTGGCAATCCTTTTCACAGCTGCACAGCGTGTCGTGAGGCGAGAGAAGTTTCCAGCTTATCAGATAAACATCGCGATCTATTTGATGTCCTACCTTGCGCATCGGACTGGCGGACGCATGGCATTGCCCATGCTGTGGGAGAAGCAAGCTGTCAGTCCCAGCCTCGAGGGATTGCTCGCCAGTTGGTCGCATGAAATCAACCAAGCCATTCTCGATAGTGCACAGGGCCGTAACGTTACGGAGTGGTGTAAGAAGGAGGCATGTTGGCATGCGGTCCGGGAACTCGATCTGCCAATAGGTTCCCAAGCTCCGGACGAATGGGCTGCCGCCAGTGAAGCAGAAGAGCCGGTATCGTTCGAGGGCAGTGCAGTTGCCGACGACCACGCATCAGCGGCGTCGTGCATGAAGGTCTCTTCCGAGAGATGGTTTGGCATCCACCTGTGGGGTATTCGTTCAGGGCATTTGGCTAGATGGCAGAGTGGGATCGCGCTCACGCTAAGCAGTTATGCCGCAGGGGGCTGGGAGAAGGCCCCGTCGATCAAGCAGGCGAAACACGGGGTGCGGATTTTGCAGATTGCGGATGAGCACGGATTTGACGGAGCGACCTAGCCAGCCGTACTGCTCACGATAGTCGGCGATTGAGATCGAGCAGGCGGGTTAGGATTTCGATTTCGTCGGCATTCGTTTGTAGCCCGTAGTAGCCCATTATCATCTCGTGAAGCCGACTCAGGCCGGGTGCTTCCGTATCCAGCTCCGATCGATATGGCCGCCCTCGATGCGGCCTGATGGAGCTGCGCTCTAGGTATCGCTCGAGGCCTTTGGCAAGCTGCTCGAACTCGCGTCTGCCCGGTGCGTCTCGATCGAAGTACAATCCCGTGCCAATGTCATCTCGACCGATGACAAAGGGTGCGACGAATGGAAATCCAGCAAAAGTATTACCCACTGAGAAGCGAGCCATCCAACTGCTAGCTGACGGGAGCGTAGCCTTCGCCCAGACTTCAAATACCCGTGAGCTAAAAAGCGCGACGACTGCCTCTGTTCCATCAATCGCAAAAAGGTCCTCAACGGGGACCTCACCCCGGCCCATGCGCGCTATCACGATAGGAATTGAGCCATCGATTATCGCGTATCTGTTCCAAGTTGGAGAGGGCGTCCAGCATCGCTCCAAGTCGGACGCGCGCCGCAAGGCGCGTTCTCCTTCAGCCGGGGTGGATACATTCAGTACGCGGCGAAGCGTCGTAGCTGCGACGCTGTCAGTCGCCAAAAAGTTCCTTGGGACAAGCAGATCGCCTCGCTCCTCAGCATACAACTTTGAAGCCGATCGCATTGGACGTGCAAGCAATTCGGCTTCATCCCTGATTTTCCTCGGAAGCTCATCGAGCCACTGCCACGACTGTTCGGCCGAAATTCGGACTACATCGCGAGGATCGACGCCACGAGTTGCCAGTCTACGATCTGGCGATGCCAAGTACACTTGTCCCAAATCCACTTCGCGCGGAAGCATCCCGATTTTTCCAGGTTCGTCCAACACCTCCTGGATCGCAGCGGTATCGGTGTAACGAGCGATCCTCCATCCACCTTCGTTTGCTGCCCGCACAGCTTCAATAGTCGGCGTTTCTCCCGTTACAACCATTCCCCGACTCAATGTCGACCTCTCTTGGAACCTGTATGCGGTCGTGTATTTCCCGTACTTGAGGTGTGCATCTAGCTCTCTTGGAACGAAGCCAGCCTCCGTGCGCAGCAACGGTAGCAAATCTGAACGTGACTTTGTTGCGCTGGCGAGCTGCGGGATGAATGCATCGACTAGTCTCCTAAAAGGGAACGGGTCCCTATCGAGGCTGTCGATATGCACTCCTCCGCCATGACCGAAGGCATCCCCGGTGCGAATGTTTGCGCGATCCGTTGAAGCTACGAGAAGCTCCTGGCTGGCTCCGAGAACGTCTCCGCTCGGCCAGGACTCCTCCGAGCCGAACTCGAAAATCTCTGGAGGCAACTTGAGTATTTTTCGGTCTCTTATCCCCGCGGACAATACGGGCTTGGTGCCTCTGCCGTATGGGCCTCGCAGCGAGGCGCTAAACTCTGTCGAAGCGAGGGATACAGCCGTGAAATAAATTACATCGGCGATCCGCCGATCCAGAGACCTTTTGCGATTCCCCCACCAAAGTGGCGACCTCGCGATTGAGGTGTCGAGTACAGCATCGACGAGCTCCACGAATATGGGCAATGACGAAGCTTGATCGATAAGCCGAGATGGATACTTGGCCGGCAATGCCGGAGCTAACACGACTGCAATACCCGAATTGCCTAAGTCGAGTATCGCTTCCCGCGCGTCTTGAAGGGAAATTTCGAGATCAGGGTCGTCCTCATCCAGCACTAGAAAAACCGCGCGAACGCGCGGGGCGTCGCGCGGATCCAGCAAGCGTCGGTCCGACCGCTTTCGCACGATGTCAAAATCAACGGACGCTGAGTCCTCAGCGTCTACCTTTCCGCCGCTAACGTTCCTCTTAAGATGTGCTGACACATCGCGTGCCCGCTTTCCAATCGCGAAGACAATTACGCGTGACGATGATCCTCGATGGGTATCAGGTGCGTCCGCTGCGGGTACGCGTTCATTCTCTGGTGGAGGCGCGGGGTTTTCTGAAGGGCGAGACGATAGCGCTTTGACCGAGCACCGCATTGCGGCCGCGAAGGTAAAAAGTTTCGACAAGACCCTACCAAGTTCGTCCGAAGCCAGAAGTTCTGCTAGAACCTCAGGCTCGACAATTGGCGTAAGTACCCCGTCGGTTTCCTCGACAATGGAAACAGATCTGAGCGCGCGAGCTGTAATCTTACTGTTGGCCAGTGCTTGGCGTATGTGAGTTTCGAGATAGAGTCGAACGGTCTGGCGTCTCCATTTCGCGGCTTGGGCTTGTCCGAAACGGTTCGCAACAAACTCAATGCCGTTCTTAGCACATTCCACGACGTCAGGGTGGTCGGCGGAGATGGCCATCTCGAGCATGCTAATAGGTGCTCTTAGCTTCAGGTCCGCTCGGACATCCGCGACAGCATCCCAAAGCGTATCGGAAGCACTGATGTAGGCAGTGTCATCCCAGATAAAAACGTCGTGCCAGGGATCACCGATCTTGAGTGGTATCGATTCACCAGTGAGCAGGCGTCTACCGTCAGTGACGTCTACCGCCTCGAACCTCGAGATGACGCTTCTCGCATCTGCCGAAATTGCGGAGACAGCGCAGTAGAGGGTATTGGCACCCTCGAACTGCCCAAAGAGAGGAATGGCGAATCCCTCGTCGTAGTCGCCATACCACCCAACCAATCGAAGTTCTTGAATGTCGTCCGTCATATTCGGGCGGTCTTCGCAAGATACTCTTTGACCATCTGGGCGATCTCGGCATGAAAATCTTCTGGCGCTCGGTTTGGGCGCCATGCGTATGTCGCCCACTCCACGCCAGCATCCTTCAGCCGGGTGATCATCTCAGTGTTTTTTCGCCCCTTCAGATCCTCGAGGAATTGATAGGGAAGGATCGCGTACTCGATTTGAGACAGCGGCACGTTTCTCTCGAATGCAACTTCGATAGCTGATGCGCGCTTGTCCGGCTGGTTGTGACCTTCCGATGCGAGATTTGCTATTTTTGCGAATGTTATGGCGCCGGAATCCCAATCAGGGAGATCGGCAGCAAACCCTTCGACCAATGCGCCATCGTAGTAGCCTCGGGGCGTTCCGAAGGCCCAAGCGATATGGTCTGATATCGCTTGTCTGGTTTCCTCAAGGGCGTAGTCCTCTAGGAAGACGGTAGGACTAGCGCCGGCATCAAATTCGCCTTCCAATGCTCCGCCAGTGTCGAACGGATAGACATGGAACGGTGCGCCGAGATCTGCTGCTTTCGTGAGAAAAACGACCGGGAAAAAATCGAGGATATCTCGCTTATCTCGTGATCCTTTGAGCTTGTAGGCGGGGCGCAGCGCAAAAAAGTACACGAGATTTCGTTTGAAAACCCGACAATCCCTAGTCTCGATTTGGCCTGCGCGTATGATTTCGCGTGCCCACCCGACCGAGGTGACATGGACGAAACATAGTTCGCCAAGCGGCGCAGACGCTCGCCCGCGCAGCGTTTGGTTGGGTGTGCCGCTGGTCCTTCTTTTCAATGTAGCCACAGCCCACTTCGAATCTTTCGCAAGTCACTCGTCACGATACTTTGACGATGGTGCGAGCGCCAGCATCGATCGGTGAAAACTCACGGCGATATTGTGATTGATCAGTGCGAGTCCGCCACGAATAAGGTGGATACGCGCGGAAGTTCATAGTTCTATTGGGTTTCCTGCGCAGGGACTGTGGCTGAATTTCGAACAATTTCGAGATTACGGGATGCGGCTTGGCCTCTTCAGTTGCATGCATCTTGACCACTAATCGCGGGAGTAGGGAGCTTGCGCCATATGTTGACCCGAGTCGCGCGGCAGCGAGGTGTGGTCGAAAGCGGTTTGGGAAATTCTCATGGTATCGATGGTGATTCTAAGTCGGACGATAGTCAGCGGTACCCGGCTTTCGTAGCCTGACACTGACGCATCTGGTTTCTGACCGAGCGGCGCTTTGGCGCAGCAAGTGCCAGTTTACCCGTTTGAGGCCCGGAGATTTGGCGCAACTTTATGCCGAATTCACCGCGTATCGCTTGCTGCTTGCGACATTCGCTTTGGCGCGAAGACGTCATCCGCGACCCTTAGTTTTGAGCAGATACCAAGCAAAGCGGCTTTGGCTGCCGGCTTGGAGGGGTGTCGGGATGATAGGGCGCCAGATCGCGCTCGTTGTTCCACGAGCCGCCTTTTCTTGAAAGCCTGCCTACCCTAGGTCTCGCCAACAGTCGGCGCTCTAGCGGCCAACTACGCGCATCTGGGAAGGTACCGTGAGTAAGATGTACGCAAACTGCGGTGATTTGCCGGCGTTTTGACGCTATCAATTTACCCCGCGTTGCGGGGGCGGCGGGATTTTCTGCCAGCGGGCGCTGGGCTTGCTTGGGTGGCATTGGTAGCCAATCTCAGCTGTCCGGCACTGATCCGGCCTGTCTTTGGACCCAGGCAAGCGTTCGAACTTGCCGCCCACCGACCTTCAGCATGAACGTCCGCTAGCTTGGTTCGATTGAGGTACTTTCACTAGCTTGGCTTCTCTTGCGCCCGCCCCGATCGTTCACACCGGGAGGCTCCTGATTTTGCAGCTGGGGTCATTCTGCGATGAGCCCTCTCGGTTCAGAAGTGGTGCGGCTTATTTTGGCGTTCGAGCAGAGCTCCTCAAGTGAGGAACCTTGTCAAGCGAAGCAACTTTTCCCCGACTCAGTTGGGTACGGCGGTCGCTAATCCTACAAGCTCGACTTCCTCAAAGTTGCGCGAGGTCCTTATTTTTGTTGGACTTCGTGGCCTTCCCGAGGATGCGCTAGTAATGAACTAGCGTTGTGATCTTGCCAGCTTTTCGCGCGATTGCGGGTATGCGCATTTGAGACATGAGCAGCGTCCATCGCCGATTGCCTAGAACAACTCCTCCTGGCCGGGAGTAGGCTTCTTCGGCTTTGGCGTGGGTTTAGGCTTAGGCCTCGGCGGAGGAGGCGGTCGCTTCGACGGCGGCTTCACCTGCGGCTCCATCGTCCAATTCCCACCATCCTCATAAGTCTGCAGAACGGCTTTGACCTCCTCGAGGGGCGCACGATCTTCGCCAAGCCAGATGCCATGGTGCTCGATCGGCAGGATGGCGGGCATGCGATCCGTGATCGTGGCGATCAAGGCATTCGGTTTCGTCGTGACCATCGCGAAGGTGAGAAGGCGCTCGTCGCCATGCTCCCATTCCTCATAGATCACTGCAATCGCAAGCGGCTTGCCGTCTTTTGGCGTGATCACCCACTGCTTCGTCTTCGAACCGATCTCCTCGCCTTCGTTGAAGGTGCGTACAGGCATGATGCCGCGACGAAGCGCGAAGGATTCGCTCCACGTATCTTTCGTGTCGATCGTTTCTGCGCGGGCGTGCCAGAGGCGCTTGCCGGACAAATCGAGCGAGCGGCGTTCTGGAACGCCCCATTGCATGGGAACCATTTCACGATCGCCGGCCGCGTTGAGACGCATGATGTTCGACATACGCATAGGCGTCGACACAACTTCTTCGTCTCCGCCTTCACCACCGCCGCCGTTCTCCTCAGCATCGAACGCCTTGGAGAAGTCGACGACCTCTGACCACGAGCCCATCTGGGTGAACTTGCCGCACATTCAGGCAGAGCCCATTAGCGGCCACGTCTTCAGCGGAATATGCTTTGTGTCGCCGAGCATACTATGGACCAAAACCAGCTCAGTGACGCGCCAGCTTATCGGGTCCACGTCCCGCGGAGTCACCAAATGCCCGTCGTAGAGCATCGTCACGTGAGGCACGAACATCTTGTCCACGAGCTTGCCGAGGCCGGCCGATTTCATGGCGATGCCAAGCTTCTGCTGAAACGCCTTGAGGTCGTTGAGCGCCTGCCCACCCCTGAGAACGAAGGGGCGTCTTGACTGGCGGCCGGAGAAGCTGGCTGCACGATTGAATGTTACGTCGAACGGAGCGGCTGAAACGGCATCACCTGCCGCGATTGCCTTGGTGAGTATGTCCGGGGGCACACCGATATAGTCGTCGATGTGATTGATCGTAGCGTGGAAGCGATCGTTCCTCTGCGGTCGGCCCTTCAGGCCGATCTGAGCTCTTAGCTGCTGGGCGATCTCGCCGATCTGGGCGGCAACATCTTTCGGCGGGAAGACTGCATAGAAGAGCCGATCCGTCGGCTTTGCCGCGCCCTCATAGCCCGCGAATGTGAAGCGTCTCGGCATGCTAGCCCGGCGAAGTCGCTTGGAAGACGGCCTCGCCGCGGGCGACTATCTTCAGCGCCTTGTGATAGAGCTTGTGCTCTTTCTCCAGAATGCGCGCGGACAGCGTTTCGGCGGTGTCGCCGGCGAGGACGGGCACGCGCATCTGGGCGATGATCGGACCCTCATCGACGCCGGGCGTCACCCAATGCACCGTGCAGCCGGCCTCCGAGACCCCCGCGTCCAGGGCCTGCTGTTGCGGCTTCAGGCCCTTGAAGGCGGGGAGGAGCGAGGGGTGGATGTTGGTCATCTTGCCCTGCCACTCGTGGATGAAGCGCTCGGTGAGGATGCGCATGAAGCCGGCGAGGGCGACGATGTCGGGGCTGATGGATTTCAGGAAGCCGTCGAGCACGCCGTCGAATTCTTCGCGGGACGCGAAATCCTTGTGATTGATGACGGTGCGGGCGAGGCCGGCGCCTTCGGCATAGATGAGGCCCGGCGCGTCCGGCCGATTGGTGATGACGTGGTCGATCACATAGGGGCAGTCGCTGTCGGCGGACGCGTCGATCAGCGCCTTGAGATTGGAGCCGGTGCCGGAGATCAGCACCGCCACCTTCTTGCGCTCGCTCATGTACTCCAGCCCAACGTCATCGGAAGTCCCGCGTCTTCGGCTTTATCGTATCGATATGCAGATCGGGAATATAGATGTCGCGCTGCCTGAGACCCCGAGGTGGCAACGTACGGGGATCGTGCCCCGGCGTCCCGTTATGGAATTCATCGCCGCGTCCGTGAGGCAGCGGGAAGCTGCCCTCCCGGTCGCCAACGCTGGCCAAGGCGTCCGAGAGATTAGTCAGTTCGTGAGCGACGAGGTGGACCACTTCTCCCTCGCGCTGGATGCGGCCCCGCACGCCCAGCATGCCGGCCGATAGAATGACTCGCCGCTGCTTCTCGAATAGCGAGGGCCAGATCACGAGATTGGCGATGCCGGACTCATCCTCGATGGTGATGAACATGACGCCCTTCGCCGAGCCGGGGCGCTGTCGCACCAGGACCAAACCGGCGATTTTCACCCAGCGGCCGTCTTTGGTGCGCATCGTCTCGGCACAAGGGATCATGCCCTGCTTTTTAAGGTCGTCGCGCAGGAAGGTTACGGGATGCTCCCGCAGCGTAAGGCCGATATGGCCGTAGTCTTCGACGACTTCACCACCTCTCGTGCGGCGCTTGAGCGATACGGCGGGCTCGATGAGTTCCGGTACAAGGTCATCCTCGCGCGCCGCGGCTGCGGCAAACAGCGGTAGCGGCTCGTCGCGCAGACCCTTCAGTTGCCAGAGGGCATTTCGTCGGCTGAGGCGGAACGTCTCTTTGAAGGCATCAGCCTGCGCAATCTTGACGAGAGCTGCGGCAGGAACGCCGGCCCGGCGCCAGAGGTCATCGACCGAGGCGAATGGCCGTCCGCGCACGGCAAGGATCTTGGCCGCTTCGACGTTGGCGAGACCGCGGACCATTCTAAGGCCGAGCCGAACTGCCAATCGCTCCTCATCGCCGGTCTCTTCGAGAGTGCAGTCCCACCGCGACGCGTTGATGCAGATCGGACGCACCTCGACGCCATGTGCGCGCGCGTCGCCGACAATCTGGGCGGGTGCATAGAAGCCCATCGGCTGGGCGTTCAGCAGCGCGGCACAGAACGCGTCGGGGTGGTGGCATTTCAGCCAGGAGGAGGCATAGGCGATCAGCGCGAAGGACGCCGCATGACTTTCCGGGAAACCGTAGCTGCCGAACCCCTCGAGCTGGCTGAAGGTGCGCTCAGCAAATTCCCGCTGATAACCGCGCTCGACCATGCCGCCCACGAGCTTGTCCTTGAAGTGGCTGACGCCGCCCGTGAACTTGAAGGTCGCCATGGAGCGGCGGAGCTGGTCGGCCTCGCCCGGGGTAAAGCCGGCACATTCGATCGCCACGCGCATCGCTTGTTCCTGGAATAGCGGCACGCCAAGCGTCTTGCCGAGAACCTTCTCCAACTCAGGACGCGGATAGACGACGGGCTCCAGGCCCTCACGGCGGCGCAGATAGGGGTGCACCATATCGCCCTGAATGGGGCCGGGCCGGACGATCGCGACCTCAATGACGAGGTCGTAGAATGTTCGAGGTTTTAACCGCGGCAACATCGACATTTGCGCCCGGCTTTCGATCTGGAAAACGCCGAGCGTGTCGGCCTTGCGGATCATCCGGTAGGTCCGGGGATCTTCGGCGGGAATAGTCGCGAGATCGTAAGTGAGGCCCTTATGGGCCGTGAGGAGATCCAGCCCCCGCTTCATGCAGGAGAGCATGCCGAGGGCGAGGACATCGACCTTCATGAAGTTGAGGTCCGAGATGTCATCCTTGTCCCATTCGATCACCTGACGATCCTTCATCGCCGCGGGTTCAATGGGAACGAGTTCGTCCAAGCGGTCACGGGTCAGAACAAAGCCGCCCGGATGCTGGCCGAGATGCCGTGGTGTCCCGATCAGCTGACGGGCGAGGATCAGCGCAAGCCTCAGACGGCGGTCGCCGAGGTTGAGGTTCAGATCCTCGGCATGCTTAGGCACGACGCCTTCCTCAGACCAGCCCCAGATCTGGGATGACAACATCTTCGTCAGGTCTTCGGTAAGCCCCAGAGCCTTGCCGACATCGCGGAGCGCACCCTTCGCCCGATAGCGGGTCACCGTCGAGCAGAGAGCCGCGTGGTCGCGGCCGTAGGTGTCGTAAACCCACTGCATCACGGTCTCACGCCGCTCGTGTTCAAAGTCGACATCGATGTCCGGCGGCTCGCGGCGCTCCTCGCTCACGAAACGCTCGAAGAGGAGGTCGTTTCTGCCCGGATCAATGGACGTGATCCCGAGGACGAAGCAGACCGCGCTGTTGGCCGCAGAGCCGCGCCCCTGACAGAGAATGTTCTGGCTGCGCGCGAACCGAACGATCGCGTTCACAGTCAGGAAGTAGGGGGCGTATTCCAGCTTCTCGATCAGCGCGAGTTCGTGCTTCAGGGATTTGACGACGCTGTCAGGCACGCCTTCCTGATAGCGCTCCGCCGCACCCTCCCAGGTCAGCTTCTCCAGCGTCTGCTGTGATGTTCGACCCGGCTCCGTCACCTCGTCGGGGTACTGATAGGCGAGCTCCATCAGCGAGAACCGGCAGCGTTCGGCGATCACCAGCGTGTTCGCGATAGCCTGCGGGTAACGGGCGAAGAGACGCGCCATCTCCGCCGGCGGCTTCAGGTAGCGGTCGGCATGGCGCTCGCGGCGGAACCCAGCATCGTCGATTGTGCACTTGTTGCGGATGCAGGTCACGACATCCTGCAGAATGCGGCGCTCCGGGATATGGAAGAGGATGTCATTGGTCGCGACGACCGCGACCTTGGACTTGGCAGCGAGGTTGGAGAGCTTGTGCAGCCGAAGTGCGTCATTCGGCCGGCGGCGCAGCGTCAGAGCGAGATAGGCGCGGTCGCCAAACACTTTGGCGAGACGTTGGAGGCGGACGCCGCACATGTCGTCAGCCGCGTCCGGCACCAAGATCGCAATCAGACCTTCGCTCGCCGCCGCGAGATCATTCCAATCCAGTTTGCATTGCGCCTTGCCGCCGCGCTTCTTGCCGAGCGAGAGGAGACGGCAAAGCCGCGCATAGGCTGGGCGATCGGTAGGATAGACCAGAACGGACATGCCATCGGTCAGGTCCAACCGGCAGCCGACGATCAGCCGGATCCCCGTAACCTTCGAGGCGTCGAGAGCGCGAACGATGCCGGCGAGACTGTTGCGATCGACGATGCCGAGCGCCTCGATGCCGAGCTTGTGCGCGGTCTCGAAGAGCTCTGGACTTGAGCTCGCACCGCGCAGGAAGCTGAAGTGCGAGGTGCATTGCAGTTCGACATAGCGCTCGGTCATCCGAAGATCCCATGGATGAACCAGTCATGCGATCCCGTGGTAGCATCGACGCCATCGCCTTGACGGAAGACCCAGAAGCGCTCGCCAGCTTCGTCCTCGACCTGAAAATAGTCGCGCACGGCAATGAGCTCGGCGTCGCGCTTCCACCATTCGCCAAAGACCCGCTCGGGGCCGTCGGCGCGCTTCACACGGCGACGAATGCCACGCCAGGTGAAGCTGACCGGTGGATTATCGGGGAGCAGTGCGACCGTCTCGATGCGCTCAGGGTGCGGGAAAAGCCGCGATGGGCGTGGCCAATGATCCGGCCAGCCTTCCCCTGTCTGCGGTGCAGTCGGGGCAACTTTGCCAACTGAGCGTTCGGGAACGTCACTTTGCAGCGGCGCGAACCGATAGAGGCGATGCTCTCCCACGCGGTTGGAGAGTGTATCGATAAGCGCGGTGATATCGGCTTCCGGGGCGTCGATAAGGGAGGAAATCGACTGCTTGGCACCGAGCGGCTCAACAACTGGCGCCGACAAGGTCATGATCTCGACGCCGAAGCCCGGATCGATCTTCTCGATCTTGTCGCAGAGCAGCCGCGTCAGGCGTTTGACGTCGCGCACGGGCAGGGCGGTGCCGACGCGAATTGCCTCAATCCGGTTGTCCACGCGGTGGAACAGAAGGTCGAGGCGTTTGGCACCGAGCCCTTGCTCTTCGAGCTTGGCGCAAAGCGCGATCACCAGCTTGTTCGTATAGCGGGCCAGGGTCTCCGGCGCCCCGATCGGTTCGGCGAAGCCTTGACGGACCGTGATGAGATCAGGCGGTGCCACTGGATCGATCGGCTCGTCGAGTGCCCCCATGGCCCGGTCAAGCAGGCGGCCGAGCTCGGGCCCGAAGCGAAGGGTCAAAGGTGCGCGCGGCTTAGAGGCGAGATCGGCAATGGTTTCGAAGCCGAGGCGGCGCAGGCCATCAAGCGTTTCCGGGCCTAGGCGCAGCGCCACCATCGGGAGAGGCATGATGCGGTCCGCACTGGTGCCTGGCGGCACAATCATAAGCGGTTGATTGCTGTAACGCGCCAAAGCATGCGCCGCGCCCCAACTATCGGCGATCGCCGCACGCGCTACGATGCCTGAACCCACCAGGCGATCGATCATGCCGGCAAGCATGGCGCTTTCACCGCCCTTGAGGTGCGCGGCGCCGGTCGCGTCGATCACGATCCCATCGGGCGGATCGGCAGCAACAATGGGCGCATAGCGCTGCAGCGCCCAAACGGCCAGGCGCTCCAAGGCATCGGCGTCGCCTGCTGGATCAGCCTCCTTGATGACGAGACCGGGGACGAGGGCCTGCGCTTTCGTGGCGGGCATCCCGGGATGGAGTCCGAGTCCTGCTGCGGCTGTATCTGCAGCCAACACCACCCGCCGCCTGCCATCACGCCCGACTAGGACGATTGGGGTTTCAGGCGGTGGCGCGGTAGCTCCCATCGCCCGCCTGAGCCTGTCCGTAGGCCAGGTGGGGAGGTACAGCGAGACGACCCTGCGCATCACACGCTTCCAACTCAAACTCCGCGCTTTCTCCGGCGCGGCATCGGATCAATTCAACAAACCAGCGCGCTCGTCCGACGCCAGGTACTGGCAAGGGCGCTGAGGGGAGGGCGCTGACGCGCCATCTGGTGACCGCGGCCGTCGGCTGGCCGAAGTCCGACGCTTCGCTCTGACGCCGCCAACGGCGAATACAGAGCCCCATGGCACCGGAGCTTTCTGCGGCGAGCTGCAGTCGGCGCGATGCGGTCATGGAGAGGCGCGCGACCTCGGCGATGACCGCGCCCATGCCGTTATGGCGCAGCCCATCCTCGAAACAGGCAAGGACTGACTTCTCGTCGCCGGCTTCCACATAGGTGACGCGATCAGGACCTAACCCGGCTTGCTCCAGCGCTGGGGCGAAGAGATCGGGCCGAACCAGGCACCAGAGCACCGGCCCGCGCGTGCGGGCGGCAATGCCGGCCGTAAAGAGCGCGGCGGCAGCGCCATCGACCGCGCCGTTTCCGCCCCCGGCGATCTCATGCAAGGCACCGAGGGATAGGCCGTGGGTGGGGAGCTTCGCATCGATTGCACCGACGCCGAACGGCAGCACATCGATGGTCCGGCGTTCCGCCGTTTCCAGCTTACGCACCTTCTCGCGCAGAGCATCGATGGCGGGTGGTGACCGCATTCGGACTATTGACCTTTGGCTGGGGCTGCGGTTCTATGTTCCTACTTTGTTCTTTAGCGCAGCCGAGAGTCAAGGGTTCCGACGATGGTCACGATCCTCAACCTGAAAACCCCGCCAATTCTGCGGGATGAGCTGCGCGCGATCGGCGATCTCACCGACAACTACATTGCGGAAGTGCGACGCGAGATTGGCAATGTCTCGTGGGAGCGCATGGCGTGTGAGCTCGAAGAGAAACCAGATTCAGGCGAGGAGGGGCCAGAGGTGTCACTCGCCATCGCCCGCGAAATCCGCCGCCGACTAGCGGCTTAGATCATCATTTCCAACGGAGGCGACTATGGAGTTCGAGCAAGAGAGCCCGATCGACTACCCTGCGTATGAGCCCATTCCTGACGGCCTAGGATTCGACATCGCTGCTGGCTTCAACGAGGCTGACGAGCGGTCACCTCGCAGTCCTCGCAACTGTCTCCGAAATCGCCAATGCCGTGCGTGCGCATCTGAACGCCTGACTGGACCAAAATGCCAATTCCCGATTGGGATCTTCCCGACACCATCGAGCCGTTGTCGCTGTCGAAACTTGCTCCGGCAGTCTCCCGAAATGCGAAGTTCGTTGCGGAATTGCTCGCTGAGATTGGTGCGACGTCTGTGCTCGATCTCAACTGTTGGTACAAATCGGTGGCACTGTTTCTGCCGGCAGCGACGACTTACATCGCTGCGGAGCTCCCTCAGTTTGGGCCGACGGCCGATGCTATTATGTGGAATCCGGATGATGGCCCACCACGCATCTCGGCGGACGCCGTCATCGTCGATGACGTTCTTCCGTATGTGAAGGATAATCGAGCCCTGCTAGCTGCGCTATCAACACGCCATCGCCATGCGATCGTAGCCTACACAGGATGGCTGGGGCGCCTGGAGCCTGAGCCGATCGAGTTCGCCAACGAACGATTTGATTGTCAGCATCTCCATGACTACTCGCACCGCCAGCTTAAAGACCTCTTCGAGGCGAGCGGATGGTCCGTCCTAAAATTCCACGACATTCCTTATGAGGGCCGCAGTACGTGGCTGCTTTCATCAAGAAATGGCTAGGCCTTAGGGTACCTGCAGCGAGAGAGTTGACTCTAAGATCGAGGTCTAGCGTCGGCTTTCGGTGAACGAACTCACCAGTTCGCGCAAGAGCAACCATACAAACGTCGTGAGTGCGACGAATGACGGGATTCCGACAAGGAGCGCGGACCAATTATCCATGCGCTTACAGCTAGCCGCGTTCTGCTATGAATCAAGCTCGCCAGTCCGGCGCATCAACGCGATCAACTCACGCATTAGGCTCACCACATCAAATCCAACTACCGCGGCAAGCCTCGCAAGCTCAACCACATCAATGCGACGCTGAGCGGTCTCGATTTTGGCGACAATCGACTGGTTCCACCCGAGAGCCTCAGCGACGGCGTGTTGGCTCATACCCGCCTTCTTTCGCCGCTCCACAAGCAACCCCACGAACTCGGCATAGGTGCCGTCGTGCAGTGACGCGGTGCGAGATTTTTGAGGTGTACCCGCCATTGAATGCCGGGTAATGCGATAATAGAATTATGCCATAATCGGCTAATAGACAGGTCGGCATCAGGAGGGGTGATGAAGGCAAAAATGGCACTGATCGGAGCGCTTGCGTGCACATTCGTGACAGCCGGATGCTCCAAAGTGGATAAGTCAGCTATCGAGGCGTGTGCACTTCAAATCTTCCGCGAGCACGAGGATTCCTACGATACGTCCAAGGCGGACATGATCCCTTGGACTGACGCAACTGGGCAAAACATTCTGCGCGAAGGATCGCAGGTCTATCATGTTGCGATTCCGCGCGTTGGCTATTCAGTGGTATGGCGCCCCGACGGAATGGTGGAGCACGCGTTCACGTGCCTGCTCTACAAGAGTCCTGAATCGGGCAGGTGGACCCGGATCTAGCGTAACGAACGGAAAAGGGGCGGCATCCTGTACGCCGCCCCAATCCAAACCCTAGTCCTCCAGCCCGTCAGCCAAGCCCTGGATGAAATCGGCCGCCAGCGAAATCGCGGTCTTCGTGTCGCCTGACGCGCTCAGCCGGCTGAAACAGCCTTTGGCCAGCTTTGCGGCGATATCACGAGCCAGGATCGGGTTGATCGAGGCGATCGTCTTGATTTCGGCAACGGCGTTTCGGACGTAGGTGTCCGCCGCGTCGCGCTTCGGGGTCTCCGAGAGGTTATCGGCCTCCCACTGGGAATCATCTGTCATATTGAACGCCTTTCGATTGTTCTCACGCGCCAAGTGCGCGCATCGTTTGCGGCGGGGGGCGGTCATGAATTGGCGTTCTGTTTGGCCTGGTGGCCCGAAGAATTCCTGTGATCGCGGACCAGCGTTACACATGATGCAGCCTCGAAACCTGTCGCCCCCAAGACGCGCGCCGTCTGGCGTCCAAATTCTTCTCAGCCGATGTCCTGCGTCGGCCCTCGACCCGTCCGGCCGTCCGCGGCGAGAGGTGGCGCGAAATTCGAGTGGCCTTCTTCTTGCGCCGGCCCGGAGGCAGAGCAGTGCCACGGGAAGCGCGCTCGGGCAGGATATCCCCAAACCTCCAACGCACGATTTTCACGTCCCGGCCCACAGTCGCGTCTTCTGCGACTAGCTGGCGAACTTCATCGTTCGCAAACGAGGTCTTAAACTTGGCGCCATACCTCAAGTAACGAACCAAGTTCATATCAAAGTCGCCCGCCGACATCTGCTTCACCAAGGCTTGGGCAGGCGCAGGAAACACCTCCTGCAGCGCGGTCGCGATCTCTTCACGGCTTAAGAAGCCGTCGGCGCGTCGGGCTGAAATCCAAACGTGAAGGTGTGGCACCGCCACTGACGCCAATCGATCCAGTCGCAGACCTCGCCTCTGGGCAAGATCGCGAATGGTCAGGGCACGGTTACCGGCGCGTCGCCCAGACTTGGTCAGAATTGGCGCCGTCGGTACGAACTCGTACTCTAGATGCCCGGCAATTCGATAAGCTACCACGCCGCAAGATCGGAGTGCGGTGTCGATGGCACGGCGCCCCTCCAATTTGAGACGCGTGACGCGAGCGGTCCTGTTTGCCGCGACCCTAACCAAATCGTCCCAGCGCTCTGGCACGGGCAGCGGCGCAGATTCGTCGGTTGGCGGCAGCGTGTCCTCGAAGAGGTCGTCCAGGACGTCAAGGACGATCGTCGCGGCCGAGAGGTGTCCGCGGTCCAAGCCCCGAAACGGTCGCGCAAGCGAATCGGCAGTCTTGCCAAGGAACGCCTGCCGGCAGTTCAAACAGGCGCTGAGCCTGCAGGGCCGTTCGGGGACGCAGGCACCGACCATTCGATTCAGCTCCTTGAACAGGGGCGAGCGGCCGTTTCGCATCACGAGACGTACCTGCTCTGCCCAGCCGCGTAGCGTCTCTTGCACGGGGCGGGTGAAGCGTCGGCGACGCAGCCAGGGTAAGCGCTCGCGTGTCCTGAGACCGTCAGCATCAATCACAGATCTAAAACTACGGTCCGGGTCTGTCGTCAGCGCCGGAAGCACTCCCGAATCCCTGTATCTTGCTGGCTCTCGGCGCCGTTCGGAATCTGAGAAATGCGCGAACTTTGCTGCCTTGCCGCGGCGGCTGCGGGCGGTTGACCTCATGTCTCGTCACCCTGCTCGCAACGCCAAACGCTCCCATCTGCGAGCAATTCCTTCAGGCACGTCCTGCAGATCTGAGCATCGAAGCTAACCCAGTACTCGCCGGATTTCGCGCAACGAGGCGCGCGACGATCCGCCCGACCCATCTGGCGTGCCACGCCTGCGTCGCGACGATCGTCTCGCGAGCCGCGCGGCTGCGAACGCCGCCTGCGCGCCAAGCGGCTGGCGTACATGCTGATGTTGGGCATGTCAGACCTGCTCGCTGGTAGACTTGCGTTTGCGAGCCGCGACCCAGGCATCCAAATCCCGGATGTCGTAAGTTCGGCGCCTCGACAGGGAAATGAAAATGGGGCCATCGCCGCGGCAGCGGAGCTGCTCCAAATAACGCTTCGACACGCCTAAATAGCGGGCGGCCCCAGTCGTGTCTCGGTATCTTCCGTCGCCGTCGCATCCATGCATCGCGCCAACTCGCCTTGTTCAGTTGCATGCGGAACTTGACGTCGGGCGCTGGGAAAAAAAACGGGGGTTTGGCTCACAGCGGTCGCGCCGCTACCATGGCGTTCAGCTCGCAGATTGCTTTTGCAGCCTTGATATCGCGGGGCCATCCTCCCTGAGCGGCATACTGCGCGGTCGCTGCGTTCACCCGCTGACGCACGATCGAAATGCCGCCAATGCCTGAGCCCTCTGACTTCCACTTTTTAACAGTGTCGCGCTTGATTTCGTTGCCCCCCTCGGCTCGGCATCCGGCCTTGGTAAAGGCGCGGGCCGTGAAATCGCAGGCAGCCGAAACTGATTCCCCTGCGCGAACGAGTGCCTTGACCGAAAGCAGTGCAAGCGCGCGCACATACAGCGTGGCCTCGGACGAGGGCGGTCTGCCTCGCCGCGGTACCGGCGCGAATAGGGGCGCGTTGATGCCTTTCGCGACGTCCAACAGGTTATCTTGGAGCTCAATGAGAGGCGACCGCACGCCGCAGAGTTTGGAGTCGCTATTCAAGAACTCGATCACTCCGGCCAGCGACGCTGTGACAGCCGCGAGCCTGCCTTCTTGATCGTTCGTCGCGCGAAATGATGACATGGCCTCGACGAGACGCAGGCGGAGTGTTTCGAGCGGAACCGTCCACGCGCCCGTGCGGTCGAGGTTGTCAGTCGGCGCCTTGACCCGGTCATCGTTGTCGAGGACGAGATCGGGCACAGACAGCCTGATAATCGCCGGGTTGAACTCCGGCCGTTCATCTGGATATCCGCATCCGGATTTCGAAGTCGCTTTTCCGTTCGGCATGGGTTTGTCCTTTCCCGACTACGGGCGGACAGCCAGATAGTAGAATCACCGGCCGTTTGGAACAGCGTGTTTCAACAACACGTTCGAACCCTGGGGGATTTACCTGCTTACGCCGGTTGTGATAGCGCGTCACGATTTTGCTGGTGGCGGCCCGCGTGGTGTGGACGAGTTCTTGCGTTGCCCCTGGAAGTGGCGCGCCTTCTCGGCTCCCTAAACGGGCATGAGCCGCGTTATGCCTTTTTGTCGGCCGCGATTCTTTGGCCATCGATGCGGATGATTTCCGCGGTTTTTCCGGCCATAGCTGCGGATATCCGGCCGGCAGTGGTGTCGGCCGTCGCTCTGAGGGGATCAACCGCGCGTTCAACGTAGCGTCCGGTCATCGCCATCGTCCTGTGACCCAGCAGATCTCGGACGACGAAGGCGTTCGCGCCAGTTTGGGCAGTGTAGGTGCCGAGCGTATGCCTCAGGTCATGCGGCCGAGCATTCTGGATTCCTGTGATTTCTCGAACCCGCGCCCAGAGCTTTCGGAATGCCGCCTCACTTTCCGGCGCATTGCTGCCTGCCCTGCGGAAAACAAAGTCGCTGTCCTTCGGCAGGGAGGACAGCAACACGGCGGCTGGGGCACCAAGCGGAATGGAGCGGGAGCCTGCCTTAGCCTCGGAAAGGTGCAATGTCGGGCCGCTGAGATCGACCTCTTTCCACCTCAAGGTCCTTGCTTCGGTCAATCGCATGCCGGTGAGCGCCAAGAAACGAAGCAGAGCGATGGCGCTCTCCGAAACGGGATGTTCCTCACTGAGCCTCGCCTCCTCGATCCCGGAAATCGCGTTGCCGATCGAGGCGAGTTCTGGCTCGCCGAAGAAGCGCTCACGCTTCTTTTCGGGAAAGCGCTTAATGCCGACGCATGGATTGTCAGGCCTCAGTTCCCAATCGCCGGATGCCAATGACATCATCTTTTGCAAATACGCGAGACAGCGGTTCGCGCCATAAGGCGTCGCGCTCATCGAGGAATGCCACTCCTTGATCCGGGCCCGCGAAAGCTCGCCAATTCGACAGGAACCGAACTCTGGTTTGATGCGGTTCTCGATGACCACTTTGATCTCGCGAGCCGTGGATGCCCGATTGTGCGTCTTCACGTGCTCGGCCAAATATCGGTCGCAGACGGCAGAGATTGTGGGCGCCGCCCTTTTTCCGTCCCGATCGGCCGCCTTGTCCGCCTGCGGGTCTTTTCCGGCAGCGATCTGGCCTCGCAGAGACTGGGCCTTGCTGCGGGCATTCTCTGGCGTAAGCGACTCTCCATCTGGCGTCCGTTCGCCGTGCTCTCCAATCGTGAATATCCGTTGTTTTCCGAGCGAGATGTATTTGAGGCCGTAGACTTTTCGGTTTGCGTACGCGCGGACCATGAAACCGCGGATGCTGCTGTCGAACAGCTGATCGCCTGGCTGGAGCGCGTCTACTGCGCGCTTGGTTATGCGTCCGACGGCCATGGGCGGTGCTCCTATCGCCGCTAGATACACTGTGGATACGCCGCGGAGAAGGGTTTCGAGCGGCGAGGTGCATCACAATTCGTGAAATTATCTTTACAAAACAATGCCTTAGAGATCTCGGCGCGGTTCTGTGCGGTTCTGTTCGCTTCAGCGAAACAGACTTAAAATCTGCTGTCCGTAAGGGCGTGCCGGTTCGAGTCCGGCAGGGGTCACCATTCTGCAAGGATTCCTGCGGAAAACTGCCGCAGGGTTTGAAAGTGCCTTGACGGGGACGCCGAGTTTCCATGGGAATACCCCGGAGCCGCCGCATTGTCGCCCGATGTGGCGGGCATCTTCCTAGGCCTAGACGGAACGCGGATCCGAGCCACCCAACCCCCGCGCCGACCGTGTTCAAACAAGGGATTTCAAAGATGTCGCGCAAAACTGTTGTTCTCGCCGCCCTGATCGCCTCGGGCTTTGCGTTCGCCACCGCCTCGGCCGCCGACATGGCGCTGTTCTCCAATGCCGGCCAGCTGAATGCGGGCAAGGCGATGCTCTCGGAAGGCGGCATTGCCGGCGTTTCGGGCAAGACGGCGGCCGATGCCAGCTTCTCGGGCGTGAAGACGATGAAGTTCTCGGGCGGGGACCTGTTCTCCTCGTCGCTGACCGCCGGCTCGAAGCTGGCGACCCCGGACGTCGCCTCGAAGTTCGCGAAGTTCTCCACCGATGCCGGCACCAGCGGCCTGCTCTCCAAGGGCCTCGCCGCCCGCACCTCGCTGCTCTCGGTCACGAAGTAAGCTTCGTCACCTGAGCCAAGCCTAACAGACGGCGCGTCCCCGGCGGGACGCGCCGTTCTGCTGTCGGCGCACCTCGACGCGGACGGCGCGCGGGTCTTATGGTTGCCGCACTCAAGAACACAACAGTCCAGAGGCGACGCTCCCATGAAGGCCATCCAGACCGCGCACCCGACTTCGCTCGACACGCTGCGCTATACCGACCTCGCCGATCCCGGCGCGCCCGGCGCCGGCGAGATCAAGGTGCGGCTGCGCGCCAGCTCGCTCAACTATCACGACTATCTGGTCGTCGTCGGCGCGATCCCGACGCCGGAGGGACGCATCCCGATGTCGGACGGCGCGGGCGAGGTGCTCGCGGTCGGCGAGGGCGTGAAGGAATTCGCGGTCGGCGATCTCGTCGTCTCGACCTTCTTCCCGGCCTGGCTGGACGGCGATGCGCCGGATGGCGGGTTTGCCGGCGTGCCCGGCGACGGCGCGGACGGTTATGCGCGCGAGCAGGTGATCGCGGCGGCGACGTCTTTCACCAGGGCGCCGAAGGGCTGGAGCGCAGCGGAAGCGGCGACCATCACCTGCGCCGGCGTCACGGCGTGGCGCGGCCTCGTCGGCGACGGCGCGCTGAAGGGCGGCGAGACCGTGCTGGTGCAGGGCACCGGCGGCGTTTCGATCTACGGGCTGCAGATCGCCAAGGCGTTCGGTTGCACGGTGATCGCGACCTCGTCGTCGGACGAGAAGCTGGAGCGGCTAAAGGCTCTCGGCGCCGATCATCTCATCAATTACAAATCCGAACCAGAATGGGGCAAGGCGGCGCTGAAGCTGACCGGTGGGCGCGGCGTCGACCATATCCTGGAGATCGGCGGCTCCGGCACCATGCCCGAATCGATCACGGCGGCGCGCAATGGCGGCCATATCGCGCTGATCGGCGTGCTCGCCGGCTATGCCGGGCCGGTCTCGACCGTCGCCATCATGGGCAAGCAGCTGAAGGTCATCGGCCTCACCGTCGGCAGCCGGCGTCACCAGCAGGACATGATCCGCGCCATCGATGTCGCCGGTTACAAGCCCGTGCTCGACAAGCACTTCCCTCTGCAGGATCTCGCAGGCGCGTTCAAGCACCAGGCCTCGAACACGCATTTCGGCAAGATCGTCGTCGATATCTGAGGCGGTTCGCCTGGCGTCATGATTTCGCAAAAAGCCCGTTACGCCCTGCGCGCGATGCTGAAGCTCGCAGAGGCGGGCGCGACAGAGCAGATCCTCACCGGCGACCTCGCGGCGAGCGCCGATGTGCCGCGCAAGTTTCTGGAGCAGATCCTGCTGCAGTTGAAGCGTGACGGGCTGGTCGCCTCGGCGCGGGGGCGGGCAGGCGGCTATCGCCTGGCCCGGCCCGCCCGGACGATCAGTTTTGCAGAGATTCTGCGGGCCATTGACGGGCCGCTGGCGCTCGCGCCGTGCGCCAGCCGCACGGCGTTCCAGCGCTGCAAGGATTGCCGGGACGTCGAGACCTGCGCCATCCGTCACGCCCTGCTCGACGTGCGCGATGCGACCGCGACCATCCTCGAGGGGCGGATGCTCGGCGACTCCGCCGCTTAAGGGTCGCTTAATCCCGACTGAATTGATCGGAATACATAACGCCCTGATGGTCACCCCAAGATGATGGGGGAGACAAGGATGACTCTGAGACATTCCGCGATCCGGCGCGCGCTTGTCGCTGGTGTTTCGCTGGCGGCGCTGAGCGGCGCGGCCGCCGCCCAGAGCGCATCGGAGTTGCGCGAGGAAGTGCGCCAGCTGCGCGAGGAGCTCAAGGAGCTGCGCGAGCAGGTGCAGGCGGTGAAGACCCAGGGCGCGGCCCAGTTCACCGAAACGCTGCGCCGCCAGGACGAGCAGCCGAAGGTGAAGCTCGACAACGGGCGCCCCAGTTTTGAATCCGCCGACGGCAATTTCACCGCGCAGATCCGCGGGCGCGCGCAATACGATATCGGCTTCTACGACCAGGATCAGGAAGGCCCGCTCGCGACCGACTTCCGCCGCGGCTCGGTCGGCGATGCCACCGAGAACGGCAAAGCGCGCGATCTTTCCAGCGGCGCCAATTTCCGCCGGGCGCAGATCGGCATCGAGGGCACGTTCTTCAAGGATTTCGGCTACAGCCTGGGCTTCCAGTTCGGTGGCAGCGGCACCGAGGAAGGCGGCCGCGTGCAGGACGTCTATGTCGAATATCGCGGCGTCAAGAACTGGCGCTTCCGCGCCGGCGCGTTCTCGCCGCCGGCCAATCTCGACGACGCCGTGGGTTCGGCAGACACGCTGTTCCTTGAGCGCGCCTCGTCCGCGGAAGTCTCGCGCGCGCTGGCCGGCAGCGAAGGCCGCGCCGGCATCGGCGCGCTCGGCAATGGCGAGCGCTGGACGGCCTCGCTGGTGCTGACGGGCGGCACGATCGGCACGACGGCCTTTGACGAACAGCTGGCGCTGGTCGGGCGCGCCACCGGCCTCGTCTATTCCGATCCGCTGTTCCAGGTACATCTCGGCGCCAATGTCAGCTACATCTTCCAGGCTCCCGATAGCGGCATCGACACCAGCCCGCGTTCGCCGATCCGCCTGCGCGACCGTCCCGAGATCCGCGTCGACGGCACGCGCCTGGTCGATACCGGCAACATCGATGCGGTCTCGGTCTTCGCGCCGGGCCTTGAGATCGCGGCGCGCTACAAGAGCCTGCTGCTGCAGGGCGAATATTTCTGGTACGAGATCGAGCGCCGCCGCCCGGCCTCCGGTCCCGTGCTGCCCGATCCCGATTTCTTCGGTTACTATGTGCAGGCGAGCTACACGCTCACCGGCGAGCCGCGGAAATACAATATCCAGAACGGCGCGTTCGCCGCGCCGAAGCCCGCCAAATATGTCGGCGGCAAGGACGACGCGGCCGGTGGCGGCGCCTGGGAGGTCGCGGCGCGATACAGCGTGCTCGATCTCGACTACAATGCCGGCAACCCGGGCACGGCGACGCCGACGGGCGGCATTCGCGGCGGCCGACAGGAAATCTGGACGGCCGGGCTCAATTGGTACCTGAATGCGGCAACACGCTTGTCCGCCGACTACCAGCACGTCGATGTCGACCGTCTGAGCCCCGGCGGAACCGCCTTCGGCGCCGGCACGTTGACCCCGCCGGCAGGGGCCCAGATCGGGCAGACCTTCAACATCTTCAGCTTGCGCGCACAGATTTCGTTCTGACCGTCACAACAAGGGAGGACAGACCATGAAGAGCTTTTGGAAGAACCTGACGACGGCGCTCGCGGCGGTCGGCTTGTTCAGCGCGGCGAGCGCCGCCGAATTGCTGAATGTCAGCTACGATCCGACCCGCGAACTCTACAAGCAGGTGAACGAGGTGTTCGCCGCGAAATGGAAGGCCGAGACCGGCGAGGATCTGACGATCAACCAGAGCCATGGCGGCTCCGGCAAGCAGGCGCGGTCGGTGATCGACGGGCTTGAAGCCGACGTGCTGACACTGGCGCTCGCCTACGACATCGACGAGGTCGGGCAGAAGACGGGTTACTTCCCGGCCGATTGGCAGGCGCGTCTGCCGGACAATTCGGCGCCCTATACCTCGACGATCGTCTTCGTCGTGCGCAAGGGCAATCCGTTCGGGATCAAGGATTGGGGCGACCTCACCAAGTCCGGCATCCAGGTGATCACACCGAACCCCAAGACCTCGGGCGGTGCGCGATGGAACTTCCTCGCGGCATGGGCCTGGGCGCTGAAGCAGCCCGGCGGCTCGGAAGACACCGCGAAGGCCTATATCGCCGAGCTCTATAAGCACGTGCCGGTGCTCGACACAGGCGCGCGCGGTTCGACCACCACGTTTGCACAGCGCGGCATCGGCGACGTCTTCCTGTCTTGGGAGAACGAGGCGCATCTCATCCAGGCCGAGTTCGGCGCGGGCGAGTTCGAGATCATCGTGCCGTCGGTTTCGATCCTCGCCGAGCCGCCGGTCACCTTGGTCGACAGCATCGTCGATCGTCACGGGACGCGCGCGGTTGCGGAAGCCTATCTGAAATTCCTCTACACGCCCGAAGCACAGGAAATCGTCGCGAAGAACTTCTATCGGCCGCGCGACCAGGCCGTGGCGGCGAAATACGCCGCGCAGTTCCCCGCGATCCCGCTCGTCACCATCGCCGATTTCGGCGGCTGGTCGAGCGCCCAGCAGAAATTCTTCGCCGACGGCGGCGTGTTCGACCAGATCTACCAACCGGGCCAGCAGTAACGTCTCTCCTCCCAATTGGCCTCAAACTGCGGGTCCCCTTGCCGGGGGGCCCGCCTCCTTTTGAAGTAATGCCTGTTCGATGACCTCTGCCGTCCTGTCCCAGCGACCGCCGATCCAGCGCCGTAGACGCCAGCGCAGCGTGCTGCCCGGCTTCGGGCTGACGATGGGCTATACGATCTTCTATCTGTCGCTGATCGTGCTGCTGCCGCTCGCAGCGCTGATCGTGCGGCCCTGGGAGCTGGGCCTCTCGGGCTTCATCGCCAAGGTGACGGAGCCCTCCGTCCTCGCTTCGCTGAAGCTGTCGTTCGGCGCGGCGCTGATCGCGGCGGTGATCAATGCCGTGTTCGGCCTGCTCGTCGCGTGGATCCTGGTGCGTTATCCGTTTCCGGGACGGCGGCTGGTGGACGCGCTGGTCGATCTGCCTTTTGCGCTGCCGACGGCGGTCGCCGGCATTGCGCTCGCCGCGCTCTATTCGCCGAAGAACGGCTGGCTGGGAAAACCGCTGAAGGATGTCTTCGACATCGAGATCGCCTACACGCCGCTCGGCGTCATATTGGCGATGACCTTTATCGGCCTGCCGTTCGTGGTGCGGACGCTGCAGCCCGTGCTGCAGGAGATCGACCGCGATACCGAGGAAGCGGCGGCGACGCTGGGCGCGCGCAACTGGCAGACCTTCTTCTTCGTCATCATGCCCGCGCTGCTGCCCGCCTGGTTCACCGGCTTCGCGCTCGCCTTCGCGCGGGCGGTCGGCGAATACGGCTCGATCATCTTCATCGCCGGCAACAAGCCGATGGTGTCCGAAATCGCGCCGGTGAAGATTCTCCAGAAGCTGGAGCAATACGACTATGCCGGCGCGGCGGCGATCGGCGTCGTGATGCTCGGCGCTTCGTTCCTCATCATCCTCGCGATCAACCTCGCGCAGCGCCTGATGGCCAAGCCATGAGCGCCGTCATCCGCCGCCGGCCGTTCCAGACGGGGATCGGGACCATCCTGTTCCGCATCGTGCTGGTGCTGCTGGCGCTCGCCTTCATCGGCGTCGTCATCGCGTTGCCGCTGGCGTCGGTCTTCGTGGAGGCCTTCCGCAAGGGGACGGACGCGTTCCTGGATGCGGTGACCGAGCACGATGCCTGGGCGGCGATCAAGCTGACGCTGATCGTCGCGGCGATCGCGGTGCCGCTCAATCTTGTCTTCGGCCTCGCGGCGGCGTGGTCGATCGCCAAGTTCGAATTCCGCGGCAAGAGCCTGCTGATCACGCTGATCGATCTGCCGTTCTCGGTGTCGCCCGTCGTCTCGGGTCTCATCTACGTGCTGCTCTACGGCGCGCATGGCTGGTTTGGGGCGGAGCTGCAGGCGGCGGGGATCAAGGTCGTCTTCTCGGTCACCGGCATCGTGCTGGCGACGATCTTCGTAACCTTCCCTTTCATCGCGCGCGAGTTGATCCCGCTGATGCAGGAGCAGGGCACGACGGAAGAAGAGGCAGCGCTGACGCTGGGCGCCTCGGGCTGGCGGACCTTCTGGAACGTCACGCTGCCCAACGTGAAGTGGGGCCTGCTCTACGGCGTGCTGCTCTGCAATGCCCGCGCGATGGGCGAATTCGGCGCGGTTTCCGTGGTTTCCGGCCATATCCGCGGCCTCACCAACACCATGCCTCTGCATGTGGAGATTCTCTACAATGAATATGATTTCGTCGGTGCCTTTGCCGTCGCCAGCCTCCTTGCTGGACTCGCCCTCGTCACCCTCATTGCGAAATCGCTCCTTGAATGGCGATATGGCGGCGAACTGGCCGCGTCGCGGCGGCATTGAGCACGCAGCGGGCATGACGTTACGCATCGAGGGACTGACGCGCCGCTTCGGCGCCACCGCCGCCTTGGCCGGCGCCAGCCTGGAAGCGCCGTCGGGCGCGTTCGTGGCGCTGCTGGGCCCTTCGGGGTCGGGCAAGACGACGCTGCTGCGCATTCTCGGCGGGCTGGACGGGGCCGATACCGGGCAGGTCGATTTCGAGGGGATCGACTGGCTGTCGCTGACGACGCAGGAGCGCCGCGCGGGCTTCGTCTTCCAGAACTACGCGCTGTTCCGCCACATGACGGTCGCGGGAAATGTCGGCTTTGGCCTCAGAATGCGGCGCTGGCGCGACCGGCCGTCGCGGGCGGAGATCACGCGGCGGGTTGAGGAGCTTCTCTCCGTCGTGCAGCTCGAGGGCCTCGGCGGGCGCTATCCGAGCCAGCTCTCCGGCGGCCAGCGGCAGCGTGTAGCGCTGGCCCGGGCGCTGGCGATCGAGCCGCGCATTCTGCTGCTCGACGAGCCGTTCGGCGCGCTCGACGCCAAGGTGCGCAAGGAGCTGCGGCGCTGGCTGCGCGACCTGCACGACCGCACCGGCGTCACCACGGTGTTCGTGACGCACGACCAGGAGGAGGCGCTGGACCTCGCCGATATCGTGGCGGTCATGAACAAGGGCGTCATCGAGCAGGCCGGCGCGCCGCGCGCGGTGTTCGACAATCCCGCGACCGCCTTCGTCGCCGAGTTCATCGGCGGCGCCGCCAAGTTCGAGGGCGAGGTTGCCGCTGGGCGCTTTGCCGGCGGCGGGTTGTCGGTGGCGGCGGGTATCCCGCGCGGGCCGGCGGTCGCTTTCGTCCGGCCGCATGACTGGACGATCGCCGAAGCCAGCGGGCTTGAGGTCAAGGTGCTGAACGTCCTGGAGGCCGGACCGCTGACCCGGCTCGATTGCCGCAGCCGCGAGGGAACGCTGCTGGAGGTGGTGCTCCCGCCCGGCAGCGCCACTGTCATCCGCGGGGAAACGCTGCGGCTGACCACCACAAAGGCGCGGGTTTTCCCACGCTGAGTCGCGAATCGCGACGCCCATTGGTGGTTAATTCGGGGCGGGCGCTGGAGCATCACGCCCGGTCGTGACCTTGTTGCTGTGCGGTTTAGCGCGCGTTTCCGCAGTCTGCGGGATTTATGTTGCGGCGCGAAAGACACACCCAATTTCGAATCCGGTTATCCACAGCCTCGGCGGTTCTGTTTCACGCGATTGTCACATATCCGTTAGAGACCGTTGGCAATGGGGTGGCACGCGGGGCTCGTCGGCAATGACGTTCTGCGTCAGGCGTGTCCGGCCTAAATTCGGTGGGGGTTTTTATGCGATTTTCTGGGCTTTTTGGCGGCGTAGCGCTGCCTGTTCTCGCGCTGGCGATGGCGGTGCCCGCTATGGCGCAATCGGTTTCGGGCAGCATTCGCGGCACGGTCGTCGACTCGGAGGGCTTCTCGGTCCCGGGCGCGAGCGTCACGATCAAGAATGAAGCCACCGGCCAGACCACGTCGACGACCTCGTCGGATGGCGGCTTCTTTAACGCCTCGGGTCTGCCGGTCGGCGGCCCGTACACGGTCACCGTCACGGCGGCCAGCTACAAGTCGACCGCCGTCAAGGACGTCTACCTGACGATCGGCGAGCCGCTGCGCATCGAGATCACCATGACCTCGACCGACGCGACCGTCGCTTCGGAAGAAGTGACCGTCATCGGCGTGCGCGAAGCCAACCCGGCGATCGACGAACGCGGCGTCGGCGCGCAGTTCGACGCGGAGAGCATCCGCAATCTCCCGACCGTCAACCGCGACATCAAGGAAGTCGTCCAGCAGAGCCCGCTTGCCTATATCGACTTCGGCGACACCGACAGCCCGCTCTCGATCGCCGGCGCCAACCCGCGCTGCAACGCGTTCCTGGTCGACGGCCTGCCGCAGAACGACAGCTTCGGTCTCAACCGCGGCGGCTATCCGACCGCGCGCGGCCCGCTGCCCTTCGACTGGGCCAAGCAGATCCAGGTCGCCGTCTCGCCCTACGACACCGAATACAACGACTTCTGCGGCGGCGTGATCAACATCGTCACCAAGTCGGGTGAAAACGACTTCCACGGTTCGGCCTATTACTACTTCAAGGACGACAGCCTGCGCGGCAACAAGTCCAAGGAGCTGACGACCAATCCGATCTTCGAGGAAAAGACCTACGGCGCGACCTTCTCGGGCCCGATCATCGAAGACACGCTGTTCTTCTTCCTCGGCTACGACAAGATCGAGCGCGTGACGCCGATCTCGATCGGACCCGGCGAAGGCGCCGCGGCGAACACCTTCACCTTCCAGGTGCCGGGCGTCAGCCAGCAGGACATCGACGACATCGCGTCGATCGCCAAGAACAAGTACGGCTTCGACCCGATGGGTCTGGCCAGCGGCTTCACCGAAGAGAACGAGCGCTGGTTCGCCAAGCTGAACTGGAACATCAACAACCAGCACCGCGTGGCGCTGTCCTATCAGCGCGTCCGTGGCGGCACGCTGTCGACGACGACGCAGGGCACGCCCGCCGTGTCGAGCGCGACGGCCGCCGGCAAGCTGGCGCTGGCCTCCAACTGGTATCTCGACGCCGAAGACCTCGATGCCTTCACGATCCAGATCTTCTCCGACTGGACGGATCGCTTCTCGACCGAATTCCGCGCCGGCCGCGTCAAGGTGAAGGGCAACCAGCTCCCCCTCGGCGGCAACGAGTTCCCCGAAGTGTGGGTGCGCACCAACGGCGTCGACAACATCACGAACAACGCGGACGACAGCTATGTCGTGTTCGGCCCGGACTTCTCGCGCCAGTACAACTACATGGACTATACGTTCGACCAGTATAAGCTGACCGGCACGTACGATCTCGACGAGCACGTGATCCGCGGCGGCCTCGAGCTGAAGAAGCTCGACGTCTACAACGCCTTCGTCCAGGGCGCGCGCGGTACCTACCGCTTCAACTCGATCGCCGACTTCAACAACGGCATCCTCGCCTCGGCGAACGACAGCCGCACAAACGTCACGCCCGGCACGTATTCGATCCAGTACAACAACGCCTTCACGAACAATCCCGACGATGCCGCGGCGCTGTGGGGCTACGACCTCTATTCGGTCTACCTGCAGGACGATTGGGACGTGAACTCCCAGTTCTCGCTGATGGCCGGCGTGCGGTACGACTGGTTCTCGTCGCGCGGCAATATTCCGCTGAACACCGGCTTCACCTCCACCTACGGCTTCCCGAACACGGGCGACCTCAGCGGCAAGTCGATCTTCCTGCCGCGCTTCTCATTCTCGTATGATTTCGAAATTCCCGAAGACGAGGATCTGTCGCTCACCGTGCGCGGCGGCGTCGGCCGTTACTCCGGCGGTTCGCCGAATGTGTGGATCTCGAACAACTACAACTCCACCGGCAACATCCTGACGAGCATCCAGGGTTATCCCGGACAGCCGATCGCGGCCGGCAGCGGGATCAACTTCCCCGCGGCGAACTTCATCGGCACCGCGCCGGTGAACTTCGACCTGTTCCCGGTTCCCGCCGCCCTGCAGTCCGCGCTCACCACGCGGGCCGGTGCGGGCGTCGTCAACGCGCTCGACCCCGACTTCAAGATCGCTTCGACCTGGCGCTTCAATATCGGCCTGGACGGCGACTGGGCCGGCTACAAGTTCACGGTCGAGTACCTGAAGATGGTCGGCAAGGACCAGCTGTTCTGGAAGGATCTGCGTCAGGGCGCGCCGGGCAACATCGCTCCGGTCAATGCCTATGACCTGCCGGCGCCCGATGCCGCTCTTGGCCGCGTGCGTTACGACAGCGTCCGCCTCGGCGGCACGGGCAGCGCGGCGCGTGACATCATCCTGACGAATGTCGATGCGGGCGAATCGCAGTTCATCGTGCTGTCCGGCCAGAAGAGCTGGGACATGTTCGACGGCGCCGGCGGCATCGACCTCGCGGTCGGCTACACCTGGTCGGACGTGACGGATATCGGCGGCGGCACCTCGTCGGTGGCGAACTCGAACCTCACCAACCGCGCCTACACGAACCTGAACGATCCCGAGCTGGCGCGTTCGGACTTCGAGCGCCGTCACCGCTACACGATGAATTTGGGCCTCAAGTATTCCTTCTTCGAAGGCTACGAGACGCGCTTCAACTTCTTCAGCGTGCGCATGTCGGGCCAGCCCTTCAGCTACGTCTTCGCCAGCGGCGCGACGGGCACGGCGGGCTTTGGTCAGAACCAGCAGAACGGCGCCAACCTGTTCTACGTGCCGAAGGCCGACTCGTCGGGCGTCGTCACCGCGACCTCGGACCCGATCATTGCTTATACGGCGGGTACGACGCCGGCGCAGATCGCAGCCTTCGACAGCTATCTGAAGCAGACCGGCCTCAGCGAATACACGGGCAAGATCTCGCCGCGTAACGAGTTCTTCGGTCCGTGGTCGAGCCGCATCGACTTCAGCGCCGAGCAGGACATCACGGTCTTTGACGACCACAAGATCACGTTGGAGTTCGACATCTTCAACCTGACCAACCTGCTCAACAAGAACTGGGGTCGCTTCACCTCGATCACCTTCCCGCCCACGGCGAACGTCATCAACACCAACATCGTTCAGGGCGGCACCAACGGCTGTACCGCTGCGGCGACGGCGACCTGCTACCTCTACGACGTGCGAACCCTGCCGGCGGTCGGCGCCCGCGAGTCGGTGGCCGATGCGTCCTACTGGCAGATCCAGGTCGGCATCCGTTACGACTTCTAAGCGGATCGATCCTCGAAACAGCGAAGGGGCGGCCTTGTGGGCCGCCCCTTTTCTTTGGGCTCGGTGATGACGCTGCGGTCAGGCAGCGCGGGCCTGATCCTGATCCTCGACGGCGCGCGTCACCGGGAAGATCACGATGGCGGTCGTGCCGCGCCCGGGCACGCTCGTCATCGACAGGTGGCCGCCATGAGCCTCGACGAAGGCTTTCACCAGCGGCAGGCCGAGGCCGGTGCCTTCGTGACGGCGGTCGAGCCCGTTGTCGACCTGACGGAAGGGCTGCATTGCGACCGCGATCTCATCCGCCGTCATGCCACAGCCCGTGTCGCTGACGCGCAGGAAGGGGCGGGCGTCGTCCAGATGCCCGGCGGTGATCTCGACCCGGCCGCCCGGCGCGGTGAACTTGATCGCATTGCCCGCGAGATTGAAGAGGATCTGGCGCGTCAGCCGAAGATCGGCGCGCACCTGGCTCGGCCGCGGGGCTTCACGCACTGAGAGTTCGACATTCCGCCGGGCCGCCTGCGGCGCCAGCGTGCGGGCCGCCTTCGCCGCGGCGAGGCCGAGATCGACGGTCTCGTCACGCAGATCGATCTCGCCGCGCTCCGTCTTGGCGTAGTCGAGCACGCTGGTGACGATCGAGAGCAGGTGTTCGCCGCCCTCGCGAATGTTGCGGGCATAGTCGACATAGCCGGCATCGAGCTCGCCCAGCGTCTGTTCCGCGATCAGTTCCGAGAAGCCGATGACGGCGTTCAGCGGCGTGCGCAGTTCGTGGCTCATGGTCGCGAGGAAGGTGGACTTGGCGGCGTCGGCGCTCCGCGCGGTGTTGAGCGCAGCGGCGAGTTCGGCGGCGCGCTCTTCGGCGCGGGCGAGGGAATGGCGGATCAGCGAAAGCGCGGTGCCAAGCGCGACATAGCGGCCGCCATCGGTGATGATAAAGCCCTTCACGAGCGCGCAGGGACGGCTGCCGGCGATCGTCGCCTGGACGGTTTCGAGCGCGAGGGTGCGGTCCACCGTCAGCGGATCGCGGTCCATCAATGAGGTGATCGCTTTCTTGCCGTAGAGCGCGCGGCCGAAATTATGGGCGAGCCGCATCATGAAATCGCTGCGATGGACGAGGCCGAGCGGCCGGCCGTTTTCAACGACCGGCACCGAGAGCAGGTCCTGGTCGGAAGAGAAACGGCGATAGAGATCCTGGCAGAGTTCGCCGGGACGGCAGGGATCGATCCAGTCGGCGAAATCATCCAGCCCTGCAGCGCGCGGGCGGGCGATGGTGTCCGGCGTCATGGGCTCCACACGGGTGCAATTTCGTGGGCGCACGATGTCGCCGCGGAGTGAATGGCCGCTTAGCGGAAATGCGATTTCACTGAAACTTCACAATGCCCGTGCGCCTCACGCGTGCCTGAAGCGCACGTGAATCCAGACGGCGAGCAGGACGGGCGGCAGCGCGATTGCGAGGAAGATCGGCGCCTCCTCCAGGAAGCCATAGCCCGCCTGCATGCCGGTCCACAGATTGAAGACGGCGACTAAGAACCAGAGCGGCATGAAGGCCAGCGCCACGAAGGCCGTCGCGGCATGCTTGCGCGGCGCGAGGTGCCAGGCGATCAGGATCGCGGCCGCCAGCAGGCCGAAGCCGGCAAGAATGAACAGGGCCGTCCGCATCGCCGATCCTCCGCGCCGCCGCCAAGCCGCGGCGGCGATCAGGCCTGGCGGGAGAGCCGGGCCGTCAGCGTCGCCGCACCGACCAGCGCGAGGCCGAAGACGGTGAGGGCGAAGAAGGGCGAGTACCAGGCGTCGTCCCAGATCGCCACGGCGACCGCACCGACCGCCAGGAACAATTCGCCGAGACCGCTATGGCCCTTGGTCGGACGCGCCTTGTCGAGCGCCGCCTCGCGGCCCTTGGGCGTACGCACGAAGGCCGAGGGCGTGCCGCGGACGGCTTCCCAGATCGAGCGGGTGTTGGAGAGCGTCAGGCCGCCATTGAGGGCGAGCATCGAGAAGAAGGTGACGAGCGTGCGCGGCCCGATCCGCCGTTTCAGGGCGAACTGGCCGGCCATCACCATGCCGAACACCGCGCAGCCGCCGAACGCGGTCGCGAAGACGCCGAGCATGAAGATGCCGGTGGGCTGGGTCGAGGTCAGCACCATCGCGGCGAGGGCCGAGAACAGCGCCACGGCCGAGGCCGGATAGGCCCAGCCCTGGAAGAGCTGGAAGGTCATCGCGAACTTCTGGATGAAGGTCAGCTTGGTCGAGCGATAGACCTGCGGCAGCAGCTTCATCGCAACCTGGGTAAAGCCCTTGGTCCAGCGGAACTGCTGCTGGCGCCAGGCCGGCACGGTCTCGGGCAGTTCGCCGGGGATCGCGACGCCGGGCAGGAAGGCGGTCGTCCAGCCCTTCATGGCGGCGCGGATCGCCAGATCGATGTCCTCGGTCAGCGTATCGCCTTCCCAGCCGCCGGCATCGTCGATCGCCGCGCGGCGCCAGACGCCGCCCGTGCCGTTGAACGGCATGAAGAGGCCCGACCAATTGCGCGCCGCCTGCTCGACCGCGAAATGCGCATCGAGCATCAGCGACTGCGCGCGGGTCAGCAGGTTGGCGCTCTCGTTGATGTGCTCCCAGCGGGTCTGCACATAGGCGAGGCGGGTGTTGTTCGCGAGCGTCGGGATGGTGCGCTTCAGCACGTCGGCCGGCGGGATGAAGTCGGCGTCGAAGATGGCGACGTATTCGCAATCGTCCTGCTCGAGCCCGCCCTTCAGAGCGCCGGCCTTGAAGCCTTCGCGGTTGGTGCGGTGGATGACCTCGACATCGACGCCGCGGCTGCGCAGCTCGGCGGCCTTGGCACGGGCGATGTCGGTCGTGCCGTCGATGGAATCGTCGAGCAGCTGGATGCGCAGCTTCTCGCGCGGCCAGTCGATCGCGGCGGCGGATTCAAGCGCGCGCTCGACGACGCCGGGCTCGTTGAAGGTGGGGAGCTGGATCAGCACGCGGGGCAGGTCCGCGGGCAGCGGCAGCGCCGCGAGCTGGGCCTGCAGCGCCGCGCCCTTGCGCCAGTTCGCGAGGAAGAGGCCGGTCAGGATCATCAAATGCAGGCCGAGCGCGCAGACCACGACCAGCGACAGGACGAAAAAGAGCCAGGCTCCGAAAACCAGCAGGTCATTGACCTGTAACCAGAGCGCCGATGCTGCGCTCAGCTGAGTCATGACCAGCTGCGACATGCCGTAAAATCCCCCGGGTCCGCGCGAATGCTGCGGACCGAAACGCCTATAGCGGTTTGCGGTGCAAGATGTCTTTACGCGAACGCGAAGACAAGCCCCGATCTATGGCATTTTAGCGGCAGGCGTTAACGAATTTCCGAATCCGGCCAATCCCTTAACAACAGCCGCAACCCCCGGCGATGTCGCGTTTTCCCGCCGGATTGAAGGCGCCTTTCAGGGCGTCGCGGCTGTCTTCGGTGTCGGATTCGAAGGCCATTTGCGCGGAATCCCGCAGCGCAGCGTCGGTGAAGATGTCGATCGCGGTCATGGCGAGCGCCTTGGCGCCGTCGATCGCCGCCTGGTCGCCCATGGGGGAGACGGCATGGGCGGCGAAGTCCGGATGGTGGATGACGACATCCGGCGGGCCGACGGCGATCATCGGATGGATCGAGGGGACGCGGTGGCTGACATTGCCCATGTCGGTCGAGCCGGAGACGCCTGAGGGCAGGGAATCGACCTCCAGAAAGCGGCGGCCCAGCGCTTCGGCGTTCTGGCGATAGGTGCGGGCGATCGGCCAGTTGGTGCGGAGGTCGAGATAGTCGACCGCCGCCCACTGGATATCGACCTTGGCGCCGGTCGCGAAGGCGCCGGCCTGGAAGCACCCTTCGACCCGCTTCTTGAGGCGGGCGAGATCCTTGGCGTCGGCGGCGCGGACGAACCACTGGCCGGCGGCGCGGGCGGGCACGATGTTCGCCGCGAGGCCGCCCTCGGTGATGATGCCGTGCAGCCGCTCGGTCTGCTTGATGTGCTGCCTGAGCGCGCCGATCCCCTGATAGGCGATCACCAGCGCGTCGAGCGCGTTGATGCCGCGATGAGGCATGGCGGAGGCGTGGGCGGGGACGCCCTCATAGACCACATCGACGGTCGCCACCGCGATGCAGGGCATGGTCTCGATGTCGAAGCCCGCGGAGTGGACCATCATGGCGGCGGCGAGCCCATCAAAGGCGCCGCGCTGGGCCATGTATTCCTTGCCGCCGCCCGCTTCCTCGGCGGGCGTGCCGAGATAGCGGACGCGGCCGGGCAGGCGGACGCCCAGCTTGGCGAGGCCGAGCGACGCGCCGAGGCCGATTGTCGCGATCACGTTATGGCCGCAGGCATGGCCGATGCCGGGCAGGGCGTCGTATTCGGAGAGGATCGCGACCTCGGGCCCGCTCGCCTTGCCGAAGGTGCTGGCGAAGGCGGTGTCGACGCCGAAGGCGCCGCGTTCGACGGTGAGATCGGCATGCTCGACTTCGGCGGCGAGACGCGCGGCGGCCTTCTCCTCCTTGAAGGCGAGTTCGGGATTGGCGTGGATGAAGTGCGAGACGTCGAGCAGGCGGCCGCGCATCGCGTCGATCGCGGCGCAGGCATCGCGTTTGAGGGCTTCGACGTCCATGGCGGCCTCCGGGAAAACGGAGCTCAGAATGGGCCGGGCCGGGGCGCTTGGAAAGGCGGGATATGCGCACCGAATTGTGACGGGATGGCGCGGCGCGAATGCGCGATGGTCGAGGCCGTTTCGCTTGGGGGCTACATGACCATGCCATCGCATCCGCTTCGGGGCGGCGTCTTCGCACTGCTCGTTTCCGTACTGGCGCCGGCGGCGCTCGCCGCGCCGGATGTCGCGACCATCGCGCCCGGCGTGCGGCTGCTGTCGGGAACGAGCGGCAATGTCCTGATCGTCGACGGTCCCACGGGCGCGCTGATCGTCGACGACGAACGCGCCACGGATATCGCGGAGATCGAGGCGGCGGTGGGCGCGGGGCCGGTGCGGATCGTGATCAACACGCACTGGCATCTCGATCATTCCGGCGGCAACGAGGCCTTTGCGAAGGCGGGCGCCACCATCATCGCGCAGCGCAATGTCCGCCTCCGCCGCCGCACGGATCAGTTCATGGCGGCCTACAACAAGACGATCCCGGCGGCGCCGGCGGACGCGCTGCCCTCGGTCGTCTTCGACGCGGCGCTGGATGTCTATCAGGGCGGCGAGACGCTGCATCTGACGCACGCGCCGAATGCCCATACCGACGGCGACATCATCGTCCGGCTGGAAAAGGCGAATGTGCTGCATCTCGGCGACATCTTCTTCAACGGGCTGTTCCCCTTCATCGACACGGGCAGCGGCGGCGGCATTCAGGGGCTGATCGCAGCGGTCGATACGGCGCTGGCGCTGGCCGATGCGAAGACGGTGATCGTGCCGAGCCATGGCGCGATCGCGGACAGAGCGGCGCTGCAGGCCTATCGCGACATGCTCGCTGATGTCTCGGCCAAGGTCGAGGCGGGGATCGCCGCCGGCAAATCGCTGGAGGAAATCCGCGACAGCCATCCCGCCGCGCCGTATCAAGATCACCTGCAGGGCGATGCCGACCGTTTCGTCACCGCGATCTATGAAAGCCTGACCAAGACATAAGAGGGCGCATGAGCTTGAAGGTCGAAGTGCGGCGCGCCGTGTCGGGCACGTTGACGCTCGCCTATGACGATGTCGCGGCGGCCGCCGATGCGCCGCCGGTGCTGCTGGTGCATGGCTTCGCGTCGAGCCGCCGGACCAACTGGGTCTCGCCCGGCTGGTATCGCGCGTTCGCGGAAGCCGGGCGGCGGGTGATCGCCTTCGATCATCGCGGCCATGGCGAAAGCGAACGCAGCCACGACGCCGCCGACTATGACGAGGGCTTGATGGCGGCGGACTGCGCGGCGGTGCTGGAAGAATGCGGCGCGGCGTCGGCTGATGTCTTCGGCTATTCGATGGGCGCGATGGTGGCGATCCGTCTGCTGATGGATGCGCCGGGGCGGGTGCGGCGCGCGGTGCTGGGCGGGCTCGGCGAGAACTATCTGACGCCGCCCGCGTTCTCGGCGGCGGTGCCGGAGGCCTTACTCACAGAGGACCCTGCAACGATTGTTGATCTTGAAGCCAAGGGCTTTCGGACCTTTGCCGATCGGCAAAAGCAGGACCGCTTTGCGCTCGCTGCCTGCTGGCAGCGGCCGCGCACGCATTTCGATGCCGGCGCGCTTGCGCGGATCGACCGGCCGGTGCTGGTGATCTGCGGTGCGAACGACACGGTGACGGGATCGCCGGACCGGCTGGCCGCGGCGATCCCCGGTGCGGTCACGCGCATCGTCCCCAATCGCGATCACATGAGCGCGGTCGGCGATCGCGTGACCAAGGCCGAAGTGCTGGCCTTCCTGGGAGGCTGAGCGCGTGACGGTGCTTGTGCTCGATTGCGACGGCGTCATTGTGCTCGGCCATCCCGAAGGCGGGCGCTGGGACAAGAATATCGCGCGCGATTTCGGCGTGGCGCCGGAGCGCGTGCAGACGTTGTTCTTCAAGCGGCACTGGCCGGAGATCGAAATCGGCGCGGCCGATCTGTTTGACCGGCTGGAGCAGGTCTGGCCGGAGCTGGGCGCACGCGGAACGGCGCGGGACTTCGTCGACTATTGGTTCGCGCATGACAGCACGGTCGACGGCGCCGTGCTGGCCGAGGTCGATGCGTGGCGCGCGTCAGGGCGCAAGGCGTATGTCGCGACGGTGCAGGAGCGCCATCGCGCCGCCTATCTGTGGAACGATCTGAACCTCGCCGCGCATTTCGACGGGCTGCTCTATTCCGCCGCGCTCGGCGCGAAGAAGCCGGATGCGGCGTTCTATGAGCGCGCGCTGGCAAAGCTGCCGGTGGCGGCGGCGGGCGAGATCCTGTTCCTCGACGATCGCGCCGACAATGTCGCGGCGGCAGAGCGGACGGGCTGGCGCGCGTTTTCCTATGCGGGGATTGAGGATCTGAGGCGGGTGATCGCGGCACTCTAAAGAAAAAGGCCCGGCTTGCGCCGGGCCTCGTTCGTTTGCCTCAAGCGGGCGATTAGAAGTTCAGCGTCGCCGAACCGACGAAGCGCTCCGAGCAGAGGTCGGTGCCGCCATAGCATTCGATGTCGCTGAGATCGGTGCCGAAATAGCGCAGGTCGATCGACAGGATACCGTACGTGCCGGTGACGCCGACGTCGTAGTTGAAGTAGTCGGGAATGCCAGCCAGCGTGTTGTCGTCGATCCACTGGTAGCCGACATTGCCGCTGATCTTCACGCCGTCGATGACCTGGTAGCCGACGCCGGTGCCGAGCCACGCGGCGAAGCCGGTCTTGCCGAAGAATTCCGGCGACAGCGCCGTCTTGCCGTAGATCGAGAAGTCGCCGGAGGTGTAGGTCACGGTGCCGACGGTTTCGAAATAGTCGTACTCGGTGCCGTCGGGCGCGTTGGGATAGGCGTAGTAGGTGACGTTGAGGTCGTAGGTGGTGGAGTCGCTGATGGCGCCGCCGTAGCCCACGTAGAAATCCGTCTCGAAGTCGGTGTCGTTGCCGAAATCGACGTTCGAGCCCCAGACGCCCAGATAGAAGCCGCTGTCATGCGCGACGGTCAGGCTGCCTTGCAGGGCGGCGTCATGGTTGGTCTGCGACTGGCCGCGGAACATGTAGTCGCTGGTGACGCCGAACGTGCCGGCGAGCGACCAGGTGGAGCTGCCCTCGTCCTGGGCCAGGGCAACGCCGGTGGTCAGAGCCGCCGCGCAGGCGACCGACAGGAGAATGCGCTTCATCATAGTAACCTCTGTTTCCGTGCCGCCGCGCCGTCTGAGGCGCGCGGTCACCCCCTGTGAGAAACGCCAAGAGAGTTAATCGTGTCTTACGGACCTGGCCGAACAGACACGCTTCTCGCTGGCGCAAAATAGCGACAGCCCAGTGATCGGGGCTTCTGCGCGGAAAATCAAATCAAGAGCCACTGCAAACTGTGTCTTTCGGGGCACATTCCGGTGTCATGCTGCAGTGCGTGATAACCGCACCCGCTTTGACCAAAAAAACGGCCCGGGATCGCTCCCGGGCCGATGTACTGCCTGCGGGGAGGAACTCAGAACGCGAAGGTGACCGTGCCGACGACTTCCTCGTCGACGGTGTCGATGTCAGTGCCGACATAGCGGATGTCGAACGAAACGTTCTCGACGGTCGCGGTCAGGCCGATGTCGTAGTGCATGTAGTCGTCGAAGCCTTCGTCGTCGAACCACTGGTAGCCGACATTGCCGCTGATGCTCAGCCAGTCCGTAAAGTTCGCGCTGGCGCTGCCGCCCAGCCAGAACGCATCGCCGATGCCGCCGAAGAAGTCCGGCGAGTAGGCGGCCTTGACGCCGAGCTTGCCGAAGCCGAGGTCCTGGGTGATGCCGCCGATCAGTTCGACATAGTCGTAATCGGTGCCGTCGGGCGCCGAGGGATAGCCGTAATAGGTGACGTTCACGTCGAACGTGGTGCTGTCGCCCAGCGCGCCGCCGTAACCGACATAGCCGTCGAGCTCGAAGTCGGAGTCGTCGCCGAAGTCGATGCTGGAGCCCCAGAAGCCGGCATAGAAGCCGCTCTCATGGGCGACGGTGACGCTCGCCTGCAGCGCCGGATCGCCGAAGGTCTGCGAGATGCCGCGGAACATGTAGTTGCTGGTCAGCGCGACCGTGCCGGTGACCGAGAAGGGCGAATCCTGCGCCGTCGCGACCCCTGCGAGGAGGGCGGCCGCACCGGCCGCTGACAAAAGGAGCTTCTTCATCGCATGACCTCTGTTGTTCGCCGTCCCGCCGTGCCGGCCGGGCGGCCTTTTCCTGAAACGTCCCCGGGCTGTCCCCTGAAGCCTTCGCTTCCGCACCCCGAACCGCGCTGCACTGCAGCGCGGTGAGGTCAGTTTTGGGTGTTTTTTGGAAAAGACAATTGCTGCGATGCGAAAACCCGTGTCCTTTCGGACACATAATTGCCTAAAATAGAAGCGCTGCGAATTATTGCCTAAATTGTAGGCGATCTCCGCTCAGCGGCGGGCAAGCGGTGTCAACGAAAGATGCAGACCGGCATCGGCGATCAGGAACTCGCCGGTGATGTGCTGGGCGCCCTCCGCACAGAAGAAGACCACCGAGTCGGCGACGTCGTCGGGCATGCCGGAGCGCCGCAGCGGGGTGTTCTTTATCTGGTTGGCGACCATCTTGTCGTGGAAGTCCTGACCCTTGGCGTCCTTGAACCAGCGCGTGCCGACAAAGCCGGGGCAGACCGCATTGACCCGGATTTCCGGGGCGAGGACGCGGGCGAGGTCGATGGTCATCGTGTTGAGCGCGCCCTTGGACGCCGCATAGGCGACGGACGATCCGATGCCCGCGATCCCCGCGATCGAGGAGACGTTGACGATGGCGCCATAGCCGAGCGCCTTCATGCTGGGCGCGACGGCGCGGATCATCTGGAACGCGCCGACGACGTTGACGCCGTAGATCCAGTGCCAGTCCTCGGCGGTGAGGCCCTCGAGATCGGCGTGATCGACGATCTTCGTCGTGCCGGCATTGTTGACGAGAATGTCGATGCGGCCGAACGCGTCGAGCGTTTCCTGCGCCAGGCGGCGGCAGTCTTCGTCCTTCGAGACGTCCGCCTTGATCAGCCGCGTCTGCGCGCCGATCGCCTGGATGGCGGCCTGCGTCGCTTCCGCTTCCGCGAGGCTCTTGGTGTAGTTGACGACGACGCTGGCGCCGCGCGCCGCCAGCTTCTCGGCGACCGCCGCGCCGATGCCGGTCGCCGATCCCGTGACGATCGCGACCTTGCCGTCCAGACGCATGCCCGTTGTGCTCATTTTGGTTCCCTCCGTCAGGCGACAAAGACCGGCTTTCGCGATGCGTCAAGCGGCGCGCTCGCGCGTTATGGACGTAACGCCGTTCCATGCGAGGTCCACGAATGAACCGCGACGAGATCCAGGCCTTCCTCCTGCAGGTCACCGACTGGACCGTGAAAGCGGTGCCGAACTTCATCGCGGCGATCCTGATCATGGCGTTCGGCTGGTTCGCGGCGCGGACGGTGTCGCGGCTGATCACGCAGGTCTTGGTCGGGCGCACCCATATCGACCAGACGCTGACGCCGGTCATCGCGACCTTCGCGCGCTACGCGATCCTCATCATCACCATCGTCGCCGTGCTGGGCCAGATGGGCGTGCAGATCGCCTCCGTCCTCGCGGTGCTTGGCGCCGCGGGTCTCGCCATCGGTCTCGCCCTGCAGGGCACGCTGTCGAACATCGCGGCGGGCATGATGCTGCTGTGGCTGCGGCCGTTCCGCGTCGGCGACTCCATCGATGCGGACGGCATGGCAGGCAAGGTCGAGGAGATCGGCCTCTTCGCGACGACGATGCGCACCGGCGAGGGCATCTATCGCTTCGTGCCGAACTCGGCGCTGTGGAACAAGCCGATCCTTAACTATGCGCGCAATGCCTCGCGCCGTATCGAAGTATTGGTGCGGATCGATCGCAAGATCGACGAAGCCGCGGCGCGCAAGGTTCTGCTTGAAACGGCGGGCGCAGATGAACGCGTGATGAAGACGCCAGCACCTGAAGTTGTTGTCGCCGCGTTCAACGATGTCAGCGTCGATCTCGCGCTGCGGGCGTGGGTTTCAACGGCGGATTTCGGCGCGACGAACATCGATCTCGCCGCGCGGGCGCGCGCCGCGATCCGCGCCGCCAATCTTTCGGCGACGTGAGGCGCGCGACGGAAACGGAGCAGCCTCGCGTTCGATGGATACAAGCGTCGCGGGAAGCACGCACCAGAAGGAAGACCACCATGAAGATCCGCTATTATGTCCTGGCCGCCATCGTGGCCGCAGTGCCGGTCGCGGCGATCGCCCATGACAGTGACGGCGATCGCGGCGGCCATCATCGCCACCACCGCGGCGACCACGGCCGCGGCGACGGCCCCGGCCGCGCGCTGCTCGACAAGGACGGCAACCTGACGCTCGACGCCGTGAAGACCGCGCAGGCCGCGCGCTTCAAGGCGCTCGACACCAACGGCGACGGCGCGATCTCGCCGGACGAAATGTCGGCCAAGGCGCTGGAGCGCTTCGCCGCGGCGGACGCGAACAAGGACGGCACCGTCACCAAGGACGAGCGCAAGACGGCCCGCAAGGAAGCGCGCGCCAAGTGGAAGGAAGCGCATCCGGACCACAACGGCGACGACGCCAAGCCGGCCGAAGTCCCCGCCGCGCCCGCGCCGACCACGCCGCCGAACTAGGCGCTGTTCGACATCTGACCTGAGCGGGGCCGGTCCTGTGCCGGCCCCGTTGCACTGGCATCGGCGGCTCGCATGGGTATGGTGCGAGCGATGAGAATCGTCCTTGTTCGCCATGGCCGTCCGGCAATGGGCCGCAGCCGCTGGATCGGCCATGCGGACTTCGCCACCTATATCGACGACTATCAGGCGGCCGGATTGGATCAGGGCAGCGCGCCGCCCGAGGAATTGCTGGCCGAGGTCAAGGGCATCAAGCGGGTGTTCGCCAGCGAGCTGCAGCGGTCGATCGACAGCGCGCGTCTACTGCTGCCGAAAGCCGAACTCGTCTCGACGCCGCTCTTTACGGAATCACCGCTCGCATCCCCCCGCGTTCCCGCGCTGCGTCTGAAAGCGCCGGCCTGGGCGGTGATGTCGCGCATCGCCTGGCATGGCGGATTTCGGCCGGGCATCGAAAGCTACGGCCAGTCGAAGGTGAGGGCGCGCAAAGCGCTGGAGCTGCTCGTCGCCGAGGCTGAAAAGGAAAACAAGGCGGTGCTGGTGGCGCACGGCTATTTCAACGCGATCCTCGGACGGGCGCTCGCCCAGCGGGGTTGGCGCAAGGTCCAGGGCGCGCACCGCGTGCGGTACTGGAATGCCGTCATCTACGAACGCGATACGGCGACGCATGCGGTGCGCGCGGGCGTCCCGCCGGCGGCCAAGCCCGCCACCCGGATCGGCCGCCTGCGCGAACGCATCCGCCGCAAGAAGGCCGCCTAGGGCGTCCAGCGCGTGACAATCGTCTCCAGCGGCGGACGCGGGCGGTCCTCCAGCGGCGCGGCGGGCGTGCCGAGATAGACAAAGCCCGCGACCCTCTCATGCGCGGCGAGGCCCAGCAGCGGGCGGACCCGCTCGTCATAGGATGGCCACTCCGTCAGCCACGATCCCGTCAGGCCCTGCGCATGGGTCGCCAGCAGCAGGTTCATGCAGACCGCGCCGGCGGAGAGGACCTGCTCCCATTCGGGCACCTTGGCGTTGCCTAGGGCGCGGCTGATGACGGCGACGATCGTGGGGGCGCGGAGGAAACGGCGGCGCTCCAGCTCGACGATCTCAGGGATGGCGGTGGGGTTCGCGGCGGCGAAGAGGGCCGCCAGCTTCTCGCCGAAGGCGGCACGGGCCTCGCCCTCGAATACGACGAAGCGCCACGGCGTCAGCTTGCCGTGGTCGGGCACGCGGGTCGCGGCGGTCAGGATGAGTTCAAGCTGGGCCGCATCGGGACCGGGCGCGGTCATCGCCTTGGCGGAACCGGAACGGCGCGACAGCAGCAGGCCGAGCGTGCCGGCATCGGTGACATTGAGACGGTCAGGCGGTTGTGGGGTGCTCATGCGCACGCCTTGGCATGCAGTGTCAGAAAAGTCCAAATTTCTTGAAATTGTCATGTCATTGCTTGTGGATTTATCAGGAATTGCGGTTATCGTTTGCATTGCAGCGAAGCATTTGGGCGGGGGCGCTCTATGGGCTGGATTGCGTTGAGTATCCTTCTGGTTGCCGTCTTCGTGATGGCCTCCTTGTCCTCGTACCGGACGCATATGTCGCGCCGTAGCAGCAGGCTGGAGACGGCCTTCTTCCGCGCCCGTGGCCAGCGCATGACGACCAACGGCATCCGGTCGGATCGCTTCTAGAGACAACCGGTTCAAGTCTCATGGTGACCAGACGCGGCCCCATCGCCATCCATGGCGCGCGTGAGGTCTATGACAATCCCTGGATTTCGCTGACCCAGCACGACGTATCGGCGGTTTCGACCGGCCGGGCGTTTTCCTACACCGTCGTCCACTTCAAGAAGACCGCGACCGGCGTCGTGCCGCTGCATGACGACGGCACGGTGACGCTGGTCGGGCAGCACCGCTTTCCCTTCGACGCCTATTCCTGGGAACTGCCGGAAGGCGGGGCGGAGCCTGAGGAAGCGCCGCTCGATGCCATCAAGCGGGAACTGGCCGAGGAAGCGGGCCTCGCGGGCGCGGATTGGCGCCAGATCCTGCACATGCACCTCTCCAACTCGGTCACCGACGAAAACTGCTTCGTCTATCTCGCGACCGGCCTCAGCCCGGCGAGCGCGGAGGCCGACGATACCGAGGATCTGACGATCCGCCGGATGCCCTTCGCGGAGGCGCTGGCCATGTGCGCGGACGGGCGGATCACCGACGCCATCACCATTTCGGGCCTGATGCGGGTGCATCACATGGCCGTCAGGGGCGAATTGCCCGACGGCCTTAACGACATGATCGCCGAAAAGCGCTAGAATGACGCAGTTTCGGGCCCCTTTCACGGGGGAACCGGACACCCTACATCCCGTTCCATAAGAATACGGGGGAGAGCGCCATCATGTCCGTCGCCGTCGAACGCATTGCCAATCTCGACCCCGTCTGGTCGAGCCTGCGCGCCGAAGCCGAAAGCATCGCCGTCAGCGAGCCGGCGCTCGCGAGCTTTGTCCACGGCTCGATCCTCGCCCATGCGCGGCTTGAGGATGCGCTGTCGTTCCATCTGGCGAACAAGCTCGCCAATGCCGACACGTCGGCGATGAAGATCCGCGACACGTTCCAGGCCGCCTTCGCCGCCGCGCCGGAGATCGGCCAGGCCGTGCGCGCCGATCTCTCCGCCATTCGCGATCGCGACCCCGCCTCGCGCGGCTTCGTGCAGCCCTTCCTGTTCTTCAAGGGCTTCCAGGCGCTGCAGTCCTACCGGATCGCGCATTGGCTGTGGAAATCGAACCGCACCTGGATGGCGATGTATTTCCAGAACCGCATCTCCGAAGTCTTCGGCGCCGATATCCACCCGGCCGCCCGAATCGGCCGCGGTGTCTTCATCGACCACGCGACGGGCGTGGTGATCGGCGAGACCGCGGTCGTCGAGGATGACGTCTCGATGCTGCATGGCGTCACACTGGGCGGTTCGGGCAAGGAACGCGGCGATCGTCATCCCAAGGTCCGCAAGGGCGTGATGATCGGCGCCAGCGCGACCATCCTCGGCAATATCGAGGTCGGCGAATACAGCCGCGTCGGCGCGGGCAGCGTCGTGCTGCAGCCGGTCCCCGCGAACTGCACGGTCGCCGGCGTCCCCGCCAAGGTCGTGGGCTGCGCCGGCTGCGACAATCCCAGCCACGCGATGAACCAGAACTTCCTGGATCAGATCGTCTCGGATTTCGATATTTAGGGTTGGCGGTGCGGGGCATAGCGCCCGCCGCTCCAGTGCCCGTCATGGTGAGGTGCGGGGCGCGGAACGCGCGCAGCCTCGAACCACGCACACTGATGCAGCGTGCGTCCTTCGAGACGCGGTCTTCGACCGCTCCTCAGGATGACGAATAGTGTGCCTTACAGCCGATCCTTCAGCGCGTACCAGGCCATCCCCAGCACCTGTAGCGGCGTGCGCAGCATGCGGCCGCCGGGGAAGGCGTTGTGCTTGAGGCCGGCATAGACGTCGAGCCGGCCTAGCGTGCCCTGGACGGCTTCCGCCATCAGCTCGCCGGCCTGCGTCGCGAGCGCGACGCCCTGGCCCGAGAAGCCGTGGGCATAGACGATATTGGGCGCGCTCCAGCCGAAATGCGGCAGACGTGACCGTGTGACGCCGACCGCGCCCCCCCACGCATAGTCCAGCGCGACATCGCGGAGCTGCGGGAAGACGCGGAGCATGGGTTTGGCAACGAACGCCTTGAGGTCGGCGGGGTAGCGCCGCGTATAGGTTTCGCCGCCGCCGAACAGCAGGCGGTGGTCGGGCGTCACGCGGTAGTAGTCGACGACGAACTTGGTGTCGGCGACGGCAGCGCCGGAGGGGATCAGCGCGCGCGCGCGGTCTTCGCCGAGCGGCGCGGTCACGGCGACGAAGCTGTTGATCGGCAGCGCATAGGCGCCGGCCTTACGGTCGAGATCGGCAAGCCAGGTGTCGCAGGCGAGCACGACGTGCTTCGCGGCGATCGTCCCGGCGGCGGTGCGCACGCGAACGCCGTCGCTGGTGGAGGTCACGCCGAGGGCGCGCGTGTTCTCATGCAGCGTCGCACCGGCGCTCTCCGCGGCGAGGCCAAGGCCGCGCGCGTAGTTGAGCGCGTGGAGATGTCCGGCGCCGGAATCGAAGACGCCGCCATAGTAACGCGTGGTCTGGATGCGGCGGGCGATCTCGTCCTTGTCGAGCCAGGTTTCGATGAAGCCGTAGCGCGCCTGCATGTGCGCGGCATGCGCCTTCAGCGCCTCGGCGTCGCGGCGCTTCCACGCGGCGTGGATGAGCCCGGCGCGCAGATCGCAGGCGATGGCGTGATCGTAGATCAGGCGGTGGACCAGCGCCTTCGACTGTTCCGCGAGATCCCACAGCTGCCGGGCCGCGGCATCGCCGAGATGGCGTTCCAGCCAGTCCTGATCCTGGCGCTGGCCGGTATGAAGCTGGCCGCCATTGCGGCCCGAGGCGCCGGAGCCGACGGACGCGGCCTCGATCAGCACGGTCGAGAGCCCGGCCTTCGCCAGATGCAGGGCGGCTGAAAGGCCGGCATAGCCGCCGCCGACGACGCAGACATCGGCGCGGGTGTCGCCTTTCAAAGGTGGACGTGCGGGCGCGGGCAGGGCGGTTGCTTCATACCAAGTCATGTCGGCTACTCTTGACCCGAACCGTCGCGCACGCCAAATGCACCCGCTCTAAAAGGGTCCCCACGGCCCGCTTCCAAGAAAGCCAAGGACATCACCATGGACCGCAAGGACATCAGCCGGGTGGAGACCTATCTCCGCACCACGTTCGGCAATGACAAACTCAACCTGCGTCCGCGCCCCAATCTGAAGGATTCGGTCGAGGTCTATATCGGCTCGGACTTCCTGGGCGTCGTGTCGGAAGACATCGAGGACGGCGAGACCTCGTACCAGTTCAACATGGCGATCCTGGATATCGACCTGCCGGAAAAGTAGGGGTTGGTTTCTTGATCCTCCCCCCGCTGCGCGGGTGAGGATCAAGAGGCGCTACTTCGCGCCCGGCTCCAGGCGTTTCAGCAGGGCTTTCACGCCGTCGTCGATTTCACTCCACGTGCGCAGCCGCCCGCCGCGGAAGGTGTAGACGACGGTGAGGCCATCGCCCCAGGCCATTTCGCGGATGCAGAGCCCGCCAATGTCGTGCTCCTTGTCGTCGGGCGAACAGCGGATGACCGCGAACTCGTTGTCGGGCAGTTCGCGGGTGAAGATCTGTTCGCCGGCATAGCCGGTATTCTCCGCCATCGGCGTCACGGTCAGGCCGAAATACTCGTAAGGCGGCCGCGCCGGATCGGCATTGCGGGCATAGATGCGGTCGAAGCGCTCGCGCTCGCTGAGTTCGGGCGCGCCCGCCTTGAGGATCAGCGCCACCACTGTCGACTGGCGGGTCACGTCCTGCAGCGCCTCGGCATCGTCATCCGTGAACCCGTGCATGTCGGGCAGGAAGGCGTCGAGCTCGATCTCGTCCTTGGCGCCGCCGCTGCGCTGGGCGGGCAGGCGGATATAGTTGGAGGGGATCGCGAAGCGCCGCGCGCCCAGCGTCACCTCGACGGGCGCGGCTTCCGAGGTCGGGCGCACCGAGACGCCGGTGAGGTCGTCGAGTCCCGGCCCCAGATAGAGAAAGAGGATCACCGCGCCGATCGCCGCGGTGATGCCGAAGAGAATGAGCGGATAGAGCCAGCTCGGACGTTCTTCGGGCTCGTCGGGACCTTGGGTCTGGCTCATCGCCGGACCCGGCAAGCGCGCTCGGACGTTTCAAAGCGAGACGCCGTCGCTGGTCCCCGCCTTGCACCGGGAAGGGCAAGACGCACCCTGGCTTTGGTTCCGGTCATGAAGACGCCCGTCACTGCACTCATTCTCGCCGCCCTCCTGGGCGGGTCCGCTTTTGCGGCCGTGAACAAAGACGGCGGCCAGCCCTCCGTCAATCCGTGTGATGCCCGCGACAAGGCCTGTGCTGGTGATGCGCCGCAGGCCGCCGCCGAGCCGCAGGGCGCGTCGGAGCCCATGGTCATCTTCCTGGACGCCCAGGGCGAGACGCTGGTCCGCATGCCGCTCTCCAAATTCCGCAAGGCGCAGCCCGAGGCAAAGCTTCCTCCGGGCATCGAAAACCTGCGCTGAATCGTCCCAAAACGGCACAGCCGCAGCGGCGTAATGCGTGCATGCCCTTGAAGCAAAACGACAAAGTCGTGGGGGCTGAGCGTGCGCGAAATCATCTTGCTGGCGTTGATCGTCGCGGCTGGATTCACGGCATCTGGCGTGATCGCCAGTTTCTACATGCTGGTGAGCGGCCAGCGCGAATACTCACCCAAGGCTGAAACCGAAGCGGGGCGTCTGGCGGCGGTCGGCCTCACCATTTTTACCGGGCCTTCGATCCTCGCCTTCAATGCGCTGCGGCCCGCGGCCGAGGAGGCGCCGCCCGGCAGCTATCGCGTTCTGGTGCTGATGCTGGTGGCGCTGTGGAGCTATGTGCTCGGCCTGCTCGTGGTCGGCCTGGCGATTACGATTCCATCGCCTTTTTGAGCCGCGCGTCCTTGATCGGTGCGTTCCTCTAATATAAACACTGTTCATATAAGATGTCCGCTGTTGGGGCGGGCGGCGCGGCGGTCTAGACTGCCGCGTATCGATGTATTGGCGCGCGGTCCGGGCCGCGACGCAGCCGGAGGCAGATAGCAGACATGAGCGCGCTTTCCACCAACCAGATCGAAGCCTTCTGGCTGCCCTTCACGCCGAACACCGAATTCAAGCGCCGCCCGCGCATCGTCGCGCGCGCCGAGGGCATGTATTACTTCGACCAGGATGGCCGCCGGGTGCTCGATGCCGCCGCCGGCCTGTGGTGCGCCAATGCGGGTCACTGCCGCCCCGCCATCGTCAAGGCAATCCAGGAAGCGGCGGCGACGCTGGACTTCGCACCGAGCTTCCAGTTCGGCCATCCCAAGGCGTTCGAGGCGGCGGCGAAGATCGCGGCGCTGGCGCCGGGCGATCTCAACCATGTCTTCTTCACGAACTCGGGTTCGGAATCGACCGACACCGCTGTGAAGCTTGCCGTCGCCTATCACCGCGCGCGTGGCGAGGGCACGCGCACGCGGATCATCGGCCGCGAGCGCGCCTATCACGGCGTCGGCATGGTGGGCATCTCGGCCGGCGGTCTCGTCAACAACAAGAAGTGGTTCAACGCGCTCGCCTTCCCGGCGGACCACCTGACCACGACCTATAACCGCAAGGAGCAGGCGTTCACCAACGGTCTGCCCACCTGGGGCGCGCATCTCGCCGACGAGCTGGAGAAGCTCGTCGCGCTGCACGATGCCTCGACCATCGCGGCGGTCATCGTCGAGCCGATGGCGGGCTCGACCGGCGTGCTGCCGCCGCCCGAAGGCTATCTCAAGCGCCTGCGCGAGATCGCGACCAAGCACGGCATCCTGCTGATCTTCGACGAGGTCATCACGGGCTTCGGCCGTCTCGGTGCGGCCTTCGCGGCGGAGCGGTTCGGCGTGACGCCGGATCTCCTGACCTTCGCGAAGGGCGTAACCTCCGGCGCCGCGCCGATGGGCGGCGTGCTGGTCGACAAGAAGATCTACGACCAGTTCATGACCGGCCCGGACCATGCGATCGACATGTTCCACGGCTATACCTATTCGGGCCATCCGCTCGCGGCTGCCGCGGCCTGCGCGACGCTGGACCTTTATCGCGACGAAGGCCTGTTCGAGCGCGCGAAGGAACTGGAAGGCTATTTCGGCGACGCGATCCACAGCCTGAAGGGCAAGCCCTATGTCGCAGACATCCGCAATATCGGCCTCGCGGCGGCGATCGATCTCGATCCGATCGACGGCGCGGCGGGCAAGCGCGGCTTCGACCTGATGAAGACGATGTTCTTCGACAAGGATGTGATGTTCCGGGTTGCCGGCGACACGCTCGCCTTCTCGCCGCCGCTGATCGTCGAGAAGACGCATATCGACGAGATGTTCGGCAAGCTGGGCGAGGCGCTGGACGCGCTCTAAGGCATGGGCCGGGTCTTCTATCTGACGCACTCGCAGGTTCAGATCGACCCGGCCGTTCCCGTGCCCGACTGGGGTTTGAGTGAACTAGGACGCACGCGGGCGCGCCTTGCGGCGGAAGCAGCGTGGACCCAGGGTGTCACGACCATCGTGTCGTCGCAGGAACGCAAGGCTGTGGAGACAGCGGCGATCATCGCCGAAGCGCGCGGCCTCACGGCGGCGGCCGACGCGGCGATGCACGAGAACGACCGCTCGGCCACCGGCTATCTGAAACCTGACGTTTTCGAGCTTATGGCGGATGCCTTCTTCGCGCAGCCGGCGACAAGCGTTTCCGGCTGGGAGCGGGCCGTCGATGCGCAGACACGGATCGTAGGCGCGGTCGCCTCGGTGCTCGCCGGCCCGTTGCCCGCGGGTGATGTGCTGTTCGTCGGCCACGGTGCGGTCGGGACATTGCTCATGTGCCATCTGATGGGCGCCGCGATTTCGCGGGCCCATGACCAGCCGGCGGGCGGCGGCAATGTCTTTGCCTTCGACGCCGGCACCCGGGCTGTGCTGCATGGCTGGCGGCCTCTCGAGGCGATGACGGCATGAGCCGCGGCGTTGCGCCTCTCGCGGAATCGCCGCGCCTCGGGCTAGGATGGCGCCAGCGGCAAAGAGCCGCCGCCCGGAACGGCTGGCGCTCAATGTTAACAGCGCTTATATAGCGCTACCCCCTGTCAGGAGAGAGCAATGCTCATCGGCGTTCCCAAGGAGATCAAGGTCCACGAATACCGCATCGGCATGACGCCGTCGGCGGTGCGCGAGTTGATCGTGCACGGCCACAAGGTGATGGTGCAGAAAGGCGGCGGGGCGGCGATCGGCCTGACTGACGAGATGTACAAGGCGGTCGGCGCCGAGCTGGTCGACGGCCCCGCCGAGATCTTCGCGCGCGCCGACATGATCGTGAAGGTGAAGGAGCCGCAGCCGAGCGAGACAGCGATGCTGCGCGAGGGGCAGGTGCTGTTCACCTATCTCCATCTCGCGCCCGACGAGGAGCAGACCGAGGCGCTGATCAAATCGAAATGCATCGCCATCGCCTATGAGACGGTGACGGACGTGCGCGGCGGCCTGCCGCTGCTCGCGCCGATGTCGGAAGTCGCGGGCCGCATGTCGATCCAGGCTGGCGCGCATTGCCTCGAGGTGACGCAGGGCGGGCGCGGCATGCTGCTGGGCGGCGTGCCCGGCGTGCCGGCGGCCAAAGTGCTGATCATCGGCGGCGGCGTCGTCGGCGCGAATGCGGCGCGCATGGCGATGGGTCTGGAAGCGCATGTCACCGTGATCGACAAGTCGCTGCCGCGCCTCGCCGAACTCGACCAGCAGTTCGGCGCGAAGCTGAACACGATCTATTCGACCTACGACGCGATCGAGGAACACGTGCTGGCGTCGGACCTTGTCGTCGGCGCGGTGCTGGTGCCCGGCGCGGAAGCGCCGAAGCTGATCACCAAGGACATGGTGCGCCAGATGAAGCCCGGCTCGGTGATCGTCGACGTCGCGATCGACCAGGGCGGCTGCGCCGAGACGGCGCATGCGACGACCCATGCCGACCCGACCTATGTGGTGGACGGCGTCGTGCACTATTGCGTCGCCAACATGCCGGGCGGCGTTGCGCGCACCTCGACCTTCGCGCTCAATAACGCGACGCTGCCCTTCACGGTGCAGCTCGCCGACAAGGGCTATGCCAAGGCGCTGAAGGACAACCCGCATCTGAAGGCGGGCCTCAACGTCCATCGCGGCGCGCTGACCTATGCCGCCGTCGGCGAGGCGCAGAACCGTCCGACGGTCACGGCCGACTCCGTTCTCGGCTAGACCGATGGCCGTGCGCGCGGCGACGGCGGACGATGTGGCCGCCATGGTCACCCTCGTCGAAGCGTCGCGCGAACGGCTACAGGAATGGCAGCCCGTCTTCTGGCGGCGGGCGCCGGGCGCGGCCGAGATGAGCCGGATGTTCTTCGGCTTTCTCGTCGGCGCGGCGGAGCATCTGACCCTGGTTCACGAGAACGACGGCGCGGTGGACGGTTTTCTCATCGCCAGCGAGACCAAGGCGCCGCCGGTCGTGGCGCCGGGCGGGCCGACTTGGACGATCGACGACTTCTGTGTCGCTTCGGACGCGCAGTGGGAAACGGCCGGGCGCGAGCTGCTGGATGCCGCACGCGAGGACCTGAAGCAGCGCGGCGCGGTGCAGGTGGTCGTCGTATGTCCGGCTGCGCTACAGGCCAAGCAGTATCTGCTTGAAGATGCCGGGCTCGCGATGGCGTCGCAGTGGTGGACGGCGCCGCTTTAGGCTGAGCGTCGTCTCGATCTCGTGCTGGCGATTTAGCAAAAATGCGCGTTCGGATTTTACCGTTCCTTGAATCGTCGTGTGCCAGCTTACGCCCATGTCGCGCGCGCTAAACTTCGCCACCGGCTTTGCCGGGCTCTTCGTCCACAGCCTCGTGGGCAAGGTGAAGCATTGGTGGCTGATTATCGGCCTCGCGGGCGTGGCGATCGGCGGCTACAATATGGGTAGCCAAATCCACTCCAGCTTCATCTACGAGCCGGCAGTGGCGACCATCATGCAAGCCGGATGGCTGTGCGCGGAGCGGCCGGGCGGGCCGCTGAAGGCGTGCAGCGAGGCGCGGGCAGCGCAGTTGCGGAACGCGAAGTCCGGGCTCGACAGCGAATACCGCGTGACGTTCAGGTTCGACGACAAGCAGCACGTCACGCATATCGTGACCAGCTATATCACGCGCACCGGTCTTCCGAAGGAAGAAGCGCTGCCGGGCGTCACCTTCGATCTGCTCTACGATCCCGCGAATCCCAAGAAGACCGATCTGCCGTTCGGCACGGACTATCATTCGGGCCTTATCGGCCTAGTCGGGCTGGCGGCGCTTGGTTCCTATGTCGCGATGTTCTGGCCCTGGGGCAGGTCGCGCCGGCGTCCGGGCGCGGTGGCTGCCGAAATCGCCAGCCGGACGTTGCCGTCGAGCGGTTCGTTCGGTCGCCGACAGAAAAGCGCTCAGTAGTGCTGCGCGCTTTTTTCCGAGGCCTTGCGTCGATCGCGACCGACAGGCTGAAGACCTTCATCTTCATTGTCGGTGCGGGCGCCGTGGTGGGGTTTGGCGCGAAGGCCGGCGAGCAGCTTTATGCCGAGGCGGTCTATCTGCCGGCCTGGGCGACGATCACCGGGACAGGATGGAACTGTGCGCTGGACGGCGAGCCGGCGCGCCGCTGCAGCCGGGCGGAACTTGAGGCGGACAAGATCGAAGGGTCGGAGCGCGCGCCGCGCCTGGTCGTCGCGGTCCGCTACCACGACTCCCACGGCACCGAATATACCCGGACCATGTCGACGGCGTGGACGGGGCTGACCGCCGACACGGCGAAGCCCGGCGTGACCTTCGGGCTGCTTTACGATCCCGCCAATCCCAAGACCGTCTCGACGCGGTTCGGCGCCGAATGGCGTTCGAACCTGATCCCGGTGATCGGCATCGTTCTGCTGGTCGTCAGCTTCCTGTGGTGGCGACACGACCGGCGAAAGGCGAAGGCCGCCAAGGCCCCCGCGCCTATCAAGGGGCCAGTCTTCGCCGCCGACGGACGGCGCATCGCACCGCCCAAATCCTAGGGGCGCCGGTGCGAGCGGCTCGACCAGCAATCCCAGCGCCGCTCGGGTTCGACGATTTCAGCGTAAGTTATTGAAAAACAAAAATATCCCTATTTTGGATTTGTTTCCAAAACCGTCACCAGCAACCCCAACGCCGCTTCGGCGAAGAGCCACATATTCTCGGTACGGTCGCTGAGGCCGGTGCGCAGCGTGCGCACCGCGCTGACCGGTCCGGCGACGGCGAAGCAGGTGTGGCCGGCGGGATCGCCATAGGGATTGCCGTCCGGACCGGCGGCGCCGGTTTCGGACAGGCCCCAGGTGACGCCGCCATGCTTCTGGCGGATCGTCTCCGCGAGGATCTCGGCATAGGGCTCGGAGCTGGAGCGGATGCCGCGGGCGCGGAGTTCGTCGAAGGAGAGCTCAAGCAGGCCCTTCACGGCGCGCGCCGAATAGGTAACCGCGCCGCCCGCGTAATAGACGGAGGCACCTGGGACGGCGAGCAAGGCGGCGGAGATGAGGCCACCGGCGGAGGTTTCGCCGACCGCGATCTTTTCCCGGCGCGCCTTCAGCAGCGCGCCGGCCTTTTCGCCCATGGCGAGGAGATCGCGCATGATCAACCCGGGAAGCTCTGCGCGCCGACCTTGAAGATCAGGCCGCCGCTGTCGGAGTCCTTGTAGAGGCAGGACATGCTTTCCATGCCCGACACGTAGCAGAAGATCGGCGCGGCCAGTTTGCGGATGCGCGTGTAGTTTTCGCGGTCGATGCCTTCCTCGACATAGAACGGGAACTCGCCAGAGACCGGCGCGTCGGCGCCCTCTTTCCACTCGGGCAGATCGGCGGTCGTCTTGAAGATCGAGGTGCTCTGATCGATCCACGCTTTCAGCGCGGCTTCCGTCTCGGCGGCCGTCGTCTTGCCGGCCAGCGCAGCGTTCTGCTCGGTCGGATAGGCCTCCCAGATCTGCGGCGTGCCTTCCGCATCGCGGATCACGAAGACGGCGACGGTCTTGTCGCAGGTCGCGCCGCTGGCGAAGGCTTCGACGGTGACGCCCTTGCCGGCCGATGCCCAATCATAGCTGGCGGCGGCGTTGCAGCGATCGGCGGCAAGTGCGGCGGGCGCCGCGAGCAGCGCCGCGACGGCGGTGGCTGCATACACAAAGGTTTTCATCGCTACTCCTGAATGGGCGGTGGCCCGGAAAGAGGGCATCAGCCCGGGAAGGATTGACCGCCGAGCAGATAGATCGCCTCGGACTGCGGGTCCCTGATCAGGCAGGCCGAGGTCTCGATGCCCGGCACGTAGCAGTACATCGGCGTCTTCGCGGCGCGGGCTGCCTCGTAGGTGTCGCGGTCGATGCCGTCGGCCGGATAGAACGGGAACTCGCCCCGCATCGGCATCTCGGTGCCCTGCTTCCATTCGGGAAGGTCGGCGGTGGTGCCGGCATTGGTCTTGACGTCGATCCAGGCGGCGAGCGCGGCGGCGAGTTCCTTGGATGTCTTCTTCTCGCCGAGCATCATCATGCCGTCGGCGCCGCCGACATTGGAATAGATGACCTGACCGGTGCCGTCATGTACCGCGAGGACGGCGGTCGCCTTCTCGCAGGTATCGCCGCTGGCGAAGGCTTCGATTTTCACCTTCTCGCCGCCGGCGTCCCAGACGGCATCCGCGCTGGCGGTGCATTTTTCCGCGGCCAGAACAGGCGCGGCGAGAAAGCCGGCGCAAGCGAGCGCCGCAAAGAAGCTTTTCATAGACGCAAATTCCCTCGTGCCCGGATCGGGCGCCGGTCAGACTAACGTGCCCCGTGGCGCGCCTTCAACAACCCAGAGTCGTGTGACCGGCATGGCTTTTCTAAGGCGGTCCGGGCGGTAGGATGTGGGATGATCCAGGATCGTCCGAGATTTCGCCGCCGCAGCGTCGTGGCCGGGCTGACGGCCGCGCCGTTGCTGGCTGGGATGGGGCTGTCGGCACGTGCGAGTGAAGACGCTGATCCCGTCGCGGCGGCGCTTGCGGCAAGCGGAGCGCCCGCGCTGGCCGCGGCGGTGTTCGATGCGGAGAAGACGCTCTTCATCGGTGCGGCCGGTCTGCGCAAGGCGCTGGGGGATGATCCGGTCACGACGGCGGATCTCTGGCATCTCGGCTCGAACACCAAGGCGATGACGGCGGTACTCTATGCACGGCTGGTGGAGCAGGGGCGGGCGCCTGCTGGTGCGACCCTGAAGGAGCTGTTTCCGGAGATCGCGATCGACCCGGCCTTCGCGGCGCGGACGGCCGAAGAGCTGATGGCCCATGCGGCGGGGGTCGGCGACGAGCCGGTGCTGGGGCGCGGTTGGCTGATGACGGCGCGCGGCGACAAGCATTCGTTGCCCGAACAGCGCGCGGCCCTCGCGGCGGCGGCGCTGGGCGCACCGCCGGCCTTCCCGGAGGGCGGGTTTCATTATGCCAATCTCAATTACATCATCGTCGGCGCGGCGCTGGAGCGGGCGACCGGGATGGCATGGGAAGACCTGATCCGCGCCGAGCTGTTCGAACCGCTGGGCATGACGACCGCGGGGTTCGGTGCGCCGGAGGGCGATCAGCCCTGGGGCCATGCGATGGGCATTCCCGTCGATCCCAAGGGGATTTCGGACAATCCGATGGCGCTGGGTCCGGCGGGTACGGTGCACGTCGCGCTGGAAGACTATGCGAAGTTCCTGCAGCTCTTCATGACCGAGGGCGGCGGCATCATTTCGCCGGAGGCGATGGCGTGGATCACGACGGCGCCGGTCGCCGGCGACGGCGTCTATCGCATGGGTTGGATGGTCTATGGCGCGCGGCCCTGGGCGCACGGTCCGGCGCTGGCGCATGAGGGCTCGAACACGATGTGGCACGCCATCGCACTCGTCGCGCCGCTGCGCAAGATCGCCATCGTCGCGGTCAGCAATGACGAAACCAAAGGCGGGCCGGCGACGAGCCAGCTGGCGCTGACGCTGCTGCGCCAATACGCGCCGGCTTGAGCGTCAGGACTGCCGGTGAAGGCGCAGTGCGTCGCCGCTTGAGGTCTGCAGTTCCATCAGCACGACGTTGCCGGCGGCGTCGCGTTCGAAATGGACGCGGCGTTCGGGGTGATCGGCGACGAAGAAGAGATCGGCGGCCAGCGGCTTCAGCGTTGTCGGTGGGCGCTTGCCGCGCGTCGAGATCAGCGTGCCGTCGCCGGCGGTGATCGTCACGTCGTCATAGGTGCCGGCGTAGTCGGCCGCGGTGAAGTCGAGCTTGGGCGCGCGGATCGCTTCCAGCGTCCAGCGCACATCCATCGTCTCGGTTTCCGGTAGGCCGCGCGCGAGGGCGGCTTCGAGGGCAAGCTCGTAGCCTTTGTCGAGCGCCGATGCGGCGGGGACCGCGACATCGGGAATGACGCCGGTGCCTTCCCAGTTGCCGCCCGTCACCGGATTGATCGGCGAGCCGTCGGAGACGAAGACCGCGAAACCCGACGGCGTCACGACCGTGCCGCCGGGATTGGCCGCGCCGGCGCTTGCCTCGCCGACGATGGTCGCGCGCTTGGCGGCCTGGAATGTGTAGGGGAAGGCTTCGCCAGCCGAGCCGGTGCGGCCGCTGATCAGGATGAAGACCGGCACGTCGGTGCGCGGCGCGGCATAGGGCTCGGACGGCGCTTCGCTGCGCGTGCCCTCGCGGCCGTGGAAGACGTTGTAGATGTCAGCGCCGGGCGCAACGAAGGCGCTGGCGAGATAGCCGACCATCGCGGGCGAGCCGCCGCCGTTCTGGCGGAGGTCGATGATGATCGCGTCGGCATGGGCGACGGACTGGAGCGCGGCATCGACAGCGAGGCGGGCGGGATCGCCCTTGGCGTTGAAGCCGGCAAAGCCGCTCATTTCGATCAGGCCGATATTGCCGGTGAGGATTTCGGTTTTGCGGAAGCCGTAATTGGTGCGGCGGAGCTCATCGTCATAGCTGCGGCGCGGCCCGGGCGGCGAGCCGGGGACGCTTTCCGGCGCGGGCGTGTCGCCTTGCCACTCCACGTTGAAGTGCGCGTCGAGCGGTTTCAGCTTGGTGGTCAGGGTCTGCGCGAGATCGCGGGGATCGGTCAGCGCGTCGAAGGCGCCATTTGCCGCTGCGCTGCGCAGATCGTCGGCGATCGACTTGGCTTTCGCGGGATCGAAATAATGCGCCTCGATCGCCGCCGCGACATCGCCGACGCCACCGCGTGGCGCTGGTGCGGCCAGCGCGGTCGATGCTCCCAAAAGGCCATAGACGAGGGCGGCGGCAAAACGGTTCATCGAAATCCCCTGCGATCGGACTCTCACACTCGCCTCAGCCGCGCTGTACGCAAGTGACGGACGCACAGCGTCTGGAAAAAGCGAGGGGTCCCGCTTTCAAGTTTGCGCGACGAGTAACGCCGGAGCGGGTTTCCCACAAAATATACATCGTATATATTACGGGTGCGCGATCTGCCGCGCAGTGCATATCGTATGGGTCCTGATGCTTGAGGTGGTCGAACGCGAAGGCTGGACTGTCCTTCAGTCCGTCACGCTGGATTTCACCTCGGCGATCAATGGAACCCCCTATCGGCTTGCCATTGCCCTGCCGCTGAGTCCGCCGCCTGAGGGCGGCTATCCTGTGCTTGCTGTCCTGGACGGTAACGCCAATTTCGGAACGGCGAGCGAGGCGATGCGGAACCAATCGCTCGTCAATCCCGCGATCGAGGCGGCGCTGGTGGTTGCGATCGGCTACCAGGCCAAGAGCATAACCGAGGTCCTGCATAGGCGCTATCGCGACCTGACGACCGCCGCGCCGCCCGAGCGGATGGCGCCAGGCGATCCGTATATTGGCGCGGCCAATGGCGGCATGAACGACTTTCTACGAGTCCTTCTGGAGGAGGTTCGGCCGATCATCGCTGCGCGGTATCCGGTGAATGCCGCGCGCTGGGCGCTGTTCGGGCATTCGCTGGGCGGCCTCACCAGCGTCAGAATGATGCTGGCCCAGCCGGATGCGTTTGCGGCGACGATCGCGTCGAGCCCGTCGCTGCATTGGAACGCAAATGCAGTCTTCGAAGAACTGGGTGGTTTCGAAGCGACGCTCGGCCGTGCCAGGCGCGCACCGCGCTTGTTGGTGACTGTCGCGTCAGATGAGCAGGCCGTTCATCCCATGACGGACAATGCGCACGCGATGCTGGCGCGGTTGTCGCTCTTCACCGGCGCGAATGCGCCTAAGACGTCATTTCACCTCTTCGAGGGCGAAACGCATGACAGCGTCGTGCCGGCTGCGCTGAGCCGCGCGGTGCGGTTCGCGTTTGAGTGCGGTGTCTAAGGCTCAGCCGAAACAGGCCATCGCATCCTTCACCCATTGATGCGCGGCTTCCTGTCGGAGCATTGAGGAAGGCTCGTTCACGGAATTGCCGTGGCGCACGATGATGAGGTCGCGATGCGGGCAGCAGGCGACCCATTGGCCGGCATAGCCGTTCATCGAGAAGCCGTCCTTCGAGAACGAATTCAGCCACCAATGCGCGCCATAGCCGCGGCCGTCTTCGGGCTGGGCGGGGCCGGGCGTGCGGGCATAGTCGATCCAGCTTTCGGGGAGGAGGCGCGTGCCATCCCATATGCCGCCGCGCAAGGCGAAGAGGCCGATGCGGGCGAAATCCTCGGCGCGCATGAAGCAGTAGGACGAACCGATGAAGGTGCCGATGCCGTCAAATTTCGGGATGGGATCGTTGATGCCGAGCGGGCCGAAGAGACGGTCGGCCATGAAGTCGCGCATGCCCGCTTCGCCGCCGCCGACAAGTTGTCCGAGCGCGCGGGCGAGGATGTTGCTGGTGCCGCTCGCGTAGTTGAAGACAGTATCCGGCCAATGGGCGACCGGCTTATTGGCGGCATAGGCGCCCATGTCGTCCTTGCCCGAGGCGAACAGCATCTCGATCGTGTCGGAGACCGCGCCGTCGACATAGTCCTCGCGGAATTCGAGGCCGGAGGACATGTGCAGCAGCTGCGTCCAGGTGAGCTTCGCGCGCGGATCGTCGGCGCCATCCCATTCGGGCGCGTTCAACGGCGCGTTGACGTCGATCCTGCCCTCGGCGGCGAGAAAGCCGATGAGCAGCTGGGTAATGCTCTTGGCCATCGACCAGGAGGGGTAGGTCGCCTCCGCCGTATAGGCGCCGCCGAGATAGCGTTCCGCGACGATGCGGCCACGCTGGACGGCGATGAAAGCATGGGTCTCGCCGATCGGGCCGATCGCTTGGGGTGCTAAGGCGGTGTCGAGCAGCGCGGTCAGCTTCGCGGCATCGGCGGTGGCGGGAAGGTCGCCGCGCGGCCAATCCTGCGCGGGCCAGGGTGTGTCGGAAGGTTGGGCGGGGAAGGGCACAAGCGTCATGCCTGCACCCTAGAGAGACGGTGGGAGAGTTGGAAGGCGGTGTTTGCCTAGACCGCTGCGCCGGCGTCGATCAGCGCCTGGATCCGGTCGAGATCCTTCGCCGCGACGGGGTTGTAGACGATCAGGCTGAGGTCGGTGCGGCCGTCCACGGCGAAGGCGGAGTATTCGAAGGTGATCGGGCCGAGGGCGGGGTGGCGGATATGCTTCACGCCGTCGCCGCCGTGGCTGGGAATATCGCTCTCGCGCCACAGCGTTCTGAACTCCGGGCTGAGCGCGGTCAGCTCGTCGACAATGGTCCGCACCGCATCCGACGCGCCAGCCCGCGCCACGTCCGCGCGGAACGCGCCGAGGACATGGCGGGCGACGCTTTCCCAATCGTATTGCACGTCCTTGGCGCGGGGATCGAGGAAGAGCGAGCGGAGGATATTGCGTTGCTCCGGCGGCAGCGCTTCGTAATCGAACAGCACGATCGGGACGGCGCGATTCCAGGCGACCACGTCCCAGGTCGCCGTGCGGATGAGCGCCGGGCTCGGCTCCAGCGCATCGAGCACGCGCTGCAGGCGCGGCGAGACACCCGGCTCCTTTTCGTACCGCGCTTCGGGCTGGTGGCCGAGACCGAGCAGGAAGACATGCTCGCGCTCCACCTCGGTCAACATCAGCGCGGCGGCGATCCGGTTCAGCACCTCGGTAGAGGGCCCGCCGCCACGGCCTTGCTCCAGCCACGTGTACCAGGTGGCGCTGATATTGGCGCGCTGCGCCACCTCTTCGCGGCGGAGGCCCGGCGTGCGACGCCGGCCGGGTGGATAGCCGAGCGCGGCCGGGTCCAGCTTCGCGCGCCGGTCCTTAAGATAGGCGCCGAGGGCATTGTCGCCGAGAGCGGCGTCCGTCATCCTGTCACTCATTATACTATGATAATGTAACGTATTTAACAGGATAATCATAAGCGATATCTGGCTGGCCGAGAACAGGAAAGGCAGTCTCATGCGTGTATTTCTCACCGGCGCGACGGGCTTCATCGGATCGGCGGTCGCCCGCGAGCTTCAGGCGGCAGGTCACCAAGTGATCGGAATGACGCGCTCCGACGACGGCGCGAAGGCGCTCAAGGCGGCGGGCGTCGAGCCGCATCACGCCACGCTTACGGACTTCGATGCGCTGAAGGCCGGGGTCGCCAAGGCGGACGGCGTCATCCACCTCGCCTTCATCCACGACTTCGGCGGCGAGTTCTCCGCCTACAAGGAGAATTGCGAAGTGGACCGGCGCGCGGTCGCGGCGATGGGCGCGGTGCTTGCCGGGTCCGACCGGCCGTTCGTCGTCACGTCGGGGATCACGACATCGGTGCCGGGTGAACTCGCCGTGGAAGATGGCGTGGCGATCTCGTCCGAGTTCATGCCGCGCGCAGCCTCGGAAGAAGCGGCGAACGCTGCGGCGCAGGTGGGCGCGAATGTTTCGGTTGTCCGTCTGCCGCAGGTGCATGACACGGCGAAGCAAGGGCTGGTGACGCCGGTGATCGGGATCTCGCGCGCGAAAGGCGTCAGCGCGTATATCGGCGACGGCGCGAACCGCTGGCCGGCAGCGCATATCAGCGATGTCGCGCGGCTCTATCGCCTGGCGCTGGAGCGCGCCGAGCCCGATGCGAAGTATCACGCGGTGGCGGAGGAAGGCGTGTCGGCGCGCGAGATTGCCGAGGCGCTGGGGCGGCGGCTGAAGCTGCCGGTCGTCTCACTCACCCCTGAACAGGCGCCCGCGCATTTCGGCATGCTCGCCTTCTTCGCCGGGGCCGATATGCCGGCGTCGAGTGAGCAGACGAAGAAGGTGTTGGGTTGGGCGCCGACCGGCTCCGGCCTCATTGCCGATCTCGATCGGCTCGAACTGGCGAAGTCGTAAGCCCAACGAAAAACGGCCGGCTTGTGCCGGCCGTTTCCAACTCGTCGGGCAGCGCGCCCTTAGTTCATCTTGCCGTTTTCGGACTGGCTCTTGGCGGCGAGGGCCTGGAGTTTGCCGAGGTCGCGGATGTAGAGGGTTTTCGATTTCCGCTCAGCGATATGGTCGTGATTCAGCTGCGAAAGAACGCGCGCAACTGTCTCGCGCGTGGTGGATGCAAGCGCGGCGATCTGGGCCTGGGTGGGGAGCGGATAGATCAGCCAGGAGTTCGGGCGGACCGGATCCGGCTTCTTCATGCGCAGCACTTCGACGTAAACGCGCTGATAGGCCGAGAGGGTCGCGAGATCGAGGATGCGGTCGTCGGCCGAGCGGATGATGCGGACCAGCTTCTCCATCACCTTGGCGGCGATATTGGGATCGCTGGCGAGGACGTCCTTGAAGGCGCCGGGCGTCAGGGTTGCGAGCAGGCAGTCATCGACCGCGAGCACGTTGGCCGAACGCGGGCGGCCGTCGATCGCGGAGAGTTCGCCGAAATAGCCGCCGGCGGGGACGATCGCATAGGCGACTTCGCGGCCGGAGGCGGAGTAGTTTACGATGCGGACTTCGCCCTTCAGCACGAAGTAGACGTCACCCGCCTTCTCGTCGCGGCTGAGGATTTCCTCGTCCGCGTTGCAGCGGCGCAGATTCGCATGGCGGAAGATCATGTCGTGGGTTTCCGCCGCGGCACCCTTGAACAGCGGGAACTCGACCAGAGCCGCGCGGCCTTCGGGGCTGTGCGCGGGTTCATAGGCGGTCTGTGCGCCCTGAACGGTGTCGTGAGATGTCATCGCGGTATCCAACATGTGCTCGCCCTCTCCCCAAGACCGTGAGCCAAATCACAGCCGCGAGGTGAGGAAAGCCAGACTCATCACAATTTGACTGTGACGTAAATCACAATGTGGCCCAAGATTGTGCGCTGGCGCACATAGCGAACGACGGATTACAGCAGGTAGACGACGACATAGCGCGCAACGAGCGCGCTCATGACGAGGGTCGCCCAACGTTTTCCGGGCACGATCATCGCGGCGATCATCAGCACGGCCAAGGCCAGCGTCAGCCCCATGGAAAGGGGCTGCGTGAGGTAGGGCGCCAGTTGAGGGATGCTGGCGTACCAGGCGAGTTGGCACAGCAGCAGCGCAAACATGACGCCGAGGACGATCCGGCGGGTGCGGAAGAAATGCGTATCGAAATCGGGTTGGCCGGCCGCTTCGCGCGGGAAGACGAGATGCGCGGCGAGGTAATAGGCGCCGGCGAAAGCCGTCACCGCCATCAGCGCATGGCCGGAGACCACAACATAGTCGCGCACCACCCAGGCCGCCTGCCAGAAGGAGAGCAGGTCCAGCAGGACGAAGGCGCCCATCAGCGGGGTGAGCCAGCCGATGCGGACATGGGTATCAGGGTTGAGATGCGCCTCGATGGCGCGGGCGAGGCCGCCCAGGACTTCGGCGATCGACAGGCCGAGCAGCAGTCCGAACAACGCGAAGATGAACTCGAATTCCGCCATTGCGCCGTCCGCTCCAAAAGAAAACGCGCCGGGATGAACCGGCGCGCTTCATCCAATTCCTGAACGGATCAGAGCACGGTCAGCATGCCCGCGACGAGGGGGTGGCGGACGATGTCGCGGTCGCCGAGGCGGATGACGCCGACGTCTTCCAGCGCGGAGAGCTTCTCGCCGACCGCGGCGAGGCCCGACATGCCCGGCAGGAGATCGGTCTGGTCGGGATCGCCGGTCAGCACCATCGTGGAGTGCCAGCCGAGGCGGGTCAGCATCATCTTGATCTGGCCGTAGGTGCAGTTCTGCACCTCATCGATCACGATGAAGGCGTTGTTGAGCGTGCGTCCGCGCATATAGGCGATGGGCGCGATTTCGATGGAGCCGTCGGAGAGCAGCAGCTTCAGACGCTTCGCGCCGAGGCGGTCGCTGAGCGCGTCGTAGAGCGGGCGCAGATAAGGCGCGAGCTTGTCTTCCAGACCACCGGGGAGGAAGCCGAGATTCTCGCCGGCTTCGACGGCGGGGCGGGTGAGGATGATGCGCGAGATGCGACCGGCTTCGAAAGCTTCAACCGCCTTGGCGATGGCGAGATAGGTCTTGCCGGTGCCGGCGGGGCCGAGCGCGACGACGACGTTCTTCTTGTCGATTGCTTCGAGCAGCAGGCGCTGGTTGTCGCTGCAGGGACGGATGTTGCGGACGTATGACTTGTCGCGGGTTTCGATCTCTTCGCCGGCGATGGGGCTCCACGCCGGCTTTTCGGGAAACAGCGCCCTTACCTTGGACTTGGGGGAACGGTCGTCATAGCTACGCGATTTTTCACGCGTTGCCCGCTTCGCCATCGTGTCGTCCTTTCATGGGTGAAAACACACGAACGCAGCCGCCGACGGACGATACCTGCCGTGGGCGGAATGGGGATGAGAGGCTGTGAAGGACGCCGGGGCTCACGCGGCCGATGGCCGGGAACCGGTGGGATGGAAGCTCGGCTGGGTCGCCGGCGCGTTCCGTCACTCTGGGGCGTCTCCCCTGCTTGAGTTGGGTCCGCACGATACGGACCATCGAATCACTTCGTCCTTCGAAACTAGCCGACGGACTTCGCTGCACCGCGAAGAATTTGCGACTCTGCGATGAAAGCGCACGAAGAGGGTGAGGCGTTGCAGTTAATACACAGTTAACCTTGGTGAAGATCCGAGCCTCACCCGCGCGGCGCGCCGGCGTCGCCAGCGCAGGATGCCGCGGACGATGCGCCAGGCGGAGATCGTGACGCGGAGCGCGATGGTCGCGATGAGGCCGGCGATCCAGAGGACGAGGGCCCAGACATACTCGACGAGAATCTGGAGCACGTTGGCGGTGTACTTGATCGCGCGCATCGAGCTCTTGCCGGTCAATTCCATGACGCCGCGTGTGCGCTTGCCGGCGGCCTTGGCGAGGGCATGGAGGTCGTCGATGTCCTCGATCTTCTCGACACGCTTGAGGAGGCGGAGCGCCTCGGCCGTGCCGACGCTGGCGCGGATGTCCTCGAGCTTGCCCATCACGTCGAAGATGCGGGCGCTCTTGACGGTGCGGCCGTATTTGGTGAGCGCGGCCCAGGAGGCGATGGGGTCGGCGAGATTGATTTCGCGGAGCGCCTGCTTGAAGCCGGGCATGTCGATGGCTTCGTCGGCGAGCTTGGTCAGGCGGCGCACAAAGCCGGCGCTGAGATGGCCGGCGCGGCGGGCGAACTTGATGAACGAGATGCCGGCCTTCACGACGATGCCGCCGCCGCCGGTCGCGACCGTGCCGGCGGTCGCGGCGAGGCCGACGGCGGAAAGGCCGAGGATGAATTCGGAATACTCCTCGCCGGCAATCATCTTGCCGCCTTCGCCGATGATGTCGCGCACATCGCCATAGACGGTGAGGTCGGAGGTGATGGCGCCGCCGAGCCCGGCCAGCGTATCGCCGCGGCCGGTGACGAAGCCGCCGACATAATCGCCGAGCTGGGTTTCGAGCGAATCCTCGCGCGCCTGGAGCGCCAGCGCGGCGGCTTCGAGCCCGCCGGCAAGTGGGATGTCGAGTTTGCGCGCGATGTCGAGATAGAGCATCGCGTCGCCGGCATCGTCGCGCTGGACGGCGTCGGCGACGAGGTTGGCGGCTTTCTGGTCGTTCAGGTGCCAGGCGGTGTCGGCATCGACGATCTGCTCGTCGGTCATGCCTGCGCGCCAGCCCATGGCGTCGGCGACGTCTTCGGGCAGCGTCACGCGCCAGTCAAAGACGAGCGCGCCGAGGCCGAGGCCGAGCGTCGCAAGCAACAGGAAGAAGGCGATCCGGCCGAGCATGGGACCCCGTTTATGCCGGGAGTTTATGGCGCGTTTGTGGATGACGCCATGCGGGGCGCGGGGCCGGTATAGCGGGCGCGGGGGCGGATCAACTGATTGGTCGCGCGTTGCTCGATCGCGTGCGCGACCCAGCCGGCGGTACGGCCGATGGCGAAGAGCGTGATCCCCGCCGAGGGCGGCAGGCCGAGATGGTGGGAGAGCACGCCGAACGCGTAGTCGATATTGGGATCGACGCCGGCGATGTCATGCGCGGCCTTCACGACGCCCTGGGTCAGCCGCTTGTCGGCGCCAGCGGCTTCCAGCGCCGTCAGCAAAGCAACCGCGCGCGGATCGGCAGAGCGGTAGAGAACGTGGCCGAAGCCGGGCAGGCGCTCGCCCTGGGCGCGCAGGTCCTTGATGTCGGGGCCGGGATTGTCGGGCGAGAGGGCCGCGACGAATTTCGCGGCGCGGGCCGACGCGCCGCCATGGCGCGGGCCTTTCAGGGTGGCGAGCGCGGCGCCGAGCGCGTCGTAGACCGAGGTGCCCGTGGAGACCGCGACGCGCGCCGCGAAGGTGGAGGCGTTCAGCTCATGGTCGGCGATCAGCACCAGTGCGCGGCGGATGAGATCGGCGGCATGGCGGTGGCCGGGCGCCCACGCGTCGGCGAGGGTGCGATGCGTGGGGGTACGCGACGGCGCTGTGCCCGTCGCGAGTGCGGTCAGCACGCGAATGGCGCGGACGCCGATCGCCGCGCCGCCGGGCACGGTGCCGTTGAAGGCGGCGGGGTCGCTGCTGCCCGCCAGTGCCATCAGCGCGGCGGCGCGGTCGATGAAGCTGCGGTCGTCCATCGCCGCGGCGGGGCGGGCGAGGGCGCGCCAGAGTTCCTCGGCGCCGGCCGTGCCGAACGGGTCGAAATCCAGCGCGTCCCAGAGGAGCGCAGCGACATGCTCGAAGCTCGATTTCTGCGAGAGGTCGGCAGCGGAGGCGCCGCGATAGAACGGGCCTTCGGGGGTGATGAGGCAGATCGCGGAATCGAAGGCGAGCTGCGAGGCGGATTCGACGGGCTGGCGCGCCTCCAGCGGCGCGCGGCGCTCCTTGAGCGCGCGAACATCGTCGGCGCGGTAGCGCTTGTTGCGCCCATCGGCGGCGGCTTCTGAGCGGATCATGCCGCGGCTGACATAGGCGTAGATCGTGGCGGGGGAGACGGAGAGCGTCGCTGCCGCCTCCTGCGCCGTCATGTAGAGCGTATCGTTGCCGTTCATGTTGATCATGCTCGTCAATATTGATGACTTTTTGCACCTGCGCAAGTCTCTGCTGCACTGCAAGGAGAGACAGACATGAACGTGCAAGTGACCCAGCCCGCCATCGGCCTCGACGGCATCCCCGCCGCCATCACCGCCCTCAGCCTCGTCGACGGGCTGAAAGGGGAACTGATCATCGCCGGCGCGGCAGTCGAGGCGCTGGCAAAGACCCATAGCTTCGAGGAGACCGCGATCCAGCTCTGGCAGATCGCCGACTCCGCTGCGGCGGCGGTGGAGGCCGCGCAGTTTGGGGCGTTCCGGGTGAGCGCCTTTGCGCAGGCGCAGACGATCTGCCCCAGCCTGACGCATCTGGCGCCGATCGACGGGCTGCGCGCGGGGATCGCGGCGCTGGATATTCCCGACGGGCCGGATGCGGCGCTGGCGATCACGGCGGCGCTGCCGGTGCTGGTGATGACGCTGGAAGCGCTGCGCGCCGGCAAAACCCCGCTCGCACCCGATCCGACGCTGAGCCATGCCGCCGATACGCTGCGGCAGTTGCGCGGCACGGCGCCGTCAGAAGCGGAGGCGAAGGCACTGGGTGCTTATCTGACGACGGTCAGCGATCACGGGATGAACGCCTCGACCTTCGCCTGCCGGGTGATCATCGCGACGCGGGCGAGCCTGGTGTCGGCGGTGACGGGCGCCTACGCGGCGCTGAGCGGGCCGCTGCATGGCGGTGCGCCGGGGCCGGTGCTCGACATGCTCGACGAGATCGGCGGCGAACAGAACATCGCGCCGTGGATCGCCGAGGCGCTGGAGGGCGGCGGGCGGTTGATGGGCTTCGGCCATCGCATCTATCGCACGCGCGATCCGCGCGCCGATGTGCTGAAGGCCGCGCTGGGCGAACTCGCGCCGTCCAATCCGCGGCTCGATTTCGCGCTGAAGGTGGAGCGCGAGGCGCAGGCGCAGCTCGCGGCGCGGCATCCCGGGCGGAAGCTCGACACGAATGTCGAGTTCTATACCGCGCTGCTGCTGGATGCGCTGGGCATTCCCCGCACGCTCTTCACGCCGATGTTCGCGATCGGCCGGGTCGCCGGATGGACGGCGCACGCGATCGAGCATCACGCGCGGCGCGGGCGGTTGATCCGGCCGGAAGCGATCTACGATGGAGCGCGGCCCTGAGCGCCTAGTGGCGGTGCTCGGCGATGAAATCCATGAGGATCTTGGGGCCGAGATAATATTCGTTCGCCAGGATCTCGTAGAGCGTCAGCGTGCGGAGCCCGCCTGAATCGGAGGACGCCCAGATCGAGGTGCGCGAGGCGTAGTTGCCGAGCCGCTCGCCGATGCGGCTCTGCAGCGGCGCATAGGATTGCGGCGGCGTCGTCAGATAGGCGCTGACGGCGTCGAGCACGACCTTGTTATCGAGGGTCAGCGCGTAGATCTGGACGCGGCACGAGCGGCGGTCGGCGGCGGGGGGCAGGATCTCGATCTTGCCCTGCGGGACCTCGCGCACGAAGGTCGCCTCGACCGGGGCGAAGCCGAAGATGACGGCAGCGTCGGCCGCGGCGCGACCCTCGGCGATGGACTGGCAGGCGCGCAGACCGTCGAGGGCGATGGCGTCGAGCGTCGCCGCGGCTTCGGGCGCGGGCGCCGGAGCAGCCGGCGCGGGCGCAGGGGCCGGGTCGGCGGCGAGCGCGGTTCCGGCGAGGCAGGCGGCGGCGATGAGAGCGGCAAGGCGCATCAGGCGGTCTCCTTGGCGGGTTCGGGCAGCGGATGCGGCAAAGTGAATTTGAACCAGGCGATCACCAGCAGCAGCAGGAAGGTCACGCCATTGGCGAGGATGATGGGCAGCGAGGCGGTCGAGAGGCCGTAGACAAACCAAAGCGCGATGCCGGTGCCGAACAGGATCAGCCAGGCGAGCGAGATGTCCTTCGCCGAGCGCGAGGCGACGGTATGGGCGACCTGCGGCACGAAGGAGGCGGTGGTCAGCGTGGCGGCGAGCAGGCCGACGACTTCAAAGGCGTCCATTTCAATCCTTGGCCATCAAAATTTCCGGGCAGGCCGGCGCTCTTAACAAGTACCGCTCCGCGCGTTAAGCCGCACGGGCACAGAATAGCAGAATTGGGGCGGCGGGATGACGATCTTTGCGCTGGGGGCGAGCGTGCCCCAGCTTCCGGGCGACGACTACTGGGTCGCCCCGAACGCGATGGTGATGGGCAATGTCCGGCTGCTGAAGAATGCCAGCGTCTGGTTCGGCGCGACCATCCGGGGCGACAACGAGCTGATCACGGTTGGCGAGAACTCCAATGTCCAGGACGGGTCGGTGCTGCACTCCGACCCCGGCTCGCCGCTGACCATCGGGACGGATGTGACGATTGGCCATCTCGTGATGCTGCATGGCTGCACGATCGGCGATGGGACGCTGGTCGGGATCGGCTCGGTCATCCTCAACCGCGCGAAGATCGGGAAAGGCTGCCTGATCGGCGCCAACACCTTCATCGGCGAGGACAAGGTGATCCCCGACAACTCCATGGTGCTGGGCGCGCCGGGCCGGGTCATCCGGCAGGTGGATGAGGGTATGGCCATGGTGCTGCGCGGGTCGGCGGCGCATTATGTCGAGAACTGGCGGCGCTATCGCGCCGAACTGAAGGCGGTGGGGTAGGGGTTTCGCATGATGATCTCGATGCGCGCGGCGGTTCCGGCGCTGGCCTTGCTATTGTCCGGCGTCGCCGGTGCGCAGATGCCCTCGCTCAATGCCGAGGGCCAGCCGGCCGCTCCCGCCGCGGAGCCGGCCGCCGCGCCCGCACCGCCCGTCGTCATCAAGCCGGAAGACATCCTGCAGCGGCTGACCGGCGAGGACTTCACCGCCATCCTCACCGAGCTAGGCTGGGCCGTGACCCTGAGTGCCGACAATGACGGCAACCCCTATGTCGTCGGCGTCTTCACGGACGGGGAGACCGGCATCGCCTATGACTTCCAGGCGACGCTCTATCGCTGCGACGGGGCGAATGGCTGTTACGACATCGTCTTCACGCGCGCCTATGACAGCCCGAAGCCCGTGACGCTGAAGATGGTCAATGACTACAACGCCAAGCAGATATTCGGCTGCGCGTACCTCACGCCCGACGGCAAGATCGGGCTGTCGCTGTCGCACACGATCCAGGGCGGCGTAACGCGCCAGACGATCCGCGAGATCGCGGACTGGTGGAAGACCGTGATGGTCTCGTTCGACGGCAAGGTGACCGGGGCGAAGTAGAAAGCCTCTGGCTCTTTCAATGTGAACGATGCTAACATTTGCGGGCGGCGCGCTTTCGCCCGCCGCGCTGGTCGTTCCTGTTGTTCCGATGTCTGTCGTTACCCCGGAAATTTCGCGCCGTACGCCCCTCATCCAGGTCCTGAAACACCGCAACTACCGGCTGTTCTTCTGGGGCCAGCTGCTGTCGCAGATGGGCCTGTGGATGCACATCGTGGCGCAATCCTGGCTGGTCTACCGGCTGACGGGATCGCCGCTCATGCTGGGCGTGACGGGATTTCTGGCACAGGCGCCGATCCTGTTCTTTGCGGTCTTCGGCGGGGCGATCGCCGACCGGATGGCGCGGCGCAAGCTGCTGATCATCACACAGGCTGCCTATATGCTGCAGGCGACGATCTTGACAGTGCTGGCGTTCACCGGCGCCGTCGAGATGTGGCACCTGATCGTCCTCGCTCTCAGCTATGGGCTCATCACCGCCATCGACACGCCGACGCGGCAGGCTTTCACGCTGGAGCTGGTGGGACGCGCGGACTTGCAGAGCGCGATCGCGCTGAATGCGATCATGTTCAACGGCGCGCGCGTCATCGGCCCGGCCATTGCGGGCGTCGTCATCGGCATCACCGGCGAAGCCTGGTGCTTCGCCATCAACGCGGTCAGCTATTCTGCGGTGCTGCTCAGCCTGATCCTGATGCGGCTGGAGCCGGCGGCGGCGAAGGGTCAGCGCAGCGGCGCGCTGAGCGATCTGATCGAAGGTTTCCAGTATGTCGCCCGTCACAGGGAGATCCGCACCGCGCTGATCGTGCTGGCCGTGGCGAGCTTCGCGGGCGGGCCCTATCTGACGCTGATGCTCGCCTTCGCGAACGATGTGCTGAAGGCGACATCGGAAGGCTATGGCTTGTTGATGGCAACGGTGGGCGCAGGTGCGCTGCTGGGCGCGGTCGCGATGAACCGTCTGAGCGCGACGGCGCTACGCTATGCGCCGGCGACGGCGGCGGTCGGGCTCGGCGTCTTTATGACCGCGTTTTCGTTCTCGCGCGATCTGGGCCTCGCGGCGGCGCTCGTCCTGCCGACCTCGTTCTTCCTGATGCTGCAGGGCAGCTCCACCAACATCACGCTGCAAAGCGCGGTGGACGACCGGATGCGCGGCCGGGTGATGGCCTACTACACGATGGCCTTCATGGGCATGATCCCGTTCGGCGGCCTCGCGGCAGGCGCGCTGGCGACGGTCATCGGGACGCCGCTGACGCTCGCCATCGGCGGGACTGTCTGTGCCTTGAGCGGAGCGGTGTCACTGATCCTGAAGCGGCGGGCGGGCTAGAGCCCCAGTACCTGCTTGGCGATCACGTTCTTCTGGACCTCTTCCGAGCCGCCTTCGATCGTGTTGGCGCGCTGGCGCATGTAATGCGGCGTTGCACCCTTGGCGTAGTCCGGGCCGATCGAGGGCAGGTTCCAGCCGGGATACATCGCCTCCATCACCCAAGGCATGCCGTAATGCTGCACGGCCTCCATCTGCACTTCGCTCAGCGCCTGGCTGATGAAGGTGCCCTTGGACTTCAGGATCGCGCCGCCATTGCCGGCGCTGCCCGCCTTCACGTCGAAGAGCACCCGCTCGTTGGTGATGCGGAGCGCGTCGAGCTCGATCTCCAGCGCCGCCAGCTTAGTGCGGAAATCGGCATCGTCGATGAGGCGGCCGCCGGAGCCGGTGGGTTCAGCGCCGGCGATTTCCTTGATGCGCGCGACCAGCGAGGTCGATTGCGGGATGAAGGCGATGGAGGCGCGCTCGTTGCCGAGCAGGAACTTGGCGTAGGTCCAGCCCTTGTTCTCCTCGCCGATCAAGTTGAACCGGGGTACGCGGACGTCGTCGAAGCGGATCTCGTTCAGGATGTGCGAGCCGTCGATGGTGATGATCGGGCGGTGGCTGACGCCGGGCGCTCGCATGTCGATCAGCAGGACCGAGATGCCTTCCTGCGGCTTGCCCTCGAACTTCGTGCGCACGAGCGCGAACATCCATTCGGCCTCGTGGCCGTACGAGGTCCAGATCTTGCCGCCGTTGACGATGTAGTCGTCGCCGTCTTTGACCGCGCGGGTCTGAAGATTGGCAAGGTCGGAGCCGGCGCCGGGTTCGGAATAGCCCTGGCACCAGATCATGTCGCCGTCGCGGGTGGCGTCGAGCCACTTCGCCTTCTGCGCGTCGGTGCCGAAGGTATAGATGACGGGGCCGACCATCTTGATCGGGAAGGGCGACAGGCCGGGGCAGCCGGCGCGCGACATCTCTTCCTCGAAGATATAGGTGCGGCCGGGCGGCCAAGCGCAGCCGCCGGCCTCCTTGGGCCATGAGGGGGCGATCCAGCCTTTCTCGGCCAGGATCTTGTGCCAGCGCTGGCTGTCGTCCTTGGAGGTGCGGAGGCCTGCCTTGGTCTTGGCGCGGATGTCCTCGGGCAGGTTCTTGGCGATGAAGTCGCGGACTTCCGTCCGGAAGGCGTCGTCCGCCGCGTCGTTGGCCAGGTCCATCAGGGTTGCTCCGCAATGATCGTGCGGGGCGAAGCTAGCGCCCTCTCAGGAGCGCCGCCAGACCTTGCGAATATGGGAATCGACCTCGGGGCCGAGGTTGAACCAGGTCGTCTTGTCGCGCGAGGCGTCGACGATGAAGATCGAGTCGACGGCGCCGAAATGCTTCATGAGCTGGTTGCGCACCGCGCCACTGCTGAGCTCGGTGTGGAGCACCCAGACGCCCGCCATGATCTTGGAGGCCGGGCCGAGGCTCATAATGTCTTCCTCCAGCTTGCCGTGGCCGCGCGACTTGAGGTCGAAGACCAGCACCATGTTGGCGGACTGAACGGTGTTCTGGGCGAGATGGACGGCGTCGTCGATGACGGGCGCCGCGTCGGCATTCGGATTGCGGGTCGGGGCGGCGGGCACCGGACGGGCCTCGCGTGCTTCGGGCGCATTGGCGAAAGCGGGGGTGCGCAACCGGACGCCTTCAAGTTCCTTCAGGAAGGCATCGCGGGCGCTAGCGCTGCCGGGTTTGGGGTCGATGGGCCCGCCGGTGCGAAGCGGCTTGACCGGGACCGGTTGGGGCTCAGGCTGCGGCGCGGGGGCGGCTGCGGCCAGCCATTCGGCACAGAGAGGGTCGTCGGAGGCGCTCACCCAGGTTCCGGCTTCACGCGAGACCAGCGAGGAAGAGGTAACCCGCCCCTCGGCGACATAGGCCTTCATCTGCTGCGCGGTGTAGGGGCCATAGATCCGGCCGCCGATATTCAGCGCATAGCGTTCGGTCGTCAGGTCGCGTTGAACCGTGGTGACGCTCATGAGTGTTCGGTCGCTCTCTTTACCGTCGCCGACGCACCCAAACCGCCTGCAATGAGCCGTCTTGCAAAAGGCGGGGCATCCCCGCACCCTTCCTGCCACGACAAAATTAAGGAATGGGAAACGCTTATGAGCGACCGCGAATTCTGCAGCGCCGAACGTGAAGGCAATGTGCTGGTGGTGACGATCAACCGTCCGGCCCAGATGAATGCGCTGCATCCGCCGGCCAATGCCGAGCTTGCCGCGATCTTCGACGAGTTCGCAGCCGACCCCTCGTTGTGGGTCGCGATCATTACCGGGGCGGGGGAGCGGGCCTTCAGCGCCGGCAACGACCTCGTCTACCAGGCAAGCGGCAAGCCGATTACGGTGCCGGAAACCGGTTTTGCCGGCCTAACCTCGCGCTTCGACCTCAACAAGCCCGTCATCGCCGCCGTGAACGGCGTCGCGATGGGCGGCGGGTTCGAGATCGCTCTCGCCTGCGACCTCATCATCGCGTCGGACAATGCGATCTTTGCGCTGCCCGAACCGCGCGTCGGTCTTGCCGCGCTGGCCGGCGGCCTGCACCGCCTGCCGCGCCAGATCGGGCTGAAGCGGGCGATGGGCATGATCCTGACCGGACGCCGTGTCTCCGCGGCCGAGGGCAAGGAGCTCGGTTTCGTGAATGAAGTTGCGCCGCAAGCAGAGCTGCTGAACGTTGCGCGCAAATGGGCGGGGCTGATTGCCGAGTGCTCGCCGATGTCGATTCGCGCGTCGAAGGAAGCGGTCCTGCGCGGCCTCGACGAGGCGAGTTTGAAGGACGCCTATGTCAATCAGCGCAAGTACGACGCGATCACCGCGATGTTCAAATCGGAAGACCTGATCGAAGGCCCGCTTGCGTTCGCGCAGAAGCGAGCGCCGAAGTGGAAGGGCCGCTAGAAATGAGAAGGGCGCGCGGCTTATTAGCCGCGCGCCCGAACTCTAACTCCAGATTTTACTGGATGATCTGCCAGGTGCCATCGCGGCTCTGGCAGGCCACGCCTTCGGCAACCTGACGGCGGCCGTTGATGTAGATTTCCTGCTCGTAGTCGCGGCAGTTACGGCCGCGGCGATCCTGGTAGTAGTCGGCGGGCGTCACATAGCCGTAATTGCCCGAGCGCTCATTGCGCCACTGAACGCGCTCATAGGGATCGCGATTGAACGCGTCCTCATATGCGTACGAAGCGTAGTACTGGTCGCAGCTGTCGCCACTCTTCGCGAGCTGGGCACCGGCGACACCGCCAAGGATGACGCCGGCGACGGTGCCGAGGCCGCGTTCGCCCTTGAAGACATTATTGCCGATCACACCGCCGACGATGCCACCGATGATGGCGCCTGCGGCTTGGTCGTTGCGGCTGGTCTGGCCACAATCGGAATAGCGCTGCTGGTTGCGGCGCGCTTCTGCGGGGCTGCTAAGGGCCGTCAGAGCGACAGCGGCGGTAGCAGCCAAGGCGAGGGATTTCAGCATGGTCTTTGTTCCTCTTCATGACGCAGGCGAGCCTGGCTGAGGCGTTGCCGTGCGCTCTGATGAAAGAACGCGCCGGCGATGAAATGGTTCACCGCCGGCGCACGAACTTTATTGCTGGTCGTTATTCCCGCGCGATCCGCGGCGGTCATGGCCGCGGCCACCTTCGCGGCTTCCGCCGCGATCGCCGCCATCGTCCGAGCGCGTTGCCTCAATGCGCTCCGGCTGGGGACGCGGTGTTTCGACGGCCGGCGCGGTGTAGGTAGGCGTCGGGTCAGCAGCGCGGCCTTCACGGCGACCGCGATTGCCGTCGCCGCGGTCACGCCCGCCGTCATCACGGCCGCGCCATTCGCCGTTGCCGCGGCCATTACCGTCATTGGCGTTGTCGTCACGCCCACCATTGCCGCGGCCGCTGTGGCCACGACCATCGCCGCGTCCATCATTATCGCGATCGCGACGTCCGTTGTTCCAGCGCCCGTCGCCTCGGCCATCATGGTCGCGGTCGCGATTGTTATCCCAGCGGCCGTCGTGACGATCGCGGTCGCGATAGTTGTAGTTCACGTTGACGACGGGGCGCGCGTACCAGGTGCCGCTATACCAGTAGCCGCCGTTGCCGAACGTGTAACCGGGATAGGAGTCGTTGTAGTAGTAATTGCCGCGCTGGTAGTAGCCGTCCGAATAGCTGTAGCCCCAACCGTTGTTGGAATAGCCATCGTCGTAATAGGCGTTGTCGTAATACGGATCGCTGTAGCCGTAACCGACGCAGCCACCGGTGGCGAGCGTTCCAGCCAGTGCAGCCGCCGTCAAAATCCGCCGCTTCGTCAGCATCGCAGGCATCCTCATCCTTATGGGCGGCCCTCCGCCCACTCTTCAGATGGCTATACGCGGCGGAAGTTGAATGGTTGCTGAACCGTTAAGCGATCACGATTACTCGACGATGCGCCATGTGCCGTCGGACTGGCGGCAGGCGGTGCCCGTCGCTTCCTGGCGGCGGCCGTCGATATAGATCTCTTGCGAGAACTCGCGGCAGTCATTGCCGCGATCGTCCTGATACCAATCCTGCGGCTCGAGCGTGCCGCGGTAGCCGGTGTCGGGATCCTGCCACGCCACGCTCTCGTAGGGCGCGGCGTTGTCGAAGGCGTCGTCGTAATAGGTGTTCTGGGCGTAGTACCCGTCCTGCGCGCCGTAATTGTCGTCGGCGTAGTAGCCGCGGTTGTCGTAGGCACCGTCGTCATAGGCCTGGGCGTCGTAATAGCCCTGATTGTCATAGCTGTTGTCGTAGCGCGCGTTGTTGCAGCCATTGTCCGCGATCGACGCGCCGGCCGCACCACCGAGCAGGACGCCCGCGACGGCGCCGAGTGCGCGGTCGTCGCCGCCATTGCCGAACTGGCCGCCGATGACACCGCCGATCACCGCGCCGGCGATGGCGCCGAGCGCCTGGTCACCGCGATCGCAGCCGCGGGTCCGGGCTTCGGCCGCGCCGGTCAGCGCCATCAGCGAGAGGGCTGCGGCAGAAAGAGTGAAAAGCTTGAAGACGGTCGACATCGGTAGTTCCCCATGGGCGACCGGCCGCCGGGCCGGTCATCGCCATGAGGGGCACCATGAACAGGTTGCGCTGAACGCCGCCTGAACGGTTTGGGCTACATCCCGCCGACGCCGCCGGTCAGTTCCAGGCCGGAAATGTCGATCCCGCCGCCGCCGCCGTCATACGAGCCGACCGCGAGGTCGCGGCTGCCGCCGCCTGCCGCAGCGAGCTGGCGTTCGCGCGCAGGGCTCATGGAGCGTTTGGGCGCGCACATGAGTTCGCCTTCGCCCGAGCGCACCAGCGCGTCGCCGCCGTCGCAGTCCTTGTACGAGCTGCCGTCGGCGGTGCGGACCGCGCCGCGGATGGTCACGGCGTCGCTGGGATAGGAGACGCGCAGCATCTGGTCGCCGGCGCAGCGGAAGACCTCGCCGTCATAGGTCTCATCGCCATTGGTCTCGACAGCGATCGCCTCGTGCTCGTTGCCCTTGCCGTCGAGACAGACCGCGCTGAAGGTCTCGTTGCGGGCCTGGTAGGTGACGTTCAGCTTGCCGAGTTCGCTCTTCTCGACGCGTTCCATGACGACCACGCTGGCGCTGCGGCGATAGACGACGACCGTACGGGTGCGCTCGTAGGGGACGTAGCGGACGATTTCCTTGGGCGGCTTGCCTTCGTGGGGCGGCTTCATCGGCTTGTCGTGGTGCGGCGGCTTGCCCTTGTCGCCGTGATCCTTGCCGGGCTTGTCCTTGCCGCCGTGGTCGTAGCCGCCTTTGCCGCCCTTATCGTGGCCGCCCTTGCCGCCCTTCCCGACGCCGCCTTCGTCGCCCTCACCATAGCCGCTATAGCCACCGGCGACCTCGTCGCCCAACGGACCGTCGGCATAGACCGGGTCGCCCGCCATCGAGGTGGGGCGGCCCTGGCCGCCGCCTGCGCGCACGGAATACTCGGCCGCCCAGAAGCCGGTGCCGAAAAGATTCGAGCCACCGCCCGAATAGGGCTGGCCGTAATAGAAGCCGTAGCTGGGGCCGGGGCTCGGCAGGGGGATCGCGGTGCCGCGGCCGTCGCCCCAGGCGCCCTTGCCGAAGACATTGCCCTCGTTCGTGTAGGGCTGGTCGAAGCCGCCCATGGCGTCCTGGGCGAGGGCGGAGCCGGCCATCCCGAGAGATGCAACCAGTGAGAGAGCAAAGGGGGCGATGCGCATGAGGTCCCGTCTTTCTTGGCAAAGCGTGCCGCAATGGGACAGTAACCGATCGAAACACGGGGTCGCGCTAAACCTTTGGCAAAGGTTAATCCGAGAGACGGCACAAAAGCGCTGGCCATGCGCCGCTAAATCACTGAATTTGCAGCGATTGCCGCATCGCGCTGCCGAACATTCGATGGCACGCGGCGTGCTCTTCAGACTTTGAAGCATGCACTGATGGCCACAAGGCCGGTGGGAGACATGCCTGACAATGATGGGGCTGCAGATGCGTCAGACAGCGGCGAAGGCGATTCTCTCTTACTGGCAGGCCATCGCGCCCGAAGCCGGCGGCGCGCCCGCCCATGCGACTGTCGAGCCGCGCGCCCTGAAGGCGCAACTGCCGGACCTCTTCCTCGTCGAGCGGCTGGACCGCGCCGTCTTTGCGTTCCGCCTGGCGGGAACGCGCCTCTGCGCCCGCTATGGCCGCGAACTGCGCGACCATGACTTCGTGCGGCTGTGGCCGGCGGCCCAGCAGGGCGAAATCCTGGCGCAGCTCAATCGGTGCCTTCAGACGGCGCAGCCCGTGATGTTGCGCGGCGTGGCGGCGACGCTGGACGGCAAGCCGGTCGGTTTCGAGATCGTGCTGATGCCGCTGACCGACGCCGAAGGCCGTGCGACCCGCGTGCTCGGCGCGATGCTGACGGATGACGACAAGGCGCTGCGCGACGGCGCGATCCTGATTTCGCAGCGGCTGGAAAATTCGAGCGACGCCGCGGACTATGAACGCGCTCTCGAAGACGCGTCATCGGCGGCGTTCTCGAAGGCGCGCGAAACGAAGGTCTCGTTCCTGCGCGTCGTGGACGGATTGAAGGACGAGCGCGTCGCCGCCAAGGCGCCGGGCCAGACGCTGGCGGCGGGCTGATCCATCAGGGGCCGACGGCGGACCCGTTGATCTGGTCCGCCGTGACATCGCCCATCCGGTTCACGCGATCGGTCTCGATCCGGCGGGCTTCGTCCTTCTTGATCTTCTCGGCCTCGAAGGTGCGCACGCTTTCCGCATAACGGTCATAGGCGATCACGTCGTCGGCGCGCTGTTCGACGCAGCGGTCGACGGGGAAGCGCGCGATGTCACTGCACCAGGCGCCGAAGTCGAGTTCGTCCTGGGCGAGCGCGGGGCCGGCGAGGGCCAAGGCAAAAGCGGCAATCAGATACGGTTTCATCGTTCTATTCCTGGTTCCTAGGCGGCCACAGCGTCGGGCCGGTCCTCGGCAACCTTCACGTGTTGGGGCGGCAGCGCCGGACGCCCCAGAATCATGTCCGACGCCTTTTCGGCGATCATGATGGTCGGGGCGTTGGTGTTGCCGCCCACCAATGTGGGCATCACCGACGCATCGACAACCCGCAGACCCTCGATACCGCGAACCCGGAGCTGGGCGTCGACGACCGCCATGTCGTCCGTGCCCATCTTGGCCGTGCCGACCGGGTGGTAGATCGTCTCCGCCGAGCGTGCGACCCAGGCATCGATCTCCGCATCCGACTGAACGTGCGCCCCCGGCGCGAGTTCCGGACCGCGGAAGGGATCGAAGGACGGCTGGGCGAAAATCTTACGGGCAATCCGCACGCCCTCGCGCAGCGCAGCGCGGTCGCTTTCGACGGCGAGGTAGTTCGGCTGGATCAGCGGCTGGCTGAAGGGATCGGTGTTCTTCAGCGCGATATAGCCCTTCGAGGCCGGCCGCAGCTGGCACACATGCAGCGTGAAGCCGTGGCGGTCGGCCTTCTTGCGGCCGTGGTCGGTCATCAGCGCGTTGACGAAATGGAGCTGGAGATCGGGGATTTCGAGATCCGGCCGGCTCTTCAGGAAGCCGCCGCTCTCAAGTCCGTTCTGGCTGCCGATGCCCTTGCCGGTCGTCATGTATTGCAGGCCGGTCTTGAGCTGGTTCCAGGGGCTGGCGACCTGGGAATAGAGCGTGATCGGCTGGGTCGACTCGTACTGGATCATCACGTCGAGATGATCCTGGAGGTTCTGGCCGACGCCCGGCAGGTTCGCCTGAACGGGGATGCCGAACTTCTCGAGATAGTCTTTCGGGCCGATGCCGGAGAGCAGTAGGGTCTGCGGCGTGTTCACGGCGCCGCCGGACAGGATGACCTCGCGGGCGGCGAGGGCAGTGACGCGGTTCTTGCCTTGCGCGTATTCGACGCCGGTTGCCTTGCCGTTCTCGATGATGATGCGCGTGGTAAGCGCGCCGACCTCGACGGTGAGGTTGGGTCGGGCGAGCACGGGGGTCAGATAGCCCGCTGCGGCGCTCCAGCGTTTGCCGTTGTGGATATTGAGCTGGTAGGGGCCGACGCCCTCCTGGGCGAAGCCGTTGAAGTCGTCGGTCGTCGCGTGGCCGGCCTCGCGACCGGCGGCGATGAGGGTGCGGAAGATCGGGTGGCGCGACTTGGCGTTGCCGATCTTCAGTGGGCCGTCGCCGCCGTGGAAATCGTCGGCGCCGTTCTCGTTCGTCTCGGCGCGCTTGAAGTAGGGCAGGACGTCGGCGAAGCCCCAGCCTTCGAGGCCGAGCTGGCGCCACATGTCATAGTCGCGGGCATGGCCGCGGATATAGATCATCCCGTTCATCGAGGATGACCCGCCCAGCACCTTGCCACGCGGCCAATAGAGGCGGCGGTTCTTCAGGTGCGTCTGGCCCTCGGTGTCGTAGTACCAGTTGAACTTGGTCCGCCGCGACAGCAGCGCGCCGACCCCGGCGGGCATGTGGATAAGGACCGACTTGTCCTTGGGACCGGCCTCAAGCAGCAGGACCTTGTTGGCGGGGTCCTCGGAGAGGCGGTTCGCCAAAACACAGCCCGCCGAACCGGCGCCGACAATGATGTAGTCGAAGGTCTGTTGAGAAGAAGCGGCCATTTTCGAGCGTTCCGCAAAGGGACCAAAGTCGATCGGAAGATGATTTAGGCGGTCGCGGGGTGGGCGTCTACTGGACGTTTTCGCGCCGCGTTGGCCGATAATCCCGGCAATCGATCCGAGCACGGCCCGGGTTGCCGCAGCGGCTTCGCATGGCTGAATCGAAAATCAGGCCAACCAGATCAGCCTGTGTGCGTCCTTGGAGACTCGATGCAGGTGCTCTACTTAGGCGGCATCTTTAGCCAAGACATGAAGGCCGATATGACCGTCAAGAACGTCCAGCTCGCCGGCCAGCAGCGGACTCTGTTTGGGCTAAGTGCTGAAGATACCTATTTTTCGAATATCAACGATGGCAGTTACCAGAACCTCGCGGAACTCGCCGCCCAGATTCTTCCGGAGAACGCCATCTCATGGGACATCGGGGCGAATATCGGCGTGACCTGCTTGGTGCTCGCGGCTGTGCGCCCCGCGGGACGCATTGCCGCCGTCGAAGCGGGAAACAGGAATTTCGCCGTTCTCGAGCGAAACATTTCGGAAAACAACGTCGGGGGCGTCGTTACGCCCTTCAATGTCGCGATCGGCGCCAGCGACGGGGACGTTCGATTTACGGACGCATCCGCTTACGGGTTCATCTCCAGCGAGGGCGACCCCACGCGTCAGGTTTCGCCGGCCACGCTTTTCAAGGAGTTCGGCGCCGATCGCCTCGACTTCGTGAAGATCGATATCGAAGGGTTCGAGTTTCCCTTTTTGAGGGCAGGTCTCGACCTCTTCAAAACGCACGGCACGGTTATCTATATGGAGTTCAACGCCTGGTGCCTGCTGGCGAATTCGAAGGAAGATCCGTTCGCCTTCATGGAATGGATCGTCGAAAATTTCGCCTACACCTATCTGATGGACCGGCATACCTCAGCCTATCGGCGGTTTTCAAAAGCGGATGTCCGGCAGGTTCTGCATGAGATCATCGTGGAAAGCGGCACGCTGAGGGATTTGTTGATCTGTACGGAGCCGGGCAGGATCCCGGCGCCCCCGGCTTGATGGAGATCTCCAAGCAGGTTTTTGCAGGATCAAGCTGTTCTGCTTGGTCAGGTACCGCGTCTCAGCGTCCGGCGTAGCCATCGCGAGAAGCTGCCAGAGAGCGCTTCTTGCGGAGGCGGCAAGGGCGCGAGGGGCCGTGAGGCCGGCAGGTTTACCAGATCGAAGACATCCCAGTGCGAGGTGATCATCGCGCGCAGCCCGGCTTCGGCCGCCGCCCCGCGTCCGATCGGAAGGCGATCGCCCGAAAGCCGGTCGACAACATAGAGATCGCCAAGGTGGTTTGAGGCCGCCTCAAGGAAATCGCGCAGTTCGATGTTCGAGCGCACGAGGGCGCTGGGATTGCACTCGAAGAAAACGATGGGGTCGTTGGCGCGGATGGTTTCCCGGGCACCGTCAAGGACGGCGAGTTCATAGCCTTCAACGTCGATCTTGATCATGTCGATGGCCGCGATGCCTTGAGCGGCGGCAAATGCATCGAGAGTCACACCAGCGACCTCGTAGGCGTCGTCGCCCGTACCGACGGCGCTGCCGGCCAGGAAATCTTCGTCATCCCTGAAGGAAAGCGAGCCGTTCGTGTCGCCGGCCGCGAGGCAATGAACATGAACGCTATCGGAGAGCCCGTTGTGCGAGATGTTGCGCTCCAGCAGGGTGAAGGTCTGCCGGCTTGGCTCGAACGCATGCACGATGGCGGCGGGAACCAGGTCGTGGATGCAGAAGCTCGCGAGACCGATATTGGCGCCGACATCCAAGATGGAATTGATCGGGCGTTCGAGGCGCGCCTTGGAGAGAAATAGATAGAGCGCGGAGAGATCATGTTGCGGCAGCATCGCGAAGTAACGATCGCGGCGCGAGCCGAAGACATCGTATTCCTTCAGGAAGCCGATGCGGCTTTTTTCGATGTCCATCGTAGAACCTGCCGCACTCTATGCAAGATTTTAGACCTGATGCGCCGGCCCTGCAATTTCCCGCAAGTTCGGCAATCCACCTCAAAGACGCAGCCGCGGCACTTGCCTGAAGGCCTAGCGTAAGCGGTTAGCGCGGCGGGAGAACAGTGGCTTAGGCCGGCCTCGTCAACCAGACATTTTATGATTGAAGGGCGAAGAAGGCGGCGCGCAGTTCAATCTGGTCGGCGATAGATAGAATCCATCGACCAAGTAACTTCTCGGATCAGCCTCTTCCGGGTGCCTATTTCCGTAATTGCCGCAGCCAGCGGGCGGTTTCACGGATGCCGTCTTGCCAGTCGATCTGCGGACGCCATCCGGTTTCCCGCTCAATCAAAACGATGTCGAGCACATTGACCTGCACATCGGCGGTCCGCGCTTTGCCGGGGTGCAGCGCTGGCGGGGGGCCGCCCACCAGTGCGGTCAGATCGCTGGCGACGGACAGGATCGTGCGGCCTGCGCCGCTGCCGACATTCATCAACCGGTGCTCCCCGCCATAGGCTGCGCCGCACAGGAATGCCGCGACGACATCATCTACGTAGACGAAGTCGCGGACGACCGATCCATCGCCCCAAATCTGGGGAGCGATGCCGTCCAGTGCATTGTTCAGGATATGGGAGACGACGCCATGACTGCGGGTTGGCATCTGCCCAGGACCGTACGCATTTGCGATGCGCAGAACCTGGTAGTCGAGGCCATGATTGCGCCGGTAGAGGCTGAGATATTTTTCGATCGCCAGCTTTGATATGCCATAGGCCGTGATCGGATCGGTGGGCGCCGTCTCTGCGACCGGCACCTGATGCGGAATGCCGTAGACGGTGCCGCCTGACGACGCGAACACGACCTTCTTGACGCCGGCCTCGACGCAAATTTCGAGCATCTGGATCGTGGGCGGAATGCTGGCTGCAATATCCTGCGCCGGCTTGAGGTTGGACTCGGCCGGCAAGGTCGATCCGATGAGGTGGAAGACGACATCCTGGCGATGCAACGCGGTCCTGAGCGCCGAAGCATCCGCAAAGTCGCCGGACAGCCAGCGGGCATCGGCGCGGAGATGGGGCGGGCGGACAGCTTGCCGGGCGAACGCTGTGACATCCGCGCCATTGTCAGCGAGCGCCCGGACGAGCGCTGTTCCCAAGAACCCGCCGCCGCCAAGTACGAGGCATCTGGCGCCAGCGTACGATCCCAATTTGGCGTTGGATGGCAGGGCGAGCATGAATTCATACTTGGCATATCCCTTAGGACAATTGCCAGAGACCGGAATTTCGGTGGCGCGGGATCCCGCCCGACATATGTCGCTCTGCCAAAACTGCCTGCCATCGACGGAGCAGGGCCGCGCGGGCAGGCGGAACCGGCAGGTCGCCTGCGGACTAAATCCTAGGCCCGCCTACTTCCGGATGGTACCAATGCGTACGAGGCATGATGTGCGCTTCGAAACCAACGAACCCAAGATCGCGGGGCAGGAGCGAAGGCATGCAGCCGGTCTGCAAACCTTGGGATGTCGCTCACTCGATCTTGCCATGTTACTTAGCTTCAAACTCGGTATGAACTTGAAAATGCGAAGGGCGGCTACTCCATGAATGAAGAGGTCAAGGCATTTCAAGAAATGTGGGAAGGCGGCTATTGGGAGGGAGATCCAACGGATCCCCACTTCAGGTCGACTTATGCTGTTCTCGATGCTCAAAATGGTTATGCCGACCAGTCGGCTATCAGAAGAGCGAACAACATCGCCGCCGAAGAGTTGGGGTTCCTGAGCACGCTGTACGTCACGTATTTGCTATGCATTCGCGATCGCGTCAAAGGGCGGACGGTTCTGGAAATCGGGCCGGGCCGAGGTTCATGGTCCAAGGCAATCTTAGACGCAGGCGCAGCGGAGCTTTATGCGCTGGACGCGCTCTCCGCGAAGCACAACCAGTTTTTCGAGTATGTTGATCCGACCGAGAAGTACCGCGATCGCATTAAATATTTTCAGGTCGAGGACTTCAGTTGCACAATCCCGGACGGCAAGAAATTTGATTTCTTTTTCTCGTTCGGCTGCTTCTGCCATATTCGCCGGCCCGGCACGCGCGAATACTTTCAAAATATCTACCAACGCATGACTTTCGGCGCGGAAGGTTTCGTCATGATCAGCGATTATGGCGTGATGGCCAAAGCCCTGGGAACACCATTTGACCCGGACAATATCGTCGAGGGCGGCGCAGAGAGCGGTGTGCCATGGTCTCATCTGGGGACGGAGTGGTTCCGTGACATGCTTGTGCAGACGGGCTTCACTGTCCTGAACCCCGATGTCGGCTGCAATTTGCGCGATCCCGTAGTGCACTTTCGGAAGTGACGGCGGAGCCGGCCTCGAGAAGCGTGAGCGCCGTCAGGGCGCTCACGACGATGGCACGGCTATCCCAACTCGGAATTCAACGATGAATATTTTCATTTACGGCAATTGCCAAGGGTTGGGAATCCAGCATCTTATTAATCTGTGGGCTGATGTTCTGGGCATTAAGTGCAAGATATCCGTCGTAGAGAACTATCGTTTGATAAATAAGGAACTAAAGATTGACGATTATCTGAATGATATTTACGGATCGGATATTCTCGTCTATCAGCCCGTGCACAATTATGGAATTTTATCTACAGAAGGTCCCGATTCATTCGTGAATGGCCTTAAAAGTACGGTCGAAAAAATCTCGTTCCCTTATGTGTATAACGAAGCGCTATGGCCGGTGTTTCCCGACGGTCCTGCGTTGAACAACAGCTCGGTTCTCGATGCCGCGCTTTCAGAAGGGCGCGGCAAGGATGAAATCCTGCGTGAGTACGACGCAGGCGCTTTCGATTTCAACTTTGCGAACAGGTACGCACACACCACTAAGCTCCTGCGAGATCGGGAGAGTGGCATCGATATCAAACTCTCGTCCTTTCTCGATGAATATCGGGAGGAAAAGCTCTTTCTCACCCAAAACCATCCGACCACCCGCGTCTTTTCATTCCTGGCCGGCGAAATCCTGGGGCGGCTCGGTTACGCTTCTGCGGTGCAGGAAAGGGTTGGCATTTTTGACCAGCTGCCGGAAAATATCGTGGGCTTACCCGGGGAGTGGCCGATCGGATCGTATTCCTTCGAGCATTTCAGATTCAGGTATATGGAAAATATTGATGGTTCCGCATCAGCGTATTACAGGAATTTGATTGAGCAGTATTTGAGCGACAAATAATGACATGCGCTGAGCGATAACGTCTTATTCGGCGATTTTTCCAACCAGGCGGGTCGTGGATTGATTATCCGCCAGTTCGACGAGAACGACCTTCCCGTGCCGGGCGCGGACGATGTCGCCGCCAACCACTTCGTCCGCACGATAATCGACGCCCTTCACATGCCGCATTTCGCCACTACGCATCCTTAGGCTGCAGTCGCCCAGAGGTTGGCAGCCGTGTCACTCGCACCCGAAACGTCGGCTACCTCCAATAGCGAGGGCGGCGAAGAATACCTGACCGGCTCCCCAGGAAGGGCGAGCGCCATACCGTCGTGACGATCGTTCGTCGCGATCGTGAAAGATGGCGCTGCGCTTGTGGCCGCTTGTCGGTGGAGCTCGATGCTAAATCCACGTCAGGGTGTCGGACCGCCCGTGGACGAAGAAATCATGGAAATCCTCCACGAACTCCTCCCAGGTCTTGTGCGCCGTCAGTCTGGCTGGATCCGGTCGCGTCGCGTTGAGAAGCTCAATCTTTGCGGCAAGATCGATGGCGCTTCCGGAGGAGAAATAAACGACGCCTTCTTCGTTCCCGGCGATTTCCCTGAAGACCTCGATGTCGCTGCAAAGAACGGCACCGGTCAGGCTTAGCCCTTCGAGAACCGGCAAGCCGTAGCCTTCAGCAATCGCCGGGACGACAACGAGATCCGCGCGACGGTACTGCCGTTTAAGCTCGGCATCGGATGTCAGACCCAAGAATTTCAGGTCGCGGCCCAATTCGACGTGATTGCTGATCCTGCGGCTCAATCTTTCGACACCCCAGCCAATTCTGCCGACGATCGTCAGCTCCACGCGGACGCCTTTGAGGCGTAGCAAATCAAACGCCTCGAGAAGAAGCGCATGGCCCTTGCGTGGCTCAAGCGTGCCGACAATCAGGAGGCGGAAGATATGCTCTTCGGCGTCCGTATCGGTTGCGGATGTCACCCGTTCGGCGGTGTCCGAGGCACGTTCTGTGAAATTCCCTCCCAGATGCGTGACCGCGGTGGCGATCCGTCCTGGCTTGCGATCCTCAAGCGCGGCTGTGGCGAAATGGGACGTAAATTCGCGCTGCACAGTTTGGGATATGAACGCAATCCGCGCCGCCAGAGGCAGAAGCGCCGACAGCCACTGCTCCACCGCCTTGGTCACGAACGGCAAGAATAAATCCGGCTGCGTTAAAGGCAGGATGTCGTAGATCAACAACCCGATCCGGCCACCCTTCTCAACCCAGTCTTGAGCGGCGGCCTTCTGCTGCACATCGAGGTGGAATGTCGCGTCGGCAAAAATGAGCCAGTCGCCACACCGAGGGTCGATGGCTTCACCGTGCCCCGTGGTCTCATGCGCGACGGAAATCCCGCTATTGTATCTAAACGCGGGCGCCGAAACGGTTTGACCGGATGACGTTGTAACCGCCTCGGCAAAGCATCGTTCGCTATCCCAAAACGCAAGGCCGCGAACCAATTGCTTGACGGTGCGCTCGATCCCCGATTGCCGGTCGTGCAGATGGATCTGCGAGACGTCGATGTAGATGCGTGATGCAGCCTGCAAGCCGTACGCTCGGGCTATCCATGTCTCGGCTTGACCTCGGTCAGCCATCGCAACGTCAGTATACGAATGGATCGCTGCTTTGGTCCGGCCTTCCAGCGCTATGCGGCTTGCGGCGATGGCCTGAAGTGCGTCGAGATAACGGTGCGCGACCACGGATGGACGGTGAACGGACGACCAGTACTCGCGAGCGGCGTGAGCCAAGCTGAGCCGAACATCCCGATTGGCGCACAGCGCCTCCATGGCGGCGGCGATCTCGGCAGGATCAATCTTACTGAGGCGCAGGACGACCTCGTCCGGGACATCTGCAAAAACGGGGCTGGTGTTGATGATGACGGGTCGCCCGCTTGCCAGTCCATCGAGCACGGAGCGGGAACTCTCGCCCCGATCGAGCGCACGCAGGACGATGATCGCGTCGCCGCCGGCTATTTCGGCATGATAGTCGGTTTCGCCGACATACCCGGTGATGACGACATCATCATTGCCGAGATTTTCCCGTTTGATGCAGTCTCTGACGCGATCGCCGTATGCGCCGCCGTCCAACTCGCCGACGATCCTGAGGCGGATGTCCGGGCGTGATTTTTTAACGGAGGCGAAAGCCTCGACGATCTCGAGGATGCCCTTTGTTTCGGCCGCAAAACCCGGAACGACAAAGGTGAAGCGATCATCGTTTGCGGCAGGCGATGCTTGTTCGAGGGCCTGCTCCGCATAGGGCTGCTGAACGACCTCTATTGCCGGGCGCCGGTATCCGCATTCGAGGAGAACGCGATCCCTTGTATGCGACGAGTGGACGATGACGCCTTCCGCGTTCTCCAGCACGGCTTTGAGGAACGAAATGCTGTCGACCAAATTTTCGCGCGCGAGATCGTAGCCGAATTTTTCCGCGGCTCGCAAAGCTCTTCGCCCTTTGGAGCCGTAGAGCGAGCAGACCTTCGATACGAAGTCCTCCTTCGTCATCGAGAAATAAAATGCGTTGAGCACTGAAGCTTCGTGCAGATCGATAATGCCCGGAAAACGCTTCATGTAAGGCAGCATGAAGCTGTGAAACGGCGAATTGCCGATCTGATAGATGACGGTGTCGTAGTTGTCCTTGATCGTCTCGAATTCGGAATGGTGATAGGCGCGACAGTTCGCTGGAATGCCAGCAACGATCGACACGTCGGAAAAAACATCAACGGATGCAATGTCTGCCAGGCCGCTAAGCAGGTCGGCCGCGTACCGCGCCACTCCGGTGCGCTGGGGCGGTATGGGCGAGAACATGGCGATGCGACGCGGGCGCGGCGGTGTCAGTGATTTCGCGGGTGCTGCGGCGATTTCGTTCCAGGCGAGGATCGCGCGTTCAGCAACAAGCGACCATGTGAAATGGGCCGAGACATGCGCGCGTAGATCGCCCAGCACGGACTCACTGTAGTTGTCCTCTGCCCAGAGGATGGTATCGGCGATCGACTGAGGATCTGCCGCATCAAATCTCAATTTCAGATTCGGGACGAGTTCCGGCAATGCGGAGTTGTCCGAAACGAGGACGCGCGCTCCTGCGGCGAGCGCTTCGACGACGGGAAGGCCGAAGCCTTCGTAGAGAGATGGAAATATGAAAAACGAGCAGGATCTGTAGAGGTCGCGAATGGCCCCGTCGGACAGATATCCCGTGAATAGAATTCTGTCGAAAACGTCGTAGGAAATGCCGAGGGCGGCTATCTTGTTTCTCTCGCGCTCGTCACCGTCGAAAGTGACAACTAGCTTGTAGTCCCTTCCGGCTTTGGTGAGGGCCTGAAGCGCCCTTATGATCGAGGATATGTTCTTCCGATAATCCGGGCCGCCGACATAGTATAGAAAAGGGCCATCGGGTTTTAAAAACGAAGTGGAATGCTCGCCCGGCGCTTCTTGCACCCGCTCTTCAAGTTCTGCGTCCGCACCGGTTCCGACATTGACGACACGCTCGCCATCCAGCCCCACGAGCCGCATGGCGTCACGTCCCGTTGCTTGCGATATCGCGAACAGCCGCTGGAAACGCGGCAGCGCCTCCAACCGCTCGCGATACCATTCCGCCACCGTGGGATGCTGGAGGTAATGCTCGGGAAAAAGAGCTGGAATAAAGTCGTATACGGTGCAGGTCGATGCACAGGGTGGGAATCGCAAAATATTCGATGAGTGCCCAAACGGGGCATCGCTCTCGAACGGATTCATGCAGTGGAAGACATCGAAGCCGCCTCTGAAGAGGAGAAGATTCTTGATGTCGTTCTCAAGGATATCCAGTTGATCCTTGTTTTGGCTTTGAGCCCGGTGGTCGAAACGCGGAAGCCAGACGATGCGTTCATTACCCAAGACGGCTGTCAGCGCTGCGGCGCCCTCGCCCAAATAGCCGCCTGATGGCATTTCCAGCAGGATCGAGATATCCACATCCGAAGTGCGCCGGGCGAGCGCCAGGCAAAACTCAAGCGTATATCTGCCAATCCCGCGCTTGGCGGTGCTTGTCTGCAAGGGGCGGGCGTCAATCAGGACCCGCGTGCGACGGCCGACATTCAGGTCAGGAAGCGGCACTGTCTTCCTCGTTTTCCCTGGCGAAATATTCGACGGACGAAACCGCGATGCCTAGTTGGCGGCCATCCAGGGAGACGCCAATGTCCGAGGGCCGCGTGGCGTTTTCGACAAATATCCTGATGAACAATCTGCCATTGTAGCGCAGATCATCGGGCTCGATGACGATGTCGACCTGAGACCCTGGCTCGACCTTGCTTGCACCGGCGTTGCGGCCGTTCACCTCGATGGCGAGGCTCTGCATTTGGCCTTTCGGGAAAACTTCGGCGATGTTCAGCCTTAGCCACTGACGAGGTTCCGGGGTTGGGACAAGCGAAAATAGGAATGAGCATTCCTTGCCGTCGGACCACATTCCCCACAGCTCCGGGCTTGCCCAGCCTTCGATTGCACATGCCGAGAGCTCTTCGCCGACACGCCAGATCTGGCCGGGAGGCATATGATCTGGCGGCGGCGCACGCTTAATATTCGGAGCGCCGGCGGCGGCGGGCTGCCGCTCTTCGCTGATCAGGCGGGTTCGAAGTTGCGCAAGGGTCAGGCCCCTGCATGCCGCGATCTCTTCAACGTTGGGCTCTACGCCTTTGCACCAAAAATATGCGGTGTAGATCATCTGTTCGGTGGCAGGCAGGTCGGACCAGCCATGCGTCATGGTTGTCATCTAGCCGGCTTCCATGAAGAGGGGAGGGCAATATAGGCCGCCAACGTATATTGCGGCAGGAAGGCTCGCAATCGGGCTCGATCGAGTGCCAGCGTCTACCCTGTTTGAAAGGCGAGAGGCGAACAAGCTGAAGACCCTATTCGTGTCCGAGACGTCTGATGAGCGCGACCGTGTCATCGCTGCGTGTCCCGCCCTTCAAGTTCCCTTTCAACTGCTCGATCTCGTTTCCAAGATTGACGAGGTGGAGGTAGAGGCTGTCGTGAACCGCCGTCAGGTGGCTTCTCATATGGTCATTGCTGCCGACGACATTCGCGAACATTTCCTTTTGCTGCGACATCATCTGTGAAAGCGAAATTGAAATTTCGCCGACCCTTTCCGACAGCGCGTTCACGTTCTCTGCCATTTGGGCGTCAGCAGCGGAGCGCTTGCTCGCATCATCTTCGTTCGGATCGGTTTTGGCGCTGCCGGCTTGTCCCCAAGCCCGTCCAAAGACTTTTCCCAGCTTGCCATCACTCGCTTTCATGAAACCTCTCGCCGGATACCCCTTCGGGTTATATCCCGTGCAAAAATAGAATCTACGTTGGAGTCCCGTTCGCCACATGTTAGGCTCTAACCCGTTCAGGTTGAGACGGTTTTCTGTTATCGAATCTCCCGAATTGGCTACCTAAAAGCGCGCGAATTGGGCGACGGATGAGAATACTATACTATTCTGTTCATCAAGTACTTGAATATGACGAGATCCGGATGTTCCATAAAATGGGACATTTTGTTTTTCCCTTAGGTGTCTATTTCGGGGGGCGGCGTTCCGAAGGCTTCCGGCCGGAAATCGATTTCCGGCCAGATGTTGCTCAGTACACTGAGCAATTTCTCGCGCTTGGCGGGAAGTTCCGTTATGGGTCGCCCGCCTCGTCGCATGTCATAACGAGAGAATTTGTCGAATTGTTCGACGTCGTCGTCGTCATGCACGATTCCGAATTCATCAAGACCCATTGGGCCGCGCTCTCTGCCCGGCCTGTTATATGGCGGACGATCGGCGTCGATACGGTGCGGCTTGAATATGAAATGGCGGATGTGCGGGCGATGGGTTGCGTGATCGTTCGATACTGTCCCAAGGAAGCTGTTGTCGAACCCTATCTTGGGCACGATGCCATTATACGGTTTCCGAAGCAGCCCGATGATTTTGCGGAATGGCAGGGCGACGGGGCAAACGTCCTGACATTCTCCAACACGATGCGTCAGAGGTTCGAAAAGGAAGCAGCCATTTTCTCCGAGTCCGTCCGGGGCCTGAAGGCCGTGATCGGCGGCATCGGAAATGACGGGATGGAAAATGCGATCGGCCTCGTCGAATTTGCCGAGCAACTCGAATTGCTCAAGACGTCCAGGGCTTATTACTATTGTGCGGGCAGCCACATTCCCTACACGTTGAATTTCATTGAAGCGTGGATGTCCGGTATTCCCTTGGTAGCGCTGGATTGCCGCGCGGTGCATGCACCCGACGTGTGCCGCTTTGCGGAAGTTCCCCATCTGATCGAGCATGAAAAGACGGGCTTCCTAGTAGAGAATGCAGAGGACGCCAACGCAGCGTTCCGGCGTTTGATCGAAGATCCTGCGCTCGCAAAGAAGATCGGGCAGCAGGGCCGCGAAGCTGCGAAAGCGCTGTTCTCACACGACGCGGTATCTGCGGGTTGGTCTCGCCTTTTTTCGCGCATGGGGCTTTGAGCGGACGGGCAGGCTGTCCCGCGTTGTTGCATTGAGACAGCGCGGGATTCGTGGCCGTCGTTCCACATTCGCGTAGACGTCACAGTGCGGTTTGCGGGCCTGGGTTGCGGCTGCGACAGCGATGAATTGTTGCAGGATAAAATGCTTATCAGAGGTGCTGAAGCCTGCTGATCGCGCTTCAACGTCCTGTCGCGACCGGGGCTAGGACATCGGTGCGTGCCAACGACAATGCGCCGCGCCGCGAGTCCGTCCCATGCTCATGGCGCGTGGCCAGTAACCATCGTATGGCCGAGGTTCCGGTACAGATATGCCTTGGTTCGGTTTGCGCTTCACCCTATGATGCACTGCAAAATTTAATTGGACGAGCATATGCAGGAAGGCATCTGGGTTGCAGGGCATCGCGGGATGGTGGGAAGCGCCGTTGTTCGCAAGCTGCGCGAGCAAGGACGGCGTGTGATCACTGTCGATCGCAAGGACCTAGATTTGCGGAATCAGAAGGCTGTCGAGGAGTGGGTCCAGCAACATCAGCCGACGTCTATTATATTTGCCGCCGCAAAAGTCGGAGGCATTCTTGCCAATGACACGCTGCCCGCAGATTTCTTATATGACAATCTTTGCATTCAGACGAATACGATAAATGCGGCGCATCTGGCAGGCGTCAATCGACTCATTTTTCTGGGGTCGTCCTGCATCTATCCAAAATTTGCGGAACAGCCGATCAAAGAAAGCAGCCTGCTCACGGGCAGTCTGGAGCCCACGAACGAGTGGTATGCCATTGCGAAAATCGCCGGCATAAAACTCTGCCAAGCTTACATGCGGCAATACGGCCGAAACTACGTTTCAGTTATGCCGTGTAACCTCTATGGGCCGGGCGACAATTTCGATCTGAAAAGCAGTCATGTCATGCCTGCATTGATCCGCAAGATCATGGCGGCCAAGGAAAAAGAGCTGCCGACAGTCGAGATATGGGGTTCAGGAACGCCGTTGCGTGAATTTCTTCACGTCGACGACCTCGCCGCGGGTGTCGTTCATTGCCACGACAATTATTTCGAATTCGAGCATGTCAACTGCGGCAGCCAGAAGGAAATTACAATCCGGCATCTCGCTGAGGAGATTGCCGAGGTTGTGGGATTCCGCGGCTCCTTCGTGTTCGATGCAAGCAAGCCCGACGGCACGCCTCGCAAGGTGATGGACTCAAGTCGATTGCGTGCAATGGGTTGGTCGCCCAAAATCGGCCTCAACGCGGGTATTCGCTCGACGATTGAATGGTTCGTGGAAGCCTATCCAATGGGGTAGCGCGCTCCCTTGAAATGCCATCGCGCGAATCAATTTGAATGAACGGCTTTCCTCGATGAATTCGGACGAACCATCCGCTTCTATAGCGCCGCCGCGGGAAGCCGACGCCAACAGCCAATCTCGGGCGATCATCGAACAGGCTTTTCGAGGATTTCTCGACCGCGAACCGCTGGCTTCGGAGGTTGATTTCCATATCGACCTTTTGGCCGACGGAATCTCGCTGTTCCAACTCGTAGAGGGAATAGCGCAAGGTCCGGAAGCTCGCGAGGCGCGCCAAAATCGTTTGAGCGGGCGAGTTCCTTCGGTGCCGTCGGGCGCCGTCCGTCCTGACGAACGACTCTCGATCCGGGCGGACGATGTCTTTCAGACGATTGCCAAGGCGATGAATGTCGCGGGCGATCAGGATCCCGCATTCGCCAGAGTCATGGCCGAATTCGACATCTTCCGAAATGGCGACGACCTTACATCGATCGTTCACAGGATCGTCTCCGCAGCATCCGGCTCAGTTCCGTTGTCTGCAGCATCCGGCTCAGTTCCGCTGTCTGCGCCGCTCGCTGCATCGGTCGAGGACCGCGAAAACGTCAAACGCGTTGTCGGCTTTCTGTATCGGGATAGTTTGAAGCGAGAGGCAAACGGAGACGAGCTCGAGGCCTGGTATCAGGAGTATACTCGCGCGGGTCAGTTGTCTCTCATCGTCCTCGCAATCCTGCAAAGTGAAGAAGCCGAACAAGTCCGGGGACGAAATCGAACCTCCAGCCTGCCTGCCGGTCTCTTTGTTCAAATGGCGTTTGAAGTCATACTCGGGCGCGGAGCTTCAGCCTCAGACGTCGACGTCTTCCGAGAGCGTATCGAAAAGAGCGGGCTTGGGGTGGACGAGATCATCCTCAGCTTCTTCAATGCTGAAATGTCGCGCCTTCTCAAGGCGCCGGCGCCTGCAAACAATCCACACCACGCCTATCTGTTCGGCTCGCGCGGGGTCATCGAGTCGAGCGAATGGGAGACCATGCCAGATCGCGGCATTGAAGCGACGCGGCGTCCAGGAGCGCTGGGGGAGGGTAGTCTCTTGCGGTTCGATCGGGACCGCGGATGCGCCGTCTCCATCATCACGAGCCTCTACAAGGGCGGCGAATACATCGAAGCGTTTCTGAAAAATATTACGCAGCAAACTATCTTTCGCGATTATTGCGAACTCATCATCATTGATGCGGACTCTCCGGATGGTGAGGGCGCGGTGATAGCCCGCTTCCAGGAGCGTTATCCCAACATCGTCTATCACCGGACCGATACGCGAATCGGAATCTATGAAGCGTGGAACATCGCCGTCAGGATGGCGAAAGGACGCTACATAACAAATGCCAACCTGGATGATTGCAGGCGAAAAGACTCGCTTGAAATTCAAGCCTCGATACTGGACTCCCTGCCTTTCGCAGACGTCGCCTATCAGGATGTCCTCTATTCGTTTGAGCCCAATATCAGTTTCGAGGAAATCGAGGCCCACGACCTTAGAACGAATTTGCCGATCGTCAGCCGCTACAACCTAATGGAATTCAACAGCCCGCATAACGGGCCGATGTGGCGCAAGTCGATTCATGATGACGTCGGCCTGTTCAATGAGGCTTACAAATCAGCCGCAGATTATGATTTTTGGTTTCGATCCAGCGTCAAAGGCAAGACGTTCTACAAGTCGAACGAGGCGCACGTAGCCTATTACGTCAATCCCAATGGTCTTTCGACGCGGGCCGACACTCTTGGTGTCGTTGAGGCGAACGCAATCTCCAAGACGCTCTTTCGCAGTATCGTGTCGCCGCTTTTGGTGCTCGGCGACGTTGAATTTCTGAAGGCGGTAAACCAAATCGCTCCCTCGGTCGAGGGCGCTGGAAGCCGTTACGATATTGTTCAAGCCGCTCTGCTCGAGACAGGCCGGGCGAGCCGCTGCTCAGCCTCCAAGGGTGTGAAATGAAGCTCCTTATCGATGGGGTGTTTTTCCAGCTCGCCCAATCAGGTATCGCAAGAATCTGGCAATCGGTCCTTCCCAGCCTGATCGCGGATAAAAGGATGGAGGTACTGGTTCTCGATCGCGGCGGCTTGCCGGCGATCGACGGAATGACCCGGGTTCCATTCCCCGCTTACAAAGATCGATACACGGCCGACGACAGTATTCTGATCCAGAAAATCTGCGACCTCTACAAGATCGATGTATTCACAACGACGTATTATACGACGCCGTTGACGACGCCGATGTTTCTGATGGTCTACGACATGATCCCCGAGCTGTTCGGGTTCGATCTGTCGGCGCGGCATTGGAGGGAAAAAGCGCTCGCTATTTCCTATGCGCGATCGTTCATTTCGATCTCGGAAAACACTCGCAGCGACCTTCTGCAGTTCTATCCCGATGCCGAAGATATTGCCGTCGCGCATCTCGGGTACGACAGATCGGTGTTTAAGCCGCTCGACAAGCAGGCGATTGAAGCATTTCGCGAGAAAGCGGGTATGGGCAGAAGGCCGTACGTCTTGCTCGTCGGCTCGCGCGAGCAGCACCTGGGCTATAAAAATACCCGATTGCTTTTCGAGGCCATCGCCGCGACCGGAAGAAGTGATTTCGACGTTCTATGTATTGGCGGAGAAGAAACCGTTCATGAAGACAGCCTCGCGCTGCTGCCTCCCGGCGTGCGGGCAGAGCGTGTCGTAGTTTCAGATGCGGATCTCGCCGCGGCGTATAATGGTGCCGTCGCTCTCGTTTACCCCTCGCTCTATGAAGGTTTCGGATTGCCCGTGTTGGAGGCGATGGCTTGCGGCTGTCCCGTCATCACGACCTCGCGCGGGTCGCTTAGCGAGGTCGCGGGCAATGCGTGCATAAAGATCGAGGGAACCTCCATCTCGGAGATGGTCACATCTCTGGGCAAAGTCCAGATTTCCGCCGAACGTGAAAAACTGAGGAAAGCGGGGATCGAGCGCGCGGCGAAATTCGATTGGTCGCACATCGTCTCAGCGATTTACGCCAAAACGAGCGCTCTATCTGAGTTGCCCTCGGACGAAGCCTATCGTCAATTTGCCAGTCAATGGAGCACTCTCCGGCGGATGCAGGCCGAGGTCGACATTGAGCGCTGGGGCTAGCGGTGTTTTCCCAGGCGAGCAAAACAGCCTAGCCGAGATCGGCGTTGGCCACATAATTGGAAAAATCGGGGCTGCCCTGTAGGCTAGGACGGTGCCGTTAGTCGCCGGGGATCTTAATGAAAATAATATCTACAGCTTGGATATCCAGTACGGTTGCTGAGTTTGAAGCTCACTGCACATTGTCTGTTCATGCGAAGCTCGGCTACCAACACGGTGGTGTCCCGCTGGATGTTTTCGTCATGGAGGGATACGAGAAGCTATCCGCAGATTTTCTGAAGAAATACTCCGATAGCGGGGTTATTTTTCACAACGCTTATGAAAAAACTCAAGAACATGTCCAGAAATATGCCGGGGTTGTGAGCCATCTGGGGCCCTCTCAGGGCTCCTTATACGAGCTTTATTGCTTTGTTCGCTGGCTTGTTGTGTCAGATATTTTGGACGGAGAGAAATTTATTCACATAGATCTGGATTTGTTTTTCCAGAGGTCGCTTGCCGCTACCGCAAATCTCTTTACAGGCGTGACCGGAACGTTTGGGAGCCCGTGCCTGACAGCGGTGAGTGACTATAGCTGGATCTCAAATTACCGGTCAGCATTAGAGGCTTTGGTTTCCGACCGCTCGGCGTTCGAGTCCGCGCTTGGCTATGCCGGAAATGAGTTTCGTCGCGCCATTTCGAGCGACCAAGACTTGGTGAGTGCGCTTGAGAAAAGGGATATGTTGCCCAAGGCTGGATTGGGCGAACTTATTGAAAAATATGCGGTGTTCGTAAACCCGATTTATCCTTATATCAAACGTCACCCTGAAGTCCCGCAGAATTTCAGAACAGTCGATGGTATCGACTATATTGGAGACAAAGAGGTTTTGTTTTGGCATTTGCAAAACAATGCCGCCGATTATTTGAGCCGTTTCTTTGTTTTGCAAAATTATGGCCAAAGTTGGTGGGGTGAGTATCTTCCCGTAAAACTCGACTTGCCGTTCTTGCAGTTGCGCCCATCGGCGGAAAATTTCGCATTCCAAGCCTTGCGCGACTACATCGTGCCCAAGCTGAACCAGCATGTGCGCGAGGGGGGCGATCTGGAGGCACTGGGGTTCGAGAAGTTTTTTTCGCGCTCTTGGGTGAGTGAGAGATTCATCCTCGACAAAATGGGCCGAGGTATCTTCAGCAGCGCCTATTGGTGGGAAGAGAACATCTTCGTCTAGGCATCTTGGTTGAGTGCACCAGGCGAATCTTTCCCGGCGCTTTCCCGAGGCGTGATCCGTGCGAATCTTCCCCCACTATTCCGCGCATTCGCTATCTCGATTACAGCGTGTGATCGTGGCGCCGCTGAGGGTGGTGTGACCGCCGGCGTCCAGCATCGCAAATGCCTGTAACTATGGATGAACCCTTGGCGATCCGCGGTTTTCAGTGTAGCCACCGTCCGTGCAGAACAATATGCGGGTAGTTTGAAATGGCTAGGAAGGCGTTGATCACGGGGGTGACCGGCCAGGACGGCGCGTATCTCGCACAGCTTCTGTTATCGAAGGGATATGAAGTCGCCGGCATCGTTCGGCGCTCGAGCCACTCTCAGGTCAGCGATCATCGGTTGAAGTGGCTGGGCGTCGCCAAAGACGTCAAGATGGTCGATGGAAACCTGATCGATCTTTCGTCTCTTATTCGGATCGTTCGCGAGGAGCGTCCGGACGAAATCTACAATCTCGGCGCCCAGTCGTTCGTGCAGTCGTCCTGGCAGCAACCGCTGCTGACGGCGAATGTCACCGCGGTAGGGGTCAATAATCTGTTGGAAGCGATGCGTCTGGAGGCGGGCAATGCCCGTTTCTACCAGGCCTCTTCGTCCGAAATGTATGGGCTTGTGCAGCATCCCATTCAGTCTGAAACGACGCCGTTCTATCCCCGCTCTCCCTATGCGGTGGCCAAGCTTTATGGGCATTGGATCACGGTCAATTATCGCGAGAGCTTCGGCCTGCACGCGTCGTCCGGGATTCTTTTCAATCACGAATCTCCCCTGCGCGGGTTGGAGTTCGTGACGCGCAAAGTGACACAAGGCGTCGCCAACATTGCACTTGGGCGTGCAAAGGAACTGCGGCTGGGCAATATCCAGGCTAAGCGGGATTGGGGTCACGCGCGTGACTACGTTCGCGCGATGTGGCTGATGCTCCAGCAGGACAAGGCAGAGGACTATGTTATCGCGACCGGGCGGACGACGACGGTCGAAGATATGTGCAAAATTGCGTTCCGCCATGTGGGCTTGAACATCAATGAGCACTTGGTCATCGATCCGGCGCTTTTCCGTCCGGCCGAGGTCGACCTCCTGCTGGGCGATCCATCGAAGGCGAAGCGCGCTTTCGGGTGGGTGCCGGAAACCAGCCTGGAAGAGATGATCGTGGAGATGGTTGAAGCAGATTTGGCTGCTTTGCGCTCCGTCCAGGGCTGACCTTGCGATGCCGAGCCGCATACTTCTGACCGGAGGGGGTGGGTTTATCGGTGGTCATGTCCTCGACCTCCTCCAGTCGAAGAAGGCTGACGCCTCGATCCATTGGGTGACTTCGGGAGCCGCTCCTTCTCCCGAAGGCCGCCCCGCGCCGATCATCGCCGACCTCTCGGAGCCCGCGGATTGCCAGCGCATCGTGGAGGACGTTGCGCCCAATATCGTAATTCATCTTGCCGGCGCCGCATCGGTCGGTGGGACGAAAGGTGTTGAAGCAAGCGTTTGGCGGAATAACTTCACAGCGACCAAGCATCTCGCCTCTGCAGTCGCGCAAGCGGGCTTGAAGACAACATTCGTCTTTGCCAGTTCCGCCGAAGTTTACGGACATGCCTTCAACGGCGTCGATCGCGCGTCAGAGCAAACAATTCCGGACCCACAAAGCACCTATGGCCGCACAAAGCTGGCGGCCGAGTTCATTTTGAGAGACATGCTCGCGTCAGAGCACCAAGTGTTTTTGCTCCGCTTGTTCAACTCATTTGGCCCCAAGCAGGACGAGCGGTTTGTCGTCGGTTCTTTGGCCTCCCAAGTGGCTCGTATCGAGCGCGGCGACATTCCTCCGGTTCTCCTGATCGGCAACCGCGAGGCGAAGCGTGATTTTCTCGATGTTCGCGACACTGCGGAAGCGATCTTCCGGGTCGCTACCAAAGATGCCCCGTTTGCGCCAGGCGTGACGGTATTCAACGTGGCGACCGGAATTCCGCGGCCGATCGATGCGATCGTGGACCAGCTGAAGAAGCTGTCTCCCGTTCATTTCGAAGTCCAAGTCGATCCAGAGCGCCTTCGTCCCAGTGATGTGCCTTCAGCCGCCGGCGATGCGCAGGCGCTTCAGTCCTACGTGCAGTGGCGGCCGACGATCGAATGGGATCAGTCGATGCGCGATACGCTTGATTGGTGGCGAACCAAACCCGCGCAAGAGGCATGAAGGACTTGCCCTCGCCGGCGCCGCAGGGGCGTGCCGTTTACTTCGATATCACCACGTCCGCCCATTGGTCTGGGCGTGCAGTTGGGATTGTAAGAGTCGAGCGGGAGCTCGCCCGGCGCGGCCCAGGAATTGTCGGGCAAAGTTTCAGCTACTGCGTTTATGACCGCGCTGGAAATGTGTTTCACGCGATCTCGCCGGAGGACGCGCGCGAGATCCTTTCGGGTAATCTCCAGATCGATTTCGGAACGCCGCCGCCGCCGCCGCCGCCCCCCCCTCCACCCACCGGCGTCGATCGGCTGCGCGCGTCACTGCGTGGCGCGCTGCGGCGTTCACGGACGATCTTTGTGATAAGCCAGCGCATCCGCGGGCGACGTTTCACCAGCGCGCAAGTCGACGAAATTATGGCTGGTCGAACAGTCATGCCGCTCGGCTATGTTCCGCCGCTTCCCGATTGGGTCGATCCGGCTGCGAACGCCAAGAAGGATGGTCCTCGCCGCGTTTACCTGGCTGACTGTTCGCGAGGCGCTGTGCGTCTCTCTCCGAGCGTGACGATTGTTTCCGCGGGTTTGGATTGGGAGCACAAGGACCTCAGGTCGATCTATCAACTGAAGAAAACGACTCCGTTTCGATACGTTGTGGTTCTCTACGATCTGATCCCGCTCCTGCTGCCTCATTTTGTCGTTCCCGCCTATGTCGATCTTCTGACGGCCTATTTCGGCGAGCTTTTCTGGACGGCGGACGCGTGCATCGCGATCTCCAAGACTACTGAGCAAGACGGGCAAGCCTATATCGCGTTGAACCAGCTGCAGACGCCGCCGCGGCTGAGCAATTTCGTGTTGGGCAGCGATTTGCCTGTCGTTGTGGGCGGGGACTCGGCGGAAGAGAGCTTGCCGCCTCAGCTCAATGGCGTGCAGTTCGCGCTTTACGTATCGACCGTCGAGCCCAGGAAAAATCACCGGACGCTCTATCATGCGTGGCAGGTTGCCATTCGCAACGGCTGGATCGATCCGAAGACCCAGAAGCTGGTTTTCGTCGGCCATTCCGGCTGGAATGTGGGCGATCTTCTTTATGAACTCGATGCCAACCCAGCCCTCGAAGGGTCGATCATCCGTTTGCAGGGCGTTTCCGACGAATTGCTCGATCGGCTCTACCGCGATGCGGCGTTCTGTTTGATGCCCTCTCGCTATGAGGGATACGGCCTGCCGTTGGCGGAAAGCCTTCGATATGGGAAGCCCTGTCTCTCGACATCGGCGGGCGCCCTGTGCGAGGTCGGCGGAAGCTTGGTCACCTATCTCGATCCGGATGATGTTTTTGCGTGGGCGGAAAGCGTCTCGCAATGGTTCAAGAGCCCCGGGCTTTTAAGCGACATGTCCACGAAGATTCGCGCGTCCTACAACCCGACAGGGTGGTCTGCTTCGGCGGAAGAGTTCTATCGACAGGTTCTTGAGGAGCCGCGCAAATGAGCGGCGTTCTATCGCTCTCGACATATCCCATCAAGAAACCGCGCCATGGCGGGCAGCGGCGTATCACCGCCTTCGCTGAATTCTATCGTTCCATCGGCCTGGATTTCCATTACGCGTGCATTTTCGAGCCGGCGAACTACAGCAACGAAGACGTAGGTGCCGACGATCTGCCCCTGGGCGGGCAAGATCGCGAATTCGGTGATTTGCCATTTGTCGGCGATCTGTTGTCCGGTCGGTTCGCCGGAGAATCCGATGTCGCGCTGGAGCATTTCGCAAGCCTCATTGCGCGCTTGAAGCCCGAGATAGTTCAACTCGATCATCCGTTCTTGTGGCCCTTGGTCGCGCGCTTGCGATCGGAGGGCCGCTACACGGGGAAGGTGATTTATTCGTCCCATAATTACGAAGCGCCGCTCAAAGAAAGCATTCTGCATTCCGTAGGCGTTTCACAGGCCAAAGTGCGGCTGGTCCGCGAGGCGATCGTTGAGCTTGAGCGCGCCTGCGTACTTGGATCCGACCTGATCGTGACTGTTTCCGAATCCGACGCTCTGCAATATCGCGCGATGGCACCGGCAGGCGCGGCGATTAGGGTTATGCCGAACGGAGTCGATCGGATGCGGGCGCCTTCCGCCAAGGCTGTTTCCGAGGTTCGCTCCATCTTCGGCGACAAGCGGTTCTGTCTCTTCGTGGGAAGCGCCTATCCGCCTAATATCGAAGGGTTCGCCGAACTGGTCGCAAAAGGTGGCTTGTTTTTCACGCCGCCAGAAAAGTCTTTTGCAGTTTGCGGCGGCGTCAGTCGGGGAATTTTCAATTCGCGCGAGTATGGCCGCTTTGTCGTGCCCAACAGCGATCGTGTTCACTTCTTCCCCGACATCGACGACGAGGGACTCAATGCACTGAAGGCATTGGCCCACGTCATCCTGTTGCCGATCGAATTTGGAGGTGGCAGCAATCTCAAGACCGCAGAAGCTCTGGTTTCGGGGAAGCATATCGTCGCCACGCCAACCGCGCTCCGTGGCTTTGAAGGCTTCGCGAACGCCGTCGGCATCGACTATGCGGGTGACGCGCGCGGGTTCCGCGCTGGCATCATGCGCGCGCTGAACGCCCCGGCATTGGTGCTGTCTGCGGCTGAACTTGCGGCGCGCGACGTGCTCTATTGGGATAAAGCCTTTATTAACTCCGCCATTGCGGCAGATGTGGCAAAATTGCTGGCCTGACTGCCGGCGCCAGGTGGCCCTTTTACTCGCCGCTGGTTAACCATAGTCTTCAATCCGCTTTAGATTTCGCGCTATCCCTCATCCAGGGCGGGTCGTTAAGGGCGGATACATTCGCGAGAGCTATGATCAGGACGTTCCCATTCTTGTGAGACCGCGGTCAGTCGAGGTGTAGTTGGAGAATCGGTCAGGTCCTTCGCGTCAGATTTTCACTGACCTGCTCCGCGCCTTCCGCGGCGCATTGGCCACGGCTGCTTTTCTTTCCGTCGCACTTAACATCCTGACGCTGTCCGGCGCGATCTTTATGCTGCAGATTTACGATCGGATTATTCCGAGCGGCAGCGTCCAGTCGCTGTTCGTCCTGCTTGCGCTCGTGCTCATGCTGTATGTTTTCATGGCATGGTTCGACGTATTGCGCGGGCGGCTGTTTTCCCGGTTGGCGCAGGCGGCGGATGCGCGGTTCTTCCCGGCGGTTTTCGACACTCTGTTCAGCAACAGGCCGCGCGGCGAGCGCGCACAGTCGATCCGCGATGTGGATGCGGTTCGTAACCTCGTTTCGTCGACAGCGCCGGCAACGCTGTTTGACCTGCCGTGGGCGCTGATTTTCCTCGTGCTCCTTTTCATGCTGCATGTTTCCTACGGCATCGAGACGCTGATTGGACTTGCCGCGATCATCTCACTGACTCTGATCGCCGACCGGCGCACCAGAGGTCCCGTCGCACAGGCGACTCGTGCATTAGGCGATCGGCAACGTATCGCGAGCGAGATCACCGCGCAGACGGATACGATTGTCGCGCTTGGGATGAAACCGGGCCTGCTGGCGTCTTTGACGGCATCGCACGGACGCGCCGTGGACGCAGCCATCGCAGGGCAGGACCCGTCGGACACAATCAGTGCTATTTCAAAGGCGGTGCGGCTGTTCTTCCAGTCGGCCATCCTGGCGACCGGCGCATGGTTGGTGATCAACGGGGCGGCGACGGCAGGTGTGATCGTCGCGGCCTCGATCATCTCAGCACGCGCACTGGCGCCGATCGAGCAGTCGATCGCGCATTGGCGAAATTTCACCGCTGCCCGTCAGGCGTGGACGCGCCTCGTACCTCTCCTGACCCAGAAGACTGCCGCGCGGCACGCTCTTCCAGCTCCTTCGAAAAAGCTGGAGGTGCAGGGTCTCATACTGATACCGCCCGGTGGAACGCAGCCCGTCATTCGCGGCGTAGGATTTGCGCTGAGGGCCGGCGAAGCGCTGGGCGTTATCGGCCCCAGCGGCTCAGGTAAGACGTCGCTCGCGCGCGCGCTGGTCGGATGCTGGCCAGCGGCCCAGGGCGAAATCCGGCTAGATGGCGCGACACTCGATCAATGGGGCGACGACGCGATCGGCCCCTGGATGGGCTACCTGCCCCATGGCGGCGATCTGTTGAGCGGCACGATAGCCGAGAACATCAGCCGCTTCTCTGTCCATCGGGACGATGCCCAAGTCTTCGTCGCGGCGCAGAAGGCAGGCGTGGTTGATACGATTTTGCGCCTACCGCAAGGCTTTGACACGGTGCTTGGCGAAGGGGGGATCGCCCTATCGGCCGGCCAAGCCCAACGCGTCGCGCTGGCCCGCGCCGTTTACGGCGACCCTTTTCTGGTCGTGCTCGATGAACCAAACGCCAACTTCGACGCCGAAAGTGATATTGCTCTAGCCGAAACGATCCGAAGCCTGAAGGCCCGCAAGGCGATCGTCATCATCATGGCGCACCGCCCGTCCGCGATCACCGAAGTCGATCATCTGCTTTATCTGCAAGACGGCAAACAGATTGCATTTGGGCCGAAGGACGAGGTGTTGCGGCGCTATACTGCGCCATCACCATCGCTGCGCAGTGTGTCGACTGGAGAAGCACGATGAGCGACGTCGCCGCCACGCCGATGCCGGCCGTGCGGGCCTCCGCCAATATTCCAAGCGATCTCGACAGGCTTGTGCGCAGTGCGCGTTGGGCTCTTGGCGGGTTTGTGTTGGCGGTGGTCGGCGTCTCGACGATGCTGCCAATCTCCGGTGCGGTTATCTCCTCGGGCATCGTCGTGGCGCGCGAAGAGGCTCGTCCGATCCAGAACGTGGACGGGGGCGACGTTCGCGAAGTTCTCGTTCGCGAGGGCGACATCGTCAAAGCAGGTCAGGTTCTGATGAAGCTTGATGCCGCCGTGGCTGCGGCCGATTTCGGCATCGTCGATGCACAGAAGTTCGCCGCAGCATTGCGCGTCAATCGCCTGGAGGCAGAGCGCGATGGGCTGCCGTTTCCAAACGCGCGGACGCCGGAAGCGGCGACTGAGGAGCGGCGAGCGGCGCTTGCAGACGAAGCGGCGTTGGTCACCGCACAGCTGGAGCGCCGTACGGCGGAGATCGCCCGGTTGGATGAGCAACGCGCTCAAACCGAGAGCGCGCTGCTGGGGCTCAAGAACCAGATGGAGGCGCGCAAGCAGGAAATGGCTCTCCTTGCTGGCGAAATCGGCGAGTTGGAAGGCCTCAACAAAAAGCGTCTTGTTCCCAAGTCGCGCTTGAATGCACTGAAGCGCGCGGCGAGCCAATTGGCGGGCGATGATGCTCGAGCTCTGGCGGACATCGCAACTTCAACCAGCCGTCTGGTCGAGATCGATGAACAGAGGCGCCAGATCGAACAATCGACCCACGCCGAGATTCTGAACGATTTGCGCGAGGCCGAATCCCAACTCTTGTCGCTCAACGAGAAATGGACTGCCGTTTCGCAGCGCCTTGCGGATCGGACCATCCGCGCGCCGATCGACGGCGTCGTCCATGAACTTCAGCCGATCGGCCCGGGAAGCGTCGCCCAGCCTGGGAAAGTGTTGATGGCCGTCGTCCCGATGGGAGGCGAGTGGCTTGTCGAGGGGCGAGTTGCGCCGCAGCAGATCGAGCACGTGCATGTCGGTTCTCCGTGTGCGGTGCGGCTCGTGACAGCCGATCCGCAGGCCTCCAGCCGTGTCTCCTGCGAAGTGACCTTCATTGGCGCGGCCGCAGAAGCCGATCCCCAAACGGGGGCCGGGTTTATCAAGTTTCGCGCCAAGGTCACTCAGGGCTGGGCGATGGCATCCGACGCGCGCTTGCTGACTGGCATGCCCGCTGAGATCTTTGTCGAGACAGGCTCCCACTCATTGCTGAGCTATCTCATCGAGCCGTTGACTCGTCAGATCGAGCGCTCGTTAAGAGAAAGCTAGAATTGGAACCAGCACGATAGGTGTTGGTTATCAGTTCGCACCACACATTGTGGACAGGCTGACCGTACTTTGCGTGCGGGGTCGATGGTTAACGCTATCGCAATGCGGACCGCTCTTATCTGGGGTCTGTGAAAAGGGTGCTCCATGTCGCTATCCGTGAACTTTCAAGACCGCATGCTGGGCTTGTCGAACGACGACATTGGCCAGCCCGTTTTGACAAACAGTGCGCCAGGAGAGGAGATCGTCACCAGGCCGGTGCCGCAGATGCCCGTGGCGCTTGGGACGGTGATGCCGCTGGCGACGATTTCCGGTGGCAATGCCGACGACAACGTCGTCGGCACGAACGGGAATGACGAGCTTTATGGATTGGGCGGCAACGACAAGCTCGAGGGGAAGGGCGGTGCGGACCTTCTCGACGGCGGCAGCGGCGAAGATACGGCAACGTACGAGAATTCGGCTAACGGGCTCGAAGTCTATCTGCTCGCTGGCGGTCCCTCCACGGGTGAAGCAGCGGGCGATCGCTTCGTATCGATCGAGAACCTGATCGGTAGCGCCTTCAACGACAGCCTCTATGGCGACAATTTCGACAACAAACTCTACGGCGGCGACGGCAATGACACGCTCTACGGCTATGGCGGCGTGAACTGGCTCTACGGCGGCAATGGCGTAGACAATGTCATTGGCGGCCCCGGCACGGATCACATGTTCGGAGAGGCCGGGATAGATACGCTGAGCTATCAGCTCTCGACCGCCGGGGTGACGATTTCCCTGCTCGATCCGTCGATCAACAAAGGCGATGCGGCAGGCGATACCTATAGCGGGTTTGAGGACGTCACCGGATCGACCTTCAACGACGTCATCTATGGCGACGGCGGGACCGTCAATAATCTCTGGGGACTTGCCGGCGACGACAAGATTTATGGTGGCGGCGGCTATGACGTCATGATCGGCGATAAGGGTGCTGATTATCTCGACGGAGGCGCAGGCAACGATCTCGCGGACTATGAAACGGCTGAAGCGGGACTGACCGCGTCTCTGGCGACGCCCTCGATCAATACCGGCGATGCGGCAGGCGATGTCTATGTGAGCATCGAGGATCTCGCCGGTTCGTTTTATGACGACGTGCTGTATGGCGATGCTCAGAACAACAGCATCCTAGGCCTCGGCGGCAATGACCGCATTTATGGCGGAGCCGGCGACGACGGGCTAGGCGGCAGCGAAGGGGCCGATTTTCTCGACGGCGGTGACGGGATCGATACTGCTGGCTATTCGTCGGCGGGCGGCCCGTACGGCTTTTACGGCATCGCCGCGCCGCAGGGTGTAGGCGTGACTGCGTCGTTGCTGGACCCGTCGATCAATACCGGAGAGGCCGCAGGCGATACCTATGCCAACATCGAAAACCTGCTGGGCTCCGAATTTGCCGACAAGCTTCACGGCGACAATTCGTCGAATACGATCCTGGGCGGCGGCGGCAACGACCAGCTGTTCGGCGAGGGAGGCGACGATGTCCTCGACGGCGGCCTCGGCGGCGATGCGCTGAACGGCGGCGCCGGGTTTGACAATGCCAGCTATGCGGGCGCGACCGCAGGGGTGGGAGTGTCTTTGGGCGGCACCTTTGCGAACGCCGGCGATGCCGCGGGCGACACATATGCTTCGGTCGAGGGCATTCTCGGTAGCGCCTTCGCGGACACGCTTGGCGGTGACGGCAATGCCAACAGGTTGCTGGGCAATGCGGGCGACGACCGCCTTCTGGGCGAAGGCGGCGATGACTTCCTCTACGGAGGCGCGGGTGCCGACAGCATGGACGGCGGGGCCGGCTTCGATACGGTCAACTATGCCAGCGCGGCTGGTGCGGTCACGGTATCCCTGCAAAACCCCTCGTTGAATACCGGGGAGGCTCTGGGCGATACTTACGGAAATATCGAGGCCATCGAAGGCAGCTCTTTCGGTGACTCCATCACCGGCTATGCCAACTTTGCGAACAATCTGTACGGCGGTGCCGGAGATGATCGCCTGTTCGGCGGCGGAGCCGACGACGTCTTGGTCGGCGGCTCGGGCGCGGATGCCTTCGATGGCGGCGGCGGTATCGACTTCGTCAACTATGTGACGTCGTCTTCTGGCGTTACGGCCGACATGATGCCCGGCAATGCGACCGCGGGTGACGCGGCGGGGGATACGTTTATCTCCATCGAGAATTTCGCAGGGTCCAATTTCAACGACACGCTGTCCGGCGACAATGCCAGCAACACGATCCTTGGGCTCGCCGGGAACGACACGCTGCAGGGCCGCGGTGGTGATGATGGACTGAATGGCGGCGCGGGCGCGGACTTCCTGTCCGGTGGCTCCGGCCTCGACACGGCAATCTATGCGGACGCGTCTGCAGGCGTCGTGGCGTTCCTTCTCAGCCCTCAATCCAATACGGGCGACGCGGCGGGCGACACCTATGACAGCATCGAAAACATCATCGGCACGCAATTTGGCGATCTGCTCGGCGGCAACGACGTCCAGAACACGATCCAGGGCGGTCTCGGAAATGACTACCTGTATGGCGCCGGCGGTGACGACCTCCTGGATGGCGGCGTCGGCGCGGACGTTCTTGAGGGCCAAGCCGGCTATGACTATGCGGTCTACGCAAGCGCAGCGGCCGGTGTCACCGTGTTCCTTGGCGGCGCCGTGTTCAATACCGGCGAAGCGGCCGGTGATACTTACAATTCCATAGAAGGCGTTTTTGGGTCCAACCAGGCGGACCTCATCGCCGGCGATGAGGGCGACAACACGATATTCGGCGTCGGCGGGAACGACCTGCTGTTCGGCGGCGGCGGTCAGGACTATCTGCTGGGCGGAGACGGCGACGACCAGCTTCAGGGTGGCCGGGGTGCCGATCTGATGGACGGCGGCAACGGCGTCGATCTGGTGTCGTATAGCGAGGCCGCCGCCGGCGTCGTCGCCTTCATGCTCGCCCCGCAGGGTAATGCGGGCGAAGCGCTGAACGACAACTACGCCAATATCGAAGGATTGGTGGGCTCGCAGTTCGGCGACATTCTCGGCGGCACCGAGGGCGCCAATCTCATTACCGGCGGTGGCGGCAACGACTACATCTTCGCCGCGGGCGGTGACGATATCCTGGAAGGCGGCGCCGGCGCCGATCAGATGGAAGGCCAGGCCGGGTTCGATTTCATCTCCTATCGCACGGCGACATCGGGCGTGGCCGTCTTCATCGGCGGCGCACAACTCAATAGCGGCGATGCGCAGGGCGATACCTATACGGGCATCGAAGGCGTGCTCGGGAGCTATTTCGGTGACATCCTGGGCGGCGACTCGGCAGGAAATGTGCTGCAGGGCTTCGCCGGCGACGACTGGATTTTCGGAAGCGACGGCGACGACTATGTGGTCGGCGACGAAGGAAACGACATCCTGCAGGGTGGAGTGGGCGCCGACTCCGTCGACGGCGGCGCGGGCATCGATACGGCGTCCTATCGCGATGCCGCAACCGGCGTTACGGCCGATTTGAGTACGCCATCGCTCAACACGGGCGAGGCGGCAGGCGATCGCTACAATCTCATCGAAAATCTCGAAGGGTCGAAGTTTGCCGACAAGCTAAGCGGCGATGCAGGCGCCAATACAATCTGGGGCCTTGGCGGGACCGACACGCTGAAAGGCGGCGGCGGTGCGGATAGCTTCGCCTTCACCGCCGTGTCAGACGGCGGCGATACTGTGCTTGATTTTGCCGCAGGCCAGGATCGCTTCACCTTCAGCTCAGGGGCGTTCGGGCTCCCGACGGGTGCTCTCGACCCGGCGCACTTCTTTGCCGGCGCCGGAGCGGTTGCCATTGGCGCCGGTGCGGCCTTCCTGTTCGATACGGCAACCCACCAACTCTTCTACGATGCCGACGGCGCTGGCGGACAGGCAGCGGCGCTTATGGCGACGCTTACCAATGGTGCGAATGTTGGTCCCGGCGATATCTGGATCGTCTAAATCATGCTGCCCTGTCGGGCGAGATCGGCCCCGACAGGGCAGCTAAACAATCACCTTGATCGACTAGGGCCATCGCATCTACTACGCTAGATGCCGGGGTGAAGGCCCAGCCGAGCGCTCCTGCGCTTTCGCGGCGGTGTGGGGTTGCAATGGATATTGCCAAAAAGTCGGTCCGCTTTCGCAACGAATTCGAGGTGTTCGGCTCTGCTGAAGATCGGTACTTCAATCAGCTGCCGGCGCACGACCTCTCCGCTCTGTTCACCTTCCTCGATCGTCATCACGATACTTTCCGAGCCAAATGGGCGCTGGATATCGGTGCCAATATCGGCCTCGCCAGTCTCTGCATTCATGACCTTTATCCCGAGAGCTACATCTATAGCTTCGAGCCCAGCCGCCTGACATTCAGCCTGCTTGACAAGAATGTCAGTCACAACGGTCTCAAGTCGCAGATCTTTCCACAACCGATGGCGGCTGGATCAGCGGAAGGGCAGATTTCCTTCCTGGACGATCAAAACTATCTCGCCGGCAGCGGCGCGGGCACCGGAGAGGGATCCTACGAAGTTCGCGTCACAACGGTGGACGAGTTCGTCAAATACCATGCAATGCCCGCTCTAGACTTCATCAAAATCGACGTCGAAGGCTACGAACTCTCAGTGCTCGATGGCGCCCGGGATACCCTGAAACGTTTTCGTCCAGCAGTCTTCATCGAGTGCAACCCTTCATTGCTGGATAAGACCCAGACGCCCCTTGAGGGGTTTCTCGAGTACTTGACCGAAGCGCTTGGAGAATTATTCGTCGTAGATCGTCTTTCGGGGTGTTCCGTTCCGATTGGCCGCGGTGCCGGTGCCGCGGCGGCCATTCGCGGGTTGATGGAAACCCCCTGGGATGTGTTCGATCTCGTGAACCGGCCCAGCTGACCAGTTCGGTCCCGGGGCTTGGCGCTCAATCCTGCATGAGCCATTTGCCGTGTGATCGTATATCAAACGATGTGCTGAACAGCGCGCTAACGATGGAGCCTTTATGACAATCATTTCCGGGCGCGTCGCTGACTTCGATCAGAGCGAAGCCACACGGCTGGACGGCTGGAGCCGCCGGGAAGCCATCGCTCTGTGGTCCAATCCCGCGAGCGTGACGGAGATCGATCTGTTTGTCGCCGACCTTGGGCAGGCGCTTGTTACGAGCTGCTTCATACCGATCGCGGTCGGGAGCGGAACGCTCTTTCTGGATCAAACCTATCACGACGCCCACAACTACCACACCTTGGCGCCGAGCTTTGCCGATGGGCGTTATACGCTTGAGTATGACGATGCGATCCCCGTCGTGCCTGGAACGACGATTCTCATCGGGGGTACGCCGGAGAATAACTGGTACCATTGGCTCATGAACTGGCTTCCTCGCCTGTTCATGGTGCAAGAGCAACATCCCGAGTTGTTCAGCAGGCCCGACGTCCGGTTTGCGTTCCACACGAACGCGGAGGCCGGAAACAAACGGGCGATGATCGATCTATTTGGGATCGACCCGGACAGGCTGATCTTCTTCGATCCAGCTGTCACGACACGGTTTGAGCGGTTGCTTGTGCCGCGGTTCATCAACCAGAACTACTATTGCGGCGCGGCGATACGGCGCATGCGCGACTGGTTTCGCGCCAAGGTGCCTGGGCTCGCCGCCGCCGTCGCCGGCCCGGCCCACGGCATGTGGATCAGCCGGGAGCAAATTCCCCATCCGTGCCGGCGCACGGCGAACATCGCGGATCTCCAGCCCGTTTTTCAGAAACATCACATCAAGAGCGTGGTTCTGGAGAACCTCGCTTTTCAGGATCAGGCGGCTTCTTTCGCCGCTGCAGATCTCGTCATCGGCGTTCACGGGGCCGGCTTTGCGAATCTCATATTCTGTCGCGACGACGCAAAGATGCTGTTCTTCGACAATGGCCGGAATGACTATTTCAAGCTTACCGGAATGCACACCTATTTGGCTGACGTTCTGGGGATCCCTTGGACGCTGTCGATTGTCGACGAGGTGGATGTTGAAGGCACTGACTACAGCCAGTTTTATCACCTCCACGCCAAGGATGTTGTAGTGCCGCCGGAAGTACTCGACACTTTGATCCAGAACTCACGGGCCTGAGCGGTCGCCGGTAGCGATGGATACTCGCTCATAGCCAGCTGTGAGCGGTCTGACCGAACTGAACACACAATGAAAGATTGAGCATGCAAGTGCCCACTAGCGCCAAGAGTGCTTACGCCGCGCAGCTGAGGAAGCGGCTGCTTGGATCAGAGGATATCGCCTCCGAGCTGCGGGAACTATTGCCCGCCGATTTGCAAGGGTGGGGGCACGATCACGACGCTTTCGAGCTGATGTTCAGCCTGCTCGATATCAAGGTCTTCCTCGAGGTCGGCACCTGGAAGGGGATGACATCCATTCGGGTCGCCAAGGAAATGATCAAACGCGGTATCGAAGGCGCGATTTTCTGTGTCGATACCTGGTTGGGCGGTGAGGAACATTTCGGCTATCGGGATATGAGGCGACTGGCCGGCTATCCCCGGCTTTATGATCAGTTTCTTTCGAATTGCGTTCACGAGGGCGTCGCGCCGCTTATTGTTCCCGTTCCCACGACCTCGCATATCGGCTCCGTGGTTCTCGCACGCGAAGGTATCAAGGCGGATGTCATCTATGTCGATGCGTCGCACGAATATGCCGACGTGCTCGCCGACCTGAATGACTATTTTCCCCTGCTAAAAGAGGGTGGGCTTTTTATCGGCGACGATTATCACGCCTCTTGGCCGGGGGTTATTCGGGCTGCTCGAGAGTTCGCGGACAAGAATGATCTGCGGATCTACATCTGGGCGACGAAGTATTTCCTGCAGCCGAAAGCGGTGCCGCCGTTGGCCGGACATTTTCTGGATGTCACGGACCGACCGGGCGTCTTCTACAACGGCGAAGCAGGCTATGTCGGATAGCTAGACGATCCAGATATCGGACGCAGTCAGGTTCACGTTGTTGGAGAATTGGGCAATCGCCACCGATGCTTGGGCGCCATTGCCGTCGATGTCGAAAAACAGCTGATGCGAGACGGTGTCGAACAGAAACGTCGCCGCGGCAGTTGATGCAATCGGGTTTACCCCCGACAGCAGTCTTGCTGCGTCGAGGGCGCCGACGGCGAGATTGCCAAATGCGCTCGACAGGAATGTCATCCGATCGAGGCCGCGCACGAAATCCGTGATGATGTCGCCGCCATCGCTTCTTGCGACAAAGGCGAAACTGTCCGCCCCGCCGCCTCCGGTGAGGCGGTCGGCGCCGCTGCCGCCCGTGATGACGTTGGCGCCGGCATTGCCGGTCAACGTATCGCCGAACTGAGACCCAAGAAGGTTCTCGATCGACGTATAGATGTCCCCCTGCGCTTCCCCGGTATTCGAGGCAGGGGTTGCGAGATTGACCGTTACCGCGGCGCCAGCGCTGCGATAGGACGCGGTATCGGTGCCGGCGCCGCCGTCTACAACATCCGCGCCAAGCCCGCCTTCCAGCACATCGTCGCCATCGTCGCCCACGACGTAGTCGTTGCCCCCCGCGCCGAAGATGAAGTCGTTGCCGGCGAAACCTTGAACGATATTTCCTCCGGCATCGCCGCTCAGGTTATCGTTAAAGTAACTCCCGAGAATGCCTTCGACTTCCAGATAGGTATCGCCTTGGGCGTCGCCGGTATTCGCCTCCGGCGCGGCCAGGGATACGGTGAGCCCTGCGGGCGCGAACCGATAGGTTACGAAGTCGAAACCGCCCTGTCCCTCCAGGCGATCCGCTCCGGCACCGCCGTCGAGGATGTCGTCACCGCCGGCTGCAAAGATGTAATCGGCGCCGCCGCCGCCGCTGATCGTGTTCGCGCCTTCGGTGCCGCCAAGAATATCACCGAACACCGATCCGGTGACACTCTCAATGCTGTTGTAGGAGTCGCCTTCAGCCTCGCCAGTGCCAGCCTGCGGCGCCAGCATGAACATCACAATGCCTGCTGCAGCCTCGCTGAAAGAGGCGATGTCGCTGCCGTCGCCGCCGTCCATCAGGTCAGCGCCGCGTCCACCCTGGAGTTGATCATCGCCTGCACCGCCAAACAGTTGGTCTGCGCCGCCCCCGCCGAAGAGATAATCGTTCCCCGCTGCGCCTTCGACGATATTGCCTCCATCATCGCCGACCAGCAGGTCGGCAAAGCGCGAACCCGCCAAGCCCTCAATGGAAATGTAGGTGTCGCCGGCGGCGTCGCCCGTGTTCAGGAATGCGCCGCCCAGAAACGCAGTCACCCCAGCCTCGGCGTCGTCATACGATGCTAGGTCGAAACCGCCTTGGCCGTCCAATTGATCGCGGCCACTGCCGCCCGAAAGAAGGTCATCGCCATCCGCGCCGAACAGATAGTCGTTGCCTCCGCTTCCCCAAATCGCATTCGGCCCGTTCGTTCCGCCCAGAATATCGCCGGACCCTGCGCCTTTCAGGTTCTCGATATTGAAATAGGTATCGCCCGCGGCAAACCCGGTATTGGCGGAGGCGTTGAGTAGAAATGCGGTAACGCCCGTTGGCGCGTCTATGTACCAAACCAGATCGATGCCTGGACCGCCATCGAGCACATCGGCTCCATCGCCGCCGACCAGTGTATCGTTGCCTTCACGGCCGTTCAGCGTGTCGTTGCCGCGGTTACCCTGGAGCCAATTGTCTGCGGTATTGCCGTTTATGGTGTCGTTGCCGGACCCGCTCAGAACGTCTTCAATAGTGACGCCTTCGGCGATCACGACATTGCCCTTCAGGCCGCCGACGTCCGAAAACACGCCTGGCCGGAGGTCGATGCGCTGATCCGCCGTGTAGGCCTGGACATCCAGCTGATCGATTCCGCCCGTATCCCATATTGCGAGGATGATCTTGTCCGCGTTCCCACTCGGTCTGCCATAGACCGTATTTTGCGATGCCGCGTCCGCTCTGGCGCCGTAGAGACGTTGTATCGCCGCGATGTCGTGCAGCATCGGCCCGTAAGCGTACTTGCCCTGAAAATTCGCGCCGGTGTTGGTTTCGGAAAAATAGCTCATCACCGTATACTGACGATCGTCTTCAATATACTCGGCGTTCGCCCCGTATGTCGGAGCGGTATCGTCGCCCGCGTCGTAGTCGCCGGGATGTTCCAGGCCCAGCGCGTGACCGATTTCATGGACGAGGACCGATACGCCGTAGTTTCCGGCCGCGGGTGCGGCGTTGTAGGCGAGCGTCGAATTTATCCAGACGTCCCCGGCACGGCTGCCAGCACCGGTCCCGCCCGGCGAGGGGAAATAAGCGAAACCGGCAGCGCCCTCAGAGCCGCTCGAATAGTTGCTGAATAGGATCGTCCCGTTGTTCGAATAGCCGTTCGAATTGGCGACCAGCGTGAAGTTGATGTTCGCAACGCTCGACCATGCCTGAAGGGCCGCGGTGGCGGCGGCCATCTGCTGAGCGTTGAACCGCGAGAACCCTGCGGTATCGTCCGGCATACTCGTCGGCGCCGTGTCGCGGAAGGCGTAAGTCACCGTGACTGACTGCCCCAGCGTTGGGCGCCAGCTGCTTCCGTCGCGCGTGAGCTGCACCGCTGCCTGGGCCGTCGTGAACGACACGGTTGGCGCCATCGCGGTCGGACCGACCTCTGGAAGGTATCCATCTTCCGGTGAGACGGCATCGGCGGGCATGCTAAACAGATGGGATCCACGCACGGCTAGCCATCCAGAGCAATGTGACCAAGCCAGCAGTATTCAATCGGATCATAACCAAATCCTTTCAGGGTCGTATCGATTTTGCCTTACAATCTTGCCGGGAAACCGCTCATGATACGCCGCTGCGGCCGACCTCTCACCAGCGGTCTCCGGGCCGGATATCTCTTTGTCGTTCTTCTGGCATTCGGATGCGGAACTGCGATGTCCTCTTCTCCCAAACTGGCCTCCGGAGATCAGATTCTGGGGAAATGGTCGCTTCGGCACTATGACCGCCAAGAGCCAAAATGCGACCTTACCTTCGAGGGCGGGGAGGGCGACACAGCGGGGCGCATTGCGAGCGATACGGATTGCTGGGACCGGCTTCTCGCGCCGGTTTGCGTAGCGTGGCAGGTCGCTCCTGATGGGGTGGGTTTGACGGGTCAAGGAGGGTCAATGATCGGGTTTCTTTCACGCCAGAAGGACGGCTCCTATCGCGGCAAGCTCGGAGAGGGGCCAGTTTTCGTCTTGCATCGATAGGTCACCGGTATGACGGACCTTCCCGCGTTCCGCAGGCTGCTTCCGGGCGACCCGGCGCCGTGGTTTTATCAACGCTCGCCAAGCAACCCGCGTTACGCGTTCAATGCCGCAGCTGGACGCTACATCGTCCTCTTCTTTTTCGGATCGGCCGGCGATGCAGCTTCTGCCGCAGCGTTGAGATCCATCGCCTCTCATCGTGGGCTATTCGATGACACACGGGCGAGCTTCTTTGGCGTTAGCCTGGATCCCAACGACGAACAGCTTGGCCGCATCGCGGACTCACCGCCAGGGCTGCGCTTCTTCTTCGACTTCGACGGGACGATCTCGCGCTCTTATGGCTCCATCCCGTTTGACGCGACGCACGGTTCCAGCACGACATGCCTCCGCTTCTGGCTGGTGCTCGATCCCACGATGCGCATCATTCATCGGGTCGAGTTCAAGTTGGATGGATCGGACGCAGCGGAAGTCCTGCGTTTCGTGACTGCGCTTCCGCCGCCCGATCATTTTGCGGGTACGCTGCTTCAGGCGCCCATTCTCTTTCTGCTCAACATTTTCGAGGCCGAGTTCTGCCAGACGCTGGTCAGTCTCTATGATGCCGCAGGGGGCAAAGAGAGCGGTTTCATGCGGCAGATCGGTGACCGAACACAGGAGATAACCGACTTTCAGCACAAGCGGCGCAAGGACCACCGCATCGAAGACCGTGCAGTCATTCAACAGGCGCAAGCCCGCATTCAGCGCCGGATCGTGCCCGAAATCGCAAAGATCCATCAGTTCCACGTCACCCGCATGGAGCGATCGATCGTGGCATGTTACGCGGCCGAAGATGGTGGGCACTTTCGCGCTCACAGGGACAACACGACCAGCGGTACAGCACACCGGCGCTTTGCCGTCTCAATCAATCTCAATGACGACTTTGACGGAGGAGAGATCAGCTTTCCGGAATATGGACCGCGTAGCTACAAGCCTCCGGTCGGTGCGGCTGTCGTCTTTTCCTGTTCGCTTCTTCATGCGGTGTCCCGGGTCACGCGAGGCCGCCGCTACGCCTTCCTGCCTTTTCTTTATGACGAGGCAGCGTCAGTAATCCGCGAGGCAAATCGGTCACTGGTCGATCAAGCCGGCGACTAGCTTGAGAATCCAATTCCATCTTCGTGATCGATGGCCGGCAAGCGTCATTCCAGCTTTAGCACGGCACTGCGTACTTGGCCGTCCATTCCTTTGACCTTCAATGTAATGCTCGTATCCGAGGTCAGCTCGAACACAATCTCGCCCGGGATCTGCGGCGTCACTGAAGGACCCGGCGAAAGCCCGATCGCGCCGATGACCTGTAGCGGAAAGGATGGCGTTGCGATGCCGATTCCAACCTGCCCATCGACGATCGAAATGTCCTTCGAAAGCCGAACGGTGTAGCGCTGGCGGCGATCGTCCAGGGCACCTGCGGGCGCTGCTTTTTCGTCCGCAATATTGCCGATCGCAATTCCGTCGGGTGCGCTCGTCTCCTGTATTGTGATGAAATGCGGCGCCACGGCGCTGGCGGCCTGGACGAGCGTGTTGTGGTTCGCCTGCCAGGGCGAAGATGTGTCGATATAGACGACCGACTCCTGATCGGCGCATTCGACGAAGCTGTTCTGATCGAATACGAGGTTCTCGATGCCGCGGAACATCACCGCGCGCGTGAGGCAATTAGCGATCCAATTGTCTGATAGGTGGACGCTGCGTACGATCCCGTCCTTCGCGATGTCTGCGAGCACAGCGAAAAACCCGGCATTCGCGCCGCGAAAATAACAGTTCGTGACGCGCAGATTTTCGATGCTTGCGCGCGTCTCCGCCCCGATGCGCAATCTGGTTTTCCCGAAGCCGTCGAACTGACATTTGTCGAGCCAGATGTCGCCGACGACGGCACCATCCTGCGCATAGATTTCGAAGAAAAATTCGCCATTGTAGAATGTGCAATTGGAAAAATAGATTCCCTTGAGCTGTCCACCGCCGCTTTTCAGATCGTAGTTTTGGCCATGGGCCACGGTTACGGAGCGGCCGGTTTCCATTTGCGCCACGTACTGGCAGGAATCGAATTCGATATCGCCAGTGAAATCGACGCTCTCCAACGTTATGCTCAGCGCGATGCCGTCGGCGACGCTGTCCGCCCAGCCTGAGCAGTTCTCGAACTTGATCAATCGGGCGTTCGTTATCAGCCAGCAAATGGCGAAGCCCGAGACGTGCACGCCCGTGACGCGGCTCTTTTGAAGGCCGATGAGGCTCCTCTCGCCCTCGCCGATCTTGAGGCCGATTTTGCAGTTCGTGCCGGCTTCTCCAACAATCGCGAAATCGGTGAGGCCCCAATCTGCGATGGCGAGCAATTCACCCTCGGCCTGACCTCGGACCTGAAGGGCGATATCGCCGTCAAACGTGGCAGCTGCGGTAAGGCGCGCGCCTCCGAAGACTGTCCCGCCACCGCCAACGCGCAAATTGACGGCCGCGCTGGCTACTGCGTGAATCGTCGAAGCTACGCGATAATTGCCGGATAGCCTCACGCGCTGAACGTCGCCATCGCTGTCCTGGCTTTGCGCAACGCTCTCGAAAGCTGCCTGCAGAGCGGCTGCCTGATCGCCCTGTCCATCACCGATCGCTCCCCACCACTCGGGAGCAACGTCACGAATCCCCACCACGCGCCCCTCGCCGAAGAAGAGCGGCGCGTCCGCGGCCGACAGGACGCCGCGTATCGTTACTGTCGCCCCGGCGGCAATCTCCAGCCGCGCGCCGGGCGCAAACGCGTACACGCGTCCCGCGGGCAGCTCGATATCGGTCGCGACTTTATGAGTCTGTGGGCCGAATGTGAGATGAGTTCCCCTAGCGACTGCGCTGGACACCGCGCGTTCAAGCGCCTGCGCGCCAAACCACTCCGCCTTGATAGAACCATCGAATAGCCGTTTCCAGCGCCGCCCACGCTCGTCGACGACAATGATGCCGCCATCGTCCGGCGAAGACGTGTCTAAAGCGTCCAACCGGAATAGGCCGCCGCCTTCACCTGCACCGTCGGCCGCTTGAACGTAGATGATTTCCTCGGCGTCGCTGACGCGTTTCCGCAGAGATCCCAGATCGGCAATCTGCGCTACGTTTTCGCCGTCGGCGGCCGATGCGACGGATGTCGCGGCAAGTGCTCCAAGCGCTCCGGCGCCTACGAGCGAGCGCCTCGTCATGTCGGTCATCTGGCCGTTCTCCCTGGCGTCCCAACGTGGGTGAACGTTTAGCTCCTCCCCGTGATCTACGCCGTTCCGGGCAGCTTAGGCCTATTTGGTCTGTGTTCGATACATCGCAAGGACATTCGCGAAGCTGTCGCGTTCCTCCGGACGCGAACGACCCAAGAGGGCGGACTGAGCATGCCAAAAAGCAAAGGGAGGAGGCGCGAGCCCCCTCCCTGAACTCTTCGAGCTCTGTCGAGTTAGGGCGTGCCGAAGCCGCTCTTGATCGTCAGGTTGTTGCCAATCGCCGTCGCCGCCGCCGAAGCCGCGCCGCCGACATTGTCCATGTTCACGTTCACCTGGGCGTAGGTGGCGCCGGCGTTGATCTGGCCGTTGTAGACAAACGTCGCCGCCGTGACAGCTTCGAGCGCCAGGTTGTTGCCGACCGATGTCGCCGCGGTGGCCGCGTCGCCGCCGATCGTGCCGAGATTGGCGTTCACAATGGCATACGGGTCGAGCGTATCGCAGCGCTGGTCGTTGCGGATGACGGTGTTGCCCGAGGCCGAGTTGCTTGCCGCGACGTTGTTGCAGATCGCGGTGGCCGAAAGATCAACGCTGCCGGCGCCGACAATGGTGGCCTTCAGTTCGGCACCAACGGGGGCGAGCTGGCGCTGCATGTTGTCAAGCGACGCACCGCCCTGGGTCTCCCAGCTGACGTTGTTGCCCACGGCCGTCGCCGCGCCGCGCAGATCGCCGCCGACCCAGCCGGCATAAATCTGCGTGAGGGCGTAGACCGAATTGTAGTTCCACTGAACGGTCAGCGCGGTGTTGACGATCTGGCCGGGCGCCGTGGGGTGGTCGTTCTTGCCGCCGGCGAAGGCAGCGCCGCTCAGCGCGGCGAGGGTGACACCGGCAACCAGGATGGTCTTGAACTTGCTCATCGGATTTTCTCCCGTTTAATGCGTGGGGGACACCATGTCCCGAGGAGCTGTCCCCCTCGATGTAATGGGAGCAACGGGCGTGCCAAGAGACGCTGGAAGTGCACTCCGCGAAAATCGGGCATCTCGATAGTTACCGATTTATTGATGTGCATAAGAAGGCCGTTCGGCGCTGTGCCAGCAATTGGCATTAACGTAAATTCGTCTGAAAACGGCACGCGGATCGTCAGCGGCGGAAAGTAAAAAGGCGCCTCCTTTCGGAAGCGCCTCTTCAGGTCGATTGAAAAGATTGCGGACTATCAGTCCGTGCTCGTGCGCAGGCCGACTGCGGGAACCGGATCGCTGCCGGAGTAGCCGCGATAGGGATCGGCGCGGCGGGTTTCTTCGTCGCGACGCGCGGCGACCGCTTTGCGAACCGGGGCGGGGCGCTTCACGTCATCTTCGCCGGCGAGGGGATCCTTGCCGCTGCAGAGGTTGGGGTCGATGCCGAGCTGACGGCTGACCATTTCCAGAACGCCGCGCTCGATGACCGAGCGGACCGCCAATTGGATCGGCTCAAGTGCGCGCTCGCCGACGCCGACATCGATGATGTTGCCGCCGAGGAAATCGAACACGCCGGCCGAGATTTCGCGGCCGATGATCTGCTTCTGGTAGGAGATGACATCGACGACTTCGAGCGTGTTGGTGTTCACCAGACGCATGTCGATCGCGACGTTCATCACGTAGGCCTTGTAGCCGAGCTGGCCCTTGGCGCCGGTCGCGGCGGGATCCGAGCCGAAGGCGTCGGCGCCGACCGAGCGGATGTTGTAGTTCAGCTCGGTGATGCCGCCGACCAGGTAGTAGTCGGAGCCGGGGAACTGACCGGCCGTGATAGCGCGGAAGTTCTGGCCCACCGTGCCGTCGCCGATGAGGCGGTTATTCGCGTATTTCAGTTCGAGCTCGGCGACCGAGGTATCGAACCGCTCGACCAGGCTGACGCCGGTCTTGGAGAGCGCGGACATCGCCATGAGGGCGGCGCCCTGGGTCACGCGGCGGCCGCCTTCGTACTCTTCCTTGCCGGTGTAGTCGGCGATCTGGCCGACCGCGACGCGGAGGGGACGCTTGGTGGCGAGCGCGTAACCGGCGAGGCAGCGCAGGCCGGCGGAGTAGGGCGTCTCGTTCGTGACGACCGGTGCCGTACCCAGCGGCACGGCGTAGCGGCCATCGCTGCCGGCGACCGGGCTGACGCAGGCGCTGAGCGCCATGGCAGCGGCGATCACTGCAGCCAGCGGATAGGCGGCGAAGCGCCGGGCCCGCGGCGTGTGCGCGATCTTAGTCAAGCTTCAACCCTCCATTCAGAATGACCGTCTGGTCGCCCGTGTTTTCCTGGGTCGAGTTGACGATGACTGTGTTGTAACTGCCGGCGACGACAACGTTCAGAGAGTTGCCGATCGCCGAGGCATTGGTGCTGGCGCCCGTCATGCTGCGGCTGACGCCGTAGGTGAGACCGCCGGTGCTGGAATACGAGTTGTCGACATACATGCCATTCACGATGACGCGGTTGCCGTTGGCGTCGCGGGTGGAGCCAGTCATAGGTTGGTTCTCCTCCCCCGGCGTCGTGCCGTAGGGCCGAGCCATCTCATCTGATCCGTCTCCGGACGAACGGCGGACAGTCTGCGCAGACGCGGGTGAAATAAGAGTGAGCGACGCGGCGGCGAGCAGCAGGACAGAAAGGACGGTGGTGCGGGTGGTCATCGGCAGCGAGCCTCGCGAACTGGGTTTCGCGGAAGAGGCTGCAACGCGTGTGCCACGCCCTAGAGGGCAGTTCGTGGCATACCGACGTGAGGAGGAGCGCGGCGGACGATGGTCAACGAGGGATTAATGTCCCACAACATCCGGTGATACATCGCCTGGCTGACACGTCTCGCACCCAAGCCATATGGTTACTTCGTCCCGCGACGGAACGATTTTTCGCCAAACCGGAAATTGTCGTTTAGGTTTACAAGAGATTGACGGTGGGTGTGATGCCAAAGCTCGAATTCTTCTTCGACTGCTCCAGCCCCTGGACCTATCTGGCATTCAGCCGGGTCCAGGCCTTCGCGGCCGGCGCCGAAATCATCTGGCGGCCGATCCTGGTCGGCGGTGTCTTCAACGCGGTGAATACAGCAGTCTATGAAAGACGGGCCAAGCCCGAGCCGCGCCAGAAACGGTACTTCGACAAGGACATGCAGGACTGGGCGCGGCTGTGCGGCGTCAAGATCGTCTGGCCGCCCAGCGTGTTCCCCGTGAATTCGGTGAAAGCCATGCGCGGCGCCTATCATGCGATCGACCAGGGCCGGCTGGTGCCTTACGCCACAGAGGTGTTCCAGGCCTATTGGGGCGACAATCGAGACATTTCAGATGTGTCGGTCCTGCGCGCCTGTGCCGAACGGGCGGGTCTTGAGGGGAGCACCTTCTTGACGGCGGTGGATGCGCCGGAGAACAAGGACAGGCTGCGCCAGGCGACGCAGGACCTGATCGACCGCGGAGGCTTCGGCTCCCCCACCATGTTCATCGGCGAGGATATGTATTTCGGCAATGACAGGCTGCCGCTGGTGGAAGCGGCGCTGAAGCGGGCGAGCACGTGACACATATCTTCCCGCCGCCGGACCGATCCTCTGAACCTCTGTTTCTGGTGCCTTGGCAGGTGCCCGCGTTTGCCGGCCTGTTCGTCGCTATCCATCTGGCGCTTCAGTTCGCCCCGCCGGCCTATCAGGGATGGGTCTATGCGACCTTCGCCCTGGTCCCGGCGCGCTTTTTGACGGGTGATGCGGGGCTGACGGCCCTCGCGGCTGCGAATCTCCTGACCTACGGCTTCATCCACTTCAACTGGATGCATGTGCTGGTGAACGTCGCGCTGCTGATGGCGGCTTCGGGACCCGTGAACCGGAATTGCGGTCCGGTGCGGATGGTCGTGTTGTTCGCCGTATGCACGATTGCCGGCGGGATCTGTCATGTTCTGGTCTATTGGGGCGGGAACGGACCGGTCATCGGTGCCTCTGCGGGCGCTGCGGGTTTGATTGCCGCAGCGATGCGTTACCGATCCCGGCAACTTTCGCGCGGCGAAATCGTCGCGCCGATCATGCGTCCCCCCGTGTGGACTTTCACGCTGTTCTGGATCGGGATCAATCTGGCGCTGTTCCTGTGGGACGTGCTGGGCGGCGGGGCGATGAGCGGGTATGCCACCATCGCGCATATTGGCGGGTATCTGGCGGGATTGTTCCTGGCGCCCGTGATGGTCCGCGGCGCCCGGCCGAAGACCTGGCCGCGACAGGCGTAAGTTGCGTAGAATTTCCAGCAGGGGTCGATGCGCAGGCTGGCCAACTCAAAGTGGACGACCTGGAACTCTGTTCTGATCAACGATATTTATATTTATTATCAATGACTTGCATAGGATTTAGCCGTGCGATGACAGCCGGAGCGTAGAGTAATATTTTAGAGCTTGCGGGCGATCCGCGCGCGTATAAACCACAGACCACAAGTATCGCACGGGGACCCGAGTGACATCTATTTTGCGATCAGCCATCCTCTGCGGCGGCTCGGGAACACGCCTGTGGCCCCTTTCGAGGGAAGACGCGCCCAAGCAATTCCATCCGCTCGTGGGGGAACACTCCCTGCTCAGCGAAACGGTCCGGCGCACGCATCTTATTCCAAATTCGGGCACGCCTATCGTCCTGACGGCGCAGGCTTATGCGGGTATCGCGCGGGAGCACGCCCGGCTTGTCGGTGTCGAAGACGTCGAAATCATCCTGGAGCCTGCGCCTCGAAACACCGCCCCCGCAGCGGCACTGGCCGCGCTCCTGGTTGCGGAAACCGACCCCGAGGCGGTCATTGGCCTGTTCCCATCTGACCACCACGTGGCGGACGAGCCCGGTTTCCTTGAAACGGTAGAAGACGCGCGGCGGCTTGCGGAAAGCGGGGCGATCGTAACCCTCGGCATCGTGCCTGACGCGGCGCATACGGGATACGGCTACATCAGGCGCGGCGACGCGGTCCAGGGCGGGTTCAAGGTCGATCGCTTTGTCGAGAAGCCGAATGCCGAAACGGCGGCGATCCTGTTCTCGGACAAGAATTACTACTGGAACGCCGGTATCTTCTTTTTCCGCGCCGACGTTTTCCTGCGCGAACTCGCGGCGTTCCGTCCCGATATCCTGGCCGCTGCGAAGCGCGCCTGGGCGCAAGCGAAACGCTCGGCCGAAGGGATCATTGTCGATGCGGACCAGTGGGCGGCATGCCCGAGCGATTCGATCGACTACGCGGTCGCCGAGCGAACCGCTCATGCCGCGGTGGTGCCCGCCGATATCGGTTGGAACGATGTCGGATCATGGCTGTCCCTGCTGGAGCTTGCCAGTCGAGACCAGGACGGCAACACCGCGATTGGCGACGTCTCTATCCTGGGGTCGTCGGGATGTTATGTGCGCTCGTCCTCGCGCCACATCGCCATCATCGGCGCAAGCGATATGATCGTTATCGAGACGGCTGACGCCATCTTGGTCGTTCACAAGGATGCAACGCAGGACGTCAAGCGCGCCGCCCAGATGTTCAAACACCAAGCCCAGGCGCTGGCGGCGGAATGAGCCCAGCCAGCGAAAATCCCCGCTCGGCCCTGGTGCGTTGGGTCAAGCGCGATGCGCTTCCTCTTTGGCACGAACGCGGCTGGGATGGAGCGCTTGGGGGATTTGTCGAGCGACTGACACCGAGCGGTGTCCCGGACAGTGCCGCGCCCCGTCGCATGCGCGTTCAGGCAAGGCAGGTTTATGTCTATGCCCATGCCGCGGTGCTGGGATGGTATGCGCCGGCGCGAGAGATCGCCTTGCGCGGATTCGAATGGATGAACGCGCGTTGCCGGGCAAAACAGCAGTCCGGCTTTGTCCACATTGTCGACGCAAACGGCGCCGTGCTTGACGGCAAAATCGATGCCTATGATCAGGCTTTCGGTCTTCTCGCTCTTGCCTGGATGTTTCGCCTGACGGGCGACGCGCAGATCAGATCCATGATCGACGCCGAACTGGCCTTCATTGACGGGTCGATCGCCGATCCTGCTCACGGCGGATGGCGGGAAGGCATCCCGGCGGCGCTTCCGCGCCGACAGAATCCGCAGATGCATGCGTTCGAGGCCATGCTCGCCCTTTACGAGGCGACAAAGGACGTCACGTTCCTGAACCGCGCAGAGGCCCTTCTTGCCCTCATGCGTGACAGGCTTTTTGATTCCCGATCTGGGTCGCTTGGCGAATTCTTCGACGGCAAGATGCGACCTCTTGAAGATCCCGACAGCCGCGTTGTCGAGCCGGGGCACCATTTCGAGTGGACCTGGTTGTTGCTGGCTTATGCCCGGCTAAGCGGTACTGCGCCTTCGCCTTTGGCGTTGCAGCTCTACGAACGGGCGCGCGAATGGGGGATCGGCGCAAACGGGTTCGTGGTCGATGAAGTGACGCCCGAGGGACGAGCGCGAAAGAGTTCCAGCCGGCTCTGGCCACAGACTGAATATATCAAAGCCAATCTCGCCCTTCAGGAACACGGCCTGGCGCCTGACGCAGCCCGCCGTGCGGACGAAGCGCTCACAGGACTATCCAAAACCTATTTCACGGCGCAGCCGGCTGGTGGCTGGATAGACTGCCTTGATGAAGGCGGTGCGGTAACCGACGCGCGCATGCCGTCTTCGACATTCTACCACGTCTTCTGTGCGATCGCCGAGGCCGACAGGGTGGGATGACCGACCCGCTCGCCTTGCTGCGCCAGCGGATCGGGCGTGTCCCTGCAACGGCATCCGGAGCGAAGAGCCATCCCATTCAGCCGCAAGCGCATGCGCTCTTCGCATCGACGTCACCACACCTGCAACGCCTCACGGGATTTGACGGATCGCTGGGGTGTTCGGCATTCGCGGTCTATGCGCGTCTCGCGTCGTCGCCGCGGCTGACGCCCGAGCTCGTTCGGCGTCTGGCGGATGATCGCGATGCGTTGCTCAACTGGTATGTCGCCAATTACGGCGTGCGCCTGCGGCCGCATCGAACGCCGCTGGCGGCCGCCGATATCGCCTATCTCCTGAGCGACGATCCGGTGCTGACGCTGACTTTTTCGGTTCCGAGGATCGTGGCGTGGCAGGCGCTGATGCCGTTCTCCGGCGCGCCGTCGCTGCAAGGGGCGGAGTCGGACGCTGAGACGGCGCTGGCCTATTGGTGGGCGTGTGAGCGTGCGCCGGAGCTTGGCGTCGAGGACTGCCTGGTGCCCGACGCCTATATGCGGGTTCTCAAAGGGGCACCCGCGACGGCGTCGCGTCCCACCGTGTTCGAAGCGCTTCTGGCCGCGCGGGAGCCTGCGCTTGCGGCGTTGCTCACGGCGGAAACGCCCGACCGCGACGCCATCGATAGCTTTCTGATCCTCACGGCGATCGAGCGTCCGGGATTGCTGCGCTTCTTGCCGCCAAGTGCGTCGCGCGAACGCGCACAGTCGCCGCTGAACAGTCTTGTCGATAGCCCGGACGATATCGAGAAGCTGCACGATCGACTGGATGAGACCGCGCGGCGGTGCGGCTTCAATATCGCCACCGGCACATATCTCACGCGCGGCGAGACGGGCGATCGGGCCTGGGCAGTGCCGGAACCGGATTTTGCGCCTGCTAATCCCGGCCTGCTCACCCACACGGCCGATGTCCAGATCGTCGGGCCGCTGCATCAGGCATCTGGCCTGGGCCGCGCGGCGCGGCTGTCCGTGGCGACGTTCCGGCGCGCGGGCGTCAAAGTGCTCGCAACCGATTTTGCTTACGGCTTTCCGTCGCCGCCCGAAACGTCCGGAAACACGACGCCGGAGACGGCGGGTAAGGCGGGGGCGACGGTCTTTCATCTCAATCCCGACATGCTGCCGTTGGCCTTCGCGGCCGGACCAGGGCGGTATGCAGAGCGGCGCGCCGGCTATTTCTTCTGGGAGCTCGACGCTCCCGCCTCGTGCGACTTCCTCGCTCTGGACCTGATCGACACGATCTGGACGGCGACCCGCTTCGTGCAGGGCGTCTACGCGCCAAGCTTCGGCGGGCCGGTCGATTGTGTCGGGCTCGCCTTGGAACCGTCGGCCCCACTCGATCGCACCGTGCTCAATTCCGCGCTGCGGGGGAAGCTTGGCGTGCCCGCGGGAACGGCCATCGCGCTCAGTGTTTTCGACGGCTTCTCCTATGTCGCGCGCAAGAATCCGGTTGGGACGATCCGGGCTTTCCAGACGGCCTTTACCGGCCGCGGCGATGCGGTGCTCGTCCTGAAGGTTCACAATCGCCCGCGCGGGCAAAAGGGCGTGCAGCCCGATGACTGGGCCTTGGTCGATGCGGCGGTCGCAAGTGACACACGGATCAGGCTTCTCGACGAGACCGTGTCGCATCCGGCGCTGATGGATCTGGTTGCAGGCGCCGATGTCTTCCTGTCGCTCCATCGTGCCGAAGGGTTCGGACTGGGGCCTGCGGAGGCCATGCAGCGCGGCACGCCTGTCGTCGTCACCGCCTATGGCGGGACGGAAGATTTCTGCAGCGACGAGACGGCGCTACGGGTGCCCCACACGCTGACGGCAGTCGGCCCGTGCGACTATGTTCATGCTGAACCCGGGCGCCGTTGGGCCGAGCCCGATCACGCCGCCGCCGTCAAAGCGTTGCGTGCAGCGATCGACGATCCCACGGCCAGCCGGGCGCGGGCGGCAACGGCCCAGCAGCGGTTGGCCGCCGAATTCGGCTTTGAAGCCATCGGGCGGCGTTATGTCGCCGCCCTTGAACGCCTGCTGACGAAGCCGTAAGCCCGCACCATGCCGTGCCCCGGAGAGCGCCGTGTTTGAGCCGACTGCCATCGAAGGCGTGCTGCAATGCGTGCCGCGGCGGCACGAGGACGAGCGCGGCTATTTCAGCGAGACGTTCCGGCAATCCTGGCTGGAGGCGGCGGGCGTCCAGGTTGTCTTCGTGCAGGAGAACCTCGCCTTCTCGCGGCAGGCCGGCGTTTTGCGCGGATTGCACTACCAGAGCGGCGCCGCGGCGCAGGGCAAGCTCGTGCGGGTCAGCCGCGGCGCGATCTTCGATGTCGCCGTCGATCTGCGACCGGGTTCGGCGACGCATGGGCGGCACGTCACGTTCGAGCTGACGGCGGCGAACGGCCGGCAGGCGTGGATCCCGCCGGGTTTTGCCCATGGGTACCTCACGACCGAGCCGGATACGGAAGTGGTCTACAAGACGACCGCCTATTACGATCCCAAGGCCGAGGGCGGCATCGCGTTCGACGATCCTGATCTCGGGATCGCCTGGCCGATGGCGGCGGCGGGCCTGATCGTTTCGCCCCGCGATCGCGGCTGGCGGCGTTTAGGGGAAAGTCAGATCGGTGGCGGGGAATAAGCCGAAGATGCGTGTGATCGTAACCGGCGGTTCCGGCTTCATCGGATCGGCGCTCTGCCGCCATCTCGTGCGCGAGCGCGGGGCGAGCGTGCTCAATATCGACGCGCTGACCTATGCCGCGGCACCGGGTACGCTGGCCGATATCGAGGCGCGTCCCGAGTATCGCTTCGCCAAGGGCGACATTCGCGATGCGGCGGCGATGATGCGGCTTGTCGCCGATTTCAAGCCGACGGCGATCTGCAACGTCGCCGCGGAAAGCCACGTCGACCGCTCGATCTCGGGGCCGAAGGCGTTCCTCGAGACCAACATCACCGGCGTCTTCGCGATGCTGGAAGCCGCGCGGTCGTATTGGGATGGCTTGAGCGAGCCGGCGCGGAGCGCGTTTCGCTTTGTGCAGGTCTCGACCGACGAGGTGTTCGGCACGGCGGCCGCCGGTACGCGGTTCACGGAAGAGACGCCCTATGATCCGAGTTCGCCCTATTCGGCGAGCAAGGCGGCGGGCGATCATCTCGTGCGCGCGTGGGGGCGGACCTATGGGCTGCCGGTCGTGCTGACCAATTGCTCGAACAATTACGGGCCGTACCAGTTTCCGGAGAAGTTCATTCCGCTGGCGCTGCTGAGCGCACTGCATGCCGGCGAGATTCCTGTCTATGGCGACGGTCAGAATGTGCGCGACTGGCTGTTCGTCGATGATCATGCGCGCGGCATCGCCGATGCGATGGCAAAGGGCGTGCCCGGCGAATCCTATCTCTTCGGCGGCAATGCCGAGCGCCGCAATATCGAAGTCGCCCATGCGATCTGCGATGCGTTGGACGCCGTCCACCGGCCGAATGAGCCGCGGCGCAATCTGATCCGCCACGTCACCGACCGGCCTGGCCACGACCGCCGCTATGCCGTCGATTTCAGCAAGGCCGAGCGTGAGCTTGGCTGGACGCCGAGTGTCTCCTTCGAAGACGGGCTGGCGCGCACGATCGCCTGGTACAGCGAGAACGCGTGGTGGTGGCAGCCTCTGCAGACGCGTTACGACGGCCGCCGCATCGGCTTGTTGAAGACCAGCTAGCGTGGCGATGCGCCTTCTCGTCACCGGCGCAGAGGGCCAGGTGGGGCAGGCCCTGCTGGCACTGCCCGTGGCGGGCGCGGCGAAGGGGTTAGGTCGCGCCGAACTCGACATCACCGATCGCGGGGCGATCGAGCGGGCCATTGCCGATTTCGCGCCGACCGTCGTGATCAACGCGGCGGCCTACACCGCCGTCGATGCCGCGGAGAGCGACGAAGCCGGCGCCTTCGCGGTGAACGCCGCGGGCGCCGGTCTGCTCGCGGCGGCGGCGGCCGAAGCGGGTGCGGGGTTCGTGCATATCTCGACCGACTATGTGTTCGACGGGCGGCTGTCGCGTCCCTATGTGGAAAGCGATGCCACCGGCCCGCTGAACGCCTATGGCCGCAGCAAGCGGGCCGGCGAGCTGGCCGTCTTGGACGCTCATCCCCGCGCCAGCGTCGTGCGGACGAGCTGGGTCTATGCGGCGACCGGCCGGAACTTCGTGCGCACCATGGTGGCGCTCGCCCGCACGCGCGAGCGGGTTCAGGTGGTCACGGATCAGCGGGGCGCGCCGACCTATGCGGGCGATCTGGCAGTGGCGCTGCTGGGGCTCGCGCAAGCGTCGGCGCGCGATGAGGACCCGCGCGTGCTGCATCTCGCCGGCAGCGGCGCGGCGAGTTGGTTCGAGGTCGCGGCGGCCATTTTCGAAACGCTGCGCGCGCGCGGGTTGAAAGCACCGGTGCTGGAGGGCGTGAGCGCGGCGGCGTGGCCGAGCCCGGTGCAGCGGCCGCAGAACTCGATGCTTGATTGTCGGCTGGCATCGGAGACATATGGCCTCGCCCTGCCGGACTGGCGCGACGCCTTGAGGCGCTGCCTGCAGGAAATACTGGACGATAAGAAGCCGATGCCGGGGTTGTTGTGAGGGGTATTCTACTCGCGGGTGGCAGTGGGACGCGGTTGAAGCCGATCACGACGGCCGTCAACAAGCAGCTGCTGCCGATCTACGACAAGCCGCTGGTCTATCATCCGCTGACGACGCTCATGCTGGCGGGGATTCGCGAGATATTGCTGATCTCGTCGCCGAGCGCGCTGCCGCAGTTCGAGCGGCTGTTGGGCGACGGCAGCCAATGGGGCCTGCAGATTTCCTATGCCGCGCAGGAAGCGCCGCGGGGGATCCCGCAGGCGTTCCTGATCGGCGAGGCCTTCATCGCGGGCAAGCCCTGCTGCCTGGCGCTCGGTGACAATGTCTTCTACGGCGCTGGCCTGACGCAGGAGCTGCAGACGGCCGCCGCCCTGGCCACGGGTGCGACTGTCTTCGCGCATCAGGTGACGGACCCTTCCGCCTTCGGCGTGGTGGAGCTCGACGGCAGCGGGCGGCCGGTGTCGATCGCGGAGAAGCCGGCGGAGCCGCGCAGCAACTGGGCGGTGACGGGGCTCTATTTCTACGATGGCGATGTCTGCGGTATCGCGCGGGACCTGCAGCCTTCGCATCGGGGCGAGCTGGAGATTTCCGCGGTCAATGAAGCCTATCTCAAGCGCGGCGATCTGAAGGTGGTGCGCCTGCAGCGCGGGACGTCGTGGCTGGATACCGGGACGGTGCAGGGGCTGATGGAAGCCTCCGAGCTGGTGCGGGCGGTGGAGCATACGCAGGGGCTGAAGATCGCCTGTCCCGAGGAAGTAGCCTGGCGGAGCGGCTATATCACCCAGGACCGGCTGCTGGCGCTCGCCGAGGAGTATGGCAATTCGTATGGCGCGTATCTGAAGCAGCTTGGATCGACCAAGTGGTGAGTGGGAGAGGCGCCGCTTGGGTGAGACTTGCCCTGCGGAGGTCTTTCGGCGCGGCCCCGGCGCTGTTCGATGCGGCGTCCTATCGGCGGCATCTTGGGGTTTGGGCGGCGGTTGGCACGGATCAGTGGGCGCATTATGCCGCGCTGGGCTGGCGGCGCGGGTTTAGTCCTTCGCCGCTGTTCGACGCGCCGCGCTATCTGGCGCAGCAGGCGGATGTGCGGATGGCCGGGAGCGAGCCGTTCATGCACTATCTGCAGTTCGGGGCGCGGGAGGGACGCTCGCCGCATCCGCTGTTCGATGCGGCGTGGTATCTGCGCCAGCGGACGCCGGCGGACGGTGTCGATCCGCTCAGCGATTACGCCGCCACCGGCTGGCGGCAGGGCGCGTCGCCGCATCCGCTGTTCCATGTCGCGAGCTACCGCCGCCAGCTGAGCCAGCCGCTCGCGGTGTGCGATCTTGAGCACTATCTGACCGTAGGGTGGCGCGCCGGGCTGGATCCGCATCCCTATTTCAGCGTCGCGCATTATCTGGAGGCGAATGACGATGTCAGGCGGGCGGGTCTTGAGCCGCTGTCGCATTATGTCGATGGCGGGTATCGCGACGACCGATCGGCGCATCCCGAGTTTGACGGGCACGCTTATCGCGTCGCCTATCTCTCGGACGCGCCTGAGACGGCGGACACGTTGAGGGATTTCGTGACGAGCGGTTGGATTCTAGGCCGCGCGCCAAGCCCTACGGCGGATGCGCTGTGGCGCGCGCGGGCGTTCGAGCGTTTGGCGCCACAGGCGGCTTGAACGCCGCCGGGGCCGCCTATAGGGTCCGCCCCCGCTCGAAATTCGGAGGATAATCGTGACCACCAAGACCAACTTCGCCAAGGATCAGCTGAAGTCGCTGGTTGAACGTGTGGAGCGTCTTGAAGAGGAAAAGGCCGCGCTCTCGGCCGACATCAAAGAGGTCTATGCTGAGGCCAAGGGTCACGGCTTCGACGTCAAGATCCTGCGCAAGGTCGTGCGCATCCGCAAAATGGATGCGGCTGAGCGTTCGACAGAAGAAGAGATGCTCGATCTCTATCTCAGCGCCCTTTCGGGACGCTGAGCGGCCGCTCAGGGTAGCGCGGCCAGTTGCGCCACGGCAGAGCCGATCGGCGCATTCGCCTCGATCCTAAAGGGAATCGCGCGGCCGAGCGGGTCGCGCCAGAACCAGATCAGCGCGTGTTCGCTGTCGCTTGAACTCGACAGCCAGCCGTCCGGCGATTTTCCGCCGGTACGCACCGAGGTGATTCGGCACTTCAGCGCCGGCACGCTTTGGCCGCCCACCTGGCGCTGCTCGACGATTCCGGTGCCGTCTGCGGCATCGAGTGCCAGCGTGTAGCTGCGCCGCCCGTCAAACACCTTCACACCGCCCTCGCAGACGTCGCGCGCCGGACCGCCGGTGGCGAAGCTGAGCAAGGCTGCGATCGGATCGAGCGCGCCTTGCCGGGCATCGTCGGGGATTGCCGTGCGCTCTTCTTCGGCAAGGGTCGGCACGATCTCCTGCGTGATCGCCTCCCCGGCTGTCCAGGTGACACGGGTACGCCGGTCGTCGCCGTTGTAGAGATTGCTGGTGCCGAAAAACTGCGGCTGGACCGCTTCACCTGCGAGCAGCCCGACGCTCATCGCGCTGACGGTGAGGCTGTTCATGAGATCGACCGCGCCATAGGTGGTGCCTTGAGCGTCGATGCGGTAGCCGCCGTTCTCGAACTGGGCGACGACCGTGAAGTCCGCGGCGCCAACGCCCGCCGCGCTGAGCTCATAAAGCAGCTTGGTCGATTGCGACTCAGCCTGCGCGCTCGCCGCAGCGGCGCAGAGGCCAGCGATGAAAGCGAAGCGGCGGGTGTTTTTCATGGGCGCGCGCTAGGGCCGGCCGATGCTGAAATAGTCGAAGCCATGGCGGGTGATTTCCTCGCGCTTGTAGATGTTGCGGAGATCGACGAGGCGCGGCGCGCGCATCGCGCTCTTGATGCGGCTGAGATCGAGCGCGCGAAACTGGTCCCACTCCGTCAGAATGACGAGGACATCGGCACCGTCGGCAACATCATAGGCGCCGTCCTTGAGCGCGATGCCGGGGAGCAGGCTTGCGGCTTCCGTCATGCCCTCGGGATCGAAGGCCTGCACGACCGCGCCCGCTGCCAGAAGCGCGGGCACGATATCGAGGCTTGGGGAGTCACGCATATCGTCGGTGTTCGGTTTGAAGGTCAGACCAAGAATACCGACGGTCTTGCCCACCGCATCGCCACCGAGCGCGTTGACGATGCGATCCGCCATGCTTTTCTTACGCCGATCGTTGGCGGTCACCGTCGCCTCAACAAGCGTCATTGGGCTGTTCGCCGTTCGGGCCGTGGTGACGAGCGCGAGCGTGTCCTTCGGAAAGCACGAGCCACCATAGCCGGGGCTCGCGTTGAGGAATTTCGAGCCGATCCGCTTGTCGAGACCAATGCCGCGCGCGACATGCTGGACATTTGCGCCGACGGCTTCACAGAGATCGGCGATCTCGTTGATGAAGGTGATCTTCATCGCGAGGAAGGCGTTGCCGGCATATTTCGTCAGTTCGGAGGTGCGGCGATCCGTGAACATGATCGGCGTCTCGTTCAGATAGAGCGGCCGATAAAGATCCTGCATCACGGCGCGCGCGCGTTCGTCGTCGCTGCCGACGACGACGCGGTCGGGGTGCTTGAAATCGTCGATTGCCGCGCCTTCGCGCAGAAATTCGGGATTCGATACGACGGCGAAATCGGCATCGGGCCGGACGCGGTGGACGATCGCTTCGATCTCGTCGCCGGTCCCGACAGGAACAGTCGATTTCGTCACGATGACCGTAAAGCCGTCGATCAGCTTGGCGATTTCTTCCGCCGCGGCGAACACATAGGTGAGATCGGCATGGCCATCGCCGCGCCGGGAGGGCGTCCCGACCGCGATAAAGACGGCATCGGCATTGCGCACCGCTTCGGCGGCCTTCGTGTCGAAGAAGAGGCGCTGCTCTCGGACATTCTTTGCGACCAGAACATCGAGGCCCGGTTCGAAGATCGGCATCTTGCCTTCGCGCAGGCCGGCGATCTTGGCTTCGTTGGTGTCGATGCAGGTTACGGTATGACCGAAATCAGCGAAGCAGGCCCCCGACACGAGCCCGACATAACCAGTTCCTATCATCGCGACGCGCATGACTGTCTCTCAGTTTCAACCGGGGCAGGGAACATCGCCCCGCGCTGCCGCAAGGATATACGACGGATCTTTGACCGTCAGGTGGCGCTGTTCACGACGCTCGCTGCCTGACCGCTTTTCAGGAGCGCGTCAAAATAGGCGATCGTCTTGGTGAGGCCGTCACGCAGCGCGACCTGCGGCTGCCAGCCCAGAACCTGCTCAGCCTGGGTGATGTCGGGCCGCCGCTGTTTCGGGTCGTCGCTGGGAAGGGGAAGCTGCACCAGCCGGGACTTTGCGCCCGTGAGCTCGATAACGGCCTCGGCGAGTTGGCGGATCGTGAACTCGCCGGGATTGCCGATATTGATGGGCCCGGTGATGTCGTCCGGCGTCGCCATCAGGCGCACGAAGCCTTCGATAAGGTCGTCGACGTAACAGAAGGCGCGGGTCTGGGAACCATCGCCGAAGATCGTGATGTCGCGGCCCATCAGCGCCTGCACGATGAAGTTGGAAACGACGCGGCCGTCATTGGGATGCATTCGCGGGCCGTAGGTGTTGAAGATGCGGACGACCTTGATCTTCAGCTCGTGCTGGCGCCGGTAGTCGAAGAAGAGCGTCTCCGCGCAGCGCTTGCCCTCGTCGTAGCACGAGCGCGTGCCGATCGGATTGACGTTGCCCCAATAGCTTTCGGGTTGAGGGTGGACGAGCGGGTCGCCGTAGACTTCGGAGGTCGAGGCCTGAAAAACCTTCGCACCGAGGCGTTTGGCGAGCCCCAGCATATTGATCGCGCCGACCACGCTGGTCTTCGTCGTCTGCACGGGGTCGTGCTGATAGTGGATCGGCGATGCCGGGCAGGCGAGATTATAGATTTCGTCGACCTCGATATAGAGCGGGAAGCAGACGTCGTGCCGGATGATCTCGAAATTGGGGAAATCCCGCAGATGCCGGATGTTGAGATGCGACCCCGTGAAGAAGTTATCGACGCAAACGACGTGTGCGCCTTCCTTCACAAGCCGTTCGCAGAGATGCGACCCCAGGAATCCGGCACCGCCGGTGACGAGAACGCGTTTTTCCAGATGCATCTAAAAGCCTTGGGAGAACGACCCGGAAGAGCTTTAGAGGAGGGTGTTCGCGGGTGCAACCGGGCGCGCCGGCGCGGGTCACCGGCACGGCAACGGTCCGGACCTCATTCGAAGCGCTATTCCGCCTCGGCGCCCGCCATGCCCATTTCGCGGAGCTTGCGGTAGAGGGTCGAGCGGCCGATGCCGAGGCGGCGGGCGACTTCCGTCATGTGGCCGTCATACAGCTCGATCGCGAAGCGGATGAGGTCGTTCTCGATCTCTTCCAGCCGGCGGAGATGCCCGGCCTCGTCCATCGCCTTGATCTCGACGCCGTTCGCGAGGCGAACCGTGCCGTTGGAGGCGACGGGGGCGGAGGGCGGCCGCGCGGTCTGGCCGGAATAGGCGACGTCGTGACCGACCGCGAGAGCCATCGGCTGGGCTTCGGCGACCGCTTCGGAAACGACGGCGCGTTCGGCGACGCGGGCTTCGACCTTCAGCTCGATGCCGAGCTGGGCGGCGACCTGGGGGAAATCCGCCATGGTCAAGTGCGCGGCGTCGCTGAGCACCACGCCGCGGAAGACGGTGTTCTCAAGCTGGCGGATGTTGCCCGGCCAGGCATAGGCGCCGAGCATGTTGAGCGCCGCCGGCTCGATGCCGATGACGCGCTTATTTTCCTCGGCGGCGAAGCGCTCGATGAAGAACTGGACGAGATCAGGCAGGTCGTCCATGCGGTCTCGCAAGGGCGGGACCTGAACGGGGAAGACGTTCAGGCGATAATAGAGATCCTCGCGGAAGCGGCCTTCCTGGGCGAGTTGGGTGAGGTTGCGGTTGGTCGCCGAGATCAGGCGGATGTTGATCTTTACCGGACGCTTGGCGCCGACCGGATCGACTTCGCCTTCCTGGATGGCGCGCAGCAGCTTCACCTGCATGTCGAGACGCAGTTCGCCGATCTCGTCGAGGAAGAGCGTGCCGCCATCGGCTTCCTGGAATTTGCCGATATGCTTCTCGCTGGCGCCGGTGAAGGCGCCCTTCTCGTGACCGAAGAGGATCGATTCGATCAGGTTCTCGGGGATGGCGCCGCAATTGACCGCGACGAACGGCTTGTTCGAGCGTTCCGAGGCTTGCTGGATAGCGCGGGCGAGGACTTCTTTGCCGACGCCCGATTCGCCTTCGATAAGGATCGGAATGTTGGACTGTGCACCGCGCTCGCCGAGGCGCACGACCATGCGCATCGCCGCGGATTTCGCGATCATGTCGCTGAAGCCGAGCGCACCGCCGGTGCGTTTCTTCAGGCGCTGCACTTCGCCGGTGAGGGCCTTCACCTTCAGGGCGTTGCGGATGGAGACGAGAATGCGTTCGGGGCTGGCCGGCTTCACCAGGAAGTCGTCGGCGCCGGCGCGCATCGCGGAAACCACGGTTTCGATGCCGCCCTGGGCGGTCAGCACGATCACCGGCAGGTCGGGCCGGCCGGGACGCATGCGCTTCAGGGCGGTGATGCCGTCCTCGCCGGGCATGACGAGATCGAGCATCAAGAGGCCGATATCGGGGCCGTGGGCGCCTTCGAGGACGCGGAACATCTCATCGGCTGAGGCGGCCTGGAGCGTCTGATAGCCGTTGCGCTCGATCACCGCCTGCATCAGCCGGCGCTGGGTCGGGTCGTCATCGACGATGAGGATCGTATGCGTCATCAAAATCCGTCCGCCCACCGGCGCCGCCGCCGTTTTCGGCCGTGCGGGCGCGCTCAACTGCACCAATTCGGGACGACTATGCGGGCGAAACCCCTAATTCGAGGTTTAACAAGACGGTTTTTTGCAGACGGCGGTCTAAGGCTCTCCGCAAATCAGGGCCCGCCGCGTTGTCCGGTCGATTTAAGGTTCCGCTGGAATTGGCGGATTGGTATTAACTCCAAGGTCGCATTTTGCGGCCCCATGGAGATCGTATGGCCAATGGTGCCAGGCTGCCGGTTCGCAGCGCCAGCAACAATACGGTCCCTGGCTCGGTGCTCGCGGCGCAGGCACGGGTTATCGGCGCTCTTGTCGTTCGAGATTTGCGCACGAGAATCCAAGGCGGCTATGCCGGTTATCTCGTCGCCATACTCTGGCCAATGGCGCATTTCGGGATCGTCTTGACGATCTACTTGCTCGTTGCCCGGCCACCTTCGTTCGGTACCAATCTGATCTTGTGGATCGCGAGCGGCGCCCTGCCGTTTATCGCGTTTGTGTATCCCGTTCGGCTGGTGCCGATGGCGATTATGGAAAGCTCGGCGCTTCTTTCGTTTCCCACTGTCAAATCAATCGATATATTCATAGCTCGCTCTATCGTGGAATTTCTGACTTCTTTCACGATATTTGTCGTTCTTGGTGCAATGATCTTAGTAATATTGCCGGACGTTAAGGTATATAATTTGGGTTTGATCTTTTTCTCGATTTTTGAAGCGATTTCCCTTGGAATATGTTTTGGTGCATTTGGTTTTGCCGCGGTTCGTGTTTGGCCAAAGCTTATTGTATTGATAAATCTTCAGACGATTCTCGTCTGGGCGACCATGGGAATATTCTTCATCCCCGATTCTGTGCCCGAGCCTTTTCGGACTTATATCTCCTTTAACCCCGTTCTTCATGCTGCGGAGCGCATGAGAACGGGGATTTATTCGAATTATCAATCCATGACACTCAGCGATCTGTATGTGTTCGGATTTTGTGGCGTTTTTCTTTTGCTTGGTCTTTTTATTGACAGGTTCGTTTCGCCAAATTTTGTGAAATAATCGCGCCAAGTCGCTACCGGCGAGGCAATGATGGCTAAAACCGAGATCTCTGCACCGGCACCCGCCTGGGACCTCCGGGATCTTTATGCAGGGTTGGACGATCCACGGCTGACCGCCGATCTGAAGCGGGCGCTGGACCTGGCGAAGGCGTTTTCGGCGTCGTTCAAGGGACGGATTTCCGCGCTTGCTGCGGGCGAGGGCGCCGGGGTGCGGCTGGCCGCGATGATTGCGGATTATGAGGCCTTGGGCGATCTGTCGGGCCGGATCGCGGCGTTTGCGGGCCTTGCGTTCTCGGCGCACTCCTCGGACCCGGCCGTCGGCAAGTTCTATGGCGACATGCAGGACAGGCTGTCGGAGATAGGCAGCGAGACGCTGTTCTTAGAACTGGAGCTGTCGCAGATTCCCGATGCTGATCTGGAGGCTGCCCTAGCCACCGCGCCGGGTCTTGCCCGCTACCGGCCGTGGCTGGAGAGCGTACGCGCGTTCCGGCCGCATCAGCTCGCTGAGGATGTGGAGCGGCTGCTCTATGAGAAGGATCTGGCAGGTGCCAGCGCGTGGAGCCGGTTGTTCGACGAGACGGTCGCGGGGCTCCGGTACGAGGTGCGCGGCGAGACGCTGACCGGGCCGCAGGCGCTGAACCTGCTGGGCAGTCCGGATGCGGCGCTGCGCCGGGATGCGGCGGCGGCACTGTCGGAAACCTTTGCGGGGAATGCCCGGACCTTCGCCTTCATCCTCAACACGCTGTCGAAGGACAAGGAGATCGACGACCGCTGGCGCGCCTATCCCGAGGCGACCTCGTTCCGGCATCTGATGAACCAGGTGGAACCGGAGGTCGTGGAGGCGCTGCGGCGATCGGTGGTCGCGGCGTTCCCGCAGCTGTCGCATCGCTACTACAAGCTCAAGGCACGCTGGCTCGGCGTCGAAAAGCTGAACGACTGGGATCGCAATGCGCCGCTGCCGCAGGCGAGCGATGCGCGGATCGGCTGGGATGCGGCCAAGGCGACGGTGCTGGGCGCTTATGGCCGTTTCGCGCCACGCATGGCGGAGCTGGCGACGCCGTTCTTCGAGAAGAGCTGGATCGATGCCGAGCCACGGCCGGGCAAGTCGGGCGGGGCGTTCAGCCACGGCACGGTGCCGAGTGCGCATCCCTATATTCTCATGAACTATCTGGGGAAGCCGCGCGATGTGATGACGCTGGCCCATGAATTGGGTCACGGCGTGCACCAGACGCTGGCGGCGAAACAAGGCGTGCTGCTCGCCGCGACGCCGCTGACGCTCGCCGAGACCGCTTCGGTGTTTGGCGAGATGCTGACCTTCCGGGCGCTGCTGGATGCGGCGCCGTCTCCGCGCGAGCGCGCCATCCTGCTCGCGGGCAAGGTGGAGGACATGCTGAACACCGTGGTGCGGCAGATCGCGTTCTACGAGTTCGAGCTGCGCTTTCACGCCAAGCGCCGGCAGGGCGAGCTGACGCCCGAGGATATCGGCGCGATCTGGATGGCGGTGCAGCAAGAGAGCCTGGGGCCGGCCTTCGACTTCGCGCCGGGCTATGCGAATTGGTGGTGCTATATCCCGCATTTCGTGCGCTCGCCGTTTTACGTCTACGCCTATGCGTTTGGCGATTGCCTGGTGAATTCGCTTTATGCGCTCTACGAGGACGCGCATCCCGAGTTCGTGCCGAAGTATTTCGCGATGCTGGAGGCGGGCGGATCGAAGCGGCATACTGAGCTGCTGAAGCCTTTCGGGCTCAATGCCTCGGACCCGCAGTTCTGGACACGCGGGCTCGGCATGATCTCAGGGTTCATCGACGAGCTGGAGCGCGACGCCGCGCTGCTTGATGGCTGATAAACCCGAAAAGCCGCCCAAACGCTTGAAGGACGCCAATACGCTGGGCGGGCGGATGCGGCGCTATGCCAGCACGACGGTGAGCCTCGGCGGCTTCGCGGCAAAGGCGGCGGTCAATCGCGCGCTGGGGCGAGAGATGGACATGGCGAAGTCCGCGTCCGAATTGCGGGCGGCGCTCGGCGGGCTGAAAGGTCCCGTCATGAAGGTCGCGCAGCTGCTCGCCACCGTGCCCGACCTGCTGCCGCCTGAATTCGCGGAGGAGCTGGCGACGCTGCAGTCGAGCGCGCCGCCGATGGGCTGGCCGTTCGTGCGGCGGCGCATGGCGGCGGAACTGGGGCCGGACTGGCTGACGCGGTTTACGCGCTTCGACCAGGAGGCGAGCGCGGCGGCGTCGCTGGGCCAAGTGCATCGCGCGGTGACGAAGGACGGCGCCGAGGTCGCCTGCAAGCTGCAATACCCGGACATGGCCTCGGCGGTGGAGGCCGATCTGGGGCAGCTCGATCTTGCCTTCGCGATCTTCCGCCGGGCGGAGAAGGCGATCGATGCGGAGGACATGAAAGGCGAGATCGCGGCGCGGCTGCGCGAGGAACTGGATTACGCGCTGGAGGCGCGGCACATCGCGCTTTATCGGCAAATCCTGGCGGATAAGCCGGAGATCAGCGTGCCGGATGTCATCGCGAAGCTGTCGACGCAGCGGCTGCTGACGATGGGTTGGCTGGAAGGCAAGCGCCTGCTCGATTTCAAGGGCGATACGCAGGACCGGCGCAATGCCATCGCCGCCAACATGTTCACGGCGTGGTGGCTGCCCTTCGTGCGGTTCGGGGCGATCCATGGCGATCCGCATCTTGGGAATTACACGGTGCGGGATGATCTCGGGATCAACTTGCTGGACTATGGCTGCATCCGGACCTTCTCGCCGTCCTTCGTGGGTGGCGTGATCGGGCTGTATCGCGGTCTGCTCGCCAACGACCGGGCGGCGCAGGTGGCGGCCTATGAGACGTGGGGGTTCAAGAAGCTCAGCAATGAGCTGATCGATACGTTGAACATCTGGGCGCGTTTCATCTATGCGCCGCTGCTCGACGACCGAGTGCGGACGATCGCCGATGGCGTCAGCCCAGCGCAGTACGGGCGGAAGGAAGCGTTCGAGGTCCATTCGCGGTTGAAAACGCTAGGCCCGGTGAAGCCGCCGCGAGAGTTCGTCTTCATGGACCGCGCGGCGATCGGCCTCGGCGCGGTGTTCCTGCATCTCGGCGCCGAGCTCAATTTCTATCGCCTGTTCAACGACGCGATGGGCGACTTCAGCGAGGCAGCGCTCGCCAAGCGCCAGCGCAAGGTCTTCGCGGCGGCGGGTGTCAGCTTGCCTGCCTAGGCGATCTTCAAGAGCTGTGATTCAAGCTTGGCGCGCATCGTATCGGGCAGGCGGCCTTCCGGTCCTTTGAACGCGATGACGCTCTCATGCGTCGCGATGCAGGCGTCCTCCTGGAAACAGGCGGCGGCGAGCGTGAAGGAGGCGTTGCCGATCTTGCTGACGCCGACGCCGATTCGCACCGGCGGGCCGTAGGCGCCTTCGCGCAGATAGGCGATGGAGATCGCCGCCACCAGGACGCGCCAAGTCCTGGCGGTGTTGCGGAGCTGGTCTTCGTCGAAGATCGTGGTCTGGTTGAACCTGACGCGTGCGTGCTCGAAATACTGCGCGTAGGCGACATTGTTGAGATGGCCGTTGTGGTCCATGTCGGCGAAGCGCGTCGTGATCTCGACGAAGTAGGGGTAGATCGCGGCGTCGAGGCGGATGGGATCGGGCTTCATGGACAGCGCTCGTCAATATTGTCGGGATGCGGGCGACCATGCCCAGTCGCGGCGTTGCAAGGAAGGGCTGTCATGAGCGAAATCGAGGCTAACAAACTGAGCCTGCGGCCGGAATACTGGCGCTATTTCGCGGGCGAGGCCGCCAAAGGCGGGGATTGTCCGCTTTATGAAGCGGTCTCGAACGCGATCGCCGACGATGCGGAGGTTCAGGCCATCACGCTCACCGCGCGGCCGGGCCAGCCGCCGGCCAATATGCTGTTTGCAGCGGTCCACTATGCGCTGCTGGACGGGGCGGAGCATGCGCTGCGGTGCTATTACAGCCATCTCCTGAAGCGCGGTGAGGCGGAGGCCGAGATCGGGCTGGGGACCTATGGCGTGTTCCGCGATTTCGTCATGACGCACCGGGCGGTCATCGACCCGTTGATCGCGGCGCGGGTGACCAACACCAACGAGGTCAGGCGCTGCTCCTTCCTGCGCGCGGGCTACGCGACCATCGCGGCGCGGACGAACCAGAAGCTGCATATCGTCGAGTTGGGGCCGAGTGCGGGGTTGAACCTCAACTGGGATCGCTACGCCTATCACTATGTGCACGCGGATGGGCGCGTGCTGGACGGTGGGCCCGCCTCAAACCTTACCATCGACAGTGCATGGCGAGGCGAGACGCCGCCACCCGTGCCGTCCGGGCCGCCGGTGGTCGCCGCGCGGATCGGACTGGAGCTAAACCCGGTCGATCTGACCTCAGCAGAAGACCGGCGCTGGCTGCTCGCCTTGCTGTGGCCGGGCCTGCCCGACCGGATCGAGCGGATGCGCAAGGCGCTCGAGATCGCGGTGCAGTTTCCGCCCCCGATCCGGGTGGGCGATGCGCTGGCGCACCTGCCGGAAGAACTTGAGAAGGTCGCACCGGGCAGTGCGGCGATCGTGGCGCATTCCATGGTGACCTATCAATGGAACCAGCCGATGTGGGACCGGTTGGAGGCGATCCTCACGGAGGCGTCTGCGCGGCGGCCGATCTTCCGCCTGTTCCAGGATTCCATCGAGCGGTCGCTGGACCCCGCGAAATATCCGCTGCGGCTGCGCATCTACGACGCTGGTGCGATGCGTGAAGAGGTGCTGGGCGAGGTTCACCACCACGGGGCGTGGGTGGACTGGGCGGGTTAAGCGTCTGGCGGCGGCAGGTGTCGGCCCGCCACCTCCCGGCGGATTTGACCCCGGAGCGCGCCTCGCGCATATCGCGAGACGTACAGACGACGGAGTCACGTCATGAAGCCTATTCGTAAAGCCGTCTTTCCCGTCGCGGGCCTGGGGACGCGGATCCTGCCGGCGACCAAGGTGATCGCCAAAGAGATGCTGCCCATCGTTGACAAGCCCTTGATCCACTATGCGATCGAGGAAGCGCGCGCGGCTGGGATCGACACGTTCATCTTCGTCACCGGCCGGGGCAAGGAAGCGATCGAGGACCATTTCGACGTCTCGTACGAACTGGAGGACACCCTTACCAAACGCGGAAAAAAGGCGGAGTTGGATGGCCTGACCGCCAGCCTGCCCGGTGCCGGCGATGCGATCTTCGTCCGGCAGCAGCGGCCACTGGGGCTGGGCCACGCCGTCTGGTGCGCCCGCAGGATCATCGGCGACGAACCCTTTGCCGTGCTGCTGCCTGACGAGCTGATCTACGGTACGCCCGGCGCGACCGAGGAACTGGTTACGGCCCACAGCCGGATCGGCGGCAATCTCGTTTCGGTGCTGGACATCCCGCGCGAGGCGACAGGCTCATATGGGATCGTCGATCCCGGCCGCACCATCGACGGGATGACGGAAGTTAGGGGCCTGGTCGAGAAGCCGAAGCCCGCCGAAGCGCCTTCGACCATGATGCTGGTCGGGCGTTACGTTCTGCAGCCGGAGATTTTCGCGCGGCTCGAGGACCAGGCGCCTGGTGCGGGCAACGAAATCCAGCTGACCGACGCCATGGCGCGCCTGATCGGCGCCCAGCCCTTCCATGCCGTGCCGATCTCGGGGCGGCGGTTCGATTGCGGCAGCAAGGCCGGCTTTCTGACGGCGAACCTGGCGCTGGGGCTAGAACGGCCGGACATCGCGCCGGCGCTGCGACAGCAGCTGAGCGAGGCTGGGCTGGTGTTCAAGTCCTGAGAACTCCGAGCCGGTCGCCGTCCGGTCCTGGGAGGTGAGGGTCCGGCAGGGCACAATCACCAACAAATTCTTTACCACGTCTCTCTAGATTGGCGCGGGGGAGAGTTTACGTGGATATCGACGACAAGACGGCAAGTGCCAGTCCTTCGCGGCTGGAAAAATTCCTGCTTGGGCAGGCCGCGGATGAGCGGCGCCATCGGCGGATTGTCGTCAGCCTGCCCGTCCGTTTCATGACGGAGGACGAGTCGGAGCACCGCGGGTTGCTGTTCGACATGTCCCCCGGCGGCGTTTCCGTGACCGCCGAGCAGGTTCCGGCGATCGGCTCGCGGGTGATCCTCTATATCGACGATATCGGTCGGGCGGAGGGCATCGTCGCCCGCAGCCATTCGTTCGGCTTCGCAGTGCGCCTCACCACGACGCAGAACCGCCGCGACAAGATCGCCGAACGCCTGACCTATCACGCGAACCGCCATCGCCTGCGCGACGAGGATCTGCGAGGCCACGAACGCAAGGAAGTCGATCAGGAAGGCCGCTGCACTTTGCCTGACGGTCAAGAGGTTCCGTGCCGCGTAATCGACCTGTCCCTGACCGGCGCGGCGCTGGCGCTCGAACCGCGGCCGGCGATCGGCGCTGAAATCGCCATCGGCCGCATGCGCGGCAGGGTGGTGCGTCATATTCCGGGCGGCATCGCAATTCGCTATCTCAAGGCGGCGACCTCGCTCACGTCGCCTCTCATGGCCCGCTAGACCAGCGCTGGCGTCACTACGGGCTTATTGCCCGGAGCGGAACAAACCTGCAAAAGACGGCGTGACGTTGAAGCTCAAAAGCACGCCAGAAGAAGCCTTGCAGGGCGCCGGAACGCTATCGGTGAAAAAAGCATCCGGCCTGATCGCCGCCGTCATTATCGTCAAGAATGAGGCGCATGCGATTTTCGAGTGGTTGGCGCATCATGCCTCGATCGGCGTCGATCAGTTCATCATCTATGACAACGGATCTACCGACACGACTGTCGATCAGATCCGGTCATTTCCGGATCAAAAACGCATCCGCCTGATCAACTGGCCGATGGAATTCGGCCAGATGCCGGCCTACCAGAATGCGCTGATGCGGTTCGGCCGGCGGTTCAAATGGATGGCATTCATCGACGCCGATGAATTCTTCATTCCGCTGCAGCACGAAACGCTACCCGAGATCCTTGCGGACTTCGAAAACGACGACGGCCTCATCGTGCCTTGGACGCTGTTCGGCAGTTCGGGTCACGTTACTCGGCCGGGGGGGCTGATCCTGGAGAGCTACACACATCGGGCCGCCGATGACTTCGACGTCAACCGACATACGAAGTGCATCATAAAGCCGAGTGGAATCGCCGGGCCGACAATAACGCCGCACAATTTCATCCCGCTGCACCCCCGCGGCCTCGTCCGCGAGGACCATGTCGCCATCGATCACGACACGAGCCAGCTTCCGGAAACCTTCGTACCGCAGCGCCTGCGCCTGCATCATTATGTTGTCCAGTCGCGCGAGGACTTCGCGAACAAGCAGGCGCGCGGGCTGGCGACGCGCAGCGATCCACGCGACAATTCATTTTTCGACATACACGATCAAAATGTCGTCGAGGATGTAACGGCACTCCGCTTCGTTGCGGCCATTCGCGAATGGCAAATGCGACGGCTACCGGCACGCCGGCGCTTCGGTTGGTTGAGACGCAGGCCGCGCGGGGTGTAGCCGTCAACCCGTCGCAGGCTCATTCGCTCGTGTTTGCGACCAGGATTGCGTCGGCGACGGCATCGTAGATCTCGAGGTCGCGGCCTATCAGCTTTTGAACAACAGGCTCTCGGCGCAGGACGGCCGCCAAGGCGGAGCGCGGCTTGCTGGGAACGCCATTGAAGACGCGGTCATCCACTTCGCAGAGACCGGCCATCTGCGACACAAAAGCGGCCATGTCCGCCTCCACGCCGATGGCTTCGTAGTGCGAGAGGGTATCAAGTGCCTGCGCAACGGCATCGCGCTCCAGCTTGTCTGCCCAATTCAGCACAGTCAGGCGACGGGTCATGGGGTCGGACAGCATATTCTGCTGATCGGCGTCGAGCCGGCGGACGATATCGAGGAGGCGCTCGGCCGCGTCAGGCCCTTCGGCACGCGAGGGAGATAAAAGCGTTCCGACCAGAATATCCACCGGATCGGCCAGAAGGGCCGCAAGGCGGAACTTGCTTCCCCTCAGATACGGGTCGAGGGCGCGCACATGGACTTTACCGCCCAGGTAAAGCGACGTCGTCAACCGCGCATCGATGCAGGCCTTGCGCGCATCGGGACCTACCAGATGCAGGTCGGGATAGGCCATGTGGAACGCACTGGCGAGCGCTGCGGCGCAGAGCGACTCTTCGCCCTCACGGCAGTCGAAGGCGAAGAGTTTCGCTTCCACATAGGCGTATGGCCCGCGCCGCACATAGATGAGCAGGCCCGTATCTTCGTCATAGACGCGCACGTCCTTCGCCGATGCCAATGCCGGAAAGTCCGTGCAGCCGATCTCAAAGCCGCAAATTCCCGTGTCGTGCAGCCCGCCCGTCACCATGCTTGCGTGCGTGAGCGTCGCGCTCACGACGGCATTTTCGCCATCCACTGAAACGATGACCTTGGGATGACGCGAGGGGTTGTCTGGCAGCAACCAGCCCGAAATGTAGTCGCCTCGGTCTTCGTCAATCCTGAAGTACATCTGCCTAACCGCGGCGTTCTTGGGAGGCGGGTTTGCGCAAACTTTTTGCTTTCGCAGGGAGACGCGAAGTCCGCGCCCTCTCGATCCGCGCGGCATGCCGGAATCGAGGTTGGCAGTCAACCGGCAGGCCAACGGAAGACCGCTTGCAGCGATCGCGGCCAGATGAGACGAAAGCCACGAGACGTCCTAGACTGGCGCCCATGACCGACGACCTGCTGGAAGAAAAACTGCCCAGGATTCCCGAAGGCTATGTCCAGATGAATTGGACGCAGGGCTTCGGCCGCCAGATCGGGCCGCTGTTCGAGCGGATCGGCGAGGGCGGCGCTTATACGCGCGCATTTCTGGTCTCCGAGCATCACACCAATGGCATGAAGAACTGCCACGGCGGGATGTTGATGTCGTTCGCCGACATGGCGCTGGGACATGCGGTCTCGCTGAATGCGCACCGTTTCTGGGTCACGGTGCGGCTGCTGACCGATTTCATCTCCGCGGCCGAGATCGGCGACTTCGTGGAGGGGACCGGCGAGGTGGTGGGCGAAGAGGACGATCTCTTCACCGTGCGTGGCCGCATCTGGACGGGCGAGCGGACCATCATGTCGGCGACCGGGGTCTTCAAAGCGCTGGGCGCGCGACCTGCGAAACCGCACTGGATCCAGGTGGCCGAAGGATGAGCGACGGCAAGATCAATCTGAGGCACGACGAGGGCGGCAAGGCCGGGCCGCTGGCGACCTATGAAGGGCGCGAGCCGCCATCGCCGCGCTGGTTCTTTCACACGATCGCGAAGGCGCCCGAGCAATTGACGGCGGCGAGCGGCGGAGTGCGGCTCAACGTGCTGCGCTGGGGCGACCGCTCGAAACCCGGGCTGGTGCTGCTGCACGGCAACGGCGCCCATGCCTGGTGGTGGGCCTTCATCGCGCCCTATCTGGCGGAAAACTACAATGTCGCCGCGTTCGATCTGTCAGGCATGGGCGACAGCGAATGGCGCGACGGCTACGCGATGTCGACCTATGCCGACGAGCCGATCGCGGTGGCGGAGGCGTGCGGCATGTTCGAGCATGACGAACCGCCGGTCGTTGTCGGGCACAGTTTCGGCGGCTTCGTCACCATGATGTGCGGCGCCAAGCACGGCGCGCGGCTGGCCGGCACGATTCTGGTCGATTCGCCCGTTAATCCACCGGACCGGCCGGGCGGTCCGCCCCATCGCGAAATGCGTCCGCACCGGGTCTATCCGACGCTGGTCGCGGCGCTGGCGCGGTTCCGCCTCGCGCCCGAGCAGAAATGCGAGAACGACTATCTCATCGACTATGTCGCGCGGCGCTCGCTGAAAGAGGTCGAGGGCGGCTGGACGTGGAAGTTCGATCCGGCGATCTGGCAGCGTTTCGAAACCGGCGACACCGCAGCGGCACTAAGGTCGATCTCGTGCCGGGTGGGCATCCTGCGCGGGGACCGATCGATCCTCATGCCGCCCGAGATCGAGGCCTATATGTTCGAACTGCTGCAGAAAGCGGTGCCGGTCGCGGGCATTCCCCAGGCCCGCCATCACGTCATGCTCGACCAGCCCCTCGCCTTTATCGCGGCGCTGCGGGCATTGCTGGCGGACTGGAACCATTCGCGGCCGAACCGCCGGACTGGCCAGGGGTAAATCTTGTCGCAACCCGTTCCGGCTAATCTATACGCCGATTGGGTGAGTTCGGAAGGTAACGATGAAAATCCTTGTCACCGGGGGCGCCGGTTACGTCGGTAGCCATGCCTGCAAGGCGCTGGCGCTGGCGGGACATCAGCCGGTCGTGTTCGATCATCTGGGGCAGGGCAAGGCCGAGCTCGTGCAGTGGGGCCCGCTCGAGATCGGCGACATCCGCGATGCGGCGCGGCTCGATGCCGTCATGGCGGCGCATCGGCCTGATGCGGTTATTCACTTTGCCGCGCTGTCAGTGGTGCGGGATTCGGTGTCCGATCCCGCGACCTATTACCGCTCGAACGTGGCGGGCACGATCGAGCTGCTGGACGCGATGCGCCGGGCCGAGGTGAAGCGGATCGTCTTTTCATCGACCGCCGCCGTCTACGGCCTGCCCGAGACATCGCCGGTACCTGAGGAAGCGCTGAAGGCGCCGATCAATCCCTATGGCGTCACCAAGCTGACCATCGAGCATGCGCTGGCCGATTACGGCCGCGCCTATGGGCTGCAATGGGCGGCGCTGCGCTATTTCAATGCGGCCGGTGCGGACCCGGACGGGCAGCTCGGCGAGCTGCATGAACCGGAGACCCATGCGATCCCGCTGGCCATTGAAGCGCTGCTGAGCGGCGGGACGTTCAATGTGTTCGGGCAGGACTACGCGACGCCCGACGGCACCTGCATTCGCGACTATGTCCATGTCAGCGATCTCGGCGAGGCGCATCTGAAGGCCGTCGAATATCTGGCTGCGGGCGGCGCCTCGCGGGCCTTCAATCTGGGGTCCGGGACCGGCGCGTCGGTGCTGGAAATCCTCAACGCGATCGAGCGGGTGGCGGGCAAGCCGGTCCCGGTGGTTTATGGCGACCGCCGGCCGGGCGATCCGCCGTCGCTGATTGCCGATTCAACAGCCGCGCGGACGATCCTCGGCTGGACGCCGACGCGGTCGGATATCCAGACCATCGCGCGCACCGCGCTCGCCTGGCATCGCAAGATGGGAACGCGGCACGCCTAGGCGGAGAGCGCCTTCGCCAGGAGCGGCAGGCTCACGTCCATCCGGTAGTCGACGCTGGAGTGGTTGTCGGGAAATTCCTCGTAGGTGTGCGGGATGCCGCGGGCGGTGAGCAGGCGTGTCAGGCGGCGGGCGCCGTAGACGAGATCGAACTGATCGATGTCGCCGCAGTCGATATAGACGCATTTCAGCTTTTTCAGGTCGTCGGCGCGTTCGGCCGCGAGGGTGAGCGGGTCCCATTTCATCCACTCCGCCCAACGCTCAGGGATGAGTTCGCAGGTATGCGGATCGATCGGCAGGCGAATGCCATAGGGCGCCGAGGGATCGGGGTCGTAGGTCGCGGCCATCGCGAGATCCATAAGGATATGGATGTCGGCATCGCCGGCCTTGGGCTTGGCCCAGAAGGCGTCCAGCCAGGGCGCGATGCCGCCAGCTTTGGCGAGGGCGCGGAGCAGGCCGGGCATGTCGCGGAGATAGCAAAGCTCGAACGCCATATCGCCGGAATGGCTGGCGGCGGCCGACCAGAAGTCCGGGTGGATGAGGGCGTGGGTGATCGCGCCGTAGCCGCCGGAGCTCTTGCCGAAGACCCCGCGTTTGCCGGCGCCGCCGCACTTGAAGCGGCGTTCGATTTCCGGGACCGCCTCGGTCAGCAGGAAATCGTCCCATCGGCCCATGGTGGTTGAGTTGATGTACTGGTTGCCGCCGAGCTTGGTGAAGCAGTCCGGGAAGGCGACCACGACCGGCGGCATGGCGCCTGTCGCAATCAGCCGGTCGAGCCGTTCGGGGACGTTTTCACCAAAATTCTTCCAATTGGTGTGGACGGGACCGCCGGCGGTGTATCCCACGAGATCGACCAGCAAGGGCAGGCCGGCGCCGTCATGGCCTGCCGGAACGTAAACGTCGATCCGGCGGCGCGGATCGTCGCCGAGGAGGTTATCCCTGAGGACCGCGCTGGGAAGCGTGAAGCTGGTGACGGCGCCTTCGGGGGTCGTGAGGTCGCGGCGCATGGCGGGCTCCTTGCGATTGGACGGGTAGAGTGGCCCGATCGCCGGCCTGACGTAAGTCACAACTTGTCGGGCGGGGCGCGTTTGCTATAAGGCGGCCTCGCGCGGCCGGTTGCCGCACGTGCAGGGGGCAGGGTCATGGCCGACCACGAGTATGTTCACGGCAGTCAGGATATCCACGAGCAGCGGGCGACTTTCGCCCTGTTCTGGTCGCTGACCAAATGGGGCAGCGTGCTCTGCGTCATCTTGCTGGTGCTGCTCGCGGTCACGCGGACCAATGCCGCGAACTGCAAGAACGGCGAAGAAGCCGCCCGGCACATCAATGCCTGCGGCAAGCTGCATGCGGTCGAAGCCACCGAAGGTGAGGCGCCTGCCGAAGCGCCGGCGCACTGATGAAAATCGCGGTTCTGCGCGAACGGCGGCCTCATGAGAAGCGGGTTGCCGCCTCTCCCGAGACCGTCAAGAAGCTGATTGCCCTGGGCGCCTCGATCGCGATCGAGACCGGCGCCGGCCAGGGCTCGCGGGTGCCTGATTCGGCGTTCGAGGGTGCGGGTGCGACGATCGTCGCAGATGCCGCTGCTGCTGTGGCCGATGCCGACATTCTGCTGACCGTGCAGCGCCCGGATGCGGCGGTGCTGGCGAACGCCAAGCCGGGCGTGCTGGTGATCGGACTCCTCGCCCCCTATGCCGAGAAAGAGGCGCTGGCGCCGCTGTCGGCCAAGGCGGCGCTGTTTGCCATGGAATTCGTGCCGCGGATCAGCCGCGCGCAGGCGATGGATGCGCTGTCGAGCCAGGCCAATCTCGCGGGCTACAAGGCCGTGATCGATGCGGCCTCCGAATTCAGTCGCGCCATGCCGATGATGATGACGGCGGCCGGTACAGTCGCCCCGGCCCGGGTGCTGGTGTTCGGTGCGGGCGTTGCGGGGCTGCAGGCGATCGCGACGGCGCGGCGGCTGGGCGCCATCGTGTCGGCGACCGACGTCCGTCCCGCTTCGAAGGAACAGGTTGAATCGCTGGGTGCGACCTTCGTCGCGGTCATTGACGACGAGTTCAAGCAGGCCGAAACCGCCGCGGGCTATGCCAAGCCGATGAGCCCCAAATACCAGGCCAAGCAGGCCGCGCTAATCGCCGAGACGATCAAGAAGCAGGATATCGCGATCTGCACCGCGCTGATCCCCGGCCGTAAGGCGCCGGTGCTGATCACCGAGGAGATGGTGGCGACCATGAAGCCTGGCTCGATCATCGTCGATCTCGCGGTCGAGCAGGGCGGCAACTGCCCGTTGTCGAAGCCGGGCGAAGTTGTCGAAGTGAACGGCGTGACGCTGATGGGGCATTTGAATGTCCCCAGCCGCATCGCGCAGGATTCGTCCAACCTCTATGCCAAGAACCTGCTGAACCTCGTCACGCTGCTGGTCGACAAGTCGACCAAGACGTTGAACGTGCCGTGGGACGATGAGATCGTGAAGGGCGCGCTCGTCGCCAAGGACGGCGCGATCGTTCACCCGCAATTGCAGGGTTAGGGAAAACGAAGATGGACCATTTCGTTTCGTTCTTCTCGCTCTTCGTGCTGGCGATCTTCGTCGGCTACTTCGTGGTGTGGAGCGTGACGCCCGCGCTGCACACACCGCTGATGGCCGTCACCAACGCGATTTCTTCCGTCATCATCGTCGGCGCGTTGATCGCGCTGGCGGTGCCGGCCCTGAACGCGGTGTCGTGGGTTTCCAAGGTGTTCGGCTTCCTGGCGGTGATCCTCGCCAGCGTGAATATCTTCGGCGGCTTCCTCGTCACCCAGCGCATGCTCGCAATGTACAAGGCGAAAGCCAAACACTGAGGAGGCGGACCATGTTCGGCATTCCGGTAGACCAGCTTGCGTTTTACGTGATCGTCGGGGCGGGTGCGCTGTGCCTGCTGATGGCGTTGATCAGCATGGACCGCCTGATGCGGGCCGCGGGCTTCATCGTGCTGGCGGTTTCGATCGCGCTGCTCGCGATGTGGATCCAGAACCAGGCGCAGATCCTGTTCCTGGTCGTCGCCGGCGTCGCCGCGATCATCGCGTTTCTATTCATGGCATCGAGCCGTACGCCGTTGCCGTCCGACATGAAGGGCCTCAGCACGTCCGGCAAGTAAGCCGGACGGAGCGGGCAGGGGGATTTTAAATGAACGCCAGCATCGCAGCGCTGCTCTATCTCGCAGCCGGCGTTCTGTTCATCATGGCGCTGCGCGGGCTCTCCAGCCCGGCGTCGAGTCGGCGCGGCAATCTCTACGGCATGGTCGGCATGGCGATCGCGATTGGCACGACGCTGATCGCCGAGACCGCTGAGGCCGGCACGGTGACGTGGATCCTGATCGTGCTCGGCATCGCCATCGGCGGCACCGTGGGCGCGATCACCGCGCGGCGCATCGCGATGACGCAGATGCCGCAGCTCGTCGCGGCGTTCCACAGCCTGGTCGGCATGGCCGCGGTTATGGTGGCGGCGGGCGCGCTCTATAGCCCCATCGCCTTCGGGATCGGCACGCCCGGCGACATCCGCGGCGAGAGCCTGCTGGAAATGGCGCTGGGCCTGGCGATCGGCGCGATCACCTTCTCCGGTTCGGTCATCGCCTTCGCAAAGCTGGACGGGCGCATGTCGGGCTCGCCTATCATCCTGCCCTTCCGCCATCTCATCAATATCGCGCTGGCGGCGGCGATCGCCGGGCTTATCTTCCTCTTCGTGCGGGCCGGCGGCGACTATACGTGGCTGTTCTGGATCATCGCGATCCTGTCGTTCGTAATCGGCGTGACGCTGATCATCCCGATCGGCGGCGCGGACATGCCGGTGGTCGTCTCGATGCTGAACTCCTATTCGGGGTGGGCCGCGGCGGCACTGGGCTTCACGCTGCACAACGAGGCGCTGCTCATCACCGGTGCGCTCGTCGGCTCGTCGGGCGCGATCCTCAGCTACATCATGTGCAAGGGCATGAACCGCAGCTTCATCTCGGTGATCCTGGGCGGGTTCGGCGGCGACAGCGGCCCGGCGACCGGTGCGGTCGAGACGCGGCCGGTGAAGCAGGGTTCGGCCGACGATGCCGCCTTCATCATGAAGAATGCCGGCAGCGTCATCATCGTCCCCGGCTATGGCATGGCGGTGGCGCAGGCGCAGCATTCGCTCCGCGAGATGGCCGACAAGCTGAAGGCCGAGGGCGTGAAGGTTTCCTACGCGATCCACCCGGTCGCGGGGCGCATGCCCGGCCACATGAACGTGCTGCTGGCCGAAGCGAGTGTGCCGTATGATGAGGTCTTCGAGCTGGAGGACATCAACAGCCAGTTCGCGCAGGCCGATGTCGCCTATGTCATCGGCGCCAATGACGTGACCAATCCGTCGGCCAAGACCGATCCCAAGTCGCCGATCTTCGGCATGCCGATCCTGGACGTCGAGAAGGCGAAGACCGTGCTTTTCATCAAGCGCGGCATGGGCAGCGGCTATGCCGGCGTCGAGAACGAGCTGTTCTTCCGCGACAACACGATGATGCTGTTCGCCGACGCCAAGAAGATGACGGAAGAGATCGTCAAGGCGTTGGGGTGACCGGCGCGCTCGCCATCCGCGAAGCGATCTTGCCGGACGACGAGCCGTATTTTCGCCGTTTCATCGACGGTCTGCAGGATTTCGAATTCCCTATGGAGCCGAACCGCCGCCGCGACGCGACGGTGGCGGCGGACTATTTGGCGGTCCTGATGGACGGGGTCGCGACGAAAGACGGCAAGATCTTCGTGCTGGCCGATGAAGCCGGTACGCCGGTCGGCTGGGCCGTCGGTATGATCGAGCAGGACGATGTGTTCGTCTCCGACGACTGGCGCACCTATGGCCTGATCGCCGAGCTCTATATCGATCCGGCGGCACGGGGCCAGCGCGGCGGCACGCGGCTGATCGCGGCCTGCGAGGCGCATTTCCGGGCGCGGGGCGTGACGCTGTCGGCGCTGGGCGTGCTGTGGGGCAATGACAATGCCCGGGGGCTTTACGGCAGTCTGGGGTACGCCCCGACCTCCCTGCGCATGCGCCGGAGGCTCTGATCACGACGTGAGGGCCTGACCCTACTGCGACAGTGTTGCGATGGCGGAGGCCTCCGGACTCTGGCTAGTCTTCGTCGACGCGCTGAATTTCGGCGTTGATTGAGGGGGCAATCATGATGCGGGCAATGATTTTTGCGGTCGCTCTTGCGTTCGGTGTTTCTGGCCAAGTCAGCGCCAATGTGGCGCCGCCCGATCCGCCGGGAGTGGAAGAAGAGGCGGCCGGGGTCGTCATCGCCTATCTCGAGAACTTCAACTCTGGCAGTGCCGACGGTATTCTTTCGACCTATTCCGACAATCCCGGTTTCATCTGGGTCGAGAACGGCCATGTCGCCTATCGCAGCAAGGCCGATGCGGCGGCCGGCATGGCGACGGCCATGGGCGCGATGAGAGGCACCCAGTTGAAGACCTCGATGGACGAGTTGCGCATCGTCGCCACCGGCCCTGACTCCATGTTCGCCTATGTCCCGCTCAAGATCTCGACCCCGGCCGCGTCGGGTCTGGGCGAGCGCCCCACCCGCGACGGCGTGGTGACCATGACGCTGGTGCGCGAGAGTGGCGAGTGGCGGATTCTCTCCGGCCACATCGCCACAGATCCGGCGCCCTGAGGCCGGAGCGACTTGGATCGCGACAAAAAGCGCGTGGCGGTGGGGTGCGGCGCGGGTGTTTGCTCGGCATGGGACGGGGCGTTCCAACGAGTAGATGTTCATGGCAGGCAATCCGCCGACTCTTCGAAACGGCAGCATGGGGCCTTATGTCCAGCTGCTGCAGACCGCACTTAACGTCGTTCCTTCCGCCTACACCTATCTCTCCCTCGACGGCATTTTCGGCCCGCTGACCGATAAGCGGGTGCGCGAGTTCCAAGCCTGGACCGAGCTCGTCATCGACGGCGTCGTCGGCCCAAATACGTGGGGCATGCTGGAATCGCTCGCCGGTGCGCTCGACGAGATCCAGCGAACCGCGCGGCTGCGACAGGAAATCGTCAACAAAGCGCTCGATGAATACCGGCTGTACGGGCAGGGTATTCACGCCAAGAAGGCGGGCGAGGCCGATCCGAACTCCCAACGGCCGTTCCGGGCGGGCCACGAGCGGCTATGGACCTATTTCCAGATTGCCGCGCCGAACACGTTCAACGAAGAGCCGGTCACGCATCTCCACAAGGCCGGCAAGTTGGAACCCTGTGCCCATTGGTGCGGAATTTTCGCGCTGTTCTGCCACATCCAGGCGAAGGTCCCCGATCTCGGGCGGTGGAAGATCGGCAGCGGCATTTCCTCGGTGCGCGGCTTTCGCGGGACAACGACCCCGACCACGGGCGATGTCGGGTTCGCCAATAACGGCTTCGAGCACCATGTGGTGATCGAACGCTCCTATCTCGCGCCGGACGGCTCGATGCTGTTCGACACGATCGAGGGCAATAGCGGCGCCGATAGCTGCATCACCCACAACTACAAACAGCCCGAATCGCGCTTCGCGACGTATTTCACCGCGTTTTGACGCCGCCTAGGAGGCGATGAAGCCGCCGATCTGGCGGTTCCAGAGTCCCGCATAGGCGCCGCCCTTGGCGAGCAGTTCCAGATGGCTGCCGTCCTCGATGATCTGGCCATCCTCCAGCAGGATGATGCGGTCCATCCCGGCGATGGTGGAGAGGCGGTGGGCGATGGCGATGACGGTGCGGCCCTCCATGAGGCTGAGCAGCGCCTCCTGGATGAGGTGTTCGCTCTCGCTGTCGAGCGAGGAGGTCGCCTCGTCGAGGACCAGGATCTTCGCATCCTTCACCAGCGCGCGGGCGATGGCGACGCGCTGGCGCTCGCCGCCGGAGAGTTTCAGCCCCTGTTCGCCGACGATCGTGTCGTAGCCCTCGTCGCGCTGGGTGATGAAATCGTGCGCGAAGGCCTGCTTGGCGCTGGTCTCGACAGTCTGCTGGGACGCGCCGGGATTGGCGTAGCGGATGTTCTCGCGGATCGGGCGGTGGAAGACGCCCGGCATCTGCTGCACCTCGGCGACGGCGAGGTTCAGCGAATCCCAGGTGACGCGCGAGATGTCCTGGCCGTCGATCTCGACCGTGCCGTTTTGCGGCTCGAACTGGCGGCGCAGCAGCTTGATCAGCGTCGACTTGCCCGCGCCTGATTTGCCGACGAGGCCGACCTTCTGGCCCGGGCGGATGACGAGATCGAGATCGCGGAAGACCGGGTGTCCGTCACCATGCGCGAAGGTGATGTGGCGGAAGGCGATCTCGCCGCGCGTGACCTCAAGCGGCTTGGCGTCCGGGGCATCGACAATCTCGTGTTCCTTCGTGACGAGAGCGAGGGCCTCGTCAAGCGTGCCGAGCTGCTCGAAGAAATCGAGCATGCGGAACGAGAGGTCCTGCACCGAGCGCGCGATCATGTTGCCGAGGAAGAAGATCATGGTGAAGGCGCCGAGCGTGATCGTGCCCTCGACCGTGCCGGTGACCGCCATCCAGATGAGCGCGAGCTGAAGACCCAGCATGGCGGTTGCCATGAAGAGCTTCATCCAGGTGAGGAAGCGGCGCAGGCGCCGCGAGGCGTTCATCTCGTCGGCGAGGAAGCGCGAGAGATATTTGCGCTCGAAGGCCGATTTCGCGAAGGCACGGACGAGATCGACATTGGTGATCGCGTCGATCAGGCGGCCGGTCGAGGTCGAGACCTCTTCCGAGAAGGCCTTGGAGAGCTGCACCGAACGGCGCGCCAGGCGCTGAACGACCAGGAGGTAGACGAAGGTCCAGCCGACCAGCACCGCGGCGTAGAAGGGCGACTGGAAGGCGAGGAGGATGGTGCCGGAGATCATCAGCACGATGATGCGCGTGATGTCGAAGGTGCAGAGATAGAGGAGGCCGGTCGTGGCTTGACCCGCCTGTTTGATCTTCTGACCGAGCTTGCCGGCGAAATTCTCCTGGAAGTAGCGTGAGGAGTGCCCGAGCAGCCAGGCGAAGAGATATTTCTGGGCAAGGGCGCGCAGGCGCGGGCTCATCGAGCGGTCGACGACGTCGTGCAGACGGTAGAAGAGCGAGGGCAGGAGCCAGAGCAGGCCCAGCGCCGCGAACCAGGAGAGAATCAAAGCGTAGTCATGCGGCGGGCCGGCATTGACTGTCGCTGTCACGGCATTGACGAGACGCCCCAGCGCGAAGGGGCCGAGCGATTCCAGCACGGTCGCGATCGCGCCGATGACGATCAGCGTGGCGACCTGGCGGCGATAATGCCGCTTCACGAGAAAGGCGATGAAGCCGAAAGGCGTAACCGGCGGGCGGACGCCCGACTCGGCCTCGGCCAATTGTTCGATATCGTCCAGCGGCGGCTGGTTTGCCGCCGGCTCGGACGGCGTCGCAGGGCGACCGTTTCCAAGCACGTTCATGGTGGCGTCTTTCTTATTTTAGGCGCGGGAACTTAGGCCGAATTTGCGATTCGTCCAGTGCCGAACGCCGCCTGGTCGCGCAAAAGCAAAAAGCCGCGGGTCGCCCCGCGGCTTCATCAGATGGCCGATAGGCCGATCCTACTTCTTGACGGCCGGGGCGCCGGGCAGCAGGCCCTCGCGCTGCAGGCGCTTGCGCTGAAGCTTGCGGGCGCGGCGGATCGACTCCGCCTTCTCGCGGGCCTTCTTGACGCTGGGCTTTTCGTAGTGGTTCCGCAGCTTCATCTCGCGGAACAGGCCTTCGCGCTGCATCTTCTTCTTCAGCGCCTTCAGGGCCTGATCAACGTTATTGTCGCGGACAATGATCTGCACGGACGACCTTCTCGAAAGTCTAAAGAATTCGGGGCGGTGGGTACTCGGACCCTCCGGGGAGGCGGCGAAATAGCAAAAGGTGGGGGGGATGTCCACCCAGAAGGGCCGGGTGCCCCAGAAAATCAAAGCCCTCGTCGCCAGCGGAGCGCGCACGCTCCGGTGGCCCGAGGGCTTCGTGACGCCCTAATTGGGCGCGCGAGGCGGTAAACCTAGTGAGTCGTCTCGAAACGGAGCCGTTCCAGCTCCTCCTTGATGCGCAGCTTCTGGCGCTTCATCGCCACGATCTTGAGCTCGTCGTGACCGGGATGGGCCAGTTCGTCGGCGATCGTCTCTTCGAGGCGGCGGTGTTTCTCCGACAGCTGGTGGATGTGCGACTCAAGCCCCATGGGACCTGTCTCCTTCTCCTGCTTCTGGATGGAGAATTCCAACACGGTTTTACCGTTCTGTCACGGGGCGTGAGCGCTGATTTATTCGATTTAATGCGTGCTGCGCCGCACAACCGCCGTGTGCGCTTAACAGAAGGAAAACGAGACAGGGTTTTCCTGTGCAGCTAAGGTTGGGTTTGAGGGATTGGGGTGGGACCGACATCGGCATGAGCGAATTCGGGCCGGGTGCAAACGACGAGGACAGGGTTATTCAGGCGCGGCTTGGCCTGCTGCGGCAGGAGCATCGCGACCTCGATAGCGCCATCACCGCCCTCACCGATTCGCAGGCGCGCGACCAGTTGCTGCTGGCGCGGCTGAAGAAGAAGAAGCTGGCCCTCAAGGACCAGATCCTGCAGCTCGAAAACCAATTGATCCCCGACATCATCGCCTGACGCGGCGATGCGCCGCGTCGCCGGGCGGCATTCGCGCGGCTATGGATTTGGACGCGGGGGGCGGACCTTCGAACTGGAGCCGCCGATATGACACTTCTCTGGAAGGGCGACGTTCTGCCCACCGTCTCGACGGCGCAGATCCTGCTGCGGCGTCACCGGCCCCAAACCGTGATCACAACCGACGGCATTTTCGGACCGAAGACCGGCAAGGCGGTCTGGAATTTCCAGAACCACCACGTCCTGAAAAAGGACGAGATCATCGGGCCGAAGACCTGGCACAAACTGGAGGATGTCAGCCGTTTCCGCACCGTCGACGTGGTGGACGGGACCGATCCCTCGCTGGTGCAGCTGGAGGCGGCCGACCTGCGCAAGGACGGCTATGACCCGATCGTGCTGTTCGGCATGTCGAACGGTTTGGAGGTCGCGATGAACCAGATCGCAGCGCGCGGCGGCAATCGCGAGACGATGCTGCTGCGCTTCCACGGGCACGGGAATAACGGGCTACAGAACGTCACGGGCGGCGAGATCAACGGCGCGCCGCATCTTGCCGCGATCTCGCTGTCCAATTTCGCGCAGATCGAGCACCTGCTGGTGCGCATCAAGGGCATTTTCGTTGAATTCGGCGCGGTTCAGTTGCTCGGCTGCGATGTCGGCGGCGGCAAGGGCTCAGCGCTGGTCGAGAAGCTCACCAATACCTGGGGCGTGCCGGTGACGGCGGGCATTCACACGCAGTTCGGCGGCGGCGACAAGACGTTCCGCTTCGAGGGCGCGGTGGTCACGAAGGTGCCCGGCGGCGGCACGCTGAAATCGTGGTCGTCGGCCATGGAGCTGAAGCACGGCATGGTGTCGGTCGACAGCTAGCGGCCGTTCGCGGCGCGGGTCCTAGTCTTGCGCTCGTACATCGCGCGGTCGGCGCGGGCCATCGCCTCGGCCGGGTTCTCGCCGGCACGGAATTCATAGGCGCCGGTCGTGTAGGAGAGCGGGATCGCCTTGCCCTCCCAGACCAGCGGGCAGGCCTTGATGATCTCGGCCATCATCTCGGCCTTCTTCTCGGCGTCGGCCTGGTTCGCCTTGGCGAGAATGATGCCGAACTCGTCGCCGCCCAGGCGCCCGATGAGGTCGGAGTCGCGAATGTGGCCCTGCAGGACCTCGCAGACCTGGAGCAGCGCCGCGTCGCCGGCCGCGTGGCCGTACTGGTCGTTGATGTCCTTGAAGTTGTCGAGGTCGATATAGACGAGGCTGGCGGGCAGGCCGTAGCGCTCGACGAAGGAGAGGATGCGCGACATCTCGCGCACAAAGGCGCGGCGGTTGAGGCAGGGGACGAGGACGTCCTGGTCGACCTCCCATTCCATCTGGTTGAGGCGCTTGCGCTGATTCTGGAGTTCCTGGCGGAGGTGATCGACCTCGCCCATCAGCTTCATGATGGCGTCGCGCACGCGCGGCGTGAACTCGCCGCTGGGAATGCCGAGGACATTCTGGACGTCGGCGATGGTGCGTACATTGGCGAGCGCACCGGTTCCCTGGGTTCCCGACGACGACCGCGTCGACGCAGAGCCGACGACACCACCGGCTTTAGTCGTGCCTGAAACCCGCATGGGTGGAAAAGCTCTCTGACGCTGAAGGCGGCAGAATGTGCCGGGAGTCGAAACCAAACCGTTAACGAGGCTCTTGCGCTGCGGTTGCGCGGGCGCGGCGTTCCCTTCTATATCGCCGCCTACCCGGGGAAGATGGACCCATGGCTGCCGCGTCTAAGCGTTTGAAGACTCGCTCGAAACTGCCGGCGCCGCCGCTGGTCGGGGTCATCATGGGAAGCCAGTCGGACTGGTCCGTCATGAAGCATGCCGCGGACACGCTGGCCTCGCTGGGCGTGCCCTATGAGGCGCAGATCGTTTCCGCCCATCGCACGCCCGAGCGCATGTACGCCTATGCCGACAGCGCGCAGGAGCGCGGGCTGAAGGTGATTCTAGCCTGCGCCGGCGGCGCGGCCGCTCTGCCGGGCATGGTCGCCTCGATGACGCCGCTGCCGGTGCTGGGCGTGCCCGCCGCGGCGACGGGGCTGCAGGGTTTCGACAGCCTGATGTCGATCGTGCAGATGCCGGCGGGCATTCCGGTCGGTACGCTGGCGATCGGCCGGGCGGGCGCGGTGAATGCGGCGCTGCTGGCGACCGCGATCCTCGGCCTGTCCGATGCCAAATTGATGAAGCGGCTGGAGGAACACCGTAAGCGCCAGACGGCCGCCGTGCCGCTGGAGCCCAAGGACGAGGCAGCGAGCCATGGCGGATGACACACCGGTTCCCCTGACCCCGGGATCGACCATCGGGATTCTCGGCGGCGGCCAGTTGGGCCGCATGCTCGCCACCGCCGCGGCGGAGCTCGGGTTCCGCATCCATGTCTTCGTGCCCGACGCGACCTCGCCGGCCTCGGAAGTCGCGGCGGCGCATACGCGCGCGGACTACACCGATGTCGAGGCGTTGAAGACGTTCGCGGCGGCGGTCGATGTCATCACCTATGAGTTCGAGAATGTGCCGGCGGAGTGCGCCGTGCTGCTGGCCGGATTGAAGCCGGTGCGGCCGGGACCGCTGGCGCTGGATGTCGCGCAGGACCGGGTGCGCGAGAAGGACTTCGTGCGCTCGCTGGGCATCGGCACCGCGCCCTATGCGGCGGCGGCGACCGCCGATGAGGCGCGGGCGGCGTTCAAGGCGCTGGGCGGCAAGGCGGCGATCGTGAAGACGCGGCGCTTCGGCTATGACGGCAAGGGCCAGGTGCGCGTCACTAGCGCTGATGCGGCGGCGGAAGCGGTGACGCAGCTTGCCACGCCCTGCATCGTGGAAGGCGCAATCGACTTCAAGGGCGAGATCTCCATCGTCGCGGCGCGCGGCATCGACGGGCGGATCGAGGCGTTCGATCCGGTCGAGAACCACCACAAGGACGGCATCCTGCACCAGACCTTTGCGCCGTCGACGATCTCGGCCGGGCCGGGCGCGGAGGCGTGGCGCATCGCGGGGGCGATCCTGGAGGCGCTGAACTATGTCGGCGTGATCGGCGTCGAGCTGTTCGTGATGCGCGACGGCAGCCTGCTGGTGAACGAGCTGGCGCCGCGGGTGCATAATTCCGGGCACTGGACGATGGATGCCTGCAATGTCAGCCAGTTTGAGCAGCATATCCGCGCCATCGCGGGCTGGCCGCTGAAGCCGGCGGTGCGGTTCGCGGACTGCGTGATGACGAACCTGATCGGTCCCGACGTGCTGAACTGGAAGACCTATGCGGCCGAACCGCATGCGGCGATCCATCTCTACGGCAAGCGCGATGCGCGGCCGGGGCGAAAGATGGGGCACGTGAACCGGCTCTATCCGCTGAACGGGCGGCCCTGAGCCATGTACCGGCCGCCGCACTTCCGGCCGCATGAAGAAGGCGCGGCCTATCGGGCGATCGAGACGTGGCCGCTGGCGCTGTTGGTGACGGCGGGGCTGGAGGCGACGCATCTGCCGATGTGGCGCGAGGGCGACGTGCTGACCGGGCATGTCGCCAAGCCCAATCCGCACTGGCAGCAGACGATGGACGGCGCGGCGGCGCTGGCGGTGTTCAGCGGGCCGTCGGCCTATATCTCGCCCGGCTTCTACGCCAGCAAGGCCGAGCATGGACGCGTGGTGCCGACCTGGAACTATGTCGCGGTGCATGTGCACGGCCACATCGCGTGGCTGCATGACGAGGCGGAGAAGCTGCGGATCGTCCGTGCGCTGACGGATCGGTTCGAGGCGGCGGAAGCCAAGCCCTGGTCAGTGGACGATGCACCGGCGGCCTATGTAACGGCGATGCTGAGCGGGATCGTCGGGGTCAGGCTGACTATCGAGCGGGTCGAGGCGCAGTTCAAGCTGAGCCAGAACCGGGCGGAGGACGATCGCAGCGGCGTCGAGCTGGGGCTGGATGCGCGCAGCGATGTCGGGTCGCGGGAGATTGCGCGGTTGATGCGGGGGAAGTGAGGGCGGCGCTTTACGCCTTGCCCCCTCCACCGCTTCGCGGTCCCCCTCCCCCGTAAACGGGTGAGGATCAAGGCAAGCAGCGCGTTCATTTTCCTTTGTTGGGGTAGCGCATCGCGCCAAGGATCTTGAAGGGGTTGGGGAGTTTCGAGGCGAAGTCGGCGAGGCCGGCCTTGGCTTTCTCGATGCTCATGACGTTTTCGATGCGGCGGTCGAGGAAGGTCCAGGTGTCGGCGGCGTCTTCGCTCTCGTCGGCGAACCAGTAGAGCAGCGTCGTGGTCATCACGCCCTGCAGCAGGATGCGCTTGGTGTAGTAGTTGAAGTCGCTCGAGGTATCGCCGATGCCGCGCCAGATCGCGTCGGCGGTGCGAAACGAGAGCTCGCCGCCGAAGGGCGCGTTGAGCGGCAGCGCGAGATAGGCGGCGGCGCGGCGGGCGGCGATCTTGTGCGCCGTCATCTTCTCGATGCGGAGGCGGGCGCCCCTAGCAATGCGGGCGCGGATCTTCAGGTCTTTGAGGTCGGCGGCTTCCAGTTCGACGCGGACTTCGTCGTCGAGCTTTTCGCTCCAGGCGCGCAGCAGGTCCTTGGGGCCGCCGGGAAAGGCGAGGGCGGCACGCTCCGGCGCGATCTTGAGGGACTTCGCGGCTTCCTCGAGGGCGCGTGGCGTGAAGCCGTCAAAGGCGGCATTCTCGATCGCGGCGTCGAGCAGCTTGGCGCGCTCCTTGGCGAGCTTGGCTTCGTCCTTGGCGGTCATGGTCAGTCCTGCCTGATGAAGTGGCGCGCTTCGCTTTCGAAGATCAGCTTGGTCAGATCGTCCATGCGCTGGGGGTAGAGCATGCCGTCGAGATGGTCGAATTCGTGCTGGACGACGCGGGCGTGGAAGCCGCGGGCGATGCGGGTGATCGCCTGCCCGTCGAGGCCGATGCCGGTATAGCGGATGAGGCTGGGCCGGGCGACGAGACCGCGGAGGCCGGGGACCGAGAGGCAGCCTTCCCAGCCTGCTTCGCGCTCGTCCGAGAGAATCTCGATCACGGGGTTGGCGAGGACGGTGAGCGGCGCGGTGTGGTCGAACATCTCGTCTTCCGCGAGACCGGGATCGGCGCGGTCGCCGGGCGCCTGGAAGACGACGAGGCGGAGCGGGACATGGATCTGCGGCGCGGCGAGGCCGGCGCCGTTGGCGTCGATCATGGTCTCGATCATGTCCTCGGCGAGCTTGCGGATTTCCGGCGCGGTCGGGTCGGCGACCGGATCGGCGACGCGGTTGAGGACGGGGTGGCCCATGCGGGCGATCTTGAGGATGGTCATGGCGGAGTCCTACGCGGCCCTAAAGTCTTGCGCTATCACGAAACGATATTGCGCGTTGGTGGCGAAAAGCATCTTCGTTTGGTGCCTGCGAACGATGCGGGATATTCGAACGTCGCTTGACGCCGGGGGCACGTTATTCGAATGGCATTCGAACGCTGGTTTTTCGACATTGCTCATGGCGGCGGCTCCTGAGACCGGCGGGAGTTGAACGTCGATTTTTCGGGTATTCGGTCGTGACTTATCCACAGGTTGGGTCTGCTCCTCTGCGCGCCTTTCCATCGCGACCTCTGAATATAGGAATTATGTCCTTTGCGCAAGGCTGAGGCGGCGAATGCCCCAGAATGGGGGATGGACCCGCGCCGGCCGCCGGGCGTCCATGCGCCGACCACGTCCGGGAGGGAATGACCTGTGCGCCTGAAATTTTCCGCCTTTCTGATCGGCCTGTCGCTTATCGGCGCGTCCGGGACTGCGCTCGCAGCGCCGGACAAGACGCTGGCGCAGCTCTGCGCGCGCATCTGCGGCGGGTCGTGGACGAACAGCGACGGGCCGGTGACGCAGTTCTATCGCTTCGAGATGGACGAGCGGTACGGCGTCATTCGCGGCCGGTTCGGGCCCAGCACCGACAAGCCGCAGACGCCGTCGGATTCGATGATCGTCTATGGGTTCGACAAGGCAGCCGGCGGGCTGTGGTCGGTGCAGAGCTTTCGCGGTGAAGCGCCGCGCCTCGGTACAGTGAGGCTGGAGAGCGACGGGTTCACGGTGGTCGAGCAGAGCAGCGCGGGCACGGTCGCGTCTGCCTTCACCTTCGACAAGACCACCATGACCCAGCGGACGGCGGTATCGAGCGCCGCGGGCGGGCATATCGCCGAACCCATCGTCTACCAGCGGTCGAAATAGTCAGAGCGCGAAGACCTCGCGGGGTTCATCGAAGCCCTTGAGGGTGTGGGTGCCGATCGAGGTGAGGCGCGCGCGCCAGGCGTCGGGCGCGACGGCGGCGAGGGCGCCGCTGAGGAGCGTCGGCCGGCCGAGCGTGCCGCAGAGGGCTTCGAGGCGGGCGACCTCGTTCACCGCGGGGCCGATCGCGGTGAAGTCGAGGCGGCCGGCGGCGCCGACATTGCCGTAATGGACGTCGCCGATATTGAGGCCGATCGACATGCCGAGACCGGGCGGCGAGGCCGCCTGGATTTCCTCGGCCGCGGCGAGCGCCTCGGCGGCGACATCGGCGGCGGCGCGGTTCTCGAGCAGGAAGATGGCGAGCGCGCCGTCGCCGATGAATTTCAGCACCTCGCCGCCATGGCGGCCGACAATGCCGGCGATGCGGTCGAAGCTGTCGTTGAGCAATGCCACGACCTCGGCGATCGGTCGCGTGTTGCTGAAATGGGTGAAGCCCTTGATGTCGGCCATCATCACGACGGCGGGGCTTTCGGTGACGCCGCCGCGCACGATATTGCCGGTGAGGACGCGGGAGGCGGCATCGCGGCCGAGATAGGCGGCGAGGACGTCGCGGGCGATGGTGGTGACGAAGCGGCTTTTCACCGCGGCGGCGATGGGCTTGGTGAGCGCCATCAGGTGGGGCAGCGTCTCGTCTGAAAAGCCGCCGGGGCGCCGCGTGGTCAGCGATGCGACGAGGCCGAACTGGCCCTCCGCCGCCCAGGTCGAGATCCAGTCGAAGCCCTCGCGGAAGGCGATCCATTCCGTCATGCCGGCGGCGGCGAACTCCTCGAAGACCGGAAAGTCGAAGGGCTCGTTCGGGCGGTCGAGCCGCTGGCGCATGATGTTGAGATTGGCCATCTGCATGTGATGCAGCGGGCTGCGCAGCCAGGCCTCGGTCGGCGTGACGCCGTGCCCGACATCGAAGCGTTCCGGCGCGGCGTCGGGGTGCCAAGTGACGGAGAGCGCGCTGACCATGGGATGCAGCGTGCTGGTCGAGACATGCGCACGGGCGATGTCGAGGCCGGCCTCGTTCAGCCGCTCGCCAAGGCCTGCCACCATCTGTTCGATGGGCGTGTCGGCCAGCGCCTGGCCGGCAATCCAGACGAAGATCGGGGTGAGGTCAGTCGCCATGCTCAAGTCCGGCCCGTGAGGCCTGTTGCCCGGCGGGTGATCGGGGATACCATCGCCCCGGCAAAACATAAAACAAGACCGGGAGAGAGACATGGCTGGGTTGTGCGAGGGCCGGGTCGTTATCGTGACGGGCGGCGGACGCGGGATCGGGCGCGAGTACTGCCTGATGCTGGCGGAGGAAGGCGCGAAGGTCGTGGTCAACGATCTCGGCAATACGCGCGACGGCTCGGGCGACGGCAGTCTGGGGCCAGCCGAGGAGGTGGTCGCCGAGATCAAGGCGAAAGGCGGCGAGGCGGTCGCGAACGGCGCCGATGTGAGCGACTGGGCGCAGGCGAAGGGGATGATCGACCAGGCGGTCGCGACCTTCGGGCGGCTGGATGCGCTGATCAACAATGCCGGCATCCTGCGCGACCGGATGCTGGTGAACATGACCGAGGCCGAATGGGATGCCGTCATCAAGGTGCACCTGAAGGGGACCTTCGCGCCGACGCATCATGCCGCGAATTACTGGCGCGATCTCAACAAGGCGACGGGCGAGCAGGTGAATGCGCGCATCATCAACACCTCGTCGGTGTCGGGCATCTACGGGAATATCGGGCAGACCAATTACGGCGCGGCCAAGCAGGGGATCGCGGCATTCACGATCATCGCCTCGCGCGAGCTGCGCCGTTACGGCGTGACGGTGAACGCGATCGCGCCGGGGGCGCTGACGCGGCTGACCGAGGATCTGCGCGAGGTGACGGAGGAGCGGAAGGCCAGCGGCGATCCCAAATGGGTGGCGCCGATCGCGGTGTGGCTGTGCAGTGCGGAGTCGAAGGATGTGTCGGGCCGGATGTTCGAGGCCTCGGGCACGGTGCTAGGCATCGCCGAGGGCTGGCATCGCGGGCCGACCGCGACGCCGGTGAAAGACCCGAACCTGATGGGGCCGATCGTCGCTGAACTGGTGGCCAAGGCGCGGCTGAATGCGGGGATGGACGGGAAGGATCTGGATTAGGGCCTAGCGCCCGGGCCTTGCCTCTTTGTCATGCCCGCGAAGGCGGGCATCCAAATGCAGTGAGCCGATGGATGCCCGCCTTCGCGGGCATGACAATTGAGGTAAGCTCTGCGCATCACATATCAATCAAGAAAAGCAACGTTAGGCAGGAACGAGATGTCACACGCGATCAAGACGGCCGAGGCCGATGATGAAGTGCTTTATGCGGTCAGCGAGGGGATCGCGACGATCACGCTGAATCGGCCGGCGCGGATGAACACGATCTCGCGCGACATGCTGAACCAGCTGACCGACCGGTTGCTGCAGGCAGAGAACGACAAGGCGGTGCGCTGTGTCGTGCTGACGGGGACCGGGCGTGCGTTCTGCGCCGGGCTCGATCTCACCGAAGTGACCGGCGCCAAGCGCGAGGGCGGGATCAGCGATGCGTCGAACAACGCCGTGACGCTGGATTTGAAGCACACGCCGCCGACCGTGCTCTACAACATGAATACGCCGACGGTCTGTGCGTTGAACGGGTCGGCAGCGGGCTATGGCATGGATACCGCGCTCGGGTGCGACATCCGCATCATGGCAGCGGGCGCGAAGATGGCGGCGGCCTTCACCAAGCGCGGCATCGTGCCGGAGAGCGGTGGGACGTGGTTCCTGCCGCGGCTGATCGGCTGGGCCAAGGCTGCGGAACTGATCTTCACCGGGCGGACGCTGAAGGCCGATGAGTGCCTGGCGATGGGGCTGACCAATCATGTCGTGCCGGATGCGGAGCTCGCCGGCGCGGCGCAGGCTCTGGCGCGCGAGATCGCCGACAACGCGCCGCTCGCGGTGCAGGCGGCCAAGCGCATGATGCGGATCGGCATGGACGAGACGTTCGGCGATCACGTCCATCACGTCTTCCTGCAATTGCTGCCGCTGCTGAAATCGGCCGACGCGCGCGAAGGCATGCTGTCGTTCATGGAGAAGCGCGCACCAAAGTTCGAGGGGCGCTGAGATGTCGCGCATGCCCCTGGCGGAGCCCGAGACGCTGCCGCCGTACCTCAAGCAGATGCACGACGCGATTCCGGAGGAGAATTATCTCGGCCGGCATTTCGCGCGGGTGTTCGCCGCCAATCCGGCGCTGGTGGAGGACTACCAGAAGTTCTACGGGCCGTGGCACGTTGGCGGCGCCGGGCTGCTGGAGCCGCGGCTGAAGGAGCTGGTGCGGTTGCGCATCGCGACGCTGAACGGCTGTGTCCTTTGCAAGACCGTGCGGATGGCGCCGGCGGTCGTGAGCGAGGATGAGGCGGCGGCGGGCGTCGACGATGCGGACGCGGCGGAGTTCTCGCCGCGCGAGCGGGCGGCGATCCACTTCGCGGAACGTATGGCGCTGGACCATCACAATATCGGCGATGGGGACGTCGCCGCGTTGCGCCGGCATTTCAGCGACGGCGAGTTCCTGGAGCTGGCGATGATGACGGGCCAGTATATCGGCTTCGGCCGGGTGCTCGCGATGCTGCAATTGGAAGTCGCATCCTGTCCAATCTGAGTAATCAGCGCACCGCCGCCGTGATCGGCGGCGGGCCGGCGGGGTTGATGGCGGCGGAGGTGCTGAGCGCCGCAGGTCTTGCGGTGACCGTGTATGAGCGGATGCCCTCGGTGGCGCGCAAGTTGCTGATCGCGGGGCGGGGTGGGTTGAACCTCACGCATTCCGAGCCGTTCGAGGATTTCATCAAGCGGTACGGGCCGGAGGCCGCGTGGCTACGTCCCATGCTGGAGGCCTATCCGCCGGCGGCGCTGGTCGCCTGGGCGGAAGGCCTCGGGGAAGCGATGTTCACGGGGACAAGCGGGCGGGTGTTTCCCAAGGCGATGAAGGCCTCGCCTTTGTTGCGCGCATGGCTGGCGCGGCTGGCGGCGCAGGGCGTGACGATCCGGACGCGGACGGAGTGGCTGGGCTGGGAGGCGGGCGGCGCGCTGCGGTTTCAGGGCGTGGCGGGCGAGGAGACGGTGCGGCCGGATGTGACGGTGCTGGCGCTCGGCGGAGCGAGCTGGCCGAAGCTCGGGTCGGATGGAGCGTGGGTGCCGGTGCTTGAGGGAACCGGCGTCGCGGTGATGCCGCTGACGCCGGCGAATATGGGCATCACTATCGCGTGGAGCGAGACGTTCCGGGAGCGCTTTGCGGGAGAGCCACTGAAGAATGTCACCGCCAGCGTGTCGTCCGGCATCGGGCCGCATGTCGCGGCGATCCGGGCACGGGGCGAAGCGGTGGTGACCGCCTACGGACTTGAAGGCGGCATCATCTACGTCTTGTCACGGATGCTGGGTCGCACGCTGGAGCGCGGCGGCGCGCCGGTCATGACGATCGACCTGCGACCGGAGCTGGTCGTTGGGACGCTGACCGACCGCATCACGCTGGCGGCGCCGGGGCAGTCTACGACGAACATGCTGCGCAAGGCGGCGAAGCTGTCGCCGCTGGCGGTGAATTTGATGCGCGAGGGCATTGGCCGCGAGCTTCCGCGCGAGCCCGCGGCGCTGGCCAAGGCGATCAAAAACGTGCCGCTGCAAGTGGCCGGCGTGCAGGGGCTGGACCGGGCGATCTCCAGCGCCGGCGGCGTGACGCGCGGGGCGGTGGACGAGGCGCTGATGCTGAAGGCGCGGCCGGGCGTCTTCGTCGCCGGCGAAATGCTGGATTGGGCGGCGCCGACAGGCGGGTATCTGCTGCAGGCGAGCTTCGCCACCGGGGTCACGGCGGCGAAGGGTGCGCTGGCCTATGTTCAGGCGGCATCGCAGCGATAGTGGTAGCGGTTGATATCGGCGGTGAAGCCGAGGCCGCGATAGAGGCGCAGGGCCGCATCGTTGTCGGCTTCGACCTGCAGCGTTGCGGCGGTGGCGAGACCGTCGCGGGCGGCGCGGGTGAGGAGCGCCGTCAGCGTTCTCTGTGCGAGGCCGCGCTGGCGCAGAGCGGGATCGGTCGCGACCCATTGCAGCGAGATCATGCGGTCATGCGCCGCGCCATAGGCGGCCGAGACGATCGCGCCTGCGCCGTTGCGGCAGGCCGCATAGAGCGTGGGGATGGCGATGAGACCGAGGATGCGGTGACGCAGGGCGATCGCTGCGGCGGGCGTGCCGAGGAAGCGCGCATGGGCGGCGCGCCAGGCATTGGTGGGGCGGGCCGTGAATTCCACGTCGATGGGTGGAGTGGCGGCGAGGTCGAGCGCCTCCGCGATGGACGGCATCAGGACGGTGCAGGTTTCGCCTTCCAGGCCGTAGTCGCGGGTGGCGAGTGCGCGATCGAGTGCGGGATCGTCGGTCGAGCGGATGCGGAAGCAGGGCGGGAGGCCATGCGCGCGGAAGGCGGCTTCGGCGTGGGCGATCTTGGCGGCGAGATCGAGCCGGCCTTCGTGGAGCACGTTGACCGAGTTGATGCGGCGCGTCTCGCCGCCGCCGAAGCGGAGCAGCCAGCCGTCATAGTGCAAAGTGTGGATGGCCGGCCAGGCATTGAGGCAGGCTTCCTCGGCGAGGTCGTGCAGGCGGTTCATAAGTGCGCTCCTTCAAAGGAAAGCCGGAGCGCGCGCCAAAACAAAAAAAGCCCCGCGTGTCCGGCGGGGCTTGGGCTTCCAACACACAGTCAGACGCTATCCACCCCTTAAGGCGGTGCGGCGTCGCGACGATGAGGCGTGGTTGGTCATGGGGTTTCGTATCAGGCAGATGGTGGGGCGTCTATTCCTGAGGGACTCAGGCATGGATCCTCGGGTTCCGACGCCTGCGGCGGCGGCCCCGAGGATGACGGTGGTGGTGTTATTTTGGCGTGACCTTGAGGACCTGGCCGGCGTCTTCGTCGGTGAGGAGGTAGAGTGTGCCGTCATAGTCGACGCGGACGTCGCGGATGCGGTGATCCAGTTCCGTGAAAAGGCGTTCGTGGCGGGTGACCGTGCCGTCGGCGCCGACGGCGATCAGGTCGACGCATTTTTCGGCGAGCGAGCCGGCGAGGAGGACGCCGTCCCAGCCGGGGAAGAGCGTGCCGCGATAGACCGCGAGGCCCGACGGGGCGAAGCGTTCGGGCTTCCACACCGCGACGGGCTGAACGGTGCCTTCCTTCTCCGTGTACGGAGAAATGACCGAGCCGGAATAGTCGAGCGAGTAGGTGGCGATCGGCCAACCATAGTTCGAGCCGGGCTTGATGAGATTCACTTCATCGCCCGAGAGCGCGCCGTGCTCGGTCTGCCAGACCGCGCCGGTCGTGGGGTCGAGGGCGAGACCCTGCTGGTTGCGGTTGCCGTAGGTGTAGACCTCGGCCTTCGCGCCGGCTTCGCCGACAAAGGGATTGTCGGTGGGCGCCTTGCCGTCGGTGTCGATGCGCAGGATCTTGCCGAGGCCGCTCGATTTGTCCTGCGCCTTTTCGCGGTATTCGAAGCCGTCGCCGGTGGTGAGCAGCAGCGTGTTGTCGGGCAGGACGACGAGGCGGCCGCCGAAATGGGCGTCGGTGTCCTTGTCCGGCGCGTTGCGATAGATGACCGTCACATCCTGCAGCGCCTTGCCGTCGAAGCGCGCGCGGGCGACGGCGGTGTGGTTCGCCTCCTCCGTCCCCTCCGCATAGGAGAGGTAGACGAAATTGTTCGAGGTGAAGTTGCGGTCGAGCGCGATGTCGAAATAGCCGCCCTGACCCTGCTTGAACGCGGCGGGCAAACCGGTGATCGCCTCGGGCACCAGCTTACCGTCGCGGATGAGGCGGAGGCCGTTATTGCGCTCGGTCACCAGCATCGAGCCGTCGGGCAGGAAGGCGAGCGACCAGGGATGGTCGAGCCCTTCGGCGATGGGGGTGACGGTGTAGGTGCCGGGATCGACCTTGGTCGGTTCGCCCATGATCGGCGAGGCCATAGCAGCGCCGGCGAGGGCGGTGGACAGGAACAGGGCGGCCAGACTGCGGGTCGTCATGTGTCGTCTCCTCAAGGCGGGCTTTCCGTGCCGCGCGTTCTGGCCTTACATGACCAGCAATAAACGGGAACGCAAAGGGGGCGGGCCATGATCCGCGTGATTCTTGGTTTCGTGCTGGCCGTGCTGGTCGCCTTTCTGGTGGGCGGGGCGGCCCTGAGCTGGTTCGACCAGGCGGGCTATCTGGCCGCGGCGGGGGCCGGTACGACGCTTTCCATCGGCGAGCGGCTGAGCTGGTACGTCAATGAATTAAAGGGGCTGGGCGTTACGGTCGGGTTCTATCCGATTCTGCTGGCAGCGGGGCTGGCGATCGCCTTCCTGGTGGCGGCGATCGTGCAGCGGGTCGCGCCGGGCCTGCGCTTCTGGTGGTATGCGGGCGCGGGCGCGGTGGCGCTGATCGTGATGGTGTTCTCGCTGAAGCTGGCGATGGGCCTGAAGGTGCTGCCCGGCGCCCGCACGATGGCGGGAGTCGCGGCGCAGGGTGTCGCCGGCCTGATCGCCGGCGCGGTCTTCGCGATCACCAGCCGGCGGACGCAGGGGCGCTAGTTCGCGCAGTCCTGGTTGGCGATTTCGACGCGGCGGTTCTTGGCGCGGCCCGCGTCGTCGTCATTGCTGGCGACGGGGATGGTCTCGCCATAGCCCTTTGAGGTCAGGCGGTCCGGTGCGATGCCGCGGACGATGAGCCAGTCCATGACCGATTGGGCGCGCGCTTCGGAGAGGGTCTGGTTGTACTCGTCGCTGCCGACATTGTCGGTGTGGCCCTGGACCTCGAGGCGGAGGTCGGGCTCCTTTTGCATAAGGTCGAAGACGCGCTGGAGCACGCCGTCGGATTCAGGTTTCAGCGTCGACTTGTTGAAGTCGAAGAGCACGCCGTAAAGCGCGACGTGGCATTCTTCCTTCAGCGTCTTCGCCATATCGTCATGCACGCCGGCATCGGCGACCTGGATCGTGTAACCGCCGCCGCCGTCGTGGAGATAAGCCCAGATGTCGCGGCCGTCGTTGAGGTAATGCGCGGTCAGCGTGCCGTCGGTCTGGCCCGATCCGGCCGAGCGCTGGAGGACGGTCCAGCCCGCCTTGGCGAGCGCGTTCTCATATTGCACGACGAAGTAGAGCGGCGAGAGGAAGGGCGGCTCGCTATAGCTCTTGACGATGTAGCTGGTGCCGACGAGCTGCGCTTCCTCGTCGGGGTTGGTCTGGATCGACATCGGGCCATCCTGGCGGCTGCTCGCCTGGAATTCCGAGTTCGGGAGCGGCGGGATAAAGGGGAAGTCGCCGCTGTCGTCCTTGACCTTTTCGGGCTTCGCGGCGGGCGCGGGAACGGCGAAGGCAAGGTTCGGGGGGCCTACTTCGACGATATCGAAGCGGATGTCGTCGCGGCCAAAAACGCGGGCATAGGCCCAGCTGTCCTTGCCGCCCTTTTCGTAGCGCAGCATCACGGCGAACGGGTTGGAATCGTATTCGCTGACCGTCCAGCCATTGGCGAGGAAGGCGGGCTTCAGGACCTCCCACAGCGCCTTGCCGGGTGTGTCGTCGGCGACACCATTGATGATGAGAGTGAGCGTCCAGTGGCGGCCGCGCTTCAGAACCGCCTCTTCGGTGCCGGGCGTGTAGAACGTGCCCTCCCCGAAATCCTCGACATAGAGCGCGTTGCCGTCATCGGCGATCACGACGTCGGCGGGCAGCGTCAGGTAGGGCGGCAAGGTCTTGGCCGGTGGGGCGACGGCGAGGGCGGAAGACGCGAGGACGCAGAGGCCGAATAGCAGCGAGGCGAAGCGGTTCATGGACGGGACTCATGGGATGAGGCGGCGAGAATTCGGTCACGGCGGGAAGCAGCGCAACGCGGCATTTGCGCGCGCGTCGAGGCGATGACAGCTTCGTGCGTCACGCCGACGTGAGTGGCGTGACCCCAGCTACGCGCCGAAGCTTGGCGTCTTGCTGGGGGACGCCATGACCGTTTTACGCTTCGCCGTGCCGTTCGTTCTTTTGCTGGGCGCAGCGCGCGCCGATGCGCCGGCGCTCTACAGTTATGACGCGGGCAATCCGCCTCAGGTGGCGCTGAGCGAACCGCATGCGGTGGGCGATGGCGTGACGGCGTCGGACTTCAGGTTTACGTCGGCGGGCGGTCAGGCGGTGACGGGCGAGATCGTGTTCGGTGCCGGCGCTGGGCCGCATCCCGGCGTGCTGTTCGTGCATTGGCTGGGCGAGCCGAAGACGACCAACCATACCGAGTTCGAGCCGGATGCGATCGCGCTGGCGGGGAGGGGCGTCACCTCGGTGCTGATCGATACGATGTGGTCGAAGCCCGATTAGTTCGAGTCCGTCGGGCCGGATGCGGCGGCGGACGGGACGCTGGTGGAGGCGCAGGTGATCGCGATGCGGCAGTCGCTCGATCTGCTGCTGACGCGCGAGGGTGTCGACGCCGCGCGCATCGCCTTTGTCGGGCATGATTTCGGCGCGATGTTCGGCGCGCTGATGGCGAGCGCTGATCAGCGGCCGAAAGTCTGGGTGCTGATGGCCGCGGTGCCGACGCTCGCGGAGTGGTATCGGCTCGGCAAGGACAAGTTGCCGGACGCGGAAGGCTATGCGGCGACGCTGGGGCTTTACTCGATCACCGACGGGCTGGCGAAACTGAGCGGCAAGGATCTGCTGTTCCAGTTCGCGACGCGCGATCATTACGTGCCGGAAGCGAAGGCGCTGGCGTTTATCGGCGCGGCGCCGGGGCCGAAAACGGCGGCGTTTTATGACGCCGATCACGATCTTGCCGTTCCCGCCGCGACGGCCGAGCGCAATGCCTGGCTGCTGACACATTTGAATGTTGAATAGGGGTGGGCGCGGAACCATTTCATGGGGGTCGCGTTCTGACGCGAAAGCCCGTGTTGCGGGCTTTGGAGATGACGATGCTGACCGTGCTGCTGCTGATCGCCTTTGCCGCCTACATGCTGCCGACCATCGTCGGCGCGTTCCTGGGCGTGCCGCGGCTCGGTATCATCTTTCTGGTGAACCTGTTTCTCGGCTGGACCATCGCCGGCTGGGCGGTCGCGCTGATGTGGGTGCTGCAGCGCACGGGCATGCTCGATCGCCCCGTGATGTTGCGCGACCGCGATCCGCGCTACATCCCGCCCTTCGCGCTTAAGCCGCGTTCGGCGTGGTCGAACCGCACGGCGTACTAGCCGCCGCGCGTCAGCCGATCGGCCGCGCCTGGTCGCGCAGCTTGAATTTCTGAACCTTGCCCGTTGAGGTCTTCGGCAATTCGCCGAAGACGACTTTCTTGGGCGCCTTGTATTTCGCGATCTCCGATCGAACGAAGGCGATGAGTTCGTCTTCGGTGGCGGAGGCGCCGGGCTTCAGCGTGACGAAGGCGATGGCGATTTCGCCCCACTGCTCGTCGGGGCGGCCGACGACGGCGGCTTCGAAGATGGCGGGGTGGCGATAGAGGACATCTTCCACCTCGATGGAGGAGATGTTCTCGCCGCCTGAGATGATGATGTCCTTCGAGCGGTCCTTGAGGCGGATATAGCCGTCCTCGTCCCAAACGCCGAGATCGCCGGAATGGAACCAGCCGTCCTTGAAGGCGGCTTCAGTGGCGCTGGGGTTTTTCAAATACCCCTTCATGATGACGTTGCCGCGGAAGAAGACCTCGCCCATCGCTTCGCCGTCCTTGGGGACGGGGATCATGGTTTCGGGGTCCATAATCGCGAGTTCTTCCAGCACGACATAGCGGACACCCTGGCGCGCTTTCATCGTCGCCTTCTCGGCCGGCGGCAGTTCGTCCCACGCGTCGTTCCAGGCGTTGATGCAGGAGGGCCCGTAGGTTTCGGTGAGGCCGTAGAGATGCGTCACGTGGAAGCCGGCGGCTTCCATCTTCTGGAGCACTGCGGCGGGCGGCGGGGCGGCGGCGGTGTAGAACTCGATGGTGCGGCCGCCGGTGGATTTTATCTCGTCGGGCGCGTTGATCAGCATATTCATGACGACGGGCGCGCCGCACATATGGGTCACGCCATGGCGCTGGATGGCGTCGTAGATCCGCGGCGCCTCGGTCTTGCGAAGGCAGACATGGGTGCCGGCGACGGCCGAGATGGTCCAGGTGAAGCACCAGCCGTTGCAGTGGAACATCGGCAGCGTCCAGAGATAGACGGGATGCTGGCCCATCGCGGCGGTGATCGCGTTGCCCATGGAGAGCAAATAAGCGCCGCGGTGGTGGAAGACGACGCCCTTGGGATTGCCCGTCGTGCCCGAGGTGTAGTTGAGGGCGATGGCGTCCCACTCGTCGGCGATGCGGATGCCTTCGTATGAGGGATCGCCCTTGGCGATGAAGACCTCGTAGTCGATCTCGCCGACGCTCTCGCCGCCGGTGTGTTCGGGATCGTCGACGCCGATGACGAGGGGCTTCGCCTTGCAGAGCGCGAGCGCGGATTTGGCGAGAGCGCCGAATTCGCGGTCGGCGATGAGGACTTTCGCCTCGCCGTGATCGAGGATGAAGGCGATCTCCTGGGCCGAGAGGCGGTAGTTGATCGCGTTGACGACGCCGCCGGTCATGGGGACGCCGTAATGGGCTTCGAGCTGGGCGGGGATGTTGGGCAGCAGGGTCGCGACGGTCGAGCCGGTCGCGATGCCATGCGCGGCGAGGACGGACCCGAGGCGGCGGCAGCGGGCGTGGAATTCGCCGTAGGTGAAGGTCGTGCCGCCATGGACGACGGCGGGGCGGTTCGGGAAGGTCGCAGCGGCGCGCGCGAGGAAGCTGAGCGGGGTCAGCGCCTGGAAGTTGGCCGTAGTCTTCGGCAGGTCGCGATCGAAGGGATTGGGCGGCGTCGTCACGGGTTTCCTCGAGGCTCAGGCTTTGGTGACACTAGTCACGAGGGCGTGCGACCCTCAAGCCGTCTTCGCTGCGGCCTTGAATTTGGCCAAATTGGAGGCCATTCCCTATCCCTCGTGCGCGCCCGCGCGGCGCCCCATCAATTTGCGAGAGTATTCATGGCCGTGTCCCTGCCGACCCGTGCTGCCGCCGCGATGGCGTTGGGCCTTTTCCTGGCGCCGATGCCGGCGCTGTCGCAGTCCGCGATGGATCCCTATGACCTAGAGCAGCGGCTGCAGCGGATCGAGGAGCAGCTCCGCAATCTGCAGGACAGCCAGGGCAGCGGTACCGATGCGGGCGGGCCGGGCGTCTCCATCCAGCGGATGAACGATATCGAGGAATCGATCCGTAACCTCACGGGGCAGGTCGAGCAGCTCGGCTATGACGTGCGTACCGTGAAGGACAAGGTCGACCGGCTGGAGACCGAGACGAATTTCCGCCTGAACCAGTTGGAGGGCAATCCGAACGCGCCGAAGCCGGCGGATACGGCGGGCAGCACGGACGGCGGGCCCGCGCCGGCGAGCGAGCCCGGTGCGGAAGAGGGCGGGCCGAAGCCGCCGGGCAAGATCGGCGACGTGCCGGCGCCGCAGCCGGGCGGCAGCGCCGAGGCGACCTATAACCAGGCGATGGATCACCTGACCCGCGCCGAATACACCGAGGCGCTGGCGCTGTTCAAACAGGTGGTCGAGAACTATCCCGACACCGACTATGCCGCGCAGGCGCAGTACTGGATCGCCGACATCCACTACGTCCAGAAGGACTACGAGGCGGCGGCGCTCGCCTTCGCCGCAGTGCTGAAGAAGTATCCCGATGCCGGACGCGGGCCGGAGGCGATGCTGAAGCTCGGCCTGTCGCTGATCAATATCGACAAGAAGAAAGAGGGCTGCTCGGCCCTCGGCGCGATCAAGTCGAAATATCCCAAGGCGAGCGATGCCATCCTGAGCCGCGCCGAGCGCGAGGCGAAGAAGGCCGGGTGCGGCAAGTAGAAGCCGCCTTCGCGGACGCGCTGGCCGTTCTCGATCCGCCGGGGCCGTTGGCGCTGGCGGTTTCGGGTGGGCCGGATTCTACGGCGCTGATGCATCTGGCGGCGGGTTTGAAGCCCGTCGTTTTCACGGTCGATCATGGTTTGCGGGACGCATCGGCTGGCGAGGCGGCGGAGGTCGGTGCGTGGGCGGCGCGGTTGGGCCTGGTGCATGAAACGCTGCGCTGGGAGGGCGAGAAGCCCGTAGCGGGATTGCAGAACGCGGCGCGCGCGGCGCGCTATCGGTTGCTGTCTGCGGCCGCCCTGCGCCACGGCGCGGCGGCGCTGCTGACTGGGCATACATTGGACGATCAGGTCGAGACGGTGGCGATGCGCCGGGGCAAGGGCAGCGGCGCGATCGGGCTGGCGGGAATGGCCTCGCAGGTGCGGCTGCCCGGCAGCGAGGCGCGGCTGGTCCGGCCGCTGCTGGGCGTGCGCAAGGCAGCGCTGGTCGCCTATCTCGATGAGCTGGGGCAGGCCTATGTAACCGATCCCTCGAACGCGAATCTGCGCTTCGACCGGGCGCGGCTGCGGGCGGCGGGCGTTGAGGACATTCCGGTGGAAGCGATTGCAGCGGCGCAGGGTGTGCGGCTCCGGCTGGAGCGGGCGGCGCTGGCCTTTCTGGAAAGCGCGGCGGTGCTCGACGGAGCCCATTTCATTCTCGCGAATCGCGGCGCGCTGGTGGCGCTGGAGGCCGAGCTGGCCGATGTCGTGCTGACGGCGTTGCTGCGGCGGGCGGGGTGGGGTGATCATCCCGGGACGCGGGGCGAGCGAGATCGGGTGCTGGAGGCGATTCGGGTGGATGGGCCTTTTGCCGGGCGGACGCTGGCTGGGTGCATCATCCGGCGGGCAAGCCGGGCGGAATCCGGTGGAAATGGCGATTTCCTGGCCTTCGCGCCGGAACGGCTAGGACAAACGCCGGCTGTGGGCTGGTGGCTCCCCTTTGCCCAGTTCCCACAGATCGGACCCGACGGGCGGTCGCTAACCGAAACATGAAGTTTGCGAGCGTGTCGCTTCCGTGACTGGTATGTCCGGACGTTCACCCCTATCTTTGCCCATGGGAGCCGGGGAGATACGGGCGTTTGTCCGTCGTAACCTGCCGTTGAGGCGGACCGGCGATACTTCGCGCCCGGCGTGCATAAAGTAGCGGTTGCGGGCCCTTTTGGCCCGCGTCATTTCGGTTAGGCGGATCGAAACGTGAATAATTTCAAGAACTTCTTCCTCTGGATCGTGGTCGCCCTCGTCCTGGTGGTGCTGTTCAATCTGTTCCAGACGTCCTCGCAGCGCGCGGCCGGGGGCGAGATCCCCTATTCGCAGTTCCAGCGCGAGGTCGATAACGGCAATGTCCGCGAGGTCGTGATCGACCAGGGCACCGGCCAGTTCAACGGCGTCAAAGGCGACGGCACGGCCTTCCAGACGACCGGCCCCTATACCGAGAGCCTAGACAACGCGCTGAAGGCCAAGGGCGCGGTCGTAAAGTTCAAGTCCGTCGACGACGGCAGCCCGAGCTTCATCGGCATCCTCGTCAACTGGTTCCCGATGCTGCTCCTCATCGGTGTGTGGATCTTCTTCATGCGCCAGATGCAGGGCGCCGGCGGCAAGGCCATGGGCTTCGGCAAGTCGAAGGCCAAGCTTTTGACCGAGAAGCACGGCCGCGTGACGTTCGAGGACGTCGCGGGCGTCGATGAAGCCAAGGAAGAGCTACAGGAGATCGTCGAGTTCCTGCGCGATCCCCAGAAGTTCCAGCGCCTCGGCGGCAAGATCCCGAAGGGCGCGCTGCTCGTCGGTCCTCCCGGCACGGGCAAGACGCTGATCGCGCGTGCGGTCGCGGGCGAAGCCAACGTGCCGTTCTTCACGATCTCGGGTTCGGACTTCGTCGAGATGTTCGTCGGCGTCGGCGCCAGCCGCGTGCGCGACATGTTCGAGCAGGCCAAGAAGAACGCGCCCTGCATCGTCTTCATCGACGAAATCGATGCGGTCGGCCGTCATCGCGGCGCCGGTCTCGGCAACGGCAATGACGAGCGCGAGCAGACGCTGAACCAGTTGCTGGTCGAGATGGACGGCTTCGAGACCAACGAAGGCATCATCATCATCGCGGCGACCAACCGTCCGGACGTGCTGGACCCCGCGCTGCTGCGTCCCGGTCGTTTCGACCGCCAAGTGGTCGTCGCCAATCCCGACATCGTCGGCCGCGAGAAGATCCTGAAGGTGCATATGCGCAAGGTGCCGCTGGCGCCGGACGTGAATGCCCGCACGATCGCGCGCGGTACGCCGGGCTTCTCGGGCGCCGATCTCGCGAACCTCGTCAACGAGGCCGCGCTGCTGGCCGCCCGCCGCGGCCGCCGCGTCGTCACGATGCGCGAGTTCGAGGATGCGAAGGACAAGGTCATGATGGGCGCCGAGCGCCGCAGCATGGTGATGTCGGAAGAAGAAAAGACGCTGACCGCCTATCACGAGGGCGGGCATGCGCTGGTTGCGTTCAACGTGCCGTCGACCGATCCCGTGCACAAGGCGACGATCATTCCGCGCGGCCGGGCGCTCGGCATGGTGATGCAGTTGCCGGAAGGCGACAAGCTGTCGATGACGCGCCAGCAGATGCACTCACGCCTCGCCATCCTGATGGGCGGACGGGTCGCGGAAGAGATCGTCTTCGGCCATGACAAGGTGACCTCGGGCGCCTCGTCGGACATCGATGCGGCGACCAAGCTGTCGCGCGCGATGGTGATGCGCTGGGGCCTCAGCGAGAAGCTGGGTCCGCTCGCCTATGGCGACGCGCAGGAGGAAGTGTTCCTGGGCTATTCGATGGGCCAGAAGAACTCGATCTCCGAAGAGACCACGCGCGTCATCGACGCCGAAGTGCGGGCGATCGTCGAGGGCGGCTACAACAAGGCGCGCGAGATCCTGACGAGCAAGCGCGACGAGCTGGAGATCATCGCGAAGGGCCTGCTGGAATACGAGACGCTGTCGGGCGACGAGATCCTGGGCCTGCTGAAGGGCGACAAGCCCAACCGCGAAGAGCCCGCGGACACCGAAGTCACCCGCCCGCAAGCCTCGGTCCCGACCGGCGGGCGCGGCAAACCCACCGGCGGCTTCGACCCGGCCCCGCAGCCGGGCTAAGTTCCGGCCACAGCTTGAGATTGAAAACCCCGGTGCGCTGCGCCGGGGTTTTTGTTTGTGCGAGCCGCGCGGCGGCTTGAGCGAAATTGTCCGCTTGTGATTGCGCGGAGCGGTCATGGCGCGGGGTTTCGGCTTCCTCCAATCATCGCGTCCTGCGGATCCTGAAGAGATCGCGCGACGTGCGGCACCGCGCCAGCGTCGCGACAAGCATGCCTGAGCCGGAGCCGGCCGGGATCAAGACGCGCCATTTGGAAACGGACTGGAGGATCTCATGAACATGTCGTCACGCGGCTGCGCTGCGCGTTCGGTGCTGAAGCTGCTGCTGCTTTCGACGGCGCTGGCCGCGCCGGCCTTCGCGCAGGATACGGCGCCCGCAACGACGGAGGCCGCTTCATCGGGGGATGAGGAAATCGTCGTCACCGCGCAGCGCCGCAAGGAGGCGGTGAACTCGGTCGGCATGGCGGTGCAGGCCTTTACCGGCGAGACGCTGAAGGAGCTGCGGGTCAACAACGTGCAGGACCTTTCGACAGTCGCGCCGAGCTTCAGCGTGTCGCGGTCGTATCAAGGCGTGCCGATCTTCACGCTGCGCGGCATCGGCTTCAACACGATCAATCTCGCGGCGACCTCGACGGTCGGCACCTATTACGACGAGGTCGCGTATGCGTTCCCGTTCATGCTGACCGGCCCGATCTTCGACCTGCAGCGCGTCGAGGTGCTGAAGGGGCCGCAGGGCACGCTCTATGGCCGCAACACGACGGGCGGCCTGATCGACTTCATCACCAACAAGCCGAGCGACGAGGCGGCTGGCTCGCTGACCGCGGAGGTCGGCAATTTCGGAACGTATAACGCAGAGGGCTATGTCACCGGCGCGCTGGCCGACAACCTGCAGGGGCGGCTGTCGTTCCGCACCGAGGATTCGACGGAAGGCTGGCAGGAGAGCAGCACGCGGCCCGGCGACAAGCTGGGCGAGGTGCATCGCTACGGCGCGCGGGGCGAACTCGCGTGGCAGGCGAGCGACAAGCTGACCTTCGACTTCTCGCTCTCGGGCTGGATCAACAAGTCGGACAGCCTCGCGGGACAGGCAATCGGCTTCACGCCGGCGACCAATCCGGCGAATGGCGGGGCGACGAGCCTCTTCAACGCGCCGGGGATTCCGGCCTTCATCGCGGGGCATAATCCGGGGGCGGATGGTCTGGGTGATGCGAACTGGAACAATCGCACCGCGGACTGGGCGCCCTATGCGGTGCGGGCGACCGACATTGGGACGGGTCTTGGCCTGCCCGGGCCGCTGCGCGAGGATAATCGCTTCTGGGCGGCGTCGCTGACCACGCGGTATGACATTTCCGACACGCTGCGCTTCGTCGCGCTGACCGGCTATCAGGACCTGACACGCGACGCGTTGTTCGACTGGAGCGGCGCGCCGGCCAATATCCTGGCGCAGGATGCGCACGGCACCGTGCGGTCGTTCTCGCAGGAAATTCGGTTCGAGGGCGAGTCGGGCGCCGTGAACTGGCTGGTCGGCGCCTATTACGGCAACGACAAGGTGCTGGATTCCAACCGCACGCTGCTGGGCGACAACGCCAATTCGAATCTGCTGAGCACCATCACCTATCTATTGCAGATCGGCGCGGCACCGGCGCCGTTCAATATCGGCTTTCCCTTCAATCCCGGCGGCTACACGCCGGCGCAGTCGCTGGCGGCATTCCGCACCTATGAGGATATCGGCAATCTCGACGCCGATACGTGGAGCGTGTTCGGCAATGCCGACTGGCAGATCAGCGATCAGTTCAAGGTGACCGCGGGCCTGCGCTACACCGAGGACAGCCACGATTTCAACGGCTGCTCGCGCGACTTCAACGGCAACATGTTGCCGAACGTGAACACGTTCAACCAGCTCGCCTTCCTGCTGTCGCAGGGCAAGCCGCTGGACCTCATCTCGCAGGGCGAGTGCGTCACCTTCCACCCGGATACGGCCACGTTCGGCGAGGTGCGCCACACGCTGACCGAGGACAATGTCGCCTGGCGCGTGGTTGCGAACTGGACGCCGGAGGAGGGCATCCTCGTCTATGCCTCGATTTCGCAAGGCGCGAAGGTGGGTACGACGCCGATCAATGCGGCGAACGTCTCGACGCAGGAACTGCCGGCGAAGCAGGAAATCCTGCTGGCCTATGAAGCGGGCGTGAAGGCGAAGCTGGCCGGCGGCAAGGTGCAGCTCAATGCGTCGGTCTTCTACTACGACTACACCGACAAGCAGTTGAGCGTGTACTTCAAGGACCCGATCTACACGGCGCTGGCGCGGCTGGACAATATTCCGGAATCGAACGCCTGGGGCATCGATGCGGACCTGACGTGGCGCATCACCGACGGGCTGACAGCGATCGCTTCGGCGACGTACCTGAACACCGAGATCGTCGGTTACAACGGCATCAACGCGGCGGGGCAGAACCAGCTCTATGACGGCGTGTCGTTCCCGTTCAGCCCGAAATGGCAGAGCAGCCTGACGCTGACCTACAACACGCCGATCAACGAGACTCTGGGTTTCCAGATGGCGATCAACGGTCGGTATCAGTCGAAGTCGGCCTCGGATCTCGGCGACGATCCGCGGTTCGGGATCAAGGCCTATGGCCTGCTCAACGCCAGCGTCGGGGTCTACGCGCTGGACGACAAATGGCGCTTCTCGGTGTGGGGGCGGAACCTGACCGACGAGTATTACTGGTCGTCGGTGTCCAGCAACGCGAACCTGGTGGTGCGCTTCCCCGGCATGCCGCGGACCTATGGCGCGTCGCTGACGTTCAACTTCTGAGTGCGGTCGGGCGCGCCGGCGAGTGGCGCGCCCGGCTTGCCGACGCTTGGAGCGAGTGCATAGTGCGGCCGCGCCGCGGCGAGGCGTCTGTCAGGTGAGCGTACGAACGATGACCCAGCGCGGCGAGGGCACAGCCCGGCAGATCGCGGTCGACGATTTTCACGTGCCGCGCGCCTATCTCGGTCTGCTGATCGGCGCGGATGCGGCAGCTCGGATTCTGGCGCGCGGTGACGGCCAGCATGGCGCCGCGGCGGGCGACGTTCATCTGCAGTCCGTGCGCTTCCTTAATGCCTGCCTGGAACAGATGCAGACATTGGCGGACGAGAGTTATGGCGTCGCGCCGCGTCCGGTGCCGCTGGGAACATTCGGGCTGCTGACGGCCGCGGCGGCACAGGCGGACGATTTCGAGGGTGCGCTGACGCGCTTCGTGGATGCGGCGCGCATTCTCAGGCCCGATATCGTGATGCAGGCGTCGCGCAATCGCAACGGATTGAGCCTGTCGCTGCGCTATCGCGGGAAACGGACGGCGCGGTCAGAGCTGCTGGTCGAATGCTTCGCGATGACGGCGCATTGCGCGTTCCGCTGGCTGACCGGGCAGCGGCTGCGGCTGGTGCAGATTCGGGTCGGGACGCCGCTGCCGGGGTTCGAGCGCAGCATGCTGCACAAGGTGATGGGTTGTCCGGTGAGCCAGCAGGCCGCCGGCACGATGCTGCGTTATGCGCCGGAGACGGCGGCGGCGCCGTTGGCGGCGGTGAAGTACCAGAACTGGGCGGCGCAGGAGCTGGGGGAGTTCATGCGGCTGCTGGGCGAGGCGGCGGACGAGATGAACGCGGCGGCCTCGCGCGCGGTCGCCGACATCGTGCGGCGCGTGCGGCAGGCGATCGCCGGCGGGGCGCGCAGCGAGATCGCGACCTCGCAGACGCTGGGCATGAGCCCGGCGACGCTGCGGCGGCGCCTGGCTGAAGTGGGACAGTCGTTCCGCGCGATCCTGGCGGACACGCAGCGCAATGCCGTCGAGAGCCTCTTTGTCACCGACAAGCCGCTGGAGGATATCGCGGCGGAGATCGGCTATTCCGACGTCCGGAGCCTGAGGCGCGCGTGCCAGCGCTGGTTCGGGGTGACGCCGACCGCGTATCGTCACGGCCGCCGCCGGGCGCGGTCAGGGCATGGTGCCGCCGGGGCGACGCTGCGCGCGTGACGGCTTCTCTTTAAGCGCCGTTGCGGCGATCATGGCGGCGTGACCCAGATTTTCGGCATTCTCAACGTCACCGCGGATTCGTTTTCCGATGGCGGGCGCTATCTCGATCCCGCTGCGGCGATCGCGCAGGCGCGCGCGCTGGCGGACGGCGGCGCCGACGTGATCGATATTGGGGCGGCGTCATCCAATCCGGATGCGGCGGCGGTGGGCGCGGAGATGGAGATTGCGCGGCTGAGCGCCGTGGTGCCGGCGCTGCACGAAGCGGGGATTGCGCTATCGGTCGACAGTTTCGAGCGCGAGGTGCAGGTCTGGGCGCTGGCGCAGGGCGTTCGTTGGCTGAACGATATTCAGGGCTTTCCGGATGCGACGCTGCACCCGCAGCTCGCGGACAGCGATGCCGGGTTGATCGTCATGCACGCCGTGCAGGGGCGTGGGAAGGCGGCGCGGATCGATGTGCCGCCGGCAGAGATCATGGGGCGGATGTTCGCGTTCTTCGATGCGCGGGTCGCGGCGCTTGAGCAGGCGGGTGTGGCGCGGGGGCGGATCGTGCTCGATCCCGGCATGGGGTTTTTCCTCGGGACCGATCCGGAGACGTCGCTGGAGGCGCTGCGGCGCACTGGCGCTTTGAAGGCGCGCTATGGCCTGCCGGTGCTGATCAGCGTGTCGCGCAAGTCCTTCATCCGCGCCATCGCGGGCCGCAGCGCACAGGAGGCCGGCGCGGCGACGCTAGCGGCGGAACTGTTCGCGGTGAGCGCGGGGGCGGCGATGATCCGCACGCATGATCCCCGCGCGCTCAGCGATGCGCTGAAGGTGACGGCGGCGTTGCGGACTTAGTCCGCCTTCCACTCCTTGTCGCAGAGGCCGCCTTTGGCGTCGCTAAGAAGGAAGGAGTCCTGGTCGTCCTTGGGGTCGATCTGTTCGTAGCCCTCGTCGGGTTCGTCATCGGTCTTGGAGGGGTAGGCGACGGTGAAGCCGGTGGGGTTGTCGATGCGGAACTTCCCGTCCGCCTTCGCCGTCAGCGTGAAGCTGCCGCCATCGCCGTCAATGCCGCAATTGAGGACGTCGGCCTTGGGACCGGCCTTGCAATAGGCGCTGCCGAAGCCGGTGCGCTTCTCGTTCCTGAAGGTCACGACCATCATGGCGGAGAAAGCGGGGGTGTCGGCGTACTGGTCCCACATCGGAATTTCCTGGCCCTCGGAGGTCTGGGTGGGCTGGTAGGAGAAGGCGATGGCGGTCACTTTCTGTTTCGGATGCGCAACCATGTGGGCTTTGTCGTATTCGCGAACGTAGCAATGGGGCTTCGCAGCGTCGAAAAAGCCTATGACCGGCGCGGTTGTACGGGCCGCGGGTTCCGGCAGGGCATCCGCCAGCGCCGGGGCGCCGCCGAGGGCCAGGCAACCGAGGGTAAGTTTCGCGAAGCTGAGCTTCTTCATGCTAGAACGACTCCAATTGGGCGCGACAGATGAGGGTAGCGTGACGCGCAGCTTCTTTGGAACAGACGGCATTCGTGGAACCGCCAATCGCGGCAATATGACCGTCGACGTAGCGGTAAAGGTCGGCCAGGCCGTCGGCCGGGTGTTCAAGCGGACCGACGGCGTGCACCGCGTGGTGATCGGCAAGGACACGCGCCTGTCGGGCTACATGATCGAGAACGCACTGACGGCGGGCTTCACCTCGGTGGGGATGGACGTCTTCCTGTTCGGACCGCTCCCGACGCCGGCCGTGGCGATGCTGACGCGCAGCCTGCGCGCCGATCTTGGCGTGATGATCTCGGCCTCGCACAATCCCTACCACGACAACGGCATCAAGCTGTTCGGGCCGGACGGCTACAAGCTGTCGGACGCGGTGGAAAAGGAGATCGAGGCGGGGATCACCGGCGATCTGACCGACGCATTGGCCGAGCCGACCAAGATCGGACGGGCGAAGCGTATCGACGACAGCCAGGCGCGCTATATCGAATTCGCCAAGCGCACCTTCCCGCGCAACCTCCGGCTCGATGGCCTTCGCATCGTCGTCGATTGCGCGAACGGCGCGGCCTACAAGGTGGCGCCGAGCGTGTTCTGGGAACTGGGCGCCGAGGTCATCTCGATCGGTGTGTCGCCCGATGGCTTCAACATCAACGAGGATTGCGGGTCGACCGCGCCGGAAGCGCTGCAGGCGAAGGTGCGCGAGGCGCGGGCCGATCTTGGTGTGGCGCTGGACGGCGACGCGGACCGGGTGGTGATCGTCGACGAGAAGGGGCGCGTGGTCGATGGCGACCAGATCCTCGGCCTCATCGGCAAGCGCTGGGCGGAGCAGGGCCGGCTAAAGGGCGGCGGCCTGGTCGCGACCATCATGTCCAATCTGGGCCTCGAGCGGACGCTGGGTGCGGCGGGTGTGGAGATGGTACGCGCGGGCGTCGGCGACCGCTATGTTATGGAGCAGATGAAGGCGCGGGGCATGAACCTCGGCGGCGAACAGTCCGGCCATATCATCCTCAGCGATTTCTCGACGACGGGCGACGGGCTGATCGCGGCGCTGCAGGTGTGCGCGGCGCTGGTCGAGACCGGTAAGCGGGCGAGCGAGGTATGCCACGCCTTCGAGCCGCTGCCGCAGCTTCTGAAGAACGTGCGTTATCACAACGGCTCGCCGCTCGACATTCCGCATGTCAAATCCGAGATCGAGCGGATCGAGAAGGAACTGGGCGCCAAGGGCCGCGTCGTCATCCGCAAGTCGGGCACCGAGCCGGTGATCCGCGTGATGGCGGAAGGCGATGACGAGAAGCTGGTGAAGAGCGTGGTCGGGTCGATCGTCTCGGTGATCGAGAAGGCGGCCTGATCATGCGCCGTTTGTTGATCGTCGCCGGATCGGATTCCGGCGGCGGCGCGGGTATCCAGGCCGACATCAAAACGGCGACCGCCTATGGCGTCTATGCCGCGACCGCGATCACCGCGATCACCGTGCAGGATACGCTGGGCGTGCATGGCGTCCATGCGGTGCCCGACGAGACGATCGCGGCGCAGCTGCGCGTGGTGCTGGACGATATCGGCGCGGATGCGGTGAAGACCGGGATGTTGGCGAGCGCAGCGGTGATTGCGCTGGTGGCCGCTGGCTTGGAGAAACACGCGCCGGGCGTGCCGCTGGTGGTCGACCCTGTCATGGTCGCCAAAGGCGGGGCGCGATTGATTGACGAGGGCGCGGTCGCGGCGTTGAAGGATCTGCTGATTCCACGGGCGACGTTGCTGACGCCGAATGCACCGGAGGCGGCGGCGCTGCTGGGCGTCGCGGAATTGAATTCGGTGGACGACCTGCTGATCGCCGGGCGCGAGCTGAAGGCGATGGGCGCCAGTGCCGTGCTGATGAAGGGCGGGCATATCCAGGGCGAGACCGTCGCGGACGTGCTGATCAGCGATGACGGCGAGGACGTGTTCTCGCATGCGCGCATCCACACCCAGCATACGCACGGTACGGGCTGCACACTGGCCTCGGCGATTGCGTCGGGCCTGGCGCTGGGCTGGACGCTGCGAGATGCGGTGGAGACGGCGCGCGCCTATGTCATAAAGGCGATCGAGACGGCGCCAGGCTTCGGCGAAGGCCATGGGCCGCTCAATCATATGCACGGGATCGGACGGTCATGGACCTGAAGCAGTGGACGATCGACGCGTTCGCGACGCAGACCTTTGAAGGCAATCCCGCGGCCGTCGTGCCGTTGCTGGAGTGGCTGGATACCGGCCTGATGCAGGCGATCGCCGAGGAGAACAATCTGTCGGAGACGGCGTTCTTCGTGGAAAGCGCGCCAGGCCGTTATGGCCTGCGCTGGTTCACGCCGCAGATGGAGGTCGATCTCTGCGGCCATGCCACGCTCGCTTCGGCCTTCGTGCTGTTCAGCCATGTCGCGCCGGCGTTGAACGAGGTGACGTTCGATACGCGCTCGGGGCCGCTGACGGTGGTGCGCGGCGCGGGCGGGTTGCTGGTGATGGATTTCCCGGCGATATCAGCCAGCGTGCCCGTTGATGCGCCGGGGATCGGGCGGCGACTGGCGGAGACGATGGGCTGTCCGGTGCCGGCCGAAGTGTTCGCGGCGCCCGACCTCATGGCGGTGTTCGAGAATGCCGACGCGGTGCGGGCGCTGTCGCCCAAGGGCGCGCTGGGACAGTTGCTGAGCGATCTCGGCATGCGCGGGTTGATCGCCACGGCGCCGTCGGACGACGGCAAGTATGATTTCGTGTCGCGCTTCTTCGCGCCCAATCACGGCATTCCCGAAGATCCCGTGACGGGATCGGCGCATTGCAAGCTGGCGCCGTATTGGGCGAAGCGGCTCAGCAAGACGCGGCTGAACGCGCGGCAGATCAGCCCGCGTGGCGGCACGGTGATCTGCGAGCTGGTTGGGGACCGCGTGAAACTGTCGGGCACCTGCGTCGCCTTCGCGCAGGGCGTCATCCATTTGCCGGGAGCGTGACATGACGATTTCGAGCGAAGAAGAACTGGCGAAGCTGCGCGAGATCAGCCGCATCGTCGCCAATACGCTGCGCGACATGCAGGCGGCTATGCGGCCCGGCATGACGACGGGCGAACTGGATGCGATCGGCGCGGCGATGCTGAAAGCCGCCGGCGCGGAGTCGGCGCCGCAGCTGACCTATGACTTCCCCGGCGCGACCTGCATCAGCGTCAACGAGGAGATCGCGCACGGCATCCCCGGCGACCGGGTGATTGCCGAGGGCGACCTCGTGAATATCGACGTGTCCGCCGCGAAGGACGGGTTCTTTGGCGATACCGGCGCGAGCAGCGTGGTGGGACAGCCGAACGCGATGCAGGAGCGGCTGCTGCGCGACGGCAAGCGGGCGCTGTGGACGGGGATCGGGCAGGTGAAGACCGGCGCGAAGCTGAACGCCATCGGCGAGGCGATTGAGAAGTTCGCGAAGAAGAACCGCTATACGCTGGTGCGCAATCTCGCGAGCCACGGGGTGGGGCGCGCGCTGCACGAGGAGCCCGAGCAGATCCCGACCTGGCACGAGCCGGGCGACCGCCGGGTGCTGCATGAGGGGCTGGTCTTCACGATCGAGCCGTTCCTGTCGATGGGCGCGAACTGGGCGGCGGAGATGGGCGACGGCTGGACGCTGGTCTCCGAGCCGCGTGCGCCGACGGTGCAGTTCGAGCACACGATGGTGGTGACCAAGCGCGGCGCGATGGTGCTGACACAGCCCGGCTAGAACGAAAGATTGTTGCGCAGTTCCTGCTTGTCGGGATTCCGGGACAGGCATATACGCGTCGGCGGGCCACACCTCCCCAACGGGGTGCTTTGATCTGGAAGGATCACAGAGATGACCGCTACACCCGCTCCAGCTGTGCGTCCCGCACGGCCTTTTTTTTCGTCCGGACCCTGTGCCAAGCGGCCGGGTTGGACCCCTGAAAATCTCAAAGCTGCTGTCCTGGGACGCTCGCACCGCTCGAAGCCGGGCAAGGCGAAGCTGCAGGAAGCGATCAATCGCACGCGCGCCGTCCTGAGCGTGCCGGCGGATTATCGCATTGGCATCGTGCCCGCGTCGGATACCGGCGCCGTGGAAATGGCGCTGTGGTCGCTGCTGGGGCCTAAGCCCGTCACGATGATTGCGTGGGAGAGTTTCGGCAAGGACTGGATCACCGATGTGGTGAAGCAGTTGAAGCTGGACGCGAAACAACTGACCGCGCCGTACGGCAAGCTGCCCGATCTCGCGAGCGTCGATTTCGCCACCGATGTCGTCTTCACCTGGAACGGCACGACCTCGGGCGTGCGGGTGCCGAATGCGGACTGGATCGCGGGGACCCGCGAAGGGCTGACGATCTGCGATGCTACCTCGGCGGCGTTCGCGCAGCGGCTGGACTGGGCGAAGCTCGATGTCGTGACGTTCTCTTGGCAGAAGGCGCTGGGCGGCGAGGGCGCGCACGGGATGCTGATCCTGTCGCCCCGCGCGGTAGAGCGGCTGGAGAGCTATGTGCCGGCGTGGCCGCTCCCGAAGATTTTCCGCATGACGAGCAACGGGAAGATCTCGGAAGGCATCTTCAAGGGCGAGACGATCAACACGCCGTCGATGCTGTGCGTTGAGGATTATCTCGATGCGCTGGGCTGGGCGGAGAGCATTGGCGGGCTGGATGCGCTGGTCGGGCGGGCGGATGCGAGCCTGCGCGTGATCGAGCGGCATGTGAACCAGTCGGACGTGTTCGGCTTCCTGGCTGAGGACGCGGCGTCGCGGTCGAATACCAGCGTGTGCCTCGTCATCAAGGATAAAGACGTCGCGTCGAAATCGGCGGACGATCAGGCAGCCTTCGCCAAAAAGGTGGCCGACGTGCTGGAGAAGGAAGGCGTGGCGCTGGACATCGGTGGCTACCGCGATGCGCCGGCGGGCCTGCGTATCTGGTGCGGCGCGACGGTCGATACGGCCGATATCGAGGCGCTGATGCCGTGGCTCGACTGGGCCGTGGCGAAGGCCAAGGCGTCCTAACCCTTTTTCACTTGCCCCCTCTGCCCGCTTAGCGGGCGGTCTCCCCCCGCAAGCGGGGGGAGCAACGGACGGAGTAATCCATGCCCAAAGTTTTGATTTCCGACGCGCTGTCGCCCGCTGCCGTGCAGATTTTCAAGGATCGCGGTGTCGAGGTGGATGTGAAGCCCGGCCTGACCAAGGACGAGCTGCTGAAGATCATCGATCAGTATGATGGCCTCGCGATCCGCTCGAACACCAAGGTGACGGCCGAGGTGTTGAAGGCGGCGACGAATTTGAAGGTCGTCGGGCGAGCCGGGATCGGCGTCGATAATGTCGATATTCCCGCTGCGACCGCGCGCGGCATCATCGTCATGAACACGCCGTTCGGCAATTCGATCACGACGGCGGAGCATGCGATCGCGCTGATCTTCGCGCTGGCCCGTGACGTGCCGGCGGCGAATGCCTCGACCCATGCCGGCAAGTGGGAGAAGAACCGCTTCATGGGTGTCGAGCTGTACGGCAAGACGCTGGGCCTGATCGGCTGCGGCAATATCGGGTCGATCGTGGCGGACCGCGCGCTGGGCCTGAAGATGAAGGTCATCGCGTTCGATCCGTTTCTGAGCGCCGAGCGGGCGCAGGAGCTGGGCGTCGAAAAGGTCGAGCTGTCGGAGCTGTTGCCGCGCGCGGACTTCATCACCCTGCACACGCCGATGACGCCGCAGACCAAGAACATCCTGTCGGCGGAAGCGCTGGCGAAGACGAAGCCGGGCGTGCGCATCGTGAATTGCGCGCGCGGCGGGTTGATCGACGAGACCGCGCTGAAGGGCGGGCTCGACAGCGGGCATATCGCGGGCGCGGCGCTGGACGTGTTCGAAACCGAGCCGGCGAAGGAGCACATCCTGTTCGGCCACGAGAAGGTCGTGGCGACGCCGCATCTGGGCGCCTCGACCAACGAGGCGCAGGAGAATGTGGCGCTGCAGGTGGCTGAGCAGATCAGCGACTACCTGCTGACCGGCGCGGTGACGAATGCGATGAACATGCCCTCGATCAGTGCGGCCGATGCGGCGGTGATGAAGCCCTGGATTTCGCTGGCCGAGAAGCTTGGCGCGTTTGCGGGCCAGTTGACCGAGACCAGCATCGAGCGGGTCGAGATCGTCTATGAGGGTACGGTTGCCAAGCTGAACCTGCGCGCGCTGACGCAGGCGGCGCTGGCCGGGCTGCTGAAGCCCGCGCTGCCGGACGTCAACATGGTCAACGCGCCGGTCGTCGCGAAGGAACGCGGCATCGTCATCACGGAGTCGCGGCGCGAGCAGCTTGGTACCTACGACGCGCAGATCACGGTCAGCGTCACGACGGGCGAGTTCACGCGCGAGGTGACGGGCACGGTCTACGCGAACGGCGTGCCGCGGATCGTGGACGTGAAGGGCATCGTGATGGAGGCGGCGTTCGCGCCGCACCTCCTCTACGTCACGAACGAGGACAAGCCGGGCTTCATCGGCAAGCTCGGCACGTTGCTGGGCGATGCGAAGGTGAACATCGCGAACTTCAACCTGGGCCGCGCCGGGGCGGGCAGCGATGCCATCGCGCTGGTCGAGGTGGACGGCGCGGTGCCGGATGCGGTGCTGGCGGCGATCCGCGCGATCCCGATGGTGAAGCAGGCGAAGGCGCTGGCGTTCTAGAGCGCCAGCGGCGTCTCTGCGAAGCGCGGTTTGGAAAGGTCGTCCTCGCACCAGGGGGCGGCCTCGGACAGCCAGATCGCGCCGGCTGAGCGGAGGCCGGGGTCATCGTCCAGGGTGGCGACGCTGAGCGTGTAGCTGTCCTGACCGTCGCGATGGGCGATGACGTGGCTGCCGCAGCGTGAGCAGAAGCGGCGGGTTTTCTCGGCACTGGAACGATAGCCGGTGAGGAGCTCCTCGCCGCGCAGCCAGCGCAAGGCGTCGACCTTGACCCGGGCGTTGGGCTTGGACGCCGCAGCGTGCGTCTTGCGGCAGGTCACGCAGAAGCAGTGGCCGATGGGCGTGGCGAGGTTGTCGATCTCATAGGCGACGGCGCCGCAATGGCAGCTTCCCTTGAAGGGCATGAGTGCTCTCCCCGCGATGTTTTTCTGAAGTGCCACGCGCAAGTGTGCTGGTCGAGTCCCCGGCGCATCGCTATAAGGCGTCGGAACTAGCCCCCGCGGGATCGTTCCGCGGGGGCTTTTTCGTGCGTGAAAGGGAGTAGGCCGGATGGCGAATGTCGCAGTGATCGGCGCCCAGTGGGGCGACGAGGGCAAGGGCAAGATCGTCGACTGGCTGTCGAAGCGCGCCGACGTCGTCGTGCGCTTCCAGGGCGGGCACAATGCCGGCCATACGCTGGTGATCGACGGCGTCGTCTACAAGCTGAGCCTGCTGCCGTCGGGCATCGTGCGGCAGGGCAAGCTTTCCATCATCGGCAACGGCGTGGTGGTCGATCCCTGGCATCTTGCCAAGGAGATCGAGGACCTGCGCGCGCAGGGCGTGGAGATCACGCCGGCGAACCTGATCGTCGCCGAGAATGCCGTGCTGATCCTGCCGGTCCATAGCGAGCTGGATCATTTCCGCGAGACGTCGAATTCGGGGACCAAGATCGGCACGACGAAGCGGGGCATCGGGCCGGCCTACGAGGACAAGGTGGGGCGGCGGGCGATCCGGCTGATCGATCTGGCCGATCCCGATTTCCTGAAAAGCCGGATCGAGAACCTGCTGCAGCACCACAACGCGCTGCGCCGGGGGCATGGCCAGGAAGAGGCGGACGGCGAGGCGCTGTTCGCGGCGCTGAGCGAGATCGCACCGAAGGTGTTGCCGTTCGCGGGGCAGGTGTGGCGGAAGCTGGCCGAGGCGCGGGCGGAAGGCGCGCGCATTCTGTTCGAGGGCGCGCAGGGTGCGCTGCTGGATGTCGATCACGGCACCTATCCCTATGTCACCTCGTCGAACACGGTAGCGGGACAGGCGGCGGCGGGATCGGGCGTTGCGCCGCATGCGGTCGGCTATGTGCTCGGCATCTGCAAGGCCTACACGACGCGCGTCGGCGAGGGGCCGTTCCCGACCGAGTTGACCGATGCGACCGGCGAGCTGATCGGCACGCGCGGGCATGAGTTCGGCACGGTCACGGGGCGCAAGCGCCGCTGCGGCTGGTTCGATGCGACGTTGGTGCGCCAGACCGTGCAGACCGGCGGTATCCGCGGCATCGCGCTGACCAAGCTGGACGTGCTGGACGGGTTTCCGGAAATCCGCATCGCGACGGGCTACCGTCTCGACGGCACGGAGATCGACTATTTCCCCGCTTCGCCCGCCGAGCAGGCACGGGTCGAGCCGATCTACGAGACGATGGAAGGCTGGTCGGGCACGACCAAGGGCGCGCGCCAGTGGAAGGACCTGCCGGCGGAGGCGATCAAGTATGTGCGCCGCGTGGAAGAGCTGATCGACGCGCCGGTGGCGATCCTGTCAACCAGTCCGGAGCGCGAGGACACGATCCTGGTGCGCAATCCCTTCGCGGACTGAGGCATGGCGGACCGCTTCACGATCCGCACGCTCACCAAGGCCGATGTCGCGCTTTATCGTGACCTGCGGCTGGCGGCGCTCAGCGATACGCCGATGGCGTTTTCGTCGAGCTATGAAGAAGAGTCGCTGCGCCCGCTGGAGGATTTCCGCGACCGGCTGCCGGAGGACAGCGTCAGCGCCGTGTTCACCGCGTTTGACGGCGCGCGGGCGGTGGGGATGGCGGGTTTCCAGAAGAATGCGTCGCTGAAATCGCGGCACAAGGGCGTGATGTGGGGCGTCTATGTGGCGCCGGACTGCCGGGGGAAGGGCCTTGCCGGGCGGCTGGTCGACGCGGTGATCGCCCAGGCGCGAGGCAAGGTCATGCAGCTGGAATGCGGCGTGGCCGTCGAAAACCCTTCAGCGCGGCGGGTCTATCACCAGCGCGGGTTCGTGCCCTATGGGGTCGAGCTGAAGGCGATCCATATCGACGGCGTCTATTACGACGAAGAGTTGCTGGTCCTCGACCTAACGAAGTGACGTAAACGGCAAGTTCCGCCCCTTGCGCCGCCCCCCGCACCTCGCCAAGGTGCGCGACTTTATAATTTCAAGAACACCGCCCGAGGGGACACACATGGCCATCAAGACGCGCTTTACGGAAATGTTCGGGTGTACGGTTCCGATCACCTGCGGCGGCATGACCCGCGTGGGTAAGGCGGAGCTGATCGCCGCTGTCGCCAATACCGGCGCGCTCGGCTTCCTGACGGCGCTGACGCCGGGGTCGCCGGAACTGCTGGTCAAGGAAATCCAGAAGACGCGCGATCTGACCGACAAGCCGTTCGGCATCAACCTGACGATCCTGCCGACGATCAATCCGATCCCCTATGACGAGTATCGTCAGGTCATCATCGAGACCGGCATCAAGGCGGTGGAGACCGCCGGCAATAATCCGCAGCCGCATCTGCCCGCGTTCAAGGCAGCGGGCGTGAAGGTGCTGCACAAATGCGTCACGGCGCGCCATGCGGTGAAGGCCGAGAGCATCGGCGTCGACGCGGTATCGATCGACGGCTTCGAATGCGCGGGCCATCCGGGCGAGGAAGACATCGGCGGCATGGTGCTGTTCCCGGTGACGACAGCGCGGCTGAAGATTCCGGTGATCGCGTCGGGCGGCATCGCCGATGCGCGCGGTCTGGTAGCGGCGCTGGCCCTCGGCTGCGAGGGCGCGAACATGGGCACGCGCTTCATGGCGACGACCGAAGCGCCGATCCACCAGAAGGTGAAGGAAGCGCTGGTCAGCAACGACGAGCGTGCGACCGACATGATCTTCCGCACTTTGCACAACTCGGCCCGCGTCGCGCGCAACGCGGTCAGCCAGCAGGTCGTGGCGATCGAGAAGAAGGGCGGCGCCAAGTTCGAGGACATCAAGGATCTGGTCGCCGGTACGCGCGGCGGCATGGTCTATGAAACCGGCGATACCGATTACGGCATCTGGTCGGCTGGCCAGACGCAGGGCCTCATCCACGACATCCCCAGCTGCGCCGAACTGGTGTCGCGCATCATGACCGAGGCCGAGGCGATCATTCGCAGCCGTCTGGACAATCTCGTCGCGGCATGAGGCGAGCGGCTGCCGCGCTGGCGTTCGCCGTCCTGATGGCGGCGCCGGCGGGGGCCGTCATCATTCTGGATTCGACCTGGAAGGAAGAAGGCGGGACCAAGGACGATCCCGCCCCCGGCTTCCGTGCGCACAACAAACTGGCGCACGAGAAGCAGTTCGCCGCCGCCGTCACCTTCTCGTCGGACGGCGACACCTGGGGCGAATGCTCCGGCACCTGGATCGGCAACGACGCGACGGCGGGGTATTTCATCTCGGCCGCGCACTGCTTCGCACCGGCCAATGCGGCCAGCATGTATGTCTATCGCAGTGAAGGCGGCACGACGCTGATCGGCGTCGAGCTCTTCATCCATCCGGGCTGGACGGGCAGCGCTGACGACCGCACCGGCTGTGACCTCGCCATCGTGAAACTGTCGGCGCCGGTGACGGATGCCGGGCCGCAACCGCTGATCTATGGCGGGACCAAGGAAAAGGGCCACCTGCTGACCTTTGTCGGGTTCGGCGGGCGGGGGATCGGCTCGACCGGCGAGAACGACGATTTCGATCCCGACGACTGGATGGACGCGGACGCGATCAAGGCGGCGGGGCAGGGGATCATCGACCAAGTGATGGTCGCCGCGGACCCGGTGCCGGGCGTCAACGCGGATGCCGGCAATTATCTTGGCATCTATCTCCCCAAGGAGGACGGCTCGCTGCCCAATCCCTATGGCGGCGCGACCCGGCCGGCGACGCGGCTGGCGGGCCTATTGGGAACCGGTGACAGCGGCTCGGGCGCCTGGTTTCAGCTCGCTGACGGTCGCTGGGTGCTGGCGGGCGTCGCGTCGGATGGAACGCCGAAGGCCCGTTATGGCGATTCGGCCTGGTTCCCGCGGCTGTCCTCACAGCGGGCGTGGATTGCCTCGATCTTTCCAGGCGCGCAGTACGTGACGGACTGAGCGCGGCGTCAGACGACGACGCTGTCCAGCATCATCCAGTGATAAGTGAGGAAGCCGAGCTTCGCGTGGGCTTTCTCGGACGGCTCGCCGATGGGCGCGAGGCGCTCGGCGGCGATGTGCGTGTAGCCGGCCGGCGCCGGGGGATTGTCCTTGCCGGGCGCCCATTGCGAAATCCAGCGCGCCCGTGCGCCGGTGGTGCGGAACCAGGGTTTCGTGCGCTCGGGGATGATCCATTTGCTGTCGAGATCGAGCGTTTCGCGGATGAGGTTGGTGCCGGCGAGCTGGGCGGTGAACATCTTCATGAAGCCGAGGCCGGAGCTGAAGCTGGTGACGCCGAGCTCGGCGATCTGATGCGGCCGCGCAGGCGGCACGATGGGCAGGTGCTTCGCCATTTCGCGATGGGTCGCCGTCACGATGGCGTTCAGCGTCTCGACCGGGCGGGTGGCAAAAACGTTGAAGGCCGAGTTCGCGTGATAGGCCGGACTCGGCATGAATGGCACGATCAGCAGCATCGGCCGGATGGCGGCGAGCTGAAGGCCTATGGAGGGCAGGTAGCGGTAGAGGCGATCCTGCCAGCCGCCGGCGAAGGTCGGGTAATCCTGCTCGCGCGCGACCGGGCCGCCGGGCTGGTTCGGGTTGGGGTGGAAGTAAATCTGGGCCTTGGTGAAGTTGGTGGTGAGCGGCGGCGCGGCGACGCCGACCCAATAGATGTGGCCGTCCTTCTCGATCTTGAAGAGCAAGGGAAACAGCATCGTTCGTGCCGTGAAGATGACGAGCGGCATTTTCGGAAAGACAGGCAAAAGCGCAGGGCCGCTCATCGACTCGCGCATCTGGCCGCGAGCGCTGCGATTCATCTGGGTGATCGTCATGCCGTTGATCATGTCGGGATCGGTGCCGCCAGGGCCGATCGGCGTCGCGCCGGGGCCGGCCAGGGCGTCGAGCTTGGTCAGCGTCTTCCCCGCGGGATCGACGACGCCGTCGGCCTGCCTGATGTCGCCCTTGGGCGCGAGCCAACGGAGCTGGAAGGCCTTGATGGCCGTTGCGAGGCGAAGCGGGCACTTGCGATCAGCGCCCGGCTGGACGGGGGCTCCGGCGCCGTTCTGGCCGCCGTCCGCGCTGCCGATCCGATTGAGCAGCGCTGCGATCTTGGCCTGATCTCGGGCCGAACTGGCGACCGGGGTGGTACCGTAGCGCAGACCGACCGGCCCATCTTCCAATATCGTCATGGCATATCCGTTTGCCGTTGTTCCGGCGCGCCGGGCGCCTCACAACCGGAAAACGCAAAAGACCGGGAGATCCGGCCAGCGCGACGACGGCTTGACCGGGCCGTGGTCTGTCCCATTTAAGACGAGCGGGGACGACCCCGCCCGCCTTTGCGGAACACAGACGGGACGGCCCGGACGGAGATGCGTCATGGCCTGGCTCTATCTGTTTATCGCGGGACTTCTCGAAATCGGGTGGGCGATCGGCCTGAAATACACCGAGGGCTTTACGCGGCCCCTGGCCTCGACGCTGACCGTGCTGAGCATGGTGGCGAGCGTCCTCCTGCTGGGGCTGGCGCTGAAGACGCTGCCGGTGGGCACGGGCTATGCGGTGTGGACGGGCATCGGGACCGTCGGCACGGCGATCCTGGGCATGGCGCTGTTCGCCGAGCCCGCGACCGCGTTGCGGATCGGTTGCATTGGGCTGATCGTCGCGGGCATTCTGGGCCTCAAATTCCTGTCGCCCTGAGCGGCAGGCAGGAGGGGCAATGTCGGAACTCTGGCTCGATTTCACGCTCGCGGCGGTCCACCACGTGCTGGTGTTCTCGCTGTTCGCGATCCTGGCGATCGAACTCGTCTATGCGAAGCCGGGCATGGATGCGCCGACCGTGCGGCGGCTCGCGGCGATCGATGCCATGTACGGGCTGTTCGCCACACTGGTCATCGTCGTCGGCTTCTCGCGCGCGATCTGGGGCCTCAAGGGGTGGGATTACTACCTCACCAATCCGCTGTTCTGGACCAAGGTCGGTCTCTTCCTGGCCGTCGGCGCGTTGAGTGCGCCGCCGACGATCAAGTTCCTGCAATGGAAGGGGCGGTTGAAAGCCGATGCCGCCTATCTGCCGCCGGCCGCCGAGGTGAAGGCGAACCGCAAGTGGCTGCATATGGAGATGGGTCTGCTGATCCTTATCCCCATCGTCGCGGCGGCTTTGGCGCGCGGGCTTGCAGACTAAGGTCGCCGGCCCTTAGCGGACGACTGCGTCGCGCATCATCCAGTTATAGGTCATGAAGCCGAGCTTGGAGTGCGGCAGCTCCGTGCGGTCGCCGATTTGCGCGAGCCGTTCGGCCGAGATGTGGAAGTAGCCGGGCGGCGCGTTGGGCAATGGGCTTTGCGAGACCCAGCGGGCGCGGGCGCCCTCGGCGCGGACCAGCGGCTTCTTGTGCTCGGAGGTGATGAAACGGCTGTCGAGATCGAGCGTCTCGCGGATGAGGCCGGTCGAATTGAACTGCGTGATGAAGGCGCGCAGGAAGCTGACGCCCGAGCTGTAGCTCGTCACGCCGATCTCGCGCACCCGGTGCGTGCCAGCCGCCGACATGATGGGAATGCGGCGCGCCAGTTGAAGATGCGCGGCGGTGGCGATGGCGTTCAGCGTCGCATGCGGGCGTGTCGCGAAGACGCTCTTGTTCGAGGTCGCATTGGTGCAGGCGTCGCGGTTGAAGGGCACGACCATGATCATCGGGCGGAGGGCGGCGAGCTGGGTCCCCTGGATCGGCATGTAGCGGTAGACCTTGCGCCAGCCGCCCTTGAAGGCCGGGAAGTCGCCGTCCGACGCGATGACGAACCCGTTCTGGGTCGGCGTCGGGTGCAGAAAGACCTGCAGCCTAGTGAAATCGGTCGTCAAAGGCGGGACGCTGACGCCGACCCAGTAGGTCTGGTTGTCCTTCTCGACCTTGAAGAGGAAGCGCCAGAACATGCCGCTGATATTGGTGGTCGCGAGACGGCCGACCGGCGGCGGAGGCGCCAGCACGAGACGTGGGAGGACGCCGAGCGCCTCCTCGTCGGGCGGGTTCATTTCGGTGAACTTGATGCCGTCGATCGTGTCGACCGCCTGCAGACCGTCGGGAACGATCAGCAGCTTGTTGCCGCGGTCGTCCATGACGCGGATCGTCGCGCCGATCGGATCGACGACGCCGTCGGCAGATTTAATGGAGCCTTCCTTGATGAGCTGTTTCTGGAACGCGAGGATAGCCGCGGCCAAAGCGGGCGGGCAGACGCCGTCGGGACCAGGAAAAGGCGGGATCCAGGCGCCCTTCTGGCCGCCGTCCACGGGACGAATATTGCTGAGCAGACCGATGATCTTGATCTGATCGGCGGTGGTGCTCTTGACGGGAATCCTGCCGTTGCGAAGGCCGACTGGCCCATCGAGCGTCGTCATGTGTCCACTCCTCCACCGCAATTTCGGTAGCATAACGCCACTCGGCATCGGGCAGGCCAAAGCGCCGCATGCCGAACCCGTGTAGGGCTCGGCATGCAAACGTTGAGGTAGTAGTCGGTTTAGTGGGCGGCGGCAGCGACCGCGCCGGCAGCGTCGGAGCGCAGGCGGCCGAGGCCGGCCTTCATCGCCTTCTGCAGCTTCTCGAAAGCACGCACCTCGATCTGGCGCACGCGTTCGCGGCTGACGCCGAACTGCGAGGAGAGCTCCTCGAGCGTCGCGGGCTCTTCCTTCAGGCGGCGGGCCTGAATGATCGCCTGCTCGCGATCGGTGAGTTCACCCAGCGCGTCCTTCAGCAGCGACTGGCGCTCGTCCATCTCGTCGCGTTCGGCGAGGATGGTTTCCTGGTCGGCGCTGTCGTCGGTCAGCCAATCCTGCCATTCGCCGTCGCTGTCGGCGCGCAGCGGCGCGTTCAGCGAGGAATCCGGCGCGGACATCCGGCGGTTCATCGAGATGACCTCGTTCTCGGTGACGCCGAGCTTGGTGGCGATCGTCGTGACGTTTTCGGGTCGCAAATCGCCTTCTTCCAGGGCCTTCATCTGGCCCTTCACCTTGCGCAGGTTGAAGAACAGCTTCTTCTGCGCGGCGGTGGTGCCCATCTTCACGAGGCTCCACGAGCGCAGGATGTATTCCTGGATCGAGGCGCGGATCCACCACATCGCGTAGGTCGCGAGGCGGAAGCCCTTTTCCGGATCGAACTTCTTCACCGACTGCATCAGGCCGACATTGCCCTCGGAGATCACTTCGCCGAGCGGCAGGCCGTAGCCGCGATAGCCCATGGCGATCTTGGCGACGAGACGCAGGTGTGACGTGACGAGCTTTTCGGCCGCCTCGGCGTCGCCGTGTTCGGCGAAACGCTTGGCAAGCATGTATTCCTCGCTCTGCTCCAGCATCGGAAACTTGCGGATCTCCGTGAGGTAGCGCGAGAGCGAGCCTTCGGGTGACAGAGCGGTTAGTGCGCGAGCAGCCATTTTTTCCCCTTCCGTCAGACCCTTGGGACCTTCCCGAGGGGTCTAACTCCGCGAAGGGTGGGATGGACCCAAATCCCCCCGGCGGTCCGGCAAATCATATAGGCACTGATGGTGTTACATTTAAGAGGTGGGCCTGTCGAGAATTGCGTTCGTGACGATCATCACGGTTTCGGGAATGGACGTTGGAGATTGAACGCAAAAGCTCCGGAAATCCGACGCTCCAAGCAGCACTTGCGCGAGATTCGGGGTTTCGTCATAAGGCGCGCTTGCACGAGGGGGCGTCGCCATGGGCCGGGATTGGCTGACCGAGTTGTCGCGTCTGATGCCGCTGGCCGTGGGCGTCGGCTTTCTCGCGCCGCTGATTGGCGACATCCTGGCGCATTACGGTGAAACCCCCTTGGGTGCGCCGCCGATCGTCACGGGTCTCATCTTCGGGACGGCGCTAGGCGGCTTTGTCAGCTGGAAGCGCTGGCTCGCCTAGCTAGACTGGCGCCAGGTTCATGGGCGCGTGGGGCGAACGCTGATGCATGGGGTTGAGGCGTTCGAACTAGTTCTGGCGCTGCTGGCGCTGATCGTTGCGCTCCACTGGGCGGCGCTCAAGCTGAGACTGCCGCCGTCTACCGCGCTCCTGGTCGGCGGGGGCGCGCTGGCTTTCACGCCGGGCCTGCCGGCTTTCGCGCTCGATCCGGACCTAGTGCTGGTCCTGTTCCTGCCGCCGCTGTTGATGGACGGCGCCTATTCGACGGCTCATGGGCGCTTCAAGCGCTTCCTGCCGGGCATCCTGTCGCTGGCGGCGGGCGCGGTGGTCTTCACGACGCTGATCGTCGGCGTGGTGGTGCACTGGATGGTGCCGGAGCTGCCCTGGGCGGCGTGTTTTGCACTGGGAGCCATCGTCTCGCCGCCGGACGCGGTCTCGGCGCGTGCCGTGCTGCAGGGCGTGAAGCTGCCGCGGCGGGTGACGGCGCTGCTGGAGGGCGAAAGCCTGCTCAATGACGCGACCGGGCTAATCCTCTTCCGCTTCGCGGTGGCGGCGACGCTGAGCGGGGCCTTCAGCCTGGGCGAGGCGGTGCAGAGCTTCGTGATCGTGGCGGTAGGCGGAGCGGCCGTCGGTCTCGCGGTCGGCTTTGCCTGGGTGTTTGCGATCAAGCGCATGGGTGACCGGACGCTGGTCGTCGTCACCACGGCACTGCTCGGCTGGGCTGCCTATCTGGCGGGCGAGGCCGTGCACGTGTCGGGTGTGATCTCGACCGTGGTGGCGGGCCTGGTGCTCGGCTGGCATCAGCACACGGTGTTTTCGGCGAGCGTGCGCCTGCTCGGCAATTCGTTCTGGCATGTGCTGACCTTCGTGCTGGAGACGATGGTCTTCATCCTGATCGGCTTCTCGTTGCGCGGCGTGGTGGAGCGCATGGGTGGCGAAGCGATCCTGGGTCCCCTTGTGCTGGTCGTGCTGGCGGTCGTTGCGACGGTGGTCGTCGCACGCTTCGTGTGGGTGTTCGGCAGCGATTGGTTGCTTGCCGCGCTGCATGGCGCGGGGCTGAAGCGGGCGCGCCCGCTCGGCTGGCGGCAGGCGACCGTGGTCGGCTGGGCAGGCATGCGGGGCGTGGTGACGCTGGCGGTGCCGCTGACATTGCCGCTGGAAACGCCGGGGCGTGACCTGATGCTCCTTTGTGCGTTCGCTGTGATCTTCGCAACCGTCGTGCTGCAGGGCTCGACGCTGGGCTGGATCATCCGGACGGCGCGTCCGATCGACGAGGAGCCGCCGCCGAAAATGCTGTTGCCCGCGGCCGAGGCGGCGATGGCCCGGGCGCGCCTCGCGAGGATCGAGAAGCTGGCCTATGCCGAAGACGGGACGCTGATCCATCCCATGATGCTGGAGGAACAGCGCAAGCGCATGGGCTTCATGGAGCGTTATGAGCGCGAGCCGGCCGCCGCGATGGAAAAGCTGCGGCCGCATTTCGACGTGCTGATCGCCGCGCTGTCGTCGGGCCGCGCGGAGCTGATCCGGCTGCACCGCACGGGGATGATCGAGGACGAGGTGCTGCAGGAGCTGGAACGCGACATCGACGTCGAGGAGATGGGCATGATGTTCCAGCGCGGCGATACGGAAAGCTGACGCTTTCTCAGCCGGCGGCGAGCGCGGCTTCCAATTTCTGCATGTCGTCGGGCAGCGGGCTTTCGAAGCGGACCGTCTTGTGGGTCGTGGGGTGCTGGAAGCCAAGTACCGCCGCGTGAAGGGCCTGGCGCGGGAAGGCGTCGAGGACGGCGAGGGTTTCGGCGCTGAGGGTCTTGCGGGCGGCCGCGGCGGTGCGGGCGCGGCCATAGGCGGGATCGCCGATCAGCGGGTGGCCGATATGGGTCATGTGGACGCGGATCTGGTGGGTGCGGCCGGTTTCGAGGCGACACTGGATCTTGGCGGCGACGGGATTCAGCGTCGTGCCGTATTTCTGGAGCACCTCGTAATGGGTGACGGCGTGCTTGCCGCCGGGGCGGACGACCATCTTGGTGCGCTCGAAATGCGAGCGGCCAATGTCGCCTTCGATGCGGCCGTCCTTCTTGAACGGCGCGCCCCAGACGAAGGCGATGTATTTGCGGTCGATCGCGTGGGCCGCGAACTGCTTGCCGAGGCTGGTGAGGGCCTTTTCGGTTTTGGCGGCGACGAGCAGGCCGGACGTGTCCTTGTCGATACGGTGGACGATGCCGGGGCGGATTTCGCCGCCGATGCCCGCGAGCTGGCCCTTGCAGTGAAAAAGCAGCGCGTTGACCAGCGTGCCGTCGGCATTGCCGGCGGCGGGGTGGACGACGAGGCCGGCGGGCTTGTTGACGATGATGAGGGTGTCGTCCTCGAAGACGACGTTGAGGGGGATGTCCTGGGCCTGAGGCGTCGCGGAGACCGGGACGGGGATGCGGATGGTGAATTCCTCGCCCGCTTTGACGCGCCGGGCGGCGTCGCCTATCACGCCCTCCGGGCCGCTGACCGCGCCCTCGTCGATGAGCTGCTGGATGCGCGAGCGTGAAAGCTCCGCCCCCGCGCCGCGCACGAGGACACGGTCGAGCCGTTCGCCGGTATCGCCGGGGAGGCCGGTGACGGCCAGAATGCGGTCTGAGGTTTGAGGAGATGCCATGAGCCAAGCGGGCCATACGCCGAACGGGGACGCGCCTCAAGCCGTACCGGCGGGCCGGGGCATCCGGATCCTGGTCTGGGTGATGGGTGCGGGCATCCTGGTCATGACGGCGCTGCTGATCCTCGGCCTGTCGCTAGGCTGGCACCGGAAGAACAACCCGTCGGTTGCGCCGGACCCGACCACCGCCGCCGCGCCGGTGCCGGCGGGCGAGGTCGTGCCGATCGAGGTGACGACAGCGCCGGAGTCGCGGCTCTATACGCTTGCCGGGGACGGGGCGCGGATCGCGTTGCACGTGGCGGCCCCGACCGGGGACGAGATCATCGTGATCGACACGGTGCACAACCGGGTGATCTCGCGCATTCTGCTGAAGCCGTCGGGCGGGACGGCGGGGGCGCCGCGCCAGCCCTGACGGGCAGCTTGATTGCCGGGCACGGCTTCTCTATAGACGCCCGTCCGGCAGGGGGCCTTCGTCTATCGGTTAGGACGGCAGCCTCTCACGTTGCAAAGACGGGTTCGATTCCCGTAGGCCCCGCCACCCTGCTGCCGCCCTTAGCGACGTCCTAGGCCGCGTCTTGGGCGTCGTCATCCTCATAGTCCGGCTCGCCCGCATAGTTCGTGAACTCTTCGTCGTATTTGACGGAGAGCTTTTCGTTCTGCTCATCGCTGGCTTTTTCGGCGAGCGTCGGGAACAGATCGCGCTCTTCCTCCATCATGTGGTGCGCGACAGCGAGACGGATTTCCTCGAGCTTTTCGAGATAGTCCTTGCTCATCTTGACGGGGATTTCGTCGAGCTTGACCATTTCCATCTTGGCCATCGCCTGCTCGCCATAGGCATGCTTGGCCCCTGACGCTTCGCCGACGATCGCCATCATCGGATAGACGATCGCCTCTTCGGCGTTCGCATGGGCCGTCAGCAGAAACGCAAGAATCTGCTGGGCTTCGGCGCGGCTGGATTCATCCGCTGCTTCCTTGACGTTGGCAAAGGCTTCCTCCAGCTCGATATGGTGCTCGAGTATGGTCGAGAACCACGGCACATCGGCGGCGATATCCATCGCCTCTGCACGCACCTTGGCACGCTCTTCGGGGGTGTAGGTCGGCGTCATGCCGATGGCTTCTTGCAGTTTTTCGACAATGGTCACGGCGCACTTCCTCGGTTGATGTGCCGAGTGAACTCGCACCTATCGGGCACGTTCCACCTGCGATGCACTCTCACAGAGCCGACTTCACTCCTGCTCGCCCGGGCGTTTCGCTCGGGCGGTTGGTTGCGCCGCGAGTGGGTCGTCGGGCCAGCGGTGTTTGGGGTAGCGGCCTTTCAGGTCTTTCTTCACGTCGAGATAGGAGCGCGCCCAGAAGCCGGCGAGGTCCTTGGTGACCTGAACCGGGCGGCGGGCGGGCGAGAGGAGATGCAGCGTCACGGGCATGCGGCCGCGCGCAACGGTGGGGGTCGCGGTCGCGCCGAACATCTCCTGGAGACGGACGGCGAGGACGGGTTCCCCGCTGGTGTAGTCGAGCGGGAGGCGCGAGCCGGTGGGGACGGTGAGGTGGGTGGGGGTTTCGGCGTCGATTTTTTTTTGGGTTTCCCAGTCGAAACAAGATCTTAGAGCGAAATCGAGGGGGAATCGGGGCAGCTGCGACGCCCGGGTGACGCCGGTCAGGTGGGGGCCGAGCCAGTCATCCAGGGTGGCAAGCAGGGTGGCGTCGGAGAGGTCGGGGATCGCGCTGTCGGGGCCGTCGAGGCGGCGCAGGAGGGCGGCGCGGGCCTGGAGTTGACGGAGATCGTCCGTCCACGGAAGATTTTCGAGGCCGAGCTGGCGGATGCCGTCGAGCATCGCCGCGGTGGCGGCTTCGGGTGTGGCGTCGAGCTTGCGTTCTTCGAGGATGAGGGCGCCGAGGCGTCTCATGCGGCGGGCGGCAACAGCTTCGGCGCGGGCGTCCCAGAGGATTTCGTCCCGGGTCTCGATCTGGCCGGCGAAGAGGCGTTCGAGGTCGGCGAGCTTCAAGGGCGCGGCGAGGAAGATGCGGGCGTTCTCGGCGCGCTGGTCGATGCTGCCGATGGCGAGGAACGCCTCGCCCGCGAGCGCGTCGGTCTCCGGCAGGGAGGCGCCGCGACCGTTGCGCAGGCGGAAGGCGCCACGCGGGCCGCGGCGTTGGGCGATGCGGTCGGGATAGGCGAGGGCGAGCAGCGGGCCGGCTTCGTCGGCGTCGATACCGCCGCGCGGGATTTTCGTCTGGCGCGCCCATTGTTTCGCGTTCTCGCGGGCGCGGGCGAGCGCGCCGCGATCGGCCTGCGCGCCGTGCTGGGCGGCGTCACCGGCGAAGACGTGGAGGCGGGCGCGGAGATCGGCGTCGGGCCGGTCGCGATCGAGGCGCAGGATGTCCCGTTCGGAGATAAGGCCCGCGATGGCGGCGGCGGTCTGGCCGTGGCCGAGGGTGCCGGCGCGGAGGATCATGTGCGCGAGGCGCGGGTGCATGCCGAGGGCGTTGATGGCGCGGCCGTGTGGGGTGATGCGGCCGGCGGCGTCGAGCGCGTCGAGGTCGCGGAGGAGATCGAGCGCCTGGGCGTAGGCCGCGACGGGCGGCCGATCGAGCAGGGCATAGGCGGCGGGATTGGCATCGCCCCAGGCCGCGAGGTCGAGGGCGAGGGGCGCGAGATCGGCATTGGCGATTTCCGGCGGTGCGAAGGCGGGAAGCGCGCGGTGGGATTCCTCGCTCCAGAGACGATAGCAGGTGCCCGGTGCGACGCGCCCGGCGCGGCCGCGGCGCTGGTCGGCGGAGGCGAGGGCGAGGCGCGTGGTGACGAGGCGCGTCATGCCGGTCGCGGGATCGAAGCGGGGCTGGCGGGCAAGGCCGCTATCCACGACGACGCGGATGTCGGGAATGGTGAGACTGGTTTCGGCGATCGAGGTCGCGAGGACGATCTTGCGCGTGCCCGATGGCGCGGGCGCGATGGCGGCGGCCTGGGCCTCGAAGGCGAGGTTGCCGTAGAGCGGGGCGACGATGACGCCGGTCGGAAGCTGAGACTCGCGCAGGGTGCGTTCGGCGCTGCGGATTTCCGCTTCGCCGGGCAGGAAAGCGAGAATGCCGCCTTCGGTTTCGCGCAGCGCGCGGCGGATGGCGGCGGCGACGGGGGCGCCGCTATCGCGGGTTTCGGCAGTGGGTGCGTAGATCGTCTCGACCGGGAAGATGCGGCCTTCGGAGCGGATGACCGGCGCGTTGCCGAGCAGCGCGGCAACGCGGGCGCCGTCGAGCGTCGCGGACATGACGAGAAGGCGGAGGTCCGGGTTCAGCGCGCCTTGGGTTTCCAGCGCGAGGGCGAGGCCGAGATCGGCGTCGAGGCTGCGCTCGTGGAACTCGTCGAAGATGACGAGGCCGACGCCGTCGAGACCTGGATCATGCTGGAGGCGGCGGGTGAGGAGGGCTTCGGTGAGGACCTCGATGCGGGTGCGGGCGGAGACCCTGGCGTCCTGGCGGACGCGGTAGCCGACGGTCTCGCCGGCCGCCTCGCCGAGCATCTCGGCCATGCGGTGCGCGGCGGCGCGGGCGGCGATGCGGCGGGGTTCCAGCATCAGGATGGTCCTGCCCGCCAGCCACGACTCGTCCTTCAGGGCGAGGGGCACGAGGGTCGTCTTGCCGGCGCCGGGCGGGGCCTCGAGCACGGCGGCGCGGCCGCCCGCGAGGGCGGATTTCAGCGCGGGAAGCGCCTCGCGGACTGGCAGATCATGCCCTAACGTCATCCTTGCTCTTGCGCCGCCCCTTGGGGTCCTCTATCCCGAGCCGCCCAATTCGGGCCCGCCCAGAGCGATTTACCGTATGCGCCATCTGCATCTTGTTCCCAAGAATACCAAGATCGATTTTGTCCGCCTGAAATGGCTGGGCTTTGCCGTCACCGGCATCACCATGTTGATCACGATTTTCGCGATCACGTTCTGGGGCTTCAACGAGGGCATCGATTTCACCGGCGGCGTCGTCGTCGAGGCGCGCAAGACGGACGGGGCGGTCGATTTCGACGCGCTGCGCACCGAGCTGGAGGCGAAGGATTTCGGCGAGATCACGCTGCAGCAGATTGGCACCGCCGGCAACGAAGTGCTGATCCGCGTGAAGCCGTCTGACGCGATGGCGGGGCGCGAGCAGGAAGTGTCCGACCAGGTGAAAGTGGCGCTCGGCAGTGCGTTCACCGTGACCAAGGTCGATGTCGTCGGCCCGAAAGTGTCGGACGAGCTGTTCACCAACGGCGTCTATGCCTGCCTGCTGTCCGTGCTGGTCATCGCGATCTACGTGGCGTTCCGGTTCGAATGGCAGTTCGGGGTCGCGGCGTTCATCGCGACGTTCCACGACGTGCTGGTGACGGCGGGCCTCTTCGCCGTGACGCAGATGGATTTCGATCTGAACGCCGTCGCGGCGCTGCTGACGTTGGCGGGCTATTCCATCAACGACACCGTCGTCATCTTCGACCGCATTCGCGAAAACCGGCGCAAGTACAAGAAGATGCCGCTGGGCGAACTCATCAACCTTTCGACCAACCAGACGCTGTCGCGCACGGTGATGACCTCGGTCTGTACCGCGCTGTCGGTCATTCCGCTGGTGATCTTCGGCGGGCCGGCGCTGTGGGAGTTCTCGATCGCGATCCTGTTCGGCATCGCCATCGGCACCTATTCCTCGATCTATGTCGCGTCCGCGCTGCTGCTCTACATGCCGCCGATCGGCTCGATGGAGAAGGCGGCGCCGTCGAACGATCCGCAGGCCGCGCGCCCGTGACGCACCCTCTCCCCATCCGGGGAGGTTCGAGGCTTTTGCCGCTTTGCTAACGCTCCCCTCGTCTCAAGGACGGGGAGCAGGATGCGGCGCAGCGATTTTCTTTCTGGTTTGGTTTGTTCCGTCGCGGTGTCGGCGCTCGTCGCGCCGGCGGCGGCGGACGTTGGGGGCGGCGGCAGCGTCATCACGACCAAGGACGCAACGATCCGGGTGCAGACCGTCAGGACGCAAACGACCAATGTGGCCGTTGCGAATTTCCTGACGCGGCTGATCGGGCGGCTGAACACCGGGCAGGTCGTGTTCGACCAGAGCTATGGCGCGGCCTTCGGGAGCGCTGGCGTGCAGGGCGCGCTGAGCGCGGCGCGCACGGCTATCACCTCGGCGGGCGGACCTGGAGTCGTGATCCTCAGTCCGGTGAGGACCATGAGCCAATCGACGAACGCGCCGAGCAGCGTGAGCAGCGACCTGACGACCAGCACGCTGCTGCAACCCTATACCCGCATCACCTTTGGTCCAGATACGATCCGGATCGGCGATTATGGCATTTGCGCGACGACGGGCGGTATCGTGAACGGCCTCTACGTACCGCCGACCGGGTGCTCGCTGCCCGGGACGTCCTATGACCTGGCGATTGGCGAGACCAATTTCACGACCTATTCCGTCACCGCCGACGACATTCTGCGCACGACGACCATCACCACCACGACGGTGCTGAACGAGACCTATGAGCTGGTCGGCGTGGTGACGCCAGTGGGTGCAGTGCATGGCGCGCTGGTGCGCGAGGCGGGGCTGGCGGGCGAGCGCTTCGTCACGCGCCTGATCGGCGGGCCGGATGGCTTTCCGCCCGTGCCGGAGGGTGACGGCGAGCCGCTTTTCAATCGCGTGTGGCTGGGGACCTGGGGGGCCTGGGGCGCTCTGGACGGGTCGGGCGACTTTGCGCCGGGCTATGACAGTGATGTCTACGGCGTGTCGGCGGGGCTGGGCACCGAAGTCGCCGATGGGTTGACGCTATCGGCGGGCGTCGATGTGTCGTGGACGGATACAACAATGGCGCTGCCGGGTGGGTTCGCTGAAAGGGGCAAGGCGCAGATCACGCAGATCGGGCTGGCGCTGCATCAGGATTGGGGCGCGGCGGAAGCCGGCCTCGCTATCAGCTATGGCTGGGGCGATTTTGACACGGCGTCGGGCACGGCGGCGTTGGGCGGGGTTTCGCTGGCGTCGTCGGAGGTGGTGCTGCGGAGCGTGGAGGGTGCGTTCGGCTATCGGCTTGCGCTCGGCAGCGGCACGCTGACGCCCAACGCTGGGTTCATCTGGGTGGTCGTCGATCCCGGCGATGCGACGGGGTCGGGCTCGGCGTTCGATCTGTTCGTGTCGGGCGAGGACACCACCTCGTTCCAGATGTTCGCGGGGCTCGACTATGGGGAGCGCTTCATCGTGGGTCAGGGCGACCTGACCATAAAGCTCTCGGCGCGGGTGCTGCAGGAGCTGGGCGACGAGACGATCGCGCTGCAGGCCGCGTTCGCGACGACGCCCTCCGCAGCGCTGCCGCTGGCGCTGGGCGAGGCGGGCGAGACGGCGGGTGAGGTCGGCGTGGCGCTGAGCTTCGCGTTCGACGACGCGGTCAGCGTCCATGCCGGCTATGACGGGCGGTTCTCGGAGGGCACGGATATCCACCAAGCAAAGGCGGGGATCACGATCCGGTTCTAGAACGCGAGAGCTCCCCCTATAAAATGGTGCAGTGCATGATAGGCTCGGTGCGTTCCGGAGCCTTTTCACGTGAGCCTGGCTGAAGATTTCATCGATGCCGTCGCGGCGTGCAAAACCATCGATGCGGTCGGCGTGCTGATGGCGCGCGAAATCGCACGGCATGGCTATACGTCGTCCATCTGCAACATCCAGCGCTCGGTAACCGGGGAGCGCGGTCACGTCCATTTCCGCAACTGGACGCAGGACTGGATCGACCATGCAGCGACGAGCAAGGTGATGGCGCACAGCCCGATCATTACCGCTGTGCGCGTGCAGACGCGGCCCTTTTCCTGGCGCTCCGTGCGCGAGGGTGCCGGCCTGTCAGCGGAGGGCGTAGCGGCGTTTCGCGAGGCCGCTGATTTCGGGTGGATCGATGGGCTGGTCGTGCCGATCCACGTCAAGGGCGGAAGACCGGGCGCGGTTTCCATGGCGACGCAGGAGCGCGACGTGGATATCAGCGCGCACGCGGAGCGGCGGCTGGCGTCGATCGGCTATCTCGCATTCCAGCGTTGCGAAGAGCTGGACGCGCCGCCGACGGACAGCGTCGCGCTGACGGGGCGCGAGCTGGAGTGTTTCCGCTGGGTGGCGATGGGAAAGACCGATTACGAGATCGGGATGATCCTGGGCATCTCAAAGGAAACGGTGAAGTTCCACCTCGAGCGCGGGCGGGGCCGCCTCAACGCCGCGACGCGGGCGCATGGCATCGCGAAGCTGGCGCTGGCAGGGCTGCTCTAGTCAGGCAAGGGCGAGGCGCTAGAGCGGCACCCATTCGCGTTCGCGGGTGATGTTGAGATAGCCGATGCTGACGCCGGCGCGGACGCCGACGCCGGTGCGCATGGGGGCGAGCGTGACGCCGCCGCTGCGCAGATAGTTCACGCCGATGCCGGCGATGAAGTAGTAGCTGCCCTCGGCGCTGGGGAAGCGGCCGAACAGGTCTTCCAGTTCATGCAGGTCGTAGACGAGGGTGAAGACCTTGGCGGCGTTGGCGCCGAGGTCGAAGCCGACCGACGGGCCGGTCCAGTAGATGTGCAGCGGTTCGGCGCGGCGGCGGTAGAGCCAGCCTTCGCCGTAGCGCAGGCCCACGGCGACGGCGGCGCCGGCTTCCTCGCCCGCGATATAGGCGGTGGGGCGGCCGAGATCGCCGAAGATGCGCTCGACGACTTCGGCGGAGGCCTGCGAGGTGACGCCAAAGAAGTTTTCCACCGCGCCGGTGATTTCTTCCTGGCGGTATTCATCGGTGACCGGCTCGTCAGCGGGATAGCCGGAACGGCCGTCGCGGGTGTCGACATTGCGCGGGCTGGTGCCGCTGGCGGGCGCGCCGGTGGACGAGGAGGTGCAGGCAGTGGCGGCCAGCGCCGCCGCGCCCGTGAGCAGATTGCGGCGCGAGGTCAGACGCCGAAGCAGATCGTCCATGTGGTTTTCCGTTCGATTCGAAGCATCCCGGAGGCGATTCACTCTAGGGCCTATCGCGGGCGGAGGGAATCCGGGGCGATCGCAGGCCTCTGATCGGGCGGCATCTTTCGGCGGGAACGCTGTATGGCGGCTGAACGGCGGCGCCCCGTGGAAATACAAGTCTTCTCATAGTCGCCGTTTCGACGCATTTTGAGGGTGTTCTAGCGCCGCGGTTGCTTTCAGCCGCGTGGCGCCTCTTGGGGAGGATCGGTTCGTGCAGGAAGAGTATATCTTCTACATCGTCATCGCCGTGCTGGCGCTCATCGTCGTCTTCAGCTTCGTGAAGACCGTGCCGCAGGGCCAGGAATGGACCGTCGAGCGGTTCGGCCGCTACACGCGGACGCTGCAACCGGGCCTCAACCTGATCGTGCCCATCTATGACCGGATCGGCCAGAAGCTGACCATGATGGAGCAGGTGCTGGAAATTCCGCGCCAGGACGTGATCACCAAGGACAACGCCATGGTGACGACGGACGGTATCGCCTTCTACCAGGTGATCGACGCGGCGCGGGCGGCCTATGAGGTGAAGGACCTGCAGCGCGCGGTCGCGAACCTGACGCTGACCAATATCCGCACCGTGATCGGCTCGATGGACCTCGACGAGGTGCTCTCGAAGCGCGACGAGATCAACGAGCGGCTGCTGCGCATCATGGACGCCGCGACGGGTCCGTGGGGCATCAAGATCATGCGCATCGAGATCAAGGACCTGACGCCGCCGAGCGATATCACCGACTCGATGGCGCGCCAGATGAAAGCGGAACGCGAACGCCGCGCCGAGGTCATCACGGCGGAAGGCGAGAAGCAGGCCGCGGTGTTGCGCGCCGAAGGGCAGAAGCAGTCGCAGATCCTCGAAGCCGAAGGCCGCCGCGAGGCCGCATTCCGTGACGCCGAAGCGCGCGAGCGTTCGGCGGAAGCAGAAGGCAAGGCGACCGAAGTCGTGTCGAAGGCGATCGCCGAGGGCGACGTGCAGGCGATCAACTACTTCATCGCGCAGAAATACGTCGAGGCCTTCAAGGCGCTGGCGCAGGCGCCGAACCAGAAGTTCGTCATCGTGCCGAGCGAGATGTCAGGCCTGGTCGGCACGATCGCCGGCATCGGCGAACTCGCCAAGGCGGCGCTGGGCGGTGGTGATACACCGCAAGGCACGCCGCCGACGGGTAATCGGCAGCAGCGCGGCCGCGTGCAGTGGGCGTCCGGCGACAGCAGCGGCAGCGTGCCGACGAGCAGCTAGAGGGCAATCCGATGGAGCAAGTCGTCACCTTCCTGGCGGGCATGACCTACTGGCACTGGCTGGCGCTCGGCGCGGTGCTGGTGATCCTGGAGATCCTGACGCCCACTTTTTATCTGATCTGGCCGGGCATCGCGGCGGTGCTGGTGGGCGTGCTGCACATCTTCATTCCCGATCTCGGCTGGCAGGCGAGCCTGACGATCTTCGGGGTGGTCGCGGTCGGCGCGACCGTGGTGTGGCACATGATCTACAAGAAGGGCCGCAGCGCGACCTATGAGGATGGGCGCGGGCTGAACCAGCGCGTCCAGGGTTATCTCGGACGCCGCGCGACGGTGGCGGTCGCGTTCCGCAACGGGCGCGGGCCGATCCTGCTGGACGATTCGCGATGGGAAGCCATCAGCGAAGGCGGCTCGGATTTCGCGCCGGGCTCGACGGTCGAGATCATCGGCTTTGAAGGGTCGACGCTTCGGGTGCGCGCGGCCTGAGAGTCGCGCGTTTCTTCGTCAGTGGCTGAAGAGCACCGGGATCGTCGCGGTGTCGAGCAGATCGCGGGTGACGCCGCCGAATACCCATTCGCGCATCCGGCTGTGACCGAACGCGCCGGCGACCAACAGGTCGGCATTCACGCGCTGGGCGACACGGAGCAGCGCGGCGGCAGGGCGGCCGTCGGCGATCGCTTCGGTCAGCGGCTTGGCGGGCACGCCGTGGCGCGTGAGGAACGCGGCGACATCGGGGACATCAGCGGGCGCGTTCTCGTCGCCGACGCCGGTGACGAAGACCTCTTCGGCCAGCTTCAGGAACGGCAATGAGTCGGTGAGGGCGCGGCGGGCTTCGCGCGTGTCCTTCCAGGCGAGCACGATGCGCTTGCCGGAGAGGCGTTCGACGCCCGGCGGGACGACGAGGACGGGGCGGCCGGCGGTCATCACGATGTCGCTGGGCGCGAGGCCGAGCGCAGCGTCGGGCACCTCGTCCTTCTCAAGCCGGCCGACCACGACGAGGTCGGCGGCGCGGGCCTGTTCGGCGAGGAAGTCGACGGGCTCGCTGGTATCCGAATACCGCCACTCGATCTCGCTGCGCACGCCGGCGGCGGCGCGGAACGCTTCATGGGCGGCTTCGATCTGGTGCTTCACCTGGTCGCGCGCGGCATCGACGATCTCGGGCTGCATCGCGACGAAACCTTCGCCGAACGGGGCGTAGACGGGGACGACGAACTGTCCCGCTGCGCAGCCGACGAGCCGGGCGCCGAACGTGTCGGCGAGCGCGCCGGCCAGCGCGATGCGCTTCGCCGCGCCGGGCGCGCCATCGACATGGACGAGAATGGCCGAGAGTTGCGGGGATGCCATGACTGCCTCCTCTAAAGCGGCGGCGCTACGTCCGGGCGGCGGGGTCGAAAGCCGTCCAGGCGATTACGCCGGCGAGCGTCAGGCCGAAGGCGCTGAACGCCGCAATGACACAACTTACCACAATAATTGTTTGTTCCGGCATAGCGCCCTCGCTGAGTTGACGAGGGGCGTTATCGGCCTGGCGCTGGCGGAGCGCCTTGATGTGGATCAAAGCGCCGGGATCAGCGGCCGCGCGCGACGAAGGACGGATTTTTGAAGCGGTCGGCGACCTTGCCGTAGCCGAGCGGCTTGCCGAAGAGATCGCGCACCGAACCGCCCGCCGCTTCCAGCACGGCCTGTCCGGCGGCAGTGTCCCATTCCATCGTGGGTCCATGGCGGGGATAGAGGTCGCCTTCACCCGCGGCGATCAGGCAGAATTTCAGCGACGAGCCGATCATGCGTGAGGCCTCGACGCCGTAGAGGTCGCGATATTCCTGGGCGCGATGCAGGTCGTGCGTGCGGCTCCACAGGCCGACGGGATGAGCTGGTGCGGGGCGCGCGGCGATCGCGGTCGCGGCGGCGAGGTCGATGGCGTCGCCGGGGTCTTTGGACACCGGCCACTGGATCTCCACCGCGCCGCCAAGGTCGCCGCCGAACAGGCGGGCGAAGGCGGGGGCGTAGACGATACCGAGCACCGGGCGGCCGCTCTCGATGAGCGCGATATTGACGGTGAACTCGCCGTTGCGGGCGAGGAATTCCTTGGTGCCGTCGAGCGGATCGACGAGGAAGAAGGCGTCGGCGACTTCGGGGATATGACCGCCGGCGGCGGCTTCCTCCGAGACGGCGGGGATCCCGGGTGCGATGGTCGCGAGGCCCGCGAGGATGAGATGTTCGGCCTCCTCGTCGGCGTCGGTCACCGGGCTGCTATCGGCCTTGTCGCGGCCGAGCGTGCCAGCCTCGTAGTGGCGCATGATGAGCGCGCCGGCATGGACGGAGAGAGCCGCGAGGCGGGCGAGCAGAGCGTGGCCGCTCATGGGCGGGTCAATTCGAGCGCGACGTGGCGGACGTCGATGAGGCGCTTGCCGGCATGTTCGAAATTCACGGTGACACGGTCGCCGATGGCGGACTGAACCTGGCCGAGACCCCAGTCGGGCTGGGCGGGGTGACGCACCCAGGCGCCGGGTTCGTAGGGCTGATACATCTCAATTCTGCGTAGATTGCGGAGCCGCGTTTAAGTTTTCTTTAAGCCGAGGCGATACCTTGTTAACCGTGATGTACGCGGCGCGCCAGCGAGTCCGGCGAAAGACCGCCCGAAAGGTAAGCCAAAGTGAAAGACATTGAACTTGCCTCGCTGCTGGTCAGCCGGGTCTGCCACGATCTTATCAGCCCGGTGGGCGCGCTCTCGAACGGCGTCGAGGTGCTGGCGGATGAAAACGATCCGGTCATGCGCGACCACGCGATCGCGCTGATCGCCAAGAGCGCCGAGCAGGCCGCCGCGAAGCTGAAGCTCTGCCGCCTTGCCTATGGCTCGATGGGCTCGGCCGGCGACCAGGTGAGCCTTGGTGAAGCGCGCGATGCGCTGGAGGGCTTCCTGAAGGACTCCAAGACCAAGCTCGACTGGCGCGCGCCGGCGATGCTGATCGCCAAGGACACGGTGAAGCTGACCATCAATCTGGCGCTCGCGGCGCTGGATACGATCCCGCGCGGCGGCATCCTGCGCGTCACCGCCGAGGATACGCCCGACGGCACGACGCTGACCGCCAGCGGTGACGGCCCGATGTCGCGTCTGACCGACGATCTGAGAACGGCGCTGGCCGGCGGGTTCGAATTCGCCGATCTCGACGGCCGCCGCATCCAGCCCTTCCTGACGGGCATGATCGCCCGCGGTCTCGGCGGCGAGGTGACGCTGTCGCAGGATGGCGCGATCGTGACGTTGTCGGCGGCCGTGCCGCACAGCGAAACCAAGGCCGCGGCCGCCTGAGGCCGGGAGTACGATGACAACCTGTCTGGTGATCGACGACAGCCGCGTGATCCGCAAGGTCGCGCGGCGTCTGCTTGAGGATATGGGTTTCGCGGTCGAGGAAGCCGAGGACGGCGCCGCGGCCCTGGAAGCCTGCCGCACCGCGATGCCGGACGCGATCCTGGTCGATTCGGCGATGCCGAACATGGACGGGGTCACCTTCATGAAGGCGCTGCGCCGCGAGGCGATCGGCGCGCTGCCGGCGATCATCTACTGCACCACCGAGAACGACGAGCCGCATGTCGTCTCCGCGCGCGCGGCCGGCGCGGCGCGGGTGCTGATGAAACCGTTCGACAAGGAAACGCTGGAAGCGAGCCTGACGGGCGTCGGGGTCGTGCCGCACTAGCGGCGCGTTCGCCCGGTGGCCGTCATGGTGAGGTGCGCAGCGCGACAGCGCGGCGCCTCGAACCACGCACATTGATGCAGCCTGCGTCCTTCGAGACACCCGGTCGCTTTGCGCGACCGGGTTCCTCAGGATGACGAAGGCCTGCGCGGTTACTTCAGCTTGTAGCGGACCGGCAGGGTTTTCAGGCCGCTGACGAAGTTGGCGACGGTGTTGCGCGGTTCGCCGTCCAGCTCGATCGACTCCAGGCGCGGCAGGAGCTCGTTGAACAGCGCCTTGATCTCCATGCGGGCCAGATGCATGCCGAGGCAGAGATGGACGCCGTGGCCGAAGGCGACCTGCTTGGCGACCTGGCGATCGGCCTTGAAGACATCGGCGTCCTCGAACACCTCTTCGTCGCGATTGCCCGAGGGGTAGTGGAGGGTGAGGCCTTCGCCCTTCTTGATCGTCGTGCCGCGGATCGTGAAGTCCTCAGTCGCGGTGCGCATGAAGTGCTTCACCGGGGTCACCCAGCGGATCATCTCCTCGACCGCATTGGACATCAGCGCGGGATTGTCCTTCAGCTTCTTCATCTCGGCGGGGTTCTTGATGAGTTCAAGCAGGCCGCCCGACGCGGTCGACGACGTGGTGTCGTGGCCGGCGGTCGCGACGATGATGTAGTAGCTCATCGCTTCGCGGTCGCCGATCGGCTGGCCATCGATCTTGCCGTTGGCGATGACGGAGCAGAGATCGTCGGTCGGGTTGGCACGGCGGTTGACGGTGATCTTGCCGAAATATTCAAAGAGCTGCATCGCGGTCTTGAAGAGATCGACGCTGCCGTCCTCGCCGCCGGTCGCGCCGGTGCCGTCGGACTTGTTGGCGGTCTCGCGCGCGACATCCGGGTCGCCGGGGCCGAAGATTTCCTGCGTCATCTTCATCAGGAAGTTCTCGTCCTCGCGGCCGATGCCCATGATCATCATGAGGACGCGCAGCGGGTACCAGAGCGCGACCTCCTTCACGAAGTCGCATTTGCCGCCGAGCGAGGCCATGTGGTCGACATGCTCCTTGGCGAGCGCGGCGACGCGGGCTTCGAGCTTTTTCAGGTTCGGCGGCATGAAGAAGCCCTGCGTCAAGGCGCGCAGCTTCATGTGCACGGGATCGTCGAGATCGACGAGGGTGCGGAAGAGGTGCGTGTCGCCGGTCATGGCCTTCACCTTCTCCTCGCCCTCGATGGGGGAGAGATAGGTGCGCAGGCCGTTGACGAAGATGTCGTTGCGCTTCTCGATCTCGAGAATGTCGGCGTGCTTCACGATCGAATAGAATGGGCGATAGCCGCGCGGCCGCATCAGCTTGATGGTCGGCTCATGGCGCAGCTTGGTGAAGACGGCTTCGATCTCGCCGGTCGCATAGAGCGCGGGGTTGACGACTTCGTCGTCGATGCGGCCACGGGAATAGCCGGGAAAGGGGACGGCGGGTTCGCCGAGGGCGTCAAGGGCAAGCGCGGTCATGGGATCCTCCGGGGGACGCTCTGGCGGCGTCTTGTTTTGAAAATGACGGGTGCGTCAGATTGCTGCGGACCCGGGCCGGACGCAAGAGCGTTCACCATGGGCGCATTTGGGCTCTCGTCCCCAGGATTAAGATGCCGTAACCATGCCGCCAACTGTGCCGCCTCGGAGGACTAGCCCCATGACCCGTTTTCTCGCCGCGCTGGCGCTCGCCGCCGCTGCCCTGTTTTCGACGGGAGCCGCCGAGGCCCGGCCGGCCGCGCTGCCTGAGGGCTCGTATCTCGACAGCTGCCGCGACCTCTATGTCGAGGGCTCGACGCTGTACGGCGAGTGCCAGAACAATGCCGGCAAGTGGAAGAAGACCTGGATTTCGAACTACGGCTATTGCGACGGCGACATCTACAACAATAACGGCGTGCTGGATTGCCGCGGCGGCCGTCTGCCGGAACAGGCCGCGCCGTCGAAGCCTTCGGGCGGTCTGCCCGCCGGTCCGTGGACCAAGACCTGCCGCGATCCGGCGCTGGACGGCTCGATTCTGCGCGCCAACTGCAAGGACAATCGCGGCACGTGGCGTCCGACCTGGATCGACCTGCGCCAGTGCTCCAGCCGAACGATCGGCAACGATGACGGTCTGCTCGTCTGCCTCGCCGCCGCCGAGCCGCCGGCCCCCGTACTGGTGCCGATGCGCGACACGCTGCCCAAGGGCAGCTGGGTCGACTCCTGCCGCTCGGGCGTCGTGAAGCAGTACCAGATGCGCGCCGAGTGCTATCGCGCGACGGACGGCAAGTGGCTGATCAGCGACGTGAACCTCAAGACCTGCAAGCGCGGCGTCGGCAACCGCGACGGCAATCTGGCCTGCGAATAGGCTGAACCGGACCAGTTGCGAGTAAATCGCAACTGGTCTAGCCTTCGGGCATGACCGAGACGATCGCGACCATCGAAGAGCTTGAAGCCTGCGTCGGCACGGCCGCCCTGGGCACCAAGATGAAGATCATCGATCACCTGGATGCAGGGGCGGAGCGCTGGATAGGCGCTTCGCCCATCGCGTTTGTGGGGGTCTCGGGTGACGGCGCGCCAAGGGCGACGCTGGCCGGCGGCGCGCCGGGCTTCGCCGTCGTGAAGGACAAGACCCATCTCAGCCTGCCGCGAGCGTCGCTGGACGATGCCGACATCGCGACGGTGGGGCAGGGCGCGGGCGTCTTGTTCCTGGCGCCGGGCGTCGGCGAGACGCTGCGCGCCAATGGCCGGGTCAGCGCGGTGAGCGCCGATGCCGTCGTGTTCGAGATCAATGAGTGCTTCATCCACTGCGCCAAGGCGCTGATCCGTTCGGACTTCTGGGCGGCGGCGCCGCTGGGCGAGGCGCCGGACGACGCGGAAGGGTTTCTCTTCGCCAGCCGCTTCCTTGCCTTGGCGACGGCCGATGCGGACGGGCGCACGGATGTGAGCCCCAAGGGCGATCCGGCGGGGTCTTTGGTGCGGCTGCAGGACGGGGTCGCGACGCTGGCGGAGCGGCCGGGCAACAAGCTCGCCTTCGGCTATCACAACATGATCGCGCATCCCGCCGTGGCGGCGATCGCGGTGCTGCCGGGCTCGACCAAGATCGCGGTGATCACGGGATCGGCGCGGCTTTCGACCGACGAGACGGTGCGCAATGCCTTCATCGTGGAAGGCAAGGCGCCGATCCTCGCGACGATGATCGGCGATGTGGCGCCGGAGATCCGCGAGAGCGCGGCGCTGAAGCGCGCGGCGTTGTGGCCGGCGAAGGCGGAAACGCCGGCGATCGACCCGGCCGCCGTGCTGGTGGCGCATGTGAAGCTGAACAAGTCGAAGGGTCTCGCCGCCATGGCGATCCGCACGGCGATTTCGAAGACCGTCGTCGCGAAGGGCCTGGATGCGGCCTACAAGCACACGCTGTATTAGGCCGGGCGTTCAGCGGCTGCGCGATTAAATGCCTAGGTCTTGGGCGACGTTTCGGGCATCTTTTTGAAAGCCATCGGTGATCGGACGGGTGGCTTCAACCCGGGACGATGCGATGCCGAAATCTGGCTTCAGGCAGCGATTGGATCGCATGGCGTATTCCAGCCCCATGCTCGCGCGCGTCCTGGGGATGGGCGGGCGTAAACGGCGGCGCACGGAGCTTTCCCAGTCGGGCTGGGACAAGGAGCATATCGAGGGCGGCTGGGACCGGCTCGCCGATCTCGATGAACTCGCGCATCACGCTGTTGTCGCCGGCTATGCCTCGCGGCTGGCGCGGGGCGGCCATTTTCTCGATATCGGGTGCGGCGCGGGGGTGACGGAGCAGCTGCTGCGTCCCTGGTATGCCGGGTATCACGGCGTCGATTTCTCGGACAACGCGATCGAGAAAGCGCGGATCGGCGCGCCCGAGAGCGCAACCTTTTCCGCCGGCGATGCGCGCACCTTCGTGCCCGCGCGGCAATACGACCTCATCATCATGTGCGAAGTGCTGGAATATTTTCCGGACATCGAAGAGCAGATGCGCCGTTACGCGGCCTATCTCGCGCCGGGGGGCGCCTTCATCCTGTCGATGTGGGCGAGCCGGCGCAGCCATCCGAGCTGGGCCGCCGTCGAGCGTGTGCTGAAGGTCAGGGATACGACCCTGATGTGGAACGGCCGCGGGGTGGGCTGGGCGGTCAAGGCGCTGACGCCGTGACGGCAGCAGGTTAGCGCCCAAAAGCGAAAGGGCGCCGGTTGCCCGACGCCCTTCACCGTCCCCCGACTGTCTTACGTCAGGCGGCCTTTTCGGCAGCGCCCGCCGGCGGATCGCGCAGCACGTAGCCGCGACCCCAGACCGTTTCGATGTAGTTGTCGCCCTCGGTCGCCATCGCCAGCTTCTTGCGCAGCTTGCAGATGAAGACGTCGATGATCTTGAGTTCGGGCTCGTCCATGCCGCCGTAGAGGTGGTTCAGGAACATTTCCTTGGTGAGGGTCGTGCCCTTGCGGAGCGAGAGGAGCTCCAGCATCTGGTATTCCTTGCCGGTCAAGTGGACGCGGCTGCCCTGGACTTCGACGGTCTTGGTGTCGAGGTTCACGGTGAGCTTGCCGGTCAGGATGACTGACTGGCTATGGCCCTTGGAGCGGCGGACGATCGCATGGATGCGGGCGACCAGTTCGTCCTTGTGGAAGGGCTTGGTGAGATAGTCGTCGGCGCCGACGCCGAGGCCCTTCACCTTGTTCTCGATCGTGGACGTGCCCGAGAGAATGAGGATCGGGGTCTGCACCTTGGCGACCCGCAGGTGCTTCAGGACCTCAAAACCGCTCATATCCGGCAGATTCAGGTCGAGAAGGATAATGTCGTAGTCGTACAGCTTGCCAAGGTCGACGCCCTCCTCCCCCAAATCGGTGGAGTAGACGTTAAAGCCTTCTGACTTGAGCATCAGGTCGATGCTCTGTGCCATGGCGCTGTCGTCTTCGATCAACAAGACTCGCATCGTATCGCTGCCCCCCGGCAAGCGCTTTCGCGCCAGGCCACGTTCAGTGGTTAACGGCTCATCAGTGACGCTACGGGCAAAGGGTTAACAAAAACTAAGCTGCCCGCAAGTCCGAAACTTCATATGCCGAGTCAAAGGGTTAGAGGCTTATCCTTAACGTGCTCTTAAACCTGCCGAACGACAGTGCGGACAGACCCACCCGCCGAACCGGGGCCTGACGGCCCTTTGCGCTCAACCGAGGCCGTTTGTCAGCCCTGATCGACACCATCCGCGCCATCCCGGAACACACGGTCTTCGGCCGGGTGACGGGGATTCAGGGCCTGACGGTCGAAATGTCGTTCGGCCTGCCGTCGCTGGCGGTCGGCTCGCGGGTGATGATCGAGGGCATGCATAACGAGCGCGTGCCGGCGGAGGTCGTGGGGTTTCGCAACGGCAAGGCGCTTTGCCTGCCTTTTGCGCCGCTGGACGGGGTGCGCATGGGCTGCCGCGCCACGATGGAAGAGGGCGCCCAGTTCGTTTTCCCGAGCGCCGGCTGGCTCGGCCGGGTGATCGACGGGTTCGCACGGCCGATCGACGAGGCCGGCTCGCTGCCCCAGGGCGACGAGGCGCGGGCCCTGCGCGCCGCGCCGCCGCCGGCCCATGCCCGCAGCCGCGTCGGCGACCGGCTGGATCTGGGCGTCCGGGTCATCAATGCCTTCACGACGACCTGCGTCGGGCAGCGCATGGGCATTTTCGCGGGCTCGGGCGTCGGCAAGTCGGTGCTGCTGTCGATGATGGCGCGCTACACCTCGGCCGACGTGGTGGTGATTGGCCTCGTCGGCGAACGCGGTCGCGAGGTGAAGGAATTCATCGAGGAAGATCTGGGGCCCGAGGGCCTGAAGCGCAGCGTGGTGATCGTCGCGACCTCGGACGAGGCGGCGCTGATGCGGCGGCAGGCGGCGTACCTCACGCTGGCGACGGCGGAATATTTCCGCGACCAGGGGCTGAACGTCCTCTGCCTGATGGATTCCGTGACGCGCTTCGCGATGGCGCAGCGCGAGATCGGCCTCTCCTCCGGCGAGCCGCCGGCGGCCAAGGGCTATACGCCGACCGTGTTCTCCGAACTGCCGCGCCTGCTGGAGCGGGCGGGGCCGGGGACGGTGGGCAAGGGGACGATCACGGGGCTGTTCACCGTGCTGGTCGAGGGCGACGACCATAACGAGCCGATCGCCGACGCGGTGCGTGGCATCCTGGACGGGCATATCGTGCTGGACCGGCGGATCGCCGAGCGCGGGCGGTTTCCGGCGGTCAACGTGCTGCGCTCGGTCTCGCGCACCATGCCGGCCTGTAACCCGGCGGCGGAGCAGAAACTGATCGTCGAGGCGCGGCGGTCTATGGCGCTTTACGAGGATATGGCCGAACTGGTGCGGCTCGGCGCCTACAAGCAGGGCTCGGACCCCGAGCTGGACCATGCGATAAGGCTGCAGCCGGCGCTAGAAAGCTTCATGGCGCAGGACCGATTTGAACCAGCGGACCTTGGCACGTCGTTTGCTGAACTTGGACACGTTCTCAAATCGGGCCAAGTTGAGGGGCAACGCCGATGAAATCGCGTGATACCCTGATCAAACTGCACCGCTTCCGCGCCGACGAGGCGAAGTCGAAGCTGGCGGGGCTGGAGTCGATTCGTTCCGATCTCGAGCGCAAGACCAGCGAACTCGACAGCCATCTCAGCGAAGAGGCGCGCCGGGCGACCGAAAACGATATCGGCCGCTTCGCCTATCCCTCGTTCGCGCGCTCGATCCGCGAGAGGAAGGACAATATCGCCCAGTCGATCGCCGAGATCGAACGCTCGATCGCCGAAGCGCGCATCCATGTGCAGGAAGCGTTTCAGGAGCTGAAGAAGTTCGAGCTGGCCGAGGAAGCGCGGGTGAAGCGCGAGAGCGACCATCAGGAACTCGCCGAGCGCACCGAGACCGACGAGCGCAATATCCAGCGCTTCGCGCGCGCCCGGGCGACTGAGCGGCTGTAACTACCAGCCGCGACCGCCGCCGCCGCCGCCACCGCCGCCCGAGAAACCGCCGCCGCCGAAGCCGGAGCTCTTGCCGGGCGGTGAGGATGACGACGAGATCGCGCTCGACATGGCGTTCGAGATCGAGTGGCTGAGCGCACCGGCGCCGATGCCGCCGAAGTTGCGGCCCGAATACCAGTTCGGCTGATAGCTGTAGCTGCCGCTCGGATCGTGGATGCGCATCTCGCGTTCGAAGGTCTGGCTCCAGGTGTGGTCGACATCCAGCGCGAGCGCGTAGGGCAGGTATTTCTCGAAGAGCTGCGGCGTCATGTCGGGCGGGTTCAGGACCTCCCAGCGTTCCTTCTCGGCGGTGTCGAGGAACATGCGGAAGCCGTCGATGCGATCGCGCATCGCCTGGCCGGCGACGGTGGGAGCCTTCATCCAGTTCGCGAACAGGATGGCGAGAACGACGCCGGCCGCGATCGCGGCACCGCCGACGAAGGGCGCGATGCCGTTGCCGGCGGTCGCCCAGATGCCGAGGCCGGCGAGGATGAGGATGCCGATGCCTCCGAAGACCGAGCCGGTATTCTCGGTGAAGTTCTTGCCGACATGGGCGAGCTGGAGGCGGGCCTTCACGGAGTCGTTGGCGGCCTTGATGCGCTGCCAGTTCTTCTGTTCCAGCTCGATCTCGTCGCTGCCCTGGAAGAGCTGGTCGTAGGCGGCGCGTTCCATGGGCGAGAGCAGCTCGGCGCCGGCACCGGTGCGCTGCAGCTTGAAGGTCTTGGAGAACCAGCCGGGATCTTCCGCGATCTTCACCGCGCCCTTGACCGCCATGGAGACGATGGCGGCAGCGAAGATCTTGTTGTCGTAGCCCATGTCGTGGAGGAAGCGGGCTTCGGCCGGCTCCATGTTATCGGGCGGTGAGAAGAGCGGAATGATCGTGCCGCGCGGCGGGTCGCGGCCCCATTTGGTCCACGCCCAGTAGAGGAAGCTGCCCGAGCCGAGGAGGCCGATCAGGCCGAAGAGGGCGGAGATATTATCGGTCAGCCAGCGCCAGGCGACAGCGCCGCTGCTGGGCTTGTCGACGAAGCCGGTGGGCCATTCGACGACAACGGTGAGGCCTTCATGCGAGCCGAGCTTCTGCGTCGTGCGGGCGACGACGACGCCGGGCGAGGTCTCGGCGATGGTCGCGTCGGTGTCCTTGGACTTGAAGGCGCCGGTATAGACGGCGAGGCGCGTGGTGCGCGCGCCGGCGGGCAGGCGAACGGTCGCGGACGCCTTGTCGATGGGGAAGACCCAGCCATTGCCCGTGACGTTGAAGAAGAGCTGGTCGCCTTCAGGGAAATAGCCGAGCTGGAAGGTCGTGCGGTAGGTGATGACGTAGGTGTGGATGCCGTCGTTCAGCAGCACGTCGGGGTCGCCGATGCGGACCTCGACGCCGTTCGAGACCTGATCGACCTGCCAGGGTTCGTCGCGGCCGTCGCGCTTCACCGAGACGACCTCGAAACCGACATCCACGTCGTCGCCGCGCTCGTCCTGATAGCGCGTGGGGAATTCGCGGATGATGCCGCGGCGGATGTCGATGCCCTCGACATTCACCGTGATGGTCTCGGCGATGGTGAGGCTGGAATCCTTGTTGACGGTGATGTCGCTGTCGAACGAGCGGATGCGCTCATCCGCGCGGACCGGCGTAATCAGCGCGAAGAGGAAGGCGAAAGCGAGAAGCGCGGCAGTCTTCATGGCGCCGCGGCCCAGGTGACGGCGACGGCGAGGCCCTGGCCGGGTTCGAGCGGCTTTGGCATCGCCGCGACAATCCGGCCGGGTGAGGCTTCGGAGATCGTGGCCTGGCCGGTATCGGCGCCGCGCGCGCCGGCGCTGGCGGCGACGGTGGCGGAGCCACTGCCGGCGGGGAGGTAGATGCGGGCCGCGCTGTTCTCGATCGGGAGCGTCCAGTCATAGCCCGTGACGAACCAGGCGAGCCGGCGGGCCGCGGCGTCGCCGGTAATCGCGCCGGTCACGGTATAGCTGATGGTGTAGATGTGGTCGCCATTGCCGAGCTTCACGTCCGGCTTGCCGATGCGGATGTTGACCGCGTCCTTGCCTTCCGTGATTTCGACGCCATCGGCATAGCCGTCGCGCGCGACGACGATATTGGAAATCTTGACCGGCACGGCCTTGCCGGTCGCATCGATAACGGTGGCTGGGATCGCGCGCGTGATGCCGCGCACGATCTTGTTGCCCTCGCTATGTACGCCGATCTTTTCGACTACGGTGAGGGTGTTGGTGGCATCGACCGTAAGGTCGGCGCTGAACGACAGGACGCTTTCCGTCGCCGCCGCCGCGATCGGGGCGAGTAGGAGAGTGAGGATGGCGGCTGCGGCGCGAAGAAATCCGGTCATGCGATTGTCCTTGCGATCAGGTGCGCTTGTCTGGTCAAGGGCGGTGGGCGGCGGCTCTCGCCGCCGCTACGCTCAGCCGAAGGAAACCTTCGGCGCGGCGCGGTCGGCGGGGTCTTCGATCTCGAAATATTCGGCGGCGCGGAAATTGGTGACCCCGGCGATGATGTTCGAGGGCACGGTCTGGATCGCCGTGTTGTAGTTGCGGACGGCGCCATTGTAGTAGCGGCGCGACAGGTTCACCTGCTCCTCGACATTCGACAGCTCGCGCTGCAGTTCGAGGAAGTTGGTGTTGGCCTTCAGCTCCGGATAGGCCTCGGCGATCGCGACGATCTTGCCGAGCAGCGCGCCGACCTGGCCTTCCGCCCTGGCGCGCTCTTCGGGGGTCGTGGCGGCGGTGGCGGCGGCGCGGGCGGCGGTGACGGCCTCGAACGTGCCCTTTTCGTGCGTCGCGTAACCCTTCACCGTCTCGACGATGTTGGGGATGAGATCGGACCGGCGCTTCAGCTGGGTCTCGATGCCGCTCCAGCCTTCCTTGACGAGGTTGAGGAGCCGGATGAGGCCGTTATAGACGCTGACGCCCCACAGGACGATCACGACAACGACGCCGAGAACGATCAGCCACGTGTAATCCATGAGAAGTCCCCCAATGGCGCGGCCACTCAACGAAGCGGCCGCGGCTTAGGCGGCGACTTTAGACGGGCAAATGCGGCTGCGCCAAGGCCGGTGCGCTACTTGACTTGCGCCAAAGCGAGCGCGGCGGCACGCGGGGCGAACACCGCATCGATCGCCGCGGCGAGCTTCTCGATGTCCTGCGTGGTGGCGCCGGAGGGGCAGCGGGTGAGATACGGCGTCTGTGCGCGGATGGCGTCGCGGACCCTGGCATCGCGCCGGACGATGCCGGCGAGCGGGGGCTTCAGGCCAAGGAAGCGCTCGGTGGCGCGGGTGAGGGCGCCGTAGACGCGGCGTCCTTCGGTCTCGTCGGACGCCATGTTGACGACGACGGCGACGACCGGTGGGCGGGTCCGCTGCATCATCACCTTGATGAGCGCATAGGCGTCGGTCAGCGAGGTCGGCTCGTCGGTCAGCACGACGAGCGCGCGATCGCAGAGCGAGGCAAGATCGAGCACCGCGGTGTCCAGGCCGGCGCCGAGATCGACGACGGTGCGGTCGTAGGCGGCGGAGACGAGTTTGAGGCTCTGGCCGAGCAGCGCGAGTTCGCGTTCGGGCAGTCCGCGCAGGGCGCCGGAACCGGACTGGCCGGCGAGGACGTCGAAGCCGCCGAGGACGTCGGCGCCGCCGCCCCAGGGCGAGACGGCGTCTTCCATGCTCATCTCGCCGGCGACGATCTCCATGAGGTCGCCCTTGGGCTGAAGCCCCAACTGCACGTCGATATTGGCTAGGCCGATATCGCCGTCGAACAGCAACGTGCGCTCGCCGCGCTTGGCGAAGGATTGCGCCAAAGCGATCGACAGGACCGTCTTGCCGACACCGCCTTTGCCGGACGCGACGGCGAAGAGAGGCACGGTCATGACGGCGCTCCGGCCTGGAGGGGTTCGGCCGCACCGGTGAGGAGGCGGCGGGCGAGGGAGAAGGGATTCAACGGTTCGAGCGTCTCGGCGATGTAGGGGCTCGCGGCGCCCTGCGCGAAGGCGAGGCCGGAGACGGTGGCGGCCTGGAGGAGACCGCCGAGGCGGCGGGCGATGTCGAGGCGCGTGACGATGAGGCGCTTCGGTCCGAGCGCGGTGAACATCATGGCGCAGTCTTCCATGTCGGCGCCGCCGAGGGCGGGCGTGACGAGGATGGGCTCGGCCTCGGCGGCTTCCACGAGATCGCGGAGATGCGCCATTTCGGGCGGGTCGAAGGGATTGATGCCGGCAGTATCGACGATGATGGCGCGGTCGGGATCTTCGGTGCGCAGGCGGTCGATGACGGCGGCGAGGGCGCGGGGCGTTTCGGCGCTTTCCACGCGCATGCGGATGAGATCGGCGAAGGCTTCGATCTGGTTCGCTGCGCCGGCGCTGGTGTCGGCGGTGATCAGGGTCGCGGCGCGGCCGGCGAGGACCGAGCGGACGGCGAGCTTGGCGGCGCAGGCGGTCTTGCCCGCGCCGGGCGGGCCGACGAGGACGATGGGGCGTTCGAGGCTGGGCGGCAGCGGCTGGAAGGAGAGATGGGCGTCGAGCGCTTGGCCGAGCCAGGCGGGGCCAGGCTCGCCGCCGAGTTTTTCAGCGGTGCGGATCAGCTTGGCGATCAGGGGAATGGGCAGCTCGTGGAAGGCGAGGCGGGCAGCGATGGCGTCCGACGTCCAGGTCTCGGGCGCGGCGCGGGGCGCGGCGATGCGCGGTTCGGCGACGGCGGCGACGAGGCGGCGCTCCAGCTCGGCTTCGAGCGCGGCGAGGCGGCCATAGACGCTGTCGATGTTCTCCAGCGTCTGCGCCGGCTTGCGCTCGGCCGCCGCCTTGACCTCGACGCCGCGCTTGGAGCGCTGGGACGACAGGATGACGGCATCCTCGCCCATCTCGGCGCGAACCTGCGCCATCGCGTCGGGCATGGTCGTCGCGGTGAAGGTGCGAACGCGCATGGGCTAGACCTGACCCATCGATTTGAGCTTGGCGCTGGGGTGCACTTCGGCCTGGCTCATCACCACGGTCTGCGGCCGGAAGCGCTCGATGATCGAGCGCACGAACGGCCGGACCGAGGGGCTGGTCAGCAGGACCGGCGTCTCACCGTCGAAGGCCGCGCCGTCGAACTGGCGGCGGACGGTCTGGATGAATTCCTGCAGCTTGGATGGCGCCATGGCGAGCTGGCGTTCTTCGCCCTGGCCGATGATGGATTCGGAGAAGGCCTGTTCCCATTGCGGTGAGAGCGCGATGAGCGGCATGACGCCGGTGCCGTTCGAAGCCGCGCGGCTGAGCTGGCGCGCGAGGCGGGCGCGGACATGTTCGCCCATCTGCATCGTCGTATTGGACCGGCCGGCCATTTCCGCGATGCCTTCCAGGATGGTCGGCAGGTCGCGGATCGAAACGCGCTCGGCGAGCAGGCCCTGCAGCACGCGCTGCACTGTCGGCAGCGAGACCTGCTGGGGAATGAGGTCGTCGGCGAGCTTCTTGGTGTCGGCGGGCAGGTCGTCGATGAGCTTCTTGGTCTCCGCGTAGGAGAGCAGCTCGGGCATGTGCTCTTTCAGGACTTCCGTGAGGTGCGTCGTCAGCACGGTCGCGGGATCGACGATGGTGAAGCCGCGGAACGAAGCTTCCTCGCGGTGGTCTTCGTCGATCCAGGCGGCGGGGAGACCGAAGGCGGGCTCCTTGGTCTGGGTGCCCGGCAGGTCGATCGGCGCGCCGCGGGGATCCATGACGAGAAGATGGCCGGGCATCAGCTCACCACGGCCGGCTTCGACCTCCTTCACGGAGATGCGGTACTCGTTGGCGTCGAGCTGCATGTTGTCGAGGATGCGGATCGACGGCATGACGAAGCCGAGATCGCCGGCGATCTGGCGGCGCAGGGCCTTGATCTGGTCGGTCAGGCGATAGCCGCGGGCATCGTTGATCAGCGGCAGCAGGCCGTAGCCGAGCTCGATCTTGAGTTGGTCGAGCGCGAGGGCGGTGCTGATCGGCTCTTCGACCGGCGGCTTGACCGCATCGGCGCGGACGGTTTCGGCGGCGGCGGCAGCGATCTTCTTGCGGGTCTGGCCGGCGATGAAGGCGGCGTAGCCGGTGACGCCGGAAATGCTGAGGAAGATGATGGTCGGGATGCCCGGCAGGAACGCCATGACGCCGATCATGAACGAGGCCATGCCGAGCGCCTGGGGGTAGAACGACAACTGGCCGAACATCGCCTTGTCGGCGGCGCCGTCGATGCCGGCCTTGGAGACCATGAGGCCGGCAGCGGTCGAGACGACGAGCGCGGGGATCTGGGTGACGAGGCCGTCGCCGACGGTGAGCAGCGTGTAGGTCTGGAAGGCCTCGCCGAACGGCATGCCTTCCTGCGCGACGCCGATGACGAGGCCGCCGAGGATGTTGATGATGGTGATCAACAGGCCGGCGATCGCATCGCCGCGAACGAATTTCGAGGCGCCATCCATGGCGCCGAAGAAGTTGCTTTCTTCTTCCAGCTTCTTGCGGCGAACGCGGGCGTCTTTCTCGTCGATGAGGCCGGCGGAGAGATCGGCGTCGATCGCCATCTGCTTGCCAGGCATGGCATCGAGGGTGAAGCGCGCGCTGACTTCAGCGATGCGGCCCGAACCCTTGGTGATGACGACGAAGTTCACGATCACCAGGATCGCGAAGACGATGATGCCGATGACGAAATTGCCCTGCATCAGCAGGCTGCCGAACGCCTCGATGACATGACCCGCAGCGTCGGTGCCGTTATGGCCCTCGCTGAGGATGAGGCGGGTCGAGGCCATGTTGAGCGAGAGGCGCAACATGGTGGAAATGACGAGAATGGTCGGGAACGCGCTGAATTCCAGCGGCTGGCGGATGAAGAGCACCGTCATCAGGATCAGCACGGAGAAGGTGATCGACAGCGCCAGTGCGGCGTCGAGCAGCACGGTCGGCAGCGGAATCAGCAGGACCCCGAGGATCGCGAGGATGCCGAACGGCAGCAGCAGTTCGCCGCCGCGCAGTGACGCGAGGATCGAGTCTGCCGCTTGTCCGCCGCCGGACCGCGTCGTCGGGGTGGTGGTGTCGGTCACTTAACCCTTCAGACCGCGACGCGCATTTCATTCGCGCCGGGCGGAGGCACCTTCACGCCGGCGTCGGTGTATTCCTTCAGCTTGTTGCGCAGCGTGCGGATCGAGATGCCGAGGATGTTGGCGGCATGGGTGCGGTTGCCGAGGCAGTGCGAGAGCGTCTCGATGATGAGGTCGCGCTCCATGTCGGACACGGTGCGGCCGACGAAGGAGCGCGTGATGCTCTCCGCCGTCTGCGCGGCGCGAGTGGCGGCCGGGTCGCCCATGACAGCGATGCCGTCCTCGACGCGGCTGCCGTCCGGCATGCGGATGGCATCCTCGGTGATCTCGGGGCCGCGCGCGAGGAGAACGGCGCGATGGATGGTGTTCTCCAGTTCGCGCACATTGCCGCGCCAGGGATGCGAGAGCAGGGCGGCCCGGGCGGTCGCATCGAAGGCGCGGTCGGGCACGCCATTGGCGGCCGAATATTTTTTCGAGAAGTGCTTGGCCAGCGCGACGATGTCGGCCTTGCGCTCGCGCAAAGCGGGCAGACGGAGGTTCACGACGTTGAGGCGATAGAGCAGGTCTTCACGGAAGGCGCCGGCCTTCACCGCCGCCTGGAGGTCGCGGTTCGAGGTGGCGATGACGCGGATGTTGACCTTGACCGGCTTGCCGCCACCGACGCGATCGATCTCGCGCTCCTGAAGGGCGCGCAGGAGCTTCGCCTGAAGCCGCACGTCCATCTCGCTGATTTCGTCGAGCAGCAGCGTGCCGCCGTCGGCTTCTTCGAACTTGCCGACGCGGCGCGCGACGGCGCCGGTGAACGAGCCCTTCTCGTGGCCGAAGAGTTCGGATTCCAGCAGGTTCTCGGGGATCGCGGCGCAGTTGACCGAGATGAACGGCTTGTCGGAGCGCGCCGACTTGCGGTGGACGAAGCGGGCGAGGACTTCCTTACCCGTGCCGCTCTCGCCGGTGATGAGAATGGAGGCCTCGCTGGGTGCGACCTGCTCGGCGAAGGCGATGACCTGCTCCATGGAGCGGTCTTCGAAGATGAGCTGGTGGCTTTCGTCGGCGACCGCCTCGAGCACCGCAGCGATCAGCGTCGCGTCGGGCGGCAGGGGGACATATTCCTTGGCGCCGGAGCGAATCGCGTCCACCGCAGCGCGGGCGTCGGTGCCGATGCCGCAGGCGACGATGGGAACGTGGATGCGTTCCGCGTTCAGCATCTTCACCAGTTCGGAGATGGGCTGACTGACCTCCACCATCAGGAGGTCGGCGCCGCGTCCCGCGCGCAACTCGGCCATCGCCTGGTGGACGTTAGAGGCGTTCACCACCTTGGCGCCGCGATCGAGCGCGATCTTGGTGGCGGCGCCAAGCTGTCCGTTCAGGCTTCCGACGATCATCAGCCGCATGGCTTCACTCCTTCACGCTCAGGCCCTCAGGCCTGACCGCCCTTCACGATTTCAGTCATGGTGATGCCGAGCCGGTCTTCGACCAGCACCACTTCGCCGCGCGCGACCAGGCGGTCGTTCACGTAAATATCGATGGCTTCGCCGACCTTGCGGTCGAGTTCGACGACGGCGCCGCGGGCGAGCTTCAGGAGCTGGCTCACTTCCATGGCGGTCTTGCCAAGCACGGCGGAGACGCTGACGGGGACGTCGAAGACGGCCTCCAGCTCACCCGCCGAGCGGGTTTGGCCTTCATCGTCGTCATCGCCCGTATCAATTGTGATGCTGGGCGTCAGGTCGTTCAGTTCGACGTCGTCGGTCGAGGGCATGACGGTCAGGCTCCGATGGCTTCTGCGGCGCGGCGCGTGTCGGCGTCGATAAAGCGTTCCAGCGCGGTTTCGATTCGGGCGGCGATGGCGGCAGCGTCGCGTTCGACCCCGCCATCCGTCCATTCAAGGCGGCAGTCCGCCACGCCGTGGCGCGGCTCGACGGTGACGATGAGGCGGCCGGCGAAGCCAATATCGTCGGCGAGCGCGGCAATGCGGGCCTTCAGCGCATCAGCGACGCGGCTGTCGACCTTGATGACGATGCGCGGTTCATGCGCGGCCTGGGCGAGGCACTGGGCGATCGTGTCCTCGATCGTGTCGAGCGGGTAGCGGTCGAGCGCCGCGCCGGCGATGCGCTGGGCGGCGACGAGACCGGTGCGTAGCGCCTGCGCCCGCGCTTCGGCGGCCATCTCGTCGAGGGTGTTCAGCGCCGTCATGGCGGCTTCGGCGATCTGGCCGAGCGCGAGGGTCTGGGACTGGGCGGTGATCGCTTCGAGCGAGCCGCGGCCGCGCTCGTAGGCCGCGGTCTTTTCGGCTTCCAGTTCTTCCGGCGTGTAGAATTTCTTGACCTTCGGCGCGGCTGCCGCGCGCGCCTGCGCCGGCCCGGCATCGAAATGCTGGTCGAAGGTGAATTTGCGGGGCTTCTGGGGTTCCGGCTTCATGTCAGTAGACCAGCTCGTCTTCGCCCTTGTTGCCGGCGAGCATGATCTCGCCCTTGGCAGCAAGATCCTTGGCGACGTTGACCATCGCCATCTGGGCTTCGTCGACGTCCTTGAGTCGCACGGGGCCCATGGACTCCATGTCTTCCTTCAGGATCTTGCCGGCGCGTTCGGACATGTTGGAGAAGAAGACGTCGCGCACGGAATCGGACGAGCCTTTCAGCGCGAGGCCCAGCTTGTCCTTTTCGATGGCGCGCAGCAGGGTCTGGATCGAGCCGGGGTCGAGCTTGCCGAGATCCTCGAAGGTGAACATCAGCGCCTTGATCTGCTCGGCGCTGTCGCGGCTGCGCTCTTCGAGGGCGGTGATGAAGCGGCTCTCGGTCTGGCGGTCGAAATTGTTGAAGATCTCGGCCATCATCTCGTGGCTGTCGCGCTTCTGCGTGCGGGCGAGGTTCGACATGAACTCGACGCGCAGGGTCTGCTCGACCTTGTCGAGGATTTCCTTCTGCACGGATTCCATGCGGAGCATGCGCTGCACGACTTCCAGCGCGAAATCCTCGGGCAGCGCACCCAGCACGCGGGCGGCGTGTTCGGATTTGATGCGCGACAGGACAACCGCGACGGTCTGGGGATATTCGTTCTTCAGATAGTTCGCGAGGACGCTCTCGTTCACGTTGCCGAGCTTGTCCCACATGGTGCGGCCCGCGGGACCGCGGATTTCTTCCATGACGCCGTTGACGCGCTCGGCCGGCAGGAAGCGGGTGAGCAGGCGCTCGGTCGATTCAAACGTGCCGAGCAGCGTTCCGGTCGTCGACATCTGCGACACGAACTCGACCAGAAGCTTCTCGACGACGCTCGCCGAGACCGTGCCCAGATTGGCCATGATCTGGGAGACTTCCTTGATCTCCTCGTCGTCGAACATCTGCCACACCTGCTGGCCGTGCTCGTCGCCAAGCGACAGCAGCACGATGGCGGCCTTTTCAGGACCGCTGAGGCTGCGCAGATCTTCTTTCGCCGCTTTGGCCATGCCCGATCCCTACGCCGACTCGTGCAGCCACTGGCGCATGATCGAGACGGCTTCCTCAGGATGCTTGTGGACGATCTCGCCGACTTTCTTGACGGAGGAGGCGCTGACCTGGCCATCGACCCGAGCGATGTCGATCATCTTTTCCGCGTCGCCGCGCGGCACCGGCAGCGCCGGGAACGAGCCGTCCGGCGCGGGGAGAGCGGGGCTGCCCGGCGGGTTCAGGGCGGCCATGCCGGGGCCGGCGAGCTGCGGCGTGCCGCCGTTGAAGGAGATCGGCGAGAGCAGGCGCGCCATCAGCGGGCGGAAGACGAGCAGGATGGCGAGCAGGGCGATGACGATCATCACGGCGAGCTCGATGAGCTTCATGATGTCGGACTTCTCAAGGCCGAGGAACGGCTCTTCCTCGGGCGTCAGGGTCTGCGCGTCTTCCTGGGCGAACTGGACGTTGACGACCTGGAGCGCGTCGCCGCGCTTTTCGTCAAAGCCGACGGCCGAGCGCACGAGGGACTCGATCTTCTTCATGTCATCGTCGGAGCGCGGCGCGTAGGTGCGGGCGCCTTCGCTCGAGGTCGTCCAGACGCCGTCGACGGCGACGGCGACGGAGAGGCGCTTCACGGCGCCGCCTTCCTGGGTCTCGGTCTCCTTGGTCGAGGAGATTTCGTAGTTCGTGGTTTCGTCGCTCTGGGTGTTGACCTCGCGGCTCTTGTCCTGGCCGTCGGCGGCGGCGGGGTCCTGCTCGCTCGGGAGGTTCGTCGCCACGCTGACGGCGTTGGCGCCCTCGGAATTGGTGGCGTCGGCGTTGGAGCTGCGGGTCGAGGTCGAGCGGACGACCTGACCGTCGGGGTCGTAGGTCGTCTTCTCGCGGATGCGGCGGTTGAAATCGAGATCGGCGGACACCTCGACGCGGGTCTGGCCGACGCCGACGACCGAGGCGACGATGCTTTCGACCTGGCGGCGGATGCGTTCTTCGTACGAGGCCTTGCGGGCATCGAGCGCCGACTGCGTTGCCGCCGTCGAGTTGTCGCCTTCGCCGCCGGCGAGGAGTTCACCCTTTTCGTCGACCACGCTGACACGCTGGACGGTCAGGCCCTCGACGGCACCGGCCACGAGGTTCTGGATCGCCTGAACCTGCTCGGGTGCGAGGCGGCCGCCGCGGGTGCGGATGACGATCGACGCGGTCGGCTGAGCCGCGGCATCGGTGAAGAGCTTGCGCTCGGGAATGACGAGGTGGACGCGGGCCTGTTCGATGCGGTCGAGCGAGCGGATCGTGCGGGCGAGTTCGCCCTCGAGGGCGCGCAGGCGATTGACGTTCTGCTGGAAGCTGGTGACGCCGAGCGCGTCCTGATTGTCGAAGATCTCGTAGCCGACGCCGCCGCCGGCGGGGAGGCCGGCGCTCGCCATGGTCATGCGCAGCTTCAGCGCCTGATCCTGGGGCACGAGAATGGTGGTGCCGTCGCCCTTCAGCTCGTAGGGGACATTGGCGGCGTCGAGGCGCTCCACGACGGCCGCGCTGTCGCGCGGGTCGAGGCCGCTGAAGAGCAGGCCCATGGGCGTCTTGGTCGCCTGGGTGGCCAGCCAGAACAGCAGGGCAGCCGCGGCCAGCGTCACACCGGCGATCGCCGCCAGACGCCATCCCATCAAAGACCGTACGAAATCCGGCACGCTCGCCCCCGCGTCAAACAGGCGGCGCGCGACGCGCCGCTCTGTCGCTAGGCAAGATTTGCCGGGGCTCGTAAACGCCGCCTTAACGCGGACGCGAAAAAGGGGGTCTTATTAAGAAGTTACACCGAATATCGGCGACCAGACATGAAAACGCCGGGCCTGTTGGCCCGGCGCGGACTCGCAGGGCGAGCAATCAGGCGCGATACTGCTGAATACGGGTGGTCCGCAGGCCCGCGAGACCATGACGGTCGATCGCCTTTTGCCAGGCGAGGAACTCCTCGACCGTCAGCGTGTAACGGTTGCAGGCTTCCTCGAGGCTCAGCAGGCCGCCGCGGACGGCCGCCACAACTTCCGCCTTGCGGCGGATAACCCAACGCTTCGTGTCAGGGTTCGGAAGGTCGGCCACCGTCAGTGGCGCTCCATCCGGCCCGATCACGTAGGTGATGCGTACATCGCTCATCGCTACCCCATCCGCGCCCGACTGCGGCGCTCTCTTGTAGGGGCATCATAGGCATGGGCCGTTTAAGCCCGGTTTAAGGCGGTGGGTAAAAACGTGTCCAATTTCAAGCGCTTATGAGGCAAAAAACGAGGCGCAGCGTTTCGAAATGAAACGCTGCGCCCTCAGAGATTAAAGAAAGGGCCCTATCTCTTAATGGAGAGCATTTCCTGCAGCATCGCGTCGGCCGTGGAGATGATGCGCGTCGCGGCGGAATAGGCGCGCTGAGTCGTGATCATGTCCGTGAATTCCTTGGCGAGGTCCACGGTGGAGGCTTCGAGCCCGTCGGAGGTGATGTCGCCGGCGCCGCCGACATTCGCCTCGTTCAGCGTCACCGGACCCGACTCTTCGCTGATCCGATACACGTTGGAGTTGAGCGCAGTCAGGCCGTCGGGGTTGGTGAAGGTCGCCAGCGGCACCTTGTAGACCTGACGCTGGATGCCGTTGTCGAAGACGGCGGTCACATAGCCCTCGGTGTTGATCGTGACGCCCGCCAGGCGGCCGAAGACCGCGCCGTCGATGCTGGTCGGGGTCGCCGTGGACGGGGTCTCGAACTGCGTGGCGCCGCCGGAGGGGCCGGTCGCGCCGAGGTCGAGGGCGAAGGTCTGCGGCGCGAGGCCCGAGGCTGCGGCCCAGGGAATGGTGATGTTGGGCGCCGTCGCCGGGGTCAGCAGGTTGCCGTTGGTGTCGAAGGTGATGGTGCCGGTCGCCACCGGGTTGTTGGCCGCGCCACCGATATTGGCGGCATTGCCGTCATAGATGGCTTCGTAGGACCAGGTGTTCGCCGCGGTCTTGATGAAGGCGAGGCGAACCGGCTGGACGCCGCCCTGGCTGTCATAGACCTCGATCGTGCGCTGGAAGGCGGGGGTCTGGGTGCCCGCGGCGATGCTGCCCGGGGTGTAGCCGGGCACCGCCGTCGTGCTGGCCTGGAGGTTCAGGGTGAGATCGACATTCGAGGTCGCCTGCGCCGTGCCGCCGAGCTGGCCGAGGGAGATCGGCGAGAGCGAGGAGGTGTTGGTCGGGATATTCCCGGACGCGTCCAGCTTCCAGCCCATCAGGTAGTAACCCTGGACGTTGCGCAGGTTGCCGTTCTCGTCGGGCGTGAAGGAGCCGGCGCGGGTGTAGAGCAGGTCGCCATTGCCGGTGGTGGCGGTCGGCGTCTTGTTGACGGCGAAGAAGCCCTGGCCGCTGATCGAGAGATCGGTGCTCGAATCCGTGTTCTGGATGAGGCCCTGGGTCGTGACGCGCTGCTGCGTCTCGGTCCGGACGCCGCCGGTCGAGAAGCTGCCCGCGGGTGTGTCGCGCGACAGCAGGGTCTCGAACTGCGCGACCGAGGCCTTGTAGCCGACCGTGTTCACGTTCGCGATGTTGTTGGACGAAATGCCCAGCGCACGGCTGTTGGCCGCAAGGCTGGAGACGCCCGTGAAGAGCGCGCCATAAAGGCTCATGATCTAGTACTTCCCCGTTTGCGAGACCGCCGCGCTTCGCGCATCCGGCTCGCCCCCTGTTGCGATGCGCGCGGCCTTTGGCCGGCGCGCTCTCAAATCATGTCAGGCGCTCGGCGCAGCCACAGGCTGGCGCACGGCGTTGACATCAGACAGTTTCAGTTTCACGCCGCCGACATCGAGGACGACCTGGCCGTCGACGGTTTCGACGCCCGCGACGACGCCCGAGAGGCTGAGCGGTGCGGTCATGCTCTCGCCGGCGGAATCAACCGCCTTGACGGTCAGCGTGTAGACGCCGTCCGGCGCGGTGGCGCCGGCATTGGTCTTGCCGTCCCAGCCGACCGTATTGGCGCCCGCCTTGAGCGGGCCGGTGCCGGAGAAGACGGTCTTGCCCGACGCATCCGTCACCGTGAGCGAGACGCTCGCGGCCGGGCGGGGCAGCGTATAGGTCCATTCGGCGATGCCGTTGCTGAGCGCCGCATCCGGCGAATCCGCCGAGACTTCGCGGCCGATATAGGAGACTGCCGAACCGAGACCGGCGTTCTGCTGCAGGCCGATCAGCGTTTCGAGGTTCTTGTTGGTGTAGATGTTCTGCTCGACCGACGAGTACTGCACGAGCTGCTGCGTGAACTGGCTCGTGTCCATCGGCTCCAGCGGATCCTGGTTCTGGAGCTGCGCGGTCAGGAGCTTCAGGAAGGTGTCGAAGTTGCCCGACAGCGTCTTGCTGGCGCTGCCCGCCTGCGTGGCGGCTGAGGTGGCTGAGGAAACGTCCATGATCTGCTGTTCTTTCTTCAGACCGAGATATCGAGAGCGCCGGTGCGCCAGCTGGTTTGCTGGGCGGCGGCGGCGATGAGGGGTTCGGCGGCGGCAGCGTCGCGGCGGACCGAGGCGCCGCCATAGGCAGCCTCGCGCGCATCGGCGCCGCCAGAGCCGGGGCCCTGGTCGTTGAGCGTGAAGGTGATGGCGTCTTCGCCGAGTTCGACGCCGGCTTCGCGCAGCGCGGATTCGAGCGCGCCGCTTTCGCGCTTCAGCAGCTCGAAGGATTCACTGTTCTCGGCTGAGAGCACGGCTTTCAGCTTGCCGTCGCTGCCGGTTTCCAACTTGACGTCGACCTGGCCAAGTTCGACGGGGTCGAGGCGGATCTCGATCGCGCGCGTGGCGCCGTCCTTGGTGTGGACGCGCATCGCGAGAATGGGCGCGGCGATCGCCGTCTGCGCCGAGGTCTCGCGGGCGAGGGGGATGCGGACCTCGCTGGTGCGCGCGTCGCCGGCGGCCGTGGCGGGCGCGAGCGGATCGGCGGCGGCAGGCGCTGCAGAGGGCGCGGGACTCAGGATCTCTTCGGCCTTGGCGGTTGCCGAGGCGACATGATCCTGCGGCTTCGCACCGCGTTCGGTGACGGCGGCAACGGCTTCGAGCTTCGCATCGCCGGTGCGCGCGGCGGCCGCTTCGGCTTTCGCCGAGGTGTCGCCGGTTTCCAGCTTGGCGGCCGCATGGGCGGCGGCGCGCGTGGGTTTGGCTTTCGATGCGGGCGTGGTGGGGGTGCCCGTCTCCGCCGTTTCGGTGGTCTCGGCGTTCAATGCGGTCGTGGCGATGGTCGCGCCCTGTGCGCCGCCGGCGGCGAGAGCTGCGAGCAGCGCGGCGGGCAGCGCGGTGTCGGTCGGGACGACGCCCGTCGCGTCCGTCGCTTTGCCCGAGGCTTTGTCGGGGGCGTTCAGGTTGGTGACGAGCGGGCCGCCGGTGAGAGACGTCCGCGGCAGGCGACCGGTCTTGCCGGTCTTGTCGGCGTCGGTGGAGGCATCGCTGTCGGACGCCTTGGCGATGGGCGTCGCGGACTTGCCGCCGGGCTTGTCCGGCTTCGCAGCGGTTTCGCCCGTCAGCAGGGTCAGGAATTCGGCCGCGCCCTTGCCGGGCTCGTCGTCATTGACGGCGGGCGGCGCGGTGGTCGTCGGCGTGGTCAGCGCTGCGGCGCTGGTTTCCATTGGAAGCCCTGAAGCTGGCGATACGGTCGGCCTCTCTAAGCAAGGGCGAGGCCAGCGCGAATCAGCCGGAAAGCCGCTGAAATGCTGGCCATAAACGATTCAGAAAGGCGGAAAGAACTGCAGGGCGCGCCGCTTTCTGCCGGGCAGAGAGGCGGTTTCGCAAAGTGGCGCGCGCGTTGCAATTCATCCGGCATGACGAGGTGCACGCCACGACGGCTCCGACGGCACGATGCGGAAACCTGCACGCCTCAATGGTGTGCGGGCGTTAGGCGTATCGGCGTGCCCGGCAGATTCGGCCATGCACCGGCAAAAGATTCCGCATCGCAGACAGAAGTGGCGGGTGCGCCATGTCGATAAACTCGATCCTCAATAGCGGACTGTCCGCGCTGCTGGCCAATCAGGCGGCGCTGCGGACGACGGCGTCGAACATCTCCAACGTTAACACGCCGGACTATGTGCGCCGGATCGTGCAGTTCCAGAGCCAGACGACAGATGGCGTGCTGGGCGGCGTGGAGCTCGGGTCGGTCAAGCGCGCGGTCGATCAGTATCTGAACGGCGAACGGCTGGCGGCCTCCTCGACCGCCGGCGAGACGGATGCCGCGGACCGGTTCCTCGACCAGTTGCAGAAGGCGATGGGCGGCGTGGCGGATGGGCGCGACCCGGCCTCGCGCGTCGCCGCGATGACGGCGGGGCTGGCGCAGCTTGCGACCGATCCAGCGTCGGCCGCGATGAAGGCCGATTTCGTCCAGAAGATGAAGGACTTCGCGCAGGGGATCGCCGATCTCGCCGACAAGACGCAGGATCTGCGTGCGCAGGCCGATGCCGAGATCGGCACGACGATCACGCGGGTCAACGATCTGACGAAGCGGATCGCGGAACTGAACCTGCCGATCCAGAAGGCGACGATCGCGGGCGACCAGGCCAGCATCCTGCGCGACGAGCGCGATGCGGCGGTGCGCGAACTTGCGGGGCTGATCGACATCAAGGTCGATGAAGGCGCCTCGGGCCGCGTAAACGTCACGACGACGAGCGGTTACACGCTGGTCAGCGAGAACGCGTCGGAAGCGAGCCATATCGAGCTTGGCGCCGTATCTGCGGAGACCGTGTTCCCGGGCCTGACGGTGGTGCGGCGGAACGCCTCGACCGGCGCCCAGATCGGGCCGGCGGAAGCGTTCGAGAAACACATAACCGGCGGTTCGCTGCGCGGGCTGCTCGATCTGCGCGACACGACGCTGCCCAATATCGCCGAACAGATCGGCGCGATGGCGGCAGGCGCGGCCGAGGCGTTCAACGCGGCATCGAATGCGTCCTCGGCCTGGCCGGCGCCGACCTCGCTGACCGGGCGCGATACGGGACTGCTGGCGAGCGATGCGCTGGGCTTCACGGGTAAGTCGGCGATCGCGGTCGTCGATGGCCAAGGCAAGCTGGTGCGCCGGGTGGATGTGGATTTCACGGCCGGCACGCTGTCGGTCGACGGCGGCGCGGCGACGGCGTTCACTAGCACGGTCGGCGGATTCACGACGGCGCTGAACACGGCGCTGGGTGGTACGGGCAGCGCGAGCTTCACCGACGGCGTGCTGACGCTGAACGGCAGCGGCGGCAACGGCATCGCCGTGCAGCAGGATGCGACCAATCCGTCCGATCGCGCGGGCCGCGGCTTCTCGCATACGTTCGGACTGAACGATGTGTTCGTGTCGAGCGTGCCGACGAGCTTTGCGACCGGGCTGAAGAGCACGGACGCGCACGGCTTCACGGCGGGCCAGCAGGTCCAATTCGGCCTGCGCAGCGCGAGTGGCGCGATCTCGCAGCAATTCACCTACACGGTCAGCGGTTCGACGATCGGCGATGTCGTCAACGGACTGAACGCGGCGGCCGGCACCAATGGCAGTTTCGCGCTGGGCGCCGATGGCAGTATCGCGTTCACGCCGACCGGCGGCAGTGCGCAGCGACTGGAAATCGTGGGCGACTCGACCGAGCGCGGCACGACCGGGGTCTCGCTGACCGAACTCTTCGGCATCGGATCGCGCTACAAGATGGCGCAGGGCACGGGGCTGAGCGTCAAGCCGTCGCTCGCCGCCAATCCGAATGCCGTTCCGACGGCGCAGCTCGACCTGTCGTCGACGACGGCGATCGGCGATATCGTGCTGGCCTCCGCCGACAACAAGGGCGCGCTGGCGCTGCAGGCGGCGGGCGCGAGCGTCAAATTCGCCGCGGCGGGGTTCGCCGGCGCGCAGTCGACGTCGCTGTCCACATATGCCTCGTCGCTGGTTGCCGCCATCGGCCAGCGCTCGGCCTCGGCGACCAATGCGGCGAGCGATGCCGCCGCGTTGCGGAAAGAGGTCGAGGAGCGCGCCGTCAGCCATGAGGGCGTCAATCTGGATGAAGAACTCGCCAACATGATGGTGTTCCAGCAGGCCTATAATGCCGGGGCGCGGCTGATCACCACAGCGCAGAAGCTCTATGACGAGCTGCTGCAGCTGATGCGTTAGTAAGGGAAGACCGCCATGGAACGCGTCGCCACGCTGATGCACTCGACCGCCATGCTGAGCGAGCTGACGCGCACGCAGCGCAGCCTGTTCGATGCGCAGGAGCAGGTCTCGACCGGCAAGCGGATCAACGAGTTCTCGGATTCGCCGAGCGAACTCGGCGCGCTGATGGCGGCGCGGGCGGCGGATGCGAAGACCGCCGACTTCGAGGCCAGCGCCAAGGCGATGCTGGGGCGGCTGGATCTCCAGGACACGCATATGGAGGAGATGGCTAGCGTCGTCGACGATCTGAAGCAGAGCGTGCTGGATGCGGTCGCCAATGGCGGCGCCACGGCGCTGATGTCGGAGGTCGAGGGTTCGGTGAGCCGGATGGTGTCGATCCTCAACACCCAGGTCGACGGCAAGTATATCTATGGCGGGACGCGCCAGGACGTGCCGCCGGTGACGGTGGATTCGCTGAATGCGCTGCTGGGGCTCGGCTCGACCGCGCAGGCTTTCCAGAACAACACCGTGCAGCAGACCGGCAAGGTCGACGCCAACCAGAGCGTCGTCTTCGGGCAGCTGGCGAGCACGCTCGGCCAGCCGCTGTTCGACATCGTGCGGCAGATCGGGGCGTTCAATGCGAGCGCCAGCGGGCCGTTCACCGATACGCTGAACGAGACGCAGTCCTCGTTCCTGACCTCGCTGATCCCGGGCCTGACCTCGGCCTATAGCGACGCCAACACCGCGCTGGCGCAGAACGGCGTCTCCTACAAGGCGACGAAGGACGCGATCGAGCGCCACGGGGATACGCGGGCGACGCTGGCCGGGATGATCAACGATATCGAAGACATCGACATGGCGACCGCGATCACCAATCTGAACAACGCCCAGACGGCGATGCAGGCCTCGGCCAAGACGTTCTCGATGGTCCAGAACATGTCGCTGCTGGACTACCTGCCGCTGTAGCGCCTGACGGCCGGGGGCTTTATAAGCCCGGCCATGATCGACCTTGGTCTTTCCAAGCCCCGCGCGGAAACCCGCGTCGTCGTCGCCATGTCGGGCGGCGTCGACTCGACGGTGACGGCTGCGCTGCTGAAAGAGGCGGGCTACGACACGGTCGGCGTCACGCTGCAGCTCTACGATCACGGCGCGGCGGTGCAGCGCAAGGGCGCGTGCTGCGCCGGGGCGGATATCCGCGATGCGCGGGCCGCGGCGGCCTCGATCGGCATTCCCCATTATGTGCTGGATTTCGAGGCGAAGTTCCGCGCGGCGGTGATGGAGAATTTCGCGGACGCCTATCTCAACGGCGAGACGCCGGTGCCGTGCATCACCTGCAACGAGACGGTGAAGTTCACCGATCTGGTGGCGGTGGCGAAGGATCTGGGCGCCGATGCGATGGCGACGGGACACTATATCCGCCGCGTGATGGGGCCGCAGGGGCCGGAGCTGCATCGCGCGTTCGATGCGAGCCGGGACCAGAGCTATTTCCTGTTCTCGATGACGCCGGCGCAGCTCGATTTCGTGCACTTCCCGCTGGGCGATCTGCCCAAGAGCGAGACGCGGGCGCTGGCCGCGAAGTTCGGCCTCGGCGTTGCGGAGAAGCCGGACAGCCAGGATATCTGCTTCGTGCCCGAGGGCCGCTATGGGGACATCGTCAGGCGGATGCGCAGCGATGCGGCGGCGCCGGGCGAGATCGTCGATCTCGAGGGCCGGGTGCTGGGCACGCATCAGGGGATCGTGAACTACACGGTCGGGCAGCGCCGCGGGCTGGATCTCAAGACGGCGGGGCAGGCGCTTTATGTGATCCGGCTGGAGCCGCGGGCGCGGCGCGTGGTCGTGGGACCGCGCGAGGCGCTGGTGGTGCGCGAGCTGATCATCGACCGGGTCAACTGGCTGGGCGATGCGCCGCTGGCGGCCGAGCCGATGACAGTGCTGGCGCGGGTGCGCTCGACGCGGCCGCCGATGGAGGCGAGCGTTGTCGGGCTGGGCGCCGGGCGGGCCAGGGTCACGATCTTCGGCGGCGAGGCGGGCGTGGCGCCGGGACAGGCCTGCGTCTTCTATGCGGCGGACGGGTCGAGCCGGGTGCTGGGTGGGGGCTGGATTGCGCGGCCTGAGCTCCAGGCGGCCGGGGCCGGGCGCGCTGCGGCGTTTGCTTGACAGGACGGGCCCGCACCCACTAAGAGCCGCCCTCCGCGTGGCAGCGTAGCTCAGTGGTAGAGCAGGGGAATCATAATCCCTTGGTCGGCGGTTCAAATCCGTCCGCTGCTACCATTTCCTTTTACAGGCGGGTTTCCGCCGTTGACGGCAGGTGATTGAACCCCGCCGTCCTTATTCGAACGTCGCTTTTCGACGTTTGTTCATCGTCCTTTTCATTCGAACGTCACCTGTTTTTTGCCGCGTTATCGGCGATTGTAGGAATAATATCTCATATCTGCGTTCGGTCAATCGAGCGGTTGACGGCATGTCTGTCGCGATGTATATAACATTTTAGTTATAGAACTTCAGAGTTATCGATCTCATGCTGTCGACCCAACTCGATGCCACCTTCTCGGCCCTCGCCGATCCGACGCGGCGGGCGATCCTGGCGCGGCTGGCGCTGGGGGAGGCGTCGGTGATGGAGCTGGCGGCGCCGTTCGCGATGAGCCAGCCGGCGATCTCGAAGCATCTGAAGGTGCTGGAGAAGGCGGGGCTGGTGTCGCGCGGGCGCGATGCGCAGCGGCGGCCGGTCAAGGCGCTCGCCGAGCCCTTGGCGGAGGCGACGAAGTGGATGGAGACCTATCGCGAGACGCTGGAGATGAACTTCAGCCGTCTCGACGACCTGCTGGAAGAGCTGAAGGCCGAGGACGCGGCCAAGACCGCCCGCAAGACACCCAAGGGAGAGACGCAATGAACACCGGCAAGCTGACCGTCACGACGCCGAGCGATCGCGAGATCGTCGTGACGCGCGTGCTGAATGCACCCAAGAAGATGGTCTTCCAGTGCCTGACGACGCCGAAGCTGCTGCAGCGCTGGATGCTGGGGCCGCCGGGCTGGACGATGCCGGTCTGCGAATTCGAGGCGAAGGCGGGCGGCATGTTCCGCTATGTCTGGCGCAATGCCGACGGCGTCGACATGGGGATGAGCGGGACGATCGTTGAGTTCTCGCCCTATGACCGCATCGTCCATACCGAGACGTTTGACGCCGATACGAGCGGCGGCCGGACGGAGGTGACGTCGGACTTCATCGAAGCAAACGGCCAGACGACGCTGGCGATGACGATCGTCTACGGTTCGAAGGAAGCGCGCGACGGGGCGATGGCGTCCGGCATGACCGGCGGCATGGAAATGGGCTACGAGCGGCTGGACGCGCTGCTCGGCGAGCTGGCCTGAGCGCGGCGGTCCGGCGGGGGCGTCATGGCGGGGCGAGCGAAGTCCGGCAGCAAGGCAGGGGTGGCGGTCGAGACGCCGCCGCTGGCCGTGCGGTTGCAGGCCGCGCTGGACGGGCTGGCGGCCAAGGCGACGCGCCACGATTTCGAGAACCTCATGCGCTTCGGCATCACGGCGCCGAACGCGCTGGGCGTCTCGATGGCCAATATGCGCGTGCTCGCGAAGCCGCTGGGCCGCGATCACGCGCTGGCCGAAGTGTTGTGGGCGACGGGCCTCTATGAGGCGCGGATGCTGGCGACGCTGATCGACGATCCCGCCGCGGTGACGCCGGCGCAGATGGAGCGCTGGTGCAAGGATTTCGACAACTGGGCGATCTGCGACACCGCGTGTTTCGCGCTGTTCGATCGCGTGCCGCACGCTTCCGCCAAGATCGCGGTCTGGGCGAAGCGGAAGGACGAATTCCAGAAGCGCGCGGCGTTCGCGCTGCTCGCCTGCATGGCGCTGCATCGGAAAGAAGATGCTGATGCGCCGTATCTCGACGGGCTGAAGCTGATCGAGCGCGAGGCTGGGGATGCGCGGAACTTCGTGAAGAAGGGGGTCAACTGGGCGTTGCGCGGGATCGGCGGACGGCGGAGCGCGGCGGTGCGGGCAGCGGCGCGGGCGACGGCAGAGCGTCTGGCGAACTCGAAGGACGCGACGGCGCGCTGGAACGGCAAGGACGCGCTGCGGGCCTTCGCCAAGGCGGATGCGAAGCCGAAGCGGTTGAAGCCATGACGGGCAAGGCGAAGACGGCGGCGGCTGGCGACAGCGACGTCGATGCGTTCATGGCGAAGCTGAGAGATCCGCGCAAAGCGGCGATCGAGGCGATCCGGCAGGCGATCCTCGCCGCCGCACCCGAGATCCGCGAGGGGATTAAGTGGAACATGCCGAGCTTCCGGCTCGCGGATTATTTCGCGACGACGAATCTCAATCCCGAGGGCGGGGTGCGGGTGATCCTGCATACCGGCGCGAAGGCCAAGGCGAGCGGTGTGGGGCGCGAGGCGGTGCCGGACCCTGACGGCCTGCTGCAGTGGCTCGCGAAGGATCGCGCCATGGTGGCGTTCGATGGGGTGGCTGACGTGACGACCAAGCGCAAGGCGCTGCAGGCGATCATCAAGGCGTGGGTCAAACTTCTATAGGGGGCGGGTCATGGTCAGGATCACCAATTTTGCGCGCGGGCTGCGCGGCGTGCGCGTGTTCTGGCAGTGCGAGGAGATAGGGCTGCCCTATGAGGTCGCGACGATCGGGTTTCCCTATCCCGACTCCTACAAGGCGCTGAACCCGGCGGGCGGGGTGCCGTTCCTGGAGGATGAGGGCGGCGTCGGGATCAACGAGTCCGTGGCGATCATGCTGTATCTCGCCGAGCGCTACGGGCCGACGCCGTTGCTGCCGGCCAAGGACGATCCGGCGTTTGCGCAGGTGTTGCAGCTGACCGTCTATAGCGAGGCGACGATCGGCGGGGCGCTGAACACGTTGATGGCGACGCATTTCATGGCGCCGGATGCGGATAAGAAGAATTGGACCGCGGGCATGACGGAGGGGCGGGTCGCGCATGCGCTCGGCTATGTCGCTGGTGTGCTGGGCGATAAACCGTTTCTGGTTGGCGATGAGTTGACGCTCGCCGATATCGCGATCGGGACGGCGCTGGGGATGTGGCAGGGGGCGTTGGGGAAGGTGATCCCGGCGCCGCTCGATGCCTATCGCGAGCGGCTGCGCGCGCGGCCGGCGTATCAGCGGGCGATGGCGAAGCAAGGATAGGGACAGATCGCGCCAGCCTTCCATCTTCGGTGCTCGACGATTACTGGATGGCCGCCTCAAGGGCGGCCATGACGAACTTTCTGATGGAGAATGCCATGTTCTGAGCGGCTCAGGCACGGGTCTTGGGGTTCCGCTGCGCGGCCCCGAGGATGACGGTTTCTTTTGGGATGACAGCAGCGCCAAAACGCAAACAAGGCCCGCGGGGGACGGGCCTTGTTTGACTTGGCAGATGTCTCTGGAATCAGAGCCAGCCGGCCAGGTTCGCGATGATGATCAGGGGGATCGGAATGCCGACCATCCAAAGAAGTGCGCTTTTCATAATCAGCCTCCGGTCGTCGTTGTCGGGGATAGAACGTGCGAGCCGGACAGCGGTTCCATCGGCTATTTCGATTTGGCCTTCTTCGTCGCGCCCTTACGATCGGGCAGCAGCGTCATGACGAGGATGAAAGCCGCGAGCAGGCCGGAAATGCCATTGGTGACCATCAACGGCCAATCGCTTTGGAGAATGCCGTAGGTAAACCAGAGGCAGAAGCCGACGACGGTGAGCGCGTAAGTCGGCGCAGAGATATCTTTGGTCTCGCCGGACTGAATGATCTTCCAGGCCTGCGGCACGAAACTGCAGGTCGAGCAGAGTGCCGCGGCGGAGCCGATAATCGTGGTGACGTCCATAGTGCGCGCTCCCTGGGCGGCCGCGGCGCACATGCGCCGCGGTTCAGCCGCTGGTCACAACGCGCCGATGACGATCCAGACCCCGATCGCGAGAAAGATCAACGCGGCGATGATGCGCACCACCGAGAGCGGCACGACGCGGGTGATCGCCTCGCCGAAGATCACGGCGGGAATGTTGGCGAGCATCATGCCCATCGTGGTGCCGAGGGTGACGAGCGCGATGTCGTTGAAGCGGGCGGCGAGGAGAGAGGTCGCGATCTGCGTCTTGTCGCCGATTTCGACGATGAAGAAGGCGATGAGCGTGGTGAGGAAGACGCCGCCGGCGGTGCGCTGGGCCGCGCCTTCGTCTTCCTTGTCGGGGATCAGCGCCCAGGCGGCCATCAGGACGAAGGCGCCGCCGATGACGAGCTGGAAGGTCTGGCCGGTCAGCCACTGGGCGACGAGATAGCCGGCGCTTGCGGCCAAAGCGTGGTTGGCGAGGGTCGCGGCGAGAATGCCGAGAATGATGGGGACAGGACGGCGAAAGCGCGCCGCCAGCACGATGGCGAGCAATTGCGTCTTGTCGCCGATCTCGGCGAGGGCAACGAGGCCCGTGGAAATCCAGACAGCTTCCATGAAACAAACTCCGGGGCCGGGCATGACACGACGATGCAGGCCCCCGCCGGCCAGATGCCGGAGGTCCACATCGTCGGTCTCGCCAATCCGGGCCGGTTAAGGCCCGCCGCCTGCGCCATAGCCCGAGGACCAAGTGTGTTGACGCGAGGCTTCGCTGGGGTCGCGAACGGCTACTCCCCGAAGAAGGATCGCTCTCTAAGCATTTTTTTGGAGCCGGTAAAGCCCGGAAAATGTTGCGCTTAATACGTAATTTACGTGGAATACCCCAAATAGACGTCAATGGCCTTGACGATCCTCATGAGTGCGAGCCTCGGCCTGTCAGTTATGGCGGCCGCCGCGTCGCCGGAACCGCCGCCGCCCAAACTGCGCGGCGGGCAAGATCTTTTCGACCAGGGACGCCTGCTGGCGACCGGCGGCGTGACGACCGTCGAAGGTGCGGGGGGCGGAGGACTGGTGCCGTGGGCGACGATCACGGGCTACGGCACGGCCGATGCGATGGGTATCAACGCCCATGCGACGGTGGTGGATACCGACGACTACCGGCTGGAGACGGCGGGTGTGGCGCTGGGGCTGTTCGACCGGGTCGAGGTCTCCTATGCGCATCAGTGGTTCGACACGAAAGACGTCGGTGCGGCGCTGGGGCTCGGCGCGGGGTATCGGATCGAGCAGGATATTTTCGGGGTGAAGCTGCGGCTGTTCGGCGAGCTCGTCTACGACCAGGCGACGCTGATGCCGCAGGTGTCGATCGGCGCGCAGTACAAGAAGAACAATCGCGGCGATCTGCTGGCGGCGATCGGGGCGGGGGATGACGAGGGCGTCGACTACTACGTCTCGGCGACCAAGTTGTTCCTCGCCGAGAGCCTGCTCGCCAATGTCACGCTGCGCTACACCAAGGCGAACCAGTTCGGCATTCTGGGCTTCGGCGGCGATCTCAACGACGACTACGAATTCCAGTTCGAGGGCTCGCTCGCCTGGCTGCTCGACAGGCATTTCGCCATCGGGGCGGAATATCGCTCCAAGCCGAACAATCTGGGCATCGCGGTCGAGGATGATGCGTGGGATCTGTTCGCGGCGTTCTTCCCGTCGAAGAACCTGTCGATCACCATCGCCTATGCCGATCTCGGCAACATCGTCATCCGCGACCGCCAGCGCGGCGCCTATCTTTCGCTGCAGGCAGGGTTCTGAGCCATGCGGGTGTTTGCGCTCCTCCTGATGATCTTCGCCGGCATGGCTTCGGTGCAGGCGGGCGAGAGCCTCTATGACCGGATGGGTCAGAAGGAGGCCATGGCGCGGATCGCCTCGCGCCTCGTCGATTATTCGGTTGCTGATCCGCGCATCGAGGAGGCGTTCGCCCAGACCAACATTCCGCGCCTCAAGGGATTGCTGACGCTGTTCTTCTGCAAGACCACCGGCGGGCCGTGCACCTATCCGGGGCGCGACATGGCCGCGGCGCACAAGGAGATCGGCATCCGCGACGTCCACTTCAACGCGCTGGTCGAGAACCTGCAGCGGGCGCTCAGCGATGAAGGCATCGGCTTCGCGACGCAGAACGAGTTCCTGGCGCTGCTGGCCGCGATGCACGGCGACGTGGTTAACCGCTGATTCACACGGCTTCACCGGATGTTATCGGCGTTCCGATAGCCTCCACGCATAGTTCGGAGACCGAAATGGCCGCGCGCCTTCTTGCCGCAGCGCTCTGCATCGCCTGTCTGACGTCGCCGGCGTTCGCCGAGACCGTGGTGGTGCGCCAGCATGGCCGGACCTTCGAGCCGGCGGCCATTGAGATCGCGGTGGGCGATACAGTGCAGATCGTCAATGACGACGAGGGCCTGCTGCACCACGCTTTTCTCGATACGCCGGAATTCTCGTTCGATATCGGCGAGCAGGAAGCGGGGCAGAGCAGCGACGTGCTGTTCCCGGTGCCGGGCGTGTTCGACGTGTTCTGCGGCATCCATCCCAAGATGAGCCTCATCGTGACGGTCCGCTGAGTGGGCATCGCGGTGGATCAGGCGCGCCACGCTCTCGATGCCGCCGCTGCCGGGCCGGCGCGACGGGCGCGGGCGTTCCTGTCGATCCGCGGCAAGTTCGCGCTCGCGTTCGTTTCCATCTGCTGCATTGTCGCGGCGATCGGCTGGTTCTCGGTCGCGAGCATGACGCGGGCCGGCGCGTTGCTGGTCGAGACCTATGACAAGCCGCTGATGTCGATCAGTTTCGCGCGCGCCATCCATGCCGACTTCGCCTCGATGGAAGCGGCGTTCTCGCGCCGGGTCTCGGAAAGCGATCCCGCGACGCAGGAGAAGCTCGACGCCGATATCGAGGGCTGGGCTAAGACCTTGCGCGAGGATCTGGGGGTCGCGCGCACCCGGGCGGTGTCGCCCAAGGTGCGGGAGTCCGTGGACAAGATCGCCGCGGCGTTCGACGCCTGGCAGGCAGCGCGGGCGGCGATGATGAGCAGCGGCGCGGCCCATCCCGAATGGGATGTCGTCGACCGCAGCGCCGCCACGGTGCGCGACCAGATCGACCTGCTGGTGAACTATGCCGCGGAGGACGGGTTCCGGCAGCGCAAGTCGACGCTGGCGGCGATCGAGGACAACCGGCTGGTGCAGATCGCCGGCCTTGCGGGTGCCGCGCTGCTGGTGGCGCTGGTCATGTTCAGCTTGACGCAGCGGATCATTCGCCCTGTGGCTGCAGCTTCACGCGCGGCGTCGCGGATCGCGGAAGGCGAGCTCGATGTCGCCATCGAGGTGTCGGGCCGCGACGAGATCGCCAAGCTGCTGGGCGCCATGGCGATCATGCGGGACAATATCCGCGCGATGATGGAACGCGAGATCGCGCAGCGCCGTTCGGCGCAGACGCGGCTGGTGGACGCGATCGAGTCCTCCAGCGAAGGCGTCGTGCTGATCGATGCCGACCGCAACGTCCTGTTGTCGAACGCCGAGATCGAACAGTTCTGCGGCGGCCCGCAGAATGCCCCGCGGGCGGGCGATACGCTGGATGCGGCGGCGGAGCGCGTCGTCGGCGGAGGGGTTTTCCTGACGCAGACCGAGCAGCAGCGCGCGGAGATGCTGATCCTACTGCGCCGGATGGAGCCGCTGGACCTGGAAGCCCCGCTGGCTGATGGGCGCTGGGTACGCCTCGCCCGCAGCACGACGACCGATGGCGGCGCGATCTTCATCGTCAGCGACATCACGCTGGCGAAGGAGCGTGAGAATGTGCTGCGCGACGTCGCGGTGCGCGCCGAGGCGGCCAATCGCGCCAAGACCGAGTTCCTGGCGACGATGAGCCATGAGCTGCGGACGCCGCTGAACGCGATCATCGGGTTCTCCGAGGTGCTGGCGTCGCGCCATGCCGAGGATTTCGCGCCGGCCGAGTATGAGGACTATGCGGGCGAGATCCTGGCGAGCGGGCGCAACCTGCTCGGCATCATCAACGACATTTTGATGCTGACCAAATGCGAGGCGGGCGACCTGCCGCTGAATATCGACGAGGTCGATATCGTCGAGCTGGCGGAGGATTGCGAGGCGCGGGTGCGGAACGACTTCGCCGCCGCGGGGATCAAGCTGTCGGTGGATCTGACGCTGGAACCGCTGGCTGTCGCGGCCGATCCCGTGCGGCTGCGCCAGGTTCTCGCGAACCTTATGTCGAACGCATTGAAGTTCACGCCCGAGGGCGGCGCGGTGCGGCTCAGCGTGCGGCGCGGGGGCGGGGGGCAGGTGGTTTTCGCCATCGCCGACACCGGCATCGGCATGGCGCCGGAGGACATTCAGGTCGCCCTCTCCGCCTTCGGTCAGGTCGATGGCGGGCGGTCGCGGCTGTATGAGGGAACCGGTCTTGGCCTGACGCTCGCCAAGGCGATCGTCGAGCTGCATGGCGGGGCGCTGGACGTCACGTCGGCCAAGGGCGCCGGCACGACCGTCACGGTCTCGCTGCCGGTTCGCCGATGCGCAGCGGCGCCGGGCCGCTCGGTCGCGGCATAAGCTCTTGATCGCCGGGCCTCGGCAGTCTACCGCAGCCCTCCCGCTACGTCAGGCGGGCCGGAGTTCGGGCCATGGCTGTTACCATTGAAGATATCCGCGCCGCGCAGCGCCTGATCGAAGGCCGCGTCTCGCGCACGCCGTTCAACCGCGCCCGCACGCTGTCGGACATTACCGGCGCCGAGGTGTTCCTGAAATTCGAGAACCTGCAGTTCACCGCTTCGTTCAAGGAGCGCGGCGCGCTGACCAAATTGTCGAGCCTGACCGAGGAAGAGCGCAAGCGCGGTGTCATCGCGATGAGCGCCGGCAATCACGCGCAGGGCGTCGCCTACCACGCCGCGAAGCTGGGCATTCCCGCGACCATCGTGATGCCGCTGGGTACGCCGTTCGTGAAGATCAGCCAGACCAAGGGCCACGGCGCACGGGTCATCGTCGATGGCGACGGGCTGGATGGCGCGCGGTCGCTCGCCTATGCGCTGGCGGCGGAAGAGAACCTGGTCTTCGTCCACCCCTATGACGACGATGCGATCATCGCGGGGCAGGGCACGCTGGGCCTGGAACTGCTGGAAGAGGTGCCCGATCTCGACGCGATCATCGTGCCGATTGGCGGCGGCGGGCTGATCTCGGGCGTCGCGACGGCGGCGAAGGCGCTGAAGCCTTCGATCAAGATCTACGGCGTCGAGACCGAGCTGTATCCGGCGATGCACAACGCCTTCAACAAGGTGAACGAGGAAGAGCGCGGCGGTGGGCAGACGATCGCCGAGGGTATCGCGGTGCGCGTGATGGGCGAGCGCTGCCTGCCGATCGTCAAGGCGCTGGCGACCGATGTGATCCTGGTGGAGGAGGAGATGATCGAGCATTCGATCGCGCTGCTGCTCAATATCGAGAAGACCGTGGTCGAGGGCGCCGGTGCGGCGGGCCTCGCGGCGCTGCTGACGCGGCCGGAACTCTTCAAGGGCAAGAAGGTCGCGCTGATCCTGTGCGGCGGGAACATCGATCCGCGCCTCCTCTCGAACGTCATCCTGCGCGAGCTGTCGCGCGAGGGGCGGATCCTGAATTTCGCGGTGGAGATCGAGGACCGGCCGGGCGTGCTCGCCAAGATCGCGACGCTGGTGGGCGAAGCGGGCGGCAACATCCTGGAGGTCTTCCACAACCGTATGCTGACGCATATGCCGGCGAAGATCGCGGAGCTGCGCATCTCCGCCGAGGCCCGTGACCCCGATCATGCGCGCGACGTGATCGCGCATGTGCGGCATGCCGGGTTCAAGGTGCGCGAGATCGGCGCCGGCGGCGTCTAGCCGAGATTGGTCTTCAGGCGGTCCAGCACGTCCACGGCCTGCGTGGCGTAGGGGCCGATCCAGCGTTCGTAGATATGCTTGATCGGCAAGGCGTTGAGGTGGTTCCACCGTTCGCGCCCCTTGCGCTGGGCGATCACGAGTTCGGCGTCTTCCAGCACCTTGAGGTGCTGCATCACCGTGCAGCGGTCGATCTCGGGGAACCGGGCGCAGAGGTCGCCGGTCGTGCGCGGCGTATCCTTCAAGGCATCGAGCAGAGCGCGGCGCGTGGGGGCGGCCAGCGCCTTGAAAATCGCGTCGCTCGAATCAAGCGTTGACATGTTATATTTTTATAACATAATGAGAGACAGAACAAGTGAGGAGGGCGAGGCATGGATTTGAAGTTCAAGGTCAGCGGACGCATCGCGAAGCCGGTGAGCGAGGTCTTCGAAGCTGTCGCCGACCCGAAGCAGCTGTCCGGCTATTTCACGACCGGCGGCGCGAAAGGGCGGCTCGAGACCGGCGCGACGGTCATGTGGGACTTCCACGATTTCCCCGGCGCCTTTCCCGTGAATGTCGTCGAGGTGGAGAAGGACAAGAAGATCGTCCTCAAGTGGGATGCCTATGAGGGCCCGCCGCCGGAACCGGGCAAGCCGCTGCCCGAAGGCACGACCTATCAGACGACGGTCACGATGACGTTCGAGCCGGCCGACGGCGACCGGACGCTGGTGACGATTTCAGAAGAAGGCTGGCGCGAAACGCCCAAGGGCCTGCAAGGGTCGTACGGCAACTGCCAGGGCTGGTCGCAGATGATGTGCTGCATGAAGGCGTATCTGGAGCACGGCATCAATCTGCGCGAGGGATTCTACAAATAGAAAATGCCCGCTGGCGAGGCGGGCATTTCGCTTGTTCAGAACGGGAAGGGCGACGGTCTTTAGCCGCCGGTCGGCTGGCGGAAGAACGGCTGGACGTAGCCCTCGCTGGTCGAGTCCGAGAAGATGCAGGCCTTGGTGAAGTTGTCTTCCATGTAGCAGAGCATCGGGTCCTTGCGGTCGCGGACGGCCTTGTAGGTCTCGTCGTCCAGCGTCGTTTCGAACTCGTCGCCGGGCTTGGGCGCCTTGTCGGTGGTCGAGAGTTCGACTTTGGTCCATTCGGCGAAGAACTTGTCGACGGCTTCAGGCGATTGCGGCTCCATCATGTGGCCGGCGTCGAAATTCGCCGCGGCGAGCGAGGTGACGAAGCCGTTGAGCAGCGTGCCGTCCGACTTGGTGATGGTGAGCGCGACCGCGGAGAGAATGCAGTTCGGGCCGGTGCCGGGATTGACCGCGACCGAGCCTTCACCGGGCTTCACCGGGCCGGGAATGGCGGTGGCCGTGACGATGTCGGTGCCCAGCTTGCTCGTGAAGGCGACCTTGGCCGTGTGCGACACGGCGCAAGAGTCGGCTTCGGCAGCGAAGGCGGTGGAACAGGCGAGCGTCATGAAGGCGGCCGAAGCCAGCAGGCGTACAATCACAGATAATCCCCCCGATTGGATCGTGAAGCGCCCCGGCGCTTTCGATGGTGATCCGTTGATAATCCTATTTGTGGGCCGGACGGCCCGTCTTGTCGATCGCGCGCCCCGCGGTCAGTCCGTCGTCAGCGTGTAGTAGGGCTGGGCGTAGCCGTCGGCGTCGGCGAAGAGGCAGGTGAGGCTGAGCGAGTCCTCGGCGTAGCAGAGCATCGGATATTTCGCGGCGCGGATCGCCTTGTAGGTCTCGTCGTCGAAGGTGGTCGTGAAGGTCGCGCCGCTGTCGCGTTCGGGCGCTTCGGCGGTCGTCGAGAGCGTGACCTTCACCCATTCGTCGAGGAACTTGCCGATCGCTTCGGGCGATTGCGGCTCCATCATGTGGCCGGCGTCGTAGTTGGCGCGGGCGAGCGGGGCGATATAGCCGCCGAGGAAGCTGCCGTCGGCCTTGTGGATGGTGAGGGCGACGGTTGCGAGAATGCAGTTGGGGGCTTGTCCGGCGTTTTCCGCGATCGACCCGGCGCCGGGCTGGACGGGACCGGAGAAGGCGCGCGCGGTGACGATGTCGGTCGCGGCCTTGCCGGTGAAGGTGACCGTGGCCGTGCGGGATACCGCGCAGGGATCGGCGTCGGCAGCGAACGCCGTGGCGCTGGCAAGGGTCATGAACGCGGCCGAAGCCAGCAGGCTTTTAATCACAGATATCTCCCCCAAGGGATCGCCGGCGCCAAGCGCGCCTTTGGATCGCGATCCGTCAATTTTCCTATCATTGGTCCGGGCACTGAATTTGTCGATCCAGCCGTCCCGGACCAATTGTCGCGCGCAATTGCGCCGTAATGTAGGCTGAGATTGATCGCGCGGCGGGGGCCGGAACGCGATCGGGGAGAGATCATGCGGCAGGTGCTTTTGGGCGCGGCGGTTGTCGCCGTCATGGGATTGATCTGTGTGGCGGCGCGCGCGGATGATCTGCCGCCTATTGTGTCCGGCTGCAAGGCGGAAGCCGTCGTGCCGTGGCCGGCGGCGGGCGAGGGCTATCGCGCGATGGCCTATACCGAGGGCGAGGACTGCGCCGAGGCGCATCTGACGCTGGCGCTGGTGGCGCCGACCGATCGCGCGCTGTGGCAATGGGATTTCGGCGGGGCGGCGTCAGTGCGGGCGCTCTACGGCGTGCCGAACGTTGTTGAGATGGAACGCGCCCTCGGAGCGTGGCTGACGCAGGGTAGCGACAAGCCGACCACTTCTGCGGACTTGCCGGCATGGGCCGACGGGGCCGCGGCGCCGGAGGGGTTCGAGCCGGATGCGGTGTTGGACCGCGCGGGGTGGGAGGCCTTGCGGGCGGCGAAGCGGCCGCTGTTCTGCTTTGCGGATGCGCCGGGGTTCCAGACCTGCGTGCAATTGACGATTGACGAGAATGGCGCGCCGATCGGGCGGCGCGCGATACGCTGAGGGGGAGTGATCATGAATGGTTTGAAGGTGAGCGCGCTGTGCGCGGTGCTGTGGCTGCCGGTGGCATGGGGCGCGGATGCGCAGCCGGCGCCGCTGACGCTGGACATGCTGGCCGGCAAGCAGTTGGCGGGCGGGTGGCAGTACGATCACGCCGACGACAAGGGCAACAAGACGGCGCAGAGCCTGATCCTGAAGGCTGACGGGACCTATGAGAATTATCTCTCCTCGTCGGGGCCAAACAAGCCGCCGATCTCGGCCAATGGGCGCGGCTACTGGTTTGCCCGGATCGGAGCGGACGGGGCGATCGAACTCGCGCTGGGCGGCGACAAGGACGGCAAGGATCCGAGCTGGTCGTTGCGGGCGCTCGCCGACGGCACGCTGCAGAACGGCGAGCAGATCTGGCATCTGGTGCCCTAGCGCTCCGCCTTCACGGTCAGCACGATGGACGACATGGTGCGGGCGACGCCGCGGAGGCGGCCGATATGGTCGAGCAGGGTGTCGAGGCGTTCGGTGGTTTCGGCGGCGAGTTCGGCGATGAGGTCGAATTCGCCGGACACCGTCACGAGGCGCTTGAGCTCGGGCAGGGCCTTCAGGTCGGCGACGACGCGGTCGGCGAGTTTGGGATCGACGCTGAGCATGACATGCGCGCGGATGAGCCGGGCGGCGCGCGGGTCGGCGCGGCGGATCGTGTAGCCGCGGATTTCGCCCGAGCGTTCCAGCCGTGCGATGCGGTCCTGCACCGTGGAGCGAGCGAGTTTCAGTTTGTCCGCCAGTGCGGTGACACTGGCGCGGGCGTCGGTCTCCAAGAGATCGAGCAGGCGGTGGTCAGTCGTGTCCATGGTGGGCCGTTGAATTGACGTTTCACCGTCATAATACCGGATTAATCCCATCAGATCGACGGAATTGAGGCTCCAAACCGGCGGCTGGCGGCCGCATCTTTCATGTCAGACCCGAGGAGACTGGACATGAAGAAGCTGTTGCTCGTCGGCGGGGGCAAGATCGGCTCCGCCATTACCGAATTGCTGGGCGCGACAGGCGACTATGCCGTGACCGTCGCCGACCGCGACGCGGCGAGCCTCGGCCGCCTGACGGCGCCGAACGTGACCGCCAAGCATATCGACATTTCCGACGCGGCGGCGCTGGCCGAGGCGGCGAAGGGCCATGACATGTTGGTCAGCGCGGCGCCGTACAATCTGACGCCGGTGATCGCGGCGGCGGCGAAGGGCGCGGGCGCGCATTATTTCGATCTGACCGAGGATGTGGAATCGACCCGCGTTGTGAAGCAACTGGCGGCGGGCGCCTCCAGCGCGTTCGTGCCGCAATGCGGGCTGGCGCCGGGCTATATTTCGATCTCGGCGGCCGATATCGCGAACCGCTTCGACACGCTGCGCGAGGTGCAGATGCGCGTCGGCGCGCTGCCGGTGTTTCCGACCAATGCGCTGAAGTACAATCTCACCTGGTCGACCGATGGCCTGATCAACGAATACTGCAACCCTTGCGAATCCATTCGCGACGGCGAACTGATCGAAGTGCCGGCGCTGGAGGAACTGGAAGAGTTCTCGCTGGACGGGATCGAGTATGAGGCGTTCAACACGTCGGGTGGGCTCGGCACGCTGTGCGAGACGCTGGCGGGGAAGGTCGAGAACCTCAACTACAAGACCGTGCGCTATCCCGGCCACCGCGACATCGTGAAGATGCTGGTGCGGGACCTCCGCCTGTCGCATCGCCGCGATATCCTGAAAGACGTGCTGGAAGCCTCGATCCCCATCACCTTCCAGGACGTGGTGCTGATCTTCGTGACCGTCACCGGCACGCGCGAGGGCCGCTTGACGCAGGAGAGCACGGCGAAAAAGGTCTATGCTCAGACCGTGGGCGGGAAACTGATGAGCGCGATCCAGATCACGACGGCGGCGGGCATCTGCGCGATGGTCGACCTGATGGCGGAAGGCAAGCTGCCGACCAGCGGCTTCGTGCGGCAGGAGGAGACGAGCCTGGCCGATTTCCACGCCAACCGGTTTGGGCGGTATTACGCTTAGCGGAGACCTGTCATCCCGGCCTTGAGCCGGGACCCAGGGCCGCAAGCGTCGGTGCTTGTCGCGCCCTGGGTCCCGGGTCTCGGGCGCCTCCGGCGGCCTCGCCCGGGATGACGACTTGGGAGAATGAAGCCATGCGCACGGGCGCCGAACTGCTGGTCGATCAGTTGATCCTGAACGGGGTCGATACGGCGTTCGGCGTGCCGGGCGAATCCTATCTGGCGGTGCTGGATGCGATGCACGACCGGCGCGACCGCTTTCGCTTTGTCGCCTGCCGTCAGGAGGGCGGGGCGGCGTTCATGGCGGAGGCGTGGGGCAAGCTCTCCAACGCGCCGGGCGTCTGCTTCGTGACGCGCGGGCCGGGGGCGACGAATGCCTCGATCGGCGTGCACACGGCGATGCAGGATTCGACGCCGATGATCCTGTTCATCGGGCAGGTCGGCTCGGTCGATGTGGAGCGCGAGGCGTTCCAGGAGATCGACTATCGCCGGTTCTTCTCGCCCATTTGCAAATGGGCGGCGCAAATCGACCGGGCGGACCGCGTGCCTGAATTCGTGCAGCGGGCCTTTGCGGTGGCGATGTCGGGGCGGCCGGGACCGGTCGTGCTGGCGCTGCCGGAAGACATGCTGGTGGCGACATCCGATGTGCTGGATGCGCGGACGGTGGTTGCCGCGCGCGCGGCGCCGGCGCCGTCCGATGTCGCGCGCCTCGCGGGGATGCTGGCCGAGGCGGAGCGGCCGCTCGCCATTCTGGGTGGGCCGGGCTGGAGCGTTGAGGCGGCGCGGCATATCCGCACCTTCCTGGAGCGCTGCGAAATCCCGGCGGTTACGGCGTTCCGCGCGAAAGATCGTCTCGACAATGCGCATACGCTCTATGTCGGCGATCTCGGCATCGGGGCCGATCCGGCGCTGGTGAAGCGCGTGGCGGAGGCCGATCTTTTGCTCGTACTGGGCGCGCGGCTGGATGAGATGACGACGGGCGCCTATGAGCGCATCGCGGTGCCGACCGCGATACAGAAACTGGTGCATGTGTTTCCGGATGCGGGGGAGCTGAACCGCGTCACGGCAGCGGATCTCGCGATCTGCGCCCATATCGAGACGTTTGCCGAGGTGGCGGAGCGGCTGTCCATTTCGGCCGCGCCGCGCTGGAGCGGGTGGGCCAAGCAGGCGCGGCAGGCCTATGAGCGCTTCATTGCGCCGGTGTCGCCGCCGGGCGCGGTCAATCCCTCGGCGATCTTCGCGGGACTGCGCGAGCGGCTGCCGCAGGACGCCATACTGACGAACGGAGCGGGGAACTATGCGGGGTGGCTGCACCGGTTCCACCTGCACCGGCAGCTGCACACGCAGCTGGCGCCGCTGTCGGGGGCGATGGGCTACGGCTTTCCCGCGGCGATCGCAGCGAAGCTGAAGCATCCCGAGCGTGTGGTGATCGCCAATTCGGGCGACGGCTGTTTCCTGATGAACGGGCAGGAGATGGCGACGGCCGTGCAATACGGCGCCAACATCATCAGCCTCGTCTGGGATAACGGCTCGTACGGCACGATCCGGATGCATCAGGAGCGCAACTATCCCGGCCGCGTGTCGGGCACGGATCTGGTGAACCCGGATTTCGCGGCGCTGGCGCGCAGCTATGGTGCGGCAGGGTTCACGGTGGAGAAGACCGCGGATTTCGAGGGGGCGTTCGAGGCGGCGTTGGCGTCTGGGAAACCGGCGCTGATCCACATCAAGACGGATGTGGAGGCGATCACGCCGACGACGACGATCAGCGCGCTGCGTGCGGCGGCGAAGGGGTAGTGCGATGCTGCGCGCAGCGCCTCATCTTGAATGGCTCAGGCATGGGTCCTCGGGTTCTGCGCGTTGCGCAGCCCCGAGGATGACAGTTGTGGGTTGGTTGGTTGGGTCAGACCGGTGCGGCGACCGCTTTGCGTTTACGGCCCCAGCCGAACCAATAGATGATGCCGGCGGCGACCAGCAGGATCGCGCCGCCGAGGAGCGGGCGGTAGGCGAGCCAGGCCAGCGCGATCACGATGAGGCCGAGCGGGACGCCGAGCGCGAAGGCGATGATCGCGATGCCGCCGCCGACGATGCGCGCGAGGAACGGGATGACGTTCGCGAGCGCGCGCAGGGGGCTAAGGATGAGCGCGAAGCCGATGCAGATGCCGATAATGCCGGCGGCGCGCAGGATCCAGGTCATCGTGTTTTCGGAAGCCTGCTGGTCGGAAATCATCATCGATGCCGTCTTGTCGCCGAGCGCCAGGCGATAGACCTCGTAGTCGTTCGGGGCGCGCCACGGCTCGAGCCCCGCGCCCTGCTGGCGGGCGAGGACGGAGACGGTCTGGGGCGAGGCGACATAGGTGTAGTTGACGCGGAGATCGCCGATCTTGGGCTCTTCGACCATGCCTTCACCGGCATAGTAGCCCTGCGGCGTCGGCGTCCAGCCGCGCGGTTCCTCAACCGGCTTCGGCACGGCTTCGCCAGAGAGCTGGCCGAGCAGCGCGGGCTTCAGCTTGTAGCCGCCGAGTGTCGCGTCGGTCGCCGTGAAGTCCTTGGATTTCACGGTCATCGACGGATTGGTCAGCGGACCGCCAACCTTGCGCGCTTCGGCGCCGCTGGCGGCCTTGTTGAACTTGGAGGAGTCGATTTCCGATTCCGACCAGACGCGCGAGTAGGAATAGGTCGTCGTGGTGGTTTCGCCGCCGCCGATCCGCTCCTCGGTCTTGGTCGAGGAGTCTTCCTTCCACTGATACATCTCGGCCTTGCGCGAGAGGACCAGCGTGTCGGCGAAGGTGATTTCGAGATCGCCGTCGGCGACGGGGGCGGTCGCCTTCGCCTCGCCGGTGACGTGGATCAGCTTGCCGTCATTGGCGGCGTCGGGCGCGGTGCTGGTGAGCGAGATCGCGGCGTCGGTCGCGGCGGAGAGGCCCTTCTCGGCGGTAACCGCGCGGCCTTCGTTCCACCAGAGCAGCGCGCAGCAGCCGATGATGAGAACGAAGCCGCCGATGATGCCGCCGAAGGAACTGCCCAAGCGCTGGAAATACGACCGGCTGGTCGATGTGCTGTACGGATCGCTCACGGCGCCCACTCCCCTGGAAAACCGACTCCCCTCGGTCGCGGCAATCTAGCCGTGGCCAATGCCCGGCGCTTGCGATGTTTCGACGCGCCACGCCCTTTATCGATAAGGAAATCCGCATGACGACCGCTTCAGAGCTTCTCGCCCATTTCGGTATCCCCGAAAGCGGGGACGTCGCGGTGCGCTCGCCCATCGACGGCGCGGTGATCGGGCACGTCGCCTATGACGCGCCTGAGGAGATCGGCGTGAAGATCGCGGTGGCGGAGCGCGCCTTCCAGGCCTGGCGCGCCGTGCCGGCCCCGCGGCGGGGCGAGCTGGTGCGGCTGTTCGGCGAGGAGCTGCGCGCCAACAAGGAGAAGCTCGGACGTCTCGTGACGCTGGAGGCCGGCAAGATCCTGCAGGAGGGACTTGGCGAGGTGCAGGAGATGATCGACATCTGCGACTTCGCGGTGGGTCTCTCGCGGCAGCTTTACGGCCTCACCATCGCATCGGAGCGGCCGGGGCACCGGATGATGGAAACCTGGCATCCGCTGGGGCCGGTCGCGATCATCTCGGCGTTCAACTTCCCGGTCGCGGTATGGGCGTGGAACGCGGCGCTGGCGCTGGTCTGCGGTGATACCGTGATCTGGAAGCCGTCGGAGAAGACGCCGCTGACGGCGCTGGCGACGCAGGCGCTGTTCGAACGCGCCGTGAAGCGGTTCGGCGATGCGCCCGCCGGCCTGTCCTCGGTGGTGCTGGGTCTGGCCGATGCCGGCAAAGCGCTGGCGGCGGATGTGCGTATTCCGCTGGTGAGCGCGACCGGCTCGACGCGCATGGGTCGGGCGCTGGGGCCGGTGGTCGCGGAGCGGTTCGGCCGTTCGCTGCTGGAGCTCGGTGGCAACAACGCGATGATCGTGATGCCGTCGGCCGATCTGGAACTCGCGGTGCGGGCGATCCTGTTCGCGGCGGTGGGCACGGCGGGGCAGCGCTGCACCTCGCTGCGCCGCCTGCTCGTTCATGCCGACGTCTATGACAAGCTGGTGCCGCGCGTGAAGGCCGCCTATGGCCGCGTGACGATCGGCGATCCGCTGGAGACCGGCACGCTGGTCGGGCCGCTGGTCGACAAGGCGGCGTTTGACGGGATGGAGGCGGCGCTGGCCGGTGCGAAGAGCGCCGGCGGCGTGGTGACGGGCGGCGGGCGTGCGCTGGCCGACCAATATCCGAACGCCGTTTACGCCCATCCGGCCGTGGTGGAGATGCCGTCGCAGACCGGCGTCATGATCCACGAGACCTTCGCGCCGATCCTCTATGTCGTGAAGATCGGCTCGTTGGACGAGGGCCTGACGCTGCAGAACGCGGTGCCGCAGGGGCTGTCGTCCTGCATCTTCACGCGCGACATGCAGGAGGCCGAGCGCTTCACCTCGGCGGCCGGCAGCGATTGCGGGATCGCCAACGTCAATATCGGCCCCTCGGGCGCCGAGATCGGCGGCGCGTTCGGCGGCGAGAAGGAAACCGGCGGCGGGCGGGAGTCCGGCTCGGACAGCTGGCGCGCTTATATGCGCCGGCAGACCGCAACCGTGAACTATTCCAATGCGCTGCCGTTGGCGCAGGGGATCAAGTTCGACCTCGACTGACGTTGGGGCAAGTGGCGGGGCGGTGCGATGTCATCGGTCCGTCTTGCAACCGTCACCGCAAGTAAGCCGTCGCATGAGAGCGCTCGCCGCCGTTCCAGGTGGGGGATTCCATGCGCGCGTTACTGGCTTCATTGATTGCGTCTGCGTCGTTGGCGACGTTGAGCGTTGCCGCGGCGGCACCGATACAGGTGCGCACGCCAAACGTCTCGACCGCGGCGGGCGCCGTTTCGGTCGTCCTCAACGGCAAGACCTTCGTCAACCAGGGCCTGCAGGGCGTGGCGCGTCTGCCGGCCAGCACGGTCGATTTCAGCGGCGACACGTTCGGCGCGTTTTCGAGCCTCGATGTCCGTCCCGGCACCTGGCGCCGCAATGCCGACGGCACCTATGGCGGTCTGCTCTACGCGCTGCCCGATCGCGGCCCGAACGGCATCGGCAGCGTGACGTTCAGCAACTATGCCGGACGCACCTCCGCCTTCCTGATGAACCTGACGCCCTATACGGGCACCGCGAACCTGCCGGCCAACGCGAGCTCGCAGCAACAGCTGAAGCTGACGCCGCAGGGCGGCATGTTCTTCAAGGATTTCGTCGGCGCGCTGACCACGGGTCTCGATCCCGGTGCGCCCGGCCCCAACGCGTTCATCACGCAGAACGGCATCAACCTGCCGGGTTCGAAGACCGGTGCGGCGGCGGGCAAGATCAGCCTCGATGCCGAGGGCCTGCGCTTCCTCAACGACGGCAGCTTCTATGTCTCCGATGAGTACGGCGCGAATGTCTATTACTTCAGCGACACCGGGAACCTGCTGGGCGTCATCCTGCCGCCGGCGGCACTGATTCCGCGCACCGGCGCGACCGACACCAGCCCGAACTCGCTGTCCTACACCTCGCTGACCGATGCGGTGGTCGGCCGCCGCCTCAACCAGGGCATCGAGGGCATGGACGTGACGCCCGACGGCAAGCGTCTCGTCACGCTGCTGCAGAGCGCCACGATGCAGGACAGCACGTCGGCGCAGCAGACGCGCACCAATACGCGCCTGATGATCTACGACATCAGCGGCACGCGCACGCCGACGACGCCGATCGAAGACTATGTGATCCAGCTGCCGACCTATCGCTCCAATGGCGACGGCGGCGCGGTCGACCGCACCGCGGCGCAGTCGGAAATCCTGGCGCTGAACGCGACCCAGTTCCTGGTGCTCGCGCGCGATGCCAACGGGCTCGGCCAAGCCAACCTGCCGTTCGTCTACAAGAGCGTGCTGCTGATCGACACCGCCGGCGCGACCAACATCGCGGGGACCGCGTATGAGAACAGCTATACGCCGATCTCGCCCGGCGGCGTGCTGAACACGTCGATCACGCCGGTCAGCCAGGTCGAGGTGGTCAATATCCTGAACTCGACGCAGCTGACCAAGTTCGGGATCAGCCTGAACAATACGGCGCCCGCCTCGTCGCTGACGCTGACCGAGAAGTGGGAAGGCATGGCGCTGCTCCCCGTGCTTGAGGAAGGCGCGCCGCAGGACTTCTTCCTGCTGATCGGCAACGACAACGACTTCCTGTCGCAGACCTGCAATGTCGGTGGCCAGAACTGCGCGCAGGGCGTCAACAGCGATGCGGTGATCCTGACCTATCGCCTGACCCTGCCGACCTATGTCGATTCCGAATATCTCGCCGCGATGCTGGTGACGGCGCCGATCACCGCCGACATGGCGCGCGACACGGCGGTGAGCCTGTCGGGCTCGGTCGCCCAGCAGACCTTCGACTATCTGAACGCGGGTCGCCGCGTCAGCCTCACCGGCGGACCCGCCAGCGCGGGCGGCAAGCTGTGGGGTACGGTGGACTGGCGCCACGGCAGCGATGTCGACGCCGGCCTTCTCAGCTATGACAGCGGCGATCAGTTCGACGGCTCGATCGGCTACGATTTCGCCGTGGCGGACGGCGCCCGCCTGGGCGTGGCGCTGAACTATAGCCACACCGACCAAGAACTCGCCTTCGGCTTCGGCAGCAAGGGCAAGGCGTTCACCGGTGCGGTCTATGGCGGCTATGAGGCCAACGGCTTCTTCGTCGACGCGTTGGTCGGCTACAGCCTGATCGATCTTACCAGCCTCAGCCGTCCCGGCGCGTACGGGTTAATGGCGTCGGGCGAGACGGATGCGGATGGTTGGGTCGGCTCGCTCGATGCCGGCTATCTTTTCCCCATCGCCGATCAGGTCTATGCCGGTCCGGTCGCCTCGCTCAATTGGTCGCATCTGTCGATCGATGGGTACACAGAAGTTGGCGCGTCGGGCGGCAATATCCGTTACGCCGAAGAGAAGTTCGACACGCTCAACTACGCGTTCGGCGCGGAAGCGATCGGCAAGCTGGACACCGTCACGCCCTCACTGCGCGTCGTCTATACATGGCGCGACGCGGATGACGCGGTGCTGCCGGTGACGCTGGCGAGCGCGCTTGATCCGATGGCGACGCAGAACGTGTTCACCGGCGGCGCGTCCGGCGACAGCGTGACGGTCAGCCTCGGCCTGCAGACGGGCGACGATCACGCGATGTGGTTCGTGGGCTATGACGCCGATATCGGCGTCGGCGACGACCGCAGCGGCGTCGAGCACCGGATTACGCTGGGCGGCTCGGTCAACTTCTAAGCTTGCACACATGCAACGAGGCTCTTGTCGCGCAGAGCGGCAAGAGCCTCGTTACTTCTGGTCGGCCTAGTTGTCCTTGAGAAGCGTCTCGCTATGCGCGTGACACTCCCAGCCGTCCGGCCCCTTGATCCAGGTGGAACTGTCGGCGGCCTTCATCGACTGCTTCTTGCCGTCCATCGTGACTTTCTGGCTGACGACATAGGCGATGATGGCGACATCGGGCCGCGGCGTTGAAACCTCGATGTTGTCAAACGTGTAGTCGTCGAGGGTCCATTTGCCCTCTTCCGTCATCTTACCCATCTTGGCTTTGGGGATTTTCATGACGCCCTGGGTGCCGGTCACGAGACTGTCGGCACCGGACAGCTGCGCCGTGCGCTTACCGTCCTTCTTCTTCATCGCGTCCCAATAGGATTTTTCGAGTGCGATGATGTCGTCCTTGTGAGGATCAGTGGCGGGCATTTTGGCCTCCTTCCGTAGCTCACTGAATAAACGGCCGGCGGATGCGGAAGTTCCGGCGTTTTTTGCGTCATACCCGTTTGGCTTGAAGGGTTTTCGCTCTCGCGTTTGGGACTGAAAGCCGCGTCGTCTGAACGCCTGTTCAGGCTTGTCCAGCGACGGAATCCGGGGCCTGTTGGCGTTGGACTGTGATGGGGCGCATACATGCCATGGGGGCAGCGCTTTGGGCCGGAGACACTATGCGCCGTCTGTATCTCTATTCCTCGATCGTCGCCGTGGTTGCGGTTGCCGGCTATTTCGCCTGGACCAGCCTTGCGGGCAGCAAGACCGAGACCTATCGCACTGAGGCGGCGACGCGCGGCGATGTCATGATGTCGGTGTCGGCGAACGGCACGCTGACGCCGGTGAAGGTCGTCAATGTCGGCGCGCAGATCTCGGGCCGGATCAGCGTGCTCAATGCCGACTTCAACGACAAGGTGACGGAAGGGCAGGTGCTCGCGGAGCTGGACGATTCGCTGCTGAAGGCGCAGCTCCAGCAGAGCGAAGCGCAGCTCAACAGCGCGCAGGCGCAGCTCGCGCTCGCCCAAGTGAATTACAACCGTGCGGCGGATCTTGCAGCACGCGGTGCCGGCGCGAAGGCGGCGCTGGACGAGGCCAAGGCCAATCTCGGGATCGCCGAGGCGGCGGTCGGCTCGGCCGAGGCTAAGGTCGCGATCGACCGGGTCAATCTTGGCTATGCGATTATCCATTCTCCGGTTTCGGGCGTCGTGATGTCGCGCGATGTCGATGTCGGGCAGACCGTGGCGGCCAGCCTGTCGGCGCCGCAGATCTTTTCGATCGCGCAGGATCTGGCGAAGATGCAGATCAACACGACGGTCGCGGAAGCCGATGTCGGCGCGATCAAGGCTGGCATGGAAGCGACCTTCCGGGTCGACGCCTTCGCTGGACGCAGCTTCGTCAGTTCCGTTCGACAGGTGCGTTTGAACCCGACGACGGAATCGAATGTCGTCTCCTACAATGTCGTGCTCGACGTCGATAACACCGACCTGACGCTGCTGCCCGGCATGACCGCTTATGTGCAGATCAAGCTGGCCGAAGAGAAGGGCGTGCTGCGCATTCCCAATGCCGCGCTGCGCTACAAGCCCACAACGTCGCGTCGCGGGAGCGATGAAGCGCCGCCGGCTGGCGCCAAGACGATCTACGTGCTCGAGAACGGCCGGCCCAAGGCGGTTTATGTCCAGACCGGCATTACCGACGGCAAGGTGACCGTGGTGACGAGCGACGACCTGAAGGAAGGCGATCAGGTCATCACCGGCGCCGCGACGACCGAAGCCGCACCCGCAGCCGGCGGCAATCGCCAGGGCGGCGCCGGCGGCCCGAGGATGTTCTGATGAGCACCCCAACGGGCGACCCGGTCATCCGCGTGCGCGACCTCAAGAAGAGCTATGTCTCGCCGGCCGGGACGACCGAGGTGCTGCACGGGCTCAACTTCGACATCTATCCCGGCGAGTTCGTCGCCGTGATGGGGCCGTCGGGGTCGGGCAAGTCGACGATGATGAACATTCTCGGTTGTCTCGACACGGCGACCAGCGGGCATTTCGCGATTGCCGGCAAGGACACCGCCAAGCTGGACAGCGATGCGTTGGCCAAGCTGCGCAATGACGTCATCGGTTTCGTGTTTCAGGGTTTCAACTTGCTGGCGCGCACGACGATCGAGGACAATGTCGCGCTGCCTCTGGTCTATCGCGGCGTCGAGCGAGCGAAGCGGCATGAGGCGGCGCATGCGATCCTCCAGAAGGTCGGGCTCGACGGCTATGCGAAGTCGCGGCCGAGCCAGATTTCGGGCGGCCAGCAGCAGCGCGTTGCGATCGCCCGCGCGCTGGTCGGCAAGCCCACGATCCTCTTTGCCGACGAGCCGACGGGTAATCTCGACACCAAGACCAGCGACGAGATCATGGAGGTGTTCTCCGCACTCAACCGCGATGACGGGATCACGCTGATCCTCGTGACGCACGAGCCGGATGTCGCCCAATACGCCAAGCGCCTGATCCGCTTGGTCGACGGCCATATCGACTATGACGGCCCGTCGCGCGCCTATTTCGAGGAGAAGGCGGCATGATCGGCCCGATGCTGGCGGAAGCCTGGAGTGCGCTTGCGGCGAACCGGCTGCGTTCGATCCTGACCATGCTGGGCATGGTGATCGGCGTCGGCGCGGTCATCACCATGCTGTCGGTGGGCGAGGGCACCAAGGCGCAGGTGCAGGCAACCATCGCCTCGATGGGCTCGAATCTTTTCATCGTGCAGTCCGGCAGCGCCCAATCGGGTGCGGTGCGCACCGGGGCGGGCGGGCAGCAGACGTTGACCTCGGACGATGCCACGGCGCTGGCCGAATTGCCGGGCATCGTCGCTGCCGCGCCGGTGGCACCCGGCAATGCGCAGATCGTTTCCGCGACCGGCAACTGGCAGACGCAAATCCAGGGCACGACCGAGGACATGCTGATCGTGCGCGATTGGCCGGTGGTGCAGGGCTATCCGTTCTCGGAATCGGATGTCCGCAGCGCGGCGCGCGTGGCGCTGGTCGGGCGGACGATCGTGACCAATCTCTTCGGCGACGAGAACCCGGTCGGCCAGACGGTCCGCATCAAGAACCTGCCCTTCGTCATCCAGGGCGTGCTGAGCGGCAAGGGCCAGAGCCTCGACGGGCGCGACCAAGACGACACGATCCTGGTGCCGGTGACGACGGCGCAGCGCCAGCTCTTCGCCGGGCGCTTCGGCGATACGGTGCGCTTCATCATGGTGCAGGCCGCCTCGCCGGAAGCGATGGCGACGCTGCCCGCGGACATGACGGCGCTGCTGCGCCAGCGTCACCGCCTGGCGGACGGCCAGGATGACGACTTCCAGATCCGCAACCTCGCGGCGATGGCGGACTCTGCGGCGCAGACGGCGCAGGTGATGACGCTGATGCTGGCGGCGATCGCCTCGATCTCGCTGATCGTCGGCGGCATCGGCATCATGAACATCATGCTGGTCTCGGTGACCGAGCGGACGCGCGAGATCGGCATCCGCATGGCGATCGGGGCGCGTCAGCGCGATGTGCTGCTGCAGTTCCTGCTGGAGGCGCTGATGCTGTCGCTGCTGGGCTGTCTGATCGGCGTTGCGATCGGCGTCGGCGGCGCGTGGCTGATCAAGCTGCTGAGCGGGCTGGAGACGGTGGTGACGAGCGAATCCGTCATCCTGTCCTTCGCGGTCGCGGCGGCGGTCGGCGTGTTCTTCGGCTTCTACCCGGCGCGCAAGGCCGCCCAGCTGAAGCCCATCGAGGCGCTGCGCTACCAGTAGGGAACGGCACGGTTCTGGCAGCGTTTCGGGGGAAACGTCCCGGAATGAGACATGCCCGTCAATCGTCTGCCCCAAATGTGCGGTATGGTCGTCTGCGGTATCGTCATCCTCGGCATGGATGCGCCGCCCGCGCTGGCGACCTTCTTCGGCGTCATCATGGGCGCCTTCGCCCATTATTTCATGGCGCTGGCCGCGGCGCGCAGCCGCTGACCTAGGCTTCGTTCGGGACGGTCTTCAGCGCTTCTTCGAGCTCCATGAAGCTCGGCTGGAAGGTGGTGGGCACGCTGCCGCGGCCGATTTCCACCGACACCTGCGCGGAGTTGCCGTGCAGGTGCGCGACCAGGATGTCGCGGATGACGTGGTAGAACAGCGCTTCCTGATCGTAGCAAAACTTCAGGCGCTGGGCCATCGGGCCGACGAAACCGTAGGCGATGAAGACGCCGAGGAAGGTACCGACAAGCGCGCCGCCGATCATGCCGCCGAGGACGGCCGGCGGCTCGGTGATCGCGCCCATCGTCTTGATGATGCCGAGCACGGCGGCGACGATGCCGAGCGCGGGCAGGCCGTCGGCGAGCGATTGCATCGCCTCGGCGGGCGATGAGGTTTCGTGGTGGTGCTTCTCGAGCTGCTTTTCCATCGCCGTTTCGACCTGATGGGGGTCTTCCAGGCTCATGGTCATCATGCGCAGCGTGTCGCAGATGAAGTCGAGGGCGAAGTGGTCGTGGATAATCCGCGGATAGCGCTTGAAGATCGCGGACTCTTTGGGATTTTCGATATGCGGTTCGAGGGCGATCATGCCCTTCGATTTCATGGTCTTGGTGATCGTGAAGAGCAGCGCGAGGAGATCGCGGTAGTCCTGCCTCTTCCACTTGGGGCCCTTAAAGACTTTGCCGAACGAGCCGGCGGCGGCCTTGGCCTGCGGGCCGCTGGAGCCGAGCAGGAAAGCGCCGATGCCGGCGCCCAGAATCATGATCAGCTCGAAGGGCGCGGCCTCGATGATGACTTCCAGCTGGCCGCCGTGAATGAGGAAGCCGCCGAACACCATGATGAAGACGCAGGCGATGCCGGCAATCTGAAGCACGTACGAGGTCCCCTTCGCGCAGCGACGCGCCGGCGCAAACTGCGCCGTTCCGGGACAAGTATGGCAAACGAGGCTTTAACGATGTTTGAAGCGCGGACGCTTCAAAGCGTGCGTTCGTTAACGGGCGTTAACGCCTAGGCCTGGGCGGCGGCGGTCAGCGCGCCGGCGTCGTCGAGGAAAATCTGGGCCGCGCGGTCGAGACGCTGGAAGGCGAGCGCGACGGCGGACGTGACGCCCTGGATTTCCTCGTCGGTCGCGAAGGCCTCGAGCGGCGGGGGCAGATCGAGGCCCTGGGCGCCGGTGGAGAGGTCGCAGCCGCGCACGACATGGCGCGCCCGGCCCTTCTGGTCGAGCGAGACCTCGATGCGGGCCTTCACATGCGCGGTGAGGCAGTCGGCCTCCTTGGTGGTCGCGCCGCAGGATTCGTTGATCGCCTGGCGGAGGTCGTCATAGCGCTCGGCCAGGATGGCGCGGCGGCCTTCATCCTTCGACGCCAACGCGTCGGCGGCAAGTTCGGCGGCCTCATCGAGCGCGGCGCGGATGGCGTCGACCGCGATCAGCGCATCCTCGATCGCGCCGAGCGCGGCGCGGATCGCATGGGCGGCGGGATGCGCGCCCTTGCCGCGGCGGGCGAGCGCGAGGCGCGCGCGGGCGACGTCGATGACGAGATCGGGTTCCGGCGCGATCACCGCAGGCACGGCGATGAGGTCGGTCTTGCGGCGGGCGAAGGTCAACATGACGGCATCCGGTTGTTGCAACGCCTCACCATGGCGCACACGTGTTAGAAGGGCTTTGCGTTAACAGTGCCAAGTTGGTTCAAATACCGATGAAAGCCGTGACCCGCCCGCTCCATCATCGTCTGGCCATCCAGGCTGCGCGCACGCTGCGCCCGGTGCAGCGGCTGTGGTGGCGCATCCGGCGTCCGACCGTGATGGGGGCGTGCGGGCTGGTGGTGAACGCGGTCGGCGAATGGCTGCTGGTGCGGCACACCTATATGGACGGCTGGCACTTCCCGGGCGGCGGCGTGAAGACGCGCGAAAGCGTGCTGGCGGCAGTGCAGCGGGAGTTGCGCGAAGAGGTCGGCGTGGTCGCGACGGCGCTGCCGGTGCTGGCCGGGGTCTACACCAATCCGGCCGATCCGCGCTCGAGCCATGTCGCGCTCTATCGGATCGATGCCTACACGATGGACCCCAAGCCCAATCTGGAAATCGCGGAATGGCGCTTCTTCGCGCCGGACGCGCTGCCGGCCGATGTCGGACGCGGACCGCGCCATCGCGCGGCGGAACTGGCGGGGACGCGTGTGCCGGACGGCGTGTGGTGACGGGGAAGCGCGCGCCGGCGTTCGGATCGCCCGGCGTGGCGGAGGTATTCGCGCGCTACCCGGCACCGCAGCGGCGTCAGTTGATGGCGCTGCGGGCGTTGATCATGGAGACGGCTGCGGCGACCGAAGGCGTCGGGCGGATCGAGGAAACGTTGAAATGGGGCCAGCCGAGCTATCTGACGCCGGAAACCAGGAGCGGCAGCACGGTGCGGATCGACGCGCTGAAGGGCGGTGGCGCGGCGATGTTCTTTCATTGCCAGAGCGGGTTGGTACCGGCGTTTCGGGAGCTTTACGGCGACGCGCTGCGCTTCGAGGGCAAGCGGGCGATCCTGTTCGACGCGGGCGCGGCGGTACCGCACGAAGCCGTGCGGCACTGCGTTGCACTGGCGCTGACGCATCACCTGAGCAAAAGCAAACGCCGCGCAGGGTGAGCTGCGCGGCGTCGTCAGAGCGCCGAACGGACTGCCGTCTGGCGCAATGTCATCGGATCACACGGGGTCCCAGCCGAATACCGAGGTCGTCGCGCCGAGGCCGGTGAAGCTGGGCTTCATGGCGGACATGCAGTGCTCGTTGATCGTCTCGGGCGTCCAGCCTTCCAGCTTGGCGAGGCCGCGCACGGGGCGCGACTGGCTCATCAGGAAGATCTCGTTGCCGCGGGCGACGAAGATTTCGCCGCTGGGCGAATCCTTCACCGCGCCCTTTTCGTCCTTCGTCGCGGGGGCGGCGAGGGCGATGGCGAGCTGGGCCACCTGGTCGGCGCGCATAAACTTCTGCATGCGCTCGACGCGGATGCGGCTCGCCTCGTCCTTGATCGGGATCGTCGCGATCATGCGGCTCCACGCGAAGGGCGCGATGATGTTGGAGCGGACGCCCTTGGAGGCGCCTTCCATGGCGATGATGTGCGAGAGGCCGGCGACGCCCATCTTAGCGGCGGCGTAGTTCGCCTGGCCGACATTGCCGATGATGCCCGAGGTCGAGGTGAAGAGGACGTAGGAGCCTTCGCCCTGCTCGCGGAAATGCTCGATCGAGGCGCGGCAGACATTGTAGGCGCCGTTGAGGTGGACATCGATGACCATGTCCCAGTCGGTGTCTTCCATCTTGTGGAACATCTTGTCGCGCAGGATGCCGGCGGGATTGATGACAGCGTGGAGGCCGCCGAGCTCGTCCTTCGCCTGCTCGATCATGCGCTTCACCGCGGCGCGGTTGGTTACGCTCTCGGAGTTGGCGACGGCGACGCCGCCGGCCGCCTTGATCTCGTTCGCGACCTGCTGCGCGGGACCGGCCGAGCCTTCGTCGCCGCCGGAAGCGCCGCCGCCGAGATCGTTCACCAGCACCTTCGCGCCGTTCTGCGCCGCGATCAGCGCGCATTCCTTGCCGATGCCGTTCGCCGCGCCGGTGACCAGAACGACCTTACCGTCCAACACGCCCATATCCGCTCTCTCCCTAGGATGTTCGCTGCAGTTCTGGGGGCAGGGTTTGCGAGTCCGGCGGGCGGCTCGTCAAGTGTTCCCGTGCGTCAGGCGTCCGACGCGCGCAACAATATTTCGGGGGTGCGGAGGAAAGCATCCTCGTTTGGCGCGGACGGCGGGGTGAAATTGAATTGGGATTTTTCTTGGGGGTGTACCCCTTAGCCATCGCATTCGAACGTTACGAATGCGGATTTCCGGGCGCGCCGGGTATTCGAACGTCGCTGGTGGGTGGGGCTCTTCCGTGCCGGGTATTCGAACGTCGAGGCGCGGCACGTGCTGGAGCGCTGGGTGAGGGGATCAAGCATGGAGGCGCGCCTTTCACTGCGGATGGATCAATGTCCTATTATATAGGAATATTATCAGAAATTACAAGTGAGGTTGGAGGTGCCACCTGGAGGGCTTCAGGCATGGGTCCTCGGGTTCCGCTGCGCGGCCCCTAGGATGACGACCAAGTAGAAGGTGCGACGGCTATTCCGCCGCCAGCGCTGCGTGGAGGCAGGTGGGGCAGAGGCAGTCGGTGCCCGGGCGGATGTCGGCGAGCAGAGGGAGGTCCTGGCACCAGCAGGTACCGGGGGCGGCCCCGGTGTCGGGGCCGCAGGAGAACGGTGTGCCGCAGGTGGAGCAGGCTTTCGGACGGGGCTCGGCGGGCCGGGGGAGGGTCAAGAGACGCTACTTCTTGCCCCAGCCGATGCTGGCGGCGATGGCGGCGCCGGTGCGGCGGTAGCCGTCGGGGGCGAGGTGGGTGAGGTCCTTGCCCATCAGCATGGGGCTCGCATAGGCCCAGCCGTAATTGCCGCCCTGGCCGCCCATATAGGCCTGCCAATCCCAGGTGGCGCAGTTGTACTGCGCGGCAAGCTCGGCCTGCACGGTCGCGATCTCGCGGTGGATGCGGGCGAATTTCAGGAAGTCGCCATTGGCACGCGTCACAGCATTCACGAGCACGCCGCGATCGGGCGGGCCGACGAGAATGCAGGACGCCTTCGGAAAAGCGGCGCGCATATTGGTGAGCGTGCGGGTGAGCGAAGCGCGATAGTCGTCGCGGTCGTAATGCGGCGCGTTGCCTTCGTTGGTGCCGTATTCGAGCACGACGGCGTCGTAGCTGGCGCCGTGCAGGGATTCGACGAGATGCTCGGGCTGGGTGTTGGCCCAGCCGCCGGCGGTGGAGCCGGGGAGGCCGAAGACGTCGAGCGTCACGAGCGGCGGGCGCTCATAGTCGAGCAGGAAGCCCTGCAGGATAAAGGTGCCGGCGGTGGTGCGCATTTTCAGCGTATAGATCAGCGCGTCCGACGTGATGGTGAGGATGCCCGTGCCGGACCGGCCAGCGGCGAGGCGCACCGCTTTTTCCGGGCCGTCATTGACGGAGATGCCGAGCACGGTGCCGCCGGGCGTCGGGTGATAGGCGACGCGCATCGCGACGATCTGCGGCTGCGCATCGGCATCGCGCAGGTCGAGCCAGAGGCGGTTGTCGGTACCGGCTTCCGCCACGCGGTTGGCGAGGCCCGGGCCGAACTCGCCGACGCCGCCGGCCTTGAAGGCGAGCTCGGTCGTCCAGTCGTCGCCGATGCAGTAATTGTGCAGCGTGGGTAGGCGGATGTTGGAGCGGCCCATGGTGGGCGGCAGGAACAGCGTGCCGACGGTCGTGCCGCTGCGGCGGATCGCCTCGAAGAGCTGGTTCATCAGCTGTCCCGCGGCGATGTGGCTGTCGCCCCAGAAGGCGATGCGGCGAGGGCGCGGGCGGCCGTCCTCATCGAAGAGGTCGAAGCCGGCGATCAGCTTGCGGTTCAGCTTGGGCGGGCTGGTCTCGACATAGCGCGCGAGCTTGCCGAGCTGCGCCTTGGTGGGGACGAGGACATCGACCTTGGGCGGGGTCGGTGCAGGGCTGGTCGGCGGCTTGATCTTGCGCGGGCCGCAGTCGAAATCGAAGAAGGTCTTCCCCGAGGGGATGTTGACCGTGGTCTCGGCGATCTCGGCCGCGGCGGGGACGACGCCGAGGAGACCGAACAGACCAAAGCTCAAGACGGTGATCGCATTCCTGAGCCGATGCATGGGTCCTGCCGAATTAAGGGGGCCGACTTGAGGGCGGCCGAATCAAATTGGGGGTGCAGCCGCGATCATAACGAGGCGATTCGCCAAGCTCTAGCGGGCGTGGCGCAGGCGCAGGCGGTCAGCCGCTGTGAGCGGTGGCGGCGGGTTTTGCGACCGGAGTCGGCGTCGCGTCGGTTTCGTGTTCGGGCGTGTTCGCGGGCGCCGCGGCAGGCGCGGCAGCCGGAGCGGGCGCAGGCTTGGCGGCCGGCGGCGGTTTCTTGGGCGGCGGGGGCGCGACGATGAGATCGCCGGCGCGGATGATCTCGGCGACATAGGCGCGCTGGCCGACGGGGCGGGGGTGGACGCCGTCCTTGGTGAACCACTCCTTGTGTTCCGCCGACACGGCGCGCCAGTCGGCGAGCACGACATTGGGGTAGTTCGGCATCAGGCGGTCGATCAGCTCGTTGTTCGGATCGATCCAGCGGCGCGGGGCGCGCAGGTTGATGAGGACGACGCGCTTGCGGTCGGAGAGCAGCGTCAGGATCTTGTTGAACTGATCCTCGGTGACATAGCCGTTGGTGCCGACATGCAGGACCACGACGTCGCGGAGTTCGCCCGCCTCTTTCAGGCGCGTCAGCTCCTTCAGGACATCGGCGGCCTGCCAGGCGACGGTGGCGTGCAGCTCCATCTTCGGCAGTTGCTTGTCGAAGAGATATTTCGAGCCGAGCATGACGCTGTCGCCGATCGCGGAGACTTCGCTGTCCTTGTAGGTGCCGGGGCCGACGGGGGCCGGCTCGTCCGGACCGGGTTCGACTTCCGGGCCGGGCTGCGGCTGGACCACGGCGCCGGCGATGGGCGGGAGCATCGGCATCAGCGTGGTGCCGGCGCCGGCCATCATCGCGATGCCGACCGAGACCATTTCCTCGCCCTGATCCTGGGCAGTTTCCTCGTCGGGGATGTACTGCGCCGGGGCGAGCGCGAGCACCGTCGCGCCCATCGCTACCGCGCCGCCGGTGACGAGGCCGATCATCGCGCCGCGCCACAGCGCCCAGCGGCGGCGGAGCGGGGATTTGAGGTCGCGGAAGATCTGCTCCAGCAGGCCGTGGCGGATGGGCTGTTCGATGAAGCGGTAGGACGCGGCGGCGATGCCGAAGGTCAGCGCGACGCGGATGATGAGGATGGTCGCGGGATCGAGGTCGAGATCGAGATCCGGCCGCGTCAGCATGAAGATCGGCCAGTGCCACAGGTAAATGCCGTAGGAGCGCTCGCCGATCCAGCGCATGGGCTGGCCGTCGAGCAGCAGGCCGAAGGACGAGCCGCGATAGGTGGCGGCGAGGATCAGCACGGCGCTGGCGCCGGCGGAGGCGAGGAAGCCCCAGGGATAGAGCCAGCCGGTCTGTTCGCCCATCAGGGCCATCATGGTCAGCGTCGCGCCGAGGGCGAGGAGGCCGGCCATCCACGCGGCGATGGTGTCGACGATGTGGGGTTCGGCTTCCCGGCGGTTAGGGCGCCAGAGGAGGCCGAGCAGCGCGCCGATCAGCAGCGGGAAGCCGTGCGTGTCGGTGCCGAAATACATGCGCGAGGGATCGGCGCCGCTGTCGGGATAGCCGAGCTGCTGGGCCATCGAGAACATCCACCACGCCGAGGCGACGGCGAGCACGGCGGCGAGCGCCACCAGCGCCCAGCGGCCGAAGCGCGGCAGGACGAGGAACACGATCGGCGCCCAGACGATGTAGAACTGCTCCTCGATCGCCAGCGACCAGAGGTGCAGCAAAAGCGGCTGGCGCCCCATCGTTTCGAAATAGGAGCTGCCGGCGAAGAGGAACTGCCAGTTGGTGACGTAGAAGATCGACGAGATGACGTCGCCGGGCAGGCGGTGCAGCGCGTCGGGCGCGATGGTGACGGCGGCGATGATGACGGCGGTCATCACCAGATAAGAGGCGGGGAGCAGCCGCTTGGCGCGGCGCCAGTAGAAGGCGCCGAGATTGAGCCGGCCGTTCTTCTCGCTCTCGCCGACCAGGAGGCCGGTGATCAGGAAGCCTGAAATGACGAAGAAGAGGTCGACGCCGAGATAGCCGCCATCGGCCCAGACGAAATCGGCGTGGAAGAGGAAGACCGCCATGACGGCGATGGCGCGCAACCCGTCGAGGCCGATGATGCGGCTGTGACCGGCGTGCGCGGACTGGGACTCTGAGCCGGCTGACGCCGATTTACCGGTCGCGTGATACATTTCGGATTGGTGGCCCCCGCCGACCTAAACCGCATGATGGGCAATATCGCCCCGAGAATCGCTTGGCTGTCAGGCGATTATGATCGTGAAGTTCAGCGCGCCGCATCCCTTAGCGGCAGGTCGTGGCAAATTAAAGGCCGGTTTCGCGGCGTTACGACTTTTTCAGATTTTTGTCCGGGGCCGGACGGGCGGCGCGCGCGAAGGGGAGGGCGGTGGCGACGACATCGTCCACCGGCTCCGCGAATCCATTGCGGACCCATCGGCGGGCGATCTGGATGATCGCCCCGGCGGCGCCCGCCTGGGCGAGCGTGTTCGCGGCGTCGGGCGCGAAGAGGGCGCCGAAGCGTTCGCCGGCGGCGCGACCGAGTTCCTTCATCGCCGGCTCGTGCTCGTCGAGATCGACGAGGAAGACGCGGGCGGGACCGGGAAATTCGGCGAGCACCGCAAAGAAGCCGGCGAGGGCGGCGCGGACGGGATCGCGGCCGGCGGCGCGGACGGCGATGCGGTTGAAGAGTTCGTCCTGGACCCGGCCGAAGGCGGCGAGGAAGAGCGCCTCGCGGTTCGGGAAGGATTCGTAGAAATAGCGCGCGGTGAGGCCGGCCTCGGCGCAGATCAGCGCGACCGACGCGCCGTCGCGCCCGAGGCGGGCGGAGACGTCGATGGCGGCGCGAATGAGGCGGTCGCGGCGCTCGGCCTGGCGGTCCTCCAGGGCGACGCCGCCATAGCGGCGGGCGGGTTTCGTCATGCGGCGGTTCTTGACATGCGGCACGGTGCGTGACAATTTGACAATGTTGATTGTCAGATTGTCAGTTCAACGGGAGATCACCAGATGGCCGAAGCCACCGCCCTCAGCACCGCCACCTACAAGCGCGACTGGCGCACCGCCTTCGCGGCCGTCCGCAAGCTGCTGGCCGATCCCAACGACACCGTGCAGGTGTTCCGCATCATGCAGTCGCTGAATGCCGGCGCGGCGAAGAAGGGCTTTCACCGCCTGGTCTCGACGCCCGAGGGTGGGCGCATGGCCTATCAACGCCTTGAGCTGGTCGACCGGTTGATGGACCGGGCGTGGGTGGAGAGCTTCGCGCCGGGCACGGTGGGCGCGGCCTATCGCGCGTTCCTGGACCGCACGGGGTATTCGGCGAACGGGCTCGCCGAGGTCAGCAACCAGGATCGCCGCGCGGAAGACGTGGCGCATCCCTATGCCTGGTTCGGACGGCGGCAGCGCGACATCCACGACATCTGGCATGTGCTGACGGGCTATCAGGCTGATGAGCCGCTGGGTGAGCTGTGCCTCGTCAACTTCTCGTATGCGCAGGGCGGCGGGCTTGGCTGGGGCTTCATCGCGAAGATGGGCGTGTTGAAGAACCTGTTCAAAAAGAACGGCTGGACCGTGATGCGCGCGGTGCGCGAGGGCTATGCCCGCGGGCGCAAGGCGGCGTGGCTGAACTACGACAATATCGAAACGCTGTTCGCCGAACCGCTCGACGCGGCGCGGGCGCGGCTGAAGCTGAGCGAGCCGGTCCGCTACAAGGCTGCGCAGCGGGCGACGCGGTCGAGTGGGTTCATGGGCGCGGCGGTCGCGGCAGAGTAAGGCGCTAGCCGAGCGCGTTCTCGAGCTGCTTTTTGCTCATCTTTGAGCGGTTCGGAAGGTTCTTGCGCTTCGCGCGGGCGTAGAGTTCGGCCTTGGTCGGGCCGCCGTCGCGGGCGCGGCTGCGGGCGGCGCGGGTGCCGGCGGCGGTGTTGTCTTTCGCGTTCTTGCCGCCCATGGCGCGGGAGGACTCGCGCTGGTCCTTGGCGCCGACGTGGGCTTTGCCTTCCTTTTCCTGCTGGGCGGTCTTGCCCTTGGCTTCCTTCGCCTTGGTCTTGGCGAGGTTGCTGCGGTTCTTTTTCTTGCTGACGTATTTCGAGCTGCCGGATTCACTGAGTGCGATCGCGATCGCCTGTTTGCGGCTTTTGACCTTTTCGCCGCTACCGCTCTTCAGTTCGCCGTGGGCGAATTCGTGCATGACGCGGCCGGCGGTCTTGCGCTTGGCGGGGGTGGATTTGGGCATGGGGGCCTCCGGGTGTGACCGGAGGAAAACGCGATTGGCGGGAAACAGGTTCCGCCGGTGCGCTGCATCCGCCCCCTCCACCGCTACGCGGTCGTTCGACGGGCGAAAGGTCCACTGGACCTTTCGCTGATCCGTCTCACCCCCCCGAAACGGGGGAGGATCATTTATTCCGCCGCCATCGGGGTGCGGAGGGATTCGATGTGGCGGGTGGGGGGGAGGCCGTAGAGGCGGGTGTATTCGCGGGTGAATTGCGAGGGGCTTTCGTAGCCGACGCGGTGGCCGGCGGTGGCGACGTCGCAGCGGTCGATGAGGAGGAGGCGGTTCGCCTCCTGCAGGCGGAGCTGCTTCTGGTACTGCATCGGCGTCATCGCGGTGACCGCCTTGAAGTGGTGGTGGAGCGAGGAGACGCTCATGCCGACGCGTTCGGCGAGGTCGTCAATGCGCAGCGGGCGGCGGAAGTTCGCCTTGAGCCATGCGCCGGCTTTGGCGACGCGGTTGGAGGGGCTGTCGGCGGTGGCGATGCTCATCAGGCGCGGGCCGTAGGGGCTCATCAGCAGGCGGTAGAGGATTTCCTGTTCGATCAGCGGCGCCATGGCGGCGATCTCGTGCGGGCGGTCGAGCAGCCGGACGAGCCGCAGCGTGGCGTCGAGAAGTTCGGGGCCGGCCTTCTCCACCGCGACGCCGCGGCGCGCGTCGGTGGTGAGCGCACGTTCCGGCGGGGGCACGCGCGAGAAGAGTTCGCGCAGGCGCTCGGGGTCGATGGCGAGGGCGAGGCCGATATAGGGTATTTCGGGGCTGGCCTCGATTGTCTTGGAGACGACGGGGAGATCCAGCGAGACGACGAGATAGTCGCCGACGCCGTAGCGATAGACCTCGTCGCCCAGCGTCATGCTTTTTGCGCCCTGGACGACCATGGCGAAGCAGGGCCACTGGGTCGCGTGGCGCGGGTCGCCGCGCTCGTTACGGCAGCCGAGCCAGAGGCCGGGCACGACCGTGTCGCCCTCGCCGCCATCGACGGTGTGGCGGGTGATGGTGGCGGCGAGTTCGGAAAGCGGGTGCATGGTGCGCGGCGGCCGGTTTGGGATTTCGTGTCAGTGTCACATTAGCCGCACGGCGGAGTGCGGCCAATGTGCAGTGCAGCAGGTTTGCAGGATCGTGCAGAAGCTTTGCAGGATCGGCGTCGCGCGATCCGGCCCTGATGTGGGAGACAGGCTCACCCCTTTCAATCCGAAGAGGACTCCCATGACACAGGCCAAAGCCTATGCCGCGCGCGGCGCCGACCAGGCGCTCGCCCCGTTCACCTTCGAGCGCCGGACGCCCGGCGACGAGGACGTCGTCATCGACATCAAGTATTGCGGGATCTGCCATTCCGACATCCACACGGCCCGCAACGAGTGGAGCAACACGGTCTATCCCGTCGTCCCCGGCCACGAAATCACCGGCATCGTCCGGTCGGTCGGCGCGAAGGTCTCGCGCTTCAAGGAAGGCGACCGGGTGGGCGTCGGCTGCTTCGTCGATTCGTGCGTGGGGTGTGCGACCCGCGATCTCGATCGCGAGCACTACATGCCGGGCCTGGTGCAGACCTATAACACCGTCGCGCCGGGTGCTGACCTGCCGACCTATGGCGGGTATAGCGACCATATCGTGGTGAAGGAGGGCTATGTGCTTTCCATCCCCGACAATCTGGCGCTGGACGCGGCGGCGCCGCTGCTGTGTGCAGGTATCACGCTCTATTCGCCGTTGAAGCACTGGAAGGTCGGGCCGGGCACAAAGGTCGCGATTCTCGGCATGGGCGGGCTTGGCCATATGGGCGTGAAGCTGGCCGCCGCGATGGGCGCCGAGGTGACGGTCCTCAGCCAGACGCTGTCGAAGAAGGCGGACGGGTTGAAGATGGGCGCGTCGCATTACTATGCGACGAACGATCCGGCGACGTTCGAGGCGCTGCAGGGCGCGTTCGATCTCATCATCTGCACGGTGTCGGCGGAGATCGACTGGAATCTCTATCTCGCGCTGCTGAAGCCGGAAGCGACCTTCGTGCTGGTCGGCGCGCCGGAGAAGCCGGTGCCGGTGAGTGCGTTCGCGATCATCATGGGGCGGCGGGGCCTCGCGGGCTCGATGATCGGCTCGATCAAGGAGACGCAGGAGATGCTGGACTTCTGCGGGACGCACGGGATCGTCTCGGAGATCGAGCTGACGTCGATCCAGAAGCTCGAGAGCGCCTATGAGCGGGTGATCAAGAGCGACGTGCGCTATCGCTTCGTCATCGACATGGCGTCGCTGGGGTGAGCGCGATGGGCGGCACCACACGGCGGGTCGCCATCGTGGCGGCCGCCCCGGCGGGGAACGGGGCGATCATCGCGCGCAGCCTCGCGGCCTCGGGCGCGGCGGTCGTCATTCCGTATGCGGACGATCAAGGCGGCGCGGCGCGCGTGGTGTCGCGGATCATCGACGCGGGCGGATGTGCGGTCGCGCTGCGCGTCGATATCCGCCGGGACGACGAGGTGAAGCGGCTGCTAAGCGAGGCGAAGCGGCTGTTCGGGCGGACGACGATCGTGGTGGATGAAGCGGGCGTCGTGCGGTTCGGTCCGTTCTGGCGGGCGCCGAAGTTGTGCGGTGAGGGTCGCGGTTGAACGGGCGAGCTTGAACTCGCCCCCTCTCGCTCGCCTGCGGCGAGCGCCCCCTTCCCCCCTTCGGGGTACTTCCCCCGCACAATGGCGGGGGAAGATGGCTTCGCGTGGTCCCCCTCCCCCGCTGCGAAGGGGAGGATCAATTCTAAGCCACGGCTTTCAGATGGGCGGGGCGGCGGAGGTCTGCTGCGAGGCCTTCGCCCATGAGGTCGATGAAGTTCTCGGCATAGAAGCGCTGCTTGGCGCGTTCGTTCGTGTCCTTCAGGGATTCATCGAAGCGCTTGAGCGGATTGCGGCCGCCTTCGACATGCGGGTAGTCGGAGGAGAAGAGGCAGATCTCCTCGCCGCTATTGGCGATGATCCAGCCGGCGTCCTCGTGCGGATAGGGCGTGACGCGGACCTGGCGGCGGACGATGTCGGACGGTTTGGCGGAGAGGTTCTTGAGGCGCGTCTCGTTCTTGCTGAAGGCCATCGCCGAGGAATCGAGATTGCGCATCCAGCCGGGAAGCCAGGAGGCGCCGAGTTCGATGGCGCCGAATTTGAGGTTCGGGAAGCGGTCCATCACGCCGTCGAAGATGAGGGCGGCGAGGGTCTGCATCACCGAATGCGGGATCGGCATGTAGGTGAGCGAGTTGAAGTTCTCCTCGCCGCCATGGAAGTCCTTCACGCGGGGGAGGCCGTTCTCGTTGTAGATGTCCTCCATCTTCTCCTCGCCGCCGACGTGGAAGAGGATGGGGAGGCCGGCCTCTTCGGAGAGCTTCCAGACGGGATCGAGGCCGATATGGCTGGGGCCGTGGCGGCGGGGTGGTTTGGAGGGGACCATCAGCGCTTTGGCGCCGAGTTCGATCGCGAGGCGCGCGCAGGCTTCGGCGCGAGCGAAGTCTTCCAGCGGGATATAGGCGGTGGCGAGCAGGCGGCGGTCGACGCTGCAGAAATCCGTCATCATGCGGTTGTGCGCGTCGGCGGCGGCGTAGGCGAGTTCGAGGTCGTCGGATTGATCGAGCCCGAAATTACCGAGGCAGAAGGTCGTGAAGACGAGCTGGCTGGCGAAGCCCAGCAGATCGACGCTCTTGGGGCGGTCCCTGGGCAGGAAGGAGCCGAGCGCCTCGTAGTTCTTGCGCAGGAGAATGTTGGCGTCCTCGCCCGCGCGGAAGGTGGGATCGGCGTGGGCCTCGCGCGCCTTGATGGCCCAGCCCTTGTTGCCGATCTTCTTCCGGAAATAGGGCAGCGCGTGATAGCGCGCGATCAGGGCCGGATCGAAATACGCGTCGAGGCAATCGTCGAGCTCCATCAGATGGGAGTCGGCGTCGTGGATGAGGCGGTCCTGTGCGTAGGGCATGGCGGCTCCCAATTCTTTTCCGGCGGTTCGCTTCTAGCGGCGATGGTGAGAGTTTTCACCCGGTTGCGCCGTTCGGCAAGCAAAACTGACGGAATGTCAGCACCTCACGCCCATTCCGGCCGGCCCTTTTCCGAACCGTTCCAGCCCCAGTCGGCAAGAAGTTTGGCCAACGCTGGCGCGGTGATCATGTGGCCGGGCTCGGGCGGGGGAAAAATATGGAGGCTGTGCGCCGCGGCCAGGATGGCGGCGCGATGAGGCTCTGCGGCGGCGGGATCGGTGAAGACGATCGCACCGCGGAGATTTCCAAAATCGGGCACGCGGAGGTCAGGGGCGATTGGGGTGCCGTCCTTCAGCGTGAAGGGACCGGGACCGCAGAGGGTGACATCGAGGCTGCGCGCTGCGTCGGCCCAGGCATCGATGAGGCGCCATTCGGTCACTGCTGCGCGAGGGCGCGCGCGAAAGCGGGGCGCGCGCTCATGCGGGCGTAATAGGCGGCGCAGTTAGGGCCAAGGCGGTCGGCGAGCTCCAGCGCGTGGACGCGGAAGAGGGGAAAGACGCAGGACACGTCGGCCAGCGTGAAGCGGTCGCAGGCGACCGTTTCGCGGCCCGCGAGGCGCTGTTCAAGATCGCCGAGGCGCGCGTCCAGGCCGCCGAAGAGGTCGAGCGAGAGCGGATGGTCGGCGGGAAGCTCGTGGCGGCGGGTGCGGGTGATCGCGGCGACCGGGAACATCAGCGTCGCCTCGCCGAACCAGAGCCATTTCGCATAGGCGAGGGTCTCCGGCTCGCTCGGCGCGGGTGTGAAGTGGAGGTCAGGCCGCTTGGCGGCGAGGTACTCGCAGATCGCCAGCGACTCGGTGAGCAACAGATCGCCGTCCGCGAGGGCGGGCACCGTACCCGACGGGTTCAGTTCCAGATAGGGCTTGTCGCGCAGCCGGGCGGGGAAGTTGACCTTCACGATCTCATAGGGAAGCCCGAGTTCCTCAAGCAACCAGACGACGCGCAAGGCGCGCGAGCCGGCGGCGTGGAAGACCTTGAACATGCGGCGGCCCTTCGTTTCGGATGTTGATGGCGCTTGCGACGCTAGCACGCCCAGCGTCATAGGCTCCAACCGGCGCTGGACGGGCCGGGCGTCTCCATGTTACGCGGCGCGCCATGACCACGGGCCGGACATTGCGACGAGGCTGAGCGGCGGAACCTTGTTCCGCGCCGTTCGTCGTCCTGTTGTCCTCGCGAGACCCATCATGTTCACGCTCCGCCCCGAACGGCCCGAAGACGGGCCGGCCATTGAAAACCTGCTCGATGTCAGTTTCGGGCCCGGCCGTTTCGCCAAAACGGCGTATCGCCTGCGCGAAGGTGTAGATGCGATTCCGGCTCTGTCGTTTGTCGCTGAGGAAGACGGTGAGCTGCGCGGGACGATCCGCTATTGGCCGGTGCTGATCGGCGGTGTGCCGTCGCTGATGCTGGGGCCGATCGCGGTGCTGGCGGCGCATCGGGGGCGCGGCATGGCGGTGGGATTGATGAACGAGACGCTGGCGCTGGCCGCGTCGCTTGGCCATCGCTCGGTCGTGCTGGTGGGGGACGAGCCGTATTACGCGCGCGTTGGATTCAGCCGCGTGCCGGCGGGGCGGATGACGATGCCGGGGCCGGTAGATACTGCACGGCTGCTGTGGCGCGAACTGACGCCGGGCGGGCTGGATGAGCTCACGGGCGCGATCACGCGCGCGGTCTGAGCGCGTTCCAAAAGGTCTTGCGTCCGTCTTTGCCGGAACGGACAGTCCTTAAAACAGGAGGACGGACCATGGCGATGGACGGTGGATGCTTGTGCGGGGCGGTGCGGTATCATGTTGAGGGTGAGCCGGCGGTGACGGCGCTATGTCATTGCACGCATTGTGCGCGGCAGGGCGGCAGTCTGTTTTCGATGATCTGCGGCGTGCCGGCGGCGGCGTTCAGCGTGACCAAGGGCGCGCTGACGACGTTTCTCGACACGGCCGACAGCGGCAATACGGTCGAGAGGAAGTTCTGCAACCAGTGCGGCTCGCCGATCCTCTCGGCGCTGAGCGCGTCGCCCGGCATGGTGTTCGTGAAGGCGGGGACGTTGGACGATTGGCGTTCGTTCAAACCGACGGTCGAGGTCTATCGCTCGCGCACTGCCGACTGGATGCCGGCCTTCGACGGCGTGCACACGATCCAGGGGGGCATGTGACCCAGCCGTTCAGCCTGACGGGCAAAGTCTCGCTGGTGACGGGCGCGGCGCAGGGGATCGGCGCGGCGACGGCGGCGCTGCTGGCGCGGCTGGGCGCGCGGGTCTTTGCGAGCGATCTCAACGAGGCGGGTGCGCAGGCGACCGCTGCGGCGATCGGCGGGACAGCCCTTGGCCATGACGTGACGCAGGAGGCGGACTGGACGCGCGTCATCGCAGCGGTTGAGGCTGAGGCGGGGCGGCTGGATGTGCTGGTCAACAATGCCGGGATCATGATCAACCGGCCGTTTCTGGAGACGAGTCTCAGTGAATATCGCCGTCAGCAGGCGGTGAATGCGGACAGCGTGTTCCTCGGCATGAAGGCGGCGATCCCGTTGATGCTGAAGAGGGTGGCGGCGCAGGGCGGCACGACGTCGATCATCAACATCTCGTCCGTGTACGGACAGGTCGCAGGGGCGAGCTTCTCGGCCTATAGCGCGTCGAAGGGCGCGGTCCGGTTGCTGAGCAAAGCCGTGGCGAACGAGTTCGCGACGCGGGGTGTGCGGGTGAACTCGGTCCATCCGGGGCCGACGGCGACGGCGCTTGGCGCGGCGTGGGATCCGCCGCGTGATGCGGATGGCAATCTGCTGTCGCCTGAGGCGGCGGCGGGGCTTTGGCTGAAGCTGATCCCCAATGGGCGGTTCGGGATGCCGGATGACATCGCGAACGCGGTGGCGTTCCTGGCGAGCGACGCGTCGGCGTATATGACGGGGAGCGAGCTGACGGTGGATGGGGGGTATACGGCGGTTTAGGGCGGCGGGCGGTGCGCTGCATCCGCCCCCTCCACCGCTTCGCGGTCCCCCTCCCCCGTAAACGGGGGAGGATCACTCCATGTTGAAGAGCTTCAGCGCGGTTTTGCCGAGGATCATCTGGGCGTTTTCGACAGTCGTCGCGTCGAAGACGGCGCGGATGGCGCTTCTTGTGTAGCCGAAGGTGGATTCCTGATGGGGATAGTCGCTGCTCCACATCACGCGGTCGGCGCCGATGCGGTGGAGAAGTTCCAGGCCCGCGGGATCGGTCATGAAGGTCGCGTAGCAGTGGTTGAACCAATACCAGCTGGGCGGGTGCTTCAGCTTGGGCGACATCGCTGATGGGAACGAGTTGTAGATCATGTCGGCGTCGTGGATGGCGCTCGCAACCCAGCAGATGCCGCCTTCGACGAAGATGACGCGCAAGTCCGGGTGGCGGTCGAACACGCCGCCGAAGGTGAGCGCGCCGAAGATGGGGCGGAAGCCCTGCATCTGCGTCAGCACGAAGGTGCCGGCGGCGCCGGGGAGGCCGGTCGGGACATTCTCGCCGATATGGAAGCAGAGCGGGATGCCGCTGGCCGCGACGGCCGCGAAGAAGCTGTCCATCTTCGGGTCGTTGTAGTGGATGTCCTTATCCTCGATGTCCTTGCGAGGATGGATCGGCACCATCAAGCAGCGTGCGCCCAGCGCCTTGCAGCGGGCGACGGAGCTTTCGGCTTTTGACGGGTCCCAGTAGTTCGGGATCATCACGGTGTAGAGGCGGTCCGGCGCCTGGCCGCTGATCTCGGCGATGTGCTCGTTGTAGCAGCCGAAGATTTCCTCACGCAGATCGAAGTCGCCCTGCATGTAGAGGCCGAAGAGGCGCTGGGGGAAGATCAGCTCCTTCTCCACGCCTTCGGTGTCGAGATCCCTAAGGCGCGGGGGCACGGAGAGGAAACCGGGGTTGCACTCCATGGCTTCGCAGAGGCCCTGGGCGACCTCGAGCGGCATCATCTTCTTGTCCTTGACGCGGAACTGCCAGCCGCCGTTCTCGAAGGCAATGCGGGGCGCGTGTTCCTTCAAGTGTTCCGGGAAGCGGTCGATCCAGAGATCGTGTTCCAGCATGTGGCTGTCGGCGGAGACGATGCGCGTCCCGGCGGGCCAGGCGTTTTCAGGACCGGTCTGGGCCTTGCGCTTGGCCGCGAGCGGCAGGCCGACCTGTTCCGGCAATTCGAGAACGAAGCTTCCATCCATGGCGTTCCTCGCGGCCGCTCTGACGGCGGCCTTATGTCAATGACGATGGGCGAAGCCTGCGCCCGTTCGGGCGAGGGGGCAAGCCGTGGACGGCGCGGCGACGGGGTGTCAGGCTGGCGGGAAAAGGGAGGCCACGATGAAACTTTATGGAACGCCGCCGACGCGAGCGTTGCGGGCGATGTGGCTGCTCAATGAAATCGGGGTCGATTACGAGATCGTGCCCGTGGATATCCCGAACGGCGAGCATCGTTCGGCGAAGTTCCTGGCGCTGAACCCAGCGGGCAAGGCGCCGGTGCTGGTCGATGGCGACATCGTGCTGACCGAGTCGGCGGCGATGCAGCTTTATCTCGCCGAGAAATTTCCGGAGGCGGGGTTCATTCCCGAGAGCCTCGCCGATCGCGGGCAGATGCATCGCTGGCTCTATTTCCTGATGACGGAAATCGAGGCGCCGCTGTGGCGGATGGCGCTGCATGAATTCATCTACGAGCCGGCGCATCGCATCCCCGCGGAAATCCCGAACGCGCAGCGCGATTGCCGCGCGATGCTGGCGGTGCTGGAGGCGCATATGACGGGGCGGACCTATCTGGTTGGCGACGCCGTTTCGGTGGCGGACTTCAATGCGGCGTTCACGCTGGATTGGGCGGATGAGGTGGGGCTGATGGACGATGCGCCCACGCTGAAAGCGTTTGTCGAGCGCATGTACGCGCGGCCGAAAGCGCCGGTGCGGATCAAGGATGCGGGGTAGGGCGGCGCTCTACGTCTTGCCCCCTCCACCGCTTCGCGGTCCCCCTCCCCCGTGAACGGGGAGGATCAGGTCGGGTTAGCGCCCCTCGCGGCGCCAGGCGAGGACCCAGAGGCCCAAAGCGAGGATCACGGCGATCAGCGGGTCGAGGAGGGGCGTGCGGCTGACGGAGAGGGTGGCGTAGTTCTGGCGGTCGACGAGGCCGATCCAGCCGGCGCCGCCGGCGCTGCGGCCTTCGCGGACGCGGCGGGTGGAGGGGACGCCGTCCTCCAGCCATGAGACGGTGCCGCCGCTGGAGTCCGCCACAGGCTTCATGAGGTCTTCGGTGGCGCGGACGTCCTGGAACTCGCGCGGGTTCAGCGCGCCCGACGCGGCGACGGCGGTGAGGTCGCCGTCCTTCACGCGGTAGAGGCCGACGCTGTCGGCGGGCAGCATGGCTTCGAAGCGGCCGGGCGAGGTTTCGCTGAGCGGGACGGTTTCGGTGCTGCCGTCGGGGCGGGTGACGGTGACGGGGCCTGCGGTGTCGCCCATCGCGCGGCGGGTGATCTTGAGCTTGCCGGCGGTGATTTCAGCGGTGAGCTTTTCCTCTTCGAGGTCGGGCTCTTTCATCAGCCAATGCGCAAGGCGGCGGAGAAGTTCGGCCTGTGGGCCGCCGCCGTCATAGCCGCGCGCCCACAGCCAGGCGTGATCGGAGAGCAGCAGCGCGACGCGGCCCTTGCCGACGCGGTTCAGCATCAGCAACGGCTTCTTGTCGGGGCCTTCCATCACGATCTCGCCCTTGAGCGGATAGGTGTCGGCGATCCGCATCCAGCGGCCCCAGGTCGCGTCTTCATCGCCCTTGTTCGAGCCGGGGAGGCCGGCGGTCACGGGATGGCGCTCGCCCGCCGCGGTGACGTGCGGGCGGTAGGCGCGTTCGGTGACGGTGCCGGCGGGCGCGGCCGGCATGATGTCGCCGAGCGCGCTGTCATAGATGGTGAAAGGCGAGGCGTAGTCGGGGCCGGAGGCGACGAGCAGCGCGCCGCCGTTTTCGACGTAGCGCGCGATGTTTTCGTAATAGTCGGGTGGCAGGACGCCGAGGCGCTGATAGCGATCAAGGATGATGAGATCGAACTCGCCGATCTTTTCTTCGAAGAGCTCGCGGGTGGGGAAGGCGATGAGGGAGAGTTCCTCGATCGGCGTGCCGTCCTGTTTTTCCGGCGGGCGCAGAATGGTGAAGTGGACGAGATCGACGGACGGGTCGGCCTTCAGCAGGTTGCGCCAGGTGCGCTCGCCCGAATGCGGTTCGCCGGAGACGAGGAGCACGCGCAGGCGATCGCGCACGCCGTTGGTGACGACGACGGCGCGGTTGTTGAGGAGCGTCAGCTCGTCGGGGCCAGCGGCGGCCTCGATCTCGATGACGTTTTCGCCGGCATGGGGGAGCTTGATCTCGATGCGCTCCAGTTCACCGACACGGGCGCGGACCTTGGCGGCCTCGGTGCCGTCGATGCGGACGGTGACGTCGGCGATGCGGCCCTTGGCTTCGTCGCCTGCGCCCTGGTCCTCGACGCGGATGGCGAGTTCCATGGGGGTGTCGATCAGGGCGAAGCGCGGGCCTTCGACGAGGACGAGGCGGCGGTCCTTCTCGCCGGGCTTGCCAGTGAGGAGGGTGTGGACGGGCACCTGCGGCAGGTCCTTCGCGGCGGCGGTGTCGTGCACTTCGCCGTCGGTCACGAGCACGACACCGGCGACGCGGTCGGGTGGGGTGTCGGCGAGGGCGCGCTTCACGGCGTCGATCAGCGTGGTGCCTTCGGTGGAGGCCTTGCCGCTGTCGACGACGCGGAGTTCAAGCGAGGCGTCGCCGGCGAGTTGTTCCTTCAGCTTGGCGATTGCGTCAGCGGTCTGCTTGCTGCGTTCGCCGATGGCCTGGCTTTCGGAGGTGTCGGCGACGACGACGGCGACATCCTTGATGCGCTCGCGCTCGGTCTGGACCGCGACAGGGTTGAGGAGGGCGGCGAGGAGAAGGGCGGTCGCGAGCGCGCGCCACCAGGTGCCGCGGGCGCGCTGCAGCGCGCCGAGCAGCATCAGGCCGAGCGCGACGGCGATGGCGAGACCGACCACCCACCAGGGGGCGAGGGGTTCGAAGGCGAGGGCGTAACTCATTGGCCCATGCGCTCCAGCAGCGCGGGGACATGGACCTGGTCTGCCTTGTAGTTGCCAGTGAGGGCGTACATCACGAGGTTCACGCCGAAGCGGAAGGCGTATTCACGCTGGCGCTCGCCGCCGGCGCCCATGGCGTAGAGCGGACGGCTGTACTGGTCGGTCGCCCAGGCCGCGGCCCAGTCGCCGCCGCCGATCACAACGCTGGAGACGCCGTCGCCGAGCGCTTCGGAGGTCGCTTCGCCATCGGCGCGGGCAGCTTCAACCCAGACATCGCCGTCGGCATTGCGGCCGGGGAACACGGTGAGCAGGTAGAACGACTTGGTGAGGACGTGTTCGCGCGGGACGTGCTGAAGCGGCGGCAGGTCGAGCTGGCGGAGGAGATCTTGCAGCGCGTCGGCGGCGGGGCCGCCATCGGCGCCTTCGCGGGTGTCGAAGAGGATCGTGCCGCCGTTCTTCATATAGGCGTCGATGCGCGCGATGGCCGCGCCGCTGGGGAGCGCGCCGCTGTCGGGGATCGGCCAATAGAGGATGGGGAAGAAGGCGAGCTCGTCCTTCTCGACATCGACGCCGATCGGATCGCCGGCGGCGACGGCGGTGCGGTCGTTGAGCACGCGGGTGAGGCCTTCGAGGCCCTCCTTGCTCATCTGATCGAGATCGCCGTCGCCGGTCTTCACATAGGCAAGGCGGGTTTGCAGCGTGGCTTCGAGCGCGAAGGCATCCGCTGCGCTGTTGTCCTGCGCTTCCGCCGGACGCGGGGCGGCGGCGAGGCCGAAGGCGATGACGAAGGCAGCGGTTGCGGCGGCGGGACGGCGCCAGCCGAGACGGTAGCCGCGCAGGAGCAGCGAGGCGATGGCGTCGATGAAGAGCAAAGCGAGGGCGAGGCCAATGAGCCAGGGCTTCAGGTCGAAGCGGCTATGTGCGCCATAGGCCATGGTCGCCGCGCCGCCGGGGAGATCGGGGAAGGGCGCGAGCGTCGCGTCGGCGGCGAAGAGGTTGATCGCGACGGTGCTGGGGCCTTCGCCGTAAAGGCCGGGCGGGTGTTCGGGCGAGGGCGTCGCGCCGCTGCGCGGGATGGGCGTGACGGCGGCGCCGGGCTGGCCGAGACGGCCGTAGCCGTCGAGGACAAGGCGGGCGTTCAACGTGCCTTCGCCGGCGGCCGCCTGCTGCGCATCGGCGCCGAGGCCGCGGCCGAGCGAGATGATGCGCTTCAGCATGTCGACGAAGAGGCCGCTGAGGGGGAGCGACGACCACTCCGCGTTCGCGGTGACGTGGAAGAGGACGATCCAGCCTTCGCCGCGCTTCTCGGCGGTGACGAGCGGGGTGCCGTCGACGAGCGAGGCCCAGGTGCGGCCTTCGAGTTCGAGCGAGGGTTCGGCGAGGACCTGGCGGCGGACGATGATGTCGTCGGTGATGGGCAGGCCGGCGAAGGGACCTTCGGTTGCGAAGGCGCCGAGACCTTGCGGTTTCTCCCAGGAGAGCGTGCCGCCCATGTCGCGCGCGCCGTTCTGGCGGAGGCGGACGGGGAGGAGGTCGTCGCTCGCCGCGGCGGCGAGGCGCGGGCCGGCGAAGCGGACGAGGATGCCGCCCTTGGCGACCCAGGCGGCGACGGCATCGTGTTCCTCGCCGACGACCTGACCGACATCGGCAAGGATCAGCAGCGAGACGCCGGATTGCAGGTGCTCGGCGATGGTGCCGCGGCGAGCTTCGGCGGCGTTTTCGAGGGCGCGCTCCAGGTAATAGGTCGCGGAGAGCAGGGGTTGCCCATCATGGCCCTCGTCGCCTGAGACGATGCCGACGGGGCGGCGGCGGGCGCTTTCGTCGAGCAGCGTCACGGCACCCGCGCTGGCGCGGCCGTCGACGGCGATGCGCTCGATGTCGTTGCGGAGACCGGAGGGGATTTCGATGCGCGCCGTCGCGGCGGTCTCGCCGGCGGCGAGGGTGAAGGGGGCGGTGGCGATGAAGCGGCCGCCTTCGCCGAAGACCTGGAGCGAGCCGCCGAGGGCGGGGCCGGCGGCGGCGCGGATGATTTTGGCGGTGAGGCCGTTCTCGTCCTGCTGCGGCGGGAGCAGCGCGAGGGCGGGCGCGACCTGATCATCCTGGTAGAGGTCGATTGTGCCGTAGGCGAGGAGGGCGGTCAGCGTTTCCGCCGTGCCGGGACCGCCGACGCCGTCGCCAAGCCAGACGACATGGCCGGTGCGGTCGCCCATTGTGGTCTTGAGCTTGGCGAGCATCTGCGTGCGATCGGTGGCGAAGGGCTGCGGCTCCAGCGCCATGGCACGGGCGAGGGCGTCTGCGGGGTCCTCGATCTTGATGTCGAAGTCGGGCGAGGCGGTGGTGGCGAGGACGACGGGGAGATCGGCGCGGCGGGCTTCCTCGATCGCCTCGCGCATTTCGTCGCGGCGTTCTTCCCAGCGATGGGCGGCGGCCCAGTCGTCGTCGACGACGAGGACAAGGACGCCGTCGCTCGCGGTGAGCGTGCGGCCGGAATTCACGATGGGCTCGGCGAGCGCGAGAACGATGAGGCCGGCGGCAGCGATGCGCAGGATGAGGAGCCAGAGCGGGGTCTTGTCGGGGGTTTCCTCTTCGGTGCGGAGGCCGAGCAGGAAGCGCAGGCCGTAAAAGCGGACGCGCTTGGGCGCCGGCGGCGTGACGCGGAGCAGCCACCAGATCACCGGCAGCGCCGCGAGGCCGATCAGGGCCAGCGGCGCGCCGACGGAGAGGGAGCCGAGCCACGACATCGCTACGACCTCATCCGGCCGACGCCGCGGCGGTGGTCGTCGGTGAGGCGGCGATAGACGGCGAGTACCGCGGTTTCCGCGCCGCGATCGGTGCGGTGGCTCTGGAAGCTCCAGCCGAAGCGGCGGGCGATGCGGGCGAGCGTGTCGCGATGGGCTTCGAAGCGTGTGCGATAGACGTCGCGCAGCGCCTGGGCGCGGCCGATGAGCGTGCCGTCGATGCCGTCGGCGCGGTCGAAGCGGACGCGGCCTTCGAAGGGGAATTCTTCTTCCGCGGGATCGACGACCTGCAGCAGATGGCCCTTCGCGCCCGACGCGGCAAACTGCGAGATCATCGCCTCGAACTTTTCCGGCTCGACGAAGAAGTCGCTGGCGACGAGGACAGTCGCGTGGCGCGGGAGTTTCATGATGGGCGGGGCGTCGCCGGTGCGCTCGGTTTCGTCCGAGAGCAGCGCGGCGAGGCGGCGGAGGGCGACGCGGCCGATGCCGGTCTCGCCGCCCGGACGCAGCGCGCCGACGCGTTCGCCGCCGCGCACGAGGAGCGAGGCAAGGGCGAGAAGGAGGATCGAAGCGCGCTCCTGTTTCGAGGGGAGCGCGTCAGAGGAATGGTAGGTCATCGACGGCGAGGCATCGCGCCAGAGATAGACGCTCTGCGCCGCTTCCCATTCGCGCTCGCGGACGAAGACGTGCTGGGACTTGGCGGACTGGCGCCAGTCGATGGCGGTGACGGGATCTTCGGGTTCGTAACGGCGGAACTGCCAGAAGCTGTCGCCGGGGCCCGTGACGCGGCGGCCGTGGACGCCGAAGGCAACGGTCTGCGCGATGCGCTCGGCCTGGACCAGCAGCGGCGGAAAGCTCGCGGCGGCGCGCTCCGCCTGTTCGCGAAGATTGGTCCAGCGCCCGGGACGGCGAATATCGGGTGCGGCGTTGGCCGTCACACGGTCTCCTTGACCAGGCCGTCGATGACGTCGGCGATGGTGACGCCTTCGGCGCGGGCGGCGAAGGTGAGCGCCATGCGGTGGCCGAGAATGGGCTGAGCGAGCGCGACGATGTCGGCGGCGGAGGGTGCGAGGCGGCCGTCGAGCAAGGCGCGGGCGCGGGCGGCGAGCATGAAGGCCTGGCCGGCGCGGGGGCCGGGGCCCCAGGCGACATGGGCGCGGATCGACTCCGAGGCCGGGGTTTCGGGGCGGGCGCCGCGCGTGAGCTTCAGGATCGAATCCACGATCTTGTCGCCGACGGGGAGGCGGCGGACGAGGGTCTGCGCCTCCATCAGACGCTCGCGGGTGAGAATGCCGCGCGCCTCGCTGTCGGCGACGCCGGTGGTGGCGATCAGCATGGTGCGTTCGGCGGCGGCGTCGGGATAGGGCACGTCGACCGAGAGGAGGAAGCGGTCGAGCTGGGCTTCGGGCAGCGGGTAGGTGCCCTCCTGCTCGATCGGGTTCTGAGTTGCGAGGACCTGGAAGGGCGTCGGCAGGTCGTGGTTCGCGCCGGCGACGGTGACCTGACGCTCCTGCATCGCCTGAAGCAGCGCGGACTGGGTGCGCGGGCTGGCGCGGTTGATTTCATCCGCCATCAACAACTGGGTGAAGACGGGGCCGCGGATGAAGCGGAACGAGCGCTTGCCGTCTTCGCTCTCTTCCAGGACCTCTGAGCCGATGATGTCGGACGGCATGAGGTCGGGGGTGAACTGGACGCGCTTGGTTTCGAGGCCGAGCACCGCGCCGACGGTCGAGACGAGGCGGGTCTTGGCGACGCCGGGGACGCCGATGAGAAGGGCATGACCGCCGGCGAGCAAAGCGGTGAGGGTCAGCTCGATGACCTGGTCCTGGCCGAAGATGCGGGTGCCGATGGCCTTCCGCGCGGCGCCGAGATCGGCGACGAGGGCGTCGAGGCCGGCGTCCTGGGCCAGGGTGTCGGTCATGGGCTTGTCCTTACTTGCACGCCGCATTGCAGCGAAGGCCGACCATAAGTGAACCCCCGGCCGGAAAAAGGGATTTTTTAGCTGTTTTGCCTGTCACGATTCAGCGAGTTCCACGTTGCGAATCGTTGGGCGCGGGCCGCTGGACGCATTATGTTCAGGCCATGGTCCTTGAACCGCTCGATTTCTCCGCGGCCCAGCCGCCTCAATTGCTGCGCGGGCTCGCCGCCCTGCAGGCCGATCTCGCCAAGGGCCGCAAGCTGCCCCCGGTCGAGAAGTGGAATCCGCCCCATTGTGGGCCAATCCCGATGCGCATCGCGCGCGACGGGACGTGGCACTATATGGGGACGCCGATCGGGCGCGCCGCCATGGTAAGGCTCTTTTCGACCATTCTAAGGCGGGAGCCGGACGGGTCTCACGTCCTCGTGACGCCGGTCGAGCGGGTCGGCATCGAGGTGGAGGATGCGCCGTTCATCGCCGTCGGCGTCGAGGCGGCGGACGGCCGGCTGACCTTCATGACCAATGTGGGCGATCAGGTGACCGCGGATGCGGACCATCCGATCCGGGTGGAAGAGAACGAAGCGACCGGTGAGCCCTCGCCCTATGTGCGGGTGCGCGGTGGGTTGGAGGCGCGGTTGGCGCGGCCGGTGTTCTATGAACTCGCCGATCTCGCGGAAGAACGGGACGGGGTGATGGGCGTCACGAGCGCGGGCACCTTCTTCCCGCTGGGCCGCGCGGCATGAGCCTCGCCGAACAAAACCCGCCGCACTTCGCGATCCCCGAGGGCGACCCGCGGGTGTGGCTGCGTGCGCATCTGCGGCCGCTGGAGGATGCGGCCGTGATGACCGGGCCGAAGCGCGGGGATTTCGATCTCAATCCGGGCGAGCGCAAGGCCGGTGCGCCGGCGTTCCTGCGCAATGCAGCGGTGCTGGTGCCGATCATTCATCGGCCCGCGGGACTGACCGTGCTGCTGACGCGGCGTTCGGCGCATCTGTCGAGCCATGCGGGACAGGTGGCGTTCCCGGGCGGGCGGATCGACGACACCGACGATGGTCCGGTCGATGCCGCGCTGCGCGAGACCGAGGAAGAGACGGGCATTCCGCGCGACTTCGTGACGCCGGTCGGCCTGCTCGATCCCTACGAGACCGGATCGGGCTTCGTCATCATCCCCGTGGTCGGCGTGCTGCGCGAGGGCTGTACGCCGGTCGCCAGCCCCGATGAGGTGGACGAGATCTTCGAGGTGCCATTCGCCTTCCTGATGGATGTCGCCAATCATCAGAGCCATTCGGGGGTCTGGGCGGGACGCGAGCGGCGCTATTATGCGATGCCGTATGAGAGTCATAATATCTGGGGGGCAACGGCCGGCATGATCGTCAATCTGCGCGAGCGCCTGTTCGGCGAAGCATGAGATACGTCCTGATCGACATGGCGTTGTTCCTGACGCCGTTCGTCCTGTTCTTCCTTTATGTCTATTGGGCCAACCCGCGACGGGTGGCGGCGGGGAACGATCCGCTGCGCACGCCGTGGTTCTGGCTGTGGATCGCGGCCCTGGTGCTGGCCATCGCCGGTTTTGTGGTCATGCGTTTCGTGCTGGTCGAGCATACCGGCACCTATGTGCCGGCGCAGATGGGGCCGGACGGCAAGCTAATCCCCGGCCATTTCGAGGGCGACGACGATGCCGCGCCCAATGTGCCGCAGCCTCAAACGCCGCCGCCTGAAGCCGCGCCGCCGCCCGTGCCGCCACCGCCGAACCACCCATGACCGCCGCCCGCCGCCTGACACCGCAGAGCTGGCTGAGTGCGCCCGAAACGGTGCGCGTGTTCGAGGCGATCCTCGCCGGCGGCGGCGAGGCGCGCTTTGTCGGCGGCTGCGTGCGCAATGCGCTGATCGGGGAGCCGGTCGCGGATATCGATATCGCGACGACGGTGTTGCCCGATGAGGTGCAGCGGCGGCTGATCGCGGCGGGCATCACGGCGATCCCGACCGGCATCGCGCACGGCACGGTGACGGCGATGTCGGACGGCAAGCCCTATGAGATCACCACGCTGCGCCGCGACGTTTCGACGGATGGGCGGCGGGCGACGGTCGCGTTCAGCGACGACTGGAACGAGGATGCGCAGCGGCGCGACTTCACCTTCAATGCGCTCTACGCGACGCGCGAGGGCGAGGTGATCGACCTGACCGGCGGGATCGCCGATCTGGATGTGCGGCGGGTGCGCTTCATCGGCGACGCGTCTGCGCGGATCGCGGAGGATTACCTGCGCATCCTGCGCTTCTTCCGTTTTCATGCGCGGTATGGCCGCGGCGAGTTGGATCGCGACGGGCTGGCGGCGTGCGCCAATGCGAAAGAGGGGATTGCGACATTGTCGGGCGAGCGCATTCACGACGAGCTGCTGAAGCTGCTGGCGGCCGAGGATCCGGTGCCGGCGCTGCGGCAGATGGCGGCGACGGGGATCATCGGTGAGGTGCTGCCGGGCACGCTCGATTTCGAGCGGCTGGCGCAACTGGTGGAGATCGAGACGTCGCATCTCTTCGCCGACGGCGATCCGCTGCTGCGCCTCGCGGCGCTGATCGCGGGCGGGCCGGCGGAGCGGCGGACGCATATTGCGAAACGGCTGCGGCTGTCGAACGCCGAGGTCGCGCGGCTGACGGCGATCGACCGGAGCGACGTCAGGATCATGTCTTACCTGTCGATCCGCGAGGTACGGCGCGCGCTCTACAAGCTCACCGTCTCGGTCTTCAAGGACAAGGTCATGCTGGGCTGGGCGGGCGACCGCAAGCTGTCGAACGCGACGCAATGGCGGGCACTGCTGGCGCTGGCGGATTCATGGGAGCGGCCCACGCTGGCGCTCGACGGCCATGAGATCATGGCGGCCGGCGTGCCGAATGGTCCCGATGTCGGGCGCATCAGGGACGAGGTCGAGGAGTGGTGGATCGACGCCGACTTCACCGACGACAAGTTCTCGATCATCGAGCGGCTGAAGGCCGTCGTGCAGGCGACGGTGCGGTGATCCGCGCGGCGCTGATCGCGGCGGGGCTGGCCGGGGTGGCGGCAGCGGGGACGCCGGCGGACTGGATCGGCACCTGGAAGGGTCAGTGCAAGCTGACGCCGGCCTATCAAGGGGTCGAGAGGTTCGCGGCGTCGCTGACGATCGCGCCCGGCAGCGCCGAAGGCAGTCTGCGCTGGAAGCTGATCTACGAGACGCCGTCGCGGGACGTGCGCGACTATGAGCTGGTGCCGGTGGATGCGGCGGCGGGGCACTATGTCATCGACGAGAAGAACGGGCTGCTGCTCGACTCCTATATGGCCGATGGCGTGTTGTATGCGCCGTTTGCGATCAACGGGATGCTGATCATGGCGACGTATGATGTCGGTGACGACGGGGTCATGACGGCGAATATGCCGTCCTTCGGAACGGAGCCGGTGCGGACGACCTGTCTGGAAGGTCAGCCGGAGAGCTGCGCGCAGTCGTTTGCGCTGAACCGGGCGCAGCACTGCCGGCTTTCCAAGGTCGCGATGTCGAAGTTCTGAGCCGCGAGTGCGGCATTTTCGCGCGGGCACAAAGCCGTGCAAATCCTGGCTGAAGAGCGTCAAGCATCAGAACGAGCGCGCGAGATGTGCGGGCTCGCGGCAGAAACGCGCGCCGGGTGTTTCGTAGTGGCCGGGCGGTCGCGGGAAGGCGATCTTCGGGCAGGCCCTTTGCGGCAGCCACAGAACTGGAGATCCATCATGCGACGTCTTGCGATAGTAGCGGCCGCGCTGAGCGTCGGCGCGTGCGGCGGGCCGGCCTTCGACAGCGCGACCTGCAAGACCTTCATGGTCGGGACCTGGGCCGGTGCGGGCACGGTCGAGATGGGCCGCAGCGTCAAGACCGAGGTGCTGTGGGTGCTGAAGGCGGACGGCACGTTCGCGAACGACGTGAAGTACGAGAAGGCCGAGGGCGGCTGGGAGGACCAGAAGACCGCAGGCACCTATGTCGCCGAGCCCGGTGAAGAGAAGGGCCAGTGCAAGATCTCGCAGACCGTCGTGTCCGACATGGGATCGGGCACCGGCGTCGGGCGCGTGACGGTCGAGGACAAGGACACGATCGTGAGCTTCGGCGTGACGCTGAAGCGCCAGCCCTGAACGGCGCGATCAGGGACCGGATTTCGGTTCCTGCTGCAGGGCGTCGGCGAATTTCCGCATGAGGCGGACGAGGTCGTCCATCTCGCCGCTCTCCCAGCTTTCGAAGGTCGCGCGGCCGATGCGCTCGCGGGCGGCGTCGACGCGGTCGGTCATGGCCTTGCCCTTGGGCGCGATGACGGCTTCGCGCACGCGGCCGTCGGCGGCGCTGCCCTGGCGTTTCACCAAAGCGAGGCTCTCGAGCTTCGCGAGCTGGCGGCTGACGGTGGTGTAGTCGCGGCCGACGCGGTCGGCGAGGTCCACCACGCCGATCGGGCCGAGGCGCTCGATGAGGACGAGCAGCGGAAACAGCGCGCGGTCGAGGGGGATGCCGGCCTCGCGGACCATCAGTTCGTCGCGCTGAGGGCGGTTGATGACGGCGACAATGTCGAGCACGGCGCCGTGCAGGCGGCGGAGCTGATCGCCGATATGTGTATTTTGCACTTTTTTACTTGACGGCATCGGCGGCTCCTCATATATGTGCATTATGCACATATATGGGTGTGCGGAAAGAGAAATCGCCATGAAGGCCGCCATCGTTCGAGGACCCGGGCAGACGCCCGTCTATGCAGATTTTCCTCCGCCGCCAGCGTCGGGCGACAGCCGGATTGCCGTGACGGCGGCGGCGGTCAGTCCGCTCGTCAGGGCGCGGGCGTCGGGCACGCATTACAGTTCGTCAGGGCAGTTTCCGTTTGTCGCCGGGGTCGATGGGGTCGGGCGACTGGAGGACGGGCGACGGGTCTATTTCATCCTGCCGACCGCGCCCTATGGCAGCATGGCGGAGACGACCGTGGTGCCTGCGGCGCAGTGTCTGGTGCTGCCCGACGACCTGGACGACGTGACGGCGGCAGCGATCGCCAATCCCGGCATGTCGTCCTGGGCAGCCTTCACCGAACGGGCGAAGCTGAAAGCCGGCGAGACTGTGCTGATCAACGGCGCGACCGGCGCGTCGGGGCGTCTCGCGGTGCAGATCGCGCGGCATTTCGGGGCGACGAAGGTGATCGCGACCGGGCGCAATCGCGACGCTCTGCATGAGGTTGCGGGGCTGGGCGCGGATGTGACGATCCCGCTGATCGAGGATGCTGCCGCGCTGGAAGATCAATTCAAGGCGCAGTTCGCGGCGGGCATCGATGTCGTCATCGACTATCTGTGGGGCGCGAGCGCCGAGCGGTTGCTGATCGCCGGCGCGAAGGCGGGGCCTGAAGCGCGGCCGATCCGGTTCGTTCAGGTCGGGGCGGCGAGCGGACAGGACATTACGCTGCCCGGGGCGGTGCTGCGGTCGTCGGCGATCGAGTTGATGGGCAGCGGCATCGGGAGCGTCCCGCTGGCGCGGCTCTTCAGCGCGATTGCCGGCTTGATGAAGACGGCGATCCCGGCCGGGTTCCAGATCGCGACCAGGCCGGTGCCGTTGTCGGATGTCGAACGTGCCTGGTCGGACGACGACGGCACGCGGCGCACGGTGTTCACGATCGGCGCCTAGAAGACATCGGGTTGGCGGACGATGCGGGGGATCTCATCGCGGGTGATGCCGATGTCGCGTAGGAGATGATCGTTGAGGGCGCGGAGGGCGTCCTCGGCATGGGCGGCATCGCGGGCGGCGCGCCAGTCGTCGATCGTGTGCTGCCAAGCGGCCGCGAGCGTCGCCCAGAAGCCATAAGCGGGCTTTGCGGCCGGGGCGCCGCAGGCCGGCGCCAAGGTCATCGGGGAGGTCATCGTCGTCTCCATCTTGCGGGTGGGCGGGTAATCCGCCGCAGAGACCTGAGATAAGGCGCATGGGGCCGGTTTACGCGCGGGGATTGCTACTTAAATTCAGTAGACATACTTATGAGTGATGCCGCCCGAACGCCTGCCGTCGCTGGATTCGCTGCGCGCCTTTGAGGCGGTTTCCCGGCATTTGAGCTTTACGTCGGCTGCTGCGGAGCTGTTCGTCACGCAATCAGCTGTCAGCCAGCGGATCGTCGCGCTGGAAGCTGAGCTTGGGGTCAAGCTGTTCCTGCGCTCGACACGGCGGCTGGTCCTGACGGGCGAGGGGGAAACCCTGGCGGCGGGGGTGCGGCGGGGGCTGCACGAGATCGCCGACGCGATGGGTGCGCTGAGGCGGCGCAAGGGGATGGCGCTGCGGGTGACAACGACGCCGTCCTTCGCCTCGCGCTGGCTGGTGCCGCGGTTGCACCGGTTCCGGGCGGCGGTGCCGCATGTCGCGGTGACGATCCTGGCGGATGGCGATCTCGTCAATCTGCAAGGCGGCCATGCCGATGTTGCGATCCGCTTCGGCGGCGGACGATATGCGGGGCTCGTCAGCGAGCGGCTGCTGGGCGACGCGGTGACGCCCGTGGCGCGGCAGTGCCTGATCGCAGCGGGCGACCTGCCGGTCGAAGCGGCGGACCTGCTGAAGTTCCAGTTGATCGTCGATGTCTCGAACGAAACCGAGGTCGAGCGTGCCGGGTGGAGCCATTGGTTCGCGTCTTTGGGCGTCGATCTGCCGCGCGCGGCGGGCGTACAGGGCTTCAGCCAATCGGCGCTGGCGATCGGCGCGGCGGCCGGTGGGCTGGGCGTCGCGCTGGTGCAGACGACGCTGGCGGGCGACGATCTGATCAACGGGTCGCTGGTGCAGGTGTTTCCGCACGAGCTCGCCATGCCGGCGTCCTACTACGTGGTGACGACAAAAGCCGCGGCCCGCGAGCCCGCCGTGAAGGCGTTTCATGACTGGATCAAGGTCGAGGCCGCAGCGTTTGCCGCGGCGCTGGACGGGCTGCGGACGCGCTAGGGCTTCTGGCCCTTGGGCAGGGCGGCAACTTCTTCAGGCGTCAGCTTGCGGATCGAGTCCGCCGCGCATTCCTGCGGGCCGGTGGGGCCGGGGACGTGGATGGTGAGATCGAGGCCGGTGCAGATGTTGGAGCCGCTGGTCGATTCCAGGCCGATCTTCTGGGTCCAGTCGATGTTCGGGCAAACCCCCAGCATCTTCACCTGGTAGTAGTCGCTGACGCCGACGCGCAAATTGACCGTCTCGCGATCGACGCCGGCGTAATTCGAGACGCTGGCGGCGTTGAAGCAGTGCTGGGGCGCGCTTGCCGTGCCGGCCGTCTTGGTCGAGCCGCAGGCGACGAGCGCCAGAGCGCCCAGCATGGGCAGCAGGATGCGTGCGATCTTCATGGCGAATCTCTTCCCTCGGGTCCCGACGCCCCATCATACACGAGCCCTGCGGCATTTGTGCGCTGGGGATGGTTGCGGCGATGCGAGGCGCGTAATCGTCCCGTCGCGGCCTGGCGCGGCCAGACCTTCGGGGAGACGAGCTGATCATGTTCCGACCGCTGCGTATCGGCCTGCCCATCATCTTTGCCATCGTGATTTCATTCGTCGTGGGCATGAACGCCGTGCCGTTCGACAGTCCGTTTTTTCCGTTCGTGATCGGCGGCTATATCGTGCTGTTTCCGCTCGCGCTGATCTTCACGATCATCGGCACGGTTCGCGCGGCGCGGCGGGCGACGCTGGGCGGCGATCCCGGCCTGCAGACCTCCGGCCGCAAGGCGACGGCAACGGTGATCGCGGCGAAGCCCTCGTCGATGACGATGCGGGTCGGCGGCGGGATGCCGATGCGGGTGCTCTATGTGACCCTGAGGATCGAGGATTTCGCGTTCGGCACCTATGAGTACAAAACGACCCGTACGCTGCAGATGTGGGACACCGGCATCGCCGTCGGCACGCGGGTGCCGGTCTATGTCGATCCGACGAACAAGACGAATGTGTTCGTGGTCTGGGCCGAAGGCGAGCAAGCCGCGGGCGCGGCGTCGTCCGCCAACGTGAATATCCAGAGCGTGGTGATCGACGGGCAGAACGCGGACTTGTCGCAGGTGCCGGCGGGATTGCGGCAGTTGCTGCAGGCGGGGCTCAACCTCGCGCAGACCAAGCTGCAGAGCATCGATCCCTCGCAGATCCCGCCGGAGGCGGCGGCGAAGCTGAAAGCGCTGGGAATCCAGTTGAACGAGACGCACACGATCGAGACGACGGCAATGAACGTCGATACGCGGACGACCACAGGGCACGGCGTGGTGCATCCGGTCGGGGCGGACGAGCAGCCGGTGATGGAAGAAGGGCGGGCGCGGATCGAGGCGTTGCAGCCGAACCCGGATGGGACGTTCGATCTCGATCTCTTCGTGACGCCGAAGCGGCGGTCGTCCTATCGCCTGTCGGTGACGCTGCCGGTGCCGCAGGCCCAGATCGAGAAGATCAAGCGCGGGCAGTACCTGTCGGCGCTGCTCGATCCCGACTCGCCGGAGACGATCGAGATCGATTGGGAGAAGATCTGAGCCGCTAAAGCGGCCAGTGGCCGACCCAGCCGAAATCGTAGAGGCCTTCCCAGGTCATCTTGGCGGCGACATAGACGATGACGACAAGGCCGACCCAGGCGATCCAGCGATACTTGCTGAGCAGGCGCGCGATCAGTGAGGCGGCGACCGCCATCAGGACGATCGAGACGATGAGGCCGAAGATCAGGACCCATTCGTGGCCGCCGGCGGCGCTGGCGACGGCGAGCACGTTGTCGAGCGACATCGAGAGATCGGCGATGGCGATCTGAAGAATGGCGCGGCCGAGCCGGCGATTGCCGTCGCCCTTGGCGTTGTCCGCGGCCTGTTCGTGCGCGAGTTCATGGGCGGGCTTCAGCAGGTCCTGCAGGAAGCGCCAGCAGACGAAGAAGAGGAGGAGGCCGCCCGCGAGGCGGACGCCCGGGAATTCCAGCAGCTGGACCGTCGCGACCGCAAAGGCGATGCGCATGACGACCGCAACGCCGATGCCGAGGACGATGACCTTGCGCCGGATTTCCGGCGCGACGCTGGCGGCGGCGAGACCGACGACGATGGCGTTGTCCCCCGCCAGGACGAGATCGATGATCAGAACCTGCCAGAGGGCGTTCAGTTCAGAGGCGGAGATGAAGTCGAACATGAGGTCCTGATAGCGGAAGATCGGCGGACGCCAAAGCGATGGATGATCCGCCGGGGCGGATTATGGCGCCAAGACAGGGGAGGCGAGGAGCGTTAGGGCGCGAATCGCGTGAGGGCGCCGGAGGCGCGGCGGGTGAGGACACCGTCGAGCACGCGGGTATAGCTGAGGCCGAGGCTCTCGCCTTCGAGGGTGCGGCGCCAGGTCTGGAGCTGGGCCTGGCCCTCTTCGAGGCGAGCAAAGCCGGTGACAATGAGGGTCTCCTCGTCGAGGCGGGCATACCAGAGCGGCTGGCCCTTGGCGGGGTCGCCGCCCTCGGCGTGCCAGCGATTCGCGGCCTCGTCCTTCACGAAGACGACCTGGGTGTCCGCGACCTTTTCGGTCGGGTCCTCGGGATCGCCGGTTTCGCGCTTGGCGGTCGACCATTCCAGGGTGAAGCCGCCCTTGTCGTCGGGCGTCAGCGTGACGCCCGAATCACGGACGGAGGTGGGGAAATCGGTCGGTCCAAGGGTCTCGACTGTGACCTTGCCGACCCACTGGCCGGCGAAGTCGCCGATTCCCGCGGCCTCGGCTGCGGCGCTGCCCACGATGAACCCGACAGCCACGGCCAGGTGTTGCAGAAAGCGGACGGTCATGGCGATTTCCCTTGAACGGCGCGGCAAGCGCCAGCGTGCCCGGGGAACTCGACATAACGTCACTGCCGCGTCAACCGCGCGATAAGCGGCGGCTTGCGGGGCGCGGCGGGCTTGCGCTACGGAAACCCGGGGGCTGCGAAAGCGCCGGGGGACCTCAAGATTTCAGTCGAAATCCCTGTGGCCGCGATGTATGCCCCTGCCGGGGCCATGGAATTATTAGGGGTTCGTTCCCGTGTCAGCACCATCGCACGACGAAGCATCGCGCCGTGATTTTCTTTATGTGTTTTCGGCCGCTGCGGCGGGCGTCGGCGTTGCCGTGACCGCTTGGCCGTTCATCGACCAGATGAACCCGAGCGCCGCGACGCAGGCGCTGTCCACGACCGAGGTCGACCTGACGCCGATTACGCCCGGCCAGCAGATCACCGTCATGTGGCAGGGCAAGCCCACCTGGGTTCGCCGCCGCACGCCGGAAGAGGTCGCCCAGATCCGGGCCATTCCCAATTCGGAGCTGAAGGACCCCCAGCCCGACCAGGAGCGCGTCCAGAAGGCCGAGTGGCTGGTCGTCATCGGCATCTGCACGCATCTGGGCTGCATTCCCAACCGCGACAATTCGGGCGAGCAGGGCGGTTATCTCTGCGCCTGCCACGGCTCGGTCTATGACGGGTCGGGGCGCATCATGCGCGGGCCGGCGCCGCTCAATCTGGCCGTGCCGCCCTACGCGTTTCTTTCCGACACGCTCGTCCGCATCGGCTAAGCGAAAGTCCTGCACATGGCCTCCGGTCCTTCCACCTACACGCCGTCCAACGGTCTCATGCGCTGGCTTGATGCGCGGCTGCCGATCGTCCGCTTTGCGAACGACAATCTGCTGACGTTTCCGACGCCGAAGAACCTAAACTACAGCTACACGTTCGGCGCGATCCTGCTGTACTGCCTGGTCATCCAGATCGTGACCGGCATCGTGCTGGCGATGCACTTCGTGCCGAACGCGGCGCTGGCGTTCAACAGCGTCGAATACATCATGCGCGACGTGAATTACGGCTGGCTGCTGCGCTACATCCACATGAACGGCGCGTCGTTCTTCTTCATCGCCGTCTATGTCCACATCCTGCGCGGTCTCTATTACGGCAGTTACAAGGATCCGCGCGAAGTGCTGTGGATCCTCGGCGTCATCATCTTCCTGCTGATGATGGCGACGGGCTTCCTCGGCTACACACTGCCCTGGTCGCAGATGTCGCTGTGGGGCGCCAACGTCATCACCAACCTGCTGGGCGCGCTGCTGGGCACCGACTTCACGCAGTGGCTGTGGGGCGGCTTCTCGGTCGACAACCCGACGCTGCAGCGCTTCTTCTCGCTGCACTACCTGCTGCCCTTCGTAATCCTGGGCGTTTCGGTTCTGCATATCTGGGCGCTGCATCACGTCGGCAACTCGAACCCGACGGGCATCGACCCCAAGGGTCCGCAGGATACTGTGCCGCTGATGCCCTATTACACGGCGAAGTATTTCTTCGTGATCACGGTCTTCACGATCTTCTTCGCCTTCGTGGTGTTCTACGCGCCGAACCTGTTCGGCCATGTCGACCATTATGTCGAAGGCAACCCGCTGAAGACGCCCGCGCATATCGCGCCCGAATGGTATCTCGGCGCCTTCTACGCGATGCTGCGCGCGATGGACTTCAACTTCCTGTTCATCGACTCCAAGCTGCTGGGCGTGCTGACCATGCTGGGCGCGATCGGCATTCTGTTCATCGTGCCGTGGCTCGACACCTCGAAGGTGCGGTCGGCGAACTACCGCCCGGTCTACTGGTGGTGTTTCTGGATCTTCGTCGCGGACTACGCGATGCTGAGCTGGGCCGGGTTGCAGCCCGCGGGCGTCATCCTGCTGCAGACGGGCGTCGGCGCCGACGGCGCGCCGACCGGGTTCTCGATCACCCACCTGTCGCAGATCGGCACCGCCTACTACTTCGCGTTCTTCATCATCATCATGCCGCTGCTCGGTCTGTTCGAGACGCCCCGCGCTTTGCCCGAAAGCATTGCGCAGGCGGTGCTCGGCAAGAAGCGCGGCGGCGGGGCTGCGGCGCCCGCGGGTGCGGCTGCCGCACCCGAGAGCCGCGTGTAAGGGGCGGTGACATCCATGCGCAAGATCATCATCGCCGCCGCACTGACGCTTGGGACGGTCCTGCCCTTCGGCGCCGCCCAGGCCTCCACGGCCGGCGCCGAGCCGCCGCATGTCGATTTCAGCTTTGACGGGCTGTTCGGCACGTTCGACCGCAACCAGCTGAAGCGCGGCTTCCAGGTCTACAAGGAAGTCTGCTCGTCCTGTCACAGCCTGAAGCTGCTGGCCTATCGCAACCTCAAGGATCCCGGCGGGCCGGAATTCACCGAGGACGAGGCCAAGGCGCTGGCCGCCGAGGCGCAGATCCCGACGCTGGACGATGCCGGCGAGCCGACGACCCGCAAGGGGACGCTGGCGGACCATTTCGCCTATCAGACGACGCCGCAGGAACATGCGACGTTGAAGGGCGCGTATGGCTCGATCCCGCCGGACCTCTCGCTGATGGCCAAGGGCCGCGAGCATGGGCCGGTCTACATCCACGCGTTGATCTCGGTCGGCTACGAGCACGAAGCGCCCGAGGGCGTGACGATCCCGGCCGGCGGCAACTACAACTCGATCTTCCCCGGCGGCGTCATCGCAATGCCGAAGCCGCTGTCGGACGGCCAAGTCGCCTATGCGGAGAAGGAAATCCCGCAGACGGTCGATCAGTATGCCAAGGACGTCTCGGCCTTCCTGATGTGGGTGGCGGAGCCGAAGCTGGAAGCGCGCCACCGGCTCGGCTTCGGCGTCATCCTGTTCCTCGGCATCATGGGCGTGCTGTTCTTCCTGTCCTATCGCCGGGTGTGGCGGAACGTCGATCACTGAACCGATCGCGGTTGAGATTGTTTCATTGGCCGCCCCTTCGTGGGCGGCCAATTTCTTTGCGGGCCGATAGACGGCGGACGGACGGATCATGGACTGGGAAGAGCGACTGGCGGCGCATTGGACGTCGCTCGACAGTTTGAGCGCCGAGGTCTTCCTGGAAGGCATCGAGCAGCTCGCGGCCGAACTGCCCAGCCCGAATGCGATCGCGATGTTCGAGCGGGCGGCGGCGCTGGATTCCACCGGCCATTCCGATCTCGCGGTGCCGCGCTATCGCAAGGCGCTGGAGCTGGGCCTCACCGGCGAGCGGCGGCGGCGGGCGGTGATCCAGCTCGCGAGCTCGCTGCGCAATGTCGGCGGCGTGGCGGAGAGCGTCGAGCTGTTGCGCGCGGAGCAGGCGGAGCCGTCGGACGAGCTCGACGAGGCGGTGGCGGCGGTGCTGGCGCTGTCGCTGACGACGTTGGGGCGCGAGCGCGAAGCGGTGGCCGTCGCCGTCATGGCGCTGACCAAGCACATGCCGCGATATAAACGTTCGATGACAAACTACGCGGCCGAATTGTTGGCCGGCGATGACGAGGAAGAAGGCTGAGCCCTTTTTCTTGCGCGGAGGTCCTCGCGTGATAAAACCCGCACCTTCCTTGAAATTGGTGGGTTAGAGCGATGGCGCAGACAGTTCTCGGCATCATCGGCGGCAGCGGGCTGTACCAGATCGACGGCCTGGAGAACCCGCAATGGAAGCGGGTGGAGAGCCCGTGGGGCGAGCCGTCGGACGAGATCCTGTTCGGGACGCTGGGCGGCGTCGAGATGCGCTTCCTGCCGCGTCACGGGCGCGGGCACGTGCAGTCGCCGACCTCGATCAATTATCGCGCCAATGTGGACGCGATGAAGCGGGCGGGCGTCACCGACCTCATCTCGATTTCGGCCTGCGGTTCGTTCAAGCAGGAATTGCCGCCGGGCTCGTTCGTGGTGGTGGACCAGTTCATCGACCGCACGTTCGCGCGCGAGAAGTCGTTCTTCGGGCCGGGGTTCGTGGCGCATGTCAGCCTGGCGCACCCGACCTGCAAGCAGCTGGATGCGGCGCTGTTCGAGGCGGCGAAGGAAGCCGGCGTCGAGGTGACGAAGGGCGGCACGTATCTGGCGATGGAAGGCCCGCAGTTTTCGACGCAGGCCGAATCGCTGCTCTACAAATCCTGGGGCTGTTCGGTGATCGGCATGACCGGCATGCCTGAAGCCAAGCTCGCGCGCGAGGCGGAGCTGCCCTATGCGCTGGTCGCGATGGTGACGGACTATGATTGCTGGCATCCCGACCACGATCACGTGACGGTCGACCAGGTCGTGAAGATCCTGGGTCAGAACGCCGACAATGCGCGGACGCTGGTCAAGCTGGTCGCGCCGAAGTTGGGGCCGGTGCGGATGCCGTCGCCCAGCGGCATCGAGACGACGCTCGACACCGCCTTCATCACCGCGCCCGAGAAGCGCGATCCCGCATTGTTTGCGAAACTCGATGCGGTCGCCGGCCGCGTGCTGAAAGGCTGATTTGATGTCGAAGTTCGACCTGCGCGACGCGATCCGCACCATTCCGGACTATCCCAAGCCCGGCATCATGTTCCGCGACGTGACGACGCTGATGGGCGACGCGCGCGCGCTGCGCACGACGATCGACCGGATGGTGCAGCCCTTCGCGGGCGTGCGCATCGACAAGGTCGCGGGCATCGAGGCGCGCGGTTTCATCATCGGCGGAGCGATCGCGCATCAGCTGTCGATCGGCTTCATCCCGATCCGCAAGAAGGGCAAGTTGCCCTACAAGACGATCCAGCAGTCCTATGACCTGGAATACGGGCAGGATGTCGTTGAGATCCACGAGGACGCCGTGAAGCCGGGCGAGAACGTGCTGATCGTCGATGACCTGATCGCGACGGGCGGCACCTGCGAGGCGGGGATCAAGCTGATCGAGCGGGCCGGCGGCAAGGTGATCGGCTGCAGCTTCATCGTCGACCTGCCGGAACTGGGTGGGCGCAAGCGGATTGAAGCGATGGGCCAGACGGTGCTGACGCTGGTCGATTTCGAAGGGCACTGAAGGTTTCGCGCCCCCCTCTGCCGCCCTTGGAAAAGCCAAGGGCGGCTGTCTCCCCCGCAAGCGGGCGGGAGCAACGAAGCGGAGCACTACAAGATGAAAATCAACGGCGTTCCCTATCGCACGATCTGGCTGAACGATGACGGGTGGTCGATCACGGTGATCGACCAGACGAAGCTGCCGCATCGCTTCGAGACCAAGGAACTGAAATCGGCGGAAGACTGCGCCGAGGCGATCCGCACCATGACGGTGCGCGGGGCGCCGTTGATCGGGGCGACGGCTGCCTATGGCTTCGCCATGGCGCTGCGCGACGATGCTTCGGACGAGGCGCTGGAAGCGGCCTGCAAGATGCTGGGCGAGACGCGGCCGACTGCGATCAATTTGCGCTGGGCGCTGAACGAGATGGCCTCGGCGGTGCGCAACCGGCCGCGCGAGGAGCGGGTCGCGGCCGCTTATAAGCGCGCGGCCGTGCTGTGCGACGAGGATGTCGAGACCTGCCGCCGGATCGGCGAGAACGGGCTGAAGCTGATCGAGCAGGCGGCGGCGACCAAGGAGAAGGGCGAGACGGTCAATATTCTCACCCACTGCAATGCAGGCTGGATCGCCTGCGTCGATTGGGGCACCGCGCTGGCGCCGATCTACATGGCGCATGACAAGGGCATTCCGGTTCATGTCTGGGTGGATGAGACCCGGCCGCGCAACCAGGGCGCCTCGCTGACGGCGTTCGAGCTGGGCGCGCATGGCGTGCCGCACACGATCATCGCCGACAATGCGGGCGGGCATCTGATGCAGGCGGGCGAGGTGGACCTCTGCATCGTCGGCACCGACCGCGTGACCGCGAACGGCGATGTCGCGAACAAGATCGGCACGTACCTCAAGGCGCTGGCCGCGAAGGATAACGGCGTGCCGTTCCATGTCGCGCTGCCCTATTCGACCATCGACTGGACGATGAAGAAGGGCGTCGGGATGATCCCGATCGAGGAGCGTTCGCCGGACGAGCTGCTGAAAATGACCGGCCGCCTGCCGGACGGGTCGCTCGCGACGGTGGAGATCGCGGCGCCGGGTTCGCCCGCGGCCAATCCGGGCTTCGACGTGACGCCGGCGCGGCTGGTGTCAGGCTTCATCACCGAGCGCGGCCTGTGCCACGCGAGCGAAGCCGGGCTGCTGACGCTCTATCCAGAGCACAAGCCGAAATAGCTCAGTCGGCGCCGCCGACAGGGTTGCCGTATTCGTCGCGCTTGGGCGCGGGCGTCAGGCGGCTGGTGGCGAAGAGATCCAGCGTACGCTGACGCGCAATGGCGGCGCTTTCCGCGCTGTAATCGGTGCGGCGGTCGGAGTTGAAGCCGTGGCCGGCGTCGTAGCGGAAGACCAGCACTTCGGGATGGACGGCTTCGATCTTGTCGACCCATTCAAGCGGGATCGAGGCGTCGGTCTTGCCGAAATGGAGGATGGTCGGACAGCGCGGCTGTTCGTCGATGTGGTCGATGATCGCGCGGCCGTAATAGCCGGAGGCGGCCGCGATATACTTGCAGCGGCAGGCCGCGACCCAGGCGACGCTGCCACCGTAGCAATAGCCGGTGATGTAGACGGGCTCTTTCTCGGCGTGATCGCGGAACCAGTCGACGACGCTCTGCACGTCGCCGATGGAATCGGCCATGTCGTGGCCGTCGCGCAGCTTCATCGCCTGGGCGATGCCTTCGGGCGTGTAGTCGGCTTCGAAACCGCGCTCCTGGCGGTCGTAGAGCGAGGGGGCGATGACCTCGTAGCCGTCAGCGGCATAGCCGTCGCAGAGTTCGCGGATGTGGTCGGTGACGCCGAAGATCTCCTGAACGAGGATAAGACCGCCGAGACGCTCGCCGTCCGGTTTCGCGTGGTAGGCGCGGAAGGCGAAGCCGTCCTTCTTTGACTTCAGGAGGATCATCGGCATGGCGCTATTCCTTGGGACGGCGGGGCCAGAAGCCCTGGCCGGTGAAGCTCATGACGGTCTCGCCATTGTCATCGACGGCGAGGTTCAGCGTGCGGATGAGGCCGATGTCCTGGCGTGATTTCAGCTCGATCTTCTCGTGCGTGGTGCTGTCGTAATGCAGCGTCATGCCGGGGCGGGTGGGTTTCAGCCAGCGGAGGTCGAGGAAGCCGGGCGAGACGCCGGCGCGCGGCTCGTCGGCATCGGCGTTGCGGCGCGCCTCGCTGCTCGCGATCATCAGCTTCATCCAGATGGCGCAGACATGCCAGCCGCTGGCGATGATGCCGCCATAGAACGACGCCTTGGCGGCCTCGCGATCGATATGGAAGGGCTGGGGATCGTAGGCGCGCGAGAATTCGATCATCTCGCCTTCGCGGAAGGTGTAGGCGCCCAGCTGCGTGGTGACGCCGAGTTCGACATCTTCCCAATACATCAGGCTACCCCTCCAGCTTGAGGATGGCGCACGCCGTAGAGGCCGGTGGCGCGCATCAGGGCGACCTGTTCGCGCTGATTGAAGAGCGCCCAGACGATATCGACGATGCCCATGTCTGGTCTGGACTTCGACACGCGGGCGCCGACGACCTCGCCGCGCATCTTCAGCACGTCGCCGGGACGGACGGGTTTCATCCAGCGGACCTCTTCGATGCCCGGCGAGCCCATCGAGGCCGCGCGGCGGGCGAGGCCGTCAACCAGCATGCGCATCATCATCGCGCAGGTGTGCCAGCCGCTGGCCGAGAGGCCGCCCAGGATGGATTCCTTGGCGGCTTCGTCGTCGAGGTGGTGCGGCTGTGGGTCGAACTCCTGCGCGAAGTCGATGATCTCCTCGCGCGTGACCCACTTGCCGCCGAATTCGATGATCTTCCCGACCGGGAGATCCTCGAAGTAGATGTCGATCGTCACGCGTTGGCCTCGAAGAGATCGAGCGTGCGCTTCAGCGAGGCGTCATGCGCGGCCTTGTCGTAGGCCATGCCGCCCTTGGTGAAGAAGCCGTGGCCGGCGGGATAGACATAGGTTGGAACATCGGGGCGCTCGGCCTTAAAGCGCTCGACGCCTTCCTGCGGGATGAACGGGTCCTGGCCGCCGAAATGCGCGATGACCGGGCATTTCGGCGTGAGGTGCGCAAGGTTGGGCAGCATCGAGCCGTAATAGCAGGAGGCGGCGGCGACGCCTTCGACCTGGGTCGCGGCGATCCACGAGGCGGAGCCGCCATAGCAGAAGCCGGTGACGAAGACCGGGCCGCGGGCTTTGAGGAAATCGACGGAGGCCTGGAGATCCTTCACGGGATTTTCGAGGCCGTTCTTCTGGGCGATCGGCATCGCCTCGGCGAGCGCTTCCTGGGTGTGGCTGTCGATCTTCAGACCCTTCTGGACGCGGTCATACATCGACGGTGCGAGCACCTCGTAGCCCATGGCGGCGAAGTCGTCGGAGGTGGCGCGGATGTCGGCGTTCACGCCGAAGATTTCCTGCACGACGATGAGGCCGCCTTTGCGGGGGCCCGTCGGTTCGACGTGATAGGCGTCGAAGGTGAAGCCGTCAGAGGCGGTCAGTTCGATGAATTTGCCCATGGCGCGTGTCCTCGTTTGTTGGTCGATGCTTATGCCCCGTGAGGCTAAACGCTTGGCCGCCCCGGCGCGAGGGGGCGGCGCGCGCCAAAATATCGCGGCCCATGGCCGGGGCTGACAGCGGGCCCCGGCGGGGGCAGAGTGCCTGCAGGGAGAAACAAAATGACCCAGCCATTTGAGACTGACATCGCCGAGGAAAACGGCGCGCTGACCGGGCCGTGGCGCGGGCCGCGGCAGATGCTGGCGGCGCAGGAATATGGCGGACATGCCTCGATTCATGACGACGCCACGGCGCAGAAACTGGGCTTCAAGGGCGGCACGATCGAGGGGCCGACGCATTTCAGCCAGGTCGTGCCGCTGGGCGTGAAGCTGTGGGGTGAGCGGTTCCTGAGCGAGGGGAATATCAGCGCGCATTACCGCAATGCCTGTTTCGAGGGCGACAAGGTGCGGGCGCTGGTGACGGTGCCCGAGGTGGGCGCGACGCAGGCGGAGCTGCGGCTGGAGCGCGAGGACGGCGTCGAGGTGCTGAAGGGCACGATCGGGGTCGGCGGCGGCGACACAAGCGCGCTGACGACGCGGCTGAGCGGGTTGCCGGCGCCGCATATGCTGGTCGTGCTGCGCGATGTGCGGGTGGGCATGAAGACGCCGCGGCAGAGCGTGACGATGGGCGCCGATCAGAACATGGGCGCGCTCTATCCGTTTTCGCTGAGCCAGAAGCTGGAGCGGATCACCGAGAACTCGCCGTGGTACGCGAGCGGCGAAAATCCGTTCGGGCGGGCGATCGTGCCTTTCGAAATGGTGAGCGTGCTGCTGAACCATGTCGGCAGCAGCTTCCCGGTGAAGGGGCCGGCCGTCGGGCTGTTCGCGGATCAGGAGATCCGGATGGTGAAGGGACCGCTGTTCGTGGGCGCCCCCTATGAGATCGAGCGCGAGGTGGTGGGCCTCAGCGAGAGCAAGCGCACCGAAAGCATGTGGGTGCTGACCAAGGTGTTCGCGCCGGGCGGCAGCGACATGCTGGCGACGATGCTGCTCAACAGCGCGACGATGAAGGAAAGCTACGCGCCGTATGCGGACGAGGCGGCCGAGCTGAAGCGGATGCACACGCTGTAGGCTCGCCTAGTTGTTGAAGCGGAACATCAGGATGTCGCCGTCCTTGACGACGTATTCCTTGCCTTCCAGGCGCATCTTGCCGGCTTCCTTGGCGCCGGCTTCGCCGCCGGCGGCGACGTAATCGTCATAGGCGGTGGTTTCGGCGCGGATGAAGCCCTTCTCGAAATCGGTGTGGATGACGGCGGCGGCGCGGGGCGCCTTGGTGCCTTTCACGATGGTCCAGGCGCGGGCTTCCTTGGGGCCGACCGTGAAATAGGTGATGAGGCCGAGCAGGTGGTAGCCGGCGCGGATCATGCGATCGAGGCCGGCTTCGGGCAGGCCCGCGGCTTCGAGATAATCGCCGCGCTCCTCGAAGGGCAGGACGGCGATTTCGGATTCGATCTTGGCGGAGAAGACGACGGCCTCGGCGTTCTCGGCGGCGGCCATGGCTTCGACGCGCTTCGAGAATTCGTTGCCGGTGCCGGCCGAGCCTTCATCGACATTGCAGACGTAAAGGACGGGCTTTGAGGTGATGAGGCCGAGCTGGCTGTAGGCCGCAAGCTCCTCAGCATCCAGCTTGGCGAGGCGGGCGGGCTTGCCGTCGCGCAGGAGGACGAGCGCCTTGGTCATCAGCGCGGCGAGGGCGATGGCTTCCTTGTCGCCGCCCTTGGCCTTCTTCTCGAGCGGCTGGATGCGCTTCTCGAGGCTGTCGAGGTCGGCGAGCATCAGTTCGGTTTCGACCGTCTCGGCGTCGGCGATCGGGTCGATCTTGCCTTCGACATGGGTGACGTCGCCGTCCTCGAAGCAGCGCAGGACATGCACGATCGCATCGACCTCGCGGATATTACCGAGGAACTGGTTGCCGAGGCCTTCGCCCTTCGACGCGCCACGCACCAGGCCGGCGATGTCGACGAACGAGATGCGGGTGGGGACGATCTGCTGCGACTTGCCGATCTTCGCCAGCGTATCGAGGCGCGGGTCGGGCACGGCGACCTCACCGACATTCGGCTCGATCGTGCAGAAGGGATAGTTCGCGGCCTGGGCAGCGGCGGTCTGCGTCAGGGCGTTGAAGAGAGTCGACTTACCGACATTAGGCAGGCCGACGATGCCGCATTTGAAGCCCATGGCTACTCCTTGGCCTCGGCGGCCTTGTTCGGTTTTGGCTTTTCAGCCTTCGGTTTCTCTTCCGGCTCGCCGCGGAGCACCGCGACCTTGTTCATGAAGCCGATATCGTCGCTCATCGCGAGAAAGGGCGCGGCGTCGGCCATCGCGTCGAGCAAGGGCTCGAGCCAGGCGGCGTCGTCCTTGTTGAAATTGCCGAGCACGTGGCCGGTGACGCGCGCCTTGTCGCCGGGATGGGCGATGCCGATTCGCACGCGGCGAAAGTCGGGTCCCAGCATCGCGGCGATGGAGCGGATGCCGTTATGGCCGGCGGCGCCGCCGCCGGTGCGGGCGCGGATCTTGCCGGCGGCGAGGTCGAGCTCGTCATAGAGGACGACGATGTCGCTGGGATCGATCCGATAGAAATGCGCGGCGGCCTGCACGGCTTCGCCCGAGAGATTCATGTAAGTCTGGGGCTTCAGCGCGAGGACCTTGAAGCGGCCCTTGGGCGTGTCGAGGAAGCCTTCGGCGACCTCCGCCTTGAACTGCTTCTTCCATGGGCCGAAGCGGTGGCGGGACGCGATCGCGTCCACCGCCATAAAGCCGACATTGTGACGATGCCCGGCATAGTCGCGGCCGGGATTGCCGAGACCGACGAGCAGCAGCATGGGAGTTTCCTCGACGAGGTAAGACCCGCGTGGGTCTTACTTCTTCTTGGCGGCCGGGGCCTTGGCGGCGGCGGCAGGGGCGGCCTTGCCGGCAGCGCCGGGCGCGGCCTTGGGGGCAGCAGCCTTGGCGGCGGGGGCAGCGGCGGCTTCGCCTTCGGCGGCGGGCGCTTCCTCGTCGGCGGCCTTCACGGACGGCGCGGCGACGGTGGCGACGGTGAAGTCACGGCCCTGAATGGCGGGCGTCACGCCTTCCGGCAGCTTGAAGGCGGAGATGTGGAGCGAGTCGTTGATGTTGAGGCCGGTGAGGTCGGCGACGAGCTCGGAGGGAATGTTGTCGGACGGGCAGATCAGTTCGACTTCGTGACGGACGATGTTCAGAACGCCGCCGCGCTTGAGGCCCGGCGAGGCTTCCTGGTTGACGAAGGTCACCGGGATGAAGAGCGAAACCTTGCCGCCGGTCTCGAGGCGGAAGAGGTCGAAATGCACGGGGCGGTCGGTGACCGGGTGGAACTGCACGGCGCGCGGCACGACGCGGGTCTTGGCGCCGGACAGCTCGATCTCAAACAGCGAGGAGGTAAAGCGGCCACCGCCGGCGATCGCCTTTTCAAGCTCACGCGTTTCGATCGCGATGGCGGCGGGTTGGTCCTTGCCGCCATAGACGACACCGGGAACGAGGCCGGCCTTGCGGGTGGCGCGGGCGCCGCCGGTGCCGACGCGGTCGCGCGACTGGATCTTGAGAGGACGGACCTGGGCCATCGTAGTAACTCACCTTTCGCACGCGGACAGCGCCACAAGTCCAGGGTTCCCGGACGGGCGCAGAGCCGCGCATCATCGTATTTGAATGCCGGACCGGGCGGCAGAAGCCCCCCGGAAAGTGGGGCTCTTTACAGCAGAGGTTAGGGGCGCGCAACAGGCCGATAGCGGGGTTTCAGACCGGTCCGCAGGTTTCCCGGCCGGAAAATCCGGGCGGCCTGCGGGCGCCGAGGAACATTTCGTGAATTGGCGGCCGTTCAGTCGAACAGGCTGGAGACCGATTCTTCGTTGGTGATGCGGCGGATCGCTTCGCCGAGCAGGGGGGCGATGTCGATCGTGCGGATCTGGCTGCAGGCGACGACGTCGGGCGTCGGGGCGATTGAGTTGGTGACGACGAGGCTCTGAAGCTGCGACTTCGACACGCGTTCGACGGCGCCGCCGGAGAGGACGGCGTGGGTCGCGTAGGCGAAGACGCGCTCGGCGCCCTTCTTCATCAGCGCGTCGGCGGCGTTGCAGAGCGTGCCGGCGGAATCGACGATGTCGTCGACGAGGATGCAGGTGCGGCCGGTGACGTCGCCGATGACGTTCATGACTTCCGATTCGCCGGCGCGCTCGCGGCGCTTGTCGATGATGGCGAGGTCGGCGTTGAGGCGCTTGGCGAGCGCGCGGGTGCGCACCACGCCGCCGACATCGGGCGAGACCATGGTGAGGTTCTTGGTGCCGATGTTCTGGACGATGTCGCGGTCGAAGACCGGCGCGGAAAAGAGGTTGTCGGTCGGGATGTCGAAGAAGCCCTGGATCTGACCGGCGTGGAGATCAACGGTGAGGACGCGCGCGGCGCCCGCCTCGGTGATGAGGTTGGCGACGAGCTTCGCCGAGATGGGCGTGCGCGGACCGGCCTTACGGTCCTGGCGGGCATAGCCGAAATAGGGAATGACCGCCGTGATGCGCTGCGCCGAGGCGCGCCGCAGCGCGTCCATCATGATCAGCAGTTCCATCAGGTTGTCGTTCGCGGGGAACGAGGTCGACTGGAGGACGAAGACGTCCTCGCCGCGCACGTTCTCGAGAATCTCGACAAAGACCTCGTTGTCGGCGAAGCGCTTGACGTTCGCCTTGACGAGCGAATTGCCGACGACCTTGGCGATGCCTTCCGCCAATCCCCGGTTCGAATTTCCCGCGAGAAGTTTCATGCCCCACGCGCCGTTTCAGCGGCGCGCCCCCTGACGCGAAATGACGGATAAATGACGCGCGCGCGTTCTAGCGGGGCGGGGCGCTGATTGGAAGCGTCAGGGCGCGGGTTTGTTGAAATCGCTGGCGATGATTTCGGCGATCGAGCGCGCCGCGGCCCCGCCGGCGAGCGCCGCCTGCTCGGCCCAGGTCTTGCGGACGGATTCGGTCGGCAGCGCATTCTCCTGGCGGGCTTCGCCGAGATTCTTCCCGTCCGGCGCATAGACTGTCCAGATGAGCGAGATCGAGGTGCGGCCGCCCTGGTCGGGGCCGAGGGTGAGGACGCCGGTGATCGCGTAGGTTTCCTTGGTTGCGGCGTCGCTCATGCGCACGCCCATATTAGCGAGGCTCTGCACGACGGCGCGGCGCAAAGGTTCGGCCTGGCCCGAGGCGGGGGCGGTGATGGCTTTGACATAGGCGGCGGGCGTGCGCTTCGGCCTGGGCGGCGGGGCGGTCGCTGGGGCCGCGCCGGGAGCGGCCGGCGCGGCAGCGGTCGCATCCGTGGGCGGCGTGCTGCCGAGGCGGCCGAGGCTTTCCGACAGCGCGCGGGCGGCGCCGACGGCGATGAGCGAGAGGTCGCCGGCGGCACTGAACTGGGCGATCGCCGTCGCACCGTCCGCCAGGACGAAATCGACGGCGCCGGGTTTGGCGGTGCCCGTGAGTGTGAGGCTTTCCAGCGGCACGGCATCGGCCGAGGCGAGGACATCGAGCGCGGCGGCGTTGGTGGCGATGCCCTTGCGCAAGGCGGCTTCATCGGCCGGCGCGAGACCTGCGATGGCGCCGATATAGACGGAGCGCTCGCCAAGCACGCCGCCGACGATCTTGGGATCGCCGGTCCCGCGGAAGGGCTGCGGTGTCGCGAAGGGGTCGGGGATGCCGGTCGCGGCTTCCATGCCGCCGCAAGCGGCGAGCAGGAGGGCGGCGAGGGCGAAGAGAAAACTGCGAATCATGGGGTCAGCGCGATGGCGGAGATGTTGCGGCCGTAGTCGGGTTCGCGGCGGTGCGTCGTGCGGCGGTAGGAGAAGAAATCACCATCGACATAGGTGTCGATGCCGCAATCGTCGAGGTTCTGGATGCCGGCGGCGCGGAGGCGGTGTGTGAGGTAGCCGGGCAAGTCGAACTGGAATTTGCCGTCTGCCGCGCCGGGGATGAACCAGGCGGCATTGGCGGGGGCGGCCTCGACGAAGCGGTCGCGGAAGTCGGCGCCGACCTCGTAGGAGGCCTGACGGATCGTCGGGCCGATCGCGGCGGCGATGCGGCTGCGGTTGGCGCCCAGCGCCGTCATGGCATCGATGGTCGCCTCGGCGACGCCGGCGAAGGCGCCCTTCCAGCCGGCATGGCAGGCGCCGACGACGCCGGCGGCGATGTCGGCGAAGAGGATGGGCGTGCAGTCCGCCGCGAGAATGCCGAGGGCGAGACCGGGCACACGCGTGACCATGCCGTCGGCCTGGGGGCGGTCATCCGTCCAACCCTTGGTGACGGTGAGTACGATGGGCGAGTGGATCTGGTAGAGCGACAGCAGGTTGGCGGGCGCGATGCCCAGCAGGGTCGCGACGCGGGCGCGGTTTTCCGCGACATGGGCGGGATTGTCGTTCGAGCCGGGGCCGCAATTGAGGCTTTCATAGACGCCGGTCGAGACGCCGCCGATACGGCCGAAAAAGCCGTGGGCGATGCCGTGCTGACGCGCCAGGAGTTCGCTGCGCAGGATCCTCATGCGGCGAACCCTGCGGGAACGGGACCGCCGGGTCCAGTGAGCGCCATCGCTTTGAAGAGGGTTCCCATGCCGCCGGCGTCGATCAGCCGGGTGAGCGCGGCGGCGATGGCGGCGGATTGGTCCGGGCGGGCGCGGATGAGGGCCTGGGCGCGGGCTTCAGTGCCGAGCGCAGTTAGGAAGGCGCCCTGGGTGACCGGGCCGTGGGCTGTGGCGCTGGAGGATTCGGCGAGCGCCTGGAAGTCGACATGGGCGGTGAGGTCGGCCTCGCCGGGGGCTTCAAGCGGATTGGTGAAGCGGTGGGCTTTGACGGCCTGGAGCGTATCGCCGAATGCGGTGGCGGCGTGGCCGTAGTCGATAATGAGAGCCAGGCCGGTGTGGGTGTTGAGCGCTGTGCCGATCTGGGCGCCGATCTCTCGGGTGGGTTCGTTGAGTTCGAAGATGGCTTCCTCGTTTCTCCCATCGTTATCCCGGCCGGAGCGAAGCGGAGAGCCGGGACCTACATGACTGGGCGCGGTATCCAGTCTCCTGGGTCCCGGGTCTCGGACGCCTCCGGCGGCCTCGCCCGGGATGACGGTAGAGGAAAGTCCCCAAGTGAAGTTGCCCGCGTCATCGAGCGCCACGAAGCGTTCGTGCCAGGCGCCATTGGTGCGCACGAACTGGCGGATGGGGAGGGCGTCGAAGAATTCGTTGGCGACGAGATAGAGCGGGGCGTCGAGCGGGATGGCGTCGAAGTTGTCGGCCCATGACGGCGTGTGACCCTTGAGCGTTTCCACCTGACGGGCGCGAAGCGCCGGGCTGGTTTCGACGAGGGTGAGTTGAGCCGCATCAATGAAGGCCGGGCGGAGTTTGGCGGCGCGCAGTATGTCGGCCATCAGCGTGCCGCGGCCGGGGCCGAGTTCGACGAGATGGATGCGGGTCGGCGATCCCGCGCGTTCCCAATGATCGATGAGGCAAAGCCCGATCATCTCACCGAAAAGCTGGCTGATCTCGGGCGCGGTGGTGAAGTCGCCCGCCGCGCCGAGCGGGTCGCGCGTCGCGTAATAATGCGCATTGGCGAGCGCCATGAAACGGTCGAGACGCAGCGGCCCGTCGGCGCGGATCAACCCCGCCAGATGACGGGCGAATGCCGTCATGCGGTCTTCGGCCGGTGGGACATCGCCCACCAGGCGAAGAAGAGCGCGCCAACCCACATCCCGGCGCTCAGCAACTGGCCCATCGAGATCGTGCCGTCGCCGATGAGCTGATCGGAGTCGCGGAAGATCTCGGAGATGATGCGGAAGAGGCCGTAGAAGAAGAGGAAGGCGGAGATGATGACACCGGGCCGGTCGAAGGCGCGGAAGCGTGTCGCGAGCAGGCGCAGGATAAGGAAGAGCACGACGCCTTCGAGCATGGCCTCATAGAGCTGGCTCGGATGACGCGGGAAGGGGCCGGGGTCTGAGACCATATTGCCGGCGGCGTCGTAGCGGGTGGGGAAGACCATGGCCCACGGCACGTCGGTCACCTTGCCCCAGAGCTCGCCGTTGACGAAGTTGGCGATGCGGCCCGTGAAGAGGCCGATCGGCGCGACGCTGGCGACGACATCGCCGAAGCGCACCATGTCGATGCCCTTGCGCCACGAGAACAGCATCACCGCGATGATCACGCCGATGAGGCCGCCGTGGAAGGACATGCCGCCCTCCCAGATCTTCAGCCACTGCATCGGGTCGCTGTAGAGGGTGGGCTGGTAGATGAGGCCGTAGAAGAGGATGAAGCCGATGCGGCCGCCCAGGATGATGCCGAGCGTCGCCCAGACGATGAAATCGTCGACCTGGATGGGGGTGAGCGGCGGGCTGCCCCATTTCGTCCAGAAGCGCGCGGTGTTGATGAGGCGGACCGCATACCACCAGCCCAGCAGGATGCCCGCCACGTAAGCGAGGGCGTACCAGCGGATCGCCAACGGGCCGATCTCGACCAGGACCGGGTCGATCATCGGATAGGGGATCACCAGAGCGGGCAGAAGCTGCATCATCGGCGTGTTTCCAGCTGCGAGGCCGGTGTGTTGCGCGGCGGTGTTTAAGTCAAGCGGGGCGGTTTCACGGAGCCGTGTCGCGCGTTATAGTGCCGCCATGCAGTCATCAAATCGTTTCATGGACGAACTCGCCAAGATGGCGACCAATGCGGCCGGCGCGGCGCGCGGCCTCCAGCAGGAGGTCGAGGCGATCATGCGCGGCCAGGCCGAACGTCTGCTCGGCGGCATGGACCTGGTACAGCGCGACGCCTTCGAGGCGGTAAAGGCGATGGCCGCCAAGGCGCGCGAAGAAAACGAGACGCTGGCGGCGCGCGTGACGGCGCTGGAGGCCGAGGTCGCGGCGCTGAAGGCGAAGGGCTAAGTCCGCCTTATCCACGATTCGTTACGGGGCCGTCCGTTCGAATCGTTGACAGACTCAGGGCGTCGCGGCTGTTTAACCCGATGATGTCCGTCGCCCGATTCACCAGGACTTTCGTGCTCGCATGACCGCCATATTGATGGCGGCGGAAGCCGCGCATGAGAATCCCATCGACCTGATCGAGCAGCTCGTCTCCGAAAACGAGTGGCCGTTCGAGCGCTGCGGCGACGGCGATATCGCGGTCTGCGTCAGCGGCTCGTGGTGCGACTACAATCTCGCCTTTGCGCTGGCCGGGCCGCACGAGGCGCTGACCCTGTCGGCCGCGTTCGACTTCCGGGTGCCGAAGACGCGCCGCGCGGAGCTGTGCCAGTTGCTGGCGCAGGTGAACGAGCGGCTGTGGATCGGGCATTTCGATCTCAGCGGCGAAGAGGGCTCGATCCTTTACCGTCACGGCATTCCGCTGGGCGGCGGGGCGCAGGCGACGGCCGAACAGTGCGAGCAGATGCTGCGAGCGGGGCTGGATGCCTGCGAGCGGTTCTATCCCGCGTTCCAGTTCGTGCTGTGGGGCGGCAAGAACGCCGAGGAAGCCATCGCTGCGGCGATTCTCGACTGCCGCGGCGAGGCATGAGCGCGCCCATCCTGCTGATCGGAGCCGGCCGCATGGGCGCGGCGCTGGCGCGCGGCTGGATCGAGGACGGCCGGGGACCGGATATCACTGCCATCGAGCCGCGGCCCGAAGCGGGGTTTGCGCGCGCGCTGCGCAAGGCGGGCGGGCGGCTCAATCCCAAGGCAGCCTCGATCGGAACGCCGCAGGCCGTGGTGCTGGCGGTGAAGCCGCAAATGCTGGAGGACGTGGCGCGCGATGCGGCGCGGTTCGTCGGCAAGCCGGTCTTTATTTCCATCGCGGCGGGCATTGCGCTGAAGAAGCTGGGCGGATGGCTGGGCGAGCGCGCGGCCATCGTGCGGGCGATGCCGAACCTGCCGGCCGCCATCGGCCAGGGCGCCACCGTCGCTGCCGCCAATACGCGGGTGACGCGGCCGCAAAAGGCGCTGGCAGGTGCGCTGCTCGCTGCGGCGGGTGCGCTGGAGTGGTTGAACGACGAGACGCCGATCGATGCGGTGACGGCGGTTTCGGGATCGGGGCCGGCCTATGTCTTCCTGCTGGTCGAGGCCCTGGCGGCGGCGGGTGTCGGGGCGGGGCTGAAGCCCGACCTCGCGATGCGGCTGGCGCACAGCACGGTCGCGGGGGCGGGCGGCCTGCTCGCCGCTTGGCCGGATCGGCCGGCGGAAACGTTGCGGCGTGACGTGACGAGCCCGGGTGGCACGACCGAAGCCGCGCTGAAGGTGCTGATGGGCACGGGCGGCATGACGCCGCTGCTGGCCAAGGCCGTGAAGGCGGCGGTCAAGCGCGCCAAGGCGCTCGGCGCTTAGTCGCTGCCGTCACGTCGTCGTGCTAGGATACGGCATGGCCACCAAGAAGAAATCCGCGCCCCTCCCCGTCCCGCCGCGCGAGGCGATCATCGCCGCGGCGCTCAAGATCGCCGACGATGGTGGCTGGCGGGCTGCGACATTGCGCGAGCTGAGCGAAGCCGCCGCGCTGCCGTTTGCCGAGGTCTATGGCTTGTTCGAAACGCCGGGGCATGTGGCGGCGGCCGTGTTGGGCGATGCGGTGACGGCGGCGATGGACGAGGTGCTGCCCGACGCGTCGCTGTCGCCGAAGGATCGCATCTTCGATGCGGCGATGAATGTGTTTGACGGTTTGAAGGACAGGCGCACGGCGCTGGGCGCCATGCTCGCCGCCTATCGGCTACGGCCGATTGCGGGGGCGCCGGCGCTGGGGGCACTGGCGCGGTTTGCGCGGGTGACGCTGGAGCGGGCGGGGATCGGCGCGGGCGGTGCAGCGGGCGCGGCGCGGATCGCCGTGCTGGCGCGCGCGCTGTCGCTGGTTCTGGGCGTTTTCGCCGAGGACGATGCAGGCTTGTCCCGCACCATGGCGGCGCTGGACACGCGGCTGCGCGAGGCGGAACGCTGGGCGAAACGGCTCGGCTGGTCAGACCCTGCGTAAATCACGCGTTCTGCGCGGCGACCGGTCGTAGATTCCGTTGTGGATTGGGGCTGACCCCGCGTTTGCCTAGCGGCGCTTTTTGCGAAGCATGTAATTTTCGCATTTCGCGCCGGGGCCGATTTTACGGCGATGCAAGCGCGCATGGCTAACGTCGCGCTGGTGAGTTTCCCAGCCCGGCCAAGTCGCATGACCGCTTCCCTCCGCAGCATTCTTGGATTGTCCGCCGGCGCCATCGCCTTGGCGAGCATCGCCTCGGCCGCAACGGCGACGGCCGATTTCAACGTGAAGATCCAGATCACATCAGAATGCCTCATCAATTCGGCATCGGACCTCGATTTCGGAACGACCGGCGTGATCGCGACGGCCATTCCCGGGACGAGCACGCTGGGCATCCAGTGCACCAGCGGCACGACCTATAGCGTCGGGATCAGCGCCGGCGCCGGCGTCGGCGCGACGGTTGCGGCGCGCAAGATGACGGGGCCGAGTTCGCAGACGGTGCAGTATTCGCTCTATCGCGACGCTCCCCACACGTTGCTGTGGGGCGTGTCGATCGGCAGCAACACGCTGGCGGGTACCGGCAACGGCGCCAATCAGATCATCACTGTCTACGGGCTGGTGCCCGTGCAGACGACCTCGGGGGTCGGCTCGTACACCGATACGGTGACGGCGACAGTCACCTATTGAGCGCATCATGCCCCCCTTCAAATTCCTCGCCGTCCTGTTCCTGGCCTTCACCACAGCCGGCGCCGCTACCGCCGCATCACTGCGTGTTGCGCCCGTGATGATCGACCTGAATCCTCCCCAGGCCGCATCGTCGCTCAAGGTATGGAACGACGGCGAGGAACCCATCAACGTCCAGGTTCGCGTCTTCCGCTGGCGCCAGGTGAACGGCGAGGACGTGCTGGAGCCGACCACCGATGTCGTCGTCAGCCCGCCCATCGCACGGTTGATGCCGGGCGAGGAAAATCTGGTCCGCGTGGTGCGCGTCTCGCAGACGCCGATCGTGGGCGAGGAAAGCTATCGCGTGCTGGTCGACGAACTGCCTGATCCCGGCGCGCGCAAGAGCGGTGCGGTGAAGCTGGTGCTGCGCCATTCCATTCCGTTGTTCTTCGCCGCCGAGGGAAGTCTCGCGCCGTCCGTCGTCTGGAAGATGCAACGCGAGGCCGGCGGCATTCGGATCGTCGCGACGAACAGCGGAACGAAGCGGTTGCGGGTCGTGAACCTCGCTTTGGGCGTCGCGGGCGCTGAGGTGGCGCGGCAAGAGGGGCTGGTCGGTTACGTACTAGGCGGTGCGTCGGCCAGTTGGTTCATTCCGGTCAAGTCCGGCACGCCGGCCGGCGCGGCCGTGACGATCTCGGCGGAAAGCGAAGCGGGGCGCATCCATGCGATCGCCGAGCCGACTGGCGGGTAGGGCGTCAGGCTTCGTCGCAGGCGTTCTGATCATGTCCGCAACGTGTTCGGCCGCACCGCTCGCGCCCGACCTCGCCCTGAGACCGCACAGTCTGGGCGAGGGGGCGGACCTGTATCTCGAAGTCTTCATCAACGGCGTATCGCGCGAGCTGATCGCCGCCTTTCGCATGGGCGCGAACGGCGCGCTGACGATCGAGCCGGGCGAACTGCGCGAGGCGGGACTGGAACCCGTTTCCACGGCGCTGGATGCATCCGGGCGGATCGTGGTGGCGCGCTTGCCGGGAGTCACGGCGGACTATGACGAGACCAAGCAGGTCGTTCGCTTTACCGCAACGGAGGGGGCGCGCGTGCCGCTGGTCATCGCGGCGCGGCCGCAACTGGCCGATGTGCGGGACGGCGGCAGCACGCACTGGGGCGGCGTGGTGAACTACACAGTCTTTGCGGCGGGCGGGCATGATCGCGGCTGGCGGTTTGACGGCGTGTCGGGCTTCGTAGAGGCGCGGGCGTTCGGGCCGTTAGGGATTTTCAGTACAACACTGCTTGCGCAGGGCGGCTCGGATATCGGCGCGCGGGTCACGCGGCTGGAGACCGCGTGGACGTGGTCCGATCCGAGCGGGCCGACGACCTATCGCGCGGGCGACCTGATCACAGGTGGGCTTGGGTGGACGCGGCCCGTGCGGCTGGGCGGACTCCAGGTGCGGCGCAATTTTGCGTTGCGGTCCGATCTGGTGACGACGCCGCTGGCCGATCTGCGCGGCGCTGCCGACGTGCCCTCCAGCGTGGAGGTCTATGTCAACGGCGCCCAGCAGTTTGCCGCCGATGTGCCCGCCGGGCCGTTCGAGATTTCCAATCTGCCGCTGGTAACCGGTGCAGGGACTGTGCGCGTGGTGGTGCGCGATGCGCTGGGCCGCGAGACGATGGCGGAGCGGCCGTTCTTCGCCTCCGCGCAGATGCTGGCGCCGGGCTTGCTTGATTTCTCGGCGGAGCTTGGCTTTGCGCGGCGTGGGTTCGGCGGCCTGGCGGATACCTATGACGACCGGCTGATGGCGTCGGCGAGCGTGCGCTATGGGCTCAGCGACGGTTTGACGCTGGAAGCGCATGGCGAGGGCGGCGGCGGATTGATCAATGGCGGGGCGGGGATGATCGCGTCGTTGGGGTCGGCTGGCGCTACCGCGGTCTCGGCGTCATTCAGCCGGTACAAGGAACAGGTCGGATATCAACTCGCGGCCAGCTTCGAGATGGCGTGGCGCGATGTGCGGTTGTTCGCGCTCACGCAGCGCAGTTTTGGCGACTACGCCGATATCGCATCGGTCACTGCTGCGGCAGAGGAGGTGGGTTCGCCTTTTCTGTGGCGGCAGGCGGCGCCGCCGCGCGCGCTGGACCAGCTTGCGCTGTCGCTGCCAGGGCCGTTCGAAAACGGGGCGCTCTCGTTCAGCTACACCCGCTTCAGCCCTTATGGCGGGGAGACGTCGCGTCTGGTGGCCTTCAGTCTCAGCCAGCCGGTCGGCGAGAAGCTGCAGCTCTTCGCGACGGCGTTCCAGGACCTGGAGCGCGACGGCTCCTATGGATTGTTTGCGGGCCTGTCCTTCCCGCTGGGCGACGACATTCAGACATCGGCAAGCCTGTCGCAGACGGCGGAGCGGAATGTCGCGACGGCCGATATCGTGAAGGCGGAGCGCGCGGTGGTCGGCGACTATGGCTGGCGCGTGCAGTTGGCGGATGGCCGTGACAGCGTGCAGTCGGCGGGTGCCAGCTATCGCGCCTCCTTCGGGCGGCTCGAAGCGACGGCCAGCTATGGCGAAGGGCGCTCGCGCGCCACGGCGGAGATCGACGGCGCGATCGCGCTGGGAAGCGGCGGCGTCTTCTTCACGAACCGGATCGACGATGCGTTCGCAGTGGTGGAAACCGGTGCGCCGGATGTCGAGGTGAAGCTGGAGAACCGTCCGGTGGGCCGCACGGATTCGGCGGGCCGGCTGCTGGTGCCGGGGCTCAATGCCTATCAGGAAAACCATCTTTCGATCGATCCCGACAATCTGCCGCTGGATGCGAGCGTCGAGACGACGGCGCGCGTGGCCATACCCGCGGATCGCAGCGGCGCCGTGGTCAGCTTTGCGGTAAACGCGACGCCGGCGGCCTTGGTTACCCTGCGCACCCCGACGGGCGGTTTCGTCGAGGCGGGGTCGAGCGGGCAGCTCGACGGCGGGACCGAGACATTCATCGTGGGCTATGACGGCGAGGCCTATGTGACGCATCTCGCGGCGCAGAACCGGTTGACCGTGATCTCGCCGGAGGGTGCGACCTGCGCTGCGGAATTCGCGTTCGCGGCGCAGCCGGGCGTGCAGGTGCGCGTGCCCGATGTGTTGTGCAGACCGGTCGGAGGGACGCCGTGACCAGGTATCTTTTCGGGGTTTTCCTTGCCGCGTTCCTGCTCACGCCGCGTGCCGAAGCGCTGAATTGCACCTTCGCGATCTCGACGCTCGATTTCGGCGATGTCGATACGCTGGGCGGCGGGGCGGTCGATCGTACGGCGACGCTCAGCATCAACTGCACCAGCGTCACGCTGGGGACCGTGCGCATCTGTCCGAATATCGGGGCGGGGAGCGGGGGCTCGTCGGGCGCGGTGCGCTACATGCGCAATCCCGCCAACGCGCCATTGGAATTCTCGCTCTACACCGACACTGGAACGACGCCCTGGGGGTCGATCGAGCAGGCTTTGCTGGGGACGCCGCCGACGATCGACTTGAACACCAGCCTGTTCGGGTCGATCAGCACGACACGCACGATTTATGGGCGCGTGAGTGCGAACCAGCAGACGGCGGCGACGGGGCATTTCAGTTCGATGTTCACGAGCGCCTATTCGAAAATCTCCTATTCGGACCTGACGCTGTTCAATTGCCTGACGCTGGCGAGTCCGGTTGCCGTCCCGTTCGAGGTGAAGGCCGATGTGCAGCCCAACTGTCTGGTGACGGCGGACAATATCAATTTCGGCGTGCATGGGGTGCTGAAGACGAATGTCGATGCGGCCGGCGCGGTCAATGTGCGGTGCACGCCGGGGACGAGCTATTCCGTGGGCTTGAACGGGGGCCTTGCCAATGCGGCGCCGACTGCGCGGCAGATGAAGTTAGGGGCCGCGGTTGTGACGTATGGGCTCTATCTGAATACCCAGCGAACACAGCCCTGGAGTCAGACCGTGGGGCAGATTGCCTCCGGTACCGGGACGGGGCTGGTGCAGGGCCTGCCGGTCTATGGGCGTGTTCCGGCGCAGACGACGCCGGGCGCGGGTGTCTATAACGATACGGTCGTCGCGACCGTCACCTACTAGACGGGAATCCGCACGGTCGCCTTGAGGCCGCCGAGCGCGCTTTCGCCGAGCTTGACGTCGCCGCCATGGCCACGGGCGATGTCGCGGGCGATGGCGAGGCCGAGGCCGACGCCGCCGGCCGCGAGGTTGCGGCCTTCGTCGAGGCGGCGGAAGGGGCGGAAGGCTTCCTGACGGCGTTCGGCGGGAATGCCGGGGCCGTCATCCTCGACGAAGATCTCGATATAGTCCTCGTCGCGCCGCGCCGCGAGCTGGGTGCGCTTGCCGTATTTGATCGCGTTCTCGACCAGGTTGACGACGCAGCGTTTGAGGGCGTTGCGCTTCACGGGGGCGACGAGATCGCCGACGGTCGTGACGTCGATGCGGAAGTCACCCTTGCGGCGGACGTCGTCGGCGATTTCCGAAACCAGTTCGGCGACATTGGCGTTCGCGGCCTGCTCGCCGCCTTCGCCACGCGCAAAGGCGAGATATTCATCGAGCATCCGTTCCATCTCGAGGATGTCGTTGCGGAGATCGGCCGTGCAGGGCTCGTCGCCCATCATGGCGAGCTCAAGCTTCATGCGGGTGAGCGGGGTGCGCAGATCGTGGCTGACGCCGGCGAGCATTTCAGTGCGCTGCGCCATCTGGCGGGCGATGCGCTGACGCATGCCGATAAAGGCGATCGCGGCGCGGCGGACTTCGGTGGCGCCGGCGGGCTTGAAGTCGGGCACGTCACGGCCGCGGCCGAACGCCTCGGCGGCGAGGGCAAGGCGCTGGATCGGGCGGATCTGATTGCGCAGGAAGAGGATCGCGATGCCGAGCAGGAAGAGCGAGAAGACGATCATCCAGATCGGCAGGAGGTGCATGTTGATGTTGATGAAGCGCTTGCGCTCGATCAGGAAGCGCAGCACGCCGGCCTCGTCGACCTTGACGCGGAGATCGACGAGCTCGCCGAAGCGCTGGGCGTCATACCAGTGTGGCTCGGGAATGCGGCCATCCATCTCGCGGCCGATATATTCGCCGACCTGGGTGTCGGTGGTGCCGGGCTGGGTGGGGAGCTGCTCGCCTGGAAGATAGGCGACCGACATGCCGAGGCGGCCGGAAGCTTCGGCCACCAGTTCATGGCGCTTGGCGGGGTCGGGCTCGCCCTGGACGAGCTGGATCACTAGCGCCATCTGGTCGACCTGACCGCGGGTGAGATTGGCGGTTGTGCGGGCCTCGTGGTCGGCGAGGAACATGTAGGCGACGACCGCCTGAAGCAGCACCATCGGCACGACGACGATGAGCAGCGACCGGACGAAAAGACGGCGGGGCAAGAAGTCGCGCAGACGCGCGCCCCTGCGCCGGCGCGGCGGGGATGTAGGCAGGACGGCCGGGCGATCCGAGGTCAGGGACATGGGTTCAGTCTAGCCTGAATGGCCGCGCGGTGCGACATGGGGCGCCGGAAAGCAGGAGAAGCAGATGGCCGGCGGCATCACGATCTATCACAACCCGGAATGCGGGACCTCGCGCACGGTTCTGGCGTCGATCGAGGCGGCCGGGTTTCAGCCCGAGGTCGTGCTTTATCTGGAGGCCGGCTGGACGCGGGATGGGCTGACTCGGCTACTGGAACGGGCGTTGGCCAACCCGCGCGACTGGCTGCGCGTGCGGAACAGTCCGGCGGAAGAGCTGGGGCTGACCGCGCCGGACACGGCGGACGAGGCGATCTTCGAGGCGATGCTGGTGCATCCCGTGCTGGTGGACCGGCCGGTTGTGGAGACGCCGAAGGGCGTGAAGCTGTGCCGGCCGGCGGAGACGGTGCTGGAGCTGCTGTAATCAGGACTTCAGCTTGTAGCCCGTGCGGAACATCCACCAGATGATGGCGATGCAGAGCGCCATGAAGCCGATGGTGATGCCGAGGCTGACGCCCACCGCGACGTCGGCAACGCCGAAGAAGCTCCAGCGGAACCCGTTCACGAGATAGACGACCGGGTTGAAGAGCGAGACCTTCTGCCAGAACTCGGGGAGCATCGAGATCGAATAGAAGCTGCCGCCGAGAAAGGTGAGCGGCATGACGATCATCATCGGAATGATCTGCAGCCGCTCGAAGCCGTCCGCCCAGACGCCGATGGCGAAGCCGAAGAGGCAGAAGCTGAGCGCGGTGAGAACCAGGAAAGCGAGCATGACAAAGGGGTGCTCGATCTCGAATGGTACGAAGAGGCGGGCGGTCACGAGGATCACGACGCCCAGGATCAGCGACTTGGTCGCGGCGGCGCCGACATAGCCGATGATGATCTCCAGCGGCGACAAGGGCGCGGAGAGCAGCTCGTAAACGGTGCCCGAGAATTTCGGCATGTAGATGCCGAATGAGGCGTTGAAGATGCTCTCGGTCAGCAGCGAGAGCATGATGAGGCCAGGCACGATGAAGGCGGCGTAGGCGACACCGTCGATCTCGGTCATGCGCGAGCCGATCGCCGAGCCGAAGACAATGAAATAGAGCGAGGTCGTGAGAACGGGCGTGACGAGGCTCTGCAGCAGCGTGCGGAACATGCGCGCCATTTCGAAGCGATAGATCGCGCGGATGCCGTAGACGTTCATTGCGCGTGCACCAGGCTGACGAAGATGTCCTCCAGCGAGCTTTGCCGGGTCTGGAGGTCCTTGAAGTCGATGCCGAGATCGCCGAGGCGCTTCAGTAAGGCGGCGATGCCGGTATCGTCGGCGTGGGCGTCGAAGGTGTAGACGAGTTCGTGGCCGTCGGCGCTGAGCGCGATGCCGGTTCCGTCGAGTTCAGGCGGTAGGGCATCGAGCTTCACCTGGAGCTGAAGCGACAACTGCTTCTTGCCGAGCTTGGCCATCAATGCGGCCTTTTCCTCGACCAGGATGATCTTACCCTTGAGGATGACGCCGATGCGGTCGGCCATGTCCTCGGCTTCCTCGATATAGTGGGTGGTGAGGATAATGGTGACGCCGTCGGCGCGGAGCTTGCGCACCATCTCCCACATGTCGCGACGCAGTTCGACGTCAACGCCGGCGGTGGGTTCATCAAGGAAAAGGATTTTCGGTTCATGGCTGAGCGCCTTGGCGATCAGCACGCGGCGCTTCATGCCGCCGGAGAGTTCCTTGATCTTGCTCTTGCGCTTGTCCCACAGCGACAGGGCGCGGAGGGTCTTTTCGATATAGGCGGGGTTGGGTGGCTTGCCGAAGAGGCCGCGGCTGAAGCGCACCGTATCCCACACGGTTTCGAAAGCGTCGGTACTGAGTTCCTGAGGCACCAGGCCGATCAGGCTGCGCGTGGTACGGTATTCGGCCTGGATGTCGTGGCCGTTGATGAGAACCGAGCCGGTGCCCGGCTTCACGATGCCGCAGATGAGGTTGATCAGCGTCGTCTTGCCGGCGCCGTTGGGGCCGAGCAGCGCGAAGATCTCACCGGGACGGATGTCCAGGTTGATATCGTTCAGCGCAGTGAGGCCTGAGGCATAGGTCTTGGTGAGGCCGGAAATACTGATCGCGGCGGGCGATGAGGGGGCATGCATCGCCGCAGTCTACAGACTGATGCGGGCCGGCATAACCCCCGCGATCAGGCCGCGCTGCCGCCGAGGCTCGATTCGAAGTCCTGCAGGATGTCGAGCGCCTCCTCGACCGTCACCACGAGGCGCTTGGGATCGGGGAATCGGTAACGCCAGAAGCTCGCGACGTGGGCAGTGTTCCCGAGGCGCTCGCCGAGTTGCAGGAACTTGGCCGGCGCGCTGAGCAGGAATTCGCGGAAGGCGTTGGCCTTCGAGTTCGTGATGAGGTCGTCGAACATCCGGTCATAGTCGGCGATCGATTCGCGCGCTGCCTGGATTTCAGCGCGGATGTTCTGGCGGACCTTGGCCTGTGTTGTGGTGATGTAGTCCATCGACGGCTTGTCGCGCGGCCCGGTGATGCGGAGATGGTCGATCTCCTTCACGACGCGGGCGACATCGCCCAGCATCTCGTCGCGCATCCACTTGTAGTAGAGGAAGCCTTTCCAGCAGAAGACGCCTTCGCGGAACGCGTCGCCTTCGAGGCGCAGCGTCAGGCGCAAAGGTTCCAGCCGTTCGTCGAGCTGGGTGGAGAGGAGCGCTTCGGCGAGGCGGTTGGCGGATTCGCCGCCGCCTTCCATGCCGAACGCCATCGAAACGAGCTGCTTGATTTCACCGGCGACGAAGGCCTGCATGCGGGCAAGGTCGCCCGGCGAAATGTTGAAATAGGTATCGGCCGCGTTGTGTCCGTTACGGCGCAGTTGTTCGCGCATCAGGAACGGATCGAGCGAGGGCAGGGCGTCGATTCGCTCGAGAACCAGCATGTCGTGCTTGAGATCGTCGTCCTTGATGCCGGCGGTCTCGCGCAGCTTGGCGGCCTGATGGCTTTCGCCCACGAAGAACGAGTGGCCACCGGTGCGCAGGTTGGCGGCTTCGAACGGAATCACGACCTTGGTCGCGTTCAGCCGTTTGACCGACTTGTCCCAACGTTCGTTGCCGCGCAGGCGATGCTTGATGATGATCGCAGTGTTCAGCTGCCGGCTGCGGAAAAGCGGGGTGGAACGGTGCGCCTCTTCATTGCCGTGGCGCAGATCCAGCAACGCAAGGTTGAGCACGCGGCTGGAAGAGGCCGTGTTCGACAGGGCGGCTAGATCGCGGTGGCTGCGGGCTGACAAAGCGGCGTTTCCCAAGGACGCCGGACCATGCCCCGCCCGCACTTGCAGGAAGGTTAAGTATTATAAGTATTTTCGGCTGCCGGGCCGCTAGGTCACGCCGTCGGGGATCAGGACGTAGCCGATGCTACGGACCGTCTGGAGGTAGAGCGGCATCTTGGGGTCGTCCTCGATCTTGCGGCGAAGGCGCGTGACCTGGACGTCGATGGAGCGCTCGAGGCCGGCGCCCGTGCGCTGGGCAAGTTCGAGGCGGCTGATCGGCTTGCCCGCATTGGCAGAAAGCAGGCGCAGCAAGGCGGTTTCGGCGCCAGTCAGCTTCACCTGATGGCCGTCGCGGGTCATCTCGCCGCGTTCGGGATCGAAGCGGTAGGCGCCCATGCGGATTTCCTTGAGCGCCGAGCGCTCGGCGCGGGCACGGCGGCCGATCGCGGCGATGCGGAGCAGGAGTTCGCGCGGCTCGAAGGGCTTGGCGAGATAGTCGTCGGCGCCGCTTTCGAGGCCGGCGATACGGTCGGCCGCCTCGCCGCGGGCGGTGAGGAGAAGGACCGGCACGTCGCTGGTCTTACGAAGAGAAGCCGTGAGGCTGAGCCCATCCTCGCCCGGCATCATGATGTCGAGCACGATGAGGTCGAAGGTGAAGTTCTTGAGATGGTGGCGCGCCTCTGCGGCATCGGCCGCCATGGTGATGCGGTAGCCGTTGGTCGTGAGGAAGCGCTGCAGCAGCGTGCGGATGCGCGTGTCGTCGTCCACCACGAGGATGTGGCGGTTGTCGCCTTCGACGGGGGCGAGATTGGCGGCTTCGCTCATGGTCAGTTTCCTGCGCCGATCATAGCCAAAACCCGCGCGCGTTCATCCTCGGCGATGAGGCCGGCGAGCACCTTGCGGAAACCGGCGACGGCATCGGGACCGGCCTCGCGGAAGGCGCGCGCCATGCGGGTGCGCTGGCGGGTGAGGAGCTGGGCATGGAGCGCTTCGCCGGCGGGGGTGAGGCGGAGGAGGCGCTGGCGGCGGTCGCGGCGGCCGGGGCGTTGTTCGATGAGATCGCGGGCGAGCAGGTCCTTCAGCACGCGGCCAAGGCTCTGCTTGGTGATCTTGAGGATGGTCAGCAGTTCGTTGACCGCGAGATCGGGCTGGCGGCCGATGAAATGCAAAGCGCGGTGGTGGGCACGGCCGAGACTGAGCGTCGCGAGTTCGGCGTCGGCGTCCGACAGGAAATCGCGGTAGCCGAAGAACAGCAGCTCGATGCCACGGCGCAGCTCGTCCTCGCGCAAATAGAGCAGCGAGGCGGGCGAGCGGCTCTCGGCGGATTTTAAGTCAGTCATGTTGACATATTTAGGCGGGATCGCTAGCAAACGGCAAGAGCGTAGATGCGGCCGCCTGTGCCGCTGGAGGGAACCATGTCCGCCGCCATCCTGCCTTTCGACGACCGTGACGGCTTCATCTGGTTCGACGGCAAGCTGGTGCCCTGGCGCGACGCCAAGGTTCACGTGCTGACCCACGGACTGCACTATGGCTCCTGCGTGTTCGAGGGCGAGCGTGCCTATGGCGGGGCGATCTACAAGTCGGCCGAGCATACGGACCGGTTTATCGAATCCGGCCGGCTGATGGGCTTCAAGATTCCCTTCAGCGCCGAAACGATCATTGCCGCGAAGGAAGAGGTCATCAAGGCGAACGGCTTCACCGACGCCTATCTGCGCCCGGTCGCGTGGCGCGGCAGCGAGATGATGGCGGTGAGCGCGCAGCATTCGACGATCCATGTCGCGATCGCCTCATGGATCTGGCCCTCGATGTTCGATCCCGCGACCAAGATGAAGGGCATCCGTCTCGACATCGCCGACTGGAAGCGGCCGAGCCCGGAAAGCGCGCCGTGCCATGCGAAGGCCGCGGGGCTCTACATGATCTGCACGCTGTCGAAGCACGCGGCGGAGGCCAAGGGCTACCAGGACGCGCTGATGTTCGACTATCGCGGCTATGTCGCCGAGGCGACCGGTGCGAACATGTTCTTCGTGAAGGACGGCAAGATCCACACGCCGACGCCGGACTGCTTCCTGAATGGCATCACGCGTCAGTCGGTGATCGCGCTCGCCAAGGCGCGGCAGATCGAAGTGATCGAGCGTCACATCATGCCGGAAGAACTGGGCGGCTTCAGCGAGGCGTTCCTGTGCGGGACAGGCGCAGAAGTGACGCCGATCTCGGAGATCGGGCCGCACACCTTCAAGCCGGCGGCGATCAGCCAGACGTTGATGGAAGACTACGCGGCCGAAGTGCGCGGCGAGCGGAAGTCGGCTTAGCGCCAGCGCGCCTTCGCGCTGCTGTCCGCCTTGCGGGCATCGACCCACGCTGATGTGCCGTCGGCGTGTTCCTCGTTCTTCCAGAACGGGGCGTCGGTTTTGAGATAGTCCATCAGGAAGCTCGCGGCCTCGAAGGCGGCGTGGCGGGTTTGTGATGCGGCGGCGACGAGGACGATGCGCTCGCCGGGCAGCAGGCGGCCGACGCGGTGGAGGATGAGCGTCGCTTTCAGCGGCCAACGGGCGTTGGCTTCCGCCTCGATCTTCTGCAGCGCCTTCTCGGTCATGCCGGGGTAGTGCTCCAGCGTCATGGCGGTGACGTCGCCGCCGCGGACGAGGCCGGAGAAGGTGACGATGGCGCCCATGTCGTCGCGGCCGGCGAAGAGCGCGGCGAGTTCGGCGGCGATGTCGAAATCTTCGCTCTGGATGCGGACGGTCATGGGTCGTGCGTCCTTCGAGACGGCCGCCGCGTGGCCTCCTCAGGATGACGAAGAGGGGCGTAGGCGATCACTTCTAGCCGCCGGTCATCGGGGGGAAGAAGGCGATTTCGTCGTTGGCGGCAATGTGAGCGGTGAAGTCGGCCTGATCCTGGTTGACGGCGACGCGCAGGCGGTTGCGGTCGGCGAAAGCGGCTTCGTAACCGGGGCCGCGGGTGGCGAGCCAGTCGGCGAGGTCGGCGACGGTGGCGATGGGCGTGGTCGGCTGCACCTCTTCCTCGGCACGGCCGACGCGTTCGCGGACCCAGGCGAAATAGCGGATGCGCATGGCTCAGTCTTCCATGTGCTTCAGGCTGGCGACGAGATAGCTCCAGCCCGTGTAGACCGTCATCGCGGCGGCCAGCCACAGCGCGATGGTGCCGACGTCGTCGATGGTCGGCCAGTGCGGCAGGAGCGGCGGGACGGCGATGAGGACGCAGATGGCGATCATCTGCACGGCCGTCTTGATCTTGCCGATGCGCGAGACGCGCACCTTCACCTGCGCGGCGGCGAGATATTCGCGCAGGCCCGAGAGCAGGATTTCGCGGCTGACGATGACGATGGCGGCGATGACCGTGTAGTCGTGGATCGTGCCGTCCTTTACCAACATGACAAGCGCGGCGCAGACAATGAGCTTGTCGGCGATGGGATCGAGCATTTCACCGAGCTTTGACGAGGCGTTGGTGACGCGGGCGAGGTAGCCGTCGAACCAGTCGGTAAGGGCGGCAATGATGAAGACGGCGAGCGCCGTCCAGCGGGCGAGATCGCCGCCGAGATAAAACAGCGCGACCATCACCGGGATGAGCACGATGCGCAGCAGCGTCAGGACGGTCGGCCAGGTAATTCGCATGAGGGCAGCTTATGCCCGGAAGTGATCATAAATGCGACGGGCGAGGGCCTCGCTGACGCCGTCGATCGAGGCGAGGTCGGCTGCACTCGCATTACGGATGGCCTTGGCCGAACCGAAATGGAGCAAGAGCGCCCGTTTGCGCTTGGCGCCGATGCCCTCGATTGCGTCGAGCGGGTTGTCGGCGATGGCTTTCGACCGCCGCGCGCGATGGGTGCCGATGGCGAAGCGGTGGGCTTCGTCGCGCAGGCGCTGGAGATAGAAGAGCACGGGATGGTTGGGCTCCAGCATGAAGCTGGGCTTGCCTGGCAGGTGGAAGTTCTCGCGGCCGGCGTCTCGGTCGGGGCCTTTCGAGATGCCGGCGATGGTGATGCCTTCGACGCCGGCATTGCGCATTGCCTCCAGCGCCGATGAGAGCTGGCCGAGGCCGCCGTCGATCAGGATGAGGTCGGGGCGTTCGGCGACCTCGTCGGTTTCCTTCTCGTCGAAGATCGGCGCGTGGGCGTCGTCGGCGGTTTCCTTGACATCGGCAAGGCGCGCGAAGCGGCGGGTCAGCATCTCGCGCATCATCGCGAAGTCGTCATTCCCCGCGGCAGTTTTGATATTGAACTTGCGGTACTGGCCTTTTTCGAAGCCGCGCGGGCCGGCGACGATCATGCCGCCGACGGGCTTGGAGCCCTGGATGTGGGAGTTGTCGTAGACCTCGATGCGCTGGGGCGGGCCGTCGAGACCGAAGACTTCGGCGACGCCGAGCAGGAGTTCGGTTTCGGCGGCGCTTTCGGCCTGGCGGCGCATCAGCGCGTCGCGGGCGTTCATGCGTGCAGCGTCGGCGATCTCGCGCTTCTCGCCGCGCTGGGGCAGCAGGACCTCGACCTTGCGCTCCTGGCGCAGCGACAGCGCCTCGGCGAGCAGGGCGCGGCCGGGAATTTCTTCCGAGACGATGATCTGCTTCGGCGCTTCGCGGCCATCGTAGAACTGGGCGAGAAACGCATCGAGCACTTCGCCTGTCGGCGCGCCGCGATCATGGCGCGGGAAGTAGGCGCGGTTGCCCCAGTTTTGGCCGCCGCGGAAGAAGAAGACCTGAATGCAGGTTTCGCCATGCGCGGCGGTGATCGCGAAGACGTCGGCTTCGTCGATGGTCTGCGGATTGATGCCTTGCGTCTGCTGCACATGGGCGAGCGCGCGGATGCGATCGCGCAGACGTGCGGCGGATTCGAAATCGAGATTGGCCGCTGCGTCCTCCATGCGCTTGCCGAGGGCCTCGCTAACCGCACGACTACGGCCGGTGAGGAAGGCTTCGGCATCGTCCATCAGCGCTTTGTAGCCGGCCTCGTCGACGCGGCCGGTGCAGGGGGCGCTGCAGCGTTTGATCTGGAAGAGGAGGCAAGGCCTTGTGCGGGATTCGAAGACGGAATCGGTGCAGGAACGGAGAAGAAAAGCGCGCTGCAGCGTGTTCAGCGTGCGGCCGACGGCGCCGGCGGAGGCGAAGGGGCCGAAATAGATCCCCTTGCGGGTCCGGGCGCCGCGATGCTTGACGATCTGGGGGAAGGGGTGGCCTCCGGTCAGGAGGATGTTCGGGAAGGATTTATCGTCCCGCATCAAGACGTTGTAACGCGGACGATAGCGCTTGATGAGGTTCGCTTCGAGCAACAGAGCCTCGGTTTCGGAGGCGGTTTGGACAAACGCCATGTCGGCGGTCGCCATGATCATCCGGGCGATCCGGGTCGTGTGGCCCTGGCCCTTGGTATAGGCGGTCACGCGCTTCTTCAGATCGCGGGCCTTGCCGACGTAAATGACCTCGCCGTCGCGGTCGATCATGCGGTAGACGCCGGGCGCGTTTGGGAGCGTCCGGACCTTTTCCGCGATCAATTCGGCGCCGGTTACGGCGGGGGCGGGGGGCGCATTGTCGGACGGGGTCATGCGCGGGATTCGGGCTGTGGATAACTCTGTGGCTGCATTTTCGGCGCGGGCGACGCGACAATCGCGCGACGGGACTTTAACACTAGCATGACCGGCAGATGAACGAACTATCTATCTGATTTTATTGACGTATTTCGCGACTCTAACGTCAATTTTAGGAAAAGAAGCGTTGATTCGGCCGGAATCGAGGCCATTTCGGCGCTTCCGGGGCTTGTGTGAAAGTCCGCGTGCGGAGCATTCATCGGACGATTTTCCTGCCTCAATTTTCGCCCGCCAAACGCTCGATTTCGACGCCGACGCTCGCAGCGTCAGGCACGATCTCAAGTTTTTCGATCCGTACACGGACGGCGCGTACCCGGGGGTCGCGCAACGCAAAGGCGGCGACCGCCTCGGCGAGGGTTTCGACCAGCCGGACATGGCCTTCGGCGACGATGGCGCGGACGCCGTTTATGACGTGCTCGTAGTCGACGACATTGGCGAGGAGGTCGCCGATGGGGGCGGCGGTTTCCGCGACCGTCAAGTCAATGTTCACCCGGATCGGCTGGGCCCGATCCTCCTCGTGGCGATGGACCCCGATATGGGCGTCCAGGGTGAGGTCGCGCACGAAGACATGGCGGATGGCCCGCGCGGCGTCGGCGATCTTGAGGGACTGGACGGCCTGGGTTGTCTTCACCGTTGCCTCGTTGCATGGAGCGCGCATTGGTTCAAGATCGCCCTATGAGCGAGGTGGGTATGAAAGCGTCGTCGGGCAAGGATGCGGGGTCTCACGGGCTGTGGGATGCGACGCGCGGCTATCAGCGTGTGATCCTGCGCGACGTGGTGGTGGAGGTGCGGCTGGGGCTGCATCCCTGGGAGCGTCATCCCGAGCGGCTGCAGCGCATCGTCGTCAATGTCGAACTGTTCGCCCATTTGGCGCGGCCGTTCAGCGGCAGCGGCGTGGAGGCGGTGGTGAACTACGACGCGATCCGCGACGAGCTGCGCGGCTGGTCGAAACGCGAGCACACCGACCTGATCGAGACGCTGGTGGAGGAACTGATCACGCTCAGCTTTCGTGACACGCGCGTGGAGGCCTGTCGGGTCTCGATCGTGAAGCCGGATATTTTCAACGAAGCGGGCGGGGCGGGGATCGAGGTCTATCGCCTGCGCAGCGAGCAGGCGGCATGAGCGCGCGCACGTCATCGCCGAGCCGCCACGGGTTTGCCGTCGTCACCGGAGGGGCGAAGCGGGTGGGCGCGGTCTTCGCCAAGGCGCTGGCGGCGGACGGCTGGTTCGTGCGGCTGCACTATAACGGCTCGACGGTTGCGGCGGAGGCGACGGCGGCGGCGATCCGCGCCGATGGCGGACGCTGCGATCTCGTGCAGGCCGATCTTGCGAACCCCGATGTCGCGGAGCGTATCCTGGCGCCGGCGGGCGAGGCGGGCTTCGCCTCGCTGCTGGTCAACAGCGCGTCGATCTTCGACTACGACACCGCCGCCAGCGTCACGGCGGCGCATCTGGCGCATAACTACGCGATCAACGCGACGGCGCCGATCCTGTTGAGCAAGGCCTTCGCCGTTCAGTTGCCGGAGGCGAAGCGCGGGTTGATCGTCAACCTGCTCGACCAGAAGCTGGTCAATCTCAATCCGGATTTCTTCTCCTACACGCTGTCGAAAGTGGCGCTGGGCGCGGCGACGACGATGCTGGCGCAGGCCCTCGCGCCGCGCATTCGCGTCAACGGGATCGCACCCGGGATCACGTTGCCGAGTTCGGACCAGACGGACGAGGAGTTCGCGAAGGCGCAGGCGAAGACGCCGCTCGGCTATGGCAGCACGCCGGACGATCTGGTGCAGGCGCTGCGTTATCTGATCGCGGCCGAGGCGGTGACGGGGCAGACCGTGATCGTGGACGGCGGGCAGAGCCTCAACCCGTCGCCGCGTGACGTGATGTATATCGTGCGGGGCGAGTAGCTCAGCCCTTCGTCACGGAGAGCGCCCACTCCAGATAGAATTCGCTGACGCCGTCGATCGGCACCCTTACGAAGCACGGCGCTTCGTGAGGATGCAGCGCGTGCGCGGCGTCGACGGCTTCGGCGACGAGCGTGCGTCGCGTCTTGATCAGGACCGGAATTTCCGACGCCTCTTCGATGGCGCCGTCCCATGAATAGATCGAGCGGATTGGCGCGCCGATATTGCAGCACGCCGCGAGGCGCCGTTCGACAAGCGCGTGCGCGATTGTGACAGCCGATTCTTGATCGGGCAGCGTCGTGTAGATGAAAACGAGATCATCGTTTTGCTTCATTTGCGTGATGCTTTCGTGTAGCTTGCGCGGTTCTGCTGCGGCGATGCCGCGAGCATGGCGGCGGGTTGCCGCGCCAACAAGATCGAGCTTCAGGAGCGAAAAGAAAAATCATGGGCAGCGTCGCGCATCATTCACTGGCGATCTGGCCGGGCCGCGAGTCCGGGCTGGGGATGCGCAGTTGGTTGGGTGAGACGGCGCAGCTTGCGCGCATTTCGGCCTTCCCGCCGAAGAGCGTCGCGAACGATCTGCTGCCGCGCGGCGACGGGCAGACCGTGCTGGTCATTCCGGGCTTCCTGACCAATGACGGCACGACCGGCCGGCTGCGGCGCTTTCTTTCAAGCCTCGGCTATCGCGCCGAAGGCTGGCAGAGCGGGCTCAATCTGGGGCCGCGCACCAAGTCGATCGAGTGCCTGAAGGAGCGCGTTGCGGCGCTGGCCGAAGCGTCGGGCGGCAAGATCGCCGTGGCGGGCGTCAGCCTGGGCGGCGTGTTCGCGCGTGAGATCGCCAAGATGATGCCTGAGCAGGTGGGTGTGGTGGCGACGCTGTGCTCGCCGGTGCAACTGCCCGTGCCGACGCCGCTGGCGCCGTTCGTGTGGATGCTGCAGCGCTGGTTCGATCAGGGGCTGGTGGCTGGCGTGTCGGGCGAGCCGGTCATGCCGGGTCAGAAGCTGCTCGCGGTCTATTCGCGCGACGACGGTATCGTACAGTGGGAAGCGTGCGTGCCGCCCGCGGGCGATAATGTGACAGCGATCGAAGTCTCCGGCGCGAGCCACACCACGATCGGCTCCAATCCCGGTGCGCAGAGCGTGCTCGCGCACTTCCTGGCGGACGCCTTCGCCTAAGCCCCTGTGCAATTCCGCCGCAGGCTTCGCGGCGACTTGACGCGTTCCGCCCGCCGCCGGGTAGCTGCATGCTCAATGCCGATATCGAGCTGCGCGAGGGCGGCTGTATGGGCTTTTCGGTTCAGAAGGCAGTCGTCTACGGCGTCGCGATGTTTGCCGGGCTTCTGGTGGGCATCTCGCTCGGCGGCCGGCTGCGCTTTGAGGCGGTGCTGGTCGGTGCTGCCATAGGCGCGGTGCTGACCGGTCTCATCATCGGCTTCCTGATGCGCGCCTCGTCGTTGGACGTGGCAGCAGCGACACCGGCGTCCGTGGAGGCCGCGGTGCGCGCGTCCTGGATGCTGCGCAGCTTCAAGCGAACGGCGGCCGAGGACGGCGTCGTCACCTATGCGCGGGGCGCTGGGATCTTCGGCGACCGCTTCACCGTCACGCCGACAGCGACGGGCGTGATGCTGAACGGGCCGGCCAACATTCTCGCCGTGGTCAAGCGCAAGGCGGCGGCCTGACCTTGCCATGCTGCCGTCGCGACAGTCTGGCCGTGCTGAAGACTTCGGCCTAACCTGATGCGCGCGAAGCCGTCCGCATGAGACGGCACGCGGGAGGGTGCGCGATGTCGTTCGATTTCGATGCGCATGAGGCGCGGCTGCGGCGCGACGGCTTTACCATCATCGACGACTTCATGAGTGCGCCGCAGCTCGATGCGGCGCGCGCGGCGCTGGCGCCGCATCTCGGCTTGCATACCGGGCGCAACTCGTTCGAGGGTCTTGAGACCGAGCGCGTCTATACCTTGGTCGCGCGCGGCAAGGTGTTCGAGGATGCGACGGCCGATCCGCGCCTTCTCGGGCTGCTCGACCGGTTCTTGCAGCCGGGCTATTTGCTGACGGCCAGTCAGGCGATCTGCATCTATCCGGGCGAGAAGGCGCAGCCGCTGCACTTCGACGACGGCTTCTATCGCATGGCGCGGCCGCGGCCGGCGATCAGCCTGTCGATTATCTGCGCCGTCGATGCCTTCACCGACGACAACGGCGCGACGGACATCGTCGCCGGCAGCCACGACTGGAGCAGCGAGCAGGTAAGTGCGTTCCTCAACCCCTATGGCATTGGCGGCGCGCCGGATGGCGAGATCGCCGCGCTGCTGACGCCGGCCGTAATGCCGGCGGGCGCGGCGATCGTCTTCCAGGGCACGCTGCTGCATCGCGGTGGCGCCAATCGCAGCACTGCACCGCGGCTCGCCTTCACCAACCAATATTGCGAGCCCTGGGCGCGGACGCAGGAGAATTTCTATCTGGGCGTGCCGCGCGCATGGGCGGCGCGCATGTCGCCCGAACTGCAGTCGTTGCTCGGCTACAATATCTGGCCGCCCTTCATGGGGCAGGTGACAGCGTCGCATCCGCTGAAATCGCTGGAGCCCGGCTGGATCCCGCCCGTCGTCGCGCAAATGCCCAAGGGAGAAACCAGATGACCGCCGTCTTCGTGCATGGGGTGCCCGATACGCATCGGGTGTGGAACGACGTGCTGAAGCATATCAAGCGCACGGACGTGGTGGCGCTGTCGCTGCCGGGATTCGGGACGCCGGCGCCGGACGGGTTCGGGGCGACGAAGGAAGACTATGTGAACTGGCTGATCGGCCAGCTCGAGACCTTCGCGGCGCCAGTGGACATTGTCGGCCATGACTGGGGCGCGTTGCTGACGCTGCGCGCCGTGTCGCTGCGCGGCGATCTGATCCGGAGCTGGGCGGCGGGTGGGGCGCCGCTGGACAGCACCTATACCTGGCATGACGCGGCGCAGGCCTGGCAGACGCCGGAGGTCGGCGAGCAGGTGATGCAGTTGATGACGCCCGAGGCGATCGCCGGCGGGCTGGCGCAGGCGGGCCTCACCCACGCGCAGGCGGACGAGGTGGGCCGGCATGTCGATCCGCTGATGAAGGACTGCATCCTGAAGCTCTATCGCTCCGCCGTCACGGTGGGTGCGGAGTGGGAGGGCGATCTCGCCAGGATTACCGCGCCGGGGCTGGTGATTTTCGGCGCGGACGATCCCTATGTGCCGGCGCGTTTCGCCGCGCGGCTGGGCGAGAAGACACGGGCGCGCGAGGTGCTGGTGTTCGAGAGTTGCGGCCACTGGTGGGAAAGCCAGCGGCCGGCCGAGGTGGCGGCGGCGCTGGAAGCCCACTGGGCCGCAGCGTGAATTCTCTTGATATTGAGAATGATTCTCAATAAGAGAGTGTTCCGGAGCGGTATTCGGCCGTTTCCGTAAAAGCATGAGCGCGAACATGGCGGATGTGATCGAACGAACCCAAACCAAGGCGCCGGTGCCCAAGCCGGGTTTTCTGCAGGCGGCGGCGCTGCATCTGCTGACCCGTGCGGCGGTGATCGAGACGGCGGTGGATTTGAGCCCGCACTTCCGGTCGATCACGCTGGCGGGGAGGGCGCTGCAGGGCATCGCCTGGGCGCCGGGGCAGAAGCTGCAGATCCAGATGCGCGGGCTGACCTTCCGGACCTATACGCCGATCCTGTGGGATGCGGTGGCGGGACGGACGCAGGTTGTCGCCTATCGCCATGGCGAGGGCCGCGGGGCGGCGTGGGCGGCGGCGGCCGAGGCGGGCGATCCCGTCCTGCTGTTCGGGCCGCGGCGCTCGCTGGACTTTGCGGGGCTGGAGCGGCCGGCGCTGTTCATCGGCGACGAGACCTCGATCGGTCCGGCGGCGGCGCTGCTGGAGACGGCGCAGGGCGCCGACGAGATGCGCTTCCTGTTCGAGGCGACTTCAGCGGCGGAGAGCGCGGCGGTGCTGGGGAAACTGGGCGTGCACGGCGCGGAGATCGTGGAGCGACAGGCGGGTGATGGGCATTACGCGGCGCTGGAGGCGATGGCGGTGGCGGCGTTCGAGGCGGACCGCCAGCAGAGCGTGGTGCTGACGGGCAAGGCGGCGACGATCCAGCGGCTGAGCCGGGCGCTTAAGGCGCGCGGGGCGGTCTCGGGACAGCTCAAGACCAAGGCGTATTGGGCGCCGGGGAAGCAGGGGCTCGACTAGGCGGCGAGCGCCATGGCGCTGCCGGCCCGCAGGGTGCGGCGGCATTCCAGGAGAATGCGGGTCCAGACGGCGCGTTCGAGGCGGTTGCCCTCGAGCGCGAAGTGGCGGCACCAGATGCGCGCCTCCGCGCAGGCGTTCGCGCCGTAGGTGCGGATGAGCGAGAGCGCGGTGCGCTGGATGTGGCGGTCGGAGAGAGCTGTGATCATGGGAGGCGCGGGATACGCGCCCTGCTGCACTGCGGCAACCCGCCACAGGCTCATATTACGTAAAGGTAATCGTTGACTTTGCAGGCCCGCTGCGGCTGGCGCCCCTAGGGCACAGCGGGGTCGAGCCATGCCCTGGCGGCGGGGCGGGATTGGAGGCGCGCGTAATAGGCGTCGATGTGTGGCAGAGCCGGGCGCTCCATCGGCGTGCCGAACCAGCGGTGGACGGAGAGGCCGAGGGTGATGTCGGCGAGGGTGAACTCGGCGCCGCCGGCATAGGCGCCTGTCGCGGCGAGGCGATCGTCGAGGAGCTGCATCCTGGCGGTCCAGCGTTGGCGCGAGGTCTCGATCGCGGCGGGGTCGTCATGGCCGGGCGCGTGGCGGACGAGGGCCGAGAAGGCGTAGGACCAGGCGGGGTTCAGCTCGGTCGCGCCCCAGGTCAGCCACTGGTCGGCGATCGCCGCTTCATGGGCGCCGGGCGGCATCAGCCGATGCACGCCGCCCCGCGCGCTGAGATAGCGCATGATCGCGTGGCTCTCCCACAGCACGAAGCCGCCCTCCTCGACGAGGACGGGGACCTGGGCGTTGGGGTTGAGGGCAAGGAAGTCCGGCACTTTGGGATCGCGCAGGGGGAGGCCCCAGTCCTCGCGCGTGTAGGCGAGGCCGAGCTCGTCGGCGGTCCACAGGACCTTGCGGACATTGATCGAGGAGATGCGTCCGAGGATTTTCATGGCGTCGCTCAAAAAGGGCGGATTTTGGGGGCGGATCGCGACGCAGGGGATTTGAACGTCGCTAAGGGGCAGGGGCCTTTATTCGAACGTCCGAATTGAACGTCGATTTTTTGGGGAAACGGGCGGAGCAGGCGACAGATCGTTTCGCGAGTCCGGCATAAAGTATCTTCGTTTGACGTGCGTGACGGCTGGATTGACGTGACGGCTGGGGTTTGTTTGCCGGTGTTTCCATACCGGGGTGCGCCGCCTTTGTGCTCCTGTTCTCCGCGTTCACGACGCCGCCTCCCCCGTTCAGTCGCGGGGCGAATATAGGATAATATTCCGGATTCGGCAAGGGCGAGAAAGGTCGTCCGATCTCGACGGCACACGCGTGGCGGCAGGCGGCGCGGGTGGGCGGTTCAGTTCTGCCGGGTGAGGAGCCAGCCGCCGAAATAGATCATCGGAGGCGCGGCGCCGTCGGCGCCTTCGCCTAAGGGGAAGGCAATGTCGCGCCGCTCGGTGCCATCCGACCCGGTCAGGATCAGCGTCAGGCCCTCGATGCGGTAGCGGCCCTCGCTCGCGCCGGCCGCGGTGACGCGGCCGTCCGGCTCGGCGCTCGTGAAGCTGCCGGCGGCGAGCAGGCGATAGGTGCCGTCGGCCGAGAACTCGTAATCGGAGGCGACCGCGATGGCGCTCGACGACGAGGAATAGGAACTGCCGCCGCTGTATTTGCCGGCGAGCGTCGCGCCGGCGAACGGGCGGGCCGGGCACCAGATGCCGTCGCGAAAGTCGAAGCAGGTGTCGGGATTGAGCTTCACCGGGCCGGTGCGCGGCGGGCCCTCGGCGGGCGTCATGCTCATCGCGTCGCCCGCCAGGCTCCACCGCCCGGACATGGACGGCCTGGCGGCGTCGAAATTGAACTGGCTGAGATCGCCCTCCGGGTTCTCCGCCCAGCGGTCGCCGGCGAAGAGCACGGTGCGGCGATCGAGCCCGCCGGAGGCGAAGTCGGGCGTCTGGACGAAATAGATCCCCGCCGGGCCGTCCTGCCACACGCCGGCGAGCGCCTCGGGCGCCGTCGCGCCCTCAGCCCGCGCGGCCGCGCCGAAGGCGCAGAGCAACGCCAGGCTCAGGGTGCTCATCGCTGACAGTCTCATGCCGGTCTCCCTCCCGGCGCTGCGCCGGACTTGGTTGGGGAGGGAGCATGAGGCGCGGGCGGGGCGGGGGATATCCCTCGAACGGGGTGCTTCGACGCTATCTTATTATTGAGACAGTATCTGTCGAAACGTCAGGTTGACTCGAGGGCCAACTGGCTTTGATGACTTTGCAATGCCGTGTTGCCAGTTTTCCTGAGTCTCACCGCGCATTATCAAAAGGCTTCCGGATGCTAAATCCAATCTGACCGTCTTAATGGCCTTGTTTTTTTTGTGCTTAAACACGAGCGTTCGCACCGCGCCAAAACTCACCGACGCAATTGTTGGCCTAAAGCCGAGTTCGCGCTCGTCATCGCTATGAAACCCCATGCTGTCATTTTGATCGCGATAGTAATTCAGTAACACGCTGTTGAATTTTGCTGTTGCGATGTTCTCGACTGAAGCTTGAATTTCTCTAAGCAGCGTGCTCCACGGGAGAGGTTCTAGTGAGATAGATGAATATTTGTATGTTTTACCAACGTCGCCAAACCAAGCGATCAATCTAGGTTGAGCATATGTTTTACCCCAAACTGACACCGATTCATGTCGCCATGGAGTGGTACTAACCAGTTCATCTAGCAGGTAGATCGGATCGTGCGGAAGTGCGAGCGAGGCAAGGTAACTCACCTCCGCATCAACCATCGGGATAGGCTCGAGATTTTCCTGACGACCGAATAAATCCTGCACTACTTTGGCTTTCGTAAGGCCCGATAACTTAAGAGGGCGGATACTCTCGGGCTTCTTTCGAACTTAGTCGTATATTCGTGCAACTCAGATTTTTGTTCCGTGAAGCGCGGGAAAGTTTTCCTGTTTGACTGCTTTACGAGATTTTCCAAGCCGGCATTCTTACATAATTCGTCGAAGTAGTCGTTGAATTCATCACTGCCGTTGTCCGTGTAGATGAAAAGCGCTCCGGGCTTCGCCCTTTTGAATATGGTCGTCCAAAATTTGGACACTTGGCCCTTTGCATCGAGTGATCGAACCTCGGATACAAAGTAGCTCATGATGAAAATATCAGCATCGAGGAAGCGTTGCTGAGATTTCCAGGAATCAGGTTCGACGACGTCCAGTTGTTGGAAGTAGGTATTAAGTCTGATTTCGACCTTCATGGCATCGTCGATCTCAGCCCATGTATCAGACCAGGCCTGCTCTCGATCCAAGAGATAGCAAGCGAGTTTTTCTACCGGCTCTTTCTTGTTTTCGCTCAGATATTTGAGCATGCCTATGATATCGCTGCCCGGGCCGCCGCCGATGCACGATGCACGGACATTCTTCTGAGTGAAGATTTTCCCTCCAAGCTTGTCGCGTAGCTTCTCCAAGACTTGCACTACAAAATCGCCATGAGCGCAGACGTAGGTATACACATACGCAAATCTGGTCGCGGGGTCCTTGTAGTTGACTGGTTTTCGCTTTGGATCTGAAAGTGTCGCGTACGTCGATGAAAGATATTTCATCCTCTCTTTGATGAACCCATCCGTCTCTTTCCCGTGCTCTCGCACTGCTTCCTCATACAGCCGATCCAAAACGATTTTGACGAGCTCAAAAAGTGTCATTTATTCTTCCCCCTCAGTATTTTTCCCAGCATTTTCGGTGCTGATTCATTTTAACTCAGGGTTTTATAGCAAATCTCCAGTAGAGGAGGGAGGGCGTTCTTGAAGACACGTTCTCAGTTGGAGTTATTGCATCTTGCAAAGCCATCGTTGATCCGGCTGGCAGCTGCGCTGAAGTTCGTCGCTGGGCGACAGCCTCTCATCGACCTCGCTGCGCGGGGCCACTTCTCCCCGCAAGGGCGGGGGGAAGGGTAGGCTGTGCTTGACGGGTCGGTGCGCTGCATCCGCCCCCTTTCCCCCTTCGGGGTTTCGGCCGGGCAAAAGGTCCACTGGACCTTTTGCTGATCCGGCCTCAATCCCCCGCATAATGGCGGGAGAAGATGGCTTCGCGGTCGTTCGACGGGCGAAAGGTCCGCTGACTCGGTTAGGCCGGTGCGCTGCATCCGCCCCCTCCACCGCTTCGCGGTCCCCCTCCCCCGTAAACGGGGGAGGATCAAATGGGACGCTGCGGGCTTCGTCGCGCGTCAGTCGTTCTTCGGGGTGAGGCCCTGGTAGCGGATGTAGGGGATGGTCTTCTGGCCCTCGAGGTCGGTGACGGTGCGGGTCAGGGTTTTGCGGTCGGTGAGGGCGACGTGCCAGGCGTGGCTTTGCAGGTCGCCGTTGCGGCGGGTGAGCGTGAGGGTGAAGCCGCCCTGGCAGTCGCTTGCGCAGGCGAGCTCGAAGCGGCCGAGCCGGGCGGTGCTGCTGCCGTCGGGCAGGATTCGGTAGTCGACGACGCTGGTGGCGAGATCCGTCACCGATAGGAAGGTCCAGACCTCGGCGCCCGCCTCGCGCTCGGGCGCCTTGGCCGCCCAGGTGCCGCGGAAGAGGGCGCAGTCATTGTTGATCTCGCTGGGGTAGTCCGTCATGTCGGCCGCGGCGGCGCCCGCGAGGAAAGCGGCCGACAGGACGAGGCCGAGCGCGGTGCGGGTCATCGTTTCCATTGCGGGCGCTTGGCCGCCTCCCAGCTTTCCGGCGCGCCGAGCGCGAGCCGGCCATGCGCGAGATCGATCTCATACTGCCAGTTGCCGTCGGCCTTGATGCGCAGGATGCCGGGCTTGGTCGTCGCGTCGCATTCGTCGATCACCCGCTTGCTGACGCTGCCCCAGGACGCCTCCCAATCGACGCGCGCGTCGACCGGATCGGCATAGGAGGTGAACTCGATCTCGGCGATCTCTTGCGAGGCGATGAGCACGGTGAGCTCGGCGCCCTGATCGCCGGCGGAGGCCCAGATGCCCTGATGGGCGGCGCAGGCCTCGGGCAACGGCGCGGGCGGCGCGTCGGCGCGGCTCATGAGGCCGGGCAGGAGCGCCCCCGCCGCGGCGACGGCGGTGACCGCGCCGCCAGCAGTGATGAAATCCCTGATCGCCACGCGTGCGCGCCCTCCGATGGTGTGGGGCGAGTATGGCGGCGGGGGTGCGGGGCGCGCATCGCTTGAATGGGGCGGTGATGCGCGGCGTGCGTGGAGGGGCCGGTGCGCTGCATCCGCCCCCTCCACCGCTGCGCGGTCCCCCTCCCCCGCAGGCGGGGGAGGATCAAGGGGAGCTATTTGCTGCGGCTGCCGAAGGTTTTGGGGGCGCCGGGGCGGGCGAGGCGTTTGCCCTTGAGCTTGTGGGGGCGGACTTCGAAGTCCGCCTTGGCGCGGCCGTCCTTCTTCGGCGCGCCGCGTTCGGGTTTGCCGGAGGGGTCGGCGTGTTGGCCGGCCATGGGGTTCTGGATGAAGGGCAGGTCCTCGCTGCCGCCGCTGGTGCGTTCGGCTTTGGGGATCGCGCCGCGGCGCTGGCTGAGCGACTTGCCGCGGCGGAGGGTTTCGACGCTGTCCTCGATGGCGCTCTGGCGCGCGAAGGGATCGTCGGAGACGGCGAGTTCGGTGAGCTGGAGGCGCTTGATCTCGTCGCGCAGGCGGCCGGCTTCCTCGAATTCGAGGTTGGAGGCGGCGTCCTTCATGCGGCGTTCGAGATCCTCGATATGGCCGCGCAGGTTGTGGCCGATATAGGCGGTGCCCTCGTCGGCGAAGCCGGCCTCGACGGTGACGTGGTCCTGCTCGTAGACGCTGCCCAGGATGTTCTGGATGTCGCGCTTGATCGTGGTCGGCGTGATGCCGTGTTCGAGGTTATAGGCCTTCTGCTTCTCGCGGCGGCGATCGGTCTCCGCCATCGCGCGCTCCATCGAGCCGGTGATGCTGTCGGCGTAGAGGATGACCTTGCCGTCGACATTGCGCGCGGCGCGGCCGATCGTCTGGATCAGCGAGGTTTCGGAGCGCAGGAAGCCTTCCTTGTCGGCGTCGAGAATGGCGACGAGCGCGCATTCGGGAATGTCGAGGCCCTCGCGCAGCAGGTTAATGCCGATGAGGACGTCGAAGGCGCCGAGGCGGAGGTCGCGGATGATCTCGATGCGCTCCAGCGTCTCGACGTCAGAGTGCATGTAGCGGACGCGGATGCCCTGCTCGTGCATGTATTCGGTGAGGTCTTCGGCCATGCGCTTGGTCAGCGTCGTGACGAGGGCGCGGTAGCCTTCCTTCGCGATGCGGTGGCATTCGGAGATGAGGTCGTCGACCTGGCTCTCGACCGGGCGGATCTCGACGGGCGGGTCGATGAGGCCGGTGGGGCGGATGACCTGTTCGGTGAAGACGCCGCCGGTGCGCTCCATCTCCCACGGGCCGGGCGTCGCGGAGACATAGACGCTCTGCGGCCGCATCGCGTCCCACTCCTCGAACTTCAAGGGGCGGTTGTCCATGCAGGACGGCAGGCGGAAGCCGTATTCGGCGAGCGTCGACTTGCGCCGGAAGTCGCCGCGATACATCGCGCCGATCTGGGGCACGGTGACGTGGCTTTCGTCGGCGAAGACGAGGGCGTTTTCGGGGATGTATTCGAAGAGGGTCGGCGGCGGCTCGCCGGGGAGGCGGCCGGTCAGCCAGCGCGAGTAGTTCTCGATGCCGGCACAGGAGCCGGTCGCCTGGATCATCTCCATGTCGAACTGCGTGCGCTGCTCGAGGCGCTGGGCCTCCAGCAGCTTGCCGCGGGCCCGGAAGTCGTCGAGCGTGACGCGCAGCTCTTCCATGATGCCCTTGACCGCCTGGTTCAGCGTCGGGCGCGGGGTGACGTAGTGGGAGTTGGCGTAGAACTTCACCGTCTCCAGCTTGGCGGTCTTGTGGCCGGTGAGCGGGTCGAACTCGGTGATCGCCTCGATCTCGTCGCCGAACAGCTCGATGCGCCAGGCGCGGTCTTCCTGGTGGGCGGGGAAGAGGTCGATCGTGTCGCCGCGCACGCGGAAGGTGCCGCGCGTGAAGGCGGCGTCGTTACGGCGGTACTGGAGCGCGGTGAGATCGGCGAGGAACTTGTTGCGTTCCAGCTTCTCGCCGACCTTCACGTTGAAGGTCATCGCCGTATAGGTCTCGACCGCGCCGATGCCGTAGATGCAGGAGACGGAGGCGACGATGATGACGTCGTCGCGTTCCAGGATCGAGCGCGTCGCCGAGTGGCGCATGCGGTCGATCTGCTCGTTCACCGAGGACTCCTTCTCGATGTAGGTGTCGGTGCGCGGGACGTAGGCCTCGGGCTGGTAGTAGTCGTAATACGAGACGAAATACTCGACCGCGTTCTCGGGGAAGAACGACTTGAACTCGGCATAGAGCTGCGCGGCGAGGGTCTTGTTCGGCGCGAGGATGAGGGCGGGGCGCTGGGTCTGCTGGATGACCTGCGCCATCGTGTAGGTCTTGCCCGAGCCGGTGACGCCGAGCAGCACCTGGTCGCGCTCGCCTTGGAGCTTGATGCCCTCGACGAGGTCCTTGATGGCGGTGGGCTGATCGCCCTTGGGCTCGAAGGGGCTGACGAGTTTGAACGCCTTGCCGCCTTCCGATTTCACGGGGCGCTCGGGGCGATGCGGCATCCACATCGCGCCCTGCTGGTCGAAGGTCACGGCGGCGTCAGCGAATCCGGGATGGGGCGTCGACATGGAACGAAGTATGAACCGTTGCGGGGATTTCGGCTAGCCGGATATGGGGAGAACGAGCGCCGATGTCATCCCGTTCCACCCGGAACCGGGCGGCGGAGGGTGGCGAGGACGAAGGTGAGGACGACGCCGCCGAGGCTGATAGGGATGATGATCGTCGCGCGCCAGAAGGCGGGGGCGGCGAGCGCGAAGGCGTCGCCCATCGGGTGGCCCCAGACGATGCAGCCGGCGATGCCGGTCTCGGTGATGTGGCAGCCAGGTGGGGCGCTCCACACGATGGCAGCATAGGGCAGGATCAGCGCGGCGATGCAGCCCCAGCAGGCGCCCATGAAGCCCCACATCACGGCGCGGGCCCGGCTCTCGAAGCCGTAGGCCGCGCCGGCGGCGGCGAGCACGCTGAAGGAAGCAAGGACCCAGACGCCGAGGATGCGGTGCCATGACCAGTCCAGCGTGAAGGCGAGCCAGCCGCCGAGATCGAGCGTGCCGCAGGCGGCGGCTTCGGGCAGGCAGCCCTGGGCGCGGCCGAAGGCGACGATCAGGATCGCGGCCAGCGCCGGGCCGATCATCGCCAGCAGAGCCAGCAGCAGGACGAGGCGCCAGGCGGTTGTCATGAGGACGAGTCTCGCACGCCGAAGCGGAAACGAAAAAGGGCGGGACCGAAGTCCCGCCCTTTCTGCATCCGGCGTGAGCCGAATATCAGATGCCGTACTTCTTCTTCAGGTCGTCGATCTTCACGCAGATCGCGCCGTAGTCGCCTTCCTTGACGCCATCGCCGATCTTCATCATGTCGCTCTGGAGCTCCTGCGCCTTCGCGGCGTCGATCTTGCCCGAGGTGGCGGCGGCCATCATGTCGTCGGTGAACTGCTTGAGATAGGCGGTCGTCGAAGCCTGGTCCTTACAGGTCGCATGCGACGAACCGCCGCCGCACGCCGAAAGAACGATCGCGCCGACGCTGAGCGCCACAATGCCGAAAATCTTCATACCATGTCTCTCCCTGATGAGGGGCGGAGAATGACACGCCGGGGCGGCGGAGAGAAGCGGAACGTCGCCGTTCCGCCCCTTTCAAACCGGGCGTTTTGCCGCAGAAACCCTAGCGGGAATGAACCTGGTAGCGCGCCAATTCGACGCGGGCGGCCTCAAACTTGGGGTCGAGATCGACCGCGCGCTTCAGGTCGTGATAGGCGCCCTTGATGTCGCCAAGCGCTTCGCTGGCCATCGCGCGGTTGTAGAGGGCGCGCTGGAGTTCGACGCCGCTGGCGAGCGGGATCGCCGCATCGATCGTCGTGCGGGCCTCGGCATACTGGCCGAGCATGATGAGCGCCGCGGAGCGGTTGACCGAGGCGGCGGTCATCGAGGGTTCGATCTTGAGCGCGTCGTCGGCGTCGGCGAGCGCCAGCTCGGCCTTGTCGCGGCTGATCAGGAGCGCGCTGCGGTTGGTGTAGGTGGCGGCGCGGTCGCGCGGCGACAGCGTACCCTGCTCGAGCGCTTCGGTGCAGGTGCGGATCGTCGCGCCGGTGGCGCGGTCGGCCTTGGCCGCCTCGTAGCAGGACCGCTCGGGACCCGTGCCGACGACCATGACGGCGGCGGACGCCGTTCCAAGCACCGCGAACGACGCCGCGGCGGTCAACGCAAACGCAAATTTCCTGATGCTCATTGTGCTCTCCCCAAACGTATCGCGGCGGCAGGTCCAACTGCGGCAAGCCCACCGCGGCACACCGCCCGACACGAACGATGTACCTAACCGGGGCGCAGCGCACGCGTGTATTGTCGTGTTCCAGTCACAAGATCGGGAGGACCAGGACATGCTGATCGTCGTCGGAAACGCCAAGGTGGTGGCCCGTCAGCGCGACCGGATGATGCGCGCCTGCGAGGCGATGGTCACCGCCTCGCGGCTGGAAGAGGGGTGCGCCGGTTATAACTACGCGTTCGATATCCTGGAGCCGGAGATGATGCGGGTGATCGAGTTGTGGCGGGACGAGGCGGCGCTGCGCTTCCATTTCCGCACGCCTCATATGGCCGCGTTCCTCGGCGAGCTGGCGGCGATGGGCAGCCGGCCGGACATCGTGGTTTACGAGGCGGGCAACCCGCACCCGATTTCGGGGTATGCGCCGGGGAGGTAGGCGGGTGGGTTGCGGATTACGGATTACGTGCCCCCCTCTGCCCGGCCGTTCGCTTCGCGATCGGTCGGGCTGTCTCCCCCCGCAAGGGCGGGCGGGAGCAAGGGGACGGGAGAGCGGCGGAATGGGGTGTGATTGATGTAGCGTTCGGGGCGGGGGGGCGGATATAAGACGCGCCTCCCATGATCGCGCTCGAACTCCTCCTCGTTACCATTCTCGTCATCCTCAATGGTTTCTTCGCCATGTCGGAAATGGCGATTGTCTCCTCGCGCCGGATCCGGCTCGCCTCGATGGCCGAGCAGGGCAATGACGGCGCCCGCACCGCCTTGCAGCTCTTCGACGAGCCGAGCCGGTTCCTCTCGGCGATCCAGATCGGCATCACGCTGGTCGGCACGCTGGCGGCGGCGGTCTCCGGCGCGACGCTGGCGGAGCGGCTGGGCACCGTGCTGGACCAATATTCCTGGATCGCACCGCGGGGCGAGACCGTCGCCTTTGTCATCGTCGTTGCCGCCATCACCGTGGCGCAGGTCATCTTCGGCGAGCTGGTGCCGAAGCGGATCGCGCTGGCCAATCCCGAAGCGATCGCCTCGCGTGTCGCCGGGCCGCTGAACTTCATCGCCCGCGTCGCGCGGCCGCTGGTCTATACGATGCAGGCGGTGAGCGCCGGCATGTTGTGGCTGCTGCGCGTCAAGCCGATGAACAACCAGGGCGTCACCGAGGAAGAGGTGAAGTCGGTGCTGGCGGAAGGCGCCGAGGCGGGCGCCATCGAGCACGAAGAGCGCCGCATGATGGTGGAGGTGCTGCGCCTCGCCGACCGCAGCGTCGAGAGCATCATGACGCCGCGCCGCGACATCTACTGGATCGATCTCGGCGACGGCGAGGCGAAGGTGCGTGACGAGGTGCGCGAGAGCGCCTTCTCACGCATCCTGGTTGGGCAGAACGGCAGCATCGACGAGCCCTTGGGCGTGGTCCAGAAAAAGGACCTGCTGGACATGATGATCGCCGACAAGCCGTTCGACGTGCGCGGCGTGCTGCGCCAGCCGATCTACGTGCCGGAATCGGCGACCGCGCTGAACCTGCTGCAACTCTTCAAGACGCAGCCGATCCATCTGGCGGTGGTGGTGGACGAGTACGGCTCGATCCAGGGCGTGGTGACGCCGCATGACCTGCTTTCCGCCATTGCCGGCGAATTGCAGGAAGAGCACACGCCGGCGACGCCGTCGGTGATCGTGCGCCAGGACGGCTCGTATCTGGTCGACGGGCGCTGCGACCTGATCGAGCTGGAAGACGCGATCGGGCTGAAGCTCGACGATGTCGATTTCCACACCGCCGCGGGCCTCGCGCTGGAGGCCTTCAAGCGCCTGCCGCGCGACGGCGAGGTCACCCAGTGGGGCGAGTGGCGCATCGAGGTCGTCGATATGGACGGCCCGCGCATCGACAAACTGCTGTTCAAGAAGGACTAGTTCTCTCGCCGTCATGGTCCGCGCAGGCGGACCATCCACGGCTTGCAGATCTGGTGCTGGGCGCTGCCACTTGCCCACATCCTAACTGGTTGAAGCCGTCAGTCGTGGATGGTCCGCCTTCGCGGACCATGACACGGGGTGTGAGCGCGTTGGGGTAAGGACTAGCGGCGCGAGAAGAAGAGCTGGCTTGTGTCGAAGCCGAGGGCGCGGACCTTGGCGACGAGCTGGTCCTTCAGCACGTCGGGCGTCATGGCGTCGCGGGTGAGGATCCAGAGATACTCACGGCCGGGGGCGGTGACGATCACCCAGGAATAGTCGTCAGCCAGCGCGACAATCCAGTAGTCGCCGAAGAACGGCCAGAAGAACGAGACGCGCAGCTTGGCGTTGCTGACGGGGTCGGCGACGACGGCGTAGCCCTCCGCCTGGTCGGTGATGTCGCCGGCCGCGTTCCGGCACGAGTTCAGCACCGAGACATCGCCATCCTTGTCGAGCCCGTACTGGGCCGTGACGTTGAGGCATTCCGGACCCTGGAAGCGGTTCTCGTAGCGCGCGAGTTCGTGCCAGACGCCGAGATAGCGCTTGAGATCGACGTGCTCGACGGTCGTCAGCGACGCGTCGGTGGCGGGGGTGCAGGCGGCGGTCACGGCAAGCGCCGCGGCCAGGGCCGCGGCGCGCATCAGGCGAGGCATGGCGAAAGCTCCATCATTCCGTCCGTAAACGAACGAAAGGGGCTTTCGGTTCAGTGCTTGAGGCCGGTCATGGCGTCGGGGTTGCGCAGCAGCCGGCCGGGGCTCGATTTCAGCTCGCACATGACCTGGGGCTTGGGAGCGAGATCCGCGTCGCTGCGGACGACGAAGGCGCGGCACTTGTCGTCGCCGGCACAGGCCGTGGCGCAGCGGGTGACGCCGCCGTCGCCCTTGCCGACATAGTTCCAGGTCGCATAGGCGGCGCCGGAGGCTTCGGAGTCGAGCTGCATGTCGTACTGGCCCCAGAACTCGTCGGCCGACTTCTCGCCGGGCTTGTAGGGCGGGGGCGGCGGGGTGGAGCCATCGGGGGTGCGCGGGGTCACGACCTCGTCGGGATCGGGGGCGGGCTGCGAGCGGGCGACCTCGCCGGAGATGTGGGTGTCGTCCCATACAAGGGTCGGGACATTGGAGAGGAGCTCGCAGTCGCCTGTGGCTTCCTTGTAGTTCCAGGCATAGCAGCGCAGGTCGCCGCGGCAGGTGTCGCGGCAGGCGGCCGGCACGCCCTGCGGCACCTGGACGAGCGTGTAGTAGGGGCCGTCATATCGGGTGCCCGGCGACATGCCGGAGCGGTCGTTGGGATTGGCCGCGAGGGCCGGTGCGGTCAGAAGAGCCGCCACCGCGGCCAGGCCAAGAATCAATCGAGACATCGCAATCCTCTCGTCGGCGCCCCACGCCCGGACGCACGGATGCTAACGCATTCCGCGGCCGGAGCGAATGACGATAACGCCAGGCGCGGCGCCCGGTTCCGCGCCGCGCCCGGAACGTGCTCTATTCGGGTTTGGGCAGTTCGATGCCGTAGTCGCCGGCGAGGCCGACATAGAACTCGCAGGCCTTCTTGATGTCGCCGCCGGGCACCTTGGCGCCGGCGGGCGTGGCGTCGGCGATCTTCTTGGCGACTTCCTCGGGCTTGATCTTGCCCGAGGCGATGCCGGCCGCGATGCCGGCCTGAACCGCATCATTGGTCGCTTCGACGTTCTTGAAGCTGTTGCAGTGGTCGCCCGCGCCGCCGCAGGCCGTCAGGCTCAAGGCGAGGCCCAGGACCGCGGTCAGGCCAAATACGTTCTTCATCTCGAGATACTCCCCCTCATGTGGACGCGAAAACTGACGTAAAGCTGGCCAACCCGACGAATCGACGGAGCCGTCCATGCCCGCCTCGCTGCTGACCATCGTGCTGCTGTCGATCTCGAACGTCTTCATGACGTTCGCCTGGTATGGGCATCTGAAGTTCAAGGATCAGCCGCTGTGGCTGGTGATCGTGGTGAGCTGGGGCATCGCGTTCATCGAGTACTGCTTCGCGGTGCCGGCGAACCGCTGGGGCTCGGCGGTCTATTCGCCGGCCGAGCTGAAGGGCATCCAGGAGATCGTGACGCTGAGCGTGTTCGCGCTGTTCGCGTGGTTGTACCTGGGCGAGTCCTTCCGCTGGAACCATGCGGTCGGGTTCGCGCTGCTGGTCGCGGCGGCGTTCTTCATTTTCTACAAGCCGGATTGACCGCGTCAGCCGGGGCGGCATCGATCAGTAGCCGATGCCCGTCAGATAGCCGTCGACCGCCTTGCAGTAGCCGATCCAGTCGTTCGAGGTCTTCGCCGCGTTGGCCTTGTCGCTCACTAGCCGGAAGAAGCCCTGCGCCTTGTCGACCGGGACCTTGTTCGCCTGGACGTCGGCGATGAACTTCTTCTGGCGTTGGTCGACATAGCTGATCGCCATGGTGCCCGAGGTGCAGTCGGCGGTCGTGAGGGTCGGCGCCCCCAGCGGCTTCGAGCCGTCATTGCCGCCCGAATTGGAACTGTCGCCGCAGGCCGACAATGCTAAGGCTAGCGCCACGGCCGCAAATCCCGCCCCTGCACGTTTCATGGTCAGCTTCCCCCATCCCATCGACTCACGATTGTCGCGTGCGCCGGGCAAGCGCGCGTCCCCGGATTCGGGGAGGGCGGCTGCGGCATGACGACCGTCGGCTTCGATGCGCTGATCTATGCCTGGCCGCCGGGGGGTATCGCGACCTACCAGACCGGGCTGATGCAGGGCCTGCGGGCGACGGGGGAGGTCGAGGTCAAGTTCGCGGGCGGGGTAAGCGCGGTCGAGACGGGGTTGCCGGGGCTGAAGGTCTCAAACAGCGGACGGCGGGTGCTGTTCGCGCGGAACATGATGAAGGCGGCCGGACTGAAGTCGGATGTGCATCATCTCACCGCATTCTGGCGGCCCCCGCTGCTGCGCGCGCGGCGGATGGTACTGACGGTGCACGACATGATCCCGGAGCGGCTGGGCCGCGACTATCCGGAGATCGCCGGGGTGCATTACGGCAAGGTGCGGCTGGCGGCGCAGGCGGATGCCGTGATCTGCCCCAGCGAGGCGGCGCGGCAAGATGTGCTGGAGCTGCTGAAGCTGCCGGAGGACCGGGTCTTCGCGGTGCCGCATGGCGCGCCGGAGACGGTGGCGGCGGCGACCGGAACGCGGTTCGAGGCCGAGGCGGGGCGCTATGTGCTGATCGTCGGGCGGCGGGGGCACTACAAGAATTTTCTGGGCGTGCTGCCGGCGCTGGGGCCGGTGCTGGTGCGGCACGGGTTGAAGCTGATCTGCGTCGGCGGCGGCGCCTTCACGGCGGAGGAGCGGGCGGCGCTTGTTGCGGCGGGCTTAAGCGATCGGGCCGAACAGCAGAGTCTATCGGTGGCCGCGTTGGCCGCGGCTTGTGCCCATGCGCTGTGCCTCGTCGCGCCGTCGCGCGCCGAAGGGTTCGGCCTGCCGCTGCTGGAGGCGATGGCCTATGGCGCGCCGGTGCTGGCGTCCGACATTCCCGTGCAGCGCGAGGTCGGGGGCGATGCCGTGCTGTGGTGGGATGTCCAGCGGCCCGACTCTCTGGCGGCAGCGCTGGAGCGGCTGATTGCGGAGACCGATCTGCGCGGCACGTTGCAGACCGCGGGGCGGGCGCGGGCGGCGCTCTATACGTGGGAGCGAACGGCGCGGCTGACGGCCGAGATCTATCGGCGTGCCGCGGCCGGCTAGATCATCACCGCGGCAAGCGGCGGGGTCTCAGGGGTCATCTGCCAGATCACCTGGTCGCCTTGGAGAAGGGCGACGCGCGAAAAGACGCCTGTTCGCCAATACGCGAAGGCGTCGTCGATGGCGCGATCAAGATCGGTCTTGCGAATGACAGCGGAGTCGCCAGAGGCGCATCTCAGCTCGATACTGTAAGCGATCACCCCAAGCCCCCGCTCCAGCTGGCGTTACAGCGTAACGGAAAAGCGGCGGGTGCGTGCTGATCTACATCAAGTCTTAGGGCAAAATCGGTGAGAATAGCCCCGTTGGAGCGCTTTGGATGAAATCGAACAAAAGTATTTGAAATAAGATTTCGGGAACCAAACAATCTGTTCAGCGCCTGCCGCCGCTAACCCATAGGCCGAGCGATCGTCGCGCGACTATTGCCGGCGAGGCTCGCTCGCGATGACGAAATTTGCGTAGAATCGTCCGCGCCGCTTAACCTAGATCAACGTCCCCGCGGGAGGGCCAAGGTTAGCCTCACCTAGGCTTGAGAATCGGCGGCCAAGCTTGCGGCAATCTTCGCCAGAAGGTTCAGCGACTCCTGTATGCGGGTATCGGACTCGCCCGTTTCCGCCGCAACCTCTCGTTTGACCTCGGCTGCCGTTTGAACGACCGCAATTGCCTCATCTACGGACAAGACCGACGCCTCGATAAGGGCGTGCAGGATGCTCTCCACCAGCAAGAGAGCCGCCTGACCGTGGGCGTCCGGCTTGGCGAGAGAGCCTTGCTGAATGGAAGTGGCTGGCGGCTGGTCGCCACGCGTGGTCGAATTGTCTGACAGGATGACCGCCGGTTTTTCCCAGGCGAGAGTACGGCGTCTCTCTCTGCCATCGGCGCCTGATTCACATGCCGACAATAGAATTCGTATACATGATCCGGCGGCGGCGACCACAACCCAGGTTATAGACTTGGGTCGAATGTTGCGAAGTCCGTCGCGCTTTGCTTGGACATACACGCAGTGACGAACCTTTTCGTCGCAAAGCTGGGTGGGCATGCCACCCTGACCACCGCGGAAATCGCGAAGCTCACCCGGGCGTGCCAAGGCGCGCGCGGCTATCCCGCCGGACATGACCTGATCCATGAGGGCGATGCCTCCGGTGGGACCTTCGTTGTGCTCGAAGGCTGGGCGTGCCGCTACAAATCGGTGCCGGGCGGCGGCCGGCAGATCGTGGCGTTCCTCTTGCCGGGCGATTTCGGCGATCTCCATGCCGGTGTCCTCACCGGCCTCGATCACAGCATCGCCACCGTCACCAAGGCGCTGATCGCGACGATCCCGGCCGCCGAGATGGACGAGCTGGTCACCATGAGGCCCGCTGTCACCGAGGCATTCTGGTGGGCGCAGCTGGTGGACGAGAGCATCCTGCGCGCCTGGGTCGTCAGCATGGGCCGGCGCAGCAGCATGGAGCGCGTCGCCCATCTGATGTGCGAGCTCTATGCCCGGATGCGCAATATCGGCCTCGCCGACGCCGACAGCTGCGAGATGCCGCTGACCCAGCTTGTGCTCGCCGATGCGCTGGGGCTGACGCCGGTCCATGTGAACCGGGTGCTGCGCAAGCTGCGGACGGCGGGGATCATGCTGCTGAGCGACGGCGTGCTGCGGGTGCTGGACCCCGCTGGCCTCACGCGGCTGGCCGGCTTCGACGACAACTATCTCCACCGGCGGCCGACGCGCACCGCCTGAGCCGGTCTAGACCGCCAGCGGCTCGGTGCGGCGCCAGGTCTTGGCAAGGGCGACGAGCGCCATCAGCAGCAGCGCGGCGATCAGCCCGGCGGCGATGAGGCGGCCGGAGGTGGGCGCCTCGTCGGCGCGGATGACCACCGAACGATCGACAGCGGACACGATGCGAGGCGCCGCGGCCGCCGGAGCGGCGAGGTCGGGGAGGGCGGCGACCGTGACGCTGGCCGCGACATAGGAGGCATGGGCAGCGGTGTAGGTCGCGGCGCTGCGCGCGGCTTCCGCTTCGGCGGCTTCCCGGGCGATCGCATCGGGGGCGAAGCGGTCGGTGTCGTAGAGCGGGCGGGGGGCATCCCAGCCGGCGCTCTGGCCGGCATCCTGGGCGTGCGCGGAGGTCAGCATGAAGATCGCCGCGATGATGGCGACGAGCGCGGGCAACCAGACATCGAAGCCGGAATCGCGTTCACGGAGCGTAACGCGCGGGCGCTTGTGATGATCGATCATGGCACTCCCCTGCAAAGCGTGACGAACGGCGCGCATGTGAGTGTTCGATTGCGGCAGTGTCTGAGCCCAATTGCGGCAAAAAAGCGGCGCGGCGCTTTTCCTCAACGCCATCGCCTGCTATCGGACCGCGCCGCAACCAAGCGGCGGGAATCGAAGTCATGTCCGCTCTGCCTCCGGGTTTTCTGTCCGACGCCGTCAAGCGCATCAAGCCGTCCGCGACCATCGCGGCGACCCAGAAAGCGCGCGACCTGAAAGCCGCCGGGCGGAACGTCATCGCGCTGGCCGCGGGCGAGCCCGATTTCGACACACCCGACAACATCAAGGATGCCGCGATCAAGGCGATCCGCGAGGGCAAGACCAAGTACGAGCCGGTCGAGGGCATCCCCGAACTGCGCAAGGCGATTTCCGACAAGTTCAAGCGCGAGAACGGGCTGGACTACAAGCCGTCGCAGACCTTCGTCACCGCGGGCGGCAAGGCGATCCTCTTCAATGCCTTCGCAGCGACCGTGAACCCCGGCGACGAGGTCATCATCCCCGCGCCGTACTGGGTCAGCTATCCCGATATCGTCGCGTTCTGCGGCGGCACGCCGGTCTGCGTCGAGACGACGGCCGAGAGCGGCTTCCGCATGACTCCGGAGCAGCTGGAAGCGGCGATCACGCCGAAGACCAAGTGGTTCCTGATCAACGCGCCGTCGAACCCGTCGGGCGCCTGCTACACGCGCGAACACCTGCAGGCGCTGGCCGATGTGCTGCTGCGGCACCCGCATGTCTGGATCATCACCGACGACATGTACGAGCATCTCGTGTTCGACGATTTCGAGTTCACGACGATCGCGCAGGTCGAACCCAAGCTCTATGACCGCACGCTGACCATGAACGGTGTCTCGAAGGCTTATGCGATGACGGGCTGGCGCATCGGTTACTGCGCGGGGCCGGAGCCGCTGATCAAGGCGATGGCGGTGCTGCAGTCGCAGTCCGTTTCCAACATTGCCTCGATGAACCAGTGGGCGGCGGTGGAAGCGCTGAACGGGCCGCAGGACTTCATCAAGACGCGGGCCAAGGCGTTCCAGGAGCGGCGCGATCTTGTGGTCTCGATGTTGAACCAGGCGAACGGCATTTCGTGCCCGAAGCCGGAAGGCGCGTTCTATGTCTACCCGTCCTGCGCCGGGACGATCGGCAAGACGACGCCGTCGGGCAAGGTTATCCAGAGCGATGAGGATTTCGCGGTGGAGCTGATCGAGGCCGAGGGCGTGTCGGTGGTGCACGGCGCGGCGTTCGGCCTGTCGCCGTTCTTCCGCATCTCCTACGCGACGTCGACCGAGGTGCTGGAGGATGCCTGCACCCGTATCCAGCGCTTCTGCGGCAGCCTGAAATAGGAAGGGTAGTGCGATGAAGTGGATGGCCCTGCTGATCGGTTCCGCAGCGCTGGCGGCGAGCGCCCAGGCGGCGACGCTGGACGAGTTGAAGGACCGCTATCGCGAGCTTTGCCTGCACGAGGCGGGCGGTGACATGATGGGGCCCAAACTCTGCAAGTGCCTGGTCAAGAAGATCGACAAATCCGCGAGCGAGGACCAGTTGCCGCTGATCTATGCGGTGCTGGTGGCGGATGACGAGGATCTGGACGATGCCGCGGCGGCGGCCGAGACGGGCCTGACGGTCGAGAACTACGTCACGCTACGCGACCAGACGCGCGATATGGAGACGTCGCAGCGCAAGGCCTGCAGCAAGGAAGTGAAGTAGGGCTCAAATTTCGCCGGAGACGGCGAGGAGGGCGACAGCTTCGGCGCGGGAGGAGGCGTCGAGCTTGGCGCGGGCGTTGTCGATGTGGTGGCGCACCGTCGAGGCCGCGACGCCGAGTGTGCGGGCGATCTGATCGTCGGTCTGGCCCATGGCGACCAGCGACATGCTTTCGCGCTCGCGCGGCGTGAGGCGGGCGGTGCGCGACACGGTTTCCAGATTGGCGGCACGGCGGGCGATGTCGAAGAGGCAGCGCGCGGCGGCGGCGAGCGTCGCCTCGTCGCCGGGGCTGAGAGCGACCGGTTCGGCCGACACCATCGCGACCATGCCGAGATAGCCGAACGGGCCGTGGACGGGCACGACCACGCCGTCGATGACGCCGCACTGAAGCGCAAGGGCGCCGACGGTTTCGAGGTCGAATCCCGCCGAGGCATCGGCGCCGAGTTCGAGAAAAGTGAATGGTCGGTGGCGCGAGATCGAGGCGGCGACGACGGGATCGCCGTGGACGTCGATCTCGCCCACGAACAGTGAGCGCAGCGGTTCGGGCAGGCGGTTGAAGAGGAACTTGCAGGTCCGGCCCGTGCCGAAGCCGATGCTGTAGGCGGCGCAAGGCGCGCGCAGGCCGAAAGCGGCGATCGCCTGCTCGAAGGCGGTGAGCGCCGCGGGCAGCGCTCCGCCGTCCGACCAGTCGTCGACGAACTGCAGGGCGGACTGGCTGCGCGGGATGGCGGGGAAGGGCTCTGGCCGGATGGTCATGGGGCGATCCTAGAGAGCGATGGCCCGGCGCATAAGCGATCAGGCAGCGTCAGACTGTCACGCCCAACTCCCCGCTTCCGGGGATTGACCTGCGGCCCGCTGCCGCGAATGTCGGCCGAATGCCGGTATTCCGTGTGAGCCGGCGCTTGGGAGGATATCGAGTGATGCGCAGCCAACTGACCGCCGGGTTGATGATCGCCGCGGCGAGCGCCGCCGTGATGACCGGCCTTGCCGCGACGCCGAAGAACGCGCTGGGCGCGATCGCCGTGTCGCCGGACGGGGCGACGGTGGTCGCGGCGGGCGACAACCGGGTGCTCTATGTGCTCGATCCCGCGACGCTGGAGGTCAAGAACCGCGTCTATCTGGGCGTCAATCCCTATGACGCGTTCTTCAGCAAGGACGGCGCGACGCTGGCGCTCGTCGACACGGACGGCAATGTCCATCTGCTGTCGTCCGCCGACTGGAGCGAGAAGACGAAGATCACCGGCGGCACGGTCGTCGCGCTCTCGGCCGGTGCCGACACGTTTGCGACGCTCTCGTATGCGACCAGCGAAGGCGATGCCTACAAGACGCCGCTGACGGTCTATGCGATCGGCGACGGGTCCAAGAAGCTGGAAGCCAGCATCGCCGGGCAGGCGACGGCGCTGGTCGCGGCGGCCGATGGCTCGGGCTATGCCGTCATGCTGGAGCGCAAGGAAGACGCGGCGGAGAAAAAGGAAGACGTGCCCGCCGACGTGACGGACGAAGCGGCGAAGGCCGAGTTCGAGCAGAAGCACGACGGCTACACGACCGAGATCGTCATGCTGGACGGAACCGGCAAGGAGACCGCGCGGGTGACAAGCTGGTATTCGACCTATGACACGATGGTCGGCAGCTATGAGGGCGGGACCGCGTATTTCATCGGCTACAGCAACGACAATCTGAAGATCGCCGCCGACGGCACCGCCTCGATGTTCAAGCTGCCGCCGAGCTATCTCTACGGGATCGGCGTCGGCCCGGACGGCAAGAAGATCGCGGCCGGTTCGCTGCGCGACGGCACGGTCTACGATCTCGCCGCCGGGACCGGGAGCACCTACGAGCTCGACAACCAGGAAGGCTGGCCGGAATATTTCGAGGGCTTCGGCTTCGCGCCGGACGGCTCGGTCTATGGCGGCACCACGGCCTACCGCCTCGCCCATATCGGCGCGGACGGCACCATCATCGCGGCGAAGCCGGTTTATTGATCGTGTAAGGGGCAGCCTGCGCCGCCCCTCGTTCGATCCTACAAGCCGGCCGCCTGCTTCGACTTTCGCGTCAGGGAGTCGCGCAGCTTCACCTTCGCGGCGTTCTCATCGCCGCCCTGCGACTCGACGACCGCGTCGCGATAGGCGCGGAGCACGTCATTGTCGTTACCGCTGGCATCGCGGCCATTGTCGCGAAGGATACGGCGGGCATCGGTTACGGAGTCTGCTGAACCCAGCGCGATCATCTCGTCGATCTTCGCCATGTCGCCGACCGGCGGCTTGGCGGGCAGCGGATGGTTGAAGAGGCGCGCGACATAGCCGGCCGAATACCAGGTCGCGTAACCGCGCCGATCGCCGCGTTCGTTGACGTTGTCGATCGTCCACGCGATGAGGGCGGTGCACGAAATCCCGCCGAGGATTGAAGCGAAGGCAATGGCGGCGCCGGCAACGATGCCTTCCGCCAGCAGATACTGCCATGTTGCCGCGAGCTGAGCGCCGGCGCGCTGGAAGAACTGCTTGAGCGCTTTTTCGCCGACATATTTGAAGACGGCTTTCCAACCGTCAGCGGAGAGGCCGATATTGATGGAGAACTTGATCGTGAACTTGAGCGGAACAGGGCCCGCAGCAAGTTTCAGCGTGTTCTTGCCGGTATAAGAGCCCTTGAAGCCGGCAAAGGCCGGGCTGCCCTCGATCGTAAACTCGTGGCCGATCGAGTAGCTCCCGTCATCGCTGGTCCATGCCGTATTCTTGAAAGCCAGCTCGAAGGGCTCGGCGATGGCGGCGACGACTTTTTGTTTTTCGCTGGTTGCGACCGCCTTGGCGATTTTTTCAAGATATTGCGGCCCGAGCTTGTCGAGCGCGGCGCCAAATCCGACCTTCCAATCCTCGGTTAATTTGGCCTCCGCCGCGGCCTTCATCTTGTCCTTCTTGTACTGAAACTTGACCGCGGACTCGGTGACGATTTCGCCTTCAAAATTGATCTTCAAGACGGCGATAAAATATTTGTACTCGAAGAACTTCTTGGGATCGGGCGGCAGTTTCACTTCGAAGCCGAATTTTTGTCCCGGCAGAAGGTCATAGACGTAGCCGGGGCCGGGATCGTCATCGAGTGAGATGACCGGCTCGGGCCGGTTGAAGACCTTTTCGCCACGCTCCATGCGGCCGACGATGGGGATCGCGATGTTCTCGCCGCCGCGGAAGCGCCGGTTCTTGCGATCGGCGGTTTCCGGGCAGCGGAAGGCATGGTGGTTGCCGAGATACCAGTTGACGATTTCCGGGACGAGTTTGCCTTTGACGATACTGCCCGGGAAATTGAACTCGATCAGCGCCTCGACGGGAACGTTGTGCCTTTCGGCGACGGACGTCCAACCCTCCTTCTTGCCGTCCCGGATCGTATAGCGGGCGGCCGTCTGGTCGGCTGGCGGCAGGTAGCTCTTCACCCGGTCGGAGTCTTTCAGCGCCGCTTTGGGTGCTTTCTCTAGTGCCATCGTGTTTCCCTCTCGTCGCTGCCGCGATTGAACCATGGCGAGTCCGGTTCGGCGCTGCGGCCTTTCGCTGCATTGCAGCGACGCATTTGCTTGCGCATCGGGCGAAACAGGCGTGCGATGAGCTTCTCGGGAAGGCCTCCACGCCGCTCTCGCGCGCGCCTCATCCGGGATGTCAGAGCGCTGTCATGCGAACTGATTGACAGCGCTCTCAACGCTTCAAGCGGAAGAGGAGAGACGCATGAGCGACACCAACGCCAAAGGAACCAGAACCGGCAGGCCAGACGGCGGCCCGCGCAATGCAGGGCCGCGCATGATCGCGATCGTCGGGCCGTATGGGTCAGGCAAGACGACGCTGCTGGAAAGCCTGTTGCACGCGACAGGTGCAACGACCCGCAAGGGCGCCGTCGCGGCGCGCAATACGATCGGCGATGCGAGCGCGGAGGCGCGCGGGCGGCAGATGTCGACCGAGCCGAATGCGGCCGTCACGACGTGGCTGGGCGACACCTACGCGTTCGTGGACTGCCCCGGCTCCATCGAATTCCTGCATGACGCGCAGAACGTGATCGCGGCGTGCGACGCGGCGATCGTGGTCGCCGAGCCCGATCCCGCCAAGGCGCAGATGCTGCATCCCTTCATGAAGGCGCTGGAGGATGCGGGCGTGCCGCGGCTGGTCTTCGTCAACAAGATCGACAAATCCCAGGGCCGCATCCGCGACCTGTTGGAATATCTGCAGCCGATGAGCGCGACGCCGCTGGTGCTGCGCCAAGTGCCGATCTGGGAGGACGGCGCGGTGACGGGGTTCATCGATCTCGCGCTGGAGCGGGCGCATCATTATCGCGAGCACGCGGCCTCGGAGATCGTCGAGATGCCCGGCGAGATGGCGGAGCGCGAGAAGCAGGCGCGCTACCAGATGCTGGAGACGATGGCCGACTACGACGAGCATCTGATGGAGGAGCTGCTCTCCGACATCGAGCCGCCGGCGGACGAGGTGTTCGCCGATCTCGCCAAGGAACTCGGGCAAGGGCAGATCGTGCCGGTGCTGCTGGGCAGCGCCGAGCGCGATAACGGCATTCGCCGCCTGCTGAAGGCGCTGCGCCATGACGTGCCGGACGTGAAGGCGACGGCGGCGCGGCTGGGCGCTTCGGGCGCCGATATCGCGCAGGTGATCCGCACGACGCATTCGGGGCAGGGCAAGCTCTCGCTCGCGCGGGTGCTGACCGGGACGATCAAGGACGGCGCGACGCTGATCCGTGGCGACGGCACCGAGGCGCGGGTCGGGGGCATGTTCCAGCCGTTCGGCGAGAAGCTGACCAAAGTAGGCTTTGCGAGCGCCGGCGATCTGGTGGCGCTGGGGCGGCTCGATCCGGTGCAGACCGGCGATACGCTCTCGACGGCGAAGGGCGTCGCGGCGCTGGCGCAGGCCGGGGCGGTGGAGCCGGTCTATGCACTGAGCATTGCCGTCGCGGATCGCAAGGACGAGGTGAAGCTGACGGCGGCCTTGCACAAGCTGGCGGAGGAAGATCCGTCGCTGACCGTGCGGCACGATGCGGCGACGCATGAGCTGATCCTGTCGGGGCAGGGGGAAATCCACCTAAAGGTCGCGATGGACCGGCTCGCCTCAAAGTTCGGGTTGAAGGTGACCGCGAAGCCGCCGCGCGTGCCGTATCGCGAAACGTTGCGGAAGACCGTGACCAAGCATGCCCGGCACAAGAAGCAGTCGGGCGGGCATGGTCAGTTCGCCGATATCACCGTGGAGATCCGGCCCGTGGGACGGGGCGAAGGCTTCGTCTTCGAGGACCGCGTCACAGGTGGTGCGGTGCCGCGGCAATACATTCCCTCGGTCGAGCGCGGGGCACGGGAGGCGCTGGAGAAGGGCGCGTTCGGGTTCCCGGTGGTCGATGTCGCGGTGGCCTTGCTGGACGGCAAGTATCACGACGTCGATTCCTCGAACGAGGCCTTCATCATCGCCGGGCGTATGGCGATGAACGAGGCGCTGCCGGAGTGTTCGCCGGTGTTGCTGGAGCCGGTGATGGCGGTCGAGATCGCCGTGCCGAGCCATGCGACGGCGGCGGTGAACGGCATGGTCTCGAGCCGCCGCGGCCATATCCAGGGCTTCGACGCGCGGGCGAACTGGCCGGGCTGGGATGTCGTGAAGGCGCAGGTCCCGCAGGCCGAGCTGCAGTCGCTGATCGTCGAGCTGCGCTCGGCGACGCAGGGCGTGGGGAGCTACACCGCCAAGTTCGACCATCTCGCCGAACTGGTGGGCAAGCCGGCAGAGGCGGCGCTGGCGCACGCGCAGGCGGCTTAAGCCCGCGCCATCTGGACGGCCGCGCGTTAGCGCGCGCGGCCGATGTCCAGCGGATGGCCGGTCAGCCGGCGATAGGTTTCGAGATAGCGGGCGCTTGTCGTGTCGATCACCTCGCGCGGCAAAGGCGGCGGCGGGGCTTCGCCGTTCCAGCGACCAGCGCGGCGTTCGGCGTCGAGATAGTCGCGCAGCGGCTGCTTGTCGAAACTCGCCTGCGCGCGGCCGGGCTCATAGGCATCGACCGGCCAGAAGCGTGAGCTGTCGGGGGTCATGACCTCGTCGATCAGCAGGATGTCGCCGTTCGCATCGCGGCCGAATTCGAACTTGGTGTCGGCGATGATGAAGCCGCGCTCGCGCGCGATGCGCTCGCCCTGCGCGTAGACCGTGCGCGCCAGGGTTTCGAGGGTGTGCGCGGCATCGCCGCCGACAACATCGCGCATCTTCGCGATGGTGATGTTCTCGTCGTGGCCGGTTTCGGCCTTGGTCGCGGGGCTGAAGATCGACGGTTCGAGCTTGTCGCTTTCGCGGAGGCCTTCGGCGAGCTTTTCGCCGGCGAGCGTGCCGTGCGCGGCGTATTCCTTCCAGGCCGAGCCGGAGAGGTAGCCGCGGATCACGCACTCGACCGGGAAGACGGTAGTGCGGTGGCAAAGCATGGCGCGGCCGATGAGGGCGTCGCGGTGGCTCGCCAGCGCCGGGACCAGCCGGACGATCTCGTCGGCGTCGACGGCGATCATGTGATGGCGGACCACGCCGCCGAGCTGGCGGAACCACCAGGCGCTGATCTGGGTCAGCACCGCGCCTTTCGACGGGATGGTCTCGCCCATCACCACGTCGAAGGCGCTGATGCGGTCGGTCGTCAACAGCAGCACGCGGTTGTCGCCGGCGTCATAGATGTCGCGGACCTTGCCGCGGCCGATCCGCGGCAGCGGCAGATCGCTGGCGTGCATGGACGTCATGTCGGGGAATCCTGTGGCAGATGACGAGACGGCACAGTTTAGGGGCGCGGCGTTTCGAACGCCATGCGCAGACTACGCGCGCTAATCGCTGCCGCCACCGCCGTCTCCGCCGCCGCTGTCGCCTGCGCCAGCGTCATGGCCGCCGTGCTCGTGGGTAGGGTGGGGGCTGTGGGCTGCTTCGCCGGCGGCGAGGATCGGCAGGATGAGGAGGGCGGCGTCCGCACCGTCGCCGGTGTTGCTGTTCGCCGCCGCCGGCCGGGACGTTTTTGACGCGAAGTGGCCGATGACCAGGAGGAGAACGACGAAGGCCGCGATGACGGCGGCAACGACTCCGATGACGGTCCATGACATTGGCGGTTCCCCCGAGGCCGCCACACTACGACATAAACGGTGACATGACTGCGGGGCGGCGGCGGGGTACGCAGCCTTATGACCGATCTGAAGCCCGATCTCGTGATTTTCGACTGCGATGGCGTGCTGGTGGACAGCGAGGCGATCGCCAATGAGACGTTGGCCGGGGCGCTGTCGGAATGGGGGCTGGCGATGACCGGGCCGGAGGCGCGGGCGCGCTGGATCGGGCGGTCGATGACGACGGTCGAGGCCGAGCTGCGTCGGGAGCTGGGCGACCGGCTGCCGGAGGGGTGGCTGGAGGAGGTCGAGGCGCGGGATTTCGCGATCTTCCGGGCGCGGCTGGAGGCCGTGCCGGCGGTGCGGGGGGCCATCGAGGCCGTGCAGGCGGCAGGGATCGCGACCTGCGTGGCGTCGTCGGGCTCGCACGCCAAGATGGACGTGACGCTGGGTGTCACCGGGCTGAAGCCGCTGTTCGAGGGGCGGATCTACTCTTCGCGGCAGGTGGCGCGGGGGAAGCCGCATCCGGATCTCTTCCTGTTCGCGGCTGCCGAGATGGGCATCGCACCGGAGCAGGCGGTGGTGATCGAGGACAGCCCGGCCGGGGTGACGGGCGCCGTGGCGGCGGGGATGCGGGTGCTGGGCTATGCCGGCGATCCCCTGACCGAGCGGGCGGCGCTGGCGGCGGCGGGGGCGGAGCTCTTCGAGGACATGCGCGACGTGCCGCGCCTGCTGGGGCTTGGCTAGAGGGGGAGAGGGCGGGGTAGACTGAGGCCATGCTCATCGTTCCGCCGCTCCATGTGATCTTCGCCTGCGACGGGGTGCTGATCGACAGCACCTGGATCATTGCCGACTGCATCACCGAAGCGCTGGCCGAGATCGGGCTGACGCTGGAGCCGCTGGAGGTCCGGCAGCGCTATGCCGAGCTGCCGGTTTCCGCGGTGGCGGGGCAGGCGGAAGCGGAGACGGGGGCGCCGGTGCCCGAGGGCTGGGCGGAGCAGCTGGCGGCGGAGATCCAGACGCGGGTGAAATTCCGGGGCCGGCCGGTCCAGCATGTCGCCGATGCCGTGCGGAAGATCCAGGCGAAGGGGGTGCGGACCTCGGTCTGGTCGCCCGCGCCACCGGAGCGGATCACCGTGCCGCTGGGGATGACCGGGCTGCTCTATCTCTTCAACCCGCGCCTCTACAGCGCCGGGATCCTAGAGCGGGACGATGCCTGTCCGGAGATCCTGGCCCTGACGGCGCGCATCTCGGGAATCGTCCCGAACCGGACGGTGGTCGTCGACAGCACGGTGGCGGGGGTGGCGGCTGCTGTAGCGGCAGGCATGACCCCGTTCGCCTATGTCGGCGACCGCAGCACCGACGCGGCAGGGCTGGCGGGGGCCGGGGCGACGCTGGTCAAGGACATGCGCGAGCTGCCCAAGGCGCTCAAGCTCGGATGAAAAAAGGCCGGGCACGAGGCCCGGCCGTAGTTTGCTTGAGGGAGGCGCGAGCCTTCCGAGGATGATGGAAGGCTCACCGATCCGCCCGGTCGACTGGGCGGAGAAGTCTGCGAATGACTAGCAAACGCAGTCTATGGACGGTCTATCGCCCAGGCGAGGGCGAGGCGCAAGCAGTTTATGCGACCGATTCTCATATTTCTGGAAGCATGAATCGAATCAATGGATTGCAAGGCGATCCTCAGTCTTCGATTCGCCTTGTTGAGGGTTTGATTCCGCCTGTTGACGATTTGATTCAGGTGGGTGCGGTTTGACTCTGCCGCCGCCCGAAAATCGCAACTACATAAATTGCGAGTCTTTGGAGTCGCTTGGGGTGAGGTGCTGGTTCGGCGAGTCCGGATGGGTCCGATCGCCTGAACACTGTTCGCGCAGGGGCCGCCGCATGGCGCGCGGCGGCCCGTTTTTGCGAACAGTGTTTACTGAGCGGCCTCGGCGACCTCGTGCTCGGTCGCGGCGAGGAAGCGTTCGGCTTCGAGGGCGGCCATACAGCCCATGCCGGCGGCAGTGACGGCCTGGCGGAAGACCTTGTCGGTGACGTCGCCCGCGGCGAAGACGCCGGGCACAGCAGTGGCGGTCGAGTCCGGCGCCTTGAGAAGATAGCCGCCCTCGTCCATCGGGAGCTGGCCCTTGAAGATCTCGGTCGCCGGTACATGGCCGATGGCGACGAAGAGGCCGTCGGCGGGCAGCGCGGTGAGCGCGCCGGTCTTGAGGTTACGCAGAGTCACGCCGGTGACGGAGACGGGCTCCTCGGTGCCGGTGACGGCCTCGATGGTCGAGTCCCAGACGACCGAAACTTTCGGGTTGGCGAAGAGCCGGGTCTGGTTGGTCATGTCGGCGCGGAGGTGGTCGCGGCGGTGGACGAGGGTGACCTTCGAGGCGAAGTTGGTGAGGAACATCGCTTCCTCGACGGCGGTGTTGCCGCCGCCAACCACGACCACTTCCTTGCCCCGGTAGAAGAAGCCGTCGCAGGTCGCGCAGGCCGAAACGCCGTGACCCTGGAAATGCTGCTCCGAGGGGAGGCCCAGCCACTTCGCCTGGGCGCCGGTCGCGACCACCAGCGTGTCGCAGGTATAGACCGCGCCGTCGTCGCCCCAGAGGCGGAAGGGACGGTGCGAGAGGTCGACCTTGACGATCGTGTCGTGGACGAACTCGGTGCCGACATGCTTGGCCTGGTCCTGCATCTGGTCCATCAGCCAGGGGCCCTGGATCGCCTCGGCGAAGCCCGGATAGTTCTCGACCTCGGTCGTGATGGTGAGCTGGCCGCCGGGCTGCATGCCGTGGATGAGCAGCGGCTTCAGCATGGCGCGCGCGGCGTAGATCGCTGCGGTGTAGCCGGCGGGGCCTGAGCCCAGGACGATGACTTTGGCGTGGCGCTCGGCCATGGCGGACTCCGATACGATATTGCGAGCTTAGTTAGTGGTTGGCCGCCCAAGCTGCAATCGGCTGGAATATTGCGGCAATTCGTTGCGGGATGGCGAAATATTGTTGCCGTGACGCGACCAATCAGTGTTAAAGAGTTCGCCCACAATTCCACGGACTCGCGATGCAGCGCATCAAGCTCGACTCAATCGACCGCAAGATCCTGGCTGAGCTCCAGGCCGACGGGCGCATGACCAATGTCGAACTCGCCAAGCGGGTGCAGATCTCGCCGCCGCCGTGCCTGCGCCGGGTGCGGGCGCTGGAGGAAGCCGGTTTCATCAAGGGCTATCACGCGCAGCTCGACCCCAAGTCGCTGGGCTTCGAGGTCGGCGTGTTCGTGCTGGTCGGCCTGTCGAGCCAGGCCGATACGGACCTGAAAGCCTTCGAGGAACAGACGCGCAAATGGCCGATCGTGCGCGAGTGCTACATGCTGAACGGGCAGGACGATTACATCCTGCGCTGCGCGGCGCCGGACCTTTCGGCGTTCCAGAGCTTCCTGACGGAAGAGCTGACCAAGGCGAAGAACGTGGCGCATGTGAAGACGTCGCTGATTGTGCGCACGGCGAAGGACGAGCCCGGCGTGCCGGTGCCGATGCGCTGAGGCTGATGACGGCGTTAACGCCGTCGTTCCGGACGCGCCGGATTCCGCGGTCACAGGCGGCCAGCACTTAAGACTTTGGGTGCAATTGAACGTATCGCACGCAGGGTTTTGCAACCCGCCCGGCCTATCATCCTGTTTCGGGTTCGGGATGCAATGACTTCAGGCGGCCTCAAATCTTTCCTAGCGGACTGGTTCGACCCTCGGGATCCCGAGGCGCTGGAACTGAGGCGGGACCAGTTGTCCATCGCCGCCTCGGTCGCGCGTGGCGGACCCCTGCCGATGCTCTTTATCGTCGGCTGCATTGCCGCAATCGCGCTCGAATGGCACGGCATCGCCTTGGTCGGCGGCTGGGTCGTCGGCGCCACGACGGCGATCTGTCTCAGCGACATCGTTCTGCGGCGGGTCAAGGCGCGGTTAAAAACGGGCGCATCCTATCGTGCCCTCAACGCAGCCTATGTCGCGAGCAGCGCTCTTATCGTCACCAGCCTCGCCTTGGCCGGGCCGTTGTTCTGGATCCAGGACAATGTCAGCAGCCATTTGTTTCTTTTGCTGCTGCTCATGATCGGGCCATCGCTGGCCGTTGCCCAGCAGGCGTCTCATCCGCCGACGGCGGCGATGGCTTCGATCTATCTGCTGACGGCGTTGGCGTTGTGCCTGCACCAAGGCGAGATGGCCTACACGCTGTTGGCGGTGGTTTGCCTGATCTTGCTGGCGATGCTCGCGAGCGTCGTCGTGCGGACGTCTCGGACCACTGTCGCGATGCTAACCCTGCGCAATTCGGAGCATCGGCTGCTTGAGCAGCAGAAGGACCTCATGGCGCAGCAGGACGAGCTCGTCGCCCAGCTCCGCGACGCCAACCAGTCCAAGGCCGACTTCCTGGCGCGGATGAGCCATGAACTGCGCACGCCGCTGAACGCCGTGATCGGGTTTTCGGACGTGATGCGGCAGGAATCCTTGGGGCCGATCGGGACGCCGGCCTATCTCGACTATCTCGGCCATATCCATTCCAGCGGGTCGCATCTGCTGGGGCTGATCAACGACATTCTCGATCTCTCCAAGATGGAGGCCGGGCGCTTCGAGCTGCGCGAGGGCCTCGTCGATCTGTGGGAGGTCGTGCACGACGCGACCAGCATGGTGAAGCTGCGCGCCGCGGAAGGCGAGGTGACGCTGGTGAACGAGGTGCCGCAGGGCATCGAGCTGACGGCGGACGAGACGGCGGTGCGGCAGATCGCGATCAATGTCGTGACCAATGCCATCAAGTTCACCCCGCCGGGCGGGCAGGTGCGCTGGAGCGTCGGGCACGATCTCGACGGCGCCTTGCTGCTGAAGATTACGGATACCGGCGTCGGCATCGCCGCGAGCGACATGGAGCGGGTGTTCGAGGCGTTCGGGCAGGCGCGGAACGGCTACTCCGCCAAAGAGCGCGGGACCGGTCTCGGGCTGCCGATCGTGCGGACCCTGATGCGGTTGCATGGCGGCGAGGCGTTGCTCGACAGCGTGCCCGGCGAAGGCACGACGGTGACGCTGCGCTTCCCGAGCGGGCGGATCCGGTCGAACGGCCGCAAGGCGGCGGCCTAGCTCGCCCCGACGTCGCGCTGCGTCGTGATCCAGGCGACGGTCAGCGCGACGACATTGAGCGCGGCCGCCACCATGAAGGCCGCCCCGGGCACGCCGTAGCCCGCGCCGGCGCCGATCGCCCAAGCGAAGACCTGGCTGAACAGCAGCGGTCCGATCATACCGGAAATCCCGATGGCGCTGGCGAGAGCGCCCTGGAGCTTGCCCTGTTCGTCAGGCTTCACCCGGCGGGTCATAAGCGCCTGAAGGGAAGGCCCCATCAGACCGGCCATGGCCTGGAAGCCGATGCCGATGAGGAAGATCCAGCCGACCGGTGCGAAGGCATAGATCAGCATGCCGGCGATCGCGAAGCCGAGGCCGGTGCGCAACGCCAGCGCTTCGCCCAGCAGGCGGATGGCGGGGCGCATCAGCACCATCTGGACGATGATATTGCCGACGCCGATCGCGGCCATCATCAGCCCGACATCGCGCTCGGTCCAGCCGTAGCGGTAGCCGGCATAGAGGACGGATGTGGACGGGATAACCCAGAAGGCGGTGTTCCAGATGACCGAGACCGCCGTCAGCCAGAAGACCTCGCCATGTTCGCGCAGGAAGCCGAGCGATCCGATCGGGTTCGCCTTGCGCCACGAGAAAGCGGAGCGGCGCTCCGGCGGAAGCGACTCGGGCAGCGCGAACCAGCCATAGGCGGTGTTGAGCAGGCACAGCCCCGCGGCGATCCAGAAGGGGAGGCGGGGATCGACCTCGCCCGCGAGGCCGCCGAGCGCCGGGCCGATAACAAAGCCGAGCCCGAACGCGGCGCCGACCATGCCGAAGGACTGCGCCCGTTTCTCGGGCGGCGTCACGTCGGCGATATAGGCGTTGGCGGTGGAGAAACTGGCGCCGGTGACGCCGGAAAGGACGCGCCCGACGAAGAGCCAGGCGAGCGTCGGCGCCAGCGCCATCAGCATGAAGTCGAGGCCGTGGCCGAAGATCGAGATGAGCAGGACGGGGCGCCGGCCAAAGCGGTCGGAGAGGCTGCCGATGATGGGCGAGAAGAAGAACTGCGCGATTGCGAAGGTCAGGCCGAAATAGCCGTAGATCGCAGCGGCGGAGGCGTTGTCGCCGCCTTCGAACCCCAGCACGAGATGCGGCAGGACGGGGATGATGATGCCCATCGCCAGCACGTCGAGCACGACGGTGATGAAGACGAAGACAAGCGCCGCCTGACGGCGGGGTGGGAGCAGCGGCGGCGTTTCCATCGGCTGGTCCTAGCGTGCTTCGCGCCGGTGCGGCTAGAGCGCGGCGTGGTAGGCGCGCAACAGCAGCGCGGTGTAGGCGATGAGCGGGCGGCGGCCGAGATAGAGCTGGTAGAAGCGGCGGCCGGCCTCCGCGATGTCGCGGTGATGGCCGGGGGCGCTGAGCTCACGGTCGACGATGGTTTCGATCTCCGTTTCGCCCGTGACTTCGAGGAAGTCCGCGCCGGCGCAGAGCTTGGGGAAATAGAAGAGGTCGAAGGGCGAGGCGTATTTGACGAGGGCGCTGTTGCTCTTGAGACCGAGCGCGACGCGCGAGCAGGTGGCGCCGTTGCCGTCGAGCGAGAGGATGAAGCGGTTCTGCCACTGCTCTGGCCAGCCGAGGCGCGGCTTGAAATAGGGCTGACGCTCCAGCAGCGCCTTGGCGGCGTCGGTGCACTGGACGATTTCGGAGATCCGGAAATCGATGTGGGGATGGCAGACGAAGTGCGCGGCGGCGATGAGGCGCGGGTTGGTGGGGTTGAGAATGTCTTCGACGTCGTGGAGCTGGCCGCTGGAACTGCCGGCGAAGACGGCGCGGATCGCCTTGGCGTCATAGGGTACGCGGTCGGTTTGGCGCAGGTACCAATTCCAGTTCAGGAAATCGATGTCGGGCAGGAGGATGGCGTTCGACTGCGCGGTGTTCTGGAAGGCGAAGACCGGCACGTCCGACTGGCCGAGCGGATGATCGTTGACGTCGATCGCGAGGCTCAGGTCAAGCTTCAGGCGGGCGGCGGCGAGGGCGGCCTGCAGTAGCGCGCGATAGCGGCGGACGCGTGCCTGGAATTGCGGCATCTGCATCGCGATCAGCGGCGTCTCGTCGACCAGGCCTTTGGGCCGGACGGTGATCGCGCCGGAGCGGATGTCGAAGACGAAGATGTTGGCGTGGGCGCGATTGAGCGCGTCGAAGGTCTCGTCCAGCGTCGCGCGATTGAAGGGCGAGGCCTTCCAGGGATCGACCTGACGCGCTGCGAGGTCGTGGAGGCCGCTGTCCACGGCGTCGAGATCGAGCCGGCCCGTCCAGGTCGCGCCGGCGAAATTGAGCCTGTCCTGCAGCCAGAGCTTGGCGCGGCCGGCGAAGCGGAGATCGTCCGGCGGCATCAGGCGGGTGCGGCCCAGAGGCGGCGATAGACGTCGTTCATCGTCTCGGCCTCGCGGGTCAGCGTGTGCTGGGCGAGCGCCTTGGCGCGGCCGGCGCGGCCCATCGCTTCGGCGCGCGCGGGATCGGCGAGGAGGGGTTCGATGCCGGCGATGAGGGCTTCGAGGTCGTCGGGCGGCACGATGAGGCCGGTCTCGCCTTCGGCGACGAGATAGGGCGCGGCGCCGGTACGGGTGGCGACGACGGCGGCGCCGGAGGCCATGGCCTCCAGCGGCGTCAGGCCGAAGCCTTCATTGCGCATCGGGGCGACGTAAAGCGTGACGCGTCGGTACCAGAGCGGCATTTCCGCCTGCGGCCGCTCGCCGAGGAGGGCGATGCGGTTCTCCATGTCGGTTTCGGCGATGCGGCGCTTGAGGGCGGCGATGAATCCGGCCTCCTCCCACGCCATCAGGCCGGTGATGACGGCGGTCCAGTCGGGGTATTTCGGGAGGAGGCGGATCATCGCCTCGATGAAGAGGTCGGAGCCTTTCTGGTGGCGCACACGGCCGAAGACGCCGATGCCGTATTTGCCGGGGAGACCGCTTTCGGCCCATTCCGCCGCGCGGTCTTCGGCGGGCTGGAACTTCTGGGGGTTCACGCCGTGATGGACAATGTAGACGGGCGTTTCGACATCGACGAAGGCGGCGGAGAATTCGGACGGCGTGACGATGGCGTCCATGCGGCGCATCAGCCAGCGGGTGAGGCCGGTGCGCTTGCGTTGCGCCGCGCTGGTGAAAACGAGTTTCCACTTCTGGCGCAGGACATGGCGCAGGAAGAGGCCGATGAACATCTCGTCGTTGCGGCGCGCATGCCAGATGCGATGGCTGAGGCCGCCCGGCGGTTTCGACCAGCCGCGGGTGAAGAGCTGCAACACGCCGATGCGCGGCACGTTAGGCGGCAGATAGGGCCCGACGCTGGCGATGGCGATCGACTTCGCCTGTTCCGGCACCACGGCCACGATCGAGGCCGTGCCGCCGGAATAGCGATAGTGCAGATTGGGCGCGACGGCCGCGACCTGGCGCAGATCGACCTTGGTCACGCGTTTTCCTCCCCTGCAAAGCGCAGCGGCGCGGGGGAGGGGGACCGCGAAGCGGTGGAGGGGGCGGATGAAGCGCGGTGCCCTGTGAGAACACGTGCCCCCCTCCGGCCCTGCGGGCCTGCCTCCCCCCGCAAGCGGGGGGAGAAAGGGAGCATTAGACGTATTTGACCTTGAGGATCGCGTAGCTCTTGGCGCCGGCGGGCGCGGCGACCTCGACGCTGTCGCCGATTGTCTTTCCGATCAGGGCGCGGGCGAGGGGCGAGGAGATCGAGATGCGCTTCAGCTTCAGGTCGGCTTCGATGTCGCCGACGATCTGATAGGTCGCTTCCTTCTCAGTGTCCTCATCGACGACGGTGACGGTGGCGCCGAACTTCACGATCTTGCCGGTGAACTTCGAGGGGTCGATGACCTGGGCGCGCGCGGCGATGTCCTCGAGTTCGAGGATGCGGCCTTCGATGAAGCCCTGCTGCTCTTTCGCGGCGTGGTACTCGGCATTTTCCGACAGATCGCCATGGGCGCGCGCTTCCGCGATCGCGCGGATCACAGCCGGCCGTTGAACCGATTTGAGGTTCTGGATTTCCTCCTCGAGCTTCAAGTGCCCCAGGCCGGTCATCGGTACTTTCTCCATTACTCAACTCCTTAGCGTGGCTCGCGAACTTCAGCCGCGACGGTGCCCGGGAGCGTCAAAGCCGCCCTCGCGCGCGGCACTGGGGCCTCGCGACGGGCGGCTTGATCTCCTCATGATCACTGTCTGCGGGTCGGAGCCTTGGCCTTCCCTGCCGGACGGATAACCCCTCCGGCGCAGTCAGAAACGGTAGTCCCCGCCGGGGCGGACTTCAAGAGTCTTGCGTGCGCGTGCGGTAAGCAACTGATATCAAACAATATTACGAAACCGCGCGGGACGGCGAGCGGGGCGATTGTTCACAAATGTTCCAATTTGGTCGGGCGATGGGCCCTGGCCCGGCCCCTGCGAGGGGCGGCGTCGGGGCTGCTTCCGTGGCCCTGCAATCCGTGATTGGCCGTGGGGCGGTCACCCGCCTAAGGCTGCGTCATGTTCGAGGCGGTGATTTTCGACTGCGATGGCGTGCTCGTCGACAACGAGGTCGTCCTCCACGCGATTGAGCTGGAGGTGCTGGCCGAGATCGGCCTCGCCTACGAGCCAGCGGTGTTCAAGGCGCGTTTCATGGGGCTGAACGATGCCGCCTTCTTCGCCGGGTTGGAAGCCGACGCAATGGCGCGGCTCGGCCGATCGGTTGTCGCGGAGATCAAGCCGGTGATGGAGGAGCGCTATGCCGTGCGGCGCGACCTAATCGGCGAAGTGCGGGGTGCGGCTGCCGCGGTCGCGGCCCTCGGCGGGCGGGCGAAGGCGGTCGCGAGTTCCAGCGGGGTCGCGAGTCTTGAGCGCAAACTGCGACGGATCGCGCTGTGGGCGCCCTTCGCGCCGCATGTTTATTCCGCTGATCTGGTGGCAGAGGCGAAACCCGCGCCCGATCTTTTCCTGTTCACGGCAGAGCAGCTTGGCGTGGCCCCGGCGCGGTGCCTGGTGATCGAGGACAGCGTCAACGGCGTGCGGGCCGGCATCGCTGCCGGCATGACCGTCTGGGGCTTCGCCGGCGGCGGACATATGAACGACGGCATGGCGGCGCGCCTGAGCGAGGCTGGCGCCGCACGCGTCATTGCCGACTGGACTGAAGGCGCAGACTTACTCGGCGCGCTTCAGCCGTAGCTCTGGAGCGGCGCGACATCCAGTGCGCCGGCTTTGACGGAGGCGATGCCCTGAACCGCGGCGGCGGCGCCGGAGATCGTCGTATAGTACGGGATCTTGAGCAACAGGGCGCTGCGGCGGATGGCGAAGCTGTCTTTGAGGGCCTGGGCGCCGTCGGTGGTGTTGAAGACGAGCTGGACGTTGCCGTTTTTCATTTCGTCGACGATGTGCGGGCGGCCTTCGAGCACCTTGTTGATGCGCTCGACCATGAGGCCCTGGGTGGCGAGGAAGTCGCGCGTGCCGCCGGTGGCGATGACGCGGAAGCCCATCTCCAGCAGCTTGCGGATGGGTTCGACGACATAGGGCTTGTCGTCGCCGCGGACGGACACGAAGGCGGTGCCCTGGGTCGGGACGATGGTGCCGCCGGCGATCTGGCTTTTGGCGAAAGCGCGGTCGAACGAGGTGTCGAGGCCCATGACCTCGCCGGTCGAGCGCATCTCCGGGCCGAGGATCGTGTCGACGCCGGGGAAGCGGGCGAAGGGAAACACGGCCTCTTTGACGGCGATGTGCTTCAGCACTTTCTTGGTCAGCGCAAAGGAGGCGAGGGTTTCGCCGGCCATGACGCGGGCCGCGATCTTGGCGATCTGGGTGCCGATGGTCTTGGCGACGAAGGGCACGGTACGGCTGGCGCGCGGGTTGACCTCGAGCACGTAGACGGTGCCGTCCTGGATCGCGAACTGGACGTTCATGAGGCCGCGGACCTTCAACGCCTTGGCCATCGCGGCGGTCTGGCGTTCCAGTTCGGCGATCATCGTCGGCGACAAGGTGTTGCTGGGAAGCGAGCAGGCGCTGTCGCCGGAATGGATGCCGGCTTCCTCGATGTGCTCCATGACGCCGGCGATGAAGACGTCCCTGTCGTCGGCGATGCAGTCGACGTCGACCTCGACCGCGCGGGAAAGGTAGCCGTCGATGAGCACAGGCGCGTCGCCGCCGATCAGGAAGATGTCGGAAATATCCAGCGTCTCGCGCATGTGGTCTTCGTCGCGGACGATGGCCATGCCGCGGCCGCCGAGCACGTAGGACGGGCGGATGACGACGGGATAGCCGATCTCGCGCGCGACCTGGAAGATGCCGGCCTCGGTCATCGCGGTACCGTTGCGGGGCTGTTTCAGGTCGAGCTCTTCGAGCAGGGCCTGGAAGCGCTTGCGGTCTTCGGCGGCGTCGATGGCGTCGGGCGAGGTGCCGAGGATGGGGATGCCGGCTTCTTCAAGGGCGCGGGCGAGCTTCAGTGGGGTCTGGCCGCCGAACTGGACAATGAGGCCGAGGACCTCGCCGTTCGACTGTTCCTTGCGCACGAGTTCGATGACGTCTTCGGCGGTGAGCGGTTCGAAGTAGAGGCGATCGGAGGTGTCGTAGTCGGTGGAGACCGTCTCGGGATTGCAGTTGACCATGATGGATTCGATGCCGGCGTCGCGCATCGCGAAGGCCGCATGGACGCAGCAATAGTCGAACTCGATGCCCTGGCCGATGCGGTTGGGACCGCCGCCGAGAATGATGACTTTCTTTGCCGACGACGGTTCGCTTTCGCATTCGACGGAGCCGAAGGCGGGGGCTTCGTAGGTCGAATACATGTAGGGCGTCTTGGCGCGGAATTCGGCGGCGCAGGTGTCGATGCGCTTGAAGACCGGGACGACGCCGGCGGCGCGGCGGGCTTTCGAGACGGCGGCTTCGGTGGCGCCGGTGAGCTGGGCGAGGCGCTTGTCGGAAAAGCCCATGGCTTTCAGGTCACGCAGGCTTTCAGCGTCCTGCGGGATGCCGTGGCGGCGAACATCAATCTCGGCGGCGACGATTTCGCCGAGGCGCTCGATGAACCACGGGTCGAAGTGACAGGCGGCGTGGATTTCCTCGACGCTAAGGCCGTGGCGGAGCGCCTGGGCAACGACACGCAGGCGATCGGGCGTGGCGCGCGTCAGTTCGGCGCGGATGGCGTTCTTGTCGTCGCCGCGGCCGAGGCCAGGGATTTCGATTTCGTCGAGGCCGGAGAGGCCGGTCTCGAGGCTGCGCAGCGCCTTCTGCAGGCTTTCGTTGAAGGTGCGGCCGATCGCCATGGCTTCGCCGACGCTCTTCATCGAGGTGGAGAGCAGCGGTTCGGAGCCGGGGAATTTCTCGAAGGCGAAGCGCGGGATCTTCACGACCACGTAGTCGATGGTCGGTTCGAACGCCGCGGGGGTGGCGCCGGTGATGTCGTTGTCGAGTTCGTCGAGCGTGTAGCCAACGGCAAGGCGGGCCGCGACCTTGGCGATAGGGAAACCTGTCGCCTTCGACGCGAGCGCCGAGGAGCGCGAGACGCGCGGATTCATCTCGATGACGACGAGGCGGCCATCGCGCGGGTTGACGGCGAACTGGACGTTCGAGCCGCCGGTCTCGACCCCGATCTCGCGCAGCACCGCGATCGAGGCGTTGCGCATGATCTGGTATTCCTTGTCGGTCAACGTCATCGCCGGCGCGACGGTGATGCTGTCGCCGGTGTGGACGCCCATCGGGTCGATGTTCTCGATGGAGCAGACGATGATGCAGTTGTCCGCCTTGTCGCGGACGACCTCCATCTCGAACTCCTTCCAGCCGAGGACCGATTCCTCGACGAGGACTTCGCCGACCGGCGAGGCGTCGAGGCCGCGTTCGATGATCTCGAGGAATTCCTCCTTGTTGTAGGCGATGCCGCCGCCCATGCCGCCGAGCGTGAAGCTGGGGCGGATGATCGCGGGGAGGCCGACATGGGGGAGGGCGTCGAGCGCTTCCTGGCGCGTAGTGGCGATGGCGGAGCGGGGCGATTCCAGACCGATGCGGTCCATGGCTTCGCGGAATTTCAGGCGGTCCTCGGCCATGTCGATGGCGGCGGCCTTCGCGCCGATCAGTTCGACATCATACTTGGCGAGCGCGCCGGATTTTTCGAGGGCGAGAGCGCAGTTGAGCGCGGTCTGGCCGCCCATGGTGGGGAGGACCGCGAAGCCGCCTTTCACCAGCGGGCGCTCGCGGGCGAGGATCTTCTCGACGAATTCGGGGGTGATCGGTTCGATATAGGTCGCGTCGGCGACGTCCGGGTCCGTCATGATCGTCGCCGGGTTCGAATTGACGAGGATGATGCGGTAGCCCTCGGCGCGCAGCGCCTTGCAGGCCTGGACGCCGGAATAGTCGAATTCGCAGGCCTGGCCGATGACGATGGGGCCGGCGCCGATGATCAGAATGGCGTCGAGGTCTGTCCGTTTAGGCATGCAAGTCCTCGCGCGCGCAACGGGCCGCGCTTGAGACACGACTCGTCAAATCCGGAATGTGGGTTAAGCGGATCGTCTAGAGGGCGTTGCGGTGCGGCACAAGAAAAAAGGCCGGTCCCGAGGACCGGCCTTTCAAATCCGAAAGCACGGCGCCGAAGCGCCGGGTTTCCTTAGAGCGCCTTGAGCTGGCCAGCCGAGCTCTTGCCGCTGCGGCTGTCGCGCTCGACCTCGAACGAGACCTTCTGGCCTTCGTTCAGGGAGCTCATGCCAGCGCGCTCGACCGCGGAGATGTGCACGAACACATCGCCCGAGCCGCCATCGGGCTGGATGAAGCCGAAGCCCTTCTGGGCGTTGAACCATTTAACAGTGCCGGTAGCCATGTATTTTCGTCCTTGAACCTTGAAGTACGACCGGCCCGGACCCGGGCCGCCGATCTATTTCGAGGTTGTTTTGGGGAAAAATCCGTGTCCGCGAAAAGGGCGAAAAAGGAATGTCCGCCGAGCAAGCGCGAATTCGATTTACCCAGAATGACAGTTTTTTGCCGCCACGGCCAGTTAATTCGCCAGACGAGCCAGAATTGCTTTAATATGACCGGCGGAGCGCGCGGAATTCGCGCCACTATTTTTTACGCGGCCGATCGGTTGCGGGAAGGTTTGCCATGACGAATACACTCCTGGAGAAGCTGCCCACCCTGTCGGACGGCGACCTCAACAGCCTGCGCGCCAATGCGACGCGCCTGAGCGAGACCGGCTCCAAGAAGCAGAAGGACGCGGCGGCCGAATTGCTGCCCGCGATCGAGGAAGAAACCGCCGCGCGTGCGCAGGCGAAGGTCGAGAAGGCCGCCGCCGCCAAGGCCGCGCGCCCGAAGGCCCGCAAGAAGGTGCCGGCCAAGGTTGAGGCCCTGGACGACGCCGCCTAGATCCGACTATTCCGGCAAGAAGTCGTTCGGCTCGACCAGTTCGAAGCCCGGCGTTTCGGTGACGCACTGACGCAGCAGGAACGCGTGGCCTGAGCCGAACAGCACGACGACGCGGTCGCCGGGCTGCGAGAGCTGCACGAGGCGCGCACAGGTCAGCAAATTGCGCTTTTGCCACGCCGCCAGAAGCAGGGCGCCCGGCTGCTCGCCGCCGCCGCCGATCTTCGCGACCACCCGGTAAAAGGCATTGTCCGCAACGATATGCGCGGGTTCGTTGAGATAGCGCAGGACGCCGCCGAGCGAGCCGGTATCGACCTTCTCCTGCGTGGCTGCGACCGACACTTCGATCAGGTTCATGGCGTCGTCGAGGATCGCGGTCTGATCGTGCGCCTTGGCGTAGGCCTCGACCGGCTCGAACGGGAAATCGCCATCGACATCGATGCCATGGACCTTGGTCAGGCCCAGCGTCTTGGCGAGGCGGAAGCCGACCTGGACGACTTCGTTGCGCGAGGGCTCAAGCGAGCCATCCAGATACTTGGCGTAGCGTTCGTCGGCCAGAGCGGCCGGCCATTCGACGGCGACCTCGGTCGGCGCGAAGCGGGCGAGGGCGTCGTTGATGGCGACCAGTTCGGCCTGCCGCTTCTCCGTCAGCACGTCATCGACGGAGACGTTCATCTTGTCCTGATTGGCGTTCGACATGTGGGTCGTGCCGAGGATCATCACGCGGACCGGGTCGGCGGCGGATGACGGCACGGCGCCGAAAGCGGCGGCGGCAAGAATGGCGGTCAGGATCGTGCGCATGTTCCCCCCAGGCGTCTTGAGAGTAGGCTAGGCGCTTTAGCGCTGGGGGCTTGTAGCGAGCGTGCAGCGGGGCGCTATTTCTTCACGACCACGGTCTCCCAGCCGTCATAGGTGACGCCGGTCGTGTTGGCAGTGACGCAGACCTTGATGGTGAGCTGGTCGAAGGTGTCAGGCACCATGGCTGCATTGGTGGCCGCGATGATCGCCTTGCCGCCATCGCTGGCCTCGGCCATGACAAAACCGTTCTCGGTCAGGACCTTGGAGATCGCCGTGATCTTGTCGGCCTCGCCGAAGAAATAAAAGCTGGTGGGGCGCATCCGTTCGGCGATGTCGCCGGCCTTCTTCAATTGATCGTAAGTCTTGGTGTTCTCGGCCTTGAGGGCCGGTTCCGAACAGTCGTTCAGGTCGGCGGCGAAGGCGGGGGCGGCGAGGGGGGCGGCAATTACCAGGGTACGCAACAGCAAATGCATGGCACGCGGCATGGGCAGGCAGCTCCGGGAGTCTGGGTTGTCCTCACGCTAGCGTGATGTCATCGGGCTGTCATCCGGGATGCGGCAGCCCGTCGCGGAATCATGGGCAGCGCCGCGCGACTCCTCTAGAACCCGCCGTCTTGAAGGGGAGCCAACGCCGATCATGAGCATTTCAGACCGCCTGCCGGGCATGAGCCTGACCGAACTGACGCGGCTGCACGCCAATGCGGTGCGGCTGGCCGAAGGCGCGCCGGGCAAGCAGCGGGACCAGGCGGCGGAGCTGCTGCCCGCGCTGGAGGGGGAGATCGCGGCGCGGCGTGAGGGCAAGCGCAAGACGGTCGCGAAGGTGCCCAAAGCCGAGGGCGCGCCCAAGGCGCCGCGCGAGGCGAAGCCCCGGGCGCCGAAAGTGCCCAAGCCGCCGAAGACGGAATCGCAGAAGGCGGATGAATTCCTGGCCGGGGTCAACGAGGCGCTTAAGCGCTAGCGCGCCACGCGACCTTGTGCATGCCGCGCTCGTGGCACTTGGGACAGCGGAAGCCGATGGAGGGCGAGCCGCTCGCCTTGTAGCGCAGGCCGCCGAGATCCCAGATCGAGGTCTGCGTGCCGCAGTTCGGGCAGGTCGCGATCCATTGCCGCGACTCGGCCTCGGCCGCCGCCCTGGTCTTGGCGGACATGAACCACATGACGAAACTGCGCATGCCCATATGACGAGCTCCCCAAAAGCGCGGCGTGTGGAAGGCCGTTATGACGCGGCGAGCGCCGTCCGTTCAGCCGTCATGTTGTCGCGGGCCTGTGCGCCATAGACGGCTTCGAACCGGTCGGTGCGGAAGACGCGAGGCTGGGCGAGGGCGTTGGCGAGGAACGCGCCGCGACCGGTGCGCCAGTTCTCGTCGCTGACGGCGGCGTATTCACGGCGGACGTTCGCGACATAGCGGCGATAGGTCTTGGGGTCGGCGCCGAGGATCGAGAAGTCGGCGTCAAGGAAGAGATCGTCGTCGGCATCCGCGCCGCCCTTGGTGTGGGCGGCGGTGGCGCGGATGAGGCGGGCGACGCGCTTCACGAAGGCGGGCGTCGCGCCGAGGTCGGTGAGTTCCTCGATCGCCCGCAGCGCGCTCTTCTCTTCGTTATCCTTGGCGGCCGGGTCGTAGAGGATGTCGTGATACCAGGCGGCGAAAGCGAGGCGGCTCGGCTCCTTCGCGTCGGCGGCGTGTTCGACGAGACGCGCGAAGATGAAGTCGAGATGCTCCAGCGTGTGATAGGCGCGGTGCGGCTCGGAATAAGCGGCGACGATGCCGTCGAAATAGCGGTCGGCGCCGAGCTCGTTGCGGGTGGCGAGCGTGTCGGCGGTCCAGCGGGCCTTCAAGCGGTCGCGCAGCGCCGTGGTCATGCCGCGCTGAGGAAGTCGATCATGGCGGGGAAGGCCGCGCGGTCCTGGACCATGAAGACGTGGCCGCCGTCGAAGAATTCCAGCTTCGCGCCGGGAATGCGCGCGGCCATGTTGTGCTGGGTTTCCGGCAGCGCGATGCCGTCATAGCGGCCGGCGGCGATGAGGACCGGGCAGGCGATCTCGGCGAGCCGGTCCCAGGTGTCGTGACCGGCGCGGGCGGCGAGCTGGCGGCGATAGCCCTCGACCGCGACGGGATCGCGGGCCGCCTCTGCCTTCGTCACCATGGCGATGAGGGCGGCATATTCGTCCGGGTGCGCCGCGGACCAGGCGGCGTCGCGGCGGGTGTCGCCGGCGGGGATGAGGGTGCGGGCGCGCTCGTCGCTGCTGAGATGGGCGAGCTTGTGGAACGGGTAGGACGCGCCGCCGGCGCCGCCTGGCGAGGTGCAGGCGAGCACGGCGCGCGAGACGCGCTGGGGGTGGCGGATCAGGAGTTCGAGCAGGACCATGCCGCCGAACGAGGCGCCCATGACGCGCACTCGGTCCCAGCCGAGATGGTCGAGCAGCGCCGCCGCGTCGTCGGCATAGTCGGCCATGGTGTAGTCGGCTTCGGGCTTGGTGGTCTGGCCGAGGCCGCGCTGGTCGTAGCTGACCAGATCGAAGGCTTTCGACAGCGGGCTCTGCATCTGGTTTGGACGGTTGCGCAGATCGCCGCCGGAGCCGGCGATGAAGAGCAGCGGCGGACCTTCGCCGGCGCGCTCGTAGTAGACATCGAGATCGCGGAGTTTGGCGAAGGTCATGGCGGGCCTCTTGGTCGGGCGTCGGCCTTAGTCTAGCCGCTCAGCCCGCCTTCTTCTCCATCAGGTCGGCGAAGCGGTGGAAGAGGTAGTGGCTGTCGTGGGGGCCGGGGCTGGCTTCGGGGTGGTACTGGACGCCGAAGACGGGCTTGTCGGACCAGGCGATGCCGGCATTGGAGCCGTCGAACAGCGAGACGTGGGTTTCGCTGACATTGGCGGGGAGGCTGGCGGCGTCGACCGTGAAGCCGTGATTCATCGAAGTGATCTCGACCTTGCCGGTGACCATGTCCTTCACGGGATGGTTCGCGCCGTGATGGCCCTGGGTCATCTTCTTGGTCTGGCCACCCGCCGCGAGGGCGAGCATCTGGTGGCCGAGGCAGATGCCGAAGACCGGCGTGCCGGTCTCGATCAACGCTTTAATGATGGGGACGGCGTAGGCGCCGGTCGCGGCCGGGTCGCCGGGGCCGTTGGAGAGGAAGACGCCGTTGGGTTTGTGGCGAAGGATGTCGGCGGCCGAGGCGCTGGCGGGGACGACGGTGACGTCGGCGCCGATGCCGGCAAGCTCGCGCAGGATGTTCGACTTGATGCCGTAGTCGATGGCGACAACCTTGAACTTCGCGGCGCCTTCGCGTGCGGCGTAGCCGTCGTTCCAGACCCACGGGGTTTCGGTCCAGGGGTAGGACTGGGCGGCGGTGACGTCCTTCGCGAGGTCCATGCCTTCAAGGCCCGGCCAGGCGCGGGCTTCGGCGAGGAGGGCGTCGATGTCGAAATTCCCCGCGGGGTCGTGCGCGATGACGCCGTTGGGCATGCCGTTTTCGCGGATGAGGCGGGCGAGGCGGCGGGTGTCGATGCCGGAGAGGCCGACAATGCCGCGGGCCGCGAGCCAGTCGGGCAGGGTGCCGCCGCTGCGATAGTTCGACGGGGCGGTGACGGGCGCCTTCACGATGAGGCCGCGCACGGCGGGGGTTTTCGCCTCGAGGTCTTCGAGGTTGGCGCCGACATTGCCGATATGGGGGAAGGTGAAGCAGACGATCTGGCCGGCATAGGAAGGGTCGGTCAGGATCTCTTGATAGCCGGTCATCGCGGTGTTGAAGCAGACCTCGGCGACGCGGCTGCCGGTGGCGCCGAAACCATGGCCGTAGAAGATTTCGCCCCCTGCCAGGACGAGGACACCGGTCGGCTTGGCGCGCGAAACGGCGGCGCCCGCTGCGGTGGCGGACGAGGAAGCGGGGGCGTCGGTCATGCTCTGGTCTCCGGCCGTGCGCGCGGGCGGCGCTGGGCCGCTCGGCGTGCAGACTCTCGGTGGATTTCCGGGTGTCTAGGGCCGGGGGACGGGGGCGTCAAGGATGTGGGCCGGGGTGGAATTGATATGGGATTTTTTTGGGGGGTGTAGCCCCGGACCTGGCGGCGGACCGATTCAAAGCCGCGCGCGCCACCGCGGCGGCGGATTTCCGCGGCGCAGGCGGCGCATTGAACCGCGCGATCGTATTCGAACCTCGGTTTTCGAGGTTTGTTGGTTGGGATGCCGCGCGAGGATGGGCGTGAAACCGGGGAGCCCGGTGCGCTGCATCCGCCCCCTCCACCGCTTCGCGGTCCCCCTCCCCCGTAAACGGGGGAGGAAAGATTCGGCGATCTGTCTTCGTCCGTTCAAGCCCATCACCACGCCATCTCCCTTCAAGAGAAAGATAGCGGATATAGGAATATTTTCAAGACATATCTTGGCGATATTCCGTCGCTTTTAGGGGCGCAGGACCGTCATGGCGAAGGGACCGGCGGTGGCGGCGGCGTGGGCGACGGCTTCGTTGGCGCGGTCCAAGGGGAATTCGGCGACGTCGTACTGCGTAAGGTCAATGAGGCCGGCGCGGATGAGGTTCGCCATCAGGGTCGCGGCGTGGGGCGGGTACATCCACTGGCCGTGAATGGTGATGCAGTTGCGCATGATCCAGGCATAGGGAAGTTCGAGCCCGGCGCCGCCCTGCATGTTGATACCGCCCATCAGCACGATGCGGCCGTTGGGGCGTACCGTCATGAGCGCGGCGCGGGCCTGGGTGGCGTCGGCGGCGGGCGGCAGGATGTCGAAGACGCAGTCGATCGGGCCGGGCGCGGCGGCGCGGATGGCGGCATGGTCGGTCACCTCGTCGCCGGTCATGCGGACGGTGCGGACGCGCGGTCCGAAGCGGCGCTCCAGATCGACGAGGGCGGCGGCGTTGCGTCCGGTGGCGACGATCCATGCGGCGCCCATCGCCAGCGCGACGGCGACCGCGGCACCGCCGAAACCGCCGGTCGCGCCGCTGACGACGACAGTCTCGCCGGGCTGGAGCTTTGCGGCAAGGAAGCCGCCATAGGGGACGAGGAGCGAGCCCATCTTAACCCAGCGGCCGGCCTCGGCGGGATCAAGCGCGCCGATGCGGATGGCGTTTTCTGTGGGGACGCGGGTCTGTTCCGCCCACGCGCCGTCGCGGAAATGACGCTGGAGGCGAAGGCCGCCTTCGCCGCGGGCACTGATCCCCTGAAGCGTGATGTCGGGATTGGCCGCGTCGTCGCGCGAGCGGAAGGTGGGGTCGCAATAGACCCAGTCGCCGACGGCGAGTTTCGTCGCGTCCGGCCCGACCGCGCGGACGCGGCCGATCGCGCCGCCACCGGGGACGCAGGGGAGTTCCAGCGCGTATTGGCGTTGGCCGCTGAGGACTTCGCCGGAATAGGCCAGGACGCCGGTGGCGACGACATCGACGACGACCGCGCCCATGCCGGGGGTGGGGGCGGGGACATCTTCGATGACGAGCGGGGTGCCGAAGGCTTTGAGGACGGCGGCTTTCATGGGTGCGTTCCTTGGGGTTCGTTCTTCTCTCGTCATCCCGGCCGGAGCGCAGCGGAGAGCCGGGACCCAGGTGACTGGGCATGGTGCCTGCTGCCCCTGGGTCCCGGGTCTCGGGCGCCTCACGGCGGCCTCGCCCGGGATGACATGAGTGTGGTAGTCGTCGTCCCAAGGTCGATGCAGGCCTGGTATTATCCTAGGACTAAGAGACCCTGCCTGAACGGAGCAGCGCGATGGCGATGAGCGAGATGCATCAGAGCGAGCTGGGCGATTTCCTGCGCTCGCGGCGGGCGCAGCTGAGCCCCAAGGCGGTGGGGCTGACGAGCGGGCGGCGGCGGCGGACGCCGGGCTTGCGGCGCGAGGAGGTGGCGGAGCTCGCGGGGATCGGGGTCGATTGGTACAGCCGGCTGGAGCAGGGCCGCGCGGTCAGCCCGTCAGTGACGACGATCGATGCGCTGGCGCGGGCGCTGAGGCTGACCAAGGTTGACCACGCACATCTGAAGGCGCTGACGCGGAGCGGACCGCGGCGGCCGTTCGCGATCGAGACCGTGCCGGAGATCGTGCGGCGGACGGTCGAGGCGCTGACGCTGCCCGCCTACATCACCGGGCGGCGCTGGGATGTGCTCACCTGGAACGCGGCGGCGGAGGAGGTGTTCGGGTTCGGGCGCCTCGCGGATGGCGAGCGCAATGTCCTGCTGTCGATGTTCACGCGGGCCGGAACGCGCAAGCTGTTCGGGTCGAGCTGGACCGGCGAGGCACAGCGCATGATCGCGCAGTTCCGCGCGACGCATGATCTGTGGGCGGGCGATCCGGCGTTTCGCGACCTCGTGGCGCGGCTGCGCGCTGAAAGTGCCGAGTTCGCGGCGTGGTGGGAACGGCACGACATTCGCGGCATCGCAGGGGGCGAGAAGGCGCTGAGCCATCCCAAGAAGGGCGCGCTGCGCCTCTCCTATGCGACGTTCCAATCGAACGACGATCCGGCGCTGAAGCTGGTGATCTATACGCCGGGGTGAGGGTGGGTATGGCGCGTCGTCGCCATTCCTTTTCCCATTGCCGTCATGGCCGCCCTTGAGGCGGCCATCCAGGGCGAGCGGCAGTGCGGTGGCAACTGGATGGCCGGGTCAGGCCCGGCCATGACGGTAGAAATAAAGCTGTTTCTTGAAGAGGGCTAGGTTAGGTGGAATCGGCGGCGAGGAGGCTTTCCGCACAGGCGATGATGGTTTCCTTCGCCGGGCGGGATTTCCAGCCGAGGACGCGTTCGGATTTCGCGGAATTGAAGACGTGCTTGCGGCCGAGGGTCGGGGTGAGCGCGCGCAAGGGCGGCATGAAACGGGCGGCGAGGCGGACAAGCCAGTTGGGCAGGCGGCGGGTTGGAATTTTCGGCGCGCGCGCGCCGAACGCGGTGCGCAGAGTCGTCGCGACATCTTCAACCCACATGAACTCGCCGGTGCCGATGAAGCGCTGGCCAACGGCCTCGGGCGCGGTCATCGCCTTGATGTGCAGGTCCGCAAGGTCGCGGACGTCGACGACGCAGAAGCCGGTCTTGAAGAGGCCGGGCATCTTGCCGCGCAGGATCGCGTTGATGACCTGGACCGAGCCGCGCTGGGCGGGGTTCAGCGTTGGGCCGAAGATGGCGCTGGGGAGGACGGTCACGAATTCGGTCGCGCCGCCTTCGCTGGCCATGAAGTCCCAGGCGGCGCGTTCGGCGAGGATTTTCGAGCGGCGATAGGCGTTGTTGGCGGGGTCGTTCGGGTCGGTCCAGACGGTTTCGTCGTTGAAGCTGTCCGGTCCCTGAAGCGGTGCCGCGCATGCGGCGCAGGACGAGGTGAAGACGACGCGCTTCACGCCCGCCTTCACGGCGGCGCGGAGGACGCGGAGCGTGCCTTCGCGGGCGGGCGTCGTGAGGTCGGCGCCGGCGCTCGCGCCATCACCCGCGCCGCCATCCATCGGCGAGGCGACATGGAGAACGTAATCGATGCCGGCCATCGCGGCGTCCCAGCCGGCGTCGCTCAGGAGGTCGGCGGTGGCGAAGGTGAGGGCGTCGCCCGGTGGGGTGACGGTGGCGACGGCGGTGCGGACGGCGGCTTCCTTGGCGGGGCTGCGGACTGTCGTGCGGACGCCGTAGCCCTGTTCGAGCAGGCGGACGATCACCCAGCCCGCGACGTAGCCGGTGCCGCCGGTGACGAGGACGGTGTGGGGCATGGGGGCTTCCTTGTGGAATAATGTCTACAGTCGTATACATATGTTGTGCTCATAAGTCTACAAGTGTTTGATTGAGGGGTTTCGTGGCGGCGACGAAAACGGCACCGCGGCGTCGCAACGCGGCGACGACACGCGCGGCGATATTGGAATCCGCGCGGCGGGCGTTCGTGGCGCGGGGCTATGACGGCGCGGGGGTGCGCGAGATCGCGGAGGGCGCGGGCGTCACGGCAATGCTGGTGAACCGCTATTTCGGGTCGAAGGAGAAGCTGTTCGCAGAGGTGGTCGCGGCGGCGATGGCGGCGCCGAGCATCCTGACGCAAGAGAATGTGCATGCCGCCGATGCCGGCGCGCGGATCGCGCGCGAGATGGTGGCAGCGACGGCGGCGGGCGCGACGCCGCTGGACGGGTTCCTGATCATGTTGCGCTCGGCCTCGAGCGAGCGGGCGGCGGAGATCGGGCAGGTCGAGATCGGCAAGCGCCACGAGCGGACGCTGGTCGACGCGATGTCCGGTCGCGACGCGGCCGTGCGCGCGGCGCTCGTGCTGGCGCTGACCGCGGGGCTGCAGGTGATGCGCCAGATGATCGCGCTGCCGGCGCTCGCGAAGGCCGAGCCGGCGGTGTTGCAGCGCATGCTGGCGCCAGTGATTCAGTTGCTGCTGCGCGGTCCATAGCCGGTTGCCGACTGCTTGCGGCGAGCGCGGTTTGATACAGCCACACCGTTCGGTAACGGTGTGGCTCTTAAGCTGCCGCATCGATGATGCGACGCTGAGTGCGATATCCCGCCGATGAGTGACGTTGGAAACCGGATTCCGTTTGCGGACGCGCTCTATGAGGCGGCGGTTGTCGCCTGGCGCGTGGCGTTTCTGGCGGGTCCGGTCATCTGCTGCGCCGCCATACCGGTCGCCACCCTTCTGGGCGGGCTTGTGGCCGGCCGTCTCTCGGGCGTCTGGGGTCTTACGCCCCTGTTCGCGATACCCATCGGCATCGTGGCGTCCTTCACCATCGGCATCGCCGTCGCGGCGCTGGTGGAGCATTACGCGCGCGGGTCGGCCTGGGTCTATGCCGGGGCCGCGGCGGTGATCCCGGTGATCTGGAGCGTGTTCGAGCCGCGGCCGTTTGGCTCGGCCCTGGCTCTGGTCATCGCCTTCCACATGGTCGGCTACGCGCTCGCGTTCTGCCTGATGATACGGCTGCGGCGGCCCGCGCCGGTGGACGCATCGGCGGCCTGAGGCGGCGCGCGGTCAGTAGCCGGTGTAGCGGCCAGCCTTGTGGTTGAAGAAGAGGACCGCGCTGATCGCGGTGGCGCTGACCACCGAGAGCGCGAAGGCCGGCAGGGGCATAAAGAACGCCGCGGCGCCGAGGATGACGATGTCGGAGACGGCCTGCACATAGCCGGCGGGGACGTTCCAACGCTTCTGTGCGAAGAGCGCGACCGCCGTGAAGCCGCCGACGCTCGCCTGGTGGCGGGCAAGGGCGAGAACGCCCATTCCCAGCATCGTGCCGCCGCCGATCGCGGCGAAGACGGGGTCGATCTCGAGATGATGGATGATGAGCGGGCCGAGGTAACCGGCGCCGAGCAGGACAAGGTTCACCAGGACGCTCTTGGCGGTGAACTCGCGGCCCATGGTGAGATACGAGACCGCGTAGAAGGGCAGGTTGATCACGAAGAAGGCGAGGGCGGGCGCGACGCCGGTGAGGAGATGGGCCAGCAAAGCGAGGCCGGCGACGCCGCCGGTGGTGAGCCCGGCGCTTTGCAGCATCACCAGCCCGACGAAGATGAAGAGGCAGCCCATGAAGATCGCATGGGCGTCTTCGAGGACGGTGTGTTCGAGGCGGCTGGGCGGGGCGGGCGGCATGGGCAGTCCTTCTGGGCGGAACGACGTGCCGTTTTCCGAGCGTTTCCCTGATTTTTGGCCACCTAGCCCGGCCCTCCGCCCAAGGGCAAGACCGCGGGGCTGTGGATAGAATCAAAGCGAACGTGGAATCAGCGAAATTGTGCTATCCACGCCCTCCCGTTCATTCCATTTGCCTGTGAGAGAGTATGCGTCAGCAATTCACCGACGCCATGAAAGAGGCCATGAAGGCCGGCGACAAGGCGCGGCTTTCGACGATCCGTCTGATCATCGCCGCCATCAAGGATCGCGACATCGTCGCGCGCGGCGAGGGCAAGGAGACCGCGACCGACGAGGAGCTGATGCAGCTTCTGCAGAAGATGGCGAAGCAGCGCGCGGATTCGATCACCCAGTTCCAGGCCGCGGGGCGGCAGGATCTGGTCGACAAGGAGACCGCCGAGAAGATCGTCATTGAAAGCTATCTGCCGAGCCAAATGGACGCCGACGCGACACGTGCGGCGATCGCCGGCGTCATCGCCGAGACGGGCGCGGCGGGCATGAAGGACATGGGCAAGGTCATGACGGCGCTGAAGGCGAAGTATGCGGGGACGATGGACTTCTCCAAGGCGAACGGCGTCGTGAAGGAATTGCTGAGCGCGGCTTAGGCTGCATTTAGAGAGTGCGTGGTTCGAGGCTACGCGCGTGCCGCGCTTCGCACCTCACCATGACGAGCGTGTTGGATTGCACCATCCTTCGTCATCCTGAGGTGATCGCCTACGGCGAGCCTCGAAGGACGCAGGGTGGTTGAGAGGGACGGAACGAGTTGGCGTTCGACGAGGCCTTTCTTGATGAGCTGAAAGCGCGCGTTCGCGTGGCCGATGTGGTCGGGCGGCGGGTGAAGCTTGTGCGCAAGGGCCGCGAGTTCATGGGCCTGTGCCCATTCCACTCGGAGAAGTCGCCCTCGTTTTCGGTCAATGAGCAGAAGGGTTTTTACCACTGCTTCGGCTGCGGCGCGCATGGCGATGCGATCAAGTTCGTCTGCGAGACCGAGGGTCTGAATTTCCGCGAGGCAGTGGAGCGGCTGGCCGGCGAAGCGGGCTTGCAGATGCCCGAGGAGTCGCCGTTCCAGCGCGAGCGCGAGGAGAAGCGACGGACGCTCTATGACGTCATCGCGCTGGCGCAGGTGTTCTTCCGCGAGCGGCTGGCTGGGTCGGGCGGTAGTGCGGCGCGGGCCTACATCGCCAAGCGCGAACTGGACGCGGCGACGGTCGAGCGGTTCGGGATGGGGCTGGCGCCCGAGGGGCGGACGACGCTGATCCAGCACCTGACGCAGAAGGGCGTGCCGGTCGGCGAGATCGTCGAGGCGGGTCTCGCCGTGGTGCCGGAGGGGCAGAGCGAGCCGATCGATTTCTTCCGCAATCGCCTCACCATTCCGATCGGCGACTCGCGGGGACGGATTATCGCGTTCGGCGCGCGGACGCTGCTGCCTGACGGGAAGCCCAAATACATCAATACCGGCGAGACGCCGCTCTTCCACAAGGGGCGGACGCTCTACAATCTGGACCGCGCGCGAAAGCCCGCGCATGACGCGCAGACGATCATCGTCGCCGAGGGCTATCTCGACGTCATCGCGCTGGCGAAAGCGGGGATCGAGAACGCCGTCGCGCCGCTGGGCACCGCGCTGACCGAGGACCAGATCGGCCTGCTGTGGCGCGTGGCGCCGGAGCCGATCCTCTGCTTCGACGGGGACGCGGCCGGGCAGCGTGCGGCGCACAAGGCGATCGACCGAGCGCTGCCGTTGCTGAAGCCCGGCCAGTCGCTGCGCTTCGCCTTCCTGCCCGACGGGCTCGATCCCGACGACCTCATCAAGCGCGACGGGGCGGCGGCGATGGAGGCGGTGCTGAAGGCGGCGCGGCCGCTGATCGAGGTGTTCTGGGAGCGCGAGCGGGATCTGGCGGACACCTCCACCCCCGAGCGCCGGGCGGCGCTGCAGCACCGGATCGAAGGGGCGGCGGACTCAATCGCCGACGCTGTCGTCCGCGACCACTACAAGCGTGAGTTGAAAGACCGGTTGTGGGGCCTGTTCCGGCCGCAGCGGCCCGTGCGGGCAGCGGGTGTCGGCATTCCGTTACGGCAGCTTGGCGGGGGGGCGCTGAAGCCCTCGCTGCGCCGGCCGCCACCGCCGCGCGGCCGGTTCGGTGCCGTGCCGCCGCCGGTTTATGGCCAAAATCCGCCTTCCCTCCGCAACAGCGCCGCGGTGAAGACGGGCGGGACCCAGGTTCCGATCCGGGCGGAGGCGGAACTCGCCTTCCTGCTTGTGCGCTATCCCGGTGTGGTTTTGCAGGATTACGAAGCGGTCGAGCAGATTTCCTTCCTCGCGCCGCATCTGGAGGTCCTGAAGATCGAGGTCCTTCATTTCGCGGTAGAGAATCATGTGCTTGATGAATCGGTGCTGAAAGACCATTTATGCGCTCAGGGATTAGCCGAAACCCTATCCGGACTGGAAAACAGAGACGCTTTTGCGCTAGATCGGGCGGCATCCGCCGGTCTGTCGCCTGATGAGGTCTTGGTCAGATGGCGGGAGGCGGTGGCATCTCAACGGCGTATGCACGCTCTCAGCCCGGCCGCTCGCCGGGCTCGGGGCGATTGGGCGCGGGACCAGAGCGAAGGCGCGCGGCGCTCGCTCGAGGAAGCTGAGGCCGCGCTGAAGCGCAGTTTCGAGGCGGCTTCGGGCGATGGCGAGGCCGAACTTTAAGATCATGCTGCGGGCGTAGCGCACGCAAGCCGGGAACCAAATGACGACGATGGCGACGAAGAAGACCGAAGCGAAGAAGACCGAAACCAAGGCCAAGCCGGCGCCCGCGAAAGCGGCCGCGTCGAAGGCGCCGGGCGTTGCCGATTCCAAGGTGAAACCCGACCCCAAGGCCAAGGCGGACGTCGCCAAGCCGGCGCTCGCAGCGATCGTCGCCGCAGCGGCGGGCAAGAAGCCCGTCAAGGCCGCCGCCAAGCCCGCCAACGGCCAAGCCGCCGAGGGCGACGCCGCCGATAAGGACGCCCCGCTGCTCGATCTTTCCGATGCCGCGGTGAAGCGCATGATCGCGAAGGCGAAGACGCGCGGCTATGTCACCTATGAAGAGCTGAACAAGGTCCTGCCGTCCGAGCAGGTCTCGTCCGAGCAGATCGAAGACACGATGGCGATGCTCAACGAGATGGGCATCAACGTCACCGAGGCCGACGAGCAGGACGAGAAGGACGAAAAAGAAGAGAAGGAAGAGGGCAGCGGCACCGCGCTGGTCGCGACCGAAGGCACCAAGACCGAGATCATGGACCGCACCGACGACCCGGTGCGCATGTATCTGCGCGAGATGGGCAGCGTCGAGCTGCTGAGCCGCGAGGGCGAAATCGCCATCGCCAAGCGCATCGAAGCCGGCCGCGAGACGATGATCGCCAATCTCTGCGAGTCGCCGCTGACGTTCGAGGCGCTAATGCAGTGGCGCGACGAGCTGATCGAAGGCCGCATCCTGCTGCGCGACATCATCGATCTCGACGCGACCTATGGCGGCACGGGACCCGACGGCTCAGCCGTGCCGACTGGGCCGGTGACGGCCGACGGCATCAACATTCCCCCGCCGCGCCCCGCGACGCCCGTGATCCCGGTGCGCCCGCCGCCGCGCCCTGAACTGCGCGTCGTCGCCGGCACGGAAGCCGAAGGCGGCGAAGGCCAGCCGGCCGCCGCCGATGACGATTTCGACGATGACGAGAACAACGTCTCGCTCGCCATGATGGAATCCGCGCTGAAGCCGCAGATCCTGGAAAAGCTCGACGTCATCTACAACACCTACAAGAAGCTCGGCCGCCTGCAGGACGCGCAGATCGAGGCGCAGCTGGCGAAGGACGACCTGTCGTCCGGCCAGGAGCGGCGCTTCAAGAAGTTCCGCCAGGAGGTCGTCGACCTCGTGAAGAGCGTGCGGTTCAACAACAACCGCATCGAGCAGCTCGTCGGCAAGATGTACGAGATCAACCGCCAGCTCACCTCGCTGGAGGGCAAGCTGCTGCGCCTCGCCGAGAGCCATGGCGTCGGGCGTTCCTCGTTCCTGAAGGAATACTTCGGCAACGAGATGGACCCCGAGTGGACGCGCCGCGTTGGCCGCCTTGCCGGCGCCGGCTGGAAGGACTTCGCGCTCGACGAGAAGGACCGCATCAAGGAAGTGCGCGGCGAGATCCAGAATCTCGCGGTGCAGATGCGCCAGCCCGTGATCGAATTCCGCCGCATCGTGCTGACCGTCCAGAAGGGCGAGCGCGAAGCGCGGCAGGCGAAGAAGGAGATGGTGGAAGCCAATCTCCGTCTCGTGATCTCGATCGCCAAGAAGTACACGAACCGCGGCCTGCAGTTCCTGGACCTCATCCAGGAAGGCAATATCGGCCTGATGAAGGCGGTGGATAAGTTCGAATACCGCCGCGGCTACAAGTTCTCGACCTATGCGACGTGGTGGATCCGGCAGGCGATCACCCGCTCGATCGCCGACCAGGCGCGCACGATCCGCATCCCGGTCCACATGATCGAGACGATCAACAAGCTGGTGCGCACCAGCCGCCAGATGCTGCACGAGATCGGCCGCGAGCCGACCCCGGAAGAGCTGGCCGAGAAGCTGGCCATGCCGCTGGAGAAGGTGCGCAAGGTCCTCAAGATCGCCAAGGAGCCGATCAGCCTCGAGACGCCGATCGGCGACGAGGAGGATTCACACCTCGGCGATTTCATCGAGGACAAGAATGCGATCCTGCCGATCGACGCGGCGATCCAGTCTAATCTGCGCGAGACGACGACCCGCGTGCTGGCGAGCCTGACGCCGCGCGAGGAACGCGTGCTGCGCATGCGCTTCGGCATCGGCATGAACACCGACCACACGCTGGAAGAAGTCGGCCAGCAGTTCAGCGTGACCCGCGAACGCATCCGCCAGATCGAGGCCAAGGCGCTGCGCAAGCTGAAGCACCCGAGCCGGAGCCGGAAGCTGCGGAGCTTCCTGGACAACTAGAACAAAGGCCCGGCTCACCGCCGGGCCTTTTTCGTTCAGGGCCTGGCGCGCGGCGGAACGACGTCGCGGAAGACGTCGAATTCTTTCCACACCGGCTCGACCGGCGCTTCGCCTTCGCGGGGTGTGTAGATCGAGGTGCCGTCCGGGGCGGGGATGTAGCGGGGGCAGTTGGGGAAGATCGCCTCGGCTTTTACGCGCACGATCAATTGCGCGCCGGGGCTGGCCGCCATCAGCGGGTCGTCTTGGCTGACAGTCGCTGTGCCGTTCACGCGCAGCCGCTTTGCCTTCGCGCCCATTTCGATGAAGAGCAGGCCGACGGCGGGGTTCGCCAGCACGTTGCCGAGGCTCTTGAACATGCCGTTGCCGTCATAGTCGGGGAAGGCGAGTTCGTCGGCTGATGTCACCGTGACGAAGCCGGGCAGGCCGCCCTTGAACGAACAATCTGGCCGGCCGTCGGCATCGGCCGTCGCGAGGAAGAAGAAGGCGGCGCCCTCAATGAAGGCGCGGTCGCTATCGGTGAAGGTGCGGTGCAGCGTCACCTGCTCCAAGCGGTCCGCAAGAAGTCGGCTGCCGAACGCGTCCTGCAGCTCGCGGTTGCCGGCGTGATAGAGCGTGCTCGCGTCCATGGCGTTATCTCCCCGCCTCTAATCTAGCACATGCGGGCCGGCTTGGCGGTGGCCAGCGGCCACCGTCCGCCGATGGGATCGCGTCCGCTAGATCTGCTCGAACCCCGCATAGATCATGCGCTGGCCGTCGAAGGGCATCTTGGTGTCCTTCATGCGCGGATCGGCCATGACTTTTTCCCAGGCGGCGTCGCGGGCGGCCTTGTCGGGCCAGGTGATCCAGCCGAAGGCGACGGTCTCGCCCTGCGCCGCCGCGACGGCGCGCTTGAAGTCGGTTTGCTTGCCGTCGGGAACATCGTTGCCCCAGGCGTCGACCACTTCGGTGGCGCCGAACTCCTTGAAGATCTTGGCGGTGGCGCGGGCGAATTCGACATAGGCGGCCTTGGCCTCGGTCGGCACGGCGATCACGGTGGCGTCGATATAGGGCATGGCGTCCTCCTGATGTGCTGCGGGTTTCACACCCGGCTTGAGAAGGCTAGCCATACGAGTTACTATAAGCAACAGTGAAGTTATAAAAAATAACTAACGTGAGTTCGCGGACCTATGACGATGCCTGCGCCACTGCGCACGCGCTCGACCTGATCGGCGAGCGCTGGGCGTTGCTGGTCATGCGCGAGCTGATGATGGGGCCGCGGCGGTTCGGCGATCTGCGCGCGAGCCTTTCGGGACTCAGCGCCAATGTCCTGACGCAGCGGCTGGAGGGGCTGGAGGCAGCCGGCATCGTGCGCCGGCGCCGGCTGCCGCCGCCGGCGAATGTGCAGACCTATGAACTGACCGAATGGGGGCTGGAGGCCGAGCCGATCCTGCTGACGCTCGGCAAATGGGCGACACGTTCGCCGCTGCATGACCCGACACTGCCCTTCAGCCCCGTCGCACTGATGCTGTCGTTCCGCGCGAAGTTCGAGGCGGCGAAAACGAAGGGCATGACCGTCCTGATCGGCTTCCGGTTCGGCGAAGAGAGTTTCGCCGTGGGGGTGCGAAAGGGCGTGCTGAGCACCGAGCGCGGCGTGGCCGTGGCGCCGGATGTCGAGGTCACCGGAACGCCGTCGGCCATGGCGGGCCTCGTTTACGGCAAGGCGCCGTTGGCGGAGCTGGAGCGGCAGGGGGCGTTGAGCGTGACCGGCGACCGGGCGGCGCTGCAGCGTTTCGCCGACCTCTATGTGATGCCGCCCAAAGCCGGGTAGGCTGATGGCCTAAGTTGGATGGGGGACGCAATGGAACGCACACGACAGATCGCGATGGGCATGGCGTTGTTCTGCATGGTCGTGGGCATCGTGCTGATCGGGATGGATATCGCGAGGGTCGGCAGGTTCCTAGTGATCGGTCTGGCGATGGTCGTCGTCGGCCTGGGCGCCGGGCTGGCCGCGCGGGGCAGCAAGGCGTCGTGAGCGTAACGGGCGCCGGTGCCGGTTGAATATCGGCGAGGGCAGAGTCAGGCTGACGACGTTTCAGGGGGACATCATGGCATCACTGGACAAGGCGATCGCTACGCAGCTCGGCAATATCGAAAAGAAGACGGGCAAGACGCTCGCGGCGCTGGGCAAGGCCATCGCGGCATCGGGCAAGACAAAGCACGGCGAGATCAGGGCGTGGCTGATCGAAGCCTATGGGCTGGGGTACGGAGACGCGAATACGCTCGCCGGCGTGACGCTGAAGGGCCTGCCGGCGGCGCCGGTCGCCAGCGGTGCGGCCGATGGCGTGCTGGACGAAATCTACCAAGGCAAGAAGGCCGGGCAGCGTCCTATCCATGAGGCGCTGATGGCGGCGATCGAGAAATTCGGGCCGTTCGAGATCGCGCCGAAGAAAGGCTATGTCTCGCTGCGCCGGAAGAAGCAATTCGCGATGCTGGGGCCGAAGACGAATGAACGTTTCGAGCTGGGGCTGAACCTGAAGGAAGACGCCGGGGATCCGCGCGCTAAGGCGCTGCCGGCCGGCGGGATGTGTCAGTATGCGGTTCCCCTGACGGTCGCAGGCGAGGTCGATGCGGCGCTGATTGCGCTGGTGCGCCGCGCCTATGACGCCGCGGGCTGACCGGTGGCGCACGATTTCGTTCAGCTGACGCGCACCTATCTGGCGGCGCTGGAGGCCGGCGACGAGGCGGCGGTGTTCGCCTGTTTCCATCCCGAGATCGAACAGATCGAATGGCCCAATGCGCTGGTGAAGGCGGGCGCGACGCGCGATCTCGCCTATCTGAAAGCCAGTTTCGCCAAGGGCAAGACGGTGATCGACGGCCAGCGCTATGACATCAAGAAGCTGTTCGGCGCGGGCGACGAGGTGGCGTTCGAGGCGGTGTGGACGGGTGTGCTGCAGGTGCCGCTGCGCACGCTGAAGGCGGGCGACACGATGACCGCCTATATCGCCTCGTTCCTGACGTTCCGCGACGGGCTGATCGTCTCGCAGCGCAGCTATGATTGCTTCGAGCCGTTCTGAGGTCATAGTCGGCGCATGAGCTCGAATGCGATCGTGGCGCCCATCGCCGCCTGGCTGCTGAACGAGGCGAAGGCGTTGCCCTCGCTGGATGTGGTGGTCGATGCGCTGTGCGAGCGACTGAATGTGGCGGGCGTGCCGATCGACCGGGCGATCATGAGCACGCAGACACTGCACGCGATCCATTTGTCCTATTTCCGGCTGTGGCAGAGCGACGGGTCACATGTCTCGGACACGTTCGACCGCGACGAGGTGCATCTGGGCTATTTCGAGCGCAGTCCGCTGCGGGTGATCGTCGAGACCGGCCAGCCCGTGGAGCTGCGCGTCGCGGAGACGCCGGACGAGGCCTACGGCATCGTGCCGGACCTGAAGCGTGACGGGTACACGCATTATCTGGCCGTGCCGCTGCACTTCTCGGACGGCGTCAATAATCAGTTGAGCTGGGCGACCAAGCGGGCGGGCGGTTTCACGGAGGACGATGTCGCGGTGCTGCGGGCGATCGAGCCGGCGCTGTCGGCGGCGCTGGAGATCCGCATGCTGCGCCGGGCGATGGTGGAGACGCTGCAGACCTATCTGGGCGATGAGCCCGGGCGCCGCGTGGCGCAGGGCGCGATCGTGCGCGGCGAGGTCAGCGAGATCAAGGCGGCGATCCTGTTCGCCGACCTGCGCGGCTTCACGGCGAGTTCGATGCATCTGGGCAGCGACGTGCTGGTGCAGTTGCTGAACGATTATTACGCGTGCCTGATTCCGGCGGTCGAGCGGCAGGGCGGCGACGTGCTGAAGCTGATCGGCGACGGGATGCTGGCGATCTTCCCCGATGCCGAGGGCGATGCGCCGCTGCGCGCGTTGGCCGCGGCGTGCGAGGCGCAGGCCGCGATCGGCGAGGCCAATGCGCGGGGCAGCGAGTGGCCGGAACTGGCGGCGGGGATCGCGCTGCATCACGGCACTGCCGCCTATGGCAATATCGGCTCGACCACGCGGCTGGATTTCACGGTGATCGGCCGCGACGTCAATCTCGCGAGCCGCATCTGCGGCATCTGCCGCGAGGCGGGCGCGCCGGTGCTGATGTCCGAAGCGTTCTGCGACCGGCTGGGCGGTGACGCCGAAGAGGTCGGCGTCTTCGCGCTGCGCGGCATTGCCGAGGCGGTGACGCTGTACCGGCCGCTCTAGCCGATGGTCGCTTCGGTCTCGTCGCGGGGGCGGCGCATCTGGATGAGCTCGCGCACTACGGCGTAGTCGCCCCAGCTGCCGCAGCGGGCAAGGGGTTCGGCGGCGGCCGTGTCGTAGACGCCGTTCTTGATGAAGGCGCGGTCGATGTGGATGCCGACGACCTGGCCGATGATGAGTGTCGAACTGGTCGGGCGGCCGTCGAGGTCGTCGAGGTCAATCACTTGGAGCGTACGGCACTCCATGCTGGCGGGGCTGGCCGCGACGCGCGGGGCGACGACGATGCGGCAGGGCGCTGGCTCGACGCCGGCCTTGCGCATTTCATCGATGCCGTGCGGCCAGGCGTAGGACGTTGCCGACATGCGTTCCGCGAGAGCGAGGCTGACGACATTGTAGACGAAGGCGCCGGTGTCGCGGGCGTTGACGATGGTGTCGGCATGGCGGTCGCCCGCGAAGGCGAGGATCGGCGGATCGGAGCTGAGCGCGTTGAAGAACGAGTAGGGCGCGAGGTTGACGGCGCCGGAGGTGCTGAGCGTCGAAATCCAGCCGATGGGGCGGGGCGCGACGATCGCCTTGAAGGGATCGTGCCGGAGCCCGTGGCCGTTGCCGGGTTCGTAGAAGTGAGCATCAGTCATGGATGCATACTAGGCGGCGTCGCCCAGCTTTTCGAGGGCGCGGGCAGCGGTCTTCAGGTCGGCGACGAAGCGACGATATTCGGTGGCCGCGACGACGGCGTCGGTGACGCGCAGCAGGAAGGACGGGTGCACGGTGACGATGCCGCGATGGGCCCCGAGGTCCATCAGCGTGCCGCGTTCCTTCATCACAGGCACAGTGCGTTCGGCGAGAGCATAGGCGGCGGTGGCGCCGAGGGCGACGACGAGACGCGGGCGGACCAGCGCGAGTTCGCGGCTGAGCCACCAGCGACAGGTCTTGATCTCCGACATGTTCGGCTTCTGGTGGATGCGGCGCTTGCCACGCAGTTCGTATTTGAAATGCTTCACGGCGTTGGTGACGTAGACCTCGTCGCGGTCGATGCCGGCATCGCCGAGCGCCTTGTTGAACATCTTGCCGGCGGGGCCGACGAAGGGGTGGCCGGCGAGGTCTTCCTGATCGCCGGGCTGTTCGCCAACGAAGAGCAGCGCGGCGCGGGGCGGGCCTTCACCGAACACGGTCTGCGTGGCGTGCTTGTGGAGCGGGCAACGGGTGCAGCCGGCGGCTTGGTCGCGCAGGGTAGCGAGTGTGGTGGGTTCCCCGCTGGCCTCGGTTTCGCGCGCCGTAATCTCCTCCGCCCGGCGCTCCGCGATCCGCGTGGCGAAGCGCGGCGCGGCATCGGCCGGGCGGTCCACCATGGACTGCGCACGCGCGCCTGCCTGCCTCAACATCTCCGGAACTGCTCTGGTTTCAGGCATGTCGCGCCAATACCGCTTGGGCATCTCGCGCAGCATTGCACCAACATGGAGGCGGGCGGGGTTGAAGATCGTGCGGTAGTAGGTGTTCCAGAGGCCGTCGAGGACAGCGTCGTTTTCCTCGGGCGGACGCGGCGCGCCGGGGCCGAAGGTGATCTCGCCGTTCCGCCACGCCGCGCTGCCGCTAGGCGTGACGATCAGCCAGTTCATCGTGGCGAAGCGCTCAATGAAGAAGGGCAACGCGCGGCGGAGGATGTGGTGCTGTGGCTCGAACCAGGCGGTGAAGAGCGGGCCGTCTTCACCGGGTTGTTCACGGAAGCGCAGGAAGGCGTGCATCTTGTGGATGTCGCGGCGGACAGCACGAGCATAGTCGAGCGCACGGCCGAGAATGGGGTCGTTCGCCTGGTCGAGCACGCCGGGCTCGCCGCGCGCGATGCGCCAAAGCAGTGCGTAGAGGAGATCGAAGCGGTCGGGCGCGCTGTGACAGGCGACGTTGTCGAGCAGTTCGATGAAGGCGCGGGGGACGGCGAAGGCGGGCGGCGTGGCCTCGGCGGTTTCGGGCGGCGGCGGGAGGAGCGGCGCGTTGCCGTCGGCGGAGAAGGTGACGGCGCCGGGCGCGAGGCCCTGCGCGATGCAGCGCCGGGCGGCGTCGCGGAAGGCCGCGCCGTCGGCGTCTTCGGCGAGGACGAGCGCGTACACGGGACTAGAACAACGTGAGCTGGGCCGGGGGCGGCGTGAGGCGCGCGCGCAGGACTTCGGCGTCGAGCTGGGGGCCGGGGTGGTGGTCGTCGGTGGTGAAGAAGGCACGGGCGCGGCGGACGGCGCCGGCGAGGCGCGCCACATCCGCATAGCGCAACCGCGCATGACGGCGGGCGGCGATGAGGCGATCGACGGCGGTGACGCCGAGGCCGGGGATGCGGAGCAGGTCCTCGCGGGGGGCGGCGTTGATATCGACGGGGAAGCGGCCGCGATTGCGCAGTGCCCAGGCGAGCTTGGGATCGATCGAGAGATCGAGCATGCCGTCGTCCATCGCGCCCGCGAGTTCGGGTAGCTCGAATTCGTAGTGCTTCAGCAGCCAGTCGGACTGGTAGAGGCGATGTTCGCGGACGAGTTCGACAGGCTTGGTGGGGAGGATCGAGGAGGGGTGACCGTTGGGCGTGAAGGCGGCGTAGTAGACGCGCTTCAACTGATAGGCGGCGTAGAGCGTGGCGCTGGTCTCCATGATGTCGAGATCGCTGGAGGCGTCGGCGCCGACGATCATCTGCGTGCTTTGACCCGCTGGGGCGAACTTGCGCTTGGGTTCGTCGGCGGCTTCGTCGATGAGGCCGCGGGTGACGGCCATGCCGCGCTTGATGCCGCGGGACGATTTCTCGGGCGCGAGCGTCGCCAGCGTTTCCTCCTTGGCGAGTTCGATGTTCATCGACAGGCGGTCGGCATAGAGGCCGGCCTCGGCGATGAGGTCGTCGCTCGCGCCGGGGATGGTCTTCAAATGGATGTAACCGCGATAGCCGTGGTCGAGGCGCAGCGATTTCGCGACGCGGACCATGTCGGCCATCGTGTCGTCCTCGGAGCGGGCGATGCCGGAGGAGAGGAAGAGGCCCTCGATGCAGTTGCGGCGGTAGAGGTCGAGGGTCAGCGTCACGACCTCCTCGACCGTGAAGCGGGCGCGGCGGACATTGCTGGAGCGGCGGCTGACGCAATAGGCGCAGTCGTAGATGCAGAAGTTCGTGAGCAGAATCTTCAGCAGCGAGATGCAACGGCCGTCGGGCGTGTAGGCGTGACAGATGCCTGCGCCAGTGACCGAGCCGATCCCGCCCTTCGTCGCACCGGGCCGCTTGCCGCCCGAGGAGGCGCAGGAGGCGTCGTATTTGGCGGCGTCGGCGAGGATTTCGAGCTTCGCGATCAGGGGATCAGCGGGCTGCGTGTTCATGTATTGTTCCTAACGCCATTCGGCCGCTATAGCAAGGTTAAGAGCTTACGGAGCGGGGCGTCGGGTGGATCAAATTTACTCGTCAGGTCCGCGGGTTAGCGCGGGTCCGACCGGTGCGCCGGTGCGGCGTTCGTCGCGCTGGGCGACCCATTCGGTGAGGTTGCGGCCGTAGAGGAGCGCGTCAGGGTGAGCGGTCTGGAGCCAGGCGATCATCTTCTCGCGGATTTCGCAGCGCAGATCGAAGGTCGCGGGCGCATTGCGGGCGCTGGCGAGGCAGCGGACCTCCATCACGCGGTCGCGGAGATCGGTGACGGCGAGGTTGACGACGCGCTTGTCCCAGAGGGGCGAGGCCGAACAGATCTCGTTCAACTTGGCGCGCATCGCCTCAACGGGAGCCGCGTGGCTGACATAGATCATCGCGGTGCCGATGAGGGCGGCGGTCTCGCGGGTCCAGTTCTGGAAGGGCGTCTGGATAAAGTAAGTGAGGGGGACGACGAGACGGCGCCAGTCCCACAGGCGCACGACGACATAGGTCGCGTTGATCTCCTCGATCCAGCCCCATTCGTTCTCGACGATGACGGCATCGTCGATGCGGATCGGCTGCGTCATCGCGATCTGCATGCCGGCGATGAGATTGGTGAGCAGCGGCTGGAGCGAGAGACCGACGATGATGCCCGCCGCGCCGCCGGCGGCGAGCAAGCTGACACCCCATTCACGGACGCTGGAGATCGTCATCAGTGCGAAGCCGGCCGTGATGATGACGATGAGCGTGCCCAGCGCGCGGCGCAGGATGCGAAGCTGGGTGATGTGCTTGCGGGCGAGGAGATTGTCTTCGACGTCGATCTTGAAGCGCTTCATGTAGAGCGCGCTCGCGACGTCGAGCGCGATGAAGACGACCCAGCCCACCAGTAGAACGAAGAGGACGAGGGTGATCTGCTGGAGTAGTGCGGTCTCGTAGGGTTCCAGCGGCGCGACGCCGGCGGCGCGGCCGACGAGGACCAGCATCAGAGCCAGTCTTATCGGGCGATGGATGCGGGCGAGGAGGTTGCGCCAGAACTCGGAGCGGCGCGCGAGGACGCGGCGCAGGGTCCACATCACGGCCCAGTGCAGCGACCAAGCGAGGATCATCGCGCCGGCAATGAGGACGAGGCTGATGGCCCAGTTGGGCAGGAAGCCCAGATTGTCTGCGATGGCGGCGCCCATCCGAAACAAACGTTTCGGGGCGGGTGCGGTTCCGAACTAGGCCGCGAAGATTTCAGTGGCGCTGAGCCGGACCGGGCGGCCTTCGACCTGCATGAGATCCGCGATAACCGAGCCGCTGACATGTGTAAAACCGCCTGCCCATGCGGCGAGCACGAGTTCGCGCTTACGCATGGCGTGGCCGACGACCAGCGTACGCGGGGCGACGAGCGCATCGGCGAGCTTCTGGATGCGCTTGATTTCGGCCTGGCTGCTGCGCTCGGCCGCGCCGTCGAAGACGATGGCGATGCCGGCGAGGCCCGCGTCGCGCCAGCGCGGTAGCGGCGGTGCGTCACCGTTCGTGCGCGCGATCGCCGCGCGGCAGAACGGGCGCACGGAATTGACGAGATCGATCATGCGGCTCTGCGGCATGCCGTCGGGGCAATCACAAAGCTCGACGACGACCAATTGCGCGAAGTCGCCGAGCAGCGCGCGGAAGTGATCGCGGACGATCAGCCGTTCGCGCGAAGGCGTCAGCGCGTCGAGCGGAACGGGAAGATGGAGGCCGAAGCGGACACCGTCCGCCTTGGCCTGGCGCAGAACTTCGGCGGCGAAGTCGATGATCTGCGCCGTAACGACGCCGGCATTGCGCGGGCCAAGATCGGTCAATTTCACCGGGACGATCGAGTTGCCGATCTCCTCGAAAATCGTGGGCTGAATGAGGAAGGAGGCGATGGCGCCGTGGAAGCTGTGCCAGATCGGTTCGAGCGTCAGGGAGGCCTCGATCCGCGGGCTGACCTGGACGATGAAGCGCTGCGACTTGCCGAGTTTCCAGGCCGAGAGCGGCCCGGGCGATTTGCGGTCGGAGAGTTCGGCAGGCGCGGCGTTCATCGCGTCGAGGATGTCCTCGGGCGCGATCTCGGCGGCGGCGATGCCATCGGCGGCGATGCCGCTCGCGACGAGGATCTTGATCGCCGCCGACACGCCGGCGCCGAGGAAGTAGCCGAACGTCTCCTTCGCGACATGGCCGCAGCAGGCGATCGCGATCGCGCGGGTGGCGTCGGGCTGGATCGTGATGAACTGCGTGTCCGACAGACGGATCAGCATATCCGTCGCGCGCGCCCGTTTCTTGAAGGCGCGCTGGATGTAGTCCTCGACCTGTTCGGCGCGGCGTTCCCAGCGGGCGGGATCGTGCTGGCGGATCGCCGCGACGTCGATGATATTGACGATGCCCTGGGCGTAGGAGTCCGGGCTGAGCTGTTCGAGCAGCTTGGTGGGATCTGCGTCGGCGAAGTTCATGCGCGCACCGCAGCCGTCACACCAGCGTGACGGCGTCGCGAGCCGCCAGCTTGTCGTTCACCAGCGCGATGAGCTCGTCATTGAGGAAGGGCTTCTGCAGGAACGCATCGGCGCCGACCTCGTGCGCAAGCGCGCGGAAGATGCCGGGGTCCAGCCGGCCGCAACCGCTGAGCGCGACGATGACCACGTCCTGCGAGCGCTGACGGATCTGGCGAATGGTGTCGAAGCCTTCGCGCTCGGGCATGATGATGTCGCTGACGACAACGTCGAAGCGTGCGGCCTCAAAGGCGGCGAGGCCGCGATTGCCGTCGCCGGCCAAGACGGTGTCGAACCCCGCATAGCGGAAGACACCCTCCAGCACACGGGCGAGGGCGGGCTCGTCGTCGATTACCAGAACCCGTGGCTTCGTCATCGCACCGTTCCTTGGCGTTCCAGTGATGCGCAAGTCCGGTTAATTCGGAATAAAACCGCTACGCAAAATGCGTGATTTGGCGTGGTAACGCGCGCCCGCTCACAGCGGCCAAATTGAAACAACAGCCAATGTCCGAATTGGTTCCATCGCGCGACATTTTTCTCGCGCGGGCGGTCTTAAGGCTGGGGTTCGCCGGTCTGGGTCGCCAGGCATTCGTCAACCACGGCAAGCAGTTGCTTGCGGGTGAAGGGCTTGCGGATAATCGCCGTTGCGCCGAGCTTGCTGGACAATTCCAGGTAGTCCACGTCCTTGGTCGCACCCGCGCGGGGCACGCCGCCGGTGATCGCGATGATCGGCACGGCGTTGCGCTGCCGCCGGATGGTCATAATGAATTCGATGCCTTCGACTTCAGGCATCAGGAGATCGGAAATAACGAGGTCGAAGGCGGTGCCGGTCTCCAGAGCCTTCAGACCCTCGCCGCCGTGACGGGCAAGCGTGACGTCATGTCCCGCGAATTCGAGCTGGCTGCGGATTGTCTCGCTGACCAATGGGTCGTCTTCGACCAAGAGTACCGACGCCATTGTTCAGAGCCCCTCGTGCGGCTGTGTCTTGGTCCGCTCGTCGAGCACGCTGCGGATCTTGTCCGCGAGGTCCTGGCGGCGATACGGTTTTTGCAGAAGGTTCACGCCGGCATCGAGCCGTCCGTGATGGACGATCGCGTTCTCGGTGTAACCTGATGTGAACAGGACCGGCAGGTCCGGCTTCAGGATCTTGGCGGCATCCGCGAGCTGCCGCCCGCCCATGCCGCCGGGCATCACGACATCGGTGAAGAGCAGGTCGAAGTCGCCTTGCTTCAGCGCATCGAGCCCCTTCTGGCCGTCTTCGACCGCGGTCACGCGGTAGCCGAGACTGGTAAGGAGGCCCGTGACGTGAGTGCGGACGAGATCGTCATCCTCGACCACCAGGATCAGTTCGGCGCCGCCCTTGCCGGCGTTGCGCGGCGCGGCCGAAGGCTGGTCGGCGTGGGCGAGCGCGCGCGGCAGGTAGAGCTTGATCGTCGTGCCGTGGCCGAGTTCGGAATAGATTTTCACATGGCCGCGCGACTGTTTGACGAAGCCGTAGACCATACTGAGGCCAAGGCCGCTGCCCTTGCCGACATCCTTGGTCGTGAAGAAAGGCTCGAAGGCGTGGGCGATCGTTTCGGCGTCCATGCCCGACCCGGTGTCGGAGACCGCGACCATGACATACGCGCCAGCCGTCACGTCCGTGTGCTGGGCGGCGTAGTCTTCATCGAGATGGGCATTCGCGGTCTCGATCGTCATGCGGCCGCCGCCCGCCATCGCGTCGCGGGCGTTGATGCAGAGATTGAGCAGCGCGCTCTCGAGCTGCGGCGCGTCGATGAGAGCGCCCCACAGGCCTTCGCTGCGCACGAATTCGATCTCGAACTGCTCGCCGAGCGTGCGGCGCAGCAGGCCGTCCATGTCGGTCACCAGCGCGCCGACATCGGTCGTCTTGGGATCGAGCGGCTGGCGGCGCGCGAAGGCGAGCAGGCGGTTGGTGAGTTCGGCGCCGCGCTGGGCCGCCTTCTCGGTCATGTCGGCGAGGCGCTGGAGTTCGGGCCGGTCGCCGAGGCGCTCGGTGAGCATTTCGGAATTGCCGAGAATGACGGTGAGCAGATTGTTGAAGTCGTGCGCGACGCCTCCCGTGAGCTGGCCGACGGCTTCGAGACGCTGCGACTGGCGGAGCTGGGCCTCGAGTTTGCGCCGTTCGGTGACGTCCACCATCGCGCCGACCATGCGCATGGGCTTGCCCTCCGCATCGCGGATGACGAAGGCGCGGTCGGAGATATTGGCGTAGGAACCGTCGGCGCGCTGGAAGCGGTATTCGCCCGTCCAGCTATCGACCGTGCCGTCGCTGACCGCCTGAATGGCGTCGAGGGTGCGCTGGCGATCCTCGGGATGGACGCTCTGACGCCAGGTGCCGTTCTCCGTCAGCGGCGCGTCCGGGCCGTAGCCGAACACCGCAAGAGCGCCCTCGCTGCGCCAGATGACGCCGGTCGCGAGGTCCCAGTCCCAAATGACGTCGGAGGTCGCCTTGGTGATGGTGCGGAAGCGTTCCTCGTTGAGGCGCAACTCCTCCGCCACCTTGCGGCGAGCGGTGATGTCGCGCTCCACGGTGATCCAGCGCGTGTAGTTGCCGCTCTCGTCGGCGATGGGCGTGATCTCGAGATCGACCCAGTATTCCTCGCCGGACTTGGAATAGCGCAGGAGCTCGGAGCGAACGGTCTGGTTGGCGCGGATCGCCTCGCGGATGCGCGCGATTTCCTTCTGGTCGGTGCGCGGGCCGCTGAGGCTGCGCGAGGAGCGGCCGACGATCTCGTCGCGGGCATAGCCGGTGCGGCGGACGAAGGCATCGTTGACGTAGATGATCTGGCGTTCGAGCGGATCGTCGCCGACCGCGCCGGAAATCACGACAATGTCGTTGAGCCGCGCCACTGCGGTTTCGAGCAGGTTCAGGTGTTCCTGCTGCGCGCGCTCCGCCGTGATGTCCTGGAGATAGACCGCAAGCCCTTCAGACGAGGGATGGGCGCTGATGCTGAGCCACTTGGCGACGGCGGGGATGAAGGCCTGGAAGCTGACCGGCTGGCGGGTTTCGATCGCCCGCAGGTAATGCTCGTAGACGGCGGCATCGCCGAGCGCGCCGGGCGTCAGATCGCGCCAGACATGCTTGCCGGCAAGGCCGGTGCCGGTGACGTCGATCAGCTCGTGCGCCTTGCGGTTGGCGAAGACGAAATAGCCGTCATTGTCGATGCTGGCGAAGCCGTCGCTGATATTGTCGAGGTCGCGATGCAGGCGCTCGGCAATGTGCCGCGACTCGGCGCGCGCGCTGATGAGGTCGGCTATATTCCGTGCGGTCGAGAGCCGGGCGGGGCGGCCCTGATACTCGATCGTGTGGCTGCGGACATCGACATGAAAGACGCTGCCGTCTTTGCGCCGGTGTACCCAGGTCTTCGCTTCGGTCAGCGCGTCGAGCGAGCGGCTCGCCATGTGGCGGACGAGCGTGTCGACTTCTTCTGGCGGACGGATCTCCTTGATGGTCATGCCGAGGAATTCGTCCTCGGAATAACCGTAGTCCTTCACGGCGGCATGATTGACGTCGAGAAACTGCAGCGTCACGAGATCGAAAATCCACATCGGGTCGGGATGGGATTTGAAGAACTGAAGATAGGGCGAGGTCATGCGCAGACCCATGCGCGCAGCCCGGATGACGGTGCGCTGCAATGCGTCTGTCCAAATGCGGTCTTCACGACGCGCACGCCCCATTCCCTCCGTCGCAGCGATTCACATAGCCTTACATGATTTCGCGCCATGGCAACGCGACTTCGCGTCACCGCACGCGATGATCTGGCAACCTTTAGTTGAACTTCGTGCGAGGTCGGCGCGCCTAGGCTGCGGCGGCCTGGCGGAAGGAGACCATGCGGCCGCTGCGCTCATCCCAAAGGGCGTTGCGCGCGTTCATGAAGGCGGCGCCGAGCGTAAGCACGGGGAGCTTTCCCATCTCGGGAATCGCCTCATGACACGCCTGCAGCCGGTAGTTCGGCACGCGTGAGTTAAGATGGTGGATGTGGTGGAAGCCGATATTGCCGGTGAACCATTGCAGCACGCGCGGCAGCTTCAGGAATGAGCTGCCTTTGAGCGAGGCATCGACCGCATTCCACGTCTCGCCGCGCGCCCACAAGGTCGCTTCGAAGCGGTGCTGCACGGAGAACAGGAAGACGCCGACGATGGCGGCCGTCGCGATGATCGGGATCTGTACTGCGAGCACAGTGCCGAAGCCGAGCCACAAACCCATGCCGATGAAGAGCGCGAGCAGGATGGCGTTGTTGAGATGCACCGCGAGTCGTTCGCGCAGCCAGGCGCGGGGTGTGTCGAAGGGCAGGCGATAGATGACCAGGAAGACGAGCGGCGGGATCAGCATCAGGTAGATGACGGGATGGCGCAGCAGGCGATAGCGCCACTGCTCGCTGCCGGACATCGCGCGGTACTCTTCGACGGTGTTGCAGGTCGAGTAGATATCGACGCCGGTGTCGCGACGGTCGAGATTGTTCCAGGTCGCGTGATGACCGGCATGCTGGCGGCGCCAGTTGGCGAAAGGTGTAAAGGTCACGACGCCGCAGATCAGACCGACGATACTGTTGGCGCGGTCCGACCGGAAGAACGAGCCGTGGCCGCAATCGTGCTGGATGATGAAGATACGGACGACAAATCCGCCGGCGACGATGCCGAGCGCAAGGGTGAGCGGGTAGCTCCACCAGGCGTCGATCCCGATGATGTAGTACATCGCGATGACGAGGCCGACGAGCGGCGCGAAGGAGTTGGCGATCTGCCAAAGGCTTCGGAGAAGCGTGGGTCGCTGGAAGTCGGAAACGGCGGCCTTCAAGGCGGCTCGCTGCTGCCGTTCGCCCTCAGTGGGCGCGATGGGTGATGTCACGAAGGGCTTTCAAAGGACGGCGCGTCGCCGTCGGCTATTAACCTAGCACGATTTCGCGGCGTCGTCCCGCCAATGTTGGCGGCTGACAATCTGTCGGTGGGCGGTCCCTTGAACCGGCCGGGGAACGAGCGCACCAAAGGCGATCAGAATTGGGGATGGCCATGGCCGACGAGAAAAGCATCTACGATTTCACGCTGGAAACCCTGCAGGGGAAGCCGCTGCCGCTGAAGCAGTTCGAAGGGCGGCCGATCATCATCGTCAACACCGCGTCGAAGTGCGGATTCACGCCGCAATACAAAGGCTTGCAAGCGGTTTGGACCGAGCGGAAGGAAGACGGGCTGGTGATTATCGGCATCCCTTCCAACGATTTCGGCAAGCAGGAGCCGGGCGGGGCGGGCGAGATCGCGGAGTTCTGCGAGATCAATTACGGGGTCGATTTCCCGATCGCCGCCAAGACCCCGGTGAGCGGCCGCGATGCTCATCCGATCATCAAGTTTCTGGGCGGCGAGGGCGGGTTCCTGTCGAAGCCGCGCTGGAACTTCTACAAATACCTGGTGGGCCGCGACGGCCACCTGTCGACCTGGTTCTCGAGCCTGACGAAGCCTGAGTCGGCATCGTTCAAGCGGGCGGTCGACAAGATCGTGAAGAAGTAGACGCGCGTTCTGATCTGGATCAAGGCGCGGCGTGACCGCCGCGCTAGGTTCGGATCATGACACCGTCTCAGATCGCCAAACGCCATTTCGAGGCCGCGCTCGCCGAGGCCGCCGCTGACAGCCAAGATCAGGAGGCCGTGGCGCGCGGCTTTCTCGGCCTCGTCGTCGCGGCGTTCCTGGAGCGGCGCGGGCTCGCGGATGCACGGGCCGAGCTGCTGGCGGCGGCGGAGAACGCCGATCCCGACACGGACTACGCGTTCATGCGGCCTTGATCTGGACGCCGGACGGCGCGAGGGTCGGGCCGTTCATCGCCCGTTAGCCTTGTTCGGGTTAGGCAAAGACATGCGCAAGATCCTGCCCCTTCTCACCGTCGCCGCGTCGTTCCTGGGGCTTTCGGGCTGCATGGCCGTGAGCGCGGTCGGGACCGCGGTCGATGTGGTCGGCACGGCCGTCAGCACGACCGCCGATGTCGCGGGTTCCGCGGTCGGCGCGATCACGCCGGACGACGACTGCAAGAACGGCCGCGATTCCGATGGCGACGAGTGCTGAGCACTGCCGCTCTCCACGCATAAAAAAGGCCCGGCGAACCGGGCCTTTCTCATTTCAGGGATCTCCAATCAGGGCGTCGGCTTGGCGGCCAGCGCGTCCGTGAGGCCGGGCACGTGGTCGGCGCCTTCCAGTACCTGAAGGCTGGCGCCGTCGAAGTCCGTGCCGACCGGCTGGTAGCGGCCGCCGAGGCATTGCGACAGGAAGCCTTCCGAGATCGCGTAGAACGAGGTGCGGTTGGCGGGCTTGGCGAAGCCGTGGCCTTCGTCGGGATAGAGGACGTAGGTGACGGGCAGGCCCTTCTCCTTCATCGCATTCACGATCTGGTCCGACTCGTCCTTGTTGACGCGCGGATCGTTGGCGCCCTGGGCAACCAGCAGCGGGCGCTGGATGTCGCCGATCTTGGTGATGGGCGAGCGCGAGGCGAGGAACGCCTTGCCTTCCTCGGTCGTCGGGTCGCCGACGCGGCGATAGAGCTGCGGCTTGCCCGATTCCCAATAGGGCGGGATCGTGTTCATGAAGGTATTGAGGTTGGTCACGCCCACGATGTCGACGCCGCAGGCGAAGGTGGTGGGCGTGAACGTCATACCAACCATGGTCGCGTAGCCGCCGTAGGAGCCGCCATAGATCGCGACCTTGTCGGGCGTCGTGATGCCTTCATCCTCGGCCCATTTCACGGCGTCGAGCAGGTCGTCATGCATCTTGCCGCCCCATTCGCGGTCGGCGGCGTTGATGAAGTTCTTCCCGTAGCCGGTGGAGCCGCGATAGTTCACCTGGAGCACCGCATAGCCGCGATTGGCGAGCCACTGCGCCTCGGCATCGTAGCCGTACTGGTCCTGCGCCCACGGGCCGCCATGGACGTTCAGCACCATCGGCACCGGGGTTTCGGGCTTGCCGTCGCCGTTGGTGTCGGCGCCCGCGGGGAGCGTGAGGAACGAGGGCAGGGTCAGTCCATCGCGCGACTTGATCTCGACGCCGTACATCGGGGCGAGCGTGTCGTCGGCGAGGGCGGGGCGGACGTCGAACAGCTTGGTCAGCGTCTTCGCCTTGCGGTCGTAGAGCTGGTAGTTGACCGAGGCCGTGACGGGATCGTTGGTCAGCACCCAGACAGTGTTGTCGCGGGACTGGCTGTTCAGCGTCCACTGGCCCTTGAGGTTCGCGTTCAGGAAGTCGATGTCGCCCTGGATCGCCGGATCGATCGCGGTCCATTCGGTCTTCAGATAGTGGGTCGAGTAGGCGAGCAGCGCACCGCTGACCGGATCGGCGATCGTGCCCTGGATATCGGCCTTGGGATCCTGGGCGACGACCTTGGTCTCGCCCGTTTCCAGATTGGTCGCGGTGACGGCGATCGTGTCGCGGTCGCGGCTTTCGATAAAGTAGAGCGTCTTGCCGTCGGTGGTCATGCCGGCGGGGGCGGTGGTCTGCGCGTCCTCGAAGCCGATCTTGGTGTAGGAAGTCGCCTTCAGCGCGTCATCCAGCTTGAAGACCTCGACGCTGCCGTCCTGGTTCGCCTTGCTGGCGAAGCGCAGCTTCAGCGCGTCGTCGACGACGTAGCCGTCATACTCCTCGGTGTTGTCGGCGATCTTGGTGAGCGCGCCGGTGCGGGTGTTGAGCAGATAGGGGTCGAAATAGCGGGGGTCGCGGTTGTTGAGGCCGATGACCATCTCGTCCGGACGGCTCTCGCTGCCGCCGAAGGGCACGACGCGCGTCTTGGGGAAATCGGTGATCAGCTTGTTTTCACCGGTCGCGGGATCGGCGCTGTAGAGCAGGAAGTTCTCATCGCCGCCCTTGTCGTTCAGGTAGAGGACCACGGCGCTGTTGTTGGCCCAGAAGATCTGGCGGATCGGGCGGTCGGTCGAGGCCGTGACGACCTTCGCCTCGTCGACCTTGCCGGCCGGCGCGACCCAGATGTTGAGCACGCCGTTGCTGGGCGCCAGGAAAGCGATCCACTGACCGTCGGGGCTGATCTGGGCGTTGGTCTTGGAGGGGTTGCCGAAGAGCTCGGCGCGGGGAATGAGCGGGGCGCCGCCTTCCTGCGCGTGGGCCGCGAAGACCGCGGTGGGGACGAAGGCGGTGGTGGCGGCGAGGAAGAACCAAAGGGCGCTTTTCGATTTCGACATCGAGGGACGTTTCCTTCTGAAGGGTGCAGCGGTCCGTCCGGCTTTGCGGCCGCCGGCGCTGCTTGCCCAAGCCTATAGCCCAGCCGGGCCTGTCCTTCATCCGGATTTACCCCCGTGAGGCGCCAACTGCGCCTCACGGAGCGGTGATCACAGCTCAGTTCAGTTCGAACACCACGCTAACCTGGGCGGTGAGGCCGACCTGGCCTGTCGCGATGGGCACATCGACGCTGGCGGCGTTCATGGTCTGCATCTGCATGGGTTGGTCGGACATGTAGGATTCGGAGATCGACAGCGGCCGGCCGACCACCGCGCCGAGCGCGCCGGCCATGAGGTCGGCCTTCGCCTTCGCATCCTTCATCGCGGCGACGCGGGCATCGGCGATCGCGGCGTCCTTGTCCTGGACGTCGAAGCTGAGGCCGTTGATCTCGTTCGCGCCGGCCGAGACGGTGAGGTCGAGGATTTCGCCGAGGCGGGAGATGTCCTTGACCTTCAGGGCGACGCCGTTGCGTGCCTGATAGCCGGTGAGCTTCGCGACCGAGCCGCTGGTGTCGTAGATGGGCGAGAGGCTGAGACCGCTGGTCTGGATGTCCGTGACCCCGAGGCCGAGCGATTTGAGGCCGTCGATCACCGCCTGCATCGATTTGTTGTTGGCGTCGAGCGCCTCGCGTGCGGTCGGTGCGCTGGAGGTGACGCCGAGCGACAGGCGGGCGATGTCGGGCGTCATGGCGCTGTCGCCCTTGCCGGTGATGGAGATGGTGCGGGGCGGCTGGGGCGCCGCCTCGGTCTCGCCGTGGGCGGGAGCGGCGGTCAGGGTGGTGAGCGCCGCCGTGCTGAGCAGGGCGGCCGTGGCGAGGGCGAGGACGGTTTTCATCGAGGAGCCTCCTTTGGCTGGCGCCATCAACGCCCGCGATTGAGCCCGAAGTGGGGCGGGCCTTGCGGCCCCGGCCAAGGCTGACTATGCGAGGAGCCGGTGGGGCCTGTAGCTCAGTTGGTTAGAGCGGGCCGCTCATAACGGTCTGGTCCCAGGTTCAAGTCCTGGCGGGCCCACCAAACCCTCATCCGATCGAGCGGCCGCCGTCGATGACGAGTTCGGTGCCGGTGACGTAGCTGCTCTCGTCGCTGGCGAGCCAGAGGATGCCGGCGGCGACCTCGTCCGCTTCGCCGGCGCGGCCGAGGGGGACAGCGTTCTTCGTTAAGGCTTCGAGCGTGGGACCGCGGGGACGGGTGTTGGAGCCGTCGCCTGACGTGCCGATGAGGGTGTCCCAGATCGCGGTCGCGACGATGCCAGGGTGGAGCGAGTTGACACGGACATTGTCCCTCGCCGCGGCGCATTCCAGCGCGACCGCCTTAGTAAAGTAGCGCACGCCCGCCTTGGTCGCGCAGTAGCCAGAGGCATTGGCCGATGCCTTGAGGCCGGCGATCGAGGAGACATTGATGATGCTGCCGCCGCCGCTCTCGCGGAGGAGCGGCAGGCCGTGCTTCACGCCGAGGAAGACGCCGTCGAGATTGACCGCGGTCTGGCGGCGCCAATCGGCAAGGCTCATCTGCGTGACCGGGCCGGAGAGGCCGATGCCGGCATTGTTGACGAGGATGTCGAGTCGACCGAAACGCGTGCGGATGTCGTCAATGACAGAGATCCACGAGTCTTCATCGGTGACATCGTGGGTGAGGAAGACGGCCTTGCCGCCGTCTTCGGTGATGTCGGCAATCAGTGCCGCGCCGCGCTCGGCCTGGAGGTCGGTCGCGATGACGGTGGCGCCTTCGCGCGCGAGGGTCAGCGCGGCGGCGCGGCCGAGGCCGTTGGCGGCGCCGGTGATGCAGGCGATCTTGCCGTTCACGCGTCCGGCCATGGCGGCTTACGCGGCCAGGACGGCGCGGACGACCGCCATCTGGTCGAAGAAGGGGCGCTCGCAGATGATCTTGTCGCCGCCTTCGGGGAACTCGAACGTTGCGGCCATGCGAACCTTGAACGACTTGCCGGTCGGCGGGACGACGCGGTCGGGCAGCGTCAGCGGCCCGAGATGCGTGCCGGTGAGGAAGAACTCGACGAGCACGGTGTTGCTCGTATCGTCATGGGCGAGCGCTATGATCTCGTTGCCCTGATCGGGGAAGGGCGTACGCGAGGCTTTGAAATACGCGCGCACCGCCTCCTCTCCATCGGCTGAACTGCCGGGGCCGTAGAACTCGTAGCGCGGGTGTTCGAAGGTCGCGATGACGGCGTCCCAGTCGCAGGCGCATTCCAGCGCCATGTGATCGCGGACGGTCTTGAGGCGGCGGGCGGCGAGGTCGGTGGTCACGGGTGAGGCTTTCAATCGAGGGTCAGGACGATCTTGCCGAAATGCTGATTCGCGGCCATGCGGGCGAAGGCGGCGGCGAAATCGCCGAGCGGATAGGTGTGGTCGACGGGCAGGTTGAGCTTTCCGTCCGCGAGTGCCGTGCCGAGGGCGGTGGAGGTCGCGGCCATCACGGCTTCGACTTCAGCGGCGCTGCGGGTGCGGAAGGTAACGCCGACATAGGTGATGCGGCGGAGGGCATGGAGGTCGAAGTTGAACTCGCCCGTGTTGCCGCCGAGCCGCCCGACATTGACGATGCGGCCACCGATCCGGGTCGCGTGGAGATTGGCATTCATCAGCGGGCCGGCGACCTGGTCGATCACGAGATCGACGCCCTTGCCGCCGGTCGCTTCGGTGACGGAAGCAACCCAGCTGGGGTCGCGTGTGTCGATAGCGAGGTCGGCGCCGAATTCGGCGAGGCGGGCGCGGCGCTCGGCGGTGGTGGAGGAGCCGATGACGAGGCCCGCGCCGAGGAATTTCGCGATCTGCAGGCCCATCAGGCCGACGCCGGTGCTGGCGCCCTGGATAAGGACGCTCTGGCCGGGCTGGAGCTTCCCGTTGGTGACGATGGCGTCGTGCATGGTCTGCAACGCGACGGGGAGGCCGGCGGCTTCGGTGAACGAGAGCCGATCCGGCATCGCGTAGACGCGGCGCTGATGGGCGACGGCGTATTCGGAGTAACCGCTGCCACCGGCCGCCATCACGCGGTCGCCGGTTTTCCAGCGCTCGACATTCGCGCCGACCTCGACGATCTCGCCGGCCCATTCGAGGCCGAGGGAGAGGCCGGCGCCGCCGACTTTGCCGTGCGCGGCACCCTTCAGCATGAAGAGATCGGCCCGGTTGAGGGCCGCGGCCCTAATGCGGACGAGGATGTCGTCGGGACCGGGCGTCGGCGCGGCGACGTCGCGGAGGATCGGGCCGTCAGGGCTGGAGACGACGGCGCGCATCAGGCGACCGTGCGGATCGGGTCGGTGCCGTCCCACTCACGGGCGACGCGGCGGATGTGTTCGAAGAACTTGCCCTTCGCGCCGCTGATGTCGGAGATCTCGACGCAGGTGCCGGGATAGCGGCCGGTATCGAAATAGCAGAAGCGCCCTTGATCGCCGCCGATCTGGCCTTCGTGGCCGACCGTGTAGCCGAGCGCGAGGGCCTTGTCGTAGAGCGGCTGGAACTCCTGCGTCCAATAGGCGACGTGCTGGAGGCCTTCATGGCCGGCGTCGAGGAAGTCCTTGTAGATGGACGGCGCGTCGTTCAGCTGCTGGATGAGCTCGATCTGGAGGTCGCCCGAATTGGCGAGCGCGACGCTCATCTCCATGGGCGAGTCGATGCCGCGGTAGCGGAAATAGTCGGTGTTCACCTTGGGCACGTAGAACCACGGGCCGACGCCGAGGACGTTCACCCAGTGGTCCATCGTCGCGCGGATGTCGCGCACGACATAGCCGTTCTGCGTGACGCTTCCGAAAATGCGGCTCATGGGAGCTCCCTGCATCTCGTCCCGACTGCTTGCAGGACAATGTTTTATGTTATTACATTGGATCACGCCCGCGCGCCGATCAAGCTAAATGTTATACGGCCCAACATGAGACTCGCCGCCCCAACCGCCCGTAAGACGCCGCGCGCCTATCACCATGGCGATCTGCGCGAGGCCCTGATCGCCGCTGCGATGGCCGAAGTGCAGGCGAACGGTGCCGACGGTGTGAACTTCAGTGCGCTGGCACGGACTGTGGGTGTGTCGCAGGCGGCACCCTATCGCCATTTCGCCGATCGCGACGAACTGCTGGCCGCAGTGGCGGCAGAAGCGTTCCGGTCGTTCAGCGCGTCGCTGGCGGCGGAGATGCAGAAGGCGTCGCGCCGGTCGCCCGTGGGGCAATTGGCGCATGCCTATCTCGGGTTGGGCGTGAAGCAGATCGGGCTATATCGGCTGATGTACGGGCTGCATCTCGTGCAGCGCTCGTCGATCGGCAGCGAACTGCAGGTCGCGGTCGAAATGGGATTTCGCGAGATCCTTGCCATCATGGGCGAAGGGACGGACGCGCAGCTGCGCGAGCGCATCGCGCTGGGATTGTGGACGTCGCTGCACGGGGTGGTGATGCTGGTCGATCAGGGGCTCTTCCCGCTGAAGACCAGAAAGGTGACGACCGAGAATCTGGTGGATGACTTCGTCGCCGCCGCCGAACGCGCCATCGCCGCGGCAAAGCCGCGCTAAGCGGCATCGCGAACTTCCCCCGCGCGGAGGCGGGGGAAGGGCAGGCGATTACATCGCGCTGACTTGCGAGATCGTGCGGATGGTCACGACGCCCTTGGTGATCTGGTAGTTGATCACCGAGCCGGTCGCGGCTTCACCCTCGAATTTCAGATAGGCGGGAACGGGAATTTCGCCGCCATAGGAGAGGACGCCGTCGTCCTTGGCATCAAGGCCGGGGATGGCCTTCACCACGTCCGCGACCGGCGCGCCGAGGCTGGGCAGGGTGCTGGTGAGGACGAGCGGCGTGGTCGGGGCGACGCAGGTGGGCGTGTCGCCGGCCGGTGCGACTTCCACGACGACGAAGTTGATACCGTAATTGTTGCCCATGACGCCGTCGGACACGAACCAGGCCAGCGACGCGGGCGCGGTGGCATTCGCGGGCAGGGCGTAGCAGAGCCAGGACTTGCCGCGATTCTCGCCGTTGAAGTCGGAGATCTCGCCGCCATAGGTCTTCTGCAGGTCGGTGAGGGAGGTCAGCTCGAGCTGGACTTCGGTCTCGCCGATCTTGAGGCCATGGGCGGGCAGCGGCTCGACATTCTCGGTCGTCAGCGTTTCGTCGTAGAGCAGCTTGAAGCCGGGCGTGGCGGGCTCGGGCTGTTCGGCGGCGAAGGCGGGGGCGAGGAAAGCGGTCGTGGCGAAAACCGCGCCGGCGGCCATAAGCAGGTTCTTCATACTGATAATTTTCCTAGACCATGAGAAGCAGGTCGCGTGCCCCGATGCGGCCCGCGATAAAGTAGTCGTTTCGGATCGGCTGGAACCGCGAACCGGTGCGGATGGCACGCTATCGGTCATGCCGGATGAACAGGGGATGACCCAATCGCGGCAGGATCAGGGCACGCGCAAGCAGCTACGGCCAGAGATGCGGGCGCCTCTGTACGAAAACAACAAAACCAGCGCTATCAGATGCGGGCGTCGAGCCAGGCCTGGATGTCGGCCATCACGCTTTCCTTGCCGAGATCGGCGAGGGGGTCGTGGACGTGGTCCTCGTAGAGCTTCAGCGTCTTGTCGGTCGAGCCGGCATGGTCGTGGAAGAACTGGCTGCCCTGCCACTTCGTCGCCTTGTCCTTCTTGCCGTGCAGGATGAGGACGGGGAGGGTGATCTGCGGGAAGCCGGTCTTCAGCCGCTCGTCGGCGCGGGCGAGTGCGGCGACGGTCTTGGTCGGCTGGGTCTCGTGGTCGATCAGCGGATCCTCGTTCAGGTGCTTCACCCAGGCGGGATCGCGCGAGAAGTCCTCATTCTTGAGGCGCAGGACATGGGCGTGCGGGAAGAGGTGGCTGATGCCCTTCAGCACGGCGAGCGCGAAATCGGGCGCCGGGATCTGGAAGGCGAAGCTCTCGCAGATGAGGCCCTTGATCTCCGACTGGTGCTCCAGCGCGTAGACGCAGGACGTCACGCCGCCGGCGGAGTGGCCGAGCAGGAAGACCGGTAGGCCGGGCTCGCGCGACTTGGCGAAGAGGATGCAGGCGTGGAGGTCGCTGACATAGTCGTCGACGGTGTCGACATAGAAGCGTTCGCCGTCCGACTTGCCGCGCCCGCGCAGATCGACCGCGTAGACCGCGAGGCCGCTGGCGGCGAACTGCTCCGCCACCCAGGCATATTGCCCGCTATGCGCGTTGAAGCCGGGGCAGATCGCAACCACCGCGCGGGGTGGGCCGTCTGGACGCCATGAGCGGACGTGAAGCTTGAGCTCGCCGGAGCCGGGAATGGTCTCTTCGGTCGTCGCGATGGCCATCGAAAGCTCCTGAATTGCGTGCCGTGGTGCCATAGCATTCGATGTTGCGCATCACGCGGTGACGGATCGCCGCGGCGATCGTTGACAGGCGGAAGCGCTGCGCCTACGCGGTGCGCATGCGGCGGATGATTTTGCCAAGATCGGTTGGCTGGGGGCGCGATCTGATGATCGCGCTGGCGTTGTTCGCCGCCGTGCTGCGGGCGTTGGTGCCGCAGGGCTTCATGCTGTCGGCCGAGGGCGGCGAACCGTCGATCGTCATCTGTACCGCCGACGGCATGCGCACGGTGACGGGCGAGCCGACCGACAAGCAGAAGCCGAGCGATGTGCTGGCCGGTATGAACGCGCCCTGCGCCTTTGCCGGGCTCGGCGCGATGGCGCCGCCGCCTGTGCTCCATGTCGTTGCGGTGGAGCAGGCGATCCGTCTCGTCCTGCTGACGCCCAACGAGACGCCCCGGCTTCTTTCAAGCACGGCCTTCCGGCTGCAGGCGCCACGCGCGCCGCCTTCTCTCCACGCCTGATCGTCTGAACCCGAAGGCGATGCGCTGGCGCGCGCCGCCGTCCGATCTCGTGTGGAGCATTGTCATGTCTGTGTTGAAGTCGCGCGCGTGGGTGCGCGTGTTGTTGTCGTCCGTCGCGCTGGGAAGCGTTGCTGAGGCGCAGGTTGAATGGCCTGCGGCGGGGGCGTCGAAGACGTCCGAGACCGTCGTCGTCACGGGGCAGCGCGTGCCCGCGGGGCGGACGACCAGCCCGGCGCCGCGCGAAACGGTGACGGCGGCGGAGGCCGCCGAGCGGATCAATGTCGTCAATACCGAGGACATTCTCAAATACCTGCCGAGCATCTTCGTCAGGAAGCGTCACATCGGCGACATCCAGGACCCGATCACCACGCGGACGTCGGGCGTGGGGCAGAGTGCACGGAGCCTGATCTTCGCGGACGGGATTCTGCTGTCCTCGCTGATCGGCAACAACAACTCCGCGGCCTCGCCGCATTGGGGGATGGTGGCGCCGGAGGACATCGCCAAGGTCGACGTGATGTATGGGCCGTTCGGTGCCGCTTATGCCGGCAACTCGGTGGGCGCGGTGGTGGAGATCACCACACGGATGCCGGACCGGCTCGAGGTCGATGGCAAGACGCTGGCAGGGTTTCAGAGCTTCAGCCAGTACGGCACGTCAGGCACCTATGACGCGTATCAGGTGAGCGCGGGCTTAGGCGACCGGAGTGGCGCGTTCGCCTGGCGGCTCAGCCTCAACCATGTCGGCTCACATAGCCAGCCGCTGGCCTATGTGACGCTCGCGCGTCCGGTGGCACCAACCAGTGTGGGGACAGTGGTGACCGGCGCATTCGCGGGGATCAACCGCACAGGCGCGCCGATCGCGATCATCGGGGCCGGCGGGTTCGAGCATCAGCAACAGGATACGGCGACGCTTAAGCTGACCTATGACCTGACGCCCCACTGGCGTGTCGCCTATACGGCGAGCCTGTTCGTGCAGGACAACGATGCCGAGGCCGAGACCTATCTGCGCAGCGCGAGCGGCGCGCCGGTCTATGCGGGCGCGGTGAATATCGGCGGCTATGCCTACACGATCGCGGCGAGTGCGTTTTCCAACAATGTCTATCGGCTCGACCAGAAGCATCTGGCGCAGGCGTTGTCGTTGACTGGTGAAGGCGACGGCGATTGGGACTGGAGTTTCATTGCGACGCGCTACGACTATCTGGATGACGAGCAGCGGACGCCCAGCGTCGCGCTGCCTTCGGCCTCTGCGGGCGGCGCGGGCACGCTGGCGCGGTATTCGGGCACGGGCTGGACGACGCTGGACGCCAAGGCGGTGTGGCGGGCGAGCGATGCGCTCGCCGTCAGCTTCGGCCTGCATCGAGATGCCGTGTCGCTGGATCTCAAGCGCTTCACGACGGCGGACTGGGTCGGCGGTCCGGCGGGGGCGCTGGCGAGTGAGGCGCGCGGCCAGACGGAGACGAAGGCGGCCTGGGTGCAGGGCGTCTGGGAGGTCGCGCCGGCGGTGACGGCGACGCTTGGCCTGCGCATCGAGGACTGGCGCGCGTCGGACGGCTACAACTATTCGCTGAGTCCGGCGCTGGCGGTGACGCAACCTGAAGTGTCGGGGACGTTCAGCTCGCCCAAGGCCTCGCTGGCGTGGCGGCCGGACGACGCGTGGACGGTGACGGCGTCGTGGGGCGTCGCCTATCGCATGCCGACGGTGACGGAACTGTATCAGACGATCACGACGGGCGCGGTGCTAACGGTGCCCAATCCGAACCTAAGGCCCGAGCATGCGAACAGCTATGACCTTTCGGTCGCCTATGCCCGCGGCGAAGGGCGGGTGCGACTGTCGCTGTTCGCCGAGGATCTGGACGATGCACTGATCTCGCAATCGGCACCGCTGGTGCCGGGATCGACGACGCTGTTCAGCTATGTCCAGAACATTGACGAGGTGCGATCGCGCGGCGTTGAAGCCGTCTTCGACTGGAACAATGTGCTGATCGACGGGCTGCAGCTTTCGGGCGCCGTGACCTATGTCGATTCCGAGATTGTCTCTGACCCCGCCTTTCGCGCGGCGGAGGGCAAGCGGACGCCGCAGATCCCGCGCTGGCGGGCGACGCTGGCGGCGACCTGGCGGCCGACAGAGGCGCTCTCGCTGACGCTGGCGGGGCGGTATGGCGACCGGTCCTACGGGACGATCGACAATAGCGATGTCGTCTCCGACACTTACCAGGGATTCGACGACTATTTCGTGGTGGATGCGCGGGTGCGTTACCAGCTCAACGAGCACTGGTCGGCCTCGGTCGGGGTGGACAATCTGAACGACGACCGGTCGTTCATTTTCCACCCGTTTCCGCAGCGAACGGTGCTGTTCGACCTGCACTATTCGGGCTGAAGGCGGGGCACGTTGCCCGGGGGCGCGTCCTTAGGTAAAGAGCGCCCCAACCCGCAACACCGCCGCCCCTGCCGAGGAGCCCGCCCATGGCGTCCTATCAATACGTCTACGTGATGAAGCAGCTGTCCAAGTCCTATACGGGCGGGAAGCAGGTGCTGAAGGATATCTATCTCTCGTTCTATCCGGGCGCAAAGATCGGCGTGCTGGGCGTCAACGGCTCGGGCAAGTCGACCCTGCTGAAGATCATGGCGGGGCTCGACAAGGAATTCACCGGCGAGGCCTGGGCGGCCGAGGGCGCGCGGATCGGCTATCTGGAGCAGGAGCCGCAGCTCGATCCGACCAAGAGCGTGCGCGAGAACGTCATGATGGGCGTCGCCAAGAAGAAGGCGCTGCTCGACCGCTACAACGAGATCGCGGCGGACTATTCGGACGAGACCGCCGACGAGATGGCCCAGCTGCAGGACCAGATCGACGCGCAGAACCTGTGGGATCTCGACAGCCAGATCGACCAGGCGATGGACGCGCTGCGCTGTCCGCCCGACGATGCCGATGTCGAGAAGCTCTCAGGTGGCGAGCGTCGCCGCGTGGCGCTGTGCCGCCTGCTGCTCGACCAGCCCGACCTGCTGCTGCTGGACGAACCGACCAACCACCTCGACGCGGAGTCAGTGGCGTGGCTGGAAGGCCATCTGCGGACCTATCCGGGCGCGATCCTGATCGTCACCCACGACCGCTACTTCCTCGACAATGTCACCGGCTGGATCCTGGAGCTCGATCGCGGGCAGGGCATTCCCTACGAGGGCAACTACACCCAGTGGCTGGCGCAGAAGCAGAAGCGCCTGGCGCAGGAAGGCCGCGAGGACGAGGCCCGGCAGAAGACCCTCGCGCGTGAGCAGGAGTGGATCGCCTCCAGCCCCAAAGCGCGTCAGGCCAAGAGCAAGGCGCGTTATTCACGCTATGAGGAGCTGGTCGCCAAGGCCGAGGACAAGGCGCCGCAGACCGCGCAGATCATCATCCCCGTCGCCGAGCGTCTCGGCGGCCGGGTGGTCGAGGCCGACCATCTCAGCAAGTCGTTCGGTGACCGGCTGCTGATCGACGATCTGACCTTCAAGCTGCCGCCCGGCGGCATTGTCGGCGTGATCGGCGCGAACGGCGCGGGCAAGACGACGCTGTTCCGCATGATCACCGGCACCGAGAAGCCGGAACAGGGCTCGATCTTCGTCGGCGAGAGCGTGCAGCTCGGTTACGTCGACCAGTCGCGCGATGCGCTGGACCCCAAGAAGACGGTCTGGGAGGAAATCTCGGACGGCAACGACATCCTCTATCTCGGCAAGCGCGAGATCAATTCGCGCGGCTATTGCAGCGCGTTCAACTTCCGCGGCGGCGACCAACAGAAGAAGGTCGGGCAGCTCTCGGGCGGCGAGCGCAACCGCGTGCATCTCGCCAAGATCCTGAAGTCGGGCGCCAACGTGCTGCTGCTCGACGAACCGACCAACGATCTCGACGTCGATACGCTGCGCGCGCTGGAAGAGGCGCTGGAGGACTATGCCGGCTGCGCCGTGGTCATCAGCCACGATCGCTGGTTCCTCGACCGCATCGCGACGCACATCCTCAGCTTCGAGGGCGACAGCCATGTCGAGTGGTTCGAGGGCAACTTCGAAGACTACATGGCCGACCGCAAGCGCCGCCTGGGCGACGACGCGCTGGTGCCGCACCGCATCAAGTACAAGAAGCTGACGCGGCAGTGACGCTGGGCGTCAAGCCGCATCGCAGCAAGTGGCGGGAGAGCGTTCTCATCTGCCGCAAATGCTCGAAGAAGCTGCGCGGCGGGTTCGGGAAGAAGGGCAAGCGCACGCTGCGCGGCCTGCTGAAGGACGTCTATGGCGACGCCAAGGGACGGCGGGCGGAGCTCGGCATCGTCGAGGTGCCGTGCTTCAAGCTGTGCCCCAAGCGCGCGGTGAGCGTTGCCCTGGGGACGAAGCCGGGGACGCTCTATGAAGTACCGGAGGGTATGGACGTGGGGGATGTATTAGAGGCTCTAAATATCCCTGCCGTGGTCGGCAACCTCTAGGAATCCCTTTATAGAGCGCGACGTGCTACGAGCGCGGTGGACGTGGCACTGTCACTTTGTCATAGCCGGGAGCGTATGAGGTTGCGACCGAGACCGTCAGCGCACGATCTTCTCCAGCAAATGTATATGATGCTGAGCAGGCGAAGCCTACTATGAACCCACCTTTGAGTTCTTCTTCAGTTAGCGGCTTCTGACGGATCGCATAGAGTCGCCGCTCGGTCGTCGAATGCGGTTGTAGAATCAAGAAGTCGGCGAGCGGTCTTTCCTGTGATTCAGGTTGTCGGTTCGTCTCAAAATCAATGTACGAAAATTGAATGGTTTCTTGCTGATCTTCTGAATGACACTTTATGCCATTCCGCAGGAAAACGGGCCTATCTTCACCATTCGCCAGCACAAAGTCCGAATAGTAGAAGTACCGATCTGGTGGAGTTATCTGCGCAACCGACGCGTACGCAGAGACGATATCGACTTTGGGCGTGTAAACAGCCTCCTTATAGACCTGCCAACCAACGCCTAGGAGAACGGACACAAGGGCGACTATTAGGGAAAGTAGGGGCACCCAAGTTTGACTCGAGAAATGCAAACGTTGCCAGCTTCCGCAACGTATGCATTTCACGGCGCCCGTTCGAATTTCCTCAAAACAATAGCGACACCGGACGCTCTGATGAGCGTCCGGTGATGCGGCTGTAGTTCTTAAATCTTGCGTCTCCTCGCTCAACAGACTGAACTTCTACTACTCCGCCGCCATCGCCAGCGGTTCGGCTTGCGGGCCGCGGATGAGGGCGCCGGGGCGTTCGCCGGTGGCGACGCCTTCACGGAAGGTGACCTTGCCGCTCTTGATCGTGGCGACATAGCCCTCGGCCTTTTGCAGCAGGCGCTTGCCGCCGGCGGGCAGATCGAAGGCGAGGTAGGGCTTCAGCAGGCGCAGGCGCTTCAGGTCGATCAGGTTCACGTCGCCGACGAGGCCGGGCTTCAGCGCGCCGCGATCGAGCAGGCCGTAGGCCGCGGCGGTGTGGGCGGTCTGGCGGTGGACCGCCTGCTCGAGGCTGAGGCGCTCGCCACGTTCGCGGTCGCGGACCCAGTGGGTCAGCATGAAGGTGGTGCTGGCGGCATCGCAGATCGTGCCGCAATGGGCGCCGCCGTCCGACAGGCTGACCAGCGTGTCCTTGTGGTCGAGCAGCTCGCGGACATGGTTGAGGTGGCGGTCGGTGTAGTTGAGGAGCGGCAAGTAGATGAAGCCGCGGCCCTCATCCTCCAGCATCAGCTCGTAGGCGTACTCGGCGGGATCTCGGCCTTCGCGCGCGGCGCGGGCGGCGATCGAGTCCTCGGGGCTGGGCTCGTAATCGGGATCGTCGGAGAGGCCGAAGTGACCGTCCCAGCCGGTGAACAGGTTTTTCGCCAGCGACGTGACGGGCATGCCCTGCGGCAGCGCCGGTTCGGACAGCAGGCGCGCCTTGAATTCGGGGTCCTGAAGCTTTGCGAGCTGCTGATCCCACGGCAGGCCGGCGATCGACTGCCAGCTCGGGCGCGGCATGAAGGGGTGAACCGTGCCGCGCCAGTTGAGCAGCAGGCCGGTGCCGCGCAGCGCGATCTGCGCGGTGATGCGCGCGCCGCGCGCGTTGGCTTGCTCGGTGCGGGCGATCGAGTCGCGCCAGCCTTCGGTGTCGCCGAGCGACTGAAGCAGGGCGTAGGTGACGGAGAGGCCGCTGTCGCGCGACAGCTCTTCCATCGTCGCGAACTCCTCCGCGTATTCAGCGAAGTCGGACGCCATTTCGAAGACGCCGTGGCCGGCGCGCTTCATGCCCATGCCGATGCCCAGCAGCTCGTCGCGGGCGGCAAAGGTGCCGGGCACGACTTCGCCGTCCTTGGCTTTGTGCAGCATGGTGCGGCTGGTGGAGAAGCCGAGCGCGCCGGCGTTGAGGCCCTGCTCGACAATGCGCGACATGGCGGCGATGTCGGAGGCGGTCGCCGGTTCATTGCGCGCGCCGCGCTCGCCCATCACATAGGCGCGCACCGCGGCATGCGGCACCTGGGTGCCGACATCGACGGTGCGGGGCATCGCATCCAGTGCGTCGAGATATTCGGGGAAGGTTTCCCAGTTCCAGGTGAGGCCTTCCGCGAGCGCGGAGCCCGGGATGTCCTCGACGCCTTCCATCAGTTCGATCAGCCAGTCGTGCCTTTCGGGCGCCGCGGGCGCGAAGCCGACGCCGCAATTGCCCATCACGACTGTCGTGACGCCGTGCCAGGACGAGGGCGCGAGATCGGCGTCCCAGGTCGCCTGGCCGTCATAGTGCGTGTGAATATCGACGAAGCCCGGCGTGACGAGAAGGCCGGTCGCGTCGATCTCCTCCTTGCCCGTGGCGGTGACGGTGCCGACGGCGGCGATGCGGCCGTTGTCGATGGCGACGTCGCCGGTGAAGGCGGGCGCGCCGGTGCCGTCGACGATGGTGCCGTTGCGGATGACGAGATCATGCATGGCGTTTCCCTCAGATTTTCTTATGGCGGAAAGCTGCGCGTGCCGCCCGATCAAGTCAATCCGACGAAGGGTAAGCCGTGGATGGACCGCCGCCGCGGACCATGACAGTTATGGATTGTCCTTCCCGTCGATGCGGGTGCCGACGCGGAGGTCGCAGATGGAGAAGTCGGCGCGCTTCTGGCCTCTGATGGCGCCGACATAGGAGAGGAAATCGACGCTGGCGGGCCGCATGGCCTCGACGGTCGGGCGTTCGCCGGAGGGGATGTCGGCGGCGATGCGGACGCGGGTCATGACGTCGGGGGCGGCGGGCGGCTCGCCGGTGTTGAGCTTGTAGACGATCTCGAGCCCTTCGACGGTCATGCCCCACGCCGTGTAGAGGCGGTCGAGGCGGCGGGCGGAACCGCGCATGAAGAAGAACTCGCTGTTGGCGCTGTCGAAGGCGTCGTCGCGGCCCATGCCGACGACGCCGGGGCAGTAGGCGCCCCAGGTCTGCGTCGTGCCCTCGCCGCGGCGGGCGTCCTCGGCGGCGGAGACAGTCTCGACGGGCAGGGTGCCGAGAAAGCCGGTCGAGCCGTCGGAGCGGGTGGAGATCGGGACATAGCCAGAGGCGGGGGCGATCTTCGCCGTGAATTCGGGGGCCAGGTTGGGAAGGGCGGACTTGCCGCCGTCCTTGTTACCGGGATTGCCGGTCTGGGCGACGAAGCCGTCGATGACGCGGTGGAACTGGAGCCCGTCAAAGGTGCCGGCGCGGGTCAGTTCCTTGATGCGGGCGACGGCCAGCGGCGCGAGGTCGGGGCGCATCTCGACGATGATGCGGCCCTTGCCGGTTTCGATGACGAGCAGGTTCTCGGGATCGATGGTGCGCCAGTCCGGGTCCTCCGCCCCGCAGGCGGTGGGGAGCGTGAGGCTGAGGGCGATTGTGACGGCGAGGGCGGAGAGGCGCATGCCCCGCTTTAGCATCGCCGCGTTTGCGCATGAAGCGCTCCCTCGTGTATTGGGCGCGGACAGGGACATTGGGGAACACCATGAAATCCAAGCGGCTGGGTAAAAGCGGGATCGCGGTTTCGACGATCTGCATGGGCACCATGACATTCGGCAACCAGGCCGACGAGGCGATGTCGCATCGCGTGCTCGACATGTCGCTGGATGCCGGGATCAACTTCTTCGATACGGCCGAGAACTATCCCGTGCCGCCGGACGAGAAGTACGCGGGGCGCACCGAGGAGATCATCGGGCGCTGGATGAAGACCAAGAACCGCGACGCCATCATCATGGCGACCAAGGTGTGCGGTCCGAGCCATGGCTGGCTGCGCGCGTCGCAGCGCGCCGGCATGACGGCGCTGGACCGGCACAACATCATCCGCGCCGTCGAGGCGAGCCTGACGCGGCTGCAGACGGACTATGTCGACCTCTACCAGACCCATTGGCCCGATCACGGCACGCCCTATGAGGAGCAGATGGAGGCGCTGGACGATCTGGTGCGCGCCGGCAAGGTGCGGATCGTCGGCTGCAGCAACGAGACGAGCTGGGGCCTGATGAAGAGCCTGGCGGTGTCGGAGAAGAACGGCTTCGCGCGGCACCAGACGATCCAGAACAATTTCAGCATGAACAACCGCCGCTTCGAGGACGAGCTGGCGCAGGTGTGCCGGCAGGAAGGGGTGAGCGCGATCCCGTACTCGCCGCTGGCGGGCGGCGTGCTGACCGGCAAGTACCAGGGCGGCGCCCGGCCGGAAGGCGCGCGCTTCTCGAACTACCTCGCGATCGGCGGACGGCAGGGCGTGATGGCCAAGCGCTTCGTGAACGAGAAGTCGCTGAGCTCGACCGAGCGCTTCATGGGAATCGCCGCGGAGCTGGGCATTTCGGTGACGACGCTGGCGACGGCGTGGAGCAAGCAGCACGACTTCGTGGCGTCGACGATTGTCGGCGTGACCCATGCCGACCAGGTGCCGGACATCCTCGCGGCCGCCGAGCTGACGCTCAGCGACGAGACGATGAAGAAGATCGACGCGGTGACGAAGGAGATCCTCTACCCGATGGGGTAGAGCGGGTGGGCCGGTGCGCTGCATCGGCCCCCTTCCCCCCTTCGGGGGACTTCCCCCGTAAGCACGGGGGAAGATAAGGGCGGTCAGCCCCGGCCGAGTTCGAGGCCTTCCAGTTTGCCGTCGTCGCGCCAGGCGGCGATGAGTTTGGCGAAGGCGACGGGGCCTTTGCCGTAGGGGCCGTTGCGGGCGGCCAGCGGCGAGGGCTTGCCTTCGTTGTTGTAGTAGCCGGGCGTGCACTCTTCCTGGAACTTCTGGCGCATGATCGCGGCGTCGATATTGGTCTGCACCCAGGCGGCCTCGCCCTCGGCCGAGGGCTCGACGGTGCGGGCCTGTTGCTCCGTACACTGAGCGATAATCCAGGCGGCGTGGCTGACCTGGGTGTCGATCATATGAGGGAAGTTGACGCCGAAGCCCGACTGCGAATTCTGGATGAGGAAGAGATTGGGGAAGCCGCGCGTGGTGAGGCCGTGCAGGGTGGAGACGCCGTCCTTCCACTTCTGCGTCAGGGTCTGACCGCCGCGGCCGATCACCTCGTGCCCGTTGCGGCGGGCGAGATCGGTGCCGACCTCGAAGCCCGTCGCGAAGACGATGCAGTCGAGCTCGTATTCGACGCCGTTCGCGACGATGCCTTTTTCGGTGATGCGGTCGACGCCCTTGCCCTCAGTATCGACCAGCGTGACGTTGGGACGGTTAAAGGTCGCGAGATAGTCGTCGTGGAAGCAGGGACGCTTGCAGAACTGGTTGTACCAGGGCTTCAGCGCCTCGGCGGCGGCCTCGTTGGTCACGACCTCGTCCACGCGGCCGCGGATCTGCTCCATCTTCTTGAAGTCAGCGAGCTGCATGAGCTCGCCCGCATCCTTGATGCCCGAACGGCCGAGCAACATGATGTTGCGGATGATCTCGGTCCAGCCATCGCCGACGAGGTCCTCCTTCTCGAAGCCGCCCGAGGTGAGCGAGGCGAAGTTCGCCATGCGGGCGCGCTGCCACCCCGGTTGAAGCGAGGCGGCCCATTCCGGATCGGTCGGGCGGTTGTTGCGCACGTCGATGGAGGAGGGCGTGCGCTGGAAGACGAACAGCTCCTTCGCGTATTCGCCGAGATAGGGGACGCACTGCACCGCGGTCGCGCCAGTGCCGATGATGCCGACGCGCTTGTCGGCGAGGCCCGTCAGCCCGCCATAGGAGTTGCCGCCGGTATAGTCGTAGTCCCAGCGGCTGGTATGGAAGGTGTGGCCCTTGAAGCTCTCGACGCCCTTGATGCCCGGGAGCTTCGGCACGTGGAGCGGACCGTTCGCCATGACGACATAGCGCGCCTTCATCCGGTCGCCGCGATCGGTGGAGACGATCCAGCACGAGGACTCCTCGTCCCAGCGCAGTTCCGTGACGATGGTCTGGAACAGCGCCTCGTCGTAGAGGCCGAAGCGTTTGCCGATCGTGCTGCAGTGGCCGAGGATCTCGGGCGCGCGGGTGTATTTCTCGACCGGCATGAAGCCGGTCTCTTCCAGCAGCGGCAGGTAGATGTAGGATTCCACATCGCAGGCCGCGCCCGGATAGCGGTTCCAGTACCAGGTGCCGCCGAAGTCGCCGCCCTTCTCGATGATGCGGATGCTCTCGACACCCGCCTCGCGCAGCCGCGCGCCGGCCATCAACCCGCCGAAGCCGCCGCCGATCACGATGACATCGACCGTGTCGGTCTTGGGTTCGCGGGTGATCTTCTCGGCAATGTAGGGATCGTCGAGATAGTGGGCGTGCTCGCCGCTGATCTCGATGTATTGCGCATTGCCGTCGCCGCGCAGGCGCTTGTCGCGTTCGGCGCGATATTTCGCGCGCAGGGCGACGGGATCGAAGCCGAGGGACTCGGCGGTGGCGCTGTACGACATGGTCCTGCTCCTGGGCCGCCCTCTGCGGGGCGCGTGATATTTTGTCAGGGCCAGTGTCGGGGCGGGCGGCGGACGGCGTCAAGGTGACGTGAGCGGAAACGGCAGGCTCCGGCTTGAACATCTGTTCCACGGCGAGGCAGCGCGCGGCCAAGGCTTCGCCAAGTTGCCGCGCGATGCGGTCGCGGGCGGCGACAGCAGCGCGGCTGACCCGCAGAAGGGCGAGGGAGAGGCGGCTGAGTTTGCGACAGCCGGTCATCGCATCCCGCAATTGGCGGGCGGGTTCGGCGGCGGTTTTACGTGCAGCGAGGGCGGCGGCGGTATCGCGGCCGTGTTTCAAAGCGACGGCTGCACGAGAGCGGCCCTGATAATCTCTACGAATTGGTCACTGTTGACTGTGCTTGGATCGGCCATTGGGCGGTTCCTCGCTTTCGGCGGAACAGCATCACGTAACGGGCGAACTTAAAAGTACTCCAGAAATCGATGCGTCAAATTCCAGAAATGACCGCGCCGCTATATTCGCGCGTGCCGCGCTGCGTGCCTCACCATGACGGGGAGGGGTGGGCCGGTGCGCTGCATTTGCCCCCTCCACCGCTTCGCGGTCCCCCTCCCCCGCAGGCGGGGGAGGATCAAGAGGCGCTTGACGGGTGGGGGCGGAGGCATTATTTAACCGATATGTTAATTGCTCGATACGTTAAATAGATGCACGCCGATCAGCTCACCGCGACCTTCTCTGCGCTTGCCGATCCGACGCGGCGGGCGATTTTGGCGCGGCTGGCGAAGGGCGAGACGACGGTGAATGAGCTCGCGGCGCCGTTTGCGATAAGCCTGCCGGCGGTGTCGCGGCATTTGAAGGTGCTGGAAAAGGCAGGCCTCGTCGCCAAGTCGCGCACCGCGCAGTGGCGGCCGTGCCGGCTAGAGGCCGGGCCGCTGAAAGAGGCGGCGGGGTGGATCGCGCATTATCGGCGCTATTGGGACGACAGCTTCGATCGGCTGGATGCCTATCTCGCCGAGGTGCAGGCGCCCAAAACCCGCGCCAAAGCCAAACCCCGATCCAACCCCCAATCCAACTCGGCGACCGGAGCGAAGACAGGAAAGGCCAAGTCATGACGGCAATCGTGAAGAACATTCCCGCGGGGCATGAACTGCTGATCACGCGGTTCTTCAAGGCGCCGCGCACGCTCGTCTACAAAGCGTGGACGGACAAGGAGATGGCGCTGCGCTGGTCGGGCCCGCGCGACTATCCGCTGGTCGAGAGCGACCATGATGTGCGGCCCGGCGGCGCATGGCGCGGTTGCCTGCGCGGGGCAGACGGCGTCGATCTGTGGCAGGGCGGGACGTATCGCGAGGTCGTGCCGAACGAGAAGCTGGTCTTCACCTTCGGCTGGGACACCGACAAGGGCACCTCGCAGGGCGAGATGCTGGTCACCATCACCTTCGCCGACAAGGACGGGGGCACCGAGATGGTGTTCCTGCAGCAGGGCTTCGTGGAGACCAAAGATCGCGACGGGCATCGCGGCGGGTGGAACAGCGCGTTCGACCGGCTGGCGGAGACGGTGGCGTAGGGCGGCTCCCTATCGTCTTACTCCCGCCCGCTTGCGGGGGGAGACAGACCTTTCGATTGCGGAGCAAGCGGAAGGGCAGAGGGGGGCGTGTGATCGCGTGGAGCGGCGCTCTATGCCTTTGCCCCCTTCCCCCCTTCGGGGGACTTCCCCCGTAAGCACGGGGGAAGATAGGCGGTCCCCTTCCCGTGAACGGGGGAGGATGAAGAGGGCTAGCCGATATATTTTGCGGGGGCTGTCGGTTGTAGGGTTGGGGGAACGTCCTTGGCCTGAAGGAGCCCTGCCGATGCATTATGCGATCCTCTGCTACAACTCCGAAGCCGTGGTGACCTCCTGGACCAAGGAGGAGGACGATGCCGTCATGGCGAAGCTGCATGTCGTGCATGAGCGGCTGGAGAAGGCGGGGAAATTGGGGCCGTCGATCCGGCTGTTGCCGACGACCACCGCGACGACGCTGTTCAAGCAGAAGGACCTGGTGATCGACGGGCCGTATGCGGAGACCAAGGAGCAGTTGCTGGGCTTCTACGTGATCGACTGCGCCGACCTGGACGAGGCGGTGGCGATCGCGCGCGAGCTGGGCGTCGCCAATCCCGGCGGGGCGTATGAGATCCGGCCGATGGCGCTGTTCCTGCCGGGCGTGCCCCTGTCATGACCGATCTCGCCTGGATCGACGGGGCGTTGACCTCCGCGCGGCCCCAGGCGGTGAGCGCGCTGCTGCGCTATTTCCGCGACCTCGATGCGGCCGAGGAAGCGTTCCAGAACGCCTGTATCCGCGCGCTGAAAAACTGGCCGCAGAACGGGCCGCCGCGCGATCCCGCGGCGTGGCTGATCATGGTCGGGCGCAATGCCGGGATCGACCAGATGCGGCGCGGCAAGAAGCAGACGGCGCTGCCCGACGAGGCGGCGATCTCGGACCTTGAAGACGCGGAGGCGGCGATCGCCGAGCGGCTGGACGGCGCGCAGTATCGCGACGACATCCTGCGGCTGCTGTTCATCTGCTGCCATCCCGATCTGCCGGCGACGCAGCAGATCGCGCTGGCGCTGCGCATCGTGTCGGGCCTCAGCGTGAAGCAGATCGCGCGCGCCTTCCTGGTCGGCGAGGCCGCGATGGAGCAGCGCATCACGCGGGCGAAGGCGCGGATCGCCAAGGCCGATGTCGCCTTCGAGGCGCCGGGTCCGGTGGAGCGGGCCGAGCGACTGGGCGCGGTCGCGGCGATGATCTATCTCGTCTTCAACGAGGGCTATTCGGCGGGCGCGGAAGACGCGGGCCACCGCGCGCCGCTGTGCGAGGAGGCGATCCGGCTGGCGCGCCTGCTGCTGGTGCTGTTTCCGGCCGAGCCCGAAATCATGGGGCTGGCGGCGCTGATGCTGCTGACCGAGGCGCGGCGGCCGGCGCGGTTCAATGCGGCCGGCGAGGCCGTGCTGCTGGAAGACCAGGATCGCGGTCTGTGGCGGCCGAAGATGATTGCCGAGGGCATGGCGCTGGTCGACAAGGCGATGCGCCATCGCCGGCCGGGGCCCTATCAGGTGCAGGCGGCGATCGCGGCGTTGCACGGGCAGGCGCGCTGCGCCCAAGAGACCGACTGGGCGCAGATCGACCTGCTGTATGCGACGCTGGAGCGGCTGCAGCCCTCGCCGGTGACGACGCTGAACCGGGCGGTCGCGGTGGCGAAGGTGCGGGGCCCGGAAGCGGCGCTGGCGATGATCGCGCCGCTGGCGGACGCCTTGGGCGGGTATTTCCACTTCCACGGCGCGCGCGGGGCGTTCCTGCTGCAGACCGGGCGCAAGGGCGAGGCCCGCGAGGCGTTCGACCGGGCGATCGCGCTGGCCAATACGGCAGCGGAGGCGGCGCATATCCGCATGCATCTCGACCGGCTGATGCGGGAGAGCGCGGGGGCTTAGGCCGCCGTTCAACAGCTTTTCGTCATCCTGAGGTGCCCGCGTCAGCGGGCCTCGAAGGACGCAGGCTGCGTCAGTGTGCGTGGTTCGAGGCTCCGCGCCTGCGGCGCTGCGCACCTCACCATGACGGGTAGGGGAGAAAGAGAAAGAGCAGTCCGCCCGTTGAAACTTTTTTGAGGCGACGTGTCGGGGTGGGTGGGGTTTGATCGTCCTTGGGGCAGACGCCGAGACGGCGCGCCAAAACGGAGAGGACGCAGCAATGCCCAAGATGATTTTCGTCAACCTGCCGGTGAAGGACCTGAAGGCGTCGATCGCGTTCTTCGATGCGCTGGGCTTCAGCTTCAACCCGCAATTCACCGACGAGACCGCGACCTGCATGGTGATCTCGGACACGATCTTCGCGATGCTGCTGACGCACGACAAGTATCGCCAGTTCACGAAGAAGGAGATCGCGGACGCGACCAAAGTGAGCGAGGTGCTGACCTGCCTCTCGACCGACAGCCGCGACGAGGTGAATGCGATGGTCGACAAGGCGATTGCCGCCGGCGGCACCGAGCCGCGCGCCGCCCAGGATATGGGCTTCATGTTCAACCGCAGCTTCGACGATCTCGACGGTCACACCTGGGAGATCATGTGGATGGACCCCGCCGCGGTTCAGCCGACCTGAGCGCAACAGCCGATAGTGGAGGGCATCATGCCCAAGTTCTTCCTCAGCCTGCCCGTCGCGGACATCAAGCGCTCGACGGCGTTCTTCAAGAGCCTCGGCTTCGCGTTCAATCCCGCCTTCACCAGCGACACTTCCGCGTGCCTGGCGATTTCGGACACGACCTCGGTGATGCTGGCGCCGCGCGAACGGTTCGCCGACCTCACGAAGCTGGAGATCGCCGATCCCCGCAAGGCGGTCACCGGCCTCGTCTCGCTCTGGTTCGACACGCGCGAGGAGGTCGATGCGCTGGTCGACGCCGCGCTGAAGGCGGGGGGCACGGAAGCCCACCCGGCGGAGGACGAGGGCTTCATGTATCAGCGCGCCATCTACGATCTCGACGGCCATGGCTGGGGCATCAGCTGGATGGACCCCACCGCGATGCCGCCGGCCTAATCAAAATCTGAAAGAGGAAACACGGATCATGTCCGACGCTGCCCCCGCCCCTGAACCGATCGCCGCGCGCACGCTCGTGCTGGAGCGCATTCTCGACGCGACGCCGGACAAGGTGTTCGCCGCCTGGACGACGCCCGAGCTGCTGCTGAAGTGGTTCACGCCGAAGCCGTACGAGACGGTGAAGGTGGACCAGGATCTGCGCCCCGGCGGCCGGGCCAATATCACCATGCGCAGCCCTGAGGGCGTCGAGATGCCGAACCCCGGCATCTATCTGGAGATCGTGCCGAACAAGAAGCTCGTCTTCACCGACGCGATGCTGGAGGGGTGGGAGCCGGTCGGCGGGATGCCCTTCATGGTGGCGACCATCACCTTCGAGGACGCGCCGGGCGGCAAGACGAAATACACGGCGACGGCCAAGCATTTTTCGATCGCGTCCACCAAGCAGCACGAGGCGATGGGCTTCCACGCCGGCTGGGGCGCGGCGGCGGATCAGCTGAACGAGCTGGTGAAGACGCTGTGACTTAACAACCGTCATCCCGGCCGTAGCGAAGCGGAGAGCCGGTACCCAGGTGACCAGCTGCGGTGCTTGCCGCCCCTGGGTCCCTGGTCTCGGCGGTCCTCGGGTCAAGCCCGAGGGCGGCCTCGCCCGGGATGACATTGAGTGTGAAGAACAACGAGGGAGAACCACCATGCAGTTTCTGTCGCTTTACACGCCCAGCGCGGCGCCGAGTGGGCCGCCGGCTCCTGAGCATATGGAGAAGATGGGCAAGTACATGATGGAGTCGTTCGCCAACGGCTCCCTGGTCGCGACGGGGGCGCTGCTGACGCGCGATCCGCATGCGATCACGGTGTCGCTGAAGAATGGCGATGTCAGCGTCGCCGACGGGGCGAAGGGCGCGGCGGACTGGATGGCGGCGAGCGGGTTCGCGATTTTGAATGCGCCCGATCGCAAGGCCCTCGCCAAGATGCTGCAGGAGTTCCTGGAGCTCGCCGGCGACGGTACGTCGGAGGCGATCCAGTTGATGGACATGCCCCCGCCGCCGCCTGCCGCGGCCGGTCCGCATGGGGCGCCGCCGCAGCAGGGCGTGATCCCATATCTGACCATCGACGGCGCCGCCGAGGCGGCCGCGTTCTACAAAAAGGCGTTCGGGGCGACGGAGGCGGCGCGGATGCCAGCCGAGGACGGCAAGCGGCTGATGCATTGTCATCTCGTCATCAACGGTGGCTCGCTGATGCTGGCCGACGGCTTCCCCGAATACGGCCATCCCGCGGTGCCGCAGACGGTCGTCATGCAGCTGGTGATCGAGGACGGCGAGACCTGGTGGAACCGCGCGATCGCGGCGGGCTGCAAGGAGAAGATGCCCTTCAACGTCGCGCCGTGGGGCGACCGCTATGGGCAGATGACCGATCCGTTCGGCATCACCTGGGGCTTCAACCAGCCGGCGAAGCGTTGATTGCGAGGTTTCCTTTTCGTCATCCTGAGGAGCGGCCGTCAGGCCGCGTCTCGAAGGACGCACGCTGAGTCAATGTGCGTGGTTCGAGGCTCCGCGCTGTCGCGCTGCGCACCTCACCATGGCGGGCAGGGGTGAATTTGAAGGAGGGCCTGCGGGCCGTATTTGGGGAGATTGTCATGACCACGCTCGTGGAACCGGGAAAACAGACCAAGGCGATGAGCTGGGCCGGATGGTGTCTGACGGGCCTCGTCGTGCTCTTCCTGACGATGGACGGTGTGATGAAGTTTCTGGGCCTGCCCATCGTCGCCGAGACGATGGTGGGGCTGGGGTGGCCGGCCGACTCGGCGATCCTGCTGGGCGTGCTGACGCTGGTGCCGACAGTGCTCTATGCGATCCCGCGCACGGCGGTGCTGGGAGCGATCCTGATGACCGCTTATCTGGGCGGTGCGGTCGCGACCCATGTGCGGATCGGCAATCCGCTGTTCAGCCATGTGTTGTTCGGCGTCTATCTGGACGTCGCGATGTGGGCGGGGCTTTTCCTGCGCAGCCCGCGTCTCAGGAGCGTGATGCTAAGCGGAGTATGAGCGCGCACTGAAGCACTCAGGCGTGGGTCCTCGGGTTCCGTGGTCCTCGGATCAAGTCCGAGGACGGCGGCCCCGAGGATGACGTGCGGCGGTGGGCGCGATCATCGGTCGCGCGCGCGGACGGCGGTTCTCGGGTCATACTGGTCTCGCCACTGGGGGGCCTGTCATGCGTCGTCTGTTGATCGTTACCGCCGCGCTGTGCGCGGGGCTCGCGCAGGCGCGCGCGGATGAGGGCCTTTGGACCTTCGACACATTTCCCGCCGATGCCGTGAAGGCCGCCTATGGCTGGGCGCCGGATCAGGCGTGGCTGGACCGCGTGCAGCATTCGGCGGTGCGGTTGTCGTCAGGGTGTTCGGCGTCGATCGTCAGCGCCACCGGGCTGGTGCTGACCAACTGGCACTGCCTCAATTATTGCGCCGAGGAATTGTCGATCGGGGGTAAGGATTACCTCGCCAACGGCTTCCTCGCGATGAAGCCGGAGGAGGAGGAGACCTGTCCGCATACGCAGGGCGAGATCCTGACCTCGATCAGCGACGTCACGACGCGCGTGCAGGCCGTCATGACGGCCGCCGGGGCGGCCGGCGCGGCGGATGCGCGCCAGGCCGAGATCGCCCGGATCGAGGACGAAGGCTGCAAGGCCGATCCCAAGACGAAGTGCGAGGTCGTGACGCTGTATCGCGGCGGGCAGTACAAGCTGTACGTCTACCGCGTCTATGACGACATGCGCGTGGTGTTCTATCCGGAGAACCCGACGGGCGATTTCGGCGGCGATCTGGACAATTTCAATTTCCCGCGCTTCGCGCTCGATGCGGCGTTCCTGCGGCTCTACGAAGACGGCAAGCCGGTGGCGACGCCGGTGCACCTGACCTGGCGGGAGAGCGCGCCTGAGGATGGCGAATTGCTGTTCATCGCGGGCAATCCCGGGTCCACCTCGCGGCTCTTCACGGTCGCGCAGGCGGCGTTCGATCGCGACTGGCTGGCGCCGGTCCGCCAGTTGGTGCGGTCGGAGCTGCGGGGGCGGCTGATCGAGTTCCTGAACCATGAGTCCGACGCGAAGAACGCGGCGCAGACGAACCTTGGAGACATCGAGAACAACTTCAAACGCCAGTACGGCGAGTTTCGGGCTTTGCTGGACCCGGATTTCTTCAAGAGCCTGGTCGACAAGGAAGCCGATCTGCGCGCCCGGCTGGCCGGCAACGCGGCGTTGTCCGCCGAGGTCGGCGATCCCTGGGCGGACATGGAGAAAGCCGTTGCGGCGCAGCGGGAACTTTATCTCGCGCATGATTTCCTGGAGGTGCGGGCGGGCTCGCTGTCGGAGCTCTATGGCGATGCGCGCGTCCTGGTGCGCGGCGCGGCGGAGCGGGCCAAGCCCAACGACCAGCGGCTTGCGGGGTATGCGGACAACGATCTGCCCGAACTCGAACGCGCGCTCGGCGAAACGGCGCCGGTCCATCCCGAGCTTGAGCGCATCGGGCTGACGCTCTGGCTGAGCAAGGCGCGCGAATACATGACCGTGGACGATCCGCGTATCGTCCGTCTGCTCGGCAAGGAGAGCCCCGAGGGGCTTGCGGCGCGGCTGCTCGCGGGGACCAAACTCGGCGATCCCGCGGTGCGCCTGGATCTGTGGCGCGGCGGCGCGGCGGCGATCGCGGCATCGGACGATCCGTTGATCGTGTTCGTGCGCCAGACCGACGAGGACGCGCGCGCCATTGCGGCGGCGTGGCGCGAACGGGTGGACGGGCCGATGGCGCTGGCGGCGGAACGGCTGGCGCGGGCGCGCTTTGTGCTCGACGGCGCGAGCACCTATCCGGACGCGACGGGCACGCTGCGTCTCAGCTATGGCGCGGTGAAGGGGGTCAGCCTGCCCGGCCGCGAGATCGCGCCGTTCACGACGATCGGCGGCAAATATGAGCGCGCGACCGGCGCCTATCCCTTCGCACTGACCCCGAAATGGGCGGCGGCGGAAGCGGCCATCGACAAATCGGTGGTGCTGAACTTCGCGACCACGCACGATTTCATCGGCGGCAATTCCGGCTCGCCCGTCATCGACCGCGAGGGCAACGTGGTGGGTGCGGGTTTTGACAGCAATATCTTCGGGCTCGGCGGCCCCTACGGCTATGATGGGCGAACGGGCCGCGCCGTCGTGGTGGCGACAGCGGGGATCGCGGAGGCGCTGCGCAAGGTCTATGGCGCGGATGCGCTGCTGGCGGAGTTGGAGCAGCCGTGAGGCTGTGTGGGCGGGGTGTTTTAGCAACCCCTCCCGTCATCCCGGCCTTGAGCCGGGATCCAGGTGACTGGGCTTCAGCGTATGCGGCCCCTGGGTCCCGGGTCTCGGACGCCTACGGCGGCCTCGCCCGGGATGACGATTGGGAAGAGCCTCAGCGGCCGGCGCTGGTGCACTGGTAGCGTTTGACGACGCAGCGGTCGTCGTTTTCGCTGCACTTGTCGAGCGCGGCGTCGCTGGCGAAGTGCAGGTCCTCGCCCCACGACGCGCCCCAGCCGCCATTGCGGCCGACGGCGATGGCGCCGCACGCGCCGTCCCAGAAATTGATCGCGGTCACGCAGTCGTCGGCGTTCTTGTAGCACGCGTTGAGGGCGGTGTTGATCGCGGCCTGCTTGCTGGACTGGTCGTAGCTGTAGCCGATCGCGCCGGTGCCTTCGGAATAGGCGATCGAGCCGTAATAGTGCTTGGCGGCGGCCGCGCCGGTGAGGGCGGCGGCGAAGGCGATGCCGGCAATGGTCTGGCGAAGGCGCATCGTGATGGTCCCCTGGTAAGTCCGCGACAGAGCCTGCGAACTTTGGCGGAAATGAGGGGGAGTCGGAGGGCGGCGCAAGGGGCGTCGTTGCTTCACTTCGTCCTCATGGCCGGGCGGGTCCTCGGGTCAAGCCCAAGGACGGCCATCCAACACGGGAGCGGTCGCTGGCATGGATGGCCGCCTCAAGGGCGGCCATGAGGAAGGGAGGGTGGGTGGACTGGTTAGCCCGCCAGGAACGCGACCAGCTTGTCGGCGACTTCGTTCCAGCCGCCGTCGCGGTCGCCGGGGCTTTCGCCGCCGCCGAGATAGGCGGACTGGTCGGTGATCTTGAGGCGCGTGCCCTTGCCATGCGGCGCCAGTTCGACGGTGCAGAGCGTGGACGAGGAGCGCTGCTCGCCGAAATGCATGGTGCCGGCGGAGACGATGCGTTCGTTGGGGACGATGTCGAGATAGAAGCCCTTGGCGATGTATTGCGGGTCGTCGACGGGTCCGAAGCGCGAATATTCCTCGCCGCCGACGCGGAAGTCCTGGCGCTGTTCGGCGACGACCCATTCGGCGCTTGGGATGTCCCATTGGCGGCGCTGGTCGGGGTCGGCCCAGGCTTTGAAGACGCGGGCGGGGGCGGCGGCGAAGTCGCGTTCGATGACGACGGTGGCGTGGACGGTTTCGGTCATGCGGTGGTCCTTTCCTCAGGCCGCGTCGGCGGCGGTGCTGTCGAGCCAGGCGCCGAAGGCGTCGAGGCCGATGCGGGTGCCTTCCTCGCGTTCGGCGATGTCGCCGCCGCCCTCGAGGAACGCGCCCTGTTCGGTGAAGGTGAGGCGCGTGCCGCCGGCATGGTCGGCGAACTCGACCGTCTCCAGCGAGAGCGACAGCAGGCGCTCGCCGACGCGCATGGCGTAGGCGAGGACGAGGCGCTCGTTCGGGACGATGTCGAGATAGGTCGCGTCGTAGGCGTGGACGTCGCCGCCGGCGGGGCCGGTGCGGTTGATCTCCTTGCCGCCGACGCGGAAGTCGAGCGTGTACTCGTAGCTGATCCAGTCGCCGTGGCAGGCGAACCATGCGCGCTTCTGGTCGGCCTTGGCCCAGGCCGCGAAGACGCGGGCGGGAGCGGCCTTGTAATCGCGCGTGATGACGAAGGTCGCGTGGGTGAGGCTCATGCGGGGAACATATGGCGGAAGGGCTCGGCCTCTTTCAGCACGCGCGCATAGGACGGGCGGGCGCTGAGCCGCTGGTAGTAGGCGGCGAGGGTGGGGTGGGTTTCGGCGTAGGGGTGGACGCGCGCGGCATAGTCGAGCGCGGGGGCTGCGGCGCAGTCGGCGAGGGTGAAGTCATCGCCCATCATCCACGGTTTGTCGCCGAGCGCGGTGGCGACGATGTCGTAGCCAATGCTCATCTCGCGACGGGCATTCTCGACGCCGATGGGATCCTTGCCATCGGCGGGACGCAGGCGGTCGCCGACAACCCTCTGCATGTTGGTGTGGACATAGAGATCGAGGATGCGGTCGATGAGGCGCGTGGCGCGCGCGCGGTCGGGATCGGTGGGGATGAGCCGCGCGGGGCCGGGATAGTGGCGGTCGAGATAGTCGATGATGATGGTGGCTTCGGGGACGGTCTCGCCCGTTGCGCTGTCCTCGATCACCGGGAATTTCGCCATCGGCCAGACCGCGGCGAAGGCGGCGCGTTCGCCGGGGTCGCCGAGATTGACCGACTTGGGCGTGAAGGCGACGCCGGTCTCGTAGAGCGCGATCAGCGCCTTGTGACAGAAGGACGAGAGCGGATGGTAGTGCAGGGTCAGGGTCATGATGCGTCCGGGTCTTCGGGGTTGGCGTCGAGAAAGGCGCCGAGGCGGTCGAGGCGGCGTTCCCAGGTGAGGCGGCGGTCGGCGATCCACTGCTCGGCGGAGCGGAGCGCGACGGTATTGAGCTGGCACGTGCGGACGCGGCCGACCTTGTCGGTCTTAACCAGGCCGCTGCCGGTCAGCACGTTGAGGTGCTGCATGATCGCGGAGAGCGTCATGGCGAAGGGCTTGGCGAGCTCGCCAACGCTGGCGGGGCCGCGCGTCAGGCGATCGAGCATCGCCCGGCGGGCGGGGTCGGCGAGGGCCTGGAACATCAGGTCGAGCGGGGAGGCTTGATACTGAAGCATTTGCTTAAGTATCAAGAGGTGGACGGCTTGGCAAGGCCCGGCGCGAGGCCGCAGGCCGCTAGAACAGGCCTTCGCGGTAGATGTCCTGGCCGTCGAGGCGCAGGGCCTTGATGGCGGCGGTGCCGTCGGCGGCGACGGCGAGGACGACGTCGATGCGCTTGTCGCGCAGATTCTCCTCGATGGCGCGCGCGTGGCCTTCGGGCACGAAATACTGCTCGATGCCGTAGCGCAGCGTCGCCGAGGTGCGTGCGCTGGAGGTCGCTTCGCCGCGCAGGACGACGCGGTCGGCGGGGACGTCGGGTTTCACGCGCGACGCATAGTCGAAGACGTAGTGCGCGCCGTCGGGCTTCAGCACGACATAGACGGTGCGGTCGCGGTAGCGGTTGAAGTCGCGCGTGGGCGCGGTGTCCTCGGCGAGGCCGGGCGATGTGACGCTGGTGAAGTCGTAGTTGAGCGCGACGTAGTCGCCGCGGAAGAGATCGCGGGGATCGACGGGCTGCGCCGCAACGACGATCTCGCGGCCGTTGGCGAGCAGCATCACGCGGCCGGCGATCAGCGCGGCGACGATGCCGGTGAGGAGCAGCGCGGCGGCGAGGGTGCGGAAGAGCGGCGTCATGCGGCGGCCTCCGCGCGCGCGAGCATGGTGCGGCGCATCCGGTCGAGCGCCCAGGCGCCGGCGATCAGGATGACGCCGCCGACCGCAAAGAACAGCGCGCCGTTGAGGAAACTGTCGAACACCGTGGCGTAGAGATAGACGATCCAGAGACCGAAGCCGATGAAGCCGAGATTGACGGCGAAACGGTCGCCGCGGCGCAGGCCCAGCGAGATGAGCCAGACGAGTTCCGCGCCGACCAGCGTCAGCACGGGGATGCGCAGATTGGTGCGATAGTTGCCGTCGAGCGGCATGACGATGGGCAGCAGCAGCATCACCAGCGCAAGCGCCACGGCGACGAGCGCATCGAAGCCGGCCAGGCCGCGCGTGTGGACGGCGACAGCTGCTGCGGCGGCGAGGCAGAGGGTGACGCCGGCGGCGATGGGCAGCCACTCTGCCACGGGGATGCCGACATAGATGTGAGCGGTGCCGAAGGTCGCGCCGATCGCGACGGCGATGGTCCAGTAGCGCGCGGCGCGGATCGCCCAGTCGTGGCGGGCGTCGAAGATGTGGAGCGCGCACCAGATCGCGAGGGCGATCGCCGCGAGGAAGGCGGCGGCGATGAAAAGCGGCCAGTCGAGCAGGGCGGCCGTGCGGAAGACCGCGAAGAGCAGCCAGACGACGGCGGCCGAGATCGCCGCCTGGATGGCGACCGACCAGCCCTGGCGGATCGACGGCACGATGGCGAGCGCGAAGGCGGCGGGGAAGACATAGAGCGCCGTCATGTCGCGCCGGTACCAGGCGACAGCGACCCAGACGAGGGCGATGAGGAAGCCGGCGGCGGCGGCGGCGTGGCTGCGCATCAGCAGGGCGGCGCCGAGTGCGCCGAGCGCCCAGAGCATCATCCCGTCCTCTGCGCCGCCGGCGAGATGATAGGTCTGCGAGACGAACCAGATCGCGCCGCCATAGACGCCGATGGCGATGAGGAAGGCGGTCTCGGCGATCGCCTCGCGGCCCCTAGCCTTCGCCCAGCCGGAGAGGCCAAGCGTCGCCCAGAGACTGCCAAACAGGATGACGAGGCGGGGGAGCTTGTCGAGGCCTTGCCAGTTGGCGGCGACGAAAGAGAGGATCGCCGCGGCGATCAGCAGCCCGCCGAGAATGCCGAGCACGGCGGGCACGCCGAAGCCGCCGCCGCTGCCGTCGACGCGGGCGAGGATCGCGGCCCGGTTCTCCGGCGCGACGAGACCGTCGGCGACCCAGTCGTCGAGATCGCGCGCAAGCTGGTTGCGGTAAAGCGGCGGGCGCATCGCCGCAGTCTATGCCGGGACATTGTGGCGAAGCGAGGACGTCGGGCGGCGTCAGGGCCTGGGTGGGGCCAGGATCGCCTTGAAGGCGGGGTCGTCGAAGAAGACTTCGAGATCGTTCTCGCTGGTGTCCTTCAGCTCGCCGTTGCTCTCCTTGAAGTACGGGTCCCAGAGGCGGGTGATCCAGGCGATGAGGCCGGGGTCGCGGGTGTCGCGGATCGTGGTGACTGTGGTCAGCGCCGTCGCGCGATAGGCGGTGCCGTCTTCGCCCGATGCCTTGGCGTGACGGAACAGCTGGCCGTTGGCCGCCGCGCGATAGACGAGGCTGGCACCGCTGGGCGTGGCGCCGGCCGTCACGATCTCGTCGAGGGCGGCGAGCGCCTCGCGCGCTGCGGTGGGCGTTTCGACGTATAGCTTCCAGTTCGCCCACTGCTCGGAGAGCTGGCCCCATCGCGCAAGGTCCTTGGCGCGGCGAGCGAGGGTGCGCGCGGTGTCGAGCTCGGCAAAGGCGTTCCGCGTGTCGTCCAGCAGCCAGAAGCAATAGGCGAGGTCGAAATGCAGGTCGGCATTGTCGGGTTCGACCTCGACGGCGATCTGCAGGGCGCGCAGGGCCTCGCGATAGTTGACGTCGGCGATCTGGGTGCTGGCATAGGCGCGCAGCACGTCGACCTTGCGGCCGAGCGCCTCCAGCGGGACGGCGCGGGCGGCCTCGCGCGTTTCGGGCGACGGCATGGCCTTATCGGCTCCGGCGCCGTCCTCGGCCGTCTTGCCGTCGGCTTGACGGCCGCGGCGGTCGGCCGGATTGACGAAGTCGCGCAGAGGCTTGTTCACGAGGTCGGGATCCTCGCTGGCAAGGCGCTTGAAGCGGGTTTCGGGACTGCCGGGCGTGTCGATGCGCGGTAGAAGCGGCGCGACATAGAGCCGGGTGATGAGGTAGCCGGCGAGCATGCCGAGCACGAGATAGGCGACGAAGACGGTCTGCGCCACGACCGCGCCGATCTTCGGGTCGCCGCCCAGGCCGGCGGCGGCCCACTCGCCGTAGCCCGTGAGATAGCCGGGGACGTTGCGCAGCTCGATCAGGCCGATGCCGACGATGATCTTCGTCAGCCAGTCGGAAATCTCTTCGAGGTTGGCATTGACGATATAGTTGGTCGGCCGGCGCATCGGTTCGGCCGGGGCGGCCTGCGCCGCACCGGGTGCAGGTTTGGGATCGTCTTTCGGGCGTTCGGTCTTGGGAATGCCAAAGAGGAAGCCGATGAGAATGCCGACCGCGAAGGCGCAGATCGTGTTCAGCGCCGCGAAGGCGACGATCTGGACGCTTTTCAGGACGCCCCATGTGCAGGTGCCGCAGTCCCCGCCCTGGCCGAGCGCGAACAGAAGCTGAAACACCAGGCCGATCGCGGCGAAGATCAGCACGGCCTGGATGATGAGCGCGACCTTGCCCTCGGACTCCCGTCGCAACTCGCGTTCCGTCTGGTCCATCGTGAAGGCCCCCCGCAGGCATACTCGTATGGCGAGATTTGTTCGGGCAATGCTACTTAAAGACGCATACAGTCGAGCTGTAATCAGCGCCTTTCCGGCTTGCATTCACATATAAAGATATGTTTATATCACAGGCGAAAGGTGACTCGCCCGTGCATGCTTTGCTGGAAGGTCTGAAAGCCGTTGCCGAACCGACGCGTCTGCGTCTGCTGGCGTTGCTGACCCGCGCCGAACTGACCGTCACCGAGATTACCCAGGTGCTGAAGCAGAGCCAGCCCCGGGTCAGCCGTCACCTGAAGTTGATGGTCGAGGCCGGGCTGCTGCGCCGGTTTCCGGAGGGGACCTGGGTGTTCTATCGCCTGGCCGAGGACGGCGAGGCGGCGGGGCTGGCGCGGGCCGTGACGGCGCTGATCGACGCCGACGATCCGGTGTTGTCGGAAGACACGGCGCGGCTGGAAACCATCCGCAAGGCGCGGGCCGACGAAGCGGCGGCGTATTTCGCGGCGAACGCCTCGCACTGGGATGAGATCCGCACGCTCTATCTGCCCGAGGATGCGGTCGAGCGGGCGATTGCGGCGCTGCTGGGCGAGAAGAGGATTGGGACGCTGCTCGATCTCGGTACGGGCACGGGCCGGATTCTGGAAGTGCTGAGCCCGCTCGCCGAGCGCGCGATCGGCATCGACACCAGTCACGAAATGCTGGGCATGGCGCGCGCCAATCTGGAGCGGGCGGGCGTGCAGAACGTGCAGGTGCGCTACGGCAACATCCTGCGGCTCGATCCGGGCGCGCTGGGCGTGGTGCCGCAGGCCGATGTCGCGGTGCTGCATCACGTGCTGCACTTCTTCGAGCATCCGCAGGAGGTGGTCGTGCAGGCCGCGCGGCTGCTGGCGCCGGGCGGACGGATGCTGATCGCCGACTTCGCGCCGCATGGGCTGGAGCAGCTGCGCGAAAGCCATGCGCATCGCCGGCTCGGTTTCGCCGATCGCGAGGTCGAGGCGTGGGCGCAGGCCGCGGGGCTGAGCCTTGTCGAGACGCGCGACCTGCCGCCGGCGGGAACGGCGCAACTGACCGTCAAACTATGGCTGTTAGAGAAACCCAAAGGCGCCGCGACGCGCCGGGCCGGGGAGGCCGCGTAACATGCCGCTCAATGTGTCCTTCGAATTCTTCCCGCCGAAGAACGACGCCGCCGAGCAGACGCTGTGGCAGTCGATCGGACGGCTTGCGCCGCTGAACCCGAGCTTTGTGTCGGTCACCTATGGCGCGGGCGGGTCGACGCGCGAGCGCACGCACGCGACGGTGAAGCGCATCGTCGACGAGACGGCGCTGAAGCCGGCGGCGCATCTGACCTGTGTCGGGGCGACCAAGGCCGAGATCGACGGTGTCATCCGCGACTACTGGGATGCCGGCGTGCGCCACATCGTGGCGCTGCGCGGCGACATGCCCGACATGGGCGCGGCCTATCAGGCGACGGCGGGCGGCTATGACTCGACGCCCGCGTTGATCGAGGGGATCAAGGCGATCGGCGATTTCGAGGTGAGCGTGTCCTGCTATCCCGAGAAGCATCCCGATACGCCGAACCTCGATGCCGATATCGACCTGCTGAAGAAGAAGATCGACGCCGGCGCGACGCGGGCGATCACCCAGTTCGCGTTCGATACCGACAGCCATATCCGCTTCCTAGAGCGGGCGCGGCGCCTCGGCGTGAAGATCCCGGTCGTGCCGGGGATCATGCCGACGACGAACTTCAAGGGCATCGTGCGCATGGCTGGCCGCTGCGGCGCCAGCGTGCCGCACTGGCTGCACGAGCGCTTCGAGGGGCTGGATGAGGATCTGGAGACCCGCAAGCTGATCGCCGCGACGGTGGCGGCCGAGCAGGTAGAGCGCCTGACCGCGATCGGCTTCGACAACATCCATTTCTACACGCTGAACCAGGCGGACCTGACCTACGCGATCTGCCGCATCCTGGGCATCAAGCCGCAAGGCGCGAAGCTGGATGCGGCGGCGTAACTGCGTTGTTTTGAAAGAGTAGTCACATGACCACCCGTCCCGACGCACGCGACTACATCCTTGCGGAGAGCAAGAAGCGGATTCTGACGCTCGATGGCGCCTGGGGGTCGATGATCCAGACGTTCAAGCTGGAGGATCACGACTTTCGCGGCGAGCGGTTCAAGGATTGGCCGCACGATGTGAAGGGCAATAACGATTTGCTGATCTTGACGCGGCCGGACGTGATCGGCGGGATCACGGAGATGTATCTGAAGGCCGGCGCCGATATCGTTTCGACCAACACGTTCAGCGCGACGACGATCGCCATGGCGGACTACGCCATGGAAAGCCTGGTCTATGAGCTGAACTTCGAAGGCGCGCGGATCGCGCGTGAACTGGCGGACAAATATTCGACGCCCGACAAGCCGCGCTTCGTCGCCGGCTCGATCGGGCCGACCAATCGCACCGCGTCGATCTCGCCCGACGTGAACGATGCCGGGTATCGCGCGATCACCTTCGACGAACTTGTCACCGCCTATCACGAGGCAGCGCGGGCGCTGGTCGATGGGGGGGCCGACATCCTGCTGGTCGAGACGGTGTTCGACACGCTGAACGCCAAGGCCGCGCTGTTCGCCTGTACCAAGCTGTTCGACGAGATTGGGCGCACCTATCCGATCTGGGTGTCGGGTACGATCACCGACCTGTCGGGCCGCACGCTGACCGGGCAGACCGTCGAGGCGTTCTGGAACTCGATCCGCCATGCCGAGCCGATGATTGTCGGCCTCAACTGCGCGCTGGGCGCGACCGAGCTTCGTCAATACGTGATGGAGCTGTCCAACTGCGCCGAGACGCTGGTCGCGTGCCACCCGAATGCGGGCCTGCCCAACGAGTTCGGCGGCTATGACGACAGCCCCGAATACATGGCCGGGCTGATCAAGGAGTTCGCCGAGAGCGGCCTGCTGAATGTGGTCGGCGGCTGCTGCGGCACGACGCCGGAGCATATCGCGGCGATCGTCGAGGCGGTCAGCACCGTCGCGCCGCGGGTCATTCCCGAACTGCCCAAGCAGTTGCGCCTGTCGGGGCTGGAGCCGTTCAAGCTGACGCCCGACATCAACTTCGTGAATGTCGGCGAGCGCACGAACGTCACGGGCTCGGCCAAGTTCCGCAAGCTGGTGACGGCGGGGAACTACGAGGCGGCGCTGGATGTCGCGCGCGACCAGGTTGAGAACGGCGCGCAGATCATCGACATCAACATGGACGAGGGCCTGCTAGACGGCGTCGTCGCCATGAAGCGGTTCCTCAACCTGATGGCGGCGGAGCCCGCGATCGCCAAGGTGCCGTTCATGATCGACAGCTCCAAGTGGGAGATCATCGAGGAAGGCCTGAAATGCGTTCAGGGCAAGCCGATCGTGAACTCGATCTCGATGAAGGAAGGCAAGGAGAAGTTCGTCCAGCAGGCCAAGCTGCTGCGCCGCTACGGCGCCGCGGTGGTCGTGATGGCGTTCGACGAATTGGGCCAGGCCGACACGATCGAGCGGAAGGTCGAGATTTGCCAGAAGTCGTATGACATCCTCACCCAGGAAGTCGGCTTTCCGCCGGAAGACATCATCTTTGATCCGAATATCTTCGCGGTCGCGACCGGCATCGAGGAGCACAATCCCTATGGCGTGAACTTCATCGAAGGCGCGCGCGAGATCCGGCGGCGGATGCCGCTGGCGCATATCAGCGGCGGCGTCTCGAACGTGTCGTTCTCGTTCCGCGGCAACGAGCCGGTGCGCGAGGCGATGCACTCGGCCTTCCTGTTCCACGCCATCAAGGCGGGCATGGACATGGGCATCGTCAATGCCGGCGCGCTGATGGTCTATCAGAACATCCCGACCGAGCTGCGCGAGCGGGTCGAGGACGTGATCCTTAATCGCCGCGAGGATGCGACCGAGCGGTTACTAGAGATCGCCGAGCAGTTCAAGGGCGGCGGCGCAACCAAGAAGGAAGCCGATCTGGAATGGCGCAAGCTCCCGGTCGCCGAGCGGCTGGCCCATGCGCTGGTGCAGGGCATCGCCGACTATGTGGTCGAGGATACCGAAGAGGCGCGGCTGACGGTCGAGCGGCCGCTGCACGTCATCGAAGGGCCGCTGATGGACGGCATGAACATCGTCGGCGACCTGTTCGGGTCGGGCAAGATGTTCCTGCCCCAGGTCGTGAAGAGCGCCCGCGTGATGAAACGCGCCGTGGCGCATCTGATGCCGTTCATGGAGGCGGAAGCCGCCGGCTCGAAGCGCGAGGCGGCTGGCAAGATCGTCATGGCGACCGTCAAGGGCGACGTCCATGACATCGGCAAGAACATCGTCGGCGTCGTGCTCCAGTGCAATAATTACGAGGTGATCGACCTCGGCGTGATGGTGCCGGCGCAGAAGATCCTTGATACGGCGCGGGCCGAGGGCGCGAACATTATCGGCCTCTCGGGCCTCATCACGCCGTCACTGGACGAGATGTGCTATGTCGCGTCGGAGATGCAGCGCCAGGGCTTCGACATGCCGCTGCTGATCGGCGGCGCGACCACGTCGAAGGTGCACACCGCGGTCAAGATCAACCCGAACTACACGCGCGGGCAGACGGTCTATGTGACCGACGCGTCGCGCGCCGTTTCGGTCGCGTCGAACCTGCTGTCGCGGGATTCGAAACCCGGCTTCGTGCGCGACGTGCTGGCGGACTATACCCAGATCGCCGAGAAGCACGCCGCCCAGCGCCGTCCGGACAAGCGGTTCACGATTCATCAGGCGCGCGAGAACCGGATGAAAATCGACTGGGCGAAATACACGGCGCCCAAGCCGAGCTTCTTGGGGACCAAGACGTTCGAGGATTATCCGCTGGCGGAGCTGGTGGAGCGGATCGACTGGACGCCGTTCTTCCAGAGCTGGGAGCTCGTCGGGCGTTATCCGATGATCCTGGAAGACGACGTGGTCGGCGAGACCGCCCGCAGCCTCTTCAAGGACGCACAGGCGATGCTGAAGAAGATGGTCGACGAGAAGTGGCTGACCGCGAAGGCGGTGATCGGCTTCTGGCCGGCCAACAGCCTGGGCGACGACGTCATTGTTTATACCGACGAGACGCGGACGACCGAGCTGACCCGCTTCCACGCGCTGCGCCAGCAACAGGCGAAGGACATGACGCGCCCGAACATGGCGCTGTCGGATCTGATCGCGCCGGTGGGTTCAGGCGTCGCCGATTATGTCGGCGGCTTCGCGGTGACGACGGGTCATGGCGAGGACGCGGTGGCAGAGAAGTTCCGCCAGAATCTCGACGACTACTCCGCGATCCTGTCGAGCGCGCTCGCCGACCGTCTGGCCGAAGCGTTCGCCGAGCGGCTGCATGAGCGGGTGCGCAAGGAGTTCTGGGGCTATGCGCCCGACGAGACGCTGTCGAACGAGGAGCTGATCGGCGAGAAGTATCAAGGCATCCGCCCGGCGCCCGGCTATCCCGCGCAGCCCGACCACACCGAGAAGGGCGCACTGTTCCAGATCCTGGACGCGGAAGCGGCGGCCGGGATGAAGCTGACCGAAAGCTATGCGATGTGGCCGGGCGCGGCGGTGAGCGGGATGTATTACAGCCATCCCAAGAGCGCCTATTTCGGCATCGGCAAGGTCGAGCGCGACCAGGTCGAGGACTATGCCGCGCGCAAGGGCTTCACGGTTCCCGAGATGGAACGCTGGCTGGCGCCGATCCTCAACTACGATCCGCGGGCGATCGTGACGGTGCAGGCGGCGTAGGCGATGGCGCGCGTCATCGGCACGATCGAGAGCCTGTGGCGCTATCCCGTGAAGAGCATGCGGGGCGAGGAATGCCCTGCTGTTTATGCCGGGTTCGCGGGGGTCTATGGCGACCGGCTGTATGCGGTGCGCAACGCGGCGGCACCCAAGGTGTTTCCGTATCTGACCGGGCGAAACAAGCCGGAGATCCTGCTCTACGCGCCGCGTTTTCGCGATGCTGCGCAGGCGGCGGCGCCGCCGCTGGTGGCCGAGCTGGAAAAGCTGGGGATCGGGGTGACGCCGATCTATCCGGAGAGCGAGGCGCTGGCCGTCGAGGTAGTGACGCCGTCCGGGGCGATCATGGCGATCGACGATCCGGCGCTGGTCGCGGAGCTCGGCGAGGGGCTGTCAGGCGCGCCGGTGCTGTCGCTGATCCGTTCGGATCGGGCGCTGACGGATTGCCGGCCGATGTCGCTGATCTCGCTGCAGACCGTGGCGGCGCTGGCTGGGGAAATGGGCATGGCGCTCGATAAGCTGCGCTTTCGCGCGAACCTCTATGCCGATCTGAGCGGCGGCGGGTTTGCCGAGGATGCGCTGGTCGGGCGGCAGGTGAAGATCGGCGACCGCGCGGTCATCGCGATCACCGAGCGCGACGGACGCTGCGCGATGATCGGGATCGATCCGGATACGGCGGAGCGCGACGCCGCCATCCCGCGCCATGTCGTGCAGGCGCATGAGGGCAAGGCGGGCGTCTATGGCGCCGTGCTGACCGAGGGCGTGGTGCGCGCCGGTGATGAGATCCTGCTGCTGGACTAGGGCCAGAGGCGCTTCACGAAGTCGCCGATCGCTATGTCGATTTCCTTGTCTTCGGGCGAGATGCCGCCGAAGCCGGCGTGGGGCATGGCTTCCCAGACGTGGAGTTCGGCCTCGATACCGGCCTTCAGCAAGGCGCGGTGCATGCGGGCGCAGTTCGACAGGAAGAGATCGCGGGTGCCGGCCTGGAGCCAGGTGCGGGAAAAACCCTTGGTGAAGTCGCCGAGGAGCGGCGAGAGATAGGGGTCCGCGAGATCCGCGCCGCCGGCATAGAGCGCGGTCAGGGTTTCCAGCGGATAGGGCAGGACATTGTCGATGCCCATATGGGTCGCGAAGCTGTCGCCGGATTCGGTGAGGTCGAGTTCGGGCGTGCGTAAGATCGCGCCGCCGGGCACCGGCAGGCCGGCATCGCGCGCCTTCAGGATCATCGCGGCGGCGATATTGCCGCCGGCCGAAATGCCGTTGACGACAATGTCGGAGGCGGCGTGGGTCTTCAGCGCCTCGCGATAGACCGCGACCGCCTGGTCGAGGCCGGCGGGATAGGGCGCGTCCGGCGGCATGACGTAATCGACCGACCAGGCGACGCAGCCGGTCTGGTCGGCAGAGCGCGCCGCGTCGAAGGCAGTGAGCGGGCCGCCGTAGAAAAGCAGCGCGCCGCCGTGGAAGGAGAGGCAGAGCTTGCCGGGACGTGCAGCACCTTGGCGCGGTTCGGCAATATAGACGTCGGCGCCGGCGATGACATGTTTTTCGGCGCGGGCCATGCCGCGCGCGACGCGCTCGCCGCCCATGTCGAGGAAGAACTTGTCGCGCGAGGCGACGATCTTGCGCCACGCCTCAGTGTTGGTGAGCGCGGGGTAGTCGGGGAAGGGCGGGCGGGGCAGCGCGAGATAGGCGCGGGCCTGCTCGCTGACCGTCGTGGGCAGGGGGATGTCGCGGGCCGGCATGTTGAGCGTCCCGTCAGCTTCCGTCTTGGCGTCGACCTTCACGCGTCTCTCCCTCGGTTGTTTTGAAGAGTATTGGGCTGAGGGAGGGCATTGGCAATTGGTGAGGGTGGCGGCTCGAACGTGTCCCCCTTCGCCCCTTCGGGGCACTTCCCCCGTAAGGACGGGGGAAGATGTTTTAGCGCTTCGCCCAGGTTTCCGACCATTCGATGAGCGGCCAGAGGGCATCGAGCAGCGTGGTGCCGTGATGGGTGAGGGCGTAGCCGTCGTCCGCCGCATCCACGATGGCGGCCTCGCGGAGTTCGGCGAGGCGGGTGTTGAGGACGCTGGGGGCGATGGCGCCGCAGGCCGCCTGGAGCGCGCGGAAGGTGAGCGGGCCGCTGCGCAGCTCCCAGAGGATGCGCAGCGTCCAGCGGCGGCCGAACAGGTCCAGCGCCGCCATGATCGGCTTGCCGGTGGTGGAGCCGCGGACCTTGCGGCCAGGGAGGGGTGTGGCTTGTGCTATCTTTTTCATAGCGTCTTTGGTTTGGTCATGCTATGGAATTCATAGCATGAGATGGAGAGCCACGCCATGACGCCACGCATCGCCCCCTTGGAGCCGCCTTATCCACCCGCAGCGCAGGCGGCGTTCGACGCGATCATGCCCAAGGGCGTGGCGCCGCTGACGCTGTTCACGACGCTGGCGCGGTCGGAGCGGGTCTATGGGAAGTTCCGGGCGGGCGGCTTGCTGGACAAAGGCACGATCACGTTGCGCGAGCGGGAGATTCATGATCGACCGGACCTGCGCGCGGACGGACAATGAATATGAGTGGGGCGTACATGTCGCGTTCTTCGCGGAGCGCGCGGGGCTGGGTGCGGCCGAAATCGAGGCGCTGGCGAAGGGCGGCTGGGACGATGCGGTCTGGACGGCGGCGGAGCAGGCGATCCTGCGGCTGGCCGATGAACTGCATGACACGGCGGCGATTTCGGAGGCGGCGTGGGAGGATCTGCGCGCGCATTTCGACGAGGCGCAGGTTCTGGAGCTGATCGCGCTCGCCGGGTTCTACCGGACCGTCGCCTATTACTGTAACGGGCTGAAGCTGCCGCTGGAGAGCTACGGCGCGGCGTTGCCCACAGCCTGATGATCACGCGCCCCCTTCGCCCCTCGGGGCACGTCCCCCGTAAGCACGGGGGAAGATAAGAGGCGGCGAAGCTTATCGGCGCATATCCGTCTTGTGCATGACACGCGAGTTTCGTTCTCTCGTCGTGCGGTGACGCCGGGGGGCGAGTCGGATGAATCACGTCGATATGCTGGTGATCGGCAGCGGGCCGGCGGGGCGGCGGGCAGCCGTGCAGTCGGCGAAGCTCGGCAAGTCCGTGCTGGTGGTCGATCGCGGCAAGCGGCTGGGCGGGGTATCGGTGCATACGGGCACCATTCCGTCGAAGACCTTGCGCGAGACGGTGCTCAACCTGAGCGGATGGCGCGAGCGCGGCTTCTACGGCCGCGGCTACCGCGTGAAGCAGCACATCTCGTCGGGCGACCTCGTTGAGCGGCTGAAGAAGACGCTCGATCACGAGGTCGAGGTGCTGCAGCACCAGTTCATGCGGAACATGGTGGAAAGCGTCTTCGCCAGCGCGACGTTCCTGGGTCCCAATCGCGTGCAGCTCACCACCGAGGCCGAAGAGGTGAGCGAGGTCGCGTTCGACCATGCGCTGATCGCGGTCGGCACGCATCCCTATCGCCCCGCCCATGTGCCATTCGACGGCAAGCGGATCTTCGACAGCGACGAGATCCTGGAGCTGGAACACCTGCCGCGCACGCTCACCGTGATCGGCGGCGGGGTGATCGGGGTGGAGTATGCGACGATCTTCTCGGCGCTCGACGTGCCGGTGACGCTGATCGAGCCGCGCGACGAGATCCTGGAATTCGTCGACCGCGAGATCGTCGACGATTTCATCCATCAGATGCGCGATCGCGGCATGACGATCCGCCTGGGCGGGGCGATCAAGGAGATCGTCTCCAAGCCCGACTGCGCCGAGGTGACGCTGGCCGACGGCCGACGGGTGCGATCGGAGATGCTGCTCTATGCGGCGGGGCGGTCGGGCAATATCGCTGGGCTGGGCCTGGACGCGCTGGGGCTGGACGCCGACAGCCGCGGGCGGCTGAAGGTCGATCCGCACACCTATCAGACCGCCGTGCCGCACATCTATGCGGCGGGCGACGTGATCGGTTTTCCGAGCCTCGCTTCGACCTCGATGGAGCAGGGGCGCGTCGCGGCGTGCCACGCTTTCGGCATGAAGTTGCCGCCGTCGCCGGAGACCTTTCCCTATGGCATCTATTCGGTGCCGGAGATTTCGACGGTCGGCCAGTCCGAGGAAGAGGTCAGGGCCAGCGGCGTCGCTTACGAATGCGGCATCGCGCGATTCCGCGAGACCTCGCGCGGCCACATCATGGGCGTCAATTCGGGGTTCCTGAAACTGATCTTCGCACTGGAGACGCGGCGCCTGCTGGGTGCGCATATCGTCGGCGAGGGCGCGACGGAGCTGATCCATATCGGGCAGGCGGTGATCAACCTGCACGGCACGGTCGATTTCTTCGTCGAGAACACCTTCAACTATCCGACGCTCGCCGAGGGCTACAAGATCGCCGGGCTGGATGCGTGGAACCGGATGGGGCAGGTCTGACGGGACCTGCGCGGTTGTGCTAGGGTAGCGTCATGCGCGCGCTCTCCCGGTTCTTCTGGACAACACTGGCGGTCATCTTCCTGATCGAGGCGTGGCTGTGGTCGCATCTGGAGCCGCTGGTGGCGGCTGTGGTGCGTGCCATTCCGCTGGCGCGCGTGAAGGCGGCGATCGCGGCGGGAGTGAACCGCCTGCCGCCCTTTCTGGTGCTGTTCGTCTTCCTGATCCCGATGGCGGTGCTGTTCCCGTTCAAGCTGGCGGCGCTGTGGTTCCTCGCCAACGGGCAGATCGTGCTGGGCGTCGCCACCTTCGTGCTGGCGAAACTGGTGGGCGTCGCGGTGGCGGCGTTCCTGTTCGAGACCTGCAAGCCGAAGCTGATGCAGATGGCATGGTTCGCGCGGTTCTATGCCTGGTTCGTCAGGGTGTGGACCTGGGCGCATGGACTGGTCGATCCCATCAAGGCACGGATCAAGGGCTGGATGGCGCGGTTGCGCGGCAAGGCCCGCAGCGGCTTCGCCCGGCGCTTCGCCTGGCTGCGCGGCCGGGCGCGGCGGCGGGACGAAGCGGTTTAGCCAAAGGAAAAGGGCCGGGGCTTTCGCCGCCGGCCCTTTTCAAATTTTTGGGTCTGCCTCTTTAGAGGAAAAACAGAATGGCCCCGAGGAAGAGGAAGACTGCACCCGTGGTCAACGCACCGACCTGTTGCATGTGAACTCTCCCTGAACAGCTACGGCCTTAACTGTGGCCGGAAAGCGACAAATCACCAAATCAAAACGATTCCGCACTGCAACCGGTTCCGCAACTTTGTTGCCGTAACGGAAGCGTTCGTGTCGTCGGACACCCCGTACATAGGCGAGAAGTTGCGGGGGAGCGATAAGCCGGACTTATGTCTCGCTTTACCCTACCAGCGCTGCGGCGAGCCGTCGTAGTCGATGAGCTTGCCCGAATCGGCCGGGGTCAGCCGGTCGATGGCGGCGCGCATGGCCCCGATGCTCTGTTCCGGCGACAGCGGGGCGCCGGGGCCGCCCATGTCGGTCCGCACCCAGCCGGGGCTGACGGGGACGGCGATGATGCCGTCGGACCGCCAGTCCTGCGCGAGGGTCGAGACCAGCTTGTTCACCGCCGCCTTCGAGGTGCGATAGGCGAGCTGGCCGCCGCCCTTGTCGGCGTTCGAGCCCATGCCCGAGGTGATCGCGATGAAGCGCTTGCCCGTGCCCGCGGCGAGGCCGTCATGCACGATGGACGCGATGCGCAGGACGCTGAGCGTATTCGTCGCGAAGAGGTCGAGCCAGGCAGAGTAGTCCATGTCGCGCCAGGTTTGGTGGTCGCCGCCATAGGAGCCGGCATTGGCGATGACGATGTCGAGCGGGTGGCCCTTGAGGACCGCCTTCAGCGCCTGAACCGAGGTGTCGTCGGTGACGTCGAGGGGATGCAGCGTGACGCGGCCGTTCGCGCCCGCGGCGATCGCGCTGAGGGCGTCGGCATCGGCGGGCGTGCGGCAGGCCGCGAAGACGCGGGCGCCGGCGGCGGCATATTGGCGGACGAATTCAAGACCGAGGCCGCGATTGGCTCCGGTGATCAGAACGGACGTCATAGGCGCCTCCTCGGCCGCCGCATCGGTGCGGCGGGGGTTATGTAGGCAGCCTCAGAGCCAGCGCAAACGGGCGGGGCGCGAAAGGCTAAGCCGCGCCGTAGCCGCCGCCGCCGGGGGTTTCGATGAGGATGGCATCGCCGGCGGCCATTTCGGTCTGGTCCGCCCCGCCGAGCGGCGCGCGCGTGCCGTCGGCGCGGAGGACGGTGTTGCGGCCCATGGCGGCGTCGCCGCCGCCGGCGAGGCCGAAGGGGGCGGTTTCGCGCCGGGTGGCGAGGATCGAGCAGGTCATCGGGGCGCGGAAGGTGATGCGGCGCGCGACGCCGTCGCCGCCCTTATGCGCGCCCGTGCCGCCGGAGCCGCGGCGGATGGCGAAGCTGTCGACCAGGACCGGGAAACGCTGTTCGAGGATTTCGGGATCGGTCAAGCGCGAGTTGGTCATGTGGGTGTGGACAGCGGAGGCGCCGTCGAAATCCGGCCCCGCGCCGGCGCCGCCGCAGATCGTCTCGTAATACTGGTAGCGCGCGTCGCCGAAGGTGAGGTTGTTCATCGTGCCCTGGCTGGCGGCGATGACGCCCATCGCGCCGAAGATAGCGTCGGTGACGGCCTGGCTGGTTTCGACATTGCCCGCGACGACCGCGGCGGGATAGCGGGGTGCGAGCATCGAGCCGGCGGGGATATGGATGTCGAGCGGGCGGAGGCAGCCGGCATTCAGCGGGATGTCGTCGTCGGCGAGGCAGCGGAAGCAATAGAGGACGGCGGCCTTGGTGACGCTGGAGGGGGCGTTGAAATTGTTGGGCTGCTGCTCTGAGGTGCCGGCGAAGTCGATGCGGGCGGAACGGGCGACGGGGTCGACATCGATCGTCACACGGATGGTTGCGCCGCCGTCCATGGGGACTTCGAAACTGCCGGGCTTGAGGGCCGCGATGGCCTGGCGGACGACGGCTTCGGCATTGTCCTGAACGTGGCCCATATAGGCCTTCACGACGGCGAGCCCGTATTGCGCAGTCATGCGGTGGAGTTCGTCGGCGCCCTTGGTGCAGGCGGCGATCTGGGCCTTGAGGTCGGCGACGTTCTGGTCGGGGTTGCGCGAGGGATGCTTGCCCGCGCCGAGGAGGACGCGCAGGCCGGCTTCGTCGAACTGGCCGGCATGGACGATCTGGACGGCGTCGAGCAGGACGCCCTCGTCTTCGACGCTGCGCGAGAAGGGCGGCATGGAGCCGGGGGCGATGCCGCCGATATCGGCATGGTGGCCGCGGGCGGCGCAGAAGAAGCGCGGGGTCGTGTCGCCGTCGCCGAAGACGGGCATGACGACCGTGACGTCCGGCAGGTGTGTGCCGCCGGCATAGGGGGCGTTGAGGGCGAAGGCGTCGCCCGGCTGCATGTCCGGGTGGCGCGCGCGCACGGCTTCGACGCTGTCGCCCATGCTGCCCAGATGCACCGGCATGTGCGGCGCGTTGGCGATGAGCGCGGCGTCGGCATCGTAGATGGCGCAGGAGAAATCGAGCCGCTCCTTGATGTTCACGGAGGCCGCGGTCTTTTCCAGCGTCAGGCCCATTTGCTCGGCGATGGACATGAAGAGGTTGTTGAAGATTTCCAGCATCACCGGATCGGCCGCGGTGCCGGCGACCGCGCGATGCGGGCGGGCGGCGATGCGGCGGAGGATGACTTCGCCGCCGGGGGCGATCTCGGCGCGCCAGCCGGGTTCGATGACGACGGTCTGGTTCGGTTCGATGAGGAGGGCGGGGCCAGGCAAGTTCTGGCCGTGCCCGAGCTGTTCGCGGCGGTGGACGGGGGCGTCGTGGAAGGCACCGTCCATGAAGAGGCGCGTGGTGGCCGAGGGCGCGGGCAAGGGGGCGGTAGTGGGCGTGGCCGTGACGTGCGGTTGGGTCGCGCCGCCTCCGCTGGCTTCGGCCTGGAGCGAGTCCACGACGAGGCCGCGGCCCTCGAAGCCGAACCCGAAGCGCTTGGTGTGCGCGGCGGTGAAGGCGGCGCGCATCTCGTCCAGCGCGCCGAACGGGATTTCGAGCGTGGTGTCGGTGCCGTCATAGCGGATCTGCGCGGCGAGGGTGGTGTGGATGGAAGGTGCGTCCTTCGAGACGCCGCTGCGCGGCTCCTCAGGATGAGGAGCGTGGGGGTTTAGTTGGGCTTCCAGCTCTGCGTGCGTTTCGGCGGCCAGTTGCTGGGCGATGATGTGAAGGTCGTCCATCGCGTCAAAGGTCAGCGGCGTGCCGACGGCGCGTTGTTTGAAGGCGCGCAGTTTCGCGAGTCCGATGCCGTAGGCGGAGAGGAGGCCCGAGAAAGGGTGGATCAGCACGGTCTCCATGCCCAGCGCGTCGGCGACGAGGCAAGCATGCTGGCCGCCCGCGCCGCCGAAGCAGTTGAGCGCATAGGCGGTGATATTGTAGCCGCGGGCGACGGAGATCTTCTTCACCGCATTCGCCATGTTGGCGACGGCGATGGCGACGAAGCCTTCGGCGATGTCTTCGGCGGGCTTGCCGATCTGCGCGGCAAGGTCGGCGAAGGCGGTGCGGACGGCGTCGGCGTCGAGCGGTTCGTTCTCGGCGGGTCCGAAGATGGCGGGGAAGAAAGCGGGCTGGAGCTTGCCCAGCATGACATTCGCGTCGGTGACGGTGAGCGGGCCGCCGCGGCGATAGGCCTTCGGCCCCGGATTGGCGCCGGCGCTGTCGGGGCCAACGCGCATGCGCAGGCCGTCGTAATGTAGGATCGAGCCGCCGCCGGCCGCGACGGTGTGGATCAGCATCATCGGCGCGCGCAGGCGGACGCCGGCGACCATAGTTTCCTGCTCGCGTTCGTACTGGCCGTCGAAGTGGCAGACATCGGTGGACGTGCCGCCCATGTCGAAGCCGATGATCTTGTCGAAACCCGCGGCGCGTCCGCTCTCCGCCGCGCCGACCACGCCGCCCGCGGGGCCGGAGAGGACGGCGTCCTTGCCTTGAAAGCGCGCGGCGTCGGTGAGGCCGCCGGAGGACTGCATGAAGTGGAGTTTCGCGTCGGCGCCGAGGCCGGCGCGCACGCGGCCGACGTAACGGCCGAGGACGGGGGAGAGATAGGCGTCGACCACTGTGGTGTCGCCGCGCGAGACGAATTTCTGCAGCGGGGAGACTTCGTGGCTGACGCTGACCTGCGTGAAGCCGAGCGCGCGGGCGATGGCGGCGGCGCGGGCTTCGTGGGCGGGATAGCGGTAGCCGTGCAGGAGGCAGATGGCGCAGGCGGTGAGGCCACCGGCGCGGGCGGCGGTGAGCGCGGTGGTCAGGGCGGCTTCGTCGAGCGGGGCGAGGATTTCGCCTTCGGCGGTGACGCGCTCACCGGCCTCGATGACGCTATCATAGAGCATGTCCGGCAAGTCGATCCGGCGAACGAACAGCTTGGGGCGGTTCTGGTAGCCGATGCGAAGCTGGTCGGCGAAGCCGCGCGTGACGACAAGGACCAGCGGCTCGCCCTCGCGCTCGAGCAGCGCGTTGGTGGCGACGGTGGTGCCCATCTTCACGGCGTCGATGCGGTCGGCGGGGACGGGGGCGCCGGGCGCGAGGGCAAGAGCGCGGCGGATGCCTTCGACGGCGGCGTCCGGATAGCGCTCGGGGTTTTCGGAGAGCAGCTTGGTGGCGCTGAGCGCCCCGTCCGGCGCGCGGGCAATGACGTCGGTGAACGTGCCGCCGCGATCGATCCAGAACTGCCAGGTGTCAGAGGTCATCATGGGAAAATGTCATGGCGGCAGGTGCGGTGCCACGCCTTTCCTGCTTGTCATGCCCGCGCGGGCGGGCATCCATGTGCGGCTGCTGGATGCCCGCCTGCGCGGGCATGACGGAAAGCTGGAATGAGCGGGAAGGAAATACGCCATGCAGAAGACTGCGGTCGAGATCGAGACGCCGGATGGGGTGGCGGATGGGTATGTGTTCACACCGAAGGGCGAGGGGCCGTTTCCGGGGGTGATTTTCCTGGTCGATATCGGCGGTATCCGTGAGGCCAATCTCGGCATGGCCGAGCGGCTGGCGGGCGAAGGGTTCGTGGTGGCGATGCCGAACCCGTTCTATCGCACCGGGCGGGGGCAGGTGCTCGACTTCGGGGCGCCGCGCGAAGAACTGATGAAGCGCTTCGGCGAACTGGCGACGCCGCTGACCCCGCAGGCGGTGGCGAAGGACGAATCAGCGTTCGTGGATTTCCTGGAGCGGCAGGCAAAGGTGAAGCAGGGCGCCTATGGCGTCGTCGGCTATTGCTTCACCGGCGCGCATGCGATGCGCGCGGCGGCGGCGCGGCCGGACAAGATCGCGGCGGCGGCCTCGTTCCATGGCGGGCGGTTGCTCATCGACGGGCCGGACAGCCCGCATCTGCTGCTGCCCGAGATCAAGGCGCGGCTCTATTTCGGGCACGCCGTGCAGGACCAGAGCATGACCGCCGAGCAGATCCTGAAATTCGAGGACGCGCTCGGCCAATGGGGCGGGCATTTCGCGAGCGAGACCTATGAGGGCGCGCTGCATGGCTGGACCGTTCCGGGCCGCGCGGACATCTACAACCAGCCGCAGGCCGAGCTGGCACACGAGAAGCTGACGGCGTTTCTCCACGCGGCGTTGAAGTAGGGCTAGTCGGCCTTCGCCTTCGCCGCGTCGTTCAGCTCCTGCGCGCGTAGCTTCGCGATGCGGGCGATCAGCCTGGCCGGGACCGGGCGGCCCAGCGGAAATCGGATCGTGCCTTTCTCGATCTCGAAAGGTGCGAGGTCCTTCGCGCAGGCGGCGAGGATTTCGGGCGAGACGGGATAGAGCGCGTAGTGCTTTTTCCAGCCCGCGAAATACAGCATCGCGCGGCCGTTCAGCTTGTAGGTCGGGATCTTGTACGAGATCGATTCGGCCGCCTTCGGTACCGCGTTGCGGATCGCGGCGCGGACTTCGGCGAGCAAGGCGCGGACTGCATCCGTTTGGGCGGCGAGATAGGCGTCCACGGAGGATGCTGGTTCAGACATGGACGGTCCTTCACGCGGCGGTGTCGCTGGTCACGTTACATTGCATGACAGGCAGCGCCCAATCGCCTAAACAGGGTGCATGTCCATCTGGGGCAAGATAGGCGGAGCGGCCGCCGGGTTTATTCTGGGAGGCGGGCCGATCGGGGCCGCTTTGGGGGCGCTCGCGGGTCATGCGGTGTTCGACCGCGAGCCCGGCGAGGACGAGAAGCAGGTCGCCTTCACCATGGGCGTCACCGCGCTCGCCGCCAAGATGGCGCGGGCCGACGGGCAATCGACCGACGCCGAATTCAACGCCTTCAAGCGCATTGTCCATATCGAGCCGGGTTTCGAGGGCGACGTGCGCCGGGTCTACATGCTGGCGCATGAGACGGTGGCGGGGTTCGAGGCCTATGCGAGCCAGCTCGGACGGCTGTTCCGCGACAATCCCGGTCTGCTGGAGGATCTGCTCGATGCGCTGTTCTTCGTCGCGGCGGCGGACGGGACGATCCACGATGCGGAACTCGCCTATCTGCATGAGGTGGCGCGGCGCTTCGGCATTTCGGACGCGGCGTTCAACAATCTCTGCGCGTCGTATGGCGGGCCATGCGAGCCCGATCCCTATGCGCTGTTCAATATCGATCCCGATGCGACGGACGACGAGCTGCGCAAGGCGTATCTGCAGGCGGTGCGCGAGAATCATCCCGACCGCATGATGGCGCGCGGCGCGCCGGCGGAATTCCTGGCGGTCGCCAACGAGAAACTGGCGCGCATCAACATCGCCTATGCCGAAATCCGGAAGGCGCGCGGCCTGTGACGCTGAAGATCGTCGCGTTGCCGTCGCCGAACTTCAACGAACGGCCCGGGCCGGTTGATATGCTGGTGCTGCATTATACCGGCATGCCGAGCGCCAAGGGCGCGCTCGATATCCTGACTGACGGGACGCGCGAGAAGCGGGTGAGCGCGCATTACACGCTGGACCGCGACGGGACGTTCTACGCGCATGTGCCTGAGGACATGCGCGCGTGGCACGCGGGCGTGTCGTGGTGGGGCGGGCGCGACGATGTGAACTCGCGCTCGATCGGGATCGAGATCGTCAATCCCGGGCATGAGTGGGGCTATCGCGATTTTCCCAAGAAGCAGATCGATGCGTTGATCGCGATGTGCCGCGGCATCCTGCGGCGGCATCCGATCCCGGCGCGCAATGTCGTGGGGCATTCGGACATCGCGCCGGGGCGGAAGGTCGATCCGGGCGAAAAGTTTCCCTGGCCACGCCTGGCGCGAAACGGAATCGGGCTGTTTCCGCGCGCCGGTGTTGCGGCGGTGCAGGAGGGCGCGGTCGCCGAGACGCTGCGGGCGATCGGTTATGGCGTGGCGCCGGAGACCGACAAGCTGGTCGAGGTGGTGCTGAAGGAATTCCAGCGGCGGTTTCGCGTGGCGCAGATCGATGGTGTCGCGGACGAGGAAACGCGGCGGATGCTGGCGGCGGTAGCGGCGGCAATCCATCCATCCTCGTCATCCTGAGGAGCGGTCGAAGACCGCGTCTCGAAGGACGCACGCTGCATCGGTGTGCGTGGTTCGAGGCTCCGCGCGTTCCGCGCTCCGCACCTCACCATGACGGCCACGGTGAACTTGACCGGTGGTCGATAAAAGCGCACCTCACGCCGGCGTCAGATGGCTGGATGGCCGCGGCATTTCGGTGTCGAGGAAAGTCCGGGCTCCACGGAGAGATGGTGCCGGGTAACCCCCGGCGGGGGCGACCCCAGGGATAGCGCCACAGAAAACAAACCGCCCGGAACGCGTTCCGGGTCAGGGTGAAACGGTGGGGTAAGAGCCCACCGCGGATGCGGCAACGCAGACGGCACGGCAAGCCCCACCAGGAGCAAGACCGAATAGGGGTGGCATATGGGCCTTCTTCGGCTCGTCGCCCGGGTTGGTCGCGCGAGGCGTTCGGCAACGAACGTCCCAGAGGAATGGTCATCCATCCGCGCAAGCGGGGGACAGAACCCGGCTTACAGGCCATCTGACGCTTTTCATTTTCTTTTTGAGGCCGAGGGCGAACGCCCAAGCCCGTGATCCTGAGGAGCGGCAACGGCCGCGTCTCGAAGGACGCACGCTGGAGCAGTGTGCTTGGTTCGAGGCTTCGCGCGTGCCGCGCTGCGCACCTCACCATGACGGAGAGCGGAGCAGTCACGGGCGAGGCCGGGCCGTCGAGAAATTTTCGATGCTCTCCTTGACACATACTTTCGATATATCTAAATACCGGCTCACATGATCGAACGAAAGGACATGCACATGTATGGCAGATGCCATTCCGGCGAAGGACGCCGGGACAAGATGCGCGCCGCATGGCGCGAGATGGCCGAGCGCGGTTTTGCGCCCGGCGGGCGTGGTGAGCGCGGCGGTCGCGGCGGCTTTGGCCGGGGCGAGGGCGGTTTTGGCGGGTTCGGGCGCTTCGGCGGCCCCGGCGGTGGCGGGCGGATGCTCGGCCATGGAGACCTGCGCCTGCTGCTGCTGGCGCTGATCGGCGAGAAGCCCCGTCACGGCTATGACCTCATCCGCGCGGTGGAGGAGAAGTTCGGCGGCGCCTACGCGCCCAGCCCCGGCGCGGTCTATCCCACGCTGCAGATGCTGGAAGAGCAGGACCTGATCCGGGCGGAAGCGTCGGAGGGCTCCAAGAAGCTCTTCGCGATCACGCCCGAAGGCCAGGCCTTCCTGAAGGAGAACGACGCGGCGGTGCAGGGCATCCTGACGCGCATCGCGATGGCGGCGGCGGCCTTCTCGACCGAAGCCACTCCGGACAGCGTGCGCGAGGCGGTGAAGACCCTGAAGCAGGCGCTGCAGATGCGACGCGGTCCCTGGAGCGACGAAGAGGCGGCGCGGGTGCGCGGCCTGATCGAAAAGGCGGCCCGGGATATTTTGGGAACGAGCGGCAGCTAGCCTGTCGCTTCAGTCCTGATCCAACCCCTCGTCATGGCCGGGCCTGACCCGGCCATCCAGCCGGCACCGCTCGGTTGCCCCTGGATGGCCGCCTCGTGGGCGGCCATGACGGAAATGGGCTGGATTGGGATCTTGCTCGATGCGTAACCCCGCCTGAATGGCCCCCACAGAGTTACCCACAGGCGGAAGCGGTGCTTCCGCCTGTGTTGTTTGCGAAACAGGCGGCGGGAAATTTCGGCGCAAATGCGAGTCTAAATCGGGATATCCACAGCACTGTCCACTATTGTTCTTGGCTTGTTCCGCGTTTTACCAAATCTTTACTATACAGACGCACAATTTGGTCCACAGGACGGCGAAAAGTCCAAACCTTTCAAAGTTCTAAACCTCATTTCCATTGACGGCCCGGTTTTCCCCATGGTATCCCAAATCGTCCCAAACGAGGGGCGAGGGGTGCCCAATCGGGCCCATCCGGCGACCACCGTGTGAACCCAGCCCTCCGCCTCCGTAATCGGGACGTCGGCATGGGGATGTGCCGGTTGGGCGGGGTGAATGTCTAAGTTCTACTCCAATTTCGAGAAGCAGATCGACGCGAAGGGACGCGTGTCGGTGCCGGCGCCGTTTCGCGCGTCGGTCAGTGCGCTCGGTGGAGACCGCATCTACTGTTTCCCCAGCTTTGTCGACGCGGCGATCGAGTGCTATCCGCCGCCGGCCTATTTCGCGCTGCTGGAGCGCATCGAAGGCATCGTCGAAAGCCCCGAAGCGCGCGAGCAGCTGGAGCTCGCGGTCATCACGCGCGGCGTCGAGCTGGCGTTCGACGGCGAGGGCCGGGTCATGTTGCCCGAGCGGCTGCTGAAGGCGGTCGGCATCGAGAAGGCCATCACCTTTGCCGGGCGCGGCGACCGCTTCCAGATCTGGGCGCCCGAGGAATTCGCACGCATCGAGGCCGAGGCGATGGCCAAGGCCGCGCAGTACCGCCACCTGCTGCTGACCGGCGCGAAGTCGCCGGCCATCCCCGCGGCGCCCAAGAGCGAGGGCGTGCTGTGAGCGAGCGGCATATCCCGGTCCTGCTGGACGAAGTGATCGCGGCGCTGGCGCCACAGGCTGGCGAGCGCATGATCGACGGCACGTTCGGCGCGGGTGGCTATAGCCGCGCGATCCTGGCGACCGCGGGCGTGCATGTGCTGGGCATCGACCGCGACCCGAGCGCCATCGCGGCCGGCGAGGCGCTGGGTCTTGCCCATCTCACCATCAGAAGCGGCGTTTATTCCGACATGGAAGCGCTGGCGGACGCGGCCGGCTTCGCGCCGGCCAACGGCATCGTGCTGGATATCGGCGTCTCGTCCATGCAGATCGACGATGCGGCGCGCGGCTTTTCCTTCCAGAAGGACGGGCCGCTGGACATGCGCATGTCGTCGGACGGGCCGAGCGCCGCCGACGTCGTCAATCGCGGCAGCGAAGGCCTGATCGCCGACATCCTGTTCCATTACGGCGAAGAGCGCCGCGCGCGGGCCATCGCCAAGGCGATCGTCGCGCAGCGCAAGGACAAGAAATTCGAGCAGACGAGCGATCTCGTCGCCGCCGTCGTCTCGGTGCTGGGGCGCGGCCGGCCGGACCAGATCCATCCCGCGACGCGCACCTTCCAGGCGCTGCGCATCTTCGTGAACGACGAGCTCGGCGAGCTCGCGCGCGGGCTCGCCGCCGCCGAGCGCCTGCTGGCGCCTGAGGGGCGGCTCGCGGTCGTCACCTTCCATTCGCTGGAAGACCGCATCGTGAAGCGTTTCCTCGCCGCGCGTTGCGGCCGTCAGGCCGGGCCGTCGCGCCACATGCCGCAACTGCCGAGCGCGACGCCGAGCTTCTCGCAGCTCGAAAAGGGCGTCGTGTCGGCCAGCGATGAAGAGCTGGCCCGCAATCCGCGCGCCCGCTCCGCCAAGCTGCGCGCCGCCCGCCGCACCCATGCCCCGGCCCACAAGGCCGACGCGCTCGATTTCAACGTGCCTGCCGTTAGCTCAGAGGAGTGGTCGCGATGATCCGCGCTCTCAATCTCGCCATGTTGGCGCTTACCGTGATGATCTGCTTCGGCCTCTATCGCGTGACCCACGCGGCGCAAGAGCGCGAGGCCGATCTCCGCAAGGTCGAAAGCCAGATCTCGGAAGAGGAGCGGGCGATCGGCGTGCTGAAGGCGGAATGGACTCATCTCAGCCAGCCTTCGAAGATGCAGGCCATGGCGACGCGCTATCTCGACCTGCAGCCGATGAAGGCGACCCAGATCGCGTATCTCAACGACATTCCGATGCGCCCCGAGGGCTCGCTGTCCGACATTGACGCGATCCCGTTCGCCAAGACCGCGAACGGCGCGCCGGTCTATGACGATAGCGCGCCAACCCCGCTCGCCAAGCCGAAATCCGTGGAGCGCTGAGTATGGCACCGTCCGGCGAGGATCCGCGGGCAAGACGTCTCCGCGAGCGGGCCGATCCCGCGCGCGGCCGTGTGGCATTCTGCGCCGCGGTGTTTGTCGGCGTTTTCTCGCTGATCGGCGCGCGCATGGTGCAGATCGCGCTGTTCAACGACGGTGGCGAAAAGGGCAGTGCCCTCGCGACGGTCGGCCCGATCGGGCGGCCCGACATTCTGGACCGCAACGGCGTGATCCTGGCGACTGACCTTTCAGTCGCGTCGGTCTATGCCGATCCGCGCAGCGTGTGGGATGCGGCGGAAACCGCGCGGGCGCTGGCGACGGTGTTCCCTGAACTCAATGTCGAGGAACTGACCGCGAAGCTGTCGACCAAGACGGCCTTCGTGTGGATCAAGCGCGATATCACGCCGCGCCAGCACGCGGCGGTGCACGATCTCGGCCTTGCTGGCATCGATTTCCGCCAGGAGCTGAAGCGCGTCTATCCCAATGGTCGGGCCGCGGCGCATGTCATCGGCTTCGTCGATGTCGACAATAAGGGCCTCGGCGGCATCGAGCGGGCGATCGACACGACGCTGGCCGACAAGGTCGCGCATGGCGAACCGGTGCGCCTGTCCATCGACGTGCGCGTGCAGCATGTCGTGGAAGACGAGTTGGCGAAGACCGTTCAGACCTTCAGCGCAATCGGCGGCGCCGGACTGGTGATGGACGTGCAGACGGGCGAGGTGATCGCCATGGTCTCGCTGCCCGACTTTGACCCCAATCACGTGATGGATGATCCGGCGGAGAATAGGTTCAACCGCAATACGCTCGGCGTCTACGAGATGGGCTCGACGTTCAAATCGTTCAACACGGCCATGGCGCTGGATGCCGGCGTTTCGTCGAAGGATTATTTCGACGCGCGCGGCTCGATCCGCATCGGCCGCTTCACGATCAAGGACTATCACCCGATGGGCCGCGCCCTGACGGTTGAGGAAATCTTCGAGCATTCGTCCAATGTCGGCTCGGCCAACATGGCGCGGAAGTTCGGCGAGGATCACCAGAAGTCGTTCCTCGCCTCGCTCGGCCAGCTGGAGCCGATGCCGTTGGAGCTGCCCGAGCGCGGCGCGCCGCTTTATCCCAAGAACTGGGGCGAGGTCGCGATGCTGACGATCTCGTTCGGCCACGGCATCGCGGTGTCGCCCATGCATGTCGTGACCGGCGTGTCGGCGATGGCGAATGGCGGCATGTTCATCCAGCCGACCGTGCTGATGCGCGACGCCAAGGCGCCGCTGCCCGAACATCGCGTGCTGAAGGAAGAGACGAGTTCGGAGATGAACCGCCTGTTTCGCCTGGTGGTCGAGAAGGGCACCGCGCGCAAGGCCGACGTGCCCGGCTATCCCGTCGGCGGCAAGACCGGCACGGCGGAAAAGATCAGCGGGCGCGGTTATGCGCACAAGACGCTGCTCTCGTCGTTCATCGGCGTCTTCCCCGCGAACAAACCGCAATATGCGGTGCTGGTGATCGTCGACGAGCCGAAAGGCACGAAGGAAACTTCGGGTTTCGCGACTGGCGGCTGGACCGCCGCGCCGGCGACCAGCCGCATCGTCGCGCGCATCGCGCCGATGCTGGGCGTCGAGCCGACGCGCGATCCCAATGCCGCGCCGCCGGTGGTGGCGAAGGCGGATTCCGAAGCCGATGCCGTGATGCTGGCGCAGGATCATTGATCGCATGAAGCTTTCCGCGCTCATCGACGGCTGGCAGGGGGCAGGCGATCCCGAGATCGCCGGGCTGACCGCCGACAGCCGGGCGGTGAAGCCGGGTTTCCTGTTCGCCGCGCTGCCGGGCGTGAAGGCGGACGGACGGACGTTCATTCCCAAGGCGATCGACGCCGGGGCCGCGGCCGTCATCGCTGTGCCCGGCACCGACGCCGCCGTGCCGGTCGTCGCGAACGACAATCCGCGCAAAGCCTTCTCGCTGGCCGCAGCGCGCTTCTATGGCCGCCAGCCGGCGGTGGTCGCCGCGATCACCGGGACCAACGGCAAGACCTCCATCGCCGCCTTCGTGCGCCAGATCTTCACGGCCTGCGGTCGACAGGCTGCGAGCATTGGTACGGTCGGCATCGTCTCGCCCTCGGGCGAGCGGGCGCTGAGCCATACGACGCCCGATCCGGTCGTGGTGCATGAGGCGCTGGCGCGGCTGGCGGACGAGGGCGTGACGCATCTCGCGCTGGAGGCGTCGAGCCACGGGCTCGATCAGTACCGGCTGGACGGGGTGAAGATCGCCGCCGCCGCCTTTACCAATCTGACGCGCGACCATCTCGACTATCACGAGACGTTCGACGCCTATCGCGACGCCAAGCTGCGGCTTTTCATCGAAGTGGTGGAGGCGGACGGCGTGGCGGTGATCGACGCCGATGGCGACGGGGCCGAGGATTTCGTGGCGGCGTCGCGTCGGCGCGGCCTCAGGGTTCACACGGTCGGCGAGCAGGGCGAGATGCTGCGGCTCGTGGCGCGCGAGGCGCATATCGACGGCCAGGTGCTGACTGTCGCGCATGGCGGCATCCGCTATATCGTGCGCCTGCCGCTGGCGGGCTCGTTCCAGGCGTCGAACGCGTTGGTCGCCGCGGGGATTGCGATCGGACTGGGCGAGAGCCCGTCGCAGGTTTTCTCGGCTCTTGCCGCGCTGAAGGGCGCGAAGGGCCGGCTGGAGCACGTCGCGACGTCGCAGGCCGGCGCGCCGATCTTCGTCGACTACGCCCATACGCCGGATGCGCTGGAGACCGTGCTGCAGACCATGCGCCCGCATGTGCAGGGCAAGCTGGTCGTCGTGTTCGGCTGCGGCGGTGATCGCGATCCCGGCAAGCGTCCGTTGATGGGCGCGGCTGCGGCGGCAAACGCTGATGTCGTGATCGTCACCGACGACAATCCGCGCACCGAAGATCCCGCGCTTATTCGTGCCGCAGCGCTGACGGGTGCGCCGGGCGCGCGCGAGATTGGCGACCGGGCCGAGGCGATCGATGTCGCGGTGGCGGCGCTGGCCGAGGGCGACATTCTGGTGATCGCGGGCAAGGGTCACGAAGCCGGGCAGACCATCGGTACGGTGACGCTGCCCTTCGATGATGGCGACGAAGCGCGCCGCGCGGCCGTTTCGCATGGCGGGCGGTCTCTATGAGCGCGCTCTGGACAGCCAAGGATGCCGCGGCGGCGACGAGCGGCAAGACCAGCGGAAGCTGGGAGATCAACGGCGTGTCGATCGACACGCGGACCATCAAGGACGGCGATCTGTTCGTCGCGCTGGTCGGCGAGAACCGCGATGCGCACGGCTTTGTCGGCGAGGCGATTTCCAAAGGCGCGGCCGCCGCGCTGGTGACGCGCTCGATCGGCGGGGTCGATGAATCCAGGCTGCTCTTCGTGCGCGATACGCAGGACGGGCTCGAGGCGCTGGGCGCCGGGGCGCGGGCGCGGACGAAGGCGAAGATTGCTGCCATCACCGGCAGCGCCGGCAAGACGAGCACCAAGGAAGCGCTGCGCACCGTGCTGGGGATGCAGGCGGCGACGCATGCGTCGGAAGCCTCGTACAACAATCTCTGGGGCGTGCCGCTGACGCTGGCGCGCATGCCGGCGGCGACGCGCTACGGCATTTTCGAGATCGGCATGAACCATGCCGACGAGATCCGTCCGCTGGTGAAGCAGGTGAAGCCCGACGTCGCGATGGTGACGACGGTCGAGGCCGTGCATCTCGCGCATTTCGAAAATGTCGAAGCGATCGCCCACGCCAAGGCGGAAATCTTCGAGGGCCTCGCGCCCGGCGGCGTCGCTGTCATCAATGCCGACAACGCGCATGCCGCGCTGCTGGCGGCGGCGGCGAACAAAGCGGGCGCCCGGATCTGGACGTTCGGTGAGAAGGGCGGCGAGGCGCAGTTCATCTCGCTCAGCCTCGGCGAGACCTCGTCCGAGATCGAGGCCGACATTCTGGGCGAGCAGGTGCGTTTCACCTATGGCGCGCCGGGCCGGCATTTCGCGCAGAACGCACTCGGCCTGCTGCTGGTCGTGAAGGCGCTAGGCGCCGATGTGCGCGCCGCCGCTGAGGCGCTGCGCGAGGTGCGCGCGGTCAAGGGTCGCGGCGCGCGCGAGACGATCAAGATCGAGGGCGGGTCGTTCGATCTGCTGGATGAATCCTACAACGCCAATCCCGCCTCCATGGCCGCGGCGCTGGCGCTGCTCGGCGTCGCGAAACCCGGCCCCGGCGGGCGGCGCATCGCGATCCTCGGCGACATGCTGGAACTGGGTCCGCAGAGCGACGCGATGCATGCCGCGCTGGCCGCGCCGGTTCTCGCCTCGTCGTGCGATCTCGTCTTTGCAAGCGGCCCGTCGATGTCGCATCTGTGGGCGCAACTGCCTGTTTCGATTCGCGGCGCCTACGCGCAGACTTCAGCGGATTTCGTGGACCTCGTGGCGGCCGACATCCGGCCGGGCGACGTCGTCATGATCAAGGGCTCTCTGGGCAGCCGGATGGGCCTGATCGTCGAGGCGCTGAAGGCGCGCGCGATCGAAACGGCGGCAGGATAAGGGAACCGCCGCATGCTCTATCTCCTCCTCGAACCGCTCGCCTCCGACTTCCGGGTCTTCAACCTGTTCCGGTACCTGACGTTCCGCACCGGCGGCGCGATCATGACGGCGCTGGTGATCGGCCTGATCTTCGGTCGGCCGCTGATCGACTTCCTGAAGGTCCGCCAGGGCAAGGGTCAGCCGATCCGTGACTTCATGGGCGACGCCCATGTCATCGGCAAGAAGGGCACCCCCACGATGGGCGGCCTGCTGATCCTCATCTCGGTCTTCGTCTCGACGCTGCTGTGGGCCGATCTTTCCAACCGCTATGTCTGGATCGTTCTCGGCGTCACGGCCCTCTTCGGCGTGCTCGGCTTCTATGACGACTATCTGAAGGTCACGAAGCAGAAGTCGGACGGCGTCTCGGGCAGACTGAAGCTAGTCGTCCAGTTCGCCGGCGCGATCGCCGCGGCCTGGTTCATCATGGAATCCCATCCGGCGATCCTGCAGGGCAAGGTCGCGGTGCCGTTCTTCAAGGACTTCCTGATCCCGCTCAGCTACGGCTTCATCGCGTTCGGCGCGCTGGTGATCGTGCTGTTCTCGAACGCGGTGAACCTGACCGACGGGCTCGACGGGCTCGCCATCGTGCCGGTCATGATCGCGGCGGCGTGCTTCGGCCTCATCGCCTATCTCGTCGGCAATCTCGTCTTCGCGGACTATCTGCAGATCATTCCGGTGCCCGGCACGGGCGAACTCGCCGTGCTGTGCGGCGCGGTGATGGGCGGCGGGCTCGCCTTCCTGTGGTTCAACGCGCCGCCCGCGATGGTCTTCATGGGCGACACCGGATCGCTGGCGCTGGGCGGCACGCTCGGCAGCATCGCGGTGATCACCAAGCATGAGATCGTGCTGGGCATTATCGGCGGCCTGTTCGTGGTGGAGGCGCTCTCCGTCATCGTCCAGGTCATCTCGTTCAAGACGACGGGCAAGCGTGTCTTCCGCATGGCCCCGATCCACCATCACTACGAAAAGAAGGGATGGGCGGAGTCGACTATCGTGATCCGGTTCTGGATCGTGGCGGTCATCCTCGCGCTCATCGGCCTGTCGACGCTCAAACTGAGGTGACGCCGTGATCCCCGTTCCACTCTTCCCTGGCCAGACCGTCGCCGTCCTTGGACTGGCGCGTTCCGGACTCAGCGCCGCGCGCGCGCTCATTGCGGGGGGAGCGAACGTCGTGGCCTGGGACGACCAGGAAAAGGGCCGGGCGGCGGCGGAGGGCGAACTCCTGCTGCGCGAACCCGCGATGTGGAACTGGAGCCAGATCAAGGCGCTGGTGCTGTCGCCGGGGATCCCGCTGACGCATCCCAAGCCCCATCCCGTGGCGGCCGAGGCGCTGGCCCGCGGGATCGAGGTGATCGGCGATGTCGAGCTGTTCTACCGCACGCTGAAGCATATGGGGCATGTGAACGGGAACGGCGGGGCCGCTTTTTTTTCGCAAGGCCCGGTTAACCCTACCCACGGGTTAAAGGGGAACGGCAACGGTAACGTTTCGAAAGCCAAGACGCCGCTGATCTGCATCACCGGCACGAACGGCAAGTCCACCACGACGGCGCTGATCGGGCATCTGCTCGCCAAGAACGGCTGGGACGCGCAGGTCGGCGGCAATATCGGCAAGCCGGTGCTGGAGCTGGGACCGCCGCGCGAAGGCACCGCCTATGTGCTGGAGCTGTCGTCCTATCAGCTCGATCTGTCGCCGACGCTGAAGCCGAGCGTCGCGCTGCTGCTCAACATCACGCCGGACCATCTGGAGCGCCATGGCGGGATGGCCGGCTATATCGCCGCCAAGCGCCGCATCTTCGCGCGGCAGGGGACGGGCGATCTCGCGGTGATCGGGGTCGATACGACGGCGGCGGCGGAGACCTGCACCTATGTCTCGGCCCGCGGCGGGCCGACGGTCGCGCCGATCTCGGTCGATCACGTGATCGGGCGCGGTATCTATGCGCTGGATGGCGTGCTCTATGACGGGCTCTATTCGCCGCCGGCCGAGATCGTGGATCTTAAGAACGTCGCCTCGCTGCCCGGCGCCCATAACTGGGAGAATGCCGCGGCGGCCTATGCGGCGGTGCGCGGCTATATCAAGGACCCCAAGGCGATCGGCCGGGCCTTCGCCAGCTTCCCCGGCCTGCCGCACCGGATCGAGGCGGTCGGCAAGATCGGCAAGGTGCGCCTGTTCAACGACAGCAAGGCGACCAATGCCGACGCCGCGGCCAAGGCGCTCGCGGCGTATCCGAAAGACATCTACTGGATCCTCGGCGGCCGGGCGAAAGAGGGCGGGATCGAGAGCCTGGCGCGCTATTTCCCGCGGGTGAAGCATGCCTATCTCGTCGGCGAGGCGACCGAGGAGTTCGCGGCGACGCTGGACAAAGGCGGCCCGGCCTATACGCGCTCGGCATCGCTTGCCGAAGCGGCGCGGGCGGCTCTCGCGGCGGCGCTGGCGGGCGAGGGGGAGGCGCCGATCGTGCTTTTCTCGCCGGCGGGGGCTTCTTTCGATCAATTTAAGGACTTTGAAGATCGCGGTAACCATTTCCGCCGCATTGTCGCCGAGCTCGCACGGGGCAATGGAGCGGCAGCCGCAGCATGATGACTTTCGATCGCACCAACCGCAGCGCAATTGCGGAATGGTGGTGGACTTCCGACCGCTGGCTGTTCGCGGTGGTCTCGTTCCTGATGTTCGCCGGCGTGCTGCTGGGCATGGCGGCGAGTCCGGCGATCGCCGAGAAGCTGCACTACGACACGTTCCATTTCGTCTCCCGCCAGATCGTCTTCGCGCTGCTGGCGCTGAGCGTGATGATGCTGGTGTCGCTCTTGAAGATCCGCGACATCCGCCGCCTGTCGCTGCTGGGCTTCTTCGGCGGGCTCGCCTTGATGGGGCTCGCGCTGGTGATCGGCCCGGAAGTGAAGGGCGCGCATCGCTGGCTCGATTTCGGGCCGCTCTCGATCCAGCCCTCCGAATTCACCAAGCCTGCCTTCGTCGTGCTGTGCTCGGCCTGCCTTGCGCAGTGGCAGCGGACGGGCAAGCCGATCGGCCTGATCGCCGGCGTGCTGCTCTACGGCATGTTCGCGGGCATGCTGATGCAGCAGCCCGATTTCGGTCAGACGCTGCTGGTCTCGATGACCTTCGGCGCGCTGCTGTTCTTCGCCGGGATTTCGATGTGGATCATCGGCATCTTCATCGCCGGCGGCATGGGGGCGGGCGTCCTCGCCTATCTCTTCTTCCCGCACATCCAGAGCCGCGTCGACCGCTTCCTCAATCCGGACAGCGGCGACACCTATCAGGTCGATCGCGCGCTGGCGGCGCTGCATAATGGCGGCTTCCTGGGCGTCGGCCCGGGCGAGGGCACGGTCAAATCCAGCATTCCCGACGCCCATACCGACTTCATCCTGGCGGTGGTGGGCGAGGAATTCGGGCTGATCGCCTGCATGCTGCTCGCGGTCGTCTTCTGTTTTCTCGTCTTGCGTGCGCTCCATCGCAGCCTGCAGTGCCCGGATGCGTTCTCTCAGATCGCCGCGGCCGGTTTGGCCGTGATGCTCGGTCTGCAGGCGGTCATCAACATGTCGGTCAATCTCCAGCTGATGCCCGCCAAGGGCATGACGCTGCCCTTCATCTCCTATGGCGGTTCGTCGATCATCGCGCTCGCGCTGACCGTCGGCTGCCTCATCGCGCTCACCCGAAAGCGGCCCGGCGCGCGGCGGAAGAGGCCGGTCAGATGACCCGTCCCATCGTCATCGCGGCGGGGGGCACAGGGGGACATACATTTCCGGCGCAGGCGACGGCGCAGGCGCTGATGGCGCGAGGGCACCGTGTGCTGCTCGCGACCGATCCGCGCGGCGCCAATTTCGCCGCCAAGGTGCCGGGCGCCGAGATCCTGCCGATCCGCTCGGCGACGTTCGACGGGCGCAATCCCATCAAGGTGCTGAGCGGGATCAGCCAGATCAGCCGCGGCATCTGGCAGGCGCGCCATGCCTTCAAGCGCGAGAAGCCGCTCGCGGTCGTGGGGTTCGGCGGCTATCCGGCGCTGCCCTCGATGCTGGCGGCGCGGTTCACCGGTACGCCCTCGATCATCCATGAGGCGAATGCGCTGCTGGGGCGAGTGAACCGCCTGGTCGCCAAGCGCGTGACCAAGATCGCGGTCGCCTTCCCACATACCGAATGGCTGCCCGCCAATGCGGCGGAGAAGACGATCCTGATCGGCAATCCCGTCCGGCCCGAGATCGTGTCGAAGACTGTTCCTTACGAGCCACCCGGTGAGACGGGTCCGATCAACCTGCTGGTCTTCGGCGGCTCGCAGGGCGCGCGCGTGATGAGCGACGTGATGCCGGCGGCGCTGGCGCAGTTGCCAGAGGCGATACGCGCGCGGCTGAAGGTGACGCAGCAGGCGCGGGGCGAGGATCTGATGCGCGCGCGGGATGCGTACCGTGCGCTGGGCGTCGAGGCCGAGACGGCGGACTTCTTCGGCGACCTGCCGGAACGCATGGCCGGCGCGCATCTGGTGATCTGCCGCTCGGGTGCGTCGTCGTGCGCGGAGCTGACGGCGATGGGGCGGCCTTCGATCCTCATCCCCTATCCGTTCGCAACGGACGATCATCAACGCTACAACGCGCGCGTTCTGGCCGATTCAGGAGCCGCGATCATGATTCCCCAGCCCGAATTCTCAGCTGAGCGCGCCGCCAAGGAGATGAGCGATCTCTTCGCCGCGCCCGGCCGCATCCTCGCCATGGCGACGGCGGCGAAGTCGCTGGGCCGGCCGAACGCCGCCGAGGCGATGGCCGACGCGATCGAGGCGCTCGCGCGATGATGCCGCCGCCGGACGCGGTGGGTCCGATCCACTTCATCGGGATCGGCGGCATCGGCATGTCAGGCATCGCTGAAGTGCTGGCGCTGCAGGGCTACCGCGTGCAGGGCAGCGATGCGGCGGAAGGCTATACGCTGGACCGGCTGCGCGGGCTGGGCGTCACCGTGTTTGTCGGACACCAGGCGTCGAACGTGGCGGGCGCGGCGGTGGTCGTGATGTCCTCCGCGATCAAGGACGGCAATCCGGAACTGGCGGCGGCGCGCGCGGCGGGCCTGCCCATCGCGAAGCGGGCCGAGATGCTGGCCGAGCTGATGAAGCCGCGTCGCGCGATTGCGGTCGCGGGCACGCACGGCAAGACGACGACGACGACGATGGTCGCGGCGCTGGTCGAGGCGGGCGGGCTGGACCCCAGCGTGATCAATGGCGGGATCATCAATGCCTACGGCTCCAACGCCAAGCTGGGGCAGGGCGCCTGGATGATCGCCGAGGCCGACGAAAGCGACGGCACCTTCCTGAAGCTGCCGGCCGAAGTCGCGGTCGTGACGAACGTCGACCCCGAGCATCTCGACCACTTCAAGACCTATGACGCGGTGAAGACGGCGTTCCGCAGTTTCATCGAGAACGTGCCGTTCTACGGCTTTGCGGTCGTGTGCGCGGATCACGCGGAGACGATGGCGATTGCGGCCTCGGTGAGGGATCGCCGCGTGCTGAGCTATGGCTTCGCGGAGGGCGCGGATGTGCGGGCGCTGAACCTCGCCGCGGATCGCGACGGGATGACGTTTGATGTGATGCTGTCGGCGCGGCTGACAGGCGGGGCGGCGACGCTGAGCCAAGTGCGGTTGCCGATGCCGGGGAAGCACAATGTGTTGAACGCCTTGGCCGCGATAGCGGTGGCGCGTGAGCTGGGTGTTGCCGATGCCGATGCGGTGGCGGGGCTCGCCGGGTTCGAAGGCGTGCAGCGGCGGTTCACGAAAGTGGGGAGCTGGAACGGCGTCACCATCATCGACGACTACAGCCACAACCCGCCCAAGATCGCGGCCGCCATCGAGGCGGCGCGGCAGGTGGCGGAGGGCCGCGTCATCGCGGTCATGCAGCCGCATCGTTTCACGCGGGTGCGCGATTTGTTTGACGGGTTCGTCGCGTGCCTGGACGGCGCGGATGTCGCCATCGTGTCCGACGTCTACACGGCAGGCGAGGCGCCGATTGAGGGGATCACCGGTGCGGCGCTGGTCGAGGCAATGAAAGCGCATGGGCATGGGGATGCGCGCTATCTTCCGTCTCCGGACGATCTGCCCGGTTTGATCCATCGCGTGGCGCGGCCGGGCGATTATGTGATCGTGCTGGGTGCGGGGTCGAACACGACTTGGGCGAAGAAGCTGCCGGGGCAGTTGGAGGCGTTGGGGTGAGCATGCGCCGCGAGGATGACAAAGTTATTTGAGATGATTGATGCATGACTGACCTGATCTCCCGTCTCCCGAAAATCCGCGGCGCGTATACGGCCAATGCGCCGATGGCTGACTTCACCTGGTTTCGTGCGGGTGGGCCGGCGGAGGTGTTGTTTCGGCCGGCTGACATCGGCGATCTGCAGGACTTCCTGAAGAACAAGCCGGACGATGTGCCGGTCACCGTTGTCGGCGTTGGCTCGAATCTGCTGGTGCGCGATGGCGGCGTGAAGGGCGTGGTGATCCGGCTCGGCGCGATCTTCGGCAAAGCGCATGCGGAGGAGGGCTATCGCCTGCGCGCCGGCGCGTCGGCGCTGGATGTTTCGGCGGCGCATACGGCGGCGAAGGCGGGGATTGCGGGGCTGGAATTCCTGCGCGGGATTCCCGGCACGATCGGCGGCGGGCTTCGCATGAATGCCGGCGCCTATGGCGGCGAGTTCAAGGACGCGCTGATCGAGGCGACGGCGGTGGACGGGACGGGCGAGATCAAGGTCTTCAAGCCCGCGGATCTCGGCATGACCTACCGTCAAACGACGGCGCCGGCCGATCTCATCTTCGTCGAGGCGCTCTTCCAGGGGCGGGCCGGTAACTACGACGAGATCAAGGTCCAGATGGACGAGATCACCGCCAAACGGGAGGCGAGCCAGCCTGTGAAGACCCGGACCGGGGGGTCGACCTTCAAGAACCCGGACCTAACCATGAGTGGCGGGCGGAAAGCCTGGCAACTGATCGAAGCGGCGGGCTGCCGCGGGCTAACGCGCGGAAAAGTAATGGTTTCCGATCTTCACTGTAACTTCCTCGTTAACCTTTCTGAAGCAAAAGGAAACGAGATTGAAGCTCTGGGCGAAGAGGTCCGCGCACGGGTGAAGACTGTCACCGGCGTCGACCTCGAATGGGAAATCAAGCGGATCGGCGACGCCTAATCGCCCCGCTAAGGGTTTGATTTTGGGGACTATTCCTCACGTTGCTGTGCTGAAGGGCGGCTGGTCGGCCGAGCGGGAAGTGTCTCTCGTCTCGGGCTCCGGATGCGCCGCAGCTCTGCGCGCCGAGGGATTCGAGGTTACCGAAATCGACGCCCAGCCCGATCTCGGTGAAAATTTATCGCGGCTGAAGCCGGATGTCGTTTTCAACGCGCTGCACGGCAAGTGGGGCGAGGACGGCTGCGTCCAGGGCCTGCTGGAGATCCTCCAGCTTCCCTACACCCATTCCGGCGTGCTCGCCTCGGCGCTCGCCATGCACAAGGAGCGGGCCAAGGCGGCGTTCGCCGTGGCCGGCATTCCGATCGCGAAGAGCATCGTCGCCTCGCGCCAAGCCGCGTCCGAGACGCATCTGATGGAGCCGCCCTATGTGGTGAAGCCGGTCGCCGAAGGCTCGTCGGTCGGCATCTTCATCGTCCGCAAGGGCGACAACCGTCCGCCCGAGGCGCTGCGTGCCAGCACGTGGGAGCTCAGCGACGAGATGATGGTCGAGGAGTTCGTGCCGGGGCGCGAACTCACCGTCGCGGTGATGGACGGCAAGGCGCTGGCGGTCACGGAAATCCTGACCAAGGGCCACGCCTTTTACGACTACGAATCGAAATACTCCGAAGGCGGATCGGATCACGTCATCCCCGCCCAGGTGCCGGACGAGATCGCCGCCACGGCGATGCGCTATGCCGAACTCGCGCACGCCGCGATGGGCTGCCGCGGCGTCTCGCGCAGCGACTTCCGCTATGACGACACCGTGCCCGGCAAGCCGCGGCTGATCATCCTGGAGATCAATACCCAGCCCGGCATGACACCGACCTCGCTGGTGCCGGAGCAGGCTGCCTACAAGGGCATCTCCTACGCCAAGCTCTGCGCCTGGATGGTGGAGGACGCGTCGTGCGGGCGGTGAGGCGCGAACCCGATTTCGACGATGACGACGTGCCGGTCCGCCGCACGCGCCGCAGCGGCGCGCTGGACGGCGCCTCGCGTCCGGTCATCGTCACGGATCGCCGTGCGCCCAAGCGCAGCAAGCGCCGCGCCGAGCCGGAAGTCGAAGAAGGCTGGAGCGTGCTGCCGAAATTCGGGCGGCCCTCGATCGGCGCGATGGCGATGGGCGCGTTCCTGCTGCTCGCCGCCGGCGCGGGTCTGGTGCAGGGCGGGCATCTGGGTCTGGGCGGCAGTGGCGCCGGCGAGCAGCACGTTGCAGCGGCCGCGCCGGCTTCGTCCGCGTGGTTCCCCATCGGTGAAATTCTCGCGGCCGGGCATTACCACACCCGCCGCGCCGACCTGCTGCAGGCCATTGGCGTGAAGCCGGGCGACGACATGATCGATGTCGATCCCGAAGCCATTCGCGTCACCGTCGAAGCGCTCGACTGGATCGACAGCGCCAAGGTCGCGCGGCTGTGGCCGGCGACGCTGAAGGTCGAGGTCGTCGAGAAGGAGCCCTACGCGATCTGGCAGTCGAAGGGCGTCTCCTGGCTGATCGACAAGAAGGGCTCGACGATCACCAAGGACGACATCGCGGAATTTGCGGGCCTGCCGCTGGTCGTCGGCGACGGCGCGCCGAAGCATGCCGTCGAGCTGATCGACATCCTGATGCGCTTCCCCGCCATCCAGCGCCAGACCAAGGCGTCGGTGCGGGTGGGCGACCGCCGCTGGGACCTGCACCTGAAGAACGGCATCCAGGTGCGCCTGCCCGAAGACGGCATCGAGGACGCGCTCCACCGTCTGACGGTGCTGGAGCAGGAACAAAAGATTTTCGAGCGCGACATCGAGTCGATCGATCTGCGCTTGCCGGACCGTCTCGTCATCAAGCCGCGCGGGGGTGCGGCGGAGTCGGTTGCGAAGGGCGAGAGCACATGATCGGGCGGATGAGCAAAGACAAGCGCGCGAAGAAGGCTCCCGAGGTGCGCCCCGGCGTCTATGCCTCGCTGGACGTCGGCAGCTCGAAGGTCGTGTGCCTCGTCGCGCGGGTCGAGCCCGGCCGCGACGGCGCGCGGGCGAAAACCAAGGTGCTGGGCGTCGGCTTTGGCGAATCGGCCGGCATCCGCCAGGGCCAGATCGCCGAGCTCGACCGGGTCGAAGCCTCGATCCGCCAGGTCGTGACGAAGGCCGAGGAGATGGCCGACCTGCAGATCGAGGACGTCTTCATTTCGTTCTCGTGCGGCAAGCCGCAGAGCCAGATCGTGCGCGCCGAAACGCCGCTGAACGGCGGCGAAGTCGGCGACAATGAAATCCGCCGTGTACTCTCCATGGCGCGGGCGCAGACGAGCCGCACCGACCGCGAGGTCGTGCATTCCTCGCCGCTTGGCTATGCCGTCGATGCGGCGAGCGGCATCCGCGATCCGCGCGGCATGTTCGGCGATCGCCTGGGCGTTTCGGTCCACATGGTCACCGCGGCGATCGCGCCGCTGCACAATCTCGAGGTCTGCATCGAAAAGTGCCATCTCGATATCGGCGGCCGCGCCATCGCCGCATACGCGGCCGGCCTCGGCTGTCTGCATGACGAGGAACTGGAATACGGTGCAACCATTGTCGATATGGGCGGCGGAACCACTTCCATCGCGGCGTTCTCCGAGGGAAAACTAGTTTTTTGCGACGTGATTCCCGTGGGCGGACGCCACATCACCAACGATATCGTACGTGGGCTTTCGACGCCCTTCCGTGAGGCCGAGCGGTTGAAGACCCTGCACGGCAATGCGCTGCCGGTGCCCGGGGCGCATGGCGAGATGATCCGTGTCGCCCAGATCGGCGAAGAGCGCGATGTCGACGGCAACCGCGTGCCGCGCGAGGAACTGATTTCGATCATCCAGCCGCGCGTCGAGGAGACGATCGAACTGGTCGCCGACCGGCTGAAGGCCGCGGGCGCCGACAAGATCGGCGGCAATGTCGTGGTCCTGACCGGCGGTGCGTCGGAGCTGATGGGCCTGCAGGAATTCACCAGCCGCGCGCTCGCCAAGCGCGTGCGGATCGGCCGGCCGATGCGCCTCGATGCGCTGCCGCCGTCGGTGTCGGGTCCGGCCTTCTCGGCCGCGGCCGGCCTGATCGGCCTCGCGCAGGCCGGCGGCGTCCGCGAGCAGGCGGCGGCGATCGGCGGTCCGCAGCGGGCCCAATCCTTCGGGCGTTTCGGCGCCTGGATCAAAGAGACGTTCTTATGAATTGCCGCAGTCACACGACGAACGGCGTAACGAATTCGACCGGTCAAACCGGCGGATGCCACGAACAATGGCGGGGATCAGGCGACATGACCAAACTGGAGGCACACTATGTCTATTAAATTTCATGCCCCGGAATCGCCCGAGCTGAAGCCCCGCATCGTGGTCTTCGGCGTCGGCGGGGCCGGCGGTAATGCCGTCAACAACATGCTGACGTCCGAGCTGATGGGCGTCGAATTCGTCGTCGCGAATACCGACGCGCAGGCGCTGATTCAGAACCTTGCCCCGCGCAAGATCCAGCTGGGCCAGAACGTGACGCTCGGCCTCGGCGCGGGCTCCAAGCCCGAGATCGGCGCCCAGGCGGCGGAAGCCTCGGCGGCCGAGATCGAGGATGTCCTCACCGGCAGCCACATGACCTTCATCACCGCCGGCATGGGCGGCGGCACCGGCACCGGTGCGGCCCCCGTCATCGCGCGCATCGCGCGCGAGATGGGCATCCTGACCGTCGGCGTGGTGACCAAGCCCTTCCACTTCGAAGGCGACCGCCGTATGCGCCAGGCCGAAGCCGGCATCGCGCAGATGCAGGACATCGTCGACACGCTGATCGTCATTCCGAACCAGAACCTGTTCCGCGTCGCCAACGAGAAGACGACGCTGGCCCAGTCGTTCGCGATGGCCGACGAAGTGCTGCACTCCGGCGTGCGCGGCATCACCGATCTGATGATCGTGCCCGGCCTGATGAACCTCGATTTCGCCGACGTCCGCACCGTCATGATGGAGATGGGCAAGGCGATGATGGGGACGGGCGAGGCCGAAGGGCCGAAGCGCGCGCTCGACGCCGCCGAGGCCGCGATCTCGAACCCGCTGCTCGACGATGTCTCGATGAAGGGCGCCAAGGGCGTGCTCATCCACATCACCGGCGGCCCCGACCTGACGCTGTTCGAGGCCGACGAGGCCGCCAACCGCATCCGTTCGGAAGTCGACGCGGAAGCCAACATCAAGGTCGGCTCGACCTTCGACGCCAAGCTTGAGGGGCGCATTCGCGTGTCGGTCGTCGCGACCGGCATCGATGCGCACGAACGGGCGCAGCCCAAGCCCGTGACCCACGCGCCGGTGAACCAGATCGGCCGCGCGCCGATCCGGACCCAGCCCGTCGCCGCGCCGGCGCCCGCCGCCGCCCCGGTCACCGCGCAGCTCTCGCTGCCGGAAAACCTGGTCGCCGCGCAGCCGGAAATCTTCGTCCGTCCCGCCGCGCCCCAGCCGAACCCTGTGCACGCGATGCAGACGGCGGCCGAGGAAAAGCTGCAGGCCGATCTCGCCAGCCAGCAGAAGGCGCTCGACGAAGCGCGCGCCAAGGTCGCCGAGGCCGAAGCCGCGATCAGCCGCCAGCGTCAGGCGCCGCAGCCGGTTGCCGCCACCGTGACCCGTCCCACCGTGACGTTCGACGATTTCGCCATCTCGGCCGAATCGGGCGGCATCCGCGGCGGCGTCTCCGAGCCGATGGCCCGTCCCGGCCTGACGCCTGAAGCGCCGACCGGCATCATGGGCACGATCGGCGGGCTCTTCACCCGCAGCAAGGCCAAGCGCGCCGAAACCGGTCCGCAGACCCGCTACCAGCCCGAGCCGGAAGCGACGATCAACGCGCCGCGTCCGATCGAGCCGCGCTTCGCCGACCCGGCCGCGCCGCGCGCGACCGCCCGCACCGTGAAGGCGCCGGAAACCCCGTCGCTGTTCGCCAGCAGCCCGGCCGAGGATCCGCTGGAGATCCCCGCCTTCCTGCGCCGCCAGGCGAACTCGTAGGACTCGAGACGTTTCAACAGCCCGCCCCTGAGCAATCCGGGGCGGGTTTTCTTTTGTTACAGGCGTGTCATCTGGCGTCCGATTGTCCAGTAATATCAATCGGTTGATTGCTGAAACAGTTGGAAACAATCCTTGTTTCGCTGCAGCGCAAAATAAACCCTATTTACTTCGGCGTGGAGCGGGGAATTTCCGGTCCGGGAGTACGCACGTGAAGACCTATCAAACGACCATCAAGCAGAGCGTCTCGTGCCGCGGCACCGGGCTGCACTCGGGCGTCGATGCCGTGCTGACCCTGCACCCCGCGCCGGCCCATCATGGCATTGTCTTCCAGCGCGTCGATATCGGCGGCCGCGAAGCCCGCGTTCCCGCGCGTTTCGATCTGGTCGGCTCGTCCGCCTATGGCACCACGCTGCGCAACGATGCCGGCGTGGAAGTGCGCACCGTCGAGCACCTGATGGCCGCGCTGTCGGCCGCGGGCGTCGACAATCTGCTCGTCGAGATCGACGGGCTCGAAATTCCGATTATGGACGGCAGCTCGGCCGCCTTCGTGGCGCTGATCGAAGCGGCGGGCCTCCGTTCGCAGGCCGCGACGCGTCACTATATCCGCGTGCTGCGGCCGGTCGAAGTGCGCGACGGCGACAAGATCGCGCGTCTGGCGCCTTATGACGGTTTCCAGATCGACTGCGACATCGACTTCGAGGCCGCGGCGATTGCCCGCCAGCGCTTCGTGTTCGAGGTCAAGGGCGACATCTTCAAGAACGATGTCGCGAGCGCCCGCACCTTCACCCAGATGAAGGATGTCGAGGCGCTGCACGCCCGCGGCCTGGCACTGGGCGGCTCGATGGACAATGCGGTCGTGGTGGACGAGGGCGAGGTCCTAAACCCCGAGGGCCTGCGCTTCGCCGACGAGTGCGTGCGTCACAAGGCGCTGGACGTGCTGGGCGACCTGGCGCTGGCCGGCAAGCCGATTCTGGGCCGTTTCGAGGGCGTGAAGATGGGTCACACCATGAATAACCGCCTGCTGCGCGCCCTGTTCGCCGACGCCTCGGCCTATGACCTGGTCCCGGCCGGTGCGGGCCGCGGCACGGTCGTCCCTATGCCGATCGCGGCTTCTCCTGCCTGATGCGCCGATGTGACCGGCGGCCTATGGCGGTCGGCTGCGCTTTCTTTTAAGACACCCGGGCTTGGACCCGGAATCGAGGCGTATCTTGGTGCGCCGACGGGCCGTATTGTGTCAGTCCCTTCGTGGCGTATGAGGTCAGCATGTTCTTCGCAGGCGGTTTCGGCCGGTCCTCCAGGCTCTGGCCTGCAGCCGCCGCACTGGCCGGAGCCCTGACGCTCGGCGCTTGCGAGACGATGGACAGCATCAATCCGTTCTCGAGCAGCACGCCCCAATACGGCCCCGGCCAGGGCGAGATGCCGGTCGAGCAGATCTACAATCTCGCGATGGATCAGCTGGAGGGCGGCGACTACCGCTCGGCCGCGCCGATCTTCGAAGAGGTGGAGCGCCAGTATCCCTATTCGGTGTGGGCGCGCCGGGCGATCCTGATGGCCGCCTATTGCTACTACCAGATCAATAAATACGGCGACGCGGTGAATGCCGCCGAGCGGTTCCTTGCGCTCTACTCGGGTAACAAGGACGCCGCCTATGCCTATTATCTGAAAGCGATTTCCTACTACGAGCAGATCGTCGACGTGGGCCGCGACCAGGCGACGACGCAGCAGGCGCTCGTCGCGCTGAACGACGTGACGCAGCGCTTCCCCGGTACGGCCTATGCGCGCGATGCGCGGTTGAAGCTGGACCTCGCGCTCGACCACCTCGCCGGCAAGGAAATGGCGATCGGCCGGTACTATCTGCGCCGCGAGCAGTACATCGCCGCGATCAACCGCTTCCGCGTCGTGGTGACGAACTTCCAGACGACCTCGCAGACGCCTGAAGCGCTGCACCGTCTGGTCGAGGCGTATCTCGCGCTCGGCATTCGCGGCGAGGCGCAGACCGCGGCCGCCGTGCTCGGCTACAACTATCCGGGCAGCCGCTGGTACGAGGAATCCTACGCGCTCCTGACCGGGCAGCAGCTGCAGCCGCGCGACGGCGGCGGCTGGCTCTCCGGCCTCTTCGGCGGCTAAGGCCAGGAGACTTCAGCGATGCTGACACAGCTCTCGATCCGGGACGTCGTCCTGATCGAACGGCTGGACCTTGCCCTGGACGGCGGGCTCAACGTGCTGACGGGTGAGACCGGCGCGGGCAAGTCGATCCTGCTGGACGCGCTGCAGGTGGCGCTGGGCCGAAAGTCCGACCGCGCCTCCGTGCGGCAGGGTGCGACGTCCGGTGCCGTGACCGCCGTGTTCGAGCCCGACTCTAGCCATGCGGCCTTCGCGCTGCTCGCCGAGAACGGCATCGAGGCGGAGGGCGAACTGATCCTGCGCCGCACCGTCGCCGCCGACGGCAAGAGCCGGGCCTTCATCAACGACCAGGCCGTAGGCGCCGCGCTGCTGCGCGAGATCGGCGACACGCTGGTCGAGCTACATGGCCAGAATGACGGGCGCGGGCTGTTGAGCGCCTCCGCCCATCGCGCGCTGCTGGACGCATTTGGCGGTCATGCGAAGGAGGCCGGCGCCACGGCGACCGCCTATGCTGCATGGCGCACGACGGAGAACGAGGCGGCCGAGTTCGCGCGGGCGCTGGAAGCGGCGCGGGCGGATGCGGACTATTTGCAGGCAGCGGTCTCGGAGCTTTCCAAGCTTGCGCCGGAAGAGGGCGAAGAGGAGCGGCTGGCGCAGGAGCGCGCGCTGCTGATGTCGTCGGAGAAGCTGGCCGGCGAGCTGAGCGCGGTCACCGAACTGCTGGGCGGTGGCGACAAGGCGGTCGACACCCGGCTCATCGCGGCGTCGCGCCGCATAGAACGGCTGCGTCCCCAGGCGATGGGGCGACTCGATGCCGCCGGCGAAGCGCTGGAGCGCGCCGTGCTGGAGGCGACCGAAGCGCGCGCCCAGGCCGAGGCGGCGCTGGAGGCGATGAATTTCGATCCCCGCAAGCTGGAGCAGATCGAGGAGCGGCTCTTCGCGCTGCGCGGGGCGGCGCGGAAGTTCAAGGTGCAGGTCCACGACCTCGCGAAGCTGAGTGCGGAGCTTGCCGACAAGGTTCAGGCGATGGCCGATGCCGAGGTACGCTCGCGCAAGCTGGCGAAGGCCGAGGCCGCGGCGCGGGCGGCGTTCGTCGAGGCCGCGGGGGCGCTGACCGCGAAGCGGAAAGTCTCAGCGGGCAAGCTGGAAGCTGCGGTCACGCGCGAGCTGAAGCCGCTGAAATTCGACAAGGCGAAATTCACCGTGGCGCTGACGCCGGTGGCGGTGGAGCAGGGGACGGCGGCGGGGCTCGATGCGGTGGAGTTCCAGATCGCGACCAATCCCGGCGTGCCCGCGGGCGCGCTGACCAAGATCGCGTCGGGTGGCGAGCTTGCGCGGGTGATCCTGGCGCTGAAGGTGGCGCTGGCCGAACGCGGCACGGCGCCGACGCTGATCTTCGACGAGGTCGACCAGGGTGTCGGCGGGGCCGTCGCCGATGCGGTGGGGGCGCGGCTCGCCAAGTTGGGGCGGCAGGCACAGGTTCTGGTCGTCACGCACTCGCCCCAGGTCGCGGCGCGCGGCGACCGGCATTTCCGCATCGCCAAGAAGACGGCCGGCGGCGTGACGCTGACGGGCGTCACCGCGCTGGACGATACCGGCCGGCGCGAGGAGATCGCGCGCATGCTGTCGGGCGCCTCGATCACGGACGAGGCGCGCGCGGCGGCCGAGACGCTGCTCGCGGCGCGGGACTAGGCGCGCTTGGCGGCGCGCGATCCTGCTTCGTTCATTCAGGGCAACCTGCAGATCACTGAAACACCGGGCCTGCCGGGGTTGCGGCTTTACACGGCGCATCCGGGCAGCGGCCTGTCGCGGCTGGCTGAGGCCAATGGCCCGCCGCCCTACTGGGCCTATCGCTGGGCGGGCGGGATGGCGCTGGCGCATCATGTGACGGCGCGTCCGGAGGTGGTGCGCGGAAAGCGTGTGCTGGATTTCGGGGCGGGGTCGGGGCTGGTGGCGATTGCCACGGCGCGATCAGGTGCGGCGGCGGTGTGGGCGGCGGAAATTGATCCGTATGGGGTTGCCGCGATTGATCTGAACGCGGCCTTGAACGGGGTGTCGGTCGAAGTGCCTGCCAAGGGTGCGGGCGTGCCGCCGGTCGACCTCGTGCTGGCCGGGGATGTCTTTTATGCGCCGGATGTCGGGCGGCGCATCCTGCCGGTTCTGGAGCGTTGGGTCGCAGCAGGGATCGAAGTGCTGGTCGGTGACCCCGGCCGGGCCGATTTGCCGCTGAACCGGCTGGAGCGCTTGGCCGCGTATGACGTGACCGATGCCGGCGGGACGGCGGCGGAGGGCGTAGTGTTTGCGCTGCAATTCAGCAGATAGCTGGCAGCGTGCGTCCTTCGAGACGGGCGCGTGCCGCGCCCTCCTCAGGATGACGACGGGTTGAGAGTTGGAAATATTCCTTCTCGCGAACGCCTATGTCACTCTCCCTCTGCGTCATCCTGAGGAGCGGCCCTAGGGCCGCGTCGCGAAGGACGCACGGCGTTACGACAGTCACCTGGGACCCGCGTTTATGGCCGCCAAGAAGTCGAAGATTTCGCTCGCCGACAAAGCCCCCGATGCGCTGACCGAGAAGGAAGCGAAGGCGGAGCTGACGCGGCTGTCGCTGACCCTGGCCGAGCATGACCGGCGCTATCACACCGAGGATGCACCGACGATCAGCGACGCGGATTACGACGCGCTGAAGCGGCGGAACGAGGCGATCGAGGCACGGTTCCCGCAGCTGGTGGGGTTGGACAGTCCCTCGTTGCGCGTCGGCGCGAAGCCGGCGGAGAAATTCGAGAAGGTGCGCCATGCGCGGCCGATGCTGTCGCTGGACAATGCCTTCACCGATGAGGACGTCGCAGAGTTCCTGGCACGCGTGAAGCGCTTCCTGAACTGGCCCGAAGGCGATGCGCTGGAGATCACCGCCGAACCGAAGATCGACGGGCTGTCGGCGAGCCTGCGCTATGAGAACGGCGTCCTCACCGTCGGCGCGACGCGCGGCGACGGGACCGAGGGTGAGAACGTCACGGCGAATCTGAAAACCGTCGAGGGCATTCCGCACACGCTGAAGGGCAAGGATCACCCGGCGGTGTTCGAGGTGCGCGGCGAGGTGTTCTTTCCCAAAGCGCGGTTCGGCGAGTTGAACGAGCGCCAGGTCGCGGCGGGCAAGGAGCCCTACGCCAATCCGCGCAATGCGGCGGCGGGCTCGCTGCGCAATCTCGACGTTTCGGTCACCGCGTCGCGCAAGCTGCAATTCTTCGCCTATGCCTGGGGCGAGACCGTTCCCGACATCCAACTGATCGCCAAGACGCAGAAGAGCGTCGTAGAACAGTTCGCGAAATGGGGCTTCCAGACCAATCCGCTGATGCGCGTGGTTCAGGATGCCGAGGGGCTGATTGCCTATTACAACGAGATCGGCGCGGCACGGGCGTCGCTGCCCTATGACATTGACGGCGTCGTCTACAAGGTGAACCGGCTGGACCTGCAGGGGCGTCTCGGTTTCGTGTCGCGCAGTCCGCGCTGGGCGACGGCGCACAAGTTCGCGGCCGAGAAGGCCGAGACCGAATTGCTGGGCATCGATATCCAGGTGGGCCGCACCGGCGTGCTGACGCCGGTCGCGCGGCTGAAGCCGGTGACGGTGGGCGGCGTCGTCGTCACGAACGCGACGCTGCACAACGCCGACGAGATCGCGCGCAAGGATGTGCGGATCGGCGACACCGTGCGGCTGCAGCGCGCGGGTGATGTGATCCCGCAGGTGCTGGGGATCGTCGAGGAAAAGCGGCCGAAGGGCGCGGCGCCGTTCGTGTTTCCGACGGTGTGCCCGGCCTGCGGCAGCCACGCGGTGCGTGAGGAGGGCGAGGTCGCGACGCGTTGTACGGGCGGGCTGATCTGTCCGGCGCAGCGCAGCGAACGGCTGAAGCATTTCGTGTCGCGCAATGCGTTCGACATCGAGGGGTTGGGCGCCAAGCATCTGGACGCGTTCCTGGCGGACGGGATGATCGCGACGCCCGCCGATATCTTCCACTTGGAGGAGCGTTACGCGGCGGGCGAGAAGGCGATTGCCGAACGCGAAGGGTGGGGACCGCAATCGGCCGCCAAGCTGTTCGATGCGATCACCGCGCGGCGGACGATCGCGCTGCACCGCTTCATCTATGCGCTGGGTATCCGCCATGTCGGCGAGACCACGGGCAAGCAGCTCGCGCGTGCCTATGGCAGCGGGGCGGCGTTTGTCGCGGCGATGAAGCTTGTGGCGGCGAAGGACGAGGCGGCGCTCGCCGAACTCGACGCCATCGACCAGATCGGCGGCACGGTGGCGGAGGCGATCGCGGATTTCTTCGGCGAGGAGCACAATATCGTCGAGGTCGACCGGCTGCTGGGGCAGCTCACCATTGAGGATGCGGAGAAGCCGGCGTCGGAATCGCCGGTCGCAGGGAAGACAGTCGTGTTCACCGGATCGCTGGAAAAGATGACGCGCAACGAGGCGAAGGCGCGGGCGGAGAGCCTGGGCGCCAAGGTTTCGGGCTCGGTGTCGGCGAAAACGGATCTGGTGGTGGCGGGGCCGGGCGCGGGGTCGAAGCTGAAGGAGGCCGAGAAGCACGGCGTCCAGGTGATCGACGAGGATGCGTGGCTCGCGCTGGTCGAGGGACTTTGACCGAAACTTTCCTCCCCCGTTTACGGGGGAGGGGGACCGCGTAGCGGTGGAGGGGGCGGATGCAGCGCGGCGCTTTGTCCCGTTTCGCGCCCCCCTCTGCTTCATCGTTCGCTTTGCGAACGATGAAGCTGTCTCCCCCCGCAAGCGGGCGGGAGCAAGATGGCGAGCGACGGCTACTCCAGCACGTCCTTGATCGCCGCGGCGAGCTTGTCCGGCGCGGAGAAGAAAGGGGAGTGGCTGGTGTCCAGTTCCACGGTGTCGCTGACTGGCGAACGGGCGATCATGCCGCGTTGGGTGGCGGCGCCGATGGCCTTGTCCTGTTTGCAGATGATGTAGCTGCGCCGCACGCTGCCGAAGCGGTCATGGCTGAGCGTCGCGGCGGCCTGGAACGGCTCGGCGGATTGCGGCACGAGCAGAAGGCGGGCGAGGGCGACGTCCTCCTCCAGGCAGTCGGCGTAGAAGGCCGGCTTCAGGCCCTCGTCCTTGATGACGACACGGCCATCCTCCAGCGGCACCATGTACTGTCCGAGCAAAGTAGCGCTGTCGCCGGCGGCGTTGGCGAAGATGGATTCGCCGGTGCGCGGCAGGAAGGCGCAGAGATAGACCAGCGTTTTGATGCGTTCGGGCGCCAGCTCGGCGGCGGCGCTGATGACCTGGCCGCCCATGGAATGGCCGAGCAGGACGGCGGGTTCCGGAAGGGTTTGCAGTTTCGCGGCGACCGCCTCGGCATAGGCGGCGAGGGTCTGCGTGCCGCCGGTGGCGAGGCCGTGGCCGGGCAGGTCGATCGTGTGCGGGGTGAGGCCGAGCGCCTGCAGCGCCGGGATCGTCTTGTACCAGCACCATGCGCCATGCCACGCGCCGTGGACGAGCAGGATATGGGTCATGGCGGTCTCCTGGATGTCCTAGAGCGCGTTGTCGAAGGCCGCCGAAATCTTGGCGGCGCGGCCGTCGAAGAAGGCTTTCGCCTCCTTGTGCGTGTGGATGTAGAGCCGGTTCTCGCGGATCGCGTCGAGGACGAGATCGGCGACGGGTTCGACGCTGAGCGTGCGACCCTGGAGACTGCCGCTTTCGGCATCGGCATAGGGCTGAGCCGCCGTGGCGCCGCCGAGGCTTTCGGGGCGGTTGCGGGCGCTGTTGTCGATCGCCGTCGTCACCCGCATGGGGCACAACACCGAAGCGCCGAGCGGCGTGCTGCGCAGGTCCTTGTGCAGCGACTCGGCCAGCGCGACCACCGCGGCCTTGGTGACGTTGTACGGCCCCAGCGAACGATTGGGCACGATGCCCGCGAAGCTGGCCGTGAAGATCATGTGGCCGTCCTGACCGTCCTTCAACATGCGCGGCAGGAAGACTTCGGTGCCGTGCACCGGTCCCCACAGATTGACGTCGATCGACCACTTCCAGTCCTTGTCGGTCATGGTCTGGACCGGGCCGAACACGGCGACGCCGGCATTGTGGAAGACGACATTGCAGCCGCCGAAACGCTGCCAGGTCCTGTCGGCGAGGGCGATGATCGCGTTGCGGTCGGAGACATCGGTGCGGACGCCTTCCGCTTCAAAGCCTTCGACGATGAGCGCAGGCACGGCCTTGTCGAGCGCGCCTTGTTCGATGTCGGCGATGACGAGCTTTGCGCCTTCGCGGCCCAGAGCGCGGGCGACGGCGAGACCGATGCCGCTGGCACCGCCAGTGATGACCGCGACCTTGTTCCTGAAGTCCTTCACGCGCGTCTCCCGCTTGTCGCGATTGTTGTTCTTAGTTTTCGGCGAACTCCACGATCACGCCGCCGGCGTGTTTCGCGGCGACGACGAGGCCGTGATGGTGGTCGGCATAGGGCGTGCGGCCCATGTCGAGCATGGCGCCGGCGGCGTCGGGTTCGTTGACGGCGATGGAGAGCGCAGCGAGGCCGGGTAGGGGCGCGAGGCCCACTACCGCCTTGGCGCCGAAGCGGGCGGCGAGACCGACGGGCGTCATCACCGCGAGGCCGATGCCGTCGAGAATGACGGAAAGACCGTGCGGGGCGTCGGCGACATGGTCGAAGCCGAAGAGGCGCTCCAGCGCCGCGCGATACGTTGCCGGGTGGTCGGCGCCGATGACGATCTCGGCGAGGCCGGTCGCGCCGTTGGCGTGGAGCTGCCATTCGTGACGGGCGCGGGTGAGACGCGGCGTCAGGTGCTGGCACGCGAAGGCGATGACGCCGTCGAGGCCGCTTTCGAAGAGGACGTTCTCGAAGCTGACGGTTTCAACCTTGCCGTCCAGGTCGAGCGGGCGGGAGAGGGCGAGCGGGTCCTGCGTGGGGATGCCGGCCTCGCGCAGGGCGGCGGCGGTCGCGGCGGCATCGTTGGACGCGAAAGCGATGCCGAGCCCGCCCGGCGGGCGCGCGGCGATGCCGGCGGCCAGCGGCGAGGTCCCGGCGCCGGCCGGGGCGATCAGCTCGACATAGGTGTCGGGGAACATGATGCAGTTGTTCGCCGTCGCGCCGCCGCCGTGAACGGCGCGCGGCGTCAGCGTGAAGCCGAAGCTCTTCCAGAGCTTCGCGGCGGCATCGAGATCGGTCGCGCTGACCATGACATGGTCGAGGGCGGAGAGCGGGCCGGTCATGCGATTGTCCTCATCATCTTTGCCTAGACGATCTCGATCGACGAGGCGACCAGGCCGTCGAGGCTCAAAGTACCCAATCCATCATCGCCGTAGGCCATGCCCTCAATCTGGCGAAAATAGCCGTCGCGCAAGCCGATGCTGGCATGAAGGCCACGCTTCAGGCCCGCGATCTCGACATGGAAGACGATCCAATCCGTGAGTTCCCCCTCGACCGCGCGATACGCCGAAAGGGGCGCACAGTTGCGCCGGTCGATGTCGATCGTCGTGATAAAGCCGACGCCTGTGTTCTCTCGTTCCGTCACTCGCGCCAGCGCGACTTGCGCCGCGAAACCGGCCGCGTAGGGGCTGTCGGATCTTTCGATCGCATCGACGAGATCGCGCTCAAGCCTGGTGAAGGCGCCGCCGGGACGGCTTTCGCCGTCATCACCCGCGCCGCCCTCTTCGTACATGCCTCAAACTGCCCGCGTGACGGTCTTCAGCCAGGCGGCGGTGTCGGGGTCGACCAGCGGCGTCAGCGTCTCGCGAACGCGCGCGTGGTAGGCGTTGAGCCAGGCGGTTTCGTCGGCGGTGAGGAGCGCAGTGTCGACCAGTTCGAGGTCGATGGGGGCGAGCGTCACGGTTTCGAATTCCAGCGTCGGGCGTTCGCCGCCTTCGATTTTCGCCTCGCGCACGACGATGAGGTTTTCGATGCGGATGCCGTAGCCGCCGGTCTTGTAGTAGCCGGGCTCGTTAGAGCAGATCATGCCGGCGAGGAGCGGCTGGGCGATCGGGCGCTTCGAAATGCTCTGCGGCCCCTCATGGACGCTGAGATAAGCGCCGACGCCGTGGCCGGTGCCGTGGTCGTAGTCGAGGCCGACGGCCCAGAGCGGCGCGCGGGCCAGCGTATCGAGCTGGGCGCCAGTGGTGCCGGCAGGGAAGCGCGCGGTGGCGAGCGCGATGTGACCCTTCAGCACGCGGGTAAAGCGGTCCTTCATTTCGGCGGTCGGCGTGCCGAGCGCGACGGTGCGCGTCACGTCGGTCGTTGCGTCCATGTACTGGCCGCCGGAATCGATGAGAAAGAGCTCACCGCTGCGGAGCTGGCGGTCGGTCTTCTGCGTCACGCGGTAGTGGACGATGGCGCCGTTGGGGCCGCTGCCGGAGATCGAGTCGAAGGAGAGGTCCTTCAGCGCGCCGGTCTCGCGGCGGAAGTCTTCCAGCTTCTCGCAGGCCTGAATTTCGGAGATCGCGCCGGCGGTGCCCTGCTCGGTCACCCATTTGAGGTAACGTGTCAGCGCCGCGCCGTCGCGGATGTGGGCGGCGCGCACGCCGGCGATTTCGGCTTCGTTCTTCTGCGCCTTGGGCAGCAGCACGGGGTCGACGCCGCGCACGATGGTGGCGCCAGCGTTCTGCAGTTGGGTGAAGACCCACTGCGCGGCGGTGCCGGGATCGGCGAGCACGGTCTTGCCCTTGAGCTCGTCCAGCGCCGCGCCGAACTCCGACGGGGGACGCACACGCACGGCATTGCCGAGATGGGCGGCGAGGCCGTCGGTCATCTTGCGCTCGTCGAGGAAGAGATCGACCGCGCCGTCATTCTTCAGCACGGCGAAGGAGTGGGGCAGCGGGACGTGGCCGACATCGCCGCCTCGGATGTTGAGCAGCCAGGCGATGGATTCAGGCAAGGTCAGGACCGCGGCGTCCTGCTTCGCCTTGGCGAGGCCGGCGGCGATGCGCGTGCGCTTGTCGGCGGCGGCTTCGCCCGCGATCTCGAGCGGGTGGGGGACGACGGGGGCGAGCGGCGGTTCGGGCTGATCTTCCCACGCCGCATCGACGGGCGAGTCGGTGACGGCGACAAGCGTGCCGCCAGCGGCCGTGATCGCCCTCTCCAGCGGCTCGATGCCCGAGGGCGTGTGCAGCCAGGGATCGTAGGCGATGGTGTCGCCGGCCTTCACATGGGCGGCCAGCCATTGCGGCGGCGGCTCGTCGTGGAGGTGCTGGGGCGCGAAGATCGAGAGATCGACCTGGTCGCGGACCTGCAGCGTGTAGCGGCCGTCGATGAAGACGGCGGCTTGGGTTGTCATGATGACCGCCATGCCGGCCGAACCGGTGAAGCCGGTGGCCCAGGCGAGGCGCTCGTCATGGGGGGCGACGTATTCGCCCATATGGGCGTCGCCCCGGGGGACGATCACGCCGGCGAAGCCGCGCCTGGCGAGCTGGGCCCGGATGGCGGCGACGCGCGCCTGCGTCGCGCTGGGCGGCGGCGGGTCGTCATAGGTCTGGAAACGGGTTTGTGTCTTGAGCGTGTCGAGCATGGGCGGAAGGTACGAAACCTTCCGCCCAGCCGCAACGTGGGATGGGGCGCGGCCTAGGCCGCGCACCGGGTCGTGATCAGGCCGGGCGCGGCATGACCTGTAGCAGCAGGAAGCTGAAGGCGATCAGGATAACCGTCATGACGATCGAAATGATGAACGCGCTGCCCCACGAGGGACGCACGTCGCCGGGGCCCTTAAGGAAGGTGTGGATCGCCCACGACATGATGATGAGGCTGAGCGCCTGGTTGATCGCGAAAACGACCGGGCCCTGGGGCATGATCTGCGCCATCACGCCGCCGCCGGTGGCGATCTCGGGCTTCAGCACGCCGCCGAACACCAGGGCGATGCCGATGGCGCCGGAGACGAGCACGGCGATGAAGATCGACAGGAAGGAACTGCCGTATTTGACGGGATAGCCGAGCACCGCCTGGCCGACGAATTTCAGCAGAAGACCGACGATCAGCGCCGCGATCGCCGCGCCGATAAGCAGGCCGATCACCAGCGCCGTAATGCCGACGCCGGCCAGCATTTCGGGCGAGACTGACTGCTGCGCCATTGGTAGAATCTGAAACATGGATAGTCCCCCTCTGGCGCCCGCACTGTGCGGTCCGCCTTGCGATGGGGGAGTCTAACCGTCTTGCTCCCTATCCGGGGTGCGGCACGGGGAAGCAGCGCGGCGTGTCTAAGGGCGGCCGTTCATCGGCAGATCGAGCGTGGTCAGCACCACCGCGATCAGCAGCGACATGACCTGCATAATCGCCGCCACGACGCCGGACTGCGCGAAATCCGGGCGTTTTCCGTCCGGCGCGCGGATGAAGGCGGCGATGGCGAAGGCGAGGATCACCAGCCCGACGGCGAGGCCGATGATCTGCAGCGCGATCGAGCCGCTGCGCGCCACGTCGACGGCGCCGAGCTTGACGAGGGCGATGATGAGCGTCGTCAGCGTGAAATAGGCGGCGAACAGTGCCTTCACTGAATCGACGATCCGCACCGGATATTTGAAGATCGATTCGGCCGTCAGCTTCAGCGGCAGCGCCAGCAGCACGCTGACGATCAACGAGCCGAGCAGGACGCCGAGGCCGAGTTCTAGGAAACTCGCGTGCTGGAACTCGTTGGGCATGGGGCGCCTATGATTGCGCCGCTGTTTTGGCCGAAAGCTCGGCTGGCGTCAAAGCGCCAGCAGCAGCACCGACCACGGGCCCAGCCGCCAACGCCGCTCCAGCCGGAACCCGAAGGCGCGGTAGAACGAGAGCACGAGCAGTTCCTGGGTCCGCAGCAGGCCCGACAGCACCACGCGGCCGCCCGGCGCGATGTGATCGCGGATGCCCGGCGCCAACTGGGTCAGCGGCCCGGCGAGGATATTGGCGATGATGAGGTCGTAGGGTGCGGCGGCGCCGATCATCGGGTGGGCGAAGCCTTCGGCGACCACGGCGCGGATGCGCATCTGGCCGCCATTGAGGCGCAGGTTCTCGCGCGTCACGTCGATCGCCTGCGGGTCGATGTCGGAGGCCATGACCGGGATGCGCCACAGCCGGTCGGCGCCCAGCGCCAGCACGCCGGTGCCGCAGCCGAGGTCGAGCGCGTTCGACGGCGCCATGCCGGTGCGCTTCATCCAGTCGAGCGCCATCAGGCAGCCGGTGGTGGTCTCATGATGGCCGGTGCCGAAGGCGACGCCGGCGTCGATGCCGAGGGCAATGGTGTTGGAGGGCGCCTTGCCCTTGTCGTGGGCGCCGTAGACGAAGAAACGCCCGGCCCGGACAGGCGGCAGGCCCTCCTGGCTGAGCTTCACCCAGTCGACATCGGGTAGTGCCTCGACCTTCACGTCGCGGCCGAGAATGGCGGTGAGTGCGTCGCCGTCGGGCGCTTCGGCGTAATAGGCCTCGATGACCGCGTCGTCCTCGTGCGGGTGGGTAAGGACGATGACGGACTGCGGCGAAGGTTCCGGCGTCAGTTCGAAGAGCATCGAGAAGCGCTCGATCTCCTCATGCGCGGCGCGGATGGAGGCTTTCCAGAGGGGGGCGGTCATGGCGGAGGCATTCCCCCATGCGGGGCAGAAACGCAATGGGGCAGGGCTGAAGGGGCGCGACTTTCCTCCCCCGTTTACGGGGGAGGGGGACCGCGAAGCGGTGGAGGGGGCGGATGCAGCGCGGAGCTTTGTGAGATCACGTGCCCCCCTCTGCCTGACCCTTCGCTCCGCGAACGATCAGGTTGTCTCCCCCCGCAAGGGCGGGGGGAGCAAGGTGATCACGCCCGGTTCAAAAACGCCGCGATCACCTTCTTCTCGCTGCCGTCCTGGAAGCGAACGGTGAGCTTGTTGCCGTCTGCATGGGTGACCTTGCCGCGACCGAATTTGGCGTGGAGCACCTCGTCGCCGCGGCCGAAGCCGGCACTGTCGGGGTCGCTGGAGACGATGGTTGCCTGGGCCTCGATCAGCGGGGCGCGGGGGCGCTGCATGCCTGGGCGGACATTGCTCTGCGCGCGCTTCCAGCCGGGGCTGTCATAGGAGCTGGAGAAGTCTGCGTTGGACCAGCGGTTTTCCGAGAAACCCTGGCGCGCGTTGAAACCGCCGCCGCCGAGGCCTTCCTTCAGCTCCACTGCGCCGGGCGGCAGTTCGGAGACGAAGCGCGAGGGGATGGCGCTCTGCCACAGGCCGTGGGTGCGGCGGTTGGCGGCGTGGCTGATCTGGACGCGCTTCTTGCCGCGGGTGATGCCGACATAGGCGAGGCGGCGTTCTTCCTCGAGGCCCGCGAGACCGTTCTCGTCCATCGAGCGCTGCGAGGGGAAGAGGCCTTCCTCCCAGCCGGGCAGGAAGACGGTATCGAACTCCAGCCCCTTGGCGCCGTGCAGGGTCATGATGGAGACCTTGTCGCCGGTTTCGTTCTGCTCGGCTTCCATGACCAGCGAGACGTGCTCAAGGAAGCCCTGCAGGTTTTCGAACCCCTCCATGGAGCGGATAAGCTCCTTGAGATTCTCAAGCCGGCCTTCGGCTTCGACGGACTTGTCGGCCTGCCACATCTCGACGTAGCCGGATTCTTCCAGCACCAGCGTTGCGAGATCGACGTGGGGCAGGCTGCCGGCGGCGATGCGCCAGCGGTCGAAGCCGTCCATGAGCTGGCGGAGGCTGGTGCGCGCCTTGCCGGTGATCTCGTCGCTGTCGGCGAGGCGGCGCGCAGCCATGCCAAGCGAGACGCCCATGCGGCGGGCGGCGGTCTGGATATCCTGCAGCGCCTTGTCGCCGATGCCGCGCTTGGGCTTGTTGACGATGCGCTCGAAGGCGAGGTCGTCGTCGCCCTGATGCACGACGCGGAGATAGGCGAGCGCGTCGCGGATTTCCTGGCGCTCGTAGAAGCGCGGGCCGCCGATGACGCGATAGGGCAGGCCGACCGCGACGAAGCGTTCCTCGAACTCGCGCATCTGGTGCGAGGCGCGCACCAGGATCGCGGCGGAGGCGAGGCGCTCGCCCTTCTTGGGCAGCAGCTCCAGTTCGTCGGCGATCTGGCGGGCTTCTTCCTCGGCGTCCCAGACGCTGAGCACCGTGACGCGGTCGCCCTCGGCGGCTTCGGTCCACAGCGTCTTGCCGTGGCGGCCGCGGTTTTCCTTGATGAGGCCCGAGGCGGCGGAGAGGATTTCCGGCGTCGAGCGGTAGTTGCGTTCCAGCCGCACGACCTTGGCGCCGGGATAGTCGCGTTCGAAGGAGAGGATGTTGTCGACCTCGGCCCCGCGCCAGCCATAGATCGACTGATCGTCGTCGCCGACGCAGCAGATATTGTGGCGGGGGTCGGCCAGCAGCTTCAGCCACTGGTGCTGGGCGATGTTGGTGTCCTGGTACTCGTCGACCAGCATGTAGACGAACCGCCGGCGATACTCCTCCAGCACGTCGGGATTCTCGCGCAGGATCTTGATCGGTGCGAGCAGCAGGTCGCCGAAATCGGCGGTGTTGAGATCGAGCAGGCGCTGCTGGTAGGCGGCGTAGAGCAACGCGCCCTTGCCGGCGGCGTAACCGTAGGCCTCGCCGTTCGGCACGTCGGCGGGCAGCCAGCCGCGGTTTTTCCAGCGGTCGATCAGCGCGGCGAGCTGGCGGGGTGGGTGGCGTTTCTCATCCAGATCGGCGGCCTTCACGACCTGCTTGATGAGTCGGAGCTGGTCGTCGGTGTCGAGGATGGTGAAGTTCGATTTGAGGCCCGCGAGTTCCGCGTGCCGGCGCAGCATGCGCGCGCCGATCGAGTGGAAGGTGCCAAGCCATTGCATGCCCTCGACCACGCCGCCGATCAGCATGCCGATGCGCTCTTTCATCTCGCGCGCGGCCTTGTTGGTGAAGGTCACGGCGAGAATCTGGCCGGGATAGGCCTTGCGCGAATGGAGGAGGTGGGCGAGCCGGGTGGTCAGCACACGCGTCTTTCCGGTGCCGGCGCCGGCCAGCACCAGGACCGGGCCGTCCTGCGACAGCACGGCCTCGCGCTGGTGCGGGTTCAGGCCCTTGAGATAGGCGGGCTCGCCGGAGGCGGGCAGCGCAGCCTCGGACAAAGCGTCTTCGAACGAATGGGACATTGAGTCGAAATGTAGGGCTTCGCGGGGCCCGATCCAACCGCCGTGCCACAGACTCTCGCGGGCGTTGTATACGGTGTATATGGGCGCGCGCGCCGGGGGGATGCCGCCATGACCGACAATGCGGACCAGATTGCCTACTGGAATGCCGCTTCAGGCCATAAATGGGCCGAGGATGCGGAGAAACTGGATGCGATGATGGCCGAAATGGCCGCCGTCGCGATCGCCGCGGCGTCGCCGCGCGCGGGCGAATCGGTGGTCGATATCGGCTGCGGCGCGGGCGCGACGGCGGTGGCGCTGGCCAACGCCGTGGGACCCGAGGGCCGGGTGCTGGGCGTCGATGTCTCCGCGCCGATGCTGGAGGTCGCGCGGGCGCGTGGGGCGGGGCGCGGGCCGCTGTCGTTCGTCGAGGCGGATGCGGCGACGGCGCATTTCGCGGCGGCTTCGGCGGACCTGGTGTTTTCGAAGTTCGGCGTGATGTTCTTCGTCGATCCGGAAGCGGCGTTTCGCAACATCCGCAAGGTGGTGAAGCCCGGCGGGCGGCTGGCGTTCATCTGCTGGCGGACGCTGAAGGAAAATCCGTTCGCGACGCTGCCGATGGGCGCAGCGCTGAAGCACCTGCCGCCGCAGCCGTCGCCCGATCCAAATGCGCCAGGGCCGTTCGCCTTCGCCGATCCGGTGCGGGTGGGGCATATCCTCACCGCAGCCGGGTTCCAGACGCCGGCCTTCGCGCATTTCGACAGCACGATGACGGTGGGCCGGACCCCCGCTGCGGCGGCGAAAGAAGCGGTGCTGGTCGGCATGGCCTCGCGCCTGCTGGCGAACGAGCCGCAGGCGATGAAGGACCAGGTGATCGCTGAGCTGACCGAGATCTATGAGCGCCATGTCACGCCGGCGGGGGTCACGGTACCCGCGGCGTGCTGGGTCGTCACGGCGAGCGCGTGACATGAGCGGGGCGGGTTCAGCGGCTTCTGTCCGGCGCGATCCCAAACGCCCGGCCGCGCCGGTGCCGCTGCCGCCCGTGCCGAACCCGGGCTTCGGCGACATGGTGCGCTTCTTCCTGCGCGCCCGGAAGAACCTGATCTCGGCCTTCGACGAGAGCGTCTATCGCGAGGCGTTCATCCGGCGGAAGGCGTTCGGGTCGGATATCTGGATCGTCTCGGAGCCTGAGGCGATCAAGCGGGTGCTGCTGGACAATTTCGCAAACTACCCCAAGGGCATCCAGCAGCAACGCCGTCTGACCCCGGCGCTGGGCGAAGGGCTGCTGACCTCGGAAGGCGAGAGCTGGCGGTGGCAGCGGCGGACGACCGCGCCGGCGTTCCAGCACAAGCGCGTTGTCGGTTTCGCGCCGGCGATGGTGGCGGCGGCGAACGACCTGCTGGCGCGCTGGGACAGCGAGGGCACGGCGGAGCGCGATATCGCTGCCGAGACGATGCAGCTCACCTTCGATGTGCTGTCGCGCACGGTGTTCGGCAGCGATGCGCGGACGGATGCCAAGCGCATGGGCGCGGCATTCGAGCTGTATTTCGATACGGCCGGGCGGCTGGATATCGCGGGCATGCTGAACCTGCCGGACTGGGTGCCGACGCTGGGGCGGCTGCGGGCGCGGCCGGCGCTGCGCTATTTCCAGAGCGAGATTGGCCGCATCGTGCGCGACCGCCGAGCGTTGATCGCACGCGATCCGGCGGCGGCGCCGGACGATCTGCTGACCATGCTGCTGACCGCGGAAGATCCCGAGGGCGGGCGTCCCATGGACGAGCGGCAGGTGATCGACAACGCGCTGACTTTTATCGGCGCGGGGCACGAGACGACGGCCAATGCGCTGAACTGGGTGTTCTATCTGCTCGCCGCCTATCCGTGGGCCGAAGAGCGCGTGGTGGACGAGATCGGCCGCGTGCTGAACGGGCGGGCACCGGGCGCGGAGGATGTCGGCAAGCTGACCTATACGCGCCAGGTGCTGGACGAGGCGCTGCGGCTGTATCCGCCCGCGCCGTTCATGGGCCGGGTCGCGCTGGCGGCGGACGAGCTGGGCGGCGAGAAGCTGAAGGCGGGGACGCAAGTGCTGGTCTCGCCCTGGGTGCTGCACCGTCATCATATGCTGTGGGACGAGCCTGAGCTGTTTGATCCCGAACGCTTCGCGCCGGGGCGGAAAGAGACGATCCACCGCTTCGCCTATCTGCCCTTCGGCGGCGGCCCGCGCATCTGCATCGGCATGGCGTTCGCGGTGCAGGAGGCGATGCTGTTGCTGGTGACGATCCTGCAGCGCTATCGCCTGACGGTGCGCGAGGGGTTCACGGTGGGACCGAACGCGACGATCACGCTGCGGCCCGAGGGCGGGCTGCCGATGCGGGTGGAGCGGCGGCACTAGGCGCGGCAACTGAAGTCGTGGATGGTCCGCCTGCGCGGACCATGACAGGCAGGGTGTGACGGCGATGCAGAATCTGACGACGTCGTGGCAGTTCTGGGCGATCCTGTCGGCGACCTTCGCCGCGTTGACGGCGGTGTTCGCCAAAGTGGGCGTGACGGGCGTCAGTCCCGACTTCGCGACGTTCTTCCGCACCGGCGTGGTGCTGGCGGCGCTGGCCTTGCTGCTGACCGTGACGGGGCAGTGGGCGTGGCCGGAGACGGCGACGCCGCGGACGTGGATTTTCCTCACGCTGTCGGGACTGGCGACCGGGGCGTCGTGGCTCTGCTATTTCCGGGCACTGCAGATCGGCGATGCTTCCATGGTTGCGCCGATCGACAAGTTGAGCGTCGTCATGGTCGCGCTGTTCGCCGTGGCGTTCCTGGGTGAGAAGCTGAGTGTCATCAACTGGGCGGGCATCGCGATGATCGGCGGCGGCGCGGTACTGGTGGCGATGAAGGCGTAGGGCGTTAGTCCCCGATCTTGTCGAACTTCAGTTTGATCTCGGCGTCGCCGACTTTCATGGTCAGGGTGAGCTTGTTCTCGCTCGGACATTCGTAGTCGTAGAGTTGCTGGTCGGAATTGCCGACCATGAGGTCGGCGAATTTCAGCGGTTCGCTGTCGCCGCCGGGGACGCGGGTCTGCATGACCGCGTCGGAGCCGGCATAGCAAAGGCCCATATGGCCGTTCTCGGCGCCCCATTTGCTGTCGATATAGCCGTTGATGCCGAAGAGGAACGCGACGGCGGCGGGCGTGTCGGCGGGTTTGCCTTCGATCACCAGCTTACCGAAGACGAAGGAATGCGTGCCGTCGGCGCGGGCGTTGAAGCCCCCGAAGCCGGAGACCTGGACAGCGTCGAGCTCGTTGCCGAGATAGCCGGCCATCGCCTCCTGCAGCGAGACATTGTCGAGCCGCCACTGGCCCTGCACGCACTGGTCGCGCGTGGGGTAGGGCGTGCAGTCCTTGCAGTCGGAAATCTTGCTGACCTCCAGCGACCAGGTTTCGGCGTCGCCGCCTTCGGCGCCCATCGCCATGCCGGCGAAACGGAAGACCTTGGGCACGCTGCACGGACCGTCGGCCGAGACGAGCATCGGCGTCTGCCATTCCTCCGGCGCGTTGGTTTTGCGCTTGTAGAACATCGACGCCTTGCCGTGCGTCTGAACCATGTACTGGCCGCCGGTGAAGGTGACGTCCTGGACGACCACAGTCAGCGGGATCAGCTCGAAGCCGGTTTCGCCGGGACCGCTGATGGTCTGCGATTTCGCGTAGGGCGCCGGCGAAATCGGCGCACCGTCGGGCGTGCGGATCTTGCCGTCGACATAATCGGTGGCGAAAACGCCGAGGTCGTAGTCGCCGACGACTTTCATCAGCGCCGCGCGCTGCAGCGCCTCGCCGCCTTGTTCAGGCATCGCGTCGATCAGCTTGAAGACGAGGTTCGGCTTCTTGGCGTGCAGCCACGAGAAGAAGACGAGGTTCGGGTAGGTGATCTTCGTCAGCGGGATCGACTGGATCTGGTCGTGGAATTCCTTGATCCGCTTGTCGCGGGATTCGGAGCTCTCGAACGCTATGTGGCCCATCAGTTCGGCGCTGCCTTCGATCCACCAACGGGCGTCGGCCTTGAAGGCCTCGTTCATCTTGGCCGGCCAGTTCCAGTACTGCACGCAGTGGAAGAGTTCGTGGACGACGGTGTTCTTCAGCTCGTTCAGCACATCGCCCGTCATGTTGTCGTGGCGGGCCGTGTTGATCTGGACGATGCACTCGACATTCTGGCCGGCCGCGCCGCCCATGGGGTGGGCGAGGCCGAAATTCTGGCCCTCCTTCTCCATGCCCTTCACGTTCGGCTGGAAGATGAAGGTGATACGGCCGTAGCGGAGGGAGCGCATGCCGCTGAACATGTTGAGCCCGTACTCGGCCGCCTCCATCACCGTCGGTTCGTACTGCGCCGCGCGATCGTCGATCTCGTCACGGAGCGTGCGGACATAGGCCTGCTGGTCCTGGACCTGAAACGTCACCTCGCGGATCGGCACGCATTTGAAGGCGCCGTCGCGCGCCTCGTTGGTGGCGAAGGCCGGGGTCTTGCAGTCCGCGAAGGGCGATTCCGCGTGGGCGGGAAGGGCCGCGAGGCCAAGGGCGAACAACGCCGCCAGAACGAAAAAACGCATCAAGACCTCGCACAAACCATCACCCATAGAGCGGGGCGGGCGGCGGCATGGCAAGGCGGCGATAGCGCGCAGGGTGGCGAGGGTTCGCTTCAGGTCCAATTCATCATGTCATCCCTGCCGCTGCGGAGCGGAGAGCCGGGACGCAGGTGACCGGGCGCTGGCGTTCGTGGCCCCTGGGTCCCGGGTCTCGGGCGCCTGCGGCGGCCTCGCCCGGGATGACAGGTGGAGTTAGCCAAGCCCTTTGAGAATCTCCGCCCGGTGTTCGTCCAGCGCCGGGGCCGCGGGGCGGGTGGCGGGGTCGAGGAAGAGGGAGGATTTCACGGGATTGCCGGGCGAGGGGAAGGCGCCGATGCCGGGCTGGTCGACGGAAATGATCATGTTGCGGGCGGCGATCTGCGGGTCGGCCATGATGTCGGCGACGTCGTTGATGGGTCCGCAGGGGATACCGGCCTCGTCCAGCAGCGCGCACCATTCGGCGCGGTCGCGCTTGCCGAAGGCCGCGTTGAGGTCGGCGGTCAGCGCCGCGACATGGTCCATGCGCGAGGGCGGCGTCGCGTAGCGGGGATCGTCGATGAGATGGGCCGCATCGATCGTCGCGCAGAGCTTGCGGAACAGCGGATTGTTGCCGGCGGCGACGGCGATATAGCCGTCGCGGGTGTGGAACATGCCGAAGGGCGCGATGGCCGGGTGCCGCGCGCCGATCGGGCCGGGCGGCTTGCCCTTGGCGAAGGTCTGCGCGACCGCGTTCTCCAGCAGTGCGACCTGGCAATCGAGCATCGAGATATCGAGCTTCTGGCTCTCGCCGGTGCGGAGGCGATGGAACAGTGCACCCTGAATGCCGGACGAGGCGAACATGCCGGCCGCGAGATCGCCGATGGAAACGCCGACGCGGGCGGGCGGCTGGCCTTCATACCCCGTCACCGACATGACGCCCGACATCGCCTGCACGATCATGTCGTAGGCAGGCCGCGTCATGTACGGGCCCGAATGGCCAAAGCCTGATATCGCGCAGTAGATGAGCTTGGGGAATTTGGGATGCAGCACGTCCCAGCCGAGGCCGAGCTTCTCCATCGTGCCGCCGCGATAATTCTCGACCAGCACGTCGGCGGTTTCGAGCAGTTTCAGGAAATGGCCGCGATCGGTCTCGTCCTTGAGGTTCAGCGCGATCGACTTCTTGCCGCGGTTGATCGAGATGAAATAGCCGGACTGCTCGCCCAGGAACGGGCCGATATGGCGGGCATCGTCGCCGCCGTCCGGCGTCTCGACCTTGATGACCTCCGCGCCCTGTTCGGCAAGCATCATGGTGCAATAGGGGCCGGCGAGAACGCGCGTCAGGTCGATCACGCGGATGCCCGTCAGCGGGCCGGTGGCGGTCATTCGTCGATCCTCTTGCCGTCGAGTTCGCGCGCGGCGCGGTCCTTGGCGGCCTCTTCGTTCAGCCGCTCTTCTTTGGTGCGGCCGAACTTGGCGCGATTGGCCTCGGCCGCGCGCTCCTTTTCGGTGCGCGCCTTGGCCTTGCGGGCGGATTTCAGATTGACGATCTCAGCCATTGTCCTTCGCCTGGGCACGCGCAAACGCCGGACGATCGATACAGCGTTTCACATAGGCCGCAAGCCAGTCCGGCGCCTGGAGCGCGCCGATCATCGTGAAGAAGTTGAAGGTCGAGCCGTAGAGGACATCGAGCGCTGAGAAGCGCTCGCCGAGCAGGAAGGGCCGGTCCTTGAGGCGGTCCTCGATCAGCGTCATCGCCTCGGCCTGTTTCGGCCAGGCGGCGGCGCCGGGCGGGACGTCCATCTTGAGGAAGCCCGCCGCGAAGGCCGGCTCGACGCCGCCGGTATAGAAGGCGAGCCAGGAGAGGTAGTCGCCGCGATCGGCATCGCCCACCGCCGGTCCAAGGCCGGCTTTGGGGAAAGTGTCGGTCAGATAGAGCATGATCGCGACCGACTCGAAGACGAGCTTGCCGTCATTCAGCAGTGCGGGCACGCGGCCATAGGGATGCGGGTTGTCCGCATCGCGTGCGCCGCGGCCGTCGCCGCGCTGGATGTCGACGATCTTCAGCTCATAGGGCACGCCCAGCTCTTCCAGCAGCCAGAGCATCCGGGTCGAGCGCGAGCGCGGCGCGTGGATGAGGGTCAGCATCAGCCGTTCTCCTTCGCGGTGGCGCGGGCGAGGGCGGGGCGGGAGGTGCAGCGCTGGACATATTCCTTCAGCGCCGCGGACTTAGGCAGAATTGGGTTCTGCATAAAGAGTGCAAAAGTACCGGCGTAGAGGATGTCTACCGCCGAGAAACGCTCGCCGAGAATGTAGTCGTTCGCTTCCAGCGTCTTGTTGATATGCGCCATCATTTCCTCGACCTTGACCCAGCCGGCCGTGCCGCGCGGCACGTCGGTCTTGAGGAAGGCCGACATGAACGAAGGCTCGGCGACGCCGCTGTAATAGGCGAGCCAGGTGAGATACGGCCCTCGCTTGGGATCGCCGATCTGTGGCCCCATGCCGGCGGCCGGAAACGCATCGGTCAGGTAGAGCGAGATCGCGGTCTGCTCGTGGACCATCACCCCGTCATGCAGGATGACCGGCACCTTCCCGTGCGGATGGGGGTTGGCGGGGTCGAGCCCGTCCTCGCTGCCCTGGCGGCGGATCGTGACGAGGCGGATGTCATAGGGGACTTCCAGCTCCTCCAGCAGCCAGAGGAAACTGGACGAGCGCGTGCGCGGCGAATGGATCAGCGTGAGTGTCATGGCGGCCTCCCAAGGACGGGAACAATAGTAGAACGACCCGCTTGGTCAACCGCACTTGTGTGACATTACGTGTCCTGCTGCAGCCGCCCGCGCAGGCGGCCGACGATGTAGACGCGGATGGCGCTGGAGAGCGAGCTGTCGCCGGGCACGCGGGCCTCGTCGATCTGCGCGACGATCGCGGCGAGCGAGCATTTCTCGGCCTTCGCGATCTCCTTCAGCACCTCCCAGAAGATCGGCTCCAGCGAGATCGAGGTGCGATGGCCGGCGATCGAGATCGAGCGTTTGACTTCCTGCATTACGGATCGAACCCCCAGCGTTGCCGCAACCGTGCGCGATGGCGGGCGAACCAGAGCATGCCGATGATCGTGAAGCCATGGGAGAGGCGGTCGGCGTCGATCGCCGCCAGCACGGCATCGGGCGAGACGGCGAAGGGCTCGGTGAACTCGGCCTCGGCGCGCTTGCCGGCATGAGCGGGCAGGGTGCAGGCATCGATGCGGGCGACGAAGAGATGGACCTCCTCGAACAGCGAGCCGGGGCTCGGCAGGAAGGTGAAAGCGGGGATGATGTCGGTCGGCGCGACGCCGAGCTCCTCGATCGCCTCGCGCCGTGCCGCCGCTTCCGGCGCCTCGCCCGGCTCGACGATGCCGCCGGGCAGCTCCACGATCAGCGCATCCAGGCCGGCGAGATGGACGGGAAAGCGGAACTGGCGCTGCAGCACGACGAGGTCGCGCGCCGGGTCGTAGGCGACGATCACCGCCGCGACGCCGATGCGGTAAACGTCGCGCTCGACCTTCATGGGACCTTGCGCGGTCGCGACGATGCCCTCGTGCCTCTCGATGGAGCGATAGGCCTTGAAGAGAAGTTCGCTGCGATGCCCGCTGAACGCGGCGGGCCGATCCTCCGCCGCGTGATGCTCGTCGTCTGCCATATACGCCTACCCGGACCTAACCACGCGACGGAGTTTAGACCCTGGGCCTCACGCCGCCTAACCCTCCGAACGGAGGGCTGGCCGGGGCGTCAGCTCAGCCAATCCAGTCCACCGGGCAAATCGAACGTTGCGTAGTCGACTTGCAGGACGCGCCGCCGGCTGGGCGTCACCGCTCGGTCTGACGCGTGAAGGATCGATGTAGCGTAGGCCCAGACGTCTCCCGCCGCCGCCACGCAGATATGCTGCGGTAAGGCGTCCGCGCTCGCGGCCGCCTCACCGGCGGGAACATGACCAAGCCGATGCGAGCCACAAGCGATTCTCAGGGGCGCATTGCCGGCATCACAGTCGTCTATGTGCAGCCGCAATGTCGCCATTCGTTCCAGTATGTTCATCGGTGGTGCGACGTGAAGGATGCCTTGCTTCACTGTCCAGGGACCAAAACCGGGAACGTCAGCCCGCGCGCGAACCGCGATGGTGCGGTCCTGGTGCCAACCCAATGCCCAATTGTCTTCCGCAGTCTTGTCGAACAGGACGGCGCGGACAGGGCGTGCGTCACCGTCCAGCAGACCGGCCGCGATCGCAGTTGCGGCCGGAAGCAAGGACAGGACATCGGCAATGCGAATGCGTAGTCCAGCGCGACTGACCGACAGCGCGCGCAATTCAGGAAGCAGAGGTCCGCTTATCGCAGCTTTAAACAAGGCTGCTCCGTCGGCGCAAAAATCCAATGCGTCATCCCGGGCAAGGCCGCCGAAGGCGCCCGAGACCCGGGACCCAGGGGCGGCAGGCTCAGAGCCCAGTCCCCTGGGTCCCGGCTCTCCGCTGCGCTGCGGCCGGGATGACACGTGGATCAGCCAGGCCCGATCATCTTCGAGGGATCGACGGCTTCGTCGAATTCCTTGTCGGTGAGGTAGCCGCCGCCGACCGCTTCCTGGCGCAGCGTGGTGCCGTTCTTGTGGGCGGTCTTGGCGATCTTGGCGCAGGCGTCGTAGCCGAGCTTGCCGTTGAGCGCCGTCACCAGCATCAGCGAGTTGTCGAGGCCGCGCTTGATGTTGTCGAGGCGCGGCTCGATGCCGACGACGCAGTGGTCGGTGAAGCTGACGGCGGCGTCCGCCATCAGGCGGACCGACTGCAGGAAGTTGTAGGCCATCACCGGGTTGAAGACGTTGAGTTCGAAATGGCCCGACGAGCCCGCGACGGTCATGGTCGTCTGGTTGCCGAAGATCTGGGCGCAGACCATGGTCAGCGCCTCGCACTGGGTGGGGTTCACCTTGCCCGGCATGATCGACGAGCCGGGCTCGTTCTCGGGCAGCGACAATTCGCCGAGGCCCGAGCGCGGACCTGACCCGAGGAAGCGGATGTCGTTGGCGATCTTGAAGAGGCTGGCGGCGACCGTGTTGATCGCGCCGTGGGTGAAGACCATCGCGTCATGGGCGGCGAGGGCCTCGAACTTGTTCGGGGCGGTGGTGAATTTGAGGCCCGTGATCTTGGCGATGCGCTCGGCGACGCCTTCGGCAAAACCGATGGGCGCGTTGAGGCCGGTGCCGACGGCGGTGCCGCCCTGCGCCAGTTCCATCAGCGCCGGCAGCGTCAGCTCGATGCGCTTGATGCCGTTGGCGATCTGCTGGGCGTAGCCGCCGAATTCCTGGCCGAGCGTCAGGGGCGTCGCATCCTGCGTATGGGTGCGGCCGATCTTGATGATCTTCTTCCAGGCCTTCGCCTTGTCGGCGAGCGCCTTCTGGAGGTGCTTCAACGCCGGGAGCAGGTCGTGCGTCACCTGTTCGGCCGCGGCGATGTGCATCGCGGTCGGGTAGGTGTCGTTGGACGACTGGCTCATATTGACGTGGTCGTTGGGGTGGACGGGCTTCTTGGAGCCCATCTCGCCGCCCAGCATCTCAATCGCGCGGTTCGAGATCACCTCGTTAGCGTTCATGTTCGACTGAGTGCCCGAGCCGGTCTGCCAGACGACCAGCGGGAAGTGCTCGTCGAGCTTGCCGTCGATGACTTCCTGGGCGGCGGCAACGACGGTCTTCAGCAGCTTCTTGTCGAACTTGCCGAGGGCGGCGTTGGTTTCGGCCGCGGCGCGCTTGATGATGCCGAGCGCGCGGATGACGGACTTGGGCTGCTTTTCCCAGCCGATCTTGAAATTGCCGATCGAGCGCTGCGACTGCGCGCCCCAATAGCGCGAGGCGTCGACCTCGATGGGGCCGAACGTGTCGGTTTCGGTGCGGGTCTTGGTCATGGGCGGCCTCGGCAGTGAATCTGTGCGGGGCGTGAATAGGACAGGGCGGGCGGCTTGTCATCGCCCGCGACACTGCGGCGCTTGAAACCTGGAGGCGCCGGGGCGTCTTCTTGCAGGGAGAGCGCGCATGGAGGGCATGATGGGGTCAATTCGGAATCGGCTGGCGGCGGTCTGCGCCGGCTTGCTGCTTGCCGCCGGGACGGCCGAGGCGGGCGTCAAACTGACGCTTGCCGAAACCATTCCCGATCTGGGCGATGCGACCTATTCGGCCAAGCCCGGCGAGGTGAAGGTCACGCTGCCCAACGGCGTGCTCGAATTCACCTGGACGGAGATGCCGTCGACGTTCGACGAGACCGGCTTCAAAATCACGCTGAGCGTCAGCGCCCGGATGGAGGGCGATGCGGCCAATGCGGGCGACAAGCGGCCGGTCCATGTGACCTTCTTCGGTCCGGTCGATACCGATCCCTCGCCGGCCTGGGCGGAAATCATGATCGGGCCGGGCGTCGCGACCGCCGCTTCGGAGGAGATCATCGTCAAGCCCGAGGCGGGCCTGGAGGACGGCCAGACCATCGACATCCGCGTCGGCACCGATCTGGGGCCGACCGTCATCTATCGCTACACGGTTTCGACGGACGGTTGAGCCGCGGGCCTGCGTCGCCGTGAGGCTTGCGCGGGCGCGCGCCGCGTGCACTCGATCCGTGCTTAAGCACTGCGCTTGACCGGGGTGGGAAGCGAGCTTGTCATTTGAGTGGTTTTCACGCGTCGCGGCGCGGGGTACGGCCGTCGTCATGGCCGCGCTGGCGCTCGCGGCCATGCCGGCGACGGGGGCGGACGAGAAGCGGGCGAAGATGACCCTGACCCTCGTCGAGACCGCGCCCGATTCGACCTTCGAACGCTGGGCGCGGATCGAGCCGGGCATGATCTCGGAAAAGGGCGCGGAGTGGACCGCCGACTATCGCTGGAGCGCTCCGCCCACGACGATCGGCGAAGAAGGCTTCGAGATGGAGCTGGAGGTCGCGGCCGAGACCGCGGCGTCGGGCCAGTTCGCGGGCGGCACGCGGCTGGGCGGGACCAATTTCACCTTCGACCCGGAAATGGCGCTGGCCGAGGTTCATCTGGAAGGCGGCGAAAAGGATTCCGAGACGCTGAACGTCGAGGTCGTGCCGCGCTGGGGCGTCGCGCCGGATACGATCGTCGAGCTGGCAGTGGGCGCCCAGTGGGGGCCGTCGGTCTATTACCGCTACCGCGTCAGCTATGAGGCGCTGGAGACTGGGGAGGCGGAGGCGAACGAGGATACCGGGCGGCTGGGGGCGGAACTCGACTGTCCCGGCAGCATCGAGATCTCGCACCTGCCCAGCCTCAACTGCCACATCAAGATCACGGGCTGGCGGCACAACACGTCGGACCCCGTCGAGGTCCTGCTGCCCGAGGCCGGCGACTCGTTCGGCAACCACGCGAACGGCATCCAGGTGACCGGTGCGGGGACGCAGGACATGACGGGCATGAGCGAGCCCTATAGCTGGGGCCTCTTTGTCTTCGCCTGTCCAGGCCAGCTCGGCGCCGGGGCCAATTGCTACGAGAATGCCGCGGTGAGTGGCGCGACCTCGACGCCCGTCATCGTCCGCCAGAAGGGCCGCGATGACGTGCTGTTGTCGCTCGATCTCGATGCCCTGCCGACCAGCGGCGCCGGGCACAGTGACGAGGCGCTGCCGGTGGACGGCAAGATCGAGGCGGCGCTCGACTGCCCAGATACGATCACCATTTCGGCCGAGCCGGGGATCGCCTGCGACATCGTCCTCACCAACTGGCGGCGCGATACGACGGACCCCGTCTATATCCTGCTGCCCGATCTCAGGGACTCCTACGGCAACCACGCCAACGGGCTGCAGGTGCAGACGGCGGCGCAGGAGCGGGTGTTCGGCTGGGAGACGCCGCATCGCTGGGGCCTCACCGTCTTCGCCTGTCCGGGCCGCGCGCCCGATGCCGGGGTCAACTGCTTCGACTATCTGACCAAGCCGGGCCCTGCGACGATCGACATCGTCGTGCGCCAGAACGGCATGGCGGACGCGGTGCTGACCCTGTCGTTGAACGCGGTGCTGCCTCAGTAGGCCCACATCGTCATCCCGGCCGGAGCGCAGCGGAGAGCCGGGACCCAGGGGACTGGATAGCGGTGCTTGCGGCCCCTGGGTCCCGGGTCTCGGACGCCTGCGGCGGCCTCGCCCGGGATGACGATGTAGGTTTGATTGAGCCCGCAGACGCTTTGGATTCAGCGCCTGATTGCCCGCGCCATGGCGAAGGCGGCGCGCTGGGCGGGCAGGGGCAGCTGACCGACGACGGCTTTCGCGGCACTGCGCAGGCGGGTCCGCAGGCCCGTCGGCGCGGGTGTCTGGACGCTGAGGCCGGCGGCGATGTCGCTGAGGCGCCTGGCGACAAAGACGATGCAGGACGGGCTGTCGGCGCAGCGGTGTTTTTCCAGCATCCAGCCGCGCTTGCGCAGATTGGCGCGGATATAGGATTCGCGGAAACCAAGCTCCAGCCAGCCATAGCGCCGGGTTGCCCACAGCGATTCGCCGTCGAGCCGGATGCCCCAGGGACGGCTGAAGGATTCCAGGAACGGCTCGGACGCGAAGACGGCGATCCCGCCTGGCGCGATCAGCGTGTCGAGCGCGTCCAGCAGGGCGCCGTGATCGGCGCTGTGGTGGAAGCTGGCGAAGAACAGCACCGCGTCGAAGGTGCGCTGCAGCTCCAGCGCCGTCAGGAACTCGCCATGGACCGCCTCGACGGTGAGGCCGTCGCGGCGGGCGCGTTCGCGGATGAAGGTGATGAAGTTCTGCTCGATCTCGACCGCGGTGACGTTCAGCCCCGCTTTGGCGAGCGCGAAGGTGAGGTTGCTCCAGCCGGGACCGAATTCCAGCACCGAGCGCTTCTCGGGCAGGCGCATCGTCTTGAAGATCCAGCCGAAGGTCATCAGCTGGTCGCCGATCGCCTCGTAGTCGCCCGTGAAATAGGGGAAGGGCCGGTCGATCGCGGCGATCGGGTCGAAGTCGGAGACCTCGTTCTCGACCGCATAGGTCTTGCCCGCGATCGATCGGTAGAGCGCAAATTCGGCGTCGCGATAGGCGGGGCTGTCGGGATCGAGCTTGCCGCGATTGGGCGGCTGCATGCGGAACTTGCCCATGAGCGCGTGCGCCTCGTGCGGCGAGCGCGCATAGGCGGCCTCGATCTCGCGGACCTTCTGATCCAGTTCCTCGACGCTGTGAATGACCTGCATGATGTCAGGCGACGCGTGCGCGCGACGGGGACTTGGGCGCCGGCGGCGCGGGCATGCCCGCGGCGGGGAGCAGCGCCTTCTTGCCCGGCGCGTTTTTGAGGTCGAACGCGATCCGCGCCGCCTCGATCGCCCCGCCATTGGTCTGCGCCCAGGCGCCGATGGCGCCCAGCGTGTCGATCAGCGTGGCGCCCAGCGGCGTCAGCTCGTAGTCGACGCGCGGCGGGATGGTCGGGAAGACCGTCCGCGTCACCAGCCCGTCGCGCTCGAGGCCCCGCAGGGTCAGAGTCAGCATGCGCTGCGAGATGCCGTTGACTGCGCGCTTCATCGCGTTGAAGCGCATCGGCCCGTTGGAGAGCAGCGCGACCAGCAACACCGTCCACTTGTCGCCGACCCGCGCCAGCACGCCGGCCACCGCGCGGCAGCTGGCGTGGTTGGGATCAGGAATGTGCCTGGGGGACATCGGTGTGCCTTCTTGTGGCGCGGAGGGGTAGGTCGCAATTTAGCTCAGGTCACAAAATGTAACCACCCCAGACGGAGTTTTCAATCATGTCCAACATCCTGCTCCTCACCTCCAGCCCGCGCGGCGCGGCCTCGCATTCCAGCGCCGTGGCGCGCGATCTCGCCGAACGCCTCGCCGCCGGCACGCCGGGCGTCACGATCACCGCCCGCGACCTCGCCGCCGATCCCGTGCCGCATATCGACGGCGTGTTCCTGGCGGCCGTGTTCTCGGCCCATCCCGAGTCGCTGCTCGACGGGCAGCGGGAAGCGCTGGAGCGGTCGGAGGCCGCCATCGCTCAGCTGCTGGCGGCCGACACGATCGTCATCGCCGCGCCGATGATCAATTTCAGCGTGCCCACCACGCTGCGCGCCTGGTTCGACAACATCCTGCGCGTCGGCAAGACGTTCCGCTACACCGAGGCGGGCGCCGAGGGCCTGGTGAAGGGCAAGAAGGTCTATCTCGTGACGGCCAGCGGCGGCGTCTATTCGGACGGCGCGATGAAGGTGATGGATTTCCAGGTGCCGTATCTGAAAGCGCTGCTCGGCTTCATCGGCCTTACCGACGTCGAGGTCATCTCGGTCGAAGGCGTCGCCTTCGGCCCGGAGCACGCCGAAAAGGCGGTCGCCGCCGCCCACGCACAGGTCGCCGCGACCGCGCCGGGCGAAGCACGTGCTGCCTAAGGCTGCAGGACCGCGACAACGCTTCCCTTGCGTGTAGAGGTGCAGTCTGCCCTCATCGGACCGGCGGGGTGGGGCCCGCCGGTCTGGGGGATCAGACACCATGTCCTTTGCACCCATTGCGGCGCTGCGGCGCGCCTTCGCTTTCATCGTTTTCGCCATGTCGATGCTGGCGATCCTGACGCCGGCGATGGCCGAGGACAGGGTGCTAACCCTGACCTTGATCGAGACCGTGCCGGCGCCTGCGCGGGAGGGCTGGCCGTCCGTGGCGTCGGGGGCGATCACCCAGCAGGACGTCAATGGCAACTACACCGTCCAGCACACCTGGAGCGCGCCGCCGCAAACGATGGGCGCCGACGGCTTCACGATCACGCTGACGACCGCGGCCACCGTGTTGCCGACGACGAACTATGCGGGCGGCGCGAGCGAGAACAGCACGGATTTCAGCAGCGACCCCGACGAGGCCTATGCGAAGCTTGTCGTCGATGTGGGCGTAGGCGGCGGGTCACGAACGGTGACGGCGCAGGTGACGCCTTACGGCTTGCCCGCCGACGGCGCGGTGCTGGAGCTCAATATCGGCGCCGCCTACGGGCCGCGCGTCGTCTACAAATATCGGGCCAGCTATACGGGTGGCGATGGCGAGACGCCGGGCGCGGAAGACGATCCGGGCGAGCCGGAAAGCCAGTTGGCGGTGACGACGGACTGCCCGTCGATCATCACGATCTCTGCTTATCCGCCGATCCTCTGCCACCTCTATGTCACGGGCTTCCGGCGCAACACCGCCGATGCGATCTTCGTGGAGTTGCCGCTGGCGGACGGGTTCGGCAATCAGCCGAACGGGCTCAACGTGGTGGGCCGGACGCAGCACGACGTCTATGACCTCGGCGATACCTTCGTCACCGATCTGCTCATCTACGCCTGTCCCAGCCCCGCCAACGAAGCGCGCAACTGCTTCGACAATGCGACGTTGCCCGGCGTGCCGATCACGGTGCCCGTCCTGGTGCGGCAGGGCGAGCAGGCGGTGCAGATCGATCTGCCGTTCACGCCGAACTCGTCCAGCAAGGACAAGGACACGCAACCCGGCATCGACAACCCGACGCTGATGGTGACGAACCGCGTCTATATTTTCGGCGCGTGGCGGCGGGATTCCTTCCTGAACGTCCAGGACAACACGTTCCAGTTCAGCCCCGTCACGTCCTGGGCGGATGCAGAATGGGTCGGCGAGAAGCTGGCCGATGCGAACGGCGAGTTCATCCGGCTTTGCCTCGCCCGGGATCCGAATACCTGCCTGCTGGTGGTCGGCGGTGCGCTCGCGCTCGCGCCGGTGGCACGCGCGGACCCCGCGTCGCACTGGCAGACGCCGTTTTCCGATGCGGCCGGTGGCATCGCCAATATCCAGAACCGCGCCTTTCCGAAGCTGTTCCTGCACGCCCGCGACGGTGTGCCGGCGGTCGCCGAGATCGACTTCAACTGGCCGGAAGCGCAGTGGGGGATGCAGCTCGCGCAGTAGCCGCGCAGGCGCGCCTACTTCTTGCGGAACTTGTCCAGGCTGACGACCTCGCCCGTGGTGGGCGCGGCGTCCTTGGGCTTGTCCTCGGCGGCGGCCGGCTCCTGCTTCACCTCCAGCTTGGCGGGCTGGGGCGCCGGCTGCAGCGCGGGGTTCGGCTTCTTCACTGCGCCGGGCTGGCCGGTCGCCGGCTTGAACTGCAGCATGAACTGGACGCTGGGGTCGAAGAACGCCTTCACCGCCTCGTAGGGCACGGTCAGCGGCTCGCCGATCTTCTGGAAGCTGAGCGTGATGTCGAACGAGTCGGGACGCACCTCCAGCCCCCAGAACTGGTGCTGGACGACGATCGTCATTTCCTCGGGATACCGCTCCTTCAGCCAGTCCGACATCTTCACGCCGGGATGCTGGGATTCGAAGGTGATGTAGAAATGGTGGTCGCCGGGCAGGCCCTGGGCGACCACGCGCTCCAGCGCCATGCGCACGACGCCGCGCAGCGCGTTCTGCGCGAGCGCCTCGTAATTCATCCAGTCCTTGGCCATGCCCTAATCTAGGCCTCGGCGCGGTCCGGCTCAATAAGGCGTTGCGCCGCGGCGGGCCTGTATTTTGGCGGCGATCTTGAGGCTAGCGGCCAGGACGAGCAGCCCGACCGCGATCGCGAAGCCGGGTCCGGTGGCGATCCGCTTGCCGTTGGTGACCATGAAACTGATCCAGATGAACCACGCGCCATAGAGGTGCAGCACGCTCCAGACGCGCGGGCCGATCCACCGTGCGGGTCCGGGGAACGAGGTCGCGAGCATCAGGAGGATGACGACATAGGCACTGCCGCCCGCGATGATGTTGCCGATCGAGCTGAGCTGCCAGAACAGCGCCTGATCGCTGCGGATCAGGGCGATGATCGCAATCGCGTGGATGATGTGGCTGACCGCGAAGGTGACACCGAATTCGCGGCGATGGCGGCGGAGGAATTGTGTCGCCGGGCCGGGCCATAAGCGTTGCAGCGACGAGGCCGTGAAGGCGAGCAGGAAGAAGGTGAGCGAGGTATGCGCCGTCACGCGGATGACGCGGCGGATGCCGTCGATGGGATCGGGATAGGCGGCGTAGATCGCCGTTGCCCCGATGATGAGCGCTGCCGAGCAGGCAAGCGCGATGGTCCAGCCGGTGGGCCGGGTGCGAACGAGAGCCGTCATGTCGGTGTTATCCCTTGAGTGCCTTCACCGCAGCGCGGCTGCGCTGCTGCAATCGCCAGACCTGCGTGGCCAGCCAGCCCGCCATCGCGATCTCCAGCAGCAGAGCGGTGAGCGCGGGCAGTTCGAACTGCCGGCCGGCCATGAGCGCGATCACTGCGCCGCCTGCGATGGAGAAGAGGAGCGCGACAAAGCCGAGCGTGCCGGCCGCTTCGACGGGCAAGAAGCGGCGGTCGAGCGCGCGATGTGGTTGTCGGCGGAAGATCAGCCAGCCGCCGATGCCGATCACCAGCGCGGCGATGAAGGCATAGCGGTCGAGAAAATCTGCAAATGGCACGGCATCAAACGCACCTGTGTCGAGCAGCATACGCCGCAGTCGCATGGCGATGAACGTCGCGCCCGCCGTCGCGGCAAGGGCGAGCCAGGTGCGACCCGCCTGCGCGTTCAGCGCATCGCGCGCGAAGCGTGCGGCGATCTCGTTCGCATCGCCGAAGCGCTGCACCGCGCGCTGCTCGGCGTCGGCGCGTGGCAGGGCGGTTTCCGCTTCGGCCGCGAGATGGAGATGGTCCTCCACCTCGGCGCGGACGCGGGCGCCCAGCGCCGGATCGAAGGCGAGGCGGCGGTCGAGTTCGGCCAGATAGGTGTCGATCACGCCGGCCATGGCGTCTTCCCCGACAGCGTCTGTTCGATGGCCTTGGCGAAGCGCGTCCAGGCCTTGCGCCGTTCGGCGAGCCCGTCGATGCCGCGCTTGGTCAGTTCATAGACTCGGCGCTTGCGGCCGCTGGGCGGCGTCACCCAGGCGCTCTTCAGCAGCCCGGCTTTTTCCAGCCGATGCAGCGCCGGATAGATCGTGCCTTCCGGCAGGTCGAAGGCGGCATCGCTGCGCGCCCTGATGGCCTCGATGATCGCGTAGCCATGCGTCGGCCCGCCTTCCAGCGCCGCGAGGACGAGGGCATCGAGGTGCCCTTTGAGCATTTCCGCTTCCATACCTAGAAACACTAGGCACAGAATCGCTAGGGGTCAATTGTTTCGCTTGCGCCCGGCGGTCACGAACCCGTCAGAATGGGGAAAGCCAAAAGCGGGGAGAGTCGGATGAGCGATGCGGTTGATCCAAACAGCTGGATGCAGGGCTTTCCGCCCAAGCTGGAAGAGCGCGTGCTGTTCGCCGACCCCGCCGCCGCCCAGTTTCCGAAACTGCGCTGGGCGCTGAACCACTATCGCGAGCTGGTCCCGACGAAGCCCGTGCGGCGCGCGCCGGTGCCGTCGGTGTTGCCGCGCGCCGCGGTGGAAGCGGCGCTCGATGCGTTGCCCGTGCGCACGATGACCGGCGAGGACACGAATTGGGCCGACGGCTTCGCTTCGATCCACACCGACGGGCTGCTGGTCCTGCATCGCGGGCGCGTCGTCTATGAGCGCTATTTCGGCGCCTGCCGGCCGGAGCAGCCGCATCTGCTGATGTCGGTGTCGAAGTCCTTTGTCGGGCTCATCGCTCAATGGCTGGTGCATGACGGCGCGCTCGACGAGAACGCGCCGGTCACCAATTACATCCCGGAGCTGAAGGGCACCGCCTATGACGACGCGATCGTGCGCAACGTCATGGATATGCGCATCGGTGTGAAATACAGCGAGCTCTATACCGACCCGAACGCCGAGGTCTTCGACTATGCCCGCGCCGCCGGCATGACGCGGCGCCCGCCCGACTATAGCGGGCCGGAGATCGTCTACGACTTCCTGCGCACGCTGAAGAAGGAAGGCCCGCATGGCGAGGGCTTTGCCTACAAGACGGTCTCCACCGAGGTGCTTGGCTGGATCGTGAAACGCGTCACGGGCAAGCCGCTGGCGACGCTGGTCTCCGAACGCATCTGGAGCCGCATCGGCACCGAGGAGGACGCCTATTTCATGATCGACACAGCCGGCACCGAGATCGGCGGCGGCGGGCTCAACGCCACGCTGCGCGACATCGCGCGGGTCGGCGAGCTGATGCGCAATCGCGGCGCGTGGAACGGCGAGCAGATCATCCCCGCCGCCGTCATCGACGACATCGCGAAGGGCAGTTCGCAGGAGGCGTTCTCCAAAGGCGGCTACACGACGCTGCCGGGCTGGTCGTACCGGAACATGTGGTGGGTCAGCCACAATCCGCACGGGGCCTATATGGCGCGCGGCATTTACGGCCAGAGCATCTTCGTCGATCCCAAGGCCGAGATGGTGATCACGCGCCTCGGCTCGCACACGATCGCGGCGAACACGGCGACCGATCCCGTCGTGCTGCCGGCCTACCAGGCGGCAGCGGAAGCGTTGATGGCGGGCAAAGTCTAAAATCTCCGATGACCGCTCTTTTCTTCGTCATGGTGAGGTGCGGAGCGCGGCACGCGCGGAGCCTCGAACCACGCACGCTGTATCAGTGTGCGTCCTTCGAGGCTCGCCCGATGGGCGAGCACCTCAGGATGACGAACAGGGGAGCGTCGGCTTGATGGCTGTTGATGGCTGGATCGCTTCAGGCAAGGTGCGCGCCCGCGAGGTGAAGGGCGTCATCACCGTGGCGGTGGACGGCATCACCACGCAGGCGAAGTACTACAAGCCGCTGCTCTACGAGTTCTTCCGCAAGGAATGGCGCGGCGCGCGGGCGGCGTGGGGCGACCACACGGTCGAGATCCTGGTCGAGCATGTCGGCGAACCGCCGGTGATGGATCTCGACAATCTCGCCAAGGCGGTGCTCGACGGGGTGAAGGGGTGGACGTTCCACGACGACAGCCAGGTGGCGCGCCTGCTGGTCGAGCGGCGGCCGGGGGAGCGGGAGCGGATCACGGTGACGATCGCGCCGGTGCGGACGGGACCGTTTCGCAGCAAACCCACGCGCAAAACCCCGTCATCCTGAGGTGCGAGCGGAGCGAGCCTCGAAGGACGCACGCTGATGCAGTGTGCGTGGGTCAAGGCTCCGCGCGTGCCGCGCTGCGCACCTCACCATGACGAAGATCTAGGCCCACTCTTTCGCAATCATCGTCATGGCCGGGCTTGACCCGGCCATCCAGCCTACCATCGCGCCGTCGCTCTGGATGGCCGCCTCAAGGGCGGCCATGACGGAAGGGGGATTAACTAGCGGTGCTTTCGGGTCGTTCAGTACAGCGTCGCCAACTGCGCGGGTTCGAACGCCTTGAGCGCGTCGAACTTCCCCGCGCGGACCTTGTTCACCCATTCGGGGTCGGCGATCAGGGCGCGGCCCACCGCCACCAGGTCGAACTCGCCGTCCGCGACGCGCTTGGCGAGGGCTTCCAGATTCGCGCCGCCGTCCTTGTCGACGCCGGCCTTGGTGAACGAGGTGATGAAGTCGACATCGAGGCCGACCGAGCCGACCGTGATGGTCGGTTTGCCCGACAGCTTCTTCACCCAGCCCGCGAGGTTCAGCGCCGAGCCGTCGAACTCGGGCTCCCAGAATCTACGGGTCGAGCAGTGGAAGGCGTCGATGCCGGCATCGGTCAGCGGCTTGAGGAACGCTTCCAGCAGCTCCGGCGTCTGGGCAATGCGGGCGGTGTAGTCCTGCTGCTTCCACTGCGACCAGCGCAGGATGACGGGATAGTCGGGGCCGACGGCGGCGCGCACGGCCTGGATGATCTCGGCGCCGAAGCGGGTGCGCGCGACCATGTCGCCGCCATAGATGTCGCCGCGCTCGTTGGTGCCGTCCCAGAAGAATTGGTCGATGATGTAGCCGTGGGCGCCATGCAGCTCGACGCCGTCAAAGCCGAGGCGCTTGGCATCGGCCGCCGCCTTGGCGAAGGCGCTGATGACGTCGGCGATCTCGCCGTCGGTCATCGGGTCGGTGACCTTCTTGCCCGGCTTGAAGAGGCCGGAGGGGCCGACCGGCGCGACCTCTGGATTGCGGCCCTGGCCGTGCTTGCGCATCAGGCCGACATGCCAGAGCTGCGGCATGATGTGGCCGCCGGCCGCCTTCACTTCTTTCAACACGTTCGCCCAGCCGGCGAGCGCATCGTCGTCGTGGAAGCGCGGCACCTGCGCGTCATTGGCGGCGGAGGGATGAGCGGGGGAGGTGCCCTCGGTGATGAGAAGGCCGACGCCGCCTTCGATCCGGCGGCGGTAATAGGCGGCGACCTCGTCGGTCGGCACCTGGTCCGGCGACTTGGAGCGCGTCATGGGCGCCATCACGAAGCGATTGGGCAGCGTGAGGCCGTTCAGCGTGAAGGGCGTGAACAGCGGGTCGAGTGCGGCGCTCATTGATATCCCCAGCGTATTAGTTGCGGACCTGACATGGGACGTGAGCGGCATTCTGTCCAGACGGGGCGCTAAGGCGTTGCGCGACGGGGCAGGGCGGCGTTTATCGCCCCTGCCCACCGATGACCGACTCGCCCCCAACACCGCCCGTTCCGCGGCCTCCCCTGACGCAGGCTTTCCGCCACCGGAACTACCGGCTGTTCTTCTTTGGCCAGATGCTCTCGCAGATGGGCTCGTGGATGCAGATCATCGGCCAGTCCTGGCTGGTCTATCGCCTCACGGGTTCGCCGCTGGCGCTGGGCCTGATCGGATTTCTCGCGCAGTCGCCGGTCTTCTTCCTGGCGGTGTTCGGCGGCACCGTCGCCGACCGCGTGGACCGGCGGCGGCTCATCATCTTCACGCAGGCCGCGTTCCTGCTGCAGGCGGCGGCGCTGGCGACGCTGTCGTTCACAGGCGTCGTGGAGGTCTGGCATGTCGCGCTGCTGGCCCTCTTCTACGGGTTGATGAACGCGATCGACATTCCGACCCGCCAGTCCTTCACGGCCGAGATGGTGGGGCGCGAGGATCTGCAGAGCGCCATCGCGCTCAACTCGATCATGTTCAACAGCGCGCGCATTGTCGGTCCGGCGGTGGCGGGGGTGACAATCGCGGCGATCGGCGAATCCTGGTGCTTCGCCATCAACGCGGTCAGCTATGTCGCGGTGCTGATCAGCCTTCTCATGATGCGGCTGACCCGCTTCGTGAAGCCGGCCGAGCGACCGCGGGCGCTGAGCGATCTGCTGGAGGGATTCCGTTACGTCATCGGCAATCGCGAGATCCGCACGGCGCTGCTGGCGCTTGCGGTCTCCAGCTTCGCCGGCGGACCGTATCTGACGCTGATGCCGGTCTTCGCCAACGAGGTGCTGAAGGTCGATGCCGGCGGCTACGGCCTGCTCATGACGACGGTGGGAGCAGGGGCGCTGTGCGGCGCGCTGGCGATGAGCCGGCTCAATTCCGAGATTCTCAGGCGCGCGCCGTCCGTCGCGGCGATCGGCTTTGGCCTCTGCATGACCGCCTTCTCGTTCTCGCGCGACTACGCGCTGGCCGTGACGCTGATCCTGCCGACTGCGTTCTGCCTGATGCTGCAGGGCAGCTCGACCAACATCATCGTGCAACTGAACGTTGAAGACCGGATGCGGGGCCGCGTCATGGCCTACTACACCATGTCGTTCCTCGGGATGATGCCCTTCGGCGCCCTGGCGGCGGGGGCGACCGCGCACGCGATCGGCGTGCCCCTGACGCTCACCTGCGGCGGCTTGCTCTGCGCCATAGGTGGGGTCGTGGCGCTCTGGCTACGCTATAGGCGGAGTGTCTGATATTTGAGGTTGCAGGCGCGCGCCGCGATACAACCAAGTGTCCAAAAAAATTTGTTGTGGATTAAAATTCTCATATATTTCTTGGTTAAATCCTGTTAAGGTTATGGTCTCGCAGGTAAATACCGGGGAATAAAAGTAATGAAGTCGATTGTTGCTGGTCTGAGCCTTGTCGCGCTGGCCCTCCCGGCCCGTGCGGACATCTTCGTGTCGCCCACCTCTTCCGAAGTTCCCTCGACGCTCCTCGTCGCCGGCCTCCTGGCCGCCGCCACGGCCGTCGTGATGTACTTCCGCAAGAGCGAAGCGCGCTAAATCGTTCAGCGAGCGGCTTGTCCGCTCGTCTGCTAAACCGCATGGCCGCCGCAAGGCGGCCATGTTGTGATTCCGGGATTAGGCGATCCCGCCCTTGATCAGGCCGCGCACGGCGCCGCGCCCGATCCCCCTTCACCGTAGAAAACTCGACCTGACGTAGCCGCGTGGCTCTGCGCGCTGCGCTTGTAGCCGTCCGCGTTAACGTTCGCCGGAGTTCGCGGGAGCCTGCCGACCCGTCCCGGCGTTAGACTGGCGCCGATACGGGAGAGCGAGTCATGCGCACTGCATTCGTCTTGATCGCGGCGACGCTGCTGGCGGCGCCGGCGGCGATGCCGGCCTTCGCCAGCGATGGCGGGAAGCGGGCCTTCGCCTGCAACACGCGCGGCGGCAACGAGATCACGGGCCGTCGCTTCGTGATGGATGACGGCCGCTACGGTCCGGTGGGCGACCTCGATCGCGGCTCCTACTCCGCGGATGGCGACAAGGTCTATTTCAGCGGCGGGGCGCTCGACGGGCATCAGGCGCTGCGCCTGCCGGACGGCCGGTTGCGGCTGAGCCGGAAGATCTTCTGCGTCGAGATCGAGCCGCCCGTGCAGGAGGCCGCGGCCGTTCCGCCGCCGGCGCCCAAGCCGGCGCCGCGCCCGGAGCCGAAGCTGATCATCGTCAAACCCGGCGCGCACTGAATCCGTTAGAACACTAATCTATTGCGCCGGGTGGTCGCGGCGTTGCACGCTCGCGGAAAATCCGGGAGCGAACCATGTCCGACGCCGATTTCCCCTCGCTGGCGAGCGAAATCCTCTGCACCGTCGAGTTCTATGTCGCGGGGGCGATGATCCCGATCGGCCAGACGCCCTGGCGCAACCAGCGTGCCGGCTATATCGGCGGTGGCGTCGTGAAGGGCGAGCGGCTGCACGGCGAAGTCCTGCCCGGCGGCGGCAATTGGGGCCTGGCCGGCAAGCTCGCCAACGGCGATGCCGTCTCGACCTTCGATGCGCGCACGGTATGGAAGACCCATGACGGCGCGCTGATCTATGTGACGCATGGCGGCCGCATGCATGTGCCAACCGACGCCGCGGCGGACTTCGCCGATCCGGAGAAGGGCATCGCGCTCGACAAGTCGCGCTACTACGCGCGCATCGTGCCGCTCTTCGAGACCAGCGACGAGCGCTATCAATGGCTGAACGCCCTCGTCACCGTCGCCTGCGGCAAGCGCATCAAGGGCGGCATCCGCTACACGGTCTTTGCGATCGGTTAAGTCGCATTGTCAGGGGCAGGGGCCGTTCCTAGACTTGGCCCATGCCGAAGCTGTTGATTTCGTATCGCCGGGCTGACGCCGCGGCTATGGCCGGGCGTATCCGCGACCGCCTCGCGCTGCGCTTCGGCGAAGACCAGGTCTTCATGGATATCGACGCGATCCCGATCGGCGTCGATTTTCGCGAGCATGTCGGCCAGGCGGTGGCGCGGGCCGATGCCGTGCTCGTCGTGATCGGCGAGGAATGGATGGGCCTCCGCGCCGATGGCACGCGCCGCATCATGGACGAGCGCGACCCGATCCGGCTTGAGGTCGAGGCGGCCTTCACCGCGAAGCGCCGCGTTATCCCGCTGCTGATCGACGGGGCGGAGATGCCGGCCGAGACAGACTTGCCGGCTTCCATCTCGTCGCTCGCCTATATCAACGCCGCGCATGTGGAATCGGGGCGCGACTTCAACGCGCATATGGAGCGACTGGTGCGGGCGCTCGAGGGCGTCGTCGGCAAGGCGGCGCCGCCACCGGCGCCTGTCGTCAGCGCGCCGGTGCCGGCGGGCGCGGCCTCCGGCTATCGGTGGCGGGCGATCATCGGCATCGCGGTGACGCTGGGCATTCTCGTGGCTCTGGTCGCCGCGGCGGTCGAGTTCAGCAAGACGCTGGACACCACGGCGTCGACCGGCGGCACATCGACACCGTCAAAGAGCGCCTACGATCGCATCGTCGCGCATTGCGAGGCGGATCCCGTCGAGGGGACGCTCGACTGCAACTGCTTCGCCAATGAGATGACGCGGCGGCTGTCCTCGCCGCAACAGGCGGTCTTCCTCGTGATGCTCGACACCAATGCCGACCCGGCGGCCGTGCAGAAGGCCATGACGGCCAACGGCATCAGCGATCCGAATTTCTACGCCTATGTCTCGAACATCGTCGTGCAGGCCGTGGCGACCTGCTCTTCGGGCGGTGGCGCGAAGAATTAGTGTTTCGCGTTCGGCCGTGTGCGATCCCGGTATCGTCGTAAGATCGGCACAAGGCCTGGGCCGATCCTCCGCCTAAAGCGTTACAAGTTCGCCATAGGCAGGTTGGACGAAGGCGTGACGCGTGAGGCCCAAGTCCATCAGGTCTACCGCATCCGGCATTGCGGCAAACGTCGGGGCTGCGAGCTCGGCGATATGGTGAGGCGCGGCGCTCGAACCTGACCACAGGATATCGGCGGCTGTAATCGTCGCGCCGGCAAACTGGATCAGCATATCGTTAGTGCCGTTACCGCCAATGTCGACGAACAGAAAGCTGGCGCCGCCGCTATAGGCAATGCCGAAAGAATCGTTGGCGCCAGTGCGCACTGCGGTCAGGTCCACCTTGTCGCTGCCGGCCGTAAAGCCATAGAGCGTGTCGGCTGCCGAAACTGCCGAATCCGAAGTGGAGAGGTAGCGGAATATGTCAGCGCCAGCGTCCCCGAACAGAACATCCGCGCCGCCGCCGCCGGTGATGACGTCGTTGCCACCGCCGCCGCTGATGGAGTCCGCGTTCGACGACCCGATGATCGTATTCGCGGCCGCATCGCCTATAATGTAGATGCCGTAATTTCCGGTATGGAGGATGTCGTTGCCGTTGATGTCCGCATTGATCGCAGCAAGCTGGAATCCCCCGGATGGCGCCTCGGCGAAGAGGAAGGTCGAGCCGCCTGAGCGAATGAGGCTCACGGAGGTGGCCTCCAGCGCATTGAGGTCAATCTTGTCGAGACCCGTCTCGAAGCCGAATAGGCCATCAGATCCGGTGGCGTTGGAATCCCACGTCGCGAGATAGCGGAAGGTGTCGGCACCCGCCTCGCCGAACAGCGTATCGGCGCCGCCGCCGCCGATGATCGTATCAGCGCCGCCGCCGCCATAGATCGGATCGCCGCGATCCGATCCGATCAGCGTATCGGCGGCTGATGTGCCGATCATGTAGATCGGGATGTTGCTGCCCGCGTCGATGTCGTTGCCGTTGACGACGCCTTCGAGGGCGATCGTCATTTTACCGGCGAAGGTTTCGAGAAATGCGAAGGTTGCGCTGCCCGAGCGGATGAGGCTGACCGAGAGCGGATTTAGGTCGGTGAAATCCAGGCGGTCGATACCGGTCGCAAAATCGGTGATGTAATCGTAGTCCGTAGGCGTCGAGTACACGACGGGAGTTGAGTCTGACTGAAGGCTATAGACAAACACGTCGGCGCCTGCACCGCCCGTCAGTCGATCGCCGCCGCCACCACCCCAAATCCGATCATTGCCGGCCCCGCCGTTGATGTCGTCATTGCCGAGCAGTCCTTTGAGGTTCTCATCGGCTGCCGTGCCGGTCAGCGTGTCGGCGTTCAGCGTACCCATCACCTCGCTGACGACAAGATGGATGTTTGTCAGATCCCCGACCGATACGCGTGCGGCATCGACGCCGCCGGTGAACTGGAGAAAGGTGATGAAGTTCGCCGGACCGGCGGCCCCATCGAGGTCAACCTGAAGCGAGACCTTGCCGTCCGGTTCAGTGACGACACGCGCGTGGCCGCTGGTAAAAGAATTGGAGCCGTCAGTATTCGTGAGCGTACGAAAATAGCCGCTAAGATCGAGGCGGTCATCGCGGGTGAAGTCATTCACGACAATCCGCGGCTCAGGCGGCTGCAAGAGGGAAATTGGGTCACCGTGATCGACGATGATCGTGTCGGCGCCGGTGCCCAGGGTAATCAGAAAACCGGAAGCTGAAGCTGCGGGGTAACTCGCGGTCGACAGATAAATTAGATCGTTTCCAGATCCGCCACTCGCTGCCCCGCCTTGACTTCCAAGAAAGAGAACATCGTTTCCCTCGTCACCAGCTATGTAGAGTTCGATACCGACATTGGACGCCGTTGCGTAGGATGCCGATATCCGATCGTCGCCAAACCCGCCGCGCAACTCGACAGTCGCTATGCCCCTGATCCCCTGCACTGTGAAGGAGGCTGCGATGATGTCGTTTCCATCATCTCCATAAACTTTATCGTTCTGACCGGGCTGAAGAATGCTATTGCGGGTGACGATGTCATCGGCTTCTCGCCCATGGATGAGATCCGAGCCATCTGTATCAGCAAGGTTGTCAGCTCCGGCCGTGCCGTTAATTGTAGTCATGGTCGAGCTCCGCCCAGAATCGGCTCCCGATCTATCACTCCTCCATCCACTGGCTGGGGCAAGCTGAAATTATATGTCGCCTCCCTGCGTCAACGGCGGAAAGGCGACATAAGTCAACTTATGAAGATAAGGTGGTGGGGATTCTGTTGCCCAGCTCCCCACCGGGCTGCGCTTACCTATTAGGCAGCGAGGGCCATTTCATTGTCGTTGGCACCTATACAACGGCCCGATAACCGCGGAACCATTCGGGGCAAAAGCTACGTCTTTACACGTCCGTCGATCCTATTTCGCCCCCATCAACTGAACCCGCCAATCAGATTGGCCTGACCGGTTCACTTGGTGGAGGCGCCGGGTACCGCCCCCGGGTCCGAGCCGCTTATTACACGCGCGTTTATCGCCATAGCCGGGCAAGCCGGCACAGAGAGATATAGGGGGTCGGAATGAGAAAATCATCCCCTATTGCGAAAGGCGGATTTCCGCCACGGGCGGGCGTGGTTGCGACCAGGTTTCAGAGCCGGGCGCTTCAGGCGTCGTCCTTGTCCGGCTTTTCGTCGTCCGCGACGACGGAGTTCTTCTTGTCGCCGTCACCGGGTGACACCCAGCGCTCGACATAGTGCATGATGCCGAGCAGCACCAAGCCGACGACCACGCCGGTCGCGACGACCCGCCAGGCGCCAAGGCCGGCGGCGATGCCGAGTGCGGCGACCAGCCAGACGGCGGCGGCGGTGGTGAGGCCGTAGACGGCTTTTGCCTTGCTGTCGTGGAGCACAACGCCCGCGCCGATAAAGCCGACGCCGGCGAGCACGCCCTGGATGACACCTTGGACGACACGGCTCATCGCGTCCGCGTTCGCGGCGAAGACCGGGTCGCTCGCTACGGTGACGGCGACGACGCTGGCGCCGAGCCCCACGAGACCCAGCGTGCGCAGGCCCGCCTGCTTGCCGCGGAGGTCGCGATCGATGCCGATCGCCATGCCGCAGGCCGTGCCCGCGAGCATGCGGAAGATGATTTCAAGCTCGTCCATTCGGCGCTTAACGCGCAAAGCGGCGTTTGGCTTCAGAGCGTCTTGTAGAAAAAGCTCGCGGCCTGGCGCGTGTTGCCGTCGGCGGTGAGCGCGAAGCCGGGCACCTCGCCGAACTTCGTCCAGCCGAGCCGGGTGTAGAGCCGCTCGCCGTCGCTGCCGGTCTCGGTATCGAGCGTCAGCAAAGTACGGCCGATGCGGCGTGCCTCCGCCTCCGCCGCCTGCATCAGCGCCGCGCCGAGACCCTGGTGGCGGGCGCGGCTGTGGACCAGCATCTTGGAGAGATCGGCGCGGTGCGGCTGGTTTTCCTGCGGCGCCGGGATGAGCTGCACGGTGCCGTCCACGCGGCCGTCCGCCTCCGCAACGAAGATCAGCCGCTCGCCGCGCGCGTGGCCGGCGAGCGCGCCGTCCCACCACGCGGCGGCTTTCTCTGCGCTCATCGGGAGAACGAAGTTCACGGATGCGCCGTGCGTGACGGAGTCGACGAGAATGTCGATCAGGGCGGCGCGCCGCGCTTCGGTCTCTTCGGGTTTCAGGAGGCGGATGGCGTGCGTCATGTGACGGACTCCACGACGTGAATGACGGCGTAGCGGGCGGGGCGGCGGCTCGTGTTGCGGAAGGTGGTGCCGTCGTCGGGGCGCATATGCAGGCAGTCGCCCGCGGCGAGGCGATAGGTGCCGGCAGCGAGGGCGATCTCGATCTCGCCGTCGAGCACCCAGACATGCTGGTCGAGCACGCGGTGCGGGTTGCGGGGCAGGGTGACCTCCGCACCGGCGGGGAACTCGACCTCGACGATCCGCACGGGCGAGGCCGTTCCTGCGGGCGCGACCTCGCGCCGGACATAGAAGCTGACGGGATCCTGCCAGACCGGCTGGTCGGCGCGGCGGAGGAGGGGCGAGGCGGCCTCGCGGGCGAAGAGCGCCGAGAGGGTGAGACCGAGCCCGGCCGAGAGCTTGTCGAGCACGACGGCGCTGGCATGGACCTCGCCGCGTTCGATGCGCGAAATCATGGCGCGGCTAACCCCGGTGCGGCCGGCGATTTCGTCGAGCGTCAGTTTGAGCGCCGTGCGCCGTTCTGCAACGCGCGTGCCGATCAGCCGGAGAAGGTCCGTTTCTGATTCCATGATAGGAGAATTTCATCTCCTATGAGAGAGTCAAGTCTGGAGCGGCCTTCTTGTCCACAAGTGTGGTTGCCCGCCACCGCCTCAAGCGCCTCCGAATCAGGCAAACTGGCATCCGGCCGCGAGCGGCGTAGAGTGGCGGCAGAGGATAGGGCGATGCGGCAGTATCTCGACCTGATGGAGCTGGTCCTCAAGACCGGCGTGAAGAAGACGGATCGGACCGGCACGGGCACGCTCTCCGTGTTTGGCCATCAGATGCGCTTCGACCTCGCCGAGGGCTTCCCGCTCGTCACCACCAAGAAGGTCCACCTCAAGTCGATCATCCACGAGCTGCTGTGGTTCCTGAAGGGCGAGACGAACATCTCGTATCTGAAGGAGAACGGCGTCAGCATCTGGAACGAGTGGGCCGATGAGAACGGCGATCTCGGCCCGGTCTACGGCCATCAGTGGCGTTCATGGCCGGGGCAGGACGGCGACACGGTCGACCAGATCGCCAAGCTCGTCGACATGATCCGCCGCACGCCGGATTCGCGCAGGCTGATGGTGACGGCCTGGAACCCGGCCGATGTCGAGAAGATGGCGCTGCCGCCCTGCCATTGCCTCTTCCAGTTCTATGTCGCTGAGGGACGGCTCTCCTGCCAGCTCTACCAGCGCTCGGCCGACATCTTCCTGGGTGTGCCGTTCAACATCGCCTCCTATGCGCTGCTGACCCTGATGCTGGCGCAGGTGACGGGGCTGAAGCCCGGCGACTTCGTCCACACGCTGGGCGATGCGCATCTCTACTCCAACCATCTGGAGCAGGCGGCGCTGCAGCTGTCCCGCGCGCCGAAGCCGCTGCCGGTCATGCGCGTGAACCCGGCGATCACCGACATCTTCGATTTCACCTTCGCCGACTTCAAACTCGAAGCCTACCAGTCCCACCCGCACATCTCGGCGCCGGTGGCGGTGTGACGGCTGGCGGGCTGACGCTGCGCAGCGCGGTCGCCGGCGATGAGGACTTGGTCTTCTATTTCATCACCGCGCTCGCCGAGTACGAGAAGCAGCGCCACGAGGTGAAATCGAGCGCGGCGGATATCGCCAGGCACCTCTTCTCCGACCGGCCGCGCGCCTATGCCGAAATCGCGGAGTGGGACGGCAAGCCGGTCGGCTTCGCGCTGTGGTTCTACAACTTCTCGACCTTTGCCGGCCGGCCCGGCCTCTATCTGGAAGACCTGTTCGTCGAGCCCGAGGCGCGCGGCAAGGGGATCGGCAAGGCGCTGCTCGCCCGGCTCGCGGCGCGGGCCGTGGCGGAGGATTGCTGCATGGTCCAGTGGTGGGTGCTCAACTGGAACACGCCGTCGATCGACTTCTACAAATCGATCGGCGCGGCGCCCAAGGACGAATGGACCGTGTACCGCCTCAGCGGCGCGGCGATGAAAGCGATGGCGGCATCATGACCACACCCATTCTCTCGCTCATCGTCGCGGTCGCGAATAACGGCGTGATCGGCAACAAGGGCGCGTTGCCCTGGCGCATTCCCGAGGACCTGCGCTGGTTTCGCCAGCACACGATCGGCAAGCCTGTCATCATGGGCCGCAAGACGTGGGAGAGCCTACCCAAGAAGCCGCTGCCGGGACGCACGAATATCGTCGTCACGCGCAACAAGGCATGGGAGCCGGCCTTCGACGAGAAGTTGTTCGCGGAGAACTTCCAGGCCGGGCACCAGTTCTATGTCGTGTGGGATGTCGCGAGCGCCATCGACCATGCCTCGCGGCTGGAGCGGCAGGCGGAGGAGATCGTCGTCATCGGCGGCGCGGAGCTTTACGCCGCTGCCATGCCGCTGGCCCAGCGCATCTATCTGACGAGCGTCGGCCTGTCGCCCGAGGGCGATGCCTTCATGCCGCCCTTCGACCGCGCGGACTGGAAAGAGACCTTCGTCCAGACGCACCCCGCGCTCGGCGACAAGCTGCCGGGCTTCACCTTCCGCATTCTGGAACGCGCCTAGTAGATCACGACCAATAGGCGGCCATGATCTCGCGCGCCCATTCGGGTTCGCGCACTTCGCCACGCGGCAGGAAGCCCGACAGGACCGGCTTGATGTCGATCACCGGCGTGCCGTCGATGGCATCGAGACCCTTGAGGATCAGGGTCAGCCCTTCGACCTTCACGATCTCGCAGACCGTGACGCCGAGGCGGTTCGGACGATTCTTGCCGCGCTGGGCGAAGATGCCGGCCTTGGGCCAGTCGGCGCGGCCGCGCGGGTGGCGCGCGCCGCGCTCGATCTGCGCTTCGGTCACGCGGTCGAAGAGATAGACGATCTCGGCATGGCTGAACTGGTCGAGGCTGGCGAGGGCGTCGGCCGTGAACGCGTCTGGGTCGAGTTCGATGCGGACGGGGATCGCGTCCCAGCCGTCGTCGATGGGCTGGTCGCGGTCCGACCGTACGCGGCCGATCGCCGTGATCGTGAATTGCTGCTGCATTCCGTCGCTCCCGTATTGCGCGCCGCCGCGGCGGCGTTAACGTGCGCCGCTCAAGGCACAACAATAATCACATTCGGGGAAACGCATCATGGCGATCGAAGTAATGGCGACCGGACTCAAGTTTCCGGAAGGGCCGGTGGTGATGGACGACGGCTCGGTCATCGTCGTCGAGATCCAGTCGGGCAACATCACGCGCGTGAAGCCGAACGGGAAGAAGCAGGTCATCGCCTCGCCGGGCGGCGGGCCGAATGGTGCGGCCATCGGCCCCGACGGCGCGCTCTATGTCTGCAACAATGGCGGCTTCGAGTGGCACAAGAACGGCAAGTGGACGATCCCCGGCCACAAGCCCGCCGACTACACGGGCGGCCGCATCGAGCGCATCGATCTCTCCACCGGCAAGGTCGAGGTGCTCTACACGCAGTGCGACGGACGACCGCTGCGCGGGCCGAACGATCTCGTCTTCGACAAGCAGGGCGGGTTCTGGTTCACCGACCACGCCAAGTCGACGCATGACCATCGCGAGTGGGGCGCGCTCTATTACGCCAAGCCCGATGGCTCGCACATCTCGATGCAGATCCACCAGATCATGGCGCCGAACGGCGTCGGCCTCTCGCCGGACGAGAAGACGGTCTATTACGCCGAGACACTTTCGGGCCGGTTGTTCAAGTCGGCGATCGCGAAGCCGGGCCAGCTCGCGGTCGCCAAGGGCGCGATTCCCGGCGGCACGATGGTCGGCGCGCCCGACAGCCACGTCTATTTCGACAGTCTGGCGGTTCAGGCGGATGGCAGCGTCTGCGTCGCCACCATCCTGCAGGGCGGCATCACGACCTTCGTGCCCGCCACGGGCAAGTCGAAGCTGACCTCGCTGGCCCAGTTCGGCGACCTGCTGGTCACCAATATCGCCTTCGGCGGCAAGGGCATGAAGACGGCGTACATCACGCTCTCGGGCACCGGAAAGCTGCTCAAGATGGATTGGGCGAAGGCCGGGCTGAAGCTGAACTTCAACGCCTGAGCTAGCTGCGCACCACCTCGCGGTCGATGAGGACCGCGAGGAACAGCGCGGGTCCGCCATGGGCGACCCAGGCGTGGTTGGTGGCGCGCTGGATGACGATGTTGCCGGGCTTCAGGCGGCGCTCGTCGCCTTCCAGTATCAGCGAGGCATCGCCGCTGATGAGGCAGATGACATCGATCGAGTGCGTCTCGTGCATGCCCGGCGCGCGGGTCTGGTCGATGATTGCGTCGGCGGCGTGGAAGCGGGCGAAGGCCGCGCGCGTCCCCTGATCCAATATGTCCTTCGGCACGCCGGCCGGGGCGGGCTCGATCACGAACCAGCGCACCTTCAAGCCGCCCTTGGGCGGGTGGAGGTTCACCGGCTCCAGATTGGCGGGCGTGTGATCCTTGGGATCGAGCGGGCCGTGACTGTCGGTCCAGATGTCGAGCAGTCCGCCGAGGCCGGCTTCCGCCATGCTCGCGGCGGGGCCGCCGTCGATGATGACGACCGACTTGCCGTCGCTATCGTCGCCGGTGATGACGCGGCGAATGGCATTCTCGAACCCTGGATAAGACATCGTTCCCCCGTGGCGGACCGGTCTTGTGCCGGGCCTACATCATGACGATACGCGGCGGCGGGCGGGACGCAACGCCTGCCTCCAACTGGGCCGCGACCTTTTCCGCGACGGCGATGAAGGCGCGCGCTTCGGCGCCGTCGGGGTTGACGGCCACCACCGGCGCGCCGTCGTCGGAGCCTTCACGGATTGAAAGATGCAGCGGGATTTCGCCGAGGAAATCGGTGCCGAGTTCGCCCGCGGCCTTTCGCGCGCCGCCATGGCCGAAGAGATGCGCCTCGTGTCCGCAGTTCGGGCAGACATAGAGGCTCATATTCTCCACGACGCCGAGCACGGGGATTTCGAGCTTGCGGAACATCGCGACGCCCTTGCGCGCATCGAGCAGCGCGATGTCCTGCGGCGTCGAGACGACGACCGCGCCGGTCAGCGCGACGCGCTGGGCGAGGCTGATATGAATGTCGCCGGTGCCTGGCGGCATGTCGATGATGAGCACGTCGAGTTCGCCCCACGAGACCTGCGTGAGCAACTGGTTGAGCGCGCCGGTCGCCACGGGGCCGCGCCAGACGGCGGGCGCGTCGCGATCGATCAGTAGGCCGATCGACATGGCCTTCAGCCCGTAACGCTCGAGCGGTTCCAGCATCTTGCCGTCGCGCGAACTCGGGCGGCCCATGAGGCCGAGCAGATGCGGCACGGAGGGGCCGTAGATATCGGCATCCATCAGGCCGACCCGCTTACCGAGCGACTGCAGCGCCAGCGCGAGATTGACCGCGACGGTCGATTTGCCGACGCCGCCTTTGCCGCTGGCGACCGCGACGATCGCCGCGACGCCGGGAATGCTCTGGGCCTGCGCACCGCGCTCCGGCTGCAACTGGTTGCGCAGGCCGGCCGATGCCTGGGCGGGGCGGGGGCGCGGCGCCGGTGCGCCGCCTTGTGCGGTCAGGACCGCGGTAACGCCGGTGACGCCGGGCACGGATTTCGCCGCCGTCTCGCAGGCCGCTCTCACATACTCGTAATTGGAAACCATGTCCGCGGCGACTTCGATCATGAAGCCGACGCGTCCGTCCTTCACGACGAGACCTTGAATCAGGCCGGAATCCATGACGCCACGGCCACTCTTGGGGTCGCGCACACGGTTCAGCGCGGCGGCGATCTGGTCTTTGGTGGGTTCGGTCATGGACTCGTCGTTATCCCCTGCGACGCTCTCAGCTTGATTTAGGGTGGGTCGGGCCTGATATAACCCCCTCACGTGTCGCGCTGGCGTGGCAGACGCTTATATGACGCGGCAAAGGGAGGAAACGACTGAATGCCTTGGCAAAATAACTCCGGCGGCCCATGGGGCGGCGGCGGCAAGGACGGCGGTGGACGCGGTCCATGGGGCCAGGGCGGCAAAGGCGGCGGTGGCGGCAATGACGGAAAGCCCCCGAACCTCGAAGATCTGATCCGCAAGGGTCAGGAACGCATGAAGCAGGTGATGCCCAGCGGCGGCATCGGTCCGCGCGGTCTGCTCCTCATTGCGCTTGCCGTCGTGATCGCCTGGCTGGCGACCGGCATCTACACCGTCGAGCCCGACGAACAGGGCATCGTGAAGACCTTCGGCGCCTATAGCCGCCAGTCGGGTCCCGGCGTCGGCTATCACCTGCCATGGCCGATCGAGACGGTCGATACGCCCAAGGTGACGCGCGAAAATCAGCTCAATGTCGGTATCCGCATCGACGGCGACCGCTCGAGCGACGTGATCGAAGAAAGCCTGATGCTGACCGGCGATGAGAATATCGTCGATGTCGACTTCACGGTGTTCTGGGTCATCCGCAACGCGCCGGAATTCCTGTTTAACGTCGAGGACGTCGAAGGCACGATCAAGGCGGTCGCCGAATCCGCGATGCGCGAAGTGATCGGCCGCAATAACCAGCAGCGCATTCTCACCGAAGACCGTGAGAAGATTCAGCGTGAAGTGCTGCAGTTGATGCAGACGACGCTCGACGCCTATGCGGCGGGCGTCACCATCCAGCGCGTGCAGATGCAGCGCGTCGATCCGCCTCAGGATGTCATCGCGGCGTTCCGCGACGTGCAGGCCGCCCGCGCCGACGCCGAACGCGTCCGCAACGAGGCCGAGACCTATCGCAACCAGATCGTGCCGAAGGCCCAGGGCCGCGCGGCGAAGATCAAGCAGGAAGCCGAAGGCTACAAGTCGCAGACCGTCGCCCAGGCGCAGGGCGAGGCGCAGCGCTTCCTGTCGGTTTATGAGCAGTACAAGCTGGCGCCGGAAGTCACGCGCGAGCGCATCTATCTGGAGACGATGGAAAAAGTTCTGAGCGGCACCAACAAGATCATCGTCGACGACGGTTCGGGCAAAGGCGTGGTGCAGTATCTTCCGCTCGATCAGCTGAAGCCCAAGCCGCCGGCCGAACCTGAGCCTGAGACCGGATCGGGCACCTCCACTTCGCCGTTTGGGGGTCGCTGATGCGTACCGTCCTTATCGGCTTTGCACTGCTGCTCGGTTCGCTGTTCTTCCTGTGGAATTTCGTCTTCTACACGGTCGACCAGACGGAGCAGGCGGTCGTCGTCCAGCTCGGCAACCCCGTCGATACCGTGAAGGAGCCGGGGCTCTATATGCGCATCCCGTTCCTCCAGAACGTGATCTACTTCGAAAAGCGCGTCCTCGCGCTTGATGCGCCGTCCGAGGAAGTGACCTCGATGGACCAGAAGCGTCTCGTCGTCGATGCGTTCGCGCGCTATCGCATCGTCGATCCGCTGAAGTTCTATCAGACGGTCAACAACGTGAATCAGGCCGAGCAGCGGCTGAGCGCGATCCTCAACTCCAATATCCGCGTGACGCTGGCGGGCCGGACCTTCCAGGCCGTCCTGTCGGGCCAGCGTGCGGAGTTGATGCGCATCATCCGCGAGCAGACGAACGCCGAGGCCCTGACGCTGGGTATCGAGGTCGTCGATGTCCGTATCCGCCGCGCCGACCTGCCGCAGGCGAACAGCCAGGCGATCTTCAACCGGATGCGCACCGACCGCCAGCGCGAGGCGGCCGATATCCGGGCGAAGGGCGACCAGGCCTCGCAGGAGATCAAGTCGGAGGCCGACAAGCAGGCGACGATCATCGTCGCCGAAGCCCAGAAGACGGCCGACATCATGCGCGGCGAGGGCGACGGCGAGCGGAACAGGATCTTCGCCGAGGCCTTCTCGAAGGACCCGTCCTTCTTCGAGTTCTATCGCTCGATGCAGGCCTATGCGGCGGCGATGGGTAGCTCGGACACGACCATGGTCCTGTCGCCCGACAGCGCGTTCTTCCAGTACTTCAAGGCCGGCGCCGGCGGCGGCGTCCCCGCTGCGGCGCCCGCGCCCCAGTAACCATGATGCAAAGTGGCGGCCGCGATGATGCGGCCGCCCTTTTTTCCGCTCTTTCGCCGCGACATGCTGATGTCGCCGCAATGTGATCATGATCGGCTGATCCCATAGGGCAGAGTCGCGGCTGCGCCGCCCTTCTTGCAGGAGTATCGATCCGTGACCGCTTCCCGCGTCCTCAAGACCGCGATTCTGTCTGCCGCCCTGATCCTGGGCGGTGCGCCGCTGGGCGCGCTGGCGAAGCCCGCGCCGGACAGCTTCGCGGGGCTTGCCTCGCGGCTGTCGCCCGCGGTCGTGAACATCTCAACCAGCCAGAAGATCGACCGGCCCGATGCCGGCGAGGTGCCGCAGTTCCCGCCGGGCTCGCCCTATGAGGAGATGTTCAAGGACTATTACGAGCAGCAGCAGGCGAGCCAAGTGACCTCGCTCGGCTCGGGCTTCGTGATCGACCCGAGCGGCATCATCGTCACCAACAACCACGTCATCGAGGGCGCCGACGAGATCGCCGTAAACTTCCCCGACGGCCGCAGCCTGATGGCCGAGCTGGTGGGGAAGGATGAGAAGACCGATCTCGCGGTGCTGCGCGTGAAGGCGGACAAGCCGCTGCCCGCCGTCGCGTTCGGCAATTCCGATGCGATGCAGGTCGGCGACTGGGTGATGGCGATCGGCAACCCGTTCGGCCTTGGCGGCACGGTGACGGCCGGCATCGTCTCCGCCCGCAACCGCGACATTGCGTCCGGCCCCTATGACGACTTCATCCAGACCGACGCCGCCATCAATCGCGGCAATTCCGGCGGCCCGCTGTTCGACATGGACGGCAACGTCATCGGCGTGAACTCGGCCATCATCTCGCCGTCAGGCGGCTCGATCGGCATCGGCTTCGCCATTCCCTCCTCGATCGTGAAGCGCACGGTCGATCAGCTCGTGCAGTTCGGCGAAACGCGCCGCGGCTGGATCGGCGTGCGCATCCAGTCGGTCACCGAAGAGCTGGCCGAGGGCCTCGGTCTCGATCATCCCCATGGCGCGCTGGTCGCCGAAACGACGCCCGGCGGACCGGCCGAAGCCGCCGGCCTGAAGCCCCAGGACGTCATCCTGAAGTTTGACGGCCACGAGGTGCGTGACAGCCGCGCGCTGCCGCGCGTCGTCGCCGAAACCGAGATCGGCAAGGCGGTTCCCATCGAAGTCTGGCGTGATCGTGCCTCGGTGACGCTGACCATCACGCCTGGCCGCCTGGAGGACTTCGAACGCAGCGAGACCGCCGCGGCGACGCCGCCGGCCGAACCCGAAGCGCCGCCGCCGGAAGCGGGTGCGGTCCGCGTCGATGCGCTGGGCATGACCGTCGCCGAGATGAGCGACGCGCTGCGCGAGCGGTTCAAGATCGCGGCGGGCGTCCAGGGCGTCGTCATCACCGAGATTTCGCCGGACACGCCGGCTGGCGCAGCTGCGGCGGAAAACCGCATCCGCACCGGCGATGTCATCGTCGAAGTGGCCCAGCAGGAAGTCGCGACGCCGCAAGCCGTTGCGGACAAGGTAAACGAGGCGGTTTCGGCGCAGAACAAGGTCGTCCTGCTGCTTCTTAACCGCGGCGGCGATTTGAGCTTTGCGGCGATCCGTTTGGGCGAATAATCCTCTCCCTTAGTGGATTGCGCGGCGGACCCTGCTAGGTTCGCCGCGTAACTTGGGGTTCCTGGCTTCGTGGCCGACGTCTTTATCAGTTTCGCGCCGGAAGACCGGGGCTGGGTGAGCGGCTTGGCCGCGGCACTCGAGACCGCCGGCCTGACCGTGCTGTGGGACCTCGCGCCAAGCCTCGGCCAGGCGGTTCAGCGCGACGTCGAGGCGGAGCTGGCCAACGCCAAGGCGATCGTCGCGGTGTGGTCGAACGCCTCGCGCAATTCCAACTGGGTGCGCGACGTCGCCCAGGAAGCCTCCGACCGCGGCGTGCTGCTGCCGGTGCTCAAGGATATCGACCGGCCGCCGCTCGGCTTCCGGCAATTGCGCTGCGCGGACCTGCGCGACTGGGCGGGCGGTCCGGAAGGCCTCGACGAAATCGTCGGACAACTTCGCGAACGGGTCGGGCTGGCCCCCGCGCCGGCTGCCGCGCCCACCGGCGATGAGCTCGATTTCGAGCGCTCGACGATCATCCTGAAGAGCCGCATCCAGGATTTCTCCGTCGGGCATACGCCGTCGGGCGGCGTGTCGAAGCCGGCTGTGTCAGAAGGCCCGTCGGCCTCGACCGCGCCGTCCAGCAGCGCCAAGCTGGTCACGGCGTTCAGTCCGGGCCGTGGCGGGCCGGGCGACCTCAGGCCCGGCGACGAGATCGGCCAGTACCGCGTCGTGCGCCGCCTCGGCGCGGGCGGGTTCGGTGCTGTCTATGAAGCGGCGAACATCCACAACGAGGACGAGCGCGTCGCGCTGAAGTTGCTGCTCGCCGACATCGCCGAGAGCGAGCGCTTCGCGCAACTGCTGAAGCTGGAAGCCAACGCGCTGCTGCGGCTGAAGCATCCGGCGGTGGTGCAGTACCGCGTCTTCGGGCGCATTGCCGATACCGACCAGTTCTACCTGGTGACCGAGTTCGTGCCCGGTCCGACCCTGCGCGACTGGCGCAAAGCGCATACGCCCACGGTCGACGAGGCGCGCACGCTGGCGATGCGGCTGGCGCAGGGTCTTGCCGCCGCACACCGGCGCGGCATTGTCCACCGCGACCTCGCGCCCGACAATGTCATCGTCACCAGCGACGATCTGTCGGAAGCGACGCTGATCGATTTCGGCATTGCGCGCCTTGCCGAGGGCGATGCGCTGGGCGGCGCCTTCGCGGGCAAGTTCAGCTATGCGGCGCCGGAACAGTTCGACGCCGATGGCGGCCGTCTGGGACCCTCGATCGATATCTATGCCTTTGGCCTGCTGATGGCGGCGTTCGTGCGCGGCAAGCCGATCGACATGGGCCGCGACATGGAAGCGGCGCGAGCCAAGCGCCATGCGGTGCCGCCACTCGACGACATCCCGCTGCCGCTGCGCCCCGCGCTGACCAAGCTGCTCCAGCCCGATCCCGTGGATCGCCCGCAGACCATGGATGAGGTCTCGCTGCTGTTCGACCGCGTGCGCGAGGAGGTTGCCCCCGTCACGACGGACGGCGTCGATCCGCTGGACCTGCCGGTGGATGCGTCCGTTCTCGTGACGCCCGCTGCTGCCGAAGCGGCGGCGGAACCGTCTTCGTCGATCGCCCTCTCGGTGCCGTCGCTGGTGGTGGCCAATGCGGTGCTGGTCGAGGACGCCGCGGCGGCGCCCGTTGCCGAACGCCCGCCGGTCGCACCGGAAGTCTCCAAGAGCGTCGCGCCCGAAGCGCCGCCCGTCGTCGCGCCGGTACGTCCACCCGCGCCGCCGCCGCCGAAGCCGCCGGTCGTGGTGGTCGAGCGCGCGTATGACACCGAAGACGAACCGCCGCGCCGCCGGCGCATCGGCACGACGCCGCAGCTCGTGGCGGTCGCGTTCCTCGGTGCCGCGGCGACCTTCATGCTGTGGCCGCGGACAGAGACGCCGAAGCCGCCCGGCCCGGTTGTCCAGGCGCCGGCGCCCAAGCCTGAGCCCGCACCTGTTCCGACGCCGCCCGTACCCCAGCCCGAGCCAACGCCGCCGATTCCGGAGCCGACGCCGCCGGTGCCCGAACCGCAGCCGGAACCCAAGCCGCCTGAGCCCAAGCCGCCTGAGCCGCAGCCCGAGCCGACGCCTCCGGTGCCGGAACCGACCCCGCCGGTTCCCGAACCCGAGCCGACGCCGCCTATCCCGGAACCGACGCCGCCTGAGCCCGAGCCTGAGCCGAAGCCGCCAGAGCCGGAACCGACTCCGCCGCAGCCCGAACCTGAGCCTGAACCTGAACCGCCCGTCGTCGAAGCGCCGGTCGCGTCCGGCCAGATCGAGCCGGCGCCCGGCGCCAAGGTCCAGCGTCAGAACGGCGCGACCTACGGCAAGGACAACAAGGATTCGCGCATCATCTATGTCGCGCGGCGCGAGACGACGCTGAAGGTCGTGACGGGCGCCAAGCGGAACAAGATCGCGATCGACCGCACGCTGAAGAAGGGCGACAGCTACCGCGTGCCGAATACGACGGAGCTGTCGGTCTCCGCCTCGGATGCGGGCGCGCTCGACGTCATCCTGGACGGCACCTTCATCGGCCGGGCCGGCAAGGACGGCGAGCGGCTGGTCGATTTCGAAGCGACGCCGGTGGCGTATGGCGGACCGGCGACGGCGCCGAAGCCGCCGGAACCTGAACCCAAGCCCCCGGAGCCCACACCGCCCGAGCCGACGCCGGAGCCGCCCAAGCCCAATCCCGAGCCGCCGAAGCCACCGGTGGTGACGGCCGAGGATGCCGCCTCCGTGCAAGCGGCGGGCTTGGCGGCGCTGAACGCCATTCGTGCGGCGAACGGCGCGCCGGCGCTCAAGTCGAATGCGAAGCTGCAGGGGATCGCGGCGCAGATCGTGGCGGGCCATGCCGCTGCGAACTCGTTCGTGCCGCCGACGACCAATCAGTTGCTGCAGATGCTGATCGCCTCCGGCTACGGCAACACGCAGGGCTATGCGACGCGGACGCGCAAGAAGAAGACGGTGCAGCTGGCGTTCAACGAATACTGGATCAACGATCCGAACGTGCTGAGCGGCAACTGGGTGGCGATGGGCGTCGCGATGGCGCGCGCCGCCGACGGCACGCCCTATTACGAACTGGTGCTCGGCGCCGCGCCCTAGTTCGCGACGATCTCGTGATCGGCATAGCCCTGGAAATAGAGCAGCGTCGTGAGATCGCTGTGATCGATGCGGGCGCGCGCCGCCTCCGCCACGATGGGCTTGGCGTGATAGGCGACGCCGAGGCCGGCCGCGCCGATCATCGCCAGATCGTTGGCGCCATCGCCGACGGCGAGCGCATCCGCCAGCGGCAGGCCGTTGGCGGCGCAGAGCTCCTCCAGCGCCGCGAGCTTGGCCTCGCGGCCGAGAATGGGATCGGCGACTTCGCCCAGCAGCGCCGTGCCGTCGTTGAGCAGGGTATTGGCGCGGTTCACGGCGAAACCGGCGGCGGCGGCGACGCGCTCGGTGAAGAAGGTGAAGCCGCCTGAGATCAGCGCCGTCGCCGCGCCATGGGCGCGCATGGTGCGTACCAGCGCCCGGGCGCCGGGATTGAGCCGGACGCGCTCGTCATAGGCCTGCTGAAGCGCGGTGAGCGGCAGGCCCTTCAGCAGCGCAACGCGGAAGCGGAGCGCGGCGGGGAAATCGAGTTCGCCGCGCATGGCGCGTTCGGTGACCTCGGCGACCTCGGCCTTCACGCCGGCATAGTCGGCAAGCTCGTCGATGCACTCGCAGCCGATGATGGTGGAATCCATGTCGGCGATCAGCAGCCGCTTGCGGCGCCCGGCGCTGGGCAGCACGGCGACATCGACGCGAAGGCCGTTCAACGCGTTGTTGATGGATGAGGCGTCTGCTGTCGCCACATCGAACTCGGCGGCGAGGGTGTTGGCGAGCCAGCGCAGCGGTGCGCCCGAAACCGCCGCGCGGGCGGCTTCAGCGGCATCACTAGGCAGGCCGCCGTGATCGCGGTGGCCGACAAGAACGGCGGTGTATGTCATGGTGTCCGGACGATGATCGATACGGTGCTTATTGCAGGGCCGACGGCGAGCGGCAAATCCGCCGTGGCGCTGGAGATTGCGCGCGCGACGGGCGGCGTCATCGTCAATGCCGATTCGATGCAGGTCTATCGCGAGCTGCGCATTCTCTCGGCGCGGCCGTCGGAGGCCGACGAGGCGGCGGCGGAGCACCGATTGTTCGGCATGGTCAGCGTGCTGGAGCATTTTTCGGTCGCGCGCTGGCTGGAGGCCGCGCGCGCGACGCTGGCCGACATCCACGGCGCCGGCCGGGTCGCGATCGTAACCGGCGGCACGGGGCTTTACTTCAAGGCGCTTGAGGAGGGGCTGGCCCCGGCGCCGTCCTCGGTCCCCGCATTGCGCGAGGAAGCCAAAGCACGGCGCGAGGCGCTGGGGCCGGAGGCGTTCCATGCCGAACTCGTGACGCTCGATCCCGCCGCAGCGGCGCTGGCGCCGGGCGACACGCAGCGCACCCTGCGCGCGTGGGAGGTCGTCAAACAGTCGGGCAGGGGGCTCGCGGACTGGGCGGACGCGCAGACCTCGCCGGCGATCGTCGTGCCGGAGCGCACGGTGCGGCTCGTCGTCGACATGGACCGCCATGTCCTCAACGCGCGGATCGATGCCCGCTTCGGCGCGATGATGGCGGCGGGCGCGATGGACGAGGCGCGGGCCTTCTGGGCGCTGAACCCCGACCCGATGTCGCCGGCCGCGAAGGCGCTGGGCCTCTCGCAATTGAAGCAGGTGATGGACGGGACGCTCGGCCTGGAAGAGGCCGAGTTCGATATTCGTCTGAAGACCCGCCGCTACGCCAAGCGCCAGTCCACCTGGTTCCGCAACCAGACGACCGACTGGCTGCGCGCCGACGCGACGGAGAAGGACGCGGCCTATCTCGCAGGCGCTGTCTTGGCGGCGATGGCCGATTAAGAGATAGCCGCGATCTCGCTGTCCAACGCCACCAGCTGCTGGCGCAACTGATCGGGATTCGGGAAGACGGAGCTTTCCGCCGCGATGGCGAGCCAGCGCCGGGCGTCCTGCAGAGTGGCGCGCTTGACGCCGCCGGTGGCGAGCCTGGCGCGGTCGCGCAGGACGACGCTCATATTGTAGGCGGCGATGGGGTGGACGCTGCCGTCCTCGGTGCCGCGTTCGGCGACGGCGCGGAAGGCGGCGGCGGCTTCGTCGAGCCAGGGTGCGCCGCCGGCATCGCCCTTCAGCAGCGCAAGCTCCTGATAGGCGGCGCCGCGATAGAAGCCGATATCGATCCAGAGCGCGCGCTGGGTTTCAGGCGTGATCTTGTCCAGCGCATCGGTGAAGCGATTGGCGGCATCGGCGAGCGCCTGGCCCTTGGCGTCGCCGTCCAGCCGCGCGGCGCGGCGATAGGCGGCGTAGCCCCACAGATTGTACATCGAGGCAAGGAAACCGGGATTGGCATCGGGGCCGGCGGCGTCGGTCGCGTCGTAGAGGCAGGACTCCGCTTCCTCCAACGACGAGACGGCGCTGCCGCCGGTCTGCACCGCCGCGTACTGGATCAGCGCATTGGCGAGCAATTGCTGCGCCTCCGCCCATTTCAGCGGCTCGCGCTGGCGGCGGATGACGCGCGCGGCGTCGCGGGCCTTCTGCACCTCGGCGCGGGGATCGGCGGGCACTTCGGCAGCGGGTGTAGCTGGTGCCGCGGTCTTTTCGCCGCCGCCGAAGAGGCGTTTCAGGAGGGACATACGGGCAACGCCTTATTGCGGACTTGCGTCACTGTAGCGGCGTTGCCGCCTTCACCCAACACGCCGCAGGAAGGTCGCGACCATCTCGCGGCGCGCGGTGAAGCCGAGTTTGCGATAGACGGAGATGGCGCCGGTATTGTCGGTCACGACGTGAAGGAACGGCGTCTTGCCCGCCGCGAGAATTTGTCGTGCGACGCGGGAGACGAGCAGGCGGGCATAGCCGCGGCCGAGATAGTCGGGGTGCGTGCAGACGGCGCTGACCTCCTGAAAGGCGGGGAGGTGCAGGCGCTGGCCCGTCATGGCGGTGAGTCGCGCACCGTCGCGGATGCCGAGATAGGCGCCCATGGCGATGGTGCGCAGCGCGAACGGGCCGGGGCGGGTGAGCTCGGTGAGCGCGACCATCTCGGGCGCGTCGGCGTCCGTCAGCTCTTCGAGGGGGAGGTCGCTCTCCACAGCTTCGACGCTGGGCGCGATCATCTGGATGAGGGGAAACACGCCCAGGATTTCGATACCGGGCGATGGCTCAAGCGCCTGCGGCAACAGCGTGCCGCCGATCGTGCCGGGCGGCAGGTGCTTGGCGAAATCGGCCGGCGCCGCGCCGCCTTCGAGGCCGAGGAAGGGCGAGACGTCGGCGGGAAACCGGAGCGCCGGCGCGGCGCCCAATGCGAGCGATGCGTGCGGGCCGGTGAGCGCGTGCCAGGCGGGATTGTCGAGCGGATGGGTCATGGTGCCGCTGATATGGGCGCAAGGCGGCGTGCGGCACGCGCCGTTTTCGGACAATTCATCGCAGGGTCATCCGGCATCGCTTCAGAATAGCCGGACTATAATGCCGTCCGACAAGCCTTGGAGAGCCGCAGTGAATTTCGTGAGAGCCGCCGCGATCGCGGCGTTGATGACCGGAAGCAGCCTCGCGCCGGCTATGGCGAAGCAGACCCAGGTTTTCGACCAGACGGAATGCCCGACCTATTTCGTCGGCACGTGGCAGCTCTACACGCCGTTCGTCAGCAGCGACGGCGTGAATCTCGGCGGCAAGTCGTGGGACATCGTTTTCGCAAAGGATGGGACCTTCACGCTGAAGATCATGATCTTCGCCGAGGGCAGCCCCAATGTCGGCGAAAGCACCGACAAAGGAAGTTGGACCGCCAAGGCGGCCAAGGCGAAGAACGCCTGCGAGGTGTCGCTGAAGGGCGAAAAGAAGTCTTACATGGAAACCTATACCGTGACCGGGTCCGACAGTTTCGAGTCCGGCGACACGCGCGGCACGCGTGAGCGGCAGCGTTAGCGGCGGCCGCAAAGAAAGCCGCCGGCGGGCTTGACAGTTTCATCGGCCTGCGGCATTACCGCGACACTAAATTTCAAGGTAGCTACGCCGTGCGCAACAAATCACAGGTACTTATTCGGAGCGCCGCCCGGCCGGGGTCCTAAGGGACCCAGGATACGGCGGCGCATGTGGGGCCCATCGGGGCCTTTTTTGTTGCCCAAACGACGTCAAACGGAATGAAGACGATGGACCGCGAACAGACTGCCGAGATCGAAGCCGAGGAACTGACCGGCGCGGAGATCGTCGTCCGCGCGCTGCGCGACCAGGGGGTCGAGCACATTTTCGGGTATCCCGGCGGCGCGGTCCTGCCGATCTATGACGCGCTGTTCCAGCAGGACGCGGTCGAGCATGTGCTGGTGCGCCACGAGCAGGGCGCCGCCCATGCCGCCGAGGGCTATGCCCGCTCGACCGGCAAGCCCGGCGTGCTGCTGGTGACCTCCGGCCCCGGCGCGACGAACGCGGTGACGGGCCTGACCGACGCGCTGATGGATTCCATCCCGCTGGTCTGCTTCACCGGCCAGGTGCCGACGCATCTGATCGGCAGCGACGCGTTCCAGGAGGCCGACACCGTCGGCATCACGCGCCCCTGCACCAAGCACAACTATCTCGTGAAGGACGTGAACGATCTCGCGCGGATCATTCACGAGGCGTTCTATGTCGCGACGCATGGCCGGCCTGGTCCCGTCGTCATCGACGTGCCGAAGGACGTGCAGTTCAAGAAGGGCCGCTATGTCGGCCCGGCGAACGTGCAGCACCGCACCTATCGCCCGCAGACCAAGGGCGATCCGCGCCGCATCGAGCAGGCGCTGGACCTGATCGCCAAGGCGAAGCGCCCAGTCTTCTATACCGGCGGCGGTGTCATCAATGCGGGGCCTGGCGCGAGCCGGCTGCTGCGCGAACTGGTGCGGGCGACGGGCTTTCCGATCACCTCGACGCTGATGGGGCTCGGCGCCTACCCAGCGAGCGACGGGCAGTGGCTGGGCATGCTGGGCATGCACGGCACGTATGAAGCCAATCTCGCGATGAACCGCTGCGACCTGCTGATCAATATCGGCGCGCGGTTCGATGATCGCGTCACCGGGCGGCTTGATGCCTTCTCGCCGCATTCCAAGAAGATCCATGTCGATATCGACGCCTCGTCCTTCAACAAGACGGTGCGCGTGGACGTGCCGATCCTGGGCGATGCCGGCGAAATCCTGGCCGAGCTGCTGGCCGGGTGGAAAGCGCGCAAGCTGCAGGCCGATCCCGCCACGCTGAAATCGTGGTGGCACGAGATCAGCGAATGGCGCGGGCGCAAGAGCCTCGGCTATCGCCACTCCGACACGATCATCAAGCCGCAATACGCGATCGAGCGGCTCTACCAGCTCACCAAGGGGCGCAAGACCTACATCACCACCGAGGTCGGTCAGCACCAGATGTGGGCGGCGCAGCACTATCACTTCGAGGAGCCCAATCGCTGGATGACGTCAGGTGGGCTCGGGACGATGGGCTATGGCGTGCCGGCGGCGGTCGGCGTGCAGGTCGCGCATCCCGACGCGCTGGTCATCGATATCGCGGGCGAGGCGAGCGTGCAGATGACGATCCAGGAGATCTCGACGGCGGTGCAGTACCGGTTGCCGGTCAAGATCTTCATCCTCAACAACGAGTATATGGGCATGGTGCGCCAGTGGCAGCAGTTGCTGCATGGCGGGCGCTACTCGCACTCGTACTCCGAGGCGCTGCCGGATTTCGTAAAGCTGGCCGATGCTTACGGCGCCGTCGGCCTCCGCGCCACGACGCCAGCCGAGCTGGACTCCAAGATCATGGAAATGCTCGCCGTCGACCGCCCCGTCATCTTCGACTGCGTCGTCGACAAAACCGAAAACTGCTTCCCCATGATCCCCTCCGGCGCCGCCCATGACGAGATGATCCTCGCCGACATGACCGACCAGCCCGGCGTTTCCGAAGCCGGAAGGCAGATGGTGTAATGACCAACGATCCCAACGCGCCGAAATCCGCCTACTTCCTGGTCGAGGACCACGACGCCGTCATCAAGCGGACGCTGGCCGTCATCGTCGACAACGAACCGGGGGTTCTTGCCCGCGTGGTCGGGCTGTTCTCGGGGCGCGGCTACAATATCGAGTCGCTGACGGTGGCGGAGACCGACCACCAGAAGCACACCTCGCGTATCACCATCGTGACCTCCGGCACCGCCGAGACGATCACTCAGATCAAGGCGCAGCTCGGGCGGCTGGTGCCGGTGCACCGCGTCGTGGACCTTTCCATCGACCGACCCGGCATCGAGCGCGAGATGGCGCTGGTGAAGGTGGCGGGCGAGGGCGACCGCCGGGTCGAAGCGCTGCGCCTCTCCGACGCGTTCCGCGCCCGGGTGATCGACACGACGCATACCAGCTTCGTCTTCGAGCTGACCGGCGCCCCGTCCAAGATCGACGCTTTTGTGGACTTAATGAAGCCACTAGGTCTTGTTGAGGTCAGCCGGACCGGTGTCGTCGCTATCGCGCGCGGCGCGGAGGCGATGTGAAGGGGCGTTCAGTGAAAGTTATTCTTGGGGTAAGCGCGATGGCGCTCGCGGCGGCTTTGGCGAGCCATGCGTCGGCGCAGGACATTAATATGTTCGATCCCCGCTTCGAAGCAAAGAATGTCTGTGACTATATCGCCGGGGTCACGGGGTCCGGCCCTTTCACGTATTCCACGACCGGCCTTGCGGCGGGCGGCGAGGCCGTGACGCGCGGCGCGATCGATCTTGATGGCGACGGCACGGACGAATTCATCATGACGCCGGGCAACGAGATGTCCGAGGAATTGAGCTTCGCGATCAAGCCGGATGGAACGCAGACACCCCTGACCGAGGCCATTGAAGGCTACGGCACGGGCACCCGTTTCCTGCCCTTCCATGGCCGGTGGTATCTGGTCAATTCATCGACTTCCTATGGCGCGTATGTGCTTGCCGCCTACAGCTTCGCCAAAGGCTCGCTGAAGCCGGAGCCAACCTGCAAGTTCGACAACGAGACCAAGGAAACCATGGCGCAAGGCGTCGACGGCGGTGCCGAGGACGGCGAATGGTGCGCGGCGACGGCACTGAGCGACGCCGCCGCGTACCGGCTGAAACCCGCGGCGACGTTGAGTGCGGCCCAGAAGGCCGCGCTGATGGCGCAGGTGAATGCCGACGGCCTCGAACGGCCGGAATCGGCAGGCGACATCTACAAGCCGACGATAGGGCCGTTTGCCGGGCTGCTGCTGTGGAAGGCGAAGATCGCGCCGTATCTCGCCTGCACGGGATCGACCTTCACGATCATCGCCGACGACGGCGCCGGCGGCTACAAGCTCGCGCCCGGCGACAAGCAGAAGGAGCTCGATCTCCTCCAGGGCAACGAGGGTTTCTACAACACCAGCTGCACGCCCGATGTCGAGATCTTCGAGACCAAGGGCCGCTTCTTCGTCGAGCGTTACTGGGGCGGCGGCAAGCAGACCGACGACCATCAGTTGATCCATTCGATCCAGGAACTGAAGGACGGCAAAACGCAGGAAATCTGCGCCGCCTATTTCGAGGTCACGCCCAAGGTCACCTGGATGTCCCCGGACCAGCCGAAATAGCCATGCCGCACGCCGTCTCATCCCGCAAAGCCGCCGTCATCGAGGAACGCCTGTTCCTCGGGCGTCGTCTCGCGCTCGAGAACGGCGTTGCGGTGGGGGAAGCGGCCGAAGCGGGCGATGATGTCGCGGTGCAGCTCTGCCCATTTGAGCTGATCGGGCGCGTTGGCGCGGAAGACCTCGACGCAGTAGTTCTGGTCGCCGATGCGCTCGGAATGCATGTAGGGCACATAGAAGAAGATGCGCAGGTCCGCATCGAACTCGGCGTCGAAGTTCGAGGCGATCGCCTCAGCGGCGGCGTGCCGCGCCCAGACATCGTTCTGAAATGCCCAATAGCTGCCGCGATGGAGGTTCCTAGAGAACTGGTCGAGCAGCAGGATGAGGGCGAGCGAGCCCTCCGCCGTCTCCTTCCAGTCGTCGAGCTGGCCGGTCGTGGCCAGCTTGTGGGTCGCGCCGAAGCGGGCGGCGATCTCGGCGTCGAAGGCGTCGTCCTTCGCCCACCATTTATCGGGACCGGCGGCGCGCCAGAAATCGATGATGTCCCTGGGGGTGACGGCAGCGTCGCTCATCGGCAGCTCCTGAGGCGGGAACACAAGGCCCCGGCATGGCGTTCCACGCTACATGGCCGAGAAGACGACATTCGCCAAGGGCGACAAGGTGTCCTGGATGACCTCGCAGGGCCGCACGCGCGGCACGGTCGTCCGCAAGGCCGTCCGGCGCTTCAAGATCAAGGACTTCGAGATCGCCGCCAGCGCGGACGATCCGCGCTATGTCGTGAAGAGCGCCAGCAGCGGCGAACTCGCCGCGCACAAGCCGAGCGGCCTGCGCAAGCTGAAAAGCTGAGCTTCCGATTTTCCGTTTCCGGCGCTGCGTGGGCAGTGCTTGGTCATGCCCGCTCGCGGGCCTTTGCCGTTTCCAGGCTTTTCTAAAGAGGACAGTACTATGCGCGTTTACTACGACCGCGATGCGGACGTGAACCTGATCAAGGGCAAGAAGGTCGCCGTCATCGGTTATGGCAGCCAGGGCCATGCCCATGTGCTGAACATGCGCGACTCGGGCGTCAAGGACGTCGTGGTCGCGCTGCGCCCCGGTTCGCCGACCGCCGCTAAGTGCGAAGCGGAAGGCATCAAGGTGATGGATGTGCCGGAAGCCGCCAAGTGGGCCGACGTCATGATGATGGTGACGCCCGACGAACTGCAGGGCGACATCTATCGCGATCACCTGCACGCCAACATGAAGAGCGGCGCGGCGCTGCTGTTCGCGCACGGCCTCAACGTGCACTTCAACCTGATCGAGCCGCGCAAGGATCTCGACGTTCTGATGGTCGCCCCGAAGGGCCCCGGCCACACGGTGCGCGGCGAATACCTCAAGGGCGGCGGCGTGCCGTGCCTCATCGCGGTGCATCAGAATTCCAGCGGCAATGCGCAGGAGATCGGCCTGTCGTATGCGTCGGCCATCGGCGGCGGCCGCGCCGGCATCATCGAGACGAGCTTCAAGGAAGAGTGCGAGACCGACCTCTTCGGCGAGCAGGCCGTGCTGTGCGGCGGCGTGGTCGAGCTGATCCGCGCCGGCTTCGAAACGCTGACCGAGGCGGGCTATGCGCCGGAGATGGCCTATTTCGAATGCCTCCACGAGGTGAAGCTGATCGTCGACCTCATCTATGAGGGCGGCATCGCGAACATGAACTACTCGATCTCGAACACCGCCGAGTACGGCGAGTACGTGACGGGTCCGCGCATCATCACGCCCGAGACGAAGCAGGAGATGAAGCGCGTGCTGGACGACATTCAGACCGGCAAGTTCACGCGCGACTGGATGCTGGAGAACAAGGTCGGCCAGACCTCGTTCAAGGCCTCGCGCGCCCGCTCGGCCGCCCACCCGATCGAAGCGGTCGGCGCCAAGCTGCGCGAGATGATGCCGTGGATCACGAAGAACAAGCTGGTCGACAAGGCGCGGAACTAAGTCTCCGCTCTGCCGTCATGGCCGCCCTTGAGGCGGCCATCCAGCCTACCGTGCGGCGTGGATGGCCGGGTCAAGCCCGGCCATGACGGGTGGGAGAGATGGAGAACAAGATGCACCTGAAACTACCCGCCTTCCCCGTCGAAGGCGGCTGCGTGTGCAGAGAGGTGCGCTATCGCCTCTCCGCGCCGCCGCTTGGACTTTATGCCTGTCACTGCACCGACTGCCAGCGGCTGTCGGGCGGGATGTCGTCGATGTCGATGCCGATTAAGAGGCTTTCTGCGTCGGCGCAGCGACCGGCGCTTCGCCGACCAGGCTGACGACGATGACGCGATCGATGGTCTCGCCGTCGTCGGCGCAGGGCAGCCACAGGCTTTCCAGCGGCTGGCGCGCGCCATTGGGCAGCGCGATCGCCTGGGGCGCCTTGAGGTGCAGGAAGGTGCGGCCGGTCTCGACCGCGGTCAGCAGGCCCGAAATGGCATGGCGCAGCGGTTCGGACGGGATCTCGTCGACGAGCTTGCCGGCGAGCCCGGCGCCCAGATGATCGGTCATGCGCGTGCCGATCAGGCGCACGGCGTAGCGCGGCGCGGTGGGGCGGACGTCGTAGATGTGGACGTTCGGCAGGACGGCTTTCAACTGGACCGGGCCCAGCGAGCGGTGGGCAGGGAAAGCGCGGTCGCCCGCGGCGGCGCGCCAGGTCTCGAGAACGCGGGCAATTTGCGGGTTCGCCGACTCCATCAGCTTTCCACTGGCCCACTGGCCGGGAAAGGCGGTCATCATCTTGGCGAGCGCGCTCTCACTCATGTTGAGGGTTACTAGACCCGAAAGGCTAAACTTCCCTTACGGCAAAAAAAGTGAGAGCGCGACGTGCGGAGCGCTAGGCTGCGGTCACAGAATGGGGAGGCGTCGCATGCGTTTCTTTGGTCTCGTGTTTTTCGCCGCCGCATTGGGGGTCGCACCGGTCAACGCGGCGCCGCCGGACACCTACGGCGCGCGGATCGACGCCGCGCTGGCGACCGCTTCCGGCGAGGCCGGCGGCGATCCCGCCAAGGCGCTGGCATGGGTGCAGGACAAGACGGACTACGAGGCCTATCGCGGGAAGCTGCGCGGCGCCCGGGGCGCCTATGCGACGGGGCGGGCCAACAGCGTCGATCAGGCGCTGCTGCTGCAGGCGGTCCTGAAGCCGGCGAAAAGCCGGTTCGCGAGCTGCACGCTGAGCGATGCGGATGCGGTGGCGCTGGCCGCGACGGCGCTGTCGAGCCAGCCCTTGCTGATCGAGCGCGCGGAAACGCTGGCGAACGAGGTGACGGACGCCAGGGTCAAGGACGGGCTGATGCGGCTCGCCGCGGCGTGGACGGGCCTCAAGGCGGTCCAGGCCGAAGAAGGCGCGGCGCTGGCCGACGCCGTAACCGCGGCCGGTCTCACCTTCGCCGGGCCGGACGTCGCGACGCTGAAGCGCGAAGCGGCCGCGACGCAGGTCTGGTTGCAGGTCGAAAGCGGCGGGGCGTGGGTCGATCTCGATCCGACGATCGACGGCGGCGCGCCCGGAGCGACACGCTGCGCCGCGACGGCGACTTTCGAGACGCTGCCGGCGGCGCTGCGACACCGCGTGGTGGTCTCGCTCGTCGCCGATTTGCGGACGGCGGCGGGACCGGAGCGGCGCGAGCTGCTGCATCACGAGGCCGACGCCGCGGAGCTCGCCTATGACGACACGCTGCTGTTCTTCGCCGAAGCGCAGGGCGCGAAGACCGAGGCGGATGCCGCGGCGGTGAAGACGGGCGCATTCGCCTACACGCCGGTCCTGCGGATCGGCGCGACCGATGTGACGGGAACGCCGCTGCTGGCGGCGGCGCCGAAGACCGGATTCGATGTGGTGGGGGCGACGACCGCGGAAGCGGCGGGCGGGGCGACGGACCTGATCGGCGGGATGCCGGTCGGTGAAAATGCCGAACCGGAACCTGCGCCTGCGCCGCCGCCGCTCGCGGAAGAACCGGTGGCGGCCTTCCTCGAACTGACGCTGCTCTCGCCGGACCAGGTGCCGGCGACGGTCGCGGCGCCCATCTTCGATCGCCTGGGCGAAGCCGCCCGCGCTGCGGGCACGGCCGATGCGCCGCTGAAGGATCTGGCGGAGACGGAAGGCGATTACGCAGAGCTCGCGACGATCTGGACCGTCGGGGTGATGCCGGGTGCGGCGCTGCGCCCGTTCGCGCCGGAGCTCAAAACGGCGGCGGCGGACGATACGTTCGCGCAGATCCGCCTCCTGGCGGCGGCAGCACGCGGTTTCGAGCCGATGGAGGGCGCGCTGCTGCGGGCGGTCGGGCTGGCGCCGTTGACGACCCATGTGCGCCCCCGCCTACTGCTGGTCGGGCTGGGGCCGACCGGTCTTGGCGATGCGATGCGCGTGACCTTCACGGCTGACCTCGCGGCGAGCGGCGCTGAGGATGCGCCCGATGCGGCCGAGACGGCGACACAGCGCGCCGCACGGGCCGTTGCGCGCGTGCTCGCCGAGCGGCTGGCGATCGGCGTGGCGGGGATGCCGGTGCCGGGCGGCGACAAGCTGCCGGCCGTGGATACCGCGCGCGATCTGCTGACCGTGACGGCGGCGGCGCGAGGGCAGGGCCTCGCCTGGGCGGCGGGGACGCCGGCCTTCGACGACCCGGACGCCAATGCGCTGGCGGCGGCCCATGTCGCGGCCGGCCGTCTGGTCCTGCTGCCGCCCGGATCGGTGGAGGTCGGTGGCGAGCGCCTGGCCGGCTGGTGGGTCGCCGACGCGAAATTGGGCCTCCTCTACGACGAACTCGGCGATGGGCGCTCGAACGAGTCCGCCGATTACAACAACGCATCCCAACCGGCCCGGCAGTCCGCGCCCGCCATCGGCCGGACCGGCTGCATCGTCCGCCGGCTCGTCATGGTCGCGGCGGTCGGGATGGGCCTGCTCACCAGCGCGGTCGATCCGACGGCCACCAACCATGCGATGCAACTCGCGGAGGAATGGCGGGCGGCGGAGGAGGCGGCCGAGGCGGCTGCGGAGCACGCCAATGCGCCGCCCGGGCCGGGCGGCTGCTGACGGACGGGCAACGCCGCTTTTTTGCACTGCGAGACTTGCCGCACAGGTTAACGGCAGGTACAACGCAAGCCGACTAGGCCAGAGGCTTTGACGACTCGTTAAGAAACGACCGTTAACCTTTGTTCACATTGGGTAATTTCGTTCGCGCCGGCGAGGGCCAGCAGTGATTGCTGCAAGCGTCGATTCTTGGGGATACGAACTGGCGGACAGCTTGTCGCCAGCGCGTACCGGCGCGTGCGTGCGACTTCTTGAGGGTCTGCTCCTTAGACGCCCCTAGGCGTTGCCATCGCTCTTGGAATTCGTTCGAAGAGCCGGCGTCTGGGGGGACGACGAGCCGTACGACTTCTCAAGACAGACATAGGGCCCTCAGCGCCATGACCATCATCCAAGAACCCAACCGCGTCATCATCTTCGACACCACTTTGCGCGACGGCGAGCAATCGCCCGGCGCCGCGATGAACCTCGAGGAAAAACTGCGGATCGCCGAAGCGCTCGACCAATTCGGCGTCGACGTGATCGAAGCCGGCTTCCCGATCTCGTCGAACGGCGACTTCGAAGCGGTCACCGAGATCTCGAAACTCGTGAAGAATGCCACGGTGTGTGGGCTGGCCCGCGCGGGCATGAAGGATATCGACCGCGCGGGCGAAGCGTTGAAGCACGCGAAACGCGGCCGCATCCACACGTTCCTGTCCACCAGCCCCGTGCACATGAAGCACAAGCTGAACATGACGCCCGAACAGGTGCTCGGCGCCGTCGTCGCCAGCGTCACGCGCGCCCGCGATCTGGTGGAAGACGTCGAATGGTCGGGCGAGGATGCGACGCGCACCGAGTTCGATTTCCTCTGCCGCTGCATCGAAGCCGCGATCAAGGCCGGCGCCTCGACGATCAACCTGCCGGATACGGTCGGCTATGCGACGCCGCAGGAATATGCCGAGATGTTCCGCAAGGTGATCGCGCGGGTGCCCGGCGCCGATACGGTGCGCTTCTCCACCCACTGTCACAACGATCTGGGCCTCGCGGTCGCGAACTCGCTGGCCGGCGTGATCGGCGGCGCGCGTCAGATCGAGTGCTCGATCAACGGCATCGGCGAGCGGGCGGGCAATGCCGCGCTCGAAGAGATCGTGATGGCGATGAAGGTGCGGCACGACGCCATGCCGTTCGACACCAATATCGACACCTCGCAGATCGCCAGGATCTCGAAGCTGGTGTCGTCCACGATCGCCTTCCCGGTGCAGTACAACAAGGCGATCGTCGGCAAGAACGCCTTCGCGCATGAGAGCGGCATCCACCAGGACGGGATGCTGAAGAACGCCGAGACCTACGAGATCATGCGGCCCGAGGATGTCGGCGTCGCGAAGTCCTCGCTGGTGCTGGGCAAGCTGTCGGGCCGTCACGCCTTCCGCGAGAAGCTCTCGGCGATGGGCTACGAGCTGGGCGCCAATGCGCTGCAGGACGCGTTCGAGCGCTTCAAGGCCCTGGCCGACAAGAAGCGCCATGTCTTCGACGAGGACATCGTCGCGCTGGTAGACGACGAGATGGCGCGCGGGCAGGATCGCCTGCGCTTCGAGAACATGCGCGTCGTCGCCGGCACGTTCGGGCCGCAGAGCGCCGAGATGGAGCTCTCCATCGACGGCGAGATCCGCGTCGGCCTCGCGCGCGGCGATGGCCCGGTGGATGCGATCTTCAACGCGATCCGCGGGCTCTATCCGCACGAGGCGTCGCTGCAGCTCTACCAGGTCCACGCCGTCACCGAGGGCACCGATGCCCAGGCGGAAGTGAGCGTGCGTCTTGAGGAGAACGGCAAATCCGTCACCGGCCGCGGCGCCGACACCGACACGCTGGTCGCGTCCGCCAAGGCCTATCTGAATGCGCTGAACAAGCTGTTGGTGAAGCGGCAGAAGACCGCCCCCGAAGCGATGTCGGCGACACACTGACCGCCGCTGAGGCGATTTGAAATGAACTGGCCCGGGGCGGCGCAATCCGCCCCGGGCTCGCGACAACAAGAATGGGAATAAAGTGGGTCTGTTTGGGAATTTGATGGGGGCTCTTTCGGCCGACATGGCCATCGACCTCGGCACCGCCAACACGCTGGTCTATGTCCGTGGCCGCGGCATCGTGCTGAACGAGCCTTCGGTGGTCGCGATCATGTCGCGCGGCGGCAAGAAGCAGGTCCTCGCCGTCGGCAACGACGCGAAGATGATGCTGGGCCGCACCCCCGGGCACATCGAAGCCATCCGTCCCATGCGCGACGGCGTCATCGCCGACTTCGAAGTCGCCGAGGAAATGATCAAGCACTTCATCCGCAAGGTGCATAACCGCCGCTCCTTCGCGAACCCGATGATCATCGTCTGCGTGCCCTCCGGCTCCACCGCCGTCGAGCGCCGCGCGATCCAGGAATCGGCCCAATCCGCCGGCGCCCGCCGCGTCTTCCTGATCGAGGAGCCGATGGCCGCGGCGATCGGCGCGGGCCTGCCCGTCACCGACCCGACTGGCTCGATGGTCGTCGATATCGGCGGGGGTACGACCGAGGTCGCCGTCATCTCGCTCGGCGGCATCGTCTATTCGCGCAGCGTGCGCGTCGGCGGCGACAAGATGGACGACAGCATCATCGCCTATGTCCGCCGTCACCATAACCTGCTGATCGGCGAAGCGACCGCCGAGCGCATCAAGAAGACTGTCGGTTCGGCCATGATCCCGCCGGACGGCGTCGGCCTCACCATCGAGATCAAGGGCCGCGACCTGCTGAACGGTGTCCCGAAGGAAATCACCATCTCGCAGAAGCAGATCGCCGAGAGCCTGTCGGAGCCGGTCGGCCAGATCGTCGAGGCCGTGAAGGTGGCGCTGGAAGCGACCCCGCCGGAACTCGCGGCCGACATCGTGGATAAGGGAATCGTGCTAACCGGGGGCGGCTCGCTGCTCGCCAATCTCGACCAGGTGCTCCGTGAGCGGACCGGCCTGCCGGTGCTGGTCGCCGACGAACCGCTGAACTGCGTCGCGCTCGGCACCGGTCGCGCGCTGGAGCAATTCGCGACCATGAAGAGCATTCTTTCGACAGCGTTCTGACGGAGGGCGGCGCAGCGTAATGGCGCACGCGACCTACAAGCGGCCAGGCTGGAAGACCCCGATCGAGCTCAGGGCTCATCGTGGCGGCCTGATTGCGTTCGGGTCGGCGGCCGTTCTGCTGTTGCTGGTCGGCCGCGCCGAGATTCCGCTGGTCGACGATGTCCGCATGGCCGCCGCCGATGCCTCGCGCCAGGTGCTGCAGGTGGGCTCGGAAGCGGCCGACTGGGTGGCCGGCGGGATCGAGCACATCTCCAACGCCGTCACCCTCTACGACGAGAACGAGCGGCTGCGGGCGGAGAATGCCGAACTACTGGCATGGCGCGAGAAGGCGATGGAGTACGAGCGCCGGATCGAGGCCTTCGAATCCATCCTGGAAATCTCCTACACGCCCGTGAAGGGCGTCACGACCGCCAGCGTCATCGCCGATACCGGCGGGCCGTTCTCGCGGGCGATCATCGTCAATGCCGGCGCGAGCCAAGGTGTGCAGAAGGGCGATGCGGCGCTCGACCGGTTCGGTCTGGTGGGACGGGTGATCTCGGTGGGCAGCGGGTCGTCGCGCGTGCTGCTGCTGACCGATACGAGCAGCCATATCCCCGTCGTCATCCAGCCGGGCGGGGTGCGCGCCATCCTGTCGGGCGACGCGGACGGCCAGCCCGAGATCCAGTTCGTCCCCGGCGACGTCAAGCTAAGCGAGGGCGCGGCGATCGTGACCTCGGGCGACGGCGGCGTGCTGGCGCCCGGCCTGCCGGTCGGCGTGGTGCGGCTGAAGGAAGACGGCGGCGCGGTTGCCGCGCTTTATGCCGATATCGCGCGGGTCGAGGTGGTGGCGCTGAAGCGCTACGAGTTCATCAACGACGTCGACGTGCCGACCATGCCCGTGCCGGACATCCCGGCGCCCGAGGCGCAGCCGGAGCCGACCGTCGCCGCCAATCCAGCGACGGGGCAGTAGCCCATGGTCGTGTCGATCTTCTCGCGGTTCATCAGGTGGGTGGGGCGGCGGCTGCCGTTCCTGCTGGCGCTGATCGCCTGCATCGCCGCGATCATCCCGATGCGCCTGCCGGGCGATCTGGAGATGACGCCGCTCTATCCGCTGATGGTCGTGTTCTTCTGGGGCATGCATCGCGGCGACCTGATGACGCCGGCGCCGATTTTCTTCACCGGGCTGTTCTACGACCTGCTGAGCGGCGCTCCGCTGGGCCTGTGGGCCTTTGTCTTCCTCGTCGTCCATGCGATGGCGCTGGTGCTGCGCGATACGTTCGGGCGCGTGCTGTTCTCGGCCTGGGCGCTGTTCGCGGTGACCTGCATCGGCGCCTGCTTCCTCGCCTGGGCGATTGCCTCGATCTATGACTGGACGCTGCTTAACCCGCTGAACTTCGTTGTGCAGGCGCTGGTGACGATCGGGCTTTATCCGTTCTTCGGCTTCGCCTTCGCCTTCGTCGAGCGCCGCGTCGTCGTTCCGATGCGGGCCTGAGCCATGCCCACGCAGACCGACCGCGACGAGTACGAACGCTCCGCCGTCTTCACCCGGCGCGGGCTGCTGCTCGGCGTCGGCGCGACCGCGCTGCTGGGCGGGCTCGTCTCGCGCATGTACCAGCTGCAGATCCTCGACGCGGACAAGTACAAGACGCTCAGCGACACCAACCGCATCAACCTGCAGCTTTTGCCGCCGCCGCGCGGGCGCATTCTCGACCGCTACCGCCAGGAGCTGGCGGCCAACCGGCCGAATTATCGCGTGCTGCTGGTGCCGGACCAGACCGACTCCATCGACATGTCGCTCGACATGCTCTCGCACTTCATCGCGGTCACGCCCAAGCAGCGCGAGAAGGTGAAGCGCGAGGCGCGCACCAAGAGTGGCCTTGCGGCGGTGATCGTCGCGGACAATCTCAGCTGGGACATCTTCGCCAAGATCAACCTCGCGGCGCCCGACCTGCCGGGCATCGTCGCCGATGTCGGGCAAGTCAGGACCTACCCCTACACCGTCCAGCTCAGCCATGTGCTCGGCTATGTCGCAGCGGTCTCGGAGGCCGACCTCCAGAAGCGCGATGACGGCGATCCGCTGCTGCGCCTGCCGGGCTTCCCGATCGGCAAGAACGGCGTTGAGAAGGCCGTCGATCGCCCGCTGCGCGGCAAAGGCGGCGTCCGGCAGATCGAGGTCAATGCCCATGGCCGCGTCATCCGCGAACTCGGCCGCACCGAGGGCAAGCCCGGCGCCGATATCGAGCTGACGCTCGACATGGAGCTGCAGCGCTTCGCCCAGGAGCGCATGAAGGACGAGAGCGCCAGCGCCGTCATGATCGACGTGACCAATGGCGAGATCCTGACCTTCGTCTCCAATCCGGGTTTCGATCCCAACGAGTTCATCACCGGCTTCAGTCAGAAGCGCTGGGAGGAGATGAACGCCGATCCCCTGAAGCCGCTGCTCAACAAGGCGCTGGCGGGCGAATACGCGCCGGGGTCGACCTTCAAGATCGTGACGGCGCTGGCGGGGCTGGAGGCTGGCGCGATCGACGGCAATAGCCGCATCCGCTGTCCCGGCTTCCTGAAACTCGGCAGTCATGTCTTCCACTGCCACCGCCGCGGCGGGCATGGCTCGGTCGACGTGATCGGGGCGCTGAAGGCCTCGTGCAACGTCTTCTTCTACGAGGTCGGTCGCCGCATCGGCACCGATGCTATCGCGGCGATGGCGCACCGCTTCGGTCTCGGCGAGAAATACAAGTTCGAGGTCCCGGGCGAGCGCGCCGGCTCCATCCCCTCGACGGCCTGGAAGATGGAGCGCTTCGGCGAGGGGCTGCTGCCCGGCGACGCGCTGAACGCGGCGATCGGGCAGGGCTATGTCACGGCGACGCCGCTGCAGCTCGCGGTCATGGTCGCCCGGGTCGCCAATGGCGGCGCCGCGATCGTGCCCCATATCGTGCGGCGGGTCGGCGACGGCGCTATCGCGGCGCCCGAGGGTCCGCCGCTGGGCATCTCACCCGGCGCGATCGGGCTGGTCCATGCGGGCATGGACGCCGTCGTGAACGCCGCCGGCGGCACGGCGGGGCGCTCGCGCCTCACCGGCGATATCCGCATGGCCGGCAAGACCGGCACAGCCCAGGTGCGCGGCGCGAAAAGCGTCGGCGGCGAGGCGAAGGGCAATGCCGTGCCCTGGCACCTCCGCAACCACGCGCTCTTCATCTGTTTCGCGCCGGTCGAGGCGCCGAAATATGCGATGGCCGTGGTCGTCGAGCACGGGCAGGGCGGTTCGAAGGCCGCGGCCCCCATCGCCAAGGACATCATGCAGAAGGCGCTGGAGCGTCTCGCCGCGCCGCCCGGCTCGGCACCCGTCGCGACCAACGTGGTGCCCGGCTAGGATGGCCGGCGTCCGCGCCCTCGCGATCGACCGGCCGCGGCCGTCGCCGTTCGCCAAGCTGCTCGACCTGCACTGGCCGCTGCTGCTGGCGATCATGGCGATCGCCTCGATCGGCTTCCTGATGCTCTATTCCGTGGCGGGCGGAAATCTCGACCCGTGGGCGATGCGCCAGATGATCCGTTTCGGGGTCGGCCTCTGCATCCTCGTCGTCTTCGCGATGATCGACATCAAGTACTGGATGGCGGTCGCCTATCCCTTCTACGCGCTCACCATTGTCCTGCTGCTGGTCGTCCAGTTCGCGGGACGGTTCGGCAAGGGCGCGGAGCGCTGGATTGACCTCGGGATCATCCAGATCCAGCCCTCGGAGCTGGTAAAACTTGCGCTGGTGCTGGCGCTCGCCCGGTTCTTCCACGGGCGCAGCTTCGAGGATGCGGTGAAGCTGAAATCGCTGATCGTGCCGCTCGGCCTGATCGGCCTGCCGGTCGCGCTGGTGCTGATGCAGCCCAATCTCGGGACCGCGCTCATCCTCTGTTTCATCGGGGCCTGTATCCTGTTCGTCTCGGGCCTGCGCTGGTGGGTGATCATCGCCGGGTTGATCGCCGTGGGCAGCGCGCTGCCCATCGCCTGGGAGTTCCTGCACGACTACCAGAAGCAGCGCGTCTACACGTTCCTCGACCCGGAATCCGACCCGCTGGGCGCCGGCTACAACATCATGCAGTCCTACATCGCGATGGGTTCGGGCGGGCTGTTCGGCAAGGGCTTCCTGGGCGGCACGCAGAGCCAGCTCGACTTCCTGCCCGAGAAGCACACCGACTTCATCCTGCCGATGCTGGGCGAGGAATTCGGCTTTGCCGGCTGCTGTGTGCTGATGGGCCTCTATGTGCTGGTCGTGCTGATCGGCCTCGCCATCTCGCTGGGCGCGCGCAGCCATTTCGCGCGAATCACGGCGCTTGGCCTGACGATGAATTTCCTCGCCTATATCCTCATCAACATGGCCATGGTTATGGGCGTCATACCCGTCGTCGGCATCCCCCTGCCGCTCGTCTCCTACGGCGGGACGGCCATGCTGACGGTCATGATGGGCTTCGGCATCCTGATGAGCGTCCACGTCCACCGCCAGGCGGATCTGCCGCGGAATACGGGCTGGCTGCTTTAGCGGCGGGCACGGCAAAGCGCGCCGCGGTTCTGTCGAACCGCCGCCGCTTCAGGCCGAAAAGAGGGAAATGGTGGGTGATGAAGGATTCGAACCTTCGACCCGCTGATTAAGAGTCAGCTGCTCTACCAACTGAGCTAATCACCCGACCGAGGGCGGGCGTATAGAGCACGCTGCCGGGCCTGTCCACACCTGAATGGAATGGCTTCAGCGGTAGATTTTCCCGCCGCTATAGGCGGTCGCGTATTGCGCCGTGGCGTCCTGGGGGAGGTAGGCTTTCAGGGCCGCTTCCTGGGCTTCGATCGTGTCGTTGGCGGGGTCGCGTGGCATGGCGGCGATGAGGTCGAAGACCTTCTGGGGCGACTGGGCCCACAGCCAGTGAAAGAACAGGACATTCCCGTAGTCCATCTGGGTGACGGCCTTGGCGTTCGCGATGTCGGCGTAGCCCATGTTCACCTTCATCTGCGAATCGATGCCGGGATAGGCCAGCATCGCGATGAGGTCGGCCGAGCCTTCCTTCCACCAGTTCGCGGAGTCCAGCGCGAGCTGGTGCGACCAGTTCCAGGACTGGACGCAGTGGAACGCCTCGTGCGCCACGATGAACTTGAACATCAGCAAGTTGGCTTCGGGCGTGAAGCGCGAGGCCGGCACGACCTCCAGCGAGATCACGCATTCCGCCTTGCCGCGCCAATAGGTGACGCCCGACATCTTGGCTTCGCGGCGCTGGTTGTAGACGTCGCGCGGCAGGATCGAGACGTTGTGGAAGTTCAGCTTGCGCTGCTTCGCCACGATCTCGAACGACTTGGTGATCGCCTCCAGTGCCGCGGCCTCATAGGCGGGCGGCAGCTGGGCGTCTTCCGCGTCGTCCCGCAGTACGCGCAGCGTGATCGTCTGGTCCTGGATCGTCAGCCTGTTCCGGCTGATTTCCTGGCACTCCACATCGTTGGAGTAGATCTGGCTCTTGAAGACCGCGCCGTTGCAGTCGATGGGCGCGCCGACGGGCTGCGCGGGCAGCAAGAGGGAGGGGGCCGGCGTCAAGGCGACGACGAACGCGAACGTAGCAGACAGCAACATGGACGATGGGCCCCGGGGCAGTGACTTCGGCACAGCCTAAGTCGCGCCGCTTAACGCGCCGGACAGCTGGCATGGTCTAAATTCGGGTTAATTTGAACCAATTGCCGCAAACCCGCGGCTTTCAAGCCCGACCTAAGTCTAGCTTGCCCGCTTTTCGGGTGCGCTCATTGTCGCACCTTGGCACCAACCGCGCCTAGCCGCGTTGGGTTTCCATTGACTGCGGGCACACGCCCGCTTGGGAGGGTAGCAATGACTATTACACTTCAGGGCGTTCTTATCTGGCTGGTCGTCGGCGCTATTGCCGGCTGGCTTGCCGGGCAAATCGTACGCGGCGCCGGCTTTGGCCTGGTTGGGAACATCGTGATCGGCATTGTAGGCGCCGCCGTGGCCAGCCTTGTGCTGCCGCGGGTCATCGCTTTCGGAACGCTCGATCCGCTCCTCGCCATGATCATCTATGCGACCATCGGGGCGGTGATCGTGATCGTGCTGCTGTCGCTGATCCGGCGCGCGGCCTAGGCCTAACGCGCCAGGGCCTTCGATCTCAGAAGGCCTTTGGTGAATGGAATGACGACGGCGCGGTCGGCCTTGGCAAGGGCCGACCGTTTGCCTTTGTACTCGGACCGTTCCAGCAGGTCGCGGATGACGTTGAGCCGCGCCTGCTTCTTGTTGTTGGCGCGGACGACCGACCAGGGACCATGCTTGTGGTCGGTGCGCTTGAACATGGTGTCGCGCGCCTTGGTATAGTCGTCGAACTTCTCCATCGCCTTCGCGTCGATGGGCGAGATTTTCCACTGCTTCAGCGGGTCCTCGAGGCGTTCCTCCAGCCGCTCCTTCTGCTCGTCGCGGTCGATATCGAGATAGTATTTGAAGAGCTGCACGCCGGATTTGACCAGCATGTGCTCGAACTCGACGACGTCGTCGAAGAACGCCTCGGTCTGGGCCGGGGTGCAGAAGCCCATGACCGGCTCGACGCCGGCGCGGTTGTACCAGGAGCGGTTGAAGAGCACGAACTCGCCGGCCGCGGGCAGCCAGAAGCTGTAGCGCTGGAAATACCACTGCGAGGCCTCGCGGTCCGAGGGCTTGGGCAGGGCGACCACGCGGGTTTCGCGGGGGGAAAGATTCTCGACGATCCGCTTGATCGTGCCGTCCTTCCCGGCGCCGTCGCGGCCTTCCATGATGACCAGGACCTTCTCGCCGTTGGCGATGATGTCGCGCTGGAACTTCACCAGCTCGACCTGGAGGTCGTACAGCTCGTTCTCGTAGTCCTCGTTCTTGGACTCGTGCTTCTTGGACATGCCCGGAACCTTCAATCGTACGGCGGGCCGCCATTGAAACGGAGTTGCCGAAAAGCGCAATGCGCCGCGGCCCAGCGGCGTTGTGAGGGGCGGCGGCGGTGCCTATCATAAGGTCAACATTGTCAGGAGGCTTTGATGGCCGACCTCTTCGAAAACCCCATGGGCACCGACGGCTTCGAGTTCGTCGAATACACCGCCCCCGATACCGCCGAACTTGGGCGCCTGTTCGAACAGATGGGCTTTCGCGCCGTGGGTAAACACCGCTCCAAGGATGTGACGCTCTATCGCCAGGGCGACATCAATTTCATCGTCAATGCCGAGCCGGGCAGCCACGGGTCCGAATTCGCCAAGGCGCACGGCCCCTCGGCCTGCGCGATGGGCTTCCGCGTCCGCGATGCGGCCGCCGCTTACAAGCGCGCGCTGGAACTGGGCGCCGAGCCGCATACCGCCGCGGTCGGCCCGATGGAGCTCAACATCCCGGCGATCAAGGGGATCGGCGGCAGCGTGATCTATCTCGTCGACCGCTACGGCGAACGCTCGATCTATGATGTCGATTTCGTGCCGACCGATCCGGCGCTCGGCTTCGAGCATCCGGGCGCGGGCATGACCTATCTCGATCACGTCACGCACAACGTCTATCGCGGCAACATGGACAAGTGGGCGGGCTATTACGAGAAGCTCTTCAACTTCCGCGAAATCCGCTACTTCGACATCGAGGGCAAGCTGACGGGCCTCAAAAGCCGGGCGATGACGAGTCCCGACGGCAAGATCCGCATCCCCATTAACGAAAGCTCCGACGACAAGTCGCAGATCGCGGAATATCTCGACACGTACAAGGGCGAGGGGATCCAGCACATCGCGCTGGGGGTGAAGGACATCTACGAGACGGTCGAGAAGCTGGCGGCGGACGGCGTCGCCTTCCAGGACACGATCGACACCTATTTCGACCTGATCGACAAGCGCCTGCCGGGCCATGGCGAGAACGTCCAGCGGCTGCGCGCCGACCGCATCCTGATCGACGGAGCGGAAGAGCAGGGCCTGCTGCTGCAGATCTTCACCCAGAACGCGATCGGCCCGATCTTCTTCGAACTGATCCAGCGCAAGGGGAACGAGGGCTTCGGCGAGGGCAATTTCAAGGCGCTATTCGAGTCGATCGAACTCGACCAGATCAAGCGCGGCGTACTGGCCGATCCCACCTGATGAGCAACCTCGTTCACTACACCTACGCCAATTCGTCGGCCGCCTACCGCGTGCGCATTGCGCTGAACCTGAAAGGGTTGAAGGCCGAGGAGCGTTACGTCCATCTGCTGAAGGACGGCGGCCAGCATCACGCCGCCGGCTATGCCGCGCTCAACCCGCAGGAGGTCGTGCCGACCCTGGTCGATGACGGGCAGGCGATCGGCCAGTCGCTGGCGATCATCGAATATCTGGACGAGGTGCATCCCGAACCGGCGCTGCTGCCGCGCGATCCGCTGGGGCGTGCGCGGGTGCGGCAGATCGCGCTGGCGGTCGCCTGCGATATCCACCCCGTCAACAATCTGAGGGTCCGTCAGTATCTGAAGAACGACCTGGCGCTGGATGACGCGGCCTCCACCACCTGGATGAAGCACTGGATCGATCTGGGGTTCGCCGGGATCGAGCCGCTGCTCGATCCCGTGGGGCCTTATGCGTGCGGCGCGACGGTGACGCTGGCGGACATCTTCCTGGTGCCGCAGGTCTTCAATGCGCGGCGCTTTGCGTTCCCGCTCGACGCCTATCCGCGGCTCGTCCGGGCCGATGCGGCGGCGCGGGCGTTGTCAGCCTTTGCCGACGCGGCGCCGGAAAAGCAGCCCGACTTCGGCGCCTGATCAGGGCAGGAGGCCGGTCAGCGCTTCATTGGGCTGGCGGAGGGGCGAGGTTTCCACCTCGATGACGCGCGGCCCACGCAGGCGGAAGGCGGAGACGACCGCGGCCTGCGCCAGAATCGCCGCCACACACGCCCAGCCGCCAAAATAGGCGGCGGCGGCGCCCGCGCCGACGAGGGCGAGATAGACGATCAGGCTCGGCCACTTGCCGACGGCCTGCTGCAGGATGTGATGCAGGTGCTGGCGGTCGGGGTCGAACGGCGAGTGGCCGCGCCGCTTGCGCTCGATCATCAGCCAGACGCAGTCCACGACCGGCACGGTGAGCAGCGTGACGATCTGCCCGTGGTCGATATCGCCCGTCGAGACGCCCGCCAGCATGAGCCCCAGGACGAACGCGCCAACCCCGAACGCGCCGATATCGCCGAGGAAGACGAGGCCGAACAGGTTGAACAACAGCACGACGGCAAGCCCGGCGGCGGTGATCGACGCGGCGCTCGCGTAGGGCATGTCGAGCGACGCGGCGAGGAAGGCGCACCAGATGAGCAGCAGGCCGGTGCAGAGCCCGTCCTGTCCGTCCGACATGTTGATCGCGTTCAAGGCGCCGCTGGCCGCGAAGATGGCGAGCAGGGCGATCGTGCCGGCGCCGAGGGGGATGGCGACCCCGCCGAAGACGAACTCGGTCGGCATCAGGCCGGGCGTCATCAGGGTGAGGCCCGCGAACAGAGCGAGGGTGAGGAGCAGCCGTCGCGAGGGGCGGATCTGCACCCGGTCGTCGGCGTAGCCGATCAGGAAGAAGCCGAAGACCACGGCGTAGAGAATGGCGATGGCGTCGTCCTTGGCGCCGGACCCGACCGCCTCGACGCAGGCGAGGGCGATCGCCGGGAAGACGGCGAGCCCGCCCACCAGCGGCGTGACGGTGCGGTGAAGCTTGCGCGTCGCGTCGGGCGTGTCGAGCAGGTCCATGGTGCGGGCGATCGGCATACGCAGCGCGCAGACGGTCAGCGCACCGGCTGCCGCGATCGAGCATTGCAACGCTACCGATGCCAGCGACACGTAGAATTCCCCCGGGGCGCTCAGCCTCGTCCTATGCCGCCTTTCTAGGAGGTGTGTCGCTCGCAATGCAACGCGGCTTTGTGCCTGATTGAATGTAATACATTGTTTCAAACGGTTGCGGCCGGTTGCGGTGAACAGATCGCAGGACGTTCAATCGTCTCGGGCCCGCCGGCGGGCGGCCGGCTATTGCGGCGCAACCCAGCCGCCCAGCCGCATGAGACGGCCATTGATGACCTCCCGGGCTTTCAGGGGGTAGCGTGACAGGACGCTCCAGCGGGTGACATCGATGCCGTTGGCCCGGCAGCTGCGCAAAATCTCCAGCGAGGCCGCATAGGTGCCCTTCACGCCCTGGGTGCTGAGGCCGCCGAGCCGCATCAGCGTGACCACGCCGGGCCGGTGAGCCGCCCGAAAGCCGGGGTCGCGGAACAGGCGGGCCATCAGGTCGAAATCGGCGGCCCGGCGATAGCTGGTGTCGAAGCCGCCCGCCGCACGCAGGATATGCGTCCGCGCGTAGAAGGCGGGATGCGGCGGCATCAGGCCGCGGCGCAGGCCGCGCGCCGGCATCGCCGCGCCCTTGATGAGGCGGCTCGCGCGGTCATAGGCATCGACCTGGAGTACATCGCCATAGACCGCGTCGCTGCCCGTCCGCGTGGCGACCCGCATGAGGCCCTCGATGACGTCGGGAGCGGCAAAGGCGTCGTCGGCGTTCAGGAAGCCGACGAACTCGCCCGTCGCCAAGGCCAGCCCCTTGTTCATGGCGTCGTAGAGGCCTGTGTCGGGCTCCGAGACGAGATGGGCGATCGTGTCGCGATGGCGTTCCAGGATGGCGAGCGTGCCGTCCGTGGAGCCGCCGTCGATCACGATGTGCTCGATCGCGACATCCTTCTGCGAGCGGATCGAGCGCAGCGTCCGCTCGATCGTCGCGGCCGCGTTGAGGCAGACGGTGATGACCGAAACCCTGGTCACGGCGCGGCCTGCTCCAGGTCGAACACCGATTTACGCAGGAACTCCATGACCTCGTCGCGTTCGCTGCTGAGGGCGGCGATCTTCTCGTAAGGGATGACATCGCCGATCGTGATGGGCAGGCGGGTGCCGATGCGGCGATGGACCTCGCGGAAGATCAGCGCCAGGCGCACGGTCAGACTGGCCTGGCTGGCGATCTGGAAGAGGCGGCTGTTCTGGCCGTGGAAGAAGATCGGCAGGACCGGCGCCTTGCCCTGCTTGATCAGCTTGGCGGTCAGCGGCTTCCATTCCGCATCGACGGCCTTGCGGGCGAGGGCGCTGGGCGTGGTGGCGACGCCGCCGGCCGGGAAAATGATCAGTGCGCCGCCGCCCTCAACGAACTTCCGCGCCTCGGCCCGCGTCTTGATATTGGTCGCCAGCGCCTCGCGCGTCTCCGCGAAATCGACCGGCAGCAGCCATTGGTAGATTTCCGGCACCCGGTACAGCGCGCTGTTGGAGAGGATGCGGAAATCGCTCCGCAGCTTCAGCATCAGGTGGCAGATGACGACCCCGTCGAGCACGCCGAACGGGTGGTTGGCGATGACGACCAGCGGGCCGGTCTTCGGCGCGGCGAGCAGCTTCGCCTGGTCGTAGGCGAGGTCGAGCCGCAGCTTCTTGACCCCGGCGGTGAAGAAGTCGTCGGGGTTGCGGCCGGAAGCGAGCTCCTCCTGGAATTCCAGGTAGAGCCGCTTAAGATGCGGCTGGCCGGTCGCCTTCTCGATCGCCCGGATGATCATGCGGCGGGCCTTCGAATCCGAAGGCGCGGCATAGGTGAACATTTCCTGCTGGGCAGTCTCGGCCATCCCGCTGGGATAGCGCCGAATCCGGGGTTCCCGCAAGGAAGCGGGTGGTGGCAGGGCGGGTGCCAGTTTCGCCATGCTTCTGCCCTTCACCGGGCGCAGACTGTGCTAAGGCGTCGGCAGGACGGCCGGGGACTCGGGCATGACGACATTACAGGGCAAGCGCATTCTGGTGACGGGCGCGACCGACGGGATCGGGCTGCAGGCCGCGATGGAACTGGCCGCCATGGGGGCGAGCCTGCATCTGGTCGGGCGCAATCCCGAAAAGCTCGGCCAGGCCGCCGACAAGGTCGCGGCGGCGGCGAACGGGCGGCCGCCGGCGACCTATCTGGCGGACCTGTCGTCGCAGGAGAGCATCCGCGCCCTCGCCGACCAGGTGAAGACGAATGCGCCGAAGCTGGACGTGCTGTTGAACAATGCCGGCGGCATGTTCTCGGGCCGGGTGCTGACGCCCGAGAATATCGAGATGACGTTCGGGTTGAATCATCTCGGCTATTTCCTGCTGACCCATCTGCTGCTCGACAATCTCTATGCGGCGCCCAAGGGCCGCGTGGTGAACGTCGCCTCCGACGCGCATAAGGGCGTCAGCCTCGATTTCGACAATCTGCAGGGCGAGCGGTCCTATTCGGCGTGGCGCGCATATCAGCGCTCGAAGCTCGCCAATATCTATTTCACCAGCGAACTCGCGACCCGCGTCGATCCGAACCAGGTCACGGTCAACTGCCTCCATCCCGGCTTCGTCGCCTCGAACTTCGCAGGCAGCGCGAGCGGCTTCATGGGCTGGGCGATCGGCATCGGCAAGCGCATCGCGGCGATCGACGTGGTGAAGGGCGCGGCGACCTCGGTCTATCTCTGCTCATCGCCCGACGTCGAGGGCGTCACCGGCAAGTATTTCGTGAAGTCCAAGGTCGCGACGCCTTCGCGCCAGGCGCAGGACAAGGCGGCGCAGCAACAGCTCTGGGCCGTCAGCGAGCGGCTGACCGGGATCATGCCGTGAAACTTTCGATCGATCCGGAGAGCGTCAAAGGCTTCCTCGACCCCGCCGAGGGCTCGGCGCTCTATCGCTGGGCGCAGGACGCCGTCGCGTGGGGGCCGTGCCTTGAGGTCGGCTCTTACTGCGGCAAGTCGGCGCTCTATATCGGCTCGGCCTGCAAGGCGCGGGGCGGGGTCATGTTCACGGTCGACCACCATCGCGGCTCGGAAGAGATGCAGCCCGGCTGGGAACATCACGACGCCGAGACGTGGGACGCCAAGACCGGCGGCATGGAGACGCTGCCCTTCCTGCGCGACACGCTGCACCGGGCCAATCTGGAAGACCACGTCATCCCCATCGTCGGGCGCTCCGCGACCGTGGCGCGACACTGGCACACGCCGCTGGCGCTGCTCTTCATCGACGGCGGGCACGCGATGGAGACGGCGCTCGCCGATTATCGCGGCTGGGCACGGCACGTGATGCCGGGCGGCTATATGGCGATCCACGACGTCTTCCCGAATCCGGAAGACGGCGGCCGGCCGCCCTTCGAGATCTACAAGGCGGCGATCGCCAGCCGGCAGTTCCGCGAGCTAGAGGTGGTGAAGTCCCTGCGCCTGCTCGTGCGGCTCGGTGGTTGAAGCCCGGCTGAAGAGGCCGGCGGCAGGGGAGAGCTTGTAGATCGCATCGGCTGCCAGGATCGCGGCGGCGGCGGTCCAGGCAGGCTTCTCGACCGGCCAGGGCACATTCTCGGCGTATTGGAAGCCCATCCAGTAGGCGTGGCTGTCGTCGCGCCACTGGTCCTGCAGATGGAACATCGCCTTGGCGCGTTCGGTGTCGCCGGCGACCATCAGCGCCATGGCGAGCTCGCAGCCCTCGGCGATGGTGACCCAGGGCTCGCCCAGCACGCAGCGGCAGCCGCGGCCTTCGACGACGAACTCGTCCCAGCGCGCGGCCAGCCGGTCCAGCGCCTCGCTGCCGGTCACCGCGCCGACGAGGACCGGGTAGTACCAGTCCATCGAGAAGTTATCCTTCTTCGCCCAGGTGCGGTCGAAGCGTTCCGGCTTGTTGCGGATGGCCTCGCCCAGCGCGGTGCGCGCGCGGCGCCAGGGCGTCGCATCATGGCCGAGCGCCGCGGCGATCATGATCGCGCATTCCAGGCTCTTGTAGATCGAGGCATTGCCGGTCAGCAGGGCATCGTCGGGTTCGGCTTCCGGCCCGGGCGCCGCCCAGCGGATTTCGCCATGCGGGCTTTGCAGCGCCAGCACGAAGTCGATGGAGGCGCGCACCATCTGCCAGTAGCGGGTCAGCAGCTTCACATCGCCGGTAACGAGATAGAGGTGCCAGATGCCGGTCGCGGGATAGGCGCAGAAATTCGTGTCGCGCTTCTTCGGCTCGTCGCCGGTGCCTTCATAGCGCCCGGTCTCGAGGTTCACCGCGCTGCCGTAATGCGCCCACCACGACCCGTCCGCTTCCTGCACGGAGGCAAGATAGTCATAGGCGCGTTTCGCCTCGACGATATGGCCGAGCACGGCGAGGCCCATCGCTGCTTCGGTGTGGTTCCACGGGTCCCACACGCCCTTGTCGAACCACGGGATCGCGCCGTCGGGGCGCTGCAGTTCGAGGATGCGCTTCAGCGCGCCGTCGAAGAATTTGGCGGGCAGGCTCATGCGGCGGGCTTCGTGAAATAGAGCACGATGCTCTTGCCCATCAGCGGATCGGCAACCTTCTCCAGCGCGCGGGTCAGCAGCGGGCGCTTGAGGATGTCCCACTCCAGGAAGGTGCGATACCAGCGCACGAGCCGGCTGGTCTCGCGCTTGTCCCACATGGCGCATTGCAGCCACCAATAGGGCGAGTGCAGGCCGTGCGCCCAGTGGCGGCGGTCGAACTTGAAGCCGGCGCCGCGCACATCGGCCTTGAGGCCGGAGGTGCGGAAGATGCGGACATGGCCGCCGGGATTGGTGTGATAGCGCTCTTCCAGCTTCCAGCAGACCCATTCGGGGAAGGCGCGGGGCACGGAGACGCCGAACCGGCCGCCGGGTTTCAGCACGCGGGCGATTTCCTTCAACGCGCCGCGATGGTCGGGAATGTGCTCCAGCACCTCGCTGCAGATGATGCGGTCGAAGCTGGCGTCCGGGAAGGGCAGGGTCAGCGCGTCGGCGACCGTCAGGCTGAAGCTGCGCTTCGAGTTGGGGTCCATGTCGGGCGCGTATTCAAAGCCCTTGCGTGTCGCGACCACGTCGTCGAAGCCGAGATCGGCGCCGACCACGTGGCAGACCGCGTGATAGTACATCTGGTGCGTATGCCGCCCCCGGCCGCAGCCGAGATCGAGCGCCCGCATGCCGTCGCGCAGGTCCAGCAGGCGCAGATCAATCGTCTGCACGTTGCATCCCGTAATGCTTGGCGATGGCGTCCTTGTAGACGGCGACGGCATCGGCGGCCGCGCGCGTCCACAGGAACTTCTCCTGGATGCGGCGATAGCCGGCCGCGCCGTAATGGGCGCGCTTCTCGGGATTGTCGAGCAGGTCGCCTATGGCCGCCGCCAGCGCCGCGCTGTCGCGTGTGGGTACGACGATGCCGGCATCGCCGACGACTTCCGGCAGCGAGCCGCCATCGGTGGTGACGACCGGCACGCCGCAGGCCATCGCCTCGCCGGCCGGGAAGCCAAAGCCTTCATAGACCGACGGCGAAACGGCGACGGTTGCTTCGGCGTAGTAGTGCCGCATTTCCTCGATCGTCAGCCCGTGGACGAACTTCACCTTGTCGCGGATGCCCAGCTCGTCGAGTGCGCGCGAGGTATTGCCCTCGCGCAGCTTGGAGACGACCAGCAGCTCAAGATCGGGCTTGGTCTTCAGCAGTTCAGCATAGGCGTGGATCAGGTACATCAGGCCCTTCAGCGCGACGTCGGCGCTGGTGACGCACATAATGCGGTTCGGCTTGCGCGCAATGCCGGGCTCGGGATGGAAGTCGGTCGCGTTTATGCCGTGCAGCACGACCTTCATGTGCTTGGGATCGACGCCGAACTCCGTCACCACGTCGCGCTTGGTAGATTCAGAGACGACGATCACCGGGTCGAGCCGGCGCGCGACCTTCTTCTGCATGTTGACGAAGCTGTGCCAGCGGCGGATCAGCAGCTTCAGCTTGTAGGACTGGGCATGGGCGATCGCGATGTCGCGGTCGCGCGTGATGGGATGGTGGATCGTGCCGGCGACCGGCAGGCCGAGCGCACGCACCTTGAGCAGGCCCCAGCACAGGGTCTGGTTGTCATGCACCACGTCGTAATTCTGGTGCCGCGTGCGCATGTGGCGATAGAGTCGCTCGCCGAAGCTCTTCAGCTCGCCGAACCCGCCGGTGATGTGGGTGAGGTATTCCTGGATATCGGTCCAGGTTTTAGACGCGCCCTTGGGATAGCTCGGGATGCCCATCCAGTTCTTGGGCTTCGCATAGAGATCGAGCGATTCCAGCTTGGTCAGCATGATCCGCGGATCAAGATTGGGATACGGCGGGCCGGAGATGACTTCGACCTCGTGTCCCAGCTCCAGAATCGCGCGGGACATGTAGTCCATATAGATGCCCTGGCCGCCGGTATGCGGATCGGAGCGATAGCTCGGCAGCAGGATGCGCAGGGGTTCATCGCCGCGCAGGACAGCCTCGCGCCGGCGGGCGGCGACGGCGGGGTCGAGGGGCGTGCTGTGCGGCTTGAAAGCGGCGGTGGTGGCGAGCGAGTTCAAGCGGGTCCACCTGACGGAAACGGAAGGCGCGAGGAGTGCCAGAAGCCCTCTCTTGCCGCAAGACGACGTTACGTCAGCCGAGGTCAGACTCCGAGAACTCGGCCACGACGTAACGAGGCCCGGCGCCCAGCCGGGCGGCGCGGTCTTCGCGGTTATAGAGCGCGCAGGTTTTCAGCGAGAGGCAGCCGCAGCCGATGCAGCCGTCCAGTCGTTCGCGCATGCGGGTGAGGGCGGCGATCTTGTCGTCGATCGTCGCGCGCACCGCGCGGCTGATGTCGTTCCAGTCCTTGCGGTTCGGCGTGCGGCCTTCGGGCAGGCGGCGGAGCTGGCCTTCGATGTCCTGGATGGAGAGGCCGAGCATCTGGGCAATGACGACGAAGGAGAGGCGGCGGATGTCGGAGCGCGGGAAGCGCCGCTGGCCGCCGGTATTGCGGATGGGGTGAACCAGCCCCTTCGCCTCGTAGAAGCGGATCGCCGAGACCGAGAGGCCGGTGCGCGCGGCCAGCTGGCCGATGGAAAGCAGGTCGGTGCTGAGCATGTGTGACGAGCGTCGCAGGTGCCAGATGGAAGCTTGACCTCAACTTAGGTTGAGGAATTACAAAACGCAAACCGAAGCGATCCCCGGCGCGTCTGTGCCGGACAGAAGGAGAGAAGAGATGCGTCAGGCAGTGTTGGAACACGTCAACATCACGGTCAGCGACCCCGTCCGCACGGCGGCGCTGATGACCGTGCTGTTCGGCTGGCAGGTGCGCTGGCAGGGTCCGGCCAAGCTGGGTGGGCATACCGTGCATGTGGGGCCGGAGGACTGCTATCTCGCGGTCTATTCGAACGGGTCCGCGCCGCCGACCGGGCGGTTGAACCATGTCGGCGTCGTGGTCGGTGATCTCGATGCGGTCGAGAAGCGCGTGCTGGCGGCCGGCTATCGCACGCACAGCCATGGCGACTACGCGCCCGGCCGCCGGTTCTATTTCAACGACCACGACGATATCGAGTTCGAGGTCGTCAGCTATGACTGACACGGCGCTGCGCGAGACGGAGGGGATGACGGTGATCCTCTATCGTGGCGCGGGCGGCGCCGCGCTGCTGGCCGGCGTGCTGCGCATCGCCAGCGCGTTCATTCCCTACGCGCCGGATCAGGCGGCGCTGGAGACCGTATTCGGCTTGGTGGATCTCGGCTTGCTGTTCGGGACCATCGGCATCTATCTCGCGGATCGCGACGCGCTGGGCCTTGCAGGGCTAGCGGGGTTCGTCGTGCTGCTCTCCGGCATCGCCAGCATTGTCGGCCCGGACAGCGTGTTTCTCGGCGTCAACACCTATGCGGTCGGCGTGAACGTCATCGCCGCCGGCGCGGTGATCCTTGCGGTGCAATGGCTGCGGACGGGGCGGCTGACGACCAGCGCGCTCACGCTGATCAGTTCGGTCGCGATCGGCGGGATTGGCCCGGTGGCGGGGCTGGGCGGCGCATCGTTCGTCGCGGCGGGCGTGTTGTTCGGGATCGCCTATGCCGCCGCTGGATTACATCTGCTGCGCCGGTTCTGAGGTCAGCGCGGCCGCTTCGCTTTCGCAACCTGCTTGTGGCGGAAGCAGTCGGTCATGTGGTCGTTGACGAGACCGCAGGCCTGCATCCAGGCGTAGACAATGGTCGGGCCGCAAAAGGTGAAGCCGCGCTTCTTCAAATCTTTGGAGAAGGCGGTGGAGATGTCGGTCGCGGCGGGCACCTGCTTGAACGAATTGAAGCTGTTGACCAGCGGCTTGCCGCCGACGAACGACCAGCAATAGGCCGAAAACCCTCCGGGATAGGTCTTCTCCATCTCAAGATACGCCTTGGCGTTCTTGATCGCGCCTTCGATCTTGCCGCGATGGCGGATGATGCCTTCATCGCCGAGCAGGCGGGTCACGTCGTCTTCCGTGAATTTCGAAACCTTCACCGGGTCGAAATTCCTGAACGCCTTCCGGAAGTTCTCGCGTTTCCTGAGGATGGTGATCCACGACAGGCCGGCCTGGAAGCCGTCGAGGATCAGCTTCTCCCACAGCGCGCGGCCGTCATATTCCGGCACGCCCCATTCGGTGTCGTGATAGTCGAGATAGAGCGGGTCGGACCCGGGCCAGACGCAGCCGCCGCGTTGTTTGCCGCTCACGTGTGCAGGCACGCTTCAATCTTGTTTCCGTCGGGATCGCGCACGAAGGCGCCGTAATAGTGGTGGCCGTAATCGGGGCGGGGACCGGGCGGCCCGTCATCGATGCCGCCATGCTTCAGCGCCGCCTCGTAAAAGGCCGCAATCTGCGCCTCGGACTTCGCGTCGAAGCAGATATGGACGCCGTTGCCGACGCTGGCGCGGCTGCGGTCGTGCGGCTGCTGAATCCAGAATTCGGGATGATCGACGCCATAGCCGACCGCAAAGGGCGCGAAATCCATGACGCGCTTATAGCCGAGCACTTCCATGCAGGCGTCATAGAAGGTGAGCGCCTTGCCCATGTCGTTCGAGCCCAGCGATACGTGATGCACCATGGCCATTTTGCGTCTCCCCAAGAGCGCCGCCAGTATGTGAACAAAAGCGGAACTGTCAAGCACGAAACACAGATGCAATGACGCTCAGGCGGCGGTTGGCGTAACGGCAGAGCGGAGTCATGCTCCCGCCCATAAAGACATAACAACCAGGGACGGACGCCATGCCTTTGAAGACCCAGGAGGAGTATATCGCCAGCCTGCGCGACGGCCGTGAAACCTATTGGGACGGCGAGCGCATCGAGGACATCACGACCCATCCGCGCTTTCGCGTGCCGATCGCGGTGGCCGCGCGCGACTACGCGGCGACCGAGGGCGGGCGCAACGCCGTCCACGCCTATCGCACCGAAGCGGGCGAGGCGGCGCACCGCGTCTTCCAGATCCCGCGCACCGAGGACGACCTCAACGCGCGCGTCGCGATGATGGACCACATGTCCATCGTCGGCGGCGTCACCGGCGTGATGATGGCGCTGATGAGCGTCAAGGACGCCGTCGCGGCGGTGAACCCCAAATACGCCGAGAATATCGAGCGGCTCTACGCCTATGTCCGCGACAACGATCTGCGCGCCGCGGAGGTCATCACCGATCCCAAGGGCGACCGCTCCAAGCGCGCGCATGAGCAGGACGATCCCGACCTCTATGTCCGCATCGTCAAGCGCACCGACGAGGGCATCGTGGTGCGCGGCGCCAAGCTGCACATCACGGCGGCTTCACTGGTGCACGAACTGGTGGTGATGCCGACCAAGGGCATGCGGCAGGACGAGACGGACTACGCCGTCTCGTTCTCGATCCCCGTCAACGCGCCGGGCGTGAAGGTCATCAATCGCAGCTTCGCGCCGCCCGAGTTGAACGCGTTCGACTATCCCTCCAGCGCGCATCACTCGATGCCGGAAGGCTTCGTCGTGTTCGACGATGTCTTCGTGCCGTGGGACCGGGTGTTCCTCGCGGGCGAGGTGCGGCTCGCTTCGGTACTGGCGCAGTCGCTGGGCCTGTGGGAGCGCACGGGCGGGCTCGTCGCCGCGGTGGCGTCATCGAAACTCTTCGTCGGTCTCGCGACGCTGGTCAGCGAGTATCAGGGCAAGGAGCGTGACGCCCATGTGCAGAGCACGATCGCAGAGCTGGTTTGCTACGCCGAGATGTTGCGCATGGGGCTCGACTTCGCGCTCCGCCATTACGAGACGACGCCGACCGGGATGATCCATCCCAACGTGCTCGCGGTGAATGCGGCGAAATACTACTACGCCGCCAACTACCATGTGATGGTGCGCAATCTTCAGGACCTCAGCGGCGGTCTGGTCGTCACGCTGCCCGAGGAGGCGGATCTCCGCAGCCCGGTCACCGGCCCCTATATCCGCAAATATCTCGCGACCAAATCCAGCGTCGATGTCGAAACGCGGATGCGTGTCTACAACCTCATCCGAGACATGACGGCGGACGCCTATGGCGGCTGGCACCTGGTCGTGGCGCTGCAGGCCGGCGGTGGCCTCGCGGCCCAGCGCGTGATGATGAACCGCACCTACGACATGGCCGGCGCGCGCGAGATGGCGCTGCGGGCGGCGGGCGCGGTGACAGGGGAGGCACAGCTGAAGGCGGCGGAATAGCCGTCCGCTCCCTTACTCCTCTTCATGGCCGCCCTTGAGGCAGCCATCCGCGCCTGAGTGTGGTGGTGACCATGAGTTGGACGGGTTTGAAACCGCCGCTTACCGCTACTCGCCCTGTTGTATGCGGACGCGAAAAACCGAGCGTCCCCATCGCGCCAGAAGAAGCGGCACCCAAGCAAATGCGATAATGCCGAACACCCAGGCACGGTGCGCCCACATCCAAGTTGGATATTGAACGAAAGCGACGATGCTAAAGATGATAGGTTGGAGCGCGATGTTGGTGACGATGAGGACACGTCGCGTGCTGCCGAAAGCGAGCCTGGTATAGGCGTAGAGCGCTCTTCGTCCCCAACTCTCTCGATTGGTCACGATGCCGCGCGTCGCCTCGAAGGCAGCGCGATTGCCATGCAGATGCGAAGCTATTTCCAAATGCGCCTTTGCGCGTTTCATGTCGCCATCGGCCATCCAGATTTCGGCGGCGATGCATCGCGCCAATTGCCAGTCAGGCGCGTGCACAATGGCCATTTCAATGTGGCGGCGAGCGGCTGACAGAGTCCGCTGCTGGAGGAGGTAGCTGGCGTATCCACAATTGATCTCGGGACAATCGGGCGCGCGGAGCAGAGCCGCCAGCCAAAGATTGCGCGTCGCGGGAACGGTGTTGACGCCAGTATCGCCGGCGCTCTGCGCCTGGGCGATCATCGCATCAATTGCCTGGTTCCATGGCGATTGCGGATCGAGTGTCCGCGCGTCGTCCAGCGTCTCGGCTGATTGCTTCAACCGGCCGATGGCGAGGAACACCCACGCGAGCAAGTAGAGCGACAACGCCTGGCTCGGTCGGTCCCATGGACCGCGGCGAACCGTTTCATCAAGGGCGCGTGTCGTGAAGGCGACGATCAACGCCAGTCCTTCGGCCTCGGCAATGCCGTCAACCACGCGCTCAAGCGCAGGGAGCGCGTCGGGCAGGCGTCCGTTCAAGATGAGAACAGTCGCCTCCGCCAATGCCTGGCTGGCTTCATTCCGATCCATGCGCGGCGTCGAACTTCAGGGCGGGCAACGGATAGGCCGGAGCGGTCAGGGCAATCGCCAGACCTGCTGATACGAGGTCCGTTGTGTTCACCAGTCGTTCAATCCGCACGGACGCGATGGCGCGGCGATCGCTTCCTGACCGCATTTCGCCAACCGCGAGACCCGTCGCATCCTCGATCGGAGCACCTGCCGGTGGCAGTTCGCCGGAGATGAAGACCGGCACGAGGCGTTTGCGCGGCTGGGCCTTGTGCTTCATGCGGGCGGTGACTTCCTGGCCGACGAAGCAGCCTTTGCGGAAATCGACGCCGTGCAGTTCCTCGAAATTGGCGTCGAGCGCGAATTCGCCTTCGACGTCGGCGCTGTCGGGGACGCCCAGCGTGAGCCGATGGAGCGTGTAGGCGGCGAGGTCGGCGTCGGGTGCGATGCTGTCAGAAGGCGCGATCCAACGCTGACCGAGGGCGGGGAGGCGGGGGTCCGTCGCGGGTGCGTCCTTCGGGACGGGCGCGAGCGCGCCCTCCTCAGGATGAGGTGGGGTGGGGGAGGCCCAGGCGGCGAAGACGGCGAGGTCGGGGCGGGCGTCCAGCGTCACGGGCGCGCGCAGGCGGTACATCTTCAGGCGCTTGAGGAGGTCGTCCGTTTTCTCCACCGCCACATCGAGCAGATAGCCCTCGGCCTCGCCATGGATCACGAAGTCGAACTGCACCTTGCCCTGCGGTGTCAGCAGCGCGGCATAGGTGCTCCAGCCCGCACGCGGCGTGGCGACGGCGTTGGTGACGAGGGTCTGCAGGAAGGCCTCGGCGCCGGGGCCGCCTACGGCAATGACAGCGCGGTCGGTGAGTCGGACAGTCGGCATGGGGCAGACATGGGAGAGAGCGCTTTGAAGGGCAAGGGGCGGTGCCTATAAGGCGTCATGTCCGACACGTTCGATCTCGTCCTCCGCAACGGCCAGGTGGTGACGTCCAGCGGCCTGATCGCCGCCGATATCGGCGTCCGCGACGGGCGCATCGCGGCGCTGGGGCGGATCGGCGCGGGGCAGGGCGGCGAGACCGTTGACGCGACGGGCCTCCACATCCTGCCCGGCGTGATCGACGCCCATGTCCATTTCCGCGAGCCCGGCCTCACCCACAAGGAAGACTTCGAGACCGGATCGCGCGCCGCCGTGCTGGGCGGGGTCACCACCGTATTCGAGATGCCGAACTCCGACCCCGTGACGACCACCGCCGAGCGGCTGCTCGACAAGCTGGACCGGGCGAAGGGGCGGATGGCCTGCGACTACGCCTTTTATATCGGCGCGTCGTCGGAGAACGCGTCACTGCTGGGCGAGCTCGAACGCCTGCCGGGTTGTGCGGGCGTGAAGGCCTTCATGGGCGCTTCGACCGGCTCGCTGCTGCTGGCGGATGAGGAAGGGCTGATGCGCGCGCTGACCAGCGGGCGGCGGCGCATGTCGTTCCATGCCGAGGACGAAGACCGGCTGCAGGCGCGCAAGGCGCTGGCGCTGCCCGGGCGGCCGGAGACGCATCCCGTCTGGCGCGATGCGGAATGCGCGCGGCTCGCGGGCGAGCGGCTGATGCGCCTTGCCCGCGCCGCGCGGCGGCAGGTCCATGTGCTGCACGCGACCACGGCGCAGGAGATGGAGCTCTACACCCAGCATCGCGACATCGCGACGGTCGAGGTGACCGCCAATCACCTGACCATGGTCGCGCCCGACTGCTACGAGCGGCTCGGCGCCTATGCGCAGATGAACCCGCCCGTGCGCGACGAGCCGCATCGCGCCGCGCTGTGGCGGGCGATCGGGAGCGGGCTGATCGACGCGATCGGCTCCGACCACGCGCCGCATGTGCGCGCCGAAAAGGACGGCACCTATCCGCAGACGCCCTCGGGCATGCCCGGCGTGCAGACGCTGGTGCCGGTGTTGCTGAACCATGTCGCCGAGGGCCGCATAACGCTGCAGCGTCTGGCCGATCTCACCTCGGCGGGGCCGGCGCGCATCTACGGCGTCGCGGGCAAGGGGCGGATCGCCGCGGGCTACGACGCCGACTTCACCCTGGTCGATCTGAAGGCAAGGAAGACCATCCGCAACGAAGACATGGCCTCGCGCTGCGGCTGGACGCAGTTCGACGGGATGGAGATCACCGGCTGGCCCATCGCGACCATCGTGCGCGGTCGCATTGCGATGCGCGATGGAGCGGTGGAGAGCGCGCCGGCTGGTGCGCCGGCGCGGTTCCAGTAGACGCGAGACGCGTCGCTCAGCTCTTCTTCTTGGACTTGGGCGTGCCGGCCGGCTTGCGGTCGGCGAAGGTCGAGGTCGTAGCGGCCACCGCGGGCTTGGCCTTCTTGGGCTTCTTCAGTTCGCGATTGCCGCGATTTTTTTCCTTGGACATGGGTTACTCCTCTGGCCCGCTACGCCGGGCCCCAGTCACCTACGCCCTTGTTGCGGGGGGTGCCAGCGCGCCAACGAAAACGCCGCCCGATTGCCCGGGCGGCGCGGTTCGCGGCGAAGGCCAGGTCGTTCAGTCGGCGCCCTTGCACAGCTCGCTCTTGGTCGACGAGAGCAGGAAGCTCGCCTGGTCGTCCTTGGGATCGATGGTCACGCGCGCCTCCAGCATGGCTTCGTACGTGTCGAGATTGGGCATCACCATGATGCGGTTGGTGTTGTTCAGCACCGGACCTTCGGCGCTTTTGGTCAGCGTGAAGCTGCCGCCGTCCTCGTCGATGATGCAATCGACATCCGTGCCCTTGCCGGCCTTGCAATAGGCGTCGGCGAACAGTTTCGTCTTGCTGTCCTTCAGCGTGACGACCAGCAGCGCGGAGATCGTGCCCGCTGCCTTGTCTTCCTCGGCGGCCGGCGCGTAGGTGAGGGCGATGCCGGTCACCTTCTGCTTGGGATGCGCCTTCATATGCGCGGCATCGTATTCGCGGGCGATGCAGGTGCCCTCGTTCGAATCCAGAAACCCGACCTTCCCCGATGTGTCCGCCGCGCCCGCTGTGCCGGCGAACGCCGCCACAACGACGCCGAACGCCGCAAGCTTGATACCAACCATGAAACTGTGCCCCTCGTGAAAAGCCGTATGCAACAAAAACGGCCGCGGAGCGCGATGCCCCACGGCCGCCGCACGCGAACGCCAAGCGTCCGGTGTCGTTTGTTGCCTAGGGCTCCTTTGCGCCCATACCAAGGCAAATGGACCACGGGGCGACGCGGCGTCACGATGGTTGGAATCGTACAAAGCGGCCGGGTGGCCGCGCTAAGTCTTCAGCCTAGTGAATGCGGAATTCCGCGCCGTAGAGCTTCAGCTCGGTCGGCGTGAAGACGCCCTTCACGGCGATCCGCACCGAGTGCAGCTTTCCGTCGAGATGGTGCGACCAGAACGTCAGGAATTTGTTCAGCACCGGCAGCTTGGGCACGATGTCGAGGTCCTGCCACAGGAAGCTCTGCAGGACGGCCGGATGGTCCGGCAGGTGATAGAGGATTTCAGCGGTGGTGAGCTTGTAGCCTTCGATACGTCTCGCCAGCGAATCTTCCATGGTTCAGGGCACCTCTTGAAGGTTGAAAGCACCTCCCCCTGACTGTCCCACCTGCCGGCTCTTGCCGATCAGCTTGGCGCGGATTCGTCAACGAACGGTAACAAAGCGGCGCCGCGTGGCAAGCGCCTCATGCGGCCATGAACCAGTCGATGATCCCGGCATGCAGGTCCTGCGGCACGGTGTGGCTGAGATCCTCGACGAAATGCGTCACGACCGCCGCGCCTGCCGCGGTGAGCGTACGCTGCGCCTCGACGGCAAGCTCTATGGGGAACATCCAGTCGAGCGCGCCATGGACGATATGGATCGGCAGGCCCTGTAGGCGTTCGCGGTCGGCGAATTCGATCAGCATCGGATGGAACGCCGCCGCGGTGGGCGCGAGATGGGTGAAGGGCGAGCCCGTCTCCAGCCCCGTCACATAGGCGAAGGTGCCGCCGTCGCTCATGCCGGTCAGCAGGATGCGGCGCGGATCGACCGGCCAGCGGGCGCTCACCTCGGCGACGATGCGCGCGAGGTTCGGCGTGTCGGCATCCTGGCCCTGGATCGCCCAGGTACGGTCAATCGAGGTCGGCGCGACCAGGATCGCGCCCCGGCTGCGGGCGTCGCGCAGCCAGCTATAGAGGAAGCTGCGGCCATGCCCGCTGCCGCCATGCAGCGCGACGATCAGGGGCAACGGCGTATCCGGCGCCATCGTCTCGGGGACATAGAGCGAAAAGCCGCCGCGGGAATCGTAGGTGTTGTCGACATGCAGGAGGCCGGTCTCCGGCCGCGGCTCGGCGCTTACGAGGCGCTGCTGCAGGTCCAGATCGGCGCGGCGGTCGGGACTTAGGAAATAGCGGTTCACCGGCGAGAGATCGCGCGCGAAGGGATAGAGCGCCTCCTGCGCCAGCGGGATGCGGCGAAAGGCCTGGAACGCCGCCATCAACTCGCCCGTGCCCGTCGCGGCGGTGCGCAGCGTGTCATAGGCGGCCAGCACATGATCCGCCGCCCGCACCAGCGGCGCACGCAGCTCGGCCATCTCGGCCGGCCACGCATCCAGCAGCGGCCGCACTTCGCGCAGCGCCGCGTCGCGCCCGCCGACACTCGCCACGAGCTCCGCCAATTGCGGCGGATGAAAATGCCGCGCGACAAACCCCAGCGTCTCCAGAGCCTGGAGCAGGGTGGGGATGACGATGGCGAGGTCAGAGGTGGGGGAGTTGGTCACGTCAGTCCTTCACCCACGGCGCGCGTTTCAGTGTGTAGGTCTTGCCGTCGTTTTCGCTGACCGTGGTCAGCACGCCGTCCTTGCCGGGTTTGAAGTCCATGAGCGGGGTCAGTTCAGCGCCGAACAGGCGGACGCCGCCGGCCTCCAGCGGCATCCAGCCGGAAAAGTCGCTCATCCAGAAAATCTGCGTCTCGCAGCCCGCCTGCACCCAGGCACGCATCGTGGTGTAGTCCGGCTTGCCCTCCAGGTAGAGCAGGCAGGTGACATTGTCCTCGGGGTTGCGGGCGAAGATATAGACGCCGGCCAGCGGCTCGGCCGCCTTGAGGACCGCTGGATCGACCTCGGTTTCCGCAAAGGCTGGCGGGAATGCGTAGAGGCCGGCGAGGAGCGCCGCGATGACTGGTTTGCGCATGAGGGGCAGGCACTCCGCTGGTTGAACTGAACCATAGCAAGGGAATGCGGCGGGCACAGGGCTTCCCGGCCCCGGTCTTCGTCATGGTGAGGTGCGGAGCGCGGGACGCGCGGAGCCTCGAACCACGCAGGCTGCTGCTGCCGCTCGTGCGTCCTTCGAGGCTCGCCCGTTGGGCGCGCACCTCAGGATGACGGGCAGGGGGTGGGCTGCTGCAGGGTGCATCCTCCGAGACGCGGCCTTTGGCCACTCCCTGATGTGACCGGAAGGAAAAGCGTGGCAGGCGGCGCGCCTTGACCTGCACGTCAAATTCCTATGGGTTCCCCGCCCACAGAAAACAGCACAGGGACGACACGCATGGCCGGTTTCCGGGCGTTGCTGCTGGAGAAGGGTGAGGACGGCCAGCAGGCGTCCCGCATTGCCGAGCTGAGCGATGCCGATCTGATGCCGGGCGATGTCACGGTTGCGGTCAGCCATTCCACAGTGAACTACAAGGACGGCCTTGCGCTGACCGGCGCGGCACCCGTGGTGCGCCGCTGGCCGATGATCCCCGGGATCGATTTCGCGGGCGTGGTGGAGGAGTCGTCCAACCCGCTATGGAAGGCGGGCGACAAGGTCATCCTCAACGGCTGGGGCCTCGGCGAGACGCATCTGGGCGGCTATGCGACGCGCGCGCGGGTGAAGGGCGAGTGGCTGGTGCCGCTGCCCGATGCGTTCACCCCGGCCGAAGCCATGGCGATCGGCACGGCCGGCTACACCGCCATGCTGTGCGTGCTGGCGCTGGAACAGCACGGTATCCTGCCTGACACCCGCCCGGTGCTGGTCACCGGCGCGGCGGGCGGCGTGGGCTCGGTTGCGATCTCCGTTCTGGCGAAGCTCGGCTATCGCGTCATCGCCTCGACGGGCCGGGCGGAAGAAAAAGAGTATCTGACCAAGCTTGGCGCCGATGAGGTCATTCCGCGCGCCGAACTGACCGGCGAGCCGCGCCCGATGGGCAAGGAGCGCTGGGCGGGCGTGGTGGACAGCGTCGGCTCGAAGACGCTCGCCAATGCGCTCTCCATGACGAAATACGGCGGCTGCGTCGCGGCCTGCGGCCTCGCGGCAGGCATGGACCTGCCGGGCTCGGTCGCGCCCTTCATCCTGCGCGGCGTGACTCTGGCGGGCATTGACAGCGTCATGGCGCCCCGGGAGCGGCGTCTGGTCGCGTGGCAGCGTCTGGCGCGCGACCTCGATAGCGCTAAGCTCGATTCGATGATGACGACCATCGGACTGAAAGACGCGGCCGGTCTTGGCCCCGAAATCCTGCAGGGCAAGGTGCGCGGCCGCGTCGTCGTGGACGTGAACGCTTGAACGCGATGGCCCCTTTCCGGCGCGGCGCGCATGTGACGCCGCGGGTCGAGGTCGAGCGCCGGGCCGATGGCGCGATTCTGCTGACCAACCCCTATCCGCTGGTGACGCCGCCCGTGAACGTCATCGCGCCGTTCCGGCGTTGGGCGGTCGAAGCGCCGGACCGGATCTGGCTGGCGGAACGCACAGAGCCGGAGGCGGGTTGGCGGACGGTCACTTATGGCGCGGCGAACGAGGCCGTTCGGCGCATTGCGGAAGGGCTGATCGCCCGGGGGCTCTGCGGCCAGGACGCGCCGCTGATGATCCTCAGCGGCAACAGCGTCGATCACGCGCTGATGACCTATGGCGCGATCCTGGCGGGCATGCCGGCGGCGCCGGTCAGCCGCGGCTATTCGACGATGTCGAGCGACTTCGACAAGCTGAAATACGTCTTCGATCTCGTGAAGCCCAAGGCGATCTTCGCCGATGACATGCCGATCTACGAGAAGGCCCTCGCGGCGCTCGATCTGACCGGCGTCCAGCTGTTCCATTCCAGGCGTGCCTTCAGCGGCGGTTCAACGGATATCGCGGCGCTGCAGGAAACGCCCTCCGGCGCCGTTGCCGATGCCGCCTATACGCGCCTCCGCTTCGACGATGTCGCGAAGTTCCTGTTCACCTCGGGCTCGACGGGGATGCCCAAGGCGGCGATGAATACCCATCGCCAGATGTGCACCAACGCGGCGATGATCCGCTCGACGCTGGAAAATCCCGACAATGCGCCGCCGGCGGTGACGCTGACCTGGCTGCCGTGGAGCCACACCTTCGGCGGCAACTCCATTCTCAACATCAACACGGTCTGGGGCGGCACGATCTATCTCGACAACGGCTCGCCGACGCCGGCCGGCTTTGCCGAAACGCTGCGCAACCTCCGCGAGATTTCACCGACCGCCTATTCCAACGTGCCCGCCGGCTGGACGATGCTGGTCGCGGAGCTGGAGAAGGACGAGGCGCTCGCCCGCACTTTCTTCCACCGGCTGAAGCAGATGGCCTATGGCGGCGCGGCGCTGGGGCAGGAGATAGGCGACCGCATCCAGACCGTCGCGGCGCGCGTGACGGGCGAGCGGCTGCCGTTTTCGTCCGGCTACGGATCGACGGAGACCGGCCCCTCGATCATGAATGTGCACTGGTCCACCGAGCGCATGGGCCTGATCGGCCTGCCGCTGCCTGGCGTCGTCGTGAAGCTGGTGCCGGTCGGCGGCAAACTGGAAGTGCGCGCCAAAGGCGACACGATCACGCCGGGCTATTTCGGGCGTCCTGATCTCACCGCCAAGGCCTTCGACGAGGAAGGCTACTACTGCCTCGGCGACGCCGCGAAATTCGTCGATCCCGAGGATCCCGCGAAGGGCTTCGTGTTCGATGGGCGCGTGGTCGAGGACTTCAAGCTCGATACCGGGACCTTCGTCAACGCGGGGCGTCTGCGCATCCAGGCGATCGACGCCGGCGGCGGCCTCATCCAGGACGCGCTGGTCGCCGGCCAGAACCGCGCCTTTGTGGCCATTCTCGCCTGGCCTGACCTTGCGGCCTGCCGCGATCTTGTCGGCGAAGACCTCAGCGCCGATGACCTCGTCCGCCACCCCAAGGTGCTGGACGCGCTCGCCGCCGCGCTGAGCCGTCATAACGCCGCCAATCCGGGATCGAGCACCCAGATCCGCCGCGCCTTGCTGATGACGGAGCCGCCGAGCTTCGATGCGGGCGAGATCACCGACAAGGGCTCGATCAACCAGGCTCTATCTCTCGCCCGACGCAGCGTGCTGGTCGAGCGCCTTTATGCGGAACCTGTCGGCCCGGCTGTGGTTCCTGTCTGATGCTAGACACCAAGATGATCATGGACTGGGTCTGGCTGATCGCCACGGGATTCGGTTTTGGCTTTATCGCGGCGGCGCCCATCGGCGCCGTCAACATCATCTGCATCCGGCGTACGCTGCATTACGGGCCGATCAACGGCTTCCTGTCAGGTCTGGGGGCGGCGCTGGGCGATGGCTTCTTTGCCATGCTCGTCGCGTTCGGCTTTACCAGCCTGTCCGAGTTCATGACCGGACACCGCTTCGCGCTGGAGCTTTCGGGTGGCCTCATCCTCATCGGCTATGCCGCCTACGCCCTCCTTACCAAACCGCCGATCCGGCGCATCGAGGCGAAGGGCGAGAAGGTCGAGGAGAGCTCTACCGGTTTCGTCGGCGCGGCGCTCTCGACGCTGGGCCTGACGCTGATCAATCCCGCGACGCTGTTCTTCTTCGCGGCGGTCGCCGCCTCGCTCAGCAGCACCATTCCGGTCGGCGCGCCCAGCTATGCCGGGGCCGGGGTCTTCGTCGCCTCGGTCATTCTCGGTTCGACCTTCTGGTGGGCGGTGATCGTCTCGATCACCTATTTCGCGCACAAGCAGATCGGCGACCGTTCGATCGTCATCATCAACCGGGTGACCGGCGTGCTGATCGGACTGTTCGGCGTCGCGGTGTTGATCAACCTTTTCTACGGCCACTGGCTGAAATGAGACGCCGATGAGTGAGATCGCCATGACCGGCGCCGAAGCGCTGGTGAAGACGCTGGAGAATGCGGGCGTCGAGCGCTGCTTCACCAATCCCGGCACATCGGAAATGCATGCGGTCGCCGCCATTGGCCGCGCCGAGACGATGAAGGCGACGCTGTGCCTGTTCGAGGGCGTGGCGACGGGTGCGGCGGACGGCTATGCACGGATCGCGGGCAAGCCGGCCTGCACGCTGCTCCATCTCGGGCCCGGCCTCGCCAACGGTCTCGCCAATCTGCACAACGCCAAGCGGGCGCGGTCGCCCATCGTCAACATTGTCGGCGACCATGCCGTCTCGCATCGCACGCTCGACGCACCGCTCGCCAGCGACATCGCCGGCTTCGCCAAGCCCGTCTCGCAATGGATCAAATCCGCCGATACCGCCGATGAGGTGGGTCAGGCGGCGGCTGAGGCGGTCGCCGCATCGCAGAACGCGCCGGGTGGCATCGCGACCTTGATCCTGCCGGCCGACACCGCCTGGAATCCATCATCCACCGGCCCCGCGGCTCCTATCGCTCCGACACCGTTCGCGGCGCCTGCCGACAGCGCCGTCGAAGCCGCGCGCGCGGCGCTCGCGCATGGCGAGAGCGCCGCATTGCTCTTGAGCGATCCCGCGATGACCGGCGAGGCCCTGGAGCTCGCGGCCAATATCGCCGCAGCGACCGGCGCACGGCTCTATTGCGACACGTTTGTCGGCCTTATGGCGCGGGGCGTCGGCCGGCCGTTCGTGCGGCGTCTGCCCTATTTCGCGGAAGCCGTCGAAGAGGAGCTGAAAGGCGTCCGCCACCTCGTCCTCGTCTCGACCAAGGCGCCGGTCGCGTTCTTCGCCTATCCCGGCCGCCGCGGCGAGCTGACGCCGGAAGGCGCCGAAGTCGTGACGCTTGCGGCCCCCGGCGAGGACGCGCTGGCGGGGTTGCGCGCTTTGGCCGCAGTCGTGGGCAAGGGGCCGGCGCCGGTGCGCGCGCTGCCCATCACGCCGGGCCTGCCGAGCGGGCCGCTCGACCCGATGAAGGTCGGCGCGATCGTCGCGCGTCACCTGCCGGAGGGGGCGATCGTTTCCGACGAGGGCGCGACCAGCGGCGCCGGTTCGTTCGTCCACACCGCGGGCGCGGCGCCGCATGACTGGCTGCAGCTCACCGGCGGGTCGATCGGCCAGGGCTTGCCGGTCGGCGTCGGCGCGGCCACGGCGGCGCCGGACCGCAAGGTCGTCTGCCTCGAAGGCGACGGCTCGGCGATGTACACGATCCAGTCGCTGTGGACCGCGGCGCGCGAGAATCTCGACATGACCGTCGTGATCTTCGCCAACCGGTCCTATGCCATCCTGAAGATCGAGATGATGCGGACCGGCGCGCAGAATCCCGGCCCTGCAACCCTTGCCATGTTCGACCTCTCGCGCCCCGATATCGGCTTCGTCGATCTCGCCCGCGGCCTCGGCGTCGAGGCGGTCAGTTGCGAAACCGCGGAGCAATTCAACAGCGCCTTCTCGGGTGCGATGAAGCGCCGCGGTCCGTTCCTGATCGAGGCCGTCATGCCCTGAGAGGCGCGGCGGCGGGGGTTTGCGCCCTCGCGCCCGCGGCCTAAACTCGGCGTCCGACCATGGAGTGCGCCGATGACCTTCTTCCGCCCTGGCTTCCTGCTCGCTGCCCTTGCCATCGCTTTCTCGGCGCCAGCGATGGCCGAGGACGTTGAAGGCTCCAAGGATCATCCCCTCGTCGGACGCTACGAGGGCTCGACGATCGAGAGCTATGAGGAGCACGACTTCGACGAAGCCTATGTGCTCCAGGCCCCGAACGACTGGACCTCGAAAGTCCCGAACAACGAGACCGACCACACGGGCGGCGAGTGGCTGGGGCTGGAAGGCCGGGTCGTCAAGATCCGCTACATCGCGCCCGAGGGCCGCTCGTCGCTGGAGATCTACCGCAACTACCAGCAGGCGCTGGAGGCCAAGGGCTTCGTCAACGTCTTCAACTGCAAGGACGCCGAGTGCTTCGTCGGCGATCACGACGCACTGCCGTACCAGATCGGCCGCCTGTTCGATAAGCCCGGCAATGACGGCGCCTATTGGGATCATTCCCGCTATCAGCTGTCCCGCCTCGGGCGGCCCGAAGGCGCGGTCTACTCGATGATCGCGGTCGGCGAGAACAAGGGCGCCGCCGTCACCATGGTCTGGGTCATCGAGACCAAGGAGATGGAGACGGGCAAGATCGTCGTGAAGACCGCCGAGGAGATGAACCAGGGCATCCTCGCCGAGGGCAGCGTCAACCTCTATACGCTCTATTTCGACTTCGACGAGGCGGTGCTGAAGCCTGAGTCCGGGCCGACGCTGGACGAGATCGCCAAGCTGCTCAACGCCGATCCGAACCTGAAGCTGAACATCGTGGGCCACACCGACAATCGCGGCGCGGCCGACTACAATCTCAGCCTGTCGAAGCGCCGCGCCGCCGCGGTCGTCGAGGCGCTGGTCATGACGCGCAACATCAACGCCGCGCGGCTCACCTCCGACGGCGCCGGCATGGATCGGCCCATCGCGACCAACGAAACCGAGGAAGGCCGCGCGCTCAACCGCCGCGTCGAACTGGTCAAGGTGCAGTGACGGCGCGGGGCCGCGCGGAGGCTTTCTGCGCGGCCCACGGCCTGGCGCTGCCCGTCATCCACGCGCCGATGGCGGGGCTGCAGCAGACCGATCTCGCGCGCGCCGTGATGGCGGCGGGCGGCATGGGTGGCTACGGCGCGCTGATGATCCCGCCGGAGGGCATCACGGCGTGGGCAGCCGAGATGCACCGCGAGGCGCGGCCGTTCCTTATCAATCTCTGGATTCCCGATCCGCCGCCGGTGCGCGATGCGTCGGCCGAGGCGCGAGTCGCGCGCTTCCTCGGGCAATGGGGGCCGCCCGTATCGCCCGAAGCCGGCAACGCGAAGCTTCAGGATTTCGGCGCGCAATGCGAAGCCCTGCTCGCGGCCAAACCGGCCGTTGCCTCGTCCATCATGGGATTGTTCCCGGCGCCGTTCGTCGCGCGGTTGAAGGCGGCTGGCATCGCGTGGTTCGCGACCGCGACGACGCTGGATGAAGCGTTGCAGGCGGAAGCCGCCGGCGCGGATGCGATCATCGCGCAAGGGTCGGAAGCGGGCGGCCATCGCGGCGCGTTCGACGCGGCGGCGGCGGAACGCCAGAGCATCGGGCTCTTTGCGCTGCTGCCGCATTTTGCGGATCATCTTCGCGTGCCGATCATCGCGACGGGCGGCATCGTCGACGGACGCGGTATTGCTGCCGCGCTGACGCTGGGCGCTAGCGCGGTGCAGATCGGTACGGGCCTGCTGCGCACGCCGGAGGCGCGCATCAGTCCGGCCTGGGCAGCCGCGCTGGAGGGTCTTGCGCCGGAAAACACGATGCCGACCCGCGCCTATAGCGGGCGTCTTGGCCGCGGCATCGCGACGGATTATGTGCGGTCGTGGACGGCGGCCGATGCGCCGCCGCCCGCGCCCTATCCGGTGCAGCGCGGTCTCGCTGCCGCGATGCGCGAGGCCGCCGTCGCCGCCGGCAAGCTCGACGGCATCACGGCGTGGTCAGGTCAAAGCGCCGCCCTCGCGCGCGCCATGCCGGCGGGGGAGTATGTGCGCGCGATCTGGGCCGAAGCGGAAACGCTGCTGCGCTAGGCGCCGGGCAGGTTGAGCCGCAGGAACTTCAGCAGGTCCTGCCACGCCTGCCAGTCGGTGCTGGCGTCGAAGACGAGCGGCAGATTGGTCTGCCACGCCGCGAAGCGGGGATCGCCGGCTTCGGCGACATCGAAGCCGTGGCCGACGCCGACATAGCGCGTCACCACGACCGGGCCGGGCCCTTCGGAGCGATCGGCCCAGGCACGGCATTCTGCGGCCGGCGTGACGGTGTCCTTCTCGCCGAGGAACAATTGCAGCGTCACGCCGCTCGCCCAGCGCGCGGCGGTCGGGCAGGGCGGATAGAACACGGCGGCGGAGACGAGGCCCGCCTCGCGCTTCGGCGCCATGATGGTTTCCAGCACGCCGCGCCCACCCCATGACCAGCCGACGAGATGCAGCCGACCGGGATCGACGCCCGGCGTTGCGCGCAGTTGTGTGAGCGCGGCGCGGATATGGGCGGCGACGACAGCAGGCTCGGACACGCGCTGACAGGCGGGATCGCCCATGCTTGCGCCGGGATAGGTGACGATCGCCGCGGCGAACCCTTGGTCGCGCAGCTTCGTCGCATAGCGCTCGTACAGTGCCGCGCGCGACGAGATCAGCGGCGCGGTGCAGCCGGGGACCAGCAGCACGGCCGAATGCGCCTTGCCGTCGGCGGGAATATAGGTCCGCAGCGGCGGTGGATCGCTCGCGGCGGGCGCGGCGAGTTGTGGGCCGCGGGCTGGCGTGGCGCAGGCGGCGAGCGGGAGTGCGAGGCCGATCGCGGCAGCAAGGCGCAGGCTCATGCAGCGACGACGTTCTGGTCGATCGTGCCGAAGATCGAGAGGCCTTGCGCGTCCAGCATCTCGATCCGCACGCTGTCGCCGACGCGCATGAAGGGCGTCTCCGGCTTGCCGCCGCGGATGGTTTCCACAGCGCGCAGTTCGGCGATGCAGGAATAGCCGACGCCGCCGTCGAGGATGGGCTTGCCCTCATCGCCGTCCGGCCCGCGATTGGAGACGGTGCCAGAGCCGATGATCGTGCCGGCCCCCAGCGCCCGTGTCTTCGCGGCATGGACGATAAGGCGCGGGAAGCTGAACGTCATGTCGATGCCCGCATCCGCCATGCCGAAGGGCAGGTCGTTCAGCGTCACGCGCAGCGCGCCATGCACCTTGCCCTCGCGCCAGGCCTCGCCCAGCTCGTGCGGCGTCACCGCGACGGGGGCAAAGGCGGAAGAGGGCTTCGACTGGAAGAAGCCGAAGCTCTTGGCGAGCTCGGCGGGAATAAGATTGCGTAGCGAGACATCGTTGAGGATGACGATCAGCTTGATCGCGGCCTCCGCCGTCGCCTCGTCCGCGCCCTGCGGCACGTCGCCGGTGATGACGGCGACCTCGGCCTCGCAGTCCAGCCCCCAGGCTTCATCGCCGAGCGCGATCGGCTGGCGGGGGCTGAGCATGATGTCGGAGCCGCCCTGGTACATCAGCGGATCGGTCCAGAAGCTCTCGGGCATTTCCGCGTTGCGGGCCTTGCGCACCAGCGCGACGTGATTGACGTAGGCCGAACCGTCCGCCCACTGATAGGCGCGCGGGAGCGGCGCCAGCGCCGCCATCTCGTCGAACGGAAAGGTCTGCACCGTGCCGCCGTTCACCGCGCCATGCAGCGCCGCGAGACGGGGACCCAGATTCTCCCAATCGTCCAGCGCCGCCTGCAGCGTATGGGCGATGCCGTCGGCATAGGCGGCCCGGGCGAGGTCGCGCGAGACGACGGCGAGCCGACCGTCGCGGGTGCCGTCCTTGATGGTCGCAAGCTTCATCAGATCCTCACGGCATTGGGGGCGGTGAATTCGGACGGCGCGGCGTCGCCGGTGTTCACGATCTCCGCGGGTTCGAAGACCATGACCTCGGCCTCATCGTCCGACGCGGTGCGGTGTTCGACGCCGCGCGGCACGACGCAGAACTCGCCCGGCCCCATGTCGACGATGCGGTCGCGGAACTCGACGCGAAAGCGCCCGCGCCAGACGAGGAACATCTCCTCGGCGGTCGCGTGGCTGTGCCAGGGGAACACGCCCTGCGTCTTGATCAGCTTCACTTCCTGCCCGTTCAGCTCGGCAACCACCTTGGGCCGCCAGTGCTCGGCGAAGGCGCCGAACTTGTCGGGCAGGGCGCCGGTCTGCGGCGTCGAGGGGGGAGCGGACATGGTGTTCCTACCAAAGCGCCGTTTTCGTCATCCTGAGGTGCCTGCGGAGCGGGCCTCGTAGGACGCAGGCTGCATCAGCGTGCGTGGTTCGAGGCTCCGCGCGTACCGCGCTCCGCACCTCACCATGACGGTGGTCCGGCAATTTGCAGCAAGCAGGGTTTCACGTCGATTGCGAATTCTCACACTAGTCTAATCGTTGCCGGTGCTTGCGGGCACGGCGCTCTCAGACCGCGGCGATGTAGCTATCCAGATGGTGCAGAATCTCCGCCTGATCCTGGTCTTGCATCCGGATATGCCATTCCTGCATCCCGTCCAGCGAGACGAAGAGCGAAAGCCCGCCGTCGTAGGGTAGGTAGTTCTTGCTGAGATAGGTCCAGCTTTCGCCGGCCGGATGGACGTCGCCGTCATAGTCGGTGAATTCGGCGGCGACGCGATAGGCGTGGCCCGGCTGAAGATGCCGGTAGGGCTCGCCGGCAAACCCATGCGTCCAATGGCCCGCCGGCTTCGGACCGGTCGTCACTTGGTGACCGTAAGCTCGGTCGTCTCGCCTTCCTTGATCGTGAACGGCCGTTCGATCGGTTCACCTTCGGCGTAACTGACGACGAAGACATAGTCGCCGGGCGTCATTGCCTTCTCGCCCTCGACTTCGTTCAGCGAGGCGACGTCCTGGCCGTTCTGCCGGATCTGCACGATATACGAGCCGGGCGCCGAGAACTTGAACGTGCCGGCGACCAGCTCCAGCCCGACATTCAGCTCGTCGCCCGCCTTCACGGTGAATGGCTTCTCGGCCTTGGCGAGTTCGTCCTTCGTGACGGTGAGGACATAGTCGCCTTCGGGCAGGACGAAGGTCGGCACGGGATCGAAGCTGTAGGTGAGATAGGCCGTCCGATCGTCGGCCTTGTAGACGTTCCAGCTGAGCTGGCCCCAATCGTGCGACGCGGAACCGGGAATGCCGGCCTGCGCAGCCTCGCTGACCACGCGGCCGGCGTTCAGCACGATATCGACGGTGGTGAGTTTCCCCGCCTCGATCTTCGCGGGCGCCTCGCCCACGGCATTGCCGTAGTCGACCGAGACAATGTAGTCGCCGGGCTCGACGAATTTCAGGAACGAGGCGCCTACGCCGCCGTCGACTTCCTCATCGCTGCCCGAGCGCTTCACATGCCAGCTGATGGCGGTGCTGTAGCCCACGAGAGGATCGCTGTCGGCGGAGAGGCGCAGATTGCCCCGCAGGGTATTTTCGACCACTTCAGGCGCTGCTGCAGGCGGTTCCTTGGGCGCTCCGCCGGAGGCGCTGGCGGTTTCCTTCAGTGCGTCGGCGAGACCGGCTGCGTCCGCCGCATCGCGATAGACGCCGCCGGTGACGTCGGCGATGCATTGGAGCTGCGCCTTGGCGTTCGGATCGGTGATGTCGAAGCCGATGACATGGGCGGTGAAATCGACGCCGCTTTCCTCCAGCGCCTTGGCGACCGCGCACGGGTCGCCGCCGCAGGTCTCGATGCCGTCGGAGACCAGCAGGATGGTCGCCTTGGCCTCGGTCGATTTCAGCTCGCCCGCCGCCTTGGTGATGGAGTCCGCGATCGGCGTCTTGCCCTTGGGGTTGAGCTTGTCGACGGTTGCGGCCAACGCCGCCGCGTCGATCGTGCCGATGGGCGCGATGGTTTCGATGTCGCCGCAATCGCCCTTGCGCCGGTGGCCATAGGCCATCAGCCCCAGCTTCCGGCTGGCCGGCCAGGCCTCCAGAAGGCCCCGCACCGCCGTCCGCGCGCCAGCGATCTTGGTCTCGCCGTTCACGACGCCCCACATCGAGCCGGAGGCGTCGAGGATCATCATCGTGTCCCCCGCCGCCTCGTCCGCCCGCGCCGACAGGGGTGAAATCAGCAACGACAGAGCAAGGCAAAATCGTCTTAAGTATTTGATATTAAAAGAAAACACGAGAAAAATTCCGATCGCTATTTCAGTTTAATCTCGGCGAGGCGCTGTTGGAGGTAGCCGTCGGCGGTGATCGGCTCGGGGTAGAGGTTGGGTCGCTGCGGCGTGATGCAGGAGGGCAGGGTCTTGATCAGGTAGTCCGGCCGGAAGTGCAGGAAGAAGGGCGTGGAATAGCGCGGGAAGCGCGCGCGTTCCGGCGACGGATTGACTACGCGATGGGTGGTGGAGGGCAGGACGTTGTTGGTCAGGCGCTGCAACATGTCGCCGATATTGACGACCACCGCGCCCGCCGGCGGATTGACCGCCAGCCACGAGCCGTCGTGATCCTTGATCTCCAGGCCCGCTTCCTCGGCGCCGAGCAGCAGGGTGATGACGTTGATGTCCTCATGCGCGCCGGCGCGGGCATGATCGGTCGCGCCCTGAACGGGCGGATAGTGCAGCAGGCGCAGGATCGAATTGCCGAAATCGACCGTGGAATCAAAGAAGTCGGGCGCGAGCTTCAAGTGGCGGGCGATGGCGCGCAGCAAGGTGAGGCCGAGCCCATCGAGCGCCTCGAACAGCGCATAGATGCTCTCGTGGAAGCCGGGGATTTCGGTCGGCCAGACATTGGGCGGCATGAAGCGCTGGAGCAGGTGGCCGGCGGGGAGTTCGCGGCCGGTGTGCCAGAACTCCTTGAGATCGCTGCGTGCCGCGCCCTTGGCGGTCTCGATGCCGAACGGGGTGAGGCCGCGCTGGCCGCCGCCGCCGGGCTGGTGATAGCGGCGCTTCACCTCTTCGGGCAAAGCGAAGAACGCCTTGATGGCGGCGTTCGCGTCGGCGATCAGCGCATCGGGAATGCCGTGATCGCGCACGCTGGCGAAGCCGTAGCGTTCGAAGTCGTGCCCCAGCCGGGCGGCGAAGGCGCCGGGGTCTTTCGTGTCGAGGGTAACCGAGATCGGATCGTCGAGAGGGCCGGACATGGCCCGACTGTATCAGACTTCGTGCAGACCGAAATGGAGGCCCTGGGGATCGCGGCACATGGCGAAGCGGCCAAAGCCGGGCTGCGGCGGGCCGGGGTCTTCCGACTCCCCGCCGATGTCACGGACGCGGGCGACCGCCGCGGCGAGATCGGCGACGCGGAAAAAGACGGTGATCAGCCCACCGGGATCGTCGCCATGCAGGCCGGCCCGCACGGTCGGGGTCTGGAAGCAGCCATTGTCGCCTTGCATCGGCGTGAACGGCCAACCGAACAGCTCGCTGAAGAAGGTGCGCGTGCGTACGGGCGCGCCGCTGCCGAGTTCGATGAAGGATATTTCGCCGGTCATGATCGCCTCCTGATGCCGCGACACTAGCGGATTAGGGTGAGGATCGTATTGGACGGATGGAACCGTCAGATGACCACGCCGCCGCCCGGTCGCAACGCTGCGACGAAAGCTGTCGGCGTCAGGCCGGTGAAAGCGCGGAAGTCGCGGTTAAAATGCGGCTGGTCGTAATAGCCGCAGCCGCCGGCGAGCTGCGCCCAGTCGATGGCCGTGGGTCGTGCCCGGATCTGCTCCACCGCGCGATCGAAGCGCAGGACGCGGGCATAGAGCGAGGGCGGCAGACCCGTCCAGCGGCGGAACTGCTGGGTCAGGTGTTTGCGGCTGACGCCCGCGTCCTCGGCGAGCGCGGCGATGTCGGTCTGACCGCGACTGGCGATCAGCCGCCGCCACAGCGCCGTGACCAGCGGCGGCGGTGCGGGGTGGCTGGTGATGCGCTCCAGCGCGAAGGCTTCGGTCAAGGCGAGCCGCTCGGCCCAGTCCGCGGCCTCGCCCAGGCGCTGCGCAAGGCGGCGGCCCTCGACGCCGATCAGGTCATCCAGCGAGGCCAGGCCGTAAGCAAGCGACTCCAACGGCATGTCCAGGAAGCGCGCCGCGCCCAGCGGCGTCAGGTCGAACTGAATGCCAGCCTGTTGGCCGACGCCCTCGGTCTGCGCGGGGGCGATGTCGAGCCCGGCGACGAAGGACGAGACGTGGTCGAGCGCGTAGCTATCACCCGACACGCGGATTGGTTCGCCGAAGCCAATGATGAGCGGCAGGCCGCTATAGGGCGGCTGGATACGCTGCAGCGGCGATGCCGACCATTCGCGATAGCCGCACATGCGCTGAACAAGGCCGGCGAGGCGCGCATCGGGTTCGGCGTAGGCCATCTCCCATGCGATGTCGGCGCTTGCGAAGCGCTCCACCCGCAAACGGCGGTGCATCGCATCGGCGCCATGGTCGCGGCGGTCGAGCGCGTCGCTGGTCATTACTTCGCCCGGCGTTTGGCGGGGGCAGGCGGGGCACCATCGAAGGCCTGCAACAGCTTCTTCGGCGCGGCATCGCGCCAGGCGCGTTCGAGCACGGCCTTGAGTTCGCTTTTCGAGACCTTGGCGAGGCGCACCAGCACGGCAGGCCAGGCCTTGTAGTGGTCGGTGATGAAGTAAATCTCGGGCGCGGCCTCGATGCGCATGTCGCGCTCGTCGATCGGCAGCTTGATGACGATCGAGTCGTCCTCGGTGCGAAGCCGCGTCATAAACGTCTTGGCGACCCTGAGCGCCGGCGTGCCGTAGGATGTACCTTCCACGACGCCGGGCAGCGTCTTGGTCAGGGCGACGACATCTTTCCAACTGACGCTCATGGCGGGTATCCTGCCTCGGATAAGCGCGAGCTGGAAGCGCACCCGGAAATGGGGCAACGATTGCCTCAAATGCGCGTTGTTTTGCCGTATTCGACAGGTACATATTCGGAATCGGACATGGGGATGTCGGTCATGCGCGTTTTGTCGACCAGGCTGCTGATTGGATTGGGAATTGTGGGTTTTGGCGCATCCGCGGACGCCGCCCAGCCGGCCATGAAAGGCGGCGAGACGCGGATGTATGTGGCGAGCGGTGCGCTCGCGATGCCCAATGTGCCCTCGATCAAGGACCCGGCCTTCCAAGCGGAGATTCTGGCGGCGCACAACAACGAGCGCCGGCTGCTCGGCATTCCCGATCTCAAATGGTCCGCCGACCTCGCGGACGAGGCCAAGGACTGGGCGGACGAACTCGCCTCGAGCGGCCAGATGAAGCACGACAGCCAGCGCAAGCACGGCGAGAACCTGTTCTTCAACGGCGCCGGCCGGCGCACGCCTGCGCAGATGGTGCAGGGCTGGCTGGACGAGAAGCAGTATTACAAGCCGGGCGGCGCGATGCCTAATGTCAGCACGACCGGTAACTGGATGCATGTCGGGCATTACACCGCCGTGGTGTGGTCGGGCACGACCGAGGTCGGCTGCGCCGTCGGCCGGGGCAAGAGCAGCGATTTCCTAGTCTGCCGCTACAACCCGCCCGGCAACGTCCAAGGTTTCGCCGCCTATGACGTGAACATCGCCAAGCGGGCAGCGGAAGCCGCGGCTGCGGCCGCTGCAGCGGCGAAGCCCGGCAAGAAGAAGCCCAAGAAGACCTAGGCGCTAAACCGTTTCAGGTTCGGCCCCATCCACGCGTACCCGCCGGAAGGGGTGGATGATCTGCGCGCCCAGCGTCGCGGGCATCGGCTCGCGAATGCCGATATCCACGGGCGGACGTCGATCGGCGTCGAAGAACGAGCCGAACAGGATGTCGAACAGCATTAGGTTCTCACCGTAATTGCTGTTGCCCTCTTCCAATTTCTTGGAGTGGTGCCAGCGATGCAGGCCCGGCGTGTTGAAGAGATAGTTCAGCGGCCCGAAGCGCATCTCGACATTGGAGTGGGTCAGCAGGCCGATATAGGCGGTGATCGCGCTGATCCAGATGATGATCTCCTGCGGGATGCCCGCAGCGAGACCGACGGCGAGGCCAAAGGTCACGCTGACCAGCGTATCCACGAAATGGAAGCGCCCGGTATTGACGAACCACAGCCGCGTCACGCTGTGGTGGACCGCGTGGAAGCGCCACAGGAACTGGACCTCGTGGCTGAGGCGATGGCCCCAATAGAAACCGAACTCGGCGATGACAAGGCCGAGCACGACCTGCACCGCGAGCGGCCAACCGTGCGGCCACCATGAGGCGCCCTCGGCGCTGGCGATGCCGGAGAAGCCGATCAGGGTTGGCGCAACGATGAGGATCTGGACGGCCGATTTGCTGATCAGCGTGTGGCCGATATCGGCCCAGAGCTGACCGTCATCGGCGAGCCAGCTGCGCTCGTGCGGCATGGCGCGTTCCAGCAGGAAGATCGCGCCAGCCAGGCTGAAATAGCTGACATTCAGCCACAGCAGCGGCATCGCGGTCTGCATGCCCACCGCGTTGATGCCGATGGCGCCGGCCATCAGCAACGGCCACCACAGATAGGACAAGACGAAACGCATATTCCCTCGCCGAAACGCCGCCCCCGCGGCTTCGCGTCTTGATCGCCAAGATTGCCTCATCGGCCGCCGGACGCAAACCGCTTTTTGCAGCCGCGAAGGCGCGGGCGCGGAGCCGGCTTAGTGCGCGGCCTTCCAGGCCTCGACGGCGGCCATCGTCTTCTCGACATGGCCTTCGGGGTCGAGCGCGGTGTAGGCGAAGATGATCTTGCCCTCGGGCGAGATCACGTAGGAGGTGCGGTTCGAAAGCTCCGGCTTCTTCTCCAGCACCGCGTCATACGACTTCATGATCTTCTGATCGGCGTCGGAGGCGACGGCGAACTTGCTGCGGCACTCGCTGACGGAGAAGTCGTTGAGCTTGGCGACGCCGTCGGCCGACACGCCGATGACCGTTGCACCGAGCGATTTGAACTTGTCGGTCGCCTCGGCGAAGTCATGCGCTTCGATCGTGCACCCCTTGGTGAAGGCGGCGGGGTAGAAGTAGAGCACCACAGGGCCGGTCTTCAGTGCGTCGGAGAGGCTGAACAGGAATTCCTTGCCGCCGAGCGTCGCGGGCGCGGTGAACGAGGGCGCGTCGGCGCCTTCGCTGAGCTGGGCGGCGGCGGGTAGGGCAAACAGGAACGCGGCAGCGAGCGTCGGCAGGATGCGGTTCATGGGAAACTCCTGAATTGTGGCCGGCAGGCTAGCCCGAAACGACGACGCCCGCGAGGTTTACGTCGCGGGCGCCGGGTCGGTTCACGGAGGGGTGTTCGCGCTAGTCTTCGGCGAGCACGATGATGCGGTCGCCGGCAGTGTAGACGACGGCATCCGACTTGGTCGGGTTCACGACGACGCCGCCCATCATGCGGGCGTCGTTCTCGCCGGGCCGGCGGCGGCAATAGCCGAGCGCCGATTCGCCGCGCTGCCGCGCCGCTTCGGTCACCGTGTAGAAATTCACCGGGACATCCAGCGCGACATAATCCTCGGCATTGCGCATGTAGATCTCCGAGCCTTCCTCATCGAGCAGGTCGTCGAAGATCGCCGAGAGGAACTCGTTTTCGGAGGCCTGGGCGAGCATCAAGCTGACCAGCTTGTTGCTGACGACGAAGTCGTCGGCCCGCGTGACTTCGGCCAGTTCGCGATTGCGGACATCCGCCATCTCGCTGACGACGCCGATATGCTTGCCCGCTACGTCGGCGATGCGGCGCAGGTGGAGCAGGGTGACGAGCGTGCGGGTGTCGGCCGATTGCGCGGGCAGGTGGTCGCTATAGCCCAGCACCATCACGTGGTCGTAGGCGGGGATGTCGAGCGCCTGCAGCACGCCGCGGTTCGAGCTGTCGGCGTTCTGGCACTCGACCTTCAGGTTCTCGCCCGAGATCGGCATGGCGGCGATCTCAGCTTCGATGTCCGGTGTGTCGGCGACGATGGTGAGCACCGAGCCGGGCGCGACATAGCGCGAGAGTTCGAACGCGATCATCGGGCCGCGACGGTTCCAGCCGAGGATCAGCGTGCGCTCGGCGTCGCGCCCGCGGGCGGGCGCCTGCCGCAGCAGCGCAGTGTCCACGGACGTCGCCGGAACGAGCTTCGTTTTGATGGCGCCGTCGTCCTCGGCAATGATGATGGCGCGCGAGCCGGCGACGATGACCGTGTCGTGCGCCGGGTTCATCTTGACCTTGCCGTCGGGATCGCAGAGCCCGATCAGCGCACAGGATTCATAGGCGGTCAGCGCCTCGCCATAGGTCTTGCCGGTCAGCTCCTTCTGCTCGGCCGTGTAGATCTCGCAGCCGTCGAAATCGAGCAGTTCGGAATAGACGGCGCTGAGGCCCGACTGGCGGCTGGAGTGCACCACGATGCGCGAGATGAGCTCGTCGGCGAGCACGAGCTGAACTTCCTTGCCGCCGACGATGCGGGCGACGTCCGCGTTCTTGGCGTCACGGATTTCCGCCGCGATCCGGTAGGGCGCGGCACGACGCTTGGGATCATGCACCAGCGCCAGCACGGTCTTGACGACCTGCGAGTCCGGATCGTCGCTCTCGGGCGAGAGGATGATGATCGACTTGGAGGCTTCGGGGCTGACCAGCGAGAGATCGTAGAGATCGGTCGGGTCGCCGCTGCGGCAGATGATCTTCAGCTTGCCAAGATTGGCGACCTTGGCCGCGATCTCGTCCTCCATCTCGACCTTGTCCTTGGTCGCCATGATGACGAGGCGCGGCTTGCGCTCGCTTTCGTTGGCGATGGCGAGTTCGGATATGATGTCGAAAATCGAGGCGGACCAGTTGAGGATGATGGTCTGGTTCTCCTCCAGCACCCGCGAGCGGCCTTTGCGCAACTCGTCGAGTTTACCTTCGAGGCCATTATTGATGACGCCGATCAGGGCCGAGACGATGAAGATACCGGCCAGCGTCACGCCCAGCATGACAATGCGGAAGCTCCAGCCTTCGTCGCCGCCCATGGTGCCGGAGTCGAGGGTGCGCATGAGCGCTTCCCATGAGCCCTCCACGAGGCCGAGCGCCTCGCCGCCCTCGGGCGCGATGCCGAAGATCGCGATGATCAGTCCGGCGATGATGATGACGGCCAGTGAGACAAGGCCAAGCCAGCCGATCAGGGCGATCGGACCCGCCGCCATCGACTTGTCGAAGCCGTAGCGCAGGCGTTCGCCGAGCGAGACGCGTTGTGTCATGTGTTTTACCCGGCCGCTGCAGCGGCCCCCTGTTGACGCTATTTACCCAGAATCCCCGCGGACTCATGCTCCGTTCGCGGCGGCTTTGGAAGCGCCCCGACGTGCGACATGCGGTTACACTGACGGTATGGTGAAGCGGCCACAGGCCAAAACGAGAAATGGCGGCTGCCCGCCGCCATTCTTGATCCCGGTCAGGGAGTCCAGAACCGCACCCCGGGTGCGAGCCTGTCGTTCTCTATGGCGCCCATCCCCATGGGCGTCGCCCGGCGTCAGGCGGAGGTCAGCGTCGAGGCGAGTGCGTTGACGTCGATCTTGCTCGATGTCGCATAGGCCTTGATGGCCGCCATCAGGTTGTTCAGCGCATCGGTCGCGGTGCTCGAGGCCGTTGTCGTCGTCGCCGTTGTATCGGTGCCGGTCGCCGCCGCCGTCGTCGGGTCGGCCGGTGGCGGACCCGGCGGGTGGCCATGACCGCCTTGATGCGGCGGGCGGGCGTCCTGGAACTGCGCCAGGGTGATCGACCCGGTGTTTGCGGTATCGATGCTGTCGTAGAACGAGGTCGCCTTGTCCTCGTCGACGCCGGACGGACGGGCGGCGACGAACTCCGCCTTGGTCACGGTGCCGTCGGAATCGGTGTCCATCTTGGCGAACATGTCGGCGGGCGAGAGCCGTCCGTCCGCCTTGCCGGTCTTGCTGTCGTCCTCGTCTTCGCCGCTGCCGTCCTTGATCTGCTGGACGAGGTTGAGCAGGGCCGAAAGGACGCTGTCGGCCAGACCGCCGCCCGACTTGCCGGCGGCTTCGCGGGCCGGCTTGTTGGCTTCCATCCCGGCCTTGAGCTGGTCCTCGGTCAGCGCATTTGTGCCCTCGGTGTCGATCTTCGCATAGAGATCGGCGGCCTTGGTTTCGCTGATGTCCTTGGGACGGGCGGCGACGAACTCGTCCTTCGTGACCTTGCCGTCCTGGTCGCCATCGATCTTGCTGAACATGCTGGGTCGCAGGAACAGCGAGGCGAGGGCGCTGGCATTCGATACGCTCGTCATGTCGGCGGCCTTGCCGCTGGTGGAACCATGGGGGTCTCCATTGGTGGGGTGACGCCGGGCGGATGCCGACGATCCGGCGGAGCCGGACCCTGCGGCGTCGCAAAATCCATTCCGGCGCTTGCCCGCGGAAATCCGCCGATTTTCGGCGCGCGCGATCGGTGGGACGCGGCAGATTATGCAGGGCGCCGGTCAGGCCGCGGCGGCAGCGGCCGTGAGGCGCTCAAGAAGGGCGGCCCATGCCGCGTCGATCTGCGGCGTCCATTCCGCGCCGAGCAGGTCGCGGAAGGTGTCCGCCATCGCGCCGAAGAAGGCCGGAAAGACATCTGGCGGCACGCCGAGGTTTTCGTGGTTCACCCGCTCGGCCTGGATCAGCGTGGCGGCGATCGGGCTGTCGTCCGTCAGGTCGAGCAGGTTGTCGATCGCGGTCGCCAGCATGTGGCCGCGCACCGCGCCGGAGACATCCCGCACGAACAGCGCCGCCATGCCGGGATGGGCCTCGAACAGCCGCGCATAGACCAGCGGCGCCGGATCGGCGCAGAGCTCCGCGACGCGTTCGAGGCTTTGCGAGATCGCATTCCCGGCCATGGCCCGACTATCCCATCATTCTGCCGGCGGCGGGTGAGGCCGTCTGTCGCGGGCCCCCGAACGAGGGATGCAGCGGACGGCCACCCCGCCTAACGATAGCGCCATGGATACGGAAACCAACGTCGGGGGGCGGGGCGCATGAGTGTCGATAGGGGGCCGGCGCAGGCACTCAAGTATCGCGCCTTCATCTCCTACCGGCACAAGGACAAGCTGTGGGGCGACTGGCTGCACAAGGCGCTGGAATCCTACCGCGTGCCTCGCGAACTGGTCGGCACGCCCGGCAAGGACGGGCCGATCCCGCAACGCATCGCGCCGGTGTTCCGCGACCGCGAGGATCTTGCCGCCTCCGTCGATCTCGGCACCGACATCCGAAATGCGATCGCGGCGAGCGCCAATCTGGTGGTGATCTGTTCGCCCGGCGCGGTCGCCTCGAAATTCGTCGCGGACGAGATCATCGAGTTCAAGCGGCTGGGCCGCTCGGACCGGATCTTCGCGATCATCGTGGAAGGCGAACCCAATGCCGCCGATCCCGCGCTGGAATGCTTTCCCGATGCGCTGAAATTTCATCTCGCGCCTGACGGCACGCTCTCGACGAACCGCACCGAACCCATCGCCGCCGACGCGCGCGAGCATGCCGACGGCAAGGAGAACGCGAAGCTCAAGCTGATCGCGGGCTTGCTCGGCGTCGGCTTCGACCAGTTGCGCCGCCGCGAGCTGGAAGCCCAGCGCCGGCGGTTTCGTCGCTTCATCTCGGTCGCCGCGACCTTGGTCGTGATCTTCGCAGGGTTGGCCGGCGCCGCCGTGTGGTTCGGCTATCGCGCCGAAGCGGAACGCGTGCGCGCCGAGGACAATCTCGACAAGGCGCGCAAGACCGCGAACGGCGTCGTCTCCGATCTGGCCGGTGAGTTCCGCGATGCGGCGGGGATGCAGGCCTCGCTCGGCCGCAAGATTCTCGATCGCGCCAAGCTGCTGATGGACGAACTCGGCAGTCAGGGCGAGATGACCGAGGCGCGCCTGCGCGATCGCGGCAAGGCGCTCGGCATGCTGGGCCGGGCGGTGCTGGATATCGGCCAGATCGCGCCGGCCGAAACCTCGCTGAAGGAATCCCTGCGCATCTGGGAGAATGTCCTGGCGCTGCATTCCGGCGACGCCACGGCGATCTCGGAGGCCGCCAAGGCGGAGCATTATCTCTCATGGTCGGCGGCGGCCCGCGGTGACCTGGCTGAAGAGCGGCGGCTGGCGACGAAGGCCCGGGACCGCGTGGCGCCGCTCGTCGCTGCGCCGGACGGCACGATCGATCCGATCGTGCTCGCCGAGGCGCTCGAGATCGCCGTGGTGCTCGATCCCGCCGTGACCAGCGCGGATCGCGCCGCCAAGCTCACACGCCTCATCGCGCTGCGAGAGGACATGGCCCTGAAGGACGACAAGGGCGATGCCGCGATACGTTTGACGGCCAACTATCGTTTCGCGTCTCAGGCGGCGAGTGCCGGCGGCGATCTCGCCAAGGCACTGGAGTTCGACAACAAGGGAATCGCGCTGGCCGAGAAGCTGGTCGCCGCCGATCCCTATGACATGCGGCGGCAGGGCAATCTCGCTTCGCAATATATGGGTTCGGCGGTCGAGGCGTTTCAGCGCAGCGAAGTCATCCTAACCAAGTCGCGCCTGAAACAGGCCATCGACATTCTGGAGCGCCTGATCGCGATCGATCCGACCAATGGGCAGTACCGCCAGCTCGCTGCGAGTTCGCTCGCCATGGTCAATGCCATCGCCAATCTCGAAGGCGACACGCCGGGACAGGAGGACAGTCTCCAACGCGTCATCACGACCTGGCGCGGCCTGGTGCAGGTCGATCCGCGTAATGTCGAAGCAAGGGTGGAACTTGCGGGATCGCTCGGCCAGCTCGCGAATTTCTACGACGGCGCCGACCGCGTGCCGGAGCAGATCGCGGTCCTGCGCGAGCAGTTGAAGGAAACCGAGGACACCGTCGCGCTCGCCTCAAATCCCGAAACGCTTGCGGCTGAGGTCGATGCGCTGATCGACCTCGCCTACGCCGTCCAGTCGCAGGACTATACGAGCGAAGAGGCGATGCAGCTGCTGGATCGGGCCGAAGCGATCCTGAAACCGCTGCTGGCCGCCTCGCCGGAGGACCACAATCTCACGGGACTGCAGACCCTGATCGAGACCCTCAGAACACTCATCGGCGCGCATCGCAACGCAGCCAAAGAAGCGGAGAAAACCAAGGAAAATTGAGTGGCGGAGCCGGAGGGATTCGAACCCTCGATAAGGCTTTACAACCCTATGCCGGTTTAGCAAACCGGTGCCTTCAGCCTCTCGGCCACAGCTCCACGCGCGACGCTTCTAGAGTCAGTGCGCCGTCCTGTCGAGTGTGCTGCACGCCCCCTTAACAGGGATTTTCGAATTCAGCCGACCCCGGCAAGGGAGGTCCGCACCGCGCCTTTCAGCAGAGGTGGGCATCCCGGCATCTTGTCGACGTTAGGCCAGAGCATCTTGAAGCGGTCCTGCACGTTAAAGCCGAGCGTCGCGATCGTGTAGTAGTGGCTGCCGTATCTATAGCCCTGCGCGACGCTGACGCGCCCATCCGGCTGGATGCCATCGGCACGCTGGAAATCCTCGATGGCCTGGATGGTGATCGGGTCGATCTTGCCGGTCGGTTTGACGGCGGCCAGGGAGGGCGGCGTTTTGGGGCTCGGCTGCTTGCCGATCAGCGACAGGAAATACTGGACCAGCATGACATCGTCAGGATTGCTGTTCTGGCCGCCGCGGCCCACAGACGTATCGACATTGAAAAAGATCGGAAAGCCGGGCTGCCGCGGCTTGGGCGCCATAACGTGAACCATGACGTGCTTCCTCGCAGTCAAAAGGTTCCGCATGGTCAAGCCGCGGGACGGCAAGTCAATGCGCCGCGGTGGCGCAGGATGGCGTCAGAACGCCACGCAGTCTGTCTCGTCGAGCCGCATGACCGAATCCTGCCGGAAGCGGGTCTTATAGGCGGTGCGAATAGCCTCGATCTTAGTCTCGGCCTCGGCCGACGGGGTGTAGAGGATCATGATGCGGCGCGAGGGCTCGCGCACGGTCTTGCCGGTCGCCGCGTCGCGCCATTGGCCGGACACGTCCTCGACGCTCAGCCCGTCTGGAAAACGCGGCGTCACTTCGGTGTCCAGGAAAGCCTGCCATTCGGTCTTGCTGACCGCTCCACCACCGGGAATGGCGAGGCCAAAATAGAGCTCGACCTTGGACATCGTCGAGCCGCCGGCGGGACACGCCGGCGCCACGGCAACCGGAACGGGCGCGACAGGGGGCGCAGGCGTGGCGCAAGCGCTGAGCAGCGCGCATGCCGCCGCCAGGCTGATAATGCGGACAGACATCTTGGTTCCCCTCGATCCGCTCCAAGCCTATGACGCTGCCTGAAGAGGCGCCAGATACCGCCTCGTGCTTGCATAAGCGGGCAAACGAGCGCACGCTTCACAACCGCGGGTAGACGGACGCAACCCGCAACGACGACGTCCGCCGCCCCGCCAGGCTGCCGCAAGGCAGAGGCAAGGGAGGCCGCGCAGGCGGTAGTCGGACATGACGGTTTCTTCGATTCTCAGAGGCAAAGGCGGCGGCGTTATTTCAGTCGCGCCGCACGATCTTCTCGCGTCGGTTGTCGATACCCTCGCCACGAAACGGATCGGCGCGGTCCTGGTCACAGATGCGGCGGGCAATGTGGCCGGTGTGCTGTCGGAACGCGACGTCGTCCGCGCCATCGCCAAGCACGGGGCCGCGGCGCTCGACCTGCCGGTCTCCAGTTTCATGACCGTCGAGGTCATCCACGCGACGCCGCAGGACACGGTCGAGCATGTCATGGAGACGATGACGCGCGGCCGCTTTCGCCATGTCCCCATTCTGGAAAACGGACGTCTCGTCGGCATCGTCTCGATCGGCGACGTCGTGAAGCGCCGCATCGACGATGCCGAGCACGAGGCCCAGGCGCTGCGCGAATACGTCACGCAGGCCGGCTAGGACGCTAGGGGTAGGGCGAACTCACCTTCCCGAACGCGTCGAAGCAAAGGCCGGTGAGCTCGACCAGCATGGCGACGGTGTCGGCGTCGATATTGATGGCGATCGGCTCGCCATTGATCGACATGACATAGACCTCGTCCCGGAAGCCGTCCCTGAAGGTCGCGTTCGGCCAGTCGATCGCGCATTCCATCCGCGACGGCACGCTCGCCTTGTATTTGGTTCGGCTCTGACGTGCGCGTCGGATAGGTGGCACCTCCTCAGCGCCAAGCATCTGCGCGCAATGCGCCGTCAAACGCTGGTCGAGCGAGGCGAGGAACGCCTGATCGACCACTGTTTCCCACGCCGTGATCTCACCGGCGAGGAACGCGATATCGGACAGCATCTTATGATAGTTCCGCATTGAGAAAGCACAGGCGCGCGCGGCGATGAGCTTGGACGGTCGCTGGAGATTCGCCGCGATCGCCGGCGAGCCGCAATATTCGAAGAGCGCATAGGCTGCCGCGACGTCGCAGGCATAGCCCCATAGGTCTTCCATGGCCTGCTTCAACGCTCGCGCCGAAACCTGGGCCTGACGGTCAAGGCCATGGAGCTGCAGCAGCGGCGGGTAGGGCGGCAGATGGTCCGGCCTGATTTCAGGCGCCGGCAGTCCCGGGCGATTGGCCGCAGCGGGCGGCGCGGGGCGATCGGTTCGAAGCGCGAGCATGGCGATGCCTTTCCTCAACATGACAGTCAGAGGAAAACGGCAAAGCTCGGCGAAACCGGCCAAGCGCCGATGACAGGATGCTAGTTGCGCGAGCCGCGCAGTTCGGTGGCGATCGTGTCCGCCTCGGCGGTTTCGACCGGCGCGTTGAGCGGGGTCTTCGCCATCATCGTGTCGGTGTCGTTCTTGGCACGCAGGAAGGCGGCGAGCGCCTGGCCGCTCAGCGGTTGGTTGGTGTCCAGCTTGACCCCGGCGGGGTTCACCGCCGAGCCGTCGACCAGGATTTCGTAGTGCAGGTGCGGGCCCGTCGACTGACCGGTCGTGCCGACATAGCCGATGATGTCGCCCTGCGAGACATGAACGCCCTGCTTGATGCCGCGCGCGAAGGCCGACATGTGGCCGTAGGCGGTCTCGTAATCGTCCGTGTGGCGGATCTTCACGAAATTGCCGTAGCCGCCGGCCGGACCGGCCATCTCGATCACGCCGTCGCCGCTGGCGAGAATGGGCGTGCCCTCGGGCGCCGCGAAGTCGATGCCCTTGTGCATCTTGGAATAGCCGAGGATCGGATGCATGCGCATGCCGAAGCCTGACGAGACGCGGGCGCTCTCGATCGGCGTGCGCAGCAGCGATTTCTTGATGCTCTTGCCGGTCTCGTCGAAATACTCCGCATCGCGGCCGTTCTCGCGGGCATAGCGGTAGAGCGCCTTGCGCTCGCCCTGCAGCGTCAGCGCGGCGAACATGATGTCGCCGGACTTCACGGGATTGCCGAACTCGTCGAAGTAGCGCGTGAAGAAGACCTCGAAGCCGTCGCCGCCATGGACATCGCGCTGGAAGTCGACGTCGTAGGAGAAGAGGAACATCAGCTGCGAGGTCACGCGGTCCGGCACGCCGGCGGCGGCGGCCGACCCGAACAGGCTCTCGTCGATCACGCCGCTGGCGCGATAGAGCTGGGCGGTGAGTTTCTTCTGGATCGCTTCGGCCGCGTAGCCGCCGTCTTCGTTGCGGCGGGTGACGATCTCCTTGTCGACCTCCGGCTTGAAGGCCAGCGACATCAGGCGGACGCGGCCGGGCTCTTCGTCTGCGTTGGGATGTGCGGAGGGCAGGGGGACGAGAGCGGCGCGAATCGCGACCGGCTTCTCGGGGATGCCAAGCGTGACGGTCAGGCGGACGCCTTGCCGGATCTTGCGGGTGTCGAAGACATTGCCGATCGCGACGACCGCGGCGTTGGCGTCGTCGCGCGTGGCACCGGCGGCCTGGAGCAGGCTGGAGAGCGTGTCGCCCTCGGCGATGGTCAGGACCTGTGTGTCGATGCCCGCATAACGGCGGTCGCCGGGGCCTTCGATGCCGGCATAGAGACCGCCGATTTCACTGCGGAAATCCTCGGTTTCGGCGGCGACAGGCGCCTGCGCGGAGGCAATGGAAAGCTCACCGGTCTGGGTGAGGCGGGCAGGGGCGGTGGGCGCGAGAACCGTCCAAGTCAGCGCCAATCCAGCGACGACGGCGAGGCCGGAGGCCGCTGCGGCGCCCAGCCAGCGACCGTCGGCCGGCGCCAGGGGGCGCGGGCCGTCTGTCAGGCGATCGTCCAGGGCTAGCAGCGCCACGCGGCGACTCCGGCGGGAACAGGCAGGGCCTATGTCTCGCAGCCGCCGGTTGGGAAAAGGTTAACGACTGCTAAGGGCTGAAAAAGATCGAACGAATGTGCTTGACACCAAACCGTCATCCGCATATTTACCGCCTCCCGCTCGACGGAAGCGTGCCTAGCGCATGAAGCCTCGAAGTGGCCGGGTCAGCCGGATTTCTCTTTTCGCAGCTAACGCGCGCATCGGGCTCGCCCGATGAGAGAGGTTCTGTCGTCCCCGGACGTTGATTGACATTGTAATTGCTATTGGAAGGGCGACGCAGGCGGCGGGAGCTGTTGGTGTCTCTGGTGGGCTTTAGGGCTTTACCGGTGGTGCTGATGGTTTGGCTGTTTGATGTTGCTTGGATATGGACGCAGAAGCGGAACGCCTCTGGGTGTTTGGCTGGCGGCTGGGTTTAGGCCTGGTTGTTGGTTGGATGTCTGGAGGAACTATCTGCTTTTGGGTTTTAAATTGCGACGTTGAAATAAGCAGTACATGGGGCCGGATGAGACCTCTGTCTGGGTTGCTTGGGTTTAGGCCTTGGCGATGCTGGACGCAGTTCTTTTGTTAGAACTTGAGAGTTTGATCCTGGCTCAGAACGAACGCTGGCGGCAGGCTTAACACATGCAAGTCGAACGCCCCGCAAGGGGAGTGGCGGACGGGTGAGTAACGCGTGGGAACGTGCCCTGAGGTTGGGAATAACTGCGGGAAACTGCAGCTAATACCTGATAAGCCCCGTAAGGGGGAAAGATTTATCGCCTTAGGAGCGGCCCGCGTCGGATTAGCTAGTTGGTGGGGTAACGGCCTACCAAGGCTTCGATCCGTAGCTGGTCTGAGAGGACGATCAGCCACACTGGGACTGAGACACGGCCCAGACTCCTACGGGAGGCAGCAGTGGGGAATCTTGCGCAATGGGGGCAACCCTGACGCAGCCATGCCGCGTGAACGATGAAGGCCTTAGGGTTGTAAAGTTCTTTTACCCGTGACGATGATGACGGTAACGGGAGAATAAGCTCCGGCTAACTTCGTGCCAGCAGCCGCGGTAATACGAAGGGGGCTAGCGTTGTTCGGAATTACTGGGCGTAAAGCGCGCGCAGGCGGTTCGTCAAGTTGGGGGTGAAATCCCCGGGCTCAACCCGGGAATGGCCTTCAAAACTGTCGAGCTAGAGGACGAGAGAGGTGAGTGGAATTCCCAGTGTAGAGGTGAAATTCGTAGATATTGGGAAGAACACCGGTGGCGAAGGCGGCTCACTGGCTCGTTTCTGACGCTGAGGCGCGAAAGCGTGGGGAGCAAACAGGATTAGATACCCTGGTAGTCCACGCCGTAAACGATGAGTGCCAGGTGTCGGGGAACTTAGTTCTTCGGCGCCGCAGCTAACGCCTTAAGCACTCCGCCTGGGGAGTACGGCCGCAAGGTTAAAACTCAAAGGAATTGACGGGGGCCCGCACAAGCGGTGGAGCATGTGGTTTAATTCGACGCAACGCGCAGAACCTTACCAGGCCTTGACATCCTACGCGACCTCGAGAGATCGAGGGTTCCCTTCGGGGACGTAGAGACAGGTGCTGCATGGCTGTCGTCAGCTCGTGTCGTGAGATGTTGGGTTAAGTCCCGCAACGAGCGCAACCCTCGCCTTTAGTTGCCATCATTCAGTTGGGCACTCTAGAGGGACTGCCGGTGACAAGCCGGAGGAAGGTGGGGATGACGTCAAGTCCTCATGGCCCTTACGGCCTGGGCTACACACGTGCTACAATGGCGGTGACAGAGAGCAGCGACCTGGCGACAGGTAGCCAATCTTGAAAAACCGTCTCAGTTCAGATTGCACTCTGCAACTCGGGTGCATGAAGGTGGAATCGCTAGTAATCGCAGAACAGCAGGCTGCGGTGAATACGTTCCCGGGCCTTGTACACACCGCCCGTCACACCATGGGAGTTGGTTCGGCCTTAAGACAGTGCGCTAACCCGCAAGGGAGGCAGCTGGCCACGGCCGGGTCAGCGACTGGGGTGAAGTCGTAACAAGGTAGCCGTAGGGGAACCTGCGGCTGGATCACCTCCTTTCTAAGGATCGGCAACTTCAAGCTCGGAGGGTCTTCGGATCGTCCAACAGGGGTTTAGTTCCGTCATTAGACAAAACGCCAAGACGGCGACGCCATTCAGGTGTCGTGAGATCTGGCACGTTTGAGCTTCGGCTCAAGCAAAGTCCCATGCCGCCGCCTTCGCCGCCCATCCAATAGCTCAGATGATTGCACGTAGACGTGCGTTTGCCTTCGGGCAGGCGCGTTGGTCTGCGGTGCAGTCGTCTTTATAGGACGCATGGGGCATGCGCTTAGGTCTGAGTGAAGCCGGCCGGCCTGTTGCGAAGCACGCGAGAGCGTGTTCGCACTTAAAGGTTCAGGGCTCGTAGCTCAGGTGGTTAGAGCGCACGCCTGATAAGCGTGAGGTCGGAGGTTCGAGTCCTCCCGGGCCCACCATAACTTGGTAGATCGGGAATGACGCGAAGCAGGCGATGAGCCTGTTCGCAGCTGGAGCAACCGGGGCTGTAGCTCAGTTGGGAGAGCGCGTGCTTTGCAAGCATGAGGTCATCGGTTCGATCCCGTTCAGCTCCACCACCTTCGTTGAGCGCTGAAGCGCTCCGGAGAGAATGCGTCCGTCCAATAGGAATAGCAGCGGCTCCGGCCGTTGTTTGTGCCGGCCTTCGGGCCTGGCCACGCGAAGCCCGCGCGAGCGGGTTCGCAAAAGAAGCTAACTGACATCGTGAAGAGAGGTTGATGATCTGAGGCGCCGTGCTTTGAGCGCGGCAAGGTCACGGTATGCTGGTCCCTCGTACGGAACGGCACACTCCCGTGACTGAAGCTTTGGATCGACAACGAACAATCTGGTCTTGAAGTTGGATCTGGATTGCAGGGCAGTCGAGGTGAAAGCCTCGTGCGTCTGTTCTGCTGCGTTGATTGGAGGTCTAGCCGGCCTTTGATCTAAGGATCCTGACGCGGAAAGCGATCAAGCGATGAGAAGGGCATTTGGTGGATGCCTTGGCGTTGAGAGGCGATGAAGGACGTGGCACGCTGCGATAAGCTGTGGGGAGGGGTGAGCACCCGTTGATCCGCAGATTTCCTAATGGGGCAACCCGGCCCGCAAGGGTCATCTCGCAAGAGAGGCGAACCCGGGGAACTGAAACATCTCAGTACCTGGAGGAAAGGACATCAACAGAGACTCCGTAAGTAGTGGCGAGCGAAAGCGGACTAGGCCAGTGGCCTCAAGTTAAGAACCGGAACGGTCTGGAAAGGCCGGCCATAGCGGGTGATAGCCCCGTACGGGTAGAAAGACTTGAGGTCCTTGAGTAAGGCGGGACACGTGTAATCCTGTCTGAACATGGGGGGACCACCCTCCAAGCCTAAGTACTCCTCAACGACCGATAGCGAACGAGTACCGTGAGGGAAAGGTGAAAAGCACCCCGACGAGGGGAGTGAAACAGACCTGAAACCGGATGCCTACAAACAGAGGGAGCAGCAATGTGACCTCGTACCTTTTGTATAATGGGTCAGCGAGTTCGTTCGTGCAGCATGCTTAAGCCGTTAGGCGTAGGCGGAGCGAAAGCGAGTCTGAATAGGGCGCGAAGTTGCACGGATGAGACCCGAAACCAAGTGATCTAGTCATGAGCAGGCTGAAGGTGCGGTAACACGCACTGGAGGGCCGAACCCACGCCTGTTGAAAAAGTCGGGGATGACTTGTGACTAGGGGTGAAAGGCCAATCAAACTTGGAGATAGCTGGTTCTCCGCGAAAGCTATTGAGGTAGCGCGGTAGACGAATTCCTTCGGGGGTAGAGCACTGGATGGGCTAGGGGGTCTCAACCACTTACCAAACCTAACCAAACTCCGAATACCGAAGAGAACTATCTACCAGACAGACGGCGGGTGCTAACGTCCGTCGTCGAGAGGGAAAAAACCCTGATCGCCGTCTAAGGTCCCCAAGTCATGGCTAAGTGTGAAAGGATGTGGAGATCCCCTGACAACCAGGATGTTGGCTTAGAAGCAGCCATCATTTAAAGAAAGCGTAACAGCTCACTGGTCGAGGGTCTCTGCGCCGAAAATGTAACGGGGCTGAAGCCATGCACCGAAGACGCGGGTGTGCAATTTATTGCACGCGGTAGCGGAGCGTTCCGTAGGCCTGCGAAGGTGAACCGTGAGGTTTGCTGGAGGTATCGGAAGTGCGAATGCTGACATGAGTAACGACAAAGAGGGTGAAAGACCCTCTCGCCGTAAGCCCAAGGGTTCCTGCGTAAAGTTAATCTGCGCAGGGTTAGCCGGCCCCTAAGCCGAGGCCGAAAGGCGTAGGCGATGGGAACCACGTTAATATTCGTGGGCCTGGAGATGAGTGACGGATCCAATGTTTTGTTCGCCCTTACTGGATTGGGCGGGCGGGGCTGCGGGTTCCAGGAAATAGCCTCTCCATTATAGACCGTACCCGAAACCGACACAGGTGGGCTGGTTGAGTATACTCAGGCGCTTGAGAGAACTGTATCGAAGGAACTAGGCAAATTACCCTCGTAACTTCGGGAGAAGAGGGCCCATTTAGAGCGCAAGCTTTGGGTGGGGGCACAAGCCAGGGGGTGGCGACTGTTTATTAAAAACACAGGGCTCTGCGAAGCCGTAAGGCGACGTATAGGGTCTGACGCCTGCCCGGTGCTGGAAGGTTAAGAGGAGAGGTGCAAGCCTTGAATCGAAGCCCCAGTAAACGGCGGCCGTAACTATAACGGTCCTAAGGTAGCGAAATTCCTTGTCGGGTAAGTTCCGACCTGCACGAATGGCGTAACGACTTCCCCACTGTCTCCGATACAGACTCAGTGAAATTGAATTCCCCGTGAAGATGCGGGGTTCCCGCGGTTAGACGGAAAGACCCCGTGCACCTTTACTGCAGCTTTGCATTGGCGTTAGAGACGACATGTGTAGGATAGGTGGTAGGCTTTGAAGCTTGGGCGCCAGCTCGAGTGGAGCCATCCTTGAAATACCACCCTTGTTTTCTTTGACGTCTAACTGAGCCGTAACAACGGCCAGGACCTTGCATGGCGGGCAGTTTGACTGGGGCGGTCGCCTCCCAAAGAGTAACGGAGGCGCGCGATGGTTGGCTCAATCCGGTCGGAAATCGGATTCAAGAGTGCAATGGCATAAGCCAGCCTGACTGCGAGAGCGACGGTTCGAGCAGAGACGAAAGTCGGTCATAGTGATCCGGTGGTCCCGCGTGGAAGGGCCATCGCTCAACGGATAAAAGGTACGCCGGGGATAACAGGCTGATGATGCCCAAGAGTCCATATCGACGGCATCGTTTGGCACCTCGATGTCGGCTCATCACATCCTGGGGCTGGAGCAGGTCCCAAGGGTACGGCTGTTCGCCGTTTAAAGTGGTACGTGAGCTGGGTTTAGAACGTCGTGAGACAGTTCGGTCCCTATCTGCCGTGGGTGTTCGAGACTTGAGAGGATTCGTCCCTAGTACGAGAGGACCGGGACGAACGCACCTCTGGTGGACCGGTCGTGGCGCCAGCCGCGCAGCCGGGTAGCTATGTGCGGACGGGATAACCGCTGAAAGCATCTAAGCGGGAAACCCCCCTCAAAACCAGGTCTCGCCAAAGAACCGTGGAAGACCACCACGTTGATAGGCCGGGTGTGTACAGTCAGCAATGGCTTCAGCTTACCGGTCCTAATCGTTCAAGAGAGCTTGATCGCTTTCTACGACAGGAACCTGAAAACCAGATCCAACTCCAAAACCAGATTGTTCGAAACTAAAGCAACGTGTGTTCCGCTGGCTTGGCGGCCCATGCGGGGGCCCTCCACCCGATCCCATCCCGAACTCGGCCGTTAAATCCCCCAGCAGCAATGATACTTCGTCTCAAGGCGCGGGAAAGTAGCCCGCTGCCAAGCCTGCAAAACACACGTATCCAAGACCAACCAATCAACCTCTCCTCACGACGCCAGAACCTCGCGCCCAAAGCGCGCGCCCCTGGCTCACTGAAATATCGCGGGGTGGAGCAGCCCGGTAGCTCGTCAGGCTCATAACCTGAAGGCCGCAGGTTCAAATCCTGCCCCCGCACCCAATATCATCTGAACAAAGCCCGCCTCGAAAGAGACGGGCTTTTTCGTTGCGTCTTTGCGATGCGCGCAGGCTACGCTAAGCCCGTGGCAGCGGGCCGGTTTCAATGCGCCCGCATCGGGAGGCCAGTTTGGCGATTGCAGACAGCGGCGCGGCGCAAGCCGGGCAGGACGGCTATTCGTCCGCCTACAAGACCTACATTCTCGTCCTGCTGACCGCGGTGTACACGACCAACTATGCGGACCGGCAGATCCTGTCGGTGCTCGCGACGCCGATCATCAAGGAATTCGGCCTGACCGACGGCGAAATGGGCGCGCTCGGCGGCATCGCCTTTGCCCTGTTCTACACATCCTTCGGCATTCCCGTCGCCATTCTCGCCGATCGCGCGAGCCGGACCCGAATCATGGCCGGCGCCGCAGCAATGTGGTCGGCCTTCACCGTGCTGTGCGGGCTCGCCGGCAATTACTGGCATTTGCTGATCGCGCGGGTCGGCGTCGGCATCGGCGAAGCGGGCGGCTCGCCGCCGGCACACTCGCTGATCTCCGATCTCTATGCGCCCAAGCAGCGCGCAACGGCGCTCGCGGTCTACGCGACCGGCGTGCCGTTCGGCGTCGCGGTCGGATTGTTCCTGGGCGCGCCCATCGCCGCCGCCTATGGCTGGCGCGCAGCCTTCCTCGTACTTGGCATTCCCGGACTGCTGCTGAGCCTGCTCGTCCTCTTCACGGTGCGCGAGCCGCGGCGCGGTCAATCCGAAACGGCGCCCGACTCGGTCGCCGCCGTCGAACGTGCTGCGGCCAAACCGACCTTCTGGGAAGTGCTGCGCTTCATGTTCTCGCAGCGCGCGCTGCGGCACGTGATCATCGGCGCGACGATCGTGACGACGGTCGGCTATGCCGGTGTCCAGTGGAACCTGACCTTCCTGATCCGCTCGCATGCCATGGATCCGGTCTTCGCCGCTTATTACCTCGGAACCGTCGCGATCATCGCGGGCGTCGCGGGGACGTTCCTAGCCGGCTATCTTGCCGATCTTCTAGGTCGTCGCGATCCGCGCTGGAATGCGTGGATCGTCGCGCTGCTGTTTCTCGTTGGCCTGCCGTTCGGCACCTATGCACTGATGACCGACGATACGACGCTGCTGATGTGGCTGCTGCCGCTTCCCGTGCTTGTCTCAGGCGGTTACCTCGGCCCGACCTTCGCGATGACGCAAAATCTTGTCGGGCTCAGAATGCGTGCGGTCGCGTCGGCCTTGCTGCTCTTCATCATCAACCTGATCGGCATGGGTCTCGGACCGTGGGTCGCGGGCCTGCTCAGCGACATGTTTGCCGCCGAGTACGGCGTCCATGCCCTCAGGCACGCGCTCTTCCTGATGGGTTTCCTCAGCATCTGGGGCGTCCTGCACTATTGGCTCGCCGGACGCAGCCTCATCGCCGACTATGCGCGGGCGGCGCAGACCTGAGGCGCTGCCTCAGGTCTTCACCAGCGTCGCCTCGGCATAGCGGGCGTGCAGCATCGTCACGCCGCGCAGGATGTGCAGGACGATGAAGAAGAGCAGGAAGCCGGTCAGCATCATCAACCCGCCGCCCAGCGCGGTGTCGGACAGCGCGTCGAGATCGCTGTCGCCGAAGCGCACGAGATCGCGGCCGATGATCATTTCGGCGATCGGCGCGGTGACAAGTGAGAGCGACAGCGCGAGGCCCGTCACGGTGATCGTGAAATAGGCGATCCCCAGCGGAAGCTGCAGCAGCATGTAGAACATGGTCGACCAGGTCCGGCGATCCGCGAGCATGGACTTGATCTTAGGCCACAGGCCTTTGACGTCGGTCTCGTCGGACGGCAGCCGGCGCGGCATGCGCTGGCCGAGCAGCAGCTCGACGATGCGGCCCTCCAGCAGCGCGAAGAGACGGACGGACAGGATGAACAGCAGCGTGAACGGCACACCGATGACGAGGATCGCGAGGCCCGCCGACAGCGATACGCCCGTCACGATCCAGGTGAAGTACAGAATGCCGATCGGCAGCGCGATCAGCGCATAGAGCATGCCGCCATAGGCACGCGGATCGAGCGCGATCGAGAAGAAGCCGACACCGCGCCGCCGTTCGCCGAGATGATGGCGGCGTTCGAACCGCGTCTCCACCGCACGATACTCGGCGGCGACCTCTTCCGGCCGGCCGAAACTGCGCGTCACGCGGGCGACGATTTCCGATTCCGGCTTGTAGGAGTCGAGCGCGACTTCCTCGCGCAGATAGTCCTCGGCGTCCGCCAGGGCGTCCTGGATGAGGGCGGGCGGGGCGCCGGCGAGGGCGGTGCGCAACTGGCGCAGGTATTCGTCGACCGTGCGCGGCGCGGCGTGGATGTTCGAGGGCTGTCTCGGCTTCATGATCTTGCCGTCTCCGTTGCGGCGCCGGCGGCCCGGATGACGAGGTGCGCGGCGCGCCACCTCTCCTGGCCCAGCGTGAGAAGGGCGCGCCCGCGCGAGGCGAGCGAGTAGGTCGGGCGTTCGCCGGGATTGCGGGTCTGGCCGACGGCGCCGTCGAATTCGAGTTCGTGCAGCACGGCATAGAGCGTCGCGTGCTTGAAGGGCAGGACCGGCTCGCCGGCGACCGTAGCGGCGCGCTCGATCCGGCGCAGCAGATCGCGCGCCGTTGCCGGCCCTTCGGATTTCAGATTGCCCAAGGCCGCGATGGCGGCGGCTTCGGCTTCAAAGCTGGTTGTGTCCAGCATGGACGGCATCTCGGGGAATCGCGGCATCGTCCGGTCCTTGTTGACCTGAATGTGATTGTCATGCCCGGCGGCGTCTGTCATGGCCGTCACAATTCGGAGGCCGAAAGGCCCAAAGCGGGAGACCGAAGCGCGTCATGACCATGCCGTCCATCGTGGATGTCCAGGCCGCCGCCCGCCGCCTGCGCGGCATCGCGGCGGTGACGCCGCTGCTGCCGATGCGGGAGCTCTCCGCGCAGCTCGGCCGGCCGGTCTTTGCGAAGGCCGAGGTCCTGCAGCTCACCGGCTCTTTCAAGTTTCGCGGCGCCTATAACCGGATCGCCGCCATGACGGCAGAGGAGCGGGCCAAGGGCGTCGTCGCCTTCTCGTCGGGCAATCACGCCCAGGGCGTCGCGGCGGCGGCGCAGATGCGAAACGTGCAGGCCGCCATCGTGATGCCGTCTGACGCACCGCGCACCAAGGTCGAGGGCACGCGTTCATGGGGTGCAGAGGTCATTTTCTATGACCGGGCCACGGAAAGCCGCGAGGCGATCTCCGAGGCCTTGGCGGCGGAGCGGGGGGCGACGCTGATCCCCTCGTTCGACGATCCGTATGTCATCGCGGGGCAGGGGACGGCCGGTCTTGAGATCGCCAGCGCGGTCGCGACGCAGGGGTTTACCCTCGGCGCCGTCGTGACGCCGGTGGGCGGCGGCGGGCTGGCAAGTGGCCTTGCCCTCGCGCTCGAGGCGGCGGTCCCCGATTGCGCGCTCTACGGCGTCGAGCCCGAGGGGTTTGACGACGTCGCGCGCTCGCTGGCGACCGGCGCAATCGTGGAGAATGAGCGGCGTTCGGGTTCCGTCCAGGATGCGCTGCTGACGCCGCGCATCTGCGAGCGGACTTTCAGCATCCTCAGACGCCGTATGACGGGCGTGACCATCGCCACCGATCCGGAGGCGCTTGTGGCCGCCGCCTATGCGTTGAAGCATCTGCGACTGGTGGTCGAGCCCGGCGGGGCGGCGGCGTTGGCCGGGGTGCTTGCCGGGCGTATTCCGGCCGGCGATGGCGCGCTTGTGATCGTTCTCTCGGGCGGGAATGCGGAGCCTGCGGCGAACGTCACGCAGGCCTGAATTTGCGGCGTTCTGCCGCACAGCCGGGCAGTGCGTCAGCTTCCCATCCACGCGTTTCCCCGCCACAGTCCGGCAAGGGACGTCGCGGCGGCTGATTTGCCGTTCGCTCTATCTGAAAGCACGAAGGGGACCTTCATGAAGCGTTTTGTACGTACGATCGCATCGGCCGCAGTCGCGATGTTCGTGGCCGTCGGCGTTGCGCCGGCGCAGGACATCCAGGTCCAGATGCTCACTAACCGGGCGGGCGGCTACCAGATCGGCGTGCCTGCGGACTGGGCGGTCGCGAGCCCCGAAGGCCTCGACTATGTGTTCGTGGCGCCTGATCACGAGACCTTCTGCATGGTCATGAGCGGCGCCTTCGAGCCGGTCGCGACCATGTCGGAATCGGAGCTGCGCGCGGGTCTGTCCCAGAATCTCGGTCCGGAAATCTGGGACAGTCTGTTCTTCAGCGATGTCCCCGGCCGTCAGTACATCACGACCTCCGCTATCGCCGACTATCCCAGCGGCTGGCCGGTGCAGTTCGCGGCCGTGAACGGCAATCCCGTCATGGACGGCAAGCCCACCGCGACGACCTTTGCGGGCATCTTCACCTTCAAGAAGGGCTCGATCTTCATGGTGATGTGCGCCGCGCCGAAGGGCAGCTTCAACAACGCGAAGCCGGGCATCTCGGTGGTCCTCGCGACGCTGAACGTCACGAAATAAGTTGGCACAACCGGTGCGGGCGCTTGGCGCCTGCACCGGGCCGGCGGCACAGCCTTGAATTGCGGCGTTCTGCCGCAGAGCGCGCCGTCGCGCATTCAAAGGTTTGTACCTTCCCATCCGGCCGTTTCCGCTTAAAAGTTCGCCTACGGGACGTTGCGGCGGTTCGACCACGGTCGAGCCGTACATTTTGAACGCACAAAGGGAGATATCATGTTGAATATGAAGCAGGTTCTCGCATCGGCAGCCGTCGCGACCTTGCTCGCGGCCGGCGTGGCGGTGGCGCAGATGCCGAAGCTGGGCGGCGGGCCTGCGGCGACGGGCGATGTCCAGGTTCAGGTCCTGACCAACACGGCGAAGGGCTATCAGATCGGCTATCCCGCCGGCTGGCAGGTCGTGAGCGGCGACGGCATCGACTACGCGTTCATCTCGCCCGACAACTCGGCGATGTGCATGGCCAATAGCGGCGCGGTGCCCGATCTCGCTTCGGTGCCCGAGGACCAGCTCAAGGCGGCGATGTCGCAGGACCTCGGCGAGAAGTTCTGGGACAACAGCTTCTTCGAAGGCATGGCCAACAAGAAGTACCTTCACACCGGCGCCAACCCGAACCATCCCGGCGGCTGGCCCGTCCAGGAAGTCGAAGCGCAGGGCGACCTCGATCTCGACGGCAAGCCGCTGCCGGCGACCTTCGCCGGCATCATGACCTTCAAGGCGGCGACCGCCTATCAGATCATGTGCTTCTCGCCGTCGGTGCTTTATGAGCAGTCGAAGCCGTCGTTCAGCGCGGTGCTGAACTCGTTCCACAGCACGAAGTAAGAGCTTTCCTCCACACAAGGGGGGATGGCGAAGGGGCGCTCAGGCGCCCCTTCTGCTTTTGGCGGGCTTCTCCACGATGCTGCGCCAGGTGCAGAGGGCCGCGAAATAGGCGGTCGCCGCCCACCACAAGCCGAGCGGCCAGGGCGCGTTCCATGACGGCGCGGCGATGATGACGCCGGTCGCGGTAAGCCACAGCAGCGTCGCCAGGATCGTCACCGGGCGCAACTGCACGACGCGAATGGGATGCACCGCCTTGACGTTCGTGAAGGTCAGTAGCCCGAGAACGACTGTCACGACGGCTGCAGTCCACGGCGTCGTCGCCGTTACGACGAACGCCGCCGCCACCAGATTCCACACGGCCGGGAAGCCGCGAAAGTCGGCGGCGTCGGTTTTCATGTCGCGCCGCACGAAGGTGTAGAGCGAGGTCAGCAGGATGAAGGCCGCAAACCAGGAGCCGGTCCCGGCGGGAAACGTCGCCGCCGCGCTCATATAGGCGACCGGCGCGACGACATAGGTCAGGTAGTCGACGATGAGATCCAGCGCGGCGCCGTCGATGTTCGGCGTGGCGCGCTCGACATCGAGGGCGCGGGCGATCGGTCCGTCAATACCGTCGACGATGAGGGCGATGCCGAGCCACAGGAACGTCATGGTGGCATCGGCGCGCATCGCCGCCTCCAGTGCCAGGAAGCCAAGCACAGCGCCCGATGCGGTCAGTCCGTGCAGCAGCCAGGCGGCAAGACGCCAGGCGGGCGTGATCGGCGGCGGCTCAAGCGTTGCCATGACACGCAGCGGTGAAAAGACAGGGAACCCACATCGCCCGATGTTCGGCCTCGGTCCGGGGCGATGCAAGCGCCGGTTCCAAATCGTCGCCCTTGACCACGGCGGCAAGTGCCATGCCGGAGAGATGGCGTTATGATGACACCATGAAGGGCATCGAGCGGCTGACGATTGCGGTGGTGGGTGGCGGCGTCGCAGGGCTCGGCGTTGCGTGGCGGTTGGCGCAGGCGGGATGCGCCGTGACGCTGTTCGATGCGGGGCAGGTGCCGTCGCACAACGGCGCGGCCACTTGGGCGTCTGCCGGCATGATCTGCGCGCGGCTGGAAATGGTCGATGCGAGCCCGCCGATGGCCGCCTTCGCGCTCAGCGCCCGCGCGGCCTGGCCGGCCTTCGCCGCCGAACTCGACCGCAGTGCAGGTATGTCGTGCGGCTATCTCGAGCGGGGCGCGCTGCATGCGTTCTTCGGCCGCGCGCACGCCCCCCATCCCGGCGCGGGCGTCGAGCGGATCGATCGCGCGACCGCGTTGCGGCTTGAGCCGGGGCTCGCCGATGATGTCGCCGCTGCGCTGTGGGCGCCGGGTGAGGCGCAGGCCGATCCGCGCTGGCTGGTGCTAGCTCTGGCGCGGGCCTGCCGTGCGGCCGGCGTCACTGTCCGTGCCGAGACCCGCATCAATCGTCTGCTGGAAGCCCAGGGCCGTGTGACCGGCGTGCTGACGGCGGAGGGCCCGGCGAATTTCGATCACGTGGTCGTCGCGGCGGGTGCGTGGACAACGGGTCTCCTCAAAGTCTCGAACCTGCCCGGTCCCCGGCTGCGTCCCGTGAAGGGCGAACTGCTGAGCCTCGCGGGCGACCGGGCGGTGATGCCGGTCACGCGCCTCGTCTGGACCGATGAGTGCTACATCGTTCCGCACGGCGACGGCCGCATCGTGGTCGGCGCCACCCAACTTGAGGCCGGCTTCGACACGACGCTCGACCACGAACGCATCGATGCGCTGCGCCGCAGTGCCGAACGCGCGGTGCCCGCGCTGGCGCGGCTTACGGAACTGGAGCGCGTGTGCGGATTTCGCCCTGCCGCCGATGACGGCCTGCCGGTGCTGGGCGGCATCGGTCCGCAAGGCCTGACCCTCGCCACCGGCCAGTTCCGCAATGGCATCCTGTTCGCCCCGCTGATCGCCGACACCGCGGCCCAGCACACGCTGCAGGGCCGCTTACCCGATCTCGCACGGCCTTTCGCCGCCGCCCGTTTCGCCGAGGCCGCTGCATGAGTGCTTCCGACGACGATCGCACAGCGCGCCTCGCTGCGGTGCGCGAAGGGGTCGAACGCATCTGCGCCCGTTTCGACGCCGCCTATTGGCGCAAGGCGGATGAGGAGGGCGCGTTCCCCGAAGCCTTCGTTCGGGCGCTGACCGAAGCGGGTTTTCTGGGCATCGCGATGCCCGCCGATGTCGGCGGCTCAGGTCTCGGCGCCACCGAAGCGGCCGTGATGATGCAGACGATCACCCGGTCCGGCGCGGGCTTCAGCGGTGCGTCCGCCGTGCACATGAACATCTTCGCCCCGATGCCGATCGCGGTGTTCGGCACACCGGAACAGCGTCAGGTCTTCCTGCCGCGGCTCATCAAGGGCGACGACCGCTGCTGCTTTGCCGTCACCGAACCCGATGCCGGACTCGAGACGGCGCGGATAAAGACCTTCGCGCGTCGTGACGGCGACGGCTATATCATCAGTGGGCGGAAGATCTGGACCTCCGCCGCCCAGCGCGCCACGCGCGTGATGATCGTCGCGCGCACGACGCCTTATGATGAGGCGAAGCCGCTCGCTGGCCTCACGCTCTTCTACGCACCGCTCGATCGCGACCGCGTCGAGATCCGCGAGATCCACAAGATGGGCCGCGCCGCGGTCGACTCGAACATGCTGTTCATCGAGGATCTGCGCGTGCGCGCCGACGAGCGCATCGGGGCGGAGGGGGAGGGCTTTAAATGCCTGCTCCACGGCCTCAACCCTGAGCGTATCCTGATCGGCGCCGAAGCCATCGGCCTCGGCCGCGCAGCGCTGGCGAAGGCGGCGTCCTACGCCAACGAGCGCGTCGTGTTCGGCCGGCCGATCGGCCAGAACCAGGCGATCCAGCATCCCCTTGCGAAGGCCTGGGCCGCGCTGGAAGCCGCCGATCTCATGGTCTTCAAGGCAGCCGCGCTCTACGACGCCGGCGAGCCGTGCGGGCTTGAGGCAAACGCCGCCAAATACCTTGCCGCCGAGGCCGCGTTCGAGGCGTGCGAAACCGCCGTCCTCACCCATGGCGGCATGGGTTACGCGAAAGAATACGACGTGGAACGCTACATGCGCGAAGCGATGATCGCCCGGATCGCGCCGGTAAGCCGCGAGATGATCCTGTCCTTCATCGCCGAGAAGGCGCTCCACCTGCCGAAATCCTACTGACGATGGACGCCTTCAAGCTTGATCCGACGCTCCAGCGCGACACGGTTTTCGTCTGCGCCCTGCCGCGCTGCGACGTGTTGCTGATGGACGATGCCCGCTTCCCCTGGCTCATCCTCGTGCCGCGTCTGCCGGGGATCGTCGAGCCGTTCGACCTGGAGCCCGCCGATCTCGCCGCCGTGATGCGCGAGGCGGCGTTGGTCGGGCGGACGCTCAAGAGTCTGACGCAGTGCACCAAGATCAATCTCGGCGCGCTCGGCAATATCGTCCGCCAGTTCCATGTCCATATCGTCGCCCGCACCGAAGCCGATCCGGCCTGGCCGGGGCCGGTCTGGGGCTTCGGAGAGCGCGTCCCCTATGTCTCCCGCTTCCGCGAGGGGATGCGCCGTAAGGTCGCCGAGGCGCTCGGCGCCCCGGACTGAGCCGTCTGGCACGCCCCCTGCAACGCAGGGTGCGATGGGGACCAGGCAATGATCGAAAAGGCAGGAGCGGGCGCTACCACCATCGCGCTTGCGATCGAGCGCGCCAGCAGCTCCACGGGTGCCGATTTCGACTTCCTGATGCGCACCGCCGCGCGCGAATCCGGCTTCAATCCCGAGGCAAAAGCCTCGACCTCCTCGGCGACCGGCCTCTTCCAGTTCATCGACCAGAGCTGGCTCGGCATGATGAAGCAGCACGGCGCCGAGCACGGTCTTAAGAACCTCGCCGACCAGATCACCCAGACCAAGAACGGCCGGTACGTTGTTGCCGACCGGCAGGCGCGGCGGGACATTCTTGCCCTGCGGACCGATCCCGAAGTCTCGTCGATCATGGCCGGCGAATTCTCCGAGGATGCCCGCAGCGCCCTCAAATCGGCGCTTGGCCGCGATATCACCGACGGCGAGCTCTATGCCGCCCACTTCCTGGGGCCGGCCGGGGCGATCGATCTCATCAAGGGCGCCCAGCGGGGCGAAACCAGCGCCGCGGCGCTGTTCCCGGAGGCCGCCCGCGCCAACCGGACGATGTTCTACACCAAGGCCGGCACCGCCCGTTCGCCGGGCGAGCTGATCGCCCTGCTCGAGGCGAAGCAGAGCAATGCCCCGGCCTCGAAGATCGCCGAAATCGCCAACAAGCCCCTGATGGCGAAGATCCGCCCGACGACCGACACGATGGACGACATCGTCTCGACGCCCTATGCGCCGGTGATGGCGGGGCGGCCGATGATGGAGCCGGACGATTACGGCACTTCGGACGGCAGCGGCACCGGCGACGACATCTACACGGCCGAAGTCGCGCCCTCGGTCATGACGCCGTTCATGGCGCAGTTGCTGGCCTCGCTCGACCCGATCCCCGACCGCATCCGCGAGGCGATGTTCCGCGCCGATTTCGAGGATGACGGGGAGCGCACCAACCGCGTCGAAGAGCACGCCTGAGCCCTTGACGCCCCGGGCGCGCGCGACGAGGGTCGCCGCCCCTTCCGCCGAGTCCTTTCCATGCTTTCCGCCCTGAGACTCTGGTGGCCCCTGCTCCTCGGTGTCCTGTCGATCCAGCTCGGCAACGGCCTGCTGTCGACGTCCGTCGGGCTGCGCATCGATGCGGTGGGCTTCGACGCGACGGACATCGCGCTGGTCATGGGTGGGTTCTATGCCGGCCAGGTCGTCTCCTCGCTGCTGTCGCCGCGGCTCATCGCGCGGATCGGTCACGTTCCCGCCTATGTGGTCCTGACCTCGATCACGGCGCTGGCTCCGGCCGTGTTCCTGCTCGCGTCCGATCCGGTGACATGGACGGTCGCGCGCCTCGCCTATGGGTTCGGGATGGCCGGCATCTTCGTGGCGATCGAAAGCTGGCTGAACGACCGCTCCGGGAACGAAATGCGTGGCCGGGTCTTCGCTGCCTATATCCTCGTCCAGCTTGCCGGCCTCATGGTGGCGCAGTTCTTCGTGCCCGCCGTTGCCGGCAATCTGACGCTCGCCTTTGCGCTGGTCATCGGTTTCGGCCTGCTCGCCATCCCGCCGGTCGTCTTCGGCGGGACGCCGCGCCCCGCGCGTCATCCGTTCGCCAAGGCGTCCTTCCGGGCGCTGTTCGCGGCCTCGCCGGTGGGCGTGGCGGGCGCGGTCGTGTCGGGGCTCGTCTGGGCGATCATCATGGCGATGTCGCCGATCTACGCCCAACGCGCCGGCTTCGACGCGGCGGGCGTCGCGATCTTCGTGGCGTCGGCGGTGTTCGGCGGCTTGCTGCTGCAATGGCCGATCGGCTGGCTGGCGGACATGCGCGACCGGCGTGTCGTGCTCGGCATGATGGCGGCCCTTGCGGCGGTGGCCGCGTTGGCCGGGGCGATCGGCGATGGCTCCCACGGGGTAGCGATCGCGGCGATGATGGCCGGCGGCGGGCTGACCTTCCCGTTCTACAGCGTTGCGATCAGCCACGTGAACGACCGGATCGAACCGGCCCAGCGCGTGCCGGCCAGCGGCGCAATGATCCTGCTGTTCGGCCTCGGCTCGATCCTCGGTCCGTTCGCCGCCTCGGCCGCAATGGCGGAGGCCGGGCCGCGCGGCTTCTTCCTGCTCCTCGCCGCGGTTACGGCGGGGCTGGCGCTGTTTACGCTCTACCGGCTGGCGATCGCGCGGCCGCTATCGGCGGAGTAGCTTGCCGAGCTTGCTGAGGACGCTGGTCTTTTCCGGCGGAGCCTTGATGCGGAGCGCCAGCGGCCGGTCGAAGGCCGGTTCGGGCGCCGGCGCCTCTTCTTCAACCTCAGGCAGCGGCGCTTCGGCGACCGGCACGCGCTGCGCGGCGCGCTTGCGGGGCCGGTCGATCATGCCGGCGTGGAGGGGCGCGGCATTGGCGAGGGCGTGCAGCTCCTCGCTGTCGGCCAGCACGTCTTCCGAGGGGTCCTGTTCCAGATACTCCTCAGGCGCCGCCGCGCGGGCCGCGGGCTGAGCGCCGAACGCGTCGTCGTCGAAATCGACATCGATCGCGTCGTCTTCATCTTCCTCGAACGAGAATCCGCCGGTGACCGGGGTCAACTGCTCGACCAGCTTGGGGACCGGGGCCGGGGTGGGCGTCTCCATGGGCGCGACCAGACGCGGGCGAGGCCGGGCAGGGGCGGCGGCCGGGGCCGCGCCTTCCGCTTCACCGCGCCACTCGCCGTCCCAGGCGAGCAGGGTGTCCAGCGCCACCGGCTTCGAAACCAGGGCGCCCTGCACGGCGCCGAAGCCGAGCTTCACCAGCGCCGCCAAGGTCTTTTCCGTTTCGACGCCGACCGCGACCGAGCGGAGGCCGTGCTTGCGCGCGAAGGCAAGGCGGCGGGCGATGCGGCCGCCATCGACTTTCCGCGCGATCTCGGCAAAGCGCAGGATCGCCGCGCCGCCGATCTTGATTTCGGTGAACAGTTCCGGCGTCGCCTCGGCGGCTTCCATCGGCAATCCGGCGCCACTGTCGAGCGCCACGCCGCAGCCCATGCCGCGCAACCGCTCCAGCGCCAGCCGCACGAGGTCATCTTCTCCGAGGAGCGCCGACTCCGGGGCTTCGAGGACAAGACGCTCGGGCCCGACGCGCGACTCGCGCAGCGCCGCGGTGATCACGTCAGGGGCGACGCCGGTCTGCAGGTCGGCGGCGCCGAGATTGATCGAAATGCGCCAGTCGTGACCGGCATAGGCAAGGGCGTCTGCCGCCTGGAGGCCGGAGCGAACCACCGCGTCCAGCAGCCGCGGGCTCTCCCCATGGGCCTCGATGAAGGGGAGGAAGAGCTGGGGCGTCATCATCCCGAATGAGGGATGGTTCCAGCGTACGAAGGCTTCGACCGCCACGACGGCGCCGTCGGCGACGTCGATTTGCGGTTGCAGCATGATGGCGAATTCTCGGGCGGCGAACGCGCGGTCGATATCCGCCTTGGTCAGCGTCATGGATTTCGCGAACATGGCGGCCTGCGTCCCGGTGCGTTAAGCGTCATTCTCGCGATCCTCGACGCCGCGCGTTAGGATCGCGCGAAGCAGCCGCTCCAAATGAAGTTCTAATTCATCGAAAGTTGTCCGCATTGACCAACCCAGAACAGACGGCGAAGCCGCCCGCCCGCATCATTCCCGCCGCGACGATCCTCCTCGTCCGCGACAGCGCGGAGGGGATCGAGGTCTTCATGGTGAAGCGCCACCATCAGATCGACTCCTTCTCCGGCGCGCTGGTCTTTCCCGGCGGCAAACTGGCGCCCGGCGACAGCGATCCGCGTCTGCGCGCTTTGACCGACGGTGCGGATGCCTATGACGATGCCGAGCTCGCGCTCGCCGCCTGCGCCATTCGCGAGGCTTTCGAGGAGAGCGGCATCCTGCTCGCCCGCAAGACCGGCAAGAGCGAGCTGCTGAACGAAGCCGAAGCGACGGCGCTCAGCGAGTTCCGCGATCCGCTGAACAAGGAGACCCTGCCGCTCGCCGAGTTTCTGGAAGCGAATGGTCTTCGCCTTGCCTGCGACAGCCTGGTGCGTTTCGCGCGGTGGATCACGCCCGAGATGGTGCCGAAGCGCTTCGACACCTGGTTCTTCATCGCCGCCGCGCCCGAAGGCCAGCTCGGTGCGCATGACGGCCATGAAAGCGTCGATTCCGTGTGGGTTACGGCGGCGGGTGCGGTAGCGGAGAAGGATCGCTGGACGGTGATCTTCCCGACCCGCATGAACCTTCAGAAGATGGCGCAATCGAAGACTGTGGAAGCTGCCATCGCTGCAGCGGCGGGATCGAAGATCGTGACGGTGCAGCCGTGGGCCGAAGGCTCGACGCTGCGTATCCAGCCCGATGCCGGTTATGGCGATCCGCACGAGCCGCTAACAAATATTAGACCCTAGTTCCATCCCTCAAAAGAGGGTGACCACGCGCCGCAGCGTGGTCGCGTGCTCTTGCCTGCTTCGCACTGGACGGAGACTCCGGCCCGGCTTCCTATCGTGTGCGTTGCAGGGGACAATTCATGCGCAATCAGGAAGAGATACTTATCGTCGGCGCCGTCATCGGGTTTATCATCTTGGTGGTCATCATCGGGTTGGTGCGCGCCCGTCAAGCGCCGAAGCCGGTGCTCGCGACCGGATTGACCGACAACGCGATGGAGAATCTGGAAAGCGCCAAGGCGCTGTTCGATCAGGGCGCCATCACGAAGTCCGAGTTCGAGCGGTTAAAAGCGAAGGCTCTGGGCATCGAGCCGCCGGTGCCGGCCGCGGCTACTGCCACGCAGCAGGGCGCTTTCAGCAATAGCGGCATGGAGCAGATCGAGAACGCCAAGGCGTTGCTCGATCAAGGCGTCATCACCCAGTCGGAGTTCGAACGGCTGAAGGGGAAAATCCTGTCGGGCTAGGCGTCACAACGCTGCCGCCATCGCCGCGAGCTTGGCGACAGTGTTCATGTTGCGCATCGTGCCTGCCTTGGCGGCGGGAATGACGAGTTTGGAATCGGCCATCCCGTCCCCGTAATGGACGTAGATCTCGCGCTTGCCTGGCGCGATCTCCTCGTCCTTCAGATGACGCGCCTCCGCCGCGGCGTTCTTGGGCGGTGCGTCGTCAAGGAAGATCGCGACCGTGCGGTTCGGGGCCTTGTCCGGAAACGGATTAGCCGCAAGCACCGCAGCCATCTCGGTCGCCGTCCGAACCATTACACCCACGGGCTTGCCGGCATAGGACGCGAGCCTGGCCTCCAGATCGGCCTTTACCTTGGCTTCGCTCTTGGCGCTCTGGAAGACGACATTGCCGCTGGCGATATAGGTCTTCACCTTGGCGAAGCCGGCCGCTTCGCACATCGCCACAAGTTCGGTCATCGCCAGCTTGCCGGTGCCTCCGACATTCACGGCGCGCAGCAGAGCGATGTAGTTCGCCACGATCGTCAGTCCACGAACTGTTCAGTGAGGATGCGTTCGTTGAGGTTGCGCCCGGCGTCGAACAACATGCTCAGCGAAATCGAACGGTCCTCGACGACGTCGACCTGGATGACGTCGCGCACCTCGGCATGATCGGCAACGGCGCTCACCGGACGCTTGGCGGCCTCCAGAACCTCGAAGCGCACCTGCGCCTTATGAGGGAGAAGCGCACCGCGCCAGCGCCGGGGCCGGAAGGCGCTGATCGGTGTCAGCGCCAGCAACGCGGCGTCGATCGGCAGGATGGGGCCGTGCGCGGACAGATTATAGGCGGTGCTCCCCGCGGGCGAGGAGACCAGCACGCCGTCGCAGATGAGCTCTTCCATGCGGGCCTGGCCGTCGATCCAGATGCGGATCTTTGCCGCCTGCCGCGTCTCGCGCAGCAGCGAGACCTCGTTGATCGCGATGGCCCCGTGGCGCGAGCCGTCGGCGCAGGTCGCGCGCATCCGCAGCGGGTGAATCACCGCGCGCTCGGCCGAGGACAGCCGCTCCAGCAACCCCACCGGCCGGAACTCATTCATGAGGAAGCCGACAGAGCCGAGATTCATGCCGTAAATCGGCAGTTTGCTGCCAAGATGGCGGTGCAGCACCTCCAGCATGAAGCCGTCGCCGCCGAGCGCCACCACGATCTCGGCTTCGGCTTCCGGCACCTCGGGATACATGCCGCGCAGCAAAGCGAGGCCGGCCTGGGCGTCGGGGCCTGAACTGGCCGTAAAGGCGATGCGTGGAATGTCGCTCATCCGCCGGTCAACGACATGGGTCGCCCTATTGATGGACCGCGATGGCGGCGGTCGATGATGAAGTCATGGCCCTTGGGCTTGCGCCCGATCGCCTCGTCGATCGCCGCGCTCACCAGCCCATCGTCGGGCGACGCACGCAGCGGGCGGCGGAGGTCGGCGGCGTCTTCCTGGCCGAGACACATATAGAGCGTGCCCGTGCATGTCAGGCGTACGCGATTGCAGCTCTCGCAGAAATTATGGGTCATCGGGGTGATGAAGCCGACCCGCCCTCCGGTCTCGGCGATGCGCACATAGCGCGCGGGCCCGCCGGTCTTGTCGGGCAGGTCGATCAGCGTCCAGCGCCGCTCCAGCCGCGAGCGGACCAGCGAGAGCGGCAGGTACCGCTCCACCCGGTCGGCGACATCGCCCATCGGCATCGTCTCGATCAGCGTCAGCTCCATGTCGCGGGCATGCGCCCAGGCGATCATGCTCTCGATCTCGTCCTCGTTCTCGCCGCGCAACGCGACCATGTTGAGTTTGATCTTGAGGCCCGCGAGCTGGGCGGCAGCGATCCCGTCCAGCACCTGATCGAGCCGGCCCCACCGCGTGATCCGGCGGAACTTCGCTTCATCCAGCGTATCGAGCGAAACATTGACCCGCTTGATCCCCGCCGCCGCCAGCGCGTCGGCGTGGCGTGCGAGCTGACTGCCATTGGTCGTGAGAGTCAGCTCATCCAACGCGCCGGTCTTCAGGTGGCGGCCGAGGCGTTCGACCAGCCAGATCATGTTCTTGCGCACCAGCGGCTCACCGCCCGTCAGGCGCAGCTTCCGCACGCCCTTGGCGATGAATACGGCGCAGAGCCGGTCCATCTCCTCCAATGAGAGCAGATCGGCCTTGGGGAGAAAGGTCGTGTCTTCCGACATGCAGTAGACGCACCGGAAATCGCACCGATCCGTGACGCTGACGCGCAGATAGCTGATGTCGCGGCCGAAGGGATCGAGCATGGCGTCTTATAGCAGGGCGCGAAGCCGCAGGAAGGCTCAGGCGGCCTTGCGCAGGATGCTGGCGCGGGCGTCGTCGCGCGAGACCGACTGGAACACCTCGTCGGCCTTCTTGCGGTCCTGCTGGCTGAGGATGCCGGAGCGGCCGCGCAACGTTTCGGCCTGAGAGAACAGTGTCGCGAAGACCGACTTGTCGATGCCGATCGCCTGGCAGACGAGGGCCAGCATGGCGGCTTCACCGCCCTTGATCAGCCGGACGATGGCTTCGGCGGGGACGCCGATCAGTTTCGCCGCGGCATGCTCGAAGACGTCGAGCTGGCCCTGGCTCAGCGCCTTGACCGCGAAACCGGCTTTCAGCTGGCCGGCTGCGTGAAGCTTGGAGACCAGCCGCTCGGGGCCGCTCGCATTGGTCAGGCGCGCATGGGCCTCGACCGAGGCCATGGCGATATCCTTGCGGATCATCGCGGGATCGATCTGGAAGCGCTTGGTAATGAAGCCGTGCAGCGCTTCGGAGACGAAGCTGCACATGCGGGTCGCGAGGTCCTGCTGCAGTTCGGGCCGTTCGAGAACGCCCCGCTGGAGATCGACGTCGTCGCGCGAGCGCTCGGCGAGCCGCTCCATCGTCTCGTTGGCGATGCGGGCGCGCTGGTTGCGCACCAAGGCGAGCAGCACGCCCGGCGCCGAGCTTTCGGCCAGCGAGGCCGCGATCCGCGGCGTCACGTCCGCCCGGCCGGCGATTGCCTGCTGATGCAGGTGCGTCGCGGCGTTGATGATGTCGATCAGCTCGCCCTCGTTGAGCATGGTCGAGCGCTCGAGGATGTTCTGGGCGACCTCGATCCGGTCGTTGGCGAGCAGCAGGATCAGGTCGTGCGGCGGATCGTCCAGTTCGGCGATGCGTTCGGCGAGCGCATTGCGGACCTGCATCTCCACCTGGCGGGTGAGCTGGCGCATGATCGCGGTCAGCAATTCGCGCTCGGAGGTCGAGAAGGCGCCGGCCCGCGACTGCATCAAGGCGGCGACCGACAGGTACAGCTGTGACCGGCTCTCGGCGTCGCCCGACTGGGCAAGGGAGACCAGTTTGCTGATTTCGGGATCTATGCCGCCCGTACTCACGATGATGCTTTTCCCCGCGCCCGTTGGATTTATGCCCGGGATTGCCTTAAATCGCCGTTAAACAGGGCATAAATATATACAGTGATTACAACCACGCCCCCGCTCGTCATCGCCCTCGACCAAGGAACCACCAGCACGCGTGCGGTGGTTTTCGATGGGAAGGGGAAAATCCAGTCCCAGCATCAGCTTACGCTGACTCAGTATTACCCCGGAGACGGCTGGGTCGAACATGATCCCGAAGAGATCTGGCGGGCCTCTCGCGAAGTCGTGATGGCGGCTGTCGCAGCGGCAGGGGAGGGCCGCGTCGCTGCGATCGGCATCACCAACCAGCGTGAAACGACCGTCGTGTGGGACCGCAAGACCGGCCGTCCCATCGCCAATGCCATCGTCTGGCAGGATCGCCGGACGGCCGAGGCCTGCGCCCGGCTGAAGGCGGGAAACCTTGAGGCGGCCGTCCAGCGCCGCAGCGGCCTGTTGCTCGACCCCTATTTTTCGGCGACCAAGATCGGCTGGCTGCTGGATCACGTCCCTGGTGCCCGGGCGCGGGCCGAGGCGGGCGAGCTTGCCTTCGGAACGATCGACAGCTGGCTGGTCTACAAACTGACCGGCGGCGCGGTCCATGCGACCGACGCGACCAACGCCTCGCGGACCTCGCTCTTCAACATCGCCGACCAGGATTGGGACGAGGACCTGCTCTCCTGGTTCGCCGTGCCCCGCGCCATGCTGCCCGAGGTGCGCGACAGCGCCGGCTCGTTCGGCACGGCGCTCAAGTCGTTGATCGGCGCCGACCTGCCGATCATGGCGGTGGCGGGCGACCAGCAGGCGGCGGCGGTGGGGCAGGCGTGCCTCGGCCCGGGGTTCATGAAGTCGACCTACGGCACGGGCTGCTTCGCGCTGGCCCATACCGGACCGCGCCAGGTGGCTTCGAAGCACCGTCTGCTGACGACGGTCGCGACCCGGCTGGGGGGCGAGACGACCTATGCGCTCGAAGGCTCGATCTTCATGGCCGGCGCCACGATCCAGTGGCTGCGCGACAAGCTGCGCCTTTTCGACGACGCCGCGAAATCCAGCGACCTCGCCCAGCAGGCCGACCCGAACAGCCAGGTCATGCTCGTCCCGGCTTTCACGGGCCTTGGTGCGCCCTACTGGGACCCCGACGCCCGCGGCGCCATTCTCGGTCTCACCCGTAATGACGGGGCGGCCGAGATCGCCCGGGCGGGTCTTGAATCCGTCAGCTTTCAGACCCGCGACCTGCTGGAGGCCATGGCGGCCGATCTGGCGGAAGCGGGCGAGCCCGCGCCCCATGCCCTCCGCGTCGACGGCGGCATGGTCGTCAATGACTGGTTCTGCCAGAACCTCGCCGACCTCACGGGCCGTACGATCGAGCGCCCGGTTGTGACGGAGACCACCGCGCTTGGCGCCGCCTTCCTGGCGGGCCTCGGCGTCGGCGCTTTTGCCTCGGTGGACGAGATCGCGGCGGCCTGGCGGCTCGACCGCCGGTTCGAGCCTATGCTCCCCGCCGCGGCTCGCGACGCGCGCTATGCCCGCTGGCAGGAGGCGGTCGCCAAGGCCCGCCACCGCACCGCAGATTGACCTGACGGGCTGCGGCGCGCACTAATTGAGAAAATATCAGGAGGAGGCGTCATGGCCGTTGCACTCGAAACCCGTGTCCCGTCGCTGAAGGACAAGGTCTCGCCCGAGGAATGGCAGGCCCGGGTCGATCTCGCCGCCACCTACCGGCTCGTCCACCATTACGGGTGGGACGACATGATCTTCACCCACATCTCGGCCCGCGTGCCGGGGCCGGAGCATCACTTCCTGATCAACCCTTACGGCCTGCTGTTCGACGAGATCACGGCCTCCAACCTCGTGAAGATCGACCTCGACGGCAACAAGGTCGAAGAGAGTCCCTGGAACGTGAATCCCGCCGGCTTCACCATCCACTCCGCCGTTCACGCCAATCGCGACGACGCGCACTGCGTCATCCACCTGCACTCGACCGACGGCGTCGCAGTCTCGGCCCAGGAACAGGGCCTGCTGCCGATGGACCAGCATTCGATGATGCTGCTGAACGATCTCGCCTATCACGACTATGAGGGCGTCGCGCTCGACCTCGACGAACGCGAGCGGCTCGTCCACGACATCGGCGACAAGAACGTTATGCTACTGCGCAATCACGGCACGCTGACCTGCGGCAAGTCCTGCGGCGACGCCTTCCTGCGCATGTACTATCTGGAGCGCGCCTGCTCGATGCAGGTGCGCGCTCTCTCGGGCGGCGCGAAGATCAACGTCGCCAATCAAGGCGTGCCTGAAAAGACCGCCGATATCGGCGAAAAGGCCTTTGACGGCTTCCTCGGCGCGTTGGCCTGGCCGGCCCTGCTGCGCATGCTCGACCGCAAGGACCCGAGCTACCGGAGCTGAGACAGACTAAGCAGCGGCGCATCTGCTTAGAGGCGCCGCTCCGATCTCGCCGCCATCGATCGAAAGACTTGCTGGAAGGGTTCGCGCCAGACCTATGGGCATGACCATCGACAATCTTAGTGTCGACCACTGGGTCACTGTTCTGCGCGATTTCACCGATGGTGCGGGCAATGGCCTGAGCGCAGGCGATACCGGCATCCTGCGCGTGCTGTCGTGGGACCAACGCCGCATGGAAATCCACATCGGGATCGAACGTCCCTCAGGGCTGGTCGATTTCGTGTTTCCGCTTGCTGCGAAAGCCGGCCCCCGCAACGGGCACATGCAGACTTATTTCGAATTGGGTGAGGACGTTTCCACGCCGCGTGCGACGCCTGTTGTCCGCAGCCCTGCAGAACGAAAGACGCCGGTGGTTGATGGGAGCGTGACGAGCGCTGAGAATGGCTTGGACCGGCAGGGTGCGGCCGAAGAAGAACTGCGCCGGGCGATTCCGCATATCGGCGCCGCTGCCTCGATCGCCGAGATGTATGCAGAGCGGATGCGCGCCTTCCGGCAGGCCGGCGACGAGCCCCGTGCCGTTGCCGCCTTCAAACTTGCCGTCGAATGGATGCAGACCTATGCGGGCTGGGCAACCAGCGGCGGGGAGGGCGCGGCGCTCTCTCGTGAGCGCGATCAGTTCCATGCCGCTCTCGTTCGCGAGTTTGGCTATGACCCGGACGCAGGCGAGCGCTGACCAGATGCGTGCTTCGCCCAAGCCATGATGTTCGTTCTCGCCGTCCTCGCCATGGTCTGCACCGTGGTGGTCACGCTGACGGCGGTGGTGTTCTGCATGGGCATGGGCGCCAACGCGAAGCCTGCGGCCATCCGCGCGCTCAAGCTCTGGATGGCAGGCCTTTCATTGCTCGGCGCCGCAGGCGTGACGGCCGGCATTTTCCTGATGTGCGACGGTGAGCCCGGCCGGGCTGCGGTCGCCGCCTTTACGCCGGTGGTCATCATCGCCGTTCTGTTTGTCGTTGCCATGTTCAGATCTGGCCTGAAAAACGGCCAATCCTCGGGCTCTGGCCGTCCGTCCGCAGGCGGGGCTTGATTGCGAGGCCCGCTCATGTTGACAGTCTGTCAGAAATGACCGTGCTCCCGATTTCCAAAATAGAAGCCCCGGCCAGGGGCCGCCGTACTCAGGACTCGCGCGCTCGCCTGCTCGTGGCCGCGCGCAAGCTCTTCGTCGAACGCGGCTATCATGCCACCCGCCCGCAGGACATTTCCCGCGAGGCCGGGCTCGGCCATGGCACCTTCTACCTCCACTTCGCCGACAAGCAGGCCTGCTTCCTCGCCTTCACCGAGGACGCACGCAGCGAGCTCGATTCCTATCTGCAGCGCCGCCTCAAAGACGCGCCCGATGTGGAAAGCGCCGTGCGCGGATCGCTGGAAGCCATCCACGAATATTCCGCCGCCCATCCCGGCGTGCTCGTTACCGCCATGGCCGATGCGGCGGTGATCGCCGCCGACGACGCGCACCCCGTCACGCTGGTCGATCGTTGGGCGATGCAATGGGCCGCGCTGCTGCGCCTGCCGGTCGGGCAGGGCGGCCAGGCGATGGACCCCGACGAAGCCGGCATTATCGGCGCTGCGGTTGTCGGCATCATCCATGAAGGCAGCGCCTATGCGGGCCGCCATGGCAAGGCACCCGGGCCGACCATCGATCTCCTCACACGTCTCATCATCAAGGCACTGACATGAGTCTCGATCTCAAGGGCAAGGTCGCCTTCATCACAGGCGGCGCGTCGGGGCTTGGCCTCTCGATGGCGCGGGCGTTCGGCAAGGAGGGCATGAAGGTCATGCTCGCCGACATCGACGAGAAGGCGATGGCGAGCGCCAAGGCCGATCTCGAAGCGCGGCAGGTTCCGGTCTCGACCGTCTTCTGCGACGTAACCGACCGCAGTTCCGTGAAGAGCGCTGCGCTGCAGACCATCGCCGATTTCGGCAAGATCCATGTCGTCTGCAACAATGCCGGCGTCGCCGTCGGCGGACCGATCGGCACGGTGCGCGAGCGCGACTGGGACTGGATCATCGACGTCAATCTGAAGGGCGTCGTCTACGGCGTCGAAACCTTCGCGCCGCTGATCCGCAGCCATGGCGAGGGCGGTCATTTCGTCAACACGGCCTCGATGGCCGGCATGGCCAGCCCGCCGGGCATGGAGCCCTATACCGCCACCAAGTTCGCGGTCGTGGCGATGAGCGAGGGCTGGGCCGGTCAGCTCGCGCCCCTCGGCATCGGCGTTTCGGTGCTGTGCCCGGGTTATGTGCGAACGCTCATTCACGAAAGCGGACGCAACCGCCAGGCGGCCTATGGCGGCGCGGCGGATCTCGATTCCGGCGTCGCCGCGACGCGCGAGCAGGCCGCGGCCGCCGTGTTGGGCGGGATCGACCCGGACGTGGTCGGCGCGCGGGTCGTCGAGTGCATCAAGGCCGGCGAGCTTTATGTTTTTACGCATCGCGAAATGCGCGCCTTCGTCGAAATGCGCTTCCAGGCGATCATGCACGGCTTCGACCACGCCGATCAAAGCGTAGCGCTGAGCGTGTTGCCGAAGGTTGATCCCGTGACCTTGATGCCGAGCGCTCCGCAGTAAGCGCGGCGCCATTGCAACCTGAGACAATCTAGGCGGGTGCGTCGCCTTGGCGCACGTTTCACTTAGGCGCCGCGATTGTATCCCGCTCTCCGTACCTCGCTAATTGCGGGACGGGCCAAACGGCAACCGGGGATTGCCGGGCCCGCGGGAGCAGCGGGGATGTACTATCCCGTCGGGCAATCCGGCGACCGGGATGCGGGGCCGGCCGCCGCCGATGCCGCGCGTCAAAAGCGCGTCTGGGCCGAGCGTCGTCTGACCGGCGCTCAGGTCGCGATTTTGTGCGGCCTGCTTGGCGTCCTGTTGCTGCTCTTCGCAGTCTCGTTCCGGTTCGCGACCGCTCTGGTCATCGGCGGCGCGGTCATCGCGAGTTCCATTCATCTTGGGCTCCGCGTCCTCGCGTGGACCGTCGGTCAATGGCCGATCGCGCGCCCGGCGTTGACGCGAAGCGATGCCGATCTGCCGCTCTACACGATCCTCGTGCCGCTCTATCGCGAAGCGAACATGATCGCGGCGCTGGCTGCGGCGATGGAGGCGCTGGACTATCCGCGGGAGCGTCTGGAAGTCCTGCTGGTGGTCGAAAGCGACGATGAGGAGACCCAGGCGGCGATCGCCAGGACGGCGCTTCCCAATTGGATGCGAACGCTCGCGGTGCCAGCCGGCTTTCCACGCACCAAACCTCGCGCCTGCGGTCATGCGCTGGAGCAAGCCCGCGGCGAATTCGTCGTTGTCTTCGATGCGGAGGATCGTCCCGAGCCTACGCAATTGCGCGAGGCCGTCGCCGCCTTCGACGCCTATGGGCCGCCTGTGGCCTGCCTGCAGGCGCGGCTCGTTCCCTACAATCGCTCCGACACGTTCCTGACCCGGCTTTTCACGCTCGACTACTGCCAGTGGTTCGACGGCATGCTGACCGGGCTCCAGCGTCTTCGCTTTCCTGTCCCGCTGGGCGGAACCTCCAATCACTTCCGGACAGCAGCTCTCGTGGCGGCCGGCGGGTGGGACGCCTACAACGTGACCGAGGACGCGGATCTCGGAATCCGCCTCTGGCGCCTCGGTTGGGGTGTCCGGACGATCGGCGCGACGACGTTCGAGGAGGCGCCGACCTCGCTCGACAGCTTGCTGCCGCAACGCACGCGCTGGTCTCGCGGCTATCTGCAGACCTTCTTCGTCCATGCGAGGCGGCCAAGAACACTTGGACTGCCGGGGCTCGGTGTTGCGGGTTGGTTTTTTCTGCTCGCCTTCGTTGGCGGTTCGATCATTTTCGCCCTCGTCAACCCGCTGTTCTGGGCGATGGCGGCCTACGCGCTTTTCACCGGCGAGGGCCTGCTCGAATGGGCGTTCGATCCCGTGATCGCCACGGTCGCGTGGGGCAGTATGGTGTTCGGCAACGGCGCGGCGGTCCTGATGGCGGCGCTTAGTCCGCTGGGGCGAGGCTGGTGGCGTTTGGCGCCGTGGGCGCTGGCCTCGCCGATCTATTGGGCGTTGGTCTCGGTTGCGTCCTACCTCGCGATCGCGGCGTTCGCGCGTGATCCGTTCCGCTGGGAAAAGACGCCGCATGGGCGCACGCGCGCCAGCAACGGCGAACCGCCGAGATGAAGGCCCGCGAGCTCGTCATCATCACCGCCGTTGCGCTAACGCCCTGCGCGATGGCCGGTGCGTGGCCGCAGGAGCCGGATCATGGCTTCGCCCTCAACCAGGCGGGCTATGCGTTCGGCGAGACGGGGGACGGCCGCCTGTTGTTCGACGGCTATGGCGAAGCGGGCGTGGGCAGCGGCTTCACCGCCGTTTTCGCATTCGATGGCGATCTCGATCGGGCGACCTCGCAATATGTGTGGCGGGGTGGGGCGGGCCTGCGCTTCTCGTTCTCGCTCGATGACGCGCCCGGCTGGATCTTCGCTGCGGAAGGCACACTCCGCTATCAGGGCCACGAAGCGCTGGTCGCTGATCCCGTCTTTGCGGGCGACGGCCTGGGTGGCGGTGTGCGGTTCGATGTCGGGCGTCCGTTCGAGATTTTCGGCCATCAAGCCTTCGCCAATCTCGGCATCGGCTACACCTATCGCCGCATGGCCCCCGGCGAGACGCGGCTGGAACTCGTCTCGGGGATCGATCTCGCAACGTCATGGCAGGCGGGTGCCGGCTATGCCGCGACCTTCGCGCCGGGCGCGTTCTACGAACCCGGCGCGTATGAGAAGCACGAGATGCAGGCCTGGCTGCGCTGGCGCATCGACCGGGACTACGCGCTTTCGATCTCCGTGACGCAGACAATCGCAGCCGAGCGCACGCCCTATGAGACCGCGCTCCGCGTAGCGCTGTGGTCGTTCTTTTATCCGGAAGATGGGGGCGATTGAGGTGCGGATCGCGGACGCGAATCGACGCGCATGGGGAAGCTGGTGCCGGTTGAGGGGATTGAACCCCCGACCTTCGGTTTACAAAACCGCTGCTCTACCGCTGAGCTAAACCGGCACGCGACCGGTGGATAGGGCGGAAATGCCTCATATTCAACCTAGTCGAGCGTTGGTCGGGCCGGGCGTGGCTGTGGGACCACAACCCCAAGTGCAGTCACAATTTCGTTGCCGGACGCGCCTATTGGCCTATCAGGGCCGCGTCGCTAGTGATTGCCGCGCGTACTGCGACTAAGATGCAGAGAGTCATGCAAAGAATTTACATCATCGCGGCCGTGGCCGTCGCTGCCATCGTCGGGCTTTGGTTTTTCGCCCCCGGGATGTTCGGTCTGGGAAGCGCAGCGCCCAAAACGGGCGGCAACAAAGCGCCAGTCGTGACCGTTGTCGCCGCGACCAAGGAAGTGTTCGTCGAGGAAATCGAGGCGATCGCAACGTCCCTGGCGTCCGAGAGCGTCACCATCACTGCCAAGGTCGCCGATACGATCGGCGCGATTAATTTCGGCGAAGGGCAGGAGGTCGCGGCCGGCGATATTCTCGTCGAGATGACCAGCACGCAGCAGGCGGCCGATCTGGTCGCCGCGCGCGCCGAACTCGCGGAAGCGGAAAAGGCCTATCAGCGCGCCGCCGATCTGGTCGCCAAGGGCATCGCGGCGCGGGCGACGCTCGACTCCGCGACGGCCGCCCGCGATGCGGCGCGCGGCCGGGTCCAGTCGATCGAGGCGCGCCTCGCCGATACGATCATCAAGGCACCGTTCGCCGGCGTGGTGGGGCTGCGCAATGTCAGCGTCGGCAGCTATGTGAAGCCGGGCGACATCATCACGACGCTCGACGATATCCGCGTCATCAAGGGCGATTTCACCGTGCCCGAACAGTATCTGGCAATCCTGAAGCCGGGTTTGACCTTGCAGGTCGATGTCGCCGCCTATCCCGGCCAATCCTTCGACGGCAAGGTCGCGAGCGTCGATACCCGCATCGATCCCGCGACGCGCGCCGTGAAGGTACGCGCGGAATTGCCGAATGCGGAATACAAGCTGAAGCCTGGGATGCTGATGGCCGCGCGCCTCAAGGTATCGGAGCGCACGGCCGTCTCGGTTCCGGAATCGGCCTTGGTCTCGCAAGGCGATCGTCGCTACGTCTTCCGCATCGATGCCGAAGCGAAGGCCGAGCGCGTTGAGGTGAAGACCGGTCTCATCAAACCGGGCAGCGTTGAGATTGTCGAGGGCCTCGTCGAAGGCGATCGCATTGTCAGCGAAGGCACGAACAAGGTCATTCCCGGTCAGCCCGTGCAGATCGACGGCGCGCCGCCTCCGGCGCAACCCGTGACGGCCGCTGCCGTGGGGGGCCGCACATGATCCTCAGCGACATCTCGGTCAAGCGTCCCGTCTTCGCGACCGTTTTGTCGCTGCTGTTGATCGCCTTCGGTGTTCTGTCGTTTATCGGCCTGCCGCTGCGCGAATTGCCCAATATCGATCCGCCGGTCGTCTCGATCTCGACAACCTATCCGGGCGCCTCGGCGGATGTCGTCCAAAGCCGCATCACGGAAATCATCGAAGACCAGGTCGCCGGGATCGAGGGGATCGACACGATCACTTCGCGCTCGCGCGATGGTACCTCGGACGTGACCATCGAGTTCACGCTGTCGCGCGATATCGAAGCGGCGGCGAATGACGTGCGTGACGCCGTGGCGCGTGTCCTCGATCGTCTTCCCGACGAAGTGGACGCGCCGCAGGTCTCCAAAGCGGACGCCGACGCCGATCCGATCATGTGGCTGAACTTCTCGGCCGAGAACATGGACCCGATGGCGCTCACCGAATACGCCAATCGGGTCGTCGTCGATCAGCTCTCCATCGTCGATGGCGTCAGCCGCGTCATGATCGGCGGCGGCCAGGACTACGCGATGAACATCTGGCTCGACCGTCAGGCGTTGGCCGCGCGCGGATTGGCGGTCAGCGATGTCGAGGCGGCGCTGCGCGCGCAGAACATCGAACTGCCGGCCGGCCGGATCGAGTCTGGTCAGCGCGACCTGACCGTACGTGTAAATCGCTCCTACCAAACGGCGGCAGATTTCGGTGCCCTTGTCATTACACGCGGCGCCGACGGCTACCCTATTCGCTTGGCGGACGTGGCGCGGGTCGAGCTTGGTTCGGCGAACGAGAAGGTCGTCTTCCGCGGCAATGGCGTGCCGCAGATCGGCATGGGCGTCGTCAAGCAATCGACCGCGAATACGCTGGACGTCGCGCGCGGCATCAAAGCCGAGATCGCGCGCATTACGCCGACGCTGCCGGCGGGCATGGCGCTCGTCGTCGCGAACGACACCTCGATCTTCGTCGAGGAGTCGGTCAATCAGGTCTATCACACGATCTTTGAGGCGATGCTCATCGTCGTCTTCGTGATCTTCATCTTCCTCGGCAATGTGCGCGCAGCGCTCATTCCTGCGGTCACGGTGCCGGTCTGCATCATCGGCTCGTTCATCGTGCTTTACGCGATGGGCGGCACGATCAACCTGCTGACGCTGCTCGCACTGGTGCTGGCGATCGGCCTCGTCGTCGACGACGCGATCGTCGTGCTGGAGAATATTCAACGCCGCATTTCGACGCTGGGCGAGCCGCCCCGTATCGCGGCGACTCGCGGCACCTCACAGGTCGCCTTCGCCGTGGTCGCGACGACAACAGTGCTGATTGTCGTGTTCGTCCCGATTTTCTTCCTGACGGGTAATATCGGGCGGCTGTTTTCGGAGCTGGCGATCGCCATTTCCGGCGCAATCTTCTTCTCAGGCTTTGTCGCGCTGACGCTCACGCCCATGATGTGCTCGCTGCTGCTGAAGCGCAGCGAAGGGCGGTTCGCCGAAACGATTCACAGAACCTCGCACTACGTCGAAGGCAAGTACGGCACCGCGCTGGAAGCTTCGATCCGCCGTCCGTGGATCACCGGCGCCGTTGCGGCGGTCGTGCTGGGCCTGACCTATATGCTCTGGTCGGTCATTCCGTCGGAACTGGCGCCGACTGAAGATCGGGCCGGCCTGCAGGTGCAGGTTCAATTGCCGGAGGGCGCCTCGTTCGAAGAAACGAGCGCCCAGATGGACAAGGTCGAAAAGGTCCTGCTGCCCTATGTGACAGGCGGTGAAGCGTCGCGCCTGATGATCCGTGTTCCCGGCGGGTTTGGCTTCACCCAGGACTACAATTCTGGTCGGTCGATGCTCCAGCTCTCCGCTTGGGAAGACCGCGCACGGAGCCAGGACCAGATTTCGTCGGAAATGCAGGGCAAGCTTTCCGCGAGTGTTCCCGGCGCACGCGTCTTCATTTCCGGACGCGGCGGGCTTGGTCAGCGCAACGGTAAGCCGGTCGGCTTCGTGCTGGGCGGCAACGATTTCGCCGAACTTGCAGAATGGCGCGACAAGATCATTGCGCGTGCCGCCGAAAATCCCCGCCTGATCAGCGTCGACAGCGACTATCGCGAAACCAAGCCGCAGCTTCTCGTGACCATCGACAAGCAGCGCGCGGCCGATCTCGGTGTGTCCACCACGGCGATCGGCCAGACGCTGGAAACGATGCTCGGGTCGCGTCTGGTGACGACCTTCCTCAAGGATGGTGAGGAATATGACGTCAAGATGCAGGCGGGCGTTGAGGATCGCCGCCGGTCCTCCGACCTCACCAATATCTTCGTGCGCTCAAGCCGTGGGGCGCTGATCCCGCTTTCCAATCTCGTGACGTTGAGGGAGACCGCCGGTCCGTCGGCTTTAAACCGGTTCAACCGCTCGCGCTCGATCACCATCGATGCCGGCCTGGCGCCCGGCTATACGCTCGGCGAGGCCCTGACCTATCTCCAGCAGATCGCTGCGGAAGAACTGCCGCCGACCGCGCGGATCGACTATCAGGGCCAATCGCGCGAGTTCAAGCAGTCTAGCGCCGCGCTGTATTTCACCTTTGGCCTGGCACTGCTGGTCGTGTTTCTGGTGCTCTCCGCGCAGTTCGAGAGCTTCGTCCACCCGTTCGTCATTCTGTGTACGGTTCCGTTGGCGGTGTTCGGCGCGGTCGCGGGGCTTTGGCTCGTCGGCGGGAGCCTCAACATCTACAGCCAGATCGGCATCATCATGCTCGTGGGCCTGGCGACCAAGAACGGCATTCTGATCGTCGAGTTCGCCAATCAGCTGCGCGACGAGGGCAAGTCGTTCGACGACGCGATCATCGAGGCGGCCAAGATCCGCCTGCGGCCGATCGTCATGACCTCGCTGGCGACGGCGGCCGGTGCTTTGCCGCTGGTCATCGCCTCCGGCGCCGGCGCAGCCAGCCGCGAGTCGATCGGCATCGTCATCTTCGCGGGCATGTTGGTCGCGACCGCGTTCACGCTCTTCGTCATCCCGACGGCCTATTCGGTCATCGCGCGCCGCACCGGCTCGCCGCTGGCGGTGGCGCACGAGATGGAAGCTTGGGAGCGCGAGGAAGACGCCCGCAAGGGCCTGCCGGCGGAGTAGCCGTCAGCCGATCGGCTTGCTGAACCGGACCTCGTCGGGCGCCGTCGCGCCGCCAGAGAGGATCATGTTCATCGCCTGGTCGGCGGTCAGGTCCGTCTCGATGCACTTGTCGATCGGGATGATTTCCAAATACCCGCAGGTCGGATTGACCGCGGTCGGCATATAGACCGCCGCCAGTTCCTGGCCTGAAGCGGCATCGGTGAAGGTCTTCGTGACGAAACCGATGGCGCGCATTTCCGGGGTGGGGAAGGGCAGCAGGACCACCCGCTGGACGCCGTCCGGCTTGTGGCTCAGCGACTGCACCAGCTTCTGCACCGCGCCGTAGACCTGCTTCACCAGCGGAACCCGGTTCAGCAGGCCGCTGAGCCAGGTGATCAGCCGCGCTCCGAGGACGTTTGAGGCGATCGCGCCGACGATGTAGATGATCCAGAGCGCGGCGAGGACGGCGAGGGTCGTCAGCACGACCTCGTTGCTGAGCCAGCCGCTATGGTCCGAGGTCTGCAGGCCAGAATACGTGAACAGGGCGTCGATCAGCGGGCGCCCCAGCCAGGAGAGAAAGCCGATCAGGAAGGACAGGACGAACCACACCACCGCCAAAGGCAGCAGGGTCAGCAGTCCGAGGATGATCTTGCTCTGCAAACTCGACCACGTAGAGGGCGGTTTGGCTGCCGGCGTCTGGTCGCTCATCGGTCCCCCGCGCGCGAGACGGATTGACCGCGCCGCGCCGACTGTGACAAGCCGCATGCCCTGCCGCACCGCGCGGCCCGGAATCGCGTCATGTCCCGTATCCTAATCACGTCCGCGCTGCCCTACGTCAACGGCATCAAGCATCTCGGCAATCTCGCCGGGTCGATGCTGCCCGCCGATGTCTATGCGCGGTTCCAGCGGGCAAGGCGCGGGGCGGAGAATGTCCTCTACATCTGCGCGACGGACGAGCACGGCACGCCGGCCGAGCTTGCGGCGCTGGAGGAGGGGCTGCCGATCGCCGACTACGCGGCGAAGTATCACCGCATCCAGAAGTCGATCTATGACGGCTTCCAGCTTTCCTTCGATTATTTCGGCCGGTCGTCCTCGCCCCAGAACCATGCGCTGACGCAGGAGTTTGCGCGCACCCTGTGGGCCGGCGGCCATCTCGACGTGCGCACCACGCGTCAGGTCTATTCGAACGCCGACAAGCGCTTCCTGCCGGACCGCTATGTCATCGGCACCTGTCCGCATTGCGGCTATGACCGGGCGCGCGGCGATCAGTGCGAGAACTGCACGCGGGTGCTCGACCCGGTCGATCTGATCGAGCCGCGCTCGGCGCTGTCGGGCTCGCCCGATATCGAGATCAAGGATACCTCGCATCTCTTCCTAAAGCAGTCGGCCTTCGCCGGCGAAATCCGGACCTGGATCGAGGGCAAGAAGAGCGAGTGGGGGACGGTTGTCACCTCGATCGCGCTCAAGTGGCTCGACGAGGGCCTGCGCGATCGCGGCATCACGCGCGATCTCGAATGGGGCGTGCCGGTGCCGGACGACATCGCGGACGGCAAGCTCAAGGGCAAGGTCTTCTACGTCTGGTTCGATGCGCCGATCGAATATATCGGCGCGACCCGCGAGTGGGCCGACGCCAAGGGCGATCCAACCGCCTGGGAACGCTGGTGGCGCGCGCCGGACAACGCCGACGTCCGCTATGTCGAGTTCATGGGCAAGGACAACGTCCCGTTTCACACAGTCGGTTTTCCCGTCACCATCCTCGGTTCGAACAAGTCATCAAACCGTCCGTGGAAGCTTGTGGATGAGATCAAAGGCTTCAACTGGCTGAACTATTACGGCGGCAAGTTCTCGACCTCGCAAAAGCGCGGGATCTTCATGGATCAGGCGTTGGAGATCCTGCCGGCGGACTATTGGCGGTATTACCTCATCGCCAATGCGCCGGAGAGCGCGGACAGCTCGTTCACTTGGGAGCATTTCGCGGCAACCGTGAACAAGGATCTTGCCGACGTGCTCGGCAATTTCGTCAATCGCGTCCTCAAGTTTGCGACTGCCCGTTTCGGCTCGACGGTGCCGGCCGAGGGCAAAGACGGTCCCACCGAGCAGGACCTCGCCATTCGCCTTGAGCGTCTGATCGGGCTCTACACAGTCCAGCTCGAGGAGATGCAATTCCGGAAGGCGGCGCAGGAGCTGCGGGCGATCTGGGTGGCGGCGAACGAATATGTCGCCGTGGCTGCGCCCTGGACGACGATCAAGACTGACCCGGCGGCGTCTGCTGCTTCGATCAGGACGGCCATCAATCTGATCGGTCTGATCGCCGTTCTATCGGCGCCGATCATCCCTCAGACCGCATCTGCCTTGGCCGAAGCCGTCGGTCTGGACCCAAACAAACTGATTTGGCCGACCGGAAAAGCGGCGGACGAATTGAGGAAAATCAAGGCGGGTCAGGCGTTTACCGTTCCTCCCGTCCTCTTTGGGAAGTTACTGCCCGACCAGGTCGAGGCCTATGAAGCCCGGTTTGGCGGCGATTCTTAACCGTTCTGTGGAATGATGGGTGCTCGCGCTTGATGGCCCTGTCGTTCCGCGCCACAGTTCGTTAACACGCATTAAGTTTTGCCAGTGAGGACTAGCGATGGTGACGAGGGCGTATGTGGCGGTCGCCTTCGGCGTCGCCATCGCCATGGCGAGTGTCGCGCCGGTGGGCGCGGAGCAAAAGATGCGTGGCAGTCTCGCCCAAGGTGCTGAGGATCCGATGTCGCTGCATGGCGACGCCGGAGATATCATCTTTTCCGCAGTGCAGTCGGCCAGCGAAACGCCCTTTGTCGCGGAAACCGCGCAGGCTGAGCCCGCGCCCGCAGCGCCTGAACCGGCGCCTCAACCCGTTGCTGAGCCTGCACCGGCGGCTGCTGTGGTCGACGAGAGCGACCCCGGGGCCCGTCTGCTTGCCCGGACCCCGGACGAGATCGAGCCCTATTTCGATCTCTACCTCTATGTGAGCAAGGCCGAGGCCGGCCCGATCGCGCAGCATATGTTCGTCTATCAGCGCGACGCGGCGGGCAAGCTGGCCCTGATCTACGACTGGCCCGTCTCGACCGGCCGCGAGAAGCGCGAGCGCACCCCGACGGGACGCAAGACCTACACGCACACGACCGAAGGCATTTTCGAGCTCGATCCCGACCGTTTCCACAAGCTGTGGAAGTCGCGCACCTGGAACGCCGACATGCCGTGGACGATGTTCTTCGACCTCGTCGAGAACGGCGGCATGACCGGTCTGGCGCTGCATGCGGCCGGCAAGGGCAAGATTTCCCAGCTCGGCCGGCGCGCGTCGGGCGGCTGTATCCGCCTGCATCCCGACAACGCCAAGTTCCTGTTCCAGATGATCCAGAACAACTATGCGGGCCTGGTGCCGGTGTTCGCGATGGACGGGAACTCGACCAATCTGGTGGGAACGCCCGCCCGTACGGCCGACGGCACGATCATGTTGACCTATGGCTACCGGGTCCTGCTGCATATCGAGGACTATCCGGGCGTCGCCCTGCCGGCCCTGTCCGTGGCCGCCACCTCCGCATCGACGGTGGGCACCCGCTGATCGCGGGTTCCGCATGCGTCTGACGAGTTGAACTCCCCGCCCGCACAGGGCATGTTGCGCCGCAGTTGAACCCTGCTTCGTCCGGGCTTCCTGGGCGTTATCTCTTGGCCGGATTACCCAGAAATGTTCGTTCCCGATCGCCGCTCCTTCACCAGCGCCGTGGTGCTCGCTCTCGCCGTGCTCGGCGCGGCGGCCTGTTCCTCCACCGCCACCGTGCCGCGTCCGATCGCGTCGCCGACCCAGACGCCGGATGACGCGCTCGCCGAATATCGCGGCGACCTGCAGGCGGACGACAAAGCCTATAATGCAGAAGACGATGCCCGCGCCGGCGAGGCCGTGCGGCGGCATGTCGAGGACGTCCTCAGCAACGACGTCATCCAGGAATACGAGCTCTTCATTTTCATCAACAAGGCGGGCGAGGGGCCGATGGCCCAGCACGCCTATCTCTATACCAAGGACGGCTCGGGCAACCTGCAGCATCTCGACACCTGGCTGGTCTCCACCGGCCGCGAGCAGCAGGAAACGTCGCCCAAGGGCGCCCGCAAGTTCACCACGACGCCGGCCGGCACGTTCATGTTCGACCTCGGGCATTTCTCGCGCCTGCATAAGTCGAACGCCTGGGAAGCTGACATGCCCTGGGCGATGTTCCTCAAAACCCGCAATGGCGGGCCGACGACCGGCATCGCGCTTCATGCGGCGCTGGACAAATACGTCCACAATCTCGGCCAGCGCGCCTCCGCGGGCTGCATTCGTCTGCTGCCGTCGAACGCCGAAAAACTCTTCAAGCTGCTGAAGTCGAAATATGCCGGCTCGGTTCGCACGCTGGTCCCGTCGGGCATTGGTGCGCGTCTCGGCGGCGGACGCACCAGCGGCACCAAGGCGCTTGTGATCATCGAGGATGCCGACGGCGAAGCATTGCTGGCGCGCTACGGCTCCAGCCCGTCGGCCTCGCTCGGCCACTAGGATCTAGAACCAGGCCGTCATGGCGTTTCTCCCGGCGGCGGCGGTTCTCCGCCATCGCGACTTCCGGTTGCTCTGGTTCGCCAGAGTCGCCTCTGTGCTCGCCATGCAGATGCAGGCGGTGGCGATCGCCTGGATCGTCTACGACCGGGCGCGCCAGACCATGGGAGTCGGCGAGTCCGCCTTCCTGATCGGCATGATCGGGCTCGTCCAGTTCGTGCCCATCCTTGTCCTGTCGCTGTTCGCTGGGCAGGCGGCCGACCGTTTCGACCGCAAGACTATCATCCGCGCGTCGATGTCGCTGGAAGGGATCAGCGCGCTGATCCTGACCTGGATCGCGATCGACAGCACCGCCCCGATGTGGGTGATCTTCGTCGTGGCGGCGCTGTTCGGTGCGTCACGCAGCTTCATGGGACCGGCTCAAGCCTCGCTGCAGCCGACACTCGTGCCGCGCGCCGAATTGCCCAATGCCATCGCCTGGGGATCGCTGGCCTGGCAGGGCAGTTCGATCGCCGGGCCGGCGGTCGGCGGCTACCTGTACGCAGCGGCGCCCTGGGTGCCGTTCGCTTCGGCGGGACTCCTATTCCTGATCGCGATCATCCTCGTGACGTTCATTCGCCCGCCGGAGCGGCTGGCAATCCCTACGGGCCGGTCGCTGAAGCTGATCGGCGAGGGCCTTGTCTACGTGTTCCGCAACAAGGTCGTTTTGGGCGCGATCTCGCTCGATCTTTTCGCGGTGCTGCTGGGCGGTGCGACGGCGCTGCTGCCGGTCTACGCCCGTGACGTTCTGCATATCGGGCCGGACGGGCTTGGCCATCTGCGCGCGGCGCCGGCGATCGGGGCGGTGGCGGTCGCGATCTGGCTGGCGACTTGGCCGATGCGGCGGCACACCGGCACCTGGATGTTCGGCGGGGTCGTGCTCTTCGGCATCGCCACCATCGTCTTCGGTCTGTCGGAGAATTTCTGGCTCTCCATGGCCGCGCTGATCCTGCTCGGCGGCGGCGACATGCTGAGCGTCTATGTCCGCTCCAGCCTGATCCAGCTCTCGACGCCTGACGAGATGCGGGGACGGGTGTCGGCGGCGTCCAGTATATTCATCTCCGCCTCCAACGAACTCGGCGAGTTCCGCGCGGGCAGTATGGGCGCGCTGGTCGGTGCCGTGCCGTCGGTGGTTGCGGGCGGCGTCGCGGCCCTGGGAATCGCCGCCTTATGGGCCTATTGGTTCCCGGCCTTGCGCAAGGCCGACCGGCTGGAGTGATCGGAGCGGCGGGTCCTTTTATTGCGCGCTCGCGACATAAAGCATCTTCATTTGTCGCCAGCGATCAGGGCTGGTCACGCACGCGGCTATTCGAACCTCGATTTCATCCACATATGGCGCGGCGCCGGTTCTTTTGTTTCTCGTCTGCGACACAAAGCATCTTCGTTTGTCGCGGACGACGGTGTGGTCCGGTGGATGATTATTCGAACGTCGCTTTTTGATGATTGTTCAGGTGGGCGCCTCGCGGGCGCGACGCGCGGCAAAGGTTCTACGCCCGGTTTGCTGGGCTTTTTTATCTGCTTCTAATCCATTTTAGGAATAAAGTCAAGATTGTCGGCGCTGGCGGGTGACCTCGTAGAGCGCCACGGCCGCTGCGTTCGAGACGTTAAGGCTGGGCAAGCGGGGGGCCGTGGGGAGGCGCACCAGACGGTCGCAATTCTCGCGGACGAGGCGGCGCAGACCTTCGCCCTCGGCGCCCATGACAAGAGCCGTATCGCCTTTGAGGTCACAACTCGCGATGTCATAGGCGGCATCGGAATCAAACCCGAAAACCTGGAAGCCGGAATCCTTCAATTCTTCCAGCGTTCGCGCGATATTGACCACTTCGACCACCGGGAGCCGGTCCAGGGCGCCGGAGGCGGTCTTCGAGACGATGCCGGTGAGGGGCGGGGAGTGGCGTTCCTGGACCACGACGGCGAGCGCACCGAACCCGGCTGCCGATCGCAGGATCGCCCCAAGGTTGTGTGGGTCGGTGATCTGGTCGAGGACGACAACCAGGCGTTGACCCGCCGGCAGGTCGATGACCGCTTCCTCAAGCCCCAGGCGTTCCAGGGGCTCGGCTTCCAACAGCAGGCCTTGATGGACAGCGTCTTTCGGCAGGCGCTTCGAGAGTTCGTCGTCGGACACCCGCTCGACCCGGACGCCGCGCTGACTGGCAGCCGCAGAGACCCGTGCGAAGCCGCTCTCCGTGGCGAACAGCCGGCGGGACTTGCGGCGGGGGTTGGTGAGGGCGGCCTCGACGCTGTGGACGCCCCACAGCATGGCGGCGCCGGGATCGGGCGCCCGTTCGGGACGACCCGATTTATCCGTCCGTCCGCCTGCGCGATCGGGTCCCTGCCTGCCGCGTCCTGCTCTCGCCATGATGATCCTGCCTGTGTGACCGCGGTTCATAGGGGAATGGCGGGGGGGATGCATCCTCTTTCGAGTCGCGTTGCGCGTCACAAGTCCCTACGTGGGGCAGGGGCTTTGGCCGGTCGTGAATCGTGTTAACGTGGCTTCGCGGTGCCGGGTCACGGCGCTTTCGAGATCGATTCCGCCAAGCGGCCGAACCGCTTGACGCGCCACGACAAATCTTGCATATGCCCGCCTCCGCGCTAACCCGCGGACGGCGAAAATATCGGCGCGCGGCGATTGGAAACCACGTCAGTTGAGATGTCGACCCGGCGGACGCCTTCAGCGTTCCGCCGCTAAGCATTTGAACGCGTTTCCTTTCTTGCGTTCGGAAGGGTGCCCGAGTGGCTAAAGGGGGCGGACTGTAAATCCGCTGGCTCAGCCTACGTTGGTTCGAATCCAACCCCTTCCACCATCGCTTCGATGGGCGAGTCGGAAGACGCCGGAGACGAAGGAATTGAATGAAGCGGGGTAGTCCGCTTGCGGGTGTAGCTCAATGGTAGAGCAGAAGCCTTCCAAGCTTACGACGAGGGTTCGATTCCCTTCACCCGCTCCATAGATACAGACGATCACACGAGCGCTCCGATGGCGCCGTAAAACGCAGGTAGACGACGATGGGCAAGGCAAAATTTGAGCGGAACAAGCCGCACTGCAACATTGGCACGATTGGCCATGTTGACCACGGCAAGACGTCGCTGACGGCGGCGATCACGAAGGTGCTTGCCGAGAGCGGCGGCGCGTCGTTCACGGCGTACGACCAGATCGACAAGGCGCCGGAAGAGAAGGCGCGCGGCATCACGATCTCGACGGCACACGTCGAGTACGAGACCGCGAACCGCCACTACGCCCACGTCGACTGCCCCGGCCACGCCGACTACGTGAAGAACATGATCACGGGCGCGGCGCAGATGGACGGCGCGATCCTGGTGGTGTCGGCGGCCGACGGCCCGATGCCGCAGACCCGCGAGCACATCCTGCTGGCCCGTCAGGTCGGCGTGCCGGCGCTGGTCGTGTTCATGAACAAGGTCGACATGGTCGACGACGAAGAGCTGCTGGAGCTGGTCGAACTGGAAGTGCGCGAGCTGCTGTCGTCGTACCAGTTCCCCGGTGACGACATCCCGGTGATCCGCGGTTCGGCGCTGTGCGCGCTGGAAGACCGTGAGCCGGCGATCGGCCACGACGCGGTGCTGAAGCTGATGGCGGCGGTCGACGCGAGCATTCCCCAGCCGGAGCGCCCGATCGACATGCCGTTCCTGATGCCGGTCGAAGACGTGTTCTCGATCTCGGGCCGCGGCACGGTCGTGACCGGCCGCGTCGAGCGCGGCATCGTGAAGGTTGGCGAGGAAGTCGAGATCGTCGGCATCCGCGACACCCAGAAGACGATCGTCACGGGCGTCGAGATGTTCCGCAAGCTGCTGGACCAGGGCCAGGCGGGCGACAATGTCGGCATCCTGCTGCGCGGCACCAAGCGCGAAGACGTCGAGCGCGGCCAGGTCGTGTGCAAGCCCGGCTCGGTGAACCCGCATACCGGCTTCACGGCCGAGACCTACATCCTGACGAAGGAAGAGGGCGGCCGCCACACGCCGTTCTTCGACAACTATCGCCCGCAGTTCTACTTCCGCACGACGGACGTGACGGGCATCGTGAAGCTGCCGGAAGGCACCGAAATGGTGATGCCCGGCGACAACATCACGATGTCGATCGAGCTGATCGTGCCGATCGCGATGGAAGAAAAGCTCCGCTTCGCCATCCGCGAAGGCGGCCGGACCGTCGGCTCGGGCGTCGTTGTTAAGATCACGAAGTAAGTCAGGCGCTTAGGCGAAAACGGAAGGCGATTCGAAGCGGGATTAAAGGGGTGTAGCTCAGCTGGTAGAGCATCGGTCTCCAAAACCGAGGGCCGTGGGTTCGAGTCCCTCCGCCCCTGCCAATCCCGCCTCGAAGTACCCATCTAGCGTGACGGACGTCTGAAAGAAGAAGTATGGCCACCAAGACCGAAACACCTGACGCCAAGGAGACCAAGCGCCGCGTCGGTCCCGCGCAGTTCGTGCGCGAGGTCCGGCAAGAGGCGTCGAAGGTCACGTGGCCGACCCGTCGCGAGTGGGTGACCACGACCGTGATGGTGTTCATCATGGTGGCGCTGGCGACCGTGTTCTTCTTCCTGGTCGACAGCCTGCTCGCCTATGTCGTCAAACTCGTCCTTGCGAGCTAGGGAGACCACGATGAGCCAAGCCGCCGTCGAGACCAAGGGCAAGCACCGCTGGTACATCGTCCACACCTACTCGAATTTCGAGAAGAAGGTGGCCGAGGAGATCAAGCGCCAGGCCGAGCAGAAGGGTCTGAAGGACGCGTTCGAGGAAGTCCTCGTGCCGACCGAGAACGTCACCGAGGTCCGCCGCAACCAGAAGGTCAATGCCGAGCGCAAGTTCTATCCCGGCTACGTGCTGGTGAAGATGGCGATGAGCGACGAGGCCTTCCTGCTGGTGAAGCACACGCCGAAGGTCACGGGCTTCCTGGGCGGCGGGCACAAGCCGCAGCCGATCAGCGAGGCCGAGGTCGGCCGGATCCTCAATCAGGTCAAGGAGGGCGTCGATCGCCCGAAGTCGACCATCAATTTCGAAGTGGGCGAGCAGGTCCGGGTCACCGACGGCCCGTTCCAGTCGTTCAACGGCAACGTCGAAAAGGTCGATGCCGAGAAATCCCGGCTTGTCGTCGCGGTGTCGATCTTCGGTCGCGCCACGCCGGTCGAGCTGGAATACAGCCAGGTCGAGAAGCTTTAGCTCGGTCTGGTTTCACCGTGCGGGAGGCCCGGCCAGGGCTGTACCGCGCACCCCGAAGTTCTGGGAGAGATAAGAGATGGCAAAGAAAGTAATCGGCTACATCAAGCTGCAGGTTGCAGCCGGCTCCGCCAACCCCTCGCCGCCGATCGGTCCGGCGCTGGGTCAGCGCGGCCTGAACATCATGGAATTCTGCAAGGCGTTCAACGCCAAGACGTCGGGTCCCGACTACGAAAAGGGCATGCCCATCCCGGTGATCATCACCGCGTTCGGCGACAAGTCCTTCACGTTCGAGATGAAGACGCCGCCGGCGAGCTACTTCCTGAAGAAGGCCGCGAAGATCGACTCGGGCTCGAAGAAGCCCGGCCTCGAATTCAAGGGCTCGGTCTCGATGGCCGACATCACGAAGATCGCCGAGGCCAAGATGAAGGACCTCAACGCGACCACGATCGAAGCAGCCGCGAAGATCATCGCCGGCACCGCCCGGTCGATGGGCATGACGGTGAAGGGGTAAGCCATGGCCAAGACCACCAAGCGCCTGACCAAGGCCCGCGACGGCATCGACAGCCGCAAGCAGTACACGCTGGATGACGCGGTGAAGTTCGTGAAGGAACGCGCCACCGCGAAGTTCGACGAGACCGTCGAGATCTCGGTCAACCTGGGCGTCGACCCCCGCCACGCCGACCAGATGGTCCGCGGCGTCGTCAACCTGCCCGCCGGCACCGGCCGCGTCGTGCGCGTCGCCGTGTTCGCCAAGGGCCCCAACGCCGACAAGGCGAAGGCCGCCGGCGCCGACATCGTGGGCGCCGAAGACCTGGCCGAGATCGTGCTTTCGGGCAAGATCGAGTTCGACCGCTGCATCGCGACGCCCGACATGATGGGCATCGTGGGCCGCCTCGGTAAGGTGCTGGGCCCGCGCGGCCTGATGCCGAACCCGCGCGTCGGCACCGTGACCCCGGACGTCGAAACGGCCGTCAAGGCCGCCAAGTCGGGTTCGGTCGAGTATCGCGTCGAGAAGGCGGGCATCGTCCATGCCGGCGTCGGCAAGGCGAGCTTCACCGAAGACGCCCTGAAGCAGAACATCCGCGCCTTCGTCGACAGCGTCGTCAAGGCGAAGCCGACGGGCGCCAAGGGCACGTACCTCAAGAAGATCGCGCTGAGCTCCACGATGGGCCCGGGCGTGCGGGTGGAACCGGGTACGGTTTCCGCCTAACTGAATTCCGGATGCCGGCCGCAAGGCCGGCATCCGGATCTGCTCCTGAGGTTCGCTTCAGGGGCTGGCTGTCCGAGATTGCAGGCGCATCAAGGCTTTAGCTGCGGTGCTTAATACGGAGAATCCTCCGGGCCAGCATGAGGCAGGTGTCGAATTTCGAGGGTTGCGGCTCGCCGTTCCCCTCATCGGCCCTGGGACAGGACCGCCGCCGGCCATTCGGCCGTTGGCGTGTGCAACAGGTCTCGAGGGCTTCACGCCTTCGAGCCGATGAGTGAGGAGAGCGACGAGTGTTAAAAGCTCAGAAAGCCGCTCAGATCGAGATGCTGGAAGGCGTCTTCGGTTCAAGCGGAAGCGTAGTGGTCGCTCACTACACGGGCATGACGGTCGCCCAGATGACGAAGCTTCGCCGCGACATGAATGCGGTGGGAGCGACGTTCAAGGTGGCCAAGAACAATCTTGCCCTGCGTGCCTTGAGTGCGAATGGATCGGATGACCTCAGTCATCTGTTCAAGGGACCAACCGGTATCGCGTATGCGAACGACCCGGTTGCCGCCCCGAAGGTTGCCGCGGCTTTCGCCAAGACGAACGACAAGTTCGTCATCCTTGGCGGCTTGTTCGGCAAGCAGGCTCTGGATGCGAATGCAGTGAAGGCCCTGGCCGAACTGCCCTCGCTCGACGAGCTGCGCGGTAAGATCGTGGGCCTGCTGCAGGCCCCGGCGCAGAAGATCGCTTCGGTGATCCAGGCGCCTGCAGGCCAGCTGGCCCGCGTGATCTCCGCCTATGCGCGCAAAGAGGAAGAAGCGGCCTAATCCGACCCAACTGAAACCGCGAGTGTTACAAAAACCTCGCAATCGATACCTGAAGGGACCTAAATCCATGTCTAAGCTTGAAAAGATCGTCGAGGACCTGTCGGCCCTCACCGTGCTCGAAGCCGCTGAACTCTCGAAGCTGCTCGAAGAGAAGTGGGGCGTCAGCGCCGCTGCTCCGGTCGCCGCCGCTGCCGGTCCGGCCGCTGCTGCTGCCCCGGTTGCCGAAGCCCAGACCGAATTCACCGTGATGCTGGTGGAAGCGGGCGCCAACAAGATCAACGTGATCAAGGAAGTGCGCGCCATCACCGGTCTCGGCCTGAAGGAAGCCAAGGACCTCGTCGAGGCCGCCCCCAAGGAAGTCAAGGCCGACCTCCCCAAGGACGAAGCCGAGAAGCTGAAGAAGCAGCTCGAAGGCGCCGGCGCCAAGGTCGAGTTGAAGTAACCCTGAGGCCCGGCTATATATGCCGGACCTCAACAGAGTCGTCTGAAGACCGTTCGCCGTCCGGGTACAGCCCGGGCGGCGTGCGGTCATCGGCGTCTTTGAGTGCCTGACAGCTCCCTGCCGCCGCATGGAGCGCGATCCTGAAGGCCTCCCGGCCCCAAGGCGCAGAGCAAGGCGGAACGAAATTTGGGCCCCGTATGGGCTGTACGTATTGGACGTCGAGAGGTTATCCGCGATGGCTTTGTCCTTCACTGGCCGCAAACGTATCCGCAAGAGCTTCGGGAAAATTCAAGAGATCGCGACGATGCCGAACCTGATCGAGGTTCAGAAGGCGTCGTACGACCAGTTCCTGCAGATGGAAGGCCCGGCCTCGGTACGTACCGATACCGGCCTTGAGGCCGTGTTCCGGTCGGTGTTCCCGATCAAGGACTTCAACGAGACCGCGACCCTCGAATACGTCAAGTACGAGTTCGAAGAGCCGAAATACGACGTCGAGGAATGCCAGCAGCGCGGCATGACCTTCGCGGCGCCCCTGAAGGTGACGCTGCGCCTCATCGTGTTCGAGGTCGATCTCGAAACCGGCGCCAAGTCCGTCAAGGACATCAAGGAGCAGGACGTCTACATGGGCGACATGCCCCTGATGACGAAGCACGGCACCTTTGTCGTCAACGGCACCGAGCGCGTGATCGTCAGCCAGATGCACCGTTCGCCGGGCGTCTTCTTCGACCACGACAAGGGCAAGACCCACTCGTCGGGCAAGCTGCTCTATGCCGGCCGCGTGATCCCCTATCGCGGTTCGTGGCTGGACTTCGAGTTCGACGCCAAGGACATCGTCCACGTCCGCATCGACCGCCGCCGCAAGCTGCCGGCGACCACGCTGCTCTATGCGCTCGGCATGGATCAGGAAGAGATTCTCAGCTACTTCTACGATCGCGTCGTCTTCAAGCACACCAAGCTCGGCTGGTCGCTGCCGCTGGATGCGGAGCGCGCCCGCGGCTGGAAGCCGACGGTCGACCTGCTGAACGCCAAGACCGGCGAAGTTGCCGTCGAGGCCGGCACCAAGCTGACCCCGCGCGCCGTGCGCAAGCTGATCGCCGACGGCGTCAAGACCGTGATCGTGCCCGCCGACGAAATGGCCGGCCGTTATCTGGCGATGGACCTCGTGAACCCCTCGACCGGCGAGATCTACGCCGAGGCGGGCGACGAACTGTCGGTCGAGTCGATTGCGGCGCTTGAGGAAGAAGGCTTCGACGAGCTGCCCGTCATCGACGTGGACGGCCTGACCATCGGCGCCTATCTGCGCAACACGCTGATGGCCGACAAGGTGCAGAACCGCGAGCAGGCGCTGATCGAAATCTACCGCGTCATGCGCCCCGGCGAGCCGCCGACGCTGGAGACGGCGGAGTCGATGTTCTCGGGCCTGTTCTTCGACGGCGAGCGCTATGACCTCTCCTCGGTCGGCCGCGTGAAGATGAATATGCGCCTGAACCTGGACGCGCCGGACACCACCCGCGTGCTGCGCAAGGCCGACATCCTGGCCGTCGTGAAGACGCTGGCGGACCTGCGTGACCAGAAGGGCGAAATCGACGACATCGACAATCTCGGCAATCGCCGCGTGCGCTCGGTCGGCGAGCTGATGGAGAACCAGTACCGCATTGGTCTGCTGCGCATGGAGCGCGCGATCAAGGAGCGCATGTCGTCGGTCGAGATCGACAACGTCATGCCGCATGACCTGATCAATGCGAAGCCGGCCGCCGGCGCGGTGCGCGAGTTCTTCGGTTCCTCGCAGCTGTCGCAGTTCATGGACCAGACCAACCCGCTGTCCGAAGTCACGCACAAGCGCCGCATGTCGGCGCTCGGGCCGGGCGGTCTGACGCGCGAGCGCGCGGGCTTTGAAGTCCGCGACGTTCACCCGACCCATTACGGCCGCATCTGCCCGATCGAAACGCCGGAAGGCCCGAACATCGGCCTGATCAACTCGCTCGCGACCTTCGCGCGCGTGAACAAGTACGGCTTCATCGAGAGCCCGTATCGCCGCGTGAAGGACCGCAAGGTCCAGGACGAGGTGGTCTATCTCTCGGCCATGGAAGAATCGAAGTACACGATCGCCCAGGCGAACGCGCCCTTTGACACCAAGGGTCGTTTCGTCGACGAGCTGGTTTCGTGCCGCAAGGGCGGCGACTTCATCATGACGTCGGCCGACAATGTCGACTTCATCGACGTGTCGCCCAAGCAGCTCGTCTCCGTCGCCGCGGCGCTGATCCCGTTCATCGAGAACGACGACGCGAACCGCGCGCTGATGGGCGCCAACATGCAGCGCCAGGCCGTGCCGCTGATCAAGTCGGAAGCGCCGCTGGTCGGCACCGGCATGGAAGGCGTCGTGGCGCATGACTCGGGCGCCGCGATCGCCGCCAAGCGCACCGGCATCGTCGAGCAGGTCGATGCGACGCGTATCGTCATCCGCGCGACGGAAGAATCCGACGCCTCCAAGCCCGGCGTCGACATCTACCGCCTCGCGAAGTTCCAGCGCTCCAACCAATCGACCTGCATCACGCAGCGTCCGCTGGTGCGCGTCGGCGACATCATCAAGGCCGGCGACATCGTGGCCGATGGTCCGTCCACGGATCTTGGCGAACTGGCGCTCGGCCGCAACGCGCTCGTCGCGTTCATGCCGTGGAACGGCTACAACTTCGAGGACTCGATCCTCATCTCGGAACGCATCGTCCGTGACGACGTGTTCACCTCGATCCACATCGAGGAATTCGAGGTGATGGCCCGCGACACGAAGCTGGGGCCGGAGGAGATCACGCGCGACATTCCGAATGTCGGTGAAGAAGCGCTGAAGAACCTCGACGAAGCCGGCATCGTCTATATCGGCGCCGAAGTTCAGCCGGGCGACATCCTGGTCGGCAAGATCACGCCGAAGGGCGAGAGCCCGATGACGCCGGAAGAAAAGCTGCTGCGCGCCATCTTCGGCGAAAAGGCCGCCGATGTCCGCGACACCTCGCTGAAGCTGCCCCCGGGCGTCTCCGGCACGGTCGTCGAAGTGCGCGTGTTCAACCGCCACGGCATCGACAAGGACGAGCGCGCGCTGCAGATCGAGCGCGACGAGATCGAGCGCCTCGCGAAGGACCGCGAGGACGAGCGCTCGATTCTCGAGCGGTCGATCTATGGCCGTCTCTCCGAGCTGCTGCTGCACAAGCAGGTGGCGAGCGGGCCGAAGGGCCTGCAGCCCGACAGCAAGATCACGCCCGCCGTGCTGGAAGGCTTCACGCGCGGCGACATGTGGAAGGTCGCGCTGCGCAACGAAAAGGCGCAGGCGGAGATCGAGCAGCTGCGCAAGCAGTTCGACGAGTCGACCGCGCGTCTGGAAGCCCGCTTCCAGGACAAGGTCGAGAAGTTGCAGCGCGGCGACGAACTGCCGCCCGGCGTGATGAAGATGGTCAAGGTGTTCGTCGCGGTGAAGCGCAAGCTGCAGCCCGGCGACAAGATGGCCGGCCGTCACGGCAACAAGGGCGTCATCAGCCGCATCGTGCCGATCGAGGATATGCCGTTCATGGAAGACGGCACGTCGGTCGACGTCGTGCTGAACCCGCTGGGCGTGCCGTCGCGCATGAATGTCGGTCAGATCCTCGAGACGCATCTGGGCTGGGCCTGCGCGGGCATGGGCAAGAAGATTGCCGACGTGCTCGCCAAGACGCAGCGCGACGGGAAGTTCGAGCCGCTGCGCAAGCACCTGAAGACGATCTACGAGAGCCAGGAGGGCTTCAGCGACCTCACCGATCCCGAGCTCGTCGAGCTGGCGACCAATGTCAGCAAGGGCATCACGATCGCGACCCCCGTCTTCGACGGCGCGCGCGAGAAGGATATCGAGCACATGCTGGAGCTCGCCGGGCTCGACAAGTCGGGGCAGTCGACCGTGTATGACGGCCGCAGCGGCGAGGCGTTCAAGCGCCCCGTCACCGTCGGCTACATCTACATGCTGAAGCTGCACCACCTCGTCGACGACAAGATCCACGCCCGCTCGATCGGTCCGTACTCGCTCGTCACCCAGCAGCCGCTGGGCGGCAAGGCGCAGTTCGGCGGACAGCGTTTCGGCGAAATGGAAGTGTGGGCGCTCGAGGCTTACGGCGCGGCTTACACGCTGCAGGAAATGCTTACCGTCAAATCGGACGACGTCGCGGGCCGCGTGAAGGTCTACGAGGCGATCGTGCGCGGCGACGACAATTTCGAGGCTGGTATCCCTGAGAGCTTCAACGTGCTCGTCAAGGAAATGCGCTCGCTCGGCCTCAACATCGAACTGCTTAACGGTTAAGGGAGACCACTGCCCATGAACCAGGACGTCATCAACGTCTTCAACACGCCGGCCCCGGCCGCCGCGTTCGACCGCATCCGCATCTCGCTCGCGAGCCCCGACAAGATCCTGTCGTGGTCGTATGGCGAGATCAAGAAGCCGGAAACCATCAACTACCGCACGTTCAAGCCCGAGCGTGACGGCCTGTTCTGCGCGCGGATCTTTGGACCGACGAAGGACTACGAGTGCCTGTGCGGCAAGTACAAGCGCATGAAGTACAAGGGCATCATCTGCGAGAAGTGCGGCGTTGAAGTCACGCTCTCGAAGGTGCGCCGCGAGCGCATGGGCCATATCGAGCTGGCCTCGCCCGTCGCCCATATCTGGTTCCTGAAGTCGCTCCCGAGCCGCATCGGCATGCTGCTCGACATGACGCTGAAGGATCTGGAGCGCGTGCTCTATTTCGAGCAGTACATCGTGCTGGAGCCGGGCCTCACCCCGATGAAGGAGCGTCAGCTCCTGACCGAGGACGAGTTCTACAAGTCGCAGGACGAATACGGCGAAGACAGCTTCACCGCCGGCATCGGCGCGGAAGCGATCCGCAAGATGCTTGAGGCGATCGACCTGCCGTCGCTGAAGGAGCAGATCCGCGCCGAGCTCGCCGTCGCCAAGGGCGAGCTGAAGCCGAAGAAGCTGATCAAGCGCCTGAAGCTGGTCGACTCGTTCCTGGAGTCCGGCAACCGTCCCGAGTGGATGGTGCTGACCCAGGTTCCGGTCATCCCGCCGGAACTGCGCCCGCTCGTGCCGCTGGACGGCGGCCGCTTCGCGACGTCGGATCTCAACGACCTCTATCGCCGCGTCATCAACCGCAACAACCGCCTGAAGCGCCTGATCGAGCTGCGCGCGCCCGACATCATCGTGCGCAACGAAAAGCGCATGCTGCAGGAGTCGGTCGATGCGCTGTTCGACAACGGCCGCCGCGGCCGCGTCATCACGGGCGCCAACAAGCGTCCGCTGAAGTCGCTCGCCGACATGCTGAAGGGCAAGCAGGGCCGCTTCCGCCAGAACCTGCTCGGCAAGCGCGTCGACTATTCGGGCCGTTCGGTGATCGTCGTCGGTCCCGAGCTGAAGCTGCACCAGTGCGGCCTGCCCAAGAAGATGGCGCTCGAGCTGTTCAAGCCGTTCATCTACTCGCGCCTCGAAGCCAAGGGCTTCACCACCACGGTGAAGATGTCCAAGAAGGCGGTCGAGAAGGAGAAGCCCGAGGTTTGGGATATCCTAGAGCAGGTGATCCGCGAGCATCCCATCCTGCTCAACCGCGCGCCGACGCTGCACCGCCTCGGCATCCAAGCGTTCGAGCCCGTGCTGATCGAGGGCAAGGCGATCCAGCTGCACCCGCTGGTCTGCGCCGCGTTCAATGCCGACTTCGACGGCGACCAGATGGCGGTCCACGTGCCGCTCTCGCTGGAAGCCCAGCTCGAAGCGCGCGTGCTGATGATGTCGACCAACAACATCCTCAGCCCCGCGAACGGCAAGCCGATCATCGTGCCGTCGCAGGACATCATTCTCGGCCTCTACTACATCACGCTGGAGCGTGAAGGTGAGCCGGGCGAGTACATGGTCGACGCCAAGACCAACACGATCCGCGGCGTCTACGCGAACATGGGCCAGATCGAAGCCGCGCTTGCCGCGGGTGAAGTCACCCTGCACGCCAAGATCGAAGCCCGCCTGCAGACGGTGGACGACGACGGCAAGCCCATCACCGTGCGCGTGAAGACGACGCCCGGCCGCATGATGCTGGCTGAAGTGCTGCCCAAGAACCCCAAGGTTCCGTTCAGCCTGATCAACCGCCTGCTGCGCAAGCCCGAGATCAGCGCCGTGATCGACGCCGTCTACCGCCATTGCGGCCAGAAGGAGACGGTGCTGTTCGCCGACGCGATCATGAGCATCGGCTTCCGCGAGGCCTTCAAGGCGGGCGTGTCGTTCGGCAAGGACGACATGGTCGTGCCGCACACCAAGGCGAAGCTGATCGACGACGCGCGCAAGCAGGTCAAAGAGTTCGACCAGCAGCACCAGGACGGTCTGCTCTCCAAGCAGGAGCGCTACAACAAGGTCGTCGACGCCTGGCAGAAGACCACCGACAAGGTCGCGTCGGAAATGATGAAGGAGATCTCCTCGGCCGAGAAGGACAAGACGACCGGCCGTGTGAAGGAGATCAACTCCATCTACATGATGGCGCATTCGGGCGCCCGCGGTTCGGCCAACCAGATGAAGCAGCTGGCCGGTATGCGCGGCCTGATGACCAAGCCCTCGGGCGAGATCATCGAGACGCCGATCATCGCGAACTTCAAGGAAGGCCTCACCGTTCTCGAGTACTTCAACTCGACGCACGGCGCCCGTAAGGGTCTGGCCGACACGGCGCTCAAGACGGCGAACTCCGGTTACCTCACGCGCCGTCTCGTCGACGTCGCGCAGGACGCCATCGTCACGACCGAGACCTGCGGCACCGAGCGCGGCATCACCGTCGCGGCGGTCGTCGAAGGCGGCGAAGTCGTGTCCTCGCTCTACGAGCGCACGCTGGGCCGCACGCTGGCCGAGGATGTGCTCGACCCCGCGACCGAGACGGTCCTGGCGGCGCGCAACACGCCCGTCACCGAAGACCTTGCCGACCTTTTCGAGGCGGCCAAGGTGCAGAAGGTGAAGGTCCGTTCGGCACTTACCTGCGACCTCAAGACGGGCATTTGCGGCCTTTGCTATGGCCGCGATCTTGCCCGCGGCACGCCGGTGAACATGGGCGAAGCGGTCGGCGTCATCGCGGCGCAGTCGATCGGCGAGCCCGGCACGCAGCTGACCATGCGCACCTTCCACATCGGCGGTACGGCGCAGATGTCCGAGCAGAACACGATCGAAGCGCCGGCCGAAGGCAGCGTCGTCTTCCGCAACGCGACGATCGTGAAGAACTCGGACGGCGAGCGCATCGTGATGAGCCGGTCGTGCCAGCTCGTCCTGATCGACACGCACGGTCATGACCGCGCGACCTTCAAGCTGCCCTTCGCGGCGCGCGTGCGCGTCGAGGAGAACGTGCCGGTGGTGCGCGGCCAGCGCCTCGCCGACTGGGACCCCTTCACCATCAAGGTGCTGACCGAGGTCAAGGGCCGCGTGAAGTATGTCGACCTGATCGAAGGCGTGACGATTTCGGAAGTCTCGGAAGAGGCGACCGGCATCACGTCCAAGCAGGTCAGCGACTGGCGCGGTGGTTCCAAGACCGCCGAGCTGCGGCCCTCGATCGTCATTGTCGACGCCAAGGGCGTTCCGGTGAAGCTCGCCAACGGCAACGAAGCGCGTTACGCGCTGACGGCCTCGGCGATCCTGACCCGCGACGACGCCGACGAAGTGAACCCCGGCGACGAAATGGCGCGTGTCTCGACCGGTACGGCCAAGAGCCGCGACATCACGGGCGGTCTGCCGCGCGTGGCCGAGCTGTTCGAAGCCCGCAAGCCGAAGGACTTCGCGATCCTCGCCGACGCTGACGGCAAGATCGAGTTCGGCAAGGACTTCAAGAACAAGCGCCGCGTCATCCTGAAGCCGTCGGACGACAGCGATCCGATTGAGTACCTGATCGCGAAGGGCAAGCACTTCTCGGTTCAGGAAGGCGACTTCGTCGAAAAGGGCGACTACATCCTGGAAGGCAACCCGGCGCCGCACGACATCCTGCGCATCAAGGGCGTCGAGGCACTGGCGGACTACCTGATCAACGAGATCCAGGAGGTCTATCGACTGCAGGGCGTGAAGATCAACGATAAGCACATCGAGGTGATCGTTCGTCAGATGCTGCAGAAGGTGGAAGTCGAAGATTCCGGCGACACCACGCTGCTGCCCGGCGAACAGCTCGACGAGCTGGAGTTCGACGAGGTCAACGCCAAAGCGGCGAACGAAGGCGGCCGCCTGGCGACCGGCAGCCCCGTGCTGCTCGGCATCACCAAAGCCTCGCTGCAGACCCGTTCGTTCGTGTCGGCGGCCGCGTTCCAGGAAACGACCCGCGTGCTCACCGAAGCTTCGGTGCAGGGCAAGGTCGATACCCTGATCGGCCTGAAGGAGAACGTGATCGTCGGTCGTCTCATCCCCGCCGGTACCGGCGGCATGATGACCCGCCTGAAGGAAATCGCCGCCGAGAAGGGCCAGGAGCTCCTCGACAGCGACGGCACGGAACAGATCGAAGCAGCCTAACGCTTCCGTCTCAGCGTTCAGAAAGGCCCGCCCTCACCGGCGGGCCTTTTGCTTTTGAGGGCGGGACACATTGCCCTGTTGCGCTTGGGGCAGGGCGCACGCCACGGTCGGGCGGTGACGGAGAGTGGGGCAGCATTGGCGGGGCAGGGGGACGCGGCGCCGCCGCGTTATCGCGCGTTCATTTCCTATGCCCATGACGACACCGCATGGGGCGCGTGGCTTCATAAGGCGCTGGAGGCCTATCGCATTCCGGCCGCGCTTGTCGGCACCGAGGGTGAGCTGGGGACGATCCCGCCGCGGCTGCGGCCGATCTTTCGCGATCGCGAGGAGCTGACGGCCGCCGCCGATCTTGGCGAGGAACTGCAGCAGGCCCTGCGCGACAGCGCGGCACTCGTCGTCATCTGCTCGCCCTACGCGGCGCAGTCGCATTGGGTGAACGAGGAGATCCTGCTCTTCAAGCGGCTGGGGCGGGGCGGGCGAATCTTTCCGCTCGTCGTTGCCGGCGAGCCTTTTGCGGTCGATACGGCGCAGGAATGTTTTCCGCCGGCGTTGCGATACGAGCTGGATGCGGCCGGCAATCTGTCTGGAGAGCCGGCCGAACCGCTGGCTGCGGACGCGCGCGAAAGTGGGGACGGGCGCGAGAACGCCAAGCTGAAGCTCGCTGCCGGGCTGCTCGGCGTCGGCTTCGATCAGTTGCGCCAACGCGATGCTGAGGCGCAGCGCAGACGTCTCCATCTCATCCTCGCGGCGGCAAGTGCGCTGATCATCGTCTTCGCCGCCATTTCAGCGGCCGCGATCTGGTTCGCGCTCGACGCGTCGCAGCAGCGCGATGCCGCGACGGCGGCGCAGGCGGAGGCCGTGAAGGAAAAGGAGCGGGCCGAGCGCAACCTCGATGTCGGCATCACCGCCGCGCATACGCTGGTCTTCGACCTCACGGACGGGATCGAGAAAACCGAAGGCGTGCAGCAGCGTGTCCTCATCCAGATCCAGCGTCAGGCACAGAGCCTGCTGGACAAGCTCACGGCCGGCCAGGATCTGACGCCGGCCGCCCGCGCCGCCGAAGCGTGGTCGTTCATCAACTCCAGCGCGCTCCTGTTCACGGCGGGGGCGACTGATGCGGCCCTGGAGGATGCGCAGCGGGCACTCAAGATTCTGGAGGCGCTGCTCGCCGCGGACGCCGGCAATCCCGGCTATCGCTTCGCCGCGGCGCAGGCGCATCAGCTGATGTCGGATATCAAGTTCGAGGTCAGCGAGCTGGACGCGGCTGTGGCCGAGCTCGCGACGGCGCAGGAGATCCTCAAGGCGTTGTCGGCCGAATTCCCCCACGAGACCAAATACCGGGTCGCGTTGGCCGGCATCGAGGACCGCTATGGCAATATCGCGCTTGATCGCGACGACCGCGTCGCGGCGCTCGGCCACTACCAGGCGGCGCTGGCGATCGATCTGGAGCTTGCGACCGCACATCCCGACGATCCCGACCTCCAGCAGAATCTGGCCGGCAGCTACAACAATCTCGGCGATGCGAAGTTCGACCAGGAGGACTGGCCGGGGGCGTTGGAGAACTATCAGGCCGGGCTCGCGATTTCGGAGCGGCTGCTCAAGGCCAAGCCGGACGATGCGAGTTTCATCCGCGATCTGTCCGTGAGCTACGAGCGTGTCGGCATCGTCCATCAGAAGCAGGGCGATCTGGACACCGCGCTGACCCAGTTCGAGAAGAGCCTGAGGCTGTCGGATCGCCTGGTCGCGTCCGATCCGGAGAACGCCGAGTACCAGCGCGATCTCTCGGTCAGCTATTCGACCGTCGCCGACGCCAAGGCGGCCAAGGGCGACGCCGCCGGCGCCATGGACGCCTATAAGCGATCGCTGGAGATCTCCAAGCGGTTGGCGGAGGCGAATCCCTACCGGTCGGACATCCAGCGCGATCTGGCGATCGGGTATGAGCGGATCGCCGGCCTGCTGAAGGAGCAGGGGGATTTCGACGGGGCGCTGGAGAATTACCGGCTTTCGCTGGCGATCGGGCGGCACCTGGCGGCGCTGGATCCGGCGAACCCCTCGGTCCAGCAGGAACTGGCCATCACCCTGGAGCTGATCGGGGATACGGAGGCGGCGGCGGGGCGGGCAGGGGATGCTCGGGCGGCCTATAGGGAGGCGCTGGCGATCGTTAACGCCCTGCTGACCGAAAACGCGGGAGATTCGGCTTATCAGCGACAGGCCGAGCGGCTTAACGCCGAGCTGGCGGCGCTGCCGCCATAGGGCGTGCCGAGGGGTTGCGCGCAGGGCTCCGGCTGCGATGTTTTGTTGCGCCACGGGACCGGCCGGAGTCATATTCCTTAATCGCGGCCGCGGCGTGCAGGTCTTTGAAAGGACTGCAAAACTGCCTTGACTGGTCCGGGGAGACTCACTAAAAGCCGCACCTCTTGAGTAGCAGGCGGTAAGCGCATCCGGTTTTCGGGTCGTCTTAAACGCTGCTGAAGGCAAGAACGAAAAGTTTTGGGGCAAGACCTTCGGGAAACCGGCGGTCCTCTGAACGAGACCGATGCGCGGCGCCATTGATGGCGAAGCGCACCGGTCAAAGTGTTTTGCTTGGACGAAACGTAGGCCTGGACGAAAGCGAAGAATGCCCACGATCAACCAGCTGATCCGCAAGCCGCGGGAAGACAAGCGTACCCGCAACAAGGTGCCGGCCCTCGAGGGCTGCCCGCAGAAGCGTGGCGTGTGCACCCGCGTCTATACGACGACGCCGAAGAAGCCGAACTCGGCGCTTCGCAAGGTCGCCAAGGTGCGCCTGACGAACCAGCAGGAAGTGGTGAGCTACATTCCTGGTGAGGGCCACAACCTGCAGGAGCACTCGGTTGTGCTCATCCGCGGCGGCCGCGTGAAGGATCTTCCCGGCGTCCGTTATCACATCCTGCGCGGCGTTCTGGACACCCAGGGCGTCAAGGACCGCAAGAAGCGCCGCTCGCTCTACGGCGCGAAGCGTCCGAAGTAAGGGGAGAGATCGCATGTCACGTCGTCACGCCGCCGAGAAGCGCCTGATCAACCCGGACCCCAAGTTCGGCGATCTCATCCTGTCCAAGTTCATGAATTGCCTCATGTATGACGGCAAGAAGTCGGTCGCCGAGTCGATCGTCTATGGCGCCATGGACTCGATCCAGAACAAGGCGAAGGCCGACCCGCTGAAGGTCTTCCACGAAGCGATGGACAACGTCGCGCCGGCTGTCGAAGTGCGTTCGCGCCGCGTCGGTGGCGCCACCTACCAGGTACCCGTCGAAGTGCGTCCCGATCGCCGCAAGGCGCTCGCCATCCGCTGGCTGATCGCCGCGGCGCGCGCCCGCAACGAAACCACGATGATCGGCCGCCTCTCGGGCGAGCTGCTCGACGCCGCCAACAACCGCGGATCTGCCGTGAAGAAGCGTGAAGAAACGCATCGCATGGCCGAAGCCAACCGCGCCTTCTCGCACTACCGCTGGTAATCGAGACCTCCTATGCCCCGTACGACACCCATTGAGCGCTACCGGAACATCGGCATTGCCGCGCATATCGATGCGGGCAAGACGACTACGACCGAACGCATCCTCTACTACACCGGCAAGTCCCATAAGATCGGCGAAGTCCACGACGGCGCCGCGACCATGGACTGGATGGAGCAGGAGCAGGAGCGCGGCATCACGATCACGTCGGCGGCGACCACCGCCTACTGGAACGATCACCGCATCAACATCATCGACACGCCCGGCCACGTCGACTTCACGATCGAAGTCGAGCGTTCCATGCGCGTGCTCGACGGCGCGGTCGCCGTGTTCGACGCCGTCGCCGGCGTTGAGCCGCAGTCCGAGACGGTGTGGCGCCAGGCCGACAAGTACCACGTGCCGCGCATCTGCTACGTCAACAAGATGGACCGGATGGGCGCGGACTACGACCGCTGCATCCAGATGATGATCGACCGCCTGGGCACCAAGCCCGCGCCGATCATGTTCCCCATCGGCACGGAAGCCGAGTTCAAGGGCATCGTAGACCTCGTCTCCATGAACGCCGTCGTGTGGCTGGAAGAGTCGCTCGGCGCGAAGTTCGAAGTCGTCGAGATTCCGGAAGAATACAAGGCGAAGGCCGCCGAGTGGCACGCCAGCCTCGTCGACACCGTGATCGAGCAGGACGAAGCGGCGCTTGAGAAGTATCTCGACGGCGAGGCGCCCAGCGTCGCGACGCTGAAGGCCTGCATCCGCAAGGGCACGCTGAACTTCTCGTTCGTGCCCGTGCTCTGTGGCTCGGCCTTCAAGAACAAGGGCGTGCAGACGCTGCTCGACGCCGTCGTCGACTACCTGCCGTCGCCCGTCGACATCCCGCCCGTCAAGGGCATCAAGATGGTCGGCAAGGAAGAAGTCGAAGTCGAGCGCAAGGCCGAAGACACCGAGCCTTTCTCGGGCCTGGCGTTCAAGATCATGGACGACCCGTTCGTCGGTTCGATCACCTTCGTGCGCGTCTATTCGGGCGTCCTCAACAGCGGCACGATGGTGCTGAACACGATCCGCGACAACAAGGAACGTGTCGGCCGCATGCTGCTGATGCATGCCAACAGCCGTGAAGACGTCAAGGAAGCCTATGCCGGCGACATCGTCGCCCTGGCCGCGCTGAAGACGACGACGACCGGTGAGACGCTGTGCGATCCGGCGAACCCGGTGATCCTGGAGCGGATGATTTTCCCCGAGCCGGTCATCGAAGTCGCGATCGAACCGAAGACCAAGGCCGACCAGGAAAAGATGGGCGTCGCCCTCAACCGTCTGGCGCAGGAAGATCCGTCTTTCCGCGTGTCAACGGATGCGGAGTCGGGCCAGACCATCCTGAAGGGCATGGGCGAACTCCACCTCGACATCAAGGTCGACATCCTGCGCCGCACCTACAAGGTCGACGCGAATGTCGGCGCGCCGCAGGTGGCCTATCGCGAAACGATCAGCCGCGCCGCGACGATCGACTACACCCACAAGAAGCAGACCGGCGGTTCGGGCCAGTTCGCGCGCGTGAAGATCGAGTTCGAGCCGCTTGAGCCGGGCGCGGGCTTCGTGTTCGAGAACGCTGTCGTCGGTGGTGCGGTGCCGCGCGAATTCGTTCCGGGCGTCGAGAAGGGCCTGAAGGCGCAGAAGGAAAGCGGTCTCCTGGCCGGCTTCCCGCTGATCGACTTCAAGGCAACGCTTGTCGACGGCGCGTTCCACGACGTCGACTCCAACGTCCTGACCTTCGAAATCGCCTCGCGAGCGGCGCTGCGCGAACTCGCGCAGAAGGGTGGCCCCAAGCTGCTCGAGCCGATCATGAAGGTCGAGGTCGTAACCCCCGATGACTATCTCGGCTCGGTCATCGGCGACTTGAATGCGCGGCGCGGCCAGGTGCAGGGCACCGATCAGCGCGGCAACGCGCAGGTCATCTCGGCGATGGTCCCGCTTGCCAACATGTTCGGATACATCAACACGCTGCGCTCGATGTCCCAGGGCCGCGCGCAGTACTCGATGGTGTTCGACCACTACGAACAGGTACCGGCGAATGTCGCGGAAGAAGTCCGCGCCAAGTACGCCTCTTAACGATCAGCCTACGGAGCACGACGATGGGCAAGGCAAAATTTGAGCGGAACAAGCCGCACTGCAACATTGGCACGATTGGCCATGTTGACCACGGCAAGACGTCGCTGACGGCGGCGATCACGAAGGTGCTTGCCGAGAGCGGCGGCGCGTCGTTCACGGCGTACGACCAGATCGACAAGGCGCCGGAAGAGAAGGCGCGCGGCATCACGATCTCGACGGCACACGTCGAGTACGAGACCGCGAACCGCCACTACGCCCACGTCGACTGCCCCGGCCACGCCGACTACGTGAAGAACATGATCACGGGCGCGGCGCAGATGGACGGCGCGATCCTGGTGGTGTCGGCGGCCGACGGCCCGATGCCGCAGACCCGCGAGCACATCCTGCTGGCCCGTCAGGTCGGCGTGCCGGCGCTGGTCGTGTTCATGAACAAGGTCGACATGGTCGACGACGAAGAGCTGCTGGAGCTGGTCGAACTGGAAGTGCGCGAGCTGCTGTCGTCGTACCAGTTCCCCGGTGACGACATCCCGGTGATCCGCGGTTCGGCGCTGTGCGCGCTGGAAGACCGTGAGCCGGCGATCGGCCACGACGCGGTGCTGAAGCTGATGGCGGCGGTCGACGCGAGCATTCCCCAGCCGGAGCGCCCGATCGACATGCCGTTCCTGATGCCGGTCGAAGACGTGTTCTCGATCTCGGGCCGCGGCACGGTCGTGACCGGCCGCGTCGAGCGCGGCATCGTGAAGGTTGGCGAGGAAGTCGAGATCGTCGGCATCCGCGACACCCAGAAGACGATCGTCACGGGCGTCGAGATGTTCCGCAAGCTGCTGGACCAGGGCCAGGCGGGCGACAATGTCGGCATCCTGCTGCGCGGCACCAAGCGCGAAGACGTCGAGCGCGGCCAGGTCGTGTGCAAGCCCGGCTCGGTGAACCCGCATACCGGCTTCACGGCCGAGACCTACATCCTGACGAAGGAAGAGGGCGGCCGCCACACGCCGTTCTTCGACAACTATCGCCCGCAGTTCTACTTCCGCACGACGGACGTGACGGGCATCGTGAAGCTGCCGGAAGGCACCGAAATGGTGATGCCGGGCGACAACATCACGATGTCGATCGAACTGATCGTGCCGATCGCGATGGAAGAAAAGCTCCGCTTCGCCATCCGCGAAGGCGGCCGGACCGTCGGCTCGGGCGTCGTCGTTAAGATCACGAAGTAAGCGGCAAATAAGAAAGTAGGGCGGCGCGAGCCGCCGTCCCGGAGACCACCATGCAACCGCAGAACATCCGAATTCGCCTCAAGGCGTTCGACCACCGCATCCTCGATACGTCGACGCGGGAGATCGTGAACACCGCGAAGCGTACCGGCGCCAAGGTGCGCGGGCCTATCCCGCTGCCGACGCAGTTCGAGAAATTCACCGTGAACCGTTCGGTTCACACCGACAAGAAGTCGCGCGAACAGTTTGAAATCCGCACACACAAGCGGCTTTTGGACATCGTCGACTGGAATCCGCAGACCGTGGACGCGCTGATGAAGCTCGACCTCGCCGCGGGCGTCGACGTCGAGATCAAGCTCTAAGGGCCGCCAGAACATGCGCACTGGAGTCATAGTCAAGAAGGTCGGAATGACGCGCGTCTTTGGAGACAAAGGCGAGCACATTCCGGTCACCGTGCTGCTCCTGGACAACTGCCAGGTCGTGGCCCGCCGCACCGTCGAAACCGACGGCTACACCGCCGTCCAGCTGGGTGTCGGCACGCAGAAGGCGCATCGCGTCACGCAGCCGATGCGCGGCCACTTCGCCAAGGCGAACGTCGAACCCAAGCGCAAGCTTCAGGAGTTCCGCGTCTCGACCGAGAACCTGCTCGATGTGGGTGACGAGATCACGGCGGCGCACTTCGTGCCCGGCCAGATGGTCGACGTCGCCGGCTTCGCCCAGGGCAAGGGTTTCCAGGGCGTCATGAAGCGCTGGAACTTCGGCGGTCTCGAAGCCTCGCACGGCGTGTCGATCTCGCACCGTTCGCACGGGTCCACCGGCCAGCGCCAGGATCCCGGCAAGGTGTTCAAAGGCAAGAAGATGGCCGGCCACATGGGCACGGACCTCGTGACCACGCAGAACGTCCAGATCGTCCGCACCGATGTCGAGCGCGGCCTGATCTTGGTGCGCGGCGCGGTCCCGGGCTCGAAGGGCGGCTACGTCACCATTCGCGACGCGGTGAAGTCCGCGTTGCCGAAGGATGCGCCGAAGCCGGCTGCGGTGCGCAAGCCCGAAGCCCCTGCGGCCGCCGCGTAAGGAACTGGACAGATGAAGATCCTCTCCAAGACCCTCGACGGCGCCGATGCAGGCGAGATCGAACTGAACGACGAGATCTATGCGCTCGAAGTGCGTTCGGACATCCTGCACACCGTCATCAACTGGCAGCTCGCGAAGCGTCGCGGCGGCAACCGCCGCATCCTGACGCGCGCCGAAGTCAACCGTACCGGCAAGAAGCTGTACAAGCAGAAGGGCACGGGTAACGCCCGCCATGGCCCCGCGTCCGTGTCGCAGTTCCGCGGCGGCGCGAAGACCATGGGACCGGTGGTCCGCAGCCACGCCTACGACCTGCCCAAGAAGGTGCGCGCGCTTGGCCTCAAGCACGCCCTTTCGACGAAGGCCGCCGGCGGCAAGCTGATCATCGTGTCGGACGCCGTCGTGACCGAGATGAAGACGAAGTTGCTGGCCGAGAAGTTCGGCAAGCTCGGCCTCGGCGCCGCGCTGATCGTCGACAGCGCGCTCGATGCGGGCCTCGTCCGCGCCTCGCGCAACCTGCCGAAGGTCGACCTGCTGCCCGTGGCCGGCCTCAACGTCTATGACATTCTGCGCCGCGACACGCTGGTCCTCACCAAGGCGGCGGTCGCCGCCATCGAGGAGCGCCTGGCATGAGCGACCTGAAGCATTACGGGGCGATCCTGTCGCCCGTCATCACCGAGAAGTCGACCGCTGCTTCCGAGCACAACCAGGTCGTCTTCAAGGTTCCGCTGGACGCCACCAAGCCCCAGATCAAGGCGGCCGTCGAAGGCCTGTTCAAGGTCAAGGTCATGGCCGTGAACACGATCACGACCAAGGGCAAGGTCAAGCGGTTCAAGGGCTTCGTTTCGAAGCGGACCGATGTGAAGAAAGCCGTCGTGACCCTGGCCGAGGGCCAGTCGATCGACGTGGCGACGGGTCTCTAAGTCATGGCTCTGAAGAAGTTCAACCCGATCACCCCCGGCCAGCGCCAGCTGGTCCTGGTCGATCGCACGGGCCTCCACAAAGGCGGCCCGCTGAAGATCCTCACCGAAGGCAAGTCCGAGAAGGGCGGCCGCAACAATACCGGCCGTATCACGATGCGCCGGCGCGGTGGCGGTCACAAGACGTCCTACCGGATCGTCGACTTCAAGCGCCGCAAGTTCGACATGCCGGCGACGATCGAGCGTTTTGAGTACGACCCCAACCGGTCGGCCTATATCGCGCTGATCAAGTACACCGACGGCGAGCAGGCCTATATCCTGGCGCCGCAGCGCATGGCCGTTGGCGACAGCGTCGTCGCCGGCGCGAAGGTCGACGTGAAGCCGGGCAACGCGATGCCGCTGGCCGCGATGCCGGTGGGCACGATCGTCCACAATGTCGAGATGAAGCCCGGCGCCGGTGGCAAGATTGCGCGCTCGGCCGGCACCTATGTGCAGTATCTCGGCCGCGACAGCGGTTACGCCGTGCTGCGCCTGACCTCGGGCGAAACCCGCAAGGTCCACCTGTCGTGCTTTGCGACGGTGGGCGCGGTGTCGAACCCCGACCACGCGAACCAATCGCTCGGCAAGGCCGGCCGCAACCGCTGGAAGGGTATCCGCCCCTCCGTCCGCGGCGTTGCGATGAACCCGGTCGATCACCCGCACGGCGGCGGCGAAGGCCGCACCTCGGGTGGCCGTCACCCCGTCACGCCGTGGGGCAAGGGGACGAAGGGCATGAAGACGCGCAACAACAAGCGCACCGACAAGCTCATCGTCCGCAGCCGCCACAAGAACAAGAAGCGCTGAGGCAACCATGGCTCGTTCACTCTGGAAAGGTCCGTTCGTCGACGGCTACCTCCTGAAGAAGGCGGACACCGCGCGCGCTTCCGGCCGCAAGGATGTCATCAAGATCTGGAGCCGTCGCTCCACGATCATGCCGCAGTTCGTCGGGTTGCAGTTCGGCGTCTACAACGGTCAGAAATTCGTGCCCGTGCTCGTGTCGGAAGACATGGTCGGTCACAAGTTCGGTGAGTTCTCGCCGACCCGTACCTTCTACGGCCACTCGGCCGACAAGAAGGCGAAGAAGAAATAAGGCCGCCGCTCATGAGCAAACCCAAGACAGAACGGCGCTTGCCGGAAAACGAGGCCCAGGCCGTAGGGCGCATGCTGCGCACCTCGGACCGCAAGCTGAACCTCGTCGCGCAGCAGATCCGCGGCAAGTCGGCAGCGAAGGCGATCGCCGAGCTGACCTTCTCGCCCAAGCGCATCGCGCAGAGCGTGAAGAAGGTCCTGCAGTCGGCCGTCGCCAATGCAGAAAACAACCACAACCTCGACGTCGACGACCTGATCGTCTCCGAGGCCTGGGTGGGCAAGAACATCGTGCTCAAGCGCTTCCACGCGCGTGGCCGCGGCAAGGGATCGCGTATCCTGAAGCCGTTCAGCGAGATCACGATCGTTGTGCGCCAGCCGCAAGAGGAGACCGCCTGATGGGTCACAAGGTCAATCCGATCGGCCTGCGCCTCGGCATCAACCGCACCTGGGATTCGCGCTGGTACGCGAAAAAGGGTGAGTACGGTCAGTTGCTGCACGAGGATCTGAAGATCCGCGAGTTCCTGGAAGAGAAGCTGAAGGCCGCCGGCGTCAGCAAGATCGTCATCGAGCGCCCGCACAAGAAGTGCCGCGTCACCATCCACTCGGCGCGTCCGGGCGTGGTGATCGGCAAGAAGGGCGCCGACATCGAGAAGCTGCGTTCCGAGCTTGCCAAGTTCACGGCGAGCGAAGTGGTCCTGAACATCGTCGAAATCCGCAAGCCGGAAGTCGACGCGAAGCTGGTCGCCGAGTCGATCGCGCAGCAGCTGGAGCGCCGCGTTGCGTTCCGCCGCGCGATGAAGCGCGCGGTCCAGTCGGCGATGCGCCTCGGCGCCGGCGGCATCCGCATCAATTGCGGTGGCCGTTTGGGCGGCGCGGAAATCGCCCGCATCGAATGGTACCGTGAAGGCCGCGTTCCGCTGCACACGCTGCGCGCCGACATCGATTTCGGCCGCGCCACCGCGAAGACCGCGATGGGCACGTGCGGCGTGAAGGTGTGGATCTTCAAGGGCGAAATTCTCGAGCACGATCCGATGGCGCAGGACAAGCGCGCTGAAGCTGCCGAAAGCGAACGTGGTGGCGATCGCCGTCCGCGCCCGCAGGCGGCCTGACGGAAGGCATGAAGGCGTAGAACTATGCTGCAGCCCAAGAAGACAAAGTTCCGGAAGGCCCACAAGGGCCGGATCCACGGCAACGCCAAGTCGGGCACGACGCTCGCCTTTGGTGAGTACGGCCTGAAGGCGGTCGAGCCGGAGCGCGTCACCGCGCGCCAGATCGAAGCCGCGCGCAAGGCGTTCGTCCGTCACATGAAGCGGGCAGGGCGCTATTGGATCCGCGTCTATCCCGACGTGCCCGTTTCGAAGAAGCCGGCCGAAGTCCGCATGGGCTCCGGCAAGGGCGCGACGGAATACTGGGCGGCGCGCGTGAAGCCGGGCCGGATCCTGTTCGAGGTCGACGGCGTGAGCGAAACGGTCGCCCGCGAGTCGCTGGAACTCGCCGCCGCGAAGCTGCCGATCAAGTGCCGCTTCATCGCGCGGCAAGCGGTTTAAGGACGAAGGCCATGGCCAAGAAGAAAACGGTCGACGTCGCCGACATGACGCCCGATCAGCTGAGCGAGGAACTCGTCAAGCTGAAGAAAGAACAGTTCAACCTGCGCTTCCAGAAGGCGACGGGCCAGCTCGAGAACACGCATCGCATCCGCCAGGTGCGCCGCTCGGTCGCGAAGGTCCTGACGCTGCTGAAGCAGAAGACCGCGCCCAAGGCCGCGTAAGGGAATTAGGAGAGAAGAATGCCCAAGCGCATCCTGCAAGGCGTCGTCGTCAGCGACAAGAACGAGAAGACCGTCGTGGTCGAGATCGAGCGCCGCTTCGCGCACCCGACCCTCGGCAAGACGATCCGTCGCCGCAAGAAGTATCACGCGCATGACGAAACCGGTCACAAGGCCGGCGACGTGGTGCGTATTCAAGAGTGCCGGCCCATGTCGGCTCTCAAGCGCTGGGAGGTCATCGGCAAGGTCGATTGATATCTGACCTTACCGATATGCCCCAAGCCAAAGGAACCGGACAATGATCCAGCAAACCACGGAGCTCGAAGTCGCCGACAATTCCGGCGCCAAGCGGGTGATGTGCATCAAGGTGCTCGGCGGCTCGAAGCGCCGCTACGCCTCCGTCGGCGACATCATCGTGGTGTCGATCAAGGAAGCGATGCCGCGCGGCCGCGTGAAGAAGGGCGACGTCATGAAGGCCGTCGTGGTGCGCACCGCGCATCCCGTGCGCCGTCCCGACGGCTCCGTCATCCGCTTCGACCGCAACGCCGCGGTCCTCATCAACAACCAGAGCGAGCCGGTCGGCACCCGTATCTTCGGGCCGGTCGTTCGCGAGCTGCGTGCGAAGAGCCACATGAAGATCGTGTCGCTCGCGCCGGAGGTGCTGTAATGGCCGCCAAGATCCGCAAGGGTGACCGCGTCGTCGTCACGACCGGCAAGGATAAGGGCAAGAAGGGTGAAGTGCTGCGCGTCTATCCCGACGACAGCCGCGTCCTGGTTGCCGGCATCAATGTCGTTAAGAAGCACCAGAAGCAGTCCCAGAAGCAGCAGGGCGGCATCGTCACCAAGGAAGCCCCCATCCACGTTTCCAACGTCGCGCATATCGATCCGAAGTCGGGCAACCCGACCCGCGTCGGTTTCAAGACCCTGGCCGATGGCCGCAAGGTCCGCGTCGCGGCGAAGTCCGGAGAATCGATCGATGTCTGAAGCCAAGGGCAAGAAGGCCAAGGCCGGCGCTGAGCCGAGCGCTGAGGACAAGGCCGCGAAGGCTGCCAAGGGCAAGGCCCAGGCCGCTGCGAACAAGGCTGCCGCCTCTGCAGGCGACAAGGGCGACAAGCTAGGCGAGCGTTTCGCGCCGCCGGCCGCCGGTGAATACAAGCCGCGCTTCAAGACGCGCTATGAGAGCGTCGTGCTGCCCGCGCTGATGGAGAAGTTCGGCTACAAGAACAAGCTCCAGGCGCCGAAGCTGGAAAAGATCGTCATCAACATGGGCGTTGGCGAAGCGACCGCCGACACCAAGAAGGTGCAGTCCGCGACCCGCGACCTGACGCTGATCGCGGGCCAGAAGCCGATCGTCACGAAGGCCAAGCAGGCCATCTCGAACTTCAAGGTTCGCGAAGGCATGCCGCTGGGCGCGAAGGTCACGCTGCGCCGCGACCGCATGTATGAATTCCTCGACCGCCTCGTCACGATGGCCCTGCCGCGCGTCCGCGACTTCCGCGGCCTGAACGGCAAGAGCTTCGACGGTCAGGGCAACTACTCGCTCGGCCTCAAGGAACACCTGGTGTTCCCCGAGATCGACTACGACAAGATCGACGCGACCTGGGGCATGGACATCACCGTCTGCACCAGCGCGAAGACGGACGAGGAAGCCCGGGAGCTGCTCGTTGGCTTCCAGTTTCCTTTCATCGCCTAACCCCCCTGGTACAAGGACCCACCTAATGGCCAAGACGGGAATGATCGAGCGCAACAAGCGCCGTATCCTCCTCACCAAGCGCTTCGAGACCAAGCGCAAGGAACTCAAAGCGCAGATCGCCGATGAGAAGCTGGCGCCCGACGTGCGTTTTGCCGCTGTGCAGAAGCTCGCCAAGCTGCCGCGCAACTCGTCGAAGACGCGCATCCACAATCGTTGCGAACTGTCGGGCCGTCCGCGCGCCTACTATCGCAAGCTCAAGATGTCTCGCATCGCGCTGCGTGATCTGGCCTCTGCCGGCCAGATCCCCGGCATGACGAAGTCGAGCTGGTAAGGAGAACCCGATCATGATGACTGACCCGATCGGCGATCTGCTGACCCGCATCCGCAACGCGCAGATGCGCGGCCTGCGCAAGACTGCTTCGCCCGCTTCAAAGCTGCGCGGCCTCGTTCTCGACGTGCTCGTGAACGAAGGCTATCTGCGCGGCTATGTCGAAGTGGAGAAGGACGGTCACCGCGAGCTGGAGATCGAGCTGAAGTATTACGAAGGCCGCCCGGTCATCAAGGAAATCAAGCGCATCTCGACCCCCGGTCGGCGCCAGTATTCCTCGGTGAAGGATCTCAAGCCCGTCCGCAACGGTCTTGGCATCGCCATCGTCTCGACGCCCAAGGGCGTCATGTCCGACAACTCGGCGCGCGACAACAATGTCGGCGGCGAAGTTCTCGCCCACGTATTCTAGGGAGAGCAACATGTCCCGTATCGGCAAACTGCCGATCCCGCTGCCCAAGGGCGTGACCGCTACGGTCGCCGGGCGCGAGGTCAAGGTGAAGGGTCCCAAGGGCGAGCTGAAGCTCACTTTGGTGGAAGAGATTTCGGCGTCGGAAGTCGGCGGGCAGCTTGAAGTGAAGCCGCGCGACGACTCCACCCGCTCGAAGGCGATGTGGGGCATGAGCCGCACGTTGATCGGCAACATGGTCCACGGCGTTTCGACCGGCTTCGACGAGAAGCTGGAGATCAGCGGCGTCGGCTACAAGGCGGCGGTGCAGGGGCGCAACCTGCAGCTCCAGCTCGGCTACAGCCACGACATCATCTTCCCGATCCCGACCGGCATCGACATCAAGGCGGAAAAGCCGACCTCGCTGACGATCAGCGGCGTCGACAAGCAGCAGGTCGGCGCGGTCGCCGCGAAGATCCGCAGCTTCCGTGGCCCCGAACCCTATAAGGGCAAGGGCGTCCGCTATGCGACGGAGACGATCCGCCGCAAGGAAGGCAAGAAGAAGTAGACCGGCCATGACCAAGAACAACGAACTCTTCGCGCGCCGCCAGCGCCGCACGCGATACAAGATCCGCCAGACCGCCGGCGGCAAGCCGCGCCTGACGGTCTTCCGGTCGGGACGTCACATCTACGCCCAGCTGATCGACGATTCGAAGGGCGTCACGCTCGCCTCGGCCTCCACGACCGAGAAAGAGCTGGACGTCACGAAGAGCTGGAACAAGGAAGCGGCGAGCGAAGTCGGCAAGCGGGTTGCGGAACGCGCCCTGAAGGCCGGCGTCACCGACGTCGTTTTCGATCGCGGCGGCTACATCTTCCACGGGCGCATCAAGTCGCTCGCGGATGCCGCTCGCGAAACCGGCCTCAAGTTTTAAAGGGAGCGCCTATCAATGGCTGCTGAACGCGAACGTAGACCCCGCCGGAACGAAGAGCGCGAGCGCGACTCCGAGTTCACGGACAAGCTCGTCCACATCAACCGCGTCGCCAAGGTGGTGAAGGGCGGCAAGCGCTTTGGCTTTGCCGCGCTCGTCATCGTCGGCGACCAGAAGGGCCGCGTCGGCCACGGTCACGGCAAGGCGCGCGAAGTGCCGGAAGCCATCCGCAAGGCGACGGAAGCCGCCAAGCGCGGCCTCATCCGCGTCGCGCTGAAGGAAGGCCGCACGATCCACCACGAAGCCGAAGGCCACTGGGGCGCCGGCAAGGTGAAGCTGCGTCCGGCCCCGACCGGTACCGGCATCATCGCGGGCGGTCCGATGCGCGCGATCTTCGAGGCCCTCGGCATTCACGACATCGTCGCGAAGTCGGTCGGCACCTCGAACCCCTACAACATGGTGCGCGCGACGTTCGATGCGCTGAAGAACGGCCACTCGCCGCGTTCGATTGCCGCCAAGCGCGGCAAGACGGTCGCCGAGCTGTTCTCCAGCAAGGACGCCGCTGCCGCTGCCGCCGCTGCTGAAGCGGCGGCCTGATCCAAGGAAACGGTGCGATGACCGACTCGAAGAAGACCGTAACGGTCACCCAGCTGCGCAGCGCGAACCGCCGCACGGTTGATCAGGAAGCGACCTTGCGCGGCCTCGGCCTGCGCAAGATCCGCTCGACGTCGACCCTGGAAGATACGCCCGCGGTGCGCGGCATGATCACCAAGGTCGCGCACCTCATTAAGGTCGAAGGCTAAGGCCATGAAACTCAACGAACTCAAGGGCCAGCCCGGCTCGCACAAGCGCTCGAAGCGCCTCGGCCGCGGCATCGGGTCCGGCAAGGGCAAGACGTCGGGCAAGGGCGTGAAGGGTCAGAAGGCTCGTTCGGGCATCGCGATCCACGGCTTTGAAGGCGGCCAGATGCCGCTGCACATGCGTATGCCGAAGCGCGGCTTCAACAACATCTTCGCGCGCGAATTCTCGATCGTGAATGTCGGCGACGTGCAGAAGGCGCTCGACGCCGGTCGCCTGGAAGCGGGCGTCCTGCTGAACGCCGAAGTGCTCAACAAGGCCGGCCTCACGTCGAAGGCGAAGGACGGCATCCGCCTCCTTGCGCGCGGCGAGTTGAAGGCCAATGTCTCCTTCGAGGTGGCGCATGCCTCCGCGACGGCGGTCGCTGCGGTCGAAAAGGCCGGCGGCACTGTCAAGGTGACCGGCGTGAAGGCGAAGGCCCCGAACAAGGGCCGCGTCGGCAAGCCGGCTGGCAAGCGTCAGGTGCGTCGCGAAGAGTCCGCCAAGAAGCGGGACGAGCGTCGCAACGGCGCCGTCGCCTAACGACGGGTCGCCTGGCACCGGGCCGGGCGGGCGAGGGAGCGATTAATGGCGTCAGCCGCCGAACAACTTGCCGCGAACCTGAATTTTTCCTCGTTCGCCAAGGCCACCGAACTGCGCCAGCGCATCTGGTTCACACTGGGTGCGCTGATCGTATTCCGTCTGGGCACCTATATCCCGATGCCCGGGATCAACCCCGATGCCTATGCCTCGGCCTTCGACGGCCAGTCGCAGGGCATGCTGGGCATGTTCAATATGCTGGCCGGCGGCGCGATCGGCCGCATGGCGATCTTCGCTCTCGGCATCATGCCGTACATCTCAGCCTCCATCATCGTGCAGCTGCTCGCGACCGTGTCGCCGCGGCTGGAAGCGCTGAAGAAGGAAGGCGAGGCTGGCCGCAAGGCGATGAACCAGTATACCCGCATGGGTACGGTCATTCTCGCCGCGATCCAGGCCTTCGGCATCGCCGCGGGCCTGCAGAACTCGACCGGCGTCGTCACCAATCCAGGCTGGTTCTTCCTCGCTTCCAGCGTCATCACGCTGACCGGCGGCACGCTGTTCCTGATGTGGCTGGGCGAGCAGATCACCTCGCGCGGCGTCGGCAACGGCATCTCGCTGATCATCTTCTCCGGCATCGTCGCCGCCTATCCGGGCGCGTTCTATAATACGTTCGAGATGGGCCGGAACGGCTCGATCACGATCTTCGGCATCCTGCTGTTCTTCGCGATTATCGCCGCGACGATCTTCTTCATCGTCTATATGGAGCGGGCGCAGCGCCGGTTGCTGGTGCAGTACCCCAAGCGCCAGGTGGGCGCGAACAAGACGACGGGCGGCGAGTCCTCGCACCTGCCGCTGAAGCTCAACACCGCCGGCGTCATCCCGCCGATCTTCGCCTCGTCGCTGCTGCTGCTGCCGCTGACCTTCCTGCAGTTCCAGACGAACGCGCCGCAGTGGCTGCAGACGATCACGATCTATGTGAACCACGGCAAGCCCGTGTACATGGTGCTGTACGGCCTGCTGATCGTCTTCTTCTGCTTCTTCTATACGGCCATCGTCTTCAATCCGACGGACACGGCGGACAATCTGAAGAAGTATGGCGGCTTCATTCCCGGCATCCGTCCCGGCAAGAACACCGCGACCTATATCGACCACGTCCTCACCCGTCTTACCGCCGTCGGCGCCGTCTATCTGGCCATCGTCTGCCTGGTGCCGGAATTCATCCTCAACACCTACGGCCAGGGTTTTGCCTTCCACTTCGGCGGCACCTCGCTGCTGATCCTGGTCAGCACGACCATGGACACGGTCGCCCAGATTCAGAGCCACCTGCTGGCGCACCAGTATGAAGGCCTGATCAAGAAGTCGCGGCTCAAAGGGCGGGGTCGATGAATCTGATACTTCTGGGCCCGCCGGGGGCGGGGAAGGGGACCCAGGCGGAATTGCTGGAGGCCGGCCGCGGTCTCAAGCAGCTGTCCACGGGCATCATGCTGCGGGCGGCGATCGAGGCCGGCACGCCCATCGGGCTGCAGGCCAAGGCGATCGTCGATCGCGGCGACCTGGTCCCGGACGAGGTCGTGGTCGGCATCATTGCCGACCGGCTGGCCGAGCCCGACTGCGCCAAGGGCGCGATTTTCGACGGTTTTCCGCGGACCGCCGTCCAGGCGGATGCGCTGGACGGCCTGCTGGCCGGCCGGAACTCGAAGCTGGACGTCGTGATCCAGCTGGAAGTCGACGACAATATCCTGATCGAGCGGATCGCGCGCCGCGCGGCCGAGAATGAAGCGGCGGGCCGTCCGGTCCGCTCCGACGACCGGCCGGACGTGTTTCCGAACCGACTCGCCAAGTACCACCGGGACACGGCGCCCCTGATTGCCCACTACCGTTCCAAGGGTCTTTTGAAGACCGTGGACGGGATGCAAGCGGTCGAGACCGTCGCGGCCCAGATTTCTGCGATTCTGGAGGCCGTTTAAGTCCGGATTTTCTTAAGGAATCGCGTTGACGGCGGGGGTTGCCTGAGTATACTCCGCCGCTCAATTTTGAACCCCCGACTCTGGCGCCCGGAACAGGCGATTTGCGGCGTTGCGCCGCTGGTCGTGGTTTCGCTCATCGTCCGGCGAGCAGCCGGAAAGAACTAGGAGACTAACGGTGGCGCGTATCGCTGGCGTAAACATTCCGACGGGCAAGCGCGTTCACATCGCGCTCCGCTACATCCATGGCATCGGCGCCAAGCACGCTGACATGATCTGCAAGCAGCTCCGCATCGACGAGAGCCGCCGGGTCAATCAGCTGTCGGACTCCGAGGTCATCCAGATCCGTGAAGTCATCGACCGCGACTTCGTGGTGGAAGGCGATCTTCGTCGCGAGACCGCGATGAACATCAAGCGCCTGATGGACCTCGGCTGCTATCGCGGCCTGCGTCACCGCAAGAACCTGCCGGTTCGCGGCCAGCGCACCCACACGAACGCCCGCACCCGCAAGGGTCCCGCCAAGCCGATCGCCGGCAAGAAGAAGTAAGCCATGGCCGAGAAGAAAGCGCGTATCCGCAAGAAGGAACGCAAGAACATCACGTCGGGCGTCGCCCACGTCGTTGCGTCGTTCAACAACACGATGATCACCATCACCGACGCGCAGGGCAATGCCATTGCGTGGTCGTCGGCTGGCACGATGGGCTTCAAGGGGTCGCGCAAGTCGACCCCGTACGCTGCCCAGATGGCCGCCGAAGATGCCGGCCGCAAGGCCGCCGAACATGGCGTGAAGCTGCTCGAAGTCGAAGTCTCGGGCCCCGGTTCGGGTCGCGAGTCGGCGCTGCGCGCGCTGCAGGCGACCGGCTTCACCATCACCTCGATTCGCGACGTCACGCCGATCCCGCACAACGGCTGCCGTCCTCCGAAGCGCCGCCGCGTTTAAGGCGTCCGCTTCCTTTCTCGTTTCTTAGGAGTTGCCCGTGGTCCAGGCCAATTGGCAGAATCTGATTAAGCCGGCGAAGCTCGCGGTCGAAACTGGCCACAGCACCTCGACGGCCTCGATGGTCGCGGAGCCGCTGGAGCGCGGCTTCGGCCTGACGCTCGGCAATGCGCTGCGCCGCGTGCTGCTGTCCTCGCTGCAGGGTGCGGCCGTCACCTCGATCCAGATCGATGGCGTGCTGCACGAGTTCTCGTCGATCCCCGGCGTCCGCGAGGACGTGACCGATATCGTTCTCAACGTGAAGTCGCTGGCGATCCGCATGCCGGCCGATCAGGGCGTGAAGCGCCTGACGCTGCGCGCCACGGGCCCCGGCGAGGTCAAGGCCTCGCAGATCACGCCCGTCGCCGATGTCGAAATCCTGAACCCCGACCTCGTGCTGTGCACGCTGGACCAGGGCGCCTCGATCCGCATCGAGTTCACGGTCACCTCGGGCAAGGGCTATGTCCCGTCCGACAAGAACCGCCCGGAAGACGCGCCGATCGGCCTCATCCCGATCGACAGCCTGTTCTCGCCGGTCCGCAAGGTTTCCTACAAGGTCGAGAACACCCGCGAGGGCCAGATCCTCGACTATGACAAGCTGACACTGAACGTCGAGACGAACGGCGCGCTGTCGGCCGAAACCGCTGTCGGCCTCGCGGCCCGCATCCTGGTCGACCAGCTCGGCACCTTCATCGGCTTCGAAGAGCCGACGGAAGCCAAGAAGGACGAGCCCAAGCCCGAACTCGCGTTCAACCCGGCGCTGCTGAAGAAGGTCGACGAGCTCGAGCTCTCGGTCCGTTCGGCCAACTGCCTGAAGAACGACAACATCGTCTATATCGGCGATCTCATTCAGAAGACCGAAGGCGAGATGCTCCGCACGCCGAACTTCGGCCGCAAGTCGCTGAACGAGATCAAGGAAGTTCTCGCCAATATGGGTCTCCACCTCGGCATGGAAGTGCCCGGCTGGCCGCCCGAGAACATCGACGACCTCGCCAAGCGCTACGAAGACCAGTTCTGAGAGAAAGATTAGGCCATGCGCCACGCTAACTCGGGCCGCAAGCTCAACCGTACCGCCTCGCACCGCGCCGCCATGTTCTCGAACATGGCCGCAGCGCTCGTGAAGCACGAGCAGATCAAGACGACGCTGCCCAAGGCGAAGGACCTGCGTCCGATCGTCGAGAAGCTCGTCACGGTCGCCAAGCGCGCCAATGATAAGACGAAGCTCGCGGCGCGCCGTCAGCTGATCGCCGAGATCGGCGATGAAGTCTCGGCCGCCAAGGTCATCGACGTTCTGGCGCCGCGCTATGCCGGCCGCAGCGGCGGCTACCTGCGCGTGCTGAAGGCGGGCAACCGCATCGGCGACAACGCGCCGATGGCGATCATCGAATTCGTCGGCCGCGACGTCACCGCCAAGGGCAAGGACTCCGGTCCGGTCATGGTCAAGGAAGACGTCGAGGCGTAAGCTTCAGCGACTTCGCTGCGAAACAGGGAAGGGGCGGCTTTCGGGCCGCCCTTTTCGTTTGTGCCGCGCTCAGAGCCGATGCGCTTCCCAGCCTTCTGGAGCGGGCACTGGCAGGGCGTTGAAGTGCGCGTAGAGCAGCGAGACGTAGCTGACGAAGACCGTCGCCACGACGAATTCGGCGAGCAGCTGCAGGGCATCGTCGATGAAGAGGCCGGTCCCGTCCGGCCAGAGCGCGACGAAATAGCGGCCCGCCAGTCCGAGGACGATCGCGAGCAGCAAGGTCGTCGGCACCGTCACCTGGACCGTGCCGAGGAAGATCCGCCAGCCATTGCCGCGGGTGGCCCGCTCGGCGCTGACCAGCGTCGTCTGCCGGTCGCCGATGGCGATTGCGGGAAACACGAGAATGGCGCGCAGCACCAGCATGCCGACGACAATGATGCCGACGAGCGCGATGAGATAGAGCAGGGGGCGGGACACCGTTCCGAACACGAGGCCGACGGTGAAACCGATCAACATCAAGATCACGGCGAAGGTAAGTACGGTCAGCAGCCAGTAGCCAAGATAAGGCGGCAACGACGCGGCGGCCGAACGGTTGAGCGGCGTTATGCCGGCCAGCAGATCGCGATGACGCAGAACGGAGAATCCGGCGAGGCAGGCGGCCCTGATGACCACGGTGGCTGCGCCGTAGACGATGATGAATCCGTTGAGCCCGATCGTTCGCACGAGAAAGCTCGTGAACGCCATGAAGCTCTCGTTGAGGAAGATCGGCCAGGCGGTCCAGGCCATCGCCGGCAGGCTCCAGAGCAGGATGGACGGAACAACGCGCCAGAACCGATCAAAGGCAAAACCATAGGCGCGCCCGACATAGTCGGTGCCCTTCAGACTCGGCGCATCCATTCAAGCCCCCGCTTGCTATCGCCGCAGCCCCCTACGCGCGATGGGAGGATACTGGCAGGGTGAGGCGCGCATGGCCAATGCGACGACGGGTCTCAGTGCCCGCCAAAAAAGAACGGAAAGGACAGCGGCCAGGCTGTCCTTTCCGAGGTAGGCGGACCAGGTCTGGGGGACTAGGTGAGGCCCGGTCCACCGCCATCAGTGGTTGCCGACGCCGCCACCGACCTTTGCATCGAGATCCAGCAGGCCGCCGCGACCGCGCTTGTCGGCGCCGACCTGGGCGTCGAGATCCACCAGCGAACCTTTGCCGCGGTTGTTGTTGAGCACGCCGACATTGAGGTCGAGCAGGCTGCCGCCGCGCGAATTGGAGTTGCCGACATTGGCGTCGAGATCGACGACGCTGCCGCGCTTGCCGACATTGAGGTCGAGACTGACAAGACCGCCGCGGCCGAATTCGCGACCGCCCGCAAAGCTGGTGCCGGCGAGGACAAGCGCCGCAGCGGCGATGAGGTAAATGCGCTTCATGGTGTTTCTCCTGTTTACCCGCTTGGTGGGGCAATCCCGGATTGCAAGCGGGGGACCGGAAGCGCGCTAGGAAGAAAAGCGCGCAAATCCGCGGGCCTTTACCATGCGGACTTGAATCCTATGTATTTTGCGGTGCCGGCTCGAGTCCATGAAATGCGTGTAATGGCGGGGGGCGTTACGCGATGGCACGGCGGGTGTGCCATGGACGCGCACAGCCTTGGCCGGCCACATTAATTCGTCGTGACCTGATGCTGCACCGCACGACGGTGCGTTATAATTCCCATACCAGCTTTGTTCGTCTCCAGGATTGCACCATGCGGAATTGGTTTCTCCTTGCCCTCGCTCTCGCCGTGACGCCCGCCGCGGCGCAGGACGCAGCGCCGCCCAAGACCCAGGTCGAGCTCACCGCCACCTTCGCGCCGGTGGTGAAGCGGATCGCGCCGGCGGTGGTGAACGTCTACGCCAAGACGATCGTCCATAACCCCTATGCCGGCGATCCCTTCTACGAGGAGTTCTATGGGCCGCAGCAGGACCGCACGCAGAACTCGCTAGGCTCGGGCGTCATCGTGCGGCCCGATGGGCTGATCGTCACCAACAATCATGTCATCGACGGCGCCGACGAGTTGATCGTCGTGCTCTCCGACCGCCGCGAGTTCGAGGCGAAGGTGCAGGTCGCCGATGCCCGCACCGACATCGCGCTCTTGAAGATCGAAACCAATGGCGAGCAGTTGCCGACCTTGCCGTTCCGCGATTCCGACAGCGCCGAGGTTGGCGATCTCGTGCTCGCCGTCGGCAATCCGTTCGGCGTCGGGCAGACCGTGACGATGGGCATTATTTCCGCTGTCGCGCGCACCAATGCCGGTATCTCGGACTACCAGTCGTTCATCCAGACCGACGCCGCAATCAATCCCGGCAATTCCGGCGGCGCGCTCGTGACGGCGGACGGACAGCTGATCGGCATCAACACGGCGATCTTCTCGCGCTCGGGCGGCTCGATCGGCATCGGCTTCGCCATCCCCTCCAACATGGTCCGCGCAACGATCGACGGCGCGGGCACGGGCGGCAAGATCGCGCGCGCCTGGCTGGGCGCCGAAACGCAGGAGCTGACGCACGACATCGCGGCCTCGCTCGGCCTCGACCGGCCGCAGGGTGTGATCGTCCGTTCGATCTTCTCAGGCGGCCCGGCGGACAAGGCCGGGCTCAAGACCGGCGACGTCGTGATGAAGATCGACGGGTTCGAGGTGAACGACCCGCAGGCCGTGCGCTATCGTATCGCGACGGCGGGGCTCGGCAAGGTCGCGAAGCTGGAAGGGCCGCGCGACGGGACCTGGACGACCTGGAACGTCACGCTGGAATCCCCGCCCGATGGCGACCGCAAAACGATCACCATCGACGGCCGCAACCCCATGGCCGGCGCGAAGGTCGCCAACCTGTCGCCCGCCTATGCCGATGAGCTGGGCATCGCCGACATGTCCGGCGTGGTCGTGCTCGACATCGACCGCCGCTCGCTGGCGCGCCGCTATGGGTTCCGTCCCGGCGACATCATCGCCAAGGTCAACGATGCCGAGACCGCCGACGTCGCAGCATTGGACGGCGCGCTGAAGGCCGGCGAGCGCAAGGGCTGGCGCATCGCGGTGAAGCGCGGCGGCGAAGTTCTGACGCTGGAAGTGTCGCCGTAGTGAGCGACCTCTTCGACGCCGCCGGCTTTCAGGACGACGCGCCGCGGCCGCTGGCCGACCGGCTGCGGCCGGCTGAACTGGCGGAGGTGATTGGGCAGGATCACCTGTTGAAGCCCGATGGGCCGATCGGCCGGATGGCGGGCGCGCACCGGATCACCTCGATGATCCTGTGGGGTCCCCCGGGCACCGGCAAGACGACGATCGCGCGGCTGCTCGCCAAGGCGACCAAGCTGGACTTCGTTCAGATCAGCGCGATCTTCTCGGGCGTCGCGGAATTGAAGAAGCTGTTCGAGACGGCGCGGGCGCGACGCAAGACAGGGCAGGGGACGCTGCTCTTCGTCGACGAGATCCATCGCTTCAACCGCTCGCAGCAGGATGCCTTCCTGCCGGTTATGGAGGACGGCACCATCGTCCTCATCGGCGCGACGACGGAGAACCCGAGCTTCGAGCTGAACGCCGCGCTGCTGTCGCGGTGCCAGGTGCTGGTGTTGAAGCGGCTGGACGACACGGCGCTTGAGGCGATCCTGAAACGCGCTGAAGTGGTGACGGGGCAGGCCCTCCCGTTGGACGCGGGTGCGCGTGAGGCGTTGATCGCGATGGCCGACGGCGACGGGCGCTATCTGCTGAACCTTGCCGAGGACCTGCTGGCGCTGCCGGCGGGCAGGCCGACGCTGACGCCGGCGGGACTGGCGGACGTCGTGCAAAAGCGTGCGCCGGTCTACGACAAGGATCGCGAGGAGCACTACAATCTCATCTCGGCGCTGCATAAGTCAGTGCGCGGGTCGGATCCCGATGCGGCGCTTTACTGGTTGGCGCGCATGCTGGCGGGGGGCGAGCAGCCGCTCTATCTGATGCGCCGCATCGTGCGCATGGCGATCGAGGATATCGGCCTGGCCGATCCGCAGGCGCTGACCATCGCGATCGCGGCCAAGGATACCTATGATTTCCTGGGCAGTCCGGAGGGCGAACTCGCGATCGCCGAGGCGCTCGTCTATTGCGCGACGGCCCCGAAATCGAATGCGCTCTACAAGGGCTTCGGCGCGGCGCGCGGGGCGGCGAAGGCGACGGGCTCGCTGATGCCGCCCAAGCATATCCTCAACGCGCCGACGAAGCTGATGAAGAACGAGGGTTACGGCGCCGGCTATAATTACGACCACGACGCCGAGGACGGCTTCTCCGGCCAGAACTACTTCCCCGACGGGATGGACCGGCCGGCGCTCTACCAGCCCAAGGACAAGGGTTTCGAGCGCGAGATCGCCAAGCGGCTGGCGTTCTGGTCGAAGCTGAGGACCGAGCGGAACGGCGAATAGGCGGCTTCACTTCCCCCGCGCCTTGAGGCTTGATGCGCCCATTCGTCATAAGAGCTGGGTAGGGGACTTCCATGAAGACACGCATCACCGAAATGTTCGGCATCGAGCATCCGATCATCCAGGGCGGCATGCACTATGTCGGCTTCGCCGAGATGGCGGCTGCCGTCTCGAACGCGGGCGGCCTCGGCATCATCACGGGCCTGACGCAGGGCACGCCCGAGAACCTCGCCAAGGAGATCGAGCGCTGCAAGGGCATGACCGACAAGCCGTTCGGCGTGAACCTGACCTTCCTGCCCTCCGTCAACACGCCGGACTATCCGGGCTTCGTGAAGGCGATCATCGACAGCGGCGTGAAGGCGGTCGAGACGGCCGGCAACAACCCGGCCAAGTGGCTGCCCGCACTGAAGGAAGCGGACATCAAGGTCATCCATAAATGCACCTCGGTCCGCCACTCAGTGAAAGCGGAATCGATCGGCTGCGATGCCGTGAGCGTCGACGGCTTCGAATGCGGCGGCCATCCCGGCGAGGATGACGTGCCGAACTTCATCCTGCTGCCGGCGGCGGCAGAGAAGCTGAAGATCCCGTTCGTCGCCTCCGGCGGCATGGCCGATGGGCGCAGCCTGGTCGCCGCGCTGGCGTTGGGCGCCGAGGGCATGAACATGGGTACGCGCTTCATCGCGACCAAGGAGGCGCCGGTCCACCAGAACGTCAAGGACGCGCTGGTGAAGGCGAGCGAGCTGGACACGCGCCTGATCATGCGCCCGCTGCGCAATACCGAGCGCGTGCTGACCAATGCCGCGGTCGAGCGGCTGATCGCCAAGGAAAAGGAGATGGGCGACAAGCTCAGCTTCGGCGACATCGCGGCCGAGGTCGCGGGCGTCTATCCCAAGATCCTGCGCGACGGCGATATGGACGCGGGCGGCTGGAGCTGCGGCATGGTCGCGGGCCTCATCCACGACGTGCCCACGGTGAAGGAACTGATCGACCGCATCATGGCCGAGGCGGACGAGATCATCACCCAGCGGCTGCAGCGCTTCCGGGCGGCCTAACCTCCGCAAGTCCTTGTGGCCGCCTTAGGGGGCGGCCATGGGGATGTGGGGTGGACTATCTGTTGTCGCCCGCCGCCCTGCGCTACACCGGCGCTCCCATAGTAAGGAGCGTCTCATGATCCGCCTGACCTTCGCCGCCGCTGTCGCGGTCTTTGCTGCCGCGCCCGCGCTGGCTTCCAGCTCTGACGCCTGGGCCGAGTACGAAGCCAAGGTCACGGAGTCCTGCATCGCCGCCACCGGCTTCAAGGACGCCAAGGCGCACACCGCCCTCATCCAATTCGACGACAGCGTCGGCATGGACGCGCTCGTCATCGAGGGCGCCTATCCCCAGGAACACATGAAGGGCGAGCACGGCATGATGCTGTGCCTCTACAACAAGACGACCGAAACGGCCGTCGTCTCGGAAATGCAGCACAAGTGATCCCGGTTCTCGCCGTCGCGAGCGGTGGGGCGATCGGCGCGGTCATGCGCTATTTCATGGCTTCCGGCATCCAGCGCCTGACCGGTGCTGGATTTCCCTGGGGAACGCTGGCGGTGAACATGATCGGCGCCCTGCTGATGGGGCTGATCATGGAGGCGGCAGCGCGGTTCTGGACGATGTCGTCCGACCTCCGCCTGTTCCTCACCACGGGCATTCTCGGGGGCTTCACGACCTTCTCCGCGTTTTCGCTCGAAACTGCCCTGATGATCGAGAAGGGCGACTTTGGCCCCGCGGCCCTCTATATAACCGCTTCGGTGGTCTTGACAGTTCTCTTTTTGTTCTGTGGACTCTGGCTGGTACGGAGCTTTGCGGGATGAGCGGCGTCAGAACTCAAATGGTGGCCTCGGACGAGGGCGGGGTGCGCGTGGACCGGTGGTTCAAGCGCCACTTCCCCGGCCTGAACCATGGCGCGCTGGAGAAGCTGCTGCGCACCGGCCAGGTACGCGTGGACGGCGGCCGGGTCAAAGGCAGCGACCGACTGACGGCCGGCGCGGCCGTGCGCATCCCGCCGCTGCCCGACGACGCGAAGACGACTCCTGTTCGCGCGACCGATGCACCGCTGAACCAGGCTGACAGGATCGCGGTCGAAGATCTTGTTATTCATATGGATTCCGAGATCATCATCCTCAACAAACCGCCGGGTTTGCCGAGCCAGGGCGGACCGGGGATCACGCGCTCGGTCGATCACCTGCTGGGCGGGCTGACGTTCGGGAAGAAGCAGCGGCCGCGGCTCGTCCACCGGCTCGACAAGGATACGAGCGGCGTTCTCGTGATCGCCCGGACCGTGCCCGCAGCCGCCGCGCTGGCCGAGTCCTTCCGCGAGCGCGACACCAAGAAGATCTACTGGGCGCTCACCGTGGGGGTGCCGAAGCCGCACCAGGGGATCATCAAGGCCGCGCTCGCCAAGGTGGCGCACGGACCGGGACGCACCGACGAGCGCATGGTCATCCGGACCAAGGAAGAGGACGACGAGGCCAAGCGTGCGGTGACCCGTTACAAGGTCATGGAACACGCGGCGCAGACCGCGGCCTGGGTCGCGATGATGCCGATCACCGGCCGGACCCATCAGCTCCGCGTCCATGCGACCTCGCTGGGCACGCCGATTGCCGGCGACTTCAAGTATGGCGAGGAGGGCGCCCGGATGACCGGGGCAATCTCGACCAAGATGCATCTCCATGCCCGCTATCTGAGGGTCAAGAAGCCGTCCGGCGGCTATCTGGAGATCACCGCGCCGCTGCCTACCCATATGCAGAAAACGTGGGACCTGTTCGGCTGGAACGTCGACGACACCAGCGATCCGTTCCCCGACGCCTGAGCCATGCCGAAGCGCCCGCCCTTTGTCCGCCACTGGACCGAGCTGGAGGCCGCCGAACAAGGCCGGCATCCCGCGACAGGCGAAGCGCGGGCGTTTGGGGCCAATCTCGGTGCGGCGGCTGAACTGACGCGCCTTGGTGTCCGGCACGAGCGTCTGCCGCCCGGCCACCGCTCCTCGCCGCCCCATGCGGAGCGGGACGAGGAGGAGATGGTCTTCATCCTGGAGGGGACGCCGGACCTTTGGCAGGATGGGCATCTCTATCCGCTGAGGCCCGGCATCGGCATCGGCTGGGCGGACCGGACGGGCATCGCGCATTCCATCATCAACAACAGCAACACGCCGGTCCGTTACCTCACCATCGGTGAGGCGTCGCGCTACAACTCCAAGGTCAGCTTCCCGCACGATCTGGAGGCGGCCGAATTTTTCGCCAAGCGTGGCAAAATCTGGAGCGATCCGCCGAAGCGACGGCTGGGACCGCATATCGGTCTGCCGAACGAGGCTGGAGCTCCGCTGCCGAAAGGCGCGGTGAAAAAAGGCCTGCCGGCGAATGCGGTCGACTGGCGCGCGCTGAAGCCGATCACCGGCAATACCTATCCGAACGATTCCGAGCTGCTGTCGGATTTCGCGCATCTGTTTCCAAAGATCGGGATGGCGCGGATCGGCGGCGGGGTCGATCTGCTGGCGCCGGGACGCCGGACCTCGTGGCCGCATGCCGAGGGCGATGAGGAGGAGTTCACCTTCGTGCTGGAGGGGACTCCGGATGTCTGGCTCGACGGCCGGCTCTACCGGCTGACGCCGGGCGACTTCGTGGGCTGGCCGAACGGAACGGGGATCGCCCATACCGTCATGAACAATACCGACGCGCCGGTCCGGCTGCTGACGGCGGGCGAGGCCTCACGCAAGAACGCGCGGGTCTTCTATCCCTTCCATCCCAAGCACGCGAAGACGCTGGGCGAACGCGCCTGGACGCCGGCGAAGCGAGCGCGGCAGGGCGTGCATGACGGCCTGCCGGATGCGCAGCGCAAAGCCAGGCGACGCCGCTGATGGAGATGCACTGGATATTTCTAGGGATCGCCGCCTTTACCGGCGGTCTCATCACATTGATCGTCTACGACAAATGGACGACCCGGCGGCGGCTTCTGTTGTGGGCGATTCTCACCGTCGCGTTCTTCGGATTCATGCTGCTGCTAGAGTATCTGTGGGGGTACGGCGCGGCCTGGAACATCTTTGCCTTCGTGTTCATCGGCCTGACGGCCTTTCATTCGCAGAAGGTGCTGCAGAAAACTTTCATGCGCGAACCACAGTTGTGGGAAGGCCATCCCACGCAGAACCCCGAGACGGAAGAGTTCAGCGACGCCCTGAAGCTGACGACCAACCACCTCACCGGGCATCGCAGCGGTCTCGTCCTCGCCGGTCCCTTTGACGAGCGCTATCTCGCCGATCTCACCGCGGTTGAGCTCGATGCGCTCGCCGGCGACTTGGCGGCCCGCGATCCAAAAGCGGCTGGGTTGCTGACGGCTTATCGCGAATGGAAGGATGCGAAGCCTGCATGAGTACCCCCGATATCAAGCGCTTTTATACTGCAGCCTCCGCGCGCCCGGTTGATGGCGGGTTCGGCATCTGGCTCGACGAGCGCCGGTTGAAGACCCCTGCGCGGGCGAATTTCGCCGTGCCGTCAGTCGCGCTGGCCGAGGCTGTCGCCGCCGAATGGAATGCGCAGGCTGAAAAGCTCGATATCCCCTCGATGCCGCTGACCGCGCTGGTGAACGCCGCGATTGACCGGATCGCGCCGGAGCGCGAGGCGTTTGCGGGCCGGCTGGCGTCCTATGGCGGGAACGATCTGCTGTGCTATCGCGCCGCCTCGCCGATTGAACTGGCCGTGCGGCTCGCCAAGGGCTGGCAGCCGGCGCTCGATTGGCTGGCGGAGACGCATGGCGCGCGGCTGATGCTGGCGGAAGGGGTGGTCCATGTCGATCAGCCGCGCGAGGCGCTCGACCGGCTGAAGGCGGCGATCCTGAAGCTGGATGCGCTGCGGCTTGGCGCGCTCCATGTCGTAACAACCGCGACGGGGTCGCTCGGACTGGGCCTCGCCGTGCTGGGCGGACGGTTTACACCGCGTGAGGCGTTCGACCTGTCGCGGATCGATGAGGAATACCAAGCCGAGCGCTGGGGCCGCGATACGGAAGCCGATGCGCGGACCGCCCGGATCCGGGCCGAAGCCGAAAATGCCGGGCGGTTTCTGGACTTATTGGGCTAGACCGCTGGCGTGCCGGCGGGCGGCGGGTTGTTGAAGAAGAAGATGTAGATCAGCGCGAACAGGACCACGACCGCGATAGTCGAAATGACCAGAACGTGGGTGTTCATCATGCGCCGGTTGCCTTGACGGGCCTCGGTGACGGTGACGGTCGGATGGTCGCCTTCTATACGCATGGCCTGAGCCTCCTTGGACGGCGTTTGTTCTGAAACGTCCACACGCGGCCAATGTTCCGGTTGGCTGACTTTACGTCAGTGAAACTTCCGTTCGCGGTGCGTTGCGCGGGCGCAAGAAACGTGATTTCAGGCTGCGTCACAGTCTTGCGGGGCCACCCATGCGAACCGTCATCCAGGAAGTCGAACATCGCCGCGAGCAGGCCCGTCTGGGCGGTGGCCAGGCGCGCATCGACGCACAGCACAAGAAGGGCAAGCTGACCGCCCGCGAGCGGGTCGAGTTGCTGCTCGATAGCGGGACGTTCGAGGAGTTCGACATGTTCGTCGAACACCGCAATTCCGACTTCGGGATGGAGAAGACCAAGATCCCCGGCGACGGCGTCGTCACCGGCTGGGGCACGGTCAATGGCCGCCTCATTTATGTCTTCGCCAAGGATTTCACGGTGTTCGGCGGTTCCACCTCGGAAGCCCATGCCGAGAAGATCACCAAGATCCAGGATCTGGCGCTGCGCATGGGCGCGCCGTGCATCGGCCTGTTCGATGCCGGCGGCGCGCGCATTCAGGAGGGTGTCGCCTCGCTCGGCGGCTATGGCGAGGTCTTCAAGCGCAACGTCATCTCGTCCGGCGTTATCCCGCAGATCAGCGTCATCATGGGCCCGTGCGCGGGCGGCGACGTCTATTCGCCCGCCATGACCGACTTCATCTTCATGGTGCGCGACCAGTCCTACATGTTCGTGACCGGCCCCGACGTCGTGAAGACGGTGACAAACGAGATCGTTACGTCGGAGGAACTGGGCGGCGCGAAAATCCACACGACCAAGTCGTCGATCGCCGACGGCGCCTATGACAACGACCTGATCTGCCTGCAGCAGATGCGCCGGCTGATCGATTTCCTGCCGCTCAACAACAAGGACGCGGCGCCGCACCGGCCGAGCTTTACGGCGTTCGATGTCGAGGACCACTCGCTCGACACGCTGATCCCCGACAATCCCAACAAGCCCTACGACATCAAGGAACTGATCCTGAAGGTCGCGGACGAGGGCGATTTCTTCGAGATCCAGGAAGCGTTCGCCAAGAACATCGTGACGGGTTTCGGCCGTATCGAGGGCCACACGGTCGGCTTCGTCGCCAACCAGCCGATGGTGCTGGCCGGCGTGCTCGACAGCGACGCCTCGCGCAAGGCGGCGCGCTTCGTGCGCTTCTGCGACTGTTTCAACATCCCGGTCGTCACCTTCGTCGACGTGCCCGGCTTCCTGCCCGGTACGGCGCAGGAATATGGCGGCCTCATCAAGCACGGCGCGAAGCTGCTGTTCGCCTATACCGAGGCGACGGTGCCGAAGGTCACGGTCATCACGCGCAAGGCCTATGGCGGCGCCTATGACGTGATGTCGTCCAAGCATATCCGCGGCGACGTGAACTATGCCTGGCCGTCGGCGCAGATCGCCGTGATGGGCGCGAAGGGCGCGGTGGAAATCATCTTCCGGCAGGAGATGAGCAACCCCGACGCGATTGCGGAACGCACGAAGGAATACGAGGACCGCTTCCTCAATCCGTTCGTCGCTGCGAGCCGCGGCTACATTGACGAGGTTATCACGCCCGCCCGCACCCGCTGGCGCATCGCCCGCGCGCTCCGCATGCTCCGCACCAAGAAGCAGGACATGCCCTGGAAAAAGCACGACAACATTCCGCTCTAAGGACAGCATAAGATCGGCAGATGGTCTCGGCCGCCTCTTCACCGCCGTTCCTCTTCTCGGAGCTGACATTCTCCGACCTGCTGGATGTGCGGACGGCGGCGGCGAAGGCGGATCCATCGCGTGATGCGGACGAGCTGGTTCGCCGCTACGCGATCGACGTTCCCGTGATGACGCCCGGCGCCGCCCATGTCGTGGAGCGGCGCGTGACCGAGCCCTTCATCGATCGTTACAACGACGAGGTGCCCGGCGGTGGCCTCGCCGTGACGGTCTTCTTTCCCTTTACGGGCGACGTCGAACTCTTCCGCGTCCGACCTGACAGCGTTCGGGTGCCGCCGGGTTATGCGAGGGCGACCTCCGATGCGGTCATCATCAACTTTATCCTGCCCGACCAGGATGAAGAGCGCCTGGCCTCGACGATCGCCCGCAGCGCCGCCGAGCTCGTCGAAATTCTCGGCTACCTACGCGCCGACGCCGAACCCGCCAATGCGGCGCTGGCGAGACGTCTCCGCGCGCTTTGCGTCGGCGCGGATTGACGATTTCGGGATCCGACCGCTGCACTTGATGCGATCGCCGCTGCTTCAAATGGTCGCTCGCCGGCGGGTGGATCGTCCGGGGCTTAGCCTGTCTCATCTCCGAAATGCGGTGACGTCGAAGGACGGCCCAACGCCGGGTCGCCGCGCCTGACCGGAGGATGCATGACCAGTGAGGGGATTATCGTCGGCGCGCGATCAGGCCCGCCGATGGAAGGCATCGTGGCCGCGTTTTCGATCGACAGTGCGGTCTTGAAGCCGCGCCACTGCAAATGGCTTGATCTCAATATCATCTGGAAGATCAAGCAGGCAGGCAGCACGAAGCCGGGCGGACCTGCCTGGCGCATCCATCTCTACGGTCTCGCCAGTCATTCCGGCAGCGATGCACACAATCTCGCTTTGTCGCAGCGCCGCGCGGAAGCGGTACGCGATTATATTCTGGGCGCGGTGCGCGGCGCGAAGATCGAATTTGCCATCTACCCGCGCGGCGAAGCCTTCGCTTCTCCCGCCTACGAGGGCGCGCTCGATCGTGCCGTGCATATCCAGATGTGGCTGGCACGGCCGGGCGACAAACCGCCGCCGCCACCACCGCCCATCGAGATTCCGCCCATCCCAGAGAAAGGCGACCCCTGGCTGGAGCCCGGGCCGACGCAATATTTCCGCCTTTGCGTGGAGGCGTTCGTGACCTTCAGCGCGGGGGTTTCGGGCCGCCTGAAGCTCTGGATCAATCTGGAAGAGCCGTTCCGCAAGAAGCACTGCTACTACCTCTTCGAGGGCTCCTCGATCGGTATCAGCCTGGGTGCGCCGGGCGACCTCAACCAGTCCGGCCATTGAGCGATATCGGCCCGTGGAACTCGTTCTATTCTAAGGGGACGAAGGCCATGCCGTTGACGACGGCCGACTTCGGCGGCGGCGCGACCTATCACAAATATCTCAGTGGAAATAACACGTTCACGTTCGGCTCGAACGGCGCGCGTGCCGCCAATCTCGGGACGATCATGGATTTCAAGTCCATCGATGACGGCATCTCGACGATCGACGTCCTTACCTCGATCGTGGGCGAGATGAAGCCGCTTTGCGAAGAACTGCCCAGCAACGAGTTCCGCAACTATGCCGGCAAGCAATGGGGCTAAATCACAGCCCCTTCACCGGATCCGGGTGGCCGTCGATGCGCATCTGGAAGAGGAAGTAGGTCGGCGAGCAGTAGCCGAACTTCTTGACCTTCTCGACGCCCGGCAGGTTCGGCGGCAGCGCCTGGCACATGAAGTCGTCGCGGCAGAACATGTCGCCGCCGCAGGTCTGGCGGTTGCCGCGCACCACGGCGTCCTCAAGACAGCTCGCGAAATCGCCGGAGGCGACGCAGAGGTCGAACGCCTTTCCGCCGGCGAGGGCGCAGATCTCGTCGGGCACGGCGCCCTTGGCGAAGCCGCCGAAGATGCGTTCGTTGCCGGCGCATTTGCGATAGCCGGCGCCGCCGGGGACGCCGAGCTTGGGCGGGCGGCAGGCATGGGTCTTCTCGTTCACCTTGGCGGCGAAGCTATTCAGCGTCTTGCCGATCTTCATCTTGTCGTTGAACGGGAAGGCGGCGGTGGCGACCTCGCCGAACAAGCAGAGCTGGCCGGAATAGGCGCCGTCTTCGGTGGGGCGAAGGCATTGGCCCATGACCTCGCCCAGCACGGGATTGGCCGCCACGGTCTCGCAGACCGTGGTATTGTCGCAGGACCAGCCCGCGAGATCGGCCTGCGCCGCTTCCGGGATGCAGGACATGCCGGGCCGCGCCTTGGCATAGGCGGGGCCGGTGTCGCTCCACACGGCAGGCGGAGCGTTGGGGAGGGGGCGGAAGATATCGGGCGCGCGGCCATCCAGAAGCGCGTGCATATAGGAGGCGCGGCGGGGCTGTTCGGCGTTGAAGTGCGGTGACGTTCCGATCTTCACGGCGTTCAGCGGCGAGGTCTCGCCATCGTCATTGCCGATGAAGTGGAAGCCGGCCGTGCCGTTCGACTGGTGACAGCCCATGCAGGACATGTGGTCGAGCCGTTCGATCATGCCGCGGGTCGAGTGAACCACGCGGAAGTCGGCCGCCGGGACGCCGTCGAAATCCTCCGGCGTCAGCACGGCGGCGAAGAGGCGGTTGGCGGCGCGGAGCGGGCCGAAGGTCGAATAGGAGAGCGCCTTCACCGCGAGGAACTTGTCGGGGACGACGACAGTGCCTTCATCGGTCTTGGCGGCGTTCTCGCGGAGGAAGGCGACGAGCTCGCCGCGGAGTTCAGGGTCGGCCTTTAACTTCGGAACGTCGGGGGTGTTCTCGAGCGGCTTTTCCGAGAGGCTGAGTTTTCCGTCGACCTCAGCGGCGGCGAAGATGCGCAGGAGATAGACGGCCTGGCCGCCGAACTCGGTTTCTTGGCCGGAGGGGAAGCGGACGATCTGGAAGTTCACTTCGATCTGCTTCAGCCGGAAGCGCTTGGGGTCCAGTGCGTTGGCGGTGAGCCAGCCGGCGATGTCGCCGGGCGTCGCGAGGGCGGTCGTAGGCACCCAGGCTTCGGCGGCGGCCTTGCAGTCGCCGAGCTGCGCCAGGACGATGCTGAGCGAGAGCGGCATGCGCGAGGAGTAGAGCCGGCCCTTCTTGCCTTGGAAGCGATAGCCGAGGCGATAGATGAGGCGCGTCTCGCCGCACTCGCCCTCCGCCGGCACGAAGTCGCGGCGGTCGATGCGGTTGATGACGCCGACGAGGCGGAAGCGGGCGAGCGGCGATTGCAGCCAGCGGGCGTCCATGACGCGGCCGACATTGCCGTCGGTGACCTCGTAGAGCTTGCGGCCGTTGGCGGCCATCTCCTTGCGCAGTTCGGCGACGTCCGAGAGCAGCAGCGACGACATCGCGGCGTAGGAGGGGCTGGCGGCGTAGAGCGCTTCAGTCGTCGCGGCGTCGGGCGCGTCGAAGAAAGCGGGGAGGGCGAACCCGGCGCCCTCAAGCGCGCTGAGCGTGGTCAGATCGTCGACGACGAGGACCGGCTCGCCGGCGGGCAGGGGCGCGGCCAGCGCGCCGCCTGCGAGCGTCAGAGCAGTGAAGAGGGCGAGCAGGAATCGCGGGCGCGTCATGGGCAACGCTTAGCACGCGGCCATTGGCGCGTCGGTGCGTCCTATCCCCTCACTTCAGCTTCTTGATCAGTGCCTGCGCCGCCGCGGGATTGCGGACCTTCGCGCCCGAGATGAAGAAGGCGAAGACGTCGCCGCGCTTGGCCCAGTCCTTCGCCTGCTTGGCGAGGGCGGTCAGCTCGGCGGGGGTGACGCCTTGCGGGTTGTCCTCCTGGCTCGCCATGAAGCGGGCATAGGTGAAGTCGGCGGTCGGCTGGTCGATCTCGGGAAAGTCCTCGTCCTTCGCCCAGACGATCGCGACGTTGTACTTCCTGGCAAGGTCGTAGAACGCCTGGGTCTGGAAGCTGGGGCTGCGGACCTCGACGGCGTGGCGCAGCTTCAACCCGTCCTGGGTCTTGGGCAGGAGCTTCAGGAAACCTTCGAAGTCCGCCGGGTCGAACTTCTTGGTCGCCATGAACTGCCAATTGATCGGGCCGAGCTTGGGGCCGAGTTCGCTGAGACCCTGGCTCATGAACTTGCCGATGGACTCGCCGGCGTCGGCGAGGACTTTGCGGTTGGTGCAAAAGCGCGAGGCCTTCACGGCGAAGACGAAATCGTCCGGTGTCTCGTCATGCCATTTGCGCCAGCTATCCGGCTTGAAGGTCGAATAATAGGTGCCGTTGATCTCGATGGTCGTGAGCGCCCGGGAGGCGAATTCCAGCTCGCGCTTCTGGGTGAGGTCGTCCGGATAGAAGACGCCGCGCCACGGCTCGAACGTCCAGCCGCCGATGCCAACCCTGATCTTGTGCGCCATGATGCCCCTCTTGCCTGGCTGTCAGTATAGTCCGGGATTGCGCCAGTGAGACCGGCCGGTTTCGGCCGTCCTCAGCCACGTCGGCGCCCAAACCCATTCAATTCGCTTCCGAGGCGGAAAAATCGCGGTTTTCCGGGCCGCGGGTAGAGGAATTGAACCGCGCATTTCGAGTTGAACCTCGATTTTTTGGGTAATCGGCATGTCCTGTTCCCTCCCGTTCGGGCTTAGGTAGGCCTTTGCCAACCATCCAAGGCCCATTATAGGAATTATTTCCAGAAATGCCAGATGATCCTGCGCGCGGGCGTCCTAATGACGTTGACGGAAACTCCGCGATTTGCGCGTGACACAGCCCCCGGTTCTGCTATGCGGACGCGTCACTTTATTGCGTCCAACGGCTGCCGGGGCACATGTTCAAAAAAATCCTGATCGCCAACCGCGGTGAAATCGCCTGCCGCGTCATCAAGACCGCCCGCAAGATGGGCATCAAAACGGTCGCGGTCTATTCGGACGCGGACAAGGACGCCCTGCATGTCGAGATGGCCGACGAGGCCGTCCATATCGGCCCGCCGCCCGCGGCGCAGTCGTACCTCGTCATCGAGAAGATCATCGGCGCTTGTAAACAGACCGGCGCGGAAGCCGTGCATCCGGGTTACGGCTTCCTGTCCGAGCGCACCGCGTTTGCCGATGCACTGGCCGAGAACGGCATCGCGTTCCTAGGGCCGAACCCCAAGGCGATCGCCGCGATGGGCGACAAGATCGAATCGAAGAAGCTGGCCGCCGCCGCGAAGGTGTCGACCGTGCCCGGCTTCATCGGCGAGATCGACGGCATCGAGCATGCCGCGAAGATCGCCGAGGAGATCGGCTATCCCGTCATGGTCAAGGCGTCCGCCGGCGGCGGCGGCAAGGGCTTGCGCGTCTGCAACTCGGCCGAGGAACTCGCGCAGGCGATCCAGTCGTCGCAGAACGAGGCGCGCGCCAGCTTCGGCGACGATCGCATCTTCATCGAGAAGTTCGTCACCGAGCCGCGCCACATCGAAATCCAGGTGCTGGGCGACAAGCACGGCAACTGCATCTACCTGAACGAGCGCGAGTGCTCGATCCAGCGCCGCCACCAGAAGGTCATTGAGGAGGCGCCGTCGCCGTTCCTGGACGAAGCGACGCGCAAGGCGATGGGCGAGCAGGCCGTGGCCCTCGCCAAGGCCGTCGGTTACGACAGCGCCGGCACGGTCGAATTCATCGTCGACGGTGGCCGCAATTTCTACTTCCTCGAGATGAACACCCGCCTGCAGGTGGAACATCCCGTTACCGAACTGATCACCGGCGTCGACCTGGTCGAGCAGATGATCCGCGTTGGTTACGGCGAGCATCTCGCGATCAAGCAGTCGGACGTGAAGATCGACGGCTGGGCAATGGAAAGCCGCATCTACGCCGAAGACCCGTATCGCAACTTCCTGCCGTCGATCGGCCGGCTCGTGAAATACCGCCCGCCGGCGGAAGGTCCGGTGGGCAAGGGGCTCATCCGCAACGACACGGGCGTGTACGAAGGCGGCGAGATCTCGATGTTCTACGATCCGATGATCGCGAAACTCTGCACCCACGCGCCGACGCGCGACGAGGCGATCGCGCTGATGGCCGATGCGCTGGACGCGTTCTACATCGAGGGCATCCAGCAGAACGTGCCGTTCCTTCAGGCCGTGATGGGGCATGCGCGCTTCAAGTCGGGCAACATCACCACCGGCTTCATCGCCGAGGAATTCCCCGACGGCTTCCACGGCGTCGATCTGCCCAAGGACGCGTCGGAAAAGCTGGCGGCGGTCGCGGTGTTCGCCCATGCGCGCGACAATGCCCGCGCCCGCGAGGTCTCGGGCCGCATTCATCCGAACAGCGCCTATCCGCCCGAATGGGTCGTCAATCTCGGCGGCGTCGATCACGCGCTGTCGGTGTGGCTGACCGCCGATCCGCTGGGCCCGGCGACCTTCCGCTTCCACGACAGCGGCAAGGACGGCTTCAAGGACACGATCGTCGTCGAGAGCGAGTGGGTGCCGGGGCAGAACGTCTTCAACGGCTATATCGACGGCGAGGCCTTCGTCGCGCAGATCCAGAAGACGCTGGACGGCTATCGCCTGTGGCATCGCGGCGCGTCGATCCCGGCCAAGGTGATGACGCCGTTCGCGGCGACGCTCTCGCACCACATGATCGAGCGCGTGCCGCCGGATACCTCGAAATTCCTGCTGTGCCCGATGCCCGGCCTCGTCGTTTCGATCAATGTCGAGGAAGGCCAGGAAGTGCAGGCCGGCGAGGCGCTGGCCGTCGTCGAGGCGATGAAGATGGAAAACGTGCTGCGCGCCGAGAAGAACGGCACGGTCTCAAAGATCAACGCCAAGAAGGGCGACAGCCTGGCGGTTGATGCGGTGATCCTGGAGTTTGCGTAGAGCCTACCCGAGTAATCAATTGTCATCCCGGGCGAGGCCGCCGGAGGCGTCCGAGACCCGGGACCCAGGAGCGGCAAGCATCGGCGTCCAGTCACCTGGGTCCCGGCTCTCCGCTACGCTGCGGCCGGGATGACATTCAGTGGTTTCGCGAGGATGGACCCTACTTCGCGATCCGCGTGTAGTGCCACTCCATCGCGGCTTCCTTGCCGTCCATGGTACCTTCGATGCGGGCGTTCAGCGTGTCTTCGCCGTTGAAGGTGTAGATGACGCGCTGGGGGAAATCGTGGTCGGGGTTTTCGAACATGGCGTAACCGTTATCGGCTTCCTTGAGCGTGAAGACGGTGGTGGGCTGACCGTCCAGACGCGCCACGAAAACGAAAGTGTTGTCGCGCACCTCGATGGTCATGAGTTCGACGGTCGTCTTGGCGCCATCGCTGTACGTGATGGTGGTGCCGGCCATCAGGCCGCCGACCGGGCCGATCCAGTGTTCCTCGGTCGTCTTGCCGTCCTTCACCTCGCGCCAGTTGCCGGTGAGAAAGCTCATCTGCACGATCTTGGGCGGCCCGCCGTGTTCGTCCTCGGCGTTTGCACCGCCAGCGAACGCCGCCAGAGCGGCGGCGAACGCGATCGATTTCATGCTCCCCATAGCTGTCCCCCGAGCGGCGCGATCAGCGCCGGAAATTGTTCTGCGAGCGGCCCTTGAGCGCCGCGGTGCGGCCCTTGGCGGCCGCAGTATCGCGGGCGACCTTAGTGGCGGTCTTCAGGCCGACAACAGATTTCTTCGCGGCCTTCAGTGCGGCCTTGCGGGGCTTTGCCTTGGGCGAGGCTTTCGGTGCCTTTTTCGCTTTCACGGCCGGCTTGGCGGCGGGTTTGGCTTTCGCGGCGGGTGCGGTCTTGGCCGCTGGTTTCGCCTTGGCTTTGGGCTTCGCGGTCTTGGTGGGTTTGGCTGTCACTTGGGCCTCCATCGGGATGGGGAACATAACGACGAACTGCGCGCCGGTCGGGTCCTCCGCCGTGAACATGCGGCCTGCGCCGGGGATTTCGGTGATGTGGGTGAGGGCCTTGCCGCCGAGTTCGGTGACGCGCGCATAGTCGCGGTCGATATCGTCGCTCTCAATATAGAGCAGCCAGCGGGGCGGATCGTTTTCAGCGCCGGGGCCGCCGGTCGGCCAGAGGCCGCCAATGCCTTCGCCGCCCTTCTGCCAGATCGTGTAGTTGCCGTCCGGCATGGGCGCGTCGACCGCGGTCCAGTCGAACAGGGCTTCGTAGAAGGTCACCGCCCGTTGCTTGTTGGGGGTGTGCAGCTCGTGCCAGACCCATTTGCCAGCCATGAGATCCTCCTTTGATATCCCATCGTAACGCGCGATGAGGGCCGCAGGTTTCAGCCGAGCACCTCCGCAAAGGCGGTCTTCAGCGCGGCGTCGACGGTGGCCATGTCGGTCGTGCATCCCAGCGCCTTGAGGCTGGTGACGCCATGGGCGCTGATGCCGCAGGGCACGATGCCGTCGAAATGGGTGAGATCGGGCGCGACGTTAAGCGAGACGCCGTGGAAGCTGACGCCCCGCCGGATGCGGAGGCCGAGGGCGGCGATCTTGTTTTCAGCCCCGGTGACGGGGTCCGCGACCCAGATGCCGACGCGGCCTTCGCGGCGCTCGCCGGTGACGCCGAGGGCGGCCAGCGTGCGGATCAGCCACTCCTCGAGGCTATGGACGAACTTGCGGACGTCGCCACCACGCGCCTTCACGTCGAGCATGACATAGCCGATGCGCTGGCCCGGGCCGTGATAGGTGTACTGCCCGCCACGGCCGGCCGCGAAAACGGGGAAGCGGTCGGGCGCGAGCAGGTCTCCGGTCTTCGCACTGGTGCCGGCGGTGTAGAGGGCAGGGTGCTCCAGCAGCCAGACGGCCTCGCCGGCGGTGCCGGCGGCGATCGCGGCGACTCGCGCCTTCATGACTGCGAGCGCGTCCGGATAGGCGACAGGGGCGGCGCTTTCGAGCCATTCCGGCGCGCGGGCGGGGGGCTTAGTAAGATTCATTAACCCCCAAGTAAGCGCGTGGCCCTAGCGTCGCAATCCTGGGGCAATTGCATTTGACCGATATGGCCGTCGATTCCGTCAAAGTCGAAATTTCCGTCGTGCTGGGGAAGTCGGTGATTCCGATGCACCAGTTGCTGCGGATGGGCCGCGGTGCGGTTATCGAGCTCGACGCCAAGCAGGCGGACGAGGTGTGGATCCTCGCCAACGGTCAGCCCGTGGCGCGGGGCGATATTGTCATCCAGGGCGAGAAGATCTGCGTCTCCGTCACCCGGACGCTGGCCGCCGCCGCCTGACAGGCGTTGAACGCGTCCGCCGTTGACGGCAGTGTGCCCGCGTGCGGTCCGCGATAATCCTCATACTGGCCTGGTTTATGGGCGGTTTCGCCTGCGCGGGCGGCTGTCCTGACGTGCCCGCGTTCAAGGCCGCGGCGGCCGACAATGCGCAGTCGGTGAGCGGTTCGACCTGGACCTTCACGGAGGGGCGCGAGGGCGCGCTGGAGGGGCCGGGATGGGCGGTCTATCTGCCGCTCACGCAGCATACAATCGGCACGGATTGCGGCGTGGGGACGACGGCGTTCGCCGCGGCGCTGGCGGGTTGGCAGAAGAAGAACGGGTTGAAGCCGGTCGGGCGGATGACCCCGGCGACGGCGAGCGATCTGACACAGGTCTGGCACGCGCAGCGCCGTCATGCCCAGAAGGCGCGGACCGAGGCCTGCCGCCATGCGGAGGAGGGGCGGCTCGTCGAGGTCGCCAAGGGCGATGTCTGGGGCAAGCCCGAAAAACTGCTGCCCGGCGCCTATCGCGCCTATCGGGCGATGATCGAGGCGGCCAAGCGCGAGGCGCCGGCGATCTTCGCGGGCAATGTGAACCTGAAGATCGTCTCCGCCTGGCGGACGCAGGAACGCGATGCCGAGACCTGCAAGACGCGCAAATGCTCGAAGGTCTCGATGGCGCCGTCCTGCTCGGCCCATTGGAGCGGGACGGCGATGGACCTGAATGTCGGGTTCATCGAGGGGCATAGTCCGGCCGACATGGACTGGGGGAATCGCCTGTTCATGGTCCAGCAGCCCGCCTATCGCTGGCTGCTGGAGAATGCGGGGCGGTTCGGCTTCGCCAACTATTTCGCCGAACCCTGGCACTGGGAGTGGAACGGGGATTAGGGCGCGTCGGCCGGGAAATCTACGGTTCTGCGGGGGCTAAAAACAAGTTCGTCCGGACATGAAACGGCGCTTCACAACCCCGTCCCGCCTTGCTATACGCGCGCCCTTGCTTCGCCTTCGGGCGGAACTGGATGCGGCCATGGCGGAATTGGTAGACGCACTACCTTGAGGTGGTAGCGGGGAAACCTGTGGAAGTTCGAGTCTTCTTGGCCGCACCAATTCTTTTAGCGAAATGAGTTGATGCCATCGGGCGACCGCGCTGAGCGGTCGCCCTTTTGGTTTCTCATGGGCGCTTCAGGCGCAGCCTTCGACATACTATCGAGGTATCGCCGGCATAGGCGTGCGGCGTCACCATCCCCGATTTCGAGAGGTTGTCCGGCCAAGGGGCGCGTGGATCATTCAGGTCGAATGACGGGAATGCGCCATGTCCTTGTTCGGCCGGATTTCGCTTGGGCTGCTCTGCGCGGGTCTGCTCGGCTATGCCGTGCTGGCGGCGATCGACGATGTCGGGCTCGTCTATGAGGCCCTGTTCTGCATCGTGGTCGCGTTCGCCGGGGGCATGATGTCGGTGGTCTGGGCGATCCTTGAATCGCGGCGGATCGGAAGAGCCAGATCCTGATCGAGCCCGGGCTGCTTGTCCCCTTGCAGGCCGGCCGGCGCGGCGGTGAAGCTGATCCGCCGCAGGCCAATGCCCAATTGCCGGACATCGGCGGACGGTCCGAGCGCGCTCGGTGCGACGGGATTTTCCATCAGGAACTCGATGAGCGCGGTGGGCCGTCCGTCCGTGGTCAGTTCGAGCGTGTAATCGCGGGGGTCGACAAACTCCTCGAAGATCCATCGCCCGAGTTCGACGCCGTTCGCGCGAACCCGCACGACGCTCTTCTCCGTAAGATCCTTCAAGCCGTATGCCTGGCAGGTGAAGACGAGGTGGGTGCGCTCACCGCGGGGCAGGGGCAGTTGGACCGCCGCCCATCGCCCGTCGCTCCATACGCCCCACGGTTCGAGCGACGACCAGCCACCGCCGAGAAAGATGCCGCCGGTTCCGCCCTCGCTGAAATCGAGCCCCGTCACATGTCCGTCCGCGACGCGCTCGGCGAGCGAGCCGCGCGCCTGCAGGGCGCTGAACGCCGCGAGGCAGGGGCTGGAGGTCTCACCGGCGCCATCGATGAGGCGGCGCGCGAGGTGCGCGTGGAGTTCGCGGGCGTAGGTTTCGAGCGCGGGCGTCGCGAGCACGAGCTGGAGGAAGTCGGCGGCGAAGCGCGTATCGTCGGCGCGGCAGGCATAGAGCTGCCACACGGCGCCTTGTGAGGCCGTCAGGCGCGCGAGCACGGCGTCGATCACGTCCATCCGGTCGCGCGGCGGGACGATCCTGAACAAGGCTTCGACAAGTCCGACGCCATAGGTGAGCCAAGCCGCCCGCCGCTGGTCTTCCGGCCAAGCGTCCCAGATGCGGTGCGTCTGGGCCTTGTGGGACCGTTTGAAGTAGAGGATGCCGGTGACGCGATGCAGCTCGCCCTCGACGGCAAGCTTCAGGATCCACGCCATGTCCTCAAGACTGCTGAGGGCGTGCCCGGTGCGCAGCGGGCCGGCAGCCTGGATGGCATCGCGGCGCATCAGGCCGAGGAAAGGGACATAGGCCGTGTCCGCGGCCATGAGTTCCAGCGCGCGCGACAAGCTGAAGCCCCGCACGCTCGGCTGTTCGGCGCGGTCAATATGCGCGCCGAACCACTGGACGTCCGCATAGGCGCAGACCGCTTCCGGGTGCGCGGCGCAGTGCTCGACCAGCCGCGCGAGGAAATTGACGTCGGCGAGATCGTCCTGTTGCCAGAAGCAGAAGAACGCGCCGGTGCATCGGCTCATCAGCCAATTGACGTTGCCGGCCCAGCCGAGCTGCGTGGGCTGGATCACGAGTTCGAAACGCGGGTCTTCGAGAAACGGCTGGCAGAGCTCGGCCGACTCCAGATCGTGGCCGTCCACCGAGATCAGGACGCTGTAGTCCTGAAACGCCTGGTTTGAGATCGAGCGCAGCGTCTCCGCTATGAAATCGCGGCCGCGATAGACTGGCACGCCGATCGTGACCAGGGCGGAAGTTTTACTGTTGGACATCGATCCCAGGCATTCGACAGGCTGACCTCGGACGCCGCAGTCCGGACCTGCGACGTGCAGGTCCGGGCGGCGAGGATGAGCCTTCCCTAAATCAGGCGCAGCCTTCGATATACATGATCGAGGTGTCGCCGGCGTAGATGGCGACGACGATCTGGTTTTCGTCGGTCACGAACTGGATGCCGCGGGCTTTCGGATCTTCGGCATTTTCGTCCTTCGGCGCGTTCTCGAACCAGACGGTCAGGTATTTCGCGGGCGGACCTGCATAGGCGTGGGGAGTGGCACGGACGTCCTTGCCGTAGGCCGCCATGACCTGTGCCTCGGTCGAGCCGACATGGATGCCCTTATCGGTGTTGATCTCGTTGCCGCCGACTTCGATGCGCGTGACGATGCCGTCCTGCGCCATGAAGGTCGGGGTCATGCCGGCCCAGATGCCGTCCTGCGAGATGTGACCGCAGCGGGGATCGTTGTCTTCCTCCATGCCGCGATAGGACCAGCCGGCGCCGAGCGCCTTCACCGCGTCGGCGACCTTCATGCCGACGGTAACGGGGCCGAGAGTGGAATAGGTGAGCGTGTAGGGATCTGGCGCGTCGGCGGACTGTGCGGGGAGCACGGCGCCGAGTGCGAATGCCGAAGCGAGGAGGGCGGCGATGGTCTTCTGCATATCGAATTCTCCCGAAGTGTTGTCGGTAACGCGCTTGCCGGGAGCGTAAAGGGTGTCGGGGCAGGGTGAAATCCCCGAAAGCCAGGCGAGGCGAGAGGCCGCAGGCGCCTAGGCCGGGTCCACGGTATCGGCGAGGTCGCGGAGCGCCGCGGCCAGGCGGCGTTTCATCGCGACGGCCTCGCGGGCATGCATCGACGCATCGATGTCCTTCAGCATCGCGCTGACGATGATGCGCAATTGATCCCGGAGATCGTCGGCTTCCATGAGGAACAAAACGCCGAACGATCGGGGCGGTTGCACGGTACCTGCACGGCACTTCAGCCGGCGTTCAATTTGCGCGGGCCGCTAAGGAAGGGGTTGCCGCGTTCGAAGAAGCGGAGGGGGCGGTGGGCCTCCTTCGTCAGGCCGATGCGGGTGGAGACGCCGATCTCGCCGGTGGGGGCGATGGGGGCGGCAAGGAAGAGTTCGCCGCGGGCGCAGAGATCGAGGCCGCTATGCTGCGGCCCGATGCCCATGGCGAGGGTCAGCTTGCCGGGTCCGTTGGTGAGGTCGGGGCCGGACTTGCCGGGGCGGCGCGCCTGCATGAGCGGTACCCCGAAGAGCGGCTCGACAGCGCGGACAAGGACGCCCGCGCCGATGCCGGCCTTCTCGCTGGAGACGTTGAAGAGCCAGAAGACGCCGTAATTGAGATAGACATAGGCGTGCCCGCGCTCGCCGAACATCGGGCGGTTGCGCTTGGTCTCGCCGCGGAAGGTGTGGCTGGCGGCATCGTCAGGGAGGTAGGCCTCGGTCTCGACGATGCGAGCGGCGACCGGACCCTCGGGCAGCTCGTGAACGATTGTGGCGCCGATGAGGAAGCGTGCGAGCGCAACCGTTTCGGTGGGCAGATCTGCGCGCTTCAGGGGTTTTGGTTTACGCACTTTAACCATGGCCGGCGCGGGTGTTGCGCGGGGCAGTTTATTTACCTCGATGCGCTATCTCCAAGCCGTATTCGGCCGCGGCATCGCGCGGCGCTGTAGTAAGGCATACGGCATGGTCCCGGCTGAAGACGCTCGGCTCCGCGATCTCAAATCCTTCCAGGTCCTCGACACCGCCCCGGAACCGGCCTTCGACCGGCTGACGGCGCTGGCGACCGAGCTGTTCGATTGCCCAATTGCGGTCGTGTCGCTGATCGACGAGGAGCGGCAGTGGTTCAAGTCGCGCCAAGGGCTGAGCGACAGCGAAACGCCGCGTGAAGTGGCATTCTGCTCTCATGCCATCGAGGGCGCGCCGAACTCGGTGATGGTGGTCGAGGACGCCTCGACCGATGCGCGGTTCAGTGACAATCCGTTCGTCACGGGCGATGCCAATATCCGGTTCTATGCCGGCGCGGTGCTGACGACCTCGGACGGGTTCAACCTTGGCACGCTCTGCGTCATCGACACCAAGGCGCGGCCGCGGCCCAGCGAGCGCGACCTGTCGCGGCTGGCGACGCTGGCGCGGATTGTGGTGGACGAGCTGGAGTTGCGCCGCACCAATCGCATCGCGCTGAACCGGCAGCATCAGCTTGAGATGGCGGAGTCGATCGCCGCGATCGGAACATGGCGCTATGGCATCCCCGACGGAGCGATCACCTGGTCGGACGAGGTCTATCGCATTCACGGCGTGAAGCCGGGCGAGTTCGATCCCAATCTTAGCGAGGCGCTGGACTTCTATCATCCCGAAGACCGGCCGAAGGTGGCGCTCGCGATGGAGCGAGCGATGGCTGAGAAGGTCGGGTTCGAATTCCAGATGCGCCTGCAGCAGCGCAACGGCGACCTGCGCGAGATCGTCTCGAAGGCGACGTGCGAGCTCGACGAGAAGGGCGAGCTGGTCGCCATCATCGGCGTGTTCCAGGACATCAGCGACAGCGTGCGCGCGCACAAGGCGGTGCAGCAGAGCGAGGCGCGCTATCGCCATATCGCCGAGACCGCGCCGGACATCATCACCGAGGCGCAGCTCGACGGCACGCTGACCTTCGTCTCGCCCGCCGCCCTGGCGGTCACGGGTTTCACGCCGGACGAACTGCTCGGCAAGACCGCGTTCTCGCTGATGTCGGCGGCCGACGCGAAGGCGCTGCAGTCGATGTGTGCGACGGTCATCCGCTCCGGAGGGGCGATCAAGCCGTGGCCGATCGAGTTCAAGGCGACGCACAAGGCGGGGCACGAAATCTGGCTGGAGTCGCGTGCGACACCGGTCTACCTGCCCGGCAATCCGCAGCCGATCGGCCTGACCGATGTGCTGCGCGACATCACCACGCACAAGGCGCTGGAAGATGAGTTGAAGTCGGCGCGGCGCGAGGCCGAAAAGGCGGCGGCGGTGAAGGCCGACTTCCTGGCGAATATGAGCCACGAGCTGCGAACGCCGCTGACGGCGGTGCTGGGCTTCTCGCGCCTTGTCGCCGAGCAGCCGGAACTGACAGTCGAGAGCAAGATCTTCGCCGAGCGCGTGCTGACGGCCGGCAAGGCGCTGCTCGCGACGGTCAACGACATTCTTGATTTCTCGAAGCTGGAAGCCGGGCAGGTGGAGATCCGGCCGCAATCGGTCGCGGTGGCGCCGATCCTGCGCGAGACGCTGGATCTCTTCGAGGAGATGGCCGAGCAGAAGCAGATCGCGCTGGAACTGAAGACCGAGACGCTGCCGGCGCATCTGTCGTTCGATCCGGACCGGGTGCGGCAGATCCTGCTGAACCTGATCGGCAATGCCGTGAAATTCACCGAGTGTGGCAGCGTACGGGTCTCGGCGACCTATGACGGCACGGCGCTGACCGTGCGGGTGAAGGATTCCGGTCCCGGCATCGCCGCCGAGCGGGTCGGGGAATTGTTCCAGCGCTTTTCGCAGGTCGACGGATCGTTGACGCGCCGCCATGGCGGTACGGGTCTTGGCCTCGCGATCTGCCGCGGACTGGTCGATGTGATGAACGGCGAGATCGGCGTCGAGAGTTCGCCGGGCGCCGGGTCGTCGTTCTGGTTCCGCATTCCCGCGCCCGCGCTCGACCAGAGCGTGGCGCGCCGCGCATCCGCCGGCGGACTGCCTGCGCTTTCGGAATGCCGCGTGCTGGTCGCGGACGACAATGACGTCAACCGCAAGCTCGTAAGCGCCATGCTGGCGGGCCATGACGTGCAGTTGACCGAGGCGGTCAACGGCGCCGTGGCGGTGGAGCTGTGCGCCAAGCGGCCGTTCGACGTGATCCTGCTGGACATGCGCATGCCGGTCATGGGCGGCGAGGATGCGGCGAAGGCCATTCGCGCTGGAAACGGTCCCAATGCGGCGACGCCGATCATCGCCTTCTCGGCCGATCCGGATGCGATGTTCGACGCCTCGCTGTTCGACGGCTCGCTGCTGAAGCCGGTGGCGGCGACTGAGTTGATCGCGACGCTGGCCAACGCGGCCGCCGGCAATCTGGGGAAGCTCCATGCAGCTGCATGATCCCCGCGACTACAAGATCGTCGTGGCCGAGGACGACGAGGCGGTGCTGGACCTCGTGCGCACGCGCCTGATGCTGGCGGGCTATGCCACCACTTACGCCCGCAACGGGCTGGAGGCGCTGAAGGTCATCGGCACGACGCGGCCGTCGGCGATTATCCTGGACGTCAACATGCCGGAACTGGACGGCTTCAGCGTGCTGAAGATCCTGAAGGATAAGTCCGCGACGATGAACATCCCCGTCATGATGCTGACGGCGCGCAATGCGCCGCAGGACGTCGAGAAGGCGATCTCGCTCGGCGCGGCGGACTTCCTGACCAAGCCGTTCAAGGACGAGACGCTGCTGCTGCGCGTCGCGCGGCTGGTACGTGTGCGGCCAGCCGGCGATACCGTGCAGGTCTAGGCGGCGGTCCAGCCGCCATCCATCGAGATGTTCGCGCCGGTGATCGACTTCGCCGCGTCGCCACAGAGGAAGACGGCGAGGGCGGCGACCTGTTCGACCGTGACGAACTCCTTCGTCGGCTGGGCCTCCAACAGCACGTCGTTCATGACCTGCTCCTTGGTCATGTTCCGCGCCTTCATCGTGTCAGGGATCTGCTTTTCAACGAGCGGCGTCCAGACATAACCGGGGCTGATGCAGTTGACCGTCACGCCGAAGGTCGCGAGCTCCAGCGCCGCGGTCTTGGTGAGGCCGGCGATGCCATGCTTGGCGGTGACATAGGCGGACTTAAACGGCGAGGCGACAAGCGAGTGCGCCGACGCCGTCGAGATGATGCGGCCCCATTTGCGCGCCTTCATGCCGGGGATGGCGGCGCGGATGCCGTGAAACGCCGAGGAGAGGTTGATCGCGATGATCTGGTCCCATTTCTCGATGGGGAAGTCCTCGATCGGGGAGACGAACTGGATGCCGGCATTGTTGACGAGAATGTCGGGGCCGTTGAACGACGTTTCGGCGAGCTTGATCATGTCGGCGATCTCGGCCGGCTTGGTCATGTCGGCGGGCGAATAGAGCGCCTTCACGCCGAACTCGGTTTCGATCTTGGCGCGCTCGGCCTCGATGTCTTCCGGCTTGCCGAAGCCGTTGATGACGACATTGGCGCCTTCGGCCGCGAAGGCGCGGGCATAGGCGAGTCCGATGCCGCTGGTTGAGCCGGTGACGACGGCGGATTTGCCTTTAAGAAACATGGCGAGGTCCTTTCGCTTCAGGCGAGGTAGTCGTGGAGAACGCGTCCGTAAGGCAGGACGAAATCGACGATCTGGTGCCGGCCGCCGACGATGCGCTTCACCGGCAGATCGGCGACGCGGCAGTTCACATGCGGTATGAGGTGGAGGCGGGCGGGGCCGTCCCAGGCACCTTTCACGCGGATCTCTTCCAGATTGTAGCCGACGAGCTGGGCGATGGCGGGCGAGCCGTCCGCGTTGGGGATGAGCTTCAGGTTGACGTTCAGCTTGCCGATTCCGGCGGCGACCTTGTCGAGCTGGTCGGCGAGCGAGGTGTATTTGTAGGTCATCGTGCCGACCGCGACGCGCTCGTCGGCGTAGTGCAGCGTGCCGGTCAATGTATCGCGGATCGTCTTCAGTCTCGGCTCGCCGTATTTCTTGGGGAAGCCCCAGATCTCACGGCCGCCGGTGATCGGCGGTTCGTTGTTGAGATACATCTGGACGGAGAAGTTGCAGGGCTCGCCCTTGTAGGTGGCGAAGATGCCCGAGCCGCTTTCTTCGTAGTCACCGAAGCCTGAGGCGTCCGGCATCTTCATCCATTCGTAGAAGGCGAGATTGCCGGGCGCAGGTTCCAGCGGTTCGGGCAGGGCGGCGCGGATCGCGTCCGGGTCGGTCTCGTAGGTGATGATCAGATATTCGCGATCGACGAAGCGGAACGGCCCGTGCGGGTAGCTGGGATCGAAGGCCGGCATGGACGGGGTCTTGAGGATGTCCTCTGGCGTCATGACTTCTGCTCCGAACGATGGACGTCGAATGTCTTGGCGCCGCCCGCGGCGGGCTTGGTCTTGATCTCGCCGCGGTGGTGCATGGTCTTCTGCATGTCGGCGAGGCCGGCGGCCCAGTGCTCGCGCATCGTCTTGCGCGAGAACTCGAAGTCCTTGGTGCCGCCCTCATAGGGTTTGTCGCGATAGATGAGCTGCACGACGGTCACCGCGTTCTCCTCCGCCGCCGCCTTTAGGACGGCGAGGTCGGGGTCCTTGTCGAAGGATTTGGGCAGCTTCTTCACGAGGTTGGCGAAGGCGGCGCGCATGCGGCGGAGGCGGAGATTCTGGTCGGTGTTGGCGCGCGTGCGGCTGGAATAGCGGATGTCCTTCTCGCGCTCGCCGGCTTCCTCAAGCGTGCGGGGCAGGGGACCTTGCGCGCTGAAGAGATCGACCTGGTAGATGGTGAGGTCGTGCTGGTGTTCCTGGTCGAGCACGTATTGCAGCGGCGTGTTGGAGACGAGGCCGCCGTCCCAATACCACTCGCCCTCGATCTCGACCGGCGGGAAGCCGGGCGGCAGGGCGCCGGAGGCCATGATGTGCTCCGGGCCGATGGTCTGCTGGGTGTTGTCGAAATAGACGAAGTTGCCCGTCTTGATGTTGACGGCGCCGACGCTGAGCCGGGTCTTCTTCGCGTTGATCAGGTCGAAGTCGGCATAGGTTTCGAGCGTCTTTTTCAGCGGCGCGGTGTCGTAGACGCTGAGCGCCTGGGGCGCGCCGGGCGGGTAGAAGGACGGCGGCGGGATGCGCGGGGTGAAGAAGCCCTTTACGCCGACGGAGGCGGTCCAGTAGGCGCTGGCGGTGTTGAACATGGCGCGGATCTGGTCGCCGGGCAGCCAGGGATCGACGGTGACGCCAGCGGTGATCTGGTCCCAGAAGGCGCGGAGCTGGGTCACGCGGCGTTCGGGCGGATTGCCCGCGATCAGCGCGGCGTTGATCGCCCCGATCGAGATGCCGGCGACCCAGTCGGGATGCTCGTTGGCGTCGGCGAGGCCTTCGTAGACGCCGCCCTGATAGGCCCCCAGCGCACCGCCGCCCTGCAAGACCAGGACGCGTTCGGGATCGTGGACGTGGGGCGCCATGTCAGCCTGATGTTGCAGTGCAATATCGAGGCTCTACATAGGCCCTTTGCCGGGGCGCAACCAGCCCCGGCCCCCACGTGACGCAAATTTCATCCGCCTTTGGCGGGCGGCCTGACTGAGCTAGAAACAACCTTCGTTGTCATGCCCGCGCAGGCGGGCATCCATGCGACCGCTCAGGTGGATGCCCGCCTGCGCGGGCATGACATAGAGGTGGTGATGATCCCCAATTCCTTCCGCGGCCTCGATTTCGATCTCGGCGAGACCGCCGACATGCTGCGCGACACGGTGAAGTCCTGGTCGGACGACAAGCTCGCGCCCCGCGCCGCGGAGATCGACAAGACCAACACCTTCCCGCGCGATCTGTGGCCGGAGCTGGGCGGGCTCGGCCTGCTCGGGATCACCGTGGAGGAAGAGTATGGCGGCACGGGGCTCGGCTATCTCGAGCACGTGATCGCGATGGAAGAGGTCTCGCGCGGGTCGGGATCGGTGGGCCTCTCCTATGGCGCGCATTCCAATCTCTGCGTGAACCAGATCCGCCGCTGGGGCACGGAAGCGCAGAAGCAGAAATACCTGCCGGGTCTGATCTCGGGCCAGCATGTAGGCGCGCTGGCGATGTCCGAAGCGGGTTCGGGCAGCGACGTCGTGTCGATGCGGCTGAAGGCCGAGAAGAAGGGCGATCGCTACGTGCTGAACGGCACGAAGTTCTGGATCACCAATGGGCCGCATGCCGACACGCTGGTCGTCTATGCCAAGACCGATCCCGAGGCGAAGTCGCGCGGGATCACCGCCTTCCTGATCGAGAAGGGGATGAAGGGTTTTTCGACCTCGCCCAAGCTGGACAAGATGGGGATGCGCGGTTCGGACACCGCCGAGCTGGTGTTCGACGATTGCGAGGTGCCGGAGGAGAACATCATGGGGCCGCTGAACGGCGGCGCCGGGGTGCTGATGTCGGGGCTCGACTATGAGCGCGCAGTGTTGAGCGCAGGGTGTCTGGGTCTCGCGCAGTCGGCGCTGGATGTTGTCATCCCCTATCTCCACGACCGCAAGCAGTTCGGCCAGCCCATCGGCAATTTCCAGCTGATGCAGGGCAAGCTCGCCGACATGTATGTGAAGACCAATGCGGCGCGGGCCTATGTCTACACGGTCGCGAAGGCGTGCGACCGCGGGCAGACGACGCGGCAGGATGCGGCGGGGGCGATCCTGTTCGCGTCGGAGACGGCGGTGCAGGTGGCGCTGGAAGCGATCCAGTGCCTGGGCGGCAACGGTTACATCAACGACTATCCGACGAGCCGCATCCTGCGCGATGCGAAGCTGTACGACATCGGCGCGGGGACGAACGAGATCAGGCGCATGTTGATCGGACGGGAGATCTTCGAGGCGACGGCTTGAGCGAGCGGCCGCGTGTCGGCTGCGGGGCAGCGATCGTTCGTGATGGGCGTATCCTGCTGCTGCGGCGTGTGAAGGCGCCGGAGGCGGGGTGCTGGAGCCTCGCGGGCGGGAAGGTCGATTTCGGCGAGCCGTGGCGCGATGCGGTGGTGCGCGAGGTCGAGGAAGAGGTCGGTATCAGGCTGACCGAGACGCGGCTGCTCTGCGTCGTCGATCTGACGGCGGATGGGCAGCATTGGGTGTCGCCGGTTCTGCTCGCGACGGCGTTCGAGGGCGAACCGCGGAATGTCGAGCCGGAGAAGCATTCGGCGATGGGCTGGTTCGCGTTGGACGCGTTGCCATCGCCGCTCGCGAGCGCGGTGGTGCAGGCGGTGGCGGCGCTGAAGGGCTGAGCGTTATTCCTGCACCGGCGCCCGCGTCATGCGCCCCGCCAGCCAGCCGCCGTCGATCACCAGTTCGGCGCCGTTGACGTAGGCGCTTTCGTCGGAGGCGAGATAGAGGGCGGCGGCGGAGATGTCCGTCGTGATGCCAAAGCGGCCGACGGGGATAGTGGGGATGACGGCGTCGCTGACCGTGTTCACGACGCCGACGCCGTAATTCACGCGCGTCATCTCGGTCGCGACGATGCCGGGATGGATGGAGTTGCAGCGGATGGGGAGGCCGAGCGCGCCGGCCTCGACCGCGGCGGTCTTGGTCATCAGGCGGACCGCGCCCTTGGACGCGTTGTAGGCGATGTGGCCGGGCGAGCCCATGAGGCCGGCCACCGACGAAATGTTGATGATGTTGCCGCCGCGCGCGCCCATGGCTAGGAAGGCGGCCTTGATGCCGAGGAAGACGCCCTCGACATTGATCGCCTGCATGTGGCGGAAGTCTTCCAGAGTCTGTTCGGCGATCAGCTTCACCGCGAGGATGCCGGCATTGTTGACGACGATGTCGAGCGGGCCGAGATTTTTCTGCACATGCGCGACGGCGTCGGTCCATTCCACCTCGCTCGTGACGTCGTGGCGGAAGCCGATGGCCTTCGCGCCCGTCGCGGAGATTTCCTCGGCGACGGCGCGCGCGCCGGCCTCATCGACGTCGGAGACGGCGACGCGGGCGCCTTCGGCGGCGAAGAGGCGGGCCATTTCGGCGCCGAGTCCCTTTGCGCCGCCGGTGATGAAGGCGGTCTTGCCGTTGAGACGTGCCATGGTCGTTCCCCCTGCCGCGCTCGTGGTGGCGCGTGCGGGCACTATGGCATGAGCGCGGTTACGCTCAAGCGGAGCTCTCTGCTGAAAGACTGAGGCATGTGTCCTCGGGTTCCGGCGCCTGCGGCGGCGGCCTCGAGGATGACAAGAGGTGTGAGCTAGCTGTTCAGCACCCGCTTGAAGACGGCGGCGTCGAGGGCGTTTTCGGCCATGGGGCCGAGGTCGCCGGCGAGGAAGGCGCGGGCGGCACGGTCGGTGACGCCCATTGCCGCGCGATGGATGCCGCCGCCGCCGCTGAGCCGGGCGACGCCGAGGCCGGCGAGGTCGCCGATCGGCGGCAGGCCGGGGAAGGTGAGGATGTTCACGGGCAGTTTCGTCGCCGCGGTGATGGCGCGGATGTCGTCGGGTTTCACCGCGCCGGGAACGAAGATGCCGCTGGCCCCCGCGTTCTCGTAAAGCGCGATGCGGCGGAGAGCCTCTTCGAGTGGCGTGGCATGGCCGCGGAGATAGGTGTCGATGCGGGCGTTGATGTAGAGGGGCGTCGCGTCCTTCTTCATCCGCGCGGCGATGGCGGCGATGCGCGCGGCGAGGCGCTCCGGCGGGTGGGTGCCGTCCTCGATGTTGAGGCCGACCGCGCCGGCGGCGGCGGCCTGCGCGGCGGTTTCGGCGACCTCGTCCGGCGTGTCGCCGAAGCCTTCCTCGAGATCGGCGGTGACGGGCACGGCGACGGCGAGCGCGATGCGGCGGACGGCGTCGATCGCGTCGGGACGGGGCAGGCGGTTGCCATCGGGAAAGCCGAGCGAGGTCGCGACGGCGACGCTGCTGGTGGCGATGGCCTTCGCGCCGGCATGGGCGATGATCCGGGCACTGGCGGCATCCCAGGCGTTGGGCAGAAGCAGCAGCGACGAGCGGTCGTGCAGCTTCACGAATGCGGCGTGGCGGTCTGATCTCGACATGGCGGTCCTCCGGCGATGTGTCCGTTGCGGTGACGGACGACCTTCGATGGTGTGACTGTAGCGCCGCGCCGCATCCCCGGACACGCCGTTTTCGGACGGCAACGGGCCTCGTGTCGCATGGCGCCGTCACACAAGGGGGCTAGTCTTCGGCCAACCGGTTCCGCGAGATCCCGGAGAGGAGACCGTTATGAGCAAAGCCCTGTCGATTGCCGTCCTGCTGGTCGCCACGCTGCTGGCGCCGGTCGCGCTTGCCGCGGGGAGCAGTCCGCCGCCGGCGGCGCCGGGCGTGCCGGAGAGCGACGCCAAGGCCGACTACCGCCGCGCGGTGAAGCTGGTGAAGGCGGAGAAGTACGAGGAGGCGATCGTGGCTCTCGAGGCGCTGCTGAAGGACGATCCCTACAATGCGGATATCCTCAACTATCTCGGCTTCTCGCACCGCAAGCTGAACCATTTGGAGCTGTCGGAGGCCTATTACAAACAGGCGCTGAAGGCGGATGCGAACCATCTGGGCGCGCTGGAATATGAGGGCGAATTGTTTCTGATGCAGAAGCGCCTGGCCGAGGCCGAGGCGAACCTCGCCAAGCTGGCGACGCTGTGCGATTCCAAGTGCGACGAGTACAAGGGGCTGGAAGAGGCGATCGCGGACTACAAGAAGCAGAACGGCTGACGCTGAGTCAGTCTGGCTTCCTGGGCGTGCCGTGTTCGAAGCTGCGCAGGTTGCCCATCGCGGCGATTAGGAACGCCGCCGACCAGCCGAACAGCAGCATCCCTGCGGCCGCCTCGATCGCGCCGAACATCCGCCAGTCTGTCCCCAGCGTGACATCGCCATAGCCGACCGTCGTGAAGGTCACGGTCGAGAAGTAGAGCGCGGCTTCGAAATCCGGCATCGCCCCGATGGCATGGTAGACGAGGGCGTAGGCCCAGATCTCCACCGAGTGGATGAAGAAGAGGCCGAGCACGATCACCACGATGACGAGGCCCTGACCGGGCAGCGTGTTGCGGGGTCGCAGATGGCCCGCCCGGCCGCGCAGGATGTGCGCGAGGATCGTCAGGCCGAAGAAATGAACGGCCACGCAGAAGATGATCAGCACGCTGGAGAGGGCGAGGTTCTCGAACATGCGGGCATTGTTGCCGTCGCGCGCAGGTGCGCAAGGGTGGTGCGCGAAATGGGAGTCGGATCAGCAGGTTGCGGACTCCGGTTCAGAAAATGAGTCCGGCGCGGCGATCGTGCGATCACTGTTCACCCGTGCCGGAATTTCATCCACAATCGGCTCACGCACCGTCATGAGGGCGGTTTAAAAGCCGGTGACGGCTGACTATCTATGCGCTATACGTGTATCTGCACAGTTCAGGAGATGCGTTCGTGACCGACACCTATATCCTCTCCGCCGCTCGCACCCCGATGGGTGGGTTCCAGGGTGAACTCAGCGGCCTGACCGCGCCGCAGCTCGGCAGCGCGGCGATCAAGGCGGCGCTGGCGCGGGCGAAGCTGACGGGGGCCGATGTCGGCGAGGTGTTGATGGGCAACGTGCTGCCGGCCGGGCTCGGCCAGGCCCCGGCACGTCAGGCGGGGATCGGCGCCGCCATCCCGGATTCGGTGCCGGCGACGACGATCTCCAAGGTCTGCGGCAGCGGCATGAAGGCGATCATGATCGCCGAGGACGCGATCCGCGCCGGCCATGCCGAGATCGTCGTGGCGGGCGGCATGGAGAGCATGACGAATTCGCCCTATCTGCTGCCCAAGGCGCGGGGCGGGTTCCGCATGGGCCATGCCGAGGTCAAGGACCACATGTTCCTGGACGGGCTGGAGGACGCCTATGAGGGCCGCCTGATGGGGACCTATGGCGATGAGGCGGCGCGGGCCTATCAGCTGACCCGCGACGACCAGGACGCCTATGCGATGGAAAGCCTGGCGCGGGCGAAACGGGCGGTCGGCGACGGCTCGTTCACGGCGGAGATCGTGCCGGTCACCGTGAAGACCCGGGCGGGCGAGGTGGAGATTTCCGCCGACGAACAGCCGGGCAAGGCGGACCCCAAGAAGATCCCGAACCTGAAGCCGGCCTTCGCCAAGGACGGCACGGTGACGGCGGCGACGTCGGCCTCGATTTCGGACGGGGCGGCGGCGCTGGTGATCGCCGGCGCGGCGGCGGCGGACAAGCGAGGGCTGAGCCCCATCGCACGGATCGTCGGGCAGGCAGCCTATGCGGGAAAGCCCGGTCTCTTCACCTCCGCGCCGGTCTACGCGATCCAGCGCCTGTTCGAGAAGACGGGTTGGACGGCGAAGGATGTCGACCTGTTCGAGATCAACGAGGCGTTCGCCAATGTCGCGATGATCGCGATGAAGGAACACGGGCTCAGCCACGATATCGTCAATGTGAATGGCGGCGCCTGTGCGCTCGGCCATCCCATCGGCGCGTCGGGCGCGAGGATCGTGGTGACGCTGATCAACGCGCTGAAGGCCCGTGGGCTGAAGCGCGGTGTCGCCTCGCTCTGCATCGGCGGCGGCGAGGCGACGGCGCTGGCGGTCGAGCTGGTTTGATCCCTGACGTCATCCCGGGCGAGGCCGGCGTAGCCGTCCGAGACCCGGGACCCAGGGGCCGCAAACGCCAGTGTCCAGTCACCTGGGTCCCGGCTCTTCGCTACGCTACGGCCGGGATGACGATTATTTGGATAGCTGCGCCGCCCCGGCTTTCAGGAAGAGCCAGGGCGCGGCGGCGGTGATGAAGAGGGCGATGGCGGCGTATTGCAGCCATCGTGCCCACACCTTTTCGAGGCCGAGCGCCATCAGGCCCGGCTCGATGCGGGTGAGCGCGAGAAAGATGACTGCGATCGCCACCGCGGCGGCGGCGATGGCGATCAGCCAGTTCTCGTGACGGCGGAAGCCGATCGCGCGCTGCTCGATGAGGACTCCCATCCACCAGCCTGTCAGGAGGCCGCCCACCGCGAATTTCGTGCCGGGACCGTTGGGGCCGGGCCAGAAGACCCAAAGGGTTGCCTGGAGGGCAAAAATCGCCAGCAGATGGACGAACCAGGGCTGGGCGCGCCAGCCCTTGAAGGTGCCTGACAGGAAGAAGGCGAAGACGGGCAGGGTGAGGAGGCCCAATGTGGCGCCGACCATCACGTCCTCGACATCATGGACGCCGAGATAGAGACGGCTGGCGATGACGCCGAGCGCAACGATGACCGCGATGGGCCAGGCCCACCAGCGCCTGATCTCCCATGCCAGCCACAGCCACATCGCGACCGCGACCTGGGCGTGGCCGCTGGGCATGCCGTAGGAGGTGGTCGGGTCCACCCGGCCGTCGAGCGAGAAGGCGGCGTCAGGGCGCGGGTCCTGGAACAGGTCCTTGCAGAACCCGTTCAGCACGGCGGTGAAGATGATCAGCAGCGCGAGCCGGGTGCCGACATGCTTGTCCCACAGCCAATAGGCGATGGGCAGGAAGGCGATGAAAAACTGGGCATAGCCGAGTTCGGTGAAGAGGTTGGCGAGATCGGTCCGGAAGGGGGTGCGTAGCGGCGGTACCCAACTCAGATCGTGCCAGAAAGTCTCCAAAACGGGCCTCGGTTCGCGTGACGGGGCCCGGCAGGCCCAAGGGGGTTGCCGGGGCTAGGGGATAACGCCAAAACAGCATGCCGGGTTCAGAATAAACAGAGCGCCCGGGATTGAGGATTTGAGGGCGCATGTCGCGACTGACCTCCACCATTTCGACCAGAGACGCGAAGTTCCAGGCGAACGCTGCCGCGATGGGCACGCTGACCGCCGAGCTGCAGGCGAAGATGGCGGAAGCCGCGCTGGGGGGCGACGAGCGCAGCCGCAAGCGGCACCTCGATCGCGGCAAGCTGCTGCCCCGCGAGCGGGTGCGGCGGCTGCTCGATCCCGGCTCGCCGTTCCTGGAGCTGTCGCCGCTGGCCGCCAACGGGATGTATGAGGGCGACATCCACGCCGCTTCGATCATCACCGGCATTGGGCGGATCGAGGGGCGGCCCTGCGTCGTCGTCTGCAATGACGCGACGATCAAGGGCGGCACCTATTATCCGATGACGGTGAAGAAGCATTTGCGGGCGCAGGAGATCGCGCTGCAGAACCGCTTGCCGTGCGTCTATCTGGTGGATAGCGGCGGGGCGAACCTGCCGAACCAGGCGGAGATCTTTCCCGATCGCGAGCATTTCGGGCGCATCTTCTACAATCAGGCGAACATGTCGGCTGCGGGCATTCCGCAGGTCGCGGTCGTGATGGGGAGCTGCACCGCGGGCGGCGCCTATGTGCCGGCGATGTCGGACGAGACGGTGATCGTGCGCAACCAGGGCACGATCTTCCTGGCCGGGCCGCCGCTGGTGAAGGCGGCGACGGGCGAAATCGTCACCGCCGAGCAGCTGGGCGGCGCGGACGTGCATTCGCGCGAGAGCGGCGTCACCGATCATTACGCACAGAATGACGGCCATGCGCTGGGCATCGCGCGACGGATCGCGCGGCATCTGGGGCCGCAGCATCGCAGCGAGGTACCGCTCGCCGCGGTGCGCGCGCCGCTTTACGACGCGGCAGAGCTGGACGGGATCGTGCCGACGACGCTGGCGCAGCAGGTGGACGTGCGCGAGATCATCGCGCGGATCGTCGATGGCTCGGAGCTGGACGAGTTCAAGAAGCTGTACGGCACGACGATCGTGACGGGGTTTGCGCATATCCACGGCATTCCCGTCGGGATCGTCGCCAATAACGGCATCCTGTTTTCGGAGTCGGCGCAGAAGGCGGCGCATTTCATCGAACTGTGCGCGCAACGGAAGATTCCGCTGCTGTTCCTGCAGAACATCTCCGGCTTCATGGTCGGGCGGAAATACGAGGCCGGCGGCATCGCCAAGGACGGCGCCAAGATGGTGACGGCGGTAGCGACGGCGCAGGTGCCGAAGATCACGCTGATCGTCGGCGGCTCGTTCGGCGCGGGCAATTACGGCATGTGCGGGCGGGCCTATTCGCCGCGCTTCCTCTTCACCTGGCCGAATGCGCGCATCAGCGTCATGGGCGGCGAGCAGGCGGCGAGCGTGCTCGCGACCGTGCGGCGGGAGGGCATGGAAGCGCGCGGCGAAAGCTGGAGCAGCGAAGCCGAAGCCGAGTTCAAGGCCCCGATCCGCGCCCGCTACGAGGATGAGGGCAACCCCTATTTCGCGACCGCGCGGCTGTGGGACGACGGCATTATCACGCCGTCCGAAACCCGCCGCACCCTCGCGCTGGCCTTTGCCGCCACGCTGAACGCGCCCATCCCGGACACGCGTTTCGGCGTCTTCAGAATGTAAGGCACACCATGACCGACGAAACCATCGCGCCTGAGCCTGCCGTCGACGAGGTTCTGCTGAACGTGACGCCGGAGGGTGTCGCAGTCGTGACGCTGAACCGGCCGCGCGTGCACAACGCGTTCAATGCCGAGCTGGTGCAGAAGCTGGGCGAGATTTTCGACGACCTGGAAGATCAGGACGGCGTGCGCGTCGTGATCATCGAGGGAGCGGGGAAGAGTTTCTCGGCCGGCGGCGATCTCGCCGCGATGAAGAACGACGTCAACATCTCCGAGAGCGAGGTGCGGGACGAGAGCGGGAATTTCGCGTTCATGCTGATGAAGCTGCGCGGCCTGCCGATGCCCAGCGTGGCGCTGGTGCATGGCGCGGCGCTGGCGGGCGGGATGGGCCTGGTCGCGGCGTGCGACATGGCGATCTGCACGGCGGATGCGACGTTCGGCCTGTCGGAAGTGCGGATCGGCCTGATCCCGGCGATCATCTCGCCCTATGTGTCGGAAGCCATCGGGCCGCGCGCGACACGGCGCTATGCGCTGAGCGGCGAGCGGTTCGGGGCGGACGAGGCGCTGCGCCTCGGTCTCGTCCATGCCGTGGTGCCCGACCAGAACGCGCTGGCGGCGGAGAGCGAGAAGCTGGTGACGGCGCTGCTGGCCGGCGCGCCCGGCGCGCTGACGGCGACCAAGGAGTTGCTCGATCTCGTCACCTATATGCCGATCGACGAGGACCTGCAGGAAGAGACGACGGCGATGATCGCCGAACGCCGGGTGTCCGATGAAGCCAAGGAAGGCTTTGCGGCGTTCCTGGAGAAGCGCAAGCCGGGCTGGGTCGTTTGATGTTTCCGTCTGTCCTTGTCGCCAATCGCGGCGAGATCGCGCGCCGGGTGATGCGCACGGCGCGGCGGCTGGGCCTTCGGACCATCGCCGTCTATTCGGATGCGGACCGCGATGCCTGGCATGTCGCGGATGCCGACGAGGCCGTGCATATCGGCGGGTCGGCAGCGAAGGATTCCTATCTCAGGATCGATGCGATCATCGAAGCAGCGCGGCAGACCGGCGCGGCGGCGATCCATCCGGGTTACGGGTTCCTGTCGGAGAAGGCCGAGTTCGCCGATGCCTGCGCGGCGGCGGGGATCGCGTTTATCGGGCCGCCGGCTTCGGCGATCCGCGCGATGGGGTTGAAGGACGCGGCGAAGGATATTGTCGGCAAGGCCGGCGTGCCGGTCGTGCCGGGCTATCAGGGCGACGATCAGTCCACGGAGCGTTTGCAGGCCGAGGCCGGGCGCACCGGCTATCCCGTGCTGATCAAGGCGGTGGCGGGCGGCGGCGGCAAGGGGATGCGGCGCGTCGATGCCGAGGCCGAGTTCGTCAAGGCGCTGGAAGGCGCCAAGCGCGAGGCGATGGCGGCGTTCGGCGACGACCGGGTGCTGATCGAGAAATACGTGACGCGGCCGCGGCATATCGAGATCCAGGTGTTTGCGGATGCCCATGGCAATGCGGTGCATCTGTTCGAGCGTGACTGCTCGCTGCAGCGCCGGCACCAGAAGGTGATCGAGGAAGCGCCGGCGCCGGGCATGCCCGAAGCCATGCGCGCGGCGATGGGCGATGCGGCGGTAAAAGCGGCGCTGGCGATCGGCTATCGCGGGGCGGGGACGATCGAGTTCATCGTGGATTCGTCGGAAGGGCTGCGCCCCGACGGGTTTTTCTTCATGGAGATGAACACGCGGCTGCAGGTGGAGCACCCGGTGACGGAGGCGATCACGGGGCTGGATCTGGTTGAGCTGCAATTGCGGATCGCGGCAGGCGAGGCGTTGCCGCCGCAGTCGGCGATCACGCTGTGCGGCCATGCGGTGGAGGCGCGGCTCTACGCCGAAGACCCCGCGAAGAACTTCCTGCCGTCCATCGGGACGCTGCGGCGGCTGCATCTGCCGGCGGCGGGCGACGGAGTGCGCATCGACGCCGGCGTGCGCGAAGGCGACGCCGTCACGATGTTCTACGATCCCATGATCGCCAAGGTCGTGGCGCATGGCACGACGCGCGACGAGGCGCGGCAGAAGCTGGCGCGGGTGATGGAGGAGGTCGAGGTCGCGGGCGTGCGCACCAATGCGGCCTTTGTCGCGAAGTGCCTGCGCCATCCGGGTTTTGCCAGTGGCGACATCGATACCGGGTTCATCGACCGCCACATGAAGGAACTGGCGCCGAAGCCGGGCGCCGCGTCGGGCGAGACGCTGGCGCTGGCGGCGGTCGCGACCTTGCTGGAGTCCGCCGGGAAGGCTGACGCCGCCTCGCCCTGGGCGGTCGAGGACGGGTTCCGGCTGGGCGGGGCGGGGTTCGACCTCGTCGAGTTCGTGTCGGGTGATGAAACGATCGGGGTGCGGGTGACGCGGCCGGCCGGCGGTTGGCGGGTCGAGGTCGGCGGCGCGGCGTTCGACGGGGCGCTGCGGCTCAACGGCAACCGGCTGACGGGGTCGCTGGGCGGCCGTTCGGTCCATGCCTGGGTCGAGCGCGCCGGCAACACCGTGACGCTGATCCGTGATGGCGAGACGCGCGTGCTGGCGCTGTTCGATCCGTTCGATGTGGACGACACTGCGGCGGATACTGGCTCGACCGTGCTGTCGCCGATGCCGGGCAAGATCGTGCAGGTGCTGGCCGAGCCGGGCCAGCAGGTGAAGCGCGGCGCGGCGCTGGCGGTGCTGGAAGCCATGAAGATGGAGCACACGCTGACCGCGCCGGCCGATCGCAAGATCGCCGAGGTGCCGGTAAGCGTCGGCGATCAGGTGACCGAGGGCAGCGTGATCATCCGTTTCGCCGAGGCCTGATTTGGCGCTGAACATCATCAAGTTGAGTGTCGGGTCGGAGAGTGTCGAGGACCTGGCGGCGTGGCAGGGCATGCAGTTGGCGCGGCAGAAGAAATCGCCGCGCCTCATGCATGTGACGCGCATGACGCCAAAGCGGCGCGACGAGGTGCTGGGCGGCGGCTCGATCTATTGGGTGATCAAGGGTTTTACCTGCGTGCGGCAGCGAATCCTGGATCTGGTCGAGGCGAGCAAGGGCGGAGTGCCGGGGTGCGGGATTGTCTATGACCCCGAGATGATCCAGGTCGCGCGGCGGCCGACGCGGGCGTTCCAGGGGTGGCGTTATCTGAAGCCTGAGGCCGCGCCGCCGGATCTTGGCAGGGCCGCGCTGGATGCGCCGCCGGAGCTCCAGCAGGCGCTGGCGGAGCTGGGGTTGCTCTAGACCGCCATGTTGTCGATCAGACGGGTGGCGCCGACCTTTACCGCCGCCAGGACGCGCATGGGGCGAGAGGTGTCCTTCACCGGCGCGAGCGTCTCCGCGTCGCGGACTTCGAGGTAGTCGACCTTGTCGAAGCCGGCGGTGAGGAGTTCGCCGAAGCCGAAGGCGGCGGCGTGTTCGGGTTTGTCGCCGGCATGGATGCGGGCGATGACGTCTTTCAGGATCAGGTTGAGCTTGCCCGCGACCTTGCGCTGGGCGGCGTCGAGATAGGCGTTGCGCGAGGACATCGCGAGGCCGTCGCTTTCGCGCTGGGTGGGGCCGCCGAGGATCTCGACGGGGATGTCGAGATCGGCGGCGAGGCGGCGGATGACCTGGAGCTGCTGGTAGTCCTTCTCGCCGAAGATCGCGAAATCGGGGAGGACCTGGAGCAGCAGCTTCGCCACCACGATGCCGACGCCGCCGAAGAAATGCGGGCGGAAGTCGGTTTCCAGCCCGGCTGACGGGCCGCCGACGGCGAGGGAGGTCGCGAAGCCCTCGGGGTACATTTCCTTGGCGTCGGGCATGTAGACGAGGTCGCAGACATCTTCGGTCGCGAGCTGGAGCACGTCGGCCTGTTCGGTGCGGGGATAGCGGCCGAAATCCTCGTGCGGGGCGAACTGGGTGGGGTTCACGAAGATCGAATAGACGACCGCCGCGCCGCGCGAGCGGGCGAGTTCGCCGAGCGAGATATGGCCCTCGTGGAGAGCCCCCATGGTCGGCACGAAGCCGATGGAGCGGCCGGCGGCCCGGAGGCCGGCAATCTCGAGCCGGAGCGAGGAGATGTCGCGGACGACGGGGATCGGGGCGGCGTGATCGTGACTCATGGGCGGGTTCCCTGCGGCGCGATCTCTTAGCGAAGCGGCGCGGGCTCCGCTACAATGGAACGGCCTTTTGAGGACTCAGTTGCATGACGCTCGCGGCAGCCCGCGCCCGCCTGTCTCCGCTGTATCTGGCGGACGAACAGTCCCTGACAGCCGATCTCATCCACCAGGCGCGCTTCTCGCCCGACGAGGCGGTGCGGATCGACCGCACCGCGCGGGATCTCGTGACCAAGATCCGGGCGCGGCGGCGCGACGGCGGGATCGACGCCTTCCTGCAGGAATATTCGCTGACCTCGGACGAGGGCGTCGCGCTGATGTGCTTGGCGGAGGCGCTGCTGCGCGTGCCGGACGCCGATACCGCCGACAAGCTGATCAAGGACAAGATCGGCACGGCGGATTGGGAGCGGCATCGGGGGCAGTCGGATTCCTCTTTCGTGAATGCCTCGACCTGGGCGCTGATGCTGACCGGCAAGGTGCTGAAGCTGGAGGACACGGGCGTCGCGCGCTGGACCTCGGCGCTGCGCAAGGCCGTGACGCGTTCGGGCGAGCCGGTGATCCGACAGGCGATGAACTATGCCATGCGCGTGATGGGCGGGCAGTTCGTCCTGGGGCGGACGATCAAGGAGGCGCTGAACGAGGCGAAGAAGGGGACGGGGCCGCTCTATCGTTATTCGTTCGACATGCTGGGCGAGGCGGCGTTCACGCGCGAGGATGCGGGGCGGTATCGCACGGCATATGAGAACGCGCTGGATGCGGTGGCGAAGGGCGCGAAGCCCGGCACGTTGGCGGACCGGCCGAGCCTGTCGGTGAAGCTGTCGGCGCTGCATCCGCGCTATGAGATTTTCCGCAAGCACCAGGTGATGGACGAGCTGCTGCCCATCGTCGGCGGGCTGGCGGCGCGGGCGAAGGCGCATGGGATTGCGCTGACGATCGATGCGGAGGAAGCGGAGCGCCTGGAGCTGTCGCTCGATCTCTTCGAGGCGCTGGCGCGGGATACGACGCTCAGCGGCTGGGACGGGCTGGGGCTGGCGGTGCAGGCCTATCAGAAGCGCACCACGGCGACGCTGGACTGGCTGCGTGAACTGGCGGAGGCGACGGGGCGGCAATTGCCGGTGCGGCTCGTCAAGGGCGCCTATTGGGACAGCGAGATCAAGCGGGCGCAGGAGCAAGGCATTCCGGGCTATCCCGTCTTCACCCGCAAGCAGGCGACGGATGTCTCCTACATCGCCTGCATGCGCCGGATGTTCGCGGCTGGGGCGGCGTTCTATCCGCAATTCGCGACGCATAACGCGCATACCGTCGCCGCGGCGCTGACGCTGGGCGAGGGGAAAGTGTTCGAGTTCCAGCGCCTGCACGGCATGGGCGCGCCGCTCTATGACACGATCGTTGCGGACGGCGCGAATGCACGGCCGTGCCGGGTGTATGCGCCGGTCGGGAGCCATGAGGATCTGCTCGCCTATCTCGTGCGGCGGCTGCTGGAGAACGGCGCGAATACCTCGTTCGTCAATCGCCTGGCCGACGACGAGGCGCCGATCGCTGACATCATCGCCGATCCCGTCGCGGCGCTGGAGAAGATCGAGCCGAAGCCGCATCCGCGCATTCCGCTGCCGGCGGGGATTTTCAGTGGACGGATGAATTCGCGGGGCGCGCTGATCGCTGACGAGCCGGTGCGCGATGCGCTGCTGGCGGAGATCAAGAAGGCGGTGGCGCCGCCGTTTGTCGCGCGGTCGCTGATCGATGGGAAAGAGCAGGGTGGCGCAGGGCGTCCCATCGTCAATCCAGCGCGGTTGTCGGATACCGTGGGTGAGGCGTTCGACGCGTCGGCGAAGGATGTCGCGGCGGCGGTGGAGGCCGCTGGCAAGGCGCAGGGCGCATGGAATGACCGGGGCGGCGCGGCGCGGGCCGCCATTCTGGAGAAGACCGCCGATCTCTTCGAGCGCGACCGGGCGCTGCTGATCGGGCTCTGCATTCGCGAGGCCGGGAAGACGCTCGCCAACGGGATTTCGGATGTACGCGAGGCCATCGACTTCCTACGCTACTACGCTGCCGGGGCGCGCAAGGATTTCGGGGCGCCGGATGTGCTGCCGGGGCCGACGGGTGAGCGGAATACGCTGTCGCTGCATGGGCGCGGCGTGTTCGCGGCGATCTCGCCGTGGAATTTCCCAGCGGCGATCTTCACGGGTCAGGTGGCGGCGGCGCTGGCGGCGGGCAATGCCGTCGTCGCCAAGCCGGCCGAGCAGACGCCGTTGATCGCGGCGGCGATCGTGAAGCTGTTCCATGAAGCGGGCGTGCCGGGCGGGGCGCTGAACCTTGTCATCGGTGACGGGCCGGGCGTGGGTGGGCCGTTGACCGCCGATCCGCGGATTGCGGGCGCGGTGTTTACGGGCTCAACGGATGTGGCGCGGCTGATCAACCGCACGCTCGCCGGGCGCGACGGGCCGATCGCGACGCTGATCGCGGAGACCGGCGGGCTGAATGCGATGATCGCGGACTCGACGGCTCTGCCGGAGCAGTTGGTGCGCGACGCACTGGCCGGCGCCTTCGACAGCGCGGGCCAGCGGTGCAGCGCGCTGCGCGTGCTGTTCGTGCAGGACGGGATTGCCAACCGCGTCATCAAGATGCTGGCGGGGGCGATGGACGAGCTGATCCTCGGCGATCCCATGAAGATCGAAACCGATATCGGTCCGGTGATCGATGCCGAGGCGCTGGGCATGCTGCGGGAGCATGCGTCGCGGATGGCGGCCGAAGGCAAGCTGATCGCCAAGGCACCGATGCGCGAGACCGACGGGCATTTCTTCGCGCCGCATGCGTTCGAGATCGACGACATCCAGCGGCTGAAGCGCGAGACGTTCGGGCCGATCCTGCATGTTGTGCGCTACAAGGCGGACAGGCTGAACGCCGTGTGCGACGCGATCAACGCGACGGGCTATGGCCTCACGCTGGGCATCCATACGCGCATCGCCTCGACGGCGGACGAGGTGAGCACGCGGGTGAAGGCGGGCAATATCTACGTCAACCGCAACCAGATCGGCGCGGTGGTCGAGGCGCAGCCGTTCGGGGGCGAGGGGCTGTCGGGGACTGGGCCCAAGGCGGGCGGGCCGCATTATCTCCATCGTTTTGCGCTGGAACGCACCCTATCTGTGAATACCACCGCGGCAGGCGGCAACGCGTCGCTGCTGTCGCTGGGCGATACGGGTTGAGGCATGAGCAAGACAGGCAAGGATCTCGGCAAGCCGGCCGCTTCGGGCGACGTCGCTGCGTTCCTTGAGCAATTGGCCAAGGTGCCGGCGCCGCTTACGGGCGGCACGGCGGGGCGGCTGATCTTCGCGCTCGATGCGACGATGAGCCGGCAGCCGACCTGGGACATTGCGAGCAAGCTGCAGGCCGAGATGTTCGACGCGGCGGCTGGCTTGAAGGTGCAGCTCGTTTCGTTCCGCGGGATCGGCGAGTTCGAGGTCAGGCCGTGGACCGACAAGAGCGCCGAGCTGAAGAAGGCGATGGCGGGCTATGGCTGTCGCGGCGGGTTCACGCAGATCGAGCGCACGCTGCGTCATGCCGCCGCCGAGGCCGGCAGGACGCCGGTGCAGGCATTTGTCTATGTCGGCGATGCCGCCGAGGAGATGGCGGACGCGGTGTGCGACGCGGCGGGGCGGCTGGGCCTCGCGGGCACGCCGGCCTTCATGTTCCAGGAGGGCGCCAACCGTAAGGCGGAGACGCTGTTCAAGGAGGTCGCGCGGCTGACCAAGGGCGCCTATGCGCGTTTCGACGCCTCGTCGGCCGATGCGCTGCGCGACCTGCTGCGGGCGGTCGCGGTGTTCGCTTCGGGCGGACGCAAGGCGCTGGCCGACCATGCGAAGCGGGCGGGCGGCGCAGCGCTGCTGCTGACGCGCCAGATGGGGAGCTGAGCGTGGTCTGGCTGATCGGCGGGATCGCGGCGCTGCTGGTAATCGTGACGCTGCTGCGGGCGATCGCGGATGCCGATCCCGCCAAGCTGGTGCGCTGGCTCAAATGGACGGGCATCGCGGTGGCGGGGATCGTCGGACTCACCTTTTTGGTGCGTCGATCGGTGGTGCCGGGCCTGCTCGCGCTTGGTCTCGGAGCCGCCATTCTCGCGACGTTGTTACGGTCGGGCAGGCCGGCAGTGGCGGGGTCCTCCGATGTCGAGACGGACTGGCTGCGCATGTCGCTCGATCACGCGACGGGCGAGACCGAAGGCGTCGTGCTGAAGGGCCGGCATGCAGGCGCGCGGCTGAGCGAGCTCGATGTCGAGGCGTTGCACGATCTGCTGGCCGAGATGCGCATCGCCGATCCGCAAGGTGCGCTGTTGCTGGAGGCCTATCTGCGGCGCGTTCATCCCGACATGGAGGATGGGGCGGGCGAGGCAGGCGCTGCGCCGTCAGCGGCCGCCATGGGGCGCGAGGAAGCGCTGGAGATCCTGGGGCTCGGCGGCGATGCCGACGAGGACGCGATCCGCGAGGCGCATAAGCGGCTGATGCAGCAGGTGCATCCTGATAGAGGCGGGTCGGATTATCTCGCGGCGAAGATCAACCTGGCGCGGGACGTGTTGCTGAAGCGGTAGGCGTTCGCTTCGCACCTCATGTCATGCCCGCGCAGGCGGGCATCCAGCTGTGCATGTCTCATGGATGCCCGCCTGCGCGGGCATGACAGATCGTGTGCGGGGAAGCCGTGGATGGTCCGCCTTCGCGGACCATGACAAGCGGGGAGGGCGGCAGGCGCGCTTAGTTCGCGGAGGCCGTGGACGTCGAGAAGGTCACGCACTGGAAGCCTTCGGCCTTCAGCGCCTTGCACGCGGACTGGGCGCCGGCGTTGGAGAAGTCGGTGAAGCGGGCGCGGTAGAAGGTGCGGCCCTTTTCGTTCGTGACTTCCATGACGGCTTCGTCGGCCTTGGCGAGCGCCTTCTTGGCGGCCTTGCGGGCGCGGCCGAGTTCGTCGGACGCCGAGCGGCGCGTGTCGTAGGCGCCGATCTGGACACCCCAGTCGCCGGCGGTCGCGGACTTACCCTTGGAGGGCTTTTCGTCGGGCGAGTAGCCGGCTTCGATCAGCACGGCGATGTCGTCGGAGTCCTTCGAGACCAGGGTCGAGAGGGGGAGGATGCGTTCCTCGCCGGGCTTCGCCTTCGCCTTGATGCGGGCGACAGGCTCGTCATCGGAGACATCGCCTTCGCCGGTTTCGGCAGTGGCCATCTCGACGCGCGCGGACTTGGCGGCGACGCGGGCGGGCTTGGCCGAGGGGATCGGCGCGTTATAGGCGACTTCGGCAATCTCGGCCTTGCGCGCGGGCTTCGCGGCGGGCGCGGGCTCGTCGTCGATCGGCTTCATCATGACGACGCGGCGCGGCTCTTCGACGGCGGCGGGGGCCGGCTTCGGCGCGGGCTTGGGCGTGATCATCGCGACTTCGACGGGGGCGGGCGCCTCGATCGGCGCGGCCTGCGCGACGGTCGTGCCGCCGCTGCCATAGGTGGCGACGAGGTTCGGGCGACGCTGCAGCTGGGCGAACCAGGCTTCCAGCATGGTCTTCATTTCCGCATCGCGCTCGGCCCAGCTGTCGCCGCCGAGGACGACGCCGATGAGGCGCTTGCCGTTGCGTTCGGCCGAGGTCGTGAGGTTGAAGCCCGACGCCTTGGTGTAGCCGGTCTTGATGCCGTTCGCGCCGTTGAGGCTGGTCAGCACGCGGTTATGGGTCTTCGTCGTCTTGCCGTTGAAGGTGAACGAGACGGTGCTGAAATACGGATAGAGCGTCGGGTGGTTGCGCATCAGCGCGCGCGCCAGGACGGCCATGTCGCGGGCGGTGGTGAGCTGCGAGTCGTTGGGCAGGCCCGACGCATTGCGGAAGGTGGTGCGCTTCATGCCGAGTTCGCGGGCGCGCTTGGTCATGATCTGGGCGAACTTCGATTCCGAACCGCCGATGTGCTCGGCGATGACGACGGCCGAGTCGTTGGCGGACTGGATGATCAGCGAATAGATCGCCTGCTCGACGGTGATCGTGCCGCCCTTCTTGAGGCCGAGCTTGGTCGGCTTCTGGCCGGCGGCATAGGCCGAGACGCTCATCTCGTCGGTCAGCTTCATGCGGCCCGAGTCGATCAGGTCGAAGACGATGTAGAGCGTCATCATCTTGGTGAGCGAGGCGGGGGAGCGGAGGGCGTCGCCGCTGCGCGCGTAGAGCACACGGCCCGACTCGGCATCCATGACGAGCGCCGCGTCGTTGCCGGTTCCCGCGTGGGCGGGAAGGGTGAACGCGATGAAGGCGCTGAAAAACAGCGTAAACGCCGATCGGACGAAACTCGCGCGCGCTCGCGTCATCAGGAACCTGCCAAACGTGTGTTTAATGCGCCCAACCGCACGCCTTTCGGCAGTGCGGAACTCAGCAGCCAGCCTAGGTCACGGTTCTTTAGGCTTGGTAAACGCGCCGTCCCCAACTCAGCGCCGGCGCGCCTTAAGTCCCCGTGGCCTTGGCCCATCCCTCAGATTCGAACGCTAGGGAAGGCGCCCGACGGCGTCAACGATTGACAGACTCATCTCGCAGGCGCATATGATCTATGCTGCAGTGCAGCATAATTGTTTCATACCTGAAACAAAGGCGTGTACGCGCCAAAGGAGATCGTTCATGGCGAAAGCGAAGACGGTTGAGACCGGCGCCGAGGAAGTCGAAGCGGTGCTGGAAAAGGGTGCGGACAAGGTCCGCGAGTCGTTCGAAAAGGCCGGCGAGGGCCTGAAGAAGCTCGCCAGCTTCCAAAAAGAATCGATGGAAGCATTCATGGAAGCCGCCGGCATCGCCGGGAAGGGCGCGGAAAAGATTCAGGCCGAGCTGACGGCCTATATCAAGACCTCGACCGAGGGCCTTTCCGAGGCGTCCAAGGCGATCATGTCGTCCAAGTCGATCCAGACCGCGATGGAATTGCAGTCCTCCTACGCCAAGTCGGCGTTCGAAGCCTATGTCGCGGAGATGAAGAAGGTCAGCGAACTCGTCACCGGTACGACGAAATCCGCGTTCGAACCGCTCCAGGCGCGCTCCAAGGCGTTCATGGAAATGATGCAGTTCAAGGTCGCCTGAGACCTGCCTCACCGCATGACGAAGGCCCGGTCATCCGGGCCTTTTTCTTTTGTGGGCAAGGGCTTGGCCGATGTGCCTGATATTCGGAATCGGGCGGACCGCGTGACGGCCGTCGCCGGACTGCGCGCCGCCGCGCCGCGCCGCAGCTAAATTAACGCGCGCCGCTTTGATCCGGGCGGGAAATGCTTATCTAATCGCTCCAGCGCGCCCGACGCGCGTTTTCAGTACCCGGCGGATGATGAGCGAAGGCGACGACGACAAAGGTGTGGGTGGAGGGCGCGGGCCCTCGACCGGACTCATCACCAAGACGAAGCCCAAGACCAAGAAGCCGTCGCTCTACAAGGTCCTGCTGCTCAACGACGACTACACGCCGATGGAATTCGTCGTCCATGTTCTTGAACGTTTTTTCGCCAAGAACCGCGACGAGGCTGTGAACATCATGCTGCACGTCCATCAAAAGGGCGTCGGCATATGCGGGGTCTTTACGTACGAGGTTGCGGAGACCAAGGTTACCCAGGTGATCGACTTCGCGCGGCAGCATCAGCATCCGCTGCAATGCACGATGGAGAAAGAGTAAGGAAACTCAGTGCCCACATTTTCACGCGCTCTCGAAGAATCCCTGCGCCGCGCGATTCGCATCGCGACCGAACGGACGCATGAATACGCGACGCTTGAGCACCTGCTGCTGGCGCTCTCCGAGGACAAGGATGCCGGCGCCGTCATGCGCGCCTGCAACGCCGATCTCGAGCAGTTGAAGCGCTCGCTCACCAATTACATCGACAACGAATTGAAATCGCTGCGCTCTTCGGCCGGCGAGGACGCGAAGCCGACCACCGCCTTCCAGCGGGTCGTGCAGCGCGCGGTCATCCATGTGCAGTCGTCGGGCCGGGAGGAAGTGACCGGCGCGAATGTGCTGGTCGCGATCTTCGCCGAGCGCGAAAGCCACGCCGCCTATTTCCTGCAGGAGCAGGGCATGACGCGGCTGGATGCGGTCAACTATATCAGCCACGGCATCGCCAAGCGTCCCGGCGCGGGCGAATCGCGCACCGTGCGCGGCGCGGATGAGGAAGAAGGCGAGGGCGGTGCCGGCCCCGGCGCGCCCGCGGGCAAGACGGACGCCAAGAGCGGCCAGGAAGCGCTCGACGCCTATTGCGTCAACCTCAACAAGAAGGCGCAGGGCGGCAAGATCGATCCGCTGATCGGGCGCGAGAGCGAAGTCGAGCGCACGATCCAGATTCTGTGCCGCCGTTCGAAGAACAACCCGCTTTATGTCGGCGATCCCGGCGTCGGCAAAACGGCGATCGCCGAGGGCCTGGCGCGCAAGATCATCAACGGCGACGTGCCCGAGGTGCTGAAGGACGCGACGATCTTCTCGCTCGACATGGGCTCGCTGCTGGCCGGCACCCGCTATCGCGGCGACTTCGAGGAGCGGCTGAAGTCGGTCATCAAGGAGCTGGAGAACTACAAGGGCGCGATCCTGTTCATCGACGAGATCCACACGGTGATCGGCGCCGGCGCGACCAGCGGCGGGGCGATGGACGCCTCGAACCTGCTGAAGCCCGCGCTCGCCTCCGGCACCATGCGCTGTATGGGCTCGACGACCTACAAGGAATACCGCCAGCACTTCGAGAAGGACCGCGCGCTGGTGCGCCGGTTCCAGAAGATCGACGTGAACGAGCCGACCGTGCCGGACACGATCAAGATCCTCAAAGGCCTGAAGCCGTATTTCGAGGAGTTCCACCGCGTCCGCTACACGGCCGACGCCATCAAGGCGGCGGTCGAGCTGTCGGCGAAATACATCAACGACCGCAAGCTGCCGGACAAGGCGATCGACGTGATCGACGAGGTCGGTGCGGCGCAGATGCTGGTCGCGGAATCGCGGCGCAAGAAGGTCATCGGCGTAAAAGAGGTCGAGGACGTGATCGCCAAAATCGCGCGCATCCCCTCCAAGACCGTGTCGAAGACCGACACCGAGTCGCTGCGCGAGCTGGAAAAGAACCTCCAGCGCGTCGTGTTCGGGCAGGACAATGCGATCACGCAGCTGTCGGCGGCGATCAAGCTGGCCCGTGCGGGCCTGCGCGAGCCGGAGAAGCCGATCGGCGCCTATCTGTTCTCCGGCCCCACGGGCGTCGGCAAGACCGAAGTGGCGCGCCAGCTCGCCAAGATCCTGGGCGTCGAGCTGCTGCGCTTCGACATGTCGGAATATATGGAGCGTCACGCGGTGAGCCGCCTGATCGGCGCGCCGCCCGGCTATGTCGGCTTCGACCAGGGCGGGTTGCTGACCGACGGCGTCGACCAGCATCCCCATGTCGTACTGCTGCTCGATGAAATCGAGAAGGCTCATCCCGACATCTACAACATCCTGTTGCAGGTGATGGACCACGGCAAACTGACCGACCACAACGGCAAGAAGATCGACTTCCGCAACGTGATCCTGATCATGACCACGAATGCGGGCGCGTCGGACGCCGCCAAGGAATCGATCGGCTTCGGCCGCGGCAAGCGGGAAGGCGAGGACGAGGAAGCCATCAAGCGGCTGTTCACGCCGGAATTCCGCAACCGCCTCGACGCCGTCATTCCCTTCGCGCCGCTGACGCAGGCGATCATCGCGCAGGTCGTGACCAAGTTCGTGCTGCAGCTGGAAGCCCAGCTTTCGGACCGCAATGTGACGTTCGAACTGACCGAGGGCGCGATCGCCTGGCTCGCGAAGAACGGCTACGACGAGCACTTCGGCGCGCGGCCGCTGTCGCGCGTGATCCAGGACAGCATCAAGAAGCCGCTGGCGGAAGAGTTGCTGTTCGGCAAGCTGGTGAAGGGCGGCGTCGTGAAGGTCATTCACGACGAGGCCAGCGACAAGCTGACCTTCGAGATCATCGAGCTGAAGGAACCCCCGGCCCGCGGCAAGAGCGAGTCGAAGGAACCGGAGCTGACGGAGTAGTCCCGACCTTTTCTCCCCCGTTTACGGGGGAGGGGGACCGCGAAGCGGTGGAGGGGGCGGATGCAGCGCGACGGCGCTTCACGCGATGACGCCCCCCTCTGCCATTGCATTCGCTTGCGCGATTGCAATGGCTGTCTCCCCCCGCAAGCGGGCGGGAGCAAGGGCGGCGGTGTCACCCGTTCCAGCCGAAGACATCCTCGACGCCGACACCGAAATAGCGGGCGATGCGGAAGGCGCTTTCGAGGCTGGGCGAGTAGCGATCCTGCTCAATGGCGATGATGGTCTGGCGGGTGACGCCGATCGCCTTGCCGAGCGCGGCCTGGGTGACGGCGCCGTGCGCTTCGCGCAGCTCGCGCACGCGGTTCGTGATGGGCGGTCGCTTGCCCATCAGTCAGACTCCGCGCCGGTAGTACCAGATCTGCAGGCCGTATTCGGCGAGCTGGGCGACCATCAGGCTGATCAGCGCCGCGTGGAACATGTGGCTGGGCGGATGGCCCATCAGATAAGTGCCCATCGCGAGTACGATGCCGACGGCCAGCACGCTGCCCGAGAGGTTGCCGGCGCGGTCGGCGATCCGCCGGTCGCGCTCGTCGGCCGCGGCGCCCGCATCGCGCGGTGCGAAGATCGCGATCGCGATTTGTCCGAACACGGATAAAATCGTCAGCACCACGACATAGGCGATCACGATGGGCAGCGGCGGCACCGCACTCGGCAGCGGCGCGACCAGCGCGGCATAGAGCGCCGCCGTGATGACGATGATCACCGCCATCACCCAGGCGGACTTTTCGCGAAAGGGCATGCACATTCTCCATGTCGAAAATCTTTGACATGGATAGGCGTACCGATCTGCGATGTCAAATATTTTCGACATTATATACTTCGCAAACCCATGACGAATCGTGATACTCGTCGTGGATGGGGTGGGCATCGTTTCACAACTTCATCAAATGGGCCGGGGCTGTGATCCCGGTTGTCGTCGTCAGCGTTCTCACGCTTCTTGCGGCCGTAGAGGGATCTGAGGGAAAGCGCCCCTCGGTCGCCGCATGGAACGATACCATTTGGAACATCATCATACCTTCTCCGCAGACATGGGCGGCGGTAGGCGTCATGGCGTTTCTTTGGGTTTTACTGTTCCTCTGGAGCGGTCGAATGGCGCGCCAGTATGAAACGGTCGTAGGGCCAACGCAGAAGGTCGAGCAGGTTGGCGAGGCTGAGGTCAAAAGAGAGGTTCCTCTAGCTCAGGCTGAAAAACTTCCGCCGCTGAAGCAGCATTATGAGACCGATTTCAAAGAGGGTCGTGGCACCCTGATAATGATGGAATCTTTCAATCAGGACATCACATTTCCCGATGGGAAGATCGTTCGGATTGAGTATGCCCGCCATCTCAACTACGCCGCACGTTCGATCTTCCTCGCCATATACATACCTGCCGACACGCGAGCCGTGGCGATCTGCGAGTATGTCAAAGATCACATCGATGACTATACGAGGTCAGACCTAGACATCGAGATGGGTGGCTCAGGTAGCGAGCCTGAGCGCTCAAGCGACCTGATTTTTACAGGGCGTGTTTTCGTCTACCACGAAGGCCATATACCTCTCGCAGATCGAGGCGCACTGGATGCCGCTTATAGAGAGAAGAACCTGAGGCTTCAGTTTCGCAGCACGGATTATGTTCTCGCCGCTATGCAGGGCAAGAAACAGGCTACTGCTGCTTCGGCGTCTTCTTAGCCACCCTCTTCACCGCCTTCTCAAACGCGGCTTCGGACTCGTCGCACTCAAGCTGCTTGGCGAGGGCTTTAAACTTCTCGGATTGCGTCGGGGTATCTTGCTTGCTCATGCCGCTAACCGCTGAAGCTGACTGGCGAGACTGCCTGCCGGCAAAGTCGGGGCGCCAACGCCAAGCAGGGCGAGGTCCGCAGTCTTCCAAGGCGAAGTGTCATCATAGACTATCCGCTGGATGACGTTGGGATTGTGCGCTTGGCTGACATCCAAATGCGAGACTATCGCCGAATTAATCGCGTTGGCGTCTTGCACCACGGCGTCAATCACAAGCGTCTTGCCGTTGATCTCAAGGCCAAAGTCGAACAGGTGCTTTTTCAAACTAGCGCCCGTCGCATGGGCGCCGCGAGAGGCCTTAATCGACGGGACCAGACGAATGATCTCATTGACCCGTTCCTTGAAGTGAACAGCGGCCTGTTTGCGAGCGTGTGCACGCCTCAAGCGATTGTCGGCTGCAATGCTCTGCTCGATGATCATTGGAACCCAACCCGTAAGTTCTTCCGGGCATACGCCAGACCGGAAAATCCAACCCGACTGGCTGACCTCAAGACCGTATGCCTTCGCCGCGTTTAGGTGCTTCCGTGCGTCGTCGCCTCCACCAGCGGATATGAACTCCCTGATCGCACCGCCGCCGTCTGACACGACAAAGGAGCGTTCGCCGCCCTCGATATAGGCCTGCGCACCGGTGCCGCTTTGATATGAGAACAGCGAGGGTATCACGACGAAGCGGCCCGCCTCGTAAGGCTGGCTGGCTGGCCGCATCAAGTGTGTGATCATCTCCAGCATGGTCAAACCAAGTCGTCAGGTGGTCGAAGAGGCATTACAGAGTTGGAACATTCAATGTTCGCTTCTCCGCAGAAATACCGGAACGCGCTTTCGAAAGACTGAACGTTGCCGGGCAGGAGTCTCGCAAAGAAAAGGTCCGCAGGCAACGCGCGGTCTGTCGCTATGTGGCGGTTGTCATCCCAAAGGTGGGCGTGGCGTGTGCGTATCCACCCAACCCGAATATCGGGGGGCATCTGAATGCCCTTGTGGATGCGGTTCCAGTGTAGCGCGTCATCGGCGTAGCACATGCGTGCCACCGGGCCTTCTTGCCCAGGACCTGGCCTATACGAAATCACTTGAACCACGGCTCGCTCAAATCCGGTGCGAGGATACGCGTCGATCACAAGGCGCAGATCGCAGATGCCTTCGTCTGTAAGAAGTGGTGATACCCAACGGTGATTGCCATAGGGGCTAGGCTGCCAAGTGTCAGAGCCGACCACAACTTTGCGCGTAGCCATCAGAGCGTCTATTCGCGCGCGAGTTTGGAGCGGGAGATTCAAGTCAAAGACTCAGCCAGTCGGGTTCAGTAATAGAACCCGCCTTTCTACTGTCCTGCAACTTTCGCTCTACTTCGTCCGCCAACGCGCCCGGCGGTTCCGACCACTTACCCGTTCACGCGAGCCGCTTGTCAGGCCCCCGATAAGTGAGGCGCTTGCCGACGATGCCCTCAAGCGCCTTGATCGCGCGGGCTTCGTCGTCCACGCCCTTCGCGGCACGGTTGGAATAGCGGAAGTCGAACTCAGCCAGATAGCGGTGCAGGTGCTTCTTGCTGGCCTTCTGATAGACGCCGCGCATGCCGCGCTTGAAGATACCGAAATAGCCTTCAACCGTGTTGCTGTGGATGGTCGGATCGGCGGCGTTCACATACTCGCCAGCGGCATGGCTGGTCGTGCCGTGCTGGGCGAACTCGCCGCCGATGACGCGGTAGTGGTGGGCTTCGTCCGTCATAAGGCGCGCTTCCTTCGCGATAGCTTCGCGCAGGATCGGCTCAATCGTACTGGCCTTCAGATCGTCCACGACATGAGAGCGGGCAACGCCAGTCTCGCGGTCGAGAAGCGTCAGCACCTTGATCTTGTGGGCCGCGCCGCGACCGACCTTCTTGCCGGGCTCGCGACCGTAGAACGTCTCGTCCACTTCAACGGCACCGCCAGCGCCACCAAACGGCGCGAGAGCGCCGGAACGCATGGCCTCGCGGATACGGTGCTCAAGGAACCACGCCGTCTTGTAGGTAATCTCAAGCGTGCGGTGCAGCTGGTGGGCGCTGACGCCCTTCTTGCTGCTGCACATGAGGTAAATGGCCTGAAGCCACTTCGTCAGCGGCAGGTGGCTGTCCTCAAAGATCGTGCCAATGCGCACCGTGAACTGCTTACGGCAATCGCCGCACTTCTTAAGGCCCATACGGACCTTCTTTTCGGGGTTCGGTTTGATCGCGCCGATCCGGCCCATGCAGCCGCAGTGCGGACAGACAGGCGAGCCGTTCCAGATGATGCCTTCAACGAACGCGAAGGCGGCGGCTTCATCGTGGAAATAGGGCTTGGACAGAACAGACATCGGGCATCTCCTTGAGCCCGTTATGATTCATGTCCTTGGGTTTGTCAAATATATAATGTCGAATATTTTGGACATTATATATTTGGCAGACCGCGCGCTACCCTGCCTGACATTTCCGTTAGGTAAGCGGAAGGTTTGGGCGCTTACTCCAACGCATGCAAGACAACCTAACCCGCGCAGAGCGGGCCGAAGGGCTGATCGATTTACATGGGGATCAGTCTTCCGCCGCGGCGATCCTCCAATGCAATGACACGCAGGAAGACGTGGACATGATCGAAGCGTTCCGGGTCCTTATGGCCGTCTGGGACGCTGAAGACGCAGCGGAGCGCACGCCTCTTATCCATCGTTGACACGCATCAAGTTTGAGCGCGTTAGCGTGGGCCGTGCCCTACATTGTGAAGAGTCGCTCGCGCGGCCCGCCAGACGCAATACTAAGCGTTTGGCGCGATACCGCATTGGAGGCACTCGTAACTGCCCGCATCCGCCAATCGGCAAATTTGCTTGTGACGATCTATGACGTTGAGGCGGAGCAGGACATCACGATCGGCACACTAATAGCCCGGATCGAGGCTCCTACGCCTTTGGTTTGGATCGATCCTTCACCGAAGCCTTGAGCGCGATCTTCCTAAGCTTCTCGTCAAAATATATTTGGCAGACCCGCCGCGACTAAAACCTATTGTACGGCGCCACCGCCGGGGGGAATTGTGGGTCGCGTAAGGGGGTGGTCGGATGGTTCTGGCATTCGCTTTCCGAACATGAAGCGAAAAAGGGCGATGATGCCTACGAGCAGGGCCAACCCGCAGAACCAAACCCAAATGGTGTGTAGGCTCATTTCGGCATCGCCTTCTTCGACTCTGGCTTCCTGAAGATCTTCTTCAGCTTCTCGTCAAACGCGGCTTCGGACTCGTCGCACTCAAGCTGCCTGGCGTCTTTTATAGCCTCACCGCCGCCAGCCCTTCGGGGCCGCGGTGTCTTTCTTCGCCGCCGGCGGCGGGGTCTTCAGGGCGCGAAGGGCGTCGTTGGAGTCGTTGGTGGGTTGCACGCCGTCACTGGCTCTCATCAGGAGCAAGACGACGCGCAGTCCGAGGATCAAGATCCCGCCCAGAATACCCCAGGTCATCGGCACACCCTTTCGATGGCTGAGGATCGCACAAATGCCGGGATTTGGGACTGCGGCGGACTGCCGCCGCGCGTGGCGCGCCTGCTGCAACGGCAAAGGCCCCGTCCTCCGGGGAGGGCGGGGCAAGTCGATGGAAACGGCAGATGGGGATCCGCCGATGAGGTGACGGGCGGCGGCGCGGTTTGTGACCGCTTGCGGTTCAGCCGGCGAGGGCCGCTTTCACGCGTTCGGCATTCGCCTTCAGCACGTCTGGCGCTTCCATGCCGCGGGCGTGGAATTTCAGGTCGATGCCGGCCCAGCGCGGGATGACGTGGAAGTGGAGGTGGAAGACGGTCTGGCCGGCTTCCGAGCCGTTGAGCTGGATCACCATGACGCCCGGCGCGCCGGTGGCGGCCTTCACCGCAGCGGCGATCTTCTGGGTCGTTGCGATGGTCGCCTGCAGCGCGTCGGTGGAGGTGTCGATGATGCCCGTGCCGGCGTTCTTGGGGATGATCAGCGTGTGGCAGTCGGCCTGGGGCATGATGTCCATGAAGGCCAGCGTCGCGTCGTCCTCGTAGACTTTGTGACAGGGCAATTCGCCGCGCAGGATTCTGGCGAAGATGTTGCCGGGGTCGTATGTCATGCCGTGTCCTTCAAAGCATCGAGGCTGAACCGTTGCGCATCGTATCCCTGATCCCCAGTGCGACGGAAATCGTATGTGCGCTGGGCGCGCGGATCGATCTCGTGGGCCGCAGCCATGAATGCGACTTTCCCGCCGATGTGACGGGCCTGCCGGCGCTAACGCGGCCGCGTCTGCCGCTGAGCGGCGGCAGCCGGGCGATCGACGAGGCGGTGACGCGCGCGCTGACCGACGGGATCGCGATTTATGAGGTGGATCTGGAGCTGCTCGCCGAGCTGCGGCCCGACGTGATCGTGACGCAGGACCAGTGCGAGGTCTGTGCGGCCAGCCTGGCGCAGGTGGAGGAGGCGGTGTGCGCCGTGCTGCCGTCGCGGCCGACCATCGTATCGCTGAAGCCGGCCTCGCTGTCGGATGCCTATGAGGATGTGCGCCGGGTGGGTGCCGCGATCGGGCGCGATGCGGCGTCGGTGGTGGCTGCGATGCAGCTTTGGATCGAGCGGCCGGCGCGGACGGTGACGCCGCCGCGGGTCGCGTTCCTGGAATGGGTCGATCCGCTGATGGGACCGGGCCTGTGGACGCCGGAGACGATCGCGGTGGCGGGTGGCGTCTCGGTGCTGGGCGAGGCGGGAAAGCACACGGTGAAGCGGGCGCCGGAAGCGCTGGCCGCGGCGGCGCCGGACATCATCGTCGTCGCGCCGTGCGGCTATCCGATCGAGGAGAGCCTGAAGGAGTTGGACCTGCTGACGGGCCTGCCGGGCTGGGCGGACATCCCGGCGGTAAAAGCGGGCAGGGTCGCGATCGCCGACGGCAATGCCTATTTCAACCGGCCGGGGCCGCGGCTGGCCGACAGCGTCGAGATCCTGCGCGATATCTATGCGGGCCGGCCGAGCGACGGCATCCGCTTCGTGTGGCTGAAGGATCTGTAGCTACCAGCTGGCGGCGCGGCCGCGGGTGAGCAGGTTCGTCATCGCGTCCGTTCGGCTGGTGGCGTCGAGGCGTGCGATCAGCCGTTCCAGCAGTGTCTTCACCGACGAGAGTCCGACGCCGAGCCGCGCCGCCGCGCCGTCCAGCGTTTCGCCGCGGGTCAGGGCGACGGCGAGTTCCAGTTCGCGCGCCGAGGCGCCGGCGCTGAGTGCGCCCCGCGCGGCCAGCAACGCAGCGGGCACGCGGCGGCGCAGTGTCGCGATCGTGCCGCCCGGCTCGCCGGCCAGAGGCGAGAAGCGCGCCGAGAAGCGGCCGAGCGCGTTTTCGGTCAGCACGATCTCCTCCAGCGGCGTGGCGCCGCGTGGCCTGGTGTTGCCGCGCGTGACGCGGCGCATATGGACGAAGGGATCGCCGGCGACGTCGTAGGCGGGGCCTTGCTCGATGGTCGTCGCGAGCTGCTCGATCTTCGCCGTTATCGCCTCGACGGCGTCGGGACCGCCGCCGCCCATGTCGCTGAGCAGTTCGGCGACGCCGAAGCTCATCGGTCCGGCCTTTCCGTCGGCGTCCAGCACGAGCTGCGATTCCGGTACGGGGGAGTCGTAGGCATCCTCACCCGGCGCGCCGTCGAGCGCGGCGGCGATGATGGGAACCGAGGCTTCGGCGAAGGCGATCTCGGCATTGGTGAAGATCGGCTCGCCCGTGCCGCGGGCCATGACGGCAACGGCGGTCAGCTTGCCCGAGGGCGCGAAGAAGACGGTCTGGATGCCTTGCTGGATGCCGCGGGCGCGCCACATGTCGCCCCAGGGACCTTCGTCGATGCAGCCCTCGCCCCACAGGGTCGCGGCGAAGACGCGGCGGTTCTCGCGCTGGGTCATGATGGTCTGGAGCGAGGGCGTGTCCTTCGGGCCGGGCCAGATGCCCAGCTTCAGCGAGGCGCGCAGCTCGCGCACCGTGCCTTCCGCCCCCAGCCAGACGGTGAAGTCGTGCGGCCGCGCCATGGCGACATCGGGCGGCGTGACGAAGACGGCGGGATAGCTGACCGTCTGCAGCGTGCGCGAGAGCAGGATGCACATTTCGGGCACGACCAGCTCGGGCGCGAGGCCGAGTCCGCCGAGGGCATGCAGGCGCGCGAGAACGCGGGCGAAGCTGACTTTGCCGAGGGGAGGCGGAGGCGGGCGCATCGCCGCCATCCTCGCCGGGCGGGCCTGGAGTGAAACCGGACATTTCGGCGCACCCCGGGAATTGTCCCGCGCCTAGCCCTTCTTGAAGGGACCGTGCGTCGCCAGCGCTTCGATGTCGTCGGCAACGGCCTCGCGCTCGCGGTCCAGATAGTCGCTGACGGCGCGTCTGAGGCCGGGATGAGTGATGTAGTGCGAACTGAAGGTCGGGGTCGGGGCGTAGCCGCGCAGCAGCTTGTGTTCGCCCTGCGCGCCGGCCTCGACCTTCTTCAGGCCGCGCGCGATGGCGAAGTCGATCGCCTGATAGTAGCAGCACTCGAAATGCAGGAAGGGGTGGTGCTCGATCGCGCCCCAATTGCGGCCGAACAGCGTGTCGCCGCCGATGAAGTTGAGCGCGCCGGCGATGTACTTGCCCTCGCGCTTCGCCATTACCAGCAGCGTGTGCTCGGCGAAGGTCTGGTTGATCAGCGAAAAGAACTTCCGCGTGAGATAGGGCGAGCCCCATTTGCGGCTGCCGGTGTCCATGTAGAACTGGAAGAAGGCGTCCCAGTGGTGCTCGGCGAGAGCGGGGCCGGTGACCCATTCAATCTCGATGCCATTCTCCAGCGCACGCTTGCGCTCCTTGCGCAAGTTCTTGCGCTTGTCGGACGAGAGGCGGGCGAGGAAATCGTCGAAAGACGCGTAGCCGTCATTCACCCAATGGAACTGCTTGTCCATCCGCTGCAGCCAGCCGGCGCTGCCCGCGAGCGCCCATTCGGCCTCGGTCTGGAAGGTGATGTGGACGGAGGAGAGATGGTTGGCGCGGGCGACCTCGGCGGCGGCTTCGAGCAGCATGCGCCGCGCGCCGTCGGTCGCGGCGAGAAGGCGCGGGCCGGTGGCGGGTGTGAACGGCGCGGTGATCTGGAGCTTGGGGTAGTATTCGCCGCCGGCGCGTTGAAACGCATCCGCCCAGCCATGGTCGAAGACGTATTCGCCCTGCGAGTGCGATTTCACATAGGCGGGCGCGACGCCGATGACGGCGCCGGCGTCCTCCAGCACGATATGGGCGGGCTGCCAGCCGGTGCGGACGGTTGCGGAGCGCGAGTCCTCCAGCGCCTTCAGGAAGGCGTGGGCGACGAACGGGTTGAACGCTTGGTCTGGCGGGTTGGCGAGACCGTCCCAGACGGCGGCCGGCAGATCGGAGATCGACTTCAGAACCCGCGCGACTGGCGTCATTCGACCTCGAAGATCGCTTCGACCTCGACGGCGACATTGCGCGGCAGCGAGCCGGCGCCGACCGCGGCGCGGGCGTGCTTGCCGGCATCACCGAAGACAGCCTGGAAGAGATCCGAGGCGCCGTTGATGACTTCCGGGTGGTCCTTGAAGCCGGGGACGGCGTTGACGAAGCCGACGACCTTCACGACGCGCGTGACCTTGTCGAGGTCGCCGCCGCAGGCCGCCTTCGCCTGGGCGATCAGGTTGATGGCGCAGAGCCGCGCGGCGGCCTTGCCGTCTTCCAGCGAAATCTCGGCGCCGACCGTGCCGACATATTCCAGGCCCTTCGCACCCATCGTCACCTGGCCGGAGACGAAGACCAGATTACCGGTGCGGACATAGGGGACGTAGCTCGCGACCGGGGCGGGGGGCGTCGGCAATTCGATGCCGAGATCCTTCAGTTTCGCGTCGATCCGTCCGGTCATCTCTTCCTCGTTTGCCGCGTGGGCCTAAGCCGCCTAAATCTAGCGCCGCTATATGCCCCAAGTCAGCCGTGAGCACCATGCGCCGCCTCGATGCCGAAGATGACGTGCCTGTCCGCGACCAGTTCTACATGCCGGCCGAGTGGGCGCCGCATGCGCGGACCTGGATGCAGTGGCCCTGCCGCGTCGCGCCCTGGGGAACGCCGGAGGCGATGGCGCTGGCCCGTCAGGCCTATGGCCAGGTGGCGCGGACCATCGCGAAGTTCGAGCCGGTGACGATGGTGGTGCGGCCGCAGGACAAGCAGGAGGCCCAGCTTATCCTCGGCAGCAAGATCCAGCTGTTCGAGGCGCCGATCGACGATAGCTGGGCGCGCGATTCCGGGCCGACCTTTCTGGTGGACGGGAAAGGCGGGCGGGCCGGCATCCAGTGGCGGTTCAACGCCTGGGGCACCAAGTACACGCCGTTCGAGAACGACGCCTCGGTCGCAACCAAGATCCTGAAGTCGATGGACCTCAAGACCTATGAGGGGCCGCTGACGGTGGAGGGCGGGGCTTTGCATGTCGACGGCGCGGGCACGCTGCTGGTCACCGAGCAGTGCCTGCTCAACGAGAACCGCAATCCGGAACTGACACGTCAGCAGATCGAGGCGCGGCTGGCGCTCTATCTCGGCGTCATCCGCATCATCTGGCTGGGCGACGGGCTGAAAGAAGACGAGACGGACGGGCATATCGACAATGTCGCGTGCTTCGCGCCGGGCGGGCGGGTGATGCTGGCCATGCCGCACGACAAGTCCGACCCCAATTACGGCGCGATGTCGGACAATCTCGTGCGCCTGCACGATGCGACGAATGCGGACGGCAAGAAGCCGGATGTCGTGGAACTGCCGCTGCCTTACGAGATCAAGACCCGGCATGACGGGTCGCGGCTGGAGATGTCCTATGTCAACTACTACCTCGCGAACGGCGCGGTGATCATGCCGGCCTTCGACGACAAGGCGGACGAGGTGGCGAAGCGCATTCTCGCCGACGTCTTCCCGGACCGCGAGATCGTCCAGCTCGACGCCATGGCGATCATTGAGGGCGGCGGGGGCATTCACTGCATCACCCAGCAGCAGCCAGCTTAGGGTCCCGTTGACCGTATGGTGAAGGACCGGCTTCCCATGCCGCCCCGATAAGGCCATGTTCGGGGACGAGGCTGGCCCTGCCTGAATGGAATCGAAGCCGATGCGCGTTTTCCCCGCCGTCCTGGTCGCCCTCAGCCTAGCCGTACCGGCCGGGGCGCAGGTGATCGCCGCGCCGGGGCCGGGCCGGGTCGTCGAGGGCTTCATGTCGCACCGGGCGACCTATGACCTCCGGCTGAAGAAGGCGCGCTGGGCGGCGAATGTCGCCGCGCTCAACGGCCGGCTGGTCAGCGAGTTCGATGATGTCTGCGCCGGCTTCACGTTCAACCAGCGGCTGGTGACCGACTATATCGACGCCGAGGGCAAGACGACCTCGAGCAATTTCTGGATCTCGACCTATGAGAGCGCCGACGGCAGCTCGTATCGCTTCAGCCTGAACAATTTCGTCGACGGCGTCTCGACGGAGAAGACGCAGGGCGCGGCGACGCGCGGCAGTGACGGGGCGGGGCAGGTCGCCTTCACGCTGCCGGACGGCAAGAACGTGACACTGCCCGCCGGCATCACCTTCCCGACCGAGTTCATGGGTCGGCTCGTCTCATCCGCGCGGGCGGGCAAGCACGCGGCTTCGACCAAGATGTTCGAGGGCGATGCCGAAGGCAAAGTCTATGACGCGTTCGCGGCCATCGGCACGGAGCGCAAGGCGAGCGAAGCGGACCTCGCGGTGCCCGGCGGCGCGGCGCTGAAAGACCTAAAGGCCTGGCCGGTGACGGTCAGCTACTATGCGCCAGGCAAGAACGACGATCTGCCGGAATACGAGACCTCGTTCACGCTGTTCGAGAACGGCGTGACGTCAGGCGTGACGCTGGACTATGGCGACTTCACGCTGTTCGGTACGCTGCGCAAGATCGAGCCGCTGCAAGTCCCGAAGTGCTGAACCGGGCGCGCTCGCCCCGTTTGGGGGATGCGCGCCTCCCCGGATAAGGCAAGTCTCGGTGCATCTCTTGGGGGTGTATCGAATGTCGAACGGGTTTATGGCGCGCATCTGGCGCCGGCGTCTGTCCTATGCCGCAGCCGCCGCCTTCGGGCTGGTAGGCGTCGCTGAGGCCGCCTCAAAATCCCGGATGGGGCCGAAGGGGTTTGGTGCCGCCATGGCCATCATGGGGCTGATGGGCGTCGCCCTGATCATCTGGGGACGCTTTCACAAGGCCAAGGTAGAGAAGGTGAAGACGTGGCCCCGGGCCTCGGGCAAGATACTGTCCTCCGGCGTCCGTACCGAAACTGTGCGGCGTCGCAGGAGCGGCTCGACGATCCATTATTTCGATGTCCGCTACGCCTATGCGGTGCAAGGCACCGACTATGAGAGCGACAATTTTCACGTCGGCACCGACAACATCTCGGCGGGCGACATCCCGCGCGTCCAAGCGGCCTATCCCGCCGGCGCAGCCGTGCAGGTCTACTACAATCCGGCAAACCCCAAGGAGAGTGCGCTCGAAGGCGGCTCGGGAAACCAGGCCCTGTTCATTCTGGGAGCGATCATTGCCGTGATCGGGTTCGCCGTGGGGGGATACTTCCTGACCAAAGGCTGAGCGGCGGGCCTAGAACGCGCGGCCTTTGCCGATGATGGCCTTGCCGAACTTGGCGCGCACGGCGTCGATGGCGCGTTCGGCGTCGGCCGACTTCTTCTCGTCGGCCTTGAAGAGGTCGAAGGCGTCGCAGGCTTCGGCTGGGGCGAGGCCGGAGATGCCGACGCCGATCAGGCGGTATTTGGTGCGGCCGTCGGCGGTGTTGGTCAGCAGCCGGTGCGCGGCCTGGTAGATCGCCTCGGCGAGCTGCGTGGGGCCATGCAGCGTCGTGCGGCGTGTGATGATCGCGAAGTCGGTGCCGCGCAATTTCATGGTGATGGTCGCGCCGCCGAATTCGGCTTTCTTGGCGCGCTCGGACACCCGCTCGCACATCGACCAGAGGATGCGGTCGAGTTCCTGGACGTCGGCGATGTCCTCGTTGAACGTCGTCTCGGCCGAGATGCCGCGCGCTTCGCCTTCAGGATCGACGGTGCGGGAGTCGATGCCGCGGGCCAGGCGCCAGATATGCCGGCCCATATTGCCGTAGCGCTTCAGCATGTCGTTCTCGTCCATCCCCTGGACCTGGCGCAGCTCGACAATGCCGTCGGCCGCCAGCGTCGCCATGAACGCCTTGCCGACGCCGTAGATGACGCCGGGCGAGTGGGGCGCAAGCACCTCTATCGCCTCCTCGCGGCCGATGACGGCGAAGCCGCGGGGCTTGTCCATTTCCGAGCCGAACTTGGCGAGGAACTTGTTGTGGCTGAGGCCGATGGAGACGGTGATGCCGAGCGTCTCCTCGATCTGCTTGGCGAGGCGGGCGAGCGTCGCGGCGGGGGAGCGCTTGTGCAGGCGGTCGGTGCCGGAGAGGTCCATGAAGGCTTCGTCGAGCGAGAGCGATTCCACCAGCGGCGTTGTCTCGCGCATCAGCCGCTTCACCTCGCGGCCGACGCCGACATATTTCTGCATGTCGGGCTTCAGCACGACGGCCTGCGGGCAGGCCTTCAGCGCCTTGTACATCGGCATGGCGGAGCGGACGCCATAGGTGCGGGCGATGTAGCAACAGGTGGAGACGACGCCCCGCTTGCCGCCGCCGACGATCAGCGGCTTGTCGGCGAGCGAGGGATCGTCGCGCTTTTCGATGGAGGCATAGAAGGCGTCGCAGTCGAGATGGGCGATGGAGAGCTCGTCCAGCTCGCGGTGGCGGCGCAGGCGCGGGCTTTTGCAGACCGGGCAGCGCTTCACGTCGTCAGAGGCGCTGCGATCCAGACAGTCGAGGCAGATCGCGGGCATGGCGGGTTAGGCCGGCCAGAGCCAGGCGGCGCCGCGGACACCGCTGGAGTCGCCATGCCGCGCCTTGACGACCGGGGTCGAGACGCCGTCGGAGAAAGCGTAGCGGGAGAGCGCCGCGGGGATCAGCGTGTAGAGCGCGGCGATGTTGGAGAGGCCGCCGCCGAGCACGATGACATCGGGGTCGATGACATTGACGATGGTCGCGAGGGATTTGCCGATGCGCTGGCCGAGCGTCTCGAGCTCGGCCTGGGCGCAGGCGCTGGAGTTCGCGGCGGCGGTGATGATCTCCTCGGCCGTCAGGCGCTCGCCATTGGTGCGCTCAAAATCGGCGGCGAAGCCGGGGCCGGAGACCCAGGTCTCGATGCAGCCGGTCTTGCCGCAATAGCAGGCGGGGCCGTCACGTTCGGCTGGCGTCGGCCAGGGCAGGGGATTGTGCCCCCATTCGCCGCCGATGCCGTTGATCCCGTCGAGAATACGCCCATCGACGACAACCCCGCCGCCGACCCCGGTGCCGAGAATCACGCCGAAGACGACGCGCTTGCCGGCTGCGGCGCCGTCGGAGGCTTCGGAGAGCGCGAAGCAATTGGCGTCGTTGGCGACGCGCACATCGCGCTTGAGATGGGCGGCGAGATCGTCCGTAAACGGACGGCCGTTGAGGCAGGTCGAATTCGCGTTCTTGATGAGGCCGGTGCGGCGGCTGATCGAACCCGGCATGCCGACGCCGACCGGCGAGGCCGTCGCGCCGTCGAGGCTGCTGGTGAGGTGCGCGATGACGTTGCCGATGGTGCGGATCGTGCCGTCATAGTCACCCTGGGGCGTCGGCAGGCGGTGGCGCGCGGCGATCGCGCCGCCGGCGTCCATCAGGATGCCTTCGATCTTGGTGCCGCCGAGGTCGATCCCGATGCGCATGGCCCAGTCTAGCGCGGGCGGCCGTTCAGCGTCGCCAGGATATGATCGGCGGCCTCGGTCCAGTCGGAGGTGAAGAGATCGGCATGGGGCGAGCGCGTCGCCATGCGGAACAGCCGCTCGTCGGCGACGAAGTGGATCTGGTGCGTGCCGGGCGCGAGCGTCGCGACGGAAGCGTGGTGGTGCGGGATGTCGTCGACGAAGAAGACTGGCGCCCCTAGATCGCGGGCGAGCGCCGCGACCATCGGGCCCTTGAGGCCGCTATTGTTGATCACCGGGAAGTCGATGCCGTGCGCCAGCAGGTTGGCGCGGCGGCCCGTCACGTTCTCGGCGATGATGTTGGTGAGGACGACGATCTGCGCCTCGTCCGAAATCCGAGCGAGCGCCTCGGCGGCGCCGGCGACGGGATCGAGATCGAGGCCGGCCGTGGCGTGGAAGGTCTTGATGACCTGCGAGACGCCGGGCTGATCGACGGCATCGCCGCTGCCGGCGCGGCGGATCGAGCCGGTGAGGGCGTAGGTCTTCAGGTCGAGATAGAGGTCCTGGCTCGGCAGGAAGCGCTCCAGCCCGGCGAGGAAGCGGAGCAGCACCTCGTCGGCGTCCGAAATGACCAGCGGGCGGCCCGGTGTAAGGGCCAGACCTTCGGGGAAAGCAGGGTCGCTCACATTGCAATTCCCATATGGTGGGCGGCGGCCCACAGGTCTTCCGGGCGATAACCATTGGCTTCGGCGAAAGCGCGCGCGGTCGGCTCGTGCCCCAGGACGTATTCCAGCACGGCGCGATGGGTGTCGGGCTGGTCGGCGCCGGCCCGCAGACGGTCCGGCGAAAGGCCGGAAAGGCTCAGAAAACGGCCCAATTCCGCCTCGTCGCCCACGACGAAGGCCAAGGCATCAAGGGCAATCACGGCGGCGGAGCGCTTTGTTGGTTTCATTTCAGCCCGCATTAACCCGTTTCGCCTATGGTGGCGATTACAGAGAAATGGCCCGTACCGCGTGGGTGCCGCAAGAGCACCGCCGGAGATTGGTCGAAAATGAACCGGTGGGTAATATGGCTCTTGCGATGGCGAGCAGCGACAAGACGGTCCTGATCGTCGAGGACAACGAGTTGAACATGAAGCTGTTCAACGACCTTCTCGACGCCCACGGTTACAAGACGCTCCAGACCCGCGACGGGATGGAAGCGCTGGACATGGCGCGCGAATTCAAACCCGACCTGATCCTCATGGACATCCAGCTGCCGGAAGTCTCCGGCCTGGAAGTGACCAAGTGGCTGAAGGCGGATGACGACCTGCAGTCGATCCCGGTGGTCGCGGTCACGGCCTTCGCCATGAAGGGCGATGAGGAGAAGATCCGCGAAGGGGGCTGCGAGGCCTATATCTCCAAGCCGATTTCGGTCGCCACGTTCCTGGACACCGTCCGCAAATTCATCGGCTGAGGACGCATACGTGACAGCCCGCGTCCTCGTCGTCGATGACATCGCCGCCAACGTCAAGCTGCTGGAAGCGAAGCTGGCGGCCGAGTATTTCGACGTTTTCAGTGCGTCCAACGGTCCCGACGGCCTGAAGCTCGCCGCCGAGCACAAGCCTGACATCATCCTGCTCGACGTGATGATGCCCGGCATGGACGGCTTCGAAGTCTGCCGTCGCCTGAAGAATTCGCCCGACACGGCGCATATCCCTGTCGTGATGGTCACCGCGCTCGACCAGCCCGCCGATCGCGTGCAGGGCCTCGATGCCGGCGCCGACGACTTCCTGACGAAGCCGGTCAATGACATCGCGCTGTTCGCGCGCGTGAAGAGCCTCGTTCGCCTGAAGATGATGACCGACGAGCTGCGCATGCGCGAAGCCACCGGTCATAGCCTGGGCGTCGTCGATGCGGCCGAGATGCTGCGTTCCAACGCGCCCGATCTCGGCGGCCGTATCCTGCTGGTCGAAGATCGCGAGACCAGCGCCAAGCGCACCAACGATGCGCTGAGCGCCGATCATGAGATGAAGGTGACGGCCGATCCGCTGGAAGCGCTGATGCTGGCGCGCGACGGCGATTTCGATCTCGTCATCCTGTCGCTGTCGCTGCAGAACACCGACGGCATGCGCCTGTGCTCGCAGCTGAAGACGCTGGAATCGACCCGCCACACGCCGATCCTGGCGCTGGTGGAGGAGGGCGACACCAAGCGCCTCGTCCGCGCGCTCGAGATCGGCATCAACGACTACCTGATCCGTCCGCTCGACAAGAACGAGCTGGTCGCGCGCGTGAAGACGCAGATCAAGCGCAAGCGCTATTCCGACCGGCTGCGGCAGAACCTCCAGCTCTCGCTGGAGATGGCGATCACCGACCAGCTGACCGGCCTCTATAACCGCCGCTACATGTCGCGCCATCTCGACACGCAGCTAAAGGCGGCGCTGGACGCCAAGAAGCCGATGTCGTTCTTGATCATGGACATCGACTTCTTCAAGTCGATCAACGACACGCACGGCCACGCCATCGGCGATGAAATCCTGCGCGCCTTCGCGGCGCGGCTGAAGGCCAATGTCCGCGGCATCGATCTCGCCTGTCGGTATGGCGGCGAGGAGTTCGTGGTGATCATGCCGGAGACCGACGTGGCGTTCGCCTATGCGGTCGCCGAGCGGTTGCGCCAGAACGTCGCCGACGTGCCGTTCCCGATCTCGTCGTCGGACAAGGCGCTGACCGTGACGGTCTCGATCGGCGTGACCTCGATCGAGCGGCCGGACGATACGGCGGACACGATCCTGAAGCGGGCCGACGCGGCGCTCTATCGCGCCAAGCGCGACGGCCGCAACCGGGTGGTCTCGGAAGCCGCCTGAAACGACAGGCGCTGAAACGACAAAAAGGCCGGAGCGATCCGGCCTTTTGCGTTTCAGAAGGGGCTTAACGCCCGATCTTACTTGATCTTGCCTTCGGTGAATTCCACGTGCTTGCGCAGCACGGGATCGTACTTCTTGACCTTGAACTTCTCGGTCATGGTGCGGGTGTTCTTCTTGGCGACATAGAAGAAGCCCGTGCCGCCGGAGCTGTTCAGGCGAATCTTGATGGTGGTCGGCTTGGCCATGGTCCTCAGACGGCCGCGCGCGGCCGCTCCTGTAAATCGAGCCGCGGAACCTACTCATCGCGCGCCTCAAGTCAAGCGCGACGCGCGACCAAGGCGATGATGCCGAAAACCCCGCAAATCAGGGCCACATACCAGCCAAGTCCGGCCTGGCCGACGAGATCCATCGAAAGCCCCGCGCCGCCTGGCCCCAGAATCGACCCGCCGGCATAGGCGAGGGCAAAAGCGGAGCTGGCCGGCGCAAGGCGGGCGCCGGTGAAAATCTGCCCGACCAGGGTCAGGCCCACCGTATAGATGCCGATGATCGTGCCGCCCCAGATGAAGGCGACACCGGTCAGCAGAAGGGGATCGTGGGCGGCCAGCGGCAGAAGCAGGCCGAAGAGGCAGGCGAGCAGGGCGCATCCCGCCAGCACCGTTCGGCGATCCATCCAGTCCGACAGCCAGCCGATGGGCACCTGGAGCAGGACATTGCCGAGACCGAAGGCGCTGATGAGCAGGATCGCGTCCGAGGGGCTCCAGCCCTCGCGGACGGCGAAGACGGGCAGGAAGCTGCCGGCCGCGGTCTCGGCCCCTGAATGGGCGAATGCGGCGAGGAACGGGATCGGGGCGAGCAGGAACACGGCCCAGAGGCCGCTGGCGGGCGTGTGCTCGATATGCGGCGCCAGGGTGCGCGCAGCGAGAACCGGCCCCAGGCCCAGCAGGATGACCGCGCCGCCCAGAAAGAACGGCATCATGGAGCGGTCGGGGAAGAGCGAGGCGATGGCCGGTCCCGCGGCGAAGCCTGCCGTCATCAGCGCGCCGTAGAGGCCGATGAGACGGCCGCGGGAGCGCTCGGTCGCGAAACTGTTGATCCAGACCTCGCTGACGACGAAGAGGCCCTGGAGCGCACAATTGAGGATGAAGCGGAGCGGGAACCAGGCGGGGACGCCGGTCAGCGGAAAGGCCGCCATGCAGGTCGCCGCGACAAGGAAGCAGACGGCCAGCAGCCGGATCGGGCCGACGCGAGCGGCGATGGCGGGCACGAACGGTGCGGTCGCCAACAGCGCGATCGAGCCCGCGACGCCGTTGAGGCCGTTGAAGGCTGCCGAATAGCCCTGCCGTTCGATCTCCAGCGGGATGAGCGGCAGGGTCAGCCCCAGGGCCGCGGCCGTCGCCACGATGCAGGCATAGGCCGCGGCGAGGCCGAGCGCCCGCTGGCGCGGCGTGAGCGCGGCCGTATCGATCATTAGACCGGGCCGAACCAGCGGATGGCAGGACGGCCGTTGCGATAGGTGAAGAGCGGTGTGCGGGCCGCTTCCTGCCGCAATGCGGGCAGCTCGCCGAGAATGAATTCGGTGATGTCGAAAATCGGCAGCTTTTTCGCCTCGGCGAGCGGGAACCAGGCGAGGTCGGTGAGCTCGCCGGAGCCGGCGGGCGCATGGGTCAGCGCGGCGCCGTCGGCGAGGAAGAAGCGCGCGTGGAAGCGGATCGGGCTTTCGCGCGGGGTGATGGCGCGGGCCGAGAAACGGAGCGCCGCGTGGTCGGCGCGCAGGCGGTCGTGTTCCGCCGTGCTGGCGCCGATGAGATAGCCGGTCTCCTCCCAGGTCTCGCGGATCGCGGCGGAGGCGAGACGCCGGGCGAGGCGCGCGTTGGCGGCGCCGGCGGTCGCGAGGCGGGCGGCTTCCGCGGGAAGGAGCGGCGCGATGGTCGCGAGGTTTTCATCCTCCGGTTCGGCGCGGCCGCCGGGGAAGACGAAGACATCCGGCGCGAAGGCGGCGCGGCGCGAGCGGCGGCCCATCAGCACGGCGGGCTCGCCGCTGGGCAGGGTCTGGGTGAGGATGACGGTGGCGGCGTCGCGGGGGCGGACAGGGGGCATCAGATCGTGTCCCAAAGCGGCTTGCCGTTCTTCATGCGGAAGAACGGCACCGGCCGGTCGGCGTGGGGATCGTCGGCGCGCTTTTCGATCTCGTCGAGCACGATGCGGGTGATCGACGGCAGGTCGAGATTGCGCGCCTCGGCAATCGGAAACCACGCGAGTTCGAGGAGCTCGCCGGATTCGGTGCGGGTGTGGCCTTGCGGCTCGGTCAGCGCTTTGGCTTCGGCGATGAAGAAGCGGGTGTCGAAGCGGCGGTCGCGATAGGGCGGGGTGATCGCGCGGGCGATATAGGTGAGCGAGCCGAGATCGGGCTCGACGCCCAGCGCGAGGAACTGCGACCACGCTTCGGCCCGGCTGCGCCGAGCGCGCTCTGCAGTGCGGCCGACGACGAGGCCGGCTTCCTCGAAGGTTTCGCGGATGGCCGCGCGGGCGAGGCCTCGGGCGCGGGCGGCGCCGCCATGCAAGGCGAGGCGGGCGAGGACTTCGGGTCGCAGGTCGCCGTCATGGGCGATGCGGAGGTCGCCGGCATCGAGACGCCCGCCGGGGAACACATACTTCCCGGGCATAAAGCGATGGGCGGCGCTGCGCTTGCCCATGAGCACTTCAAGAACATTGGCATCGTGGCGGATCAGGATGAGCGTGGCGGCATCGCGGGGGCGGACGGCGCGACGTTTCTTTTTTTCATTGTCGGGAGCGTCGAACATCCCACTGGCGTAGCGGTTTGCATGCGCCGGGTCACGCGCGCCGAGTTGACGCAAGGGGAAAGGGTGTCAGAGGCGGCAAACTGTAGCCGTCGCCGCTGCGCGCCATGGGCGGTCTGCTACGAGGGTGGGAGACTTGGAGACGCGCCATGATCGCCACCCGGATCAGCAGGACTTTATGCGTTGCGGCGCTGGCGCTCAGCGGCGCAGCGCAGGCGTTCGATACGAAACCGTGGCTGGAGGACCTGGCGCAGGCGCGGCAGGCATTCGGCGCGACCTATGCCAATTTCGAGTGGGCGGTGTTCGAGCGCGAGGCCGATCTGTCGGCGCTGTTTGATGAAACCAAAACGCGCATTGAGGCGGCGTTGAACGAGGCCGACGCCAAGGCGGCGTTCTACCGCCTCGCGCGGCGGTTGGGCGATGGGCATGTCGTCTTTGACTGGCCGGCGGCGCAGGCGGTGGGGAGTGAATCGCCGGCGGCGGATCGTTGCGCGTCTTTCGGGTATCGGGCGGACATTCTGGGCACACCGCTGGCCGCTGAGGCGCCGGGCTATACAGCGCTGGAGACGCCGCAATCGGCGATGTTCCCGGCGGGGCTGATCGTCGTCGATGGCCGCACGGTCGGCGTGGTGAAGATCGGTCTGTTCAGCCCGAGCGGGTTTCCCGAGCTCTGCGCTGCGGGACTGAAGGCGCTGAACATCGCGCCGGAGGCCGAATGCGACGATGCCTGTCGCTTTCGGCTCGACGACTGGGCGTCGGCCGAGATGACGGTCGCGCTGGCCGCGCAGCTCCGCGCCGTGAAGGCGTCGGGTGCGACGGCGCTTGTGGTGGACCTCGCGGACAATGGCGGCGGGTCGGAATGGGCGGAGGCGGCCGCGCGCATGGTGACGGCCAAGCGGCTGGAATCGGAGCGGATGGGCTTCGTGCGTGGTGCGCACTGGGTGACGAAGTTCGCGTCGCACGAGGCCGATATCCGCAGCTATGCCGCCGAGGCGAGCGGCCCGGCGGACAAGGCGTTTCTCACGAAGCTCGCCGACGAGCTTGCGGCGAAGGGCAAGGTGGCGGCGACGCCGTGCGACTCCGCGCCGTTCTGGAAAGGCGCGAAGCCGGAGTGTGCTTGGCTCGGCGAGGGTTTCTATGGTTCAGGCTTCGTTGCCTCCGCCGATCCCGCGGCGCTGAAGGACAAGCCATGGGCGAGCTATGTCTTCTCGCCCATGAAGTACCCCTATGAGGAAGGCGTGTGGGACGGGCCGTTGATCGTGCTGGTCGACGGCGGCACGGCCTCGGCTTCCGAGGAATTCACGGCGGTGCTGCAGGATAACGGCGCGGCATTCGTGATGGGGTCGCCGACGGCCGGCGCCGGGTGCGGCCATACCGATGGCGGGACGCCGACCGTGTTGAAGAACAGCGGCGCTACGCTGGAGGTGCCAGACTGTGTTCGCTTCCGCGTCGATGGCAGCAACGAAGTGATGGGGATCGCACCGGACCGGTTGGTCGGTTTCCGCACGACGGACGGTCCGAAAAGGCTCGGCCAGCGCTTCATGGAGAAACTTCCGGAAGCGCTGGCCGCGGCAGATGCTTTGTTCGCGCGACGCTAGGCGCGGATCTGCTTTTTCATCGCTTCGAATTCGAGGCCCATCGCATCGCGTTCGGCATGCTTGAAGTGCTCGCGCACCTTGCCGAAGACATCGCCTTCCTCTTCGCGGATGTGATGCGTCAGCATCTCCTTCAGGACCTTGATGGTCGCGGTCCACTCAGGTGACAGCTTGTTGCCCAGCTTCGAGGCGCGCAGCAGCAGGGCGTCGGCGAGCTCGTGTTCGACATTGCCTTCGAAGCCGATGAGCTTGTCTTCGTTGGCACGCTTGGCGGTCAGGCGGTCGTAGACGACTTTTTCCTCAGCGCGGGCGTGCTTGGTCAGCAGGCGCTTGAAGTTGCGGAAGAGGGCTGAGCGGCGGGCGGCGGTCGTCGCCTTTATAATGTCGTCGAGCATCGTCTTGAAGATTTCGTGCTCGGCGTGGAGGCGGTCGAGAATGTCGGGCTGTTCCGGCTTCGCGAGGATGTTGAGGCCGAGACTTTCCGCAATGCGCGTCAGGGGGCCGGGCTGTTTGAGCTTTAGTGCCGGATCCAGCGCGGCGTGGGTGTAGGCCATCTCGATACTCCCTCTCTCCAAGCGCCTGCGGGATCAGGCTGACGTTTGGGAAACGCGGGAGATTTGGGTTCGTTCCTTCGACGACCGTGCGGCTAGCGCCGCCGCTTCGCCCGGCGCTTTTCGCGGGCGACCTTTGGCGGGCCGTGGCGCTTGCCCTTGTTGGGCTTGGGGCCGTCGAAGCGCGCCTTGCCGCCCTTTTGCGGCGGCCGCATGGGCTGATGCTCCTCGATGGAGAAGCGCAGGCCCCCGGTCAGTGGCGCGGCCTCCAGCAGCTTCACCTTCACGGGGTCGCCGAGGGCGTAGGTCTCACCGCTGCGGCTGCCGACCAGCGCGCGGCGGCCCTCGTCGTGGCGGAAGAACTCGTTGCCGAGCGAGCGGATCGGCACGAGCCCGTCCGCGCCGGTCTCGTTCAGGCGAATGAAGAGGCCGAACGAAGTCACGCCCGAAATGCGGCCATCGAGAATGACGCCGATGCGGTCGGCCATGAAGGCGGCGAGATAGCGGTCGACCGCATCGCGCTCGGCGGTCATCGAGCGCCGTTCGTGCGCGGAGATCATCTCGCCGATCTCGCCGAGATTGGCGATCTCGCTGTCCTTCAGCCCATCCTTGCCGAGATCGAGCGCGCGGATCAGGCCGCGATGGACGATGAGGTCGGCGTAACGGCGGATGGGCGAGGTAAAGTGCGCATAGCGCGGCAGGTTGAGGCCGAAATGGCCGATATTGTCGGGGCTGTAGCTCGCCTGGCTCTGGCTGCGCAGGACCATCTCGTTGATCAGCGGCGCGAACGGGCCTTCCTTCTGGTCCTTCAGGAAGCGGTTGAAGAGTCCGGGCTTCAACTTCTGGCCCTTGGCGAAGGGGATGGAGAGCGACTCCAGGAACTCGCCGAGCGACTCGATCTTCTCGCGGCTCGGCTCGTCGTGAATGCGGAACAGCGTGAGGATGCGCTTCTGCTCCAGCGTCTCGGCCGCGGCGACATTCGCCTGGATCATCATCTCCTCGATCAACTGCATCGAGGAGAGCGACTGGCGCAGTTCGATCGAGGCGATCTTGCCGTCCGTGCCGATGCGCACGCGGCGTTCGGGGACATGGAGATCGAGCGGCTCGCGATCGTCGCGGCCGCGCTTCATCACGGCATAGGCGGCGTAGAGCGGCTTGATGAGGCTGTCGAGCAGGGGCGCGGTCTTTTCGTCGGGATGCCCGTCGATCGCGTTCTGGACCTGGGTGTAGGTGAGGCGCGCGGCGGAGCGCATGAGGCCGCGGATGAAGTGATGCTTGGTCTTCTTGCCGTCGGCGTTGAAATGCATCCGCACGGCCATGCAAGCGCGGTTCTCGCCTTCGCGCAGCGAGCAGAGATCGGCCGAGAGCGCCTCGGGCAGCATCGGCGCGACGCGGTCGGGGAAATAGGTCGAGTTGCCGCGCAGATAGGCCTCGCGGTCGAGCACCGATCCGACGGTGACATAGGCGGCGACATCGGCGATCGCGACGGTGACGATCCAGCCGCCGGGGTGATCGGGATCGGGCTCGGCATGAACCGCATCGTCATGGTCGCGGGCGTCGTCGGGGTCGATGGTGACGAGCGGCAGCTTGCGGAGATCGGTGCGGCCTTTCAGCGTTGGCGGCTTGGCGGCCTCGGCCTCCTTGATCGCGGCCTCGGGGAAGCCGTCTGGAATGCCGTGGGTGTAGATCGAGATCAGGCTGATCGCGCCGGGCGCATCGAGCGGGCCGACGACTTCGACGATCTTGGCCTTCTGCAAGCCGTCCTGGCGGCCGGACAGCGGCGTCGCGACCACGAGGTCATCGATCTTCGCGCCGCCCTCGTCGCCGCGCGCGACGAGGTAGGAGACGCGGGATTTCTTGTCGGTTGGCGTCAGCCGGCCCTGACCGCCCTGGCGCGTGTACTGGCCGAGGACACGGTTCAGCGGCTTGGCGAGAGGCTTCACGACCCGCGCGATGGCGCCGTCGCCGACGATCTGGATGCGGCCGAGGAAGCGGTCGCCGATGCCGAGCGCCGGTCCGGGGGCCTTGCCCTTGGAGGGAGCTACGTGGATGCGCGGCGGGTCGCCGGGACCATCCCACTTCACGGGCGTTGCGAGGAACTCGCCGTCGTCGTCGCGCGCGATGATCTCCAGCACCGCGGAGGCGGGCAGGGCGGGAACGGGATGTTTGCCGGTCTTCGGCTTACGCGGGCCGGGGATTCGGGGCATGGCTCAGATGATCAGCGATGGGGGCAGGGGGAAAGGGGGGGTGCGGCAATCGTGGGCCTGCACGCGCGCCTCGATTGAAATTAAGGTGACGAACGGTAGATGGGGAGCCCTGCCGTGAACTTCATCCGCGTAACGCCGTTCATGCGCGTGCCTGATCTCGAGGCCGCGCTGGTCTTCTTCAACAAGACGTTGGGCTTCGACGTCGGATTCCACGCCGGAACCTATGCCTATGTGTTCCGCGAAACCGTGGCCTTCCGGCTGATCGAGGAAGACGCGTCCTGCCTGCCGCCGCCGGACAGCGACGGGCGCTATGCCTATTACATCGATGTCGAGGACATCGCGGCGCTCTGGGCCGAGTTGAAGCCGGAACTGGACCTGCTGCCGCCCGGCGACGTGCAGCAGCCGTTCGACCAGCCCTATGGCCAGCGCGAGTTCATCGTCCGCATGCCCGACGGGATGCTGCTGGCGTTCGGCCAGGGGATTTAGGCCCAACAGGCGAACGATCTGTCATTCCCGCGCAAGCGGGAATCCACGCCATAGCGCCGGAGCTTGAAGTATGGATGCCCGCCTGCGCGGGCATGACAGGTTAGCTTAGGCGTCGGCCTTGGCCTTCTTTGCAGGCGTTTTCTTCGTCGCAGGCCTCTTCGCGGCGGGCTTTTTAGAGGTGGCCTTGGCCGCAGGTTTAGCCGCCGCCTTCTTCGGTGCGGCTTTCGCCTTGCCCTTCTTGGCGGGGGCGCGGGCGGCCAGCAGCGGCAGCGCGAGCTCCAGCGTCATGGCCTCGGCTTCGACATCCTTGGGGATGTTGGCGTTGACCTTGCCGTGCGTGACATAGGGGCCGAAGCGACCCTTCATCACGCGGACCGGCGCGCCGTCGTCGGGGTGGTTGCCGAGTTCCTTCAGCGCCTGGGCGCCGAAGCGGGCGCCGGGGCCTTTCGCCTTCTTCTCGGCGATGAGATCGACCGCGCGGTTGATGCCGACGGTGAAGACGTCCTCGATCGATTCCAGATTGGCGTAGATGCCGGCATGCGAGAGATAGGGTCCGAAGCGGCCGATCGCGGCCATGATCGGCTTGCCGTCCTCGGGATGCTGGCCGACCTCGCGCGGCAGCGAGAGCAGACGCTGCGCTTCTTCCAGGGTCAGCGTCGCGGGGCTGTAGGGCTTGGGGATCGACGAGCGCTTGGGCTTCGGCGCGTCCTCGACCTCGGGGGCCTTTTCGACCTTCGCGGCCTTCTCACCCTTCTTGGGCTTTGGGGCCTTGGGCACTTTCGGCGCGTCCTTGCCGCGCTGAACATAGGGACCGAAGCGGCCGATCTTCAGCCAGATCTCGTCGCCCGTGGCTTCGTCGAGGCCGAGCATGCGCTCGCCCGCCGCCGCACCGTCGCCGTCGCCGTTCTGGGCGAGGGGGCGGGTGAAGTTGCAGTCGGGATAGTTCGAGCAGCCGAGGAAGGCGCCGAAGCGGCCGAGGCGCAGGCCCAGGCGGCCGGTGCCGCAGGTCGGGCAGAGGCGCGGGTCGGAGCCGTCGTCCTTGGGCGGGAAGAGATGCGGGCTGAGCTGTTCATCGAGGACGTCGATGACCTCGGTGATACGCAGCTCCTTCGTCTCCGCGATGGCGGCGATGAAGTCGGTCCAGAAATCGCGCAGCAGCTTCTTGTAGTTGAGATCGCCGGCCGAGACCTCGTCGAGCTTCTCCTCGAGGTCTGCGGTGAAGTCGAACTCGACATATTTGGCGAAGAACTTTTTCAGGAAGACCGTGACGACGCGGCCCTTGTCGGTGGGCTGGAAGCGCTTCTTGTCGAGCGTCACGTAGTCGCGTTCGACGAGCACCGCGATGGTCGAGGCATAGGTCGACGGCCGGCCGATGCCGAGGTCTTCCATCTTCTTGACGAGCGAGGCTTCCGTGAAGCGCGGCGGCGGTTCGGTGAAATGCTGGTCGGTGCGCACGGCCTCCAGCTTCAGCGTCTCGCCCGCGACGAGGCGGGGGAGGCGGCGGGCATCCTCGTCGGCGACATCGTCGTCCGAGGCTTCCTGGTAGAGCGTCAGGAAGCCGTCGAAGAGCTGGACCGAGCCGGTGGCGCGCAGGTTGACATCGCCGCCGGCGATTTCGGCCGTGGTGCGCTCGAACTCCGCGGCTTCCATCTGGCAGGCCATGGAGCGCTTCCAGATCAGCTCGTAGAGGCGGGCGAGATCGCCATCCAGATAACGCGCGACATCCTGTGGCCGGCGGGCGGGATCGGCGGGACGGATGGCCTCGTGAGCCTCCTGCGCATTCTTTGCCTTCGACTTGTAGATGCGCGGGCTGCCGGGGAGGTAGCGCTGCCCGTAATCCTTCTGGACCTGCTCGCGCAGAGCCGCGACCGCTTCCGGCGCGAGATCGACGCCGTCGGTCCGCATATAGGTGATGAGACCGACCGTCTCGCCGCCGAGGTCGACGCCTTCATAGAGACGCTGGGCGACCTGCATGGTGCGCTTGGCGTTGAAGCCGAGCTTGCGCGCGGCTTCCATCTGCAGCGACGAGGTGATGAAGGGCGCGGGCGGGTTGCGGCGGACCGGCTTGGAATCGACCGAGGCGATCTTCAGCAGCGCGGATTCGATGGCGGACTTCGCACGGGCGGCGGCTTCAGCGCCCTTCAGCGACATCTGGCCGATCTTCTCGCCAGCGAGGCCGGTGAGGCGGGCGGTGAAGGGACCGCCGGCGGCGGTCAGGTCGGCGTCGACGGTCCAGTATTCCTCGGGACGGAACGCCTCGATCTCCATCTCGCGGTCGCAGATGATGCGCAGCGCGACGGACTGGACGCGGCCGGCCGAGCGCGAGCCCGGGAGCTTGCGCCAGAGGACCGGCGAGAGGTTGAAGCCGACGAGATAATCGAGGGCGCGGCGGGCGAGATAGGCGTCGACCAGCTCCTGGTCGATCGCCCGCGGGTGGGCCATGCCGTAGTCGACGCCGGTCTTGGTGATGGCGTTGAAGACGACGCGTTCGACATCGACGCCCTTGAGTACGCCCTTCTTCCTGAGGATTTCCAGCAGGTGCCAGGAAATCGCCTCGCCTTCGCGGTCGGGGTCGGTCGCGAGGATCAGTTTGTCGGTGCCTTTGACGGCCGCGGCGATTTCCGTGAGCCGTTTCTGCGCCTTGCCGTCGATCTCCCAATCCATCGCGAAATCCTCGTCCGGACGGACGGAGCCGTCCTTGGGAGGAAGGTCACGGACGTGGCCGAAGCTCGCGAAAACCTGGAAATCGCGGCCTAAATACTTGTTGATCGTCTTGGCCTTGGCAGGCGACTCGACGATGACGACGGTCATGGGCAGGGCACTGATGTTAGGACAAAGGGCCTATCTGGGCGGCCGGACCATGCTCAGCGGCGGATGGTTTTGTCAACCGCGGGCGTTTTGCGGCCCAATATGCAACTTAAAGATGTGTATTTTATGTATACAATTAAGAATAGAACAGCTGGAATTACTCATTGATCGCTTTTGGGGAGTTGATCATGGCCGTCGATAAAGCGCCAGAAGACTTATCCGCAACTTCAAGTAGAGAGATGGCCTCGACTACCGCAGAATACTTAGATGACTTACTAAGTTCGCTGACATCGATGGCGCGGCGCAGCGGGCATGGAATGTTGGCCTATCTGCTAGAAATGGCGGCGCTCGAGGCGGCGCGGCTGGCCAAGAAATCCTAGAGCAGCGCCACCTTTTGTCCGCTGCCACGGTGAAGACGGCCAGCGAGTTCCAGTTCCAGCAGGATCGTCAGGACGATATTGGAGGAAGTGCCGGAGCGGCGAATCAGATCGTCGATCTCGACTGGTGTCGGGCCCAACAAATCGACGATCGCCGCGCGGGCGGCGTCGATGTCGGCTTCGGCGGGCGGTGCGCCGCCTTCGCCGCCGGGCTCGGAGAAGCCGCGCGGCATGGCACCCAGCACCGCGGCGACATCATCGGCCGATTCGGTGAGGACAGCGCCCTGGCGGATCAGGTCGTTGGCGCCGCGGCTGCGGGGGTCGAGCGGCGAGCCGGGGACGGCGAAGACCTCGCGGTTTTGCTCCAGCGCATGGCGCGCGGTGATAAGCGAGCCGGAGCCGATGGCGGCCTCGACCACGACGGTGCCACGCGAGAGCCCTGAAATGATCCGGTTGCGGCGCGGAAAGTGGCTGGCGAGCGGCGCGAAGCCGGGCGGCATTTCGGAGACAACGGCACCCTCGGCGGCAATGCGGGCGTGCAGCTTCGCGTTCTCCGGCGGGTAGATGACATCGACGCCGCCGGCGAGGACCGCGATCGTGCCATCCGCGACTGCGCCGCCATGGGCGGCTGTGTCGATGCCGCGCGCTAGGCCTGAGACGACGACGAAGCCGTGACGGCCGAGGCCGCCCGCGATGTCCTCCGCCAGCTTGCGGCCGCCGGCCGAGGCGTTGCGGGCGCCGACGATGGCGACAGCGTCGCGCTGGAAGATCGCGGGGTCGCCGAGGACGTAGATGAGCGGCGGGGGTGGATCGACGGCGGCGAGGAGTGTGGGGAAGACCGGTTCACCTAGCGCCAGCAAGCGGGCACCGATCTTCGCGGCGGCATCCAGTTCGCGGGCGGCATCGTCAGCAAGGCAGAGCTTCAACGGTGTGCGGCGGCCGCCATTGCGAGCGAGCGCGGGGAGGGCGTCGAGCGCTTTTCCAGCAGTGGTGTAGCGCGCGATCAGGCTCTGAAAGGTGCGGGCGCCGACGCCTTCGCTGCGGGCGAGCCGAAGCCAGGCGAGGCGCTCGACGTCACGCACGCGCGTGCGGGGCCATCACAACGACGGCCCGTTATTGTGGCCCATCATTTCCGGCATGGCCGCCGGCGCTTTCTTCTGGCCAATCCGGGGTTCGGTGCCCTGGATCAACCGCATGATGTTCGACCAGTGCGACCAGATCACCATGAGGGCGAAGAAGACGCAGACGAAGGCAACGATGCGGTCGCCGAACGCGAAGGCGGCGATGGGGGCGGCGAAGACCGCGACGATCGAGCCGAGCGAGGAGAAGCGCGTGATGGCGGCGGTGGCGAGCCAGAGCGCCCCGGCGACGAGGCCGGTCGGCCAGTGCAGCGCGAAGACCGTGCCGAAGAAGGTGGCGATGCCCTTGCCGCCCTTGAAGCCGAGCCCGACGGGGAAGATATGGCCGACAAAGGCGCCGAGCGCGGCGGCGGCCATCATCGCCTCGCCGCCCCAATAGATCGGCAGGCCGAACCATTTGAAGAGAATGCCGCTGGCGATGAAGGCGGCGAAGGCGCCCTTGCCGGCGTCGAAGACGAGGGTCAGCAGCGCGATCTTCTTGTTGCCGGTGCGCAGCACATTGGTCGCGCCGATATTGCCCGAGCCGATGTCGCGGATGTCGCCGAGCCCGGCCCAGCGGGTGAAGATCTTGCCGAAGGGGATTGCGCCGAGAATATAGCCGCAGACGAACGCGCCCAGCAGATAGGGCCAGGCGGCGGACCAGTCGGCGATCGGCAGCTTGTCGAGAATCATGCAGCGCTTTCGTGAGCGAGGACGCCGCCAACATAGCTGCGCCAGACCCGGCCCTGGAAGTTCAAACCCTCGAAGGGGGTGTTCTTGGAGCGCGACAGAAGGTCCTCGCGCCGGATGGTGCGCGGCGCGCCGGGGTCGAAGACGCAGAGATCGGCGCGCGCGCCGGGGCTGAGCGTGCCGGTGCCGTCGGTGAGGCGGAGGATGCGGGCGGGCGCGCTGGTGACCTTGGCGAGCGCGGCGGCGAGCGAGAGTTCGCCGTCATGGAAAAGCTGGAGCGCGACCGGCAGCAGGGTTTCGAGGCCCGCGCCGCCGAACGCCGCCTGGGCGAAGGGCTGGCGCTTGGTGTCGGGTGCCTGGGGGTCGTGGCTGGAGACGATGGCGTCGATCGTGCCGTCGATGACGCCCTGGACCATCGCGCGGCGGTCGTCGTCGGAGCGGAGCGGTGGGGAGAGCTTGCGGAAGGTGAGGTAGGTGCCGACGTCGATCTCGTTGAGCGCGAGATGCGCCGCCGAGACCGCGCAGGTGACGGGGAGGCCACGCGCCTTGGCGGCGGCGATGAGGTCGAGGCTCGCGGCGGTCGAGACCTGCGCGATGTGGAGGCGCGCGCCGGTGAGTTCGGCGAGGCGGAGGTCTCGCTCCACGATGATGGCTTCGGCCGCGGCGGGGATGCTGGGGAGACCGAGCCGGGTGGCGGTCTCGCCCTCGTTCATCGCGCCGCCTTCCGCGAGGAAGGGGTCCTCGCAATGGACGGCGACGAGGAGGTCGAAGGTCGCCGCATAGGAGAGCGCGCGGCGCATGACGCGGGTATTGCCGACGGTACGGTCGCCGTCGGTGAAGGCGACGGCGCCGGCGTCGGCGAGCAGGCCCATTTCGGACATGGCCTCGCCGCGCAGGCCTTGGGTGAGCGCGCCCATGGGCAGGACGCGGACGGCGCATTTGGCGCGCGAGACGAACTGGATGAGCGCGGGATCGTCGAGCGGCGGCGTGGTGCCGGGCTGGAGCACGATGGTGGTGACGCCCCCCGCGGCGGCCGCGCGGCCGGCGGTGGCAATGGTTTCGCGATGCTCGTCGCCGGGCTCGCCGGTGGAAACTTTCAGGTCGACGAGGCCGGGGCAGAGGACGCGGCCTTCGCAGTCGACGATCTCGTATTTGCCCCCGGTCGGATCGTTGAAGGGCATGGGGCCGGCATCGACGATGCGGCCGTCTTCGATCAACAGCGCGCCCGGTTCGTCGCGGCCGGTCGCGGGATCGACCAGGCGGGCGTTGAGGAAGGCGATGCGGCTCATGCCCAGAGCGCCTTGTCGCGGGTGTTCAGGATGTTGCGGCTCAGCGCGTCCAGCACCGCCATGCGGACAGCGACGCCCATCTCGACCTGCTCCTGGATGAGGCTGCGCTCGACATCGTCGGCGACGGCGCTGTCGATCTCAACGCCGCGATTCATTGGGCCGGGATGCATGACGAAGGCGCCGGGCTTGGCGAGCGCCAGCTTCTCGGCGTCGAGGCCGTAGAAGCGGTAGAACTCGCGGGTGGACGGCAGGAAGGCGCCGGTCATGCGCTCCAGTTGGAGCCGCAGCATCATGACGACGTCGGCGCCCTTCAGCCCGTCTTCCATATGGTGATGGATTTCGGGGCCGAGCCGGCCGACCGCACTTGGCAATAGTGTTTTGGGCGCAACAAGACGAACCCGGGCGCCCATCTTCTGCAGCAGCGCGATGTTCGAGCGGGCGACGCGGCTGTGCAGGATGTCGCCGCAGATGGCGACGGTCAGGCCCTCGATGCGGCCGAGGCGGCGGCGGATGGTGAGCGCGTCGAGCAGCGCCTGGGTCGGGTGCTCATGCGCGCCGTCGCCGGCATTGATGACACTGCAATCGACCTTGCGCGCCAGCAGCGAGACGGCGCCGCTGTCCTGGTGGCGCACGACCAGCAGGTCGGGCCGCATGGCGTTGAGGGTCATCGCGGTGTCGATCAGCGTCTCGCCCTTCTTCACCGCGGAGTTGCCGACCGACATATTCATGACATCGGCGCCAAGGCGCTTGCCGGCGAGTTCGAACGAGGACTGCGTACGGGTCGAGGACTCGAAGAAGAGGTTGATCAGCGTACGCCCGCGGAGGGTGTCGCGCTTCTTGGCGACCTCGCGGTTGAGACCGACATAGGTCTCGGCGAGGTCGAGCAGGGCGCTGCACTGAGTCCGGTCAATATCCTCGATGGCGAGGAGATGGCGGTTCGGCAGGATCGGACCGGCGACGGGCATGAGGCGCGCTTATAGGGGCGGGGCGGGCGGTTGCCAAGGAATGTACGTCGAACATTCTCTACCACTTGGAGTCAGCGACGCTTCACTCCCAATGGCCATCTCTCAAGGACAATGTGGCGTGTGAGGCCGTAGAGACTGTGTATGAGCACCAACTCGCCAATCTTCAGGCGGACGGGTTCGATCCTGCGACGTTCGACACTCTGGCGATGGTAAAAAAGCGTGATGTGCGGGTCGAAGTTATCGTCTTGAAGAACATCGAGACCGGCCTTCGTCATCGCGAGCCCGAGTTGCCACTGCGCCTCCATCAAACTTGCAACGCTTCGGCTGCCGCTAAGAACACAAGGGGCTTGCGACCTTGGGCTTAGAAAGCTGCCAAGCACGTCCAGCTCCGCAGAGAATTCCGGGAATTCAAAAAATGACCCTGCGAGACGCGCTTTCGCAACGATCGCTTTTGGCAGGCGCAGAGGATAGCTGCCAATATAGCGGACGGTAATATGTAGTTGACTTTGACGGATCAGGCTTCCGCCAGATCGCATCAATCCGTACTGCTTGGCACCTCTCTCATGGATGTCTGCGGCTACTTCGGCGACGGCACAAACGCAAAAAACAAGCGATTTTTCTTCGCAACTTGTTCTTCTGCAAGATCGGGAAACAACAGATCGCTCATAAGAGTTCCTCCTGTATAGATCGGAACAAACCATGAACGATCTCGTTCGTCAATGAGACTTAGATATCAAAGAGCATCACCCCAGCAGGATAATCGCCAGCGGGATCGTGACGACCGAAAGCAGGGTCAGCGCCGTGATCAGGGTCGCCATCAGGGTGGCGTCGCCGCCGAGTTGGCGGGCGAGGATATAGGCGGAGCTGGCGGGGGGCACGGCGGCGCAGACGATGGCGACGGTGCGGGCGTCACCGGTCACGCCCATGATGAGACAGGCGCCGGCCATCAACAGCGGCATCAGCAACAGTTTCAGCATGGAGGTGACGACGACCGGCAGGCCTGAGGCGCGGGCGCTGTGGAAGTCGAGCGCGGCGCCGACGGCGATAAGGCCGAGGGCGACGGTCGCATCGCCCAGCATACCGAAGACGTCGAGCGCGACCTTGGGGACGGGGATTTTCAGCCAGGCGAAAAAGACGCCGGCGAGGCAGGCGATGATCAGGGGATTGCCGACCAGGGCCTTCACCACGGCGCGTCCGGCGGCGGGGCTGTCGCCGGAATAGCGGGTGATGACGAGGACGCTGAGCACGTTCACCGCAGGCACCATCGCTGCGAAAGCAACGGCGGCGAGGGCGACGCCGCGCTCGCCCAGCAGCGCCGCGACGACGCCGAGCACGACATAGGAGTTCCAGCGTACGGCGCCCTGGAAGATGGAGGAGAACGCCGCGCCGGTGATCGGCAGGACGGGACGCAGCGCGAGGGCAAAGACGCTGATCGCGCCGATGGCGATGACGAAGGCGCCGGCGAGGCGGAGCGTTTCGTCCTCGCCAAGATTGGCCGTGACGATCGTCCGGAACAGCAGCGGCGGGAACAGGACAAAGTAGACGAGGCGCTCAAGCGGCGGCCACAGCGCGTCGCCCGGGAAGTCGACGCGCTTCAGCACGACTCCCAAAGCGATCAGCAAGAAGACCGGCAGCAGGCCGAGCGCGACGTCCAGCATGAGGCGTCAGTGCTTGTGTTCGCCCTCGGCGGCGATCTGCTCCAGCGTCTTGCCGGCGGTCTCGGGGATGAACAGCATCGCGATCACCGTTGCGACCAGAATGGCCGGCAGCAGCGCCGCGATCGAAGTCGCGTGGCCGCCGAGCGGCCCGTAGAGGAAGGTCTGGAGCAGCAGCGCCGCGCCGCCGAAGATGATGTTGGTCGCGAGACGGGCGCCGGACGCGGTCGAGCGCTGTTCGGTGGGGAAGAGTTCCGCGCTCCAGGCGCCGACGACAACTTCCATGGCGAAGAAGGCGAAGACGGCGATGCCCCAGCAGATCGTGATGACGACGAGATTGTGCGGTCCGAGATAGAGCAGCGCCATCGCCGCGACGAAACCGACCGAGGCGAAGAGGAAGACCGGCTTGCGGCCATGCTTGTCGGCATAGCGTCCGGCGATGAAATTGCCGAACAGGCCGAACAGGCCGCCGCCGACGAAGATCAGCGTGACATAGCCGGGCTCGAGATGAAGATCCGACTGCAGGAAGGTCGGCAGCAGTACGCTGGCACAGGTGACGCCGAAGGCGAGCGGCGCGGTGACAGCGATCAGCGCCCAGAACCGGCGGCCATGAGTGACGACGAGCGAATACATGTTGGCGAGCGCCACGTTGAGCCCGGACGGTCCGTCTTTGGGTTTCTCGGCCGCCTGTAATTCCTTGAACCGCCGTGTCTCCGGCATGCCGCGCCACGCCCAGGCGATGGCAAAGATCGGGATGGCGCCGAGCACGTAGAGGCCGCGCCAGCCAAACGGCAGGATATCGACGCCGGCAAAGACGAGGGCCGAGAGGCCGCCGCCGACGGCCGCGGATGCGGCGAGGAGGCCGAGCGCCCAGCCGCGGGCGCGGTCGTCCATCTCCTCGGCGATGACGACGATGGAGATCATGTCTTGGGCGTAGCCGAACATACGCACGGCGCCCTGGAGCAGGATGAACTGTTCCTCGTTCTGCGCGAAGGCGGTGGCAAGCGTGGTGACCGCTGAGCCGAGGATCGTCACCATGAGAATGGCGCGGCGGCCGAAGCGGTCGGCAAGCATGGCGAGGGGGAAGGCTAGCAGCACCCCGAGGCGTGCCCACATGATGATCTCGCCCTCGTTGCCGAGTTCGAGGCCGAACTCGTGCGAGACCTTGGGCAGGACGAGGCCCAGCAGGTTGATGTCATAGCCGGCGATCAGGAACGCGAGTCCGACCAGGACCAGGACCTTGATCTGGCTGCCGGGCAGGGGGACCGGAGGGCGCAGGGAAAAACCCCCGGTGGGCATGCCAGCCATTGATCAGCTCCGTGAAAGGATGCGGAGGCGATCGAGCGCCCCCTGAAGGATGTAGGCCGCCGCCATCTTGTCCACGACTTCGGCCCGGCGGCGGCGCGAGGTATCCGCTTCGAGCAAAGTACGGGTGACGGCCGCGGTGGACCATCGCTCATCCCAGAGGGCGATGGGAAGGGGCGTCAGTGCGGAAATGTTGCGGGCAAAGGCGCGGACCGACTGGGTCGAGGCGCTGTCGCCGCCGTCCATGCTGAGCGGCAGGCCGATGACGAGGCCGAGCGATTTCTCGCGGGCGAGGATAGCGAGCAGCGCCTCGGCGGTCTTGGCGAAGGATTTGGCGCGGGCGACGCCCTGAAGCGGGCTCGCGATGCTGCGCAGCGTGTCGCTGACGGCGACGCCGATGGTCTTGGACCCCATATCGAGTCCGATCAGCGATCCCGGCCCGCTCAGCCCCCCGGCGAGGTCTTCGACTGTCCCAATGCCCATCGTCCCGGCTTAACCCGAAGCGGCGGCCGGGACCAACCGAAATGAGCGCGGTTCAACTGAAGGGGGCGGCCGTCTCCATCGGGGTGAGGTCTTCAAGCGTCCGACCGGCGGTTTCGGGGAGGAAGTAGACCGCGATCAGCGCCAGCGGCACAGGGCAGAGGAGAATCAGGACGGCGTCGCCGAAGCCGACGAGCGGGGCGAGGATCGCGCCCTGGACCACGAGGCCGATGGCGCCTGCGAGAATCTGGGCGATGAAACGCAGCGCCGCGGCTGTGGCGCGATAGGCGGTCGGGAACAGCTCGGCGCAGAACGCCTCGCTCTGGATGCTCACGGCGAGGTTTCCGAACACGCTGAGCAGGATGCCGACAGCGAGCAGCCATTCGGCTTCGGCCAGATAGAGGATCAGGCAACCCACCAGGGTGAACATGATGCCGCACGAGATCGTCGGCCGCCGGCCGATCCGGTCGCTGAGGCGGCCGATCCACATGCTCGCGAGCACGCCGATCGCGCCTGTGCCGATGATGACCATCGAGATCGCGCCCGGCGACCAGCCATGTGCTGTCTGGAGGAAGGTCGGCATGAGGACGAGCGCCGAGGCTACGCCGATCGCGACGGGGGCGATCGATAGCGTCATCAAGGCAAGCCGGCCGGGCTGAAGCCGGATCAGGGTCACGAGCGGGCGCCAGGCGTCGAGCACGCCCTGGGGCTTTTCGCGCGCGGCCGCTTGTTCCTGGAACCGCTTAGTTTCCGGCAGGCGGCGGCGCAACCAGGCGAGCAGGAGGAGCGGGACTGCGCCCAGCACATATATAGAGCGCCAGCCGTAGGGCAGCAGATTCACCAGCGCGAAGACCAGGACCGCCACCCCGGCGCCGAGGGCGCCCAAAGCGCCCAACGTGCCGATCGCCCAGCCGCGGCTGCGCTCCTCGATCTCCTCCGCCAGCACCACGACGCAGAGCATGTCCTCGGTATAGGCGAAGATCCGCACCAGGAACTGGGCGATGAGGAAGGTCTGGTAGTCCGGGGCAAAGGCGGTCGCGAGGGTCGAGAGCGCCATGCCGAGCACGGTAAAAAGGAGCAGGCGGCGGCGGCCGATCACGTCGGCGGCGAGGCAGAGCAGCAGCGCGCCGAAGACGCCGAGCCGGAAGATCGCGACCGTCGGCCCCGTCATGTTCTCGGAAAGCCCGAAATCCGGGAGGATTTGCTTGGCGGCCAGCCCGAAAATCTGGAGATCGTAGGCGCCGAGCAGGGTCGCGACGCCGACCAGGCCCAGCAATTTCATGTGACTGGCGGGAATCGGGTGGGGTGGGCGGATGAATCCGGGGGCTTTCCGCCACGTATAGGTCGGCTCGGCCGGTTCGGCGGCGGTGTCCACGTCGTCAGTTCCCCGGCATTGCGGCTGGCCCGGCTTGAAAGCCCGCCCCCTGATTGGTAGCAGAACACCAGCTTCAGGCACGAAAGACCACAGCCATGTCCGTCGATGAAAAGGCGGTGCGCCGGGCGGCGCGCCTCGCCCGTCTCGCCATTCCCGAAGAGCGGCTTGCCCCCATGGCGGCGGAGCTGACCGGCATCATGGAATGGGTCGAGCAACTGAACGAGCTCGACACCGATCATGTCGAGCCGATGACCTCCGTCAGGCCCATGCGGCTGCATCGGCGGGCGGACGTCGTCACCGATGGCGGGTATGCCGCCGATGTCGTGAAGAATGCGCCAAGTTCGGAAGACAATTTCTTCGTCGTGCCGAAGGTCGTGGAGTAGGCGATGAGCGAGCTGTTGAAAATGACCATGGCCGAGGCGCGCGACGGATTGCGCGCCAAGGCCTTCTCGTCGGCCGAGCTGACGGCCGCGGCGTCGAGCGCCGTTGCCGAGGCGCGGCCGTTGAATGCCTTCATCACCGAGACGCCCGAGCAGGCGGCCGAGATGGCAGCGGCATCGGATGCGAAGCTGGCGCGCGGCGAGGGCGGGGCGCTGGAAGGCATTCCGCTGGGGATCAAGGACCTGTTCTGCACCAAGGGTGTGCAGACGACCGCGGGCAGCCGCATCCTGCAGGGCTTCAAGCCGGTTTATGAATCGACCATCACCGCCAAGCTGTGGGCGGCGGGCGGCGTGATGCTGGGCAAGCTGAACCTTGACGAGTTCGCGATGGGGTCGTCGAACGAGACCAGCTATTACGGCCCGGCGATCAATCCGTGGCGGCGCGGCAATGACGACACCAAGCTGGTGCCTGGCGGTTCGTCGGGCGGTTCGTCGGCGGCGGTCGCGGCCGACTTGTGCTTCGGCGCGACGGCGACGGATACGGGCGGCTCGATCCGCCAGCCCGCCGCGGTGACCGGCACCGTCGGCATCAAGCCGACCTATGGCCGGTGCTCGCGCTGGGGCGTCGTGGCGTTCGCCTCGTCGCTGGACCAGGCGGGGCCGATCACGCGCACGGTGAAAGATGCGGCGATCATGCTGCGCGAGATGTGCGGCTATGACCCCAAGGATTCGACCAGCGTCGACATGGCGGTGCCGGACTTCGAAGCGTCGTGCGGCGGCAGCGTGAAGGGCCTGCGCATCGGTGTGCCCAAGGAATACCGCATCGAGGGCGTGCCGGAGGAGGTCGATCACCTGTGGGATCAGGGCATCGCCTGGTTGAAGGAAGCGGGCGCCGAGATCGTCGAGGTCAGTCTGCCGCACACCAAGTATGCGCTGCCGGCCTATTACATCGTCGCGCCGGCGGAGGCGTCGTCGAACCTGTCGCGCTATGACGGCGTGAAATACGGGCTGCGCGTCGACAGCGACGACCTGACCACGATGTACGAGCAGACGCGCGCCGCCGGTTTCGGCCGCGAGGTGCAGCGGCGCATCCTGATCGGCACCTACGTGCTGAGCGCCGGGTATTACGACGCCTACTACATCAAGGCGCAGAAGGTGCGTACGCTGATCGCCAACGACTTCACCGCGGCGTTCGAGAAGTGCGACGTGCTGCTGACGCCGGCCTCGCCGTCGCCGGCCTTCGGCATCGGCGAGAAGTCGAACGATCCGATCTCGATGTATCTGAACGACGTCTACACGGTGACGGCGAACCTAGTGGGTCTGCCCGGCATCGCGGTGCCGGCGGGCCTCAGCAAGACCGGGCTGCCGCTCGGGCTGCAGCTCATCGGGCGCGCGTTCGATGAAGAGACCTTGTTCCGCACCGGCGCGGTGCTGGAGCGTGCGGCGAACTTTACCGGCAAGCCCGGCAAGTGGTGGGCGTGATGAGCGAAGCCAAGCGAGCCAAGACCATCGAGGGCATGACCGGCCCGTGGGAGATCGTCATCGGTCTGGAAGTCCACGCGCAGGTGCAGTCGGAAGCGAAGCTGTTCTCCGGCGCCTCGACGACCTTCGGCGCGGAGCCGAACGCGAATGTCAGCCTGGTCGATGCAGGCATGCCGGGCATGCTGCCCGTCATCAATGACTTCTGCGTCGAGCAGGCGGTGCGTACCGGTCTCGGCCTCAACGCGCAGATCAACAAAGTCAGCGTGTTCGACCGGAAGAACTATTTCTATCCCGATCTGCCGCAGGGCTATCAGATCTCGCAGTTCAAGCAGCCGATCGTCGGCGAGGGCGAGGTCATCGTCGACCTGCCCGGCGGCGAGAGCGTGACCGTGCGCATCGAGCGGCTGCATCTGGAGCAGGATGCCGGCAAGAGCCTGCATGACCAGGATCCGAACCACACCTATGTGGATCTCAACCGGTCGGGCGTGGCGCTGATGGAGATAGTCTCCAAGCCCGACATGCGTTCGTCGGACGAGGCAGCGGCTTACCTGAAGAAGCTGCGCAACCTGCTGCGCTATCTCGGCACCTGCGACGGCAACATGGACGAAGGCTCGATGCGGGCCGACGTGAACGTGTCGATCTGCAAGCCGGGCGCTTATGAGAAGTTCCGGGAGACCGGCTCGTTCAGCCATCTGGGCACGCGCTGCGAGATCAAGAACGTCAACTCGATGAAGTTCGTCGCGCAGGCCATCGAATACGAGGCGCGGCGGCAGATCGATGTCGTCGAAGGTGGCGGCACGGTGAACCAGGAGACGCGGCTGTTCGACAACAAGGCGGGCGTGACGCGCGCCATGCGGTCGAAGGAGGAAGCGCACGACTATCGCTACTTCCCCGATCCCGACCTGCTGCCGCTGGAGCTGGAAGACGACTTCATCGCGCGCATCAAGGCGTCGATCCCCGAACTGCCGGATGCGAAGAAGGCGCGGTTCGTTTCGGAATACGGATTATCTGTATATGACGCGGGCCTGCTCGTCGCCGAGCGCGAGACGGCCGCGTATTTCGAAGAGGCCGCGAAGGGGCGCGACGCCAAGGCGGTCGCGAACTGGATCGCCGGCGATCTCTTCGCGTCGCTGAACCGCGACAACAAGTCGATCGACGAGAGCCCGGTGAGCGCCGCGGCGCTCGGCGAGATGGTGGGTCTCATCAGCGACAACACGATCTCGGGCCGGATCGCGAAGGACGTCTTCGTCATCATGTACGCGACGGGCGAGGCGCCCGCGAAGATCGTTGAAGAGAAGGGCCTTCGTCAGGTGACCGATACCGGCGCGATCGGCGCGGCGGTCGATGAGGTCATCGACGCGAACCCGGCGAAGGTCGCCGAACTTTTGAAGAAGCCGAAACTGCTCGGCTGGTTCGTCGGCGAAGTCATGAAGAAGACTCAGGGCAAAGCGAATCCGCAGGCGGTGAACGACCTGCTGCGCGCAAAACTCGGAGATCGAATCGGCGAGTGATTCGTGGGCGATTCGCCAATCGTGTCGCGAGAATCCGATTCGTTAATCGATATTAAGACTTGACAGGAGTGATCGTCCGTAGACGGATAGTCGCTCTGAAACCCTGATTTTTGCAGGTATCCGCGCGAGACGGGCATCTCGCGCCGAATCGCGCTGTCACAAATCGTTCGACAAAGCGTCGCGGCGGCTCATATTTGTATGCAGTCCGGCGCTGGTGAGTTCCTCCGCGTGCGGACGATGCGAAACCCAAGGGGAGTTACCCACTAATGCCTGCAACACCGAAGAAGGCGCCTGCCAAGAAGGCCGTCGCGAAGAAGGCCCCCGCGAAGAAGACCGTCGCGAAGAAGGCCGTTGTGAAGAAGGCGGCTGCGAAGCCCGCCGCGAAGAAGGCCGCGCCCAAGAAGGTCGCCGCCAAGAAGGCCCCCGCGAAGAAGACCGCGGCGAAGAAGTAAGGCGGGTCTCATTATGGCCGCGGCGCCTTCGCGCAAGAAGTCATCGCGCGTTAGCGCCGCGGCCGCCCGTTCTTCCGTCAAGTCGGCGAAGACGCCGATTTCAAAAAAACCGGTAGCGAAAGCGAAACCAGCTCCCGCACCGAAGGCCGCAGTCAAAGCGGCATCGAAGCCCGCACCGAAGTCCATTCCGGCGGCGCGTCCTCCCAAGCCGATCGAGTTCTATTACTGGCCGACGCCCAACGGGTGGAAGGTCTCGATCATGCTGGAAGAGTGCGGCATCCCGTACGAGACGAAGACGGTGAATATCGGGCGCGGCGAACAATTCCTGCCGGACTATCTGAAGATCTCTCCCAACAGCCGCATCCCCGCGATCGTCGATCAGGACGGGCCGGGCGGCAAGGCGATCTCGGTGTTCGAGTCCGGCGCCATCCTGCAGTATCTCGGTCGCAAGACCGGCAAGTTCTATCCCGCCGACGAACGCGCGCGCGTCGAGGTCGACGAGTGGCTGTTCTGGCAGGTCGCCGGGCTGGGTCCGATGGTGGGGCAGGCGAACCACTTCCGCCAGTTCGCGCCGGAATCCATTCCCTATGCGATCGAGCGCTACACGCATGAAGTGGCGCGGCTCTATGCGGTGATGGACCGCCGCCTGACGGGCCGTGACTATCTCGCCGGCAAGTACTCGGTCGCCGACATGGCCTGCTATGGCTGGATCGTCCCGCATCAGCAGCAGGGCATCAATCTCGCGAACTATCCGGGCGTGAAGGCGTGGTTCGAGCGGATGGGCGAACGGCCGGGCGTTCAGCGCGGCATCGCGGTCGGGCGCGACATCAGGTCGGCGCCGATCGACCTGCGCTCCGCGCAGGATTCCCGCCGCGTGCTGATGAACCAGAAGCCGCGCTGACGGCGCACGACGCAGAACGGCCGCAGGAATCCAAGCAAAACATTGGGATTCACGCGTTCTTCACCATGAGCGCCGATTAACCCTTCCCACATTTTTGCTTAACCGGCGATTCAGCCAAACCCGCCACGATCCCTCCTGCAAGCCGATCAACGGCCTGCGGGGTGTCTTGAAGGGAAGAGGAGCCGAACGGCCCCTTCGCTTCAAATCAAAGGGGACTAAAATGGCTCTTCTCGATTTCGAAGGTGTGCAGGCGCAGGAATGCGAAGCCCGTCGTGGCAAGCCTGATGCGTTCTATATCCTCGGTCTGGCGTATTCGACCGGGCAGGGCGTCGAGACCAATCTGGTCGAGGCCCACAAGTGGTTCAATCTGGCCGCCATGAAAGGCGTCATCGAAGCCCGCGAGAAGCGCGCCGAGATCAGCGTCGAGCTGGGGCCGGAAGGCATCGCCGAAGCGCAGCGTTCCGCCCGCGCCTGGCTGTCGCAGCTCCACTAAGCCTAACCCCCCTGAAGACATTCCGCGCCGCCGCCTTATACTGGGCGGCGGAGGGCCCGGTCTTCAGGCATGGCGAAACAGCGAACCGATAGCGGTGTGTTGCGTTTGGAAAAACGCGGCGCGCTCACCATCCTCACGATCGACCGGCCCGGCGCCAACAATGCGCTGGACGACGATGTCCGCGGCGCCTTGCTGCGGGCGTGCGATACGATCGCCAAAGACCCCGAAACCGGCGCCGTCCTGCTGACCGGCGCGGGGAGCGAGGCGTTCTCCACCGGCTACGACCTGCCGCAGCTGGCCGGCCTGACGCCCGCCGAGGCGGAGACCCTGGCGCGCGGCGCCCGCCTGGTCTGCGAACGGCTGGCCCAGCTCGACATTCCCACCATCGCCGCCATCAAGGGCGCCTGTATCGGCGCCGGGCTTGAGCTCGCGCTGCATTGCGACCTGCGTATCGCGCGGGGCGACGCGCGGTTCGGCTTTCCCGGCATCGGGCTCGGCCTGCCGCCGGGGTCAGCGGCGGTCGACCGGCTCGGCAAACTGATCGGCATGGGGCCGGCGACGGCGCTGTTCGTGACCGGCGGCGTCATCAGCGCGGAGCGGGCCTTCATGCTAGGCCTCGTCACCAATGTGGTCGCGGCCAAGGAGTTCGACTCCGCCGTGTTCGAATTTGCGAGTCATATCGCGGACTTGCCGCGGATTGCTGCCACGCAGCTGAAGCGCATGCTGAAGGCGGCGATGCTCGGCGGCGTCCCCGAAAGTCTCGGCGCCGAAGCGCTGCGGCGCGCCTTCGAAGAGGGCGAGGCAGGCATCCGCCTGCGCGGCATGTTCGGCGGCCCGACCCCCGGCGCGGCGATCCACTAAAGCTGGTTAGCCCACGCCCGAAAGGAACGCGTCGATCGCAGCAAGCGAGGCGGGTTCGTTGAGCAACGGGGCGTGGCCGCGGTCGGGGATTTCGGCGGACTTCAGGTCCGGTTTCACATCGTGCATCTTCGCGACGGTCGCGGCTGAGAGCAGGTCGGAATTGGCGCCGCGGATGACCAGAACGGGAATCTGCGCGAAGGCGCCGAACAGCGTCCAGGGATCGATCTGCTGCGGCTGGGCCAGGCTGGCGCGGGTGGCGTCGCCGATCTTGGCATCATAGTCGAGCACTGGCTTGCCGTTCTCCTCGCGGAACACGGCGCGGGTCATCATCTCCCACTGGTCGTCGGCCATCTGGAACATCGCGCCGTTGATCGCCTTCACGCCCGATACCGCGGCGTCCCAGCTTTCGGGCGTCGCGTTCTGGTTGCCGACATAGGCGGCGATGCGGGCGATGCCGCGCGGGTCGATCTCCGGCCCGACATCGTTGAGCACGACGCCCTTCAGCAGCGCCGGCTTCATCGCCGCGATGACGGTGGCGAGCAGGCCGCCGCGCGAGGTGCCGACGACCACGACCTGCTCGAGCCCGAGCGCGGCGCAGAGGGCGAAGACATCGCCGGTTTCGACGGGGATCGAATAGTTCGACCAGTTGGCGTCATAGGCCGAGCGGCCGCGGCCGCGCATGTCGGCGGCGATCACCCGACGAGTCTGCGCCAGATGCGCCGCCAGCGCCTCGAAGTCGCGCGTGTTGCGGGTCAGGCCGGCGAGGCAGAGGACCGGCGTAAGATCGCCGCCGGCCGTGTTGTAGTCCCGGTAGTAGAGTTGCAGTCCGTCAGGCGCGGCGGCGAAGCCTTCGCGGAAGGTGCTCACCGCAGCGCCTCCGACGCCTGGGTGCGGCCGGGCTGGTAGTCGGTGCGGCCCGAACCGCGCAGGATGTCGGTCTCGATCAGCAGCGGCGAGGTGCCGCCGTTCAGCATTGCGCGATAGACATTGGCGTTCTCGACGAGGCGCATCACGTAGTTGCGGGTCTCGCTGAAGGGGATGCGCTCGATCCAGTCGACGACATCGACATTCGGGCTGCGCGGATCGCCGAATTCCTTGATCCACTGGCGGGCGCGGCCGGGGCCGGCATTATAGGCGACGGCGACCAGCACGAACGAACCGTCGAACTGCTCCAGCAGGTCGTGCATATGCGCCATGCCCAGCGAGGCGTTGTACTGCCAGTCATAGAGGCGCGAGGCGTCCCACGGGATGCCGTGCTTCTGGGCGGTATACTTCGCCGTGGCGGGCAGCATCTGCATGATGCCGCGAGCGTCGGCGCCGCTGCGCGCGGTCGGGTCGAACTCGCTTTCCTGGCGCATCAGCGCGAGGACGAAGGCGGGGTCGGGCGCCGTGCCGAGGCCGATATAGGGCGGCAGCTTCAGGACGGGGTAGGCGTAGTTGAAGACATGCAGGTCCTTCTGCATCGCCTTCTTGGCGACGCGGACGGCCATGGCGGGCTTGCCGAGCCGCACCAGCAGAGCAGCGGCGGCTTCGAAGTCGGCGCGCTTCTCCAGCCGGTCGCCGAGCGCGGCGACGAAGCGGGGGAGGAGGCGGTTGCTGGCATCGACGCTGGCGAGCAGTTCCATCGCCTTGACGAGTTCGTCGCTGTCCAGCGAGACCGTGTTGCCCGAGCTTGTCATGTCAACGGTGATCGTCGGATTGGCGCCCAGCGCGGCCGTCGCAAGCTGGCCGTAGAAGGCCTCTGGGTTCTTGGCGGCCATGGCGTATTGCGCGTTGGCGGCTTCGGCATTGCCCGACGCTTCAAGCGCCCGTCCCGTCCAGTAATAGCCGCGCGACAGGCTGATCGGCGTGGTGACGCCGGGCGCGATGCGGTTGAAGTGCTCGTAGGCGACGTTCGGGTTGTTGAGGAAGCGCAGCGCCATCCAGCCGGCGATGAATTCCGAATCCTGGAAGTCGGCGCCGTCGGTCAGACCGGCGCTGGCGGCGACGGCGTAGGCGTCCTGGAAACGGCGTTCCTTGATCGCCATGCGGATATTGTCGGACTTCTCGTCCCACCATTTGTCGAGCGGCAGGTCGATGGCGGGGTCGCGGATCGCCTTCGCCATGTAGCGGGCGCCGGTCGCGTATTGCTCGGACCGGCGATACCAGCGGCCCATGTCGAAGAGCAGGCCGAAATCGTTCTTAAGGTCGGCCGGCACCGCGTCGATGAACTTCTGTGCTCCCTTGGTGTTGGTGCGCAGCTTCAGCCGCGCGAGGCCGACCGCGCGATAGGCGGGATCGACGACGTCGAGCATCCGGGTCGCGGAGTCGAATTGGTCGTTCCACAGCAGCGTCGCGAGGCGGAGGCGGTTGGCGTCGGAGGGGAGGTAGGTGCTGTACTGCGCGCGGATCTCGGCCTCGCGCGAGGCGGAGAAATTGCCCTGGACGTAGCCGCGGCGGATCCAGATCGGGCCTTCGACCGTGTTGCCGGTTGCGAGTTCGGCGACGCCGAGCAGCAGCATGCCTTCGCCGGTCAGCGGTTCGCGGTTCTTGTAGAAGGCGATGACATCGGCGGCTGGCAGATTGGACGGCATCGTGCGTTCGGCGTTACGCTGGAGTGCGTTTGACGAGGGCCAGTTGGGGTGCGCGTTGATGAAATTCGCGATATCGGCGAACGATGCGCCGCTTTCGCGTTCCACCAGATAGCGCCAGCGTACGATGGCGGCGACGGTCGGGTCCTTGGCGCGCTGGGCGAGCGAGAAGAGGTCAGACCAGCTCTTGCGCTCGCCGGCATCGATGGCGGAGGCGAGAATGGCGCGGTCGGATTCGCTGACGGCGGCGGCGTGGGCCGGTGCAACGATGGCGACCGAAGCGACAGCGAAAGCGGCGAAGAGACGGCTCAGGGTCATGATCGTCGGGCTCGTTTCGGTTACAAGACTGGTGGGGACCATGCCCCAAGGGCGATGGTTAACATAGTCGCAAGATCGCGGCTGTTTCTTGGCAAAGCGTTAACCTGCGCGTAGTTTCCGCGCCTTGGTATTGGAGCCGGGGATTCATCCCGGAATTGTGACATGGCTTTCGATCGTTCGCGCCTCAGGGGTTCCTTCACTGCGCTCATCACGCCGTTCAAAGGCGGGCAGGTGGACGAGGCCGCATTCAAGCGGGTGATCGGGCACCAGATCACCGAGGGGACGCACGGGCTGGTGCCCTGCGGCACGACGGGCGAATCGCCGACGATCAGCCATGAAGAGCACCGCCGGTTGCTGGAGCTGACGGTCGAAGCGGCGAACGGCCGGGCCTTCGTCCTGGGGGGCGCGGGCTCGAACGCCACGTCAGAGGCGATCGAATTCGCCCAGCATGCCGAGAAGGTCGGCTGCGACGCCGCGATGTGCGTCGTGCCGTACTACAACAAGCCAAGCCAGGAAGGGCTCTATCGCCACTTCGCGACGATCGCCGAATCGGTCGCGATCCCGATCGTCCTCTACAACGTCCCCGGCCGGACCATCGCCGACATCCTGCCGGAGACCGTCGGGCGGCTGGCCAAGATCGCCAATATCGTCGGCATCAAGGACGCGGCCGGCAAGGTCGAGCGCGCCTCGCAGCAGCGGCTCGCGGCGGGGGCGGACTTCGTCCAGCTCTCGGGCGATGACCCGAACGCGGTCGGCTATAACGCGCAGGGCGGGGTGGGGTGCATTTCCGTCACCTCCAACATCGCGCCCGGCCTCTGCGCCCGGCTGCAGAACGCCTCGCTGCAGGGCAATCTCGCGGCGGCCAACGAGATCAACGACAAGCTCATGGACCTGCACGGGCTGATGTTCGCCGAGCCGAGCCCGGCGCCGGCGAAGTACGGCGCGAGCCTGCTCGGCCTCTGCGCCGAGGATGTCCGCCTGCCGATCATCCCGCTGACTGACGGGACCAAGGCCAAGATCAAGGCCGCCATGACGAGCGCGGGTCTGCTATAACAGCCCATGGCAAAGAAGAAGGACGACGGCCAGAAGGTCGTCTCGGAGAACCGCCGCGCCCGTTATAACTATGCGATCGAGAGCAATCTCGAGGTCGGCATGGTGCTGACCGGGACCGAGGTGAAATCGCTCCGCAGCGGCAAGGCGACGATCGCGGAATCCTATGCGCAGGTGAAGGAGGGCAAGGTCCTCCTCATCAACGCGACGATCCCGGAATATGCCGGCGGCAACCGGCTGAACCATGAGCCGACGCGTATCCGCGAACTGCTGCTGAAGAAGCGCGAGATCGCCAATCTTTACCGCGCCACCGAGCGCGAGGGCATGACGCTGATCCCGCTGAAGATCTATTTCAACGAGCGCGGCATGGCGAAAATGGATCTCGGCATCGCCAAGGGCAAGAAGCTCCACGACAAGCGCGAGGACGACAAGAAAAAGGACTGGCAGCGCGACAAGGCGCGCCTGATGCGCCAGAAGGGCTGAGGCGCTGACGCCGTATGCGTGGTTCGAGGCTCCGCGCCAGCGCGCTCCGCACCTCATCATGACGAATAGTGTTATAGTCCCTATCTTCGTCATCCTGAGGTGCCCGCGCAGCGGGCCTCGAAGGACGCACGGTCTTTCAACCGATCTTGTTCAGAGCCCTAGTTCATGAGCGACGAGAACCCCGAGTTCCGCGACAAGCTGATCAAGTCCAAAGAGCGCTGGGCGCGCGAGGGCCGGCTGCTGACCGGCTCGCCGGACCTGCAGCACGCCAAGCGCCTGCCGCCCGGGCAGCGTGAGGTGAAGAACTGGCCGGTGCTCGATCTCGGCGCGCAGCCGAATATTCCCAAGGACCAGTGGCGGCTCTTCATCAACGGCGAGGTCGACAATCCCGTCCGCCTGGACTGGGAGGGTTTCATGGCTCTGCCGCAGATCGACAGCGTCTCGGACATGCACTGCGTCACGCAATGGAGCCGGTACGACAATCACTGGAAGGGCGTGTCGAGCCGCACGATCCTCGATCTCGTGATGCCGAAGATGGACGTGAAGCACGTCGTCTTCCACTCCTACGACACCTACACGACCAATGTGTCGCTGGAGGTTTTCGCCGATCCCGATGTGCTGCTGGCTCATACCTGGGAAGGCCTGCCGATCACCCGCGAGCATGGCGGGCCGCTGCGCGTGCTGATCCCGCGCTGGTATCTGTGGAAGAGCGCCAAGTGGATCAAGCGCATCGAGTTCGTCACCAACGACAAGCCGGGCTTCTGGGAAACCCGCGGTTACCACAACGAAGGCGATCCTTGGTTGGAGCAGCGCTATTCGTGAAGGGTGAGCGATAGCCGCGCCAGTTCTTCCTCCAGCCGCGTGAAGCCGGTACGGCCGCCGCGGGTGATGAGCGGATCGGTCGAGGTGCCGGTGACGAAATAGACTGTGGCGCTGTGCTCTTGCGGGTCGATCCAGATGCCGCCCAGCAACCCGTAAGCCTCTGCGCCGTGACCGAAGCGCGCCCTGCCACCGGCGAACAGATCGTCGCGACAGGCGGGCGAGGGCGATGCGCCGAGGAGGTGCAGTCCGGTGCCGTAGGCGCATTCGGAACCGCGGGCGCTGTCGCCATTGGCGCCGGCGGTATCCAGCGTCCAGACCGGCTTGGCGAAGGCGGCAACCGTGGTGGGCTGGACGAGCGGCTTGCCAGCCAGTGGTCCGCCGGCAAGCACGCGCGCGATCGTCACCAGTTCGCTCAGCGAAATGCGCAAGCCGCCTTGCGGGCTTAAGGGGCCGGCATTGGTGCCAGGCGGAAAGGCGTCGAGATCGCAGGCGACGCCATCGCCCAGCACGGGCGCGACGCAATCGGGCAGGGCGCCGTTGCGGTTGTCGACCTGCGGCAGGAAGGGACCGCCGGGGTGCCAGACCTCGTCGTCGCCGGCGGAGCGGTAGAGCACGGCGGCGCGGCTGGCTGGGCCGGCGGATGAACCGGACCAATTATAGGTCGCCTCCAGTCCAAGCGGCTGGAAGACGAGGCGTGCCATCAGCCGATCGAAGCGCTCGCCGGTTGCGTCCTCCATTGCCGTGCCGGCGATGACGAGGCCGAGATTGGCGTAGGTGTAGAACGTGCCGGGCGTGTGCGCGGTGTCCCAGTGCTCCGGCTTCGCCAGTTCGGCGCGGAGATTACCGCCCAGCGGCACGACGTAGTTGCCGCCGTCGCGCAGGCTGGAGACATGCGCGAAGAGTTGGCGCAGCGTGACGGGCGTGTCCGGAAAGGCGGGATTGCGCAGTCTGAAACCCAGATAGCGCGAGATGTCGGCGTCGAGATCGAGCTGGCCCTGCTCGACCAGCCGCATCGCGCCGATCGCCACGACCAGCTTGGAAATCGACGCGATGCGCACGGGACTGTCGGCCGTGAAGGCGCGGTTGCAGGTGCGACCGTCGACGGCGAAGACAGCGCAGCCATCGGCATAGGTTGCGACTGTGCCGTCCGGCGACACATTGGCCATCGCCACCGCCGCGATCCGCGTATCGAGCTTCGCCTCCAGTCTCTCCTTCAGCGTCGTAGGCGCACAGGCGGCGAGCGCTAGGCTTAGCCCGATCGCCGCCGCGCGCCAGCTCATGGCGTGACGATGTTGAAGTTCGGGTCCAGCGGGTCGATCAGACCGGCCAGCTTGCCGTAGAGCGCGCCGTCCCCGTCGGACTCGATGCCGCGCGTTTCGACCGCGACGCCGGCGAACAGGGTCGCCATGAGGTCCAGCCGCTTGAGGCGCACCGTCGCGCCCGCCGCCGGATCGGTGACGCCTTCCTCGTGGATCAGCACGCCGTTCTCGACGGTGATGAGATGCGTCTCGTTCGTATCGGTCAGCACGAGGTTGATCTTGAAATCCTGCTGCAGCGCCCGGTCAGGATTGATGCGTACGGCGGCGAAGTCCAGCAGCATGGCGGTCGAGGTCGCCTGCAGGACGTCGGGGCTAAGGCCCGTCGGCGGCAGCTTCAGCGGCCCGTTGCGCAGCTCCTGCGCGCCGGTGAGATAGATGTTCCGCCACGTCCCGGCCTCCGCCTGATAGCCGAGCTGGGTGTAGATCGCCGCGAGCTGCTCGCGCGCCGCCGTGGTCTCGCCGCCCGCGAAGACAACATTGTTGAGGAGGGTCGCGGCCCAGCGGTAATCGCCCGCATCGGCGGCGGTCTTTGCCCGGGCCATCACGGCCTCCGCGCCGCCCATTGCCTCGACATATTTTACCGCGGACTCTTCCTGCGGCAGCGGCCAGAGGTTCGCAGGGTTGGCGTCGTACCAGCCCATATAACGTTGATAGACCGCCTTCGCGTTGTGGCTCATCGTGCCGTAATAGCCGCGATTGAACCACTGCTTGGCGAGCACGTCGGGCAGCTTCAGGACTTCCGCGATCTCCGCGCCGTTGAGGCCGGCATTCATCAGCCGCACGGACTGATCGTGCAGGTATTTGTAGGCGTCGCGATGGCTGGCGAGGAAGGTCGCGATGTTCGCCTGGCCGAAGCGAGGGATGCCATGCGCGGCGAACATGACGTCGCTCTTGTCGGCGTAGAGACGGATCGCCTGTGTCAGGTAGTCGGCCCAGGCCTTGGCGTCGCGCACCAGCGCACCGCGCGCGGGCAGCAGGTTATGCATGGTGAGGTTCGCGTTCTCCGCCATGAAGAGCGCGCGGAACTGCGGCAGGTAGAAGTTCATCTCCGACGGCGCTTCGGTGCCGGGGGTGATCTGGAACTCCAGCTTGACGTCGCCGACCGTGATGGTCTGGCCGGTCCTGGTGACGAGATCGGTCGGCGCGACCAAGGAGATCGTGCCGCGCGAAATGCCCGGCCCGAGGCCCGAAGTCATCTCGCCATCCGCGCCGCGGGGCAGGGTCAGGCCGAACTGGAAGCGGGCGCGGCGCGCCATGGCGGGGCCGGCGATGATGTTTTCGGAAACCGCATGCTCCATGAAGCCGTCGGGCGCGATCACCTTCACCTTGCCGCTGGCGACGTCTTCGCGCGTCGTGACGCCCAGCACGCCGCCGTAATGGTCGGCGTGGCTGTGCGAGTAGACGACGGCGATGACGGGCTTCGCGCCGACCTTCTCGTTCACCAGATCGAGCGCCGCCTTCGCGACCTCCACGGTCGTCAGCGGATCGACCACGATCCAGCCCGCGCCAGCGTCGATGAAGCTGACTGTCGAAACATCGAAGCCGCGCACCTGATAGATGCGGTCGGACACCTTGAAGAGGCCGTTCTTGGTGAGGATCTGAGCCTGGCGCCACAGGCTGGGATTGGCGGTGTCGGGCGCCGGGCCGTTCAGGAAAGCATACGAATTCAGGTCGAAGACGACATCCCCGTTCTCCTTGCGGATCAACGGATCGGCGCGGGTGGCGATGAAGCCGCGATCGGCGTCCGCGAAGTCCTGCTTGTCGTCGGCCTCGACGCGCGCCCTGGCGTCGGCCATCGCCTGCTGCGAGGCGGCGGAGGCGGTGGCGGCGGGCGGCTTGGGGATCGACGGCGCGCCCATCAGCAAAGGCGCGATCACCCCGCCAAAGGCATAGAGCCCGCCCGCCGCTACCGCGCCGGTGAGCACAACGCCTGACAGCAAACCGAGAATGAACCTGCCGCGTGCCATATCGTCCCCCTGTCGCCGCGTGGGCGCGGCTTTGTATTGGCGGCAGTTTACGAGGCGGGTCGCATCTCTTTGTAACTTAGGTTACAATTGATGATGGCCCTCAGTGATCGCGATCAGGCCCGGCGCGTACTGGCGCAGGCCGGCTGGCTGGGCGGGCAGACCCCGGCGCTGGCCGAGGCGCTGCTGGCGCAAGGGCGTCTCGTCCGGCTGGCCGCTGGCCAATGGGCGCAGGCAGAGGGCGATGAGGAAACCGGGCTGCTCGTGGTCGTCGAGGGCGCGGTGCAGCTCTATTGCCAGGCGCCGGGCGACCGCGAGGTGCTGGTGGGGCATGTCGAGGCGGGCGCGGCGCTCGGCCAGACCATGCGGTTCGGCGGCGGCCCGCGGATCGTGACCGCGATTGCGGTCGCGCCGAGCCTGGTGCTGGTGGTCGCCGACACTGCGCTGGAGCGGATCGGGCACGGCCAGCCGGACATCTGGCGGGCGGTCGCCAGTCTCGTCTATGCGCAGTTGCGCCTCACGGTACGCGCGGGCGCCGAGGTGGTGGCGCTGCCGCCACGGCAGCGGCTGGCCTCGCGGCTGCGCCTGCTGAGCCGGGCGACCGAGCGGCAGGGGGCGGTGACCCTGCATCTCAGCCAGCAGGCGCTCGCCGAGCTGATCGGGGTGACCCGCAAGACGGTGAATATCTGCCTCGCGGAATTCGCCTGGATGGGCCTCGTGGAGCTGGGATATGGCCGGATTACGGTCACCGATCCGCGTGGGCTCGATCGCGTCGCAGCGAGCTAGAACCTCGCAAATATTGACTTTTCGTCCCTCGGCCGTTAAATCAGTTTCAGCAATCGAGATGAGGCCGGTTACGGCGATGCCTCGGAGCGGCTTCTCGAAGCGCGTCCCGGGCCGAACCAAACACCTCCAAGAGACTCAGTTGTACCGCCGCGGGATGGTCCCACGGCGACATCACTATCATGCCTGCGAATACAGGCATGCGGAGACGGATACAGAGATGGCTACTGGTACGGTCAAGTGGTTCAACACCACGAAGGGTTTTGGTTTCATTCAGCCGGAAGACGGCGGCGCGGACGTGTTCGTGCACGTGAGTGCGGTCGAGAAGAGCGGCATGCGCAGCCTCGTTGAAGGTCAGCGCGTCTCGTTCGAGATCGTCAAAGAGCGCGGCAAGTCGGCGGCGGGCAACCTGAAGGCGGCGTAAGCCACTTCAACCGCTTGAGACACGCAACGGGTCGCACGCAAGTGCGGCCCGTTTGCTTTTGGTCAGGCCGCTACAAGTTTAGTTGAGTCGCGTACCCAGCATTCTATCCTCGTGCGATCGGGGTGATTGCACATGGTTGCAAAGCTGCTCATTGGGCGAGGCTCGACATGGGCGATCGCGACGCTGGTCGCTGCAGCCCTCGCCTCGGCGCAGACGGCGAGCGCCGGCGCGATCTGCGAGGGATCGCAATCGTCGGCGCATGTCGATGCGACAACGACGGACATTCTCGAGCGTCTCGAGGCAGGCACCGCCAATCCGGAAGAGGATGCACGACGGTCTGCCGATGATGGCGACTTTGGCTTCGTCTATTCGGGCGTGCGCGGCACCGCCGCGATAGGGGTTCGCTGCCACACGCCGTATGGCCGGGGCCTATCGGTCAGGGCGTCGGCGCTTTGGGGCGACTCCTTCGATGAGAAAAAAAGCCGCGCGTATTCCCGCTTTAATGACTACGCGGCGGCCTACAATCGCGCGATCGTCGAGCATGATCGTTTTCCGATCGCCGATCTGTGCGTGGAGGCCGATCCAGGTGAGCCTCGCTCTCCTGGTGAAGGGGGGCTCAGTCGTCTTGGCGGGCCGGCACGGACACTCGAACGCCAACCGTTGACCTTGCACGAGGCGGCGCGGCGCGGGGGTGTCGACGAGACAAGGCGCTTTCTGGAAGCCGAACCGGTCGATGGGCCGGACTGCTTCGGCATGACGGCGCTCGCATGGGCGGTTGCCTATGGGCGAGAGGACATCGCGTTGCTTCTGTTGAAGGCCGGCGCGCAATCGATGGCGCGGGGGGATGAGGGTGGCGTTACTCCGGTCTTGGCAGCAATCAGCCAGAAACATCTGCCGCTACTGCGACTGCTTGAGCCACCCAATCCGTATCCTCGCAAGTATGTGGAAGCGGCAATCCGAAGCGACGATCTTGGCATCGCTGCCGCAGTTTTTGATGCACCTCACGATTCGCCAGTGGAACTGGGGGCTCCCAACTTGGAGATGGCGGCGTTCGTGATCACTCGTGAAGGCAAGCCGGCAGCGGACAAGTATCTCTTCACCGGCGCTGACAGAATGAGGATCGATCTAGCGCGACTGGCGCTACAGAACGGCGCGGACGTAAATTTCCCAGACTACGGTGGTGATACGCCGCTTCTCGAGGCGCTCGATCATTATGGCCTCGAGCTTGTGCCTATGGTCGAACTCCTCGTTTCCGCCGGCGCGGACGTGAACATCCGCGTCAATCCGGGGCACGGGTATGACACGCCATTCTGGAAGGCGTATCGGCGAGCAGATGACGTGAGGTTCGGCGGCGCTGAGGTTTTCCGGCGTCTGCTGCAGGCCGGTGCTGATCCGAATGTCGAGATGAAGCCGGGCATTCCGTCGGTCTGGACCGTTGTCTTCCCGCCACGCGGCGGCGGGGACTTTTCGGAGATCATCGCGCCGTCACCTGAGATCATGGCGTTGCTGGTCGAGTCAGGGCTGGACCTCAACACGGTTTATCGCGACCAGTGCGTATTGGACGTTGTAGGGGCTGTGCCGGGTGCCGACGGCACCGTCGCTGAAACTCTGCGGCAGATGGGGGCGAAGCGTCGCGCCCCTGATGGGACGTGCTCCGCCTAGGTTGAGGCCAGATCCCGCTCCACGCGCTCGAACACGTCGAGGAACATGCGCGGCGTCAGGACGCCGGTGTTCGTGTTGTACCGGCTGCAATGGTAGCTGTCGTAGAGCGTGTAGCGGCCGAGATCGTGGACGGCGCCGTGGCCGAACTTGTACGCGGACTTACGCGCGCCAAGCGCCGTCAGTGTCGCGTTGTGGGCGATCGTGCCGAGCGCGACGATAGCCTTCACTTTGGGCAACGCCGCGATGCGCGCCTTCAGGAAACCGTTGCATAGCTTGATCTCTGACGTCTCCGGCTTGTTCTGCGGCGGGACGCAGCGCACGCCGTTGGAGATCATCGCCCGCTCAAGCGAGATCCCGTCATCGGGCCGGCGGTCATAGGTGCCCTTCAACCGGCCGACCGCGGCGAGCGTCGCGTAGAGCAGGTCGCCGGCATAGTCGCCCGTGAACGGGCGACCCGTACGGTTCGCGCCATGCAGTCCCGGCGCGAGGCCGACGATCAGCAGATCACAGTCCACATCGCCGAACGAGGGGACCGCGCCGTTGAAATAGGTGGGGAAGACCGTCCGGTTGGTGTCGCGGAACTCCGCCAGCCGCGGGCAGAGGCGGCAGTCGGCGGGCGCTTCCGGCGTGTAGACCGCGCTCAGAGCAGGTCTTCCAGCGGCGTGGGGGCCGCGGGCGCTGCCTGACGCGGGCGACGTTCCTGGCGTTCGGGGCGGTCTTGGCGCTCATTGCCGTCACCCGCCTGGTGCGACTGGCGCGCTTCGCGGCGCTCGTCGGCCTGGGCGCGCGCGACAGGATCGCGCTGGATGAGGCTCTGCAGCGTCTGCAGCTCGATGAAGTTGTCGGCCTGGCGGCGCAGGTCGTCGGACATCATGGGCGGCGTCGATTTCAGCGTGGAGACGACGCTGACCCGCTTGCCCTTGCGCTGGATCGCCTCGACGAGGCGGCGGAAGTCGCCGTCACCGGAGAAAAGGACGATGTGATCGACATTGTCGGCCATCTCCATCGCGTCGACCGCGAGCTCGATGTCGATCGAGCCCTTGAAGCGGCGGCGGCCCATCGTGTCGGTGTATTCCTTGGTCGGCTTCGTCACCATGGTGAAGCCGTTATAGTCGAGCCAGTCGATCAGCGGACGGAGCGGCGAGTACTCCTCGTTCTCCATCAGCGTCGTGTAGTAGAACGCGCGGATCAGGCGGCCGCGCTTCGAGAACTCGGTGAGCAGCCGCTTGTAGTCGATGTCGAAGCCGAGCGACTTCGACGCGCCGTGCAGATTCGCACCGTCCACGAAAAGCGCGAGGCGCTCGTTCTGATAGAACACGTAGGTACTCCGTCGTTCGCAATGGTTCTGGTGCGCGGATCAATCGGCTGAATGAGCCGGGTGCGGCGCGGTTCGAATATCGACGCTCACCATAGGCGTTCGACGCTGTTTCGGCGATAACAAAACGATGATCCTGATCGCCCTCGGCGCCAACCAACCCTCCATCGCCGGCCCACCCAGCGCGACCCTGCGCGCGGCGTTGGCCGCATTGGCGGAGGAGGGTGTCAAGGTCACCGCGGTGTCGCGCTTCTACAGTTCGCCGGCCTGGCCCGACCCGGCTGACCCGCCTTACGTGAATGCTGTCGTGCAGGCCGAAACCAATCTGACGCAACGTCAACTTATGGATCTGCTGCACCGGATCGAGGCCCGCTTCGGCAGGGAGAGGCGGGCCGTGAACGCGCCTCGGACGCTGGATCTCGACATCGTCGACTATCGCGGCCGCGTCGAATCGCCGGCTCAGGGGCCGGTCCTGCCGCATCCCCGAGCGCATCAGCGGGTTTTCGTGCTCGCCCCGCTGCTGGACGTGGCGCCGGACTGGGTCCATCCGGCGCTCGGAATCCCCGGCCCGGCGCTGCTGAAAGCCGCGAAAACGGCGGGTGGAGCGGCCGAACCGCTGGATTAACGAACCGGCAGGGGTTGCGCCGCTGAAATGACACCTATATCAGGTGCAGCTTCCCGATAGGTCTGAAGGAGTGCGGCGATGGCGCGCGTCACCGTCGAAGATTGCGTCGACAAGATTCCCAACCGTTTCGAGCTCGTGCTCCTGTCGGCGCAGCGCGCCCGGGCGCTCTCGGCCGGCGTGGCCCTGACCGTCGAACGCGACAACGACAAGAACCCGGTCGTCGCCCTGCGCGAGATCGCGGACGAGACCGTTACGGTCGCCCAGCTGCGTCATGAAATGATGCGCAGCCTGCAGCGCCACACCGAGATGGAAGACGTGCCGATCGCTGCGGCGGTGCAGGTCTCCGAAACCGAAGACAAGCCGGAAGACCTCCAGCTGTCAGAGGAAGATTTCTTCAAGGCCGTCACCCAGCAGGCGCCCGAACGGGAGCCGGAACCGGAAGATGACTCCTACGACGAGAGCATGTAACGGCCCTCGCTTTAACGCCCCGCCGGACCGCATGAGCAAGCAGGCGGTCCGGCCATGATGCGGCAGTACGAACTTGCCGAGCGGGTCCATGCCTACGACCCCAGCGCCGACGAAACCCTGCTGAACCGCGCCTATGTGTTCGCCATGAAGGCGCACGGCCATCAGCGCCGCGCCTCCGGCGACCCCTATTTCTCCCATCCTCTCGAAGTCGCGGGCATCTGCACCGAGCTGAAGCTCGACGTGGAGACGGTCGTCACCGCGCTGCTGCACGACACGATCGAGGACACCGAGGCGACGCACGACGATATCGAGCGCCTGTTCGGGGCCGAGATCGCCGGCCTCGTCGATGGGGTGACGAAGCTCTCCAAGCTGGAGCTGCAATCCGAGCGCACCAAGGACGCGGAGAACTTCCGCAAGTTCGTGCTCGCGATCTCCGACGACGTGCGCGTGTTGCTGGTGAAGCTGGCGGACCGGCTGCACAACATGCGGACGCTCTCGCATATTCCCGCCGCGCCCAAGCGCCTGCGCATCGCGCAGGAGACGATGGACATCTATGCGCCGCTCGCCGGCCGCATGGGCATGCACGAGCTGCGCGAGGAGCTGGAGGATCTGGCGTTCCGCGAGATTAATCCCGACGCCCGCGATTCCATCGTGAAGCGGCAGGAGTTCCTGACCGCCGAAAGCGGCGGGCGGGTGCAGCGCATCACCGACGAGATCAAGCGCGTGCTGACCGCCTCGAATGTCGAGTCATGGGTGCGCGGGCGGCAGAAGCGGCCCTTCTCCATCTGGCGCAAGATGCAGGAGAAGAGCATCTCGTTCGAGCAGCTCTCGGACGTCATGGGCTTTCGCGTCGTTGTCGGCACGGTGGTCGATTGCTACAAGACGCTCGGCGTCCTGCACATGACCTGGCGCACCGTGCCGGGGCGCTTCAAAGATTACATCTCGCTGAGGAAGCCCAACGGCTATCAGTCGCTCCATACGACGATCGTCGGCCCCGACAATGCGCGCATCGAAGTGCAGATCCGCACCAGCGCGATGAACGACATCGCCGAGCGCGGCGTCGCGGCGCACTGGTCCTACAAGGATCATGTCGCGGCGCTGGAAGAGGGCGGGTCGCCCTATGCCTTCCTGCAGAATCTCGGCGACCTCGCGCGCGAAGGCGAAACACTGGAAGACGTCATCGAGAACACCAAGCTGGAGCTGTTCCAGGACCAGGTGTTCTGCTTCACGCCCAAGGGCGCGCTGATCGCGCTGCCCAAGGGTGCGACGCCGATCGACTTTGCCTATGCCGTCCACACCGATGTCGGTAACCAATGCGTGGGTGCACGGATCAACGGCCGCGCCGCGCCGTTGCGCACGCAGTTGAACAATGGCGACGAGGTCGAGATCGTCCGCTCCAAGAGCCAGACGCCGCAGCCCGCCTGGGAGGCGATGGTCGTCACCGGCAAGGCGCGCTCGGCGATCCGCCGCCATATCCGCAACGTGCATCGCGCCGAGATCGTGAAGATCGGCCGCCGCATCGCCGAGAAGGCTTTCCAGGAAGCCGATCAGGAACTGACCGACAAGGGTATCGAGGAAGCGATCAAGCGCCTTAAGTTCGCCAAGCCCGACGATCTCTACGCGGCGATCGGGCAGGGGCAGGTCGCGCTGCGCGATGTCGTTGGCGCCGTGTTTCCTGAATCCGTCGCTGATGGCACAACGGCGCGGCGCAAGGCGAACGGCAAGGGCGGGCACGGCCTTATCCCGATCCGCGGCCTCACCGCCGGCGTCGCCTATCACCTTGGCGAGTGCTGTCATCCGCTACCGGGCGACCGGATCGTCGGTCTGATGGAGCCCGGCCTCGGCATCGTCGTCCATACGATCGACTGCGACCATCTGGAGACCTATCAGGACCGCCCCGATCTGTGGCTCGACCTCGGCTGGGAATCCTTCGCGAGCGAGCGGCAGGAATCCGCGGCGCGGCTGAAGGTCGATCTGAAGAACGAGCCCGGCGCGCTGGCGGCGCTCTGCACCATCATCGCGAAGGCGCAGGGCAACATCACCAATCTGAAGGTGACCGATCGCAGCCCGACCTTCTTCCAGTTCGTCGTGGACATCGAAGTCCGCGACCTGAAGCACGTCACCAACATCATGACCGCGCTGCGCGCCGCGCCGGTGGTAAGCACTGTCGAACGCGCCCGCGAATAGCCAGACGAGACCGACATGACACCCGATCAGGTTCTGAAAGAATTCGCCAAGGCCGGAGCTCTGCTCAAGGGGCACTTCGTGCTGTCGAGCGGGCTGCACAGCGACACGTTCCTGCAGAAGGCGCTGGTCTTCCAGGACGCCAAGCGCACCGCCAAGCTTTGCAAGGCGCTCGCCGCGCTGGTGAAGGAACAGGTTACCGGCCGGATCGATGCGATCGTCTCGCCGGCGGTCGGCGGCATCGTGCCCGGTTACGAGATGGGCCGGGCGATGGGCCTCCCTGCCATGTATGTCGAGCGCGAGAACGGCCAGTTCGCGCTGCGCCGCGGCTTCCATCTCGACAAGACGATGCGGGTTCTGGTGGTCGAGGACATCGTGACGACGGGGCTGTCGTCGCGCGAATGCATCGAGGCGATCAAGGCAACCGGCGCGAAGGTCGCCGCCGAGGCGTGCCTGATCGACCGCTCGGGCGGCAAGGCGAAGCTGGGCGTCAAGCTGATCGCGCTCGCCTCGCTGAAAATCCCGGCTTGGGAGGCGGACGAGCTGCCGCCGCATCTGCAAGACACGCCGGCGATCAAGCCCGGCAGCCGGGGGCTGAAATGAGCCAGATCCTGCGTCTCGGGGTCAATATCGACCATGTCGCGACGATCCGTAACGCGCGCGGCGGGGCGCATCCCGATCCCGTAAAGGCCGCGCGTATCGCCGCCGCGGCCGGCGCGGACGGCATCACCGCGCATCTCCGCGAGGATCGCCGCCATATCACCGACGCCGATATCGAGGCGCTGGCCCGCGACATCGACCTGCCGCTGAACCTTGAAATGGCGGCGACCGACGAGATGCTGGCGATCGCGCTGAACCATCGGCCGCATGCCGCCTGCATCGTGCCGGAAAAGCGTGAGGAACGGACGACCGAAGGCGGGCTCGATGCCGCCGGCCAGCACAATCATCTAAGCCCGCTGGTGCGCGAACTGCGCGGGGCGCGCATTCGCGTGTCGCTGTTCGTCGAGCCCGATCCGCGCCAGCTTGAGGCGGCGCTGTCGCTGGGCGCGCCCGTGGTCGAACTCCATACGGGCGCCTACGCCCATGCCGTCATCGACGGCGACACGGCCAAGACCGCCGAGTTGCTGGAGAAAATCCGCACTGCCGCGGCGTTCGGGGCGGAGCGTGGGCTTGAGGTCCATGCCGGGCATGGCCTCACCTTCGACAATGTTGGACCGGTCGCCGAAATCGCCGAAATCGCCGAGCTGAATATCGGCCACTTCCTGATCGGCGAGGCGATCTTCTCCGGCCTCGATTCTGCGGTGCGCCGGATGCGCGGGCTGATGGATCAGGCGCGGTCGGCGGCGGGCAAGGCGGCCTGATGATCCTCGGCATCGGCAACGATCTCTGCGACATCCGCCGGATCGAGAAGACGCTGGAACGGTTCGGCGAGCGTTTCATAGCCCGGACCTTCACGGACATCGAGCGTGCCCGGTCCGAGCGCCGGGCCCAGCGGGCCGGGAGCTACGCCAAGCGGTTCGCCGCCAAGGAGGCCTGCTCCAAGGCGCTGGGGACCGGGTTTCGCAACGGGGTCTATCTGCGCGACATCGGCGTGGTGAACGCCCGCAGCGGCCGGCCGACGCTGGCGCTGACCAATGGCGCCGCCGACCGGCTGGCCGCCATGACGCCCGCCGGGCACCGGGCGGAGATTCATGTTACCCTCACCGACGAGTATCCGCTGGCGCAAGCCTTCGTGATGATCGTCGCTGTACCGCTGGTCGCCTCTTGACGGGGCAGGCCATCACGATGCCATTTGAAGGCCGGGCAGTTCGCTGCCGCGCCGGAATACAGGTCCCATGAGCTTGAGCGACGCCCCCGTGACGAAAAAAGCCAAGCGCAACCGCGGCTGGTTCCACGAAATCATCTCGACCTTCGTCTACCCGCTGGTGGCGGTGGTCGCGGTCTATACGCTGCTTTTCCAGCCGTTCCGCATCCCCTCGGGGTCGATGATCGACACGCTGCTGATCGGCGACTTCGTGTGGGTCGAGAAGTTCTCCTACGGCTATTCCAAGCACTCGATCCCGTTCAGCCCCGATGTCTTCGAGGGCCGGATCTGGGCGGCGAACCCGCAGCAGGGCGAGGTCGCGGTCTTCAAATGGCCGGTCGATGACTCCACCGACTTCATCAAGCGTGTGATCGGCCTGCCGGGCGACAAGGTGCAGATGAAGGAAGGCCGCCTCTACATCAACGGCGTCGCGGCCAAGACCGACTTCGTCGAGGATGTGGACTTCGAATATTACGATCCCCAGCGCCCCGGCCCGAGCGGCAACGGCCTCGTGCGCTACAAGGGCAAGAAGTATCTGGAAACGCTGCCCAACGGCGTCAGCCACTACATCCTGAAGGAAAGCGACTCCGGCCGCGAGAACAACACGCCTGAGTTCACGGTGCCGGACGGCCAGTACTTCATGATGGGCGACAACCGCGACAATTCGCAGGACAGCCGCTCGTGGGGCGGGGTGCCGGTGGTGAATTTCGTCGGCCGGGCCGTGCGCATCTTCCCCTCGGTCGATGGCGCCAAATCCGCCTGGTACGAGGTCTGGAATTGGCCGTTTGCCATAAGATGGGATCGCCTGTTTCAGTCCATCGATTGAGCTCGAATCCTGCTAGGATGCGGGTGCGGGCGATGACGGCCCGGACAGGCCCATGACCGTCGAAAGCCCGAGCTCCGCCATCCCCAGGACCCACAGCCTTCTGGGTGAAGTCCTGAAGACGCTGATCTATGCGCTGGCGATCGTGCTCGGCGTGCGCACCTTCCTGTGGCAACCCTTCAACATCCCTTCAGCCTCTATGGCCGATACGCTGCTGGTCGGCGACTATGTCTGGGTCTCCAAATACGCCTATGGCTATTCGCGTTACTCGTTTCCCGGCGGGCTGCCGCTGTTTTCCGGCCGCATCTGGGGGGCGGAGCCGGCGCGGGGCGATGTCGTCGTCTTCAAGCTGCCCAAGGACAACGCCACCGACTACATCAAGCGCGTCATCGGCCTGCCGGGCGACCGCATCCAGATGAAGAAGGGCGTGCTCTTCATCAATGGCGAGGCGGTGCAGCGCGAGCTGATCGGCGACTATGAAGCTGTCGTGCCGGGCCTGATGGATGTCAGGGGCAAGCGCTATCGCGAGACGCTGCCGGGCGGCCGGGTGCACGACATCATCGACCGGTTCGAGGCGAGCGAGGGCGACAACACCCGCGAATATGTCGTGCCGGCCGGCCACTATTTCATGATGGGCGACAACCGCGACGACTCCACCGACAGCCGCTTCGCCCCGGCGGGTGCGGCCCCCGAATTCATGACCCGCAGCGACGGGGTCGGTTACGTGCCTTACGAGAATATCGAGGGTCGCGCCGACGCAATCTTCTTCTCGGCGGACGGCACCGCAGGCTTCCTGGAGGTCTGGGAATGGCCGACGGCGATCCGCTGGTCGCGCATCTTCAAGGCGCTGGAATGAGCGATCTGGAAGCCGTTCTCGGCCACCGCTTCACCAAGCGCAGCCTGCTGACCGAGGCGCTGACCCATGCCAGCGCTGCCGGCGCACGCTCCAACGAACGGCTGGAATTCCTTGGCGACCGCGTGCTGGGGCTGGTCGTCGCCAAGGAGCTGATTGCCCGCTTCCCGGGTCTTGACGAGGGCGACCTCGCCATCCGTCTCAACGCCCTGGTCCGCAAGGAGACCTGCGCCCGCATCGCCCAGGCCACCGGCATCGACCGCGAACTGGTCCTCGCCCCCGGCGAGCGTCAGGCGGGCGGTGCGGTGAAAGCGGCGGCGCTGGGCGATGCCTGCGAGGCGGTCATCGCGGCGCTGTTCCTCGACGGCGGGCTGGAGGCCGCGGAGCGCTTCATCCTGACGGCGTGGAAGTCCGACTTCGACGCCAGCACGACCGTGGCCCGCGATCCGAAAACCGAGCTCCAGGAATGGGCCCAGTCGCGAGGCGATCTCGGGAGGGTCCTCCCGGCCTATCGCGTGGTCGAAAGCTCAGGCCCCGCCCATGCGCCGCATTTCGTGGTAGAGGTGTCGGTACCGGGCGCGGGGATCGCGACCGGGGAGGGCGGCTCGAAGCGAGACGCCGAACGCCGGGCGGCCGAGACGCTGCTGGCCCAGATGAAAGCAGGCTCATGAGCGACACCAAAACCCGCGCCGGGGTCGTCGCCATCATCGGCGCTCCGAATGCGGGCAAGTCGACGCTGGTCAACCGCCTCGTCGGCGCCAAGGTCACGATCGTCACCCACAAGGTGCAGACGACCCGGATGCGTGTGCGCGGCGTGATGATCGAGGGCGACGCCCAGGTCGTGCTGGTCGACACGCCCGGCATCTTCGCGCCCAAGCGCCGCTTCGACAAAGCCATGGTCGAGGCCGCCTGGGCGGGCGCCGAGGACGCCGACGCCATCGTGGTGATCGTCGATGCCGCCGAAATGGACGCCAAGCCCAATGGGCTGGGTGCGCAGGACACGACCCGGATCGTCGAGGGCCTGAAGGGGCAGGGCCGCAAGGCCGTGCTCGTGCTCAACAAGGTGGACGCGTTGAAGCGCGAGAAGCTGCTCGATCTCTCGGAGGGGCTGAACAAGCTCTTCGCGTTCGAGGAGACCTTCATGGTCTCGGCCTTGAAGGGCAGCGGCATCGAGAAACTGCGGACCTGGCTGGCAGGCAAGACCGAGCCCGGCCCGTGGCTGTTCCCGGAAGACCAGACCGGCGACATCTCCAGCCGCCTGCTCGCCGCCGAAGCGACCCGCGAGCAGATTTATCTGAGGCTCCACGAGGAGTTACCCTACTCGGTTCACGTGACCACCGAGGGCTGGGAGGAACGGCGTGACGGCTCGGTGAAGATCGATCAGGTGATCTTTGTCGAACGTGACGGGCAGAAGCCCATCGTCATCGGCAAGAGCGGCGCGACGCTGAAGGCGATCGGCGCGGCGGCGCGTAAGGAGATTTCCGGCATTCTCGATCGCACCGTCCACCTCTTCCTCCAGGTGAAGGTGAAGAGCAACTGGGCCGACGATCGCAGCGTCTACGACGAGATCGGGATCGAGTATAAAAAGTAGCTCGCTACCTCCTTCGTCATGACCGCCCTTGAGGCGGTCATCCAGAGTCGGTGTCTGGCGGCTGGCTGCATGGCCGGGGCGCTCATGAAAATAAATTTAGTTAAATCAAAATGATATCGCTCTTTCATAATCTATAGCTTGAGGCTCGATTGGACTGGCAGGACGACGGCTATGTGCTTTCGGTAGGGCGGTTCGGGGATCATGACGCGATCCTGGACGTGCTGACGAAGGGCCATGGTCGCCATCTCGGCCTCGTCAAAGGCGGCATGTCCAAGACCCGCCGGGCCGATCTTCAGCCGGGCAATCAGGTCCGGGTCGACTGGAAGGCCCGGCTCTCCGAACAGCTCGGCCGCTACGAGATCGAGCCGGTCCGCGCCTATGCCAGCCTCGCGCTCGACTCCGGCCTGGCGCTCGCCGGGTTGACGGCGGCGGCGTCGGTCGCCTCGGCCTGCCTGCCGGAGCGGGAGCTGCACCCGGCGGTCTGCGAGGGCTTCGGGGTCCTCATGGAGGCGCTGACGGGCGCACAGCCATCCATCGCGCCGGTGATCTTCGTGAAATGGGAGGCCGGCCTGCTGCAGGATCTCGGCTTCGGCCTCGACCTCACCAAATGCGCCGTGACCGGCTCGTTCGACAATCTGGCATTCGTCTCGCCGCGCACCGGCCGGGCCGTCTGCCACGAGGCCGCGGCGCCCTATGCCAGCCGCCTGATGGCCCTGCCGCCTTTCCTGCTCGGCAACCAGGCAGGCAGCCCGACGCCGGCCGATCTCGCGGCCGGGCTTCGCCTGACCGGGCACTTCCTGGCGCAGTCGGTCCTGGAGCCGCACGGCAAGACCCTGCCGCAGGCCCGGGACTACTATGCGGACCTCGTGACCCGCTGATCGCCCATCTCTGTCATGCCCGCGCAGGCGGGCATCCAGCCGTTGCGCTGAAGGTGGATGCCCGCCTGCGCGGGCATGACAGATTGGGGTGAGGCGACGTGCCTTCGCCAACCGCTTGCTAGGCTGGGCCCATGAAAACCTATCGATTCGACGCCCTCACCGGTCTTGATGACCTGACGCTGCACGATGAAGCCGTGCCCGTGCCTCAGCGCGGCGAGGTGCTGGTCCGCATCCACGCGGTGTCGCTGAACTATCGCGACCTCTCCGTCGTCCTCGGCAACTACGTCCACGCCGCCGCGACGGGTCTGGTCCCGTGCAGCGACGCGGCGGGCGAGATCGCCGCGGTGGGCGAGGGCGTGACCGCCTGGAAGCCGGGCGACCGGGTCATCTCGACCTTCCACCCCCGCTGGTTCGGCGGCCGCCCGCATCGCAGCCTTGGGGCCGAAGTCTATGGCAGCGGGCAGGACGGCTGGTTGAGCGAGTACAAGGTCTGCTCGCAGGAGGCGATCGTCGCGCTCGGCAAGGGCGTTTCCTACGAAGCCGGCAGCACGCTGCCCTGCGCCGCGACGACGGCGTGGAGCGCGCTCTCCGGCAACCCGCCGATCCGTGCCGGCCAGACGGTCCTGACCCTGGGCACGGGCGGCGTCTCGGTCTTTGCCGTTCAGCTCGCCAAGCTGCTGGGCGCCACGGTGATCGCCACCACCTCCAGCGCGCGCAAGGGCGAGATCCTGAGGGGCCTCGGCGCCGATCATGTCGTCAACTACGCCGAGATCGCCGAGTGGGGTGTCCACGTGAAGAAGGCGTTGACTGGCGGCATGGGCGTCGATTGCGTCGTCGAAGTCGGCGGTCCCGGCACGGTCAACCAGTCGCTTCATGCCGTGCGCTGGGGCGGCGAGGTCGTGCTGATCGGCTTCCTCACGACCGAGAACCCCGGCATCGATTATTTCCACCTGAAAGGCAGCGGCGCGACGGTCCGCGCCATCGGCGTCGGCGACCGTGCCGCGCTGCAGGACCTCGTCCGCGCCGTCGACGGCGGGCGGCTGCAGCCGGTGATCGACAAGGTCTTCGGCTTCGCCGACGCCAAGGCCGCCTTCGCCCATCTCCATGCGGCGAAGCATGTGGGCAAGATCGTCATCAAGGTCGGCGGCTAACGCACGCTGGACGGGGCGGGCGGGCGGCGGCTATCCGCTGTGAGTCCCGCCTTTTGATTGATTCGCATGGCCCGTACCGCAGCACCGCCGCCGCCCCCGCCCACCGACGATGTCCGCGACGAGCCGCTCGCTCGGGCGCTCGGCGACCGCTATCTCGCTTATGCGCTGTCCACGATCACGTCGCGGGCGCTGCCGGATGTGCGCGACGGGCTGAAGCCGGTCCATCGGCGCATCCTCTTCGCCATGAGCCGCCTCGGCCTCAACCCGACCTCGCCGTTCAAGAAGAGCGCGACCGTGGTCGGCGAGGTGATCGGCAAGTATCACCCGCACGGCGACCAATCGATTTATGACGCCATGGTCCGCCTCGCGCAGGATTTCGCCGCACGCTATCCGATCGTCGACGGCCAGGGGAATTTCGGCAGCATCGACGGCGATAACCCCGCCGCCTATCGCTACACCGAAAGCCGTCTTACTGCCGTCGCGACCTCGATGGTCGAGGGCCTGGACGAGGACGCGGTCGATTTCCGCGACACCTACAACCAGGAAGGCGAAGAGCCGACGGTCATGCCGGGCGCCTTCCCGAACCTGCTCGCCAACGGCGCGGCGGGCATCGCGGTCGGCATGGCGACCTCGATCCCGCCGCACAATGCGGGCGAGATCTGCGACGCGCTGGTCCATCTGATCAAGACGCCCGCCGCCCGCGACGACACGCTGCTCAACTTCATCAAAGGCCCGGACTTCCCGACCGGCGGCATCATCGTGGAAACCCGCGAGGCGATGGCCGAGGCCTATCGCACCGGCCGCGGCGGTTTCCGCACGCGGGCGGCCTGGCACAAGGAAGAGGGCTCGCGCGGCTCCTACATCATCGTCGTCGATCAGATCCCCTATCAGGTCCAGAAGTCGAAGCTGATCGAGCGCGTCGCCGCGCTGCTGCAGGACAAGAAGCTGCCGCTGCTGGAAGACATTCGCGACGAGTCCGCGGAAGACATCCGCCTTGTGCTGGAGCCCAAGAGCCGCACGGTCGATCCCGAACTGCTGATGGAGCAGCTCTTCCGCCAGACCGAGCTGGAGAGCCGCTTCCCGCTCAACCTCAACGTGATCGACGCCGAGGGCGCGCCGCGGGTGATGAGCCTTAAGGAGGCGCTGCAGGCGTTCCTTGATCACCGCCGCGTCGTGCTGCGGCGTCGCTCCGAGCATCGGCTGGAGCAGATCGCCCGGCGGATGGAGGTGCTGGAAGGCTACCTCGTCGCGTTCCTCAACCTCGACAAGGTGATCAAGATCATCCGCGAGGAGGACGAGCCCAAGCCCGCGCTGATGCGCGCGTTCAAGATCAACGAGGTCCAGACCGACGCCATCCTCAACATGCGCCTGCGCTCGCTGCGCAAGCTGGAAGAGATGGAAATCCGCACCGAGCACAAGGGCCTGAAGGACGAGGCCGCCGGGCTGAAGAAGCTGCTCGGCTCCGACGATCTGCAATGGAAGCGGATCGGCGAGGAGATCGCCGAGATCAAGGCGAAGTTCGGTCCCAAGACGCCGCTGGGCGCCCGCCGCACGCAGTTCGCAGACGCACCGGCGCTGGACGAGATGCCCGAGGAGCATTTCATCGAGCGCGAGCCGATCACCGTCATCTGCTCCGACAAGCTGTGGCTGCGCGCGATGAAGGGCCATGTCGACCGCGGCGCGGAGATCAAGTTCAAGGAAGGCGATCGGGCGCGCTTCTTCATCCACGCCGAAACCACCGACAAGCTGATCGCCTTCGCCACCAATGGCCGCTTCTACACGCTGGCCGGCGACAAGCTGCCCGGCGGGCGCGGCATGGGTGAACCGATCCGCCTCGCCATCGACCTGGAGAACGACGCCGATATCGTCGCGCTGTTCGTCCATAAACCGGGGCGCATGCTGCTGGTCGCCGCCCGCAGCGGCCACGGCTTCCAGGTCGGCGAGGACGAGGTCATCGCCATGACCCGCAAGGGCAAGCAGGTGATGAATGTCGAGACCGGCAGCGAGGCCGTCGTCTGCATGACGTCCGAGGGCGATACGATCGCGGTGTCCGGCGACAACCGGAAGGTCGTGATTTTCCCGCTGTCCGAAGTGCCGATACTGGCCCGCGGGCGCGGCGTCACCTTGCAAAAGTACAAAGACGGACATCTTGCCGACGCAAAGGTGTTTACTCTGAAAGAGGGCCTGAAGGACTCCAACGGCCGCCTGTGGACTGAGAAGGAGCTTGCGGATTGGCGCGGCGGACGCGCCAATGCAGGCCGACTGGCGCCCAAGGGGTTCCCGAAGAACAATCGCTTCACCCCGGTGGGAGACTTCTAGACGCATGACGGCATCCGGCGGCAAACCGGGCGATGGGAAGGCGATCAAGGCCGCTCTTCGTTCGCTTGCCGCCGACGAGCGGGAAGGCGTCTACCAGGCCGCGATCGATGCGATCGCCGAGGATGTCTCGTCATCGCCGGACCTCGTGGAGTCGGTGCTCGCCGAAACCGCGCCGGAATTCGCCCTCAGCCCCGTCGTCAGCATCGTCGATGAGACCTGGCTCGCCGGGGCGGCGATCCTCGACCAGCGCATCCTCCACGCCGATCCGGGGCTCGATATCGCGCCGGGCGGTGAGGGTCTCGAAAACCTGCGGCGGCTGGCCGCCCGTGCCGCGCGCGCGCCGCGGGCCTTCGCCATGCTGCGCCTCGCCGACGGCTCGCTGGCGGTCGCGGTGGCGGCGCGAGGCGAGCAGGCGGCGGCCTGGCCGCTTGGCCCAGAGGTGCGCGCGGCGCTGGGCAATAGCGGCCGGGCGACGGCGGTGCTGGCCTTCGCACCCGGCAGCGAGGCGGGACTGGAAGGCATCATCGCCAACGCCTTCGGGCTCAATCGCAGCGAAGCGCGGCTGGGCGCCGTGCTGTTTCGCGGCCTCGGCGTGGACGAGGCGGCGGGCGAGATCGGCATGACGGTCGGCACGGCGCGCAAGACGGCGCGCTCGCTGCTGCGCAAGACCGGGACGCTGCGCCGGGCCGGCCTCACCGCCCGCATCGCCGAACTGCTGGCGGGCCATTATCTGAGGGTCCGCGACCGGGCCGAGCTGATCCAGGAGGCGTTCTCGCTGTCGGCGGCGGAGGCGCGGGTCGCCGAAGCGGTGGCGCATGGCCTGACCGTCCGCGAGATCGCCGACCGCCGGCGGGTCAGCGCGCATACCGTGCGGACCCAGCTCAATGCCGCGCTGCTGAAGACCGGCATCGCCCGTGCCTCGGATCTCGCCCGCATTCTCGTCAATCTCTGCGCGCTGGTGTCCTGGACCAGTTGCAGCGAGCCGCAGCGCCAGGACCAGCGCCTGCTGATCGCCGCGACGCGGATGATCCCGGCCGAAGGCACGCGGCGTATCGCGGCGGCCGATTACGGTCCGGCCAAGGGTGCGCCGGTGCTCTCGTTCCACCCGGGCCTCAGCTATCGCTGGGTGCGCCGACGGTTGCGCGAGGCGTTCCAGGCGCGGGGGTTCCGCACCCTCTGCTACGATCGCGCGGGCTGCGGCCTCAGCGATATCGCCGAGGGGAACGTGCTGGACCTGGCGGCGGATGACGCGGCGCGGGTGCTCGACCGGTTCCGGGTCGAGCGCACGCGGATCTTCGCCAGCTTCGGCGGCGCGGCGCCCGCGGTCGCCTTCGCGGCGCGGCATCCCGACCGGGTCGCGGAAGCCGTACTGCTGATGCCGCGCCCGTCACGCTCCATCACCACGCACCCGTCGAGCCTGAAGGGGCTGTGGCACGCCTTCGCCGAGCGGCCGGGCGTCGCCGACAGTTTCTACAACACGGTTCGCCTGGCGGTGGGGTCGCGGTTCTGGCGGTGGCTGCAGGCGCAGGTCGCGCGCGGCACGCCGGCCGATCGCGCGACCATGCGGGACGATGCCTATAACGACGAGCGGATCGCCGAGATCTACGCCTCGTTCGCGCGGACGGCACGGGGGACGCTCGACCTCGACCGCGCCTATCGCACGGGCTGGCCGCGGCCGGAGCGGGTCGGCGGCACGCGGTGGACGATCGTGACGACCGCTGCCTCCCCATCACAGGGCGGCGAGAGCGATGCGGATGCGTGGGGCTGGCTGCCCGGCCTGCAGCGCGTGGCGCTGCCGCAGGCCGGCCGGTTCGCGATGCACACCCATGCGGACGAGATCGCCGCCTGCTTCGCGCCGCCGGCGTCCTGAGGCCTAGGCGGGCGCCCGCGCAACGGTCGCGCCGAGCCGTTCGTAGACCCGAAGCTCCTCAGGCGCGACGTCGCTGGTCGTCAGGATCGTCGCGATCGCCGTGACCGGAGCGATGAGGAAGGGTGACGCCGCGCCCAGCTTCTCGGGCGACGCCAGAACGACGGTTTCAGCGGCGGCAGCGATCAGCGCGCGTTTGATCGCGGCCTCCTCAGCATCGCCCGTCGTCAGGCCGGTCTCCGGGTGGATGCCCGTAACGCCGAGGAAGAAGAGGTCGGCCCTGATCCGCGCGATCGCCTCCATCGCCAGTGTGCCCGTCGCGACCATCGAATGGCGGAAGAGGCGGCCGCCGATGAGGATGACCTCCGCGGCGTGATCGGCGAGTTCGGCCGCAACGAGCGGACTGTGCGTGACCAGCGTCGCGCGCAGCCCCGGATCGATCTGGCGGGCGAGCTGCACCGCCGTCGTGCCGCCGTCGATGAAGGCGACCTGGCCCGAACGGATCATCGCCGCCGCCGCGCGGCCGATGGCCGTCTTTTCGGCGGTCGAAACGGCCTGGCGTTTTTCGAGATTCTGGACGGCCGGCGAGGCGGGAAGGGCGCCGCCATGGACGCGCTGCAGCAGCCCGTCGCGCGCGAGGTCGCGCAGGTCGCGACGGATCGTGTCTTCGGAAATGTCGAGATCGACGGCGACCGACCGCGCGACGACGCGGCCGTCGCGGCGAAGGATCGAGAGGATGTGTTTCTTGCGCTGCTGCGTCAGCATGATTGACTCCGGTCGTGCGCGAATTTACACGATAAAGAACGATAGTACACGAAATTACACGATCATGCATGAAATCGCGCTGGCCGACCGGATAAAGATCAAGGAAATCCGCCTTTTGTCGGATGACTGGTACGTTCTGCGGAAAACGACGTTCGAGTGGCTGCGGGCCGACGGGCGCTGGCAGACGCAGAGCCGCGAGACTTACGACCGCGGCAATGGCGCGACGCTGCTGCCCTATAACCTTGCCCAGCGGACGGTCGTGCTGACCCGGCAGTTCCGCTACCCCACCTATGCCAACGGCTATGACCGGCTGCTCATCGAGGCGCCGGCGGGCCTGCTCGACAACGCGGCGCCCGAGGCGCGCATCCGGGCCGAGGTCGAGGAGGAAACCGGCTATCGGCTCGGCGCGGTCAGCAAGATCTTCGAATGCTTCATGAGCCCCGGCTCGGTGACCGAGCGGCTGCACTTCTTCGTCGCGCCGTATGACGCGGCGATGCGGGTCGGCCGCGGTGGCGGCGTCGAGGCCGAGGGTGAAGAGATCGAGGTGCTGGAGCTGCCGTTCGACCGCGCACTGGAAATGGTCGCGACCGGCGCGATCGCCGACGCCAAGACGATCATGCTGCTGCAATACGCGGCGCTGACCCTGTTCGCGGTCTCTAGCGCGGGTTGAAACGGGTCCAGCCGTCGGGGCCGTGGCCTTCCAGCGGCTGGTAGCGCGCCTTGTAGGCCATCTTGCGGCACTCCTCGACGAGATAGCCGAGATAGACATGGGGCAGGCCGCCGGCCCGGGCGCGCTCGATATGGTGCAGCACCATGAAGCTGCCGAGGCTGCGTCTGTCGAATTCGGGATCAAAGAAGCTGTAGATCATCGACAGCCCGTCGCTCATGACGTCAGTCAAGGCGCAGGCGATCAGCCGCCCCTTGTCGCGCGGCCGGTCCGGCGGCAGGCGGTATTCGACGATCTGGGTATCGACCGTCGTGTCCTCGATCATCGCGACGAAATCGAGGATGCCCATGCCCGACATGCCGCCGCCCTTGTGGCGGTGATCGAGATAGGCCTTCAGCAGATAGAACTGCTCCTCGCTGGCGATGGGATCGACGGCCTCGGCGGTGACGCCGGCATTCGCCTCCAGCACCCGCTTGAAGCCCCGCGAGGGCTCGAACGCGTCCACCAGGATGCGCACCGAGGTGCAGGCGCTGCAGCCGTCGCAGGCGGGGCGGTAGGCGATGTTCTGGCTGCGGCGGAAGCCGACCTTGGCCAGGCTCTCATGGATCTGGCGCGCCAGCGGGCCGGTCAGCTTGGTGAAGACCTTCCGCTCCATCCGGCCCGGCAGATAGGGGCAGACCGTCGGCTGGGTCAGGTAGAATTGCGGAAACCGGGTGCCGAGTTGTTCGGTCATGATGGACAGCATGGCACCGCCAGCGGGCGGCGCAAGGCGCTTAAGGCTTGGCGCCGGCGGGCAAAGGCGGGGCCTCGCGCAGCAAGACGATGGTGATCCGCCGGTTTGCCGAGGCGTAGGGGTCTTCGGGAAGCAGCGGCTCGGAACCCGCCTTGCCGGTCACGGCATAGACCCGGTCGGCAGGCACGCCGTCGGCCATCAGGATCTTCAGCGTGGCGTTGGCCCGGTCGGTCGAGAGGTTCCAGTTGTTGTAGCCGTTGGCGCCTTCGAACTGGCCGTTGTCGGTGTGGCCGGAGATGGTGATGCGGTTCGGCAGCTTCAGCACGATCTTGGCGACTTCGGTCAGCAGGCGCTTGATGCGGTCGGTCGGCTCGGGCGAGCCGGCGGCGAACATCGGGCGGCCTTCCTGGTCCACGAGCTGGAGCCGCAGGCCCTCGGGCGTGATGTCGACCAGGATCTGCTTCGACAGTTCGGCGAGGTCCGGCATGTCCTGCATCGCCTGGCGCAGCGACATTTCGGCGGCCTCGAAATCGCGTTCTTCGGAGGCGGACTGTTCCTGCGCCTCGACATCCTCGGCGGACGGGCGGATTTCCTCGGCCGGCACGGATTCGGTCGGCGGCGAGTCATTGTCTTTCGTCTTGGTGGTCTCGGGCGCCATCTTGACGACAACGGCCACCGCGCCGCCGCTCTTGCCGCCGTTTTCGCCGAAGCTGGTGCCGTCCAGAATGCCGCCTGCGCCGCTGGTCGAGCGGCTGACGGAGGCGGGGGCGAAGTAGTCGGCGATGCCGCGTTTCTGCTCGGGGCTGGTCGTATTGATTAGCCACATCAGCAGGAAGAAGGCCATCATCGCGGTCACGAAGTCGGCGTAGGCGACTTTCCAGGCGCCGCCGTGGTGGCCGCCATGGCCACCCTTCTTGATCTTCTTGATGATGATGGCGTCGTCAGCCATGAGGGTGGTCGGACCTGGCGCATAAAGCGCCGCCGGCCGGACGACGCCTCTCGCACCTTTGCGGCGTCGGCCTTAAGAAGCGGTGAACAGTTTTTAACGAACGGCATGGTTTGGGCATGACGACAGAAATACGCAGGCTGCGCGACGCGCTCGGATGCTTCACGACCGGGGTGTGCGTCGTCACCGCCGCAACCGACACCGGCGTCATCGGGCTGACGATCAATTCGTTCGCCTCGGTGTCGCTCGATCCGCCTCTGGTGCTGTGGAGCCTCGATCGCGCCTCGGACCGGGCCGAGGCGTTTCATATCGTGGACCGCTTCGCGATCAATGTGCTCAGCGAGGAGATGCAGGCGATCTCGTCCGCGCTCGCCAAGAAGGGCGCGCATGCGGTGCCTGTCGAGGCGCTGGACCCCGGCCCGCACGAAGTGCCAATCCTGCACGGCGCGCTCGCGCAGTTCATCTGCACCGTTGAGAACCGTCATGACGGCGGCGACCACGTGATCTTCGTCGGCCGGGTGACCGAGTTCCGCCAGAGCGAGGGCGCGGCGCCGCTGATCTATTATCGCGGCAAGTATCGCACGCTGGCGGAGGCGTAGGGCATGGCGCGGGTCGCATTTCTCGGGCTCGGCGTGATGGGCGGTCCGATGGCGGGCCATCTCGTCCGCGCCGGCCACGAGGTGACGGTCTACAACCGCACCACGGCCAAGGCGCTGACCTGGGCGCAGAACAATGCCGGCTGGGCCGCGCAGAAGCCGGCCGCCGCGGTGGCCGGCGCGGAGATCGTCTTCGCCTGTGTCGGGCGCGACGACGATGTGCGCGCGGTAACGACGGCGCCCGAGGGTGCCTTTGCGGCGATGGCGCCGGGCGCAATCTTTGTCGATCACACGACGACCTCGGCGGCGCTGGCGCGCGAGCTGGACGAGGCGGCGCGAGCGAAGGGGCTCAGCTTCGTCGATGCGCCCGTCAGCGGCGGGCAGGCGGGGGCCGAGAAGGGCCAGCTCACCGTCATGTGCGGCGGCGCGGCCGAGGATTATGCGAAGGTCGAGCCGGTCATCGCCGCCTATGCGAAGATGCAGCGCCTGCTGGGGCCTGCGGGCTCGGGCCAGCTCGCCAAGATGGTCAACCAGATCTGCATCGCCGGTGTGGTCCAAGGCGTCTCCGAAGGCCTCGCCTTCGCGGCCAATGCCGGGCTCGACGGCAAGGCGGTGATCGACGTCATCTCCAAGGGTGCGGCGCAGTCGTGGCAGATGGAGAACCGCCACGCGACGATGATCGAGGACAAGTTCGACTTCGGCTTCGCCGTCGAATGGATGCGCAAGGATCTCGGCATCGCGCTGGACGAGGCGCGGCGCAACGGATCGCAACTGCCGGTGACGGCGCTGGTCGATCAGTTCTATGCCGAGGTCGAGGCGATGGGCGGCAAGCGTTGGGACACGTCCAGCCTGATCGCTCGGCTGCGTGGATGAGCCGACTCGACGAAGGCCGGGCGCGGTTGCTGGCGGCGGCGCGCCGCGCGGCGACCGAAACCGCGGCCTCGCGGGTCTCGCTGCGCGATATCGCCAAGGCCGCCGGCCTGTCGCCCGCCGCCTGCTATCGCTATTTTCCCTCGCGCGAGCGGCTGGCCGATGCGCTGGCGGCGGAGGTCTGTGCCGAGATCGTCGCCGCCGCGCGCGGGGCAGCGGCTCTGGAAACCGAACCGTATGAGCGGCTGACGGCCGCGGCCCATGCCTATCTCGTCTACGCCGTCGCCAATCGCGGCGCGTTCGATCTCGCTTTCGAGCGGGCGGAGGGCGACTGGGCGGCGGCCGAGCGCAGTGTTGCGGGGGCCGAGATCGCCCATCTCTTCGCGGACCTCGCCGAACGTCCCGGCGCGGGTCCTGCTCTGTGGGGCGCCGTGCATGGCCTCGTCGATCTGCTCATCAAGGGCATCATCGATGTCGGTCAGCGCGAGCACGGCGCCAGCGTGATCCCCTCGCGGGGAAACACGCTGATGCGCGGGCTGCTGGAAGGCCTGCTTACTTCTTCAGCGAGTCGCGAATCTCGCGCAGCAGAATGATGTCCTCGGGCGTCACCGCGACGGGCGCCTCGACCGGCTTCTTGGGCATCAACCGGTTCGCCGCCTTGATCAGCAGGAAGACCGCAAAGGCGACGATCAGGAACTTCACCGCCGCATTGATGAAGAGCCCGTAATTCAGCGTCGCGACGCCGGCCTTCTGGGCATCGGCGAGGACGGTGTAGAGCGTGTCGCGCCCGCTGAGCTGGATGAACAGGTTCGAAAAGTCGACGCCGCCCAGCGCGAGCCCGATCGGCGGCATGATCATGTCGCTGACCAGCGAGGTCACGATGGCCGTGAAGGCCGCGCCGATGATGATACCGACCGCGAGGTCGAGCACGTTGCCGCGCAGGATGAAGTCTCGGAATTCCTTGATCATGGTCGTCTCCGATGGCTGCAGCTGAATCTGTGCTGCCAGTCAAAGACGGATCGGCGGGAACGTCCAGCGTTTAAGCCAGGAGCTTGGCGATATCGCGGGCGAAGTAGGTGAGCACCCCGTCGGCCCCTGCGCGTTTGAAGGCCGTCAGGCTCTCCAGCAGCGTGCGCTCGCCGTCGAGCCAGCCATTGTCGATCGCGCCGCGGATCATCGAATACTCGCCCGACACCTGATAGGCGAAGGTCGGCACCTTGAACTCGGCCTTCACCCGCTGGACGATGTCGAGATAGGGCATCCCCGGCTTCACCATCACCATGTCCGCGCCCTCGGCGAGGTCGAGCGCGACCTCGCGCAGGGCTTCATCGGTATTGGCAGGGTCCATCTGGTAGGTTTTCTTGTCGCCGGTCAGCGCCGTCTTGGTGCCGATGGCGTCGCGGAAGGGGCCGTAGAAGGCCGAGGCGAATTTGGCGGCATAGGAGAGGATCAGCGTATCCTTGTGGGAGGCCGCCTCCAGCGCCGCGCGGATGGCGCCGATCCGGCCGTCCATCATGTCCGACGGCGCGATGATGTCGCAGCCGGCCTTTACCTGCAGCAGCGCCTGCTGGCAGAGGATGTCGACCGTCTCGTCGTTGAGGATGCGGCCGTCTTTGAGCAGCCCGTCATGGCCGTGGCTCGTATAGGGGTCGAGCGCAACGTCGCAGAGCACCCCGATCTCCGGCGCCTTGGCCTTGATCTCGGCGATCGCGCGGCAGACGAGATTGTCGGGATTCAGCGCCTCGCGCCCGTCTTCGGTGCGGTTGTGCGGCTGGGTAAAGGGGAAGAGGGCGATGCAGGGAATCCCCAGATCGGCGGCTTCCCGGGCGGCCTTGCCGATCAGGTCCACGGACTGGCGGAAGACGCCGGGCATCGAGGCGATCGGCTCCTCCATCCACTGACCGGCGCAGACGAAAAGCGGCCAGATCAGGTCGTTGGGGGAGAGCGTGGTTTCGCGCACCATGCGGCGCGTCCAGTCGGCCTGGCGCAGGCGGCGCATGCGGAGGGCAGGGAAGGTCGTCACGGTTGCGGTCTTTACGTCTGCGGAACTGGCGGAAATCGGGCTGCTCAAGTATCACCCGGGCGAGGGAGTACGCCATGAATTTCGAACTGACCGAAGACCAGCGCGCCTTTCAGGACGCCGCCCGCGGTTTCGCCGCCGACTATCTGAAGCCCAAGGCCGCCGAATGGGACGAAACCTCGCATTTCGCGGTCGATGAAATGCGCAAGGCGGCCGAGCTGGGCTTCGCGGCGATCTATGTGAAGGGCGATGTCGGCGGTTCGGAACTGACCCGGCTCGACGCCGCGATCATCTTCGAGGAGCTCTCCTGGGGCTGCACCGCGACCGCCGCCTATCTCTCCATCCACAACATGGCGTCGTGGATGATCGACCGCTTCGGTTCGGACGAGCTGCGCCACCGCTATCTCCCGCGCCTCGCGACCATGGAGCTGATCGCCTCCTATTGCCTGACCGAGCCCAATTCCGGCTCCGACGCCGCTGCGCTGCGCACCCGCGCGGTGCGCGACGGCGACCATTACGTCCTGAACGGCTCCAAGGCCTTCATCTCGGGCGCCGGCGTCTCGGACATCTATGTCTGCATGGTGCGCACCGGCGATGACGGGCCGAAGGGGATTTCCTGCCTCGTCATCGAGAAGGGTACGCCCGGCCTCAGCTTCGGCAAGCCCGAGCGCAAGATGGGCTGGAACAGCCAGCCGACCGCGACCGTCGATTTCGCCGATTGCCGCGTGCCGGTCGCCAATCTCGTCGGCAAGGAGGGCGAGGGCTTCCGCTTCGCCATGATGGGCCTCGACGGCGGGCGGCTGAATATCGGCGCCTGCTCGCTCGGCACCGCCCGGGCGGCGCTGGAGGCGAGCCAGGCCTATCTCGGCGAGCGCAAGGCGTTCGGCCGGCCGATCGGCGACTTCCAGGCGCTGCAGTTTAAGCTGGCCGACATGGCGACGGACCTTGAAGCCTCGCGCCTGATGATCCGCAACGCCGCCTCGAAGCTCGACCAGCGTGATCCCAAGGCAACCATGCTCTGCGCGATGGCCAAGCGCTTCGCCACGGATGCCGGCTTCAAGATCGCCAATGACGCGCTTCAACTCCATGGCGGCTATGGCTACCTTAAGGACTTCCCGCTCGAGCGGCATGTCCGGGATCTGCGCGTTCACCAGATCCTGGAAGGCACGAACGAGATCATGCGGGTCATCATCGCCCGCGAGCTCACGCGGCAATAGAGGGGTTACTGGGGATGATCTTCCACTCGCTCGTCGGTTTCATTCTGTGGGTCCTCGCGACCCTGCTGTTCCGCTTCTACGGGCAGATGTTCTTCTATCCGGATGTCGTCATCCTGACGGTCCTGTTCCTCATCACCGCACCGGTCCTGTGGGGCTTCATGGTGCTGTATCTGGGTATCCTGAACGTGCTGCCGGAAAACCGGGCGCTCGCCGCGATCGGCTTCGTCCTGCCGGGCATGGCGCTCGACTCGCTGGCGACGGCGAATTTCGGGGTCGTGTTCCCCAATCTCGACATGTCGCTCGACGGGATGTTCGGGGCGCTGATGATCTGGTGCTACGGCGCGCTGCTGTTCGGCGGGTACAGCTCCGACCGCCGCGCCAAACGGGCCGCGGCCCGCGCCACACTCGTACGTCTGGGAACTGAATGAGCGACGCTGAAGTCCTGTTCGAGCGCCGCGGCGCCATCGGCCTCGTCACGCTGAACCGGCCGAAGGCGCTGAACGCGCTGACCCTCGGCATGGTGCGGGCGATGACGCCGCAGCTGAAGGCCTGGGCCGAGGACGTCCATGTGAAGGCGGTCGTCGTGCGCAGCACCGGCGAGCGCGGCTTCTGCGCCGGCGGCGACATCCGTGCGCTCTACAAGTCCGGTATCGCGAAGGATTCTTACGCCACCGAGTTCTGGGGCGAGGAGTACCAGCTCAACACGCTGATCAAGGAATACCCTAAGCCTTATGTCGCGCTGACCCAGGGCGTCGTCATGGGCGGCGGCGTCGGACTGTCCGTACACGGCACGCACCGCGTCGCCTGCGAGACGACAATGCTCGCCATGCCCGAAAGCGGCATCGGCCTCTTCCCCGACGTCGGCGGCACCTATTTCCTGCCGCGTCTTGCGGGGCGGGTAGGGCTCTATCTCGCTTTGACCGGTGCGAGGCTGAAGGCGGCGGACCTCCGCTTCCTCGGCATCTCCACCCACATCGCTGCCTATGCCGACTTCGACGCCATCGTCGATGCCCTCGCCGCGTCGGGCGACGTCGATGCGGTCCTGCGTCCCTATGCGGAGCCGGTGGCGGACGCGCCCATCGCGGCGATCACGCATGACATCGACGCCCATTTCGGCGGCGCCTCGGTCGAGGAAGTCGTCGCAAGCCTCGCGGCTGATCCGGGCGAATGGGCGCAGGCCCAGGCGGCGATCATCCGCTCCAAATCGCCGACCAGCCTCAAGATCGCGTTCCGCCAGATGCAGGAAGGCCGTCTGCTGCCGTTCCGCGACTGCATGCGGCTTGAGTTCCGCATCACCCAGCAGATCCAGAAAGGCGTCGATTTCTACGAGGGCGTGCGCGCGACCATCATCGAAAAGGACGGCGCCCCCAAATGGTCGCCGGCGACGCTGGAAGAGGTGAAGCCGTGGATGATCGACGCTTACTTCGCGCCGCTCGCGCATGAATGGTCGGCCGACGATTTTTAGAAAATTCGCGTGTTAGGAAAAATTTACCAACACTGTTTCCTTTTCGCTTACGGGCGAGATGCGGAAAGCCGGTCAAAACCGAGATTAAGTTTGCGAATGGGAAATCAAGCTTAATCCGGATTCACCGCGTTCTTTGACCGGGGCTTAAGCGTGCCCGCGTATCTTCATCATCAATGGTGGTGGAATAAAGCGGAAGAAATTCGCAATGAATATCGCGCTCAAGACTCGTGCCTCACATGCCCCCGAACTTCCCGCCGCGTCGGAAAGCTCGATGGAGCTGCGGCCGCTTTATCTCGAAACGCTGAACCGCATCGAGCGGCTGCATCGCCAGCTCCTGGACGTCATCAAGGACGAACTGGAGCGCGTGCGCATCCGTGACGTGAACTCGGTCCAGGCGCTGCTGCTGTTCAATATCGGCGATGCCGAAATGACGGCCGGCGAACTGCGCACGCGCGGCCACTATCTCGGCTCGAACGTGTCGTACAATCTGAAGAAGCTCGTCGACATGGGCTACATCAACCACGCCCGTTCGGAAGTCGACCGCCGCTCGGTGCGCGTGCGCCTGACGGAAAAGGGCCGCGTCGTGCACAAGCTCTGCTCGTCGCTGTTCGACCGCCACACTCTCTCGGTCGACAAGGTCGGCGGCGTCGATGCCGGCACCTTCAACGGTCTCAACGACTCGCTGCGCCGCCTCGAGCGCTTCTGGGCCGACCAGATCCGCTTCCGGCTCTAGGCCTCGCGCCGCTTCGGCGGCCATGGAATGAACGCGCTGGTCCGCCTCGCATAATCTGCGTAGGCGGGCTTTCGCTTTTTGAGGCCGTGCTCCAGCATCGTGACGCCAGAGACGCGCAGCAGCATGAAGGTCATGAGGGCAGGGGAGGCCGCCGTCCACCACGGCGCCCCGATCGCGAAGGCCATGAGGAAGAGGCCCCACCACAGCGTGCTCTCCCCGAAATAGTTGGGATGGCGCGACCAGGCCCACAGGCCGCGGTCATTCACCTGATCTGGCCCGCCGCGGGTCTTCATGAAGCGCCGGAGCTGCCAGTCCCCGATGGCTTCGATCGTCAGGCCGACAATGAAGACCGCAAGCCCGGCATAGAAGACCACGTCCATGAAGCGCGATGGCGCGGCCAGCGCGAAGATGATGGGCATGGCGACCAGCCATTGCAGCACCGCCTGCAAGCCGAACACCCACACCAGGCTCTGCCCGACGAAGGCATCGCCCGCCTTGCGGCGCATGGCGGCGTAGCGCGCATCCTCATGCGACTCGCCGAGCTTGCGGATGCCGATATGCGCCCCGAGACGCAGCGCCCATGCTGTGACGGCGGCCAGCAGGATCAGGCTGGGGGTCGAGGGCCCGCCGGCCATGATCGCCACGGCCGCGACCAGGACGAAGCCCGGTCCCCAATAGATATCGACGATGCTGACGTCGCGCATCCGCACGCTCACCAGCCAGATCAGGAAGAACGGCACGAGCGTCGCGGCGAGAGTCGCCGCCAGCACGAGCTTCAGGTCCATCGGGAAAAGGGGCATGGTGGCTCCGGGGAGAAACGATGAAAGACCTGCATCCTTATCTGCGGCACGACGGCGTCCTCGCCTTCGCCCATCGTGGCGGCGCCTTGGAAGCGCCTGAGAACACCATGAAGGCGTTTCAGTACGCCGTCGACCTCGGCTACGCCTATGTCGAGACCGACGCCTATGCGACCCGCGACGGTGTGCTGCTCGCCTTTCATGACGACCGGCTCGACCGTGTGACGGACCGAAAGGGCGTCATCGCCGACCTCGACTATGAAACTATACGCGGCGCGCGCATCGGTGGATCGGAGCCGATTCCCTTGCTTGAGGAACTGCTCACCACCTGGCCGGCCCTGAAGATCAATATCGATCCCAAGCATGACGGCGCGGTCGAGCCGCTGATCGCTCTGCTCAAGCGGCTGAAGGCGCTCGACCGGGTCTGCATCGGCTCGTTCTCCGACAAGCGCATCGCCCGCGTGCGAGACGCGTTCGGCCCGGCCGTCTGCACCTCGATGGGACCGAAGGAGGTCGCGCGTTTCTGGCTTGCCAAGCGCCGCATTCCCGTCGGCCGGTTCGGCGCGAACTGCGCGCAGATCCCGGTCAAACAAAGCGGCGTGACCCTGGTCGATGCCGCCGCCGTCCGCGCCGCCAAGCGCCTCGGCCTGCAGATCCATGTCTGGACGATCGACGACGAAGGCGAGATGAGGCGGCTCATCGCTCTCGGCGTCGATGGGATCATGACCGATCGGCCCTCGCTATTGCGAGGCGTTCTCAAGTCAATTCAATGATTTAGTGAATGCTGCCCTTGACCCTGATCAAAGCCGCGGGCACATCCGAGACTTAGGGTTGACCTTGCCGGGTGCAGGGACGGGTCATGGATTACGACAAGATCTTCGATGAGGCGATCGACTCGCTCAAGGGCGAGGGGCGTTACCGCGTGTTCGTCGATATCGAACGCCAGCGCGGTTCGTATCCGCGCGCCGTCCACCATGCCGGCGAGACCCAGGGCAAGCGCACCGTCACGGTGTGGTGCAGCAACGACTATCTCGGCATGGGCCAGCATCCCGTCGTCACCACGGCGATGCATGAGGCGATCGAGGCGACGGGCGCCGGTTCGGGCGGTACGCGCAACATCTCCGGCACCACGCATTATCACGTCGAGCTTGAGCGCGAGCTCGCCGATCTCCACGGCAAGGAAGCCGCGCTGCTGTTCACCAGCGGCTATGTCTCCAATGACGCGACGCTGTCGACGCTCGCCAAGCTGCTACCCGGCGTCATCATCTATTCCGACGAGCTGAACCACGCCTCGATGATCGAGGGCATCAAGCGCGGCCAGTCCGAACGCCGGATCTTCCGCCACAACGATCTGGCGCATCTGGAAGAGCTGCTCGCCGCCGACGATCCGGACCTGCCGAAGCTGATCGCCTTCGAGTCCGTCTATTCGATGGACGGCGATATCGCGCCGCTCGCGGGTCTCTGCGACCTCGCCGACAAATACAAGGCGCTCACCTATCTCGACGAAGTCCACGCGGTCGGCATGTACGGCCCGCGCGGCGCCGGCGTTGCCGAGCGCGACGGCGTGATGCACCGCATCGACATCATCGAGGGCACGCTCGCCAAGGCGTTCGGCGTCATGGGCGGCTACATCGCCGCGAGCACGCGCATCGTCGATTGCGTGCGCTCCTACGCGCCCGGCTTCATCTTCTCGACCTCGATGTCGCCGGTGCTGACGGCGGGCGCGCTCGCCAGCGTGCGCTATCTAAAGGACAGCACCGCCGAGCGCGATACGCTCCACGCCAAGGCGGCCAAGCTGAAGGCGCTGCTGCGCGCCGCGAACCTGCCGGTCATGGAAAGCTCGGTCTCGCACATGGTGCCGGTGCTGGTCGGCGATCCCGTCCAGTGCAAGGCGGTCGCGGACGAACTGCTCTTCGAATACGGCATCTATGTTCAGCCGATCAATTATCCGACCGTCCCGCGCGGCGCGGAGCGGCTGCGTTTCACGCCGTCGCCCGCGCACAGCGATGAGAAGCTGGAGCAGCTGGTCGCCGCGCTCGACACGTGCTGGCGGCGGCTGAAGATCAGGCGTGTCGCCTGAGCCGCCACGCGATCGCCGGCCGGCGCCCGGTTCGGGCGAAATCTATATTGAGGTCGTGCGGCGCGGAAACGCGGTCGTCGCGACCGCCATCGATCCTGTTAGCGGCAAGGAAGCCAGCGCCACCGGCCCGGTCGGTGCGCGCGGCGATGTCGAGCGTCTTGCCGTCGCCAAGCTTGAGCGGCTGGTGAACGGGGTCCGTTCGCGCGAACCCGGCGACCCCAAAAGCGAAACCCCGCCCGTTCCCGGGCGGGGCATCATTGTCTAGCAACCAGGTGGCTGATCAGGCCGCCTTCTTCTTGCGGCCGCGGCCCGAAGCAGGCGTCAGGCGACCAAGGCCGATGCGCTTCGCCATTTCCGAACGGGCCTGCGCGTAGTTCGGCGCGACCATCGGGTAGTCCGATGGCAGGCCCCACTTGGTGCGGTATTCTTCCGGCGACAAATTGTAGTGCGTGCGCAGATAACGCTTCAGCATCTTCAGCTTCGCGCCGTCTTCCAGACAGATGATGTATTCATCGGTCACTGATTTCTTGACCGGGACAGCCGGCTTCAGGGCGGCGGGCAGGGCGATGTCGGCCAGGGGCTGCGAGACGCCTGCCAGCGCATCGAACACAGATTTGATCAGGACCGGCAGGTCGGACTGCGGAATCTGGTTACGGCCGACATAAGCCGCGACGATTCCCGTCGCGTATTCCAGAAGGTCCGACTTCTCCGCCATGCTGCTACCCATATCTTCCTTCGTCATCGCGACTCTGTCCTGGTTTTGATTGCACTTCCATGTATATGATTGGCCAGCGCATTACCAACACAATCTGCGCGTGTATCTTTTAGTATCATATATTTGCAGATCGCGGCCGTTATACTTGAGTATTATATCGAGCCGCTATATCGCCCTAGATATAGTGCATGGCACCGTCCGCTGAGCTATAAGGCGCGGCCTTCGCACTTGCCCTCGGGATTTCAGCCATGTCCGCCCCCAGCGCCGCCGCCACTGCATCGACACGCCAGTCCTTCTTTTCCGCCAGTTTGAGCCAGACGGACCCGGAGTTGCTCGGCGCGCTGACCAATGAACTGCAGCGCCAGCAGGATCAGATCGAGCTGATTGCTTCAGAAAACATTGTGTCGCGCGCTGTTCTTGAAGCGCAGGGCTCAGTCCTGACCAACAAATACGCCGAGGGCTATCCCGGTCGGCGCTATTACGGCGGCTGTGAATTTGTCGATGTCGCCGAAACATTGGCGATCGATCGCGCCTGCAAGCTCTTCAATGCCAAGTTCGCCAATGTGCAGCCCCATTCGGGCGCGCAGGCGAACCAGGCCGTCTTCCTCGCCCTGCTGCAGCCGGGCGATGCCTATATGGGCCTCAACCTCGCGGCCGGCGGACACCTGACGCACGGCTCGCCCGCCAATATCTCGGGCAAGTGGTTCAAGCCGGTGCCCTACAGCGTCCGGCCTGACGATCACCGCATCGACTACGATGAAGTCGCGCGCCTCGCCGAGGCGAACAAGCCGAAGCTGATCATCGCCGGCGGCTCGGCCTATCCGCGCGCGATCGACTTCAAGCGCTTTCGCGAGATCGCCGATTCCGTCGGCGCGACCTTCATGGTCGATATGGCGCATTTCGCCGGCCTCGTCGCCGGCGGCGCGCATGCCAATCCGCTGGACCACGCGCATATCGTCACCACGACGACGCATAAGACACTGCGCGGACCGCGCGGCGGCATGATCCTGACCAACGACGAAGCGCTGGCCAAGAAGATCAACTCGGCCGTCTTCCCCGGCCTGCAGGGCGGCCCGCTGATGCATGTCATCGCCGCCAAGGCCGTGGCCTTCGGCGAGGCGCTTAGACCTGAGTTCAAGCTCTATGCGAAGAGCGTCGTCGAGAACGCCCAGGCGCTCGCCGAAACGCTGAAGTCGGGCGGGCTCGACATCGTCTCCGGCGGCACCGACACGCACCTGATGCTGGTTGACCTGCGCCCGAAGAAGACCACCGGCAAGGTCGCCGAAGCGGTGCTGGAGCGCGCCCACATCACCTGCAACAAGAACGGCATCCCGTTCGATCCGGAAAAGCCGGCGCTGACCTCGGGCATCCGCCTCGGCTCGCCCGCCGGCACGACGCGCGGCTTCGGCGTCGCGGAGTTCAAGCAGATCGGCGAGATGATCGTCGAAGTGCTGGACGGCCTCAACGCCAACAGCCCCGAAGGCAATGCGCTGGTCGAGGAGCGGGTGCGTAATCGCGCGCTCGAACTCTGCGCCAGATTCCCAATCTACGGCTAGGATTCAAAGATGCGCTGTCCGTTCTGCGGGTCGGAAGAAACACAGGTCAAGGACAGCCGTCCGACCGAAGACAATTCGGCCATCCGCCGCCGGCGCTTCTGCGCGGCGTGCAATGCCCGCTTCACGACTTTCGAGCGGGTGCAGCTGCGCGAACTGACCGTCATCAAGAAGCTCGGCAAGCGCGAGCCCTTCGACCGCGACAAGCTCTATCGCTCCGTCGAGAAGGCCGTGCGCAAGCGGCCCGTCGAAGCCGAGCGTGTCGAGCGCCTGGTCAGCGGCATCGTTCGCCGCCTGGAAAGCATGGGCGAGACCGATATCGACTCCAAGGAGATCGGCGCGCTGGTGATGGAGGGCCTCAAGACCCTCGATCCCGTCGCCTATGTCCGCTTCGCCTCGGTCTATCGCAATTTCCGCGAAGTGAACGACTTCGAGAAGTTCGTCGACCAGCAATATGGCAGGGGCGGCGGCAGTGGTCGCGGCGACAACTGATCTTGAGCACATGGCCGCCGCGCTGGTTCTGGCGCGGCGCGGTCTTGGGCTGACCTGGCCCAATCCCGCCGTCGGCTGCGTCATCGTCGATGCGGCGGGCCGCGTGGCGGGCCGCGGCTGGACGCAGCCGGGTGGGCGGCCCCACGCCGAAACCGAAGCGCTGAAGCAGGCCGGCGAACGCGCCAGAGACGGCACCGCCTATGTCACGCTGGAGCCCTGCGCCCATTACGGCAAGACGCCGCCCTGCGCCGAGGCCCTCATCGCCGCCGGCATCGCGCGCGTCGTCGCGGCGATCGAGGACCCTGATCCACGCACGGCGGGGCAGGGCTTCGCGAAGCTGGAAGCGGCAGGGATCAAGGTCACGCGCGGCGTCCGGCGCGGCGAGGCAGTCGAGGTGACCGCTGGCTTCCTCACCCGGATCACCAAAGGACGCCCCTTCTTCCTGCTGAAGAGCGCCATGACGCTCGACGGCCGGATCGCCGCCCATACCGGCGCCAGCCGCTGGATCACCGGCGAGGCGGCGCGGGCACGCGGGCACCTGTCGCGCGCGCAGGCCGACGCCGTGCTGGTCGGCATCGGCACCGCCATCGCCGACGACCCGCAGCTTGATGTCCGCCTGCCCGGGCTCACCGCCCTCAAGCCCGTCCGCATCGTCGCCGACGCGCGCCTCCGCCTGCCGCTGACCTCGAAGCTCGCCCGCAGCGCGCGGACCCAGCCGCTCTGGGTCATTTCGCGTCCCGACGCCGACAAGGGCCGCGCCGCCGCGTTTCGCGATCTCGGCGCCGAGGTGCTGCATTGCCCCGCCATGGACAGCGGCGAACTCGATCTCACGACCGCGTCCCGCCTGATGGGCGAGCGTGGCCTCACCCGCGTGCTTGTGGAAGGCGGCGGGCGCATCGCCGCCGGGCTGATGCGGGCGGGCGTCATCGACCGGATCGAGGCCTATCGCTCCGGCCTCGTCATGGGCGGCGACGGCCTCGCCGGCATCGCCGCGATGGGCGTCACCGGCCCTGCCACCGCGCCGCATTATGATCTGGTTGGCATCGAAAGAGTGGGTGAAGACGTTCTGGAAACCTGGGCGGCACGCGCGTAGAAGAGCGCGCATGTTCACAGGCATCATCACCGACCAGGGCCGCGTCCGGGCGATCTCCAAGCCCGGCGACACGCTCATCGAGATCGACACCTCCTACGACGTCGCGCGCATCGCCATCGGCGCCTCCATCGCCTGCTCGGGCCCGTGCCTTACCGTCGTGCGGCGCGGCGTGACGGACGGGCAGGGCTGGTTCGCGGTCGAGGCCTCGGCCGAGACGCTGTCGAAAACCACGATCGGCGACTGGACGGTCGGCACCGTCATCAACCTGGAACGCGCGTTGCGCGTTGGCGACGAGCTGGGCGGGCACATCGTCAGCGGCCATGTCGACGGCGTCGGCAAGGTTCTGTCGATCACCGCCGAGGGCCAGTCCTGGCGCTTCAAGTTCCAGGCGCCGGGCGAGCTGATGCGCTACATCGCGCACAAGGGCTCCATCGCCATCGACGGCGTCTCGCTGACGGTCAACGAGGTCGAGGGCGACACGTTCGGCGTCAACATCATCCCCCACACCTTCGCGGAAACGACCTTCGGCCGGCTGACGCAAGGGCAGCGCATCAATCTGGAGATCGATGCGCTGGCACGCTACGTGGAACGCATCAGAACTGCGAATTGAAGGCGCAAGCGCCATGAACGAGTACACCAACTACATCGCATCGATCGAGGACGTCATCGAGGACGCCCGCAACGGCAAGATGTTCATTCTTGTCGATGCCGAGGACCGCGAGAACGAGGGCGACCTCGTCATCCCCGCGCAGATGGTGACGCCCGCCGCCATCAACTTCATGGCGCGGTTCGGCCGCGGCCTGATCTGCCTCGCGCTCACCGCCGAACGCGGCGAGCAGCTGAAGCTCAATCCCATGAGCCAGCACAACGGCACGCCCCTGGGCACCGCGTTCACCGTCTCCATCGAGGCGAAGGAAGGCATTTCCACCGGCATCTCGGCGCATGATCGCGCGCACACCGTGACGGTCGCGATCGATCCGACCAAGGGCGTCGACGACATCGTTTCGCCGGGCCATGTCTTCCCGTTGATCGCGCGTCAGGGCGGCGTTCTGGTGCGCACCGGCCATACCGAGGCGGCGGTCGATATCTCGCGCCTCGCCGGCCTCTATCCCGCTGGCGTCATCTGCGAGATCATGAACGACGACGGCACCATGGCGCGGCTGCCTGATCTCGTCGGCTTCGCCCAGCTGCACAATCTCAAGATCGGCACGATCGCCGACCTCATCGCCTATCGCCGCCGCTACGATCATCCGATCAAGCGCGTGATGGAGAGCAACGTCGAGAGCGACTATGGCGGCGCTTTCAAGCTGATCGTCTACCAGAACCAGATCGACCACGCCGAGCATATCGCGTTGGTGAAGGGCGACATCTCCGGCGATGAGCCCGTGCTGGTGCGCATGCATGCGGTCAATGTTTTCGAGGATCTGCTCGGCTTCAAGACCGGTCGCCAGGACCTGTTGCCCCAGGCGATGCAGGAACTGGCGTCGGAGGGGCGAGGCGTCCTCGTGCTGATCCGCGATACGAAGGACTTGGCGCCGATGGCGACCGGCCGCCGTATCCAGGACCAGGCGGCGAAGGAACAGGCGATGCTGAAGGAATACGGCGTGGGGGCGCAGATCCTCACCGATCTCGGCGTCACCTCCATGCAGCTTCTGTCTCGCACCGAACCGCGCAAGATCGTCGGTCTGGAAGGCTACGGCCTGACGGTCGAAGGCCATCGCGACATTCCCCGGAAAGGCGACAACTGATGGCCCCGAAACCGCATCTCCTGCTCGTGGAAGCCCGCTTCTACGACGACATTTCCGACGCGCTCTATGAAGGCGCGAAGATGGCGCTCGAAGCGGCTGGCGCGACCCATGACCGCGTGACCGTTCCGGGCGCGCTCGAAATTCCCTATGCCATCCGCATGGCGGTCGAGGCGACGGACGAAGGCACGCTCGCCAAGCCCTATGACGGCTATGTCGCACTCGGCGCCGTCATCCGCGGCGAGACCACGCATTACGAGATCGTCTCGAACGAATCCGCCCGCGGCATCATGAACCTGACGCTGGAAGGCATCGCCATCGGCAACGGCATCCTGACCGTCGAGGACGAAGAGCAGGCCTGGGAACGGGCCAGCGCCGAGAAGCTGGACAAGGGCGGCGGGGCCGCCGCGGCGGCGCTCGCCATGATCGCCTGGCGCCGCAAGCTCGGCCTGGAGTCGTGAGCAAGCCGCGCATCACCCGCAGCCGCGCGCGTCTCGCCGCCGCGCAAGCCTTGTATCAGCTGGACATCGGCGGCGAGGATGCCGGCGAGGTCGTGTCCGAATTCCAGAGCCACCGCCTCGGTTTCGAGCAGGATGCCCTGCAGGGCGAAACGCTGGGCGATTCCGATGAGAAGCTGTTCGCCGACATCGTCAACGGCGTGGTCAGCCGCCAGGTCGAGATCGACAAGGCGCTGGCGGGCGCGCTGGTCGCGGGCTGGGCGCTCGACCGGGTCGATGCGACGTTGCGCGCCGTGATGCGCGCCGCCGCCTATGAAATCATCGCCCGGCCCGACGTGCCGGCCAAGGTCGTGCTCGACGAATATATCCGCGTCGCCGACGCGTTCTTCGGCGGCGAAGAGGTGAAGTTCGCCAACGGCGTGCTCAACACGCTGGCCCGCAAGGTCCGCCCGACCGAATTCGGTATTCCCGCGCAGTGAGCGGGCAGGGCGAATTCGCTCTCATCGCGCGCCACTTCGCGCCGCTCACGAAGGGCGTGCCGCTCGCCTTCGGCCTTACCGATGATGCGGCGATGCTGAAGCCCCGTAAGGGCCAGGCGCTGGTCGTTACCGCCGATGCAATCGTCGAAGGCGTGCACTACCTGCCCGACGATCCGCCCGAGACGATCGCCCGCAAGCTGCTGCGCGTGAACCTGTCGGACCTCGCCGCCAAGGGCGCGACGCCACGCGCCTATCTCCTCACTGCGGCGTTCCCGCGCGACGTGAAAGAGCCGTGGATCGCCGCCTTCGCGCGCGGGCTGAAGCAGGACCAGGCGCATTTCGGCGTCCATCTGCTCGGCGGCGATACGGTGGCGACGCCGGGACCGGCGACCTTCAGCCTGACTGCGATCGGCGAAGTACCCGGCGCCAGGATGCTGCGCCGCTCCGGCGCCCGTCCCGGCGATCTCGTCTGTGTCAGCGGCACGATCGGCGATGGCGGCTTCGGCCTCGCCGAACTGCGCCAACCACATCCCGACCTCACCGATGCCCAGCGCCGCTTCCTGATCGCCCGCTACCGCATCCCGCAGCCGCGCACCCGGCTGGGACCGTCGCTGCTCGGCCTCGCCAGCGCGGCCCTCGACGTCTCCGACGGCCTTATCCAGGACCTCGGCCACATCGCCCGCCAATCCGGCGTCGGCCTCAGCATCGACGCTGCCGCCGTGCCGCTGTCGCCGGCCGGTCTGGCGATCGCGCGCGGGGATCCACCGGCCCGACTGCGGGCGCTCAGCGCCGGCGACGACTATGAGATCGCGTTCACGGTGCCCAAGGCGCGGCTCAAGGCGATGGAAGCCGCGGCCGCCAAGGCCCGCATCCGCGTCTCGGTCATCGGCCGGGTCATGAAGGGGCAGGGCGTCACGGTCCTTGGGCCTGACGGCACGCCGTTCGAGGCCGGCCCCGGCGGTTTTGACCATTTCGGCCGCTAACCCGGACTTAAGCCTGACGGGCGCAGAGTGGCCCTCATGCGCCTCGTCATTCTCGCCGCTGCCTGCTTGCTCGCCCTCGTCACGGCCACCCCGGCGCTCGCATCGGGCGCGCCTGTCGCGAAGGAAGACGCCGGCGACCTGACGGAGCTGGAGCTGCCCATGCTGGTCGCCCCGGTCACGGTCAACGGGCGGCTCTACCACTACGCCTATATGCGCATCCTCCTGAAGGCCAAGGACAGTGCGACGGCCGATATCGCCCGCGACAAGGTCCCCTTCATCCTTGACGCCATGCTGCGCGAGACCCACCGCGCGACCATCACGGCCAATAACGACCCGGGCCAGATCGACGGAAAAGGCCTCGAAAAGCGCCTTTTTGACGCCGCCAACGCGACGATCGGCGCCGGTTCGTTCGTCTCGCTGACCTTCCGCGACACGATCCAGACGGACGACCCCGCCTCGAATCAGGCCGCGGCCGAAGCCGCCGCCGAGGAGGCCGCCGCGGCCGAGTTCGCCGCCCAGACGGCGAAGAAGCCCGCGCCGTCAGCGCACCATTAAAACCTTCTTGGACCGGGCGTTGCCATAACCGCCCGCATTTGGCATAAGCCCGGCGCTTCGCAGCGGGGGCCGGTCACGTCGTGACCATGGGGGCATACCGCTGCCGCTCGGATGGAAGCGGCTTCTAAACGGCGCAAAAAAGGCGCCCGCCGACCGGCCAAGTCCGACCTTCGACAATCAATCGAGAGGTCATCCGTGGATCCTACTACAATCATCTGGGCAACGATCGGCTGCGGCATCGCCGCAATCGTTTATGGCCTGTGGGCGACTGCTTCCATTCTCGCCCAGAGCGCGGGCAATGCCCGCATGCAGGAAATCGCCGCCGCCATTCAGGAAGGCGCCAACGCCTACCTGGCGCGGCAGTACATCACGATCACCATCGTGGGCGTGGTCGTCGCGATCATCGTCGGCGTGTTGCTGGGCGGCCTTGCCGCCGTCGGCTTCGTGATCGGCGCCGTGCTCTCGGGCATCGCCGGCTATGTCGGCATGCTTGTCTCGGTGCGCGCCAACGTGCGTACGGCGGAGGCCTCGCGCCTCGGCCTGGCACAGGGCCTCGCCACCGCCTTCAAGGCGGGCGCGATCACCGGCATGCTCGTCGCGGGCCTCGCGCTCCTCGGCGTCACCGTCTATTTCTACGTCCTGATCGGTCCGATGCAGTACGCGCCGGACTCGCGCACCGTGGTCGTCGCGTTCATCGCGCTCAGCCTCGGCGCCTCGCTGGTCTCGATCTTCGCCCGTCTCGGCGGCGGCATCTTCACCAAGGGTGCGGATGTCGGCGGCGACATGGTCGGCAAGGTCGAAGCGGGTATTCCCGAAGATGACCCCCGCAACCCCGCCACGATCGCCGACAACGTGGGCGACAATGTCGGCGACTGCGCCGGCATGGCGGCCGACCTGTTCGAAACCTATGTCGTGACCGCGGTCGCCACGATGCTGCTCGCCAGCATCTTCTTCGGCGGTTCGCCGTTGCTTCTGCCGATGATGCTGCTCCCGCTCGCCATCGGCGGCGCGTGCATCCTGACCTCGATCGCCGGCACGTTCTTCGTGCGCCTCGGCCCGTCGAAGAACATCATGGGCGCCCTCTACAAGGGCCTCATCGCCACCGGCGTCCTGTCGATCGGCGCGCTGGCCGGCGTGATCTACGCGCTCATCGGCTTCGGCACGAAGATCAACTACGCCGGCGCCCCGCACGAGTTCACCGGCACGACGCTGTTCATCTGCGGCGTGATCGGCCTCGTGGTTACGGCGCTGATCGTGATCGTCACCGAGTACTACACCGGCACGGGCAAGCGCCCGGTCGTCTCGATCGCCCAGGCCTCGGTCACCGGCCACGGCACCAATGTCATCCAGGGCCTCGCGGTCTCGATGGAATCGACGGCGCTGCCGGCGATCATCATCGTGGGCGGCATCATCTCCTGCTACATGATGGCGGGCCTCTTCGGCATCGCCGTCGCCGTGGCGACGATGCTGGCGCTGGCGGGCATGATCGTGGCGCTCGACGCCTTCGGTCCGGTCACCGACAATGCCGGCGGCATCGCCGAAATGGCAGGCCTCGACAAGGAAGTCCGTCACACGACGGACGCCCTCGACGCGGTCGGCAACACGACCAAGGCGGTCACCAAGGGCTACGCGATCGGTTCGGCCGGTCTCGGCGCGCTGGTGCTGTTCGCGGCGTACACCTCGGACATCCAGCACTTCATCGCGGAAGCGGCGCCCGGCACCTTCTTTGCCGGGATCAATCAGCTGACCTTCTCGCTGTCGAGCCCGTGGGTCGTTTCCGGCCTGCTGATCGGCGGCCTGCTGCCGTATCTGTTCGGCGGCATGGCGATGACGGCGGTCGGCCGCGCCGCGCAGGCGGTGGTCGAGGAAGTCCGTCGCCAGTTCCGCGAAGACAAGGGCATCATGGCCGGAACCTCGAAGCCGAACTACGGCCGCGCGGTGGACATGCTGACCAAGGCCGCGATCCGCGAAATGATCGTGCCCTCGCTGCTGCCCGTACTGTCGCCGATCGTGCTGTTCTTTGCCGTCCTCTACATCTCGGGCGACAAGGCTTCGGCGCTTGAAGCGGTCGGCGCGATGCTGCTCGGCGTCATCGTCACCGGCATCTTTGTCGCCATCTCGATGACCTCGGGCGGCGGCGCCTGGGACAACGCCAAGAAGTCCTTCGAAGACGGTTTCGTCGACAAGGACGGCGTGAAGCACCTGAAGGGTTCGGACGCCCACAAGTCGTCCGTCACCGGCGACACCGTCGGCGACCCCTACAAGGACACGGCGGGCCCCGCCGTGAACCCGCTGATCAAGATCACCAACATCGTGGCGCTGCTGCTGCTCGCCGTGCTCGCGCACGGCTAAGCCTGGCCACAGATCGACCGGGAAGGGCGCGGAGCAATCCGCGCCCTTTTCTTTTGCCGTCACCACCCTGTGATGAGGGCGACGCCGGGATCGCGCTCATGATCCGAGGAAACAGGGGAGGGCCTCCGATGTCAGCAGTCCGCAGTCTCGTGCTCGGTATCTTCGTTGCGTGTGCGGGCCTCTCGCCGATGGCGCACACCGCCATCGCGGCGCAGGCACCGGCCGGCGAGCGCGACGGCCAGAAGGATTTTGATTTCGAGATCGGCACCTGGACGACGAAGGTTCAGGTCCTGACCAATCCGCTGTCCGGTGCGCCCGCCGAATGGGCGCAGTTCGAGGGCACCAGCATCGTCCGGCCGCTGCTCGACGGCCGCGCCAATTTCGTCGAACTCTCGATCGCCAGCGCCGACGGCAAGATCGAGGGCGGCTCGCTGCGGCTCTACAACCCCAAGACCCGCCAATGGAACGTGAACTACGCCAGCCTCGGCAACGGCACGCTGACCGCGCCGATCTATGGCGCCTTCGACGGGGCGGGGAAGGGCACCTTTTACGGCCAGGACACGCTGGACGGGCGCGTCATCATGGTGCGCTTCGTCATCACCCAGGCCTCGAAGGATGAAGTGAAGTTCGAGCAGGCGTACTCCGCCGATGGCGGCATGACCTGGGCGACCAACTGGATCGCGGTCGATACGCGGTCCTGAGCTGACGCACCCTTGACGCAATCTAGTTCGATAATTATCTAATTAGATAGCTGTCGAACTAGAGTTTGTGCCATGACCGAAGACACGACCGCCCGCCTGCTCGCCTTCTTCAAGGCGCTCGCCCATGAAAGCCGTCTCAAGCTGCTCGGCCTCGTCGCCCAGCGCGAGCACAGCGTGCAGGAGCTGGCCGCCGCCGTGGGCGTGACCGAGCCGACGGCTTCGCATCATCTGGCGATGCTGCGCGACCTCGGCCTCGTCAGCCGCCGTGCCGACGGCAATACGCATTGGTATGCGTTTGTGCCTGACGCACTGTCGGCGCTGGCGAAGCAGATCCTCAGCGTCGAGGGCGTCAAGAAGCTCGCCGGTCCCGCCCGTCCGCGCGGCTCGGCGGAGGCCGTGGTCGCGAACTTCACCAATCCCGACGGGACGCTGAAGGACATCCCGGCCAGCCGGAAGAAGCGCTACGCGGTGCTCGCCTGGCTGGTGCGCCAGCTCGAGGAGGACCGGCGCTATACCGAGCCGGAGATCAACGCCTTCCTCAAGCGCTTCCATTGGGACAGCGCGACGCTGCGCCGCGAGTTCATCATCAACCGCATGATGGCCCGCGAGAAGGGCGTCTACTGGCGGCTGTCCGACTTCGACTGGCTGTCATCGGATGGCAGCGCGCAGACGTCGTATTGATAGTCTTGCTGTCATGCCCGCGCAGGCGGGCATCCAGCCGCCGCGCTGACCATGGATGCCCGCCTACGCGGGCATGACAGGGTAGTGGAATAAAAATGGCCGCCCCGAAAGGGCGGCCATTTCGTTCGCGCGGCGCGACGGCCTTAGCGGCGGTTGCGCGGGTCGTTCTGTTCGTCGTTGAGCGTGCCCACCGGCGAGCCGCGGCCGACATTGCCGAAGATCTGCTGCAGGAAGGTCAGCTCGCGGCCCTTGGCGGGCGTCTCGCGATCGCTGAACGCGACCTCGACGCCGTCTTCGAGGCCGTAACGCTTCACCGACGTCACCGTGTCGTCGGGTCCGAAATTGATCGCGTAGATCTGCCGCTGCATCTCCTCGGGACGGTAGAAGAGGTAATCTTCCTGCGTGCTGGAGATGTAATACCAGGTGCGGTCCGTGAAGGTGCCCATGGTCGAGGGCGAACCGAGCGCCGCCTGCAGCGAGGCCTTGTTGTCGATGCCGGGGCGGATCGCCTCCAGCATGCCGGGCGCGGGCAGATAGCCGCGCTGGTTGACGGTCGCCGTGCAGCCCGCGGCGGAAACGGCGGCCAGCGCGAGAAGGGCGCCGAGCGCCACCTTGCGCCCTGTACTGAACGTCATACGTTTTGACTCGCTGTTGACGGGATGCGTCGGGTTGACCTACCCCCCACGGCCAGCAATTTCAAGGACAGGCGTTTTGGCTCGAGGCTCAGTGCGCGGCATTCTCACTCATCTGTTCGGATCGAACGAGCGCCGGCAGCGCACGGACCGCCTGCTCGCGGCCATCACCGCCGAGGCCCGGCGGCCGGTGTTCTACGAGGCGATGGGGGTGCCGGACACGCTGGATGGTCGGTTCGACCTGATGGCCCTGTTCGGTTCGCTGGCCTTTCGCAGCCTTGCGAAGAAGGGCAAGGACGGCATCACGCTCGCCCAGGACACCACGGACCTCATGTTTTCGGCCTTTGACGACGCGATCCGTTCGCTCGGCGTCGGCGACGGCGGCATCCCGCGCCGGGTGAAGACCATGGGCAAGGCCTATATCGGCCGCGCCGGGGTCTACGATGCGGCCATCAGGGCAGGGGACGCGGCCGCCCTGAGGGATGCCCTCCAGCGCAATGTCTATCGCGGCACGCCGGAACCGGGCGCGGCCGATCTGGCGGCGCATGTGATGGCGGAGGCGGCGATTCTCGACGCCCTGCCGCTGGAGCGCTTCCAGGCCGGCGATCTCGGCCGCCGGCCGGTCACAGGCGAGGTCGCGGCATGACGAACGACGATCCCAAATTCCATCGCTGGGTCGATCCTGCGGGCCGCGGAGCGGTCAAATCCCACCACAAGGTCGAGGCCGCCCCGGCGGAATTGCTGACCCTGGCGGCGTGGCTGGGGATCCCACGGGTCTTCGCGCTGAGGGCGGATCTTGAGGTCGAGCGGGTTTCCTCCAGCGAAGTCGCGGTCTCCGGCACCTTCTTCGCGGACGTCGAGCTCACCTGCGGGGTGTCCCTCGAAGACTTCCGCCAGAAGCTGGATGGCCCGGTTTCCGGGCGTTTCCGCAAGCCGGACGGCCGGGCGCCCAAGCACGAGGCCGAGGAGGCCGCCGAAATCGTCATCGACCTCGACACCGAGGAGCCCGGCGAATGGCGCCCCCAGGGGGTCGACCTGGGCGGCCTCATTGCCGAGGAATTGTCGCTGGCTTTGCCGGAATTCCCGCGCAAGCCCGACGCCACGCTGGACCTGACCGAGGCGGCGGCGCCGGACGAGAAGCCCAACCCCTTCGCCGTCCTCACCCGGCTGAAGACGCCGCCCCGGGACGGGACCTAAATCGTCCTTGCGCGGCGAGGGGATTTCGGGGCATACCCCGCCCCTGATTTGACACCCCCACGCGCGCGCCTTGCTTACACCGTCCTGCGGTGACGGTCGGTCGCGTTGCGGAATTGAGCTGGAGAGAGACCCCATGGCGGTCCCCAAGAGGAAAACCTCGCCGTCGCGGCGGAATATGCGTCGTTCGCATCATGCGTTGACGCCCGTTGCGTATGCCGAGTGCTCGAACTGCGGCGAGCAGAAGCGCCCGCACCACGTTTGTGCGAAGTGCGGCCATTACGATGGCCGTGAGGTCGTCGCGGCCTCGACTTAAGAGCTGCGGACGGCGCGCGCCATGGCAGATGCGCCCGGTTCACGACCCCTGACACTGTCGATCGACGCGATGGGCGGCGACCGCGCGCCTGGCGCTGTGCTCGACGGCATCGACATCGCGCGCATCCGCCATCCCGGCGTGCGCTACCTGCTGCACGGCAACAAGGGCGAACTTGAACGCCTGCTGGCGGGCGAGGCCGGTCTCGCGGCCGTGGTCGAGATTCGCCACGCCCCCGACGTCGTCGGCATGGAAGACAAGCCGAGCCAGGCCATCCGCCGCCGCGACACCTCGATGTCGCGCGCCCTCGAATCGGTGAAGGCGGGCGAGGCCGTCGGCGTCGTGTCGGCCGGCAATACCGGTGCGCTGATGGCGCTCTCGATGCTTCATCTGCGCCGCCTCGACGGCATCTCGCGTCCCGCCATCGCCGCCCTGTGGCCAACCGTCTACGGCCAGAGCGTCGTGCTCGATGTCGGCGCCAATGTCGGCTCGGACGCCCGCAACCTCGTCGATTTCGCCGTCATGGGCGCCGCCTTCGCGCGCGCCGTGTTCGGCATTCAGAAGCCCTCGCTCGGCCTCCTCAACATCGGCGCCGAAGAGGTGAAGGGCAACGAAGAGGTCAAGCTCGCGGCCCAGTCCATCCGCGAAGCCAATCTCGACATCGCGTTCGCCGGCTTCGTCGAAGGCGACGACATCAGCGCCGGCGCGGTCGATGTCGTGGTGACCGACGGCTATACCGGCAATATCGCGCTGAAGACCGCCGAAGGCACCGCCAAGCTCGTCGCCCACTATCTGCGCGAGGCGCTGAAGCGCTCGCTGTTCTCCAAGATCGGCGCGTTCTTCGCGCAGGGCGCGTTCCGTATCCTGAAGGTCCGCATGGACCCGCGCACCGCCAATGGCGGCATTTTCCTGGGGCTTAACGGCATCGTCGTGAAGAGCCATGGCGGCACGGACGGACTTGGCTTCGCCGCCGCCATCGACCTCGCCGTGGACATGGCGAAGCAGAACGTCGTCCAGCGCATTTCGGACGATATCAAGGGCGTCGCCGGCGTGTTGTCGCGACTGCCCACCGTTGCGCCTGAGCCTGAGCCGGCGGCCTTGCCGAACGTGGAAACGGCCTGATCCCATGAGCGTACGCAGATCTGTTGTCGCGGGCACCGGCGCCTATCTGCCGGAGAAGATCGTCACCAATGCCGATCTCGCCAAGATCGTCGACACCAGCGACGAGTGGGTGCTCGAGCGCACCGGCATCGCCGAGCGCCGCATGGTCGCCGATGGCGAGACCACCTCCGATCTCGCGGTGAAGGCCGCCGAAGCCGCCATGGCCGCCGCCGGCGTCACGGGCGAAGACATCGACCTGATCGTCCTCGCGACCACCACGCCGGACTACACCTTCCCGGCGACGGCCACCCAGGTGCAGCACCGCATCGGCATGACGCGCGGCGCCGCTTTCGACGTGCAGGCCGTGTGCTCCGGCTTCATCTATGCCCTCAACGTCGCCGACAATTTCATCAAGGTCGGGCAGGCCAATACCGTGCTCGTCATCGGCGCGGAGACCATGTCGCGCCTACTCGACTGGACCGACCGCACGACCTGCGTCCTGTTCGGCGACGGCGCCGGTGCGCTGGTGCTGAAGGCGGGCGAGGGCGACGGCACCTCCGCCGATCGCGGCGTGCTCTCCAGCCATCTCTACTCCGACGGCCGCCTGCGCGAGCTGCTCTACGTCGATGGCGGGCCCTCGACGACGCAGTCGACCGGTCACCTGCGCATGCAGGGCAAGGAAGTCTTCAAGCACGCCGTGACCAACATCTCAGGCGCCATCACCGCGGCCCTGGACGCCAATAATCTGAAGCCGGACGATGTCGCCTGGTTCGTGCCCCACCAGGCCAACAAGCGCATTCTCGACGCCACAGCACGCAAGATCGGCCTCAAGCCCGAAAGCGTCGTGATGACGGTCGCCAAGCACGGCAACACGTCCGCGGCCTCGATCCCGCTGGCTCTGCACGAAGCGGTCGCCGACGGCCGGGTAAAGCGGAACGATCTCGTCCTGCTGGAAGCCATGGGCGGCGGCTTCACCTGGGGCTCCTCGCTGATCCGCTGGTAGCGCCGTTTACGGTATCGCGCCGTCCCGCCTAGAAAACGCCACGAAATCCTGCGCTATCATCCGCGCGCGATCGTCGGGGTCGCTCGGGGGTATTCGACATGAAACGTTTCTTCGCGGCCGGTGCCGCCATCCTCGCGATCTGCGGCAGCATCGCCGCCAGCGCGCCCGCCTTCGCGCGGCAGCTCCAGCCCTTCGCGATCGTCAACAATAGCGGCTACACGATAACCCACGTCTTCGTGCGCCTGGACGGCATGAGCTGGAGCCGCAACTGGCTGCGCTACACGATCCGCCCGAACCAGGACCGGGATTTCAGCTTTACCGGCGGCAAGAGCTGCACCGGCAAGATCTGGCTGCGCACCCAGCAGCGCGCCGAGTTCAACCTCAGTGTCGACTTCTGCTACGGCATGACCTTCGTGCTGACCAATGACGGGCTCGACGTCGAATATTGAGGCCGGCTTCCAAGATGGACGAGGATTAACGTCTATCCCGTTGATTTAAGGCGGAGTTTCGTCTTCATTCTGTCATCTGCCGATTCCCGTGGGGGTGGACGATGGCCAAGACATTGACGCGTTCCGACCTCAGCGAGGCGGTTTACCAGGAGGTCGGCCTGTCGCGGAACGAGTCCGCGGCGCTGGTCGAGCGGGTGCTCGACGAGGTCACCGGCGCCTTGCTGCGCGACGAGCAGGTGAAGCTCTCCTCCTTCGGCACCTTCCTGGTGCGCGCCAAGGGCGGCCGGGTGGGACGCAATCCCAAGACCGGCCAGGAAGTGCCGATCGCGCCGCGGAAAGTTCTCCTGTTCCGCCCGTCGCACGTCCTCAAGGATCAGATCAACGCGAGCATCAAGAGCGGGGCCGAGCCGGCGTAATGAGCGAAGCAGGCGGCGAGTACAGCGCCTTGGTGGACGGCGAGCGCGCGGCCGGACAGAAGTCGCCCGATGCCTTCCGCACGATCAGCGAAGTCTCCATCGATCTCGACGTGCCGCAGCACGTGCTGCGCTTCTGGGAAGGCAAGTTCGCCCAGATCCGTCCGCTGAAGCGGGGCGGGGGCCGGCGCTACTACCGCCCCGACGACATGGACCTGCTGCGCGGCATCCAGCATCTGCTCTACGGCGACGGCTACACGATCAAGGGCGTGCAGAAACTGCTGCGCGAGCACGGCGCGAAATACGTCATCGCTGCCGGCCGCCGCCAGCCCGAGCCGCCCAAGGTGAAGCCCGCGACCGCGCCGGTCGCTGAAGCCGCCCCTCAAGCCGTGGAAGCGCCCCCGCTAGTCGCCGCACCGCCGCCGGTCCGCAGCGATGCCGATGCGGTGCCCGCCGACCTGCTGCCCTCGCGCAAGCCGACATTCAGCTTCGTCCCGGTGCCCATCGAGCCGCCGGCCACCGAGAGCGACCGCTTCGAACTGGCCGCCCGCATCTTCGGCAAGCTGAAGACCCTGCGCCGCGAATACGACCAAAAGCTCCAGGCCGCCAAGAACGGGCGCTGACGCCCTTCCCGTCATCCCGGGCGAGGCCGCCGTCAGGCGCCCGAGACCCGGGACCCAGGAGCGGCAAGCACCGAAGCCCAGCCACCTGGGTCCCGGCTCAAGGCCGGGATGACGAAGTGTTCGAACGACGAGAATCAGGGAAGCCCTCCGATGATCTCCGACACGATGAAGCAGGGCATCGTGGCGCTGCGCCCGTTCGTGCCCGCCCGCGATCTCGCCCAGAGCCGCGACTTCTACGAGCGCCTCGGCTTCACGGCCGAGCCGCTGGGCGACCAGCTCTTCAACATGCGACTCGGCGACGCCGAGGGGGCCTTCGCCTTCCTGCTCCAGGACTATTACGTGAAGGACTGGGCCGAGAACTTCATGATGCACCTGCTGGTGCGCGACCTCGACGCCTGGTGGGCCCATGTCGAGAGCCTGCAGCTCGAAACCCATTTCCCGGTTCAGGCGCCCCGGGCGCCCGCCATGCAGCCCTGGGGCCTCAGGATCTTCTATGTCTTCGATCCCGCGGGCGTGCTGTGGCACATCGCGGGCGTGCCGGGCTGAGGCCGGTTTCGGACGCGCGCCCGAGGCCGTCATCTTCCATTGCGCTTGACCCCGAGCCTGCCTATAACCCGCGCCTCGCGCCGAGCCGGTGGTTCGTCGCGCCCCCATAGGTCGGAGCGTAGCGCAGCCTGGTAGCGCATCAGTCTGGGGGACTGGGGGTCGTGGGTTCGAATCCCGCCGCTCCGACCATTTCTATCCCGCCAGATGATGCGGCGCTCGGCCCGCCTCAGCTACTTCTCGATCGTCACCGTCAGTTCCTTGGCGCTCGACTTCACCATCGGCACCTTCCACGTTTCGTCCTTCGACAGGATGTTGCCGCTCGCGTCTTCGGTGTAGGCGCGGTTGATCTTCAGGATGATGTAGTCGTTGGTCTGCTCGGCGACCTCCCATGAGTTGAAGTCGCCGATCCAGAAGGTCGGGCTCTCCTCCATCTTGTCTTCCGACATGACCTGCATGAAGAGATAGAGGCCGTTGGCCGCCGGGTCGCCGCCGCTCGTCGCGAACAGGTGGGTGTCTTCGGCGGCCTTGTCGAGTTCCACGACCGCATAGACGCTCTCGGCCATCTGGTCGCTCGGCGCGGCTTTGATGACGACCGGGCTTTTGCCGATCTCATCTTTCGCCATCGCCGGCGGCGCAAACGCAGTCAAAGCCAGCGCGATGCCGGCACCCAGTTTCCAATTCATCGCACTCTCCCCAAGTCGTAGCGCGAGCCGTTGCGGCCCGCCGCGCAGTCCTATTTCGCGACCGTGATTGTCAGCTCCTGGGCGGTCGACTTGACCATCGGCACCGTCCACTTTTCCTCGGTCGACTTGATCTCGCCCGTGGGGTCGTCGACCCAGCTACGGCTGATCTTCAGGACGACATGGTCCTTGGTCTGCTCGAGGATTTCCCAGGAATTGAAGTCGCCGACCTGGAAGATCGCGTCCTCCTGGCTCATGTCCTCCGGCGAGACGTCCAGGAAGACGTATTCCCCGTTGATCGCCGGGTCACCGCCGGTGACCGAGAACAGGTGCGTGCTTTCCTCGGTCTTATCGAGACTTTCGACCCGGGCGACATTTTCCGCCGCCTGACCGCTTTCCGGCACGGCCTTGATGACGACCGGACCCTTGCCGATCATGTCTTCGGCCACGGCCAGCGGCGCAAACGCAACCAAAGCCAGCGCAACACTGGCGCCCAATGTCCAATTCATACCAATCTCCCCACGTCCCCGCCCCGAGCGGGTAGCGGAGAGTGCGGAAAAGGCGAAATCAAGGCAACCCGGGCGTGTGCGGCGTCGTGGCACACATTGAATTCACCCCGTCTGCCGCCAATCTTGAGGCCCATGAAGATCGTCTGCCCGCATTGCCAGTCCGCCAACCGCGTTCCCGCCGAGCGTGACGCCCGCGCCGCGAAATGCGGCAAGTGCGGCGACCGACTGTTCACCGGCCATCCCGCGGCGCTGGGGCTCGCCGCCTTCGATCGTCAGATCGCGGGCAGCGAGATTCCCGTTATCGTCGATTTCTGGGCGGCGTGGTGCGGGCCGTGCCGGACGATGGGTCCGATCTTCGAGCGCGCGGCGGCCGAACTGGAGCCCAACGCGCGCTTCGTGAAGGTGGATGTCGATGCCGAGCCGGCACTCGCCGCGCGCTACGGCATCCGCGGCATCCCGGCGCTCTATCTCTTCAAGAGCGGCAAGGTCGCCGCGAGCCACTCCGGCGTCGCCGATATTACGATGCTACGTGGGTGGGCTCAGGGCTAGACGCCTGCAGCGTCGGCGCGGCGGCCGCAGACACGGGCACCACGCGGCGATACTCCGACCCCGACGTGCCATAAGCGCCGCCCGCGACGGCGATGAGCTTTTCGCGATCGCGGATCTCGATCTTGGCGCGCGTGGCACGCACCATGCCGGCGCCCTCGATCGTTTGCACCGCCAACGTCACTGCGGGGCGGCGGACGCCCAGCATGACCGACAGCAGCTCGTGCGTGATCGCGATCTCGTCGCCGTCCAGCCGGTCGTGGCACATGAGCAGCCAGCGGGCGAGCCGCTGCTCCAGCGAGAACAGCGCATTTGCAAACGCGGTCTCGGCGGTCTGCACGCTGAAGGCATAGGCATAGCGGACAAGGATCCGCTGGACGTCCGGTGCGCCGGCCGCGGCGTCGCGCAGCGCGGCGGCGGCGACCCGCCAGGCAACGCCGGGGACCTGCATGTAGGTGTCGTAAGGCGATTGGCCGACGCCATAGGCGAAGGCAGTGCCGCTCATGCCCTCGCGCCCGAACACGCCAATCTCCAATTGCCGGCCGTCAATTCCAGCCACGACCGAGCCGACGCCTTCAGTAGGAAAATAAAGATGCTCGATCGGCTGGTTGCTGCGCGCCATCCAGTCGCCGCGGTTCATGCGGACCAACTCGCTAGAAGGCGCCAGCCGTTCGAGGACCGGCGCGCTCAGCGATCGCAATATGAGATTTGACGATTGCTTGAAGTTAGGCACGGCTCTCAATTCCACCTGGGCAAGAAATGTCTTGCAGGTGTGTCCTAGTCGCGAGCCCCGAAAAGGTTCCCGCAGAACGGTCAGTAACCACACATGTAGAGCTAGGGATGCGGCGCTGCCACAAGATATGGCACATTGGGCGCGTCTGTTCGCAGTTGTACCAAAAGTTTCGCCGCAGCGCGGAAGATCGCAGAATGTCCCCAACGTCGGGATCGCCCGTCGCGGAATGGGTTCACGATATGGCGCCGGCGAAGCGACCAGGCACGGTGCTTGTTGTCGAAGACGAACCGCTCATCCGCATGACCATCGAGGAATGCCTTGCGGACCAAGGTTTCACTGTCGATGCGGTTGGCACGAGTGTGGAAGCGGTCGCGCGCGTGCGCGGCAATCCCGACACCTATCGCGCTGCGATCCTCGATATCGGCTTGCCCGATGGACGCGGCGATCAACTTGCCGACGCGTTGCGCGACATCGTGGCCGGACTGCCGATCGTTTTATGTACCGGTTACGGAATGGGCGAAATTCGATCTCGCGCGTTTCAACAGGGACGTATCGTGATGATCTCGAAGCCCTTCCTGTCCGAAGCGCTCCTGGAAGCCTTGCGTGCCGTTGAGGATCAGCCGGACGTTTTGGGAGGCCACGATCATGAATAGCCAGCCTACGATCATCGAGCGTGCCTTCGAACTTGCCGCATCGGGAAAGATCGGCAGCTTGGCCGAGTTGCGGCGCCAGCTTTCACATGAGGGTTTCGCGCTCGCGAATGCGCATGTGCAAGGCGCGGCGCTGACGAAACAGCTCGGCGCCATCATCCGCTCGGCGATGCCGCCGGTCGTCGCTGCGGGCTGACCTACTGCGTCAAAGCAGCATCGGACGTCAGCGCCCGCGCCGTCGGATTGGCGCGCACCGCTTTTTCGCCCCCGGCAATCAGATGATCGATGGTGGCGGCGGGTAGGCTCACTTGCGTCGCAACGGCTGACAGCTCGTCGCGCTCGGCCTCGGGCAGATCGCCGAACCACACCATGTCAACCGACAGCGTGATCGCGTTGCAGTCCCACCCCTTCAGCGAGCCGCGGAGACGTTTCACTTCAGCGAAGGGCAGGGAACAGCGCCAGGCGCGCAGATCGCCCTGCCAATCGCGCACCGCCATCGTGAACGCGTCATAGGCGGCGCGCTTGGCGGTATCCATCGCGGCATTCACGGCGGCATCGCCAACCTCTTCGCCGTCGGGGCCTTTCAGTGTCAGCGCCCATTTGTTGTCGCTCGCCTGGCCGGCATCCACGAGCAGCACCGACAGGCTGGTCAGCCGCACCGCATCCTGGGGCCCCAGCGGCGCAAAGGGCGTCGTTGCCGAAAGGCGTGAGGCGGTGAGACCGCTGAGGCCAAAATTGTCGATCACGCCGCCGTCGAAGAGGTGGACGTATTTCATCAGCTTGGGATCGCGATAGATCCGGTACGAGCGCGCCAGCGTGCGCAGCAGTTGCGGCGTCTTGCGCCGCTCCTCGGCCTTCACCGCCCATTCCGGAAGAGCAACGTTGCAGGCCTCAGGAAATGCCTGGACGACAACGGGACGGAAGACCAGCGGCACCGCCATCGAAGCCGCGACGGCGTCGGCGACCCGCACGTCACCAAGATCGCTGCACAGCGCGCTGAACGCTTCCGGACCGAAGACGAACGGCGACGCGTTCGCCATGTCGGTCGCGTTGAGGATGACGATGGGATGGCCGTTGCGGCGCAGGTCCCTCATCCGCGCATTCTTGAAGATCGTGGTGTCGAGCCAGCCCGACAGTTCCGCCGCGCTGTTCATGCCGCCATCCGCGGCGTTGATGATGTTGGACGGCGACCAGATGCTGGTGTGCAGCCGCGACTGCCAGTCGGGATCGAGCGCCGCAGCGCGAAACCCGTTCAACCCTGCTTTGCCGTAGAGCCCGAACCACGCCGCGGCGATCGATCCTCCGGACACGGCGGATACGACGGACACCCGATCGAGCAGCGTTCCGCCGCCCCGCGCCGGCATGGTGTCGAGCCCCTTCAGCACGCCATACGAGAACGCCGCCGCCCGGGCACCACCACCCGAGAAGGCGAGCATGACGGCCTCGCCCTGCAAGCCCATGCCTTCGGGCAGGATGCCGCCCGGCTCGGGGTTGGCGGAAGGGCGATTGACCGCCACGGGCTCGGGCATCGAAACGCAGGCGGAAAGGGCAAACGCCGTCGCCAATGCCAAAAACAAAGTCGTGCGCGCCATGCGAGTCTCTCCGAACCATCGACTTAGAACATCGTCGTGGACTTCTTCACGCAGATATTTCCACCCCAATATTCCTCATGGCCGCCCTTGAGGCGGCCATCCACGCGGCCGCGCCGCCGTCAGATGGATGGCCGGGTCAGGCCCGGCCATGAGGATGGTAGGGGCGGTTGAACGTTGATCATGGCAGCGATCCTCCTAGAGTGCTGGAAAGAAAACCGGGGAGATGCCGATGAACGATTATGAGAGCTACGATGCCCTCGGGCTTGCGGACCTCGTCCGCCGCAAGGAAACGACACCGGCCGAACTCCTCGACGCCGCACTGACCCGCGCCGAGGCGGCGCAGGCGCGCATCAACTGCTTCTCCTCGATCCTCCCCGGTCATGCCCGCGCCCAGCTCGAAGCGGGCCTGCCGGACGGTCCGTTCACCGGCGTGCCCTTCGCGCTGAAGGATCTCGGCGCGGCCCTCAAGGGCGCGCCGCTGACCTCGGGCTCGCTCGCCTACAAGGACTACGTCGCCGACTACGACGCGACGCTGACGGCGCGCTACAAGGCCGCCGGGCTCGTCATTTTCGGCCAGACCACGACACCCGAATTCGGCGGCACCACCACGACCGAGTCCAAGCTCTTCGGCCTCACCCGCAACCCCTGGGACCTCGAACGCATCGCGGGCGGCTCGTCCGGCGGCGCGGCGGCGGCGGTTGCGGCAGGCGTCATTCCGCTCGCTCATGCAAGCGACGGCGGCGGCTCGATCCGCGTTCCCGCCGCGTGCAACGGCCTCTTTGGCCTCAAGCCCTCGCGCGGCCGGATGCCGATGGGGCCGTACCGGACAGAGGGGTGGGGCGGCTTCAGCACCAATCACTGCGTCTCGCGTTCGGTGCGCGACAGCGCCGCGCTGCTCGACGTCTCGCACGGCATCGAAACCGGCTCGCGGTACGATGCGCCCGCGCCGGAACGCCCTTATCTCGACGAGGTCGGCCGCGATCCCGGCAAGCTGCGCGTCGCCCTGTGGCGCAAGGCGCCGAACGGCACGCTGCCCGATGCCGACGCCCAGCGCGGCCTCGACGCGACGGTCAAGCTGCTGCTCTCGCTCGGCCACGAGGTCGAGGAGGCGGAGCCTGAGATCGACGGCCCGCAGCTTGCGCAGACCCTCACCATGATGGTCAGCGCCCATCTCGCGGCCAGCATCGATCTCTGGGGCGAGCAGCGGGGCAAGCCGGTCGGCGAGGACGAGCTGGAAGCCGTCACCTGGGCGATGACCCGCAACGCCAAGAAGTTCGGCGCCATCGAGATGGCGCGCAACGAGGTGACGCTCCAGCTCGCCGCCATCGCCTATGCCAAGCTGATGCAGCGCTTCGACGTGACGCTCTCGCCGACCATCACGCGCAAGCCCGAACTCCTCGGCGTGCTCAGCCTGTCGCCCAAGGACATGGGCGGTTTCGCTAAGGCGATCAGCACCTTCCCGGCCCATTGCGCCTTCTACAATCAGGTGGGCGCGCCCGCGATGTCGGTGCCGCTGCACTGGACCGATGACGGTCTCCCGCTCGGCATCATGTTCGGCGCCGCCTACGGGAATGAGGGGCTGCTCTACCGCCTCGCGGGCCAGCTTGAACAGGCGCAGCCCTGGTTCAACAAGCGCGCGCCTCGCTAAATCGAATATTGCTGTGCATGCTTCAATCGCACGCATTGTCTGAATTCTGCTGGGGGGCGGAACGATGATTGTTTGGCAGGTATTTGCAGGCGGCGTACTGTTGCTTTGTGCACTGGCCTTGATCAGGCCATTCTGGGTGTTCGCGAGCCGGGGCCAAGCTGCGGCATTGCGTTGGTATTCGCCCTCGTTTGGGCGATGGGCAATCAGGCCGAGCAACGCAAGACGCAATCCCTTTCGTCGGGCCAGCAGGTGGTGGCGGAAGCGCCAACCGAGCCGAAGCCCGCAAGCAAACCAGCAGAAAGTGATACCAAACCTGCACCGATTGCCACGGAACCGCCGGTGCCCGCGCCACAACCTGGGGTGAAGCCCGCCGCGCCAGAGCCGCCCCCCGAACCACCAAGCAAATGGGTCTATACCTCGGAAATTGATCCGATGACGGACAAAGAAACCAAATTCGCTTGCCTGATTTCAGACACGACCTTGCACTTCGACTTTCCGTACGGCGACGTGTCTGCGAACCTTTGCATTCGCAAAAGTCCGCGGTGGGGCAACGATGTGATCCTGTCGGTCTCGAAAGGCCAATTCCTCTGTAAGTACGACGGCTGCTCTGTCAGGGTGCGTTTCGACAAGAATGCGGTCGCCACCTATTCCGTGCTCGAACCGTCGGATAATTCGACTACGAGCCTATTCGTCCAAGGGTTCGATAAATTTGTATCGCGTACCCGAAAGGCGGACGTCACGATCATCGAGGCGGAATTCTATCAGTCCGGTTGGCACCAGATGGTCTTTGAGACGAGTGGTCTGAAATGGCCTTAAGTGCCTTGACGGCGGACAGTCACGTCCGCCGCCGCGGCTCTTCGCTCATCCAGGCGATGAGAAAGCCCGGCGGCACGATCCAGGCGATGCCGGCAAAGGCGTAATAGGCGAGCTCCAGCACCCAGTGCGCATTGGGCAAGACCGTGATCGCCAGCTTCATGGCGATCAGCGTGTACATGATGATCCAGATCAGGATCAGCACGGTCCCGATCAGCTTTTTCAGGCGCACAGGCATGGGCAAAGGGGCTCGCAGGGAGGTGCGGGGTGCGCTATCACGCGCCCGCATTCATGTCGATCACAGTACCCCCCTCCCGGCCCTCGCGCGCCGTCATCGTCTGGCTCGCCGTCGTGCTGGCCATGGTCGCCGCCATCGTCGTGGTCGGGGGCCTGACGCGGCTCACTGAATCCGGGCTTTCGATCACCGAATGGAAGCCGATCTCCGGCGTCATCCCGCCGCTGTCGGACGCCGATTGGCAGGCGGAACTCGAGAAATACCGCTCGACCACCCAGTACCAGGTGGTGAACCAGGGCATGAGCGTCGAGCAGTTCAAGACGATCTTCTGGTGGGAATGGGGCCACCGGCTGCTGGCGCGCGCGATCGGCCTCGTCGTCCTGCTGCCGCTGCTCTGGTTCGGCTGGCGCGGGACGCTGGCCGGCGCGCCGCTCCGCCGCGGCTGGGTCCTGTTTGGCCTCGTCTGCTTTCAGGGCCTGATTGGCTGGCTGATGGTGGTCAGCGGCCTCGTGGGGCGGCTTGAGGTCAGCCAGTACCGCCTCGCAGCCCATCTCGGCGTCGCCTTCATCATCTTCGGCTGGACGCTGAGCCTGATGCTCAACCTGCTCAGGCGCGAGGCGAGGGCCCGGCTGCCAGGCCTCACGCTCGCCACCGCCGTCGTCGTCGCGGTCTTCGTCCAGATCCTGCTGGGCGCGCTGGTCGCCGGGCTCGACGCCGGGCTCACCTACAACACCTGGCCGCTGATGGACGGCCATATCGTGCCGGACGGGCTCTTCATCGCGCAGCCCTGGTGGGCGAATTTCGGCGAAAACGTCACCCTGGTGCAGTTCCAGCACCGCACCGTCGCCTATGCGATCGCGCTGCTGGTCGCCGCCGCGGCGTTCATCGCCGGACAGAAGCGGGCAGGGGCGGGCACGGCCGGCATCCTCGTCTTCGCCGTGGTGGTGCAGATCGCGCTCGGCATCTACACGTTGCTGGCCGGTGCAGGGGGCGAGCAGCCCATCGTGCTTGGCGCGATGCACCAGTCCGGCGCACTCGCCCTGTTTGCCGCCGCCATCGCCCACCGGCACGCCCTGAACGGTAGCAAAGCCGCCTGAGGCGGTGTCTTGCCGCAGGTGCGAAGAGGCCAATTCCGCTCGCCAGGAAATTGGGCCATGATGCGAGTCAGCGGGCACGTGTTCGGCGCCGCCCGCCCATCTCAGGGGACCTGCCCATGTTCATGCTCTACGTCATCTTCCTGCTGACGCTCGCTCTCTTGACCGTGCTGGGCCTCGTCTCCTTCACCAGCGGCGCCGGTCCCGCCGCGCTGACCCCGATCCAGAACGCGCTCAAGCCGGCCGGCAATGCCGTGAAAGGCATCGCCGGGGTCTTCGGGATCATCGCGGTGATTTGGGGTTTCTGGCTCGTCATCCGCTTCATCATCGGCATCCAGGGCGTCGACTTCTCCTCGTTCCTGGGCCTGCTGATCGCCCTGACCCTCATCACCGTCGGCATCCTCGCCGGCTATGTCTCCGTCGCCGCCTATTTCGGCGCGCCAGCCTCGGGTGCCGGCAAGGTCATCGACTGGTTCAAGCGCACCTTCGGACCCAATGAATCCATTGTGGGTATCGTTGCGCTGGTGTTCGCGCTTTGGACCTTGATCGAGTTCATTCTGAACCGCAGCGGCGTCTATATCTAAACGCGGCTCTACGGCCTGATTTGTCGCACCTGAAAGGGCTGGTGCGGCGGCGTTACGCAATGCAATTTGTGGCCTTGGCGGAGTCGCCAGTCCGCGTCACCACAGGGGGAATGTTTTCGACATGAGCGGTACACTTGGACTTATCCTGAATATCCTTCTGCTGGGGTCGATGGGCCTCCTCGGACTTGCCGGCAGCGGCGGCCTGCCGGGCGCTTCCGCCCAGGCGCAGGACGCGGCGAACCAGGCAGCGGCGAAGCTCGCGCCCTTCGCGGGCATCATCGGTATCGTCGGCCTCGTGCTCGGCGTGCTAGGCCTCATCGGCCTGCTCGACATCTTCTCCGTCATCTCGATCATCCCCGTGACCGTGCTCGTCGCGCTCGCGGTCGTCGTCGTGCTGATCCTGCTCGGCCTGCTGCTCGCCTATCCGCTGATCGCCCAGCTGACGGGCGGCGGTTCGGACGGCGCGGCGAAGGCCGTCGCCAGCGTGAAGGGCTTCCAGCGCCCGCTGAGCCTCGCGGCGCTCGCCCTCGCGGTGATCCAGCTCGTGCTCTATCTGCTCGCGGTCGTGGCCGGCGTCGCCATCTAAGCCACGCAGCCAACCAGACAAACGAACGGCGGCGGGAGCGATCCCGCCGCCGTTTGCTTTTAGGGATGACGGGACCGCGCCGCACCGCTCAGGTTTCCCCTCATCCTCATGGCCGCCCTTGAGGCGGCCATCCATCTTGGACGCCGCGCCGGTGGATAGCCGGGTCAGGCCCGGCCATGAGGAGTAAGGAATGGCTGACGGAAAGACCTAGCCGTTCAGTGCTTGATCCAGATCCGCCGTGAGATCAGCGACATCTTCCAGACCGACCGACAGGCGCACGACATCCGGCCCCGCGCCGGCCGCGATCTTGCCCTCGTCTGAAAGCTGCGAGTGCGTGGTCGAGGCGGGGTGGATCACCAGCGAGCGCACGTCACCGAGATTGGCGAGATGCGAGAACAGCTTCACGCCGTTCACCAGCTTTACGCCCGCGTCATAGCCGCCCTTGACGCCGAAGGTCAGCACCGCGCCGCCGCCCTTGGGGCTGTACTTCTTCAGCAGCGGATTGAACGGATCATCGGCGAGGCCGGCATACGACACCCACGAGACCTTCTCGTGCGTCTTCAGCCATTCCGCGACCGCCAGCGCACTGTCGCTGTGCCGCTGCATGCGCAGGTGCAGCGTCTCGGCGCCGGTCAGGATCAGGAACGAGTTGAACGGCGCGATCGCCGCTCCAAGATCGCGCAGGCCCAGCACCCGTGCCGCGATGGCGAACGAGATGCCCATCGGCGCGAAGACGTCGTTCAGCACCAGCCCGTGATAGCTGCCCGACGGCTCGGTCAGCGACGGGAACTTGCCGGACGCCTTCCAGTCGAAATTGCCGCCGTCGACGATCGCGCCGCCGATCGAGTTGCCGTGCCCGCCGATGAACTTGGTCAGCGAATGGACGACGATATTCGCGCCCCATTCGATGGGCCGGATGAGGTAGGGCGTCGCCAGCGTGTTGTCGACGACATAGGGGATCTTGGCGTCGGTGGCGATTTTCGCGATGGCCTCAAGGTCCATGACGATGCCGCCGGGATTGGCGATGCTCTCGGTGAAGATGAAGCGCGTCTTCTCGGTGATCGCCGCCTTGAAGTTCTCCGGCTTGGTGCCGTCGACGAATTTGACGCCCCAGCCGAACTTCTTGAAGGCTTGGGAGAACTGGTTGATCGAGCCGCCATACAGCTGCTTCGCAGCCAGGATCTCGTCGCCCGGCTCCAGCAGCGTATGGGCGACCAGCGCCTGCGCCGCGTGGCCCGACGCCACCGCCAGCGCGGCCGTGCCGCCCTCCAGCGCCGCCAGCTTGCCTTCCAGCGCGCCCTGGGTTGGGTTCTGGATGCGGGTATAGATGTTCCCGAACTCCTGCAGCCCGAACAGCCGCGCGGCGTGGCCGGCGTCCTGGAACTGGTAGGAGGTGGTCTGGTGGATCGCCGTGGCGCGCGAGCCGGTCACCGGATCGGGCGCTTCGCCGGCATGCACGGCCTTGGTTGCGAAGCCTTGTTCGCTCATTGCTGCGTCTCCTCGTCTAAGGTGACGCGGGTATAGCGCAGGCTCCGGATCGAATCTTGCGGCCGGGCTAAAGCGACCCTTCAGTGCGACGGAATGCCTTTCAGCCCCAGCCGCGGATATTCGATCTTGGGGCAGCGGTTCTGGACGACGACCAGGCCAGCCGCGACCGCGCGCGCCGCGGCTTTGTCATCGACGACGCCAAGCTGCGTCCAGATCGCGGGGATGCCGGCGGCGATGCTGTCATCGACGATCCCCCCGACGTATTCGCTGGCCCGGAAGACATCCAGCAGATCCACCTTCTCCGGCAGGTCGGCGATCGAGGCATAGACCGTCTCGCCCAGCAGCGTCTGCCCAGCCAGCCCCGGATTGATCGGGATCACCCGGTGCCCCTTGCGCTGCAGGAACTGCATGACGCCATAGCTGTCGCGCGAGGCGTTCGCGCTGGCGCCGATCAGGGCAATGGTCTTCGCGCCGTTCAGCAGCGCAGCGACGTCGGTATCGGAAGGATTTGAAAACGCCATTGGGTGCCTCGTCTCGTCGAAGGATTGCGCATCAGAACGCGCAAATCCCTTCATTCGCGCCACGGCCGCGCTGGCCGTTCATCAGAAGATGGGGCCGATGCCCAGCATGTTCCAGATGATGCCGACGGCGGCGCCCAGCATCAGGATCAGCGTCGCCAGCGCCTGGATGCCGAACCCGGCGCTCCGCTTCTCGGCGGCTTCGATATAGCCTTCCATGTAGACATAACGTCCGACGACCCAGACGACGCCCAGCGCCGCGGCGATGTAGTCGTGCACGAAGCTCGCGAAGAGGAACAGCGAGGGCAGGTAGATGACGATCCATTCCAGCGTGTTCTGGTGCACGCGGAAGGCTCGTTCGAACTCCTCATGGCCCGTCGTGGCGGGCGCCTTGATGCCGTGCTTGGCGCGGGCCTGGCCGACCCGGATGCTCATATAGAGATACAGCAGCATCGACACGATCGCGACCAGCGCGACCAGATGAAAACCGAACATGGACTTCCCCCGGGAAGGTGATGGACTCAGCGGGACGTTAGGCCGGGTTGCGGCCCTTCACAACGCGTCCCCCGTCCGCTATCTGGCCCGGGCTTCTGGCTTAAAGGACCGTCATGACCGCCATCGTCGACATCGCCGCCCGTGAAATCCTCGACAGCCGGGGAAACCCCACCGTCGAAGTCGATGTCACCCTGGAAGACGGCAGCTTCGGCCGCGCCGCGGTGCCCTCGGGCGCCTCGACCGGCGCGCATGAGGCGGTCGAATTGCGCGACGGCGGCACCCGCTACGGCGGCAAGGGCGTCCTGCAGGCGGTCGAAGCCGCCGAGGGCGAGATTTTCGACGCGCTGACCGGCCGCGACGCCGAAGAGCAGCGCGAGCTCGACGCGCTGATGATCGAGCTGGACGGCACGCCCAACAAGGCGCGCCTCGGCGCCAACGCCATTCTCGGCGTCTCGCTCGCCATCGCGAAGGCCGCGGCGATCAGCCACGAACTGCCGCTGCACCGCTATCTCGGTGGCCCCCAGGCGCGCGTCCTGCCGGTGCCGCTGATGAACATCATCAATGGTGGCGCGCATGCCGATAATCCCATCGACTTCCAGGAATTCATGATCGTGCCCGCGGGCGCGCCGACCTTCGCGGAGGGTCTGCGTTGGGGCGCCGAGGTGTTCCACGCCCTCAAGAAGGAACTGAAGGCCAAAGGCCACAACACCAATGTCGGCGACGAAGGCGGCTTCGCCCCTGACCTGAAATCACCCGACGAAGCGCTCGCCTTCATCGTAGCGGCCATCGAGAAGACCGGCCTGAAAGCCGGCTCGGATGTCTATCTGGCGCTCGACGTCGCCTCGACCGAGTTCTTCAAGGACGGCGCCTATCACCTGGAGGGCGAGGGCCGCACCCTCTCCGGCGTCCAGCTCATCGACTACTACGCCTCGCTCTGTGCCAAGTATCCGATCGTATCCATCGAAGACGGCATGGCCGAGGACGACTGGGACGGCTGGGCGGCGCTGACCGAGAAGCTCGGCGCCAAGGTTCAGCTCGTGGGCGACGATCTCTTCGTCACCAATCCGGCCCGCCTCGAGGACGGCATCTCGAAGGACATCGCCAACGCGATCCTCGTGAAGGTCAACCAGATCGGCACGCTCTCCGAGACGCTCGACGCCGTGACGATGGCCCAGCGCGCCCGTTACGGCGTGGTCATGTCGCACCGCTCGGGCGAGACCGAGGATTCCACCATCGCCGACCTCGCGGTCGCGACCAATTGCGGCCAGATCAAGACCGGCTCGCTCGCCCGCTCCGACCGGCTCGCCAAGTACAACCAGCTCCTGCGCATCGAGCAGGAGCTGGGCGACACCGCGGTCTATGCCGGCCGCTCCATCCTGAAGGTCTAAGCCATGAAGCTCCTCGCCGTCTGTTCCGCCGCTCTCCTGCTGGCCGGTGCGGCCGCGGCGAAGGAGCATCGCTGCGCCGCCGATGCCCGTGCCCAGGCGCTGAAGTTCCTGCCGGCCTTCTATGCGCAGACCGGCGGCGAACTCGCCCCCGAAGAGGGCGAGCCCAAGGAAGGCCAAGCGCCGGGCGTCATGAACTGGGCGCTCGATGAGACCGTGACGGCGCTGCCGGAAGCGGCCGACGGCACCGCCGAGGTGCTGGAGGTCAACGGCTTCGTCTACAAGGCGACGTTCCGGATGCGCTTTCTCTACCTCAAGGATGTCACCGACAGCTGCGTCCTGGTCGGCGAAGAAATCCTCGCGCAATAGCGTACTGCTGTTGCCGGCCCCTCGATCCCGAAGGCCAAAGCCATGAAGCTTCTCGCCGCCTCTTTCGCCGCACTGCTGCTCGCCGGCAGCGCCGCTGCCGCCTCGCCGCACCCCTGCGAGGCCGACGCCCGCGCCCGCGCGCCGAAGCTGTTGAAGGCACAGTGGGACATGGAAGGCGCGGGCCTCGCGTCCAAGCCCGGCGCGCCCGTCGAAGGCTCGCCCGACATGGCGTGGGACCTCTCGCCCGACGTCACGATCCTCGCGCCGATCGCCAACCCGTCCGGCACCGGCAAGTACGACGTCATCGAACTCACCGCTTACGTCTACAAGGCGGAGTACCGCCTGCGCTTCCTCTACGCGCAGATTCCCGACGCCTGCGCCCTCATGGGCGAGGAAAGCTTGGATCTCAGCGACCCCTACTAGTCGCCCGCCTGCGGCAATTGCTCGCCTTGCCGCGGGCCGGAGCGCCCAATGATCATGCGTCCGGCGCACCTCTGCGCCCTACGAGGTCGCTCATGAAAATGCAGATGTTGATGGCTGCGGCGCTGCTCGCAGCCGGGTCCACGGTCGCGGCGGAAAAGCCTGCGCACCATTGCGCCGCCGATGCGGTGGACAAGGCGACGAAGCTCCTGCGCTTCCATCTCGAGGAAGACCCGACCACGCCGAAACTGACGCCCAAGCCCAATGAACCGGCGGCCGATGGGGCCGCCGACGGGGAGTGGTATGTCGAGAGCGAGGCGACGCTGAACGCCTCGACCGAAAACGTCGACGACCTGGTCGTCAATGGCGGCCTCGGCAAGGTGCCTTTCGTGATGCACTTTTTCTACGTCAACAGCCCCGACCTCTGCGATCTCGTCGGGCAGTCGATCATGAACGAGTAGCGTCCCCCGCGCGTTATGGTCGCGTTGACGGTGCTCCGCACCTAGCCAAGTTTGGCGGCTCATTCTGGGGGCCGCCATGTCAGACACGATTTCCCGCCGCGATTTCCTGAACGGCGTTTCGCTCGCCGTCGTCGCGGGCCTGACGCCGCTGGGGCAGGGCTTCCTGCCCGAGGCCTGGGCCGCGACCCCAGCGCCGTACCCGCCTGCGCTGACCGGCCTCCGCGGCAGCCATGACGGCGCCTTCGAGACCATCCACAAGGTCGCGCGCGAAGGCGAAACCTTCGACATCGATGGCCTACCCGAGTCCGAGACCTATGACCTGATCGTGGTCGGCGGCGGCATCGCCGGCCTCACCGCCGCCTGGTTCTACGCGCGCGAAAAGCCCGAGGCGAAGATCCTCGTCGTCGATAACCACGACGATTTCGGCGGCCACGCCAAGCGCAACGAGTTCACCGTCGATGGCAGACTGCTGATCGGCTATGGCGGCAGCGAGGCGTTCCAATCGCCCAAGGGCATCTGGTCCGACGTGGCGAAGGACCTGGTCAAGGCGATCGGCATCGACATCGAGCGCTGGTACGACCCCAAGGTCTTCAACCGCACGCTCTATCCCTCGCTGGGGATGAGCCGCGCCGTCTGGTTCGACAAGGAGACGTTCGGCCAGGACAAGCTCGTCACCGGCGACCCGACGCCCGTCGTCGCCGACGACATCCCGCCCGAGAACAGCAACGCGCGCGAGCCTGCTGCCTTCATCGCCGACATGCCGGTCTCCGACGCCGCGAAGGCCGCGCTGCTGAAGCTCTACGCGGGCAAGACCGACTATCTCGCCGGCCTCGAAGGCGAGGCGCGCACCGAGTATTTGGACAAGAACAGCTACCGCACCTATCTGCGCGACAAGGCCGGCCTGCCTGACGACGCGCTTGCCGCGTTCCAGAAGCGCAGCCACGACTTCTTCGCCATCGGCATCGACGGCGTCCCCGCCTCATGGGCGGCGGAGACCGGCTATCCTGGTTTCGAGGCGCTGGGCCTTGAAACCGACGCGATGGCCGAAGCCGAACTCACCGAGCCCTATATCTACCACTTCCCCGACGGGAACGCGGGCATCGCGCGCTCGATCGTCAAGGCGCTGATCCCGGACGTGGGGGAGGGCGCCGCCGACATGAACGGCATCGTCCTGTCACGCTTCGACTACGCCAAGCTCGACCGCCCCGAGAACCGCGTCCGCATCCGCGTCTCGACCACCGCTGTCGTGGTGCGCAATCGCGGCGAAGGCGTCGATGTCGGCGTGGTCACGGGCGGCAAGCTCACCCGGCTGCGCAGCAAGCACGCCGTGCTCTCCTGCAATGCGGGCGTCATCCCCGCGATCTGCACTGAACTGCCGGAGGCGCAGAAGGCGGGCTTGATGGCGAATGTCCGCGCCCCGCTCATCTACGCCAACGTGGTTGTGAAGAACTGGCAGGCCTGGGCAAAGCTCGGCACCCATTCCATCATGTCGCCGATGGGCTTCTGGGCGCTGAGCAAGCTCGACTATCCCGTCAGCCTCGGCGGCTACGATTTTCCGTCCGACCCGTCGCAGCCCATGGTGCTGCACCTCGTCCACGTCCCCGTCGAGCCTGCCGAAGGCCTCAGCGCCAGCGACCAGTCGCGCATGGGCCGGATGAAGCTCTACGAAGCGGCGTTCTCGTATTACGAGGACTCTCTCCGCGATCAGTTGAACCGGATGCTGGGGGCGGGCGGCTTCAACGACAAGACCGACATCCTTGCCATCACCATCAACCGCTGGTCGCACGGCTACAGCTACTATCCGAACCCGATCTGGGACGACGAAGCGGCCTTCGAAACCTATATGGAAGACGCCAAGAAACCCGCCGGCCGCATCGCCATCGGCCTCTCCGACACCGGCTGGGACGCCTACGCCCATGTCGCCATCGACGAGGCCGTCCGCGCGACCATCGAGGTGCTGGCGACCTGACGGCGGGCTTGCTGTAGTCTCCTCCAAAACCGGGGGAGACGATGGACGCCACTTCATTCACCGCCAAGCGCAACGCCGCCTTCCTGGACGGCTGGGCGAGGACGGGCGATCACGAGGCCGCCTTCGCCAAGCGCGGCTTCACCTGCGACTGGGGCGACGACCGGATCGTCCGTGCGGCGGACAATCGCGAAATCTGGAACTTCCGCGCCTATGACTACATCGAGGGAGAAGCGCCGGACTCCGTGAACCCCAGCCTGTGGCGTCACGCCAAGCTGCTGAAGCTTTCCGGCCTCTTCGAAGTCCATCCCCGCATCTGGCAGATCCGCGGCTTCGATCTCTCCAACCTCACCGTCATCCTCGGCGACACCGGCTACATCGTCATCGACCCGCTGATCTCCACCGAGGTCGCGAGCGCCGCGATGGAGCTGGTGCGCCGCCAGCTCGGCGACCGGCCGGTCACCGCGGTCATCTACACGCACAGCCATGTCGATCATTTTGGCGGCGTGAAGGGCGTGATCTCTCAGGACGACGCCGACAGCGGCCGCGTGCCCGTCATCGCGCCGGTCGGCTTCTTGCACTACGCGGTTGCCGAAAACGTCATCGCTGGCCCTGCGATGCTGCGGCGCTCGACCTACATGTACGGCTCGCTGCTGCCGCGCCACGCCTGTGGCCAGTGCACCACCGGCCTTGGCCCGGCCGTCTCGCTCGGTACGGTCAGCCTGATCGCCCCAACCGTCGACATCACCCATACCGGCCAGACCCTCACCGTCGACGGCGTCGAGATCGAATTCCAGATGACGCCGGAAACCGAAGCGCCGGCGGAGATGAACTTCTTCTTCCCGCAATTCGGCGCGCTCTGCCTCGCCGAGAACGCCAACGGCTCGCTGCACAACGTGCTGACCCCGCGCGGCGCCTTGGTGCGCGACGCGAAGGCGTGGGGCGACTACCTGACCGAGGCCTGGCGCCTGTTCGGCGCGCGCACCGACGTCATGTTCACCTCCCACTTCTGGCCGCGCTGGGGCCGCGAGGAGATCGAGAGCTTCGTCCTCAAGCACCGCGATCTCTACCGCTACCTGCACGATCAATCCGTGCGCCTGATGAACCAGGGTCTGGTCGGAGAGGAGATTGCCGAGGCGCTGGAACTCCCGCCCGCCATCGCCGCCGAATGGTTCAACCGCGGCTATTACGGGCACCTCAAGTTCAACGCCCGCGCCGTCTATCAGCGCTATCTCGGCTTCTTCGACGGCAACCCCGCCAACCTCGACAAGCTGCCGCCGGTCGATGCCGGCAAGCGCTATGTCGAATTCATGGGCGGCGCCGAGGCGGTGCTGGAGAAGGCGCAGGTCTGTTTCGACGACGGCGATTATCGCTGGACCGCGCAGGTCGTCAGCCATGTCGTCTTCGCCGACCCCACCAACAAGCCGGCGCGCGAACTTCTCGCGCAGAGCTTCGAACAGCTCGGCTACCAGGCCGAGAACGCGGTCTGGCGGAACTTCTACCTCACCGGCGCGCAGGAACTCCGCAACGGCGTCTTCGCATTGCCGCTCGCTGCGGGCGGCGCGCCGGAACTGATGGCGGCGATGAGCCCCGAGATGATCCTCGACCTCATGAGCGTCCGCTTGAATCCCGAAAAGGCCGGCGACCGCCGCCTCACCATCGGCCTCACCTTCACCGATGTCGGCCGCGACTTCACGCTGACGCTCGCCAATGCGGTGCTGATCGCCGAGCCAGGCCGCCCCGCAATTGCAGATGTTCAGGTCAGCCTCGCTCGCATGACCCTGCTGCCGCTCGCGACCCGCGCCACGGCGTTCGACAAGGCGAGCACCGCCGTCAAGACGGACGGCGACGCCAACGCGTTTGCCGGGCTGATCGAGATGCTCGACCCGCCCGGCAAATGGTTCGGTCTGTCGGAGCCCTAGCGCGCGACGGCGCGCTTGCCGAACGAGCGCTTCACCGGCGCGCCGGGGCGGGCGACGGCCGCGCGGGTGCGCGAGATCGGGCGGGCCTGCTGGCCGGTCTCGCCACGATGCTGGCCGATCAGGTCGCGCAGGAAGGGCACGCCCTGATCCTTGGGCAGGCAGGCCGCCGGCAGGTGCACCGTGCCGCTGCGATGGATGATGGTGAGATAGGCGCCGCCCGTCTTGCGATCGGTATGGACCGACTGGATGTGGCGATAGAGGACTTCGATCGGCTGCGTCGCCAGCGGCCCGCCGGGCACGGTGATCGACACCGGCGTCACCACGACCTGGCGCTTGCGGCCGAGCATCATCAGCGCGAACACGACGCCCGTCACGGCCGCGGCAGCGGCGAACACCGCCGGACCCATCCGGCCGCTCTGGGCCAGCGGCACGGCAAGCGCGCCCAGCGCCAGGAACGCCACGACGGCCGCGAGGTAGAGACCCATCCGGACGCGGTAGGGAATGATGATCGAACGCATGTTGAAGTCCCCGATTTTCACATCAGGGAGCAAGCGGCGTGCCCGTTTCAGGGTGCGTTTTCGTACCAATTCGGCTCGGAAAGGCGGCTTTCCGCCGCGCATCGTCCCGCACCGCACAGTCATGCCTAATCAAAGGTTTACGGCCTTAAATGCCGTTAACCTCCTGTGAGTTGTATTGCGCCGCAACCTCTGTAGTGATCGTCACATGCGGCGACGGATGACAGTGAAGCGGTTTGCGCAGGGGATGATCGTCCCGTGCCTGTGCGTTGCGCTGATTTCCTATTTTGCCTGGCACGCCGTTTACGGCGAATATGGTGCCTTCAAGCTGACCCGCCTCGACGAGCGCGTCGCCATCCGCACCGCGGAGTTGCAGACCGTCACCGCCGAACGCGCGAAGATGGAGCGCCGGGTCCAGCTCATGCAGCCCGGCAAGGTCGATCCCGACATGCTTGACGAGCAGTCGCGCGCCTCGCTCGGCTATTCCGCGCCCGACGAACTCACCATCTACTGGGACAGCGTCACCCGCTGACACGATGTCAGTGTCACCCTTCTTGGGTGGCCCTTCTTTGGTGGCATGCGGGGCAGTGGCGCGCTACATAGTTTCCGACGTGCATTTGCGCTTAGGAACCCATGTCCAAGACCGCCACGGCCGCCTCTCAGAACGCTGCGCTTCTGAACCAGTTTTACCGCGACATGCTGCTGATCCGCCGCTTCGAGGAGCGGGCCGGTCAGCTCTACGGCATGGGGCTGATCGGCGGCTTCTGCCATCTCTATATCGGCCAGGAAGCCGTCGTCGTCGGGATGCAGGCGGCGACCGAGCCGGGCGACCAGGTGATCACCGCCTATCGCGATCACGGCCATATGCTGGCCTGCGGTATGGAACCGGCCGGCGTGATGGCCGAACTCACGGGGCGCTCGGGCGGCTATTCGAAGGGCAAGGGCGGCTCGATGCATATGTTCAGCCGCGAGAAGAACTTCTACGGCGGCCACGGCATTGTCGGCGCGCAGGTGCCGCTGGGCACCGGCCTTGCCTTCGCCAACCGCTATCGCGGCAACGACCGGGTCAGCCTCACCTATTTCGGCGACGGCGCGGCGAATCAGGGCCAGGTCTATGAGAGCTTCAACATGGCCGCGGTCTGGAAGCTGCCCGTCGTCTATGTGATCGAGAACAACCAGTACGCGATGGGCACCGCGATCTCGCGCTCGACGTCGGAGACCCATCTCTACAAGCGCGGCGTCAGCTTCAACATCCCCGGCGAGGAAGTCGACGGCATGGATGTCGAGGCCGTCTATGCCGCCGGCCGCAAGGCGGTCGAGCACTGCCGCGCGGGCAACGGCCCCTACATTCTGGAAATGCGCACCTATCGCTATCGCGGCCACTCGATGTCGGACCCCGCGAAGTACCGCACCAAGGAAGAGGTGCAGGAGATGCGCGAGAAGCACGATCCGATCGAGGGCCTGCGCACCAAGATCCTCGCCGCCGGCGCCGCCGACGAAGCGGCCCTGAAGGCGCTCGACAAGGAGATCAAGGACACGGTCTCGGCCGCCGCCGAGTTCGCACAAATGAGTCCGGAGCCCGATCCGAAGGAGCTCTGGACCGAAATCTACGCCTAGGCCGATGACGGTCAGGCACATCCGGGGGGAACTGACATGACGATCGAACTGACGATGCTGGCCTATAGCGTGGCGCTGCTGATTGTCCTGGTGCTCATCCAGGCCAATGTCGGCGTGATGGCACAGGGCCTGACGCCGCTCGCCAACAGCCGCGATGGTCTGCCGCCGCCGTCGGGTTTCCACGCCCGCATGAAGCGCGTCGTCGACAACCATCGCGAGGGCCTGACCATGTTCGCGCCGCTCGCACTGATCGCCGCGCAGCAGGGCATCTCGACCTCGACCACCGTGCTCGGCGCACAGCTGTTCTTCTACTCGCGCGTCGTCCACGCGCTGCTCTACACCTTCGGCGTGCCGATGGTGCGTCCGCTCGCCTGGGTCGTCGGCTTGGCCGGCACCGTCATGATCTTACTGGCGATCTTCAAGATCGCCTGAACCCAAGGGTCCGCTTTCGTATGTCCATCCAGATCCTGATGCCCGCTTTGTCTCCCACCATGGAGGAGGGCACGCTCGCCAAATGGCTGGTCAAGGAAGGCCAGTCCGTGAAGGCTGGCGACGTGATCGCCGAGATCGAAACCGACAAGGCGACCATGGAGGTTGAGGCGGTGGACGAGGGCGTCGTCAGCAAGCTGCTGATCGGCGAGGGCACCGAAGGCGTCAAGGTCAACACGCCCATCGCCGAACTCCAGGGCGAAGGCGAGGAAGCCGCGCCCGCACCGAAGGCCGAAGCGAAGCCTGAACCCAAGGCGGAAGCGAAAGCCGAGCCCGAAGCTCCGAAGGCGGACGAACCTGCGCCCGCCGCCGAGCCGGCGCCTGCCGCCGCGCCTGAGCCCAAGGCCGCCGTCGCGCCGCAGTCGAAGGACGATGCGGCGACGACCACCGAAGTGCCCAACGGCACGGCGATGGAAAACGTCACCGTCCGCGAAGCGCTCCGCGACGCCATGGCCGAAGAGATGCGCCGCGACGGCAACGTCTTCCTGATGGGCGAGGAAGTCGGCCAGTACCAGGGCGCCTACAAGATTAGCCAGGGCCTGCTCGACGAGTTCGGGCCTCAGCGCGTCATCGATACGCCGATCACCGAACAGGGCTTCGCCGGCCTCGGCGTCGGCGCAGCCTTTGCGGGCCTGAAGCCCATCGTCGAGTTCATGACGATGAACTTCGCCATGCAGGCGATCGACCAAATCATCAACTCCGCCGCCAAGACGCTTTACATGGCCGGCGGCCAGATGGGTTGCCCGATCGTGTTTCGCGGCCCCAACGGCGCCGCCTCGCGCGTCGCGGCGCAGCACAGCCAGAACTACGCGGCGTGGTACGCGCACATTCCCGGCCTCAAGGTCGTCGCGCCCTATTTTGCCGCCGACGCCAAGGGCCTGCTCAAGGCGGCGATCCGCGACCCCAACCCCGTCATCTTCCTCGAAAACGAGATCTGCTACGGCAAGACCTTCCCCGTACCGGTCATGGACGATTTCGTCCTGCCGCTCGGCAAGGCGCGCGTCGTGAAGCCGGGCAAGGACATCACGCTCGTCTCGTTCTCGATCACCATGGGCCTCATCCTCGAAGCCGCCGAGTTGCTCGCCAAGGACGGCGTCGATGTCGAGATCATCGACCTCCGCTCCATCCGTCCGCTCGACGCGGCGACGGTCGTCGCTTCGGTGAAGAAGACGAACCGCCTCGTCGTGGTGGAAGAGGGCTGGCCGATCTGCTCGATCTCGTCGGAACTCGCCGCCCAGGTCCAGGGCGAGGCCTTCGACTATCTCGACGCGCCCATCATGCGCGTCACCGGCAAGGACGTGCCGATGCCCTATGCCGCCAATCTCGAAAAGCTCGCTCTGCCCTCGCTCGACGACGTCATGACGGCCGCCAAGGCCGCGCTCTATCGCTGAGGCGGCCATGGTCTTCGGTCAGAAGAAATCCCGCGAACTGAAGGCCCCGCCCGCCGCGGCGAGCGATCCTGACAGCGCCGAGGTCCTGCGCGCCTGGATCGTCAATCGCGGCCTCCAGGTCTCGCTTCAGCCGATGGCCTTCGGGCCGGAAGGTCATGTCTGGGGCATGCTGCTGGTCGATATCGCCCGTCATGTCGCGCGCGCCATCCATGCCGAAACCGGCACGGCGGAAATGACGACGCTGCACAAGATCAAAGAAATGCTCGATGCCGAGTGGGACAACGCGACCGACCCCGGCACCACCGAAAAAGCCCCGAAGGGTCATTGAAGATATGCCCACCAACATCCTCATGCCCGCGCTGTCGCCCACGATGGAAGAGGGCACGCTCGCCAAGTGGCTGAAGAAGGAAGGCGACGCGGTGAAGGCCGGCGACGTCATCGCCGAGATCGAGACCGACAAGGCGACCATGGAGGTCGAGGCGGTCGATGAAGGCACGCTCGCCAAGATCCTCGTCCCCGAGGGCTCCGAAAACGTGAAGATCAACACCCCCATCGCCGTGCTGGCGGAGGAGGGCGAGGACGCCAGCGCCGCCGCGCCTGCCGCGAAGCCGGAACCGAAGGCCGACGCGGCGCCGGAGGCGAAGCCCGAACCGAAGGCTGAGGCCAAAGCCGAGCCCGCGCCCAAGGCCGAATCTGCGAAAGCGGATGCCGCGCCGCCAGCCGCAGCGCCTGCCAATCCTGGCGAACGCATCTTCGCTTCGCCGCTGGCCAAACGCCTCGCCGGCGACGGCAAGCTCGATCTGAAACTCATCTCCGGTACGGGCCCCGGCGGCCGCATCGTCAAGGCGGACGTCGAAAAGGCGCTCGCCGGCGGTCCGCTGAAAGCCGCCGACAAACCCGCCGCCGACAAGGCCGCCCCGGCTCCGAAAGCCGCGCCGTCCGCACCAGCCACACCGGCCCCCGCCGGCTCGCTCCCGGACGCGCGCCTGTTCTACAAGGAAGGCAGCTACAAAACCGTCCCGCACGACTCGATGCGCAAGACGGTCGCCAAGCGCCTGACCGTCGCGAAGCGCGACATCCCGCATTACTACCTCACCGCCGACATCGAGATCGACGCGCTGCTCGCTGCGCGCGAGGCGATCAACGCCAAGTCGCCCAAGGACGGCGACGGCGCCTACAAGGTCTCGGTCAACGACTTCGTCATCAAGGCGGTCGCCGCCGCGCTGATCAAGGTGCCCGACGTCAACGCCTCGTGGACCGAGACCGAGATGCTCGTCCACCAGCATGCCGATGTCGGTATCGCCGTCGCGCTGCCCGGCGGTCTCATCACGCCGATCATCTTCGCCGCCGAGACCAAGGGCCTCGTCCAGATCTCGCGCGAGGCGAAAGACCTCGCCGGCAAGGCCAAGGCGAAGAAGCTGAAGCCCGCCGACTATGAGGGCGGTTCGTTCTCCGTCTCCAATCTCGGCATGTTCGGGATGCGCGACTTCACCGCCGTCATCAACCCGCCCCAGGCCGCGATCCTGGCGGTCGGCGCGGGCGAGAAGCGCCCCGTCGTGCGCGGCGACAAGCTCGAGATCGCCACCGTCATGACGGTCCGCATGTCCTGCGACCACCGCGTCATCGACGGCGCCCTCGGCGCCACCTGGCTCGCCGCCTTCAAGGGCTTCCTCGAAGACCCCGTGACGATGCTCGCCTAGCTTCTGCGTCGCGCATCTCCGTTTGAGGGATGCGCGGATCAGCCCAAGCCTCCTAGGGTTGCTCCGTCAGGAACGGTCGCTGCAATGCGCTGCGCCCGTGAGAGCCTGACGGCTGGAGAGGTTTTTGATCATGCGCATTTGTTCGGCAATGCTTGTCGCCGCCACCGTTTTCTTCGCCTCGCCGGTTGTCGCCAGAGAGCAGAAACAGAGCGATGTTCCCGACATCAAGGCGTGCCAGGTCCTTACGGCCAATACGCTGGCCGTGCCGGGCGCGAGGATTCTCGGCTATACCTTCGACCCGGATAAGGAGGGTGCGAGCGACAAATTTACGTTCGCGTCGGAGTGCAGGTATCTCGTCAAAACCGCCACCGAAGCCCTTCTGGAAATCACGGTGAGGCTTAGCCAATACGAGTCCGTCGAAGCGGCCAAGGCGGGTTTTCAGTCCGCGATGAAAAAGACGATTGATGATGGCGATAAAGTGACGCCACTCGAAGGTATCGCGGATGAGGGCTATTCCGTCGATCACCCTCCGCATCTCGCCATCGCGGCGCGATCCGGCGACCGGCGCGTCATGATGTGGTCGCGGGACGATGAGTTCAAACCCGTCATGGAGGTGCTTGTGATGCTTGCCTTTGTCGCCTGGCCGGCTGAGCACTGAATGTTGAGCGCGGCCGCCTAACCCCGCTTTGCCTTCTGCACCGCCGTATCCAGTGCCTGCAGAAACCGTGAGCGGTCCTGCTGGCTGAACGGCCGCGGCCCGCCGCCGCCTTCGCCGAACGAGCGCAGGTGCTCCATCACGGCGCGCTGCGCCAGCGCGGTGCCGATCGAATCCACTGTGAACGGATTGCCTTTCGCGCCCAGCGCCGCGCCGCCGGCTTTCAGCGCGCGGTCGGCGAGGGGGATGTCGTTGGTGATGACGATATCGCCCGGCTTTACCCGTTCGGCGATCCAGTCGTCGGCGAGGTCCGGCCCTTCCTCGACCATGACGAAGGTGACGTCCGGCGGCGTGCGGATGAAGGCATTGGCGACCACGAAGACCGGGCATCCCGTCCGCCGAGCGACCTTGTAGACCTCCTCCTTCACCGGGCAGGCATCGGCGTCGACGAAGATGGTGGGCGAGGGCGGCACTTGGGCCTCAACGATGCGAATCCGGTAACGATGTTGGCATAACGCCCGCGCGCTTGCCGCTCCCCGGGTCTAGCGTTCCGGCCTAGAGTTCGCCATCGCCCATTTCGCCGGGAAATCAGCCATGAAGCGTCTGCTGCTCGCCTGCGCCGTCCTGCCGCTTTGCCTCGCGCCCGCCTTCGCCGACGACAAGAGCGACGAGCCCAGGCTCATCACCGACAAGTATTTCAAGCCGGAGGAGGTCCGTACCACCGGCTCCGTCACCATCGGCGGCAACCGGATCGACTACCAGGCCGTCGCCGGCACGCTGGTCGTCCACCCCCGTGATTGGGACGACGTGCCCAAGCCCGCCGCGGACAAGGGCGACAAGGACGACAAGTCCGACGGCGAGGGCGGCTCCGATGCCGAGGCCGCGATGTCCTACGTCGCCTATTTCAAGGCGGGCACTGCGCCCGGCTCGCGGCCCGTGACCTTCATCTTCAACGGCGGGCCCGGCTCGGCGACGGTGTGGCTCCACATGGGCGCCTTCGGACCCAAGCGGGTGGTGACGTCGGAAGACAGCCACACCCCGGCCGCCCCCTACGGCATCGTCAACAACGATGAATCCATCCTCGATGTCACCGATATGGTGTTCATCGACGCGCCCGGCACCGGCTTCGGCCGCATCGCGGGCAAGGAGAAGGAGGACGCGTTCTACAGCGTCGATGCCGACGCCTACGCCTTCTCCGAGTTCATCTCGCAGTTCCTCACCAAGTTCAGCCTGTGGAATGCGCCCAAATATCTCTTCGGCGAAAGCTACGGCACCACCCGCGCGGCGGTGCTCGTCAACATGCTCCAGGACGAACGCGACATCGATTTCAACGGCGTGATGATGCTGTCGCAAATCCTGAACTTCGATCTCAGCCCCGACGGTCCCAGCAGCAATCCGGGCGTCGACCTGCCGTATCAGCTCGCGCTGCCGACCTATGCCGCGACCGCCTGGTACCACAAGCTGCTGCCCGACTATCAGGGCGACGTCCGCACGCTGCTCGACGAGGTCGAGCAGTTCGCGCTGACCGACTACGCGCTTGCGCTCCAGGCGGGCGCCGACCTGCCGGAGGACCGCCGCAACGCCGTCGCCGAGCAGCTCCACCGCTATACCGGCCTGCCGGTTGCCTACATCCTGAAGGCCAATCTGCGCATCGAGGGCGGCGTCTTTGAAAAGAACCTGCAGGACGCGACCGGCATCACCACCGGCCGTCTCGACACCCGCTTTTCAGGCCCCACGATCGATCCGCTCAGCAAGGATGCCGACTACGATCCGCAGTCGGCGGCGATCAGCTCGGCCTATGTCTCGGCCTTCAACCACTATGCCCGCACCGAGCTGAAATTCGGCGGCGACCGCCGCTACAAGCCCTCGGCGGGCCTCTGGCGTTTCTGGAACTTCCAGCACACCCCGCCCGGCGACGACCGTCCGGCCCAGCAGGCGGCGAATGTCATGCCCGACCTCGCCGTCGCCATGAAGACCAACCCGACCCTGCATGTGCAGCTTCACGCCGGCTATTACGATCTCGCCACGCCCTATTTCGAGGGCGTCTACGAGATGAAGCACCTCGCTATCCCCAAGGAGCTGCAGGGCAATATCGAGTACAAGTTCTACGACTCCGGGCACATGGTCTACGCCCACGAGGACTCGATGAAGATCCTCCATGACACCGTCGCCGAGTTCGTCACGCGCACCGACAATCTGACGGTTCAGCCCTGACGCCGGGCGAGGGGTGGGGTAGTCTCGCCGCATCATGTGGCGCTACCTCCTCCTCGCTCTGATCGGCCTGCCCGCCGTCGCGCTGACCTACGGCATCGTCACCAGTGCCGCGACCGCTCGCGCGGTGCGGCGCCTGCCGCCCGTACCCGACGACGAGCTGGGCGTCGCCTTCCTCGCGCCGTGGGCAGCTCTCGGGGCCTTCCTCCTCGGCTTCCTGATCCTGTGCCTGGTCGGCCGTGGCGATGCGGGGGCGATCATCGCGGCCTCCGCCGGCCCGTTCCTCATCCTCGCGCTCGCCGCCATCGGCTGGTCGCGCCCCTCGGCCTCTGTCTGGATGGCCCAGACCTTCGCCAGCGGACTCGCCTTCATGGCCGTCGCTCTTTTGCTATTGGCTTGACATCAAGGACTTAAGTCCTATATTCAGGCGCTGGGAGTGACAGGTGCGAGAGGTATGCGCGCGCGTGAAAAATATGCAAAACCGAGGTTCGAATAAGCGGGAAGGGAGGGGGAGGGGGTAAAAAAAATCCCCAGATCAATTCCACCCCCGATCTGCCGCTGCCCTGTCCTGACGCAAGGGGGGAATCCCCCCATTTCATGCCGGAATCCCTCATGACCCAATCCTACGACGTCATCGTGATCGGCTCCGGCCCCGGCGGCTATGTCTGCGCTATCCGCGCCGCCCAGCTCGGCAAGTCCGTCGCCATCGTGGAGCGCGAAGCGCTGGGCGGCATCTGCCTCAACTGGGGCTGTATCCCGACCAAGGCGCTGCTGCGCTCGGCCGAGGTCTGGCACCTCCTGCACCGGCTGGAAGAGTTCGGCATGTCCGCCGACAACGCCCGCTTCGACGTGAACGCCATCGTGAAGCGCTCGCGCAAGGTCGCGACGCAGCTCTCGGGCGGCGTCAAGTTCCTCATGAAGAAGAACAAGATCACCGTCATCGATGGCGAGGCCAAGCTGCTGGGGCAGGGCAAGATCGCCGTCGCCAAGGACGGCAAGACGACCGAATACGCCGCGAAGGATATCGTCCTCGCCACCGGCGCTCGCGCCCGCGCGCTCCCGGGGCTTGAGCCGGACGGCAAGCTCGTCTGGTCCTATCGCGAGGCCATGGTGCCGCCGTCGATGCCCAAGTCGCTGCTGGTCATCGGCTCCGGCGCCATCGGCATCGAGTTCGCCAGCTTCTTCAACACGCTGGGCGCCAAGACGACCGTTGTCGAGGTGATGGACCGCGTGCTGCCCGTCGAGGACGAGGAGATCGCCGCCTTCGCCGCCAAGCAGTTCAAGAAGCAGGGCATGACCCTCATCACCGGCGCGTCGGTGACCAAGCTCGACAAGGCCGCCGACAGCGTCACCGCCACGATTAAGACCAAGGACGGCAAGGAACAGCAGATCACCGTCGATCGCGTGATCTCGGCCGTCGGCATCGTCGGCAATGTCGAAAATCTCGGTCTCGAAACCGTCGGCGTAAAGGTCGAGAAGACCCATGTCGTCATCGACAAGTGGGGCGCGACGGGCGTCACCGGCGTCTGGGCGATCGGCGACATCGCCGGCCCGCCCTGGCTGGCGCACAAGGCCAGCCACGAGGGCATCATCGTCGCGGAACGCATCGCCGGCGTGAAGGGCGTCCACCCGCTCGACGTCTCAAAGATCCCCGGCTGCACATACTGCACGCCCCAGGTCGCCAGCGTCGGCCTCACCGAAGCCGCTGCCAAGGCCAAAGGCTACGACGTCAAGGTCGGCCGCTTCCCCTTCATCGGCAACGGCAAGGCGATCGCGCTCGGCGAAACCGACGGCATGGCCAAGACGGTGTTCGACGCCAAGACCGGCGAGCTCCTCGGCGCCCACATGGTCGGCGCCGAAGTCACCGAACTCATCCAGGGCTACACGATCGCCCGCACGCTCGAAGCCACCGAATCCGACCTCATGACCTCGGTCTTCCCGCACCCCACGCTGTCGGAGGTGATGGGCGAAGCGGTGCTGGACGCCTACGGGCGGGTGATCCACACCTAGCACCGGCCTTCGTCATGGTGAGGTGCGGAGCGCGGCACGCGCGGAGCCTCGAACCACGCACGCTGTATCAACGTGCGTCCTTCGAGACGCGGTCTTCGACCGCTCCTCAGGATGACGGAAAAGGGTGTGGTGTTGAGCTAAGCCGCCTTCGGCGCGATCTGCGCATCCACCATCTTCTGCACGGCGACGTAGTTGGTCTTGCCGGTGCCCAGCAGCGGAACCTCGTCGACCAGGATGATCTTGCGCGGCACCGCCAGTTCGGGAACGCCGTGATTATGCGCCCAGCTATGCAGGTCGGAGCGGTTGGCTTCCTTGCTGTCGGTGACCAGGACGATCTGCTCGCCCTTGCGGTCGTCGGGAATGCTCACCGCCGCATGCATGTTGTCGGGCCACAGCGCCGTCGCGCAGTTTTCCACCACGGTCAGCGACACCATCTCGCCGCCGATCTTCGCAAAGCGCCGCACGCGGCCCTTGATCGCGATATGACCCTTGTTGTCGATCGAGACGACGTCGCCCGTATCGTGCCAGCCGCCCGGAAGCGTCTGCAGCACGCCCGGCTTGCCCGGCGTCAGGTAGCCCGCCATCACGTTCGGGCCTTTGACGAACAGCCGTCCGGCATTCGGAATGCCTTCGACCGGCTCCAGTCGCGACTCCATCATCGGCAGCATGCGTCCGACCGTGCCTGGCTTGTTCGCCTCGATCTGATTGGCGGCGATCACTGGCGCGGCCTCGGTCACGCCATAGCCTTCCAGAATTTCGATATTGTATTTCTTGCGCACCAGCTGCCGCGTCTCGTCGCGCACGCGCTCGGCGCCGCATACCGCGAGGCGTACCGTGTTGAGGTCGCCCTGATCGCCTTGCCGCGCGTAGTGGCCGATGAAAGTGTCGGTCGCCAGCAGGATGGTCGCGCCGCTCTCGCGGATCTTCTTGGGAATGATCTGCACGTGAAGCGGGGAGGGGTAGAGGATCTCCTTCACGCCCACCATCATCGGCAGCAGCGCCCCGACCGTCAGCCCGAAACAGTGGAAGGTCGGCAGCGGGTTGAAGACGATGTCGTCCTGGTAGAGCTCGATGTGGCAGCGCACCTGTTCGATGTTGGCCAGGATGTTCTGGTGGCTCAGAACCACGCCCTTGGGATCGCCCTCGGTGCCGGACGTGAAGAGGATGACGCCGGTATCCGTCGCCTTCTGCCGCGCTTTGAAGAGGCCCGGCATCATCGAGCCGAACAGCGCGGTGAGCTTGTCGCTCAGCGTCAGCTCCTCGCGCACGTCGTCGAGGTAGACGATCTTGGTCTCGGTCTTCAGCGCCTCGACCAGGTCCTCGAACTTGCCGAGTTCGATGAAGCGCTTGGCGCTGAGGATCGTCTTGATCCCGCCCAGTTTGACGGCAGCGCTGAGCGCCCGCTCGCCGGCGGTGAAGTTCAGCATGGCCGGGATACGGCCGAAGGCATGGAGCGCGAAGAAGGCGATCACCGCGCCGGCACTGCTCGGCAGCATGACACCCACCGTCTCACCCTTGGCCGTGAAGCGCTTCAGCGCATGCCCCAGCGCGAAGGCGGCGCGGACGATCTCGTCGTAGGTCAGCTTGCGGTCGTCATTGCCGTCCCACAGGATCTCCTTGGATTTCCCATAATCCGCCCGCGCCTTCAGCAAGGCGTCGAACATAGACATGTTTGTCCGCTTGGCGTCGTAGGTCGGCAAAGCCATGGAGCGTTTCCTGGTCAGGCGCGTGAATTGTTACGTTTTGTCGCCTTCCGTGAAGGTAACGATCTGCCCTTGGGGTTCAAGAGGGCGAAACCCATGAAATCGGGGATGATGAAGGGACGGGAAGGGCCTATATCTCCGTCATGACCGTTCTCTACGACCAGTCTCGTCAGGCGATGCGCCACCCGGAAAAGCGCAACCGGGCCGAGACGCCGCTGCAGCGCAAACCCGACTGGATTCGGGTAAAGGCGCCCAACTCGCCGGTCTTCCTCGAAACCCAGAAGCTGATGCGCACCAATGGTCTCACGACCGTCTGCGAGGAAGCGGGCTGCCCCAATATCGGCGAGTGCTGGTCGCAGAAGCACGCGACCATGATGATCATGGGCGACACCTGCACGCGCGCCTGTTCTTTCTGCAATGTGAAGACCGGCATGCCGGCGGCGCTGGACGCCGACGAACCTGCCCGTGTCGCCGATGCCGTGGCCAAGCTCGGCCTTGCCCATGTGGTCATCACCTCGGTCGACCGTGACGACCTCAAGGACGGCGGCGCCGCCCATTTCGCTCAGGTCATCCGTTCGATCCGCGCGGCCGCCCCGGCGACGACGATCGAGGTTCTGACGCCTGACTTCCTGCGCAAGGATGGCGCGCTGGAGCAGGTGCTCGAAGCCCGGCCCGACGTCTTCAACCACAATCTGGAAACCGTGCCGCGGCTCTATCTGCCGATCCGGCCCGGCGCCCGGTACTTCCACTCGCTGCGCATCCTGCAGAAGGCGAAGGAACTGGATCCGACCGTCTTCACCAAGTCGGGCCTCATGGCCGGGCTCGGTGAAAGCCGTGAGGAGATCATGCAGGTCATGGATGACCTCAGGGCGGCGTCGGTCGATTTCCTGACCATCGGCCAGTATCTCCAGCCGACCCGCCGTCATGCCGCCGTGGACCGTTTCTGGACGCCCGACGAGTTCAAGGGGCTTGAGACCATTGCCTATGCCAAGGGCTTCCTGATGGTCGCGTCCAGCCCGCTGACGCGCAGCTCCTATCACGCCGACGCCGATTTCGCCCGGATGAAGGCGGCGCGCTTGAAGGCCGTCTGATGCCGCACGCCGAGGACACGCGGGTGGTGCCGTACGCGCCGGAGCAGATGTTCGACCTGGTGGGCGACATCCGCCGCTATCCGGAATTTATCCCATGGTGCAAAGCGCTTAGGGTGCGGAGTGAAGAGATCGACGAAGCCGGGAATGGCCTGGTGGTTGCCGACATGGTGGCCCGTTTCAAGGGCTTCGAGGAGCGGTTCACCAGCCGCGTGACGCTCGACCGCCCCGGCCTTGCCATCGACGTCGCCTATGTCGATGGCCCCTTCAAGCGCCTCACCAATGCGTGGCGCTTCACTGCGGCCGCCGAGGGGCGGTCGCGGGTCGGGTTCATGATCGACTTCGAATTCCGCAGCCGGGTGCTGCAGCTCGTCGCCAACTCGATGTTCGAAAAGGCCCTGATGAAGCTGTCAGACGCCTTCGTGAAGAGGGCCGATCAGCTCTACGGGGCCGAGGCCGCGACCTAGCGGCAGCGCTGCTTCTCGTCCACGGACACCCACTTCACGCCCTTGGTCGGATCGGCGGCGTCCACGAGCGTGCAGGTCTGCTTGACCGTGCCGGAGACGCAGATTTCCGCGTCTACGCTGTAAAGCTTGCTGTCGCGCACGCAGAAGGTCTTCTGGACCAGCGCGGGATCCTGCATGTCGATCAGGATCTGGAGTCCCGCGGTATCGTCAGCCAGCGCGGCCGGCGCGAACGCCGAAAACGCGGTCAGAAGAGCGGCGAGCCGGGCAAAGCGCATAGAGAAACCTCAAATATGACAGTGTTCGCGTCTAGCATTTAGCTGCAAGCCAGTCCATCAGGCCCGTTCGGCCTGCATCTGCATCAGCGCCAGCGCGACCCCGACCGAAAGCAGCCGGATCGTCCCGCGCCCCTGATCGCCGAAGTCCCGGACTTCGTGAAGGGTAGGATGGCCTTTACGGGCGGCGGCGAAGTGAACGTGACCCACCGGCTTCATCGGGCTTCCACCGCCAGGGCCCGCAACCCCGGTCACCGACGCTGTCATATCGGTCTGGGCGTAGGTGAGCGCGCCTTCGGCCATGGCGCGCGCGACCTGTTCGCTGACCGCGCCGTAATCGGCGATCAGATCGCCTGGGACGCCCAGGAGGTCGCGCTTGGCGGCGTTCGAATAGGTGATGAACCCGCGCTCGAAGACATCGGACGACCCCGCGATTTCCGTGAGGACGCCTGACAGCAGGCCGCCGGTGCAGCTCTCGGCGACGCTGATCGTCCGCCCAGCCTTGCGGCAGGTTTCCAGCAGGTGCGCGGATTGGGCGAGAAGTTCGTCGGGAAACATCAGATCACATTCAGCCAAAGAGCCCCGAGACAGAGCATGACGACGGCGCCGTAGAGCCCCGCGACCATATCGTCCACCATGACCCCGAGGCCACCGCCAAGTTCGCGATCCGCCAGCGAGGCCGGCCAGGGCTTAAGGATGTCGAACAGGCGGAACAGCAGAAAACCGACAAGATAGGCTTGCCATGTCAGCGCCGACGCGGCGAGGACCAGCAATTGGCCGGCGATCTCGTCGATGACGATGACGGAGGCGTCTTCGACCTTGGTATGATTGATGATGTGCCCGGCGACGATGACGCCGATCGCGAAGACGACCAGCGAGGCGACGAGAACGCCGATCGGGCCGAAATAGGCAGCGATGAGCCATCCCAGAGGCAGGGTCGCCGCCGATGCCCAGGTTCCCGGCGCGAGGGGGATCAGGCCGATCGCGAAGCCCGAGCCGAGAAGGCCCCACCAGGAGCGGACCATGGTACGGTGCTCACGCTCGATCTTCTTGCTGGGCCGCGTCACGGCAGGCGCACGGTAGCGGTCGCCATGGCGGCAATTCCTTCGTTCCGGCCAGTGAAACCCAGTCGTTCGGTTGTGGTTGCCTTCACACTGACCCGATCGCGCGCCAATCTCAGAATGTCTGCTACCCGCCCGATCATGGCGTCACGATGCGGGCCGATCTTGGGCGCCTCGCAGATCAGCGTGACATCGACATGCGCAATCATGCCGCCGCGTGCGGCGACCAGATCGCGGGCGTGTTCAAGGAAAAGCTGCGAAGCGGCTCCCTTCCAGCGGGGATCCGAAGGCGGAAAATACGTTCCGATATCCCCCGCCGCGACGCAGCCGAGCACGGCGTCGGTGATGGCGTGGAGGCCGACATCGGCGTCGGAATGGCCCAGCAGGGCGTGGGTATGGGCGATGCGGACACCGCAGAGCATGACATGGTCCCCGGGACTGAAGGCGTGGACGTCAAAGCCCTGGGCCGTGCGAATGTCGGTCAGCGGGTTTACCAGCGCCGCGATTGCGCGATCGAAGTCCGCGGCCGTGGTGATCTTGAAATTGGCTTCCTCGCCCTGAACCATTTTGAGGCGGAGCCCGGCGCGTTCGGCTACGGCGAAATCGTCCGAGAGATTGAGCGCCGGGTCGGCCGCACGGTGTGCATCAAGGATCGCTGGGAAACGAAAGACCTGCGGGGTCTGCACCCGCCACAGATCGGCCCGCGACACGCTGGCTTCGACGGCGCCGTCAGCCGCGCATTTCTTGATGCTGTCGGCTATGGGAATACCGGGCGCGACGCCATCAAAATCGCCACTCCCGCCTTCCTTGGCGAGAAAGTGGATCAAGATGGGGGAGATGAACGGCCGGGCGGCATCGTGGATCAGCACCATGTCCGGCGCGGTGTTCGTCAGAGCTTCAAGCCCGCGGCGGACACTGTCCTGACGGGTTACGCCACCCGTCGTGACGCCTGCGACTTCGCGACCCCCGAGGGCTTGTGACAGCAGGGCTTCGTCGCCTGCCGCGATGACGATGTGGATCTGAGCCTCGGGCAGCGCCGCGCGGAAGACATCGACCGTCCGGGCGACAACGGGGACCCCGCATAACGGGCGATATTGCTTCGACAGACCTTCGCCTGCCCGTAAGCCCTTGCCGGCCGCAGCGATCAGGACCGCAATTCGGGGTGCTTTGCTCATCAAGTTGCTGTTTGCACCGCCATTTTCAGGCACGCAAGGACTCCGGTTCTGCTATGGGAGGGCCTCTGAACCGAATGAGCAGCAGTGTGTCCATCTCTCCAGGCGCCAAGGCCGTGAATATCCCGGCGCCGAACCCCATCCCCGTTTATCTGGCGCCCATGTCGGGCCTGACCGACCTGCCGTTTCGCCGGCTGGCCAGGCGCTTCGGCGCGACCATGGTCGTCAGCGAGATGGTCGCCAGCGAGCGCTTCGTGGCGGGCAACGAGGAAGAGGCGCTGAAGGGCAGTGAAGATACGGGCGGCGCTCCCTATGTCGTGCAGTTGGCAGGTTGCCAGGCGGACTGGATGGCGGAAGCGGCGGTGCGGGCTGAAGCCCATGGCGCCGCCGGGATCGACATCAATATGGGGTGCCCCGCCAAGCGCGTCGTCGGCGGCTATGGCGGGTCCGCGCTCATGAAAGACCTGGACCAGGCAGTCACGCTGATCGAGGCCGTGGTCTCGAGCGTCAACATCCCCGTGAGCGTCAAGATGCGCCTCGGCTGGGACATTCAATCGCGCAACGCACCGGAACTGGCGCGCCGCGCCCAGGACCTTGGCGTTCACCTGGTCGCGGTTCACGGCCGCACGCGCAACCAGTTTTACGAAGGAAAGGCCGATTGGCACTTCGTCCATCGGCTGGTCGAGAACGTCGAGATCCCCGTTCTGGTGAATGGTGACATCGTCGATCTCGCGAGCGCACGGCAGGCTTTGGCATGTTCCGGAGCGACCGGCGTCATGATCGGCCGGGCGGCGATCGGGAACCCGTGGTTGCTGGGTGAAGTTGCTGCGGGCCTTAACGGCCGGACTTTTGTCGCGCCGACGCTTTCCGAGATCGAGGACGTGATCGTCGAGCATCTCGGCCTCAGCATCGAGATCTACGGCGAGCGAAAAGGCGTTTTGAAGTTCCGTAAGCATATGGCGGCTTATCTGAGCAAGCTGCCCATCGCGCAGAACCGGATTTCCGATCTTTGCCGTCTCGACGACGTACCCACGATCACAGCGGGGATCGCCGCGAATGTGAACGACTGCAAATCCGCCATGGCGCTGCAATAATGCGGTCTTCCGAATTTCAGGACGAGAGCGAAACGGCGTCTCTGCAGGAGATGGTGCTCAACGCCATTTCCAACGCGGTCGTCGTCGTCGACGGCTCCAACCAGATCCTGTTCGCCAATCAGGCCGCCGAAAACTTCTTCGGCATGAGCGCTTCGAACATGGCGAAGCAGCGCCTGGAAGACATGTTGCCGAAGGCGAGCCCCTTGTTGTCGCTGATCGCTCAATCGCGCCGATCGGGCGCGGCGGTCAGCGAGTACGAGGTCGATATCGGGTCGCCGAAGACCGGGCCGCATCTGACCGACGTTCAGGTATCCCCATTAGGTGAGGGCGACTCCAGATGCTTCGTGCATCTTCAGGAGCGCTCGATGGCACAGAAGATGGACCGGCAATTGATCCATCGCGGCGCGGCGCGCTCCGTCTCGGCGATGTCTGCCATTCTGGCGCATGAGATCAAGAACCCGCTCGCAGGCATTCGCGGCGCGGCGCAGTTGATCGAACAGAATGCCGGCGCGGCTGACCGCGCGCTGACGCAACTGATCTGCGAGGAAACGGACCGCATTCGAAAGCTGGTCGACCGGATGGAGATTTTCGGGGATTCGCGCCGCATCGAGCGTCACCCCGTCAACATCCATCAGGTGCTCGACCATGTGCGCCGCATCGCCGAGGCAAGCTTCGCCAAGGGCATCCGCTTCGTCGAATCCTACGATCCCTCGCTGCCGCCGATCCCGGGGGACCGCGACCAGCTCATCCAGGTTTTCCTGAACCTGACGAAGAACGCGGCCGATGCGATCGCGGAGGGACCTGCGCCTGACGACGGCGAGATCGTCTTTTCAACCTCCTACCGCCCGGGAGTCAGGCTGTCCGTTCCCGGCAGCGGCGAGCGGATCGGCTTGCCATTGGAGGTACGCGTTCGCGACAATGGGGTAGGGGTGTCGCGCGATATGGAGCCGTATCTGTTCGATCCGTTCGTCACGACCAAACGCACGGGCACCGGGCTCGGGCTCGCGCTTGTCGCCAAGATTGTCGGCGACCATGGCGGCGTAATCGAATGTATTGGCGAGCCGCGGCGCACGGTGTTTCGCGTGCTGCTGCCCTGGCAAGCAGATCAGAAAGCGGTTTGATGGCTGGCGGAACGATCCTGATCGCAGACGACGATGCGGCCATCCGCACGGTCTTGAGCCAGGCGCTCGGGCGGGCAGGGTTCGACGTGCGCACCTGCGGGAACGCAGCGACGCTGTGGCGCTGGGTCTCCCAGGGAGACGGCGACCTCGTCGTGACCGACGTGATGATGCCCGACGAGAACGGGTTCGAGCTGCTGCCGCGTATCCAGCGCATACGGCCGGATCTGCCGGTCGTGGTGATGAGCGCGCAGAACACGCTTCTGACCGCGATCACGGCGACGGAGCGGGGCGCCTATGAATATCTGCCCAAGCCCTTCGATCTGAACGAGCTGGTGGCGATCGCCCGGCGGGCATTGTCGTCGCCGCGCGCTGCGGCGCCGCCGGCAAAGGACGAAGAGGACGCGACGCGGCTGCCGCTAATCGGCCGTTCGCCGGCGATGCAGGACGTCTACCGCGTAATGGCCCGCCTGATGGGCACGGACCTTACCGTGCTGATCACCGGCGAAAGCGGTACAGGCAAGGAGCTCGTCGCGCGGGCTTTGCATGATTACGGCAAGCGCAAGCGCGGTCCGTTCGTGGCGGTCAACATGGCGGCCATTCCGCGCGAGCTCATTGAAAGCGACCTGTTCGGGCACGAGAAGGGCGCTTTCACCGGCGCTAGCGCTCGCACGATCGGCCGGTTCGAGCAGGCGGAGGGCGGTACGCTGTTTCTCGACGAAATCGGCGACATGCCGATCGAAGCGCAGACCCGGCTGCTGCGTGTTCTGCAGCAGGGCGAATATACCGCGGTCGGCGGCCGGCACGTGATCCGGACGAATGTGCGCATCATCGCCGCGACGAATCGGGACCTCCGGCAGCTCGCCCAGCAGGGGCTCTTCCGCGAGGACCTCTATTACCGCCTCAATGTCGTCCCCTTGCGGCTGCCGCCGCTGCGCGAGCGGAGCGAGGACATTCCCGATCTCATGCGACACTTCCTGGCCGCCGTGGCGGCCCAGGGACTGCCGCGTAAGGCGATCGATGCCGAAGCGCTGGAGCGGCTCAAGCGGCACGGCTGGCCGGGCAATGTCCGCGAGCTGGAGAACCTCGCCCAGCGGCTGGCCGCCTTGCACGCCGAGGAGGTCATCAACGCCCGAATCATCGACCAAGAGCTCGATCTGCCGAAGGCGCGGATCGAGGGCGGTTCCGACGAGCGGGATTCGGTCACGGTCGCGGTCGAGCGGCATTTGCAGCAATTGTTCAACGAGATGCCGCCCGGCGAACTGCCCGAGGACGGTCTCTATGATCGTATTCTCGAGCAGGTGGAGCGCCCGCTTTTGACGGCCGTGCTGGCGATCAGCCGGGGAAATCAGATCAGGGCGGCCAAGTTATTGGGGCTGAACCGTAATACGCTGCGCAAGAAGCTGCGGGCGCTCGATATCGCCCTTGTACGCAGTCTGAAGTGATGCAATAGAGCAACTTCGCGTTGCGTATTGGCAACGCTGTTGGGCCCACGCTTTTTGAGCAATGGTAACCGCGTGCACCTTGGTTCCACGGCTGACATAGCAACCCCGGTCGTCTCCAGCGCACCGGAGCGTCACGGCCCCCGGCGGTGGATTCTCGAACTGGCGGTTGGCATCGTCGCGTTGCTGACTGCGCTTGCGACCTATCTTGTGCTAAGCGGTGTGGCGCCGGTCGCGCCGTCGCCCGAGGCGGTCACCTTTCTGCTGATCGCGAATATCGTCCTCGCCGTCATCCTGGTCGGGGCGATCGTCTGGCGGCTCTACAATCTGTCGCAGACCCGCGGTAGTGGCGTCGCCGGCGCGCAACTGCATGTCCGCATGGTGATGGTCTTTGCGGGCATATCGATCGTCCCGACCGTCATGGTCGCGCTGTTCTCCGCCGTGATGCTCAATCTCGGCATCGACTCGTGGTTCAGCGAGCGGGTCAGGACGGCGATCGACAACGCCGCCAGCCTCGCGCAGGCCTATGTCGCCGAGCAGAAGTACACGATGAAGCAGGATGTCCTCGCTCTGGCGAAAGCGATCGACGACCAGTTCTTCATCATGAGCGATTCCGCGAAATTCCGGGACTATCTGGACGGCCAGATGCGGGCGCGGAAACTCTCGGTCGTCGCGATCTACGACCGCGATGGCAATCAGATCGACGGCGTGCGGAACACCTATCTGGTCGATCTTGGTAGTCCGCCTTCGGAGGAGGATTTTCAACAGGCGGCGGCGGGTATCACGGTGATCCCGCGGGATGCCGGTGAGGATCGCGTCCAGGCGCTGACTCAGTTGAGAGGCGGGTACTACCAGCAGGATCGGTTCCTGCTGGCCATCCGGTATGTCGACTCGACAGTGCTGCAAAACCAGAAGCAGACGATCGAAGCGGCGCAGGAATACGAGCGGCTGGAGTCCAACCGGACCAGCGTCCAGCTCACATTCGCGGCGGTGTATTCGGTGATCGGGTTGCTGATGTTGCTGGCGGCGGTTTCGCTTGGCTTGAACGCGGCCAATCGGATCGTGATGCCGATCGGGCGCCTGATCGGTGCGTCCGAGCGGGTCAGTGCCGGTGACCTGAGTGCGCGGGTGGAAACGCAGGGCGTTGACGGTGAACTCGCGACGCTAAGCAGTGCGTTCAATCGCATGACGGGTGAGCTGCAGAGCCAGCAGGAGGCGTTGGTCGAGACAGGGCGGATCGCGGAGGATCGGCGGTTGTTTGCCGAGGCGGTGCTATCCGGTGTTTCGGCCGGCGTGGTCGGTCTGGATGCGTGGGGGCGGATCGATGCAGCCAACCCGTCGGCGGAGGCCTTTCTTGGCTCCGCCCCGGGCGGACTGGCGCAGCAGTCGATGGAGGTCGTTGCGCCGGAGCTGAACGGTCTGCTGGCGGAGGCGCGGGCGAGCGAGGACGGCCGGGCGAGCGGGCAGCTCGATCTCGCGCGTAGCGGGCGAACGCGCAATCTCTCAGTGCGCGTGACCTCCGAGCGCAGCGACGGGCGACGGACCGGCTTCGTCATGACGTTTGACGACATGACGGATCTCGTTGCCGCCGAACGCAGTGCGGCGTGGGGCGACATTGCCCGCAGGATCGCGCATGAAATCAAAAACCCACTGACGCCAATCCAGCTATCGGCCGAGCGTCTGCGACGGAAATACAGCCGCGAGATCATCACGGATCCTGAGGTTTTCGAGCAGTGTACGCAGACCATTATCCGTCAGGTCGGCGATATCGGGCGGATGGTAGACGAGTTCTCGTCCTTTGCGCGGATGCCGACGCCGACGATGCGGTTGGAGGATGCGGGCGAGTTGGTGCGGCAGGCGGTGTTCCTGCAGAGCGTCGGCAACCCGGCGATCGACTACAAGGTCGAGGCCCCCGACGGGGCAGTGCCGCTGGTCTGCGACGGGCGTCTGGTCGCGCAGGCGCTGACCAATGTACTGAAGAATGCTGCCGAGGCGGTTTCGACGAAGTTCGGGCTGGACGATTCCGGCGAGGGCACCCAGAAAGCGAGCGGCGGCGCGATCAAGCTGCGCCTCACGCTGGAGCCGCAGACCGCGACAGTCACGGTGATGGACAACGGTATCGGCCTGCCGCAGCGCGATCGCGACCGGCTGACCGAGCCCTATATGACGACGCGCGGCAAAGGCACCGGCCTTGGCCTCGCGATCGTGAAGAAAATTATGGAAGACCATTCCGGCTCGCTGGTCCTGTCGGACGCCAGTGAAACCGGCGGCGCGCAGGTCGCGTTGGTCTTTCCGTTGACGAACGACATGGCTGCACCCCCAGACGGTTCAAATGAGCAAAACAGCAAACTGGCATAGAGCGCCCGAAGTCCTGGTCGTGGACGACGAGGCGGATATCCGCGAGCTGATTGCGGGCATCCTCAACGACGAAGGCTATGAGACGCGTCTGGCGAAGGATGCCGACACCGCCCTGGCGGCCGTCCGTGCGCGCCAACCGGCGCTGGTCGTGCTGGACATCTGGTTGCAGGGCAGCCGGATCGACGGTCTGGCGATCCTGGAGGAGATCAAGCGCGACGCTCCCGAACTGCCGGTCATCGTGATCTCCGGCCACGGCACGATCGAAACCGCGGTCGCGGCGATCAAGCGGGGCGCCTACGATTTCATCGAGAAGCCGTTCAAGTCCGACCGTCTTCTGATCCTGGTAGAGCGGGCGTTGGAGTCCGCCAAGCTGCGCCGCGAGAACGACGAACTGCGCCAGCGTTCCAGCGAGGATTTCGACCTGGTGGGGCGCTCGAACGTCATCACGCAATTGCGCCAGACAATCGAGAAGGTGGCGCCGACGGGCAGCCGGGTCCTGATCACCGGCGCGGCCGGGTCGGGCAAGGAGGTCGTGGCGCGGTTAATCCACGCGCGCTCGCGCCGGGCGCGCAATCCCTTCGTCGCGCTCAACTGTGCGATTATGTCGCCGGACCGGATGGAGCAGGAGCTGTTCGGCGTCGAGGGCAATGAGAGCAACGGCCGCAAGGTTGGCCTGCTGGAGCAGGCACATGGCGGGACCATGTATCTGGACGAGGTGGCGGATATGCCGCTGGAGACCCAGGGCAAGATCCTGCGCGTGCTGCTGGACCAAACCTTCACTCGGCTCGACGGCGCCCAGCGGGTGCAAGTCGATGTCCGCATCATTTCATCGTCGAGCCGCGACCTGCGGCAGGAAATCGCCGACGGCAATCTGCGCGAGGATCTGTTTCACCGGCTTGGCGTCGTGCCGATCCGGGTGCCGGCGCTGTCCGAGCGCCGCGACGACATACCGTTTCTCGTCGAGCATTTCCTCAGCCGGTTCTCGCGCATGTTCGGCGGCCATGCCTGCAAGATGGGCGAAGACGCGATGGCGGCACTGCAGGCCCATGACTGGCCGGGCAATGTCCGTCAGCTCCGCAACAATATCGAGCGGCTGGTGATCCTGACATCCGACCAGCCGGATGCGCTGATCAAGGCGGACATGCTGCCCATGGAGGTCAGCTCGTCGGCCCCGGCTGTGACGCAGGGGCCGTCGGGTGAGCACATCATCTCGCTGCCGCTGCGCGAGGCGCGCGAGATGTTCGAGCGCGAATATCTGGTGGCGCAGATCAACCGGTTCGGCGGGAATATCTCGCGCACCGCGGCATTCATCGGGATGGAGCGCTCGGCGCTGCATCGCAAGCTCAAAACCCTCGGCGTCGGATCGCGCGACGAAACCAGCCACTAGGATTCACCATGTCGCGCCTTGCATTCGTCGATGGCCAATACGTTCCGTTCGCGCAGGCGGGCGTTCATGTCGAGGATCGCGGGCTTCAGTTCGCGGACTCGATCTATGAAGTGTTTGCGATCACGGACGGGAAGCCGCTGGACGAGGCGGGACATTGGGCGCGGCTGGAGCGCTCGCTCGGCGAGCTGAGCCAGGGCATCCCGATGTCGCGGGCGGCGTTCGCGGGGCATCTGCGCCGAATGATTCACGTCAACCGCATCCGCTACGGCCTCGTCTATGTGCAGGTGACGCGCGGCGTAGTGCGGCGGGATCATCCGTTTCCCGCCGAGCCGATCGCCCAGACCGTCATTATGACGGCGCGCCAGACGAGCGCGGTTAAGGCGCGCGATCTGGCGGCCAAGGGCGTCGGCGTGAAGACGATGCCGGACCTGCGTTGGGGGCGCTGCGACATCAAGACGACCGGCCTGACGGCCAACGTCCTGGCGAAGCAGGAGGCCCGCGCGTCTGGCGCTTATGAAGCGTGGCTGGTGGGCGCGGACGGCAAGGTGACGGAAGGCGCGAGTTCCAACGCTTGGATCATCGATGCCGCCGGCAATCTCATCACGCGCGATCTTTCCAACGCGATCCTGCCCGGTATCACGCGGACCTCCATCATGCGTTTGGCGCGGGAGCGACAGATTGCTGTGGTCGAGCGGGCGTTCACGGTGGACGAGGCGAAGGCAGCGAAAGAGGCCTTCATCACCTCGGCCGGCGCGTTCGTCATGCCGGTTGTCGCCATCGACGGGACGCCGGTCGGCGGCGGAAAACCGGGACCGGTTGCGAGCGCGCTCAGAGCCGATTATCTCGCCGCCGGCACAGCGACGGCGTGACTTAACGGCAAGCGGCGTTTTCGCACTTGCAGCAAAACAATATTGCGCCAAATTAGAGGGGACCAGATTCACGGTCCCCCGAAAACCCTGCCCCCAGATGAGGGGCCAAGAAGCAGAAAGTGCGCCATGAGCGACAAGCAGAATCTTCAGGACGTGTTCCTGAACGCGGTCCGAAAGACCAAGACGCCGCTGACGGTCTTCCTCGTCAACGGCGTGAAGCTCCAAGGCGTGATCACCTGGTTCGATAATTTCTGCGTCCTCCTGCGCCGCGACGGGCATTCGCAGCTGGTGTACAAGCACGCGATCTCGACCGTGATGCCATTGAACCCGGTGCAGTTGTTTGAGCAGGAAACCGAAGGACTCGAAGCCGCCCGCTAAGGCGCCCGAACGGACTGCGATCGTCGTCCACCCCTACGGCAAGTCCGGCAGGGGAACGGGCGGTCGCAGCCCGGAGGCGGCGCTGGCGGAGGCGGCCGGCCTGACGCGGGCCATCGGCATGACGCCGGCGGCCGAGCTGCTGGTGCCGGTCTCGACGCCACGGCCCGGAACTTACTTGGGCGAGGGAAAGGTCGACGAGATTGCGGCGCTGTGCGGCGAGTTGGCGCCTGAGATCGTGGTGTTCGACGGCGCCCTGTCGCCGGTGCAGCAGCGCAACCTCGAGAAGGCGCTGAAGGCGAAGGTCATCGACCGTACGGGCCTCATCCTCGAAATCTTCGGCGAGCGCGCCCGAACCAAGGAAGGGCGGCTGCAGGTTGAGCTGGCGCATCTGGATTACCAGAAGAGCCGGCTGGTGCGGTCGTGGACCCACCTTGAGCGGCAGCGGGGCGGCTTCGGCTTCCTGGGCGGTCCCGGTGAATCGCAGATCGAAACCGACCGGCGGCTGATCGGCGAGCGGATCGCCAAGATCCGCCGCGAGCTGACCGATGCGGTGCGGACGCGTGAGCTGCACCGGACGGCGCGGCGGCGGACGCCGTACCCGGTGGTGGCCCTGGTCGGCTACACGAACGCCGGCAAGTCGACCCTGTTCAACGCGATGACCAAGGCCGAGGTGCTGGCCGAGGACATGCTGTTCGCGACGCTCGATCCGACCATGAGGTCGATCAAGCTGCCGGGTGGGCGAAGCGCGGTGCTGTCGGACACGGTGGGGTTCATCTCCGAGCTGCCGACGCAGCTCGTGGCGGCGTTCCGGGCGACGCTGGAGGAGGTTCTGGAGGCCGACCTCATCCTGCATGTCCGGGACATCTCGCACCCCGACAGCGAGGCGCAGCGGCAGGATGTCGAGGCGGTGCTGGGCGAGCTCGGGATCGAGGGCAACCGTCTGGATGAGGTGGTGGAGGTCTGGAACAAGATCGACGCGCTCAGCGAGGACGATGCCGCAGCGGCAAGGCGGCGCGGGAGCCGGCCGGGGCCGCGGGGGCCGCCGGCGGTCTCGGCACTGACCGGGGAGGGGCTGGACAAGATCCGGGACCTGATCGAGCAGCGGCTGAGCGCCAGCGAGACGCAGATGAAGATCACCGTGGCGGCCGGGGACGGGCAGGGGCTCGCCTGGGCCTATAGCCATGCTTCGGTCAGGGGGCGGACGGACAAGGCGGACGGACGGGTGGAGCTGAAACTGTCGGTGCCGCTGGATAAGGAAACGGTCTTTCGGGAGCGTTTTCCGACCGGAGGTAAACAGCGTTCACTGAAGCCCAAGGTAGCGCGTCCGAAGCACCGGAAGCTGGCGGATTAGAGTCCCTCGCGCTTCGCCTCGTCCCAGAGGGCATCCATTTCCTCAAGGGTCGAAGTTTCTGGATTTTTTCCTTTTTTTAGAAGCAGTTGCTCGATCTTGTTAAACCGTCGGACGAATTTTAAATTCGTGCTGGCGAGGGCGGTTTCGGGGTCGTGGCCGAGCTTGCGGGCGAGGTTCGCGACGACGAAGAGAATGTCGCCCAATTCGCTCTCCACGTCGGCGCGCGGGGCGCCGTCGGCGAGAGCCTGTTTCAGCTCACCGATCTCTTCCTCCAGCTTCGCGAAGACCTCGTCGGTGCTCGGCCAGTCGAAGCCGACGCGGGCGGCGCGCTTGGTGAGCTTGAGGGCACGGGGGAGGGCAGGGAGTGCGCGTGGCACGTCGTCGAGCACGCCCGGCGTCCTGGACGGGTTGGCGGCCCGCTCGGCGGCCTTGATGGTTTCCCAGTTGACGGTCTGTTCGGTCGAGGAGCGCGGGCCGGCCTCGCCGGAGCCGTCCCCAAAGATGTGGGGGTGGCGGCGGACCATCTTGGTCTGGATGGCGTCAACGACGTCGGCGAAGGCGAAGTGCCCGGCCTCCTCGGCCATGCGGGCATGGAAGACGACCTGGAAGAGGAGGTCGCCCAACTCGTCCCTGAGGCCGGGCATGTCGCCCTTCTCGATGGCGTCGGCGACCTCATAGGCCTCCTCGACCGTGTAGGGGGCGATGGTGGCGAAGGTCTGCTCGAGGTCCCAGGGACAGCCGCCCTGTGGCGCGCGGAGGCGAGCCATCAGGGCAAGCAGGTCGGTAATGCGGCCGGGGTTTTGGGTCATGTCATTCTGCCGTCATCCCGGCCTTGAGCCGGGACCCAGGTGACTGGGCTGGTGCGCTTGCCGCCCCTGGGTCCCGGGTCTCGGACGCCTACGGCGGCCTCGCCCGGGATGACGATAGGGGTGGTCCGTCGCTCCATCAGTCGATCTTCATCGCCGCGATTTCGGCGGCGGCAGCTTCGCGTTTGCGGGCGATGGCCTCGCGGACTTCGCGCTGCTTGAACTCGTCGATGGGGAAGTTCCACATCGACCAGACGGTCAGCAGCATGAAGAGCAGCGGCAGGAAGACGAAGGTGAGGCCGAGCCCGTTGATCGCCTCGGGCGAATTGACGGCGCCGGGGCGGCCGTCGAAACCGACGATCGAGAGGACCGGGTAGGCGAGGCCGGCGGCGGCATAGCCGAGCTTATTGGTCATCACGAGCAGCGAGTAGAAGAGGCCGGAGCGCTCGCTGCCGGTCGCCAGCGTGTCGATGTCGATGACGTCGGCCATGATGGAGCGGAGCAGGAACCCGCCCGCGCCGTAGCCGACGCCGAACAGGATGAAGGCCGGCATGATGATCCAGAACTCGCCCTTGGGCAGGAAGAGCAGGATCGGCATCAGCGCCGAGGTGTAGAGCAAGGCGGCGCAGAGCGTGCGGTGCTTGGAGATCTTGTAGCTAAGCTTGATCCACATCGGCACGAACAGAAGGCCGGCGACGAAGTAGATGAAGAGGACGATCGAGAACGCCTTCGGGAGCTGGAAGTAGTAGGCGATCATGAAGATGAAGAGCGAGCCGGTGATGCCGGGTGCGAGGCCCTGAAGCAGGTCGGCCAGCAGCAGCTTGCGGAGCGCCTTGTTGCCGGCGATCAGCTTCACGGCGGCGCCGACGTCGAGCTTGTGGGCCGTGGACGGCATAGGCGGTTCGGGCACGTAGAGCAGGGTGACGAGCACGGTGATCGGCATCGAGATGCAGACGAACCAGCCCATCAGCGAGACCTTGTCGACGATCGTCGCATGGGGGTCGAAGATTTCGAGCAGGACGGGGAGGGCGAGGACCAGCAGGAAGCCGGCAATGCCAGCGAACTCGCGCCAACCCTGGACGCGGCTGCGTTCATGGTAGTGGCCGCTGAGCTCGGCGCCCCAGGCGATATGGCTGATCGTGGCGACCGAATAGGCGAGATAGGAGAGGATGATCCAGGCGGCAAACCAGCCGATCGTCGCGCCGGCCGGCGGCATGAAGAGCAGGAAGACGCCGATAACGAAGAACGGCACAGCGGCGGTGAGCCAGGGCCGCCGACGGCCCCAGCGGGTGCGGGTCGTGTCGCTGGCCCAGCCGATGATCGGGTCGATCAGGAGATCGAGCAGGCGTGCGACGATCAGGACGAGGCCGACCTGCGCCTGATCGAGGCCGAGGCCGCTGACATAGAACGGGGCAACGTAAACGACGAGCGGCAGTCCCAACGCAGCGAGCGGCGCGGTCGGCAGTACATACGCAGCGATCGTGCGCCCGGACAGCGTAAAGCCTGTCATCGATAATCTTCCCTGCATCCAATTGCTTTGCGCGCACTGTGGCCCGGCCTGCGACGAACTGTCCACCATGCCGGGCCCTCAAATGACGCCAACGTCACGATGTTGTGCGGAAGCCCGCATTCGCGCGAGACTGACGTTACGCAAGAGCCCCGGTTTGCCCGTGTTTCCGGGCGACGGAGAAGGGGCCGGCGGAGGAGGGCGCTGACATGGACGAGACGGTTCCAGAGGGGCATCTGGCGCGGATGAAGCGCGTCGGGTTCACGATTGCTGAGAAAGCTATCGAATCGGACCTGATCGAGGCGCTGAACGACGCGCTGGCGCGGCTGGAGCGCGATCTTGGCGCCAAGCCCGCGATGAACGGGTTCGAGGGTCACCACACGGTGCGGATCTACAATCTGCTGGCCCATGGCGCGCCGTTCGACGCGGTGCCGGTGCATGCGGCCATCCTGCCAATCGTGGAGGGGGTGCTGGATGCGGGGTGCCTGGTTTCGTCGCTGTCGTCGATCGCGATCGATCCGGGCGAGCGCGCGCAGCCGATCCATTCCGACGACCAGATCATCCCGCTGGCGAAGCCCCATGCGCCGGTCATCTGCAACACGATGTGGGCGCTGACGGACTTCACCGAGGAGAACGGCGCGACGCGGCTCGTGCCGGGAACGCATCTGAAACCAAGTCCGGAGTATGGTGGGCAATACGAGACCATCCCGGCTGAGATGCCGAAAGGCAGCGTGCTGATCTGGATGGAGCGCTGTGGCATGGCGGGGGCGCGAACCGCAGCGGCCGGCGGCGCACGGGCATCGCGATGAACTATTGCGCCGGGTATATAAGGAGCCAGGAGAACCAGCTGCTGGGCGTGCCCGCCGCGGTCGCGCGGGGGTATCCGCCGCGTTTGCAGGCGCTGATGGGCTATGGCGTCTATCAGGGGCTGATCGGGCATATCGACAAGCAGAGCCCCGCGCAGATCCTGAACGGGGGCGGGGACTTCCGCTCGATCTGGGATGCCGGTGGGTAGGACCTCCCGCATGTCATCGCCGGACGTGTTCCGGCGACCCATCGTTCCATCGAGCTGAGCCTGGCCATGGGTCCCCGGAACGGCGCTGCGCGCCGCCCGAGGATGACAGTTATTATTGGACTGGACGAAGCTGTCGTCATCCTGAGGAGCGACCGTGAGGTCGCGTCTCGAAGGACGCAGGGTGGCTGAAACAGATTGCGTGGTTCGAGGCTCCGCACAGGCCGCGCTGCGCACCTCAACATGACGGGGAGGGATCGCCGCGGACGCGAGCGTGCGCGCCTTGGCGCGCTGCATGGCGTCGCGGGCGATAGCGCAGAGCAGTTTGATACGGCGCGCGAAGCAGCGCTTTTCGGCGCGCGCGGCGTGGGCCGCGGCGCTCCAGTAGCCGTGCTTGAGGCGATTGGTGTTGCCGGGCTGGCCGCCGCGACGGCGCCTCAGTGCCGGCGGCGGGACGCCAAAGGGCGAGGGGCGCCGTCCTTACCCAGGCCTTCGACCTCCGCCTCGGCCATTCGAACCTCGATTTCATCCATCTTTCTTTCGAGTGCCGTCACCTCCGCCTCGAAGCTGGCGGTCTCCGCTTCCAGACGCGCGACCTCCGCCGTCTGCTGCTGGATGACCCAGCGGGCATGCGCCAGCTCGGCGGCATTCCGCGCGGCGGGCTGCACGGGCGGCAGGCCGACTTCGGCGCGCGCTTCGTCGGACCACCGATCTGGTGCATGCGGGAAGATCCGGCGCTCGAATTCAAGGTGGGGATCGCGATTGTGCGTGCGCGGGCTGTGCTCCACGGCAACCCGGCGCTCCGCGGTCACGGCGCGCGTGAAGGCAACGTCGAGATGAGAGAGCGTCGCCGCGGCGAGGGTGTCGGCCGGCGCTTCGCAGACGTCCTTTGCCGAGGCGCGCTTCAAAGCGAGCCCGAGGCTGGCGAGCGAGCGCGCCAGATTGAGGGCTTGAACGTCGAACGGCCGGGGGAGGAGGCGGGCGTCCGCGGGCGCTTGCTCGGGCATCTGCCAGGCCGCGTGGGCGCGCAGTCCGAGCACGGCCATGTCGCGCCACATGATGCCGCGCACGGCGGCGGCAATCTCAGCCGCCGCGGTGTGGCCGAACGCCAGATCCGGCGCGTCGCCGGCTTTGCGCTCAACTTTCCTGTCGTGGTTCGTCATCTTTCATCGCTCCATCATCTGGGGGGAAGATAACGTGCGAGAGCTGTTATGGGAATATAGTCACGGGAATATATTCTTGATGCGGCATTTCGGCGACAATGAGTTTTGCGTATAATATATATTATGGAAAATAATGATGCGTGGGAAAGCCGGAAAAATGCGGCTTGCAGGTTCTGAGCCCTTGTCAGGCTGCGGCCATGTCCTCACATCCGTCCGGGGGCCGCTGTGACGACACGCTTGGTTGCGATTTCTGGAAGCTTGCGCGCGGCGTCGTCGAATGGCGCGTTGATCGAGGCGGCGCGGCGGTTGGCGCCGCCGGGGCTGGAGGTCGTCATCTACGACGGCGTCGGCGGGCTGCCGCATTTCAATCCGGACGACGATGTCGAGTCGTTGCCGCCGCCGGTCGTCGCGTGGCGCGAGGCGGTGACGGCGGCGGACGGGATGCTGGTCTCGTGTCCGGAATATGCGCGCGGCATTCCGGGGTCTTTCAAGAACGCGCTCGACTGGCTGGTGAGCGATACCGGCCGCAAGAAGCCGGTGGCGATCTGGAACGCCGCGCCACGGGCCGTCGCGACGCAGGAGGCGCTGCGGCTGGTGCTGGCGACGCTGTCGTCGGGGCTGGTGGAGGCAGCGTGCGTTACCCTGCCCGCCTCCGGCGTCAGTTGGACCGCCGACGCGCTACTCGCCGACGATGCGGTGCGCGCGACGCTGGAGGGCGCGCTGGCGGCGTTCGTCGCGGCGCTGGAGCGTGAAGATTAAGGTTTGCGATCGTGGCGAGCTGCGCTGAGACGATCTAACGCCCTTTGTGGAATTCGACGCGGACGCGGTAGGCGCCGTCGGGCGTATCGGCCCAGCGCCAGCGGATGACGGCGTTGTAGGCGGACTCGCCGAAGCCGTGGCCTTCGGGATTAGCGCCCAGCAGCAAGGCGTTGGTGACATCCCCGTTCTCGAGGAACACCGCGACTTCGGCCGCGCCCTCGATGCCTTTCGCCTTGGCGTCCGGTGGGTAGATCGGCGTGCGGCGGTGCCAGGGCTCGGGCGCCGGTTTGAGCTGGCCGACATCCACCGCAACATCGTCGGGCGAGCCCTCGATGCGGAAGCGGCCGCTGAAGAGATAGCGCCCGGCAACACCCGCGGGAAATGTCGCCTTCTTCAGGCCCTCGGCCAGCGCCTCGCCAAAGCCGTAGCCGGGCGGATGTTCGTAGGCGATCTCGACATGGGTGACGGCGCCGGCGGCGTCGAGCGTGATGATCGTTTCGACCTGGCCCTCGATGCCGCCTGCGTTCAGGGCGGCGAGCGGATAGCGCACGCGGACAGGTTCGACGGCCTCGGGTGCCATGCCGACGGGGCTGCCATCGGAAGCCGTCGGCGTATCGAACTGGAACTTGACGCGGACCTGGTAGCGGCCGGGGTGGTCCTCGGGGAAAATCCAGAGCTTCACGGCCTCCACCGCCGCCGGGCCGAAGCCGTGGCCGGTGGGAGTTTCGGAGAGCAGCGCCACATCGTCCACTTCGCCGTCATCGCCGATCTCGGCCGCAACGACGGCCTCGCCGGGGAGGCGCGCCTTCCAGGCATCATGCGGGTAGTTCGGGAGGATGCGCTTCACCGGCCTGGGCGCTTCGGGCAGCGCGGCCGGGGGATCGGGGAGATCGAAGGTGATCTTGATGCGGTAGCGCCCGGCGATGTCTGCGGGAAACCGCCAGGCCGCGAGGGCGGTCGCGGCGGCGGTCGCGAACCCCTGCCCCGGCGGCGTTTCGGCGGCGATGTCGACCTTGGTGACGGCGCCAGCTGCATCGAGGGTCAGGATGGCGCGGACGGCGCCTTCGGTGCCGGCCCGTTCGGCGGCGGGGGGATAGACGGGCTGCGTGGTCGTCAGCGGTGCCGGGGCGACGGGAAAGTCCTCGATGGGACGGCCGGTGGCTGGGTCGAGAACGGGCGACGGCCCGGCCGCGGTCGCGGAACCGATCAGTGCCAGTGCGAAGACGATGGCGCGCAGCATGATCCCCCCGGCATGATGCCGGAGGGACCCTTGCGATCGTTGCCGGGTGCGTCAAGCACGCGGCGGTTGCGTCTAGTTCAGCTTGAAGCGGACCGTGACGCGGTAGGTGCCGGGCTGGGCGTCGGCGAACTTCCACTGCCAGACGGCGTCGGCGGCTGCTTCGCCAAAGTGGTAGTTCTCAGGCGTTTCGCTGACGATCTGCACATCGCTGACGGCCCCGCCGGGTGCGACGGTGATCTGCACGGTCGCGCTGCCCTCGATCTCGCGATCCTGGGCGCGGACGGGGTATCTGACGGGCACGCGCTCAGTCGGCTGCGGCGCCGCCGTGGGGACCGTCTCCGGCAGGCTGGTGACCGTCGGCTCGCCCGGTATGGGCGGCTGCGGCGGGATCGGGATCGGGTCCACCTTGGGTGCGTCGGGGACGATCGGCGTCGGCCGCGGCTGGACGCGTGGAATCTCCTTCAGCTTCGGCGGATCGGCCTGGATTTCGGGGATCGGGGGCGGCGGCGGTTTAACGTAAGGCTCGATCGTAATGACCTGCGGCTCAGGATCGGCCTCAAGAGCGGGCACGCCGATCAGCTGGTTCACGATCACCCAGCCCACGGCGATGTGGAACAGGATCGACAGACCGACGGTCCATCTGAGGTCGTTCTGTTTGGATCGTTCCGGCGCTGGTGCGCCAAGGGGTAACGCATATGCCATGTTGAACTCCCGTGCCCGCCCGGGTCGCGCGGGGTGCGCGCCCGGCTGCATCACGGCGCGCCGGGATTGGGGCGGCATTGTGACGTAGGGTCACTTTTGTTGCGGGTGCGACGTAGTGTCAGTGCGCGGCCGCCGTCCGCCCGCAGAAAATTCGCTTGGAACTGGGAGCGTTTGGGATCGTTGTGCGTTGTTGACAAAAGTTCCGGAGCTAGTGTGACTGAGCATTCTTCCGCCGAAAAACCGGCCCTGTCGGGGACCAAGGCGCGTACTGGGGTAACGGGGTTAGACGACGTGTTGGCCGGCGGTCTGTCGCGCGGCCATGTCTTCCTGCTGGAGGGCGAACCAGGCGCCGGCAAGACCACGATTGCGTTGCAGTTCCTGCAGGAGGGCGAGGCCCGCGGCGAGCGTGGACTCTACATCACCCTATCCGAGACGGAGGTCGAGCTGCGCGAGGGCGCGGCGTCACATGGCTGGACGCTAGGCCCGGGTATCGAGGTGTTCGAACTGGCGCCGCCCGAGAGCCTGCTCAACGACGAGCACAAGCAGTCCCTGCTCTACTCGTCGGACCTCGAACTGGGCGAGACGACGCAGTCGATCTTCGACGCCGTGGAGCGCGTCAAGCCCGACCGGGTCGTGATCGACAGCCTGTCGGAGATCCGCCTGCTGGCGCAGAGCTCGCTGCGCTATCGCCGGCAGATCCTGGCGATCAAGCATTTCTTCTCAAAGCTCGGTGCGACCGTCGTGCTGCTCGACGATCTGACGGCGGACTCGCTGGACAAGACGGTGCATAGCGTCGTGCACGGCGTGGTGCGGCTGGAAGAGCTGGCGCCGGCCTATGGCGCCGAACGGCGGCGCATGCGGATCATCAAGTATCGCGGGCAGCGCTATCGCGGCGGCTTCCATGATTTCACGATCACCACGGGCGGCGTGAACGTGTTTCCGCGGCTGGTATCGGCGGAGTATCGCGGTGCGGAGCAGCGAACACGGGTTTCAAGCCGTATCCAGGCGCTGGATACGCTGCTGGGCGGCGGGCTGGACAGCGGATCGAGCACGCTGATCCTGGGACCGGCCGGCACCGGCAAGTCGCTGATCGCGATCCTGTTCGTCGCCGCGGCCGTCGCGCGCGGCGAGAAGGCGGCGATGTTCATCTTCGATGAAGAACTGGGCTTGCTCTACGATCGGATGAAGCCGCTGGGGATCGACCTGCAGAAGCTGGTCGCAGACGGGAACCTCTATCTGGAACAGGTCGATGCGGCGGAACTGTCGCCCGGCGAGTTCTCGCACCGGGTGCGCAGCCGCGTCGACGAAGACGGGATCAAGACCGTGCTGATCGACTCGGTCAACGGCTATCAGGCCGCGATGCCGGAAGAGAATTCGCTGATCCTGCACATGCACGAGTTGCTGCAATACCTGAACCGGCGCGGCGCGACGACGTTCCTGACGGTCGCGCAACACGGTCTCGTCGGCGACATGAAGGCACCGGTGGACGTGACATATCTCGCCGATACCGTGATCCTGCTGCGCTATTTCGAGGCCCTGGGCAAAGTGCGGCGCGCGATGTCGGTGATCAAGAAGCGCACCGGCCCGCACGAAGATACGATCCGCGAATATCTGATCGACGGTCGCGGCCTGACGGTCGGCGCGCCGCTGGATCAGTTCCAGGGGGTGCTGCGCGGTGTGCCGACCTTCGTTGGCGGCGATGGCGCGTTGATGGGGATCGAATAGTTGAAACGGGTCGACGCCCGTGCCCGCCGCGTTCTGGTCCTTGCACCCAATGGGCGTGATGGCGCCCTCGCCTGCGCGCTGCTGGCGGAAGCCGGCGTCGAGGGCGAGGTCTGCAAAGATCTGCCTGCCCTCGTCGCCGAATTGAACGTCGGCGCCGGCGCGGCAATCATCGCCGAAGAAGCCTTGCGATCGGCCAATATCACCGGGCTGGCGGGCTGGCTGCAGGATCAGCCGCCCTGGTCGGATTTCCCGATCATCCTGTTGTCGAGCCACGGTGGCGGGCTGGAGCGCAATCCCGCCGCGCAGCGCTGGTCGGAGGTGCTGGGCAACGTCACGGTGATCGAGCGGCCGTTTCATCCCACGACCTTGACGGCCGCGGTGGCGAGCGCGGCGCGCTCGCGCTATCGCCAGTACGAGGCCCGGGCGCGAGCGGACGATCTGCGCGAGGGCGAGGAGCGGCTGCGCACCGCCATGAAGGCGGCGAACCTCGGCGCCTGGACGCTCAATCTCGTCACGTCGAAGCTGGAGGCCTCGCCGGAGTCCAAGGCGCATTACGGGCGCGGGTCCGACGAGCTGTTCGACTATCCGACGTTCAAGGCGGCGGTGCATCTCGACGACTGGGGCAAGATCGAAGCGGCCGCTCAGCACACGCTGGCGACCGGCCAGGACTACTGGGTCGTCTATCGCGCCGTGTGGCCGGACGGCTCGATGCATTGGATCGATGCGCGCGGGCAACCGATGCGGAGCGCTCACGGCAACATCTTCGGCCTGACCGGCGTCACCGCCGATATCTCGGCGCGCAAGAGCGCGGAACTGGAGCGCGAGAAGCTGGTGGCCGATCTCGCGCGCGAGCGCATCGCGCTGTCGGATCTCAATGCGACGCTGGAAGAACGCGTCGTGCAGCGGACCAACGAGTTGATGGTTGAGGTCGCGGCGCGCGAGCGGGCGCAGGAGCAGTTGCGCCAGGCGCAGAAGATGGAGTCGATCGGCCAGCTCACCGGCGGCGTCGCACACGATTTCAACAATCTGCTGATGGCCGTGATGTCGGCGCTGAATCTGCTGCGCCGCCGCATCCCCGAGACGCCGCAGACCAAGCAGTTGATCGACGGCGCCATCCAGGCGGCCGAGCGCGGGGCTTCGCTCACCCAGCGCCTGCTCGCCTTCGCGCGACAGCAGGATCTGAAGACGAGCGCGGTGGACCTGAGCAAGCTGATCGGCGGGATGGGCGATCTGCTGGATCGCTCGCTGGGGCCGCGCTTCGTGCTGACGACGACTATCGCGCCCGGCCTGCCGCCGGCGCAGGTGGATGCCAATCAGTTGGAGCTCGCCATCCTCAATCTCGCGATCAATGCGCGCGACGCCATGGCCGATGGCGGCAGCATCGATATCTCGGTGCGCGAGGAGGCGGTGTCAGGCCATGCCACCCTGCCCTCCGGCGCGTTCCTGGCGATCCGGGTGGCCGACAACGGGACCGGCATGGACGAAGCGACGCTGAAGAAGGCGATCGAGCCGTTCTTCTCGACCAAGGCCGTGGGCAAGGGAACGGGGCTCGGCCTTTCGATGGTGCACGGCCTCGCCGTGCAGCTGGGCGGTGGGTTCACGCTGGAGAGCACGCCGGGCGCCGGTACGGTGGCGACCATCTATGTCCCGCGCGCGACAGGCGTGACGGTGGATGTGGCGGTCGAAGAGAAGACCGCCCGCGACACGCCGGGCGCCCGCGTTCTGGTGGTGGACGACGACGTGCTCGTCGCCTCGCTGACCACGGCGATGCTGGAGGAGCTCGGCCACACGGTGACCGAGGTGCATTCGGGGGCGGCCGCGATGGAGCTGCTGGAGGCCGGCGAGCCGGTCGATTTGATGATGACCGACTATCTGATGCCGGGCATGACGGGGATGGACCTGGTGCAGGCGGCGCGGCGATTGCGCCCTGCCCTGACCGTGCTGATCGCCACGGGCTTCGCGGAGGTCTCCGACGGGTTGCCGGCTGATATCCCGCGGATCTCGAAGCCCTATGACCTCGATGCGCTGGACGCGCAATTGGCGGCGTTGCGGGTCGCGAGCTAGCCGCTTCTGGCGGACTATTCGGGCTGCCAGAGCTCGATCGGGTTGTTCTCCGGATCGTGGATGCGCGCGAAGCGCCCGACGCCCGGCATGTTCCATTCGGGCTTGGTGATGACCTCGATCCCCGCCGCCTGAAGCGCCGCGATCAGACCGTCGAGGTCGTCGACGCGCAGGTTGAGCATCCACTGGCGGTCGGCGGCGAAATAATCGGTGTCGGCCGCGAAGGGCGAGAAGACAGTCGTCCCGGCCTCAGTGTCCCACTGGCCGTACGGCCCCGCGCCGACGCCGAGATGCTCGGCGTACCAAGCGCTCAGCGCTTTGGGGTCCTTCGCCCGAAAGAAGAAGCCGCCGATCCCCGTCACGCCCATGGCCGTCTCTCCACCGTCCTGATCACTGCATTATCAGGCTAAGGGCGGCGGCGCATGCAAGGTGCCGTACAAAGAAAAACGGCGCCCGTTGGGGCGCCGCTTTCGTTTCCTTGGGTCGTTCCGCCTATTGGAGGCGGAACTTCACCGTGACCGTGTACCGGCCGGGCTGGGCGGTGGCGAACTGCCACTGCTGCACGGCGGCGGCTGCCGCTTCGCCGAACCCGAACCCTTCCGGGTTTTCGGACGCGACCTGGACCGCGGTGACGATGCCACCGGCACCAACCGTCACGTAGATCGTCGCGCTACCCTCGCGTTCACGCTCCTCGGCGCGGCGCGGGTATTTCGGCTGGACCCGCTTGGTCGGCTTGGGAGCCGCGGCGGGGATCGTCTGGTCGGAGGTCGTGGTCGTCGCGTCCGAAGTGTCCTCAGCCGGGGGCTGGGGCGGGATCGGCAGCGGCGGCACGTCGGCCGGCGGCGGGATCGGGGGTGGGAATCGCGGACGCACGCGCGGCTTTTCAGGCGGCGGCGGCGGCTCATCCGGAGGCGGCGGCGGCGGCGGTGGCGGAGGCGGCGGCGGTGGGGGCGGTACAAAGACCTCCACCGCGTTGTCCTCAACCAGCGCTTTCTGCTCTGCAATGAAGCCGGCCAAGAAGTAGTAGCCGACTGCCATATGCAGCGCGATCGCGATGAGGAGCGTGTACCAGAAGGAGCGTTTCATGGTTCTGAACCGCGCCCTACCCTACACGACTTCTTCGGCGATCAGCGCGACCTTGTAGAACCCGTAATCCTGCAGAACGTTCATCACGCGCATGACGGAACCGTAGATCACGTCACGGTCCGCGCGGACCATGATGCGATTCTCGCGGTCGCCGAGCGTGCGGGTCATCACCGCATCGCCCAGGCGATCAAGCGTCGTCGCGTTGTCGCCGAGGAAGATGTCGCCGTTCTTCTGGATCGAGACGAACACCGGATCCTTGGGATTCGGCGTCGGCTCGGCATTGGACGGCGGCAGATCGACCGCGACGTTCACGGTGGCGAGCGGAGCCGCCACCATGAAGATGATGAGGAGAACCAACATGACGTCCACGAAGGGAACGACGTTGATCTCGGAGTTATCGGAGTAGTTCTTCGACGATTTGTTCTCGTCGCCGCCTACTTTAGCGCCCATGGCTTAGGTTCCTTTCCTGACCGCAGCGCTTAACCCGCGCTCTGATCAAGCTGGCGCGACACGCGCACCAGCAACTCGGACGAGAAGGTATCCAAACGCTGATTGTAGGCAGCAATGCGGCGGGCGAAGACGTTGTAGAAAACAACCGCCGGGATAGCTGCGAACAGACCGATCGCGGTGGCGAGCAGCGCTTCGGCGATACCGGGGGCAACAACGGCCAGGTTCGTCGACTTCGACTGCGCGATGCCGATGAACGAGTACATGATACCCCAGACCGTACCGAACAGACCGACGAAGGTCGCGATCGAACCGACGGTCGCGAGGAACGCCATGCCCGAACCGAGTTCGGCGCTACGCGAGGCCTGGGCGATCGACATCGCCGAACCGATACGCTGCGTCAGGTGATCACGCTTTTCGCCGGTGGACGCGGGGCCCTGGGCGAAAGTGAGATCGATTTCGTTCGCCGCGGCTTCGACCATCTGGGCCGGAGGCGTCGAGCGGTCCTTGCCCGAGATGGACTTGGACAGATCCTGCAGCGGGGCGTTCGACGAACGGAACTCGTTGAGGAAGTTCGTCGTGCGGCGGTTCAGGCCACCCAGGTAGATCAGCTTGGAGATCAGGATCGCCCAGGAGATGACCGAGCAGATGAACAGGCCGATCATCACGACCTTCACCACCGGGTGCGCGATCATGAACAGGCCGTAGAGCGAGTATTCGTCTTCGGCGGGGATCAGGACCGGGATACCGAAGAAGTTGGCTTCGATCGGCTTCTTCGGCGGCGGGGGCTTGGGGGCCTCAGGCGCGGCCGGCGGAGCGGCGACGGGGGCCGGCGCAGGCGCGGGCTCCATGATGGGCTGGCCGTCGGGGCCGAGAACGGGCTTGCCGTCCGGGCCGAGCTTGGGCTGCATCGGCGCGGGCGCCGGGGCCGGCGCGGGGCCAGCAACGGGGAGACCGTCGGGGCCGATCACGGCCGGGGCGGCACCGGGGGCCGCGGCAGGCGCGGGACCGGCGACCGGGAGGCCGTCAGGGCCGACCGCGGGAGCGGCGCCCGGCGCAGCGGCCGGGGGCGCACCAGCAGGAGCCGCGGCGGGCGGCGTGCCCGGAGCGGGCGTCGCGGGCGCAGCGGCCGGCGGCGTCGCCGGAGCGGGCGTCGTCTGGGCGAGCACGGCAGGCGACGCGACGGTCAGACCTACAAAAATCGCGCCGGCCGCAAATCCGCGGACGAGACGCGACGCAAAGCGTACATCTGTCATAAGCACCACCTTCGTTGACCCTCTAATTGCCGCGGCGTGCCGCGTGCACTTCCTGAATTTCTGTCTCGCGGACGCAAGGCACGCCCGCGGGTGTCGGTTCCTTAGGCTTCGCAACGAATGGAGAGATCGGCGTTTCCGTTTCCGGACGCATTAGGGAGCCTACGGCCCCGCTAAGCAATAACACCAAGCGCGCGCGACTTTTGTCGCTCCGCGCCTTTTTAAACCCACCACCCCGAGCTAACCCGGCCGGGTACATAAACGCAGCGTCATGTGCCCCGCAAGCATATTGTAACCAAGATCACTCCCAGAGACACAAGTGCAAAATTCACGTTGCACATGCGAAAGAAAGTCCATCGAAGGCCGCTTCGACGCCGGAAGGTAGGCGCGACGAGAGTTCGGCATAGTCGAGATCGATATGCAGATTGGTGAGAATGGCGCGCTTGGGTTTTACCCGCGCGATCCACTCAAGCGTCTGCGCGACATGGCTGTGCGTGGGATGCGGCGCGTCGCGCAATGCATCGACGATCCAGCACTCCACACCTTCGAGCGCGGCGAACGCGGCGTCATCCAAACCCGAGACATCGCTTGAATAGGCGAGCGCTCCGATGCGGAAGCCGAGTGAGCGAATCCGGCCATGGGCTTGGGCAAACGGCACGACCTCGATGCTGCCGCGCGGGCCGTCGACCGTGAACGGCGCGAGCGGATCGGCGATGAGACGCGCATCCAATATGGGTGGATAGCCGCTGCCCGGCGGTGTCTCGAAACAGTAGCCGAAGCGTTGCCGAAGCGTCGTCATCGTGACGTCGTCGGCATAGACCGGCATGCGCCGGCGATTGACGTAGGCGATGGCGCGCAAGTCGTCGATGCCGTGAATTTGATCGGCGTGATCGTGCGTGTAGAGGACGGCGTCCACCCTGCCCGTTCCCACAGCGAGAAGTTGTTCGCGCAGGTTGGGACTCGTATCGATCAGCAGGTTCGCCTGGGGCGTCTTCACCAGCATCGAACATCGGGTGCGCTGATTCTTAGTATTCGAAGGATCGCACGCGCCCCAGTCCGCGCCGTCGAGCCCGACTCGCGGCACGCCGCTGGACGAGCCGCAGCCCAGGATGATGCCTTCAACGGTCATGACGATTGGATGCAGGGGCTGTCATCGCCCGACTTTCGGGCGGGCGCGCCGTGGAATCCAGCAGAAAAAAATGCTGGGCGGTTGGTGCTCTCGGGGGAATTCCTCCTCTCTGTCATGCCCGCGAAGGCGGGCATCTACCGGCGCGGTCGCATGGATGCCCGCCTTCGCGGGCATGACAGGTTTGGGGATGTTTACGAGGTGGCTTATCAGCTGGCGAACGGCCGGGTCTTCGCGAACAGGCGGTGGAAGTTCGTGGTGGTGGCGGCGGTGACCTCCTCCACGGAGATGCCGCGCAGGGCCGCGAGTTTTGCGGCGGTATGGACGACATAGGACGGCTCGTTGGACTTTCCGCGATGCGGGATGGGCGCCAGATACGGGGCGTCGGTCTCGACCAGGATGCGGTCGAGCGGCAGGTCGCGGGCGATCTGCTGCAGAGCGTCGGTCTTCTTGAAGGTGAGGATGCCCGAGAAGGAGATGTAGAAGCCGAGGTCGATGGCCACCTGCGCGAGGCGCGCGCCCGAGGTGAAGCAGTGAAGGACGCCGGTGAAGGCGCCCTGCCCCATTTCCTTGGTCAGCAAAGCCTCGGTGTCCTCATCCGCGTCGCGAGTATGGACGATGATCGGGAGGCCCGCGGTGCGTCCGGCCTCGATATGGGCGCGGAAATTGGCGAGCTGGGCCTCGCGCGGGGCGTGCTCGTAGAAATAGTCGAGACCGGTCTCGCCGAACGCGACGACCTTGGGGTCGTCGGCATGGGCGAGGAGCTGGGCGGCCTGGACATCGGGCTCGGCCTCAGCCTCGTGCGGGTGGATGCCGACCGAGCAGTAGATGCCGTCATACGCCTCGGCTGCAGCCCTGACGCCGGGAAAGGCCGACAGCTTGGTGCCGATGGTGAGCATCGTCCCCACCCCGGCGGCCCGGGCGCGCGCGACGACGGCGTCGCGATCGGCGGCGAGAACGGGAAAGTCGAGATGGCAGTGGCTGTCGACGAGCATGGGCAGGAGATAGCGACTGCGGCGCTCCGGCTCAACCGATCCCGTCTCAGGTGAGGCGGAGCAGCGGGCCGCCGACGAAGCTGGCGGCGAAATTGGGGATCTGGAGCTGGGTCGACCAGCTGCCGGGCGCTTCGAGGAAGTTGCGGGCCCCAAACATCCGCTTGCCCGCCGCGTCGGTGTACCAGGTCTTGCCGTAGACCCAGAGCGCGCCGAACTGCTGGATGGTCGCGGTGGCGGAGGCGTTGGCGATGGTGGAGCCGTCGATCGTGTCGAGCGTCGTGGGGGTGAAGACCTTGCACTTGGAGAACGGCGAGAAGGTCAATGGGACCGAGCCGCCGGCGAGGATGGCCTTCAGGATCGCCTTCAGCGCGCCGCGGAAGTCGCGCTTGGCGAGGTGTTCGAGAACGGTGAGGGCGTTGGTGCCCAGCACTTCCGCGAATTTGGCGAGCTTGGAGGGCATGGCCTTCAGCCCTTCCAGCGCGCCGAGAACGATGCTGAGCGCATCCAGCCCCGCGCCGCCCATCAAGGCGAGGTAGTTGCCGGCCTGGCCGTTATCGTCGTTGCGGAACCGGAAGCTCGCGACCTGGATGCTGACGGGCAGCCAGAACAGCAGCGGGTTGTGCGCGAGCGAGGGGCCGCTAGCGATGGACCAGTTCATGTTGCGCGGATGGGGCTTGGGCCGCGGCTTAGCGCCGGGCTTGCCCGGCTGGTGCCCGCCTTTCATGAAGACGTGGACCTCGACGGCGCGCCACATGTCGTCGTCGTTGCTGGCGCCGCCGCCGGACGCATCCTCGCCCTTGGCCTCGAAGCTGTCGATGCGCTCGGTGCTGTAGAGCGGGTTATGCTTTTCCAGGAAGCGCGCGACCTCGTTGGCGCGATTGTAGGAGAGGGTGCGGTTCTTTTCGGGATCGCCGAGGCGGGAGGCGAAGCCGTAGATCTGGCAGGAGAACTCGCGCGTCGTGTTGGTCTTGCGGGCGAGATCGGTCAGCCAGTCGATATGGTCGGGCCGCAGGATCGCCTTGTTGGTCTCAAAGCCGATCAGCCGGCCCTGGAAATCCGCCTTCGTTTTGACCGGGGGATCAATCACCTGTCCCATTGCACGCTCTCCGTTCGTCCGCGCAGGCCGGCCAGAGGGCCGGTGCTGCAATGGAAAACGGGAGGGCCGGATGAAACCGGCCAGTGGCGCGGAACTATTCGATCCGAGTGAAGCGCCAGCGTGTGCCTCGACTTGGCTCGCTCCTGTCATGCCCGCGAAGGCGGGCATCCACAGGCTGGCGCGGCTGCTGGATGCCCGCCTTCGCGGGCATGACAAAGGGTGTTAGTGTTCGGAACCTGGCTTTCAATCACGCCATGCACAGTCGCACGCGGACCTACTGGCTCTACATTCTCGCTAGTGCGCGGAATGGGACGCTTTATATCGGCGTGACGAACGACATTTCGCGCCGTGTGTTGGAGCATCGCGATGGTAAAGCGGGGAGTTTCACCACTCGATACGGCGTGACCAAGCTGGTTTGGTTCGAGACATTCGACGACATCAACGACGCCATACTGCGTGAAACCCAAATGAAGAAGTGGCGGCGGGCGTGGAAGATCAGGGTGATCGAAGAGATGAACCCGGATTGGGCGGATTTGTTTGAGACGGTGGCCCTTTAAGGGGGCTAGCCTTTGCGGCCCAACACTCTGTTGTCACGCCTGCGACGGCGGGCATCCGTGGGCTGGCGCGGCTGCTGGATGCCCGCCTGCGCGGGCATGACAGTTAAGAGCATCTCGAACACGACAACGAAGGGTGGATGCTTGCGCCCTCCCTCTCCCATGCCCAGATTGGGGGGATGAAATTATCGATCCTGGATCTGGCGCCCATCGTCGAGGGCGCGACCGCGGCGGATGCGCTGCATAACGCAGCCGACCTCGCCCAGCATGCGGAAGGCTGGGGCTATGAGCGCTTCTGGCTGGCCGAGCATCACAACATGATCGGGATCGCCAGCGCGGCGACCGCGGTCTGCATCGCCCATGTGGCGGGGGCGACCAAGACGATAAGGGTCGGCGCGGGTGGCATCATGCTGCCCAACCACGCGCCGATGGTGATCGCCGAGCAGTTCGGGACGCTCGAGTCTCTGTTCCCCGGCCGGATCGATCTGGGGCTCGGCCGCGCGCCCGGCACCGACCAGCGGACGGTGCGGGCGCTGCGGCGCAGCCTGGATAACGCCGACAACTTTCCGCAGGACGTGCAGGAGATCCTCGCCTTCTTCGCCGAGGCCCAGCCGGGCCAGGTGGTGCAGGCCGTGCCGGGCGCGGGGCTGAACGTGCCGGTGTGGATTTTGGGCTCGAGCACGTTCGGGGCGCAGGTCGCGGGTCTGCTGGGCCTGCCCTACGCCTTCGCGTCGCATTTCGCGCCGGATTATCTGTTCCACGCGATGAAGGCCTATCGCGAGCGCTTCCAGCCGTCGGAATACAACGACAAGCCCTATGCGATGGCGGGCGTGCAGGCGGTGGTCGCGGACACGGATCGCGAGGCGCAACGGCTGTTCACCTCGATGCAGCAGGCCTTCACCAACATGCAGCGCAACACGCGCGGCAAAATGCAGCCGCCGATCGACGACATCGAGACCTACTGGACGCCGGCCGAGAAGGCGCAGGCCTCGCGGATGCTGACCTATGCCTTCGTGGGCTCGCCGGACACGGTGCGCGCGGGGTTGAAGGACTTTGCGGCGAAGACCGGGGTCGACGAGATTATGGTCGCCGGGTCGGTGTTCGACCACGAGGCGCGGCTGCGGAGCTATGAACTGCTCGCGGGGATAGCGGGCGAGATCTAGGCCTTAGGCCCTGCCCCACTTTGTCATGCCCGCGAAGGCGGGCATCCACCTTTGCTCCGGCATGGATGCCCGCCTTCGCGGGCATGACAGTTTGGAAAATCAGTTCAGCGCGGCGTAGCGGTCGAGCAGCCTGAGCACAATCGCGCGTTTGTCGATGTTGAGGTTGTCTTCGGCGCGGGCGAGGTCGGCGGTCATTTGCCAGGCGTCGAGCGCGGCGCGGTCGCCATTGGCGGCGGCAGCGGCGAAGGCGGTCTGAATCCGGTCGATGAAGAGACGGAAGCGCGGGGCCTGGGCGGCGGCCGCGAGGTCGTTGGCGAGGGTGTGCGCGGCGTTGGCGTCGCGGCCGCGCTTGCGGGCGATGGCGCTGAGTGCGTTGTCGAGGCCGGGCCCGTCATTGGCGGCCATTTCGAGCGCGGCGCCGACGCTGCCGCCCGCGAGCCTGGCCAAGGCTGGGGCGTTGTCGAGATCAGGCGCGACGGCGTGGAGCGCGCGCTGGAGGTCGCCCTCCCCCAGCGGGGTCATGGTCAGCAGCCGGCAGCGCGAGCGGATGGTCGGGAGCAGCGCGCGCGGCTTGTGGGCGATCAGGATGAGGAGGCCGCCTTCGGGCGGTTCCTCAAGCGTCTTCAGCAAGGCATTGGCGGCGTTCCGGTTGAGGTCGTCGGCGGCGTCGACGATGGCGATGCGCTTGCCGCCTTCGCTGGCGTGGCGCGAGAAGAAGTCGCCGAGGCGGCGGACTTCATCGACGGGGAGTTCGCCCTTCAGCTTGCCGGTCTTCGGATCGGCGGGGCGGCGGAGGATCAGCAGATCGGCATGGCCGCCGGCGAGGATGCGGCGCACAGCGGGGTGGTTCGGGTCGGTGTCGAGCGTCGCCAGCGGCGCGGTGGAGCGGCCGCGGGCCAGCAGCGCGCGGGCGACGCGGTAGGCAAGCGTCGCCTTGCCGATGCCCTTGAGCCCGCCGAAAATCCAGGCATGCGGCAGGCGCGTGTTGATGGCGCGCAGCAAGGTTTCCTCCGCCGCCGCATGGCCGAACACGGCCGTAGCTTCGCGGGGATGGGGGTAGCCTTCGAGGCGATCGGGTTCGGGGAGGTCAGCCATGGGACGAGCTTACCAGCATCGTCATCCCGGCCGGAGCGCAGCGGAGAGCCGGGACCCAGGTGACTGCGCATTGTGCCTGACGCCCCTGGGTCCTGGGTCTCGGGCGCCTGACGGCGGCCTCGCCCGGGATGACGGTTAGGGACATCACGGCAGCAGGCCCTTCTTGCCCAAGGCGTCGAGGGTGCGGTTGAGGATGGCCTGGGCGACGTCGTCTTCGGTCTGGTTGGCGTCGATGAGGGTGCAGCGTTTCGGCTCGCGCTGGGCGATGGCGAGGAAAGCGTCGCGGAGGCGCTGGTGGTAGTCGCGGCCTTTGGATTCGAAGCGGGCGTCGCCGCCGCGTTCGTGGGCGCGGGCGAGGCCGACCTCGCAGGGCAGGTCGAAGATCAGCGTCAGGTCCGGTTCGGTGTCGCCGACGACGAGGCGGCGGAGGCTGGCGATGGTGTCGGCGGGGACGCCGCCGCCGGCGCCCTGATAGGCCTCGCTCGAGTCGGCGAAGCGGTCGGAGATGACGATGGCGCCGCTCTCCAGTGCCGGGCGGATGGTGCGGGCAAGATGATCGTCGCGGGCGGCGAACATCAGCAGCGCCTCGGTCAGCGGCGTCCAGCGGGCGGCGTCGCCGGTGACGAGGAGCTTGCGGATATCCTCGGCGCCCGGTGCGCCGCCGGGCTCGCGGGTCAGCACGACGCTGAAGCCGCGCTCCCGCAGCGTCGCGGCGAGGCGGCGTCCTTGCGTCGACTTGCCGGCGCCCTCGCCGCCCTCGAGCGTGAGGAAGAAACCCGGGAGGCGCGGCGTGCTCACGTCGCGGGTTCGTAGCCGAAGAGGTTCAGCGAGATTGCGTTGCCGATGCGGCCGAAAATGCCGGTCTCTTCAACCGCGGTGGCGGCGACGAGCGGCACGGTGCGCGGGGGCTGGCCGGGCATCTCGATCGTCATCTCGCCGACGGCCTGGCCCTGGGCGATCGGGGCCTTGATGGGCGCGCTGTAGCGGTAGGAGATCTTGAGACCCTGGCGCGCTTCGGGCGTGACGAAGAGGCGGAGCGGTTCGGCGACGGTGAGCCCGACCTTCTCCGCTTCGCCGTTCCAGACTTCAGCCTCCGTCACGACCGCGCCGGCGGCGAAGACGTCGATGCGGCGGAATTCCTTGAAGGCGGCGTCCATGAAGCGGACGGCCTCGGTGCCGCGCTCGCTCATCGAGGTGAGGCCGGTGACGACCATGATCATGCGCTGGTCGCCGCGCTGCTCGGTGCCGGTGAGGCAGTAGCCGGCCTCTTCGGTGTGGCCGGTCTTCATGCCGTCGCCGGGCGGGGTCGCGTAGAGCAGCGGGTTGCGGTTGCCCTGGCTGATCGTCGTCTGGTCGCCCTCGCCCGGCTTCACGCCGTTGCCGGCCTTCCAGGTGAATTCCTTCTCCGAGTAGAAGTGGAAGTAATCGGGGAAGCTGGAGATGATGTAGCGCGTGACCGTGACGAGGTCGCGGGCCGACATGTAGTGGTTCTCGGCGGGCATGCCGGACGTGTTCTGGAACAGCGAATTCGTCATGCCGAGTTCGCGGGCCTTGGCGTTCATCAGCGCGACGAAGGCTTCTTCCGAACCCGAAATGCCTTCAGCCAGCACGATGCAGGCGTCGTTGCCGGACTGAATGATCATGCCGCGCAGGAGGTCCTCGACGCGGATCTCGGTGCCGAGCTCCACGAACATCTTGGAGCCCTGCATCTTCCAGGCCTTCTCGGACACCTTGAATTTGGTGTCCATGGTGATGTCGCCCTTCTTCAGCATGTCGAAGATCACGGCGGCAGTCATGAGCTTGGTCATCGAGGCCGGCGGGATGCGCTTGTCGGCGTCCTTGTCGTAAAGGACCGCGCCGCTCTCATAGTCGACGAGGATGGCGGTCTTGGCCGACGTCTCGAAGGCGGCGGCAGGCGCGACGAGACCGAGTGCGAGGGCAAGGCAGGCGAAGAGAATTCTCAGCATCTGACGACTCCGAACGCTGACTGGATGCCCGCCTGCGCGGGCATGACCTTGGGGTTACTCAACAACAATCTGTGCGCCGCTTTGGCCGTCGCGCAGGACTTCATCGAGGATGCCGTCTGCTTCATCGACCGAGTCGATGGGACCGGCGCGCACCCGATAATACATTTTTCCCTCGATGTTCTTGGGAGAAATCGAGAACTGGGCGATCGATCTGAGGCGGCGCAGCAGGCGATCGGCATTTTCACGCGCCAGGAAAGCGCCGGCCTGGACGTAAATGAGCCCGCGGCCGGAGACGGCGACCTGCGTGACCGTGCCGTCCGCTTCGTCGACTGGCGCGGCGGAGGAAATGGGAACCGGCGCGGCCGCGATGGGCGGCGGCGGGGCTGCGGCGACGGTACCCGGCGGCGGTGCAAGCTCGCCGGATTCGACGGCACCGGACGGCGCGGTGCGTGCACCGCTTTCGCGGCCGATCGCGGCTTCCTCGCCCCTGCCCTTCACACGCTGGCCGGGCTTCCCGTCGGGGAGGTCGGCGATCCCGACGAACTGGACGCGGACGCGGGTCATGCCCTGCGCCTTGAAGCCGAGCAGGATCGCGCCCTGTTCCGACATGTCGATGATGCGGCCGGGCTTGTAGGGGCCGCGATCGTTGACGCGGGCGACGATCGACTTGCCGTTTTCGAGATTGGTGACGCGGACATTGACCGGCATGGGCAGGGTCTTGTGCGCGGCGCTGACGAGCTTGGGATCGAAAATCTCGCCGTTCGCCGTCTTGCGGCCGGCGAAACCGGGGCCGTACCAGGAGGCGATGCCGGTCTCGTCGTAGAGCGGATCTTCCTGGGGGTAGTACCAGACGCCTTTGACCTCGTAGGGGCTACCGACCTTATAGCGCCCGCCGGCGCCAGTCGGATGCGGGCCGGTGGCGTCGGTGGAGCCGCCGGTGGTGCCGCAGGCGGTGACGATGAAGGCCAGCCCCAGCAGCGCGACGGCGCGGGCGAGCAGGCGAAGCACGGCACGCGGCGCGGGAATCGATGGGGTCATGGGACGCCAAACTAGGGAAAACGCCCCGGCGGCGGCAAGCTTAGAAGACCGGCGCGCGCCTTATCGAGATATTAGGCGCCAGCGCGCAGGCTGCTGCGATGACAGCTCCCGGGGACTTCATGGACGCGCGACTGCGCAAAGCGGCGGACTACCTGCTGCCGCGGCGGCATATGCGCGAGATTCATCCGGCGCAGCTCGGGACGGACATCCTGCCGATCCTCTTCATCGTCGACATCGAGCGCGGTTTAGACGGGACGAGCCTGAAGCTGCGCTATATGGGAACGGCGCTCGACGCGACGTTCAAGCGCAGCCTGACCGGCCGGCGGCTGGAGGAATTCATCCATGGGCCGCGCGGCGCCGATGTGATGCAAGGCTTTCGCGCCGCCGCCGACGAGCGCAGCGCGTTCTGGATGCGTCAGATCGTGCAGATCAAGGACGACGTGCCGCGCTTCGTCGAAGGCGTAGCGATCTATCTGGAACCCGAGCGGCTCTATGGCGCGCTCGCCGTGGGCACGCTAGCGGACCGGTCGCTGCACACCAGTTTCGAGATCGTTCAACTTGAGCGTGCAATCGCTGTGGCGGCCATCTAGGTATGCTCGCGGCGGCGCAGCTTCGGCGCTAGATAGCGAGTCATGACCGCCCTTGCCCGCCAACTCGCCCGCCTGATCCAGACCAAGCCGGTGACGGATGCCGATCTAGAGGCCGCCGCGCTGCTGACGCTCGATGCGGTGGCGAATGCGGTGGCGGGGGTCAACTCCGATGCCGGGCGCAAGCTGCTGGCCGCGCAGGATGCGGGCGCGCCGTTCGGGCGCGCCTTCCTGATCGGCGCGCTGACGCATATTCACGAGACTGACGATCTGCATCGCGCGTCTGTCGTGCATCCCGGCTGCGTCGTCGTGCCGGCGGCCTGGGCGCTGGCCGAGCGGCGCGGGGTGTCGGGGCGTGATGCCTTAAAGGCGATCATCTGGGGGTTCGAGGCGACGTGCCGGGTCGGCGCCAGCGTCGGGCCGGCGCACTACAAGATCTGGCACAACACGGCGACCTGCGGTCCGTTCGGCGGCGCCGGCGCGGGCGCCGCGCTGCTGGGGCTCGACGAGACGCAGTTCGCCTGGGCGCTGGGCAATGCGGGGACGCAGGCGAGCGGCCTCTGGGAGTTCATGGCGTCGAGCGCGATGTCGAAGCATCTCCATGCCGGGCGCGCGGCGGAAGCCGGTCAATTGGCGGCCGAGCTGGCCGCGCAGGGCTTCACGGGGCCGGAGACGATCCTGGAGGGATCGAAGGGCTTCTATGCCGGGCTGTGCCGCGATCCGCGGCCGGAAGCCGTGACGGCCGATCCCGAAGGCGCCTGGGCGGTGCATGAGACCTCGATCAAGCCGTGGCCGTGCTGCCGCCATACCCACCCCGCGATCGACGCGGCGCTGGAACTGGCGGGCAAGATCACCGGGCGCGGGATCGAAGGCGTGCGGGTCGAGACCTATCAGGCGGCGCTCGATGTCTGCGACCGCCCGCAACCGCAGACCGAGTACCAGGCGAAATTCTCGCTGCAGCATTGCGTGGCGGCGGCCTTGAGCGAGGGCCGGGTCGATTTCGCCTCGTTCGATGAAGCGGCGCGGGCGCGGCAGGCGAACCTCGCGCCGATGGTTCGGCTGAACGTGGTGGAGCCCTATGCCTCGGCCTATCCCGTTCACTGGGGCTCGGCCGTCGAGGTGAGCCTGCGCGACGGGACCCGGTTCAAGGCGAGCCGCACGGACGCCAAGGGCGATCCCGAAGCGCCGCTGACGCGGGGCGACATGATCGCCAAGGCGCAGATGCTGATGCGGCTGGGCGGCCTTGCCGATCCGCATGTGCTGATCGAGGCGATCCTGGCGATGCCGCAGGCGGATGCCCCCCTGCCCTCGCTAATGCTGGGACGAGTGCGCTGACGCGGTCTCGACTGCGTAAAATCTGTAGCGCTCTCAAGGACTTCTTAAATATCGAGACTAAAACTGGGCCCGCCATTTAGCGCGGTTTCAAGGCTCGTCAGCTAGACTTCGATCATGTTCGAAGTCTTGTCCTGCATTGCCGTCAATCACGATCTCCGCCTGGTCATCCTCGCGGCGCTCGTCTGTTTGTTCGCCTGCTATACCGGTGTGGAGCTTCTGAACCGCGCCCGCGAGAGCGACGGGCCGACCCGGGCGATGTGGACGGTGGCGGCCGGTACGGTCGTCGGCTGCGGCGTCTGGGCGACGCATTTCGTCGCGATGCTCGCGTTCCAGAGCGTGCTGCCGATCTTCTACGATGTCGGGCTGACCGCGCTGTCGGTGCTCGCCGCGATCACCTTCGCGACGCTGGGCTTTGCGATCGGCCTGCGCACCGGTCTCCACATGTTCGGCGGGACGGTGCTGGGCGGTGCGATCGCGACGATGCACTATCTGGGCATGGAGGCGCTGCGCGGGCCGGTCACGGTGAGTTGGGACCCGGCCTATGTCGCGGCCTCGCTGATCATCGGCATGGGGCTGAGTTCGGTGGCGCTGCGGGCGGGGCTCAACGCACGCACCCCGCGGGAGTCGGCCGGTGCGGCCGGCATGCTGACGCTCGGCATCTGCGCGATGCATTTCACTGCTATGACCGCCGTCACGCTGACGCCCGTCGCCGAGGGCGGCGAGCGTGCGGGCGCGTTCGATCCGACCTCCCTCGCCGTCGCCGTGGCCGCCGTCGCCATGCTTGTGATCGGGCTCGGCGCGGTCGCGACCATGATGAAGCATCACCGCGCCGAACGCGCCCAGGGCGAAGTGCTGCGCACCCACGTCGCCGAACTGGAGGCGACGAAGCGTGATCTGCAAACGACATCGCGCAATCTGGAAGGCGCGCTGGTCGCCGCCGCGAAAAGCAGTGAGGCGAAATCGCAATTCCTCGCGGCGATGAGCCATGAGCTGCGCACGCCGCTGAATGCGATCATCGGCTATTCGGATTTCCTGCGCATGGAGCCCTACGGCAAGCTCGGCGATCTGCGTTACCTGGAATATATCGGCGACATCCAGCGGAGCGGCGGGCATCTGTTGGCGCTGATCAACGATGTGCTCGACCTCGCGCGGCTGGATGCGAGCCGGGTGGAACTGGACGAGGAAACCGTCGAGTTGGGCGTGCTCGTGCAGGAGTCACTGAGCCTCGTTGCGCCGCAGGCGGCGACGGGCGGGGTCTCCGTGAACGAACCCCTCTTTGCGACGATGCCTTGCGTCCAGGCGGATGCGCGGCGGTTGAAGCAGGTGCTGGTCAACCTGTTGTCGAACGCCGTGAAGTTCACGCCGGCCGGCGGCCGTGTGACGCTGAACGTGACGCGCACCGCCGGCGGCGCCGTCATCACCGTTGCCGATACCGGGATTGGCATGCGGCCGGAGGATATTCCGGTGGCGCTCGACCGGTTCGGCCAGGTGGAGAGCGCGCTAGCGCGGAAATATCAGGGCACCGGCCTTGGCCTGCCGCTCGCCCGCGAGCTGATCGAGCTGCATGACGGCACGCTGACGATCGAAAGCGCGCTGCATGCCGGGACAACAGTCACGGTGACCTTGCCGCCCGGGCGCATCCTGTCATGGCCGCCGGACACCCTCTCCGCCGCGGCCTGACGCCGGGGCGGTTTGGCCCTTACTTCCGCCCCAAAGCTGGTATCCTGTGCTTCGCGACCGGCCGCCTGCTCTAGCGCCCGGCGATGCGTTGATGCGCCGACGGGTTTTCGACCCCATATCCGTTGGACGACTGGCGGATTTCAGCAAGCAAGGGCCTGACAGATGACAAACCACCTTCCTGCCCGGATTGCCCTGGCTTTTGCGCTCGCGCTGGGCGGTGTGACGGTCGCGCAGGCTGCGGATACAGACGAGGTTACGGCGACCCCCTCGGTGCGCGCCGCCGCGGCGGCCAAGGCGGCCGCGAACGGCGAGACGCCCGCCGAAGAGGATTCGCTGGGCAAGAAGGTCGGCGACTATCTCTCGCAGGTGCATGGCGAGGTCGGCGTCGCCGTGGGGACCAATGACATGCATGCGGTCTACGGCACCGCCGTGCTGCCGCTTGGCGACGAGGGCTCGCTGACGCTGTCGTTCGAGAAAAGCCGCAATGCCTACTATTCGCCTTTCTATGGCTCGGTCTTTGGGCCGGGGCCGTATTACGGCTATGACGCCTTCCCGCGCCGGGTGCGCTAGACCGCTCACATCCGACCGCCTTCGTTGATCCGCAGCGCTGCCTGTCGTAAGCGATGCGCCGCGTGGATGGGTGGCCGAGCGGTTTAAGGCACCGGTCTTGAAAACCGGCGAGGGTTCATCCCCTCCGTGAGTTCGAATCTCACCCCATCCGCCAAGCCGTCAGCGCGCTTCGGACGACCAGGGGAAATTGACGTACTGGTCGCGCGTGTCGAAGCAGATATTGCCGTACATCTTCAGGTAGGCCTCCCGGCGGGCCGGGTCGTCGTAGACCGCAGCGGGGTTCGCGAGATCGGCTTCGTATTGCGCAAGGTTCTCGCGCGAAATCGCGGTGGGGAGAATGTCCATCGCCTGGGGGACGCTCTTGCCGGACAGCCAGTCGGCGGCATGCTGGCCGAGGGCATAGCCGAAGACCGGCGAGTTGAGGCCGATGGTCAGCTTGTACGGGCCGCCGCCGGCCTGAATCTCGTTGATCGCTTCGGGTTCACCGTCGATGCCGCCCAGGAACTGGTCCGGGCGATCCTTGCCGGCCTGCCGGAGCGCATCCAGCGCGCCCAGCACGACGGTGTCGGCGCCGAGGACGACATCGATCGTGGAATTCGCCAAGAGGATCGTGTTCATCGTCGCAAACCCGCCCTGGCGGTCGATCGTGGCCGGCGAGATGTCGGCAACAATGACGACGCCGGGCATGTCCTGCAGCGCGTCACGCATCGCGGCGAAGCGCGGGGCGAGGAATTCGAGATTGTCGTGGGTCAGCAGCACGACGTTGGCAACGCCGCCGAGTTTTTCGTTGATATAGCGAGCCGCGGCGTCGCCGAGTTCCTTGCCCGTCAGATATTGCGGCGCGTTCAGCAGGGTGATGGCCGGCGGCGGCACGACGGTACCGACATAGCCGCCATCCCAGATCTGCGCCTGAAGGCTGTGGCGCAGCGACGGCGGGTCGACGGGCGCAGCGATGATGGCGCCGACATGCGCGGCGCGCAGGGCGTCGACCTGCTGGATCATCAGCGCCGGATCGTTGTTCGCGACCACAGCCTCAAAACGCATGCCGCGATTGGCCGCCGCGGCCTCAAGCCCTCGCCGCACGCCCTGCATGAATTCGCGGCTGTTGTCCTGCGCGAAGGCCAGCACCTTCTCCAATCCGGGCGGCGGCGTGCAGGCGGCAGCGTTGGCGTCGAAGGGCGGGAAGATTGTGGGTTCGGTGAGGCCTTGAGGTCCGTCCTGGGCGAGCGATGTGCCCAGTCCAAGGATCAGGATCCCGGCCAAGGCTACGCCTTCAAGCAGTCTTGAATGACGGCCGGTCATGCGGACTGGCCTGCCAGATTTCCCTGCGCCGGGAACAGCAGCGAGGCGGCCGTGCCGGGATGACGGGCGATGTAGGCGATCTGCGCCTTCATGCTCGTGGCCATCGCATTGACGATACGCGTGCCGAGCCCGCTGCCCGCGGGCGACTGCACTTCGCTGCGCCCTACCCCGTCGTCTTCGACCCTGAGCTCGATTTTCTGATCGGCGTCGCGCTTCAGCAGGACGCGGATTTCACCGGGCTTGTCGGGATAGGCGTACTTCACGGCATTCGTCACCCACTCGGTCAGCACGACGCCGAGATTGATGCTGGCGTCGGTGGGGAGATGCAGCGGCTCCAGATCATGCGTGAGGGTAATGCCGCGATCGGCGCTTTTCAGGGACTGGTTGAGGTGATCGAGCAATCCGGCGAGGTACTCATCCAGTGCGACGGAGCGAACGTCGTTGGAGCTGTAGAGCTTCTTGTGGACCTGCGAGACGGCATAGATGCGCGCGCGCGTTTCGGCGAGCGCCTCTTTCGCGATCTTGTCCTCGATCGCATTCGCCTGAAGCGTGACCAGGGACGAGACGAGCGCGAGGCTGTTCGCAACCCGGTGGTTCACCTCGCCCAGCAGAAGTTCGGCCTTGTCGCGCTCGCGCTGGAGGGCGGCCGTGCGGTCCTCGACGCGGGCCTCCAGGCTTTCGTTGAGCAGGGTCACTTCGTCACGCGCCAGGCCGAGATTTCGGGCGTAGCGAAGCGTCGCCAAGGCCGCGGACCCGACGAAAGCGACGATGACGATCGCGCCGCCGATCGAGAACCAGCGGAGCCATTGGGCGTTCGCCCGCTGGCCCGCGACGCCCGCGTTCAGGCGGCTCTCGGCGGCGCGGATAAGGCCGGCGAAGAAGACATTGGCCTCATCCATTAACGCCTTGCCGCGGTTTGTCCGGACGACGTCCAGCACCTTCTGGTCTTCGCGCTGCCGCTTGAGCTGAAGCGTCAGGTCCATCTCGGCGAATTTCTCGGCGATCAGGGCCTTGAGGCGCTCCAGGCCTTTCTCCATCTCGGCATACGGTTCGAAGAGGCTTTCGACGACCGCGAGCTGGCGCCCTGCCCGCGCCTTGGCGCGGTCATAGGGCGATAGATAGATCTCGTTTCCGGTCACCAGAAAGCCGCGGGAGCTGGACTCGGCGGCCAGGAGTTCATTGCGCAGCTCCACGGCCGAACTGCGGGCGTCACGGGCCGCGACGACGGTCTCGAACAGCGTCTGGGCGCGCTCGCCCAGCCAATAGGTGACGCCGACGATCCCCAAAAGCGCCAAAAAGCCCACCACGAGGCGGGCAAAGGCAGCGCTAAAGACGGGCTTGGCGGCGCGGGTCACTGGCCGGGACTATTAAAGGGTTGACGGGGGATGTCACCTCCACATCGGCGGGGCGACAACCGCCCGTCGGCCGCCGGGGATGCCGTCAAGACGGCTCGGGCGCCTGCCGGTCGCGCGGCAGTGCGTCCGCCGCCGGCATGCCCTGGGTGATCAGCCGGGCGCTGCGCTGGTTGAAGGTGTGGATCCAGAGCCAGCTGAGGGCGACGCTGAGGCGGGCGCGGGCACCTATCAGGAAGTAGATGTGGACGAGGCCCCACAGCCACCAGGCGAGCGCGCCGCGCAGCTTGGTCCAGCCGAAATCGATGACGGCGCGGCGCTTGCCGATCTGCGCGAGGCTGCCCTGGTGGCGATAGCGGAACGGCGCGGGCGCGGCCTTGCCGCGCAGGCGGGCCTTGAGGACGGTGGCGACGTAGTGCCCCTCCTGCTTCGCGGCGGGGGCGATGCCGGGGGCGGGTTTGCCGTCGGGGGCAGCGATGGTCACGGTATCGCCGATGGCGAAGATGTCGGGGTGGTTGGGGACCGAGAGGTCGGGGCTGACCTTCAGGCGGCCGGCGCCGTCTGCCGGGGCGCCCAGCCATTCGGCGGCCGGCGAGGCACGGACGCCGGCGGCCCAGATGATGGTGCGGGTGGGCAGGCGGCGGTCGCCATAGGTGACGCTGTCGGCGCGGCAGTCGGAGACCGGCTTGCCGAGTTCGATCTCAACACCGAGCTTTTCGAGGGCCGTGCGGGCGTATTCCGAGAGCGTTTCGGGAAAGCCGCCGAGGACGCGCGGGCCGGCCTCGATGAGGACGACGCGCGCCGTGCTGGGGTCGATGTTGCGGAACTCGCGCGGCAGCGTGTGCTGGGCCAGCTCCGCAATAGTGCCCGCGAGTTCGACGCCGGTGGGACCGGCGCCGACGATGACGAAGGTCAGCAGCGCGGTCTGGACGGCGTGATCGGTTTCGCGCTCGGCCTGTTCGAAGGCGACGAGAATGCGGCGGCGAATGGTGGTGGCGTCCTCGATGGTCTTGAGGCCGAGGGCGAAGGGCTCCCACTCGTCGTGGCCGAAATAGGCGTGGCGGGCGCCGGTGGCGAGGACGAGCGTGTCGTAGGGAACGGCGGTGCCGTCTTCGAGCATGACCCGGCGCTGGCCGGCATCGACGCCGGTGACGGTGGCGAGCAGGGTCGTGACGTCCTTGCGGTCGCGGACGAGGGAGCGGATCGGCCAGGCGATCTCCGAGGTTGCCAGTGAGGCCGTGGCGACCTGATAGAGCAGCGGCTGGAAGAGGTGATGGTTGCGGCGGTCGATGAGGGTGATGGCGACCGGCGCGCCGCGCAGGCCCTTGACGACTTCGAGCCCGCCGAAGCCGCCGCCGACGATTACGACGCGATGCAGGCCGTTGGAATGAGCGGACTCAGTGTTCACGATTAGACCGATCCAGCCCCGAGGATGGGGAGCTTTGAGCAGGTCGCGCGCGGGCACTCAAGCCCATCTATTTGCCGCGCTGAAGTGAGGCTTGAAGCCATTTGCTTTGTCCGCCGCGAAGACGCTTGCGATGCTGCGCCATCGGACAACGAGGACATGGCGCGATGGCTGAGGACGGGACGAAATCGCTGGGCGACTTGCTGGGTGCGCTGCACGAGGAACGGGTGCGGAGCTGGGCGCCGGAGTCGCTGAAGGTGAATGTCGAGCAGCGCCAGACCCTGGTCGAGCAGGCCCGCACCGCGCGGTTCGTGACGGCGGGCGATGTCGTTACGCCGTTCACGGTGACGGAGGTCGGCGGCGCGGAGCTGTCGCTTGGCGGGCTGTTGCAGGACGGGCCGGCGGTGCTGGTCTTCTTCCGTTTCGCGACCTGTCCGGCCTGCAATATCGCCCTGCCCTATTACGACCGCGCGCTGTGGCCGGGGTTGCAGCGCCTGGGCGCGAGCCTGACGGCGATCAGCCCGCAGGTGTCGGAGCGGCTGGGGGCGATCAAGGCGAAGCACGGCTTCCAGTTTAATGTCGCGACGGATGCGGACAATGCATTGGGGCGGCGGTTCGGGATTCTCTACGAGGCCGACGCGGCGTCGAAAGCGGCTGCGCTGAAGAACGGCAACTTCATCGGCGACGTCACGGGCACGGGGACGTGGGAACTGCCGCAGCCGGCGGTGCTGGTGATCGACCGCGACCGCGTGGTGCGCTTCGCCGATGTGAGCCCGGACTGGCTGGTGCGGACCGAGGCCGAACCGGTGCTGGCGGCGGTGCGGGCACTTGTGCTTGAAAAGGCCGCATGAGCACAGCCGACGACGTCATCCACCCCTTCTGGTTCATTCCCGCGCATGGCGACGGGCGCTGGCTCGGCTCGTCCGAAGGGGCGCGGTCGACGGAGATTTCGTACCTGACGCAGGTGGCGCAGGCCGCCGATCGGTTGGGCTTCGAGGGCGCGCTGATCCCCACGGGGCGGACCTGCGAGGATTCGTGGATCCTGGCGAGCGCCCTGGCGATGCAGACGCAGCGGCTGAAATTCCTGGTCGCGGTGCGGCCCGGCGTAACGTCGCCGCTGTTCGCGGCGCGGCAGGCGGCGACGTTGGACCGGATCAGTGGCGGGCGCGTGCTGATCAATGTCGTGGCGGGCGGTGATGCCAGCGAGGCCGCGGCAGACGGCGTGTTCCTGGATCACGACGGGCGTTACGCCCAGTCGGACGAGTATCTGACGATCTGGTCGCGGCTGATGGCGGGGAACGGCAAGGTCGATTTCGAGGGCCAGTATCTGAAGGTTCAGGGCGCCGAGCTATTGTTCCCGCCGGTGCAGGCGGGCGGGCCGCCGCTTTATCTCGGCGGCTCGTCCGACTCGGCGATCGAGGTGACCGGCAAGCACATCGACTGGTACCTGACCTGGGGCGAGCCGCCGGCCGCCGTCGCCGAGAAGGTGAAGGCGGTGCGCGACGCGGCCGCGAAGCATGGCCGCACCGTGCGGTTCGGCATCCGCATGCACATGATCGTGCGCGAAACCGAGGAGGCCGCCTGGGCCGAGGCCGACCGGTTGATCAGCCGGCTGAAGGACAGCGCCATCGAGCGGACGCAGGCAAATCTGTCGAAGTCGGACTCCGTGGGGCAGCAGCGGATGCTGGCCCTGCATGGCGGGCAGCGCGACAAGCTGGTCGTCTATCCCAACGTCTGGGCCGGCGTCGGACTGGTGCGCGGCGGTGCGGGGACGGCGCTGGTCGGGTCGGCGGAGAATGTCGCGGCGCGGATGCGGGAGTATCGCGCGGCGGGGATCGAGACCTTCGTGATGTCGGGCTATCCACATCTGGAAGAAGCCTACCGCGTGGCGGAGCTGGTCTTCCCGCTGATCAATCGCGCGACGGCGGAGGCGGCGCGGCCTGTGGTGCAGCCGGGTCGGGCCGGCGAGACGGGCGCGCACTACCGTTCGGACGGCAGCGGTCCCGTGGCGCTCACCGGTCCATCGTGAATTCGCGATAGCGGCGGTCGAAATAGACCAGCGGCTCCCCTGCCCGCCGGGCGGCGTGGTGGGCGCGGACGAAGAAGACGGAATGCGTTTCGGCATCGATGGTGCGTTCGATCGTGCCGGTGAGTAAGACGAGACCGCCGCGATAGAGCGGCGGTTCGTCGGCGGCGAGATCCCAGCGGGCGTCTTGGAAGCGTTGCGCTGATCGGTCGGGGCGCGAGAAGCGTTCAGCTTCCAGACGATCGTCCGCACCCAGAATAGCGATCGAGCAGGTGGCGGCGCGGAGTAGCACGTCGTGCGTCACCGCTTCCTTGCGGACGCAGAACAGGAGCCGCGGCGGTTCGACGGAGAGGCCGGTCAGGGAGCTGACGAGGAGGCCGCGCGGGCCGTCGGCGCTTTGGCAGGCAACGATGGCGACGCCGCCGGCCAGGGCCGCGAGCGCGTCGCGGAAGGTGTGAGGGTGGAGATGACCGCCCTCCTCCGCCGGCGACGCGCTCTGCGACACGGGATCAGGCCGAGGCCTTTTCGGGCCACGCGTCACGCTGGGCGACACGCTCGCGGACGAGCGGGATGAGATCGCGGCCGTACTGGATGGCGTCGTCATAGGGGTCGAAGCCGCGGATCAGGAAGGTGGTGACGCCGAGGTCGTAATAGTCGAGCAGCGCATCGGCGACCTGGTCGGGCGTGCCGACAAGGCCGGTGGAATTGCCGGCCGCGCCGGTGATCGCCGCAACCCCGGTCCACAGGCGCTTGTCGAGGCGCGTGCCGAGCTTGGCGGCGTCGAGCAGGCGCTGCGAGCCGGCATTGGGCGGGGTGTGGCCGGTGGTCGGCAGGCCGGCCTTCTGGCGGATGGCCTTGGTGCGTTCGACGATCTCGTCGGCGCGCGCCCAGGCCTCTTCCTCGGTCTCGGCGAGCACGGGGCGCAGCGACAGCGAGAACTTTACCTGGCGGGCGTGGCGCGCGGCGGCGGCGCGGACGCGCGCGATGGTCTCGCGCACCTGCGCCTGCGTTTCCCCCCACAGCGCGAAGATGTCGGCATGCTTGCCGGCGACCGGAATGGCGGCGTCGGACGAGCCGCCGAAATAGACGGGGATGTGCGGCTTCTGCACCGGCTTCACCGCGCCGAAGGCCTGGGTGACCTTGTAGTACTTGCCTTCGTAGTCGAAGGGTCTGTCGCTGGTCCATTCTTGGCGGACGATGTCGAGATACTCGTCGGTGCGGGCGTAGCGCTCGTCCTTGGTGAGATTGTCGCCGTCCTTGGCGAGTTCGGCGTCGGAGCCGCCGGTGATGATGTGGACGGCGATGCGGCCGCCGGTGAACTGGTCGAGCGTCGCGAGCTGGCGCGCGGCGATGGTCGGCGCCGTGAAGCCGGGGCGATGCGCGATCATGAAGCCGAGGCGTTTCGTCACCGACGCGGCGTGCGCGACGACGAGCTGGCTTTCCGGGCCGGTCGAGCCGAAGGCGACGAGCGCGCGGTCGAAGCCGCCGTCGTCATGCACTTTCGCGACGCGCTCGACATAGTCGCGATCGACGACCGGGCCGGACGCGGGATGGATTTCGGACTGATGCTGGGTGCCGATGTAACCGATGAATTCGACGCTCATGGCTTGCTCCTGTGCGCGCTGCCTGACGTGAAGACTAGGCGCAACAAAGGCCCTGGATCGAACGAGGAGTTCTAAAGCGTTCGATCAGCGTGGCTTATCGGAGGGGTGGAACCTTTATTGTCATCCCGGCCGGAGCGTAGCGGAGAGCCGGGACCCAGGTGACCGGACACGGTGCTTGTCGCCCCTGGGTCCCGGGTCTCGGACGCCTACGGCGGCCTCGCCCGGGATGACGGAAAGGTCGGCCATCAGATCACATAAAATCCATGCGTGGCGTCGCGGGCGAGTTGGTCGACGAGGCCGTATTCCCAATCGAGATAGGCCTGCATCGCTTCGGCGGCGTTGTCGGTGCCTTCGTAGGGGCGTTTGTAGATGTCTTCGGGCAGCGAGAGCGCGTTGTCTAAGCCGGTCTCGAGCGGAAGGCCGGCGGCGCGCCAGGCGTCGGTGCCGCCGGCGAGAACGTAGACAGGGCGGCCGAGGATCGCAGCGGCTTTGGCGGCGGCGAAGCGGGCGAGGACGCCATCGGGTGAGGTGAGCACGACCTGGCGATCGGGAAGCTGTTTCGCCGCTTCAGCGAGGCGCGCGCGGATGGCGAAACGGGCGCCGGGGATGTGGCCTTTGCGGTGCGCGGGGCTGGGTGCGAGGTCGATGATCGTCACCAGTTCAAGCGCGTTGAAGGCATCGATATCGATTTCGTCCGCAGACGGAGCGCTTGGCAGCGTGGGCTTCCACGCGCCGGTTTCGAGGGCGCCGTCGAAGCCGCCGTCGAGGACGTAGACCTCCCAGCCGAGCTGGGCGAGCCAGGAGGCGGTCATGTCGGCGCGCGGGCCTAGGTCGTCCGCAAGAAGGATGCGGGCGCCGCGGACGGGGGCGAAGACATCGGTTTCCTGCACGAGTTGGCCGCCCGGCGCGCTTCGGAAGCCGGGGAGATGACCGGCGGCGAATTCCTCGGGCGTGCGGACGTCGAAGCGGTAGAGGGTGCGGTCGGTATCTTCGCGGAGGCGCGCGTAGCCGGCGGCATCGACGCGTTTGACGCCGGCGCGATAGGCGACATCGCGGGCCTTGGTGCGAGCGTCGTCGAGGGTCTTGTCCGACGCGGGGAGGAAACGGCGGGTCTGGCCGTGTTCGAGCCCCTGCCCCGCCAGCGTCCAGCCGATTGTGCCGTTGCGCAGGGCGAAGACGGGATTGGGCACGCCGGCATTCACCAGCGACTGTGCGCCGATGAGGCTGCGGGTGCGGCCGGCGCAATTGACGATGATGGTCGTGGCGGGATCGGGCGCGAGCTCGCGGGCGCGGAGGACCAGTTCGGCGCCGGGCGTGGAAATGCCGCCGGGAATGCTCATCGTGTTGTATTCCTCGTAGCGGCGGGCATCGAGGATGACGAGGTCGGCTTCTTCGTCGATCAGCGACTTCACCTTGCGGGCCGGGAGCGAAGGCGTGTGGCGGCGGGCTTCGACGAGTTCACCGAACGCCTTGCTGTAGGAGTTCACGTCCTGGAACAGCTCGTACCCGGCATCGCGCCAGCCGGCGAGGCCGCCTTCTAGCGCGCTGACATCGGTATAGCCGAGGGCGGTGAGGCGTTCGGCGGCGGGGCGAACAAGGCCCTCGCCGTTGTCATAGAGGACGATCGAGGTCGCCTTGCGCGGGATCCGGTCGAGGACCTCGATTTCGAGGCGGCTGAGCGGGAGTTGCGAGGCGAAAAGCGGATGCGCCTTCGCGAACGGGTCTTCCTCGCGCAGGTCGATCAGCGCGAGTTCGCGGCGCGCGATGAGGTCGTCGCGGACCTCGCGCGGGGTGACGGTGGCGGTCATGGAAATCTCACGCAGTCGCGGCCGAGCGGTCCCAGAGGTTGGGAATGACGCTGTTGTTGTAGCCGGAGATGAAGGTTTTCGGCGTGCCGTCCTCGGCAAAGGTCGAGCGGCGGACGGCGCCGATATTGGCGCCGTAGACATGGATGCTGACCGAGGCGCGGTCGGGATAAGCGTTGGAGACGCGGTGGATGTCGCCGACGCTGGGGGCGATGGCCTCGACGTCGCCGGCTTCGAGGCGGTGCGGTTCGCCGGCCGGGCCGAAGCCGAGATCGCCCTGGCGGTAGGGCTGCGAAAACTCAGCGCCGCGGAGGATGCCGACGAGGCCCCAGACGGTATGGTTGTGGATCGGCGTCGCCTGGCCTGGACCCCAGACGAAGCTGACGACCGAGAAGCGTTCGCGGCCGTCGCAGTGGAGGAGATACTGGCGATAGCGCTGAGGATCCGGCACCGCGAAGGCGTCGGGCAGCCAGTCGTCTTCGGCGACGAGCGTCTTCAGCAGCGCCCCGCCCTCGCCCAGTAACGCCGCCTCGTCGTCGGTGCGTTCGACGAGGGCGGCGATGTCGCCGACGAAGTCGCGCAAACGGTCGAGGCGGCGTGGGGGCATGGCGCTACAGCTCGTACTTGACGGAGACCAGCACAGTACGCGGATCGGGGAAGTTCAGATAGTAGACACCGGTCGATGGCGTGTAGGTCGAGCTGACCGGCTTTTCGGAGTCGAAGAGGTTCTTGGCCGACAGGCTGATGGTCCAGTGCTCGTCCGGCGCGGTCCAGGCGATGACGGCGTTGACGAAAGCCTGGGGCGGGATTTCGTTCTGCCCCCCCGCCGCCGGAAGCGCGCTGGTGAAGGTCTTGGTCTGCCAGACCGCGTTGGCCCCGAAGCGCAGACTGCCCTGCTCGCCCAGCGACACGTCGTACGTGAAGCCGCCCGACAGGTTGAAGCGCGGGGAGTTCACCAAGCGGTTGCCGTCGGCGTCGATTCCGGCGCCGCCCGCGCCCTTGTACTCGTCATAGATCGCGTAGAGGTAGCCGGCCGCGAATTGGAGCGAGAAATTGTCGCTGAGGCGGGCGTCGGTTTCGAGCTCGACGCCATAGGTGTGCGCCTGGCCGGCATTGCCGCGGCGGCTGCCGACATAGACGGGATCGAAGAACGAGACCTGGAGGTCGGTGTAGTCGTTGTAGAAGACCGCGAGGTTGGCACGGAGCGCGTGGTCGAAGAACTCGCCCTTCAGGCCGGTTTCGTAGGTCGAGACGGTTTCGGGCTCGAAGGCCAGGGTTGCGAGGTCGAGCCGCGTGGCACGATTGTCGAAGCCGCCGGATTTGAAGCCCTGTGAGTACGTCACGTACTGCAGGAGATCGTCCGTCCACTGATATTGGATGGTGAGCTTGGGCGTGAAGGCCGACCAGTCGTCGGTCGCCTCACCCTTGATCGACTGGGCGATCGGCTGGCCCGCGAGATTGAGGACGCGGTTGTCGAAGGTGAAGGTCTTCTCTTCATACGTCCAGCGCAGGCCCGCGGTGATGCTGAGCTTCTCGGTCGCCGCCCACGTCGCCTCGCCGAAGATCGCATAGGCATCGGTGTTGGTGATGTTGTGGGCGCGCAGGAAGTTGTAGTTGCCGGGCGTGACGACCGGGTCGGTATTGAGCGCATTCCGGCGGCTGTAACCGTCGCGTTCGACGTAGAAACGTTCGTGCAGGTAGAAGACGCCGCCGGTGAACTTTATCGCGCCGTAGTCGCCGTTTAGCTGAAATTCCTGAGTGTAATACTGATCGTTATAGTGGATCAGATTCTTCTGGATCAGCGCCGCCTCGCCGTCATTGTCGTAGTTGACGGGGTTGAGGTTGAAGCCGCCATAGGACGAGATCGACTTGAAGTTCAGTCTGTCGTTGATGTCGTACTTGATGCGCAGCGAGCCGGAGATCTGGTCGAGGTCCTGCGAGGGTTCGACCTCGGAGAATGAGAGGTCAGGATCGAAGCCGCCGCCGGGCTGGCGCACCGGGATGTAGGAGCGGCTGTCGCTGCGGTCGCGCAGGAGATTGACCGTGAAAAGGATGTCGAGCGCCTCGTTGGGCGTCCAGCGCAGCTTGCCGCGGATGGCGTCGAGGTCGATGCGGTTGACGTCGTGGTTCAGCGTCGGGTCGAAGGCGGTGCCGTCGCGGGAGTGATGGATGTAGGAGAGGCTGCCGGCGAGCTTGCCCTCGATGATCGGGCCTTCGACCAAAGCGCGCGCCTCGACGGCGCCGAGATTGCCGAGCGCGATCTCGCCCTTCACACGCAGCTCGTCGCCGGGATCGCGGGTGATGATGCGGAGCGCGCCGGCGCTGGAGTTGCGGCCGTAGAGCGTACCCTGAGGTCCGCGCAGGACTTCGACGCGTTCGAGGTCGTTGAACTCGCTCATCGAGCCGATCTGGCGCGGCACGTAGACATCGTCGACATAGACCGCGAGCACCGGTTCCTGGATGGGATCGCCCTCGCCCACGCCGCGCAGCGAGTAGGTCTGCGTCGTGTGGCTGATCGTGACGCGACTGATCGAGAGGTTCGGAATATAGCCGGCGAGATCGCGGATGTTCGCGATCTTCTTATCTTCCAGAGAAGCGCCGCTGAAGGCCGAGATGGCGATCGCGGTCTTCTGGAGGTTGGTGGCGCGGCGTTCGGCGGTGACGGTGATTTCCTCGACGGCGGCGCCTGCGCCGGCGGCGGTGCCGGCATCGGCGACCTGGACCTGTTCACCTTCGACGACGGGTTTTTCCTGAGCGACGGCGGCGCCTGAAACGAGGGCCAAAGATGTGCCGGCAAGTGCGAGACGGCGGAGCAAAAGAAGCGACATGTTGTTCCCCAAAGGTGTGGGGCGATATGCGATGCCGCGCGAACTTTATTCAAACCATGGAGGGTTAAGCGTGCACTTAGCTCAACTAATTTTTTGAACGCTCATACGTCCTATGTTGCGCGATCAACTTTATTTATTTCTGCATTGAGACGCGCATCCCAAAGCGGGCGCACATCGACCTTGGCAGGAATGACGGCGGCGTCGGCAAAGACGTCCGCGACGAGCTGCTGCGAGGCGATGGCGTCGTCATCGACGCGCGCGAGTTCGGTCTCGCGGCTGCGTTCGGCATGCTGCTGGATGAAGACTTCCTTCGGTGCGCCGGTCTTCTCCGCGATCAGGGTCGCCCATTCCTCGACATGGGTGTTCGCCCATTCGTGCGCGCGGGCGGAGCGTTCCAGGAAGTCGACGATGGCGGCGCGGTGGAGGTCGTCGTTCAGCGCATCGACCGAAGCGGCGTAGACGTAGTTGCCGGAGAGACGCCCGAGCCCGGTCGTGAGCACAAGGGCGCCGCGGTTGCGGGCGAGATAGCCCTGGATGCCGTAGATGACCCAGGCGTCGAGCTCGCCCCGCTCGAAGGCGGCGAGGCCGTCCTGCGGCGAGAGCGCGATGGGCGTGATGTCGTCGACGGTGAGGCCCGCCTCAGTCAGCAGGCGCAGCATGATGTAGTGCGAGGTCGTCGCGCGGACATAGCCGATGCGCTTGCCCTTGAGGCCGGTGAGATCGGTGATGGCGGAATTGCCCGGGACGAGGACGAGCTGGGCATTGACGTCGCCTTTGCGCACCGCGACGAGGCGCAGGACGCGGTTCGAGGGGACGATGAAGACCGGGGGGATCTCGCTCATCGAGCCGACATCGATCGCGCCGGCATTGATGGCTTCGGCGATGAGATTGCCCCCGACGAATTCGGCGAAGGCGATCTTGTAGGGTGTGTTCGCGACCCCAGCCGCTTCGAAGGCTGCTTCGATGTTCCCGCGATAGGTTGCAACGCGCAGCGTCACGTCGGCCAGCGATTGCGGCTTGGCGGCGGGCGAACAGGCCGCGAGGCCGGCCAGAGAGAGGCCGCCCAGCAGCAGAGTGCGGCGGTCGATCAGCGACATAAGGCTACCTTCAATCGAAGAGGTCGGGCTCTTCCTCGGTCACCACGTCCCAATAGGGCTGGAAGGCATAGAACCCGCCGACCTCGGTGCCGACCTGGCCGGCGGTGTGACGCGCGACCTCGGCGGGCATGGGGCGGGTCTGCCCCGCTGCTTCGGCGAGAAGCTGCGTCTGGCAGGCGTTCTCGAGCGCGATGTAGCGCCAGACCGCGGCCTCGACGGACTGGCCGACGGTGAGGATGCCGTGGTTCTGGAGGATGATCGCCTTACGGTGGCCGAGCGTGGTCGCGATCTTCTCGCCCTCGCTGGTGTCGAGCACGACGCCGGAGAACTCCTCGAACAGCGCGTGGTCGTCGTAGAACGCGGCGGAGTCCTGCGTCAGCGGATCGAGCAGGCGGCCGAGCGCCGACCACGCCTTGCCGTAGAGCGAATGCGCATGCGCGGCGGCGACGACATCGGGGCGCGCCTTGTGGAGTTCGGAGTGGATCGCGAAGGCCGCGCGGTTGAGACGCGCCTTGGTCTTCACCGGCGGCACGACGATTTCGCCGTGATGGCTGACCAGCATGAGGTCGGAGACCTTGATGCGGCTGAAATGAACGCCGAGCGGATTGACCCAGAAATGATCGGTCAGTTCAGGGTCGCGCGCGGTGATGTGCCCTGCCCCGCCCATGTCGAAGCCGTAGCGGCCGAACAGGCGATAGGACGCGGCGAGGCGCTGCTTGCGATAGAGGCGCTCGAGCTCAAGGGTCGGCTGGACCGGCAGGGTCCGCGAGCCGAATTCGGGCAGGAGGGATTCAAGCTTGGCGGGATGGGGACCGGGTGTGGCCTCGGGCGCAAGGCGTGAGAGAGCGACGACCGTCATGAGGGTTTTCCTTCAGTAGCCGCGCGTGAGATCGACGACATCGGCGAGCGGGACGCCGGTGCGGTAGCGGGCCAGGTTCTCGGCGAAGCGGGCGGCGAGATTGATGCGTGTGTCCGGCGTGTGGACCGAGGTGTGCGGCGAGAGGCGCACGCGCGGATGCGTGTAGTAGCGGTGGTCGGGCGTCAGCGGCTCGGGATAGGTGACGTCGAGCGTCGCCTGCCCCACACGCCCGTCGTCGAGCGCTTCGAGCAGCGCGTTGTCATCGATCAGCGCGCCGCGCGCGACGTTGATGAGGTGGAGGCCAGGCTTGGCGCGCGCGAGGGTTTCGCGATTGACGATGTGGTGCGTGTCATCGGTTGCCGGCGCGGCGAGGACGACGTGATCGGATGCCGCGAAAAGATCGGCAACGCTCTCGGCGCGGGCGACGCCGGGGACCGGGAACGGCAGATCGGAGCGGCGGAGCGCAATAACGTTGAGGCCGAGCGCCTGGGCGCGCGGGGCGAGCGCCTCGCCGATCGCGCCGAAGCCGATGAGGCCGAGCGTCGTGCCCTCGATGAGCTTCAGCGGCTGCGCGGTCCATTTGTCCGCGCTGTCGATCCAGATGTCCGGCAGGCGCTTGGCCGACGCAAGAATGGCGGCCAGCGCGAACTCGGCGAGCGCGACGGCGGAGGAACCGCGGGCCGAGGTGACGACCGGGCCGTCGAAAAGCCAGTCCGGATAGAAGTCGATGCCGACCGAGACGAGCTGGATCCATTTCAGATCGAACGGCCAGCCGGCGGGCGGCTTGGGCGTCAGCAATCCCCCGGCTTTGCGGAACGGCGCAGCAACGAGGATTTCGGCGGCGTCGGGCAGCGCGGCAGGCGGGCCAGCGGGGACCGGCACGATCTCGATGCCGGGCGTGTTGGCGGCGAAGACGGAATTGAACGCCTCGGGCAACTGGCTGGCGACGCGAAGCCGGCTCATGCCTATTCCGCCGCTTCCGAAATGGTCTGGCGCTGGGCCACGGCGGCGCGGACGAGCGGGATGAGATCGCGGCCGTATTCGAGCGCGTCCTCCAGCGGATCGAAGCCGCGGATGAGGAAGGTCGAGATCCCCAAATCCCAGTATTCCAGCAGCGCCTCGGTCACCTGCTCGGGCGTGCCGACCAGCGAGGTGGAGTTGCCCTGTGCGCCGGTGAGCGCGGCGAGTTCGGTCCAGAGGCGCTTGTCGACGACCTTGCCCTTGGCGGCTTCGGCAAGGAGGCGTTGAGAGCCGGCATTCTGCGGCGGGGCATCGGGACGGCGCAGCGGCGACGGGCCGTTTGCGCGGAGGGCCTTGGCGGTTTCGAGGTAGCGGGCCGCCCTCGCCCAGGCTTCGTCTTCGGTGCGGCCGAGGATGGGGCGGAGCGAGAGGGAGAAGCGGATGTGGCGTTCGCGGCCATGGACGGCGGCGGCGGCGCGGACGGCGGCGATGGTCTTGCGCGTCTCGGCGAGGCTCTCGCCCCAGAGCGCGTAGACGTCGGCATGCTTGCCGGCGACGCGAATGGCTTCGGGCGACGAGCCGCCGAAATAGACCGGGATGTGCGGCGCCTGATCCGAGCGGACGGCGGCGAAGCTGTCCTTCACGCGGTAATACGGGCCGTCATGATCGAAAGGCTTGGTGCTGGTCCAAGTCTTCTTGACGACGTCGAGATAGTCGTCGGTGCGGGCGTAGCGTTCGTCCTTGGTGAGGAAGTCGCCATCGCGCGCCTGCTCCTCGTCGGAGCCGCCGGTGATGATGTGGACGGCGAGGCGGCCGTCCGCGAACTGGTCGAGGCTGGCGAGCTGGCGCGCGGCCAGCGTCGGCGCGACGAAGCCCGGACGGTGGGCGAGCAGGAATTTGAGCGATGTCGTCTGGTGCGCGGCATAGGCCGCGACCTGGAACCCGTCCGGCGCGACGCTGAAATAGCCGATCAGCACGCGGTCGAAGCCGGCATATTCGTGGGCGCGTGCGGTGGCGCTAACGAAGGACTTGTCGATCACGCCGGGGCCGCCGGGCGCGCGCCTGGTTTCGGACGCGTTCTGCGTGCCGATCATGCCGATGAATTCAAGCGGGTGATGGGTCATGGCTGGGATCGCTCAGATGGAGAAGTCGGCGAAGGCGGCGCGGCCGGCCGAGGTGAGGACGACATCGCTTTGCGGCGTGTGGATGCGGCCGCAGAGGACATCGCGGTGGTGGCGCTCCAGCGGGTTGTGGCGCGTGAGACCGGGATTGCCGGTCAACTCCAGCGCCTTGTCCACCGCGAGGATCGCGTTCTGGGTGACGAGATGTTTCACCAGCGAGGATTCGACGCCGCCGGTTTCGCCCCGCGCTGCGGTCTGCAGCAGAACCTTGTTGCTGAACAGCAGGCCGTCGATGACGCCGACCGCTTCCTGGAAACGCGGCAGGGTCGAGAGCGAGGCGCCGAGATTGGTGGGCTTGCGATGTATGAGATAGCCGACCAGCCAGTCGCGGGCGGCCTGCGCCACGGCGTCGTAGATGCCGGCGGTGAGTACCGCCGACCAGGCGGCGAAATGCGGCGGGTAAGGCAGCGCGCTGCCGACGGGCTGGGGATCCAGCGCCTGGTCGAGCGGCACGAGGACGCTGTCGAAGACGACGTCGTGGCTGGCTGAGGCGCGGAGGCCCAGATGGTCCCAGCTTTCCTCGATGGTGATGCCGGGCGTGTCGGAGCGGACGAGCCAGCCGCCGACCAAGGGTTCGGGATCGTCGGAGCGCGCCCAGACGATGAACCATTTGAGCGCGACCGAACCGGTCGAGTAGATCTTGCGCCCCGTGATGCGCCAGCCATCGGGCGTGCGGCGCGCGATGGTCGCGGGCAGACCGCCGCGGGCGGGCGTGCCGAGTTCGGGCTCGACGCGGAGAGCGTTGACGAGGCCGCCCTCGTCGATCGCGCTGCGGACGACCTTCGACTTCAGCGCTTCGGTCCAGCCAGAGCGGCCTTCGAGGCCGGCATGGTTGAGATACTGCATGGTGAGGACGAGCGCAGTGGCCGGATCGCCCTTGGCGACCGCCGATACGACGCGGAGCGCGGTGGGGAGATCGGCCTCCTGCCCGCCCAGGCGGCGCGGCGCGGTGAGGGCGAGCAGGTTTTCCTGGCGCAGGCGTTCGAAGTTCTCGAACGGGAAGCTGGCGTCGCGGTCATGCGCCCCCGCGGTTGCGGCGAAAGCGGATGTGAGTTGCGGCAGGATGCGGTCGAGATCGGGCGCGGCTGGGCGGAGGACGGTGACGCTCACGAGACGACCTCGCCGGTGGGAAATGAGAGGAGCGCGGCATCGCCATGCGCCGTGGCGGGCGTTTCGACGCCGAGATGGGCGAGCAGACGGCGGCGCAGGCCATGCGAGCGGCCCTCGGCATCGCGCTGGCGCGGGAGGGCGACGCGCTCCTCGGCGGCGATGCGGCCCTTGTCGAGGACGAGAATGCGATCTGCGAGCGCGATGGCCTCGTCGACATCATGGGTGACGAGAAGCACGGAGGGCCGGTGGGCGCGCCAGAGGTCGAGCACCAGGCCGTGCATCTTGATGCGGGTCAGCGCGTCGAGCGAGGCGAAGGGCTCGTCGAGCAGGAGGAGTTCGGGCTCGCGGACGAGCGCCCGGGCGAGCGCGGTGCGCTGGGACTCGCCGCCGGACAGGGTCAGCGGCCAGGCCTCGAGGCGATGCGCGAGGCCGACTTCGCTCAAGGCAGCCTGCGCCTTGGCCTTGGCGTCGCGGGCGTTGCCGGGAAGGCCGAGCGCGACATTGCGCCAGACCTTCTTCCACGGCAGCAGGCGGGCGTCCTGAAACACCACGGCGCGCTTGGCCGGGACGCGGACGTCCTGTTCCGCGATGGCGTCGAGGCCCGCGAGCGTGCGGAGCAGCGTCGTCTTGCCCGAGCCGCTGCGGCCAAGCAGCGCGACGAACTCGCCGGGCGCAATGTCGAGGTCGAGGCCGTCGAGGACATTGGTGGTCCCAAAGCGGCGCGAGAACTTCCGTAGGCGGACGGATGGCTGAACGGGCGTTTCGGCCGGAAAAGACTGCAGGATCTGCTTCGACATGGTTCAGCCCTCCACGAAGCTGGGACGCCATGCGAGCGCCCGGCGTTCCAGCGCCCGCACGAACGCATCGCCGGCGAGACCGAGCAGCGCATAGACGATGAGGCACACGACGATGATGTCAGTGCGCATGAAATCGCGGGCCGCGTTGATGAGCTGGCCGATGCCCGCCTGGGCGTTGATCTGCTCGGCGACGACGAGGACCAGGATGGAGATGCCGATGGCGTAGCGCAGGCCGACGAAGAACGAGGGCAGCGCGCCGGGCAGGATGACGTGGAAGATCAGCGATGGACCCTTGAGGCCGAGGCTGCGGGCCGCTTCGACCAGGCGCTTGTCGACACCGCGTACGCCCGCGAAGGTGTTGAGATAGACCGGGAAGACGGTGGCGATCGCGATCAGCACGATCTTGGGCGTTTCGCCGATGCCGAACCACACGATGAAGAGCGGTGCCAGCGCGAGCGAGGGAATGGTGCGCTTGATCTGCATCAGCGGATCGATCGCGGCTTCGCCGGTTTTGGTGAGGCCCGCGGTGAGACCGAGAATAACGCCGAAAGTCAGGCCGATCGCGAGACCGGCAGCGGCGCGGCCGAGGGAAACGGCGACGTTCGACGGCAACTCGCCGCTGATCGTCATCGCCCACATCGTCGCAAGCACGTCGGACGGCGCCGCGAGCACGCGCGGCGGAATAAGGCCGGAGCGCACGCCCAATTCCCAGAGCAGAAGCAGTACGAGTGGCGAGACCCAGCGGCCCAGCGTCGGCCATGTGGCGCGCGGGAAGCGCAGCGCCGGCGCGCGGTCAGCACCAGTGATGGTTTCGGCGAGCGCCACGGGTTCGTCCTTTTTGCGAAGCGGCGTCTGCCGCCGCGTTCAGGAAGGACTCCAATCCCGACAGGATCAATCGAGTTTCACTTAACCGGGTCATTAGCCTGCCTCATCGCTCGGCATCGCCCGGCAATGCTAGCTTTCAGCATGGCCATGAACATTCCGACCGAACTGCTGCGCAGCTTCGTTGCGATCATCGATTCCGGATCGATGCTCCGCGCGACGGAGCGAATCTTCGTGACGCAGTCGGCGCTCAGCCTGCAGATGAAGCGGCTGGAGGACCTGCTGCAGACCAGTCTGTTCCATCGCGACGGGCGCAAGCTGGCGTTGTCGCCGGCGGGCACGCAGTTGCTGGAGATGGCGCGCGACATCCTCGCGCTCAACGATCGCGCGGTGGCGGCACTGACGGGCGATACGCTGGCGGGACCGGCGCGGATCGGCGTCGTGCAGGATTTCGCGGAGACGCTGTTGTCGGGCGTGCTCGCGCGGTTTGCGCAACTGCATCCGGAGACACAGCTTCAGGTGCGCGTGGCGGGCTCGCCGGAACTGCTCGAGTTGATGAAGAGCGATCGGCTGGATGTCGTGTTCTGCATGGGCGCGGAAGACGATCCGGCGGCGGCGCGGATCGTGCCGATGGTGTGGCACGGCGAGGCTGCGCTGGCGGAGGCAGAGGTGCTGCCGCTCGCCGTGCTGGAAACGCCGTGCCGGTTTCGCGATGCGGCGCTCAGGGTTCTGGAGCAGAGCGGGCGGCGCTATCGCATCGCGCTGGAGACGCCGAGCCTTTCGGCCTTGCGCGCGGCGGTGCACGCGGGTTTCGCGGTAACATGCCGCACGTCGCTGTTCCGGCCCGATGAGGCGCCGCTGGTGTCGAGCAATCTGCCCGACCTGCCCCGCGTGGCCTATGCGCGCCATACACGCGCGTCGCCACATGCGACGGTGCTGCGGCTCGCGGAGCTGATCGAAAGCGCGGCAATCCGCGAGGATGAGATGGGCTCTGGACAGACGCGGCGTTCCGGCCTTTGATTGGCGCGTCCCTTCCCACGGAGATGACGATGCGCTGTCCAGCCGACCTGACTGACGGACGACGGCGATGACGGCCGCGCCGCTCCGCTCTGTCGCCATTGTCGGTGGCGGCGTCAGCGGCGCCCTAACGGCCGTGCATCTCGCACGGCTTGATCCGCACAATACTCGCGTGACGCTGTTTGAACGCGCCAGCCGCCAAGCGCGGGGCATTGCCTACGACACCAGCGAGCCCGGCCATCTGCTGAACGTGCGCGCCGCGAATATGAGCGCGTTTCCCGACCGGCCCGATCATTTCGAAAACTGGCTGCGAGCGCGCACGGACGCCGAGACGCAGATCGCGCGCACGCCGGCGGGCGACTTCGTGGCGCGCGCGCTCTACGGCGAGTATCTGGCCGACGTGCTGCAGCGGAGCTGTTTGGAGGACGGCGGCGGCTGTATCGCGATCCGCCGCGCGGATGTCGCGAAGGTGGAGCGCGTAGGCGCACAGTTCGTGCTCACAGGCTCCGATGGGCGGACGCAGACGGCCGACGATGTCGTCTTCGCCATGGGCAATGTCACCGAGGGTTTCGACGCCGCCGGGCCGGTCTTCCGCAATCCCTGGGCGCCCAATGCGGTGCGTCACCTCGATCCGCAGCGGCCGGTGCTGATCCAGGGCACGGGCCTGACGATGATCGATACGGTGATCGCGCTGCGGCGGCATGGCTTTGCCGGGCCGATCTTCGCGCTGTCGCGGCGCGGGCTGCTGCCCCAGGCGCACGCGGCCGCGGCGCCGCGTGGGCCGATCCAGCTTGGGAGCAAGCCGCTTCGCCTGTCGGAGATCGTGCGGCAGATGCGTGGCGAGGCGCAGGCGGCGATGGTGGCGGGTGAGAGTTGGCGCTCCGTCGTCGATGCCTTACGGCCGGTGACGCAGGATGTGTGGCGGCAATTGACGCATCGCGACAAAGCACGGTTCCTGCGCCATATCCGCCCCTTCTGGGATGCGCATCGCCACCGGATCGCGCCGCCGATCGCCGCAGCCATCGAACGCGAACGGCGCGAGGGCGGGCTGACCATCCTGACCGGACGACTCTTCGAGTGCCGCGATACGCCGGATGGCGTCGAGGTCTCGTACCATCCACGCGGCGGCGGTGCGGTGCGGACGATTGCGGCGCAGCGGATGATCGTGGCGACCGGGATTCCCGATCTTGGCTCGACGCGCGATGAACTCGTCAGCGGCTTGGCGGAAAGCGGGTTGGCGCGGTTCGATGCTCTGGGGCTGGGCCTGGACGTCGATCCAAGGCTGGGACTTCTCGACAAGGACGGTAAGGTGGTCGCGGGTGCGTGGGCGCTTGGGCCGCTGGTGCGGGGCGTTTTCTGGGAATGCACGGCGTTGCCGGACATTCGGGTTCAGGCGGTGCGTCTGGCGGAGACAATCATCGCCGATGCAGCGCGCCTGTCGGTACCTGAAAGGATGGACGCCTAGTCCCTCGTCGCTATTGTCGCGCTATGGCCAATCGCGAGATCATCGTCAACGACCGGATGCAGGCGGATTATCGCTACCGTCTTGTCGCGCCCGCGGGGCGGGACTTTGATCCCGAGTTTCAGCCCGAACTGACGCCGGCGGAGATGCTCCATCTCGGGGTCTTCGGGGGCAAGTACATGACCGATTGCGCGGACGAGTTTCCACCCAGTTGGTTCAAAGGCGCCAAGCTGGCCGAGGGAAAACGCGACAAGAAGCTGAACTTCTTCGGCGTCGATGCGAGCAATCCGCTCTCGACATGGCGCGCCAAGGGATGGATCCACGAGGATGATCCGCGCGGGTGGTTCCAGTGGTATTGCCGATACTATCGCGGGCGCCGGATGCCGCATGAGGATGCGCGGCAGATCAAGCGCTGGAAGGCCTTCCGCCGCCACGCTTCGCAGGTGCGCAAGCATTGCGACCCCGGCGATCCGTTCTGCCGCCCGCGCCAGCGCCAGGCGCTGTTGCAATGGGCCTATGACAGCCGGGTGATATAACCCGTTACCCCTGCCCGTCCAGCACGAGCCGCAGTTTCGCGGCGAGATCGCGGCGGGCATAGGGTTTGCGGAGGAGATGGATGCCTGGGTCGAGGCGGCCCTGATGGACAATGGCGTTCTCGGTATAGCCTGAGGTGTAGAGCACCTTCAGGCCGGGGCGCAGAACCTGCGCCTGTTCCGCGAGCTCGCGGCCGTTCATGCCACCCGCCATCACGATGTCCGTGAAGAGGAGATCGATGCGGGCGGAGGAACGCAAGACCTCCAGCGCTTCCTTGCCGCTGCTCGTCTCGATGGCGCGGTAGTCGAGCGCGCGCAGCAGGCCGAGCACGTGTTCGCGCAGAATGTCGGTGTCTTCGACCACTAGAATGGTCTCGTTGCCCTGCGGTTCGAAAGACGAGGCCGAGATGCCTTCGTCGGTGGAATCGGCCGGCCCGTAGGCGCGCGGCAGGTACATCTTGAAGGTCGTGCCGTATCCGATCTCGGAATAAATCTTGATGTGGCCGCCGGACTGCTTGACGAAGCCGAAGACCATGGAGAGCCCGAGACCAGTCCCCTTCCCCACTTCCTTGGTCGAGAAGAAGGGATCGAAGGCCTTGGCCATCGTCTCGGCCGTCATGCCCGTTCCGGTATCGGTGACGGAGATCAGCACGTAGCGGCCGGGCGTCACCTCGTCGTGGGCGGCGGCATAGGTTTCGTCGATATGGCTGTTGCAGGTTTCGATCGTGAGCTTGCCGCCGGCGCCCATCGCGTCGCGCGCGTTGATGGCGAGATTGAGCAGCGCGGATTCCAATTGCGCCGGATCGGCCGTGGCGCTCCAGAGGCCGGCGCCGCGGATGAGCTCGATCTCAATATGCGCCCCGATCATCCGGCGCATCATCTTGTCCATGCCAGAGATCAGCTTGTTGACGTCGATCGCCTTGGGCTCCAGCGCCTGGCGGCGCGAGAAAGCGAGCAATTGGCTGGTCAGTTCGGCACCGCGCTCGGCGGCGGTCTGGGTGATCTCGGCGAGGCCGCGCAGTTGCGGGTTGTCGCTTAGTTGTTCGGCGAGGATTTCGGCGTTGCCTAGGATAACGGTGAGGAGGTTGTTGAAGTCGTGCGCCAGGCCGCCGGTGAGCTGGCCGATCGCCTCCATCTTCACGGCATGATGCAGTTGCTGTTCGGTCTTGCGCCGCTCGGTGATGTCGAGCGCCATACCGTCCCATTGCAGGCTGCCGTCTTTCAGCAGGGTCGGCGTCGTGTGCAGCCACCACCAGCGGATGCCGCCGTCGGGGCGCAGCATCTTGATCTCGGTGACGACGGTCTGACGCTTTTGCCCAGCCACCGTGAAGGCGACGAGCTTTTCCGCGCGCTCGTCGGGATGCATGTAGTCGAAAAGGCGGGCGGCACCCGACATCACATGTTCGGCCGTGACGCCGAGGGCCTGGAACAGACCGCCGCTGACATAGGTCTCCCTGTAAGATTCGTCGGGCGCGGTAACGCCGCGATAGACGATGCCGGGCAGCTTGTCGGCGATGGCCTGGAAGCGGCTCTCTTCGGCCTCCAAAGCGGCGGCGGTTGCATCCCTCTCGCGTGCGAGGCGTTCGCGCGCTGCGATCTGGCGGGCCAGTTCCTGATTGGCGAGGCGCAGCTGCGCGATCGTGGAATCCTGATGGCGCGCAAGTTCGCGGCTGCGCTCGTCGGCTTCCGTGAGTTGGGTAAGAGAGGTAGCGTCTTCGACGTAGTGGATGATGTAGGCGAGCTCGCCATCCGTGCCGAGGACCGGCAGGTTGACCGGGCGCCAGTAGCGCACCTCGAACCCGCCGCCCTCCTCCTCAGGTCTTTGGATATCGTATTTCTGGATCGCCATGACGTCGGGCCGTTTAAGCGCGATGACGCGTTCAAGAGAGGCGCGCAGGTTGGCGACACCATCCGCGGCGGGATCGTCGGGATTGTCGGGAAACATCTCAAAGAGCGGTCGGCCGACCATATCCTCACGCTTGCTCATCGTGGCGACGAGCCGCGCCTCGTTCATCGCGACGATGACAAAGTCGGGCGAAAGGATAAGGTATGGGCCAGGGGTCGCGTCGAAGATCGCGCGAAAATCAGGCTCTGGAAGAGAGTCTGCCAACATCAGAGGCGGTCGCCCTTTCACCGTCCATTTCGACTCACAAGCCTTAACCCGAGATTACGTCAGGTCGGAGCTTCTTATGATGTCGGAGTGAGGGTTCGGGGCGTCTCGCCTAACCGCGCCAGCGGCTATAGCCCCAGCCACCGCCGCCAAGGAGAAGCAGGATGATGACAATAAGAAGCAGAGTGTCCATGACGTCGTCCTCGCTGCGTGTAGCGTGGACAACGCCGGCACCGCCGGTTCGTTCCGCATGATCAGCCCGCCGGCTTTTCTCGACCGGTCTGCCGCCAGCGCGCGACGATAGCTTCCAGCGCGGCGCGGTCCATGTTCTCGCTTTTCCACGACTTCGAGAAGCCCTGGTTCATGTTCTTGGGCGAGCGGCCGCTCTTGCGTACGTCGTCGAAGCGGATGCGCATCGGCATTGAGGTGCCCTGCCCCAGAACGATCGCTTCGCGGTCGCCGAGCAGCGGCAGGAAGTCGATGAGATCGCTCATGCCTTCATAGGTGCCGCCGCGGATCACCGCCTGATCCTTCTCGCTGGAGAGACGGAGCGCGATGGCGGTGCTGCATTGCGAAAGGATGGTCGGGTCGAGTTCTGCGGGGCGCTGCGTTACAAGCGCGAGGGAGATGCCGTATTTGCGGCCCTCCTTCGCGATGCGGCCAAGCGCTTTGCGGGTGGGCACGAACTTCTCGTCGCCGTTCGCCGGCGCATAGCGGTGCGCTTCTTCGCAGACGATGAGCATCGGCAGGCCGCCTTTGCTCCAGACCGCGAGGTCGAAGGCGAGGCGCGAGATGACCGAGATGACCACGTCGAGGATTTCGTGCGGCACGGTCGAGAGGTCGATGACGCTGATCGGCTTGCCGTTATTGGGAATGCGGAACAGGCGGCCGAGCACGTCGGACATCGTGTCCTGGACGGAGAGGCTGCCGAACATGAAGTTGTAGCGCTGGTCCGCCACGAGCGATTCCACGCGGGCCTTCAGGCGGCGATATGGCAGAACCTTGCGCAGGCGCTCGAGCTTGCCGAGTTCGTCGTCAATATAGGCGATGACGTCGGAGACGCGGAACGGAGCCGGTGTGTCGACCGTCATGATCTGCGGGTCAGTCGACTTTCGCGCGATGAGTCCGGCCCGGCCCGCCGCGGCGTCGGCATAGCGGCGCTTCGCGAAGAGGACGGCTTCGTTGAGAATATCGATTTCATCGTCCTGGTGGCCGTCGTCGTGGGTCAATGCGACGCACAACTCGTGGAAGTTCAGCATCCACAGCGGCAGGTTGAAATTGTCCAGACTTATGGGTTCGACCAGATCGCCAAAGGCGTTTGCGTATTCGTTGTGGATGTCGAGGATGACGACGTGGGCGGACTTGTGGCCATCGAGCAGGCGCTGGAGCACACAGGTCAGCGCGCAGGATTTGCCCGCGCCCGTGCTGCCCACGATGATGAAGTGCTTGGCGAGCAGGTCGTCCGTCAGCAGGCGGGCTGGAACGCCGGGGTCCTGATAGAGCGTGCCGACGGTGATGCTGGCGACGCCTTTGGGCGCGAACACGCGCGTGAGATCGTGGCGGTCGGCCAGCAGGACGGGATCGCCGAGGCTCGGCAGAGAGGAGACGCCGCGACGGAAGGCCAGCCGGCGGCTTTCGTCGCTGACGCCGATCTCGCCGGCGAGATTGATCTCAATGAGGCCGATGTCTTCGCGCTTGCCGGCCATTTCAGGCATCGGGGCCGTGATGGACGAGACAAGGCCGATGACCGCAGCCCCAGGCGTCTGGATCTGGACGACGGCACCGATCTGGATGCGCGGATCGCTTTGGCGTTGCTCGGCGTCCTCGGAGCGCTCCAGCACGGCGATGGCGTGTGAGCCGGACACTGAGACGATGTGAGCGATGCGAACGAGCGGCGCGGACGGAACGCCGCGGCGTTCCTTGGCGGACGGCTCGGCGATCTGAAGTTTGCCGACAGCTTGATTCATTTGGGTTCCCCTTTGGGGGTGGGAATCGTGGCGCGGCGGGGCTGGCGTCGTTCGCCGCCGCCCGGCGCGGAAACGGTCACGACTCCGACAGGTCCGGCGGCCGGTGGGCGCAAGGTCAGCACCGCCGTCGTGCCGGCGCCGGGTTCGCTTTCGAGATAGAGATCGCCGCCGTGTTGACGGGCGAGGCCGCGCGCGATCGGAAGGCCAAGGCCGGTGCCCTCCTCCGTGCGCGACAGGTGCGATTGGGTCTGGCCGAAAGGCGTCACCGCCACCGCCATCTGATCCGGGGTCATGCCGATGCCGGTGTCGACCACGGCGACCGTGGCGCCGCCTTCCTTGCTGCGCCGGGCCACCAGAAGGATGCGCCCGCCCTCGGGCGTGAACTTGTGGGCGTTGGACAGCAGGTTGATGAGGATCTGCCGGATGCGGCGGGCATCGACATCGAGCTCTGGCAGGCGCTTGCCGAGCCGGACTTCGAGCTTCTGGCCCTTGGCGGCGATCCGTTCACGGACGAACGGCACGCTGTCCTCGATGATCTCGTCGAGCGGATAGGTGTCGATGTTGAGCTGGAACGTGCCGCTCTCGATCTTGGAGATGTCGAGAATGTCGGAAATGACGTCGAGCATGTGACGGCCGGCCTTGGCGATCTGCTCGGCGTATTCGGACGCCTTCGCGGTCGCGTCGGCGCCGGGCTTCATCGTGTTGATGAGATCGGAGAAGCCGATGATGGCGTTGAGCGGCGTGCGGAGCTCGTGGCTCATCGTGCCGAGAAACGAGGATTTCGCGCGGCTGGCGAGTTCGGTTTCCGCCCGGGACGCCATCATCGCAAGCTCTGTCCGCTTGCGCAGCGCGAGTTCGCCGAGGGTTTCGGAATACCGCGACAGCAGGGAGGGTCTCCCGGCGGATAGCGTACGGCGACCCAGCATTGTCGATGCAGCCCACTTCGCAAATTCAGCCGCGATTATAGGAGTGGTGTCTTGAACGCCGGTTAACTCTGCGCATTTTACAGGCATAAATTTGCCAAGCGCTTGAGTTTTCGACTGTTTTTCTTGTTTGGCACACGCCGTGGTTGGCGATTGCTTCGTGCGCTATGTAATTTACGCAGTTGTGCACGGTTTCTTAGATGTCCTGCTTTAAAGCCCATCCGCTCGGTGGGACGGTCGGATGCAGATTTTCAAGGGGCGTGACGCGCAGCATCTGGAGCGCCTTGCAGCAGCCCCTTCCAACTGGCGGGTGCTGAACCTGCATTACGCGACGCGGGCGGTGCGCGACCAGTCGGGTCCGACGCAGCAGCGCTTCTTCGAATTGCCGCAGCTCAACAGCGCGATCTTCACCAAGCATACCCTGCGCGATCATGAGCGCAGCATGTTTGCGAGCGCGCCGGCCGTCGCGACCAAGATATTGATCCCGCTCGACCGCACGACCTTCGCCTATGGCGCCATTTCGGTCTTTGTCGGCGAGCGCGCCTATGAAGCCGCGATGCGCCAATGGCTGGGCCTCAAGACCGCGCCGGATATCGAAACGCCCAAGGTGGCGGCTGATGCGCAGTTGCTGAAGCGGCTGTCGGACATGGCGGCCTTCGATCCCTTCCTGCTCTCGGAAATGTTCGGCGATGGAACGCTGGGCGTTTCGCCAGCCTATCTGCGCGTGTCGCTGATCGAGAGCGCTGACATCAAGGCGTTCATCCTGCAGGAATTAACGCCGCTGATCCGCATGGCGGCCGGCGACAGCGTGGCCAAGGTCAACAAATTCGTCGATGCCATTTTCGGCCACGACATCGCGCCGGCGGCGGCCGACTTCCTGCGCTCGCTGGCGCTGCCGGAAGCGCGTTGGAGCCGGATCGTTTCGGCCTGGAAGGCGGCCATCCGCTATGAGGCCGAATTCGCGGTGACCAAGGCTCGCTTCGCGGTCTTCCTGCGCCAGCTCGCCGAGCTGAATACCTATGGCTATTCGGAACGGGTCTCGCGGGGCCAGGTTGAGGCGCTGACGGAACGGCTGCGGGATTTCGCGCGGCGGTTGTTCGGCAATGTCGTGACGGGCGCGCAGGGGTTCAACAGTGCGCGCCGTGCGGAGATCATCGAGGCGGGGCAGATCGGCGAGCTCAAGACCTATCTGCAGGACCTGCCGGAAGTCGTCGCCGACTTCGCGGGGGCGCGGGCACTGGCGCTGCATACCCTCTCCTATTGGGAGTACCGCACGCGCGGGCTGGAACATACCTGGATGCCGGCGGACATCTTCTGCCGCATCGCCTCCGACCTGTTCGAGACCGAAACCCAGCTCAACGCCGCGCAACAGGCGGCGCTCGGCTATGCCGTGCCTGAGTTCAACATGCGGCAGGCATTGGCGGCGCTGTAGCGCCCTATTCCAGAAATTCAGCGCGGTCGGGAATGCGCGTGAAGGCGATCTTCGCGCCGGAGTGATCGCGGCAGTCCGCCGGCAGCGCGCCGAGCTGGACGGTATCTCGGCCGAAGCGGTGGTTGAGCTTGTCCAGCGCGCGGGACATGCGTTCGGCCTTGGCGCGCTGCTCGCTGTCGGCGCCGGAGGGCGTGTCGAAGAGATCGGCGGCGAGTTCCGAGGCGGCGCTGAGGCGGTGGACGGTCACCACGACCATCTTGAAGCGCGTGCCGGCCGCCTGGGGCAGAGCGCGGGTCCAGAGCTCATCCAGCTTGTGCAGGAAGGTCATGCTGTCCTGGGCGCGCCAGAAGCGTGCGCTTTCCTCGATCCTGCCGCCATTTTCGAGGCGGGCGGAGAACGACAGCGCTGACGCGTAATAGTCCATGCGGCGAAGGCGGCTGGCGGCCTTGAGCAGCAGGCGGCGCGCGACGTGGCGCGCCTTGATGGGCACGCGCAGGTCGGGGGCGAGGACCTGGCTGTGGTTCAGCGAACTGCGCTGGGTTTCCATCTCTGGCAGGTCGGCGCCGCGCAGCAGATGCCACATCCGCTCGCCCCAGATGCTGCCCCAGATGTGGCGCATGCGCTCGGCGCCGAGAGCCCAGAGCGCCGGCAGATCGGCGATCCCCGCGGCGGTCAGGCGGCGCTCCATATTGGGGCCGACGCCGGGGAGATCGCGCAGGTCAAGGGCGAAGAGACGATGCGGCAAATCGTGGGGATGGATGACCGTGAAGCCGTCCGGCTTCTTCAGGTCGGTCGCGACCTTGGCGAGGTAGCGATTGGGCGCGACGCCGATGGAGCAGCGGACGTGTTCGCCGACATTTTCAGCGAGGCCGCGCTTGATCGAGGCCGCGATGCGCGCCACCGCGGCGAGCGACGTCTCGTTGCGCATGAGGCGGCAGGCGACTTCGTCGATCGAGCAGACGGCGGTGACCGGGATGTGCCGGTCGATCTCCTCAAGGATCTTGTGGTGGAAGTCGACATAGACCTCGTGCCGCGCGGGCACGCAGATGAGGCCCGGGCACTTGATCTTGGCCTCGCGGACATTGGTGCCGGTACGGATACCGAAGGCCTTGGCCTCGTAGCTGGCGGCGATGGCGGAGGTCGTGTCGCTGGCGACTGGCACGACGATGATCGGCTTGCCGCGGAGTTCGGGCTGAAGCTGCTGCTCGACGCTGGCGAAGTAGCTGTTGAAATCGACATAGAGCCATTGGAGGCCGGTGGCCTCGGATGGGTTCGTGGCGGGTAGCGCGCTGGCCACGGTGTCGGACCTTCTGAAGTTCTCCTTATGTTCTAGTCTGAAATGGCGCGCGACGCCAGCCCAAACGAAAAGCGCCGGTCGCGAGGACCGGCGCTTCCCATCAGTCAGTTGAGCCAGGTGTTACTTCGAGCACTCGGCCATGGCGGGGCCGGCCTTCTGGGCGCCCTCGCCGAGCAGCTTCTCGTACTCTTCCTGGGTCAGGCCGGCGGCCGCGAGCGCGTCGGCGATGATCTTGGCCTTCTCCTCGGGCGTGGCGGCGTTTTCCGCCTTGCCGGTGGCGGCGAGGACGGCCAGCGCCTTGGGATCGACATTGTCGGTCAGCGCCTTGACCTGGCACTCGCAGCTTTCCGGCTTCTGGTCGCCCGCCTTGCACATGGCGAGCAGCTCGTCGCCGATGGCATCGGCGGCGGCCGAACCGGCCAGCATGAACAGCGGCAGCGCTGCAGCGAGCGCGAATTTCGCAATGGATGAACGCATGGTGGTCCCTCGTGTCAGGCCGAAGCGAACCCCGAGTCGCCCTCGTTTCTGCAGGAGCGCCCGTCGGCGCCCTGCCCGGCCTGAATCCGAACTACCAGTCCAGGCGGGAAGCGTCGAGGCGCAATTGAGCGCATTTTACCAATGAAAACGCCGGCCGGGAGGTCCCGGCCGGCGCTTCAAGAGGCGCGTTTGGCTGCGCTTACTTCGGGCAGGCGGCCATGGCGGGGCCGGCCTTCTCGGAGCCTTCGGCCATCAGCTTCTGGAACTCGTCGTTGGTGATGCCGGCCGCGGCCAGGGCGTCGTTGATGATCTTCTGCTTCTCTTCCGGCGTCGCGGCCTTTTCGGCGTCGGCCGAGGCAACGAGCACGGCGACCGCACGGGGATCGACGTTGTCGACAATCGCCTTCACCTGGCATTCGCAGGCCGGGGCGGATTCGCCGCTGGCGGTGCACATCGCAACCAGCTTGTCGGTGGTCTCATCGGCGGCGGCGGTGCCGGCCAGCAGGAACAGGGGGAGCGAGGCGGCGAGCGCCAGCTTTGCAACGATCGAACGCATGAGTAATCCCTCGTCTTGAAAGGCTCGAGCGATCCAGGCGTCGCCCTCGTTTCTGCGGCAACGCATCGTGCGTGCCGCCTAGCCGAGGGCGCAAATATCAGCCTCCGGCACGGGCGTCGAGGCGGAAGTTTTTACGCGATAAGCCCGGTGTTCAGGGTCCGTTCAGCCGACGCGTTAGGGGTCGGAAGCAGGCGTTGCGCGCTGCAGGAGATCCCAGGCATTGCCGTAGAGATCCTCGAAGACCGCTACGGTGCCGTAAGGCTCGTGGCGCGGGGCTTCACGGAAGCGGACGCCACGGGCGGTCATGGCCGCGAAATCGCGGGCGAAGTCGGTGGTTTCCAGGAAGAGGAAGACCCGGCCACCGGTCTGATTGCCGATGGCCGCGCGCTGGGCGTCACCATCGGGGCGGGCGAGGAGAAGGCGCGTTTGCGGCGCGCCCGGCGGGGCGACGACGACCCAGCGCTTCCCCTGCCCCATCTGCGTGTCCTCGACGAGGTCGAAGCCGAGGACATCGCGATACCAGGCGATCGCCTCGTCATAGTCGCGCACGACGAGGGCGATGGCGCCGATATGCTGGGTCACGGACGATTGGCCTGCTGGTCGGCGATCCAGGCATCGATGCGGCCTTCCAGCATGGCGAGCGGCATCGGGCCGGAGAGCAGCACGGCGTCGTGGAACTTGCGGACGTCGAACGAGGCGCCGAGCGCGGTCGTGGCGCGGGCGCGGAGTTCCTTCAGCTTCATCTCGCCGATCTTGTAGGCGAGCGCCTGGCCCGGCCAGGAGATGTAGCGCTCCAGCTCGGTCTGGATGTTGTGCGGGGAGAGCGCGGAGTTGTCGGTGAAGCAGGCGCGCGCCTGTTCGATGTCCCAGCGCTTCCAATGGATGCCGGTATCGGCGACGAGGCGGCAGGCGCGCCACATCTCGTAGGAGAGGCGGCCGAACTTCTCATAGGCGTTGCGGTACATGCCCATCTCTTCGCCGAGATATTCGGCGTAGAGGCCCCAGCCTTCGACGAAGGCGGTGAAGTCGGCGTTGCGGCGGTAATACGGGAGATCGTCCAGTTCCTGCTGGAGCGCGATCTGGAGGTGATGGCCGGGGACCGCCTCATGCACCGTCAACGCAGGCAGTTCGTAGAGCGGGCGCTGGTCGAGCTTGCCGGTATTGACCATGTAGCCGCCGGCGATGCCGAGCTTGGGCGAACCGGGGAAGTAGCGGCCGGTGGTGTAGCCCTCCTCCTGGTCCAGCGGCACGGGGCGGACGCCATAGGTGAGGCGCGGCAGGGTGCCGAAGAGACCGGGCAGCTTGTCGTCGGAGCGCTTGGCGATCTCGGACGCCTTCTCCAGCAATTGCTCGCGGCTGGTCGCGTAGAATTGCGGATCGGTGCGGAGGAAGGTCAGGAACTCCGCGAAGGTGCCGGTGAAGCCGGCTTCGGCCATGACGCCGTCCATCAGGCCGCGGATGCGTGCGACCTCGGCGAGGCCGATATCGTGGATCGCGTCGGGGGTGAGGGTCGTCGTGGTGTGATGGCGGGCCTGGTATTCGTACCAGTCCTCGCCGCCGGGCATGTCGATGACGGCGAGACTGGCGCGCGCCTTGGGCAGGTATTCGCTTTCGAGGAAGGCGACGAACTGCTCCTGGCGGGGGCGGATCTGTTCCTTCACCAGCAGTTCGGCCTGGGCGCGTATGGCTTCCAGCGTTGCGGCATCGACGGTGGCGGGCGCGGTCTTGAACGGCGCGAGCAGGATGTCGTCGGCGATGGGCACGGCGATCTGGGCCTTGGCGACTTCCAGCACCCGGTCGACGACGATCTTGGGCTGGACCCACCCGGTTTCGACGCCGCGGCGCAGGTTTTTGATGTTGGCGTCGTACCAACCGGGCAACGCCGAAAGGCGGGACATCCACGCTTCGACATCGGCCATGGTGCGAATCGTCGTGGTGCGGGCGAGATAGTCGCCCATCGTGTGGAAGCCGGAATCGTTCTGGAAGGCGATGCGGGCTTCGTCGAACGGCACGGCGTCAAGCTTGTCCTGCACCTGATAGGCGAGGAAATCGCGGTCGAAGGCGTCGTGCGCGTCCAGGCGGTTGGCGGGGATGGCGTCGAGGCGTTTGGCGAAATCCTCAAGCGCGGCCTTGCGGCGGGCGTCGCCTTCAACGCTGGCGTCCGGGAGGCGGGCGAGCGCCTCGGCGTCGTCCTCGAAACCCGCGGTGATCGGGTCTTCGGCGCGGAGGAAGGCGATGTAGTCCTTCTCGATCTTCGCGAAGGCGTCGGCTTCGGCCTTGGCGGCGAGCGCGGATGGGGTCGTGGCGGTCAGGGCCATCAGTAGTGCTCCGAGCAGAACCGGTTTCATGAAACTTCCTTTCGCCGAACCGCCTCACGATCTTTAGCCGGTTCCGGCCAGGATGGCATGCGGCCTATCGCGGCGGCCCGCGGACACCCATATTGGTCGTCAGAACGGCAAGAGGCTGATGGCGTGGACAATCCGAACGGCGAACTGAACCCCGGCTGGGCGCTCGACGATGTGTATCGGCGGCTGCCGGGGCATTTCTATACGACGCAGCCGGCGGAGCGCGTGGGCGAGGAACCGATCCTGGTTCATGCAAGTGCGTCCGCGGCGGCGTTGATCGACCTGGGGCCGGGCGCGTTCCGGCATCCCGATTTTGCCGGTGTGTTTTCGGGCCATGTGCCGATGGCGGGATTCCCGCCGTTCGCGAGCGTCTATGCCGGGCATCAGTTCGGCGTTTTCGTGAACCAATTGGGCGATGGGCGGGCGCTGACGATCGCGCAGCTCACGAATGCCAAGGGCGAGCGCTGGGATGTGCAGCTTAAGGGCGCTGGGCGGACGCCCTACTCCCGTTTCGCCGACGGCCGCGCCGTGCTGCGCTCGAGCATTCGCGAATATCTTTGCAGCGAGGCGATAGCCGCGCTGGGCATTCCGACGACACGCGCGATGGCGGTGATCGCCTCGCGCGAGGGCGTGCAACGCGAGGTGGTCGAGCCCGGTGCGGTGGTGACGCGCCTGGCACCGAGCTTCATCCGCTTCGGGCATTTCGAATTCTTCCATCATCGCGGCCAGACCGACGACGTGAAGCGTCTGGCCGACCATGTGATCGAGACCTACTTCCCGGAGCTTGCGGCCCGTGAGGATCGCTACGCTGCGTGGTTCGGCGAGGTGGTGGCGCGTACCGCTGACCTGATGGCGGCGTGGCAGGCGGTCGGCTTCGCGCATGGCGTGATGAACACCGACAATATGTCGATCCTCGGCCTCACGATCGACTATGGGCCGTTCGGATTCCTGGACGCCTACGAGCCCGGCTTCATCTGCAATCACTCGGACGAGGCCGGGCGCTATGCGTTCGAGCGCCAGCCGGGGATCGGGTTGTGGAACCTGCAGGCGCTGGCGTCGGCGCTGACCTCGCTGGTGCCGGTGGAGACGCTGCGGGCCGTGCTGGAGGGTTATGCCGGGGTTTTCCGCGAGGCGATGGTGACCCGGTTCCGGGCGAAGCTGGGGCTCAGCGGCGCAGAGGCCGGCGACGCGATGCTGGTCAACACCCTGCTGAAGGCGATGGCCAAGGGTGGCGCGGATTACACGCTGACCTTCCGGGGGCTCTCGCGGGTTGATGAGGAAGAGGCGGCGTGGCTGGGCCTCTTTGGTGCGGGCGCCGAGGACGCGCGGGGTTGGTTGGAAGCCTATCGCGCGCGGCTTGGCGAGGACGATCCGGTCGCGCGGCGGGTGCGGATGAACGCGGTCAACCCGAAATACGTGCTGCGCAATTGGGTGGCCGAGACGGCGATCCGGGCGGTCGAGGATCGGGGCGATGTCGGGACACTGGACCGGATCTTTCGGGCCGTGACGGCACCGTTCGACGAGCATCCAGAGGCGGAGGAATTCGCCGCGCCGCCGCCGCCGCAATTGTGCGGGCTTGAGGTGTCCTGCTCGTCCTAGAGATCGCGGTCTTGTGACGGCGAATCGTGGACTTGGCGTCCCGGTTCGGGGAAGCTGCGCGCCAGAAAAGACTCTGGTTGTGGGGACCTCAAGCCATGTCGAAATCCATTCTGCTGAGCGGCGTTTCCGCCCTCGTCCTGCTGGCCGCCGGTGCGGCCTTTGCCTTTGCGCCCCTGCCCGGCGCGACCGCCGCTGCGGCAGCGACCACCGAGGCCGGCGCCGCCCCTGAGGCGGCCGCGGCCGATCCGCTGGCGCGTCACACCGTTGGGAATCTGGTGATCGAGGGGATTCCGGAAATTCCGGCGGCGGTGAACGAGACGCTGCTGAAGTACCAGAACGCGCGCTCGGCGGGCTTTTCGGGCTGGACGCCGACCGGCGGGATGCTGATCGCGACGCGGTTCGGCGAGACGGCGCAGGTGCATCGCGTGGACATGCCGATGGGCATGCGGCGGCAGCTCACTTTCTACGCCGAACCGGTGGGCGGCGGGTCGTATCCCGAGATCGCCAATGCGGGCGGCTTCCTGTTTTCGAAGGATACCGGGGGCGACGAGAACTATCAGCTCTACCTGCATCAGGACGCGAGCGGCGAGGATGTGCGGATCAGCGAGCCCGGCACGCGCAGCACGGACGGAACCTGGTCGCATGACGGCAAGCGGGTCGCCTGGACGGTGTCGAGCCAGGAGAATGCGCTCTATCAGATCTTCGTCGCCGACGTCGCCGATCCCGCCAGCCGCAAGAAGATCTTCGAGCGCGAAGGCTCGTGGGGACCGTCGGACTGGTCGCCGGATGGGAGCAAGCTGCTGCTTGGGAACTACGTGTCGGCGACCGAGGGCTATATCTACCTGTTGGACGTCGCGTCAGGCGAGCTGACGCAACTGAACAAGCAGGACGGCCAGAAGATCGCGTATGGCGGCGCCGAGTTCTCGCCGGACGGCACGGCGGTCTATTACACTTCCGATGAAGGCCGCGAGTTCCAGACGCTGACGCGGATCAATATCGCCGATGGCGCCAAGACGCTGGTCTCGGGCGATGTGGCATGGGACGTGGAGTCGTTCGATCTGTCGCCGGACGGCAGTCTGATCGTCTTTGCCGTGAACGAGAATGGCGCGAGCCGTGTCTATGTGCGGCGCACCGCAGACGGCACCGATGCCCCTGCCCCGCAACTGCCGCCCGGCGAAATTGCCGGCATTGAATTCTCGCCCGACGGGACAAAGCTCGGCTTCGGCTTCGCCTCGGCGAAATCGGCGGGTGATGCGTGGTCGTTCGATCTCGGGACCTCGGAACTGGTGCGCTGGACGGAGAGCGAGATCGGCGGGCTGAATGCCGACAGTTTCGTCGATCCGGTCATGTTCTCGTACAAGAGCTTCGACGACCGGCCGATCCCGGCCTTCATCTACAAGCCCAAGGGTGCGGGGCCGTTTCCGGTCGTCATCAACATTCATGGTGGTCCGGAAAGCCAGGAGCGACCGAGCTTTGCGCCGATCTGGCAGTACTGGGTGAACCAGTTGGGCATCGCCGTCATCGTGCCGAATGTGCGCGGATCGTCCGGGTACGGAAAATCGTATCTGGAGCTCGATAACGGCTTCAAGCGCAAGGACAGCGTGAAAGATATCGGCGCGCTGCTGGATTGGGTCGCCGAGCAGCCGGACCTCGCGAAGGACAAGGTCATGGTCTATGGCGGGTCCTATGGCGGCTACATGGTCAATGCCTCGATGGTCGATTATTCCGACCGTCTGGCCGGCGGCGTTTCGATCGTCGGCATTTCGAGCTTCGTGACCTTCCTGGAGAACACGTCCGGCTATCGCCAGGATCTGCGCCGTGTCGAGTACGGTGACGAGCGCAACGCCGAGATGCGCAAGTTCCAGGAGGACATTGCGCCGATCAACCATGTCGACAAGATCACCAAGCCGATGTTCATCATCCACGGCGCCAACGATCCGCGCGTGCCGGTGACGGAGGCTGAGGCGCTGTTCGACGCGGTGAAGAAGAATGGCCAGCATCCCTGGTGGCTGCTCGCGACCGACGAGGGTCACGGCTTCCGCAAGAAGACCAATCGTGACTTCATGAACGCCGCGGTGACGCTGTTCTTCGAGGAGCGGCTGCTTGGGAAGGCTATCGGGAACTGACGCGCGCCGGTGTGCGCTTCTGTCGCAACTGAAAGTGGCTTTCGCTCCTGCGGCACGCCCATAGATTGTGGGCGCGCATGGGGGATGGCCGATGCCGACATGGCTGATCAACTACCTTCTCCTGGCGCTCGGCCCGCTTGCTGAGCGCTGGAATTGGCTCCACCGCCAGCTAAACCGGCTGATCATCAACCGCGCGGTCACCGGAGCGCGGACCCGGCCGCATCCGTGGAGCACAGCGCACGCCTACATCTCGTGGACGTCGCTGACCGATCACGCGTGGAGCGCCCGTCATCTGCCCGAGCATCCTCAGGAGGGCCTGCCGGCCCCGGCTTTGGTGTCGCGACTCTTCGAGCGAGGCGGGAAGCCGCAAGCGCTGTGCGCCAAGTCGACCTGCCTGTTTCCGGCCTTCGCACAGTACCTCACGGACGGCTTCATCCGGACGCGGATGCCCAATTCGAGCGCGAACGAGACGGAGGAGGTCCGGAAGCAAAACACGTCCAACCACCAGATCGATCTCTGTCCGCTCTATGGCCGCACCAAAGCGCAGACCGATGTGTTGCGGCTGAAAAGTCCGGCACAGCGGGGACGATTGAAGAGTCAGCGCATCAACGGCGAAGACTACGCGCCCTTTCTCTACGAAGACGACGGCGAGACGGTACGGGCAGAGTTCAAGAACTTCCGCGGCGAGGACATCCTCGATACGCCCCTGGGCGTCGAGCACAAAAAGGACCCGGGACTGCGCCGCGCGATCTTCGCCTATGGCGGCGACCGGGCGAATGCGACGCCGCAGGTCTCGATGATCAACACGCTCCTGCTGCGCGAACACAACCGCGTCGCGGATGCGCTTGCGGCGGACCATCCGGATTGGGACGACGACCGGGTCTTCGAGACGGCGCGCAACATCCTGATCGTCATCTACATCAAGCTGGTGATCGAGGAGTACATCAACCACATCATGCCCTTGCCGTTCCGCTTGAGGGCCGAGCCGTCCGTCGCGTGGAATGCGCCGTGGAACAAGCCGAACTGGATCACCACCGAATTCAGCCTGCTCTATCGCTGGCACTCGCTGATCCCGGACAAGATGGTCTGGGGCGGCACGGCCTATCCGGTCGGCGCGACGGGCATGGACAACCGCATCCTGACCACGATCGGCCTGGCGCAGGCGTTCCAGGACATTGCCGGTCAGCCCGCCGGCAAGCTGGGCGCATTTAACACGGCGGACGATCTCGTCCAGATGGGGATCGAGGCGCGGGCGATCGATCAGAACCGACGGTGCCGGCTGGCCCCTTACACCGCCTATCGCAGATATCTGGACCTCGCCGTCCCTGAGCGGTTTGAGGACATCTCAAGCGACCCTGCGGTCGTCCGCTTCCTGAGAGAAACCTATGTTGAGGTCGGCAAGATCGACTTCTATGCGGGGCTGTTCGCCGAAGACACGGTGAAGAACTCGCCCCTTCCCGAACTCATCCTGCGGTTCGTCGCGGTGGACGCCTTCTCGCAGGCGCTGACCAATCCGCTGCTCTCGGAGCATGTGTGGAAGGAAGGAAGCACCTTCACGGCCTGGGGCCGGGAGCTGATCGCAGGCACGAATACGATGCGCGATATCCTGGCGCGCAACGTGGCGGCGCCCCTCGGCGATGCGCGCATCGCGATGACGCGCGCGGACTGGCGGCGGGGGTGAGCCTTGGCCGACCTAGGCCGCTTCGCTCATCACGATCGACGTCATGGAGATCGCGGCAAAGACGGTGTCGTTGAAGAAGCGGATCGTGTCGCCGGGGCGGCGCAGCGCGAGGACATAGAGCAGCGGCAGATAGTGCTCGGCCGAATTGATGGAGGCCGCGGCTTCCGGGCCGAGGCTTTCATAGCCGGCGAGCGCGGCGTCGTTGCCTTCCAGGATCAGCGCCTTGGCGCGGTCGTTGAAGGCGACGGCCCAAGCAGGCGTCTCGGCGCGGCGGAAATCGACGCGCAGATTGTGGACGATGTCGCCGCTGCCGATGATGAGCACGCCCTCGTCGCGGAGGGGCGCGAGCGCCTTGCCGAGTTCCAGATGCTGGTCGGGCGTCAGGCTGCGGTCGAGGCTGAGCTGGACGATGGGGATGTCGGCGGCGGGGTACATCGGGCGCAGGACGCTCCAGACGCCGTGGTCGAAGCCCCTGCCCTCGTCGAGCCTAAGGCGGGTGGGTTTGACGCTTGAGGTGCCGAGGAGCGTCTGGGCGCGTTCTGCCAGCCAGCGGGCGCCAGGCGCGTTGTAGCGGACGTCGAACAGCGCCTTGGGGAAGCCGTAGAAGTCGTGGATGGTCTCAGGCGCCTCGCTGCCGGTGAGGAAGACGCCTTCGGTCTCCCAATGGGCGGAGACGATGAGGATGGCGCGGGGGCGCGGCAGCTCGCGGCCGATGGCGGCCCAGCCGCGGCTGAAGGCGTTGTCCTCGATGGCGTTCATGGGCGAGCCATGGCCGAGGAAGAGAACAGGCATGGATATGGCGTCGGGCATAACGTGCCCCCTTCGCCCCTGCGGGGCACTTCCCCCGTAAGCACGGGGGAAGATGAGTGCGAACTAGGCGGCGGCCTGGAAGCCGGCGCGGGTGATGGTTTCGGCGATGGCCGCGGGGGTCACGACGCCGTCGTCATAGACGACGGTTGCGTTGTTCGCGGCGAGGTCGGCCTTCACCGAGGTGACGCCGGGGAGGTGGCCGACGGCGCGTTCGACGGCCTTGACGCAGCCGCCGCAGTCCATGCCGGCGACGGGAATGACGAGTTCGGCCATGGGAGGCTCCTTCGGGTTTCGTAACTGACGATGTGGCGAACCAGGGCCGCAGCGTCAAGGTGCGGTGGGGAGACGGAGTGTTTCCGAAAGCGTGCAGCTCGGCCTCTAGCCCTCTTCGTCCGGGCGTTCCTCGTAGCGTTCGAAGATGAACTCCAGCGCGGTCAGGTTCATGCCGTGTTTGACGTAGTTGTACGGCGTCAGGTTGACGGCCTTGATGATCCGGCGGGCGACTTCGGTGCCCTCGCCGCTGGCGGCCGGGACGAGGTCGAAGTCGAGGACGTCGATGCAGGCGAGGTCCTGCTCGAAGGTCTGGACGGCGCCGAGGCCGTTGCCGGTCATCCAGCTCAGGATGATGCGGTTGATAAACTCGTGGGCGACGACGAGCGCGGTCGACCAGCTAGGCCGGGCCAGCAGGCGCAGGATGCCGCGTTCGGCGCGGGCGAGCGCTTCGGTGAAGACCTCGCCCCCTTCAAACATGCGGGCTTCGGGCTGGGCGGCGGAGTCGAACTGGAACGCCATCAGGGCGGCGAGTTCGCGACGGCTCTTGGCGCCCTGCATCCGGCCGGTGTGGAGTTCGACGAGGTCGGTATCGTGCTCGTGCGGCGGGTGGGCATGCTCATTCGCCGCAAGGACGTGATCGAGCGTGTCGTGGGTGCGCGGGTACCCGGACGAAATCGCGACGTCGAATACGACGTGAGCCAGCGCCGCGCCGGCCGCTTTGGCCTGGTCGCGGCCGAGCCTCGTCAGCGGCACAGACTTCGTGTCTCCGGTGGCGGCGACACGCGGGTGCAGATAATCGACATGGCCGTGGCGCATCAGATAGATGCGCCGCCGGCCCGTCGTGCCCGGAAGAGCGGACATGAAGGCTAGAGCGCGCCGCTCTTCTGCAGCGACGCGACCTCGTCGGCCGAGAAGCCCCAGTCCTTGAGGGCCGCCTCGTTATGCTCGCCGCCTGCGGGGATGCCACCAGCAACCTTCGACACGGTACGGCTGAAGCGCGGTGCGGGGGCCGGCTGGACGACGCCGTCGATGGTGAGGAAGGTATCGCGCGACTTGTTGTGGGCGTGGTTCGGCGCCTCGTCGAGCGAGAGGATCGGCGCGTAGCAGACATCGGTGCCGAGCATCAGCGCGTCCCATTCGTCACGCGTCTTGGTCTTGATGACGGCCGCGAGCTTCGTCTTCAGCGATGGCCACTTGGACTTGTCGTGCTGGTGGTCGAATTCGGGATCCGTGAGACCCGCCTTCTCGCGCAGCAGGGCGTAGAACTGCGGCTCGATAGAGCCGAGGCCGACATACTTGCCGTCGGAGGTTTCATAGGTGTCGTAGAACGGAGCGCCGCCGTCGAGCATGTTGTCGTAGCGCTTCTCGCTCCAGACGCCCGAGGCGCGCATCGAATAGAACATGGTCATCAGCGAGGCGGCGCCGTCGGACATCGCGACGTCGATGACCTGGCCCTTGCCGGACTTGCCCGCTTCGACCAGCGCCGCGCAGACGCCCATCGCGAGATAGAGCGCGCCGCCGCCGAAATCGCCGACCAGATTCAGTGGGATGGGCGGCTTCTCGCCCTGCTTGCCCATGGAGCCGACCGCGCCGGTGATGGAGATGTAGTTGAGGTCATGGCCGGCGGCCTGGGCCAGCGTGCCGGTCTGGCCCCAGCCGGTCATACGGCCATAGACGAGCTTCGGGTTGCGCTTCAGCACGACATCTGGGCCGAGGCCGAGGCGTTCCATGACGCCCGGGCGGAAGCCCTCGATCAGCGCGTCGGCGCCGTCCAGCAGCTTCAGCACGGCTTCGATGGCGGCGGGGTTCTTGAGGTCGAAGGCGACCGAGCGCTTGCCGCGCGAGGCGACGTCGGTCTTCGCGCCGCCTTTGGTGCCCTTGCGGTCAACGCGGACGAGATCGGCGCCCATGTCGGCGAACAGCATGCCGCAGAACGGTCCGGGGCCGATGCCGGCGAATTCGACGATTTTGACGCCTGTCAGGGGGCCGCTCATGGAAGTTCCTCCGTAAAAGTCTTGTTTAACGCGTTTGCCGCTAGATTGGGTTTAGCGGGCCGTATCAGCGGCGTCCACAAAGCGGGGTTGCCCCTTGCGTAAGCTTGTTCTGGCCGGGGTCCTGGCGCTTGGCGGCTGCACCACGGCGTTCAACGAGATCGACGAAGGCACGCGCGTGGTGCCGCTGGTTTCGGCCCAGCCATCTAAGCCCAATGCGATCCGCCCCGGCTATGCGCCTCTTATGACGATCGACCAACTTTATGCCTGGTGCGAGTACGACACGCTGAAGCTCCAGGTGACGGCGACGGCCATGTCGGGCGGCTGGCGCGATGCGCGGCTGAACCGGATCACCACGCAGAGCGATGCGCTGACCTATGAAGCCGTAGCGGTGCGGCCGAAGGGATCGGTCTCGCAGACGCTGCAGCGCTTTACGATGACCTATCAGGACCCGATGACGCGCGGCGTGGCGCGCGTGCGCGTGGTCGGCCAGTCCAACGAGATGTCGGCGACCATCTTCATCGGCAAGGGCTGCTAGTCGCCCTTGCGGGGGAAGAGCAGCGTACGCCAGTAGCCGAGCAGTGTGTTCGGTTTCGAGATCGCGCGGTCGAGGCGGTCGAGATTGGTCAGCGCCCCAAGATCGGCAAAGAAATCGGCGCGGGTGCGCATGGGCTGCGTTGGGTCTAACTCGCGCACGACGCCGCAGGGATTGCCGGCGGCGATGACATTGTCGGGAATGTCGCGGGTAACGACGCTGCCCGCGCCGACGATGGAATTGCGCCCGATGGTGACGCCCTTCCCGACGATCGCGCCAAGACCGAGCCAGGCGTTCTCCTTGATCGTGATGGGCTTGGCCTGCCCCGCCTCAGACGTGCGATCATAAATGCCGTGCCAGTCGCTGTCTGAAATGTAGACGTCGCTGGCGATCATGACGTTCGAGGCGATCTCGATGCCGAAGGACGAGATGATGCGGACGCCGGGGCTGACCAGGACATGGTCGCCGAGCGTGATGCGCCCCACCCGCTCGCCGGCGAACCAGACGCAGAGCCGGGTGGCGCGGGTCGTCTCCGCATTGATGTGGCAGGTGCGCCCGACCTTGATGTTCGGGCCGATGATCTCGATCTGACGGGGGTTGATGAAGGCGGTGCCCTCGCCGATCGCGTCGAACTGGGGATGCAGCCATTTGCGCGCCCAGGCGGTGGAGCGTCGGGCGTGAAGCTGCTTCAGCCAGTACGGACGATGGTCACGCCGCATGTCAGGCGTATTGGCCGTCGTCGACGACGAGGAGCGAGCCGGTGATGCCCTTGACCGTGTCGGAGCTGAACAGGAGCACCGCGCCGTCGAGGTCACTTTCGACGCCGAGGCGGCGGCGGGGATAGCTCATGACCTGCTTGCGGCCACCTTCGGTCGCGAACCATTCCGCGTTCAGTTCGGTTTCGATGAAGCCGGGGCAGATCGCGTTGACGGCGATGTCGTGCCGCGCCCATTCGCGCGCCATGGTGCGGGTCATGATCGCGACCGCGGCCTTGGACATGTTGTAGGCGACCGCGCCGGGCAGCGTTTCGAACGCCATGACCGAGGCGATGTTGACGATGCGGCCCTTCACCTGGCCGGCGATCATCCGCTTGCCGGCCTGCTGGGCCATCAGGAAGGCGCCCTTGGCGTTAGTGTCCATGACGCGGTCGTATTCGGTTTCGCTGAACTCGGTGGTGCGGCCTTCGGTGCTCATGCCGGCATTGTTGATGAGCACGTCCACCGGGCCGAGCGCGGCCTCGGTCGCTTCAAAGGCATCGACGACCGAGCGGACATTGGTGACGTCGAGGGCGATGGAGATCGCCTTGCCGCCCTCGGCCTCGATCTCCTTCTCGATCGCCCTGAGGCGGTCGGTACGGCGGGCGGCCAGGGCGATCGAGGCGCCTGCCTTGGACAGCAGCTTGGCGAAGTGCAGGCCAAGGCCGCTGGAGGCGCCGGTCACAAGCGCGACCTTGCCGTCGAGGCGGAAGCTGGGAAGGTCGGTCATGGTGCGCTCCGTTTGCTGTGCGGACGGGACCGTTAAGGCTGATCGCCGGGCGGGGCAAGGCGGCTTTGCGGGCGGCGGCGGCGGCGCTAAAGTGGCGCCATGCAGATCGACATCATCTCCGACACCGTGTGCCCCTGGTGCTTCATCGGAAAGCGCCGCCTGGAAGAGGCATTGGCGCAGCGTCCCGACCTCGAGGTCGAGATCAACTGGCGGCCCTATCAGCTCGATCCGAACGTGCCGCGCGAGGGCGTGGACCGGAAGGACTACATGCGCGCGAAGTTCGGCGACCAGCCGCGTGTGAAAGGCATGAGCGAGACGATCAAGGAATTCGGCGCCCAGCTGGGCATCGCCTTCGATTTCGACAAGCAGACCCGGCGGCCGAACACGATCGACAGCCACCGGCTGATCAAATGGGCGGCCGGGGTCGGCGTGCAGGACGCGGTCGTCGAGGCGCTGTTCAAGGCCTATTTCGAGGACGGCAAGGACGTCGGCGATGCCGCCGTGCTGATCGAGATCGCCGCCGCCTGCGGGATGGACGGCGAGCTGGTCGAGGAGCTGCTGGCCTCTGACGCTGACCGCGAGATGGTGCTGAGCGAAGCCGCCCGCGCCGGTGAAATGGGCGTGCAGGGCGTACCGGCCTATGTGTTCGAGGGGCGCTACATCATCACCGGGGCGCAGGACGCGGCGGTGCTGGTGCGGGTGATCGACAAGGTGCTGGAGAAGCGGGCCGAGGCGGCGGGCTGATCTGCGCCATGCAGGTGTTTTCAAAGGGCCGCGCCGTCTTATTCGCGGCCATTGGGTTGATTGCCACCGCCGTTGCGCAAGACACCTCCCCTCAGCAGACCTTTTGGGACGGCAACAAGCAGGTCGTGACGGAGCGATTGCTTCACCCCACGGCCGCACCGGCGTTTCGCAAGGTGCGCGTGACCGTCAGCCCTGATCTTGCCTGCGGCGAGGTGAATGCCGCGCACGGGTTTGCAGGCAATGACGGGTTCGAGAAGTTCGTGCTGTATCGCGCCGAGGACGAAGGTCTGGTCGTCGTTCTGGAATCCGATCCGAACGATCTCTACGCGACCAATGCGGACGAGTTGTGCACGCGGATCGGCCTTCTCGGGAAGGCCGTGAACTGAGTTCTTAGGCGGTCAACCATCCCCATGATTGTCATCCTTGGGGCACACGTAGCGCGAACCCGATGACCCATGCCGTGAAGTCAAAAACGGCAAAAGTGGTGGAGATTGCGGTCCGACCCACCGGTGCGCCTGCAATCAGCACGGCATGGGTCCTCGGGTTCCGACGCCTCCGGCGGCGGCCCCGAGGATGACGAAGAAGGGAGTTAAGCGGCCGCCAGATCGGCCAGGCGGCGCAGGACCTGGGCGGCGCCTTTTAGGCGGTCGTCGGTGCCGGTCCAGTCGCGGATGACGACGACTTTTTGATCCGGGCGGACCTTCAGCGTTTTGGGGCTGTCGGTGATGAGTTTCATCAGGCCGGCGGGGTTGGCGAAGGTGTTGTTGCGGAAGGTGATGACCGCGCCCTTCGGACCGGCATCGATCTTCTCCACGGCAGCTAGGCGGCAGAGGCGCTTGATCGAGACGATCTGGAGGAGCTGTTCGACTTCGTCGGGCAGCTTGCCGAAGCGGTCGACCAGTTCGGCGGCGAAGGCGTTGATCTCGGCCTGGTCCTCGATGCCGGAGAGGCGGCGGTAGAGCGACATGCGAGTGTCGAGGTCGGGCACGTAGGCCTCGGGGATGAGGACCGAGGCGCCGAGATTGATCTGGGGCGACCACTCGCCGGTATCGGCTTCCTCGCCGCGGCCGGCGCGCAGATTGGCGACCGCCTCCTCCAGCATCTCCTGGTAAAGCTCCATGCCGACTTCGCGGATGTGGCCGGATTGTTCGTCGCCGAGGAGATTGCCGGCGCCGCGGATGTCGAGGTCGTGGCTGGCGAGCGTGAAGCCGGCGCCGAGGGCGTCGAGCGACTGCAGGACGCGCAGACGCCGCTCGGCAGTTTCATTCAACAGGCGGCCGGCGGGTGTCGTGAGATAGGCGTAGGCGCGGACCTTGGAGCGGCCGATACGGCCGCGGAGCTGGTAGAGCTGCGCGAGGCCGAACATGTCGGCGCGGTGGACGACCATGGTGTTGGCGGTCGGGATATCGAGACCGGATTCGACGATCGTGGTGGATAGCAGCACGTCGAACTTGCGGTCGTAGAAGGCGTTCATGACGTCGTCGAGCTGGCCCGGCGGGAGCTGGCCGTGCGCGGTGGTGACACGGACTTCGGGGACCGTCTCCTTCAGGAATTCCAGTGTCTCGGCGAGATCGGCGATGCGCGGGACGACATAGAAGCTCTGGCCGCCGCGATAGTGTTCGCGCAGCAGCGCCTCGCGGATGGTGACGGGGTCGAGCGGGCCGACATAGGTGCGGACCGCGAGGCGATCGACCGGCGGCGAGGCGATCAGCGACATGTCGCGCACGCCCGAAAGCGCGAGCTGCAGCGTCCGCGGGATCGGCGTCGCAGTGAGCGTCAGGACGTGGACGTCGGTTTTGAGGTTTTTCAGGCGCTCTTTGTGGACGACGCCGAAATGCTGCTCCTCGTCGACGATGACGAGGCCTAGCGACTTGAAGCTGATCGATTTCGCCAGCAGCGCGTGGGTGCCGACGACGATGTCGATCTTGCCCTCGGCCAGTTCTTTTTTCGTCTCGGTTGCTTCTTTCGCTGTCACGAGGCGCGAGAGCTGGCGCACCTGGAGCGGCCAGCCGGCGAAGCGGGTGGAGAACGTCTTGTAGTGCTGGCGGGCCAGCAGCGTGGTCGGCACGACGACCGCGACCTGCTTGCCCGACATGGCGGCGACGAAAGCGGCGCGGAGGGCGACTTCGGTCTTGCCGAAGCCGACATCGCCGCAGACCAGGCGGTCCATCGGCTGGCCGCGGGCGAAATCCTCCATCGTGTCGGAGATGGCGCGGGCCTGGTCCTCGGTTTCGTCGAAGGGGAAGCGCGCGGCGAATTCGTCATAGAGGCCCTGTGGCACGTCGAGCGTCGGAGCCTTCTTCATCGCGCGTTCGGCGGCGATGCGGATGAGGTCCGCGGCGATCTCGCGGATGCGGTTCTTGAGCTTCGCCTTGCGGCTCTGCCAGCCGGCGCCGCCGAGGCGGTCGAGCTGGATGCCTTCAGCGTCGGAGCCGAAGCGCGTCAGCAGTTCGATGTTCTCGACGGGCAGGAACAGCTTGCCGCCGTCATATTGCAGCTCAAGGCAGTCGTGCGGGGCGCCGAGGACCTCGATCGTTTGCAGGCCGAGATAGCGGCCGATGCCGTGATCGACGTGGACGACAAGATCGCCGACCGTCAACGCGGCAGCTTCGGCGAGGAAATTGGCGGCGCGCTTGGTCTTGCGCTGGGTGCGGATCAGGCGGTCGCCAAGAATGTCCTGCTCGCCGATGACCGCGAAGCCGCGGGCTTCGAAGCCACGCTCCAGCGGCAGAATGGCGAGCGCGCTGGCGGCGGCGGGCAGTGTGTTGATTTCCGACAGCGACGCCACGGCCGAGAGCTTCGCTAGGCCATGGTCGGCGAGGACCGTGCCGAGGCGGTCGGCGGAGCCTTCGGTCCAACCGGCGAGCACAACGCGCTTCTTTGCCTTGGCGAGCGTTTGGATGTGGCCGACGACGGCATCGAAGACGGTGCCTTCGGACTGGGTGCGTTCGGGGGCGAAGTCCCTGCCCGGCCGCCCACCGGCGTCGATGCCGTCGGGCACGTCGAAGGCGGAGAAGAACAGTGCGTCGCGGCCTTCCAGATGCTCGGCCCAGTTGTCGCGCGAGAGGTAGAGGCGGTCGGGCGGCAGCGGCTTGTAGTCGGCGACCTGCAGGCCCGGCGACTTGGCGGCGAGGTCGCGGGCGGAGACGCGGGCGTCGTAATATTCGTCGATCTGTTCCAGCCGCGCGATGATCGACTCTTCGACCTGGCTGTCGAAGGTGAGCCGCGCGTCGGGGACGTAGTCCAGGATCGTCTCCATGCGAGCGTGGAAGAGCGGCAGCCAGTGTTCCATGCCCTGATAGCGGCGGCGGGCACTGACGCTTTCGTAGAGCGGATCGTTGGCGTTGTTCTGGGCGCCGAAGGCCTGGATGTAGCCGGTACGGAAGCGGCTGACGGAGTCCGGGTCCAGCGGCGCTTCGCTGACCGGCAGGAGTTCGAGGCCGGCGAGGCGTCCGGTCGATTTCTGGCTTTCGGGGTCGAAGGTGCGGAGCGACTCGATCTGGTCGCCGAAGAAATCGACGCGGACGGGTTCGGGCAGGCCGGGCGCGAAGAGGTCCACGATGCCGCCGCGGACGGCGTAATCGCCGGCCTCCACCACCGAGCCGGCGCGCGTGTAGCCCTGCTTGTCGAGCCAGGCGGTCAGGGTCTCGATGCCGATATGGGTGTCGGCCTTTATGGCGAGGCGCGAGGCGTCGATCCATGCGCGCGGCGGCACGCGCTGCAGCAGCGCGCTGACCGTGGTGACCAGCACCTGCGGCCCGCGCTTGCCCTTGGCGAGTTCGGAGAGGACGGCGATGCGGCGCGCCAGCAGGTCGGTTCGCGGGCCGAGGCGGTCGTAGGGCAGACAATCCCACGCGGGAAGCGACTGGACTTCGAGGTCCGGCGCGAAGAAGCGCAGGGCGGCTTCGAAGGCGGCGGCCCGACTCTCATCACGGGCGATGTGGAGGACGGTGCCTTTGCGTGCCGCCGCGAGATCGCCGGCGAGCCAGGCGTCGTAGCCCTCGGGGGCGCCGCCGACGCGGGTGCGGCCCTTCCGCGCCAGGATGTTGCGGATCAGCTCCACGAGGCGCGCGGGAAGAAGTCGAACGCCTTGAACAAGGCGAAGACAGCGGTGTCGTGTTCGGGCGGTACCGGCGCCTTGCCCTGCCACCACTCGTAGATGTCCTGATCCTGTTCCTCGAGCAGCAGTTCGAAGGCGGTGAGCTGGTCGGGCGACAGCGCAGCCAGATGCGCGTCGGCAAAGCTGCCGATCAGCAGATCGGCCTCCTTGAAGCCGCGATGATGGGCCCGGTAGAGGACCCGCTTGAGGCGGATAGGGTCTGTCATGGTGCGGCGCGGATATAGGCGAGTTTGTCGTGAATCCCAACCCGGGTGCGGCTAGTCTGTTCCGATGCGTCCCGAGATCCTGTTTTCCCTGTTTGCGCCCGTCACGACCCTGCCCGGGGTCGGGCCGCGCATGGCGGAGAAGTTCGCCAAGGTGGCGGGCGAGCGGGTGCTCGACGTGCTGTGGCTGCGCCCCGCGGGCTATGTGGACCGGCGGTTGCGACCGTCGATCGTGTCGGTGCCGGAGGGGAGTGTCGCGACGCTGGCGCTGAATGTGCTGGCGCACCAGACGCCGCCGCATCCTAAGGTGCCCTACCGGGTGATCTGCAGCGACGATACGAGCGCGATCGAGCTGGTCTTCTTCGGTGGGCGGAATGATTACCTGTCGCGGCTGCTGCCGGAGGGCTCGCGGCGGATCGTCAGCGGGCGGGTCGAGCGCCATGACGGCCGGCTGCAGATGGCGCATCCCGACTACGCCGTCGCGCCGGACCAGGCCGACCAGATCCCCGAGATCGAGCCGGTCTATCCGCTGACCGAGGGACTGACCAACAAGGCGGTCGCCAAGGCGGCGCGTGGCGGGCTGCTGAACGCCCCTGATCTGCCGGAGTGGCAGGATGCCGCCTGGCTGGCGAAACAGCGCTGGGCGAGCTGGCGGAGCAGCCTGACGGCCATTCACGCGCCGCCGCATGTCGACGAAGCGGCGCTGGAGGTGGCGCGGCGGCGCCTCGCCTATGACGAGGTGCTGGCGAACCAGCTGGCGCTGATGCTTATCAGGGCGCGGATGAAGAAGGCGGCGGGCCGGGTCGTGGACGGCAGCGGGGCGCTGCGGGCGAAGCTGCTGGCCGCCCTGCCCTTCAAGCCGACCGGCGCGCAGACGCGGGCCGTCCGCGAGATCGCGGCGGACCTCAAGACCGGCGAGCGTATGCTGCGGCTGCTGCAGGGCGATGTCGGCGCGGGCAAGACGCTGGTCGCGCTGATGGCCATGTTGATCGCGGTGGAGACCGGGGCGCAGGCGGCGCTGATGGCGCCGACGGAAATCCTGGCGCGGCAGCATATGGCGACGATCGGGCCGCTGGCGGCGCAGATCGGCATTCGCGCGGAGGTGCTGACCGGGCGTGAGAAAGGCAAGGCGCGGACCGCGCTGCTGGCCGATCTCGCGGCGGGGAAGATCCAGATCCTGATCGGCACCCATGCGCTGTTCACAGAGGACGTGGCGTTCGAGGACCTCGCGCTCGCCGTGGTGGACGAGCAGCACAAGTTCGGCGTGTCGCAGCGCATGAGCCTCAGCGGCCGCGGTGGACGGCCGACCCATGTGCTGGTTATGACGGCAACGCCGATCCCGCGGACGCTTTCTATGACGATCTATGGCGACATGGACGTCTCCAAGCTGGACGAGAAGCCGCCGGGGCGGCAGCCGATCGCCACTCGTGCGGTACCGCTGAACCGGCTGGAGGAGGTCGAGAACGCGGTGGCGCGGGCGATCCAGTCCGGCGACCGCGTGTTCTGGGTCTGCCCGCTGGTCGAGCAGAACGAGAAGCTGGATGTGACGGCGGTCGAAAGCCGCTTCCGCGAGCTGGAACGGCGCTTTGGCGACAAGGTCGCCCTCGCCCACGGCAAGATGAAAGCCGCGCAGAAGGACGAGGCGATGGAGCGCTTCCGCTCCGGCGCGGCTTCGGTGCTGGTGGCGACGACGGTGATCGAGGTCGGCGTCGATGTGCCGGAGGCGACGGTCATGATCGTGGAACATGCCGAGCGCTTCGGGCTCGCGCAGTTGCATCAGCTGCGCGGACGCGTCGGGCGCGGTAGCCGGGCGAGTTCGTGCCTGCTGCTCTATCAGGACGATCCGCCGCTGGGCGAAACCGCAAAGGCGCGGCTGAAGATCATGCGCGAGACCGAGGACGGCTTCGTCATCGCCGAGGAAGATCTGAAGCTGCGCGGAGCCGGCGAATTGCTGGGGACCAAGCAGGCGGGCACGCCGGATCTCCATTATGCCGACCTTTTCCGCGATGCCGACCTGCTTTCCGTAGCGCGAGATGACGCCATGCTGGCGGTCGGGCGCGATGCTGAGTTGACGTCCACGAGAGGTGAGGCGTTGCGCGCCCTGCTCTATCTCTTTGAACGGGACGAAGCGGTGCGCTATCTGCGGTCCGGGTAGGAAACGAGGCACAATGTCCGATCAACCGGATTTCAAAGACGCGCTGTTCCAGGCGCTGCGCAATCACCTCGACGGCGTGCAGGGAATGAGCGAGCTGAAACGCCTGTCGGGCGGCGCGAGTCAGGAGACCTGGGCATTCGAACTGGCGACTGCCAAAGGTCCGCAAAAGCTGATCCTGCGGCGGGCGCCAGGGGGCGGCGGCCGCGAGGGCACGAGCGGGACCGGCACCGCGGTCGGTCTCGACAACGAGGCCAAGGTGATCGAGGCGGCGCGCACGAACGGCGTCGCCGCCCCGGCGGTCGAATATGTGCTGAAGCCGGAAGACGGCGTCGGCGAAGGCTATGTGATGGCGCGGATCGCCGGCGAGACCTTGGCGCGGCGCATCCTGCGCGATGCCGAGTTCGATGCGGTGCGGCCGAAGCTTGCCCGCCAGTGCGGTGCGGCGATGGCCGGCATCCATCAGACCAACGTGTCGGGGATCGACGCGCTGAAGGTGGTCGATGGTCCCGCGCAACTCGCGCAGTATTACGAGCGCTACAAGACCTATGATCAGCCGAAGCCCGTCTTCGAGCTCGCCTTCGCCTGGCTGCGCGAGCGGCTGAAGGCCCCGCGGCAGGTGACGTTGGTCCATGCGGATTTCCGCAACGGCAATCTGATGTTCCATCCGGAGATCGGTCTGGCGGCGGTGCTGGACTGGGAGCTTGCCCATCTCGGCGATCCGCTGGAGGACCTCGCCTGGATCTGCATCAACTCGTGGCGCTTCGGCATGACCGGCAAGACGGTGGGCGGGTTCGGGTCGGTCGAGGAGATGTTGGCCGGCTATGTCGCGGCCGGCGGTCATGCCTATACGCCCGATGAGGTGAAGGTCTGGGAGGTCTTCGGCTCGCTGAAATGGGGCATCATGTGCATGTCGATGTATGAGGCTTTCCGCACCGGCTACGACCGCTCCGTCGAACGCGCGGCGATCGGCCGGCGGTCGTCGGAGACCGAAATCGATCTCGTCAATCTGTTGCTCGGGTAACGCCATGATGGACAAACCGACCCTGCTGGAAATCGTGACCGCGGCGCGCGAGTTCATTGAGCAAAAGGCGATCCCCGAACTGACCGGGCACACGGCGTTTCACGCACGCGTGGCGGCGAATGCGCTGGCGATCGCGGAGCGCGAGATTCAGACGGGCGCGCCGGCGGCAGAGCGCGAGAAGGCACGGTTGACCGCTCTACTCGGCCGCTCCGGCACGTTGGATGAGCTGAACCGGGCGCTGTGCGTCAGGATCGGCGCGGGCGAGATCAATCTGGAGACGCCGGGCCTTGCTGAGCATCTGAAGCTGACCACGCTCGACAAGGTAGCGATCGATCAGCCGTCCTATTCGGGCTTCAAGTCGGCGGCCGCTCGCGCAGATCGCGGCGCCGAAGTATGAACGCCCAGGCGAAGAGCGCCTGAAGCCAGGCGATCAACGGGTTCGCCCAGGCCGGCTCATGTAGTGACGGGTAGAAGAACAGCGACGCGCCGTCGGCCCGGATGAACATGCCGGGCAGGAAGATATAGGCGACCGCGATGACCGCGAGCGCGGCGATGTCGGAGCGCTTGCCGGTCTGGCCGAGGCCGAAGGCGACGAAGATGCCGCAATCGCGTAATACGAAGCCGAGGGCGGCGATCACCAGCACAGCGGCGTCCAACTGTGTCGTACCGGCGGCGCGCAGGTCGCCCCACGGCGTGACGAGAAGCGCGATCACGCCCGCCGCGAAGGTGCCGAGATAGGCATAGAGCCAGCCCGGGCAGCGCGAGAAGAACGCGATGAAGCGGCCCTGACGGAAGCGATCCATCAGCCAGCGATAGGCGACGATCTCCTTGGGCTCGACCAACGCCATCACATAGGTGACGACGCCAAGCGCGATGCCGGCCTGGATGGTCCTGAGGCCGAGGGCCGCGTGCTCGGCGGCGGCGTCATCGCGCCAGGGGTCGAAGCCACCGGCGTAAAGCGCCACGAAGGCGAGGAACGAGAGCCACACCACCGGCCCGTTCTGGACCTGCAACTCGGTGCGCATCACGCGGTAGTTGGCCGTGAGGGTCCACGCGGCGAAGATGGCGAGCGAGACGACGTAGAAGAGACCGGTGTCGTAGTCGGAGCCCCACCACGACACATGAGCCAGCGCGAACGGATCGATCGAACCCGTCCAGCGATTGTAGAGCGAGTTCGGGTCCGCGGTCTGCCAGACGCGCCAGACCACAACCGCCGCGATGAGACCGAACAGCTGATAGATGAAGACATCGAAGCGCGAATGGCTGAGCCGCCGGCGCACGGCGACAAGGCTGGCCAGCATGGCAACTGCCTGCGACAGCAGGCCGATGCCGATGTAATAGGCCGCTTCGCTGGCCAGCAGTTCAACGCCGCCGCGGGCGAGCGCCGCGTAGAGAATGACGGCGAGGCACATCGCGCCGCCGAGCCAGGCGAGCAGCGTCGAGCCAAGGAGCTTGCCCCAGACCATGGTCCATGGCCGGATGGATGAGAGGCGCTGGGCGTCCCAGGTCTTGCCGGAGATTTCCTCGACCACGCTCTGCGCAGCGCAGCGCGTGCCCCACAGCACGACGACGGCGTAGAAGGCGAGTTCGGCAGTCGAAACCGCGCCCGAAAGCGAGCCGGGCGTGATGGCGACCAGCAGGATGCAGCCGACAACGACGGCCATCAGCGTCACGCGGCGCTCGGTCAGTTCGGTCCAGGCGTTGCGCAGGAGTTCGGGGTTCATGGCGCGGCCTTCCGGGTCTCTTCCAGATAGGTCTGTTCAAGCGTGCGCTTGACCTCGGAGAAGCCGACGAGCGGGTAGTTGTGGTCGAGCACCGCGCGGATGACGGGCGTCCGGTGCGCGGGGCCGTCGAGCACGATCTGCGTCCCCTTGCCTTGATCCACCGCACTGCGCACGCCGGGGAGCTTCAGGAGGAAATCGGCGAAACCGGCGGCAGGCGCTTCCAGTTCGATCGTGTAGGCGGTGCGGTCGACGGTGAGAGAGACCGCCTGTCCGCTGACCAGCTTGCCGTCCTGCACGATCAGCATCGAGCTGGAATAGTCCTCAAGCTCCGACAGAATGTGCGACGAGACGATCAGCGTGATGCCGGAGGCTTTCAGCTCCAGGAAGAGTTCCGAGAGGCTGCGGCGGGCGTCGGGGTCAAGGCCTGAGGCGGGTTCGTCGAGCAGGATGACCTTGGGCTCGTGCACGATCGCCTGGCCGATGGCGAGCCGCTGGCGCAGGCCGCGCGACAGCTCGGCGGCCTTTTGCGACATGCGCTCCGTGAGGCCGACGCGGGCGGCGGCTTTTTCGACCGCCTGTGCGACGCGGCGGCCCGTGAGGCCATGCGCGCGCGCGGCGAAGGTGAGGCAGCGGGCGACTGAGAGCTGGTCGTAGAGGCCAAAGAAATCGGGGAGGAAGCTGAGGTCCTCGTGAATCCGGCGCGGTTCTTCCCGCGTGTCGCGGCCGTCGATGAGGACACGGCCGCTATAGGGCATTTCGAGCGCCGCGATGCAGCGCATCAGCGTCGTCTTGCCTGCCCCGTTCGGGCCGACGAGCGCGGTGATCGTGCCGGCCTCGATGCGAAGGCTGACGCCATCCAGCGCGCGCTTCGTCGGGTATTCGTAGACGAGGTTCTGAACCTCGATCATGGCAGCCTGCAGCAAAGGGCCGGATCGGGTCCGACAGCGCCACTATGCCTGATTCAGCCCGGGTCGCCAGCAGCGTTGGTCACGAAGCTGTGGCAGGCCCGGCGAGCTGCGCGGTGCAGGCGGCGAGGAGTTCGTCCGGCGACTGGATGAGGCGGCGGGCGCCGGCGCCGATGAGTTCGGCCTCGCCGCCATAACCCCAGAGCACGCCGATACAGGCGACCCCGTTTCGCTTTGCCGCGAGCACATCGTTGTCACGGTCGCCGACCATGCAGACCTTTGCGGGATCGAGGCCATGTGTTTCGAGGATGTGGCCGATCAGCTCGCCCTTGTCGTCGAACCGTCCGTCGAACTCGGCGCCGTAGATGCCCTTGAGATGCGGCGCGAAGCCGAAGTGTTCGACAATCCGCTCCGCGAAGACGCGCGCCTTGGCGGTGCAGAGCAGAAGGTCGAGGCCGGCGGCGCGCAGGTTCGCCATGGCATCGATGATGCCGGGATAGGCATGGGCTTCGAAAATACCGCCGGCGGCGTAGTGCTGGCGGTAGATTTCGACGGCCTCTTCGGCGTCATGCTTGCCGGCAAACAGTTGCGCGAACGAACGGCGCAGCGGCGGGCCGATGATCCAGCGCAGATTGTCGGCGGGATCGTGCGCGAACCCCATGCGTTGGAGCGCGTGGCGATAGCTGCCGAGAATACCGATTTCGGGATCGATCAGCGTGCCGTCGAGGTCGAGCAGGATGGTGCCGGTCATGGCGTCCCCTACCCCGGCTCAATGTGCGCGCGCAAATGAAAAGGGCCGGCGCAACGGCCGGCCCTTTTTAAGGTCTCGTCTCAGGAAAGATCAGGCGCCCATCGCGCCGATGATCGCGACCGAGCAGACATTCGACGACGGCGCGCCGCCGAGATTATGGGTCATGCCGATCTTGGGGTCTTTGAGCTGGCGTGCGCCGGCGCGGCCCTGGAGCTGCAGATACATCTCGTAGAGCATGCGCAGGCCCGAAGCGCCGATCGGGTGGCCGAAGCACTTGAGGCCGCCGTCGATCTGGCACGGGACCTGGCCGTCGGCGTCGTAGAAGCCGTTCAGCACGTCCTTCCAGCCTTCGCCCTCGCGGGAGATGTGGAGGTCTTCCATGGTCACCAGTTCGGTGATCGAGAAGCAGTCGTGGACTTCCATCATCGAGACCTGATTGCGCGGGTCGGTGATGCCGGCTTCCTCATACGCCTTCTTCGACGCGATGCGGGCGGTGTGGAAGTACGAGCCGTCCCACGAATTGTGCTGGCTCTCGAGGCCGTTCGAGACGGAGAGCTGAAGCGCCTTGACCGTGATGAGGTCCTTCTTGCCGAGCGCGCGGGCGATCTCGGGCGTCGTGACGATCGCGGCGGCCGCGCCGTCCGACACGCCGCAGCAGTCGAAGAGGCCGAGCGGTTCGGCGATCATCGGGGCGTTGAAGCACATCTCTTCGGTGATGGGCTTCTGGAGGTGGGCCTTGGGGTTCTTCGCGCCATTGGCGTGGCTCTTCACCGAGACGTGGGCGATGGCGCGCTTCAGGTCGTCCTTCGAGACGCCGTGCTTGGTGCGGTAGGCGGAGGCGAGCTGGGCGAAGTTGCCGGGGGCCGAGCCGTTCGCCATCCACAGCGGGTTCAGCGTGCCGGGCTGGCCGGTGGGCAGGCCGCCATAGCCGGTGTCCTTCAGCTTCTCGACGCCGATCGCCAGCGCGATGTCGTAGGCGCCCGAAGCGACGCCGTAGACCGCGCCGCGAAAGGCTTCCGAACCGCCGGCGCAGAAATTTTCGACGCGGGTGACGGCGACGTTGGGGAGACGCAATGCGATCGAGGCGGGCGTGCCGCCCTTGCCGACGCCGACTTCGTCGATGTGGGTGGAGTGCCAGGCGGCCTGGATCATCGAGGTGTCGATGCCGGCGTCCTTCACGGACTCGAGATAGGCCTCGACCATCAGTTCTTCCGCGCCGACGTCCCAACGTTCGCCGAACTTTGAACATCCCATACCGAGAATGGCGACTTTATCTCTGATGCCGGTGGCCATGTTGGCTCTCCTCCTGAATATGACGGCGGGACGCTACGCCTGCGACCGCGATTGTTGAAGCTGGAAAGCGCCCGAAATCCGGGGTAAACTGGAATTGACTAGTCAGATGACTAGTCATTTGGAGACAGTGATGGCCGGAAAAACGCGGGATTGGCCGCTTGCCGAGGCCAAGGCGAAGTTCAGCGAGCTCATCGGGTTCGCGGAAGAAAATGGCCCGCAATACGTAACGAAGCGCGGCAAGCGCACCGCCGTACTTGTGCCGATTGAGGAATACGAGAAGCAGCAGGGCAAGAAGCCCGCGTATACGATCAAGGACTGGCTGCTCGACCCTGTCGGCCGCGGCGACATGATCCTGCCTGATCGCAAAAGCTTCCGCTTGCGAAAGCCGCCGAAGCTCTGATGTTCCTGCTCGACACGAATGTCATATCCGAGCTGCGCCGCGCGAAACCGCATGGCGGTGTTCTGGCGTGGTTTGATGGATTGCGGCCGGACGAGATTTCGATCCCCGCCGTCGTCATCGGCGAGATCGCGCGGGGCATTGAGCTGACGCGCCGGGGCGACGCTGTATACGCCGATTATTTATCGGAGTGGCTGGACAAGATCAGCAGCCAGTTCCCGATCTTGCCCGCGACTGGACCGATCTACCGCATATGGGGGCGTCTTGTTTCAGACAAGCGGCCGGATCTGTCGAATGATGCGCTCATCGCCGCCACGGCCATACATCACCAACTGACTGTGGTGACGCGCAACGTGAAGGACTTCACGCCGTTTGGAGTGCTGGTCGCCAATCCGTTCGGGCGCGCGCGCTAGACGCCGTTCCAGCCGCGATACCATTCGACGAACTGAGCCAGACCTTCGGCGAGCGGCGTCGCGGGGCGGAAGCCGGTGTCGCGTTCCAGTGCGCTGATGTCGGCGTGGGTGGCGCGGACATCGCCGGGCTGCATGGGGAGTTCGTTGCGCCGGGCGGTCTTGCCGGTCAGGCGTTCCAGCGTCGCGATGAAGTCGTTTACGGTGATCGGGTTCGAATTGCCGATATTGTAGAGGCGGCTCGTGCCAGCGACGGGCGGCGCGTCGAGCACTTTCAGCACGCCGGTGACGATGTCGTCGATATAGGTGAAGTCGCGTAGCAGGTGGCCGCCGGCGAAGACGTTGATCGGCTGGTCTGCGAGCAGCGCTTTGGTGAACAGCCAAGGCGCCATGTCGGGCCGGCCCCACGGGCCATAGACCGTGAAGAAGCGCAGGCCCGTCTGCGAGAGGCCGTAGAGGTGGCTGTAGGTGGCGCTCATCAGCTCATCGGCGCGCTTGGTGGCGGCATAGAGCGACACAGGGTTATCGACCGGGTCCGTTTCGGCGAACGGTGCCTTGTCGTTGCCGCCATAGACCGAGCTGGATGAGGCGTAGACGAGGTGCTTGAGGTCCGGACCGAGGCCGCGGGCGAACTCCAGCACGTTCAGGTGGCCCATGACATTGGAGCGGACATAGGCGCGGGGGTTTTCGAGGCTGTAGCGGACGCCGGCCTGGGCGGCGAGATGCAGGATGCGGTCGATGGCACCCTGCCCGCCTGCATCGTCCAGCGTCGCCTCCTCGGCGATGTCGCCCTTCACAAAGCGAAAGCCCGGCTGGACCGCGAGACGGTCGAGCCGGGCCTGTTTCAGCCTTGGGTCGTAGTAGGCGTTCAGGTCATCGACGCCGATGACGTCCTCGCCCCGCTTCAGCAGTGCTTCGGCGGCATGGTAGCCGACAAAGCCCGCAGCGCCCGTGACGAGGACGGCCATGATGTTTCCCTAGACCTGCGGAACGGCCTTCCAGAAGTAGCGGCGGAAGCCGCGCTTCTCGTCGAAGTCCTTGATGCGGAAGACCATGCGGACCTCGGCGCCGGAATCGAACGAGCCGCGATCGACGTCGGTGAAGTCGGAGAGGAAGCGGCCGCCCTCGGCGAAGGTCACCATGCCGTAATGCTGCGGCGGGTCCATCGAGTAGGTGAGAAAGTCGGCCGACCAGGACAGCACCTTGGCGGGGAGTTCGGCGAAGCAATACGGCTCCTGCGTATCAACCGCGCCGCAGTTCGGGTTCACGCAGATGCGCGAGCGGGGGAACTGCGCGGTGCCGCACTTCGTGCACTTGCCGCCGGTCAGGCCAAACAGCATGTCGCGGCGGCGATAGGCGGTGGTCTGCGCGGTCTTGTTGTCCTTCTCGGCGCGCATGCCCTTTTCGAGTTCCACGAGGCCGTTGAAGGCGAGGAACTTCAGGTAGTTCGTCTCTTCCTTGCGCTTGGCGAGCGAGCCGGAGATGCCGTTGCGCTTGAGCGACGCGAGCGCTTCAGTGGTTTCGAAGATCAGTGCGTCGCAGCCCTGACCGAAGGCGGCGAGCAGGATCTTCTGGCCGGGCTTTGCCTGCTCCAGCGCGTGCACGAGCATGACGAGCGGATGGGCGGCGCCGGTGTCGCCGACGGTGCCAGCGAGATTGTCGCGAACCTTCTCGGGCGCGATGCCGAGTTGCTTGGCGATCGTCTGGTCGAGCTTCGCGAAGGGGCACGGCAGGACGAAGTGGTCGATGGCCGAGGCTTCGATGCCGGCTTTGGCGAGCGCCGCCTTGACCGCGCGCGGCACGATCTTCGAATAGCCCTCGTCGCGGATCCAGCGCTCTTCCCAGTTGTAGTCGAAGTCTTCGCCGTCGCCGCGGAAGTGGTCGACGAAATCGACCGTCACGGCGGCGGAGCCGAGGAGATTGGCGATGACGTTTTCCGAACCGATCTCGACGGCGGCGGCGCCGTCCCCGAAGGAGAGTTCCTGAGACGAGGCGGCCTTGGCCTTGCGCTTCTCGGACGACAGCACGAGGGCGTGCTTCGAGGTGCCCGCCTTCACCGCGTTGAGCGCGGCGATGAGCGCGGATGTCGCTGCGCGCTGCGAGCCGCCGATATCCGTCGCGCCACTGGTTTCGGGCAGCGACAGCGCGGCGGCGATGACGCCAGCGTTCTGGCGATCCGCGAAGGGCGCGGTGGTGGAGGCAAAGAAGATCGCGTCGATATGCGCGCGGGCGGTCAGCGGGTCGGCGCCCGGCAGGCAGTCGCGGCCGGCTTCGACGGCCATGGTGATGGGATCCTCGTCCCAGTTCGCCATGGAGCGTTCGCCCTTGGCGGCGCCCATGAGGTTAGGGGCGAACCAGGCATTGGCGGTCGCGGCGGCTTTGCGCTGAAGCCGCAGGCGCGGCACGTAGCCCCCGAAGCTGACGATCCCTGTCATGACGTTGTCTCTCCCCACGCGTTTTTGTTGCCGTACCGGATCGGCCTAGCAAATCGTTTCGGGCGGCTCAATCTAACGCCCGCGGAAGGCGGCCGCGCGTCGCCACGTCAACTTGCGGGACGGAAGGTCTCGATCAGCAGCGGGTTGATGCGCGGGTGGACGTGCTGAAGCGACAGCCAGATCTGGCCGGTCGTCGGCGCGATCCAGAATTCGTTCCGGAACTTCCACTTCAGATCGTCGACCTTGCACTCTTCGCTGACGTGATGGGTCGCGATAGGTGTGCCTAGAACGGTGACCGTTTCCTCGCCGAAATCCTGCGCGGTGCAGACGGCTTCGTGCGTGACGATGCCGCGCTCGGAGGTTTCGAACCAGCGCACACCGGTGACTGGCCCCGGTGCCGTCAGCGCGGTACGGACGAGGTCCTGCCCTTCCCAGCGGCCGCCGAGCACGTCGCGTGACAGTCCCTGCGTGCGGATCAGCCGGCCGTCGCGCAGCACGATGCTGACCTGGTAGCCGAGTGTGTAGAGCTCGTCGCGATCCGTGCGGTTAGCGAGCAGAAACAGGAATTGCGGGTTGTCGTCGATGGTCACGCCGACGCTGGCGAAGGGATAGTTCGCCGCCATCTTGCGGTCGATCTTGGCGGGGGCCGCGGGGGTGTCGCTGTCGGAGAAAATGCCTTCGGCGACGCCCTGAAGCATGGCGCCGGCCTGGCTGAAGCCGCCACCATCGGAGGAGCAGGCGGACAGCATGGCGGCGCCGAGCAGCAACGGCAGGAGGCGGCGGAGCGGGCTGGAGCGGGTCATCATCAAAGCCCCGGCGTCACGTCGAGCGGCCAGGTCCGGCGGATCTCCGCCTCGCTGGTATCGCGCAGTTCATTCCAGAGCGGATTGACGTCGTAGAGACGCTGGCCGCCGTCACGCACGAGCGAGCTGAGATAGGTCGACGTTTCATACTTGGTGTTGAACGGCGCGAGCCAGCCGAACGGCACGCGGATGATCAGGCCCTTGTCGAAGCTGCCTTCGCCGAAATCCTCGAACGGCACATCGGTGAGCGTCGCAAAGGCGCCGATCTCGATGCCGGAATCGAACTTGCGCGTGATTTCGATCGTCGCACCATAGTCGCCGGCCAGATAGCGGCCGACATGCAGGTTCACGTTCAAACCGCGCCAGCCGACATTCTGCCAGTAGAGGCTGACATGGCCGGTGACGACATCGTAGTCGCGGAAGCCGAGCTGGCGATTGAAGTCGCGCTGCTTGAGATAATAGAGATCGGCACCGAGCGCCCAGTCCTTGCCCTGCGGCCGCCACACGACCTCGCCGCCGACACCGCCGAACATGTCTTCGATATAGCCAGCCTTCACCTGGTAGAAGGTCTCGGGCGAGAGCTTGCCGGTCTTCTGGACGATCAGCGATTCCAGGCCGTACTGACCCTCGTCGCGGTAGAGACGGAAATCCGTGCGGACATGCGGCAGGACCGATTTGCCGGGTTCCGGGTTCTTGACGGTGTCGATGAGGTCGCCGCTGACGGCGCCCTGCACCATCCAGCCATCGCCGAAGCGGACGGTCGCTTCTGCCTTGATGGCAAGACCGAAGCGGAACGGCTCGTCCGGGTCGAACACAAGCGTACGCGGCTGGGGCGTGATCGACCAATCGAACTTGGGATAATTGTCGTCGAAGCGAACCGCGTCGGCGGGAATATCCATGCCGCCGGGGGCGATGCGGACGTATTCCAGGAGATCGTCGGTGGCAGCGAATTGCTGGACTGCGCGTTCATAGGCGGTGCGCGAGACGAGAACCTCAGTGGACGGATAACCCTCCACCATGCTGGTCAGGTAGAAATACTCGACGCTGGGCGGCAGCGTGGTCAGCACGCGCAGCATGCGGTGAATGGCGTCGGTCTCGCGAACGTAGCGGTCGTTCTCGTAGTAAACGGAGACGTAGTTCGCCTTGAGGTCGATTGCCTGGAGACCCAGCGACTGATCGTTGGCGAGGTTCTTGAGGCCGCCGATGATCTGTTCACGAATGGCCGGCACATCGTACCAGCGGCCGCTGGTCATGATGTCCTGCATCGAGTTCGACGCGGGCGCGTCGGCGGCCTGCGCCACCAGGGCATTGCCCGCGGCGGCATAGTCGGTGAGCGACCATTCCGAGCTCGCCGAGGCGTAGCGGATGCCGCGCAGGCCAGTGAGATCGACCACCGGGACGTCCTTGCCGGGTACGCCGCGCACCGCAGTACGGGGGCGCTGATCTTCGGGGCGTACGGAGGGCGGGATTGGCGGCTTGTCGAAGACCTTCATCATTTCGGTCGTCGGATCGAAACGGACGGTCAGGCGGAAGCTGAACGTGTTGCCATAAAGGTAGGAGGCGCTGGCCTCGAGCAGCGTGTCGAAACGATAGGCCAGACCGAAATTGAATTGCGATTCCGGCGTGAACACGCCCCGCTCGCTTTCGTCGATATACTTGTCGCCGCTGTATTCGACGATCGCCTGCAGCCCGTCGATCGGGGTCTGCCAGACGACACCGCCGAACAAAGCGACGTTCTCGCCGCGGAAGATCGAGTTGAAGAGCGGGCGGCCGCCCTTGTCGTTGCCGGGATCGAAGCGCGGGCGGTCCTTGAAGCGATCGCTGATCAACGAGAAGGGATTCTCGAACGTGCCCGCCGAGCCAAGCCGGCCCCAGCCAAGGCCCAGTGTGACGTCGAAATCGCCGAAGGCCTTGGAGGCGACGATGTATTCGCCGCCGTAAATGCCGGTGCCGATGAGGTCCTGGAAACCAAGCGAGATGGCGGGAATATATTCAGATTCTTCAACAAGATGCAGCTTCAGGCTGAAGCTGCGGTCGAGCAGATCCTTGTCGCCCTCGGACGGCAGGAAGTAGCTGTCGATCCGCGAATACCGGAACGCCGCTTCGAGCCAGGGAAAGACCTGAAAGCTGAGCGCAGTACGAAACGCGTGCGGACCTTGCGCAACCGTCAGGGCGAACTCGCCGTCCTGCATCATGCGCGCCGACGGCATTTCGAGCAGGCCGGTATGACCATAGGTGTTCAGCGGCTGGGGCGCTGGCCAGTCGGTGGCGGTGGCGGTCGTCGCAAGCAGCGCTGCCGCCGCGCCGCCAGCCATCAAGCCGCTGAGAAAGGAACGCATCGGCCGCTACCTAAACTTGCCTTTGGGATGTCGCCACACCCGCGTGGAAGAGCCGTAAGCTAGAAAACGCCAGCGTGCGGCGCAAACGAAAAGGGACTCCCCGGGGGCGCCCCTTTGCCCCTTCCGTCTAACGGCGATTCCGCTGCCGGGCTATGGCGATGATCGCAATTGGCGCGATATGCGGCTTACAAAATGACAAAGGGACGCTCGCGCGTCCCTTTGCAGAAATCGGTGGATGTCAGGCTCTAGTTCGAGCTGTCGTCGTCGTCGTCGGCAACGGCGATGATGATACCGATGGCGATCGCCGCGGCGAGCGCGATGAGCCACCAGTTCTGGCTGGATGACGCTTCCTGGACGGTGGCGGCAGGCGCGGGGCCGGCGGGCTCAAGAACCGGCGCGGGCTGCGGAGCAGGCTCGATCGGCGTGCCCTGGCCGTTCGCCAGTGCACCAGTGGTCAGAGAGGCAGCGAGAGTCGCAGCCGTTGCGAGCGATACAAAATGCTTCATCGGTAGTCCTCCTTGCTTGGCCATCAATTGATCTCAGTCGACCAAAGCTTAGTCGCGTGACTAGCATCTGCCAATCACAGGATTACGACAAAACAAAAAAGGACGCCCGAGGGCGTCCTTTTCCGCATTCGACTAAAAGCCGAATTAATTCTTAGTTCGAGTCGTCGTCGTCATCCGAGACGGCGATGATGATGCCGATGGCGATGGCGGCGGCCAGCGCGATCAGCCACCAGTTCTGGCTGGACGACGCTTCCTGGACGGTCGCGGCGGGCGCCGGGCCGGCCGGCTCAAGCGCCGGGGCGGGCTGGGGGGCGGGCTCGATCGGCGTGCCCTGGCCGTTGGCGAAGGCGCCGGTCGTCAGAGAGGCCGCCATGGCCGCAGCGGTGGCAAGGGAAAGAATACGCTTCACGAAACAATCCTCCTAATTGGTCCCCGCCACAGCGGCGGGAGGCAGTGCTCCAAACACTCGACTCGAAAGGTACGGGAGTCGTGACGGGAAAACAATCCGGTGCGACAACACGTTCCATGACATTTAAAACAAAAAGGACGCCCAAAAGGGCGTCCTTTTCGCATCCGGCAGATGCCGAATTAATTCTTAGTTCGAGTCGTCGTCGTCATCCGAGACGGCGATGATGATGCCGATGGCGATAGCAGCGGCCAGGGCGATCAGCCACCAATTCTGGCTGGACGAGGCTTCCTGGACGGTCGCGGCAGGGGCCGGGCCGGCAGGCTCGAGCGCCGGAGCGGGCTGGGGGGCCGGTTCGATCGGCGTGCCCTGACCGTTCGCGAACGCCGCGGTCGACAACGTGGTGGCGAGGGCCGCCGCAGTGGCGAGCGAAAGGATACGCTTCATGTGATTTAGTCCTCCAAACAACAATGTGATTTTTAGGCGCGCCATTTCGGTCCGTCAACGCGTACTTTGCTGCGCCGCAAGACAAATTCACCGAAATCGCGGATGGGCTCCAATCTGTTGCGCAAATGACGCAGAAATCGACGTCAGATCGCGGCACGCAGTCCAACGCAGCACAGCTAAGAATAGATTGGTGAGCCCAGATGGATTCGAACCATCGACCCCCTGATTAAAAGTCAGATGCTCTACCGCTGAGCTATGGGCCCACTCAGGGGCGCTCTTATACGAATTCGCGCCCAAGCCTAAGGGAAAATCGCGGGCCCGCCGCCTGCCCTACCCATCCGCCAGCGGCCCGTCTGCTCCGGTCTCCGCTCGGAAGCCGGCGACAAAGGCGGGGAAAGTGCCGGCCGTGATGGCCGCGCGCATTCCCGCCATAAGATCCTGATAATATTGCAGATTGTGCCAGGTGAGGAGCATGGCGCCGAGGATCTCGGCGCTCTTCACGAGGTGATAGAGATAGGCGCGGCTGTAGTTGCGGCAGGCGGGACAGGCGCAGGCCGGATCGAGTGGGCCGGGATCCTCGGCATGGCGCGCGTTGCGGAGATTGAGCGTGCCGCTGCGCACGAAAGCCTGGCCGTTACGGCCTGACCGCGTCGGAAGGACGCAGTCGAACATATCGACGCCCCGGGCGACCGCTTCGACGAGATCCAAGGGCTTGCCGACACCCATGAGATAACGTGGGCGATCCTGCGGCAGCGCGGGCGTCGTTTCGGCGAGGGTGGCGATCATCGCCTCGTGCCCCTCGCCGACCGCGAGCCCGCCGATCGCGTAGCCGTCGAAGCCGATTTCCACGAGCTCGGCGGCCGAGCGGCGGCGCAAAACGGGGTTCGTGCCGCCCTGGACGATGCCGAAGAGCGCCCTGCCCTCCGAGGCTTGGTCGCCGAACGCGGTTTTGGAGCGCTTTGCCCAACGGGTTGAAAGACTTAGCGCGGATTCGATGGTGGAATCGGTTGCGGGAAGCGCAACGCATTCGTCGAGCACCATTTGGATGTCGGAGCCGAGCAGGCGTTGGATTTCGATCGAACGCTCAGGGGTGAGGCGGTGCTCGGAGCCGTCGATATGGCTGCGGAAGACGACGCCCTCCTCGCTCATTTTGCGGAGCGCACTGAGGGACATGACCTGGAAGCCGCCGGAATCGGTGAGGATCGGCCGCGGCCAGTCCATGAACTTGTGCAGGCCACCGAGCCGCGCGACGCGTTCGGCACCGGGACGCAGCATCAGGTGGTAGGTGTTGCCGAGCACGATGTCGGCGCCGGTCGCGCGCACGCTTTCAGGCAGCATCGCCTTGACGGTCGCCGCCGTGCCGACGGGCATGAAAGCGGGCGTGCGGATCTCGCCGCGCGGCAGGCGGACAAGGCCGGTGCGGGCGGCGCCGTCGGTGGCGTGGATCTCGAATTCAAGCGCGCTCATGGGCTTCCGGGAAAATCAGGCAGGCATCGCCATAGGAATAGAAGCGATAGGCATTTTCTATCGCATGGGCGTAGGCCGCGCGCATGGTTTCGAGGCCCGCAAGGGCGGAAACGAGCATGAACAAGGTGGAGCGCGGCAGGTGGAAGTTGGTGATCAGCGCATCGACCGCACGGAAGCGATAGCCCGGCGTGATGAAGATCGCCGTATCATCCGTATACGGATGAATAACGCCGGCGCCATCCGCTGCGCTCTCCATCAGGCGGAGAGAGGTCGTGCCGACGGCGACGCTGCGGCCGCCGGCGGCGCGCCGCGTGTTGAGGTACGTGGCGGCAGCCTGGTCGATGAAGCCGTGCTCGGCATGCATGCGATGATCGACCGTGTCGTCCGCCTTCACCGGCAGAAAGGTGCCGGCCCCGACATGGAGAGTGATGGTCTGGCGCGCGATGCCGCGGGCGGCGAAGCGTTCGAAGAGGTCGGCGGTGAAGTGCAAGCCGGCGGTGGGCGCGGCGACGGAGCCGTCGCGGGCGGCGAGCAGGGTCTGATAGTCCGTGAGGTCGCGCTCGTCGGGCGTGCGCTTGGCGGCGATGTAGGGCGGCAGCGGGATCGTGCCGTGCGCGGCGATGGCGGCGTCGAGTTCGGCGTCTTCCAACTCGAAGGCGAGCAGTGCCTCCCCCTCCTCCCGCTTGTCGGCGACGAGGCAGGCGAACGCGCCGTTCAGCGTGAGGCGGTCGCCGGTTTCGATCTTCTTGGCGCCCTTGATGAAGGCGAGCCAGGTGTTGGGGCCGACCCGCTTGTGCAGATTCACGCTGACCTTGGGGCCGAACAGCGGCTGCGGCTGGTCCAGCGGTGAGGCCGCACGCGGCGCACGGACGCCGTTGAAGGCGGCGGGAATGACGCGGGTGTCGTTGAGGACGAGCGTGTCGCCGGGGGTAAGGAGGTCCGGCAGGTCGGCGATGGTGCGGTCTTCCAGCGGCCGGCCCGGCCTGATGACGAGCAGACGCGCGCTTTCGCGCGGCGCTGCGGGGCGGAGCGCGATAAGGCGTTCGGGCAGATCGAAATCGAAATCGGCGACACGCATGGTCGCCTCAGGTCGGCCATATGGGCCGGGAATTCAAGTCGGGTGCGCTGCCCGCAGCATTGGAGTCGGCCTCGCCATTCCAAATTCCCGTCATCCCGGCCGCAGCGGAGCGAAGAGCCGGAACCCAGAGGCCGCAGACACCGTGCTTGTTGCCCTTGGTCCCGGGTCTCGGGCGCCTCCGGCGGCCTCGCCCGGGATGACGGCTTAGTTGACGCAGCGCGTGGTTCGAGGCTCCGCGCGTGCCGCGCTGCGCATCTCACCATGACGGGGCGTGAGGAGGAGTGGAGAGGAGCGAAATCCTTGGATGCCCGCCTTCGCGGGCATGACAACCAAGTGCCAGGCCTGGGAAGATCAGGCCTGCGCCTTCTTGCGCTCTTCGACGCGCTGCAACAGGCGCTCGGCGACGTAGGGGGAGGTAAAGGAGGTGATCTTGCCGCCGAGGGTGGCGATTTCCTTGACCAGTTTGGAGGCGATCGCCTGGTTCATGGGTTCGGCCATCAGGAAGATGGTCTCGACCTCGTCGTTGAGGCGCATGTTCATGCCGACCATCTGGAATTCGTATTCGAAATCGCTGACCGCGCGGAGGCCGCGGATAATGACCTGGGCGCCGACTTCCTCGGCGAACTGCATCAGCAGCGACTTGAAGGGTCGCACTTCGATGGTGGCCTGGCCCTTGAGGCGCTGGGCCTCGTGCTCGACCATTTCGACCCGCTCTTTCAGCGAGAAGAGCGGGCCCTTGCCTTCGTTGATGGCGACGCCGATCACGAGATGATCGACCAGCTTCACCGCACGGCGGATGATGTCGAGATGGCCGTTGGTGATCGGATCGAAGGTGCCCGGATACAGGCCCACGCGCTTCGTCATCGAGACTCCCCCAAACGGTTTCGACCGTCTACGGAGCAAAGTCGTAGCCGAAAAAACGACGTTGCTCCAGAGGGTTAGACTTAACGCTAGCGTCAGCCTTCGGTAGACGCTTCGGCGACCCGCTCGACGGACACGACGCGCTCCGCGCCGTCGGTGCGGAAGAGGATGACGCCGTTCGAGGCGCGGCCCTGGAAGCTGATCTGGGCGACCGGCAGACGGATCGTCTGGCCCTTGTCGGTGACCATCATCAGCTCGTCGCTGTCCTCGACGGTGAGCACGGAGAGCACCGTGCCCACGCGATCAGGGCGGCTGACCGCCTTGACGCCCTGCCCGCCCCGGCCCTTGGCCGGATAGGCGAAGGCGCTGGTGCGCTTGCCGAAGCCGCGATCCGTGACGGTCAGCAAGAATTCCTCGCACTTGGCGAGTTCGGCGAAGCGCTCGGGCGAGAGCGTCGCCTCCTCGGAGGCTTCTTCCTCGCCATCGTCGGCGACGGCGTCTTCGACCGGTGCTTCCTCGCCTTCGGGACGGCGGGCGAGCGCGACCTGCTTCAAGTACGCGCGCGCCTCGGCAGCGGTCGCTTCGACATGGCGCATGATGCCGAGCGAGATGAGTTCGTCGTCGGCCGCCAGTTTCACGCCGCGCACACCGGTGGAGTCGCGGCCCTTGAAGACGCGGACCTCGGTGACCGGGAAGCGCATCGCCTTGCCGCCCTTGGTTGAGAGCAGCACGTCGTCGTTTTCGGTGCAGATGGCGACGCCGGCGATGTGATCGTCATCGTCGAGCTTCATCGCGATCTTGCCGTTGGCGCGGACATCGACGAAGTCGGAAAGCTGGTTGCGGCGGACATAGCCGGACTGGGTCGCGAACATGACCTGGAGCGACTCCCACTGGGATTCCTCCGGCAGCTCCATGATCGTGGTGACCTTCTCGTCCTTCTTCAGCGGCAGAAGATTGACGAGCGCCTTGCCCTTGCCCTGCGGCGTCGAGAGCGGCAGGCGCCAGCACTTCAGCTTGTAGGCCATGCCGTTGGACGTGAAGAACAGGATCGGGGTGTGGGTGTTCGCGACGAAGACGCGCGTCACCCAATCCTCGTCCTTGGTCGTGATGCCGGTGCGGCCCTTGCCGCCGCGCGCCTGGACCCGGTAGGTCGCGAGCGGCACGCGCTTGATGTAGCCCTCGTGCGTCACGGTGACGGCCATGTCTTCGCGCTGGATGAGGTCTTCATCCTCGACGTCGGCATCGAGTTCGATGATCTCGGTGCGGCGGGGTGTCGCGAACTGGGCCTTCACAGCCTCGAGTTCGGTGCGGACGATGCCCATCAGCTTGGCGCGCGAACGCAGGGTTTCGAGGTGGTCCTCGATCTCGACCCGGAGGTCTTCCAGCTCCTTGCCGATCTCGTCGGCGCCGAGCGCGGTGAGGCGCTGCAGGCGGAGGTCGAGAATGGCGCGGGCCTGTTCGTCCGACAGCAACAGCGTGCGATCATCGGCCATCACGTGGCGCGGATCGGCGATCAGCATGACCAGCGGGACCATGTCCTTAGCCGGCCAGCGCCGCGCGGTCAGCGCTTCGCGCGCGGCGGCCGGGTCGGGCGAGGTGCGGATGATGCGGATGAATTCGTCGATATTGGCGAGCGCGATGGCGAGGCCGACCAAGATGTGGCTGCGGTCGCGGGCCTTGTTGAGGCGGAATTTGGTGCGGCGGGTGACGACCTGCTCGCGGAAGCGCAGGAACGCGACCAGCATGTCGCGCACGTTCATCAGCTCGGGCTTGCCGGCGTCGATCGCCAGCATGTTGACGCCGAACGAGGTCTGCAGCGGCGAGAATTTGTAGAGCTGGTTCAGCACAACATCGGCGATCGCGTCGCGCTTCAGTTCGATGACCACGCGCACGCCGTCGCGGTCGCTTTCGTCGCGGAGGTCCGAAATGCCCTCGATCCGCTTGTCCTTCACCAGTTCGCTGATCTTCTCGATCATCGCGGACTTGTTCACCTGGAAGGGGACTTCGCTGACGACGATCGCCTCGCGGTCCTTGCGGATCTCCTCGATCACACAGCGGCTGCGCATGATGACCGAGCCGCGACCCTTGGCCATGGCGGCGCGGGTGGCGGCCTTGCCCATGATGAGGCCACCGGTCGGGAAGTCCGGGCCCTGGACGATGTCGAGCACCGCTTCCATCGTGGCGTCGGGATCGTCGATCAGCAGGACGGCCGCGTCGACGACCTCGCCGAGATTGTGGGGCGGAATATTGGTCGCCATGCCAACGGCGATGCCGCCGGCGCCGTTGACGAGCAGGTTCGGGAAGCGGGCCGGCAGCACGACCGGCTCGCGGCGCTCGCCGTCATAGTTGGGTTGGAAATCGACGGTGTCCTCGTCGATGCCTTCAAGCAGCTCCATCGCCGCCTTGGTCAGGCGGCTTTCGGTGTAGCGCATGGCGGCGGCCGGATCGCCGTCCATCGAGCCGAAATTGCCCTGCCCGTCGATCAGCGGCACGGCCATGGAGAAATCCTGGGCCATGCGGACAAGCGCGTCGTAGATCGCGCTGTCGCCATGAGGGTGGTAGCGGCCCATGACTTCGCCAACCGTGTTGGCGGACTTGCGGTAGCGCTTGTCGGGCGTGTTGCCCGCCTCGTCCATGCCGAAGAGGATGCGGCGCTGGCCGGGCTTCAACCCGTCGCGCACATCGGGCAGCGCACGGCTGACGATGACGCTCATCGCGTAGTCGAGATAGGAGCGTTTCAGCTCGTCCTCGATGTTGATCGGACGCACCTCGCCGCCGCCAGGAGGCAGGGCCTCGGGCTCGTCAGGCGGGGGGATGTCGGTGTCGTCCGAACTCACGCGAAAATCGTATCCTGTGGAGAGAAAAAGCGCGCCGCGGGGAAGGCCCGGGGACGCGCCGGAATCGAGCGATTTTTATAGCCCGAAGCGGCTCGCCACACAAATCATTGGGGCGACGCAAGGCGAGGATTTTTCAAGGAAAAATCGAGCGCGCTAGCGCCGCGAGGCAGGTCCCGCGGGATGGTAGGTTTCGAGGTAGTCCCGGAGCGGCCAGAGCCGCCCCAATTCCAGCGCCTCGTCGATCGCCGGCGCGTCGTCGAATACGTTGAGGTTCAGATACGGCGCCGAGGTCACGACCAGTCGCCTGCCGTCTGGCGCCGAGAACACGATGCCATCGCCGACATGGTGCGGGTGCTCGGTATCCCGGAGGGTTTCGCCGCGCTGGGCCATCGCCCGGACACCAACGCGCACGATGATCGCACCGTCTTCGTCCGGGCTGGAATCCACGCACAACGCCATGAAGACGCCGATGGCGGACGCGCCCAGCGGCCATGCGCGCCAGCTGATCGCATCGGCAGCAGGGACGGCGACGCCGAGCGCGGAGAGTTCCTCAAGCGTGCCGACGGCCAAGGCGAAATGATCACCGTGTTCGGCCGTCGCCAGGCCGACGACCGTGCCGTCCGAGGCCCCGAACCAGACGGCGGCAGGCCGATGAGGCTCGGGATCGTGGTTGGGATAGTCGAAACTGAGCGCCTTGATGCCGCCCGCCAGGCTCAGCAGCCTATGGGGCGCGCCGAGCAGCGGGAGATCGGCGATCCACGGCACGCGGCCGCGTCAGAACGGGATCTCGTCGTCGAGGTCGGCCGCGAAGTCGCTGCGGCCGCCACCACCCGAGGAGCGGCCCCCGCCGCCGCCATAGGAGCGCTCGCCGCCCCCGCCACCGGCCGGCGCCCCGGCGCCGTCACCACGGCCGCCGAGCATGGTGAGCTCGCCGCGGAACTTCTGGAGGACGATTTCGGTCGAGTACTTCTCGGCGCCGTCCTTGTCGGTCCATTTGCGGGTCTGGAGCTGGCCCTCGATGTAAACGGTCGAGCCCTTCTTCAGATACTGCTCGGCGACCTTGCCGAGCTGGTCGTTGAAGATCACGACGCGGTGCCACTCGGTCTTTTCCTTGCGCTCTCCCGAGGCCTTGTCGCGCCAGGTTTCCGATGTCGCGATGGAGAGGTTGACGACCTTGTCGCCCGAATTCATCGACCGCACTTCCGGGTCCTTGCCCAGATTGCCGATCAGGATGACCTTATTGACGCTGCCCGCCATAGTTCCCACTTTCCGAAATACGCCATCGCTTCTGTGGGCTATTTAACCACAGCGACTGACGGCATCCCACCCGATCTGTCCATGCAATCCCCATTTGCCTGGGGATATCGTTGTTCCTATTATGTTCCATGCCTAGGGATTCGGTCAAGCCGGTGCACAAGTTCCTCTCCGTCCGCGGCGCGCGCGAGCATAACCTCAAGAATGTCGACGTGGATCTGCCGCGCGACAGCCTGGTGGTGATCACCGGCCTGTCGGGCTCGGGCAAGTCTAGCCTGGCGTTCGACACGATCTATGCCGAGGGCCAGCGGCGCTATGTCGAGAGCCTGTCGGCCTATGCGCGCCAGTTCCTGGAGATGATGCAGAAGCCGGACGTCGACCATATCGACGGGCTGTCGCCGGCGATTTCGATCGAGCAGAAGACGACCTCGCGCAATCCGCGCTCGACGGTCGGTACGGTCACCGAGATCTACGACTATCTCCGCCTGCTGTTCGCGCGGGTGGGCGTGCCCTATTCGCCCGCGACGGGTCTGCCCATCGAGAGCCAGACGGTCAGCCAGATGGTCGACCGCATCATGACGATCAAGGACGGCACGCGGCTGTTCCTGCTGGCGCCGATGATCCGGGGCCGCAAGGGCGAGTACAAGAAGGAGCTCGCCGACCTGCAGAAGCGCGGCTTCCAGCGCGTGAAGGTGGACGGGACATTCCACGAGATCGACGCGGTGCCCGCGCTCGACAAGAAGAAGAAACACGACATTGAGGTGGTGGTGGACCGCGTCGCGGTGCGCGATGGGCTGCAGCAGCGGCTGGCGGATTCGACCGAGACGGCGCTGGGGCTCGCGGACGGGATTTTGATCGTCGAATATGCCGACGAGAAGGATGCGGACGGCGATCCGAAGCGGATGTTGCTGTCGTCGAAGTTCGCCTGCCCGGTGTCGGGCTTCACGATCGAGGAGATCGAGCCGCGGCTCTTCTCGTTCAACTCGCCGCACGGCGCGTGCCCGAAATGCGACGGGCTGGGAACGCAGATCTTCTTCGACGGCGATCTCGTCGTGCCTGACGATGCGCTGAGCCTGCGCGAGGGGGCGATCGCGCCCTGGTCGCGGACGCAAACGCCCTCGCCCTATTACGCCCAGACGCTGGAAGCGATCGTGCGCCACTACAAGGCGTCGATGACGACGGCGTGGAAGGACTTGCCGGCGAAGGTGAAGGACGCGGTGCTGAACGGCACGGGCAGCGACACGATCAACTTCATCTATGACGACGGCCTGCGCCGTTACGAGACCAAGAAGTCGTTCGAGGGCGTCATCCCCAATCTCGACCGGCGCTGGAAGGAAACGGACAGCGCGTGGGTGCGCGAGGAGCTGGAGCGCTATCAGAACAATGCGCCATGCGAGACCTGCGCCGGCTATCGCCTGAAGCCGGAAGCGCTGGCGGTGAAGATCGCCGGCAAGCATATCGGCGAGGTCTGCAATATCTCGATCAAGAAGTCGGATGCCTGGTTCGGCGATCTCGACGCCAAGCTAACCTCCAAGCAGACCGAGATTGCAAACCGCATCCTGAAGGAAATCCGCGAGCGGCTGCGGTTCCTGAACGATGTGGGTCTGGAATACCTGACGCTGTCGCGGAACTCCGGCACGCTGTCGGGCGGCGAGAGCCAGCGTATCCGGCTGGCCTCGCAGATCGGGTCCGGTCTGACCGGTGTTCTGTACGTCCTGGACGAGCCCTCGATCGGGCTGCATCAGCGCGACAATGCGCGGCTGCTGGAGACGCTGAAGCGGCTGCGCGACCTCGGCAATACCGTGATCGTGGTCGAGCATGACGAGGATGCCATCCGCCTTGCCGACTATGTCGTGGACATGGGACCGGGCGCCGGCATTCACGGCGGCACGATCGTGGCCGAAGGCACGCTGGAAAAGCTGCTGCAGAACCCAGCGAGCCTGACCGGCCAGTACCTGACCGGCTTCAAGCAGGTGCCCCTGCCCGTCGCGCGGCGCCCCGCCAACATGAAGCGGGCGCTCAGGGTTGTCGGGGCGACCGGCAATAATCTGCGCAATGTCACGGCGGAGTTTCCGCTGGGCACCTTCACCTGCATCACCGGCGTGTCGGGCGGCGGCAAGTCGTCCCTCGTGATCGACACGCTCTACAAGGCGACGGCACGCAAGCTGAACGGCGCGCGCGACATGCCCTCGCCGCATGTGCGGATCGACGGGCTGGAGCATCTCGACAAGGTCATCGACATCGACCAGTCGCCTATCGGCCGCACGCCGCGCTCAAATCCCGCGACCTATACCGGCGCCTTCACGCCGATCCGCGACTGGTTCGCGGGCCTGCCCGAGGCGAAGGCCCGCGGCTATGGTCCCGGCCGCTTCTCGTTCAACGTGAAGGGCGGGCGCTGCGAGGCGTGCCAGGGCGACGGCGTCATCAAGATCGAGATGCACTTCCTGCCCGACGTCTATGTCCAGTGCGATGTCTGCAAGGGCCAGCGCTACAATCGCGAGACGCTGGAGGTGAAGTTCAAGGACAAGTCGATCGCCGAGGTGCTCGACATGACCGTCGAGGACGCCGCCCAGTTCTTCAAGGCGGTGCCGTCGGTGCGCGAGAAGATGGAGACGCTGGAGCGGGTGGGCCTTGGCTATATCAAGGTCGGCCAGCAGGCGACGACCCTCTCGGGCGGCGAGGCGCAGCGCATCAAGCTGTCGAAGGAGCTGTCGCGCCGGGCGACCGGCAAGACGCTCTATATCCTCGATGAGCCAACGACGGGGCTACACTTTGAGGATGTCCGCAAACTGCTGGAGGTGCTGCATGAGCTCGCCGACCAGGGCAATACCGTGATCGTGATCGAGCACAATCTGGAGGTCATCAAGACCGCTGACTGGATCATCGATCTCGGCCCGGAAGGCGGCGACGGCGGCGGCGAAATCGTCGGCGCCGGCACGCCCGAGGACATCGCGGCGATCCCGCGCTCCTATACCGGCCAGTTCCTGAAACCGTTCCTGAAGCGCAAGACGGCGATTGCGCCGGTCGCTTTGCCCAAAGCCAAGAAGGTCGCGAAGCGCTAGCTCCGGTCCGGCAGCAGGTCGGCCGGCTGCAGGCCGCCGAGGATCTTGTAGATGTAGGACAAGATCGCGATGCCGATGGCGGTCATCAGGACGCCGAAGACATACATGATGACGGTCGAGACGATGAGGCCCTCGCGGGCCTGCGTCATGATCTGGATAAGCTCCGCCGGCGATAGCTTGCCGAGGTTCGGATTGTAGGCGATCGGGTTGGTGCCGACCGCGACGAGGGGCAGCGGCAGGAAGGCGAAGAAAAAGCAGCCGAAAATGCGCCACCAATTGCCGCGGGTCATCTCCATGGCCTGGCGCGGGGCGAATTCGCCGGTGGCGACGAGGTGCGGGAAGACCGGCAGCAGGCGGATGGAGATGATGGCGAAAGCGAAATAGCCGATCAGGATCGCGAACACGACGCCGCCCATGCCGGGCGGCGGGTTTGATCCCGGTGTGATGTCGAGCACCGCAATGAGCATGATCGGGATCATCATGATGATCATGAAGGCGAGCCAGACGATCATGAAGGCGATTTCGGTGGGACCGACGCTGAGGCGGGCGGCCTGAGGCCCGAAGAGCGCGATGCGGTGGAGCGCGACAGCGGCGATCGACGTGAAGATCGCCTGGACGACATTGAAGCCGAGCGCATAGCCGAGCACCCGCGAGCTCGCCGCTGCAAGGTCGCCGCCCGTGCCCGCCAGCGTCTCGATCTGCATGCCGAGCATCGCGTCCTGGACGAAATAGCCGATCACCGCCGCGATCAGCAGCGGCACGCCCGCCGTCATGAAGATCGCGCCGAAATTGAGATAGGCGAACCGGTAAGCGAGGCCGATCGTGTCGAAGACGGGTATTTTCGGCATGGCTCTCCCCAAGGCCGCAGAGCGGCGCAGACCCATCTATAGGGCATGATCCGGGACATTGAAGGAAGCGTCGCGGATGGGCGTGACAAAACGTCAGCGGCGGACCAATCTTCGCGCCGCCGGCCGCGTTCCAGGCGCGCCAGGGCAACAACAACCCGGGGGAACCATGTCGTTTGTCGAGTATGCCGATTATGACGGGCTGGGGCTCGCCGCACTGATCGCCAAGAAGAAGATCTCGGCCGCCGAGGCGCTGGAGGCGGCGATTGCGCTGGCCGAGAAGCACAATCCGGCGCTCAACGCGATCGTCTACAAGTTCTACGACCAGGCGCGGGCGCGGGCGAAAGGCAAACTGGGCAAAGGCCCATTCGCGGGCGTGCCCTTCCTGATGAAGGACATTCTCGGCGGCATGGTGGGCATCCCGACACGCTCAGGGTCGGCCTTCATGCCGGCTTTCCCGGCGATGTATGATTCAACCCTGACGCAGCGCTTCCTGAAGGCCGGCGTAGTGCCGTTCGGCAAGACCAACGTGCCGGAGTTCGGCCTGCTGCCCATCACGGAATCGACCCTCTACGGGCCGGCGCGCAACCCGTGGAATACCGATCACACGCCCGGCGGCTCGAGCGGCGGTTCGGGCGCGGCGGTTGCGGCGGGCATCGTGCCGATCGCCCATGCCAATGACGGCGGCGGCTCGATCCGCATTCCCGCGGCGAGCTGCGGCCTGGTCGGGCTGAAGCCGACGCGGGCCCGCAATCCGCTCGGTCCCGATCTCGGCGACATCATGGGCGGGTTGATCGCGGAGCACATCGTCAGCCGCACGGTGCGCGATACGGCGGCGATGCTGGACGCGACCCATGGTGCGGAGCCGGGCGATCCCTATGCCGCCCCTGCCCCGCTATATGCCTATGCCGACGAGGTGAAGCGCAAGCCGAAGAAGCTGCGCATCGGCTACGCCACCACAAATCTCGCCGGGCAGAAGGTCCATGCCGATTGTATCGCGGCCGTGCGATCGGTCGCGCAGACCTGCGAGGATCTCGGCCATACCGTCGAGGAGTCCTCGCCGTCGCTGGAGATGGCGATCCTGTCGGAAGCCTTCATGGCGGTTTGGGCCTCGGGTCTCGTGCAGCAGATCGAGATGATCGCGACGTTGAGCGGCGTGAAGCCCTCGCCCAAGAACCTGCAGGGCCTCACCCTCGGGCTCTACGAGGCGGGCCGGAAGATCAGCGCGTCCACCTATATGAACGCGATGACGGCTTTCCAGGCGATGGCACGCACCATCGCGAAGTGGCACCAGACCTATGACGTCTGGCTGACGCCGACGCTGGGCGCGCCGCCGCTGAAGGTCGGCGCGGTCGATACGAGCCTGCGCGACCCGCAGGCGGCGTTTGGGCCGATCATCGACTATGTGCCGTTCACGGCGATCCAGAACGCGACGGGTCAGCCGGCGATCAGCCTGCCTTTGCACTGGACGAAGGCCGGGCTGCCCGTCGGCGTGCAGTTCGTCGGGCGGTTCGGCGACGAGGCGACACTTTTGCGCATCGCCGCGCAGCTGGAAAAGGCGCAACCTTGGAAAGACCGCAAGCCCGGTATCTATGGCTGAGCAGTAGCGGGCGACGCTAGGACGCCGCAGGAGATATAATGGTCGACGGCCCGCTGAAGTCCAAGAAGTTCCGCGACAATGACCGCCTCCAGAAGTGCGCTCAATTCGACTCATTCCATGTGACGCCGCGCTCGCCAGCGTCGGACCATGTGGCGAAGATCCAGGAGGCCCTGCGCGAAGTCGATGGCGCGAACATCCCGGCCAGCGAGAAAGACTATGGCGACTTCACCATCAAGGCCGTAGTCGCGTTCAAGACCAAGCACCGGCTCTTCACCCGCGGCACGCAGACAATCGATCCGATCACCGGTACAGGGACCAGCCGCAAGCTCGACGAATTGCTGCTCAAAAAGGAGCCGCCCCCGCCGCCGCCGCGCCCGGGACCGCCCGGTCCGAAGCCGCCCGGGCCGCCCGTGCCGCCGCCGCCACCCCCGCCGCCCGGACCGATCATCAAGGATCCGGTCGTCGTGCTGTCGGGGCAATGCCAGCTCATCGGCGAGTTGAAGGACAACCCCCAGGCGCCCGACCTCCAGTTCGCGGACCCGATCGCCGCGCGTAAATCGCTCGCGACGACCGCCATCACGGCCCCCTTCGTGATCATGGATGACGGAGCCCTCGAGGGCATCATGAACGGCGTGATGGTTGCGGTGGCCGCCATCGCCGGCCGCGGCGACAGTTTTCTCGCCAATGCCGAAGGGCTGGCCATGTGCCAGCATTTCTACAAGACGGGCAACGGCACGCCCAAGAACTTCGCCAAAGGCAGCGCGGTCTCTAACGCGGCGCGCGACGATGTCGGGGGCGCGGCCTTTGTCAGCGAGATCACCTTCGTCCTCAACAACATCATTCGCCGGCACTGGAAAGCCGGACGGATCGATGACCGTGTCATCGCAGGCGAAGCGCGCACGCAGCAGTTCAAGACGGGGAAATTCGCCGGCGCGCTGACCGCCTTCATCGGCGGCTTCCAAGGATTTCGCGTGGAGATGTGCAATTTCTCGGTGGACCTTGCGGCCAAGACGTTTTCCTACACGTTGGACGTCCAGATCTTCGACCATTTCGGTGTCGACGAGACCGACATCAACCGTGGCGCCGCCAGCGACAGCCTGCTGATCGGCGGCGCGATGGGGCCGTTCTTCGTGATGCAGCACGATCGCTCGCTGAAGCCCGTCAATTTCGTGTTGCGCAACTATCGGCCGTTCCGGGTTTCGATCCGGTTCGACACACAGGTTCAGACGGGAAAAGTCTAAGTCGCGACTGAAGGAGCTCTCATGCGGTACGATGAATATGCGGCCCTCGACGGCGTCGGCATGGCGGCGCTCGTCCGCCGGGGCGAGGTGACGCCGCTCGAACTTCTGGACTGTGCCATCGCGCGCGCCGAGGCGGTGAACCCCAAGCTCAACGCCATCGTCTACAAGGGCTATGACGATGCGCGCGCCACGGCGAAGGCGATCAACGATATCGAGGCGCCGTTCGCGGGCGTGCCGTTCCTGATCAAAGACCTCTACTGCGACGTGGCGGGCTGGCCGATGTCGAACGGTTCGCGCTTCTTTCGCGATTACGTGTCGAAGGAGGACAGCGAGTATGTCCGGCGCTGCCGCAAGGCGGGGCTCGTGATCATGGGCAAGAGCAACACGCCGGAATACGGGATCACCGGCACGACCGAGGGCGCGTATCTCGGACCTTGCCGCAGTCCCTTCGGCGAGAACCGGATCGCAGGCGGCTCGAGCGGCGGTTCGGCTTCGGCCGTGGCGGCGGGCATCGTGCCGATGGGGCATGCGACCGACGGGCTTGGCTCGATCCGCATTCCCGCTTCGTGCAACGGACTGGTGGGGCTGAAGGTCACGCGCGGTCGCAATCCGATGGATTGGAACTCGCCGGTCACCGAATTGTCGGTCGGGCACGTTGTCTCGGTGAGCGTGCGGGACAGCGCGGCGATGCTGGACGCTGTCGCGGGGCCGGTCGCCAATGCGCCGTTCGCCTATCCCGCGGCGCCGGATTCGTTCCTGGCGGAAGCGCTCGCCCGGCCGAAGCAGCTGACGATCGCCTATTCGGCCGAGAACCCGTCGCATACCCCGATGCATCCCGACGTCGCGGCCGGGTTCGCAGCGACGATCGCAAAGCTGGAGGAACTCGGCCACAAGGTGATCGAGCGGGCGCTGCAGGTCGACTGGCGCAAGCTGTATCGGGCACAGGGCGCGCACTCCGCCGGGCATTTCGGGGCGGGCATTCTGCAATCGATCGCCGAGGTCGGACGCGAGCCGCAGCCCGGCGACTTCGAGCCGCTGACCATGACCTATTGGGAGGGCTCGAAGCGAATGGGCGCCGACCGGTCCGCCTGGGGCACGCTGACGCTGCGGGCCATGGCGCGGGACATCCTGGCGCAGTTCGAGGCCTTCGACGTGTTCCTGTCGCCGACGATGATTACGCCGCCGCCGGAGATCGGCCTGATCGATACGGTGAAGCTGGACGCCAAAGAACTCGGCAAGCGCCAGTCGCGCGTCTTCGGCTATACGCCGCCGTTCAACATGACGGGGCAGCCCTCCGTCTCGCTGCCGCTGGCATGGAGCCAGGACGGGCTGCCCATCGGCATGATGTTCACGGGGCGCTATGCCGACGAGGCGACGCTGCTGAACCTCGCCATCCAGTTGGAGGAAGCGATGCCCTGGAAGCAGCGGCGGCCGGTGACCTGATGGCGGAGCATCGCGCGAACATCGTGTGGACACGGACGTCAGCCGATTTCGCTTACGAGAGCTATAACCGCGACCATGTCTGGCGCATTCCCGGCGGGCTGGAAGTGGCGGCCTCGTCCGCGCCGGCCTATCGCGGCACCGACGAGCGCATGGACCCCGAACAGGCGCTCGTTGCGGCGCTGTCGAGCTGTCACATGCTCACTTTCCTGTCGATCGCCGCGCGCAAGCGGCTGGTGATCGACGCCTATGAGGATGAAGCGTCGGGCGTGATGACGAAGAATGCCAAGGGCAAGCTGTTCGTCAGCCACTGCACGTTAAGGCCGAAGATCACCTGGGGCGGCCCGGCGCCGTCGGCCGAGGAGATCGAGAAGATCCATCACCTCAGCCATGAGGAATGCTTCATCGCCAATTCGGTGCTGACAGAGATTACCGTCGAACCGCGCTAGCGCTCAGCGCTGGACGGGGTCTTCGGGGATGCCGGGCTTGGTCTTGACCCAGGCGATTTTGAAGTCCTCGCCGGCTTCGACGAAGCGGACGGTGAAGTCGGCCATGCCGTCGACGAACTGCCATTCGCCGCAGAGTTCGGCAGGTCCTTCCACGCGGCGGACGTGAAGTTCGGCCTTGCGCTCGTCCGGCTCGATCTTGACCAGGAAGTCAGGGAAGGAGTCCACGACGCGGACACGCCCCTTGAGGGGATGGCCTTCGAACTCGCAGGGACGCTGATCGCCGCCGACGCCCTGGGCGGCGGCGGACGGGATGGCGAGGCACAGCAGCACCACGGCGATACGCATGGCGGCAGTCTAGGTTCGGACGGTTAAGGAAGCTTACGGCTCGCCGGGGAAGCTCTCGACCATCTGGATCTTGAAGTCCGGGAACGAGGTCACGTACTCGATCGTGAAGTCGGGGAAGTTCTCGACCATCTGCCACTCGCCGCAGTCGTCGGGGAACGACTCGACCATCTTGACCTTGAGGTCGGGGAAGCTGGTGACGATCTGGACCTTGAAGTCGGCGCCGCTGCTGACGACCTGGACCTTGCCTTTCAGCACCTTGCCGTGGGCCGCGCAGCCCTGGATCTCTTCTTCCGCTCCAGACACGCCCATCAGAGCCGCCGCAGCAGCCAGAACCACCAAAAGCCTCATCGCACACTCTCCCATCCGATCGGGGTTTCGCCCGCCGCGCGGCATGTCTATGTTCCGCGCCGATCATGGCAGAATTCAAGCATATTCATATCGTCGGCGGCGGATTGGCCGGTTCGGAGGCGGCCTGGCAGGCCGCCGAGGCCGGGGCGCACGTCATCCTGCACGAAATGCGGCCGGTGCGCGGCACCGAGGCGCATCTGACAGACTCGTTGGCGGAGTTGGTCTGTTCCAATTCGTTCCGGTCGGACGACTGGGAGAACAACGCGGTCGGCCTGCTACACGCCGAGATGCGGCGCTGCGGCTCGGTCATCATGCGGGCGGCGGACGCCAACCAGGTGCCGGCCGGCGGTGCGCTGGCGGTGGACCGGCACGGCTTTTCCGCAGCGGTGCAGGCGGCGATCGAGGGTCACCCGAATATCCAGATCCAGCGCGAGGAAGTCGCGGGCCTGCCGCCCGAGGACTGGGACAATGTGGTCATCGCGACCGGTCCCCTCACCTCCCCGGCTTTGGCCGAGGCGGTGCGGGGGTTGACGGGCGAGGAGTCGCTCTCGTTCTTCGACGCCATCGCGCCCATCGCGCATCGCGAGTCGATCGACTTCTCGGTCGCGTGGTTCCAGTCGCGCTATGACAAGGTCGGTCCCGGCGGTGACGGCGCGGACTATGTGAACTGTCCGATGAACGAGGCGGAGTACAACGCGTTCATCGATGCGCTGCTCGCGGGCGAGAAGACCGACTTCAAGGAATGGGAGAAGTCGACGCCCTATTTCGAGGGCTGCCTCCCCATCGAGGTGATGGCCGAGCGCGGCCGCGAGACGCTGCGCTTCGGACCGATGAAGCCGGTGGGCCTGCGCGATCCGCGCACCGGCACACGGCCGCATGCGGTGGTGCAGCTGAGGCAGGACAATGCGCTCGGCACCCTGTTCAACATGGTCGGCTTCCAGACCAAGCTGAAGCACGGCGCGCAGACGGCGATCTTCCGGATGATCCCCGGGCTTCAGAACGCGCAATTCGCGCGGCTGGGCGGCCTGCATCGCAACACGTTCATCAACAGCCCGCGGCTGCTGAACCCAGATCTGACGCTGAAGGCGATGCCGCGGCTGCGCTTTGCGGGCCAGGTGACGGGCGTCGAAGGCTATGTCGAGAGCGCGGCCATCGGGCTGCTGGCCGGGCGCTTTGCCTCGGGCACCGCCGTGCCGCCACCGCGCGAGACGGCGCTGGGCGCGCTACTCAACCACATCACGCTGGGCGGCGACGCCAAGACGTTCCAGCCGATGAACGTGAACTTCGGGCTCTTCCCAGATCTGGAGATCGGCAAGCTGCCGAAGGGCCAGGATCGCGGCAAGGCGCGCAAGCAGGCCATGGCACGGCGCGCGATCGCAGCGATCGAAGGGTGGCTGGGCGTCAGGTCGGAAGCGGCTTAGCGCGTTTTCCGGTTCTCTTTCTCTAGATCGTCATTGCCGCCCTTGAGGCGGCCATCCATTGATGCAGCCGCGGTTTCTGGATGGCCGGGTCAAGCCCGGCGATGACGATGAGAGTTTGTACGGGCCGATTTTAGAACCTGTTCCGCAGCGCCATGGTCAGCGCGCGCCAGTGCAGGCGCAGCGCTGAAACCGGGTGGCGGGCATCGACGAAGGTGGCGGGGAGATAGGCGGGAAGCTCGGCCTTGCGCGTCTTGCGCACTGGGCGCCACAGCCGCCGCGCTTCGGCCAGGAAGTTGCGGTCACCGGTGACGATGGCGACGGCAGCGGCTTCGGCGATGGGGTTTTCTCCCGCCGGCGCGCCGCACAGGCGGGCGGCATGGGAGATGATGGCGTCTTCGGTGATGGCGGGTTCGGCGATCCGCTCGCGTTCGTCGACGAGATTTTTCAGGGCCGCAGTCGAGATGCCTTCGGGCCCGACGATCCCGGCGACTTCGGTCAGGACCGGATGGCCGCGGGTGGTGCCCGGCAACGCGGCAAGTGCGTCGCGCCACCACTGGAAGCGGATGGCAATGATCATGGGCTCGCGCGCGGCTTCCGGGATGCGCCGGAGTTCGGCATCTAAAGCGTAGAGCGCATAGAGCTTCCGCCGCGTCGCTTCGGGCGCGAACAGCGCCGTCACGAAGCGCACGGGATCGTGCTGCTTCACCAGACTGGCGCAATGATCGGCGGAGAGATTGGGCGTCATGGAACGAATGAGGCCGCCCGTTTCCGGGCGGCCTGCATCCCCTTACCGGAACCGGACCCTAGAGGCCGGAATTGCCGTAGTTGAGACCGCCGCCGGTCATCGCCAGCAGCAGCGGGATCGAGAGCATCATGTTGGTGCGCGAGAACAGCATCGCGAGACGCGCGGCGCGGTCCTTCTGAGCCTGCGGCAGATCGGGATAAGCGTTGTTGATGTTCAGCGCCTTCTTCTGGTTCGGCCAGATCACGAACCAGACGTTGAACCACATGATCGTGCCCAGCCACATGCCGACGCCGATGAAGAAGGTGGGAACGTCGAAGCCGTCGGCGAAGCCCAGCATATAGGCGTCATGCAGATAGCCGCGCAGCCAGGCCACGATCAGGCCGGTGACGATGGTCGACATCGCCGCCCAGCGGAACCACCAGAGCGCTTCCGGCGCGACGAATTTCGAGACCGCCGGCTTCTGTTCGGCGGGGATCTTCGGCATCTGGATCATCTGCACGAAGTTGAAATAGTACAGGAGGCCGATCCACATGACGCCCGAGGCGACGTGGACCCAGACGAACAGGTAGGCCCAGGTGATGCGCCCACCGAAGGCCGCGCCGATATCGACCTCGCCCAGCACGATGACGGCTGCCAGAAGCACCAGCGCCAGGACAATGCCCGCCGCCAAGGTGCGATAAAGATTGGTTAGAATGATCGCCATTGCGTCCCCCTCGGACTCGTTCCGTTCAGCCTAGATAGGCAGAACTTTCGGCCTGCGCCAGCGGTACCAAGATACGACCATGATGCGCGTGAGCAAGACCGCAGTGAACTGCGACACCACGATGCCGATGCCGAGGGTCACGGCGAAGCCGCGCACCGGGCCGGCGCCCAGCTGGAACAGGATCAAACAGGCCAGAAGCTGGGTGACGTTGGCGTCAATAATCGCGGACATCGAGCCCGAAAAGCCGCTGGTCAGCGAACTGACCGGTGCCTTGCCGTTCGCCCGCTCCTCGCGAATACGCTCGTAGAACAGCACGTTCGCGTCGACGGTCATGCCGATCGAGAGGATGAGGCCCGCGATACCCGGCAGGGTCATCGTGGCGCCCAGCAGCGTCATGATCGCGATGGTGATGATGAGGTTGAGCGTCAGGCCGACGACGGCGAACGAGCCGAAGAGGCCGTAACAGGCGACCAGCAGCACGACCACGAAGACGATGCCGGCGACCGCGGCGGTCGAGCCCGCCTGGATCGAGTCGGCACCGAGTTCGGCGCCGACGGTGCGCGCCTCTTCCGGCGTAAGCTTGGCCGGCAGCGCGCCGGCACGCATCAGGATCGCAAGGTCGTTGGCGCTTTCGAAGGTGAAATTGCCGCTGATCTGGCCCGAGCCGGTGATGATCGGTTCGTTGATGACGGGCGCGCTGATCACCTTGTCGTCGAGGACGATGGCGAAGCGGCGGCCGACATTCGCCTGGGTTGCATCGCCGAACCGGCGGGCGCCCTGGGCGTCGAACTGGAACGACACGACGGGAATGCCGCGCTGCGAGTCGACGGATTGCTGGGCATTCACCAGCGACTCGCCGGTCACGATGACGCGCTTCTCGATGACGATCGGCACGCGCTGGACGTCGCGGCCGGTGGCGAGGACCGCGATCTGGTCGCGGATCGGCTTCGCCTTCGAACCGTCGGGATCGCCCGCCGCGACGACGCCGATCAGGCGGCCGATCTGGTCGATCATCGGCTTGACGCGGTCGACCGGGGCGTTGGGATCGCGCGGGATGGCGCGCTCCTCGTAGAGCAGCTCCGACCCTGCGGGAACGCGGCCGGCGATGGCGGCGTCGAGATCGGCGGACTCGTCCACCATGCGGAAGGTCAGCTTGGCGGTCTGGCCGATCAGGTCGAGCAGGCGCTTGGGGTCACCAAAGCCGGGCACCTGCACAAGGATGCGATCGCCGCCCTGCTGCTGGATGGTCGGCTCTTTCGTGCCGAGTTCGTCGATGCGGCGGCGGACGATCTCGATCGACTGCGCCAGTGTCTGGGTGCGGTAATAGACCTGTGCGCCTTCGGTCATCTTGAAGGTGAAGACGCCCTCGGGGGTCTGCGTCAGGTCGTAATTCTTGGCGCCGCCGCCGAGCAGGCTCGCTTCCACCGAAACGATCATCGGCTGGAGCTTGGCGGCGGCCGCGGCGATCTTGTCGGCGTCGCGGATCTTCACCTGGACGGTGTCGATGCCCTGCAGCGTCAGGCCGGTATAGCCGATATCCGCGTCGCGCAGCGTCTGGCGGATTTCGTCGCGCGTGCCTTCAAGCTTTTCCTTGAAGACCAGATCCATGTCCGCGCTGAGCAGCAGGTAGACGCCGCCCTGGAGATCGAGGCCGAGGCTCAGCGTCTGTTTCGGGAACCAGCCCGGTAGAGAATTACGCACATTCTCGGGCAGCACGTTGGGCAACGCGATGACGAACGCAACGACACAGGCGATGATGCTCGACCAGATCGTCCAGCGCGAAAAAGAAAGCATGACGCGGTCGTCCTATTCCGACTTGGCTTCGGACTTCGCTTCGCGCAGGGGTTCGGTCTTCGCCTTCACGTCGGAGATCGAGCTGCGCACGACGCGAACATCGACGCCCTTGGCGAGTTCGATGGTCACTTCGTCGTCGGTGTCGTTCACCGACTTGATCTTGCCGATCAGGCCACCGCCGGTGACGACGACATCGCCCTTGCGGACCGCCATGATCATCGCGCGATGCGCCTTCACGCGCTGCTGCTGGGGACGGATCAGCAGGAAGTACATGATGACGAAAATCAGGATGAAGGGGATGATCTGGATAAAGATTTCCATACCCCCGGGCGCGCCCGCACCTTGGGCATACGCCGGCGTAACAAACATGAAGAGCTCCAATACAGGGCGCGCGGGAAGCCCGGCGCAAATCGGCGCGGACTATAGCCATCGGCCCGGCTTTTTCAAACGCCGATAGGGGGTTATAGCGACGCTCTGATTCAGGCGGAAAACCCGGAATTTCCATGGAAAACGATATTCAGCGACTGCTCGGCCGGATCGCCGATGCGCTCGAAAGGCTCGCCCCGGCCGCCGTGACGGCGCCGGACTGGAGCGCGGCGGACGCCTTTGTCTGGGAGGCCGGGTCGCTGGGCGTGACGCCGGTGCCGACGGTCGCGGCGGTGCCCATCGACCTGCTGCGCGGGATCGACCGGGTGCGCGACCTGCTGGTCGACAACACCAAGCGCTTCGCCGCGGGCCTGCCGGCCAACAACACGCTGCTGTGGGGCGCACGCGGCATGGGCAAGAGCTCGCTGATCAAGGCGGCGCATGCCGAGATCAACGCGGAAGGTCCGGGGCGGCTGATCCTGATCGAGATCCACCGGGAGGATATCGAGACGCTGCCTGCCCTCCTCCGCCATCTGCGCGCCTCGACCGAGCTGCGCTTCATCGTGTTCTGCGACGACCTGTCGTTCGAGGGCGAGGACCAGTCCTACAAGTCGCTGAAGGCGGTGCTCGACGGCGGGATCGAGGGGCGGCCGGCGAATGTGATTTTCTACGCGACCTCGAACCGCCGCCATCTCCTGCCGCGCGACATGATGGAGAACGAGCGCTCGACGGCGATCAATCCGGGCGAGGCGGTCGAGGAGAAGGTCTCGCTGTCGGACCGCTTCGGGCTGTGGCTCGGCTTCCACAAATGCAGCCAGGATGAGTATCTCGCGATGTGCGACGGCTATGCCGCGCATTTCAGGATCGCGACCGGCGAGGCGCTGACGGCGGCGGCGATCGAGTGGACGGCGACCCGCGGCGCCCGCTCAGGCCGCGTCGCCTGGCAGTTCATCCAGGATTATGCGGGGAGCTTGGGGAAGCGGTTGGGGTAGCTCCCCAACTTCCTCATGGCCGGGCTTGACCCGGCCATCCACCTATCCCTCGCCAACATGGATGGCCGCCTCAAGGGCGGCCATGAGGAGATTGGGTGTTCAGCTCGCCTTAGCGACCAGGTGCTTGCGGGGATCGACGGACTCCGTGCCCTTGCGGACTTCGAAGTGGAGCTGGGGCGATTTCACGTTGCCGGTCTTGCCGGAGAGCGCGATCACGTCGCCGCGCGAGACCTTGTCGCCGCGCTTCACCTTCAGGGAATCGTTGTGGGCATAGGCGGTGACATAGCCGCCGGAATGTTCGATCAGGACGAGGTTGCCGTAGCCGCGCAGTTCGTTGCCGGCATAGCGGATCGTGCCGGCCGCGGCGGCGCGGACGGGCGTGCCGACGGGCACGGCGATGTTGATGCCTTCATTGTAGAGGCCGTCGCCGCTGGCGCCGAAATTCGAGATGACCTTGCCCGAGACCGGCCAGTCGAAGCGCGGGCCTTCGGCGGCCGCCTGCTTTGACGGCTTCGCGGCGGGCTCTGCTACCGCGGAGCGGCCGCCATCCATATCGGGCTTGGTGCGCGGGACGGCGACGTCGCCGGCCTTCACATAGTCGCCCTCGCTGGGCGCGGCGGCGGTTTCGCGGGCGGGGATCTTGAGCTCCTGGCCCTTCTTGAGCGCATAAGGCGGGCGGAGGCTGTTGAGGGCGATGATGTCAACTTCGCGGACGCCGTAATTGTCGGCGATGTCGCTCAGCTCTTCGCCCTTGGCGACGGTGTGCGTGACGGTGCGCGGCGCCGGGCGGGCCTCCACGGCGTGCTCGCCGGGGCGCATCGTGGTGAGGGTGCGTTGCTCTTCATCGTCGCGGCTGGCGCGGCGTTCCTCGCGCGGGGCCGGCTCTTCGCGCGGCGCAGGCTCGTCATAGGAGCGGTCCGCGGAGGGCGGCGGGAGTTCGGCGGATTCGACGTTGTTGGTGCCGTAGCTGCGGTCGTAGTCGCTTTCGGCGCTGGCGACACGGGTCTCGCGGACGGGCGTGGCGCGGCGGGTGTCTTCGCGAGCAACGCGCGCGACGGGGGCCTCCTCGTCGCCGGCATAGGCGCCTTCCCACATGTGGGGCGCCGGCGGCGGGCCGTTCGGATCCCCGTCAAAGGGATTCATCGCGCTCATGGACGAGGTGCAGGCGACCGCGAACTGGGTAGCCGCGGCGATAAAGGCGAGACGAAAAAGGGTGCGCATGGGGGTGCCTTTGCTCTCGAAGCCGTTCCTCAGCCGTCGCGGGCCACCCCCTGCAGCATAGGCACAAATGCGACGAAACCGAGGTTCTCGACCTCTTTGCCGGCATCCTGCTTGGTTACCCTTAACAAAACCTGAGTCGCTCCCGCCGGACCGACCGGACAGACCAGAATTCCGCCGATTTTGAGCTGGTCGATCAGCCGATCCGGGAGTTCCGGGGCGGCCGCGGTGACGATGATGCGGTCGAACGGCGCCTGTTCGGGCCAGCCGAGATAGCCGTCGCCATGGGCCGTGACGATGTTGGAGAGGCCCAATTTCTTGAAGCGCAGCTCGGCCTCGCGCATCAGGTCGCGGTGGCGCTCCATCGTGTAGACGCGGAGCGAGAGCTTGGCGAGGACAGCGGCCTGATAGCCGGAGCCGGTGCCGATCTCGAGGACCTTCATGCGCTCGCCCAGCTTCAGCGCATGGGTCATCAGGCCGACGATAAAGGGTTGGCTGATGGTCTGGCCGAGCCCGATGGGGAGCGGCTTGTTCTCGTAGGCCTGCGACCGCTGGGCCTCCGAGACAAAGGCGGCGCGGGGGACGCGCTCAAGGGCGTCGAGCACCCGGGCATCCGTCACCCCCTGCCCGCGCAGCTCCATGATGAGCTTGATGAGATCGGGCGACGGGGCATCGGTCATGGGGTCAGCCGATTTCGACGTCCCGCGGCGTCGGCTTCGCCTTGCGCGGCTTCTTCGGCGGCTTGCCGATCACCTTCTCCAGCGCCGGGATGGTCGCGGCCTCCGTGAGGTTCAGGTGCAGCGGGGTCACCGAGACGAAGCCGTCATAGATCGCGCGGAGGTCCGTGCCGGCCGGCGGGTTGGAGAGGATGCGCTGGAAGCCGAACCAGAAGTAAGGATTGCCGCGCGCGTCGATGCGCTGGTCGACCTTGAGGTTCGCCTGATCGCGCTTGCCCTGCGACGTCACGCGGACGCCCTCGACCTTGTCGGCGAGGCGATCGGGGAAGTTGATGTTGATCAGCACGTCCTTCGGCCAGCCCGCCGCGAGCAGCTTGCGGATGACGATGGGGCCGTGATGTTCGGCGCAGCTCCATTTCACCTGGACATGCTCGTCGTAAACGAAGGCCTGGCTGAGCGCGATCGACGGGACACCGAGAACGGTGCCCTCCATGGCGGCGGCGATGGTGCCCGAATAGGTCACGTCGTCGGCGATGTTGGAGCCGCGATTGACGCCGGAGAGAACGAGATCCGGCGGCTCGTCCTTCATGAGATGGAGCATGCCCATCATCACGCAGTCGGTCGGCGTGCCGTCGACGGCGAAGCGCTTCTTCGAAATCGCGCGGACGCGCAGCGGCCGGCTGAGGGTCAGCGAGTGCGAGGCGCCGGATTGCTCCGTCTCAGGCGCGATCACCCAGACATCGTCGGAGAGCGCCTTGGCGATCTTCTCGGCGGCCTTGAGGCCGGGCGCGTGAATGCCGTCGTCGTTGGAAACGAGGATGCGCAGCGGGCGCCAGCCGTCCTTGTCGTGGACGGCGGTGGGTTTGGTTTTCTTCGTCTTGGCGGGTTTGGCCGACTTCGTTGCCATCTTCAGAAACCGGCTTTCTCGTCATGCCCGCGAAGGCGGGCATCCACCTTCAGCGCGCCTGTGTGGATGCCCGCCTTCGCGGGCATGACAGTTTGGGAGTGTTGAGGGGACTTTGGATCACCCACCGATGACCTCGATCCCGCCCATATAGGGCTTCAGCACGTCGGGCACGGCGATGGTGCCGCCTTCCTGCTGGTAGGTTTCCATGACGGCGATCAGCGTGCGGCCGACCGCGAGGCCGGAGCCGTTGAGGGTGTGGAGGAAGCGCGTGCCCTTCTCGCCGGCGGGACGGTAACGCGCGTCCATGCGGCGGGCCTGGAAGTCGCCGCAGTTGGAGCAGGACGAGATCTCGCGATAGCGGCCCTGGCCAGGCAGCCAGACATTGATGTCGTAGGTCTTGCGCGCCGAGAAGCCCATGTCGCCGGCGCAGAGCAGGACCGTCTGGAAGGCGAGGCCCAGGCGCTGAAGGATCGTCTCGGCGCACTCGGTCATGCGCTCGTGCTCCGCGTCGGACTGGTCCGGCGTGGTGATGGAGACGAGCTCGACCTTGTTGAACTGGTGCATGCGGATCATGCCGCGCGTGTCGCGACCGGCAGAGCCGGCTTCCGAGCGGAAGCTGGGCGTATGCGCCGTGAAGCGCAGCGGCAGTTCGGTGTCGGCGAGGATGGACTCGCGCACGAGATTGGTGAGGGAGACTTCAGCGGTGGGGATGAGCCACATGCCGGTTGTCGTCTTGAAGAGGTCTTCCTCGAACTTCGGCAGCTGGCCGGTGCCGAAGGCCGCATCGTCGCGCACCATCAGCGGCGGGCTGACTTCGGTGTAGCCGAACTCGCCGGTGTGGGTGTCGAGCATGAAATTGGCGAGGGCACGTTCAAGGCGCGTGAGCTGGCTCTTCAGGAAGACGAAGCGGGCGCCGGACATTTTTGTCGCGGACTCGAAGTCCATCATGCCCAGGGCTTCGCCGAGCTCGAAATGCTCCTTGGCGTTGTTCAGGCGGCGGGGCTCACCGACCTTGCGCTGCTCGACATTGTCGTCCTCGTCCTTGCCGGGCGGGACGTCGAGCGCGGGAATGTTGGGGATCTTCGCGAGTTCGTCGAAGAGCTGCTTCTGGAGGGCGCGTTCCTCCTCCTCGGCGGCGGGCATCGTTTCCTTCAGCGTCGCGACTTCGGCCATGAGGGCGCTGGCGGTCGCCTCGTCCTTCTTCGCCTTGGCCTGGCCGATGAGCTTGGATGCCTCGTTGCGGCGTTGCTGCATCTCCTGAAGGCGCGTGGTCACGGCGCGGGCGGCGGCGTCGAGCGACAGGATCGACTGCGCCAGGGGCTGAAGATTGCGCAGGGCGAGCCCGGCGTCGAACGCGTCAGGCGCTTCGCGGATCAGTTTGATGTCGTGCATGGCCGGTCTTCACAAAGGCTGAGAAATCCGGCGAGTCGCCCCCTGCCCGCCGGCGGCTGACCTATAGGGGGCGCGGTTTGCGCGGTCCAGCCAACACCTCAGGTCATCCTCGGACGGCCTTAAGGCCGATCCGAGGACCCATGCCGTGAAGCCGGAAAACCGCAAAAGTGGTTGAATTGGTGCTCTGAACCACCGGCGCAGATTTAATCAGCACGGCATGGGTCCTCGGGTTCCGACGCCTTCGGCGGCGGCCCCGAGGATGACGGGTTATGGGAGGGGATGACGATTGTAGGAGAGAGTTAGGGCGCCGCGTCTTTGGTCGCGTCGGCCGCAAGGCGCGCCTTTTCCATGGCCTTCACGAGCCAGATGGAAATTTCGTAGAGCAGCAGGACGGGCACGGCCAAGGCGAACTGGCTGAGCATGTCGGGCGGAGTCAGCACGCCGGCGACGACGAAGACGCCGACAATGGCGTAGCGGCGTCCCGCGGAGAGCGCCTTTGCGGTGACGATGCCGACGCGGGCGAGCAGCGTCAGGGCGACCGGCAGCTGGAAGCAGAGGCCGAAGGCGAACATCAGCGACATGGTGAGGTCGAAATATTCGGAGACGCGCGCTTCGAGTTCGATGGGAATCTGCCCCGGTCCCGCCTGCGCCTGGAAGGTCAGCAGGAAGCGCAGCGCCATCGGCAGGATGACATAGAGCACCAGCGCGGCGCCGGTGATGAAGAGCACCGGGGTCGCGATCAGGTAGGGGAAGAACGCGCCGCGTTCGGTCTTGTAGAGGCCGGGGGCGACGAAGAGCCAGATCTGGGTCGCGAGCACGGGAAAGGCGAGGAAGACGGCGCCCCAGCCCGAGAGCTTCAGATAGGTGACGAAGGTTTCCTGCGGGCTCGTCGCGATCAGGCGCTGGTTCGGCTGGCCTTCCAGCGCGTGCAGCAGCGGCTGCGCCAGGACCGAATAGATCTGCTGGGCGAAGATGTAGCAGATGATGAAGCCGACGAATAAAGCGAGCACCGCCCAGATGAGGCGGTTGCGCAGTTCGATGAGGTGATCGAGCAGCGGGGCGCGGGAGGCCTCGATCTCGTCCTCGTCGCGCTTGCCGGCGGCGCTCATGGCGTCGTCTTCTCGGGCGTCGCAGCGGGCGGTGCCGGTTCGGCCGGCGCGGGCGGCAGGATGGAGTGCTCGATCGGTGGCGGCAGAGGCAGCGGCGCGGGCTTGGGCTCGTCCGACTGGACCATCAGGTGGTCAGGCGGCGGCGTGGTGGAGGTCGCGGGATCCCAACGCATCGGCGCGTTCATGTCGCGTTTCATCGCCGCGAGATCCTTGCGGAGGTCTTCGAGTTCGGCCTGGCGGATCATCTCGTCGACGCCGGACTGGAAATGCGCGGCCATGCGGCGCGCCTTGCCGACCCATTGGCCGACCGTCTTCATCATGCGCGGCAGGTCCTTGGGGCCGACGACGAGGATCGCCACGACCGCAATGACGAGAATTTCGCTCCAGGCGAGGTCGAACATCGTTTTACCCGCCGGCTATGCCGGGTTCAGACCTTCGACGCGTCGGTCTTGACGGGCTCGACGACGGGCGTTTCGGCCTGGCTCGTGACCTGGGGCTTCGGATCGTCGGCCATGCCCTGGCGGAAATTCTTCACGCCCTTGGCGACGTCGCCCATCAGTTCGGAAATCTTGCCGCGGCCGAACAGCACCATCACCAGGACGACGATGACGATGAGATGCCAGATGCTGAAACTGCCCATGGGCTAACTCCTTGGGGCGCGAAGCCGTGTGCGCCGGTCGGCCGTCATTTTAAGGGGTGCGGCGGGAGGCCGCAATCAAAGTTCAGAGCGCGGAGAACACGAAACCGCGCCTAGAGGAGGAACATCACCAGAAGCAGGATGATGAGACCGTGCCAGAGGCTGAAGCTGTTCATGCGGCCGGTTCTAGGCTGGAGGGGCCGGGAACACCATGCCCTGCCCGGCGCGCAGCCGGACGCCGATCACCTCGCCGGCCCGGATGGGCGCGCCGCCGTCGAAGACCGCGCGCAGCGTGTCGCCCTCGACATGGATGCCGTCGGAGGCGGTCTGGACCGCCCGGACGGTGAGCGGCGCCCCGCCCTCGCCGGCGCGTTCCAGATCGCGGGGGCGGAGGATGGCGATGACCTTGTCGCCGTCGGCGTGGCCGGGCGCGGGAATGGCGCCGTAGGGGGTCGCGGCGGCGCCGTTGGCGACGACGGTGGCGATGCGGTTGATCGGCGAGAAGAAGGCGGCGGTGTCGATATCGGCGGGCGCGGCGAAGAGCTCGGCCGGGGTGCCGGCCTGGACGATGCGTCCGGCGCGCAGAAGGACGATGCGGTCGGCGAAGCGCAGGGCCTCGTCGGGGTCGTGGGTGACGAGGAGGGTCGCGGCGCCCTGCCCCTTCAAAATGCCGAGGACGTCGCGGCGGACGTCATCGCGCAGGCGCTCGTCGAGGCCGGAGAACGGCTCGTCCAGCAGCATCGCCTTGGGCCGCGGCGCGAGGGCGCGGGCGACGGCGAGGCGCTGCTGCTCGCCGCCTGAAAGCTGATGCGGGAAGGCGGTCGCGAGATGGCTGAGGCCGACGGTCTTCAGCAGCTCGTCGGCGCGGGCATTCGCCTCGGCTTTCGAGAGGCGAAAGAGCCCGAAGGCGGCGTTGGCGCGGGCGTTGAGGTGCGGGAAGAGCGCAAGGTCCTGGAAGACGAGGCCGACATGGCGCTTTTCGGGGGGTACGAAGATCGCCGCGGATTCGACGGTGACGCCGTCGACGGCGACTTCGCCGAGCTCGGGGCGCTCGATGCCGGCGGCGATGCGGAGCGTGGTCGACTTGCCGGAGCCGGAGCCACCGAGCAGGCAGACGACCTCACCCTGCCCCACGTCGAACGAGACATTGTCGACGACAGTGCGGCCCGCGAAGGACTTGGAGATGCCCTTGACGGACAGGAGCGAGGTCATGGCGGCGGACGCTATCTGCGAACGAGTTGCAGGTCTAGACGCGCTCAGAACCGGCGCGCGATGCCCGCATAGACTTCGGCGTCGGCGGTCTGGCGGTTGAGGCCGAAATTCGAGCCGAGATCGAGCTGGATGTTGTCGGCGACCTGCCAGGCGAAGGAGACGGCGGCGGAGCGTTCCTGGCTGTGGCCGGCCGGGTCGAGGTCGCGGCTGGCGGTCAGTTCGAGCGAGGCGCCGAGGCTGCCGGTCAGCGGGATGCCGAGGCCGATCGTGCCGGCATAGGCGGGGTGGTGGCCGCCGCGCTCGCTGTTCGGGGTCGCGTCGAGTTCGGCGGTGAGGCCGAGGGAAAAATCGCCGCCGAGATCGATGCCGACGGGCAGGACGAGGCCGCCGCTCCATTTGCCGGCGCCGATCGCCTCGCCGCCGGTGGGGAGGGTCAGGAATGGCATGAAGGCGACCGAAACGCCGCTGCCGTCCGGGTTCTGGAGGTTCTGGCGGAGGGCGATGAGGACGTCGCCGGTGCCGGAGACGCGGTCGTCGAGGCCGGTGTCGCGGGTATGGACCTCGCCATAGGCGGTCCAGCCGAGCTGGAGTTCGGTGCTCTCGCCGACGCCGTAGCGCAGGAGGATATCGCCGGCGGTCCAGGTGTCGGTACGGGCGGTGTCCTGGCGGTCGCGGGTCCAGTCGACGAGGCCGACCTCCAGCATCAGGTGGCCGGGGTCCATGGTGCAGGCCGGGGTGCCGTTGCCGGGGCGGTCGGCGCAGAAATCGCGAAGATCGTCAGCCTGCGCCGCCCCGCTAAGGACAGCGAGGGCAGCCAGAATGCGAAGGGACATGTTACTCGTCGTCCTTGGGGGCCAGCAGTTCGGCGATGTCGTTGTCGTCCAGCGGGTCTTCGTCGGGGCCGAGGACGTCGGAGGGGCTCGGGACCGCGAAGCCGGCGGGGACCGAGGAGTCGAGCAGGCCGGCGAGCTTCAGCTCCTCCATGCCGGGCAGGTCGCCGACGCGGTCGAGGCCGAAATGCTGGAGGAAGGCGTCGGTCGTACCGTAGGTGACGGGCCGGCCGGGCGTGCGGCGGCGGCCGCGGGGGCGGACCCAGCCGATTTCGAGCAGCAGGTCGAGCGTGCCCTTGGAGACGCCGACGCCGCGGATCTCCTCGATCTCGGCGCGGGTGACGGGCTGGTGGTAGGAGACGATGGCGAGGGTTTCGATGCCCGCGCGCGACAGGCGGCGCTGTTCCGTGGTCTCCTTGCGGAGCAGGAAAGCGAGATCGGGCGCGGTACGCAGCGCGTATTTTCCCGAGACTTTAATGAGGTTTACGCCGCGCGGCTCATAAAGCGCCTGAAGATGCGGCAGGAGCTGGGCAAGGTCCGCATCCTTGGGCATGCGGGCCTTGAGGGTTTCCTCATCCAAAGGTTCAGCGGCCGCGAAAAGCAGCGCTTCCAGCATTCGCAGGTGAAGCTGCGTGTCGGGGAAAAGCACCGTCAGGTCGGCGCCGTCTTCGTCCGGCTGGGTGTCGGGCGTTTCGTCTTCCATGGATACTCTGGCGGTGGCGCTGGTCATGTGCGGGAGCCTCCCCTGCGGGCTTCTGGAGCCGGGGTCAAGCGGGCTGGTGGTCGTTGGCGGGTTCGGCGTGGCCGGCGGCGCTGCGCAGGAAGAGCGGCCCGAAGGCGTTCGCCTGGCGCAGGAACAGCTTGCCGTCCTTCGCCATCTCAAGGCTCGCCGAGAAGGTGCTGGCGAGGGCGCTGCGGCGGAGTTCGCGGAATTCGGGCAGGTCCGGCAGGAAGCTGTCGAGGCGGCTCCAGTCCATGGACATGCCGATCATCCGCTCCAGCCGCTTGCGGGCCTCGTCGATGGCATAGACCGGGGCACGCTTGACGGCGAAGCGGGTGCCGAGCGTGCGGGTGCGCTGGTCGGAATAGGCCTTGAGCAGGTCGAAGATCGAATCCGCCCAGGCGGGCGTGCGGACGATGCGGATGCCCTCGGGCTCGCCGCGGAAGAAGACATCGCGGCCGAGGCGGTCGCGGGCCATGAGCCGGCCGCCTGCCTCGCGCATCGCCTGGAGGCGCTGGAGGCGGAAGGCGAGCCGCGCCGCCATCTCCTCGCCGCTCGGCTCGTCGGAGTTCTTTTCCGGCTTCGGCAGCAGGAGGCGCGATTTCAGATAGGCCAGCCACGAGGCCATGACGAGATAGTCGGCCGCGAGGTCGAGGTCGGCCTTGGCGAGATGGCCAATGAATTCAATGTATTGGTCGACGAGCTGCAGGATCGAGATGTTGCGGAGATCGACCTTCTGCGAGCGCGCGAGCGTCAGCAGCAGATCGAGCGGGCCTTCAAAGCCTTCGACATCGACGATGAACGCTTCGCCCGGGGGCGCCGCCGTCATGGTCAGGTCGAAGGCGGGTTCCTCGCCCTGCCCTTCCTCGACGGTTACTTCACTCATGCGATCGCGGTTCCGCCTGACAGCAAATGGGTGAGCCGCTCGGCCCCCCTGACGGCGTCGAAGTCGGACGGCGGGGTGATTCTGTCAAGCGCGGCGGCGGCCCGGCGGGCGGCCTCGCCCTCGAGCGCCCGGCTGCCCTTGGCGCATTCCTGCATCTCGTCGAGCTTGCCGCTGCAATGCAGAGCGACGTCGCAGCCCGCGACCAGCGAGCGATGGGTGCGCTCGTCAAAGCCGCCTGAGAGCGCGTGCATGCCGACATCGTCGCTCATCAAGAGACCGTCGAAGCCGATCTCGCCGCGGATGACGTGATGGACGAGGCGCGAGGAGAGCGTGGCGCAGCGTTCGGGGTCGATCGCCTGGTAGACGACATGGGCGGTCATCGCCATCGGCATGTCGTTGAGGCTGCGGAACGGCACGAAGTCGGTGCGGCTGAGTTCGTCGTGCTCGGTATCGAGGACGGGGAGTTCGAGGTGGCTGTCGGATTTGGCGCGGCCGTGGCCGGGGATGTGCTTGATGACCGGCAGTACGGCGCCGTCGAGCAGGCCCTCGGCGACGGCGCGGCCGAGTTCGGCGATCTGGTTGGTTTCGCGCCCCAGAGCGCGGTCGCCGATGATGCCGTGGCCGTCGTCATGCAGCAGGTCGAGGCACGGCGAGCAGGAGACGTTGACGCCGATCTCGGTCAGCTCGGTCGCGATGAGGCGCGAGTTGAGGAAGGCGGCTTCCATCGCGGTCTCAACGTCGCGCTCATAGAGTTCGGCGAAGACGGCGGCCGGGGGCGGATGCCGCCAGACCGGTGCCTTGAGGCGCGCGACGCGGCCGCCTTCCTGGTCGATCAGGATGGGCGTGTCGGCGCGGCCGGTGATGGCGCGCAGGCTGTCGGTCAGTTTCAGGACCTGCGCCTTGTCGGCGCAGTTGCGCGCGAAGAGGATGAAGCCCCAGGGCTGGACCTCCTGGAAGAAGGCGCGCTCCTCCGCGGTAAGCGCGAGGCCGGACATGCCGAGGATCAGGGCGGAGGTCATATGCAAACTCTTGGACGGGTGACGCTGGGCGCGGCGTGATTCGGCGGTCGACGTCGCGGCCCGGCAATCTGCCGCGCCGTCAGGGCGCGTTCAATGCGGCGACTTGGCAGCCGCGCACACTTTCCGTGTCAGTGTTGCATGAAGCCGTGTTCGGTGGCGGACAGAGAGGTCCTGCGCCAAACGCATCGGTGCCGCCAACGCTACCGTTGTCATTCCCGCGCAGGCGGGAATCCAGTTCATGGGCACCGAAGGTGGATGCCCGCCTGCGCGGGCATGACAATAAAGGTGTGTGGACGCGACGGCGCTACTGTCCGCGGCGATAGAGGGTGCCCTTCGCGACATAGGTGGTTTCGTCGGTCACGGTCAGTTCGCTCCAGTGTTCCTTGCCGCCATCGTCAACCAGAGCGAAGGCGCAATTGTCAGGCGAGGTGCCGGGCTTGGCGAGCCATTTGCCGACAGGGATCAGCTTTCCGGGCTGCAGGGCGCCATCGACCATCTTGTCGTAGCGCGTGGCGGCGGTGCCATCCGCGGTGTAGTCGACGTGGATGTACTGGACTTTTTCCGAAACCGTAATCTGCGCGTTCCAGCCGCCGGTCAGGAATGTCGCGCAGGTGGAGTTGTCGAAAGCCGATGCCGTGCCGGCCAGAAGGCAGACGGCGGCGGCAGCGCCAAGGAGCTTGATCATCTGGATTCCCTCTCGTGCCGCCGTGTTGCGACGACGGAGGATCGCGCGATGCGTTGAAGGCGCGCATCGCTCAAACGGGGATGATTGGCGGGGAGGCGGCGACCGCTGCCTTCACACTGTCATTCCCGCGAAGGCGGGAATCCAGCCGCGCGCTTAGGAGATGGATGCCCGCCTTTGCGGGCATGACAGAGAGGGAATGGATGCCCGCTGATGCGGGCATCGCAGCGCGAAGCAGTGAAGGTCCTAGGTCGGCGCGATGATGCAGTTCACGCCGCGGGTCTTCAGCACTTCGCACTTGGCGACGGCGTCGGCGCGGGTGGCGAAGGGGCCGATGCGGAGGCGGTACCACACGCCCTTCTCGCCGAGGTCGACGCGCTTGATGTCGGGCTTCAGCGACCCAAGCGTATCCTTGTTCTTGTTCTTCAGGCCCTGCCAGCTCGCAGCAGCTTCGCTGTCCTGCTTGTAGGAGCCGATCTGGACGACGAAGGCGCCGCCCGCGACGATCTCGTTCTTCGCGGCTGCATCGGCGACGCCCGGATCAATCTTCTCGATTTCGGAGGTGAGAGCCGCAGCCTGCTCCTTCGCCTTTTGCTGGGCGGCGAGCTGTTCGGGCGACGGACCGGCGGCCATTTCGATGTCGGGATCGACATCGGCGGCGGCGAGGGCCGAGTCGCCCTCCTCCGCAGCGCCGGGCTCGGTCACTTCGACGGGCGTCGCCATCGCGGCGGTGGGCGCCGGATCGGCGGCGGGCTGCGGCAGGTCCTGCGGCACTTCCGGCGGCGGGGCGAGCGCTTCGGGCGCGGGGGTGGTCTCGGCGCCGGCGATGCGCTCGTAGATCAGCTTGTCCTGGTCGGGCACGGTGGTGCCGCCGGGGTCCTCGGGCAGGATCTTGGTCGGGCCGGGTTCGGCGGTGATGACGGGCGGCGCGCCGCGGTCGCCCTGGCGGATGCCCTGCTGGTAGGCGACCCAGACGACGGCGCCGAAGGCGGCGAGCACGAGGCCGGTAAGGATGATGAAAAGCGGGCTGCGTGGCGAGCCGCCTTCCTCGTCCTCGAGGGTCGCGTCGTACATGAAGTCGCCGTGGAAGCGGCGGTCGTATTCGGCCTGATCGAAGCCGCCGCGATCGATATTGGTCATCTCGTCGTCCCCAACGCCCGCGCAAATCCTAGCAGCGCACTGGCGATTCGCTCTGTTCACTACACTAACAGGGTGATCGCGGCGGAATACGGGCGTTAGGAAGGACCCTTGTGCCTTATTGATTAGCGGGAGGTTAATGAGGCTCCAGAGTGGTCATCCCGGCCGTAGCGAAGCGGAGAGCCGGGACCCAGAAGCCGTATCCATCGGCGCGTGCGGCCCTGGGTCCCGGGTCTCGGACGGCTCCGCCGGCCTCGCCCGGAATGACGGCCCATATATCAATCCAGGTAGAAGGTCACGTTGGTGACGACGCGGACTTTCTTGTCGATGGCGCGGTCGTCGCCGCCGTATTCGCCGCTGTTGTCGTCGTGGATCTCGAAGCCGCCTTGCTGGGCGGAGCGGATCTTGCCGACGGCGACGCCGGCGTTCTTGGCGAATTCGTCGGCGGCGACGCGGGCGTTCTGCGCGGCTTCGCGGACCATTTCCGGCTTGATCGCATTGAGGCCGGTGAAGAGGTAGCGCGGCTGGGTGTCGGTCAGCAGCAGGCCGGAGGCGATGAGGTCGCCAACCTTCTGGTTCGCGGTATCGACCGCCTTTACGTCGGCGGTGGTGACGACGATCGAGCCGGTGATGTCGTAGCGCGTTTCGATCAGCGTGCCGTTGGCGTCGCGGAATTCGTTCTCGACGACCGAAACCTGGCCGGGCGCGATCGCGGTGGCGGGGAAGCCGTTGGTCTCGAGGAAGGCGCGGATGGTCTGCGCGGCGGCCTCGGCCTCGGAATAGCCGGCCTTCAGATCGGCGTTGGAGACCTTGTAGCCGATCGACCAGATCGCCTGGTCGGCCTTCACCGAGCGTTCGGCGAGGCCCTTCACGTCGGCGGTATCGACGAGCGTCTGATTGATCATGGTGCGGGAGACGAAATAGCCGCCGGCCGTGATGCCGAGGCCGATGGCAAGGCCGGCCGCGAGGAGGCCGGCGCCGGTGCGTTTGTAGTCGCTCATGTTCTTGAATTCCTCAGCCTACGGATCATCCGTGGCGTGAGGCTACATCGCCAGCCGATTGCGGCGCGTTTGAGGCGGAATCGGAGGTTTCTAAACTTTTTGTCATGAAGGCTCTGCATCCCCCTCCTCGTCATCCTGAAGAGCGGCTGCGTCAACGGTGCGTGGTTCGAGGCTCCGCGCCTGCGGCGCTGCGCACCTCACCATGACGGGCAGTTGTGAACCTTGCCGAAGATAGTCGTGGATGGTCGCCTTCGCGGACCATGACACTGACGGTGATCTACCCGTGGATTTTCTCGCCCTTGGCACACATGGCGACGAACTTGGCGATGCGGGCGGCGCGGGTCTCGGGCTTCTTGGCGTCGTGGATGCGGAAGAGGATGGCGTAGCGGTTGGCGCCCTTGAGCGTGTCGAAGAAGGCGGCGGCCTTCTTGTTCTTGGCGAGTGCCGCCTTCAGGTCGTCGGGCACCTCGATGGTCTTGGACCCCGCATAGGCGGCATCCCAGCGGCCGTCGGCCTTGGCGGCGTCGATCTGTTTCTGGCCGGCGGGGCGCATGCGGCCGGCCGAGGTCAGCGCTTCGACCTTGCCGCAATTGATCTTGGACCACTTGCTGCGGCTCGTGCGCGGCGAGAAGCGCTGGACGAACCATTCGCTGTCGAACGCGCCCTTTTGCCCATCGATCCAGCCATGGCAAAGCGCGACATCGAGCGCTTCGGCATAGGTGACGGTGGGGTGGCCGCTGTCCTTCTTGGCGATCTTGAGCCAGACGCCGGGCGAGTCCGCCGGCTGCTTGGCGAGCCAGGTCTCGAAGGCCTTGGGCGTCTTGAACGGGAGGACGGGCGAGTCGGAGAGCTTGGCCATGGCCGAACTATCACCCGAAGTGTCATTCCCGCGAAGGCGGGAATACGCAAGCATCGGGCGCCGTCGCCAAGTCGTGGATGCCCGCCTGTGCGGGCATGACAAGTGGAGATTCAGAGCGGGTCGGGGTCGAGGCCGAAGAGGCGTTTGTGTTCGATGAAGGCGAAGCGGTCGGTCATGCCCGCGATGTAGTCGGAGACGACGCGGCCGGAGCGCGCGGTCTTGGGGCCGTCGGCGATGGCGCGCCATTCGTCGGGCATCAGGCGGGGCTCGTCGATGAAGGCGGCGAAGAGGTCATGGACGACGCGGCGGGCCTTGCCGGTCATGCGCATGACCTTCCAGTGGCGGTACATGTTGACGAAGAGGAACTCCTTCAGCGTCTTCAGCGAGCGCTCCATCTCGGGCGTGAAGGCGGCGAGCGGTTTGCCGCAAGCGCGGACCTCGGCGGCTGAAGCGACGCCGGCGGCTTTGATGCGGCGCGTCGTCTCGCCGATGAGGTCCTCGATCATAAGGCCGATCAGGTCGCGGATCGCTTCATGCGCCTGGCGCGTGCGATCGACGGTTGGCCAGCGTTCCTCGACGCGACGGAAGACATCGCCGACCATCGGCAGCGCCAGCAGGTCCTCAACGGTGAAGAGGCCGGCGCGCAGGCCGTCGTCGATGTCGTGATTGTTGTAGGCGATGTCATCGCTGAGGGCGGCGACCTGTGCCTCCAGCCCGGCATAGGTGCCGAGTTCGAGGTCGTGGATGGCGTTGTATTCGACGATGGCCTCGGGGAGCTCGTGGCCCTTGGGATGCGGCACCAGGGGGCCGTTGTGCTTGGCGATGCCTTCGAGCGTTTCCCAGGTGAGGTTGAGGCCGTCGAAGGCGGCGTAGCGAGCCTCGAGCTTGGTCACCAGGCGGATGGCATGGGCGTTGTGGTCGAAGCCGCCATAGGGGGTCATGCACTCCGCCAGGGCGTCCTCGCCGGCATGGCCGAAACAGGTGTGGCCGAGGTCGTGGGCGAGCGCGAGGGCCTCGGCCAGGTCCTCGTCGAGGCCGAGGACGCGGGAGATCGAACGGGCGATCTGGGCGACCTCCAGCGAGTGGGTCAGGCGCGTCCGGTAGTAGTCGCCCTCGTGATAGACGAAGACCTGGGTCTTGTGTTTCAGCCGCCGGAAGGCGCCGGAATGGATGATGCGGTCGCGGTCGCGCTGGAGCGGCGTGCGGGTGCGGCTTTCGGGCTCGGGATAGAGGCGGCCGCGGGTCTCGAACGCCTTGGTCGCATAGGGAGCGAGGCCGTCCGGCGTGTCGAATTCGGTGACTGAGGGCCGCGCCATGAAGGCTCCATTTGAAATCGTCCGTCCGAAGCCCCACTATTAGCGGGTGACGTCTAGCGAAGAGTTTAAGGCCACCCTGCCCCCATGACCACCGACACCGATACCCTGCCCGTCTCGATCTCGCCCAGCGCCGCCAAGCGCGTGGCCGATATCCTGGGCGGCGAAGCGCCCGGCACCATGCTGCGGGTCGCGGTCAACGGCGGCGGATGCCAGGGTTTTTCCTATGACTACTCGTTCACGGCCGACCAGGCGGGCGACGACATCCTGATCGAGCGCGACGGGGCCAAGGTGCTGGTCGACGAGATGTCGGCCGAATATCTAAAAGGCTCGGTCATCGACTGGGTGGACGATTTGATCGGGGCATCTTTCCAGATCCGCAATCCGAACGCGAAGTCGTCCTGCGGCTGCGGGACTTCGTTCTCACTTTAGGCCCCGGAACCATCGTCCGGAGGCGGCGTTCTATCTCCATCGAGCACGGCGGCGCGCCTGAATGGCGTGGGCAGTGTTCCACGCCTCAAGGAGATGTTTCCCATGAAGAAGATGATCGTTGTAGCCGCCGCGGCGCTCGCTTTTGGCGGCGTGTCCCTCGCCGAGCCCGTTAACCCCGACGTCAATACCTGCTTCGGCGACGTGCAGACGGCGCTCGACACCAACACGTCCTATGACGCGTTCGTGCCGACGCGCTTCCTCGACGAAGCCCGCGTTTATGAGTGGAAGGCGCCCTATAGCGACGCCAACGCCACGCCGGTCGCGACGCTGGTGATCATCGAGGGCGTCGCCCGCAAGCGCGCCGACCATGGCGACACCGAAGACGTGACGATCAAGTGCGGCATGGATGCCGGCGTCGTGCGCGCCATCGAAATCATCGACGGTCACGACATCAAGATCGACTCGCCGGTCGCCCCGACCCGCGTGAACTGATCTCGCTTTTTGTGCCTTCAGACGGGCCGTGGCGTTCGCGCCGCGGCCCGTTTGCGTTGGGGCGGCGGCGCGGTAGGTTGCGGGACATAGTGGGGATCATCATGAAGCGTCTTGCCGTCGTTCTGTCCGCCCTCGCCCTGACGGGCGCGGCGTCCGCCAAAATGGAGATTTCATCCCCCGTCGCGGCGTGTCTCGCCAGCGTCGATGCGGTGCTGGAAACCGACAAGGTCTACGACGCCTATCTGCCCAGCGAGTTTCCCGACAATGCGCGCGTGTTGATGTGGATCGCCCCCTATAGCGCGACCAACAAGACCGAAGTCGCGACGGTCGTGATGGTCGAAGGCATCGCCCGGCATCGCGACGACGCGTCAAAGTCCGATCCGGTGACGCTGCAATGCGGCCTCACCGACGACAAGGCGCTGGTGACCGAGCTGCTGCCCGGCCACGGACTGCCCGAACCGGAGCCCGGCAAATGAAGATCGCCACCTGGAACGTCAATTCGGTGAAGGCACGGCTCGAGGCGGTGCTCGGCTGGCTCAAGGAATCCTCGCCGGATGTGGCGGGGTTCCAGGAGATAAAATGCATCGACGAGAACTTCCCGCGGCTGGAGATCGAGAGCCTCGGCTACAATGTCATCACGCATGGGCAGAAGAGCTATAACGGCGTCGCGCTGCTCTCGAAGCATCCGATCGAGGATGTGACGCGCGGCCTGCCGGGGCTTGAGGACGTGCAGTCGCGCTATATCGAAGCGCTGGTGACGCCGAAGGATGCGGTGCCGATCCGGGTCGTCTGCATCTACCTGCCCAACGGCAATCCGGCGCCGGGCGAGAAGTACGACTACAAGCTGCGCTGGATGGCGGCGCTGCAGGCCCGCGTCGAGACGCTCCTGGAACAGGAAGAACGGCTGATCGTCATGGGCGACTACAACGTCATTCCCGAGCCGGAGGACGTCCACAATCCCGCCGCGTGGGCGAACGATGCGCTGTTCCTGCCGGCGACGCGCGCGGCCTATCGCAAGTTCGTCAATCTGGGCCTCACCGATGCGGTGCGGGCCTGCAATGCGCTGCCGAACCAGTACACGTTCTGGGACTATCAGGCCGGCGCCTGGCAAAAGAACAACGGCATCCGCATCGACCACCTGATGCTGTCGCCACAGGCCGCCGACCGGCTGACCGAAGCCGGGATCGACCGGCATGTGCGGGGCTGGGAGAAGGCCTCCGATCACGTCCCCGCGTGGTGCCGTCTGGCGGCCTGATCCCCTCGTCCACCCGGCATTATGTCGCTGCCCCGCGGGCATGACGCTGCGGGGCTGGTGTGCCAGCTTGGCCGCTCGACTTAGCTAGATCCGGGGTTCGCCATGATGTCCTTCCGCCGCCTGACCGCCCGCCTTGCGAGCGGCGCCGCCGCGCTTGCGCTGCTCACCTATTCCGCCGAGGCCGCCGAGCTTGAACTGAAGCGGGTGATGCTGTCCGCAGGCGGCGTCGGCTATTTCGAGTATCAGGCCGAAGTGAACGGCTGGGAGACGATGGACGTGCCCGTCCGTCTGGACCAGGTGGACGACGTGCTGAAGAGCGCCGTCGTGTTCGACGATGAGGGCGGCAGCGGCACGATCCAACTGCAGGGCCGGGATTCGCTGACCGAGATTTTCCGCACCATGCCGATCGGGCCGGAAGCGTTCGAGACGCCCGGCGCGCTCTATGCGGCGCTGAAGGGCGAGGAAATCTCCGTCGCCGAGCCGATCGCCGCGACGGGCCGGATCGTTTCGGTGGTCGACGAGACCTCGTCCGACGACAAGGGCCATGACTGGACGCGCACGCGGGTCGCGATCATGACCGACGAAGGCCTCGTGCAGTTCGTGCTGCAGGATGCGCGCGGCGTGAAGTTCACCAACGAAGCGCTGGACGCCAAGGTGAACGGCGCACTGATGGCGCTGGCCAACAACCGCCAGCGGGAACTCCGTACGCTGAAGATCACCGCGCGCGGCGAAGGCACGCGCACCGTGACGGTCGGCTTCGTGATCGAGGCGCCGCTGTGGAAGACCTCGTACCGGCTGGTCACCAATGCCGACGGCAAGGCGCGGATGCAGGGTTGGGCCGTCATCGAGAACGCCAGCGGCGCGGACTGGAAGGATGTCGAACTGACGCTGGTCAGCGGCAACCCCGTGACGTTCAAGCAGGCGCTGTACGACAAGTATTATGTCGATCGCCCGTCCGTGCCGGTCGAGGTATTGGGCCGGGTGACGCCGCGCCGCGACGACGGCAGCACCGGCGGCGAGGACACCGATTGGGAACAGAACGGCCAGGGCACGCCGATCGAGCCGGCGCCCCAGCCCGCACCTGCGCCCGCGATGGAGCCGGCGGGGCCTGCTCCAGCAAGCGTAGCGGACACCGAGGAAATAGAGGTCACGGCACGTAAAGTGCCAGAGAAGCCTGGGCAGGTGGCGGCGGAAAGCCAGGAGACCGCGACCTCCGTCGTATTCACCCTGTCGAACGCCGTGACGGCGGGCTCGGGGCAGTCGCTGACGGTGCCGATCCTCGATCGTGAGATCCCCGCGCAGCTGATCTCGTTCTATCAGCCCTATACGCACCCCACACATCCGCTGTCGGCGGTGAAGCTGAAGAACGAGACCGGTACGGGACTGCCGCCGGGCATCACCACCCTGTTCGACAATTCGAGCGGGCGTACCGTATTTGCCGGTGATGCGATCCTGAGCGTGCTGCCGATCGGCGAGGAGCGCATCCTCTCCTACGCGCTCGACCAGAAGATCAGGGTCGACAAGAGCGAGGCCGAAGAGGCGACGCTGAGCGGCGCAAAGATCGCGAACGGCGTGCTGGAAACGCAGACCGTGCAGCGCGTGACCAACTCCTACGCGGTGAAAGGTGCGACCAACGAGGACCGCACGGTGATCATCGAGACGCCGCGCTATAACTGGGAGCTTAAGTCGCACGACATCGCCAAGGTCGATGCGACCTACAACTATCTGCGCCTGCCCGTCTTTGTCGGCGCGGGAAAGACCGAGAAGCTGGATGTCGTGTGGGAGAAGGTCGCGTCGAGTACGGCGGAAGTGATCGACCTGTCGGAGGGATCGGTCGCCTACTACGCCAGCACCGACGGCAAGATGCCGGAGCCGATCCGCGCAGCCTTTGTCCGCATCGGCGAATTGAAGGCGACCGTCGAGCAGATCAAGAGCGCGATGGCGACGGCGGAAGCCGAGCGGGCGCGCATTTATGAGGAGCAGGAGCGCATTCGCGCCAATCTGGAAGCGGTGCCGGAAGGCAGCGACATGCAGCGGCGTTATCTTGCTTCGCTGGCGACGCAGGAAGACCGGCTGACGGCCATCGAGGCCGAAACCGCGCAACTGCAGACTCAGTTGACGGCAGCCGAAGCGGCGCTGCGAGACTATGTCATGTCGCTCAATCTCTGAAGGAAGATCCCATGATCAAGCTGACCTTCTGTCTCGTCCGACTGCCGCATCTGACACGGGAGGCGTTTCAGGACTACTGGTTCAACGTGCATGGGCCGCTGGTGCGCAGCGTACAGGACGTGCTGCACATCAGGCGCTATGTTCAACTTCATTCGCTGGATGAGGAAACGAGCGGCACTCTGCGTGTGTCGCGCGGCGGACCGCCGCAGTTCGACGGCGTGGCCGAGCTATGGTGGGACAGCCTGGAGGATATGGCGGTCGCCCAACTCGATCCGGAGGCGACCGATGCCGGCCGCCTCCTGCTCGAGGACGAAAAGCGCTTTATCGACCTCTCCCACTCGCCCCTGTGGTGGGGCGAGGAGAAAACGATTATCGGCTAGAAGCTCATCGCTCCGCGTCGATCGACGCGAATGGCGTTGCGGACCGCCGAGACACCGGCGGTTTCGCGGGCGAGGTCCTCGGCGCGCAGACGCTGCGCTTCCGTCGCGACGCTGCCGGAGAGAATGGCTTCCCCGTCGGCGACTGTGACGTCGATATTGTCGCTGTCGACCATCCAATCGGCCTTGAGGCTTTCGCGGACGGCCTCTGCGTCGTTGGTTTGTGTTTCCGCGATGACGTCCTCCGGGACCGCGACCGGATCTGCACCGGCCCAGACTGCGAAGTCATCAACGATGCGGATTTCCAGCCCGCTTCCCTTGCGCTCACCCAAGCCCTCACGACCGTAGCCGTAATTTGCGGCGTCGTTCGAACCGGGCGCGGGAGCGTAGGCGTCCGCATAGGTGTCAAACGCGCCCTCGCGGCCGTAGCCGTGATTGGCCGCGTCGTTTGAGCCGCGATCGGGCGCGTAGCCGCCGGCATAGCCATCTACGCCCTGACGGCCGTATCCGTAATTCGCGGCGTCGTTGGAGCCTACCTCTGGGAAGGTCGCGCCGGCATTGTCGGCGCCCTGACGGCCATAGCCGAAATTGGCAGCGTCGTTCGACGCGGGATCGGGGGCGTAGGCGCCGAACACGCGGTCAACGGCGCGCTGGTCGTCTTCATTCCATTTGCGGGCCATGATGGGCCTCCTTTCGCGATGTCTCGTTTAACCAACGGGTCGCGGCGGGGATGGTTCCGGCCCCGCGAGGAGCGGGCTGTCGATTCCGGAATAATCGTGCTACAATCCGCTCATGAGCGACATATTTGGAAAGATTCGATCCCGAGGTCGCTCAAAAAGCCGCTGAAAAGTGAGCCTTCGGGCGGCTTAAAACGCGCAAATCCGGCGCCCATTTGCTATGTGGCCCGGCAGTATTCAGGATTCCGTCATGCCTCCGTATCGTTCACGCACCACCACCCACGGCCGCAACATGGCCGGCGCCCGCGGCCTGTGGCGCGCGACGGGCATGAAGGACAGCGACTTCGGCAAGCCGATCATCGCGATCTCCAACTCGTTCACGCAGTTCGTGCCCGGCCATGTGCACCTGAAGGATCTCGGCCAGCTCGTCGCGCGCGAGATCGAACAGGCGGGCGGCGTCGCCAAGGAATTCAACACGATCGCGGTCGATGACGGCATCGCGATGGGCCATGACGGGATGCTCTACTCCCTGCCCTCGCGCGAGCTGATCGCGGACAGCGTGGAGTACATGGTCAATGCGCATTGCGCGGATGCGCTCGTCTGCATCTCGAACTGCGACAAGATCACGCCCGGCATGTTGATGGCCGCGCTGCGGCTGAACATCCCGACGGTGTTCGTGTCTGGCGGGCCGATGGAGGCCGGGAAGGTCGTGCTCTCGACCGGCGCGAAGAAGGTCGATCTGATCGACGCAATGATCGCAGCGGGCGACGACAAGGTTTCGGACGAAGACGTCAAGATCATCGAGCGGTCGGCCTGCCCCACCTGCGGGTCGTGCTCGGGCATGTTCACGGCGAACTCGATGAACTGCCTGACCGAGGCGATGGGCCTGTCGCTGCCCGGCAACGGCTCGGTGCTGGCGACCCATGCGGATCGCAAGGAGCTGTTCCTCGAAGCGGGCCGCACGGCGGTTCGGCTGGCGAAGCGGTACTATGAGGGCAACGACGCCTCGGTGCTGCCGCGCGCGATCGCGAGCTTCGAGGGGTTCGAGAATGCCATGACGGTCGATATCGCCATGGGCGGATCGACCAACACCGTGCTGCATCTTCTGGCGGCCGCGCACGAGGCGGGCGTGAATTTCACCATGCAGGATATCGACCGCCTGTCGCGGCGCGTGCCGTGCCTCTGCAAGGTCGCGCCGAACAAGGCCGACGTGCACATGGAAGACGTGCACCGCGCCGGCGGGATCATGGCGATCCTGGGCGAGCTCGACCGTGGCGGGCTCATTCGCACCAATCTGCCGACCGTGCACAGCGCGACGCTGAAGGACGCGCTGGATACGTGGGATATTGCGCGCGCGCCGTCGGAAGAGGTGATGCACTTCTATCGCGCGGCGCCGGGCGGCGTGCCGACGCAGACCGCGTTCAGCCAGGACCGGCGTTATGACGATGTCGATGCCGACCGCGAGACCGGCGTGACGCGCAGCGTGGAGCATGCGTTCAGCCAGGATGGCGGTCTCGCCGTGCTGTTCGGCAACATCGCGCTCGACGGCTGCATCGTGAAGACGGCCGGCGTCGATGCCAGCATCCTGAAATTCACGGGCCCGGCCCGGGTGTTCGAAAGCCAGGATGCGGCCGTGTCGGCGATCCTGACCAACGAGATCAAGGAAGGCGACGTGCTCGTCATCCGCTACGAAGGCCCGAAGGGCGGTCCGGGAATGCAGGAGATGCTGTATCCGACGAGCTATCTGAAATCGAAGGGCCTGGGTAAGGCGTGCGCGCTGATCACCGACGGGCGCTTCTCGGGCGGCACGTCGGGCCTCTCCATCGGCCACGCCTCGCCGGAAGCGGCGGAAGGCGGCGCGATCGGGCTGGTGCAGGAAGGCGATAAGATCGAGATCGACATTCCGAACCGGTCGATCCGCCTGGCGATTTCCGACATCGAGCTGGACCTCCGCCGGTCGGCAATGGACGCCAAGGGCGAGGCGGCGTGGCAGCCGATCGCGTCGCGGCCGCGCAAGGTTTCGCCGGCGCTGCAGGCCTATGCCGCACTGACGACCAGTGCGGCGCGCGGCGCGGTGCGCGACGTCACGCAGCTGCGCAAGGCGGCGAAGCCCGTGCAGCGGCCGGCGGCCGAGGCGGCGGAGTGAGGCTGTTTGCGGCGCTGCTCGGCCTTGGCCTGGCGAGCGGTGTTGCCTCTGCGGCGGATGCCGGTGGCAAATTCATGATCACCGGCGAAGGCGCGGCGACGTGCAGCGTTTTCAACGAGGTGTTCAACAAGGGCGATAGCGCGGGCATTTCGAAGTTCGCAGCCTGGGCGCACGGCTATGCCGCCGCGCTGAACGAGACGTTGAACGGCACCTACAATGTGCTGGGGGCGAAGACGCTGGACGAGTTCATCGTCGATGTCGCCCTCGCCTGTCAGACCGACAACACGCAGCCGCTCCACGACGCGGTGCGGGCGACGCTGACGGCGTATTATCCGGACCGGATTCAGGTCGCGCCCTAAGCGGGCAATTGCGCGGCGCGTGCCGCGAAACCCCGATTGATCGGGCTGTGCGGGCGGGAGGCGCGGCGTTCAGCGGCGAGGGCCGTCGCGAGCGGTCGGTTGCCGGCGCGCAGGGCGGCTTCGGTGGCGGTCCAGTGGAAGACATCGCGCTGGGCGTGGCTGCCGCCGCTGAGACTGAGCTTCGGCAGGACGGGCATCAGATGTGCGAGCGCCGTGGCGTAGTTGCGGTCGGCGAAGGCGGCGATGCCGTGGACGGTGGCGAGGCCGACCTCGCGGGTCATCAGCGCGTTGACGAGCGGCGCCCGCGCTGCGGTTTCCATGGCGCGCAGCAGGCGGGTGATCGCAGCATCTCGGCCCGTTGAGGCGAAGGCCATGACGGCATGCATGTCGTTGAAGGCGTAGAGCCCCTGCTCCGCCCGCGGCTCCCATGCGTCGGCGACGGCGCCCCAGCGGTCGCCGACATCGTGGCCGAGCGCGCTCAGCCGCCACAGCAGCGCCGAGGCGTCGCAGAGTTGGAGCGCCTGTGTCAGGCCGAGGGTGAGGATGCCGCGGTCGTAGGTGGCGAGCGCGCCCGCGGGATTACCGGATTCCAGTTCAGCGAGCGCGAGGTGCCAGGCATTGTGGCAGGCGAGCAGGCCGTTCTCGGTCCAGTCAGGTTCGGTGCCGCGCAGCCACTGCGCGCCCTCCTCTGCCCGGCCCTCCATTTCGAGCACATGCGCGACGGCGTGGGTCCCCCAGGAGTCCTGCGGATTACGCGAAACGGCCTCGCGGCCGACCGCCTCCGCGCGGCGATAGTCGCCGCACTCCTCCAGCCCGAAGGCCTGCATGCCCAGCACAAAGCCGTAGCCCGGCACGCTCTCGTCCCAATGCGGCAGGACCCGCGCGATGCGGTCCCGCAGCATCAGTGAACGGCCAAGGAAGAAATCGCCCTGCTGCGCCATCTGAATCGCGAAGATATCGCGCGGTGAATCGACGGCAATTTCACCCCAAGCCTCTGTCGCGCCTTCGAAATCGTCGGAACGCCAGCGGCGGGCGGCAGCGATATAGGCCCGCTCGCGCGGGTTGGCATTTGCGGTCAGCGCTTCGGCGGCGCTCAACGCGCGATCCATATAGCCGTCGAAGGTGCGGTCCATGGAGGTGGCGAAGACCGTCGCGAGGAAAACATGGCCCATGACGAAGTCGGGCTGGTCCTTCAGCGCGGCGACGATCGTGCCGACGGGATCGCCATGGAAGGCATTGAGCTCGGCGGTCGCGGCGTCGAGCGCGGCGACGGCGTCCGAAGATGTCGTGGAGAGTGCATTGGCGCGACAGTCCTGCATGGGCTCAGCCTATCGCGTTGACTGGAGACCGGCCAGCACAGCGGGGACTGCGCCCGGCAGATCATCGGCGGTGAGGCCGGGGCCGAAATGGCGAGCGGCGGCGCCGTGGAGGAAAACGCCGGCGCAGGCGGCGTCGAAGGGTTCGAGGCCTTGCGCGAGAAGGCCACCGATGAGGCCGGCGAGCACGTCGCCGCTGCCTGCGGTCGCTAACCAGGGCGGGCTGAGGCTGTCGATAGCGGCGCGGCCGTCGGGGCCTGCAATCACGGTGTCTGCGCCTTTCAGGAGAACGATCGCGTTGGCGCGGCGGGCAGCGGCGCGGGCGGCTTCGAGCTTGCCAATCTTAGGCATGTCGGCGGCCACATGGGGAAAGAGCCGCGCGAACTCGCCGCCATGCGGGGTGAGGACGCAAAGATCGTGAATCTTTTGAATCCCTTCGCGGTAGTCCTTCGCAAGCAGAGTGAGCGCATCGGCGTCGAGCACGGTGGGTCGGTGCTGGGCGAGAACGATGTTCAGCTTGTCGGCAGCGGCGGCATCGAGGCCGAGGCCGGGGCCGATCACAATGGCGTTCTTGCGTGTATCGGCGAGGAGTTCGTCCAGCGGATCGGTGCGCATCATGATGGAGGTGAGGTGGCTCGCGTGGATGGCGGCGGCTTCGTCAGGTGCGGCGATCGTGGTGAGCCCTGCCCCGGCGCGCGCGGCACCCAGGGCGGCGAGGCGAGGCGCGCCGGTGGAGTGCTTGTCACCGGAGACGACGAGGCAGTGGCCGCGATCGTATTTGTGGACGGTGGGATTGCTCGGGCCAGCGAAGCCGCCGGCGAGGGCGAAGGTCTCGAAGTCGAGGTCCATGACGCGGAACACGACGGCTTCGGGCATGCCGATATCGGCGAGGACGGTCTCGCCGCAATGGGCGCGACCGGGCAGCAGAAGGTGGCCGGGCTTGCGGCGGACAAAGGTGACGGTCAGGCCCGCGCGGACGGCGATGCCACCCAGCGCGAGGCCGGTGTCGCCGTGGATGCCGCTGGGGATGTCGATGGCGACGACGCGTTCGGGGATGTTGGTCAAGGCTTCCGCGAGGCCGGCGGCGGTGCCCTCCAATGGGCGCGAAAGACCGACGCCGAACAGGGCGTCGACGAAAAGCTCCGTAGCCGGATGATCATCCACCGCAGCCCGCGTTTCACCGTCCCAGCGGCGAAAGGCTTCGGCGGCGTCGCCCTTGAGCGTGGCGGGGCCGACGATGGTTTCACACCAGACCGGCCAGCCGCGCGATTTCAGGATTCGAGCGACGATATAGCCATCGCCCCCATTGTTGCCAGGACCGCACAGGACGGCGGTCGGGCGCGGCGTGAAGCGGCGGCCGATCTCGTCGGCGACGGCCCTGCCCGCATTCTCCATCAGCGTCATCGACGGCATACCGTGATCGGGCGCCGCGGCATCGGCCCGCCCCATCTGCGTGACGTTCAGCAGGGTTTCGAAGGACGCCTCGGCGCGCATCACCAACCCGGGGCGTGGCGCTGGTGTTCGGGATGCGCAGCCTCGAAGGCGCGGGCGGCGCGGAGGACGCCGGCGTCGTCGAACATTTTGCCGACGATCTGAAGGCCGATGGGGAGGCCGTCCTTGGTGAAGCCGCAATTAATGGAGGCGGCCGGTTGTTGCGTGAGATTGAAGGGATAAGAGAACGGCGTCCACGGCATCCAGAGCCAGTAAGGATCGGTCTCGCCCGGCGCAATGCGATCGACGCCGAAGGCCGGGACGGCTGTCGCGGGGGTGAGGATGAAGTCGAAATTCTCCATCCACTGGCGCATGGCGGAGCCATAGCGGCCACGGGCTAGCGTCGCCTCGAAGAAGGCGGGTAGATCGTATTTCAGCCCCTCCTCCACCATCTGGCGGAGGCCGGGGTCGAGCAGCGCCTTCTTCTCGTCCGGGAGCGGGTTCAGATACTGGCCGGCGGCGCCGAACCACAGTGTACGGAAGATTTCCGAGGGGTTTTCGAGCGGCGGATCGATTTCGTCCACCTGCGCGCCAAGCGCCTGGAAGGCGAGCGCAGCGCGGTTGACGGCCTCATGTACGTCGCGGTCGATGCCGGTCGCCCAGCCGAGCGTCGGGCAATAGGCGATGCGGGCGCCCTTCACGCCGCCCTCGAGCGCGGCGACGTAATCGATACCGCTGTTCGGGACCTGATGCCAATCGCGCGGGTCGGGCTTGGTGAGCTCGTTCATCAGCAGCGCGGCGTCCTCGACCGTGCGAGTCATCGGACCGACATGGGCGAGCGTGCCGAAGGGCGAGAGCGGATAGGCGGCGACGCGGCCGAAGCTCGGCTTCAGCGCGAAGGTGCCGGTGAAGCTGGCGGGGATGCGGACCGAGCCGCCGCCATCGGTGCCGAGCGCGAGCGGTGCGAGGCCGGCGGCAAGCGCCGCGGCCGATCCGCCGCTTGAGCCGCCGGGGGTTTTGGAGAGGTCCCACGGGTTGCGCGTGGTGCCGGTGAGCGGGCTGTCGTTCGAGCCCTTGAAGCCGAACTCGGGTGTCGTGGTCTTGCCGATGAAGACGGCGCCGGCCTCGCGCAGGCGGGCGACGGTGGGCGCGTCTTCCGCCCAGGCCTGGTTGCGATCGACAGTCTTCGAGCCGCGCAGGGTCGGCCAGCCCTTGGTGACGAGCAGGTCCTTGACCGCGACCGGCACGCCGTCGAGCGGCGAAAGCGGCTCGCCCGTCGCCCAGCGTTCTTGCGAGGCTTCCGCCTGGGCGAGTGTGGCGCCGCCGTCGATCAGACAGAAGGCGTTGAGCCTGGCGTCCAGCGCCTCGATGCGACTGAGCATGCCTTCCGCAATCTCGACGGGCGAAACCTCGCCGGACGCATAGGCCCGGGCGAACGCGGCGGCGGAGAGCCATTGGGGGTCGTCCAGATCGTCGTCCATGGGCCTACTTCAAACTGTGTCCGAGCCAGAGCGTCATCGCGATGGAGATCAGCGAGAAGATGAAGCCGGCGAGCGACATGCCGAAGCTCCACCAATAGGTCTGCAGCCGCATCTTCGTGAGCGTCATCCGCATGGCTTCGAGTTCAGGGTTGCGGCCCCGACCGCCGCCCCCCGCCCCGCTCGGCGGCTCCTCCTTGAGGAAGGCGAGATAGCCGCCATGGAGCGCCCAGTAGCGGCCGGCATTGGTGAGGTCGATCTCGGTGCGGTCGTCGCCCGTGAAGCGCGCCATCTTGGCGCCGACGAGCAGATCGGCGCCCGCCTTGGCGCGCTGCAGCCGCTCGGCCTCGCTGCCGGCGAAGCGGTCGGCCTGTTCGAAGAGGGCGAGCGGCGAGACCTCGTAGGCCGCCTGGAGCAGCATCTCGGCCGCGCGCTCCTTGGGGGTCGCTTCGACCGGCAGAGCGGGCGCGGCGGGCTCGAGATCTTCGTCGTCCATGGGGCGAGGTTAGAGCGCGGCGCGCCGAAGCAGAAGGCTTATCAGGCCTGACTAACTTCGTTGTCATGGTCCGCAGAGGAGGACCATCCACGACTGAGCGCGCGCACCCAAAGCCGTGGGTGGTCCGCCTTCGCGGACCATGACAGGTGGGAGGGGCCGCGCGTCAGCGCACCACGGTTTCGGCTTCGCGGCCCTTTTCGATCAGCTTCAGGCGGGTGCCGTCCGTCTCCAGGATCGTGATCGAGCCGTTGGCGGGGGAGAAAACGGTGGCGCGTTCGTCGTCCGTGGCGGCGGCAACGGCGACGTTGATGGCGACGAAGTGGCTGAAGATCGCGCAGTCACGGGGCTGGCGGACGAGCGTGGCGACGACGCCGTCGCGCCAGGCGCGGCGCATGGCGTCGGCCTCCGCCCAGGTTTTGGTCATGATGTCGCGCAGCCACTCGCTGCGGTTTTCGAGCGGAATATCCGGCGACGGGACCTCGGCGACGCCGGGTTCGATGCGGGCATGGGTCGACCATAGGCGCTCCAGCGGCGCGGCAGTTTCGCGGGCGCGGGCGAGCGGGCTGGAGAGCAGCGGCATGGGCGGCAGTTCGGCGAGAATGCGCCCGGCCTCCTCTGCCTCGGCGCGGCCGGTGTCGTCGAGACCGGGATCGGCGGAGTCGGCCCAGCTGGCGGCGGCCTTGCCGTGACGGACGATGTAGATGCGGGGCATGAACAGCCTATGGGTTGGGCGGGGGTGCGATGGACGCGGCGAGATCGTGCGCCGCCGTCGAGGTGAAGACGCCGGTGATCACGACCTCGCCGCCGGTGATCGCTTCCTGCACGACCGGCGCGGCGATGAGCTTGCCGTCGGCGACGATGGCGATCGGCTTGCCGATGCAGGACGCGGTGAAGTCCTTGAGGCGTTCCGCGCCTTCCTTCGTGAAGATGATGCGGACCTCGGACATGCCGGCGGCGGGATTGTCCTGCGCAACGGCGGAGGCGATGTCGGCATTCGTCAATTGCGGCTCGCGACCGGCATAGACGGTGATGCCGTCATCGGTTGTCATCTTGTTGAGGAACGGCGCTTCCTCGAACTCGGCGAACAGGAACTCGACCTCGGCGCGGGCCGCGGCGGGCAGAACGAAGGCCATGGCGAGCAAGGCGGCAATGATGAAGCGCATCTGATCCTCCTGCCCTCGTCTCTCCGCCCGCTTTAGGCGGGAACGAAGACGTTTTTGCCGTCGGCGTGGGTGACCGTGCCCTTGCGGCCGAGGCTTTCGACGTCCATCAGCGTCTGCATCGCCGCCGCATCGCCTGCGGGCGTGTTGGCGAGGAAGCGGCTGCCGTCGGCGAGGCGGCCGATGACGATGCCGAAGGACGGGCCGTTGCGGTCGTGCATGACCGTGTAGGTCTCGATCGTCGCGTCGCCGTTGGCGACTTCCACGAGCTTAGGCCGGTCAAGCGCGTCGATCTGCTTCTGGTAGCTCTTGGGGTCTTCGCGCTTCCAGCCGGGCTTGGTCGGGATGGTCGAGTAGATGCCGCAGGCATGCTTGGTCGCGTACATCCCGTTCGCGGTGACGAGGCCGTAGGTGCCGCGCTTGTCGCGCATCGTATCCAGCATCGTGACGATGGAGTGCATGACGTAGTTGTTGCCGGCGCCGCCGAAATACGGGAGGCCGCCGGTGACGGTGAAGCCGCGCGGGTCGTCCTGGTCGAGGCCGAAGGCATCGAGCGCGTATTCGACGGCGCTGGGGAAGCAGGAATAGAGGTCCATGCTGCCGATATCGGCGATCGTGAGGCCGGCCATGGCGAAGGCCTTTTCACCCATCAGCTTGATGGCAGGCGACACCGTGTAGTCGGCGCGCTCGCTGAGCAGCCAGATGTCGGTCGCCTCGGCGCAGCCGTGGAGGTAGACCCACTTCTCCTCGGGAATGCCGAGCTCGCGCGCCTTGGCGACGCTGGTCATGAAGACGGCGGCGGCCTGGTCGACCTCGATCACCGCGTTCATATACTTGGTGTAGGGGAAGCCGACATAGCGGTTGGAAGCGCTAGGCGTCGCGATTTCCTCGGCGCTGCGCCGGGTCGGGAACCATGAGAGCGGGTTCGCGGCGGCGACTTCGTTATAGCGGGCGAAGAGATCGCCCATCTTCTTCTGGTGCTCGGTGACGCCGCGGCCCTTGGCGCCGCGGATGGCGTTCTCGAACAGCGGATAGTTATTCACGGGGATCCAGGCGCCGTGCGCCTTCTCGTAGTCGCTGGAGCCGCGGCGGTAGTCGCCGAACTCCTCCGGCGTGCCGCCGGCATCCTCGGCCCAATCGAGCGCCACGCCCTTCTTGATCGCGCCCATCATGGTCGCGAAATTCTCGCAGCCCGCGAGCAGCGCGACTTCCGTTTCGCCGTTGGCGATCTTCTCGGCGAAATGGTTGACGAGCTGCTGGGGCGTGTTGCCGCCGGGGGCGGTATAGATCTCGCGCTTCGGCGCGACGTCCAAGCGCTTCGCCAGCGAGCGCGGCGGGTTGGTGATGACTCCCATCGGCAGGCGGCGCGATTCCGAAGAGTCGGCGATCAGGCGGACGATGGCGATGGCGTCGATCGCCTTGATGACGGCATCGGCCGCGCCGGTATCCGCGGCGGCCATGCGAGCGGCCTTCTCCAGCATGGGGATGGGCGCGACATCGTTGGTGAACTTGCCCTGTTGCGCCGCACGGTCGGTGTATTGGCCGCCGCCGACGAGGATGGGGGTGCGGGGGTCGATCTCGCTCATGCCGGTTGTCCGATCTTAAATTTCGATCCCTTGGGTTTGGCGCGGAGGCGCGGGCTTGTCCAGTTCCGTAGGGGGAAGGCTTGGGAAGGCTTGGTTTCCCGGGCGCGGTGGGGCTTACTCGCGGGATAAAGACATAAGAATTGCCCGGGAGGGCTCAGGGATGACGCCACAAACACTCGCCCGCACGCCGGACGAGGTAACGCCGGATTGGCTGACCGAGGCGCTGCGCCGGGCCGGCGCGCTGCGCGACGCTAAGGTCACGGACATCGCCGCGAAACGGGTCGGCAACGGCATGCTGGGCGACAGCGTGCAGTTCCGGCTGACTTACGACCGGGTCGAGGATGAGGCGCCGGCCAGCGTCGTCGGCAAGTTCGCCTCGGCCGATCCGGTGAGCAAGGCGACCGGCGCGTCGGTCGGGCTGTATGCGAAAGAGGTGAACTTCTATCGCGAGCTGCGTGACACTGTCGCCGTGCGTTCACCCCACCCTTACGTCGCCGAGATCGATCCGGCGACGCAGGACTTCACGCTGATCCTGGAAGACCTTGCGCCCGCCCGCGGCGGTGACCAGATCGCGGGCTGCGGGCTGGCCGATGCCGAACATGCAATGGACCAGGCGGCGGCGCTGCATGGGCCGCGCTGGGGCGATCCGACGCTGGCGGAAATTCCCTGGATGATCCCGAAGGCCAGTCTGGGCGAATATCTGGTGACCGGCTTTCCCGGCTTCCTCGCTGCCTTTCGTGAGCGCTACGACGACATGCTGGAGCCCGAATACATGGCGGAATGCCTGCGGCTCGGCGACAACATCCTCAGCTTCTTCACGCCTCGTCAGGTGCCGCCGACCGCTCAGCATACCGACTTCCGGCTCGACAACATGCTGTTCCAGGCGAATGGCGGCGCAACGCCGTTGGCGGTGCTGGACTGGCAGTCGGTGGCGGTCGGCTCGGGCATGCTGGACGTCGCCTATTTCATCGGCGCGGGGCTGCTGGCCGAGGATCGGCGCAAGCATGAGGCGGCGCTGGTGGAGCGCTATCTGGAAGCGCTGAAGGCCTATGGCGTGCGCGACTATGGCGGCGATCAGGCCTGGCGGGATTACCGGATCGGCATCCTGCAGGGTGTCTTCACGGCGATCTTCGCCTCGGTCGGCACGGTGCGGACCGCGCGCGGCGACCAGATGTTCATGACCATGGCCCGCCGCCACTGCCAGCATTCGATCGAGCTGGACTCACTGAAAGCGCTGCGCGACGTCGCGAATTAGTCAGTCAACGGAGAATTGGCATGTTGGTCGTCCATCATCTCGGTGTCTCGCAGTCCGAGCGCATCGTGTGGCTCTGCGAGGAGCTGGGCATTCCCTATGAGCTGAAGAACTATGCGCGCGATGCGGTCACACGCATGGGGCCGCCGGACTACAAGGCGCTGCATCCGCTGGGCACGGCGCCGATCATCACCGACGGCGCTGTGACGCTCGCCGAGACGGGCGCGATCATGGAGTACATCCTCGCGAAATACGGCGATGACGGGCTGATGGTGAAGCCCGATGCGCCGGGCTATGCCGACTATCTCTTCTGGTATCACTTCGCGAACGGCTCGGTGATGCCGGCCGAGATGAGCGCGATGATCTCCAATCGCCTGCTCAAGGATCAGCCGGTGGGCAAGGCGCTGATGGCGCGGTCGGACCGCGCCTTCGCGATGACCGAGGCGCGCTTGGGCGAGGTGCCATATCTCGCGGGCCAGGATTTCACCGCCGCCGACATCGTGTCGGTCTTCGCGCTGACGACGATGCGGGCATTCACGGGGCGGACGCTGGATGACTTCCCGAACATACGCGCCTATCTCGCGCGGATCGGCGCACGGCCGGCCTACCAGCGCGCGATGAAGAAAGGCGATCCCGATATGGCGCCGATGCTGGCCTAGGCCGGCGGCGCCAGCATGTGGACGTAAACCTCATTCAGCGCGATGCGGTCGCCGTCCATCACGACAAGGTCGAAGCCGCGCATCGCCGGCGCGGCCTTTGGATCGTCGCCCATGACGCAGTACCAGCGGCCGCAATAGCCGTTCGGCGTCGCCCAGGTTTCCTCTGGGTCGTAGCGGGTCGCGGGCAGCGCGGCGAAGAGCGCGGTGAGGTACGGCCGCAATTCGGCGTGGCCGGTGACGCCCTTGGGCGCGCCGGGATCGAAATAAAGGCAGTCCTCGGCGTAGAAGGTCAGCAGCCGTTCGACATCCTTGTCGCTCCATGCCTGAAGCCAGCGCGCATTGAAGTCCGCGATGTCGATGGTCATGCGGTTTCTCCCAGCACGCGGGCGCGGTGTTCGGGGGTGAAGTATTCGGGCGGCAGGTTTTCGGGGCCGGCCATGATCGCGAAGCCGTGAATGCCGAGCGTCGGATCGGCGGCGGCGCGTTCGAAGAACGACTTGCGCCGGGCCTTCGCCTTCTCGCCGAATTCGGCATCGATCGACGAGGTCAGCGAGGCCGCAAAGCGCAGGCGGCGCATGCGTTCGGCGCGTTCCTCGGCATAGGGCGCGAAGTCGAGCGCCGACCAGTCGTCGGTCTCTTTCAGGATCTCGCTGACGATGCGGACGTCGCGATAGGTGATCGAGAGGCCAAGGCCGATGATCGGGTCGTTCCAACCGGCGGCGTCGCCGATCAGCACGACACCCGGCCGGTAAGGTGTGTCGGTCCAGGAATCGTTGTTGAAATAGGAGAGCACCGGGCCGGCGGGCTGGCCTTCCGCGATATGGCGGTTGGCCGGCGAGCAGCCGAGCTCGAAGGCGCGCAGGAAATCATATTGCGCGGTTGGGCCTGCGAAGCGGCCGCGCTGCTCAAGCGCGAAGCTGCCATAGATGCGGACGCGGCCATCGCCTTGCGGGAAGGCGAGGAAGGCGAAATCGCCCTCGGTGCCGATCGCCTGGAGCTTGTCGTCCCACTCCGTGACGCCATCGACCAGCATGCCGGCGAACCAGTGGTGCGGCTTGTCCTGGTTAAGGGGAATGCCGGCGGCTTCACGCACTGCAGACTGGCGGCCGTCGGCGCCGATCAGCAGACGCGCGCGCACCGTGTGGGTTTCGCCCTGATGGGTGAAGGTCACGGCCGGCGTGTTGGCGGGCACGATCATCAGAATATCGACGCCACGCAGCGTCGCCGCGCCGGCCCGCGTGGCCTCGTCGAACAGGGTCTGGCAATGATGGGGATGGCCGATGCACAAAGGCCCGGGCACGCCCTCGACGAACATCGAAAGCGGCAAGGGCGCGGCCTCGGCCGTCTCGATGTCCTTGGTTTCGTCATAGGTGATGTGACGGTCGAGGTGATGGCCACCGGCCTTTACGAGCAGGTCGTAGAGGCCGACGCGCTTCACCTCGCGGACGCCCCAGGGCGAGATCCATTCGCCGCGCACCCGGTCCTCAAAGACCATGGATTTCTCCAGCACCAGGACGCTGCGTCCTGCCCGTGCCATCGTGATGGCGAGCGCCGACCCTGCGATGCCGCCGCCGACAATGACGAGGTCCCAAATCTTCTCGGTCATAGCGTTTCCAGTATTCTGTTTTCGAATTGTTGTTGGCCCATGTTCCAACGATCGGGCGCGCGGTTCAATGGCGGTTTTCCGCCGCTACAACCTGACGATCCGTTCAGCTTCTCCTGACGCGGCCTTGTTTTGTAATTCATCTTCTTCGGAGCGATCTTCATGCGTGCCGGGGGATAACTCCGGCTTGGGGCCCGAACATCCCCCCGCAACGCGAAAGCCCCAAGAGCGCGCCCGCCGGTCCCCCCGGCGGGCGTTCTCGCTTTCAGGATACGTCGGCGACCGCCGCCAGGACATCGCGGCCGTAGCGGTCGAGCTTCGCCTGCCCTACCCCCGCGATGCGGCCGAGGGCGGCGAGCGAGCCGGGTTCCTCGACGGCGATATCGACCAGCGTCTTGTCGTGGAAGATGACGTAAGGCGGCACGTTCTGTTCGGCAGCGAGCCCGCGGCGCCAGGCGCGCAGGCGTTCGAACCGATTTCGGACATCCATCGGCAGCGCGTCGAAGGCGGCGGCACGCGCCTCGCGATCCGCCCCGCCCCCTTTGCGCCGGCGGGGATCGCCGGAGCGTGTGGAGGGATCGTAGGCATCGGGCTGGTGGCGGATGTGGATCTTGCGCGCGCCGCGATAGACGGCGCGGATGGCTTCGGCATCGCCGAGGGTCAGGAGCGGCTTGCCGTCGTTGGGGTCTTCGATCATCAGGCCTTCGATCAGGAGATGATCGATCACGTCGCGCCAGCCGCGCGGGGCGATGTCCTTGCCGATGCCGTAGGTGCTGAGCGCCGCCTCGTCGGCGCGGACGTCCTTGGTCTTGCCGGTGAGGTGGTCGATCACCCTGCCCCGGCCGAGTCGCCCGCCGAGCCGCTGCACGGCGGCGAGCGCCTTCTGGGCGGCTTCGGTGACGTCGGCGAGCATGGGCGGCGCGCGGCAGATGTCGCAAGTGCCGCAGGGCGCGACGCCCTCCTCGCCGAAATAGGTGCGCACAGCACGGGCGCGGCATGAAGAGCCGTCGAGCATCGCGTAGAGCTGGCGCGCCTTGCGGACCTGAACGGCCTTCACCTCCGGCGGCATGTCGCGGCCGTCGATGCGGCGGAGCGCCCAGGCGATGTCGGAGGCGCCGTAGAGGGTGATGCCCTCGGCCGGTTCGCCGTCGCGGCCGCCGCGGCCGATCTCCTGCCAATAGGCCTCGATCGAACCCGGCGGGTCGGCGTGGATGACGAAGCGGACGTCGGGTTTATCGACGCCCATGCCGAAGGCGATGGTCGCGACCATCACCGCGCCGTCCTCGGCGAGGAAGCGCGCGAGGCGGCGGTCGCGATCGCGGGCATCGAGACCGGCGTGATAGGCGAGCGCCGGCACGCCGGTCGCAGCAAGCGCCTCGGCGAGGCGTTCGGTGCCGTCGCGCGAGCCGCAATAGACGATGCCGGACTTGCCGCGGCGGGCGGCGATCAGTTCCTTGACGCGCTTGTCGGCGGCGGTGCGGCCGGCGGTTTCCTTGCGCTCGGCGGTGAGGCTGAGATTGGGACGCGCGAAACTGTCGACGAAGACGCCGGCATCGTCGAGATGGAGGCTGGAGCGGATGTCGTCGCGGGTGCGGGCGTCGGCGGTGGCGGTGAGCGCGATGCGCGGCACGCCGGGGAACGCCTCGCCGAGCCGGCCGAGTGTGCGGTAGTCCGGCCGGAAGTCATGGCCCCACTGGCTGACGCAGTGCGCCTCGTCGATCGCGATGAGCGCGAGCTTCAGTTTCTGCAGCCGCTGGAGCGTATGGTTCTGCGCGAGGCCTTCCGGCGAGATGTAGAGCAGGTCGAGGCGGCCGGCTTCCGCCTCGCGCCAGACATTGGCGCGCTCTTCGGGATCGAGTCCGGAGTCGAGCCGCGCGGCGGCGACGCCGAGCTGCTTCAGCGCCTCGACCTGGTCCGACATGAGAGCGATCAGCGGCGAGACGACGAGGCCCATGCCGGGGCGAAGGATCGCGGGGATCTGGTAACAGACGCTCTTGCCGCCGCCGGTCGGCAAGACGGCGAGGACATCGCGACCGGCCAGCATCTCGCCGACGATCGTGGACTGAAGGCCGCGAAAATCCGCGTGGCCCCAGACGCGGCGCAGCGTCTCGCGCGCGGGCTCGAGCCGCACGTCATCAGCCTCGCCAATACGTGCCGTCATCATCGCGGGAGATTCGCCGTCATCCCTTGTGAGTAGGCCGATCCGGCTGACGACGCCAGTTCGCGCAATACTTCACACCGGCGTGAGCCGGGGCGTCGATCCGCGCGCGCGTGAGGACGCTCACTTTACCTTCTCGCCTCCTCTGATTTTCGTGCCCGCCGACATTCAGGGAGGAACCCATGTTGCTGCGGCGAATATCAGTTATCACGTTTGGCGCGTTCATCGCGGGGAGCGCCGCCGAGGCGGCCATGCCCGTCATGGCGCCTCCAGAAGGGCAGCTCAGCGAGCCACTGCATACGCTTGCCGGGCCTGCCGAACCCTCCGAGATCGCGGCCTACACGCCTGACGGCGGTCGTCTCATCTCGGCGGATGACGACGGCGTCCGCGTGTGGGATGCGGCGACGGGTGCGCCGATCGCGTCGTTTCAGGAACCGGGTGCGCGGATCGACGGCACCGCGATTTCGCCCGATGGCAAACGCGTCGTGGCTGCCTACAACAAGGGCTATGCGAAAATTTGGGACGTGGCGTCCGGCAAGGCGATTGCGACGCTGAGCGGTCACACCAACTCGCTGCTGGGCGCGCGGTATTCCCTTGGCGGCGCGCGCGTCCTGACCTGGTCCTATGATGGCAGCGTGCGCATCTGGGACGCCGAGACGGGCGCCAGCGTCGCGGTGTTCGATGGGGGCTTCGACCTCGTCTACGACGCGGCCTTCTCGCCCGATGGAACTCTGGTTGCGATCGCGAGCCGAGGGACCGCCTCGTCGGACGTGAGCGCCAACGGCATCGTCGAGCTGTGGAGCGTGGCGCGCGCGGCGTGGGTGCGCACGCTGGTCGGGCAAAGCGCCTCCGATATCCGCAATGTCGTGTTCGCCGACGACGGCGCGACGGTCTTCGCAACGGGATCGCCGCTGCGACGGTCGGTGAAGGCCGATGTCTTTCGTTGGGACGTGGCGAGCGGCGACCTGAAGACGACCTACGCCGGACATACCGACACGGTCTTCACGGTCGAGATCGCGCCCGACAAGACACACATCCTCACCGGTTCGTATGACGGCACCGCGCGTATCTTCGAGATCGAAAGCGGCGCGCCGGTCACGACCTTCGCCCGTCACGCCGGTGGCGTCACCTCCGCCACCTATTCGCCTGACGGAAGAATGGTTCTGACCGCGGGCACGTTGACCGGCGAGGTGCCGAAAGACGGCACCGCGCGGCTGTGGGACGTTGCGAGCGGCCAGATCCTCAGGATCATCAACGCCGATCCGAAATACCTGGAGACCGCGATTTTCGCGCCGGATGGCCAGACGCTCGCGACCGCGGGCTCGGACGGCACAATCCGGATCTGGCCGACGGCATCGTAAAATGAAAAGGCCCGGGAGCGATCCCGGGCCTTCCATTCCTTCGATCCGACAGGATCAGACGGAGTAGTACATCTCGAACTCGATCGGGTGCGGCGTCATTTCGAACGCCATCACTTCCTTCATCTTCAATTCGATCCAGGCGTCGATGAAGTCGTTGTTGAACACGCCGCCCTTCAGCAGGAACGAGCGGTTCTTGTCGAGTTCATCGAGCGCTTCGCGGAGCGAGCCGCAGACCTGCGGGATCGACTTCGCTTCTTCCGGCGGCAGATCGTAGAGATCCTTGTCGGCGGGAGCGCCTGGGTTGATCTTGTTCTCTATGCCGTCGAGGCCGGCCATCAGCAGCGCGGCATAGGCGAGGTACGGGTTGGCGCCGGGATCGGGGAAGCGGACTTCAAGGCGCTTGCCGTACGGCGAGGACGAGAACGGGATGCGGACCGAGGCCGAACGGTTGCGGGCCGAATAGGCCAGCATGACCGGCGCTTCGTATCCGGGCACCAGGCGCTTGTAGGAGTTGGTCAGCGGGTTCGTGAAGGCGTTCAGCGCCTTCGCGTTCTTGATGATGCCGCCGATGTAATGGAGGCAGCTCTCCGAAAGATCCGCATAGCCCGAGCCGGCGAAGGTCGGCTTGCCGTCCTTCCAGATCGACTGGTGGACGTGCATGCCCGAACCGTTATCGCCCTTGATGGGCTTGGGCATGAAGGTCGCCGACTTGCCGTAGGCGGCCGCCACCTGGTGGACCACATACTTGTAGATCTGCATGTAGTCGCCGCACTTCACGAGCGTGTTGTACTTGAAGCCAAGCTCGTGCTGCGAGGGCGCCACTTCGTGGTGGTGCTTTTCGGGCTGGATGCCCAGCTCGCCCATGACGGCGAGCATTTCGGAGCGGATGTCCTGCCCGCTGTCGACCGGCGGCACGGGGAAATAGCCGCCCTTGATGCCGGGACGATGGCCCAGATTTCCGGTCTCGAATTCGGTGCCGGAATTGTAGGGGCCCTCGCTGCTGTCCAGGAAGTAGTAGCCCTGGTGCATGCCCTGCGAGAAGCGCACGTCGTCGAAGATGAAGAACTCGGCTTCGGGACCGAAATAGGCGGTGTCGCCGACGCCGGCCGACTGCATATACGCCTCGGCCGCCTTGGCGATCGAGCGCGGGCAGCGGTTGTAGCGCTCGCCCGTCGAGGGCTCGCACACGTCGGCGACCAGCACCATCGTGGTCTGCGCGAAGAAGGGATCGATGAAGGTCGTGTCGAGGTCCGGCTTCAGCAGCATGTCGGACTCGTTGATCGCCTTCCAGCCGGCGATGGACGAACCGTCGAACATCGTGCCTTCGGTGAGGAAATCCTCATCGACCAGCGAGAGGTCGAACGTGACGTGCTGCCACTTGCCCTTGGGGTCGGTGAAGCGCAGGTCGACGAACTTGACCTCCTTCTCCTTGATCATTTTCTGGATGTCGTCCGGTGTCGTCGCCATGGTTCCATACTCTCCTGGATAGGTCGGTTTAGACGTACACGCCCCCGCGGCGCGTCAACGATCAAATTGCTTCGAGGCCGGTCTCGCCGGTGCGGATGCGGATCGCTTCCTCGACATTGCTGATGAAGATCTTGCCGTCGCCGATGCGGCCGGTGCGCGCGGCCTTCTGGATGGCTTCCACGGCGCGGTCGAGCAGTTCGTCCTTGAGGACGACTTCGATCTTCACCTTGGGCAGGAAGTCGACGACATATTCCGCGCCGCGATAAAGTTCGGTATGGCCTTTCTGGCGGCCGAAGCCCTTGGCTTCGGTCACCGTGATGCCCTGGAGGCCGACCTCGTGGAGGGCCTCCTTCACTTCGTCGAGCTTGAAGGGTTTGATGATCGCTTCGATTTTCTTCATAGCGGTCTGGAGCCTTCGAATAACGCGTGGCGGTCCGGCAAGCCGGGCGGCTGCCGAGGATTGTTAGCGGTATAGCACGGCGCGTGCCAAAGAGTTGGAGCGCAAAGACGGCGATTTTCCCCGGATTTGGTGGCACCGATGTCGCACCGCCTACTAGGTCTAGCGCGAGCCTGAGCAGAACTTAGGCACTTGCATAAGGATTGAGCAGTTCATGAGCGCCACCCCACCCGCTCCAAACCCGGTTTTCGCCGGTCTCGGCACCACAATCTTCACGGTGATGTCGGCGCTCGCGACCGAGCATGGCGCGGTCAATCTCGGCCAGGGCTTTCCCGATGAGGACGGGCCGACGACGATCCGCGAGGCGGCCGCCAAGGCGCTGCGCGACGGACCGAACCAGTATCCCCCGATGATGGGCCTGCCGCTGCTGCGCCAGGCGCTCGCCCGGCACGCCAAGCGGCACTACGACCTCGACTTCGACTGGGAGCGCGAGGTGGTCGTCACCTCCGGGGCGACCGAAGCGCTGACCGACTGCCTGATCGCGCTGCTGAGCCCGGGCGACGAAGCGATCCTGATCGATCCTGCCTATGACTCATACCGCCCGATCATCGAGTCGGTCGGCGCAAAGGCCATCGGCGTGAAGCTGGACGAGGACGGCTGGCGTCTGCCGCTCGGCGATATCGCTGCGGCGGTGACCAAGAAGACGAAGCTGGTCGTCATCAACTCGCCGCACAATCCTTCGGGACGCGTCTTCAGCCGCGCGGAGCTGGAAGGGCTGGCGGCGATCGTGCGGGAGAACAACCTGCTGCTGATCTGCGACGAGGTTTATGAGCACCTGACCTTTGACGGCCTGCCGCACATTCCGTTGATCTCGCTGCCCGGTATGCGCGAGCGCACGGTGCGGGTGGGATCGGCGGGCAAGATCTTCTCGCTGACCGGCTGGAAGATCGGCTGGATTATGGGTCCGGCGGCGCTGATGAACGTCATCTCGAAGGTCCACCAGTTCGTCACCTTCACGACCGCCCCTGCTTTGCAGATCGGCGTCGCGCATGGGCTGGATCACGAGCAGGACTGGTATCTGGAACTGCCGCGCCAGTTCCAGAAGCGGCGCGATGCGCTGGTCGCCGGATTGAAGACGGCGGGCTTCCGCACCATGCCGTGCGAGGGCACCTACTTCGTCACCGCCGATTTCAGTCCGCTGGGCGTGAACGAGGACGACGTCGCGTTCGCGCGGCGCATGGTGCTCCAGCAGGGCGTGGCGTCGATCCCGCTGTCGGTGTTCTACGGCAAGGAGGCGCCGACGCGGTTCGTGCGGTTCGCGTTCTGCAAGAAGCAGACGACGATCGACGACGCGCTGGCGCGGCTGAACGCGCGCTAGACGCGCAAAGACGGCGGAATCTGGGCGAATCCGCTGCGGAACCTGAGCCGGTTTGCCGCGTTGACTTTAGGCCCTGACCGCCCGGTCATAGGGCGTTCTCAGGCCGGTCCGGCGACGGCCTGTCCGCAGGTCGTCTTGGCGATCGCGGAAGAGACAACCGACTTCAACGCCGGCAGGAGAAACGTTTTCATGAAACAGCACTCCCTTTCCCTCGCGATCGCCTTCGGCGCCCTCTTGGCGACGTCCGCGCTCGCACAGACGCCCTCGCCCGCCACACCGCCCGCGGCACCGGGACCGGCGCCAGCCGCCGCGCCTGCAACGCCGCCTGCCGCGCCCGCAGCGACGACAGATGCGACGCTCGACAAGCTGTTCGGCAGCCATGAGGAGTTCAAGACGTTCCTCGCCGACCTGCAGAAGGCGGCCGCTGCCGAAGACAAGAAGGCGGTGACTGCGCTCGTCGCCTATCCCTTCAAGACCAAGGTCGGCGGCAAGGATGTCGAGTACAAGGATGCGAAGGCGCTGACGGCGGCCTATGACGACGTGTTCACGCCGAGCATCCTGCTCGCGATCAAGAACCAGACCTACGAGACGCTGTTCGCGACCGATATGGGCGTGATGATCGGCAGCGGCCATGTCTGGTTCAGCCAGATCATGTCCGACGCGCCGGAGCCCAAGCCCGAGGGCGTGAAGATCATCGCGATCAATCAGATGTAGGTCGGCGCGAACGCCGAAATGACGAAGGCCCGAAGTTCAACTTCGGGCCTTTCGTTTATCTTGAGAAGGTTCCGGCGATCAGGCCGCTTCAGCTTCCGACGAGGTCTCGGGCGCGGGCATCTCCGCGGTGTCTTCCTGGCGCGCCGGCTTTTCCCAGATGCGGGGGACGACGACGTTCAGGAAGGCCGGCATGTGGTCGCCGAAGCCGACGACCGACGGGCCGAGATCGTCCTTGCCGTAACGCTCGCGACGGTCGCGGCGCTTGTCCTCAGCGCTGGCGGGCGCGGCGGGCTTGTCGTCGCGGCGGGGGCGATCGTTGCGCGGCTTCTCGGCGCGCGGCTTTTCCTCGCGCGGCGGAGCGGCCTCGGCCTTGGGCGCTCGGGGTTCGCCGTCGCGGTTGCGCGGCGCACGCGGGGGCCGGGCAGCGCGGGGCTTTTCCTCGCGGGCCGCGGGAGCCGCGGGCTCGTCGCGCACGACGGCGGCGGCCGCTGCGATGGCTTCGGGATCGGGACGGAACGCTTCCATGGAAACGCCGTCTTCGATGGCGCGGGGCGCGGGGGCGCGGTCGAACTTGCGGGTACGCTCGCGCGCCTTGCGGTCGCGGGCGCGCTTGTCGCCGGCGCCGTCGCCTTCGCGCGGTTCGCGGCGGGCGTCTTCGAGGCCCTCCATCTTGAAGCGCTCGATCGGCTTGCCGGTCAGCTTCTCGATGGCATCGACATACTTGCCGTCATGCGGGGTCGCGAGGGTGATCGAGATGCCGCTGCGGCCCGCGCGGCCGGTGCGGCCGATGCGGTGGACGTAATCGTCGGAGTGGATCGGCACGTCGAAATTGAAGACGTGGCTGACGGTCGGGACGTCGAGACCGCGCGCGGCGACATCGCTCGCGACGAGGATCTGGAGGCCGCCAGCGCGGAACAGGTCGAGCGTCGCGGTGCGGGTCGCCTGGTCGAGGTCGCCGTGGATCGGGGCGGCGTCGAAGCCGTGCTTCTTCAGCGATTTGCCGACGATGTCGACGTCGCGCTTGCGGTTGCAGAACACGATGGCGTTCTGGACCGGCTCGGCGCGGATGAGACGGCGGAGCGCCTCGCGCTTGTCCTGCGCGTCGATGACGGTCAGGCGCTGTTCGATCGTGGTCGCCGCCGTGGCGGGCTTGGAGACCTCGATGCGGACGGGGTTGTGCAGGAATTGATCGGCGAGGCGCGTGATCTCCGGCGGCATGGTGGCCGAGAAGAACAGCGTCTGGCGGGTGAAGGGCAGCAGCTTCACAATGCGTTCGATATCGGGCACGAAGCCCATGTCGAGCATGCGGTCGGCCTCGTCGATGACGAGCACCTGCACTTGGCTCAGCATTAGCTTGGAGCGCTCGAACTGGTCGAGCAGGCGGCCGGGGGTGGCGATCAGCACGTCGACGCCGCGGTCCAGCTTCTTGTCCTGGTCGCCGAACGCCACGCCGCCGATGATCAGCGCCTGGGTCAGTTTGTGGTGCTTGCCGTACTTGACGAAGCTTTCGGAGACCTGCGCCGCGAGTTCGCGGGTGGGCTCGAGGATCAGCGAGCGCGGCATGCGCGCCTTCGCCCGGCCCGACGCGAGGATGTCGATCATCGGCAAGGTGAAGCCGGCCGTCTTGCCGGTGCCCGTCTGGGCGAGACCGAGGACGTCGCGGCCGCGCAACACGTGCGGGATGGCCTGTTCCTGGATCGGGGTGGGGGTCGTGTAGCCTGTGTCTTCGACAGCCTTCAGCAGTTCATCGCTGAGGCCGAGATCGGCGAACGTTGTCATTCAACTCTTCAATGGATCGGAATGGCGTTTCAAGCGAGCGATGCCGATCCGGGCGTCCGCCAACTCCATCGTACCGACGAGAGAACACTTGGGTCGGGGTGTCCGGGAGCGGGTTCAGGGCTCGACCGGCAAGCCGCCTGGTGACCGTGGCCACCGCGACTCTCTCGTTACGTTGCGCTGCAATATGGTAAGAGATATCCACAAGTCAATGGAAATCCTCGGATTTCGCGGATTTCAGGGGCTGATTGAGCGCACCAAAGCGCCGAAATCCGCCCGATCAGGTGATGGGCCGGAGCGGCAGGCGATGCTAAAACGCAGCCACCCTTCCCTGACGATCCGGTTCCCATGGCGCGGCCTTCCCTGACCTGGCGCATCCTGCGTACGATCGGGCGCGCGTTCCTGACGCTCATCGTCCTGTTGAGCGCCGTCTGGGTCTTGGGGGCGCTGACCTATCAGGGACCTGTCTCAGTCGTCCTCTACTACGTGCTGGTTGCCGCTTGGGGCGTGCTGGCGCTTTGGGCGATCGTCCAGCTCTGGCGGCGCGGCGTGCGTGGGCTGGCCCTTTATGTCGCGGCGTTCGTCGGGGTGCAGATCTGGTGGGCGACGATCCTGCCCTCGAACGATCGGATCTGGACGCCTGAGATGGCGCAGGATCTGACTTACGAACGCCAGGGCGACACGATCACCGTTCACAACGTGCGCAATTTCGACTGGGCGACGCTGACCGGCGCCGTCGAGCGCTGGGAGACCCGGACCTACGATCTGAAGACGTTGACCGGGGTCGATATCGGCCTGCTCTACTGGATGGGGCCGGCGATCGCGCATTCCTATTTCGAGTTCAACTTCGCGGACGGCCAAGTGCTCAGCCTCTCCGTCGATATCCGCAAGGAGAAGGGCGAGCCGCATTCCTCGATCGCCGGCATCTTCAAGGCCTATGAGCTGGCGGTGACGGCGGGCGACGAGCACGACTTCATGGGCTGGCGTGTCAACGATCCCAACCAGACCGTGACGCTGTTCCGCACCAATGCGACGCGCGAAGAAGCGCAATTGCTGCTGCTCGCGCTGCTCGACAAGGCCAATGCGCTGACGGTGACGCCGGAGTTTTACCACACGATCACCGAGAACTGCACGACGATGCTGTGGAGCCTAACCCAGGCGATGGAAGCGCCGCTGCCGCTCGATTATCGCATCCTGCTGTCAGGGTATCTTGCCGACTATCTCTACGATCTCGGGCGGCTCAACACGCAGTATTCGCTGGACGAGCTGCGCCGGCTTGGCAGCGGCACACTGCCGAAAGCCAAGGCGGCGCTCGCGGCGGGGCTGACCGGGCCGGCCTTCTCGACCGCGCTGCGCGAGGGTGTGCCGGCCGGGCGCTAACCCGGCGCGATCTCAGGCGTGCAGGTGATGCCGAGGCTCTGAACGCGGCCGCCATTGACGGTACCGAAGACGGCGTCTGCAGCGGTGCCGTCAAGGGGATTGGCCCCTGCCCGGCCGCACTGGATGCGTTCAACCTTCAGCGCGGTGCCTTTTTTCTTGCCGGGTTTCACCTCCGGCCAGGCACCGACGGCGCGTGAGGCGCCCGCGCCGCCGTCGCCGCACATGATCTGGATCGCGGCGAGTTCGTCGCCTTGTGAGCCCGTGCGGAGGCCCTGAACGAATTCGCCGCTGGGGCACAGGAGATCGCGCGATGAGCGGGTATCGACGAAGGGCAGCAGGTAGCGCGGACGCTCGTCGCGTTCGCCGCTGTCTGTGCGGGGCGGCGGCTCGGGTGCGCGGGGCACGCTGATGACCAGAGCCCGGCTTCCGCGATAGCGCATCACCGTGCCGGATTCGGCGCGCAAGACCGTGCCTTCCGCACGCGGCGGAGGAGGCGGTGGCGGCGCAGGCGGTGGCGGCATGGCGGGCGCCATCCAGACCCGGGGCTTGGCCAGCCAGGCGACGGCGCCGTCGCGGCGCGCGAGGCCGGCGCAGATCGCCTCGACACCGGCGATGCGGCGATCGGCATGGACGCGCAGGCCCACCAGCCGCGTACCGTTGGCGCAGCGCATCATCCAGAACGGTTCGAGATCGCGGGCATTCTTGCCGGGGCCGTCGCGCATTTCGACCGCTTCTCCGCCCGTCGCCGCTGCGGGCGCGAGGCCCGCCAGCGCGACCAGAAGGGCAAAAGCGAGACGGCGCATCGACTCCAACCTCTTCCAACCCCACATGCTAAGATCATGGACCGGCAGCGCGCGCGACGCTATGCCTGCCTTTAACCGTAAGAGTCGCCGCTATGTCGTTGTTGAATATTGCTGCCTTCGAGCGCACACCAGCCGCCGAGAAGCCCTTCCCTTATGTGATCGTGCCCAACTTCGTGGCGGGCCAGGCGTTCGACGACGCGATCGCCGATTACCCCAAGATCGCCAAGCCGGGCTCGTTCCCGGTGTTCACGCAGAAGCCCGGCCCTGGGCTGACCGCGGTGCTAGAGGCGCTGAAGGGCGATGAGTTCCGCACGGCGGTGGAGCGGAAATTCGGCGTCGATCTTTCGGGTAAGCCGACCATGACGACGCTGCGCGGCCAGGCTCGCGCGCGCGACGGGCAGATCCACACGGACTCCAAGACCAAGATCGTGACCGTGCTGCTCTATCTCAACCGCGCCAAGGAGGCGTGGGAGAGCCATGCGGGGTGTCTGCGCATCCTGAACGGGCCCGACAGCCTGGAGGACTTCGCCGCCGAGGTGCCGCCGGTGGACGGCACGCTGCTGGTCTTCCCTTGCCTGCCCCATGCCTGGCACGGGCATAACTCGTTCGAGGGCGAGCGCCGGGTGATCCAGCTCAACTGGGTGACGGGCGAAGATGTCGTACGCCGCGAGCAGCGCCGTCACGCGGTATCGGCGTTCTTCAAGGGGTTGAACCCTTTCTAACCACACCACCATCGTCATCCTCGGGTTCCGCTGCGCGGCCCCGAGGATGACGAAGAAAGACAGGGCTAGACGTCGATTTCTTCAACGAACTTGGCGTGTTCCTGGATGTACTGGAAACGCAGTTCGGGTTTGCGGCCCATCAGCTGCTCGACGAGGTTGCTGGTGTCGCTCTCTTCGCCTTCGGGGATCGTCACCTTCAGCATGGTGCGCTTGCCCGGCTGCATGGTGGTTTCCTTGAGCTGCGCCGGCATCATCTCGCCAAGGCCCTTGAAGCGGCCGACCTCGACCTTCGCGCCGGGGCGGAAGAAGGTTTTCATCAGCTCGTCGCGATGGCGCTCGTCGCGCGCGTAGACCGACTTCGAGCCTTGCGACAGGCGGAACAGCGGCGGCATGGCGAGGTAGAGTTTGCCGTCGCGGATGAGGCCGGGCATCTCGCGATAGAAGAAGGTGATCAGCAGCGACGCGATATGGGCGCCGTCGACGTCGGCGTCCGTCATGATGACGATCTTGTCGTAGCGCACGTCCTCGGTGCGGTATTTGAGGCCGGTGCCGGCGCCGATCGCCTGAAGCAGATCGGAGAGTTCCTGGTTCTGCTGCAGCTTGCCGGCCGCCGCGCTGGCGACGTTCAGGATCTTGCCGCGGAGAGGCAGGATGGCCTGCGTCGCGCGGTCGCGCGCCTGCTTGGCGCTGCCGCCGGCGCTGTCGCCTTCGACGAGAAAGAGTTCGGTGCCTTCGCTCGCATCCTTGGTGCAGTCGGTGAGCTTGCCCGGCAGGCGCAATTTGCGCGTCGCGCTCTTGCGCGAGACTTCCTTCTCGGCGCGGCGCTTCATGCGCTCGTCGGCGACTTCGATGACGTGCTGCAGCAGGCGGTCGGCATCGACCGGGCTGTCGGCCAGCCAATGGTCGAAATGGTCGCGCACTGTGCTTTCCACGAAGCGCTGGGCCTCGGGGTTGGACAGGCGGTCCTTGGTCTGGCCCTGGAATTCAGGATCTCGGATGAAGACCGAGAGCATGCCGCAGACGCTGTCCATCACATCGTCGGCGGTGATGTTCCCTGCCCGCTTGTTGTTGGCGAGTTCGGCGTAACCGCGCAGGCCCTTGGTCAGCGCGCCGCGCAGGCCGAGATCGTGCGTGCCGCCCTGGGGCGTCGGGATGGTGTTGGCGTAGGAGTTGAGGAACCCGTCGCGGCCAGGCGCCCAATGGACCGCCCACTCGACCGCGCCGCGCTTGTCCTTGGGTTCGAAACGGCCGGCGAAGGGACGCGGCGTGACCGTCGTTTCCTTCTCCAGCACGGCGCCCAGGAAGTCGGCGAGACCGCCGGGGAAATGCAGGATGGCTTCGGCGGGCGTCTCGTCGCCATTGGGGATCAGCGAAGGATCGCAGGACCAGCGGATCTCGACGCCGCGGAAGAGATAGGCCTTCGACCGTGCGAGGCGATAGAGCCGCGACGGCTTGAAGCGGAGGTCCTTGCCGAAGATCTGATGGTCCGGCTTGAAGATGACCGTCGTGCCTCGGCGGTTATGCGTGGGACCGAGCGCCTTCAGCTTGCCTTGCGGGACGCCGCGTTCGAAGCGCATCGACCAGAGCTGGCGGTCGCGCGCGACCTCGACTTCCAGCCATTCGGACAGTGCGTTCACGACCGAGGCGCCGACGCCGTGCAGGCCGCCCGAGGTCTGGTAGGCGTCGCCCGAGAACTTACCGCCGGCGTGGAGCACGGTGTAGATGACCTCGAGCGCGCTCTTGGGCTTCAGCTTGGGGTGCGGGTCGGTCGGGATGCCGCGGCCGTTGTCGCGGATCAGCAGCGTGCCATCAGCGCGCAGTTCCATGTCGATATGGTCGGCGTACCCGGCGACCGCCTCGTCCATCGAGTTGTCGAGGATTTCCGAGGCAAGGTGATGCAGCGCCCGCTCGTCGGTGCCGCCGATATACATGCCGGGACGGCGGCGGACAGGTTCAAGTCCCTCGAGGACTTCGATGTCCTTCGCGGAATAGGCTTTGCCGTCGTCGGGTCCGGCGAACAGGTCAGATTTGGCCATGTATGGGGAACTGGGTCTGCAGGGTGCGAATCGCTTGGGCCCACACTACCGCAAAGCGATTCCGCGGCGGAACAGCGCGCTTTCACCGGCCCCGCTTGTTGAATGCGCAAATCGCGGGCACCCTTTGAGTCTGCCTCAATTCGGGCAATGACGCAGGTGGAGCGCGGTGGGGGCATCGGCATTCAACCAGGAGGCGATCGACGCATTGAAGCGCGGCGACGGCATGTCCGCGCGGGCGTTGTTGACGGCCGCGGTTGACGCGGGCGGCGCAAATGCCGGGACGTGGATCAATCTCGCCATCGCCAATCATCTGCTGAAGGACGATGCGGGGATCGACCTGGCGCTCGAGGAAGCACTGCGTCTGGAGCCTGCCAACCTGCGCGCGCTGATGATGAAGGGCGACCTGCTCGCCGGGCGGGGCGACCGGCGGGGCGCTCTCGCCTTCTACAATGTCGTCGTGGGACGCGCGCAGGACACGCGGACGCTGCCGCCCGGGATGGGTTCCGAGGTCAAGCGCGCCCAGGCCGCGCGCGACCGGCTGAGGGCGGAGATCGCCGACCACATGCTCTCGGAGGTACGCGGGGCGGGTTTTGATCCGGCGACGGCGAGTGCGCGTTTCACCGACGGCCTCGCGATGCTCACGGGCCGCAAGCAGCGTTATGAGCAGGAGCCGCGTTCGTTCTTCCTGCCGGAACTACCGGCGATCCAGTTCTATCCGCGCGAGACCTTTCCGTGGGTCGCGGCGGTAGAGGCGGCGACCGACGACATCCGCAACGAACTGCTGCCATTGCTCGACGATCCCAGCGCTTGGGCGCCCTATCTGGAAAGCGACTCCACCCGCCCGATCGATCGCACCAAGCATCTGCTCGGCAATCGCGACTGGAGCGCCTGCTATCTTTGGAAGAACGGTGCGCCGGTGCCCGAGATCGCGGCGCGCTGTCCCAAGACGGTGGCGGCGATGGCGGGTGTGCCGTTGGAAGAGGTCAAGGGCCGCGCGCCGTTCGTGCTGTTCTCGAAGCTCGTGCCGGGGACCTGGATCAGGCCGCATACCGGCTATTTCAACACGCGGCTCGTCTGCCACCTGCCGCTGATCATTCCGCCGAAATGCTCGATCCGCGTCGGCAACGAGACGCGTGGTTGGGAGATGGGCAAAGCGATGGTGTTCAACGACTCCATCAACCACGAAGCCCGTAACGACAGCGGCGAGACGCGCGTGGTGCTGATCTTCAATATCTGGCGCCCGGAGCTCGATGCCGAGGAGCGGCGACTGGTCGCGAAGCTGCTGGAGAGCGTCGATACCGTCGATCCCTGACGGTAACCTCTCGTTCATTAAGCTCGCCAGCCGGTTAAACGGAATCCACGCATTTCCCTTCCCGCTCGCAAGCCACCTTAAGGTTGCGCGCGTAGTCTCGTTCGTGCCGGCAGAAGGTCGGTGGATGAGCTGACGGAAGAATGACGGACGCGGGGACGCCAAACGAGACGCGTGCAGGGCTGGGCGACCGGCTGCTGCGGGCCGAGCTCGACTACGCGGCGTCGACCACCGGCCGCAGCGCCTATGGCGCGCCCATCCTCGCGCTCGCGCTGACCGTCGCGTTCTGCGAACTCGAGGGGCTAGGCCGCGCGAGCTGGACGAACGGCCTGCTCTTTTGCGCCGCTGTCATCGGCTGGACCGTCGCTGCCCGGCTTCTGGTGCGCGCCTATCTTTCGAGAGACCGCCAGACGGCGAACACGCTGGCCTGGCACAGCGCGTTTTCGACCCTGTTCGCGACGAACGGTCTGATCTGGGGCGGTATTGCCTTCGCGCTGTGGGTGCCCGGCGTTGCGCTCAATCACTACACGCTGCTGATGCTTTGCATCCTAGCGACGGCGAGCAATGTGAACGAACATGCCGAGAGCAAGCGGTTCATCATCGCGGTGTGCCTGGGCAACACGGTCGTCACCGCGACGGCGTTTCTGATCCAGCCCTCGCCGGTCACGATCCTCGCCGCGTGCCTGTTGCCCATCGCGCTGATCTGGTTCGGCTTCATGGCGATCACGGCCAATAACCGCTTCACCGAACTGGTGCTGACGCGGCTGAAGAATGAAGACCTTGCGGCCGGGTATGCGACCTCGCGCGACGAGGCGCTGCTGCTGAAGAGCGAGGCGGAAACCGCGTCGCATGCGAAGTCGTCGTTCCTCGCCAATATGAGCCACGAGCTGCGCACGCCGCTCAACGCCATCATCGGCTTCTCACAGATCGTGCGCGACGAGCTGTTCGGCCCGGTCGGCAATGCGAAGTACAAGGAATATCTCGCCGACATCGAGAAGAGCGGCCAGCATCTGCTGGGCATCATCAACGACATTCTGGATATCGCGAAGATCGAAGCTAACAAGGTGGAGTTGGCGCAGGACTGGATTGCGCCCGCCGTCTTCATCGAGGACGCCATCCGCGTCGCGCGCGGCCACCCCGCCGCAGCCGGGACGACGATCGAATATCTGGCCGATCACGGCGATGCGCTGGTCTTCGGCGATGCGCGCATGCTGCGGCAGGTGCTGATCAACCTGCTGTCGAACGCGCTGAAGCACAATGTCTCGGGCGAGTCGGTCACGGTCCGCACCGCGATCACCTCGGCGGCGGCGCTGAGGATCGAAGTGCGCGACCGCGGCGCCGGCATTCCGGCCGCCATGCTGGAACGCGTGTTCGGCGCCTTCGAGCAGGCGGACAATACCTATGCCCGCGAGAAGCAGGGTACCGGGCTCGGCCTGGCGCTGGTGAAGGCCTTCGTCGGCGCGCACCAAGGCCGCGTCTGGCTGGAAAGCGATGAAGGCACCGGCACGGCGGCCATCATCGAACTGCCGGAAATCCGCCGGACCGCTCGCGTGATGGCCGCCTGAACGGCGGCTATTTCTTGATCTGCTTCGTCATCATGTTGCGCAGCTTCTCGCCATAGGGCGGGCGCAGGCCCGCGATACCCGCGACGTCGAAGCGCGACTGACGATAGACCGCCTTGGCGTGGCTGAAGGTCTTGAAGCCGTCGATGCCGTGATAGGCGCCCATGCCCGAGGGCCCGACGCCGCCGAAGGGGATGTCTTCCATCGACACGTGCATGATGACGTCGTTCACCGTGACGCCGCCCGACGTGGTGCGCTCGAGCACCTTCTTCGTCTCCGCGCCGTCGCTGCCGAAATAGTAGAGACCCAACGGACGCGGGTGATCATTCACATAGCCGACGACATCGTCGATCGAGGCATAGGTCTTCACGGGCAGCAGCGGCCCGAAGATCTCGTCCTGCATGATCTTCATGTCGTCGGTGGGGTTCAGCACCAGCGTCGGCGGGATCTTGTGGTAGGGCTGCTGGGTGAAATCTTCCTTGGCCGGATTGATTTCCACGACCTTCGCGCCCTTCGCCTTGGCGTCCGTGACATAGGACTGGAGGCGGTCGTAGTGGCGCTGGTTGATGACCGAGGTGTAGTCGGGATTGTCCTTCAGGGTCGGATACATCTTGCCGACCGCGGTCTCGGCGGCTGACACGAAGGCTTCGGCCTGGCCGTCGGGGACGTAGACATAGTCCGGTGCGAGGCAGATCTGGCCGGCGTTCAGCATCTTGCCGACCATGATCTTCTGTGCCGCCTCGGCCATGTTGGCGCCCTTGCCGACGATGGTCGGGGACTTGCCGCCGAGCTCGAGCGTCAGCGGGACGAGGTTCTCCGCCGCGGCGCGCATCACGTGATAGGCGATCGAGGTCGCGCCGGTGAACAGAAGGTGGTCGAAGGGCTGCTTGGAGAAGGCCTCGCCGACGGCCGCGCCGCCGGTGATCACCGCGACTTCGGTCTCGTCATAGGCCATGCGGAACATGCGGGCCATCAGCTCGGACGTCGCCGGGGTGAACTCAGATGGCTTGATCATCGTCCGGTTGCCCGCGGCGAAGATGCCGGCGAGCGGGGTGAAGGTCAGGTTCACCGGGAAGTTCCACGGGCTGATGACGCCGACCGTGCCCTTGGGCTGGAACTGCACCTCGGCGCGGGCGCCGAGCAGGCCCAGCGGGAAGCTGGGCTTGCGCTTTTCCGGACGCATCCAGGCACGCAGGTTTTTCTTCGCGTGCTTAAGGGCCTCGATCGAGCCGAAGACGTCGGTAAGCATCGACTGGTCGTGGCTGCGGTGACCGAAGTCGGCGGCCATGGCTTCGGCGATCTGGGTCTTGTGGGTCACCAGCAGGTCGATGGCGCGGTCGAGCCAATCGATTCGGCGCTCGGCGGGGGCCGGGCCTTCCTTCACATGCGCCTTCTTCTGCTTGTCGAGAATGGCGCGAATGGTCTTTTCGATGGGATTGCGCTCGGGCAGCGGGGCGATGTTTTCCGCCAGGCTCATGACTCGATCCTCCGAAGACGTATTTTGTGGGAGTATTATAGCGCCAATGCGGGGTTGTGACACGCTGGACGCCATATTAACCGGAAATTGGTCGTTTTGCGGCATTTATGTATATCACCGCGTGTATAGCGGTCTCAGTTGTTACAAACGGTTCCCGAATGACGTCCTCTCTCGTCGATCTCTCGCACACCCGCTCCATTGCTGAGCAGGCGATGGAGACGATGCGGGCGTATGGCGTGCCGCCCACCCCGGCGAATTTCGAAATCTGGTACGCGCAGGCCTCCTCGGCCAGCGCCGAGCTGTCGGCCGCACTGGCCGCGGTGTTCGCCGAAGGCGGCGAGTGGACGGAAGATACCGGCGCCAAGCTGCGCGAGGCGTTCTTCCCGCTGCCCAACGAAGCGCAGGCGCTGGCTGCGATCAGCCAGTCGCTCGGTGCGGAAATCGCCTCGATCCAGAAGACGGTCGTCCAGGCCGGCCAGCATACCCAGTCCTACGGGAATGCGCTTGAGGTCGTCAGCGGCCAGATGGACCGCGGCGTCGACGGTCAGACCCTGACGGCGGTCGTCCACCAGCTCGCCGCCGCGACGCGCTCGATGCGGGCCCGGGCGGAGACGCTGGAGAATCGTCTGTCCGTCGCTTCGACCGAAATCGATGGGCTGCGGACCAAGGTTGAAACGGTGCGCCGGGAAGCGCGCACAGATGCCCTGACCGCGCTCGCCAACCGCAAGTATTTCGACGAACGCCTGACCGAGGCGGCGGCGGAAGCCTTCGAGACGGGCAAGGATCTCTGCATCGTCATGGGCGATGTCGACCACTTCAAGATGTTCAACGACACCTGGGGCCACCAGACCGGCGACCAGGTGCTGCGCCTCGTCGCCTCGTGCTTCGCCGACAACGTCAAAGGCCGCGATACGGCCGCGCGTTACGGCGGCGAGGAGTTTGCAGTCATTCTGCCCGATACGACACTCGCCAATGCGCGCACGCTGGCCGACCAGATCCGCAAGCACGTCCAGACCAAGAAGGTCGTGAAGCGCAGCACGGGCGAAACGATGGGCTCGATCACCATCTCGCTGGGCGTCGCGTCCCTGCTGCCCGGCGAAACGCCGTCCGAGCTGCTGCGCCGGGCCGATACCTGCCTCTACACCGCCAAGCGCGGCGGCCGGAACCAGGTGGTCACCGAGGACGAACTCGCGCCGCGCACGACCTCAGCGGCCTGACGTAACGATAGCTTTGCGTCGGCGTCGCGTGCGCCTAGTCTCCCGGGAAACGATAACACCGGGAAACGCACCATGGCCTTCACCACCATCACGCTCGCCATCGAAGGCGGCGTGGCAGAGCTGACGCTGAACCGGCCGCAGGCGCTCAACAGCATCAACAAGACGCTGATCGACGAGACGCGCGTGACGCTCGGCGATCTCGCCAAGGACGATGCGGTGCGCGTCGTCCTGCTGACCGGCGCCGGGCGCGGCTTCTGCGCGGGCGCCGATCTTGCGGGCAGCGGGTTCTCGAACGACGCGGGCCGTTCGGTCGGCGAGCAGACGGCCCACTCGATGGAGATCGGCTACAATCCGCTCGCCGCCGATCTCGGCGCATTTCCCAAGCCTGTGGTGGTTGCCGTCAACGGCGTCTGCGCCGGCGGCGGGGTTGGCCTGGCGCTCGCGGGCGACATCGTGCTCGCCGCGAAGTCCGCCTATTTCGTGCAGGTGTTCGGACCCAAGCTCGGCCTCGTGCCCGATGTCGGGGTGACCTGGTACACGCCGCGCCTTGTCGGCCGCGCGCGGGCTCGGGCGCTGGCTCTGCTGGGCGATCGCCTGCCGGCGCCGAAGGCCGCCGAATGGGGTCTCATCTGGGAGGCGGTCGACGACGACAAGCTGATGAGCGAAGCGCGCGCCCTCGCCGCCCGCCTGGCCAAGGGCCCGCGCCGCGCCTTCATGAAGATCAAGGAGGTGCTCGACGCCTCGCCCAACAATTCGCTGGAGCAGCAGCTGGATCTGGAGCGCATCACGCAGGGCGAGCTCGGCGATCTGCCCGAGTTCGTCGAAGGCGTGAGCGCTTTCCTGCAGAAGCGCGACCCGAACTTCGCCTAAGCCCATGACCCACCGCCCGCCGCCGCTCGCCGCGCCACACGCCATGCCCTTCAGTGGGCAGGACATCCGGACGCTGATCGATCTCCAGGCGCAGGTCCGCGGCGACAAGCCGTTCCTGATCTGGGAACCGTTCGAGGGCGAGGGCGAGACCTGGGCCTTCGCGCGGTTCGCCGACCGGGTCCGCCGCTTTGCCGCGGCGCTGGCGGCGCGCGGCGTCGGTCTCGGCGACCGGGTGCTGGTGCATCTCGACAATTGCCCGGAGGCAGCGATCGCCTGGATCGGCTGCGCCTATGCCGGCGCGGTAGCCGTGACGACGAATGCGAAATCCTCGCCTGACGAGCTCAGCTATTTCGCCGATCACAGCGGCGCGGTGGCGGCGATCACCCAGCCGAAATTCGCGAGCCTCGTAAACGGCGCGGCCCGATTCAAATGGCTGGCGGTGACGGAGACGGACAACGGCGACGCAGCGCGGGCCGGACAGCCCGACGCAGCCTCGTCGTTCGAGCGGCTCGACGCCGACCCAGGCACCCTGCCCCCGCGGCCGCATGATCCGCTGGCGGACTATTCCATTCAGTACACCTCCGGCACGACCTCGCGGCCCAAGGCGGTGCTGTGGAGCCATGCCAATGCGTTGTGGGGCGCACGCATCAATGCGGTGCATGAGACGCTGACACCACACGATGTCCATCTGACGACGCTGCCGCTGTTCCACACCAACGCGCAGGCCTATTCAGTGCTGGCGGCGCTGTGGGCGGGTTGCGCCTGCATTCTGCAGCCGCGCTTTTCGGCGTCGCGCTTCTGGCCGATCTCGCTGAAGCATCGTGCGACCTGGGCCTCGATCGTGCCGTTCTGCCTGCGCGCGCTGATGGAGCATGAGGTGCCGCGCGACCATAGCTATCGCCTGTGGGGTAACGGCGCCTGCGACATGCCGACCGATGCGCATTTCCGGGTGAAAACGATGGGCTGGTGGGGCATGACCGAGACCATCACCCACGGCACGGTCGGCCAGGCGCATCTGCCGGACCTGCCGATGTCGATGGGCCGTCCCGCGCCGGAATACGAACTGCGCGTCACGCGCGACGACGGTCGCCCCGCCGAACTTGGCGAGACCGGTGATCTCGCGATCAAGGGCGTGCGCGGGCTTTCGCTCTTCGCGGAATATGCCGGCAATGCCCAGGCGACGGCGGATGCCTATGACGAGCACGGCTTCTTCCTGACCGGCGATCGCGTGACGATCGGGCCTGCGGGCTATCTGATCTTCGCCGACCGTTCCAAGGACATGCTGAAGGTCGGCGGCGAGAACGTCGCGGCGTCCGAAGTCGAGCGCGTCGTCGCGACAGTGCCGGGCGTGCAGGAGGTCGCGGTAGTCGCCAAGAAGCACCGCATGCTGGACGAGGTGCCCGTCGTGTTCGTGATCCCCCTGCCCGGCGCACCCGATGGCCTTTCCGACGCGATCATGACCGCCTGCACGGCGCAGCTCGCGACGTTCAAGCGACCCCACGAGATCCGCGTGGTCGATGCCTTCCCGCGCTCGACCCTGGAGAAAGTCGCCAAGGCGGAATTGCGCCGCATGCTCGAAGAAACCTGAATTACGCTTTCAACAAAACTGGAGAGAGGACCATGACTGTTTTGGAATTCACCAAGACCACTCTGAAGATCGAAGACGGCGTCGCGACGCTGATCATGAACGACCCGCCGGTCATGAATGCCATGGGCGGGGAAATGGCCGGCGGGTTGCTCGCGGGCATCAACGAACTTCAGAAGCCGTCGCATGGCGTGCGCTGTGTCATCCTGACGGGCGAAGGCCGCGGCTTCTGCACGGGCGCCAATCTCTCGTCGGGCGCGGGCTCCAATACGCCGGACCCGGAAGATCGCGATGCCGGCGCTGCGCTGGAGACGGTGTATCACCCGTTGCTGCGCAAGATCCGCAATCTGAAGGTGCCGCTGATCACCGCGGTGAACGGTCCGGCCGCCGGCGTCGGCATGAGCTTCGCACTCATGGGCGACATGATCCTGGCGTCGAAGTCGGCCTTCTTCCTGCAGGCGTTCCGCCGCATCGGCCTGGTGCCGGATGGCGGTTCGACCTGGCTGCTGCCGCGCCTCGTCGGCCTTGCCCGCGCCAAGGAACTCTCGCTGCTGGGCGAACGCCTGCCTGCCGAGAAGGCGCTGGAATGGGGCCTCATCAACCGCGTCTATGACGACGCGAACCTGATGCCCGAGGCGAACAAGCTGGCCAAGGATCTGGCGAGCGGCCCGACCGTGTCGCTGGGCAATATCCGCAGCCTCTACAATCGCAGCTTCGACCGCACCTATGAGGAGCAGCTCGACGCCGAGCGCTGGGCGCAGCTCACTGCCGGCCGGTCGAAGGATTTCGGCGAAGGCGTCGCGGCGTTCCTGCAGAAGCGCCCCGCCGACTTCAAGGGCGAGTAATCCCCATAGCTGTCATGCCCGCGAAGGCGGGCATCCAGCACTGCCCCGTGGATGCCCGCCTTCGCGGGCATGACAAAAAGGGGTAAGTTAGCGCCACAATGACCGCCGCCGAATGAGGCGGCGGCGAGGGAGGCGCGCATGACCACACTTCGCATTGAACCGACGGGCGGCCCGCTCGGCGCGTTCGTCACCGGCATCGATCTCACCCGGCCGCTGGACGCGGCGACCGCAAGTGCGTTGCGGGATGCCGCGGTGACCCACAAGGTCGTGTTCCTGCCCGGCCAGGACATCTCGCTCGACGATCTGGAGCGCACCACGGACGATCTCGGCGGCCGCACCGACACACCGTTCGTCACGCCGTTGCCCGGCCGGCCCATGGTCGTCCGCGTGCTGAAGGAAGCCGACGCCAAGATCGGCTTCGGCGAGGCGTGGCACACCGACCTCTCCTACCTGCCCGAACCGCCGGCTTTCACGTGCCTGTGGTCGTCGGAAATCCCGCCCAAGGGCGGCGATACGATGTGGTCGAACCAGGCCGCCGCCTATGCCGCGCTGAACGATGAGACCAAGGCGGAGATCGACGGGCTCTATGCCATCCACAGCGCCGGGCGACCCTATGGCGCGAACGGCTACTACGCGCAGGTGAAGGACCAGCTCTCGATGGGGATCGAGCCCTCGGCCGAGGCGGACAAGGAGTTCCGCCATCCCGTCGTCGCCAAGCATCCCGACACCGGCGAGCCGGTGTTGTTCGTCAATCAGACCTACACGATCCGCATCGACGGCTATGAGAAGGAGCGGTCAGACCGGCTACTGAAACGCCTGTTCCTCCATGCCGTGCAGGAGCAGTTCCGCTATCGCGTACAGTGGCAGCCGCACATGCTGACCATCTGGGACAACCGCGCGACCCAGCATTTCGCAATCAACGACTATCAGGGTCATCGACGCGAAATGTTCCGCACCAGCGTGAAGGGCGCGCCGCTGCTCGCGGTTTAGCCCAGGCGCGCGATCGCTTCGTTCAGGCGGTCGCGGGTCGCTTCGGCGGCGGCGCGGCGGTCCTTCTGTTCCTCGATCACCTCTTCGGGCGCCTTGGCGACGAATTCGGCATTGCCCAGCTTGGCGGTGATCTTGGCGATCTCGCCGTCCTGCTTGGCCGCGTCCTTCTTCAGGCGGGCGAGTTCCTTCGCCTTATCGATATGGCCGCCAAGGTCGAGCACGATCGTGCCGAAGCTGACCACGGCGCTGCCCGTCGTTTCGGCAACGATGGCGTCGGCCTGGTACTTCGTGCGCGACAGGCGCTCGAAGGCGGGCTGGAACTCCTCGAACACGCTGGACTTCACCGCGCCGGTGAAGGCAATGGACGACTTGATATCGGCGGCGGCCGGCGAGACGTTCAGCAGCGAGCGCACGCTGCGCACCGCGGCGCAGGCTTCGATCACGGCGTTGAGGTCGCCGGTCGCGACCGGGTCGATCAAAGCCTCGTTATAGCTCGGCCAGGTTGAGAGCATCAGGAAGCCATCGCGGCCCCCTGCCCGTTCGCCGATCTGCACCCACAACTCTTCGGTGATGTAAGGCGTGAAGGGGTGCATGAGGTGCAGGATCTGGTCGAACACCCAGGCCGCGGTCGCGCGCGTCTCGGTCTTCGCCGCGCCGTCCTCGCCCATCAGCGCGGGCTTGATCAGCTCGACATACCAGTCGCAATAGGTGTTCCAGACAAACTGGTAGAGTGCGGTCGCCGCATCGTTGAAGCGGAACGCAGCTAACGCTTCGCGCACCAGGCGCTCGGTCTTCACCGTCTCGCCGATGATCCATTTGTTGATCTTGAATTCGGCCTTGGACGGATCAAATCCGGTGACGGGATCACAGCCGTTCATCTCGCAGAAGCGCGCTGCGTTCCACAATTTGGTGCAGAAGTTGCGGTATTCCTCGACGCGGCTGGGACCCATGCGCACGTCCTTGCCCTGCGCCGCCGCGATGGCGAGGCCGAAGCGCAGCGCGTCGGCGCCGTACTTGTCGATCAGGGTCAGCGGATCGACGACATTGCCCTTTGTCTTCGACATCTTCTGGCCCTTCTCGTCCACGACGCGGGCGTGGATGAGGACCTTGGCGAAGGGTGCGCGGTGCTGGTCGTCGAACTTCACGCCGAACATCATCATCCGGGCGACCCAGAAGAAAATGATGTCGAACATCGTGACGAGCACGGAGGTCGGATAGAAGCGCGCGAGGTCCGTCGTCTGTTCCGGCCAGCCGAGCGTCGAGAACGGCCACAGGCCCGAGGAGAACCAGGTGTCGAGCACGTCGGCGTCGCGACGTAACCAGATCGGCTCTTCGCCACCTGCGTTCCGAGCGCCATCAGCCGCTCGCATCCAATCGCCAGCGGTTGCGCTCTCCCCAGCAATCTTCACTGGCTTCCCATAGAAACGTTCGGCAGCCGCAAGGGCTGAGACTTCATCTTCTTCGACGAAGATTTGGTGTTTTTCATTACCCGTCAGGATCGGCTGGCCGTCAGCATTTTCCTGGACTTTGGCAGGCCCGTACCACGCCGGGATCTGGTGGCCCCACCAGAGCTGGCGCGAAACGCACCAGGGCTGGATGTTTTCCATCCACTGGAAATAGGTCTTCTGCCAGTGCTCCGGCACGAACTGCGTTTCGCCCGAACGCACCGCCTTCATCGCCTCGTCGGCGAGCGGCTGGACGTTCAGGTACCACTGCTCGGTCAGGTACGGCTCGATGACGACGGTCTTGGTCTTTTCGTCATGCGGCACGGCGTGGGTGATGTCCTCGATGTGGTCGAGCAGGCCCTGCTCTTCCAGATCGGCGACGATCTTCTTGCGCGCGCCGGCGGTGGTGAGGCCGCGATAGGCCTCGTGCACCGCGTCGTTCAGCGTGCCGTCGCGGTTGAGAATGTTGATCGCGGCAAGACCGGCGCGCCGGCCCACCTCGAAGTCGTTGAAGTCGTGCGCCGGGGTGATCTTCACCGCGCCGGAACCCTTCTCGGGATCGGCATAGCTGTCCGCGACGATCGGGATCAGCCGATCGGTCAGCGGCAGGCGCACCATTTTGCCGACGAGGTCCTTGTAGCGCTCGTCGTCCGGATGCACCGCGACGCCGGTATCGCCCAGCATCGTCTCGGGCCGCGTCGTCGCCACGATGATGAAACGCTCGGCATCGTCGGCCAGCGGATATTTGAGGTGCCAGAGATGGCCCTTCATATCGATGGACTCGACCTCGAGGTCCGACACGGCCGTCTGCATCGCCGGGTCCCAGTTCACCAGGCGGTTGTCCTTGTAGATCAGCCCGTCCTTATGGAGCTGCACAAAGACCTTGGTCACTGCGCGGCTGAGACCCTCGTCCATCGTGAAGCGCTCGCGGCTCCAGTCGCAGGAGGCGCCGAGGCGGCGCAGCTGGCGGGTGATCGTGCCGCCGCTTTCGGCCTTCCATGCCCACACGCGCTTCAGGAATTCGTCGCGCCCGATGGCCTTACGGCTGGTCTGCTGCTCGCGGAGCTGGCGCTCGACGACGAGCTGGGTCGCGATGCCGGCATGGTCGGTACCGGGCACCCACAGCACGTCCTTGCCGCGCATCCGCTCAAAGCGGCAGAGAATGTCCTGCAGCGTCGAGTTCAGCGCGTGGCCGATGTGGAGCGAGCCCGTGACGTTGGGCGGCGGAATGACAATCGAGAACGGCTCGGCCTCCGGGCGCGTGCCGCCCTTGAAGGCGCCGGACTGCTCCCACGCCGCATAGAGCCGCTGCTCGATGGCGGCGGGGTCGAAGGTCTTGTCGAGGGTCTTGTCGGACATCTGATTTCGTTCGGCTGGCGCTTTGGGGCGCGGAAATGGCATTTCAGGGTGCGAAAAGCAAAACGGCCGGGGATGGCCCGGCCGCTTGGAAACTCAAGGCAACGGACCTAGCGGCGTCGGTTCGTTACGCGTTCTACTTCCTCACGTACGACACGCTCCACCAGTTCGGGCAGATTCGTGTCCAGCCACTGCTTCAGCAGGGGCTTCATCATCTCGCGCACCAGACCTTCCAGCGAGCCGCCGGCCTTGGTTTCCGCGATATCGATATTGCGGTGCAGGGCGTCGAAGGCCGAGGCGGCGCGATCCACGACCGCGGAAGCCACCAGACCGTCGTCGTCGAAGGCACCGGACGCTTCCGGCTCAGGCGGCGCGGCGTCGAAGACGATATCGTCGGCAGGCTGCACGAGGGCCGGACGCGGCCGTGGCGGCGGAGGCGGCGCCGGTTCCGGCACCACATCGGTCAGTTCGAGAATATCGTCATCCTCGGCGTCCGGCTCGGCTGCGGCCTCGGGGGCTGCGGCTGCGGCGGGCGCGTCGGATTCTTCCTCGGAGATGATCCGCCGGATGGAGGCGAGGATCTCCTCCATGGTGGGCTCGCCGGTCTGTGGCGCGGCATTGGACATCGTCAATCCCCGGTCGGCGCGGCGACTCTCTCGCCCCGCGCCTGATTCCCGATCATGGACGCAAAGACTAGTCTTCGCCAACCCCGATCAACTGCCCGGCGACGCTGTCGCCGTGCGGGACGGGATCGTAGACCTCGACGGGCAGGCCGAGATCGGAAGCCGACAACGTGCCCATCGCCGCGCGCAGCGAATAGGCGGCGATGTAGACGTTGCTCTGGTTGGTGATCAGCGTCGCCTTGGCGTCCAGCAGCGCCTGCTCGGCGTTCAGCACGTCGAGCGTGGTGCGGGCGCCGACCTCAGCTTCCTGACGGACGCCCTCATAGGCGATCTCGGAGGCGCGGACCTGATCCTCGGCGGACTGGATCGAGGCCTTCGCCGCGGCGAGGCCTTCCCAGGCGTTGGTGACGGCCTCGGTCGCCTGGCGCTCGGTCAGGGTCGCCAGCAGGCGGTTCTGGCTGTTGGTCTGCTTCGCCTGCCGGATCGAGGAATATTCCGCGCCGCCCTGGTAGAGCGGGACGCTGGCGCCAATGCCTACCTCTCCCGAATCGGTCTCACGATCGGTCGAAAGGATGGAGTCGGTATTGGTCTCGCCGCGGCTGTAGGACGCTGAAAGGTTGACGCTGGGCAGCAAGGCGCCAATCGCCAGATCGACGCCGGCTTCGGCCGCCAGCTGATTCTCGCGCGCTGCGACGAGATTGGGGTTCTGACGCAGGGCGCTTTCAATCGCTTCGTCCAAGGTCCGCGGGAGGTTCGGCAGCGCGGGCTGAGCCTGCAGCTTGCCGGGCGCGTGGCCGACGATGCGGACATAGGCGGCGCGGCTGGCTTCCAGATTCGCCTGGGTGGCGATCAGGTTGGTCTGCGCGCCGGAGAGCGCGGCGTCGGCCTGCGCGACGTCGGTGCGGGTAATTTCGCCCACATCGAACCGGTCCTGCGCCGCCTGACGCTGGCGGCTCAGCACGTCGATCTGGTTCTTCGACAGCTCGACCAGCGAAAGATCGCGGACGACGTTCATGTAGGCCGTGACGGCCGAGAGCAGCGTGTCGCTTTCGGTTCCGGCCAGGACGGCGCGGCCGGCGCGGATCTGCGCCTTGGCGATGTCGCGGCGGGCAATCACCCGGCCGCCCTCGTAGAGAGGCTGGGTCGCGGTGATCGAGGCGTTCCAGGAATCGCCGCTAATATCGTTGCTGTAGTCGGTCGAGGCGCCGGCATTGCCGTTGATGGTGACGGTCGGACGCCAGCCGGCATTGGCCTGGGCCAACTCTTCGTCGGTCGCGCGCTGGCGCGCCCGCTCGGCGAGCAGGCCAGGGTTGGAGTTATAGGATTCGACCAACGCTTCCTGAAGCGATTCGGCAAAGGCCGGCGTCACGGCGAATAGGCTGAGAGCCGACGCCGCCGACAGGAGAATCGGGCGAAGGCGGCGCGGAAGTGACGTCATGGGTCGAACCGTCCGGAAAATGAACTAGAACACGAAGCTGGGGGCTGCGGCGAAGCCAGGCAATGGCGCCGCCGAAGAATCGAACGCAATCCGACTCGAAGTGCCGGACGACGCTTTGACGAAGATGTGGGCTTTTCCGATGCCGCTGTCTGTGACGATTCCGACAAGCCGGCCACCGGGCTTCAACTGCGCCAACAGCTTGTCGGGACGGCCGGGAACCGAGCCGTTGAGGAAGATCACGTCGTAGGGCGCGTCGGCCGCGTGGCCCTCGGCCAGTTTTCCGGTCACGGCTTTGACATTGGCCGCGCCGGTTTGCGCCAGGATTTCCACGGCTTTCTGCGACAGCGCGGCGTCTTCCTCGAGGGCGACCACCGTGCCCGTAAGATGCGCCAGCACCGCGGCCGAGTAGCCGGTGCCGCCGCCGATATCGAGCACGCTGTCGCCAGGCTTGGGATCGGCCAACTGGGCCAGCTTGGCGAAAGTGCGGGGGTCGAGCAGGAGACGGCCGCCGGCGTCGATCGCCTCGCCCATATAGGCGAGGCTTTCCCGGCCCTTGGGCACGAAAAGCTCGCGCGGGACGATGCGAATCGCCGCGATCAATTCGGGATCCGTCACGTCGGCCGTGCGGATCTGGCAATCCACCATATTGGCGCGTGCGGCAGCGTAACCTGTCATGGACATTGAACTGGCTGAACCCTGGAGTCCGGCGCTTATAACATCGCATCTCGCACCTGCAATCCAATTGGACTGACGAGTGAAATCAGACAGAAGCGCGTTGTAGCGCCGCAACGCGTCTGTTATGAGCCCCGCTTCGTTCCGCCAGAGCGATCGACTGCGTTCTGAGGCCACGTGGCGGAGTGGTTACGCAGAGGACTGCAAATCCTTGTATCCCGGTTCGATTCCGGGCGTGGCCTCCACTTTCTTCATCGTTATGAACCAAACGACTCCACAAACGGGTAGCGTTAACCGCGCTTTAACCCTCCTGAAGTATCCATTCATTGTCTTCCCTTGAAGACACCCCACCATTCGAGTTTACCTTTTACGGGCCGCAGCAATGCGGCCCGCTCTTTTTGTGCAATGCCGTCACCGGCATTGACGTGGGTGGGCGCTTTCGTTACGCACCGCACGCGATCCGCGGTAGCTCAGTGGTAGAGCAGCCGGCTGTTAACCGGCTGGTCGTAGGTTCGAATCCTACCCGCGGAGCCATTCCCTTAAATGGCTGACCTGAGGCAGTGACGGCGCTTCATGCGCTCTCGCTGCCGTTCGGCTTTTTGAAGCGAAGCGCCTGCGCTTCGTGGCATGATGGGGCAACCATCATTCGAGAGCCTCATGGATTCGATCTTTCGCCTGGACGGCACGACCGCCGTCACCAGTCCCAATGCGGCCGGTCCTTGGGGACCCATGCAGCATGGCGGCGCGCCGGCCGCGCTGATCGTCAAGGTCGCGGAGGCGACCCCTGCCCTTGCGCCGATGCGGATCGCGCGCCTGACCATCGACCTGATGCGTCCGGTGCCGCTGGCGCCGCTGACTATCGATTCGCAGATCGTGCGCGAAGGCAAGAAGCTGCAGCTCCTGTCGGTTCGGCTGCTGCACGAGGGCACGGAAGTCGTGCGCGCCAGCGTTTTGCGGCTGCGGCGGCTCGACACGCCGCTGCCGCCCGAAGCCGCGCCGCCTCCCATCGATTTGCCCGGGCCTGACGCAGCCCAGCCGCCCGCCATGGGGCCGCGCGGGCGCGGCTGCGCCTTCAACGAGGGCGTCGAGATGCGCCGCGCGAAGGGCGCGTTCGGTACGCCGGGACCGGCGGCGATGTGGATCAAGGTCGATTGGACGATCATCGCCGGCGAACCGATCCTGCCCGTGATGCGCGCGGCGATCGCCGGCGACTATTGCAACGGCACGTCGGCGTGGCTGGACTTCAACCACTGGACCTTCATCAACGCCGACCTGCAGCTGAGCTTCGCGCGCGATCCGGTCGGCGAGTGGGTGCTCCTGGACGCCGAGACCTATCCCGGCCCCGACGGCGCCGGTGTCGCGTTCGCGCGGCTGGGCGATTCGCAGGGCTGGTTCGGACGCGCGGCGCAGAGCGTCCTGTTTGAGAAACGCTAGGGAGAGACGAAATGCGGCTTCCCTTCGAGAACGGTAGGCGGCGGCGGATCTATCTGATGCGCCACGCACAGGCCGCGTATTTCGACGATGCCGGCGCGCGACGTCCGGAACCCAACACCGTGCCGCTGACGCCCAAGGGCCGTCAGGAAGCTCTGGCGATGGCCGACTGGCTGGCGCCGGTGCCGTTCGACCGGGCGATCTGTTCCGGCCTGCCGCGGACCGAGGAGACCGCCTCCATCGTGCTGGGCGGCCGTGAGCTCACGCTGGAACACGCGCCCGGGCTGAAGGAAATCCAGGGCGCCGGCCTGGAAGAGCGCGCGGCGCTCGATCCCAGCGTCTATGCCTATGCGATGTTCCGCGCCGGCGAGCCCGATGCGCGCTTCGCGGCGGGCGAGCGGTTTGCGGATTTCCAGACCCGCGTGCTGCCGGCGTTCATGACGATCCTGCAGGATACGGCGTGGACCAATCTCCTGCTGGTCTGCCACGGCGGCACCAACCGGGCGATCCTCACCTGGTTCCTCGGCCTCGGGCTCGACACGTTCGGCCAGTTCGAACAGGATTCGTGCTGCCTCAATATCCTCGATTTCGACCAGCTCGACGTCACCGGCATGATCGTCCGCCGCATCATCCGGGCGGTGAACATGACGGCCTACGACACCGCCAAGACGGGTTCGAGCTATCTGTCGATGGAAGGTTTGGCGCACCAGCATGAGCTGGCGAAAGCCGTGAAGCCCTAGAGGCTCAACGGAACAGGAAGCGTTCCGCCAGACGTGCCCAGGGGCTGGCGAACTTCAGCGGCGCTTCGATCACCGTGAAGCAGACGCAATGACCGCCCGCGTCGGCGATCGGCCGGTGGGTCAATGTCGGGTCGGCCGTCGCAACGTCGCCGACGCTGTATTGGCCGGTTTCGTCGGTATAGCTGCCATGCAGCACGATCGTCAGTTCATCGCCACCATGGGTGTGGATCGGCATGCCCTTGCCCGAAGCGAGACGAAGCAGGCTGACATCGGCGGCCGGGTCGCTCTTGGTATGAATGCGGACGGTCTGCATGCCGGGCCAGAACGTGCGCCAGCGGATGCCAGAAAGCCGGGCACCCATATAGGGCTGTAGCGGCAAGGGAATGTCGGAGATCGGCGCCGCGGCGGGCGCAACCTGCGGCGCTTCGGGCGGCAGGTCGAACGGGAAACGCGCCAGAGCAGCGACGACATCGACGGGGTTAGCCGCATCTTCCTCAAGAAAGGCACCGCCCAGCGCTTCCGCCTGACGCACGGTTTCCCGGCATTCCGGGCAGAAGGTCAGGTGCGCAGCCACGAGCAACGCCTGGCCTTCCGGCAGAGCGCCGGCGGCGTGGTGAAGGAGGTACTCTTCCGTGGGGTGATGCTGCGTCATGATCTTTACTAGGCGGTATCTTAGCCTGGAATGTTAGCGCCTGAGACATTTACGTCATCTTGGGGGTATCGGATCACGCCCTTTTTGAAGCGTGGACGTCAAACGGCCCGGCGATTACAAGGCATTCCTGTCCAGAAGCAGAGTCCCATGCCGTCCACCGATCAGCCCGTAATCGTCACCAGCGACTGGCTCAAGGACCGCCTTGGCTCGCCCGACATCCGAATCATCGATGCATCCTGGCACATGCCGGCCGCAGGCCGCTCGGGCGCCAAGGAGTTCGACGAGGCGCACATCCCCGGCGCCCTGTTCTTCGACATCGACGAGATCGCCGACACCGCGTCCTCCCTGGCCCACATGCTGCCGCCGCCGGAGAAGTTCTCGGCGCGCGTGCGCAAGCTGGGGATCGGCGACGGCACGATGGTCGTCGCCTATGACGCCTATGGGATGCACGCGGCCGCCCGCGCCTGGTGGATGTTCCGCGCGATGGGGCACGAGAATGTCGCGGTGCTCGATGGCGGCTTCCTGAAATGGCGGGCAGATGGGCTGCCCGTCACGACGGATACGATCTCGCCCTTCCAGCGCCACTTCGTCGCGCGCCCCAACTGGTCGCTGGTGCGGAGCTATGGCGACGTGCGCAAGATTGTCGATACCCACAGCGCGCAGATCGTCGATGCCCGGCCCGCCGGGCGCTTTGCCGGAACCGAGCCCGAGCCGCGCGCGGGGCTGCGCGGCGGGCATATGCCGGGCGCGCTCAACTTGCCCTCCGCCTCGCTGCTGCGACCCGACGGGACGCTGAAGCGCAAGGAGGACATCCTGCGCGCCTTTGCCGAGGCTGGCGTCGATCTGAAGAAGCCGATCGTCACGAGCTGCGGTTCGGGCGTCACGGCGTGCGTGCCGCTGCTGGCGCTGGCGAGCATCGGCCTGCGTGACGGCGCGCTCTATGACGGCTCGTGGACCGAATGGGGCGGCCGCCCGGACGCGCCGGTCGAAACCTCGGCCTGACATGCTGCCGATCCCCACGACCGTCACCTTCCTCCAGATGTTCGAGCGGCCCGAGCGGCGCGCGCAGATGCCGTCCAGACCGCGGCTGATGCTGACGCGGGCCGAGAACCTGCCGGTGCAGTTCTACCGCTATCTCTATGAGAGCGTCGGCAAGCCGTGGGTCTGGGTGACGCGGCGACGGATGCGGGACGAGGATCTCGCCCACGCGATCCACCGGCCGGGGATCGAGGTCTATGTCCTCTATGTCGAGGGCTCGCCGGCGGGCTATGCCGAGATCGACGCTCGCAACTCACAGAACATCGAGCTCTCCTATTTCGGCCTGACGCCCGACTTTACGGGGATGGGGCTCGGCGCCTTCTTCCTGGGTGAGGCGATCGCGATCGCCTGGGACAAGGGGCCGCGACGCGTGCATGTGCAGACCTGCACGCTGGACCATCCGCGCGCCCTGCCTCTCTACCAACGCATGGGCTTCGTGCCGTTCTCGCAGGTCGAGACGACCGTCAATCCGATCGGCGACGAGCCGCATCCGCTTGTCGAGGCGCAGCGCCGGCGGCAACCCCTCCATTCGGGGGAGTCACATTGACGCTTCGCCGCAGCCGCAATGCCGCCATGGTGGGGTAAGATGATCTCCAGGCGTTGAAGCGAGGGAGAGACCCATGAATTTCCGCACAGTATTGTTGATGAGCGTTGCGCTTGGCATTGGCGGCGCCCTTGGCGTTCCGGCGATGGCCGAAACCACCCCGGCCCCGACAGCCGAGCCGGCCCCTGTCCCCACGGCCGATCCGAAATGCGATGACGGCCCGGGCAATGGCGGCGGCTATACCGACGAAGAGAAGAAAGCGGCCGGCTGCGACGACAAGAAGAAGGAAGGCGATGACGGCCCGGGCGTCGGCGGCGGCTATGCCGATGAACCCGCGCCCGCTCCGACCACGGTCGATCCGAAGTGCGAAGACGGCCCCGGCGCCGGCGGCGGGTACACCGACGAAGAAAAGAAGGCGGCCGGCTGCCCCGAGACGAAGAAAGAGGGCGATGACGGCCCGGGCGTCGGCGGCGGCTACAAGGCGCACTGACCTCGCCTGACATGAAAAGAAGCCCCGGATCGCAGCGCGGTCCGGGGCTTCTTCTTTGTGGCAATCGCTACCGATTAAGTGGCGCGCGCCTTCGTCTCGGCGGCGAGCGCTTCCTGGACTTTCGGGCGCGCGCCGACGCGGGCGTGATAGGCGGCGAGCTTGTCCCACTGCTTCATGTCGATGCCGACAAAGCCGGTCCAGTTCAGCAGCGTGAAAAGATAGGCGTCGGCGACGCTGAAATCCTTGCCCATCAGATAGTCGCGGCCGTCGGCGAACTGCTTCTCGAGATAACCGAACTTGCGGCCGAGATTTTCGACCGCCGCCTTCTTCGCCTCGTCGCTGCCGCCGGCGAAGAGTGGGCCGAAGCCCTTGTGCACTTCGGAGGTCAGGAAGTTCAGAGTTTCCTGAAGACGCGCGCGGGCGAGCGTGCCGTTCTTCGGCGCGAGGCCTGCCTCGGGCTTCTGGTCGGCGAGATACTGCACGATGGCCGGGCCTTCGGTCAGTACGTCACCGCTGTCGAGCTTCAGCGCCGGGACCTGGCCCTTGGGATTGATCTCGTAGTAGTCGCCACCGGCGGCCGTCTTCTTGGCGCGCGCATCGACCTTCTCCATCTCGAAGTCGAAGCCGAGTTCGCGCAGCACGATGTGCGGCGACAACGAACAGGCGCCCGGTGCGAAATACAGTTTCATGGTCTTCCTCCCTGTTGGCCGACCAGCGCATTCATGAGCGCCGGTACGGCGTGGTGCTCGAGGTTAGGGCTCGTCCGCCCGACCCCGTCTATTGCGCGCCAGAGATAGGCAGGTTCCTTTCCAATTGAAACGAGGTATCTGATGGTAACGATCACTTTCGACTATCCGCCCGGTAACTCGGTTTCCCGGCGGTGAGCAGGACACGTCATGGTGCTGAAAATCCGCAAAACGAAGGTGGCGGCGCCGGCCTGCCCTCTGACGGCCTGCATGGCCGTCATGAAGGGCGCGTGGACGCCCAACATCATCTGGAGCCTGTCAGGCGGGCCGCGACGGTTCGGCGAACTGCAGCATGATATTCCGCGCGTGTCGTCCAAGGTGCTGAGCCAACGCCTGCGCGAGTTGCAGGCCCGCCGCGTGGTGCGGCGACGCGTGTTGGATACCTCGCCGCCGTCGGCGGAATATGAGCTGACCGAGCTCGGACTGGAACTCGTGCCCGCCATCCAGGCGATCGTCCGGGTCGGGGTCAAGATCGCACACCCGGAGCGCGCAGCGGCCTAAGCGGCGTCTAGTGCCCCTGCAGGATCTGGCTGAGGAACTGCTTGGTACGTTCGTGCTGGGGGTTTTCGAAGAACTGTTCGGGCGGCGCTTCCTCGACGATGCGGCCGTAGTCCATGAAGATCACGCGGTCGGCGACCTTGCGGGCGAACCCCATTTCGTGGGTCACGACCAGCATGGTCATGCCTTCGTCGGCCAGCTCGATCATGACCTCCAGCACTTCGCCGATCATTTCGGGATCGAGGGCCGAGGTCGGCTCGTCGAAGAGCATGATCTTGGGGTCCATGGCGAGCGCGCGGGCGATGGCCACACGCTGCTGCTGGCCGCCGGAGAGCTGGCCGGGATATTTGTAGGCCTGCTCGACGATGCGGACGCGTTCCAGCAATTCGAGCGCGGTTTTCTCGGCCTCGGCCTTGGAACGCTTGCGTACCCAGATCTGCGCGAGGGTGCAGTTCTCCAACACCGTCAGGTGGGGGAAGAGATTGAACTGCTGGAAGACCATGCCGACCTCGCGGCGCACATCGTCGATGGCGCGCAGATTCCGCGTGAGCTGGTGGCCCTCCACCATGATGCGGCCGGACTGGTGTTCCTCAAGGTGATTGATGCAGCGGATCAGCGTCGACTTGCCGGAGCCGGAGGGGCCGCAGATGACGATGCGCTCGCCCTTCGCGACCTTCAGACTTGCATCCTTCAGCACGTGAAAGCGGCCGTACCATTTGTTGACGCGGTCCATCTCGATGGCCCACGGCGCCTCGGCCGCCAGCGGTGTCACGATCTCGCTCATGCCTTGCCCGTTCCGACTTTGCCGCCGCCGACGGTCCGTTCCAGATAGGCGCTGTAGCGCGACATGCCGAAGCAGAACGCGAAATAGACGAGCGCCGCGAAGAGATAGCCGGTGAACGCTGTGTTGGGCGTCGACCAAACCGGGTCCGAGTTGCCGGACTTGATGACCTGCAGCAGGTCGAAGAAACCCATGATCGAGATGAGCGAAGTGTCCTTGAAGAGGCTGATGCAGCTCGAGACGATCGAGGGCAGCGAGATCTTCAGGGCCTGCGGCATGGTGATCAGCCCCATGGTGCGCCAATAGCCAAGGCCGAGCGCCGCGGCGGCTTCGGTCTGTCCCTTGGGGATCGCCGCGAGGCCGCCGCGCACGACTTCCGCCATATAGGCCGAGCTGAACAGGGTGATCGCGACCAGCGCACGCAGGAGTTTGTCGGGGTTCCAGCCGGACGGCAGGAACAGCGGCATCAGGTTCGAGGCCATGAAGAGGATCATGATCAGCGGCACGCCGCGCACGAACTCGATGAAGCCGATCGAGAGCCAGCGGATGATCGGGAGCTCGGAGCGGCGGCCAAGCGCCAGCAGAATGCCGATGGGCATGGAGAAGATGATGCCGGTGAGCGAGATCAGCAGCGTCAGCAGCAACCCGCCCCACTTGCTCGACGGCACGATGGACAGGCCGAACATGCCGCCGGACAGCAGGACATAGACGAGGATGGGAAAGCCGACGTACATCGCGACGCCGACCCAGAACTTGCCCGGCAGGCGCGGGATCATCAGCCAGGCGATGCCGACCGCGCCGACGATATAGACGATGTCCACGCGCCAGCGCTGCGGATCGTCATAGAAGCCGTAAATGATCTGGCCCCAACGCGCGCCGATATAGGGCCAGCACGCGCCCTTGTCGGGGCCGAGGCAGGCCTCGCGCGTCTCGCCGCTCCACACGGCGCTGATGATGCCCCAGTCGACGATCGGCGGCACGACGACCACGACGAAGGCGACCGCCAGCAGGGTCAGCGCGATGTTGACCCAGGACGAGAACAGGTTCTCGCGCACCCATTCCATGGCCATCGCGGCCCACGGGCGATCGGGCGGCTCGCGCTGGGGCAGCGCCTGGCTCATCTCAGCGCTCCGTCAACTGGATACGGCGGTTGTAGAGGTTCATCACCAGCGAGGTGACGAGGCTGAGCGTCAGATAGATCAGCGCGGTGATGCCCAGGATCTCGATCTCGCGGCCCTCTTTCGCCAGCGCGGTCCCGGCGAACACCGCCACAACATCGGGATAGGCGATGGCGGTGGCGAGCGAGGAGTTCTTGGTGAGATTCAGATACTGGCTGGTCAGCGGCGGAATGATGATCCGCATCGCCTGGGGGATCACCACCAGGCGCAGGCGCTGGCCACGTGACAGGCCGAGGGCCGAGGCGGCCTCCGACTGGCCCTTGGAGACGCCCTCGATGCCGGAGCGGACGATCTCAGCGATATAGGTCGCGGTGTAGATCGTCAGCGCCAGCACCAGCGCGAACAGCTCGGGCTGCAGCGCCAGGCCGCCCTTGAAGTTGAAGCCCTTCAGTTCGGGATATTCTAGGCTGACCGGCATGCCCGCCGCAAAGAAGGCCAGCACCGGCAGACCGACCACCAGGGCAATGCCGATCAGCAGGTCCGGCGGGCGCTTGCCGGTGGCGAGCTGGCGCCTCCGGGCCCAGCGCGTGGTGGCGATGGCGCCGATGATCGCGGCGATGAAGGCGACCAGGACCATCCAGGCGGTTTCCCCCCAGTGCAGCTTGGGGATGAAGAGGCCGCGATTGGTGAGGAAGAGCCAGTCGCCAAGCGAGACAGCCTGTTTGGCGACGGGGAGCGTGGGGATGAGGGCGAGATAGAAAAACAGGATCCACAGCAGCAGCGGCACGTTGCGGACGAACTCGACATAGGCCGTCGCCAGCCGCGAGACGATCCAGTTCGGCGACAACCGGGCGATACCGACGACGAAGCCCAGCACTGTCGCGAGCACGATGCCCAGCGCCGCAACCAGCAGCGTGTTCAGCAGCCCGACGATCAGGACGTCCAGATAGGTGCCGGCGCGGTCATAGTCGATCAGCTTGAAACTGATCTCGAAGCCAGCGGTGTTGCCCAGGAAGCTGAAGCCGAAATTCTTCAGCTCGCCCCACGCATTCGACCCCATCCAGACGACGACGCCGACAACCGCCGCCAATACCACGAACTGGAAGACAAGCCCGCGCCAGCGGCCGTGTTCCCACGGCCACGGACGCGGCGGCAGAGACGGCGGCAGTACGGCGGCGACGTCGTCCTGCCCGCTCACGATGCTATGCCCCCCGGCACCTCCGCGCTTTCCCCTAGTGGATCGGCGGGGCGTATTGCAGGCCGCCCTGGTTCCACAGCGCGTTCTTGCCGCGCGGGATCTTGAGCTGCGAGCCCATGCCGACATTGCGCTCGAAGATCTCGCCGTAATTGCCGACCTTGCGGATGACGCGCACCGCCCAGTCATTGGTGAGGCCGATCTGCGTGCCGAAATCGCCCTCGACGCCCAGCAGGCGGCGGATTTCGGGGCTGGGGCTCTTCAGCATCTCGTCGACGTTCTGCGACGTGACGCCCATCTCCTCGGCATTGACCATCGCGTAGAAGGTCCAGCGCACCAGATCTTCCCAGGCGTCGTCGCCCTGGCGCACGGCCGGCCCGAGCGGCTCCTTGGAGATGATCTCCGGCAGGATGGTGTGCGCGTTGGCGTCGGCGAGTTCCAGCTTGGCGGCAAAGAGGCCGGACTGGTCGGTCGTGTAGGTGTCGCAGCGGCCGCTGTCATAGGCCGATAGCGCCTCGGATTCCTTCTCGAAGGCGAGGATCTGATAGGTCATGCCGTGCGCGCCGAAATAGTCGGCGACGTTCAGCTCGGTCGTCGTGCCGGTCTGAGTGCACACCGTTGCGCCGTTCAGGTCGTTGACGCTGGCGACGCCGCTGTCGGTTTTCACGATGAAGCCCTGGCCGTCGTAATAGGTGACGCCCGTGAACTCCATGCCGAGGCCGGCATCGCGCTGCATGGTGATGGTAGTGTTGCGCGACAGGATGTCGAACTCGCCCTTGGTGAGCGCGGTGAAGCGCTCCTTGGCGGTCGTCGAGGTGTAGCGGACGGCATTCGGATCATCGAAGATCGCGGCGGCGACGGCGCGGCAGACATCGACATCGATGCCGCTCCAGTTGCCCTGCGAGTCCGGGTTGGAGAAGCCGGTGAGGCCGTCGCTGACGCCGCATTTCAGGTAACCGCGGGCCTTCACCTCTTTCAGCGTCGCGCTTTCGGCGGCGGCTACCCCCCCAAGGGCGGCGGCGGCGGTCAGCGTGACGGCAATGATCGCTGTTTTCATGGAGAACCATCCTGTCTCGAAAAAACGCGCCAGCCGGGTTCCTCCCCCTGACATGGTGCGCTGCACACCCCTATGCTCACCGAAACGAAGCGCGGCGCAAGAGGCGAGCAGCGGCCCGATGAAAGACAGAACCCGGCTCATCCATTCCGGCCGCCACCCCGCGGACCATGCCGGGGCGGTCAATATTCCCGTCTACCGGGCCTCGACGCTCATTCAACCGACGGTAGAGCGGCTCGAAAACACCCCTACACCCTTCGGCTATGGCCGCCGGGGCACGCCGACCACGCGCGGTCTGGAGGAATCGGTCTGCGCGCTGGAGGGCGGCGCGCGGACCATGCTGACCCCGTCCGGGCTTTCGGCCTGTACGGCGGCGCTGATGGCGGTACTGGGCGCGGGCGATCATCTGCTGATGGTCGATACGGTCTACGGCCCCACGCGCGCGTTTTGTCGCGGGCCGCTGAAGCGGTTCGGGGTGGAGACGACGTTCTACACTTCGACAATCACGGCGGCCGATCTTGAGGTTCTGATCCGCCCGAACACCAAGGCGATCTTCCTGGAGTCGCCGGGGTCCGGCACGTTCGAGGTGCAGGACGTCCCTGCCCTCGCCGCCACGGCCAAGGCGCACGGCATTGCGGTACTCGTAGACAATACCTGGGCGACGCCGCTGCTCTTCAAGCCGCTGACCCATGGCGCCGATCTCAGCATTGTCGCGGCGACGAAGTATCTCGTCGGTCATGCCGATGTGCTGATCGGTACGATCACCGCGAACGAGGCGACCGCCGACAAGCTCAACGACTTCCACGGCAAGTTCGGCCTGACGACATCGGGCGACGATGCCTATCTGACCCAGCGCGGGATGCGCACGCTCGGTGTGCGCCTTGCCCAGCATCAGACGACGGCGCTGAAGCTCGCCCGCTGGTTTCAGGCGCGGCCGGAGGTGGAGCGCGTGCTCTACCCCGCGCTCGAAACTGATCCCGGTCATGCGATCTGGAAGCGCGACTTCGCGGGGGCCAGCGGCCTCTTCGGCGTCGAGCTGAAGCCGGCTTCCAAGACGGCCGTGCCGGCGATGCTGGACGGCTATGAGCTCTTCGCGATGGGTTGGTCGTGGGGTGGCTATGAGAGCCTCGCGGTCACCACCAAGATCGACCGCAGCGCCCCCGGCTATCGCCCCGCAGGCACCCTGCTCCGCTTCCATGCGGGTCTCGAAGACCCCGACGACCTGATCGCCGATCTCGCGGCCGGCTTCGAGCGCTTCAACGCGGCCGGTTGATCCGGGCTGGACGCAGCGCGTTCCAGCCCCGACACTCCGCGTAACAAGAAATTGGAAGCGCCGATGGCCTACGAGAAGCAGTTGGAAGACCTCGCCGCGCGCGAGGCCAAGGCCCGCGCCATGGGGTCGCCCAAGCGCCTCGCCGAGCGCAAGGCCGCCGGCATCCTCAATGCCCGCGAACGCGCCGCGCTGCTGTTCGACCCCGGCACGCTCGATGAGGTCGGCCTGCTCGCCCAGTCCACGCGTCCCGACATGCACGGCAAGACGCCCGCCGACGGCGTCGTCTCGGGCTTCGGCAGGATCGGCGGGCGGCTGGCGGGCGCGAATGTCGCTGATTTCACCACCTATGGCTCCTCATCGGCCGAGGTGCACGGCAAGAAGCAGGGCTATGTTCGCCTCGCCTGCGAGAAGAACGGCCTGCCGCTGATCTATCTCAACGAATGCGCGGGTGGGCGCATTCCCGACATCATGGGCGCCGCCGGGATCGGCCGCGCCGGTGAAGGCGGGCGCTATACGCGCCGCCGCAGCTCGCCCGTCCTTGCCGCCTGTCTCGGTCTCACCTATGGCGGCGGTGCCTTCGCCTGCATCAATTCCGATCTCGTCGTGATGCGCAAAGGCGCGGTGCTGGCGGTCTCTAGCCAGATGACGACTTCCGTCGCGATCGGCGAGGAGTCAGACCCACAGAATCTCGGCGGCTGGCGGCTGCACACCGAAACCACCGGCTATGTCGACGCCGCCGTCGACACCGACGAGGAAGCCATCGCCTGGATCAAACGGGCGCTCGGCTATCTCCCCGATCACGCCAATGCGCTGACTGCGCCTGCCCCGTTCGACGATGAGGCGCGCTCCGACGCGCTGCTCGACATCGTGCCGGAGTCGCGGGCCAAGACCTACGACATGCGCAAGGCGATCGCCGCGATCGCCGATGCCGGAAGCGTCCTGCCGGTGAAGGATCGCTACGCCAAAGTGGCGGTCACCGCGCTCGCTCGCATCAAGGGCCGCGCGGTCGGCATCATCGCGACCAATCCGATGTTCAAGGGCGGCGCCCTCGACCCTGACTCCTGCGGCAAGATCGCGAGCTTCATCGTGCTCTGCGACAGCTTCAACCTGCCGATCGTCTTCCTCGCGGATACGCCGGGCTTCTTGGTCGGGCTCGAAAGCGAGAAGCGCGGGCTGCCCGGCAAGATCATGAACTTCATGGCGGCGCTGGAGCTCTCGACCGTGCCGAAGATCGCGCTGGTCCTGCGCAAGAGCTTCGGCCAAGCCTATCTCAACATGGGCGCGGGGCGCTCCGACGCGACTGCCGTGTGGGCGGGTTCAGAGATCAGCTTCATGGACCCGGCGGTCGCGGTGAACATCGTCTATGCCGTGAAGAAGGACGACGACCCTGCCCGCTTCGAAGAGCTGGTGAAGGCGGTCTCGAAGGACACGTCCGCCTACGACCTCGCCGCGCCCTTCATGGCACAGGCGGTGATCGACCCGCGAGACACGCGCGCCTATCTGGCGAACCAGCTCGACATTTTCAGCCGGCGGCTGACCGGCGGTATCGGCGAACACCGCCTGGCCGACTGGCCGCCCGCGATCTGACGATGCGCGTTGTGCCCAGATGTTCACTCAATCTGTCATGCCCGCGAAGGCGGGCATCCAAAACCACGTTCTAAGCCATGGATGCCCGCCTTCGCGGGCATGACAGCCTATGTAAAACGAAAAATACTGAAGAGGGTTCGAGGATGAAGCGCACGAAGGTTCCGAGCGAGATCACCGGCAAGGTCTGGAAGATCGAAGCCAAGCCCGGCGACAAGGTCGCCGAGGATGAGCCGATCATCATCCTGGAGAGCATGAAGATGGAGATCCCGGTCTCGGCACCGGTGGACTGCACCGTGGTCGAAATCCTGGTCGCCGAGGGCGACACGGTCGCCGAGGGTCAGACGGTCGCGATCATCGAGAGCTGATCGCACTTCTCGCCCTCATGTCATGATCCGCGGGGGCGGACCATCCACGGCTTTGCCGACCTACAGTTAGTCGTGGATGGTCTGCCTTCGCAGACCATGACAGCGGGGAGAGCGGTCGGCTCTATCCCACGCTGAACGTAATGGGCTGCGCACCGTCCCACAGCGTCTTGCGGCCGAACTCGGCGAGCAGGTGTTTGTCGCTCGTGATGGTCATGAAGTGGTTGCCGGCGAGCTGGCCCATCTTGCTGGCGAAGCGCACGGCGCCGTAGCCGATCAGCAGCTCGGTCTCGCTGAAGCCGCCCGGGTAGAACAGCACGTCGCCCGGCGCGGGAAAGCTGGTGGCGTTCTCGTAGGCCAGCCCGAAATCCTTCTCACCGAAGGGAATCCAGCAGGCCTCGCCGCTCCAGCGCACATGGATGATGCGGTCGGTCAGCGGCAGCGCCGCGAGGAAAATGGCGCAGGTCTTGGGGGCTTCCGCCGTCAGCAACAGGGCGTCGAACGCATATGCGCCGCTGGTGATCTTGATCTGCATCGGTGATCCCGCGTCATTCGCCGCTTACCACTCGCGGCGGCCCATCGCGTTCCAGGGAATTGAGGCGAAGCCGAGCGCGGCGATGAGGCCTGTGCCGAGGCCGATGGCCAGCCCGTCGATCGTGTCGAGACCTTGAGCGACTTGAGAGAGCCAACCGCCAAAGGCCAGACCGGAGACGGCACCGAAGACGAGCCACGCTTTCATAGGGTTAAGATAGCTTAAGATCCGGCGGCGCGAAAATCACGTTTCCAGCAAGCTGCGCATGTAGGGCGACAGGAACTTGCCCTCCGGATCGGCCCTGCGGCGCGCCGCCTGGAACGACTCCCATTTGGGATAGATCGCGGCGAACTCCTTGGCGGTGAGGGTGTGCTGCTTGCCCCAATGCGGACGCCCGTCGAAGCCCCGGCAGACCTCTTCGGCGGCCCGGAACAGGCCCCACTGGTTCATCGAGGCGTGCTGGTGCACCGACAGGGTCGCGCTGTCGCGGCCGTAGAACGGACTGAGCCAGAGGTCGTCGCCTTTGACGTAGCGGAACTCAATCGGGAAGGCCGTGGGGATACGGTCGCGCCGGATGCGGTCGACCAAGGCGCGTATCGCGGCACCGGCCTGCGGGCGCGGCACGGCGTATTCCATCTCGTTGAACCGGGTCGTCCGGGCCGAGGGAAAGGTCTCCCAGCTCCAGCGGACCCGGCCGGACCTGGCCTCGCCCTCGGCCATCTGGTTGGTCAGCAGCTTGTGGAACCAGGCGCTCGTCCAGGGGAGGAAGCGGACGGAGCGGCAGATCATCGCGAACAATTTCTCGTCGCGCGAGACCCGTTCGCCCCGCGCCTTCATGGCGGGGATGTCGAGGACGCGTTCGGGGCGGATGCCTTCCGCCACATCCAGCGTTTTCACCACCACGCGGTCGGCATAGGGAAACCAGAAAAACTCGAAGTGACGGTGCTTTGCGGCCATATCCTCAAGCTGATTAAGGATGGTGCCGGCGTCCGCCACGTAGCTGGATTCGGTCAGCGCGAAGGACGGGACGAGCTTCAGGCGGAAACGGGTGATGACGCCCATCGATCCGAAGGAAAGACGAGCAGCTTCAGCAAGTTCTGGCTCATTGTTGATATCCAGATTCAGGATATCGCCGGTGCCCGTCACCAGCGTCACTCCGGCCACCATTGTGGAGAGCGAGCCCAGGGTAAGGCCGGTGCCGTGCGTGCCGGTGCCGATGGCCCCGCCCAAGGTCTGGCGGTCGATGTCGCCCTGATTGGCGAGCGCGAGCCCATGGGGATGGAGCAGCGGCCCGGCGGCGTAGACGGGGGTCCCCGCCCACAACTCGGCCTCGCCCTGCGCCGGGTCGGCCGAGATCAGGCCGGTCATGTTCTCGAGGCTTACCATCGCGCCGGGGCTCTCGCAGAGCCGGGTGAAGGAGTGCCCCGACCCCGCCGGACGGATCGGGCCGCGATAGGCCTTGATCAGCCCCGCCAGCTCCGCCTCGTCGCGGGGACGCCAGATGACATCCGGCGTCGCCTTCACGCCGCCGGACCAGTTCGACCATTTGAGATTCGCGCCGCTCATGGCGCGACGCTAGCTGACGGGCGCGTCAGATCAATCCACGATCGGCTTGAAAGCGGCGGCGCGCTTCTCGGCTTCCTCGACATCCGGGACGGGCATCGACTGGCGGAGGTTCAGCAGCGGGTCGAGCGCGTTCTGGTCGACCCGGCCCTCGGCGTCCATGGGGATGCCGCGAAAGCCGTTCGCCGCGGCCAGCGTGTAGAATTTCAGGGCCTCGATGCGGTCCTGGGCGATCCCCTCGCCCGTCTCCAGCATGGTCGCGATGTTGTACTGGCCCTGGGGGTGGTTGCGCTCGGCGGCCTTCAGGTACCAGGACGCGGCCTCGGCGAGGTTCGCCGTCATGCCGTTGCCGTTCTCATAGAGGCTGCCGAGCTCGAACTGCGCGCGCGGCTCGTTCCATTCGGCGGCCATGCGGATCCATTTCGCGCCCTCGTTGAGGTCGCGCTGCACGACGCCCGGCTTGCCGTCGAGATATTCGATACCGACCCGGTAGGCGGCGACCCGGTCGCCCGCCTCGGCGGCGGCCTTCCACGTCGCCAGCGCCTCGGGATAGAGGCCGTCGCGGAACTGCTTTTCACCGCGCGCGGCCGAGGGGCCGTCGGAAGTCTTGGCGGCGTCGGGCGCCCGCTTGGCATCCGGCTTGGCGTCATAGGTTTCGGTCTTGGCGATGGTGCCCGAGACAAGGCCGGCCGAGGTGCCGATCCGCATCCGCTGGTCCGTCACATCCTCTTCCGGCTGGGCCGAGGGCTTCGCCGCCAGCATCGGTTCTGGCGCGGCAGCGGCCATCGCCTCGAGCGGCATGTCGGCCATCTCGTCGCGCGTGCTGAGCGCATCGGCGGCGCGCTCGGCCCGCGCGACGGCACTCGGACGCGGCGCCATCGCCTGGCGTTCGGCGATCAGCTTGTCGATCTCGGCGCGGTTCATCGGCGTCGCGGCCGCCATCACCTGCTCGCGGGCGGCGCCGGGCTCAGGCACGTTGGCGAAGAACATGAAGCCGCCCAGGGCGGCCAAGATGCCAGCCGCAATAACGCCGCCGAGCAGCAGCGCGCGAGACGGATCTTTGATTACTTCAGGCATAACAAACCGTGATTTGAGTCACACTGAACGTGCCTGTGGACTATGGCAAGACAGCGGCGCAGGCGCGGCGGAGGCAGGGGCGAAATCATGGCAGGTCGGGTCGTTTCCGCAGCGCTCGGCACGAGCCATACCATGAGCAAACGGCGTGTGGATGCGGTTAATCCGCCGGCGGCCTCCGAAGCAATTGCGACTCCCATTCGGGCTTAACCAGGAAGCGCCGCTCGCGCGCCGGCGGTAGGCCGACTCAGCCCGTCTGGGTTGGAGGATGGCGACCCCGGCGTGACTCGAACACGCAACATCCTGCTTAGAAGGCAGGTGCTCTATCCGGTTGAGCTACGGGGTCTCCGGACCGAGGCGCTTATACCAGCGCCGGAGGGCGACGACAGACCAGATCGCCTCGACGACGCCGAACGGCCATGCCCCTTGCAGGAAGCCATAGACCGAACCCGCAACGCAGGCAAAAGCGAAGAGAAGCGTGAAGACGGCGCCGCGTTCCTCCAACGCATAGGTCACCAGCATCGTGGTGACGGCCGCGAGGCCGAAGGCGGTCAGTGCGTCCAAAGGCCCTTGCGGTCGAATCTGAAATTATCCGCATAGGCGCGGATATTGGGCTTGCGGACGCGGGGCTCGAACACCTGGAACGGAATGGCGTTCGCCTCAGCATAGGCGATGGCCTCATCCTTCGTGTCGAAGGTCAGGCGAAGCTGCTGGCGCGTATCGCCCGACGAGGTCCAGCCCATCAGCGGCTCGACCACGCGCTTTTCCGCCGGCTCGAACTCGAGCAGCCAGACGGACTTCGCCTGGCCGGACTGCATCGCGGTCTTGGCGGGCTGGTAGATGCGGGCAAGCATGGGCGGCCGATTCCGGAAGCTACTGACGGCGGCGGTTTAGCAGGAAGCGCGGGCGGGGCCAAATGGATTGGCCGCCGCCCGTCCCCGCCCCGTCAGCTCTTCTTGCAGGACTCCGCGATCTTGGTCTCGGCCTCGTCTTCCGCGGCGCCGAAGACCTTGATGATGGCGTAGAGCTCCTTGCTCTCGTCGCCGCTCTTCCACTTGCCGGTCGCTTCCACGCCCTTCTGCATGGCGCTGGCGGAGCCGCGGCCTTCCACCCGGCCGATCAGGAAGATCGTCTGCTGGTCGGCGTCGAAGGCCGAGCCGTATTTGCCCGCCACGCAGGAACAGTCGAGCTGCTTGAAATCGAGGCTGCCCTTGGCGCCGCCTTTTTCGCACCAGGCCGCGACCTTGGTCTCGAATTCGGACGCGCCGCAGCCCGCGAGCGCCAGCGTGCAGGCGAGCGCCGCCAGCACCGATGTCTTCGGCATTCCAAAACGCATCTTCGTCTCCTTCAGAGCTTGGGCCCGGACGGGCCGCCCGAACTGTTCGCGATGGCATCCGCCAGCGCCTTGTCGAGGAAGGCGTCGGTCGCGTTGAAGTTCTCGTTGATGCGCTTGGGGCCTTCCAGCAGGACCTCCATCGTCCGTACGAGACCCTGTGAATCGTAGTCGTTCGTCAGGCGGATCATCAGGACCGCATTGCAGTCCTTTTTCAGCTTCTCGAAATGGCGGCGTTCCGGCCCGCCGGGCTGGGCTTCCGGCTCGTAGTCATAGGTCGGCACCGCGTTGAGGTTCCACAGGCAGCCGGACGCGTCGGCCGTCGCGTCGATCTTCTTGGCCGTCGCGTCGTCGATCGTGAACTTCTGACCGGTGTAATAGCCCCAGTAATAGACGGAGCTGTTCGGCCCCGGCGCCGCATAGGTGGGCGGGCCGTATTTTTCGATCAACGCCTTCTCCATGTCAGGGAAGCGCGGCAGATCGCTCGTCCAGTCCGTGCGCCGGGTCATGCCCGTCACCCGTTCGCCGGAAATGCCGGTGGAGAACGAGAGCTGGATGGCGTCGCGGCTGGGCCCCGTGGAGACGGTCGCGGCGTTCCACCAATAGACGTACTTGAAGAAGACCTGGGTGCCGTACTGGTCGGCGATGCCCTTCTCCTGCGCGCTTTCCACGATGCTGTTCGGATCGATCGGGAGCGCCGCGGAGATGACCTGCACCGCCTGCTCGCGGGGCATGCCGAGCTTCACGCCGAGGATGTCGATGGGCATGTCGGCCCCGCCCATGTCCCAGCCCTCGGGCAGATCGTTCTGCAACGGGAACGGCGGCGCGCTGGCATCCTCGGCGAGCGCAACGCCCGCGAGCGCGATGGCGGCGACGGCGGATAACAGTCTGGATACGGGCTTCATTCCCCTCGCCTTTGCTAACGCATGGTGGCGAAAGCAGAATTCGGCGAGGCGATCCCGTTAGACAATATCCCAAATGGGACATGCCGGGCGCGGCGCTATACGTAGGGTTGCTTGCCAGTAGGGGTTACGCCGTTACACTTCCGCCTCATCGGGGGATGAGATGACGAGGGCGACATCGGCCGAGACATTCGTCGCGGCCTGCGTATCAAGCGACCAGATGCCGTTCGCGCTGGAACAGCTGTCGCGCTCGATCGGCGCGGAAGGCGCCACGCTGATACGCTCGCGGGGCGCCGCGACGCTGGAACTCGCCGCCTCCGAAAGCCTCGCCGCGGATGTCGCCACCTATGCCCTGGGCGATCGCCCGCCCGATCCGCGCGCGACCCGCGTGCTGCCGCTGCTGACGGAGGGTTTTCGCGTCGACGGCGATGATTTCACGGCCGATGAAATCCGGCACGATCCCTTCTACCAGGAGTTCTTGAGGCCCCGTGGCCTTGGCTGGCACGCCTGCGCCTTGTTGGTCGGCGGCGGCGCGGCTGACAGCGTCCATCTCAGCTTCAAGCGCAAGCTGAAGGCGGGACCGTTTTCGGACCGCGATCTCGCCATGCTGTCGGCGCAGCTCCCCCTGCTGCGGGCGGCCGTGGCGTTCAGCCGGCGGCTCGGCGGGGACGGCTTCGCGCATGAGCGGCTACTCGCGACGGAGGCGCGCGGGCTTTACGGGATCGACGCCGACCTGAAGGTCAGCCTGCTCCACAGCACCGCCGAGACCGACACCGTGCTCGTCCTCCGGCGCGGCCGCTTCATCGCGGTGCAGCGGCGCAATCAGACCAAGATCGACGAGGTCTTCGCCGGCGCGGCGCAGGGCCAGTCGCGCGCGGCCATGCTGCGCGACGAGGCGGGACGGCGCTGGGCCTTCCGTATCGATGTCTCGCCCGCCTCGGGCCGGGTCGGCCCGTTCACCGCCCTCGCCGCCCTCACCTGCCTCGACGCCGTCAGCGCGCCCGGCCCGGCGACCGTCCGCACGCTCTCGGACCTCTTCGGCCTCTCGACCGCCGAGGCGCGCATCGCGATCTGGATCGCGCAGGGCTTCTCGATCGAGGATGTCGCGGCGCAGTTCCTCATCCGCCCCGGGACGGTGCGCAATCACCTGAAAGCGATCTTCCAGAAGATGGGCGTTTCGCGGCAGACGCAGCTCAGCGCGCTGATGCTGCGGCTCTAGCCATCCGTCTTAATGGTCGGGGCGGTGTGATTTGAACACACGACCCTCTGCTCCCAAAGCAGATGCGCTACCAGGCTGCGCTACGCCCCGCCATTTTCCGGGTCCGGCCCAGAGGGCGCGGGCGTATCACTCGCGGCCTCGCGGCTCAAGCGCCGCTTCTCGCGGGCGGCGTGGGCGGTCATCAGCTTGAAGACCGCGCTGGCGGTGAACAGCAGCCGGCCGTTGCAGGTGAGTTCGGCCTCGGCGAAGGCGAGCGTGCGGGTGACGCGGCTGGTGCGGCCGGAGCCTTCGACCCAATCGCCGACCCGGGCACTCGCCAGGAAGTCGCTGGTCATGCGCACCGTCAGCGAGGGCGCGCCCGAGCCGCGAAAGACGGCCTCGGCCAGCACGCCATCGACGAAGCTCATATACCAGCCTCCATGGACGAGGCCGTAGCTGTTGCAGTGGCGCGGCAGGACGCGGAAGCCGCGCTTCCAGATGCCGTCCTGGTCGAATTTGTAGACCGGGCCGTTATGGGTCGTGTACGGCCCGCGCCCGGCGGCCTCGACATAGCCGGGCGGCGGCGGCTCGATCTCGTAGCTCACGGTGCGGCGTTCCCAAAGAGGGCGTGGCGCACGGTGTCGCCGCGGCGGAGGCCGATCCGGTCGACCGTGCCGGCGTTCAGCTCCAGCACCGCGCGGACGGGACCGCCGGAGCGGATGAAGTCGAGGCTGTAGGGGACCGCGCCCTTCACATTGTCGAACACCGTGCCGTCGCTGCGGATGAAGACCATGTCGAGCGGCAGGACGGTGTTCTTCATCCACATCGTGATCTCCTCCTCGGTCGGGTAGAAGAAGAGCATCCCGGCATCCTCGGCCATTTCCGTGCGGTACATGAGGCCGCGCTCGCGCTCGGCGTCGTCGACGGCGAGTTCGATGTCGAAGCGGTGCGGGCCGCTGGCGGTGTCGATGACGAGGCTGGATTTCTCCCAGGTGACAGGCGGCGGGGGCTTGGCGCCTTCGCTGCTGCAGGCGGGCAGGACCAGCAACAGGCCGGCGACGACGGCGGTGACAACGCGCTGCATGAAACGACTCGATCCCGACAGGTTTTCCCCTTTATACAGGGTCTTCATCCGGGGGGAGCCGCAGGCGGCGCGAAAGCGCCCGCAGCGCGGCTGAGAGGTTCCGACAAGGAACGACCCCTTGAACCTGAACCGGTTAGCACCGGCGGAGGGACGGACCTTGACGCCTCACCCCGCGGCAACGCGGATCGACATCACCGCACTCAGCCTCGCCTATGGGCGGGCGCCGCTGTTCGATCGGCTCGACCTCAGCGTCGCGCCGGGCGAGGTGCTGTGCCTGCTGGGGCCGAGCGGTGCCGGCAAGTCGACGCTGCTGCGCGCCATGGCCGGGCTGGTGCGGCCCGAGGGCGGCAGCGTCGTGGCCGGCGGCGCGGTGGCGCTGATGACCCAGGACGATGCTCTGCTGCCCTGGGCGCGGGTGGTCGAGAATGTCGTGCTGGGCGCGCGCCTGCGGGGGGAGCGGCCGGATGTGCCGCGCGCCGAAGCGCTGCTGCATGCGGTGGGCGTGAACGATCTCGCCAAGCGGCCGGATGCGCTTTCCGGCGGCATGCGCAAGCGGGTGGCGCTGGCCTGGCTGCTCTATGAGGACCGGCCGATTGCATTGCTCGACGAGCCCTTTGCGGCGCTCGACGCGATCACGCGGCGCAGCGTCCAGGCGCTGACGCTGCAGAGCCTGATCGGCTGTACCGTCGTGCTGGTCACGCACGATCCGTTCGAGGCGCTGGCGATGGGCACGCGGATCGTCGTGCTGGCCGGCGTGCCGGCGCGGATCGCGCTCGACGAACGCCTGCCGCCCGCGCCGCTGGGGACGTTGCGCGATCCCGCCGATCCCGATCTGCGCCCGGCCTATCTGCGCATCCTTGCCGCACTGGAAGCGCCATGAGGCTGGCGCTCTCTTCACTTGCCGTGCTCGCCGTGTTGATCGCAGCGTGGTGGGCGCTTGCGGCCGGGCTTGGCCTGCCCGCCTACATCCTGCCGGCACCGGACGCGGTGGCAGCCGCCTGGTGGGAGCGGCGGGATTTCATCCTGCACAATGCGGGCGTCACCGCGCTGGAGATGCTGCTCGGTTTTTGCGCCGGAGCGGTTCTGGGCGTTCTCTGTGCCCTGACGATGGCGGCGGCGGCGCCCGCGCGCCTTGTCCTGCGCCCCGTGCTGATCGCCAGCCAGGCGATCCCCGTCTTCGCGCTCGCGCCGCTCTTCGTGGTCTGGATGGGCTATGGCATGGCGCCGAAGATCGCGATCGCCGCCATCGTCATCTTCTTCCCCGTCGCCGCCGCTTTCGCCGACGGGCTGCGCCGGACGCCGCCCGCGCTCGCGGAAGCCGCGCGCCTAATGGCCGGCAGCGGCTTCGGCGCGCGCCTGCGCACCCTGCGCTTCGTCGTCTTGCCGGCCGCCCTACCGGCGCTTGGTACGGGGTTGCGGGTTGGGGCCGGTGTCGCGGCGATCGCGGCGGTCATCGGCGAATGGGCGGGGGCAAGCGAGGGGCTCGGCTATCTCATGCTGTGGGCCAATGCGCGCACGCAGATCCCGCTGATGTTCGCCGCCCTCGTCACGCTTTTCGTGCTCGCCATCGCCTTTGCGGCGCTGGTCGATTTTCTCACCCGCAGGATGACGCCATGGATCTCGGAAACCGACTGACCCTCACCCGTCGCGCACTGATGGCCGGCGCTGCCGCCGCGGGCGCCGCGTTGGCGATGCCGACCGGTGTGCGCGCGGCGGAGACGCGGAAGCTGCGTCTGCTGCTCGACTGGTACATCAATCCCAATCATGCGCCGCTGCTAGTGGCGCAGGAGATCGGTGCGTTCGCGGCCAATGGTCTCGAGGTCGAGATCATCGAGCCGGCCGATCCCAACGACCCGCCCAAGCTGGTCGCGGCCGGCCAGGGCGACATCGCGATCTCCTACCAGCCGCAGCTGATGATGCAGCTCGACCAGGGCCTGCCGCTCGCCCGCATCGGCGTGCTGGTCGATACGCCGCTGAACATGCTGCTGGCGTTGGGTGGCGGCGCGATCAAGACGCTCGCCGATCTGAAAGGAAAGAAGATCGGCTATTCCGTCGGCGGGTTCGAGGATGCGCTGCTGACGACCATGCTCGCGACCGCCGGGCTGACGCTGAAGGATGTCGAGCTCGTCAACGTGAACTTCGCGCTGGCGCAGTCGCTGCTGTCCGGCGCGGCCGATGCGGTGATCGGCGCTTATCGCAATTACGAGCTCAACATTCTCGCGATCGAGGGCAAGACGCCCCTGCCCTTCTTTGTCGAGGAGTATGGCGTGCCGGCCTACGACGAACTGATCTTCATCGCCGCGAAGGACCGCGCCGCGCAGCCCGCAAATGCCGCGTTCCTGAATGCGGTGCAGGCGGGCATCGCCTTCACGATGAACAAGCCGGATGAGGCGTGGCAGCTCTTCATCAAAGGGCGTGCCCAGCTTGACGACGAGCTCAACAAGCGGGCCTTCCAGGACACGCTGCGCCGGTTCTCGCATACGCCGGCCGCTGCGGATGCCGTTCGCTACGAGCGGTTCGGCGCGTATCTCCAATCGCTGGGACTGATCAAGGAAGCTCGTCCGGTTACGGACTATCTCGTCCGTCCTGGCGCCTGAAACAGAAAGGGCCTCCGCGAGGAGGCCCTTCCGAACTGCAAGCGAGGCGACTGCCTCACTCCTCGACCTTGATCTCCGCGACCATCACGCCCTTGGGGCCGTTGCCAAGGCGGACGGTGACCTTCTGGCCAGGTTCCAGCTCGCGCAGGTTGGCGCGGCGCAGGGTTTCCATGTGGACGAAGATGTCCGGCGAGTTGTCGCTGCGCGTCACGAAGCCGTAGCCCTTGGCGCGGTTGAACCACTTGACCGTGGCGGGCTCGGGATCACCGGTCGGCACGACCTCCGGCATCGAGGAACCGCCGCGCGGGCCGCGATCGTTGAAATCACGCCGCGGGCGGTCCTGATAGCCGCCGCCGGCCGGTGCGCCGCCGAACCGGTCGCCACCACCACCGAAGCGATCGCCGCCGCCGCCGAACCGGTCACCGCCGCCGCCACCGAAATCGCGCTTGGGACGACGCTCGCCGAAGCCGCCGCGATCACCGCCGCCGCCGAAGCGGTCGCCGCCACGATCGCCAAAACCGCCGCCACCGCCGAAGCGATCACCACCGCCGCCACCAAACCGGTCGCCGCCGCGGTCGCCAAAACCGCCGCCACCGCCGCCGAAGCGGTCGCCGCCACCACCACCGCCACCAAAGCGGTCGGGGCGCGGTTCACGCGGCTGGTATTTCGGCGCTTCGGTGATTGTCACCGGCGTGCCATCGGCATCTGCCAGATTGACGAGGCGAACCGCCTGAAGGCCCTTCGGGCGCTTGGCGATTTCGAGGAGCATGCGGGCGTTCTGCGGCGGGTTCTCGACGCCTGAATTACGCAGGCACGTCTGATGGATCAGGGCGTCGCCCTGGTTGTCTGCCAGCGTCACGAAACCGAACCCCTTGCCGGGGTCAAACCACTTCAACGTCCCTTCGGACGTGAAAATCTCTTCCGGCGCGCCGCCGCCACCGCGACCGCCAAACCCACGATCCGACACCCAAGCCCCCAACGCGTAACAGCCTCACCCTTGCATAAATTAACAGATTGTTTCGGAATGGGAAGGCGGCGTGATCCGCAGTTGCAGGAAACGTCAACCCATGGATTTAAATGGTTACCAACGTACCGACCGCCGATCGAAGGCGGTGCGGCATGCGGTAACGCCCGCGGAAAGCGGCGCGCGGCGATGTACGCCTGCGCGCGCCCGGCAAGAAGGAATGTTCCAAGTATGACCGGCGAGAACATCGATAGCCCCCGCGGCGGATTGCCGCCCCTTGTCTGGGCGACCGGTCTGGTTCTGGTCGTCGCCGCGTTGATCGCACTGGCGCTGGCGCTCTGATTGTCTGCGACACGACACCGCATCGTGTCGCGGACGTTTGCCCGTGCGGCGCTATCCGGACCGCGCCAGATTTAGCGCACGCCCACAGGCAAGGAGGCGACCATGGTCGTCAAAGGTCCCGATCACGCGCAAGCCAGGAAAGAACACAAAGCCTTCATCAGCGACCCCGCGCGGTCCAGCAAGTTCATCACGGACGCGATGCAGTACGGCTGGTTCGTCGCGATCGAACAGGCGCGGATCAAGGGAACGATGGGCATGGCCCATTTCCACTACGAATATCGCCGGTACTACGAAATGATGGGCGAGTCCCTGAAGAAGGGAGAGAGCCATACAACCCATATCGCCGCCGCCTTGAAGCGGATGGCGGCGACCGCCCGGCGCGGCGCGCACCGTCTCGATACTCCAGGTGTCGGCATGGCGCCGGACGACGCGGCTTTCCAGCGCGATCTGCTGGCGTTTCAGGGCTGGTTGGCAAGCCTCTATGAAGTCTACATCACGCTGTTCGGCATGATCGAAGGCTCAAACGGCGCGACCCGAAAAGTCGAAGAGCTGGCCGTCGCCGCCAACGCGCTTATTCAAAAGCGGCTGGCGGAAAAGGACGGGCTGTCCTCGCACCCCGAACTCTTCAAGGCGATGACCGAGCTGTAGCTGTCGCGTGGCTCTCGCGACGGTCACGGCAAAGCGGGCGGCACCGACGGGCTCAGCGCAGCGCGGCGCTGGATCTGGGCTTCGCGGATCGTGATGTAGGCGCCCGAGACGAAGATGATCGTGCCGCCGAGCAGGACGAAGGCGTCGGGCGTCGTGTGGAAAATCAGCAGGCCGATGATCGACGACCAGATCAGCTTGGTGAAATCGAGCGGCAGCACCGCCGACATTTCGGCGAAGCGGAACGCCTGGGCGAAGAGATACTGGCCGAGCGTCGCCGTGCAGCCGACGAAGGCGAGCAGCGCAAGCTGGTGCCAGTCGGGAGTCACCCAGACGAGCGCGGCCAGCACCCCCGCGATCGGCGTCAGGATGATGCCGATATAGAGCGACTGGGTGAGCGCGCTTTCGGTGGTCGACAGCGAGCGGATCATCAACAGCACCGCGGCCCACAGGATCGACGCGACCAGGATGAAGCCGTGGCCCTGGTTGATCTCGGCGAAACCGGGCCGGAGGGCAATCAGCGCACCCAGAAAGCCGCAGGCCATGGCGATGAGCCGCCGCGCACGGATGGCCTCGCCCATGAAGAGGACCGCGAACAGCGTCGCGAAGATGGGCGAGGTGAATTCCAGCGCATTGCCCTCGACCAGGCTGATCGAGACGATGCCGGAGAAGAAGCAGATCATCGACGCGGCCTGGACGATCCCGCGAATGCCGTGCGTCACCAACCGATCGGTCTTGAGGACGCCGGGGGTCATCAACGCGAAGGGCGTCAGCAGGATCAGCGATACAAGGGCGCGGAAGAAGACGGTCTGGACGGGCGGAATGCCGGATTCGGCGAGCAGCTTGATCACCGCATTGCCCGACATGAACAGCAGCGCCGAGGCGGCCATGCAGGCCATGCCGATCAGCGTCGTGCGCCCCTTCCGCGCTGCGGCTTCCGCCGCAGCGCCGGCTGCTTTAACCTCGGTGTCCATGAGCCATACCTTACCGGACGCCATCGATCAGACTTCGCTTCTGGTGTCCACCCGGGCCGCGCCGTGAGCGAAGACCTCTACCAGAAGGCGCTGCTGCGGCTGGCCTCGGCGGCGCATGGCGCGGGACGGCTGAGTGGCGACTGCTGCTCGGCGCGTGAGGCGAATGCGATGTGCGGGGATGCGGTGATCTTCGATGCGCGGGTCGATCAGGCCGGACGCATCACGGAAGTCGCCAATGAGCTGAAGGGCTGTGTGCTGGTGCAGGCGTCGGCGTCGCTGCTGGCCGAGCATGCGGTGGGTGAGGACGCGGCCGGCGTCGAGGCGTTGCGCAGCGGCGTGGCGGGGATGCTGGACGGGGGTGAGGCGCCCACCGGAGTCTGGGCCGCTTACGAGGTGTTCAAGCCGGCGTCGGCCTATCGCAGCCGGCATTCGTGCGTGCTGCTGCCGATCGATGCGCTGGTGAAGGCGCTGAAGGATTGCCCCGCTAGCTGAACTTCGGGGCGCGCTTTTCCTTGAAGGCGGCGACGCCCTCTTGGTGGTCGGGGCTGATGAAGCTCATCGCCTGATAGGTGCGTTCCAGATCGAGGGCGTGGTCGAGCGAGGTGGGTTCGGCATTCAGCATGCGCTTGAGGCGGGCCTGGGCGCCGGCTGGCTGTGCGGCGAGACGCTTAGCGAGATCGAGCGCGGATTGCTGGACGTCGGCGTCGGCGACGACCTCGTCGAAGAGGCCAAGTCTCAGGGCTTCGTCCGATTTGACCGTGCGGGCCTGCATGAGGATCAGGCGGGCGGGACCGAAGCCAATGCGCTGCGGCAGAGTGTGGGCGATGCCGTAATCTGGCACGAGACCGAGATTGAAGAAGGGGAAACCGATCTTCGCGCCCTGCCCCGCCGCGATGGCGTCGCAGAGCAGCGCGAGGCCGGCGCCGGCGCCCATGGCGAAACCCTCGACGGCGGCGACGACGGGTTTCGGCGCGCTGGCGAGGCGGCGGACGACGACGTGGTTCTTGGCCATGCGGTCGGAGCCGGTGCGTTCGTCATAGCTGCCCATGGTCGCGACATCGCCGCCGGCGCAGAACGTGCCGCCTTTGCCGGTGATGATCAGGGCACGGACGGTATCGTCTTCCAGCGCCTCGTCGAGGACGCCGTAGAATTCGTCGCGGGTGGCGGTGTCGAACGGGTTGCGCTTCTCGGGCCGGTTGAGCGCGATGCGGAGGACGCGGTCGTCGGGACGGTCGATGACGAGAAGGTCGCTCATGTCTATCCGATCTGGCCGATAAAGGCGCCGAGGGGCTTCAGCGTCAGCCCGCCGCCGCCGAACCCCCAGCCGCCGGGGCCGAACTCGAACGGCGAGATCGAGGACCGTTTCGGCATGGCATAGACCGCCGGTTCACGGCTGAGATTGAAGACGCAGAGCAGGCTCTGTTCCGGCGTGAAACGGCGGAAGGCAAGCACCTGATCGTTGGCTTCCAGGATTTCGATGTCGCCGGTGATGAGGGCCGGGAACTCGCGGCGGGCGGCGATGGTGGTGCGGGCGAAGTTCAGCACCGAGTCCGGGTCGCCCTCCTGCACGTTCGCCGCCATTTCGGCATGGACGGAATCGACGGGAAGCCACGGTTTGCCGGTGGAGAAGCCGGCATTCACGGCGTCGGCGATCCACGGCATCGGCGTCCGCTCCGGATCACGGCCGGCGCCGAAGGGGAAATAGAGTTCGCCGACGGGATCGCGCACTTCGTCCATGGCGACATCGCCGGCGCCGAGGCCAAGCTCCTCGCCCTGATAGATGAGGATCGTTCCCTTCAGCGAGAAGAGCAGCGTCAGCGCGAGCTTCGCCAGCGCGTCGTCGCGCTTGCCGCCGCCATAGCGGGTGACGGTGCGCACCACGTCGTGGTTCGAGAAGGTGACGCATGGCCAGACATGCGGGCGATCGGCGAGGAAGCGGTAATAGGCCGCGAAGATTTGCGGGCTGAAGCTGCGATCGTCCAGGAAGGTGAAGGTGTAGCCGGACTGGAGGCCGTGGGTCGCACCGACGAACTCGCCGATGAGGCCGGGCTCTTCGGAGAACTCGCCGAAGACAAAACGGTCTTCGAAGCCCTCGACCACGGCGCGGACCTCGTCGAGCACCTTGCGGTTCTCGGGCAGGTTCGAGTCGTGGATGCGCTTCTGCATGTTGGGGGCGTGGCCCCAATGCGCCTTGCCGCGGAGGGCCGGCGGGATGGCAGGATTGTCGCGCAGCTTGTCGTCGTGGAGGAACGAGTTGGCGACGTCGAGGCGGAAGCCGTCGACGCCCTTCTTCAGCCAGAAGCGCAGGACTTCGAGCGCCGCCGCCTTGGCGCCGGGGTCGCGCCAGTTGAGCTTGGGCTGGCTGCGCAAGAATTTGTGGAAGTAATGCTTGCGGCGCTTGGGGTGGTAGGACCATGCCGCGCCGCCGAAGACGCTGAGCCAGTTGTTGGGCGGGCCACCATCGTCCTTGGTGTCGGCCCAGACATACCAGTCGGGCTTGTTGCCCTCGTCGCCCTTGAGGCTTTCGGCGAACCAGGGATGGCGGTCGGAGGTGTGGGCGAGCACCTCGTCCATGATCAGCTTGAGGCCGCGCTGGTGCATGGCCGCGGTCAGCGCCTCGAAGGCCGCCATGCCGCCCATCTGGGGCGCGACGTCCTCGAAATCGCTGACGTCGTAGCCGAAATCCTTGTTGGGACTGGGGTGAACGGGCGACAGCCAGACCGCGTCCGCTCCCAAGGCCTGGATGTAATCCAGCTTGGAGAGCAGTCCGGGGAGATCGCCGATGCCGTCGCCGTCGCTATCGCAGAAGCTGCGCGGATAGACCTGGTAGACGACCGCCCCCTTCCACCACGGCGCGGTCATCGCGGCCTACTTAATATCGGTGATGCTGCCCACGATGTGGGACACGATGCCGTAGGCCTTGGCGTCCTGCGGGCCCATCCAGAAGTTCCGCTCGGTGTCGACGTCGACCTTCTCGTAGGGCTGGCCGGTCTCGCGGGCGATGATCTCGTTGATGCGCTTGCGCATCTTGATGATCTCTTCGGCTTCGATCTGGATGTCCGACGCCTGGCCGCGCACGCCGCCGAGCGGCTGATGCAGCATGAAGCGCGTGTTGGGCAGGCAGTAGCGGTTCTCTTTCTTCGCGCCGAGGAAGATATGCGCGCCGGCGCTGGCGACCCAGCCCGAGCCGATCATGATGACGCGCGGCTTCACGAACGAGATCATGTCGTGGATGACGTCGCCGCTTTCGACATGGCCGCCGGGCGAGGAGATGATGATCTTGATGTCGCCTTCGCCTTCGGCCGAGAAGGCGAGGAGCTGGGCGCAGACGCGCTCGGCGACCTTGTCGTTGATCTCGCCGAAAATCAGGATCGTGCGGGCCTTATAGAGGGCCGCGGCAACCGGGGGCATCGCCGGGGCGGCCTCGGGCTTCTCGTCTTTCTTGTCATCGCCTTCGTCGAGCATCCAGGTCACAGGCATCTCCGGTTTGGCTGCGGATCAGAGCCGCGCAATTGAGGCATTTAGATAGGGCGTTCGGGTGACTCGCGAAAGAGCGGCGTCCGCGGGCCTACACGCAATTTTATTTCGTGACCATGACGAGTTGACGTAGCGACAACCGGTTTAGTTCACCTTGGCGACGGCGCTCAACACCGGGCCGATTTCGGCGTTGATGACGAGGTCGGCGGCTTCGTCCAGTTCGGTTTCCTCGCGGTTGAGGATGACGAGGCGGGCGCCATTGCGCTTGGCGGTCAAGGGCACGCCGGCGGCGGGATAGACGACGAGCGAGGAGCCGATGGCCAGCATGAGGTCGCAGGAGAGGGCTTCGATCGTCGCGCGCTCCATCTCCGCCTCGGGCATCGGCTGGCCGAACGAGATGGTCGCGGCCTTGATGATGCCGCCGCAGTTATCGCAGTCCGGGGCGTCGTGCGTCTCGGCCCAGATGCGGCGGACCTCGGCATTCTCGAAGCGCTTGCCGCAGGAGAGGCACTTGCAATAGCGCACCGTGCCGTGGACCTCGATCAGCTTCTCCTCAGGAACCCCGCCCAGCTGATGCAGACCGTCGACATTCTGGGTGACGACGGCGGAGACGATGCCCTGCTCCACCAGCCGCGCGACAGCGCGGTGGCCGGCATTGGGCGAGGCCTGCGCGATCGTGTCCTCGCCTTCGAAACGGCGGGTCCAGGCCTCGCGGCGGATCTCGCGCGACCGGACGAAGTCCTGGAACTGGATCGGCTTCATCCGGGTCCACAGGCCCGAGGGCGAGCGGAAATCGGGGATGCCGCTTTCGGTGGAGATGCCGGCCCCCGTGAAGACGACGGCGCGCTCGCAGGCAGCGATGACTTCGCTGAGAGCGGCGATCGCTTCGGGTTGCGAGGTGATGCGCCTCACCGGCGTTCCCCGGTGATCAGCCCCCTCAGCCGCTTGGAGACCATGTCGATGAGGGCGACGATGACCAGGAAGACGATGAGGATGAACGCGACCATATCCCAGTGGTTGTTGCGGCTGAGATCGGAGAGGTAGTAGCCGATGCCGCCCGCGCCGACGATGCCGAGCACGGCCGCCGAGCGCACGTTGGATTCGAAGAAGTAGAGCGCCTGGCTGAGCTGCACCGGCAGGATCTGCGGCAGGAAGGCGAAGCGCAATATCTGCAGCTTCGACGCGCCGGTCGCCATGACGCCCTCGACGGGCTTGCGGTCGGCATTCTCGATGGCTTCGGCGCCGAGCTTCGCCAAGGCCGCGAAGTCGCTCATCATCAGCGCGAGCACGCCGGCCATGGGCCCGAGCCCGAGCGAGGCGACGAAGACGAGCGCCCAGATGAGCGAGGGGATGCCGCGGAAGATGTCGAAGATGCGCCGCACGATGAAGTGGATGATGGGGTTCCGCACCACGTTCGAGGCGCCGCAATAGGCGAGCGGAAAGGCGATGATGGTGGCGAAGAAGGTGCCAAGGAACGCCATGCCGACGGTCTCGCCGGTGGCCTCCAGGAACTCCCACGCATAGGGCCCCGGATCGGGCGGGAACATGTTGACGATGAAGACGCCGAGCTTGGTCGCGCCCTTGAGCAGCAGCTCGGGCGTCAGGCCGAACTTGATCCAGAGCCAGCCGAGATAGCCGATCAGCAGCGCCGAGATCACCCACGGAGCGAGGCGACGCAACAGGCCGGGCGTGATGGTTGCGCCATAGGCCGCGCGAGCGGCGGCGAGATTGGCCTCGGTGAGGCCGGCGATCGGACGGGCGCTCATCGGCGGGCTCCGATGAAGCTGTGGCGGATGCGCTCCGAGGTCAGGTCGATGACGAAGATGAGGGCGATCACCATGGTGATGATGGCGAGGGCGTCGTCGAAGCGGAGGTTCTCGATCGCGATGACGAGTTCCTGGCCGATGCCACCGGCGCCGACATAGCCGACGGCGGCGGCGGCGGCGATGTTGATCTCGAGCCGTAGCAGCGCATAGGAAAAGAAGTTCGGCATGATCTGGGGCATGACGCCGAAGCGGATCATGTGGAACCAGTTGCCGCCCGAAGCGCGGACGCCCTCCAGCGGCTTCATGTCGATATTCTCGTGCACCTCGCTCATCAGCTTGCCGAGCGCGCCGGTCGTGTGGAGCGCGATGGCGAGGACGCCGGCCGCCGCGCCGGGGCCGAAGGCCTGGACGAAGACGAGTGCGACGATGATGTCGGGCAGCGTGCGGAGGAATTCGAGCAGGCGGCGCACGAACATCGAGGCCCAGCGATTGGGGCCGATATTGCGGGCGGCGACGAAGGACAGCAGGAACGCCGCGGCGCCGCCGAGGGCGGTCGCGAGGATCGCCATCTCGATCGACTCCCACAATAGGCTCAGCCATTTCGGCCAGGCGTAGAACCAGTAGGCGAGCGAGCCGTCGACCGTCTTGGCGTCGCCGAGCTTCGCCCATTCGAGGTGCGGCAGCGAGCGGCCCAGGAACTCCGCCATTTGCGGAAAGCCCAAGAGCAGCCGGCCGAGATCGAAGTCGGCGATATAGGCGGCGGCGCTGAAAGCGACGATGAAGAGCACCGTGCCGAGGCCGAAGAACAGCCACCAGCGGCGGGCGTGACTGGCGCGATCCGCTTCGAAGGCGGCGATGGCGCCGCGTCCGTGATCGGGGCCAGAGGCAGCGACGAGATCGCTGAGGGTCGCCATCAGACCGCGCGCCTTGCGGCTTCTTCTTCGCGCTTGATCTCGAAGATGACGTCATAGAAGCCGGGCGGCGTGGGCACGAAGCCCTCGCCCTGCCCGCCGGTCAGCGCCTCGAACGCCGCCTTGTCGGCGGTGCGCAGCTTGATGTGGGCGTCAATGACCTGCTTCTGCAGATCCTCGGGCAGGCGCTTGCGCATCACGAAGGGGCCGTTCGGGATCGGGCCGCTTTTCCAGATGATGCGGATGTCCTTCATGTCGAGATCGCCGGCCTGGACCATCCGGCGGAGGATGCCGCGCGTGAAGCCCTCGCTCTGCTCGCCGACACCGGACGCCCAGGTGACGCCCGCATCGGTGGTGCCGGTGAGGACGGAGGAGACGGACTGTTCGTGCCCGCCGGCGAAGATATAGCGGCTGAAGAAATTCTCGGGGTCCTTGCCTTCTTTGCGGAGGTAATAGCGCGGCACGAGAAAGCCGGAGGCCGAGTTCACGTCGGCGAAGGCCATAGTGTGGCCGCGCAGGTCGTCGAGCGTGTGGTAGGGGCTGGAGGCCTTCACGAAGATGACGGAGATGTAGCTTGTGGAGCCGTCGGCCTCCTTCATCGTCAGCGGCGCGTCGACCCGGTCGCCCATCTCCTTCTTGATGGTCGCGAAATTGGCTGGGCCCATGATGCCGAAATCGATCTGGTCGTTCGCCATGGCGAGCGCGACGCCGGAATAGCCGGAGGCGCGGAACGAGACGAGCGGCAGGCCGATCTCCTTCTGGATGAAGGTTTCGTAGTCCTTCAGCGAGCCGATACGGGCCGGGTTGGTTTCAAGCACCGAGAAGCCGCTGACGAGATATTTCGGGCGGCCATTGGCGTCGAAGCGACTGGTGCCGCAGCCCGCGAGACCGAGCGCTGCGGCGCCGGCCATCAGGCCGCCAAAGCCGCGACGGGTGATCAGCGGTCCGCTCATGCGGCTTTCAGATCCTGGCCGTAGATGCGCTGCTTGGTGGCGCGGTCGAGGCCGCTGGGCGGGCCGTCGAACACGACCTTGCCCTTCTCCATGCCGATGATGCGGCGGCAGTAATGCTCGGCAATGTCGAGGTCGTGGAGATTGCAGAGAACGGTGATGCCTTCGCTCTGGTTCACCGCGGCGAGCGCGTCCATGACGGCTTCGGAGTTCTGCGGGTCGAGCGAGGCGATGGGCTCGTCGGCGAGGATGAGCTTGGGCTCCTGCATCAGCGCGCGGGCGATGGCGACGCGCTGCTGCTGGCCGCCCGAGAGGAGTTCGGCGCGCTGGAGGGCGGCATCGGCGAGGTCGAAACGGGCGAGCGTCGCGACGGCGGCGGCGCGCTCCTGTTCGGAGAAGAGCTTGAAGAGGCTGGGCAGCGTGCCGCGCTTCTGAAGGCGGCCGATCAAGACATTGGTCAGCACGTCGAGGCGGCCGGAGAGGTTGAACTGCTGGAAGATCATGGCGCAGTCGGCGCGCCACTGGCGCAGCGCCTTGCCCTTGAGCGCGAGGATGTTGCGATCGCCGAAGATGATCTTGCCGGAGGTCGGCTCGGCCAGGCGGTTGATCGAGCGGATCAGGGTCGACTTGCCGGCGCCCGAACGGCCGATAATGCCGACGAATTCGCCGTCGGCGATGTCCAGCGTGACACTGTCGAGCGCGCGGCGCGTCCCGAACACTTTGGTCAGTTCGATCAGTTTGAGCATGGACCCCGCCAGCAGCCGACGGGCTTAGGTTAGAGCCGAACTCCGCGAGGCCGCCAAGCGCCTATTTTGCAGCGCAGCGTCATCGGATTGTCATGGAGCCGGCAGGCCCGCTCTGGCGGCGACGGCGGCGGCGAGACGGGCAGATTGGGGGCCGGCTGACGTGACCGTCTTGACCTGGAGGATGTCGGCCAGGGTCGCGAGAACAGCGATGCGACGCGGGTCGGCGGCGGCATCGTTGCCTGCCCAGAGCGCGGGCGCGGACCAGATCCAGGCGCGGGCGCCGCCCTCGATCCAGGTGAGCCCAGGCCAGGCCGGTTCCTCGGGCGCGGGGCGGACGCCGGCGAGGAAGGTGGCGGGTTCGGGCGCGGCAGGCGGGGTCGCGGTGTAGGCGGTTTCGATGATGGCGAGGGTGCGGGGCGTGGCGCCGAAACGGCGGTTGGCTTCGGCGCGAAAGGTGGCGAGGGCTGGTGCGAACAGCTCTTGTGTCGTCAGCGGCGGAGGGGTGCCGAGATAGCCGCCCATGCGCTCGTGATACTCGGCGGCGATGGCGGCGAGTGAGGCGAGGAAGACGTCGTCCGGGAGATCGAAGCGGAGGGTTTCGAGCCGGACGGTGAGCACCTCGGCGAAGGCCGCGAGGCTGCGCGAGAGTTCAAGGGTCAGCGCGCCGGCGTGACGGCGGTGGTCGTTCAGTGGCTCGGGTGCGAAGGCGATGTGCCCTGCCCCGGCACAGGCCAGATAGACAAACCAGTCGCCGCATTGGCGGAATTGGGTGAGGCGCGTAGCGGCCTCGGCGGTGGCGCTGCGGCGCATGAGGACGGCGCTGCCGTTCGGGATCGTGTTGCGATGCGCGAGGGCGGCGAGGACCTCGTCGCGGCCTTCGGCGACATAGGGCGTGCGCCAGCGGGTGAGCGAGAGGTCGTCCGTGTAGTCCCGATAGTCCGGCGCGAGGGCGCGGCCGTCGCCGGCGATCGGGCGGGACTGCGCGTAGGCGAGCGTGACGGCGGGATCGTCGAAGGCGGGCTTCAGCATCGCGATGAGCGTGGGGGCGCAGCGGTCGTCGGATTCGGCCATCCAGACGAGATCGGTCGTCGCGAGCGCAAGGCCCTTCGCCCACTGGCCGAAAGGCGAGCCGCTATTGGCCTCGGCGGGGACGATGCGGAACGGCATGGGCGCGCGGGCCGCATAGGCCTGAGCAACGGCGAGGCTATCGTCCGTAGACTGATCATCGAGGAAGATCACCTCGTCGGGCAGGACAGTCTGGGCGAAAATCGAGTCCAGCCGCTCCTTCAGGAAGCGCGCGTGGTTGTAATTGGGGACGATGGCGGTGAGCGTGAGGCGCGCCGTTGCGGGAGGCGGCGGCGGGCGACTAGGCGCCGGTTCGCCGCCATAGCCGTTGAGCACGGCGTGGACGAGCGGGTTGTAGGGGCTCACCCGCGCCGCCGGGGTCTGGCGCAGATAGCGCGCGGTGCAGAAATGCAGCGAGGGATCTCGGAGATCGCCGGCGCCGCCAAGCAGGAAATGCGCGAGCGGGTTGATGTCGGCGGCGGCGATGTCGGGATAGCGGGCGCGATAGAAATCGCTCTGGAAATGCGGGCCGGGGTCGAAGCCGCCGCGCGTGGCGAGGAAATGGGCGAGCGGGTTCTGGTCCGGCTTTAACTGGTTCGCATAGCGGGCGCGGTACCATTCGGTTTCGAACAGCGGATGCGGATCGAGGCCGGCGGCGGCGCCCTGTTTCACATAATGGGCGAGCGCGGAGTGGCCGCCGAGATTGCCGGCGTCGGCGGTATAGCGGGCGTCGTCGAAGACGGGGTTGGGGCCTGTGCCCCGCCCGGTCAGGTAATGCGCCAGCGGACCACCGCCGAAGCGCGCCGCTTCGGGATAACGGGCGGCGTACCAGGCGGTCCAGAACAGCGGCGACGGGTCGTGGCCGGCTGCTGCGCCGCGTTTCAGGTAGTGGCGGAGCGGGTCGGCCGTGCCGATGGCGGGATAGCGGGCGCGGTACCATGCGGCGTCAAAGACGCCGCTGTCGGCGATGAGCTTGCGGGCTTTGCGCGCGGAGAGGCCAGCACCCAGCCCGGCGTCGCGGAGGGTGCGGCGCGCGACGCGGGCAAGGCGGCGCAGCACCGCGCCGGCGCCGCTCACCCTACCCCTCCGCGCGCCACGTCCGGCATCTCGATTCCCCTTGGCTCAGTCATGGTCAGACTTAGCCAAGGCACGCGCAGTGCGCGACGGTTTTCCGTGCCGCCTGCAGCTCACGCGCCAATTTGAGTCAGTGTCCGGGCAGGCTATACGGCATGCATAGTCTTGGCGTTTCGGGGGCATTTCAGCATGACGAGCAGCGCGCGATGGGCGGCCCTGACGGTTGGCTTGGTGTTGGCGGGGTGCGCCGGCATCCCGAAGGCGCCGCAGGAAAGCCTGAGGCTGGCATCGTGGAATCTGGAGCATCTGGCTGAAGCCGACGGCAAAGGCTGTCGTCCACGCGCCGAAGCCGATTATGCGAAGCTGCGGTCGTATGCCGCGAAGCTGGATGCCGATGTGATCGCGATCCAGGAGGTAGAGACCCCCGCCGCGGCTGCGCGGGTGTTCGACCCGGCCACGTATGACATCGTATTGTCGGACCAGCCTTATCCGCCGCTGAAGGAGACCTGCGGCAAGGACAGCGCGGAGCAGATCCGCCCGCAGCGCAACGGCTTTGCGATCCGCAAGGGGATCGCCTTCAAGGTCAATCCGCCGCTGACGGCGCTGGATGTGGAGCGCAAGGGCGGGCGTCCCGTGCGGTGGGGCATCGATGTGACGCTGGCGGGCAAACATGCGATGCGCCTTCTCAGCGTACACCTGAAATCAGGCTGCGCGGCCGGGTTCAAGACGGATGACGAGGATTGTCCGTTGCTCGCCGAACAGGTGCCGACCCTGGAGAGCTGGATCGATGCGCGCGAAACGGCGGGCGAGGCCTTCGCGGTCCTGGGCGATTTCAACCGCCGCCTGAAGCCGGACGACGTTGAGGTCTGGCAGGCCTTGAATGACGGCGACCCCGCCGGCCTCAGCCTGCACATCGCCGCGCTGGAGGGCGACGGCGGCCCGCGCAAGCCGGCCTGCGACGGCGGTCGCTATGCCGAGTTCATCGATCAGATCGTGCTGTCGGACCGCGCCTTCCAGCGCTGGGACAAGGGCTCGTTCGGCGAGCTTGTCTATGACGAACGGGGCGACGCCATGCCGTCGGACCACTGCCCGATCGCGGTGACCATTCAGGCGCCGTGACCGCGGCATTATCGAGATGAAATTGGCGCGCCCTGCGGGAGTCGAACCCGCCTTTGCAACGTGAAAGGCTGCCGTCCTAACCGATAGACGAAGGGCGCGCGCGAGGGGCGGTGGATATAAGACCGCCCCCGGCTTTGCAAGCGATTCAGACGGCGGCGGCGTCCTCAATTGACAGCTCGATTCGGCGTTGGCCCTGCCAGTCGTTGGCGAGCAGGCGGCCGGCGAGGTGGATCGGGCGGCCTTTCTGCATGAGCGCGGCGCCCACGGGCGTGTCCGCAGCCCGGAAAGCGATGGCTTTCAGCCGATCTCCGCCGCACATGGCGACCACGGACACGTGGTTTTCCCCGACAATCCGGGCATCGACGATGCGGGCGTCGGGGACCGCGATGACCGGTTCCGGGTTCCCCGCGCCATAGGGTCCTGCCCGTTCGACCATGTCGTAGAAGGCCGGGGTGAGGCCCGCCGGGCCGACGACGGCGTCGATGGCGTAGAGGCCGCGGCCGGTGCGTGATTCGACGGCGGGGGCGAGGCGCTCGTCCAAGAAGGCGATGACGTCCTCCAGCCGGGCGCGTTCGACGCTGAGGCCGGCGGCCATGGCGTGCCCGCCGCCGGAGACCAGCAGGCCCTCGGCCTTGGCCGCGCCGACGGCCGCGCCGAGATCGACGCCGGAGACCGAGCGGAGCGAGGCGCGGGCGATGTCACCTTCGATGGCGAAGACCGCGCTGGGGAGGTCGTATTTGTCCTTCAGGCGTCCGGCGACGATGCCGACGACGCCGGCATGCCAGCCTTCGCCCGAGGCGGCGACGAGGCCGGGCCGGGTGCCGGTCTTTTCGACCTGCTCGAGCGCGGCTTCGAGGACGAAGGCCTCGATCGACTGGCGCTCGCGGTTATAGCGGTCGAGTTCGGAGGCGGCCTCGCCGGCGAAGGCGACATCGTCGCTGGCGAGCATCAGCGCGCCGAGTTCGGCGCGCCCTACCCGGCCGCCTGCATTGACGCGCGGGCCGAGGGCAAAGCCGAAATGGCTGGAGCGGAGCGCGCCCTTGAGGCCGGCGATCTGCTTCAGTGCGGCGAGGCCGGCATTCTCACCGGCATCGAGAATGCGGAGGCCGTGCTTCACGAAGGCACGGTTGAGGCCGACCAGCGGGACGACGTCGCAGACCGTGGCGAGGGCGACGAGATCGAGATAGCGGCGGAGATCGGGTTCGGCGACGCCTGCCTTGGCGAACCAGTTGCGGCGGCGAAGGTCGCGGTTGACCCCGGCGAGCAGCATGAAGGTGACGCCGGCCGCGCAGACATGGCCGAGGCCCGAGGTGTCGCCGGGCTGGTTCGGGTTCACGACCGCATAGGCGGCGGGGCTGCCCGCGGTCATCTGATGGTGGTCGGAGACAATGACCTGAAGGCCGGCCTGTTCGGCCACCGCGAGGGCGTCGAAGGCCTGCGCGCCGCAATCGACGGTGACGAGGAGGCGAATGCCCTCTTCCGCCAATTGGCGCATCGCGGCGGGGTTGGGGCCGTAGCCCTCGGTCATCCGGTCCGGAATGTAGACGCGCAGCGGGCGGCCGAGGGCGCGGAAATAACGGGACATCAGAGCGGAGGATGTGCCGCCGTCCACGTCATAATCGCCGAAGACCGCGCAGGGCTCGCCGGCGATGAGGGCGTCGGCCAGCCGCTCGGCGGCGCGGTCGAGGTCGAGCAGCGCGGAGGGATCGGGCATCCACGCCTTGAGCGAGGTATCGAAATGACGGTCAAGATCGGCCTCCGGCACGCTGCGGCCCGCGAGGATGCGGGCGAGCGGCTCGGGGATGCCGAGCCGCTGGGCGATGCCGGTGGCGCGGCTGTCGTCGTCGAGCCGGTAGCGCCAGGCGCGTCCTGCCGAGGAGCGCGTAACGCCCAGGCAGACCGCGCCGCGGCTCACAGGTGCTTGGGGTGGCGGGTCTTGATCCACCGGACGGTTCCGGTCGCCGAACGCATGACGATGGTCTCGGTCGTCAGGTGATGCGCGGTATCGACGACGCCGGTCAGCATGGAGCCGGTGGTGACGCCGGTGGACGCGAAGATCACATCGCCCGACGCCATCTCGTCGGCGCGGTAGATGCGGTTGAGGTCCTTGAGGCCGATCTTCTCGGCGCGCATGCGCTCGTCGTCAGTCTTGAAGACGAGGCGGCCGAGGATCTGGCCGCCGATGCAGCGCAGCGCCGCAGCGGCGAGCACGCCTTCGGGGGCGCCGCCCTGACCGATATAGATGTCAACGCCGGTATGGGCTTCTGCGGTGTCGATCACGCCCGCCACGTCGCCGTCGGTGATGAGGCGGACGGCCGCGCCGGTCTTGCGGATCGAGGCGATGATCTTCTCATGGCGCGGGCGATCGAGCACGCAGGCCGTGATCTGGTCGGGACGCACGCCCTTGGCCTTGGCGAGCGAGGCAATGTTGTCGCCAGGCTCGGCGTCGAGATCGACAACGCCGATCGGATAGCCGCCGCCGACCGCGATCTTGTCCATGTAGACGTCCGGCGCATGGAGCAGCGTGCCGCCGACCGCGAGGGCGACGACGGCCATCGCGCCGGGCATCGACTTGGCGGTGAGGGTGGTGCCTTCCAGCGGGTCGAGGGCGATATCGACCTTGGGGCCGCGGCCGGTGCCGACCTTCTCGCCGATGAAGAGCATCGGGGCTTCGTCGCGTTCGCCTTCGCCGATCACGACCATGCCGTCGATCTCGAGCTTGTCGAAGGCCTTGCGCATGGCGTCGACGGCAGCCTGATCGGCGGCCTTTTCATCGCCCCGGCCGGCCAGTTTGTAGGCGGCGAGCGCGGCCGCTTCGGTCACGCGCGCGACCTCGATGGCGAGGGTGCGGTTCAGCAGTGCGGCGTCGCTCATCAAATCCCCAGTACCGTTCGGCGTAGCGAGTCGTGAAAATGCAGGAAAGGCGGCGGGTTTAGCCCCCCCTTACCCGAGCGTCAAAGTCTTTCCATCCGGATCATGCAGGGCGGTTCGACCACCGCGCCGGCCGCTTCGATGGCCTTGATGGCGCCGATTACGTCCGCCTCGCGGGCATCGTGGGTGATGATCACGATGGCGACCTTCTCATCCGGCGAGCGGCCGCGCTGGATCATGCTTTCGATCGAGACGCCGCGATCGGCGAGGCTTCGGGCGATGGTGGCAAGGACGCCGGACTTATCCAGCACGTCGAAGCGCAGGTAAAACGTGCCCTCGCGCTCACCCAGCGGGGCACGGTCGGCCTTGACCAGCGCGCCCGAGGGCACGCCGAAGGCCGGGAGGCGGAAGCCGCGGGCGATGTCGATGAGGTCGGAGACGACGGCGGAGGCGGTCGGTCCAGCCCCTGCTCCGCGGCCTTCGAACACGGACGTGCCCGCCGCGCCGGATTCGGTGACAACGCCGTTGAGGACGCCCATGACGTCGGCGAGCGCGGTGCCGAGCTGGACCATGGCGGGATGCACGCGGGCTTCGAGGCCGCGCGGGGTCATGGCGGCGATGCCGAGCAGCTTGATGCGGTGGCCGAACTCGTTGGCGAAGGCGATATCGACGGGCGAGATGCGCTCGATGCCCTGGGTGTAGACGCCGGCGATGTCGGGCACGGTGCCGAAGGCGAGGCTGGCGAGGATGGCAAGCTTGTGGGCGGTGTCGCCGCCGCCGACATCGAGGGTCGGATCGGCTTCGGCGTAGCCCAGCGCCTGCGCCTCGGCGAGGACATCGGCGAACGGACGGCCGGTCTCCTCCATCTGGGTCAGGATGTAGTTACAGGTGCCGTTGAGGATGCCGGCGACGCGGGTGACGACATTGCCGCCGAGGCCTTCGCGCAGCGCCTTGACGATCGGGATGCCCCCGGCCGCAGCGGCTTCGAAGTTGAGCGTGAGGCCCGCGGCTTCGGCCTGCGCGGCGAGCTCGGCACCCTGGGCGGCAATCAGCGCCTTGTTGGCGGTGACGACATGCTTGCCGGTGGCAAGCGCCTTGCGGACGGCGTCAGCCGCGATGCCCTCGCCGCCGATCAGTTCGACGAAGACGTCGATGTCAGAGGCGGCGAGATCGACGGGGTTTTCGAACCAGGCGAATTTATCAACGGCGAATCCGCGATCCTTGGTGCGGTCACGCGCGCCGATGCCGACGACTTCGATGCGCCGGCCGCAGCGGGCGGCGATGAGGTCGCCATTCTCGGCCAGCAGGCGGACCACGCCGCCGCCGACCGTACCGAGACCGGCGACGCCAATGCGCAAAGGCTTGCTCATTTGCCGACCGCAGCCAGAGGCTCAGGGACCGGGCCGTTGCCGAGCAGCTCGTTGGCGCGGCCGAGGAACGTCTTCACGTTGCGTGCGGCCTGGCGAATGCGGTGTTCGTTCTCGACGAGGCCGAAGCGGACATGGGTGTCGCCATATTCGCCGAAGCCGAGGCCGGGCGCGACGGCGACGCCCGCATGCTCGATCATCAGATTGGCGAAATCGACCGACGAGATGCCGCGGAAGGCTTCGGGGATCGGCGCCCAGGCGAACATGGTGGCGGGCGGCGACGGGATGTCCCAGCCGGCGCGCTTGAAGCTTTCGACCAGCACGTCGCGGCGGGCCTGGTAGGTCTTACGGATCTCATCGACGCAGTCCTGCGGGCCGTTGAGCGCGGCGGCGGCGGCGGCCTGGATCGGCGTGAAGGCGCCGTAGTCGAGATAGGACTTCACGCGACTGAGGGCGTGGACGAGGCGCTCGTTGCCAGCCGCGAAGCCCATGCGCCAGCCGGGCATAGCATAGGTCTTGGACAGCGACTGGAACTCGATGGTGATGTCCTTGGCGCCTTCGACCTGGAGCATCGAGGGCGGCGGGTTGCCGTCGAAATAGAGCTCCGAATAGGCGAGATCGGAGAGAATCCACATGTCGAAGCGGCGAGCGAAACGGACGATCTCCTTATAGAAATCGAGATCGACGACCTGCGCGGTCGGGTTCGACGGGTAGGACACGACGACAGCGACGGGCGCCGGCACAGAATGCTTCGCGGCGCCATGGAGGCGGCTGAGGAACATCTCCGGCGTCTCGGCGGGGACGTGGCGCACCACCGCGCCGGCCATGATGAAGCCGTAGGCGTGAATGGGGTAAGCGGGGTTCGGCGCCAGGATCACGTCGCCCGGGGCGGTGATCGCCTGGGCGAGATTGGCGAAGCCTTCCTTCGAGCCGAGGGTCGCGATGACCTCGGTATCCGGGTTCAGCTTCACGCCGAAGCGGCGGTCGTAATAGGCGGCCATGGCCCGGCGCAGGCCGACAATGCCCTTCGACGCCGAGTAGCGGCTGCTCTTGGGATCGCGCGCGACCTCGACCAGCTTGTCGACGATATGCTTGGGCGTCGGCATGTCCGGGTTGCCCATGCCGAAATCGATGATGTCGGCGCCGCCGGCTCGGGCCTTGGCCTTCAGGCGATTGACCTGCTCGAAGACGTAAGGCGGGAGACGCTTGATCTTGTAGAAATCGGTGGAGGGCATGGCACTGACTTGGATTCGCGCGAGATTGCGGCGGCGCACCCTACAGGATGGCCCTCCCCCGCTCAAAGCCGCCAAAGGCGATTATTTCGGCAAATCAGAGCCCTGGTTGACGCCCGCGCGAACCAGCCGTCCGGCCTCGCGGGTGGTGTCGCCTTCGGCCTGGAGCGCCTTGAGGTCCGCGTCGCGCTGTTCCGGTGTCGTCGCGGACGGTGTGGGGGTCGGCAGGCTGGCGAGCGAGGGAAAGGCCGCCTCGGGCGAGGTGCAGCCGGTAAGCGCCAGGGCGCCGTAGAGAATGTAAGTCCGCATCTGCGAGCTGTCTCTCCTGTAGCCGGCATCCTGCGTCAGGCTGACGGAGACGGCAAGCGCTTCGCCTTGCGCCATCGCGCAGGGTCGGCCACTTTGAGGCAGCGGCAGCGGCGCATTAGCCTGTCGGAGAAGAACAATGTCAGATCCGAAAACGGCCAAACCCGATCCCAAAGCGCCCACCGGCGATTTCCCCCTGCCCGATCTCGGCGCGCTCGCCCGCAACCTCGTGGAGGTGGGCAAGAAGAGCCAGAAGCTGATCGCCGATTACCTGAAGCGCCGGGACAACAAGTCGCCGGTGCCGCAGGGTTCGGCCGATCCCATGCATATCGGGACCGCGTTCATCGACCTGACCAGCCATTTGATCCACGACCCCAAGCGCATCGTCGAGGCGCAGGCGGCGCTGTGGGCCGGCCATCTGAAGCTGTGGCAGAACGCGGCGCGGCGGCTGATGGGCGAGGATTACGAGACCGTCGTTCCCAATCCCACCGGCGACAAGAGGTTCAAGGATTCGTCCTGGCAGGAAAACCAGGTCTTCGACTTCATCAAGCAGTCCTACCTGCTGACCGCCAACTGGCTGCAGGACACGGTGTCCGGCGTGCAGGGGCTGGACGAGAAGGAGAAGAAGAAGATCGCCTTCTTCACCAAGCAATTCGCCGACGCGATGTCGCCGTCGAATTTCGTGCTGACCAATCCCGAAGTGCTGAAGGAAACGCTGCGCACCAATGGCGAAAACCTGGTGCGGGGCCTCACCCATGTCATCGAGGATCTGGAGCGCGGCAAGGGCACGCTGGCGATCCGCCAGGTCGATGAAAGCAAGTTTTCGGTCGGCGGCAATCTCGCGACCTCGCCCGGCAAGGTCGTTTACCAGAACGATCTGATGCAGCTGCTGCAGTTTTCTCCGTCTACGGACGAAGTCTATGAGCGGCCGCTGCTGATCATCCCGCCATGGATCAACAAGTTCTACATCCTGGACCTGAAGCCGGAGAACTCGTTCATCCGCTGGGCCGTCGCGCAGGGCTATACGGTATTCGTGGTGTCGTGGGTCAATCCCGATGCGCACCTGTCGAAGAAGCGGTTCGACGACTACCTGACCGAGGGCTATTACGAAGCGATCGACGCCGTGCAGAAGGCGACGGGCGTCAAGGACCTCAACCTGATCGGCTACTGCATCGGCGGCACGCTGAGCGCCGCCGGCCTCGCCCATATGGCGGCGAAGAAGGATACGCGCGTGAAGTCCGCGACCTTCTTCACCAGCCAGGTCGATTTCACGGAAGCCGGCGATCTAAGTGTCTTCGTGGACGACGATCAGCTGAAGTCCATGGAAGACCAGATGAAGAAGAAGGGCGGCTATCTCGACGGCGCGTCGATGGCCACCACCTTCAACATGCTGCGCTCGAACGACCTGATCTGGTCGTTCGTGGTGAACAACTATCTCATGGGGCGCGATCCCCTCGCCTTCGACATCCTGTTCTGGAACCAGGACGCGACGCGCATGCCGGTCGCGATGCACATGCAGTATCTGCGCGAGTGCTATCGCGACAACCTGCTGGCGCAGGGCAAGATGAAGCTGGACGGGGTGAAGATCGACCTGACGAAGATCAAGATCCCGGTCTTCCTGCAGTCCTCGAAGGAGGACCACATCGCGCCCGCAAAGTCGGTGTTCAAGGCGATGAAGATCTTCAGCGGGCAGAACACCTTCATGATGGCGGGGTCGGGCCATATCGCGGGCGTCGTCAATCCGCCCTCGGCCAAGAAGTATCAGTTCTGGACCAACGACAAGCCGGCGGAGACGCTGGACGAGTGGCGCGCGGGCGCGACGGAGACGCCGGGCTCGTGGTGGCACTATTGGGACCAGTGGCTGGCGCCTCAGTCCGGCAAGAAGGTTCCGGCACGCGTTCCCGGCGAAGGCGGGCTGAAGGCGATCGAAGATGCGCCGGGGAGTTACGTGAAGATGAAATAGCGCCGGATTGGCCGGCCCTAGGCACGGAGAGTGGCATGGCAAAGCGTGTTCAATCGTTCCTGAGTGCATCGTTCTATCTGGTCATCGGCGCCGCGGCGGGCGCGGCCGGGATCGGGCAGTACCTTGCCCCGCGCGTACAGGCCGCGACGACCAGCGAGGCCGCGGTCAGCTGGACCGTGGACGAGGCGACCGGCCTCGCCTCGGCGCGCTGCCCGACGGGCTCGCTGATGATCGGTCTGACGAAGACGACCAGCGATGCGACGGTGTCGATGGATCCCGCGGCCTATCGCGAGATCGTGCCGCTCTGCGCGACGCTCAAGACGGAATAGTCCGGTGGCCGAGGTCAAGACCAAGCCGACGACAGCGAGCCCTGTCGCCTATCTTGATACGATCGAAGATGAGGGCCGGCGCAAGGACGCCAAGGCGCTGCTGAAAATCTACAAGGACGTGACCGGCGAGAAGCCGGTCATGTGGGGCACGGCGATCGTCGGGTTCGGCAGCTACAAGCTGAAAAGCGGCGACTGGCCGTTGACCGCGTTCGCGGTGCGCAAGAGCGACCTGACGCTCTATGTCGGGGCGAAACGGCAAGCCGAGCGGTTGAAATCACTCGGCAAGCACAAGGTCGGCGGTGGGTGCTTGTATGTGAAGCGCCTCAGCGACATCGACGAAGGCGTGCTGCGCGAGGTGATCGCGGATTCCTATAAGCACACCAAGGAAAACAACCCGGCGTGCTGAGGGCGGTCCCTATTTGATCGCGAGCAGGGCGTCGTAGTTGATCTTTTCGGCGATGGATTTCAGCAGGGCGCGATCCTTCGTGCCGCCCAGCGTCAGAGCGATGCCGGAGTTCGGGCGGCCGGGATAGACGAGCAGGACGTCGTTGACGATGGCGGCGGAATGGCCGGCGATCTCCACAGCTTCGCCGTTGGTGCTGGCGAGGGTCGCCGGATCGGTCATCAGCGCGGCTTCGGATTCGGTTTCGGCGGGCGCCCAGAGGCGGGCCTGCACCTGCAGCATCCCGGCGGGACCGGCGTAGAAGCGCACGACGGTCAGCGCCTCCGGCTCGCCGGAGACATCGACGATATCCTCCATCGGCTTTTCATAGCCATCGAGCGTGGGGAACGCGGCCGACACCGCGGCGGCGCGCGGGTCTTCGGCCTGGGCGACGGCGGACAGCGCGAGCACGGCGGTAAAGGCGGCGGCGAAACGAAGCATCGTCAGTCTCCGGATTATTGGCCGAGCATCAAGGCCATGTTTTGCACGGCGGCGCCCGAGGCGCCCTTGCCGAGATTGTCGAGACGAGCGACGAGGACGGTCTGGCGGTGGGTCTCGTTGGCGTAGACCCGCAGCTCCATCGTGTTCGTGCCGTTGAGCGGCTCGGCCTCGATGCGGTCCTTGCGCGGTTCGGTCAGCGGGGACTCGACCACCTTCACCCATGCGCTGCCGCGATAGCGCTTGGCCAGCACCGCTTCGAGATCCGCGGCCTTGGGCTTGGCGGGAAGTGCGTCGAGGTGGAGCGGGATGCTGACCAGCATGCCCTGCCGGTAATTGCCGACCGAGGGCACGAAGATCGGGCGCGTCTTCAGGCCGGAATAGAGCTGCAGCTCCGCGAGGTGCTTGTGGTTCAGCGTGAGGCCGTAGAGGTCGAAGGACGGGCCCTCGCCTTTCTCGTATTGCTCGATCATCTGCTTGCCGCCGCCGGAATAGCCGCTGACCGCATTCACGGAGATGGGCAAGTCGGCGGGGATGAGGCCCGCATCGACCAGCGGACGGATCAGTGCGATGGCGCCGGTCGGGTAGCAGCCGGGATTTGAGACGCGCTTGGCCGCGGCGATCAGCGCCGCCTGCCCGTCGGTCAGTTCGGGGAAGCCATAGGCCCAGTCCGGCGCGACGCGGTGCGCGGTTGAGGCGTCGAGGAGCTTCGGCGCCTTGTCGCCCAGTTCGGCCGCCAGCGCCGCCGATTCCTTCGCGGCATCGTCGGGCAGGCAGAGAATCGCGAGATCGACCTCGGCCATCATGGCGCGGCGCGCGGCGGGGTCTTTGCGATGCTCGGGCGCGATCGACTTGACCTCATACTGAGGCAGCTTGGCGAGGCGATCGAGGATTTCGAGGCCCGTCGTGCCGTGTTCACCGTCGATGAAAATGGTCGGCTTGCTCATGGGTCGATCCGCTGGTGTTGAAGTCTTGTCAGGTGAGGAGCGGCGCCATGCCGGGTTCGGCCTTAGCCATGGCGCGCTGATAGGCCGGGCGCTCGCCGATGCGCTTGAGATAAGCGACCGTGTTCGGGAACGCGTCTAGCTTAGTGCCGCGGAAGGCGCGGCTGGTGGTGAGGCAGTAGACCATCATGATGTCGGCGGTGGTGAGGTTCCGGCCGCCGAAAAACGGCGCCTCGCCCAGGCGCTTTTCCACCATGGCCCAGCCGCGCTCGGCGCGATCGGCGACGAAGGGGATGTCCGGGGTGCCCGCGAAGGTCTGGACCAGCTGCATCATCAGCGTCGTCATGAACGTGCCGTTCGACCAGTGGAACCAGAACAGGTGATCGGCGAAGTCCGCATCATCAGCGCCCGGTACCAACCGGCCCTTGCCATAGCGCCCTGTGATGTAGTCGCAGATCGCGCCGCTCTCGCCCAGCACGAGGTCGCCATCGGTAATGACGGGCGCGATGCCCATGGGATGCAGCGCCTTGTACGCGTCGGGCGCCAGGCGATTGTCGGCGCGGCGGTCATAGCGCTTGAACGCATAGTCGAGCTCCAGCTCCTCGCAGAGCCACACGATGCGTTCGGACTGTGAAACGCCGAGGTGATGAACGGTCAGCATGGGTGCCTCGCGGCCTGAAAAGGAAAAGGGCGTCCGCTGCCGGACGCCCTTCCCAGATAGCACGAAATGGAAGATCCGATCAGCGCTTCGAGAACTGGAAGCTGCGGCGCGCCTTCGGCTTGCCGTACTTCTTGCGTTCGACGACGCGCGAGTCGCGGGTCAGGAAGCCGCCCTTCTTGAGGAGGCCGCGCAGATCCGGCTCCATCGCGATGAGGGCGCGCGACAGGCCGTGGCGCAGCGCACCGGCCTGGCCCGACAGACCGCCGCCGGCGATGGTCGCGAAGATGTCGTACTGGCCTTCGCGGTTGGCGAGCACCAGCGGTTGATGGATGAGCATGCGCAGAACCGGACGGGCGAAATAGACCGTCTCTTCACGATCCTCGATGATCACCTTGCCGGTGCCGCGCTTCAGCCAGACGCGCGCGATGGCGTTCTTGCGGCGGCCGGTCGCGTAGGCGCGGCCGAGCTTGTCGATCTTCGGCTTGGCTTCGCCGGCGTCGGTCGCGGCGTCAGCGGCCTTGACCTCTTCCGCCTTGACCAGGCGCGACTTGAGCTCGCCGAGCGAGCGGGTGTCCTGAGCCATCTGGATCAGACCTTCTTGTTCTTCGAGTTCAGGGCGCCGACATCGACGATCTCGGGCGTCTGCGCTGCATGGGGGTGCTCGGCGCCGGCATAGATCTTCAGATTGCCGAGGATCTTGCGGAACAGCGGACCGCGCGGAAGCATGCGCTCCACGGCCTTCTCGAGCACGCGCTCGGGGTACTTGCCCGCGAGGATTGTGCCCGCGATGCGTTCCTTGATGCCGCCGGGATGGCCGGTGTGGTGGAAGTACTTCTTGTCCGTTAGCTTCTTGCCGGTGAACACGACCTTCTCGGCATTGATCACGACGACATTGTCGCCGGTGTCCATGTGCGGGGTGAAGGTCGCGAGGTGCTTGCCGCGCAGGCGCTTGGCGATGTGCGTGGCGAGACGGCCGACGACGAGACCCTCGGCGTCGATCAGCACCCACTTCTTCTTGATGTCCGCGGGACGCGCGGAAAACGTGGTCATGACATATCTCTTTTTATGGACGAACGGCTGAGGGCCGTCCGGAAGGCGCGTCGTGTACGGGCGAGCGCCGTCTATGTCAATCTTTTGGCGGGAAAAATGTGTGTGGTAATGTGATACCTCACGCGAGAGCACCCGCCATGAAGACCGCGCCGATGGCCGCCGGGGCGACGAGGCGGAGCAGCCAGCGGAGGATTTCGAGGCCGGTGCCCCTGCCCCCGATCTCGTCGTCGAGGATGCGGCCGGCGGCCGTCCAGCCCAGGAATCCGGCAATCGCGATGCCGCCTATGGGCAGCATGAGGTTTGAGGTCAGCCAGTCGATCGCGTCGAAGAAGGTCTTGCCTTTGAGGATACCGAAGGGCTGGAACGGGTGGACGTCGGCGAGGATGTTGAAGGACCAGACGGTCGCCATGCCCATGCAGCCGCAGAGGATCGCGGTCCAGAGGGTCGCGGCGGTGCGGCCGATGCCGTAGCGCTCCGCCGCCCAGGCGACGATCAGTTCGAAAATCGAGATGGCCGAGGCGAGGGCCGAAACCAGCAGCAGGGCGAAGAAGCCGAACGCGACGATCGCCCCGCCTGAGATTTGGCCGAAGGCGACGGGCATGGTCACGAACATCAGGCCCGGCCCGCCGGCGGGGTCGAGCCCGTGGGCGAAGACGATGGGGAAGATCGCGAGGCCGGCGAGCAGCGAGGCGACGGTGTCGGCGGCGATGGTCGAGATCGCCATCTTGGCGAGGCCGATCTCGCGCCCGGCATAGGCGGCATAGGTGATCATCACGCCGATTCCGACGCCGATGGAGAAGAAGCCGAGGCCGATGGCGTCGAGCGCGGTCTTCCAGGTCACCTTCGAGAAATCGGGCTGGAAGAGGAAGGTCAGCGCCCGGCCCATGCCGCCGCTGGTCGCGGCATAGCCGACGAGGCCGATGAGGATGAGGAACATGACCGGCATCAGCACGGTCAGCGCCCGCTCCAGCCCGCCGGAGACGCCGCCGATGACGATGAGCGCGGTCAGGCTCATGAAGATCGCGTGGAAGAGCGCCATGCCGCCGGGATCGGCGAGGAAGGCACCGAAGACCGCGCCTGCTGCCGCGCCGTCAGGGGCGGTGGCGCCGCCCTGCAGGGCCTGGACGGCGAAGGCAATCGTCCAGCCGCCGAAGACGGAATAGAAGCTGAGGATCAGGAAGCCCGCCGCAACGCCCCAGCCGCCGATCAGGCCCCAGAGCGGCGAGGCGCCGGTCTTTTTCGCGACATGAACGATGGAGGTGACGGCGCTGCCCTGCCCCGCCCGGCCGATCACGAACTCGGCGATCATCAGCGGCAGGACGGCGAGCGCGAGACCGACGAGATACAGCAACAGGAACGCCCCGCCGCCATTCGCGCCGACCATGTAGGGGAACTTCCAGATGCTCCCGAGCCCGACCGCCGAGCCGACGGTCGCGAGAAAGAAGGCCGCCCGGCCGGACCAGTGTTGGGTGGTCATGGGAGCATGTCGCCATTCATTCTCGTCATCCTCGGGGCATCGCGAAGCGATGAACCCGAAGATGACGGTTTTTGAGTGGGCGATAAAGCGGCGCCGCGCGTTTGACTGCTCCGGCCGCCTCGCCGTGCGTCAGGAGCCGCGCAGGCGCGGGGTGAAGTCGGATTTGTAGGTGTCCAGCGGGTCGGGACCGTAATCGTTGTCGCCGTCGGTACCGCGCAGGAAGCCGATGATGACGAACTGCCAGAGGCCGTAGAGGAAAGGGATCGCCTGAATGGCGTAGACCGTCACCCTGGACCGAACGATGCCCTGATCGATGAGGATGGCGAGCAGGATCGTCACGCCGACTTCCATCAGGAGGAGCACGACGACGTGATAGCCGGGCATGTTGCGGTCGTGGAAGCGCTTGATGCCGACGGCGAGGCCCGGCCAGAACAGCAGAATGTTCGCGATGATCCCGAACGTATAGCTGGGACGGTAACGCGTGCCAGACGCGTTATCGATCAGCCCTGCGATGAGGATGATCGGCACGGCGGCGAGGATAAACCGCACCCAGAAGTCGAAACGCGTCGCGGGGCCTTCGAGCGAGGTCCACAGCCAGACGATCGTGCGATCGTCGGGGTAGAATTCCGGGCCGGTGTCCGCGAGGGTGATGGCCTCGGCGGTCGTCCCCTCAGGCGCAAAGACCACCAGCAAGCCCGGGGCCGGTCGCTTGTCGCCCTGCCAAGCGGTGCGCGTGAATGTGAAGCGCCGGCCGTTCGCGTTGACGATGGCGCCGCTCTCCGTGGCCTCGTTGTACTCGCCTACCTTGCCCTTCATGGCGCTCTCCCAAATCAGGGAGACGCTAATGCGAGATGGCGAAATCAGGTGGACACGATTTGGCGATGTGACCTTGCGTCAGTGCGGCGCGTCGGCGGGGTTCACATAGGTCGTGTCGGTGGGGCCGGTGCCGGTGATGTACAGCGTGACCGGCTCGTCGCCGGTACGCGCGAAATGCGGGTCGCCGGGCGGCTCGGTGTAGAAGCTGCCGGGCGGCAGGGCCTTCAGCGCCGCCTCGTCGTGTTTCTCGCCATAGCCGAAATACCAGGTGCCGGAGATGACGACGGCGGAGCGCGTGTCGGCGTGGTCGTGCGCGGCGATGACGGTGTTCGCGGGCACGGTGAGGCGGATCGTGTAGAGGCCGGGCTTCGACGGATCGCCCGAGAGGACCGTCGTGCGGATGCCCGCAAGCCCGGAGGTCCCCGCCCCCGCACCGCCTTGCGCGAGGGCCTCGATGTCGGACGGGGTAAGGCGCTGTTGCGCCTCTTGCGCCGTCGCAAGCGGGACGACGAAAAGCGCCGCGCCCACGAAGATCAGTGTGCGGATCATCTGGCGCCTACTTGTTCAGGAAGGCGACGAGCGCGGGGATGACCTGGGTGGGGGCTTCTTCCATCAGCCAGTGGCCGGAGCCGGTGACAATGACGCCCTCGACATCGGTGTCGACAAGCTTGCCCTGGTCGATCAGGAACTGACCGCCGGCCATCTCGCCGGAGAGAACCAGCATCGGCATGGTGAGCGGCGTCTTGGCGAGTTCGGCGAAGTCCTTGGCGTCCTGCTCGAAGGCGCGGAAGACTTCCATGCCGGCCGCGATGTGGCCGGGCTTGGCGTATTCGCCCTCATAGAAGACGCGGTCGGCTTCGGGGATCGACTTGGTGCGGTCGGCGGCGAAGTCGTTCCAGAAGTGCTCGAGATAGATGCGCTCCTTGCCCGTCACGAGCGCCAGCGGCGTTTCGCCATAGAAGTGGAAGTGCCAGAGGTCGCGAAGCAGCCAGACATGCGTCCAGTCGCCGACGCCGGGCAGGAAGGCGTCCATCAGGACGATCTTGGAAACCTCGGTCGGGTGCTGGGCGGCATAGGCATACGCGACCATGAGGCCGATATCGTGGCCGACAATCTCGGCCTTCTGGATGCCGAGGCTGGTGGCGAGGGCGTGGACGTCCTCGGCCATCGCAACCTTGGTGTAGCCGGTGGCGGGCGCGTCGGTGCCGCCGAAGCCGCGCAGGTCTGGCGCGATGACGGTGTGGGTCTTGGCGAGCTCGTCGATCAGCGGCAGCCACATATGGCTGGTCTCGGCGAAACCGTGCAGCAGTATGATCGGCTCGCCCTGCCCTTCCACCAGATACTGCATGGTGATGCCGTTGACGGTGGCCGTCTTGGTTTCGGGCGCGGCGGCGGCGGTGAAGAGCGCGGCGGCGGCGACACCAGCGGCGAAGAAATTGATGAGCTTGCGCATGATGATCTCCCAGGCGGCCGGTTCGTCCCGGTGCGCGAGCAGGAGTAGCCGGAACTGGTCATGCGATAAATTGACCGTCCGACATATGATTGATACGCCTGACGCATGGATGTTGGACTCTATGAGTTGATGCGGGTGTTCGCGCGGGTCGCCGATGCGGGCAGCTTCACCGCCGTCGCCGGCGAGACCGGGCAAAGCCAACCGACGATCAGCCGCCAGATCGCGGCGCTGGAGGCGCATCTCGGCAAGCGCCTGCTGACGCGTTCGACGCGCAGCCTGGCGCTGACCGAGGACGGTCGGGTGTTTCTGGATCATGCGCGGCTGGCGCTGGACGCGATCGAGGACGCGGCGGGCAGTCTCAGTGAGCGCGGCGGGTCAGTCTCGGGCGTGGTGCGGATTTCGGCGTCGGTGGCGTTCGGGCGGCTGAACCTCGTGCCGCGGCTCGGCGCCCTGCTCTCGCGACATCCCAAGCTGGAGGTCGATCTCGTGCTCGACGATCGCTTCGTCGATATCGTGGAGGAAGGCGTCGATCTCGCGATCCGCATCGGCGAGATGGCGGATTCAGGTCTGGCGGCGCGCAAGATCGGCGAGGTCGAGCGGCTGACGGTCGCCTCGCCCGCCTATTGGAAACGCATGGGCAGGCCGGCGCATCCGCGCGATCTGAAGGATCACGACTGCCTGCTCTACACCTCGGCACAGGGGCGCGATGTGTGGTCGTTCGAAACGCCCGAGGGGCCGGTGAAGGTGAAGGTCGCAGGCCGCATTCGCGTGAGCGTGTCGGACGCCATGCGCGAGGCGGTACTGGCGGGCCTCGGCGTCGGCCTGACGCCGCGCTCGTTCTGGACCAACGAGCTGAAGACCGGGCGCGTGGAGCAGGTGTTCGCGGACTACCCGCCGCGCCGCAGCCCGGTCTATGCGGTGTTCCCCACAAGGCGGCTGATCGCCGCGCGGGTGCGGGCGGTCGCGGATTTTCTGAGCGAGGCCTTCGCAGGAGATTCGGCGCTGCGGATCAGCTAGCGGCAGTCATTGCCCACCCACCCATCCTCATGGCCGCCCTTGAGGCGGCCATCCATGTCAGCGACGGCCTAGTTTGTGGATGGCCGGGTCAAGCCCGGCCATGAGGAATAGAGGGGAGGAACGAAGACGCTCACACCAGCGTGCGGCCGCCGTCGACGATGAGGGTCTGGCCGGTGATGAAGCCGCCGCGCATGAGGTAGAGATAGGCCTCGGCGATTTCGCCCGGCTCGCAGCAGCGGGGCAGCGGCTGGGTCGCGGTCATCTTGTTGCGTTGCTCCTCCGGCATCTTCTTCCAGCGCTCGGTCAGCACGATGCCGGGGCAAACGACGTTGACGCGCAGCGGCGCCAGTTCCACCGAGAGCGCCCGCGCGACGTTCTCGATCGCGCCCAGCATGGACGACATGACGGCGACGCCCTTGCGCGGGCGGTGCGCGAGCACACCGTCGGTCAGCGTGACCGAACCGTCGGCGGCGAGGCGGCCTTGCGCGTGCTTGATACAGGCGAGCGCGCCCCAGTAGCGGACATCATAGCCGGCGGCCGCGCCTCTAAGGTCGATCTCGGCGAACGGCACCGGCGGGCCTGAATGGCCCCAGTCACCGGCGGTGTAGACGAGATGGTCGAACGCGCCGACCGTGCCGAAGAAGGCGGCGACGCTGTCCTCCTCGCGGACATTGATGACGAGCCCCGTGCTCTCGCCGCCGAACTTCGCGACAGTGGCGCGGACATTGGCGTCGTTGCTGGAGCCGATGATGACGGTGGCGCCTTCCGCCAGCGCGCTCTCGACGACCGCCTCCCCGATGCCGGACGTGCCGCCGATGACGACAATGCGCTTGCCGCGCAGGGATGGGACGGGCATGGAGCACTCCTTGGAAGGTCAGTTCGTTCTGCGCCGGACGAAAGCACGGGCGCCTGAACGCGACAACCAACCCTAATCTGTCATGGTCCGCGAAGGCGGACCATGACAGCTCGGAGGGACGGTCAGACCAGCCGGCTCTGTTCCACCGCCGCTTTGATGAAGCTCGCAAACAGCGGGTGCGGTTCGAAGGGGCGGCTTTTGAGTTCGGGGTGGTACTGGACGCCGATGAACCAGGGGTGGTCGGGGATTTCGACGATTTCGGGGAGGAGACCGTCGGGCGACGAGCCGGAGAAGCGGAGGCCCTTGGACTCCAGCGCTTCGCGGTATTCGTAGTTCACTTCGTAGCGGTGGCGGTGGCGTTCGCTGATCGTCGTGGTGCCGTAGATCTCGGCGACGCGGCTGCCAGGTTCCAGCGTCGCTTCATAGGCGCCGAGGCGCATTGTGCCGCCGAGGTCGCCGGACGCCGCGCGCTTTTCGAGCTCGTTGCCCTTCAGCCATTCGGTCATCAGGCCGACGACGGGATGGAGCGTCGGGTGGAATTCGGTCGAGCTGGCGTCGGGCAGGCCAGCGAGATTGCGGGCCGCCTCGATGCAGGCCATCTGCATGCCGAAGCAGATGCCGAAATACGGCACCTTGTGCTCGCGGGCGAACTGCGCCGCGCGGATCTTGCCTTCCGAGCCGCGTTCGCCGAAGCCGCCGGGGACGAGGATCGCGTGCTTGTCTTCCAGCGCCTGGACGGCGCCGCCGTTCTCGAAGACCTCGCTCTCGATCCAGTCGATCTTGACGCGGACATTGTTGGCGATGCCGCCATGAGTCAGCGCCTCGGCCAGCGACTTGTAGGCGTCGTGCAGGCCGACATACTTGCCGACGACGGCGATCTTCACCTCGCCTTCCGGCTTGGTGATGCGCTCGACGACCTTCTTCCAGCGCGTCAGGTCCGGCTCGGGCTGGTCCTTGATGCCGAAGACGGCGAGCAGTTCGGTGTCGAAGCCCTCGGCGTGATAGGCGTTGGGGACGTCGTAGATCGTCTTCACGTCGAGCGCCTGGATGACGCGGGTCGGCTGGACGTTGCAGAACAGCGCGATCTTGCGGCGCTCGTTCTCGGGGATCTCGCGGTCGGCACGGATCAGCAAAATGTCCGGCTGGATGCCGATGCCGCGTAGTTCCTTCACCGAGTGCTGGGTGGGCTTGGTCTTCAGCTCACCGGCGCTGGGGATGTAGGGCGCGAGGGTGAGATGGACGAAGGCGGCCTGATCGGGGCCGAGCTCGTTGCCGAGCTGGCGGATGGCTTCGAAGAACGGCAGGCCCTCGATGTCGCCGACCGTGCCGCCGATCTCGACGAGGACGAAGTCGTAGCCCTCGACGCCTTCGAGGACGAATTCCTTGATGGCGTCGGTGACGTGCGGGATGACCTGGACGGTGGCGCCGAGATAGCCGCCGCGGCGCTCTTTCGCGATGATGTTCTGGTAGATGCGGCCGGTGGTGATGTTGTCGGCCTTAGACGAGGCCACGCCGGTGAAGCGCTCGTAGTGGCCAAGGTCGAGGTCGGTCTCGGCGCCGTCGTCGGTCACGTAGACCTCGCCGTGCTGGTAGGGGCTCATCGTCCCCGGATCGACATTGAGATAGGGGTCGAGCTTCCGGAGCCTGACTTTATAGCCGCGCGCCTGGAGCAGCGCGCCGAGCGCCGCCGATGCGAGACCTTTGCCAAGCGAGGAAACCACGCCGCCGGTGATGAATACGAACCGCGCCATGGGAGGCCACCATAAACATGCGCTTCCGCGCGCCGCAAGAGAAAGCGGCGCACGAAAAAGATGCGCTGAAAACTGAGGATTTTACGGGGTAGCGGGCTTGTCGGCCGGGGGCGCTTCGGCCGGCGCGGGCGCGGCCGGCTGTTCGGCCGGGGGCGTCGCGGGCTGAGTCGCGGGGGCCGGTGCGGGCGTCGCCGGCGCGGGGCCGGACGACGGCAGCGCCAGCGGGTCGAGCGGCGCGGCCGGCGCCGCGGGGGCGCTGACCGGCGCGGTGGCGCCGTCGATGATCGAGGTCGGCGCGCCGCCGTGGCGCGCGAGGATAGAAAGCGTGACCGACGTGACGAAGAAGGCCGCCGCGAGGAAGGCCGTGGTGCGGGTCAGCGCGTTCGCCGCGCCGCGGGCCGAGAAGAGTCCGCCGCCGGCCCCGCCGCCCCCGCCGATGCCCAGGGCGCCGCCCTCGGAACGCTGCAGCAGGATCGTGCCGATCATCGCCAGCGCGATGAACAGGTGAATGACGAGAACGACGACTTCCATCGGATACGGACTTTCAGGCCACCGCAAAAACATTGCGGGGCTGGGGTGATTTGCAAGCGGCGGTGTCTAGCGGAAACGAGGCGTCATGCAAAGCCCGTGAGGAGCTTGCGCAGGAGGCCATCAAATAGGGCCTGCTCCTCCGCCGACAAGGGCGCCAGCAGCGCGGCCTCGTTGGCGACATGGCCCTCGACCGCCGCATCGACGGCAGCGCGGCCCTTGTCCGTAAGAGCGGCCAACATGGAGCGGCGGTCGGCGGGGTCGGCCCGGCGCTCGATCAGCCCCTGCCCCTCCAGCCGATCCAGCCGGCTGGTCATGCCGGCGGGCGACAGCATCAGCGACCGCGCGAGGTCGGACGGCGTCAGCGCAAATGGCGGGCCTGCGCGGCGCAGGGCCGCGAGGACGTCGAACTCCGCCACCCCGCCCGTGAGATGGGCCTGCAGCCGCGCCTCGATCGCCCTGCCCGCCAGCGCCGCAAAGCGGTTGATCCGGCCGAAGACGGCCATGGGCAGCAGGTCGAGATCGGGGCGCTGGTCGCTCCATTGCTGGATGATGCGGTCGATGGGATCGGTTGGGATTTGGCTCATGACCGGATATTATTCGGCGGGTGATATTTTACCATCGAAATAGTTTGACATACTTCGATATCGAAATATCTTCCGTAGTACTAATGGAGGAGACGACCATGACCCCAGCCGATATCGTCCAGAAGACCTATGGCGCCCTGAAAACCAACGACCTGCCGACGCTGCTGTCCGTGCTGTCGCCGGACATCGTGCTTCATGTACCGGGGTCGCATCCGCTGGCCGGGCGTCATGAAGGGCTCGCGGGGTTTGCGGGCTTCATGGAGAAGACACGGGCTCTCACCGACGGCGGCGAAACCATTGAGCTGATTGATGTTCTGGGCGGCGAGACCCACGCCGCCGCCTATTGCCGGGTGACCGCGACGCGCGCGGGGCGCGAACCGCTCGACAACACGACGGTGCATCTCGCGCGGATCGCGGACGGCCGGATCGCTGAGATCTGGCTGCATAACTGGGACAATCAGAGCGCCAGCGCGTTCTGGCGCTAGGCTCAGCCCTTGCGGCCGCGGGCGCGGATGCGTTCCAGGGTCTCGTCCAGTTCGGCGCGGCATTCCGCTTCGTCGCGGCCGGGCGATAGCGTGACCTGGAGGGCGACGGAGAGCCGGAGAAGAATCTGAGCGTTCTTTTCTATCTCGTTGCCTTCCATCGCACTTTTAGCGATCTCGGTGACCGTCTTGCAGGTCTTGAAGGGCTGTTCGGCCTTCTCGACCCGGGCGATCCTGGAGAGTTCGGCGGCGACGGTGACGATCTTCTCCAGATCGGTGCGGCGGACGCCGGGGCCGTTGGTGTCCTTGGCCTGGGCATCGACGAAACCGGCGATGACCCCGATCTGCAGGGCGGCGCGGCGCATCCGCTCGAGGTTGACGGCAGCCCGCGCCTCCGCGACGACGGTCTGCAGGGCATTCTGCGCCTCGGTGCCGGTGAGCCCGTCAACCGCCTTGATCTTGAGGGGGTTCGCGACCTCGATGGTCTTGGCGCTGTGTTCACGCGCCGGATCCTTGCGGCGATCGGGGCCGACATAGTCCGACGTCACGACAAAGCGCTTCCGGGCCAGCACGTGGGTACGGATGCGCTCGGCGAGCGAGCCCGTCGAATAGGGCCGGCAGAGTAGGTCGTCGGCGCCGCAGTCGAGCACTTTCCGCACGACATGGGTTTCGGACATCCAGGTCGTCATGAGCACGACCGTGAAGGGATTGCGGCCGAGCTGGCCGCGACGAATCTGGGCGACGAGGTCGAGGACGGGATCGTCGGAGCGGGTCGCTTCGGTGACCATCAGGTCGAAATCGGTGGTGTTCATGACGCGGCGCATGTCTTCCAGCGTCGCGAAGGTCTCGATTTCGCGGAAGCCCAGCGAATACAGGACGTTACGCGTCGCCGTCCGGTTCATCGCGACCGGATCGTAAAGCGCTACCGTGGCCTGTTCGAAACGCAGCGGGACCATGAAAACCGTCAAAGAGAAAACGCCCAGTGCCGCGGACCGCGCAGCACCGTTCGTTCACCCTAGCCGGTGACGGATTACAGACGGTTTACGGCGGTCCGTCGAATTGTCGGTAACAGGGCGATCAGCCCCGGTAAGCGTCGAGGATCGCGTCGAAATCGCGGGCCAGGAGGCTGGCGCCGCCGACCAGGGCGCCGTCCACATCGGGCAGGCCGAGGATTTCCTTGGCGTTCGCCGGCTTGACCGAGCCGCCATAGAGAATGCGGAACTGGCCGCCCTCGCCTGCCCCGAACCGCGCCGTCAGCCGGCTGCGGATGGCGGCGTGCATGGTGGCGATGTCCTCGTTCGACGGGGTGCGGCCGGTGCCGATCGCCCAGACCGGCTCGTAGGCAACGACGGTGTTGGCGCCGGTCGAGAGGGTCGGCAGGCTGAAGTCGACCTGCTGGCTGACAATGTCGATGGCCTTGCCGGCGTCGCGCTCCTCAAGGGTCTCGCCGACGCAGACGATGGCGATGATGCCCGCGCGATGGGCAGCGGCGGCCTTGTGGGAGACCATCTCATCGCCCTCGCCGTAGAAGGTGCGGCGTTCCGAGTGGCCGACGATGACATAGTCGCCGCCAGCGTCCTTGATCATCTCGGCGCTGATATCGCCGGTATGGGCGCCCTTCTCGGCGAAATGGCAATCCTGACCGCCGAACGCGATGCCGCGCTGGCCCCACGCGCCCGCGAAGGGGCGGATGAGTGTCGCGGGCGGGCAGATGAGGATGTCGCAGGCGGGCGTGTCCGTCTTCACGCGGCCGACCAGGGATTCGACCTCGGCGCCCGCGGGAAACAGGCCGTTCATCTTCCAGTTGCCGGCGGCAAGCGGCCGGGGCGCGTTCGGGGAGCGTGTCATGGCTGTTGCTTAGCCGCCCGAGGATGGCGCGCCAAGCCTTGACGTATAGCGCCGACCGGACACTGGCCTTCGCGGATCGTCATGTGCGGAGCCTTTCTTTTTCCGTCATCGCCGCCCTTTAGGCGGCCATCCAGAGCGAGCGGCAGTGCGGTGGCCGCTGGATGGCCGGGTCAAGCCCGGCCATGACGATCAAAGGGACTTGAGAGCGAGTGTCTCCTGAGCGGTTGAAGACCGCACCTCACCATGACGGGGATGTGAGATGCGGCAAGAAGGCGAACGCGCAACTTTCCGCATCCAGTATCCGAACAAGCGCGTATCATCTGCACAATCCGTCGAAGGCAACCAACCATGCTGATCCGCGACAACCGGCTTGATATTCCCTCCTCCGAGATCACGCCGCAGAGCCTCTATCTGAACCGGCGGGCGCTGATGGCCGGCAGTGCCGGACTGATCGCGGCGGGGCTGTTGTCGCGGGTGGCGGGCGCGGCGGCACTGACGACCGTGCCCAGCGATATCACGACGACGGGCGAGGAGCTGACGCCCAAGGACGACGTGACGAGCTACAACAATTTCTACGAGTTCGGCACGGACAAGTCCGATCCGGCGGAGAATGCAGGCTCGCTGACCACTTCACCGTGGACGGTGAAGATCGACGGGCTGGTCGACAAGCCCGGCGACTACACGATCGAGGACATCATGGGCGCCCAGCCCATCGAAGACCGGGTCTACCGGATGCGCTGCGTCGAGGCTTGGTCGATGGTCATTCCGTGGAACGGATTTCCGCTGGCGAGCCTGCTGAACCGGGTCGGCGTGCAGCCTTCGGCGAAATACGTGGCGTTCGAGACGCTGGTGCGGCCATCGGAAATGCCGGATCAGGATTCGAGCTTCCCCGCCCTCGCCTATCCCTATGTCGAGGGACTGCGGCTGGATGAGGCGATGAACAGACTGACGCTGCTGGCGGTCGGGCTGTACGGCGAGACGCTGCCGAACCAGAACGGCGCGCCGCTGCGGCTGGTGACGCCGTGGAAATACGGCTTCAAGGGAATCAAGTCGATCGTGCGGATCTCGCTGACCGACAAGCAGCCGCCGACGACCTGGAACATCATGGCGGCCAACGAATACGGCTTCTATGCCAACGTGAACCCGAAGGTCGATCACCCCCGCTGGAGCCAGGCGACCGAGCGGCGGATCGGCAACGGCTTCAGCGACCGGCGCGAAACATTGATGTTCAACGGCTATGGCGATTTCGTCGCCGACCTTTATGCCGGCATGGACCTGGCGCAGAATTACTAGTGCGTTTGACCGTCATCCCGGCCGCAGCGAAGCGAAGAGCCGGGACCCAGGTGACTGGGCTCCGGCGCTTGTGGCTCCTGGGTCCCGGGTCTCGGCCGCCTGCGGCGGCCTCGCCCGGGAGGACGATCTTTGGAAACAATTGAGATCATGACGACGACGCCAGCGAGACCCCAACCCACCTTTCTCCAACGCACCCACGGCTTTCTGCGCCGGGTGCCGACCTGGAGCGTCTATCTGGCGCTGATGCTGCCGGCCGTCAGCACTGTTGTCATGGCGTTCACCGGCGGGCTGGGCGCGGACCCGACGCGCAAGCTGGAGCATACGCTGGGGATCTGGGCGCTCCGTATCCTGCTGGCGGGGCTGGCGGTGACGCCGCTGCGGGAGCTGACGGGGCTTAGTCTGGTGCGGTTCCGGCGGGTGATCGGGCTCGCCGGGTTCACCTATGTCACGCTGCATTTGTTGGTCTATGCGGTGCTGGACGTCGAGCTCGACTGGGCGACGATGGTGCAGGACATCTTCAAGCGGCCCTATATCACGATCGGGATGCTGGCCTTCGTGCTGTTGATCCCGCTGGCCGTGACCTCGACCAATGCGATGATCCGCCGGATGGGTCCGAAGGCGTGGAACCGCCTGCACAAGCTCATCTACGCCATCGTGATCCTGGGGGCGCTGCACTTCCTGCTGCTCAAGAAGACGATCCAGGTCGAGACCCTGACCTATCTGGGGATCGCCATCGTGCTGGTCGCCTATCGCCTGCTGCCCAAGCGGCGGCCGAAACCGGCGGTTGCCCGGGTGGCCTCACCCTAGCCTTGCGGGGCGGCGGGCGGGCCACCTATAAGGCGCGTCCGTCTTACAAGGCCCCAAGTTCATGCTGGAAACCCTGCGCGCCGTCTCCAAGTCCTGGGTCGCGGCTATCCTGATCGGCCTGCTGATCCTCAGCTTCGCGATCTGGGGCATCAACGACATCTTCAAGGGCGGCCAGTCCACCTGGCTCGCCCGCGTCGGCGGCGTCGAGATCGATTCGCGGACGTTCGAGTCGGAATTCACCTCGCGCGTGCGCCGCCAGACCGGGCCGGACGGCAAGCCGATGACCACCAGCGAGGCGCGGGCGCTCGGGCTCGACCGCACCGTGCTCGACAGCATGACCTCGGACATCGCCGTGCTTCAGGAGGCCCAGCGCCAGCACATCACCGCAAGCGACGCGATGGTGCTGGCCGAGATCGCCGCCATTCCCGGCGTCACCGGCGTCGACGGCAAGATCGACCAGCAGCGGCTGCAGCGCGGGCTCGACAGCATGGGCATGACCGAAGCGCAGTTCGTGCAGTCGGTGCGCGAAGACCTGATGCGCCGCCAGCTGCTGCAGACCGCGATGGTCGGCGCCCCGGCCCCGCGCGGCATGGCGGTGGCGATCCAGGCCTATGAAAACGAGCGCCGCATCGTCGAATACATCGTGCTGCCGCCGGAAAAGGCGGGCGAAATCGCTCCGCCTGACGACGCCGCGCTGCAGGCCTATATGGAGGCCAATGCCGATCTCTACACGGCGCCCGAACTGCGCGGCATCGAGCTGCTGACCGTGGGGCCGGACGATCTGGCGCCGGGCATCGAGATCACCGAAGACGCGGTCAAGGCCGAGTACGAGGCGACCAAGGCGAAGTACGAGACGCTGGAAAAGCGCGAGCTGCAGCAGATCACCTATCCCTCCAAGGAAGAGGCCGAGGCCGCGCGCAAGGAACTCGACGGCGGCAAGACCTTCGAGGATCTCGCCACTGCGAAGAAGCTGACGTCCGACGACATCGCGCTCGGCACGCTCAACAAGGGCGACCCGACCGTGCCGGCCGGCGCCTTTGAGGTGAAGGAAGGCGAGGTCACGCAGCCGCTGGAAGGTCCGTTTGGCTGGGTGCTGATCAAGGTCGTGAAGGTCGAGCCCGGTTCGACCAAGACCTATGACGAGGTCCGCCAGGAGGTCCGCGACGGCCTCGCCCGCGACAAGGCGATCGACAGACTGATCGACATGCGCGACCAGATCGACGACGCGCTTGCGGCCACGGACTCGTTGCAGGGCGCCGCCGATGCGCTGAAGGACGTCGTGAAGGTCAACATCCGCAAGATCCCGGCGATCGACGCGGCCGGCAACGACGCCGACGGCAAGCCGATCGAGGGCCTGCCCGACGGCCCCGTGTTCCTGCGCGACGTGTCGGTGGTGGAGCAAGGCGACAAGAGCGATCTCGCCGATACGCCCGATCACGTCCTCTATGTCATCCACACCGAGAGCATCACGCCGCCGGCCCTGCGCAAGCTCGCTGATATTCGCGACCGGGTCACCGCGGCGTGGATGGAGACGGAGCAGGCTAAACGATTGAAGACCCTCGCCGACGAAACGGTGACAAGCGCCAATGCCGCGGCGGTCTCCTCGGCCGATCTCGCGACCCAGCTTGGCCTCGAAGCCAAGACCGGCACGAAGCTGACGCGCGACGGCGCGAGCGAAGAGCTGTCGCCGCAATTGGTCGCCGATCTCTTCAAGGCGCCCAAGGGTACGTGGGTTGCGGGCCTCGGCGTTGCGCCGCGCGTCGCGGTCGCCCGCGTCACCGACATCACGAGCGAGGCGCCCGGCGATCTGATGGCGCAGGAGCGCGAGATTCGCGGAGACGAGACGCGGACCATCTCGCAGGGCCTCGCCGAAGCCTATCGCGACGCCATCGTCGCCGCCGCCCATGTCGAGGTCGACGAGGCGCAGTTCCAGGAGATCAAGAAGCGCGGAAGCGGCCAATGAACAGCGCGGACGGCTTCGCCTCCGTCTATGCCAGCGGAAAGCCGCAGGTCGTCGCGCGCACGCTAATCGCCGATCTGGAGACGCCGGTCTCCGCGTTCCTGAAGATCGCCCACGGCCGCAGCCATGCCTTTCTGCTGGAGAGCGTCCAGGGCGGCGAGACGCGCGGGCGCTACTCGGTAATCGGTTTCGAGCCTGATCTCATCTGGCGCTGCCGCGACGGCCAGGCGGAGCTGGATGAAGGCAATGGCTTCAAGCCGGAAGATGGCGATCCGCTCGCCTCGCTGCGCCGGCTGATCGCCCGTTCGCGCATGGAGCTGCCGCACGGCATGCCCCCGATGGCGTCAGGCCTGTTCGGCTATCTCGGCTATGACATGGTGCAGCTGTTCGAGCAGCTGCCGCAGACCAATCCCGATCCGCTGAATCTGCCCGATGCCGTGTTGGTGCGCCCCTCGGTGACGGCGATCTTCGACAATGTGCGTGACGAGATCACCATCGTCGTGCCCGTCTGGCCCTCGGCGCTGGACGGCCCGAGCGCGCGCCGGGCGGCTGAGGCACGGCTGGATGAGATCGTGGCGCGGCTGGACGGCCCCCTGCCCCGGCTCGAAGCCGGCGATGCCGCGTGGCCCTCGTCGGATCTGCTGGTCTCGAACACACCGAAGCCGCGCTACATGGAGATGGTGGCGAAGGCGAAGGAATACATCGCGGCCGGCGACATCTTCCAGGTCGTGCCGAGCCAGCGCTTCTCGATGCCGTTCGCCCTGCCCGCCTTTTCGCTCTATCGCTCGCTGCGGCGGCTCAATCCTTCACCATTCCTCTATTTCCTCGATTTCCCGGATTGCGCGATCGTCGGGTCGTCGCCGGAAATCCTGGTGCGGCTGCGCGGCGAGAAGGTCACGATCCGGCCCATCGCCGGAACGCTGCCCCGCGGCGCGACGCCCGAAGAAGATGTCGCCAACGAGCATAAGCTGCTGAGCGACCCCAAGGAGCGGGCCGAGCATCTGATGCTGCTCGATCTCGGACGCAACGATGTCGGCCGGGTCGCGAAGACCGGTACGGTGAAGGTGACCGACAGTTTCATCATCGAGCGCTACAGCCACGTGATGCACATCGTCTCGAACGTCGAGGGCGTGATCGATCCGCGCTTCGACGCGGTGGACGCGCTGGCGGCGGGGATGCCGGCCGGTACGGTCTCCGGCGCGCCCAAGGTGCGGGCGATGGAGATCATCGACGAGCTGGAGAGCGAGAAGCGCGGCGTCTATGCGGGCGCGATCGGTTATTTCGCGGCGGACGGGGCGATGGACACCTGCATCGTGCTCCGCACCGGCGTCGTCAAGGACGGCACGCTCTACGTGCAGGCGGGCGGCGGCGTCGTCGCCGACAGCGATGCCGAATCAGAGTTCCAGGAGACCGTGAACAAGTCCCGCGCGCTGATCCGTGCCGCTGAGGACGCCGTCCGCTTCGTCGACGGCCTAAGCGCGAACGGCTGAACGCCTATCGCTGGTTGTCATTGCCTGAAGCTGCGGGCCATGACGCATTTTTGTTGGCGATTGATCGACGGCAAAGAACCCATGCCGCGTTGGCAGGGTTATACTACCGTCAAACAAGGAGATCCCCATGCGCCTCGCCGCTCTCACCCTCGCTTTGCCCTTCGTTCTCGCGCCACTCGCCGCCGCGCAGGAGATGGGCATCATGCAGACCGGTTTCGCCGATTTGACCAACGGCAAAGGCGAGCCCGCCGGTTCGGCGATGTTCAGGCCCGGGCCGAAGGGCGTGCTGGTGCGGATCGAAGTCGGAGGGCTGACGCCCGGCTGGCATGGCACCCACCTGCATGAAAAAGGCACCTGCGACGACGCGGCCGACGGCTTCAAGGCGTCGGGCAAGCATGCCGGTCACGGCGATGGAATCGCGCATGGGCTGCTTAACGAAAAGGGACCGGAATTCGGCGACATGCCGAATTTGTTCGCAGGCGACGACGGCAATGCGAAAGGCGAGTTTTTCCTCGCGGGCGCGACCCTCGATTCGCTGCTCGATGCCGACGGTACGGCCTTGATTATCCACGCCGCCGAGGACGACCAGACCAGCCAGCCGATCGGCAATGCCGGTGACCGCGTGGCGTGCGGCGTGATCCAGAAAGCACAGTGATTTTCTTTATCCGGATTCACCACGTCGCTTGACGACGTCACCGTTCCGCCACAATCTATAGGGGTTCTCGGTTCTCCAGATCGCAAGATGTGGAGCTAAGAGGGAACTCCGGTGGCGCCGCGTGGGGCGGTGAATCCGGGGCTGCCCCCGCAACTGTGAGCGGCGAGCAAAAGCCCAATCGTCACTGGCACATAAGCGCCGGGAAGGCGGGCTGGAGCACTGACCCGCGAGCCAGGAGACCTGCCGCGAACCTGACTTACGACCCCGGGCGGGGTGTCCGGAGCCGCATATCTGCCGCTGGCCCTTGCCAACGGTTGGGATAGGCGTCTCTGATCTCCGACCGGCTTGTTTTGGGGGATATCCGAGATGGCTGCGGTTGAACTTCATGAACGCGTGACACGGCCCGGGCTCAGCGCTCCGGACACGATGCCGGCCGATCCGCGCGAGAAGCTGGCGCCCCTGGGCGGGCCGCTGGCGCCCAAGCCCACGCCCGCCGATCTCGAGCTGGACCGGAGCCGCGACGCGCTGCTGACCGGGTTTGGCAAGGCGACGCTGGACGACCGCTATCTGCTGCCGGGCGAGTCCTATCAGGACATGTTCGCGCGCGTGGCCTGCGCCTTTGCCGACGATGTCGACCACGCCCAGTTCATCTACGACGCGATCTCGAAGCTGTGGTTCATGCCGGCGACCCCGGTGCTGTCGAACGGCGGCACGACGCGCGGCCTGCCGATCTCGTGCTTCCTGAACTCGGTCCCGGATTCGCTCGACGGGATCGTCGGGACCTGGAACGAGAACGTCGCCCTCGCCTCCAATGGCGGCGGTATCGGCACCTATTGGGGTAATGTCCGCTCGATCGGCGAGCCGGTGAAAGGCGCCGGCGAGACCTCAGGCATCATCCCCTTCATTCACGTGATGGACGCGCTGACGCTGGCGATCAGCCAGGGCTCGCTGCGCCGCGGCTCGGCCGCCGTCTATCTCGACATCGACCACCCGGAGATCGAGGAGTTCCTGGAGATCCGCAAAGCGTCGGGCGACTTCAACCGCAAGGGCCTCAACCTCCATCACGGCATCAACGTCACCGACGCCTTCATGGAAGCGGTGCGCGACGGGGCGATGTTCGCGCTGAAGAGCCCCAAGACGCGCGAGACGCTGCGCGAGGTCGACGCCCGCACGTTGTGGCAGCGGATCCTGGAAACGCGGCTGCAGACGGGCGAGCCTTATCTGCTGTTCATCGACTCCGTAAACAACGCGCTGCCCAAGCACCAGCGCGACCTCGGCCTCAAGGTCACGACGTCGAACCTCTGCAGCGAGATCACGCTGCCGACCGGCATCGACCATCACGACAAGCACCGCACGGCGGTCTGCTGCCTCTCCTCGCTCAACATCGAGACGTGGGATGAGTGGCACGATCATCCGACGCTGATCGAAGAGATCATGCGCTTCCTCGACAATGTGCTGACCAGCTTCATCGAGACCGCACCGGAGAGCATGGCGCATGCGACCTACTCCGCGCTGCGCGAGCGCTCGGTCGGGCTTGGCGTCATGGGCTTCCACTCGTTCCTGCAGGACCGGGGGATTGCGTTTGAAAGCGCGATGGCGAAGTCGTGGAATTTCAAGATCTTCAAGAAAATCCGGCGTGAGGCGGATGCGGCGTCGGTATTGTTGGCGGCCGAGCGCGGCGCCTGCATGGACGCGCAGGAAGCGGGCATGAAAGCCCGGTTCTCCAACAAGATCGCGATCGCGCCGACCGCCTCGATCAGCATCATCTGCGGCGGGGCCAGCGCGGGGATCGAGCCGATCCCGGCCAATATCTACACCCACAAGACGCTGTCCGGCGCCTTCGCCGTGCGCAATCCGGCGCTGCAGAAAATCCTGATCGCGCGCGGGGCGGATTCGCAGGCGGTGTGGGAGAGCATCCTGCAGCACGAAGGTTCGGTCGCGCATCTCGACTGCCTGACCGAGGACGAGAAGGCGGTGTTCCGCACCGCGTTCGAGATCGACCAGCGCTGGGTGGTGGAACTGGCGGCCGACCGCGCGCCGTTCATCTGCCAGAGCCAGTCGGTGAACCTGTTCCTGCCCGGCGACATCGCGAAGTGGGACCTGCACATGCTGCACTGGTCCGCTTGGACCAAGGGCGTGAAGAGCCTCTATTACTGCCGTTCTAAGTCAGTGAGCCGCGCGGCGTTCGCAGGGCAGCTGGAAGAAAAAGCGGCGATCACCATTGCCGAGCCGACCGATTATGAGGAGTGCCTCGCGTGTCAGTAAGCGATCTCTCAGGCGTCGACCCGCGCTCGCTGATCGGAACCGGCAAGATCGGCCTGCTGACCTCCAGCGGGACCTATGACGTCGAGCGCTATCCCTGGGCCTACGAGTTCTGGAAGCGCCAGCAACAGACCCACTGGATGGGCGAAGAGGTGCCGCTCGGCGCCGACATCATGGACTGGACATCGGACGTCACCGACGCGGAGCGCGGGCTGCTGACGCAGATCTTCCGCTTCTTCACCCAGTCGGACGTCGAGGTCGGCGACAACTACCTCAAGCGCTACATCCCGATCTTCCAGCCGCTGGAAGTGCAGATGATGATGGCGGCGTTCTCCAACATGGAGACCGTCCATATCGACGCCTATGCGCTGCTGCTGAAGACGCTGGGCATGCCGAAGACCGAGTTCGAGGCGTTCCGCGACTACAGCGAGATGCGCGCCAAGGCCGACTACATGCACACGTTCGGCACCGAGACGATCGGCGACGTGGCGCGGACGCTGGCGATGTTCGGCGCGTTCACGGAAGGCATGTCGCTCTTCGCCAGTTTCGCGATGCTGCTAAACTTCCCTCGCCGCAACAAGATGAACGGCATGGGGCAGATCGTATCGTGGTCGGTGCGCGATGAGAGCCTGCACTGCGAAGGCATCATCAAGCTGTATCACGCGTGGAACGCCGAGACGGGCGCCGCGACCAAGGCGGTGCGCGACGACATCATGGATGTCGCCAAGACCATGGTGCGGCTTGAAGAGAGCTTCGTCGATCTCGCCTTCAGCCTCGGCGAGGTCGAGGGCATGAACGCGGCCGACATCAAGTCGTATGTCCGCTACATCGCCGACTGGCGGCTGACGCAGCTCAAGCTCTCGCCGATGTTCGGGTTCTTCGAGCAGCGCGAAACCTCGTACCGGCAGATCGAGCCCCATCCCCTGCCCTGGCTGGTCGAGAGCCTGAACGGCGTCGAGCACGCCAATTTCTTCGAGCAGCGCTCGACGGAATATTCCAAGGCGGCGACCAAGGGGTCATGGGACGGGCCGAACGGCGTGTGGTCGACCTTCGACGCGCAGAAGGCGGCGCGGCACGCGGCGGAATAGGCGTCTGCGCCTCTCCAGTTCTACATCATCCTGAGGAGCGGCCGTTAGGCCGCGTCTCGAAGGACGCACGCGGTGTCAGTGTGCGTGGTTCGAGACTCCGCGCTGCCGCACTCCGCCCCCCACCATGACGGGCATAAGAGGCCGCGCGGTCAGAGACCCGCCGCCGCCTCGCGCATCAGGCCGAGCAGCCAGGGGATCGCGCCCTGTTCGCCGGCGCGGGTGACGGCGCCGACCTGGAAGGGCGGCGCGGCATGGGCAGGCTCGATCATCGTCAGGCCGCGATCGAGTACGACCTCGGCCAGGCGCCGGGGCAGCAACGCGACCAGATCGGTGCGCCGGACCATCACGAGCGCTGAATAGGTATCGGGCACGGTGAGCACGCCCTCGCCGCCCTCGGTGCCGCGGATGGCCTCCCACAGGCTCTGGCGTTTGAGGCCCGACGCGACGCGCGCGCCGGGCACCGCCTCGTCGGGCGCGATCAGGACCTGCGGCAGGCCGGCGAGCGCGGCGACGTCACGCCCACGGCGGAGCGCGGGATGGTCTTCGCGGAGGACCCAGACGCCGGTTTCCGAGAAAAGCGGCTCGAAGGCGAAACGCGGGGGCAGGTCTTCAAAGGCGCCGAAGATCACGTCGAGGCGGCCGCGATCGAGTTCTTCGGCGGAGAGGTTCTCGGCGCGGACCCGCAGCCGGGCGTGCGGAGCCCCGCTCATGAAGCGCGGCATCACCGCCGGCAGGAGCACGGTGCAGATATAGGCGGTGGCGCCGACGACAAAATGCCGGTCGCTGCGGGACGCATCGAAGGCAGAGGCACCGATCGCGATCTCGAGCGCCTTCATGGCGTCGCTGATGGCCGGACCGAGGGCGACGGCACGCGGGGTCGGCTGGAGGCCGGTCGCGTCACGAAGAAAGAGTTCGTCCCCCAGCGCCTGGCGCAGACGGCCGAGGCCATGGCTGACGGCCGACTGGCTAAGCCCCAGACGCGTGCCGGCGAGCGTCGCGCTGCGCTCCGCGTAGAGAGCCTCGAATACCCGCAGAAGGTTCAGGTCGAGGGATTTGAAATGCACATCGTTCATTTTCTGCGTGACAAAATATCATTTGGCTCATGCGACGGCCAAGCCTATTTCACAGTTATCCGCCAGACTCGGCGGGAACAGGCGGCGCTTCCCGGAAATTTAAACTTCCGGCTCTAAGATGCGCCATGGAGTCCAGAGTGAGCGATACACCGCCTTTTGAGCCCAATCTTGCCGCAGCGCTGACCGCGCCGCTGCCCGGACCCCTGCCCCGCACACCGGCCCAGCGCCTTCGCCTGCCGCTGATGATAGGCGTGCCGCTGCTGATGCTGGCCGTCGCCGCCTATTACTTCCTCAGCGCCGGGCGCTTCCAGTCGACCGACGATGCCTATGTGAAGCTCGCCCGCGCCGGCGTCAGCTCCAGCATTTCCGGCCGCGTGGTGGCCGTCGAGGTGAAGGACAACCAGACCGTCCACAAGGGCGACGTGCTGATCCGCCTGGACGATTCAGATCTGAAGATCGCGGCCGAGCGGGCGGAAGCCAGCTATTCGGCAGCGCGGTTCGACGCCATGGGGCTGCTCGCCACCTACCAGCAGCGGCTGGCCGACAAGGCGTCCGCCGACGAGACCGTCGCCTATACGGCGCGCGAGGCCGAGCGGCAGAAGAACCTTGCTGCCGAGGGCGTGAACTCCAAGGGTCAGGCCGACGCCGCCGCCCATGCCGCCGACCAGGCCAAGGCACAGGCGCGGGTCGCCGAGCAGCAGGTGCTGGCGGCGCTGGCCGATATCGGCGGCGACGCGAACCTGCCGGTCGAGCGCTTCCCCAAAGTGCTGCAGGCCCAGGCCGAGCTCGACCAGGCCAAGCTCGACGTCACCTATGCGGTCGTGACCGCACCGGCTGACGGCACCGTGACCAAGGTCGATCAGGTGCAGGTCGGCGTCCGGATCAACGCATCGCAGATCATGTTCTGGTTCGTTTCCGGCAAGCCCTGGGTCGAAGCGAACTTCAAGGAAGACCAGCTCGCCAACATGAAGATCGGCCAGCCCGTGACGATCTCGGTCGATGCCTATCCGACCGATCTGAAGGGCCATGTGACGAGCTTCAGCCCAGGCACCGGCTCCAGCTTCTCGCTGCTGCCGCCGGAGAACGCGACGGGCAACTGGGTGAAGGTCGTGCAGCGCCTGCCCGTCCAGATCGAGATCGACGGCGAGGCGCCCGCGTTGAGCGCCGGCCTCAGCGCCTCGGTCGAGGTCGACACCAAGCCGACTGAAACCCCGACTGGTGAAGGTCAGGCGCCGACCAAATGAACTGGCGCGGCAACGGCCGGGGCGATGCGGCCAACCGCATTCCCATCACCATCTCGATCATGCTCGCGACGGTGATGAACTCGATCGACACGACGATCGCCAACGTCGCGCTGCCGCATATCCAGGGCAGCGTCTCGGCCTCCGCCGAGCAGATCACCTGGGTGCTGACCTCCTATATCGTCGCGGCCGCTATCATGACGCCGCTGACCGGCTTCCTCGCCGGACGGATCGGCCGCAAGCAGCTGTTCCTGTGGTCGATTGGCGGTTTCACCATCGCCTCGATGCTGTGCGGCCTTGCCGACGGGCTGATCGAGATCGTCGCCTTCCGCCTGCTGCAGGGCCTGTTCGGCGCGTCGCTGATCCCGCTGTCGCAGGCCGTGCTGCTGGACATCAACCCGCCCGAGAAGCAGCCGCAGGCGATGGCCGTGTGGGGCGCCGGTGCGGTGCTGGGGCCGGTGTTCGGGCCGGTGCTGGGCGGGTGGCTGACGGACTCGCTGAGCTGGCGCTGGGTGTTCTTCATCAACCTGCCGGTCGGCCTGCTCGCCATGGCGGGCGTCGCGATCTTCCTTTCCGAGAAGAAGGCGACGAACCAGAAGCCGTTCGATTTCCTGGGCTTCGCGTCGCTGGCGATCGCCATCGCCGCGATCCAGATGCTGCTCGACCGCGGGCCGGGACAGGATTGGTTCTATTCCAACGAAATCTGGACCTACGCGATCATCTTCGCGATCTCGCTCTGGGTGTTCGGCGTGCAGATCTTCACCGTGAAGCATCCCTTCATCGAGCTGTCGATCCTGAAGGATTTCAACTTCATGATGTCGACGCTGCTCGGCTTCTTCGTCGGCGTGCTGATGTTCGCGACGATGGCGCTGCTGCCCTCGCTGATGCAGTCGCTGATGGGGTATCCGGTCGCCTATTCCGGCCTCGTCAGCATGCCGCGCGGGCTCGGCAGTTTCATCTCGATGCTGATGGTGGGTCAGCTCATCACGCGCGTGAATGTGCGGATCATCCTGCTCGTCGGCCTCTCCATCACCGCTTACTCGATGTGGCTGATGACCTTCTTCAACCTGTCGATGGATGAGGATCTGCTGGAAGTCGCCGGCTTCCTCGCGGGCATCGGCACGGGCCTCGTCTTCGTGCCGCTCAGCACCATCGCCTTCTCCACCATCAACCCTGCGCTGCGTGCTGAGGCGGCAGGCTTCTACACGCTCATCCGCAATATCGGCTCAAGCGTCGGCATCTCGATCATGCAGGCTATCTTCGTCACCGGCATCGCGGCGTCGCGCGCGGCGATGAGCGAGCATGCGCGGCCGGACAATCCGGTCTTCCAGGCCTACTATCCCGGAGGGTTCGACAACCTCGCCTCGATCGCGGGCCTCAACGGCCAGATCATGCGGCAGGCGACGATGCTGTCCTATGTCCACTCGTTCAATCTGCTGTTTCTTCTGGCTCTCTTCTGCATCCCGCTGCTGCTCCTGCTGCGGAGCCCCAAATACGTCCGAAACGATCCCGCTCATGCTGCTGTTGAATAAATCCCCCCTGCTCGCCCTCACTGCCGCGCTGTTCCTGAGCGGCTGTACGCTCGGTCCCGACTTCGCGTCGCCGACGGCGCCGGGTGCGCAGTCCTACGCGATGAAGGGCGATGCCGCGCCCAAGAGCATCAGACTGACGGCGGCGCCGGCGGCGGGTCCGTGGTGGACGGCGCTCGCCTCGCCCGCGCTCGACACCACGATCAAGCTGGCGCTGGCGGGCAGCCCGACGCTGGACGAGGCGGACGCGACGCTGGCGCAGTCGCGTGCGCTGCTGGGCGCCGCGCAGGGCCAGGCGCTGCCGCAGGTGTCGCTGAGCGCAGGGGCGGCGCGGGAACGCGCGAACCTTCAGGCCGCAGGCTTTTCGAGCTTCGGCGGCATCTCAATCAGCAACCCCACCTTCCCGCTTTACTCGCTGGGCGGTGCGGTCAGCTACGACCTCGATCTCGTCGGCGGCCAGAAGCGGCGGATCGAAAGCGCAGCGGCGCAGGCCGAGGCGCAGGCGTGGCGGAGCGAGGCGGCCTATCTGACGCTGACCACCAATGTCGCGCTGCAGGCGGTGACGGTCGCGACGCTCAGGGCGCAGATCGCGGCGCTGGAATCGATCATCGCCGACGACCAGAAGACGGTCGATCTGGTGACCCGGGCGGCCGATCTCGGCGGGATGACGCGGTCGGCGACGCTGTCGGCACAGACGCAGCTTGAGGTCGATCGGGCGCAACTGCCCGCGCTGCAAGGTCAGTTGGCAAGCGCGCGCCATGCGCTGGCGCTGCTTGCCGGGCGCGCGCCTTCGGCGTGGAGCCCGCCGGATTTCGACATGGCGGACTTTGCGGTCAACGCCGCGGTGCCGCTGGAGCTGCCCTCGACGCTGGTGCGCAAGCGGCCAGACATTCTGGCGGCGGAGGCAGACCTGCATGCGGCGACAGCCGAGATCGGCGTCGCGACGGCCAATCTCTATCCCGACATCAAGCTGACGGCGTCGCTGACGCAGGGCGCGCAGATGCTGGGCAATATCTTCTCCTACGACTCATCCGCCTGGTCGCTGGCCGCGGGGATCACCGCGCCGCTGTTCGACGGCGGGACGCTGGAGGCCCAGCAGCAGGCCGCGGTCGCTGCGGCCCAGGCGGCGGATGCCCGCTATCGCCAGACCGTGCTGAAGGCCTTTGTCGAGGTTGCCGACGCGTTGCAGGCGATCGCCACCGACGATGCGACCATCGCCGCGCACAAGCGGACCGAGGCGCAGTCGGCCGAATCCCTGCGTCTCGCGCGGGTGGGCCTGCAGGAGGGCGGCGGGACGCTGCTCGACGTCCTCGACGCCCAGCGGGCGCATAGCGACGCCATCGCGGCGCGCATCCGGGCCGAGGGCCAGCGGCTGGCCGATATCGTCCGACTGTTCGCAGCGACGGGCGCGGACTGGCGGGTTGCGGGCGTCCGGCCACAGGGCGCTTGACGAAACCGGCCGGGAGCCGCATTTCCCCGGCATGATCCTGCTCATCGATAACTACGACAGCTTCACCTACAACCTCGTCCACTACCTGGGCGAGTTGGGGGCTGAGGTGGTCGTGCATCGCAACGATGCGATCTCGGTGGAGCAAGCCTTGTCCGCGCGGCCCGAGGCGATCGTGCTCTCACCCGGCCCCTGCACCCCGAACGAGGCCGGGATATGCCTCGACCTGATCGCCGCGGCGAAGGACAGCGTACCAATCCTCGGCGTCTGCCTCGGCCATCAGGCGATCGGCCAGGTGTTCGGCGGCAAGGTCGTGCGCGCGCCGGTGCCGATGCACGGCAAGGTCAGCCCGATCCATCACTACTCCAGCGATGTCTTCGCGGGCCTCCCCGACAATTTCGACGGCACGCGCTACCACAGCCTGATCGTCGATCGCGCCACCCTGCCCGCCGAGCTGGAAATCACGGCGGAGACGGCGGACGGCCTCATCATGGGCGTCGCGCACAAGACGCGGCCGATCTACGGCGTGCAGTTCCACCCCGAGAGCATCGCCTCGCAGCACGGTCACGACCTGCTCGGCAATTTCCTGAAGCTCGCGCGCGCGGCATGAGCGGCCTCAAGCCCGTTCTGGCGCGGCTCGCCGCGGGCGAGGTGCTGAATGCGGACGAGGCGGCGGCGGCGTTCGCCATCGTCATGCGCGGCGAAGCGAGCGCGGCGCAAACCGGCGCGCTGTTGACGGCTCTGCGGGTGCGCGGTGAGACCGTCGATGAGATCGCCGGCGCGGTGACCGCGATGCGCGGCGCGATGCTGAGCGTCGAGGCGCCGCCGCATGCGATCGACTGCTGTGGCACGGGCGGCGATGGGGCGCATACGCTGAACATTTCCACCGCCGTTGCTTTCGTGCTGGCGGGCGCCGGCGTGGCGGTTGCCAAGCACGGCAACCGCGCGATCACGTCAAAATCCGGCGCGGCCGACGTGCTGGCGTCGCTGGGCGTGCCCGTCGAACTGGAACCGGCGGCGGCCGCAGCAGCGCTCGCGCAGAATAATTTCGCATTCCTGTTCGCGCCGAAGTTCCATCCGGCGATGCGCCATGTCGGGCCGGTGCGACAGGAGCTTGGGTTCCGCACGCTGTTCAATCTGTTGGGCCCGCTTGCCAATCCCGCAGGCGTGAAGCGGCAGTTGATCGGGGCGCCGACCATCGAAGCTGCACGCAAGATCGCCGGCGTGCTGGCGCTGCTGGGCGTCGAGCGCGCCTGGGTGGCGAGCGGGCATGGCGGGCTGGACGAGATCAGCCCGTCCGGCGAGTCCACCGTCTTCATCGTCGAGGACGGCGGCATTGCGGAACACGCCGTGACGCCTGACGATGCCGGCCTCCCCCGCCATCCCATCGAAGCAATCCGCGGCGGCGATGCCACGGTCAACGCGGCGGCGCTGATCGCGCTGCTGGATGGCGAGCGCGGCGCCTATCGCGACACGGTCGTGCTGAACGCAGCGGCGGCGCTGGTGGTCGCGGGGAAGTCGGCCTCGCTGATCGACGGCGCGCGGCTGGCGGCGGAGACGATCGACAGCGGCGCGGCGAGCGAGCGGTTGAAACAGGCGTCGTCGCGATAGCTGGCGATTGCGCTGCTTTCCCTTCCTGTCATGCCCGCGAAGGCTGGCATCCACGGACGCGCTGCTGCTGGATGCCCGCCTTCGCGGGCACAGCTAAGGGGATTTTGCCGATTCAGCCCTCGGTCACTATTGCCTCTCAGGCATGAATTTAGCGGAATCTGTATATTAGAAATCCGCACGGACGCGTGCCCAACTCACCCTGCAAACCGCGCACTGCAGCCAGAAAGACAGTGCGCCCACAACAGGGTTGGAACCATGTCTGCAGAGCGCGCCGTACTGCCTGAGTATCAAATCGTTCCCCAGCGCATCCCCGCCGGTGACGACTTCTTGTCCGATGCCGAACGCGCGGCGCTGACGCCTGAGATCGTCATTGAACGTCTGAAGGCGCTGAAGCCCTTCCTGGCCGAGCAGGCGCCGATCGGTGAAGCGCAGGGCTATCCGTCGGATGCGGCGTGGTCTGCGATCCGCAAGACCGGCTATTTCTACCTGACTGTTCCCAAGGTCCATGGCGGCCTGGAATGCACCTTCGACCAGATGCTGGATGCCACCTTCGCGATCTGCGAGGGCGATCCGGCGATCGGCTGGCTCGCCTCGTTCTGCGTGATGAACGCCCGCTCCGCTGCCGCCTTCTCCAAGGCAGCGCGGGAGGAGCTGTTCGGCAACGGGCGCTACTCGATCCTCACCTCGCTGCTGGCGCCCTATGGCCAGGCGCGGAAGGTCGAGGGCGGCTACATCGTGTCGGGCCAGTGGCATTGGGGCACGACGATCCAGCTTGCGGACTGGGTCTCGGTCAGCGCCCATCTGGAGACGCCGGAAACCGGCAAGACGATCGGCGCCTTCCTGATGCCGGCGAACCAAGTGCAGCCGCTGAAGACCTGGGATGCCCACGGGCTGATCGCCACGGGCACGCATCAGGTTCGCGTCGACAATGTGTTCGTGCCCGAGTATCGCGCGACGCCGCACAACATGCAGTATCCCGGCTGGATCCAGCGTATCCGCGCCGACTACGAGTATGAGCTGTTCACGGCCGATCTCCGCCCAGCTCTCACGCTGACCATTGGCGTGCCGCTGATCGGCATCGCGCGGGGTGCGCTGGAGATCTATCGCGATCACCTGAAGGCGCACTTCAAGCGCGGGACGGAAAACACGGAATCGGTGCGCCCCATCTCGCAGGCGCGCCTCGCCCGCGCGACGGCGATGGTGAGCGGCGCGGAGCTGTTGCTGCGCGACTCCGCGCGCCGCATCTATGCCAACCGCAAGGAACCGGATTATGTGCAGGAGCAGGTCAGCTTCGAAGAGCGCGGCCGCATCTCCTACGCCGCCAACCAGGCACGGGAGGCGGTGCTCTTCATGGCGGAGTCCGCGGGCACGTCGCTGCACTATCACTCCAACCGGATGTCGCAATATCTGCGCGACATGCTGGTCGGCTCGACCCACGTGGCGGTCGATCTCGACATCAATCTGGAAAATGCCGGGCGCGCCTTGCTGGGCCTCCCGCCGCAGCGGCCGACGGCGCCGCGGATCGCCTAGCCTTCACCTCACCTTGGACCGAAGCGCCGCCCTCTCTGGGCGGCGTTTCTCTTTTGCGTGCGGCATGGCATAGGACCGCCCCATGGCGACCATCCTGCAGCAGATCGAAGTCTACAAACGGCGCGAAATCGCGGACCGCAAGGCGGCACGGTCCTATGCCGAGGTCGCACGTGCCGCGGAAGCGACCGGCCCGGTGCGCGGGTTCAAGGCGAGCCTGGAACGGGCGATCGCGGCGACGGGATTCGGGCTGATCGCGGAGGTCAAGAAGGCGAGCCCGTCCAAGGGCCTCATCCGCGCGGACTTCGATCCGCCGTTGTTGGCGCGGGCCTATGAGGCCGGCGGCGCGGCGTGCCTGTCGGTGCTGACGGATACGCCCTCGTTCCAGGGCGACGACGCGTTCTTGGTCGCGGCGCGGGCGGCGACCGCCCTGCCCTGCATCCGCAAGGACTTCCTGTTCGAACCCTATCAGGCCGCCGAAGCGCGGGCGCTGGGGGCGGACTGCATTCTCGTCATCATGGCCTCCGTGACCGACGACGAGGCACGGGCACTGCTGGACGAGGCGGCACGCTGGGGCATGGATGCGCTGATCGAGGTGCATGACGAGGCCGAACTGGAGCGCGCGCTGGCGCTGGGCGGCGACGGGATGATCGGTGTCAACAACCGCAATCTCCACACCTTCGAGACGACGCTGACGACGACCGAGCGGCTCGCCGCGCTGGTGCCCGAGGGGCGCATGCTGGTGGCAGAGAGCGGCATCAACACGCATGGCGATCTGACGCGTCTCGCGCACAGCGGCGCGCGGGCGTTCCTTGTCGGCGAAAGCCTGATGCGTCAGGTGGACGTGACCGCCGCGACGCGTACACTGCTCGACGGTTAGCCGCAGTTTCGTCTCAAAATTGGCTTGAGTTCGAGTTGTCTGACGGCAGTCCGGGTTCGATGACATCGAACGGCTGCCCGCTCGTACCGGCGCGATGCGGGATCGCCGACAAATGGAGATCGCATGACGCTCTCGTGGGAAGTCTGGCGCGGTGACGAACGCATCCAGCGCGCGGAAACCAACAAGCCTTCAATGAAGTTCGGCGAGAAGGGACTGCCGGTCCACCTGCTGCAGGCGGCGTTGATCCTCAACGGGTTCGACGTCCCCCGTCATGGCTTTCCACCAGGCGAAGTCCAAAAGGGCGACACCTATGGCGCGCAGACGCAGGCCGCGGTGCGGCAGTGCGAAGCCAGGTTCAAGCTGACGACGCGCGATACCGGGATCGCCGGCGCGGAGGTCGTCAGCCGGCTCGATCGCGAGACGGACGCTTTCTACAAGGCGCATGCGGGCCATTTCGGTGCGGCGCTGGCACGGCAGGATGCAGGCCTCGCGCTCGGCAAGGTGACCTCGTCCCTGCTGGCGCTGAACTTCCTGCGCGCGGGGCAGTTGCCGGTCACGATCGCGCCGATGGTCAACAACGCGCTGCGTACGCATTTCCGGCTGCTGCCGCCGGGCAGCGCCGCGGCCGGTCCGCGGCGCGCGCGGACGGCGGCCGATCTCGACCGGATCATCGCAACCTTCACGGCGCTCGCCGACGTCATCGCCAAGAGCGCCACGACCTTCGAGGACGGGATTCCCGTCAATGGCGTGAAGACCGCGGCCGAGTCCAATACCGGCTCGCTGATCGTGCGGTTCGGACCGTTCTATCGCGATTTCGACGCACCGTTCGGCGCACTGATCGGTCCGCATTCGCGCGCGGCGATCGTGATCCACGAAGGGACGCACGCGGTGGACAAGACCGCCCCCTCGCCGAATGCGCTTGGACGGTCCGGGCAGGCCGATGTCCACATCTCGGAATTCGATCCTGCCTATGACGTCCAGACGGCCGACCGGTCGCTGCTCAACCCGTCGAGCTATGCGAGCTTCGCGGCGCATATCGCCAATAACGGCGATCCGGTGCCGCGTTTCGGCCTGGGGGTCGGGCGAAACCGCTGACGGCGGTCAGGCCAGCTTCGCCAGCATCTCCCCCATCTTCTGGTGCAACAGGTTGATCGCCTTCAGCGGGCGGATCATCACCTTGAAGCGGGTGATGAGGTTCGCCTCGTTCCACCAGATGAGATCGACGCCGTTGATGGTGATGCCGTCGATCACGGTGGAGAATTCCAGCACCGCGGAGTCCCGCGCATACCACTGGTTCAGATAGGTGAAGCTGCCGTTGTTCAGCACGACCAGGGCGCCCTGGAGATAGAGCGTCGCCTTGGCGCGGCCGATATGGGGCGTGTGGACGACGGGGGACTCGAAGACGGCGCCCTCGGCGAGCAGGCCGGGAACATCTTCGGCCCGGCCGCTCTTGGCGACGCGGAGCCAGTTTTCGATGGCGATGGCGGTCATGGCGTTCCCCTTGTTTGGAGGGAGAGAAGCCCCGGCGCGGCCGCCTTGCAAGGGCGATGACATGGGCGCTTTCCGCGAATTCCTGTAGGGTCGCCGGACCCAACAACAGCGAATCCCCATGACCGACCTCACCCATGTCGATGAAGCCGGCCGCGCCGCGATGGTCGACGTGACGGACAAGACCGACACGGACCGGGTGGCGGTCGCCGCCGCCTTCATCGCCCTGCAGCCCGAGACGCTGGCAGCGATCGCTGAGGGCAGCATCGCCAAGGGCGACGTGACGGCGGCTGCCCGCATCGCGGGGATCATGGCGGCGAAGAAGACGTCGGAGCTGATCCCGCTCTGCCATCCGCTGATGCTGACGGGCGTGAAGATCGAGATTGCGCCGCGCGAGGACGGGGCCGGGCTGACGATCGAGGCGACGGCCAAGGTGCGCGGCCCGACAGGCGTCGAGATGGAGGCGCTGACCGCAGCCAGCGTCGCGGCGCTGACGATCTACGACATGGTGAAGGCGGTCGACCGCGAGGCGGTGATCGGCGATATCCGGCTGCTGTCCAAAAGCGGCGGCAAGTCCGGCGACTTCGAACGCGACGGCGAGCCCGCGCCTGCCCCCGCCCGCGTGCCGGAGCCGGCCAAGCTGGTCTCGCGCGGGTTCCGCCGGGCCCCCGGCGCGGCCGCAGCGGCGGCCCGGCCGCGCAATGTGGATCTCGGCCCCGCCACGCCACGCGCGACGCATTCGCGGGCAGACGCGTTCCGCATTTTCCTGCGCGAAGGACGGCTTCAGGTGAGCGCCTGGGCGGCGGAGGCCGGCCTGCCGGTGGGGCTGGTCTACGGCTTCCTGCACGGCCGCGTCAGCCGGCTGCCGAAGGATGCCGAGGAAAAGCTCGCCAAGGCGGCGAACGCCACCATCAAGGATGTGTTCGGATCGGAATGATCCGTCTCCGGATTAAATGAATTCACAACAGGAAGATCGATTACATGGCGCTCAAGCTCAACGTCGTTACCACCAGCACGCGGCCGGGCCGCGCCGGCCCCAAGGTCTCCGAATGGTTCGCCAACTTCGCGACGACGCTCGGCAATTTCGAGGTCGAGCTGGTCGATCTGGCATCGTTCAACCTGCCGCTGCTGGATGAAGCCAAGCACCCCGTGCTGCAGCAATACGCGCACGAGCACACCAAGGCGTGGGCGGCGAGCTGCGCGTCGGCGGACGCGTTCGTCTTCGTGACGCCGGAATACGACTACTTCCCGCCGGCGACGCTGGTGAACGCGCTGCAGTGCCTGTCGCGCGAATGGGCGCACAAGGCATGCGGCTTCGTCGGCTATGGCGGCGTCTCCGGCGCGATGCGCGCCGTGCAGGCGGTAAAGCCGCTGGTCACCACGCTGAACATGATGCCGATGGTGGGCTTGGTCACCCTACCGATGTTCAGCACGCTGATCGGCGAAGACGGCAAGCTGACCTCGAATGCGCTGATCGACAAGTCGGCGACCGACATGCTGAACGAGTTGCATCGCTGGGCGACGGCGCTGCGGACCATCCGGCACCCTGCGGGTTGATCTCATGATCTCCGTCGCCGAAGCCGAAGCGCGCATCCTGGCGGGCGTTTCGCCCGTCGCGGCCGGGCGCATCGGGCTCGATGAAGCGGCGGGGCGCGTGCTGGCGGCGGCGGTCGCGGCGCCGCGGACGCATCCGCCGCATGATGTCAGCTCGATGGATGGCTATGCGGTGCGGCAGGCGGACATCGCCGCTTTGCCCGCGATGCTGGAGATCGTCGAGCGGATTGCGGCCGGGGCGATGCCGCAGCTTGCGATCGGAGCCGGTCAGGCGGCGCGGATCTTCACCGGGGCGGTGATCCCGGCGGGCGCCGATACCGTCGTGATCCAGGAGGACACGCGGGCGGAGGCCAAGCGCGTGGCTGTGCTGGAAGCAACGGCGCTCGGACGGAACATCCGGCGGGCGGGCTATGATTTCCGTTCGGGCGATGGATTGGCGGCAGCGGGCGCGCGCCTGACACCGCAGCAGGTCGCGCTGTTCGCCGCGGCGAATGTCGCGACGGTCGCGGCGCATCGCCGGCCGCGGGTCGCCATTCTGGCGACAGGCGATGAACTCGTGCCGCCGGGGATCGCGCCGGAAGGCGCTCAGATCGTCGCCTCGACCGGGATCGCGCTGGCGGCGATGTTGCGCGGCTGGGGGGCGGAGCCGATCGATCTGGGGATTGCGCGCGACGATCCGGAGGAAATCCGGGCGAAGGTCGCGCCGGGGCTGGACGCCGACGTGCTGGTGACGCTGGGCGGCGCCTCGGTCGGAGACCATGACATCGTGAAGCCGGCGCTGGGGCCGCTGGGGCTCAGCGTTGATTTCTGGAAGATCGCGATGCGGCCGGGCAAGCCGCTGATGTTCGGCGCGATCGGGTCAACCCGGGTGCTCGGCCTGCCCGGCAATCCCGTCTCGTCGCTGGTCTGCGCGCGGCTGTTCCTGGAGCCGCTGGTGCGGGTGCTCGGCGGCGAATCATGGCGCGGCCATCGGCTGATCGAAGCTCGTTTGGGGGCGGCGCTGGGCGCCAACGACCAGCGGCAGGACTATGTGCGGGCGACTGTCGAAGCGTCGCAAGACGGCCCGATCGCAACGGCGCTGCCGCTGCAGGACAGCGGCAATTTGTCAGGATTTGCGCGGGCGGACGGGCTGATTTTGCGGGCGCCGCATGCTCCGGCTGCCGAAATCGGAGCACCGATCAAGCTGCTGCCTTTGGCGTCGTGGCTGTGAATAAGTCGTTTTGGTTGACGTTAGGGGCGAACTAAACTAGAACACATCGGGAATATTCCGGCTTCGTTCCAATCCCGAGGATCCGCCATGCTGACGCGCAAACAATACGAGCTGCTGATGTTCGTGCACGAGCGGATCCGCGAAACCGGGGTACCGCCCTCGTTCGACGAGATGAAGGACGCGCTGGACCTGAAGTCCAAATCCGGCATTCACCGCCTCATCACGGCGCTTGTGGAGCGCGGGTTCATCCACCGACTCGAGCACCGCGCGCGCGCGCTGGAAGTCATCAAGCTGCCCGAGAACACCGCCCAGTCGCCGCGCTTCAAGAGCGCCGGGTTCTCGCCTGCGCTGGTCGAAAATACCGGCTCGCTGCGCGCCAAGCCCCCCGTTCCCCTGCCCGCCGGCGCCATGATGGCGAGCACGGCCAACACCTCGATCCCGCTGGTCGGCAAGATCGCCGCGGGTACGCCGATCGAGGCGCTCCAGGCCAATGGCAACGAGATCACCGTGCCGCCGGACATGCTGGGCGCGGGCGAGCATTACGCGCTGCATGTCACCGGCGACTCGATGATCAATGCGGGCATTCTCGACGGCGACACGGTCATCATCCGCAAGGCCGACACGGCGACCAATGGCGACATCGTGGTGGCCCTGGTGGACGATGCCGAAGCGACGCTGAAGCGTATCCGCCGCAAGGGCGAGACGGTCGCGCTGGAAGCCGCCAACCCGGCCTATGAGACGCGCATCTACGGCCCTGACCGCGTGAAGGTGCAGGGCAAACTGGTCGGGCTGCTGCGCCACTACTGATCAGGCGACCACACCGTCCACGGCCGGTCGCCGATATGGTTGCGGACGGTGTCGATGGTGACCGTGCTGTCTGCGGCGATCCAGAGCGCCATGGCGCCGTCGCGGGCAGTGTCGGCGGATGAGAGCGTGAGACCTGTGGCGCAGGGCGCGATGTCGCGGGCGGCGATGAGGACGGCGAAGTCCCTGGCGCAAGCGATGCGGGCATCGGCGCCGCGTTCCATGTAGCCGACGGAAACGCCCTTCACGCTTGCCGCGCAGATACGGTTCTCGCAGACCCAAACGGATTCGCGACCGACGCGGGCGGAGTCCTTGATCTCGCGCTCGTCGCCATCACGCTCCAGCCATTCCGTGCCCGCGAAACGGGCGCGGCGGCCGGAGAGGAGCGCGAGGCGGCCGTCGGCATCGCGCACGGCGACGTTCTTCGCATCGCGGTCGATGAGCAGGTCGGGCGCCGAGGTCAACGCGCCAACGATGAAGGCGGCAGCGATGCCGGCGAGACCCGCGAGGCGCCAGCGGCCGCGCCAGAGGGCGAGCCAGAGGCCACCGATCGTCATCAGGCCGAGCGCCGCGTCGGGCCATGAGGCGACGTGGGACGAGGCGCCGGGCAGATCGGCGGTGCGGTGGGCGATCCAGAGCATCGCGTCGATGCCCCAGCCCGTCACGGCAAGCGGCCAGGCTTCCAGGCCGAAGGGCAGCGCGACCAGACTGAGCGCGGCGAACGGCATGATCACGAAGGCGATGATGGGCATCGCGAGCACGTTGGCGATGACGCCGTAGGCGGCGATCCGGTTGAAGTGGAACGCGGCATAGGGCGCGGTCGCGAGGCCGGCGACGGTGGAGGACAGGATCGCGATGAGAAGCGCGTAGAGCGCCCTGCCCGTCCAGCTGTCGCGATGGATGATCGGGTGGCCGCGGCGGACTTGCCAGTCCTCGAACGCCTCGAAGGCGGCGACGAGCGCGGTCACCGCGGCGAACGACATCTGGAAGCTGGGATCGACGATGCTTTCGGGCGCGAGCGTCAGCACGACCAGCGCGGAGATCGCGACCATGCGCAGCGTGAACGGCGCGCGGTCGATGAGGATCGCGACGAAGACGAGCCCGATCATGAAGAACGAGCGTTGCGCGGGAACCGACGCACCGCTGAGGAGGAGATAGGCGGCGGAGGCGAGGAGCGCCGCCGCGGCGGCCCACTTCTTCACCTGATAGCGTAGCGCGATCGGTGGGATGAGCGCGCCGAGCAAGCGCAGGATGCTGAAGACGCCGAGGCCGACGATCGCCATGTGAAGGCCGGAAATGGAGAGGACGTGCGCGAGGCTGGAATCGCGCATCGCCTCGTCGTCCTTGGCGGCGATCTGGCTGCGATCGCCGACCATCAGCGCGGCGGCGATGGCACCGGTGGAACCCGGCAGCTCGGCATGGATACGGGCGCTGGCGTCGTAGCGGGTGGCGGCGATCCAGGCGTCGAAGTTATCACGCAGGGAGGACGCACGTGGCGCGGGAATGGCTTGCGGGGCGCCGAGCGCGAAGCCGTAGGCGCCGATGCCCTGAAACCAGGCGGCGCGGGCGAAGTCGTAGCCGCCGGGCGTGACCGGCAGGGTCAGCGGCGTCAGGCGAACGCGGACCGTAAGCCAGTCGCCGGGGCGCGGCATGGCGTCCGCCTTGCGGAGGGCGATGCGGGCAAGGTGCGGTGTCTGGTCAGGCGCGAGATTGGGGACGCTCTCGAGTTCCAGCAACACGCGGGTGCGGCCGTCGCGATGGCCAAAGGCGTCGGCGACACGGCCGGTGACTGTCACGACCGGCGTGCCACGCTCCAGCACCGGGGTTGCGACGATCTCGGCCCGGAAGACGGCGGCGGCGAAGCCGAACGCGATGAAGCCGGCGGCGGCGATCACCACCGCACCGCGCGGCAAGCGGGTGGCGACGATCCAGGCGAGGAGTGCGGCTGTGAGGGCGGCCCAGCCCGTCCAGGGCGGCGGTTCGGCGGTCTGGAGGAAATAGGCGAGCGCGCCGATGCCCAGCGCAACGGGTGCCCAGAGGGCGTAGCGGCGGCGTTGGCCGCGCAGCCAGGGCAGGAAACCCGGCTGTTGCGGTTCACCGCGGTGAAGCTGGCCTTGCGGCATCGTGACGGGGGTGGCTAAAGAGGCGTCGTTTTGTGGCTCCAGTAGATCGTATCCGGCTCATGCCCGCCCCCGGCCAAATCGTCACGCGTTTCGCGCCCTCGCCCACCGGCTTCCTGCATATCGGCGGGGCCCGGACGGCGCTGTTCAACTGGCTTTATGCCAAGCGCATGGGCGGCATCTTCCGCCTGCGGATCGAGGACACCGACCGCGCGCGTTCGACCCCCGAGGCGATCGAGGCGATCCTGGAAGGGCTCGACTGGCTGGGCCTGCAGCACGACGACGAGGTCGTCTACCAGTTCGCGCGGGCGGCCCGGCATCGCGAAGTCGTGGACGAGCTGTTGGCCAAGGGCGCGGCCTATAAGTGCTATGCCAGCCAGGAAGAGCTGGAGGCCATGCGGGCCGAGCAGAAGGCGGCGGGCAAGCCGATGCGCTATGACGGACGCTGGCGCGACCGCGTGCCGGACGGGCCGTTGCCCAACGTGCCGCCGGTCATCCGCCTGAAAGCGCCCCAGACCGGCGAAACGATCATCGACGACCAGGTCCAGGGCGAGGTGAAGTTCCGCAACGACGTGCTGGACGATTTCATCCTGCTGCGCAGCGACGGCAATCCCACCTACATGCTGAGCGTTGTCGTCGACGACTACGACATGGGCGTCACCCACATCATTCGCGGCGACGACCACCTGACCAACGCGGCGCGGCAGCGGCAGATCATCGACGCGATGGGCTGGCCGAAGCCGGTCTATGCCCACCTGCCGCTGATGCATGGCGAGGACGGCGCGAAACTGTCGAAGCGCCACGGCGCGCTCGGCATCCACGAGTACCAGAATCTCGGCTACCTGCCTGAAGCGATGCGCAATTACCTGCTGCGCCTCGGCTGGAGCCACGGCGACGACGAGACGATTTCGACGGCTCAGGCGATCGACTGGTTCAACCTGGAGTCGATCGGCCGCAGCCCGGCCCGGGTCGATTTCAAAAAGCTGAACAACCTCAACGGCCACTACATGCGCGCCGCGGACGACGGCGAGCTGGCGGTCGCGGCACAGCAGTTGATCGGCCGAATGGGACGCCCGCCGCTGACCGCGACGCAAGAGGCGCAGCTTCTGAAGGCCATGCCGTCCTTAAAGGATCGCGCGAAGACACTTGTCGAACTTATTGATAATATGTCGTTTATCTTCGTCGAACGTCCGCTGACGCCGGATGAGAAAGCGCTTAAGGCGCTGAGCGAGGATGCGCGCGCGCGACTGAAGCGATTGGGAGCCGCCCTGGCCGACGTGCCGTGGACCGCGCCCGAAATCGAGGCGGCGGTCCGCACCTTCGCCGAGGCCGAGCAGGCAAAGCTGGGCGACGTCGCGCAACCGTTGCGCGCAGCGCTGACAGGGCGGACGGTGTCGCCGCCGGTGTTCGATGTGATGGCCACGCTCGGCCGTGAAGAGGCCCTCGCCCGCATCGCCGATCAGGCTGCGGCATGACGGCCGTTCAGGTCAGGTTCAGTAGCGCGTTAAGCGAGAACTCCGTATAACGCGGTGCAATGCAGCAATTCCTTAGTTCCGATCATACAGCAGGGTGTCTCCATGGCTGATAAAGGCTCGAAAGCAACGTCCGGCGGCACAGCGACGCTGACCTTAAACGGCAAGAGCTTCGAGTACCCGGTGCTCAAGGGATCGGTCGGCCCCGATGTGGTCGACATCCGCAAGTTGTACGGCGATACCGGCGCCTTCACCTACGATCCCGGTTTCACCTCAACCGCGTCGTGCGAGAGCACGATCACCTATATCGACGGCGACGAGGGCGTTCTCCTCTATCGCGGCTATCCGATCGACGCGCTCGCCGAACAGGGCGACTTCCTGGAGACCTGCTACCTGCTGCTGCACGGCGAACTGCCGAACGCCCAGCAGATGAAGAAGTTCGATCACGCCATCACCAACCACACGATGGTGCATGAGCAGCTGACCCAGTTCTTCCGCGGCTTCCGCCGCGACGCGCACCCCATGGCGATCATGGTGGGCGTGGTGGGTGCGCTGTCGGCCTTCTATCACGACAGCCTGGACATCAATAATCCGCGCCAGCGCGAGATTTCGAGCCACCGCCTGATCGCGAAGATGCCGACGATCGCCGCGATGGCCTACAAGTACTCGATCGGCCAGCCCTTCGTGACGCCGCGCAACGAGCTCGGCTATGCCGAGAACTTCCTGCGCATGTGCTTCGCCGTGCCCGCCGAGGACTACAAGGCGAACCCGGTTCTCGCCCGCGCGCTCGACCGCATCTTCATCCTGCATGCCGACCACGAGCAGAACGCCTCGACCTCGACCGTGCGCCTCGCCGGTTCGTCGGGCGCCAATCCGTTCGCGTGCATCGCCGCCGGCATCGCCTGCCTGTGGGGGCCCGCCCATGGCGGCGCCAACGAAGCGGCGCTGCAGATGCTGGAAGAGATCGGCACGGTCGACAACATCCCGGCGTTCATCGCGCGGGTGAAGGACAAGAGCTCGGGCCAGCGCCTGATGGGCTTCGGCCACCGCGTCTACAAGAACTACGACCCGCGCGCCAAGGTGATGCAGAAGACCGCGCACGACGTGCTGAAAGAGCTGGGCATCAAGGACGACCCGCTGCTGGACGTCGCCGTCGAGCTGGAGCGGATTGCGCTGTCGGACAGCTATTTCATCGAGAAGAAGCTGTACCCGAACATCGATTTCTATTCGGGCATCACGCTGAAGGCCATGGGCTTCCCGACCTCGATGTTCACCGCGCTCTTCGCGCTCGCCCGCACGGTCGGCTGGATCGCGCAGTGGGGCGAGATGATCGAGGACCCCGCGCAGAAGATCGGCCGTCCGCGGCAGGTTTATACGGGTTCGCCGGCGCGCGACTACGTGCCGCTGAACAAGCGCTAACGCGCCGCTTCCGCGATCTGGAGAACAACGTCAGCCGCCTTGCGGCTGGCGTTTTCGTTTGAGCCGAGCTTCTGCACCGCCTCGGCGAGATCGGCCCGCTGGGCGGCCGCAGCTGCCGCATCGGTCAGCAGCGGCAACAGCGCCGCGGCGATCGCCTTGCCCTCGCCCCGCGCTTCGACGAATTCAGGAATCGCGGGGCGGTCGAGGACGAGGTTGACGATGGTCATGAAGCGGATGGTGAGCATGCGCCGCCAGATCGCGGTCGTCAGCCAGCCGAGATCATAGGCCGCGACCATCGGCACACCGGCGACGGCGAGTTCGGTCGTCACGGTGCCCGAGGCGGCGAGCGCGGCATCGGCGGCATCGAAGGCCGCGAAGCGATCGGCTTCGCCCTTGAGGATGTGCAGCGGCGCCGGCCAGTCGGCCGTGAGGCGGCGGACATGCGCTTCGACATTGGGGACCGTGGGCAGGACGCAGACGAGATCCGGGATGCTCCGCTTCAGCTCGGCGACCGCCTCGCGAAAGACCGGCGTCAGGTTGCGGACCTCGAAGCGGCGGCTGCCGGGAAGAACGCAGAGGAGCTTCGCGTCGGGCGCGATGCCGAGGCCTGCGCGCAGCGCGTCGCCGCCGACGGCGCGGCTGGCGCGGGCGACCGCGGGGTGGCCGACAAAGGTCGCGGGCAGTCCGACCTTCTCGTAGTACGGCGGCTCGAACGGCAGCAGGCAGAGGACGTGGTCGAGCCAGGCCTTCATTTTCTCCGCCCGGCCGGGGCGCGAGGCCCAGATCTGCGGCGAGACGTATTTGATCAGCTTGATCGAGGGATCGGCGGCGCGGATGCGGCGCGCGACGCGGTGATTGAAATCGCCGCTGTCGATGAGGACGACGACATCGGGTTTGGTGCGTAAGGCGAAGTCGGCGACCTGCTTCATGCGGCGGAACAGCAGGCGCAGCTTCGGCACGACCTCCTTGATGCCCATGACGGCCAGCTCGCCGATGCCGAAGAAACTGACCAGACCCTGCGCCTGCATGGCCGGGCCGCCGACGCCGATCAGCCGCGCGCCGGGACGTAGCACGCGTAGTTCGGCCATCAGGTCGGCGCCGAGCGCATCGCCGGAGGGCTCGCCCGCGCAGAGCATGATGGTCAGCGGACGGGTCATGCGGACAGGCCGGACGGGTCGATCCCGATGAGGAAAAGGCCGGCGGCATCGGCGGCGGCGAGGGTTTCGGCGCGGCGGACGAGCATCGCCCCACCCGCCTCGATGGCGATGCCGTCGAGCCGCGCGGCGGCGGCGGCGGCGATCGTGCCGGGGCCGATGACGGGCAGATCCATGCGGCGATCCTGCTGCGGCTTCACCAGCTTGGCGAGGACCCCGCCCTGCCCCGGCAGCTCGGTCGCGCGGGCAAGCAGGCCGTCGGTGTGGTCGCGGTCCTCGACGGCCACCACGGCGCCGTTGCGGACGACGGCGCCCTGTCCGCGATCCGTGCGGCCGACGGCGATGGCGGCGATGGCGGCGGCGCGAATGTCGGTCCAGTTGGCGTCCGACGGCTCACGCGCGGTCAGCACGCCCTCGCCGATCAGGAGATCGGGCCAGACATCCGCAGGGCCGACAATCGGCAGGCCGGCCTTCGCGAAGTACTGCGTGATGGCGCGGTGGAGGCGATCGTCGTGCCACCAGGTGTTGAAGATCACCGAGGAGACGGCAGTGAGGCCGCGCCAGTCCAAGCGGATGCGATACCAGGGCGGCCGGATGACCTTGCCGCAGAAGAGCACGCGGTCGCAGCCCGCCTGCTTGAGCCGCCGGATCGTCGCGCCGAGCTTCACCAGCGCGATGGCGGCGGAGGGATGCGCCTCCAGCGCCGGATCGGCGATGCCCTTGAGGCGGACGACGAAATAGGGCCGCGCCTCAGCGGCGCAGCGCTCGGCGAGGATGACGGGGAAATCGCCCGACCCGGCGATGATGCCGAGGGCGCCGGTCATCAGCGCCGCTCAATCTTCGCGATGCGGCAGGCAGAGCGGCCGGTTGCCGCCTGCGCGGATGAACTCGACGATCTCCATCACTTCGGGGCACCGGCTATAGGTTTCGGCAGTGTCCTCGAGGCGCTCCTGGAACGTGCCCTCTTCCGCGAAGAGCAGACGATAGGCGCTGCGCAGATCGTGGATGGTCTCGCGCGAGAAGCCGCGGCGCTTCAGCCCGACGAGGTTCAGGCCGGCGAGATGGGCGCGGTTGCCCATCACGGAACCGAACGGGATCAGGTCGCCGACCAGCGGCGAGACGCCGCCGATGAAGGCGTTGCGGCCGATGCGGGTCCACTGATGGACCGCCGCGAGCCCGCCGATCCAGACGTAGTCGCCTAGTTCGACATGGCCACCGATCGTCGCGCAGTTCGCGAAGACGACATTGCTGCCGACCGTGCAGTCATGGGCGACGTGGCTGTTCGCCATGAACATGCAGTTGTCGCCGACCGTGGTCGTCGCCCGGCCCTGTGCGGTGCCGGGGTTCATCGTGACGCTTTCGCGGATGATCGCGTTGGCGCCGATGACGAGCGAGGTGTCCTCGTCCTTGTAGGCGAGCGACTGGGGCGCGAAGCCGAGCGAGGCGAAGGGATAGACCTCGCAGCGGGTGCCGAGCGTGGTGCGGCCGGCGAGCGCGACATGCGAGATAAGGCGCACGCCGTCGCCCAACGTGACTTTGGGGCCGACAGTGCAGAACGGACCGATCTCGACATCGGCGCCCAGTGTGGCGCCGTCCTCGACGATGGCGGTGGGGTGGATCTTACTCATTGCTGGCCGGTGGTTTGCTGAGGGTGCTGTCGACGATCATGGCGCTGAATTCGGCTTCGGCGCAGAGCTTGTCGCCGACGCGGGCCTCGCCGCTGAAGCGCCAGACGGGGCCGCGGCGGCGCTGGAATTTCACAGGGAGATAGACGGTGTCACCCGGCACGATTGGCACGCGGAAGCGCGCCTTATCGATGGTCATGAAATAGACGATCTGCGCCGAGTTCGCGAGGCCGAGGGAGTCGATGACCAGCGCGCCGGCAGTCTGGGCCATCGCCTCGACGATGAGGACGCCGGGCATGACGGGGTAGCCCGGGAAGTGGCCGGCGAATTGCGGCTCGTTCATCGTGACGTTCTTGATGCCCGTCGCGCTGAGGTTCGGCACGATGTCGATCAGCCGGTCGATCATGAGGAAGGGCGGCCGGTGGGGCAGCAACTCCATGATGCGCCGGACGTCTGCGGTTGTGCCTTCGGTCTTTGCCGCCTCAGTCATCCTGCCGCCTTGTCCCTTTGCCCAAACGCCGGACCGCCATCAACTCGCGCTTCCATTCCCTTATCGGCTGCGCGGGGGCGCCGCCATAGTCGGCATTGCCCGGCAGGTCGCGCGATACGCCGGAACTCGCCGCGATCCGCGAGCCCGGGCCGATCGTCCGATGATCCGCGACGCCCACCTGCCCGCCGAGGATCGACCCATCGCCGATCGTCACCGAGCCCGAGAGGCCGACCTGCGCCGCCAAAATCACATAACGCCCAAGCTGGGAGTTGTGTGCCACCTGGACGAGGTTATCGATCTTTGAGCCCTCGCCGATCACCGTATCGCCCAGCGAGCCGCGATCGACGCAGGCATTGGCGCCGATCTCCACAGCGTCCTGAATGATCACCCGGCCGAGTTGCGGCACCTTGCGGAGGCCGGTGCTGCCGGGCACGAAGCCGAACCCGTCGGAGCCGATGCGCGCGCCGGCGAAGATGACGACGCGGTCGCCAACCAGCGTGTAGGCTAGCGAGACATGCGGGCCGACATAGCTGTTTCGGCCGATGCAGACGCCGCGGCCGATCACGGCATGGGCCGCCAGATGCGTGCCCGCCCCGATCCGCGCATCGCGGCCGATGACGACGCCCGGTTCGAGCGTCACCCCGTCTTCCAGCTCAGCGCTGGGATCGATGAAGACGGTTCCGCTGGCGGATGCGCGGCCGGCGTCCGGGTAGAACAGCCCTGCCGCATGGGCGAAGGCAAAGGCGGGTTCGGGATGGATCAACGTCGCGATGCCGGGCGGCACTGCGGCGGCAACGGCGGCGGTCACGATCACCGCCGCGGTCGCCTGCCCCTGCAGCTTCTCGGCGTTGCGGGCGGTCGTGGCGTAGGAGATCGAACCGGGGACCAGGTCGTCGAGCGAGGAAAGGTCCTGCACCGCGAAGTCGGGGTCGGCGCCATCCGAAAGCGTGGCGCCGATTTCCGTGGCGAGTGCGCCGAGGGCAAATGGCCCCCGGCTGTCGTAAAAGCGCGGATCAGCCATCGGCGCCCGCGCCCACGCTTACTGAACCGGCGGCTGGGGCGCGGTCTCTGTGCCCGGGGCCGGGGCCTGCGGCGTCACGGTGACGGTCGGCAGGACCTGGTCGAGACGCTGGATCACCGGCGCGGTCACGTCGATGTCGACAGTGCCGAGAACAATCGCGCCACGGTCGAGCATGATCGTCGCACCGCGCTCCTGGAACACGGTGTTCAGGATCGGCCCGAGGGCCTTTTCGATTTCCTGGCGGGCGAGGTTGATGCCGTTCTGGATGGCGGCCTGCTCTTCCTGGACCTTCTTCTGAAGGGCTTCACCGCGCTCGCGCAGTTCCTTTTCCTTCTTCTGAGCGGCCTCGGGCGACAGCACGCCGGCCTGCTCCTGCAGGGCCTGCGCGTCGGCGCGGAGCTTCTTCTCTTCCTCGCCGTACTTGGCTTCCATCGCCTTGCCGAACTCGTCGATCTGACGGATCAGCTCCTTGCCGGCGGTCGAGGTGCGGAGGATCGCACCGCGGTCGACGACGAGGATGATCGGGCCGCCGGCGGCAGCGCCGGGCGTTCCGGGTGCAGCGACAGTGCCGGGGGCCGGAGCCGCCGTCTGGGCGGTGGTGCGGGTGCCCGCGATAAGGATCGCGACGAAGAGCAGCGCGACGGCCGCGCCTGCTCCGAGACCGACCAGGGTACGATTGTTCATGTGATGCGCCTTAGAATTGCGTGCCTGCACTGAAGCGGAACGCTTCTGTTTTATCATAATCTTCCTTCAGGAAGACGTGCGAGAAATCAAGCCGGACGCGGCCGAACGGCGAGTCCCAGAAGACGCTGAGACCGGCCGAAGCGCGCATCGAAAGTTCGTCGCGAATGCAGCTTTCATTCGTGACGGTCGTGACCTTGCCGTCCGTCGTCGACGACGAGGTCGACGTGGTGCAGCCCGCCGCGCCATCGACCAGACCGACCGTGCCGAAGTCGACAAAGAGGCTGGTGTCGATGCCGAGATCGTCAGGCAGGTAGTTCGGAACGGTCATTTCCACCGTACCGACCGCGAAGAGTTCGCCGCCGATCGAGTCGTCGAAGTTGGTCGTGCCCGTCACCGTGCCGTCGACATCGATCGTCGTCGTGCTGATTTCGCGCGGACCGACGCCGGCCGTCTCGAAGCCGCGGAACGACGAGCCGCCTTTGAAGAAGCGGTCGTTGAGGCGCAGCGGTACAGTGTCGTCCCACGAGGCGATGTAGCCGGCATTGACGCCGAGCGAGAGGACGAAATCGTCCGACCACAGGCGCTGGTACCAGGTCGCGTCGCCTTCGAAGCGATAGTACTTCACGTCGCCGCCGACGCCGGCGAAGTCGCCCGAGAAGGACAACAGGAAGCCGGCCTTCGGCGCCGTCGGATCGTCGCGGTCGTCGTAGACGTAGTCGAAACCGAAGACCGAGGTGATGAAGTCGCCTTCGAGGTCCTTGATGAAGTCCGACGCGTCGCTGAGCGCGATGATCTTGTCGTTGCGCAGCGTGTAGCGCAGGCCAAGGCGCGAGAACTCGGAGAGCGGGAAGCCGAGGCGAAGACCCGCGCCGATCGTTTCCGCCTCGTAGGACGATTCGTCGTAGGTCGACGTGATGTCGTAGGCGTCGAAGCCGGCCGCGAGGTTGCGGTCGAGGAAGTACGGCTCAGTGAAGCGGAAATCGAGCTGGCGGCGCAACGACGAGAGGCTGGCGCGCAGGCGAAGGAACTGGCCGCGGCCGAGCAGGTTGCGTTCCGAGACCGAGATGTCGCCGACGACGCCTTCCTGGCTTGAATAGCCGACGCCGAACTGCAGTTCGCCCGTCGTGGTTTCGGCGACGGCGACGTTTAGGACCGTCTTGTCGGGCGCGGAGCCCTTCTCTTCGGTGATCTGGACGTCCTTGAAATAGCCGAGGCCCTTGATACGCGTCTTGGAGCGATCGACGAGAACCTTGTTGTAGGCGTCGCCTTCGGCAAGACGGAACTCGCGGCGGATGACCTTGTCGAGCGTACGCGTGTTGCCGAGGATGTTGATGCGCTCGACATAGACGCGCGGGCCCTGGTCGATCGTGAAGACGACGTTGATCAGCCTCCCCGACGGATCGCGCTTCACGCGCGGCTTGATCTCGGCGAAGGCATAGCCGTGCGAGCCGGCGTAATAGGTCAGCGCCTCGACCGTCTTCTCGATCAGTTCGGCGTTGTAGGTGTCGCCCTGCTCGAACTTCACGAGCGGCATCATCTCGTTGACGTCGAGCTCGGCGACCTGGGACTCGATCTTCACTTCACCGAAATTGTACTGCTCGCCCTCTTCCATCGTGAAGGTGAGATAGAAGCCCGACTTGTCGCGCGCGAGTTCGGCGACCGCCGAGACGACGCGGAAATCGGCATAGCCGTTACGGAGATAGAAGCGGCGCAGCTGTTCGCGGTCGAAGGTGACGCGATCGGGATCGTAGTTGTCCTGGCTGGCGAAGAACTTCCACCATTCGGATTCGGTGGTGACGATCTCGCCGCGCAGCTCGCGCTCGGAGAACACCTTGTTGCCGATGAAGGAGATGTCGAGAATGCCGGTCGAGGGGCCTTCGTCGATTTCGTAGACGAGGTCGACGCGGTTCTGCGGCAGCTCGATGATCTTGGGTTCGATCGACGCGGCGAAGCGGCCGGCGCGGCGATAGAGTTCGAGCATGCGCGAGACGTCGGACTGGACCTTGGCGCGGGTCAGGATCTGGCGCGGGTTGAGCTGGGCTTCCTTGCTCAGATCCTTTTCGTCGAGGCGGTCATTGCCCTCGTAGTTCACGGAGTTGATGACCGGGTTCTCGATGACGTCGATCGCAACGACGCCGCCGCTCTCGCGGATCGTGACGTCGGCGAAGAGGCCGGTCGCGGTCAGCCGCTTCAGTGCAAGGTCGCCGTCGGCTTCGCTGTAACGCTCGCCTTCGGTGAACGGCAGGTACTGGCGGATCGTCGATTCTTCGATGCGGCGCGTACCCGAGACCTGGATACGGACGATGACATTGCCGGTCGCCGCGGGGCGCGCGCGTTCGGCGGCGGGGGCCTCGGCCGCGCCGGCGCCCGGGGACTGGGCGAGCGCGAGGGGGCTGGTCGAGGCCATCAGGACCCCGAACGCCGCCGGACCCGCCAGGGCGATAAGTGTGCGCTTCATGTTTTGCCGATACCGATCGAAATTCCGAACTCTGACGCCGTCTCGCAGCCCCTGGGTCGCCCTATGACCAGAAGATGCGCATGAGATCGTTCCACGTGGCGAATAGCATGAGGCTGAGGACAAGCGCCAGACCTATGCGCAGGGCATATTCCTGCGACCGTTCGCCCATGGGCCGCCGCCGGACCGCCTCGATCCCGTAGAACAGAAGGTGACCGCCGTCGAGCATGGGAATCGGGAAGAGATTGACCAGGCCGATGGAGATCGACAGGAGCGCCGCCAGCTCGATCAGCAGCATCATGTCGATCTGGGCGAGCTTGCCCGCGGTTTCGCCGATCCCCACGGGGCCGGAGAGCTTGCGGGGGTCTTCATTGCCGGTGATGAGCCGGCCGATGAACTTGATCGTCGAGGTGACGACGAACGCGATCTGGCCGGTCGCCTTGCTCAGCGCATCGCCGAAACCGAGCTGTTCGTGGCGTCTGGGCGCATCCGGCGAGCTGCCGATGCCGAGGCGGTACTCGTACTGCTTGCGGCCGAGGAGATCGGTCGTCTCCATCCGCTCCGGCGTCACCGTCACGGTCAGATCGGCCTCGCCGCGGCGAAGCCCTACATCGAGCGGGCTGCCGCCGGAGGGCATGACGATCCGCTCGATGGCGCCGAAATCATCGACCGGCGTGTGGTCGACCGACACAATCAGGTCGCCGGAATGAATGCCCGCGGTCTCGGCCGGGCTGCCCTTGCGGACGTCGCCGACGAGCGGCGAAACGATGGTGATGCCCATCACCATGAACAGCAAAACATAGACGGCGATGGCGAAGACGAAGTTCGCCAGCGGCCCCGCGACGACGATCAGCGATTTCTGCCAGAGCGGCTTGAAGTGGAAGCTCTGCGCGGCGTTGGGGTCCTCGGCGATGCGGGCGAGGCGCTCGGAATCCGGCAGCGAGGTCGCGTCTTCATCGCCCCAGAACTTCACGTAGCCGCCGACGGGCAGCCAGCCGATCTTCCAGACGGTGCCCTTGCGATCGGTCCACGAGGCGAGCGAACGCCCGAAGCCGATCGAGAAGGTTTCGATTCGCGTCCCGAACAGGCGGCCCATCCAGAAATGGCCGGACTCGTGGACGAAGACGACAACCGTCAGCACAAGGACGAAGGGCACGAGATAGATGAGCCCGCCGCCGAGAAAGCCGGTAATCGCGGAGAATGCGTCCATCGTTTCTTCCTACGCCGCCTTGATCAGGCTTTCGGCCGCGACCGTCCGGGTCTTGGCATCGAGGTCGTCGACCTCCTCCAGCGAAGCGGGCTTGCGCCAGCCGCGCCGGGCACTCTCGTTCAGGGCCGCCTCGACGAGCGGGGCGATGCCCGAGAAGCCTATCTTCCCGCCGAGGAAGGCGTCTACGGCGACCTCGTTGGCGGCATTCAGCACGGCCGGGGCCGCGTTCCCCTCATGCAACGCCGCCTGGGCGAGAGCAAGGCAGGGGAAACGCTCGAGGTCGGGCGCTTCGAAGGAGAGGCTTCCTATCGCGGCGAGGTCGAGACGGGTGCTGTTGGTGGCGATCCGGCGTGGCCAGGCGAGCGCGTGGGCGATGGGAACCCGCATGTCCGGCGAGCCCAAATGGGCCAGAACGCTGCCGTCCGCATAGGAGACGAGGCTGTGGATGATCGACTGGGGATGGACCAGGACTTCGAGCTTCGCGGGATCGATGCCGAAGAGGTAATGGGCCTCGATCAGCTCCAGTCCCTTGTTCATCAATGTTGCAGAATCGATGGAAATCTTGATGCCCATTTCCCATACGGGATGGCGCCGCGCCTGCTCCGGCGTCGCCGCGGCGATGGCTTCACGGGTCCATTTGCGGAAGGGGCCGCCCGAGGCCGTGACCTGAATGCGCTCGATGGATTCGGGACGCTCGAAGTCGAAGACCTGGAAGATCGCGTTGTGCTCGCTGTCGACGGGGAGAAGCGTCGCCCCTGCCCGCTTGACCTCGTCGGTAAAGAGGCCGCCGGCCGAAACCAGGCATTCCTTGTTGGCGAGCGCGACGATGCCGCCCTGGCGCACCGCGGCGAGGGTCGGCGCGAGACCGGCGGCGCCGACAATGGCGGCCATGGTCCAGGCGGCCGGCCGCGTCGCGGCTTCGACGATGGCGGTGCGGCCGCCGGCGACTTCAATGCCGGTGCCCGCGAGGCGGGTGCGCAGTTCGGGGAGCGCTGCCTCGTCCTCGACGACGGCGATCCGTGCGCCGACGGCTATCGCCTGATCGGCTAGCAGCGCGGCGCTGGACTTGGCGGTCAGCGCCTCAACGGCGAAATCGAACTGGTTGGTGGCGCGGACTTGGGCGAGAACGTCGAGGGTCGATTTCCCGACCGAGCCGGTGGAGCCGAGGATCGAGACGGTGAGCGTCATGGCCAGATACCGGCGAAGGGGAAATCCGGCCAGATCAGGCGGATGACGGCGATCGCCAGCGTCGCGGCGAGCAGGCTGTCGAGGCGGTCGAGGAAGCCGCCATGACCGGGGATCACGGCGCCGGCGTCCTTGGCCTGGAAGCGGCGCTTGATGGCGGATTCGAGGACATCGCCGGCCTGGCCGACGAACGACACGACGAGCATCGCGACGAGCAGCGCGGGATCGGGCGCCCGGCCGGCGACCGCAGCGAAGATCGCGCCGATGCCCATCGCGCCGACGAGACCGCCGAAGAAGCCGGACCAGGTTTTCTTGGGCGAGATTTTCGGGGCGAGCAACGGGCCTTTGAAGACCCGGCCGGCGATCATCGCCCAGCTATCCGTCGCCCAGACGACGAAGAGGAACCAGAGCGTGGTGATCCACCCGTCCGGCGCACCACGAAGCCAGATGAGCGCGATGGCGGGGACACCGAGATAGAGCGGCACCGCAAAGGCCCAACGGCGATGGCGGCCGGTGATCTGGGCATAGGCGAAGGAGGCGAGCGCGCCTACTCCGATGGCGGCGAAGGCATAGGGGTAATGGCCGAGGACGGCAAGCGAGGCGGCGACAGCATTGGCGGCCACGGGGATCGCGACGCCGGCCCAGGCGAACGGCGCCTGCGTCATCCGCTCCCACTCGATCGCCATGACCGCGCAGGCGGTGACAATCCAGGCCGCGAAGTACCAGCCGCCGAGCCAGACGATGAGAAGCGCGAAACCGAACAGCACCAGCGCAGAAGCGAGGCGGATGCCGAAATCGCCGCCGAGCGGACCCCAGATCGAACCGCCGGAGGCTTTCGGGATCGGGCCGCTCGCTTCGGTCATGCCGCGTCGCCTGCGCCATAGCGGCGTTCGCGCTGGGTGAACTCGTCGATGGCGTCCTGCAGCGCGCGCTTGTCGAATTCCGGCCAGAGCGTCTCGGTGAAGACGAACTCGGCATAGGCCGATTGCCAGATCAGGAAGTTCGACAGCCGCTGCTCGCCGCTGGTGCGGATGACGAGATCGGGGTCGGGCACGCCGGCGGTGTGTAGGAACTGCGAGATCGTATCGCGCGTGATGGAGGCGGGATCGAGCGCGCCGGACTTGGCCTCGGCGGCAATGGCGCGGACGGCATCGACGATCTCGTCCTGGCCACCATAGTTGAAGGCGATGGTGAGGTTGAGGCCGGTATTGGCCTCGGTCATCGAGCGGGCGTCGTCGAGCATCTTCAGGATGTCGGGCGAGACCCGGTCGCGGCCGCCGATGAAGCGGAGGCGAACGTTCTTCGCGTGCATCTGCGCCAGATCCTCGCGGATGAAGCGGCGCAGCAGGCCCATGATGTCGGAGACCTCGTGGGGGTCGCGGCGCCAGTTCTCAGACGAGAAACTGTAGAGCGTGAGGTACGGAATGCCGATGTCGTTGGCCGCCGTGACCACGGCGCGGACGGCACGCATGCCGGCGTGGTGGCCGAGGACCCGGGGAAGCAGGCGGGCACGCGCCCAGCGGCGGTTGCCGTCCATGATGATGGCGATATGCCGGGGAAGCCGCTGCGCTTCGGGGGCGGAGGCGGCCTTCATACTGAACAATCCCGATACGCCACCCGCTTCACCTCAGACCTGCATGATCTCCTGTTCCTTGCCGGCGAGCGCGGTATCGATCTCCTTGATCTCCGCATCTGTCGCCTTCTGGACTTCTTCGGACTGCTTCTTGTGCACGTCCTCGCCGATCACATGGTCTTTTTCGAGGCGCTTCAAGTAGTCCATGCCGTCGCGGCGAACATTGCGCACCGCGACGCGGGCGGCCTCGGCATATTTGCTGGCGAGCTTGGCGAGCTCCTTGCGGCGCTCCTCGTTCAGCGGCGGGATCGGAATGCGGAGCAGCGTGCCGTCGACCTGCGGATTGAGACCGAGCCCGCCGTTGCGGATCGCCTTGTCGACCGCGGCGACGGTGCCCTTGTCCCACACGGTCAGCGTGATCATGCGCGGCTCGGGCACGTTCACGGTCGCGACCTCGTTCAGCTTCATCGTCTGGCCATAGGCCTCGACGGTGACGGGATCGAGCAGCGAGGCCGAGGCGCGGCCGGTGCGCAGGCCGGCGAATTCCTGCTTCAGCGTCGCCACCGCGCCGTGCATGCGGCGTTTGATGTCGTTCAGATCGAGCGGTTGCAGTTGGGCCATCGCATCCTCCCCTAAGGATTGGTCGTTACATGCCCGGACGGGCGTCCTCGATAACCGTAGAGCGCGCGTTGCCGGTCAAGGCGCGCGCGAAGTTGCCGCTTTCGTGGATGTCGAAGACGACGATCGGAATATTGTTCTCGCGCGCCAGGCTGATCGCGGCGGCGTCCATGACCTTGAGATCCTTGGCGAGGACCTCGTGATGGGTCAGGCGCTCGTAACGGACGGCGTTCGGGTCTTTCTTGGGATCGGCGGAATAGACGCCGTCGACCTGCGTGCCCTTGAAGAGCGCGTCGCAGTCCATTTCGTTGGCGCGGAGCGCGGCGGCCGTGTCGGTCGTGAAGTACGGGTTGCCGGTGCCGGCGGCGAAGATAACTACCCTGCCCTTTTCCATGTGCCGGACGGCGCGGCGGCGGACATAGGGTTCGGACACCGCGCTCATCGGAATGGCCGACTGGACGCGGGTGGGCACGCCGATCTTTTCCAGCGCGTTCTGCATGGCGAGCGCGTTCATGACGGTCGCCAGCATGCCCATATAGTCGGCGCTCGCGCGGTCCATGCCCGAGGCCGCGGCGCTGAGGCCGCGGAAGATGTTGCCGCCGCCGATGACGAGGCAGACCTGGGCGCCGGTGCCGACGCCCTCTTTGACGTCGGCAGCGATCTGATCGACCGTATGCAGATCGATGCCGTAATTGCGGTTCCCCATCAACGCCTCACCCGACACCTTCAGGAGCACTCTTTTGTAGAGTAGGCCGTCAGTCATGTGTCGGGTCTCCGGGTTGGCGGGGTTCCTTGAGTCGGGCGATCCTATCAGCCTTTGGCGGCCGCCATCACTTCGGCCGCGAAGTCGCTTTCTTCCTTCTCAATGCCCTCGCCGAGCGCAATGCGATGGAAGCCGGTGATCTTGATCTCGCCGCCGACCTTGCCGGCCGCTTCCTTGGCCGCCTGGGCAACGGTCTGCGTGCCGTTGTGGACGAAGGGCTGGTCGAGCAGGCAGACCTCCTTGAGGAAGGTCTTGATGCCGGACTCGACGATCTTCTCGACGATGTTGGCAGGCTTGCCGGAGGCGGCGGCCTTGTCGGCGATGATGGCCTTCTCGCGCTCGATCAGCGCCGGGTCGATGCCCGAGGCATCGACGGCCAGCGGAGTCGCGGCGGCGATGTGCATCGCGACCTGACGGCCGAACGCGGTCAGCGCTTCCGCCGAGCCGGTCGATTCCAGCGCGACGATGACGCCGATCTTGCCGAGGCCGGGCGCGATCTGGGTGTGGATGTAGGACGCGACGACGCCCTGCTCGACCGACAGCATGGCCGCACGGCGCAGCGCCATGTGCTCGCCGATCTTGGCGACGGTCGCCTGGATCTTGTCGGCGACCGTGCCGCCGCCCGGATAGGCCGCGGCCTTCACGGTTTCGACGTCGGCGCCCTGGTCGAGCGCGATCGCGGCGATGGCGGACACCATCTCCTGGAATTCGGTGTTGCGCGCAACGAAGTCGGTCTCGGAGTTCACCTCGACGACAACGCCCTTGGTGCCGGCGAGCGCAACGCCCACGAGGCCTTCAGCGGCGGTGCGGCCGGCCTTCTTGGCGGCCTTGGTGATGCCCTTCTTGCGCAGCCAGTCGATGGCGGCCTCGATGTCGCCGTTCGTCTCGGTCAGCGCGGTCTTGCAGTCCATCATGCCGGCGCCGGTCTTCTCGCGCAGGTCTTTCACCATCGAGGCGGTAATGGCGGTCATGGCAGTGTCCTTGTCTTCGTTTCGATGCGCCATCGGGCGCGCAGATAAGAAACGGGCGGCCGCATCATCGATACGGCCGCCCGAACGAATTGGTTTTCGATCAGGCGGCGGTGGCGGGCAGCTCCTCGACCGGGGCTTCTTCCGAAGCACCGAGGTCGACGCCCGAGGCGCCCTGGCTTTCCGACAGGCCGTCGACGATCGCGCGGGCGACGAGGTCGCAATAGAGCGAGATCGCGCGGGCCGCGTCGTCGTTGCCGGGAACCGGGAACGAGATGCCGTCCGGGTCGCAGTTCGAGTCGAGGATCGCGACGACCGGGATGTTCAGCTTGCGGGCTTCGGCGATGGCGATCGCTTCCTTGTTCGTGTCGATCACGAACAGGAGGTCCGGCAGGCCGCCCATTTCCTTGATGCCGCCGAGCGAACGCTCAAGCTTCTCGCGGTCGCGGGTGCGCTCCAGCGCTTCGCGCTTGGTGAGGCCCACGGCGCCCGAGTCCAGGGTCTCTTCAAGCTGGCGAAGGCGCTTGATGGAGTTGGAGATCGTCTGCCAGTTGGTCAGCGTGCCGCCGAGCCAACGGTGATTGACATAATACTGGGCCGAGCGGCGCGCCGCGTCCGCGATCGGCTCCGACGCCTGGCGCTTGGTGCCGACGAAGAGGATGCGGCCACCGGCGGCGGCCGTCTTCTTCACCTGGAGCAGCGCCTGGTGAAGCAGCGGGACCGACTGCGCGAGGTCGATGATGTGGATGTTGTTACGCGCGCCGAAAATGTAGGGCTCCATCTTCGGGTTCCAGCGATGGGTCTGGTGACCGAAGTGAGCGCCCGCTTCGAGCAAATCGCGCATAGAAAAATTCGGCAAAGCCATGTGCCGTAACTCCTTGACCGGTTGTTCCGCCGCGGCCCAAATGACGGCTTAAGGCCGCCACCGGTGGTAGAGACGAGTTCGGGCCTGGGCCGTTCCCCGCGTCTTGACCGCGTGTGAGATGGCGCGGCTTATACGGCCCTCGCCCGCCCGGCGCAACCCTTGCGTCCCGCCGAATTTCCCCGTTTTCCGCCTCCGGAGTCCTTGCCGTGACTGTTCGCGACCCCATCCGCGCCGAAATGCTGTCCTTCCGGCCGAACGCCATCGCCCAGGTCGCCGTCGGGAACATCGGCGATCCCGGGATCATCCCCTTGTGGTTCGGGGAAACCGACCTCGTGACCCCCGCCTTCATCCGCGACGCCGCCAAGCAGGCGCTGGATGATGGGCTCACCTTCTATGTCACCCCCGGCGGGCATCAGCGCCTGCGCACCGCGATCCAGGACTGGACGGCCCGCTGGTACGGCGTGACGCCGGCGATGGAGCGGATCTGGGTGCCGGGCGCCGCGATGTTGTGCATCGTGACCGCCTTGCAGACCTGCGTGAATACCGGCGACGAGGTCGTCGTGCTGACCCCGATGTGGCCGAATATCAGCCAGGCCGTCGAAGCGACCGGCGGGACGCCGCGCTATGTCCGGCTGGACCACGATGCCGCCAAGGGCGAGTGGGCGCTGGACCTGAACAAGATCGAAGCCGCCATCGGGCCGCGGACCAAGGCGCTGTTTATCGGCTCACCGGGCAACCCGACGGGCTGGGTGATTTCGGACGACGAGATCAAGGCGCTGATCGAGATCAGCCGCCGCAAGGGCGTCGCGATCATCGCGGACGAGGTCTATTCGGTGCTGTTCTATGAGGGGAAGCGCGCGCCCTCGTTCATCGATCACGCCAGCGAGGACGACAACGTCTTCATCGTCAACAGCTTCTCCAAGGCGTGGGCGATGACGGGCTGGCGGGTGGGCTGGCTGGTCGCGCCGCGGCGCCTGGCTCCGGCGATGGCGCAGCTCTCGGTCAGCAACAATACGGGCGCGACGGTCTTCGCGCAGTTCGGCGCGGTGGCGGCGCTGGAGCAAGGCGATCCCTTCATCGCCGAGATGGTCGAGCGCTGCCGCCGCGGGCGCGACATGGTGGCGGACTTCGTCGCCGGGCAGAACCGGCTGAGCTGGGTGAAGCCGAAAGGCGCTTTCTATGCCTATGTCGCGGTAGACGGGCTGAAGGACTCGATCGGCTTCGCGAAGAACCTGCTGGCAACAACCAAGGTCGGCGTCGCGCCGGGCGCGGCGTTCGCGAGCGGCGAAGGCGATACGCGGGATGAGAGCTATCTCAGGCTCTGCTTCGCGCAGGACCCCAAGCGGCTCGGCGAAGCGCTGGAACGGATCGGCAAGGCGCTGCTGGCCTAACTTTAGCCCTTTCCTAAATCGTCATGGCCGGGCCTGACCCGGCCATCCATCTTCAATGCATTGGCCTCTGGATGGCCGCCTCAAGGGCGGCCATGACGAATGGGGATAGAGCGCGAGCGCTCTAAACCTCCTCCACCTCCACCACTCCCGTCAGCGCGCGGATGGCGCGGCGGAGGTCGGGGGTGACGGCGTAGCGGCCGATGTCGATTTCGGCGGAGCGGCCGCCATCCAGCATCAGCGCGAGACTGACGCGGCCCTTGCCCTTGCGGGGTTCCAGGATGCCGCGCAGGGGTGCCATGGCCTTCGGCGCGTCCAGCGTGATCTTGAGGCCGGCGCTGGTCGATTTCGCGGCATCGTTCAGCGACTTCACGGCATGCGTGCGCAAGCGCGGCTGATCGTCTTCCCAATCGATCGTGACCGTGAAGACAACCGCCGCGCCGGGGCGCAACAACTCGTCATTCGCGGCGAGCAGTTCGCTGAACACCGTCGTCTCGAAGACCGCCGTCTGGTCGGAGATGCGGATGAAGGCATAGGGCCGCCCGGGGTCCCTGCCCTGCTTGTCCTTGCGGTCGAGGATGATGCCGGCGAGGCTGACCGCCCCGCCCTCCTGCTTGCCGCTCATCCCCGCCTGCGCCCACGTCTTCACGCCGAGGCGCTTCAACGCCAGGGCATAGTCATCAAGCGGATGACCGGAGAGGTAGAAGCCGATCGCCTCGAATTCGCGCTGCAGGCGTTCACTGGAATCCCACACACCCTTGATCGGCAGCTTGGGGTCCTTCACCTGATCCGCGCCGCCGAAGAGCGAGACCTGGCCGCTCTCGCGCTCACGGTGCTCGCTGTCGGAATGGGCGAGCATCAGTTCGGCGGCGGCGAAGACCTGCGCGCGGTTCGGCGTGATGGAATCGAACGCGCCCGCGGAGGAGAGATTTTCCAGCGCGCGCTTGTTCACGAGGCGCGAGTCCACCCGGCGGGCGAAATCGAACAGCGTCTTGAACGGTCCGCTCGCGCGCGCCGCGACGACGCGCTCCATCGCCTGCCGGCCGACATTGCGGATGGCGCCGAGGGCATAGCGGATCGCGGCCTTGCCGTCCTCGCCATACTCGACCGAGAACACCGCCGTTGAGGCGTTCACGTCGGGCGGCAGGACCTTGATGCCGAGGCGTTCGGCTTCCTGGCGGTAGATGTTCAGCTTGGTCGTGTCGCCCATGTCGAGCGTCATCGAGGCGCAGAGGAATTCGGCCGGGTAGTTCGCCTTGAGAAAGGCGGTCTGATAGGCGACCTGCGCATAGGCGGCCGCATGGCCCTTGTTGAAACCGTAGCCCGCGAACTTGTCGGCCTGCTGGAAGATTTCTTCCGCCGTGTCCTTGATGATGCCGCGCTCCTTGGCGCCGGCGACGAAGCGCGCTTTCTGGCGCGCCATCTCGTCCTTGTCCTTCTTGCCCATGGCACGGCGCAGAAGGTCGGCATCGCCCAGCGAATACCCAGCGAGTTCGCGGGCGATCATCATGACGTCCTCCTGGTACGTCATCACGCCATAGGTGTCGTTCAGGATCGGCTCCAGCAGCGGATGGAGATAGGTCACCTCCTCGCGGCCGTTCTTGCAGGCGATGTATTTCGGGATCGAGTCCATCGGACCAGGGCGATAGAGCGCCACGAGCGCGATGATGTCCTCGATCCGGTCCGGCTTCAGCCGGCGGATGAGATCGCGCATACCCTGGCTTTCCAGCTGGAACACGCCGATCGTGTCGCCGCGCGAAAGCATCTCGTAGGTGCGCCGGTCGTCGAACTTCATCTCGTCGCCGGTGCGGATGGCAAGGCCGCGCGCGGCGAGCAGTTTTTCGGTTTCCGCAATGACGGTGAGCGTCTTCAGGCCGAGGAAGTCGAACTTCACGAGGCCGACGGTTTCAGCATCCTTGTAGTCGAACTGGCTGGCCGGCAGGTCCGCCTTCTGGTCGTGATAGAGCGGCACCAGCTCGGGCAACGGACGATCGCCGATGACGAGGCCTGCCGCGTGGGTCGAGGCGTTGCGGTAAAGGCCTTCCAGCTTCTCGGCGACTTCGAAGAGGCGCGCGACGCCGTCGTCGTTGCGGATGAGATCGCGCAGCTTGGGATCGGCGTTCACCGCCTCGCGCAGCGTGACCTGCTTGCCCGGCTGGTTCGGCACCATCTTGCAGATGCGATCGACGAAATTATAGCCCATCTGCAGCACGCGCCCGACATCGCGCAGGCAGGCACGAGCCGCCAAGGTACCGAAGGTGATGATCTGGGCGACGCGGTCGACGCCGTATTTGCCCTGGACATAGCGGATGACCTCGCCGCGCCGCTCCTGACAGAAGTCGATGTCGAAGTCCGGCATCGAGACGCGTTCCGGGTTCAAGAAGCGCTCGAAGACGAGGTTGAAGCGAAGCGGATCGAGCGAGGTGATGTCGAGCGCCCAGGCGGCGATCGAGGTCGCGCCCGAACCGCGGACGCCGACGGGGATGCCCTGCGAGCGCGTCCACTTCATGAAGTCGGAGACGATGAGGAAGTAGCCCTCGAAACCCATGCGGGTGATGACGTCGAGTTCGTAGTCGAGCCGCTTGAAGTAGTCCTCGCGCGGTTTGAAGAGCGGGAAGGTTTCGAGCCGCGTCGTCAGGCCGGCATGGGCCAGCAAGCGCAGTTCTTCAGGCGCCGTATGGCCCGCGGGCACGGGGAAGTCCGGCAGGATGGGTTTGCGCTTGATCGGGCGGTAGGCGCAGCGTTTGGCGATCTCCACGGTGTTGGCGATCGCCTCGGGGAGATCGGCGAACAGCGCCGTCATTTCCTCGGCCGATTTGAAGCGGTGTTCGGAGGTAACGCGCGGGCGATCGTCCTCGTTTACATAACGGCCGGCGGCGATGCAGAGCAGCGCGTCATGCGCCTCGTACATGCCTTCATTGCCGAAGAAGCATTCGTTGGTCGCGACCAGCGGCAGGCGGCGGGCATAGGCGATATCGATGAGAACGGGTTCGGCGGTCTTCTCGGACGGCGCGCCGTGGCGCTGCAGCTCGATATAGAAGCGGTTCGGGAAGGCGGCGGCGAAGCGGGCGGCGAGTTCGCTGGCATCGGCCGGGCGGCCTTCGACGATGAGACGGTTCAGCGGACCGCGCGGGCCGCCGGACAGCAGAATCAGCCCCTCGGCATGGGCCTCGAGCACATCGAGCGTCACATGGGTCGTGTCGGGCGCATGGACATCCAGGAACGACTTGCTGGAGAGGCGCGAGAGGTTGAGCCAGCCGGCCTCGTTCTGCGCCAGCAGCGCGATCTGCGGGCGCTCCATGGCGGCGCCGGGGCGCGAGCGGTCCTTCTCGCGGCCGAGCTCGACGCTGAGGGTGAGGCCCATGATGGGTTGCACGCCCCTGCCCGCCAGCGTGTCGGCGATCTCGACCGCGCCAAACAGGTTGTTGGTGTCGGTCACGGCGACCGCGGGCATCCCACCCTTGGCGCAGAGCTCGGCCAGCTCCTTCACCCGGATCGCGCCTTCCAGCAGCGAATAGGCGGAGTGGACGCGGAGGTGGACGAAGGGCGGCATGCTGGGACTCAAACGGGGACGGCTCATCATGCCGGTTCAGGACGCGGGTTGAAACCGCGCCGGTCGCATGTCCACAGGTTTGCTGACGGCGTCGTAGGGCCGTCGGCCCCTGGTGCCGCGGTTCGCAGCGGAATTACGCAACGATGATTTCCGTATAACCTATTGATAATAAAAGATATTATTCTTTCATTTTATCGCAATTCCACCCTTCGGCAAGAATCGCTTAGCGCAGCCGCCCCGCCAGGTGCGAGACGCCTGGCTCAGACCGTCAGCTTGCCGCCGTCAACCAGTTTGCCCTCGTGAAGCAGCAGCGTGCGGTCGGTGTGGTTGATGAGCTTGTGGTTGTGGGTGGCGATGAGAGCCGCGAGGCCCTCGGCGCGGACGAGACCGAGCAGGACTTCGAAGACCTTGTCGGCGGTCTTGGGGTCGAGATTGCCGGTAGGCTCGTCGGCCAGCAGCAGCTTCGGCTTGTTGGCCAGCGCGCGGGCCATGGCGACGCGTTGTTGCTCGCCGCCGGAAAGCTGGGCCGGGCGATGTTCCGCGCGGGCGGTGAGGCCGACGAGATCGAGCAGGCGCAGCGCCTCGGCACGGGCAGCGGAGGCGGACACGCCGGCGATGCGCTGGGGCATCATGACGTTCTCGACCGCCGAGAACTCGGGCAGCAGATGGTGAAACTGGTAGACGAAGCCGAGTGCGGTGCGGCGGATGGTCGTGCGCTCGCGGTCGTTGAGCGAGGCGGCCGAACGGCCTTCGATCAGGACCTCGCCAGAGGTCGGCGCTTCCAGCAGGCCGGCGATGTGCAGCAGCGAGGATTTGCCGGCGCCCGACGGGCCGACCAGAGTGACGATCTCGCCGCGGCGGATGATCGCGTTGGCGCTCTTGAAGACGTCCAGCTTCGCCGGGCCCGCGCCGAAGGTGCGGACGAGATTGCGGATTTCGAGGACGGGGGCCGCTTCACTCATAGCGCAGCGCCTCCACCGGATCGATCCGCGCGGCGCGCCAGGCGGGGTAGATCGTCGCGAGGAGTGAGAGGCCGAGCGCCATGCCGCCGATGATGATGACGTCGTTGGTCTGGACCTCGGCGGGCAGCTTGCTGAGGAAGTAGATCAGCGGGTCGAAGAGCTGCACACCGAGCAGGCCGGAGACGAACTGGCGGATGCTTTCGATGTTGAGCGCGAACAGCAGGCCGAGGCCTACGCCCGCAATCGTGCCGACCGCGCCAATCGATGCGCCGGCGATCAGGAAGACCCGCATCACCGTGCCGCGCGTCGCGCCCATGGTGCGCAGGATGGCGATGTCCCTGCCCTTGTCCTTCACCAGCATGATCATGCTGGAGATGATGTTGAGCGCCGCGACCAGGATGATGAGCGTGAGGATGAGGAACATCACGGTCCGCTCGACCTGGATCGCGTTGAAGAACGAGGCGTTCGTCTGCTGCCAGGTTGAAAGGCGCGTGCCCGGCGGGCTGGCCTCGCGGATGGCGGGGACCCAGTCCTGCACGCGCTCCGGCGACTTCACCATCACCTCGATCTGGGTCGCGCCGTCTTCCTTGCGGAAATAGAGCTGGGCCTGCTCGAAGGGCATGAAGATGATGAGCTGGTCGTATTCCGACATGCCGATGGTGAAGGTGCCGACGACGTCATAAGTCTTGCGCCGTGTGGTCGGGCCGACCGCCGTGACGGGACCTTCGGCACCGATCAGCGTGAGGCTGGCGCCCGGAATCAGCGATCCGTCCGACAGGCGGAGGCCCATCTGATCGGCGAGGCGCGTGCCGATGATGATGGCGTGGCCGCCCTCGAAGGCGTCGAGCGCGCCTGACGTGAGCGAGTTGGAGACCACCGTGAGCGTCGCGAGGTCGGCCTTGCGGATGCCGCGGACAAGCGCGCCGGTGGCCGTCGTGCCCTCCGAGCCGCGGACCATGACCTGGCCGTCAACCAGCGGTGCGGCGCGAACCACGCCGGGCACCTGGCGGATCGCGGCGGTGGCGGCGTCGAAATCGGGCATGGTCTCGCCGAGCGGCATCGCGGTGACATGACCGTTGAGACCGAGGATCTTCGACAACAACTCGGTGCGGAAGCCGTTCATCACCGACATCACGATGATGAGAGTCGCCACGCCCAGCATGATGCCGAGGAAGGAGATGACGGCGATGACGGAGACCGTCCGCTCCTTCTTGCGGGCGCGCAGATAGCGTCCCGCCAGAAGCCATTCGAAGGCCGCGAAGGGGCGTGTCGACATCAGAACGCGGGGCGTGTGGCGAAGCGCTTGATCGCCGCCTCGACCGTGAGGCTTTCGCGCTCGCCGGTGCGGCGGTTCTTGACCTCGATCTCGCCCTTGGCGAGCCCCTTGGGGCCGACGATCACCTGCCAGGGCAGGCCGATCAGGTCCATGGCCGCGAACTTGGCGCCGACCCGCTCGTCGGTGTCGTCGTAGAGAACATCGCGGCCGGCGGCGCCGAGCTCGCGATAGATCTTGGAGCAGGCTTCGTCGGTGGCGGCGTCGCCGGGCTTGAGGTTCACCAAAGCGAGGTCGAACGGCGCGACGCTTTCGGGCCAGATGATGCCGTTCTCGTCGTGGCTCGCCTCGATGATCGCGGCGGCGAGGCGCGAAACACCGATGCCGTAGGAGCCCATCTCGACCAGCACATCCGTGCCCTCGGGGCCGGCGACCTTGGCGTTCATCGGCTTCGAGTACTTCGTGCCGAAATAGAAGATGTGGCCGACCTCGATGCCGCGCGCGGTGATGCGCTTGTCTTCGGGCAGTGCCTCGAAGGCGGCGGCGTCATGCATTTCCTCGGTCGCGGCGTAAAGCGAAGTGCGCTCGTTCACGACGCTTTCGCTATCGCCGTCATAATCGAAATCGGCAGGCGGCACTGGCATTTCGATGAGGTCGCGATGGCAGAAGACCTGGCTCTCGCCGGTGTCGGCGAGGACGATGAATTCGTGGCTGAGATCGCCGCCGATCGGGCCGGTGTCGGCGCGCATCGGCACGGCCTTGAGGCCCATGCGGGCATAGGTGCGCAGATAGGCGATGAACATCCTGCGATAGGACTTGCGCGCGCTGTCGGCATCGAGGTCGAACGAGTACGCGTCCTTCATCAGGAACTCGCGGCCGCGCATGACGCCGAAGCGGGGGCGCACCTCGTCGCGGAACTTCCACTGGATGTGGTAAAGGTTCACCGGCAGCTGGCGGTAGCTCTTCACCGTCGAGCGGAAGATGTCGGTGATCATCTCCTCGTTGGTGGGGCCGTACAGCATCTCGCGCTTGTGGCGGTCGGTGATGCGCAGCATTTCGTCGCCATAGGCCTCGTAGCGGCCGCTCTCGCGCCACAGATCGGCGGACTGCAGCGTCGGCATCAGGACTTCGACCGCCCCTGCCCGGTTCTGCTCCTCGCGAACGATCTGCTCGATCTTGGCGAGCACACGCTTGCCGAGCGGCAGCCAGGAATAGATGCCCGCCGCCTGCTGGCGGATGAGGCCGGCGCGCAGCATGAGCCGGTGCGAGACGATCTGCGCCTCGGCGGGCGTCTCCTTCATCACGGGCATGTAGAAGCGCGACAGGCGCATGGAACTCTTCTCCGACGACTCAGGCGGGCATCCCGGCGGATGCGGGCGGGTCTTTTAAGTCAGGATGGGCCGATAAACTAGCGTTTCCGGGGTTTGGCGGGCGGCTTGGACGGGATCTCGGGGGCGGTCTCGATGATCGCCTCGAAATCCGGGACGGGCGCGGGTTCGCCCCGCGCAGCGCCTAGTTCCTCCAGCGTGGGATTGCCGGCGATGCCGGTGGCGGGCTTGAGGCCGCGCAACGGCGCTTCGGCGTCGTACCACCGCGCCTTCACGCCATCGTCATCGCAGCGGGCGAGTTCGCGGCCCGTCGCGCCCCAGCGGCGCTCGGGGCAGTGATACGGGTCGAACGAGACGTCCGGCATGCGATAGAGCATGTCGCGCATGGTGAGCGTGACGCGGTTGGCGTCGCTGTCGGTATAGATGGCGCTGCACCCCTTGGCAGCGGCGCCAAAGGTTTGGCGGAGGCTCGCCCGCAGGTTCTTGCCTTTGAAGCGCACGGCCGCGTCGCCCTTGGCGTACATGCCGATGAAGCGCGTCAGTTCGTGAGACACGCGCTCGGCATGGGTCCGCAGGCGGCGGTCGCGGCCGGGGGTCGAGTAGACGAAATAAAGGCTCCTCTCTTCGTCCGTCACGCCGTCGAGCCGGCCGGGGCGCGGCTGGCGGTAGATGCCGCGGATGGTTGTCTCCTCTACGGCGCGAGCGCGGTCCTGCAGTTCGTCGCAGAGGCCGGAAAAGCCGAGCGCGGCCTCGTCGAGAATGTCGTAGACGAGCGGCCCCTTGGCGAGGCGGCGGCGGGTGAATTCGACGAAATCGATATTGCGTCCGCCTTCGCTGAAATCGGCGGCGCGCCAGTCGGCGGCGGCGTCCGGGCCGCCATATTGTTCCATCGAGAAATTGGCGATCTGGTCGTTCGACGGGTGGATAAGCCGGCCGCCGGCCAGGACCACGGGACGCCAGGCATGGAAGCCGGCGCCGATCGCAGGATCGCCGCGCTGGAACTGGCCGGCGAAGACGCCGCGCGTGACGGAGCGGTCCGGGTGCGCGTCGAGGAAGTGGATACGGCCGGCATTATCGATGCCGCTGACGATCACGACATGGCCGTCGCCGTTGTAGATAGCGGAGCCTGGCCGCAGCGCGTCGCGGGTGACGGCGGGAGAATAGAAATCCTGCGCCACGGGATGCTCGATCCGCGGGTCGATGCGGAAGGTCGCGGTCGAAACCGTGTCGCCGATGACGCGGAAGACCTCACGGATATCGGCGGGCTGGGCGTCGGTTGTGACGTCCCAGCGGATGACCGCGCGGTTGCCGGCTTCGGTGCGTTTCAGATCGCCTTCCCCATGGGGGGCGCGGGCCTCGAGCCCGACGACGAAACCGAACGGCAGGCCGTGCTTCCACGCGTAGTAGGCGCGCAGCATGTAGACGAGATCGGCGCAGTCGGCGCTGAAGGTGAGGCCCGGCGGGTCGCCCTTGGCGAGCGGGTTCACCGGCGCGCTGAGGCACTCGCTGACCGTGTGGCAATCAGAGGCGGCGATGGCGGTGACGAAGGTTTCGTAGCCGCGCTCGTCGGCGGCGCTCCAGCGTTCCTTGGCAGGCGGCCACAGAAACGAGGGTTCGGCGCGCGCGACGCCGCACCAGGCGAGCACGGCGAGAAGCGCGCCCGGGAACCTTACTCGCATCGGGTCTGAGTCGAGGAGGCTGAGAGCGAGCGGCCGTTGGTGCCCGTCACCGCTCCGGTCTGGAGGTCCACCCGGATCGCGCCGAGGGTGGCATCGAGAAACCACCTGCCTTCAACCGGGATGTACTGCCTTAGCTCGAGTTCGAGGGGCGGCAGGTCGAGCGGTCCGTTGAGATCGCCGGCCGCGACGTCTGAGTCGGGCCTGTGCTCGACCGGGTAGGCGCAGGACGGCTCGGTTTGGATGACTTCGGCCATTGCGGAAGGTCCGCACAGGACGATAAGAGCGGCGGCAAAGGCGATACGGCGCATGATTTGAGCCTAGCGACCGAATATTGACGCTTCTATGTCACGCATCGAACGAAAAAACCAATGGTGCAGCGCACCATGAACAATAATTACGTTTACACCGCGTAACGCAACGTATAGCTGTCTTATCACCAAAAGGGGCCGTCGCTCACGCGCGGCTTTGTTTAGGGAGGAGCGAGCCTGCGACGTTCAACGAACGCAGGACGATATAACGTCCGGAACGGAGCAAGCGAGGCCCTTGGCCTCGCTTTTTCTTTTGTGGAAACCGCTCAGTAGAGCGACGGGATGTCCGCGAAGGTCAGGCCCGACCAGTGAACGATCGCAAACAGGATCGCCCAGCCGACGATCGCGATCACGCCGGCCCACAACCCCTTTTTCAGGAAGTCGCCACGGATCGGCGCGCCGGGATCGCCCGGCATCTCAACGCCTTCTTCGGCGGGCGAGCGGACACCGACCGGCAGAAGCGCCTGGAAGGCGATCCACCAGATGATGAGGAGGACAACGATGGAGCCGCCGACATTCATTTGCGATCCGCCTGAAGCCTGACGATCTCGACCTTTACCATGGGCTTCTTGCCCCAGGCACTCTGCGCGGCACGGCGCACCGCGCGGCGGATGCGCTCGGCGCCTTCCTCGTCGTCGGCAATGCGCGCGCCGCGGGCCGCTTCGTCGGCGGCGTTACGCATCGCGGCGGCAACGGTTTCCGGGATGCCTTCCGAGACCAGCGTGGGCGAGGTCAGCGCCCTGCCCTTCGCATCGACGATCGCGGTAACGCCCGCGAAGCCGGCGAAGGAGAGGCCGCGGCGGTTGCGGGCGAGGCTGTCGCCTTCCAGCACCGGCACGCGGCCGTCGAGATGGATGCGGCCGTGCGGGACCTCATCGATGATGGTCGGCGCGCCGGGGGCGAGCTTCAGCATCGAGCCGTTGGGGGCGACGACCGCGTTGGGCACCTGAAGGCTTTCTGCGAAGCGCTTGTGTTCCATCATGTGGCGGATCTCGCCATGGACGGGGATCGCGACCTTGGGCCGGACCCAGCGATACATGTCGGCGAGCTCGTCGCGGCAGGGGTGGCCGGAGACGTGCACGTGGTGGTCGGAGTCGGTGATGATCTCGATGCCGCGCGCGGCGAGCGCGTTCTGCAGGGCCCCTACCCGCTTCTCGTTGCCGGGGATGACGCGCGAGGAGAAGATCACGACGTCGCCGGGATCGAGCGGCGCGCTGCGATGTTCGCCCGTCGCGATGCGCGCGAGGGCCGAGCCCATCTCGCCCTGGCTGCCGGTGCAGAGATAGACGATGTCCTCGCCGGAAATCATGCCGGCTTCTTCTTCCTGCACGAAACTGGGCAGGTGCGTGATGTAGCCGGTGCTCTGGGCCGCGGCGACCATGCGGCGCATCGAGCGGCCGACCAGGGCCGTACTGCGCCCGGCGTCGCGGGCGGCGAGCGCGACGGTTTCGAGCCGGGCGACGTTGGAAGCAAAAGCCGTGACGGCGATGCGGCGGCCCGGATGTTCGGCGATGAGGCGGGTGATGTTGTCGCGCACGTCGTTTTCCGAGCCCGCGCGACCCGGCACGAAGACGTTGGTGCTGTCGCAGGTCATCGCCAGCACGCCCTCGTCGCCGAGACGGCGGAGCGCTTCTTCGTCGGTGACTTCGCCGACCAGCGGATCGGCGTCGATCTTCCAGTCGCCGGTGTTGAGGACGGTGCCGAGCGGCGTGCGGATGGCGACGGCGTTTGGTTCGGGGATCGAGTGGGTGAGCGTGATGAGCTCGACCTCGAACGGGTCGAGGCTGATCTTGCCGCCGAGCTCGACGACCGTGACCTTGGCGTCGATGTCGGCTTCCTGAAGCTTCGCGCGCACCAGCACGGCGGTAAACGGCGTCGCGTAGATGGGGCACTTCAGTTGCGGCCACAGATGCGCGACGGCGCCAATGTGGTCCTCGTGCCCGTGGGTGACGATGAGGCCGACGAGGTCGCGGCGGCGTTCGGCGATGAAGCGGATGTCGGGCATGATGACATCGACGCCGGGCGTAGATTCATCGCCGAAGGTGATGCCGAGATCGACCATCAGCCACTTGCGCCGTTCGGGCGGGCCGTAGCCGTAGAGATTGAGGTTCATGCCGATCTCGCCCGACCCGCCCAAGGGCAGGAAGACGAGTTCGTCCGTCGCTTTGACTGTCATGCCTCGTCGGATGTTTCTGCGGGCGGGCGCTCGCGGTAATCGGCGTTGCGTTCCCAGATATAGCGCAGTCCGCGAATGGTCATGTCGCCGTCGAGCATGTCGATGGCGGTGGTGGATTGGCGGAAGAGATTGGAGAGTCCGCCGGTGCCGATGACCTTCATAGGGCGGCCGATCTCCGCCTTGATGCGGGCGACGAGGCCCTCGATCATCGCGATATAGCCCCAGAAGACGCCGGACTGCATCGCGGGAACCGTGTCGCGGCCGACAACGGATTGCGGCCGTTCGATCGCGATGCGCGGCAGTTGCGCGGCCGCCTGGTGCAGCGCCTCCATGGAGAGGTTCACGCCGGGGGCGATGATGCCGCCGTCATAGGAGCCGCCGGGGCCGACGATGTCGAAGGTCGTCGCGGTGCCGAAGTCGATGATGATGAGGTCGCCGCCGTGATCGTGATAGGCGGCGACGGCGTTGACGACACGGTCGGCGCCGACGGCGCGCGGGCGGTCGGTCTTGATCTCGATACCGAGATCAACGTCCGCCGCGCCGACGACCAGAGGCTCGCGCTTCAGATATTTGCGGCAGAGACGCTGAAGGTTGAACAGCGCCTGCGGCACCACGGTCGCGATGATCGCGCCGTTGATCTCGGACGCCTTGAGGCCCTGGATATCCATGAGCTGGGCGAGCCAGGCATAGTATTCGTCCGCCGTGCGGCCCTCCTTGGTGGAGGCCCGGAACTGCGCGACGACGCGGTCGCCGTCATAGACCGCAAAGACGATATTGGTGTTACCGGCATCGATGGCGAGAAGCATGCGGCGACCTTAGCCTAAGCGGCGACGGGAAACACGTCGCCTGCGGAGACGAGCCGGGTTTCCCCTGACGGCAGCCTAGCGATCAGCGCGCCAGTCTCGTCGAGCCCTTCGAAGCGGGCGGTGAAGGTTTCGTTCGGGAGCTGGACGCGCACATCCTTTTGCAGGCCATGGGCGCGGGCGAGCCAGGCGGTGCGGATGGCGGCGAAGCCGTTCGTCTGCCAGGCGTCAAAACGGCGCTGCCAGGCATTGGCGAGGATGGTGAGGGCGATGTCGGGATCGGGCGCCGCGCCGGTGATCTGAGCCACCGAGGCCGTGGGATACGGCGCGTCGTCGGGGCTGGTCGCGAGGTTGACGCCGAAACCGACCAGCAGCCAGTCGAGCCGCCCGTCGGAGCGCCCCGCGGAATCCGGCAGGACGCCGGCCGCCTTACGGCCGTCGAGCAGCGGATCGTTAGGCCATTTCAGCGTGCAATGGCCCGGCGCCAGCCGCTCGAACAGATCGGCGACAGCTAGCGCGGCGACAAAGGAAATCTGCGGGGCGTTGGCGATCTCGACCTCGGGCCGCAGCAGGACAGTCGTCATGAGGTTGCCGACCGGCGAATGCCAGGAGCGGCCGCGGCGGCCGTGGCCGGCAGTCTGGCGGCGGGCGACGATCCAGGTCGGGCCGATCTCGCCGACGAGCGCGCGGCGGCGCGCTTCGCTTTGCGTGGAGTCGATCTCGTCGAAGACCTCGAGGCCGGTGCCGGCCGGCCAGGGCTCCGGCGTCACTTTATCAAGGCGGCGGCGGCGATCCCTGCCCAGCCGACCAGGATGCCGGGGACGATGATCATGGCGGCCGAGAACAGCATGGTGCCGCCCAGCACGACGCGCAGCTCGCCGCCCATCGTGGGTTCGAAGGGCTTTTCGGGCGGCGCGCCGTTGATGATCAGCATGACGATGCGGACATAGTAGTAGGCCGCGACGACGCTGGTCAGGATGCCGATGACCGCGAGCGGCCACATGCCCTGCTCCACCGCGGCGCCGAAGACATAGTACTTGCCGAAGAAGCCCGGCAGCGGCGGCAGGCCGACATAGCTGAACAGCAGGATGATCCAGCAAAGGGCGAGCAGCGGGCGCGAGCCCATGAGGCCGGAGAGGTCCTCGATCTTCTCGGTCGGGCCGTCGACGCGGCGCATGGCGAGGATGCAGACGAAGACGCCGGCGGTCATCACGACGTAGATCGCCATGAAGATGAGGACCGAGCTGATCCCCTGCTCCGTGCCCGCGGCGACGCCGACCAGCGCATAGCCGATATTGCCGATGGAGCTGTAGGCCATCAGGCGCTTGATGTTGGTCTGGCCGATCGCCGCGAAGGCGCCGAGCGCCATGGAGGCGATCGAGATGAAGGTGACGATCTGGCGCCAGTCCGCCGCGGCATGCGGCAGGGCGTCGAAGAGGACGCGGAGCAGCAGCGCGATAGCGGCGACCTTGGGGGCGCCGGCGAAGAACGCCGTCACCGGGGTCGGGGCGCCTTCATAGACGTCGGGCGTCCACATATGGAACGGCACGGCGGAGACCTTGAAGGCGAGGCCCGCGAGGATGAAGACGATGCCGATGAGAACGCCGAGATTGCGCCCGCCGTCGACCACGACCTGGATGCCGTCGAACTGCACCGTGCCGGCAAAGCCGTAGATCAGGCTGGAGCCGTAGAGCAGCAGGCAGGACGACAGCGCGCCGAGCACGAAGTATTTGAGGCCGGCTTCCGTCGCCTTCACAGAGTCGCGGTTGAAGGCCGCGAGGACGTAGAGCGCGAGCGACTGCAGTTCGAGGCCGACATAGAGCGAGATGAGGCCGCCGGCCGAAATCATCATCAGCATGCCGAGCGTCGCGAAGATCATCAGCGGCGCGAACTCGAAGCGGGCGATCTTCTCGCGCTCGAAGAAGCGCGTGGAGATGAGGATCGACAGCGCCGCGCCGAGCAGAACCAGCAGTTTAGCAAAGCGGGTAAAGTCGTTGACGACGAAGGCTTCCGCAAAGGCGGTCGCCAGGACGCCCGCCGGCTGACGCCAGATCAGGAAGGCGGTCGCGGCGAAGAGGACGATGGCGAGCGCGTTGACGATGCCGGGGCGCTTCTGTGCGGCGAAGACGCCGAACATCAGGACGACCATGCCGCCGACTGCCATCAGCAGTTCAGGCGCGGTCAGCAGAAGATCTGCGTGCAGCGTATCCATCAGTGGTGCCCTTCCGCCGCCGGTGCTTCATGGGCGGCATCCGGCGCGGCCGGAGCGGCGACGGGTTCGGACACGGCGACCGGCGCCTTGGGCGCGGCAATGGCCATGTCTTCGATCAGATGCTGGACGGCCGGGCCGGTAACCGAAAGGATCGGTCCAGGCTGGAGGCCGAAATAGATCGCGGCGACGATCAGCGGCGCGATGGTGATGATCTCGCGCGGGTTGAGGTCCTGGATATCGGCGAGCGACGGCTTGGTCAGCGCCCCGAAGACCACGCGGCGATAGAGATAGAGCGCATAGGCCGCCGAGAGGATGACGCCCGTCGCCGCGCCGATCGCGACCCAAGTATTGGCCTGGAACGCGCCGGCGAGGGTCAGGAACTCGCCGACGAAGCCGGACGTGCCGGGCAGACCGACATTCGCCATCGTGAAGACGAGGAAGGCGAAGGCGTACATCGGCATGCGGTTCACGAGGCCGCCATAGGCCGCGATCTCGCGGGTGTGCATCCGGTCGTAGATGACGCCGACGCCAAGGAACAGCGCGCCGGAGACGAAGCCGTGGCTGACCATCTGGAAGATCGCGCCGTCGATGCCCTGCTGGTTGAAGGTGAAGATACCCATGGTCACGAAGCCCATATGGGCAACGGACGAATAGGCGATCAGCTTCTTGATGTCCTCCTGCGCCAGGGCGACGAGCGAGGTGTAGATGATCGCGACGACCGAGAGCGTGAAGACCATCGGCGCGAACTCGGCCGAGGCAAGCGGGAACATCGGCAGTGAGAAACGCAGGAATCCGTAACCGCCCATTTTCAACAGGATGCCGGCGAGGATGACGGAGCCGGCGGTCGGGGCCTCGACGTGGGCGTCGGGCAACCAAGTGTGGACCGGCCACATCGGCATTTTCACCGCGAAGGAGGCGAAGAAGGCGAGCCATAGCCACGTCTGCGCTTCCGGCGCGAAGTCGTAGGCCATCAGCTTCACGATGTCGGTCGTGCCCGCCGTCGTCCACATATAGAGGATGGCGATCAGCATCAGCACCGAGCCGAGCAGCGTGTAGAGGAAGAACTTGTAGGTCGCGTAGACCCGCCGCTTGCCACCCCAGATGCCGATGATGATGAACATCGGGATGAGGCCGCCTTCGAAGAAGACGTAGAAGACGACGAGGTCGAGGGCGCAGAAGACGCCGATCATGAGCGCTTCCAGCACCAGGAAGCAGATCATGTAGGACTTGATGCGGGTCTCGATGGAGGTCCACGAGCAGAGGATCGCGGCCGGCATCAGGAATGCGGTCAGCACGACGAACAGCACCGAAATGCCGTCGACGCCCATGCGATAGGAGATGCCGCCGCCGAGCCACGGCAGGTCTTCCACCATCTGGAAGCCGGGATTGGCGGGGTCGAACTGGACCCAGATCACGACGGCGAAGGCGAAGGTCGCCAGAGTCGTCCACAGCGCCACCCACTTGGCGTTGCGGTCGCTGGCCTCGCTGTTCGATCCGCCCAGCAGGAAGATGAACAGCGCGCCGGCCAGCGGCAGGAAGGTGACGATCGAGAGAAGCGGCCAGGAACTCATTTCGGCGCGCCCCCGAACATCAGCCAGGTGAGCAAGGCGGCGACACCGATCAGCATGGCGAAAGCATAGTGGTAGATGAAGCCGGTCTGCAGGCGTCCGGCGCGGCCGGCGAGGTCCTTGACCCGCGCCGCGACCCCGTCAGGGCCGAACCCGTCGATCAGCCAGCCATCGCCGAGCTTCCACAGCTTGCGGCCGATCCACAGTGCGGGGCGGACGAAGATGAGGTTGTAGAGCTCGTCGATGTACCATTTGTTCTTGAGGAAATTGTAGAGCAGCCCCTCGCGCGCCGCGAGCGCGGCCGCCTTCTTCGGGTACCAGAGGAAGTAGTAGGCCGCGATCAAGAAGCCGAGGACCGTCACGGTCAGCGGCGCCCAGATCACCCATTCCGGCACCTCGTGGCGGGCATGCAGGACATGCTCGCCGTGCAGAACGAAGATCGAGCCGCGCCAGAACGTCTCCAGGTTCCCGTCGCCGATGAAGTACGGGTAGAAAACGAAGCCTGCGGCAACCGCGCCGAGCGCCAGGATCGCCAGCGGGATCGTCATCGTCAGCGGCGATTCATGCGGGTGCAGTTCGTGGTGGTGGTGCTCGTCGTGCGCCGCGTCGACATGGGCGTGATCGTCGTGAGCATGCGCCGCGTCGTGCTTCCACTTGGGCGCGCCGTGGAAGGTCATGAACGCGAGGCGCCACGAATAGAACGAGGTCATCAGCGCCGCGACGATGCCGGCGACGAAGCCGAACGAGCCGACGCCGCCCGCCGCATACGCGGTCTCGAGGATCGCGTCCTTGGAATAGAAGCCGGCGAAGCCGCCAATCTCGGGGATGCCGAAGCCGATCAGGGCGATCGTGCCGATGGTCATCATCGCGTAGGTGAAGGGGATCAGCTTGTAGAGCCCGCCCATCTTCCGCATGTCCTGCTCGTGGTGCATCGCGTGGATGACCGAGCCGGCGCCCAGGAACAGCAGCGCTTTGAAGAAGGCGTGGGTGAAGAGGTGGAACATCGCGGCCTGGTAGGCCGAGACGCCCGCCGCGAAGAACATGTAGCCGAGCTGCGAGCAGGTCGAATAGGCGATCACCCGCTTGATGTCGTTCTGGAACATGCCGACCGTCGCGGCGAAGAACGCTGTGATCGCCCCGATGATGGTGACGAAGGCCAGCGTGTCCGGCGCGTATTCGAACATCGGCGAGCAGCGGCAGACGAGGAAGACGCCGGCCGTGACCATGGTCGCGGCGTGGATGAGCGCCGACACCGGGGTAGGGCCTTCCATGGCGTCCGGCAGCCAGGTGTGGAGGCCGAACTGCGCCGACTTGCCCATCGCGCCGATGAAGAGAAGGAAGGTCAGCGTGGTCACGACGTCGAACTGCGTGCCCGCGAACTCGAAGGTGCGGCCGACCATGGCGGGGGTCGCGGCGAAGACCTCGTCGAACGAGATCGTGCCATAGACCGCGAAGATGCCGACAATGCCAAGCGCGAAGCCGAAATCGCCGACGCGGTTGACGACGAACGCCTTGATCGCCGCCGCGTTGGCGGACGGCTTCTGGTACCAGAAGCCGATCAGCAGATAGGAGGCGAGGCCCACGCCTTCCCAGCCGAAGAAGAGCTGGAGGAAGTTGTCGGACGTCACCAGCATCAGCATCGCGAAGGTGAAGAGCGAGAGGTAGGCGAAGAAGCGCGGGCGGTGCGGGTCCTCGGCCATGTAGCCGATCGAGTAGAGGTGGACGAGCGAGGACACCGTGTTGACGACGACCAGCATGACGACGGTCAGCGTGTCGATGCGGAGCGTCCAGCCGGCTTCGAAGAGGCCGGAGGAAATCCAGGTCGCGACCTGGATGGTTTCGGGCTCGCCACCGTTGAGGCCGATGCGGATGAAGGCCATCCACGACAGGACGGCCGCGACGCCGAGCAGCGAGGTGGTGACGATCTCGGCCATGCGGGCGCCAATGAGGCGGCCGAAAAAGCCGGCGACCAAGGCGCCCAACAGCGGCAGGAAGACGATGGCTGAAAGCATGGCCGCGTCAGCCCTTCATCACATTGACGTCTTCGACCGCGATCGAGCCGCGGTTCCGGAAGAAGACGACGAGAATAGCGAGGCCGATGGCGGCCTCGGCCGCCGCGACCGTGAGGACGATCAGCGCGAAAACTTGGCCGGTGAGGTCGCCCAACTGCGCCGAGAAGGCGACGAGGTTGATGTTCACCGCCAGCAGCATCAGCTCGATCGACATCAGGATAATGATGACGTTCTTGCGGTTCACGAAGATGCCGAAGATGCCGATCGTGAAGAGGATCGCGGCGACGATCAGATATTGGGTGATGCCGATGGTCATGGTCAGAGCCCCTGCCCCGGCTTGACGTCTTTCAGCTCGACGCCGTCCTCGCGGCGGCGGCCGACCTGGGCGGCGACCGACTGGCGGCGGACGCCTGGACGGTCGCGCAGGGTCAGCACGATCGCGCCGATCATCGCGACGAGCAGGACGAGGCCCGAGGCCTGGAAGACGTAGATGAACTGCGAATAGAGGACGTGGCCGATCGCCTCGGTATTGGTGATCTTGCTGACCGCATCCGGCCATGGCGAGGCGACGGCGCCGCCGGCTTCGGGCGCGAAAGCCCAGACGCCGAGCGCCATGCTGATCTCGATCAGCATGATGATCCCGATCAGCGCGCCCAGCGGCACATAATCGAGCACGCCCTGGCGCAGCTCGGCGATGTCGATGTCGAGCATCATGACGACGAAGAGGAAGAGCACCGCGACCGCGCCGACATAGACGACGATCAGGATGAGGGCGAGAAACTCGGCCCCCGCCAGCATGAACAGACCCGCCGCCGAGAAGAAGGCGAGGATCAGGAACAGCACGGAGTGCACGGGGTTGCGCGACGCCACCACCATGACGGCGGCGGCAATCGTGATGGCCGCGAACAGGTAAAAGGCGATCGCTATCAGCATCGGCCCGTCTTTTCGTCCCCTCGGCGCTTTTCGCGCCCCCTCTAGCTCAACTTGTGACTCAGGCGCCGAAGCGCCGCCCTTCTAGCGATAGGGCGCATCCAGTTCCAGATTCTTGGCGATCGCCCGTTCCCAGCGGTCGCCGTTCGCGAGCAGCTTGTCCTTGTCGTACATCAGCTCCTCACGCGTCTCGGCCGCGAACTCGAAATTCGGGCCTTCGACGATCGCATCGACCGGGCATGCCTCCTGGCAGAAACCGCAATAGATGCATTTCAGCATGTCGATGTCGTAGCGCGTGGTGCGGCGGCTGCCGTCGTCGCGGGGCTCGGCCTCAATCGTGATGGCCTGGGCCGGGCAGATCGCCTCGCACAGCTTACAGGCGATGCAGCGTTCCTCGCCGTTCGCGTAGCGGCGCAGCGCATGCTCGCCGCGGAAGCGAGGCGACAGCGGGCCCTTCTCGAAGGGATAGTTGATGGTGCGCTTGGGCTTGAAGAAGTAACGCATGCCAAGGACGAAGGCCGACGCGAAGTCGGTCAGGAATACGGCGCGCGCGGTGCGGTCGAGCCAGGCCATCAGTGAACTCCCACCGGCACGGGGAAACTGCCGGTCGTAACGAGATAGCCGGCGACCAGAATGACCCAGAGCAGCGAGACGGGCAGGAACACCTTCCACCCCAGCCGCATCAGCTGGTCATAGCGGTAACGCGGCACGATGGTCTTCACCATCGCGAACATGAAGAAGACCATCCAGACCTTGATGACGAACCAGATCACCCCGGGTACGGCGTTCAGGAAGCCGATGTTCAGCGGCGGCAGCCAGCCGCCCAGAAACAGGATCGTCGTCATCGCGCACATCAGGACGATGCTGACATACTCGCCCAGCATGAAGAGCAGGTAGGGCGTGGACGAATATTCGACCTGGTAACCGGCGACGAGCTCCGACTCCGCTTCGGGCAAGTCGAAGGGCGGGCGGTTCGTTTCGGCGAGGGCCGAGATGAAGAAGATGATGAACATCGGGAAGAGCAGCGTGAAGACGTTCCAGCCGTGAACGCGCTGCTGCTCGACGATCTCGGTCAGGTTCAGCGAGCCGGCCCAGAGCAGGACCGTGATGATCACGAGGCCGATCGAGACCTCGTAGCTGACCATCTGCGCGGCGGAGCGGAGCGAGCCGAGAAACGGATATTTCGAGTTCGACGCCCAGCCCCCCATGATGATGCCGTACACGCCGAGCGAGGAGATCGCGAAGATGTAGAGGATCCCGACATTGATGTCGGCGAAGACCCAGCCCTTGTCGATCGGCACCACCGCCCAGGCGCCGAGCGCCAGGGTCACCGTGATGAGCGGTGCGAGCAGGAAGACGCCCTTGTTGGCGCCGGCCGGGATGACCGACTCCTTGAAGACGAATTTCAGGAGGTCGGCGAAACTTTGCAGCAGGCCGAAGGCGCCCACCACGTTGGGGCCGCGGCGCAACATCACCGCCGCCCAAATCTTGCGATCGGCGAGCAGGATGTAGGCGATCATCACCAGGAGGACGACGATGAACAGCAGGATGGAGACCACATTGCTGATCAGCCATGCCCACTCATTGCCGAGCCAGCCGCTGAGTGCGTCGTAGAGGATCATGGCCCTACTCCGCCGCCTGGAGCGCCGGGACGGCAATGAACTCACGGCTGCATTCAGCCATGGTCTTGCTCGCGCGGGCGATCGGGTTGGTGAGGTAGAAGTCCTTGATCTTGTAGGCGACGGGGCCAGCGGCGATCTCGCCTGCCGCGCCGACGCCCGACCAGAGCGCGGTATCGGCGCCCGGTGAACCCGCGGGCGTGTCGAGCGTGCCGAAATGCGGCACGGCGGCGGTGAGCGCCGCGCGCAGGGCCGTCAGATCGTCATAGGGCAGCGGCTTGCCGGCGGCGCCAGAGACGGCGCGGATGATCTTCCAGTTCTCGCGGGCCTCGCCCGGCGGGAAGACGGCGCGTTCGGCCTTCTGCACACGGCCTTCGGTGTTCACGAAGAGGCCGGGTTCCTCGGTATAGGCCGCGCCCGGCAGGATGACGTTGGCGCGATGCGCACCGGCATCGCCGTGGCTGCCCTGATAGATCACGAAGGCGTTGCCGAGCTTCGCGGTATCGATCTCGTCGGCGCCGAGCAGCCAGACCACCTCGACGTCGCCCTTCGCGGCGCCGTCGAGAATGCCGGCGACATCGCGGCCGCCTTCGGCGGGCAGGAAGCCGGCGTCGAGCGCGCCGACGCGGCCGGCCGCATCGTGCAGAACGTTGAAGCCGCACCAGCCTTCGGCGCCCTCGGGGCCGATCATGCCGGTGGCGGCAGCGAGCTTCGCCGCAGCGGCGAGGATCGCGGCGCCGTCGGCGCGCGCGAGCGCGCTCTGACCGACGATCACCATCGGATGCTTGGCGTTCTTCAGCGCCTCGGCGAAGTCGCCCTCGCCCGCCGCCAATTTGCCAAGCACGCCAAAGTCTTCGCCGAGCTCGCTGACGGGATAGGTCAGGTCGGTCGGCGCGCCGATGCGGGCGACGGCGACGGGGTGGCGCAGCCATGCCTTGCGGATGCGCGAGTTCACCAGCGGCGCTTCCCAACGCGGGTTGGTGCCGACCAGCAGGATCGCGTCGGCATCTTCGATGCCGGCGATGGTGGAGTTGAAGAGGTAGGACGTGCGCGGGCCGCCCAGCTTCGCGCCGTCCTGGCGGCAGTCGAGGCTGGCGACGCCGAACGAGGCGAGCAGGTCCTTCAGCGCCTTGACCGGCTCGACGCTGACGAGGTCGCCGGTGATGGCGGCGATCTTGGCGGGCGCAGTCGACTTTAGCTTGTCGGCGACGACGGCCAGCGCCTCGTCCCAGGTCGCGGGCTGCAGTTTGCCGTCGCGGCGGATATAGGGCTTGTCGAGCCGCTGGCGGCCGAGGCCATCGACAACGAAGCGGGTCTTGTCACTGATCCACTCCTCGTTCACGTCGTCGTTGACGCGCGGGAGGACGCGGAGGACTTCGGGACCGCGGGCATCGATACGGATGTTGGAGCCGATGGCGTCCATCGCGTCGATGGACTCGGTCTTGCGCAGTTCCCACGGGCGCGCGTTGAAGGCGTAGGGCTTCGAGGTCAGCGCGCCGACCGGGCAGAGGTCGATGATGTTGGCCGAGAGCTCTGAGGTCAGCGACTTCTCGAGATAAGTCGTGATCTCCATGTCCTCGCCGCGACCACTGGCACCGATTTCCTCGACGCCCGCGACTTCCGCGACGAAGCGGACGCAGCGCGTGCACTGGATGCAGCGGGTCATCACGGTCTTGACCAGCGGACCCATATATTTGTCGGTGACGGCGCGGCGGAACTCCTTGGTCCGCGCGTCGTCACGGCCATAGCCCATCGCCTGATCCTGCAGGTCGCACTCGCCGCCCTGATCGCAGATCGGGCAGTCCAGCGGATGGTTGAGGAGCAGGAACTCCATCACGCCTTCGCGCGCCTTCTTGATGACGGCGGAGTTGGTGATGAGGACGGGCGGCTCGCCGTTGGGGCCGGGACGCTGGTCGCGCACCTGCTGGGCGCAGGAAGCGACAGGTTTGGGCGCACCCTTCACTTCGATGAGGCACATGCGGCAATTGCCGGCGATCGAGAGGCGCTCGTGGAAACAGAAGCGCGGGATCTCGGCGCCGGCGGCTTCGCAGGCCTGCAGCAGCGAGAAGTCGCCGGGGACGTCTACTTCAGTGCCGTCGACGATGACTTTGGTCATGGCCCCTACTCCGCCGCCTGCTTCACCCCGACGGTGCGCGCGGCGATGCGGCGCTCCAGCTCGGGACGGAAGTTCTTGATGAGACCCTGGATTGGCCACGCGGCGGCGTCGCCGAGGGCGCAGATCGTGTGGCCTTCGACCTGCTTGGTCACGTCCTGCAGCGTGTCGATCTCGCCGACCGCGGCGTCGCCGGTTTCGAGGCGCTTCATCATGCGCCACATCCAGCCGGTGCCCTCGCGGCACGGCGTGCACTGGCCGCAGCTCTCATGCTTGTAGAAATACGAGAGGCGGCGGATTGCCGCGACGATGTCGGTCGACTTGTCCATGACGATGACGGCGGCGGTGCCGAGGCCCGAGCCGACATTCTTCAGGCTGTCGAAGTCCATGAGGACGGTGTCGCACACTTCCTTGTTCAGCAGCGGCACGGACGAGCCGCCGGGGATGACGGCGAGCAGGTTATCCCAGCCGCCGCGGACGCCGCCGGCATGCTTTTCGATGAGATCCTTCAGCGGGATGCCCATTTCCTCTTCCACATTGCACGGCTTGTTCACATGGCCGGAGATGCAGAAGACCTTGGTGCCGGTATTGTTCGGGCGGCCGATGCCGGCGAACCACTCCGCGCCGCGGCGCAGGATGGTCGGCGCGACGGCGATGGATTCGACGTTGTTGACGGTGGTGGGGCAGCCATAGAGGCCGACATTGGCGGGGAACGGCGGCTTCAGCCGCGGCATGCCCTTCTTGCCTTCCAGGCTCTCCAGTAGCGCCGTCTCTTCGCCGCAGATATAGGCGCCGGCGCCGTGGTGGACGTAGCAGTCGAAGTCCCAGCCGTGGATGTTGTTCTTGCCGATGAGGCCGGCGTCATAGGCCTCGTCGACCGCGCGCTGCAGCGCCTCGCGCTCGCGGATGAATTCGCCGCGGACATAGATGTAGGCGGCATTCGCGCCCATCGCGAAGCTGGCGATCAGGCAGCCTTCGATCAGCTTGTGCGGATCGTGGCGCAGGATGTCGCGGTCCTTGCAGGTGCCGGGCTCGGATTCGTCGGCGTTGACGACGAGGTAGCACGGGCGCCCGTCCGACTTCTTGGGCATGAAGGACCACTTCATGCCGGTCGGGAAACCCGCGCCGCCGCGGCCGCGCAGGCCGGATTTCTTCATGACATCGACGATGGCGTCGCGGCCGGTGTCGATGATCGCCTTGGTGCCGTCCCAGTCGCCGCGACGGCGCGCGGCGTCGAGCCCGGCTGAGTGGATGCCGTAGAGATTGGTGAAGATGCGGTCCTTGTCGGCCAGCATGTCAGCTCTCCACCTCGGTCAGCGTCAGCGGGCCGCCTTCGGGCGCCGAAAAGGTCCGCGCGATCTGCGGGCCGGGCTTGGGGCTTTCGCCGCGCGCAAAGGCGTCGAGCAGCGCGTTGAAGCTGTTCGTGTCGAGGTCTTCGTAGGTGTCGGAAAAGATCTGGACGAGCGGCGCGTTCACGCAGGCGCCGAGGCATTCGACCTCTTCCCACGAGAACTGGCCGTCTTCGGTCACCTGCTTGGCGACATTGCCCATGCGCGACTTGCAGACGGCGATGAGATCCCCCGCCCCGCGCAGCATGCACGGCGTCGTGCCGCAGACCTGGACGTGGGTGCGCCCGACCGGCGCCATGTGGAACATCGTGTAGAAGGTCACGATCTCGTAGACGCGGATATACGGCATGCCCAAATGTTCGCTGATCCAGCGCACACAGGCTTCGCTGATCCAGCCGTCCTGCTCCTGCGCCTTCCACAGCATCGGGATGACGGCGGAAGCCTGACGGCCTTCGGGATAGCGGGCGATCAGCTTGTCGCACCACGCCAGGTTCTCCGCCGTGAAGGCGAAGGTCTTGGGTTGGACGGGACCATAGCGGCGGACGGACATGCTCTATCTCGCGAAATCGACGCGGGCGATCTTGCCGCCGCGAATAGTGTAGATGGCGCAGGCCTCGAAGCGCTCGCCGCCGGGCGCGCGCAGGACGTCCTCGTGGTCGACGACCGTGTTGCCGACCACGATGCGGTTGACGAGCCCGGCCTTATTCTCGGGAAACTTGGCGAACATCGCGGCGTAGCGTTCGCGGATCGCCGCGGCGCCGTTATTCGTCACCTGGCCGTTGAGATCGGCGACGATGCAGTCGTCTGCGTAGAACGTCATGAACGCGTCGAGATCCTGCGCGTTGTAGGCGTCGAGCTGGCCCTGGGCGAGCTGTTCGGGAGTCATCAGCGGTCAACCTCACCGAACACGATATCGAGCGAGCCGAGAATGGCGGAGACGTCGGCCAGCATGTGCCCGCGGCACATGTAGTCCATCGCCTGGAGATGGGCGAAGCCCGGCGCGCGGATCTTGCAGCGATACGGCTTGTTGGTGCCGTCGGAGACGAGATAGACGCCGAACTCGCCCTTGGGCGCCTCGACGGCTGCGTAAACTTCGCCGGCCGGGACCTTGTAGCCCTCGGTATAGAGCTTGAAGTGATGGATCAGCGCTTCCATCGTCTGCTTCATTTCGGCGCGCTTGGGCGGCACGATCTTGCCGTCATCGACCGCGACCGGCCCCGGCTGCAGCTTCTCGATGCACTGGCGCATGATCTTGACCGACTCGTGCATCTCCTCGATGCGGCAGAGATAGCGGTCGTAGCAGTCGCCGTTCTTGCCGACGGGAATCTTGAAGTCGAGTTCGTCGTAGCACTCATAGGGCTGCGAGCGGCGCAGGTCCCACGCCATGCCCGACCCGCGCACCATCACGCCGGAGAAGCCCCAGTCGAGCGCTTCCTGCTGCGTGACGACGCCGATATCGACGTTGCGCTGCTTGAAGATGCGGTTGTGGGTGACGAGCCCTTCGATGTCGTGGACCATCTGCGGGAACCGACCGGTCCACTCATAGATGTCGTCGATCAGCGCCTGCGGCAGGTCCTGATGAACGCCGCCGGGACGCACATAAGCCGCGTGCATGCGGCTGCCCGAGGCGCGCTCGTAGAAGATCATCAGATCTTCGCGCGGCTCGAAGCCCCAGAGCGGCGGGGTGAGCGCGCCGACGTCCATGGCCTGCGTCGTCACGTTCAGCAGGTGCGAGAGAATGCGGCCGATCTCGCTGTAGAGCACGCGGATAAGCTGCGCGCGGCGCGGCACCTGGATGCCGAGCAACTTCTCCACCGCGAGCGAATAAGCGTGCTCCTGGTTCATCGGCGCGACGTAGTCGAGCCGGTCGAAATACGGCAGCGCCTGGAGATAGGTTTTATACTCGATCAGCTTTTCGGTGCCGCGATGCAGCAGGCCGATATGCGGATCGACACGGTCGACGATCTCGCCATCCAGTTCCAGCACGAGGCGAAGCACGCCGTGCGCGGCCGGATGCTGCGGGCCGAAATTGATCGTGAACTTGCGTTCGTCTTCGACGGGGGTGGGCGCGTTCATGGCTTCGCCGCCTTCTCGTCGCCCGGCAGCGGCACAGCCTTGGCGCCTTCCCATGGGCTCAGATAGTCGAAGCTGCGGAATTCCTGCTGCAGCTTCACGGGATTGTAGACGACGCGCTTCTGCTCGTCGTCGTAGCGCACCTCGACGAAGCCGGAGAGCGGGAAATCCTTGCGCAGCGGATGGCCGCTGAAACCGTAATCGGTGAGCAGGCGGCGGAGGTCCGGGTGGCCGGAGAACAGGATGCCGTACATGTCGAACGCTTCGCGCTCGAACCAGTTGGCGGTCGGGAAGAGACCCGCGACGCTCGGCACCGCGGCCTGCTCGTCGGTCTGCAGCTTCACGCGGATGCGGATGTTCTTCTTCATCGACAGCAGGTGGTAGACGACGTCGAAGCGCTTGGCGCGTTCAGGGTAATCGACCCCGCAGACATCGATCAGCGTCTCGAACAGCCAGCGCGGATCGTCGCGCAGCGTGCGCAGCGTCGGCTCGATCGCGTCGATGGCAACGGCGACGTTCACTTCGCCCCAGGCGATCGAAACCGTGGCCTGCGGCAGGGTCGCCGCAACTTGTTCGCTGAGGGTGGAAAGCGCTTCGGTGTTCATCTGCATCACCGCTCGAACGTACCGACGCGGCGGATCTTTTTCTGCAATTGCAGAATGCCGTAGATCAGCGCTTCGGCGGTCGGCGGGCAGCCGGGCACATAGATGTCGACCGGCACGACCCGGTCACAGCCGCGCACCACCGCATAGGAATAGTGATAGTAGCCGCCGCCATTGGCGCAGCTGCCCATCGAGATGACGTAACGCGGGTCCGGCATCTGGTCGTAGACCTTGCGCAGCGCGGGCGCCATTTTGTTGGTCAGCGTGCCGGCGACGATCATCACGTCGGACTGGCGCGGTGACGCACGCGGCGCGGCGCCGAAGCGCTCCATGTCGTAGCGCGGCATGGACGCCTGCATCATCTCGACCGCGCAGCAGGCGAGACCGAAGGTCATCCACATCAGCGAGCCGGTACGGGCCCAGGCGATGAGCTCTTCAAGGCTGGCGGTGACGAAGCCCTTGTCCTTCATTTCGCCCTGGAGGGCGTCGAACATCAAGTCTTCGGGGCCAGGCGTGTGACCGCCTTCAACGCCCGAGCGGGCGGCCGAACCGGCGGGAAGGATCACTCCCATTCCAGGGCCCCCTTCTTCCATTCGTAGATGAAGCCGATGGTCAGGATTCCCAGGAAAACCATCATCGACCAGAAGCCGAAGAGGCCGATATCGCCGAGCGTGATCGCCCAGGGAAACAGGAACGCGACCTCGAGGTCGAAGATGATAAAGAGGATCGAGACGAGATAGAAGCGCACGTCGAATTTCATGCGCGCGTCGTCGAAGGCGTTGAAGCCGCACTCATAGGCCGAGAGCTTCTCGGCATCGGGGTTCACCGGTGCGACCACGAAGGGCAGCACGAGCAGGACAAGCCCCAAAGCCGCGGAGATCCCGAGGAATAGAATGATTGCCAGATATTCGGTCAAGAAGTCGGCCATCGCGCCCCCACGGAGCGCCCGGACTCGCGTCCGAGCCGCCCGATTTGCGGCTCGCTATAGCCCAAGACTGTGATGCCGCATAGCGGCATCACAGAGGTTTTTCAGATGCGCGACAAAGACAATTTCCACTTTAGGTGGAACGACTTACCGCAGCGCGCAACAAATCGGCTTAGATGCGATTCACTCGCAATTTTGGCGCCGATTTACTGGACGTGGATACGCTCCACGATCACAGGGACGGGGCGCGCGGGAATCGATTCGTCGATCGGCGAATAGGCGAAGTAGACGCCGCCGTTCTGGTCGACGGTGACGCCGCCCGCGCGGGTTTCGCCGGAGGTCTCGGGCAGGATCTCGCCGATCCCCGTGCCGCTTTCGTCATAGGCCTTCAGCCACGCGGTGGTGGTCAGCGCATCGGAATCGTCGCTGCTGCCGGCGACGACGATCGTGCCGTTCGATAGACGCGTAATGTCGGCCACGACCGAGTTGCCGGGGATTTTCACGTCCCACACCACTTCGCCGCCGCCGCTGACGCGCACGAGGCGCGCCTCGTTGTTGCCGCCGCTCAGGTTAATGGCGAGGATCAAGCCGCCGTCCGGCAGCGTCGTCGCCTGCGCGACGGCGCAGCGGCGCGGCTGGGTGAAGCTGGCGAAGCTGGCGACGGAGCCGGCGACGATGCGCGAGATGAAGACCTTGCGGTTCTCGTAAGTGCCGATGACGAAGCTGCCGGCCGAACCCGACACGATCATCGGATAGGATTCCTTGGCGGCGTTCTTGGCTTCATCGGTCCACAGGACTGTGCCGTCGGGCTTCAGCTGCATGACCTGCATGTCGGCCGTGCCTTCGGGCGTGCGCTTGATTCGGCCCGAGGCATAGAGATCGCCGTCCGGCGCGAGCGCGATGCCCGAGAGGAAATCCTCGACCGGAGCCGGCTCGCCGAAGATGTGATCCTCGACGACGTTGCCGCTCGGGCCGATGCCGACCAGCATGGACTGATAGCCGTTCTGCGTCAGCTCGGACCCGTCGAGGCCGGCGACATAGAGGATCTCGCCGGGGCCGTAGGTGATCGCCTTGGCGATCTGCGGGCCGCGACGGTCGATGACCCGCTCCCAGCGCAGCTTGCCGTTGTCCTCGTAGCGGAAGACGTGGACACGCGGGTCGGTGCCGCCGTCATAGGGAACCAGCTCCTGCGCCACCAGCGCGTAGCCGCCGCCGGGGGCTGCGGTGATCGCTAGGGTCGCCAACCCGTTCGGCGCCTCCAGCGTCATGAGGGGGGCAGCCAGCGCGGAGGGCGCTGCAGCGGCGGACAAGGCAAGGTGCAGGGCCGCCAGAGGCGCACGGAACGAAGACATCAAATGGGGGCTCCTTATGGATCACTCAGAATAGGCCGCACGCCTTCGCGCCCGCAATATGCGCGGCGCATCATACCTAATAATAGGAGAATTTGTCTGAAGTGAGTGGCGGGAGCGACGGGGCTCGAACCCGCGACCTCCGGCGTGACAGGCCGGCACTCTAACCAACTGAGCTACGCCCCCGCGGGCAGCAAGACCGGCGAACCGGCCCGCTCAAGAGAGCGCGGGTTTATTGGCCGCGCTCTCCCCTGTCAAGGAAAACGGAAGGCTGTTTTCATTCCATCGGCGGGGCCGTCGCGACGCAGTCGTCAGCCACCGGGGTCGCCTTGGCCATGCCGTCGGGATCGTTCGCCCATTCGCCCTGTTTGGCGCGGATATCGTCGATCCGCTGGTCCATCGTCTTGTCGGCGCCGACATCGCTCAGCTTCATCGTCCAGGCGCTGTTGGCCTTGTCATAGGCGTCGATCTTGGCGGCATCGGCGCCCGGCGTGGAGCGCAGCATGCCCGTGACATAGGACGTCACGGCGGCGCAGGTGATGGCGCGCTCATAGGTGATCGCCCCCGCTTCGGCCGGAGCCGCAGGCGCCGCGTCGGTGCCCGCGACCGGTGTCCACTCTTCGGTTCCCGTGCCGGGCGCGCCCTGGACGTACCAGACGCCGCTCGCCTTGTTGTCCTGCTCGGTCATGATGGCGAGGCCCGGAACGCCTTCCATGATGTAGGAAACGATCAGGTTTTTCTTGTTGTTGGGATCGACCAAGCCGACCCCCTGGGTCTTGGAGCCGTTGAAGTCCCACACGACGTCGATCACGTCGGAGGCGACGGTGCCGCCGGGCTTCACCTCGGTCAGCGTGACCTTGCCGGTATAGGCGTCGCCGTTAGGCCCCTTCCCTTTCACGTCGAAGGTTTGCGAGTCGGCCGCGAAGGCGGCGGCCGCGAGCAGGACGGCGCAGGCGACGGTGGACATGAGACGCATGACTTCTCTTCTCCCTGGCGCGGACCGCGCTGCGGGACCTTCCCATTTAGAAGCCGCGGCTCGGAAGGCGACCGGTCGTCGCGGAGTGCCTGATTCGATGCTTGAGTATGTTCTTCTTTTGTTCTAGTTATGCGATCGTGAAACCGAAGATCGCCATGCAGCCCTTGTTCGATCTCTTCGGCGTGCCGCCCCTCGCTGCGGTGCGCCCCATCCTGCGGGACCGGTTCGGGTCCCAGCGAGATGCCGAGCGCGGCGATCCCGTTGCGGTTCTGATCGACGCCATCATCAGTTCAAAGACCCGCGATGCGGTTTCCGGCGCCGCGTTCGAGCGCCTGATCGAACGCTTCCCTACCTGGGAAGACCTGATGAGCGCAGAGGTCCGCGAGATCCAAGCGCAGATCGAAACGGTGCAATATCCCGAAACGAAAGCGCCCGTCGTGATTGCGGCGTTGAAGGCGATCCACGCTTACGCCGAACGCTTCACGCTCGACTTCCTCGCGCCGCGTCCGGTCGAAGCCGCCCATCTGTGGCTGGAGCGGATCAAGGGCGTGGGGCGCAAGATCTCCGCGGCGGCCCTGAACTTCAGCACGCTGCGCAAGCGCACCCTAGTCATCGATACGCATGTGCTGCGCGTCGCCCACCGCATCGGCTGGGTTTCGCCGAGCGCTCGTGATGCCGCCACGGCCTATGGCCCGCTGATGGCGCTGGTGCCACCTAGTTGGGATGCGGACGACCTCTACGAGTTCCATTGCCTCGTCAAAAAACTCAGCCAGACCGTGTGCGCCTATCAGGACCCGGACTGCGACCAATGCCCCCTCGCCGCGCAGTGCCAGCGGTTCGGTGTTGAGCCTAACGGACCTTCGACAAACGCTTCTGCCGTGATTGAGCTTCGTCCGAGCCCGGACGAACTGCGATCGCGCGTGGCCAAGCTGGACCGGTCGGATCAGTTGACGGCCTGGGGCGTCAGTCCGTTCGGCGATCCGCGCGTGGATTCCTATCTGCCCGGCAATGGACTGCCGCGTGGCCATTGGCACGAAATCACTGGTGCGGGGACTGAAAACGAATTGCCCGCCGCCGTGACGGGTTTCACGGCCTCACTGGCAGCGCGCACGGCCGGCGGGGGCATGATCCTGTGGGCGCTTCAGCGGGACGACATTCATCCGCCGGGCTTGCAGGTGTTCGGCCTCAACCCGGATCGGCTGATCTTTGTAAGGGCAGCCAAGGATGCCGACATTCTGTCTGTGGTGGAAAGCGCGTTGCGCACGCGCGGTGTTGCAGCGGTGGTCGGTGAGGTTGCGACGCTCAGTCTGACGGCCGGCAAACGGCTGCAGCTCGCCTGCGAGCGCGGCGGCGCGACCGGGCTCCTGCTGCGCCGCCAGCTTTATGCCTCGAGTGCCGAGGATGAAGGGACGACGGCGACAACGCGGTGGAGCATCGCGCCTTCCCCCAGCGAAACAGATGAACCCGGCCTTGGTCTGCCGCGCTGGGAGGTGCGACTGGAACGCTGTCGCGGTGGACGCACAGGCGCATGGATCATGGAGGCCGAAAATGCGACGGGCGATGTCCGTGTGGTTGCCGAACTGGCAGATCACAAGATGGAAGCGGAACCCGCGCGCGGCCGCCTTACCGGAACCTGAGCCTGATCCAGAAGCATCGAAGGAAGAGCCGCCCAAGCCCATGGGCATGGCGATTGTGGCCTTGGAGAACGGTGCACGGCGACTGACCGCCGTGGACGACCTCGCGGCCAGCGAAGGTGCGTTTCCCGGACAGTCCATGGCAGATGCGCTGGCGCTGCTGCCCCGTCTCAAGATCGTCGATGCGGAAGTTGATGAAGACGCTGCGGCGCTGGGCCGGCTGGCCGACTGGTGCGTCCGCTTCTCGCCAAACGTGGCGATCGATCCGCCGGACGGCCTGTTTTTCGATATCGCCGGCTGCGCGCATCTCTGGGGCGGTGAGGCGGCGATGGCTGCCACGCTGCTCCAGCGTCTAACCGCCCAGGAAATTCCTGCGCGCATCGCCATAGCGGACACATTCGGCGCCGCATGGGCGTTGGCGCGGCATGCGCCCGAAACTATCACGATTGCCCAGCCGGACGACGAAGCCAGCCTGCTGTCATCGCTGCCGGTGGAGGCGCTCAGGCTTGAAGACAGCCAGGCGCATCAACTTCGCCGTCTTGGCCTGACGACGATCGGTCAGGTCGCCGCCCTGCCCAGCATCGCGCTCCGCAAACGGTTCAGCGACGATTTGATGATGCGGCTCGCCCGCGCACGCGGCGAGGCGGAAGAAGTGCTGCACTTCCGCTATCCCCCTGCCCCCTGGAGCGAACGCAAGGTTTTCGCCGAACCGATCGGCAAGCCGGAAGACTCGATGCTCCTGCTGCGCGATCTGGCAAAAGCCCTATTCGCACGCCTGGAGCGTGCGGGACTGGGGTCGCGCTTGTTCCTGGCGACCTTCTATCGGGTCGACGGCGATGTCGCGGTGCGCAATGTCAGGACGGCATTACCCGCCCGCGAGCCAAGGCGGCTCGTCGATCTGTTTGCGCCGAAACTGGAAACGCTCGACCCCGGCTTCGGGATCGAAACGATCGTATTGTCGGCGGGCGATGTCGAACCGCTCAAGCACGCGCAGTTCGATCTGGTTGAGGCGACCGTCGATGCCCGCGACGCCGATCTCGCACCATTGATCGACCGGCTGCGCAACCGCTTCGGCGCCGGCGAGGTATGGCGGGCTGCCCCCTACCCCAGCCATGTGCCGGAACGCGCCTCGATCCGCATCGCGCCATTGGAACAGCCACACAACGAAACGTGGAGGCTTGATCAATCACGTCCTGTGCGGCTGCTCCGGTGGCCGGAGACACTCGATCCAGTACTCGCGCCACTTCCAGACGATCCGCCGCGCCGCTTCCACTGGCGCGGCCATGCGCATCTGATCCGCCGCGCAGAGGGACCTGAACGCATCGGCGCGGAATGGTGGCGGCGGCCTTGGGCGGAGAACGCAGACGATCGTATCCGCGACTACTATCAGGTTGAGGACGATAGCGGCGCACGCTTCTGGGTCTTCCGAACCGGGCTGCATGGTGGCCCACGCGACGTTCAGTGGTGGCTGCACGGCTTCTTTGCATGACGACGCCTGCCTATGCCGAGCTTCAGGTGACGAGCAATTTTTCGTTCCTGCGCGGCGCGTCGCATGCGCGCGAACTTGTAGAGCGCGCCGCGGAGCTAAAGCTTTCGGCCATCGCCATTACCGACACCAATACGTTGGCCGGTATCGTCCGGGGACACGTGGCGGCGCTGGGCGCTGGCTTGCGCTTCATCGTCGGCGCTCGACTGGATTTCACCTGCGGTGCGCCGAGCGTTTTGTGCTTCCCCAAGGATCGTTCGGCCTATGGCCGCTTGGCGCGCATGATCAGCCGCGGACAGTTGCGCCGGAAGAAGGGAGAATGCCAGCTCACCTATGACGACCTACAAGCCGATGGCGAAGGGCAGATCCTCGTCGTACTGCCGCCGGCAACCCTGACCGATGCATTCGAGGATTGGCTGAAACGTCTGCGCGGTGACTTTCGCAAGAATGTCTATCTCGCAGCATCGCGACTTTACGGCGCCAATGATGCCAAGCGCCTCCATCGCCTGGCGGCTTTGGCGCGCAGAATGCGCACACCGCTCGTGGCGACGGGAGACGTGCTTTATCATGAGGCGCGGCGGCGGCCGCTGCAGGATGTGCTCACCTGTATCCGCGAGAAGTGCACGATCGCCGAAGCCGGCCTGAGATTGGAAGCGAATGCCGAACGGCATTTGAAAGCGCCGGATGAAATGGCTCGGCTGTTCGCAGCCCATCCCGAGGCAATCGCCAACACGATGGAGATCGTACGGCAATGCCGCTTCTCGCTCTTAGAACTGCAGTACGAATATCCCGACGAGCCGGTGCCGCCTGGCAAGACACCGGACCAACATCTGGCGGATTTAACGTGGTCAGGCGCCGCAACGCGCTATCACCCTTATCGTATCCCTCAGATTGTTCAGTCCGCTCTGTATAAAGAGCTCGCATTCATCGCGGATCAGAAGATCGCCAAATATTTCCTCACCGTGCACGACATCGTGCGCTTCGCACGGGGGCGGAACATTCTTTGCCAAGGCCGCGGATCAGCTGCCAACAGCGCCGTGTGCTTCTGTTTAGGCGTTACCGCTGTCGATCCCACCGAGACCAAGCTGTTGTTCGAACGGTTCATGTCTAAGGAGCGCAATGAGCCGCCGGACATTGACGTGGACTTCGAACATGAGCGCCGCGAAGAGGTCATCCAGTACATCTACGAGCGCTACGGACGCGACCGCGCCGCCATTTGCGCAACCGTTATCCACTACCGCTCACGTAGCGCTATCCGCGATGTCGGCAAGGCGCTTGGCCTGACTGAGGACGTCACGGCGGCTTTGGCCGATACGGTATGGGGATCGTGGAACGACGCTTTGCCCGAAGCCCACGTCAAACAGGCAGGCTTTGACCCCGAGAACATTGAAATCGCACGTGCCGTAGACCTTGCACGCGAGCTGCTCAATTTCCCACGTCACCTATCTCAACATGTAGGCGGCTTTGTGCTGACGAAGTATCGCCTCGACGAAACGGTGCCCATCGGCCATGCCGCGATGGACAACCGGACGTTCATAGAATGGGACAAGGACGATATCGACGAACTCGGTCTGATGAAGGTCGATGTATTGGCGCTCGGCATGCTGAGCTGTCTGCGGCGTGGCTTTCATTTGGCTAACCAGCATCACGGCCTCAACCTGAAGGACGTTGCCGATATCAAGGGTGCCGACAAGGCGGTCTATGACATGCTCTCGAAGGGAGACTCCCTTGGTGTCTTCCAGGTCGAGAGTCGTGCGCAGATGTCTATGCTCCCGCGATTACGCCCGCAAAAGTTCTACGATCTCGTCATAGAGGTCGCGATCGTTCGCCCCGGGCCTATTCAGGGCAACATGGTGCATCCCTATCTGAAACGGCGAGAGAATCCCGAGCTGATCTCTTATCCCAAACCTGCCCCCGAACACGGCCCGGCAAACGAACTTGAGGAGATTCTAGGCCGCACTAAGGGAGTGCCATTGTTCCAAGAGCAAGCGATGGCCATCGCGCTCACCGCAGCTAAGTTTACACCTGAAGAAGCCAATGGCCTCAGGCGTGCGATGGCAACGTTCCGCCATGTTGGCACCATCCACACATACGAAAACCTTTTCGTGTCGAGCTTGATAAGGCGCGGATACGACCCCGATTTCGCCAGAAAGTGCTTCGAACAGATAAGGGGCTTCGGCTCCTACGGCTTTCCAGAAAGCCACGCAGCCAGCTTCGCCAAGCTCGTCTACGCGTCGGCCTGGATCAAATGCCATTATCCCGACGTGTTCTGCGCAGCGATCCTGAACAGCCAGCCGATGGGGTTTTATCAGCCGGCGCAGCTTGTTCGCGATGCCCGCGAGCACGGCGTCGAGGTACGGGCACCGGATGTCTTCGCGAGCGACTGGGACTGCACGTTGGAAGAGCCTTCGAAAGAGGGAAAATGGAAAGCCGTTCGTCTGGGGCTGCGACTGATCCGTGGGCTGCACGAGGAGGATGCAAAGCGTTTGCTCGAAGCCCGCGAAGCCGGCGCGCGTACGCTCGAAGATCTCGCGCATTGGCCGAAGATCGATCGCGGCGTACTCGAACGTATCGCCGATGCCGATGCCTATCGCAGCGTGGCACTCGACCGTCGGGCCGCCCTGTGGCGAGCCAGCGGGCTAAAGGACCGGCGCAATCTCGCGACGGAAGCTCCGCTGCTCGCGCCGCTCGGCGCAACGGCGGAAGACGATGTGTCCCTGCCCGCCATCCGCACGGCAGAGCATGTCGCAGAAGACTATCGCACGACGCAGCTCTCGCTGAAGAAGCACCCCTGCGCGTTTTTCCGGGGCGGGTTGACGAAACGCCGGGCGGTTCTTGCGCAGGATCTGTCCCGGCAGCGTTCAGGGCGCCGGGTCGTGACCGCGGGTCTGGTGCTCAACCGGCAGCGGCCGCAGACTGCGAAAAACGTCATGTTCGCGACGCTGGAGGACGAGAGCGGGGTTGCCAATCTCGTGATCTGGGACGCGATCTTTCAGGCGAACCGCAAGGTTCTGATGACCGGCTCGTTCCTGCTGGTGCGCGGCGAAGTGCAGACGGCAAGCAATGTCACCCATGTGATCGTCCGCGAGGTCGAGGATCTGACGCATCTGCTGTCGCGGCTGCGCGAGGGCACCGCTGCGGCGAACGTGCACAAGCCGGAGCGGCTGCAGGCGAGCCGGGATTTTCACTGATGCGGTTGGAATGGTGGGCGATGACGGGCTCGAACCGCCGACATCTTCGGTGTAAACGAAGCGCTCTACCAACTGAGCTAATCGCCCCCGGCGAGGACCTATCAGATGGCCCGCCGCCGGGAAAGCATGGCGGCTATTTCACCGCAAACGCCCGGTAGCTTTTAAAGCCGGCGCCGATGACGCCGTCGACCGCGCCCGAAAGCTGCGCGAAATTTCCGGGGTCGTAGCCGCCGACCGAATAGCGCAGCGACACATGGGTGCCACCGTCCTTGGCTTCGAACGTCACAACCATGGACCCGGCGACGCCCATGAACTGAAGCGGGCCGAGGCCGCCGCTGAGCACCAGCATGCTGCCGGGTTGGACATTCACGACCTTCAGATGCTCAACGAAACCGCCCGGGATGGCCTCGCACCAGCATCCGCCCTGAACAGGCGTGATTGTCATGTTCTTGGCATCGCCTGAATAGGAATGCTCCGAACTCCACCACTGACCGACCTCAAGAAACTTGGCGAACGCACCCGCGGGCGGCACCTTGAGATCTGCCTCGTAGGCGACGGCGAAGCCGGACGGCCCGACGCCCTCGACCTTCGCCTCTGCCATTGCCGGTAGCGCCGCCGCCATCGCGCATGCGAAACGCAGTTTCATGACCACCCCCGATCGACATCTGATGAAACCATGGCTTGCTGGCGGCAACTACTCAACCTGACGTGAGCTCCACCCACGAAAAACGCCGCTCATCCGGGGATGGCGGCGCATTCAGGTCAAAGCGACAGGCGGAAGATCGCCCGTAGCGCTCTCTTAGTTCACAGCTTCCTTGAGCTGCTTGCCGGCCCGGAACTTCGGGGCCTTCGAGGCGGGGATGTCGATTTCCGCGCCGGTCTGGGGATTGCGGCCCTTGCCGGCCTTACGCTGGGTCACGACGAAGGTGCCGAACCCGACAACGCGGACTTCGTCGCCTTCTTTCAGGGCGGCGGTGACAACGTCGAAAACCGCTTCCACCGCCGAGGTCGCGTCACCCTTCGCCAGGTTGGTCTTCTCGGCAACGGCGGCGATCAGTTCATTCTTGTTCATGGGTCAGTGCCCCTCTCCTTGGGAATCCAAGGACAACAATAGACAGCCCAGCGCCCCACCGCAAAGAGAAAGGGCCGCTAAAAGCGGCCCTTTTCCGGGTTGCAAATCGCCTAGTGGGCGAGGCTGGCGCCCTCTCCGGCGCCCGATTCGGCGCCCGGAAGGCGGGCCGGCTCGGCCGGTTCCTCCCACGTCACCGCCTCGGGCTGACGGACCAGCGCGACCTTGACCACCTCGTCCATCGTGGAAACCGGGATGATCTTCAGCCCGTTCTTCACGTTGTCCGGGATCTCGGCCAGATCCTTCTCGTTCTCCTGCGGGATCAGAACCGTCTTGATCCCGGCCCGAAGCGCGGCCAGCAGCTTCTCCTTCAGCCCGCCGATCGGCAGGACCCGCCCGCGCAGCGTGACCTCGCCTGTCATCGCCACATCGCGCCGGACCGGAATGCTGGTCAGCACCGAGATGATCGACGTCGCCATGCCGACACCGGCGGAGGGACCGTCCTTGGGCGTCGCGCCTTCCGGCACGTGCACGTGGATGTCCTTGCGGTCGAAGGTCGGAGGCGTGATGCCGAAGCTCAGCGACTTGGAGCGGACATAAGACCGCGCCGCATCGATGGATTCCTTCATCACGTCGCCCAGCTTGCCCGTGGTCTGCATGCGGCCCTTGCCGGGCAGCATGACGGCCTCGATCTGCAGCGTCTCGCCGCCGACTTCGGTCCAGGCAAGGCCGGTGACGACACCGACCTGGTCTTCGCTGTCGATCTCGCCGTAGCGGTACTTCTTGACGCCCGCGTACTTGTCGAGATTGGCCGGCGTGACCTCAACCTTCTTGGCTTTGCGCGAGACGATCTCGCGGGTGGCCTTGCGGATCAGGTTGGCGATCTCGCGCTCTAGGTTACGCACGCCCGCCTCACGCGAGTGATAGCGGATGAGCTCGAGCAAGCCGGCATCGGTGATGCTCCACTCGCCGTCCTTCAGGCCGTGGGCCTCGACCTGCTTCGGCACCAGATGGCGTTTGGCGATCTCCACCTTCTCATCCTCGGTGTAGCCGGGGATGCGAATGATCTCCATGCGGTCCAGCAAGGGCTGGGGCATGCGCAGGCTGTTGGCGGTGGTGATGAACATCACGTCCGACAGGTCGAAATCGACCTCGAGATAGTGGTCGTTGAACGTGTTGTTCTGCTCGGGGTCCAGCACCTCCAGCAAGGCCGATGACGGATCGCCGCGCCAGTCAGCGCCCAGCTTGTCGATCTCGTCGAGCAGCATCAGCGGATTGGACGACTTCACCTTCTTCAGCGACTGGATGATCTTGCCGGGCATCGAGCCGATATAGGTGCGCCGGTGGCCGCGGATTTCGGATTCGTCCCGAACGCCGCCGAGGCTCATGCGCACATATTCACGGCCCGTCGCCTTCGCGACTGACTTCGCCAGCGAGGTCTTGCCGACGCCCGGAGGTCCGACGAGGCAGATGATCGGGCTCTTCAGCTTCTTCGCCCGGCTCTGCACCGCAAGATATTCAAGGATGCGCTCCTTGACCTTCTCCAGCGCGAAGTGGTCCTCGTTCAGCACCTCTTCGGCGTGATCGATGTCCTGCTTGATCTTGTTCTTCTTGCCCCAGGGGAGCGAGAGCAGCCAGTCGAGATAGTTGCGCACGACGGTGGCTTCCGCCGACATCGGGCTCATGTTGCGGAGCTTCTTCATCTCCGCCGTCGCCTTTTCGCGGGCTTCCTTCGAGAACTTGGTCGCCTTGATGCGGTCTTCGAGTTCGGCAAGTTCGTCCTTGCCCTCCTCGCCGTCGCCCAGCTCCTTCTGGATCGCCTTCAGCTGCTCGTTCAGATAGTACTCGCGCTGGGTCTTCTCCATCTGGCGCTTCACGCGGCTGCGGATCTTCTTCTCGACCTGCAGCACGCCGATCTCGGCTTCCATCAAGCCATAGACCTTCTCAAGCCGCGCCGCGATCGAGGGCTGCTCTAGGATTTCCTGCTTCTCGGGAATCTTGACCTGCAGATGCGCGGCAACCGCGTCGCTCAGCTTCGAGGGATCCTCGATCTGCGCAACGGAAGCGAGCACATCCGGCTGAACCTTCTTGTTCAGCTTCACGTAGTTTTCGAACTGGCTGGAGACCGTGCGCGAGAGCGCGGTCAATTCCTTGTCGGTATCAACCGTGTCGGGGATCGTCTCGGCCTCCGCCTGGAAGAAGGCGTCGTTGGCGCGGAAGCCGGTCACCCGGGCGCGGTACTTGCCTTCAACGAGAACCTTCACGGTCTGGTCGGGCAGCTTCAGAAGCTGCAGCACGGTCGCGACGGTGCCGACCTGATAGAGGCCGTCCTCGGCGGGATCGTCGTCCTGCGCGTTCTTCTGGGTGACGAGCAGGATCTGCTTGTCGTTGGTCATCACGTCCTCGAGCGCGCGCACGGACTTCTCGCGGCCGACGAAGAGCGGAACGATCATGTGCGGGAACACCACGATGTCGCGCAGCGGCAACACGGGGTAGACGGCTTTGGTCTTTGCTTTAGAGGCGTCGCTGGTCATAGCCTCGTCCTTTCTGGGTGGTGGCGAAGCTCTGCAAGTCCCTCAAGAGGCGGCTCGCTTCGGCTCCCCGATAAGTCCGCCGGACTGACCGGTCCGGCGAACGATTCAATGAGTAGCTAAGTGAAAGTGGGCGAATGCAGGGCCGGGTTCAAGGGGCGGCACCTCAGACGAAAACGGCCCGCCTTTTGGCGGGCCGTTTCGGTTCCGGTGATTCGCGTTTCCGGTTCAGGACGCGGCGGATTCCTTGGCCTTGTCCGAATAGATGTAGAGCGGGCGAGCCCTGCCCTCCACCACTTCGGCATTGATGACAACCTGCTGCACGCCGCCGAGGCCCGGCAGGTCGTACATGGTGTCGAGCAGGATGCCTTCCATGATCGACCGCAGGCCGCGCGCGCCGGTCTTGCGGGCGAGCGCCTTCGTCGAAATCTGACGCACCGCGTCGTCGGAGAAGGTGAGCGAAACGTCTTCCATCTCGAACAGCCGCTGGTACTGCTTCACCAGCGCGTTCTTCGGCTTGGTCAGGATGTCGACCAGCGCATCGACCGAGAGGTCTTCCAGCGTCGCGATGACCGGCAGACGGCCGACGAATTCCGGGATAAGGCCGAACTTCAGAAGATCCTCGGGTTCGACCTCGCGGAAGATTTCGCCGGTCGAGCGATCGTCGGGACCGACGACCGAAGCGCCAAAACCGATCGACGAACCCTTGCGGCGGCCCGAGATGATCTTCTCCAGGCCGGCAAAAGCGCCGCCGCAGATGAAGAGGATGTTCGCGGTATCGACCTGCAGGAACTCCTGCTGGGGATGCTTGCGCCCGCCCTGCGGCGGCACGGAGGCGACGGTGCCTTCCATGATCTTCAGCAGGGCCTGCTGCACGCCCTCGCCCGACACGTCGCGGGTGATCGAAGGGTTGTCCGACTTGCGGCTGATCTTGTCGATTTCGTCGATATAGACGATGCCGCGCTGGCAGCGCTCGACATTGTAGTCGGACGCCTGCAGCAGCTTCAGGATGATGTTCTCGACGTCTTCGCCGACATAGCCGGCTTCGGTCAGCGTCGTCGCATCCGACATCGTGAAGGGCACATCGAGGATGCGGGCCAGCGTCTGCGCGAGCAGCGTCTTGCCGCAACCCGTCGGGCCGACGAGCAGGATGTTCGACTTCGCCAGTTCCACGTCTTGGTTCTTCGAAGCGTGGTTCAGACGCTTGTAATGGTTGTGGACCGCGACAGAGAGGACCTTCTTCGCGTGGTCCTGGCCGATGACATAGTCATCGAGGACCTTGCGAATTTCCATCGGCGTCGGAACGCCGTCGCGCGATTTCACGAGCGAGGTTTTGTTCTCCTCGCGAATGATGTCCATGCACAGCTCGACGCACTCGTCACAGATAAAGACGGTGGGTCCGGCGATGAGCTTGCGGACTTCGTGTTGGCTCTTCCCGCAGAACGAGCAGTAGAGCGTGTTCTTGGAGTCGCCGCCGGCGGACTTGCTCATGGGGTCTCCATACAGACGAGCGATTCCACCCGTCAAAGATGGCATCTTAGGGGCTGGCGGGACGCCCCATCAATGCCGAATCGCTACCGGACGTCCCCGCTTACCTAACGTCGCCCGTAATGTGCTCGATGCATACAGATTGAGATTAGTGCCCCGAATTTCAACAGAGCCTTAACGGCGGTGGAAACGGCCCGTCAGTCAGCCCGCTCGAAGATGAGTCCGCGGATGGCGATGACGTCGCCGTCATGGCCGGGAAGTTGAGCAATACCAACGACTTCGGACGATCCGCGATCATAGACGATGGTCAAATTGCGGCCTTTTAGGCGGAAACGAGCGGTGCTTGTCGCGCCTGCCTTGAACGAGCCAAGGCGCTCTATGCCTTCGAGGACCAGCTTGCCATCATCGAGGAAGCGCAGGACCGGGACGGCGCCGCCGCGCGGAATATACGGCGCGCTGAGATCGAGCCGCAGGCGGTAGGCGCCTTTGGGCGGGATCGTGCCGCTGAGATCGGCGGCCGCGTAGAAGCGGCGGCCGATCTGCAGCCCGGCCCCGGTCTGCGCGAAGGTCAGGCGCTCGATCGTATTGTCGCACCAGCGCATGACGATCTCGCCGCCCTCGATGCGATAGCGCCCCATCGTCCAGGCATTGAACGACCCGCAGGTGGCGTCGCCGTCGATATCGAAGCGTTCCATCGGACCACGGACGACTTCGCCGAGCGGGCTGAAATAGAGCTGCAGGGTCCGCTCGCCGTGCTGCCAGCGGTTTTCGATGGCATCGCCCTGTTCGGGCGAGACGTAGAAGCCATCGAGACCGCCATCGGCGGGAAGCGCGTCCGGCACGTCGTGAACGTAGATGATGCCCGAGCCGTTCTTCACGACCCGAAGGCTTTCGAGCATTTCGCGCGCGGCCGAACCGTTCGCCGTCCAGGCCGCGTCGTCGCCGGACGCGACCGCCAAAGCCGTGCCGTCCTGATGCCCGTCGTAGAACGCCGCATAGAGGCGGCGTAGCGTCCGGCCGTCAGGCGCGGTCACGATGGTCTGGCGGGTCCAGAGCTCCGTCTTGGGCGGTTCGTCGTCACGAACCTGCTCGGAGTCCTCCCGCGAGACGACCGTCTCGCCCTCCTCCAGTTTCTCGACGACATCGTCGAGCACATCGTCGGCGTCGTCATCGTGAAGCTGCGGCTGGACGATCACCGTCAGGCGGCCATCGGGCGACGTGAAGACGCCAAGCGCATCCTGCGACCAGCCCGCGGCGATTTCGATTCCCGCTTCGCCCGCATAGGCATGGTTGCGCTCAGCCGCCGGCGCGGCGAGCGCGGGGACGGCCAAAGCGAAGACAGCGGCAAACCGGATGAGCAAACCCATTCCCCGAGACAAGACGTGGCTCCGAAAATGACATGGCCGGGCACCGCCCGGCCATCCATTGCGCGCAAAAGCGGCGGCAGCGTGACGGCTTAGTCCGTCGCGCCGGGGCGCTTCTCGAAAACCTCGTCGATCAGGCCGAATTCCTTGGCCTCGAGCGGGGTCAGGAACTTGTCGCGGTCGAGCATCTTCTCGATCACTTCGACCGGCTGGCCGGTGTGGCGGGCGTAGATCTCATTCAGGCGGCGTTTGATCTTGACGATCTCCTGCGCGTAGCTGGCCATGTCGGTCGCCTGGCCCTGATACCCGCCCGAGGGCTGGTGGAGCATGACGCGCGAATTGGGCAGCGCGAAACGCTGGCCCTTCTGGCCCGCGCAGAGCAGCCATGAGGCGGCGCTGGCGGCCTGGCCGATGCACACGGTGGTGATCGGGCAGCGGATGTATTGCATCGTGTCGTAGATCGCGAGGCCCGACGTCACCACGCCGCCCGGCGAGTTGATGTACATCGAGATCTCTTTCTTGGGATTCTCCGCCTCAAGAAACAGGAGCTGCGCGGCGATCAGCGTCGCCATGCCGTCCTCGACGCCGCCGGTGACGAAGATCACGCGCTCCTTCAGCAGGCGCGAGAAGATATCGTAAGCGCGCTCGCCGCGGGCGGTGGACTCGACCACCATGGGCACGAGCATATTGTTGAAGACTTCTCCGGGGTCGCGATCGTTCATGCGGGCCATGCGGCGCTTTGATCCTTGGTGATTCACGTCCCTATATAGGGCAGGCGTTGCAAATTCACATACCCGCCCGTCCGACTATGCGGCACGAGGCGCGGCCACAGCATACGGCAAGCCGAGATGCATTGCTCCAAAATGCCGAGCGGATTCCCGTAATCCATTGAATAATAACGGAAACAGGTCCCGGCCGGTCGATCCTTTCGCATTTTGCGCTATCGATCCGTCGCGTTCTGCAAAGCCTGCGGCCAAGCGTTCGCAGATGTAGGCCCCCGCGCCCCACGGGCGCCGCCGCGCGCAGCGGTGTTGGTTCAACGGGGCATAATCATGACTATCAAGGACTTGGCGCTGTCGACGACAGCGTTCGCTTGCGTATTGCTGGCCGCCACGGCGGTTCACGCCACGACCTCGAGCGGGTCGCAGACCATCTCGGGTAACGACGACGATATGTCGTGCCTGGGCGGCCAGGTCGCGGCCTTTACCGCCGACGGCAATATGAGCAAGACCGTGACCGCCGGCGACCTGTCGCAGATGATGGCGGCGTGCGATCCGGCGTTTGCGGTCGCGACGCGCGACCTTCTGGAAAGGTCGGGACCGAAGGCAAGTTACGCGGCTGGGCCGCTGAGCGACGATAACGGCATCAACACGAATACTGCGGTCGGCCGCTTTGCCATCGCCTCGGGCACGAACTCCACTGCACTAGGGAATGAGGCACAAGCGGCGACGGACGGCGTTGCCGTCGGCAATTCGGCGTCCGCGAATGTCAACGCGGTCGCCGCTGGATGGAATGCGGCCGCCACGGTCGATGGTGTCGCGATCGGCATCCTCGCCAATGCAGCGAACCAGGTCGCGGTGGCGATCGGACGCGAAGCCTATGGCCTCGGCTCTCGCTCAGTCGCGCTTGGCTATCTCGCCAAGAGTTTGACCGACGGGTCGGTCGCGCTCGGGACCGGGGCAACGACGGATGGGAGCAGCAACACGGACGATATTTCCGCCGGCGTCGCGGTCGGGCGAACCGCCCGGACGACAGAAGGTGGCGTTGTGATCGGCAACCGCGCTGTCGCGGTTGCGTCCGGTACCGTGAACCCCTGGGGCGGCCCCAATGCCGGTGCCGCGACAGCAGTCGGCGCGGATGCGGTCGCCGTCGGTACTAGCGTCGTCGCGCTTGGAACGTCGGCGCGCTCCGGAGATATCAGCGGCTTCGGTCCAACAGCGCCGGTCAGCGCGGTAAGCTTCGCAACGGCAATCGGCGCCAAGGCAATCGCCGGCGGCAATAATGCGACGTCTCTAGGCTACGCGGCCAATTCGGGTATCGGCAGCGTCTCGATCGGCGCATCGGCTGGAAGCGCAGAGTACGGCACCGCCATTGGCTACCGCGCGGTCGCCGTATATGAGAACGCAGTTGCACTTGGGTCGAATGCCAGCTCCCCTTGGGAGAACGGCGTCGCGCTGGGCGGCGGCGCGGTCGTGAACGCTTTTGGCGCCGTGGCGTTGGGCGCAGAGTCAGTTGCCAACGACACGAATACAGTCTCCGTCGGCAACGCCTCTCTGAGACGCCGCATCACGCGCGTGGCAGATGCGGTGACGGACACCGATGCCGTCACCTTCGGCCAGGTGAAGGGCCTGCTGCTCGGCCTGCCCGGCACGGATCTGGGGCCGCTGTTGCTGGAGTTCGCCGATCTCAAAACTGTGGTCGCCGGTCACACCACGCAGATCACGACGCTGCAGAACACGACGGCGGATCATGAAACCCGGATCGGGAACACCGAGACGCGGGTGACGACAGCCGAGACGCGGATCGAGAACCATGAAGGGCGCATCACGACGCTGGAGACGACCGGCGCCGCGAACGGTGCGGCGATCGGCACGCTTCAGAACGACCTCAACGGCGTGAAGACGGATGTCGCGGGCGTGAAGACCGACGTGGCCGGGGTGAAGACCACGGTCGCCAATCACGAGGCGCGGATCACCGGCATCGAGGGAACGCTCGGTTCGCTTGGCGGCAACCTCACAAACTTCGCCTCGTCGATCACCACGCTGAACACCAATGTCGCCTCGCTGCAGAGCTATACCAGCCAGCTCAATACGCGGGTGACGACGCTGGAGAACTCTTTCGCCACGCTCTCCACGGATGTCCAGGGTCTCACCAGTTCGCTGGAGCGCATGGAAAACAAGATGGATGCAGGCTTCGCGATGGCCGCGTCGCTGACCACCATCACGCCTTCTGGCGCAGGCAAGACGACGATGCGGGTCGGCTATGGCTATTTCAACGGCGAGAGCGCGGTCGGCGTTTCGATGGCCCATCGCTTCGACGGCGCGACGCCGGTGATCGGCGATGTCGGCATCTCCACTGCATCCGGCGGCGATCAGATGATCCGCGCGGGTCTTGGCGTCGAGTTCTGACGCCCTTCCCTCCCGCCGGCCTTCAGCGGCCGGCGGCGAGACCGGCCGCTGCCTCAGGTTCGTTTCGCTGTGGAGCGCCTTCGGCGATACGTCGCGACCACTCCGCGGCGACTGCGCACGAACCGAAGGGCAGCGGCCGTCCTTTGTGTCCTAGCGTTCTAGCGGAACGAGCTTGGGTTGCCGCCGAAGTGCGCGCGGAACGCCTTGTTGAAATTGGAAAGATCGTTGAAGCCGCAGGCATAGGCGATGTCCGAGACGCGGCCGCCCGCGGCGAGCAGGCTGCGTGCGCGCTGGAGGCGGAGGCGAACGAGTTCTTCCTTGAAGGTCGTGCCGCCCTCGGTGAGCGCGGCCTGGACGATGCGGGGCGAGACCTTCAGCAGCACTGCGAGCCGGTCGAGCGTGAAATCAGGCCGCATATAATTTTTGGCGATCAGCTTCAGCGCCGCCGCCCGGCGCGCGGCCCTGACGCCGCTCGTCTCCCCGGAGTGGGCCAGCGCGGGATCGTCGAGGACACCGCGGAGGAGATCGGCCAGATGGGCTTCGACGATCGCTTCCAGCCCGCCGCTCAGCTTCGCGTCCAGCAGGATGCTTGAATAGTCGCGGAGCAGGCTGAGCGCGGGTGACGCCGCGGGGATCTTGCGGGCTGCGACGCTCCCGAGATGCGGCATGAGCCGGCGCGCTTCGGGCATGTCGATCCAGACGCCGAGGCTGTTCAGCGCGGCATGCGATTGTTCGGCTTCCGTGGTGAACGGCTGCGCGGTCAGCGTGAAGGCGCCGTCGCCGTCGGCGAGCACCGCCTCGCGGCCCGCCTGGGCGTAGCTGCGGCGGCCGGGGCCTTCGGCGATGGTGAGCGCGAGGCGGTCGGCGGCCATGATGCCGATGTGACGGCGCGTGCGGTCGATCCGCGCGAGGCGATGCGACAGGCGCGAGACGTGGACGGCGCCGAACGCGCGGGCGACCATCGCACCGGCGACCGGGCCGCCCTGCATCGGCGTGATCGCGGCGACGAAGAGCTGGGACTGCAGATAGTCGAGCGTCGCCTCGTCGCCTGCGGCGCCGCCGAAAACGTAGTGCTGAGATTCCATCGGCACATAAAAAACGGGCGGCGCGTACGGTCAATGTGACCCTCGCGTCCGCCCGCATTTTCAACCGAAGCGCGTGTTAGGCGGCTTCTTCGCCCTCGGGTTCGGCGAACAGCTCTTCCTTGGAGACGGTCTTGTCCTCGACCTGGGCCATGGCGACGACGAAGTCGACGACCTTGTCCTCGTAGAGCGGGGCGCGGAGCTGCGCGAGGGCCTGCGGGTTCTTCTGGTAGAACTCGAACACCTGCTGCTCCTGGCCGGGATAGCGGCGGGCCTCGGCGGTGACGGCGCGGCCGAGTTCTTCCTGGGTGAGGTCGAGGCTGTTCAGGCGGCCGATCTCGGCGAGAACGAGGCCGAGGCGCACACGGCGCTCGGCGATTTTGCGGTACTCGGCCTTCAGTTCGTCTTCCGTCTTGCCTTCATCCTCGAAGGTCTTCTTTTCCTTCTCGAGTTCGGCAAGCACGGCCTTCCAGATCGCGTCGAACTCGGCCTCGACCATGCCTTCCGGCAGCGGGAAGTCGTGGGCCTTGTCGAGCGCGTCGAGCAAATGACGCTTGATGTGGGTCCGGCTGGCGCGGCCGAAGTCGGCGCCCATCTGGTCGCGGATCAGACCCTTCAGCTTGTCGAGGCTTTCGATGCCCATCTTGGCGGCGAAGGCGTCGTCGATCTCGACCGCATCCGCGCCGAGCACTTCCTTGACCTTCACGTCGAAGACCGCGGCCTTGCCGGCGAGATCGGGCGAGTTGTAGGCCTCGGGGAACGAGACGTTGACGGCCCTTTCGTCACCGGCCTTCACGCCGATCAGCTGGTCCTCGAAGCCCGGGATGAACATGCCCGAGCCGAGGACGAGCATGAAGTCCTCGGCCTTGCCGCCGTCGAACGGCACGCCGTCGATCTTGCCTTCGAAATCGATCTTGAGCTGATCGCCGCTGACGGCCTCGGCGCCCTCTTCCTTCGCGGTGAAGGTGCGCTGCTGGTCGCCCATGCGCTTCAGCGCCTGCTCGACATCCTCGTCCGGCACTTCGGCGGTGAGACGGGTCAGCGACAGGGTCGCGGGGTCGACCGGCTGGAATTCCGGCATCACGTCGACGGTGACGTTGAAGGTGAGGTCGGTCTTGCCGGCGACCACGTCATCGGCGACGGCGGTCAGCTCGATGCGGGGCGGCTGGGCCGGGCGCAGGTTGCGCTCGGTCACGGCGTTCTGGGTGGCCTCGTTCACCGTCTCGTCGACGACCTCGGCCATCACGCCTTTGCCGTACATGCTCTTGAGGTGCGCCATCGGCACCTTGCCGGGGCGGAAGCCCTTGAGCTGGACCTTGTCCTTGATGTCGAGAAGTTTGACGTCGACCTTGGCGCTCAGGTCCGCTTTCGGAACGAGAATCGCGAACTCGCGCTTCAGACCTTCAGAAGTGATCTCGGTGACCTGCATCGCACTGATCCTGCTCTTTGCGGAACTCATGTCCGCTCAAAAAATCGTTGCCCTACGGTGGGTTGGTGCGGGCGGAGGGACTTGAACCCCCACGGCTTGCGCCGTCGGTACCTAAAACCGGTGCGTCTACCAATTCCGCCACGCCCGCGCGCGACCCAGCCGCCTGCGGGCGGAAGCCGGGCGGTATAGCAAGGTGGGTCTCCCGGGGGAAGCGGGGATTGGCGGGATTTGGGGACGTCGCGGGGGTGGAATTGATCCGGGAATTTTCAGGGGTATCCCCTCCCCCTCTCCTGACTCCGAGGTTGAACCGCGGTTTTCACGATAATGGGCAGCGGGCAGCGGCAGTGTGCGGATGACGTAACGGAAGGGATTTGTTTTCCGAAAATCACGATTTCCTCGCCACACAAGTCAACCAACGACTGCTCAATATAGGAATATTATCAGTTCCCGCAAGATGTGCTAGCATCTTCACGGCAGATCGTTGGAGGCCGCGGCATGACGGCAACAGGGCCAGGCCCGCTTTTTCGGGCCGTCGATTGCGTGATGGTGAGGGTTCAGGATTTGGACGCGGCGCTCGGCTTCTACGGCGAGGCCCTGGGGCACGCGTTGGTGTGGCGGACGGATGAGGCGGCCGGGCTGAGCCTGCCCGGGACGGAGGCCGAGCTTGTCCTGCACACACGGCAAGGGCCGGAAGTGGATATGCTCGTCGATGACGTCGGGCCGGCCTTCGCGCGCTTCATCGCCGCCGGTGGCGAGGCTATTGCCCCGCCCTTCGACATTCCAATCGGCCGCTGTGCGGTGGTGCGCGATCCGTTTCGCAATGTGCTGGTCATGCTGGGACCAGACGAAAGGCGCCTTCACGCCCGACGCGGAGAAGCGCGTCGTCCAGGTGGAGAAGCGCGAGGTGTGACGCGCGGCTGCCTTAAGTTCAGCGCCCGAACATCATCGCGAGCCGGGCGATTACTTGCTTCCGGATCAGGCGGAAGGGGTAGCCGGGATGGGTCATCACGTCGGTGGGGATGACGGCGCCGGCGGGTTTGAACTTGGTGCAGAAGCGCATTTCCAGCGGCGGCACGTCATCGCGATAGCGGGCGCGGTAAACATCGACCCACCATTTCGCGTCGTCGAAATCGAGGATCATCGGCACATTGCAGCAGGTCGCGACGCGGCGATTGGTGGAAGAGCCTTCTTTGAACTTGTAGGTCTTCAGCCGGTCGGCCCCGCGCGCGACCGCGACGCGATCCTTGCGATAGACGACGAATTCTGTGCCGCCGGACTGGTCCAGCATCGGCGGCGCGTTCGGCAGCGCTTCGAGTTCGCGCGCCGCTGCCTGACAGTCGTCGCAATAGCAGACGACGGCGGTGGTCGGTGCGCCGGTGACGGTGAGTTCAACCGCGCCGCAGGTGCAGCTGACAGTGCGCGTCTTCAGGGAGGTGCGGGCCATGGGTGTTCCGTTACTCAGGCCGGGGCGTTTTCGCGGAAGGGTTTGAGCTGCGCTTCCATGGCGCGGCCGAACGCCGGACGCGCCTCGCAGCGTTCGCGATAGGCGGCGAGGTTGGGGAAGCGCGCAAGGACGCCGCTGTCGACCAGTTCGCGCAACACGGTGGTCATGATGAGATCAGCGGCGGTGAAGCGGTCCTCCAGATAGAGCTTATCTCCGAACCAGTCGGAGAGCCCAGTGAGGCGCTCGGTCAGCATCGCTTCGAGCTGGCCCTGCATCTCGGGCGTCGCATCGGCGCCGAGCTGGAGGAAGTTCTGCGCGTGCGGCTCGATGGAATTGAGCGCGGCGATCACCCAAGTCGTGACGCGCGCTTTGCCCGCTTCGTCGGCAGGCGCGAGGGCCTCAGACTTGCCGGCGAGGTAGAGGACGATGGCGCCGGATTCGAACAGCGTGACCTCGCCGTCGCGATAGGCGGGGACCTGCGCGAAAGGCTGCCACGCGCGATACGGTTCGGAGCGGAGCGTCGCGCCGTCGACAAGATGCGCCTCGTAGGGGATGCCGGCCTCCTCCAGCGCCCAGCGGACGCGGAGGTCGCGGACATAGCCCTGGGCGAATGGTGGCACCCAGCGGAAGGCGGTGACTTCGGGCTTCATAGGGTTTTCTTCCGTGCAGCTTTCCGGGGATCCGGCGTCGCTTTCGGCTTACGCGCGGGCCGTCCCGCCTTGGCCTTCAGTGCCGTTTCATAGGCCCGGCGGGACCAGCGTTTCAACTCGTCTTCGTCGTCGTAGAGAATGGCGGGCATGGTGAAATAGGCGGAGTTCCAGACGGCCTTGGATTTCGGGTTGGTCCAGATGAATTCCTCGCAGCCCTCTGCCTCGAACGCCGCGCGCGTGTCGGCGTCGGCCTTGAGATAGATGCTGTCGTTGAAGATTGCCGCGAACATGGTGTCGCCGAGATAGACCCCGCCGCCACCGAAGAAGCGCTTCACTGCGACGGGACCGAAGGGGGCGAAGACCTCCTGCACCCAAAGTTTGAAGTCGGGTGTCATGGGTCTGTCAGTCGACGGGATCAGTCACCGGGACCAAAGATGCGTTCACGAAACTCGCGATCTTCGTCCGATAGGTCATCATCTTCGGGGGCATACTCGTCGTCCTCGTCAACAAGAGGCCCAAGAATTTGGCTAGATCGAAGGCCGTCCTTCCATAGGAGGTAGAGCCGCTCATGCCATAACACCCACACTTCCGAGAAGTAGCCCTTCGCAATCTCTACATCGTCAGCCATGCGCGCCTCCACTTTTGAGCGCGCGCTATCAGCGCTTTCGTTGGCGTCACCCACGAAACCCGGATTGAAATAGATCAGAAGGCCCCAAGTTTTTTGGTATGCGCTGCCCGGCTTAGTCGCCTTAGCGACCTTCTTTTCAGCTATTTCTCTCAGCGAACTGCACGCAACTTCGATGCTGATAAATTCAGCTTTTTCGACACGGGAGCCACCGGCCGCAAGCCTTACCTTATTATCTGCATACTCTCTTGTGCGCGCCCTTCCAGGCTCCATTGCCTCGCTAATTTCGTATGCCAAGACCTCGCCGTCATACGTCAAGACTTCGCAGTCAGGGGCATCACCCAGTCGAACCTTTAGAGCGTTAGTCAGGATTGCAAAGGCGGAGGCAACATACCCCTCTCGTCCAACACGCCCATCGCCGTTCTGAGTTACAAAGTCGTCGGCCATCAAGGTATGCAAACAATTTACACATGCCTTGAGATGCGTGGGCAACATGAACTCTGCAAGTATTGCTCTCCAAGCGCTGCTCGCAGACTTGGAGAGCAATGCCATGCTAAACTGCCGCCAGAGCCTGGTCGATGTCGGCGATCAAATCGCGCGAGTCCTCGATGCCGATGGAAATGCGCACCAGGTCGCCCGTGATGCCGTAGCGTTCTTTATCCGCGGCGGAGTAGTCGAGATGCGTCGTCGTCGCGGGGTGCGAGGCGAGGCTTTCGGTGCCGCCGAGGCTGACCGCGAGTTTCACCACTTTCAGATTGTCGAGGAAGCGGAAGGCCTCTTCCTCGCCGCCCTTCACGCGGATCGAGAAGGTCGAGCCGACGCCGGTGCATTGCTGCGAGAAGATGCGCGCCTGGTCGGAGCCCGCCGGCAGGTTGCCGAGCCAGAGGACCTGTTTCACCTTGTTGTGGCGTTCCAGATAGGCGCAGACCATGCGGGCGTTCTCGGTCGCCCGGCTGATGCGCAGCTCGAGCGTTTCGAGGCTGCGGCAAAGCATCCACGCGGTGTGTGGATCGAGTGTCGAGCCCAGCGACGAGCGCATCGGGGCGATCGGCTTCATCGCATCGAACGAGCCGAGCACCGCTCCGCCGACGAGGTCGGAATGGCCGCCGACATATTTGGTCAGCGAATACATCGCGTAGTCGGCGCCGAGGGTGAGCGGCTTCTGCCAGATCGGGCCGAGGAACGTGTTGTCAACGCAGACCGCAGGGCGATAGCCGTTGCGCTCCAGTCTCTTCGCGATGGCGACGATGCCGGAAATATCGGTGAGCTCGTTGGTCGGGTTGGCCGGGGTTTCCAGCATGATGGCCGACAGGCGGCCGCCGCGCGCCTCGGCCGTGGCGTCGGCCTCGCGGAGCAGTTTCTCCAGGCCCGCGAGATCGGTGCCGACCGGAAGCTGGGCGTTGGTGATGCCGAATTGCGGCATGATGTTGAGAAGGAGGCCCTCGGTGCCGCCGTAGAGCGGTTCGGAATTCGCGACGACGTCGCCGGGGCGCGAGAGGCCGAGCAGCGTCGCGGAAATCGCGGCCATGCCGGAGGCGAAGACCAGCGCCTTTTCCGCCTGTTCCCAGATCGCTAGGCGGTCTTCGAGGATTTCGAGATTGGGGTTGTTGAAGCGGGAGTAGACGAGGCCGAATTCCTCGCCGGGGGCGCGCTGGGCGAGGCCCTTGCGCAGCGCGAACTGGCGTTTGCCGTCTTCCGCGGACTTGAAGGCGAAGGTCGAGGTCTGGAAGAGCGGCGGCTTGATCGAGCCTTCGGAGAGCGAAGGGTCGTAGCCGAAGCTCATCATCTGGGTTTGCGGGCGGAGCGCGGTGCCCGCGACATCTGTCTTGCGATAGCGGCTCATAAATCTCCTGGACTCGCGTCAGGCGCGAGCGGGCGGAGCATAGCCTATTTGATGACGCAGCGTCAGGGGTGGGCGACGCAAAGTCGTGGATGGTCCGCCTGCGCGGACCATGACACTGAGCGTTTACGGCGCCGTGTATTCGTGCGGGATCGACTGGGTGCCGTCGGTATAGGTGATCTGGGCCCAGAGGCTGGTGAAGCCGGGCGGGGATTCCATGTACGGCATGAAATCGCCCGGGATCGCGGCGGGGTCCTTCTCGTCGCAGGGCGGCATCTTCAGTTCGACGTCCAGCGCCTTGCTGTTGATCGAGTACATGACTTTCGAGATGCCGCAGCGCCAGCTCACCATGCCCGTATAGTAGATCAGCTGCTGTTCGGGGTTGCCGGGATTGGGCTGGATCACGAACCACGAGGTCCAGGTCATCTCCAGGATGCGCTTGTGTTCGGCGGCGATGGCGGATTCGCCGGCGACGAATTGCAACTCATACGGGCCCATCTCCTGCCCGTTCATGTTGGTGTATTTCAGATAGATCGTCGCCGACTTCTGGTTGATCGGCAGCGCGATGTAGGAGACCGGCATGTCCTTGCCCGTCTGCTGGCTGATCATGCCCGACGAGCCGGTGTCGATGTAGTCGCCCTCCTCGCCCACGCGGTAAAAAATTTTCAGCGCGGGCTCGGGCAGGATGAAGGTGACGCTCCAGCCCTGGTTGTTACGGCTCTGCACGAGGCTCGGCTGCGCACGGCCCGCCTGGAGCTGGGGCTCGAGCACCTTCACGCGCTGGCGCGACTTGTCGAGCCAGGCGCCCAGCACCTGCTGGTCGACGAAGTGGGCGATCAGCGTGCCGGCCTTCTCGGCCTCAAGGAACTTGTTCAACAGGTCGAACTCCTGCTGCTTGTCGGCGACGGACTGGCCGCCGGTGCGCTCCTCGGAATATTCCTGCGCCAGCAGGAAATAGCCCGGGCCGTAATCGGGGTTGGCGGTCATAAAGTCCGTCATGCGCTTGGTGCGCTCGGCGTCCTCGAACTGCATGGCGTAGACCAGCTTGATCGCGGGGGCCTTCAGGCGGCCGGCAAGATCGCCGAAGATTTCGCGGGCGCCGGCGCGGCCATCCTGGACGCGCAGCAGGCGGGCGAAGCGCTCATAGACGTCGATCGCGTCCACGTCGGCTTCAGCGAACGCCATGTATTCCTTGCGGGCGCTCGCGCTGTCGCCGCGTTCCTCGTAGACGATGGCGTTGTGATAGTGCTCGGCGGGCGATGAGGCGTTCTCGATGACGCCGCCATTCTTGTCGATGCGCTTGAAGCTGTCGGCGATCTCGCCGATCGCCTGCTCCTGGCGCTTCTGGGATTCCTCGATGCGGGTCGTGGAGCCTTCGATACGGTCCGTGGTTTCGCCGGTGCGCTTGGTATTGTCGGCGATCTCGTCGGTCTTCTTGCCGGTGCCGAGCACGACATAGAGGATGATGCCGACGACGGCGGCGATGCCGACCAGCGCGCCCAGCGTCACCCACAGCTTGCGGTTGGCGGAGGTGGTGCCCGCCTCGATCCGCGTGGTGGATTCGCGGATCGCGGTCGTGTCCTTCTTGACCTCGTCGATCTTGCCGCCGAGTTCGGCGCGCAGTTCGTTGATGTCGTCCTTCACGCCCTTGATGTCGTCGGTCAGGTTACTGAAATAGCCATTCAGCTCTTCCTGGCTGACATCCAGATACTTGTCGGGATTGACCTTGGTGCGGCCCTGGTCGTGCGCTTCCTGCAGCGGCTCGACCAGCTCGTCGTAATACATGTTCAGCAGCGCCATCTGCGCCGGGGTCACCCGCTTGTTGTGGGCGAGCACGTTGCGGATGCGGCGGATGTCGTCGAGATAGTTGCGGATGGTGACGCGCTTTTCCTTCAGCAGCGTCAGCAGTGGCGTGTCCTTATAGAGCGGATCGTATTTGGGATATTCCTGGGTCGAGACGAAGAGGCTCGACAGTTCCGAGAAGGTCGTGCCGGAGAGGACGTCGCCCTTGTCGGACGAGGTCAGCCATTGCTGGACCACCTTCTCGCTGAGCAGGTCTTTCAGGCGCTGGATGAGCGCGGGCTGGTCCTCGTAGCGCTCGGTGACGAGGCTGCGGATGATGAGTTCCAGGGCGCGGATCTGCTTGCGGCCGACCTCGTCGTCCTGCCCGGCGAGCGTGACCGTGAAGGGAAAATCGGGCGCGCGGTCGGCGATGGTCTCAAGCCATGACAGCAGGCGGAGCGAGGCGATGACGGTGTTGCGCTGCTCGTAGGCCGGGGCGTCTGCGGCGAGACGGCTGGCGCGGCGGACGCCTTCGCGGAGCGCGGCGTCGAACATGGTCAGCTCGGCATCGTTCATGCCCAGCTTGTTCGCGACGACATCGCGGCCGAGCTTGCCCTTGGCGTCGGCATAGCGCTTCGCGAGGTTGTCGAGCGTTTCGGCGGGATCGACCGGCTGGCCGGTGAGGAAGGTAGCGAATTTGACGAGCGCGGGCTGAACGAGCGGCAGCACGTCGGACAAGCGAACCATTGAGACATCCCCTGTAACGGCGGGACTTTAGCGGGAATCGGCCACCGGGGTGCAACGGAGACGGGCGCGGGGCGTCGCGGCGAATGGCCGCGCTTGGTCCGGCGCCCTCCCCGCTTTCGGGGATGACGAATGCGTGTGCGGCCGCGGCGGTGCGGCAGTCGTTACAGCCGGGCCGGACAGGCAGTGCCTAGCTTGGCGCTTTGCGCGCAGGAGGTAACATGCGGCTGGAAATCGGGCTGATCGCGGCCCTGGGACTGGGAGGATCAGCCATGGCAGGCGCTCGTCAGGATGCCACCGTCATCATGCCGGAGAACGAGAAGGTCCGGAAAATCCACGAGGATTGGGGCTTCTCGGAAGCGGTGATCGCCGGCGATACCGCCTATCTGTCCGGCGTCGTGGTGGGGCTGCGGCCGGGCGAGACGGATCTCGAGACCGCCTATACCCGCGCCTTCGACCAGATCGGCGGCATCCTGAAACGAGCGGGCCTAAGCTGGGACGACGTGGTCGAGATCACCTCGTACCACACCGACGTGAAAGCGCAGATGGAGGCGATGATCGCGGTGAAGCACCGCTATATCGCCGCGCCCTTCCCGGCCTGGACGGCGATCCAGATCGTGCGGCTGATCCCGGACAGCGGCATCACGGAGATTCGCATCACGGCCAAGAAGCGGGGTTAGAACTCCGCGTGTCTTGCCGACCCAGTTGCGTCATCCCGGGCGAGGCCGCCGGAGGCGTCCGAGACCCGGGACCCAGGAGCGACAAGCACGGGAGCCCAGTCACCTGGGTCCCGGCTCTCCGCTTCGCTGCGGCCGGGATGACGAATACCTTGATCGAAGCGGCAAACTAAAGCGTCTTCACGAAATAGAGGCCGACTTCCTCGGCGGCTTCGGTGCCGTTGTAGAGGGTGGTGTCGAGGCCGCCGAGGCGGAAGCCTTGGCGCTCGTACCAGGCGATGCCGGGGGCGTTGAGGTTGGAGGTCTCCAGCCAGAGGCAGAGCGCCTTCTGCCGCTTCGCCCGTGCGAGGACCGGTTCGAGCAGGCGGTGGCCGAGCCCCTGCCCGCGATAGGGCCGGTTCACATAGATGTGCCAGAGGACGAGGCGGCGGTTCCAGAACTGCCATGAGGTGCAGGCGAAGCCGACGATCTGATCGCCGTCGACGGCGACGTGCGCCTCGTCCCAGTCGCGGTCGGGGCGGTTGAGGTCATAGACCCAGAACCGTTTGGTGCGGGTCGGGATCGGCGTCGGGACGAGCTGGAAGCCGCGGGTGCCTTCCTCGACATGGAAGACGGTGTCGGTCTCGAAACTGCCGTCGACCGCCTCGATGCCGGCATTGTCGGCGGGGAGGCTGACCGGGCGGATGACGATCGCCACGGAGGCGTCAGGCGTCTTCGCGGGCTGGGACGATGGTGACGCTTTCGCCGCAGCCGCAGGCTTCGGTCTGGTTCGGGTTGTTGAACATGAACTTCGCCGACAGCTTGTCGGTGACGTAGTCCATTTCCGTGCCCAGCAGGAACAGCACCGCCTTGGGATCGACCAGGATGGTGACGCCCTTGTCTTCGACGACCTCGTCGATGGCGCCGCGGCTTTCGGCGTATTCCATGGTGTATTCCATGCCGGCGCAGCCGCCATTCTTCACGCCGACGCGAACGCCGACATAGCGGCCGTCGGCCTTCGCCATGATCGCCTTCACGCGGTCGGCGGCGGCCTCGGTAAGGCGCACGACCTTGGGCCGCTCGCGGCGCGGGCGCTTGGGGGCGGCAATGGGCGTGACATCGGTCATGGGCAGAATATCGGGCTTCGCAGGGGCAACATCAACCCGCCGCGCCCAAAGGGTGAGGCATTTTGCCAAATCCCGGCGCGCAGCTTGTCCGCTTACTCTGTCGCGATCAGGCCGGCGCAGTGCGGGGCCGGTGGGCATTCGCAGGGCTGGACAGAAGGGCACGCAATGTCGCGGTATGACAATCCCTTCGGCGTCATCGGCCTCATCTTGAGCTTGTTCGAACTGCTAACCCGGGGCCACCGGCGGGCCGTCGAACAGGCTGACAGGGACAGCCATGACGCGCTGGCTGCGCTGAAGATGCCGACGCCCAAGCTGGTGATGCCGTCCGCGAAGTCCAAGCCGCCTGAAGCGCCCCCGAAAGCCTGAACCTGGCGCGTTTAATCCACCGGAGTCTCTCATGAAGCGTTTCGCCCTGCTGCTCGCCGCCGGCGCCGTCTTGACCCTGCCGGCCGGGGCGCATGAACGCCGGCACGGCAGCCCGCCCCATTGCCCGATCAACGGGATCGAACTGGCGGCGCAGGGGCAGACGCTGACCTGCGTCTGCGCGCCCGGCGATACGATCGCCGGCGTGCTGTACGGCACGGATCGCTATACGGCGGATTCGTATATGTGCCTCGCCGCGGTGCATGCAGGCGCCATCGATGTGTCGGGCGGCGAGATCACCGTCTATGGCGGTGCGGGTTGCGACCGGTTCGAGGGCACGACGCGCAACGGGACCACTTCGCAGGATTGGGGTCCGTTCGGGCTGAGCATGTGGTTCGACGATCCAGCGCCGCCGGACTGCGCGCGCGCGAAGCGGCGCTGATGTCTGTTCGATTTTCCTCCTGTCATGCCCGCGAAGGCGGGCATCCAGCCACCCCGTCCGTGCGTGGATGCCCGCCTGCGCGGGCATGACAGGTTGGGTTTGTTGGCGGCATCTCGATCGTCGTCGTGGTGAGGTGCGGAGCGCGGCACGCGCGGAGCCTCGAACCACGCACACTGATGCAGCGTGCGTCCTTCGAGACGCGGCCGTTGGCCGCTCCTCAGGATGACGAATAGGGTAGTAATTCAAAGTCGTGGATGGTCCGCCTTTGCGGACCATGACAGTTGGGGGCGAAGCTGCAGTGAGCGCCCCGACCTCAGAACATGTTCAGTTCGAGCTTGGCTTCTTCGGACATGCGGCTGGGGTCCCAGGGTGGGTCGAAGACCATAGTGACCTTGACCTCTTTCAGCTCCGGGATGCGCTGGACGGCTTCCTTGACCCAGCCGGGCATTTCGCCGGCGACGGGGCAACCGGGGGCGGTCAGCGTCATGTCGATGGCGACGTTCATGTCGTTGTCGACGTCGATCTTGTAGATGAGGCCGAGTTCGAAGACATCGACCGGAATCTCCGGGTCGAACACGGTCTTCAGCTCCGTGATGATCTTGTCGGTGAGGACGTTCAGCTCATCCTGGCTGAGGGGGTGGGTTTCGGCGTCACTCATGCGAACATCTCCCGCGCGGCGCGGACGGCGTCCACCAGCGCGTCGACTTCCTGGAACGTATTGTAGAAGGCGAAGCTCGCCCGTGTCGTAGATGTGACGCCCAGGCGCTGCATCAAGGGGTGCGCGCAGTGATGCCCTGCCCGCACCGCGACGCCCTTGCGGTCGATGATGGTGGCAAGGTCGTGCGCATGGACGCCGTCGGCCTCGAAGGCGACGATGGCGCCCTTGCCCGGCGCGCTGCCGAACATTTTGATCCAGTTGAGATCGCTGAGCTGCTTGGTCGCATAGGCGAGCAGCGCCTGCTCGTGCTCGTGGGCGGCGGCGCGGTCGAGGGTGTTCAGATAGTCAAACGCCGCCTTCCAGCCGACGCCTTCGACGATGGGCGGCGTGCCGGCCTCGAAGCGGTGCGGCGGGTCGGCATAGGTGATGGTGTCGAAGCCGACCTCGCGGATCATATCGCCGCCGCCCTGATAGGGGCGCATGGCGGCGAGGTGTTCCGTCTTCGCGTAGAGCGCGCCGATGCCGGAGGGGCCGTAGAGCTTGTGCGCGCAGAAGACGTAGAAGTCGCAGTCGAGCGCGCGCACATCGACGCTGGCGTGGACCGCAGCCTGGCAGCCGTCGAAGAGGACCGGCACGCCCTTGGCATGCGCGAGGCGGACGATCTCGGCGGCGGGGGTGACGGTGCCGAGGACGTTCGACATGTGCGTGAGAGCAACGAGCTTGGTCTTAGGGCCGATCAGGCTGGCGAGGTGGTCGAGGTCGAGCGCGCCGTCGTCCGCAATGCGCGCCCATTTCAGCACCGCGCCTTGGCGTTCGCGCAGGAAGTGCCAGGGGACGATATTGGCGTGGTGCTCCATCTCGGAGACGATGATCTCGTCGCCCGGCTGGATCCGCGGGCTGAGCCAGCTTTCGGCGACGAGGTTGAACGCCTCGGTGCCGCCATGGGTGAGGATGATCTCCTCGCGCTTGGCGGCATTGACGTAGAGCTGCGCGGCGTCGCGGGCGGCTTCGTAGGCGTCGGTCGCGGTCGCCGAGAGATAGTGCACGCCGCGATGGACGTTGGCATAGCCGGTTTCCATGAAGCGGCTCATCGCGTCGATAACGGATTGGGGCTTCTGCGCCGAGGCGGCGTTGTCGAGATAGACGAGCGGCCGCCCGTAGATTTCGCGCGACAGGATCGGGAAGTCGGCACGAATGCGGGCGACGTCGAAGGCCGGCGCGGGTTTGAGGATCGCGTTCATGATGCGCCGTCCAGCGCGCGCAGGCGGGCGAGGACGAAGGTGCGCATGGCCTCGGCGGCGGGGCTTTCGGGAAGGCGGGTCAAGGCTTCCTCGAGGAACGCCTCGGTCAGCAGGGCGCGGGCTTCGTCGAGCGGGATACCGCGGGCCCGCAGATAGAACAGTGCGTCGGCATCGAGATCGCCGATCGCCGCGCCGTGGCCGCAGACGACATCGTCGGCGTGGATTTCGAGTTCGGGCTTGGCGTCGGCCTCGGCGGTTTTCGAAAGCAGCAGCGCGCGGGTCTGCTGCTTGCTGTCGGTGCCGATGGCGCCCTGGCGCACGACGATGCGGCCCTGCGCGACGCCGCGCGACCGACCGGCGAGCACGTTCTTGAAGACGAGGTCGGAACGGCCTTCGCGCACCGCGTGGTCGATCACCGCTGTCATGTCGGCATGCTGGCGTTCGCCGAGCAGCTGGAAGCCGGTCATGCGGACCTGGCCCATGCGGGCGGCAAGCTTCACCTGGCTTTCGTGGCGGGCGAAGGCGCCGTTCGCGGCGACGGTGGCGGACTCGTAGGTCGTGTTGGCGTGGAGGGTGCCGAGCAGGGTCGCGACATGCACATCGCTCGCGGCGTCGTTGGCGATTTTGAGGTGGGTGAGGTGCGCGTTGGCCTCGGCGGTCAGTTCGAGCGCGAGATTGGTCAGCGCGCCGCCGCCCTCGCCTGCATGGCTTTCCAGCAAGGTCAGGTGCGCGTTGGTGCCCATGACGAGGACGATGCGGATGTGGCGCGCTTCGGCCGCGTGCGAGCGGTTGAGGAAGGCGAGATGGATGGGGCGTTCGGCGGTGAAATTGTGCGAGACGCGGATCGCGACGCCGCCGGTCATTTTCGCCAGTGCGAGGTCGGCCATCGGGGATTCGTCGGTGCCGCGGGTCGCACCGAGCGCGGCCTCGGCCCAATCGGGCAGCGGGCCTTTCAAATCGGCGATCTGGATGGCGGGCACGGTCGGCACGCGCGAGAGATCGGGGCGATAGGCGCCGTTCGTGAAGACCAGCGTGTCGGCCTCGACGCCGGCGAAGACGTCGGCGAGCGCGCCCTCGCGGGTGACGGCGCCCTGCCATGCGGCGGGCGCCACGAGGTCGGCCTTCAGCGCGTTGCGCAGGTCGGAATAGTGCCACGCCTCGATGCGCCGATGCGGCACGCCTTCGGCCGCGAAGCGGGTTTCCGCATCGCGCCGCCGGTCCGTGCTGGTCGCGGGCAAGATCATGCCGCCGCCTTGATGATGTCGTCGTAGCCGGACTTTTCCAGCTCCAGCGCAAGTTCGCGCCCGCCGGACTTGATGATCCGCCCGCCCGCGAGGACGTGGACGTGATCCGGCACGATATAGTCGAGCAGACGCTGATAGTGGGTGATGACCAGCATGGCGCGATCGGGGCCGCGCAGGGCGTTGACGCCCTCGGCCACCAGCTTCAGCGCGTCGATGTCGAGGCCGGAATCGGTTTCGTCGAGCACGGCGAATTTCGGCTCGAACAGCGCCATCTGCAGGATCTCGGCGCGCTTCTTCTCGCCGCCGGAGAACCCGGCATTGAGGGGACGCCGCAGCATCTCATCATTGACGTTCAGCGTCTTGCCCTTGGCGCGGACGAGGCGGAGGAACTGCGCGGCGTCCATCAACTGCTCGCCCCGCGCCTTGCGTTGCGCGTTTAGCGCGGTGCGCAGGAAAGTCATGGTGGTAACGCCGGGAATTTCGATCGGATATTGCAGCGCGAGGAAGACGCCCTTGGCGGCGCGCTGCTCCGGCAGCAGGCCGATGATGCTCTCGCCCTGATAGAGGATATCGCCGGAGGTCACGACATAACCGTCGCGGCCGGCGAGCGTGTAGGACAGCGTCGACTTGCCCGAGCCGTTCGGCCCCATGATGGCGTGGACCTCGCCGGCCGGGATTGAAAGGGTGAGCCCTTTCAGGATTTCCTTGCCGCCGACTTCGACGTGGAGGTTGCGGATCTCAAGCATGGCGGACACGATTTGAACCTTAGCTGCGCCGGGCTTCGCGGGCGCGGTATTCTGAAACAGTGAGCGTGTTGTCGGTCTTGAGGCGGGTGATGACGAAGAACGCGACGGCGTCGCCCACCACGACCACGATGAAAACGGCGAGCCAGAGCCACGGGATTTCCGGCACGGTGTCCTTGATGATCAAAGCGGCGACCGCCGAGATCAACGTGCTGAACAGGATCAGGCCGAACGCGACCCAGCCTTCAGGGCGGACGGGATAGACGCCGCGGCCGTTGTCGCGGCGGACATACCAGGTGGTGCCGTCGTCCAACCTCATCCGCGTCGCCCCTGCTCGGCGCGATAGGCGGGAAGCGTCGTTGCGTAGTCGGTGTGGCGCGCGACCATGAGGAACAGGAAGCCCATCGACGCCGCGACGCCGATGACGATGATCGCAATGCCAAGGACAAAGTAATCCGGCATCAAGAATATGACCGCGAAGCCCGCCGCCATCGACGCGATCTCGCCGATCACGAACGCTACGAAGCTGAGATAGCCGGCGCGCGAAACGGGCGCGATGCCCTTGCGGCGGCCCATGGTGTTCACACGCGGCACGAACCAGGTTTCGCCGGAGGCCGAGGTCATCCGACGCTCCCTTCGAGGGAGATGCCGACCAGCTTCTGGGCCTCGACGGCGAACTCCATGGGGAGCTGCTGGAGCACGTCGCGGCAGAAGCCGTTGACGATGAGGGCAATCGCCTCCTCGGCGGGGATGCCGCGCGAGGTCGCGTAGAAGAGCTGGTCCTCGGAGATCTTCGAGGTGGTGGCCTCGTGCTCCAGCTTGGCGGTCGGGTTGCGGCTTTCGATGTAAGGCACGGTGTGTGCGCCGCAATGGCCGCCGATCAGCAGGGAGTCGCACTGGGTGAAGTTGCGCGCGCCCTCGGCCTTCGGGTGCACCGAGACGAGGCCGCGATAGGTGTTCTGGGCATAGCCGGCGCTGATGCCCTTGGAGACGATCCGCGAGCGGGTGTTGCGTCCCAAGTGGATCATCTTCGTGCCGGTATCGGCCTGCTGGTAGTTGTTGGCGATGGCGATCGAGTAGAACTCACCCACGGAGTTGTCGCCGCGCAGGATGCAGCTGGGGTATTTCCAGGTGATCGCCGAGCCGGTCTCGACCTGCGTCCACGAAATCTTCGAATGCGCGCCGCGGCAATCGCCGCGCTTCGTCACGAAATTGTAGATGCCGCCCTTCCCCGTCTCGTCGCCGGGATACCAGTTCTGGACGGTCGAATACTTGATCTCGGCATTGTCGAGCGCGACGAGTTCGACGACGGCGGCGTGAAGCTGGTTCTCGTCGCGCTGGGGGGCGGTGCAGCCTTCCAGATACGAGACGTAGCTGTCGCGGTCGGCGATGATGAGCGTGCGCTCGAACTGGCCCGTCTCCGCCGCGTTGATGCGGAAATAGGTCGAGAGCTCCATCGGGCAACGGACGCCGGGCGGGATGTAGACGAACGAGCCGTCGGAGAAGACCGCAGAGTTCAGCGTCGCGTAGAAATTGTCCGACGCGGGCACGACGGTGCCGAGATATTTGCGCACCAGTTCGGGGTGCTCGCGCACGGCTTCGGAGAACGAGCAGAAGATGACGCCGGCTTCGCCGAGCTTCTCCTTGAAGGTCGTGACGACCGAGACGCTGTCAAACACGGCGTCGACCGCGACATTGGCCAGCAGCTTCTGCTCGCCGAGCGGGATGCCGAGCTTGGCGTAGGTCGCGAGCAGGTCGGGATCGACCTCGTCGAGGCTGTTCAGCTTCGGCTTCCGACGCGGGGCGGAATAGTAATAGGCGTCCTGGAAGTCGATGGTCGGGTAGCGCAGCTTCGCCCAGTTCGGCTCGTGCATTTCCTTCCAGCGGCGGAAGGCCTCCAGCCGCCAGTCGAGCAGCCACTGGGGCTCGCCCTTCGCGGCGCTGATATAGCGGACGGTGTCTTCGTTCAGCCCCTTGGGGGCGCGGTCGGATTCGATGTCGGTGACGAAGCCGTATTTGTATTTGTCGGTCTGGAGCGTGCCGACGGTGTCGATGGTTTCCTGAACGGCGGCCATGGCTACGCGGCCTTCTGTGTGCGGCGCGCAAGGGCGCGCTCGGCGAATGAAATCCAGGCGGTCACGAAGGCATCCACCTCGGCTTCGGTCGTGGCTGGGCCGAGCGCGATGCGCACGGCATCGCCGGCATCGGCAACGCCCATCGCGGCGAGGACGTGGCTGGTCTTCACCCTGCCACTGGAGCAGGCGGCGCCCGAGCTGATGGCGAAGCCGGCGAGGTCGAGCGCCATGACCTGCGTCTCGCCGGAGACGCCAGCGAGGCCGAGCATGGTGGTGTTGGGCAGGCGAGAGGCGCCCGCGCCGTGGACAACGGCCTGCGGCATGGAATTCAGGACGCTCGCTTCGAGGCGGTCGCGCAAAGCGGCGAGCCGGGTCCAGACTTCGAGATGAGCGCGCGCGTGGGCGGCGGCCGCGCCGAAGCCGGCGATGGCGGGGACGTTCTCGGTGCCTGCACGGCGGCCGAGTTCCTGACCGCCGCCGGCGATCTGGCGCGCGATGGCGACGCCGTCGCGGACGATCAGCGCGCCGACGCCCTGCGGGCCGCCGAACTTGTGCGCGGAGAGCGTGAGAAGATCGGCGCCCAAGGCCTTGAAATCGACTCCCATTCGGCCGGCGGCCTGCGCAGCATCGACATGTACGAGGGCACCCTTCGCCTTCGCGCTGGCAACGATGTCCGCGAGCGGCGCGATGACGCCGGTCTCATTGTTGGCGAGCATGACCGAAACGAGAGTCGATTCAGGGGCTTCGGCGAGGAGGCTCTGAAAATGATTCAAGTCGATCCGGCCATCCCGATCGACCGCGATGCGCGCGACGCTCAGACCGCCCTCGCCCGCCAGGTCATCGGCGACGGTCAGGACGGAGTCGTGCTCGGTCGCGCCGACGAGAAGGCGGGTGACGCGATGCGCCTTGACCGCACCACGCAAAGCGAGCGCGTTCGCCTCCGACCCCCCGCTGGTAAAGATCACCTCGGCCGGCTTCGCGTTGACCAGAGCCGCCACTTCGGTGCGCGCGGTCTCGACAGTGCGGCGGGCGATGCGGCCCTCGTCATGGACGGAGGATGGATTGCCGCCGGCGTCCAGCGCCGCGACCATGGCCGCGCGCGCTGCGGGCAGCAGCGGCGAGGTGGCGTTATGGTCGAGATACACACGCATGGAGATCAGGCCACCATGCTTTCGGGCTTCTTCTCCGGCTCGATCAACTGGTCGAACAGGAAGGACGCGCCGGCCGGCTCACGCAGCGGGGCGCTGCGGCCGAGGACGCGGTTTTCCAGGATGTCGGCCAGCGTCACCGAGGAGAGGAAGATGTGGATCTGGCGGCTGAGCTCTTCCCACAGATCATGGGTGATGCAGCGGGCGCTGGTGCCGGTGCAGCCCTTGGGGCTGCCGATCTCGCAACGGGTCGCCTTGATCGGTTCATCGACGGCGAGGATGACCTCGGCGACGCGGGTTTCCGCCGCGCTGCGCGCCAGGCGATAGCCGCCGCCGGGGCCGCGCACGCTGCGGACGAGGCCCGCGCGGCGCAGTTTGGCGAAGAGTTGTTCAAGATAGGAGAGCGAAATTTCCTGCCGGGCGGCGATGTCTGCCAGCGAGACCGGACGGGCCGAACTGAACTTCGCCAGATCGGTGATCGCCATGACCGCGTAGCGGCCTTTGGTATTGAGCTTCACGCGTCGCCCGCCATTCCTCGCGAAAATCCTTGTTTTTCCGCAGCTTGACCGCGTATAGAGCGCCCTCGCGAACGCGCCCGATGGCCTCCGTATAAATTGTCCCACTTACGTGGTCAACAATAACGGGCGGCGTTCGGGCGGGTCTACGCAATAGTTGATGCTGCCGGTAGGTCAAATATTCATGCCTGAAGTCGTCTTCACCGGCCCCGCCGGCCGCCTCGAGGGGCGCTACCAGCACCAGAAGAAGTCCGGCTCGCCGATCGCGATCATCCTGCATCCGCATCCCAATGGCGGCGGCAACATGAACAATCGCATCGTCTACGACCTCTTCCACACCTTCGAGCGGCGCGGCTTCTCGGTTCTGCGGTTCAACTTCCGCGGCGTGGGGCGCAGCCAGGGCGTCTATGACGGCGGCATCGGCGAATTGTCGGATGCGGCCTCGGCGCTCGACTGGATGCAGAGCTTCAACCCGAACGCCCAGACCTGCTGGATCGCCGGCTATTCGTTCGGCGCCTGGATCGGCATGCAGCTGCTGATGCGCCGACCGGAGATCGCGGGCTTCATCTCGGTGTCGCCGCCGGCCAACATCTACGACTTCACCTTCCTCGCGCCCTGCCCCTCCTCCGGCCTCATCACGACCGGCCTCAAGGATACGGTCGTGCCGACGCAGGACGTGGACAAGCTGGTCGACCGGCTGAAGGCCCAGAAGGGCATCGTTATCGACTACGCGAAGCTGGAAAACGCCAACCACTTCTATACCGAGGCGATGCCGGAGCTGTTCGAGACGATCGAAGGCTATCTGGACAAGCGCATCCCGCGGATCGTCGAGAGCGGCTAACGCCGCCGCACTCTTCTCCCCTTCACCGTCATGGCCGCCCTTGAGGCGGCCATCCATTTCGAGCGTCCCGCCGGTGGCCGCTGGATGGCCGGGTCAAGCCCGGCCATGACGAAGGGGTGGCTGTGAGGGCGGGAGCTAGGCCGCCTCGATCGGCGCCGGGGTTAGGTTGAGCTCCGGCAGATTGACCCGCAGCGTCTCGTAAAACGGCACGAACTTCTCCAGATAGGCCGGGGTATCCACCCGCGCGGAGAACTTGAACTCACGGCCGGCCGCCGTTCGGATATGGCCGTTGGCGGATTTGTAGACCTGCTGCTTGGTCCGCACGGTCGAGATCGAGTGCCAGACCGACGCGATCTCGTTCCAGGGGATCAGCGTGTCGCCGCGGGCCGCGAGGAACGACACGGGAGTCAGCCACTTTTCTGTGACATGCACGCCGTCGCGGCTGAGCCTGTAGGTGCTGCGGCCAAAGCTGGAGAGCACGCTGAGGCCGATCAGCAGAAACGACGCCCCCATGAAGATATATGCGTTGGCGCCGCCGCTCTTGTTGGGCGTCGACTCGAACAACACGAAAACGAGGCCGACGCAGATCGCGGCAGCCAGGAAGACCGCCACAAGCGTCTTCCAGGTGGATATTGTGATGTGCGTGTAAACCGGGCCGTCCGTCACAGTGATCTCCTCGCGAAGCGACCAGTTTGCGAGGATTGGGGCCGGCGAAAAGGCGCATTTCGCCGCGCCCGCTGCGGCATCCCGGCGCGTCGCAGCGGACGGGCGGCGGCGTTAGCGTCCGCGCATGGGCTTCGTGATCGCCGCGATCATCACCGCGCTTCTGACCGCGCTTGTCGTGGGCAGCATTGCGTTGCGGACGGCCGGACCGCCGCGCAGCCTGCCGCTGATCGCGCTAGTCTCAGCGCTGCCGCTGCATGCGGCCTCGCTCTATCTGCTGCGCCTGCCACTGCACGGGGTCCTGAAGGAGCAGTTGTCGCCGGACGTGCTGTTCTGGGTGAGCGGGCTCTATGCGCCGCTGCTGGAGGAGCCGGCGAAGTGGCTGGTCCTGTTTCTCCCTTTCATCGCCAGGCGGCTGACGCCGCAGAACGCAATCGGCGTGGCGCTGGCCGTGGGGCTCGGTTTCGGGCTGGGCGAGATCGGGACGCTGACCGTGCGCACGCTCGTGAACGCGCCGGAGACGACGCACCTGCCCTTCTACATCTACACGGGCTTCCTGGTGGAGCGGCTGCTCGTGTGCTTCCTGCACGGCGCGATGATCGCGCTGGTGGCGCTGCGGCTGGCGCAGGGGCGTCCGGTCTGGCCCGCCATGCTGCTAGGGCTCGTGCTGCATTATCTCGTCAACCTGCCGATCGCGCTGATGCAGATCGAGGCGTTCGGCATCGACCGCGATGTCTGGCTAGGCCTCGCGATGCCGTGGCTGATCGTTATGACGCTGGGGCTCGCCGTTTATCTGGCCGCACAGGTCCAACGCACATCGGGACGCGCGCTCCTTGGCGAGGCGACTTGCGGCGCCTGCGCCAAGCCGTTCGAGCGCTCGCTTCTGGCGTTCAATGTCGGGCCGTGGAAACTGCAGCGCTGTCCGCATTGCGGGCGCTGGCAGCTCGTCTGAGCTACGGCGCCGGGGTGGCGAGCGGCTGGCCCTTTTCGACGACATAGACCGCGACGACCTTGCCCGCCACCGCGCCGGTGCGGGCGTCGTGCGGGACGCCGGCGGGCACCTGATAGGAGTCGCCCGGCTTCAGCGTCAGGTCCGGCGCGCCGTCGATGGCGAGAATGGTTTCGCCCTCGATCAGTACGCCCGCCTCGGCGCCGTTATGGATATGGCGGCCGATGGTCGAGACGCCGGGCGCGATCTCCGCAATGCCCAGCACGACCTCGTATTTGCTGTCGGGGACAGCGATGCGCTGGAGGATCGCGCGGGTGATGCCGGGCGGCGCCTCGGCACTGCGCGCCACGCGGTCGAGGCCGATCCCGCCGACCGCGCCGAGTGCGATCAACGCGACGCCTACATGCAGCTTCATGACGTTCTCCCCTTTTACGTGCTGCGCGCCGCGCGCCATTTGCGCCAGCGGTTGAGCATGAAGCCGCCGAACAGCAGTGCGAACGGCAGACCGAACCCGATCATCTGCATGCCGACCGGTTCGCCCTCGGTGATGAGGATGAACGCCCCCACGGCGCACAGCAGTCCGAACAGCGCGGTAACGATCGAGAGGATCACCACGCCGGTGAGGCCGCTGGTCGCGGTGCGCAGCTCCTCGCCGGGCGGGACCGGCAGACCGGAGGCGCGGATGGTCTCGCGGATCGTGTCGATGAAGCGGTCGAAGCCGGCATGATCGACGGTGGCGGCCTTGCCGCTGCCGATGGTGGTGGGGAGCAGGCGAAAGCGGCGGCCGTCGCGGGCCTGGAGTTCGAACATCGCCATGCCGCTCAGCAGTTCGCCGAGGCGCGCGACGGCAATGTCGGCGAAGGCGAGGCGCCTGTGGCGGTAGAGGCCGAGCAGCGGCACATAGGGGCGCTGGCGGATCTCGACCGCATCAGGCCACAGGGTCCAGTGCCGGCGCGTGGTCGGGCCGAGCAGCGGCACGCAAACGAGCGAGGCAAACAGGAGCAGCATCGCGAGGACGCGCATACCGGTGCTGTAGGGGATGTCGTTCAGCTCACGCTCGTGCAGGACCATCACGACGATCAGCGCCACGACGACCGGCGTCCAGAGCAGCAGCAGCAGGCCCGACCATCCACGGTTGAGGTAAAGCGTCTTGTAGTCGGCGACGGGCCGCGGCGGCGCGGCGGCGGGCGGGGTTGCCGCCCGCCTGTTCCGCCATTTCGCGAAGGCATCGGCCATCGGATCGCCTAGGGCTTCTTCGCCAGACGCCCGCCGGTCAGCGGCGTGGGGACGCCGGTGGTGGTCGGGAGGCTGAGAGGCAGACCGCGCAGATGGCGCGCCGCGAGGAAGGCGAAGGCTTCGGCCTCGAGGAAGTCGCCACGCCAGCCGACGGTCTCAACCCGCTCGACCGGCGTCCAGAGCGCCTCGTGCAAGGCCCCCATCAGCACCGGATTGCGCCGCCCGCCGCCGCAGACGAGCCAGCGCTTGGCGGGTTCGGGAAAGTGCCTGGCGGCGCGCGCGACGGTGAACGCGGTGAAGGCGGTCAGCGTTGCCGCGCCGTTCTCCAGCGTGAGGCCGCGCACGGCATCGGCAGTGAAGTCCATCCGGTCCAGCGATTTCGGCGGGGGCTGGTCGAGCCAAGGGTTATCGAGCATCCGCATCAGCAGGCCGCCATCGACGAGGCCACCGAGTGCGATGAAGCCGTCCTTATCCATCGACTGGCCGGTGTGCTGGAATACCCAGTCGTCGATCGCCGCGTTGCCGGGACCGGTGTCGAAGGCGAGCAGCGCGCCGTCCCGTCCGACCCAGGTGACGTTGGCGACGCCGCCGATATTGAGCACGGCGACGGGGAGTTCAGTCTGCAGGCCCTGGACCAGCGCCTGGTGATAGAGCGGCACCAGCGGGGCGCCCTGCCCGCCCGCCGCGACATCGTCGCTGCGGAAGTCGAAGACGACGTCGATCCCGGTCGCGGCGGCAAGGCCGGCGCCGTCGCCAATCTGCCAGGTCAGTTTCTGGTGCGGACGGTGGAGCACGGTCTGGCCGTGAAAGCCGGCATAATGGATGTCACCGGCGGTCAGCCCTGCCGCGTCCGTCACCTTGGCGACGGCGGCGGCATGGGTTTCGGTCAGCAGCGCCTCGGCGGTCTTCATGATCTCGTCGTGCGGCGTCGCGCCCTCAGCCCCGCCGGCCACTGAAATCGCCTCGCGCAGGATCGCCCGCTGGGCATCTGAGTAAGGCAGGGTCAAAGCCGGCCCGAACGAAAGGACCCGCTCGCCGTCGGTCTCGATCAGGGCCGCATCCACCCCGTCCATCGAGGTACCGCTCATCAGGCCGATAATCCACCAAGGCCCTGCTTCCGCCACGCTATTCTCCCGTGCTATCGCTCGCGCCCTTTTTCGAGCCTTAGTCCGATGACGACAACACAAGATTTCATTCGCCTGCTGCAGGAGCGCGGTCAGCTCCACCAGTGTTCCGACGAAGCGGGCCTCGCCGCCCGGTTCGCCGAAGGCGTCGTCACGGGCTATATCGGCTATGACCCCAACGCGCCCAGCCCGCATGTCGGGCACATGGCGAACATGATGATGCTGCGCCGCTTGCAGCAGGTGGGCGGACGCCCGCTCGTCATCATGGGCGGCGGCACGGTGAAGATCGGCGATCCCTCGTTCCGCGACGACCAGCGCAAGCTCTTCGACAACGAGCAGATCAACACCAATATCGCGACGTTCAAGCGCGTCTTCTCGAACCTCATGACGTTCGGCGAGGGCGCGACCGACGCGGTGATGATCAACAATGCCGACTGGCTGGACGGGCTCTCCTACATCCCCTTCCTGCGCGATGTCGGCCGCCATTTCTCGGTCAACCGGATGCTGTCGTTCGACAGCGTGAAGACCCGCATGGACCGCGAGCAGTCGCTCTCGTTCCTAGAATTCAACTACATGATCCTGCAGGCCTACGACTTCGTGGAGCTCTACAAGCGCTATGGCTGCATCCTGCAGATGGGCGGCAGCGACCAGTGGGGCAACATCGTCAACGGCATCGAGCTGGGCCACAAGATGCTGGCCAAGCAGCTCTACGCCCTGACCTGCCCGCTGATCACGACCTCGTCGGGTGCCAAGATGGGCAAGTCGGCGAACGGCGCGGTGTGGCTGAACGCCGAACAGCTGCCCGACTTCGACTTCTGGCAGTACTGGCGCAACACCGAGGACGCCGATGTCGGCCGCTTCCTGCGCATCTTCACCGACATGCCTTTGGCCGAGATCGCCAAGCTGGAAGCGCTGCAGGGCGCGGAGATCAACGACGCGAAGAAGATTCTCGCCAATGAGGTGACCGCGATGGTGCGCGGCCGCGAGGCCGCCGAGCGCGCGGCCGCAGCGGCCAAGGGCCAGTTCGAGGGCGGCGCGGCGGGCGATCTGCCCAGCTTCGATTTCGCGCGCGACAAGCTGGCGGCCGGGCTGCCGCTGGCGACCTTGCTGGCGGCCGCGGGCCTGACGGCGTCTTCCTCGGAAGCGCGGCGTCAGATCGCGGGCGGCGGCGTGCGGGTGAACGATGCCGTGGTGGCGGACGACAAGGCGACGATCTCGCTGGACGCCGCCAATGCCGACGGCGCGATCAAGCTCTCGCTCGGCAAGAAGCGGCATGTTCTGGTGAAGGCGGTCTAGGGCGATGGCCGACAGTCCGTCCGCGCTGGTCGTGCGGTTCCAGGAGGCTTGGAACACGCACGACATGGCGGCGTTCGGCCGGCTGTTCCATGCCGACGCCACGTTCGTGAACCGCTTTGCCTCGTATTGGCGCGGCGCCGACAAGATCGTCGCCGGCCATGTGGGCATCCACGAAACGATCTACAGCGACTCAGTGATGACGCTGGATGCGCCGGATATCGACCCGATTTCTGACGACGCGGCGATCCTGCACATCTGGTCGCGGCTTTCGATCGGTACCGCGCATCCCGCAGGGCCGCACCAGATCGATACGCTGCTGATGGCGGTGGCCACACGCCGCGCGGGCGAATGGCGGTTCCAGGCGATGGAGAACGTGACGCTGGTCGATCCGCGGACCGGTGTGCCGGTGCTGCGCTCTTAAGAACGCCATTCCTATTCCCGTCATCCCGGCCGCAGCGCAGCGGAGAGCCGGGACCCAGGTGACTGGACACGGTATTTGCGGCCCCTAGGTCCCGGGTCTCGGGCGCCTACGGCAGCCTCGCCCGGGATGACATTTTGTTTTGAGCGCTAGCTGGGGTTTTCGACTTTCGGCACCGTGGCGTCCGGCGGCAGGTCGTATTCGAACCACTCGCGGATGAAGCCCGGCGCCAGGACCGAGAAGTAGTTGATCGAAACCTCCGGCGCGTCGAGTTCGCCCTGGACTTCGAAGGTGAGGCCCAGCAGGCCGCCGTCGCCGCCGAGGGCGTCGCCCAGCAGCGGGATGCAGCGGAGCAGCGTGTTCAGCGAATAGACCGGCGTGAAGGTGCCGACGGCGTGCAGCGTGCTGGCGTTGCGGTCGATGTCGGCTTCGGCGCGGATGCCGGCGGAAGGGCCGACGACGCGGAGGCGGCGGACATTGATCATGTCCTCGGTCATCGCGAGATCGGCCTGCAGCCGATTGAAGAGAATGCCGTTGCCCTCGGCGAAGTCGCCCAGCCCCGAAAACGAGCCCGAGCCGAGCAGGCGGACGAGGAAAGGCTGATCGATCAGCCGGAAGTCCTGCATGAATGCCGTGCCGTTCGCGGCGCTGGGGTCGCCGACCTTGGGCAGCAGCAGCGCGAACTTCACATAGCCGCCGGAGACGCCGGCATAGCCGCTGAGCCCGTGGATGAAGCGGCCCATGTCGTTCGATTCCAGGATCACGCGCCGGCGGCCGTCCGCCTGGGGCCAGAGCCGGCCCTGCATCGCGCCATCGCCGATCCGGCCATAGACGTCGAGCCCGATCAGATTGCCGTGATCGAGATCGATGTTGAACTTGAGGTCCTTGGCCTCGGCACCGCCGCGCATCAGCACGCGGTCGGCCTTGATCTCCATGACGATGTTGGGCGGCTGCGCGGGCGTCTCGCCGGCCGCGACCTGCGCGGTGTCGACCAGCGCGGACTCCGCGGGGTTGAGCAGCGCATCGACCAGGGTTTCGAGGTCGAGCGATTTCACGTCGGCGGTGACCTTCGCCTTCGGCCCGGTCAGATCGACGGTGAAGGCGGCGTCGTTGCGGCCCGCGGCAAGGCGCGTCGCGGTGATCTTCTTCAGCGTGCCGTCAAAGCCGAGCAGGATGTCGAGCTCGGCGTCGATCCCGGTGCCGACCAGCTTCACGGGGTTGGCGCGATAGCCGTCGGCGACGCGCTCGAGATCCGCGGTCATGGTCGCGGGGTCGCCCGCCTTCTTGTGGAAGCCGAGTTCGGGAACATTGAGCGCCGCGGCGTCGAGCCCGACCGTGGCGCTGGCGGTGACGGGGTCGAACCCGTTGCCGGTCATCGAGACCTCGACCGCGGCGGGGCCGTCGAGATAGGCGCCGGGATCGACGCCGAGCTTGCGGCGCAGCGCCTCGTCCACGACAGCGTTGGCGCTGAACTTGGTGGAGGTCTCGCCCGGCGGCGGGTTGAAGTTCTCCTCCCACGCGAAATTGCCGGTAACCCCCGCGATATCGCCCTTGCCCTTGGCGGTGAGCCCGGTGCCGGTGACCAGGAACTCGGCGTCGCCGTTGGTCAGGCGAATATTGTTGACGATGTCCATCGCGACATGGGTCAGCGCCGCCTTGATGTCGAAGGTGATGTCCTCGACCTTCAGCGCCTTCAGCGTCGGGACGATGAGGCCGAGCGTGATCACCGCATCGCCGCCGACGCTGTCAGGATTCAGGCCATACCTGCTGGGATAGCCGAGCGGCTTCATGTCGAGCAGCTTCAGCAGATCGGACGCCTTGCCGGTGATAAGGCCGGTGATATCAGCGGGCTCGCCCTTCCGGTTGAGGTCGGCGATGACGACCTTGCCGTCGCTGAGCGTCAGCGCGCCGACATTGCCCTTGTCGATCTGCCCCTCGAAGCGGTTGCCGAGCACGATCGCCCTGCCCTTCACGCCCATGAGATGGGGCATGCCGTCGATATAGGACATCTCGACATTCTCGTAGGCGAGCTCGATGCGGGCCGCGCTGTCGGGCACCAGGCCCGAGGCGAGCTGTTCGGACGTGAGGTTCACATGGATCGTGCCGCCGGTGATCGTGCCGCCATAGACGTTCTCGGTGATCCAGTCGCGCGCGCCCTGCGCGACGCCGTTCGGCCAGAGTTGGCCCATCGACATGACCGGCAGGTTGGAGATGTCGCCGTCCATCCTGACTGCCGGCGTGTTGGCGATCAGCCCGGCGGCGGTGCCGTGGATGCGGAACAGCGACGGGCCGCTCGCCATCTCCAGCGTTTCCAGCGTCAGCACGTCCGCCTTCAGGTCGTTGTCGGCGACCATGGTCAGGCGGTCGATGGGCGTATCGCCGTCGAACAGGATGGGGATGGAGAGCTTGCCGTCCTCGATGCCAAGTTCGGCGCGCCATCCTGTTAGGAAGCCGTTCGCGCCGCGGCGCAGGCGGAAGGCCCCGGCGATGCGGCCGGAGATGCGGTCGGCGTCGATGGTGAGCTGGCGTAGCTCGAAGAGGTCCTGCGCGCGGTCATAGGCGGCGGTGACGACCGCGCCCTTCACGTTGAACGGGATGTTCGACAGCGCCCTGATCTGGAAAAGGCCGGCATCGGCATTGAGCGTGCCCTCGCCGGAGAGGATCTGGCCCTCGGTGCTGACGGAGAGCTTCAGCTTGCCGTTGAGCGGGATGGCGGCCCCTTCGAACTCCTCGAAAAGCGGGCCGGCATCGGCGAGCGAATCCAGATTGGCGTTTACGAGGCCCGCATCGACCTCGATATCCGGCGCGCCGCGTTCATAGGTGGCGCTGCCGTAGAACCGCCAATTGCCCTTGGGCAGCGAGACCTGGCCCTCCAGCGTCGCCGACAGGCCGCCCGCCGTGCGCTTGACGACCAGCGTGCCGCGCGGCGCCTTGACGATCGACTCCGTCGCCTCGTCGATGAAGGTCAGCGTCGCCTCGCTGAGCGTGATCTCGTTGAGATAGGTGTCCTCCTCGCCCTCGCGCGGCGGTTCCAGCAGCGCGCGGATGAAGGGGCCGGCATCGGCATTGGCGGCCCGGACCTTGGTCTCGTCGTTGCGACGGACTTCGGTGCGGATGCCGACATCGTAGCCGCCGTTCAGCAGCCGGGTGAACGTCGCGGTCGGACCGACAATGGTGAGGCTGCGCGGGGCGATATTGCCGGCCAGCAGCGCCTCGATCGAAAAGCTGATCGCGATGTCGTTGGCGGAGGCGATCTCAATGCCCTCGGCGTCGACCACCTTGGGCTCGACGAAGCGGATGACCAGCCGGGTCTCCTCCGCCGACCAGATGAGGAGCGCGTCGCTGGCGGTGATGCGATAGCCGGCGACCGTGTCGGACACCGCGCCCATCAGCACCGGGGCCAGCGGCCCCAGCGAGACCGGGCCGAAGGCGAGACCGATCGCCATCGCGCCCATGGCGCCGACGACGATGACCAGGAAGCCGATGACCATATGGCCCAGCCAGCCGCGCCACGTCCGGCGCCGGCGCTTGGGCGCGGGCACGGCGGCGGTTGAAAGGGCGGGTTCGGTCACGCGTTACGTCGGGCCATGAAAGACCGCCGCGTACTGGCGGCGGGGGGCGGGCTGCTCTATCTGCACAGTTGCGGCAAACCGGGCGCGAAGGGAAGGCAACATGGCGAAAGCACTGACCGAGGGCGACAAGGCCCCCGCCTTTTCTCTGGACGCGGACGGCGGGGCCAAGGTCTCGCTGAAGGATTTCGCGGGCAAGACCCTGGTGCTCTATTTCTACCCCAAGGACGATACGACCGCCTGCACCCAGGAGGCGATCGACTTCTCCGCCGAGGCCGCCGCCTTCAAGAAGGCCGGCGCGACGGTGATCGGGGTCTCCAAGGACACCGTCGCCAAGCACGACAAGTTCAAGAAGAAGTACGAGCTGAAAGTGCCGCTGGGCGCCGACCCCGAGGGCAAGACGGTCGAGGCGTATCAGTCCTGGGTCGAGAAGACGCTCTATGGTCGCACCTATATGGGCATCGACCGCTCCACCTTCCTGATCGACGGCAAGGGCGTGATTCGGAATATCTGGCGGAAGGTGCGCGTGAAGGGCCATGTCGCCGAGGTGCTGGCCGCGGCCAAGGCGCTGAAGGCGTGACATCGGGCGCGCTCCGCGCCGCTTTCGAAGACCCCGATCCGCGCAGCAAGGCCCGGGCGGTGCTTGCGCTCGGAACGGTAATACCCGCGTTCGATCCCCCCTGGCCCGACCGTCCCGGCCGCCCGGCGCGGCCGGTGCTGGTGGGCGCGCGCGAAGTGCCGCGCCGTTCGCCCAATGGACCCGAGGGGCGGATCGCGCTGCTCCATGCCCTCGCCCACATCGAACTCAACGCGATCGACCTCGCGGTGGACATTGTCGGGCGGTTCGGCACCGCGCCAGAACTCGCCGGTCGCGAGGCCGCGTTCGCGGCCGACTGGCTGGGCGTCGCGGCTGAAGAAGCTAAGCATTTTCTGATGCTTGCGGACCGGCTTGAAGAATTTGATTCACATTACGGCGCGCTGCCCGCGCATGACGGGCTGTGGCAGACGGCGCTCGGCACGCGCGGCTCGCTGCTCGACCGGCTGGCCATCGCGCCGCTGACGCACGAGGCGCGCGGGCTGGATGTGACCCCGGCGATGATCGCCAAGCTCGACGGCGTGGGCGACCGCGCCAGCGCGCGGCTGCTGGAGGTGATCTATCGCGACGAGATCGGGCATGTCGCGGTCGGCTTCACCTGGTTCGCGCATCTCTGCGAACGGCTGAATCTGGAGCCGGGAATCGCCTTCGCCAACGCCCTCGACCGGATCGGTCTGGCGCGCCCTCACCCGCCCTTCAACGAGCCCGCCCGGCGTCAGGCCGGACTTACCCCCAAATTCGATGTGGATTATGTTGCGGTGCAGCAGCGGTTTTCCGCTAAATCCTGAGTCAAGTTAAAAATGAGATAAAAAGCGTGTCTTGCGCCTCCCCTTTGTTTGATTTTATGGAGGTGTGTCCGGCGCGCCAGGGCGCTTGACCAATACGTAACCGCGATAACGCGAACGGTGGGGCACGATCAATGACAGCAGGCTTTACAGCCCGCGCGGCGACGCGTTTGCTGCGATGGTTCCCTGAGCGCCAGATCTATCATCGCAGCAACGGCCACGTTCAGTTCGTCGTTCTGTCTACCCGTTTCCAGATTCTCAGCGTCGTCGTTGGTCTCTCCTGCATGGGCTGGGTTGCCTATTCCAGCGTGATGACGGCCTTCAAGAACGAGATCGTCGCCGCCCAGGAAGAGCGCATTCAGGCGCTGCAAGGCCGCTACGAGACCCAGATCGCGCGGATGCGCCTCGACTACGACGACCTGTCGACCAAGATGGCGCTCGCCGAAGACCGTTTCACCACCACCGTCGCCGCCATTGAAAAGCGCCAGAGCGATCTGCAGACCGCGATGGTCGAGCAGGAATCGACCGGCGATGCGCTGGACGAAGTGACCCGCCGCGCCGCGACCGTCCGGGCCCTCGGCCTTGGTCCCGACGCCACGACGGTGCCGATGGAAGAAGATCCGAGCGCCTCGGGCGGTCCGGATACCGAACACGATCATAGCGAAGACGCCGCCCCCAAGGCCGAGGACAAGCCCGCGCCGAAAGCCGACAAGGCCGCCGAAGTCACCTATCCCGAAGTCGACGCCCCGCTGCCCACCGCCAAGCCCGAGCATGTCCGTGTTGCCGATGCGGCGCCGGTCGAGGGCGACGCCGATCTGACCAAGACGGCCCTGACGGGCGAGCCCTCGGACTTCACCGCCAGCGGCCGCAACCTCGCGGCGGGCGAAACCTTCGCCTCGCTGGAGACCCGCCTCGACGACGTCGCCACCAAGCAGCAGGTCGCGGCCGCCGGAATCGCGCTGGCGACGACCGAGCAGGAAGACGCGCTGCGCGACATCATCGAGATCGCCGGCATGAACCCCGACGCCATCGCGCCCCGCGCCGATGCGCAGGGCGGGCCGTATATCCCCATGGGCCCCGACGCCGCATCGGTGGACCCGCTGAAGCGCGACCCCAATCTGGAACTTGCCGACGAGGCGCATGAGCGGATCGACACGCTGCAGACCGCGATGCTGTCGATCCCCTTCGCCAATCCCCTGCCCTCGGTCACCCGCATCTCGTCGGGCTTCGGCGGCCGCAGCGATCCCTTCAATCACGGCCGCGCCTTCCATGCCGGTCTCGATTTCAAGGCCGCCTACGGCGCCGATATCCGCGCGACGGCGCCGGGCACCGTCATCACGGCGGACTGGCATGGCGGCTATGGCCGGATGGTCGAAATCGACCATGGCTATGGGCTGAAAACGCGTTACGCTCATATGAGCGCAATCAGCGTCGTCGAGGGCCAGAAGGTGGCCTTCGGGGATAAGGTGGGCGAACTGGGCAGCACGGGGCGCAGCACAGGTCCGCACCTGCACTACGAGGTCTGGTATGACGGCCAGGCCCGCAACCCCTGGAACTATTTGAAAGCAGGCGCGAATGTTCTCCAAAGGCAAGGCACCTGAGGCCCCGACCAGCAGCATGGCAGCTCCCGTTCCCAACATTCCGGCCGCGCCGCCGAAGAAGTCCGGTGGCCGTTCGGCCCCGTCGATCATTTCGGCCGACCTGCTGGTGCAGGGCGCGCTCGTCAGCCAGGGCGACATGCAGATCGACGGCACGGTCGAGGGCGACATCCGCTCGGTCACGCTGATGGTCGGCAATGGCGCAATCATCAAGGGCGAGATCGTCGCCGAGGAAGTGGTCGTGCGCGGCCGCATCGAGGGCCGCATCCGCGCCCGCCGCGTGCAGCTCGATGCTTCCGCGGTCGTGATCGGCGACATCCTGCAGGAGCAGCTGACCGTCGCCGCCGGTGCGACCTTCGAAGGCACCTGCCGCAAGTCGACCGACCCGCTGAACCTGCAGGCCCCGACGCCTCAGATCACGCTGTCGAAGCCCGCCGGCCAGCCCTCGCTGGTGCAGACGGAAGCCAAGACCGCCTAACCCGTCGCCGAGCCTCCGCCCGCCGGAGGCTCGGGATCGACCGGTTCCGTCCGTCAGGAATTATCGTTGCGCGTTCTCGCCACCATTCTTGCGTTTGCAGCGATCCTGCTGATGCAGGGCGTGTGCCTCGCCGAGGCGCGTAGCAGTGGGCAGCCTCCCGGCGAGCCCTGCGAGACCCACAACCAGCTCCATCACGACGAACAGGAAGCGGCGCACTGCGATCACGCAGCCGCCATGCCCGCTGCCGCCAAGCAGATCGTCAAGGCGGTGCCGCAGGCCGATCCGCCGCTGGCCGTCCTGTCGGCGACGATCCGCATAATGACCGCGCTGGCCGAGCCGACGCGGCCTTACGCGCGCTATGAACCCCTGGCGGTGCTCGACCCGCCCCAGCTCGCGGTCATCCGCGTCACCCGTCTCCTGATCTGAGGCCGCGTTCGGGCGCCCTTGCGGCGCCGTTATGCCTTGGCCCTCAACGATCAGGACTCCCTTCATGCCCCACTTCATGCTGCGCGCCCGACGGGCGTGCCTCACCGGCGTGTTCGCCGCTGCCTTCACCCTTGCCTCAGCCGCCGCAGAGGAGCCGGGTCACGACGACCACGGCGGCGAACACACGGAGGGCGAAGCCGCACCGCGCATCTTCAGCGCCGAGGAGATGGCGGCGGCGGGCATCGTCGTCGCACCGGTTCAGCGTCAACCCCTGCCCCGCCTCTATCGCGCGCCCGGCGAGGTGGTGCTGAACGACTATACCACGAGCATCGTCAGTGCGCGTGTCGCGGGCGTGGTGACCCGGCGCTATGCGGCGCTCGGCAGCACGGTTAAGGCGGGCGATCCGTTACTCCGTCTGCTGAGCTCGGGCATGGCGGAGGCGCAGAGCGCCTTTGCCCTCGCCCATCAGGAATACGCCCGCCTCACTGGCGCCGGCCGCAATGCGGTGACGCGCAAGGAAACCGAGCAGGCCTTCATCGCATTGCGCGAAGCGCGGGTGCGGCTGCAGACCTATGGTCTCACCGCCGACGACATCGCCGCGCTGGAACGGCGTGGGCTCAGCGATGTCGGGATCGGCGAGTTCGATATCCGCGCACCCCAAGACGGCGTGCTGGTCAGTGATGCCTATCGCCTTGGCGAACTTGCCGAGGCCGGCAAGAAGCTGGCGCAGATATCGGACGGTAAGACCGTGTGGGTCGAGGCGCGCGTCGCGCCCGCGGTCGCCGCCCTGCTGGAAGGCCATCACGCGGCGGTGACGTTCGGCGAAATGCGGATCGACGCACGGCTGCTGCAGATTTTCCCCACGGTCGATGAGGACACGCGCACGGTGCGCGTGCGGCTGCAGGCGGACGATACCGCGCAAGTGTTGCTCCCCGGCGCGTTCGTCGGCGCGGAGCTGCATGGCGCGGCCGAGCCCGTGCTTGCCGTGCCGCCCGAGGCCGTGTTGCGCAGCGCAGACGGCGACTGGGCCGTGCAGGTCGAGCGCTCGCCCGGCCAGTTCGAGGCCGTGGAGATCGAGGTGCTCTACACGGTCGGTGCGCTGACCGCGATCGAGGGGATTGCGGAAGGCACGCGCATCGCCGTGAAGGGCGCGTTCTTCATCGCCGCGGAGTCCGCCAAAGGCGGCTTCGACGCGCACGCGCACTGAGCCGCACCATGCTCGATGCTCTCATACGCATTGCGGTGGCCAACCGCCTGTTCGTGCTGATCGCCATCGCCGCTGTCGTCACGACCTTCCTCGTGCTGCTGCCGCGCCTCAACCTCGACGCCTTCCCGGACGTGACCAACGTCCAGGTCGCCGTGAACACCGAGGCGCCCGGCTTTGCGCCCGCTGAGGTGGAGCAGCTCATCACCTATCCCGTTGAAGCCGCGATGTTCGCGCTGCCCGGCGTCGAAGATGTGCGCTCGATTTCGAAGACGGGTCTGTCGCTGGTCACCGTCGTCTTCGAGGAAGGCACCGACATCTACTTCGCGCGCCAGCTCGTGTTCGAGCAGATGCAGGCGGCGCGGGAAGACATCCCTCTCGAGGCCGGCTCGCCTGAGATCGGACCCAACACGTCCGGCATCGGCGTGATCTTCCAATACGTCCTGCTGCCCAAAACACCCGGCGCCTATAACGCGACCGCGCTGCGCAGCCTCAACGACTGGGTCGTGAAGCTGTTGCTGCTGCCGGTCGATGGGGTCACCGACGTGCTCTCGTTCGGCGGCGAGGTGCGGCAGTATCAGGTCCATCTCGATCCCTATCGCCTCATCGCCTACGGCCTCTCGGCCGCCGAGGTGCGCGCGGCGATCGAGGCCAACAACCGCAATGCCGGCGGCTGGTACCAGGAGCGCGGCGCGGAGCAGCTGGTCGTGCGCGGCGTCGGCTGGATGCGGTCGGGCGAGGACGGGCTGGCCGATATCGGCGACACGCCGATCAAGGAGGCGGACGGCCAGATCGTCCGCGTCCGCGATGTCGGCGAGGTCGCGTTCGGCGGCGAGATCCGCCAGGGCGCGACGACGCTGACTTTGCGCAACGAGGACGGGACGCCCCGTCCGCTCGGCGAAGTCGTCACCGGCCAGGTGTTGAAGCGCATGGGCGCCAATGCCAATGCGACCATCGAGGGCATCAAAGCACGTCTGCCGCTGGTGGGCGCCGCCCTGCCCGACGATGTCGAGCTGCGTCCGATCTACGACCAGGCCGAACTCATCGACAAGGCGGTCGCGACGGTTACGACGGCGCTGATCGAATCCTTCGTGTTGATCGTGATCGTGCTGTTGCTGTTCCTTATGAACCTGCGCGCGGCGCTGATCGTGCTGATCTCCGTGCCGGTCTCGATCGCGGCGGCGCTCGCAGTCATGGCGGCCACCGGCCTGTCGGCGAACCTCATGTCGCTCGGCGGCCTCGCCATCGCGATCGGCATCATCGTCGACGGCTCGGTCGTGATGATGGAGAACGTCTTCGGCAAGCTCGGGCATGGCGACGATACGCGGCCGATCAAGACCCGTATCGTCGATGCAGCCCGCGAGGTGGCGCAGCCCGTCTTCTTCGCGGTGCTGATCATCGTCGTCGTGTTCGCGCCGCTGTTCTCGCTGGAGGGCGTGGAGGGGAAGCTGTTCCAGCCTATGGCGGTCAGCATCATCCTGGCGCTCGGTGCCTCGCTGCTGGTCGCGTTGCTCGCCGTGCCGGCGCTCTCGACCTATCTGTTCCGCGGGCCGGTCAAGCATCGCGACAGTCCGGTTCTGGCGCCGGTCGCGCGGCTCTATGACCGGATGCTGCCGCGGCTTCAGCGCAATCCCGTGCCGGTGATCGGCGCGGCGGCAACGGCACTCGTCGCTGCACTGGCACTGACGCCCTTCCTCGGCACGCAGTTCGTGCCGGAGTTGGAAGAAGGCGCACTCAACATCCGCGCGACGCTGGCGCCCTCCGCCAGTCTCGACACGGCGCTTGAGGTCGCCCCGAAACTGGAAGCGGCGCTGTTGGCGTTTCCTGAGGTGACCTACGCCACCGCACGCGTCGGACGCCCCGAACTCGGCGGCGATCCAGAACCTGTGTCGAATGTCGAAATCCTGGTCGGCCTGAAACCGCACGACGAGTGGACGACCGCCAAGACCCGCCCCGAGATCCAGGCGCGGATGGAGACGGCGATGGCGGTGCATCCGGGCCTGCTGTTCGGCTTCTCGCAACCAATCGCGACGCGCGTAGACGAACTCCTGTCGGGCGTGCGCGCGCAGCTCGCGATCAAGCTGTTCGGGCCGGACCTCGATGTGCTCGCTGCGAAGGGCGCGGAGATCGAGACGCTGGTGAAGGGCACGGCCGGCGCGGCCGATGTCGCGCTGGAGCAGGTGACCGGCGAAGCGCAGCTTGTGGTGCGTCCAAAACGGGCGGAGCTGGAGCGCTACGGCCTGTCGGTCGATGCGGTCATGGCGCTGGTGCAGGACGAGATCGGCGGCGCGGAAGCGGGCCAGATCATCGACGGCAACGAACGCTACGCGATCTATGTCCGCCTCGCCGAACGGTTCCGCGACACGCCCGAGGCGCTGCGCGATCTCATCCTCGTTTCGCCCAACGGCGCCGAGGTGCGGCTCGGCGAGGTCGCGACGGTCGCCTTCGAAAGCGGTCCGCCGCAGATCCGGCGCGACGACGCCCAGCGCCGCGTCGTCGTGCAGGCGAATGTCGAAGGCCGCGACATGGGCAGCTTCGTTGCCGAACTGGAGCAGCGCATCACAGCTGAGATCGACCTGCCGCCCGGCTATGCCGTGTCGTTCGGCGGGCAGTACGAGAACCAGCAAAGGGCGCAGACAAGGCTGATGATCGTCGTGCCGATGGCGCTCGGCCTCATCTTCCTGCTGCTCTATCTCGCCTTCGGTTCGGTCGGACAGGCGATGCTGATCATGGCGAACGTGCCGCTGGCGCTGGTCGGCGGCATCGTCGCGCTGTTCGTGACTGGGACCTATCTCTCGGTGCCGGGCTCGATCGGCTTCATCGCGCTGTTCGGCATCGCGGTGCTGAACGGCGTGGTGATGGTGAGCGCGATCAACCAGAACATCGCGCGCGGCCAGCCGGTCGGCGAGGCGGTGTTCGCCGGCGCGCGGGCGCGGCTGAGACCGGTGCTCATCACGGCGACGATCGCGGCGCTCGGGCTCGTGCCGTTGCTCCTCGCAACCGGCGTCGGCTCGGAGGTGCAGCGGCCGCTGGCCATCGTGGTGACCGGCGGCCTCGTCAGCTCGACCCTGCTGACCCTGCTGGTCCTGCCGGCCGCCTATGCGTGGTTCGCGCGGCGGCCAGAGGCTAATCCAGATCCTTGATCTCGATCGCGTCGGTGCCCTTGATCTTCTGCGCGAGCGACGCCGCCATGAAGGGATCGAGTTCGCCGTCCAGCACGTCGGACGGCGAATAGCTTTCGACGCCGGTGCGCAGGTCCTTCACGAGCTGATAGGGCTGCAGCACATACGAGCGGATCTGGTGGCCCCAGCCGATCTCGGTCTTGGTCGCGTTCTGCGCGTCGGCGAGGGCTTCGCGCTTCTTCAGCTCGGCCTCGTAGAGCCGGGCGCGCAGCATCTTCCAGGCCGCGGCCTTGTTCTTGTGCTGCGAGCGCTCGGACTGGCAAGCGACGGTGATGCCGGTTTCGAGGTGGACGATGCGGACCGCGGACTCGGTCTTGTTGACGTGCTGACCGCCGGCGCCTGAGGCGCGATAGACGTCGATCCGCACGTCCGCCTCGCTGACGTCGATCTCGATCGTGTCGTCGATGACGGGATAGACCCAGACGCTGGAGAAGCTGGTGTGGCGGCGGGCGTTGGAGTCGTAGGGGCTGATGCGGACCAGGCGATGGACGCCGCTCTCGGTCTTGGCCCAGCCATAGGCGTTCTCGCCCTTGATGAGCAGCGTCGCCGACTTGATGCCCGCGGTTTCGCCCTCGCTCTCGGCGATCAGCTCGGTCTTGAAACCGCGCCGCGCCGCCCAGCGCGTGTACATGCGCAGCAGCATCGAGGCCCAGTCCTGGCTCTCGGTGCCGCCGGCGCCGGCGTTGATTTCCAGATAGGTGTCGTTGCCGTCGGCCTCGCCGGAGAGCAGCGACTTCATCTCTTCCTCGCCGACCCGGGCCTTCAGGCCCTTCAGCGAGGCTTCAGCGTCGGCCACCATCTCAGCGTCGTTCTCGGCCTCGGCCATCTCGAGCAGTTCGATCGAGTCGGTGAAGTCCTTCTCGAGCGCCAGATAGCCGCTGACCGCCGAGTCCAGGCGGTTGCGGTCGCGCATGGTCGCCTGGGCGGCCATGGGGTTATTCCAGAGCGTCGGGTCCTCGGCCTTGGCGTTCAGTTCGTCGAGGCGGCGCTGGGCGGTATCCCAGTCAAAGAGACCTCCTCAGCAGCTCAAGCGACTTCTTGATGTCGCTGGAGACTGCCTGCATTTCGGCACGCATGGCAATTTTACCCGTTTGGCTAAGCGCGGACATATAGGGACCGTGCGCCGGGCCGTAAAGCCGTCTAGAAAGGCGCCCTTAGACGACTGCGGACCCGCCCAGCTTGGACACGCCTGCCAACGATTTCTGGAGCCAGTTCAAGGACGGCTGGAGGGAAGCCCGCAAGCAGATGGGGGCGGCCGTCTATGCCGCCGTGAACACCGAAACGGTGCGCCTCGCGGTGACCGGGCTCAGCCGGGCGGGCAAGACGGTGTTCATCACCTCGGCGGTGCAGAACCTGCTCGCCATGGCCGACGGCAAGGGCTCGCTGCCCAAGTTCGACGATCACGGCATCTCGGCCCGGCTGAAAAAGCTGGGCTTGCTAGCGGCAACCGAGGATGCGCCGCGCTTCCCCTTCGAGACCAATTTCGCCGCCCTTGCCGCCGCCGCGCCGCATTGGCCGCCGCGCACCGCGAGCCTGGCGGAAGTGGCGATCAAGTTCGTCGTCCGCCGCCGCCATAGCTGGGGCATGGACCTGTTGAAGCAGCGCGAGATCACCGCCGAGATTCTCGACTATCCCGGCGAGTGGCTGCTCGACCTGCCGATGCTGAACCAGGATTTCGCGGCGTGGTCGGACGAGACGCTGAAGCGGATGGATACGGGCCTGCGGGTCGAGCCGGCCAAGCCCTTCTTCGACTATCTCCGCACGATCGATCCCGATGCGCCGGCCGACGGCGATGTCGCGCGCAAGCTCTACGATCTCTATCTGGCCTACCTGTTCGACGCGCGCGATCGGCTTGGCCTGCGCTATCTGCAGCCCGGCGGGTTCCTGTGCGCGCCGCCTTGGCCGAAGACCGATGCGATGATCTTCGCGCCGTTGCGCCTCGCGCCGGGCCGCTCGTTCAAGCCGGGCTCGCTGGGCGAGATGTTCCGCAACCGCTTCGATCTCTATCGCACCGAGATGGGGACGCGCTTCTTCGACAAGCACTTCCGCCGCTTCGATCGCCAGATCGTGCTGGTGGACGTGCTGGGGGCGCTGCATGGCGGGCCGGATGTGTTCGAGGATACCCGCCTTGCCGTCTCGCGCCTCGCGGAATGCTTCGCCTATGGCGGTGCGACGCTGACCAATCCGTTCGCGCGCGGCATCACCAAGGTCATGTTCGCGGCGACCAAGGCCGACCATGTGCCGGAGCGCCAGCGCGATGCGCTGCAGATCCTGCTCGGGCGCATGGCCGGCGGCGATATCGATAGCATCCGCGAGGCCCGCGTCGCGGTCCGCACTGGGGCGCTTGCCTCGGTCCGCTGCACGATCGACGACATGGCGCAGGTCGACGGGCGCAACGTCGCGGTGGTCCGCGGCCTGCCCATGGGACGCGACAAGCAGGTGCGCTTCTATCCCGGCGAAGTCCCGCTGAAGCCGCCGGGGCCTGACTTCTGGACCGGCGCGTTCTTCGAGCTGCCGGTCTTCCAGCCGCCCAAGCTCGATGCCTCCGGCGAATCCGGCGTGCCGCATCTCGCGCTGGACGATGCCCTCTTCTACCTGATCGGAGACCGCCTATGAGCGAGACCCCGCGTCGGCCGCAGCTTATGGAGATCGACGCGCCCGCGACGCGCATCGATCACGACTGGGAAGCCTTCGTGAAACGGCCGGAGGCGACGCAGCCTTTCTTCGGCACGGCGACGCTGATTACGGGCGGGCTCTTCGTCCTGCTGCTCGGCTTCTTCGTCGTGCAGTCGATCGGCTGGATCGCCGACTTGATCCAACAGCGCCCATGGCTGGGCTTCCTCGGCGCAGGGGTGCTGGGGCTCGGCCTGCTGCTGATCATCTGGGCGATCTGGCGCGAGTTGTCGTCGCTGTTCGCGGTGCGCCGCATGGAAGACTGGCAGGAAGCGCTCGCGGAGGACGCCGACGATATCGAGAAGGCCCGCGCGGCGGCCAACGGCTATGTGGCGCTGCTGAAGGCGAACGGCGCCATTGTCGGCGATGCCCGCGAATCCATCCGCGGCGCCAATTCGGTCGAGCAGATCCGCAATGCGCTGGAGACGACCGTCCTCCCCTCGCTCGATGCCCGCGCGGCGCAGGCGACCCGCGCCGCCGCCGCCCAGGCGTTCGGCCTCACCGCCGTCAGCCCGACCGCCTCGATCGACGCTTTGCTCTTCTCGGTCCGCGGCGTCCGCCTGATCCGCCAGATCGCCCGGGCCTATGGCCTCCGCCCCCACGGCCTCGCGACTTGGGAACTGCTGCGCCGGACCATGAGCAGCGCCTCGCTGGTGGCTGTCGCCGACATGGCGAGCGGGATGCTGAGCCACGCCATCCTGACCAACCCCTTCGCCGCCAAGATCGCGGGCGAAGTGGCTGGCGCAACCGTCGCCTCTCAGCGCATGTACCGGCTCGGCCGGGTGGCCTCCACCGCCTGCCGCCTTTTCCCCCGCCGCAGCGGGTCCGAGGATTGAATCGTTGAATTCGGACCCTTTGGCGGGGTAATGCGTTCGGCGCTTGTGCAGCGCACAAAGTTAGGGATTTCGGCATGTCCAAGTGGGTTCTGAACTTCGGTCCTGACGGTGCGGAAGGCCGCTCGGAAATGCGCGAGCTTCTGGGCGGCAAAGGCGCGAACCTGGCTGAAATGTGCAATCTCGGGCTGCCCGTCCCGCCCGGCTTCACGATCACGACCGAAGTCTGCACCTACTACTACGCCAACGACCGCACCTACCCGGCGGAACTGAAGATCCAGGTCGAGACGGCGCTGAAGCTGCTCTCCGAGCGCACCGGCAAGGGCTTCGGCGACGTCTCCGACCCGCTGCTGGTTTCCGTGCGCTCCGGCGCCCGCGCCTCGATGCCGGGCATGATGGATACTGTCCTCAATCTCGGCCTGAACGACGAGACGGTCGCGGGCCTCGCCAAGCTGAGCGGCAACGAGCGCTTCGCGTGGGACAGCTATCGCCGCTTCATCACGATGTATTCGAACGTCGTCTTGGAGGTCGGCCACGAGCATTTCGAGGAACTGCTCGACATCGCCAAGGAAGAGAATGGCTACGAGAGCGACGCCGAAATGACGGCGGACGACCTGCGCACGCTGGTCGACCAGTACAAGGACCTCGTCCGCTCCAAAACAGGCAACCCCTTCCCGCTCGCGCCCGAGGCGCAGCTCTGGGGCGCGATCGGCGCGGTGTTCGCTTCGTGGATGAACCAGCGCGCGATCACCTATCGCCGCCTCAATTCGATCCCGTCCGAGTGGGGCACGGCGGTCAACGTGCAGGCGATGGTGTTCGGCAATATGGGCGACTCGTCGGCCACCGGCGTCGCCTTCACCCGCAATCCCTCGACCGGCGAGAACCTGCTCTACGGCGAGTTCCTGATCAACGCGCAGGGCGAGGATGTCGTCGCCGGTATCCGCACGCCCCAGCCGCTGACCGCCGCGTCGCGCAAGTCGGGCGGCAAGCCTTCGATGGAGGAAGCGATGCCGGCGGCGTTCGCCGAATTCGTCGCGGTGACCAAGCGGCTGGAAGGCCACTATCGCGACATGCAGGACATCGAGTTTACGATCGAACGCGACAAGCTGTTCATGTTGCAGACCCGTTCGGGCAAGCGCACCGCCAAGGCGGCGCTGAAGATCGCCGTGGACATGGCGAACGAAGGGCTGATCACGAAGGAAGAGGCGATCGGCCGCGTCGATCCGCTGTCGCTCGACCAGCTGCTGCATCCGACGATCGACCCCAAGGCGCCGCGCCAGGCGATCGCCACCGGCCTCCCTGCCTCGCCCGGCGCGGCTTCGGGCGAAGCGGTCTTCACCGCCGACGATGCCGAGCGTGTCGCCCATGAGGGCCGGCCGGTCATCCTGATCCGGGTCGAGACCAGCCCGGAAGACATTCACGGCATGCACGCCGCCAAGGGCATCCTCACGGCGCGCGGCGGCATGACCAGCCACGCGGCCGTGGTCGCGCGCGGCATGGGGCGCCCCTGCGTTTCCGGCGCGGGCGGGCTCAAGATCGACATGACCGCCGAGAAGCTGACCGCCGGTGGGACCACCATCGCCCGCGGCGAGTGGATCACCATCGACGGCTCGACCGGCCAGGTCTTCAAGGGTCGCGTCCAGATGGTCGAGCCGGAACTGTCAGGCGACTTCGCGATCCTGATGGAATGGGCCGACGCCAAGCGCGCGCTGAAAGTCCGCGCCAATGCCGAGACCCCGCTCGACGCCAAGACTGCGCGCGGCTTCGGGGCCGAGGGCATCGGCCTCTGCCGCACCGAGCACATGTTCTTCGACGCGACCCGCATCCTCGCCGTGCGCCAGATGATCGTCGCCGAGACGCTGGAAGGCCGGCAGTCCGCGCTCGCCAAGCTGCTGCCCATGCAGCGGGCGGATTTCGTCGAGCTGTTCACGATCATGCGCGGCCTGCCGGTGACGATCCGCCTGCTCGACCCACCGCTGCATGAGTTCCTGCCCAAGTCGGACGAGGAGATGAACGAGGTCGCCGAGGCCGCCGGTGTTACCGCCGCGCGCCTGCGCGCCCGGGTGCACGAGCTGCACGAGTTCAACCCGATGCTCGGCCATCGCGGCTGCCGCCTCGGCATCACCTTCCCCGAGATCTACGAGATGCAGGCGCGGGCGATCTTCGAGGCGGCCGCCGCGGTCGCCAAGGAGACCGGCGAGACGGTAACGCCCGAGGTCATGATCCCGCTCGTCGCCCTGAAGCGCGAGCTCGACATGCTGAAGGAGAAGATCGAGCAGGTGCACGCCGCCGTCTCCAAGGAGACCGGGGTCGAGGTGCCCTACCTCATCGGCACCATGATCGAGCTGCCGCGCGCTGCCCTGCGCGCCGCCGAAATCGCGGAATCCGCCGATTTCTTCTCGTTCGGCACCAACGACCTGACCCAGACAACCTTCGGCATCAGCCGCGACGACAGCGCCCGCTTCCTCAGCGAGTACCAGCGCCTCGGCCTGATCGAGCAGGACCCCTTCGTCAGCCTGGACATTTCGGGCGTCGGCGAGCTGGTCGAGATCGCCGCCGAGCGCGGCCGCAAGACCAAGCCGAAGCTGAAGCTCGGCATTTGCGGTGAGCATGGCGGCGACCCCGCCTCGATCCGCTTCTGCGCCGAGACCGGCCTCGACTATGTCTCGTGCTCGCCCTATCGCGTGCCGATCGCCCGTCTCGCGGCGGCCCAGGCGGCCCTCCTCCCCGGCAAGGACCGCCGCGAAGACCGCTGAGCGCGACTCGGGCCCTCGCTCCGAAAATCGCCGCGACCGGCGATTTTCGGCGGCCGACCGCCGGAAATGTCTTCAATCCCCCGCCGGATCTTCATGATCCGTATACGGATGGAGCCGGATTTCAGCCATTTTATGCATTTTCAATCCTGACGGACCGTCACGATTCGGGTTTGTCGAGTCTTGTAGGGGGCGGAACCGGGTCCTAGGTTCCGCGCCTTCCTGGCGGGGGTAGGGCTAGCCGGGGAGCAAACTGCTCCGCCGCCGGCGCGCATCCATCCAGGGAATGCGAGCCGCGGACAGGGGCGCCCACCCGCCGTTCCACCCGGGACGGACTCGATAAGGAGTGCTTCGGTTTCATGTCTAACGCCTCTGCAGCCGCCCGGCGCTGCCATCCGCTTGCCTTGGCCGCCTTTGCCGGCCTCGCCGCCACCATCTCGCTGTCCGCCACCGCCGTCGCCGCAGAGCGCGTCCAGACCGTGACCGAGCTGAAGACCGTTGTCCCGGTCGCCATGCTGTATTGGGGCTCGCTGAAATATGCCGAGCAGGCCGCCGCCACGGCGCCCGCCGCAGACGCCACCCCCACCCCCGAAGCCAAGCCGGTCGTGGAAGCCGCGCTGGCGACGGACCGCCTCGCCGAGACGTCCGTGACGTTCAGCGAAGCCGAGCGCCAGTGCCTCGCCCAGGCGATCTACTATGAGTCGCGCGGCGACACGAAGGAAGGCCAGCGCGCCGTCGCGGACGTCGTCGTCCGCCGCACCCAGACCCGCCCCTTCCCCACCACGATCTGCGGCGTCGTCAGCCAGAAGGTCGGACGCACCTGCCAGTTCTCCTATGCCTGCAACGGCCCGCTCGCGAAGCCCTATGCCGCCGACTGGAAGCTGGCGCTGGAAGCCGCGGACTATGAGCTGACCGGCCCCGGTCGCAACGAGGACCTGACGGGCAGCGCGACCTTCTTCCACGCCGCCCGCATCAAGACCAACTGGAAGGCCCGCTACGTCCTGACCCGCCGGGTCGGCGCGCATGTCTTCTACCGCATGACCGACAAGTCGATGCGCGCCTACAAGAACAAGGTCGTTCCGGCGAGCTGAGTTCTCGGCGGGGATTTCTCCCGCCTGTCATGGCCGGGCTTGACCCGGCCATCCACTGCCACCGCACCGCCGCTTGCCCTCTGGATGGCCGCCTCAAGGGCGGCCATAACGGAGAAATAGCGATCGTTTGCCCCTACCTACGGATCCGGCGTCATGATGGCCGGGAACAGCTTCTGGATGCGCTTGCGCATCGATTCCGCGCTGAAGCCCTTGATGCGGTCGATCCATTTCAGCTCCTTGGGCACATACCAGTGGAGCTGTTCTGAGCCATAGGCGGCATAGGCGGATTCCGCGACGCTGGAGGCCGGCATCAGGCGGAACATGCCCTTCTTGGGTGCCCCCGCCTGCAGCGCCTCGCGCGAGGGCGGCGACGGCCGGTCGCCCGAACGGTTGGGGGTTTCCAGCAGGATCGCGGTGTCGATCAGGCCGGGCAGCACATCGGCCACCCGCACGCCATGGCGCTTCCACTCGACGCTCAGCGCCTCGGTGAGGCCCTTCACCGCGTGCTTGGTCGCCGCATAGACCGCGATGCGCGGCATGCCGTAGGTCGCCGATGACGAGGAGGTCGAGAACATCAGGCTGTTCTTCGCCTTCTTCAGATACGGCAGGCCGGCATAGGCGCCGGTCAGCACCGCCTTGAAATTGATGTCGACGACCCGCATCGCCGCCTCGTAGGGCACGTCCTCGAACCAGCCGCTCTCGCCGATCCCAGCATTGTTCCAGAGCATGTCGAGCCCGCCATTCGCGTTGTCAGCGCAGAAATCCGCGAGCGCTGACTCGAACGAGGCCTTGTCGGTGACATCCACTGCGCGGGTCCACAGCCGGTCGCGGCCGAGTTCCTGCTCCAGCGTCTTGAGGCCGCCATCGTTGCGGTCGATGGCGCCCACACGCCAGCCCTTCGAGTGGAACAGCTTGACGCCCTCGCGGCCCATGCCGCTGCCCGCGCCGGTGATGAAGATCGATTTGATGCCCGCTGACATGCGCAGCACTCCCCGTTAGAGTTTCTTATGCGCTCCACCATCGGCAAAGCCGCCCTCCTCGTCCAGTTCGCGTTTTTGCTGGCCCTGGCGCCGGCCTGTGCGGCCAGCCCGGAGGCGCAAGCCTATGCCGACCAGAAATGCCTGACCGAGGGGCTCTATTTCGAGGCGGGGACCGAGGGTGAGGCCGGGCAGATCGCGGTCGCCGAGGTGATCCTCCGACGTTCGATCACCCGGGGCTTCCCCACCACGATCTGCAAGGTCGTCTATAACGGCGCGCCGGCCTATGGCTGCCAGTTCTCGTTCGCCTGCGACGGCGCGCGCGTGCGGCCGCGGGGCAAGGCGCTATGGAAGTCCACCTGGGCGCTCGCCGGGCGCATCCTGAAGGACCGGCAGGCCATCCTCGATGCGAACACGACGCAGGATGCCGTCTTCTTCCACGCCGACTATGTCGATCCGAACTGGGAGGCGACGATGGATGTCGAGCGCACCGTCCAGATCGGCCACCACATTTTCTACCGCCTGAAGACGGAATAAATTCTTCTCGTCATCCCGGGCGAGACCGCCGAAGGCGCCCGAGACCCGGGACGCAGGGCCGCAAGCACCGGCGTCCAGTCACCTGGGTCCAGGCTCTCCGCTCCGCTGCGGCCGGGATGACGGCTGTAGGGCGATCACACATCCTGCCCACGTGACCGCCGTTACAGGCGGCGGGGCGTTCGGGGCCTAGCGTCCTCCCATTCTTACGGGAGGGGAAACCCCATGACCATCAGCCGCCGCACGCAGTTCGCGCTTCTCGCCTCCGCCGCCTCGCTTGCCCTCCTGCCCGCCCTCGCCGCGCCGCAGAACCAGAGCCTTCAGGGCAGCAGCCTGCGGCTCGACAATCTCCAGGTCGCCGAGGTCACCGTGAATGTCGTGCCGGGCACGCAGGGCATCCAGGTCACGCTGGACGGCAAACCGGAAGCCGTGGCGCGCACCAGCTTCCGCACCGAGGCGAATGTCGCGATCGTCCATATGGACGACCGGCCCTACGACACCTGGAACTCCAACGATGGCTACGACGTCAATCTGGTCGTGACGGTCGCGCCGGGCACGCCGCTTGAGCTCGCCAGCTTCACAGGCAAGGCGACGGTCGGCGATCTCAATGCGCCGCTGGCCGTCGATACCTCGGGCTCGGGCGAAATCCATGCGGGCCGCGTCACCGTCGCCAGCCTGGATGCTAGCGGTTCGCTGGATGTCGAGATCGCTTCCATCGACGGTGCGCTGTCGGTCGACACGTCCGGCTCAGGCTCGATCAAGGCGGGCGCGGTCGGCTCCACTTCGATCTCGATGTCCGGCTCGGGCGACGTCACGCTCGCCTCGGTGAAGGGCGGGTTGAACATCGACACCAGCGGCTCGTCCAACATCGTGGTGGGGACAATCGACGCGGCGCTGTCGATCGACACGACGGGTTCAGGCGACGTGAAGATCGACCACGGCCGGGCCTCGACCTTCACGGTTTCGACCTCGGGGTCGGGCGATGTCAGCTTCGGCGGCACGGCGGTCAACCCGCAGATCTCGACAAGCGGCTCGGGCAATATCTGCATCGACAGCGTCGAAGGCTCGATCGAGATGGACGGTGCCAGCGTCAAGATCGGCAAGGGCGCCTGCGGCTGAACCTCGCGTTGACCGCCGGGACGGGGCGCCTATCGTCCCGTTCATGGCGAAACCGACGCCTCATCAGAAGGTCGAAGCGGCGCTGACCGCCTATGGCCTCACCTTCCCCGAAGCGACGGCGGGCCTCTGGATCCCGCCCGCGCGGCAGTTGCTGGTGAAGGGCAAGACGTTCTGCATCTTCGGTGCGAAGAACGAGCCGCTGGATGAGCTTACGCTGGTCCTGAAACTGCCGCTCTCCGCCGAGATGGTGCAGGACCTCTATTACGTCCGCGAGGCGAAGGGCTGGTACAAGCAGCACAACTGGGTCACAGCGCATTTCGACCCCGGCGACGACATCGCCGCCGAGATCGACACGCTGAAGGCCTGGCTGCTGCAAAGCTGGCGCGCGATCGCGCCGAAGCGGTTGGTGAAGGGGTTTGGGTAGACCCTCCCCACGCCACTATATTCGTCATCCTGAGGTGCGAGCGTAGCGAGCCTCGAAGGACTCAAGCTGCCGGTAGCCTGCGTGGTTCGAGGCTCCGCGCGGGCCGCGCTCCGCACCTCACCATGACGGAGGGGCGGAGCGCTTGAAGCCTTACTTCATCTCCTTCACCAGCCCTGCGATCCGCCCGATCACTGCTTCCGCTTCCGCCACCATCCGGCGAACGATCTCCCCGGCCGGCGGGGCGTCCTTCACGGCGCCTGCACCCTGCCCCATCGCGAAGCAGCTTTTCGACTTGTCGAGGCCTTCGAGCTGGCCGCCGATGCCGCCCATCACGCCGGCGCGCGAGGAGAGCTGCGCCTGTGCCGGGAAGGGCTGGATGTCCTGCGGGCGGCGTTCCCAGTCCATGACATAGGGGTTCTTGAAGACGCGCATCGTCTTGCCGGAATAGGAGCGCGTGATGATCGTGTCCTCGTCCGACGCCTCGATGATGACGTCCTTGTACATCTGTCCGGCGTGCGCCTCGGCCGAGGCAATGAAGCGGGTGCCGACCCAGACGCCCTGCGCGCCGAAGGCCAGCGCCGCCGCGAGGCCGCGGCCGTCGACGATGGAGCCCGCCGCGATGACGGGAATCTTCACGGCATCGACCACCTGGGGGATCAGCGCCATACCGGCGACCTTGCCGGTGTGGCCGCCCGCTTCCGTGCCCTGCGCGACGACGGCGTCGAGCCCGCCATGTTCGGCATGGCGCGCGTGTTTCACCGTGCCGGCGACGTTCATGACCTTGAGGCCCGCATCGTGGAACTTCTTCACCAGATGCGGTGCCGGAACGCCGAGGCCGGAGATGAAGGCCGCGGCGCCCTCCTCGATGATGATGTCGGCAGTCTGCTCTAGCGATTCCGGCACGGCGGCCAGGAGATCGACGCCGAACGGCTTTTTCGTCAGTGAGCGGACGATCCGCATCTGCTCGCGCACGTCCTTGGGCGCGACGCTCGCCATGCCGAGCGTGCCGAAGCCGCCGGCCTCTGAAACCGCTGCAGCGAGCTCGCCATAGGAGACGCCGCCCATGCCCGCGAGCATGATGGGATAGTCGATGCCGAGCAGATCGCAGAGCGGGGTGCGAATGGTCATGGGTGTCCTCCGGAGGTCATGTTCTTTGTCGCCAGTCTGACGAAGTGCCGCCATAGTCTCAAGCGAGGCTACGGCCTGACCCCACGGAAGCGGATCATGCGTAAAACACTGTATTTGGCCCTCGCGGCGCTCCTTCTGACCGGCCCGGTGCTGGCCGCGCCGGACATGAGCGGCCTCACCGCCGAGGAGCGCGAGATCGTCGCGGCACTGGCCGCGGGCGGCATGAATGACCAGAATTTGGCGGCCGCGATCGACTATTGGCGGACCGCGCCGGAGGACCTGAAAGCCCGGGTCCGGGCCGCGCCGAAGGAAAAGCGCTGGTCGATCATCATTTGTAATGTTCTCGGCTTTAAGATCGGGGCCGAAGGGGCGGCCAGCGCCGAGCGCTGCGAGGCCGGGGCCTATGCCGACACGGTGCGCGGCGCGGCCAGCTGGTCGTCCGATGGACAGTGGATAGGGCCTTCCGAGGCATGCAAGGCGCAGAACAAGCGGAACGCGTACGGCCAGTTGATCTGCGGCTGACACCGGCCGCGGCGAGCTTCCGCTTCGGCGCGCTCGACGCCTGGCGCGGCGTCGCCGCCCTCGCCGTCGCGCTCTACCGGTTGCAGGCGGACGGCGTGTTCTACGCCCTGCCCTTCGTCCGGAATTCCTACCTCTTCGTCGATTTCTTCTTCGTCCTCTCCGGCTTCGTCATCGCTTATGCGTATCTCGGCAAGCTGACCGACGGGCGCTCGACCGCCGTCTTCGCGATCCGCCGGTTCGGACGGGTGTGGCCGCTGCATATCGCGATGCTGCTCGCCTTCGTGGCGCTGGAGGCGAGCCATCTGCTGCGCGGCGAGGCGGCGTTCCAGGGCGCCAAGGCGCCGTGGACGATCCTGCCCGAACTCGCGCTGCTGCACGGGCTCGGCTTCACCGGGCTCACCGACTGGAACTCGCCGGCCTGGTCGATCTCGACGGAGTTCTGGACCTATCTCATCTTCGCCGCAGTGGCGCTCAGCTTCCGACGGCAGATGGCGATCGCCTGTTTTACAATTGTGACCTTCAGCATGGCAGCGCTGGTGGCGCTGTCGCCGACCGGCATGGATGTGACGTTCGACTACGGCATGCTGCGCTGCCTCGCCGGCTTCTTCGCAGGCGTCGCGACGTTCCTGGTATGGCGCGCGATCCATGAGGGCGTGGCGCTGAAGCGCGGCACCGCGACGGCGCTGGAATGCGCCGCCATTCTTGCCGTCATCGCCTTTGTCAGCTTCGCGGGTATCGGGCCGCTATCCTTCGCCGCACCGCTTGTCTTTGCCCCGGCCGTGCTGCTCTTCGCGTTCGAGGCAGGCGCATTGTCGCGCGCCATGCTGACACGGCCGTTCCAGGCGCTCGGCGAGTGGTCGTATGCGATCTACATGACCGCCTATTTCATCGCGCTGTTCTTCAACCTGAAGCTGGTACCGCGGCTTGAAGGCCTGCCCATGGACCTCGTGGCGGTCGCCTATCTCGCGACCGTCATCATCGCCTCATGGCTCGCCTTCCGCCTGATCGAAACGCCGACGCGGCGGTTCTTCAACGCGCGGGCGGCGCGGGTCCAGCGCGCTCGATTCTGAACCACTGCCCCCTTACCGTCGAGGAAGGATGCTCGAGCGGTGCGCAGTTCTTATCGATCAAACGTTGTTATCATTCCCGCGCAGGCGGGAATCCAGATCATTAAGCACTTGTGCTTGCACTGTGGATGCCCGCCTACGCGGGCATGACAATCTAGTAGAATTCACAACACCAATGCGCTGCTCCCGTTACGCCACCGCGGCGGGACGCGGCGCGCGATAGGCCTTGGGTTCCGCCAGCGGCTCGTTCAGGAAGCTGCGGATGATCGGCAGGATTTCCGGCAGCCGCGTGATGATGAACAGGTGCCCGCCGCCTTCGACGACATGCAGCCGCGCATTCGGCATCGCGCCCTTGATCATCTTGGAATTGATCAGCGGCACGATCTTGTCGCGGTCGCCGCCCATCACAAGCGTCGGGACTTTGAGGAACGGGAGGAACGGCAGGCTGGTCCAGCCGACCATCGCCAGCATCTGGTAGATGTAACCGCGCACGCTGGGTGGCTGGATGCGGATGTGGTGCTTGCCCGCGAAGTCGCCTTCGTCGCCATACAGCTTCTCGAAGTTCTTCATCAAATAGTCCTTGTCGAGATAGCGGCGCGGGGTCGCCATTTTCGACAGGGCCTCGAAATTGCCGGGGATCATCGTCATCCCCGTCGAAGTGGCGCACAGGATCAGCTTCTTGGTGCGGCGGCGGTATTGCAGCGCGAATTGCTGCGCCGCGCCGCCGCCCCACGAGACGCCGATCACGTCGACATCGCCGAAGCCGAAGCGCTCGAGGATCTTGGCCGCGGCGGCGCTGATCATCCACGGACGGTACGGGATCACCGCTGCAGGCGAGCCGCCGATGCCGGGCATGTCGAAGGTGATGATGTCACGCTCCGGCATCGCATCGGCGAGCGGCTGGGCGAGTTCCAGATTGGCGCCGATGCCGTTGAAGAACAGCAGCGGCCGTTCGGCGGAGCGTTCGGTCGCGCGCCAGATAGCCGTGCGATAGGTCTGCCAACCCACCTTCTGCATCGAAAGCTCGGGCGCGCGCGTCTGGCTGGAACTCATGGACTCTTTTCCCTTCGCGCCGCCTCTGCGGCTGCGTGCCTTCACAACGGTCTTGGGTGTAGCGCGGTTCCGGGCTTGACGCTCAGTCATGCACGTAAAGGCCGGGGGCCTTGTCGAGCGGCTTGTGCTTGGCGTCGCCCAGCTTCTTGGGCGCCGGCTTCTTCGCGCCCGAGCGCTCGGCCAGCCATTGTGACCAGGTTTCCCACCATGACGCGGCGGTCTGTGAGGCGCCGTTCGGGAACTGCTCGACATCGTCGGGCAGCGCCGGATTGGTGAAGAAGCGCGCCTTGGGATTGCCCGGCGGGTTGATCAGCGACTGGATGTGGCCGCTGGACGAGAGGATGAAGGTCTTGTCCTTCGAGCCCAGCAACTTCATCGAGCGGTAGACCGCCTTCCACGGCGTGATGTGGTCGGTCACGCCCGCGAGGAAGAAGACATCCTGCTGGATTTTCCCCAGGTCGATCTTGTGCCCCATGAACGGCACCGTGCCCGGCTTCCGCATCGGCTCGCTCTCGTAGAAGTCGAGATAGTCGTGATGCAGCTGCATCGGCAGATTCGTGGAATCGTTGTTCCAGTAGAGGATGTCGAACGGCGGCGGGCTGTTGCCGAGCAGGTAGTTGTTGACGACGTAGTTCCAGATCAGGTCGTTCGGCCGCAGCCACGCAAAGGTGCGGCTGAGATCCTGACCGGTGAGGATGCCCTTCTGCTTCGAGCGCGCCTTGGCGAGCTTGATCGAGCGCGGCGAAATGAACGCGCCGACATCGCTGTCCTCGGGCCGCGCGTCCAGCACGCAGACCATGAAGGTCGCGGCGTTGACGCGCTTGTCCTTCTTCGCGGCGAGATAGGAGAGCAGCATCGCCTGCGTGATGCCGCCCGAGCAGGCGCCCGAGACGTTCAGGCTCTTCGTCTTGGTGATCGCCAGCACGGCGTCGATCGCCTTGATGATCTCCTTGACGTAGGCCTCGAGGCCCCAGCCCGCATGCTCCTTGCCCGGGTTGCGCCACGAGATCGCGAAGAGCTGCTGGCCCTGGGTCAGCAGGTAGCGGAACATCGAGCGGTCGGGCGTCAGGTCGGACGCGTAGTACTTGTTGATCTGCGGCGGGATGATGAGCAGCGGCGTCTCGTGCACTTCGGCCGTCAGCGGCTTGTACTGGATCAGTTCCATCATCTCGGTGCGGAAGACGACATTGCCCTCGGTCGTCGCGAGATTCTCGCCGACCTTGAACGGCCGCTTGTCGACCTGGCTCGGCAGGCCGCCATTGTGGCGGATGTCGCCGACGAAGTTCTTCAGGCCCTTCACCAGCGACTGGCCCTTGGTGTCCCAGGCCGTCTTCAGCGCGAGCGGGTTGCCGATCAGCGTATTGGTGGGTGCGACGGCATCGGCGAAGATGTCGAGGATGAAGTTGGCGCGGGTGCGGTCCTGGTCGTCGAGCTCCAGATCGCCCAGCCACTCCTTCAGGTTCTTGCGGAAGGCGAGCCAGCCCTGCATGCCGCGCTTGAAGACGGGACTCTTGCCCCAGACTTCATGCTGGAAGCGCTTGTCCTTGGGCTCGGCGGCCAGCTTCGACTTGCCGGTGACGACGTCGGCGGCGTCCTTCAGGAACGAACCGCCATGCTTGGCGAACAAAGTCGGCTGGCGGATGATTTCGGTCAGGACCAGACCCGCCGCGCGCCACAACTCTTCAGGATTGATCCCCACGATGGGGTTCAGGGCCATGTTGGAATCCGGGCCCTTGTCGCCGAGCTTGGTCTCGTCGATCTTCATTACGCCTCCCCTGCCCGAAACCGTGTCGGCGCAAAACGCAGCCGCCGCTTCGTGACAGTGCAGCGTGGCGCAAGGCTAAGGGGTTGTCGAGACCGCCTAGGACGTTGCCTCACTCAGCGCCCAGCCCACCTGTCATGCCTGCGAAGGCAGGCATCCATGTCCCAAGCACGGTGTTCGACGCGTTGGATTCCCGCCTTCGCGGGAATGACAGCGAGAAAAGCGAGCGGCCCTAGTAGAGTCCGCCTGTACCCGTCGAGACGCTCTCGGGCGGCGGCGGCGGGGCTTCTTCGGCGGGGTAGTCCGCTTCGTCGGCGCCGGCGGTGTTCGCTTCCTTCGAGTCCGGGTCGGTGCCCAGCTTGAAGGGCTCCATGATCGCGCCCGGATCGTCGGCCGAGGTCGGACGGCCCGAGACGGCGTTGACCCGCATCATGACGACGCCCGGCGGGGTGCGCAGCGGCAGCGCACCAGTTTCAGGCAGGACGGCCTCGAAGATGTCCGCCGCGATCGGCGCCACGACGGTACCGCCGAAGCTGCCGCGGCGCAGCGGATGGTGGTCGTCGTATCCAACGTAGGCGGCGACGATGAGGTCAGCCGTGAAGCCGACGAACCACACATCGCGCGACTCGTTGGTCGTGCCGGTCTTGCCGCCGATCGGGTAATCCTTCAGCTTCTTGAAGGCGTTCTTCGCCGTGCCGCGCTGGACCACGCCCTGCAGGATGGTCGCGACCTGGAAGCCGGTGCGGGGATCGAACTCCTCGCGGCCGATATCGGGCAGCAGCGGCTCTTCCTGGTTCTCCCAGCCGTTCGGGGCATAGCAGCCCTCGCACGAGCGGTCGTCGTGGCGGAAGATGGTCTTGCCGTAGCGGTCCTGGATGCGGTCGATGATGGTCGCGGGCACGACGCGTCCGCCGTTCAGGAAGGTGGCATAGCCGCCTGCCAGCTTGATGACCGTGGTCTCGGCGGCGCCCAGCGCGTTGGCGAGCACCGGGTCGATCTTGTCATAGGCCCCTGCCCGCTTCACGCGGTCGACCACCAGCTTCATGCCGATGTCGTAGGCAAGACGCACCGTCATCAGGTTGCGGCTCTTTTCCAGACCCTGCCGCAGCGTCGCTAGGCCGAGATAGCGGCCATCCGAGTTCTTCGGGTTCCAGCGCCGCCCGTTGCCCATAGGCAGCGAGATCGGGCCGTCGAGCACGAGGCTGGAGGGCGTATAGCCGTTGTCGAGCGCGGTCGCGTAGACGAACGGCTTGAAGGACGAACCGGGCTGGCGCATCGCCTGCGTCGCGCGGTTGAAGACCGAGGCGTAATAGGAGAAGCCGCCGACCAGCGCGAGCACGCGGCTGGAGTGCGGATCGAGGATGACGAGACCGCCGTTCACTTCCGGAATCTGGCGCAGGCTGTAACCGCCGTCCGCTTTCTCGACATAGATGACGTCGCCGGCCTTGGCCTTGCCTGAGCCGTTCAGCTTGCGGCCCGAGGCCGGCACCTCGCCGGTCGTGCCGTCGGTGAAGCCGACCGTCCAGGTGCCGCCGGCGTCCTGGATGACCGCGATGCGCCAGTTGGTGACGTCGCGTGCCGAGGGAATGTCGTTCAGCCGCTGCTCCCAGCCGGCGCCGAGTTCGATCGTTGCCACCGGGCCGTGCCAGCCGGAGGCGCGGTCATAGCGCTGCAGGCCGATGCGGAAAGCGTTGAGGGCGATCGACTGGAACTTGGAATCCAGCGTGGTGCGGACCGAGAGGCCGCCCGAGAACAGCTTGTCCTCGCCATAGCGGTTGGTGATGACGCGGCGCGCTTCCTCGGCGAAATACTGCGCGTCTTCATAGCGCGTGCCGAGCGGGCGGAAGGTGACGACGAGGTCTTCGGCCTTGGCCTTCTCGCCGTCGGCCTTGGAGACGTAGCCGACCTCGACCATCTGATCGATGACGTAGTTGCGGCGCTCGATCGCGCGGGTCTTCTGCGTCACGGGGTGATAATTCGACGGCGCCTTGGGCAGCGCCGCGAGATAGGCGACTTCGGCGATCGACAGCTCGTCGAGCGACTTGTCGAAATAGTTGAGCGCCGCCGCGGCGACGCCGTACGAGTTCTGCCCCAGGAAGATCTGATTGAGATAGAGCTCGAGGATCTTGTCCTTCGAGAAGGTCGCCTCGATCCGCATCGAGAGCAGGATTTCCTTGATCTTGCGGATGTAGCTGACGTCCTGGGAGAAGAAGAAGTTGCGCGCGACCTGCTGCGTGATGGTCGAGGCGCCCTCGGGCCGCTTGTCGCCGCTCGACTGCAGGTTGGTCAGCAGCGCGCGGGCGATGCCCGACGGGTCGAAGCCGGGATGCAGGTAGAAGTTCTTGTCTTCGGCGGCGATGAAGGCGTTCTTCACCAGCGGCGGAATGTCGTCGATGGGAACGAAGAGCCGGCGCTCCTTGGCGAACTCGGCGATCAGCGTACCGTCATAGGCGTGGACGCGGGTCGTGACGGGCGGCTCGTACTTGGCCAGCGTCTCGGCGTCCGGCAGGTCGCTCGACAGATACCAGAAGGCAAGGCCGGCCGCCAAAGCGCCAACCCCGATGATCGTCAGAATCGAGACGAAGAAAAACCGCAAAAACCGCATCGAGGAACCTGGCGCGCCCGCAAATCGCTGTTGTCGCGATTCTACATGGGAAGAGCGCCGATAACTATGGCGGTTTTAGGATCGCCGCCAGCGCCGCGTAAACCGGCGCACGGCGCGCAGCGGCGCGGTGATGCGCCACGAGACCGTCCGGCGCATCGCCTCCAGCTCGCGCTTGGCGAGCGCCGCCTCCAGAGCGAGGAACTGCGACACGGCCTCCAGGTCCGCTACCCGCTCGGCCGCCGTTTTCAGGGCGGCGACGTCTTCCGTGGGTGGGGTGTCGCCGGTCATGGGCGTCAGCTTGGCCGCCGAATATCGGGCTGTAAACCGCCGTTGGCGCTCAGTGGCCGGTCTCGGCGACGCTCGACATATGGGCGTAGTAGTCGTCCACCGCGCGGGCGATGGCACGGGCGGCGCCCTTGCGCCATTTGGGCGAGGTCAGGCGCTCCTCGTCCGTCACGTTCGACAGGAAGCCGAGCTCGATGAGGACGCTGGGGACGTCCGGCGCCTTCAGCACGCGGAAGCCGGCGAAGCGGTGCGGCTTGCTGATGAGGCCGGTCTGCTTGTCGAGTTCGGGCAACACCATCTGGGCAAAAACCGAGGCGCGGTTCTTGGTCTCGCGCTGGGCGAGGTCGATCAGGATCGTGCTGACCTCGTCATTCTCGCCCGAGAGATCCACGCCCGATATGATGTCGGAGGCGTTTTCGGACTCCTCCAGCTCGGCCGCGACACTGTCGGAGGCGGTCTCCGAGAGGGTGTAGATCGAGGCGCCGTGGACGCTTGCATCGCTGACCGAGTCGGCGTGGAGCGAGATGAAGAGGTCCGCCTTCCCCGCCCGGCCCGCGCGGACGCGGTCCTTCAGGGTGATGAAATTGTCGTCGCCGCGGGTCAGCACGACCTTGTAGTTGCCGCGGGCCTCCAGCTCGGTCTTCAGGGCCTCGACCGTCGCCAGGACCACGTCCTTTTCCAGCGTGCCGGACGCGCCGGTCGCGCCCGGGTCGACGCCGCCATGGCCGGCATCCAGCGCGATGATGAAGACGCCGTCCTTGTTGTCGACCGGCTTGGCCTCTTCGACGGGATCGATCGGCGGCACGGGTTCGGCGCCCGCCGCGTCGTCCGGCCAGCCGGCGGTCGCCAGGAAGGCGATCTCGTCGGTGGGGACAATGTCGAGCACGAGGCGGGCCGGCTTGCCGTCTTCCGGCGGCATGATGAAATTGGCGTCCACCTTGGCCGGCGAGGCGAGGTCGAGCACGACCCGCGAGCGGCCCTTGCGGAAGGGTCCGTAGCGGTAGGAGGTGACGAGGCCCGCGCCCTTGATGCCGGCCTTGGCCTGCAACCGCCATTCGATATCGGGCAGCTCCAGCACGATCCGGTTGGGTTCGGCGAGCGTGAAGATGCGATAGTCGACGGTCTCGGTCAGCTCGAGAACGAAACGGGTATGCTCCGGGTGCTCGCCGAGTCGGGCGTTGGTCGCCACGGGCGCAGCCACGGCCGTGCCCGAAAGGCCCGCCATCCCAAGGCAGACTGCCATCGCTACGCGACGCATCCACCGTGCTATCGGGCGACATTCTGTCGTCACCGATTCCCCACACTTCTTAAAGGTCGTTGTCTGACCATACCTTAGCATAGGTGTCTTGCGTTAGCGTTACCGCCCGCGCGCGCCGGGACTCGGCGGAAAAGCGCCCGGGCCACCCTTCCCCACCCTGGCCTTCACCGCAACCAGGGCCGGTTTCCGCACCCCGTCACAATGGCGGTTGCGGAAGCCGATATATTGTCGCTACATACCCCCATCGATCCTCCGGGGTCGCCCCCAGGCGGGAAGCCGGGGCGCAGGCGACTGACCCCTTCCCCCTCCTGACGCCGGCGATTTCGGTCCGGACGACACGAGCGCGCGACTGAGGACCATCCCGATTGGGCAATCCGACGGCGCCGCCCGGCCCGACCACCTGCCCAAGCGCCTATTCCGGCGCGGAGCCAGACTTCTTATGCGCGCAGCGCGGCTGATTTCGGACGCATGGAGCTTTGGCTCCCGCGCAGCGCGTGGCGGCATCCCCTCTTCAACCAACACCGAGCCGGCCTCTTTCGCCGGGACCGCAGCGCCATTCGCGCCGGCCCCGCGGCCGCTCCCAGGAGTATTCCATGTCAAAGCGTATGCTGATCGACGCCTCCCACCCGGAGGAAACACGGGTCGTCATCCTCTCGGGTAACCGGGTCGAGGAATTCGACTTCGAATCTGCCTCAAGAAAAGTCCTTAAGGGCAACATCTACCTGGCAAAAGTGACGCGCGTTGAGCCGTCGCTGCAGGCCGCCTTCATCGAGTATGGCGGCAACCGCCACGGCTTCCTGGCGTTCAGCGAAATCCACCCCGACTACTACCAGATCCCGGTCGCCGACCGGCAGGCGCTGCTCGCCGCCCAGCGCGCCGACGAGAAGTCGCAGCGCGATCGCGACGACCGCGAGGACGAGCAGCAGGCCGCCCACGTCACCCCGTCCGAGCCCGACCCGATGCCGGTCGTCGCCGAGGCGCAGGACGAAGCTGCCGTTGCGGCAGCCTTTGAGGAAGTCACCCTCTCGCCCGAAGCTGCCGCCGCCCAGGCGCCGGAAGATCCCATCGTTGCCCCGCCCTCGGGCCTGGTCGAAGAGACCCCGGCCCCCGGCGACGAGCCCGCCGGCGATCCGGTCGCCGCGGCGTTCGAGGAAACCTCAGAGAGCGACAGCGAGTCGGCCGGCGAATCGCAGATTGAGGAGATCGCGGTCGAGCGCGTCGAGGCCGAGACCGTCAGCTCCGGCGACGACGATGCGATGGACGAGGCGGAAAACCGCCGCCCCAGCCAGCGCATGATGCGCCACTACAAGATCCAGGAAGTCATCAAGAAGCGCCAGATCCTGCTCATCCAGGTCGTCAAGGAAGAGCGCGGCAACAAGGGCGCGGCCCTCACCACCTATCTCTCGCTCGCCGGCCGCTATTGCGTGCTGATGCCGAACAGCGGCCGGGGCGGCGGGATTTCGCGCAAGATCACCAACTCCGCCGACCGCCGCCGCCTCAAGGACGCCGCCGAGAGCCTGGATGTGCCGGAGGGCATGGGCCTGATCGTCCGCACCGCGGGCGCCAGCCGGACCAAGCAGGAAATCCAGCGCGACTACGAATACCTGCTGCGCCTGTGGGACTCGATCCGCGACCTGACGCTGCGCTCCAGCGCGCCCGCCCTCGTCTACGAGGAAGGCAACCTCATTAAGCGCGCGATCCGCGACCAGTTCAGCAAGGACATCGAAGAGATCGTGGTCGAGGGTGACGAAGGCTTCGCCGAAGCCCACGCCTTCACCAAGATGATCATGCCGCAGCAGATCGAGGCGGTGAAGCATCACGACGGCCGCCCGCCGCTGTTCCAGAAGTACAAGGTCGAGAGCCAGCTCGACTCGATGTTCAACCCGCGGGTCCAGCTCAAATCCGGCGGCTACATCATCATCAACCAGACCGAAGCGCTGGTCGCGATCGACGTGAACTCGGGCCGTTCGACCCGCGAGCACAATATCGAGGACACCGCCTACAAGACGAACCTGGAAGCGGCCGAGGAAGTCGCGCGCCAGCTTCGCCTGCGCGATCTCGCGGGCCTGATCGTCATCGACTTCATCGACATGGAGGAAGGCCGCAACGACCGCGCCGTCGAGCGCCGGTTGAAGGACTGCCTGCGCCATGACCGCGCGCGCATCCAGCTCGGCCGGATCAGCGCCTTTGGCCTCCTCGAAATGTCGCGCCAGCGCCTGCGTCCCGGCATGGTCGAAGGCTCGACCATCGCCTGCCCGCACTGCAACGGCACCGGCCTCATCCGCTCGGTCGAAAGCCTCGCGCTCCGCGCCCTGCGCAATGTCGAGGAAGAAGCCCACGCCGCCCGTGCCGAAGGCATGACGCTGCGCGTGCCGACCGAGGTCGCGGTCTACATCTTCAACCACAAGCGCGCCGACGTCGCCGCGATGGAAGAGCGCCTCGGCATCTCGATCTTCGTCGAGGCCAAGGCCGACATGTTCGGCGCCGACTGCGAAGTCGAGATCGGCACGCCCGGCGGCTTCCGCTCGCGCCGCACCGCGCATGCAACGGCCGTCTCGGCCGAGACCGCGCTCGCCCAGATGCCGGAGATGTCCTACGACGCCTCCGACGAGGACGCCTCGGACAGCGACGGCGAAAGCAACATCACCGAAGTCGGTGAAGACGGCGAGGCCCCGCGCACCGAACGTCCCCGCGACGGCGAGCGCGGCGGACGCCGCCGTGGCCGCGGCCGTGGTCGCGACCGTGAACGCGGCAGCGAGCGTGGCGGCGATCGCCCGCCGCGCGAACCGCGCGAGCGCACCGAACCCGTCGCCGCTGAAGGCGATCCCCTGCCCGTCATCGCCATCGAGGGCGACAGCGAAACCGGCGAGCCCGTCGAAGGCGCCGCCGCCGATGCCGCCGGCCGTGAAGGCGCGCGCGACGGCAACGATCGCCGCCGCCGCCGTCGTGGCCGTCGTGGTGGCCGTCGCACCGGTCGTCCGGAAGGTGGCTTCGCCGCCGACGGTACGCCCCTGCCCGCCTCCGAAGGCGGCGATGAGGACGGCGACTCCGAGGAGGCCGAAGAGGCGTTCGAGCAGACCGCCAACCCGGCGCCCGAAGTCCAATCCGTCGAACCGCCGAAGCCCGAGCGCAAGTCGCCGGTCGCCGCGATCGCCCGCTTCTTCGGCTTCACACCGAAGCCCGAGACGCGGCCCGAGACGCGGGCGGAATCCGTGCCGATCGCCGCGCCGCAGACGAGCGCCGCGCCGGTGGTGAGCCAGCCCGAACCCGCGGCCCCCGCGGCGCCCGAACCGGAAGCCCCGATCCCGAACGAGATCTTCGTCGCGGGCCACGATCCCGAACCCGTCGCGCCCGTCACCGTTCTCCTGCCGGAAACGCAGGCGGCGATGGCCGAGCCCGCGCCGGTGGTCCACACGGAAGCCGCGACTGAAGACGCCGCGCCGACGACGCCTTATGTGCCCGAGCCCACGGTTCTGGCGCCGGCGCCCGTCGACGAGCCGGAACCCGCGCCCGTCGCGCCGGCCCCTGGACCCGCCGTGGCAGCGCCCGAACCCGTCGCCGCTGCGCCGGAGCCGGTCGCCGAAGTCGTTCCGCCGCCGCCTGCCGAGCCCGAACCGCCGCAGGGCGTCGTCGTGGTCGGCGACGCGCCGACCGGCCCACCGAAGGCCGGCTGGTGGAAGAAGCGCGAGGAGTAGGTCCCGCATGACGCCCGACGGCTTCCGCAAGCTCGCTTTGAGCCTCGAGGGAGCCGTCGAGGGCGCGCATATGGGTCACGCGGACTTCCGCGCGAACGGCCGCATCTTCGCGACGCTGGGGTCGCCCAACGACACGATGGGCATGGTCTCGCTCACCCCCGACGAGCAGACCATCGTCGTGGAAGGCGCGCCCGCCATCTTCCGCCCGGTCAAGGGCGGCTGGGGCCTCAAGGGCGCGACCAATGTCGTGCTCGCCGCGGCGGACAAGGCAGCGGTGATGAGCGCCCTCACCCTCGCCTGGAAGGGCGTGATGGCGAAGAAGCCCGCGCGGCCCCGCAAATCATCTTGATGGCGCCACATTCCGGGTCGATTGACTTGGCCCAGCCGCGCCCTCTAGCTAGCGCGCCCGGCCGGGAATGGCGGCGCGCTGAGGGGCCGCGCCGTTGTCTGGTATCTGCCGGCGCCGTCATTCGGAGTTGTCCTTGACCCGTCTCCTGCCCCGCGCCCTCACTGCCATTGTCGCCGCCGCCATGGCCTTCGTCTGGACGGGTCCGGCGCTCGCCATCTCGGTCGCGCGCGATACCGAGATCGAGGAATATCTGTGGGATCAGGTGAAGCCGGTCCTCGTCACCTCCGGGCTCGATCCGAACGCGGTCACGATCTACCTGATCAACGACGACACGTTTAACGCCTTCGTCTCGGGCGGGCAGAACATGTTCATCTTCACCGGCCTTATCGACCAGGTGGATACGCCCAACCAGCTGCTCGGCGTCATGGCGCATGAGACCGGCCACATGGCGGGCGGCCACCTCGCCCGCGCCGGCGGCGCGATGACCGACGAGGCGACGCCGTTCCTCATCACCATGCTCGCCGGTCTCGCGGCGATGCTGGCGGGCGCGGGCCAGGCCGGCATGGGCATCATCATGGGCGCGCAGCAGGCGATGCAGCGCGCCATCCTCGGCTACTCCCGCGTGCAGGAATCCTCCGCCGACCAGGCCGCCATCACCTTCCTCGACCGCATCCACAAGAGCGGCAAGGGCATGCTGGAAACCTTCGAGAAGCTCGGCCAGCAGGAATTGCTGAGCGCGACAATGCAGGACCCCTATGCCCGCTCGCACCCGATGTCGCGCGAACGCATCGCCTCGCTGGAAGACCGGGTCAACAAGTCGCCCTATGTCGACGTGCCCGACCGCCCCGAGGACATCGCGCGCTTCAAGCTGATCCAGGGCAAGGTCCGCGGCTTCATGGACGACCCACAGACGACGCTGCGCCGCTACCCCACCAGCGACAACAGCGACGAGGCCCGCTATGCCCGCGCCGTCGCCTATTACCGCTATCCCGATTTCACCGCGGCCAATCGCGAGATCGATGCGCTGATCGCCGCGCACAACACCAATCCCTATTTCTGGGAGCTGAAGGGCCAGATCCTCGCCGAGCAGCGCGACTTCCGCGGCGCGGTGAAGGCGTTCGACCAGTCGGTGAAGCTGAAGCCCAAAGCGCCGCTGCTGGAAGTCAATCTCGGCGCGACGCTCTTCGCGCTCGGCGACGCCAAGCAGTTCCCGCATGCCCGAGATGTGCTTGAGGATTCGCTCCGCCGCGATCCGACCAACGCCTTCGCCTGGCTGCAGCTTTCATTCATCTACGCCGAACTCGGCAATGAAGGCATGGCGGCGCTCGCAATGGCCGAGCAGCGCTTCAACATGGGCGACTATGGCGAGGCGATCCGCTTCGCCGCCCGCGCCAAGAAACTCCTGCCCGCCGGATCGCGCGAGGCGGGCCGCGCCGATGACATCATCGTCATCGGCCAGGCCCAGGATCCCGACGACCGCGGCGGGCGAAATCGCCTAAATATCGAAACCCAGTTCACAACGAGATAGTCATGCGCCTCAAAGCCACCATCCTCGCCGCCGTCGGCGCCCTCGCCCTGCTCGCGCCGCTGCCGGCCGTTGCCAAGGAGATGGAGCGCGAGGACATCGAGAAGATCGTGCGCGACTACCTGCTCGCGAACCCCGAAATCCTCAACGAGATGATCGCCGAACTCCAGGCGCGCGAGCAGAAGACCGCGAGCGAGAAGGCCCAGACCGGCATCGCCGAGAACAAGGACGCCCTCTTCAATGACGGCTTCTCCTATGTCGCGGGCAATCCGAACGGCGACGTGACGCTGGTCGAGTTCTTCGATTACCGCTGCGGCTACTGCAAGAAGGCGCGGCCTGAAGTGCTGGGGCTGATCGAGGCCGACAAGAACGTGAAGCTGATCATCAAGGAGCTGCCGATCCTCTCCAAGGTTTCCGAAGAAGCGGCGAAGGCGGCGATCGCCGCGCAGAACCAGGGCGGCGACGTCTACTGGAAGTTCCACCAGGCGATGCTGTCGGCCGACGATCTGGACTCCGACGCGATCTACGACATCGCGGGCGGCCTCGGGCTCGATGTCGATCGCCTGAAGAAGGACATGCAGGACCCGGCGGTCGAAGAGAAGATCAAGAAGACCCACGAGCTCGCCGAAAAGCTGGGCGTCGACGGCACCCCGGCCTTCATCGTCGGCGACCAGCTCGTCCCCGGCTACATGTCGCAGGACGAACTGAAGGACCTCGTCGCCGCGCATCGCGGCGGCTGATCCCATGGTGGCGGGGGTGGAATTCTGGTTCGAGTTCGCCTCGACCTATTCCTATCTCGCCGCCGCCCGGATCGAGGCGCTGGCGCGTAGCCGCGATGTCGCGGTCGCCTGGCGTCCCTTTCTGCTGGGGCCGATCTTCAGCGCGCAGGGCTGGACGACCTCGCCGTTCAATATCTACGAAGCCAAGGGCCGCAATATGTGGCGCGACATGGAGCGCCTGGCGCAGCTCTATGGCCTCCCCTTCGCCAAGCCCTCCGTGTTCCCCCAGAACGGCCTCAAGGCCGCGCGCCTCGCGCTCGCTCTGCCCGACGGCCCGCGCCGTGCGGCATTCGTGAAGGCGGTCTATGCCGCGAACTTCGCCCACGACGAACCGATCGCCGAGGATGCCGTTCTCGACGGCATCCTCCACGGCCTCGGAGAAGATGTGGCCGCGCTCCATGCCGTCGCTGCAACGCCGGAGATCAAGGACGCGCTGCGCACCAATACCGCTACCGCCATCGCCAAGGGCGTCTTCGGCGCCCCCGCCGTCATCTGCGCCGACGGCGAACTCTTCTGGGGCAATGACCGCCTCGAACACGCGCTCGACTGGGCCGCCAGGCTCGACCAAGGGGAGAGTTCAGCATGATCGTCACGACCGCCAACAATCTCGAAGGCTATCGCATCACCAAGCAGCTCGGCGTGGTGCGCGGCCTGACCGTCCGCTCACGGAGCATTCTCGGCAATATCGGCGGTGCGGTACAGTCGCTGTTCGGCGGCAATCTCTCGATCTATGTCGAACTCGCCGAAACCGCGCGGCGCGAAGCCTACGACCTGCTGATCAAGCATGCCGAGGAAGTCGGCGCCAACGCCATCATCGCGATGCACTACGACGCGAACGAGATCATGGAAGGCATCACCGAAGTCCTCGCCTATGGCACCGCCGTGCGGGTCGAGCCGGCGGCCTAGATCAAACGCCCTGCCCGTTCTAGTCTTCCTGACGCGCCCGGCTGAGAGGCGCATCAGGAGGAGCACAGCATGTCGGATTTCGCTTACGCCAGCGCCATCGATACCGCCGCTGCGCTGCGCCTCAAGGACGTCTCGTCGGCCGAGCTGGTCGACGCCGCGATCCGCCGCATCGAGCGGCTCGATCAGAAGCTGAACGCCGTCGTCGTCCGCGATTTCGAACGCGCCCGCGCCGACGCCAAGGCGGCAGATGCCGCCATCGCCGGCGGCAAGACCGCGCCGCTGCTCGGCGTGCCGCTGACGGTCAAGGAATCCTACGACCTTGCCGGCTATCCCACGACCTGGGGCATCGGCATGCTGCACGACCATCGCGCCCCCGCGGACTCCGAACTGGTCACGCGCCTCCGCGCCGCCGGCGCCGTCTTGCTCGGCAAGACGAACATCCCGCCGGCGCTGGGCGACTGGCAGAGCGACAATCCGATCTACGGCCGCACCAACAATCCCTACGATCTCACGCGCAGCCCCGGCGGCTCGTCCGGCGGCTCGGCAGCGGCTTTGGCCGCGGGCTATGTGCCGCTGGAGTTCGGCTCGGACATCGGCGGCTCGGTCCGCATCCCCGCCGCCTTCTGCGGCGTCTACGGCCACAAGCCGAGCTACGGTGTCTTCCCGCTCGGCGGGCATGTCCCGGGCGGGGCGGCAGGTGCCGGCGTGCTGCTCGCGGTCGGCGGCCCGCTGGCACGCACGGCGGAAGATCTGACACTGGCCTTCAAGCTGACGGCCGGATCCGAAGGCGACGTCGCCAAGGCCTGGTCGCTCAACCTGCCGCCGCCGCGCCGCACGACGCTGAAGGGCATGCGCGTCCTCATCGTCGATAGCCATCCGCGCTGCGCCACCGCGAACGCGATGAAGCAGGCGCTCGCCGATTTCGCCGAGACGATCGCGCGTCAGGGCGCGGAGGTCGCGACGGCGAGCGAGCTGCTGCCCGATCTCGGTGCGCAGTACGACGTCTACTTTCCGATGCTGATGACCATCGTGCTGCGCAACTCGCCGGCGCCGGGCAATCCGCCCTCGGCGCATGGCTGGATGGACCTGCTCGATGGCCAGGCCTCCTTCCGACGCCAGTGGGCCGCTTTGTTCGAGGCGTTCGATATCGTGGTGACGCCGGCCTTCGGCAGTGCCGCCTTCGCGCACAACACCGAGCCCTACGAAAAGCGCCTGCTCACCATCGACGGCGCGGACACGGTCTACGGCACCCAGCTCGCCTGGCCCTCCGTCGCGACCCTGCCGCACCTGCCCGCGACGGCTTTCCCGATCGGCTTCGACGCCGACGGCCTGCCGCTCGGCGCGCAGGCGATCGGCGGCTTCGGCGAGGACTACACGACCCTCGCCTTTGCCGGTCTCGCCGGGCGGCCGTTCGTGCCGCCGAAGCTCGACTAGGCGGCGGCGCGCGCTTCGGGCAGTGCGGCGTCCATCGCATAGGCCGTCATGACGGCGACGCGCGCCGGGCGGCCGATCGCATAGCCCTGCAGCTCCGCGCAGGCCTCGCCGCGCAGGAAGGCGACCTGCTCCTCGGTCTCCACACCCTCCGCGACGACGGGGATATCGAGGCTGCGGCCGAGACCCAGTACTGTGCGCACGATCACGTTGGCGCGTTCGTCGCGGTTGATGTTCTCGACGAAGCTCTTGTCGATCTTGATCTTGTCGAACGGAAACGACTGCAGCGTCGAGAGCGACGAGAAGCCGGTGCCGAAATCATCCATCGCGATGCCGACGCCCATCGCCTTCAACTGGCGCAGCGTATCGAGCGCGCGCTGGTAGTCCTTGAAGAGCGCGCTCTCGGTCACTTCCAACTCCAGCCGCGCGGCGGGCAGACCGGTCTCGATCAGCACCTCGGCCACCAGCTTCACGAGATCGCGCTGATGCAGCTGCAACGGCGAGAGATTGACCGCGAGCTTCAGCGGCTGGTCCCACGCCGCGGCATCGGCGCAGGCGCGGCGCAGCACCCACTCGCCGAGCGCTCCGATCATGCCGGACTCCTCGGCCAGCGGAATGAACTCGGCCGGAGAGATCGGGCCGCGCAGAGGATGGGTCCAACGCGCCAGCGCCTCGAAGCCGCAGATCGTGCCGTCCGCCGCATTCGCCTGCGGCTGGTAGTGCACTTCCAGGATCTCATCAGTGATCGACTGGCGCAGGTCGCGCGCGAGGCCCCGGCGGTCGCGGATGGTCTCGTCCATCTCGCGCTTGAAGAAGCAGAACGTCCCGCGTCCGTTATCCTTGGCGCGATAGAGCGCCATGTCGGCATTGGCGAGCAGGGTCTGGACGTCGCCGCCGTCTTCCGGGAACAGCGCGATGCCGACGCTGCAGCCCGCGACGACATGCTGGCCCTCATAGGGGACCGGCTGCGACAGCGCGTCGACGATCCGGCCGCCCAGCGCGCCGCTGGTCGCGAGGCTCGCCTCGCCGACCTGCACGATCACGAATTCGTCGCCGCCCAGGCGCGCGGCGAAAGACGGCGCCTTCAGTTCGCGCACGATGCGCCGCGCCGTCTCCGCCAGCAGCCGGTCGCCGGCGAGATGGCCGTGAATGTCGTTCGCTTCCTTGAAGTGATCGAGATCGATGCAGAGCACCGCGATGCTCTCGCCCGTCGCGGCGGCGCGTTCCAGCGCGGCGTCCAGTTTCACCTTCAGCGCATGCCGGTTCGGCAGGCCGGTGAGATTGTCGTGCTCGGCGAGATAGCGGATGCGCGCCTCGGCGGCGTTGCGCTCGCGCAGGTCGCGCAGCGCCAGCACCACAGTCGCGGCCTGGCCGCGGCTCGCCTGTTCGATGCTGCGCTCCAGCACCTCGACGGGGATCGGCGGCTGTCCATCATGCGGCGTCAGGAAGCCGTTGCCGTCATGGCGGCGCAGCAGGCCCTCGTCGAGATCGCGGCCGATGACATCGGAAAGACGGCACTCTGCGAGGCTTAGGAAGGCGGCATTGGCATCGACCACCTTGCCGTCGCGGACCAGCAGCAGGCCCTCATGCGCGGCATTGGCGAGGCGGCGCATACGTTCGACCGCCGAGCTCCGCGTGAGGTCGCCCATCATGATGACGCCGGCGCCCGCGAGCAGGATCAGCAGGGCCACGGCGCCGGCCAGGAAGGCGATGGCGCCGTTGGAGAGTTCGGAGGTCGCGACCTCGACACCGCCGACGGGGACGATCGTCACCGCGCCCATGCCGGTGAAGTGCAGCGAGCAGATGGCGGCCGTCAGCACCAGTCCGCCGACGATCTGGTGGCGGGCATTGCGCAGCGCTCCGGCAAGGCAGAAGGCGGCGGCGGCGATCGCGATGCCCATGATCAGCGAGACCGCGACGATCGACGCGTCCCACTGCACATAGCCTTCGGTGCGGAACGACAGCATGCCCGTGTAGTGCATGGTGCCGATGCCGGCGCCGAACAGCGCACCGCCGAGAGCGCGCCCTTTCCAGCCCGTGCTGGACGCCGCGGCCCAGACGCCGAGCCCGCTGAAGAGGACCGCGAGGCCGAACGACATCAACGTGCCTTCGATCTCGTAAGCGGTCTTCAGGCCAGGCTCATAAGCCAGCATGGCGATGAAATGGGTCGCCCAGATGCCCGAGCCGCCGACCAGTGCGGCGAGGCCGATATAGGCGACGCGCACGTTGCCGCCGGAATCCTTCAGCCCGAAATAGATCCGCATGACCGCGAGGCTGGAAAGCACACAAATGGCGGCGGCGAGAAAGACGAGGCTGTGATTGTGCTCGACGGCGAGGCAATCCAGGACGCGCAACATGTGATCGACCGTAAACTAACTTGACGGTCGACTTTGGCAGGTCCGCGCTTAACGGCAGGTCGAGGGACGTGGTTAATCCCGTGCCAAATACGCAAAATATGCAGTTCACCGCCTACCATAGAAATGCGCACCGCACCGCGCGCACGCATGGGTTGTCAGATCAGGCCCGCCAGCGGGCTCGACGGATCGGCGTAGAGTTTCTTAGGCATGCGCCCCGCGAGATAGGCTTCGCGGCCCGCGATGACCGCGTGCTTCATCGCGCTCGCCATCAGAACGGGGTTCTTCGCCTCGGCGATCGCGGTGTTCATCAACACGCCGTCGCAGCCGAGTTCCATCGCCACCGCCGCGTCGCTCGCCGTGCCGACGCCGGCATCGACGAGGACCGGCACCTTGGACTGTTCGATGATCATGCGGATGGCGATCGGGTTCTGCACGCCGAGGCCCGAACCGATCGGCGCCGCCAGCGGCATGATCGCGACCGCGCCGGCATTCTCGCAGCGCTTGGCCATCAGCGGGTCGTCGCTGCAATAGACCATGACCTCGAACCCGTCCTTGGTGAGGATTTCGGTCGCGTGCAGGGTCTCGATCATCTCGGGGTACAGCGTCTTGCGGTCGCCCAGCACTTCCAGCTTCACGAGGCTCCAGCCGCCGGCTTCGCGCGCCAGGCGCAGGGTGCGCATAGCCTCCTCGCCGGTGTAGCAACCGGCGGTGTTGGGCAGGTACGTCACCTTCTTCGGATCGATGAAGTCGACCAGCATCGGCTCGTCGGGATTGGAGAGATTCACGCGGCGCACGGCGACGGTCACGATCTCCGCCCCGCTCGCTTCCAGCGCCCGGGCGTTCTCCTCATAGGTCTTGTACTTGCCCGTGCCGACAATAAGGCGCGAACGGAAGGTCCGCCCGGCGACGGTCCACGAGTCGGCTGAAGGATCGATGCTCATGGCCCACATCTAGGGGCTGGCGCGGCCCCGCACAACGCTCGACGGCGGTGGCCGATGAACGCCCGTTCATCGCGATCACGTCTCCGCCCCGCGACGGAATGTCCAAGTGGGGAGAACGGGAATTCCCGCTAGGGTTGTTGTGGGCTGGGACTCGCCTGAGGGGACTTTCGACATGGTATTTTCAACCGCGGCCAAGCGCCGCCTGCTGATCTCTGCCTCCATGGCCGCGCTCATCGCCTGGCCCGCCGGGGCCGCGGCGCCCTCGGCCTTGCCGGCCGGCTACGCCGCCCTCTTCGCCGCGGCGCCCGCCAAGGCGACGAAGAATGCGACCGGCGCCGAACTGCTGAAGAAGGCGCAGCGCGGCCTGTCCGTCGCCCTGACCGCCGCCAAGAAGCTGGCGGCGCCCGCGCGCGCCAAGGCCGGACCGTTCTTCAAGGCCGTCAGCAAGGCCGACAAGGCGCTGAAGGATCTTGCCGCCGCCGTCGGCGCCAAGGACAGCAAGGCGCTCGGCCGCGCGCTCAGCGCGGCGTCCACGGCGGTCGGCACGCTCAACTCGACCTACAAGCGCGCCGGGATCAAGGACAAGGCGACCAAGGAAGGCATGCGCGCCTTCAACGCCTCGTGGACCGAAACCGTGAAGCGGCTGAAGGGTACGAAATCGAACCCTGAAACCCGCCAGGCCAACAATCGCCGCATCGGCGGCGTGAAGCGCAAGGTCGAGGACCTGCGCGGCCAGCGTTCGGGCAATGGCGCGGAGGATGCGGCGCTCGCCTATCTCCTCGGCCTGCTCGACGACGCGATGGCATATAACCGCTCCGACGACGAGGCCTGGTACGCCAACTATCTCTTCGACCAGGCGATGGGCTGGTATGACGGCTATTACGACTATCTCGGCGCCTACGACCCCGCGACCGCCGGCTTCTATCTCGACGGCTACGGCTATTGGCGCTCGATCTACGACGACTACCTGCCGACCTACGACGCCTACTACAACGGCTACGACTACACGCCGTACGATGCGTCGGTGCCGGTCAGCGACTACGTCGATATCGGCACGAACTTCGTCGATCCCGCGCTGCTCGCCGAGGCCGATACCCAGACCGACAATATCGGCGCGCTCGCCAACGAGATCGCGCTGACCGACACCGACTACGCGAACATGGAAGCCGCCGACGCCGCGGCCGCCGCCCTGCCCCCGGTCGATGTCGCCGCGGTCGCCGCGACGCCCGATCCCGAAATCGACACCGGCACCAACCAGCCGTTCGACGAGGCCGAAGCGCAGCGGATCGCGCAGGAGCAGGAGATGGCCGGCGAGGCCGAGGCCGATGCGCAGACCCTCGACAGCGACGGCGACGGCACGCCCGATGTCGCCGACACCGACGACGACAATGACGGCACGCCCGACGAGGCCGATACCGATCACGACGGCGACGGCATCGTCGACAGCGAAGAGACGCCGGACGATCCGGTTGCCGAGGATACGGACGGCGACGGCCAGCCGGACGCCGTCGACAATGACGACGACAATGACGGCATTCCCGACGCCGACGATCCCGACGACAACAATGACGGGTCGGTGGACGAGCCCGACGAGGGGTCGAACGAGGTCGACACCGACGGCGACGGCACGCCGGACGAGGCTGACGCCGACGACGACAATGACGGCCAGGCCGACGAGGTCGACACCGACGACACCAATGACGGCGAACCCGACGGCGGCGGCGATGACGGTGGCGGGGAAGAGTAGTCTCCCTAACTCACCGTCATCCCGGCTCTCCCCCTCGGGTTTAACCCGAGGGGGAGAGCCGGGACCCAGGTGACTGGGCATAGTGCTTGTGGCCCCTGGGTCCCGGGTCTCGGACGCCTGCGGCGGCCTCGCCCGGGATGACGATGGAATGCGCAGCAGAGGCCCTACCCGCCCCCGATGAACCGCACGATCTCGAAGCGGTCGCCGTCGACCACGGCGACGGCTTCGTAGGTCGAGCGGGGGACGATCTCGAGATTGCGCTCGACGGCGACCTTGCCGCGGGTCAGACCGAGCAGGACCAGCAGGTCCGCCACGGTCAGCGGCCCCTCGACCCCGCGCGGTTCGCCGTTGATGGTTACCTCGATCGTCACATCGTCACCCTGACCCACGCTTTGCGCCCGGGTGGGGGACAGGTATAACCCCCTCCCCAACAGATGCGCCGATCCGGCGCCCGGAGCCCATGGCGAAACCGATCTACATTCTGAACGGGCCTAACCTCAACCTCCTGGGCGCCCGCGAGCCGGAAATCTACGGTTCGCAGACCCTGGCGGATATCGAGAAGCTGTCGGCCACGCGGGCACAGGCGGGCGGTTTTTCCGCGGTTTTCCGCCAGACCAACCGCGAAGGCGAGCTGGTCGAGTGGATCCACGAAGCCCGCGAAAAGGGTTCGGCCGTGGTCATCAACGCCGCCGCCTACACCCACACCTCGGTCGCCCTTCACGATGCCCTGAAGGCGGTTGACCTGCCGGTTATCGAGGTTCATCTGTCGAACATTCACCGGCGGGAATCCTTCCGCCATCATTCCTTCATCTCGGCCGCTGCGGACGGGGTGATCGTGGGTCTGGGCGCTCATGGCTACGAGCTCGCCGTGGACGCCGCCATCGCCCTCGCCAAGAGCCGGACAAAAGCCCCATAACGACGCATGACGACTCCCAAGAAGACATCGATCGTTCTCCCGCCGCGCATGAAACTTCCCGTGAAAACCTCTGACGCCGGTTCCGCCGAGGGCGACATCGCCTTCGTCACCACCCTTGCCCACCTGCTTGAGCAGGCCAACGTGACCGAGATCGAGGTCGAGCGCGCCGGGCTGAAGGTCCGCGTCTCGCGCGCCTCCGCCGCCGCGCCGCAGGTGGTTTATGCCCCCGCGCCTTCGGCCGCGCCGGCCGCTGCCGCGCCTGTCGCCGCAGCCCCTGCCGCCAAGCCTGCGGCCCCCGCCGAGACCGACTGGGCGAAGCACCCCGGCGCCGTGACCTCGCCGATGGTCGGCACCGCCTATCTTTCGCCCAAGCCCGGCGATCCGGCCTTCGTCCAGGTCGGCGACACCGTCAAGGAGGATCAGACCCTCCTCATCGTCGAAGCGATGAAGACGATGAATCCGATCCCCTCGCCGAAGGCCGGCCGCATCACGCAGATCTTCGTGGTCGACGCCCGTCCCGTCGAGTACGGCGAAGTCCTCATGATCATCGAGTAGGGGGAAGACCCCGATGTTCGACAAGGTTCTGATCGCCAATCGCGGCGAGATCGCCATGCGCGTCGTGCGCGCCTGCCGCGAGATGGGCATCAAGACGGTCGCGGTGCACTCCACCGCCGACGCCAATGCGATGCATGTCCGCATGGCCGACGAAAGCGTCTGCATCGGCCCGCCCGCCGCGAAGGACAGTTACAACAACATCCCCGCGCTGATCGCCGCCTGCGAGATCACCAACGCGAACGCGATCCATCCCGGCTACGGCTTCCTCAGCGAGAACGCCCGCTTCGCCGAGATCGTCACCGCCCACAACATCACCTTCATCGGCCCGACCGCGGAACACATCCGCATCATGGGCGACAAGGTCGAAGCCAAGCGCACCGCCAAGATGCTCGGCATCCCCGTCGTCCCCGGCTCCGACGGCGCGGTGCTGGAGGCCGATGCGATCGCGGTCGCGGCCGAGATCGGCTACCCCGTGCTCATCAAGGCGGCCTCCGGTGGCGGCGGGCGCGGCATGAAGGTCGTGCAGCACGAGGGCGAACTGCTCTCGCAGCTCAGCCTCGCCAAGAACGAGGCGAAGTCGGCCTTCGGCGACGACACCGTCTATATGGAGAAATACCTCTCCACCCCGCGTCATATCGAAGTGCAGGTGCTCTGCGACATGCACGGCACCGCGCTGCATCTGGGCGAGCGCGACTGCTCGCTGCAGCGCCGCCACCAGAAGGTGCTGGAGGAAGCGACCTCCCCCGCCCTCAACGAAAGCCAGCGTAGCGAGATCGGCACGATCGTCGCCAACGCCATGCTGAAGCTCGGCTATATTGGCGTCGGCACGGTCGAGTTTCTCTACGAGAACGGCGAGTTCTATTTCATCGAAATGAACACCCGCCTCCAGGTCGAGCACCCGATCACCGAGATGATCACCGGGCTCGACCTCGTGCGCGAACAGATCCGCGTCGCCAACGGCGCGCCGCTGGGCCTGACCCAGGCGGACATCGAGTTCCGCGGCCACGCCATCGAATGCCGCGTGAACGCCGAGAACGCGGTGACCTTCAAGCCCTCGCCCGGCCTCATCCGCAACTGGCACGTGCCCGGCGGCCTCGGCGTCCGCGTCGATAGCGCGGCCTATGCCGGCTATTCGATCCCGCCCTATTACGACAGCCTGATCGGCAAGCTCATCGTCCACGGCCGCAACCGCACCGAATGCCTGATGCGCCTGCGCCGCTCGCTCGACGAGTTCGTAGTGGACGGCGTCGACACCACCATCCCGCTCTTCCAGCGCCTTATGCTCGAGCCCGACTTCCAGAACGGCGACTACCACATCCACTGGCTGGAAGAGTTCCTGGCGCGGACGGCGCCGGCCTAGCCTGCCGCGCCGCTTGGTCGCAGGCGCGGGACGTGGAGATCGCCACCCTGCCGCCTTAGCCTTGCCGTTCAACGAACGGTAAAGGCATGCGCAGAAATCTCGGCTCCCGCGATCAGTGCCCGGCCATCGATGAACTCGCCAGCGCGATCGAGAGCGTGTTTCCCAACATCACGCTGCTGACGACCAACAATGTATCGCCCGCGACGCGCCACACGGTTGGTCTCGCCATCGACATCATGCTGAACGTCACCACGGCGCGCGAGCGCAGCCTGGCGCATTCGATGATCGACATTTTCGTCAGCCGCCACGCCGCGATGCTGTGGTCCGACCTGATCTATTCAGACTATGACGGCCACGCCATCAGCTACTTCCACGTTCCGGCGCGCGCCGGCTATGGCGGGCCGCGGGGCATGCTGCGGCGCAATCCCTATACCGCCGACACGCGGCATGGCGATCACATCCATCTCGACTATGTCGACTGGTCGCTGAAGACCACCGGCACGGAGTTCCAGCGGAACCCCTATCTGTGGTCGGACGCGGCGCGCACCACCGGCTTCCGCGACACGCTGATCGCCGATTTTCGCCGCCTCACCGGCATCGCCCCTGCGCCACAGGCGCCGCTCCCGACCTGGATCCACGGTTGGTGGCAGGTCACCTGGCGCGGCGACTCCTACTATTACTTCTTCGAGCCGAACGGCACGGCCGGCTATACCCACACGCGCCCGTCGAACCCTGCGCAGTCGCTGCGCTGGCCTCAGGACACCGGCGGCGCGTGGGCGATCGGCGATGGCAGCGTGCGCGTGCAGTGGAACGCCACGGGGTCCGTGGAAACATTCCAGCGCGGCAACGGCTCGTTCCTCACCGGTGCCTGGAACGACCGCGAACGGCTAACCGCCACGCGGTTCTAGCGCGTCAGCGGTTCGCCCCGTCGATCGTCAGCACCGTGCCGGTAGTGTAGCCGGACTTCGGCGACGCCAGGAACGCCGCCGCGGCCGCGATCTCCTCCGGCTTCGCGGCACGGCCATAGGACATGGCCGTGGTCAATTCCGCCCAGCGGCTCTCGTCGCCGAACTGCTTGCGGGCGGCATCCTTCAGTTTGCCGATCATGCGGTCTGTGTGCACCGGCCCCGGATTGATCGCGACGACGCGCATCCCGTCGCGCACCGCCTGGACGCCCAGCGCCTTGGTGAAGGCCATCAGCGCGGCATTGCCCGCGGCGCCCGCGATATAGCCGGGATCGAAGCGCTCGCCCGCCGCGCCGATGATGTTGACGATCACCCCGCGCCGCGGCTGCAGCTTGGTGTAGAGAGCGCGGCAGAGCCCGATATAGCCGAACACTTTGAGGTCCCACGCGGCGCGCCAGCGCTCGTTGTCGATCTCCTTCAGCGCGCCGGAGGGAATGGCGCCGGCATTGTTGATGAGGATGTCGAGTCCCTCGATCGACGCCGCCACCCGCTCCACCTCGCTCTGCTGCGAGAGGTCCGCGTTCTTCTCCGACACCCGCACCTGATAGCGGTTGCGGATCTCCTGCGCGCTTACCGCCAGCGTCCGCTCGTCGCGCGAGACGAGGATGAGATCGCAGCCCTCCTCCGCCAGCGTGTGCGCCACCGCCCGGCCGATCCCCTTGGACCCGCCGGTGATCAGCGCGGTCTTGCCCTTCAGTTCCAGGTCCATCGCGGTGCTCCATTCTTGTCCGCCAATGCTGGCATGTTTCGCCGGACGTGTCCGCCGACCCGATCCTCAACCCGCACTAAAGCGAGGCTTCAGCAGCGGCCCGTTGAATCGGTCCGCTTACGCCCTCACCTACGATGGATGCTTACAACGGCAGCGGGGCCGGCATGACGCGACAGCTCAAACTCGGCGCCTTCATGCGCCCGATCAGCATCCATACGGCGTCATGGCGCTATCCCGGCGGCACACCGGACGGCAATTTCAACTGGCCGCTGATCAAGCGCCTCGCGCAGACGCTGGAAGCCGGCAAGTTCGACGCCTTCTTCATGGCCGACCATCTCGCCGTGCTCAACATGCCCATCGACGGGCTGAAGCGCAGCGCCACCGTCACCTCGTTCGACCCGCTGACCCTGCTGCCCGCGCTCGCGGCGGTGACGGAGGAGATCGGCCTCATCGCGACGGGCTCGACAACCTACAACGAGCCCTACCACATCGCCCGCAAGTTCGCCTCGCTCGACCATATCAGCGGCGGCCGCGCCGGGTGGAATGTCGTGACGTCGGGCAACCCCACCGAGGCATGGAACTTCGGCCGCGAGGAACACTGGGAGCACGCCGTCCGCTATGCCCGCGCGCGCGAGTTCTTCGATGTCGTCACCGGCCTCTGGGACTCATGGGCCGACGATGCCTTCATCCGCGACGTCGAGAACGGCGTCTATTTCGATCCCGCCAAGCTGCACGTCCTCGACCACAAGGGCGAGTTCCTGAAGGTGCGCGGCCCGCTCAACATCGCGCGTCCCATCCAGGGCTGGCCGGTCATCGTCCAGGCCGGTGCATCGGACGCCGGCCGCCAGCTCGCCGCCGAAACAGCGGAGGTCATCTTCGGCGCCGCCTCCTCGCTCCGCGACGGCCGCGCCTTCTATGCCGACGTAAAGGGCCGCATGGACAAGCTCGGCCGCGACCGCGACGGGCTGAAAGTCCTGCCCGGCGCCTTCGTCGTGGTCGGTGACAGTGTCGAAGAGGCGCGCGACAAGCGGGCGGTGCTCGACAGCCTCGTCCACTATGACAGCGCGATCGCCTCGCTCTCCTCCCAGCTCGGCGCCGACGTCTCGCAGTTCGACCCCGACGGCCCGCTGCCCGAGAACCTGCCCCCGACCAAGGGCAGCCAGTCCGGCCGTGACCGCCTGGTCGAAGCGGCGACGCGTAACAATTTCACCATCCGACAACTCGCCCAGCGCGTCGGGGGCTTTGCCGGCCTCGCCTTTGTCGGCACGCCCGCGACCATCGCCGACGAAATGGAAGAATGGCTGGTCAACGACGCCTGCGACGGCTTCAACGTCATGTTCCCCTACCTGCCGGGTGGGCTCGACGACTTCGTCCAGAAGGTCGTCCCCGAGCTCCAGCGCCGCGGCCTCTTCCGCCGCGAATACGAGGGCAAGACGCTGCGCGAGAAGCTGGGCCTGAAGCGGCCGGACAACCAGTTCTTTCGAGGCTGATGCGGTGCGGCGACGCCGCTCTGCTATAAGCGCATGATGCCCGCGCTCGATGCCGAGACTTTGCTGAAGGCCTATTCCATCGGCGTCTTTCCGATGGCGATGTCGCGCGACGATCCGCAGCTCTATTGGTTTGATCCCGAAACGCGCGGCGTCATTCCGCTCGACACGTTCCACATCCCCAAGCGCCTCGCCCGTACGCTGCGCGCCGAGCCCTACCGCATCACGGCGGACACGGCGTTCGAGCGCGTCATGCGCGCCTGCGCCGAGCCGCGCCCCGGCCATCCCGAAACCTGGATCAACGAGCAGATCGTCGACCTCTACACCGATCTCCACGACCGCGGCCACGCGCACAGCATCGAGTGCTGGCAGGGTGAGACGCTGGTCGGCGGGCTCTACGGCGTGTCGCTCGGCGGCGCCTTCTTCGGCGAGAGCATGTTCAGCCGCGCGACAGATGCCAGCAAGATCGCGCTCTGCGCCCTCGTCGCCCTGCTGCGCGAAGGCGGTTACGTGCTGCTCGACACGCAATATCTGACGCCGCATCTGGCGCAGTTCGGGACGGTGGAGATTTCACGCAAGACGTACAAGGCGCGCCTCAAGGCGGCGCTCGACGTCGAGGCGACGTTTCACTCGCGCGCGGCGTCGTCGTTCTGGATGCTGTCGTCGATGCTGGGCTGATCGACCGGCACTTCCTCGGTGTCCGAGACGACCGAGGACGGCGCGCCGGGGTTCGAGGGATCGTCGACATGGCAACCGACCACCCAGACGTCATAGACGGGGTGCTCGAGCGCGTTGAGGCCAGGGCTGGAGGCGAACATCCAGCCGGAGAACAGGCGCTGCAGCCCCTCGCCCTGCGGCGTCGGCTCAGAGACCTCGACGAAGACCGAGGTCTCCGGCGTCTCTTCGGGCGGGCGCACATAACAGGTGCGCGGCGTGATCAGCAGTTTCTTGAAGCGCACGGTGACGCCGACCGGCGCGATGATCTTCACGGTGCGCGCGGTGATCTTGTCGAGCCCGCCCATGATGACGGCGCGGCGCACGCCGGAGCCGTCCGGCACGGCGTCGTCATAGGTCGCGGGGCGGTCGAGCACGGTCGGCAGGCTCGCCAGCGTCACGGGCGTCGTCGCCTGCGCGTGGCCCTGCGGCTGGACCTGGGCATCCTCAGCCAGCACGGCCCCGGTGACGGCGACGGCGACAAGGGCAACGGGGGCGAAGCGGCGGATCATGATGCGATCACTTAAAGTACGGGAATGCGGCGATAAGCGGGCGGCGGCCGCTCAGTCCGGCGTCCAGGCCTCGTAGTCGCCGGTCGCCTTGGGCCGCTGGCCTTCGGCATAGAGGCTGCCCTTCGGCCGATAGGCATAGGGCGTGCCGGTCATGTTCGGGATATGCGGGCGCTCCCATGATTTGGCGACCGTGGGGTCCTCGGTCGGCGGGTTTTCGCCCGTGTGGTGCAACCAGTGATGCCACTCCGGCGGTACGCGCGAGGGTTCAGCGAGGCCCTTGTAGACCACCCAGCGGCGCTGTTTGGCCGCCTTGTCGCGGTAGTAGCGGTTGCCCTGGCTGTCCTCGCCGACGAAGACGCCGCTCGCCCACGTCGTGAAGTAGGTCCCGGCGGTCGCGCCGTTCCACCAGGTAAAAATGCTGCTGACGAGGCCCATGGGCCCTCCGTTGAAAAGCGAATCCCTTATGGCGAATCCGCGGGGCGGCGGCAATGACGCCGGACTGATTCTCGCCCGGTGAGGAATTTCGGCGCGCTTCCGCGAGGCACGCGCAGAGCGTTTTCAGAAACCCCTCGTTAACCCTCTTCTGCACCCCACACAGACTCGGGCGAGGGTTACGTCAAGACAGTTTGGCGACAATTTTTTTGATCATTTTTGCATGCCCCATAAGCCCCTGACTCAGCGTCCTGAATCGGGCTGGCCGAAATATCATTTCCCCCACATCTAGTGCCTTACCGACTTCTTAACCCAAAATCTGTTGCGTGCCCGGGCCAAAGATGTTTCGCTCTCCTAACTGTCGGACGGCGAAAGCCACTTCCTCAAGCGCGGTGGGCGCGGGGTAAAGCAGCGAAGTCTCGGACGGTTCTGGCCCGGATAGGGCATCGGGGGAATATAAAGTCTTTTCAGGGGTTTACGCGTCGGTTTTGCGCGATTCGCAGCCGATTCACGGGGACCTGACTCTGCGATTCCGGCTTCAACGACTTACGGACCTAGGGCACCAGTCACATGCGCATCGAACGCCATTACACCGCGGGAAAGTCGGACGCCTATGACGGCATCGCATTCCGCTCGGCGACCAGTGAAATCCGCAATCCCGACGGCTCCATCGTCTTCCGCCAGGAGGCGATCGAAGTCCCCGCCCATTGGAGCCAGGTGGCGAGCGACGTGCTCGCGCAGAAGTATTTCCGCCGCAAGGGCGTCGCCCCGGCCCTGAACGCGGTCGAGGAGAACACGGTCCCGTCCTGGCTGTGGCGGAAAGAGCCCGCCCCGGGCGCGTCCGTCGACGGCGGCGAAACCTCGGCCAAGCAGGTCTTCGACCGCCTGGCCGGCACCTGGACCTATTGGGGCTGGAAGGGCGGCTATTTCGACGCCGAGACCGACGCCCGCGCCTTCTATGACGAGATGCGCTACATGCTCGCCATGCAGATGGCGGCGCCGAACTCGCCGCAATGGTTCAACACCGGCCTGCACTGGGCCTATGGCATCGACGGCCCCAGCCAGGGCCACTTCTATGTCGACTACCAGTCGGGCGAGCTGACCCGCTCCAACTCCTCCTACGAACACCCCCAGCCCCATGCCTGCTTCATTCAGGGCGTCGCCGACGACCTCGTGAACGACGGCGGCATCATGGACCTGTGGGTCCGCGAGGCGCGGCTCTTCAAATACGGCTCGGGCACCGGTTCGAACTTCTCGAACCTGCGCGGCGAGAACGAAGCCCTCGGCGGCGGCGGCAAGTCGTCGGGCCTGATGAGCTTCCTGAAGATCGGCGATCGCGCGGCCGGCGCCATCAAGTCGGGCGGCACCACGCGCCGCGCGGCGAAGATGGTCGTGGTCGATGTCGACCACCCCGATATCGAAGCCTTCATCGACTGGAAGGTCATCGAGGAACAGAAGGTCGCCGCGCTCGTCACGGGGTCCAAGACCATGGGCAAGCATCTCGCCGCGGTCATGAAGGCCTGCGTCAACTGCGAGGGCTCGGGCGACGACTGCTTCGACCCCAGCAAGAACCCCGCCCTCAAGCGCGAAGTCCGCGCCGCCAAGAAGGCAATGATCCCCGAGAACTATATCCAGCGGGTCATCCACTTCGCCAAGCAGGGTTACAAGGAACTCGAAATCCGCACCTACGACACGGACTGGGATTCGGACGCCTATCTGTCGGTCGCGGGTCAGAACTCGAACAACTCGATCCGCGTCAATGACGACTTCCTGCGCGCGGTCGAAACCGGCGGTGACTGGAACCTCACCAAGCGCGTCAACGGCAAGATCGCCAAGACCCTGAACGCCCGCGACCTGTGGGAGAAGATCTCCTACGCCGCCTGGGCCTGCGCCGATCCGGGGATCCAGTTCCACACCACGGTCAACGACTGGCACACCTGCCCGGAGAGCGGCCCGATCCGCGCCTCCAACCCGTGCTCGGAATACATGTTCCTCGACGACACGGCGTGCAATCTCGCCTCGCTGAACCTCTTGACCTTCCGCACGCCCGACGCGAGCGGCGTCCAGAAGTTCGACATTGCGGGCTTCGAACATGCCTGCCGCCTGTGGACCGTCGTGCTCGAAATCAGCGTGCTGATGGCGCAGTTCCCGTCCAAGGAAATCGCTCAGCTCTCCTACGAGTACCGCACGCTCGGCCTCGGCTATGCGAATATCGGCGGCCTGCTGATGTCGACCGGCCTCGGCTACGACTCCGAGGAAGGCCGCGCGATCGCCGGCGCGATCACCGCGCTGATGACCGGCGTCTCCTACGCGACCTCGGCCGAGATGGCCGGCGAGCTCGGCGCCTTCCCCGGCCATGCGAAGAACGCCGGCCACATGCTGCGCGTCATCCGCAACCATCGCCGCGCCGCCTATGGCGAGGGCCACGGCTACGAACAGCTCAACGTCGCGCCCGTGCCGCTGAAGGCGCAGAACGTCGTCATCCCCGGCCTCACCTCGGCCGCCCGCGCGGCCTGGGACAAGGCGCTGACGCTCGGCGAGGCCAACGGTTTCCGCAACGCCCAGGCGACCGTGATCGCGCCGACCGGCACGATCGGCCTCGTCATGGACTGCGACACGACCGGCATCGAACCCGACTTCGCGCTGGTGAAGTTCAAGAAGCTGGCCGGCGGCGGCTATTTCAAGATCATCAACCAGTCGGTCCCCGAGGCGCTCACCATCCTCGGCTACCCCGCCGACCAGCGCGAGGACATCATCAACTATGCCGTCGGCCGCGGCACGCTGAAGGGCTCCAACGCCCTCGGCCACACGGCGCTCCGCGCCAAGGGCTTCGGCGACGAGCAGATCCAGGCGATCGAAGCCGCGCTCGGCACCGCCTTCGACATCCGCTTCGCCTTCAACCGCTGGACCCTCGGCGAGGAGTTCTGCCGCGACCGTCTGAAGCTGACCGACGAGCAGCTGGAGGATTCCTCCTTCGACCTCCTCGCCCATCTCGGCTTCGCGAAGGCCGAAGTCGAGACCGCGAACCTGTGGGTCTGCGGCGCGATGACGCTGGAAGGCGCGCCGCACCTCAAGGACAAGCACATCTCGGTCTTCGACTGCGCCAATCCGTGCGGCCGCATCGGCAAGCGCTATCTCTCGGTCGAGAGCCACATCCGCATGATGGCGGCGGCCCAGCCCTTCATCTCGGGCGCGATCTCCAAGACCATCAACATGCCGAACTCGGCCGGCGTGAAGGAGTGCGGCGACGCCTACCTCCTCTCGTGGAAGCTGGCGCTGAAGGCCAACGCGCTCTACCGCGACGGCTCCAAGCTTTCGCAGCCGCTCTCCTCGCAGCTCGTCGCCGACAATGACGACGAGGCCGAGGACGCGATGGAGGCCCTGATCGCCGCCCCGCAGATCCAGCGCACCGCGGTCGTCGCCGAGCGCATCGTCGAGCGGATCGTGGAGCGCGTACGCGAGCGCGCCGCCCGCGAGAAGCTGCCCGGCCGCCGCAAGGGCTACACCCAGAAGGCGGAAGTCGGCGGCCACAAGGTCTATCTGCGCACCGGCGAATACGAGAACGGCAAGATCGGCGAGATCTTCATCGACATGCACAAGGAAGGCGCCGCCTTCCGCAGCCTGATGAACAACTTCGCCATCGCCATCTCGCTCGGCCTGCAATACGGCGTGCCGCTGGAAGAATATGTCGAGGCCTTCGTCTTCACGAAGTTCGAGCCCGCCGGCCTCGTGCTCGGCAACGACTCGATCAAGAACGCGACCAGCGTGCTCGACTACATCTTCCGCGAACTGGCGGTCTCCTATCTCGGCCGCCACGACCTGGCCCACGTGAAGCCCCCGGGCGTCGGCGACGGCGACTATGAGGATCTGGGCGGCGGCGAGGACGAAGACCGCGCGCTGAAGCAGCCCCCGCTGCCCCCGCAGGTCTCCACCGGCTTCGTGCGCGGCCGCTCGCTCGGCCTCGTCGAGCGCTCCGGCGCGGTCCGCGTGATCGAGGCCGAGCCGACCATCGACGCGCGCCTGGACGAGATCCGCAACCAGATCGCCGAGCAGGTCGTGGAACGCCCCACCGCTCGCGTCTACGAGGCGGTCGCCGAGAACATCACCAACCGCGTCGCTGAGCTGTTCGACAAGGCCGAGACCCGCATGTCCCCGGCCGAACTCGCCCGCCTGAAAAAGGAAACCGAAGGCCGCCGCCGCGCCGAAGCCCGCATCAAAGGCTACGAAGGCGACAGCTGCGGCCAATGCGGCAACTTCACCCTGGTCCGCAACGGCACCTGCATGAAGTGCGACACCTGCGGCGGGACGAGCGGGTGTAGCTGAGGAGATATACGCGGCTCGCAACGTCTTTATTGCGAGCCGCGGCACGCGACGATGTTCTCAGAAACTGATGCAGATAAGGCTATTCGTTTCCAAAACGCTCTGATCTCTCTCGCCACGGGCGGCAATTTTGACGGAGGGAGCGACGCTTATCGCGAATTGCGCGAGTACTTCGGCCAGCGAGCCGACACACGTGAAAAGTTACCTGACTTTATTAGGCGCTGCGCGGACACCTCCCAGTTTTGGGGCTTCATAAAGTACGAGAAGGAGACATATCGCGAGCGACGCGAACTAATTTGGAGCGCCTTCCGGCCTCTAATCACTTATCTCGAATTTCGAGACAACTCGCCCGCTGTCGACACAGTGACCCATCAGGTCTTGGCGTTCGATCCCAATGACGTCACATCGATATGGCAGAAGGCTCTTGATCGTCGGAACGGTGATCCAGAGGGAGCGATTACAGCCGCTCGCACCCTTATCGAAACTGTCTGCAAGTACATACTTGACGATGCGAACGTCGGTTACAGCGACGATATCGATTTGCCAAAACTATGGAATTTGACAGCCGAGCAAATGAGCTTGGCGCCAAGCCAGCATCAAGAGCCGGCGTTTCGGGCAATTCTGGGAAACCTGCAGGCGGTGGTAAACGGATTGGCCTCGCTCAGAAACAAAGTCGGCGACGCTCATGGCCAAGGGCGGAAAGCCGTGCGCCCGCGTTCTAGACATGCCGAACTCGCAGTTAATCTTGCAGGCGCGGCTGCGAGTTTTCTAATTGCCACTTGGAAAGAGAAACGCGGTGACCGGTAGTCGAACCCACTGATCGAGTGCGCCACACAGTCATCTTCGGTATCGCGAGCCGGACATGAGCAGCGTAGTGAGCCTATCAAAGTCGGCTCCACTCTTCGCGCCCTTTAGAAAATTCACAAAGCGGCACACCCACTGCAAGTTACCTCTTTGATATCCCTTAGCTGAATCGATCCTATCAAGCGACGCAACCAGTTCTTTAACTGGGTGATCTTCTCTCTGCATCGAATGGCCGGTTATCGGGCAAATCTCGCGCTGATCGTCGAGCATCTGACGAAGCTCTGATCGCATTTCTTGTTCAGACTCATATCCGAACAATTTCATTTTCCTCGTGCTCGTTACCAACTGACCGGACTGCTTGTCGGCAAGAACAGCGTTTCTCAGCGCGCGATCTATTGAGGCGTCCCACCCATCTTTTCGCTCATTCCTAGCCTCTCCGCTTTCGGCAATAGCTTTGAGAATAACGTCATCCAGTGGTGGATTGATCGTTTCTACGGCCGGCTGTCGAACTAGCACGTTGCGCGCATCAGATATTTGTTGGGCATAGAGCTGCGACTGAAGTCGCGACCAACCGTTTTCCGTGTCATGCGACAGCAGCATTGCCTGAAATCGGTCGCCGTCACGGTGCTGTGGCTCGAACACCCCGAGCTCCTTCACCCCGCCTATGCTTTTGCACCACCAAAGATCTTTGGTGTCGTGATGCAGCCAGATGTCACCGCTGGTTTCCGCGAACGTCTTCAGTTGATTATAGTAGGTACTGACAAGCCGCTTCAGTGCGGCGTCACTCTTAGGCTTCCTGTTAACTCGGGCACTCACCGTGGCAGACAGGGCGGAACGCGCAGCAGATTCGTCTTCTGCCAGATACGCTCGCCAGCATTCGATTTCTGAATAGTAGATAATTTCTCCATTCCGGACGCATTGCGGCCAGTATTTATTGTTCTCGCCGAAATTGGCTCGATAAATTTTCATTTTTCTTGGCCAGGCGTTTTCTCATCACGTTGGCCTATCTTGCATTTCTCGAAATCAATCGCGCAAGGCGGTCAATGGTAGGAAAATAAGACTCTCGGAACCACCCTCCCCCACCCGCGTTCCCCTGCCAGCACCGCGCACTTGCGCGCCCGCATCAGGAGGACCCGACAATGGCCGAGCTCACGCTGCACGACATCTCCAAGAAGATGGCCGATATCGATTTCGTCATGCTGCAGACGCATACCGAGAACGGCCAGATCGCCGCGCGGCCGATGAGCAATAACCAGGACGTCGAATATGACGGCGACAGCTGGTTCTTCATCACCGACGACACGCGCACCTTCTTCGACGTGCAGAGCAATCCAAAGGTCGGCCTCTCCATCCAGGGCTCCAAGAGCCTGCTGGGCGCGCCCGGCATCTTCATCTCGGTCGAGGGCACGGCCGAGATCATCCGCGACAAGGCGGCGTTCAAGCAGCACTGGGTGAAAGACCTGGAGCGCTGGTGGAAGGACGGCATCGACACGCCCGGCCTCGCGCTGCTGAAGGTCCACGCCGCGCGCATCCACTACTGGCACGGCGAGGACGAGGGCGAGATCAAGGTCTAGGGGCGTCGTCGTCGCTTCACTCCCTCCCTCTCCTCTTTCCCCTCTCCTCATGGCCGGGCTTGACCCGGTCATCCATTGCCGGCGACCGCGCGGTTGGGGTGGATGGCCGCCTCAAGGGCGGCCATGAAGAATGCGGGGACGCGAAATGCGCAAGGCGCGGAACTCGCGCCGCCCCTCACCGCCAGATCGTCATGCACCGCTGATACACGCGCTCGTGCAGCACGTGGTCGTCGGCGAACAGCACATAAGCCTCGGCCAGCCCCACGCTGCGCCCGCCGGCGTCGATCGCGATCTGCCCGTCCTTCATCACTAGCCGCCAGCCGCCCCCGGCGAACGCCGCCGCGACATCGCGATAGGCGGGGTCGCCGATACTGTCGCGCACCGCGCCGTCAAACTCCGCCCGGCTCATCAGATAGCCGCAGCTGTTCGCGTCGGTGAAATGGGTGGTGCAGGTCATGGGGCGCAGCATCCTCCGCGCGGCGCACTCTTGCCAATCCCCGCCGCCCTCGCGCACAAGAAAGGCCCACCTTTTTCGTTCAGCCTTCCCCATGCCTGCCGAAACCAAGACCAGCCATCTCTGGAGCTTCATCGCCGGCGTCACGGCGCTCGCGGCCTTTATCGGCGTTATCGTCGCCACGACCGAGTTCGGCGCGAAGATGTGGGAGCGCTATGCCGAGGGTTACGACACCCTGCCCGACTCCTATCCGAACGAGCTGTGGCGCAGCGCCGGCGAGGCCGACTTCGCCTGGCTGGTGGACGACTGGTGCTACACGACGCTCGACGGCTTCGCGAGCCGCTTCCGCGTCGTCGGCGGCGCGCTGGAGCGGCAGAACATCATGTCCTATCCCGGCGACGACGTGACGGCGTGGGAGAAGACCGAGGTCCACATCTCCAAGAAGGGCAACATGCTGCGCGTCGCCTATCCGGACAACGATGCGTGGCCCGAGGACTTCATCCGCTTCAAGGGCGAGCGGCCCGCCGAGTTCGGCGAGAACAACCGCACGGTCCACGACGACGGCGCGGTCAGCGCCGGCGAGCCGCGCCAGGTGCTCAGCTGCACGCGCTGCAAGGTCAGCCGCGACGGGATGACCTATAACTGCACCTGACGCGGGCGGCTCACATCTCCTCGCCGATCATCACGACCTTCGCGAAGCCCGCGGCCGACACGGTGTTGATCACCTCGGTGACGGCGCCATAGCGCACCAGCGCATCGGCGCGCAGCATCACGCGCCGCTCGGTGTCGCCTTTGGTCAGCGCGAGCAGCGCCGGACCGATCTCCGCCGCCGTCACCACCCGCTCGCCCAGATGGATGACGCCGGAGGCTTCCAGCGACAGGAAGATCGGATCGCCGGGATCCGGCACGCCGGCGCTTGCGGGCGGCACGTCGACCTGCAGCGAGGTCGTCGCCATCGGCGCGGCCACCATGAAGATGATGAGCAGCACCAGCATCACGTCGATGAACGGCACGACGTTGATTTCGGCACTTTCCTTGTAACTGCCCGGCATGCCGGACATAGCGACGCGCGCACCCATCGAAGAGCCCTCCCCTTCACCGGCCGCCGCGGTCCATCCGGACGAACCGGCCTGACCTCACGCCGCGCCCGCTTTATGGCGCAACTGTGGCGGCTACTTCACGCGCACCGCAAGGTTCGGCGCGGCCGTGCCGTTGACGCCGTAGAGCCGCTCGATCGCGCCGCAGATGTCGTCGCGGGTGCGGTCCTTGATGCGCTTGGCGTGGAACAGCACGCGGCCTTCGACATAGGCGTAAGTCTCGGCATCGGTCAGCGAGAAGCCGCCGAAGCGCTGGACGGCCGCCACCAGCCGCTCGTTCAGCGCGTAGTCGTCGCACTTGTTCGCGCCGGCGATGACCTGGGCGATGTTCTCGATCGCATTGCTCTGCCGCTCGTTGGGCGAGAACTGCGCGAACGCCGCGCCACTGAGCAGCCCCAAGGCGAGCGCCGCGCCCGCGATCCGCCGTCCGATACTGGTGTCCATGATCGTCTCCTCGTTTGCAGAGAGGAATACGGGATGGCGCAGCGAAACCGGCCACGCCAAACGAAAGAGCCCCGGCACTGCCGGGGCTCTCGTCTTTGTCCGCTGCGGAGCGGTTAGAGGTAGCGCGTCCGCTCGGCTTCGATCTCGGCGCGGGTATAGGGCGCGGCCTCGTCCGTGTGGCCGTTCCAGCCCGAGGCTTCATAGGCCTTGCGGCGGCCGGCAATGTCGACCGGGCGGTACTGGTCGAGGATCGCCTGCGCCGTCAGCACGCGCGATTCTTCGGCGCGCACCGAGACGACGCTGCCGCCGCGGCGGACATTCTCGGCATAGAGTTCGGCGTCCTCGCGGCGCACGCCTGTGCCCGTCAGAGCGTCGATCAAGCCGCCCGTCGCGGCGCCAGCGACGGCGCCGGCCGCGGCGCCAGCCGCCGTCGCCGCCAGCCAGCCAGCCGCAACGACAGGGCCGACGCCGGGAATGGCGAGAAGACCAAGGCCCGCAAGCAGGCCCGCACCGCCGCCGGCAACTGCGCCGACACCGGCGCCCGTCGCGACGCCGTCCATGACGTCATCGCCGGAATCCTTGTGCGCGACGAGCGAGATGTCCTCGTCCTTGAAGCCCGCTTCCTTCAGCGCGCGTACCGCCGACTTCGCGTCGGTGTAGTGGTCATAGCTGCGGGTGATGATGCTTTTCATGTTCGTTACTCCGGTTTCGCCATGATGGTGCCGCCGTAGACAATGTTGCCGCGGTAATCGACGGCGACGTCGTAGACGGTGTTGTTCATCTTCGCCTTGCCGCGCCAGATGCCCTTGTCGTCCAGCTTCAGGCCGCTCACTTCCGTGAAGCCGTTCTCCTGGAGCCGCGAGGTGACCTGCGCTTCCGTGAAGCTGTTCGCGCCTTCCAGCGGCGCGTTGGTGTCGACGCCCTCAACCGGCGCGGGCATGGCGGACGTGTCGTCCTTGCCAGTGCTATCGGCGGCCAGTGCGGGCATAGTGAAGAGTGCGGCCGCCGCGACGGCGGCGAGCAGTCCTGATCGTTTCACGATGTTCTCCTCAGGGTTCATGAACGCGTTCCCCGCGTCCTGTCCGCATAGAAGCGGTACGTCCGGGGATGGTTCCGGTACGAAGCGGAAAAAACGCAAATATCCGCTTTATTTCCTATAGGAATTTATGTATATACCGGCACGAGCAACCCGCCCGCGCGGTCGAGCGATCGCGCCCGCATAAGGGGAGGATGAACGGCGGCGGATTACCCGAAAAATCGAAGTTCAATTCCTCGGGACGAATGAACAATGCAAAAACCGAGGTTCGAATACCCGCGCGCTAAATGCGCGCCTGACGGGCGTGGCAAACGAAGATGCTTTACGCCGAGTCCTTGAAATATAATTGCCAAAGTGCGGCAGGCTGCCGCACCGGGGAACCATATTTGGCCCTCGCGCGTCTATCTGCTTGTGACTGCCGACCTGGAACCGGCCGTCGCAGCAAGGTCCCCCGGCCTTGCGCAATGCCCTTGTCCCTGCAGGGCTCTGCTGCCCCCATCGGTCTCTCCCCCGCGACCGATGGGGGCGCAATTGCGCTCCCCTCCCCCGCGCTCCAAGATCGCTGCAAAGCATCAAGCACCGGAGGCGACGCCATGTCTGAAGCGATCCTGGAACCCGACCTGCCGATCGTCGATCCGCACCATCATTTGTGGGACCGCCGCCCGCTGCTGGCGGCGGCGGGCGATACAGGGCCGGTGAAGCACGGTTTCGAGAACGTCATGCGCCGCTCGCCGCTCTATCTGCTCGACCAGTTGCTGGCCGACACCGGAAGCGGCCACAACATCCGCGCGACCGTCTATCTGGAATGCGGAGCGATGTACCGCGCCGGCGCGCCCGCCCCGCTGCGCCCGGTTGGCGAGGTCGAGTTCGTCAACGGCGTCGCGGCCATGGCGGCCAGTGGTATCTACGGCTCAACCCTCGCCTGCGCCGCCATCATAGGTCATGCCGACCTCAATCTCGGCGACGGCGCGGCCGAGACGCTGGAAGCCCACATGGCCGCGAGCCCGCGCTTTCGCGGCATCCGCCATGGCGGCTCGTGGAACGCCGACCCCGACGTGCTCGGCCCGCTCAACCGCCACAAGGAGGGTCTCTATCGCAGCGCCGCCTTCCGCGAAGGCTTCAAGCATCTCGCCCGCCTCGGCCTCTCGTTCGATGCCTGGGTGCTGGAGCCGCAGCTCGGCGACGTCATCGACCTCGCCCGCACCTTCCCCGACACAAAAATAGTTCTCGACCATGTCGGCACGCCGCTGGGCATCGCGTCTTACAAGGGCAAGCGCGAGGAGCGGTTCGGCACATGGGCGGCGGCGATCAAGGAACTGGCGGCATTGCCGAACGTCTCGGTAAAGCTGGGCGGCCTCGCCATGGTCTTCCCCGGCTTCGACAGTTTCATGGCCGGAACGCCCGCGACCTCCGAACAGCTCGCTGCGGAGTGGAAGCCCTATATCGAGACCTGTATCCAGGCCTTCGGCCCCGCGCGCGCGATGTTCGAGAGCAACTTCCCGGTGGACGAGCCGACCTGCTCCTACGCCGTGCTCTGGAACACCTTCAAGCGCCTCGCGGCGGGCTACTCCGCGGACGAGAAGGCCGACCTCTTCGCCGGCGCGGCGACGCGCTTCTACCGATTGGACCTCTGACTGAACTGCCAAACATGAAAGGGCACCAGCCATGAAATCCCTCAAGACCGCCTGCCTCCTCGCAGCGCTCGCCGCCGCTCCATCCGCCTTCGCCGCCGAGCCGATCGCGCCTTTGGCGGTCGATGTGCCCGCCGGCGCCTACAAGCTCGACAAGCCGCATGCGAGCCTCACCTTCCGCGTCAGCCATCTCGGCTTCTCGAACTACACGGCGCGCTTCGGCACGTTCGATGCGGACCTCCAGCTTGACCCCAAGGCGCCCGAACTCGCCAGCCTGACCGCCAAGGTCGATCCCAATTCGCTGGAGGTGGAAAACCCGCCCGCCGGCTTCCTCGACGAATTGCGCGGGCCGCAATTCCTCGACACCGCGAAGTATCCCGAGATCACCTTCAAATCGACGATGGTTGAACTCACCTCGCCCAACACGGCGCGGGTGACCGGCGACTTCACGCTGCACGGCGCGACCAAGCCGCTGGTGCTGGAGGCGACCTTCAACGGAGGCTATGCCGGCCATCCCATGGACCCCGCGGCGCGGATCGGCTTCTCGGCCCATGGCCAGATCAAGCGGTCAGACTACGGCATCTCGCTCGGCATTCCCGAACCCGGTACGACGATGGGCGTCGGCGATGCGGTGGACATCATCATCGAAGCCGAGTTCAACGGCCCGCCGCTGAAGGACGCCACGCCGCACTGACGCGCTGCTTCGGCCGGGGGGAACGATGGGCAGGGGATTTTCGGCCGACGGTCTTGCGCGGATGCGGACGAGCCTCTCGCGCCACGTCGCGCGCGGCGACCTGCCCGGGCTCGTCACGCTGATCAGCCGCGGTGACGAGACCCACGTCGAAACATTCGGCCGCATGGCGAGCGGAGGCGGTGCGCCGATGCGGCGCGACACGATCTTCCGCATCGCCTCGATGTCGAAACCGGTAACCGCCGTCGCGGCGCTGATCCTGATCGAGGAATGCCTCATTCGTCTCGATGAACCAGTGGATCGGCTGCTGCCCGAACTCGCCAACCGCCGGGTCCTGAAGTCGCTGGAGAGCCCGCTGGACGATACCGTGCCGGCCAAGCGCGCGATCACCGTCCGCGATCTCCTGACCTTCGAACTTGGCCTCGGGGCTATCATGGCGCCGCCGGGTACCTATCCGATGCAGGCCGCCATGGAAATGCGCGGTCTCGCGCCCGGCCCGGATACACCGAACCTGACACCCGACGCCTACATGCGGCTGGTCGGCGAACTGCCGCTCGCCCATCAGCCGGGCGATACCTGGATGTACCATACGGGCTCCGACATTCTCGGCGTGCTGATCGCGCGGGCGGCGGGCATGCCGTTCGATGCCTTCCTCAAGACGCGCATCTTCGATCCGCTCGGCATGGTCGATACCGGTTTCCACGTCCCGCCGGCCAAGCTGCATCGCCTGCCGCCCAGCTATGTCAGCGGCCCCGACGGCCACGGCTTGGTGATGCAGGAAGACACGACCACCAGCCGCTACAGCAGCCCGCCCCTCTTCCCCGCCGGCGGCAGCGGCCTCGTCTCGACGGTCGACGACTATCTCGCCTTCCTGGAGATGCTGCGCGCCAAGGGGCGGCACGGCGACACACGCATCCTGTCGCGCCCCTCCGTCGATCTCATGACCAGCGACCGCCTCACCGCCGAGCAGCGCGCCGGCGCGCGGCTGTTCTTCGGCGAGACCCGCAGTTGGGGCTTCGGCCTCAGCGTCGCGATCAAGCGCGACGATTTCGGCGCGGCCGGGCGCTTCGGCTGGGACGGCGGGCGCGGCACGTCCGGCTATTGCGACCCGGCGGAAGACCTCATCGGCATCCTCATGACCCAGCGCATGATGGACTCGCCCGCCCCGCCGCCGATCTTCCAGGACTTCTGGACCTCCGCCTATCAGGCACTCGACGATTGAGGCCCTCACGCGGTCTTGTAACGGCCACCCCTTGGCCCCCGCCCCGCCCTCCATGCTAGGTACTGAATCGAAGCGGGCGGGGCATGGCCGAGCACTCTGAATCACGGCGGTTGGCGACGATTCTGGCGATCGATATCGCCGGTTTCAGCCGCGCAAGCGAGCGCGACGAGGTCGCGGCCGCGCGTCATGTGCGTGCGCTGCGTGAACAATGCGCCGAGACGGCGGAGCGCCATCGCGGCCGTATCTTCAACACCGCCGGCGACGGGCTGATGCTGGAATTCCCGACCGTCGCGGACGGGATCGGTGCGGCCCTCGACATCGCCGACAGCGTGCGCGCCGCGCCAGGCATGCTGCCCATCCGCATGGGGCTGCATCTCGGCGACGTCACGGTGCTCGCCAATGGCGACCTGATCGGCGCGGGCGTGAATGTCGCCGCCCGCGTGCAGCAGCGCGCCCAGCCCGGCGAGATCCTGACGACCGGCGACGTGCGCAATCTCTTCGCAACCCAGGCCTCGGCGCAGTTCACCTCCTACGGCAGCGTCCAGCTCGACAAGATGGCGCGCCAGGTTTCGCTCTTCGCTCTCGCCCGTCACGGCGAGAAGGTGCGCTACAGCTTCTGGAGCCGGGCGAAGAACATCAATCCATGGATCCGCAGCATCGCGGGCGCGGTGCTGGGCCTCGCCCTCGGCGCGGGCCTCTACATGGCGCTGCGGCCCGCCGCCGAAACCAATCGGCATGTCGCAGTGACGGAACAGCAATCGGGCATGCCCGTCATCGCCGTCCTGCCGTTCGAGAATCTCAGCGCCGACCCTGCCCTGCAGTTTTTCTCCGACGGCATCACCGAGGAGATCCAGACGGCGCTGTCGCGCATCCCCGGGCTCCGCGTGATTTCCCGCACCTCGAGCTTCGCGGTCGGCGGCCACGGCAAGGACCGCCGGGCGGCCGCCGAGGCGCTGAACGCGACCCATATCCTGACCGGCTCGGTCAGGCGCAACGGCGATGCGATGCGGGTCTCCGCCCAGCTCCTGCTCGGTAGTTCCGGCGAGATCCTGTGGAGCGAGACCTTCGAGCGGCCGGTCTCGGAGACGCTCGCGGTGCAGGACGAGATCGCCACGCGCGTGGCGCGGGCGCTGCGGATCGTTGTCCCTGAATCCGCCCGCGCGCAGTCGATCGACCCGAAGGCCTTCGAACTCTATCTGCGCGGCCGCGAAGCCTGGCGCACCGGCAGCGAGATGGGCAAGCCGCCCCAGGCCGCCATCTCCGATCTGGAAGAAGCCGTGCGCCTCGCGCCCGACTTCGCGCGGGCTTGGGCGGCGCTTGCCAGCGCCTACGCGCAACGCCAGAACTGGGTGTCGGGACCTGAACAGGACGCGCTGATCGCCAAGGCGATCGCCGCCGCCAACAAGGCGCGCCAGCTCGATCCCGAGATCGGCGAGGCCTATATCGTGCTCGGCCGGTTCGACCCGTCCTCGGACTGGGAGGTGCGCCGCGCGATCTTCGCGACCGCCGCGTCCGTCAGTCCGAACGACGACGAAGTGCAGATGCTCTACGCGACCTTCTGGCTGATGGAGACCGGCCAGATGGACGAGGCGCGCCGTGTGCTCGCCCGCGCCTACGAGACCGATCCGCTGTCGGAACTGCTGACCAGCAATTATGCCCAGGTGCTGGGGATGACGGGCGATGCGGCGGCGATCGAAAAGCTGATCGCCGATCGCCGCCCCTCCTGGCCGGACATCGATTCCTACTGGTCGATGGTCGTGCCGCTCAAGCTGGTCGCGCATGACTATGCCGGCGCGCGCGAGGCACTCGGGAAGGCCAAGGCGTATTTCGAAAGCGCCCAGTCCAAATTCCCGGACAAAAACTTCCAGCGCTTTATCGACATCATGACCGACACGATCACGGCGCTGGAAACCGGCGACCGCGCGTTGGCGAACAAGGCGGCGCAGCACTTCCGCGGAGAACTCGCGAAAGGCCAGGCTTCAGCGCAGGGCAGCCTCCACGCCCTCGCCATTCTCGGCTTTGGCGACGAGGCGATGGCGGCGGCCGAGGAGCTCTATATCCGCCACGGCTATCAGGCCGAGGCGCAGGCGGACTATCCGATCCCGACGCGCTTTCCCTATGCGCGGCCGACGGTCAGTGCATTGCTCGGCGTCGATGCCGCGAAGCTGCGCAGCGATCCGCGCATCTGGACGATCTTCGCCTCGATCGGTCTCGCGAAGTACTGGTTGGACAGCGGCCAGTGGCCGGATTTCTGCAAGAAGGATCCCGGCTACGACTGCAAGGCCGAAGCCGAGAAGGCGCTGACGACGCTGAAGATGAACTAGCCGCGGCCGCGATAGGGCGCGACGCCCTGCTCGGGCACCCAGAGGCCCGCGGGCAGCTTGCCCGTCTGCCAGAAGACGTCGATCGGGATGCCGCCGCGCGGATACCAGTAGCCGCCGATACGCAGCCATTTCGGCTTGATCGCCGCGACGATGCGCTTGCCGATCGCGATCGTGCAGTCCTCGTGGAACGCGCCGTGATTGCGGAAGCTGCCGAGAAACAGCTTCAGCGCCTTCGATTCCACGATCGCTTTGGCGGGCGCGTAGTCGATCACGAGATGCGCGAAGTCCGGCTGGCCGGTGATCGGGCAGAGACTGGTGAATTCGGGCGCGGCGAAGCGGATCAGGTAGTCGGTGTCGGTATGCGGGTTCGGCACGCTGTCGAGGATCGCCTCTTCGGGCGACGCGGGCAGCGGCGTCGACTGGCCGAGCAGAGCGGGTTTCTTCCCCATCATGCGCTCCTGTAGGTGCAGCTCTGGCCGAGCGAGCGGCGGCGCACCGTGACCTGGACGAGTTCGGGCAGCGTCGGCTTCAACCGGTCGTGGATCCACATGCAGAGTTTCTCCATCGTCGGCAGTTCGAGGCCTGCGACCTCGTTGAGCAGATGATGGTCGAGGCTATCACGGACATCCGACAGCGCCGCCTCGACGTCGTCGAGATTGCGGATCATCCCGTGGACGGGATCGGGCGTGCCGGCCAGCGTCACCTCGGCGATGAAGCTGTGGCCGTGGACGCGCGCATTCGGGTGCCCGGCGGGCGCATGGGGCTGGTAGTGCGCGGCCTCGAAGGCGAAGGATTTGGTGATCTCGAGCATGGGAGGCGGGCGTATACAGGCCCGGCCCGCTCAGATCAAACCGCTCAGGGGATGCCGATGATCTTGTGGGTCTGGAGGCTGAGCCGCCATTGCGGGTGCTCCATGCAGTAGCGCGTGGCCGCTTCGGTGTTGGCCGCGCGCTCGGGGCTGTCCATCGGCTGCAGGAAAAAATGGCGGAAATTCAGGCCGGCGAAGCGCTCGGGCATCGCCTCCGCCTGCGGGTAGACGAGCTTCAGCTCGCTCCCGGCGGTCTGGGCCAGCGGGGCCGACGCCTTGGGGGAAACGCAAATCCAGTCGATCCCCTCGGGCGCGGCGATGGTGCCGTTGGTCTCCACCGCGATCTCAAAGCCGCGCGCGTGGAAGGCGGCGATGAGTTCCGCGTCGAGCTGCAGCAGCGGCTCGCCGCCGGTGCAGACGACATAGGGCGTACCGCCCTGCCCCGCCGGCCACTGCGCCGCGACGGCATCGGCGAGGGCATCGGGGGTGCGGAACTTGCCGCCGCCCGTGCCGTCCGTGCCGATGAAGTCGGTGTCGCAGAAGGTGCAGACGGCGGTGTGGCGGTCGCGCTCCAGACCGCTCCACAGATTACAGCCGGCGAAGCGGCAGAAGACGGCGGCGCGGCCGGCCTGACCGCCCTCGCCCTGCAGCGTGTAGAAGATTTCCTTGACCGAGTAGGTCATCGGCTTGCGGCGAACTTCGCCCAACCCGCCGCGCGCAGGTCGCAGGCCGGACATGACGCGCAGCCATAGCCCCAGGCGTGGCGCGTGGTGCGGTCGCCCTGGTAGCAGGTGTGGGTGTCCTCGACGATCAGGTCGAGCAGGTCAGCACCGCCCAAGTCCTCCGCCATGGCAAAGGTCGCGGCCTTGTCGATCCACATCAGCGGCGTCTCGACCACGAAGCGCCGCTCCATGCCGAGATTGAGGCTGACCTGGAGGCTCTTCAGCGTATCGTCGCGACAGTCGGGATAGCCGGAATAATCGGTCTCGCACATGCCCCCGACGAGGTACTTCAGCCCCCGGCGATAGGCGAGCGCCGCCGCCGCCGTGAAGAACAGCAGGTTGCGGCCAGGGACGAAGGTCGTCGGCAGACCGCTCGCGCCCATCTCGATCGCGGTGCCGTCGGTCAGTGACGTTCCGCCGATCTGCGCCAGCAGGCCGAGATCGAGCCTATGGTCGTCGCCAAGCCGCGCGGCCCAGGCCGGGAAATCCCGGCGCAGCCGGTCCAGGATTCGTGGGCGCACATCCAGTTCGACGGCATGGCGCTGGCCGTAGGCGAAGCCCACGGTCTCCACCCGCTCGAACCGGTCCAAGGCCCAGGCAAGGCAGGTCGCCGAGTCCTGGCCGCCGGAGAAAAGTACCAATGCGCCGCCGTCCATGGGCAGGGTCTACGCCATTCCGCACTGCGGCGGAACACGTGCTTTGCGGGCTTTCGGGATTGGCGTAAACGAAAGGGAGACGCGGCCCACGGCCGCCATCACCCAAAGGATTGCCCCGCGTGACCACCAGCGTCGCCATTTCCGGAACCGGGCTCTACACCCCGCCGAATGCCATTTCGAACGAAGAACTCGTCGCGGCCTTCAATACCTTCGTCCGCCGCCACAACGACGCCCATCACGCCGAGATCGCCGACGGCACCATGCCGGCGCTGACCGAATCCAGCGTCGAGTTCATCGTGAAGGCGAGCGGCATCAAGAGCCGGTACGTGATCGACAAGACCGGCACGCTCGACCCCGCCGTCATGACCCCGCGCATTCCCGAACGGCCCAACGACCAGATTTCGGTGCTGGCCGAGATCGGCGTCGCAGCGGCGCAACAGGCGATGGCGAAGGCCGGTCGTACGGCCGCCGACATCGACGGCGTCATCTGCGCCGCCTCGAACATGCAGCGCGCCTACCCCGCCATGGCGATCGAGATTCAGTTTGCGCTGGGTATCCAGGGCTTCGCCTTCGACATGAACGTCGCCTGCTCGTCCGCGACCTTCGGTATCCAGGCCGCGGCGGACATGATCCGCGCCGGCCATGCCCGTGCGCTGCTCGTCGTGAATCCCGAAATCTGCTCGGGCCATCTCAACTGGCGCGATCGCGACAGCCACTTCATCTTCGGCGATGTCGCGACCGCCGTGCTGCTCGAAGCCGCCGATGTCGCCGAATCCGACAATGCGTGGGAGATCGTCGATACCAAGCTGAAGACGCAGTTCTCCAACAACATCCGCAACAATTTCGGCTTCCTCAACCGCACCGCGCCCGACGGCGTCGGCCAGCCCGACAAGCTGTTCGTCCAGGAGGGCCGCAAGGTCTTCAAGGAAGTCGTGCCGATGGTCGCCGACATGATCCTGGCCCATACCGGCGAACGCGGCATCGCGCCGACGCAGTTGAAGCGGCTGTGGCTGCATCAGGCGAACATCAATATGAACGACTTCATCGCGCGCCGCGTGCTCGGCCGCGATCCGGTCGCGGGCGAAAGCCCGATCATTCTCGACGAATATGCCAATACGAGTTCGGCAGGATCGATCATCGCCTTCCACAAATATTCGGAAGACCTGAGCGCGGGCGATCTCGGCCTCATCTGTTCGTTCGGCGCGGGTTATTCCGCGGGCACGGTCATCGTCCGCAAGCTGGCCTAGGCGATGGCGACGCCCAAAGCCCCGGCCGGCGCCTGGCAGCGCATGTTGTCGGGACGGCGCCTCAACCTGCTCGATCCCTCGCCGCTGGACATCGAGATCGCCGATATTGCGCACGGGCTGGCGCGCGTCGCGCGGTGGAACGGCCAGACCAAGGGCTCGCACGCCTTTTCGGTGGCACAGCACTGCATGCTGGTCGAGCGACTGGCCGTCCAGATCAAGCCGGGCCTCACGCGTGAGGTCCGGCTCGCCGCGCTGCTGCACGACGCACCGGAATACGTGATCGGCGACCTTATCTCGCCGTTCAAGCGGGCGGTCGGCATCAACTACAAGGACCTCGAAAACCGGCTGCAGGAAGCGATCCATGTCCGCTTCGGCATCCCGCCCAAGATGAGCGACACGCTGCACCGCCTGATCAAGAAGGCCGACACCGCTGCGGCCTTTTTCGAGGCAACGCAGCTCGCCGGTTTCGAGGTTGCGGAAGCTAAGAAGTTCTTCGGCCTGCCCGTAGGCCTCGCGCACAAGCGGCTGACCCCGTGGGATCCCGTGGAGGCCCAGCAGCGCTTCCTGAAACGCTTCGGCGAACTGGTAGAGTAACGCGCATGCCCAGCATCATGGTCACCCCCCTCGCCCTGATCGACGACACGATCCGCGCCCGCGCGCCATCGCATCTGCTGACCCTGCTGGGGCCGGACTATATGATCGACCATCACAAGTCGTTCGATACGCCCCGGCACCTGCGCATCAAGGTGAACGACATTGCCTGGGCGCTGCCGGGTCAGACCGAGCCGCGCAATCATCACGCCAAGTCGGTGCTCGCCTTCGTCGATAGCTGGGACCGCAAGGCGCCGATGCTGGTCCATTGCTGGGCGGGCATCAGCCGCTCGACCGCTTCGATGTTCATGGCGCTGTGCAAACTGAACCCCAAGGTAGACGAGCTCGCCATCCTGCGGCGCATGCGCCGACTCGCGCCGCACATCGCGCCCAACCCCCTGCTCGTCGCTCACGCCGATCAGTTGCTCGGTCGCGAAGGGCGGATGGTCGATGCGCTCGACGCAATTGGTCCGGCGATTCCTGCGAGCGAAGGCTTCCTCTTCGAACTGCCGGCGACGATCACGCCCGGCGATCTGGACTGACCATGGCCTTCGTCTCCGACAGCCAGGCGGTGGTGATCGGGCTCAACGCAGCGATCGTCGCCATGCTGAACGGAGACCCGCATGTGCTCGCCGTGCGGCATGTCATTCCCGATCCCGCCAAGGGCGTTCGCCCGGAACGCGACGGCCTGCCCTTCGGCCCCTTCGAACCGCTCGGCCACCGCACGCTGGAGGCCGGCGTGCGGAGCTGGGTGAAGGGCCAGACCGGCTTCGACATGGGCTATGCCGAGCAGCTCTACACCTTCGGGGATCGCGGGCGGCACGAGGTGAAATCCGGCGAAGGACCGCGCGTCGTTTCGGTCGGCTATCTCGCGCTCGTGCGCGCGCAAGGCGCACCGCCGGTGCCGGATTCCGCGTGGCGCGACTGGTACGGCTATTTCCCCTGGGAAGACTGGCGCGCCGCCAAGCCTGCGATGATCGACGAGGTCATCCTGCCCCGCCTCAAGGCATGGGCGGCGGCAGGCGGCACGCGTGACACCCGCTGGGATCGCGCCCGGCTCTGCTTCGGTTTCGATGGCCTGCACTGGGACGAGGAAAAGACGCTGGAGCGCTACGAGCTGCTCTACGAGACCGGCCTGGTCGCCGAGGCGCGGCAGGACGGGCGCGCCTTCCCGGAGACCCGGACCGCGCCGATCGAGCTCGGCTTGCCCATGATCTTCGACCACCGGCGCATTCTCGCGACGGCGATCGGGCGGCTGCGCGGCAAGCTGAAATACCGTCCCGTCGTGTTCGAGCTGATGCCGCCGGACTTCACGCTCCTGGAGCTGCAGCGCACGGTGGAGGCGATCTCGGGCGCGCAGGTCCACAAGCAGAATTTCCGGCGGCTGGTCGAAACCTCCGGCCTGGTCGAAGGCACCGGTCGCATGTCCGCGCCGGCGAAAGGCCGGCCGGCGGAGAAGTTCAGGTTCCGGCGCGAGGTGCTGCGCGAGCGGCCGGCGCCGGGGGTGAAACTCGCGGTCTCGCGGGGGAGCAAGAAATGATGCAGTTCATTCGAGCGATCGGCCTCGGTCTTCTCGTGGCCCTTACTTTTTCAGAGGCACGCGCCTTGGACCTGGTTTCCTGGCAGGAGCAGGACGTCACAATCGGCAAGGGCGACGATGCACTGCACGGCACCTTCCTCGCGCCGGATGCTATGGACAGCTATGTCGCCGTGCTGTTCCTCTCCGGATCCGGCCCGACCGACCGCAACGGCAATCAGCCGGGCATGGAGAACAATTCGCTGAAGATGCTGGCGGAAGCGCTGGGCTATGCGGGCATTGCGAGCATCCGCGTCGACAAGCGCGGCGTCGCCGCCAGCGCGAAGGCGGGCCCGAAGGAAGAGGACCTGCGCTTCGAGACATATATCGACGACGCCAAGGCGTGGCTCGCCTTCCTGAAGGCGCAGCCGCTTGTGCGACAGGTGTGGGTGCTCGGCCATTCCGAAGGCGCGCTCATCGGTTCCATCGTGGCGCAATCGAAGGATGTGGCCGGCTTCATCAGCCTCGCCGGCGCGGGCGAGAAGGCGGCGGATGTGCTGCGCCGCCAGCTCGCCGAAAACCCGCTCGCGCTCGCCATGGCTGAGCCGACGCTGAAGAAGCTGGAGGCCGGCGAACTCGATCCCGACGCCAACCCGGCGCTCGGCGCCCTCTTCCGGCCCAGCGTGCAGCCTTATCTGATCTCGTGGTTCAAATATGATCCGGCCGCCGAGATCGCCAAGGTGCCCGGCAAAGTCGCGATCATCCAGGGCTCGCACGACATCCAGGTCCTGGTGCTGGATGCCGAAAAGCTGCACGCCGCCCGCCCCGATGCGGCCTACACGCTGATCGAGGGCATGAACCACATTCTCAAGATCGCGCCCGCCGATCGCGCCGGAAATGTCGCGACTTATAACGACCCGACGCTGCACCTTGCAGGCGGCCTGAGCGAGGCTGTCGCCCTCGCCATTTTCACCCCTTGACGTTATACTCAGATCTAGCATAATTCGCTTAAGGCGGCATTGAACCGCCGTTCTTTGGGTCCCATATATGCTCACGTCGAGTATATCGGAGGAAGCGATGAGCGAGACACTGGAATTCACGGCTGACGTCGAAAAGGAAACCGCCCCGCTCTATGAGCGCGTGAAGTCGGTCATTCCGGAATTCGAGTGGCGGATGCACGCGCCCTACATCGCCGCGATCAATCGCCTGAAGAAGGAAAAGGGCGCGGTCATTCTGGCGCACAATTACCAGACGCCCGAAATCTTCCACTGCGTTTCGGACTTCGCCGGCGACTCGTTGCAGCTTGCGCGCGAGGCGGCGAAGACGGATGCGCAGATCATCGTGCAGGCCGGCGTGCACTTCATGGCCGAGACGTCGAAGATCCTGAGCCCGGACAAGACGGTGCTGATCCCCGACATGCAGGCCGGCTGCTCGCTGGCCTCGTCGATCACCGGCGCGGATGTGCGCCTGCTGCGCGAGCGATTTCCCGGCGTGCCGATCGTCACCTATGTGAACACCTCGGCCGAGGTGAAGGCCGAGAGCGATATCTGCTGCACCTCGTCCAACGCGGTCGATGTGGTGGAGTCGCTGGGCGTCGATCGGGTCTTCATGATCCCCGATCAATATCTCGCCAAGAACGTCGCCAAGCAGACCAAGGTCGAGATCCTGACCTGGGCGGGCTCGTGCGAGGTGCACGAGCGCTTCACCGCCGACGACATCCGCGCCTTCCGCAAGTCGCATCCGGGCGTCGTCGTGCTGGCCCATCCCGAATGCCCGCCGGAAGTCGTCGAGGAAGCCGACTTCGCAGGCTCGACGAGCGCGATGATCGGCTATGTCGAGGACAAGCGGCCGAAGCGCGTCGTCATGGTGACGGAGTGCTCGATGAGCGACAACGTCGCGGCGTCGCTGCCGGATGTCGATTTCGTGCGGCCCTGCAATCTCTGCCCGCACATGAAGCGCATTACGCTGCCCAAGATCCTGCACTCCCTGCAGACCATGACGCACGAGGTCCATGTCGACCCCGTGATCGCAGTCCGCGCGCGGCAGGCGGTTGAGAATATGCTGAAGGTCGGTTCGCCCAAGGCGCGAGCCCTGGCGGCGTAAAGGACGGCTCTCATGAGCGATTATAAAGTGATCGATGCGGGGCCTGCCCTCGTCGTCGGCGCCGGGCTGGCCGGGTTGTTCGCCGCGCTGAAGTTCAAGGTGCGGCCGGTGACGATCCTCGCCGGCTCGCCGATCGGCTCCAACGCCTCCTCGGCCTGGGCGCAGGGCGGCATCGCCGCCGCGATGGGCGACGACGACAGCCCGGCGCTGCATGTCGCAGACACCATCGTCGCCGGCGCGGGCATCGTCGATGAGGCCATCGCCAGACTGGTGACGGAAGAAGCCGCGGCACGGATCGAGGATCTCGTCCAGATGGGCGCGCCGTTCGATCGCGACGCTCAGGGCCGCCTCGTGCTCGGCCGTGAGGCCGCGCATGGCCGCAAGCGCATCGTGCGCGTGAAGGGCGACCAGGCAGGCGCCGCGATCATGGCGACGCTGGCCGCCGCCGTGCGGGCCAAGGACGACATCCGCGTCATCGACGGTCTGCGCGCCACCGGGCTCATCATGATCGACGGAAGGGCGCGTGGCGTCTGGACCCGCGATGCGGCGGGCAAGCGGGTGGCGGTGGTGGCCGATGCGATCCTGTTCGCGCTCGGCGGTTCGGGCGGGCTCTTCTCCGTCACCACCAATCCGGTGACGGCGCGCGGCGTCGGCATCGCGATGGCGGCACGGGCCGGCGCGGTGATCGCCGATCCTGAGTTCGTGCAGTTCCATCCGACCGCGCTCGATGTCGGCCGCGATCCTGCACCTCTCGCGACGGAAGCGCTGCGTGGCGAAGGCGCGACGTTGATCAACGACGCCGGCATCCGCTTCATGCTGGGCGCGCATCCCGATGCCGAACTGGCGCCGCGGGACATCGTGGCACGCGGCATCTTCCGCGAGATCAAGGCGGGACGCCGTACCTTCCTGGATGCGACCAAGGCGGTGGGCGATGCCTTCCCGGAGCGTTTCCCGACCGTCTATGCGAGCTGCATCGCCGCCGGCATCGATCCGCGCATCCAGCCGATCCCGGTCGCCCCTGCCGCGCACTACCACATGGGCGGCATTGCCTCCGATGAACATGGCCGTTCCGCCATTCCCGGGCTCTGGGTCGCAGGTGAATGCGCCGGCACAGGTCTGCACGGTGCGAACCGACTGGCCTCCAACTCGCTGCTGGAAGCGATCGTTTTCGGCGCTCGCACGGCGGCCGATATCGACGCGACGCCGCAGGGTGTGCGCCGCTTCGATCTGCCCGAAGCTCCAGTAGGCGACGCTGCTGAAGATGCCCGGGCGATGGCGCTGCTGCGCCACACGATGACCGCCAATGTCGGCGTCGAGCGCGACGCCGCTTCGCTAACCGCAGCGCTCGCCGACATCATGGCGCTCCGTCTGGCCGACCACGGCGAGACGGTAAGTGCCGCCGCCGATACGGCGCTGCTGATCGCCGCTGCTGCCTGGACGCGCCAGGAAAGTCGGGGCGGTCACTTCCGCAGCGATTTCCCCGAAGCCTCCGACGACTGGAAGCGGCGCACCATGACGACGCTGAACGCCGCCGAAGTCATCGCCGCCGAGGCGTTGCTCGGCTCGGTCGATCGGGCGGCGTGATGTCAGGCGCTCTTCTCATTTGTCATGCCCGCGCAGGCGGGCATCCATCTTCCAAGCGCTGCATCTGGATGCCCGCCTCCGCGGGCATGACAGACTAGTCAGTTTGCCAACGGCCTTCCGAGGACGAACACAATGATCCCCCTGCCCGATCTGATGATCGAACCTGCCGTGCGCGCGGCGCTGGCCGAGGACCTCGGCCGCGCCGGCGACATCACGACGGACTCCATCATTCCCGCCGACGCCCGCGCCCGCGTGACCATCGGCGCGCGCAAGCCGGGCCGCGTATCTGGCTTGGCCTTTGCGCGTCTCGCATTCCACGCGCTTGATGGCGAAGCAGCCTTCACGGTGCAGATCCCTGACGGTGCGGATGCGGCGCCCGGCCAGGTGATCGCAACCATCGAGGCGCGGACGCGGGCGCTGCTGTCTGCCGAACGCGTGGCGTTGAATTTCGCGGGGCGGCTGTCGGGCGTCGCGACGCTGACCGCCGCCTATGTCCAACGCATCAAGGGCACCAAGGCGACCATCGTCGATACCCGCAAGACGACGCCGGGCTGGCGGGCGTTCGAGAAATACGCCGTGCGCTGCGGCGGCGGTTCGAACCATCGCTTCGGCCTCGATGACGCCGTGCTGATCAAGGACAATCATGTCGCCGCGGCGGGCGGCGTCGCCGAAGCGATCGGCCGGGCGCGCGCCCATGCCGGACACATGGTCAAGATCGAGGTCGAGGTCGATAAGCTGGCGCAGCTCCACGAGGCGCTGGCGGCGAAGGCGGATATCGTCCTGCTCGACAACATGACGCCCGCGTTGCTGCGCGAGGCTGTCGGCATCACCGCCGGCCGCTCCATTCTGGAAGCCTCAGGCGGCGTGAACCTCGACACCGTGCGGGCGATCGCCGAGAGCGGCGTGGACCTCATCTCGGTGGGCGCGCTGACCCACAGTGCGACGGTGCTGGATATCGGGCTCGACTATGTGGCGGATCGGAATTGAAGCAGTTTCATTTTTTGATTATTGTTTATTATCAATAAGTTATGGTGAAGTCGCGGATGTCGGCGGCGGGGTGGATTTACCAGCCGCGGCCCTCGTCCTGCATGGTCCAGCCGGGTTTGCCGAGGCGTTTGACGTCCTGTTCGGTCACCTCGGCCAGCGCCTTGTAGAGCTTGAACTTCACGGGTGCGCGGCCTTCGCGCATCAGCGCGATGACCGTCTCCAGCGGCGGACAGCCGGGCTGGCCGCACTCGATCTGGGTGACCATGACGATGTCGTCGTCATCGGGCTTGAAGCGGTCCTCGGCCCATTCGCGCACGCGCATCTGGGTCTCGACCGTTTCGGCCAGCCCGAAATTGCGCAGGCGCATGGTCACGCCGGTTTGCCGTCGTCGTCGTGCAGGCTGCGGTGGCTGGTCTCCGGCAGGAGAAACGCCCCGAACAGGAAGCAGATCGTGGTGATGGCGATCGGGTACCAGAGCCCCGCGAAAATATCGCCCGTCGCCGTGATGATCGCGAACGAGACAAAGGGCTGGAAGCCGCCGATCAGGCCGTTCGAGATATTGTAGGGCAGCGAAAGCGAGGTGTAGCGGATGCGGGTCGGGAACAGCTCGACCAGGAAGGCGGCGATCGGGCCGTAGATCATCGCGGCGAGCAGCACGAGCCAGGTCAGCGCCGCGATGGCCAGCGGCCAGTTCATCAGCGCGGCGTCCGCCTTGGCGGGATAGCCGGCGGCGGTGAGGTGGGTGCGGATTTCCTTTTCCGGCACGTCGCCGCCTTCGATCGTGAAGACGGAATCGCCCGGCCCGTCCGCCATGCCCTCTTCATCATCGCCCGTCTTGGCGGGATCGACGCCGGGAATGGTGAGCAGCAAGAGGTTGTCGGCCGTGTCGATCGAGGTGAACTGCACGCCGGCCTTGGAGAGCAGCGCGCGCACCTTCTGGCAGCCTGTCTTGGGGGCATCGAAAATGACGATGCTGCAGTCGGCAGGGTTGGCCTGCAGCGTGACGGGGTGGGCTTCGTTGGCGTTCATCAGCGCCGGGTTCACGGCGCGGGCGAGGATGTGGAAGACCGGCTGCAGGGTGAGCGCGCCCAGCAGGCAAGCGGTCATCATCAGCCATTTGCGGCCCACGCGGTCGGACAGCCAGCCGAAAAAGATAACCAGCGCCATGCCGATGACGAGCGCTGCGAAGAGCAGCAAATAGGCGTCGAGATAGCCGACCGCGAGCACGTTCTGCATGTAGAGCATGGCGTAGAAATTGGCGGTGTAGAACAGCACGCCCTGGCCGATGCAGGCGCCGAAGAAGGCGATCAGCACGACCTTCAGGTTCGCCCAGTTGCCGAAGCTGTCGCGGATCGGCTTTTTCGAACCGTGGCCGCCTTCCTTCATCGCCTGGAAGATCGGCGATTCATGCAGCTTCATGCGGATGTAGATCGAGACCGCGAGCAGCACGAGCGAGAGCAGGAACGGGATGCGCCAGCCCCAATCCTTGAACGCTTCCTCGCTCATCGAGGTGCGGCAGATCGCGACGACGGCGAGCGACAGGAACAAGCCGATCGTCGCCGTCGCCTGGATGTAAGAGGTGAAATAGCCGCGCCGCTTCTGGGGCGCGTGCTCGGCGACATAGGTCGCCGCGCCGCCATATTCGCCGCCGATGGCGAGACCTTGAAGCAGGCGCAGGATCAGCAGCATGACGGCGGCGGCGATGCCGATATCGTGGAAGGTCGGCAGGAAGCCGATGCCCGCGGTCGCGACGCCCATCAGCGTGATGGTGACGAGGAAGGTGTATTTGCGACCGACAATGTCGCCCAGCATGCCGAAGAACAGCGCGCCCAGCGGCCGCACCATGAAGCCGGCGCCGAAGGTCGCAAGGCTGAGCAGGAAGGCGGCGGCATCGTTGCCGGCGGGGAAGAACAGGCTGCCGAGCAATGCCGCCAGCGTGCCGTAGACGAAGAAATCGTACCACTCGAAGACCGTGCCGAGCGACGCCGCGGTCACGACGAGGCGAAGCTCCTTGGCGGTGGGCTGACGGAGTTCTGCCGTTGCGTCAGTCATGCGTCGTACCCTGCCCCGGTCTTTGTTTTACGGCCCTCGCATGGTCTAAACCGCGAGAGATTCCTGGTATCGCCGGAGAGTGGCTGGATGAATGCGGCGCTGCAAGAACTGCTTGAGCAGCTCGACCTGGAACAGGTCGAGGCGGACTTCTATCGCGGCCATTCGCCGGTCGAGCGGGAGACGCGCGTCTATGGCGGGCATGTCATGGCACAAGCGCTGGCGGCCGCGCTGCGGACCGTGAAGGAAGACCGGCTGTGCCATTCGTTCCACGCCTATTTCCTGCTGGGCGGCGACCCCAAGGCGCCGATCCTCTATGAGGTCGACCGCACCCGCGATGGCGGCAGCTTCACGACCCGGCGCATCGTCGCGATCCAGCACGGCAAGCCGATCTTCCACATGGAGGCCTCGTTCCACGTTCAGGAGCCGGGCTGGGAACACCAGTTCGACATGCCGAACGTGGCGGGACCGGACACGCTGCCGACCGAGGACGAATATCGCCAATCCCTGCTCGCACGGCTGCCGGAGCGGGCTCAAATGCACTGGATGCGCAACCGCCCGATCGAACAGCGCGAGGTCGATCCGCCCGACGAGATCGACCCCAAGCCAAAGGCGCCGTTCAAGAATGTCTGGATCCGTGCCAACGGCGCCCTGCCCGACGACCCGCGCCTGCATCAGGTGCTGCTCGCCTATGCGTCGGACATGTCGCTGATGGACGTGGCGGTTCAGGCGCATGGCCTGAACTGGCAGGCGGGCGACTTCATGGGCGCCAGCCTCGACCACGCGATGTGGTTCCATCATCCCGTGAAGATCGACGACTGGATGCTCTACACGCATGACTCGCCGGTCTCGGCGGGCGGGCGCGGGTTCAATCGCGGCCTGATCTATGCGCATGCCGGCCAACTGGTCGCGAGCGTGGTGCAGGAAGGCCTGATGCGGCCGACGAAGAAGAAGCCGCCGGCGGGCTGAGGGGTTTCGCGATCGGAGCGGCCCCTCTTCGCACGGTCGAGATAATTCTCATTCCTCATGGCGCCCTTGAGGCGGCCATCCATGTTGGACGCAGCACGGTGGATGGCCGGGTCAAGCCCGGCCATGAGGATGAGGGGAAGCAACCGGAAAAGCGTTGATGCGCTAGAGCTTCCCCGCCGCCGAGATCGCGCCGCCCTTCAGCGTCCAGTGGGGTGGCAGCAGCGCATTGCGCCAGGACGACCAGCGCGGGATGAAACGAACGCGGCACAGCTGGACTTGATTGCCGTCGGCCGGTGACGGCTCGGCCGGCAGGATTTCGGCCGTGCCGCTCAGCTGAAGCGCATCGCCGGTTTCGAAATCCGGAAGGATGATCCCCGCCCGCCCGTCGGCGAGAATGTTGCCGAGCGTGTTGAAGAAGAAGTTGCCCTTGTATTCGGGCCAGACGATCGCCCCGTCCTGCATCCGCATGAAGCCTGCGCGGCCGCCACGATGGGAGACATCGACGCCCGTCATCGCCGAGCCGGGCGCGCCGAGATAGGTGGTGGCGATGAAGAACGTGTCCGCCTTGGCGAGCAGCCGACCCAGATCCGCCGCTAGATCGGCATGCGCCGCGGGGGCCGGGTCGGCCCGCGTCGCGGCGCCGGGAATGCGCGGCCAGATATATTGCGGGCAGTTGCCGAAGCTCTGGGCGATGGCGATGCCGAAGCCTTGCCCCGGCAACGGCGCGACGATCCGGCCGTTGGCGCGGTTCCGGCGGCGGGTATGGAGTTCGATGCCGAGCATGCCGATACGGCGGCCGGCGATCAGTGCCTCGCCCAACGGGTCGCCCGCCTGCGGCCACGCCGCGATGGTGAGGTGCTGGGGATCGGGCGAGGCGATGAAGCCGGGCGCCTCGCCGAGCAGGGAGGCCCAGACCCGGCCGTCCTCGCCGACGCCGCCGAACACCGCGAAGGGGAGCTGCGCGTAGAAAGTGCGGTGCTGGTCCGGCATGAAGGGCCGGATATTGGCACGCCCGATCTCCGCCATCTGCTCGCGCACGCCGAACTGCGACTGCAGCGCCTGTTCGCCGTCATGGAAGACTTCTAGGGCGTCGGACATGGTTGAGACAGCTCTCTCCTAGATGCAGATTTGGGGAAGGCCGCTCATTTGAGCAAGGCCGATCCTCCAGACCCGTCATCAGGACATAGGCATACCCGCGCGAGATGACGCTTCCGGCTGGCCGCCGATGCCGAGCCGCTCGCCTTGATTGACAAATAATTTTCCTACATCATCTTCCCAAGAACGCCCTGAAGGGCGGTGATCCTGGGAGGGATCGCGATGGGATCGAGCAGCAAGCCGAACATCCTGATGATCGTCACGGATCAGGAATGCGGCCTTTCGAGTTTTCCCGCCGGATTTCTGAGTCGTCTGCCGGGGCATGCGAAGCTGTTGGAGCGCGGGCTGCATGTCAGGAACTATCAGGTCCACACGACACCCTGCAGCCCGTCGCGGTCGAACATCTATACCGGCCAGCATACCCAGCTGACCGGCATCTATGAGAACACCAACACGACGGCCTCGGCGACACTGCCGGTCGACATGCCGACCGTCGGGACGATGCTGCGCACCGCCGGATATCGCACGATCTACAAGGGGAAGTGGCATCTCTCCTCGATCAACGGCGTCCGCAACTGGAACCGCGAGGTGCGGCCCACCTATCCCGCCACGCACAATGCGCTCGAGGCCTATGGCTTCTCGGACTATTTCTTCGACGGCGAGGAGGTGGGGCTGACGTGGGGCGGGTTCCAGACCGATCACGTCGTCGCGGCCGATGCCTGCCGGATGATCGAGACGCTCAGCGAAAGCGGCGATCAGGCGCCATGGTTCATGGCGGTGAACCTCGTCAACCCGCACGACATCATGTTCTACGACGCGACGGGACATCAGTCTGAAACCCGCGCCGCGCCGGATCGCGTGGGGTTGATGAGCCGCGAGCCGACAACGCCGCTTTATGCCGAGGATCTCGGCTATGACCTGCCGGTCAGCTTTTACAAGGACGACCTGTCGACCAAGCCCGAGATGCAGCGCGCGATCGCGCAGTGGGAGACGCCGCTCTACGGCACCCTGCCGCGCGCGGACGAAGCGTCGTGGAAGCGCTTCATCAACTACTACTACAACTGCATTCGCGACGTGGACCGGCACATCGAAACGCTGCTGTGGGCGCTGGAGACGTTCGGGCAGTTGGAGAACACGATCATCCTCTTCACTGCCGATCACGGCGAGCGCGGGGGCGCGCATGGCCTGCGCCAGAAGGGCGGCACGATCTACAAGGAAGAGATCAACGTGCCGATGATCATCGCCCACCCCGATGGGCCGCGCGGCGCTGAAACGGACGGACTGATGGGTGCGGTCGATATCGCGCCCACCCTGCTCGGCCTCGCCGGCCTGTCCACGGCACAGCAGCAGAGCGCCTTTCCGGCGCTGAAGGGAGTCGATGTCTCGGCCCTGGTGTCGGCGCCCAGCGCGAAGACGGCGCGCGATGCGCGCGGGCATCTCTATAATCTCGGCGTCATCTACAACTGGGCGATGGGTCCCGAAAGCCGTCCGGGCAAGCCGGTCTACGATCTCACCAAGCGGCGGCTGCATCGCGGCGTGTTCGACGGTCGCTACAAGTTCGCGCGCTATTTCGCGCCGGCGCAGCATCATATTCCCGAGACATGGGAAGAGCTGACCGGGAAAAACGACCTGGAGCTCTATGACACCAGCGCCGATCCCCACGAGATCGACAATCTCGCGCGGGCGCCCGAGGCGATGAAGCATGTCCTGATGCGCTGCAACGCCATGACCTCGGCGCTGATTGCGACGGAGATCGGCGCCGATATGGGCCAGGAATATCCGGGGCCGGTGAGCCAGTACACGGCGATGGACGCCGCCTAGGACGCCTTGAAGTTCAGGATATAGGCGTAGCCGCGCGAGACGTCGCGATAGGCGATGGTGCCCTTCCCCGCCGCCGCAAGGCTTTCAAAATACGCGCGCACTTCGGGGCGGAAGCGGACGTGGAACTGCTTCAGCCATTTGCCGAGGATGTATTTGAACCAGCGCGGCAGGCCCTTCTGGTCGCCGAAATCGACGACATGGAGCGTGCCGCCGGGCTTCAGCTGGGTCAGCGCGTGTTCGGCCGCGGCCTGCCAGTCGTCCATGATCGAGAGCGCGTAGGAGAAGACGATACGGTCGAACTTCTCGGTCAGGCCGAAGGCTTCGGCGGAGAAGTCCTGCGCGAGCGCGACCTTGAGCGGCAGCTTGTCCTTGAGGCCCGCCTTCTCGACCGCGGCATTCGCGGTCTTCAGCATCTCCGCCGAGGCATCGAAGCCGAAGAAGCGGCCCTTGGGGTAGCGCTGCGCCATCATGATGACGTTGCGCGCCGTGCCGCAGCCGGCCTCGCAGACGGTCTCGCCGGGCTGGACGTTCAGCTCGGCGATCAGCGCGTCGCGGCCGAGCAGGTAGTATTTGCGGCTGAGATCATAGACGTGGCGCGTCCAGCGATACATCCGGTCCATCGCCGGATGCGCGTCCTTCGCGGTGGTCATGCGCGCTTCTCGTAGATATGGAAGCCGCCATAGATCGACGAGCGATCCTGCTTGTGGAAGTCGGCGCTCTCCTCCGGCTCGTAGCGCCACTGCGCCAGGATTCCGGCGGGGAGCTTGCGCTCCAGCGGCGAGATTTCGCCGGCGGTGCGGAAGATGACGCGCGCCTGCGGGCCCGCGACGCGGGTCATCTCGCGCCACAGCTCGGTGATCTGCTGCTCGTTCATCCAGTCCTGCGCGTCGAGCAGGACGAAGCGGTCGTAGGAATTCTCGGGCTTGGCCGCGAGGAAGTCCGTCATGATGACGTGGTTGACGTCGATCCGGTCGGTGCGGTCGCGGAGCAGCGCGAAAGTGTCGGCCTTCAGGTAGTCCGGCACCGCGAGGCGCTTCTCGGTGTCGTAGTGGCGGCTGAACGCCTGCCAGGCGAAGTAGTTGTATTCGATCGGGAAATCGCAGGCCATTTTCTCGATCCGGCCGCGCAGCATGGCGGCGGTCTGGCCTTCGGTCGCCGAGCCCGCGAGCTCGTCGAACTGCTGGGGCGGGATGCCCAGCATGTAATAGACGGTCGGGCGGTTGGCGACCCAGCGCACGAACCACGACTTGAAGACCCGGGCCCAGTCGCGCTCGAAGATCGCGCGCTGCTCTTCCATCGTCTTGGCGTGCAGGATTTTCGTGGTGTCGAGACCGTACATCCACGACATCCAGCGCATCATGCCGATGAACTTGCCGAGCAGGCTGAAGCGGTAGAAGCCGCGGGCGAACATGCCGATATTGCGGCGGAGGTAGAGGAAGCCCGTCCGCTTGTTCCAGTGCGCCTTGGTCTCGGCGTCGAGATGGGGCTCGAGATGCTGGCGGTAGACGTCGATATTCTTGCTGTCGTCGCCGATGGCGAAGAAGCGGAAGAAGCTCTCGTAATCCGGCGCGTGCTTGACGGCCGCGATCTTGAGGCGCGTCAGCGCGAGGTGGTTAGGATTAAGGTCGACCGCCGTGATCGACTTTGGTCCCACCGCGAGGTAGTTGAGGATATTGCAGCCGCCGGACGCGATCGTGATGATCCGCGTTTCGGGGCCGACCCGCATGGCCCGGATGTCGACGTCCGGGTCCTCCCAGATCTGGTTGTAGACAAACCCCTGGAAGAAGAACGTAAAGAGGCGCTCCAGCAATCCACGCCGTGTGGTGCGGGGCGAGGTCTCGGCGGCTTTTTTCAGAAGTTCGTTGGCCATCAGCTCGCGATGTTTGGGCGGGATTTGAGCGAACCGCGGTTCTAAGGGGCGAGTCAGGTGAAGGAAAGGCGAAATCGGAAGGGCGAGCGGCCTCAGCACGCGATGCTGGAGACGCGCCGGAAGACGCTGGAGGCGCCGGTCAAGCGCGTGAAGAAGCCGTCCGACCGGCCCGCCGACATGGAGCTCCTCCTGGCGATCCGCGCCTGGGTGAGTGGGCGCGGCGGCGAAATGGGCTTGGATGACGCTCTGTCAACCGCCGAGCGTCCCGGCCGGTTCCGCCTCAAGGGCGCGCTGGACAAGTTCTTCCGCCACTATGCCCGCCTCACCTGGCTGGTCGAAAAGCAGGGGCTGACCCCGACGCCGGAGCGGCTGTGGGGCGCGGCGGCCGTCATTCTGGACAATGCCGACCCGCGCGAGGTCGCCAAATCCGTTGCCGTGACGACGGCCGACCTGCAGACCATCGCCTCGCTGTTCGGCCGGATCAGCGGCGACGGGCTCGCGCATGAAGCGATGCCTGAAGCCGTTCGCCTGGAATGCCCACCGCAGCTTTATCCAATATTTTCAGATGCTTTCGGCCCGCGCCTAAAGCAAGAACTCACAGCCCTAACCCTGCCCGCGCCGCTCGACATAAGGGTGAACAGCCTGAAGTCGACGCCTGAGGCTTTGGTTGAGGATCTTTCCAAGGCCGGGATCGAGCTGAAGCCCGGCGTGTTCGCGCCGCTCACCTTGCGTGTCAAAGGCCGGCCGGACCTCGCGGGCATGAAGGCCTTCGCCAACGGCTTGTTCGACATGCAGGACGAGGGCTCGCAGCTCGTGGCCGCCATGACCGATGCGAAGCCGGGCCAGTGGGTGCTCGACTTCTGCGCGGGCGCCGGGGGCAAGAGCCTGGCGCTGGCGGCGGGGATGACCAATCGCGGGCACCTGATCGCGACCGACACCAATGCCAAGCGGCTCGCCCGGGCGAAGCTGCGCTTCAAGCGGGCGGGCGTGGAGAATGCCGAGCGGATCGAACTGAACGGCAAGGACGACGATCCGGCCTTCAAGCGGCTGGCGGGGCGGTTCGACCGGGTGCTAGTGGATGCCCCCTGCTCCGGCACCGGCGCCTGGCGGCGGCATCCCGAGACCAAGTGGAAGGGCGATCATGGCCTCGACCGGCTCGTCGCTCTGCAGACGGCGATTCTCGCCCGGGCGGCGAAAATGGTGAAACGCGGGGGCCGGCTGACCTATGCCACCTGCTCGCTGCTCCCCATGGAGAATGAGGCGCAGGCCGCGGCGTTCCTGAAGGCGCATCCCGGCTTCAAGGCGGTGCCGGCGGAGAGCGTCTGGACAACCGCCCTCCCCGGCCCCTGGCCGTGCGACCAGCCGGACCACCTGAAGCTGACCCCGGCCCAGCATGGCACCGATGGGTTCTTTGCGACGGTGTTCGAGCGGGTGAGCTAACCCAACCACGTCATCCCGGCCGCAGCGAAGCGTAGAGCCGGGACGCAGGTGACTGGGCTCTCGTGCTTGCTGCCCCTGGGTCCCGGGTCTCGGACGCCTCCGGCGGCCTCGCCCGGGATGACGGAAAAATGTGGATTGGCGCAATAATCCGCATCACCCAAGAGCGTGGCTCACGCGCGGGTGAACCACATCCGCCAGTTCGTCTCCCACGAGCGGCCGTCGTCCGCGGACGATGCCTGCTCCCAGCGGCAGTGGGTGTCGTCGTCCACGGTCCATGAGAAGCGGGTAAGCGTTTTGACGCCGTCCGCTTCTTCTTCCGAATAGAATGTGCCCTCGTTTCCGGCGAAACCGCCGACGACCGGGGAGCCCACCGTCGCCGGCCAACGGGCGTCCACCCAGAAAATCGACCATACGGCGCGCGCGGGGTCGAAGGTCCTGAGGCCGACCGCGCGATACTCGGTGGTCTCGCGTCGCCACACATGGTCTTCCAGATTCGCCTGGCCGCCCATGGCCTTGCGCATCGAGCACTCGCCCTCGAACGTCGCCCACCCGCCATCGCGCGTGCGCGCCTCGTGCCGGACGGTCCAATGGCCTTCCTGGAAGTCGAAGTCGCCGACGGCGCCGGTCACGGTGATCATACCTTCGTCCAGTCCATCAGCCAGTTTTCCTCCCAGGTCTTGCCGTCGTCCCAGGACACCGCCTGATACCAGCGGCAGGAGGCCGGGGTAATGCGGTCCCAGACGCCCTTCACCTTGATGGGCTTGTCGCCGTCCATGTCGTCGGCGGAGAAGATGCCCTCGCCATTCTCGAAACTGCCGGTCATGCCGGGCGGGGTGAGGACGCCGCTTTTGCCGTTCACCCAGAAATCGGTCCAGACCTTGGCGGTAACGTCGAGCAGGCGGAGCCCCATGCCGCTGAAATCTCGGGCGGGGATGCGCAGTTCCTCAATGCTGGCGACGCCGCCGAGAATGGTCCAGCAGGTTGCCTCGCCCTCGAATTCGTCCCAGTCCTGGGTGTGGGCGGTCTTCAGCCGCTTGTGCTTGATCGCCCAGTTGCCCGCGAGGAAGTCGAAATCGCCGGGCTTGCCGGGGGTGGGGTTTGGAACGGCCGCCGCGGACGGTCCGAGCCCCAAGGCGCTCGCGGCGGCAAGAGCGGCGGTCGCCTGAAGCAGGGTACGGCGCGGGATTTCGAGTGGCGTGTCGGTCATGCGGACCTCCTGACGGAAAGTCCCACAGGTCTACGCGCCATAACCTGACACCTACTGTCAGGTATTCTGCGCGTTCATCGCCACGCCGACACGCCGAAGCGGATCAGCAGGTCGCCCCGGAGCCCGCCAATCAGCCGGCCTCGGCCCCGGAAGGTGAGCGCTGCAGCGACGATCCGCCCTTCCTTCTGCAGGGTTTGTGCACGGCGGGCGGCGTGGCCGAGGCGGTCCCAGACGGCGTTCGGCCCCTCTTCCAACGTCGGCAGCGGCATGGTGGCCAGCCCGGCGGCGAGCGCGGCGGCCGGCTGGTCCCATGGGCCGACGACGGCCGCCGCGTCCAGGGCGGTGCCCTGAGCGACGGCGATCGCAACGCGCAGGGGTTCGATTCCCGTAGGAACTAGGCTGCGCGCCACCTCCCACGCGAAATCGCTGTCGCCGGCCTCCAGTGGGATGGCCGCGCCCGGCGGCAGATAGAGCAGCAGCGCGCCGCCGCTTGCCAAAACATGCCATGCCGCCGGCGCTGACTCGGCTGCGGCGGCCAACACGGTCAGGGGTTCCGCAGCGCCATCGATTGCCGTCGCCGCGCCGCTGATCAGCCGCCCGCCACCGGACAAATCTCGGCCCTGAAAGTCGCTCACCCGAACCTACAGGCCGCAGCGCGATTGCACCGTCAAGCCCGCGCTGACATAAGCGCGCCATGCCAGACGCCCCTGCCTCCACCACGACCATCGTGGCGCCCCGGGATTGCGCCGACATGCCGGCCCTGCGCGCCCAGATCGACCGGGTCGATCGCGCGCTCGTCGCGCTGATCGCCGAACGCACCGGCTATATTTCCCGCGCCGCCGAGATCAAGCAGCGCCGCGACACCGTGCACGATGCCGCGCGGATCGAGGATGTCGTGGCGAAAGTGAAGCGCACGGCCGCCGAACTCGGCGCGCCGGAAGCACTGGTGGAAGCGGTCTGGCGCGAACTGATCGCGCGCTCGATCGCCCATGAATACGTGAAGTTCGACGCGAAGACGGGTTAGGCAGACGCGCCGATCCTCCCTTCCACGCCATGGTGAGGTGCGAAGCGCCCACGCGCGGAGCCTCGAACCACGCACACTGATGCAGCGTGCGTCCTTCAAGACGCGGCCTGACGGCCGCTCCTCAGGATGACGGAAAGTGGAGAGGCCGAAGGCTAGACCGTCTCGCCCAGCTCGGTCGCGATTTCGGCGGCGACGGCGGCGTAGGTGACATTCAGCCGGTCGAGCGCGGCAAAGCGGCCGGTCATGTTGCTGAAGTCGGCCTTCTCGACATCGGCGGCGGCATCCGCCGCGGCCCAGGCGCCGATGCCGCGCGCGGCGCCTTTGATGCCGTGCGCGGTGTCTTTCCAGGTCTTGGGATCCTGGGCTTCCGCGAGCACCACGAGGAGCTGCGAGATCTGCCCCTTGAACAGGCGCAGCACCTCGCGAATGAGGTCCTGATCGCCCGCCGTATAGGCATCGAGATGATTGAAATCGATCGCGCGCACGGCTTGGGCAGACATGGTCAGGATTCTCCTGACGCTGAATCTACCTCAAAACCGCTGAAGTCCCGTTAACGACAGTGTGACGGTGCGGTGCAGAATTTATGTGCGTTTGCGAGCGCCGGATTAGCGAACGACCGATGAGAGCGACGACTTGCCGGTGATTTCGATGACCGCGTCGCGCGCGTCGGGGCAGACGGGTTGGGTCAACTCGTCCGCCTTGCCCGCGAATTCGCCGAGATAGGTCATGTCGTCGCCGAACTCCTCGGCGAGGCCGAAGACCACCCACATCTGCATCGTGTCGGGATCGGGCTTTTCGACCTTGGCTTTCGCCACCACGGTCTCCAGCACCTTGCAGACCCGCACGACCTTCGGGTCATCGGCGGCGCGGACGGAGGTTCCGAGCAACAGCGCGGCGAGGGACAGAACGGCGATGGCGCGCATGAAGCTCTCCTATGTGAGAGCAAAAGCTACGCGGCCTTGGCCAGGGAGCCAAGCGTCCGGCGCTAAGCGACGACCTGCCGGCCCATGTCGGTAATGCGGCAGACCAACCAGTCCGGTTTCAGCGGATTGTTGAACCAGGGGGTGGCCCAGCCCTGGGCGAGGCAGGCGCGGATAATGCGCGGCTCGATCGCCTGGCCGTCATCGTCGAACAAAGGCAGCTTGCCGCCCGGCTGGGTCAGCGCCCGCTTGAGATAGCTCCGCTGTGCAGGAGTCGGCGCCCAAAGGGCCCGACCTTCTTCCATCGCCGCCATGACGCCCCACTTCGATCATACGCTGAGCGGCTGAGCCGCTTCATTAACCCGCATGATCCACCATTCGTGTTAAGATTGGCTCAAGCTGAACGCGGCGGCAACGCTGTTTGGCGGGTGGACCCTCGGATCGCACGATGGAATTGAAAGACGTTGCAGCGATGCACATCCCGCCGGCACCGGGCCAGGCGGCCGCGCCGGCGTTTTCTGACGAGTTCGCCGATCACGGCCGGCGCTATGCCCTGCGCCACCCCAGCCGCACGCCCTATGTCATCGCCGGCGTGGTCAGCGCGTTCTGGATCGGCGCGGCGGCGGCCTTCGCCGTCGGCTATATCGGCGTAGACGGACTCCTTGCCCTCGACTGGCCGTGGCTTGCCGGACTCTTCTTCGCCTTCGCCTTCCCGGTCGCCTTTGTCTGGTTCGCGGCGCAGATCTCGCGCCGGGCACAGGGGCTGCAGATGGCGAGCGCCGACATGATGCAGATCGCCGCGCGCCTCGTCGAACCGGACGCCGCCGCGGGACGCGAGATCACGCGGCTCGGCCGCGCGGTCCGTCGCGAGATCGATGCGCTCAACACCGGCCTCGAAGGCGCGCTGATCCGCGTGCGCACGCTGGAGACCTCGATCGCCGAACAGATGAGCGCGATCGAAGGCACCGCGCGGACGCTGGAAGAGCGCGGCGATTCCATCCGCGCCACCCTGCGCGAGGAACGCGAGAGCCTCGCCTCGTTTACCCATGCGATGGCGTCCGACGCCGACCGGATGGGCGAACACGTCCGCACGCGCGGCCAGGCGCTGCGCGATCTCGCCAAGCAGGCGAGCGCCGACGTGCTGGCGGCGCAGGAACAGATCGACGCGCGCGCCGTGACGCTGCGCAACGCGCTGGAGGCGTCGGCCTCCGCCGCGCACACCAACGCACATACCGCCGATCGCGGCGCAGCGGCGCTGATCGCGGCGGCCGAACAACTCGACGGGCGGCTCGAGAGCTTCCTCCAGCGCGGCGAACGCCAGCGCGGTGCGCTCGCCGAGGCGGTCTCGTCGCTGAAAGCCGAGACGCAGTCGCTGGAACAATCGCTCGGCCGCAACATCGACGCGCTCGGCGGCATGGGCCAGGCGCTGGCCGAACAGACGCGGCGCGCCGATACCGTCGCCTCCGACATCGCGCGGCGCGGCGAGGCGGTCTCCGGTGCGCTCGGCGCCCGGGCCGAAGCGATCGCGGCAACCTTTGCAGGCCAGGTCGAGCGGCTCGACAGCGCCGCGGCCTCCGCCGAGGCGCGCCTGAAAGATGCCGCGGCGGCGGCCGCCGATGCGGCCGAGCATGTCCGCGCGGCCTTCGACATGGCGGCGCGCGGTGCGACCTCCGCCTCCGAGCACAGCGGCACGGTCGCGACCTCGGCGGTCGATGCGATCAATGTGGCGCTCCAGGCGCTCGGCACGAAGACGCAGGAAGCGCGTCAGGCCGCGATGGAGGCGATCGCGGAATTCAAGGCCGAGGCCGACGCCCTGCCCGGCCTCGTCGCCGAGAAACTGAAGGCGATGAAGGCCGAGGAACTCGTTGCCGCCGCTGAACCGCCGCCGGCGGAACCGGAGCCCGAGGCCGCCGCCCTGCCCGCGCCTGCCATCGCGCTGACCGACGGCACCCAGCAGAGCGGCAAGCCCGAATGGTTCGGCTTCGCGCGCAAGCTCGCCGGCCTCATCCGCCGCGAGCCGGATGCCGCATCGGCGTCGGACTGGCGGCTCAGCACGGCGCTCGCCAATGTCGATGACCGGCCGCTCGCGCCCCGCGCGCAGCAGAGCCAGAAGACCTCGGTCGATCTGCACCGCGAGGCGCTGCATGTGGTGGAGAAGCTCCAGGCACTGGCGATCGATCTCGACCGCGCCCTCGGCGACGATCCCGCGCCCGATCTCTGGCGGCGTTATGTCGGCGGCGAGCGCAGCGTTTTCACGCGGCGGCTGGTCTCGACCATCGGCCGCGACGGCGCCGACCGGATCGCCCAGCGCTATGCCGCGGATACCGATTTCCGCCACCACGCCGATCGCTACATGACCGAGTTCGAAGGCCTGCTCGACGACGCCGCCTCGCGCGACCGCGACCAGGTGCTGGCGGAGACGTTCCTGACGTCGCAGACCGGACGGCTTTACCTGCTGCTCGCGGCGGCGACGGGGCGGCTGTAGGGGCAGTGCGTGGTTCGAGGCTGCGCGCGTACCGCGTTCCGCACCTCACCATGACGGACACTTGGGATAGCTGAACGCCCGTCATCCTGAGGAGCGGTCGAAGACCGCGTCTCGAAGGACGCACCGAAGCGGACGCCCCCTACTCCTCGACGTAGCGCTTGCGGTCCTTGGCGCCTTCGTTGAGCACCCAGGTGACGGTGCGCTTCAGCACCTTGCCCAGCGAGACATCGAAGGCGGCGACGACGTCGGCAGGCTTGTCGCTGGCCGCGATCGTGCTGGCTGCGACCGTGGTCGCCGCGACAATGCCGCCGGAGGACTGGCGTACCAACTTCACGACGATGCGGACGGCGGCGGCGGTGCCCTCGGCGGTCGAGATCGCCTCGAACTCGCGGAGTTCGGAGGTCAGGACGTAATCGCCGGTGAGGCCGATCGAGCGGCGGCCGACGCCGATGATCTTGCCGGAGTTCTCGAAGGATTCGACCAGCAGGGTCTGGATCAGCGCCGGCGCGCGGTCGGTCCACTTCACGCCGGGGAAATACTGCATCTCCAGCGCCTGAGGCCGGATCGCGATGCGGTCGGTGTTGATGGCGTTCGGCGTCGTCGGCTCCTCGACGACGAGCTGCCAGCTCACCGACGGCGCGGGATCGTCGAACGTGTTCTTCGGCGACAGGTCGTAGAGGACCGGCGGATCGGACGACAGCAACGAGCACCCGGCGAGCGCCAGGGGTGCCGCGAGGCCGGCCAGGATCGAGAGCAGGCGATTGCGAGCCATTATTTTCCGCCCTTGTATTCCGGCGCGTCGGTGCCGGTCAGGAAGCCGCCCGGGTCACTTTCGATCTTGGAGAAGACACGCTCCAGAGTCTGGGTCAGTGCCCGCGCTTCCTGGATGAAGGAGGTGAACTGCGTCAGGCCGCCGCGCGCAAAGTCGCGGAAGGCAGGGCGCACCTCGACCAGCATCCGGTCGAGGTCGGCCGCAGTAGTGGCGATGCCGGTGCCCGCGGCCTTGAGACTCGCGAGGGCCGGGCCGAACTCCTTGCTGGCGTCGGCGACAATGATGTCGACATTCTTGGTGATGGTATCGAGCCGCCCCGAGGCGACCTCGATCTTCGCCATCACGGCATCGAGGCGCTGCGAGAACTTGCGGGCGTTGTCGAGCGTCTCGGCGACCGCGGCGCGGTTCTTGTCGGACAGCAGCGCATTGCCGCGTGCGAGCAGGCTGGCCGCCGAGGCGAGCAGGTTCGGCGCGGTCTCGGCGAGTTCCTGGATGCCGGTGAGGCGGGCGGGGATGACGGGCAGATGATCCTCGTCCACCGCCGCCAGCGTCTTGCTTTCGGGTGAGCCGCCGGAGAGCTGGACGATGCCGACGCCGGTGAGAATGCCGGACTCGATGGAGGCGACGGTGTCTTCCTTCACGGGCGTATCGGCCTGGAGGCGAATGCGCACCCAGACGCGGCGGGGGTCATTCGGATCGAGGCGCACATCCGTCACCTCGCCGACCTTGATGCCGGAATAGCGGACTTCGGACGCGACGGAGAGGCCCGAGACGCCGCCCTCGAAGACGATCTCGTAATCGTCGAAACGCTGCTCGAAGCGGAACTGGCCGAGCCAGGTGAGGAACACGAACGCCGCCAGCACAGTCGCCAGCGTGAACGCACCGATCAGGACGTGATTGGCCTTGATTTCCATCTCAGCGCGCCGCCTTCGCCTTTTCGTCCGCCTTGTCGCCCCAGGCGTCCGTCGCCGCGCGCGCTCTCGGCCCGTGGAAGTACTCGCGAATCCACGGATGGTCCTGTTTCAGCATGTCTTTCATGGAGCCTTCAACCAGAACGCGCTTTTCCGCCAGCACCGCAATCCGGTCGCAGATCGCGTGCAGGCTGTCCAGATCGTGCGTCACCATGAAGACGGTAAGGCCCATCGTGTCCTTGAGCTGAAGAATAAGCTGGTCGAAGGCCGAGGCGCCGATCGGGTCGAGGCCGGCGGTCGGCTCGTCGAGGAAGACGATTTCGGGGTCGAGGGCCAGCGCCCGGGCAAGGCCCGCGCGCTTCTTCATGCCGCCCGAAAGCTCGGAGGGGAATTTCGCGCCCGCCTCCTGGGGCAGGCCGACGAGGCCGAGCTTCACCGCGGCGATCTGGTCCATCAGGTCCTGCGGCAGATGCAGGTGCTCGCGCATGGGGACCTGAATGTTCTGGGCGACGGTGAGGCCGGAGAAGAGCGCGCCTTCCTGAAACAGTACGCCCCAGCGGGTCTCCACCGCCCGGCGCTGCTCGTCGGGCAGCTTGCGCAGGTTCTGGCCGAACACCTCGATGTCGCCCTCCGCCGGCGTATTCAGTCCGACGATGGAGCGCAGCAACACGGACTTGCCGGTGCCCGACCCGCCGACGATCCCCAACACTTCGCCGCGATAGACGTCGAGGTCGAGATTCTCATGCACGACCTGCGAGCCGAACTGGTTCTTTAACCCGCGCACCTGGATGACGACCTCGCGATCATCGCCGTCGTGAGCGGCGTCGCTCCGGTCCGGGGCGTCCGCCTTGGGCGAGACGCCCTTTTCCGTGTCCGGGCTGACCGGCTCCAGCGTGTCGGGACGCGGCGTATCGGTGTCCAGCTTTTCGGGCCTGGTCTTTTCCTTGGGGGCATCCGCCATCGTCAAATTCCCAGATTGACGAAGAGGATGGAGAAGAACGCGTCGGCGATGATGACCACAAAAATACCTTCAACCACCGACTGCGTGGTGCGTTCGCCCAGGGACTCGGCGCTTCCACTAACGCGCAAACCCTCAAAACAGCCAATCGCCCCGATCAGAAAGGCGAAAACGGGCGCTTTGATGATGCCGGTCCAGAAATTCCACAGGCCAATCGTCTGCTGGAGCCGCTCGATATACATCAGCGGCGAGATGTCGAGCACCGCGACCGCGACCACGCCGCCGCCGATCAGGCCCGCGATCCCCGACAGAAAGCCCAGCATCGGCAGGGTCAGCACCAGCGCGGTAATGCGCGGCACGATCAGCATCTCGACCGGATCGAGGCCGAGCGTGCGCATGGCGTCGATCTCTTCGCGCATCTTCATCGAGCCGATCTGCGCGGTGAAGGCGCTGCCCGATCGGCCCGCCACGAGAATGGCGGTGAGGAGAATGCCGATCTCGCGCAGGAACGAGATACCGATGAGATCGACGGTGAAGATCGCCGCGCCGAATTTGGTGAGCTGCTCAGAGCTTTGATAGGCGAGCACCGCGCCGATCAGGAACGACATCAGCATGACGATCGGCACGGCGTCGAGGCCGACCGTCTCCATGTGATGGACCAGCGAGGTGAAGCGCAGCCGGGCCGGCTTGATCGCCGTGCGCACCATGGTGACCATCACCAGGCCCATGAAGCCGGTCGCCTCGCGCGCGCCCTTGAAGATGTTTTCCAGGCTCGAACCGATGCGGGCGAGCATAGTGATCAGCGCGCCGGCCGGGCGGTGCTTGCGCTTCTCGGGCTTGGGCTCGGCCTTCTCGACCGCCTCCAGCAGCGACATCGCCTCGGCGCTGCCCTCGCCCAGCGAGACCGTGGCGCCCGCCGCCTCGAAATGCTCCTTCGTGCGCTGGATCAGCCAGGCCCCGGTCGTGTCGAGCTTGCCGAGACCGGAGAGGTCGAAGGTGAGGTTGCCGCCCTTGCCGGGCTTCAGCGCATTGAGCTGCTTGTCCAACGGCACCGCGTTAACGACGATCCAGTCGCCGCCCGCCACGATCGACGTGTGGCCGTCCTTGTCGTCGATCTGCGCCGTCGCCGCCGTTACCTTGGCGCCGCTGGGCCGCGTCGTCTGCTCCGGGGGGGCGGGGCTGCTCATATCTGCCGCAAGTGACAGTCTGGAGCGCAAAGCGTCAATCCAATTCCGCCGCACCGCAACGTGGCCGTCGACACGAATCGGCGGGTTCCCTAGGAATTCCCGGTGACCCTTTCCGCCCTCAGATGCAGCTTCCCGGCCTGGATCGTCGCCTGGGCCATGGGCGTCTTCGGCTCCAGCGCGCTGATCGCCTATTTCGGCCTCTCCGCCCCAGCCGCGCTGATCGGGACTGGGTTCGACCGCCTGCCCGCGACGACCTGGGCGGTCGGCGACGAGGTCGGCCCGGTCGCCAAACTGCTGTTCGGCGCCCTCTTGGCCCTGGCCTTCTTTGCAACGCAGCGGCTGAGCCCTGACCGGGCACCGATCCGCTACTGCGCGAACGCCGTCGCCGGCATCGCGGCCATGGCCGGAGCGCTGGCCCTCATCCCCGCGGATTATTCCCGCGGTTTCGGCATCGGCCTGACGGGCGCGCGGTTCGATCCCGCCAGCCTGCCGCTCTACGTGATCAGTGCGGCCGCTGTCGGGCTGGTCTTCACCGCCGCCTTGCGCACCTGCCAGCGGCGCCGGCGCGCCATCGACACGACTCGGCGCATTCACTAATGATTTCCGGACCATGCGGACCATTCTTGCGCTTTTGATCGGCCTGGCACTGGCCCTGCCCGCCGCCGCCCAGGAGGCTACCGAGCCGGCCGTCGAGACCGGCGGCGCGGCGGATGCCTATGACGCGTTCCTGAACGGCCGTTACGAGGACGCCATCGCGATCTGGCTGCCGCTCGCCAGCGGCGGCGATCCGTCGGCCCAGTTCAATATCGGCGTCATGTACGCCAACGGCCTCGGCGTCGACCGCGATATGGCGGCGGCGATGGACTGGTGGATCCGCGCGGCGCGTCAGCTCCATGTCCGCTCGGCGCACAATCTGGCGCTGGCGATGCTGTCAGGCGAGCCCCGGACCAACGGTGTCGCGGTCGAGCCCGATTATCCCGGTATCCTGCGTTACCTGAAGATCGGGGCCGACGCCGGCTACCCCAACTCGGAATACACGCTCGCCAAGCTCTATGAAGAAGGCGTCGGGGTCGAGAAAGACCAGCGCCGCGCAGCCGAGCTGTTCCTCAGCGCCAGCATCAAGGGCTTCGCCAAGGCGCAGTACAATCTCGGCAAGGTCTATCGCGACGGCGCCGGCATGCCGAAGAGCGAGAGCATGTCGCTGTTCTGGTTCATCGAGGCCGCCGAACGCGGCCATGCCCGCGCCCAGGACAAGATGGCCGAACGCTACCTCACCGGCCGCGGCCTGCCCAAGGACGAGGTCGAGGCGTTGAAGTGGTCGATCCTCGCGGCCAGCCAGGGCATCCAGGACTCCGACCGCCGCCGTTTCGAGCTCTCCGCCCGGCTGCCCGAGGCGATGATCGCCGAGGCCGAGCAGCGCGCCGCCGATTTCGCGCCGCGCAAGGGCCCCGTATTGAATCTCCCCAAGGCCGGCCAGTGACCACACGACGTTTTACGGTGCGCCGCGAAAGCTGGCCGCTCGCCCGCCCGTTCGCCATCTCGCGCGGTGTGAAGACGGCGGCCGAGGTGCTGGTCTGCGAGATCGTCGACGGCCGCGCGAAGGGGCGCGGCGAGTGCGTGCCCTATGCCCGTTACGGCGAAACGCTCGACAGCGTGTCGGCGGAGATCGCCGGCGTCGCGGCGCGCCTGGAGGCCGGCGCGGATCGGGCGGAGATCGCGGCCCTACTGAAGCCCGGCGCCGCGCGGAACGTGATCGACTGCGCGCTGTGGGATCTGGACGCCAAGCAGGCGGACGAGCCCGCCTGGCAACGCGCGGGATTGCCGCCGCCGCAGGCCGCGATCACTGCCTACACGATCAGCCTCGACACACCGGAGGCTATGGGCGCGGCGGCCGCCGAAGCGGCGACGCGCCCGCTCCTCAAGCTGAAGCTGGGCGCGGACGATCCCGTCGCCTGCGTCGCGGCCGTGCGGCGCAGCGCGCCCAATGCAAGGCTGATCGCGGACCCCAATGAAGGCTGGAGCTTCGAGCAACTCCGCGCCATCGCACCTGAGCTTGTGCAGCTTGGCCTCGAACTCGTCGAGCAACCGATCCCCGCCGCGGATGACCATCAGCTCGTGGGCTGGACCAGCCCGCTGATCCTCTGTGCCGATGAAAGCTTTCACGTCGCCGCCGATATCGCCGCGCTCAGCGACCGCTACAGCGCGGTGAACATCAAGCTCGACAAGGCCGGCGGCTTCACCGAGGCGGTCGCCTGCCTGCGCGCGGCGGAAGCGGCCGGTCTCAAGATCATGGTCGGCTGCATGGTCGCGACGTCGCTGGCGATGGCGCCGGCGGCACTGCTCGCGGGTTCGGCGACCTATGTCGATCTCGACGGCCCGCTGCTGCTGAAGCAGGACCGCGGCGACGGCATCGTCTTCGACGGCAGCCTGATGCACCCGCCGCCGCGCACGCTATGGGGGTAGGCGATCACGGCGCAACGGAAGCGGTTTGCATGACACGAATTTCATGAGGAACCGCAAAGGGTTGGCCTGGTTACTCTCAATGCATCGCAGGCCTTGCCAATCGGCCAATCAGGCGTATGCTTTTTGTGAGATCAACAAAGGAGATGACTCCAATGCAGCACAAGAAATCATGGGCGAAACCCAAAGCGGTTGAGACTCACGCTGCCATGGAGATCAACTGCTACGTCTCCTGCACGCTGAAATCCTAAGCGGAGACACGTCAGGTATCCTTCATGCGGCTCCTGGTACTTGGGTCCGGAGCTGGCGGAGGACTCCCGCAATGGAATGCGCCAAATGAGAACGGGCGGGCCGCCTTCGGGCGCGACCCGCTCGTTCCATTTCGGACGCAGTGTTCGCTGGCCGTCAGCATCGACGGCGAGTCTTGGGCGATCCTGAACGCCGCGCCCGACTTGCGGCAACAGATCATCGCGAACCGACAACTCCATCCGCGCACCCCGCCCCGCTCCAGTCCGATCTCCTCCGTCCTTTTGACCGGCGCCGAAATCGATCAGGTGACCGGGCTTTTGACGTTGCGCGAGCGGCAGGCGTTTACGCTCTATGCCTCGCAGCCGACGCTCGATGCGTTGGCGATGAACCCGATCTTTGAAGCGCTTTCCGATGTGGTGGTCCGGCGCCCGATCGCGCCAGGCATTCCGTTCCACACGCTGGGCGCGCTCAGCGTCACCGCCATCGACCTGCCCGGCAAGGCGCCGCTCTATCTGGAGCGCACCCGTCCCGATCCGACGCAAAGCGAGCCGGGCGACTGCATGGGCTATGTCCTGAAGCATAACGGCCGCCGCGCGGTGTTCGCGCCAGGCTGCGCGCGCATGACGGACGAACTGGCAGCGGCGTGCGAGGGCGCGGAGGCCGTGTTCTTCGACGGCACGCTCTATCGCGACGATGAAATGATCGCCGCCGGCGAAGGCACGAAGACCGGCCGCCGCATGGGCCATATGCCGATGACCGGCGACGGCGGCACGGTCGCGGCGTTCGCGGGCTTGAACGTGAAGCGCAAATTCTTCATCCACATCAACAACACCAACCCCGCCGCGCGCACCGACAGCGCCGAACGCCGCGCGCTCGCTGCGGCCGGCTGGGAGATCGCCGAAGACGGCATGGAGATCGCGCTGTGAGTGCCCTGTTGTCGCCCACTGACTTCGAAGCCGCACTGCGCGCCATCGGCGCCGAGCGCTATCACGACAAGCATCCGTTCCATCGCCTGTTGCATGGCGGCAAGCTCAATCGCGGGCAGGTGCAGGCCTGGGCGCTGAACCGCTACGTCTACCAGGCGCATATTCCGATCAAGGACGCGGCGCTGATCGCGCGCTGCCCCGATGCGGCGTTGCGCAAGGCGTGGCGTTCGCGGCTGGCCGATCATGACGGCGACGAGACGCGGCCCGGCGGCATCGCGCGCTGGCTGAAGCTGACGGCGGCGCTGGGGCTGAACGAGTCGGACGTGACGTCGATGAAGCTCGCGCTGCCCGGCACGATCTTCGCCGTCGAGGCCTATGTCCATTTCGTCGCGGAGCGTTCGCTCCTTGAGGCGGTGGCGTCGTCGCTGACCGAACTCTTCGCGCCGACCATCATCGCGCAGCGCGTCGACGGGATGCTGGCGAATTACGATTTTGTCGACCGCGATGCCCTTGCCTATTTCACGCCGCGCCTGACCGAAGCGCCGCAGGACTCGGCCTTCGCCCTCGCCTATTGCGTCGAACACGCCAAGACGCCGGAACAGCAGACGCAGGTCATCGACGCGCTGAAGTTCAAATGCGGTGTGCTGTGGTCGATGCTCGATGCGCTACATGTCGCCTATGTCGAACCGAGCGTGATCCCGCCCGGGGCCTTCGTGCCGTGACCATCCCGCGCTTCAAGCCCGGCGTCCGCCTGCATCGCGACCGCGTGCGCGACCGCTGGGTGCTACTGGCGCCGGAGCGCGTGGTGGGGCTGGACGACATCGCCTATGCGATCCTGGAGAAGGTCGACGGAAGCGCCTCGCTGGACGAGATCGCCACTTCGCTCGCAGCGGAATACGACGCGGACGCGGGCGAGATCGCGACGGACGCCTCGGTCCTGCTCGCCGACCTCGCCGCACGAGGCTATGTCGCGGCATGAACGCGCCCGCCCCCACCGGATTGCTGGCGGAGCTGACGCATCGCTGCCCCCTCGCCTGCCCCTATTGTTCCAACCCGCTAGACCTAATCGCGGCGGCGCGCGAACTCGACACCGAGAGCTGGGCGCGAGTGTTTCGCGAGGCCGCCGATCTCGGCGTGCTGCAGACCCACCTCTCCGGCGGCGAGCCTGCCTCCCGCCGCGATCTGGAGGCGCTCGTCGCGTCGGCGCGTGACGCGGGCCTCTACACCAATCTCATCACGTCCGGCATCGGCCTGACGCGCGACCGCCTCGCGCGGCTGCGCAACGCCGGGCTCGACCATGTCCAGCTCTCGTTGCAGGACGTTGACGCCGCCTCGTCCGACACGATCGGCGGCTATGCGGGGTTCCAGCGCAAACGCGATGTCGCGGCATGGACGGTCGAGCTTGGCCTAGCCTTCACGCTGAACGCGCCGCTGCATCGCGCGAATGTCCACAACGCCGCGCGCTTCATCGAGCTGGCGCTTGAGCTGGGCGCCGGGCGTATCGAGATCGCCCATGTCCAGTACTACGGCTGGGCGCTCGCCAACCGCGCGGCGCTGATGCCGACGCGTGAACAATTAGACGCGACCGTCGATGTCGTCGCCGATGCGCGCACACGGCTGGCAGGGCAGCTCGTCATCGATTTCGTCCTGCCGGACTATTACGCCGATGCGCCAAAGCCCTGCATGGGCGGCTGGGGGCGCGAGGTTATCGTCGTGACGCCGGACGGCCGCGCCATGCCCTGCCACGCGGCGGCGAATATTCCCTCGCTCACCTTCGAGAATGTTCGCGACGCATCGCTCGCGCGCATCTGGAACGACAGCGCCGCCTTCAACGCCTATCGCGGCACGGCCTGGATGAAGGAACCCTGTCGCGGCTGTCCACAGGCCGAAATCGACTGGGGCGGCTGCCGCTGCCAGGCGCTGGCACTGGCGGGCGACCCCGCCGCGGCCGATCCGGCCTGTAGCCTATCCTCCGCTCACGGACGAATGGGCGAACTTGCCCTCGCGGAAGCGACAACTGCGCCCCCGCCCTATCGCTATCGGCGATTTGAAAAATAGCACCAATCGTCATCCCGGCCGCAGCGCAGCGGAGAGCCGGGATCCAGGTGACTGGGCTCCGGTGCTTGCCGTTCCTGGGTCCCGGGTCTCGGACGCCTTCGGCGGCCTCGCCCGGGATGACGGATTGGTAGCCTCAGTTCAGATCTAGCGCGATCTTCCCGAAGTGCCCCTGGCCCTTCATCAGTTCGAAGGCGGCGCGGGATTCGGACATGGGCAGGACCTTGTCGACCACAGGCTCAAGCTTGCTCACCTCGATGGCGCGGCACATCTCTTCCACCATCGTGCGGCTGCCGACGGTGATACCCTGGATGCGGATATTGCCGCCGAAGATCGCGGCGATGGGTACGTCCTGGGTCAGGCCGGCAAGCACGCCGATGACCGCGATATGGCCGTCGAGGCGCGTCGCCTGCAGCGACTGCACGAAGGTGCCGGCGCCGCCGACCTCGATCACATGGTCGGCGCCGCGGCCGCCGGTGATCCTGCGGACTTCCTTCGCCCATTCGGGCGCCCTCTTGTAGTTGATGAGGTGATCGGCCCCGAGCGCCTTGGCGCGCTCCAGCTTCTCGTCCGATGAAGATGTCGCGATCACCGTGCCGCCCGCCGCCTTGGCGAATTGCAGCGCGAAGATCGAGACGCCGCCGGTGCCCTGCACCACCACGGTATCGCCCGCCTTGAAGCCGCCTTCCATCAAGCCGCGCCACGCGGTCAGCCCCGCGCAAGGCAGCGTCGCGACCTGCTCGTCGGTGAGGAAGCCCGGCACCTTGGTCACGCCCTCCTGGCTCAGCACCATGTATTGCGTGAGGCAGCCATCGTTCGGCCCGCCGAGCGAGGAGAGCAGGTATTCCATCTGCGGCCGGCCACTGATCCATTTCTGGAAGAACGAGGGCGCGACGCGGTCGCCGACCTTCACGCGCGTGACGCCCGCGCCGATTTCCTCGACGATGCCGCAGCCATCGGACAGCGGGATATAGGGCGACTTGTATCGCCCGCCATACAGCACGCCCGCGAGGTCGCGATAGTTCAGCGACGCCGCCTTCATGCGCAGCAGCACCTCGCCCGGTCCGGGCCTCGGCACATCGCGCTCGACAGGATTGAGATTCTCGATGCCGAGGGCATCCAGTTGAAAGGCCTTCATGTAATTCTCCCAGTGTTGAATGCGAAAAGACTGCGCCCGCTCCACGCGCGGCTCAAGGCCAGCGTCAGCGCGAAGGCCGCGACCGACAGGGCGGCCATGAAGAGATAGGCGTGCGGGCCGGTGGTCTCGTAGAGCCAGCCGCTGACCAGCGTCACGATCCCCATGACGACGCCGAAGGCGATCACGGCGAAGAGCGATTGGCCCGTCGCCGTCAGGCGCACGGGCACCGCAACAGCGAGGAAACGCATCGTGCCGAGATGGACGAGACCGAAGGTCGCGGCGTGCAGCAGTTGCAGCACCAGCGCCCCGCCGGGCCCTGAATCGAACGCCATCCCCGCCCAGCGCAGCACGCCGAGCGCGGCGCCGAGCGCGATGAGATCGGTCGGCTTCCAGCGCCGGAAGAGCCGCGCCTGCACGGCAAAGAGCGCGACCTCGGCCAGCGTGCCCGCAGCCCACAAGAAGCCGATATAATCGTCGGAATAGCCGAAGCCCCGAAAGGTCAACGCGCCGAAGGTGTAGAAGACCGCGTGCGACGCCTGCGCCAAGGCCGTCGTCGCGAGGAACAGGCGGAAGACCGGCTTCTTCAGCAGCACGCGGGATTCCGAAAAGGTGCGGCGCAGCGCCTTACCCATCGGCCGCTTTGCACGGCCCCGGTCCGACAGCAGGTTAGGCAACGGAATGAAGGCGAAGAAGCAGGCCGCGACCGAAACGGTGACGACCCAGACGATGACCTCAGGACCGCTGAAGCCGATCGCGACACCGCCGAGATAGTTCGAGACGACGAAGGCCAGCGAGCCGAAGAGCCGCGCCTGCGCATAGTCGAACTTGTAGTCGAGCGCCCCGCGCGCCGTGACGCCCTCGATGATCGGCGTCGTCGCGCTGTTGAGCGGCGTCGCCAGCACCATCAGCGGCAGGATGACGGCAAAGCCCCAGACTGGCCCCACCAGCCCCAGCACCGTGAAGAAGATGGCGCTGAGAGCGGCGCAGGTCATCGCCACCGCGCGGCGGTCGCCCAGCGCGTCGGCGGCGATGCCGACGATCGGGCTGACGATCACGCGGGTGAACATGCACGCCGCGAAGGCGAGGCTCATCTGCGACGGGCTGACGCCCAGATGCGCCAGCCATAGGGGGAAGAACGGCACATAGAATCCGCCCACAAAACTGGGCGCCGCCTGCGCGAGCGAAAACCGGACGAACTCGCTGCGCGCCATCGCGGGGTTCAGAGCACCGGCAGATAGAGCCGCCGGCGGGCCGCGGACTCCTTCAGATAGTCGAGGATCTCCGCCTCCAGCGCCGCGTCGTGCGGACCGGCATGGGCTTCCACCGTTTCATGCAGCACAACCAGCGACCGGGCGAGCTTGGCGTTCTCGGTATTGAGATCCGGCACCGACAGGCTCGCGGCGGGCTCGCCCACCTCCAGGCCCGAGCGGGCGAGGATGCTGCGCATCCGGTCGTTTTCCCAGGCGCGGGTCTCCGCCGCGCGGCCGTATTCCTGTGCGGCGAGGATCATCACCATCGCGAGCGTCGAGGCGGAGCCCTGGCTGTAGCCCGGCGCCATGTTGGGCGCGATTTCGGCGAGCAGCTTGCCCGCCGCGATGTTCATGAAGGCATCTGCTTCGGGGATCATCGCACGCCCTCCGCCAGACGATTGGCGATTATCTGGTTGTGATAGGCGAGGCAGTACCAGCCCGAGAAGGCGTTGACCGGATCGGTGTTCTTGCCGTCCTGCACTTCGGCCGCGGCGGAGATCCAGATGCCGAGCCCCTTGAGGCTCGCGAACATCTCCCACCACACAAGCGCAACGGGATCGACCTTAAGGCCGCTCGCCTTCTCCCAATGGCCGATGGCTTCGGCCTTGCTGCACATGCCGCCGGGCCGTTCGGGATTGTGATGCGCCCACAGCGGGTCGAGCGCCCAGCCGAGATCCTCAAGCGGATCGCCGAGATGGGCCATCTCCCAATCGAGAATGGCCCGGACATCGCCGTCTGAATTGAAGAGGAAATTGCCGGTGCGATAGTCGCCATGCACGACGCCTACCTTCGCGGCCGGTGGCGGTGGATTGCGCTTCATCCAGCGGATCGCCGCGCGGGCGATGGGCTGCGGCTCGCGCTCGTCCTCGTCGATGACGGTTTCCCAGCGCGCCAGCTCGCGCTTCCAACACACGTCCGGCGCCGGCGCATCCCAGTCGAGGCCCAGCGCCTTCGGATCGGCCTTGGCGATTTCGCCGAGTGTGCCGAAGAACTGCGCGCCCACCTTGGCGGCGTTCGAGCCATAGGGCTCGCCCTGCAGCACGCTCGCCGGCGCGGCGTTCTCGATCTCCTCCATGATGAAGAAGGGCCGCTCCAGCCAGCTTTCGTCCTGCTCCAGCGCCAGCGGCTCGGGCACCGGCACCTTCGTCCCGTGAAAGGCGCGATAGGCCGCGAACTCGACCGAGCGTTCGGTCTCGATCAGCGCCGAGGTCTGGTCGCGCCGCAGGATGAAGCCGCGCGCTGCGCCGCCCTCCTCCAGCTTCACGCGATAGGTTTCGCGCGAGGCGCCGCCATGGATGCGCTGCAGCCCGACGACTTTCGTCTCGCGGCCCTGCGTTGCTTTCAGATAGGCGGCGATGCGGTCCGCCAGAACCGGATCGCTCACGCTCACGGCGCGGTGTCCATCAGGTCCTTGAAGCCCGACGGGTCATGCGGCCCGAAGATGAGCTGCTCCAGCACGCCCGAGCCGACATGCTTCTCGCCGTCGTCGCTCTCCAGCGTCACGACGCTGAAGGCCTGGACGTGGTTGCGATCGAACTGGTTCTCGTCGGTCTGCGCGAGGTCGAACAGCTCGAAGCCGACGGCTTCCGGCCCCTTGAACGCGCCATGGCCCCATTCGGGATTCATGTAGCCGAGCCCCGCCATGTAGAACTGCCATTTCGGCTCGAAGGTCGCCGTCCAGTTCTTCTTGCCGTCGGTGAACTTCACCTGCGCGCTCTTCGCGTGGCGCGTGCCGGACCTGTAGTCGACGGTCGACGACGCCGTCTTCATGTGGACCGGCTCGTGATCGCCCGCGAGGCCCATGACCGCGGCCTCGTTCCAAGGTGCGCCGGTCGATTCCGCGTTGATGTGATAGAGCGAGAAGCGATCCGCGAAATTGCACGGCGCCCACAGCCAGTAGAATTGCGGCATGGCCTGCGGCGCGACCGGCTGGCTGTCGCGCGCGCCGACGGGACGTACGCCCCACGAACGATCGCGCGTGCCCCAGACATCGCTGGATTTCAGTTCGATCCGCTTGCCCTCGACTTCCAGCCAGCCCTCATAGGTGCCGTTCTGGGTGAGGCGCGTGTAGTCCATCACCGTGCGCGGGCCGGACTGGTAGATGAAGCGCGGCTCCTCCACGGCGGGCGCGCGCTTGGTGAAGGTGAACTCGCCCTTCACGCCGTATTCGTTGTCGGCGCAGCGCACGCGCAATTTGGTCAGCGGCTCCAGCACCTCGACGGTGATCGGCCCGACCTTGGTGTCCATGCGTTCCATGCCGAGGATGCGCGAGGCGTGGACGTTGTACTGCTTGCCGTTCGCGACGACGCAGAACGAACCGTCGATGATGTTGAGATGCGGATAAATCCCCATCGCGGCGGCGAAGAAGATTTCGCCGTCCTTGGAATACCCGTTGAAGAAATAGCGATCATAGAAATTGCGGTCGGTGCCCGCATAGGCGATCGGCACGGGCAATTGGTGGATCGGATAGTCGTCGGCCTTGGTGAGCATCGCGGCGTTTCCCTGGATGTTTTTATGTCGTTGGACGCGAGGTTGGACCGCCCCTCGCGCGGGCGCAAGGTGACACCTGCGTCATGCTTGCGCGCTCGGCCGGGCCGAGACCCTTTCGTGCCAGGCCTTGAGGTTGTCGCAGCGCTCCGGAATGGGGATGCCGATAAAGCCCGCGAAGTCGATCACGGTCAGCGCGGCGATGTCGGCCATCGAATAGGTGTCGCCTGCGATGAAGTCCCGGCCGGCGATGTCGCCGTCCAGCCAGTGCAGGCGCCCGACGGCGCGCTTGGCGCTCTCCTCTCCGAAATCGGGGAAGCGCTTGATGCCGTACTTCTCGGCATATTTCTCGGTGTATTTGTGGCTGTTGATCCAGACATTGCCGATCTGGCTCATGAGCTGCAGCTCGACACGTCTGATCCACATGTCGATCAGGCCGATCTCCTTCGGCGTCGTGCCGAACAAGGCGGGCGTGGGGTGCAGCGCCTCCAGATAGCGGCAGATCGAGACGGTTTCGGAGATGGTCGAGCCGTCATCCAGTTCCAGCACCGGGATCTGGCCGAGCGAGTTCTTGGTCAGGAAGTCCGGCGCCTTGTGCTCGGCCTTGGCGAGCGAGACGTTGACCAGCGGGATGGTGATCCCCTTCTCGGCCAGGAAGATCCGCACGCGGCGCGGATTGGGCGCCGGCATATTCTCGTCGTACAGTTTCACGTCTCGCTCCCGGTCTTTGTTTTCGCCACCCTGCCCCAGAAAGGCGCCGCCATGAACTTCCTTCTCATCGCCGCGGGTCTCGCCGGGCTCACCGGCGTCGCGGCCGGGGCGTTCGGCGCCCATGCCCTGCGCGACAGCCTGCCGCCGGACATGCAGGCGGTCTGGCAGACCGGGGCGCTCTATCACCTGCTCCATGCCGTCGCTTTGCTGGGCGCCGCCGTGCTGGCCCGGGACGAGGCCTTCGCCCGGCCGGCCGTCTGGACCGGAATCGCGTTTGCGGTGGGAATCGTCCTCTTTTCCGGCTCGCTCTACCTGCTGGCGCTGACCGGTACGCGGGTGCTGGGCGCCGTGACGCCGCTGGGCGGGGTCGCGTTCATGGTCGGTTGGGCGCTGCTTATCTGGACGGGATGGCGTGCCGGTCACACCTGACGGGCTTTACCGGCTCGATATGCCGGACTAGCATATCGGATCGCTATTTATCGGTTCGAAAAATGACAGAAACGCTGATCGTCGCCGGCGCGGGTATCGCCGGGCTGAATGCGGCCATGGCCCTCGCCAAGCCCGGCCGCAACGTGATCGTGCTCGATCGCGACCCGCCCCCGCCCGATCTCGACCCCGAGCAGGCGTTCTATGAGTGGGAGCGCAAGGGCGTGACGCAGCTCCGCCACAGCCACGTTTTCCTTGGCCGCCTGGTGAAGCTGATCCGCGACAACCATCCCCGCCTCTGGACCGAATTGCTGGCCGGCGGGGCGCGCGAGATCACCTTCGGCGACGCCCTGCCCCCCACACTCGCCGCCGAGTACACGTTCAAGCCGGGCGACGAGGACATGTCGTTCCTCTTCAGCCGCCGCACGACGCTGGAATTCATCATGCGCCGCTATGCGCAGACCCTGCCCGGCGTCACCTTCGTGCCGAATGCCGGCATTCGCGGGCCGGTGGTCGAAAAGCGCGGCGATGCGGTCGTCATCACCGGCCTCACCGTCACCATCGATGGCGAGGAGAGCGTCATGAGCGCCGACGCCGTGGTCGACGCGACGGGCCGCGAGACGCAGTTCCCGGACTGGCTGGCGCCCTACGGCCTCAAGGTCGACCAGACGCCCCGTCCCGCGGGCATTCTCTACTTCACGCGGCACTACCGTCTGCGCGACGGACAGGACGAGCCGGGTCGTGACGGCGCGCCGGGCGCGGGCGATCTTGGCTACATCAAATATGGCGTGTTCGCGGCCGACAACCGGCACTTCTCGCTGACCCTTGCCGTGCCGGAGATCGAAACCGAGCTCCGTACCGCCGTAATGAAGCCCGAAGTGTTCGATCAGGTCTGCGCGCTGATGCCCGGCGCCTATCGCTGGACCAACACCGAGCGCGCCGAGCCGGTCACCAAGGTCTTCGGCATGGGCAATCTCAAGAGCGTCTGGCGGCGTTACGCCGCGCCCGGCAATCCGACGCTGCTCGGCTTTTATCCCATCGGCGATGCCTCATTGCGCACCAACCCGCTTTACGGCCGCGGCTGCTCGATCGGCGCGATCCAGGCGCATCTGCTGGCCAAGGTGCTGGACGAGGTCAGCGAACCCGAGAAGCGCCTGCCCGAACTCGAGAAGCGCAGCTTCACCGAGATCCGCCCGTTCTACGATGTCATGGTCAAGCAGGACGAACAGGCGATCCGCCGCGCCGAGAACGAACAGAACCCCGCCTACAAGCCGCGCTTCAAGGCGCGCGTGGTGAAGAGCCTGCTGGACGACGCCATCGGCCCCGCCTCGCGCGGCAATCTCGCGCTGATGCGGCAATTGATGCGGCCGTTCCACATGCTGGAAGAGCCGTCAGGCTGGTTGAAGCGTCCCGCCAATCTGTGGCGCATCCTCCGCACGTGGGCGACGCCCCGGTCGTGGAAGGCTAATCTCTACCAACCCAAATTCGGCCCCGAGCGCGCGGAGATGCTGCAGACGCTTGGGTTGAAGGCGTCTTAGCGCGCGTGAGCGGGCCAACCCTCCACCGCTCTGTCATGCCCGCGCAGGCGGGCATCCATGCCACGTCGCAGGTGGATGCCCGCCTGCGCGGGCATGACAATCTCATTCAGTAAACAGAAAAAACAAAACCCGAGGAAACACCCATGAGCGCCCCCAGCCTGCCTGCCCCGCATTACGTCGAAACCAACGGCATCCGCATGGCCGTGCACGAGCAGGGCTCCGGCTTTCCCATCGTGTTCTGTCACGGCTTTCCAGAGCTCGCCTATTCCTGGCGCTACCAGGTCCCGGCGCTGGCGAATGCCGGGTTCCGCGCCATCGCGCCGGACCAGCGCGGCTATGGCCTGACCGACGCGCCGGAGGGCGCAGAGAAGTATTCGATGGAGCACCTGACCGACGATCTCGCAGGCATGCTCGATGCGCTGAAGATCGAGAAGGCGGTGTTCTGCGGCCATGACTGGGGCGGCTTCGTCGTGTGGCAGATGGCGCTGATGCATCCGGACCGCGTCGCCGGCGTCATCGGCGTCAACACGCCCCACCTGCCCCGTTCGCCGATGGACCCGATCGCGCTGATGCGCATAGCGATGGGCGAGGACATGTATATCGTGTTCTTCCAGAAGCCGGGCGTCGCCGATGCCGTGCTCGCTGCCGACACCGCCAAGACCTTCCGCTTCTTCATGCGCAAGGGCGGCATGACGCTGGAGGAGTACGAGAAGCAGCCGGCCGAGGCGAAGACCCTCGCGCTCGCCCATGCCATCCAGACCGACGAGACGTTGTGGCCGGGCGAGCTGGTGATGAGCCAGGCCGAGCTCGACGTCTTCATCGACACGTTCAAGCGCACCGGCTTTACCGGCGGCATCAACTGGTACCGCAACTTCACGCGGAACTGGGAAGAGAGCGCGGGCAAGAGCGAGCTCGTGACCGTGCCCTCGCTGATGATCATGGCCGAGGACGACGTCGTCCTGCGCCCCGCCATGGCCGACGGCATGGAAGAGCGAGTCCCGAACCTCGAACGCCACATCGTCAAGAAGTGCGGCCACTGGACCCAGCAGGAGCACCCCGAGGAAACCAACCGCGTGATCGTGGATTGGATGCGCCGCCATTTCGGGTAGTGTTCGCCCCAGAAAAGCCTGGGGAACCGCCATGACCGTGACGCTGACGCGCCGCACCTTGATCGCCACCGCCGCTGCCGCGGGTCTCGTCCGCTTTGCGCCGGCCGCCGATCGGCGCCGGCTGGTGATCGTCACCGGCGGCACGGGCGGCGTCTTCTACCCCTATGGCGGCGGCCTCGCGAAGGTCCTGTCGGAGAAGGTCGCCAACGTCCAGGCGACGGCACAGGTGACCGGCGGGTCGGTCGACAACGTCAAGCTGCTGGCCGACGGCGAGGCCGATATCGGCTTCTCCACCATCGACTCCGCCTTTGACGGCGTCACCGGCGCCGCGGCCTATGCCGAGGAAGGGCCGCAGGACGTGAAGGTCATCGCCCGCCTCTATGACAGCTTCCTGCATGTTGTGGCGTCCGCCGAATCCGGCGTCACCACGGTTGCCGATCTCAAGGGCAAGCGCGTTTCGGTCGGCTCGGCCGGGTCGTCCACGGAATCCATCGCCGACCGCGTGCTCGCAGCCGCCGGGCTTAATCCGGCGAGCGATGTCAGCCGCGACAATCTTGGCGTCGCCGAATCCGCCGGCGCGCTGAAAGACGGCAAGATCGACGCCTTCTTCTGGATCGGCGGCATCCCGACCTCGGCGGTGCAGGACCTCGCCTCCGCCGGCCAGCCCGCCGTCACCTTCGTCTCGACCGGCACCGAGGTGGTCGTGCTGCAGACCCGCTATCCCGGCCTCTACACCCCGATGACGCTGCCCGAGAACAGCTATGCGGGCCAGACCGTGGCGATCGAAGGCCTCGGCGTCGCCAATGTGCTGATCGTCTCCGGCAGCGCCGAAGACGCGCTGGTCAGCGACGTCCTCGCCGGCATTTTCGACAATATCGACGCCGTCCACGCGATCCATCCCGAGGCGGCCAAGCTCACAATCGAGGGCGCCTACGCGAAACTGGCGGTGCCCTATCACACTGCGGCGGACGCCTTCTTCGCCGCCCGCGGCATCACCGCCCGCTAATCCAGCGCATGACAGCACCCACCGCCGCCGAACTCGCGCAGGATTCCGAGGGCGGCCCACAGACCTTTCCGCCGGGCGTCATCGGCGCGTTCTGCTTTGTCGCCTGCGTGGCGCTCGCGGTGCTGGCGCTCGGCTGGACGCAGTTCTCGATCAACACCTCGATCTATCGCGCGACCTTCCTGGGCGCGGTGCTGTCGCTGCTCTTCCTTCTGACGCCTGCCAAGGCGGAGGGCGCATCGCGGCGCGGCACGCTAATCGAACACTGGGCGACCTCTACTGTCGCTATCGCCCTGCTCGCCTTCGCGGCGATCCAGGGCGATCTCGCCGGCCGTAGCGCAACGGCGCTTGTCCTGATGGGCGTTGCCGCGCTCGGCTTCCTCCTGACGCCGCTCAGCGCCACCTACCCGGCCTTGAGCAAATGGCGCATTCCCGAATGGATCTTCGCCGCGCTCGCCCTCGTCTGCGCGATCTATCTCACCGTCGAAATCGAGAGCTACAAGACCCGCCCCACCAAGCCGACCGCAGACGAGCTCGCGCTCGGCGCCATCCTGATCGTGCTGGTGCTGGAGGGCTCGCGCCGCGCGGTCGGCTGGATCCTGCCCTTCATCGCTTTGCTCTTCCTGCTCTACGCCTGGTTCGGCCCGTCGATGCCCGAGCCGTTCGACCATCGCGGCTTTTCGCTGAACCGCATTGTCGGCCAGAACTTCCTGACCCTCGAGGGCATTTTCTCGACGCCGCTCGACGTCGCGGCGACCTTCATCGTCCTCTTCACGATCTACGGCGCGGTGCTGGAGCGCGGCGGTGCGGGCACCTTCTTCATCGACTGGGCCTTCGCGCTGTTCGGCCGCAAGCCCTCGCCCTCCGCGCCGGGCCGCGCCGTCGTGGCGTCGGGCTTCCTGCTCGGCACGGTGTCGGGCTCCGGCGTCGCGACCACAGTGACCGTCGCATCGATTGCCTGGCCGATGCTGCGGCGTTCCGGCTATCCGCCCCATGTCGCGGGCGGGCTTCTCTCCGCCGCCGGCATCGGCGCGACGCTCTCGCCGCCGACGCTGGGCGCCGCGGCCTTCATCATCGCGGAGTATCTGAAGGTCGATTACCTGCAGGTCCTGATCTACGCCTCGATCCCGACCCTGCTCTATTATCTCTCCTGCTGGCTGATGACCGAGGCCGACGCACGGCGCTATGATATCAAGCCGGTCAAGACGAGCGATGCCTCGCTCTGGCATCTCACCTGGACGCAGGGCTACCACTTCCTCTCCCTCGCCGCGATCGCGGTCGCCCTGGCTTGGGGCTTCACCTCGTTCATGGCGGTATTCTGGTCGATCGCCGTCGCCTTCGTGCTGTCGATGATCCGGCCGGAAAGCCGTCTCGTGACGCCGCTCGCCTTCATCGTCGGCCTCGTGGTCATGGCCGGCGTCGCGCTCATCGCGCAGACCTCGCTGCCGCTCAGCCTCGGCCTGCACCACGTCATCGACACCCGCGCTTCGGTCGCGGTCTTCTGGGGCATCGCCGCGGCGACGCTCTTCAGCGCGTTCCAGAGCCTGCGCTATCGCGCCGAGCCCACGCGCCGCGAGAAATCCCTGCGCATGGTGGAGGCGCTCGGCTCCGGCGCGCGCTCGGTGCTCGGCGTCGCCGCGACCTGCGCCTGCGCGGGCATCATCGTCTCGGTCGTCAACCTCACCGGCCTCGGCCTCACCATTTCCGGCATGATCGTGACCCTGGGCGGCGGCGAACGCCTCGCCGTCATCCTGCTCGCGGCGATCGCGATGTGGATCCTCGGCGCCGCCGTGCCGGTGACCGCGAGCTACATCATCGCGGCCGTCATGCTGGTGCCCGCGCTCACCAGCGTCGGCGTGCCCGAGCCGGCCGCGCACATGTTCATGTTCTACTATGCCGTGCTCGCCGACGTGTCGCCGCCGACCGCGCTCGCGCCGTTCGCCGCCGCCGCGATCGTCCGCGCCGCGCCGTTCCCCACGATGCTGCAGGCATGGAAATACACCCTGCCCGCCTTCCTCGTGCCGATCATGTTCTGCCTGACGCCGCAGGGCATCGGCCTCCTTGCCCTCGACCAGGACGGCGCCAATGCCGGCACGATCGCCGACTGGCTGGAGATCGCGCTCCAGACCGGCGTTGCGATGCTCGCGCTGGTCGGCTTCACCATCGCCTTCACCGGCTACGCCTTCGGACACGTCCCACGCTTCAGCCGCTGGATCGCGGCGGCGGGCGGGCTCTGCCTGCTGTGGAACGGCAATCCGTTCTATGCCGCGGCCGGTGTTGTCCTTGTTGTCGCAGCCGCCCTGCTGCCATTGGCGGGGCGGGCGCGCCCGGCCTAGGCTCGCCCTCGGGGAATCGAGGGTGACGATGGGAACGAGACTGTGGGCCGCCGCGTGTGCGGCGCTGAGCCTGACGGGCTGCATGTCCGGCGCCGACTATGCCGGCCGGGTCGTCGAACATAACCGCGCCATCGCCGATGCCGCCGACCAGATCCTGCTGCTCAACGTCGTGCGCGCCCAGCACGGCCGCCCTGTCGTCTACAGCCAGTTCAGCGGCGTCTCGGAGAGCTTCTCGAACAATCTCGGCCTCTCGGTCAGCGCACCCTTCGGCGCCGATGCGGACTCCGCCTACAGCGCCGACTTCTCCACCGGCCCCAGCCAGGACGTCACGCTGGCGACCGCGCCGCTGGACGACGTCGACTACTATCAAGGCGTGATGCGCCCGGTGAAGATCGGGCTGCTGCGCTACTATCTCGACAATGGTTGGCCGCCCGATCTGCTGCTCGCGCTGACCGTCGAGAAACTGACCATCAGTGAAGATTTCTATGCGCGCGTCGTCGCCGAGAGCAACGCGCTCTGCGCCGGTGTCGCGACCGGCGCCTGCGGCCGCATCAACGATCCCGCGCGCCTGCACAACCGGCCGCCCACCGATCGCGGCCGCCTCGTCTTCTCCAACGATCCGCGCACGCCCGAACTGTTCGATCCCTTCCACGATCTCGTGCTGCGGCTGATCGTGCTCGGCCTCACCGTGGACGGTTCGGCCAAGACGGTGGAGACGCGGGTGCCCGCGGGTTCGGAGTTCTACACCGATGCCGAGATGCTCGGGAAACTCATGGACATGGGCGCGACCGTGAAGCGCCAGGGCGGCGATTATGTGATCTCCGCGCCATCCTGGACCCCAGGCTTCCGCCTGACCCATCTGGGACAGACCAGCGTCCGCGTCGAGGGCGACATGACCGCGGCGGCCGAGGTCGACATGACCGCGAGCCTGCGCTCGCCGGACTCGATCCTCTTCTTCATCGGCGCCTATGTGCGTGAGGGCGGCGCGGATGCGAGCGTGCTGGTCGGCCGCCCCGGCGAGGAGCAGTTCGTGCAGGTGTTCGAAGTCGGCTCATGCAGCGATGCGGTGGTGCAGGTCGATTTCGACGGGGCCTGCTACGGCATCCCGCGCGAGAGCGCCGGCATCACGATGCGCGTCGTCGCCTTCCTGCATCAGGTCTTCGGTCTCAACAAACGCGCGGTCGAGCCGCCGAGTTCGGGGACCGTGCGGGTGGTGAACTGACGCCCGAGATCAGGGCCGCCATAACTGGCGGCCCCGATCACAGAGGCCTACTCCGCAGCGAGCATCTTCTGCATGAAGAAACGCGGAAAGACTGGCGGCGGACCGTCGATCTGACCGAACACGCTGAAGCCGAGCCGCTCATAGAACGCCCGCGCCTGAAACGCGTACGTGTCCAACCACATCTGGCGGCATCCCAGTAGACGCGCTTCCGCCTCTGCCTGCTGCATCAACGCTTTGCCCAAGCCTTGTCCCCGCGCTTCTGCGGGGACGACGACCAAAGCGATATAGAACGTGCCCCAGAGCGAGTGCGCCCACAGTCCACCGGCGATCTTCGGGTCGTCGCCGGCGGTCAACGTCAAGGCGAAGGGAATGCCGTCCGCATCACCGACCGTATCCCGGTTGAAGGTGAGAAGCGGCATCCAGATGGAATTGTAGGCCGCGCCGGCATCAGCCGCGCGGGTGATGGCGTAGCTCATGGCTACTCCTTTGTGCTGTCTAAAATGGGTGACTATCGGTGCGCTAGGCACGCGGGCGCGCGATGCCGGCCCATGGAGGGCGGCATCCGCAATGCGTTGTGGTGCGTATCAGACTGCGACGAAGCCGATCATACAGGCAGTCTACGCAACTGCCGCACGCCGTCTACTAGAAGCGCAGCGTCAGACTGCCCTTCACGGGGATGACGATGCGTTCGCTGCTCTCGACGATGGAGCCGAGGCCGTAGGACGAGATGTCCTCGTCATTGCCGTTGAGCGCCGACAGGTATTTCGCGCCGACCGAAACGGAGCCCGAGACGTTCTGCCCGTCGCCGAATGCGATACCGGCTTCGACGCCCGCCGACAGGACCGTCGAGGAGTCGTAGAAGCGCAGATCGTTGATCAGCACGCCGGCATCCGGCGCGGCCAAAGCGACGCGGATTTCCTCCGTATACGTCGCACCGAGATTGGCGCCGACGAAGGGACGGATCACGTCCTCGCCGAAATAGTAGCGCGCGCCGACTTCGCCCGAATAGGAATTGAGATCCTCGAACGTCGCATAGAGCGGCAGGCGATCGCCGGTCGAGGTCGGGATGATGTCGCCCATCTGGATCGTGTTGCCGCCCGCCTGCATCCAGGCGATGGCGCCGTAGACCTCGATATTGTCGCTGACGCCATAGGCGAGTTCGGCATGGATGCCGGTCGTCGGCTGGTCGTAGACATCGTTGAACGACGCGCCGCGAATTTCGATCTGGCCGCCCTCGCCCGCATAGTCCGGCCCGAGCAGGCCGAGATCGGCGATGTCCGAGGTCGCGGAGCTGAAGAGATCGCCGTCCGCCGTGTATTCGGCGTCGATGCCCAGCGAACCGCGCAGCTCGCCGAGATGCGGACCGACCGCCGCCGCGGCAACAGGCACGAAGACGGCGGCTAGGTAGAGGGCAGTCGTCTTGCGCATGGCGCGCTCCCAATCTGATCGGCCGGGAGTCTCGCTGCGTTGGGTTGACGAAAGGTTACGCCGGCTTGCGCAATGCGAGCACGAAAAGCGCCGTCGAACTGCCGCCGAGGCAGAACAGCATGACCGCGGCGAAGGCCGTGGGCGACCCGTCGCTGACCGCCGCGACCACCGTCGAGGCGAGAGCGCCAGTGCCATAGGACCCTGCGCCGATCAGCGCCGAGGCCGAACCCGAGCGCAGCGGATCGACCGACAGCGCGCCGGCGGCGGTGTTGCCCGTCATGACGCCGTAGGAGGTCAGCACGCAGAACAGCGCGCCGAGCAACAGATACATGCCGCCGAACCCGGTCGCGGCCGACAGGAACAGGACGCCCCCCGCGCTCAGCGCGAACAGCGTGACGATGGACAGCACATCGTCCGGCCCGAACCAGCGCAAAAGCAGCCGGTTGAACTGCGCCCCGCCCATGATCCCGATCGCGTTGAAGCCGAAGAACCAGCCGAACGCGCCGGGCGTGATGCCGTAATGGCCCATCAGCACCGAGGGCGAACTCGCGATATAGGTCAGCAAGCAGGCGCCATTGAGCCCGCCCGCCATCAGATAGCCGACGAAACGCGGCTGGCTGAGCAATGCGAAATACGCCTTGAACGCGTTCTCGCTGCGCGCGCGGGCGCGGGTCTCGGGCGAACGGGTCTCGCGCAGGGTGAGCAACACGCACAGCCCGACCCCGATCCCGAAGGCTGCGAGCACGCCGAAGATCGGCCGCCAGCCGAAGAAATGCAGGATGGCCGCCCCGGCAAACGGCGCAAGCAACGGCGCTAACCCCATGATGAGCCCGAGCAGCGACAGGATGCGCGCGGCGTTCAGATGATCGAACCGGTCGCGCACCACGGCGCGGCCGATCACGATCCCCGCACAGCCGCCCAAGGCTTGCACCAGGCGCGCGGCGAGCAGCAGCTCGATGCTGGTCGCCAGAGCGCAGACGACGCTGGCGGTGATGTAGATCGAAATCCCCGTCAGGATCGCCGGGCGGCGGCCCCACAGATCCGACGCCGGGCCATAGAGCAACTGGCCGAAGCCCATGCCGACGAAATAGACGGCGACCGTCGCCTGCGCCGCCTCGGGGCTCGCGCCCAGATGGCCGGCCATTTCGGGCAGCGCCGGCAGGTACATGTCGACCGACATGGCCCCGAACGCCGTCATCGCCCCCAGCAACACGACCAGCCCCCAGGGGGTAGGCGCAAAGCGCGGCGGCGGGACGGCCGGTGCGGTCATCGCGGCGGCGTCAGCCCTTCTCTGGCGGGACGATGCGGATGTGCAGTTCGCGCAGCTGCTTCGCCATCGCTTCCGACGGCGCGCCCATCATGACGTCTTCCGCCTTCTGGTTCATCGGGAAGAGCGTCACCTCGCGGAGGTTCTCCTCCTCCGCCAGCAGCATCACGATGCGGTCCACGCCCGGGGCCGAACCGCCATGCGGCGGCGCGCCATAGCGGAACGCGTTCAGCATGCCGCCGAAGCGCGCTTCCACCACTTCGGCCGGATCGCCCTTCAGCTCGAACGCCTTGATCATGATCTCGGGCTTGTGGTTCCGGATCGCGCCCGACGACAGCTCGGTGCCGTTGCAGACGATGTCGTACTGGAACGCCGTGATGCCCAGAATCGTGTCGCGATCCGCCTCGCGGTCCAGCTTCAGGAACGCCGCGTGGTCGAAGTTCGGCATCGAGAACGGGTTGTGCGAGAAGTCGATCTGCTTCTGGTCGTCCAGCTCGTACATCGGGAAATCGACGACCCAGCAGAATTTGAACGCGCCTTCTTCGATCAGCCCCAGCTCCTTGCCGATACGCGTGCGCGCGGCGCCGGCGAGCTTCGCGGCGTCGAGCGGCTTGTTCGCCGAGAAGAAGATCGCATCGCCCGGCTTGGCGTTCGCCTTGTCGGCGATGCGCTTGAGGATCGGCGCGGGGATGAACTTGGCGATCGGACCCTTGCCGGAGAGCACGCCGCCCTCCTCTTCCAGGATCACATAGCCAAGGCCCGCCGCCTTGAACTCGGCGCGCGCCCAGTCGTTGAGATCGTCGAAGAACTTGCGGGGCTTCGCTCCCGCGCCGGGCGCGGGAATGGCGCGCACGACGCCGCCATTGGCAATGACGCCCTTGAACGCCTTGAACTCGACGCTCTCGTCCGCGAACTCATCGGTGATGTCGACGATCACGATCGGGTTGCGCAGGTCCGGCTTGTCGACGCCGTATTTCAGCATCGAGTCCGCGTAGGTGATGCGCGGGAACGGCGCCGGGGTGACACTCTTGCCGTTCGCGAACTGCTCGAACGTCCCCTGGAGCACCGGCTCGATCGCTGCGAAGACGTCTTCCTGCGTCACGAAGCTCATCTCGAAGTCGAGCTGGTAGAACTCGCCCGGCGAACGGTCGGCGCGGGCGTCCTCGTCGCGGAAGCAGGGCGCGATCTGGAAGTAGCGGTCGAAGCCCGCGACCATCAGCAGCTGCTTGAACTGCTGCGGCGCCTGGGGGAGCGCGTAGAACTTGCCGGGATGGTTGCGCGCGGGGACCAGGAAGTCGCGCGCGCCCTCCGGCGATGAGGCCGTCAGGATCGGCGTCTGGAACTCGGTGAAGCCCTGCGCGATCATCCGCTGGCGCAGGCTCGCGATGACGTTCGACCGCAGCATGATGTTGCGGTGGAGCTTGTCGCGGCGGAGGTCGAGGAAGCGGTACTTTAGCCGCGTCTCTTCGGGGTATTCGATGTCGCCGAACACCTGAACCGGCAGGTCCTCGGCCTTGGACTGGATCTCGACCTGCTGGATGCGGATCTCGATCTCGCCGGTCGGCAGGTTCGAATTCACGGTCTCGGCCGGGCGCAGGACGACCGGGCCGGTCACGGTCAGCACCCACTCCGAACGGGCCGAATCGGCCACGGCGAAGGCGGCGCTGTCCGGCTCGATGACGCACTGGGTCATGCCGTAATGGTCGCGGAGGTCCAGGAAGACGAGGCCGCCATGGTCGCGCCGGCGGTGCACCCAGCCCGAAATACGGACAGTTTCGCCCGCGTTTGCAGCGCGCAATTCACTGCATTTATGGGTGCGGTAGGCGTGCATAGCCATGAAATCACAAATCCCTTGCCGGAGGCGCGGGTTTGTGGCCCTTCGACCCCGTAGCGTCAAGCTGTGCGGGCAGTGCCCGGGTCATGAAATCGAGTGCCCCCTGGCCGCTCCGGCCCCTGCGGCGCTGCAGGCGAAGGGTGCCTCATGGAGTTGATTACGACCACCGAGGGCCTGGCTCAGGCGGTGGACGAGGCCTCCAGCGGGCCGTTTGTCACGGTAGACACCGAGTTCATGCGGGAATCGACCTATTGGCCGATCCTCTGCCTCATCCAGTTCGCCAGCGCGAAGCAGGGCTATCTGGTCGATCCGATGGCCCCCGGCATCGACCTCAACCCCTTCTTTGCCCTGCTCGACCGTCCCGACATCGTGAAGGTCTTCCACGCCGCCCGGCAGGACGTGGAAATCTTCCACCACCTCTCGGGCCGCACCCCGACCAACCTGTTCGACACCCAGGTCGCCGGCATGGTCTGCGGCCTCGGTGAGTCGATTTCCTACGAGAACCTGATCCGCGAGACGACCGGCCACGCCGTCGACAAGTCCTCGCGCTTCACCGACTGGAGCCGCCGCCCGCTGAGCGAGAAGCAGCTCGTCTATGCGCTGGGCGACGTCACCCACCTGCGCGACGCCTATCGCGTGCTTTCCGAGCGGATCGCGAAGCAGGGCCGCGCGTCGTGGATTGAAGAAGAAATGGCGATCCTCACCGATCCCTCGATCTACGCCGTCGATCCCGAAGAAGCCTGGCGCCGGCTGAAGGTGCGTTCGGGGTCCAAGAAGATGCTCGCGGCGCTGAAGGGGCTCGCCGCCTGGCGCGAGCGCGAGGCGCAGACCCGCGACGTGCCGCGCCAGCGCATCCTGAAGGACGACGCGCTGCTCGACATCGCCAGCCACGCGCCCAAGACCGTCGCCGATCTCGACGGCCTCCGCTCGGTGCCGCGCGGCTATGCCCAGTCGCGCAACGGCGCGGCGGTGCTGGAGGCGATCGCCGCCGGCCTTGCTCTGCCCGCCGACCAGGTGCCGCAGATCGAGCGCAGCGAGCGCCTGCCGGAAGCCGATTCCAGCCTCGTCGATGCGCTGAAGCTGTTGCTCAAATTGAAGTCCGACGAAGCCGGCGTCGCTGCGCGCCTCATCGCCAATTCGGCCGACATGGAACGCCTCGCCGCCTATGCCGAACCCGACGTCCCTGCCGTGCATGGCTGGCGCCGCGAGGTCTTCGGGGCTGCGGCAATGGACCTCAAGGCCGGGCGCTTGGTGCTCAAAATCGAAGATGGCAGACTGAAGGCATCGGCGGCCTAAATTTCGACGCCACCACGGATTATGAACAGAGCCTGAAGCGTCCTTGTGTGACGCGGCAAGGAGGCTTTGATGACTCCCGGTGTAAAGACGAAACCCAAGACCCAGCCCGGCCCGCTGCAACCCGTCGGCATGAACAAGGCCGACCGCGCCAGCACCAAGGCGGCGAACAATCTCCAGCGCGGTCTGGAGCACATCAACAACATCTATGCCGACCGCAAACTGTTCCTCGGCGGGCTTGGCATGGTGCTGGGCTACGTCAACGACGAGTTCGACAAGTTCATGGCGCTGGAACCGCAGAAGCCGGTCGACAGCGGCAGCCTGTTCGAGGAGCTGTTCGGCGCGATCACCGACATCATCTCGGTGATCCCCCCGCTCTCGATCCCCATCAAGCTCGGCAAGACCGCGAAATTTCTGATCAAGGCGGCCGACATAGCCAAGACGCATGCCAGCGAAGGCTATGCCAGGGCGAAAACCGCGGCCGAGGCGATCCAGAAGATCAACGATGCGATCAGCGCGCCGCCGGACGATCCCAACGCGCCGCCCCCGCCCGACAAGGGCAGCGAGGCCTATCTGCGCGAGGCGGAACTAAAGTTCCCGCTGGTCCAGAAGGTGATCGCCGCGACCTATCTCGCCGAGTTCGAACGGCGCGCGGCCGTCGCGGCCTATCAGGACGAGGTCGACCGGAAGATGGACGACCCCGCCTTCGCAGGCACGCCGCTGACCATCGCGACCGATATGTTCGGCCCGTCCGCGCCGGCGCGGACGCCGGACGATATCTTCAAGCAATTCGCCGAAGTGAAAGAGACCCTCTTCCGTGAAATCCTGAAGGCCTATGTCGGGAAATACGCCGTGCTGGCGTATAGCGAATGGATCAACAAGGACGTGAACACCACGCAGGGCATCTGGGGGCTGTATAGCGGCCTCAACGATGCGCAGTGGCGGGCGCTGGTCGCGCGGTGCGGCATGCCGAACATGTCGCTGCAGGCCCGCCAGGACGAACTCAACAAGGTCTATCGCGGCGACAAGGTGTCCGCGCTGATGAGCAAGCTGCCCAAGTATTTCCAGAAGCTCGGGGCCGACCAGCTAAGTCTCGATCGGCAGATCGACGATCCCGGCGATCTCGTGATGTGGTGGAACGCACGCAAGGTGATCTTCCGCAACATCACCGACTGGCACGGCTTCAGGCATACGACCGACTGGAACCTGAACCCGCACCGCTAGCGAGTTCCAGCGAGAACAGCGGCAGGGTGCGGCCCGGAATGGCATCGGACGGCGCGTCGCACAGATAGGCGGCGCCGTACCGCCGGTAGAAGCCGGCCGCGTTCGGGTCCGCCAGGATGACCAGACGCCGCGCGCGCGCCGCCGTCACGGCAGCAACCACGCGGTCCAGCAGCGCCCGGCCGACGCCCTTGCGCATCACGCCCGGCGCGACGAACAGCAGATCGAGTTCCGCCGCGCCTGTCGCCTGCAGCCATTCATAGCTGGCGACACCCAGCAGCTCGCCCGCCTCGTCCTCGGCGACGAACACGCGGCCGCGTTCGATGGCCTCGAACTCGACCCGCAGCGATGCCGCGCTCGCCGCCATGAACGCGGCGTCGTAGCCCCAGCTCGCTTTGGAACGGCGGCAAAGCTCTGACAGCACCTCGGCCTCGTGGAACCGGGCGGCGCGGAGGCGCATCAGCGCGTCAGCTGGATGCGGGGCTCGCGCACGAACGAGGTCGCGAGGTCTTCGAGCCGCTTGTCGACCGCCTCGCCGCGCACGTCGGCATGGCTGCGCGCAATGCGCAGGATGAGCGCGTCGGGCGCTAGCCGCATCGAGAACTCCTTGCCGATCCCACCCGCCGTGCCGGCCAGCACATAGCCGAGCCGCAGCGCGCGCCCCAGCCGCTCGGCCCGCAGCGCCGTGTCGAGGCCGACGAGGCGCTCGATCGGCGAGATCAACTGGTCCTGCGCCTGCCCGCCATAACGGTGCCACAGGGTCAGCGCCAGAAAGCCGCGCGCGCGATGGCGGATGCCCGCGATCTGGGCCTGCAGCACATAGCGGAACGAGAGTTCTGCGCGGTAATCGGGATGCTGGCGCCAGGCCGAATCCGAGAGCAGGCAGGCCGCGCGCCGCAGCCGCGCCTCTTCCGGCTTCTCGCCTTCGAACAGCGGCGCAGTGAAGGTCTCGATCTCATCGGCCTGGGCCCGGCGGCGGCCGAAGCGTTCGGCCGTGTCGTCGGCGGTCTCGTAGAGCGGATCGAGCGCGCGCTTCTTCGCCGGCAGCGACTTGAACAGCACGCCCTCGCGCACGCCGAAGGCCGAGACGATGACCCGGTCGAGCTGGGCGAGCCGCACCAGGCGGTCGAGCACCAGCGCGCCGAAGGGCAGCGACTCCGCGCGGCGGCGAGGCACGTCGATCATGCGCTCCAGCGTCTTCTGGCTCTGCGTCATCACGAACTCGGTCATGCGCAGGATCTCGGCGCGCGACATCTCGTAGCCGTGTAGGATGTGCAGCGGATAGCCGGTGCGCGCCATGTGCAGCCGCGCAATGTTCCGCCACACGCCGCCGACCGCATAGAGCGAGCGGCCCTTCAGTTTTTCGAGCCCCGGCAGGGCCATGATGCCGTCATCGACGATCGCCCGCGCACGGTCGAGCCGGCCGCGCGCCGCATCGATCAGGCGCAGGGGGCCGAAAGGCAGGGTCGCCCCTGCCCCCAGCGCGCTGTCCTTCACGACAGTCAGTTCCAGACTGCCGCCGCCGAGATCGCCGACCAGCCCGTCGGCATCCGGCAGGCCGGAAATGACGCCGAGGGCGGCCAGCTCCGCCTCCTGCTCGCCGGTCAGCACCTTCACCGGCCGGCCGCAGGCCTCGCTCGCCCGGCGCACGAAATCGGGACCGTTGCGGGCGTCGCGCGCGGCAGCCGTGGCGACCACGTCCACCCGCTTCACGCCCATGGAATCGGCGACCACGCGGAAGCGCTTGAGCGCCGCCAGCGCCAGCTTCATGCCATCAGCGTCCAGCCGCCCGGTCGAGACCATGTTGCGGCCGATCGCGCAGATCGCTTTTTCGTTGAACAGCGTGACGGGATTGCGCACCGCCGCCTCGAAGACGACGAGGCGCACGGAATTGGAGCCGATGTCGATGACGCCGAACATGCGTATCGCGCTATCCGATTCGCGGGGCCGCTACACCCCGCGCTTTTACCCGATCTTCTTGCGGCTGATCGGGACGCTGGGCGGGGTGCTGAATTTCAGCGCCTTGCCGCGGCCCGACAGGCTGGGATTGGTCATGAAATACTGGTGCGCGCTGAACGCCTCGGCGCCGTCGGCGCCGGGCGCGCGGCTGTAGCTGCCGTCCGCCTGCAGGAACCAGCTCTGCGCCTCGTCCTTCATATTGGCGACCATGATCTGGTCGAGGATCTGCTGGTGCACGGTCGGGTTCTCGATCGGCGCCAGGGTCTCGACCCGGCGGTCCAGATTGCGCGGCATCCAGTCGGCGGACGAGATGTAGAGCAGCGCCTTGGGCGACGGCAGGCCGTTGCCGGCGCCGAAAGCGACGATGCGGCCATGCTCCAGGAAGCGGCCGACAATGCTCTTCACCGTGATGTTCTCCGACAGGCCCGGCACGCCGGGGCGGAGGCAGCAGATGCCGCGCACCACCAGCGAGACGCGCACGCCCGCCTGGCTGGCGCGATAGAGCGCGTCGATCATGTCGGAATCGACCAGCGAGTTCATCTTCGCCCAGATCGCCGCGGGCTTGCCCGCCTTGGCGTGGCCGATCTCGGCCTCGATATTGTCGAGGAGCTTGCGCTTCAGCGTCAGCGGCGCGATCGCCAGTTTCTCCAGCAGGCTCGGCTCGGCATAGCCGGTGATGAAGTTGAATACCTGCCCCGCGTCGCGGCCCAGCGCCGGGTCGCAGCTGAAGAGCGAGAGGTCGGTGTAAACCTTGGCGGTCTGAGGGTGATAATTGCCCGTGCCGATGTGCACATAGGTGCGCAGGTTCCCCGCCTCGCGCCGCGCCACCAGCGACAGCTTCGCGTGGGTCTTCAACTCGATGAAGCCATAGACGACCTGCACGCCCGCGCGCTCCAGATCGCGCGCCCACTTGATGTTGGCTGCCTCGTCGAAGCGGGCCTTCAATTCGACGACCGCGGTGACGGACTTGCCGGCTTCCGCCGCCTCGATCAGCGCCTTGACGATCGGGCTGTCATGGCTGGTGCGGTAGAGCGTCTGCTTGATCGCCACGACATCGGGATCGGCAGCCGCCTGGCGCAGGAACTGCACCACCACGTCGAAACTCTCGAAGGGATGATGGACGACGATGTCCTTGCCGCGGATCGCCGCGAAGCAGTCGCCGCCGGCATCGCGGATGCGCTCGGGGAAGCGGGCGTTGTAGGGCGGGAATTTCAGGTCGGGGCGCTCGTCGACGATGAGCTGCTTGGTGTCGACCAGACCGACCAGCCCGTCGGTCACCATCGCCTGGCCGTCGAGATCGACCTCGCCCGCGATGAAGTCGCGCAGGTCCTGCGGCATGGAGCTCGACACCTTCAGCCGGATCACGCTGCCGCGGCGGCGGCGTTTCAGCGCGGTCTCGAACTGGCGCACCAGATCTTCGGCCTCTTCCTCGATTTCGATGTCGCTGTCGCGGATGATGCGGAACATGCCGCTCGCCACGACGTCGAAGCCGGGAAACAGGCGCTCGCTGAACAGCAGCGCCGCGTCCTCGATGGTGACGAAGCGAATACGCGGCTTGGCCCCGCGCTTCGCCTTCACGTCGGGCAGCCGGATGAAGCGGTCGGCGAGCGGCGGCAGCGGCAGCAGCGCCTTGCGCAACAGCCCGTCCTTGCGACGCTTCATCTGCAGCGCCAGCGAAATGCCGAAATTCGGAATGAACGGAAAGGGATGGGCGGGGTCGATGGCGAGCGGCGTCAGGACCGGGAAGATCGACTCCATGAACTTCCATTCCAGCCACATCCGGTCCTCGCCGGAGAGCGCGGTGGTGTCGAGGACCTCGATCTCCTCTTCCGCCAGCTCGGCCCGAAGCGCCAGCCAGATGCGCTGCTGCGCGGCCATCAGCTCGACGGCGTCCTCGTGGATCTCGGCCAACTGCTGCGCGGGGGTCAGGCCGTCATCGCTGATCTCGACGACGCTCTGGGTCACCATCGCGTGCAGCGAGGCGACGCGCACCATGTAGAACTCGTCCAGATTGCCCGCCGAGATCGACAGGAAGCGCAGCCGCTCCAGCAGCGGGTGGCGAGTGTTCTGGGCTTCGGACAGCACGCGCGTGTTGAACTGCAGCCACGACAGCTCGCGATTGATGAACCGCGCCGCGCTGTCGGCGGCGATGGCGGGCACTTTCGGGGCCGGCGCCGGCGCATCGGCCTTCGCAACCTTCGCGCTGCGCGCCGTCTTGCGTTCCTCGATCGTCTCGTCCGCCACGTGGATCACCCTGTTTTCAACGCGGCGGCAGAATGCCTTTTTGACCCGCTCGGCGCCATAACCCTTGCATGACGGTTGTATGAAGAAAGCCTAATAAGCGCCTGATCTTCTACAGCCTCGCTGAACTGTCATGCCCGCGCAGGCGGGCATCCAGCAACAGAACTACCCTGTGGATGCCCGCCTGCGCGGGCATGACACTTGGGGACAGGGGTCTCAGGCAGTCACCCCGCCCCGTTCAGCACATCGGCCGCCAGCCGCGTGTCGATCTTGCGCTTTTCGGCCAGCGAGCGCTGATCGATCTGCTCGACCAGCGTCCGCGCTGCGCCCAGCGAGCGGTCCATGCGGGGCAGCAGCCAGGCGGCAACCTCGGCCGCCTTTTCGGAATCGATCTGGCGATCCGCGAACTGCTTCAGCAGCACCGCGAACAGCAACTCGTCGTCCGGCGTCGGCAGATCGACCGGCACCACCGTGTTCAGGCGCGTGCGGAGGTCCGGCAGGCCGATCGCCCAGCCGGCCAGCGGCGTGCGCGCGGTGAAGAGGATGCTACCCCCCTCGCCCGCCACACGGTTGAAATCATGGAACAGCTTTTCCTCGGCCGCGCGGTCGCCCGCCAGGCGGTCGGCGTCCTCGACGACGAGATCCCGCGCGCTCCCGCCCGCCGCGAGCCGCGCCGCGTGAAGCCCGGCGAGATGCGTCTTCCCCGACCCATCCGGCCCGATCACGGCGAGCATACGGCCCGGCCAATCCGGCCAGCGCTCGACCGCCTCCAGCGCCGGTCGATTGCTCGCGGAGACGAAATAGTCGTCGCGCTCCAGCGACACGCGCTGTGGCAGCGGCAGGACGAGCTGGCGTGGCGCCGCGGTCATGCCGGACCGCCCGGCGGGCGCCGCGCGATGTCCCAGGCCGAAATCGAGGCGAACCAGGCGAGGAAGTAGGCAAAGCCCGACAGGATCGTCGTCGCCGCGACGATCCACTCGCCGGGCACGACGGCGGGCATCAGCGCCGGCACGAGGCCCAGCGCCGCCAGCATCAGTGCGGCGACGATGATCTGCGCGGCGGTGTTCAGCTTGCTCAGCATCAGGGGTGCGATCCGCAGCGGGTGGCCGATGAAATAGGACAGCATGACGGCGCCGATGATCAGCAGATCGCGCGCCACGACCAGCGTCACCAGCACCTGCGCCATCTGCCCCTGCACGCCGAGCGTGATGTAGACGCAGACCAGCAGCGCCTTGTCGGCGATCGGGTCCAGATAGGCGCCGAGCTCGGTGCGCATGTCGAAGCGCTTGGCGATATAGCCGTCCACCGCATCCGAGACGCCCGCGACCACGAAAAGCGCGAAGGCGAGATCGTAGTCCTTGCCCAGCATCAGCGAGACGATCAGCGGCACCATCAAGATGCGCAGGATCGAGATCAGGTTCGGCAGCGACAAAGCCAGCGGGCGCGCCACCCCAGGTCTCCCTTACTGCGGCCGGATGACCTGCGGCTGCTCGACCGGGGGCTCTTCCTCGGGCGGCGGCGGGGGCGGCTGCGCCTCGTCGTCGGGATTGGCGGCAGCGCCGCCGCCGAACGACATCGGTACGCCGGCGCGGTAGGCGTCGAGCACCAGACCGCCGCCGCTGCTGCTGGACGGGTAGATGCCGAAGCCCGCCTGGCGCAGCGCCTGCTCGAACTGGTCGTTGCGGCCGCGATAGCGCAGCGAGACCGCCATACCGCTGGTCGTCACGCGCGAGACGTTCACGTCGAGGATGTTCTGGATCTTACGCAGGCGCTGCTCGATGTCGTTGCGCTGGGCGAGCGAGTTGTAGGGCGCCCAGACCGAGATCGCCGCCGAGATCGAATTGTCGATCGCCGCGGCGGCCTTCCAGCTTTCGCCCATCGCCGCCGCGAGGGTGCGCACCGCATTGGCGAGCGCGCCGCGCTCGTCCGCGCCGGTGCCGGTCGCGCTGAAATGCTCGCTGCCGGCCTCGCTCACGAGATCGGCTTCGACGGTGACGGTGCCGGCGGCATAGGTCGCCCGCGCCACCAGCACGGCCTTCATGCCGTATTTGTCGGCGATGGTCTTGTAGGTCAGCCAGTCCGTGCCCAGCGAGGCGCCGGGCGGGATCGCCGCCTTGTCGCCGTCATCGCCATAGGGCGCCTCGACGGGGATCAGCTCGTTCTCGAGCTTCACGACCTTGAAGGCGTTCAGCCACAGATTGTCGTCGCCCCACAGCCGCGTGCCGCCGGGCGTTTCATAGAGCGGAATGGCCAGCGTCGCGGGGCCGCGGCGGTCGGCATAGGAGACGCCCCGCTCGCGCAGGTACTTCTTCACCAGGTCCGCTTTGAACAGATACGTCATCGTCGCGACGCACTTGGTGTTGCTGCGCTTTTCGCCCGAGACTTCGTAGCCCGCGACGAATTCGTTGAGCTGCTCGGCCGGCGGCTGCGGCACGGCGGCCCAGCCCGCTTCGGGCACCACGCGCTCGATCAGCTTCTTCCAGGCGCGGTCCTGGCCCTGACCGTAGGCGGCCTCGCAGGCCTTAGGGCCGGATTCGCCGGTCGCTTCCACGTCGACGCCGCGCACCACGAAAATGCTGCCGACCGCGAAAGCGGGCGCCGCGATGGCGAGGCTCGCGAAGAGCGCCGCCAGAAATGTCAGGAACCGCAGGCGCATGATTTGACGTCTATCCCCTCGAAGCAGGGTGACGCTTATATCGGCGGCTTCCGTGGCGAGAAAGAGGCGGTTGACCCAACTGTCCGCTTGTCCCCGGAAATCCGGGCCTTGATCCGGGCGGCCCCTCCGGTCTAACGCAGGGCGGCGACCCCAAGCGCGCCCCCTCCGGCAGGAACCCGCCCATGACCGACCGCCGCAACGGCCTCACCTATGCCGACTCCGGGGTGGACATTAACGCCGGCGATGCGCTGGTCGAGCGCATCAAGCCCCTCGCCAAATCGACCCGCCGCCCCGGCGCGGATGCCGCGCTCGGCGGGTTCGGCGGGCTGTTCGACCTCAAGGCCTGCGGCTTCAAGGACCCGGTCCTCGTGGCCGCCAATGACGGGGTCGGCACCAAGCTGAAGCTCGCCATCGAGACCGGCCTCCATGACGGCGTCGGCATCGACCTCGTGGCGATGAGCGTCAACGACCTCGTCGTCCAGGGCGCCCAGCCGCTCTTCTTCCTCGACTACTACGCCTCGGGCAAACTCCAGGTCGACGATGCCGAAGCTGTGATCGCGGGGATCGCCGAAGGCTGCCGCCAGGCGGGCTGCGCGCTGATAGGCGGCGAGACCGCCGAGATGCCCGGCATGTATCACGGAAAGGATTACGACCTCGCGGGCTTCGCGGTCGGCGCCGTCGAGCGCGAAGCGATCCTGCCCAAGCTCGACACGATCAAGCCGGGCGATGTCGTGCTGGGCCTGGCCTCCAGCGGCCTTCACTCCAACGGCTTCTCGCTGGTCCGCCGCATCCTCGACGACAACGCGGTCAACGCGAACGACATCATGCCCTTCACGGTCGGCATCTCCATCGGCCGCTTCCTGCTGGAGCCGACGCGGATCTATGTCCGCTCGATCCTCGACGTCCTCGCCAAGCACAGCATCAAGGGCCTCGCCCACATCACCGGCAGCGGCCTCCCCGGCAACCTGCCGCGCTGCCTGCCCGAGAATGTCGATGCCGAGGTCGATCTGAGCGCATGGCGTCTGCCGAAGGTGTTCTCGTGGCTGCAGTCCATGGGCGGCGTCAGCACCACCGAACTCCTCAGCACCTTCAACTGCGGCATCGGCATGTGCGCCGTCGTCGCGGCGGAGGATGCGGACGCGATCGACAACGCCTTCACCGCGGCCGGCGAAACCGTCTACCGCCTCGGCACGCTGATCGAGGGCGCCGGCGAAGCCAAGGTCGTCTATCGCGGCACGCTGGAGAACGCGTGAGCGCCGCGCGCAAGAAGGTCGCGGTGCTGATCTCCGGCACCGGCTCCAACCTCAAGGCGCTGATCGACGCCTCCGCCGACAGCGACTGCCCCTATGTGATCGACCATGTCATCACCAACCGGCCGGACGCGCCGGGCCTCATCTACGCCGAAGGCGCCGGCCTCGCGCGCACCGTCATCAACCACAAGGAATTCGCGTCGCGCGAACAGTTCGACGGCATTCTCGACGGCTTCCTGAAATCCATCAGCCCCGACATCGTCGCCCTCGCCGGCTTCATGCGCATCCTCACCGAGCGCTTCATCCACGAGTGGCAGGGCAAGATGACAAACATCCACCCCTCCCTCCTCCCCGCGTTCAAGGGCCTGAAGCCGCAGCAGCAGGCGCTGGATGCCGGCGTCGCGGAGGCCGGCTGCACCGTGCATTGGGTGACGCCCGGCGTCGACGAAGGCCCGATCATCGCCCAGATGCGCGTTCCGGTGATTGCCGGCGACACCGCCGAAACCCTGTCCGCGCGCATCCTGGAGAAAGAGCACAAGCTCTATCACAAGGCGCTGAAGATGGTCGCCCGCGGCGAGGCCGTCTTCCCAGCGGGTTGAGCGTTGCCGATAGTGCTTGAAACCATCCTCTACTACCGTCATGGCCGCCCTTGAGGCGGCCATCCAGAGCGAGCGGCAGTGCGGTTGCAATGGATGGCCGGGTCAGGCCCGGCCATGACGATGAGTTGAGTGCGGGTGTAGATTCTGAGGACGGATGGGATGCCGAAGCAGTTTTCCTTCGCCGGATTTGAAAGCGCTTCCAAGCCGACCGACCGGCTGTTCTACGCCGTCTTCCCGCCGCCCGATGTCGCCGCGCAGATCGCGGGCCTCGCGAAGCACCTGCGCGACGAGCGCGGCCTCAAGGGCCGGCCGCTGCACAACGACCGCTTCCACATCACGATCAACCACGTCGACGATTACGCCGGCCTGCCGCCCGACATCGTCGCCAAGGCGACGGCGGCGGGCGACGCCGTGAAGGCTGCGCCGTTCGAGGTCACGTTCGACCGCGCCGCCAGCTTCTCAGGCCGTCAGGCAAACCGCCCCTTCGTCCTGCGCGGCGGCCAGGCGCTGGCCGACCTCAAGGCGTTCCAGCTCGTCCTCGCGCACGCCATGAAAGCCAACGGCCTCGGCAAGCTGGTGGACAAGATGTTCGTGCCCCACGTGACGATGCTCTACGACGGCCGCCTCGTGACGCCGCAGGACGTCCCGCCGATCACCTGGACGGTGACCGAACTGGTGCTGGTCCACAGCCTGCTCGGCCAGACCAAACACATTGCGCTGAAGAAGTGGCCGCTGGTCGCTCCGGCCTGAACCTGCCCGTCATGCTGAGGTGCGGCGCGCGGAACGTGCAGCCTCGAAGCACGCACGCCGTTACGACAGGCTGCGTCCTTCGAGACGCGGGCTGACGGCCGCTCCTCAGGATGACTAGAAAGGTGTTGGTGGGCGCTTAACCCGTGATTTCGGTCGCGGCGAAGAAGTAGCTGATCTCGCGCGCGGCCGACGCGGCGCTGTCTGAACCGTGGACCGTGTTCGCCTCGATCGACTCGGCGAAGTCCTTGCGGATCGTGCCGGCGTCGGCATTGGCGGGGTTGGTCGCGCCCATCACCTTGCGGTAGGCGGCGATGGCGTCTTCGCCTTCCAGGACCTGCACGACGACGGGGCCGGAGATCATGAAGCCGACGAGATCGCCGAAGAAGCCGCGCTCCTTGTGCTCGGCATAGAAGCCCTCGGCGGCCGCCTTGGTCAGCTGGATGCGCTTCTGGGCGACGATCTTCAGGCCGGCGCCTTCAATCACGGCGTTGACCTTGCCGGTCAGGTTGCGGCGGGTCGCGTCGGGCTTGATGATCGAGAGCGTGCGTTCGGTGGCCATGGCGGCGTTCCTGTCTGGTCTGTCCGGAGAATTGGCGGGGCTTATAGCGGCGGCCCCCGCCGCCCCGCAAGCGTTGCCGTTTGCGCCGCAGCAAAAGCCGGGCTATTCCCCCGCCCATCATGCTCACCATCGACGACTTCTCGTGCCGGATCGCCGGACGCCTGATCATTGACCACGCCTCGGCCTTCATCCCGGGCGGGCACAAGGTCGGGCTGGTCGGCCGCAACGGCTCCGGCAAGACGACGCTGTTCAAGGCGATCACCGGCGACCTCGAATCCGAGGGCGGCCGCATCTACCTGCCCAAGGGCCTGCGCATCGGCGGCGTCGCCCAGGAAGCCCCCGCGAGCGAAATCTCCCTGCTCGACGTCGTCCTCGCCGCCGACAAGGAGCGCACGTCGCTGCTCGCCGAACGCGACACCGCAACCGACCCGCACCGCATGGGCGAGATCGAGACCCGGCTGTTCGACATCCAGGCCGCCGCCGCCCCTGCCCGTGCCGCCGCCATTCTCGCCGGCCTCGGCTTCGGCGCCGAGGACATCATCCGCCCCTGCTCCGACTTCTCCGGCGGCTGGCGCATGCGCGTCGCCCTCGCCGCGGTGCTGTTCTCGGAACCCGACCTGCTGCTGCTCGACGAGCCGACCAACTATCTCGACCTCGAAGGCGCGCTGTGGCTCGAGGACTACCTCGCCCGCTACCCGCACACCGTGCTGCTGATCAGCCACGACCGCGACCTGCTGAACCGCGCCGTCGACGCCATCCTGCATCTCGAGCACGGCAAGCTGACGCTCTACACCGGTGGCTTCGATCGCTTCCAGACCCAGCGCGCGATGAAGCTCGATCTGCTGAAATCCGCGAAGGTGAAGCAGGACGCGCAGGCCAAGCACCTGCAGGCCTTCGTCGATCGCTTCAAGGCCAAAGCCTCCAAGGCCCGCCAGGCGCAGAGCCGCGCCGGGGCGCTGGAGAAGATGCAGAAGATCGTCATCCCCGAAGGCGAGCGCGTCGCGCCCATCGTCTTTCCGGAGACCGAGAAGATGTCGCCACCGGTACTGGTGTTCGACAATGTCGCCGTCGGCTATGGCGACCACACCGTCCTGTCGAAGCTCACCATGCGCATCGACCCGGATGACCGCATCGCCCTGCTCGGCAAGAACGGCAACGGCAAGTCGACCTTCGCCAAGCTGATCTCGCAACGCCTCAAGCAGATGAGCGGCTCGGTCGTGCGCTCACCCAAGCTGCGCGTCGGCTATTTCGCCCAGCATCAGGTCGACGAGCTCGATATGGACGGCACGCCCTTCAGCCATATGCAGAAGAAGATGCCGGACCAGATCGAATCCAAGGTCCGCGCCCGCTGCGGCTTCTTCGGCTTCGGCGCCGACAAGGTGATGACCAAGATCGCCAAGCTGTCGGGCGGCGAGAAGGCCCGCTTGCTGCTGGCCCTCGCCGCGTTCGACGCGCCGCACATCATGGTGCTGGACGAACCGACCAACCACCTCGACATCGAAGCGCGCGCCGCGCTGATCGAGGCGATCGCCTCCTATGACGGCGCGGTCATCCTGGTCAGCCACGACCGCCATCTGATCGAGACCAGCGCCGACCAGCTCTGGCTCGTCGCCGACGGTCGCGTCGGGCCGTTCGAAGGCGACATGGACGACTACGAGGACTTCGTGCTCGGCCGCAAAGGCAAGCCCGGCACCGCCCGCCACGCGGCGGAGTCGGCCGCCGCCGACAAGGTCTCGAAGTCAGAGCAGCGCAAGGCCAATGCCGGCAAGCGCAGCGAGCTCGCGCCGCTGAAGAAGAAGACCGACGCCGCCGAGAAGGAAGTGACCCGCCTCACCGCGGAGATCGCGAAGATCGAAACCTCGCTGGCCGATCCCAAGCTCTACAAGGCCGACCCCTTCAAGCTGCTCGACGTCACCAAGCAGCGCGGCGAGCTGAAGAAGAAGCTCGCCGAGGCCGAGGAAATCTGGATGGCCCACCTCGCCGACTACGAAGAGGCGCAGAAGGAAGCGGTTTAGGCTTTCGATCCGCCCTCACCGCCTCCGATGTCATCGCCGGACTTGGTCCGGCGATGACAGTTGGAGTTGAGCTTTCACTGCACCCGGCGGCGACTCGCACCGCCTCTATGCCCCTCTTTTCCGTCATGGCCGCCCTTGAGGCGGCCATCCAGGGCCACAAGCGTTGCGGTCGCCCGTGGATGGCCGGGTCAGGCCCGGCCATGACGATAAGGGGGATTTGGCGATCAAGGTTGAGAGCGGTAACGGGAGCCAGCGTTCGCCCCAGGATCGCTACCGCCGAGTGCCGCAAGCCGGCGTGCAGCTTCGCGTTCGACCAATGCGAGAAGCGCGTCATTTACAAGTTCGTTCAGCGAACGAGTGCCCGCATAGGCCATCGCGGCCTCCACCAACGCATCGTCCAGAACAACAACCTTGCGCATGCCTAGGCTGCCGCCACCTGTGCTTTCGCTGTCTGGTACCAGCGCTTGTTGATGCGCTTCACGTGCGGCGGCGAGGTTTCGATCGTTTTCACGATCTTGCGGAAATGGCCGATCGCCTCGTCCTTGCGGCCGATCGAGAGCAGATACTGCGCGTAACGGCACAGCGCTTCAGGCCCCGGGAAGTACACGATGACGGCCTCGTACTCCTCGATCGCCTGCGCGCTCTTGCCCTGCCCCGCCAGCGCGCGGGCGAACAGCAGGTGGCCATCGGCATCGGTCTTGGAGGGATGCTCGCGCTGGAAGCGGTCGAGCACGGTTTCGGCCTCGGCGAAATTGGCGGTCTCGACCAGCGCGTTGGCGTAGCCCATCTGCAGCCGGGGATCGTCGCCATAATCCGTCGCGGCGAGCGCGCGATAGATCGGCAGCCCATCCTCCGCCCGGCCGATGCGCAGATACTCGTCGGCGAGGCGCTGGCGCGCATCGACCGAATTCGACAGCTCCGCCTCGTGCTTCAGCTTGCGCAGATTGCGTTCGGGATCGCGCAGATCGAGCGCGGTCTCCTTGATTTTCTGCGCATCGGGACTGGAGAGCGCCTGGGGCAGGATCTCGACGATGATATAGGCGATGCAGCCGATCAGCGGCAGGAAGACGATCACATAGATCCAGGGAATGATCTTGCCGTTGCGCGCCGCGTGCACCACGCAGGTCAGCATGAGCAGCAAGATGCCGCCGTAATAAATATACGCCATCGCGATCCCCCTCCGCGTGGCGTGAGCCTACTCAGCAGACGGCGGGCGGCAAGCGAAACGACTGCAACCCTAGGGTTTAAGCCTGCTTCTCCCAGCGGCCGGCGTCCGACTGTTTCCAGTAGGTGACGCCGTGCCCCGCCGCCTTGGCATCCTTCCAGTGCCGGCGGGCTTCACCCACCGCGCTTTCGTCGCGGCCGTCGAACACCAGGATCACCCGCTCCAGCTTCGCCAGCGCGGCCCAGTCTTTCGGCTGCGCCCCGTCGACCAGGAACAGCGCCTGCGCGCCGTTCGGGTTCTCGTCGTCGGCGGTGAGATAGATCGGCTGGCGCTCGGCGAACCCGTCGGCCCGGCGGCCATGCGGAATGAAACTGTCGGTGCGGTACGTCCACAGATGCGCGTCGAGCGCATCGACCCGCTCAGGTCCGCCCGCCCGCACCACCGCGCGCCAGCCGCGCTCCAGCGTCTTCTGCAGCAGGGGCGGCAGCGCACTTTCCAGCGTCTCGCGTTGCAGGTGGTAGAACCAGACCTCCGTCACGCGTAGCTCTCGGGCCGCGAGGGATCGTCGGCGCTTTCAGGCGCCAGGAAGTTGAACGGCTTGCCGCGCGCATTGGCGCGCCAGCCCACCTCCATCGCGAGGCGGATGTTGGCTTCCAGCAGGATCTTGAACTCGCGTGGCCGCTCCGGCCAGCTGCGCGGACGGCCGTGCTGGGTCTTGGTGTAGGGAAACTCGACGATCAGCTCACGGAAGTTTTCCGACGCCCGCACCGAGACGCGCAGGCCCATATAGCCGTCGGTCGACCATTGCGGCTCGCTGAGCACGACCCAGACCAGCACCTCGTCATCGATAGTGATCGTCTCGGGAACCCGCTTCCCGCGGCCCTTTTTCGCGTTGTACGCCAATGACCTTCCTCAACTCCAACCTATCCGTCATCCCGGCCTTGCGCCGGGACCCAGGTGACTGGACACGGTGTTTGCGCCCCTGGGTCCCGGGTCTCGGACGCCTCACGGCGGCCTCGCCCGGGATGACAGGAGAGCGAAAGCTAACCCTCCGCGACGCTCTTCACGAAGCGGTCGAGCAGGCGCACGCCGAAGCCGGTCGCGCCTTCCGGGTGGATGTGGCGGGCCTTGCCGCTCCAGGCCACGCCGGCAATGTCGAGATGCGCCCATTTCGTGCCGTTGACGAAGCGCTGCAGGAACATCGCGCCGACGATCGAGCCGCCGAAGCGGTTGCCGGTGATGTTCTTCATGTCGGCGCAGGCGCTGTCGAGCGCGCGGTCCAGCGTCTCCGACAGCGGCAGGCGCCACAGCTCCTCGCCGACGCCCTTGCCGGCCTCGGTCAGCGCCGCCGACAGCGTGTCGTCGTTGGAGAAGAGGCCCGCGATGTCGGTGCCGAGCGAGATCATGATCGCGCCGGTCAGGGTCGCGAGATTGACCATGTATTTCGGCTTGAAGCGGTCCTGCGTGTACCAGAGCGCATCGGCGAGAACGAGACGGCCTTCGGCGTCGGTGTTCCACACCTCGATGGTCTGGCCCGACATCGAGGTGACGATGTCGCCGGGGCGCTGCGCGTCGCCGTCGGGCATGTTCTCGACCAGGCCGAGCACGCCGACGACATTGGCCTTCGCCTTGCGCGTCGCCAGCGTCATCATCGCGCCCGCGACGGCGCCCGCGCCGCCCATGTCCCACTTCATGTCCCACATGCCGTCGCCCGGCTTCAGCGAGATGCCGCCGGTGTCGAAGGTCACGCCCTTGCCGACGAGGGCGATCGGGGCTTCCTTCGCCGCGCCGCCCTTCCACTGCATGACGACCAGCTTCGTCTCCTTGCGGCTGCCCTGGCCGACGCCCAGCAGCGCCCCCATGCCGAGCTTGGTCAGCTCCTTCTCGCCGAGGACCTCGACGGTGACGCCCAGCTTCTTCAGCGCGACGCAGCGGTCGGCGAAGGTCTGCGGATAGATGATGTTGGCCGGCTCGGTCACCAGGTCGCGCGTGAAGGTCACGCCGTCGATGGTCGCCTCATGCGCCTTCCACAACTTCTTCAGCCCGGCGACGTCGGCGGTCTGGACCTCGATCGCGGTCACCGAGGGCTTCTGCTCGGTCTTCAGCTTGGTGCGGTACTTGTCGAAGCGATAGGCGCGCAGCACGGCGGCCAGCGCCACGTGGCCGGCGACCTCGGCCGAGACGTCGAGCGCGAAGACCAGCTTCGTCTCGCCGCTGACCAGGAAGCGGGTGATGACCGAGCCGCCGACGACTTCGCCGCCGAGGGCGTCGATCGCGTCAGCCTTGCCGAGACCCACCAGGGCGACCCGGCCGCCCGCGAGGCCGGCAATGTCGACCACCTGGCCTTTGGCGCCGGTGAAGCGGTTGCGTTTGGCCGCGGCGGAAATCGCGCCGCCGGAGGCCTTGTCCGCGGCTTCGGCCTGGGGAAGCAGCTTGCCCCCTTCGGTCGCGCCGACGATCAGCAGGCCGTCCTTGGCAGGGCCGAAGCCCGAAAAACGTACATCCATTATGTGATATTCCCTGTCACTCGTCTGGCTTTGCGGCGCCGCCCCCTCTGGACGATTGCGGCGCGCCGCGCGCATGTTTAGACCGGGGCCGGACTCAGGGGCCTGCCCGCGGCATTAAGGGCAGACCTAGAACAAACGGCGTCGGTGCGGAAGCGGCTTATGGCGCCTCGCGCGCGTGTGATGTGAAGAAGGCGCCTGAATGTGACGCGGCTCGGCCGGTACATTTTCGATGAAGCGTTCCGGCCGTTCGTCTTCTTCGTGGCGGCGCTGGCGGCGATCGTCTGGCTGTCGCAGTCGCTGCGCTACGTGAATGTGATCGTCGATCAGGGCCAGTCGGCCGGCATGTTCTTCTACCTGATCGTGCTGATGCTCCCCAGCCTGCTGATCTTCGTGCTCCCGGCCGCCCTCCTCTTCGCGACCTTCTACGCCCTCTTTCGACTCCAGGGGGACAGCGAGCTCGTCGTCATCTCGGCCGCCGGCCGCTCGCGCTTTGCCGTTGCCTGGCCGCTGGTGATCCTCGCCGGGCTGGTGGCGCTGCTCCACCTTGCGGTGAACCTCTATCTGATGCCGCTCGGCCAGCGCACGCTGAAGGACCGAATGTTCGAGATCCGCGGCGACCTCGTCTCCAACGTCCTGCGCGAGGGCCAGTTCACGACGCCGTCGGACGGGCTCACCGTCTATGTCCGCGAGCGCTCGGGTACCAACAGCGCCAAGGGCATCCTCGTCCACGACAACCGCGAGCCGGCCAAGGCGACGACCTACATGGCAGAGGCCGGCGAGATCGTCGCGGGCGATGCCGGGCCGCGCTTCGTGCTGGTCAACGGCAACGTCCAGAAGATCGAGGCCCCCGGCCGGATCGCGACGCTGCAATTCGACTCCTATGTCATCGACCTCGCGCCCTTCCAGTCCGGCGAGCGCGGCAGCGACCGCGGCCTGCAGGAGCGCTATCTCGGCGAGCTGCTGAACCCCCAGGACCCCGAACTAAAGCCCGAACGCCGGCGCTCGCTTTTCGCCGAGGCGCATGAACGGCTCTCCTCGCCGCTCTACAGTTTCGTCTTCGTCCTGATCCCCGCCGCGACCATTCTCGCCGCCGGGTCAGCGCGGCGCTCGATCGCGCTGCGCATCGGGATGGCGGCGCTGATCGCACTGGCGGTCCGCATGGCGGGCCTCGGCGTGCGCGGGGCGGTCGGCAACAATAACGACCTCTGGCCGCTGCTCTACATCGTGCCGCTGCTCGGCATCGCCTTCGGCATCGTCTGGCTCTCGGGCTTCAGCTCCCGCCGGCGCATTCCCGCCGGTCCGCCCGCCGAGGCCCCGGCATGACGCCCTTCGTCCTCGCCCGCTACCTGACCTGGCGCTTCCTGCTCAGCTGCGGCGCCGTCACCGGGGCGCTCGCGGCCTTCGTCTTCGTCCTCAACCTCGCCGAACTGCTGAACCGCAGCGCCGGCAAGGAGGAGATGACCTTCAGCATCGCGCTCGCCATGGCGGTCTTCAAGTTGCCGCTGACGCTGAACAAGCTGCTGCCCTTCATCGCGCTCTTCGGCGCGATCTGGATGTTCGCCCGGCTCTCGCGCCACCACGAGCTGGAGGCGATCCGCGCCTCCGGTGTGTCGGCCTGGCAGTTCATCGCGCCGCCAATCGGCGTCGCGATCATCGCCGGCATCGTCTCGACCACCGCGATCAACCCGATCGCCGCCAATGCCGCCAGCCAGTTCGAGCAGCTGGAAGCGCGCTATATCCGCGGCCGGCCCTCGATCCTCGCCGCTTTGCCGACCGGCGTCTGGCTGCGCCAGGCCGACGATAGCGGCCAGGCGGTCATCCACGCCCTCCGCGTTTCCAGCGGCGACATGACGCTCGAGGACGTGATCGTCTTCATCTATGCCGGCACCGACCGGTTCGAGCGCCGGCTCGATGCCCAGTCAGCCGTGCTGCAGGACGGGTTCTGGCATCTGACCAAGGTCTACGAATCCCGCCCCGGCGAGCCCTCCACCTTCACCGAGAGCTACGACTTCCCGACGACGCTCACCCCTGACGAGGTGAAGGACAGCTTCACCTCGCCCGACACGATCGATTTCTGGGACCTGCCCCGCTTCATCTCGACGGCCGAGGATGCCGGCTTCACCGCCGTGCGCCACCGGATGCATTTCTATTCGCTGATCGCGCTGCCGCTGGCGCTCGGCGCTATGGTGGTGATCGCCGCGGCCTTTGCGCTCCGGCCCATGCGCTTCGGCGGCACCGGCAAGCTGCTGGCGATGGCGGCGGGGGTTGGCTTCGTCTTCTTCTTCTTCAGCGACTTCACCGAAGCGCTCGGCCTTGCGGGGCTCGTCACGCCCGTTATCGCCGCCGCCGCGCCGACGCTCGCCGTCATCCTCACCGGCGTCACCGCCCTCCTCTATCTCGAGGACGGCTAGGCATGCCGCTTCGTTCTTTCCTGCTCGGCGCGGCGTCAGCGGCGGCGCTCGTCCTGACGGCCCTGGCCGCGGACGAGCCGCTGACCTCGTTCGATCCCGACAAGCCCGCCCTCGTCTCGGCCGACCGCGCCGTCTACGACAATGACGGCAAGACCGTGCGTCTCAGCGGGAATGTCGAGATCTGGTCCGACGGCCGGCTGCTGACCGCCGACGAGGTTTCCTACGACCAGAACAGCGGCCGGGTCATCGCCCGCGGCCATGTCGTCGTGCGCGAGGCCGACGGCGGCACGCTGACCGCCGACGAGGTCGAACTCACCGGCGACCTCAAGGACGGCGTGGTCGAGAATATCGGCTTCATCCTCGACGAACACACCCGCCTCGCCGCGACCCGCGCGACGCGCGAGAACGGCACCAAGACGACGCTGGAAAACGCGGTCTTCAGTCCCTGCCGCATCTGCGTCGAGGACGGCCAGACCGAGGCGCTGTGGCAGATCAAGTCGGTCCGCGTCGTGTGGGACCAGACGGGCAAGCGGATTTCCTACGAGAACGCCTCGTTCGAGTTCTTCGGCATCCCGCTGCTCACCATTCCCGCGTTCTCGCACGCTGACTTCTCGGTGAAGAACCAGTCGGGCTTCCTCGCGCCGTCTGCGGGTTCGTCCAGCGACCTCGGCTATTTCGTCGAGGTGCCCTACCACTTCGCGCTCGACCCCAGCTACGACCTCACCGTCACGCCGCTCGTCGCGACCGAAGCCAACCCGCAGCTCAAGCTCGACTGGCGTCAGTTGACGTCGACGGGCGGCTACTTCCTGTCGGGCAGCTACACCTATGACGACGCGTTCGACTCGACGGGCCTGCGCAACGGCGAGCAGACCTCCTACAGCCACATCTTCGGCCGCGGCCGCTTCAAGCTGTCCGACACGATGGGCTGGGGCTTCGATTTGGAGCGCACCTCGAACGACACCTATCTCAAGCGCTACGACATCTCCGATGCCGACCGGCTGACCAGCGACGCTTATTGGGAATGGCGCCAGGGCCGCTCCTTCGCCTCGGTGACGGCCTATGCCTTCCAGGGCCTGCGCGCCACGGACGATCCCGGCCTCACCCCGCTCGTCCTGCCCGAGGCCGTGCTGCATTATGTCTTCGACGAGCCGATCTATGGCGGCGTCACCGCGATCGATGCGAGCCTGCTCTATCTGACGCGCACCGAGGGGCTCGACACCCAGCGCATCTCGGCCGGCATTTCCTGGAACCGTCCCGAAATCCTGGAAGGCGGCCAGGCCGTCACCTTCTTCGCGGAGTTGCGCGGCGACGTGTACCGCCTCAGCGACGTCGATCCCATCTCGACGCCGACCGCCGAGGACGGCGACATCCTGGGGCGCTTCAGCGGTTATGTCGGCGTCGATGCGCGCTGGCCCTTCGTCCGCGTCACCGACGACGGCTACACCCAGATCGTCGAGCCGATGATGCAGGTCATCCTCGCGCCCTACGGCAATGGGCCGGACGGCATTCCCAACGAGGACAGCCAGTCGCTCGAATTCGACGACACCAATCTCTTCAACCCCGTCAAGTTCACCGGCCTCGATCTGGTCGAAAGCGGCCCGCGCGCCAATATCGGCCTGCGCTATGCCGAGTTCTTCCCGAGCGGCGGCTCGCTGGAAGTGTTCGGCGGTTTCCAGACCCGGCTCGACGACGACCCGTCCTTCCAGAACGCCTCGGGCCTCGGCGAGACCCAGTCGGACTATGTCGGCCGCATCACCTTCATTCCCTGGCCGGGCCTCACCATCGTAAACCGGCTGCGGCTCGACAAGGACGACTTCTCCGTCCGCCGCAACGAGGTCTACATCCAGGGCACCGGCTCTTGGTACGAGATCGACGCCTCCTACCTGAAGCTCGAAAGCGACCCTACGCTCACCGGGCTCGGCCCGCGCGAGGAGGTCTCGCTGCTGACCCGCCTCCATGTCGGGGACTATTGGAGCGTCATCGGCGGCATCCGGCGCGATTTGGAAGACGACCAGATGATCGAGAGCCGGTTCGCGGTCGCCTATGAGGACGAGTGCTCGTTCCTGGAATTCGGCTTCCGCCGCCGTTTCACCAGCGACCGCGACACCACGCCCTCGACCACCGTGATCCTGTCGATTCGTCTCAAGGCGCTCGGCGACGACGGCCGGACCGCGGTGCCGCTGTTCCAGGAAGACCCCTATACAGGCGCGGAAACCCGCGATCCTCAGGACTACCGCTCGTTTTGACGGTCAAAAAAAGGCCCGATTTCTGGTCGATCCCGCCGTTGAACGGCGTAGCGAAGCCTGTATTCTCCGCCGCGCGGCGGGGGTCGGGGCCAACGGCACTGAGGCAGCACGCGGTTGTGCGCCTTCAAACAGACGGATTAGCGTTAAGGCCATGAAATCTCTGTTCAAGCTTGCCGCCGCCGCGGCGCTCGCTCTGCTGATCCAGCCGGCAGGCGCCGACAGCATCCAGCGCGCCGCCGCCGTCGTGAACGGCACCGTGATCTCCACCTACGACCTCGACCAGCGTGTCAGGATGGTGCTCGTCACCTCCGGCGGCGCCCAGGGTGAAGCGGCGCAGCAGCGCCTGCGCGAGCAGATCTTGCGCACGCTGATCGACGAGATCCTGCAGCTCACCGAAGCTGCCGACGCCAAGCTCGAGATCACCGAAGCCGAGGTCGACGAGTCGCTCGACAACATCGCCAAGCAGAACAACACAACCCGCGAGAGCATCGTGAAGTCGCTCGCCTCCAACGGCGTCGGCGAGGATACGCTGCGGGTTCAGGTCAAGGCCGAGCTCGCCTGGTCGAAGCTGATCGAGGAGCGCCTCGCGGGCCGCGTCAACGTCACCGACGAAGAAGTCGACCAGGAGATGAAGCGCATCCAGGAAGGCGCCTCGAAGCCGCAATTCCTGGCGTCTGAAATCTTCATCAGCGTCGACTCCCCCGGCGACGAGCCCCGCGCCCGCCGCGCCATCGACCAGATCTTCGCCCAGCTGAACACCGGCTCGCCCTTCTCGGCGCTCGCCCAGCAGTTCAGCGAATCCGCCACCGCCTCGCGCGGCGGCGATCTCGGCTGGGTGCAGGACGGCGACGTCCCCGCCGAGGTCTGGACGACGCTGCAGGGCATGCGCCCGCTGTCGATCTCCAAGCCCATCCGCGCGGCCGGCGGCTACTACCTCATCGCGATGCGCGACAAGATGCGCCCGGCCGGCGCCGCCGCCGAAGCGCCCCCGCCGCCGCCTGGACGCCCCGCGGGCGTGCCCCCCGGCTCGGTCAAGCTGAAGCGCCTCGTGCTCGGCATGCCGCCGAGCATGACCAAGGCAGAGCAGGAGCAGTATCTCCGCGCCGCCGGCGGCCTCCGCGAGCAGATCAAGGGCTGCCAGGGTCTGGAGCAGTTCGTCGGCCAGATGCAGGGCGTCGGCCTCATCGACCTGCCCGTCCTCCCGGTCGCCGACCTCGCCCCGGAAATCCGTCAGGTCATCCAGGGCCTCAACCCCAGCGACGTGTCGCAGCCCTTCTTCAGCAATGAAGGCGGCCACAACCTGATGAACCTGCTGGTCGTCTGCGGCGACCGTCCGCGCGTCGATTTCGTGCAGACCAAGGCGTTCCAGATGCCAACCCGCGAGCAGGTCCAGAACCGCATGTTCAACCAGGAGCTCTCGGTCCTCGCCCGCCGCTATATGCGCGACCTGCGTCGTGACGCGGCCATCGAGATCCGCGACGCGGCGGTGCTGAACACCGCCTCGAACTGACCGTGACGACGCCGCGGCCGATCGCTCTCACGATGGGCGATCCGGCCGGGATCGGGCCGGAGATCGCGGCCAAGGCGATGGCGGCGCTGCAGAACCGCATTCCCCTGCGCTTCATCGCCGGACGCAGCGCGCTCGCAAGCGCCATCCCCGGCCGCCCGGAAACCACCGACGCGGCGGCCGTCATCGAGTCGATCCGCCGCGCCGTCGAGCTGGTGGAGACCGGCGAATGCTCAGCCGTCGTCACCTGCCCCATCGCGAAGAAGACGCTGATGGATGCCGGCTTCGCCTTTCCCGGTCATACCGAATATCTCGCCCACCTGACCCAGGCGCCGCGCGCCGTGATGATGCTGGCGGTGGAAGGCCTCCGCGTCGTCCCCGTCACCGTGCACAACGCCCTCGCCAGGGTGCCGGCGCTGCTGACCGAGGACCTCATCGTCGAGACCGGCCACATCACCGCCGCCGCCCTCACCCGCGATTTCGGCATTGCCTCGCCGCGTCTCGCGATCGCCGGCCTCAACCCGCATGCCGGCGAAGGCGGCGCGCTCGGTGGCGAGGAGGCGGCGGTGATCACCCCCGCCATCGAGCGCCTGCGCGCGGAGGGGATCGCCGTCTCCGGCCCGCATCCCGCCGACACGATGTTCCATGCCGCCGCCCGCGCGCGATACGACGCCGCGCTTTGCATGTATCACGACCAGGCGCTCATCCCGATCAAGACCATCGACTTCGACCGCGGCGTAAACGTCACGCTCGGCCTGCCGATCATCCGCACCTCGCCGGATCACGGCACGGCCTTCGACATCGCCGGCAAGGGCATCGCGAACCCGACCAGCCTCATCGCCGCGATCGAACTCGCCGCCGCGCTCGCCGAACGCCGCGCCGCCGTTCACCCCGCATGAGCGGGCTCGACGACCTGCCGCCCCTGCGCGAGGTGATCGGCGCGCAGAACCTCATCGCGAAGAAATCGCTCGGGCAGAACTTCCTGCTCGACCTCAACCTCACCGGCCGCATCGCGCGCGAGGCCGGGCCGCTCGCCGGGCGCGACGTGCTGGAGATCGGTCCCGGCCCCGGCGGCCTCACCCGCGCGCTGCTGGCCGAAGGCGCCAACCGCGTCCTCGCCATCGAGCGCGACGATCGCTTCCTCCCCGCCCTCGCCGACATCAACACGGCCAGCGGCAACCGCCTCATCGTCGAACCCGCCGACGCCCTCGGCGCCGACGAGCCCGCTTTGCTCGCCCGCCATGGCCTCAAGACGCCCGTCACGATCGTCGCCAACCTGCCCTACAATGTCGGCACGGCGCTGCTGGTGAAGTGGCTGACGCAGCCGGTCTGGCCCACCTGGTTCTCGTCCATGACGCTGATGTTCCAGCGCGAGGTCGCCGAGCGCATCGTCGCCGCCAACGGCACCGACTTCGGCCGCCTCTCGGTCCTCGCCCAGTGGCGCACGAAACCGCGCATGCTGTTCGACGTGAACCCCAAGGCGTTCCTGCCGCCGCCCAGCATCACCTCCACCGTGGTGCGCCTCGACGTTACCCCCGACCCCGAACCCGCGCCGCTGAAAATGCTGGAAGCCGTCACCGCCGCCGGCTTCGGCCAGCGCCGCAAGATGCTCCGCGCCAGCCTGAAGACCCTCGGCCGCGATCCCATCCCGCTGCTCGAATCCTGCGGCATCGACCCCACCACCCGCGCCGAACAGGTCCCGGTCACGAAGTTCCTGGCCCTCGCGCGGGCGTATGCGGCCTCGCCTTGACCTCTCCCTCCACCCCGCGCAGTTTGCGCCCGACAAAAAATCAGTAAGGGAGCCATCCATGTTCTGCGAAGCCATTGTCGCCTATGGCGAGCCGCTCCAGCGCGTCGAACTGCCGACCCCCGTGCCGCAGGGCTCGGAAGTCGTCCTCGCCGTCACCGATGCCGGCGTCTGCCACAGCGACGTGCACATTCATGACGGCCATTTCGACATGGGCGGCGGCAACAAGCTCGACGTCCGCGCCGGCCGCAAGCTGCCCTTCGCGCTCGGCCACGAGATCGGCGGCAAGGTCGTCGCCGTCGGTCCCGATGTGAAGGGTGTGAAGGTCGGCGACCGCCGCGCCGCCTATCCGTGGATCGGCTGCGGCGACTGCCCGGCCTGCAACCGCGAGGAAGAGCAGCTCTGCAACAAGCCGCGCAATCTCGGCATCCAGGTGAATGGCGGCTACGCCACCCACGTCCTCGTGCCGGACGAGAAGTATCTCATCGATTTCGGCAACACCGATCCCGGCCTCGCCGCCGCCTATATGTGCTCGGGCCTCACCGGCTTCGGCGCGATGAAGAAGCTCGGCCATGTCGGCAAGCAGGACCCGATCGTGATCGTCGGCCTCGGCGGCGTCGGCATGATGGGCCTGCAATTCGCCCGCGCGCTGTTCGACGCCCCGATCATCGGCGTCGATGTCGACCAGACCAAGCTCGACGCCGCGCTGAAGGCCGGCGCCACCTCGGTCGTCAACTCGCGTGAAGAGGGCGCGCTGAAGAAGCTGCTCGCCGCGACCGGCGGCGCCTATGCCGCGGTCGACTTCGTCGGCTCGGAAGCCTCGTTCGCCTTCGCGCAGGGCAGCGTCCGCAAGGGCGGCAAGGTCATCGTCGTCGGCCTGTTCGGCGGCGCCTTCTCGATGCCCATTCCCTTGCTGCCGATGCGCGCCATCTCGATCGGCGGCTCCTATGTCGGCTCGCTGCCCGAGACCAAGGAGATGATGGAGCTGGTGAAGGCCGGCAAGATCGATCCGATCCCCGTCGTCCGCCGCAAGCTGGCCGAAGCCTCCGCGACGCTCGACGACCTCCGCGAAGGCAAGATCGTCGGCCGCGTGGTGCTCGACCCCGCGCTCTAGCCCGCCACACAAATGCCGAACCCGCGCGCGACCGTCAGGCCATGACGGTCGCGCGTTTCTTTTTGGCCCCGCTCCTCGCCGCCACGACGGCCGCCGCCGCGGAGCCGCAACTCCTGTGGAGCGGCCCGCTCTATTCGGAAGCCTGCACGCGCCTCGCCGATAACGGCATGATCGAAAGCGCCGCCGGCGCGCGCTACGGCGAGATCACGGCAACGGTCGCCGGCGGCGAAGCAACCCTGGCCGCCGCCCGCACCTGCGCCTCCGCCAGCGCAGAGAGCGCAAAACTCAGTGAACTGATGAACGAGGATGGCCCGGAATGGCGGGCCTTCGAGGCAAGCTTCTCCGCCTGCCTCGCCGATTCCGGCATCGCCGCCAAGATCGGCAAGCCCGCCATCGTCAGCTACACATCGTGCGCCTGGCCCGGCTGATCTGCAGCGCTGATTGCCGTCTCAAAAACCCGTGCTCTCTCCAACTGTCATTCCCGCGAAGGCGAGAATCCATGCAGGAAACACCCTGCCTGATCATGGATGCCTGCCTTCGCAGGCATGACACATGAGAGTAATCTGGGGAGACCGCGTTCGCGCCCTCAGCACCCCATCGGGTCGAGCCACCAGCCCAGCAGCTTGCCGTTGGCGTCCTTCACCTCGGGCGCCTCGTAGCATTCGCCGCCGGGGTTCTCACCGGGGCCGCGCACGAAGATTTCGGCATTCGTGCCTGGCGGTTCGATGTCATCGGCCGTCGCCGGCGTGAGCGTCGCCTTGCCGCCGGCGACGACACAGCCCTGCAGGGGATGGTCGTCGCTGCCGGACAGCATCACATAGCCGGCGTCCGGCGCCGTCGCTGCCGCGAACGAGATGGGCGGCTTGGTGGCGTCGAGTGCGAGGCAGGCGTCGATGATCGGGATCGCGGCGACGACATCCTGCCCCCACGAACGATAGGCGCAGCCTTTCAGCGACACGGCGTTCTTGCCGGTCACCGTGACCTCGATCGAATAGGGATAGTTGACCTCGCTCATGCCGTCGGAGCATGCGCCTTCCGACACCGTCACGGTCAGCGGCCCCGACGTCCAGCTATGCGCGGTCGCGCCTAGCGCCGTGGAAGATTCCGGCTTGAACTCGGTGACCTCGTCATTTTCCGGCCCCGGCGCCGTCAGCGTGATCTTCTGGCCGGTGATCTCCATGCTCCAGAACGGCTCGGTCCCCACGCCACGCAACGTGCTCTTCACCGCCTCGGCCAGCTTCGGCGCCGGCGGCCAGGGTTGCGCGGGCGCTGCGGCGGCGGCCGTGGCGGCAGTCATGACGAGAGCGAGCAGCATAGAGAGTCTCCTTTGGCCACCATCATACCGGCCGACACCGCGTCTGAAACTGCGACTCCTTGGCCGAATTGGGGCGTTGGGTTCCCACCATTTGTCATTCCCGCGCAGGCGGGAATCCACGCCGCGAGCACCGCGTTTGCGTGATGGATGCCCGCCTCCGCGGGCATGACAGATTAGTCTCGGGAGAGAACGAAGACCGCCCCTCAGAACTCCGCCATCATCCCCTGGACGAAGGGCACGAGGCCCGGCTGGCGGTGGCGGCGCAGACGTTCGGCGGCGATGATCTCGCGGGCTTCCTGCAGCGCGCGCTCCAGGAAGTCGTTGACGATGATGTACTCGTACTCGCCCCAATGGCTGATCTCGTCATTCGCCTCGGCCATGCGGCGGGCGACGGTCGCCTCGTCGTCTTGAGCGCGGCGGCGCAGGCGCTCTTCCAGCGAGGCTTTCGAGGGCGGCAGGATGAAGATCGTGACGATGTCGTCCGGCATGCTGGCGCGCAGCTGCTGCGTGCCCTTCCAGTCGATGTCGAACAGCATGTCGTGGCCCTCGGCCAGCGCCGCGTCGACATAGTCGCGCGGCGTGCCGTAGGACTTCCCGAACACGCCGGCATGCTCCAGGAACCCACCTTCCGCGACCTTGTCGTCGAACGTCTTCTGGTCGACGAAGGTGTAGTCCTGCCCGTCGATCTCGCCCGGCCGCATCGGCCGCGTCGTCCACGAAACCGACAGCCGCACCTGCTCGTCGAGCCCCAGCAGGCGGCGCGTGATCGAGGTCTTCCCCGCACCCGAGGGCGAGGAAAACGCGATCAACATGGGCCGGCGCTTGATGGTCAGCATGAGTCCCCGCTCACTCGACGTTCTGGACCTGCTCGCGGAATTGCTCAATCGTGGCCTTCAGGTCAAGGCCCAGCCGCGTCAGCTTGATGTCGAACGACTTGGAACAGAGCGTGTTGGCCTCGCGGGTGAACTCCTGGCAGAGGAAGTCGAGCCGCCGCCCCGATGGCTCGCCCGACGCCAGCAATTCGCGCGCCTGGGCGATATGGGCGTTCAGCCGGTCCAGTTCCTCGGTCACATCCGCCTTGGCCGCCAGCAGCGCAGCCTCCTGGTGCAGGCGTTCGGGGTTGAGGCCCGATGACGCATCCAGCAGCTTCGCCAGCTGATCCGACAGGCGCTGCTTCACCGCATCCGGCGCCAGGCTCGCGAGGTTGCGCGCCTCGCCGGTGATTTCCGCAATTCGGCTGAGCTGGGCGTCCAGCACCTCGCCGATCCGCGCGCCTTCTTCGCCGCGCGCCTTGGCCAGCGCCTCGATCGCCTGCAGCAGCGAGGCGACCAGCGCCGCGTCACGCGCCTCGATGTCGGGGCTCACGGCCTCGCCTTCCTCGATCACGCCCTTGATCCGGAAGATGCCGTCCGCGCTCGGCGGCTGCATCGGGATGATATTCTCCATCGCCTTGATGGCTTCGGAGATCGCCTGCAGCGCTTCGCGATTGATCTTCAGGCTCGGGGTCTGCGACTGCTCGGTCAGCGACAGCGAGACCTGCACCGAGCCGCGCTTGAGCTTGGCCTGCAGCGCCTGGCGCGCCTGCACCTCGATCCCGTCCATGCCGGGCGGCAGGCGGAAGCGCAGCTCAAGACCCTTGCCGTTGACGCTCTTCAGCTCCCACGTCCAGTCAAGCGTCGCGTGATTGCCCCGCGCGCGCGAAAAGCCGGTCATGCTGACGACGGTCATGGCTGATCCTTGGCGCGCTCGCGCTCGATCTCGCGCAGCTTCGCGACGTTGCGGTTATGCTCCTCCAGCGTGGCCGCGAAGGCATGTCCGCCGGTGCCGTCGGCGACGAAGAACAGATAGTCCGTATCCGGAGGATTCATCACCGCAGCCAGCGAATCCTTGCCGGGATTGCAGATCGGCCCCGGCGGCAGGCCCTCGATCTGATAGGTGTTGTAGGGGTTCGGCTTTTCCATCTCGCTCTTGCGCAGGCCATGGCCCAGCGGCTCGCCGCCGGTCAGGCCATAGATGATGGTCGGGTCCGACTGCAGCTTCATGCCCTTGCGCAGGCGATTGACGAAGACCGAGGCGACCAGCGGGCGTTCCTTCGCCAGCCCGGTCTCCTTCTCGACGATCGAGGCGAGGATCACCGCCTCCGCGAGCGTCGTATAGGGCAGATCCTTCGCGCGACCGGCCCACAGCTTGTCAGCCGTGTCGGTGTGATCCTTCGCCATGCGGCGCAGCAGGTCGGTGCGCGTCGTGCCGCGGTTGAAGAGATAGGTCTCCGGAAGCAGCGTGCCCTCGGCCGGCGCGGCGCGCGCCTCGCCGGTCAGGATGGGATCGGCCTGCACGATGCGCAGGATCATCGCGCTGGTCAGCCCCTCGGCGGCGGTCACCTTGTACTGGATGACCTTGCCGGCAACGAGCAACTCCATCACCTGCTTCATGCTGGCATGGGCGGGGATGTTGTATTCGCCCGCTTTCAGCTTGCCCTGCATCTCGGCGTAGCGGACGCCCAGCTTGAAGATCGAGGCATCGTCCAGCAGGCCCAGCTTGAAGGGGTCGTCCTTAGACAGGACGCCGCTGTCGCGCAGCTTGTTGGCGATCGTGTTCAGCCCGTCGCCTTGGTCGAGCATGACCAGCGTGTCCTGAGGGAGCGGCCCCGGCTGCTCGAAGCGCTGCTGCGCCCAATAGACCGCACCGCCCGTCGCGCCGATGGCGAGCACCATCAGCACGACGAGAACGATGAAAATGCGGAGCAGAATGGACCTCCGCCGAGGCTTGGGCGCGTCGGCGGTCATGGTCGCGTCAGGCCGGCGGCGCCGTCAGGATCAGCGCAGCATTCGTTCCGCCGAAGCCGAACGAGTTGGAGAGGACGGCCCGCACTTCGCGCTTGCGCGCCTTCAGCGGCACCAGGTCGATCGCCGTCGTGACGTCCGGGTTTTCCAAGTTGATCGTCGGCGGCACGATCTGGTCGCGGATCGCGAGGATGGAGAAGATCGCCTCCACTGCACCCGCGGCACCCAGCAGGTGGCCGATCGATGACTTGGTCGACGACATCGACAGGTTTGCCGCGGCATTGCCGAACAGCCGCTCGATCGCGCCGAGTTCGATGCCATCGGCCATGGTCGAGGTGCCGTGCGCGTTGACATAGTCGATGTCGGCGGGCGTTAGCCCCGCGCGCTTCAGCGCCATGACGACGGCGCGATAGCCGCCGTCGCCGTCTTCCGACGGGGCGGTGATGTGATAGGCGTCGCCCGACAGGCCGTAGCCGACGACCTCGGCATAGATCTTCGCGCCGCGCGCCTTGGCGTGCTCCAGCTCTTCTAGGACCACCACGCCGGCGCCCTCGCCCATCACGAAGCCGTCGCGGTCCTTGTCATAGGGACGCGACGCCTTGTCGGGCGTTTCGTTATAGGCGGTCGAGAGCGCACGGCAGGCGTTGAAGCCGGCGATGCCGAGACGGCAGATGGCGCCCTCGGCGCCGCCCGCGATCATCACGTCGGCATCGTCGAACGCGATCAGCCGCGCCGCGTCGCCGATCGCATGCGCGCCGGTGGCGCAGGCGGTGACGACGGAGTGATTGGGACCTTTCGCCCCGAGGCGGATCGAAACCTGGCCCGACACGAGATTGATGAGCCGGCCCGGAATGAAGAACGGACTGATCCGGCGCGGACCTTTTTCGGCGAGCAGAAGCGCCGCGTCTTCGATACCCGGCAGACCGCCAATGCCCGAACCGATCAGCACACCGGTGCGATAGCGGTCCTCGTCGGTCTTCAGCTCGATGCCGGAATCCTTCCAGGCCTGATCTGCCGCGGCGATGCCATAGATGATGAATTCGTCCAGCTTGCGCTGTTCCTTCACCTCTAGATAGTCGTCGGGGTTGAACAGACCCTCGGACCCCGCGCCCAGCGGGACGCTGCAAGCGATCTTGGTCGCCAGGTCATCGGTCTTGAACTTGGTGATCGGCCGCGCGCCCGACTGACCGTCGAGCAGACGCGACCACGTGGCTTCCACGCCGCTTCCCAGCGGCGTGACAGCACCCATGCCTGTAACGACGACGCGCCTCATAGGCGTCAAACGCCTTATTTCGCCGCGCGTTCCGAGATGAACTTCACGGCGTCGCCGACCGTCTGGATCGACTCGGCGGAGTCATCGGGGATCTCGATGCCGAATTCTTCTTCGAACGCCATGACCAGCTCGACGGTGTCGAGGCTGTCCGCGCCCAGATCGTCGATGAAGCTCGCCTTTTCGCTGACCTTGTCGGCTTCGACGCCCAGATGGTCGATCACGATCTTCTTAACGCGTTCCGCGACATCGCTCATTTGAATTGGATCCTTCATCCTTGTTCGTTTTTCCGGCGCTTGCTGCCGGGCATCCGCGGGCGCGGGTGGCAACTTGTACAACGTCGAAAGTCGGGTTTCGTATCACGGAGGGGAACGCGATGTCACCCCCGGAAACCCGCCATTTCTCTCTGGCCCGGCAACCATAACCGTGCGACCGGGCGGCCAGAATCACCCCGATTTGAAGCCGCAATTGGCGCGCGTTACAGGCCCAGAACGGCTTTCGCCATGATGTTACGCTGAATCTCGTTCGATCCGCCATAGATCGAGCCGGCGCGATCATTGAGATATTTGCTCATCACGGGCAGCGCATGGTCCGGTCCGACACTGTCGTTATGGCCCGCTTTCGGCCACCCGGGAATCGGTCCGCCCGGACAGGTCGCGCCCGGCTGGAACGGCACACCATAGGCGCCCGCCGCCTCGATCCCCAGTTCGGTCAGATGCTGGCTGAGTTCGGTGCCCCGCGTCTTGACGATCGAGGCCTGCGGCCCCGGCGCCCCGCCGGAGAGGCTCAGCGCCGAGATCAGCCGGTGCTCCAGGAACTCCAGCGCCTTGATCGCCACATCCGCCGCCGCGATCTTCGCCTGGAAGTCCGCCTCGTCGATCAGCCGCCCGCCGTCGCCCGAGGCTTCCGCCGCCGCCATTGCGCGGATCTTGTCGAGGCGGATCGCCAGCCCCGGCGCGTAGGCGTTCCCGCCGCGCTCGAACTCCAGCAGGTATTTCGCGACCGTCCAGCCCTGCCCGATCTTGCCGACGACATTCGCCTTGGGCACGCGCACGTCGGTGAAGAAGACCTGGTTTTGGATATGCTCGCCCGACATCATGATCAGCGGATCGACCCTGACACCGGGCTGGTCCATGTCGATCAGCAGGAAGGTGATCCCCTTCTGCGGAATCTCCTCGCGCGAGGTCCGCACCAGACAGAAGATGCGGTTGGCGTAGTTGGCATGGGTCGTCCAGATCTTCTGGCCCGTGCAGATCAGATCGTCGCCGTCATCCACCGCCGCCATCTGTAGCGAGGCGAGATCGGAACCCGAGCCCGGCTCGCTGTAACCCTGGCACCAGAAATCCTCGCCGGAGAGGATGCGCGGCAGATAGGCGGCCTTCTGCGCCTCGGTGCCGTAGCCGATCAGCATCGGCCCGCACATCGCGAGCCCCATTGGCGAGAGGCCGGGCGTCGAGGCCCGCGCGCACTCGACCGAATAGATGTAGCGCTGCGTCACGCTCCAGCCGCAGCCGCCATACTCCACCGGCCATGACGGCGCGATCCAGCCTTTGCGGTAAACGATCTCATGCCATTCGCGCATGCTCTCGCGGTCGGCATAGACGCTGGTCGACAGGCGCGCCGCGCGTCGCAGCCGCTCGTTCAGATGGGCGGCGAGAAAGTCGCGCACCTCGTCGCGAAACGCGGCGTCGGCGGCGCTGAGAGCAATATCCATGATCGGCCTCGAATGTCTGATATGCAGACGCTACGACCGATCTCAGATCATCGCCATGCCGCCGTTCACGTGCAGCGTCGCGCCCGTGACATAGGCGGCTTCCTCGCTGGCGAGGTAGACGACGGCCGCCGCGATCTCCTCCGGCGAGCCCATCCGGCCGGCGGGGATCTTGTCGAACACGGCCTTCTTCTGGTCGTCGGTAAGCGCTTCGGTCATCGCCGTCGCGATGAAGCCGGGGGCGACGCAGTTGACGGTGATGTTGCGGCTCGCGACTTCCGCGGCGAGCGACTTCGACATGCCGATCAGCCCCGCCTTCGCCGCGGCGTAGTTGCCCTGCCCCGGATTGCCGGTGACGCCGACCACCGAGGTGATCGAGACGATCCGGCCCCAGCGCTTCTTCATCATGCCGCGCAGCGACGCACGCGCCAGACGGAACGCGCCCGTCAGGTTGACGCGGATGATGTCGTCCCACTCCGCGTCCTTCATGCGCATGAAGAGATTGTCGCGCGTGATGCCGGCATTGTTGACGAGGATGTCGACACCGCCCAGCGCCTTGTCGACGGTGGGGATCAGGGCATCGACCGACGCGGTGTCCGCGAGATCGGCGGGGAAGATTTCCGCCCGCTCGCCCAGCTCGGCCTTCAGCGCCTCGAGCTGCTCGACCCGCCGCCCGGACAGCGCGACCGTCGCGCCCTGCGCATGCAGCGCTTTGGCGATCGACAACCCGATCCCGCCCGTCGCGCCGGTCACCAGCGCGGTCTTGCCTGTGAGGTTGAACATCGTTTCCCTCTCCACTCACTCTGTCATGCCCGCGAAGGCGTGCATCCACATTGGGCGCCGCGGCTGGATGCCCGCCTGCGCGGGCATGACAGCCTGGAGCCTAGACACTCTTCAGAAACGCCTCGATCTCCTGCGGCGTTTCCAGCGATAGCGGCTCGACGTCCTTGGTGATGCGCTTGGCCATGCCGGTCAGCACCTTGCCCGCGCCGGCTTCGACCACCTTGGTCACGCCGAGCGCCGGCAGCGATTCAATCGTCTCGCGCCAACGCACGCGACCCGTGACCTGTTCCACCAGCAGCTTCTTGATCTCGTCCGGCGCGATCACCGGCTTCACCGTGACGTTCGAGATCACCGGCAGCGACGGCGTATTCAGCACCGCCTGCTCCAGCGCCCGCGCCATCTCCTCGGCGGCCGGCGCCATCAGCGGCGAATGGAAGGGCGCGCTGACGGGCAGCATCATCGCCCGCTTGATCCCATGCGCCTTCACCAGCTCCGCCGCGCGGTCGATCGCCGCCTTGTGGCCGCTGATCACGACCTGGCCCGGCGCGTTGTCGTTGGCGACCGCCGCGATCTCGCGATCGGTCGAGGCCTCCTTGCACAACGCCTCGGCCTGCGCGATCTCCGCGCCCAGCAGCGCCGCCATCGCGCCGACGCCGACCGGTACCGCGCGCTGCATCGCCTGACCGCGCGCCTTCAGCACGCGCGCCGCATCGCTCAGCGAGAACGCGCCCGCCGCGGCCAGCGCCGAATATTCGCCGAGCGAATGGCCCGCGACGTAGCTGCACTTCTCAGCCAGCCTGAAGCCGCCCTCGCGCTCCAGCACGCGCACGATCGCCATGGAGACGGCCATCAGCGCCGGCTGCGCATTCTCGGTCAGGATGAGATCGTTTTCCGGCCCCTCCCACATCAGCTTCGAGAGCTTCTGCGACAGCGCCTCGTCGACTTCCGCGAACACGTCCTTGGCCGCGCCGAACGCCTCGGCCAGCGCCTTGCCCATGCCGACGGCCTGGCTGCCCTGTCCGGGAAAGGTAAATGCGATCGTCATGCTGATCCTTGCGTCTGCGCTCGGGCGCGGTTGAGCATTCCCGGCGCCATCAAGTCAAGAATGGGTCTTGCCCGCTTGTTCGAGACTATGGCCGCACCTGTTGCAGAACTTCGGCACGGGAAAGAAGAACGTGTTCCGGTTGGACAAGCCGCACTGCGCACAGATGCGGATCGTCACGGCATTCAACATGATGACCAACGCCGCGAAGACGGAGAAGCCGATCAGCGCGGTCGACTCATTGATAAGAATCGCCGCGGTGACCAGGGCGAGCGCCGCGATGATCTGCATCGGCATCCAGAACTCGCGCCGCGTCTTCGGCGAAGCGAAGACGTACATAAGACCGCTGGCGATCGCCAAGGATGCCCAAATCGCCAGAAAAGCCGTCCCGAATTTCATATCGAGTCCCCTGCGCTCCGCCATCCTATGAGACGACGGTGAGGCCCGCCAGTTGCCCTGTGTGCGCCGCACAACGCGGGAACGCTTTGCCGCATCGCGCATTTCGGTCATTGGCGGTTCATGCGCCGCCCGCTAGGCTTGCGGGCCTATTGGATGGACTGGGGAGACGCGATCCGATGACACTGCTTCGCCGCTGGATGACAGCTTTCGCCGCTGCCGGTGCGCTGTTCTTGGCCACCCCCGCCGCCCACGCGGACAGCCTTGAGGCCGGCAATGCCGGCGGCATGTGCCTCGATTTCGGCGCCGGCGAAGGCCGCATCAGCCGCTGCAACGGCAGCGGCTATCAGAACGTCCAGATTCCTTATGGCGGCACCGGCCAGCTCCGCGTCGGCAAGAACTGCGTCGCCGTCGGCAATGAAGGCCAGCCGCTCTATCTCGCCAAGTGCAAGAACCGCAACGAACAGAGCTGGTATCTCGACCAGAGCGGCGCGCTGGTGAACGGCAACGGCCTCTGCGCCGATGTTGAAGGCGGCAAGCGGGGCGAAGGCACCCGCGTCATCGGCTATCGCTGCAACGGCAAGTCGAACCAGCGCTGGGCGGCCAATGGCGGTGGCGGCGGCTATCCCCAGCCGGGCCCTGGCCCCGGCAATGGCGGCAACTACCAGACCTCGCTGCTCTCGCCCCAGCATGCCTACGGCATGTGCCTCGACGTGCGCGGCGGCAGCACCGACCTCATCATCTATGGCTGCCACGGCAAGAACAATCAGCGCTTCTCGTTCACCACGCGCGGCGAAACCGAGCTCCAGGTGGGCGGCAATTGCGTGACCGCGCCCGGCTCGACCAACCAGTCGCTCTATGTCGCGCGCTGCACCGGCAGCTACCAGCAGCGCTGGAGCTTCGAGCGCGACGGCACGATCCGCAGCGCCTCGGGCCAGTGCGCCGACGTCTATGACGGCCGCCCCAACGAGGGCACCTCGGTGATCCTCTACAAGTGCTCGGGCAAGGCGAACCAGCGCTGGAACGCCGCCCGCTAGGCTCAAGTTGCCAACCCCGCGCGAACCGCCTCTAATCGGCGGAACGATATCCGGGGGAAACAACGTCCATGAGCAAAGCTGAAGTCCATGGCCGCTGCGACGAGAAGTTCGCAGCGGTCCGCGCGGCCTTCGAGGCCAATTTCACCAGTGGCGCCGATACGGGCGCCTCGTTCGCCGTCACCGTCAACGGCGAGACCGTGGTCGACCTCTGGGGCGGCTTCAAGGACGAAGCCGGCACCCAGCCCTGGGAAGAAGACACGATCGTCAACGTCTACTCGACGACCAAGACGATGTGCGCCCTCACCGCCCTCCTCTGCGCCGATCGCGGTCTCATCGACTTCGCCGCGCCCGTCGCGACCTACTGGCCGGAATTCGCCCAGAACGGGAAGGAGAAGGTCACTGTCGGCCACCTGATGAGCCACAGCGCCGGCCTCTCCGGCTTCGACAAGAAGATCGAGACCGAAGAGCTCTACGACTGGGATCACGTCTGCCGCCTCCTCGCGGCGCAGGCACCGTGGTGGGAGCCGGGCACGCGCTCCGGCTATCACGCGGTCACCCAGGGCTATCTCGTCGGCGAGGTCGTCCGCCGCGTCACCGGCAAGTCGCTCGGCACCGTCTTCCGCGAGGAGATCGCTGAACCCCTGAACGCCGACTTCCATATTGGCCTGCCGCCCTCAGCCGACGCGCGCATGGGCGATCTCATCCCGCCCGCCACCAGCCTCGGCGAAGCGACGCCCGGCGGCGACATCGCGAAGCGCACCTTCGGCAGCGTCACCATGACGGCGCTCGAACCGCGCACCCGCCCCTGGCGCCGCGCCGAAATCCCCGCCGCCGGCGGCATCGGCAATGCCCGCTCGGTCGCCAAGGTCCAGGCGATCCTCGCCAATGACGGCGTTGCCGCCGGCAGGCGCTTCCTCTCGGCCGCAGGCGCGCGCAAGGCGCTGGAGCTGCAGATCGACAATACCGATCTCGTGCTCGGCATCCCCGTCCGCTTCGGCCTCGGCTATGGCCTCAAGAGCGAGATGATGCCGCTGCCCACCGAGAACGCGATGTTCTGGGGCGGCTGGGGCGGTTCGCTCATCGTCGTCGACTACGACGCGAAGGCGACCTTCTCTTATGTGATGAACCGCATGGTCTCGACCACCACCGGCGACGGCCGCGTCGGCGGCCTGCTGTTCGGCGCCTATGGCGCGTTGATGAGCTGACGCTGCCTCTACTTTCCTCATGGCCGGGCTTGACCCGGCCATCCACCAACCGCCTGAGTGTTTGCCTGGATGACCGCCTCGAGGGCGGTCATGAGGATTGAAGGTCGATGGCGAAGAAGGTACTGCGCGTCAATTTCCTGGAACGCATCACCACCGTCTACGGCGAAATCGCCATCGCGCAGGTGACCAAGACCGGCGGCCTGCTCTACGTCCAGGGCGGCTGCCACCAGAGCGAATCCGACGGCAAGGGCGTCAGCCTCTCGACCTATATTCACGCGATCTACGGCCTCGTCCGCCAGGCCCAGGCGCGCAGCGTGCTGATGATCGGCTGCGGCGGCGGCACGCTCGCGACCATGCTGTCGGCCCAGGGCATCGCCGTCACCATCGTCGATATCAACCCCGCCTCGCGCCATGTCGCGCGGCGCTATTTCGGCGTGCCCGACTCTATCCCGTTCCACGTTGAGGACGGCGCCGCGTATCTGACGCGCGGCAAGTCGAAGTTCGACGCCATCGTGCTCGACGCCTATCACGCCTCGGAAATCCCCGAGCACCTCACCAGTCCCGAGTTCTTCCAGGCTGCGGCCGCACGCCTCAACCGCCGCAAGGGGCTGCTCGTCGCCAATGTCTTCCTGAAGAACGACGCCGACCGCGCCGCCCGCCGCCTCGCCGCGACGATGACCGAGGTCTGGCCCGAGGTCCGCATGCTCGACGAGCCCGGCGCGCTGGAGCGCAACGTCATCATCATGGCGGGCGACGTCGCCGCCCTCGCCGAACCCTGGCTGGAACTCAAACCCCGCACCGCCGCCGACGACATCCGCGCGGGGTTGAAGCTGCTGAAGTTCCAAACCCTCCCCTAATCGCGGGAGCAGCTCAGATCCCATGCCACGTCGTGAAGCTCTCAACCGGCTCGCGGTCCGCGACCAGCGTGTTCACCGGCGCGGTCTCGTCGGGATAGCCGAGCGAGACGCCGCAGATGATGTAGTCCCCGTCCGGCACGTTCAGCACGCGGCGCGTCGCGGTGTGGTACTGGTTCCATGCCCCTTGCGCGCAGGTGCCCAGGCCCCGCGCCGTCGCGCACAGCATCAGCGTCTGGATGTAGAGACCGACATCCAGATAGCTCATCGGCCCCAGATCCTTGTCGATCGTGAAGATGAGGCCGACGGGGGCATCGAAGAATTTGTAGTTGCGGCCCCACTGCGCGAAGTTCGCGGCCTTGTCGCCCTTGGGAATGCCGATCAGCCCGTACATCGCCTTGCCCAGCGTCCGGGCGCGGCCGACATATGGTTCCTTGCGCTGCCCCGGCGGACGCGGGAATTCGGACTTGTCGTCCTCGGGATAGGCATCGCGATAGGCGAGCACCTCGGCGACCAGCCGGTCGCGCATCTCGCCCGCGACGACATGCACCTTCCACGGCTGGATATTGGTGCCCGACGGCGCGCGCGTCGCCTCCTGCAGCAGCGCCTCGATCGTCTCGCGCGGCACGGGATCGGGCTTGAAGGCGCGCACCGACATGCGGGCGCGCAGGGCGTCTGAGAGCAGCACGGGGGAACTCCAAGGCGAATGGCGATGCGCCGTTCTACCGCCCCGCCGCCCCCGCTGTCATGACCCCGGCCAGCGCACGACAATCAGCGTGCTGAAGACGCAGAGCACCAGCAGCAGCCCCGCGAGGCCGAACAGCACTGTCGTCCCGACCACCGACTCCAGCACTGCCTCTGACGGTCGCGCCGGATTGACCCGCGCCGTCACATGCGTGCCCGCGAGATATTGCCCCAACATCGCCGTGATCGCCTTTTCGCTGCGTGGCCGGCGGGCGTCGAAGCTGATCTGGTCGCTCTCGTAGTCCCGCCCCTCGAAACGATAGGCATAGCGGAACCGCCAGGTCGGGCGGCTGTTCTTGCCCACCGTGAGGGTGACGAGTTCCGACTGCAGGATTTTCGCATCGACGCTTGCCCAGGTCGCCCGCGCCCGCGCCGCCTTGCGCCGCATATGGAGGCCGAGCCACACGAGGCTCGCGGCGATCAGTCCCTGGACGATCGCCGCGATGAGATAGCCCGTAAACGTCTTCGGCCCGCCGCCCGACGCCGCCTGCACCTCGCCGCACAGCAGCAGCGCTGCACCGGCACTGGCGGTCCGATAGACGTTGAACGAGCCGCGTCGCACCTCAGGTGACGGTGACGTCCGTCCAGCCGCTGTTCGGATCGGTCGACCACGCGACGTCCAGCCCGGCCGAGGCCTGCCACAGCACGCGCACGATCTGGCCGGTCAGCGAGGGCAGCGCGGAGGACGGAATGGCGATCTCGCCGGTGAACTGCGCCGTCGATCCGGCTGCGAGGTCCTGCGCGTCGGCGATGACGAATTCCTGATTGAAGACCGTCTCGTCCGCGCGCACGTGGATCGTGTTCGATCCCGTCGCGCCCGGCTGGCTCGGCGCGTTGTAGCGCGGCAGATCGACGATCTCCTGCGCCCGCAGGTTCACATAGACCCGCTTCGCCTTCACCGCGGCGGAACCGACTTTCACGTCGATCGTCACCTTCGCCTTGCCGCCGCGGACGGCGTTCTCGACTTTGATGTCAACGTCAGCCGCTCCGCCCGTCACCTTACGCAGTGCACCTAGAATGGACATCGTCGCGCTCCTTGGCTCGGTCCTGATTGCGGCTGGACCCTAGTCCCGCCGCAGGCCCGATCAATGCGACGCCCTAGCGCAGCCCTGCGCTATTCCGCCGCTGGCTTTTCGCCGCGCGGCTTCTGCTCCAGGATGCGCTCGGCCAGCGTTGCACGCGCCGCGATCAGGTCGATCTGCGCCTTGATGATGCCGTCCAGCGGCCCGGCATCGACATAGCTCGCCGGCACCACGCAATGCACCCGCCCGTCGCGCAGATAGCGCGCCGCCTTGTGCCGCGCGCCCTTCGCATGTGGTTGGAACACCGCGACCGACAACCCGCCCTGGTCCTTCACCAGGCGGAACGAGGGCACGTCGGTCTCGCCATCGCCGATGAAGACCATGTTCTCGAACGGCACCGGCCGGCTCGCCTTGGCGACGAACTCGTTCACCTTGGCATTGTCGGTGATGTCGTGGACGCCCTTGTTGATGCGGAACAGGTACTGCGTCTTTGTCGTGTAGTTGATCGCCAGCGCCGGCCACACCGCCTCGCCCGCCTCGTCGTAGAGGAACTTCGAGGCATAGACGGCCTCAAACTTGTCGGCGATCGAGGTCCCCGCCACGATCTCCTCATTGCCCGATGACACGATGTAGTGCTCGACCTTCACGCCATGCGCGACGCCGTAGGCGGTGATGCGGTCGAACCACGCCTCGACGCCGTCGAACAGCGGCAGGCCGTTGCCGTGCGACTGGAAGCTCTCGCGCCTGACCGGAATGCCCTTCTCCCGCGCGCGCAGCAGCATCAGGCTCATATAGGCGAGGATCGGATCGGCCTGGTGCTGCTTGGCATGCGCCACGACCTGCCCCCAGAACGCATTCGCCTTCACCCCCAGCGCCGGAATGAAGTTGTGCTCCTGCATATTCCCGGGCGCCAACGTGCCGTCGAAATCATAGGCGATGGCCATGGGGGTGAGTTTGCGGGCCATGCGGTCCTCCGGCGAACAGGCGCCTTCTTCTGGCAGTTAAGTCTTAATCCGGCGCTTACCTTGGCGCGAGACGGCTGCTTTACCCTTGCGCGTTAAATTGCCGGAACCGCAACCGGCACGGCCATGTCCAAGGCGACCTCCCGCTACTTCCTGATCCTGACGATCCTGACGGCGATCACCCTCGCCTTCCCGGCGGTCGTGTATGTCGGCTTTCTGATCCTCATCGTTCCAGGCTTGGTTCTTTATTTTGCGCCGAGCGCGCTGCTCTACAGCACCCTGGCTTACGGGACCTGGCGCATTGTCGGGCCGCGGCATGTGATCCTGCGGGGGTTCCTGTGCCTCATCCCCGTCTATCTCGTCGCCGTCGCGCTTCCCAACATGCTCAACGCCGATCTCGACGCGCGGGTAGAAACCGTGAAGGCGCAAGACATTGTCGGCCCGCTTGCGCCACCTGCCGAAGGCATTCTGGCCCTCGTCCTGCCTTATCCACTGCCGGCGGATGGGCGAATGTACTGCCCCGCTTTCTGCCAGACGCTGCTCTACGAGAAAGGCGCAGGCGAAATCATCGTCGCGAGCCTTGAGCGCCAATCCGGCGCCGTCGTGGACGCGGTTGGCGCGACGGCCTATCGCATCGAGCGACGCGCCACCTGCGAAGGCCTGCCCGGCGCCGCCGACCAGCGCCCCGCATCGGCCATCGCCGGACGCATCGCGAACGGTGAATGCCTTGTCGGACGGCCCGCCAGCCTCGATGAGGCGGCCGTCATCCGGGTCACGGGACGGATGCAGGAAGACGGCGAGACCTTGATGCGCAACGCGCCGCGACATCGCACGGGCGCCTATCTCGCGGGCTCGCGCACGGTCGTCCTCGCCCGCCGGCCCGAAGGGCTTGTCGTCGTCGACCGCCGCACACTGCTTTATGCCAATCGCGTCGGAACGCCGTTCTTGCCGATCAGCCTGCTCGCGTGGCCGCGCACTTTGGTGATTGTTTTGCGACCCGCCCCAGACGCACTGAACGATACACCGCTGCCCTGACCACCGTCCTGGCGGCAAAGGTCCCGGCTGCGCCTGTCGCCGGCGCGAGACGGATGTCACAGGTCACCGACAATCGCATTGCCGCACCCGTGCGCGCGACTTACGCTGAGCTGCCGGAAATAGAGCAGCAGGTCGGTAGTTCCTGCGCTCGTCTCAACGGGTTCTTCCCAGCCGCGGCGTCCATCCAACGTGTTTGGGGTGGGCGCAGCGTATCGTGCGCCACCTCAGACCGAGCCCGAGGTAACCGCACGATGCTCCTGCCCCTTTCAGCTTTGGTTCTCACGACGCTGTTCACCGGCGCCGCGCCCTACATCTCGCTGGTCGAACACCCCGTGCGGCTCAGCCTCTCCGACCCCGCGATGCTCGCGCAATGGCAACCAAGCTACGACCGGGCCTTGCCGATCCAGGGTGCGTTGGCGCTGCTGGCGGCGCTCGCCGGAGCCGCCGCCTGGTATCAGACCGGCGCGTGGCCATACCTCGCAGCGGGCACGGTGATGCTCGTCAACTGGCCGTTCACGCTGCTCGCCATCATGCCGGTCAACAAGCGCCTCCATGCCATCGCGCCGCAGGACGCCGGGCCTGCCAGCCGCGCTCTACTCGTCGATTGGGGACGGCTGCATGGAGTGCGCAGCGTCCTCGGATCCGTCGCCACCATCCTCCTGGTCTGGGTACTGGCGGTCTAATTCGAGGTCGGCGGAAGCACCCTCTTGTATATAACTGTCCAGTCAGTTATATACTCGATATGCCTCCGAAGTCCCGCCCTGCCACCCTCGATGTCGAAAGCGTCACCCGCTGGCGCCGCCGCGCGGGCGAGCGGCCGGACGAGATCCTGAACGCCGCGCTCGACGAGTTCCTCGCTAAGGGTTTCGACGCGGCGCGCATGGAGGACATCGCGGCTCGCGCCAAGCTCTCCAAGGCCGGCGTCTATCTCTATTTCGACAGCAAGCTGGCCCTGCTTCAGGCCCTCGTCGACCGCGAGGTGAAGCCCATCGCCCACCGCGCGACGGCGTTGATGCGCGCCGGCCATGCCGATCCCATCGCCGCGCTCCGCCTGCTCGCAACCTTCGCGCGCGGCACGGTCGCCGATCCGCGTTTGATGGCCGTGCCGCGGCTCGTCATCTCCATCGCCGGGCGCTTCCCCGAAATCGCCGAACGCTATCGGCTCGAAGTGGTCGAGCGCGCCATCGGCGGCCTCACCGCCCTCATCGCCGCCGGCATCGCCAAGGGCGACTTCCGCGCCGTGGACGCCGGCGTCGCCGCGCGCATGCTGGCCGGCCCGCTCATTCTCGAAGCGCTGTGGCGTCACATCCTCGGCGGCGCCCCACTTGCCCCCGACATCGCGGCGACCGCCGCCGCGCAGATCGACATCCTCCTCAACGGCCTCCGCCCCGACGCGCGCCCCGAGCCCACGCCATGAAACGCCTCGCTTTCCTCCCCATTCTCGCCCTCGCCGCCTGCTCCGATCCAGCGAGCAACACGATCCAGGGCTACGGCGAAGCGCAATATCTCTACGCGGCCTCGCAGGACGGCGGCCCGATCGCCGAGGTCCTTGTGAAGGAAGGCGACAGCGTCGCCGCCGGCGCCATCCTCGTCCGCACCGATCCCGTCCGCGCCAAGTTCGCGCTCGACGCGGCACAAGCCACCGCCGACGCCGCCCGCGCCCGCACCGATGATGGCGGCGCGCTCGCCGAAGCCGTGCGCCAGGCCGAGGCGCAGGCCGCCCTCGCCGCCCAGAACCTCGCCCGCACCGAAGATCTCGTGCGCCGCGGCAACGCCGCGAAGTCGCAGCTCGACACCGATCGCGCCGCGCTGAAGGCCGCCAATGCCGCCGTCGCCCAGGCCCGCGCCGAACGCGACGCCGCGCTGCGCGATCTCGGCACGGCGGAAGCGAACGCCGCCCTCGCCCGTCAGAAGCTTGGCGATACCGAGATCAAGGCCCCCGCCGCCGGCACCATCCAGCGCATCTACCGCCGCGCCGGTGAAATCGTCGCGGGCGGCGCGCCGATCCTTGCGCTGCTGCCGCCCGCCAATATGAAGATCCGCTTCTTCATCCCCGAAGGCGACCTCACGCGCTTTCCCGTCGGCGCGACGGTCACCCTCGCCTGCGACGGCTGCGCGAGCGGCCTCACCGCCAAGGTCACCTTCGTCGCCGCCGATCCGCAATTCACCCCGCCCGTGATCTATTCGCTCAGCGAACGGGGCAAGCTCGTCTTCCTTGCGGAAGCCCAGCCCACCGACGCCAGCGCCATCCGCCCCGGCCTCCCCGTCGATATCGCGTTGCCCAAATGACCAGCGAGGAAGCGGTCATCGACGTCCGCAATCTCACCAAGCGCTTCGGCGGCAAGACGGTCGTCGATCATCTCGCGCTGAAGGTGCCGAAGGGCTCGATCTACGGCTTTCTCGGCCCCAACGGTTCGGGCAAGACGACGACCATCCGGCTCGTCTGCGGCCTGCTGCGCCCCGACGAGGGCGAAGGCACCGCGCTCGGCTACGACGTCGTCCGCGACAGCGCGCATATCAAGGCGCGCACCGGCTATATGACGCAGAAGTTCTCGCTCTACGAAGATCTCTCCATCCGCGAGAATCTCGATTTCGTCGCGCGCCTCTATGCGATGGACAACCGCAAGCAGCGCGTCGACGACGCGCTCGCCGATCTCGGCCTCAAGGAACGCGCGAGCCAGCTCGCCGGCACGCTGTCGGGCGGCTGGAAACAGCGCCTGGCGCTCGCCGCCTGCATGATCCACGAGCCCGATCTGCTGCTGCTGGATGAGCCCACCGCCGGCGTCGATCCGAAAGCCCGCCGCGACTTCTGGGACCAGATCCGCCGTTACGCCCGTGCCGGCGTCACTACGCTCGTCTCCACGCACTACATGGACGAAGCCGTGCAGTGCGACCGCATCGCCTATATCGCTTATGGCAAGAAGCTTATCGACGCGCCGACGAAAGACATCCCCGCTCAGGTCGGCCTGAAGGCGTGGCGTGTCGAGGCGGATGATCTGACCCGCCTGCACGATCGCCTGAACGGCCAGCCCGGCGTCGAACTCATCGCGCGTTTCGGCACCGAGCTCCATGTCTGCGGCATGGACGACGCCCTGCTCGCCGCGGCCGTCAAATCCGTCGCCGACGAGCCGGGCTATCAGGCCGAGCATATTGAGGCGGGGCTTGAGGAGGTCTTCATCCACCTCATGGCCCAGAGCGCGGACAATATGAAATGACCGCGCGCGCGCCCTCCCGCTTCGCTCTCGCCCGCGTCGCCGCCGTGTTCCTCAAGGAACTCATCCAGATGCGGCGCGACCGCTTCACCTTCGCGATCATGATCGCGATGCCTGTCATGCAGGTCCTGCTCTTCGGCTTCGCGATCAACAACGACCCGCGCCATCTCGCCACCGCCGTCGAACTGCGCGAGGACAGCCCGCTGTCGCGCAGCTTTCTCGCCGCGATGAAGCAGTCGAGCTTCTTCGACATTGTCGCCGTCACGCATCAGGCGGGCGAAGGCGACGCCATGCTGCAATCCGGCGACGCGACCTTTCTCGTCGTGATCCCCGAAGGCTTCGAGCACCGCCTCGTGCGCGGCGAGCGCCCCGAAATCCTGCTCGCTGCAGACGCCAGCGATCCCATCGCCGCGGGCGGCGCACTCGGCGCGCTCGAACCCATCGCGGCCGCCGCCTTCGAAGCCGATCTCGACGGCGCGCTCTCCAATCTCAACGCCACGCCCGCGCCGTATCAGATCGTCACCCAGCGCCGCTTCAATCCCGAGGGCGAGACCTCGTTCAACATCGTGCCCGCTTTGCTCGGCGTCATCCTCACCATGACCATGGTGATGGTGACCTCCATCGCCCTTACGCGCGAGCTGGAACGCGGCACGATGGAAACCCTGCTCGCGACGCCCGTGCAGCCCGCCGAGATCATGCTCGGCAAAACGCTGCCCTATATCTTCGTCGGCGGCGTGCAGACCGTGCTGGTCCTGCTCGCCGCCTTCACCCTCTTCCACATCCCCTTCACCGGCAGCCTCCTCGCGCTGCTCGCCGGCGTCACGGTCTTCACCTTCGCCAACCTGATGCTCGGCTATCTCATCTCGACCGTCGCCAAGACGCAGATGCAGGCGATGCAGCTCACTTTCTTCGTCTTCCTGCCCTCGATCCTGCTGTCGGGTTTCATGTTCCCGTTCCGCGCGATGCCGAACTGGGCGCAGTGGATCGGCGAGGCCCTGCCCCTCACACACTTCCTCCGCCTCGTCCGCGAGACCATCCTCAAGGAGGGCGGCTTCCCCGCCACCTCAGGCGATCTCCTCCGCCTGACCATCATCCTGGTGGTCTTAACCGGCCTTGCTCTCGCGAGATTCCGAAAGACATTGGACTGACTCCAAAATCGTCATCCCGGGCGAGGCCGGCGGAGCCGCCCGAGACCCAGGACCCAGGGGCCGCAAGCACCGCGCCCAGTCACCTGGGTCCCGGCTCAAGGCCGGGATGACGATGATGTGGCTCATGGCACCAAGCCCGCCCCAGCGCGTTTCACCCGCACGCTCGTCCTCAGCCGCAGGTGTCCCATGCGCTCGACCCTCTCCCGCCTCTTCACCGCCGGTGCGACCGCCGCCGCCGCGCTCCTCGGCACCGCCGCCGCCGAAACCCTCTCCAGCCAGGCCGGCCCGATCAATGTTGAGGTCCTCACGCCCGTCGAAAACCCCTGGGGCATGGCCTATCTCCCCGACGGCCGCCTGCTGATTAGCGAGAAACAGGGCGAGCTGCGCATCTTCGCCGACGGCAAGCTGGGCGAGGCGATCGGCGGCCTGCCCGAGGTGGAGTTCAAAGGCCAAGGCGGCCTGCTCGATGTCGAGATCGACCCGAAATTCGCCGAGAACCAGCTCGTCTATATCTACTATGTCGAGGCAGCCGACCCGCAGCCCGACGACGCCAAGGAGCCCGGCGACACCCGCACGGGCACGAAGCCCAATGACGACATCATCCTGAAAGGCGGCGCCGTCGCGCGTGGCCGGCTCGAAGGCAATGAGATCAAGGAACTCACCACCATCTGGCGTCAGGAGCCCAAGGAGATCGGCCGCGGCCATTTCGGCGGCCGCCTCGCCTTCGCGCCCGACGGTAAGCTCTTCATCTCCTCCGGCGAGCGCCAGCGCTTCGATCCCGCGCAGGACCTGAAGGGCAATCTTGGCAAGATTATCCGTATCAACCCGGACGGCTCGACACCCAGCGACAACCCCTTCATCGCCCAGGGCGGCCGCGCCGACATCTATTCGATGGGGCACCGCAACCCGCTCGGCCTCGCGATCCATCCGACGACCGGCGCACTCTGGGAAAACGAGATGGGCCCGAAGGGCGGCGACGAGATCAACATCATCGAGCCCGGCAAGAACTATGGCTGGCCGATCGTCAGCGACGGCGACAATTACGACGACACGCCGATCCCCGACCACAAGACGCGGCCCGAATTCCAGGCGCCGATCATCTCGTGGAACCCGGTGATCTCGCCCAGCGGCATGGCCTTCTACACCGCCGATCTGTTTCCGACCTGGAAGGGCAGCGTCCTGCTCGGCGGCCTCTCCTCGACCGCCCTCATCCGCGTGATGCTCGACGGCGACAAGGTCACCGGCGAGGAGCGCATCACCACCGGCCAGCGCATTCGCGACGTCATCCAGGCGCCCGACGGCGCGATCCTGCTGCTCACCGAAGGCACCGCCGACGGCGATCCCGCGGATGGCCAGCTCTGGCGCCTCACGCCCGCGAAATAGTCGGCGCTGACAATCTGTCGGTCCGCGGTTAGATTCGATTCATGAGTGAGGGGGACGCGCCGCCCGCGGGGGGAATGCCCAGCTTTGAGACCCGCGGTCTCGAGGAGATGCCGGCATTAGCCCGCGCGACCGACTGGGCGGCGACACCGCTCGGCCCCATGGAAAGCTGGTCGCCCGGCCTCCGACTCGCCTTCGATATCGTGATGTCCTCCGGCTTCCCGATGGCGCTGCGCTGGGGGCCGGACTTCCTGCTCATCTACAACGACGCCTACCGCCCCATTCTCGGCGACAAGCACCCCGCCGCCTTCGCCCGTCCTTCGCGCGAGGTGTGGGCCGAGGTCTGGGCGGACATCGAAGCCGCTCATCAGGCGGTCTTCAGCGGCGCCACCAAGGCGCTCTACGCCGAAGACCTGCCGCTCCGCCTCAAGCGGCACGGCGGCCAATGGGACGAGGGCAATTTCACCTTCAGCTACAGCCCCATGCCCGACGCGACCGCGCCGAACGGCATCGGCGGCGTCCTCGTCACCGCCGTCGAAACCACCCGCCGCGTCACCGCTGAACGCGCGCTGGAATCCGAGCGCGCCTTCCTCACCAATCTCTTCCAGAACGCGCCCAGCTTCATGGCCGTGCTGCGTGGGCCCGAGCATCGCTTCGAACTCGCCAACGACGCCTATCTCAGGCTGATCGGTAACCGCGACCTCGTGGGCAAGCCGATCCGCGAGGCTCTGCCCGACATCGAAGGCCAGGGCTTCTTTGAACTGCTCGACAGTGTCCGGGAAACCGGCCGCACCTTCACCGGCCGCGCGATCCGCGCGCTGATCCGCCGCAACGCCGGCGGGCAGCCGGAAGAGCGCTATGTCGATCTGATGTACCAGCCCTTCGGCGCGCTCGGCGCCGCGGATGCCGGCATCTTCGTCGAAGGCTTCGACGTCACCGAACGCATCGTCGCGGAGACCGCGCTCCAGCGCCTCAACCAGTCGCTCGAGGCAGAGGTCGCCCAGCGCACGCATGAGCGCGATCGCGTCTGGCAGAACTCGCAGGACCTCTTCGTCGTCATCAACGCCGACGCCTCCATCGCCGCGGCCAATCCCGCCTGGGCGACGCTGCTCGGCTGGTCCCCGGAAGAGATCACCGGCCGGCACTTCCTCAGCTTCATCCATCTCGACGACCACGCGTCAGGCACCGCCGCCTATATGGATGCCAAGCGCGACATCCTGCCGAACGTGGAACTGCGCATACGCCACAAGGACGACAGCTATCGCTGGATCTCCTGGGCGGCCTCGCCCGACGGCGAGCGCGTCTTCGCCAGCGGCCGCCACATCACCGCGCAGAAGCAGGCGGAGGAAGAGCTCGCCATCGCCCAAGACGCCCTCCGCCAGTCGCAGAAGATGGAAGCGGTGGGTCAGCTCACCGGCGGCATCGCGCACGATTTCAACAATCTGCTTCAGGGCATCACCGGCTCGCTCGATCTCGTGCAGAAGCGCATCGCGCAGGGCCGCCACGGCGAGCTTGACCGCTTCATCACGGGCGCGATGAGCGCCGCCCAGCGCGCCGCCGCCCTCACCCACCGCCTGCTCGCCTTCTCGCGCCGCCAGCCGCTCGATCCGCGGCCCGTTCCGGCGAACCCGCTCGTCTCCTCGATGGACGATCTCCTGCGCCGTACATTGGGTGAGCGCATCTCGCTGAATGTCGAACTCGCGCCCGATCTCTGGCTGACGCGCTGCGATCCCAACCAGTTGGAGAACGCGATCCTCAACCTCGCCATCAATGCGCGCGACGCGATGCCCGATGGCGGGCGGCTCCATATCGAAACTTGCAATGTCCGCTTCGACGTGCGCGACGCGCTGCGCAGCCGCGATGTCCGCGCCGGCGACTATGTCTGCATCGTCGTCACCGACAACGGCACGGGCATGGACGCCGACACGCTCGCCAAGGCGTTCGATCCCTTCTTCACGACCAAGCCGCTGGGCCAGGGCACGGGACTTGGCCTCTCGATGATCTACGGCTTCGCGCACCAGTCGGGTGGCGAGGTGAAGATCCAGAGCCAGCTCGGCAAGGGCACGATCGTCAAACTCTATCTGCCGCGTCATGTCGGCGATGCCGACGCCGACGAGGCCGCCACGGGCGGCAAGGCCGCGGATGCGCCCGCGACCGGCGAGATCGTGCTCGTCGTCGAGGACGAACCCGTCGTCCGCGCACTCATTCTCGAAATCCTCGCCGACCTCGGCTACCAGGCGCTCGAAGCCGCCGACGGCCCGTCGGGCCTCGCCATCCTGCAGTCCGACGTGCGCATCGACCTGCTGGTCAGCGATGTCGGCCTGCCCGGGCTCAACGGCCGCCAGCTCGCCGACGCCGCCCGCCTCGTCCGCCCCGGCCTCAAGGTCCTCTTCATGACGGGCTATGCCGAAAGCATGGTCGGCGCCGCCGGCTCCCTCGCCCCCGGCATGACCGTCATCACCAAACCCTTTGCCATGGAAGTCCTCGCCAGCCGCATCCGCGCCATCATCGCGGACGAGGGGTGAGCGCTTAGCGCCTAACCCACCCCCAATGTCATGGTCCGCGAAGGCGGACCATCTACGGCTTCCGGACCACGCAAAGTCGTGGATGGTCTGCCTCCGCAGACCATGACAGCCAGAAGCCATCTACGCCGCTGCCAGCCACAGCCGACACTTCTCCCCGTCCTTACGGGGAGAAGTGGCCTCGCGGCACGCGAGGTCGATGAGGGGCCGTTCTCCGCAGGCGAGTGCCTGCGTCAACTGAGCACCTCCCCTCTGCCCGCACCCGCGCTAGCCTCCAAGGAAAACGGGGGAACGATCATGCGGACCATCCTCGGCGCAGCCCTCGCTGCCAGCCTCGCCCTCACCACCGTCCACGCCGAAGACAAAGCCCCGAACCCGCCGCTCTTCAGCGAACAGGTCGGCGCCTTCGATCCCGCCGCGCCGCTGCCGGAAGACAAAGGCGGCCTGCTCGCCCAGGCGCTCGCGCTCTACGGCCGCGAGGATCTGCGCGACCGCCTGATGGCCGCGAAGAAGATCGCGCCCTGCACCGTCGATGCCGCGCATCCCGACGCCGTCCAGGCCATCGTCGACGGCGCGAACGCCAGCGGTCTGCTCATCATCAACGAGGCGCATTACGAACCGCGCGGTCGCGCGCTGATCGGCCGCGTGCTCGAACGCCTCCATGCCGACGGCTTCACCGTCTACGCCGCCGAAACCTTCGCCGCGGATGTTAGGGGCCCGGACTTCGCGGCGCGCCCCTGGCCGGCCTTCGACGATGGCGGCTACAGCAACGATCCCGTCTTCGGCCGCACGATGCGCAGCGCGAAAGCGCTCGGCTATCGCTTCGTGGACTACGAATACGACGCGGAAGATCCGCGCATGCAGGACCCGAACGTTGACGTCGGCGTGCGCGAAGACATCCAGGCCGAGAACCTGATGGCGCGCATCTTCGCCGCCGAGCCGAACGCCAAGGCCGTTATCCATGTCGGCCACGGCCACGCGGCGGAGGTCGCGTTCAGGACGGGCGACGGCACCGAGACGCGCATGATGGCGCTGCGCCTGAAGGACAAGCTCGGCCGCGATCCCTTCACGGTGAACACGACCTACTACACCAGCCCCTCGTCCGAGCCCGCCGTCTGCACCTTCGTACCGAGCGGTCCGGATGACAGCCCGCGCATGGATCTCTTCATCGGCCTGCCCGCTCCCGCCTATGAAGACGGCCGCCCCGTTTGGCGGCGTCACGATCTCGGCGACCACGCTATCGCCGTGCCCGCCGCATTCGCGGGCCAGAGCGAGAAACTCGCCATCGAAGCCCGCCCCGCCGGCGAACCGCCGCTGGCCGTCCCGCTCGACCGCGTCCTCGTCTATCCCGGCGAAACCCTCCCCCTCCTCCTCCCGCCCGGCACCTACACCGTCCGCGCCTATTCCTGGAGCAAAGGCTGGCTGCCGGACGAGGTGCCACTTACTGTCCCCGACTAATCCGCCCTTCCAAGCCGCGCAGGGACGCGCCGGGTCATGATCTCAAAACTTGTTATCGGAACGGCGGCACTACTGGCGGCATTTGGCCATGTCTCATTGAACCAGGACGATGTCGCGGGCTACTGCGCCTTCGGCTCTGAGCACCAGTCGGCAGACATAGAATACCTGCTGCCGGAGCAAGCGGCTTGGATCGGCGGCGATGTCGGCTACTCAAATTTGGGCGTCATTCGATCCGGCACCTATGTCGCCGTCAGCCAGCCGCTGCCCTTTCTGATCCCATCCGAGAGTGCCTGGGGAAACGAAATGTCCCTGAGTTTCGAAGCGGGCGCCGTTCAGAGTAGAGCAGTCCGGATGTTCGGAGCGTCGCGCCTGATACTAAGCCACGCGATCCTCCCGGCCGGCACCGACCAACCACGGGCCTCCGAAACCCTCGCGGTCTACTCCTACGATGCGGGACTGATCGCGTTCTCGCACACCAAAGTCTCAGCCGGCGGCGAAAAGGCCACCGACTTCTTCATCCGCTGCAGCGGCAAGCAACACTTCCTGTTCGACAAGCTTGGACCTGACCGCGAGCCCCCGCGCCCCCCAGCGGCCAAACCCACCCAGTCACGCAACCCTTGACGACATAGGATATATGTCCTATATCCCTCGTACCTGCGGACGGGCCGCGGGTCGATGTCGCATGACAGGAGGGCGGCAGGATATGACGCTCGCCTTCGCCCACCTGAACAATCTCCAAAAACCGACGTTCGAACGCGCCCGCGCGGTTCAATGCCCGCCCTCGGCCCCGGAACTCCGCCTCTCCCGCACGCGACCCGCCGTTGAACCGGGCACCGCCTGCACCCTGACGCCCGTGACAAACGAAGATGCTTCGTGTCGCCTCCCCGTAATTTTATTTCTTTCGGGGAGGCAGGGAGTACACCCCCAAAAAATTCCCGGATCAATTCCACCCCCGCCCCAGGCTGGGGCGGCGGCCGCCAAGTGTGGAATATCCCGCCCCTTGCCCTTGGCGTCACCCTCCTGTATGAGCCGCGCCCTCAACACCTGCGGTCATCCGGGGGAGGCAGGCGGCACTCAGCCGTTTCGCCGAGGGCATATGCCCGGTCCGGACGATCCATCGCAACGCGACGTGCGCCCCGCCCGTCGCAAAAGCGCCGCGGGTCAATAAAGGTGACGGGCAATCATGTCCTTCTATGAACACGTCTTTGTGGCGCGCCAAGACGCGACGCCGCAGGCGGTCGAGACGCTGACCGAAGAGATCAAGGGCATCCTTGAAGCGAACGGCGGCACCCTCGTCAGCCAGGAACCCTGGGGTCTGCGCACCCTGGCGTACCGCATCAACAAGAACCGCAAGGGCCACTTCGTGCTCCTCAACATCGATGCGCCCTCCAAGGCCATCGTCGAGCTCGAGCGCCTGCAGAAGATCAACGAAGACATCCTGCGCTTCATGACCGTGCGCGTCGAAGCGTTCGAGGAAGGTCCCTCCGCGATGATGAAGTCGCGCGACCGTGACGACCGCAAGCGCGAGTTCGGCGACGGCGGCTTCGGCGGTGGCGGCGGCTTCGGCGGCGGCGGTCGTGACCGCGGCTTCGGCGGCGGCGGCGGCGGTGGCGGTCGTGACCGCGACGATCGCGGCCCGCGCCGCGACCGTGATGCAGCCCCTGCCGTTGAAGGAGGTGCCCTGTGAGCACGCCCGCGAACACCGCGACCACCAACCCGACGCGCCGTCCCTTCTTCCGTCGCCGGAAGACCGATCCGTTCACGGGCCCGCAGGCCCCGAAGATCGACTACAAGGACGTCCGTCTCCTGCAGCGCTTCATCTCCGAGCGCGGCAAGATCGTCCCGTCCCGCATCACCGCAGTGTCGGTGAAGAACCAGCGCGCCCTCGCCAAGGCGATCAAGCGCGCCCGGTTCCTCTCCCTCCTGCCCTACGTCATCGGTTAAGGGGAGCGCCGCCATGCAAATCGTTCTCCTTGAGCGGGTCGAGAAGCTCGGCCAGATGGGCGACGTCGTGAACGTGAAGCCGGGCTTTGCCCGTAACTTCCTGCTGCCGCGCGGCAAGGCGCTGCGCGCGACGAAGCTGAACATCGCGCAGTTCGAAACCCAGCGCGCCCAGCTGGAAGCCCGCAACCTGGAACGCCGCAGCGAATCCGCCGCGGTCGCCGCCAAGCTGGATGGCCAGACCTTCGTGGTCCTGCGCCAGGCCGGCGAGACCGGCATCCTCTACGGTTCGGTCAACACGCGCGACATCGCCAACGCGATCACCGAGGGCGGCTTCTCCGTCGCCCGCAACCAGATCATCCTGGACACGCCCATCAAGTCGGTCGGCATGCACCCGGTGAAGGTCCAGCTGCATCCGGAAGTCCGCAGCAAGGTCACGCTGAACGTCGCCCGCAACGCCGACGAAGCCGAGCGCCAGGCGCGCGGCGAAGACGTCACGGTCGCGCAGGACGAGGAAGAAGCCCCCGACGCCGCCGAGATGCTGGAAACGGCCGAGGTCGAGACGGAAGAGTAATCTCCGCTCTACGCATTGTACTCAGAAAGGGCGGGCGCTCACGCGTCCGCCCTTTTCATTCCACTAATCCACAGCACCCACGATTCTTGTTAGAATCTAATAGACCGCGTTGCGCCCTATGCGCCGCAGGTCTCTAGTGAGCCCATGACCTTCGCCTATGACAACCGCGCCGCGACGACCGACGAGTCCGCGCTCTATCGTCAGCCGCCGCACAATATCGAGCTGGAGCAGGCGCTGATCGGCGCGCTGCTGCTCAACAACGAGTCCGCCAATCGCCTGCCGGATTTCCTCAAACCCGATCACTTCTACGCGCCGCTGCATCGCCGCCTGTTCGAGGCCGTGCTGCTCGCCCGCTCGCGCGACCAGCTCGCGACGCCGCTGACGCTGAAGACCCAATTCGACGCCGATCCCGACTTCCGCGAACTCGGCGGCTTCGCCTATCTCGTGCGCCTCGTCGAGGACGTGCCGCATGTCCGCAACCTCGAACAGTTCGCCCGCGCGATCGCCGATCTCGCCACGCGCCGCGAGCTGATCGGGCTCGGTGAAGGCCTCGTCAACGACGCCTATGACGCGCCGCTCGACTACACGCCGTCCGACCAGATCGAGACCGCCGAGCGCGCGCTCTATGCGCTCGCCGAACCCGAGAAGCGCGGCGGCGGCTTCAAATCGTTCAAGCAGGCCGCGACCATGGCGCTGCAGACCGCGGAATACGCGCGCAAGACCCGCGGCGGCACACCCGGCGTTCCCACCGGCTTTCGCAAGATCGATGAAAAGCTCGGCGGCCTGCAGAAGTCCGACCTGCTGATCCTCGCGGGCCGTCCCGGCATGGGCAAGACGGCGCTCGCCACCAACATGTGCGTCAACGCCGCCCGCGCCCGACTGAACGATCCTGAAGAAGGCGGCGTCGTCGCGTTCTTCTCGCTGGAAATGTCCGCCGAACAGCTCGCGACTCGTATCATTTCCGAAGTCTCGGAAATTCCGCTTTGGGAAATCCGCAAGGGCAAGGTCGACGCCCGCGATTTCGGCCGCCTGATCGAGGCGGTGACGCTGCTCGAAAACCTGCCGCTCTATATCGACGACAGCCCGGGCCTCTCGATCGCCCAGATCGCCGCCCGCTCGCGGCGGATGGCGCGCGACAAGAAGATCGGGCTCGACATGATCGTCATCGACTACCTCCAGCTCATCGAGCCGTCGGGGTTCAAGCGCCACGACAGCCGCGTGCAGGAAGTGACCGAGGTGTCGAAGGGCTTGAAGAACCTCGCCAAGGAACTGGAAGTCCCCGTCCTCGCCTGCGCCCAGCTCTCGCGCAGCGTCGACTCGCGCGACGACAAGCGCCCGGTCCTCTCCGACCTTCGCGAATCCGGCTCGATCGAGCAGGACGCCGACGTCGTGATGTTCGTGTTCCGCGAGGAGTACTACCACAAGAGCCGCGAGCCCGATCACGACGACCCCGAATACGGAAAGTGGCTGGAAAAGATGAACCGCGTCGGCGGCAAGGCCGAAGTGCTCGTCGAAAAGCACCGCTCCGGTCCCACGGGCTCCATCCGCCTCGCCTTCGACGGCTCGTTCACCCGCTTCGACGATCTTGCGGATGATGAAGAGCTGCCCGATAGACACTGAGTGAGCGTCCCCGCAGCCGAATCACTGACTGCCCCCGTCCGCGACCGCCCGGTTCTGACCGTTTCGCTCGCGGCGATCGGCATGAACTGGCGCACGCTGAAGGACGCTGCGCCGACTGCTGAGATGGCCGCCGTCGTGAAGGCGGACGGCTACGGGCTCGGCGCCGTGCCCGCCACCGCGAAGCTGCGGGCGATGGGCTGCGAGACCTTCTTCGTCGCCACTCATGACGAAGCCTCCGCCATCCGCACCGCCGCCGGCCAATCGCGCATCTTCGTCCTCAACGGTTTCCCCCCCGGCGGCGCCGCATCCTTTGCAGCCGACGGGCTCATCCCCGTCCTCAACTCGCTCGACGAAGCCCGCGATTGGGCCGCACTCGGCGGGCGCCGCGCCTGCGCGCTCCACATCGACACCGGTCTCAACCGTGCCGGCCTCAGCACGCCTGAACTGGACGCCCTCACCGCCGATCCCGCGCTGCTCGCCCGCCTCGATCTCGCGCTGGTGATGAGCCACCTTGCCTGCTCCGACGATGCCGGACATCCCCAGAACGCCCACCAGCTCGCCCGCTTCAAGGCGGCGCTCACGCGCCTGCCCGCCGCCCCCGCCAGCCTCGCCTCTTCCGCCGGGGTCTTCCTCGGTGCCGACTATCATTTCGATCTCATCCGCCCCGGCATCGCGCTCTATGGCGGCCATCCCTTGGCGCACGGCCCCAATCCGATGCGCGCCGCCGCCGTGCTGACGGCCGACGTGCTCGGTGTCCGCACGATCCAGCCCGGCGAACCCGCCGGCTATGGCGCGACCTTCACGGCGACCCGTGAGACCCGGCTGGCGGTCTGCAATATCGGCTATGCCGACGGCATCCCGCGCGCGCTCTCCAATCGCGGCGTCGCCTTCATCGGCGACACGCCCTGCCCCTATGCCGGCCGCGTCTCGATGGATCTGTTGACCATCGACGTCTCCAACCTGCCGGCGTCTGAGGTCGGGCGCGGTACCGAAGTCGAGATCATCGGCCCGCACATGACGGTCGAGGACATGGCCACCCGCGCCGGCACCGCGAACTACGAAATCCTCACCGGCCTCGGCTCGCGCTTTACGCGCCTCACAACCGACAGCCACTGGACGCGGATCGTCTAACCGATGGCCCGCAGCAACGTCTCCTTCGTCTGCCAGCAATGCGGCGCGGTCCATTCGAAATGGGCCGGGCGCTGCGATGCGTGCGGCGGCTGGAACACGATCGTCGAGGAAGTCACCGCGTCCGGCCCCGGCGCCGGTCCGCCGTCGCGCAGCGCCGGCAAGGGCCGCAAGCTCCAGCTCGTCTCGCTCCGCAGCGACGAACCCGAGCCCCCGCGCACCTTCACCGGCGTCGGTGAACTCGACCGCGTTCTCGGCGGCGGCCTGGTGCCCGGCTCGGCGATCCTGGTCGGCGGCGATCCCGGCATCGGCAAGTCCACCATCCTGCTCCAGGCGGTCGCCTCGCTGGCACGCGCGGGCAAGCGCGTCGTCTATGTCTCCGGCGAAGAAGCCGCTGCGCAGGTGCGCCTCCGCGCCCGGCGTCTCGGCCTCGACGACGCCAATGTCGATCTCGCGATGGAGACCAACCTCAAGGACATCCTCGCGACGTTGGACGCCGCGAAACCCGACGCGGTCGTGATCGACTCCATCCAGACTCTCTGGTCCGACGCCGTCGAAAGCGCGCCCGGTACCGTCAGCCAGGTCCGCGCCGTCTCGCAGGAGTTGGTGCGCTATGCCAAGCGCAGCAATGCCGCCGTCATCCTCGTCGGCCATGTCACCAAGGACGGCCAGATCGCCGGTCCGCGGGTGATCGAGCACCTTGTCGATACCGTGCTCTATTTCGAGGGCGAGCGCGGCCACCAGTTCCGTATCCTGCGCGCCGTGAAGAACCGCTTCGGCCCGACCGACGAGATCGGCGTCTTCGAGATGACTGACAAAGGGCTCGCCGAAGTCCCTAATCCCTCAATGCTATTCCTCACCGGCCGCGACCAGTGGTCGAGCGGCGCGGCGGTCTTCGCCGGCGTCGAGGGCACGCGTCCCCTGCTCGTCGAAATCCAGGCCCTCGCCTCGCCCACCAGCTACGGCAATCCGCGCCGGGCCGTCGTCGGCTGGGATACGGCGCGCCTCTCGATGATCCTGGCGGTGCTGGAAACCCGCTGCGGCCTCGGCATTGGCGGGCACGACATCTATCTCAACATCGCCGGCGGCCTGAAGATCGGCGAGCCCGCGGCCGATCTCGCCGCCGCCGGTGCTCTCGTGTCCTCGGTTCTGGGCCGTCCACTGCCGTCCGATTGCGTCCTCTTCGGCGAAGTTGCCCTGTCAGGGGCGATTCGCCCGGTCAGCCAGGCCGATTCGCGTCTCAAGGAAGCCGCAAAGCTCGGATTTAAACGGGCAATCGCTCCGCCGGGTGCTAAAGCCGACGGAATCACCGTCATGACTGTCGAAACCCTCTCCGATCTCGTCGAACGTATACGAAATAGCGACGTTTAGACGTGTTAATCTCCGTTTCACCATGTTCAACGTCCTAGACCTCGTCATCCTCGGCGTCCTCATCCTGTCGGCGGCTCTCGCCGCCTGGCGCGGATTCACGCACGAAATCCTCTCGATCGGCTCATGGGCCGGCGCTGCCATCGTCATGTTCGTGGCCGCGCCCTATGCGGTTCCGCTGGCCGCCGTCTATCTGGAGAGCGCGACGCTCGCGAAGATCGCGGCCTACGCCGCCGTTTTCGTTATCGCGTTGATTCCATTGTCCTATATCAGCTACCGCATCGCCGACGGCGTACGCGGCTCGGCCATCGGCCCGGTCGATCGCCTGCTCGGCCTGGTCTTCGGCGCGGCGCGCGGCCTGGTCGTGGTCGGCATCGGCTTCCTGGTTTTCACCAGCCTGGTTGGCGAATCCCGCCTACCCGACTGGTTCAAGGAAGCGAAGCTGCGCCCTCTCATGGAAGGCTCCGGCAAGGTCATCGCCTCACTGCTGCCCGAACGCGGTACCCTGCCCGGCCAGAGCAAGCCTGCCGCGGACGAACCGGTCATCGGCGGCTCCAAAGCCAAGCCCGCCCCGGCAGCGCCCGCCGCGGCGCCTGAGCCCGCGCCTGCCGCCGAACCCGCGCCGGAAGAGGCGGAAGCGCCCCCGCCGCCCCCGAAACCCAAGCCTCCCAAGCCCGCGAAACCCGCCCCTGCGACCGAAACGCCACGCACGACCGAGAAGCCGACGGCGCGGGCAGAACGGCATGACGATGATGCGACTGGCTATGGCGAACGGGAGCGTGACGCATTAGATCAACTCATCGGAACGGCCACCGCGAGTCCTGCTGAGGACAAGCCGGCAGCCGGTGAGGCCAGCGGCCGTCGCTGACCTCGCCTCAGGGCGACAGGACAGCTTTATGCAGCCGCTGATACACCCCTTCGATGGCGACAAGCTGAAGGAGGAGTGCGGGGTCTTCGGCGTGTTTTCACACGACGAAGCCGCAAAGTTCGCGGTCTACGGACTGCACGCTCTCCAGCATCGCGGCCAGGAAGGCGTCGGCATCGCCTCCTACGACGCGGTCGACAATCGCTTCATCCTGGAACGTCATCTCGGCCAGGTCGGTGACGTGTTCGGCGAGAACGGCCCGACGGCCAACCTTAAGGGCCGCGCCGCGATCGGCCATGTCCGCTACTCCACGACCGGCGGTTCGCTGAAGCGCAACGTGCAGCCCTTCTTCGCCGACGTGGCGGGCGGCGGTATCGCGGTCGCCCACAACGGCAACCTCACCAACGCCAAGTCGCTGCGCGAAGAACTCCAGGCCCGCGGCGCGATCTTCTATGCGACCTCGGACACCGAGGTCATCGTCCACCTCATCGCCACCAGCCGCCAGCGCGGCATGGTCGCGCGCATGATCGATGCGCTGCATCAGGTCGAAGGCGCCTATTCGCTCGTCGCCCTGACCCGCAAGCGTCTGATCGGCGTCCGCGACCCGCTGGGCGTCCGCCCGCTGTCGCTCGGGCGCCTCGGCGACTCCTGGATCCTTGCATCGGAAACCTGCGCCTTCGACATTATCGGCGCGAGCTTCGTGCGCGACATCGAGCCCGGCGAACTCGTCGAGATCACCGAGAACGGCGTCATCTCGCACTTCCCGTTCGCCCAACGCCGCTCGCGCTTCTGCGTCTTCGAATATGTTTATTTCGCCCGGCCCGACTCCATCGTCGAAGGCAAGAACGTCTATGACGCGCGCAAGCGCATCGGCGTCGAGCTCGCGGGCGAGGCGCCGGCCGATGCCGACATCGTCGTCGCCGTGCCGGACTCCGGCAATCCGGCCGCGATCGGGTTCGCCCAGGCAAGCGGCCTGCCATTTGAGATGGGCATCATCCGAAATCACTATGTCGGCCGCACCTTCATCGAACCGACCGACCGGATCCGCAATCTCGGCGTGCTGATGAAGCACAACGCCAATCGGCCGGCACTGGAAGGCAAGCGCGTCATCCTGGTGGACGATTCCATCGTGCGCGGCACCACCTCTCTCAAGATTGTCCAGATGGTCCGCGACGGCGGCGCACGCGAGGTGCATATGCGCATCGCCAGCCCGCCGACGACCAATCCGTGTTTCTACGGCGTCGATACGCCCGACAAGGACAAGCTGCTCGCAGCGCGCATGAATCTCGATGTCGAGGCAATGCGCGCCTTCATCAAGGCCGACAGCCTCGCCTTCATCTCGCTCGACGGCCTCTATCGCGCCGTCGGCGAGCAGGCGCGCAACAACCAGCGCCCGCAATATTGCGACGCGTGCTTCAGCGGCGAATACCCGACCTCGCTGACCGACAATGCCGAAGGGCGGCAGCTGGAGCAGCTCTCGCTGCTGACCGAACAGGTCTGATCCGATGACGGACAAACCTCTTGCCGGGCGCGTCGCGCTCGTGACCGGCGCGTCGCGCGGCATCGGCTTCGCGACCGCGATGGCGCTCGGCCGTATGGGCGCGCACATCATCGCGACCGGCCGTTCGACGCGGCTGCTGGAATCGCTCGACGATGCGCTGAAGGCCGAGGGTCTGAACGCCGCGACCCTCGTGCCGTTCAACCTTCGCGACTATCCCGCGATCGACAAGCTGGGCCAGGCGATCTTCGATCGCTGGGGCAAGCTCGACATTCTCGTCGGCAATGCCGGCCAGCTCGGCCAGCTCGGTCCGATCGGCCACGTGAAACCCGACGCTTGGAACGAGCTGATCGAGGTCAATCTCACCGCGAATTATCGCCTGATCCGCTCGATGGACCCGCTGCTGCGGATCGCGGACCATGGGCGCGCGGTCTTCCTGACCTCGGGTGCCGCGACCCAGTTCCGCGCCTATTGGGGACCCTATTCGATCACCAAGGCGGCGCTCGAAGCGCTCGCCAAGTCCTATGCGGCCGAACTCGCAGAAACCAATGTCCGCGTGAACCTCTTCAGCCCCGGCCCCGTCCGCACCGCGATGCGCGCCAAGGCGATGCCGGGCGAGGACCCGCTGACGCTTCCGACGCCGGACGATGTCGCCGTCCAGCTTACCGAGCTTTGCCTGCCGTCCTTCGACGCGCAGGGCGACGTCATCAAGTTCGCCCGCCGCTAGGCGAACGGCTCAGACACCTAGTCGTCGTCCGCGTACGGATTTTTGCCGCCCCGCTTGAGGAAGCGGATCGGCGTGCCCGGCATGTCGAACGTCTCGCGGATGCCGTTTGAGAGATAGCGGATATAGTCGTCCGCCAGCTCGTCCAGCTGATTGCCGAACAGCGCGAAGGTCGGCGGCCGCGTCTTGATCTGCGTCATGTAGCGCAGCTTGATCCGGCGGCCGGAGATCGCAGGCGGCGCGTGGCGCTCCAGCGCATCGGCCAGCCAGCGATTGAGCGCGGGCGTCGGGATGCGCTTGTTCCACACGGCTTCCGCTTCAAATACCGCCGGCATCAACCGCTCAAGCCCTTGGCCCGTCAGGCCGGACATCATGACGATCGGCACGCCCTTCACCTGGGGCAGCTTTTCGGTCGCATCGCGTTTCAGTTCGGCGAGCCTTGCCTGCTTGTTCTCGACCAGATCCCACTTGTTGACGGCCAGCACCATCGCGCGGCCTTCCCGCTCGATCAGGTCGGCGATCGCGAGATCCTGCTTCTCGAACGGATTAGTGGAATCCATCAATACGACGACGACTTCGGCAAAGCGGATCGCGCGCAGCGCGTCGCCGACCGACATCTTCTCGATCTTCTCGGTGATGCGCGCGCGGCGCCGCATGCCCGCGGTGTCAAACAGCTTGATCTCGCGGCCGTCCCAGTTCCAATCGACCGAGATGGAATCGCGCGTCGTTCCGGCGACCGGGCTGGTCAGCAGGCGCTCCTCGCCGATCATCCGGTTGATCAGCGTCGACTTGCCCGCATTGGGGCGGCCGACCACGGCGATGCGCAGGAACTTCTGCGGTCCGTCGTCTTCCTCGCCCTCGGGCCGGTCCCATTCCTCGACGAAGCCCTCTTCACCGCGACGCGGCGGCCCGAACGGCGCGAGCGCGTCGAAGAGTTCGCCGATGCCTTCACCGTGTTCGGCGGACATGCCGATCGGCTCGCCCAGGCCCAGGCCATAGGCCTCGCCAAGTCCGGTAAACCCTGCATTTCCCTCGGCCTTGTTGGCGGCGAGGATGACGGTCTTGTTGGTCTTGCGCAGGATCGCGGCAATCGCCTTGTCCTGCGGCATCACGCCGGCGCGGGCATCGATCATGAAGAGGATCACGTCGGCGAGTTCGATCGCCTTTTCCGTCTGCCGCTGGATGCGTTTGTCGAAATCGTTGTCGGCCTGGTCGTCGAGCCCGGCCGTGTCGACGATGGTGAAGGTCAGCTGTCCGATCGAGGCTTCGCCCTCGCGCCGGTCGCGCGTGACGCCGGGCATGTCATCGACCAGCGCGACCCGTTTGCCCCCCAGCCTGTTGAACAGGGTCGACTTGCCGACATTCGGCCGTCCGACGATAGCAAGCGTGAAGGTCATAAGCGCGCAAAGCGACGGCCCTAGCGATAGGCAGTCAGCACCCCGTCATCGTTGAGGATATAGATCGTTCCGTTGGCGGCGATCGGCGCGATGATCGAGCCGGTGCCGAGCTGATAGGTCTGTTCGACCGCACCGGTCGAGGCGGCGACGACGACCATGCGGCCGTCGGTCGAAACCAGCACGAGATGGCCCTGCGCCATCAGCGGGCCGCTCCATTCGACGGGATCTTCGCGATCCTGCTCGTCCTGCCAACGGCCGAGATAGGTCGTCCAGGCAACGCGCCCGCTCGACTTCTCGAAGCAGATCAGGCTGCCGTTCATCGCCGCGACATAGACATAGTCGCCCGCGACCCAGGGGGTCTGCACGCCCGCGACGTCGCGCGTCCACAGCCGCTCGCCCGAGCGCGTATCAACCGCGACCAGACGGCCGGCATGGCTGATCGCGTAGACGACATAACCGTCGAGCGCCGGACGGCCGGCGATGTCATTGATCGAGGACAGCGTGTCGGCCTGGCCCGTACGGGTCAGCGAGTCGTTCCACAGCGCGCGGCCGTTATTGGTGCGCAGCGCGTAGAGGTCGCCGTTGGTGTAGCCGATGATCGCGAGATCCGCGCTGACCGCCGGGCTGGAGCTGCCCAGGATGCTTGCGGTTTCCGAGAACACTTCCTGCGTCCACACTTCCGCGCCCGTCGCCGCGTCCAGCGCCCAGGCGCGGTTGTCGCGGTTCATGACGTAGACGCGGCCGTCGCGGACGGTGGGCGCGGTGTGGAACGGGCTCTCGACCTTCTTCGTCCAGATCTTGCCGCCCGTGCGGACATCGAGCGCCGTGACTTCGCCGAAGCCGGTCGTGACGAACAGCCGGCCGTTTTCATAGGCGAGACCGCCGCCATAGCCCTCTTCGGCAGTGTCGCCGCCGGTGCTGAAGAAATAATAGTCCGAGCTTTCGTCGGCCACGGCCACCGAACTGCCCCACACCTCACCGCCGCTGGCTTCGTCGAACGCGCGCACGTTCGCCGCGGCGTCCAGCGTGAAGACCATGCCGTTCGCGACGATCGGCGCCGCGGTGATGGCCGACTCGGACGAGGTCGAAACGCCGACATTCGCCGTCCAGGCGACGCCGAACGTCACGGGCACGTCGGTATTGCCGACGACATTCTCGGGCGTGCCGCCGGGCTGCGTCCAGGTCGCGATATGGACCGCAGCGGGAATGCCGACGGCCTTTCCGACAAAGGCCTGGTCCTGCGCCAGCGAGTCGCCGCCGCGCGGCATCAGCGAGATGCGCTGGCCGGGGACCTTCGCCTTTTCGGAACTGCCGAAGAGATCGCCGATCGAATCGAGCGTGCTGCAGCCGGCAAGGCCGAACGCGATAGCCAGCACCGTCGAGCGCGCAAGCGTCATACGGAGGGAACTGACGGCCAACTTCATGGACTGGACCTGATCTTGTTGCGCGCTACTGGGGGGCATCGGCAGGCGGTGTCTCGGGGGCCGGCGTCGCAGCGGGCGGCGCGGGTTCAAGCGGTGCGACGGGCGTGGCGGCCGGCGGCGGCGGCAACACGGCGCCGCCCTGGATGAACACGGCCATCTTGCCTGCACGATCGCGCAGCGACTGCGGCGCCGCCGCATCGGCGGCCAACGCCGTATAGGCCTCGCCCGCCGTCTTGACGTCGCCCTTGCGGAAGTCGGCGAACGCCTGGAGCTCGCGCGCCTGGAAGCGCCACGGGCTCGTGTCGCCGATCAGGTCGGCGAGGCGATTCTTAAGGACATCGGGGTTTTCGGTGTCGGCGACGGCATAGGCGGCCCGCAGGCGCGCCAGCGACTTCACCTTGTCGTCGGCCGCCGAGTTGGCGACCTTGTCGTAGAGCGCGAGCGCACCCGGCACGTCGTTCTTGGCGAGCAGAAGACCGGCCTGGCTGAACAGCGCCATGGTCGGATAGCCCTCGCCGCCCGGCGCGGCGATCGCGGCAAAGGCGGCAATGCTCTCTTCCAGCTTGCCGTTTTCGACCAGCGCACCGGCATCGGCAAAGGTCTGCGCCGCCGCTGCGGCCTGGTTTTGCTGGTGCTGGCGCCACCAGACGACGCCCGCCGTGGCGGCCACGGCGAGAACGGCAATGGTCAGGAAGACAGAACCGTAGCGCGCCCAGACCTTATTCAGCCGGTCGCGCCTAAGGTCTTCCTCGACCTCGTGAAAAATGTCGGTCAATGAGCGGGTCCTGGCGTCACGCAAACTAGATGTGCGGCCGGGAACCTATAAATTGCGCCGCGCTGGCAGGCAAACACCAAAAGAGCTTGCTTTCCCCGCCTCAGGCGGCCGTGACCGGCCTCACACCATAGGTGTGCTCGGGGGCCGGGAAGCGCCGGGCCTGGACATCGAGCGCATAGGCGGCCGCGGCGGCGCTGATATCGGCCCCGAGATCCGCGTACCGGCGCACGAAGCTGGGCGGAGCCTCGATGAGCCCCAGCAGATCGTCGGTCACCAGTATCTGCCCATCGCAGTTCGCCGAGGCGCCGATGCCGATGGTCGGGATCGAGAGCTTCGAGGTGATCTGGTCGGCCAGACCCGGCACCATGCCCTCAAGCACGATGGCGAACGCGCCGGCCTGTTCGATGGCGCGGCCATCGGCCATGGCGGAGGGCCACTCCTCGGCGCTGCGGCCGGCGACCTTGTAGCCCTTGAGATTCTGCTGCTGCGGCATCAGCCCGATATGGGCCATGACCGGCACGCCGCGCTCGGCGAGGAAGCGGATCGTATCCGCCATCACCGCCCCACCCTCCAGCTTCACAGCCGCGCAGCCGGTCTCCTTCATCACGCGCGCCGCCGAGCGGAACGCCTGCTCGCGCGATTCCTCATAGGACCCGAACGGCAGATCGACCACGACCAGCGCGGTGTCGGAACCGCGCATCACGGCCTGGCCGTGATAGATCATGAGCTCCAACGGCACGGGCACGGTGCTTTCCATGCCGTGGACCACCTGGCCGAGGCTGTCGCCGACCAGCAGCAGATCGACATGCGGGTCGAGCAGCCGGGCCATCGGCGCGGTATAGGCGGTGAGCGCAACGATCGGCGTCTTGCCCTTGCGGGCGCGGAAGCGCGGCACGGTCAGGCGCTTCGTCTTGACGACAGCGGACATGGCGGAATCCTCGAATGGGCGAGCGGCGAAAGTGGCGTCTTCTCGTACAGCCGGAGCATTCCCCGGCGCGGGCGCCGCCCGCAGGCAGCGCGACCCATATCTATCGGCGAGGTGCGATATAGGGTTTTGTCACGCAAACTTCAATTTACCGCGCGCGTCAGCTTTCTCGCAGCCGCGAAGGGCGGCGCGAGACATCGCCGCAACATCACATGATTATATGCGGTTAACGCGGTCCGCCATATTGCATACACACCCGGTGCGGCCCTAAATCCCCTGTAATGTCTACCCGTGCTTATATTGCCGCCACCGCTCTCGCGCTTGCCCTTTCGGGCGAGGCGCTGGCGTCCGACGTTTTCGTCGGCGACGGGCATGTGTTTTCGGGTGTCGCGACCGAATCCGGCGAAGGGTTGATCGTGCCCCAGACGCTGATCGCCGGCGGCACCGCGGGCTTCGACAACCGCTTCGATTCCGGCTTTGCCGGCCCGATGGCGCTGGTCACCACGATGGGCGGCGGCTTGAACGCCGAGGGCCTCGAAGCCTTCCCGCTCACCCCCGACAGCCCGGTCTCGCTGCAGACGCGCCTGACGACGGGCGAGATGTTCTGGGGCCTGACGCCTTATGTGGGCGTCGGGGTCAGCGCCGCGCCGAACGGCAGCAGCGTCTTCCAGGGCATCGCCACCCTTCTTCCCTATGAGAGCGACGCTTTCGCGCTCCAGGGCGTCGCGGGCATCGCCTACGAGTTGATGCCGGGTGTCGGCGCCGGGCTCGAATATCGCTACCAGGGTTACACGGCGTCGACTCCCGTCGCGGGCGACGCATCGACCAACCAGACCATCATGATGAGGTTGGACCTGGGCCTCAACTAACGGGCCTTTTCGAACGAGGTTTGTTCCTGATTGAGCGGGGGGCCGTGCTCTCAGGAGCTGGGCGGCCGCTGGAGCACTGAGGGGTGTTCCAGCGGCCGTCGATTTTTGGGGCATCATCGGAGCGTGAGAAAGCTCGATCTCCCATCGCTCAAGCGTTCGGCGGCCGCCTATCTCGGCCGCTACGCCTCATCGAGCGCCAATCTCCGGCAGGTGCTGCTGCGCCGCGTGCGGAACTGGGCACGACTGCATCCAGATACCGACATTTCCGAGAAGCTGCCGCTGGTCGACGAAGCCGTCGCCTTCTGCGTCAGCGCCGGGCTGGTGGACGATGCCTCGTTCGCCGCCGGCCGGACCGCGACTCTGCGCCAGCGCGGGTGGCCGGCGCGGCGCATTCGCATGGCGCTCGGCATTAAGGGGGTGCCGGCGAGTCTCATCGACGAAGCGCTGGAGAACGATGCCGGCGACGATGACGCGGCCGCCTTGCGCTTCGCCGCCCGCAAACGGCTGGGGCCGTGGCGCGGCGCCAATCGCGAAGAGAAGCGCCATAAGGACATCGCGACGATGGCGCGCGCCGGCTTCAGCCTCAGCCTTGCGCGCCGGACGATCGACGGCGAAGCGGATTAGCCGGACGACGAGGCCCGCGTGACGTCGGCCTCGAGGTGATCGGCCTCGGTCGCGATCGCGTCGTTGTTGCCGCCGGCGATCGGCGTCGTCTCGCGGCCTTCCAGCACGGCCTTGGCGACGTCGCGGTTCTCGTCCGTGGTGCGCACCGCGATCAGCGCGCCACCCTTGGCGAGGAACGCGGCGCGGGCCGCGGCGACATCCTCAGGCACCTGCCAGGCGGTAAGGCGGGCGATGATATCGCCTTCCGTCTCGGGGTTCTCACCGCCGGCCGTGGTGTTGAAGATGGCGACGTCCGCTTCGGCGAAGCCCCGCTCGTGCAGTTCGGCGGCGATCGGTTCGGCCTCGCCCACATCGTCCAGCAGCATCGTGAATGTGGTCATCGCAGCTTCTCCCCCAATCGGTCAGGAACTGGTGACAGGCGATGACGACAGTCTCGTGACGCGCGGCGGCTCCAGCCGCAGCAACGTCAGCAATAGGGTGAAGGCGGCGGCCGAGAGCGTGACGTGCCACAGGAAGTGCGAGCCGAAGCCGATCTCGGAACAGGCGAGCGTGTCGATGCTGCGGAAGGTGAGCGCGCAGATCGCGAGAACCAGCGCCGCAAGACCGGTGAGCGCCGCCGGGCGCGACACCGCAAAGGTGCGCGTAACGAGCCAGATGGCGGCGAGGATGACGACCGCAGCGGTCAGCACGATGCGGCCGACGCCGAACTCGAACGGCAGCAGGCGGAGCAGGAACGGCGCCGCGACCAGTACGACGACCAGCAGCACCGCCTGCCACAGCGGCGCGACGCGGCGGGCCCACAGGAACGCGGCGAGCGCCACGAAGACCAGCGCCGGCTGGACATCCAGCGCCAGCGCCCACCGTGTGCGCAGCCCATGCCACAGCGTCGAGCCCGCGCCGTTGAGCACCAGCAGCGCGCACAGAACGTGCAGCGGCCACGCCTGCGGGGCGCGGCGAATGACGAGCACCCAGGCCAGCGCGCCCCAGACGCAGATCACCATGCTGGAATAGGCGTTCCAGGTTTCGATCGGGAACAGGCCGCCGATCGGGTCTGGGGTTTCGCAATACCGCGGGCCGAACTGAAGATTTTCCATGGGGCGAACGTACGTTACCCCCTGAATGAGGGATAGACGGACAGGGACCGGGGTGGCCTCCTTTGGCCGAGCCTGCGTGGCGGCGCTGTCTGTCCCTGCACGCTATGCGGCTTCGGCCGGCGAGGGTCCCCTGGCCTTTCGCCGGCCGCTGTTTTTGCAGCGCAACAACCCCCTTTACGCGGCCGCCTCTGACGGGTAAATGATAATCGTTTGGTTTACCGTTTCCGATCTGAGGAGCTATCCGTGATTCGTAAAATGTCCGTCCTTGCCGCGCTGACCGTTGCTGTCGCGGCAGTCGGTTTCAGCCTGCCCGTCGCCCAGGCGAAGAGCGTCACCTACCAGGCTGTCCCCGTCGTCGCGATCGAAGGCGAGCGCGACCTCTCCGTTGGCGACACGCTGTGGGAATGCAATGCCGGCGGCTGCACCACCACGTCGGGCAGCGGCAGCGCCGCGACCGTTTGCTCGCAGGCCGCCAAGAAGTTCGGCAAGCTGCAGAGCTTCAATGTGAACGCCGCGGCGTTCGAAGCCGAGAAGCTGGCGAAGTGCAACGAGAAGGCGGCGTCGTAAGCGACCCGCTGCGGCGGCCCGCGGCCGCCGGATAGAGAGACGATGGAAGGGGCGCTGCACGGCACGCGCCCCTTTTTCGTGGCCGGGTGCGTGGCGCTAGGCCTGCTTGAGATAAGCGCAGAACATATCGGCCATGGCGTCGGCATACCGCACGATCTCGCGTTCGGACGGCGATGTCTCCGAGAACGTCTTGCCGACCTGGCTCATCGTCATCTCGATCAGCCCGCCGGCCAGCAGGCGCGCCTCCTTCGACGCCTGTGGCAGCGCCTCCTTCAGAAAGACCTGGATCACATGCGATCCCGATTCCCTTGCCGCATGCGCTTCCGGCACGTTTCGATACAGCGGCGCGGCGTCGTTCAGCGCAATGCGCATGGCCGCCTCCTCGCACTCCGACCGGATGAAGGCGTGAACGAGCCTGCGTAGCCGCTCGAACGGTGGGCGCGCACGGTCCTCCAGGATCGCGCGCAACAGATCGCTGGTCTCGCGCCATTCGTCGCTCTGCAGCCGGAACAGCAGCGCGGCCTTGTTCGGGAAGTATTGATAGAGCGACCCGACGCTCACCCCCGCCGCTTCCGCCACCCGCGCCATCGTAAATCGTGATGCGCCCTCCTTCGCCAAAACCTGACCTGCGGCCTGCAGCACGGCCTCGACGAGGGCGGTGGAGCGGGCCTGTTTCGGGTCTTTGCGCGAGGAAATCTGCGGGTTTGCGGGCGAGGTCACGGGCGGTTTCTGCAATGCGAATTGGAAATGCGACGGATCATTCGTATTTTTATCGCACGCAGCGACGCGCTGCAATCAACCGGAGTTTCCATGACCGCCCTCACCACGGCGCCGCTCGCGCCCCTGCTCGATCGTCTGTTCGCCGAAGCAGACGCCACCGAACCCGCAACCACACCGTCCGTCGCAGCCTATTGGAACGGACTGACCAACGACGACAAGACGCGGATCCTCAACAGCAAGACGGACTACGCGGAATTCTACACCCGCATGAAGGACATCCCGCTCGCCGTATCGCGCGAGACGGGCCTGCTTCTCTACATGCTCGCGCGTCACTCCCGCGCAGCCTCGATCGTCGAGTTCGGCACCTCGTTCGGATTGTCGACGCTCTATCTCGCCGCGGCGTTGCGCGACAATGGCGGCGGTCGGCTGATCACCAGCGAGTTCGAAGCTTCCAAAGTGATCCGCGCCAAGGCGAACCTCGCGGCCGGCGGCCTGGCCGACCTCGTTGAGTTCCGCGAAGGCGACGCACTGGAAACGCTGGCGCGCGATCTGCCCGAGACGATCGACCTCGTTCTCCTCGACGGCGCGAAGGCACTCTACCCCGATATCCTCGACCGTCTGGAGAGCCGGTTGCGGCCCGGTGCCCTGGTCGTCGCCGACAATGCCGACTTCTGCCCCGATTATGTCGCGCGGGTGCGCGACCGCGCGTGGGGCTACCTCTCGATCCCGTTCGGTGAGGATGTCGAACTCTCGATGAGGCTCGGTTAGCCGCCGCCACTGGATGGGAGGATCAAAACGGCGGGGATGCACGCGGGGCACGTGCGACATTGGCGCACTTCATTGCGGGTTGCCCTCCCCGCCTCATCCCTTAGCCTCCCCTTCGGGCGGGCGGCGGCAAAGGAGGATGCGATGGTGTTGCAGCTGGTCATGCCCCATGTGGGATCGTGCCTGCCGGCGGATCTGGCGGGCGGCGGCGGGGCGGGCGACGTCATGCCTATCTCGATCACCAAGCCGGTCGGGCAAGGCCCCCTCGCCCGCAACCTGCCCGAAGATGTCCGCACCATCCAGGATGCGCTGAACCAGGTGACGCAGAAAGGCATCGCCGGCGGCCCGGTGCCGCTGCTCGTCGTCGATGGGCTGATCGGGCCCAAGACCAATGCGGCGATCCTGAAATTCCAGCGCGAGCAGGTGAAGACGATAAACCCCGACGGCCTCGTCGAGCCCGGCAAGCAGACCATCCTGAAGCTGAACGAGCTGGTCGCGCCGATCTCGCGCGCCGACCTCAACGCCAAGCTCGCCAAGGCCCTGCCGATCGCCAAGGCGGCGCTGGCGGCGGCGATCGCTAATCTGCGCGCGGTCATCTCGCAGGGCCCGGCGCCGGGACCCTCGGCGATCGCGGCGGACCGGCTCAACCGCCACTTCGCGCTCAACAAACTGAACGCCGCGGCGCAGAGCGATGCGCGCGTCACGTTGTTCGAGACCTATAGCGAGATGGCGCTGGTCATCAACGAACCGACCCTGTTCGACATCTTCGGCACGAACGACGCGTTCGATGTCGACAAGGCCAATGCCAAGATCGCGCTGACCACCAGTCAGGGCGTGTTCGAACCGGCCCAGGACGAGAACGGCGACCCGAACAAGGCACGCCGCATCCGCCTGGGGCTCGGCTTCTTCGCGCCCAATGTTACGGCGAACTTCGCCGCCCATATCATCGTCCACGAGCTGACCCACTTCACAGGGCGGCGCGACGGCCAGCGCATCGTCGACAACGGCCGCGGCTGGTTCGACGACGTCTTCATCAAGCCGCTGTCGCCCGCCGCGCGGCTGACCAATGCCGACAGCTATGCGAGCTTCGCCGAAGAGTGCCGCTCCAACAGCTCGGCCAAGCCGCCTTTCGTGAAGACGGCGCCGGGGGGCCTCGGCGGGGCGCGCTAGACGGGGAGACGTGCGGGGGCATGGCGGGGATCGGGGTTCACAAGCGTCTGCTGACGCTCATCGATCTGGCAGGCACGTTCGTGCTCGCCATTCACGGCGCCTCGGTCGCGGCCGCCGCGGGCCTCGACCTGCTCGGCATCGTCGTCATCGCGCTGATCTCGGCGATGGGCGGCGGCATCATGCGCGATCTACTGGTCGGCGAGACGCCGCCGGAAGCGCTGCGCGGCTGGCCGCTGCTCAGCGTCGCGCTGGTGGGCGCCGCGCTCGCGATGCTCTTCGCCCATCAGGTGGAAGATATCCCCGAATGGCCGCTCATCGTGATCGACGCGCTCGGCCTGTCGCTGCTCGCGGTCGCGGCGGCCGAGAAGGCACTGGAATACAAGCTCACCCCGATCGCCGCGGTGCTGATGGCGGCGATCGGCGGGTGCGGCGGCGGCGCGCTGCGCGACGTGCTGCTGAACGAGGTGCCGGCGGTGCTGCGCACCGACTTCCTCGCGACGGCGGCGATCGCGGGCGCGGCCGTGCTGGTGATTGCGCGGCGGTCGGGACTGCCGCCCGGTTGGGCCGCGCTCGCGGGCGGCCTCACCTGCGGCGTGCTGCGACTCGTCGCGGTATGGCAGGGGTGGCAGTTGCCGCATCTCTGACGGCGCCCACCCGGGCCAGCGGGTCCGCGCTACGGCGTGACGGTGACCGTGTAAGTCACGGTCTGGACCGCGGTCTTCTCACCGGTGAAGGGGAAGAGCCCGGCGGTCAGTTCCACCGTGCCGGGCGCATCGGCGCTGAAGGTGATGACGACGTCCGCGGGGCCGCCGGCGCGGCCGGGGATCTTGGCGACCGTTTCCTGGCCCTGCGCGATCAGCTGCGGTTCGACCACCGAGGTAACCTCCCACGCATAGGGCACGCCGCCCCGCGCCGGCAGCGTCAGGGTCAGCGTGCCGCCGGTCGCGACCGAGACGGCGGTGCCGGTTTCGGCAGGGGTCAGGGCGACAGGCGCCACGGCGGCGGGATCGGCAGCGAAGGCCGGCGTAGCGGCGGCGGCAAGGACGAACACGGTGGCAAGCAACAGGGACTTCATGGGGTACTTTCAGGGACTGCCGCGCATCGCCGAAGGGCGCGCCACGGTTGGCCCTCATGCGCTTAGGCAGGAACTGCGGCAAGAGCGTGTCGGCAAGCGGCGCCCGTAACCTCAGGCGACGGCGCGCATCATGACCTGCTGGACATCGAAGGCGGCGGCGTTGGCGTCCTCGCGGCCCTCCTCCAATGCGCGGAGGACGCGGACCAGCGCCTCGTAGTCGAGCTTCTCGAACCGCGCGATCAGCGCGCTGGTGTCCCCGCCATTCTCCTTGAGCACGACGCCGACATATTCCAGCACATAGGTGGCGATGGTCAGCATATCCATGCGGAAGGAGTCGGCGAGGCCGTCGGGATATTCGCGCTTCGGCCAGTCCGCGAGCCGGTTGTCGAGCGCGGGCATGATGACGTCGTCGAAATTCTCCTCGGCCAGCGCGATCGCCTTGGGCACGGCGCCGCTCTTGGGGATCTCGGCGCGCAGCAGCGCCCAGAAATCGTGCAGCCGCGGCTGCAGCGTCGCGACGATCAGCTCCAGCGCCGTCTGCACCTGGCCGGGGCGCAACGGCTTGGTCTTGGGATGGCGGGTCAGGACATTGGGAATGCGCGCCAGCGTATACGCGGCGTCCAGCGCCTCGGCCGTGCGCGGGCCGACGACGCCGTCGACCTTCAGCTTGGCGCTGCGCTGGAAGGCGCGGACGGCCTTGTGCGTCTTCAACCCGAAGCGACCGTCGACGACCATGCCGCCATGCGGCGCCCGCGCGGCGAGCAGGCGCTGCAGCACCTTCACGCTGTCGCCATGGCTGCCGAGCCGCAACGGCCCCTTGATCCAGAACGCGCTGACGCCTGCCATGACCACACTCGCACTTCGCGGGCGCACGCTAGCACCGGCGCGGAGGCGGACAATCCGGCACGCCTGCGACATCGCGGCGCTCTGAACGCGGCTTGCCCTCGGCCCCGCGACACCCGAGCTTGGGAGCCAGCCGGCACCCGCGCCGCCCAGGTTTCGCATCGCATCGGAGAAACGCCCATGACCGCACTCCCCCACGCCGCCTCGGTCCGCCGCGCCCTTGGCCGCCGCGCCCGCCTCGCCGTCGCGGCGCTCGCGGCCGCCGTCCTCGGCGCCGCCGCCGGCGCGATGCCCCCGCCGGTGCAGATCGACACGCCGGCGATCGTCGCGGTGGCGGGACGCTATACGCTGACCGTCGCAGGCGGCCCGACCTGCATCGTCGACGTCTCCCACGACGCCTTCGGCGGCAACGCCCCGCTGAACCTTTATGGCGAAAAGACGATGGAAGCGGACTGCCTGAAACCACTCAGCCCCTCAGGCCTCACCAACTGGTTCTGGCAGCTCGGCCCGATCGGCGAAATCGTCCTCACCGACGGCGCCAAAGACGGCGTCACCGCCCCCTTCCGTTCGCAATACCAACAGCCGACACGGTTCGAGGGTGAGATCGGGGAGAAGAAGGCGGTGTTGGAGCGGATCGCGGAGTAAGTGCCTCAACCTTCCCCATCCGCCCGCGCGTACCACGCCCGCGTCGCGTGGCACACCTCCAGCGCCCGCTGGTACCCCGCGCGCGCCGTCGTGCGGGTGAGATAGGCGGTCTCCGCCTCGCCAAGCTCCAGCCCCGCATTGCGGCGGGCGAAGGAGAGGGCGTAGCTGACCGAGATGTCGGCGGCGGTGAAGGCGTCGCCGGCCATGTAGGGCGCGCGCGCCAGCTGCCGCGTCACGAGCTGCAGCCGGTTCCTGAAAATCTCGACGCTCTCGCGATCGGTCCAGTTACCGCGTTCGGCCTCGGGCGCGATGTTCTTGGTGATCACGTGCATGTAGAGCGGCATCATCAGGCCCGCTTCGCCGAGATGCAGGAATTGCTGATAGAGCCCGTAGGCCGGATCGGCGGCGGCGGGCACCAGCGTCGCGGCCGCGGCGGCGCCGTGGCGGGCGATCAGGTATTCCATGATCGCGATGGACTCGACCATCACCATCGCGCCGTCCTGCAGCGCGGGGATATAGCCGCAGGGATTGATGGCGAGGAATTCGGGATCGTTCTCCACGCCCTTCAGCAGATCGACATCGCGCAGCCGATAGGCGAGGCCCATCTCCTCCAGCAGCCACACGACGCGCAGCCCCCTGCCCTCGCCCCAGACGGTGATCATGGTGTCGTCTCCGGCGGGGCGGTGACAAAGGGCATCAGGTCGACGCCGTCACCGGGGAAGATGCTGAAATGCGGGTGGTCCAGGAACAGGCGCGCGGCGTCGTCGATGGTCGGGGCCTCGATCACGATATAGCCGCAGAACGGATTGCGTGCGGGGGCGATGCCGTCCCTGGTCACGCGCACCGTCTGGCCGACCATGCCGCCGGTGTCGAGGATGGCCGCGCGGTTCGCGGCCTCCCACGCTTCCCAGGCCGGCAGGCCCGCCGCATCGACAGCTTCCTGCTCCGCCTTCGGCCGCTGGCGGAAGGCGGCGAGGTCTTCGGGCTTCATCGTGTAGACGGCGAGGAAACGGGGCATGATCAGCTCCTCAGGATCTTCGCCATCGGGCGGCCCTTGGCGAGTTCGTCGATGAGTTTGTCGAGGATGCGGATCTCGCGCATCACGGGCTGCTCGATAGTCTCGATGCGCACGCCGCAGACGACGCCGGTGACGCCGGCGCGCAGCGGGTTCAACCCCGGCGCGGCCTGAAAGAAGTCCTCGAAGCTCGTGCCTTTCTTGAATTCCGCATCCAGCGTCTTCTGCGTATGGCCGGTTAGCCAGCGGAAGATCTCGTCGACCTCAGCCTTGGTGCGGCCCTTCTTCTCGGCCTTGGCGAGATAGGCGGGATACACCTTGCCGACGGCCATGTCGTAAATGCGGTGCCTGGTGGTGGTGGCTTTCACGTTGATGATCTCCCGCCGATCGGATGGTGCCTAAGTCTAGGCGGGGCGCGCCGCCTTCGCCAATGCCCCGCCCGCCTCTCGGCGCGCTTCTCATTGCCGCGCGGTTCCCCTAGGTTTTACGCCAGCGAGGGGGAGTATGTGAGCCAGCCGGTGTTCGTCAGCTATGCCACGGCCGACCGCGCGCAGGCGCTGGCGGTGTGCGAGGCGATCGAGGCGCGCGGCATTGCCTGCTGGATCGCCACCCGCGACGTTGCGCCGGGCGAGAACTACCAGGAAGCGATCGTCCAGTCGCTGCGCGCCGCGCGCGCGATGGTGCTGGTGTTCTCCGCGGCCGCCAATGACAGCGACGAGATCAAGAAGGAGCTCTCGCTCGCCAGCCGCTTCCGCGTGCCGGTCATGGCGCTCAGGATCGAGGACGTCGAACCGAGCGACGCCTTCGCCTACGAGCTGTCGACGCGCCAGTGGATCAACGCGTTCGAGGGGTGGGACCGCGCGATCGACGCGCTGGCCGCCCGCATCGAACAGATCGCCGGCGCGGCGCCGACCCCTGCGCGCGGCCGCTCCGCCAAGGCTTTCTCACTGCGGCGTCCGATGGCGATCGCCGCGGCCGGCTTGGCCGTCCTGTCGATTGCTGGCGCGGCGTGGTGGGGACTTCAGTCGCCCTCCCCCTCCCCCGCCCCCGAGGCGCAGGCGGCGCACTCCATGACGGTGCGCCTGGCGGGGTTCCAGCTCCTCTCCGCCGACCTGCCGGCCACCGTGCCCGCCACGGTGGATGCCGAGATCGCGGCGGCGTTCAATGCGGACGGCGTGGTGGGCGTCTCCACCGCACCCGCCCCGGCGCCGGGCGAGGCGCCGGCCTATGCGCTGGGCGGGACGATCCAGCGCGACGGCGACATGATCCGCGTCATCACCCGCCTGACCAACGAGCGCTCCGGCACAACGATCTGGACCGACAGCTTCAACTATGACGGCAACGAGGTGTCGCGCGTGCCGCGCCGCATCGCGGTGGACGCCGGCAATGTCGTGCGCTGCGGCCTGTTCGGCGCCTCCACCTATCACGCGCCGCTGCCCGATTCCGTGCTCAAGGACTACATGCAGTTCTGCCAGGGGCATTGGGACACGAGGCTGAAAGAGGGGCGCAAGGCGCTGTTGCCGGCGCAACGGGTCGTTGCCGCCGTGCCCGACTTCTCGTGGGGCTGGGCGGCGGTCGCCGGCGGCTACTGGAAGGTGTCCTACAGCGCCGAGACGCCTGAGGCCGTGGATGCGGCGCGCGCAGCGGGGCGCGAGGCGGCCGACCGCGCGGTGGAGATCGACCCCAAGAACAGCGAGGCGTTCTACATCAAGGCCATGCTGGTCGATCGCCAGGATTGGGGCACGCGGGAGGCGCTGTTCAAGCGCGCCGTCGCCGCCCAGCGGCTGGATTGCGGCTGCGAGTATCATCAATACGGCTGGCTGCTGGTGAATGTCGGCCGGGTCAACGAGGGCGTGGAACGCCTGCGCCAGGCCAGCGACATGCTCGCGCTCTATTTGTATACGGCGCTCAATCTGGCGGATGCGCTGGTCGTCGCGCGGCACCTTGAGGAGGCGGCGCGCGTGTACGACGCGGCCATCGACCTGGCGCCCGATGCCGCCTATGCGGCGCGGATCAAATCGTGGAAGGCCACCCGGATCTGGGACGCAGCGGCGTTGCGCGATCCCCAAGTGGCACTCCCGCCAGAGCTGCGCGCCGCCCTGGTGAAGGGGTATGACGCCCTGACCTCGGGCGAGGCCGGCGCCAAGGCCGAAGCCGTGCAGGCCCTGCTGGCCCTCCCGCAGGATCAGCAGGGCGAAGCCGCCACGCGGCTGCTCGCCTCGCTCGGCGCCACCCGCGAAGCGTTCCAGATGGCGACCCCGCTGGTCGCCAAGGCCTATCCCGGACCGACGCTCTTCTGGCATCCCAGCATGCGCGCCACCTTGGACGATCCAGGCTTCCCTGCGCTGGCGGAGAAACTAGGCCTCATGAAATACTGGAAGGCGACGGGGACCAGGCCGGATGTCTGCAACGAGGCGACCCCGCCGGCGTTTTGCGGGATGATCTAGGCGGCGCGGCTGGGTCCGCTGCGGGGTGGATTTGATCCTGGAATTTTTTACCCCTCCCCCTCCCCCTCCCCCTCCTCCCTCGGCGCGCAACAAAATTTTGCGGCTCCGGCGAAGAGCATCTTCGTTTGTCACCGATGTCCGCGCGCCTAGCGTGACGCAAACGGAAGCGGCGGACAGCGAAGCCATTCGAACGTCGTTATGTGCCCTATCCCCTCTGGCCGTGCGGTATTCGAACGTCGCTTTTCGCGCCTTGTTTGAGCCGCCAATCCGCGCCGTACGGGCGCGGCCGCGCGCAGCGCATTCGAACCTCGATTGCGAGAGATCATTTCGGCCCACCCGTCTCTCCTTCCCGCCTCACGCACGCCTGAGCGCGCGACACCGCCGCCGGCGCGGCGATCGCACCGCCCGGCACGGAAAGCTATATAGGATTTTTCACCTATATACAAGGATTATGTTCAGCCGCGTGGCGGGCCGGTGGCGGCCCGGCCGGCAGGCTCAAGCGCTCTCCTCGCAGGGGCGGATTTCGAGTTCACTGGGGCCGCTCATCGGATTGGGACAGCGCTTTGCCCAGGCGACCGCCTCGGCCCTATCCTTGACGGTCCACAGCCACCAGCCGGCGACCTGGTCGCGGGCCGGGGTGAAGGGGCCGTCGATGACGGTGCGCGCCGCGCCGTCGAACGCGATGCGCTTGGCCGCAGAGGTCGGCTGCAGGCCGTCGCCCTCGCCCTCCTTCAGGATGCCGGCCGCGACCAGCGCGTCGTTGAAGCGGCCCATCTCGGCCCTCATCGCCTCGGTCTCAGGCGTACAGACGATGCCCTTCTCGCGCGCCTCGGTCGCCTTCACGAACACCATGACGCGCATGACTGTCTCCATCCTGACTGAGCCTGACAGGAAAACGACGAACGAACGGGCCGGGCGCCGACACAAGGCGTGACGTTTTGCGCGGACGATCCGGGATTCCCGCAACTGGCGGAACAGCTCGGCCTCATGACGTACTGGAAGGCGATGGGGATGAGTCGGATGTGCAGCGAGGCGGCACCGCCGCCGTTTTGCGGGATGCTTTAGGGGGCGGTGTCACAACGGGAACCTATGCCAGCATCTGGCCAGCTACCGTGCGTGTCCCAATTAATCAAACACGTATGAAAAAGACTGACGGCAACGGACCAAACGCCTTGATCAAGTCGTGCGAAAAAAGTTACTCAAACGCGATGTCGCTTCTGAAGACACCACCGTAAGAAATCGAACGAGACCGGACACCTTTGCTCGTGACCAATCCATCGGATTTCACATATGCGTCAATCTTGTCTTCAACGCGTTTTCGCGCCAAATTATCGTCAGACCTTAGCTCTCGAACCAACTCACGCTTCACGCCCTGGCGAATTTTTATACTTGAAACACCATAGACTTCTCTCAATTCAGGTACTTTGAGCGTAGTTATTTTGCCAAGAAAAATTTCTCCGTTCAACTCGAATTGCCTCAAAGGAACCTCATCCAACTGATCCTTAGCTCGAGATGATCTATATTTCGTATCTATACGTAATGCAGCACGTTCGCTTGGTAAAAGTAAGTCGACGACACCTAGCCCTTGTTTAAGATCTTCCTCCGAAGGCAGCGCCAGTTCGGTGGCCAAACGACTGAAGCCGATCACTCCAAGCGACCTAGCGACAGACAGCCGACGCGCGTACTTGACGGTGTCGTCCTGCGCGCGGCCGTCAAGCTTTAGTAGAGGCTCTTCGTCGGGGTCTGGGTCAACTATTCGGAGTTGCGATCGGCGGCGATCATTTTCATGCGAGATGGCAAGACCGGCGCCAAGTCTCTGACCTCGCATCCGTCCCACTATATCAATTACGGATTTTTGCTGGATGGCTCTCTGCAAAAATCCATTGCGTGCACTGCGACCAGATTGCGTGCCTTTACACTCCAAGACGTGCCACCTTCCGTTGGAGTCTAGAGCAACGTAGTCCGGTGCCTTGCTCGGCCCAACCTTCCTAGCCCCCCTCGGCATTCGCCGCATCATCCCGGCGAACTGCAGCATGAACTTTCTTCCATCGACCAAGTCTACGAACCCGCCAAGACGGTCCGATAACCACTGAGTGGACATCGCCACACCAAAGTCGTCACTCAAAATTCCTTTCTGATGTGGGTCCAAGTCTGAAAATGGCATAGTGATCCGGAAGTCCCGCGTAGTATGCAGGGCGACAAAATAGCGGACCCAGGCCCAAAATCTTGCTGGGGAGGACAACGATCCAGCGGCGGGAGTTGTGACGGAGCCAAGCAGCAACAGAGCTGCGGGGATATCGATTAGTTGCTGCCCAGCACCACTTCGTATAAAGGCGGGGGCGGCCTTCGTCGGCCAAGTTGCCTCATCGATAACAACGTCCAAGTTCTTTTCAAACATTGTAATCGTCACCTAGTATCGATGCCGGCGCACCTATATCGGGGCAAAATCTTTCCTATCAAGCATAAAATCGTCCAAACATTGCGTCAGCAGGTCGCATTGCCATAAATATAAATACACTCAAAGCTTCTCGGAATTCAGGCCAAGGAGCTCCAAGATTGAATGTTCGAGTTCGTCGTCACCCCTATCGGTGCTACTGTCAAATATACTCCTGACATTCAGGGTCCTGCATGGATAAAAAGCGAGTTGAGCAAGCACGGCTCAATTACCATAAGCCGTGTCTTCAGTTTCCTCGCTGATGATGTCGTCAGCGAACCTGATGGCGATCCGTTTGAAGAAAATGCAGAATATGAATTTCGCTTTGCCACAATAATTGGCGAATACCTTAAAATAGAAGGGCGTATATTTGGAATTATTCCCAATATTTTCCTTCATAAAAACATTCCACTATCAAGAAAACTATTTGCCGCAGAACGAAATGTGTCGATTTTTTTACGAATCTCAAAGATATTGAACTCGACAGATGACATAATTATCGGCGGCGACCATCCGAGTGCTATTCCGTACGCTGAATTTGAGAACCTTTTAAAGAAATTTCCAAATACACTTGAATTGGATAGGTACGCTAACGCACGAGTTGCGGATATTTTAGGAGACTATCTGGATAATATGAAGGACGCACGTCGCGTATATGAAGATTATTTATCTAAAACTAGAGCTTTTATCAAAGAAAACCCTCTTCGTCAGGAAGAATTACTGCACCTTGAGGTTCATAAATATAAACTGATTCGCAAGACCATTACTGGCTGGCTCACCTCAGGCGCCAATCGTTCTGAGAGTGACTGGCAAAACATGATCTTACAATTTATACTCCTAATATTCCCGAAGTACGTTGCCGTTCTACGGAACGTTAAAATAAATGACTATTATACATCGCCGGGATCAGTTCATCATCGATACATAGATATAGCGCTAATTGACGCATCCGGAAATATCGACCTAATAGAAATAAAAAAACCTACTCTTGATATGCTCTTAGGTAAGACGATCTATAGAGGAAATAGTGTCCCAAGCAGGGTTCTGACCTACACGGTTATGCAAGCAGAAAAATATCTCTTTCATTTGAATAAATGGGGGATAAAAGGGGAAGAGCTACTAACAAAGAAGTACAGGTCCGCGCTACCATCCGATCTTAAGATTCGCATAACCAGCCCCAAATCAATCGTTATTCTGGGCAGAGACCGGCTTCCATCAGGAGACCCTGCGTTCGATGAAAATCAAGGGTTTGATTTCGATGTAATAAAACGAAAATACTCAAACCTTATAGACATAATGAGCTATGATGATTTGCTTAGGCGTTTAGATAACATCATTGCATCCCTAGAAACTCGCGCTGAAGGGTAAATTATTTAGATATTTATTCCTCGTGCTAATATGGATATTACCGAATTTCGGCAGTAGCTTTCCTCTACACTGTAAAAATGCTTTCCCTCACTCCCACTCAATCGTCCCCGGCGGCTTGGACGTCACGTCGTAGACCACCCGGTTGATGCCCCGCACCTCGTTCACAATGCGGGTCGCGGCGCGGCCGAGGAAGGTCATGTCGAAGGGGAAGAAGTCGGCGGTCATGCCGTCGGTGCTGGTGACGGCGCGGAGGGCGCAGACCTGGTCGTAGGTGCGGCCGTCGCCCATCACGCCCACGGTGCGGACGGGCAGGAGCACGGCGAAGGCCTGCCAGATCGTGTCGTAGAGGCCGGCCTTGCGGATCTCGTCGAGATAGATGGCGTCGGCCTGGCGCAGGATGTCGAGCTTTTCCCGTGAGACGCCGCCGGGGAGGCGGATGGCGAGGCCCGGTCCCGGGAAGGGGTGGCGGCCGACAAAGGCGGCGGGCAGGCCCAGCTCGCGGCCGAGGGCGCGGACCTCGTCCTTGAAGAGCTCGCGCAGGGGCTCGACCAGTTTCAGCTTCATCCGCTCGGGCAGGCCGCCGACATTGTGGTGGCTCTTGATGGTGACCGAGGGGCCGCCGGAGAAGGAGACGCTCTCGATCACGTCGGGATAGAGCGTGCCCTGGGCGAGGAAGGCGGGGGCGCCTTTGCCGTCCGCGGCGATCTTGTGCGCCTCGGCGTCGAAGATCTCGATGAAGAGGCGGCCGATCGTCTTGCGCTTGGTCTCGGGGTCGGCCTCGCCCTCCAGCGCAGTGATGAAGGTGTCGGCGGCGTCCACGTGGACGAGCGGGATGTTGTAGTGGTCGCGGAACAGCGAGACGACCTCGTCGGCCTCGTTGAGGCGCATGAGACCGTGATCGACGAAGACGCAGGTGAGCTGGTCGCCGATCGCCTCGTGGATCAGCACGGCGGTGACCGCGCTGTCGACGCCGCCGGAGAGACCGCAGATGACGCGTTCGGTGCCGACCTGCGCGCGGATCTTGGCGATCATCTGGTCGCGATAGGCGGACATGGTCCAGTCGGGCGTGAGGCCGGCGATGTTCAGGACGAAATTGGCGAGCAGCTTGCCGCCGTCGGGCGTGTGGACGACCTCGGGGTGGAACATGGTGGTGTAGATGCGGCGGGCCTCGTTCGCGGCGATGGCGAAGGGCGCGTTCTCGGACGTGCCGATGACCTCAAAGCCCTCGGGCAGCTGCGTGACGCGGTCGCCGTGGCTCATCCAGACGGGGTAGCGCTGGCCCACCTGCCAGATGCCGGCGAAGAGCGGGCTCTCTTTCAGGATCTCCACATCGGCGCGGCCGAACTCGGCGGCGTGGCCGCCCTCGACGGTGCCGCCCAGCTGCAGCGCCGTCACCTGCTGGCCGTAGCAGATGGCGAGGATCGGCAGGCCCGCCTCGTAGATCGCCTGGGGCGCGCGGGGTGAGTTCTCGGTCGTGACCGAGGCCGGCCCGCCGGAGAGGATGACGGCCTGGGGCTTCAGCCGGGCGAAGGCGGCTTCGGCGGACTGGAAGGGGTGGATTTCGCAGTAGACGCCGATCTCGCGCACGCGGCGGGCGATGAGCTGCGTAACCTGGCTGCCGAAGTCGATGATGAGGACGGTCTGGGACATGGCGTGAAATAGGGGAGTCGCGCGAAATCTTCAATCGCATTGGCCGGTTCGGCGGGCGGCTGCCGTCTTAGGGAGGGTAGGCCACAGGCAAAGGGCGCCCGCCATGCTCCGCTCGGATCTCTTCCGCGACGTTTCCCGGCTGCAGAGCGCGGCGCGCAATGCCCCGCCGGTCAGCGGGCGCGAGCACACTTACGGCGTCTCGGCGCTGCAGGCGGGGCTGTTGCGGCTCGGCTACAAGCTGCCTGTCTCGACCCGGAGGCACGGCGCGCCGGACGGGATCTACGGTGATGAAACGCGCGGCGCGGTGCAGACCTTCCAGGCGAGGGCGCGGCTGAAGATCGACGGGATCGCCGGGCACGATACGCTGCATGCGATCGACGCGCTGCTGCCGGCGACCATCCCGCCCGCCCCGCCGCCAAAGCCGAATCCCAAACCCAATCCCAACCCAAACCCCAACCCGCCACCGGCCCCGGCGCCCAAGCCGCACCGCATCCCGCCGCCCATCGAGCCCGGCGGCCGCGCCCTGCCCTTCAACGACGACTACGAGGAAGGCACCGCCGCGCCGCCGCTGACCCATGACAAGGGCGCGGGCGCGTGGAACTCGAAGCCCGCCACGCTCACGACCCAGGCGGCGATCATCTTCATCAACGGCCCGCAAAGCGTGCAGTTCTGGGCTGCGGCGCTGGCGGTGGCGGGGCCGCATGCGGTGCTGAACCTCAAGCACTACTTCGCCAATACCGGCACCGCGCTGACGATCGACTACGCGGCGATGCGCAAATCCGGTTTCAGCGCCGGCCGCGCTTTCGGTATCGAACTCACCCGGATCGCCCGCTACATCGACACATGCCCTCCCGGGCGCTGGCAAATTCGTTCCAAGGCCCTGCACCGCAACGATTTCACCTACAACTACAAAGACGAAAGCCGCGACTGGTACTACGCCGTCGGCGGCTACAGTCTGTGGGCGACGGCAGCGTGCACGGTCGAGCCGGATGGGCGCATCTCGGCCGACGTCACCGTGCATTTCTACGACCGCTACAACTGGGACAAGGGCAAGGGCGTCGACATCCTGGGCATCCCGATCACCGACGTGTCGATGGCCGCGTTCCATCAGCAGGGCAAGGCGCGCGAGTACGACATGTTCGGCCAGCAGGGGCAGCAGATCGCGTGGACGAAGGGCTCGCCCCCGCGGTTCGACACCTTCAAGCACTAGGCCGAGCGTTCGGAGCGGCGGCGCCGGGAAGCTGCGGCAAGGTGCGCCTTGCGCGTGCAGCGGCGCGCCAGAACACTTGAGCCGGGGAAACCGTCGCGTGGGGGAAGCGATGCTGCGGTCCAAGATGTTTCGCGGAATCGAGCGCCTGGACGACGCGGCGCACAACAATCCGCCCTTCGCCTGGGGCGAGACCGGGCTCGGGGTCGCCATCCTCCAGGCCGGGCTGATCGCCCTCGGCTACAAACTGCCCAAGTCGGTCAAGAAGAAGACACGCGCGCCGGACGGCGTGCTGGGCGACGAGACCTTCCTGGCCGTGAAGGCGTTTCAGACCGCGCACAAGCTGAAGCCCGACGGGATCGCGGGGCGCAAGACCATCCGCGCCATGGACGCCGAACTGCCGCCCCCTGCCCCCTCGGTCGTCGTGAAACCGCCCAGGCCCAAGGGCCCGCCCAGGCGGCCGAAACCCGTCGGCGACAAACCGCCCCCGCCGCAAAAACTGGGTCCCCCGCCGCCGGTCGGCGACAAGCCGCCGGAGCCGCAGCCTTTGGTGATGCTGCCGGAGTCCGACTACTACTGCGAAGGCACGGACGATCCGATCCCCAAGCCCGACAAGGGCGCGGGCGCGTGGAACTCGGCGCCGCTGACGCTGCGCTCCGCCGCCATCAAGATCGCGATCAGCACCTCGCCGGGGTTCTATGGTGCGACGCTGATCGGCATCGGCCCCAATGCCACCAAGCACCTCGTGCATTATTTCGGCGGCTCGGGCCGCGACTACAAGATCGACCTCGAAGGCATGTTCCAGGACAACGCCTATGTCCGCACCAACGTGCTCGATTTCGAACTGGCCTGCATGGCGGACTATATCGACGCCTGCCCGCCGGGGACGTGGAACATCACGACCAAGAAGGTGATCCAGAACGACCACACCTATAACGGCAAGGACGACAGCAAGGACTGGTATTTCGCGATCGGCGGCTTCGGCGTGTGGACGAAAGCCAAAGCGCGCGTGCCCAAACGCGGCAAGGTGCTCGCCGATATCGAGCTGAAATTCTTCGACCGCTACAATTGGGACGGCGGCAAGAAGGTGCACATCGCCGGCATCGAGATCACCGACGAGTTCATGGGCGACTTCCACCGCGAGGGTCTGGCGAAGGAGTTCAACTGCTTCGGCTCGCTGAAGCGCAAGATGAGCTGGGAGCGCTTCAGCCGCGTACCGCCCGCGCCGCCGCCGCCGGGGGTCGCCTACTAGCAAGAAAGTTCGCCGGCCCTTGGCCGGTCCCGCCCGTCCTTTCCGTATTCCGGACGATGGGACGGAGACGGCTGACATGGCGTTGAAATTTCTGGGCGACGATGGCGGGCGCAAGGGCTTCGATTTCCGCAACGGCTTTGCCTACCAGATGGTGCCGGCCGGCGGCGCGACCCGGTCGCTGGGCATCATGACCGATCACAGCGACTGGATCATGGCGCCCAACACCGACAAGGCGGACGACGGCACGCCGCTGAGCGGGCCGCAGACCTTCGCGATCGCCAAGCTGTCGCCCGAAACCGAAGCGCTGGGCGGTGCGGGCGATACGTTCCGCCTGCCCGCCAACACGCCCGCCCGGTTCCGCTTCACCGGCGGGATGGCGGGGCAGTTCGAATACAAGCTGCAGCCCGTGAACAAGCACACAGCGCCGGTGCGGCTGAAGATCAGCGTGCTGCCCCGGGTGGCGATCCAGTATCACGCCTTCGTCCTCAAATCCGACGCCAAGCTGTTCGCGAGCGTCAACACCGACGAGATGATCAAGCAGTTCGAGACGGCCGAGGCCGCCTACAAGGACCAGTGCAATGTCGATCTCCAACGTCAGGGCGATGCCGGCCACCGGGGCCGCATCACGCCGCTGCGCAGCAATTTCAACCTCGGCTCGCCGATCATCCTCAGCGAGATGTGGGAACGGCTGAAGGTCGAGATCGAGTTGAACCAGCCGCTCGACCAGCAATGGATGCTGAAGGTCATCGCCACCTGGAACGTGATCAGCGGCGAGAAGAAGACGCGCAACAACAAATGGATCGATGATGCGGTCGGCGTCGCCTATGTCGGCAATAATGTGTGCTTCTGCCAGTTCGAGCTCGGCCGGCCCGGCGCGCCGCAAGCGCCGGAGTGGACGACGATCGCCCACGAGATCGGCCACACGATGGGCCTCAAGCATACCGAGAAGGCGAATGCGCACGACAACATCATGTTCAACGGCAACATGGGCGCGGGCGTCAGCAATCGCTTCACCTGGTACCAGATCGAGAAGCTGAACGGGACATTCGCGCGCAAGCTGCGTCCCGAATGGTTCGACCTTTAGGGGGGATAGAGCATGGCTCTCAAATCGCGCCTGTTCGCGGGCAACAAGGCGCTCGAGGCCGCCGCGAAAGACAACGCCGCCCATATCGTGCCGGGCGCGACGGGCGAGCATGTCTCCAAGATCCAGGGCGCGCTGCAGGCGCTGGACAATGCCAGGATCGTCACCGCCGAACTCGCGCGGCGCAACTACGGGCCGTCCACGGCCGCGGCGGTGCTCGCCTACAAGACCAAGCGCAACATCATCAACCGCAGCTATCAGCAGAGCGCGGACAACGTCACCGGCATCATGACGCTGGCGCGGATGGATGAAGAACTGGCGGCGGTTGAGATGCCGATCGCCTATGTCCCGACGCCGATCGCCTGCGGCCGGCCGAACTGCACCTGTGGCGCGGCCACCGGACAATATGAGCCGGCGATGCCGATGAGCGATGCGGCGATGATCGCCGTGCTGGAACGCAGCCGCTCGCCGGGATCGCAGGCAGCGCTCGCGGCACTGGGCGGCAAGGCCGATCCGAACCGGCCGGTCGTCGCATCGGCGATGCGACCCCTGCCCGGCCCGCTCGCGGCGTTCCGGCGCGTCTGATCGTCAGGCCGGTGTTCTGACGAAGACCGCCGCGAAGAACCCGTCGGTCGCCGTGCTTGCCGGGCTGAGGCGGGTGTCGGGCGCGGCGCGGCTGAAGCCGGCATGGCGCGCGAGGAAGGCGTCGGCCTGGTCCTCGTCTTCCTCCGGCAGGATCGAGCAGGTGATGTAAACGAGCTTGCCGCCCGGCTTCACCAGCGGCGCGGCGGCGTCGAGCAGGCGCCCCTGCAGTGCCGTCAGATGGGCGAGCCCCGCCTGTGTCAGGCGCGCGCGGGTTTCGGGATTGCGCCGCCAGGTGCCGGAGCCGCTGCACGGCGCGTCGATCACGACGCGGTCGAAGGCCTCGGTGAAAGGGCTCGCCTGATCCAGCCAGTCTTCCGCAAGCAGGCGCGTCTCGACGATCGTCGCGCCCGCGCGGATGGCACGGGGCGCCAACCGCTTCAGCCGCACCGCCCCGGTATCGCAGGCGAGCAACCGACCCGAGTTCCCCATCGCCGCGGCCAGCGCCAGCGTCTTGCCCCCTGCCCCCGCGCAGAGATCGAGCACGCTCATGTCCGCCCGCGCGTCGGCCAGTTCCGCGACCAGCTGTGAGCCGGCGTCCTGGATCTCGACATAGCCCATCGTGTGGGCAGCGCTTGACTCGACATCCACCCCGCCGGCGAGCACGCGAAGCGCCGTGTCCGGACGATCCAGCGGGTCGGCGGCGATCCCCTCCTCGGCGAGGACATCCAGCGCGCGTTCGCGCGTCGCCTTCAGCGTGTTGACCCGCAGATCGAGCGGCGCGCGCATCGCGAGCGCGGCGAGTTCGGCGTTCATGCGCTCGCCATAGGCGCGGCGCAGCGAGACCGCGAGCCAGTCCGGCAGAGCAGAGGCCGGCAGATCGAGCGCCGCTCGCTCGGCGGCGCTGAGCGGCGCCGGGGCGTGGCGGGCGCCGGTGAAAAGCGCGTCGATCGCCGCGCCGTCATGGCCTTGCGCACGGAGACCGGCGAGCACCGCGGCGCGCGGATCGTCCGGCACCGTACCGCTGCGCAGCGTGGCGTAGACAAGCTCGCCGATCGCCCGGCGGTCGCCCGATCCAGCGAAGCGGTTCGCCCTGCCCCAGCCCTGCAACGCCCGATCGGCGGCCGCGCCCTTGAGGATGGCGGACAGGACTTCGATGGCGGCATGGACGCGGGCGTCGGGCTTCATGGGGCGTGTCGATAGAGCCCGGCCCGCCTGTTGTCGAGAAGACACAGGTTCCGAAATCAGCGCATTTGCTGCGCCGCACCGTGACAATTCGCCGGTTACAGACTGACGATCTGTCACTAACCTCGACTCGCTACGGCATTTTATCGAGGGAGATTACCAGCACCACGACCGCGCCCCGCCGTCACCATGAGGTGCGGCGGTCACAATCACACCGATCCTGCGTAAAGCGGGACGACCCCAGGGAAACGAACCATGACAGGCACTACCGAAACGGGGACGCGTCACCCGTCCGCCTTGTTTAAGGCTCTGTTGCTTACGACCGCCTTCCTGACACCCGCAATCGTCACGTCCGCGCTCGCGCAGGACGCACCGGCCCCGGCGGCCGAGGAAGAAATCACCGTCACCGCCCAGCGCAAGGCGGAAAAACTCCAGAAGGTGCCGATCGCGGTCTCCGCCTTCGGTCAGGATCAGCTCCAGAAGCAGAAGATCGACGGCGGCCCGAACCTCGTGCTCGCGGTTCCGAACGTCAACTTCTCGAAGGGCAATTTCACCGGCGCGAACTTCCAGATCCGCGGCATCGGCTCGAAGCTGGTGGCGGCCTCGGGCGACGCGGCGACCGGCGTCCACATCAACAACGCGCCGATGACGGCGAATAACCTGTTCGAAACCGAGTTCTACGACGTCGAGCGCGTCGAAGTGCTGCGCGGTCCGCAGGGCACGCTGTACGGCCGCAACGCGACCGGCGGCGTCGTCAACATCATCACGGCGAAGCCGAAGATTGATGAATGGGAGGCGATGGGCCGCGTCGAGTATGGCGACTATGACAGCGTCAAGCTGAAGGGCATGGTCAACGTGCCGCTCGGCGACGTGGCCGCTCTGCGTCTCGCCGGCACGTATCTGAAGCGCGGCGGGTTCGGCGAGAACCTGGTGACCGGCAACGACGCTGATGACCGCATGCTCTACGGCCTGCGCGCGACGGTGTTCGTGCAGCCGACCGACGATTTCAGCTTCTACATCATGTACGACCACTTCAACGAGGACGACAACCGGTCGCGCATCGGCAAGCAGTTCTGTTCGAAGGACACCGGCCCCGCCAATGTCGGCGGCGTCAACTACTCGACCGCGGCCGGCGGCCTGATTGGCCAAATCGAACGTGGCTTCTTCAGCCAGGGTTGCCAGGCGACTTCGCTCTATGACCCCTCCGCGCTCGGCACCGTGAACAGCCAGGCAACGCTTGGCGGCCTGTTCGGCGCGCTTGGCGGCTTCCAGACCGGCGACGCCTATGCCGGCAAGGTGCAGGACCCCGACGTCCGCAACATCGAGTCCGCGTTTGACCCGATCTACAAGTCGACGACGGATATCTGGGAGTTCAACGCGGACTGGGACATCACCGATAGCCTGCGTCTTTCGGCCCTCGGTACATACACCTCGTTCGACCTCTTCACGCGGCAGGATTACAACCGCTACTCGCCGTCGTCGAACTTCAACACGACGCCCAACCCCGTGAACGCGTTCGCGGCGCTGGGTCCGGCCTATGCCGCGATCTACGCCAACCTGTTCCCCGGCGGCGTCGTCAACGATCCGCAGAACGGCGCGCGCAACCGCTTCACGACGACCGACATCTCGTCGGCCTACACGAAGCAGTACACCGCCGAACTCCGCCTCTCCTCCAGCTATGACGGGCCGTTCAACTTCTCGATCGGCGCGAACTACCTGAAGTTCGATGCGACCGGCGACTACTACGTGATGTTCAACACGGGTACCGCCTACTATCAGGTGAACAACTTCCTCAATACCGGCAACGCCAACTGCTATGCGGCGGCGCCTTGTATCGCGATCGATCCCAATCAAGACCCGGACCGCAGCGGCCGCAACTACTACGACTCGTATGGGCCGTATGAGCTGAAGTCGACCGCGATCTTCGGCGAGGTCTATTACGAGCTGGCCGACAATCTGAAGCTGACGGGCGGTCTGCGCTATACGATCGACCAGAAGCAGATCGAAAACCACGCCGTTGCGCTGGGCGTTCCCGGCATCGGCATCGCGGGCCCGGCACCCGGTGCTCCGGCGTTCTCCAATGTCGAGTTCAAGGAGTTCACGGGCCGCGTCGGCTTCGACTGGCAGCCTGATATCGGGGCGGATTCGACCCTAGTCTACGGCTTCTACTCGCGCGGCTACAAGGCGGGCGGTCTAAACCCGCCCTGCTCGACCGGCCCCGGCGTCATCTGCGGTCCTGCCTCGTTCCAGCCCGAGTTCATCAACGCGTACGAACTTGGCACCAAGAACACCTTCATGGGCGGCCAGGCTCAGCTGAACCTGTCGATCTTCCACTACGATTACGAGGGCTACCAGGTCTCGAAGATCGTCAACCGCTCGTCGACGAACGAGAACATCGACGCCAAGATCAGCGGCGCCGAGTTCGAAGGCGTCTACTCGCCGATCGAAGGTCTCCGCTTCAACCTGAATGTCGGCTATCTCGACACCGAGATCGCCGAAGGCACCTCCTCGATCGACACGTTCAACCGCACGGCGAGCAATCCGCTGCTGACGCTGGTCAAGTCCAGCGCCGCATCGAACTGCGTAATCACCACGGCGGCTGCGGCGACGGCTCTCGCGATCACCAATGGCAGCGGAAATCCCTTCACGCTGCTGGGTGTTTGCACCGTCACCAACTTCGCCACGGCGGGCACGCCTCTCCTGCCCGGCGGTCCGGTCGCCCAGGGCTCGAACGCCTTTGGCGCGCTGGTCAGCGATGGCGTGGTCGCCAATATCGGCGGCAACGAACTGCCGAACGCTCCGCATTGGACGATCTCGGTCGGCGCTCAGTACACGTTCAACCTGAGCCCGACCTGGGAGATGACGATCCGCGGCGACTACTACAAGCAGACCGAAACGTTCTCGCGTATCTGGAATGCTTCGTACGACCGCATCGACGGCTGGGAAAACGTGAACCTCACGCTGACCCTCGCCAATGTCGAGCAGGGTGTGACCTTCGACGCGTACGTCAAGAACGCGACGGACGAGACGGCGATCACGGACAGCTACCTGACGGACGACTCGTCGGGCCTGTTCCGCAACGCCTTCTTCACCGATCCGCGCACCTGGGGCGTGGCGGTCACCGTCAACTACTGATCCCGAACCTCGGTTCGGCTTTACGGGGGCGCTTCGGCGCCCCCGTTTCTTTTGGGGCCACTCGTAGTCGGCGGTTCATTGCTTCTTTCCTCCCCCCGCAGGCGGGGGGAGGAAAGGGTTGGCGACGCTACGCCCCGCCGGGATTGTAGTTGGGCGCGGCGCTGGTGATCATCACGCCGTGCGGATGGCTCTCGCGCATGCCCGCATTGGTGATGCGCACGAACTCCGCCTGCTTGTGCAGGTCGGGAATGGTGCGGCAGCCCGTATAGCCCATCGCGGCGCGGAGGCCGCCGATCAGCTGATGCACCACGGCCTCGGCGGGGCCCTTGTACGGCACCTGACCCTCGATCCCCTCGGGCACCAGCTTCATGGTGTCGCGCACCTCCGCCTGGAAGTAGCGGTCGGCCGAACCGCGGGCCATTGCGCCCAGCGAGCCCATGCCGCGATACGCCTTGTACGAGCGGCCCTGGTAGAGAATGACCTCGCCTGGGCTCTCGTCGGTACCGGCAAGGGCCGAGCCGACCATGGCGCAGTCGGCGCCTGCGGCGATCGCCTTGGCGAGATCGCCGGAGTAACGGATGCCGCCGTCGGCGATGACGGGCACGCCCGCCTTCTGCGCCGCTTCCACGCAGTCCATCACGGCGGTCAGCTGCGGCACGCCGACACCGGCGACGATCCGCGTGGTGCAGATCGAGCCGGGGCCGATGCCCACCTTCACGGCGTCCGCGCCGGCGTCGATCAGCGCCTTGGTCGCCGCCGCCGTCGCGACATTGCCGGCGACGATCTGGATGGCGTTGGAGACGCGCTTCAGCCGCGTCACGGCCTCCAGCACGCGGGCGGAGTGACCGTGCGCGGTGTCGATCACGACGACATCGACGCCGGCATCGACCAGCATCTCGCTGCGCGCGAAACCGTCGTCGCCGACCGTCGAAGCGGCGGCGACGAGGAGGCGCCCCTGCCCGTCCTTGGCGGCGCGCGGGTGGGTCGTCGCGCCCTCGATGTCCTTCACGGTGATGAGGCCGATCAGGCGATAGTCGTCGTCGACCACCAGCAGCTTCTCGATGCGGCGGGCATGGAGCATCCGCTTGGCGTCGTCGCGCGACACGCTCTCGCGGGCGGTGACGAGATTGTCCTTGGTCATGAGGCTCGCGACCGTCGCGCCCATGTCGGTGGCGAAGCGCATGTCGCGGTTGGTGAGGATGCCGACCAAGCGGCCCGGGCGGCCGTCGCCGTTGCCGTCCACCACCGGAAAGCCGGTGACGCGGTGGCGTTCGCGGAGCGCGAAGGCCTCCTTCAGCGTCGTGTCGGGGGTGATGGTGATGGGGTTGGTCACCAGCCAGCTTTCGTGGCGCTTCACGTCGCGCACCTGCCGGGCCTGTTCCTCGGGGGCGAGGTTGCGGTGGAGCACGCCGATACCGCCGGCCTGGGCCATCGCGATGGCGAGCCGGGCTTCGGTCACCGTGTCCATCGCTGACGAGGCGAGCGGGATGTTGAGGGCGATCGAGCGCGTGAAGCGCGTGCGCGTGTCCGCCTCGCCGGGCAGCACGTCGGACGCCCCCGGCAACAGGAGGACGTCGTCGAAAGTCAGAGCTTCACGGATGGCCATACGCACCTCGAAATATGAAGCGGCCCACGGCGCGAAACGCGCGACTCGCGGACTGCGGTGTCGAAAGTGCGGGGCTGCATACCCCGGAGTTAACGAGATTGCAAAGGGGACACTGGCGACGCTTTCCGTCCCCCGTCATGGCCGCCCTTGAGGCGGCCATCCAGGCGAGCGGCGCGGTCGTAGCTGGATGGCCGGGTCAAGCCTGGCCATGACAAATTAGGAAGGACGACGTGGTCGCCACGTGACGAGCGCCGCAGAATTCGGGCGCGCGAACGGGCATTAACGGCGCGGTGAGACCCCGTGAACCGGATCTCCACCTTTCGCGTGCATGATGTGATTCGGACTTAATGCACGGATTAGTCGGTGCCGAGGCCGGACGACTTGGGAACCAAAGGTGGGATCACCATCTTTGTTCTCGTGACTGAGAAAGATGACTGCAATGAAGTGGCTTAAACTCACCCTGCCGATGGCGACCCTGATGGGTGCCTTGGCGCTTGCCGGCCAGGCCGCGCACCTGATCTGACGATCAGGGCGGCCTCAGCCGCCCGGCGCTTCGCTGCGCCCCCGGAAGCCTAAAGCGACAACGTACATTTCGGCTGAATCCGCCCGGCTGGCGGGCGGTTTGACGTGCGCGACGCTTTTGAAGTTCTTCTTCATGGCGTTCAGCAGCTGCGCCTCGGTGCCGCCGCGCTGGACCTTGCAGACGAACGCGCCGCCGGGCTTCAGAACCTCCTCCGCGAACATCAGCGCCGTCTCGCACAGCGCCATGATCTTCATATGGTCGGTCGCCCGGTGCCCCGTGGCGGGCGCGGCCATGTCGGACAGCACGACATCGGCCTCGCCGCCCATGACCGCTTTCAGCTTCTCGGGCGCATCCTCGGTGAGGAAATCGAGCTGCAGGATTTCGGCCCCCGGCACCGGCTCCATCGGGTTGATGTCGAGACCGACGACCGTCGCGCCCGTCCCGGCGCGCTCGACGGCGACCTGGGTCCACCCGCCGGGCGCAGCGCCGAGATCGACGATCCGGCCGCCCTTGCGGATCAGCTTGTGCTTGTCGTCCAGCTCGATCAGCTTGAAGGCCGCCCGCGAGCGATAGCCGCGCGACTGCGCCTCCTTCACATAGGGGTCGTTCAACTGGCGCTGCAGCCAGCGGACCTGGCCCACGGTCCGGCCCCGCGCGGTCTTCACCATCACCTTCAGCTTCCGGCCGGAAGTGTTTGCGATGGAACCTTTTTTCTTGTCGGTCATGCGCCGTTGAATCCTGTTCGCCGGTCATGCTTGCGCTGGCGGTGCCGGTCTTTGTCCGCCTTGGCGATGAGGGTGAGGAGAATGCCTTCGCGTAGCCCCCGGTCGGCGATGCGGATACGGGCGCACGAGAAGCGCCCGAGGATCGCATCGAGGATCGCGCAGCCCGGCAGGACGAGATCGGCCCGGTCAGCGCCGACGCAGGGGTGCGCGGCGCGGTCGGCGAAGTCCTGGCGCACCAGCCGGCCCGAGACGGCGGCGAGGTCGTCGACCCCCATCCACAGCCCGTCGATACGGCCGCGGTCATAGCGCGGCAGGCCAAGATGGATACCGGCCAAGGTCGTGACCGTGCCGGACGTCCCCAGCAGATGCAGTCCCGCGCCGCTCGCCGGCCCGGCGAACCCGGCCGCCGACAGCGCGGTCGCGAAGGCGGCATCGGCCGCCGCGGCCATGGCGGGATAGTCCTCGGCCTTCAGCGGCGCCCCGCCGAAGCGTTCGGCCAGGCTGACGACGCCCAGCGGCACCGAGACCCAGCCGGCCATGCGCGGGCGCACCTCCGCCCGCGCGGGCGTCCGGCGCAGCCAGATCAACTCCGTGCTGCCGCCGCCGATATCGAAGACGACGACGTCCTCGATGTCCGGGTCGGTCAGCGGTGCGCAGCCCTGGGCGCAGAGACGGGCCTCCTCGCCCGGCGCGACGATCTCCATGCGGATGCCGGTTTCGGCTTCGATGCGGCGGACGAAGGCCGAGCTGTTGCTCGCGCTGCGGCAGGCCTCGGTGGCGATCGCCCGGCTGTGGGTGACGCCGGCGCGGCGGATCTTGGCGGCGCAGACCTTCAGCGCCGCCAGCGTCCGCTCGATCGCGGCCTCCGACAGCGTGCCTGAGGCGCTCAGCCCCTCGCCCAGCCGCACCGAGCGCGAAAATGCGTCGAGCACGCGGAAACCGCCACGGCCTTCGGGACGGGCGATCAACAGGCGGCAATTATTGGTACCGAGGTCGATGGCGGCGAAGGTGTCGCGCGGCCGGCGCGGCGGCGCGGCTTTGGGCGCCTCCTGGATGGCGGCGACCGGGGCGCCATCGACGGGCGCGACCGCGGGACGGTCCTCTTCTGCGGAGCGGTCGGTCACGACGGCACCCGTTCTCCTGACTTCCATGCCGGCCGCACATCGCGCCGACACGCTTGGAAGCAGGATAGGCCTCCTACCGCATTGCGGCAAGCGCCGGGGTTGCGCGCCGTCAGGCCGGCTCAAGCGCCCTTAAAGCCGAACGGATTTAGACGTCCGGCTCAAACCCGGCGACCTTAGCCGCTTCAGGAGCAGGGTCATCTTCGGTTGGCGCGCCATGTCTTAGCGCAAGCCGCCGCAAGCCCATGCCGAGCTGCCTTGTATCGCGGTTTCCGCGATCCGATGGCCGCCCGAGCGCAACCGCCCGAAAGATGATCTCGATTGTGGGAGACGAATTCAGCGCGTCGGGAATGCGCAAGATCCTGGAGACAACGCTCAGGTTCTCATCCTCGGCGTGCACCCATGTCGCCACATGGGTCGCCCCGACATGGACTTCGACGGAGAGATCGCCGTCTGCCGGTGCAAACGGCATGTATTCGACGTCCAGCTCCAACGGCCCCGTCTGCTTTCCCACGGCGAGGCGGATATACGCATTGCGCTCACCCGTCCAAAGCCCCCATTCCTCCTGGTCGTGAAAGCCCACGAGCCGGGCATGTTTGCGCCATTGCGTTTTCGCATCAAACGCGATGACGTCCCCGACATCCAACGGCTCCAGGCCCGTGTTCAACCGGTTCCGCTCGGCGATCAGCACGTCCCGCTCCTGGAGCCACGGCCATTGCTCATCTGAGCGCGGTGCCCACATCTCGAGATGTGCGCTCAATGCCGACGCGGCCTCGTCGCGAGACGGTGCGCTCTCGCTCATCGCTTCCCGCAAAACGTCTATGTAGCGGCTGGCGCAAACCGCCATATTCGCTTCCGATCGCACAAGCGATCCCACCTCGGCCGCGATGAGCGGGTCATAGCGGTCAAGTTCATCGCGCAGGTTTTCGGCAGAGACCTCGCGCAGCAGAACCTTCAGGCCGAAATTGTGATCCCTCCAGGCATGATAGCGGGAGACATCGACCATCCCGGCCAAGCCGCGCCCATCGCAGACAATGACCGGCAGATTGCATGCCATGGCCTCGGTCGCCGACCGCGCCGATGCGAATATGAGATCGTAATCTCCCAAAATCGCCTCGGGCGCCTCGATCACCGCGCCGACTTCCAACCCCACAAAATCGACAGCGATCTTGCGTTCGGCACAGAGTTGCCGAATGGCGTCGATATGGCCGGCATTCTTGGCGAACGCCAAGGCTCGGCGGGGAGCTGTGTTCGACAGGTGCAACGGCTTGAACCGGTTTGTATCGACCCCGTTCAGCACCAGCCGCGTTGCGGCTTCCGCAATACCCGCCAGATAGGAAAGGCGCTCCCGCGTATTCAGGCTGACAGCGACATATCGGTGGATGTTCGCGAGCTTGGGCGGAACGTCGTACCACGCCGTGAAGTCGTGGCAGACAAAGACGGCGGGGGTCGTGGGAAACTTCGCCATCACGCCGATGCAGGCATTGAGATGATTGCCTTGAATGACGTCGATGTCGCCCGCGATCGCCGCGACGGAATCGGTCACGGGAATGGATCTCGCGATCAATTCGTGGGCGATCGGCCCCAGCTCCCGCGCATACACATAGGGCCGGTGCCCGGCGTTCAGATAGGCCATCGCCAAGTCGCGGGTCATGGTCTCCGTGCCGGACCGGCCGCTCATGACGAGGTTGGTCATCAAGATGCGAAGCGAGCTGGCATCAGCCACGGCGGAGCCACCTAGCACTGTGGGTCTCTCCACGTTTAAAGCCCTCGCATTTTTTCAAGGTTTGCCGCCGCCAGTTGCAGCCGCTCAACCAACGTCTTCGCGACCACGGCGAAATGCGAAAATCTCAGGACGCTCGTGTAGATTCCCGCCCGCGCGCGTTGTTCGCCAACCCTTTCATAGTATGGCGGTGCAGCCGGCCGCCACTCGCCGCCGAAGGACGGCGCGTCGTAAAGCGCCTCGCGCGCCAGATCCTCCGGGCGGTGACTGTCGAGAAATTGCACGAGGTCCTCACTGAGGTCGGGATAACGCTGAGCCGCACGGATCTTTTGCGCCACCTCGGCAGGCGTCAGGTTTTCTTCGACCATGATGGGCGTCGAGACACGGCGCGGCCACGCCGCTTCCGAAACCGGCGCGAACTCGAGAACGCGGATCGGCTCCGCGCGTCCGCATGAGGCTTCGGCGGCAGCGACGCGCGCCAACAGGTTGGTCAGATCGTGCGCCACGGAGTAACCCTGCCACGCATCGACGACGACTTCGGAGGCCTGCGCGGCGATCAACGCGTCACGAAGCTTGTCCGCCCAGTCATGGAAGGGCGAGGAGTCGCCTTCCATGATGAGCCGATAGAGCTGCCGGTCCTCAAAGGACCCAATGAGCGCCGTCGGCACGAACCGGCGCATACCATTCGACGCGATGATGTGCTCGATACGCCCTCGGTCCGCGCCGGACCGCGAGCCGGTCGTGAGAACGACGAGATGAGGGCTGCGCCGTTCGACCCAATGCGCGATGCACACCTCATGACCCGGATGCGCGATCACCAGGAACGGCCTGTCGGTGTCACGGGGCGGCTCGATTGGTTGGGATATGTCCAAAACCAGGCTGCTCCGTTGGGCCTCAAGGACTAGATGCTGTCGCCCGGCGACCAGCCACGCTGGGGCACGGGCCGGATCTCGTTGCAAATGCGCTCCGCCCAATGGTCCGGACTACCTTCGGGCCCCACGCGGAAATCGAAATGGTCAGGCGGCTCGAAGAGCGCATTCGTGTCGTCAAATCGCCCCGCCTTGATCCGGTCGACCCAAACGACATAGGCCGGCCCGAATGCCGCGCGCGTGGCCTGGGTCGGGCAGATGAAATCCGCGACGGCCGTACCGCCGGAGCGGGTCACGAGGTCGCACAGGAATTTCATGCGCTTCGCCTGCTCAATGCGATCGGCAATCGAAAAGCCCAGATCCTTGCTGATCGCGGCCCGCACTTCATCATTGTTGAAATGCACCGCCTGCAGCCGGCTCGCGAGCAAGCGCGAAAGCGCCGTTTTCCCTGATCCCGGAAGGCCCATGACAAGGATTTTATTCGTCACTTATCAACCTGTCATTACTCATTGCGCGATGGGAATTGCGCGCAATCTGTTTCGTTCGGCGGCAAGACTTCGCCGTGACAATCGAGATTCGAGCTGAAGCTGTCAATTGAACTGAAATGGGACTCTTATTGTAAGGCGCTCGACACGCGCCCATGCGGGCAAGGGATTATCGCATGAACGGCCATCACAAGAGCTATCCGGTGCACCGCGGCTATGCGATCTGCACAGCGCCGCGGTCGGGCAGCAATTTTCTCTGTCAGATCCTCGCCAGCACGGGCCAGCTTGGACGGCCGCTTGAGTATTTCAACGAAGGCGGCCGGCGCCATTTCGACGACCCCGATTATCCCAGCGACCGGCAGGCGCAGATCGAGAAAATTCTCACGATGGGCGCAACGCCCAATGGCATCTACGCGCTGAAAATCTTCGCCTACCAACACGACGCGATCGAAGGCCACATCCGCTGGGCGGACGCCCTCCCCGGTCTTCGCTTTGTTGTCCTCCAGCGCCGCGACCTGCTCGGCCAAGCGATCTCCTGGTCGCGGTCGCTGCAGACCGGTCAATATCGCCACGGCCAGGCTTCGACCGGCACGGCGCATTACGACGCCGGTCAGATCGCCGAGTGCCTGAAGAGGGTGGCGACCGAATACGCCCGCTGGGACGTCTTCTTCGCCCGGAACGGCGCACAGCCGCTGCGGCTCTATTACGAGGACCTGACCGCCAACGTGGCGTCCGCCGTTGCGGACATCGCCGCGTTGGTCGGGGTCCCGCCGCCGGCGGCCGATCCGGACTTCGTCACGGTGCGTATCCAGCGCGACGAGGAGTCCGATGCCTGGCGCCGGCGGTTCATCGCCGAACGCGGCGATTTGAACATCGTTGAAAAGCTCTAGAGCGCCACGATTTGCACCCGCTCAATCCGGCCCAATCCGGGACGAAGGCGCTTGCCCAGCAGGGCCGGTCCGGGTAGAAGCCCACCTCTCCGCGGCTCGGAACAATGATCGAAAGTCCGGCAGCGGGGCTTGATGCAGTTCGCTACTACTGAAAAGCCGCCAATTACCGGGCTTTTCGGTGGGGAATCGTCTAACGGTAGGACCCCAGACTCTGACTCTGGTTGTCTAGGTTCGAATCCTAGTTCCCCAACCATCTTCCTGAATTTCCCGCATCGCCAAGCCGGCAGGACAGACCGCGTCCAGCGGTCCGCCCTGCCGTTTTGAACGCGCCTATTCGGGCGCCGGCGCCGTGCCATCGTCGGGGCCGTCTTTGCGGCCGCGGCGGTCGCCCTTGCCCTTTCCGCCGCGCTCGCCGGCCTCGTCCGGCTGAGGCGCATCCTTCGCCTTTTCGGCGTCGGGTGCGGGCGCCGGCGCAGCCTCGTTCCCGGCAGCCGGCTGATCAGCTGGCGGCGCGGGCTCGGCCGGCGGGGGTGGTGTCGCTTCCGCGGGGGGCGGGGCTGGCGGCTGTTCAGCCGCAGGCGTCGGAGCGGGAGCCGGGGCCGGTTCAGCGGGCGGCGCGGGAGGCGTTTCTACCGGCGGCGGCGCGGGCGGCGCCGGGGGAGACTCGGGTGCCGGGGCCGGCGGGGTTTCAGGCGGCGCGGGAGGCGGCTCGACCGCTGGCGGAGCCGCCTCGGGCGCAGGCTCGGGCGCAGCGGGCGGCGGTGCTTCCGGGGCTACCGCCGGGGGCGGCGCGGCCTCGGCGGCGCGTTGGGCGCGGCGGGCGCGGGCGGCACGTCGGGCAGAGGCGCGGGAGCTGGCGCAGCTTCAGCAGGCGGCGGGGTCGGCGCTGCGGCGGGCGGCTCCGCGGGGACCGCTGGCGCCGGCGGCGGTGCGGGCGGTGTCGGGGCCGTCTCCGCGGGTGCGGCAGCGGGGGCGACCGACGGCGCGGCGGCCTCCTCTACGCGGACCGCACGCGCGCCGTCATAGCGTTCGCGGCGAAAGCGGTTCTCGTCGTCGCGGCGATACTGCCGGTCTTCGCCGAGATAATAGTAGCTGCCGTCATTGCCCCAATAGCCGCCGCGAAAATCGCCGTAGCCGCCATCGTAATAGGCGTTGATCTCGTTGCCGGTCGGCTCGATCGGCTGCGCGTTCGAGAAACGCTCGCGGCGAAAGCGGCGATCGTCGTCGCGGCGATATTCCTGGTCGTCGCCGAGATAATAGAAATACCCGTCATCGCCCCAATACCCGCCGCGATAGGCGCCATAGCCGCCGTCGTAATAGGCGGCCTCTTCGGCTGCCTGCTGCTTCTGACGGCGTTCACGGCGCTCCTGGATACGCTGGGCGCGTTCAAACTCGTCGCGGCGGAAATGATAGCCCTCGTCGCGGTAATACGTGCCGTCATTGTCGGCGTAGTAGAAGAACCCGTCATCGCCCCAATAGCCCCCGGCATAGTCGCCGTAGAAGCCGTCGTAATAGGCGGCATCTTCATCGGTATTGTCCCAGCGCGCGGCGCGGACGATGCGCGCATCGCCGAACGCCTCACGGCGGAACCGCCCGTCCTCGTCGGCAACATAATTGCCCGAGCCGTCGGCGTAGTAGAACGTGTCGTCATCGCCCCAATAGCCGCCGCGATACGCGCCGTAGCTGCCATCGTAATAGGCTTCGTTCGCGGCCGCGACGGCTTCGTCCTGTTCGGCGAGCTGCGCGGTGAAGGGCTGCGCGCCCTTAAACGCCGTCCGGCGGAAGTGGCGGCCGGTATCCTTGCGATAGGCCAGATCCTCATCGGCGTAATAGAAACTGCCGTCGCTGCCCCAATAGCCGCCGCGATACGGGCCGTAATGGCCGTCATAGTAGCCGCCGTCGACCACCGGCGCTTCGACAGGCTCGGCCTCGGCGACGGCGGCCACCTGGTCGGCGGCAGGCGGCACGGGCTTGGGAACGACCGCGGCGGGGGCCGCCGCGTGCTGTTCGGTGCTCGATTTGTTGTCGCAGGCGACGAGCGCAATCGCGGCCGTGGCGCAAAGCAAAATGGTCCTTAGGGACTTCATGGGTGGCTCCTCGCATTAGGCCGCACAGGCGCGGCTTTAGTGGTGCCCCCGCACCGCCTCGGGGACATAACGCGCAAGATTGTGTTTTGAGCCGCCGGGTGCCGATTTGCGCCGGTCTGCAAGCCGCCGCGCCGCCCAATGAGTCAAAGCAAATCCGAACCTAAGTATTCGCTGGAACTATCGGGTTTGGACGCGCTTAGTATGTTGCAGTGCGAAGACGCATTGAACTCTGACATTACGAGGCAATGTGGACCAGACGCACGCGCTGGCGCGCGCTTTGACGCGCCCAAAATCAGATATTTTGATCTGCTTCTCTCATCTGCGCTGGGATTTCGTCTTTCAGCGCCCGCAGCATCTGATGACGCGCTTCGCCAAGACGCTGCCGGTTATCTACTTTGAGGAGCCGGTCGGTGCGGCGGGCGATGAAGCGTCGCTCTCGCTGAAACAGGCTGACTCGGCCGACATCTGGATCGCCACGCCCCACTTGCCGGCCTCGCTCGATGTGGAGGCGCGTCTCGCCGCGCAACGCGGCATGCTCGCGACGCTGCTCGACGATTTCGGCGCCAGCAATCCGCTGCTGTGGTTCTACACGCCGATGATGTTTCCGCTCGCCTGCGACCTGGCGCCGGCCGGTACCGTCTATGACTGCATGGACGAACTCTCGAACTTCAAGTTTGCCCCGGCCGACCTCGCGGATCGCGAGCGCGATCTGATGGCGGCAGCCGACGTCGTGTTCACGGGCGGCACCAGCCTGTTCGAGGCGAAGCAGGGACGGCATCCCAACGTCCATGCGTTTTCGTCGGGCGTCGATGTCGCGCATTTCGCGCAGGCCCGCGCGGAGATGCAGCAACCCGACGATCAAAGCGCCATCCCGCATCCGCGGCTTGGCTTCTATGGCGTCGTCGACGAGCGGATGGATCTCGTCCTGCTGGGAGCGGTCGCCGCGCAGCGGCCCGACTGGTCGTTCGTCATCGTCGGCCCGGTCGTGAAGATCGATCCCGCCACCCTGCCGACCGCATCCAACATCCACTATCTCGGCGGCAAGACCTACGATGAGCTCCCAGCCTATCTTTCGGGCTGGAACGTTGCGCTGATGCCGTTTGCGCAGAACGACGCGACGCGCTTCATCAGCCCGACCAAGACGCCGGAATATCTCGCAGGCGGGAAGCCCGTCGTCTCCACGCCGGTGCGCGATGTCGTTCGCCATTACGGCACGCTCGGCAGCGTCCTGATCGCCGATACCGCCGATACGTTCGTCGCGGCCTGCGACCGGGCGCTGAGCGGCATCATGGCCGACCCGGCTATTGCCGCGGCGACGATCGACGCGCTGACCGGCGCGTCGTGGGACGGCGTCCATGCGGGGATGGAGCAGATCCTCGCCAAAGCGCTCGCCAACCCACGTGCGCCGAGCCAACCTCGCGCGCGCCGCAAGGCGGACTATGACGTGCTGGTCGTGGGCGCCGGATTCGCCGGCTCTGTAATGGCAGAACGTCTGGCAGCCGACGGCGGCAAGCGTGTCCTCGTCATCGACCGTCGACCGCATATCGGCGGCAATGCCTATGACCGCCTCAACGATGACGGTATTCTCGTCCATCCCTACGGGCCGCATATCTTCCACACCAACTCGGCGGAGATCCAAACCTATCTCTCGCGCTTCACGGCGTGGCGGCCCTACGAACACCGCGTCTTGGGTCACGTCCGCGACCAGCTTGTCCCCATTCCGATCAATCGCCAGACGCTCAACCAGGTGTTCAACCTGTCGTTGACGACGGATGCGGAGGCCGAAGCGTTCCTGAAATCGCGCGCCGAACCGACGGGGGAGATCCGTTCTTCAGAAGATGTCGTGGTGAGCGTCGTCGGGCGCGAGCTCTACGAGATGTTCTTCCGCGGCTATACGCGCAAACAGTGGGGGCTCGATCCCTCGCAACTCAACAAGTCGGTGACCGCACGCGTACCCACGCGGACCTCGCTGGACGACCGATATTTCACCGACACGTTCCAGGCAATGCCCGCCGAGGGCTACACGCGCATGTTCGAGGCGATGCTCAGCCACCCGAACATCACGGTTGAAACGAGCGTCGATTATGACGCGGTGAAGCACCGGTTCACGCCGGACCTCACCGTTTACACCGGAACGGTGGATGCCTATTTCGGCTATCGCTACGGCCGCCTGCCCTATCGCAGCCTGCGCTTCGAACACGAAACGCATGCGGCCGAGCAGTATCAGCCCGTCGGCACAGTGAACTATCCCGACGAGAGCGTTCCCTTCACGCGCATCTCGGAGTTCAAGCACCTGACCGGGCAGACGCACGCGAAGACCAGCATCGTGCGCGAATATCCGAGCGCCGAGGGCGACCCCTACTACCCGATCCCGACCGAGGAGAATGACGCGCTCTACCGCCGCTATGCCGAACTGGCAGCGCGCGAGAGCGGCGTGAAGTTCGTCGGCCGGCTTGCGACCTATCGCTATTACAACATGGATCAGATCGTCGGCCAGGCGCTGGCGACCTATCGCAGGCTGCAGACCCGCACCCCTGCCGACGCCGTTGCCTATGCGGACATCGCCGTAGCGGCCCGGTGACGGCGCCGCGCCTGCCCGTAATGCGAAGCTGGCTGATCGGGGGCTTCGAAGGCGCAACGATGCGGCTCGATACCGGCAAGCGGGTCGATACGATCAACGCGGCGTCGCACGACGATCTCGCAGACATCGACTATGGCTGCCTTCAAGCCTTGTCGATCTCGGCCGTGCGGGACGCATTCCGCTGGCACCTCATCGAAACCGCGCCTGGCCTTTATGACTGGTCGAGCGTACGCAGCCAGCTCGCCGCCGCCCGGCGCGCCGGCGTGCAGGTCTGCTGGGACCTCGCGCATTTCGGGCTCCCGGATTGGCTCGATCCCTGGGGGCCGGACTTCGTCGCGCGCTTCGCCGACTATGCGGAGGCGGCCGGCCGGATGATCGCGCGGGAGAGCGAGGCAGCGCCCTTCTGGTGCCCGATCAACGAAATCTCCTACTGGGCGTTCGCCGGTGGGGACTGCGGCCACTTCGCGCCGTTGGGCGTCGGCCGCGGCGCGGAATGGAAAAGCCGGCTCGTCGCGGCATCGCTCGCCGCCGTAGACCGTTTGCGTGCCGTCGATCCGCGCGCCCGTTTCCTGCAGCCCGAGCCGGTCGTGCATGTCGTCTCCGATATGCCTGGCGAGGACGAGGCTACCGATCAAACCCACTCGACTTATGAAGCGTGGGACATGCTGTGCGGTCGCGCCTGCCCCGAACTCGGAGGCCATGCGCAATGCCTCGACATCGTGGGCGTCAATTTCTATTCAAATAATCAGTGGACCGCGTCAGGCCGCCGTCTCGGGATGGGTGACATCGGCTACCGGCCGCTATCGCAGCTCCTGCTGGATGTCTGGCAGCGCTACCGGCGGCCGATCATGCTGAGCGAAACGGGCGCCGAGGGCGCGAATCTGCGCGGCTGGCTGCGCTATATCGCGGGCGAGGTCGCCGATGCCGAAGCCGCCGGCGTGCAGATCGTCGGCGTCTGTCTCTACCCCGTCATGGACTATGCGGGCTGGACCGACGATCGCCACTGCGCCTGCGGCGTCATCGGCCTGTCGCCGGACAAGACGCGCTATGTGCGGGAAGACGACGCGCTGCTGCTGCGCGAGGTGTTTGCGCAGAAAATGCCCTGGGTTGCGCCCCCAACGACGCAACCCGGGCGGCCATCTGAGCCGGCCGCGGCCGTACCGGCTTAGTTGCCCTCCGGCTTGTCGTCCGGCTTGGTCACTTTCGGCTCGGCTCCGGTGGCGGAATAGCCGCAGCCTTCGACACATTGCTGATAGGGCGTGGTGCAATCCGAGTAGGGATATGAGGAATGGCACTGGGTATAGGCGTACCAGCACTGGTTCTTGCAGTATTCGTCATACGTGGCGGGCTTGGGCACTTCCGGCTTGCCGCCATTCAGCTGATCCGCGGCGAAAGCGAGGCCCGCGCCGAACGCCAAGGCGGCGAGCGCCGCCGTCAAACGTGCAACAGTCTTCATGTCAGATGTCTCCGTCCACAGCGCCCCACAGCGCGTGGGTCACTGGAACAGGTCGGCGCGTGATCCGGTACTGGCGGTTACGAGAGGTTGCCCCGGACCGGGCTGTGTCCGCAGGATGCAGAACTGCGAGTCCCTAGCGCCATTCCGCGACAGGCGGCATCGAGGAGAGAATGCTCTCGACATTGCCGCCGGTCTTCAGACCGAAGGTCGTGCCGCGGTCGTAGAGCAGGTTGAACTCCACGTAACGGGCGCGCCAGTGTGCCTGCTCGGCGCGCTGTGCATCCGTCCAAGGCTCTGCCAGATGCGTGCGCACGATCGGCAGATAGGCGTCGAGGAACGCCTGGCCCACACTCTGCGTGAACGCGAAGTCGCGCCCCCAGTCGCCGCTGTCGTGATGGTCATAGAAAATGCCGCCGATGCCGCGATGTTCGCGCCGATGAGGCAGGTAGAAATACGCCTCCGCCGCCTTGGCGTAGCGCTCATACCAGTCGTCGCCATAAGGATCGCAGGCCGCCTTCATCACAGCATGAAAACCCTCCGCATCCGGATGATCGGCGCGGCGCTGGTCGTTGAGCGTGGGGTTCAGGTCTGCCCCGCCGCCGAACCAGTGTTCGGTGGTGACGATCATCCGCGTGTTCATGTGCACGGCGGGGATGTTGGGGTTCGCCATATGGGCGATGAGGCTGATGCCCGAGGCCCAGAAGCGCGGGTCTTCCGAGGCGCCCTTCATGGTCTTGGCGAAGTCGGGCGGGAAGGTGCCGTGCACCGTCGAACAATGGACGCCGACCTTTTCGAACACCCGGCCGCGCATCATGCCCATGACGCCGCCGCCCTGCCCCGCTCCGTCGGCGGCCGGTGCGCGGTCCCAGGGCGTGCGGACGAAGGCCCCGGGCGTACCGGGATAGAGCGCGCCCGGCGCCTCGCGCTCGATGGTCTCGAAGGCGGCCATGATGCGGTCGCGCAGGGTTTCGAACCAGGCGCGTGCGGTCTGCTTGCGGGTGTCGAGCTCGGTCATGACGCTGACTTAAGCGAGCGGCGCGCGCGGGTCCATGATCCAGGTCAAAGCCAGCCATTCGCCCGGGCGATGCGCGCCGCCTCGACCCGGTTCTGGGCGTCCAGCTTCTGGGCGGCCTCGTAGAGGTAATTGCGCACCGTGCCGGCCGAGAGCGCCAGCGTATCGGCGATCTCCTTGTTGCTGCGGCCCTGTTCGGCGAGGCGCAACACGTCGCGCTCCCGCTCGCTCAAGGGGTCCGCGACGCCCCAGGCGGCTTCGGACAATTCCGGCGCCACCGCCCTGCCGCCGGCCGCCACCTTGCGCACTGCGGCGGCAAGCTGGTCCGAGGGCGTGTCCTTCAGCAGATAGCCATAGACCCCCGCATCCAGCGCGCGGCGCAGATAGCCCGGGCGCCCGAAGGTCGTGACGATCAGCACCCGCGCCGAGTTCTTCTCGGCGCCAAGCTGGCGCGCCAGTTCGATGCCGGTCATTCCCGGCATCTCGATATCCGAGATGACCACGTCCGGCTTTTCGCGCCGGATGAGATCGAGCGCGGCGATCCCGTCCGCCGCGCGGCCGACGACGGCAATGTCGCCGTCCAGCTCCAGCAGCGCCGAGAGCGCCCCCAGCACCATGACCTGATCCTCGGCGACGACGACGCGGATCATGCGAGCACCCGACGCAGCGGCAGCACCGCCTCGATCCGCATGCCCTTCTCGCCGTCGACGGTCAGCTTGCCGCCCAGTGCCGCAACGCGCGCCCGCATGCCGGCCAGCCCGTTGCCCTCCCGGATCGGCCCGCCGATCCCGTTATCGGCCAGCGTGAAGCGCACATCCTCACCATCGATGGCGATGGCGACATCGCAGCGGGTGGCATGGGCGTGGCGCACGACATTGGTCGCACCCTCGCGCAGCATCATCGCGAGCGCCTCTTCGACCGGCGCGGGCAGCGCGGCCTCGGGGCTGGTGACGGCGAGCGTCGTGTCGACGGCGGCCAGCGCATGGCGCGCCTGCGCGAGCTCCGCCCCCAGCGCGACGCGGCGCATGCCGGTGACGGCGCTGCGGATATCGGCGAGCGCGGTGCGGGCCGTCGCCTGGAGATCTTTTATCTCGGCCTTGGCGCGCGCGGTGTCGATATCGATCAGCCGCGCCGCCAGATCGGCCTTCACCGCGACCACCGTCAGCGTGTGGCCGAGCAGATCATGGAGATCGCGGGCGATGCGCTCGCGCTCCGCCGTCGCGGCCATGACGCGCACCTCGGTCTGGCTCGCCTCAAGCGCGGCGTTCTTCGCGGTCAGCTCCGCGGAAAAGAAATTGGCCACAGCAACGACCAGGCCGAAGAACAGCGCGATGAGCGTCAGCGAAAGCGGCGCCTTGAAAATCACGCCGAACGCGATGATCGAGACCGCGATGGCCGCGAGCGTAACGAACGCCAGCCGCTGGGGCCGCAGGGCGCCGGCGAGCGCGAAGGCATAGACCGCGATCACGCTCCAATTGCCCGAGGTCGACATGGCGAGCGTGAAGCCCAGCACCATCAGGCAGGCGATCCACGGCAAGGCCAGCGCACCGTGCTTCGTGGCGGCATGCCCCTTGATGTAGAGCAGCAGAAAGAGCGGCAGCGCCGCCGCCGTTAGGACAAGGTCCTGAAATGTCGGTTTCAGCCAGAACCAGGTGATCCCGTAGATCGGCAGATAAACCAGCCACAGATACGGACCGTCCGGCGCCATCGCCGCCTTGACGCGCGGCCACAGCCCCCTTTCGGGAGGCGGTGCGCCATAGGTGTGGTGCGGCAGCGTCATGGCGTCATCCTAGCGCGGGCGGAGGGCCGCGTCAGTCCCGCGCCCGGCGGACCGCCCAGGCGACAAGGCCGGTCAAGACCAGCGTCCACGCCGCGATCGCCCCGATGTGAGCCCACAGGAAGTCGGCCTTGACCATGCCCTGCGCGATCAGCGCGAGTTGCGCGAGGTGGAAGGACGGCAAGGCCCAGGCCATCGTCTGCATGAAGCCGGGAAAGGTGAAGACCGGCATCCACAGCCCGCCGAGGATCGCCAGCAGGAAAAACACGATATTCGCGATGGCGATCGCCACCTGGCTGGTCATGAGATAGCCGAGCGTGATGCCGATCAGCGAGAACGGCACGACGCTGACGAGATGCACCGCGATCATCGCGGCCCAGGCCCGCGGGCTGAGCGACACGCCGCCGGCGAAGATGCCGACCGCATAGATCATCGCCAGCACGATCGCGACGAAGACGAAGGTCATCAGCAGCTTCGACACCGGATAGACGAAGCCCGGCATCGGCGAGACGGCTTTCAGCGCCAGCAGGCCCTGCTCGCGCTCGGTTGCGATGGAGATGCCGAAACCGAAGACCGACGGCCCCAGCGCCGCGAAGACGCCGAAGGTCGCGAGCAGATAGGACGCGGCGTTGTCGCCCCTGGCGAGGGTGATGCCGAACAGCGTGTAGAAGACGACCGGCATCAGCACGGTCGGCAGGGCGAAGGCCGGCTGGCGCGCCGACTTCTTGATCTCGGCGCCCCATTCGCGGGCGAGGATGGCGGTGGCGGTCATGGTTTTCTTCCTCAGGTCTGACACATCAATTTGTCCCAGCCGTCATCCCGGCCGCAGCGAAGCGAAGAGCCGGGACCCAGGTGACTGGACTCCGAGCGTGTGGCCCCTGGGTCCCGGGTCTCGGACGCCTGACGGCGGCCTCGCCCGGGATGACAACTGTTTCGAGCGAGCTACTCACGCAGCTTCGGCGACGAGGGCGTCGAAGGCTTCTTCCAGCCCCGCGCCGGTCAGTTGCAGGTCGGCGACCCCGGCATCGGCGGCGAGCAGTGCGCGCATGGTCGCCTCGCCCGCCTCGCTGAGCAGCACGACATGGCGGCCTGAGCGGCTGACCTGGCGGACGCCGGGCAGCGCCGCGAGCGCGGCATCGTCCAGTGCCGTCAGGCAACGGATCGACCGGCCCGAAACGAGCGCTTTCATGTCAGCAACCGACCCACTGGCCCGCACCCGGCCCTTGTCGATGACGACAACCCGGTCGGCCAGCGCCTCCGCTTCCTCCAGATGGTGCGTGGTCAACAGTACCGTCGCGCCGCGATCGCGCAGCGCGCGGATGGTCGTCCACAGCGCCCGGCGGGCTTCGAGGTCGAGCCCGACGCTCGGCTCGTCCAGCACCAGCATGTCGGGCCGGCCCACGATCGCCAGCGCGAATTGCAGCCGCCGCTGCTGGCCGCCCGACAGCGCCGAGCAACGGCGCCGCTCAAGCCCGCCAAGCCCGGCCAGCGCGACCGCCTCGGCGGCGGGCATGGCCGCCTCGTAGTAGCCGGCGAACAGCATGACCTGCTCCATCACGGTCAGTTGCTGCGGCAGGCCGGCGCTTTGCAGCATCACGCCGATCCGCTGGCGCGCCGCGAGGTCGCGGGGGTCGCGGCCGAACAGCAGCGCCTCGCCCGCATCGGGCCGCAGGCGCCCCAGCATCAGGCCGATCGCCGTCGTCTTGCCCGCGCCGTTCGGGCCGAGCAGCGCCGTCACCCCGCCGGGGGCGATCTCGAGATCCAGCCCGTTCAGCGCCAGCGTGGCCCCGAACCGCTTGACCGCGCCGGTGAGGCGCACCGGGGAAACCGAATGGGGCATGGGATCTGTCCTCCGTGACATGAGGGCAGAATGGCGGTGCGCGCGACCCGGCGTCAGAGACGGCCGTCATGCGGCTGGGGTGACGTTTGTCATGGCCGAACAAAGGTCTTTCAGGCTGAAAAATAACCCCTGCACACAGGCCCGAGCTGTGCGATATCCCGCCGGATCGGGCCTGAATCGAGTTGTCTGGGGATACCCGCGTTGTTCACGCCGTCGCACAAACGCTCGCTGCTGTTGCCCTTCGTGGCCGCGTTTTTTCTCGCGGTCGGCCTGTTCGCCGCCGTCTGGCTGAAAATCGAGGCGGACGCCAAGAATGCGCTGGTCTCACACACGCTCGACGTGCGGGTTGAGGTACGTGAACTCTACTCCCTGGTGCAGGACGCGGAATCCGGCCAGCGCGGCTATCTCATCACCGGCCGCGACTCCTTCGTCGAACCCTACAAATCGACCGTTGCCCAGATCGACCCCAAGGTCGAACGGTTGAAGGTCCTCGTCGCCGACAATCCGCGCCAGGTCGAGACGCTGGCCAAGACGACCAATCTGATCGCCGAAAAGATCGCCCTGCTCGACAAGGTCATGGCCGCGAAAAGCGCGAATGACGAGGCCGCCATCCAGGAACTCATCCGGGTGGGCAACGGTCAGGTCCTGATGGATGGCATCCGCAGCAACGTGCTCGCGATGGATGCCGAGGAGCGGCGGCTGCTGGACGAGCGCAACGAGTCCGTTGCCTCCACCGGCACACTCCTCTTCGCCACGCTCGCGGGCAGCGGTCTGCTCGCGATCGGCATCGTCTGGCTCTGGCTGACCGGGGTGCGCTCCGCGGCGCGCGAGATCGCGGAGAAGACCAAGGAGCGCGACAATTTCTGGAATCTCAGCCGCGATATGCTCGCCATCACCGACGCCAACGGCCATCTGGTCGCGGCCAATCCGGCTTGGCAGGTCCATACCGGCTGGAGCGACGAGGAGCTGAAAGCCCTGCCCTCGCTCGGCGCGCTCATCCATCCCGAGGACGTCGAGGCGATCGAGGCCGACCGCGCGGCCCGGGCGCCGGGCACCGTGCGCACGACGCCCAGCCTGCTACGCCTGCGCACCAAGGACGGGTCGTATCGCTGGACCTCGGGAATTGCCGCGGTCGACGGCGGCCGTCTCTATGCCAGCGCCCGCGACGTCACCGACGAACGGCTCCAGGCCGAGGCGCTGGAGGCCAGCGAAGCCAAGGTCTTGCAAATCCAGAAGATGGAGGCAATCGGCCAGCTCACCGGCGGCGTCGCGCACGACTTCAACAATATGCTGGCGATCATCATCGGTTCGCTGAACCTCGTCGAGCGGCGCCTCGCGCGCGGCGACGGGGTGACGCCCGATGTGCTCAAATTCCTCGCCGGCGCCATGGAGGGCGCGACCCGCGCCGCGACGCTGACCCAGCGCCTGCTCGCCTTCGCGCGCCGCCAGCCGCTGGCGCCCGAAACGATCAACGCGAACGAACTGGTCGGCCGGATCAGCGAGTTGCTGCGGCGGACGCTGGGCGAGGAGGTCTCGCTCGAGACCGTGCTTGCCGGCGGGCTGTGGCAGATGAATGTCGACGCCGGCCAGATGGAACAGGCTCTCGTCAACCTAGCCGTCAACGCGCGCGACGCCATGCCGGGCGGCGGCAAGCTGACCATCGAGACGATGAACGCCCATCTCGACGATGCCTACGCGCTGGAGAACGACACCGCGGCCGGGCAGTACGTCATGATCGCCGTCACCGACACCGGCACCGGCATGACGCCGGAGGTGATGAAGCAGGCCTTCGATCCGTTCTATTCGACCAAGCCGACCGGCAAGGGCACCGGCCTCGGCCTCTCGATGGTGTTCGGCTTCATCAAGCAGTCGGGCGGCCACATCAAGATCTACTCGGAGCCCGGCGTCGGCACCACGGTGAAGTTCTACCTGCCGCGCCTCGTCGGCGCGACGAAGAGCGGCGTCACCGCCAAGGCGACGAACGGCGAACTGCCGCTCGGCGATCCCCGCGATGTCGTGCTGGTGGTCGAGGACGACGACCGCGTCCGCCGCTTCTCGGTCGATGCGCTGCGCGAGCTCGGCTACACCGCGATCCACGCCAGCGGCGCGGAAGAGGCGCTGCGCATCCTCGCCGAACGGCTGGACATCAAGCTGCTGTTCACCGACGTCGTCATGCCGCATATCAACGGCGCGAAGCTGGCCGAGGAAGCGCGCCGCCTCTACCCCGACCTCCGCGTGCTCTTCACGACCGGCTACACGCGCAACGCCATCGTCCACAACGGCACGCTCGACCAGGGCGTCGACCTCCTGTCGAAGCCCTTCACCCTGTCGCAGCTGGCGTTCCGCATCCGCTCGGTCCTCGACGCGCCGCGCTAACTCTTCAAACGATCCAGTCATCCTCGGGGCCGCGCAGCGGAAGCCGAGGACCCATGCCTGAGCGCTTCAGAACGAGCTCAAACGACCGCTCAATCCTGCGGGATCGCCGCAGCGGCGCGGCGGCAGTAGCGGTAGAAACCGATCACCGCCAGCGCGGCGGCGACAATGGCCAGCACCATGCCGACGCTCTCGTCGATATCGCCGAAGATCGCGAACGGCGCTTCGTTGCCGGTTGCGACGACAAGGCCCGCGAGCGCCACGTTGAACAGGCTCTCGCCGACGATGAAGCCCGAGGCCGTCAGAACGCCGAGCCGCTTGGCGGCTTCGGGATTGCGGCCCTTGCTGACCCAGCGCTCGAAGGTCCAGCCCGCGACCGCGCCGATCACCACTGGTAGCGTCACGGCGCTCGGCAGGTAGATCGCGAGACCGACCGCCAGCGGCGGCAGGCTCCATTTCTTGTTCGTCCCCGCCTTCAGCAGGATGTCGATGACGACAAGGCCGGCCCCCAGCAGCGCGCCGAGGCCGAGCAGGCTCCAGTCCAGCCCGCCGCCGATCACGCCCTTGGCGAGCGCGGAGATCAGCGTCGCCTGCGGTGCCGGCAGCGGCGTCGAGGAGATCGCATCGACATTTGCAGCGCCCGCGAAGCCGAACGCCTCGTTCATCAAATCGAGCACCGGCGGGATCACCACCGAACCCGCCAGCACGCCGATGATCAGCGCGACCTGCTGCTTCCACGGCGTCGCGTCGACGAGCTGGCCGGTCTTCAGGTCCTGCAGATTGTCGTTGGCGACGACCGAGACCGCGAGCAGCACCGCGGTGACGAACAGCGCGAAGGCGATCAGCGCTTGGTCGACATTCGGCCCGGTAATGCCGTGCCCGATCACGCCGACGACCAGCGCCGCGCCGAGGATGCAGAGGATCGCGACGCCCGAGACCGGGCTGTTGGACGAACCCACCAGGCCCGCCATGTAGCCGCAGATCGCCGCGGCCAGCATGCCGGCGAAGACGAGATAGACGATGGCGAGCGCGATCAGCGGCAGCGAGATCGATTCCAGCGGTCCGCCGCTGAGGAAGCTCGCGAACAGCCAGCCGGCCGGCACCAGCATCAGCAGCGTGATGATGCCGACAATGCCGATGGGAATGTCGCGCTCGACGCGGGGCAGATCGGCGCCGCCCGCCTTGCGCGCGCGGCCCGCGGCCAGCGCGCCCATGAGACCCGTCCAGACGGGCACGGCGAGCTTGCTCAGCGTCCAGATCGCGGCGATGCCGATCGTACCGGCACCGATGAAGCGCACCTGCTCGCGCCAGTATTTGGTCGCATGGGTGGCGGCGTCGAGGTCGGGCATCGGGTGCATCGTGGTCAGCACCGGAACCAGCACGCCCCAGGCGATGACGAGACCGGCCAGCATGGCGAGGCCGACGGTGAGGCCGACCAGATGGCCCGCGCCCAGCAGCGCCAGCGAGGAGCCCGCGCCGATGCCGGTCGCGCCGACACCGACCTTGAAGAAGCTGGTGACCTCAGCCGCGAACACCTTGGCGGCGACGCCGGCGGCATAGAGCGCCGAGACGACGGCGCCCATGGTCACGGCGACGAGGCCGGCCTTGCCTTCCGCCGCGCCCTCGCGGCTGCCGGAGCCGACCTTAAGCACCTCGGCGGCGGCGACGCCTTCGGGATAGGGCAGATCGGAATTGGTCACGAGCGCCCGGCGCAGCGGGATTGTGTACATGACGCCCAGAATGCCGCCGATGGCGCAGCAGAAGAACGTCGTCCAGAACGGCACCTCCGCCCACCAGCCGATGATGATGAGGCCGGGCAGCACGAAGATGACCGAAGCGAGCGTGCCCGCGGCCGAGGCGATCGTCTGGACGATGTTGTTTTCCTGGATCGTCGCCGTCTTGAAGGCGCGCAGCAGCGCCATCGAGATGACCGCCGCCGGGATCGAGGTGGCGAAGGTGAGGCCGATTTTCAGGCCGAGATAGATCTGCGCCGCGGTGAAGATCAGCGTGATGGCGATGCCGAGAAGAATGCCCCGCAGCGTGAGTTCGGACTGCGGCGTGCCGCCAGGTGTGCTCATGAATGACTGCCCCGAAGGGCTCCGCGGAGCCCTGAAATGCGTAATGGCCGCGCCCGCTTAGGGAGCGTCGGCCTGGTTGCCGTCAGGGGGCCTCGCTCAGGCGGATTCGTCAAGCGCCGCGGCAAGGGCGTCGAGGCAATCCCGGCCCATCCGGGCGGACGCGGCGGGCGACCAGCCGGAAACCGGGTCCGGCGCCTCCAGCGCGTCCTTGAAGGGCATTTCCAGCGTCATGGCGACCGCCCCGAAGCGCAGGCCGATCGCCCGCGTGGCGATGCCGTTCGCCTCCGCCCCGCCATAGCTGGGGGGATAGCCGACCGCGGTCTGGAACGCCGGGCTCGCCTTCAGCAGCGCCTGCCGGAAGCGGTCGACGCCCGCGACCTGGGCCGGGGTCGATTCCGGATCGACGTCGCAGCCGTCGATGAAGACATGCGGCAGTTCCTCGTCGCCATGGACGTCGAGGAACACATCGACCCCGGTCTGCTCCATCGCCGACAGGATCGCCATCACCTCGGGCGACTTCTCCGGGCTCGGCGCCCGCCACTGGCGGTTGAGGTCGGTGCCCGCGGCGCTGGCGCGCAGGTTTCCCCGCGCCGCGCCGTCGATATTGACCAGCGGCACGATGTGGATGCGCGCCTCACGTCGCAGGCGCACGGCGACCGCGTCGTCCGGATCGGTCAGCCGCGCGAGCGCGCCCTCCATCCACCAGCTCGCCATGGTCTCGCCGGGATGCTGGCGCCCAAGGATCCAGAGCGACCGGCTGCCCTCGCCCATGTCAAGACAGGTGATCGCCCGGCCGTCCAGCGATTTGCCGAGCTTGCGCTTGGTGACGCCCGGCATGGCCGCGATCCGCGTCAGCAGCGCCTCATGCCGCGCGAGATTGTAAGGCGCGAAATAGGCGAACCACGCCTCGTCGCCCTTGGGCGTATGCGTGATCTCCAGCACCGCGCCGTCGAAGCCGGTCGCCGCCCGCGTCCAGGTCTCGCCGTCCTCGCTCACCGTCGCGTGGTAGTTCTCCCAGCCCTTGGGATACGAGGTCGCGCCAGCATTCACGATGCGCAGCGTCAGCGCCCTGCCCGCCCCGCCGCGCACGCGAAAATAGAACCACTGCGACCACGGCCCGTTGGAATCCTTGCGGATCGTCAGCTCCGCCGTGTCGCCCGAAAGGCTCTGAAATTCGATATTGCCGCACTCGAAATCGGCGTCGATCGCCAGGGTCATGGGGTGTTCCGCAATACCGAATGATGGCGGCCATAGGCGAAATAGATGACGAAGCCAACCGCCAGCCACACGACCAGCCGGATCCAAGTGTCGAGCGGCAGCGCCGCCATCAGCAGCAGGCAGAAGGCGATTCCCAGCACCGGCACGATGGGCACGCCCGGCACCTTGAACGGGCGGATGAGCTGCCCCTCGCTCTTGCGCAGATAGATGACCGCGCCGCAGACGAGGATGAACGCGAAGAGCGTGCCGATCGAAACCAGCTCGCCGAGAATGTCGATCGGCACCAAAGCGGCGATCACCGCGACAATCGTGCCAATCAGCGCCTGGCTCAGCCACGGCGTCCGCAGGCGCGGATGGACGTGCGAGAACACCTTCGGCAGCAGCCCGTCATGCGACATGGTGAAGAACACCCGGCTCTGCCCGTAGAGCAAAACGAGGATCACCGTGGTGAGGCCCGCGATGGCGCCGATCTTGATGAGGATCGAGAACCACGGAATGCCGATCACATCGACCGCCTTGGCAACAGGGTCGGCGACATTGAGCTGAGTATAAGGCACAAGTCCCGTCATGACCGCCGAGACGATGATGTAGAGCGCGGTGCAGATCAGCAGCGAGCCGAGAATGCCGATGGGCATGTCGCGCTGCGGGTTCTTCGCCTCCTGCGCCGCGGTGGAAACGGCGTCGAAGCCGATAAACGCGAAGAACACGACCGCGGCCCCGCGCAGGATGCCGCTCCACCCGAAGCTGCCGAACTCGCCGGTGTTTTCGGGAATGAACGGCGTCCAGTGTGCGCTGTTGACGAGGCCGATGCCCATCAGGATGAAGGCGACCACCACGAACAGCTTCACGCCGACCATGAGATTGTTCAGCCGCGCGGACTCGCGCGTGCCGAGGATCAGCAGCGCGGTCAGCAGCAGTACGATGGCGGCGGCCGGCAGATTGAAGAGGCCCGTGACCGTCGTGCCGTCCGCGAGCGTGACGACCGAGCCCGGCGAGCCCGTCAGCGCGCCGGGCAAGGCGATCCCGAAATTGGCGAGGAAGCTGGTGAAATAGCCGGACCACCCGACCGCCACGGTCGCCGCGCCCATCGCGTATTCGAGGATGAGGTCCCACCCGATGATCCAGGCGAACAGCTCGCCCAGCGTCGCATAGGTGTAAGTATAGGTGCTGCCCGACACCGGGATGAGCGCCGCGAGCTCCGCATAGCAGAGCCCGACAAAGGCGCAGGCGATGCCGCCGATCGCGAAGGACAGCATGATGCCCGGCCCGGCATATTTCGCCGCCGCCGTGCCGGTCAGGACGAAGATGCCGGCGCCGATGATCGCGCCGATCCCCATCGCGGTGATGCTGAAGGCGCCGAGCGATTTATGCAGGTGCTGGCCCTGGGCCTCGCCGCTGGCGCAGATGTCGGCGACGGTCTTGCGGGCGAAAAGCGTTGAGCGGGCCATCGGGACTCCTGATGTTGCCGCACCGAAGCTAGCCCTCGGTGCGGCCCCGTCAATGCGCGATGGTTAGCCGTGGACCTTCGCGGCCACCTCGGCGATCGCCTTGCCCTGGTAGCGGGCGCCGGCGAGTTCGTTCTCGCTGGGCTGGCGGCTGCCGTCGGCGGCGGTGAGCGTGGTCGCGCCATAGGGCGAGCCGCCGGTCACTTCGTCCAGCTTCATCTGGCCCTGGAAGCCGTAGTTCAGGCCGACGATCGTCATGCCGAAATGCAGCAGGTTGGTGATGATGGTGAAGAGCGTCGTCTCCTGCCCGCCATGCTGGGTCGCGCTCGCCGTGAAGGCGCCGCCGACCTTGCCGTTCAGCGCGCCGCGCGCCCACAGCCCGCCGGCCTGGTCGAGGAAGTTCGCCATCTGCGAGGCCATGCGGCCGAACCGCGTGCCGGTGCCGACGATGATCGCGTCGTAATTGGCGAGATCGTCGATGGTCGCGACGGGCGCGGCCTGATCCAGCTTGTAATACGACTTCTTGGCGATCTCTTCCGGCACCAGCTCGGGCACGCGCTTGATATCGACTGTCGCGCCGGCGCTGCGGGCGCCTTCGGCAACGGCTTCGGCCATCTTCTCGATATGGCCGTAGGCGGAATAATAAAGAACCAGAACCTTGGGCATCACGCGAACTCCTGTTGGGGTGAAAACTATTGTCGATCAAATCTCACTGTCATGCCCGCGCAGGCGGGCATCCAGCTGCCGCCCCGGTGGATGCCCGCCTGCGCGGGCATGACACTAGGGTGGCGTGTTAGGCCGCATCGACCAGGACGATTTCGGCGTCCTCGAGCGCGGTGACGGTCAGCGTGGTCTCATCCTTCACCGCCGCACCGTCGCGGGCGTTCAGCACAGTGCCGTTGACGTCGATCTTGCCGCTTGCCGGGACGAGGTAGAGATAGCGGCCCTCGCCCAGCTCGTAGGTCGTGGTCTCGCCGGCCTTCAGCGTCGCGCCGGCAACCCGTCCATTGGTGCGGATGGGCAGCGCGTCGGCGTCGCCGTCGATCCCGCTGGCGAGGGTGACGAACTTGCCGGAGCGGTCATCCTTGGGAAACGGCTTGGCGCCCCAGGACGGCTGGCCGCCGCGGCTCGACGGCTCGATCCAGATCTGGAACAGCGTCGTCGTCTCGTCTTCCATGTTGTACTCGGCGTGACGGATGCCGGTGCCGGCGCTCATCACCTGCACGTCGCCCGCTTCGGTACGGCCGCGATTGCCCAGGCTGTCCTGATGCGTGATCGCGCCCTTACGGACATAGGTGATGATCTCCATGTCGCTGTGCGGGTGCGGCGGGAAGCCGGACTGCGCATCGATCTCGTCGTCGTTCCACACCCGCAGCGGGCCCCAGCCCATGTTCTTCGGGTCGTAATAGGAGGCGAACGAGAAGTGATGCTTGGCGTTCAGCCAGCCATGGTTCGCACCACCGAGATTTTCAAAGGGCTTGCGGACGATCATCTTGGTCTCCCTTGGCCGGACAGCCCGGCCTGCTGGAGACCTAGATGGGGGATTGCGTTCGGATAAGAAAGTGAAACAATAGAAACAGATCGTTTCCGGATTAACCCCTATGGGCAACACCGCTACCCGTCATGGTGAGGTGCGGAGCGCGGCACGCGCGTAGCCTCGAACCACGCACGCTAATGCAGCTTGCGTCCTTCGAGACGGGCGCTGACGCGCCCTCCTCAGGATGACGGACGGGGGTTGAATCCCGATCGCCCAAACAGCTCAGCCGGTTCACCATGCAAAAACTCCCCGATTTCGAAGGCCTCGCGATCTTCGCCAAGGTGGCGGAAGCCCGCGCCTTCTCCCGCGCCGCTACCGATCTCGGCGTCTCCAAGGCGACGGTATCGAAGGCCGTGACCCGGCTGGAGGAGCGACTGGGCACGCGCCTATTCCATCGCACCTCACGCCACCTCTCCCTGACAGAGTCCGGCCGCACCCTGCTGATCCGCGCCAACCGCGTCCTCGGCGAAGCGGAAGCGGCCGAGAGCGAGGCGCTCGACCGCTCGTCCGCGCCGCGCGGCCTGGTGCGCCTCGCGGTACCCATGTCGTTCGGCCTCGCCTATGTCACACCGGTCCTGCCGCAATTCCTCGCTGCCAATCCCGGCATCTCCATCGACGTCCATCTCTCCGACCAGATCGTCGATCTCATCGGCGACGGTTTCGACCTCGCGCTCCGCATCGCGGCGCTCGCGGATTCATCGCTGGTGGCGCGGCGGCTCTGCCCGGTGCGGGTCTGGCTCGTCGGCGCGCCCAGCTATTTCGCGAAGCACGGCCGCCCGACCCATCCGCGCGAACTCAGCACTCATCAGGCGCTCACCTATGCCTATGTGAAGAACCCCGAGACCTGGCGCTTCGTCAGTCCCAAGGGCGAGGAGGTCGCGGTGAAACCGCTCAGCCGCTTCCGCGCCAACAATGCCGATGCGCTCACCCCGGCCCTCCTCGCCGGCGAGGGCCTCGCGATGCAGCCGGACTTCACGGTCGCCGCGCATCTGCGTGCCGGCACGCTGGAGGCCATTCTCACCGAATGGGCGCCGCCGCCCATCGCGGTGCATCTCGTCATGCCGCCCGGCGGCCTCCGCCCCGCGCGCGTCGGCGCGGTGATCGACTTCCTCGCCGCCCATTTCGCGACCGCCCCGTGGACGGTCGAGAACCTCAAGCCAGCAGAGCGTAAGCGGCAAAAGCGCTGAGCACCGCGAAGATGAAGAGATCGCTGATCATCGCGATGTTCTCGTTCCGGCTCTTGTCGTGCTCAGCGATGTGGCGGACACCGGCGACGCCGTAGAAGATCGCAGCCGAGATCGCGGACGGCAGCACGAAGCTCTGCGCGGCCAGCGACGCGACGCCCACCACGCCTGCCGCGAAATTCGCCACGCCCAGCTCGCGCACCAGCGGCAGCACGTCGGGGCTTGTCGTCTGGAAAATCTGCTCGGCGGTAAAGCGCGGCTGCACGAACTGCCTGATCCCCGCCAGCAGCAGCCGCACCCCGACGCCCCAGAACACGAACCACTTGCCTACCAGCGCCATCAACGGCGCCGACCCGCCGCTGAAATACTCCGCGACCGTCGACCCGACCGGCAGCACCAGCATCAACAACAGCACGATCACAAGATACATGGCGCCCTCCCCCGAGTTGCCACCCCCGAGCGAGCCACATTCCCGCGCAAGATGCTACCGCGCACCCAAATGCGTCATCCTCGGGGCCGCCGCCTCACCCATTTCCGTCATCCTTGGACGACGCGCAGCGTCGATCCGAGGACCCATGCCTGAGTCCATCCGAACGCGCGCCGCCCAACAACGTCATGGCCGCCCTTGAGGCGGCCATCCAATAGCGTCGCGCTGCAGGTGGATGGCCGGGTCAAGCCCGGCCATGACGACTAGAAGTGCTGAAGCGCCTTAAACCGGCCGCCGCTTTTTCGGCGGGCCTGACGGGCGGTCGCCCTGCGGCCGGGGCTTGTCGCCCTTGTAGCCGCCGCCGGGCGGTTTGCCGCCACCGGGGCCGCCTTTGTAGCCACCGCCGCCCGGACCACCCTTGTAGCCGCCGGGGCCGCCCTTTGCGTCGCCCGGTGCCGCGGCCGGGGCGATGCGGACCTCGGGGTCCTCGGCCTTGTTGACCGACTCCATGAAGGCCTTGGCCGCCGACACCGCGATCTCGAACTTGGTCTCGCGATCGAAGACGCGGATCGCGCCGATCTCTTTCTTGGTGATGTGGCCGAGGCGGCAGATCAGCGGGATCAGCCAGCGCGGATCGGCATTGTTGTGCCGTCCGGCATTCATGCGGAACCACTGCATATCCGTGCGCGGCTCGCGGTCGCGGCGCGGACCGGGGCCGGGACCTTCGCCGGCGAGATCGCGCGTCGGCGACCACTTCTTGTCGCCGCGCTGGTCCGGCGGACCGGATTCGAACAGGTCCTCGGCGGCCGGCAACTGCGCGCGATAGATGCGCGCCAGCGCCGTCGCGATTTCTTCCGGCGTCTTCTTGGCGATCAGTTCCGCGGCCAGCGCGTTGTCGTCCTCGTTAGGCGGCTCGCTGAAGATCGCGTTGTCGAGCAGGCGTTCCTGATCCTGCTTGCGGATCTGGTCCGGCGTCGGCGGGCTGACCCACGACACGTCGATCCCCGCATTCTGGAACAGCCGCTCGGCGAGACGGCGCTTGGTGTGCGGCACCAGGATGGCGCAAACGCCCTTCTTGCCCGCGCGGCCCGTGCGGCCCGACCGGTGGAGCAGCGTGTCGCGGTTGCGCGGCAACTCGGCGTGAATGACCAGGCTGAGATCGGGCAGATCGAGCCCGCGCGCCGCGACGTCGGTCGCCACGCATACCTTCGCCCGCCCGTCGCGCAGCGCCTGCAGCGCGTGATTGCGTTCGTTCTGCGTGAACTCGCCCGACAGCGCGACGGCCGAGAAGCCGCGTTCCACCAGCTTGGAGTGCAGCCGGTTCACCGCCTCGCGCGTGCCCAGGAACACCAGCGAGGCGCCGGCGTCGCGATAGCGCAGCAGGTTGACGACAGCGTGCTCCACGTCGTTCGGGGCGATCCGCACCGCCTGGTACTCGATGTCGGTATGCGAGCGCGACTTGTCGACCGTGTCGATCCGCACCGCGTCGCGCTGGAAGCGCTTGGCGAGGCTCGCGATCTCGCGCGCGATGGTGGCCGAGAACAGCAGCGTGCGGCGCTCGGCCGGCATGGCGTCGAGCAGGAATTCCAGATCCTCGCGGAAGCCGAGATCCAGCATCTCGTCGGCCTCGTCGAGCACAACGATGCGCAGCGCCGAGGTGTCGAGCGAGCCGCGCTCCATGTGGTCGCGCAAGCGGCCGGGCGTGCCGACCACGATATGGGCGCCGCGGGCGAGTTCGCGACGTTCCGCGCGGGGGTCCATGCCGCCGACGCAGGAGAGGACCCGCGCGCCGGTCTTGGCAAACAGCCAGTTGAGCTCGCGGTGAACCTGCAGCGCCAACTCGCGGGTCGGGGCGACGATCAGCGCCAGCGGCGTTCCCGCCTGCTCGAAGCGCGGGTTTTCGCCCAGCAGCGTCGCGGAAATGGCCAGGCCGAAGGCGACGGTCTTGCCCGAGCCGGTCTGGGCGGAGACCAGCAGGTCGGCATCGGCGGGCTGGGCGGCCATGACCGCCGCCTGCACGGCGGTCGGCTCGGCATAGTTGTGTTCGGCGAGGGCCTCGGCGATCGAGGGATTGTTCTGAAGAAACGGCATAAGCCGGCGTGATCCTGTTCATGAAAACGGCCCCTATGGGGGCGCAAAATGGCCCTTTGGGTTGGAATCAGCCGCTTGAATAGCTATCACCCGCCCGAGGCGCTCGCCGCCCAGTACACGTATTGAAGGCCGAAAGCCATGACCGACGCCCCCTCCGAGCCCGAAGCCGTCACCCTGCCCGACCGCATCTCGGCCGATCCCAAGAGCCCGTTTTACGACAAGGCGGCCCTCGACCGCGGCGTCGGCATCCTCTTCAACGGCGCCGAACGCACCAATGTCTACGAATACTGCATCTCCGAAGGCTGGATCCGCTCGACCGTCGGCAACACCGTCGATCGCAAGGGCAACCCGATGACCATGAAGGTCAAAGGCAAGGTCGAAGCCTTCATCAAGCCCGAAAACGGCAACCCCGAGGGTTAGGGTCTTCCCCGTACCCCTCACTGTCATGCCCGCAAAGGCGGGCATCCATGATCCAAGCGCGATACCCGACGAGATGGATTCCCGCCTGCGCGGGAATGACAGGGGTGAATTGGCTCCTCGCCCGCTCACCCTCCCCTTGTCATGGTCCGCGAAGGCGGACCATCCACGGCTTTGAGACGAACCCCCCCCCTCGTCATCCTGAGGAGCGGTCGAAGCCCGCGTCTCGAAGGACGCAGGCTGCGTCAGTGTGCGTGGTTCGAGGCTCCGCGCGTGCCGCGCTGCGCACCTCACCATGACGAACAGGTGGTAATGCCCTGGCAAAGAAAGCCGCGGATGGTCCGCCTTCGCGGACCATGACAGCCTATAGGGAAGCGGCCTGACCCCGCTTCACCGGGGCGGTGCTGACGACAGGCCCTTGGCCTCGGCCGCCTTGAACACCTCGAGCTGATCGGCGAAGGCGCGCCGGAACGCCGGTCGCGCCTCCGCCCGCGCCACATAGGCGGCCAGGTTCTTGTGTTCGTCGATCAGGCCCGACGGCTTCGACCGGAACAGCACGCCGGCCATCATCAGATCGCCGGCCGAGAATTCGCCATCCAGCCACTCGGCCTCGCCGAGCCGCTTTGAGAGAAAGCCCAAGGGCTTCCGCGCCCGCTCCTGGATCATCGCCAGGCGCTCGGCGGCCCACGGCTTGTCGCGCTCGAACAGGGTCGCGAACTGGATGTCGACCAGCGGCGGCTCCACCGTGTTCAGCGCGGCGAAGATCCAGCTGATCGCCCGCGCCCGGCCCGCCTCATTCTCGGGTAGCAGACCTTTATGCGTCTCCGCGATGCGCAGCACGATCGCGCCCGTCTCGAAGATGGCGAGATCGCCCTCCTCATAGCTCGGGATCTGCCCGAACGGCTGCACGGCCAGATGCGCCGGCTGCTTCATCTCGGCGAACGAGACGAGCCGCACGTCGTAAGGCTGGCCCACCTCCTCCAGCGCCCAGCGCACGCGCATATCGCGTGCCATGCCCCGGCCACGGTCAGGCGAGGCTTCAAAAGCGGTGATCGTGGGGGTCATGGCAGCCTCCTGAGAACTTGCGCCGTCAATGGCGCCTCATGAGAAAGACGAACGGGCGATCCCGTTCCCGACAGACTACCCTACAATGATGTCACGGTGTCTCCCCGATGCGCCGCCCGCCTTCATTGTTGCATTGCGGAAAAGCCGGGTCATCATAGCCGCTTGGCTAGGGGACCGGCATGGATATCGGCGTTTTCATTCCCATCGCGAACAATGGCTGGATCATGTCGGCGACCTCGCCGCAGTTCATGCCGACCTTCGAGCTGAACAAACAGATCACCCAGAAGGCCGAGAAATACGGCCTCGATTTCGCGCTCTCGATGATCAAGCTGCACGGCTTTGGCGGCAAGACCGAGTTCTGGGACTATGCGATGGAGAGCTTCACGCTGATGGCGGGCCTCGCGGCGGTCACCGAGAAGATCAAGCTCTACGCCTCGGTGCCGGTGCTCGCGATCCCCGCCCCCATCGCGGCGCGCATGGCGGTGACGATCGATTCCATCAGCCACGGCCGCTTCGGCATCAACATCGTCAGCGGCTGGCAGAAGGCGGAATACGACCAGATGAATATCTGGCCGGGGCAGGAGCATTTCCTCAACCGCTACGAATTCTGCGCCGAATACGTCACGGTCATGAAGCAGCTGTGGGAGACCGGCGAAAGCGACTTCAAGGGTCGCTTCCTCACCATGAACGACTGCAAATTGCTGCCGAAGCCGCAAGCCAAGATCGACATCGTCTGCGCCGGGCAGAGCCAGACCGGCGTCGATTTCGCCGCTGCGCATGCCGACTACAATTTCTGCTTCGGCATGGGCCTCAACGAGCCCAAGAAGTGCCAGGAGGCGGTGCAGCGCAATGTCGACGCCTCCAAGCAGTCCGGCCGCAATTGCGGCGCGCTCCTCCTCTTCATGATCATCGCCGACGAGACCGACGAGGCGGCCTGGGCGAAGTGGGAGCGCTACAAGGAAGGGGCCGACATCGACGCCATCGCCTGGATGAACAGCCAGGGCGAGGCCGACGTGCGCAAGAGCATCGACGTCTCGGCCATCTACATGTCGCGGCCGCCCTCGGCGATGAACCTGAACATCGGCACGCTGGTCGGCAGCTACGCCACCGTCGCGAAGCTGATGGACGAGATCGACGAGATCGAAGGCGCGGCGGGCGTGCTCCTCACTTTCGACGATTTCCTCGTCGGCATGGACCAGTTCGGCCAGCACATCCAGCCGCTGATGAAGAGCCGCAAGAATGTCTGACACCCGCATCGAACGGTCCGGCTCGACCCTCACCCTCCCCGCCCGGCCGGAGGCGCTGCCGCTGAACCCACGCGAGACCGCGCTGGTCGTCGTGGACATGCAGAACGCCTATGCCTCGGCGAAGGGCTATCTCGATCTCGCCGGCTTCGACATTTCCGGCGCGCAGGCGGCGATCGAGAAGATCAAGCTCGCCGTCGACGCCGCGCGCGCGGCCGGCGTCACCGTGATCTATTTCCAGAACGGCTGGGATGCCGGCTATGTCGAGGCGGGCGGCCCCGGCTCGCCTAACTGGTGGAAGTCGCACGCGCTCCGCACCATGCGCGAACAGCCCGAACTCCAGGGCAAGCTGCTCGCCAAGGGTGGCTGGGATTACGACTTCGTCGAGTCGCTAAAACCCCAGCCCGGCGACATCGTCGTGCCGAAGCCCCGCTATAGCGGCTTCTTCAACTCGCAGTTCGATTCCGTGCTCCGCTCGCGCAACATCCGCACCCTCGCCTATTGCGGCATCGCGACCAATGTCTGCGTCGAGAGCACCCTGCGCGACGGCTACCACCTCGAATATTTCGGCGTCCTCCTCGAAGACGCCACCCACCAGGCCGGCCCCGACTTTCTCCAGGCCGCCACCGTCTACAACGTCGAAAAATTCTTCGGCTGGGTCACCTCGACTGCCGACTTCTGCGGCACCATCGGCCAAGCGCCGGACTAACCCGCACGACGCCCACTTCCCAACGGCGTGACCGGGCAATATAAACACCAGTCACATCAAGGAGGCATCATGCCCAAGACCGTCATCACCCCGCCCGGCACGCAGACGCCGATTGCGCCCTTTTCGCCCGGGACGCTGGCGGACGGCGTCGTCTATGTCTCGGGCACGCTCGCCTTCACCAAGGACAACCAGGTCGCCCATGTCGGCGACGCCGCGGGCCAGACCCGCGCGGTGCTGGAGACCATCAAGTCGGTCATCGAAACCGCCGGCGGCGCGATGGACGACGTGACCATTAACCACATCTTCCTGAAGAGCTGGGACGACTACGCCGCGATGAACAAGGTCTATGCCGAGTTCTTCCCCGGCGAAAAACCCGCCCGCTTCTGTATCCAGTGCGGCCTCGTCCGCCCCGACTTCCTGGTCGAGATCGCGACGATCGCGCATATCGGGAAGACATAGGCGCGCCCCTAAGTGTCATGGTCCGCGAAGGCGGACCATCCACGGCTTTGCGTTGGTCGGCGAAAGAAAGTCGTAGATGGTCCGCCTGCGCGGACCATGACAGCGGGTGGGGGCTAGGCTCGCAGCCACGCCTCTTCCGCCGCATACAGCGCCGCACAGAGATCCGGTCGGTCGATCCCGGCGAGGTCGCTCCGCGCGGTCTTGCCGCTCTCGGCGAGCAGATAGCTCAGATACCGATAGCTCGGGCGATACGCCGCCAGCCGCGCCTCATCCAGCATCGGCAGCGCGCCCGGCGTGTCGCTCGCCATCGTGTCCTGGAAATACAGCGCCGACAGCCGCGCGATGCGCCACTCGCCCTCGCGGCGTTCCACGCGCGCGAACAGCCGCGCCTGCGTCGTCACGGTGACCTTCACCCCGCCCACCAGACCGCCGAGCAGGATGGCGCAGCCCGTCTCGGCCAGCGCGCGGTCGCCGTTCAGCGCGACGATGCTGGGACTCATCTGGTGCAGATGCCGCACGCCCGCCGCGAAGGCGCGCTGCGAGGCCGCGACAAACTCCGGCCCTGAACACTCGATCCACGAAATACTGACCACGCTGTCCGGATGGTAGCAGTCCGCGAGCCGCAACCACTGGCCCTGGTCGCGGGCGGCGCGTTCGGTCTGGACGAGTTCGGCGATCGCCGCCTTGTCGCTGAGCTCGCGCAGGTTCACGTCTTCAGGCCGATCTCGCGCAGCCGCTCCTCCAGGAACGCCCCTGCCGTGATCGGCTCGAACAGTGCGCCCTTCTCGCCAAGGCATGATGGCAGCACGTCGAGCGGCGTGTCCGAGCGCGGGTGCATGAAGAACGGCATCGAGTAACGGCTGACATTCGGCCCGTCGGGATTGACCACGCGGTGCGTCGTCGCGGGGATGACGCCATTGGTCAGCCGCGCCAGCATGTCGCCCGAGTCGACGATCAGGTTCTTCGGCTCGGTGATGACCGGCAGCCACGTCCCGTCGCGATCCAGCAGCTCCAGGCCCTTGCCCTTGGCGGCGACGAGGATGGTGATGAAGTTGATGTCCTCATGCGCCGCCGCGCGCACTGCGCCGGGCGGCACGTCGGCGGCGAGCGGCGGGTAATGCAGCACGCGCAGGATCGAGGTGCCGTCCTTCACCAGCGGATCGAAATAGTCCGCCGGCAGATCCAGATGCGGCGCCAGCGCCTCCAGCAATAGACGGCCCGTCTCGTCCAGCGCCGCGAACAGCCGCTTGAAGACCAGCTCGAACGCGTAAGGGTGTTCCGGCCAGACATTCGGCGCGAAGTCGCCATCGGGCGCGGCGGGGTCGTAGTTCTCGCGCCCGAGCTGCCAGAACTCCTTCAGGTCGGCGATCGCCCGCCCCTTGGCATGCTCGGTGCCGAACGGCGTATAGCCGCGCAGCCCCCGCGCATACTGGCACTTCACGCCGACATCCTGATTGAAGAACTCGGCCGCCAGACGATACGCATCGTCCAGCAACGGCACCGGGACGTTGTGGTCTTCCAGGATGATGAAGCCGTAACGCTGAAAACCGCGCATCAGTTCGGACGAAAACGCGGTGCGCGCGTCGGCATCGCCGGAGGTGTAGGCAGCAAGGCTGAGAGTGGGAACGCCGTCGGTCATGGGGGGAGAATAGCTTAAATTGTCATGCCCGCGAAGGCGGGCATCCACGGGCTCGCACGCAGATGGATGCCCGCCTGCGCGGGCATGACAGGATTCTACACCGGCAACTGCGCCAACGCCTCGACCTCCGCCCGGGTCGGCAGCGCGGTCTGCGCGCCTGCCCGTGTCGTCGCCGCAGCGCCCGCGGCGCAGGCGAAGCGCAGCGCCAGTTCCTTCGGCAGGCCCTCGATCAGCGCCACCATCAGCGCCGCCGCGAAGCAGTCGCCGGCGCCCGTCGTATCGATCGGCGTCACGGCCGGCGGCGCAGCCTCCGCTATCTTGCGCGCGCCGCGAAACAGCGCCGCGCCCTTCGCGCCATAGGTGATGGCGACGAGGCCTCGCGCGCCATGGATTGCGCTGCCATAGGCCGCCGCCTCGCCCTCGTTGACGATGATGAGATCGGCCCGCTCGAACACCAGCGCCGGCGCGGGCAGCGCGGGCGCGAGATTGACCGCGAAGAAGCCCTTGCAGCGTTCCGCCACCGCCGCAACCACCTCCGGCGGCACCTCCATCTGGCACAACACGCCGTCGTGCTCGCCGAGCGTCACATGCGCCGGGGTCAGCGTCCTGTTGGCGCCCGACGCCACCACGATCTGGTTCTCGCCGCCCGCGGCCACCGCGATCAGCGCGACGCCGGTCAGCGCCGCATCGTCGAAGCCGACCCCGGAGAGATCCACGCCCTCCGCCTTCAACAGTGCCAGCGCGGCGTCGGCATTGGCATCGCGCCCGACCCGCGCGATCAGCGCGACCTCCGCGCCCAGCCGCCGCGCGGCCAGCGCCTGGTTCGCGCCCTTGCCGCCGGGATGAAAGGCGAGTTCGGCATCCGTCACCGTCTCGCCCGGCGCGGGCAGCCGCGCGCCCGTCGCGACGATGTCGAGATTGACCGACCCGACAACGGTCAGCCGCGCGCTCACAGGCGCCCCAGCCGGTCGACGATGAGATCGAACACGCCTTGACCGTCCGCCTGGATCACCCAGTTGGCGTTCACCTCATCGGCGTCAGCGCGGAACTCGACCGCCGTGTGGCCGAAGGCGAGGCCCGCATTGGTTTCGACCGAAACCTTTGCCCCGCTGACCACGAACAAGTCCGATTTCAGCAGCCAGGCGATGGTGCAGGGATCGTGCAGCGGCGAACCCGCACGGCGCGGCGGCTTCACCTCAAGTTCGTTGGAGAACCGCATCAGCAGCGCCGATGCCCGCGCCGCTTCCGTCGCCACCGCCTCCAGCGCGGTCACGCGCGCCGGCGTCGTCAGCACCTGATAGGTGGCATCGAGCCCGAACATCGTGACCTGACAGCCCGCCGTCAGCATCACATGCGCCGCATGCGGATCGGCGAAGATGTTGAACTCGGCCGAGGCGGTGATATTGCCGCCCGCGCTGCGCGCGCCGCCCATCACGACGATATGGGCGATCTTCGCGGCGATGCGCGGCTCCAGCACCAGCGCCATCGCCACATTGGTCGCCGGCCCGGTCACGGCGAGCGTCACCTTCTCGTCCGCCGCCATCAGCGTCCGCACGATGAAGTCGACCGCATGCCCCTCCGCCGCCGGCGCGTCCGGCTCGAAGATCGGCAAGGGTCCCAACCCACTCTCGCCATGAAATTCGCCGGCATCCACGATGTCGCGCACCATCGGCCGGGCGCAGCCGGCATAGACCGGCACGTCCTCGCGTTTCGCGATCTGCCGGATGATCCGCGCATTGCGCACGGTCTGCGCGAGACCCGTATTCCCGGCGACGACCGTGACGCCGAGAATGTCCAGCTCCTTGGGCGACGCGAACGCCAGCAACAGCGCCGTCGCGTCATCGACCCCGGGGTCGCAGTCGATGATCAGGCGACGGCGCTTCATGGGGTCAGAGCTTCACCAGCATCTTGCCCAGGTTGCCGCCGCTGAAGAGCTTCAGGAACGCGTTCACTGCATTGTCGATGCCGTCCTCGACGGTCTCGCGGACCTGCACCTTGCCGCTCTTGATCCAGCCCGACATTTCCTTGGCGTATTCGCCCATCAGGTCCCAGTGATCGGAGACGATGAAGCCCTCGATCTTCAGCCGCTTGCCGACGGTCAGCAGGAAGTTCTTCGGCCCCGGCGCCGCGCCGATATTGTTGTAGGCGGAGATGCCGCCGCAGATCGCGAAGCGCGCGTGGTTCTTGGCGGCCCCGATCGCCGCCTCCAGATGGTCGCCGCCGACATTGTCGAAATAGATGTCGATGCCGCCGGGCACGGCTTCGGTCACCGACTTGGCGAGATCGCCGGCCTTGTAGTCGATCGCATGGTCGACGCCGATGTCTTTCAGGAACGCCACCTTGTCCGCGCCGCCCGCCGTCGCGACGACCGTGCCGCCCTTCAGCTTGGCGATCTGCGCGACCATCGAACCGACCGCGCCCGCGCCGCCCGAGACGAACACGACATCGCCGGTCTTGAAGCCGGCGATCCGCATCAGGCCCGCATAGGCGGTGAGGCCTGGCATGCCGAGCGAGCCGAGGAAGAGCTGCGGCGCCAGGCCCATCGTGTCCAGCTTCTGCACCTGCTTGGCCGGCGCGTTGAACGCCTCGCGCCAGCCGAAGCCCGACTGCACGGTGTCGCCTTCCTTGAAGGCGGGATCGTTCGACTTCACGACCGTGCCGACCGCCCCGCCGTCCATCGCCTGGCCGACCTGGAAGGGCGCCGCATAGGACGGGCCGTCATACATGCGCCCGCGCATATAGGGATCGACCGTCATCCACGTGTTCTTCACCTGCACCTCACCCGCGGCGGGGTCGGGCAGCGTCACGGAGACGATCTCGAAATGGTCATTGGTCGGCAGGCCTGACGGACGGCTTTTCAGGCGGACTTCACGCGAGGTGGTCATGGTGCTCTCCCGGGAGGGTTTGTTCTTGATGAGGGGAGCTTAACCCGCATTGTCATCCCGGGCGAGGCCGTCGAAGGCGCCCGAGACCCGGGACCCAGGGGCCGCGAACACGGCGCCCCGTCACCTGAGTCCCGGCTCTTCGCTTCGCTGCGGCCGGGATGACATAATGGAATCAGTGAACCGCCAATCCGTGCGGCGAAAGGGAGCCACCATGCCCGGCCTGTATTTCGACGAACTCCATGTGGGGCAGACCTTCCAGCACCCGATCCGCCGCACCATCACCGAGGCGGACAATGTCTGGTTCACCGCCCTCACCCACAACCCCGCCCAGCTCCACCTCGACGCGGAATACGCCCGCACCGAAACCGAATACGGCAAGGTGCTGGTCAATTCCTGCTTCACGCTGGGCCTGATGACCGGCATCTCGGTCGGCGACACGACGCTCGGCACCGCGATCGCCAATCTCGGCTGGGACGAGGTGCGCTTCCCCAAGCCGCTCTTCCACGGCGACACCGTCCACATCGAAACCGAGGTGCTGGAACTGCGCGAAAGCAAGTCGCGCCCCGATGCCGGAATCGTCGTCTTCATGCATCGCTGCTTCAATCAGAAGAACGAGCTGGTCGCGCACTGCAAGCGCAGCGGCCTGCAGAAGAAGAAGCCCAAGGCATGAGCGGCCTGCGCTCCTTTCTCTTCGTCCCCGCGGATTCGGAGAAGAAGCTGGCGAAGGGCCTGGAGTCCGGCGCCGACGCGCTGATCCTCGATCTCGAAGACGCCGTCGCCGAGGCGAACAAGCCGGCCGCCCGCGCGACCGCCGCCGCTTTCCTGAAGACCCATGCGCAACCCCGCGCACCCCAGCTCTGGGTCCGCATCAACCCGCTGACGACGCCCTTCGCCGACGACGACCTCGCCGCCATCGTCCATGCCGCGCCGGACGGCATCGCGCTCCCCAAACCCGACTCCGCGAAAGACCTGATCGAACTCGATCGCCGTCTCACCGCGCTCGAAGCCACGCACGGCCTCGCGCCCGGCGGCATCAAGGTCCTGCCCATCGCGACCGAAACCCCTGCCTCGGTCTTCAATCTCGGCACCTATGCCGGCGCCAGCCCGCGCCTCGCCGCACTCACCTGGGGCGCGGAGGATCTGCCCGCCGCGATCGGCGCAACGGTCAGCCGGTGGGAAGACGGCTCCTATACCGATCTCTGCCGCATCGTGCGCAGCCTCTGCATCGCCGGCGCCGCGGCGGCCGACGTGCCCAGCATCGAAACCGTCTATCCCGCCTTCAAGGACGAAGACGGCCTCCGCCGCTACGCCGCCAACGGCCGCGCGGAAGGCTTCAGCGGCATGATGGCGATCCATCCCGCGCAGGTCCCCATCATCAACGAAGTCTTCAGCCCCAGCGAGGCCGAGCTCGCCCAGGCCCAGCGCGTCGTCGACCTCTTCGCCGCCAACCCGACAGCCGGCACCCTCGCCCTCGACGGCAAGATGCTCGACATGCCGCACCTCAAACTCGCGCGGCGCGTACTGGAGAGCGTGAAGCGCTAGTTCACCACCTTCTGCTTTTTCCTCATCGCCGCCCTTGAGGCGGCCATCCACGCCGACACGCGGTACTGGTGGATGGCCGGGTCAAGCCCGGCCATGAGGACTAGTGTTTGTCGGGGTAGCCAACCCTACCCCTCGATCCCCAGCGCCGAGCGATAGGACGGATGCACCAGGTCGTGTGTTTCGGCGTGCTTCTTCATATAGGCCGCGAAAAACGGGCAGATCGGCATGACCTTCAGCCCGCGCGCCCGCGCCTCGCCCAGCGCATGGACGATCAGCGCTTTGCCGATCCCGCGCCCCTCCAGCGCCGAGGGGACTTCGGTATGGGTAAAGACGATGCCACCGGCGATCAGATTGTACTCCGCAATCGCCAGATGACCGTCGACGGTCGTCTCGAAGCGATGCGCGGCGGGGTTGTCGATCACGACGGGGGCGTCGGCCATGGGATTCTCCTCGATCACGCGAAGACGCGTATGCGGGGAAGATTGGGTCTCAAACCAAGGATGTAAAGCGCCCCGCCCGGCGGCCTATGACGCCCGCCGGCGGAGCGGCGTCCGGTCCAGCGGCCATTTGCCCGCGACCCGGCGCAGCATGTCGTCGATGAAACTCGGCCCGTTCGCCACCGGCTTACCCGACAGCAGCGCCAGGAAGCGCGAGGCGTAGGCCGAGGCCGTCGTCGTGAAGACATTGGCGCGCAGTGCCGCGTGCCGGCGCTTGCGCTCGTCCAGTTTCATCGCCAGCGCCTCATGCATCGCCTCGGCGATCTCGTCGGGGTCAAACGGGTTGACCAGCAGCGCCTCGGTCATCTCGTCGGCAGCACCGGCAAAGCGCGAGAGGATCAGCACGCCGGGGTCTATCGGGTTCTGCGCCGCGACGAATTCCTTGGCGACGAGGTTCATCCCGTCATGCAACGGCGTCACCACGCCGACCCGCGCGATGCGGAAGAAGCCGGCGAGCTGCCGCCGCGGCGCGGCGCGGGTGAGATAGCGCAGCGGCGTCCAGTCGAACTCCGAGAAGCGCCCGTTCACGTCGCCCGCGAGCCGGTCGAGTTCGCGGCCGAGGTCGCGATAGGCGGTCACGTCCTCCCGCGAGCGCGCCGCGATCTGCAGGAAGCTGACCTTCTCCAGATGTTCAGGGAAGCGCTTCAACAGCCGCGCGTAGCCCTCGAAGCGATTGGGCAGGCCTTTGGAATAATCCAGCCGGTCGACGCCGATCGCCAGCGCCCGCCCCTGCAGGCTCGCCGCCAGCCGCACCGTCTCGGCCGACTGCACCGCGCGGATCGCCTCGCGCTCGAACGGCACGGCGTCGATACCGATGGGATTCGCGACCGCCTGGGTCGTGCGGCCCTGATGCGTCACCGTATCGCCGGCGACCGTCGCGCCTAGCAGCCGCGCCATGCAGTCGCGGAAATCGCGCGCATGGCCTTCGGTCTGGAAGCCCGCGACATCGTAATGCCCGAGATCGGCCAGCAGGTCGCGCGCCCGGGGCAGCGTCTCCATCATTGCCGGCGGTACGAAGGGGATGTGCAGGAAGAAGCCGATCCGGTTTCTCACCCCCGCCTCCCGCAGGAAGCGCGCGAACGGGATCAGGTGATAGTCGTGCACCCAGATGACGTCATCGGGCAGCAATATCTTCGCGAGCTGCTGCGCCAGCATCCGATTCACATCCAGATAGCCGGCATATTCCTCGCGCCGGAACTTCATCAGCGCCGGCTGGAAGTGGAACAGCGGCCACAGCGCGCCGTTCGCGAAGCCGACATAGAAATTCTCGTAGTCGCGCTTGGTGAGATCGAGCGTCGCATAGGTGACGCCTCGCGACTCCACCAGATACGGCGCCTCCGACGTCTCCGGCGAAATGCGCCCGCTCCAGCCGAACCACATCGCGCCGGGACGCAGCACCTCTTTCAGCGCGACGGCCAGGCCGCCGGCCTGCGCGCCCCGCGTCTTCGGCACCGGCACACGGTTGGAGACGATTACGAGGCGCGCCATAGCCCCTCCTCCCAACTGCGCGACAGGCGCATCGCCGACAGGATCAGCCCGACCTGGCTATAGGTCTGCGGGAAATTGCCCCACAATTCGTTGGTCTTGGGATCGATATCCTCGGACAGCAGGCCGACATGGTTGCGCCGCGCCAGCACATTGGCGAACAGCTCGCGCGCCTCGTCCTTGCGGCCGACCAACGCCAGCGCGTCAATATACCAGAAGGTGCAGAGCAGGAACGCGTTGTCCGGTGCACCGAAATCGTCGGCCTCCTCGTAGCGCAGCAGGAAGCCGTTCCGCATCAGCCGTTTCTCGACGACCTTCAGCGTCTCCAGGAACGCCGGATCGTTCGGCTGCACCACGCCGATCTCGGGCAGGACGAGGCTGGAGGCATCCACCACCGCCATGTCGAGCGCGCCCGAGATCCAGCCCTCGCCCGGCACCACCGCGCGGCGCATCAACTCATGGCGCAGCACGCTCGCGCGGCCGAACCAGTCGCTCGCTTCCTTCGCCTTGCCCAGCAATTGCGCGATCATGCCGAGCCGATGCAGCGCCGCCCACGACATCGCGCCCGTATAGGAATGCGCCCGCGCCCGGCCGCGATACTCCCACAGGCCGGCATCCGGCGTGAACGCGTCGCGCTCGGCCCGGCGGCCCACCGCACAGAGCAGCTTGTAGAGATGGTCGCCCTCCAGCGCCGGCAGGCGCTTGTCGTAGTAGAGCTGCGCGGCCGACATGATGATCGAGCCATAGCCGTCATTCTGCATCTGGCTGACGGCGGCATTGCCGACGCGCACCGGCCGGTTGCCGCGATAGCCCGCCAGCGCCTCAGCGACGCGCTCCGTCGTGTCGCCGCCCGGCGCGATGGAGAAGAGCGGCGCGATGAAACCGTCCTCGATGTCGCGCTCGGCGGCGTCGACCACGAAACGGACGAAACCCTCCATGGTCCGCGTCGCGTTCAGCCGGTTCAGCGCGTTCACCGTGAAGAACGCATCGCGCAGCCAGCAGAAGCGGTAATCCCAGTTGCGTACCGTGCCGTGCGCCTCGCTGACCGAGGTCGTCAGCGCCGCGACGATCGCGCCGGTATCCTCATAGCTGCACAGCTTCAACGTGATCGCCGCGCGGATCACCGCCTCCTGCCAGTCGAACGGCACGTTGAGGCTGCGCACCCAGTCGCGCCAGTAATTCGTCGTCTGGTCGATGAAGCTGCGCGCCAGCGTATCGGGATTGTCGTTCAGCGACTCGTCCTGGCCGAAGAAGAAGCTGAGCGGCCGGTCGAGCGCGAACTCGGTCTCCTCAGCGACGTAGCTCACCGTCGCGTCGGTGGTCAGCCGCACGGCCTCCTCGTCATTGCCCCAGCGGATGTGGTGGCTGCCGAGGCGCGGCTTGTAGCGCCGTTCGCCATAGCCGAATTGCGGCCGCACGCGGATCTTGATGCGCGGCCGGCCGGAGATGGGCTCGATCCGCCGCACGATCATCGGCGGGCGATAGATGCGCCCGAACAACGTGAAGCGCGGCGCGAAGTCGAGAATGCGCAAAGCGCCGCCGGTATTGTCGGTCAGCACCGTTTCCAGGATCGCGGTGTTCGGCAGATAGGCCTGCCGCACGTCGACCTGGCCGTTCAGCACGACATCCATGAAGCCGCGCTCGGGCGCCACGCCGTCGATCAGCGCGCTGAACACCGGATCGCCGTCGAGCCGGGGATAGCAGAACCACAGATGCCGCCCGTTCTGGTCGATCAGCGAGGCGACGGCGCAATTGCCGACCGGGGCCAATTCCAGCGACGGCATCAAGCCACCACGCCGCGGGCGATCCAGGCGCGGACCTCGGCCGGGTCGTCACCGAAATGCGAGTGCACGCGCAGGCCGAACCCGCCCAGCCGCCGCGCCATGTCGATGCCTGCCTCGTCCGTCACATCGTCGCCGACGAAGACCGGGATCCGTCCGGCGAATGGGATATCCTCCATCAGCAGCGCCACGGCGCGGCCCTTGGACGAGAATTTCGGTTTAACCTCGAAGGCCATCTTGGCGGCCATGATCGTGAAGCCCTCCCGGTCGAGATCGGGCAGGCTTTCGACCAGCGCCTCCACCTGCGCGGCCCGCTCGGGCGCCAGCCGGTAGTGGACGACCACGGAGCGGGGCTTCTTCTCGATCACGATGCCTTTCCAGGCTTCGGCCGCCCGGTTGAGCGTATGCATCCACAGCGCGGGGATGGCGTTCGTCTTGACCGAATCGAGTTCCCCGTCGGGATGCCGGACAACCGCGCCATGCTCGGCGCCGCCCGGACTGGTGAACGGCTGGAGCAACCCGTCCAGGACCTCCATCGAGCGCCCCGTCACAACCGCCAGCGCCCCGCGCAGCCCACGACTGAGGCGCGCAAGGTCTCCCGGCAGGCTTTCGGGCACGTCAACCAGGTCGGGTTTGGGGGCAATGTCGAGAAGCGTGCCGTCGAGATCGAGAAAAAGCGCCCAATTCTCGCGGATTTCGTGGGGATCACCCATGCGGCATCCGTCCTTTTGCACTGCAACACCAAAACGCGCTCGGCCCGGGATGGTTCCAGAGGCCGTCCGGCCCGTCGGTGTCATGGAACTGTCATCAAGACGACATAGACCCGTATCCGTCACCCCCTAAAGCCACGGCCGCAGGGGTTTTAACGGGCCGTTAATACGACGGCCTTGCCCCGGCAGATGTTCAAGGGGAATGCCTTATGAAGAAACTCAGCGCCGCCGCTGCGCTCCTCGCGTCGGTCTCGTTCGTGGCTGTGGCCGCGGCGGGCGATGCCGATCCGCGCTATCAGCCCTACGTGCCCGTCTCGGGCGTCTCGGGTTCGCTCAAGTCGATCGGTTCGGACTCGCTCAACAACCTGATGACGTTGTGGGCGGAAGACTTCCGCAAGAACTATCCCAGCGTCCAGATCGAAATCGAAGGCAAGGGCTCGTCGACCGCTCCGCCGGCGCTGATCGCCGGCACCGCCCAGCTCGGCCCGATGTCGCGCCCGATGCGCGCCGCCGAGAGCGACCAGTTCGAAGCGAAGTACGGCTACAAGCCGACCGCGGTCCGCGTCGCCGTCGACACGCTCGCCGTGTTCGTGAACAAGGACAATCCCGTCTCCTGCCTCTCGCTGACCCAGCTCGACTCGATCTTCTCGGTCAGCCGCAATCTCGGCGGCCAGGCGATCGACACCTGGGACCAGGCCGGCGGCACGGGCGACTTCGCCGGCAAGCCGATCTCGCTCTTCGGCCGTAACGCCGCCTCGGGCACCTACGGCTACTTCAAGGAAGTCGCGCTCGGCAACGGCGACTACCGCGACACCGTGAAGGAACAGCCCGGTTCGTCCGCGGTCGTCCAGGGCGTCGCCGCCGACAAGTACGCGATCGGCTACTCGGGCATCGGTTACAAGACCGCCGACGTCCGCGCCATCGACGTCTCGGGCCGCGATGGCCAGTGCTACCACCCCAACCAGGAGAACGCGTACAAGGGCACTTACCCGATCACGCGCTTCCTCTACATCTACGTGAACAAGAACCCCTCGGCGCCGCTCGACCCCGTGCTGCGCGAGTTCTTCAAGTACGTCCTCTCGGCCGACGGCCAGAAGGACACCGACAAGGACGGCTACTACCCGATGCCCTTCGTCTTCGCCGGCGAAGACGTCGCGAAGATCAGCCAGTAAGCCTCTCGAGACGATGAACCGCTGGCGGGCCACGGGGGCGGCCTGCCAGCGGACTTCGAGCCCCTTTTTACGCGTTCGCCCCAGGGGCTCTAGATGACCGACGCCACCCAGCCGTCAGGACAGCAGCCCGCGCGGCGCTCCGTCACCTACCAACGGCCGAAAACCACCAGCCGTTCCGTCCTCTTCATGGACAAGCTCGCGGACCGCGTCATCACGGTCGGCGGCCTCTTCGTCATTCTCGCGGTTCTCGCGATCATGGTGTTCCTGTTCTGGGTCTGCGTGCCCCTGCTGAGCTCCGGCTCGCTCGACGGCCGCACCGCCTACAAGTTGGAAGCCCATGCCGGCGGCACCTATGCCGCGGCCCAGGTCGATGAACAGCTCTCCATCGCCCTCGACGTCGCGCTCGACGGCAAGGTCGAGGCCTTCCACGCTCCCACCGGCAAGTCCCTGCCCGCCCCCGCCTTCGACATGGGCGGCCAGACCGCGACCACGGTCGGCAAGACGCTGCAGGGCGGCGACATCATCTTCGGCTTCGCCGACGGCACGATGCGCATCGGCACGCTGCTGCTGAAGCAGATCGTCGTGGGCGAGGACACGATCCCCGCCGACGCCCAGAAGCTCGACGACCGCGACGTGCTCTCGGGCGGCTTCGTCTTCTCCAAGATTCCCGGCCAGTTCCGCCGCACCTCGGTCGAAACCACGCTGGAAGCGCCGGTGCAGATCGCGCCCGCCGGCACCGCCATCCGCAAGGTCGACTATCGCGTCTCCGGCACGGCCGAGCGGCCGCTGAAGACCTTCGTCTCGCTCGACGCCGCCGGCACGATCCGCCTCAGCCAGGCCGCCTCCGTCGTCAACATGATGACCGGCGAAACCTCGTCCGAAGTCACCAGCTCGGAAATCCCGACCGACGTTGCCGCCGACGACGTCGTCGCGCTGCTGCTGAACGCCGACGGCACGCGCGTCATCGTGGGCAAGAAGGACGGCACGCTGCTGCGCTTCAACACCCGCGACTTCAAGGCGCCGAAGCTGGTCGAGACGACCCGGATCTACGACAACGGCACCACGCTGACCGCCCTCGCCTATCTCAACGGCGACAACTCGCTGATCGTCGGCGGCTCGGACGGCTCCACCGCCGTCTGGTTCGGCGTCGACCGCAAGGATCCCAACACCGCCGACGGCATCGTGCTGACCAAGGTCCACGCCGATTTCGAGCCGATGACCGCCGCGATCGCCGACATCCGCGTCAGCCAGCGCACGCGCATGTTCGTGACCTCCGACGCCAAGGGCGAAGTCTGGGTCCGTCACGCGACGACCGAGCGCACGTTGCTCGAACTGCCCGAGCCCCCGGATGCGGCCGGCCTTTCGGCCACCATCTTCGCGCCGCGCGACGACGCGATCATCGGCATCGGCCATAACGGCAATGTCGCCCTCTGGCGCATCGACATCCCGCACCCCGAAACGACGCTGCAGTCGCTGTTCGGCAAGGTCTGGTACGAAGGTTACGCCGAGCCACAGTATGTCTGGCAGTCGACCGCCAGCCAGGACAGCTTCGAGCCCAAGCTCTCGCTCGTCCCGCTGATCTTCGGCACCTTCAAGGCGGCGATCTACGCCCTCCTCCTCGCCGTACCGATCGCCCTCTTCGCCGCGATCTACACCTCGGAATTCCTGCACTGGAAAGTCCGCAGCGTCGTGAAGCCCCTGATGGAGCTGATGGCGACCCTGCCCTCCGTCGTGATCGGCTTCATCGCGGCCCTCGTCCTCTCGCCGATCGTGGAGAACTGGATCGCCGCCATCGTCATTGCCTTCGCGGTCATTCCCATCACGCTGATCGGCGCCGCCTTCCTGTGGCAGATCCTGCCCAAAGACATGGCGATCCGGCTCGACGGCGTGCCGAAGCTGATCTTCTTCTTCCTCGTCGTCCTCGCCGGCATCTACGGCGCCGTGCAGATCGGGCCGGCCTTCGAAGCCGCCTTCTTCAACGGCGACTTCAAGCTCTGGACCGCCGGCGAAGGTTCGGGCCAGCCCTTCCTCTTCCTGCTCATGCTGCCGCTCTCCGCGCTCCTGGTCTTCTGGGTGTGGACGATGATTGACAGCGTCATCGGCTATCGTCCCTGGCTGCGTCAGCAGGGCGACATCGGCGCCGGCAGCGTCGAGTTCGTCCGCTGGGCGCTGCTGATCGGCGTCTCCATCGCGGTCTCGTGGCTCTTCGCGGGGCTCATGACGGCGGCCGGCCTCGATGCCCGCGGCGGTCTCATCGACACCTATGTCCAGCGCAACACGCTGATCGCCGCCTTCGCGATCTCGTTCGCCCTCATCCCGATCATCTACACGATCGCCGAGGACGCGATGAACACGGTGCCGGAACACCTGCGCGCCGGCAGCCTCGCCTGCGGTGCGTCCAAGTGGCAGACCGCGCGCTGGATCATCGTGCCGACCGCGGGCTCGGGCATCTTCTCCGCCATCATGATCGGCCTCGGCCGCGCGGTCGGCGAAACGATGATCGTCGTCATGGCGACCGGCAACACCCCGGTCACCGACTTCAACCTCTTCAACGGCCTGCGCGCGCTCTCGGCCAACATCAACGTGGAACTGCCCGAGGCGGTGAAGGACTCCACCCTCTACCGCACGCTGTTCCTCTGCGGCCTCGTGCTCTTCGCCCTCACCTTCGTCATCAACACCGTCGCCGAAATGGTTCGCCAGCGCTTCCGCAAGCGCGCGGCGCAACTCTAGACTGGGCACACGCACATGACCGACTATGCGGCTAAGGACGTGCCTATGACTGCGCAAGCACGCGTTAAAACCACCCGTAACTACGCCACCGATCTTGCCGCGCGCGGCGAGCCGATGGTGTTCGCGATGGGCGGCTCGCTCGCCATCGGCCTCTTGATGATCATCGGCATTCTGGGCCTCATCGCCTGGTTCGGCTTCACCACCTTCTGGCCCCAGCACATCGTGCAGGTGACCTCGAAGGACGGGAAAGTGATCGCCGGCGAAGTCTTCCGCTCGGAAAGCTTCAAGCCCGCCGACGCCCAGCTCGCCGCGGTGCCCGCCGAGTCGCGCGCCAAGATCGAGGAAGATCTCGGTTACGCCGAACGCACGCTCTACCGCGTCGGCAATTACGACCTCTACGGCGAGGACTTCCAGTGGCGCAACGAATACGACGTTGCGGCAACCGAGATGCCCGCCGACATGACCTTCATCGAGCGCCAGGAATGGGGTCCCTTCGTCGGCCGCATCACCGCGCTGTCGCTGAACGGCGTCGTCACCCAGAACCCCACGCTTGACGCCGTCAACGCCGCCGTCTCCGAAGGCCAGGCCCGCCGCGAGGCGATCCTCGACCTCAAGACCGACGAGATCGGCCGCATCTCCACCGAGATGGAAGAGCTCCGTCTTGAAGTGAAGAGCGCCGCGCTCGACTACGGCGCGACCGACCAGCGAACGCTCGACAAGACCGCCGAAGTCGCCGAGAAGACCAAGGCGCTCGAGGCCCAGTTCGCCGAGAAGACGACGACGCTCCAGAGCCTCCAGGCCGAGGACGCGAAGTACACGATGACGCTGGCCGATATCGGCGGCCAGACGAAGGAGCAGGAACTCTCCTCCATCGTCCGCCTCTACCAGCCCAACCAGATGAGCCTGTTCGAGAAGCTCGGCATCTATTTCGGTCGCTGGGGCGAGTTCATCTTCTCCGAGCCGCGCGAAGCCAACACCGAAGGCGGCGTCTGGCCCGCGATCGTCGGCACGCTCGCCATGACCGTGCTGCTCTCGCTCCTCGTCGCTCCCTTCGGCGTGATGACCGCCCTGTACCTGCGCGAATATGCCAAGCAGGGCCGCCTCGTCTCCTTCGTCCGCATCTGCGTCAACAACCTCGCTGGCGTCCCCTCCATCGTCTACGGCGTCTTCGGCCTCGGCTTCTTCTGCTACGTGCTGGGCGGAACGATCGACCAGCTCTTCTTCCCTGAGAAGCTGCCCTCGCCGACCTTCGGCACCGGCGGCGTCCTCTGGGCGGCCCTCACCCTCGCCCTCCTCACCGTCCCCGTCGTGATCGTCGCCACCGAGGAGGCCCTCGCCTCAGTCCCCCGCTCGATGCGCGAAGGCTCGCTCGCCTGCGGCGCCTCGAAGTGGCAGACCATTCGCTGGATCGTCCTGCCGCGCGCTCTGCCCGGCATCATGACCGGCCTCATCCTCGCCATGGCGCGCGGCGCCGGCGAAGTCGCCCCGCTGATGCTGGTCGGCGTCGTCAAGCTCGCGCCCGAGCTGCCGCTCGACCTCAGCTGGCCCTTTATCCACCTCGATCGCTCGTTCATGCATCTCGGCTTCCACATCTACGACGTGGGCTTCCAGTCGCGGAACGCCGAAGCCGGCCGCCCCATGGTGTTCGTCACCACGCTGCTGCTGATCGCCATCATTCTCGCCATGAACGCGACCGCCATCTCCGTGCGTAGCCGGCTCAAGCGCCGCTTCGCCGGCAGCCAATTCTAGGAGTGACACCTATGAGCGCCGCCGCTTCCTCCCCCGCCGAAACGCCCGCCGCCCGCCAGGTCGACGAGTACGGCTACGAGCCGACCTTTTATCACGTCAAGGAAGGCGAAAAGGGCCCGAACCTGACGATCGAGGATTTCAGCCTGTGGTACGGCCAGTCCCGTGCCCTCTGGAACATCAATCTCGGTGCGCAGAAGGGCATGGTCACCTCGCTGATCGGCCCGTCGGGCTGCGGCAAGTCCACTTTGCTCCGCTCGCTCAACCGCATGAACGACCTCGTCGACGGCGTGAAGACGTCGGGCCAGGTTGCGCTCGACGGCATGCCGATCTTCGGCCCCGCGGTTGACGTCATCGCGCTGCGCAAGCGCATGGGCATGGTGTTCCAGAAGCCGAACCCCTTCCCCATGTCGATCGCCGAAAACGTAACCTACCCGCTCAAGGTCGACGGCGTCACCGACAAGACCATGCTCGCCGAAGCCGTCGAGAACGGCCTCAAGGGCGCGGCCCTGTGGGATGAAGTGAAAGACCGCCTGAAGGACTCCGCCCTCGGCCTCTCCGGCGGCCAGCAGCAGCGCCTCTGCATCGCCCGCGCCATCGCCGGCAATCCGGAAGTCCTGCTGATGGACGAGCCCTGCTCGGCGCTTGACCCCATCGCGACGATGAAGATCGAAGATCTCATCGACGAGCTGAAGGGCACCTACACGATCCTGATCGTGACCCACAACATGCAGCAGGCCGCCCGCTGCTCCGACAACACCGCCTTCATGTATCTCGGCCGCCTCATCGAATACGGCGAAACCGACACGATCTTCACCAACCCCAAGCTGAAGCGCACCGAAGACTACGTCACGGGCCGCTTCGGCTAAGCGCCTTCTCAACAACGCTCTTCCAGACGGCCGGGGTTCGCCCCGGCCGTCTGCGTTTCCCACGTTGCCAGGAGCGGGCGCGATGGCCCTAGATCAGGCTCATCTGCGGCTGGGTGCTCAGCTCGAACAGCCGGGCGATCTCCGTCGCCACATCCTCGATCGGCCCCGGCCCCTGCTCCACGCGGGCGAGGATCATCGCGCCCTCAAAGGCGGCAATCGCCGTGCGGGCCAGGCGCTCGGCTGAGGCCTTGCGGGCGCCGGCCGCGCGCAGCGAGGCGGTGAAGACGTCCACCCAGGTGCCGAACGCCGCCTTCCCCGCCTTCGTCACCCCCCTCTCGGACGGCGCCAGTTCCAGCAGCGTCGTGGTGATCGGACAGCCGTCGCGGAAGCCCGACTTCGCCAGCCAGCCCGCCAGCAGCGCGCCATAGGCCCGCACGATGTCAGCGGGATGGGCGTGCTTGGCGGCGAGTTCCGTCAGCGTCGCGCTGACGAGGCCGCCGGCATAGCTCACCGCTGCCTCGGCGATCTCCGCCTTCCCCCTGGGAAAGTAGTGATAGAGCGACCCCTTCGGCGCGCCGCTCGCCGCCACGATCTCGTTCGTGCCGGTCGCTGCATAGCCGTCGCGGCGGAACAGCCTGGCGGCGGTGCGGACGATTCTGTCGCGATGCTTGGGTTTGGCGGGCACGCGTAGCCTTGTGGTTCGATCTCATAATTATATAGACTGGTCTATATAAATCAAGAAACGAGACGCTCGAATGCCCGACGAAAATGCAACCATTCCCGCGGGTTTCGCCCGCCACTACCGCGAAAGCCCCCTCACCGATCCGTGGGAGCCGCTCTACTCGAAGACCACCGAAACCGCCGTCATCCTCGGCGTCGTCACCCGGCCCGCGCACACCAATTCGCGTGGCCTCGTCCATGGCGGGCTGATCTCGGCGCTGGCCGACAATGCGATGGGCCTCTCCTGCGGCCTCCGGCTGCGCGCGGGGCAGCGGCTGCTGACGACCTCGCTATCGGTGGACTTCCTGGGGGCGGCAGGGCTCGGCCAGTGGCTGACTGTCGAAACCGAGTTCGTGAAACCCGGCAGCACGCTCTGCATCGCCCAGGCCTTCGTGAAGGCCGACGGCAAGATCTGCGCCCGCGCGAACGCCACCTTCCGCGTCACCGCCCCTCAGGTAGCGGCATGACCCTCGCGCCCGGCTTCATCGACGCCCTGCGCGCCTCCAGCGCCGCCTCACCGTTCAACCAGTGGTCGGGGTTCGAGGTCGTCTCCTGCGGCGAGGGGACGGCCGAGCTCGCCATGGCCTGGAAGGCGGAGGCGACCCAGCATGTCGGCTTCCTCCATGCCGGCGTCGTCGGCGCGTTGATCGACACGGTCTGCGGCTATGCGGCCGCGACCCGCGCCGGCCCGGTCCTGACCTCGCATTACAGTGTCAACTTCATGGTCCCCGCCGTCGGTACGCGCTTCCGCGCCGTCGGCCGCGTGGTGCGCGCGGGCAAGCGGCAGATCTTCACCGCCGCTGAGCTCTATGCCGAGAAGGACGGCACCGAGCGTCTCGTCGCCACCGGCGAGGCCCTGCTGATGCCGGTCGCAGGGTGAGCCAAAAAGAAGAACCCCGGCGTTTCCGCCGGGGTTCGAGGAAGCCGGAACGGACCGGCGAAGATCAGAACGCGAACTGCGTGCGGATCGCGAAGGCGTCGTACTGCTGGCCGATGTTCGGGTAGGCGGCCGACGGCGCCGTCGGGTTCGTCGCGGCCGACAGGGCCGTCGACGACAGGCGATCGACGTCGACATGCTGGTAGGAGAACATCACGCGCATGTTGCGGTTGAGGTACCAGTTCAGGTCGACCGAGGTGATCGACTGCTGGCCGCCGCGGATTTCGCCGAGATTGGCGTTCGGCGCGACGATGGTCGCGAGGCCCAGCGGGTTCACGTTGTAGTCGAGATCGAGGACCGAGTAGCGGGCCGCGATTTCCCAGGCGCCCCAGGTGCCGCCCGTCGAGAACGGGCTGTTGGGCCGCGGCGCGCCGAACTGCATGCGCGAGTTCGAGCGGTTCTGGGCTTCGTAACGCTTGGTTTCGCCGGTCAGGATGTACGAGGCCATCACGTAATAGCCGTTGAACTCCGGATCGGGCGCCAGGACGTTACAACCGATGCAGGCGCGATCGCGATCGACGCCCCACGAGAAGTATTCGCCCGACGCATAGAAGTTCTTGTAGCGGACGCCGGCTTCCAGGCCCCACATCCAGGCGCTCTCGGCTGGAATGTTGCCGGTGGCGACCAGACGCTCGCCCGCGATGCGCAGTTCGGGACGATCGCGGAAGTTGAGGTTGCGCGCAGCCGGCAGGGCGGTCGGCGAGGAGGTGTCCACGCCGCCCATCGACAGGATGGTCGCGGCGTTGGCGCCGACATGGACGTCCCAGTCCGCATTCTTGAACAGGCGGGCGGCGAAACGGCCGAGCAGGTGGTCGCGGTCGTCGGCGACGGCCTGGCGCGTGCCGGTCGTGCCGCCGGTGGTCGAGGTCGTATAGGCGACGTTGAACATGAAATCCATGTTGTCGCCCTGCTTCAGGTACGTCGCCTCGATGCCCTTGCGGGCGTCGGAGCCGCCAAACTCGGCGATGACCGCGTTCACGACCGCGGCGCGTTCCATGAAGGTGATGTCGTTCGACGAGGTCGAGTCATCCAGCGTGAAGGTCGGCTGGATCGCGCCGACATTGATGCGGATTTCCGGGGTCGGGTTGTAGGCGACGCGCATGATGTTCACGAGCGCGCTGTTGTCTTCGGTTTCCGTACCGCCGAAGTTGAAGCGCATTTCATAGTCGAAATCGCGGAAGAACTTGCCTTCCACGCCGAACTGGGCGCGGCGGAAGACCGAACCCGAACCGAGGTCGCGCACGTTCTGGCCGTCATAGGCGTACGGCACGTCGTTGCTCGGACTTTGCGAGAAGGTGCCGGCGTCGAAGTGGAAGCGGCCGCGGAAGGCGAGCTCGAAACGGCCGTCGCCGGTCGAGATCACCGGGCGGCCGTTTTCGAACGACCACTGCACCGCATCGGCGCGGGTCTGCAGGGCCGTGATCTTCGAGCCCTGGCTGATCTCGAGATCCGAGACGCGCTGCTCCAGATTGGCCGGCGCCGCCGCCGCGCCGCTGCCGGTCTGGCGGCGGACTTCCTCGGCGATCATCTTGCGGAGCTCGCTCTCCGTGACGGTGATCGTCTTTTCCTTGGCGAGGGCGACAGGCGTGGTCGCCACGAGGGCGGCAGCCGTGAGCGCCGAATACGCCAGCAAGTTCAGTCGCAATTTCATCAAAGACCCCCTTGGTCCGCACCCGCGGACTCGTTCCTGCGAGCGGGGTTCTGGTGCGCTGCGATAACGCCCGGATGACGGAAGCATGACGTTCAGATGACAGCGCGCGACCCGTGCTGCAGCGCGACAAATCTGCCACGACGAGGCCGCGCGTGAATCCTGTTCACCAGCAAAACCCGCTGAGACGGCGATTCAGGAAGCCGCGTTTCGCGAGTCGATTCAGCATCTTGCGCGCCACTTCTGCGGGATCGATTCACGCCGCAGGGTGAATCCCGGAAAGCACGGACGGTCAGCGCCGGTGAATCCCCGAAGACGCACTTCAGCCATCTTTACCCGTCATGGTGAGATGCGCAGCGCCGCAGGCGCGGAGCCTCGAACCACGCACCCTGCGGCAGCGTGCGTCCTTCGAGACGCGGCCCCAGGGCCGCTCCTCAGGATGACGAACATTAGGTCACAACCCACCCTCCCCGTCATGGTGAGGTGCGGAGCGCGGCACGCGCGCAGCCTCGAACCACGCACGATATCAGGGTCGGCGGGGCTTCCGGCGCGCCAGACCCGGCAGGGCACCCCAATCCCGCCGGATAAGTGCCTCTTTCTTGGCCCGGCTCCAGCGCTTGATCTGCCGCTCGAAATCATGGGCGTCGCGGATATCTGGAAAATCCTCTTGGAATACTAGCGTCACGGGCTGCCGGAGAGACGTGTAGCCGCCAAAGGCGCCGGTATTGTGCTGACCGGTGCGGACGTCCGGGTCGTCGCTGGTCGACCCGACATAGTAGCTGCCGTCTGCACAGCGCAGAATGTAGACCCACCCGCCCTTGCTCATCGAACGCCTCCGGTCGGCGCAAGGTGATCCTCCCACCCCGATCCGACAACCACCCTCCCCGTCATGGTGAGGTGCGCAGCGCCGCAGGCGCGGAGCCTCGAACCACGCACCCTGATGCAGCCTGCGTCCTTCGAGACGCGGCCTAAAGGGCCGCTCCTCAGGATGACGGGAGGGTAAAGTTTTGCGACCCCCCCACTCCCTCCAATCCCGCACAATCCCTGAACCTGTTGTTCACGCGTCACTGGTCTTCATTGCAGTGCGGTGATATCCCGCCGCCATCATATCGAACTGTTATATCGGGCGCCTTTAGATGATCGACGTGAGAATGCTCTGCCTGGGCGCACTGATGGGGCGCGAGGCGAGCGGCTACGACATCAAGAAGGAGCTGGAGCGCGGTTCCTCCGCCGGGCTGATCGACGCCAGTTTCGGCTCGATCTACCCCGCCCTCGCCCGCCTCGCCGAGGAAGGCTTCATCGCGGCGCGCAGCGAAGGCGGCCGTGGCCGGGGCGACAAGAAGCTCTACACCCTCACCCCCGACGGCGAGGCTTTCTTCCTGCGCACCCTCTCCGGCCCGGTGCCCGACGAGAAATACCGCTCGCCCTTCCTCTTCGCGATGCTCTTCACCTCGTGCCTGCCGCGCGAGCGCGTGCGGGCGATGATCGACCGCCAGATCGCCGCCTGGGAAGACAAGCTGGCCGCGGTCGATGAAACCTCGGCGGCCATGCCGCCCAGCGCGGGGCTCAACTTCGTCCGCGGTTTCGCGGATGTGACCCTCAGGGCCGGGCTCGATCACCTCAGGCGTCACCGCGCCGCACTTGAAGCGGCGGCCAAGGTGTCGGATACGCCCGCCCCCGTTCGTCCTCTGACCGAAGCCGTCCCAACCGAACCCGCCGTCGCGGCGGAGTGAGACCCCAATGTCCCGTTTGAAGTGGATCAAGACCCCCATCGGCGCCGCGATCGCGATTGCGATCGCCGTCTCACTGTGGGTGCTCACCGGCGTCCTCAGTGGCAGCGGCGAGAAGACGATGGCCGATCCCATCCAGTCCGCCGATGCCGCCGGCGCCCCGGCGACCGCCGTCGCGGTGCGCGTCCGCACGGTGCATGCCGAGCCGCACGCGGCCGACCTCGTCCTGCGCGGCCGCACCGAGAGCGAGCACAAGGTGCAGCTCAAGGCCGAAATGTCGGGCCGCGTCGTCAACCTGCCCGCCGCCAAGGGCCAGTCGGTCAAGGCCGGCGATCCGATCTGCGAACTCGATGTCGGCGCCCGCAAGGCCCAGCTCGACCAGGCCCGCGCGGCGCTGAAGCAGGCCCAGCTCGAATACCAGGCCGCCGTCGCGCTGGAGAAGAAGGGCCACCGCTCGGAAACCCAGACCGCCGCCGCCCTCGCCGCCTTCGAGGCGGCCGAGGCGAATATCCGCGCCCAGGAGCAGCAGCTCTCCTACACCGTCATGCGCGCGCCGTTTGACGGCATCGTCAACAACCGCCTCGTCGCGGTCGGCGACTACATGACGCCGGGCACGCCCTGCGCCTGGGTCGTCGGCGCCGAGCCGTTCCTCATCGTCGGCGCGGTCTCGGAAAACCAGATCGCCCAGTTCTCGCCTGGCACCGAGGGCAACGCCCATCTCGTCACCGGCGAGACGGTGACCGGCACCGTCACCTATCTCGCGACCGCCGCCGACGCGACGACCCGTACCTTCCGGGTCGAGCTGACCGTGCCGAACCCCGAGTTCAAGCTGCGCGACGGCGTCACCGCCGATATCCGCGTCCGCTCGGGCGCGGTCCCGGCCGTGCGGGTGTCGCCGGCCATCCTGTCGCTCGACGATAACGGCCGCATCGGCATCAAGATCGTCGAGGCGAACCATGTCCGCTTCGTCGCCGTGACGCTGATCGGCGACGACAAGGACGGCGTGTGGATCGCCGGCCTGCCGGAAGAGGCGATGATCATCACGGTCGGCCAGGAATACGTGAAGGACGGCGATCTCGTGGACCCCATCCCCGAGGCCGCCGTCACCGCGGGCGAAGCCGCCCCCGGCACGTCGGCGAATTAGGGGGACCGGGCCATGGGCATGACCGGCATCGTCGCCTGGGCAGTTACGAACTCGCGCCTCGTCTGGGCGATGATCGTCATGTCGCTGACGATCGGGCTCATCGCCTACAGCTCGATCCCGCGCGAGGCCGAGCCGAATATCGACTTTCCCTTCGTCAACATCACGCTGCTCCACCCCGGCATCAGCCCGGAAGACGCCGAGCGGCTGCTCATCCGTCCGATGGAAACCCAACTCCGCACCATCGAGGGGCTGAAGAAGATCACCTCCACCGGCATGCTGGGGATGGCGAATATCGGGCTCGAGTTCGACGCGAACTTCGACTCTGAGCGCGCGATCCGCCAGGTCAACGAGAAGGTCGATATCGCGAAGGCGGAGCTGCCCTCCGACACCGAGGAGCCGATCGTCCAGGAGGCCTCCACCGCCCTCAACCCGTCGATCACCATCGTGCTCGCGGGCGACGTGCCCGATCGCGTCCTCTTCAAGGTCGCCGACGACCTGGAAGAGAAGCTCGAGACCATCTCGACCGTCCTTTCCGCCGATATTTCCGGCAAGCGCGACGACCAGCTCGAAATCGTGATCGATCCCGCCAAGCTGCAGAGCTACGGCGTTTCGCTGACCGAGTTCTTCCAGGCCGTCACGCGCAACAACACGCTGATCCCCGCCGGCTCGCTCGACACCGGCAAGGGCCGCTTCGCGGTCAAGATCCCCGGCCTCATCGAAACCCGCGAGGACGTGCTCAACCTGCCGATCAAGGCCGACGGCGGCACGGTCGTGACGCTCGGCGACGTCGCCGACATCCGCCGCACCTTCGTCGATGCCAGCGTCTATTCGCGCTTCAACGGCAAGCCGGCCGTCTCGCTCGACGTCGTCAAGCGCACCGGCACCAACATCATGGCGACCATCACCGCCACCAAGGCGATGGTCGACGAGCTGAAGAAGACCTGGCCGCCGGGCGTCACCGTCTCCTACACCCAGGACCAGTCCGGCTTCATCGACCGCACGCTGCACAGCCTCACCCAGATGGTGGTGCTGGCGATCATCCTGGTGATGATCGTCGTCGTCGGCGCGCTCGGCCTCCGCTCCGGCCTGCTGGTCGGCTTCGCGATCCCGACCTCGTTCATTCTCGGCATCACCTTCCTCTGGATCGCCGGCCTCACCCTCAACCAGATGGTGATGTTCTCGCTCATCCTCTCGGTCGGCATGCTCGTCGACGGCGCGATCATCGTCGTGGAGTTCGCCGACCGGAAAATGGCCGAAGGCCTGCCGCCGCGCGACGCCTACCGCATGGCCGGCACGCGCATGTTCTGGCCGGTCGTCTCCTCGGCCGCCGCGACCATCGCCGCCTTCATGCCGATGCTGTTCTGGCCGGGCATCCCCGGCAAGTTCATGCAGTACTTCCCGATCACGCTGATCGCGGTGCTCTCGGCCTCGACCCTTGTCGCGATGATCTTCCTGCCGGTGATCGGCGGCGTCTTCGGTAAGCACCCGCCCGGCGGCGAGGAAGCGCTGAAGGCGGTCGCCGCCTCCGAAACCGGAAACTTGGACAAGATCCCCGGCATCACCGGCGCCTATGCCCGCTTCATCGGCCGCCGCGTCCACAAGCCCCGTCGCATCATCGCGGGCGCCGTCGTGGTGCTCATCGCCGTCTACTGGGTGTTCGGCAACAGCGGCACGCCCGTCGAGTTCTTCGTCTCGACCGATCCCGAATTCGCCCGCGTCGTCGTCTCGGCGCGCGGCAATCTCTCGGCCGACGAGAAGCGCGACCTCACCATGGAAGTCGAGTGCGAGGTCCTCACCGTCGCCGGCATCAAGGGGCTGAACACCGTCACCGGCGTCAGCGGCGGCGGCCAGCGCCAGCTCCCCGAGGACACGGTCGGCGTCATGTTCCTGGAATTCGTGCCTTTCCAGGAGCGCAAGCCCGGCCGCGAGATCATCCAGGAGATCCGCGACAAGACCAAACACATCGCCGGCGTCCGCATCGAAGTGGAAGAACTCGGCGGCGGGCCCCAGCAGGGCAAGGACATCGATATCGAGGTCCGCTCCGACGAGCCCGAAGCGCTCGGCGCCGTCACTGCGCAGCTCCGGGCCTTCATGGCCACCCAGCCGGGCCTCATCGACATCTCCGACACCCGTCCTTTGCCCGGCATCGAATGGGCGCTGAAGGTCGACCGCGCCAAGGCCGGCACCTATGGCGTCGCAGTCAGCGATGTCGGCGCCGTGGTCCAGCTCGTGACCACCGGCGTCAAGGTCGGCGAGTACCGCCCCAACGACGTCACCGACGAGGTCGACATCCGCGTCCGCTTCCCGCTCGAGGCCCGCTCCATCGCGGCGCTCAGCGAACTGCGCGTGCCAACCGCCGGCGGCATGATCCCGGTCACCAACTTCATGACCGTCGTGCCCCAGCCGCAGGTCAACAAGGTCGTGCGCGTCGACGGCAAGCGCGTGCTCCACGTCCTCGCCAATACCGAGCAGGAAAAGGGCTACTACCCGACCGCCGCCGTCGCGAAGATCCGCGAATGGGCGTCGACCGCGAAGCTCGACCCTCGCGCCGAGCTGAAGTTCCGCGGCTCCGACGAGCAGCAGAACGAAAGCCAGGCTTTCCTCATGGTCGCCGCCTTCGCGACCATGGCGCTGATCGGCGCGATCATGCTGCTCCAGTTCAACTCGTACTGGCACGTCATCATCGTGCTCTCAGCCGTGGTGTTCTCCACCGCGGGCGTCTTTATCGGCATCATGGTGATGGGGCAGAACTTCTCGCTGATCATGACGGGCACCGGCATCGTCGCGCTCGCCGGCATCATCGTGAACAACAACATCGTCTTCGTGGACACCTTCCAGCACCTGAAGGCGCAGGGCATGGACACCTACGAGGCGGCGATCCGCACGGCGGCCCAGCGCTTCCGCCCGGTGCTGCTGACCAAGGCGACGGCGATCGCCGGCATGTTCCCGCTGATGATGGCGTTCGAGGTCGACTTCTCGAACCGCGAGATCATCATCGGCGGTCCCGATGCCGGCCAGTGGGTCCAGATGGCGACCGCGATCGTGTGGGGCCTGCTCTTCGCGAGCCTGCTCACGCTGATGGTGACGCCCTGCATGCTCGCGCTGCCCCAGGCGATCAAGGACAACGGCCGCCTCTACGGCTTCGCCCGCTGGGTCAAACGCCGCTTCGGCAGCGCCGCCCCCGCCCCGGCGCATCACGCACCGGCGGAGTAACAGGTGAGCGCAGACGACAGCGCGCATCGTCTCGTGCGCGCGTTGGTCGAGCGCTTTCCGCTCTTTGCACCGGCCCTAGCCGCTCAGCTTAAACGCGACGACGGTGTACTCTACCCCGTCCTCTTCATGGATGGGCCTGTGCCCCGCGAATTCATGAAGCTCGTCATGGCCGGCACGCCGGCGGCGTTGGCGGACGCCGCGTCGATTGCGCGCTTCCTGGAAGAGCACTGGGTCGCAGGCGACAACGCCGTGCGCGATGCGATCAATACGAGCTTCCTCGAAGGCCTTCCCTGTTCCAGGGAAGACCAGTCGAGGCTTGAGGGCTTGCTGGGCCAAAACCTTGCCCGCGAATATGTCGCCTGGAACAGCACCCTCGGCCGGCCAATCCATGCGCGCGGATTTCAGCGGTATGTCCGTCGAAACCCGCGCCGTCCGGAGTAGCCTACTCTTCGCCGATCAGCTTGCAGTCGATCGTGATCTTCGCGGCCGGCGCCTTGGCGGCGTCGTCCTGCCAGATGCCGCAATCGAGGATGTTGTCCTCCGACGCCTTGCGCGAGCTGAACACGTTGATGAGGATCTGCAGGTTCGCGGTATTCGCCACGTCTTCATCGCTGACGCCGAGCTTGCCCAGCGTGACGGTCCCGGCGCCCGGCAGTTCGGCCGTCTCCTCGCCGAGCATCACCTCGGGATCCTCGTCCGCCTTGGGCGCCTTCTTCTGGCCGACGAAGGTCGCGGAGACGGTGATCGTCTCCTTGGTCTTGGTCAGTTCGGCCGCCGCCTTTTCCGACAGCGTGATCGTCACGTCATAGGGCACGGGCGCCAAGGCGGCGGAAGCCGCGCCGGCGAACAGCGCCGCGGCAAGGACGAGAAGGGAGACGGACTTCATGGGGTAATCCTGACTGAAAAACACTGCACCATCGCCCCGCCCATGTGCGGGCGGAATGCGGCCCAATTTCGGCCGCGCCCAGCAATAGGCTGCGCGGGCGGCTCCCGCAAACCCCGGGCGCCTTCATAACGCCACACCCGATCTGCTATACGCGGCGCGCAATGACCGACGACACCACCCTCACCGGCGTCTGGAACGGGCTCTACAGCTATTCCAACGCCGTCCAGCCCGAGAGCCCCTTCACCGCGGTGCTCTTCGACACGGCCGGCCGGCTCTCCGGCACGATCCACGAAACCATGATGCTGACCGGCGGCCGCTCCACCGAAGCCAGCGCCTTCGTCGACGGCATGGCCAGTGCCACCCACGTGGCGTTCAGCAAGACCTATGACGGCACCAACGGCCAGACCCACACCGTCACCTATGACGGCCAGCTCAGCGGCGATGCCGGCGAGATCGAAGGCGCCTGGCAGGTCCGCACCGCCTGGGGCCTCCTCACCGGCCGCTTCCTCATGATCCGCGCCCGCCGCGCCGTGAAGAGCACCGAGACCCGCGTCACCGAAAAAGCCTGAGTCGCCGACGTGTAGCGATCCGGCGCTCAGCGGCCGCACGCACTGAGCCGCCTCGACGCGTTGACCCGTGCCCGCCGAAGAAACGCGTCACGCGGGCCTTGCGCTCGCCGCGAAGGCGGCAAGAATGAAAACCCAAGCGAACAGCGAGCACTTGATCTTGACCATGACGGAGCCCGTTCCGATCATCCTTACGATCAAGGAGGACGCCGACTACCATCAGGGAAACTACGCCCGTCTCGACATTTTGCTGCGTTCGCTCGATCACTTCGCGTCGAGCCATGAGTTCGACGAGATCCTGCTCGTCACCCCCGATCGCGAACTCCCCAATCTGCGCAGCCATCTTGCGCGCTCGCCCACCGTGGCGGCCAAGCGCATCGAGTGCGTCTCCGACAGTGCAATCGTCCCGGGCATCGAATCCCATCCCGCCGCGCCCTGGTACAAGCAGCAGGTCTTGAAGCTGGCCGCCCACCGGCGCTGGCCGGGACGGTTCTACATGACGATGGACGCCGACATCTTCGCCACGCAGCGGTTCTCCATGTCGCAGTTCATCGTCGATGGCCGGTCGCTGCTCGATACCGAAACGCGGGAACATCAGTGGCGGTGGTTCGCCGCGAGCGCCGCCATCCTGGATATGGATGCCGCCGCCGTGCCTGCCGCCGTCATGACGGTAACGCCATGCATCTACCACGCCTCGGTCGTCGCAGCCGTTCTGGATGAGATCGAGCGGCTTCATCCGGGGCCTTGGGACCAGCATCTTCTGGCACGATGCTTCGACATCGAGTGGACCGAGCACGCGATCTATTTCCTGGGCGCCATCAAGCTCGGGCTGCTGGACAAATTCCACTTCCTCGGTCCAGCGCCGCAGGCGTGGCGGCTTCATTCCTTAAATGCCGTCTACATGGCCGAGGTCTGGCCAGGGTGGGACACGCCCGCCTGCTTTAGCGGCTGGACCGGCGTTTTTACCTGCATCGCCAGCAGCGCGCGCATACCCGTCGCCGACATCGAAGCGAAGATCGCCGGCTACATTCCCTAGTCAGGGTGGCGCGGTGTGGCGGCCACCGCGCCGGGGTCTTCCCCGTTTCCAGGGGCGCAGAGCCGGCGGAGGAAACGCCGTGGTAGCCACAGCCGGCTCTTCCCCCCCTTCGCGGGAGAACTCCCCGCAGGGAATGAGGGTGGCGGCAAGCGGACGGTTTCACCGTCCGGCGCGTCACTATGACCACTTTCCTATGTGATTAAAATCCTATACCACCTCCCCAAGGAGAAGGCATGGACGAGATCGAAGCGCTGATCGCCAGACTGGGACCTGAGGCCGACGGCGTCCGGATGGCGCTTGCCGTGCTGCGCAAGGCGCTCGGCCTCAAGCACTTGCGGCTTGTGCAATTGCTGCACCTCGGCCTGCAGCTGCACGCCAGCCTGACTGCGCTGCCGCCAGCGGCCGAAAAAATCGTCAAAACTGAAAAACGAATACCGGCCGGCGCTCCGCCCAAGCGCCGCCGCGGCGGTCAGCCCGGCAATCGCAACGCGCTGAAGCATGGCCGCACGACGGAAATCGCCCGGACTGAAACGGCTGCCTGGCTGGCCTTTGACCGCAAACAGCGCCGCATACCCGCTCTCGTGCGACGGATCAGCCGCCTCTCGCTGGCCCTCGTCCGCGCAAGCCGCGCCGCCTGCGAAGCGCGTGACGATGCGGCACAGCTGCTCGCGGCGCTGATCGTCGCGCGGACTGCCGCTACTCCGCGGCTGCGGCCCCAAGATCGGCGATCGGATCGGCCGAGCCGAACGCGTCGACCAGCTTGTCGCGCGCTTCGGCGGCTTCGCGCTGGCGGTTCCACATGCCGGCATAGACCCCGCTTTGCGCCAGCAGGCTCTCATGCTTGCCGCGCTCGACGATCTGCCCGTCCACCAGAACCAGGATCTCGTCCGCGTCCACCACCGTGGACAGGCGATGCGCGATCACCAGCGAGGTGCGGTTCTTCGAGATATCCTCCAGCGCCTGCTGGATCTCGCGCTCGGTATGCGTATCCAGCGCGCTCGTCGCCTCGTCGAGCAGCAATATGGGCGGGTTCTTCAGAATGGTGCGGGCGATCGCCACGCGCTGCTTCTCGCCGCCTGACAGCTTCAGCCCGCGCTCGCCGACCGTCGCCTGATAGCCCATCGGCAGTTTCGCGATGAAGGGCGCGATCTGGGCATGACGCGCGGCCTCTTCCACCTCGGCGTCGCTCGCATCGACCCGGCCGTAACGGATGTTGTAGGCGACCGTGTCGTTGAACAGCACCGTGTCCTGCGGAACGATGCCGATCGAGGCGCGCACGCTGGTCTGTGTCACGTCGCGGATGTCCTGCCCGTCGATCGTCACGGCGCCCGACTGGATGTCGTAGAAGCGATAGAGGATGCGCGACAGCGTCGACTTGCCCGCGCCCGACGGTCCGACCACCGCGACGGTATGCCCGGCCGGCACCTTGAAGCTGATCCCTTTCAGGATGGTCCGCTCCGCCTCATAGGCGAAGATGACATCCTTGAACTCGATCTCGCCGCCGCTGACCACCAGCGCCGGCGCGCCCGGCTTGTCGGCGACCTCGGCGGGCACGCCAAGCACGTCGAACATCTTCTCCATATCGACGACGGCCTGGTTGATCTCGCGATAGACGGTGCCGAGCAGATTCAGCGGCACGTAGAGCTGCACCAGGAAGCCGTTGACCAGCACCAGGTCGCCGATGGTCATCGTGCCCTTGTCGATGCCGACCGCCGCCATCGCCATGATGATGGTCAGGCCGATCGCCATGATCACCGCCTGCCCGGTGTTCAGGAACGACAGCGAGGTCTGCGAGCGCTCGGACGCGCGAGCATAGACGTCCATCGCCTTGCCGAAGCGCTTGGCCTCATGCTCCTCGGCGTTGAAGTATTTGACGGTCTCGTAGTTGATGAGGCTGTCCACCGCCTTGGTGTTGGCGTCGGTATCGCTCTCGTTCATCGTGCGGCGGATCGAGATGCGGCGGTCGGTCACCACGATCGTGAACCAGCCATAAAGAACGATGGTTGCGATGGTCGTGACCGCGAACCAGATGTTGAAATTGACGATCAGGATGATGCTGACCAGCGTCAGTTCCAGGATCGTCGGGAAGATCGAGAACAGCGAGAACGACAGCAGCGTATCGATGCCCTTGGTGCCGCGCTCGATCACCCGGTTGAGCCCGCCCGTGCGCTTCTCCAGGTGGAAGCGCAGGCTCAGCGAATGGATGTGGCGGAAGGTCTTGATCGCGACCTCGCGCACCGCGCGATAGGCGACCTTGGCGAAGACCGCATCGCGCAACTGCGCGAAGGCCTGCATCATGATGCGCCCGACGCCATAGGCGACGATGAGGCCCAGCGCGACGGTCAGGCCCTGATAGGCCGACCCCGGCGACAGGGCGTTCACCGCCCAGGCATACATGAAGGGAATGGTGATCGTGACGATCTTCGCCAGGATCAGGAAGACGACCGCGATGACGACCCGGCGCTTGAGGCTCGGATGGTCCGCCGGCCACAGATAGGGGCCGAGCGCCCGGACGGTGCGCCAGCGATCGGCAGCTTTCAGCTTTGGGGGTTCAGCGGCGGGAGGACTCATCACCGACAAGATAGGGGCTGCGATCCGCGATCACAGCCCCTTCATCAGGCTAAAATATACAGTGTGTGTATCGGGTCACTCTTCCGGGCCGCGATAGACCTCGTGACAGGCCTTGCAGGACTTGCCGACATCGCCCAGCGCGACCTTGATCGCCGCGGGATCGTTCGCCGCGACCGCGTTGGTCAGCACGCCCGAGGCGTCGTCGAACGCCTTGATCTTGGCGTTAAAGTCGGCGTTGTCCGCCCAGATCTCGGGCTTGGCGCGGGTCTTCTCGATGCCCGGGCCGCCGGGGCCGGAGCCTTCGGGGAACCAAACGGTCAGGCCCGACGCCGCATCGTCGATCGCCTTGGCCGCAGCCGCGGCGGTCGCCTGGTCGGAGCCGTCATATTGCGAGAGGAACTGCATCGCGCCGCCCGCGGCTTTCAGGCCCTTCACCCGCACGTCGACCAGGCCCTGCCCGCTCGGCAGGTCCTCGCCGCGCGAGGTCGTCACGCCGGCCAGTGTCACACCGACAGTAAGAGCCGCGAGTATCCAGTGGGAGCGCTTCATAAGGTCCTCAGGTCAGCGTTGTGTCCATGCGACGCTAGCCGAGGCCTTTCGCGCCGTATACTCCCCAACACGGTTCCAGCTCACACGATGATTTGCACATGAGATCGATTTGCATCTTCTGCGCCGCCTCCGACGGCGCCGATCCGGCCTATGCCGAAGCCGCTGCCGACATGGGCCGGCGCATCGGCGAGGCGGGCCTGCGTCTCATCTATGGCGGCGGCAGCGTCGGCCTCATGGGCATCGTCGCGCGCGCCGCCAAGGCGGCCGGGGGCGAGGTCATCGGCGTCATCCCCACCTTCCTGCGCTATGTCGAAGCGCCCGAATGCGACGTCACCGAAATGCACGTCGTCGAAACCATGCACGCGCGCAAGCAGATGATGTTCGACTTCTCGGACGCCTTCATCTCGCTCCCCGGCGGCATCGGCACGATGGACGAGACCATCGAGATGATGACCTGGTCGCAGCTCGAGCGGCACACCAAGCCGATCCTCCTCGTCGACACGCGCGGCTACTGGTCCGCCTTCGATGCGTTGATGCAGAAGATCGTCGGCGAAGGCTTCGCGCGGCCCAACCTCATGGGCCTCTACAAGATCGTGCCCGACCCCGAATCCGCGCTCAGCGTTCTTCAGGCGTGACGATGGCGGGACGGCGCAGGGCATCGAACGAGACGACGACCAGCGCCGACCAGATCAGGGCGAAGCTGATCGCCCGCACCAGCCCGAACGGCTCGTGGTAGATGAAGACCGCGATCGCCAGCGAGATCGTCGGCGCGATGTATTGCAGGAAGCCGAGCGTCGACATCCGGACCTTCCGCGCGCCCACCGAGAACAGCCACAGCGGAATCGCCGTCACCGGTCCCGCCCCGACCAGCAGCAGCGTCTGCACCCAGTCGACATGGCCGAAGGCGAGCTCGCCGTGTTCGGCCAGCAGCCAGACATAGATGCCCGCGAACGGCGCCACGAGCAGGGTCTCGACGAACAGCCCGTCCAGCGCCTCGACCTTCACGACCTTGCGGACATAGCCATAGGTCGCAAAGCTCGTCGCCAGCACGATCGAGATCCACGGCAGGCCGCCCAGCGCCACCGCCTGCACCGCGACGCCCGCCGCCGCCAGCGCGAATGCCGCCATCCGCCACCGGCTCAGCTGCTCGCCCAGCATCACGACGCCGATCAGGATCGCGAGCAGCGGGTTGATGTAATAGCCAAGGCTCGTCTCGACGATCCGCCCCTCCTGCACCGCCCAGATGAAGATGCCCCAGTTCCCCGCGATGAGGATGGCGGAGGTCAGCAGCGCCAGCACGCTGCGCCGCGACGACAGCGCTGCCCAGATCGCCGGCCCGCGTCCCAGGGCCAGCACGATCGGCGCCAGGAAAGCGAGGCACCACAGCATCCGGTGCGTCAGCACCTCCCACGCCGAGACGTCGTGGATGAGCTTCCAGTAGACGACCACCACGCCCCAGATGACGTAGGAGGTCGCGGCGGCGATGACGCCGTTCAGGGAGTCTTTGGGCTGGGGCACGGGAAGCCAATTTCAAGGGAGTGCGGACGACATCAGGGACGTGGGCAGATGCCCACGCGCAATCAAGCTTGTCGTCGCCAACCGTCACGCCGGCGCATGACCGTCCCGCATCAACTTGTAGGTGATCGAATCCACCAGCGCCTCGAACGAGGCATCCACGATGTTCGGCGACACACCCACCGTCGACCAGCGATTGCCCTCGCCGTCCGCGCTCTCGATCAGCACCCGCGTCACGGCCTCGGTGCCGGATGTAAGGATACGGACCTTGTAGTCCACCAACCTCAGATCCTCGAGCGGCTTGGAGTAGTCGCCGAGGTCCTTGCGCAGCGCGTCGTCCAGCGCATCGACCGGACCGTTGCCCTCGCCCACCGAGTGAATGGCGCGACCGTGAACCTCGGTCTTCACCGTCGCCTCCGACACCGTCACCTGCTCGCCGCGCGCATTGAAGCGCCGCTCGACCAGCACGCGGTAGCCATCGACCCGGAAGTAATCCGGCACCTGCCCCAGCGCCCGCCGCGCCAGCAGCTCGAACGAGGCATCCGCGGCTTCATAGGCATAGCCCAGGAACTCGCGGTCCTTCACGTCATCGAGCAGCCGCTTCAGCCGCGCGTCCTTGGGATCATAGACGATGCCGATCTGGTCGAGCCGGCTCAGCACGTTGGAGCGGCCTGCCTGGTCCGACACCAGGATCTTGCGCGCATTGCCGACCAGTTCCGGCTCGACATGCTCGTACGTCTTCGGGTCCTTCTGCACCGCCGAAGCGTGCAGCCCGCCCTTGTGAGCGAACGCCGAAGCCCCCACGTAAGGCTGATGCCGGTTCGGCGCGCGGTTGAGGATTTCGTCCAACAACCGCGACACCTCGACCAGCCGCTTCAGCGCCGCGCCATCGAGCCCGATCTCTAGCGTCGAGCGATACGGCTCTTTCAACGCCAGCGAGGCGATGACGGACAGGATGTTGGCATTGCCGCAGCGCTCGCCGAGCCCGTTCAGCGTGCCCTGGATCTGACAGACGCCCGCCTCCACCGCCGCCAGCGTATTGGCGACCGCATTCTCGGTGTCGTTGTGCGTGTGCACGCCCAGCCGCTCGCCGGGAAAGCGCCGCGAGACCTCGCGCACGATCCGATAGACCTCGGACGGCAGCGTGCCGCCATTGGTGTCGCACAGCACCGCCCAGCGCGCGCCGCCGTCGAACGCCGCTTCCAGCGCCGCCATCGCGTAACCGGGATTGGCCTTGTAGCCGTCGAAGAAATGCTCGGCATCGAGCATCGCTTCCTTGCCGCGCGCCGCGACCGCCGCCATGGACTCGCGGATACAGACGAGGTTGTCCTCGCGCGGAATGCCCAGCGCGACATCGACCTGATAGTCCCACGACTTGCCGACGAGACAGCCGACCTTGGCGTCCGCATTCAGGATCGGCGCCAGCGACGGATCATTGTCGGCGCTGATCCCCATGCGCTTCGTCATGCCGAACGCGGTGAACGCCGCACGCTTCAGCGGCGGCGGATCGGCGAAGAAGGCCGTATCGGTCGGGTTCGCACCCGGCCAGCCGCCCTCGACATAGTCGATCCCGAGATCGTCCAGCGCGAGCGCGATCTGCCGCTTGTCCTCGACCGAGAAGTCCACGCCGCTCGTCTGCGCGCCATCGCGCAGCGTCGTGTCGAACAGATAGAGACGGGTCTTGGTCACGGCAGCCACCACGATGTGCCTTCCGGCTTGTCGGCGAACTCGACACCCATCGCCGCGATCTCGGCCTTGAAGCCGTCGGCCGCCGCGAAGTCCTTGGCCTTGCGGGCCGCGGCCCGCTGCGCCAGCAGGGTTTCGACCTTGGCATCGTCAAAGCCGAGCGGACGCCAGTCCTTCATCTGCTGCCGCGTCTGCCCAAACAGGCCGAACAGCAGACCGGCCGCGCGCAACTCGCGCGCCGCATCGTCCGACGTCTCCGCCGCGCGGCGCAGCAGATGCATCTGCTGGATCGCTTCCGGCGTGTTGAGATCGTCGCTCAGCGCCGCGATGACGGCAGCCGGCGGCGCGACAGGCGTCTCGTGCTCGACCCTGGCGATCGCGTCGTACCAGTTCTTGAGATTCGTCCGCGCTTCCTTCGCCGCGACTTCGGTCCAGTTGGTGGGCTGGCGATAATGGGTCATCAGCATCAACAGGCGCAGGTTCTCGCCGCGATACTTGTCCAGCAGCTCGCGGATCGTGAAGAAGTTGCCGAGCGACTTCGACATCTTCTCGCCTTCGACCTGCAGGAAGCCGTTGTGCATCCACACATTCGCCATCACGGACGTGCCGTGCGCGCAGGTGGACTGCGCGAGTTCGTTCTCGTGGTGCGGGAACACCAGATCGACGCCGCCGCCGTGAATGTCGAAGACTTCGCCGAGATGCTTCCACGACATCGCCGAGCATTCGATATGCCAGCCGGGGCGTCCCACGCCCCACGGGCTTTCCCAGCCCGGCATGCCCTCGTCCGACGGCTTCCACAGCACGAAGTCCATCGGGTCGCGCTTATACGGCGCCACATCGACGCGTGCGCCGGCGATCATGTCGTCGACCGAACGACCCGACAGTTCGCCATAGGCCGGCATCGACGGCACGTCGAACAGGACATGCCCCTCCGCCTCGTAGGCATTGCCCTTCTCGATCAGCTTTTCGATCAGCGTAATCATCTCCGGCAGCGACTCCGTGGCGCGCGGCTGGAAGTCCGGCGGCAGATTGCCGAGCTCGGCGACGTCGGCCTGGTACTGCGCGTTGGTGCCTTCGGTGACGAGGCGGATCGCTTCGTTCAGCGGCAGCCCGGGATAGTCGCGCACGGCGCGTGCGTTGATCTTGTCATCCACATCCGTGATGTTGCGGACATAGGTGACGTGGCCGGCGCCATAGGCATGGCGCAGCAGCCGGTACAACACGTCGAACACGATGACCGGCCGCGCATTGCCGATATGGGCGAAGTCGTAGACCGTGGGGCCGCAGACATACATCCGCACGTTCGCCGCATCGATCGGGGCGAACTCCACCTTGGAGCGCGTGAGGGTGTTGTAGAGCTGAATGGTCATCGGACTTCAATTTCGAACAGAGGGCGGGCGCAACGCGGCCCCGCGAAATCCGTCCGAACGTCAGATGTGTTCAGGCAAAGTTATCGCGCGACCGCTGGGACTCAGCGGCAAATTCGACCAAACCAACATTGGGCGGGGCGCGTGAACATGGCGTTACTATGCCCTCTCACCCCTGAGGCGCGCAAGTACCCGCGTGCGACCCATCAGCGGAATGAGCTTTTTCATCTCCGGACCATGCTCACGGCCGGTCAGCGCGAGGCGCAACGGGAAGAACAGATCCTTGCCCTTCAGGCCCGTCGCGGCGCCGATCGCCTTGGTCCAGGGTTGCCATGTGGCCTCGGTGAGGTCGCCCTCGGGCAACAGCCGCGCTCCCGCCAGCAGCACCGGATCGCCTGAGATGGTCGGGTCCTGCGGCTCGGCGACGATGCGCCACCAATCCACGGCCTGATCCAGCGTTTCCAGATTGTCGTGGATTGCTGTCCAGAACACCGCGCCGCCACCGACGCCGAGCGCCGCCAGGTCGGGCGCGACTTCCTCGAACGGCTTGAGGTGGAGCAGCTTGGTGCTCAGCCGCTTCAAATCATCCGGATCGAGCCGCGCGGGCGCGTGGCTGATCCTCTCGAAGGCAAACTCGGCGGCGAGTTCACCCAATGTCCGACGCGCCTCGATGGGATCGGAGGTGCCGATCTTGGCGAGCAGCGCGTTCACCGCCATCGGGTCGATGCCGTCCGCGCGCAGCGACTCCAGCGACAGCGAGCCGAGCCGCTTCGAAAGCTTTTCGCCGTCCGCGCCGACGATCATCGGATAGTGGGCGAAGATCGGGATCGGCCCGCCCAGCGCCTCGAAGATCTCGATCTGCGCGGCGGTGTTGACGACATGATCCTCGCCGCGGATCACGTGGCTGATCTTCAGGTCGATGTCATCGACGACGCTGGGCAGCGTGTAGAGGAACTGCCCGTCCTCGCGGATCAGCACAGGATCGGAAACCGTCGCGGTATCGATACTGACCTCGCCGCGCACCAGGTCATGCCAGGCGACGGAGGTCTGGTTCAGCTTGAACCGCCAATGGGGCTTGCGCCCCTCGCCTTCCAGCCGCGCGCGATCGTCATCGCTCAGCGCCAACGCGGCGCGGTCGTAGACGGGCGGCAGACCACGCGCGCGCTGCCGCATCCGGCGGCGTTCCAATTCGTCAGCGGTCTCGTAGGCGGGATAGAGGCGCCCTGCGGCCTTCAGCTTCGCGGCCGCCTCTTCGTAAAGCGGAAACCGATCGGACTGACGCGCATAGGCATCATGGGTGAGGCCAAGCCATGCCAAGTCCGTCCCGATGACCTCCGCAAATTCGGCGGTGGAGCGCTCGCGGTCGGTGTCGTCGAGGCGCAGGACAAAGCGCCCGCCTTCCTTGTGCGCGAACAGCCAGTTCAGCACCGCCGCGCGGGCATTGCCGACATGGAGCTTCCCCGTCGGCGACGGCGCGAAGCGGACGGTGACGGTCACGTCGCGTCCCGGTAGCCGTTCGTGATGGGGTAGCGGCGGTCGCGGCCGAAATTGCGGCTGCCGATCTTCACGCCCGGCGGCGCCTGGCGGCGCTTGTATTCGGCGATGTAGAGCAGGTTTTCGACCCGCTTCACGACCAGGGGATCATGGCCGCGCGCGACGATGTCCTCGAACGGCATTTCGTTCTCGACCAAGCACTCCAGCATGTCGTCCAGCTTGGGATAGGGCGGCAGCGAGTCCTCGTCCTTCTGGTTCTCGCGCAACTCGGCGGTCGGCGGCTTGTCGATGACGTTCTGCGGCATAACGAGACCCCGCGGCCCAAGGCCACCGCGCGGAAACTCCTGATTGCGCCAGCGGCACAGCGCGAAGACTTCCATCTTGTAGATGTCCTTCAGCACATTGTAGCCGCCGCACATGTCGCCATAGAGCGTCGCGTAGCCGACCGACATTTCCGACTTGTTGCCGGTGGTCAGCACCATTGGTCCGAACTTGTTGGAAACGGCCATCAGGATGACGCCGCGGGCGCGCGACTGGATGTTCTCTTCGGTCGTATCGGGCGCACGCCCCGCGAAGGCAGGCGCGAGCGCCGCGCCGAATGCCTTCACCGTCTCCTCGATGGAAACGATCTCATACGGCACGTTCAGCAGCCGCGCGCATTCGGCCGCATCGCCGAGGCTTTCCTCGCCGGTGAACTTCGAGGGCATCATGATGCAGCGGACACGGTCCGCGCCCAACGCATCCACCGCGACCGCAGCCGACAGCGCGGAGTCGATGCCGCCGGAAAGGCCCAGCACCACGCCGGGGAAGCGGTTCTTGTTCACGTAGTCGCGAAGGCCCAGCATCATCGCCTGGTAGACGGCGGCGTGGCCTTCCTCGTTCACGACCTTCGCGCCCGGCGCACAGACCCAGCCCTTGTCGCCGCGCGTCCACTGCGTCAGCTCCATCGCCTCAACGAAGGTCGGCATCTGCAGCGCCAGCGACCGGTCGGCGTTGAGCACGAACGAGCCGCCGTCGAAGACGAGCTCGTCCTGGCCGCAGACCTGGTTGATATAGACGAAGGGCAGCCCGGACTCGACGACCCGCGCCACGGCGAGGTCCATGCGGCGGTCAAACTTGGTGCGTTCGAACGGCGAGCCGTTCGGCACGATGATCATCTCGGCGCCGGTCTCGCTCAGGCACTCCACGACATCGGGCGTCCAGACATCCTCGCAGATCGGCACGCCGATACGCACGCCGCGGATGGTCATCGGCCCCGGCATGTCGCCGGCCGAGAAGACGCGCTTCTCGTCGAACACGCCGTAATTCGGCAGATCGACCTTGAAGCGGATGTTCTGCACCTCGCCCGCGTCGAGCAGCGCGACGGCGTTGTAGAGCTTGCCCTTGTCGACCCACGGCACGCCGATCAGCACAGCCGGGCCCGTTGCGGTTTCCTTGGCAAAGGCCTCGATCGCTGCGCGCGCATCGGCCTGGAAGGCCGGCTTCAGGACAAGGTCTTCCGGCGGATAGCCCGTCGCGAATAGCTCGGTGAAGACGACAAGGTCCGCGCCCGCCGCTTCCGCCCGTGCGCGGAAGTCGCGCGCCTTGGCGAGATTGCCGACGATATCGCCGACCTTGGGATTGGCCTGGACGAGCGCAATGGTCAGGCGATCGGTCATAGCGCCTTGAGCAGCGTGTCGCTGACGCGGTCGATCTGTTCGTTGCTGAGATAGGGATGGAACGGCAGGCTGAGCGCGTGATCGGCGAGCCAGTCGCAATTCTCCAGCGGCTCGGCCGGCGCATACGCGGCGAACGCGCCGTGGCGGTGCAGCGGCTTGGAATAATAGACGGCCGACGGCACGCCCTGCTCCTTCAGCGTCGCCATGACCCGGTCGCGGTCATCGACCATCACCGTGAAGAGGCCCCAGGCATGCTTGTCGTCCGGGCCGCCGCTCTGGATGGCGACCTTGCCGCCGAGGCGTTCGATGTAGCGCGCGGCGTGCTTCGCGCGATCCTGCAGCTCGGTTTCGAAGACCGTCAACTTGGACAGCACCACCGCGCACTGCATGGAATCGAGCCGGCCGTTGAGGCCGACGCGGATGGATTCCTTCTTCGCCGCATCGGTGCCGTGCCAGCGGATCGACGACCAGCGCTCGAAGCGCGCATCGTCATCCGTGAACATCGCCCCGCCGTCGCCATAGGCGCCGAGCGTCTTGGACGGATAGAAGCTGGTCGCGGTCATCTCGCAGAGCGCGCCGATCCGCTTGTTCCCCTGCCCGCCGCCCAGCGCCTGGGCAGCGTCGGAGAGCACGAGCATGCCGGCGTTGCGTGCGATGGCCGAGATCGCCGGATAGGCGGCCGGCAGCCCGTAGAGATCGACGGCGATGACGAGCCGCGGCTTCAGCGCGCCCTCGGCGATCACCCGCTCGACCGCGGCTTCCAGCTGCGCTGGATCGATGTTGCAGGTCTCGCGATCGACATCGACGAAGACCGGCGTCGCGCCGGTCATCAGTACGGCGTTGGCCGTCGCGTTATAGGTGAAGGCCGGAATGAACACGGCGTCGCCAGGGCCGATCTCCTCGCCCATCAGCGCGATGACCAGCGCGTCGGTGCCGCTGGCGACGGCGAGCGCATGCTTCGCGCCGGTGAACACGGCGAGCTTCGCCTCAAGCTCGCTCACTTCCGGGCCGCCGATATACTGGCCGTGATCAAGGATCGCGATCAGACGCTTCTCGATATCGGCGCGCAGCAGCTTCGCGGGGGTCTTCAGATCGAAGAACTGAATGGGATCGCTCATGCGGCCAGCGCCTCGTCGCGCGTTGCCGGGCTCGCGCCCGCTTCGAGAATGGCGAGCGTCGTCGCCAGCGCCCGGCGGCCGTCGCGGCCGGTGATGAGAGGCTGCGCGCCTTCACGCACGCAGCGCACGAAGTCGCCGACCGCATAGCCCAGCGGATCGGCGGCAACACCGCCGGCGCCCTCACCGAAGATCGTCGTCAGTGGTTCGGACGTGGTGTTCTCGATCGTGCGCGCCATGAAATCCACGAAGATCGAGCCGTCGGCATATTCGAGGCGCATGAAGCGCTTGCGCGCCTCGGCGATGCGGCTGGCGAAGAGATCGACGCGGCAGCCGCCGGCCATCGCGAGATGGGCCGAGACCTCGTCACCGTAGGAGTCGGGGCGCGAGCGCGTGGTCGCGGAAATGATGGTGGCCTCGCCCGGCGCGATCTGATGCACCAGGTCGATATCGTGAACCATCAAGTCGAGCGCAACGTTCACGTCGGTGCCGCGGCCGCTCCACGGCCCGGCGCGGTGGCATTCGATACGCAGCGGCGGCGACTTGCGGTTCAGCAGGCCCATATGGGCGAAGACGAAACGCTCCTGGTGCCCCACCTGGAGGACGCGGCCATTGCCCTCGGCCGCCGCGACGATACGGTCGGCTTCGGCGAGGCTGGCCGCGATGGGCTTCTCGACATAGGCGTGGACGCCCTCCTCGAGCAACCGCACGACCGCGGCGGCGTGGGCGACGGCGGGCGTCGCGACCGTCACGATGTCGATCTCGCCCGCGAGACCGTAGGTATCGACGAAGGGCTGACATCCCAGATCCTTCGCCGCGGCGACGGCGGCGTCCGACGAGCGATCGACAATGCCGACCAGTTCGACGCCGGGCAGCGCCTTGTATTTGGCCGCGTGGAAGCGGCCGAAGACGCCGGCGCCGACGACGGCGGCACGGAGGGGTTTGTTGGGATCGGGGGCGCGATTCATGCTGCGCTTAGCATACAAGATTTGCATGGGCCGGGAATCGCGCATGCGGCTTGCCGGGGGCAATCCACGATTTATTTCACCGCGGTCATGGCCTTGACCTTGTTAGGCTTTCTTGAACGGCGCTGTTAGGCTCCGGGCAAAGAAGAAGAGCGGGAGGCAGTATGCAGACGCAACGCTGGGTATTGGCGCAGCGGCCGGACGGCCTGCCTGCGCCGGGCGATTTCAAGCTTGAGACGAGCCAACTGCCCGAGCCGAAGGACGGAGAGGCGCTGATTGCGGTTGAGCATGTCTCGGTCGATCCGGGGATGCGCTCGCGGCTGAGCGGCGACTCCTACGCAGCCGCGCTGGGGTTGGGCGAGACGATCGAGAGCGCCGGCGTGGGCCGTGTCCTGAAGGGCAATGCCCGCCTGCCGGAGGGCGCGCTGGTCATGGGCGGGTTCGGCTGGGCCAGCCATGCGGTCAGCGACGGGCGCGGCGTGCAGGTGCTGGACCCCGCCGTCTTCTCCGGCTCGATCTCGGCGACGGCGTCCATCGGCGTGCTCGGCATTCCCGGGCTGACGGCCTATTTCGGACTGACGGATCTCGGCAAGCCGCAGGCGGACGAGACGCTGCTCGTGTCGTCCGCGGCGGGCCCGGTCGGCGCAACGACGGTCCAGATCGGCAAGCAGTTGGGACTGAGGGTCATCGGCATCGCCGGCGGCGACGCAAAGACGGCCTACGTGCGGGACATCCTGAAGGCCGATGCGGTTATCGACCATCGGGTTGGCGATCTCACCATGGCGATCAACAAGGCGGCCCCTCAGGGGATCGACATCTATTTCGACAATGTCGGCGGCGAGCAGCTTGATGCGGCGATCCTCAACATGAAGCCGAAGGGGCGGATCGTCGTCTCCGGCCAGGTGTCGGAGTACAACGCGGCGGAGCCGCGCGGCATTCGCTGGGTGACGCCGTTCATCACCAAGCGGCTGCGGATGGAGGGGCTCGTCGTCTACGACTACCGCAAGCAGTTCGGCGAGGCGCAGGCGGCGATCGCGGGCTGGATCAGAAGCGGCGCACTCTCCTATCGCGAGGAGATCATCGACGGGTTCGAGAAGCTGCCCGAGGCGTTCATAGGGTTATTCAGACATGAGAACTTTGGCCGCCGTCTGGTGCGGATCTGAGGCGTGAGCATGCACCGCGTTCACCTGACCGATGACGAACTGCACGAGCTGAAGCGCCTGAGGGCCGCGCGAGGTGGGCGCTTGCCCAACGAGCCCGCGCCCGACGAGCCGACGACGATCGGGCAGCGCGTGGCGGATGCGGTGGCGGCCGGCATGGGATCGTGGAAATTCATCATTATCCAATCGACGATCCTGATCATCTGGATCGTGCTGAATGTCATGGCCTGGGTGCAGGCGTGGGACCCCTACCCGTTCATCCTGCTGAACCTGGCGCTGTCGTTCCAGGCCGCCTATGCGGCGCCGTTCATCATGATGAGCCAGAACCGGCAGTCCGACATCGACCGCGAGCGGGCGAAGGACGACTACGATGTGAACGTGAAGGCGGAGCTGGAGATCGAACTGCTGCACGAAAAGATGGACGTGCTGCGCGACCAGGAGATCGGGCGGCTGACGCGGATCATCGAGGAGCTGGTGCAGAAGATGGACGCGCGGCCCGCTTGACAGTGTGTAACCTATAGGTATCATGTCACCTATAGGTTACGGAGATTGAAATGGCCGACGACATCGAAAAACTATCGCGCCGCCGCCGCGTGATCCTGGCCCTATATGGGATTTTGTTCCTCGGTCTGCAAGCGGTCCTGTTCAAGAAACTCGACGACCCGATCGAGCTGTGGCGGCCGATCCATTATGCCTATGCAGCCAGCTATCTCGGCTGGTCTGGAACGCTGATCTACATCTTCTCGACAGGCGGGCTGCTGTTCCGTGGGCGCAGCCCCGAGGCACGGGCGGCGCTGAACGACGAACTGACCGAAGCGAACCGCGTTGCGGGCTACAAGGCCGGCTACTGGGCGGTCTTGATCGTCGCGTTCGTGCTGTTCGTCCTGAGCCAGACCTATGGGGTGACGGCGCAGGAAGCCCTGCGGATCACCTTCGCGGTTGGCGTCGCAATGCCCGCCTGCCGTTTCGCCGGGCTTGAGCGCAAGCAGGGTGCCTGATCTCAGGACCACGTTGCGCGACGCGCGGACGGCGGTGGGGCTGACCCAGGCGCAGCTCGCGGAGAAGATCGGCGTCTCTCGCAAGACGATCAACACGGTCGAGAACGGCGTGTTCATCCCCTCGACCGTGCTCGCGCTGAAACTGGCGCGAGCACTTGGTACGACGGTGGAAGCGCTATTTCAGCTGCCGGACTGAAGCTATTCCGCCGCCTGGAAGCGGGGGGCGCCGGCGAGGTCTTTCAGGCTTTCCGCGATTAGGAAGCCGAGTTCGAGGACCTGGCTGGCGTTGAGGCGCGGGTCGCAGGCGGTGTCGTAGCGGCTGGCGAGGTCGGCGTCGGTCACATTGATGGCGCCGCCGGTGCACTCCGTCACGTCGCGGCCGGTCATCTCGAAATGGACCGAGCCGGGATGCGTGCCTTCCGCGCGATGGACCGCGAAGAAGGTCTGCACTTCCTTGAGAATGCGTTCGACGGGACGGGTCTTGTAACCGCTGGCCGACTTGATCGTGTTGCCGTGCATCGGATCGCACGACCACACGACGTTGCGGCCTTCGCGGGCGACGGAGCGGATCAGCTTCGGCCAGTGTTCGGCGGCGAGCTCGGAGCCGAAGCGGCCGATCAGCGTGAGGCGGCCGGGCGTGTTCTGCGGGTTCAGGATGTCGATGAGCTTCAGCAGGTCATCGGACTTCAGCGACGGTCCGCATTTCAGGCCGATCGGGTTCTTGATGCCGCGCATGAATTCGACATGTGCGCCGTCGAGCTGGCGCGTGCGGTCGCCGATCCACAGCATGTGGGCCGAGGTGTCGTACCAGTCGCCCGAGGTGGAATCGATGCGGGTCATCGCCTGCTCGTAGCCGAGCAGCAGCGCCTCGTGGCTGGTGTAGAATTCGGTGGTGCGGAGCTGCGGCGTCGAATCCGGGGTGATGCCGCAGGCTTCCATGAAGCCGAGGGTTTCCGAGATCCGGTCGGCGAGCGCGCGATACTTCTCGCCCGCTGGCGAGCCGGCGATGAAGCCGAGATTCCAGCGGTGGACGTTGTGCAGGTCCGCATAGCCGCCCTGCGCGAAGGCGCGGAGCAGGTTCAGCGTCGAGGCCGACTGGAGATAGGCCTGCTGCAGGCGTTCAGGGTCCGGCACGCGGGCCTCGGCCGTGAAGTCGGGACCGTTGACGATGTCGCCGCGATAGGACGGCAGGTCGATGCCGTCGACCGTTTCGGTCGGGGCGGAACGGGGCTTGGCGAACTGGCCGGCGATGCGGCCGACCTTCACGACGGGCATCGAGCCGCCGAAGGTCAGCACGACCGCCATCTGCAGCAGGACGCGAAAGGTATCGCGGATATTGTCGGGGTGGAATTCGGCGAAGCTTTCGGCGCAATCGCCGCCCTGGAGCAGGAACGCCTTGCCCTTCGACACCTCGGCCAGCGCGGCGGTGAGGTTGCGCGCTTCGCCGGCGAAGACCAGCGGAGGATAGGATTTGAGGCGCGCCTCGACGGCCGCGACCTTCGCGGCATCGGGGTAGTCGGGCATCTGGTGGGCGGGCTTTGCCCTCCACGAGGCCGGGGTCCAGCTGGCAGTCATGGCTCTCAAGTCCGAATTTCGGGTCCGCGCTCATACAGTAATGGGGAAGGTTTCACAAACTTTCCACAGGCGAAACCGCCGCCAGGGCGCCCTCGCCGGAGTGTGATTGAACCCCGCCGTCGCGTTTGCGCCCCGGCCGGGGTGAAACCGGTTCAAAGGGGTAGTCGGCGGGAATACCCGCGGCTTTCAGCCGCTCCGACATGTATTTGAACAGCATCAACGCTATTCGAACCTCGATTTTCGCGGTTTGTCGTTTCGCAGGCGCGGTGCGGTTCAATGCCTGGAGATACCGGTCGGCCGCCCCGACATCCGCGCGGATCTCGTGGACGGCGACGACGATACGACGCGTGGCGGCGCGATGCTCGCCAGCCAGACGGGTGTAGAGCCCGTTCGTCAGGCGTTTGCGGTTTCCGGCGGGGGCACCGGGGCGGCGAGACGATTGGGTAGGGTCAGGCAAGGCTTAGCTCAATCATTTCCGAATTGGAATATATACCTATACCCGGAATTGTGAAGCCGAAATGTGATCGTTGTCCTATGAAAGGTGCAATTTTACGGCGAGCCGGCACGCGATGTCGGAATCGTCCGCAGCTTTTAACCATTCCTTCGAAAGGGCGCGAAATGCCGCCTTGTACCGCTCATCCGAAGTTTCCTCGGCCTGGGCAAGGATCCGGGCGGAGCGCTGTCTGCATTCTGCTGGGGTAATCGTCATGGAAGTATAACCAGCGCCGACCAAGTAAAGTTTCAAATATTATAAATAACGCGCTTTTCCGCGCCTAATCCTCCAAGATATCGCGTTTCGACGACAGGCGCGCTCTGGAGTTCAACTTGCGGCGCGGCAGAGTTGTGCGCCGTCGAGGATGACGCGAATGGGATCGAGGCGTAGGCGACGGCGGGGCGGGATGTGCGATAAGAGGCGCGGATTCTAAGCGGGAGACGTTAGGCGTGAATAATCGGGTTTTGACGATCGGCGGGCTGGTCCTGCTCTTCGCGGCGATCGCCGGGGCGGCGTATTACATTCTCACCAAGGACGCGGGCGGCTCGGCGGCCGGCACCGTCAGCAGCACGATGGCCGAGGCGCTGGCTCCCAAGCCCGGCGATATCGGGCTCGGCGATCCCAACGCGCCGATCAAGATGATCGAATATGCCTCGACGGGCTGCCCGCATTGCGCGGCCATGGCGATGGAGACGATCCCGAAGCTCAAGACCGCCTATATCGACACCGGCATCGTCTATTACGTGCTGCGCGACTTCCCGCTGGACAATGTCGCGCTTGGCGGGTCGCTGATCGCGCGCTGCCTGCCCAAGGACAAGTTCTACGCGTTCATGGACCTGCTGTTCTCCAGCCAGGCGATCTGGCATTCGCCGCAGACCGCAGACCCCAAGGAAGCGCTGATCGAACTGGCACGCCGCGCCGGCCTGTCGCGCGAGGCGACCGAAGCCTGTCTGAAGGACCAGAAGGTGCTGGACAGCATCAATGCCATCGCCAAGGAAGCGACCGACGTGCTGAAGGTCAACGGCACGCCGATCACCTTCCTGAACGGCGAACGGGCGTTTGAATCCGCCATGCCGTTCGAGGACCTAGACGCGAAGATCAAGGCCATCCAGTCTAAGGGCAAATAGAGCCGGGCCTCGTTGTCCCGGCCGCGCCCGGGAGAACGACATGAAAATCGATCTGGTTGACCCCGCCACCTTCGCGGCGGGGCACCCCCTCGCCCAATACGACTGGCTGCGCACCAACGCGCCAGTCTATTGGCATGAGGAGCCGGAGGGGGCGGGCTTCTGGGCGGTCACGTCCTATGACGGCGTCTACGAGGTCGATCGCGACTTCCAGACCTATTCGTCCGAGCCGACCATCATGCTGGAAGACAGCGGGATCGAGAATGCGTTCGGCGAATACAAGATGATGCTGATGATGGATCCGCCGCAGCATACGGCGTTCCGCCGGCTGATCCGCGAGGAGTTCCTGCCCAAGCCGACCCTGGGGCGCATCCCGCGCATGCAGCAGCTCGCGCGGCAGATCGTCGATGGGGTGATCGAGAAGGGCTCGTGCGACTTCGTCACCGAGGTCGCGGGCGAGATGCCCTCCTATGTCATCGCCGAGCTGATGGGCCTGCCCCTCAGCGACGGGCGCGAGCTCTACAAGCTGACCGAGATCATCCACACCTCGCCCAGCGCCCTGCCCCCTGGCGCCGGCGGCCAGGCGGTCGGCAAGATGTTCGAATACGGGATGAAGATCATCGCCGAGAAGCGGGCGCGCCCGGCCGACGATCTGGCGACCAAACTGCTGACCGTCGAGGTCGACGGGCGGAAGCTCGCCGACATGGAATTCCTGCTGTTCTTCATGCTGCTAGTCGATGCCGGCGGCGACACGACGCGCAATCTGCTGTCGGCCGGGCTAATCGAATTGCTCGGCAATCCCGATCAGCTCGCTTGGCTGAAGGCGGATCTGCAAGGGCGTTTGCCGGCGGCGCGCGAGGAGCTGCTGCGGGCGACGACGCCGGTCGTCTATATGCGGCGCACCGCGCGCAAGGACGCGGTGCTAGGCGGTCAACAGATCCGCGACGGACAGAAGGTCGTGATGTTCTTCGGCGCCGCAAATCGCGACGCGGCGCATTTCGCATCGCCGGATCGGCTGAACCTCGCGCGCACGCCGAACGATCACATGGCGTTCGGTAACGGCCCGCATGTCTGCCTCGGCCAGCATATCGCGCGCATCGAGATTGACGCGGTGCTGGTGGAGGTGCTGACGCGGATGGAGGAGTTGAAGATCGAGCGGCCGCCCATCTGGCTGCAGTCGAACTTCATCGCCGGGCCGACGAAACTCGACGTGTCGTTCAAGGCGGCGAAGCGGTTGGGTTAGGCCTTAGACAAAATAAAACGCCGGCCTCGGGTGAGGCCGGCGTTTTACATCGGCTTGAGCGCGGTCTTACGACGGCGGGGCCGAATGAAGCGTAATCGAGCCGATACCGGCCGCGACGTTCAACCCTTCCGAGCCTTCGACGCTGAGCGGCTGAAGCGTGATCGACTGGTCGAGACCGCCGACCAGGACGTTCACGCTGCCACCAACCCCGACCGTCGCGCCGGCAGTAGCGCCGACATACGTGCCTTCGAGCGCGCCGTCGGCGACATCCGTCGTCGGAGCAAGAACCGTCCAGACGATCTTGCTGGATTCAGTGTAGCCAATGTCGACGCCAAACTTGTCGACAGTGCCGTAATAAACGTCCTCCGCACCCTTCATCGGCGAGTACGAACAGACAAGATCTTTCGAAGAGCCGAAGATGAAGCCGGCGCCGCCTTCGACATTACAGGTGAGCACGCCGGCCTTCACGCCAGCCTGATCGGCAGATGCGGTGCCGAGCATCGCGGCGGACGCGAGCAGCGCAGCAGTCAATGAACGCTTGATGAGCGTCATGGCAAATCTCCTTTGTCGTCCCCGCGTTCAGAACGTGGGGTGGCGGCAAAGGTTCCGGCGTCAGGCGCTCCGCGTCTTCATCAGCACAAATTCCTCGGCGGCCGAGGGGTGGAGCGCGATGGTGGCGTCGAAATCCGCCTTGGTCGCCTTCATCTTTACGGCGATCCCGGACATCTGGATGATCTCGCCCGCATCGGCGCCGACCATGTGGACGCCGAGTACGCGGTTGTCGGCGCCGTTGACGATCAGCTTCATCAGCGTCTGCTCGTCGCGATGCGAGATGGTGGCGCGCATCGGGCGGTATTTCGCCTTGTAGATATGGACGTCGCCATGCGCCGCGCGCGCGGCCTCTTCGGTGAGGCCGACGGAGGCGAATTCCGGCGTCGTGAAGATCGCGGTCGGAATGTCCGCATGATCGACGGCGATGGGATTGTTGTTGAAGACCGTCTCGGCGAAGGCGTGGCCCTCGCGGATCGCGACCGGCGTGAGATTGTGGCGGTCGGTGACGTCGCCCACCGCGTAGATGTGCGGCACGTTGGTGCGGCTATAGGCGTCGATCTCGATCGCGCCCTTGGCATTCGTCTTCACGCCGGCGGCTTCGAGGCCGAGGTTCCTGGTGTTCGGCCAGCGGCCGGTCGCGAACATCACCTGGTCGGCGACGAGCACTTCGCCGGTCGAGAGGCCGACATCCTTGCGGCCATTCTCCTCGCGGATGCCGATGACGCTGGCGTCCATCACGAAGGTGATGCCGCGCTTGGCGAGTTCGCCGTGGAGATGCGTCGCGCATTCGCGGTCGAAGCCGCGCAGGATTTCCGGCGCGTAGTGCACGACGGTGACCGCGCTGCCATAGCCGCGCATGATGGTCGCGAATTCCAGCGCGATGTAACCGGCGCCGACGATGACGATGTGCTCGGGGCGCTCCTTGAGGTGGAACATCTCGTTGGAGGTGATCGCGAGATGATCGCCGACGCAGGCCGCGCGGTGCGGGCTGGCGCCGACCGCGAGCAGGATGGTCCTGGCCGTGACGGTGCGGTTCGATTTGACGAGATGGATCTCGTTGGGTCCGGTGAGGACGGCGCGCTCGTCGATGATGGTCGCGCCGGCGCCGTCGAGGCCCTTGCGGTAGAGGCCTTCAAGGCGCGCGATCTCCTCGTCCTTGTGGCGGATGAGGGTCGCCCAGTCATGGGTCGCGCGGGCGTCCCAGCCGAAGCCGCGGGCGTCCTCGAAGTCGAAGCCGATGCGGCTGCCATAGACCATCAGCTTCTTGGGGACGCAGCCGCGGATGACGCACGTGCCGCCCGCCCGGTATTCCTCGGCGACGGCCGCTTTCGCGCCGAAACCGGCGGCGATGCGGGTGGCCCGGACGCCGCCAGACCCGGCGCCGATGGTGAAGAGGTCGTAGTCGAAGGCCATTCCTGTACCGTCCCTATGGCCGCCCCTGGAGCAGCCATACCGCAGCAGTCACGTCGTTAGGAGAAAGGGAGTCTGGATGGCCGGGTCAAGCCCGGCCGTGACGGGAATTTCGATATCGTGACTTAAGCTTCCGGCACGTGCGGGGCCGGTTCGATGACCTCGACGCCGCTGGGCGTGCCGATGATGAGGCCCGAGCAGAGGCCGAGGAAGAGGCCGTGCTCGACGACGCCGGGAATGGCCGAGAGGGCGGCGGCGAGCGCCTCGGGGTCGGGGATCGATTGGCAGTCGAGGTCGGCGATGGCGTTGCCGTTGTCGGTGATGACGGGGTGGGCCTCGCCGCCACGCAGGCGGATGAAATTGCCGCCGCAGCCGGCCGCGACGGCGGCGTCGGCGATGTGGCGCAGCGTGGTCTTGCAGGCGAAGGGCACGATCTCGACGGGCAGCGGGAAACGGCCGAGCGCGTCGACCAGCTTGCTGTCGTCCAGGATGGCGATCATGCGGCGCGAGGCGGCGGCGACGATCTTCTCGCGCAGATGGGCGGCGCCGCCGCCCTTGATCAGGCGGAAGCTGCGGTCGGCCTCGTCGGCGCCGTCCACGGTGATGTCGATATGGGGGACCTCGTCGATCCCGACGAGGGTGATGCCGGCCTCGATGGCGAGCGCCTCGGCGGCGGTGCTGGTGGCGACGCCGGTGATCTTCAGCCCCGCCTTCACCCGCTCGCCCAGCGCCTTCACGAAATGCGCGGCGGTGGAGCCGGTGCCGAGGCCGACGATCTGGCCGTCGGCGATGAAGTCGAGCGCCTTGAGGGCGGCGGCGCGTTTACGGTCGTCGGCGGTGAGGTTTGTCATGGCAGAATCGTAGCACGGGGTTTGGAGGGTGGCGAGGCGCCCGCTCACTCGCCGCAGGCGAAGGGTACCTCGGTGGCCTTGGTCGATTTGCCGACCGTGGCGGTGACTTTCAGCGCGGTGCAGGTCGCATCCTGCAGGTAGACGCCCTGCGACATCAGGCCGGAGGCGCCGATCAGAATGTTCTCGGTCTTGCGGCTGGCAACCACCTTGCCGTCGGCGCCCTTGATCTCGATTTCGAAAGGCACCTTGATGAACTCGCCGGCATCGGCCTTCACGGTGACGACGATAAGCACATCGTCTGCCCGCTCGCCTTCGCCGCCGATGGTCATGTTCCAGAGCGCGACACCTGATCCGCTCGCCACGTCCCCCGAAAGAGTACCCGAGTCGGCCAGAAAGAGTTTCGCCTCGATCTTCTCGATGACGGGGTCGGCTGCCGAAGCTGTGGCGGCGCCGAGGAGTGCGAACAGAGTGACGGCGCGCAGGCGCATGAAACTAATCCTTTGAGGGTTCGCCATAGGGGGCCTGCGGGCGAAGGAGTCAAAGGATGGTTTTGTAGGCTGACCCGACGGTCTCCCTGCGGCGGAGGTACGGCTAAAGGCAGAAAGCGCGATTGAGGCCGCAGCCGCCGAGCAGGATGAGCCAGGCATAGGCCAGCGGCGCCGCCGGGAGCAGGAAGAGGGTTCGCCAGCCATGGACGACAAAGCCGTAGACGATCAGCGCCGTCCAGATGAGCGGCGGCGCAAACAAAGCGATGTAGTCGACGACGTGCGCGGCGCCTTCGCCGAGGCCTAGCCTCTTGATCAGCGCGTAAACCAGCCACGGCGCGAGCCAAGCGGCGAAAGCGACGGCGATCGAAACAACAGCAAGCAGCCAGAAGCGGCGAGGGCGCGGCTGAAGGGCGATCGTGGTCATGCTAGGCGGCCTTTCGATGCGGGATTGATGGCGCACCATGAGGCGACCGGCGGACGGCCGGCAATTCCTGCGTTTAGGGGGGCGCGGGGCGGCGCGTTGCATGCGCCCCCTCCACCATGCTTCGCGTAGTCGTTCGGCAGGCGAAAGGTCCACTGGACCTTTCGCTGATCTGCCTCACCCCGCCGCGCGGGCGAGGATCAGTTATTCGACCGTCACGCTCTTCGCCAAATTGCGGGGCTGGTCAACGTCAGTGCCTTTTGCCAGCGCCGTGTAGTAAGCGAGCAGCTGGACCGGGACGGCCGAGACGAGGGGCGCGAAGACGGGGTCGCATTCGGGGATTTCGATGCGCATCCAGACATTGTCGCCGGCCAGTTCGTGGCCGCGCTTGTCGGAGATGAGCAGCACCTTGCCGCCGCGGGCCATCACCTCCTGCATGTTCGAGATGGTCTTCTCGAACAGCGCGTCGTGCGGGGCGATGACGATGACGGGGACGTTTTCGTCGATGAGGGCGATGGGGCCATGCTTCAACTCGCCGGCGGCATAGCCTTCGGCGTGGATATAGCTGATCTCCTTCAGCTTCAGCGCGCCTTCCATGGCGATCGGGTAGCTGAGGCCGCGCCCCATGAAGAGGACATCGCGCGCCTTGGCGATCTCCTGGGCGATGCTCGCGATGATCTCCTCCTGCTTCAATGCCTCGCCGATGAGGCGCGGCATTTCGAGCAGGCGGCGGGTCAGGCGGATTTCGGCATCGCGGGGGAGCACGCCGCGCGCACGGCCGGCGGCGATGGCGAGGCTGGCGAGGACGCCGAGCTGGCAGACGAACGCCTTGGTCGAGGCGACGCCGATCTCGGGGCCGGCATGGGTCGGGTAAACCGCGTCGCTTTCACGGGCCATCGAGCTTTCGGCGACGTTGACGACGGAGGCGATCTTCTGCCCCGCCGCGCGGGCGTGCTTCAGCGCCGCCAGCGTGTCGGCGGTCTCGCCGGACTGCGAGACGAAGAGCGAGACGCCGCCGGGGATCAGCACGGTGTCGCGATAGCGGAACTCGCTGGCGATGTCGGTGCCCGAGGGGAGCTGCGCCAGCTGCTCGAACCAGTATTGCGCGATGTTGGTGGCGATCGACGAGGTGCCGCAGGCGACCATGGTGAGCTTGGTCACCGCCGACCAGTCGATCGAGGATTTCGGCAGTGCGACGCTTTCAGTGACGCCGTTCACATAGGCGTGGACGGTGTGGCCGAGCACTTCGGGCTGCTCGTAGATTTCCTTCGCCATGAAGTGGCGGTGGTTGCCCTTGTCGACCAGCGCTGCACCGGCCTGGGTCAGCACGATGGGACGTTCGACGCGGTTGTCCTTCACGTCGAAGATCGTCGCACCCGACCGGCGGAGAACGGCGAGATCGCCTTCCTCAAGATAGGTCACGCGGTTGGTGAAGGGCGCGAGCGCGAAGGCGTCGGAGCCGAAATACATTTCGCCGTCGCCATAGCCGACCGCGAGCGGGCTGCCCCGGCGGGTGCCGATCAGCAGATCCTCGTCGCCCCGGAACATGATGACCAGTGCGAAGGCGCCGTCGAAGCGCTTGACCGCGGCCTGCGCGGCGGCGACCGGGTCCATGCCGCGGCGAAGGTTTTCGGTGACGAGGTGGACGGTGACTTCGGTGTCGGTCTCGGTCGCGAAGACATGGCCCTTGGCGGTCAGCTCGTCGCGCAGCTCGCGGAAGTTCTCGATGATGCCGTTATGGACGACCGCGACGCTGTCCGACGCATGCGGGTGGGCGTTGTTCTCGGTCGGTGCGCCGTGGGTCGCCCAGCGGGTGTGGCCGATGCCGATGACGCCGGGCAGCGGGTCCTTGCCGAGAAGAGCGCCCAGATTGCGCAGCTTGCCCGGCGCGCGGCGACGATCGATCTGGCCGTCATGCAGGGTCGCGATGCCCGCGCTGTCATAGCCGCGATATTCCAGCCGCTTCAGCGCCTCGACGATGAGCGGAGCGGCTTCTTCATTCCCGATAATGCCGACGATGCCGCACATGAGGTCAGTCCTTCTTGGCGGAGGCGGCCTTGCGGGCACGCATCATGGAGCGGAAGCGGGCGGCCCAGCCGGTCTTGTCGGTCTGGATAGCGCGCGTGAGGGCGAGCGCATCAGGCGCGACATTCTTGGTGATGACCGAGCCGGCGCCGACATTGGCGTTGTCGCCGATGGAGACCGGCGCGACGAGCGAAGAGTTCGAGCCGATAAAGGCCCCTGCCCCGATCTCCGTCCGGTATTTGAAGAAGCCGTCGTAATTGCAGGTGATGGTGCCGGCGCCGATATTCGCGCCGGCGCCGACAGAGACATCGCCGAGATAGGTGAGGTGGTTCGCCTTGGCGCCCTTGTCGAGCTTGGCGGCCTTGGTCTCGACGAAGTTGCCGATATGGACGTCCTCGCCGATCTCGCTGCCGGGGCGCAGGCGCGCGAAGGGGCCGATGACCGCGCCGGTCGCGATGGTGACGCCTTCGAGATGGCAGAACGGCTTGACGGTGACGCCGGCGGCGATGGTGACGCCGGACGCGATGACGACATTGGGGCCGATCGTCGTGCCCGCGCCGATTTCGGTATCGGCGGAAAAATAGACGGTGGCGGGATCGGCCAGCGAGACGCCGGCCTTCATATGGGCGAGGCGCGCGCGCTTCTGGAAAACGGCTTCGGCCTCGGCGAGTTCGGCCTGGCTGTTGACGCCCATCACGTCATCGACCGGCGCATCGAAGGCAACGGCCTTCAGCCCCTTGGCCCGCGCGCCGGCGACGATGTCGGTCAGGTAGAATTCGCCCTGCGCGTTGTCGTTGGCGAGCCCCGCCAACAGCTCGCGCAGCAGCACCGCGTCGAGCACGAAACCGCCGGCATTGCAGAAGCGCACCGCGCGCTCGGTGTAGCTCGCATCCTTCGCCTCGACGATGCGCAGGAGGAATTTGTTGTCGGGATCGAGGATCAGCCGGCCGTACTGGCCGGGATCGAGCGGCGTGAAGCCGAGCAGCGCCAGCGCATGCGGGCCCTTGGCGGCGATGAGGCCTGCGAGGGTTTCGGGCGTCAGCAGCGGGGTGTCGCCGTAGAGGATGAGGACGTCGCCGCTGAACCCTTCCAGCGCCGGCAGCGCGCATTGGGCGGCGTGGCCGGTGCCTTTGGGCGGATCCTGGATCGCATTTACCGCGCCGCGCGCCTGGACGAAGGCGGCGACGGAGGGCTGCGCCGGGCCGGTCACCACGACGACCCGCTCCGGCGCCAGTGACGCCACGGCATCGAGGATCGCGCCCAGAATGGGTCGACCGCCGACGGGGTGCAGCACCTTGGGCAGCGGCGATTTCATGCGGGTGCCCTGGCCGGCGGCCAGGACGATCACGGCAATGGGATGGGACGAGGTCAAATCAGGCCAACTTTCATGCGCCGGATACCCTAGGTCCGCGCGTGTAAAGAACTGACAAATTGTTTCTCGTCGTGAAGTGTAGCTTTCTAACAATCCAGTTGATGCACTGCAGCGTAGGATGGCCTATCTCAGCTAAGCCGTTCAATTCACAACGAAATACGTGAAATACATGGAATCTTTACCACGTTCCCACACCTCGCCGACAGTTAGCCAGCAGGCCGCCGCGCCGCCCTTCGCCCTCGAGACATTCTTTCCCGGCCGAGTCGTAGCGGCAGGGTATTTCATGTCACGCTTCCGCAAGGTGAAGCGCGGCGTCAGCGTCTTCGTCGAAGGCAAATGGGACGGCGAAACATTGGTCGTTTCGCAGGACATCGCCTTCCATGACGGCGGCCGGGACAGCGAGACCTGGCGCTACAAGCGGCTCGGCGACCGGGTCTATGAAGGACGGCGCGAAGGGTTCGCCGAGACCTCCATCCTCTATCCCGACGAAGACGGGCTGCATCGCGACTATTTCGGCATCATGCGCAGCGGGCCGTTCCGCGGCATGCGGGTGCGGTACCGTTACGTCATGTCGCTCGACGGCGACGGCACGCTGAACTATCGCGGCGTGGTGACGAAATGGGGCATCCGCCTCGGCATGGTCGCGGTCAGGGCGATGCCCGACGCCGTGCCGGCCGCGTTGCTGCCGACCGGAATCTCCATCGCCGCCTGACGCCGGTTTCGCGCGCGGGCAAAGCGCGCTAGACCGCCGCCATGCAGAAACTCTCGCTTGTCTTCGATCTCGACGGGACGCTGGTCGACACCGCGCCCGATCTGTCCGGCGCCATGAATGCCGTGCTGCGCGCCCATGGCCGGGTCGCGGTGCCCGACGCCGATGTCCGCCACATGGTGGGACGCGGTGCGCGGGCGCTTCTGGAGCGCGGCTTCGCGGCGACCGGCGCCGCCGCCTCGACCGAGGCGCTGGACGGTTATTTCGACGAATTCATCGCCTATTACGGCGCGCATATCGCGGATGGATCGGTGCCATTTGCCGGGGCGCGCGAAGCGCTGGCGCGGTTTCAGGCCGAGGGGCACAGCCTTGCCATCTGCACCAACAAGCCGGAAGCCCTCAGCCGGAATCTGCTGGACGCGCTGGACCTGACGCGGTTCTTCGGGACGATCGTCGGCGCCGATACGCTGCCGACGCGCAAACCCGATCCGCTGGTGCTGCTGAAGACGATCGAGCTGATGGGCGGCGATCCCAAACGTGCCGTGATGATCGGCGACAGCGAGGTCGATGCCGAAACGGCGCGCATGGCGGGCGTGAAGCTGGTGATCTTCACCTTCGGCTATTCGGCCTTCGATCCCGCGACCTTCGGGGCGAATGCGCTGATTCACGGCTATGACGAGCTGCCCGGTGCGCTGGCGCAAATCGCGGCGACAATGGGCTGACGCGGCAGGAAATGGTGGGCGATACTGGGATTGAACCAGTGACCCCTCCCGTGTGAAGGGAGTGCTCTCCCGCTGAGCTAATCGCCCTGCCGCAGTGAGGCGCGCGGTTTAGGCGGTTGCCCGCGCCGGTGTCAAGCTGGCCCGATCCAGTGTGTGACAGGCGTGCTTGAACGCCGGGCGCGCAAGGGCCATTTCCGTCGGACCGGATTTTCACCGGTGAGGAGATGCCATGAGCACCCCGACCCAGCCTGCCGACCTGCAGCCCGCGCGTCCCACGCGCGGCGCCTATCCGTTCAAGCGGCTGCTGTTCAGCGTGCTGTTCCTCGGCCTGTTGTGGCTGAGCCTGTGGGCGATCTTCTTCATCGCGGTCGCGCAGTTCGTGCTGCGCATCTTCGACGCCGATGCGAGCGACGACCTGCGCGCGTTCGGCGGACGGCTCGGGCGCTACATGGGCGAGATGGCGGCCTATGTCTCGTTCGCACGTGAGGAAGCGCCCTTCCCGTTCGCGCGCTTCCCCGACGCGAAGCCGGACTGACGCACGCTGAACAAGTAGTAGCCAGCGAGGCGAACGGCGCGTAGCCTTCGCGCCAATGGCTCATCCCGGAACCTTAACGGCGCCGACGCGTTTCCCTCGCGCCGGTGCCTGCGCGTCCGGCCTCCCACATCGCGAGCCAGGATTCCGACATGCTTCTCGTCCCGGACGGTATCGACACGTCTTCTGCCGCCGCCGTTCCCGCCAACCGGATTGTTGAGGCACGACCCATGCGGCTGAGGCTCGGTTGTGAACTGACCTACTGGTTCCCGCAGGAAACACCGCTGATCGCGCTGCTCAACATCCATCACTCGCGGTTCGGCGATCTGGAGAAGCCCGATCACCTCATCACCTTCCCCGCCGTGCCGATCCAGAGCTATCGCGACATATACGGCAACTGGTGCTGCCGCCTGACGGCGCCTGCGGGCGACTTCAAGCTGGGCACCGATTGCGTCATCCGCGATCCCGGGGCTCCGGATATGTTCGATCTCAGCGCCGAGCAGCATCGGATCGAGGATTTGCCCGACGATGCGCTGGGCTGGCTGTTGCCCAGCCGCTATTGCGATACGGACACGCTGATCGGCACGGCGATCGAGCTGTTCGGCAACACGCCGCCAGACGGGCGGCGAGTGCAGGCGATCTGCGATTTCGTGAACTCGCACCTCGTCTTCAACTACAAGCTGGCGCGCCCGACCCGCACCGCGGCCGAGGCCCATGCCGAACGCAGCGGCGTCTGCCGCGACTTCACCCATCTGGCGATCGCTTTCTGCCGCGCGATGAACATCCCGGCGATGTACTGCTCGGGCTATATCAGCGACGTGAACCAGGCGCCGCCCTATGCGAGCCAGGACTTCTGCGCGTGGATGCGGGTCTATCTCGGCGGCGCGTGGCGCGACTACGATCCGCGCAACAACCGGCCGATGACGGGGCGCGTGCTCTGCACCACCGGGCGCGATGCAGCCGACACGCCGCTGATCCACTCGTTCGGCTGGGGCGCGCTCAACGGCTTCAAGGTGTGGGCGGAAGAGGTCGGCGGCGACCCTGCCCAGGCCCAGGCGCCCGAGGAAAGCGTCGCGGGCAATCCGCTGCGCTAGTCGCCGAGGCGAGCGTCGAGGCCGGCTTTCACGCGCGGCCAGTCTGCCGGCAGGATGCTGAACCAGACCGAGCTGCGGATATGGCCGTCCGGGAGGATCATGTGGTCGCGATGTAGCCCCTCCTCCACCGCGCCAAGCTTCTTCATCGCCGACCAGGAGCGGGCATTGCGCTGGTCGAGTTTGAACTCGACGCGGTTCCACTTCAGCGTCTCCAGTACATGGCCGATCAGCAGCCGCTTGGCGGCGGGGTTGGCGAGGCCGCCCTGGAAAGGCTTGGCGTACCAGGTGGAGCCGATCTCCAGCCGCTTGTTGGCGGGATTGATCGCCAGATAATTCGAAGCACCGGCGAGCGCGCCGCTTGTCACATCGTGGACCGCGAAGGCGCAGTCGCGGCCAGCTTCGGTCTCGGCGAGGTAGTGGTCGAAATAGCGGTCGAAGGTTCTGTTGTACTGGTTCAACCCGTGGAACCGCCACAGATCGGGGTCGTTTCCAGCTTCGCGCAGCGGCTCGCGGTGCCGTTCGGCAAACGGCTCAAGCCGGACGAAGCGGTCTTCGAGGACGACGGGGGTGATAAGCGCGGCCATGATCGCCATCTATCACGCGGCGGACGCGCCGCCGAGACGTGCATGACAAATTTGAGAGATTTGCGCCCCTTGTTCCTTCACCAGACTCTGGCAAATGTGACGCCATGCACGGTCGCCTGATCACCCGCGGCGAATATATCGCCGACATCGCGGTCCACATCGCGGGGATAGCCTTTGCGGTGGCCGGCGGCGCGGTGCTGATCGTGGTCGCGAGCCTGATGGGCCGCGCGACGCCGATCGTCACCGCCTCGATCTACACGCTCGGCCTGCTGCTGATGCTGACCTGCTCGGCGATCTACAACAGCGCGCGGCCCGAGAATCCGCATTCCTGGCTGCGCCGGATGGATCACGCAGCGATCTTCATCATGATCGCGGGATCGTGCACGCCCTTCGCGCTGCAGGGCGCGCCGGGCTGGCGGATCGTCTCGCTGGTGCTGCTGTGGACCGTCGCGCTCAGCGCGGCGGGCATCAAGCTGTTCCTGCCGGGGCGTTTCGACCGGTCGATGCTGTGGCTCTATCTCGCGCTCGGCTGGGGCGGCGCCGCCATCATGGGCGCGCAGATCGCCAACCTGCCGATGGGTCCGGCGATCTTGCTGGCGCTGGGCGGCGTGCTCTACAGCGTGGGCGTCATCTTCCACGTCTGGGACTCGCTGAAGTTCCAGAATGTCGTGTGGCACGGCTTCGTGCTGGCCGCCGCGGTCTGCCATTACGGCGCGATCATGGGCGGCGTGGTGCTGGCGGCGGACTAGCCGCTATTTCGCCGCCGCCGCAGTCTGCTGCTTCGGCTTCGACCACACCTTGCCTTCGATGAAGGCCTGGCGGTCGAATTCGTAGCCCGAGGGCAGCTTGCCGTTGGTGCGGTCGATGAAGGCGAGGACGTCGTTCCAGACGACCTGGCGCTGCAGGTCGCGCATCAGCAGGTGATAGCCGTTCGGGTAGAGCGCGATGCGCGGCGCGGGATTCAGCTTCTCGACCAGTTTCTGGATCGGCCAGCGCGGGACGATCTCGTCGCGCTCGCCATAGAGCAGCAGGATCGGCGCCTGCACCTTACCGGCGCCGAGGATCGCCTTGTCCATCAGGCCGACGAGGCCATAGACGGCGTCGGTACGGGTCGGCTTGATCACCAGCGGGTCGCGCCCAAGGTCGCGCAGCGCGTCGATATTGTCGGACGGATGGATGGTGAGGCCGCTGCCCGTGACCTTCTTGGCCGGCAGGACATGGCTGACGATCCAGAGCGCCGAGCGGTACCAGAAATTCATCGTCGACCAGCCCCACACGGCCGGCGCGACGAGGATGACGCCATCGGCCTGCGGCGCGTTCGGCTGGGTGAGGCCCGCGAGCACGACGGCGCCGCCCATGCTTTCGCCGAGCAAATAGAGGGGAACGCCCGGATTGCGGGCGCGAATGTCGGCGGTGAAATCACGGAAGTCGGCGAGCATGGCCGCGTCGCCCGCCCAAAGGCCGGTATTGGGTGAGCGGCCAAAGCCGCGCTGGTCGAGCGCGTAGGTGGAGATGCCTTTCTCCTGCCAATAGGCGGCGGGGCCGCGGATGAAGCCCGCATAGTCGTTCATGCCGTGAAAGGCGACGATGACGGCGCGGGGCTTCTCGGCCACCCATTGCGAGACGCCGAGCTGCTGGCCGTCGCGCGCGACGAAGCGCTCTTCGCCGTTATCGGCCAGCGCGAGACGCGGCGCGGTGATGTCGGGACCGGCGCCGACGACGAGCGGCGTGCAGCCGGCCGCGGCGAGGGAGATCGCGAGCGCCGACTGCGCCAGCAGCACACGAAGACGGAAGATGCTCAACGCGGGCGAATCCTTACTCAGCCTGATCAAAACGGCGCGTCATTAAACGCCCAATTGCGGCGTGCATATGTCAGGCGGCGCGGGCCGCGATGTCGGCCGGAACGGGAATGGGGAATTCCAGCAGCATCTGGGCGTAGGCCTTGCCCTGCGGATCGTTGGCGAGGCTGGCGATGCCGCCGCCGCCGAGCGCTTCGTGCAGCAGGAAGTTGAGGCCCGAAATGCCGGGCAGGTCAAAGCGATCGACCTTGCCCTGCCCGTCCGCGAACTTATGCGCCATGAATTTCGCGACCGCCGCTTCACTGAGCGCCTCGCGAATATAGGGCAGGTAGGCGGGATCGCGGGCCATGATGCCGATATTGGAATTGTTGCCCTTGTCGCCCGAACGCGCCCAGGCGAGGCGGATGAGCGGGACCTCATGGTCGAACGTCTTGGTCGCGGCCAACGCGCCGCGCCGGCGCACGGTGGCGGCGGGGTCGTAGCCGCCGGCCGTGTCGATCGCGACCGGGACGGCGTTGCCGGCGATGTGGAGCGTGACAGGGAGCTCGGCCTTCGGCACCAGCGTCGAGAAATGGCGGACGACCGGCGAGGGCTTGGCGCGCGCGCCGCCATAGCCGGTGATGCCCGGCGCGAAGGACGTGCCGGAACTCGTCAGCTCACGGATCATCACGTCAAGCGGGGCGCGGCTGGCATGTTTCGCGGCGAGCTTCAGCGTCGCCTCGCGGGCGCCGACCTCGCGCTTGTGGGGGCCGTAGGAGTCTTCGTCGCCGAGAACTTCGATGGAGGTTTCCGTGAACGGCCCCCAGTTGCGGGCGCGCATGGTGGTTTCCATGCGCTTCAGGACGGACTCGCCGATGCGGCGGACCTTCTTGGCGGCATCGATGCCAGCCAGTGAAAGCATCGAGGTAACGCGCCAGCCGTCCTCGTAGGTGACGGAGACCTTGTAGGTCGAGGTAGGGGCATAGCCGCGAATGTTGGTGACGGCGACGCGATCCTTGCCCTGTTGCGTCATGCGGACATCGGAGAAGTCGCAGACGACGTCGGGCAGCATGTAAGCCTGAGGATCGCCGATCTCGTAGAGCATCTGCTCGCCGACCGTGCCGGGCGTAACGAGCCCGCCGGTGCCGTCGGGCTTGGTCGCGATGAAGGTGCCGTCGGGCGCGACCTCGGCGATCGCGTAGCCGATCGTGTCCCAGTCGGGCACCTGTTCCCAATCGGTGAAGACGCCGCCGCAGGCCTGCGCGCCACATTCGACGATGTGGCCGGCGAGCGATCCGCCGGCGAGCTTGTCGTAGTCCTTGGGCGACCAGCCGAATTCGTGGATGCAAGCGCCAAGCGTCACCGCGCTGTCGACACAGCGGCCTGTGATGACGACATCGGCACCCGTCGCCAGCGCCGCGGCGACGGGGAAGCCGCCGAGATAGGCGTTCATGCTGACGGGCTTTTCGGGGAGGCTCGCGCCGGTGAACATCTCGGTCAGCCCGGCCGCCTTCCAGTGTTCAACGGTCGGCATCAGGTCGTCGCCCTCGATCCAGGCGACCTTCAGATCGACGCCGATCTTCGCCAGCAACGCCTCCAGCGCAGCGGCGCAGGCGCGCGGGTTGATGCCGCCAGCATTGGCGATAACCTTGATCTTCTTGTCCGCGATGGCGCGGGCGTTCTGCGCCATCGTCACGGTGACAAAGTCGGTGGCGTAGCCCGCGTTCGCGTCCTTCGCCATCGCTCGCGCCATGATCGACATGGTGATTTCGGACAGATAGTCGAACACCAGATAGTCGATGTTCCCCTTCTCGATCAGTTGCGGCGCGGCGATATAGCTGTCGCCCCAGAAGCCCGAGGCGCAGCCGACGCGGATGGTCTTGGTCATGAGGCGGTTCCTGTTGGCTGCGGCTCCCAATAGACCTCGATGAGGTGGTCGTCGGGGTCGGCGCAGCGAAAGACGACGAAGTCGGGTTCGAGGCTGAGCGGTTGGCGGATCGTCTCGCCCGCCGCTTTCAAGGCATCGTGCAGCGCGGCGACCTGGGCGCCCGAATTCAGGCGAAAGCCGATATGGAACCAAGCGGGAAACGGCTCCAGTGTTTTCGCCGGCGCCAGAGCGAGGTCCATACCGGCCTCGTCGCGCATGAAGAGGATGTCGCCATGCGTGAGATGCGGTCGGAGGCCGAAATGAGTGGCGTAGAAATCGCGAGCGCGCTCAACCGACAGCACATGAAGATGGATGTGGTTGAGCGCCGCCACCGCCCTACCCCGCGTTGCGGAGCATGTTCTTGGCGATGACGGTCTGCTGGATCTGGCTGGTGCCTTCGTAGAGGCGGAAGATGCGGACGTCGCGGTAGAAGCGCTCGGCGGCGTAGTCGGAGACATAGCCGGCGCCGCCATGGATCTGGACGTTGCGGTCGGCGATGCGGCCGACAGCTTCGGAGGCGAACAGCTTGCAGCACGAGGCTTCCATGGCGATGTTCTCGCCCGCGTCGCGCTTGCGGGCGGTTTCCTGAACCATGCAGCGCATGGCGTAGGCTTCCATCTTGGAGTCGGCGAGCATCGCCTGGACCATCTGGAAGTTCGCGATCTTGTCGCCGAACTGCTCGCGTTCCAGCGCGTAGAGCGTGGAGTCGCGGACCAGGCGCTCGGCGACGCCGGTGCAGACGGCGGCGATGTGGATGCGGCCGCGATCCAGCACCTGCATCGCGAGCTTGAAGCCCTCGCCTTCGCGTTCGCCGATGAGGCACTCGGCGGGGACTTCGCAATTCTCGAAGATCACGTCGTGGATATGGGCGCCTTGCTGGCCCATCTTGCGTTCGGACTTGCCGACCGTGATGCCCTTGAGGTTCGAGGGCACGAAGAAGGCGGAGATGCCGCCCGCGCCCTTGCGGTCGGGGTTGGTGCGGGCCATCAGCGTGAAGGCGCCGGCCTTGGCGGCATTGGTGATGAAGCGCTTGGTGCCGTTGACGACATAGACATTGCCGTCGCGGATCGCGGTGGTGCGCAGCGAGGCGGCGTCGGAGCCGGCGCCGGGTTCGGTGAGGCAGAAGCTGGCGATGGTTTCGCCGCTGGCGATCTTGGGCAGCCAGTAATCCTTCTGGTCCTCGCGGCCGAACATCACGAGGCCCTGGCTGCCGATGCCGATATTGGTGCCGATGGCCGAGCGGAAGGCCGGCGAGGTCTGGCAGAGTTCGAAGAGGACGAGCGCCTCTTCCTCCATGTTAAGGCCTAGGCCGCCATATTCGGCAGGGATCGACAGGCCGAAGAGGCCGAGCTCGCGCATCTCCTGGATGATCGCGTCGGGGATGCGGTCCTCGCGGCTGACCTGGTCTTCGATGGGCACGAGACGCTCGCGCACGAAGCGGGCGACGGACGAGATCAGCTGTTCGCGGGTTTCGGGATCGAGGGCCATGTTCTTGTTTCCAATCGAATTCGGCGCGGACACTATGCAGGACGGCCGCCGCCGTAAAGTTACGCCGGCGGCAAGTACGGGGTCAAAAGTGATACGTTCTGCAATTTGTTTGGCGTTTTGTGCCGTGACGCTGGTGATCGGCGCTCTTCCGGCCCGGGCAGAGCCGCGCTCGGTGATGGGCGTCAATTTCGATTCGCCGCCGCTGCCGGCCTGGGCCGAGGCCGCCATCTCGAACGGCATGCTCTATCAGTGGGACTTCACCAATCCGGAGAACGGGCGCCGGGCCTCGGCGCTGATCGTGGTGAGCGGGATGCCCGGCAACCAGGACGATCCGGCCACGCTGCTGCCCGTATTGATGGACAGCGCCGGCCTGCTGGTCGGCGAGCGGACGACGCAGGAGCACAAGGGCATCACCACCAGCGGCCAACCGATGGCCTGGGCGATGCGGGCGGGCAGCACGCACACCAACCCGAGTTCCGAGATCGTCGTGGCCGCGATCGCCTTTCGCGCGCCGGAGGGGATCGCCGATGCGATGCTGATCCTCGTCAATGTCGATGGCGCGCATCGCGATACGGCAGAGACCGACTTCGACGAGGTCGTCCAGTCGCTCTACATGGGCGCAACGCCGCGCCCTGCTCTGCCCGCGGCGCAGGCGGGCAGCGAGAGCCTGGACGGGCTGTACATCTACACCGTCACCAATTTCGTGCAGAACCCGATGGGCGGGACGCAGATGACGATGGTGTGGAAGCTGCGTCAGTTCGATCCGTCGGGGCTCTATGCCGACCGCCCGCCGCTGGGCAACGAGACGCTGGCCTCGCTGTGCGCGGCGACGCCGGGCCTCTGCGGCACCTATCGGCTGAACGGCGCGACCATCGAAACGGCGAGCGTGCAGCGTTTCGGGCTGGTCGAGACGGAGAGCGTCGCATTCGAGCAGACAGAGCGCGGTTTCAAGATCGGGCGCTATCCCTATGAGCCGGCGCGGCCCGTGCCGGGGCCGACGCTGAACGGGTCGTGGCGGTTCAACTACTATTCCGGCGGGCCGCGCGGTTCGGTGTCGGTGATCCGTCAGATCGATTTCACGGCGGACGGCCGCTACGTAAAGACCGGTTTTACCGGCGCGACGACCACCGATCCGGTGAACGGGATTTCCACGACCTCGTCGGGGACCGACCCCGAGCAGTCCGGGCGGTATGCGATCGACGGCTTCACGCTGACCTTCACGAGCTATGCGGGGACGACCGAGCAGATGAGCCTCGTCGCGACCGACCCGGCGGACCTCTCCTTCGTCTTCATCGACGGCGACAGCTACGCGCGGGTCGAGAAGTAGCTCAGCGGCGGTTGAAGGCGCCGACCAGTTCCTCGACCACCTTGGCCTGTTCGGCGGTGTCGCCGGACTTCATTGCGCGATGCACGCAGTGACCGATATGGCCGCGCAGGAGATCGGCCTCCACCCGCGACAGGGCGGCGCGGGCGGCGGCGATCTGGGTCACGATATCGATGCAATAGCGGTCGGCCTCGACCATGCCGGCGATGCCGCGCACCTGGCCTTCGATGCGCTTCAGCGCGGAGAGATTCTTCTTCGTGTCGCCGTGAGCCATGATACCCCTGCCGGGTATGTTGACGGATACCCATACGGGGTATACATGAGCCGCATCCGGCGGACAAGCGAGGGCGCATGGCGCACGATCATCAGCACGGGCACGACTGCTGCGGCGGCGCGGCGCATGGGCCGGCCGCAGGCACGGTGAAGGACCAGGTCTGCGGGATGGATGTCGATCCAAACGCGGGCAAGCCGAGCGCCGTGCATGACGGCGTCACCTATCATTTCTGCAGCGAACGCTGCCGCACCAAGTTCGTCGCGGAACCGCTGAAATATCTGGCGCCGGCACCCGCTGCGCCGGTCGCGGCGGGGACCAAGTGGACCTGCCCGATGCATCCGGACATCGTGCGCGACAAGCCCGGCCCCTGTCCGATCTGCGGCATGGCGCTGGAGCCGATGGTGCCGGTTGCGGGCGCTGAAAACCCCGAATTGAAGGACATGACGCGGCGCTTCTGGGTCGCGCTGGCGCTGACCCTGCCCGTCTTCGTTCTGGAGATGGGCGGGCATGTGTTCGGCTGGACGTTCGGGTTGACCGATATGACGTCGCGCTGGGTGCAGTTCGCGCTCGCGACGCCGGTCGTGCTGTGGGCGGGGTGGCCGTTCCTTCAGCGCGGCGCGGCGTCGCTGCAGACCATGAACCTCAACATGTTCACGCTGATCGGGCTCGGGGTGATTGTCGCCTGGACATATAGCGCCGTTGCGATGCTGGCGCCGGGCGTCTTCCCGCACGGGCTGCATGGCGGCCATGGCGGGGCGCCGGTCTATTTCGAGGCGGCGGCGGTGATCGTGACGCTGGCGCTGTTGGGCCAGGTGCTGGAGCTGCGCGCCCGCGAGGCGACCGGCGGGGCGATCCGCGCGCTGCTCGACCTCGCGCCCAAGACCGCGCGGCGGGTGAAGCCGGACGGCGACGAGGAAAACGTGCCGCTCGATCAGGTGCTGACCGGCGACCGGCTGCGCGTGCGGCCGGGCGAGGCGGTGCCAGTGGACGGCATCGTGTTCGCGGGGCGCAGCCATGTGGACGAGTCGCTGATCACCGGCGAGGCCCTGCCGGTGGAGAAGACGACCGGCGCCGCGGTGACGGGCGGCACGATCAACGGTAGCGGTGCGCTGATCATGACCGCCGAGAAGGTCGGCGCGGAGACGATGCTGGCGCGCATTGTGGCCCTGGTGGCCGAAGCGCAGCGCAGCCGTGCGCCGGTGCAGCGTCTGGCCGATCAGGTCTCGGGCTGGTTCGTGCCGCTGGTCGGTGTGATCGCGCTGATCGCCTTCGCGGCGTGGTGGGCATTCGCTGACGAGGCGGGTTTCGCCAATGGTTTGGTCGCGGCGGTGTCCGTGCTGATCATCGCCTGCCCCTGCGCGCTCGGGCTCGCGACACCGATGGCCGTGATGGCCGGTGTCGGGCGCGGGGCACAGGCTGGCGTGCTGGTGCGCGACGCCGCGGCGCTGGAGGCGCTGGCACGGGCCGATACGGCGATGTTCGACAAGACAGGCACGCTGACCGAGGGCAAGCCGAAGGCCGTGGCGCTGGAGGCGGTGAACGGCTTCGACGCCGACGAGGCGCTGCGCCTGATCGCCAGCGTCGAGGCGGGCGCGGAGCATCCGCTGGCGGGCGCGGTCGTTGCGGCGGCGAAGGAGAAGGGTCTCACGCTGTCCGCCGTGCAGGATTTCGATGCCCCGCCAGGCAAGGGCGCGGAGGGCATCGTGGACGGCAGGACCGTGCTGGCGGGCAACGCGGGGTGGCTGAGCGAGAAAGGCGTCGATGTTTCGGGACTGATCGCGCGGGCCGACGCGTTGCGGGCGGAAGGTGCGACGGCGGTCTATGCGGCGATCGACGGCACGGCGGCGATGCTGATTGCCGTTGCCGATCCCATCAAGGCGGGCGCTGCGGACGCCGTCGCGGCGCTAAAGGCGCAGGGTATTCGCGCGGTCATGATGACGGGTGATCATGAGGTGACTGCCAAGGTCGTCGCGGCACGGCTGGGTATTGACGAGGTGCGCGCCGGGGTGACGCCCGAGGGCAAGGCGGAAGCGGTCGCTGCACTGCGTCAGGCCGGGCGGGTCGTGATCATGGCGGGCGACGGGGTGAACGACGCCCCTGCCCTCGCCGCCGCTGATGCCGGCATCGCGATGGGCACCGGCGCGGATGCGGCGCTGGAGAGCGCGGGCGTGACGCTGTTGAAAGGTGACATCTCAGGCGTGGTGCACGCGCGGCGGCTGGCGACAGCGACGATGCGCAATATCCGGCAGAACCTCGCCTTCGCCTTCATCTACAATTTCGCCGGCGTGCCGCTGGCGGCGGGGGCGCTCTATCCGTTCACGGGGTGGATGCTGAGCCCGGAGATCGCTGCGGCGGCGATGGCGCTGTCGTCGGTGAGCGTGATCCTGAACGCGCTGCGGTTGGGTCGGGTGCGGTTGTAGGGAGCGTGCGTGCTTCGAGGCTTCGCTTCGCGAAGCACCTCAGCATGACGATCTTAGGAGAACGTAGATAGTCGCCATCCAGAGGAGCCGTGCGCAGCGCCGCGTCTCGAAGGACGCACCATGCTACGGCGCGTGGCGGTACCAGTAGGTGCCGACGGTGGCGAAGCCGAGACTGTCGTAGAGCGCGCGCGCCGGTGTGTTGCGTTCGAGGACCTGGAGCCAGAGCGTTGTGGCGCCCTGCTCCGCCGCCCAGGCTTCGAGATCGGCGAGGACCGCGCGGGCGCCGCCCGATTGGCGGGCGCTCGCCTCCGTCGCCATGCATTCGATGCCGCAATACGGCGGTTCGGCCATGCCGAGGCCGACGGCGAAGGGCGCGCCGTCGCGCGCGGCCACGAAGAAGCATTTGGGATCGGGCAGCGCGGCGATGATCGCGGGGGCAGCGGCACGGCGGTCGGGGGTGACGGTGGCGAGGTAGATGTCGAGCCACGCCTGTGGCGCGGTGGTGTGGCGGGAGATGGTGTGCGTCCTGACAGGTCTCAGGCATGGGTCCTCGGATCGGCCCGAGGGGCCGTCCGAGGATGACGAGCTCTCTTTTGAAATGCTTTTCGTCATCAGCAGCGTGCGATCAATGCCGGCGTAGCCGCGGGCTTCGAGACGCGCGTCGAGGTCGGTGGGGAGGCTGACATCGACGATCTGGAAGATCGGCTTCTGCCCGCGCTCGCGATAGGCGTGTTCGGCGGCGGTGATGGCGGCGTCTATATCCGTGCCGGACCAGCGCAGGGTCAGCACCGAGTTCGCGCGCTGGCTGCCGCCGCCGGAGAAGCGCAGGACCCAGCCCTCGTGCGCCACCGTCTCATGCGGCGGCCAGGCGCGGGCGGCGGCTTCTTCCAGTTGGCGGCGGTCTCCGTCGTTCATGAAATAGTCAGGGCCAGGTACGCTGATAAGCGGCAGTGCTGCTGGTAAGCGGGCCATTCCGCGTCATGAACTCCCCCGCCACCTGGTATTCGTCCGCACCAGTAAAGACATAAGTGAAGGTCCGTTTGCCCTCATCACTGCCGAGAATGCCCGTGATCTCGCGATACCCATCAGGTGTGAACTCAACCGTGCCATAGCGCGGGAGGCCGTAACCGGAACCCTCGAAAAACCAGATCGTCTTCGCCACGTTGTCGACGCCAAAGAGGATGACTGTCTCAAGACGGACGCCGGAGAAGCCTCCTGAGGTAATGGCCTTGCCGCGGACAAGGTTGAGCGACGCATCCCATTCATAGGTATAGGTCGTAACGGACTCGTCGGACACCGCCTGCGGGGCCGGCTTCCACATTCCGCCGCAAATGCGGTCGCAGAGAGTCTTGAGCGATGTGATTTGTTCGGCGGCATGCGCTGGAAGGACAGTCAGCCATATCAACGAGGCAACAGCGAGCAGGCGTTTCACGGCAGGCCCCATTCAGTGCGCCGTGCGCTTGTAGGTTTCCTCGGTGCTCAGCGTCGAGCCGCCCGGTGCGACGATCTCGCTGCGCGCCGTGTAGGCGTCGGCACCGCTAAAGACATAGGTCGTGATCATCTTGCTATCGAGGCCGGTGTCGAGAACTTTGACCGTCTCGCTATAGCCGTCTCCCGCGAGGTCGGCGGCGCCGTAGACGGGGCGGCTGTCGCCGTCGGCGCGGAAGGTCCAGATGCCTTTACGGACCTCGTCCCACCCGAACAGGATGACCATCTCGGTATGGATGCCGCCGACACCGCCCACGGTCGTCGCCGTGCCGCGGATGAGGCCGAGCGGCGCGTCCCATTCATAGCTGTAGGTGGTGACGAACTGATCGGGCGCGGGCGGCACGACCGGTTCCCACGTTCCGCCGCAGATGCGGTCGCAAAGCGTCTTGAGCGCGGCGGGCTGTTCCGCCGCCTCGGCCGGCACGGCGGCGAGCCAGACGAGCGCGGCGAGCGCGAGCAGGCGTTTCATGGCGGTCCTCTTCAGCGCGACTTGCGGACGTAGCTTTCCTCGCCCGAGGACGGCGTGCTGCCCGGGCTGGAGATTTCGGTGCGGACGATCATCTCGTCCGCGGTCGGGAAGCGATAGGTCGTGACGACGGTGTGCTCGGCATTGTCGGCGCGGGCCGGCCAGATGACGATCTGGCGATAGCCGTCGGCGAGCACCTCGACTGTGCCGTCGAGGGGCGGGTTGTCGTCGACCTCGAGATGCACGGTCAGCGCATCGGCGGCGGGGTCGTAGCCATAGGTGACTTTGGTTTCGCGGTGGACGCCGGCGAAGCCGCCGGTGGTCTGGACCGTGCCGCTGACGACGCCCGGCTGGGCGTTCCAGTGATACGCGTAGGTGATGACGAACTGGTCGGGCACCGGCGGGGTGGCGGCCGACCACGTGCCGTCGCACACGAAGTCGCAGATCGGCGACAACGGGTTGCCGACCGAAGGCCATGACGCGGCGCCGGCGGCGCTGGTCAGCGCACCGGCGATCATGAAGGCGGCAAGGCGCGCGGCGGCGATCATGGCTTTACCCGTTTGTAGGTCACGTCGTTGACGGTGTTGTTGTACTGCTGACCGCTCTCGGCCTGCACCTCGTTCATCGTGTCCGGGGCCGGAAAGGTGATGATGGTCACCGCGACGAGATCGGGCTTGCCGGGGACGAGGCCGATGATGCGCAGGCCTTCGGGTTCGATCGTCACGCTCGATTCCAGCCGGCCGAGGCCGGGCTGATCGACGATTAACCAGAGCGCGCCGGCGGCGTCGGCGCGATAGGACACGGCGACGGCCGTGTCGGCGCCGCCGCCCTCCCACCCCGTCGAGATCTTTTCGCCGCGGATCTCGCCGGACGCTTCGTCCCAGGCGAGCCGCAGCTTCATCTGGGGCGACTCGCGAGAGGGTACTTCGGGACCCCAATCGCCGCAGACCAGCGAACACACGGCCTCAAGCGACTGGACCGGCGGCGGTGGGATATCGGCCTGTGCCGTGGTTGCGAGCACCGCCGCGGCGAGACCGGTGAGGAAAGTGACGCGCATCGCCTGCCCTTTGAAGGACCCCGCCCGCTTGCTAAGCACACGCCCGCAGGAGAGTCCCATGTTGAACGTCCATACGGCCGGTGCGTTGACCGGCATTCGCGTGATCGATTTGTCGCGGGTCCTCGGCGGACCCTATGCGACCCAGGTACTGGGCGATCATGGCGCGGATGTGGTCAAGGTCGAGCCGCCCGGCGGCGACGAGACCCGCGAATGGGGCCCGCCCTTCCGCGACGATGACGGCGCGCGGGGGCCGAGCGCCTATTATCTCAACGTGAACCGCAACAAGCGCGGCATCGCGCTGGACCTGCGCAAGGCCGACGGGCGCGCGGCGCTGCTGCGCCTGCTGGAAGACGCCGACGTGCTGGTCGAAAACTTCAAGGCGGGCACGCTGGAGAAATGGGATCTGGGCTTCGAGGCAGTGCTGGCGCCGATGTTCCCGCGCCTCGTCCATTGCCGCATCTCGGGCTTCGGCAGCGAGGGGCCGTATGGCGGCTTCCCCGGCTATGACGCCGTGGTGCAGACGATGACGGGACTCTCCAGCGTCACGGGCTCGCCGGCGAGTGGGCCGGTGAAGATGGGGACGCCGGTGATCGATATCGCGAGCGGCCTCAACGCGGTGATCGGAATCCTGCTGGCGCTGCGCGAGCGCGAGCGGACCGGCAAGGGCCAGTCGGTGGAGGTCGCGCTCTACGATGTCGGCCTGTCGCTGCTGCATCCCCATTCCGCGAACTGGCTGTGGGGCCATAAGATGCCGTCGCTGATCGGCAATGCGCATCCCAATGTCGTGCCCTACGATCTCTTCCAGACGGCGACGCGGCCGGTGTTCCTGGGCGTCGGCAATGACGGGCAGGTGAAGAAGGCGTTCGCAGTGCTGGGCATTCCGGAATTGTGGGACGATGCGCGCTTCAACACGATGGCGGCGCGCAATGCGAACCGGGTGGAGCTGACGGCGATCCTCGCGCCGATCTTCGCGCGGCATGACGGCGTGCAACTGGCGCAGACGCTGCTGGAGGCGGGCGTCCCGGCCGGGCCGCTCAACAATGTGCAGGAGGCGCTGGACGATCCACAGACCGCGGCGCGCGAGATGCGGATCGAGACCGCGGGCTACAAGGGCATGGGCAGCCCGATCAAGCTGTCGGAGACGCCGCCCTCGCTGCGCCGCCTGCCGCCGGATTTCGGGCACGACACGGACGGGGTGTTGAGCGAAGCTGGCTTCAGCGAAAGCGACATCAAGCAGTTGCGCGAGGGCGGCGCGATCCCCGAGAAGTGAGGACGCGATGAAGACGTTCACGTCGGTCGATGGCATCGAGATCGCATGGTACGAATGGGGTTACGACACCTCGCGCCCGCCGGTCGTGCTGCATCACGGCTTCGCCGCCAGCGCCGCGGCCAATTGGGAAGCGCCGGCGGTCGTCGCCGAACTCGTGACTGCCGGGCGCAAGGTCTATGCGCTGGACGCGCGCGGGCATGGCCGCTCCGGCAAGCCGCACGACAAGGCGTTCTACGGCGAGACCAAGATGTCGCGCGATCTGTCGCAGTTCCTGGACGTGATCGGCGCGCCGCAGGTCGACCTCGCCGGCTATTCGATGGGCGGGATCGTGGTGCTGATCAACGCGACGACCGAGCGGCGCATCCGCCGCCTGATCGCGGGCGGGATCGGCGGCGGCGTGGTGATGTTCGGCGGGGTCGACCAGCGGGCGATCGGGTCGGACCTGCTGGCGGCCGGGCTGCTGGCCGCGGACAAGGCGACGCTGTTCGGGCCGGTCGCGGCCTTTCGGGCGTTCGCGGAATCGACGGGCGCGGATCTGAAGGCGCTGGCCGCGCAGGCGCAGTCGGTGCATCGCGAGGCGATTGCGCTCGGCCAGATCAAGGCGCCGACGCTGATCCTCGCCGGCGACAATGACCCGCTCGCCGCGTGGCCCGACAAACTCGCGGCGGCCATTCCGGACGCGGTCACAATGGTCATTCCCGGCACGCATCTGGGCGTCGTCGGGACGGCGGCGTTCCGACGGGCGATCGTCGATTTCTTTGCCGTCTAGAAAACCTTCTTCAGCTCGATCAGGTCGAAGTCGCGGCGGGTTTCGCCGGCGGTGGGGCTGAAGGGGAAGTCCTCGCGGTGGCCGGTCTGGAGATAGCCGCGGCGCTCGTACCAGGCGATCAGCTCCTCGCGCAGGTTGATGACGACCATGGTCATCGCCTTCGACGCCCAGAGGTCGCGCGCCGCCTTCTCGGCCTTCGCCAGCAGCGCCTTGCCGAGGCCGGCGATCTGCTGCGAGGGCTCGATCGAGAACATGCCGAAATAGGCGTCGTCGCCGTCCTTCTGAATCAGCGCGCAGCCGACCAGCACCTCACGGATTTCGGCGAGCACGAAACGGCTGTCGCGGTCGGCGACGAGCGCGGCGATTTCCTTCTCGGTCGTGCGCGGGCCGGTCAGGAGATGGGCTTCGCTCGCCCAGCCGGTCGCGGCCTCGGGCCCGCGATAGGCGCGTTCGATCAGCGCGGCGACCTTCTCGACATCGTCGCTGGTCGCATAGCGGTAGTACGGCTCCGTCATGGCGCCATCATTCCACACAAACCGGCCCGCGCAAGATGGCGCGGGCCGGTTTGGTGAGCGCCCGATTAAGACTTTGCGGCCAGCGCCTTCGAGACCGCCATGGCGAAGGCCCAGACTTCCGGCGAGCCGGGCATCTGGCCCTTGGTCGCGGGGTCGGCCAGCGCCTCCATGTTGAAGCGGGCGGCGGAGGCGTGGAGATCGGCGCGGCCAAGGGTGAACTTCTCGACCGCCGCCTTCCAGCGGGCGATCCAGGCCACGGCCTCCGGCGCGGCGGGGTCGCCGTGGCGCAGGCGTTCGCCGTCGGCGAAGATGGCGGCCCATTCAGCGGCGATCGCCGCCTGGTCGCCCATGTCGAACTTGCGTACCTTCAACTCGGCGCGCTGTTCGGGGGTGTAGTGTTTGTCGGCGAGCGCCTCGAGTTCGGGCGTCCATTTCATGTCGGTCATGGCGGTCTCTTTCACGAGCTGGGTGAGATCGTCCGCCGACAGGGACGCGCCGGACGCCAGCCGGGCACGGGCCGTTTTGACGAGCGCAAGGGCAACCCCGAGCTCGTCCTGACGCTGGGCCAGCGCCTGCTCCTGCAAGGCCAGCACGGCGTCGAGATCGCCGCGAAAGCCGGTGAGCAGGTCGCGGACGCGGGCGAGCGGGAGGCCGAGCCGCTTGAGCGCCAGGATGGCGGTCAGGCGTTCGTCCTCCCCGCGGCCATAGACGCGCCAGCCATTGGCGGAGCGTTGCGGCCGCAGCAGCCCTTCCCGCTCGTAGACGCGGAGCGCCTTCACCGTCACGCCGAAGCGGGCGGCGAACTGCGCGGCATTGTCTCCGGGGCGGGCCATCGTCGTCATCCTTCGCGTCCCTGTCGGTGGGACGCGCGAGGTGATGGAGCCGGACCCTAGGTCCGGCGCAAGGCCTATTCTGCGGCGGCGGTGGCGCGCGCGGCGCGGCGTTCGACCAGGCGGCGGATGCGGGCCTGGCGCTCGCGGGTGATGGGGAATTTCCAGAGCAGCACGACCGAGGCGAGGAAGAAGGGCCAGGGCACGAGGATGTAGGTGAGCGTCAGGCCCCAGATCGCATCCGGCGTGTTGCTGAGGCTTTTCGCATCGAAGCCGAAATAGGAGAGGATCATCAGCGCGAGGAAACCGCCGATCGCGTCGGCGAACTTGCTGCCCATGTTCCAGAAGGCGACGAGCAAGCCGGCGCGCGACCGGCGGGCGCGGAGTTCGTCGAGGTCGATCACGTCGCCGGCGATGGAGAGGCCGAGCGTCGCCGCGGCGCCGCCGCCGAGGCCGGCGAGCAGCATGATGACGCAGGCGAGACCGACATTGCCCTGAGGTACGATCAGCAGGAAGGCGAAGGCCGCGAGCGAGGAAAGCACCGCGACGATGAGCGCATTGTGCTTGGAGAAGCGGTTGCCGAGCGCGACCCACACGGGGACGCCGAAGACCGCCGCGAGGAGGTAGACGAGAACCGGCAGGCCGGCCGAGACGCCGAGGCCGAGCGCGAAGACGAAGAACCAGATGATGACGGTCGAGTTGATCGCCGCGCCAATGCGGCCGATCGTCGTCGCGATCAGGATCCGCATGAAGGGCCCGTTTTTCGCCGCCAGCTTCATGCCCGCGAGCCATGAGAGTTCCGCGCCTGCATGCCGCGGCTGCCGGTCCGGCACGAAGCGCCAGATGAGCAGGGCGCTGAGCGGAAGAAGGATGATCACCCACATTCCAAGGCCGTTCATGACCGGCGTCAGGCCACCCGGCTTCCCCGGCTCGCCGCCGGTGATCACGGGCGCGAGCGTGGCGATCAGAATGCCGATAAAAGCGAAGAAGGTCCGCCAGCCCGTGACGCGCGTGCGCTCGTGGTAGTCGCCAGAGATCTCCGCGCCCCAGGCGCCGTAGGGGATCTGAACCATCGTCCAGCCGAGATAGAAGACGACGAGCCAGCCCAGCATGTAGCCCGCGCTGACGCCAGGCACCGCGAAGAAGAGCATGTAGGTGCCGAGCATCATCACAGGCACGCCGAGCACGACCCAGCCCTTTCGTCGCCCGATCGACCAGGCGCCGGAGCGGTCGGAGGCCATGCCGATGGCGGGATCGATCAGAAAGTCGGCGAGGCGCGCGATCAGCAGCACCCAGGCCATCGCCTGAAGCCCGACGCCGAGATCGGCGTAGAAGGCGGTGAGATAGATCACCAGCGGCAGGTCGGCGATTGCCAGCGGCAGCGCGATCTGGCCATAGGCGGCGAGCATGCGCGGTTTCAGGCGCGAGGCCGCAAGGCTCTCACTGGCCGGCGATACGGCGGTCATGCGGCGTCTCCCTCGGATTATGCGCGCGGCGTCTGGCGGCCGCGTTGGATGCAAACTCTGCGTGGGGGATCGCGCGAACGCAAGGCGCATGCGACCGCCCGCCACGTTGCGGCCGATCAAAAGGACGCGCCAGTGTCATACGCCACGGCGTATCGCCGCTCTCCTGCCTGCGAGGCCAGCCATGCGCTGCTTCGGTGCCCTTATTTTCGTAGCGTCAACTCTGCTGGCCGTCGCCGCGCCGCCTGCGCGAGCGCAGGAGGTCAGGTGGGATGTCTGGGTGGATACCCAGAACTGCTCCGACACCCGCGCCACCTGGCTGGCAGTCGCGAAGCAGCATCCGGGCTTCGGCTGGTCGCAGATGCCGGGCGCGCCGACCGCCAGCCTCTTCATGGAAGCGATCGCCAATATGGATGCGCTGCGCATCTCAGGCCCGTTCCAGAACTATTGCTGCAAGTTCGTGCTGTGGCGCGACAACGCCTCCGGCATACAGGCGCTGGTGCGCGAGAACGATGTCGGTGGCATCGGCTGGGTGCCGGACTCGGTGCCGATGTGCGCGGAGACCGCGATCCTGCAGTCCGGTATCGCGGACCCCATAGGGGCACTGGATCTGCCGCTGGGATCGGTGCCGGGGGCGAGCGTGGTCGTCACCAGCGGGGGCATTGTTCCCGCCGGCACGGCTGCGATCAGCATTCCCACCAACCCGCCGACCGTGGTGGCGCCCTCGGCGAGCCCTGAGGTCGCGGATACGATCGGCGACATCACCGGCGAGACCGGCGGGCCGCAGCCACCGGAGGGCGGACCGCTGCCCGCCGGGGTGATGGCGCGGGTCCAGGGGACGTTCACGTTGACCTGCACGCGGGTCGATATGGCGGGCTGGACCGCGCAGGGCGCGATGACGCTGGATATGCCGGACAACAACGGCGCCATCGGGCAAGGCAAAGTCTCGCTCGACGGGGGCGAGTTGGGGCAGCTCGAGTTTACGATGCAGACCCAGGCGATCGCCGGCGATATCGGCGCGCTCGGCGTCGTCGAGGACCCGGGCCGCGGGGTCAGCCGCGTCGAAATCCAGGCGATCGGCAAGTTCGGCGGCGCGCCGTCAGGCGTCACGCCTGCGAGCGGCGAGATCAAGGTCAGCATCGGCATGAAGTCGCGCTTCGCCAATGGCCGGACGCCCGGCGACGGCAGCTGCACCGGCACGTTCGCGACATGAAAATTCCATGGCACCAAACGCGAACTTGCGCGTTTGTGACGAGTTATGTTGACACCGCCTGCCAAGACGGTAGGTGACAGAACCCCCGCCCGCCGTCGAAGGACCACTCATGAAAACCACCCTCGCCTGCCTCGCCGCCGCTGCCGCCCTCGTCGCGACCGCCGATGCGAAGCCTCAGCCGGTGTGGGAAATCGGGCTAGGTGCCTTCGCGACCTATTCGCCGGCTTATTACGGCTCGAGTGAGAGCACATTCGGCGGTTTCCCGGTCGTCTATTTCAGCTATCGCGGCGAGGATTTCTCGATCCTGTCCAACGGCCTCTATGACGTTGCGGCATCCAGCGAGAAGCGCTTCGACTTCGGCCTTTCGGTCGATATCGGCGGCAATGTCGATAGTGAAGACCGACTGTTTCTGGGCGACATCGACTATGTCGGTGAAGTCGGCCCCAAGATCACGGTGGCGCTGTTCGCCAACGGCACGAGCCGGTTTGAAGTGGGCGTTGCCGCGCGCGCGGCATTCGAGCTCGGCGAAGGCTATATCGGCTATGTCATCCAGCCCGAGGTCGCCTATCTGACGACGCTCAGCTCGACCACCCGCCTCGGCATTTCAGTCGCGCCGAAGTTCGGGTTCGATGGCTACAACGAGCGCTTTTATGCGACGCCGTTCTTCGCGGCCGACAGCGGCTATATCGGCACCGATATCTCGCTGAAGCTGGTCAACGACGTGTCCGACCGGTTCCGGATCAGCGGCGAGGTCAAGGCGATCAGCCTGAGCGGGGCCGAGAACGAAGACAGCCCACTCTACCAGGAAGACTGGAACTACGCCGTCCGCATCGGCTTCACCTATGCGATCTACCAGTCCGAAGCGATGACCAGCGACTGAGACGGGCCATCCTCGACAGCCTCCCAAAACGACGCGCGATGAGCGCGTCGTTTTTCTTAGATGTGGTTAGTAGGGCATCAGCCCGATCGTCGCGCCGACCATCAGGCTCGCCAGCGTGCCTGAGATCAACGAGCGCTGGGCGAGCTGGACGATTTCTTTCCGCCGGCTGGGCGCGAGGACGGTGACGCCCGCGATGGTGATGCCGACCGAGGAGAAATTCGCAAAGCCGCAGAGCGCGTAGAGCATCATCAGGTCGGTGCGCGCCGAAAGAAGGTCGGGCGAGACGGATTGCAGCCGCGCCTGCTCAAGATAGGCGAAGACCTCGTTCAGGATGAACTTGAGGCCGAGCAGGCGGCCGGCATCGACCGCCTCGTCCCAGGGGATGCCGATCGCCCAAGCGATGGGCGCAAAGACCCAACCGGCCATGCGCTGGAAGGTCAGCGGCGCGCCCCAGACATCGCCGAACACCAGCATCATGTAGTTGGCGAGTTCGACCAGCGCGACGATCACGATCAGCATGGCGATGATCTGAAGGAACATCGCAAGGCCGTCGGTCGTGCCCCTCGCCACCGCGTCCATGGTGCCGTGATAGGAGTGACCGACACCGGCGTCGGCGGGTGTCGTTTCCTTGCCGGGGATCATCACCATGGCGATGATGATCGAAGCGGGCAGCGAGAGCAGCGAGGCGATGATGATATGGCCGAGCGCCGCCGGCCCCACCACCGGCCCCAGGATGATCGAATAGAAGACGAGGATGGTGCCCGAAGCGTTCGCCATGCCGCAGGTGAAGACGATGAAGAGCTCGCTGCGGGTCAGCCGCTCCAGATACGGCTTGATCAGCAGCGGCGATTCAATCGTGCCGAGAAAGACATTGGCGCCGCAGCTCACCCCTACCGCGCCGCCGATGCCGAGCGTGCGGCGGAGCGCCCAGGACATGCCGGAAACGATGAGCGGCAGGATGCGCCAGTGCCAGGCGAGCGCCGAGAGGGCGCCGATCACCATGAGGCTCGGCAGTATCTGGAACGCGAAATTGCCCATTGCGCCGGGATTGGTGACTTCGAAAGGCGCTTCCGCGCCACCGACATAGCCGAAGACGAAACTGGTGCCGGCCTTGGTCGCGACCTGGATCGCCTCGACCACCGCATTCAGCGACAGCAGCCCGTCGCGCATGAAGGGGATGTTGAGGAAGACCAGCGCGAGAACGACCTGGATCGCGACGCCGATCGCCACCACCCGCCAGGGGAATTCGCGCTTGCGCTCGCTGAGCAGCCACGCGAAGGCGAGGATCGCGCAGATACCGAACGCGCTTTGCAGATTGAGCAGCGACATGAGCCCCCGAAGGCCAGAATCCTAGGGCGAGCGTGGCATGTCCGGCGGCAATCGGAAATGGGGTCGCGGTTTCCTCACCCTTGACCCAGCCGTCATGGCCGCCCTTGAGGCGGCCATCCAGACGGTGGTGAGCGTCATCGTTGGATGGCCGGGTCGAGCCCGGCCATGACGACGAGATGAGGATTAGGTCTTCTTCACCGCAGGCTTCTTCGCCGGCTTGGCCTTCACAGGCGTCTTCGCCTTGGGCGCGGCGATCCGGGCGGCGATCTTGGCCTTGGCGTCAGCCGTCGCGGTGCCCGCCCAGCCCTTCTGCTTGAAGACCGCGAACAGCGCCATCGCGTGGCCGTGGCCGAGTTCGTAGTCCTGCTTCAGCCAGTCGGTGATCTGGGTTGCCTTGATGTCCGGGCCGGTCAGGCCCTTCTTCTTAGCCGCGGCGTGGAAGTCGTCCGGCCCCTTGCCGGTCTTGGCTTTGATATTGTCGAGATAGGCCTGGAAACTCACCGCACTTCTCCTGCTCTGGCTTGACGTGGCGTCGCTTGATTTCGTCCCGGACGCGAGTCAGAAGCGGTGCCGTCATAAACGTGCGCAGAGCCGCCCGAGGAGAAGATCATGACCATTCGTTTCGACGGCAAAGTCGTCATCGTCACCGGCGCCGGCGGGGGCCTCGGCCGCCAGCACGCGCTCGACTTCGCGCGCCGCGGCGCGAAGGTCGTGGTCAACGATCTCGGCGGTGCGGTGGACGGCTCGGGCGGCAACTCGGCGGCGGCGGAAGCCGTGGTCGCGGAGATCAAGGCGGCCGGCGGCGAGGCGATCGCCAACGGCGCTTCGGTCACCGACGATGCCGGCGTCGCGCATCTCGTGAAGCAGACGATCGACACATGGGGCCGTATCGACGTGCTGATCGCCAATGCGGGCATCCTGCGCGACAAGTCGTTCTCCAAGATGGAGTTGAAGGATTTTGAAGCCGTCATGGCGGTCCATCTGATGGGCACGGTGAAGCCGGTGAAGGCGATCTGGGAAATCATGAAGGCCCAGAAGTACGGCCGCATCGTCGTGACGACGTCCTCGACCGGCCTTTACGGCAATTTCGGCCAGACCAATTACGGCGCGGCGAAGCTCAGCCTTGTCGGCTTCATGAACACGCTGAAGCTGGAAGGCCAGAAGGACAACATCAAGGTCAACGCGATCTCGCCGGTCGCGGCGACCCGCATGACGGAAAACCTGTTCCCGCCGGAAGCGCTGAAGATGTTTGCGCCGGATTACGTGACGCCGGCCGTTGTGTTCCTCGCCAGCGAAGACGCCCCGACGGGCGTCATCGTGACCGCGGGCGCCGGCACGTTCGCCAAGGCCGAGATCATCGAATCCAAGGGCGTCTATCTCGGCAAGGACGGCGTCGATGCCGACGAGGTCGCGGCGAACTGGGACAAGATCTCGGACATGTCGGGCGCCAAGGCCTATTTCCAGGGCGGCGAGCAGACCGGCAAGTTCCTGGAACTGCTGACCGGCAAATAAGCACGGTTCGACAGCAGGGCGATCGCCCTGCTGTCGCCCGCGTCCCCGCTATTTGATCACGCGGAACGCGGCGAAGTTGATGTTCTCCGCATAGGACTTCACGACCTCGGGCGCCGCGCTGCCCGCTACGGTGAAGCTCGACCGCTTGTCGATGAAGAAGGTGAGCTTCTTGCCGTCTTCGTCGACGATCGCGGTCTCGCCATTGACCGTCTCCGTCTTCACGCCCATCGCCGCGAGCTGCGCGGCATCAGAGAACATCGAAGCGGTCGGCTCGATCACATCGGAATCGGCCATGACCTCGATGCGGACATCCGTACCGTCGGCATTGTTGTAGGTGCGATCGATCGCGACGCCGCCGCCCAAAGCGATCAGGCCGAGATTGGTCGTGTCGCCCTCGTTGATCGTCCAGCCGTCGAAAGCCGCCGGGAGGATCGCCCGGATGGCCTCGCCATGCTTCACCGCCAGCGCCTGGGCGGCCTTCTCGGCAGCCTTGCGGGCGGCGGCGACCTCGCCATTGCCGAGCGCCGTGGTCGCCTCGCCGAGCAAAGCGGCGGGATCGCCGGGCGGCTGCGGCGTGTCCTGGGCGACGGCGGGGGCGGCGAAAGCGAGGGCGGCGAGCAGCAGGGTGCGTTTCAACATCTGGGGTCCGTTTGCGGTTTGCCAATCGGCTCGCGCAAGGCAACATGCCGCCTTTCCCAGCGCAAGCAGGCGGCATCACATGCGGCGTCTCGCCTCCCTCCTCGCCTTCGCGCTGGCGCTCACCTGGGCGGCCGCGGGCGCGGAGGGCGTGCTGCGGCGGGCGAACGGCAACGAGCCGGGGACGCTCGACCCGCAGAAATTCAACCTGCTGTCCGAAGACAACATCATGCGCGACCTCTTCGAGGGACTGACGACGCAGGATGCCGACAACGCCATCATCCCCGGCCAGGCCGAAAGCTGGACGGTCTCGGACGACGGCAAGGTCTGGACCTTCAAGCTGCGCGCCGGGCTTGTCTGGTCGGACGGCGAGCCGGTGACGGCAGACGATTTCGTCGCCGGGGCGCGGCGGGCGGTCGATCCGGCGATTGCGGCGCCTTTGCCCGATTCCGCGCTGAAGCTGCTGAACGCGCGGGCGATCCTCGCCGGCACGATGAAGCCCGACCAGCTCGGCATCGCTGCGCCCGATCCGCTGACCGTCGTGCTGACGCTGGAGGCGCCCTCGCCGCTCCTCCCCAAGCTGCTCGCCGAGCCGCTGCTGATGCCGCTGCCCCGCCACGCCTATGCCAAGTATGGCGACGCCGGTTGGGCCAAGCCGGGCAATATGGTGAGCAACGGGCCCTATACGCTGAGCGTCTGGGAGCCCTCGAGCGAGGTGCGGGTCGTCAAGAACCCTCGCTTCCGCAATGCGGATGCGGTGGCGATCCCGGAGGTCGTCTTCTATCCCTCCGATGATCAGGAGATGGCGCTGAAGCGGTTCCGCGCGGGCGAGATCGATCTCGTCGCCGCGCTGCCGGCGGCGCGACTGGAATGGGCGCGCACCACCATGCCGGAGGCGCTGAGTATGACGCCGGTCACGCAGATCCGCTATATCGAGTTCAATTATCGCCGGCCGGAATTCCAGGACGCCCGCGTGCGGCGTGCGCTCGCCATGCTGGTTGATCGCGAGGTGATCGCGAACAATCTGATGCTGGGCTCGGTGGCGCCGGCCTATGGCTTCGTGCCGCGCTGCATCGCGGGCTATGAGGGCACGCTGTTCGACTTCGGGGGCGAGACGCAGGCGGCGCGTGTCGTCGAGGCCAAGCGCCTGCTCGCCGAGGCCGGTTATGACGCGGCGCATCCGCTGACGGTGGAGCTGCGCACCCTCAACGAGTCTTGGGCGAAGCCGGTGGCCGTGGCGGTTGCGGCGATGTGGCAGAGCGCCGGGGTGGACGCCACGACCAAGCTGGAGGAAGGGCGCAGCCACTATGCCGCGCTGAAGGCCAGCGATTTCGATGTCGCGATGTCCGCCTGGTTCGCCAATGACGACCCGGAGCAGTTCATGTGGCTCTACCAATCCGGCGGCGGCATCAATGACAGCAAGTATGCAAACCCGGCCTTCGATGCGCTGACCCACGACGCCGAGCAGACGATGGACATGGCCGAGCGCTATCGCAAGTACGCCGCCGCCGAGAAGATGCTGATGGACGAGGCCGTGATGATCCCGCTGTTCTGGACGATCCAGGCGACGCTGGTGGCGCCGAACGTCACCGGGCTGAAGGCGACGGCGGTCGGCATGACGCGCAGCGAGTATGCGCGGATGGCGGAGTGAATCCGCGTGGCGCGGTTCGTTCGCGCTTCCTAGATAGAACCTGATGGCCGCCCTTGAGGCGGCTATCCAGAATAGTGATATGCCCTCGGGCTGGATGGCCGGGTCAAGCCCGGCCATGACGAGTTGAGGGAAGTGTGGTGACAGGAATGTTCAACGTGTTGGCCGGCTCGAATACGCTGCGCACGAAAGCCGTTGATGGTCGGCCTGCGCGGACCATGACCATTGTCCTTGGCCTGCTCTTCGCCGCCCTGCTCGCAGCCCTTCCCGCTTTCGCCGACGACGCGTTCCGGCGCGCCAACGGCAACGAGCCGGATACGCTCGATCCGCAGAAATACGAGCTGGCGTCGGAGGGCGTGATCCTGCGCGACATGTTCGAGGGGCTGACCTCGACCGATGCCGACTACAACGTCGGGCCGGGACAGGCCGAGAGCTGGGAGGTTTCGGAGGACGGCCTTACCTGGACGTTCCATCTGCGCGAGGGCCTGAAATGGTCGGACGGGGCGCCGCTGACGGCCGGCGATTTCGTCGCCGGGATGCAGCGCGAGGTCGACCCCGCCACCGCCGCGAAGATGCCGGACATGAGCTACAAGATCCTCAACGCGCGCGAGATCCTGGAGGGCAAGATGGTGCCCGCCGATCTCGGTGTCAGCGCCCCGGACGAGCGCACCGTGGTGGTGAAGGTCACGTCGCGCTCGCCGCTGATCCCGCTGATCATCGGCCATACCGTGCTGAGCCCCATCCCGCGCCACGTCATCGCCAAGGTCGGCGATGCCTGGGTGAAGCCTGAGAACATGGTGACGAACGGGCCGTATACGCTTAGCGCTTGGGAGCCCTCGACCGAGATCAGGCTGAAGAAGAATCCCAACTATCGCGAAGCCGATCAGGTGACGATCGAGGAAGTCGTCTATTTCCCTTCGGACGACCAGGAAATGGCGATGAAGCGGTTTCGCGCGGGCGAGATCGATCTCGTCAACAATATCCCCGCGCAGAAGATCGCCTGGGCGAAGGCCGAGGTGCCGGATGCGCTGATGCTGACGCCGGTGAACCAGACGCGGTATCTGGAGTTCAATCACACGCTCGACAAGCTGAAGGATGTGCGCGTACGCAAGGCGCTGGCGCTCGCCATCGACCGCGGCACGATCGCCGAGAAGCTGATGAACGGCGCGGTGCTGGCGGCGACGGGCTACATCCCGAGCGCGATCGAGGGCTACAAGGGCGCGACCTTTGACTTCGAAGGCCAGAGCCAGGCGCAGCGGATCGCGGCGGCGAATGCGTTGCTGGCCGAGGCGGGCTACGGACCGGGCAATCCGCTGACCATCGAACTGCGCACCATGAGCGATTCATGGGCGAAGCCGGTCGCCGCTGCCATCGTCGCGATGTGGGCGCAGGCAGGGATCAAGGCGCAGGTGCTGGCCGCCGAGGGCAAGGTCCACTACGCCGCGCTCGGCCAGGGCCAGTTCGAGGTCGCGCTCTCCGGTTGGTTTGGCTCGGAAGACCCCGAGACGTTCATGTGGCTGTTCCAGACCGGCGGCGGCATCAACAAGAGCCACTATTCGAACCCCGCCTTCGACGCCGCGACGGCCGAAGCGGAGACGACGATGGACCTCCCCACCCGCTATGCCCGCTACGCCGCCGCCGAAAAACTGCTGCTCGATGACGTCGCCCTCGTGCCGATCTTCTGGACGGTACAGGCGAGCCTGATCGCGCCGCGCATCCAGAACTTCCACCCAACCCCGCGCGGCCTCCCGCGCAGCCGTTGGGCGACCTTCGGACGCTAGGAGCGACGCGCATGTCACGGGCCGACCAGACGGTCATCAACCTGCGGATCGTCATCGAGCAGCCGGTCATCGGGGTGCTCCATAGTCTTCAGGCCAAAGACGAGGCGCCGCTCGACCCCAAAGCGTCGACGGCCGGTGAAGCGCTGGTGTTCGATTTTCCCGTGCGTGTCGGGCCGGGGCCGAAATTCTTCGGCGATCAGGTGCGGCCCGAGGGTCCTGTCCGGCGGTTCGTCTATATCCGCATCGGTACGCTCGCAGGCGACGCATCATCGCCGTGGACGCGCCGGATGAAGATCGACATTCACGATATCGGGGATGACCTACTGGCCAAGGCAGTGGCGGGCGGCATCATCGAAACCACGGTGAATGGCACCGGCAAGGACGGCACCCCGGCCTGCGCCACGCTGCGGCCGACCAAGCGGCGCGTGGTGAAGCGCTGAAGCTTGCGTGTCCCGGATATGGCACGAGAGCATCCTGCATTCTCGTCGCCCCTTTTCGTCATGGCCGCCCTCGAGGCGGCCATCCAGTACCGTGCGCGTGTCCAAAGCTGGATGGCCGGGTCAAGCCCGGCCATGACGAACAGGGATGATCCGGAAAGAGCGAAAACGTTCTAGCGTGGAAAGAGAACTCTCAAGTCTTCGCAATAGCGGATCATTCCGGCCAGTCCCGGCTGCGCGTTGGGCGAATCGGCGAGATCGTCAGCACGCCGGGTGAGGTAATCGTAGACATCAGGGACGATTGTCTGTGCCTTCAGCGCAGACTGCAGGTCTGCCTTCCACCGCATGATAAACAGATTGAAGCCCTGCACCGATCCGCAGATGACAGGATCATCTGCAGGCGATCTGGTTTCTTCAACAGTGGCGCCGGCCGCGCCGGTCAGAGCGGCAAATACGGCTAAGGCGGCGGTGAATCGGATCATGCCTATCGCACCTTAACCGGCGGCGGCTAACGTCAATGTGCCCGGGGCTAAAGCCCCAGCACCGCCTTCGCCATGATGTTGCGCTGGATCTCGTTTGAGCCGGCATAGATCGAGGCCTTGCGGACGCTGAAATAGTAAGGCGCGGTCGTGGCGGCATAGGCCGGACCGGGGCGCGGCTCGTTGCTGCCGCGGGTCTGCGTGTCCTCGACGAAGGGCGTGATGTAGTTGCCCACGGCTTCCAACGTCAGCGCCGCGATCTCCTGCTGCAGCTCGGTGCCGCGGCACTTAAGCATGGAGGATTCCGGACCGACCGCCTGGCCGCTCGATAGCGCGGAGAAGATGCGCAGTTCGACGAACTCCATCGCGCTGATCTGGACGTCGAGGTCCGCCGCCTTGCGGGCGAATTCGGGATCGTCGATGACGCGCTTGCCGTCCTGGGCTTCCTGCGCTGCGATCTTGCGGACCTTCTGCAGCGAGCGCTTGAGGCCCGGCGCATAGGCGTTGCCGCGTTCGAACTGCAGCAGGTACTTGGCATAGGTCCAGCCTTCGCCGGGCTTGCCGATCAGGTTCTCCTTGGGGACCTTCACGTCCTCGTAGAAGACCTGATTGATTTCCTGCCGCCCTTCCGGCGGGCCGTCCAGCGTCGGCAGCGCGCGCACCGTGATGCCCGGCGTCTTCATGTCGACCAGGATGAAGCTGATGCCTTCCTGCGTCTTGCCCGAATTGTCGGTGCGGACGAGGTTGAACATCCAGTCGGCATACTGGGCGAGCGTCGTCCAGATCTTCGAGCCGTTCAGCAGATAGTGGTCGCCCTTGTCCTCGCACTTCATCTGCAGCGAGGCGAGGTCGGAGCCCGAGCCCGGCTCCGAATAGCCCTGGCACCACCAGATGTCGGACGAGAGGATCTTGGGCAGGTGCTGGGCCTTCTGTTCCTCGCTGCCGAACTTCATGATGACGGGCGCGACCATCTTCATGCCGAACGCCATGACGCCCGGCGCGCCGGCCGCGGTCATCTCCAGCTCGAACAGGTATTTCTGCGCGGGGGTGAAGCCGGCGCCGCCATACTGCTTGGGCCAGTTGGTCGCCGCCCAGCCCTTGGCATAGAGCGCCTTCTGCCAGCGCACATGCGCTTCCTTGCTCATATAGCCGTTCTTCGAATTCGCGGACTGCTGGCGCATGTCCTCGTCGAAATTGGCGGCGATGAACGCGCGGACCTCGTCGCGGAAGGCGAGGTCTTCCTTGGTGAAGGCGAGGTCCATGGCGCGCTCCCCTTACGAGATCTTGTCGGCGAGCTGGACGCTGGGGCGGCCGGCGAGCGTCGCGCCGACCTTGGCGCCGGGCTCCTTGGCATGCGGCGCGCCGCGATGGGCGGCGACGGCGGCGGCATCGGCGTACTGCTCGAACACGTAATAGGTCTCGGGCTCGGCCTGCGACTTGAAGAGGTCGTATTGCAGGCAGCCGGGCTCGTTCGCCTTGGTGGCGGCCTGCAGCTCGCCGAACGCGGCTTCGAACTCGGCGTTCTTGCCGGGCTGGATCTTGATGGTCGCGATGATGCCGGTGGTCATGGGAAATCCTCCTGGTTTTCTTGTGAGCGGACGGTACAGGCGGCGGCATCGCCCGCGCAAGACGGCGGTTTTGCCGTTGGGGAAGGCCGGATGTTACGCAGGCCTTAACACGGCCGCTCCAATGCCGCCGATCCCGCGAACGGAGCCTTCAGCCGCGCGTGGTAGTCAGGCTGCGGGGAGAACATCACGCTTTGTCGAGCATCGTTTCCGGACTGACGGCCCGCATCGTGGCCCATCTCGATCCGGCCGATCCGGCCGAGCGGCGTCTGCGCGCCGACCAGGCCGTCATGACGGCGCGGAACGTGCTGGCCGCATCGCCGGGCGTGCTCTTCATCGCCCTGATCCTCGGCGCCGGTGCGCTGATCTGGACCGATCTCCTGACGGTCGCGCTGTGGCTGACAGCGATGCTGGGCGCGCTGGCCTGGACGGTCGTCGCCGCCCGCCGCATACGCGCCGCGGCTGGAAGCGCGGACCGCGTGCTGGTGAAGGCGCCCTGGTTCATCGCCGCGATCTCGCTTCGCGCGACGTGCCTGGCGAGCATCCCCATGGTCATGTGGGTGGACGGCTCGGCCGACAACCACATCATCCTCATCGCCGTCCTGGTCTCGAGCGCCGCGGTCAACACGGTCGTGACCGCGCCCTTTCGCCCCGCCCTGATCAGCACGGCGATCTATTGCCTCGGCGGCGTCGCGCTCTGCGCGACGCAGGGCGGCGCCTATCTGATCGGCATTCCCCTGTTCCTGGCGCTCGGCTTCATGATGAAGGGCCTCTCGGACAACGTCTTCGGCATCGCCGCCGCGATGCTGAAGCTGCGCCAGTCCGAGACCGAGCTGATCGACAAGCTGCACGCGGCGAACCGCACCAAGTCGGAATTCCTGGCCAATATGAGCCATGAGCTGCGGACGCCGCTCAACGCGGTGATCGGCTTCTCCGACGTGATGCGTCAGCAGCTGCTCGGTCCGGTCGGCAGCAAGACCTATCTAAGCTATGCCGAGGATATCCACGTCAGCGGCAATCACCTGCTGACGCTGATCAACCAGATCCTCGACCTCTCGAAGCTGGAGGCCGGCAAGGTCGAGCTGAACGAGAGCGAGTTCTGCCTGCGCGAGGTCGTGGACGATGCCCAGCGCATCATCGCGCTGCGCGCCGAGGACGGCGGCGTGACGCTGGTCAACGAAGTGCCGCGCGAGACGATCTTGCGGGCCGACGTGACGGCGCTCCGTCAGGTGGCGCTCAACGTCGCGATGAACGCGGTGAAGTTCACCGCACCGGGCGGGCATGTTTCCGCCACGACGGCGCTGCTGCCGGACGGGCGCTATTGCGTGAAGGTCACCGATACTGGCTGCGGCATCCGCGCCGAGGATATCGAGCGGGTGTTCGAGCCGTTCGGCCAGGGCCGCCACGACATCGCGGCCAAGGAGAACGGCACCGGCCTCGGCCTGCCGATCGTCCGCAGCCTGATGCGCGCGCATGGCGGCGACGCCTTCATCGAAAGCACGCTGGGGGAAGGAACCACGGTGTTCCTGACCCTTCCCACCGAGCGCGTCGTGAAGTTCTCCGGCCGGTTGATGATCGCCGCCTAGCGGCCCTTATAGACCGGGGCGCGCTTGTCAAGGAATGCCGAGACCGCCTCGGCGTGATCCTCGGTATGGTGGGCGAGCGCCTGCATGCTGGCCGACAATTCCATGATCGTGTCGAAGCTGTTGGACATGCCCTCGCGCAGCAGGCGCTTGGTCATGCGCAGCACGTCCGGCGCCTGCTGGGCGATCTTGCCTGCGAGCTTCTTCGCTTCGTCCATCAGCGTATCGGCCGGGACGATGCGGCTGACGAGTCCCCAGGACTGCGCGGTCGCGGCGTCGATGGTTTCGCCGGAGAAGAGCAGTTCGGACGCCCGCGCCATGCCGATGACCTTGGGCAGCAGCCAGGCGCCGCCGTCGCCGGGAATGAGGCCGATCTTCAGGAAGGTCGCACCGAAGATCGCGGTGTCGGCGGCGATGCGGGTATCGGCGAGGCAGGCGACGTCGTTTCCGAGGCCGATCGCGGGGCCGTTGACGGCGGCGATCATCGGCACCTCGATCCCCCACAGGCTCTTCACGATGCGGTGGATGCCGTTCCGGTACCGCTCGCGGATCGCGACGGCCGGGCCGGCAAAGGCCCCGCCCTTTTCGCGCATAGACTTCACATTGCCGCCCGCGGAAAACGCCTTGCCCGCGCCGGTCAGGATCACGCAGCGGACTTCGCGGTCGGCATTGATGCTGGCGGCAGCGGCGGCATAGAGCTCACCATCGCCCTCCTCGCCCAGCGGGTTGCGGCTTTCGGGGCGATTGATCGTCAGGGTGACGATCGGGCCGTTTTTCTCGAACAGAAGCGCTGACATTTTGAGATCCTCCACGGCCCAATCGTATACGGACTCTTACCGCCGAAGCGCAAATTGCAGCGTCCGCGCTCCCGGTTCCTTGAACACCTTGCGCTAGTTTTCACCCTATGGGGAACGACGCCAAAAATGCGGTGACGACCAACGTGGTGGCCGGTTTGATCGACCGGCTCCGGCGGGCGGCCATCGCTGGTTTCCGCGATGCCTCGCGCGCTGCCACAGCCATCCGCGATGCGCTGCGCCGCGAATCCTGGCCAGAGCCGGCCGAGGCTGAGCTTTCGCTCGCCAAGGCGCGCCTGTCGGGGACCAATCTCGAGGACGGCATGCGTACCATGCCGGTCGCCGGCCTGCTGCTGACCGTCGTCTATTCGATGTGGCACCCGCTGCTGCCGATCGTCCTGTGGTTCTGCGCCTTCCTGGCGGCCTGGGGCCTGCACTGGGTCATCAAGCCGATCCTGGCGCAGGCGACCCGCGAGACTGCGCTGAAGGCGCTCGGCTATTACCGCGTGCAGAACATCTTCTTCGTCGCCGTGTGGGGCGCGCAGGCCTGGCTGTTCTGGATCCCCGGCGACCCCGTCAACCACATGATCATCTCGGCGGTCATCCTCGCCTCGACGATCGGCGCGATCATGTCGTCGGCCTGGGCGCCGACCGCCGCGCTGCAGATCGTCGCCTATATCGGAACGTCCATGGCGCTGTTCGCCATGGAGGGCACGGGTATGGACATGATGATGGTCGGCCTCGCGCTCGTCTTCGGCGTCTTCGTCGCGGGCACGTCGGCACGTATGCACCAGACGACCGATCACCTGCTGCGGCTTGAATCCGACAAGGACGCGCTGATCGACAGCCTGCGCGCTTCCGACCGCGCGAAGTCGGAATTCCTGGCGAATATGAGCCACGAGCTGCGCACCCCGCTCAACGCCATCCTCGGCTTCTCGGAAGTCATGCAGATGGAAGTGCTGGGCGCGCTGGGCAATCCGAAATACCGCGCCTATGCCGGCGACATCCATTCCAGCGGCACGCATCTGCTCTCGCTCATCAACGACATCCTCGACCTCGCCAAGATCGAGGCGGGCAAGGTGGATCTGACGGACGATACGTTCCGCCTCAGCGAACTCGCCAGCGTCACGATGAGCCTCTTCCGCGTCCAGGCGGAACAGGCGGGGATCGAGGTCTGCTCGGATATCGGCCCCGATCCGCAGATCCGCTGGGACCTGCGCAGCGCCAAGCAGATCGCCTTCAATCTCATCTCGAACGCGGTGAAGTTCACGCCGCGCGGCGGCTCGATCACGGTCGGCACGGCGCTGAACCCCAACGGCTGGCTGCGCATTTGGGTGCGCGACACCGGCCGCGGCATCGCGCCCGAGGACCAGCGCAAGGTGTTCCAGTCCTTCGGCCAGGGCCGCCACGACGTGACGCCCACCGAGAAGGGCACCGGTCTCGGCCTCGCCATCGCGCTCGGCCTCGTCGAACTGCACGGCGGGAAGATCGAGCTGGAGAGCAAGGTCGGCGTCGGCACGACCGTCATCGTCCTGGTGCCACCCTCGCGCATCGTCGCCGAGGCAGAGGCCATCGCGGCATGAAGCCCCAGACCCCGGCCCAGGCCGAACGCCTGCGCACGGACATGATGGCCGAGCTCGCGCGCTCGACGCTGCGCGAGCTGCCGATGATGCCGGTCGCTGCCGTGGCGCTGGGGACTCTCGGCGGGATGTTCGTGAGCGGTGCCGTCGCGGTCGTCTGGGCGTCGACCATGCTGCTGAGTTGCGTGTCGCTCTGGGTCACATCCAGGCGGTTTCTCGGTTCGGGCGCCGGCAACGGCCCGTCGCTGCTGAACGGCCGGCTGCTGATCGCCGCGAGCATCTTCCAGGGCGTCACCACGGCGGGCTTCACGGTCGTGTTCTGGCAGGCGGGCGTTGCCGAGTGGAACCTGATGATGCTGATGATCGTGATGGTCAGCACGATCCTCGGCGTCTCGCTGACCGCGACCTCCATCCCGACCACCGCCTCGCTCATCGTGATCTATCTCGCGGTGACGCTCTCGCTCTGCCTCACCGAGGGCGGGCAGGTCTTCAACGCCCTCGCCGCGCTCTCGCCGATCTTCCTCGGCGTCGTCGTCGGCTCCGCCTATCGCGCGCATACGCGCGTGCGCGGCCTCCTCGTGCTCGGCTATGAACGCGATGCGCTGATCGACCGGTTGCAGACCGCCGACCGCACCAAGAGCTCGTTCATGGCGCATATGAGCCACGAGCTGCGCACGCCCCTCAACGCCATTCTCGGCTTCTCGGAAGTCATGAAGGACGAGGTGCTGGGGCCGATGCAGAACCGCGTCTACAAATCCTATGCGGGCGACATCCACACCAGCGGCCAGCATCTGCTCGGCCTCGTGAACGACATTCTCGACCTCGCCAAGATCGAGGCCGGCAAGCTGGAGCTCACCGACGATCGCTTCACGATGGATGCCATCGTCGACACCGCCTTCGCCCTCTTCCGCGTCCAGGCACAGAAGCGCGGCGTGGCGCTGGTGAAGGACGTGGACCCCGCCGTCGCGGTGCGCTGGGACCTGCGCGCCGCCAAGCAGATCGCGCTGAACCTCATGTCGAACGCGCTCAAGTTCACGCCCGCGGGCGGCACGATCTTCGCATCGTCACGCCTCGCGGCGGATGGCGGTGCGTGGGTCACCGTGCGCGATACCGGCTGCGGCGTCGCGCCGGAAGACCAAGCGCGGATCTTCGAATCCTTCGGCCAGGGCCGCCACGACGTTGTCGGCGACCAGAGCACCGGCCTCGGCCTCGCCATCGTGAAGAGCCTCGTCGAGTATCACGGCGGCACCGTGACGCTGGAAAGCGCCGTCGGCGACGGCGCGGCGTTCACGATCCATGTGCCGGCGAGCCGCGTCGTGCCCGCCGAACAGGCCGCGGGCGCGGTCGATCTCGGCCAACGGGCCGCCTAGCGCGTCGCGGGGTGATTTATGCCCCTCCTCCAGTCCTCATGGCCGCCCTTGAGGCGGCCATCCATGCCAGCACACCGGCGATAGATGGATGGCAGGGTCAAGCCCGGCCATGAGGAAGAGGCTTGTTGGATAAGACCTGATCCTTCCGACACGAAAAAAATGGCCGGGATCACCCGGCCATTTTGCATCATATCGATTGAACAACGCCTAGCTGAGCGAGGCGTAGCGCTTCAGGTGATGGTCGACATTGCCGAACATCGTGTCGATCACGGTCAGGCGCTTGAAGTAGTGGCCGACATTCAGCTCGTCGGTCATGCCCATGCCGCCATGGATCTGCACCGCCTGCTGGCCGATGAAGCGGCCGGCCTTGCCGATCTGCACTTTGGCGGCGGAGGCGGCCTTCTTGCGCTCGGCCTCTTCCTCTTCCAGCTTCAGCGTCACCATGTAGGTGATCGAGACCGACTGCTCGTAGTTCATGAACATGTCGACCATGCGGTGCTGGAGCACCTGGAACTTGCCGATCGGCGTGCCGAACTGCTTGCGGGTCTTGGAGTATTCGATGGTGGTGTCGTTCAGCACCTTCATGGCGCCGGTCGATTCCGCGGCGAGCGCGGCGATGGCTTCGTCGGTGACCTTCTCCACCAGCTTCAGTCCGCCGCCGACTTCGCCGATCACGGCATCGGCGCCGACGGTGACGTTTTCCAGCGTCACTTCCGAGGCGCGCTGGCCATCGACCGTCGGATAGTCGCGGGTCGAGACGCCCTTGGCGGACTTGTCCACGATGAAGACCGTGACGCCGTCCGCATCGCGCTGGCCGCCCGACGTGCGGGCCGTGACGATCAGCTTGCCCGCGAAGGGCGCGCCGACGACGACCGCCTTCTGGCCGTTCAGCGTATAGCCGTTGCCCGACTTGGTCGCGGTCGTGGTGAGGTCGGCGAGATTGTAGCGGCCCTGCGGTTCGGCATAGGCGAAGGCGTAGATCGCTTCACCGCCGGCGATGGCGGGCAGCAGCTCTTCCTTCTGGGCGTTGGTGCCGCCAGCCTTCAGGAAGCCCGCGGCGATGACGGCGTTCTGCAGGAAGGGCTCGATCACCAGTGCGCGGCCGAATTCCTCGGCGATGATCATCGTGTCGACGGCCGAGCCGCCGAGTCCGCCGAAGTCTTCCGGGATTGCGGCGCCGAGCAGGCCGTTCTCGGCGAAATAGGCGTAGGCCTCCTTGCGCCAGCCGGCTTCGCTCTTCGCGACCTTGCGGCGCGTGTCGAAGTCGTAGGTGTTCTGGAGGTATTTCTGCACGGAGTTGCGCAGAAGGGTTTGTTCTTCGGTGAAGGAGAAATCCATGGTGCGTCTTCCTGGCAGATCGTTTCTTGTCGGTCGCGGTCGGAACTGATGTCTACAACTCTGTCATGGTCCGCGGAGGCGGACCACCCACGGATTGCTTGCCGCCCAGTCGTGGATGGTCCGCCTTCGCGGACCATGACACAGAGGGGACAGCGCTCGGCAGGGAGCGTTAAAGGCCCAGCACCATCTTCGCAATGATGTTGCGCTGGATCTCGTTCGAGCCGCCATAGATCGAGGTCTTGCGCATATTGGCGTAATGCTGCGTGACCCCTTCGGCGTATTCCGGCCCGGGCGCGAACTCGTTATGGGCCAGCGGATCGGAGAAGGGCAGCGCGTAATAGCCGACGCCTTCCATCACCAGTTCGGTGATGCGCTGCTGGATCTCGGTGCCCTTGATCTTGAGGATCGAGCTTTCGAGGCCGGGGCCCTTGCCCGCCTGCTCGGAGGCCAGGGTGCGCAGCTCGGTATATTCCAGCGCCGTCAGGTCGATCTCCAACTCGGCGATCTTGCGCTCGAAATCGGCGTCGTCGATCAGCTTCTCGCCGTCGATCTTCTCCATCGCCAGCATGTCCTTCAAACGCCCGATGGCGTTCTTGGAGCGGGCGACCCCGGCGATGCCGGCACGTTCGTGGCTGAGCAGGAACTTGGCGCAGGTCCAACCCTTGTTCTCCTCGTGGATGCGGTTCTCGACCGGCACCTTCACGTTGTCGAACCAGACCTCGTTCACCTCGTGGCCGCCGTCCATCATGATGATCGGCTTCACGGTGATGCCCGGCGTCTTCATGTCGACGAGGAAGAACGAGATGCCCTCCTGCGCCTTGGCGTTCTTGTCGGTGCGGGCGAGGACGAAGATCCAGTCGGCGAACTGCGCCAGCGTGGTCCAGGTCTTCTGGCCGTTGATGATGTAGTGGTCGCCCTCGCGCACAGCGGAGGTCTTGAGGCTCGCGAGATCCGAACCGGCACCCGGCTCGCTATAGCCCTGGCACCACCACACATCGCCCGAGAGAATGCCGGGGATGAAGCGTTCCTTCTGCTCGGGCGTGCCGAAGGTGTAGATCACGGGACCGACCATCGCGACGCCGAAGGGCAGGATCGCGGGCGTCTCGGCGCGGGCATTTTCCTCGTTCCAGATATATTTCTGGGTCGGCGACCACGTCACCGTGTTGTACGGCGCGGGCCAGGACGGGACGAGCCAGCCCTTCTTGTAGAGCGTGCGGTGCCAGGCGAGGAAATCCTCCTTCTCCCGATACTCGCCGCGCTTGCGGCCCTTGAGGTGCTGCGGCTGGTTTTCTTCGATGAATGTCCGCACTTCGGCGCGGAACGCCTCGTCTTCCGGCGTGTAGTTCAGGTCCATGGCGCTCTCCATCCCTCGGCCCGGGCGTTCCGCCCGATCCCGACCGACAATTTGTCAACGTGCAGCGATGATAGCCACGGTTGACGCGTGCGCAAGCCGACGCAACGTCAAGTTGGTCAAAGGATTTTCAGCGTCTCAGCCATCGCCGTCCAGAGCGGTTCCAGGGGCTCGCAGCCGGCAGAGAGACGCACGTAACCGGGCGGAACGGGATCGCCCCACTTCGCCCGCCGCTCGCCTGACGTGCGCAGGCCACCGAACGAGGTGCTCGACTGGACGTAGGTGCATTCATCGATGAAGCGGTCGGCGGCGGTCGCGTCCGCCAGTGTAACGCCCAGCATGAAGCCGAAAGAGGTCGTCTGCTTCCGCGCGATGGCGTGGGCGGGGTCGCTTGGCAGACCGGGATACCGGACGCCGGTGACCTTCGGGTGGTCGATGAACCGCGCCGCCAGCGCCGCGGCGTTTTCGGTCATGCGGGCGTAGCGCAGTTCCAGCGTCTCAAGGCCGCGATGAACCAGCCAGGCGTCGAACGGGCTCGGGATCGGGCCGGTATATTTGCGGTAGTCGTGTAGCGCGGCGGCGATGGCGGGGTCGCGGGTCGCGAGATGGCCGAACAACACGTCGGAATGGCCGTTGATGGCCTTGGTGTCGGACGAGATCGAGATGTCGGCGCCGAGGTCCAGTGGGCGCTGGCCGAGCGGGGTCATGGTGGTGTTGTCCACAACGACGATCGCGCCGGCCTTCTTGGCGGCGGCGGCGATCAAGGCGATGTCGCAGACGTCGAGGCCGGGATTGGAGGGCGTCTCCATGATGACCAGCGCGTAGCCGTCGAAGCCACCCTCGGCGAAGCTCGCGGTGGGGCGGAGGTCGGTCGTCACGCCGAACGGTCCGAAGAACTTCTCGGCGATGAGGCGCGAGGCATAGTAGCCGTCCGAGGGCAGCAGAATCCGCGCGCCGGCCCGCGCCTGGGTCATCAGCACGGCGGCGACCGCGGCCATCCCCGAGGGGAAGGTGATGACTTCGGCGCCCTCCAGCAGGCCGAGCGCCGCCTCCGCCTGGTCCCAGGTGGGGTTGTGGAAGCGGCCGTACTGAAACGGCGCGTTGCTGCCGCCGCTCGGCGTCAGGAAGGTGCTCGCGGGCTGGATCGCCGGCGAGATGGCGTCGCCCGCGGCGAGGCCCGCCATGCGGTGATGGAGCAGCTCGGCGAACAGGCGGGCGGTATCGTCACTCATGGACCTGCGCTAGCATGATGGTGGGCGGACCGGCAACGCGGCCGCCGGTCGGGGGACCCATGCCGCAGACGCCGGACCGCAGCGCCGCCTTTCGCCGTTTCCAGGCGAGCACCAATCTCGACTACGACATGTGGAAGGAGGGAACGCCCTACGACATCGCAGCGCTGGACGAGATGAGCGCTGAAGAGCGCGACGTCATCGCGCGCGAGATAGCCGAAAAGAGCAATCTCGACTGGCGCGACGTCGAGGCGCTGAAACGCATTGCGACGCCCTATGCCAAGTCGCGCGTCCAGCATGCGGGCCTCGTCCAGACAGATGGCGGCGGCGCCGAGGCCTTCGCCGACGAGGCTGAGGCGAACTGGAACGACGCGATCGAACAGCGCTTCATCGAGAAGCTGGGCGCGATGCGGCTGATGGAATCCTCCACCGACCGGATGTACGAGATCGCCTTGGCTCACCCGACCCCGGCCGTGCGCGCCGCGCTCTATGAGCTTGCGATCTCCGGCGATGAGACCATGCGCTACTCCTATGGCGCCGCCCTCCTCTACATCACGGGCCATGCGGGCGATTCCTACGGGCTCAGCAACGCCCACCGGCCGCATCTGCTCGACCTCAAGGGCGACACCGAGAAAGAGCGCACCGCCGCCGCGGCCTGGCTGAAGGCCAAGGCCGACAAGCCCAAGAAGCGGCCGGCGTCCGAGGCATGATCACAGCGCTGCTGATCGTCACGCTGCTGATGACGCTGCTGCTCGGCCTCTCGCTGCCATGGACCGGCTGGGGCTCGGGCATGGATGCAGCCGGGCGCGGCATGGCGATGTTCTTCCCCTTCCTGTTCATGCTGGTCCGCGTCGTCTGTGTCTTCATCGCCCTCATCGTCCTCGTCTGGGGTGGCGGGCTGGACTGGACCGGCCTGCCCAAGATCGCTTCAGGGCTTCTGGCGATCGTGCTGGTCGGCGGCATGTCGCTGATGTCGTTCTGGGCGATCAACATGTTCGGCAGCTCGCCCTCGAGGTCCGGGCGCGCGCAGCTCGCCTTCATGACGACCATCGCCGCGCCGCTGGCGCTGGTGATCTGGATCTTCGCCGAGCGCTACGGCGCGACCGATCCCGCCCAGGCATGGCCGGTGCGCGGCCTTGTGCTCATGCTGGCCTTAGTGCCGATCCCCATGCTGGTGCGGCTGGAACGGCGCGAGGCGGCGGACCGGCGCGTCGCCGACGCCGCAGAGGCGGCAGCCATCGCCGCCGCCGAGGCACGCGCCGCGGCGGCGGTCCCCGCGGGCGCGACGCTCGCCGACATCTTCCGCGCCTTCGACGGGATGGCCGAGACCGAGTGGCGGACGCGCGGCTTCATCATGGATCGCGCCACCGCCCTGCCCGACCCGCAGACGCAGATGGTGGCGTTGCTGACCGATCCGGTCTGGGAGAATCGCGTCGCCGCCGGCCTCCATGCGGAGTTCCTCCAGCCGCAACCGGCCGATTATTTCGAGAAGGTCCGCCCCATCATCGAGGAGGTCGTGCGCCGCCTGCAGAGCGACGCCGCGCCGCCGGAAGTGCTGGTCCGCGAAACCAAGGCCGCCCTGCGGCTCGCCTGGCCGGCGATCCACAATACCGGCCTGCCCCAGGCCCTGGTTGCCGCGCTCTACGGCGAGGCGCTGAAACGCGCTGACGACACGCATTTCCGCAATCTCGAGCACGACCTGAAACTGCTGGCGGAGCTGGTGCGCGGCTGAGGCGCTTGCCCCTGCCCCGCCCGCATCTTACCTCTAGGCCATGTCTGCCGCCTGGCGCCCCATTCCTTCGCCCTGCATCAAGGTCTGCGTGATCGATCCGCAGTCGAGCCTGTGTCAGGGCTGTCACCGCACGCTGCGCGAGATCGCGGCCTGGGGCTCGATGCCCGATGAGATGCGCGACGGCATTATGGCCGCGCTGCCCGAACGCGCTGCCGCCGCCAAGGCGAAGCGCTGATGCGGGCTTTCGGCGTCGCTGTCGCGGTCCTGCTCGCCCTCGTCGCCACCGCCATGCTGGCCGCATGGCTGATGGGCTGGGAGGTCAGCGGCGAATGGGGCGATACGCGCGGACCCCGGCTGGTGCAGCTCGCGCTGCTGACCGCGCTGTTCTCGTCCGGCATCGTCGTCGCCCTGCGCCAGCGCTTCTCGGAGACGCTGTTTTCGCTGATCGCCTGGGGCGGCGCGTTCCTGCTCCTGATCCTCGCCTACAGTTATCGCGCGGAGTTCAAGGAGATGTGGGCCCGGATCAGGGGCGAAGTCCTGACCGGCGAGGTCGTAACCATCGCCCCCGGCGAGGTCCAGTTGCGGCGCGGCGAGGACGGCCATTTCCATGCCGAGGTCCGCCTGAACGGGGCCGACGTGACCATGATGATCGACACGGGCGCGAGCGGCATTGCGCTGAGCTGGGCCGACGCGCGGGCGGCGGGTCTGGCGCCGGAAACGCTGAATTTCGTCTGGCCGGTCGCGACCGCATCGGGACGGGCCAATGCCGCCCAGGCGCGGCTTTCCCGCATCGAGGTCGGCCCGATCGTCCGGGAAAACATGCCGGCTTTGGTCCTGCCGGAGGGATCGGACCAGTCGCTGCTCGGTCTCGATTTCCTCAATTCCCTCAGGTCCTACGAAATCGCGGGCGACCGGCTGACGCTGCGGTACTGAGGCCGATTGCGCCGCGGGGATGCACCCCCTAAAAGCGCCGCACGCTTCAACGAGGACCCCATGCTCGCCACACCGCGCGACGATCTGAAAGCAAACACGCCGGAATGGGAGACGATCCCGCACATCGCCGCGACCGGCTTCCGCGAATATGACGCGCGCTGGAAGTACGGCATCGACATCAACCTGATGGGGTTCCAGGCGCTGGGCATGGCGCTCGGCACCATGGTGGTGGACGACTGCGCGAAGAAGGGCGTTCCGCCGCGCATCGTCGTCGGCCACGACTATCGCGACTATTCGCTGATGCTGAAGCACTCGCTGATCGTCGGCCTGATGAGCGCGGGCTGCGAGGTCAACGATATCGGCCTGGCTCTCTCGCCGGTCGCCTATTTCGCGCAGTTCGAGTACGACTGCGCCGCCGTCGCGATGGTGACGGCCAGCCACAACGAGAAGCCCTGGACGGGCGTGAAGATGGGCGTCGAGAAGCCGCTGACCTTCGGCCCCACCGAGATGAACGCGCTGAAGGACATCACGCTGGGCGGCAAGTGGCAGGCGCGGCCCGGCGGCGCCTATGTCTTCCACGCCGATGCGCGCGAGCGCTACATCGCCGATCTGCTGAAGGACGGCCCGCTGAAGCGCAAGATCCGCGCGGTCGTCGCCTGCGGGAACGGCACCGCCGCGCACTACGCGCCCGAAGTCCTCGCGAAGCTCGGCGTCGATGTCGTACCGCTGGATGCGACGCTGGACTATACCTTCCCGCGCTACAATCCGAACCCCGAAGACCACGAGATGCTGCACGCGATGAGCGAGGCGGTGCATGAGAGCGGCGCGGAACTCGCGCTCGGCTTCGATGGCGACGGCGACCGCGCCGGCGTCTGCGATGAGAAAGGCGGCGAAATCTTCGCCGACAAGATCGGCGTGATGCTCGCGCGCGATCTTTCCGCGCTCTATCCCAACCGCACCTTCGTCGCCGACGTGAAGTCGACCGGCCTCTATGCGGTCGACGAGGTGCTGAAGAAGAACGGCGCGACGACCGATTACTGGATGACCGGCCACAGCCACATCAAGCGCCGCAACTACCAGCTGAACGCGCTCGCGGCGTTCGAGAAGTCCGGCCACTTCTTCTTCAACGCGCCGATCGGGCGCGGCTATGACGACGGCCTCGTCTCGGCGATCGCGGTACTGCGCATGCTGGAGCGCAATCCCGGCAAGTCGATGTCGCAGCTCTACAACGAACTGCCGCTCACCCACGCGACACTGACCATGGGCCCGTATTGCGGCGACACCGTGAAGTACGGCGTCGTCGACGAGCTCGTCGCGAAGTTCGTGAAGATGAAGGCGGACGGCGAGTTGGTGACGGGCCAGAAGATCACCGACGTGCTCACCGTCAACGGCGTGCGCTTCACGACCGAAGACGGCACGTGGGGTTTGATCCGCGCCTCGTCGAACAAGCCGCAGCTTGTCGTCGTCGCCGAGAGCCCGGTGTCGAAGGCGCGGATGTGCGCGATGTATCGCTATCTGAAGGACCTGCTCGATGCCGATGCGCGCATGGGCGAGTGGGACCAAACCATGGACGAAACCTGTCAGAATTGTCATTGAGCGCCTGATTGCCGCGCTGCGGATGCGCTGGTAATCACGCAGGCAAGGGGCCGCTCGGGGCTTGGTGAAGCAATTCATCGGGACGCTGCACGGTAGCCTGCGCGACGCACCCCCCGGCGTCTCGCAATTTCAAGATCCAGACTGGAGTTGGCTCGATGGCGACTGGTACCGTGAAGTTCTTCAATACGCAGAAGGGCTATGGCTTCATCAAACCCGATGATGGCGGCAAGGACGTGTTCGTCCACATCACCGCGGTGCAGGGCGCCGGGCTGCGCGGCCTCGACGAAGGCCAGGCCGTTGCCTACGAAGTGCAGATGGAAAAGGGCAAGCCGGCCGCCGGCAACCTGAAGGCACTCTAAGCTTTAGCGCTTTACAGCGCAGGACTGAGGCGGCGCAGCGATGCGCCGCCTTTCGTTTGTCTACGCCGCCTCGGTCAGCGGCGCGCCGATCTTGCCGAGTGCGTCGGTGAGAACATCGATCCCCAAGCCACGCTTGTGCGCGTTCTCGGACAGATGGCGGCGGAACAGGCGCGCGCCGGGGCGGCCGGCGAAGAGGCCGAGGATGTGGCGCGTCATCGCGGCGAGCGGCGTGCCGGCGGCGAGTTCGGTTTCGACATAAGGCAGGAAGAGACGGATCGCCTCTTCCGGTACGGTGACGGGATCTTCCGCGCCGAACAGCACTGAATCCGTGCGCGCCATCATCCAGGGATGTTCATAGGCCGCGCGGCCCATCATGACGCCGTCCGCCCAGGCGAGATGGTCCGACGCTTCCTCCAGCGACCGGACGCCGCCGTTCAGCACGATCGTCAGCCCCGGCCGTTCGGCCTTCACGCGGCGCACGAGATCGTAGTCGAGCGGCGGGATGTCGCGGTTCTCTTTCGGACTGAGGCCCTTCAGCCAGGCCTTGCGGGCATGGACGATGAAGACCTCCGGCCCCGCCTTCGCGACGGTGTCGATGAAGGTGCGCAGACTCTGTTCGGGGTCCTGCTCGTCGATGCCGATGCGGCATTTCACCGTGACGGGAATCTTCACCGCCGCCTTCATCGCGGCGATGCAATCCGCGACAAGCGCCGGCTCCGCCATCAGACAGGCGCCGAAGCGGCCGTTCTGGACACGGTCGGAGGGGCAGCCGCAATTGAGGTTGACCTCGTCATAGCCCCGCTCCTCCGCCATGCGGGCGCAGGTCGCGAGATCGGCGGGATCGCTGCCGCCGAGCTGCAGCGCCACGGGGTGTTCCGGCGGCGAAAAGGCCAGCAGCCGGTCGCGCGGCCCGTGAATGAGCGCGCCCGTCGTCACCATCTCGGTATAGAGCAGCGCGCGGCGCGTCAGGATGCGATGGAACATCCGGCAATGCCGGTCGGTCCAGTCCATCATCGGCGCAACGCTGAACCTGTAGGGCTTGAGATCCTCGGATTTTTCCATGTCTTCAACAAGATGCGGTCGCGGCGATTATGCCATGACGCGTCCCGGCTTTCGACGTTCATGTTGCGGGATGCCTGGCCGGCGCGCGAAGCTCGCGTCATGAATGCCGGCAAGACCGCCCCCGTCCTCTTCCGCTTCAGCGCGGCGATCATCCATTGGCGCGGCCCATCGCCGTTCTTCTTCGTGCCGATTCCCGCCGATCGCAGCGAGGAATTGCGGCTGATCGCGAAGGCGGTGTCCTATGGCTGGGGCGTGGTGCCGGTGGCGGTGGAGATCGCCGGCGTGGCGTTCACGACCTCGCTCTTCCCCAAGGACGGCGGCTATCTGCTGCCGCTGAAGCTGGCCGTGCGGCGGGCGCTGAACCTCACGGCGAGCGACGAGGTGACCGTGGCGATGACCATCGGATCCGGCTGATTTGGCGGCAAAATCGACGATCGGGCCTTGCGCCCTGCCCGTCTGCGCCCCAATTGCCCTTTGCGGCCTTGCTGCGCCCCGCCTGCTTATCGGCCGGTTCGACGCGCCGATTTCATCGGAAAGTGCGGCAAAACGCGGGAAATCTGTCGCAATTGAAGACTAACCAACTGGACAAACCCGCCCGCCTCCGCTTCAACCCCCTCGCGCGACGGGGCGAGCCGTCCCCCGCGTTCAATACGCTATGAAGGATCTAGGACAACCGAATGCAGGTTAAGGGTACCAGCTTCAACGATCGCAAAGAGGCGTCGCTGAAGGCGAAGATGGAATTGCTGGCGCGGGCCAAGGCGAATTCTCCCGCCAACGACCCCGAATTCGCGCAGCGCCAGGCGGAACGCCAGGCTGCCGCGCGCGAGCGCTCGATTCGCGAAGCGGAGAAGAAGGCCGAGAAGCTGGCGCAGTCGACCAAGGCGAAGGCCGAGCGCGCCGCCGAGGAAATCCGCCTCGCCGCCGAAGCCAAGGAAGCTGCCGAAAAGGCCGCCGCCGAGAAGCTCCGTCTCGAAGTGTCGGCGCAGATTGCCGAAGCCAAGGCGAAGCTGTCGTCGAACGGCTTCCAGGTGAAGGTGAAGGGCCGCTAAGGCCTTTCCATTCTCCCTGGTCATGCCCGCGTAGGCGGGCATCCACGGGTTCACCGTGCTGCTGGATGCCCGCCTGAGCGGGCATGACAGCTTTCTAGTCCTCTCGCAGAAATCCCAGCACCGCTTCCGCGATGGCGTCCGGCTGTTCAGGCAGCATGGCGTGGCCGGCATGGTCGATCTCGACCACGCGCACCTGCTGCGGCGCGGCCTTGGCCAGCGCTTCGGCATTGGCCGGTGGAGCGATCGCGTCCTGCAGGGCCTGCACGACCAGCATGGGCTGGCCGCCCGCCAGCTTCCATGCCGCATGATCGGAATTGCGCACGGCGGTCGATTGCATGACCGCGGTCGCGGCGAACCAGCCGTCGCGCCATACCGCCGCGTCGTTGCCCTCGGCGAAGAAGGCGCGGCTGACATGGCCCATATGGGTGGCGTCGTCTTTCGACGTGTCGAAGCAGGACAGCAGGTCGGCGGTCATCTCGGGCGTGATCGGGATCTGCCCGCCGCAGGCGAGCAGCGCGAGCTTCCTGACCTTCTCCGGATAAAGCCGCGCCGTGTTGCGCGACAGGCGATTGCCGAAGGCATGGCCGATCAGCACGGCGGGTGCATCGCCGAGCGCATCGATCACCGCAACAACGTCGGTAGCGAGATCGTCGAGCGATACGCCCTCCATCGGTCCGGTCGTCGCGCCGATGCCGCGCGGCTGCGGTCGCAGCGCGCGATAGCCGGCGGCGGCCACGCGCGTGGCGAGATCATCGAAATCCTCGGCGCCCCGGCCGAGCGAGGCGACCATGACGACGGTCGGTCCTGCGCCTTCAACCAATACCTCGATTGCGACATCGCCGTTGCGGACGATCTCGCGCGCGGTCATCAGCGGGTGCCCGCGCGGCGATAGGGCAGATAGGCCGGGCGCCACATCTTGCGCTTCACCAGCGCCTCGATCTCGGCGGCGCTGAGCTTTTCGCAAAGCCCCTCGTCGCGGGCCTGCGCGGCGACGGCGAGCGCGACCTTGAACGAGATATCGCGGAGGTCCGACACCGGCGGCAGCAGGTTCGCGGTCGGATCGGTGCGCGAGGGCGAGAGGCCCGCCAGCGTGCGCGCCGCGACCATCAGCATCTCATCGCTGATGCGGCGCGCCTGCACGGCGATGCTGCCCAGCGCCACGCCGGGGAAGATGTAGGAGTTGTTGGTCTGGTCGACATGCTTCTCGATCCCGCCATGCTTCACGGTCGGGAACGGACTGCCGGTGCCGACGATCGCGCGGCCGCTGGTCCAGTCGATCACATCCTGCGGCTTCGCCTCGGCGCGCGAGGTGGGGTTCGAGAGCGGGAAGATCACCGGCCGCGGCGTCCGCGCCGCCATCGCCGTGACAATGTGCTTGTCGAAAGCGCCCGGCTGGCCCGACACGCCGATCAGCGCGGTGATCCCGGCGTTCAGCGCGACATCGAGCAGCGAGGTGCGGCCGGGCTGCTCCAGTTTCCAGTGTTCGGCGACATTGGCGGGCTGGAGGAACGGGCGCTGGAACGCCTCGATATTGTTCATGCCCTCGACGAGCAGGCCGTCCTTGTCGACCATGTAGAAGCGGCGCGAGGCGTCCTCGGGGCTCAGCCCCGCATGGATCATCGCGCGCATCAGGAAGCCGGCGATGCCGGTGCCCGCCGAGCCGGCGCCCAGCACGGCGATGCGCTGCTCACTGAACGGCAGGCCGGTCACGTTGATCGCCGCCAGCAGCGCGCCGGTCGCGACCGCCGCCGTGCCCTGAATATCGTCGTTGAAGGTGCAGAGCCGGTCGCGATAGCGGGTCAGCAGGCGGGTCGCATTGGCGCGGGCGAAATCCTCCCACTGCAGCAGGACATGCGGCCAGCGCTTGTCGACGGCCAAAACGAAGGCCTCGATGAAATCATCATAGGCCTGGCCGCGGATGCGCTCGCTGCGCCAGCCGACATAGAGCGGGTCGGTGAGCCGCTCGTGATTGTCGGTGCCGACATCCAGCATGATCGGCAGCGTGGTCTGCGGGTTGATGCCGCCGCAGGCCGTGTAGAGCGCCAGCTTGCCGATCGGGATGCCCATGCCGCCCGCGCCCTGGTCGCCGAGGCCGAGAATGCGCTCGCCATCGGTGACGCAGATCGCCTCCACCTTGTCGAAGCGCGGATTGGCGAGGATCTGCTCCAGCCGCCCGACATGGGGCGGGCTGAGGAAGAGACCGCGCGGCTTGCGGAAGACGCGGCTGAAATGCTCGCAGCCGAGGCCCACGGTCGGCGTGTAGACCAGCGGCATCATGCCTTCGAGGTCGCTTTCCAGCAGGGCGTAGAACAGCGTCTCGTTGGTGTCCTGCAGCTCGCGCAGGAAGGCGTAGCGTTCGAGATCCGTCGCGAATTCCTGCAGCGCCCGCATGCGGCGGCGGACCTGGCCGTTCAGCGTGCCGACATTGGGCGGCAGCAGACCGTTGAGGTCGAATTCATCCCGTTCTTCCTGGGTGAACGCAGTCCCCTTGTTCAGCAGCGGATCGGTCAGCAGCTCATAGCCGGTGCGGTCCGTGACGATTTCGGTCTGGCTGCCTTCGGACTCCATCGCACGCGACTCCCAACGATGCGGTTCCCTTGAACCGCTAGACGGCAATCATGTCAAAACAATGCGGCCAGCCGGGCGGCAAGATCGTCGGCGGAGGACTCCGGCGACGCGTCGCGGCGGAAGGCGACCAACGGGACGTCCCCCGCCAAACGCGCGAGGGCCGCGACCGTTTCGTCGAACGGCGCCTCGCCGGAGCTTTCGCTGACAGCGACGGCCGCGACCTGGAGACCGCGCGCCCTGAGGCACGCCAGGGCCGTCAGGGTGTGGCTGATCGCGCCGAGATAGGAGCCGCTGACCAGCACGACCGGGCCGGAGAGCGCCGCCATGAGGTCGAGCATAGTGTGATCGTCGTCCAACGGCGACATGACCCCGCCGGCGGTTTCGACCAGCAGGATCGCGTCGCCCACCTCCGTAGTCCGCGTCTGGCAGAGGTCCCGCACATCCGAGAACGCCAGCACCCGCCCCTCCCGCTTCGCGGCCAGCGGCGGCGAGAGCGGCGCGGCGAAGCGAAGGGGCGCGATGTGGGCGACGGTCTCGGCAGTGACGGGTTGGCCCAAGGCTTCCAGCAGCATGGCGGGGTCGCTGCCGGTGTAGTCCGCCTCGTCCACGCCGCTCGCGACCGGCTTCAGCGCATCGATCGCAAGGCCGCGCCGGGCGAGCGCACGCAGCAGCGCGGCGGCGACATAAGTCTTGCCGATATCGGTGCCCGCGCCGGCGATGGAGAGCACCGGCATCAGGCGGGCTTCAGGCGATTGACGGCGGCGGCGAGGCGTTCGATGTCGCGGTCGTCATGCCCAGCGCTGAAGGCGATGCGCAGGCGCGCGGTGCCGACGGGCACGGTGGGCGGGCGGATGGCGACGACGGCGAAACCCTGGTCCTCCAACGCTGCCGAGGCCGCGAGCGCGGTCTCGGCGCTGCCGAGCAGGACAGGCACGATGGGCGACTGCGCGGGTGGCAGATCGGTCAAACGCGTGAACAGCCGCGCCTTGGCGACCGGCGCGGCGCAGAGGGCCGGGTCGGCCGCGATGACATCCAGCGCCGCGATGGCGGAAGCTGCGGAGGCAGGCGGCAGGCCGGTCGAATAGACGACGGTCCGCGCCCGCGTCTTCACGAAGTCGATCACCGGCTGGGTCGCGCAGAGATAGCCGCCATAACCACCGATCGCCTTGGAAAGCGTCCCCATCTGCAGATGAATGTGCGCACCGGGGAACAGCGCCGCCGAACCCTTGCCCTCGCCCAGCACACCGACGCCATGCGCGTCGTCGCTGAGCAGCCAGGCATCGTTCGCGGCGCAGATGTCCGACAGGCGATCGAGCGGCGCGATGTCGCCATCCATGGAGAACACGCCATCGGTCGCGACGATCGCATGGCCCGCGGCGGCGCGATGCTCGCCCAGCAGCGCGGCGAGATGATCCACGTCGTTGTGCCGGAACGGCAGCACGCGCGCGCCCGATAGTTTCGCCCCTGCCCAGATACAGGCATGGGCGAGCTCATCGACGATCACGAGATCGTCAGGTCCGGCGAAGGTCGGGATGATTCCGGTATTGGCGAGATAGCCCGAGCCGAAGACGCACGCGGCTTCCGTGCCCTTCAACGCCGCCAGACGTCGCTCCAGCGTCTCCAGCAGCGGATGATCGCCGGTGATGAGGCGCGACGCGCCGGCACCCGCGCCATAGGCCAGCGCCGCATCGGCGGCGGCCTGCTTTACGGCGGGATGGTGCGAGAGATTCAGATAGTCGTTGCACGAAAAGGAAAGCAGCCGCTTGCCGCCGCGCTCCAGCCACAACCCGTCGGTCCTGATGGTCTCGACCAGCGTCCGGCGCAGCGTGCGCGCGTCGAGCGCGGTCAGCTTGACCTCTGCGTAACGTGTCAGGGAGTCCATGCAGCTCTTCGATTGCGTGACGGGCGCGCAACGCATAGCAACGCGCGGCTCGCATGCAACGGGAAAACGATGACCGACACGCCAGAGTGGTACGAGACCGGCGCACGTCACGTCTGGCGGCCCTATACCCAGATGAAGACCGCGCGGCCGCCGCTGAATGTGACGCGCACGGAAGGCGCGACCATCGTGCTCAGTGACGGGCGCGTGCTGATCGACGGCGTCGCGTCATGGTGGACGGCCTGTCACGGCTATAACCATCCGCACATCGCCATGGCGATCACCCAGCAACTCGCCCGCGCGCCGCATGTGATGTTCGGCGGCCTCGCGCATGAGCCGGCCTATCGCCTGGCGCGGCGCTTAGCAGAGCTGCTGCCCGGCGATCTCGATCACGTCTTCTTCGCGGAGTCCGGTTCTGTCGCGGTCGAGATCGCGATGAAGATGGCGATCCAGTACTGGCTTAATCGCGGCCTCACCGGGAAGACGCGCTTCGTCTCGTTCCTCGGCGGCTATCACGGCGATACGCTGGCGACGATGAGCGTGTGCGATCCCGAAGAGGGCATGCACACGATCTTCAACGGCGTCATGCCGCCCCAGCATGTCGTGGCGCTGCCGCGCAATGCCGCGTCGGAGGCGACGCTGGATGCGCTGCTCGCCGCGCATCATGGCGAGATCGCCGCGATCCTTGTCGAACCCCTGGTGCAGGGCGCGGGCGGTATGGTGCTGCATCCGCCCGAAGTCCTGCGGCGGCTGCGCGCCCTCGCCGACCGGCACGGCGTGCTGCTGATTTTCGACGAGATCTTCACCGGCTTCGGCCGCACCGGCACGCTGTTCGCGATGGAACAGGCGGACGTCATCCCCGACATCGTCACGCTGTCCAAGGCGCTGACCGGTGGCACGCTGCCGCTCTCATGCGCCGTCGCGCGTACACCGGTGTTCGACGCGTTCTGGTCGGATGATCCCAACGCCGCGTTGATGCACGGCCCCACCTATATGGCGAACCCCCTCGCCTGCGCCGCGGCCAATGCGAGCCTCGATCTGTTCGCGGACGGCACCTGGCACGCCAATGTCGCGCGCATTTCAGACGGACTCCGCGCGGGACTGGAACCCTGCCGCACCCTGGCCCGCGTGCGCGATGTGCGCGTGCTGGGTGCGATTGGCGCGGTGGAGCTGGACCATGTCGTTGACTCCACGCGCCTATCGGAACGCTTCGCTGCCGAGGGTGTATGGATCAGGCCGTTCGGACGGATCGCCTATCTGACACCGGCCTTTGTGGTGAGCGACGCGGAACTCGCCAAGCTGACCAGCGCAATCGTCCGTGTGCTGAGCGAGGATTAGTAACCCGTCGTCAGGCCCAGGCGGAACACGTTGCGCGTGGCATCGCCCGCGATATCCGACGAGCGCTCCTCATATCGGTAGTCGGCCGTCACGCGGATGCGCGGTGTGAAGACGTAGTCGAAGCCGAGGCCGGTGAAGAAGCGGTCGTCCTTGCGGTCGGAGCCGTCATAGGTTTCGCGCTGCCAGCCGACCTCGCCGCGCACCAGCAACTGGCGCAGCGGTTCGTATTCGACGCCGAGGCGCACGCTATCGCGTGTGACCGGCGAGGTGATCGCGCCGCCCGCTTCCAGCGCCGTGCGCTCCGCGCCGAAATCGCGACGCGCGTTCAGGTGGAACGACATCAGTTCGGTCGCGAACCAGTCGAGCGAGGCACCATAGGTGAAGCCGGTGACCTCGCCGCCGTCGGGGTAGGACTGCACCGCATAACCGGCAAAGGCCTCGCCGGTCAGCACGCGGCTGATCTCGAACTCGGCGCCCGCGACGGCGCGCCAGCCGTCGCTGTCGGCGGTCTCGTCGGTGTAGCGCTGGATGTTGTAGCCGCCCTCGACAAAGAGCGCAGTGCCCGGCGTGAAGCGCCAGCCGGCGCGCAGCTTGGCATCGGCATTGGTGCCGGTGCGGAAGGCCTGGTCAACCAGCACGCCGCTTTCGGTCAGGCGGTCGTCATAGTCGGAATAGACGACATCGCCGCTCGCGGTGACGAACCAGCGGCCTGTGTCGAAGGTGACGCCGAGCGAGGCGGGCACGCTGAGATAGCGCGCGAGATCGACATAAGGATCGAACAGGCCGCCGATCACGATACCGTCGGTAGCGCTGTCCTCCGACGAAGTGACCGCGACGCCGATCGCGCCGCGGATGCGGACGTAATCGCTGACCTGGGCGTTGAAGTTGAGGCCGCCGTTGTAGTCGAGATGGTCGAGATCGGCGGCGTCCGTGTACCAGATCTGCGAGACCTCGGCGTAGGCGCCGTAGGAATTCGGCCCGTCCTCGTTGACGACATCGACGCGGCCACGCAGCTCGACGGTCGGACTGGCGATGGGGTTGTCGGCCGAGACCGTGACATTGTCGTCATAGCCGCCGCGCAGGGTCAGCGATGGCGTCACCTTCCACGGCCCCGCCATCAGGCCGGGCGTCGCATTGTTGCGGTTGAACCGGTCGCCGACGCTTTCGGGCTCGGGCGGCGGCGGCACAGGGTCGCGGCGCAGCATCGGGGCCTGTTCGGGGTCCGGCGCGCGGACCGATTGCTCATCGGGCTGCGCCGCCGCGGACTCGCGCAGCAGCCCCGTGCCAGGCGCCTGCGCCCAGGCGCTCGACGCGCCCAGGATCGCTAGCAACGGCAGGAGGCAGCTTCGGGCCGGCATCGGGCGGCGAATCCTCGGATCAAGATCGCCACCGTGATGCGGTAAGAATGGTTAATGGCGGTTTACCCTGTGCGGGCCGCCTGGCACGGATCAGCGTTAACGCGCGTTAAACACGCCCGTCCTAGGTTGGACGAACCATGAAGTCCGCCCTCGTCTTCCTGCGGGTCGTCCCGCTGCTGCTTGCCGCCGCGCTCGCGGCCTGCACCAGCCCGATCACCAATGTGGCCGCGGGCAATCCCGCCAGCCGCGCGATCGGCCCGTCCGGCGGCGCCGAGGCCGCGACCGAGATCGCCGTGGGCGATCGGCTACGCATCGCGGTCTTCGGCGACGACAAGATGTCGGGCGAATACAATGTCGGCGAGAGCGGCGCGATCACCGTGCCCTTGGCCGGTCCCGTCTCTGTCGCGGGGCGGACACCGGAGGACGCGGCCAAGGCGATCGCCTCGGTGCTGGTCACCGCCGGCCTCTTCCGCGACCCCAAGATCACCGTCGAGATCCTGACGCTCAGGCCGTTCTACATTCTGGGCGAGGTGAACCGGCCCGGCGAGTATCCCTATCGTCCCGGCCTGTCGCTGTTCGCGGCGGTGGCGACGGCGGGCGGCTATACCTATCGGGCGGACAGCGGTTCGGTCTTCATCCGCAAGGCAACGGAGAAGACCGAGCGCAAGTTCGACATCAATTCGGACATCGCCATCATGCCCGGGGATGTCATCCGCATCCCCGAACGCTACTTCTGAGCCTTAGTAGGCGGCGCGGCCCAGCAGCACGGCGGGGACGGTCTGCAGCAGGATGCGGATGTCGGCCAGCAGCGAGAAGCTGCGGATGTACTCCAGATCCGAAGCGACACGGGCCCGGGCATGGGTGGCGTCGCCGATCTCGCCGCGCAGGCCGCGGACCTGGGCAAGGCCGGTGATGCCGGGGCGCACGCTGTGGCGGGCGAAGTATTCCGGAACCAGGTCCTCGTAACGGACGCCGGCGGCGTGCATGCCGAGCACGTGGGCGCGGGGGCCGACCAGCGACATGTCGCCCTTCAGCACGTTGAAGAGCTGCGGCAGCTCGTCGAGGCTGCTGCGGCGGATGAAGCGGCCGACCGGCGTGACGCGCGGGTCGTTGGCGACGGTGTGCGAGATGCCGGTCTTGTCTTCCAGTTCGACGAACATCGAGCGGAACTTGTAGACACGGAACGGCGTGTTGCCGCGGCCCCAGCGGCGCTGCGTGAAGAGCACCGGGCCGCGGCTGGTCAGCTTCACGGCCAGCGCGACGCCGATCAGGACCGGCGAGAGCAGCAGGATGAGGATCGAGGCGACCACCACGTCGAAGGCCCGCTTGATCGCGAAGGCGACCGTGCGGTTGCCGGGGACGGCGACCGGGCGGCGGAGCAGGAAGGTGGAGGGCGTCAGGTCGTTGCTGATATTGAGCATCGTCGACATGCCGAACTCGCCGATATTGAACGGCGCGCGGCCCAGTTCGGTCGCGGTGTCGGCATTGGCTCCGGTCGGCTGAATGTTCATGGCAACCTGACTTCCTGATCCGAGACGTCCAATTGCGGGACGCTTGCGGAGGGCAGGTTTCAAAGGGCGTGCCAGCACCGAACTACTAATTTTCATTAGGGTTATTAAGGGGTTACTTGATATTTACCTTAACGGCGGAGGGCCGTTTGAGGGGCATTGGCGGATCCTTAAGCGAGGTATGCGACAGCTGATCCATGGCCCGCGCATGAGCATCACGAGCGACTTATTGTGCAATGCGGCATCACGCCGCCCGGACGTAGCGTTAATCGGCGCGGGGCCGGTCGGGCTGAAGCTCGCGCTCGACCTCGCCGATGCCGGACTGCAGGTCCTGCTGATCGAGTCGGGTCAGCAGGCGCTCAGCGACGCCGAGATTCCCGACCCCGCCCGCCATGCCCCCATGAACCTCGCGGTGAAGCGCGGCCTCGGCGGCACCTCACTGTTGTGGGGCGGGCGCGCCGTCGCCTTCGATCCCATTGATTTTGCTCAGCGCGACTGGGCTCCGGGTGCCGACTGGCCGCTGGCCGATACGGATGTGCGCCCCTGGTACGACACGGCCTGCCGCTTCCTCGACTGCGGCCCGCCGGTCTTCACCGAGACCTGGCCCGAGCCCCTGCCCGCCGCCGACGGACTGAGGCTCGACGAACTGGAGCGCTGGTGCGCTCAGCCGAACATGGCCGCAGTGCACGGCGCGCGTGTTGGGGCACACCCCCACATCGCGGTGGCGCTGGATGCCACGGTGCTGAAGATCACGGTCGCGGAAGACGGCATCGCCGCCGTCGAGGTCGCGCATAATGGTGAACGCACGACGGTTAATCCCCGCGCGCTGATTGTCGCAGCGGGCGGCGTCGAGACCGCGCGGCTTCTCTTGGCGAGCCGCGTGGACCGCCCACACCTCTTCGGCGGCCCGGATGGCGCGCTCGGCCGTTTCTATATGGGACACGCATTCGGCTCGATCGCCGACATCCAGTTCCTGCGGCGCGAGGACGACGCGCGCTTCAACTTCCACAAGGACGCGTCCGGCCGCTATGTCCGCCGCCGCTTCACGCTGGATGCGGCGACACAGACGCGGCTGAAGCTGCTCAATATGTCGGCCTGGCCCGAACTGCCCGAACTCTACGACCCCGCCCATCGCAGTGCGATCCTCTCGCTCGCCTATCTGGCGTTGCGCATGCCGGTGATCGGACCGCGGCTGATGGCCGAGGCGATCCGCCGCCGCAAGCTCGGCGACGGCCCGGCGCGGATCGGCGCGCATCTCTGGAACGTGCTGAAGGGTTCGCCCGGCGCGGCGTGGTTCGCGATCAACTTCCTGCGCGCCCGCGGCGCGAAGGTCCGCCTACCCGGCTTCTTCGTGCTGAATGGCGCACATCGCTACGCCTTCCACTTCCACGCCGAGCACGCGCCCAGCGCGGACAGCCGCGTCACGCTGGCCGACACGCGCGATGCGCTGGGGATGCCGCGCGCGCGGATCGACCTGCGCTTCGGCGCGGTGGATGCCGAGTCCATCCTCGCGACGCATGATGCGATGGCCGAACGGCTCCAGGCCGCGGGTATCGCGCGGATCGAACACCATCTGCCCGTCAACGATCGCGCCGCCGCGATCCTCGCCCAGGCCTCGGATGGGTTTCACCAGGTCGGCACGGCGCGCATGGCCGTCGATCCCAAGCGCGGCGTCGTCGATGCCGACGCGCGGGTGCACGGCACGGCCAATCTGTTTCTGGCGGGGTCAGCGATCTTTCCGTCGTCGGGTCAGGCGAACCCGACGCTGCTCGCAGTCGCGCTGGCGGCACGGTTGGCGGATCATTTGAAGGCGGCGCTTCCGGATTTGCCGGGTTAGCGTTTTCGCTCCCCCCAACAAATTGTCATGCCCGCGCAGGCGGGCATCCAGGAGCCGCGTGGAATGTGGATGCCCGCCTGCGCGGGCATGACAGCTGGGGATGAGCTTAGGGCGCGCCGATCAGCGCATCGACCTTGGCAACCAGCGACACATCCGGTGCACGCGACGCTACTGCGGCGTTGGCCGCGAGGTGCCCTGCCGCGTAGTTCGAGGTGATGACGACGCCCTCAGGGTTCACCGCGAAAGCGTAGTCGAGCAACAGCGCCGGCAGATCGTCCGTGTCGAGCGCCTTGATCGCCTCGGGCTTCTGGCGCGCCACGCGCTTCAGCGCATCGAGCGCGCCGGCGACGCCAAACACCGAATGCGTGACCGTGAAGGCCGGAGCGCCTTTCAGCGCTGTCAAGTTGCGCGCGAACGGCGAGTTCGCGACCTGCGCGACATCGACCGGCAGGCCGGCCGCACGGGCCGCCGCGATCACGTCGGGCGAGCCCGCCACGCCGATACGCGCGGCGAGGCCCTGATCGCGGAGATCGGTCAGCGCGGCGATGACATCGGGATTGCGCACATCGTCCAGCGACGGCTCGTGCAGCGCGAGCACCGCGACGCTGTCGCGGCCGAGCCGTTCGAGGCTCTGGAACAGGCTGATCCGCACCGTCTCGCCGTCGAGCGCCACGCGTTGTGCGCCGTCGGGGCGCAGGCGCTTCACCAGCGGACGCAGCGCCGGTATCGCCGCGACCAGCGGGCGCGCAATCGATCCGATCGCGCGCTTGGCGATGTTTCGGCGCGGCGCGACGAGGCCGACCTTGGTCACGACGGCGACGTTCGCGCCCCGTAGCGCTTCACCAAGGATCTTCTCGGCGCCGCCATCGCCATAGGACGGCGCGACGTCGAACCACGTCACGCCGGCGGCGAGCGCGCGCTCGATCGCCGCGCGTCCGGTTGCCGCCGAGACGCGCGAGCCCAGGGACGCGCAGCCGAATCCCAGCGCCGAAACGGGTCCGACGCCGTCGAGCGTAACGTTGCGCATGATTACTCCGCCGCGACGGCGACGGAGGACGGCGTCGCCGGCGGCTTACCCTTGCGGGCGATGTCGCGGAGCGCCGTGAAGAGGCGGTTCATCTGATTGTCGATCGACCACGGCACGATCTTGTCGTGTACGACCTGCGGATCGACCTTGCCTGCCTTGATCTCGGCCCACTGCGCCAGGATCGCGTCGGAGGCGAGCACTTCGGAATCTTCGACCGTCGCCCCGCGTTCGGCCATGCGGCCATTCACACCCTGCGTCACGACCTGGTCGTATTGCGGCAAACGAAGCCCGCCGAACGGCCGGCCGCTCGCCAGCAGCTCCAGCAGGAAGCACGGCATGCCTTCCCAGTGCGAGACGAGAATGCCCATGTGAACCTTCTGCATCACCGCCGCGACGCCTTCGGGCAGCAGCGCGCCGTGGCGCACCGTGTATGCTTCGATGGCCGCGAATTCTGGGAAGCGATGCGGATCGGCAGAGCCGCAGAAATGGAACTCGAACGCGCCGTCCAGCTTCTCGTGCAGCCGCCGCGCGACGCGGAACATCAGCGACGGGTCCTTGAACTCGTCGAGCCGGCCCGCATAGACGAGGCGCAGCTTGCCGTCGCTGAGATCGAACGGCGTCGCGTGATACATGTCGGTGTCGACGGAGACGGTCAGCACCTCGGCCTTCTTCGCCTGGCTTGGATATTTCTGCGCGATGCGATCGCGGATCTTGGGCGTGACGCAGAAGATGCGCTTGGCGAGACGGAAGGCCATCCATTCGGCCATCGCGTTGATGCGCCAATGACGGCTTAGCACCGAGTCCATCTTGTCGGTCTTCGGGTCACCTTCATTATGCGCCATGACGACGAGCGGACAGCCCAGCATGCGCGCGAAGGGCGCGAACTCGAAACGCTCGACCTCGGCCGAGGCGGCCTCGCCGGCGATGATGCGGCGCAGCTTGGGGATATGGCGGCCCAGTGCCTTCGCGAAGCGGAAGGTGACGGAGTTCGAGACGTTCTTCGCGGCCGTCGTCTGCGCGTTGGTGGGGATGTGCAGGACCGGCACGAAGTCGATCTCGCGGCCGGCGACGGTGATCGTTACCATCTTGCCTATTTCCAGATCGCCGAAATCGTCGAGCCCGATCATCAGCACGCGCATGTCGGCGGGGTGCTTGCGCAGCACCTGACGCACATGGGTCTCCATGCCGCCGACCTTGGTGCCGCGGGGATCGAAGCAGTGAATGGAGACGAGGCGTTGGGTCATATGCGCAGGGTCCGGCAAGGCTCAGCGAACGGCGATGAGGGATTTGGTGAAGCCATAGGCGCGCTCGCGCTCCAGCTTCCCATCGGGGAAGAGATGCATGAAGCGGCGCGCGTCGAGCAGATTGGAATCCTCGATGAAGCGCTGCGCGTCGTCGATATTCGTGGCCTTGGGGAAGGCGCCCAGCGGCCGGCGCATCGCCTTGTTGACGCGCATCGGCTCGGGCAGCCAATGGAAGAACAGCGAGCGGAAATGAGGCTCCATCGGGAACCAGTAATTCGGGGTCTGCACGAAATAGCGCGGCGCGAGGCGGCGCACCTCGCGCGCCATGGCGCTCATCTCCGACCAGCGGCCGACATGTTCCATGACGGAATTGGAATGGACGACGTCGAAACTGTTGTCGGCGAAGGCGCTCATGTTAGTGCAATCGCCCTGGATCGCCTCGAAGCGCGGGTCGTCCAGCCGTTCGGGCTGCAGGTTCACCACGGTGAAGGAGAGATTGCGTCCCGCCCACACCGGTTCAAGGTCCAGCCAGTAGTCGCGGTTGCCGCCCATATCGAGGACGCGGCAGCTGCCCTGCTTGGCGAGGATCTCGTCGGCGATCTCGACAAAGCGTTTCAGGCGCTTGGCGCGATAGCCCGTCTGGGCGCCCCAATGCTCCTCGCCAACCTTACCAGCCACGTGCCAAATCCTTAAGTATGCTGAGGTTAGTCATACACATCGGCGGTTAAGGGAGCGTGCGCGTGAAGCTCGACCGGAGAGGCTTTCTGGCGGCCGGCGCTGCGGCGGCGCTGCTGCGTCCTGGAGTTGCACAGGCTGTGTCGCCGCTCAACCTCGGCGCCGACGCCGCCGACCGGGGGATCGTATTTGGCAGCGCCTTCGACCGTGAAATCTTCGACGACACAGCCTATGCCGCCCTTCTACGCGCCCAATGCCGCATCGGATCGCTGGAGAACAGCCTCAAATTCGACTGGCTGAAGCCGACCGGAAATGTCGCGGATTTCAGCGCTTCCGACCGGCTCGTCGACTTCGCCGTGGAGAGCGGCATACGACCGCGCGGCACCGCGCTGATCTGGAACGACTGGCTGCCAGACTGGCTGAAATGGACGACGGTGCTGGAGCGTCGTTCGATCATGGAAAAGCACATCGACGAAGTGGTCGGGCGCTATGCCGGACGCGTGCAATCCTGGGACGTGGTGAACGAGCCTTTCTTCCCGCCGCACGGCATCGACGGTGGCTATCGCAAGGGCCTGTGGCTGGATGCGATGGGGCCGGATTACATAATCCACGCATTCAAGCGCGCCGCAGCGGCCGATCCCAAGGCGCAGCTCGTGCTCAACGAAGCCTTCTGCGAACAGGACGACGAGCTCGGGAAATCCATCCGGCCGCTGCTGCTGAACGAGGTGAAGCGGCTGCAGGATGCGGGCGTCAAACTGGACGCGATCGGGTTCGAAGCGCATCTGAGGCCCGAGCTCCCGTACGACGATCAGGCCTTCGTAGCCTATGTCGCCGAGATCGCGGCGCTGGGCGTCGACGTGATGATCACCGAGCTCGACGTCAATGACAGCCACATGCCCGACGACGAGGCCGAGCGCGATGCGCAGGTCGCGGCGCGGGTGCACGATTTCCTGGGCGCGGTGCTGCAGGTACCGCGGGTGACGACGGTGATCACCTGGCATCTCAGCGATCGCTATTCCTGGTATCGCGGCGCGGACTGGTATGCCGATCAGGTGCGCGCCGGCGGCGGCACGCCGGGTCGTCCGGTCAGATCGCATCTCTACGACGATCAGTTGCAGCCGAAGGCGGCGGCGTTCGCTGCACGCGATGCGCTGAAAGCGTCAGGCCCGCACTAGGCGGCTGCGCACCTTGGCGAACGCGACGCGCGCGCCGTCGGGGAACATCACCCCCATGGCGATGCCGTAGACGAGCACGCCGGCGGCGACTTCGATCAGCATGCCCGTCAGAGAATGAGCGAGCGGCAGGAAGACGAGCACCGCCGTCATCGCCGCCGTCGCGCCGGCGATCTTCGCGATATCGGCGAGGCGCAGGTAGAAGCCGAACAGGCGGTTGGCGACGATGAAGCTGAAGAGCTCGCCGATAATCGCGGCGACGAGACAGCCCGCGACGGCACCCTGGATGCCGCCGATGCGGAGGCCGATCCAGCAGCACACGACGATCGCGCCGGCCTCCAGCATCGTGCTCCAGATGTTCAGCGTCGTGCGCTCGAACAGCAGGAAGACCTGGTCGGATCCGTGGTTCTTGAACGCGCGGATGGCCCCGGCCGCGACCGCCATGGGCAGGATGTCGATGGTGATGGGCACATAGGCGGCGGCGACCAGCGTCTCGACCAGCGACTCGTTGAGGACGATGACTCCCGCGACCGATGGCACGAGAATGGCGAGCAGCAGCGCGCTGTTGGTCGCGAATTGCGGCAGCGCGCCGGCGGCGCCCAGTTCATGGATCTTCTGCACGGCGATGGTGAACGAAGCGCCCGTCACCAGCATCGCGGCGAAACTGGTGAGGCGGAGGCCCAGCCACCAGCCGACCGTGACATAGCCGACCGCGGCGACGTCAAATTCGAGCTGAACGATGAAGCGGATCGCCTGGCTGCCGACCCAGACGAGCAGGCTCGCCACCACCAGCGGCGCACCGTAGCGCCAGGCGGCGGCCAGCAGCTTCGCATCGGGCCGGGGCCGCACGGCCTTGAGGCGCATCAAAGGCAATGCAAGCGCGAGCGCCAACACCTGCGCCACCGTATAGGCCCAGAGCAGCGCCTCGGGCGTCGGCCCGATGAAGTTGACCGCGAGCAGGCCGAAGACCAACCCGATGCCGGAGCCGACGATCTGGATGACGCTGAACGCGGTGATCTCGAAATGCGCGCGGGCCCGGTCGGCGAAATGGCTGCCGATATTGCGGGTCAGCGTGAAGCAGACCGCCGCCGCGATGAAATGCAGCGTCGGCTCGATATCGAGGAAATAGCGCACGGCCAGCGCCGCGAACGCCGCCTGGAACAGCGCGGCGGCGATCTGCACCGCCCACTCCATGCCGTCGAGCCGGGCGCGGTCGGTGAGGGTCGAAGTGTAACGCAGCACGAAAGCCGACCACCAAGCGAGCGCTGCGAGCCCCGCCACCTCCTGGATCGCCCAGACCAGCACATAGGCGCCGAGCGCCTCGGGCGCGAGCCAATAGGTCCAGACGACCGCCGCCGCCATCTGCGCCAGCGGCCCGATCACCTGGGCCGGCAGATAGAGAATGGTCTGGCGCATCAGCATCGCTAGCGCGCCTCCGCCGGCCGCGGACGCGGCGCGCGCCGCATCAGGATCAGCAGCATCACCACGAACTGCGCCAGCGTCGTCGACTTGCCCGACAGCGAGGCAGAGGTGGAGCAGACCGTCAGGAAGAACAGGATGGGCCAGAAGGCACGCACCTGCGTCGCTCGCCAGAGGTCGTAGAAAAAGGTCAGCAGGCCGATAAAGAACGGCAGGCTGATCAGGATGCCGTAATAGGCGATGAAGGCGATCCAGAAGCTCTCGATGCCGAAGGCGATGCCTTCGGTCCGCTGCAGCGTCGCGACGACTTCGGGATCGGCGCCGACCAGCAGCTCGTGAAACGGGATGCGGCCGATCAGGTCGAACATCCGCACGCGGCTTGCGGCCGAGCCCTCGTCGCTGATGAAGCGCATGATGAATTTGTCGAGGAAGCCGTCGGCGACCAGCAGGATGATGCCGATCACCAGCACGGGCACCAGGAAGGCGGCGGCTGCGGCGGCGTTCACCGAGAACTTGCGGCCATTCAGCAGCAGGATCGCATGGCGGAAGGCGATCACGCCCGCGAAGAGCCCGAAAAGCAGCGTCGCGAAGCGTCCGCCGAACACCGCCATCGCGAAGATCTGCAGCAGCAGCGCGGCGGCGCGCCAGCCCGACGTCAGATCGCGCCCGCCGCCGAGCAGCAGCATCAACGCGTAGGACGCCGCATGGAGGGCATTGTTGAGGGGGTGGCCGAGCAGCGCCGACGAGCGGTAGTCGGAGTTCAGCTCCATCCCCTGCGCGACGATCGGCGTCAGGCGCCAGCCGGTGCCGAACTCCGCAATGCCGAGTAGCGCGTTCGCCGCCATGAAGACGTGGATGAACAGCGCCATGCTGCGTTTGTGCGCGGGCGACAGGCGCACCACGATGATCGACAGGGCGATCGGCAGCAGGAAGGAGTCGAACGTCGCCGTCAGCGGCGAGCCCTGGAACACCACGATGTAGGCGAACAGCATCGCCCAGGTGATGAGGAAGACGAGCGTGCCCTTGTGGCGCTGGATGATCTCGTCGAGCAGCGCCATCGCATTGCGGCGCTCCGCGAACATGGCGAGCAGCGCCAGGAAGGCGAAATAGGTCGCGGGCGCAATCTTCTGCCACTGCGCGCCGCCCGAGGTCTCATAAGCCATGCCGAGCATGGTGAGCATCAGGCTGGAGACCAGATACATCACCGCGACCGACGCGAAGGCGAAGAACGCCATCGGGCCGATGCCGCCGGTTTTCCGGCGGGGCGGCGACTTGATCCAGGCCGATGCGTTCATCTCGTTCGCCGGCATGGCGATGCCCGCCTTCAAGCCGTCGCCTTGCCCGCCATCGTCAGCACGATGCCGCAGGTCTTTTCGCCGCGGATGCGCAGCGCGCGCAGGGCGGCGGCGACATCGCCGCGCGTGGTCGATTCCGCCTTAAGGACGAGCGCCACCTGGTCGACCGCTTCCGCGATGGCACGGGCATCGGGCTCATCCCGCAGGGGCGCGCCGACGAAGAGGACATAGTCGAATCGCGCGCGGGCATAGGTGATCAACCGCTCGATCGCGGCGCGCGACGGGCGATAACGCGAGACCTTGGACGTCACGGCCATCGGCAACGCCTGGAAGCCGCTCGCGCCCGAACCGGCCAGCGCATCGGTGAAGCGCACCTTGCCGGCCAGCACTTCCATCAGGCCCACCGACGCGTCCGGCGCGACCATGGCCGAGAGCGAGCGGTTGACGGGATCGGCGTCGATGATCAGGACGCGCTCGCCGGCGGCGACTGCCGCGAGGGCGAGATTGAGACCCACCAGAGCCGAGCCATCGCCCTTGCGTGAGGCAACGATCAGGGCGGAGCGTTCGGCCTGACGCTGAACAGGATCGCGCAGCTCGGCGCGGAGCAGGCGGATCGCATAGTCGAAGCTGCCGTCCGGCCCGCGCTTGCGCGCACGGAAAGGCGGCACCACGGCAAGAACGTCGAGCCCCGCGCGACGCAGCTGCGCCGCGTTGCGGATGCGGTCGTCGAAGCGCTCGCGCAGCAGCGCCAGCGCGGCGCCGCCGCCGAGGCCCAGCGCCAGCGCGATGCCGATGATGAAGAGACGCGGCGGGAACGAGGCCGCCGACGGCATCGCAGCCGGCGCGATGACGCGGGCAGACGAGATTTCCAGCCGCTCCTGCTCGCTCGTTTCCTTGGCGCGGGCCAGAACGGATTCGTAGACTTCGCGGATGGCATCGGCCTCGCGCTGCAATTCGCGGAGCTGGATGAGAACGCCGGCGTCCTTCACGTCCTGTCCGGTGACGCGGTCGAGTTCGGCCTGCAACGCGGCGACGTCGCCCTTGGCGCGTTCCAGGTCGTTGCGCGCGGAGGCGGCGATACGCCCGACTTCCGCATTGATCTGCGCCTGCAGGCTTGCGACTTCCGCGCGCACCTTGATGACGGAGGGATGGCGGTCGCCCAGCGTCGCGGAGAGATCGGCCTCGCGGCGCTGCGCATCGGCGAGCTGCGCGCGCAGCGCGGCGATCACCGGCGACGCCAGCGCTTCCGACGACGAGGCGGCGTCGCTGCGGCTGATCTGGTCGTAGCGCGCCTGCGCCGTCGCCAGCTTGGCGCGCGCTTCGACGAGGCGCTTGTTCAACTCGTCGAGCTGCTGCTCGGTCGTCGCAGAACCGTCCTTGCCGACAAGGCCGTTGGCGGCGCGATAGGCTTGAACCTTGTCTTCGGCGGCGCGCAGCTGCTCCTGCAATTCGGAGAGGCGCGCGGTCAGCGCTTCGTTGGCGCGGCGGGTTGCGGCGCGCGCGGCATCGTTCTGGTCGTCGATATAGGCCGCGGTCACGGCATCCGCGACCTTGCGCGCCCAGACCGGATCCTTGGCGGTCGAGCGCACTTCCAGCACATAGGTGCGGTCAGCGCGGCTGGCCGCAATGCGGCGGCCGAGCGTGTCGAGCGCGCTCGCGGCGCGCTCAACGGGGTCTTCGGACTTGCCGCCAAACTCCTCGACATTAGCGAGGCCGAGCGTTTCGACGACGCGGCCGAGCACGGCGTCCGAGGTGATGACGCGCACCTGGCTTTCCACAAGCGCGGCGTCGGAGCCCGAACCCGCGGAGAGAACTTCGGTCTGCAGCACGCGTTGATCGCGCGGGTCGAGCAGCAGCAGCGCCGAGGTCGTGTAGAGCTTGGGCGTCACCACGAGATAAGCGAGCGCGAGGCCGACCAGCAGAACGGCGGGCACGACGACGGTCAGCCAGCGCCGGCGCAGGATGTCGATCAGGCCGCGAATATCGATGCCGTCTTCGCCGGGATGATTGTCCGGCTCGAACGCAACCGGGGGCGGCGGCGGCCGGTGATCGCCGGCGCGCCGCAGCGGACGGGCGCCGCCGCTATAGGGGGTCATCGCAGCCGACTGCATCTTAACCAAATCCTTGTCAGGCGCCCCGCCGCTCTTTTACGAGCTTCGGCGTGCGCCTGCACCTCGCCACCGAGCCCATAGTAAACGCCAAAGAAATTTAGAATTTCCCAAAAGGTAGCGCTGCCACAGCCGCCCCGGCTCCCGGCCGAGCCGGTAGACCCACTCCATGCGCACCGCGCGAAACGCCGCGGGCGCGCGGGAAACCCGGCCCGAAAGGAAATCGAACAGCGCGCCGACGCCGACCGCGACGCTGCACTCGAGGGCCGCGAAATTTCGGTCGATGAATTTTTCCTGGCCGGGATTTCCGAGCGCCACCAGCAGGATATCGGGTTTTAGCGCGTTGATGGCGGTGACAATCCCCGCTTCTTCCCAGGCGTGGAAATAGCCGTGATAGGCGCCGGCGATGACATGCTGTGGCGCCAGTTCGGCGATCCGTGTGCCCGCCATGCCCGCAACGCCCGGCAGGCCGCCGAGCAGATAAATGCGGGCCGACGTCTTCGTCTCGGTGAGAAAGCGCGGGGTGAAATCGGTGCCGTTGAGGTTTTCGGGAAAGCGCGCGCCATGCAGCACGCGGCCCGCGATATCGACACCGACGCCGTCGTTAAGGATCGTGAAACCATCGAGCACCGCGCGAAAGGCCGCGTCCCGGCCTGCGAGGTTCGAGGTATGCGCGTTGAGAAAGCCGAGCTTGATCCGCTCGCCCCGCGCGCGGCGCGCGTTGATGTCGGCGATCGCCTCGTCGGCTGTCGCGGCGGTGACCCTGACACCCATGATGTCGCGTGTCGGCAGCGCTGTTTCGCTCATGGTGCCGTCACCTCCGCGATCAGCGTTTCGAATTGGTCGAGCGCGCGGTCGAGCGAAAACGTATCGGCGCGGACGCGATGCGTGGCGGGATCGCCGGGATCCGCCAGTGTCGCGTCGATCGCCGCCGCCATTTCAGCAACATTGCCGACGGCGACGAGTTTGCCGTCGAGCCCGTTGCGCAGCACCTCTTCCGGCCCGCCACAGCGCGTGGCGACGACCGGAATGCCATGGCCGAGCGCCTCGACGATCACATTGCCGAATGCTTCGGTGCGCGAGGAGAGCGCCAGCATCTTGGCCTCCGCATAGGCGGGCCAGGGCTCTTTCAGATAGCCGCGAAACGTGACGCGATCGGCGATCCCGAGATTTTTTGCGAGCGCCTCCAGCGCGCCACGCTCGGGCCCATCGCCGAGCACGACGAGCTGCGGATTCTGCGTGGATTGCGCAATTGCGGCCAGCAAAGTGGCGAAGTCTTTCTCCGGCACAAGACGTCCCACCGCGAGCACGATATTGGGACGCGCCGCGAGCGCCTCTGCCGTTGGTATGCTTTCGAACGGGGGCAGGTGGATCGCGTTGTGAATTGTCGTCACGCGATCTGGCCGGGCACGAAAACGGCGGATGAGATAATTCCTGAGATCGTCGGAGACGACGACGGTGCGCGCCGACAGGCGGCTAGTGAAGATCGTCGAGGCGTAATTGAAACGGCCGAGGAAACGCGGCTCTGCATCGTAGCGACCGTGCGCCGACAGCACCGCCGCGCCCTTCCAGCGCGCCAGCGTTTTCGCCAGCAAAAGCTTGAGGTTTGACGCACCCACCGCGGCGAAGGCGACCGCCGGCTTTTCACTTTTCAGATAGCGCGCGATCGCCCGCACGGCCTTGCCGTGACCCTGCCCGAACACGACGCGCTTCATGTCGGCGGGCAACAGCCCGGCATTTTCCGGCGCTTCGAAATCGACTCCGAACGTCACATCCCAGCCACGCGCGTGCAGGCCGGCTGCCACCAGCGCCCATACCCGCTCGGCGCCGCCACCAACCAGGCCGTGTGTATAAAATAGCAGCCGCTTGTTAGGCATTTCGCAAAAGGCTTGGGGTTAAGGTCATCCCGGAAAATAAGACGAAGTTCTGAATTTAAAGTTCGCCTGACTGCCGCTGCGTGCGGCGATGTGCGGACAAGGGGTTTCCGGCACCGCGTGGCGACGTCTCGGCTCGACATCAGGCTGGCCATCGATCCGGCGCGCGCCCGTCAGTGGCACCGCGCGCTGGCCGACGAATTGCGCCGCCGCGGGCACTCCGTCGCGATTGCGCTCAGGCCCGGCGGGCGGCGCGTGCCGCAGACCATTGGCGTGCTGCTGGCGCTCGAAAGCGTGACCGGCAAACCGTGCCCGAAATCCTTGGGCTCGCCGTGGGCGGGCGACGCCTTGTCGAAGGCCGCTTCAGTCTCCGCCACGACGCCGCAGCTCGAAATCGACGTGACCGGCCAGCCGCGCGCCGACCAGACGCTGCGCACCCTCTCTCCCGTTTATGATGATGGCCTCGTCGAAGAGGCTGCCGTTGCGGCGCTGATCGCCGGCTATTTTCCCGCCATCGGCATCCGCGACAGCAATGCCGCTGCCTCGCCGCTGATGACCCATCCCGGCCTCGACTCCGCGCACCGCGTCGGGCGCTCGCTCGACAATCTCGGCGCCCGCCTCGTCGCGCTGTTCGCGCGCGCCGTGGATGCGGTGGCGTCCGGGCAGACGGTGGCCGGCAACAAGCCGCTCGCCGTGCGCGACGCCAATGTCTGGCACGCCAGCGACGCGCTGGGCGCGCTCACCTTTTCCGCGCGGCGCCTGCTGAAGAAAATGCTGGCGCGCGGGCCGCATTGGTATGTCGGCTGGCGGCGCACGGTGCACAACCGCGCCTATGACACGCTGGCGGTTCCCGCCGGCGGCTGGACGCGCCTGCCCGACGACGGCAAGCGCTTCTACGCAGATCCCTTTGTCGCCACCTATGGCGGCAAGACCTGGATCCTCGTCGAGGAATTCCCCTACGCGACCGGTCGTGGCATCATTTCCGCGGTGGAACTCGGCCCGAACGGCCCGATAGATACGCCCCGTCCGGTGCTCGAAACCGGTAGCCACCTCTCCTACCCGTTCATCTTCGAACGCGACGGGCAGATGTGGATGATCCCGGAAAGCGCGGAAAACCGCACCGTCGATCTCTACCGCGCCGAGGCGTTCCCGGATCGCTGGGTCCATGTCGCGACGCTGCTGAAGGACATCCCGGTCGGCGACGTCACGATCGCCGATCACGGCGGCAAGCTCTGGATGTTCGGCACGGTCGGCGAGGGCGATGCCTCGTCCTGGGATGCGCTGCACCTGTGGTCCGCGGAAAAGCTGGAAGGCCCGTGGCACGCCCATGGCGATAACCCGGTTTTGATGGACGCCCTCGGTGCGCGGCCCGGCGGCGCGTTCTATAGGAAGGACGGCGCCCTGTGGCGCCCGGCGCAGGACTGCACCACCGGCTATGGCGTGGGGCTTGCACTCTGCCAGGTGACGAAGCTGGACGACGACGGCTTCGAACAGGAAATCAAGGCGGTGCTGCGGCCCGGCGGGCCCGATTGGCCCGGAACGGGACTGCACACGTTGAACTGGGCGGCCGGCGTCGAGGTCGTCGATGGCTGCCAGGATCGCAGGCGATGAACACGCAAACCACGATCGACGACGGCATTTTCGCGGAATGGCCGGCTCACCAGGCGGCCGTCTGGGGCCGCGAGCCCGTGAAGACCCGCCACCGCCTGCACGAATCCCCCCTGCTCTCCTTCGCCGCGCTCGGCGACCTGATCGACGCCTATCCGCGCCAGCACTACAGCCTCATCCATATGGGCGCGCGCGGCGAGCGCCGGTTCTGGCGCGAGGGCGACCTCAACGGCATGAAGGGCGCCGACGTCATCGAGTGGATCGCCAACGGCCGGATGTGGCTGAACCTCCGCCGCGTCGATGAGGTGGATTCGCGCTACGCCGATCTCCTGCATCTCGCCTATGACGCGATCGCGGCGAACGCGCCGGGGCCGAAGATGACCAACACCTCGATGGGCATCCTCATCTCCTCGCCCAACGCGCAGGTCTATTACCATTGCGATCTGCCCGGCCAGGCGCTGTGGCAGATTCACGGCCGCAAGCGCATCCTGATTTATCCCAACCGCGAACCCTTCCTGCTGCCGGGATCGCTGGAGGACATCGCGCTGTTCGGCGTCGAGGTCGACCTGCCCTACGAGGAATGGTTCGAGAAATTCGCGCAGAGCTTCGAACTGGAGCCCGGCGACATGGCGCACTGGCCGCTCAACGCGCCGCACCGGGTGGAGAATTTCGACATGCTGAACGTGTCGATCACCTCCGAACACTGGAGCGACGAGATCACCCGCCGCCACCGCGTCAATGTCGCGAACGGCCTGCTGCGCCACCGGCTCGGCTGGGCGCCGCGCAGCCGCGGCATTGCCGGCCCCGTCTATTGGGCGAAGGCGGCGATGCAGTCCGCCATGCGCCGTTCGTCCTGGGTCGCCAAGCAGCGCGCCGGCCGCCGCGCCGTTGACTTCAAGCTCGACCCCGCCCATCGCGGCGGCGTGCTCGACATCACGCCGGCCACCACGTGAGCCCTGACGTCAAGATCAGCTGCCACGCGCATTTCGGCGCGGTCTCGCCGGCTTGGGCGGAGCTTGCGCGCGACGGCCGTGCGACGCCCTTCCAGACCGCACCCTTTCTCGCCGCCTGGTACGCGACGCTGGGCGCACGGCCCGATGTCACACCCGCCATTGTCGAAGTGCTGCGCATTTCCGACGGCGTGCCCATCCTGCTGCTGCCGCTGGTCGTCGAGCGCCAGGGGGGCCTTCGCGTTCTCACCTTCGCCGATGCCGGCGTCGCCGATAACAACGTGCCGGTGCTCGGCCCCGCTTTTCACGGCGAAAAGTCGTTCAAGAAACTCTGGCGCGAGATCCTGGCCGTGCTGCCGCCGGCCGACATCCTGCGCTTCGAGAAGCAGCCGCTGCTGGTCGGCGACAAGCCGAACCCGCTGGCGACGATCGGCAACATGCATCTCTCGCCGCTCAGCGCCCATCCGCTGACCATGGCAGAGAGCTTCGAGGACTATTCGCGCAGCCGCACCACCAAGTTCCGCAAGGAGCAGGAGCGCGTCTGGCGCGTCTTCAACCGCCATGAGACCGCGCGCTTCGACCTCATCTCGGATGCCGGCGTCGCCAACCGCATCATGCACGACATGGACCGGCTGCAGGCCGCGCGCATGAAGGAGCTCGGCATCGACTCGCTGCTGGAGCATGACGGTTATATCGCGCTCTATCACCGCCTCGTCGCGGACTCGCTGGAGCGCGGCATTCATCTGGGCGCGCTCACCGCGAACGGCGAAATGGTCGGCGCGCTGATGGGGATTTCCGACGGCCGCACCGTCACCTTCGTACGCATCGCCCATGCCGGCGGCGAATGGGCGACCTGTTCGCCCGGCCGGCTCGTCATCGAGCGCATGATGATGGCGCTGCACGAACGCGGCATCCGCCGCTTCGATTTCTCGATCGGCGATTACGGCTACAAGGACAATTTCAATATCGGCACCGAGCCGCTGATGGACCTGGCGCTGCCGCTGTCATGGCGCGCCTGGCCGCGCATCGCGATGGGCCGCGCCCGCGCGGCCCTGCGCCAGTCGCCCCTCGCCCGCCGCCTGCGCAACAGCCTGAGGGGCAAGCCCGCTCAGTCCTTGGCGCGCTCGACGTAGGAGCCGTCGGCGGTGTTCACGACGATGCGCGTGCCGGCGGAAACGTGCGGCGGCACGGCGCTCTTCACGCCGTTCGACAGCAGCGCCGGCTTGTAGGACGAGGTCGCCGTCTGGCCCTTGGTCACCGGCTCGGTCTCGACGATTTCCAGCGTCACGCGCTGGGGCAGTTCAACCGAAATCGCGATGTCGTTGAAGACGGCGATTTCGCACTTCATGTTTTCCTGCAGATAGGCCGCCTGGTCGCCGATGACGTCCTTGGCGACGGAGAGCTGCTCGAAGTTCTCCTGGTTCATGAAGATGAAGTTGTCGCCGTCGTCATAGAGATAGGTGTAGTCGCGGTTGTCGATCAGCGCCTTTTCCACCGCATCGGTCGTCTTGTAGCGCTGGGTCGTCTTCACGCCGTCCGAGATACGGCGCATGTCGATCTGCGTCGTGGGCGTGCCCTTGCCGGGGAAGAAGCTTTCGGCCGTCAGGACGACGTAAAGACGACCGTCTTCCATCTCGATGACATTGCCTTTGCGGACGTTGCTTGCGATGACCTTGACCACGAAATTCCTCCTCGCGCGGGCAGAGCCGCACGGAACCAGTACCGAATGAACGGTGAAAAACTTGGCGGGTGATATACGTTCGGCGGTCCCACGCCAAGCGCCGTGGTGGCAGCCGGACCGGCATGCGGACCGAGCCTCCTTTCTGGCGGCCCGGGTGCGGATCCGGTCCCTGGTGCGGGCCTGGTTCGAAAAACGGGGCTTTACCGAAGTCGAAACCGGCCTGTTGCAGGCTTCACCCTGCGCGGAAACCCATCTCCACGGCTTCGCAACTGAGCGGGTGTTCCCCGACGGCAGGCGCGAGACCCTATATCTGCCCACATCCCCGGAATTCGGGGCCAAAAAGCTGCTGGCGGCCGGGGAAAAGCGGATTTTCGAGCTGGCCCGGGCCTTCCGCAACCGCGAGGCCAGCGCCATCCACGCCCCCGAATTCACCATGCTGGAATGGTACCGGGCGGAGGAGCCCTACGGCACCGTCATCGACGACACGATCGCCCTCATCCGCGCCGCCGGGCCGACCCTGACCCACCGCAAGCGGACCGCGGACACCGCGGCCGAGCCGGTGCGGCTGACCATCGCCGAGGCCTTCAAGCAATTCGCCAACATCAATCTGCTGCTGACCGTCGGTGGCCATGGCGAAACCGACCGCGACGGTTTCGCGGCCATGGCGACCAAGGCCGGCGTCGCGCTGGCCGGCGATGACACCTGGGAGGACATCTTCACCCGGGTGATGGCCGAGCTGATCGAGCCCGAACTCGACCCGTCCGTCCTCACCGTCCTCTACGAATACCCCGCGCCCGAGGCCGCTCTCGCCCGGCGCACGAAACACGATCCGCGCGTTGCCGAGCGCTTCGAGGTCTATGCCTGCGGCGTCGAGCTCGCCAACGGCTTTGGCGAACTCACCGATGCGGCGGAGCAGCGGGTGCGCTATGAGGCGGCCATGAACGAGAAGGAACGGCTCTACGGCGAGCGCTATCCGGTGGACGAGGAGTTCCTCGCCGCCGTCGCAGTCATGCCCGAAGCCAGCGGCGTCGCGCTCGGCTTCGACCGGCTCGTCATGCTGGCGAGCGGCGCAGACCGCATCGAGCAGGTGATATGGACGCCGCTTCCCTGACCATTCGCGATGTGCGGGGCCTCGCTTCGGCCGGCCTCGCCGACGACGATGCGGCGCTCGCCGCGGTCGCTTCGCGCTATGCCATCGCCATCACGCCGGACATGGCGCGGCTGATCGACCGCAGTGATCCCGCCGATCCCATCGCGCGGCAATTCGTTCCGTCCACGGACGAACTCGACATAAAGCTGGACGAGACCGGCGACCCCATCGGCGATGCCCGCCACACGCCGGTGCCGGGCATCGTGCATCGCTATCGCGACCGCGCGCTGCTGAAGGTGATTTCGGCCTGCCCGGTCTATTGCCGCTTCTGCTTCCGCCGCGAGATGGTCGGCCCCGGCCAGGCGCCGCCGCTGACCGGCGAAACGCTGGATGGCGCCCTCGCCTATCTCGCCCAGCACGATGAGATCCGCGAAGTGATCCTCACCGGCGGCGATCCCTTCATGCTCTCGCCCCGCCGCGCCGCGGAGATCGTGGCGCGGCTGGAGGCGATGCCGCATATCCGTGTGCTGCGCTGGCATACCCGCGTGCCGGTCGTCGATCCCGGCCGCGTGACGCCCGACTTCGCCGCCGCCATCGCCTCGCAGCGCACCGCGGGGTGGATCGCCATCCATGCCAACCATCCGCGCGAGTTGACCGAAGCCGCGCAGTTCGCCATCGCCCGCCTGCGCAAGGCCGGCTTCGCGCTGGTCAGCCAGAGCGTGCTGCTGAAAGGCGTCAACGACGATGTCGACACGCTCGCCGCCCTGATGCGCGGCTTCGTCGATCTCGGCATCAAGCCCTATTACCTGCACCACGCCGACCTCGCGCCCGGCACCAGCCATTTCCGCACCACCATCGCCGAAGGCCGGGCCCTGATGCGTGCCCTCCACGCCCGCATCTCCGGCTTGGCACTGCCAACCTACGTGCTGGACATTCCCGGCGGCGTCTCGAAGGCCCCCCTGACGCCCGGCTATTGGCGCGACGGCGAAGTCATGAGCGCCGAGGGCGAGTGGCTGGATTATCGCGGCTGACGGCACATCGAGGCCGTTAGCAAACGCACATGTTTAATGCCGTCATCCCGGCCTAAACTGTCGCCGACACTCCGAGGGTTCCTTATGCGCCTGCCCGCCCGGCTCCTCTGTCTCGCCGCCCTGCTAGTCCCCGCGCCCGCGCTGGCGATCCCGATCCAGCCGATCCAGGGACCGCAGGTGCTCGGCCCTGTCGCGCCGGGCTCGCCCATCGAGGAAACCATCTGGCGCTTGAAGGTCGACGATCACGACTGGGATGCAATCGCCATCCACTGCTATGCCGGCCCAGATGCGCCGGCCGCGACGCTGCTCTATCTCCCCGGCACCAACATGAACGGCGCGGCGGCGCTGAAGGACGAGGCGCATAATCTCTGGATCAGTCTCGCGGCGCACGGTATCCGCGTGTGCGCGATGGACTACCGCACGCACAACATTCCGCCCGAGCGCGAGATCGGCACGCTTACGGCCCTGAAGGACTGGACGACCGAGGCCTTCGTCCGCGACGTCGGCGACGCGGTCGTCATGGCGGGCAAGGGCCAGAGCAAAATCTTTCTCGCCGGATTCAGCCGCGGCGCCTCGCTCGCCTACGCTTATGCCGCCAAGCGGCCCGGCGAAATCGCCGGCCTCATCATCCTCGACGGCTCATTCAAGTCGGCGACGCCCAAACCGTTCGACGCCGACGCCGCGCTGGCTGAACTGGAAACCGGCGGCAAGTGGGCGAGCGATGTCGGTGGCCGGCGCGGCTGGGTGGCACGTCAGATGATGATGGAAGCCGCGGCGACCAACCCGGACGGCCCCGCCACCGACCCGGCCTACAAAACGGCTGGCGAACAACTCGCCGCGGTCGTTCAGAAATCATGGGGACCCGGCGGCCTCGCCAACCCCGAAGGCGGGATTTCCAAGCCGCAGGTGCTGGCGACGCTGATGCGCGACTATGACCGCTACTATCCCGCCATTCAGGACATCGAAGGCAAGCGCATTGCCGCGCAGACCGACGATCCGACAACGAAACTCGACGACGGCTGGGGCGAAATGACGGTGCCGATCCTCGCCTTCACCAGCACCGGCATGGGCGCGGACTGGCAGGCCAATGTCCGTTATTCCGCCGAGGCGAGCGGTTCCAAGGACGTCACCGTCAACGTGCTGCAGGACTACGGCCATCTCGATGTGCTGGTCGCCGAGGATGCGCCGCGCGCGGTCTATGAGCCCATCCGCGCCTGGGTGATCGCGCATAGCGGGGCCGGCAAATGACGCACGGGGCGGCGCGCTGAATGGAGCTTCCCGCCGCGCTGCGCATAGCCGTCGACCGGATGCTGGACGGCGTGAAGCTGGCCGATCTCCAACGCGACGCCGCCCGCCTCTCCGAGCGCTACCGCGCCGAGACGCGCGACGGGCGGCTGCACATGGACGATGCGGCGGCGGTGCGCGCCTATCTCGCGACGCGCCTGCCCGCAACCTATGCCGCCGTCCGCGCAAGCCTGTCGGCGCTGACGGGGGCACGGCCTGACTTCGCACCTGCGACCCAGCTCGACATCGGCGCGGGACCGGGCACGGCGGTGTGGGCGGCGGAAGATGCCTTTTCCAGTCTCACATCCGTGACGCTGATTGAGACCAGCGCGGCGGCCCGCGACATCGGCCGCACGCTCGGCGCGGGCAGCGCCATCGCCGCGACCTGGCGCGACGGCGACATCGCGCGCGGTCTGCCCGACCTCGCGCCGGCCGATCTTGTCACCATGGCCTATGTGCTGGACGAGGTGTCGCCGGAAGTCGCGCATCGCATCGTCGCGGCGCTGTGGGCGCTCACCGGCGATACGCTGCTGATCGTCGAGCCCGGCACGCCGGCGGGCTGGCAACGCATCCTTGCCGCGCGTGCGGCGCTCATCGCCGCCGGCGCACACATCCTCGCGCCCTGCCCGCACGCCGCGCCCTGCCCGCTCGCCGCGCCGGACTGGTGCCACTTCGCCCGCCGTGTCGCGCGCTCGCGCATCCATCGCCTCGCGAAGGGCGCTGAGGTGCCGTGGGAGGACGAGAAATATCTCTTCCTCGCCGTCAGCCGCTTTCCGGCCGCCGCGCATCCCGCCCGAGTCCTCGCCCCACCCCGCGATGGCAAGAACCGCGTGACGCTGAAGCTCTGCCGCGCCGACGGCACCGCCGCCGAAGTGCTAGTCACCAAGCGCGACGGCGAGGCCTACAAAGCCACTCGCCGCGCCGCATGGGGCGATGCGCTGGAGATTGCGGGATGAGCCGCCCGGGTCCATTCTGGCGGCATAAGAAGACCACGGGAGAGCGCCATGAATGTCGCGGTGAAGCCTGAGTCCTACACGCATTTCGAAGCCCGTCCGCTGTCGCCGACGATCGGCGCGGAGCTGATCGGCTTCGACATCGCCCACCACAACAGCGACACCGCGATCGAGGACGTGCGCCGCGCGCTGCTGCAGTGGAAGGTCGTCTTCTTCCGCGACCAGGACATTACGCGCGCCCAACATATCGCCTTCGCGCGGCGGTTCGGCGAACTCGAAATCCATCCGGCGACGCCGAAGGACCAGGAAGACCCCGAGGTGCTGCGCATCGCGCACGGCGCCAACTCCAAGGGCTCGGAGAACAACTGGCACTCCGACGTGACGTGGCGCGCCGAGCCCTCGCTCGGCTCGATCCTGCGCGCCATCGAGGTGCCGGACGTCGGCGGCGATACGCTGTTCGCCGACATGTATGCCGCCTATGACGCGCTCGACCCTGCGTTCAAAAAATTCGTCGAGGGCCTCACCGCGGAGCACGACATCGCCCGCGTCTTCGCCAAGCGCCTGGGCGCCAACGCCGACGCGCTGCGCGCCAAGTTCCCGATCCAGCAGCATCCGGTTATCCGCACCCATCCAGAGACGGGCCGCAACGGCATCTACGTCAATATCGGCTTCACCGAGCGCGTCCTCGGCCTCTCGCGCAAGCAGAGCGACTGGGTGCTGAACGAACTCTATGAGCAGGCCAAGCTGCCCGAATTCCAGTGCCGCTTCCGCTGGAAGCCGGGCAGCCTCGCGTTCTGGGACAACCGCGCCTGCCAGCACTACGCGGCGTCGGATTACTTCCCGCTCGTCCGCATCATGGAACGCGTCACGGTGAAGGGGGACCGACCGTTCTTCAGGGGGTAGCGCTACAGCGCCTTCTCGAAACTCCGCCGTTCGCCGCGCGCGCCCGTTTCCACGAAGCCTTGGCGCAGCCAGAATTTGGCGGCGAGGTCGTTGTCGTCGTCGACTTCGATGGCAAAGCGTTCGGCGCCGGATTGCTTCAGGCGCGTGGCGAGTTCGGCGACCAGCGCGGCGCCCATGCCGGCGCGGCGATAGCGCGGGTCGATCACCATCAGTTCGATGAAGCAGCAGTCCGGGGTCGGCGCTCCGGCGCGCAGTTCGACGATGCCGCGCAGCACGCGCATCTCGTCATAGACGCCGAGGCACGTCGCCATCGCGTTCGGCGATTGTGTCGGCGGCTTGTGGCGGTTGATGCCCGGGCCGTGGCGCAGCAGGTCGGCCACGGCGCCCGCGTCGGCCTCCGCCACCGGCCGCACCTTGTAGCGGCGCGGCTCGGTACGGCTGGGCAGTTCCAGCGAGAAGCGGATCCCGTCCGCCGGGCCCGTACTCACCGGCCCGTCGGCGCGTCCTTGAACGCGACGTCCTTATCGACGCGGATGTCGCCGGGCAGGCCCAGCACGCGTTCCGCGATGATGTTGCGCAGGATCTCGTCGGTACCGCCGGCGATGCGCAGGCCCGGCGAGGCGAGATAGCCCTGCTGGAACGCCGCGCCCATCGGCGCTTCCTCGGGGTCCATGATAACACCGGCCGCGTCCTGCAGGTCGGTGCCGAAGCCGGTGACGTCCTGCAGCTTGGGGGCCGAGACCAGCTTGCCGATCGAGGCCTCGGGCCCCGGCTGCTGCCCACGGCTCAGCGCCGTCAGCGTGCGGTAGGTCGTGTATTTCAGGCCCTGGCTGCGGACATAGGTGTCGGCGATCTTCTCGCGCACCACGGCGTTCTTGATCGCGAGCCCGTCTTCCAGCTCGGTCGAACGGGCAAGTTCCAGCAGTTCCTTCCAGTCCGCGCCCGCACCGCCGGCACCGCCGCCGACCGCGAGACGCTCGTGCATCAGCGTGGTCAGCGCGACCTTCCAGCCGTCGCCGACCGCGCCCAGGCGCTGGCTGTCGGGCACGCGCAGGTCGTTGAAGAAGACCTCGTTGAAGTTCGCGCCGCCGCTGATCTGCTTGATCGGCTTCACGGTGACGGCCGGGTCCTTCATGTCGATGTAGAACATGGTCAGACCCTTGTGCTTGGGCACGTCGGGGTTGGTGCGGGTCAGCAGGATGCCGAAGTCGGAATAATGCGCGCCGGAGGTCCAGACCTTCTGGCCGTTGATGACCCAGTCGTCGCCGTCCTTAATGGCGCGGGTCTTGAGGCCCGCGACGTCGGAACCGGCCGAAGGTTCGGAGAAGAGCTGGCACCAGATTTCCTCGCCGCGCAGCGCGGAGGCGACGTAACGCTCCAGCGCCTCGGGCTTGCCGTAGGTCATCAGCGTCGGGATGCACATGCCGAGGCCGATGTCGAAGAAGCCGCCCTGGGTGTCGAACTTGGCTTCTTCCTGATTGTAGATGACCTGCTGGATCGGCGTGCCGCCGAGACCGCCGAACTGCTTGGGCCAGGTGACCTTGGCGTAGCCGGCCTTGGCGCGCTTGGCCTGCCACTCGCGGGCACGGGCCAACGCATCGGCCTCGACGCGGCTGTAGCCGGCGCGCATCGGGGCCGCGGCGCCTTCGGCGCGGGGCTTGGCGTTGGCGGAGAGCCAGGCGCGCGCTTCGGTGCGGAAGGCGGCTTCTTCGGGCGTGTCGTTGAAGTCCATGATCGGTCCTCCTTACGCTGCGTTCTTGCGTTCGAGCTGGGTGACGAGCTTTTCCTTCCAGACGCGCTGGGCGCCGAGGGCAAGGCCGTCATTCTTGGCGCGGCGGTAGTAGAGCTGGCAGTCCAGCTCCCACGTGTAGCCCATGCCGCCATGGGTCTGCAGGTTCTCGCGGCTGGCATAGTCGTAGGCCTGCGTCGCGGCGATGCGCGCACCGGCCGCCGCTTCGGGCAGTTCGGCGGCGCCGGTCGCGAGCGCCCACGCCGCGTAATAGGCGTTGGAGCGCGCGATCTCGGTATTCACGTACATGTCGGCCAGCTTGTGCTTGATCGCCTGGTACGAGGCGATCTGGCGGCCGAAGGCGTAGCGGTTGAGCGCGTAGTCCTTGGCCATCGCGAGGCAGGCATCCGAGCCGCCGACCTGTTCGAAGGCGAGCAGGATCGCAGCGCGGTCGAGGATCTGGCGGGTGAGGTCCCAGCCCTCGCCCGTGGCGCCCAGCGCTTCGGCCGGCGCGCCGGCGAAGGTCACCGCGGCCTGGTTGCGGGTGGGGTCGAAGGTGCGCAGGTTCTCGACGGTAACGCCGGAAGCCTTGAGATCGACGATCGCCAGCGAGAGCGAGCGTTCGCCGCTGTCGCCGGTGCGGACCAGCACGATCGCGATGTCGGCATTCGCGCCGTCGGCGACGGGCTCTTTCTTGCCGTCCAGCTTGCCGCCCTTGAAGGTCGTCTTGATCGTCTTCGGCGTCGCGGCGTTGGCGCCTTCCGAGGTCGCGAACGTGCCGATCAGTTCGCCGCTGGCGAGCTTGGGCAGGTATTTCTGCTTCTGCTCCTCGCTGCCGGCAACAAGGATCGCCTCGGTCGCGAGATAGACGGAGCTGGCAAAGGGAATGGGCGCGACGGCGTTGCCCAGTTCCTCGGCGATTACGCAGAGCTCGAGATAGCCAAGGCCGAGGCCACCGTATTCCTCGGGGATCGCGGTGGCGGTCCAGCCCATCTCGGCGACCGATTTCCACAGCGCGCGGTCATAGCTGTCGCCGCCGTCCAGAATGGCGCGCACCGTCTTGGGCGGGCACTTGTCTTTCAGGAAGCGCTTGGCCTGCTCGCGCAGCTCCTTTTGATCGTCGGAGAAATCAAAGTTCATCTTACGCGTCTCCCCTTGGCGTTTATTGCTCGCTTGGGAAGAGACCTAGCGCAGGGTGTCGCGGACGCAAAGCACGACCTTGCAGAAATCCCAGCAAATCATTGCTGCAATGCGATACGGCCGCCCCTGTGCGAGGCGGCCGTAGCGTCAATTCGGGGCGGGCAAACTAGCGGCGGAAGTAGGTCAGGCCGCGGCCTGCATCGCCGACGAAGCACTGGGCCGTGGCGCGCGTGTCGATCAGCGTCCCGGCGATGGAATCCGCCACAGCGCGATCGTTCACCTCATAGAGCGTCGTGCGCCCGCTCTGGACTTGCCACGAGCGGCCGCGCTTCTGCACCGAGATATTGCCGATCTGGGTGCAGTATTCGCCGCCGACCGAGCCGCGCGGCAGGCTGCCGTCGGACTTCGTCCAGTATTCGAAGCCGCCCTCTTCGATCGTGCAGTATTCCGAGAGGCCCTGTGACTGGAGGATGTAGCGCGCAAAGCCCGCCTCATCCGGCGTGTCGAAGGTGGCGACGGTCGTGCCGCCATTGCCGAGCACCCAACCGCCGCTGCCGTTGTCGTAGCGGATGCGCAGATTGCCGACCGAGGTGCACTCGGCCTCGACGCCGCTGCCGCGATCCGCGCGGCGGAAGGTTTCCGAGGTGTAGGTCGCGGGGCGGCCGTCGCGATAGCTCTGGATCATGACGACCTGCAGCCGGTCCTTGCCGGCACTGGTCGCGATCACCTGGCGCGAGGCGTCGCCGCCTTCGAAGCCGGCGGAGACGCCGATCACGTCGCGCCCGACATTGTTGCGGCCGGGCGGGAGCAGCGCGTAGCCCGTCGCATTGCCGAGATCGCAGGGGCGCGGCGAACAGGTGGCGGCGCCGCGGACCGAGAAGGTCGAGCCGTCGAATTTCAGATCGAACTCGGTGAGGCCGCCGTTGGTCGGCTTGGTGTTGTCCCACGCGCCTTCGATATCGGCGACCGAGGCTTGCGCGGCCGAAAGCAGAAGGGCCGCGGAGGCTACAGCGCTCATAAGATGTCTGGTCATGTCTTTCTCCTGAACCGCTACCTTCGTTGAGGTAGAGCCTGTTTCCTGAACCGGGGATGACCCGTTTTTCAGTGCGCGATTTCGGTGGGCGGCTAGCGCCGGCGGCTGAAATTTTCGGTGGTGTAGATGGCCGGGCGGCCGTCGCGGAACGCCTGGATAACCGTCACCTGCAGCCGGCCGCCGCGCCCGCCGGTCGCGATGACCTGGATCGAGGCGCCGCCGGATTCGAAGCCGGCGGAGATGCCGACCGCGTCGCGGTCGGGGTTGCGACCGCCGGGCGGAGTCAGCACATAGCCGGTGGTCTCGCCGAGATCGCAGGCCTTGCGGCCGCACGGCGCGCTCGCCCCGACCGAATAGGTCGAGCCTTCATAGGCGATGTCGAGAACCGACAGCGCGCCGCCGCCGCGATCATTCTGCCAGATGCCTTCGAGATCGCGGGCGGCGGCATGGGCGGAGGTGGAGAGCGCCAGTGCGCCGGCCAAAGCCGACGCGAAAATCAGCGGTTTCATGGGAGCTTCCTTCTGCACGCAACGCGGGTATTCCGGCTTCAACGCGCTGGCAGCGGTTCCGATCCCTAACAATCCGCTAAGCATCGCCTTAACCCCGCCTTAGTGCGATCGCCGCTAGGGTCAGGATCGGATCTAAGAAACTCGGCGCGGGTGGGCTGCGAGACCATGGCGAAGGCGCAATATCACAAGAATCAGCGGGTTTATGTGAAGACGATCGGCACGTGGGCCATCGTCGAGCGCGTCGTGCCGCAATGGACCAAAGGCCTCGATGAGCCGATCCGCATCTATTACGACGTGGGTCTCGGCCGCGAGTTCGGCGCCGACGAGCTGCAGGGCGAGCAGACGCTGCAGACCCAGTTCGATGACGGCTCGACGAACTGGCGCATCATCCGCGCCCGCAACAAGTGGCAGGCGCCCGAAGATTCCGCCCATCACCCTCATCCCGGCACCTATCCGGTCGTCGTGACCGGCGAGACCGATTGGGGCGGCTGGCGCGTGCCCGGCGCCGAATACGATCTCAACCCGCAGAAGATCGAGGCGCAAAGCCGCCTCATCGCCAATGCGACGAAGCTTTACTCGATCGCGACCTCGCTGCTTGAAGCAGCGAAGGAAGAGGCCGAGCACCTGCCCGATTCCATGCTGGAGCTCGCCCGCGATGTCGCCAAGGTCGTCAAGGCGATCGACGGACAGCTCGACCCGACCGCCTAGCGCGGCGGGATCGAATAGGTCGCGGTCGCCTGCGCGACCAGAGCCTCGCCCGACGTCACCGCGATATCGATGACGGCGAGGCGCTTCCCAAGTTTCAGGATTTGCGCCGTGCCCAGGATCGGCCCCAGCGCCGGCTTGCGCAGGAAGTTGATCGTCATGTTCGTCGTGACGGCCAGCGCGACCGGCCCGATATGCGCGAGGATTACGGCATAGGCCGCGAAGTCGGCGAGCGCGAACAGGGTCGGACCGGAAACGGTATCGCCGGGCCGCAAATGCCGGTGATCGGGGTCGAGGCGGATCGTCGCCGTGTTCTCAGCGACGGACGTGATCGTGTAATGCTGGCCGCCCGCATTCATCTGCGGGAAGGCCGTTGCGAAGAACGCCTCCAGCGCCGCGACATCCATCAAGATCGCCATCCAATACCCCCGTCCGGCAATGCCGCCCTTTTGAATTCCGCGGCGCGCATCCGACCTGATATAGCTCGGGCATGAAAACGGAAACGCCCCCGACCATCCGCCTGGCCGACTATCGCGCGCCGGACTACCGCATCCTGAAGACCGACTTGACCTTCCGGCTGGAGCCGGACGCGACGCGGGTCGTCGCCCATCTGACGCTCGAAGCGACGAACGACAACGCCGCCGCGCTGCAGCTCGACGGCGAAGAGCTGACCTTCGTGTCGGCCGCGATCGACGGCAGGGCGCTGGCAGCCGGCGACTACTCGCTCAACGACAACGGCCTGCTGATCACCGCGCCGCCGGCCCGCTTCGTGCTGACGACGGAGGTCGAGATTTCGCCGGCCCGGAATTCGGCGCTGTCAGGGCTCTACGTCTCCGACGGCATGCTCTGCACTCAGTGCGAGGCGGAAGGCTTCCGGCGCATCACCTGGTATCTCGACCGGCCCGACACGATGGCGGTGTTCACGACGCGCATCGAAGCGGACCGCGCGGCGTACCCGGTGCTGCTGTCGAACGGCAATCTGATCGACAGCGGCGAGCTCCCCGGCGGCCGGCATTTCGCGGTGTGGGAAGATCCGTTCAAGAAGCCCGCCTATCTCTTCGCGCTGGTCGCCGCGCAGCTCGGCCATATCGAGGACAGCTTCGTCACGATGAGCGGGCGGACGGTGACGCTGCGGGTCTATGTCGATCCCGGCAACGAGCCGCGCGCGCATTACGCGATGGAATCGCTGAAGCGCGCGATGAAATGGGACGAGGAAGCGTATGGCCGCGAATACGATCTCGACATCTTCATGATCGTCGCCGTCGCCGCATTCAATTTCGGCGCGATGGAGAACAAGGGTCTCAACATCTTCAACGACAAATACGTGCTGGCCGATCCGGAAACGGCGACCGATACGGATTTCGAGCTGATCGAGGGCATTGTCGGCCACGAATATTTCCACAACTGGAGCGGCAATCGCGTCACCTGCCGCGACTGGTTCCAGCTCTGCCTGAAGGAAGGCTTCACGGTGCTGCGCGACCAGCAGTTCTCGGAAGCCATGCGCTCGGAGGCCGTGCAGCGCATCGATGCGGTGAAGCAGTTGCGCGCCCGGCAGTTCGCCGAGGATGCCGGCCCGCTCGCCCATCCCGTGCGGCCCGAGAGCTATATCGAGATCGACAATTTCTACACCGCGACCGTCTACGACAAAGGCGCGGAGGTCGTGCGCATGCTGCACACGATGCTTGGGCAGGAGCAGTTCCGGAAGGCGAGCGATCTCTATTTCGATCGCCATGACGGCGAAGCCGCGACCGTGGAAGCCTTCGCCAAATCCTTCGAGGACGCGACGGGCGCGGACCTGACGCAGTTCCGCCTGTGGTGGTCGCAGGCCGGCACGCCGGTGGTGAGCGTCGAGACCAGCTATGACGCCGCGGCGCAGACCTTCGACGTCACGCTGCGCCAGAGCTGTCCGCCGACGCCGGGCCAGCCCGACAAGAAGCCGCTCGAGCTGCCGATCCGGCTGGGCCTCGTCGGCGCCGACGGCGGCGACCTGCCGCTGCAGCTCGACGGCGAGAATGCGCCTGTAGGTAGCGAACGCGTGCTGAAGCTCACCGGCCCTGAACAGACCTTCCGCTTCGTGCATGTCGCGGAACGGCCGGTGCCCTCGATCGCGCGCGGGTTCTCCGCGCCGGTGAAGGTCGAGATCGCGCTCAGCCGCGAAGACCGCGCCTTTCTGATGGGCCGCGACGGTGATCTCTTCAATCGGTGGGAGGCTGGTCAGCAATACGCGCAGATGCACCTGCTGGAGCTGACCGCCGCGGCGGCGGCCGGCACGGCACTGACACCGGATGCGGCGCTTATCGACGCCTATGGCCGCGTCCTCGCCGATGCCGACCGCGATCCGGCCTTCGCCGCGCTGGCGCTGACCCTGCCCTCGCTGTCGGACCTGCTGCAGTCCATGCCGGCGGGCGAAGCGGATGCCGAAACGGCGCACAAAGCGAAGACCGCGCTGACGACCGCCATCGGCCAGGCGCTGCGTCCCGCCTTGCTGGACGCGTATCACCGGTCGGCGCCGACGGAGGCGTTCCAGCCGGATGCCGAACAGTCTGGCCTCCGGGCGTTGCGCAATGCCACCCTCAGGCTGCTGACGGCCGAGGGCGATGCCACGGCGGCGGAACTCGCTTATGCCCAGTTCACCAGCGCCACCAACATGACCGACAGCATTGCCGCGCTTTCGGTCCTCTCCGCCATCGACCACCCGCTGCGCGCCGACGCCCTCGCCGCTTTCGAAGCGCGCTGGTCCGACAATCCTCTGGTTATGGACAAGTGGATGAGCGTCCAGGCCGGCTCGTCCTTGCCCGGCACGCTCGACGAGGTGAAGCGGCTGACCGGCCACAAGGCGTTCAGCATGGACAATCCCAATCGCTTCCGCGCGCTGGTCAGCGTCTTCGCGAGCGCCAATCCGCTGCGCTTCCACGCGGCAGACGGCGCGGGCTATCGCTTCGTCGCCGACCAGGCGCTGGCGATGGACAAGGTCAACCCGCAGGTTGCGGCGCGGCTCTTCGGCGTCTTCGAAAGCTGGCGGCGGTTCGCGCCGCATCTGCGCGCGCACATGCAGCGCGAGATCGAGCGCGTCGCAAAGAGCGAAGGCCTGTCGAAGAATCTTTTCGAGATTGCCACGCGCTCTTTGGTCTGAGTGACGGCTCAAAAGTGAGTCCCGAAGGCCTCACTTTGGAAAAGTAAGAGTCGGTTAACGACTCGTAAGCGATTCGCACGTGACATGAGTGTTAACGGGCCAATAATCCGTGATTAACGATTCGCACGCGCCGGATCGTTGAGGCGGGGAACGGCGCGGCAGTAACGGACATTCATGGCGGCGGGGATCAAGGCGGCGGATGGCGAGCGCGACGAGGTCGTCGTAGCCGCTCCACGCGTTCGCACACCGCGTTGGCTTCGGGCCGACCCCAAGAGCGCGATGATCCTAGCTGGACTCATCGTGCTGGCGATCGCTGCCGCCGTGCTGATGCAGCTCCGCCGCGATCATCAGGTAACGCTGAAGGCCGCCGAGTTGCGCCTCACCGATCTCGCCTGGAGTTCGTCGATGGCGGTGCGCGGCGTCATGGAGAACACCGAACGCGTCCTGTCGCTGGCGGTGAGCGCCACCCAGGCCGACGTCGCGAACCCGGAGGCCGCGCTGGCGACGCTGACCCGGCTGGAGCCGCTGATCGTCAACATCGTGCTGCTCGGGCCTGACGGCATGCTGCGCGCCAGCAAGACCGGCAAGGCGCCTTACCCGCAGTTCTTCACCAACCAGCCCTTCTACGAGGCCTTCGTCAAAGAAGGCGCGACGCTTACCCGTCTGGTCGGACCGTTCGCCGATCCGGTGCTGGGGGCCTCGCCCATCGCACTGTTCATCCGCATTCCCGGCCAAGGCGGCGCGTTCGGCGGCATCGCCATCGCGCTGATCGATCCGCAGGCGCTCGCCCGGCGCATCGGGTCGTATTCCTCCGACGTTTCCATCGTCGTCACCGATGCCGAAAACCGCATCGTCTCGGGCATGCGCGCCGGCAAGGCGCTGGAGATCGGCGAGCTCGGCCAGCCCCTGCCCTTCTCGACAGCCGCCAATGCCGACGGCTCTCCCGGCATCAAATACGTGCCGGCGGGCGACGGCCGCGCGCTGGTCGCGACCTCGTTCGTTCCCGGCTACGGCTCGTCCGTCGTGATCTCGCAGACCACGGACACGCCTCTGGCGCCGTGGTTCGGGTCGATCTGGCTGTTCGCGATGCTGCTCGCCGGCCCGATCGCACTCGGCTCGATCCTCGCCACCGCCCTCACCGGCCAGGCCAACGACGCGAAGCGCACGCGCGCCGCCCTGCGCAAGAGCGAGGCGCGTTACATCGCGGCCGTTACCGGCGCGCGGGCCGGCGTCGCCGAGTTCAATCCGGCGGCCGAGACCGTCACCATCCTGCCCTCGCTCTCCGAACTCATGGGGCAAAGCACCCAGACGGGGATCATCAAGTGGGCGGACTTCCTGCGCCTGCTGCACCCCGACGACGCGCAGGCGTTCCGCGGCGCGATCGACGGCGCCCGCCGCACGCGCGCGCCGGCCAGCGCCGCTTTGCGTCTCGCCCACGGCGAAGGCCGCTGGACCTGGGTGCGCTTCGTCATGCAGCCCGGCGAGGGCGCCGCGATTACCGGCGTCGCGGCCGACATCAATGATGAGCGCGAGTCGGAAGCCCGCCGCACCGCCGCCGAAATCCGCCTGCGCGAGACCATCGAGAACGCGCCCCAGGGCGTCGTCCTGTGGGACCGCAACGAGCGGCTCGCCATCTCGAACCGCAAGTTCCGCGAATTCCTGGGTCTGCTGGACGACGTCGCCATCGCCGGCGCGCCGCGCGACGAGGTGATCGCCTCGCTGCTGCAGCCGGGCGAGGAGATCACCGCTGCCGGCAATCCGCAGCATTGGCAGGTGCGCAAGCTGGAAGGCCTGCCCGACGGCAGCGACGAGCTGCTGCTGATCGACGGGCGCTGGCTGCATGCCTCGCACCGCACGACCTCCGATGACGGCCAGGTCAGCGTCTTCACCGACGTGACCGCGATGAAGAACCAGGAGGCGGAGCTGATCCGCCGCGAGGTCGAACTGCGCGACGCGGTGACCAGCCTCGAACGCTCACAGGGCATGCTGGAGAACCAGGCGATCGAGCTGACCAAGCTGACCGGCCGCCTCGAGACCGAAAAGCAGCGGGCCGAAGAGGCCAACCGCGCCAAGACCGAGTTCCTGGCCAATATGAGCCACGAGCTGCGCACGCCTCTGAACGCGATCATCGGCTTCTCGGAGATCATGGGCGCCGAGCTGTTCGGCCCGCTCGGCCATCCCAAATATGTCGAATACGCCCGCGACGTCGTGGCGAGCGGCCAGGGCCTGCTGGAACTCATCAGCGACATTCTCGACATGTCGAAGATCGAATCCGGCGAGATCCACCTGGAGCCCGAAGCGCTGGACGTTCACGCCGCCGCTGCCGAAGCCATCCGCATGATCAATCCGCGCGCCACCGAAAAGGGCGTGAAGGTGTTGATCGACGTGCCTACCGAACTCACCGTGCGGGCCGATGCGCGGGCAGTGAAGCGCATCCTGCTCAATCTCCTCTCGAACGCCGTGAAGTTCACCGAGCATGGCGGCGCGACCCGCGTGCGGGCGCGTCTGCACGGCGAATTCGCGGTCATCGCGGTCGAGGACACGGGCTGCGGCATCGACCCGGCGGACATCCCCAAGCTCGGCAAACCGTTCGTCCAGCTCGACCGCCCGGAGAACGCCAAGACGCGCGGCACGGGCCTCGGCCTCGCGGTCGCGAAGGCGCTTGTGGACATGGGTGGCGGCGGGCTCGCCATCGAGAGCGCGCCGGGCCGCGGGACGATCGTGCGGTTTACCTTACCCATCGAGGCAAACCCCGCCTTCGAACTGCCCAGCGCCTAGGCAGTTAACCAGTTCTTCAACCTTTCGGTGATCGCCCCCCGGCCCTCGGTAGAGTGCGGGCATCGCCATGTTCCGATTCCTCGCCATCGCCTTGCTTGCGGTCCTTGCCGCGTCTCCGCGTGCCGCGTGGGCGCGCGAGGAAGCGCGCACGATCGTCGTGCTGCACGATGGCGGCGATGAGGCCTCGCCGCTGGTCTATGCCGCGCCCGTCCTGAAATATCTGGGCCTGCTGGTCGAGCCGCACAGCGCCGCCGATCCCCTGCCCGATCTCGCCGGCCGCGCGGATGTGCGCGGCGTGCTGATCTGGCTCGACACCGGTGCCGTCGCCGATCGTGCCGGCTTCACCGCCTGGGTGCGCGGCGCCACGCAGCAGGGCCTGCCGGTGGCGCTGATGGGCGCGACACCCGACGCCGACGACCGCTTCGGCCTCTTCCTCGCGCTCGACCTGCTCTACGCGCATGACGAGCGCGCTTACACCTACGACCTGCGCGCCGTGGAGAAGGACACGGCGTTGATCGAAGCCGAGCGGCGCTTCGACAATCTCTTCCCACCCGTTGACATCGTGCGCCCGCTGCAGGACGCGGCCGTTCAGCCTCTGCTGGTGCTGCAGCGGCGCAGCGACGTGACCGATCGGACGATGCCGCTGATCGTGACGCCGAAGGGCGCCTATGCGGCGGCCGGCTATGCGCTGTGGGTCTCGCCGGACGGCAAGACGCAGCGCTGGATGGTTGATCCCGTCGCCTGGTTCCGCCTCGCCTTCCACCTCGATGCGGTGCCCACCCCCGACCTGACGACGCTGAACGCGCGCCGCATCTTGTCGCTCGCGCTCGCGCCGTCAGGCCCGGATGACGGGCCGGCGGCGATCGCGGCCGGCGAGCACCTCATGGCCGGCCATCCCGAGCGGTCGCTGGACGTGCTGCTGGATGGTCCGGGCAACCGCGGCCCAGTCGCACCGCCGCGCCCCTGCGCGGATCGCGCCCGCGCGCATCTCATGGGCTACAGCCATCTGCTCGCGCAGTTGGATGCCGGCGAAGCGCCGCGCCGCATCGCCGGCTACACGCCGGTGCTGCTCGTCTGCGAGGCCGAAAGCGATCTGACCGCCGGCGCCGCCAATGCGGTGCTGGGGCACGCGCGCACGCTGCCGCTGGCGACCTCCAAAATCTCGCCCGAGGCGCTCGACATCGATTTCGGCGCAATCCGGCTTGATCGCATCGATACCGGCGTGTGGCGCGTCCTCGATCGCGGCGCGCTGAACACGCTGCGCTTCGACGATGCCGATCACCTGCGCATCGACTGGAGCCGGACCGAGGGTGTGCTGGGCGCGGGCCGCGTCCATGGCGCGCTCTATATCTCGCTCGATCCCGATGCGGGCGAACCGGTTGTCGCGCTCACCAACATGCCGTGGGAGCCGCCGCCTTTCGCGACGCTGGTCGAATCCCGCTGGATGATCTCCGGCCTCGTGCGCGACGTCGAAACGGCGGCGATGAACGTCCAGGGCTCCGGCCCCGGCGACATGGTCTGGTCGGTCGAGCCGTTCTCGGAATGGGAGCTCACTTTCAAGCCGAAGACCGGCGCGCCCGCGCGCTATCGCGCCGTGGCCGGGTTCGACGGCGTGCTGTCCTTCTCGCTGCCCGCGTCGGCGGGCGATGGCGGCACGCTGACGTTCGAACGGCACGACCTTGCGGAGGTCGGACCATGAACGGGCCGCTGCGCTTCCTGTCGGGCATCCCGCTGATGCTGATGGCGGCGGCGCTGCTGGTGCTCGGCCTGCAGCGGGTCGTGCCCGCGCCCGGCCCCGTGGTCGTCGCCCCGTCCTATAGCGATCTGCTGATCGAAGACGGCCAGTTCGATGCCGCCGTTTTCTGGAACGGCGTGCTGGCGAAGGACGGCGATCCCGCCGCGCTGCGCCGCCTCGCCGCCACCGCCGATCTCGCAGGCCTGCCGGGGATGCGCGCCTCCGCGCTGGAGCGTCTGGTCAAGACGGGCCGCGCGACGCTGGCCGAGCATGTCGAAACGGCGCAATTGCTGGCCTGGGCCGGCGCGCTGCCCGATGCGCTGACGGTCATGTTCAACGCCGAGCGCCGCTTTCCCGACAAGGTCGATCTCTCGTTCCTGTCGTTCTACGCAGCGCTCGCCCGCGATTGCCGGCGCGCCGATGTCGCCGTGCCGCTGGCCCAGCGCATGTGGACACAGACCGACAATGAAGCGGTGCTGCGTATCCTGATCGACCTCTCCGGTACCGGGCGCTAGCGCCTCACAGATACCAGTCGTGCTCGTGCGCCGGGATGGTGGCGTTGAAGCGCTTGTATTCGACGCGCTTCGCCTCGGCATAGACATCGACATAGACGCCGAGCGCCGAACGCAGGACCTTGGAGTTCTGCAACTCCTCCAGCGCCCACATGATCTCGAACGGCACGGTCGGATCGAGGAAGTCCGACGCATCGCCCTCGTGCGGCGGGCCGGGATCGATCTTGTTGTCGAGCCCGTGCTTGATGCCGAGCAGGATCGCGGCGAGGACGAGATACGGATTGGCGTCGGCGCCGGCGACCCGGTGTTCGATGCGCGTCGCCGCATCCTCGCCCGCGGGAATGCGCAAGCCCGTCGAGCGATTGTTGATCCCCCAGCGCCGGTTGACGGGCACGAAGAGATTGGGCGTGAAGCGGCGGAACGCGTTGGCGTTCGGCGCGAAGATCGCCATCGCCTCGTGCATCGTCGCGGCGAGGCCGCCGACGGCATGGCGCAGCGTGTCGGTGAGGCCCGGCATGCCCGCGAAGACGTTCTTGCCGTCTTTCATCAGGCTGACATGGACATGCATCCCGCTACCCGCCGTGCCCGAATAGGGCTTCGCCATGAAGGTCGCTTCCATGTTCTGCTCGCGCGCTACCGTCTTGATGAGCGGGCGCAGCAGTGCGGCGTGATCGGCCGCGGCGATCGGATCGTCGATGTGGTTGAGATTGATCTCGAACTGGCCCGGCGCGTATTCGGCGACGGCGGTCGTCGCGGGAATATGCTGGCGCTTGCACTCGTCGGCGACCGCGGTGAGGAAGGTGTTGTAGCGGTCGAGATCGCTGATGCCGTAGACCGAGATCGCCTTCTCGCGGATGCCCGTTGTCGGGCAAAGCGGCGGCTGCGGCGAGCCCGCGCCGGTGCGGTCGGGATCGATCAGGAAGAATTCCAGCTCCACCGCCACAACGGGCGTCAGCCCCGTTTCGGCGAACTGCTCCATGGCGTGGATGAGGACGTTGCGCGGTTCGACCTCGAGCGGGTTGCCGTGCTGGTCGTGCAGAGTCATCATCACCTGCGCGCGGCGATGCGGCGCCTTGCCGACCGTCACCAGCGTGCCGGGCACCGGATAGGAGGTGCCGTCGGGATCGCCGTCGTCCGAACCGAGACCCAGCGGATTGGTCATCTCGCCGCGCGCATCGAGCATGAAGATGTCGCCCGGCATCTGCATGCCGATCGTGTAGAGCTTGCGTGCATCCGAGATGGGGACCCGTTTACCGCGCAAGGCGCCGTTCAGATCGATGAACACGGCGTCGACGATGGCGATGTCGGGATGAGCGGCGAGGAATGTATCGAATTCGGCGGCTGGAGAAGCCTGATCGGTATCCGGCATGATGCCCTTCTGTTTGGGGAGCGGGAAGATAGGCTTCCCGCCCAAAAGGGGCAACTCGCGCCCGGCTCAATTGACGCGGTGCGGCATTTCAGGGGAAGCTTCCCGCGCTGGGCGCGGACAACCGATGCCGCCGCCGCAATTTTGGAGGCTAATCTTGTCCTTCCGTTCCCTCTTCATGGCGACTGCCACCCTCGCCCTTGCCGGCGCGGGCGTGCTGCTGGCGACGCAGGACAACGTGTCCCGTGCGATCGCCGCCGACGGCCAGGAGGTGACGCTGTTCACCTTCGAGACGCTGGCGAACGATGAATTGCTGGGCGAATACGTCGCCAAATACGGCGCCAAGCCGCAGACCCAGGTCTTCGCCGACGAAGACGAAGCCTTCGCCAAGATGCGCGCGGGCTATGCGCCGGACGTGATGGGGCCGTGCTCGTATGAATTTGGGCGCTGGCAGGAAGCGGGCCTGCTGCAGCCGATCGACGTCACCAAGCTGAAATACTGGCCGGTGATCGCGCCGACGCTGAAGAAGATCCCGGGCGCGATGATCGACGACACGCATGCCTGGTTCGTGCCGCAATACTGGGCGCAGACCTCGATCACGTATCGCAAGGACCTGGCGCCGGAATACGCCGCCAATGAAAGCTGGCAGATTCTGTTCGACCCGAAATATCAGGGCCGCATCGCCGCGCTGGAAGGCGTCGACGACACGGTGACGCTGGTCGCGAAGTCGATGGGGATCGACCCCTATGCGATGAGCCCCGAGCAGTGGGCCCAGGTGCAGGACAAGCTGCGCGAACTCGTCGCCAATGCCCGCGTCATCACCACCGACCAGTCGACCATCGCGCAGGGCCTCGCGTCGGGCGAACTCGTCGCGGCGATCACCTGGTCGGACAGCTGGGCGACCTTGAAGAATGACGGCGTCGATGTCGGCTTCATGGACCCCAAGGACACCGGCCGCTTCACCTATGTCTGCGGCTTTACGCTGCACAAGGACGCCAAGGACCTCGACAAGGCCTACACGCTGATGGACTCTGGCCTGTCGCTCGCCGCGGCGCGCTACCTCGTGACCGGCTATTCCAACGGCTCGGCGAACGCGGATGCGATGAACCAGCTCACGGACGACGAGCTGAACAAGGCCGGCCTGCCGCGCGACGTGGAACACTTCCTGTCGACCGGCACCTTCCAGGTCCGCCTGCCGAACAAGGACGATATCATCAAGACGTGGAACGAGATCCGCGCGGGGCTTTAATTTCCCCAACCTGTCGTCATGGCCGGGCCTGACCCGGCCATCCAGTAACGGCGGTTGGACACTTGCTGGATGGCCGCCTCAAGGGCGGCCATGACGGATGTAGAGACAATAGAGAAAGGCCCCGGAGCGATCCGGGGCCTTCTTCATGTCAGGGATTGGTTGGCGGCGGCGGCGGCGGCTCGCCTTCCGGGGGAGGCGGCGGGGGCGGCATCGCGCCGTCCGGGCCCGGCGCGCCGCCAGGCGGCGGCGTTTCGTCCGGTCCGCCGCGACGGCCAGGGCCGCCCGGACCACCGGGACCGCGATCGTCCTTGCCGGGCCGGCGGTCGCGCATCGCCTGGCGCACGCGGCCCCGTTCTTCCGGCGTCAGTGCATTCGCGATCTCGATCACCATCTCGCCGGTCGCTTCGGCGACGGCGGCGTCGGCATCGCGCATGGTCTTCAGCGCCGCGCGCAGCTTCTCGCCGTCGAACGGCTCCGCATCGACCGCGTCGCGCACACCGTCACGCGCCGTGCCGGCGGCGAGGAAGAGCGGACGCAGCTCGGCCGCATGGGCTTCGCGGATCTTTCGCACCTTGTCGCGGGCGCCGTCAGGCAGCGCGCGCTCGATCTGGCGCGGCAGCCAGAAGCCGCCCATGCCGCCATCGCCCATCGCATTGCGGAACTGGTGGACCCGCCAGGCGCCGAGCGCGAGCACCGTCAGCAGCACCACATTGATGAACAGCGAGGCATAAAGCGGCCAGCGGCGGCGGGGCCGCACGGTCACGGTCGTATCGCTCACAGCACGTCCTCCTCGGAAATCGTCTCGCCGCCGCTGAGCGGGGCGATGTCCGTTCCCGTATCTTCTGTCGTGGTGGCGACCTCGCCGGATTCATTGAGGCCCAGCCGGTCGGCCGCCGCCGCCTGGACGCCGACGCCCAGCATAAGCGCGGCGCAAAGACCGAGCGCCGGACGCCACACCGGCGTGCCGGGAAAGAGATCGCGCCACAGCGATTTCAGCCACGAGACCTTCGGACGCCGTGCCAGCACGCGCGCTGCGAGCGCCGCGCTCGGCGCTTCGACCGGCGCCATGTTCAGCAGGCGATCCAGCGCCTCGGCCTCGGCGACCAGCGCTACGGCGCGCGGATCGCGCGCAGCGAAGGCCTGCGCCGTGATGCGTTCAGCGGGCGGCCAGTGCAGCGGCTCGGCGCCGTAAGCGTCGAGGATTTCACGCAACCGTTCGATCGTCATTCTGTCGACCATGTTTCCCCTCACTGTCATGCCTGCGCTGTCCGAGTCGCCGATGCCCCCGCACCGGCCAGATGACGCAGTTTCTCCTTCAGCGCGCGGCGGCCGCGCGACAGCAGCGATTCCAGCGCCTCGACGCTGATCTCCAGCGTGGACGCTGCTTCGATATTGGTGAGGCCCTGATAGTGGCAGAGCGTGATGGCCGCCCTCTGGCGCGCCGGCAGGGTCTGCAGCGCGGCGTCCACGGCGAGGGCGGTCTGATTCTGCCCGAGCGTCTGTTCGGGATCGGGCGCGGTATCGGCGCGCTCCTCGATCTCGTCGAGCCCGACGCCGCGCTTCTTGCGCAGCCGGTCGTAGCAGGCATTGATCGCGACGCGGTGCAGCCACGTCTCGAATTTCGCCGCGCCGGGTTTCCAGCGGGCCGCCTGCGTCCAGACTTTAAGGAAAACGTCCTGTGCCACGTCCTCTGCCTCGGCAGAGTCGCCCAGCATCCGGCGGGCAAGCGCAGTCATCCGCGGCAAATGCCGCGCGACCAGCCGCGATGCGGCCTCTGCGTCGCCCCGCCCCGTGGCTTCCACGAGGCCGGCGTCGGGATCCTCCACCATGCGCCCTTCGATTCGCGAGTTGTCGCACCTCGATCGGAGCGATTTCTGCTCCATCTAACGCGAACACTCTCAGAATCCGTCGCCGGGGCAAACCCGCGGGCGACGTCCGTTCGGAGCACAGGGAATTTACGCGCCTGCGGGAAACGGTCTCGGTTTACGTGAGGCAGACGAGGCTCAGCTCGCCTGCCGCCCCGCAAACGGGTGGCCGTACCGCCAGTCGCGCTCTAAATCGCAGGCAGGCACGGTGTGCCCGCGTGCGGTCCGGAGGATCCCGACGCCAGATCTCGTGAGAGACGCCGACGGGCTCCGGTCCGACCGGAGCCCGTTCAGCATCATTGAGTTAGTTTCGTCCCAGCCGGCTTACGCCGGCATTGCGCCGCGCTTAATCTCTTCGACGACGACACGCTTGGGCTTGAACGCCGCCTCGAAGACCGGAATGGCCAACTCAGGCTGCGCGTCGCCGCACATGAAGACGTCGAAGGCTGCAAAGCCCTTTTCCGGCCAGGTGTGGCAGGAAATGTGGCTCTCGCTCAGCACCGCAACACCCGAAATGCCGCCGTTCGGTTCGAACACGTGCGTGTGGATGTGCAGCAGCGTCGCTCCCGCCGCCTTGATGGCGTCGAGAAAGGCCTGCCGGATACGGACGTCGTCGTCCAAACCTTCGCAATCCCACAGATCGATCGTGAGATGCTGACCGGCGTACTTCACGCCGTTCTTGGTGATCCAGTAGTCCTTGGGCGCATCTACCGTTTCGGCATCATTGGCCGAAACAAGAACCGGAAGGGTCCTCGCCGGGGTCTGTACGGAAACCGCCAGTGCCTCGTTGATCGCCACTACCTTTTTTGCAAGTCGGGCCATGTTGCCCTCCCTAAAAAAGCAGCGTTATCGACAAGTGGAGTAATACGCACTCCGGTGATTCCTCGTGGGCGAACCCCGTTTGGAGAGCGGCGTATGTATGGATAGCGGCCCCCCTACGCAAGCGGTTTTTTGGGCTTTTGCGCAAAATTTCGCGGAATGTGTCGCCAAACATTTATGACAGTCGTGTAGCGGGCGAAATTCCTAACGATTTGTGTTTGCCGCTGCTCCGGCGCACTCCTATAAGCCGCCAAATTCCGCCGCTTGGAGATGCGCGATGACCAAAACCTTCACCGAGACGCTGCATTCGGGGTATGCGCAGACGTTGACGATCAAAGGCGAACTGCTCGTCGACGAGCAGTCGCCTTTCCAGCGCGTGAAGTTCTTCGACACCGAGCGCAACGGCCGCGTGCTGACGCTCGACGACAACGTCCAGACAACGACGCGCGACCACCATGCCTATTCGGAAATGCTGACCCACCTGCCGATCTTCGAGCACGGCAAGGTCAAGACGGTGCTGATCGTCGGCGGCGGCGATCTCGCCATCGCGGCCGAGGCGCTGAAGCACAAGGGCGTCACCAAGGTCGTGCTGGCCGAGATCGATCCGGTGGTGATCGAGAAGTCGCGCGAGCTCTTCGCCGACATCAACAAGAAGGCGTTCAAGGACAAGCGGATGGATATCCAGGTGGTCGACGCGTTCGACTATCTCGCCCGTCCGGAATCGAAGGGCGCCTTCGACCTCATCATCGCCGACCGCCCCGATCCGATCGGTCCGGGCGCGATCCTGTTCGCCGACGATTTCTACAAGCGCATCAAGGCGGCGCTGCGTCCCGGTGGGTTCGCCGCGTTCCAGACCGGCGTGCCGTTCTACCAGCCGGAAGAACTGACCGACACGCTGAAGCAGCTCGGCCGTCTCTTCGGTGCCGCCGGGACGTATCTCACCGTCGTTCCCACCTATATCGGCGGCTTCATGGCGCTGACCTGGGTCTCGGCCGACGGCGCGATCCTCGGCGACGCGAAGAAGGCGAAGAAGATCGAGAAGGCCTTCGCCGCCTCGGGCGTGAAGACCGAGTACTACACTCCCGCCATCCACCAGGCCGCCTTCGCCCTCCCCGCCTGGATCGCTAAGCTGGTGCCGAAGAAGCGGAAGTAGGCAGCTTCAGAGCCTGACGCGCGCGGCGAGGAAATCGAGAAACACCCGGACGCGGGCGGGCAGATGGCCGCCCTGGCCGACATAGACGGCGTGGATCGCTTCGATGTCGCCGGGGTTCTGCGCTTTCAACACCTCCACCAGGCGCCCGGCGCGAATATCCTTGCCGACATGGAATTCGCCGAGCCGCGCGATGCCGAGACCGGCCATCGCCATGCGCCGCATCGTTTCACCGTCGCTGCCCAGGGCCATCGCGCGCGGCGTCCATGAGACGATGGCGCCATCCCTCCCGCGAAACGGCCAGGTGCGCACCTGGCGATGGAAGTTGAAGGCGAGGCAGTCGTGCCCAGCGAGGTCTTCGACCCTCTTTGGCGCGCCACGCCGCGCGATATAGTCCGGCGACGCCACCGTGAGGATGCGGCTCTCGCCTAGCTTGCGGGCCATCAGACGCGACTCCTTCAGCGGTCCGACGCGGATCGCAACATCCGCCCGCTCGGCGACCAGATCGACCACCATGTCGGTGAGGACGAGATCGATGACGATCTCCGGATAGAGCGCCCGGAATGCCGGCAGCAACGGGATCAGAGTCTGATGCCCAAACGGCAGGTTGGAATTGATCCGCAGCCGGCCGCGCGGACTGGCGCCCGCCGTCGCCTCGCGCTCGGCCTCGTCGATCTCGCCGAGGATGCGGTTGACGCGCTCCAGGAACGCTGCGCCCTCCGGCGTCAGTTGAATGCGCCGGGTGGAGCGCGTGAGCAGCCGCGTGCCGAGACGTGCCTCCAGCCGGGCCACCAGCTTGCTGACGCCCGAAGGTGTCATGCCGAGCGCACGGGCAGCGGCGGAGAAACTCCCCGCCTCCACGGTGCGCGCGAAGACCTCCATTTCGCCGGAGCGGTTGGTTTCGGCCGGCATATCTATGACCTCAAGTCACAAATCATGATCTTTCCGGAACCCTAGTCGCATCGGCGGAACGTGTCCATTTTGACCGTTCCGCCAGTCGCACATCCGGATTCGACCATGCCGCTCGCTCTCCTCGCCCTCGCCGCCGGCGCCTTCGGTATCGGCGTCACCGAATTCGTCATCATGGGCCTGCTGATCGAGGTCGGCGGCGATCTCGGCGTTTCGATCCCCGCGGCGGGCCTGCTGATCTCCGGCTATGCGCTCGGCGTCGTGGTCGGTGCGCCGCTGATGACGACGCTGACCGCGCGCTGGCCGCGCAAGACGACGCTGCTGGCGCTGATGGCGGTCTTCACGCTCGGCAATCTCGCCTGCGCCCTCGCGCCCGACTACGGCACGCTGATGGCGGCGCGCATCGTGACCGCCTTCGCGCATGGTACGTTCTTCGGCGTCGGCTCGGTCGTGGCGACGACCTTGGTCGCGCCCGATCGCAAGGCCTCGGCCATCGCGATCATGTTCACCGGCCTCACTGTCGCGAACATCCTTGGCGTGCCTTTGGGCACCTGGCTCGGCCAGAGCTTTGGCTGGCGTTCGACCTTCTATGTCGTGACCGCGATTGGCGTCGCGGCATTCGCCATCATCGCCACGCTGGTGCCGGCGGACCGCGCAGCGCCGGAGCAGACGCGGCTGCGCGACGACCTCAAGGTGCTGGCGCGTCCAGCCGTGCTGCTCGGCCTCGCGACGACCGTGCTGTCGTGGATCGGCGTCTTCGCGGCCTTCACCTATATCGCGCCGCTGCTCACCGAGGTCGCGGGCTTCGACGAGGGTTCGGTGTCACCGATCCTGCTCGTCTTCGGCGCCGGACTGGTGGCGGGCAATTTCCTTGGCGGACGGCTCGCCGATCACCGCGTCATGTCGGCCGTGCTAGCGACGCTGGCCACGCTTGCCGCCGCGCTGCTGGTCATGGCCTTCGCGATCCACAGCCAGATCGGCGCCATCGCGTCCGTCTTCCTGCTCGGCGTCGCCGGCTTCGCGACCGTGCCGCCGCTGCAGATGTGGGTGCTGAACAAGGCCGAGGGCGCGGGCCAGAGCCTCGCCTCGAGCTTCAACATCGCCGCCTTCAATCTCGGCAATGCGATCGGCGCGTGGCTGGGCGGTGCGGTGATTGCGGGCGGCTTCGGCCTCGCCGCCCTGCCCTATGTGGCCGCCTTGGCGCCGCTTGGTGCATTCGTTCTGGCGCTGCTGTCGCGGCGGCTGGAGACGCGCTCTGCGCCGGCCGCCGCGCCGCTCTGCCCTCAGGCGTAGGTCGCCGCGATCCGCCCGACCTCGGCGAGGATCGTCGCGTTCTCCTTCATCGTGCGTCCCTTGCGGTCGTAATAGACCGTGACGATCAGCGGCGCGCGGCCGGGCGGCCAGATGATCGCGATGTCGTTGGTCGGGCCGTCCTCGCCGGTGCCGGTCTTGTGGCCGATGATCCAGTCGCCCGGCAGGCCTTTGCGGATTCGATCAGGCCCCGTCGTCGTCGCCTTTATCCAGCCGGTCAGGATCTCGCGCGAGGCGGGTGTCAGGGCATTGCCCAGCAAGATGGCCTGCATCGTCGCGGCCATGGCGGCGGGCGAGGTCGTGTCGCGCGTATCGCCCTTGGCGACATCGGCATTGTTCATGTGCGGCTCGAAGCGGTCGAGGCGCGTGACGCTGTCGCCGAGCCCGCGCAGGAAGACCGTTACGAACTCCGGACCGCCGCACTCCTTCAGCAGCAGATTGGCGGCGGCGTTGTCGCTGGTGGTGATCGTGGCGTGGCACAGTTCGCCGATCGTCATGGTCTGGCCGACATGCTTCGCCGTCGTGTCCGAGTTGGGCACGATGTCGCTCTTGGCCACAGGGATGGCGCGATCGAGGCTGATGTCGCCCGCATCCATGCGCTGCAGGATCGCCGCCGCCAGCACGAACTTGAACGTCGAGCAGAGCGCGAAGAGTTCGTCCGCGCGATGGCCATAGCTCTGCCCCGTCCCGGTATCGCGCACCGCGACGCCCAGCCGCCCGCCTTCACGGCCCTCAAGCGCGGCGAGCGCGCCGACGGGATCCTTGTGCAGCGGCTCGGCCTCGGCGGCGCGGGCCGACAGGCGCAGACCGCCGACCACCGCAAACCCGGCCAAAGCAGGAAGGAAGGCTGCCAAAGACGCGCGGCGGGTCAGTCCCCGGCGCGCCGTGAATTCGGTCTTAGGATTAGTTTTCTTCATGACATGCCTCAGAATTTGTCGCCCGCCTGCCTCACCTCAGATATTCGGCGCCGCTGCGGCGTCGTGCAAACGATGTTATCTTGGATCCGCCCCTAGAAAATCTAGTGCCGATGACGCGCCCCAATCTGCCCCTCAACGCCCTGCGTGCCTTCGAAGCCTCGGCCCGGCATCGCTCCTTCACCAAGGCGGCGGCCGAACTCCATGTGACCCAGGCGGCCATCAGCCATCAGGTGAAGGCGCTGGAAGAACGACTGGGCGCGCGGCTGTTCCACCGCGCGCCGCGCGGGCTGATGCTCAGCGACGAGGGCGTCGCGCTGCTGCCGGCGCTCAGCGAATCCTTCGACCGGATCGGACGGCTGCTGGAGCGTTTCCAGGACGGGCGGGTCCACGAGGTGCTGACCATCGGCGCCGTCGGCACTTTCGCGGTCGGCTGGCTGCTGCCGCGCCTCGCTGCCTTCCGCGAAGCGCATCCCTTCGTCGATCTGCGGCTCCTCACCAACAACAACCGCGTCGATCTCGCGGCCGAAGGGCTCGATGGGACAATCCTCTTTGGCGACGGCAGTTGGCATGGCGCGGACGCCGAACGCCTGTTCGCCGCGCCGCTCTCGCCGCTCTGCACGCCCGAGATCGCGGCGCGCCTGCAGCACCCCTCCGACCTCGCGGGGCACACGCTGCTGCGTTCGTACCGGGTGCAGGAATGGCCCGCCTGGTTCGCCGCCGCCGGCCTGCCCGATGCGGTCGAGGCCCGCGGCCCGGTCTTCGACGCCTCGCTGACGATGATCCAGGCCGCCCTGCAGGGCGAAGGCGTGGCGCTCGCGCCGCCGGCGATGTTCACGCGTGACCTTACCGAGGGGCGCCTGGTGCAGCCGTTCACGACCTCCGTCGTCACCGGCGCCTATTGGCTGGTTGTCCTCAAGGGAAAGGCGCCCACCCCGCCCATGGCCGCGTTCCGGAACTGGCTGTTCAGCCTCGCCGCCTGAGGCGGCGTTATGCCGCTATTTGCGCGACCAAGGTTGCGGCGCAGCAAGAACTGCGAAAGACTTGGTTTACGGCAATCCCGGGGGCGCGTTTGACGGCAGGATCGGCGGCACGAGCAGGCAGCCAATGGGCGGGCGCTTTCACGCGTTCGGAATCCCTCCGCGGCTGGACGCTGCTAAGCCCGACGGTGATCGTGATGGTGGCCGGCCTCGCCGCCCCGCTCGCGATCATGCTCCTTTACAGCTTCTGGCGGCAGGACGGCCCGAACGTCGATACGACGCTGACGACGTTCAACTACGAATACGCGCTGACGAAGTACTACCCGATCTTCCTGCGCTCGCTGTGGATCTCGGGACTGGTGACGCTGGCGACGGTGCTGCTCGCCTATCCCATCGCCTATTACGTCGCCTTCCACGTCAAATCGTACAAGTTCGTTTGGCTGATTTTGCTGACGATCCCGTTCTGGACCAGCTATCTGCTGCGCGTCTTCGCCTGGCGCATCATCCTCGCCCGCGACGGTGTCATCAACGGCACGCTGCAGGGCACGGGGCTCATCGACGAGCCGATCAACTGGCTGCTCTTTTCCGATTTCGCGATCGTCCTCACCCTCGCCCATGCCTGGGCCGCGTTCGCGATTCTGCCGATCTATGTGAGCCTTGAGAAAGTCGACCGCACCCTGCTCGAAGCCGGCGCCGATCTCGGCGACGGACCGGTGCGCAGCTTCTGGCGCATCACCTTCCCGCTTTCGCTGCCCGGCGTCATCTCGGCCATCACGCTCGTCTTCGTGCCGACCATCGGCGACTACGTGACGCCCGATCTCGTCGGCGGCCCGCGCGGCGGCATGATCGCCAAGATGGTTTACAACTCCTTCAAGGGGAATGACTGGCCGCTGGCGGCGGCGACGGCGATCCTCTCCATGATCTTCGTCGCCTCGATCGCCTTCCTGCTGATCCAATTGTTGCGGAAATCGATCGTCGATCCCCTCGGGGCGTTCGTGATCGCCGTGGCGATCGCCGTCAGCGTCTATTTCGCCTCGTTCGTGCTCACCCTCGTGCGCGCCAACGTGCCCGAAGGCACGCCCGCCATCGCGATCGTGCTGGTCCTCGCCATCCTCTTCGTCGTGGGCGTCTACTACACGGTCATCGCGCTCCGCGCCGCGCTGGGGAGGAGCTGATGGCCCGCACCCTCAAGAAGGTCGGCGAACGCGGCTGGGGCATCACCATCTTCGCCTTCGGCTATCTCGCCTTCCTCTACGCCCCGATGCTGGTGCTGCCGCTCTTCTCGTTCGCGGACCAGACGATCTTCCGCTTCCCGATCGAGAAGTTCTCGACCCGCTGGTACGAGGAGATCGCCAACCGGCCGGAAATGCTCGGCGCGCTGTGGAACAGCCTGATCGTGGGCGTTATCGCCTCGCTGGCCGCCACCCTGCTCGGCCTGCTCGCCGCCAAGGCGATCACCCGCTACGCGATGCCCGGCAAGAACGTGGCGCTCGGCCTCATCTCCATGCCGCTCTTCATTCCCGAAGTGCTGCTGGGTCTCGCGCTGCTCATCATCCTCAACGTCGCGCACATCCCGCTGTCGCTGATGACGATTGCGGCCGGCCACGTGATGCTCTGCACGCCGTTCGCGATGGCCGTGCTGATCGCCCGCATGGACGGCTTCGACAAGAGCCTGGAAGAAGCCTCGCTCGACCTCGGCGAAAGCGGCTGGATGACCTTCTGGCGCGTTACCTTTCCGCTGATCGCGCCGGCCGTCGTCTCCAGCCTGCTGCTCACCTTCATCGTCTCGTTCGACGAGTTCCTGCTCGCCTTCTTCCTGCAGGGCAACGAGATGACGCTGCCGCTCTATATCTGGGGCCAGCTCCGCTTCCCCTCAAACTTCCCCCCGGTGCTGGCGCTCGGCACCTGTATCCTGCTCGCGTCCTGCATCCTCGTCGTCTTTGCCGAATGGCTGAGACAGGTGGGTGCGCCCAAGGACAGACCGTCTGTCGGCGTTGGAGGCTGACCCGAAAATGACCGACAGCGATTACATCCGCATCGAACACGTCACCAAGCGCTTCGGCGCCTTCCGCGCCGTCGACGACGCCGAATTCGCGATCCAGCAGGGCGAGTTCTTCTCGCTGCTCGGCCCATCAGGCTGCGGCAAGACCACGCTGCTTCGCATGATCGCCGGGTTTGAATTCCCGACGGACGGCGAGATCTATATCGACGGCCAGCCCGTCACCGGGGTCCCCGCCAACAAGCGGCCGACCAATATGGTGTTCCAGTCCTACGCGATCTTTCCGCACCTCAATGTCTACGACAACATCGCCTATGGCCTGCGCAAGCTGAAGCTCTCCAAGGCCGAACTCGACAAGCGGGTCGGCGAGGCGCTGGAGATGATCAAGCTGAGCGGCTTCGAGGGCCGCAAGTCCGACCAGATGTCGGGCGGCCAGCGCCAGCGTATCGCGCTCGCCCGCGCGCTCATCAATCGCCCGAAAGTGCTGCTGCTGGACGAGCCGCTCGGCGCGCTCGACAAGAAGCTGCGCGAGCAGATGCAGTTCGAACTGCGCCAGCTGCAGAAGACGGTCGGCATCACCTTCATCTTCGTCACCCACGACCAGGAGGAGGCGCTGTCGCTCTCCGACCGGATCGCGGTGATGCAGAAGGGCAAGGTGCTGCAGATCGCCTCTCCACGCGAACTCTACGAATCCCCGAACTGCCGCGAGGTCGCGGATTTCATCGGCACGATGAACTTCATGCGCGGCTCGGTGAAGGCGATCGACGGCAAGACGGCGGTGGTCGATGTCGAAGGTCTCGGCCTCGTCAACGCGCCGCTGCCGGAAGATTATTCCTTCGCGCCCATCGGGGCCGAGGTGCTGATCGGCGCCCGCCCGGAGAAGCTCGACGTCGTGCGCGGCGCCCCGCATCCCGGCGAAAAGGGCGTGAAGGGCGACATCGGCGCCTGCGCCTATCTCGGCGACCGCAACCACTACCAGGTCACCATCGCCGGCCGCGCCGAACCGCTGCAGGTCGCGACTGAACAGGGCGACCGCTCGACGCTTGCCAGCTTCAGCCCGGGCGAGCACGTGACCGTTTCGTGGGGCGACAACAGCCTGGTGCTGCTGCCCAAGGACTAGACCACCGCGGGGAAACACGATGTCCGAATCCGTCTCCGGCCAGTCCCAGGGCGGCATCGCCGTCGTGCCGCCCGCAGCGCCCACCACCCCGCGCGATCCTCGCAGCTTTGTCAGCCACGCCTATGAGGAGCGGACGGCCGATCTCGGCGAGATCGTCATGAACTATGCCGAGACCGGTTCGCCCGCCAATCCCGCGCTGCTCCTGATCCCCGGCCAGACGGAATCGTGGTGGGGCTATGAGAAGGCGATGGCGCTCCTCGCCGCCGATTTTCATGTCTTCGCCGTCGATCTGCGCGGCCAGGGGCGCAGCACCTGGACGCCGGGACGCTACACGCTCGACAATTTCGGCAACGATCTCGTCCGCTTCATCGCGACGGTGATCAAGCGGCCGGTCATCGTCAGCGGGTGCTCGTCGGGCGGTCTGCTCTCGGCATGGCTCTCCGCCTATGCGCTGCCGGGACAGGTGCGGGGCACGGTCTGGGAAGACCCGCCCTTCTTCTCGTCGGAGACGACGCCGCTGGTCGGCCAGTCGATCAAGCAGGCCATCGGGCCGGTCTTCAAGCTCTACGCGACCTATCTCGGCGACCAATGGAAGATCGGCGATTGGGAGGGGATGAAGAAGGCCGCCGCCGCCGATCCCCTGCCGCTCCTGCGCGGCATACCGTTCGCCGCCGAGCCGCCGCAGAATCTGCTGGAGTACGATCCAGAATGGGGCCGCGCCTTCTGGGAAGGCACCGTCGCGCGCAACTGCCCGCACGAGACATTGCTGGCTCAGGTGAAGACCCCGGTGCTGCTCACCCATCACGGCCGGTTCGTCGTGCCGGACGGCGGCCGGCTGCTGGGCGCGATGTCAGACCTTCAGGCGGCGAAGGTGCAGGACCTCGTCAAGGCGGCCGGCCAGCGCATCGAATATACCTCGCTGCCCACCGCCGCGCACGCCATGCACAATGCCGACCCGAAGACCTTCGCGGACCTCGTGACCGCCTGGGCGAAGGGGCTGGCCTAACCGCCTGCGGAGCTAAACAGGCTCGCCGACCAGCCGGGCAAAGCGCGCGGCGACGTCGGCTTCCAGCTCTTCCAGCTCGGCCTGTAGCGCGGGGAAGCTCTCCGCCTCCCCCGCACGGACCAGCAGGGTCTGGAGCCCGACCTCCGTCAGCGCGGCCGCATCGTCTTCGGATGTCAGGCGCAGCATGTGGTTGACGCGCGAATAGAGCAGATAGGCGCGGGTCAGCGCCTCGAAGTCGGCATCGTCCAGCGCCGCAACCGCGTGCAGACGCCGCAGCGCCTCCAGCGTCGCGCCGGCGAAGACGTCCGGCGCGCGATGGCCGGCGATGAGCTGCGCGGTCTGGGCGATGAACTCGACATCGATCATGCCGCCGCGGACAGTCTTGAGATCGAACGGCCCGGTCCCAGGCTTCTCGCGCAGCAACAACGCCCGCATCGTCGCCGCATCGCCCTTGATCTTGGCGGGATCGACGGGCCGGGTGAGCACGGTGCGGATCGCGGCGCGCACCGTGTCGGCGAACGCGCCGTCCGCGATCACGATCCGCGACCGGGTCAGCGCCATGCGCTCCCACGTCCACGCATCCTCGGCCTGATAGGCCTCGAACGTCGCGAGGCGCACCGCGACCGGCCCCTTGCTGCCCGACGGACGCAGCCGCATGTCGACTTCGTAGAGCCGCCCTTCGGCCGTCGGCGCAGTCAGAGCGGCGATCAGGCGCTGCGACAGGCGGCTGAAATAGACGCTGGGCGTCAGCGGCGAAGCGCCATCCGAGGCCGGCGCTTCATCGGCATGGCCGTAGAGAAAAACGAGATCGAGATCCGATGCCGCGGTCATCTTGGCGGCCCCGAGGCGCCCCATCGCGACGATGGCGAACACACCGCCCGCGACCCGTCCATGCGCCGCCTCGAACGCCGCGCGGACGCGGGCATAGACGGCGAGCAAAGCGCTCTCGGCGACCAGCGCGTAGGCCGAGCCCACCTCCTCCGGCCCCAGCGCCCCGCGCAGCAACTGGAAGCCGACGCGGAAGTTCTGCTCCCGCGCCGTGCGCCGCGCCGCGTCGAGCATCGCCTCATAAGCGTCCGCCTCGCCGAGCGCGCGCTCGAAGGCGGCATCGACCTCAGCCCGGGTCGGCTGCACGCGCAGGAAATCCGGGTCGAGCAGCGCATCGAGCACGGCCGGCGTCCGCGCCAGATGGCGGGCGAGACGCGGCGCGCCGCCGCACACCTCGGCGAGAATATCGAGCAGCCAGGGATTGGCCTTCAGCAGCGAGAAGACCTGCACCCCCGCCGGCAGGCCGCGCAGCAGCGCGTCGAAGCGGGCGAAGGCGACATCCGGGTCGGCCGTGCGCGCCAGCGCCGCCAGCAGCGCCGGCATCAGCGCGGTCAGCAATTCGCGCGCGCGGGGACTGCGTGTCGCGGGCATGCGGCCGTGATGCCAACCGCGAATGGCGGCCGACAGGCTTTCGGCCCGCTTGAAGCCTTGCGACGCCAGCGTCTTCAGCGTCTCGGGATCGTCGTCCACGCCGGTGAAGACCAGCGAGCCCTCGGGCGCGCCGAGCGGCGCCGAGCTTTCGAACAATTGCGCATAGTGGCGCTCGACGGTGAGGAAGACCTCGCGCGTCCGCTCTTCGAACACGGCGGGATCGGCGACGCCCATGAAGCGCGCGACATTGACGCGGTCGGTATCGCTCTTGGGCAGGCGGTGGGTCTGTTCATCGGCCACCATCTGCAGGCGGTGTTCCAGCGTCCGCAGATAGACATAGGCCTCAGCGAGATCGCGCTCCGCCTCGACGCTGACCACCGACTCCTCGGTCAGTGCGCGCAGCGCATCCAGCGTGCGCCGCTGGCGCAGCACCGGATAGCGCCCGCCAAGAATGAGCTGCTGGGTCTGGGCGAAGAACTCGATCTCGCGAATGCCGCCCCGTCCCAGCTTTACGTCGTGGCCGGCGATCGCGACCGTCGAGCCGCCTTTCGCCGCGTGGATCTGGCGCTTGATCGAGTGGATGTCCTCGATGGCGGCGTAGTCGAGATATTTGCGCCAGACGAAGGGTTTCAGTTCGTCGAGGAATGCTTCGCCCGCCGCGAGATCGCCGGCGCAGGCGCGCGCCTTGATCATCGCCGCGCGCTCCCAGTTCTGCCCCATGCCTTCGTAATAGGCCGCAGCGGCATCGGTGGAGATCGCCACCTGTGTCGCGCCGGCATCGGGGCGGAGGCGCAGATCGGTGCGGAAGACGTAGCCGTCGGCCGTCCGCTCCTGCAGCGCCTTCACCATGAACTGCACGACGCGCACGAGGAACGGCACGGGCTCGACGCCCGGCGCGATCGGCAGGATCTCGCCGTCGAAGAACACGACGAAGTCGATGTCGCTGGAATAGTTGAGTTCGAACGCGCCGTACTTCCCCATCGCCAGCAGGATGAGTCCGCTCTCCGCCGCGGGGTTCGCGGTGTCGCGCGGCTTGAAACGGCCGGCGGTCGCTTCCGTCTTCAATGCGAAGCCGAGCGCCGATGAGAGCGCGGCATCGGCCAGCCGCGTCAGCGCGCCCGTCACCTCGTCCAAGGTGAGCGCGCCGGCGATGTCGCCGAGCGCGATCGCGAGCGCGGCACGGCGCTTGGCGGTGCGCAGACGGGCGAACAACTCCTCGCGCGAGGCGGCGGCTTGCGCGGCGGCCGCTGCGTCAATTTCAGCCTCCGCAATCGCCGCGCCGCCGCGTTCTTCCAGCGCCGTCATCAGCGCGGCCTCGCGGATCATGGACTGCGCGAGATAGGGGCTGCACCCTGCCGCGAAGGCGACGAGACGCTGGAAGCGCGCATCCGCCAGCGTCACGCCGGCCGCAGCGAAACGTTCGGCGACGCGTTCTGCGCGCGCCTCGTCCGTACCGGGCGGCAGGCTGTCGATCGCGTCGGGCCAGATGGACATGGGGCTCACAGTGCTACCGGCGGCAGACAAACAAAAGGGCCTGCCGTGGACGGCAGGCCCTTTGTCGAACGGCTGGCGTGCTTACGCGCCGGCGGCCTTCTTCAGCGCCGCGGCGGGCTTGAAGCGCAGCGTCTTGGACGCCTTGATCTTGATGGCTTCGCCGGTGCGCGGGTTGCGGCCCTTGCGCGCCGCGCGCTTGCCGACCTTGAAGGTGCCGAAGCCACCGATCGTGTAGCCCTTGTCCTTGCCGGCCTTGAGGCCCGCTTCGATCGCGCTGAACACACGCTCGACCTGACGCTTCGCGTCCGCCTTGCTGATGATGTCCTTCTTGTCGAGGCCGGCGACGAGTTCGATAAACGCTGCTTTGCTCATTTGAGGTCTTTCCCCCTGCTTGATTCGTGATCCAGATATACAATCGTTCCTGACCCGTGACACGGAAATCGTTATGCCAGAGCGGTTTTGCGTGCGGTGCAGCGCGGAAACCCTGTTCGAATCGGGATTTGACGAGCGATACATGATCTAAAAACGCGTGCAAGCATCTCCTTGGCGGCGCAAACGCCGCACCGTCCGGGCGCGCCGATGCGAAGATGCCGCTTGCGGATGGCGCGCCGCTGCGCTCCATGTCGTCCGTGACCCAACCCACAACTGCCAACGCCCCAATCGCCGACGGCGATCTCACCTTTGCGGGCGGCAAGCCAGCTTCGGTGCCCGCACGTCTCGCCTGGACGTTCTTCGAATTCGCCGGCGGCCCTTACTTCGTCGTCCTCCAGATCTTCGTCTTCGCTTCGTATTTCGCGGGCGTCGTCGTCATCGGCGATCCCGTGAAGGGCCAGGCCTATTGGGGCTATACCGGCGGCATCGCCGGCCTGCTCATCGCGCTCTGCAGCCCGGTGATCGGCGCGATCGCCGACAAATACGGACCGCGCAAGCCGGGCGTCGTGCTGTTCACGCTGATGGCCGTGCCGTTCATGACCGCGCTGTGGTTCGTCGGCCCGGGCGACAACCTGCTCGCCTCGATCTGCATCATCTATGCGAGCCTCTTCTTCGAGCTCGCCTATATCTTCCACAACGCGATGCTCCCCGCGATCGCGCCGGCGAACCGGGTCGGCATTCTCAGCGCCGGCGGCTATGCGATGTCCTATGCCGGCGCGATGGTCGCCTTCGCGGTCTGGTTTGCGCTGCCGAGCTTCGGCCTTGGCGGCGGCGCCGAAGACGGCTTCGCCCAGGAACGCGGCGCCGGCCCGCTCGCCGCGCTCTTCGCCGTCGTCTTCGTCCTGCCGCTGCTGCTGCTGACGCCCGACACGCCGCGCACCGGCATGTCTCTGAAGGCCTGTATCCAGGCAGGCTTCACGTCGCTCTTCGGCACGCTGCGCAAGGTCGGCGCCTATCGCAACATCGTGCTCTTCCTCGTCGCGCGCATGATCTATTACGACGGCCTCACCGCCGTCTTCGCCTTTGTCGGCATCTACGCCGCGACCGAGTTCGGCTGGGTGTCCGAGGTCGCGATCTACGGCCTGCTCATCATCGTCACGGCGGCGCTGAGCGCGGTCGTCGGCGGCATCATCGACGACCGCATCGGTTCGAAGACGACGATCATGGTTTCGCTCGTCATCTTCTCGGTGTGCCTCGCCCTCAATCTCGGCACCGACCCGCATCGCCTCTGGTACTTCATCGCGCTCTCTCCGACCGACGCGGCGGCGCAGTTGCCGATCGTCGGCGGACTGCTCGCGCCCATCGGCTTCGACCTGCTGCCGGAACAGGTGTTCGTCGTCATCGGCATCATCGGCGGGCTCTTCATCGGCCCGGCCCTGTCGTCCAGCCGCACGCTGATGGCGCGGCTCGCCCCGCCGAACCAGGTCGCGGAGTTCTTTGGCCTCTACAATCTCACGGGTCGCGCGACGGCATTCCTGGCGCCGCTCACCATCGGCGTCATCACCCAGACGACGAACGACCAGCGCGCCGGGCTCGGCGTGATCTTCGTCTTCATCGCGATCGGCTTCGTCCTGCTCAGCTTCGTGAAGGAGCCGCGGCGGCCGGCGCGCTAGGCACGCCGGTCATCTCAGGCAGCAACGCCGGCGGACGCCGTCATTGTACTCGACACGAAAGATCCGCTCCGGCGCCGCACGCGAGGCGCAGGCTTCGGTGGCCGTCAGCGTGACGCTCATCGGATGCCCCGCGTCATCGGTCGCCGCGATCGCCCAGGCATTGGCGGTGGTCTGCGTCGCCGGCGTGCTGCGCTTGAGGATAACCGGCGGCAGGTCCCGCCGGCCCGCGTCACCATCGGCAACGGACACAATGGTAATCGCGCTCCGCGTGATGGCGACGGTGCCATAGCCGGTCATGTCGCAGGTCAGCCCCGCGGTATCGTCGTACACAAAGGCCGGCTCGGTCTGCGTCCACGGCTCGACATAGCGCGCGAGAATCCACCAGCTCGGATCGGACGGGTAGTCCTTGCTCAATTCCAGCCATTCGTTCTCGCCGTCGCTGACGCGCTTGCCAGAGATGAAGATGCGCCCCGGACCGGCCGGAAACGCGTCGTAGTGATGCGCGCCCTGAAGCGACGGCCGGTCGAACGAGGTCAGCCCCAACCCGTCCGGCAATCCCACCACCCGCACCATGCCCGCACTGACCGTCGCGGGATCGAGAATCTCCGGCTCGCGGCTCGTCCCGGCATCCGCCGCCAGAACGGCGCCTGCCAGGCCTGCGGCGAGGAGGGGCCAGATGAATGCGCGTCGCAGGGCGCGGTTGGGCGACGACATGGACATCACCCCGCTCCCGGATCGCAGCACATATGCGCCCCGCGCGTGTCTTCGTATTCGTAGCGTTGCGGCTGAAGCCCCGTCGCCGTGCGACAGACCTGCGTGTCCCTCAGGCGTGCGATGAAACGCGCGTCCTTGCCCACCGCCGCCATCGACCAGACGCCGGGCGAAACCTCTTCCGCACCGGCAGCCACCTCATAGCTCTCTGTCCAGTCGCCCTCGTGCATCTCCTCGTGCTGGAGATGATCGATCTGGATGGCGTGCGGCCCGATCGAATATTTGAGATCGTCGTTCCCCTCCCAGTACTGGCAGGACAGCGGCAGGGTCAGCGCAGCCGGGGCGGGCACATACGGCGCGAGATAGGATTTGAGGACCCAGGGAATCTCGCTCCGGTCCCTGAAGGTCGGCTGATAGTCCGTCTGCACCCAGACCTCGCCGCCAATCACGACTTCCTGCCCCGTCAGAAAGATCCTGTCGCCAGAGAAGGACCACCCCGTGGGCTGCCCGTCCGTCTCACCCGGCTTCGCCCACAGGCCCATGACGGTGCCCGCGGGAAGCCCGGTCACGACCCGCAGTTGCGCGAGGTCGCCGGGAATGAGCGCGTTGTCGTCACGCGCGGTGGCGGCGAGCACCAGGCCGCTTGCGGCAAGGAGGACGATCAGGCTGCGAGACACGGCGACGGGCTCCCGAGCGGTCTTAAGCCGCCATACCCGCATGACACGGGTAAAACCCAAGGGCGTAAAGCCCTCCGTTTGGAGGGTCAGTCCTTCAGGTGGAAGCGCAGGGTCGCGATCAGGCCGGGCTTGGCGTCGCCGAGGTCGATGCGGGCATCATGCAGGCGCGCCACGGCGGCAACGAGGCTGAGGCCGAGGCCGCTGCCCGGCTCGTTGCGGCTGGCCTCCAGGCGGACGAAGCGGCGCAGCACATGGTCGCGCTCGGCCTGCGGGATGCCGGGGCCGGTGTCGCGCACCTCCAGCACCGCTTCCTCGTCCAGCAGCTTCAGCGAGGCGATCACCGCGCCTTCCTCGGGCGTGTACTTGATCGCGTTGTCGATGAGGTTGGCGAGCGCCTGCGAGATGAGACCGCGGTCGCCGTTGATCTCCGCCGGCTTCAGCGCGACGACCTTCAGCGTGATGCGCTTCGCCTCGGCCAGCGGCTCGTAGAGGTCGGCGATGTCGCTCAGCACGGCGCGGAGGTCCAGCGGCTCGAAATTCTCGCGCGCCTCGCCGGTCTCGGCGCGGGCGATCAGCAGCAGCGAGTTGAACGTCGCGATCAGCCCGTCGGATTCCCCGATCGCCCCCTCCAGCGCCTCGCGATATTCCTGCTCGGTCGCCGGCTTCATCAGCGTGACCTCCAGCCGCGAGCGGAGGCGGTTCAGCGGCGTGCGCAGATCGTGCGCGATATTGTCGGCGACCTCGGTCATGCCCGACATGAGCCGCTCGATCTGGTCGAGCATCGAATTGAGGTTCTCGGCGAGTTCGTCGAATTCGTCATTGGCGCCCGACAGGGGCACGCGGCGGGCGAGATCGCCTTCGATGATGTCGCGGCTGGTGCGGTTGATGACGTCGAGGCGGCGCGTCACGTTGCGGCTCATGACGAGGCCGCCGATCAGGCCGAGGCCCAGGGTGATGACGGCGGACCAGAAGAGAGCGCTTTCGATGCGGTCCTCGATCTCGCGGCGCTCATGCACGTCGCGCCCGACCAGCAGGTGAAACCCGCCGCGCAGTTCGAAGTGGCGCGCCCGCGCCGAGCGCCGCTCGGTCTCGCCCGGGCTGGTGCGGTCATAGGTGAAATAGACCCAGTCGCCCTGCCCCATCGGCACATCCGGCCAGGCGCTGAGATTGCCTGCAATGCGCGAGAAATCGGCATTGGCGAGAATGTAGAGCCCGGTGCCGCCGCCCGCGCTGCGCTCGATGATGACCTGGCGGAGGCCCGGCAGGCCTTGCTGGGTGTACTGTTCGCGCAGGCCCAGGATCTCGGCGTTGATCGTCTCATCGGTCTGCGCCGCCATGAAGCCGGCGGTGTTCCAGTAGATGAAGGCGATCAGCGCGAAGGCCGAAGCGGCGAACAGCAGCAGGTAGACAAGCGCAAGGCGAAACGCCGTGGTGCGAAAGAGATTAAGAAACCGCACGGAGACAATAGCCGGCGCCGCGCACTGTATGCAGAAGCTGGTCGGCGAAACCCTTGTCGATCTTGGCGCGCAGGCGCGAGATGTGGACGTCGATCACGTTGGTCTGCGGGTCGAAGTGATAGTCCCACACATTCTCCAGCAGCATGGTGCGGGTGACCACCTGTCCGGCATGGCGCATGAGATATTCGAGCAGCAGGAATTCGCGCGGCTGCAGGTCGATCGCCTGGCCACCCCGCGCCGCCGAGCGCGACAAGAGGTCGAGCTCCAGGTCGCCGACCGCCAGCTTGGTCTGGATCTGCTCGGGCTGGCGGCGGCGCACCAGCGCGTCCAGCCGGGCCAGCAATTCGACGATGGCATAGGGCTTGGGCAGATAGTCGTCGCCGCCGGCCTTCAGGCCCTTCACGCGGTCGTCGATGTCGCCGAGGGCGCTGAGGAAGAGGACCGGCACCTGGTTGCCCTCCTCGCGCATCTTCTGCACGAGGCCGAGCCCGTCGAGCCGGGGCAGCATCCGGTCGACGATCGCAACGTCGTAGCCCTGGGCCCGCGCCAGGGCGAGACCCTCGACCCCGTCGCGCGCGTGATCGACCACGTGTCCGCTCTCCTTCAATCCCTTCATGAGATAGGCGGCGGCGTCGCGGTCGTCTTCGACGATCAGTAGGCGCATGGACGGAGAGGCAACCGATTCGAGGAGCACGGGATTACCCGCCCTTCATAGAGACAGAAGGCGCGGCGCTCCAGACCCGTTTGGGGACCCGGATCGCCGCGCCATCGTCATGACCGCGACTAGCTGAGGCTGATCGCGAGATAGCGCCGGACGCCGTTCTCCTCGACGAGGATCAGAACGGACTTCCGGCCCGCCGTCTTGGCGTCGGCGACGGCCTTGGTGGCGTCGGCGACGGTCGTGACCTGCTGGTTGCCGACCGCGACGACCAGATCGCCCTTGCTGAGGCCTTTGGTGGCCGCGTCGCTGCCCGACTTCACCTCGGTCACCACGACACCCTCGGTGCCCGGGGGCACGTTCATGGCCTGGCGGATTTCCTCGGTGATCGCCGAGAGTTGCACGCCGGGGAAGACCTCGGTCGCGGCGGGGTTGACGGGATCGGGGGTGCCGCCGACCTGGGCGCGGATCTTGTCGTCGTCGCGGGCCGCAATGGTCGCGGTCAGCGTCTTGGTCGTGCTGTCGCGCCAGATGTCGAAGGTCGCGGTCTGGCCGGCGGTCAATTCGGCGACCAGACGCGCCAGCGTCCGGTTGTCGATGATCTCGGTGCCGTTCGCCTTCAGCACGATGTCGCCGGGCTTGAAGCCGGCGGCTTCGGCCGGGCTGCCGGGGGTGACCATCGAGACGAGCGCGCCCTTGGCGTCGCTGAGGCCGACCGCGTCGGCGGTCTCCTTGTCGACCGGCTGGATCTGGACGCCCAGCCAGCCGCGATTGACCGAGCCGTGGTCGCGCAGCTGCGCGACGATCTTGGTCACCGTGCCGGCCGGCACGGCGAAGCCGATGCCGACACTGCCGCCGCTCGGCGTGTAAATCGCCGAGTTCACGCCGACGACTTCACCGGCGACGTTGAACGCCGGGCCGCCCGAGTTGCCGCGATTGATGGGCGCGTCGATCTGCAGATAGTCCGTATACGGTCCGGCGCCGATATTGCGGCCGCGGGCCGAAACGATGCCGGCGGTGACGGTGCCGCCAAGGCCGAAGGGATTGCCGACCGCGACGACCCAGTCGCCGGGGCGCAGTTTGGTATCATCGCCCAGCACCACGAAGGGCAGCGGCGAGGACGGCTCAACCTTCAGCAGCGCGATGTCGGTGCCGGGATCGGTGCCGATGAGCTTCGCGTCCAGTTCCTTGCCGTCGTTGAGAATGACGGTGATCTTCTCGGCCTTGTCGATCACATGGTTGTTGGTGACGATGTAGCCGGCGCCGTCGATGATGAAGCCGGAACCCATCGCTTCGCCGCGCTGCTCGCCGCCGTCGTCCTGGCCTTGGCCCTGACCGTTCGGACCCTGTTCCCCGAACTGCTCGAAGAAGCGCTTCATCATCTCGTCGGTGCGAGGATCGCCCGAAGCCATCTCGAGCTTCGCCTCGACGCGGACGCTGACGACGGCGGGCGCGACGCGCTCCACGAGGTCGGCGAAGCTGAAGGGCGCCTGCGCGGGGGCGACGGGGGTGATCGCCTGGCCGGCGGCGACGGGGGCCGTCTGGGCGATGGCGGGCGAGCTATCGATCAGCCTGGCGCCCACGGCGCCGGCGATGACGAGGGCAAGCGCGGTGGCGCTGCCGAAAAATGCGCGGCCGCGGTCACGGCGCGGACGGTCCCAAGGCGAACGCGGGGCATCGTTGGACATTGGAGGGGGCATCCTAAGAAGAGGCCGGGAGATCCGGCACTAGGGAAAATGGGGCGCTGCGTCTTAATTGACCATGACCCGGCCATGACAATTCGTTTAGCCTAGGCCGTCTGTGACGAATGAAGCGGGCAGAATTGCGTCAATCGTTCACGATCTCGCGAAGTCGCCGCTCCTCGTCCTCGCTGAGCGCCGTTTCCTGGGGGCCGGCGGAACGCCGCCTGACGTAAACCATAATCGCGATTCCCCCGATCAGGACGGCCCCCGGCGGCCCGAACCAGAGCAGCCAGGTGCCGAACTTCACCCGCGGCCGCAGCAGCACATATTCCCCGTAGCGCGCGACGACATAGTCGATCACCTCCGCGTCGGTATCCCCCGCCAGCAGCCGCTCGCGGACGATGCGGCGCAGGTCGCGGGCGAGCGGCGCGGCCGAGTCGTCGATCGACTCGTTCTGGCAGACGAGACAGCGCAGCTCCTGGCTGATCGCCCGCGCCCGCGCCTCCAGCGCCGGATCGTCCAGCGCCTCGCCGGGTTCAAGCGCCGCCGCCATGCCGCCGAGGGACAGCACGAGCGCCAGCATAGCGAGAAGCGCGCGCACGCCCTACTCCGCCGCCACGGGCGTCGCCACGATCCGCCGTGACGGCGCACCCACGCGCAGGCGGCGATCCAGCAGCGACAGCGCGCCGCCGGCCGCCATCAGCAAGGCGCCGAGCCAGATGAACGGCGCGAGCGGGCGGTAGTGCAGCCGCACCGTCCAGGCCTCGCCGTCCTCCATGCGCTCGCCGAGCGCGGCATAGAGATCGGAGAAGCCGGTCGTGTGGATCGCCGTCTCGGTCGTCGTCGTGCGGCTGACCGGGAAGAAGCGCCGCTCGGGCGTCATCGTCAGGACCGCCGCACCGCCGCGCTCGACCTTCAACACCGCGCGATCGGCGATGTAGTTCGCGCCCTGCACCGGCGCCATCTCCACCAGCGTCACGTGATACGGCCCGATATCGGCGATATCGCCGGCCTTCATCGCCTTGATGGATTCCTCCGCCCAGGCCGTCGCCGCGACGACGCCGAGCACCGTCACCCCTACGCCCGCATGCGCCAGCGCCGAGCCCCAGACCGCGCCGGGCAGGCCCGCCAGCCGCGAGAGCGAGGTCCCGAACGAGACACGGAACAGCCGTGACCGCTCGGCAAGGTCGCTCAGCGCGCCGCAGATCAGCCAGGCGCCCAAGGCGATGCCGACCGCCGCCAGCCACGGCCCCTTGGTCTGCAAGGCCAGCACAGCAATCCCGATGACCAACGCCACACCCGCAGCCGCCCAAAGCTGCGTCGCCGCCTGCGCGATCTGCGCCCGTTTCCACGCGAGGCGCGGTCCGAACGGCACGATGATCAGCAGCGGCAGGAACAGCGCCCCGACCACCAGATTGAAGTAAGGCGGCCCGACCGAGATCGCTTCGCCCGACAGCGCATCCACAACCAGCGGATAGAGCGTCCCGATCAGCACCGCGAGCGCCGCCGAGGTCAGCAGCAGATTGTTGAGCGCCAGCGCGGTCTCGCGGCTGACCGGCGAGAACACCACCGTCGCGCGCAAGCTCGGCGCGCGCCACGCGAACAGCGCGAAGGAAATGCCGACCGTCAAAACCAGGATGGCGAGAATGAAGACGCCGCGTTCGGGATCGCTGGCGAAGGCATGCACCGAGGTCAGCACGCCCGAGCGCACCAGGAAGGTGCCGAGCAGGCTGAACGAGAAGGCGAGCAGTGCGAGGAACACCGTCCACGCCTTCATCGCCTCGCGCCGTTCGCAGACGATGGCGCTGTGCAGCAGCGCGGCGCCGGCCAGCCAGGGCAGCAGCGACGCGTTCTCGACGGGGTCCCAGAACCAGAACCCGCCCCAGCCGAGCTCGTAATAGGCCCACCAGCTCCCCAGCGCGATGCCGAGCGTCAGCGCCATCCACGCCGCCAGCGCCCAGGGTCGCACCCAGCGCGCCCACGCGGCGTCGATCTTGCCCTCGATCAGGCCGGCGACGGCGAAGGCAAAGGTGATGGAGAAGCCGACATAGCCCGCATAGAGCAGCGGCGGATGGAAGGCCAAGCCCGGATCCTGCAGCAGCGGATTGAGCCCGCGCCCATCCAGCGGCGCCGGATCAAGCCGCGCAAACGGGTTGGAAGTGAAAGCAATGAAGAGCAGGAAGGCGACGCCGATCAGCGCCTGCACGCCCAGCACGCGGGCTTTCAGCGTCGGCGGCAGGCCCCGTCCGAACACCGCGACCATCGCGCCGAACAAAGCGAGCATCAGCGACCACAGTAGCATCGAGCCTTCGTGGTTCCCCCACGCGCCGGCGATCTTGTAGAGCAGCGGCTTCGCCGAATGCGAATTGCCGACAACGACGGCGACCGAAAAGTCGGACTGCACATAGACGGCGATCAGCGCGCCGAACGACACCGCCAGCGCGCCCGCCAGCGCGATCGCCGCCGCGCCCGCCGACTCCATCAGCCGCGGCGCGCGCCGCGCGGCGCCGAAGAACCCTGCCGCCGCTTGGTACAGCGCCAGCGCGAGCCCGAGCAGCAATGCGAAATGGCCGATCTCGGGAATCATGGCGCGCCGCCAGGCGCCGGCGGTCCGCCCGCCTCGCCCTCTTTCCAGCGGCCTGACTTCTTCAGCGCGTCGGCGACTTCGGGCGGCATGTATTTTTCGTCGTGCTTGGCGAGCACTTCGTCGGCGATGAAGACGCGGTTCTCGCCGAACGTACCCTGCGCGACCACGCCCTGCCCTTCGCGGAAGAGATCGGGAAGAATGTCGTTGAACGTCACCTTCACGTTCGACGTGCCGTCCGTGATGACGAAGACGATCGGCCCGCCTGCGGGCTTCTCGACGCTGCCGCCTTCGACGAGACCGCCGAGCCGCACGCGCTGGCCTGCGCGCAATTGTCCATCTTCCAGGCGCGCCAGCGCTTCGCCCGGCCCGTAAAAGAACACAATCGTATCGCGCAGTGCGAACAGCACGAGGGCGGCAGCGATGCCGAGCACGACCAGCCCGCCGGCCAGAAAGGCAAAACGGCGCTGCTTACGGGTCACGCTAGGTCCTCGTTAACGACGAAATGCCGCACGCACTTGCCGGCGGCGGGAACCTATAGGAGCACGTGCTGCCGTGCCAGAGAGGTGTAAAGCCGATGCGCGCCGTTAAACTCACCATTTCCGCCCTGCTGGCCCTGCTGGTCACCGCCTGCATCCCCGAATTCGCCAACCCGCTGACCGGCGGCAACCCCGCCGATCCCGCGATTATCGGCGCCTGGACCGGTAAGGCCTCCGGCGACAAGGACGATATGCTGGTCGACATCACCGCCGCCGGCGACGGCGTTTCGGTCGTCGTGCGCGATCCCGAAGGCGCGACCGGCGGCAAGGACCTCACCTTCAAGGGCACGACGGCCGAGGCCGGCGGCGTCCGCTACGCCAACCTCACGCCGGTCGGCGAAGACCTTGGCGGCGAGGTCGGCTTCATGATTTTCCGCTACGAGTTGAAGGACGGGAAGATCAGCGTCTGGGCGCTCGATGCGACGGCGATTGCCGCCGCCATCGACAAGGGCCTGCTGAAGGGCACGACGACCGGCTCGGGCACCGACACCTCGCCGAAGATCACGGCAAGCAGCGACGAAATCGCCGCCTTCTTTGCCACGCCCGATGGCCAGGCGGCCTTCGCGAGCGGCACGGGCGACATACTGGTTCTAACGCGGGCGACGCCCTGAGCGTCGTCGAAAGAGGGAGACTTCCATGCTGAAAACTTTTGGCGCCCGGCTTGCCGCCGGCGTAGCAACCATGTCGTTGATGGTCTTCTCGGCCGAGGCCGCGGACCTGCAATTGAAGCGGGTGATGCTGTCGTCCGGCGGCGTCGGCTATTTCGAATACCAGGCGCAGGTCGAAGGCTGGGAGACGATCGAGGTCCCCGTCCGGCTCGACCAGGTCGACGACGTGCTGAAGAGCGCGGTCATTTTCGACGATGAAGGCGGCAGCGGCGTCATCGAGCTGCAGGGCCGCGATTCGCTCGCCGAAATCTTCCGCACCATGCCGGTCGGCCCCGACGCCTTCTCCTCGCCCGCCAGCCTCTACGGCGCGCTGCAGGGCGAGGAAATTTCGGTGACCGAGCCGGTCGCCGCGACCGGCCGCATCGTTTCGGTCGTCGAGGAAAGCGCGACCGACAAGAACGGCAATTCGATTGTCCATCACCGCATGTCGATCATGACGACCGACGGCCTCGTCCAGTTCATCCTGGAAGACGCGCGCGGCATCAAGTTCACCAACGAAGCGCTCGACGCCAAGGTCAACGGCGCGCTCAGCGCCCTCGCCAATAACCGCCAACGCGAGTCGCGCACGCTGAAGATCACGGCGCGCGGCGAAGGCACGCGCACGTTGACCGTCGGCTTCGTCATCGAAGCGCCGCTGTGGAAGACCTCCTACCGGCTGGTCACCGGCCCAGACAACAAGACCCGCATGCAGGGCTGGGCGATCATCGAAAACGCCAGCGGCGCGGACTGGAAGGATGTCGAGCTGACCCTCGTGTCCGGCAATCCCGTAACCTTCCGCCAGCAACTCTACGACAAGTATTACGTCGCGCGTGAAACCGTGCCGGTCGAAGTGCTCGGCCGCGTCATGCCCCAGCGCGACGAAGGCGCCATTGGCGGCGTCGACAAGCAGGTTGGCGAGGCTGGTAGTGGCGCCGCCGATCGCGCCGCGCGCTATGAATCCGAAGACGCGTCGCCTGCCCCGCCGCCGCCTCCGCCGGCTCCCATGGTCGCGGCACCTGCCTCGGCGCCGATGTCGACCGACCCCGCCAATATCGCGGCCAACAGCGCCGAGACCGCGACCGCGGTTTCGTTCACCCTGCCGAACGCCGTCAGCGCCGGGTCGGGCCAGTCGCTCGCCGTGCCGATCGTCGATCGCGAAGTCCCGGCCGAGCGCATCTCGCTCTACAATCCCGGCGTCCATGCGGTGAATCCGCTCGCCTCGATCCGCCTCACCAACGATACCGAATCCGGCCTGCCGCCCGGCATCGTGACGCTGTTCGACACGACCAACGGCACCACCACCTATGTCGGCGACGCCGTCATGGGAACGCTGCCCCAGGGCGAGAAGCGGATGCTTTCCTTCGCGCTCGACCAGAAGACCAAGGTCGATCAGAGCTCGGCGAGCGAGTCGAACCTCACCAGCGCCAAGATCACCAAGGGCATCATCGAGATGCAGTCGCTGACGCGGCTGACCTACAGCTACACGGTGAAAGCGCCGAGCAACGAGGACCGCGCGCTGGTCATCGAGTCGCCGCGTCATCAGGACATGGAGCTGAAATCGCCCGATCCCTCGAGCGTCGAGCTGACGACCAACGCCGTTCGCGTGCCCTTCGCGGTGAAGGCCGGCGAAACCGGCAAGCTCGACGTGGTGTGGGAACGGACCGACTACCAGTCGCTTGCCCTCGCCGGTCTCGATCTCTCGACCGTCCTCTACTACGCCGGCGACGAGCGCCTGTCGGAACCGCAGCGCGCCGCTTTCAAGCGCGTCGCGGACCTCAAACAGGAGATCCAGCGCATCGAAGGCGAGATCGCCAATGCCGGCGCCGAGCGCGACCGCCTGTTCGCCGAACAGGAGCGCATCCGCCAGAACCTCGCGGCGGTGCCGGAAGGCAGCGACCTGCAGCGCCGCTATCTCGCGACGCTGGCCGAACAGGAAGACCGCCTGACCGCCATCGCCCAGCGCCTGACCGAGCTTCAGGCCGAACTCGACGGCGCGAAGAAGGCGCTCGACGATTATGTCGGCACGGTAACCCTGTAAGCTGTCTCACGGTCCGGCCGGAATATCCGGCCGGACCGTTCAGGGCTCACAGCCGGATGGCTCGGGCGTATATCTGTTGAGGTCGTCACAAGCCTCGCGGAGCACACCATGACCATCCGGATGCTGAGCCTTTTTGCTGTCCTGGGTTTTACGGCCGCAGCTCAGGCCGCGGACTGGCCCTGCGCCAACGGCACCTACCGCTCGTCTGACGGCGTCTACGTCACCCTCGCCAACCCGTCGGCAGCCTCGGGCAAGACGACCCAGCGCTTCACCTTCCTCGACGGCCGCGTCGGCTTCCTCGGCGAGGACGACGCGCCGGTCTGCATGGACGGCACGCTTCAGCAGACGACTCCCAAAGCGCAGATTTTCGAGCGCGTGCCGCTCAAGCTGACGCCGACCCATTTCGACAGCAATGGAACCGACCTCGCCGGACTGCTGATCGAACCTGAAACCGCCGACGCGAATACGCCGCTCGTCGTCCTCGTCCACGGCTCGGAAAACACGGGCTCGATCAACAACATCCACTACCCCTATACCTTCGCGGGTCAGGGCATCGCCGCCTTCGTCTTCGACAAGCGCGGCACCGGCACCTCCAAGGGCACCTACACGCAGAACTTCGCAACGCTCGCGGCCGATGTCGTCGCGGCGGGCAACGAGGCGAAGCGCCTCACCAAGGGCCGCTATCATCGCTTCGGTCTTTATGGCGGCAGTCAGGGCGGCTGGGTCGCGCCGCTCGCCGCGCAGACGCTGCATCCCGATTTCGTCGCGGTCGGCTTCGGCCTGGTGCTGTCGCCGCTGGAGGAGGACGCCGAACAGGTCTTCGACGAGCTGCGCCGCGCCGGCTGCGGCGAGGACGTCATCAAGGCCGCCCATGAGGTGACCGACGCCACCGGCGCCATCATCGCCTCGCATTTCACCGCGGGCTTCGACACACTCGCCGCGGTGAAAGCGCGCTACGGCAAGGAAGCCTGGTTCACGGCGATCAAGGGCGAGTTCACCGGCGAGATCCTTGCTGCCACCGAAGCCGACCTCCGGGCTCACGGCCCCGAGCGGCTCGACAATCTCGATATCATCTGGCGCTACGATGCGGTCACGGAACTGAAGAAGCTGACCATGCCCCAGCTCTGGGTCATGGCGGCCGAGGACACCGCCGCGCCCGGCGCCCTGTCGCGCGACCGTCTCGCCGCGCTGCGCAAGGACGGCGTCCCCATCGAGGTCGTCGTCTTCCCCCACACCGACCACGGCATCTACGAATTCACCACCCTGCCCGACGGCACCCGCAAGACCACCCGCCTCGCTGAGGGCTATCTGCGCCTGCTGACGGAGTGGATGAAGGGGATCTCCAACCCGCCCTACGGCGACTCGGCCGTCATGCCCTGACGGTTGCGACGGAACCCGGCGGCGCCCGCGTTCAACCCCTCGCAACGCCTTGAGGGCATGACATGAAGTTCGTGATCGCGCTGCTGACGGCGCTTGTGGCGTTGGCCGTTCCCGCCGCCGCCGCGCCCTACAAGGCCGATCCCGGACCCTACAAGGTCGAGACCGTGCTCGGCGTCTGGCACGACGACAGCCGCGACCGCGACGTCCCCTACAAGATCTACTACGCGCCCGACGCTGCCGGCGCCCGCCCGGTCGTCGTCTTCAGCCATGGCCTTGGCGGCTCGCGCGAGGGCGCCGCCTATATGGGCGAACATCTCGCCTCCTACGGCTATGTCGCCGTCCACATCCAGCATCCCGGTTCCGACGAGGAGGTCTGGAAGGGCCTCACCACCCGCGCCGAGATCATCAAGGCGCTGACCGCGGCGACCAAGGACCTCGCCGTCATCGTCAACCGCTTCAAGGACGTACCCTTCGCCGTCGATCAGATCACGGCGATGAACGCCGCCGACGGCCCGCTGAAAGGCCGGCTCGATCTCACGCGCCTCGGCATGTCCGGCCATTCCTTCGGCGCGGTCTCGACCCTCGTCGCGGCGGGCGAAAAGATCGGCCGCCGCGCGCAGTTCCAGTTCAAGGAGCCGCGCTTCAAAGCAGCGATCGCCTTCTCGCCGAACAAGCCGCTGGGCTCGACCGACTTCGCCGCGATCTATGCGGACATGCAGATCCCGATCCTGCACTTCACCGGCACCGAGGACATGAACCCGCTCGATCCCGACGAGCCCGCGAGCGATCGCCAGATCCCCTTCCAGAACATTCCCGCGAAGGGCCAGTACCTGATCGTCATCCAGGGCGGCGACCACATGCTGTTCGGCGCCAAGGACCGCCGCGACGGCACGACGAAGCCGGACGACGATCTCGACCACAAACTCATCCTCGAAGCCGCCACCGCCTTCTGGGACGCGTATCTCATGGACGACCCCACCGCCCTCGCCTGGCTGCGCGGCGACGGCGCCAAGAGCGAACTCGGGACGAAAGCGACGATCGAGCTGCGGAACTGACCATCGGCCTTCCACTTCTCTCGTCATGGCCGGGCTTGACCCGGCCATCCACCAACCGCCGCCGTGTCGGCATGGATGGCCGCCTCAAGGGCGGCCATGACGAAGTAAGGGGATGGGAAATGCCCTACCCCTCCAGCCCCAACTCCCTCGCCTTCGCGGTCAGCGCTTCCAGCGCCGACGCGTCGTCCTTGAACACCGCGCGCGCCTTGGCGAGCGCCTCGCGCGCCTTGGCCGGCTCTTCCAGCTTCACATAGCTGGTGATGAGCAGCAGCCACCCGTCGAGGTCCTGCGGGTTGGCTTCCAGTTTCGCGGCGAGACTGTCGACCATGCCGCGCACCGCCGGATTGTCCTTCGCCGCCGGCGTTTCCAGCTCCGCGATCTTGGCCTCGATCAGCGAGCGCTGCGGCGCATCCGGCGCGGTGTCGGCGAGCAGCGCTTTCAGGTCGGCGACCGCCCCCGGCGTATCCCCATTCTGCGCCTTGTACTCGGCGAGATAGAAGCGCGCCGGCTCATCCTTGGGATCGCGCTTCAGCGCTTCGTCGAACGCGACCTTCGCGTCTGACGTGACACGCCCGCCTGCCGCCAGCGTCAGTGCCTCGCCATAGGCGCTGTAGAGGCCCGCCGGCGCCTTCACGCCCAGCAGTTCGATGGCGCGGGCATAGGCGGCGGCGGCCTCGTCGAAGCGGCCGAGCCGCGAATAGGTGCGGGCGAGCAGGATCCAGCCGTCGGGATGGCCGGGGTCCATCGCCAGCCGCTCGAAGAGTTTCTCTGCGACCTCTTCCAGCGGCGCCTCCTGCATCGCCGCATCCATGTCGCGGTCGGCGAGCGCCTGGCCCGGCAGGTCGGGACTCCCGAGGGTTGCGTAGAGCACCAGCGCTGCAACCGGCACGACGGCGCACAGCGCCAGTCCGATCGCGGCCTCCCGCTTCAAGCCGCCGCCGGTCATGCGTTTTTCCGCCGCGTCCGCGCTCAGAAGACGCCGCGCGATCTCGCGCCGCGCCTCTTCCGCCTCGGTCGCCGCGATCTGCCCCGCTTCGGTTTCCCGCCGCAATTCCGCCAGTTGTGCGCGATAGATCGCCGAAGCCGCGGGTGTCTCACCAACCGCCCGGCGGAGCAGGAATGGACGCGCAACCACGAAGGCCGAAAGTGCTGTCAGCGCCGCGAACAGAACCCAAAGCAGCATTCCTGCAACAAGCCTCGCAATTTCCGGTGAGGGGCATCTCCGCCCCTGATGAATCCGCCAGCGTCTGCGCTATATCACCGCCCGTGAAGAAGCGCGCGCGTTCCGTTGGTGCCGGCCTCATGGCCGCTTTCGCCCTGTCAGGGGCCGCCTTTGCCGTTCTCGCACCCGAATATTACGAGGAGGCGCGCCGCTCGGCGCCGAACCATCTCCAGATCGTGATCGACGATGTCGGCTCGCCGCGCGGCGGCATGGGCGACTGCATGGTCGAAGGCCGGGTCGTGAAGGTCTTCAAGGGCGATCTCGTGCCCGACGCGAAACTGAAATTCCCGGTCTCCTGCTACGACTACGGCACGATCCCCTCCGGCCCGACGCTGTGGACCGACTACGACGCTCTCAGCGAAGCGAAATATCTCGAAGCCTTCATGTCGGGCGACACCGCGCCCCGCATCGCGCTCGATCAGGTCGAGATCATCCTCGAGCCGCGCGACATCCCCTATTGCGACGCCGAGTCGCTCTATTGCGAATCGACGATCGACGGGTCGGCCAAGGAAGAGAATTGCGGCATCGCGGGCCGCATCTGGGACTGGCTGGGGCTCGGCGCGGAAGAGTGCCACTAGCGGAAAATTATGGGGGCGGCGCCTCGGGCAAAGGCACCGCCCCTAGACCGCGGGCGACGAGATGGGGGCAAGTCGTCCCGCGTAACGTCGGCGCTCGGGGGGCAAGCGCCTTGTCCTCATCCAACGGTGCGCATCTGCATCTCCGTCGCAATCCGCCGTCTTAAATAAAGTTCAGAAAAAAGGGCGGCGTCCGGGAAGGACACCGCCCAAAGACGCGGCGGGTTAGATTGGGGGCTGCCCCGCGCGCGGTTCGCATTCGGGTAGTCAAACGCGCCATCTCCGGCTTTCCGTCGCGGCTTTGCGTTGCCGTCGCCGCGCCCCCCGACTAAAGCTCTCCGGCAGAAAACCAGGGGGAGACGATCAGGCGCATGACGAAGGTTCTGGCGGGCATCCGCGTTCTCGATTTCGGCCGCTACATCGCCGGTCCCTATTGCGCCGCTCTGCTGGCGGATCTCGGGGCCGAGGTCATCCGCATCGAGAAGCGCGAGGGCAGCGAGGACCGCTGGATGACGCCGATCATGCCGGGCGAGAAGACGACCGAGCGCGAGGGCGCGATGTTCATGCAGATGAACCGCAACAAGCGCGGCATGACGCTCGATCCCATGAAGCCCGAAGGCCGCGCCATCGCCGCCAAGCTCATCGCGCAGGCCGACGTCCTCATCGCCAACCTGCCGCCGGAAACGCTGAGCGCGATGGGCCTCGACTACGCGACGATCTCGGCGATCAACCCGCGCATCGTCCTCACCACCGTCTCCGCCTTCGGCCATGGCGGGCCGTATTCGAACCGCGTCGGCTTCGACGCCGTGGCGCAGACCATGTCGGGCATGGCGCACATGACCGGCACGCCGGACCAGCCGATGCGCGCCGCCGCGCCCTGGGTCGATTTCAGCACCGCCTCCTTCTCAGCCTTCGGCACGCTCGCCGCGCTGATGGCCCGCCAGCAGACCGGCCGCGGCCAGCAGGTCGAAGGCGCCCTGCTCGCGACCGCGATCACCGTCATGAACGGTACGCTGATGGAACAGGCCGCGCTCGGCCTCAACCGCGTCGCGACGCTTAATCGCGGCCAGACCGCAGGACCCTCTGATCTCTTCAAATGCACCGACGGCTGGATCGTCTGCCTCGTCAACGGCAACCCGCTCTACAAGCGCTGGGCGCGGCTGATGGGCGAGCCGATGTGGCTGGAAGATCCCCGCTTCGCGACCGACGAATTGCGCGGCGACAATGGCGAAGCGATCTCCGCGCGCATGAACGAATGGACGAAGGACAAGACCGTCGCCGAAGCGCTCGCCACGCTCGAAAAGGCGCGCGTTCCCGCCAGCCCCGTCTACTCGCCGCAGCAGACGCTCGACGACCCGCATGTCCAGGCGATGCAGTTCCTTCAGCCGCTCGCCTATCCGGGCCTGCCCGAACCCGCGCCCGTCGCGCGCATGCCCGTCAAGCTCAGCGAGACGCCCGGCGTCATCGAGACGCGCGCGCCGCTGCTCGGCGAGCACACCAACGAGATCATGACCGAGCTCGGCTACACCGCGTCCGAGATCGCCGCCTTCCGTGAGTCCGGCGCGATCTGACGCCGCGCGGCGATGAGGCTGGCGGAGGCGATGCCCAGCGCCAGCGGCGCGGTGCGGAAAGTGAAGGCGGTATGCGCCAGCGTGTGCGCCGCCAGCGCTTCGAGCAGCAGCAGCGCGGGCAGGATCGGCGTCAGCAGCAGCCAGAACGGCCGTACCGGCGCCGCTGATGCGCGCGCGCCGTAGCGCGCCCACATCGCCGACGCCGCGATAATCGCCACCGCCAGCGCGCCCTTCCACCAGGCGTCGAACATCCGGCCGATCACCGCGAACATCGCTTCAAGCGGGAAGTAACCGGCGTGGCCCGGCCCCCAGCGCGTGAACTCGCCGGTGCCGAAGACGAAGATTTCGGTGCCGTCCGGATTGAACCCGAACGCGATCGCCCATTTCAACGCCCAGAAGAACCCGTAACCGCCGAGGCTCGCGGCAAAGATCGCGAGCCCGCCCAGCGCCCCGCGCGGCGCGTCCGGCGGCCGCACCGCCGCCAACCAGATCCAGGCGTTCAGCATGGCGAAGGCGGCGGGCGAATAGAGAAAATCGAAATAGTTGAGGAACGCGCCCGCCAGCGCCGCACCGATCAGCGCGACGAAGGGCCGACGCCCGGCGGCGAAGGCGGCGAAGCCGGTGACCGCGACGATGAGCGCGGCAAAACCCGTCGCCTGCAGGGGGATGACGGAGACGGCGCGGAGATCGGTCAGCAGCACCAGCGCTGCCGTCACCGCGAGCGCCGGCGCCCAGCCGACCCGTCGCGCCAGCGCGCCGCCGAACGCGAGCACGGCGAAGATGAGAATGACGGTCGCCGTCGTCTGCAGCGTCGCGTAATCGGCGCGGCTCAGCACGATCCGGTGCAGCACCAGCGCGCCGTGCCAGTAGCGGGCATAGGTGAACCACAATCCGATATCGCCGCCGTGGAGTTCGGCATGCAGGCGGATGCACTGGTCGCCGTCGACGGTCGGCAGGATGGCATCGGCGCGGATCGCGGCCTCGTCGGCATGCGCCCAGCGCTCTTCGCGCAGCAGGATCGACGCGCCGGCGCAGTCGGGGAAATAGCCCTCCTCGAAACCGTTGATGCGGCTGCGGATCTCCGGCACGCCGAGATCGGCCGCGGGCGCCTCGACCAGCGCGGTGCGGATCGCGCCGTGGTTCGCCTGTTCGATCGACCAGACCAGCAGGGCGAATCCCGCTGCCGCAAGGACAAGCAGGAGGAAGGCGCTCGCGAACGCGGCCGTGATGAGTGTTCGAAGGGTCATGCGAGATGCACTCTAGCCGCGCGTCAGGCGACGAGGGTAGCGCTCTCTTCGTCGGCCGCTGCTGTTGCCGCGGCGGCACGGCGGCGGATCAGGTCGCCCTCCTCCGCGCCCAGCAGGAGGCGCGTCAGATCGACGGCATGGCTGACATGGAGTTCGACCTGGGGCCGCTGCTCGGCCGCGATCCCCTGAATCTGCTCGATCATCTCCGTCGTGAAATGCCGCAGGTGTTCGGTGACGGGTTCCTCGATCTCGGCCAGCATGCCGGCGAACGCACCCGCCATGGCATGCGGCCGCACCCCGGCGATGATGCTCGCCAGCTCGATGGCGCGCGCCGCCTTGGCGGGATCGACGCGGCGCGTGAAGTCCGGCGCGCGGCCGGTGGCGCGCAGGCCGAAACCGCCTTTGCGCACCATCGGCAGCGTCGCGATGATGTCCTTGCGCGCGCGGCCCAGCAGCCGCTCCATCTCGTCCGAGATCGCGCCGCGGGCGGCCATCAGCCGCTTGCCCCACAACCCGTCGCGCTTGATGCCGATCTCGCGCACGATGCCGGTGGACAGATGGGCGAAGGTCTCGACCTGCAGCTGCACCGTCAGCGGCTCGACCGCATCGGCCCGCATCGGCCGCAATATGGCGACGCAGTCCTCCAGATCGCTCAGCAGCAGGTCGCCGACGAAACCCGCATCGGTACGGCTGACCACGATATCGTCCGTCTTGCGCGACAGCGCGCCCGCAAGCCGCATGATCTCCCACGGCTTCTCCAGCCGGCCGAGCATCAGGAACACGACATAGGAGGCACTGTCGGGATGTTCGGCGACGACGTTCTCCCACACCGCGCGCGTCAGGCTGATGTCGGACTCGCTCAGCGTGTGCATGGGCTTGGGGAATTCGCGCTGCAGCCGCAGCAGGTCGGTGCCGATTTCCAGCATCCGCGCCATGTCATAGGCGTCGGTGGCGATATCGATGCCGCCCAGCAATTTCGCTCCGCCCGCGATCCGCGGATCGGCGGGCTCGCCCGTTGGAATTTCCTTCAGCAAGGCCGCCGCCGCCGCCCGCTGGAACGCCGCGACCTCGGTGTCGGCAAACTCCGCGCCGCTGGTCAACAGCTTGTCGCGAATGACGTCGAGCAGTTCCAGCACATCCTTAGGCAGCGTTGCTTCCAGCCACGACCAGACCGGTGCGATGCTGCTACGCGCAATCCGACCGCGCTGCTTGCGCCGCCGCACGCCGTCGAACAGGACATCCTCGAAAGCGGCACAGACGAGCCGGCGCGGCGAGGCGACGCGCGACAGGCGGTTCTGCGCATCGCGCAACCGCGGCCGCAGCGCACCCATGATTTCGTCGTGCGGCAAGGCGCCGCCGAGCAACCGGTCCGTCTCGACCGCTTTGGCCAGGCGGAGCGCGATAGCTGGCGTGACGGTTCCGAGAAAACCGTCCAGACGATGACGCCGCCAGGCTTCGACCGGCACTGAACTACCTTTGGCGTGTACGGGCGGCGCGCAACACGCGCGACGCAACTATGACGGGTAATTTGCGACAGCGCTGGTTAACGAACGGTCAAGTGATTCAGGCCGCCGGCAGCTCTAGCCGCGCCGTCAGGCCGCCCAGTTCGGCGGAGCGGGACAGCGCCAGTTTGCCGCCATAGAGATCGGCGATGTCGCGGACGATGCCGAGGCCGAGCCCGCTGCCCGGCACGCTCTCATCCAGCCGTTCGCGTTTCTCCAGCACACGGACGATCTGCGCCTCGTCCAATCCCGGCCCGTCATCCTCGACCGAAAGGACCAGCGAGCCGCCCGCGACGACGCCGCTCACCCGCACCAGCGTCCGCGCCCACTTGCAGGCATTGTCGATCAGATTGCCGGCGAGCTCCTCGAAATCCTGCCGCTCGCCGCGAAAGGCGAGGTCGGCGGGGATGTCGGTTTCGATCTCGATGCCCCGCTGGCCGTGGATCTTCTCCAGCGTCCGCGCGAGATCGCCGATCACCGGCGCCGCCTCGGTGCGGACGCCCAGCACCTCGGCCGAGGCCGCCGCCCGGGCGCGGGCGAGATAGTGGTCGACCTGGCGGCGCATCACGTCCGCCTGCTTCATCACGGCCTCGGCGAGCGGCCCGCTGGTCTTCACGGCCTCGTTGGTCAGCACGCTCAGCGGCGTCTTCAGCCCATGGGCGAGATTGCCGACATGGGTGCGGGCGCGCTGCACGACCTCGGCGTTGTGCGCCAGCAGCGCGTTCAGCTCCTCCGCCAGCGGCGCGATCTCGGCCGGGAAACTCCCGGTCAGCCGCTGCGCCTTGCCCGCCCGGATCGCCGCCAGGCGGTCGCGCACCACGCGCAGCGGGCTAAGGCCAACGCGCACCTGGATCAGCGTCGCGAGAATGAGAAACGCGCCCATCGCGCCCAGCGCCCACAGCAGCGTCGCATCGAACCGCGCCGCCTCGGCCTGCGAGTTCGAGCGGTCAGCGGCGACGGCGAACTGATAGATCCGCGGCCGCGCCTCCTTGTTGTTGGCGAGCGCCGCCATGTCGGGAAAGCTGATGCGCCGCACGAGATAGCGCAGCTGCTGGCCCTCCGGCCCGGTCGTATAACCGCGGCTGAGACTGCCCCCCTCCGCGCTGTCGGGTGCCGAGAGCGTCTTGTCCCAGAGAGAGCGCGAGGTCAGTTGCTGGCCCGCATCGCCCTCGCCCGTCACCTGCCAGTACCAGCCGGAAAACGCGGTGTCGTAGCGCTGGTCGGCGAAGATGTTCATGACCACCAACTCGCCGTTCGGCGCCGGTTCGGCGGCGGCGATCAGGTTCTCCATGTCGGCGATCAGGCGATCGTCGAGCTGGCGCTCTACCGACGCGCGGAACACGTTCGACAGCAACAGCCCGCCCGCGATCAGGCCGGCCAGGCTTACCACCACCGCGGCGGCGATCAGCCGGAAGGCGACCGAGTTAAGTCTCGGCATCGCCCGCAATGGCGTCGGGGGGGCTCAACCGATAGCCGAGGCCGCGCATGGTCTCGATCACGTTGACGCCCAGCTTCTTGCGGATGCGCCCGACAAAGACCTCGATCGTGTTGGAGTCGCGGTCGAAATCCTGGTCGTAGAGATGCTCGACCAGTTCAGTGCGCGACACGACCTTGCCCTGGTGGTGCATGAGATAGGCGAGCAGGCGGTATTCCAGCGAGGTCAGCTTCACGACCGCGCCGTTGACCGTGACCTTCGCCGCGCGCGTATCGATCCTGACCGGACCGCATTCCAGTTCGCTGGACGCATGGCCCGCGGCGCGGCGCAGCAGCGCGCGGATGCGGGCGAGCACCTCCTCGGTATAGAAGGGCTTGGTCACATAGTCGTCGGCGCCGGCATCGAAGCCCGCGACCTTGTCACTCCAGCGGTCGCGCGCGGTGAGAATCAGCACCGGCATCGTCTTGCCGCCCTTGCGCCACTTGGTGAGCACCGTGACCCCGTCCATGGCGGGCAGGCCGAGGTCCAGAATCACTGCGTCATAGGGTTCGGTCTCGCCCAGGAAATGGCCCTCTTCGCCGTCCTTGGCGGAATCGACGACATAGCCGCCTTCCTTGAGGGCATTCACCAGCAGACGGTTGAGATCGGGATCGTCCTCGACCACCAGAAGGCGCATCGTCTACTCCCCTTCGACCGACAGGATGGAGCCGGTCTCGGCATCGGCAACGACGTAAAGTACCGCGCCGTCCTCGGTCAGCCACTTGATCCGGTAGACATAGCCGCCGTCCTGCGGCACCGGCCCGCTGACACTCAGCTGGTGGCCGGAATACTGGTTCCGCAATTCGGCCAGAATATCTTCCAGCGGCACAAAATCGCCGCTTTGCGCCATTAAGTAGGGGCCATCCTCAAGCCCGTCCTCACGCGCCACGGCGGCGGCGGGCGCCGCCAGCGCGATCAGGGACAAAACGAGAATGGCAAAACGTTTCATTACATTCCGCTTAGTTCAACTGGGGTGAACCGTCCATGAATACCCCATTCCGCCCCCGTTCAGGTGGAACGGATCATTCTCTTGAGCATTGGAACGGATGCCCGTTTCAAGATGTAAAGGAGAAACCGGATATGCGTACTTTCACGAAACTCGCGGCGGCCCTGGCAGTAGCGGTTCCGCTGATCGCCGTGTCCGGAACCGCGCAGGCGCGCGATTCGGTCGGCTTCAGCGTCACCATCGGCACGCCGAACTACAACAGCGGCTATTACGATCAGGTCCGCTATCGCGACCGTGTCCTGCCTCCGGGCGTCATCCGCGCCAATCTGCGCGGCAGCTACCGCGAGGTCTCGCGCCCCGAACGCCGTGGCGATGTCTACATCGCCCGCGCCGAGGACCATCGCGGTCGCGACCTGCTTGTCACGGTGAATGCCTATAACGGCCGCGTTCTCGACGTGCGCTACACCCGCAACGACAACGATCGCCGCGATGACCGTCACGACCGTTGGGACGACCGGAACGATCGTCGCGACGGCGACCGCCGCGACGGCTGGTACGACCGCGACGGCAACTGGCATCGCCGTTAAAGACAGCGTCCGTCTCGCCGGAGATGGATGAAGGTACGGGCGGAGGGCATGCGCGACATCCCCTCCGCCCGTATCGTTTTTGTGGCCAGCTAATCGGCCCTGCCACCAACCTGATGGTCATGGTCCGCGAAGGCGGACCATCCACGACTTACCCATTTTTACTTCTTCGTCATGGCCGCCCTTGAGGCGGCCATCCAGTTCAGAGTGCGCCCCCACTCACCGTCATCCTGAGGTGCCCGCGCAGCGGGCCTCGAAGGACGCACACAGCGTCAGCCTGCGTGGTTCAAGGCCCCGCGCGCCGCACCTCACCATGATGCAGACGGTGAGAAGCTCTACCCCGCCGCCGTCACGATCGGCCAGAACTGCTCCGGCCCGTAGGCCGCCATGCGCGCACCCAGCCGCGCCGACCAGAAACCTTCCGACCCGAACTCCGTCCGCCAGCTCCACAGCCGGCGCGTGAAATAGTGCAGGCGGTGTTCGTCGGTGAAGCCGATTGCGCCGTGCGTCTGGTGCGCGATGGAGCAGGCGACGCCCGCCGCCTCGCCCACCCGGATCTTCGCCACCGCCGCCTCGAACCCGCTGTCGCCGCCGTCGGCCACCCGGTCGAATGCCGCATCCGCCGCCCGCGACGAGGCCGCCGAATGCCCCGCGAGAATCGCCAGCTGATGCTGGATCGCCTGGAACGAGCCGATGGGCTTGCCGAACTGAGAGCGCTCGCGCGCGTACTGCACGGTCATCGCCAGCACCGCCTCGATCGCGCCCGCCATCTGCGCCGCGCGCATCAGCGCGCCGTACTGGATGACCGCACCGTCGCGCAGCGGCGCCGACGCCACCACAGCGGTCTTGTGGAAATTCAGCGTATCGCGCGGCTCGCGCCCGATCGCGAGGTCCTCGACCACACCCGCCGCCGCGACCGGCACCAGCACAATACCGCCCTCGACTGGCGCGACGACGTGACCCGCCCAACGCCCCCACGCGACCCGCGCGAGGCTGCCCGACACCGCGCCGTCATCATCGACGCTCAGCAGACCGTTCAGCGGCGAAGCGATGGCAACCGCACCCTCCGGCGCTTCAAGCCCCGCTTCCGCCAGCAAGGCCCCGGCAATCAGCGTCTCGGCCAGCGGCGCCGGCACGACCTGCCGCCCGCACGCTTTCAGCAGCGCGCCCGCATCGCGCCACGGATCGTCCGAGGCCGCGAAAATCTGCTCCAGCCCCAGCTCGGAAATCCCTTTCCAGATTTCGGCGGGGTACTCGCCCGCCTCCACCCGGCGCAGGATCGCGGGGTCCTCGAACGCGGCGAAGAGCTTCGCGGCGCTGTCTTCAAGAATGGTGCGCGTCTCGCTCATCGCCGCTACCTCAGGCCCAGGCCGCGGGCGATGATGCCGCGCAGGATTTCGCGCGTCCCGCCGCGCAGCGAGAATGACGGATTGATCATGGTGATCTCGGCCAGCACGCGCTCATAGACGTGCGCCTCGTCCAGCGAAGGCTCGCTCTCCAGCAGGCCCGTCGCGATGATCGGGATCTCCTGTTCGAAGACCGCGCCGACATCCTTCACGACCGCCGCCTCCAGCGCCGGGTCTTCCTTCTTCGCCAGCATTCCCGCGACCGACACCGACATGCGGCGCAGCGTCACCAGATGCGCGGTCAGCCGCCCGATCGCCGAGGCCTGCTTCTCATTGGGAGTGGGCCCGATCGCGCCGATCATCTCGACGATCAGCCGCATCGACGACAGGAACCGCTCCGGTCCGCTGCGCTCGAAGGCGAGCTCCGACGTCACCTGCGCCCAGCCCTGCCCTTCGCCGCCCAGCACCGCATCGGCGGGCAGCTGAACGTCGGCGAAATTCACCTCGTTGAAATGCGCCTCGCCGGTCAGGTCGCGGATCGGCCGCACCGTGATGCCCGGCGTCTTCATGTCGATCAGAAACTGGGTCAGCCCGCCATGCTTCGACTCCGTCGAGGTGCGGAAGAGCCCGATCATGTAATGCGCGGTCATCGCGCCCGAGGTCCACAGCTTGGTGCCGTTCAGCACCCAGCCATCCGCCGTCTTCTCCGCCCGCGCTCGCGTCGCCGCGAGATCGCTGCCCGAATCCGGTTCACTCATGCCGATGCAGAAGAAAACCTCGCCCTTCGCGATGCGCGGCACGATCGCGCGCTTCTGCTCTTCGGTGCCATAGCGCAGGATGGTCGGCGCGCTCTGCCGGTCGGCGATCCAGTGCGCCCCCACCGGCCCGCCGGCGGCGAGCAGCTCTTCCAGCACGACATAGCGCTCAAGAAAGCTCCGCTCGTGCCCGCCATAGTCCTTCGACCACGCCATGCCGACCCAGCCGCGCGCGGCAAGCGTGCGGCTAAACTCGGGCTCATAGCGGCTCCACGACCCCGCCCGCACATGCGGCGCATAGGCCGGCAGCTCTTCGGCGAGAAAGGCCCGCACTTCAGCGCGCAGGGCTTCCGCCTCGCGCGGTATCGTCACGGCATCAAAGCGGAACGCACCCATGCACTCTCCCCACCCGCCTGTTCACGGCGGCGGGGCACACTAGTGGCGGGAGGCAGGGATGCAAGTTGCCGTGAGGGTCACTGTTTTGAGCGCCTGGCATGCCCCACATTCAGCGCCAGCACTTCCAGCACACGCCTGATGCGACCGATCACCCGGTCATCCTTCCCCGATGGCGTCAGCGCCGTCACCGCCGAAGCGGCCACCACCACGCTCAGCACCGCATTCACCCAGGCGGGGAATGCATCGAAAAATCCGTTCAGGAACGCCACCATCACTTCCATATCTCTCTCCTATTTCACGGGATAAGCATCGCGCGGCAGTTCGAAATGCGGGCCGTCGCGCATCTTCCAGTCGCCGCCCCAGGTCAGCGGAATGCGCAGCTCCACCGCCGCGCGTTTCATCGCCGCCGCGATACGGGCATAGAGCGGCCAGTCCCAGCGCACCTTGCCGCCGACCACCGCGCCGAGATCGACCGCGTGCCCCGTGAGGTGCCGCGAGTTCAGCGTCTTCGACGCGCCCGCCGCGACCAGCTGCTTCTGCCGCGCCAGCGTGCGCATCCCCTCCAGCACGCGGAACTCGGCATCGCCGGTCGCCGCGGCGCGCTCGACGACTTTCACGAGGTCGGCATGCACGCCGGTCAGCCTGGCGCGCGACGGCGCGCCCAGTTCAAAGGCCATGTCAGTCTCCGAATGGAATGAGGATCAGTTCAGATTGGTCCACGCGCCGGCGGCATAGCCGCGGAACTTGGCCGTCACGCTGTCGTAGTAGATTTGACCGTTTTCCGGGTTCGCCGGCGCGGTGCTCACCGGCGTCAGATGGAGCGTGCCGTTGGCGCGGATCTGCGCGACGCTCCGGCGCGTCGTGCTGCCGGCATCCGTCGTGGCGAAGTCGATGCGCGTGCCGTGCGCCGTGGCGGTGAAGGCCTCCTCCGCCACCGCCTGGATGAGGACCGCGTTCGGACTCCACCCGCCGCCGGCATGATAGCCGCTGCCATAGAAGCCAAAGAAGCGATCGCCGCTTGCGATGGCGCTGGGCGCGGTTGGCGTGCCCCGCGCGCGGCGCGCATAGAACGGCACGGGATTGTCCGCGTTGTAGATGCCGGTGCCGCACACCACCGCATGACCGGCCGTCGTCATCAATCCGGTCAGCAGCGACGGCGAGACATGGCTGTCGGGCACCGCGCCGCCCAGGCCCCAATGCCCGGTACTGCGGCTGATCGCCGCCGCCTCGCTCCAGGCCGCGCCGTCCGCGCTGACCTTCAGGCGAAGATCGTCGTCCCCCGCGAGACCGATTTCCGCGCGTCCCGAAAACCCCGTCTGCAGCAGCAGCGACACCGTATCGCCCACCGTCTCCTTGTTGAGCTTCAACTGCGCATCGCCGCTGCCGCCGTCCGCGGCATAGACGGCGGTGTGCAGCACAGCCGGCGCGCGGATCGCCAGCCGGTTGGTGGCATCCGCCGCGGTGGCGATGCCGACCCGCGCGACGTGGTCCAGCGCGCTCTCGGCGAAGAGATCGATCCACCCGCCATCGTAGAACAGCAACCGCCCGCTCGCCCGGTTGAAGGCGACGAAGCCCGGATGCGGCGCGATGAACGTCCACGCGCCGTCGCGGCGCAGTGCGACGTCGCCTTCATGACTGCTCCACGCACCGCTCGCCCCGGCGCCCACGATATGGCGTTCGCCGTTCGCGGGCGTGGCCGGCGGCGCGCTCGCGACCGACTCGACCGCGAGATGCACGATGGCATCGAGCAGCCGCAGCGCCTCGTTCACGGTGACATGCTTCTGCGCCTGCCCCGCTTCCAGCAAAGGCAATTCCAGATGATCTGTTTCAGCCATGGTGAACCCTCATCGTACGGCTCGTGAACGTGGTGTCATCCCGGGCGATGCCACCGGAGGTGTCCGAGACCCGGGACCCAGGGGCCGCAAGCGCCTGCGCCCAGTCACCTGGGTCCCGGGTCTTCGCTTCGCTGCGCCCGGGATGACGGTAGGGGACGGAGTTATGAGTGAGACTCAGAAAATGATGGACGCTTCCCGAGCAATGCCCGGCCCGAACTGCGGACTGACCTGCGCCACGCGCAGCGTCAGCGGCGGCACGGCCGCGCCACCCCAGTCGGCGGCCTGCATGGCTGACGTGTAAGTGAAGCGCGACACCTCGCAGTCGATACGCCGCACGACATCGCCGCCGTCGCGCAGGTCGAGCACATAGCGCTCCGCCTCCTCGCCCAGCCCGACCTCAGCCTCGCTCCACCGCCCGGCATCGTCGCGCGCGCGCCGCGCCCAGGTGATCTCGATGTCGCCGTCGTCGCGCCGCACCGCGCGCAGATCGCAGGGACTCCACGGCCGCCGCCCGCGCGCCTCATACGCCGTGTCGCGAGTCGTCCACGCGACATCGTCAAACGGCGCAACGGTCGGTCCCACGCGCAGCCTGAAGCCGCCCGCCCGCTCCGGCCCGATCTCCGTCGCCACGATGGCCCCGTCCAGAAACACGAACCGCGCCCCGGCGGGCAGCGCATCCGCCATCCCCTCCGCCGTCCCCGCCTGCCCGCGCAGCAGATGCGACAGCCGCCAGGTCTCCGGCGCAATCAGCTCCGCCCCGGCGAACTGGATCACCTCCCACACGCCGTCGGCGACCTCGACCGCGGCCCGGTTGGCGCCGTCCAGCACAGCCCGTTCGCTCGCCGCGCTCAGCGCCCCGCCATAAAGCAGCACATCGACCGCCGTCACCCGGTCCCACACGCCGCACGGCCCGCGCGCCAGCGTCGAAACCGTCTCGCCCATCACCGCGCGCCGCGGGATCTCCGCCAGCGCGGCATACGGCCCGTCCGCATCCGCGGCCTGCAGCACCGTCACCCCACCCGGCCACGGCGCCGCAAACGCCGCCAGCCGAAGCCCGTCCGCGCCGCCCTGAAAGGCGATCGGCGCGAGATCCAGCACGGCCAGCGACGGCGGACCGAAGCTCACCGCCGGCCCGGGCAACCCGCCGTCCAGCACGGCGACCGGCGCCTCATAGAGATGCCGCACCAGCCGCCCGGCCTCGATCAGGCGCCGCCCGTTCTCCGTCACCTGCGTCAGCCGATACGCGCGCGCCTGCCCATCGACATTCAAGGTCACGCCGTCGCCAGTCTCCAGCGCCAACCGGCTCGGCGGCAGTGCGAACGACGCACTCTCCCGCGCCGCCCAGGCCTCATGCAGCGTCCGCGCCGCGATCGCCGCCGCCTCGCTCTTGCTCAGCACCAGCGGCAGCTGGACCTGCGCGACCTTGGCCGACACCCCGCCATTCAGCCGCGCCTCGACCGCTGCCAGCCCGTAGTCCGCCAGCGCATCGATGAACGACGCCTTCGCCGCGACGGGCAGCGCAACGGTCTCCGCCCGCACGAGCCGCGGCGCCGCGCTCGCGCCCTCCTCCGTCTCGGCCAGATCGCCCGGCGACAGCATAGTCTCCACGCCATCGCCGCGATGGAAGAAGCGCACGGTCCCGCCGCTCTCCGCCGCATCGAAGGCAAAGGCGGTCATCAGCGGCGCCAGCGCCTCGCGCGCGCTCATCGTGCGATCCAGCGCATAACCGGCACAGCTCCCACGCAGTCCGGTGACATCGACTTCGTCCACGCCCGACGCCGCGCAGATCTCCTGCACCAGCGCGCCCAGCGACGCGGCGCCTGCCCGGCCGTTCAGCCAATGCCCGGTCCGCCACAGCGTCCCGTCCGCCCACACCTCGTCGCGCAACGGCCAATCGGGGAACGGCCGCACGTCCCAGGCCCAGACATGGGCGTGGCCGGCCGCGATCATCGCCTCTCCGTACACGGACGAAACCGGGTTGCGCGCGGGATCACGCCAATAGCCGAGCAGCGCCTCCAGCGCGCTCCGCTGCGCCAGGTCGTCCCGCACGCCGGACGAAAAGTAGGGCAACGCACTTTCGCTCGAGCGCGGATCGTAGAAGACGTTCGGCTGGTTCGCGCCCTTGTCGACGGCGGGAAAACCACACTCCGTGAACCGCACCGGTTTGCTCTCCGGCACCCACGCCGTCGCGCCGTCACTCTCCACGCCGCCCGGCCGATCACAGTGCGCGTTCAGCCACCAGCTCCGAACATCCTTCGCGCGGAACACCCACGGCTTGCCATAGGCGCCATCGCTGATCGGCGTACGCACCTGGTTCGCGCGATCGTCCTCCGATGCGTAGAACCAGTCGTAGCGCTCGCCGCCTTCAACATTCGCGGCCAAATAGGCGCGGTCATAAATCGACGCCGCCGCGCCTTCATCCAGATGCGCCCCATCGCGCCAATCCGTCAGCGGCGCGTAGAGATCGATCCCGACGAAATCGATATTCCCGTCCGCCCACAGCGGATCGAGATGAAAGTGAAAATCCCCGCTGCCATCCGCCGCATCGTGCCCGAACCACTCCGTCCAGTCGGCGGCGTAAGAGAGCTTCGTTGCGCCGCCAACGATCGCCCGCACGTCAGCCGCCAGCGCGCGCATCTGCGCCACCGCCGGATAGGTGCTCAACCCCGACCGCACCGTCGTCACGCCGCGCAGCTCGCTGCCGATCAGAAACGCATCGACCCCGCCCGCCGCCTCCGCCAGTGCGGCATAGTGCAGGATCATCCGGCGCAAACCCCATGCACCCGCGAAGAACGCGTCGATCTGCGTCGCCGCCGCGGCGGTCTTGTCCGGCGAGCCCGCGCAGCCCGGCGCGGGCAAACAGGTGATCCGCCCGCGCCAGGGGAACGCGCCCTGCTCAGCCCCGCCGTGCGGATCGGGCAATCCATTTCCCGCGGGCACATCCATCAGGATGAAGGGATAGAGCATCACCTCCAGCCCCCGCGCCTTCAAGGCGTGGATCGCCGCGACGACGGCATCATCGTCCGGCGTCCCGCCATAGTTCGGCCGCCCGTCCGTCGCGCTCACCACATACGCGTCTTCGCGCGCCACGCCCGCAACGCTCCACTGGTCCGGATGCGTGCGCTTCTCGCCCATCTCCACGCCCGGCCGGATCTTGCAGACGCCGGCGCGCAGATCGTCGCCAAACCAGCTCACCACCAGCGCCACGCGCTTCACGTTGGGCAGCGCCGCCTGCAACTGGTCGAGCGACGCCTCGAAATCGGTTTTCCCCGCGCGGTTGTTGACGTTCTCCGCCGCCCACCCACCGCGCCCCGCATCGCGCAGCACCCGCGTCGGCGAGAGCGCGAACTCGCCCGAGCCGGGGATCAGGCACACCGCCTCCACCACATTCTCCAACCCGGCCGGATCGCCCAGCGCCGGACGCAGCACCTCGAACGAAAGCTGCGGCACGCGATTGCCGAACGGTTCCAGCGGCAGATCCTCGAACACGACATAGGCGGTGCCGCGATAAGCGGGCACGTCGCCGCCCTCGATCGTCTCGATCAGCGGATCGGGGGCCTGGTCCTCGCTGCCCAGATGCACGCGCATCGTTACGCCATCGAGCGCAAGCGGCTTGCCGTCCGCCCAGACGCGCCCGATCCCGCCGATCACGCCCTCGCACAGCGCCACCGCGAAGCTCGCCGTGTAGCTGTAATTCGTCACACGCGGCCCGGCCTTGCCGCCGCCGTGGCGTTCCTCGCTCTCCTTGAACCGCGCCGCCCAGATCACCTGCCCAGCCAGCCGCATCGCGCCCCACACGCGCGGGATCGGCGCGCCCGGCGTCGAGGCCTGGACCTGCAGCTCTTTCAGCCGCGGCCCCTCGACCGACGCGCTGCCGCGCAGCAGCGCATCGACCTGCGACCCCGCATACGCCCCGATCGCCCCACCGATCGCCGCCCCGGTGATCGTCTGCCCCAGCAGGCTGAACCCCGCCGGCAACAACGCATTGCCCGCCGCCTGCCCGGCCAGGCCGAGTATCAATGTCGCCATGTCGCAATCTTTCTGAATGCAGCCGCACCCTGCCTGTCATGGTGAGGTGCGCAGCGCGGCACGCGCGGAGCCTCGAACCACGCAGGCTGTCGCCGCCATCGTGCGTCCTTCGAGACGCGGCCTTCGGCCGCTCCTCAGGATGACGAAGAGGGACTGGCCGCCAGCTCCCGAAACTGAAACGCATACGCCCTGCGCCGCCGCCACCACGGCCCCAGCGCGGTCTCCGCAACCGCATGCCCACCATAGGCATGGATCATCCGATCCGGCCCACTCAGCACCGCCGCGTGCTTCGCCGGCGCGCGGGGCGAAAACCGGAACAGCACCACGTCCCCCGCCACCGCCGCCTCCACCTCAATCGCCATCAGATGCCGCGCCAGCGCATCGCGCAGCGCCTCGACCCCGCGTTCCTCAGCCCACAGTGGCGCATAGGCCGGCACCGGCTCCGGCTCTTCGCCGAACAGCGCCCGCCACACCCCCCGCACCAGGCCCAGGCAATCCGCGCCCGCACCCATGACGCTCGCCCGATGCCGATAGGGCGTGCCGAGCCACGCGCGTGCCGCCCCGACGACGCGCGCTGCCATCGCCGCATCGCTCACGCGGTGAGGCTCGCGCCGTCATGGACATCCCCAGAAATCGGGTATCCCGCGGCCCAATCATTGCCAGGCATATGCGGAAAGCCGCGATAACGTGCAGAGTTCGCGAATTTCGTGCAACAAGCTGCAAATCTCTTGTCACAGCCGGCGGTCACGAAAAACGTGTCGCCCTCGGCAATCGCCAGCGGCGCGGCGCGCCACAGCTCGACGATCCCGGCGCCGGACCGGCGTACCTCGGCGCGCAATTCGTGATTGGCGCCGCCCGTCCAGTGAATCACGCCGCCGGTAAACCAATCGTCACCAAACCCGCTGAGCCCGCTCACGGTCAGCACGCGCCCCTCGGCGCTCGCGACGACAACGCCCGTCCCGCGATAGGCCGGGTCCGCCAGGTCGACGCCGCACCGTGCATCGCCCAGCACGGCATCGCAGACGGGTTGGTAGGTTCGCCCCACCGGCACGTTCAGCCGCGCGGCGACGCTGCGCAGCTCCGCCTCGAAGCCATGGCTCCCACGCCTGACCTCGCCGATCTCGCCGCGCGCCAGCAGCGCGCGCTCGCTCACCGCGGCCCAGTTCACCAGAAAGGTCGAAACTTCGGCGCCGTCATAGGCGCCCGCCTCCAGCGCCGCGGCATCGATCCCGTCGGCCGACAGCACACCGGCAATTTCCTGATCGCCCACCGCGAGACCCAGCTGCGCGCCGATCGCCGAGCCCACAAACCCCGTCGCCGCGCGATGCGTCACGCCGTCAAACACGAGATCCCGGTCATGCTCGGTAAAGCCCAGCACCGCGCCATCGGTCAGGACGATCCGCCAGCACTTCGCCAGCGTCGTCGTGCCCCCATCCAGATGCGCCTGCAGGCCAGGAAGAATGTCACGCATTCGAAATCCTTATCCGCCCTCGTGGGCAGCTAGGCGACGTGATAAGTTCGAGTGAAGACGAGTGAAGAATGGATGTCTCGGATATGCGACAACGCGACGGGCAACGCGGCCATGAGCCGGGTTAGCATTTCAAAGACTTTCGCCTATTTGATCGGCGCAACGATCACGATGTCCTTGGCAGTCGTCTTCCTCGCGCCGCAATCAGAAACATTGATCTTTCTGCTTTGGCTATGTGCGTCGCTTTGTTTGACCGCGTTCATGCTGCTCATGCCCTATCCATCCGAAACCGAATGGAAGAAACTGAGCATCTATCCACGAAGCCTGTTTCTGCGTCGGATGCCAAACCTATACGCCCAGCAATTCGGATTCTGGAGCGTGTTCGTATGTAACTTGCTCACGACAGTTCTCATTCTCAAGAATCTCGGGATTGGCCCGATAGGTCCAGAGTCTCTTCCTCCGGTTCTGTGGGCAGCCTCATTCTTCGCGTGCTTTTTCTGCGCGCTGGACCTCTATCGGTTCTACCGCCTCGTTCTGGTAAGCGGACGCAGCGACATCTAACGCTCCAGCACCTCCACCACCGGAATGTCCGGCACATCGCCGGCGCGGAAGGCGGACAGGCTGACGCTCAGCCGGTCGGTGTCGAACCGCACGGGCACGTCGAACTCGAACCCCGCCGTGACGAACGCGCCGTCCGCGACCGCATCCGCGATCGTCACCAAGCCCGTCTCGCCGTTCACCGTGAAATCGCCCGGTCCCAGCACAACAGAATTGATCGCAAGCTTCACGGTGCCCGCGACCGGCCGCGTGATCGTCCGCTCATACGAGCCCGCCGCATCCCAATAGGTCTTCACCAGCTGGAACGACGCGGTCACGCCGTCGCCCTCGCCGATCGCCTGGTCCAGCGCCGTCGTCGCCTGCAGCGGCGGGCACGACTTGAAGTCGAGATAGTCCTTCCAGCGGAAGGCGTAGAGCCGCCCGCGCCGCGCCTCGAAGAACGCGATCACGCTGTGCAGATCGTCCAGCGACCTCAAGCCCACGCCGGCGTCATATCGCCGCCGGCTCATCGCCCAGGGCGTGTTGCGCTCCTCGCGGCCGCTGCCCAGCGTCACGATGTCGGTGCGCCGCTCCGGCCCGCCTGACGAGCCGAACGAGACCGGTGCGGGAAACCGCACGTCATGAAAGCCCATGTCACAAATTCCTGTTGCCGCGCATCACGGCGCGGTTGATGAGCGAGGCGATCTGCGCCTCCGACCGGATGAAGCTCTGCGCATCGCGCGCATGGACGGTGATCGACACAGCCCCACCCCGCCCGCTGCCGCCATTGGGCGCGATCGCGCCATGGCCGGCCGGCGTGAACAGCTCCGGCCCATGCTCGCCGACCAGATAGCTCCGCCCCGGCGCCACCGGCCCGCCCGTCGCCCGCGCGCCCCCGAAGTCAAACAGGCCCTTGAAGAATCCCTCCAGCGGCGCAGCGATGAAATTCTGCACGGCGAGCCGCCCAAGATCGGCGATCACCGCATCGACCATCCCGCGAAACGAGAACTCGCCCGTCCGCGTCGCGCGCAGGATCTGCGTCTCCAGCGTCGTGAAGCTGCGATCGAACGCCCGTTCCAGCAGCGCCGCACTCTCCGCCGCCGGCTTGGCGAGCCCCGCGAGCTGCGTCTCCACCGCCTCCGCCGCCCGCGACACGGCAGACAGGTCAGCCTCCACGCGCACCGTGCGCGCGTCGTCCTCGAACCAGGTCATGGTCTATTTCCGCTTCTCAATGCCCGTCATGGTGAGGTGCGCAGCGCCGCAGGCGCGGAGCCTCGACCACGCACGCTGTTGCAACCGCACTGCATCCTTCGAGACGCGGCCTGCGGCCGCTCCTCAGGATGACGAAGAGGGATATGTGCGCCGCCTATCCGGAAACGCCCGCATCAGCGCCGCCATCTCAGCCACGCCCAGCGCCGTCACCGCCCCCGCATTCAACGCCCGCCACTCGCGCACCGACAGCCGCCAGAACCGCTCCGGCATCAGTCCGAACGCGCGCGCGGCGTGACGCAGAGCGGCGTCCCACGACGCCGTCCCCGTCACGCCGCGCCCGCCTCTGCGCTCGCTGCCGTGAAGGCCGCGGCGATGGCCCGCGCGACGTCGGCGGGATCGAGCGGTAACCGCTCCACCTGCCGCGCCGCCTCCAGCTCGCCGCCGCCCTTCAGCAGCGCGCGCAGGATGGCGACGAGATCGGTGGCCTTCAGCCGCTGCATCCGCGTCGCCACATCGCCGCCCAGCGCCGTCTCGATCTCCGCCAGCGCGCCCAGCGTCAGGCACAGCACCAGACGCTGATCGCCGCAGACCAGATCCACCTCGCCCCGCTGACCATTCGCCATCACGCCGCCTCGAAGCTCAGCGGCCCCGCCGAGTTCAGCGTCAGGCTGAACGTCGCCGCGCCGTCATGCGTCCCGGCATATTCCAGCGCCGCGATATGGAACGGCCCCTCGATCACACCGAAGTCGGGCACGACCACCTGGAACACCGGCGTCGCGCCGTCGAAGAACGCCGCGCGGATCGCGGCATCGCTGGCCGCATCCTTGAAGACGCCCGCCCCGGTAATCGACGCGGTCTTCACGCCCGCCCCCGCCAGGATCTCGCGCCACGCGCCTTCGCTGTCGGCATGGGTCGCGTCCGCGCCCGCCGCGCTTAGCTGGATCGCCCGCGCGCGCAACCCCGCGACCGTCGTGAACACACCCGGCGCGCTCTCCACCTTCAAAAGCAAAGCCCGTCCCTGCTGCGCCCCCATGGGTCAGCCCTCCTCTCTAATTTCAAAAAAGACCGTCATCCTCGGGTTCGATGCTGCGCATCGCCCCGAGGATGACGGTGATGGTTAGGTCTGCTCCACCAGCGCCCTGAACCGGCCCATCGCGCGCCAGGTCTGCTTGTCTTTCTCCAGCGCCACCTCGGCGTCTTGGAAGAACACGCCGACCACGCGCCCGCCTTCGATCGTCAGCGCCGCGCCATCTAGCGCGACGCCACACCGCCCGATCAGGTTCAGCGCCGCCCCACGGCCGCCCTTGCGCACAAACGCTTGGAGCACGAACACGATCTCCTCGCCGCGTTCGCCGCCGGCATTCCACGCCTTGGCGCGCCACGGGCCGATCGCCAGATATGGAAACACGCTCGCCGCCTGCGCCTCCTCCAGCACGCGGCCCGCCACGAGCGCCGCGACATCCGCGTCCGCCTTCAGCGCCGCGATCGCCGCCGCCTGCAAACCGTCCGACAGGCTCACAGCCGCACCTCGCGATAGGGCGCCAGCAGTGCACTCACCCCCGCCGGCGTCGCCGCCTCCGGCGCGCCCAGCGAGTCGCGCCGCTCATAGGCATGCGCGACCAGCAGCAGAACGGCCGTCTTCAGCGCCTCCGGCACCGCCGCCGCATCCGCGTACCCACACCGCCACACCAGCTCGACCGGCCGCCACGCCCGCGCGCCCAACAGCGCGCCGCCCAGCCGCAGCCACACCGCGTTGGCGTCGGCATCGACGCGCACATCGTCCAGCGCCAGCGCCGTGCTGGTGCCGTCCTCCTTCGCCACCCGCGCCTCGACGAACGACAGATACGGCGGCCGGCGCAGCGCGAAGACGCGGAACGCACCGTGCGCCCGTCCCTCCGCGACATCGGCGCTCATCCGCCAGGTCTGCGGCAACAGCGCCCGCCCGGTCTCGGCCTCCACGCGCTCGCGCGCCGCGCCGATGAGGCGGGCGATCAGCGCGTCGTCCTCCTCGCCCGCCACGCGCAGGAACGCGCGCGCGTCCGCCACCGCCACCGGCTCCGCGGCCGGTGGCGTCACCCGCTTGAACGCTGCCATGTTTAGCTCGCCGCGAACTTCATCAGCTTGATCGCCTCGAAGTTCTGCACCCCGCCGCCGACGCGCTTGGTCGTGTAGAACATCACATAGGGCTTGTTGGAGTAGGGATCGCGCAGGATGCGGATGCCCTGGCGGTCGGCGATGAGGTAACCGCGCTTGAAATCGCCGAACGCGATCGAGAACGTGCCCGCGCCGATATCCGGCATGTCCTCCGCCTCGACGACGGGATAGCCGAGCAGCGTCGCCGCCTGCCCCGCCGCCGCGCCGGGCTGCCAGATATAGTTGTCGTCGCCGTCCTTCAGCTTGCGCACCGCGGCTTCCGTCGCGCGATTCATCACCCACGATCCGTTCTGGCGATAGACCTGCTTGGGCGCATAGGCGAGATCGATCAGCGCATCGACGGGATCGCCGCTCGCGAACGCACCCGCCGCGCCCGACAGCACGAAGCCGATCTTGTCCCAGGCCCAGCTCGCATCGGCGACCTTGTCGTAGCTGAGGAAGCCCTTCGGCTTGTTCGAGCCGTCGCCGGAAACGAACGCCGCGCCCTCCTGCGCCGCGAACGCGTGCTGCACCTCGTCGGCGACCCACTGCTCGACATCGATCAACGCATCGTCGAGCAGGCTCTGCGTCGCGGCCGGCATGGCATAGAGCTCCATCGCCGGAAACTCGACGAGGGAAAGATCCGCCGTATTGGTCTGCGTCCGCGCACCCGTCTCGGCGGCCCAGCCGCTCGCGAAGCCGTTGCGGCTGACCGGCAGGCGGAAGCTCTGCCCCGCGATCTGCCGCACCGTCGCGATGCGGCGAATGGGCGACACCTCGGCCAGCAGGCTGTCGATCCGGCGCTCGGTCTCCTCGGGCACCAGATAGCCGCCCTCGCTGTCGGTGCCGGCGGAGATCTTGTCCTCCTTCACCTCCAGCCGCGCGGCGTCGCCCTTCCGCACATAGGCGTCGAACGCTGCGGCCTTCTCATTAAGCGCCACCTCGCGCCCACCACCACCATGCGGCCGGCGCAGCTCCAACGCCATCCGGTCCAGCGCCGCCTTCTGCTCGGTCAGCGCCCGGTTGATGCGCTCGACCTTGTCGACCGTCACCACATCAGCCGACAGCTTCGCCTCGATCTGATCGAGGCGTTCATCGTTGGCGTCCTTGAATGCCTCGAACGCCTCCATCAACCCATCGGCCTCACGCCCATAGGCCTTCACCTCCGGAGCCGCCGGCCCCGAACCCATCTCGCTCATTCGCTTCTCCTTGGTTTGCCTGAACGCAACTCAGATGGTCGTCATGGTGAGGTGCAGAGCGCGGCACGCGCGCAGCCTCGAACCACGCACACTGACCCAGCGTGCGTCCTTCGAGACGCGGCCTTGAGGCCGCTCCTCAGGATGACGAATACAAGTGCTCATTGGTCCTCCCCCGCTTGCGGGAGAGGGGGACCGCGAAGCGGTGGAGGGGGCGGATGCAGCGCACCGCTCCCTCACGCAGTAGCCGTCAGCCGGAGACGGTCGTCCCGATCATGGCAATTTTCACCGCCTCGACATCCACCGTCCCCGCTGCCAGCACATCGGCGAACCGCGCGAACGCCGGCCCGATGTCTGGCGGCCGCAGCCAGATCGTCGTGCTGCGCACCTCCGCCGCGCTGCCCGGCGCATAGCCGCAATAATGCTCCACCCGATGCACGAACGCCGCCAGGTCGCCCGCCGTCGGATCGAACACCGGCAAGTCCGGTACCGCTTGTCGGAGTGTCTGCGCGCGTGCCTTCGCGATCACCCTGGCCCTGCGAGCGCTCAGCTGCCGCCAGGTCTCCGCATTGGCCGCATCGGTGAACGTCACGACGCTCCCCCGCGGCAGCAGATGCCGGACCGCCTCGACCTGTTCCACGCTCAGCGGCCCGGCGGAAATCACGATCTCATAATCCCGCAGGTCTTCGTCATAACGCGCCTGGAACGTCTCCGGCGCCACGCCATAAGGCGACAGCATAGCGCGCCAAGTCCGGTTAAACGTCTCGTCGTCCATCCATCCCTCCAGGCGCTGCCATCGCCTCACTCTATCCCACCCGCGTCACCCGCGCCCCGGCCAGCATCGGGAAGGTCACCACCGACACCTCCCACAGATCCGCCTCGATGATCGTCCGCCGCCGCGTCTTCGCATCCGTCCGGGCCCGGATCGTCTTGAAGCCGATGCTCAGCCCGTCCAGCGCGCCCTCGCGCATCAGCGCCAGCACGTCGCGCCCGCGCGACAGCTCGGTCAGCACGCGCCCGCGCACGAACAACCCCACCGCGTCCTCATACAACTCCGTCCACACGCCCAGCGGCTCGGCCGCAATGTGCTGGTACAGCAGCTTCACGCCGCGCGGCCCCCGACCTTTCAGCCCGCGCGCGAACGCCCCGCGCGCCACCGTGTCGCCGCCGGCATCGGCGATGCCGAACAGGCTCGCATAGCCCTCGAACCGTCCGTCGGCACGCGCATCGAGCAGCCCGCCGGCCGCGCCCCGCTTCTCCGAACCGCGCCGCGTGAACCGCACCACGTCGGCCATCACCGCCCTCCCATCTGATCGAGCTTCCCCTCGATGCGCTTCAACTGCTCACGGATCGCGGTCACTTGTTCCTCCACGCGCGCCAGGCGCTCGACACCGCCGCTGCGTGCGCTCACCTCGCGCTCGACGCTCGACAGCCGCTCTTCCGCCGCGCCGGCCCACATCAGGGCTGCCCCGGTCTGCACGACCAGCGTCACCACAACGGCCAGCGGCACGCGGCGCTCCAGTTTGAACTCAGACATACAATTGTCCTCCTTGATCCTCCCCCGCCCGCGGGGGAGGGGGACCGCGAAGCGGTGGAGGGGGCGGATGCAGCGCACCGATTGTAGCGAGGCGTCGAATTCTGGAACTTGAGGCGTCGAATTCTGGAATACTTTCCATTTGACGACTCGGGGGAAGTCAATGGTCATAGAAGTCGATCCCAACTACTCGGGACTCGCTGGGCTCCCTTACAAGGTCGTTCGTATTGAGGCTGGTGTGCCAGGCAATCCTCGTGCTCTTCAGCACGGGACTGGATTTTTCTTCGCGATGGACGTTCTCGGTAGGGAACTTCCTATCATCATCTCGAACAAGCACGTTCTCTCAGGAGCGAGCTATCTGTCGTTTGAAATGGCCCGACAGAAGAATAATCGCCGTGAATTCGCGCCCCCTGAAGTCGTCAGATTTCGAGGCGGAGCGCTCCCGGTTTTCGAGCATCCCGATCCTGAAGTTGATCTGGCTGCAGTTCCACTGGCTCCCATCTGGAATGAGATGCAGAAAAGAGGCGTAGAGCCATTTCCGCTCGTCGAATTCATAGGCTCGCTGCCACCACCGTATATTGAGCAGGCGATACACGCCGCCACCCCCGCTTTGATGGTAGGTTTTCCGCAAGGGCTACTCGACGAAGTGAACAATTTGCCGCTCGTGAGGCGCGGGATTTTTGCGACGCCCTACTCCGCCAATTACATGGGGAAAGAGGAGTTTGTGGTCGATATTGCCGCGTTTCCGGGCAGTTCGGGGTCCCCAGTCTACGCGGTCTTCGAGGGGGTGCTGCCTACAGAATGGGGCTTTACACATCTCAATCACCCAGTTGCCTTCCTCGCGGGCATTCTCTGGGGAGGACCGCAGTTTGCCGCCGAGGGCAAAATGATCCCGATGGCGGTTCCACAGATGGGGCCGATTACTGCGATTCCGGCCCACTTGGGTTATTGCATAAAGGCGAGGCGGATACTGGAACTAAAGCCCCTGATTGTCCGCCACATCCAACAGCATGCAATCGATCAAATTCCACCAGCGACGTCTTAGCGTTAGCCCATCCTTAAACCACCGTAAGGGTCCAATAAGGCGCCGCTGAACTGGCCTTCGCCCTATATTTTCACGCGCAAGGAAGCCGTGAGAGTTCGCCACGCATACGCTGCAGCCAGGCTGCAAACCCCGTTACCGGCGCCTCTGGTGCGGTCCAGCCCATCGGCCAGCCCATCATCCAGTCGGTGAAGGCTGGGTTGTAGGTCAGGGCACGCCGTGAGAGCGCGGTCCCAGGCAGCAAACTCACCTGGACCGGGGGCGAAGAGGGGCAGCTCGCTTGTTCCTTCGAGAAGCTGGCCCCAGCCGCCTTCATGGTCAGGTAGAGCAGCGTCCAGGCATGGGCCTCCATCATCGGGCTGACCTGCGTGCTGTTCAGCCAGTCGTTGGCCTTGAAGCGCGCGCCGTCCGGCCGGATGTGCAGCGTCACATGGTTGCCCGAGGCGGACGCAGTCGGCGTGTGCCAGTATGAATAGGCGGTGCCGGATCTGGCGAGCGCCGACTTCTCGCGCTGAAAACAGGCCTGCTTTGACGCCATAACCCATGCCGCGAAGCTCCGCGGCGACGTCGGCGAATCCCAGCGTGTAGTGCCCCTCGACGTTTTCGCAGAAGACGAGCGGCGCGCCGGATTCGCGGACGATGCGGGCAACGTCCGGCCATAGGTGTCGAGGGTCGGCCGACCCCTTCCGGTTGCCCGAGAAGCTGAACGGCTGGCACGGGTAACCGGCAAGGACGAGATCCACCTTGCCGCGCCACGGGCGGCCGTCGAAGGCTCTAAGGTCATCCCAGACAGGCGCCTGCGCCAGGCTCTCGTCTGCCATCCGCGCCACGAGGGTGGCCGCGGCATGGGCTTCCCGCTCGACGAAACAAACAGTGCGATATCCCGGCTCGGCGATGTGCAGGCCGAGGTCGAGCCCGCCGTAACCGGCGCAGAGGGAGATGCCGGCGAGGCGGCCGACGGAAGATAGAGCCATGTCATCAGAGGTCCTTCACGGGACGCTCCGGCTGCTCTTGGCGGCTCCGGCGTTGGGTTTTGATACGTCGACGATCCGGTCGCACCTGCGGCACTTGATCTCGACGCGGCCCACGATGGCGTTGCTTTGTTGACGGAACAATAACGCGCGGCAAAAGGGGCACCGCGCGTCCACTAAGGGACTCGACTCCATGAGGTTTCTCGCATCCGCTCCCTCCGCCGGTCCGGCCGGTGGCGGGATATCTGCCGGGGCGCGCCCCGGCCGGTGTGCGAGTCGTGCGCTCGCGGTTCACGGGGCTGCAACCCCGTGAGCCCCCGCCCTTAGGCGCGGGGAACAGACAAACGACCGCTTGGAAAAAGGCGGCGAGAAAGGCCCGTGATGAGTGCCAAAAACGACCTTGAAGGACCGCGGACGAAGATTGATCGCGCTAAGGACCACGCGCGTGAGCTGGAGCGGGAAATAGAGGCCTTCCTTCAGCGTGACCCGTACAGGGTGATGTTGCTTACCGACCAACACGGGAATCAGACGCTCGCGTGCGACGTTAAAGAGCTGGTGCCCTCGAAGTGGGGCTTGATCGCTGGGGACGCCCTTCACAATGCTAGAGCTTCGCTCGATCTGCTGGCCAATGTTCTCGTCGAGAGAGACGGCGGCAGATCCGGCGACGCTTCGTTCCCCATCAGCAATACGTCCGACGTGTTCCAGAAGGCGGCTCCGAAGAGCCTGAGGGGTGCTAGCGACACTACGGTGAGGAAGATCGAGGAGCTTCAGCCGTTCAATACCGGAAACGCCGATCTGCGAACGCTTCATGTCCTGGACATCATCGATAAGCACAAAACTGCGATCGTGACGGCGTCGGCGGGGAGTGCGCAGAACATTACGGCCCGCCAGCGGGGGACCGGCGGAACGATGTCACTCGGTTTCGCCTCCATCGATACCACTAAGCTTGGGGTTTCCCCGATGGGACTAGCCTTCAGCGGGATGATGGGCATGGTCTTTGATCCGGCGTTTCGCCTGCGCAGAGACGTTCTGCTCATAGATGCCGATCGCCGCCCCATCGGCGACGCAGGCGCCACCGTTCGAAGGCTGATCGGCGCTGCGGAAGCTGTGATCAACACATTCGATGTCTGAACTTGGGACGCTGACACCCCCGCCTACTCTTGTGGCGCAGGCGGCTCGTAAGGCGGCGGCGGTGTCGGCGCGGGCGGATTAATCTCCGCATCGCGGCGCCGCAGGCTCGGCGCCAGATGGTTCACGTTCTTCATGATCGAGCAGATCAGGGCCGCGCTGCGGCTCGTTCGGGCGTCTGCGAGCACCAGGTCGGTCTCGTGATCATCGACAAAGACTGCGAATACGCGCGCAAATTCCTCGGCCACGAGCGCGAATTCCTCAAAGGTCTGCATGGTCTCTCCTAGCTGGGGGGATAAACTTCGAACATGAACGTGCCGGGCAACGAAGATGGGCTCGACGCGCTCGTCGTCACGTAGGTGACGCCGGAGAAAGCGGTGATCGTGGCGTCGACGCCGGGGTGAACGCCGAAATGCTTGGAGCCGTCGTTCGCTCCGATGGCGGGCACGTTGTTGACAGCGGCTGTCCAGCCGGTGAACGCCTTGGTCGAAACACCCGGGGTCTTTAGGGAGGCTTCAGTCGTGTGGAAGCCGATCGCCTCGGTGCGGATGAACGTGTAACTCCCACCATTCGGGCGGTAATAGAGGGCGGCCTCGCAATACCAGTCGGTCTCATAGCTGCCGCTCCCCGGGATCTCCTCGACCGATGAGACGCACTTCGCGGTGCCGCTGAAGGTGAAGACGTAGTTGCCGCCATCGGCGTCGTCGGTCGTCGGTTTCGAGCAGCGCCAGGCTGGCGTTCCGCCGATATTCGTGCCGGCGTTCGAGGTCTGACCGGTGGGCGTGCCGGGCGTGAATTTCTTGCAGTAGGGCGTGAAGCCGGTCGGACCTGCTGCGTCAGCCCGAACCACCCAGGTTTCGGTCCCTGAGACCGCGGGAGGGCTGTTGATCACCGGCTTGATGTACGGGACGCCGCTGCCATAGCTGCCTGTGAAAGTGACCGGTACACCATCCGACCCCGGCACAAGGTTTGGCCTCACCGCCACGCGGTGCGCGATGGTGGCGACGGCCGAGGGGTAGACGCTCAGGTTTCGAATCATAGCGTCGTTCAGCTCGACGCGGCCGCCATTCACCATGAACGCCGGCACGTCCGACGTTCCGTCGCTGATCTTGAACACGTCGGTCAGCCAGACGACCTCCGACGTGTCGCCATCGTTCACGCTCGTCATGCCGCTGATCTTGCCGCCGACGTTCGTCTTGAAGCCCTTGATGGCGCTGGCCTTGCCGAGCGCATCGACCGCGACCGAGCCGAAATCCTCCAGATCGGCCGACATGTCGTCGAAATCGGCGGACAGGATCGTGAACTGGCTCGCGATCGCCGCTTCCGCGTCGGAGAGCGCGGCGCTGACGGCGGTCACGCTGGCCCGCGTCGCCGTCTCGCGTACGATATCGACGGCGACCAGCACCGGCCCGCCGGTGAAGCTGGCTTTGAACCGCAGCTGCCAGACCCTGTTGGCATTGTTGGTGATGCCCGTCGGGTTCGTGACGACCCATTCGAGATCGAGCGTATCTCCGCCGGCGACGATCGCATTGGCCGAGTTGTTGACGCTCGGATCGACCGCCTGGCCGTGCTTCAGGCTGAACCAAGCGACGCCCGGTAGGTGGAGCACCGGCCAGATCGCGCCGGCGAACGACACGCCTGCATTCCAGCACCGGAAGCGGACCTTGCAGGTTTCGCCCGGATTGACGGGAAAGAAATCGGTGCTGAAATCATACGTACCGTCGCCAAACTGCAGCCCGCGGCGCTGCTCCCACCACGACGCCAGATCTGTTCCGGTCACGCCGGCCGGCAGGTTCCAGAAGGACGGGTCGCGGATTTCCGGGTCGGGCAGCAGGCTCTCGCCGCGGCCGGAGAATTTCGCCTCCAGCACCGCGCGGGCGACCGCCTCGGCGCTGTCGCCGTCGACCCGTGCCGCGTTGATCTCGGTCAGCTTGGCGCTGAGGTCCGCTTCGCCATCGCGCGCCGCCGTCAGCTCAGTCTCGATGGCGGCGAGCGCGCCGTCCTGGTCGGCGAGCGTCCCGCTATGGGTGGTCAGCGTGGCCTCGGCAATCTCGACCCGGCTATCCATCGCCTCGATCAGGCCGGCCAGCGCCGTGTCTCCGTCCTCGCGGGCGACCGCGACGGCCGTAACGCTGGCCCGCGTCGCCGTCTCGCGCACGATGTCGAAGGCGATCGCGACATAGGCGCCGGTCCAACTGCCCTTGATGCGCAGCTGCCAACGCGCATTGGTATTGTTGGTGACGCCGCTGGGGTTCGTGACGACCCATTCGAGATCGCCGGTGTCGCTCGTCGCGACGATCGCGTTCGCAGCGTCCGGCGCATCGTCTATGTCGATGCCTTCGCCGTGCTTCAGGCTGAACCAAGCGACGCTCGGCATGTGGATCAGCGGCTGAACGTTGCCGGCGAAACCCGGATTCGCGACGATCCGGGCTGTGATCTTGTAGCTGGCGCCGATCGCCACCGGGAAAAAGTCGCTGCTGAAGTCGTAGGCTCCGGGCGCCAGAACGATGTAGCGCGGAAACCGCCAGCCGCTCGTATCGCCGAACGTCACGCCGGCCGGCGCGTTCCAGAACGTCGGATCGCGAAGCTGCGGGTCGGGCAACAGGCTCTCGCCGCGACCGACGATCAGATTGGCCAGCCGCGTCACCGCGGCGTCCTGGTCTGCCACGGCGTCATCGAGCGCATCGGAGAGATCGCTCACGTCGCCGGCGACATCGGCGATATCGGTGTTCAACAGAACGATATCGGCCTCGGCCGTCGCAAGTTCGGTGAGAAGCTGGGTGACGGTCTTGTCGCCGACCTTCGTACCGGTGGGCGCGCCGACCGAGCCGACCGGTACGAAGGCCGTGCCGGCGCCGTTCACCTGATACTGGATGCTGCCGTCGAGATAGATCTTCCCCGGCTGCGCGACGCCCGGTGCCGGCAGCACGCCTGAAACCACCTCGACCCGCTTCGACGCCTCGCCGTCGATCTTGGTCTGCAGCGCCTTCTCGGTCGCAAGCGCCGCTTCGAACAGGATCTGAAACGCCGCCCCGTCGATGGACGTGACACCGTCCTCATCCCAAGGGACCGGCGTCTGCATGAGGTCCAGGAAGTCGGCGAGATCATCGATCGCCAGCTCGTGGTTCGTCTTCGTGGTCGTGATGCCCAGCCCCGTCGCACGCGAACTGAGGGCGGGCTGAGCCGCCAGCAAGGCTTTGATGAGGGGGTTCCGGGTCTGCTTTTCGGCCGGCGAGTAAGTGTCGTCGTAGGCGGCGTCACCGCCGCCCGTGCCGAGATCGCCCGTCCATTCGAACCACGGGCCGTCTTCGAAGCGCCCTTTGGCCTGCACGCGGACGGTGCGATCGGGGCCGGACTTCAGCAGAACGACGAGCGGCGAGACGCGGGAATCGCCCTTAGGAAGGCCATCGACTTCCACGCGATAGCCGCGCGAGGCGCTGGCGCCGACCACCGTGATCGTGACCTCGATCCAGCCGGTCGAGCCGCCCGGCGACACATTAAGACTGTCGATCGTGAGATCTTCAGCGTCCGGCCCGTCAGGATCCGAGACCTCGGCCGGCGGATCGACCTCGTCGGCCGTGTAGACCTCGGGCGCGTCGTTGACGAGGGCGATACTAGACTTGTCCCAAGACTTCGGCCGCGCCTCGACCACCCGCATATCGAGCGCGAACTGGTCGAGCGATTTGCCGAACACGAAATGGCTGGGCAGACGCCGGCCGTTGGCGTTGTCGATCGTCAGCAGCGTCATGAGGCTCGGCGCGCCGCCGGGCAGAGGCTTGGCGATCCAGCCGCGTGCGGGGTTGCCACCTGGATCGCGGAAGATCTCGAAAGGCCCGATCGCGCGGCCGTTCGGCCGCGTGAAGGTCGCGTAATGCGCCAGATCGTCGTCGCGCCAGTCGAAGGCGATCGCGGCGGTGACGACGAAGCGGTCAGTGACCTCCTGGACAGTCTTCAGCTCCGCGACGCTGCCATAGCGCGGCACATCGTGGCTGAAGGCGATCTTGCCACCCGGAAACAGTGCCCTGCCTTCCATCTCGCTGTCGATCGAGACGAAGGTGCGGCGCTTGAGATCGGAGGTCGCCTCGTAAATGCCCTCCCTGAACGCGTGGGCGCGCTGCTGGACGCCGGGAAGCACCAGGCGCTTGGGATAGAGCCCCGGTGAACCCGTGGGCACGCAGAGCACGCTGGCGTCGATCTTCCAGGTGCGCTCGTCGGTATAGATCACCTCGACGCAGTCCGTGCCCTGCTCGGACCCGAACAGCGTATCGAGCGCGAAGGATCCTTTGACGGTGTTGAGCGGCGTGAAGGCACTGGCATAGGCGGCGCGCGGCTCGTCACGGATGAAGCTGACGATGCCGCCCGCGATCAGCGGTCGTGCGCGGCCAGCGCGGGCGACGACGCGCAGTTGCTCCCAGGCGGACTTCCGCTGGTCGAAGACGAAGTCGAACTTGTCGCCCCGCGATTCCCAGGTGGCGTGGAGGGTTTCCAGCGTGGCGACATCGAGCCGGCTGTCCGGCCAGTACCGCCGCACCATGTAGGCAAGGACCGGCGCGATGGCGCGCGTCGGCGCGGGAGCGGCCCAGCCACCGCCGCCGCGCCACGGCAGCCAGCGGGTCTTGATCGCATAGACCTGGTTGAGCGAATTGCCTTGGACCTGCTCGTTGGCCTTCGCACGCAGCAACAGGACCGATCGTCCGGGCCAGCCGGTCGATGGCGCGAAATATGCCTTCAGCGAGCCCCAGACCGTCTCATCGATCACTGCCGTCTTGTTCGACCGGCCGCTGGTGACGCGCCCGCGGACCTCCCAGCGATCATAGGCGTCGCTGAGCGTGCATTTGAAGCTGCAGCGGACCGGCTTGTTGATCTGCCCGCGCGTGATGTTCTCGAAGATGTAGAGGTGCCAGTCCGCCAGCGGCTCGCCCACCTCGTCGATCGGTCGCGCCCAATAGCCAACCGTGACCGTGATTGGTGCCGCGGTGCCGTCATTGTTCGCCCAGCCGAGGCCGCGCGGGAAAAGCACGTCGACGCCGAAGCCGATCGCCTTGGTGCCGGCGGCGTTGAGGACGTAGCCGCCGAGCCAGTTGTCATCGTCCGGCCCATCGGCCGCGACCATGACTGCGCCGCTGACCTCCGGGCTCGCTTTGACGACGTCGGTGAACAGCGTTGGCACGTCGCCGGGATGCACGATCTGGTACTGGACGCTGTCGTAAGCGGGGTTTCGAACGCCGTCGCGGACCAGATAGGTGTCCGCGAAGCCGAATTCTTCCCAGGTGAATTTGCCGATACCGGCCGACAGCGTCTTGTGAACGACGGGATCGTCGTTCTCGTATTCGATGTAGTCCTCGGCCGCGCTGTCGAGCACATGGCGCGTGCAGCCCACCGCCTCCGGCACGGCCTGGCCGAGGCGCGGGAAATTGCCGCTGCCCGAGATCGAATAGGTCGGGCTCGCCTGTTCCGCATTGCCGAGCTGCGCCTTGGGCGCCGGCATCAGCGCATTGACAGCCATGTTGAGGCCGGCCGCGACGACGGCGGTGGAGACCGCGAGCGCGGTTTCGGCGCTTGTGAAAAGCGCCATGCCCTCAGGACCAAGCGCCAACGCCAGCTCGGGTGCAACGATCGCCGTCACAACGAGAATGGCGATCGCCGCGAGGATCCGCAGCGCCTGGCTGTTCTTGCCGCCCTGCGGCAACGCCATCGCCAGCAGCACGTCGCCATCACGGACCCGTGTCGCTGCCCAATCCGCGCGCGCCACCGGGATCAGGTTGAGCGTGACGAGGATCGGCATGCCGAGATGCAGATCCGTCGCGTCGAGCGCCGCGGCGATCGTGTCGCCGCTATTGATGACGCGTCGCTCGGCCACCATCTCGGCCGACCAAACCGCTCCGGTCCAGACCATATAGGCCTTGCCGTCCGTCGTCGGCGCACCGCCGATGCTGTCGATCGGCACCAGTGAAGTGCCGTCGTACCAATCCCTTGTCGCGGCATTGCGCCTCAGCATGGCGTTCAGCGCGAACTCGATCTCTTCGTCGGTTGCCTTTCGGGCGGGCGACATGGTGTCGTCCGCATAAGGGATCAGGGCGCTCATGCCGCCGCCTCGGCGGCCATCGCCCCACCGCTGGGCGGCTGGTAGACGAGCCAACGCAAGCGTTGGAAGCCCATGACGCGCAGTTCCAGCAGACTCGACGTGATGACGCCATTGCCCTCGATGGCGTGCGCGACGATTCCGCCGTCGAGCATGAGGCCGAGACCGACATGATGCGGCAGGTTCGATCGGCCCATGAGGCAGATCGCGAGATGGCTCAACCGGTCGCCGGCACGCCAATCTTTCCGGATCGTCCGGCGCGCCAGCGTCGCGACCAGCTCGTGAATGGGCGCGGTCGGCAGGTCGAGCCCGGCGAGTTCCTTCAGGCCGTGCCGCACCAGGCCCCAGCAGCCGAACTCGTACGGGCCTTCTGCGCCATCGACCCAGGGCCGGCCGATCAGGCCATTCACCCAGCGCGCCGCGGCCGAGCGCTCCCATGCGCCCGGCTCGATCGTGTATGGGATGTCAGCGCTGTGCGAGGCCACGATAGTCCTCGACACGGTAGGTCTCGCTGGGGAATGCGGCGTTCAGCATGTCGAAAAAGCCGAGCCGCGCCGTGGCGCGCAGGACCGTCGCCCGTGCCCGCTTGGCGCTGAAGCCGTCGATGATGAACTCGGGGCCGAAAAAACGGCGCGACGGCAGGAACTCGCGATAGGTGACGAAGATCGGATCGTTGGTGTCGCCGGCGCGCTTGAACTGCGGCATCAGCTCGGCCGACGCGTTATCGATGCCGATCTCGGCTTCGGGCACGCCGGTGTCCGAATGCTCGGGCAGCTTCACGTCGATCGGCACGCCGCGAAATTCGACCAGGTCGCCCGGATCGGCCGGCGCATCGGCGTTGAGTTTCAAATCCCAGTCGCGATTGTCGAGCACCAGGCGCACCGCGGTCAGCGGCTCGCCTTCCTCGTCCAGGAAGGCAGGATGGCGCAGCTCCAGCGTGCCGAGCACCGGCTCCTTGGTCGGGGCCGACGCGTAGGCTTCGAGGATGGCCTCGGAGAATAGATCGTCGAGCGTGCTCACGGGATCGCCCCTGCCCAGCGCGCGTTCACCTCGGCCTTTGTGAGGACCTTCAGATCTTCGACTTCCAGATTGACGGCGACCGTCCACGTCACGCCCCGCAGCGTCGCGTCGTAGGGCGAGACGAAGCGGCAGGCGGCGGCGGCATAGCCCTCGCCGTAATAGATCGGCGCGTCGAACCAGTTGGCGCCCTGGTCGAGCGCATCGGGATCGGCATAGATCGCCTTGAAGAGTTCGAACTGGCCCAGCGAAAGCGGCAACGCGGCGGGATAAGGCCAGAGGCCGTCAGTCCAGCGCCGCCGCACGCGCGCCTTGGGCGCTTCCATATCCGTGCGGGCCAGCACGTTGGGCGGCGTGATCTTGAGCGCCGACTTCAACGACCAGGGCGGCAGGTAGGCGGTGGGCCACTGAAAGTTCGCCATCAGTTGACCGCCCGCTGCGCGTTGAACGCGGTCTGCAAGACCTGGTTGAGTGGGCCGACGCCCTTGGCGACATTCCCGGCCATGCGGGTTTCCGCTTCGTCGAAGATCGCGTCGAGATTGAGCCCGCCATCCGCGCCCTGGCTCTGCTCAATCCGATCGCCCTTGCCGTCCTTCACCAGGCGGACGGTGAGGTTGATCGGGATGCCGGCCATCTGCCACATGCCGCCTGCGCCGCGAGCCATGTCGATGACACTGGAGGATCCAGCGCCGCCCGTGACGAAGCCGCCTTCGGCATAGCCCTTCAGCGAGCGGTGAAGCCGGTCGAGATTGCCGACGCCGGCGGCGCGCGTGGCCGGCGCGCTGAAGACATATTCGTTGCCGTGAACGAGGCCGACAGCCGTGCTCGGATGGGCCGGGCCGGTCCAGCCACCGGTGTCGAAGCCGCGGTTGAAAAACCAGTCTCCCGGCGACTTGAAAGCGCTGCCTGCAATGTCCAGCAGCCACGACGCGCCCTTGTCGAACCCCGGCTGCACGAGGCGCTGCCAACTCATTTTCGCCAGCGTGTCCAGGAAGGCGCTCAGCAGCTCGTCCAGGCTTGTCTTCCCGGTCGTTACCAACCGCCGCCAGGCGTCCTCGCCGGCCGATGACATGCTCCTGAGGCCGTCCTCGGAGGTGCGCGCGAAGTCCAAGGAGTCGCGCCGTAGATCCATCAGCCCGCGCTTGAGGCCGGACGCCCAGTCGGTGCGGCGGCGCAGATCCTCCTCGTAGGCGTCGGCGACCATGCCATTGAAGATCTGATCGATGTCGGCGGCGAACTCGGCATGGCCTTTGCCGGTCGCGTCGAGGGCGGCGATGCTGGCATCGCGCCACTGCTCCGCCTTTGCGATGCCGCGTTCATAGACCGGCAGCATGTCGGTCAGCCGCTTCTGGATATCCTCGGCCGCGCGCGCCCGTTCGCGCTCCGCCTGCTTGGCAACACGCTCGGCTTCGCGTTTCGCCCGGTCGGCCTCGCGCTGCGCCGTTGCCGCGGCTTCACGATCGCCGCGGGTGATCGAGTCCTTCAGCTCCTTCTGCTCGCGCAACAGGCCGTTAAGCGCCGCCTCGGCGCGGGTCCGGTCTTCGCCCGTCACGCCCTTGTCGGCGAGCACACCGCGCACCAGCCCCATCTCATCGGAGAGCTGCGACATGCGCGTTTCGCGCGGATTGACGCGCCGGTCGATGTCGCCGATCTGCAAGTTCAGGGCTTCGCGTCGGTTGGCGACGCCGGAGAGCAGGCTCGCCGTGCCTTGCGCGCCGGCCAGCATCGAGATGGCCCAGCCGTCGTTCAGCTGCGAGGCCTGCTTGACGAAACTCGACAAGCCCTCGGGCATCTGGCCGAGCGCATCCCAGACATTGCTGACGGCGTTGCCGATGCCCTCGATCGCCCAGGCGACGGTGCTTGCTTCCTTCGCGGTGTCGGCGAAGCGCGCATTGATGCCTTCCATCAACGTCTGCTGCGCTTCCCACATCTGGCCCGAGCGTTCCATCTGCTCGATCTGGCGGGCTTCGCTCTCGGTGAAGACGCCATAGCTGCGTGCCAGCTCGCGCGCCGCCTTGCTGGGCGACGCCATCGCCTCCGCCAGCTTCTCCAAGGCGGTCGCGGTATCGGTGCCCGTCGCGATCCCGAAGCCGCGGGCGGCGCCGGCCGCGAGCTTCATGGCCTCGGTCGACTGACTGCCGGCATTGATCAGCGCGGCGGCCATCGTGCGCCCCTCGCGCGATGAGACGCCGGCAAGGCTGCTGATGTCGTCCGCAAGATCCCGTGCCGCCTGGCGGCTGATCCCGAGGGTGCGGTTATGCACGTCGGCCGCGACGTCCACTTCGCGGATCGAGGCCGCATAGGATTCGTGCGCCGCGACGGCGGTCAGCACTGTCGCCGCCGTGGCGCCCAGGGCGAGCCGCCAGGCGCCGATCGTCCCGACCAAACCCTGCAGCGCCGCCTTGGGGCTTTCGAAGGCCTGTGCGAGCTGGGGGCCTTGCTGCATGGCGATCATCCAGGCCGGCGTCCCCGACGCCGCCGAGGCGAAGACATCGCTCACCGTGTAGGTGACCGCCTGCGACTGCATCCGCGCCTTGTTGCGCGCTGACCTCTCAGCGGCCTGCTCGGTCCGCTGGATCTCGCGCTGGGCGGCGCGTTGCTCGCGCGCCAGTTCGGCTGCTGCCTTCGCGGCCTCCCGCTGCTCCTTCGTCAGCTTCTCCGTCCCGGATGCCGCGGGCGCGGCGGCGGACGCGACGCCCTGTTCCGCGACCTTGACCTGGTCGAGCGCCGCGGCGGCCTCTTTCGAGGCGGCCACCAGCTGCTTCGCTTCCAGCTCGATCCGGCCGCTGACGGTGAAGTTCGTCACAGCCGTACCGCCTGGGCCATCGCGTGCGCCGCTTCAGCCTCGATTGTCTGCAGCTGGTCGAGCAGATCCGCGTCGAGCGTCAGGCCGAGCGCGCCGGCAACGACGGGCAACACGGCATAGTCCAGCGCGGTCCGCATCAGGATCGCGCCCTTCGGGTGCGGGAGGACGGCGACGCGCCATTGCGTGCCGGCAGCGAGGAACAGCCGGACGGCGTCCTCGTTTTCGGCCAGCACTTCGATTGCGTCGTCGTCATCGCTCTCCGCCGTTTCCGCGGTGGCGCCAAGGCGCGCCGCAGCCTCTGGCGACAGGCCCATGGCCGCCGCCTGCTCCTCGATCGTCTCGGTTGGTCCAGCGTCGCGCGGTTGAGCCCAGGCGCGCGCGACGTCGATCAGTTTTTTCGGGGTGCCCGGCCGAGGAAGTCGAAATAGGCGCGCGTGAAGCCGTCGCCGACATAGGGGACGCCCGAGATCTCGGCGAAGCGTTCGAACGGCACGGGCTGGACCGCCTCGTCGGTGCACTCCCAATCGACGACGACATGGGCGAGCAGCGCGGCCTGTCCGATCTTGAGCAGCTCGGAGATCTTCTCGTCCGTCGCCACGACGAAGCGAGCGCGCAGCGTCTGCGGCTCGACGGTGCCGGCGCCGTCGCTGGCGCTGTTGAGCGGCACGTCGATCGTCACCGGCCACCACACGGCCTGGGGCTTCGACAGATCTGGGAAAACGAATTTCGTCATGAGGGGCCTCAGGTGAACAGGATCGAGATGTCGGGGCCGGACGGATTGCGCCGGGTGGCGAGGTTGGCCTGCACCAGGCGCAGCTGTCCGTCCGCCGCATAGGTCGGGCTTTCGACCTGCGTCTTGGCGAGCGCGACCGACGCCGAACGTCCGACCGCCACGGTGTGCGTCAGCGCAACGGCGCGCAGGTTCGGCACGGCCGCGTCGGTGAACAGGTTGGCGCTCGCAAGCGCCGCCTGGTGCACGGAGAGCTGGCCGCCCGGCGTGCGATCGTCGATGTCAACGCCGGCGTAATTCGGCTTGTCGCGGAACACGACCTGGTTGCCGAGCTGCAGCGTGAGCTGGTGAAGGACGAGCTGCACGGCGTTGTAGGTGAAGGCCGTCGCCGCCTTGCTGACCGTCACGGGCGCCAGCATGTCAGGGAACGTCGGATCCGGCAGCGCCGTATCGGTCGGCGTCGCGTAGAGGCCAGTGAACTCGAACTGCAGCTGCGGAAGCTGACCGGGCTGGCATTGCAGCGTGACGGTGCCGCGCGCGCCGGTGAGGACATGCTTCGTTCCGCCAGCCCATGTGTAGAAGGTGACGCTGTCGATGCTTTCGCTGACCTCGGTGTACTCGACGCTCGTGTCGGCGGTCACCGTCTCGGCGAAGCCGCACGCCCGCAGCGCTGCGGCAATATCGGGCGCCGTGCCGGCCGTGGCGGCCGGGCGGAAATCCCAGGAGAAGCTCACGCGCGCACGGCGCTGGCCGGGAAAACTCGCATCCTTCGAGAAATCGCCAAGCGCATAGTCCGGCGCGACGGAATCCATCTCCAGCGGCACGATCGTGAGGCCGCTCACCTTGGCGGCGTTCAACGACGCGGTCGGCGTCGGATCGGTGCCGTAGCTCGACTCCCGCTTCATCAGCAGGAGCTGCTTCTTCATGCTGCTCATTTCGAGGTCTCCTTGACCGGGGCCGGCGCCGTTGGCTCTTCGACCTGGCTGAGGCTGCCATCGGCGTTACGCATGAAGCTGCCGCCCGTCTTGGGCCGCGGGCGCGGCGCGGCCTCGGCCGGCGCGGCGGGGGGAAGGTCGGTGTCGGTCGTTTTGGCCTTGGCCATGTCAGCCCTCAATGATGCGAGTGAAGGCGAAGGACTGCTGCCACCACAGCGTGCCCTTCGTGAAGTCGTAGGAGAGGAGCCGGCCGCCGCGATATTCGACGGGCTCGTTGGTGAGCGGGTGCTTCCAGCCGAGCAGCGCATCGCGCGTTTTCTCGCGGACCTGGTCGAGGATGGCCGGCGTACCTTTCAGCGTCGCGAGCAGAAAGCCGGTGACGACATCGAAGCGTTCTTCACCCTGCTGGCGCGTGACCATGGTTGCTGAGCTGAGCCGCCCGGCTGTATCGCCGGTGGGAACGACGAACTGCATGGGACTGGTCGCTAGCTGCGCGTTGAGCGCGGCGATGCCGGCGACGGCTTCGACGGCGAGCGCGCCGGTCTCGGACTTCGCGGCGACGAGCTGCGCGACGATGGGAGCGACGATGCCCGTCACGGCGCACCGCCTGCAGCGCCCGCGGCGCGCTGTTCGATAAAGTCCGCGGCGAGCATGACCACAGCCGCGCTGTCCTGGTCCGTGAAGCCGACCATCGGGCGTGCCGGCAGGATGACCTCGCCAGCGAAGACCAGAGCCCCATGACTGCCCACGAAGGCGAGCGCCTTGGCGTTCTTCGGCCGGATGACGGCGCCGAAATGCAACGGCGCCGCATACGAGACGTTGGTGCCCCACTCGACGCTGACGGCATCGGCGCGGCTGTCGAAGGACTGTTTCAGGCGGCCGGTGCGCGTCAGCGTCTGCCCGCCTTCATCGCGGGCGCGCCAGCTCGGCATCCAGGGCGTGCCGTCCGGCTCCGTCTCGGTCTCGAAGCGCTCGACGGTCGAGCCGACCAGGTAGACGCCGATCGCCTCCATGAGAGGCGTCAGATCCTCGCCAAGCGCCACCAGCTCGCCAAGCATCGCCTGCGCGTCGGGGATCCCGGTGAGACCGATATGGACGGCGAGGCCGTTCATGCGAAGCCGCTCAGACCGCGCGCGTCGAAGACGGGACAGTCGCGCTCGAAGCTGGGGGCGCTGCCAGGCGCACTCGCGCCAGCCGCAGCTGCGGCAGCGCCGGGCAGCACGACGGTGCCATCGGCGATGCGTTTCAGGTCGCTGAGGGCATCTTCAAAGCCCTTGCGCACATGCTCGGGCGCGCCGTCTTCCCAGAGGTAGTAGCGCGCGATCGCCGTGGCGATCTGATTGACCAGGGGCGGCACCGGCGCGAGCGGCGCGGCATAGCGGGCGCTGACATAGCCGTCGATCTTGGCGTCGGCATCGGTCAGGGCGCGCTCGATGACGGTGTCGTCGATCGTGGTGGCCGCGGCCTTGTCCGTGAGGCGCGCCAGCTCCGTCTCGCCGAAGCGGTCGATCAGGTTCTGCTTGGTCGCGTAGGTCACGGGTGAGGTACGTCCGGAGAAAAGAGGGGCGGTGCAGCACGAGTCCGCACCGCCCCTTCAGTTGGGGAGGAAACTCGTCGGTTAGGCGGCGGGCGCCTCGGCCGCCTTGCCCTTGGCGGGCTCGATCACCTTGGCTTCGAGCAGCGCGCCAGCGGCCTCGTCGCTCAGTTCGATGGTGTCCGCGCCCTTGAGACCGGGGCCGTAGGCCTTGCCGTCATGGCGCAGATTGTCGATCACGCGATACTTGGAGCCCTTGGGCGCCGTTTCGTCTTTCGCAGCCATTCACGTCTCCATATCGACGCCGGCGGCGTCGATCATGCTTCGGGATTGAGGGAGAACGCGGCGGTTAGGCCGTCGCGTTCTGGATGTAGTAGCCGCAGTCGCCGGAGACGATCAGCTCCTTCAGGGACTCGCCGACGCGGACGCGCTGGCCACCGCGCAGGCCGATATCTCCATCGGGTGTCGCGCCGGCGATCTTGGTCTTGTAGGGGACCGTGATGCCGAAGGTGACGCCGTGATCGTTGTCGGCGAGCGGGTCCTGATAGAGGAACGCGGCGTGCTTGCCCCAGGTGCGCGACATGGTGACCGCCTGGCCGCGCTTCGCCGTGTTGACATAGGCGTTGCCGACGATGACCTCTTCCAGCTCGAAGATCTCGGCGAAGGCTTCCTTGGTCACTAGGCCGGTATCGCCACTCGTCTTATTCGCGGCCTTCACGATCTTCGGGTGCTTGCGCACGGCCGACCAGGTGAGCTGACCGAAGACCGCCTTACGCGGCCGCATCAGCGGCGTGTTAATCGCGGCTTCGATCGTGGCGATCGGATCGCTGGTGACGTCGCTCCACTGATCCGAGCCCGAGAGGGTGACGCGGTTAGTGGAGGGATAGCTGGCGGTATTGAACACGAGGCCGGCCGTACGCACTTCACGGCCCAGCTCGATCAGGCTGGAGTGGAAGGTGACGGACTTATCGACCGGCGATTTCGCGCCCTGCGAAGCGGCCTGGTCGATGTCGTCCTGAGGAATCGGATCGTCGAGACCGTGATCTTCGACCTCGGCCGTCTGGCGGGTCTCCTCGTAGCTCAGCTGGCGCGGCGTACCGCGGCGGCCGACGCGATCATCGGGCAGCGTGTAGAGCGTGCCGATCGGATATTGGTTCCAGGCGAAGGTGCGCTTCGAAACCGGCGTCACCCGCGGCAGAACGCGGTCGGCGATCAGCTCGGGGTTGCGAAACGCGATCGCGATGGCCGTCAGCGCCGGGTCGATCGGAAAGGGAGTGGAAGTCATCGGTGTTCCTGCTTTCGAGCCGGGCTTAGACCGGCGTGGTGACCTGGCTGGGGAAGATGAATGCGGGGCCGATATCGCCATCGGCGGCGGTGAAGAGGGCCTTGCCGATCGACTGCCCCTTCGCGCCGGCAGCCGGCGAGCAGACCACGGCCTTGCCGTTGGCATCCGCCGTGATGAAGGAGCCGCGCGGCACGGCGCCGCCGTACTCGACGTCGGTCTCGCCGAACATCACGACATCGCGCGGCGCGCCGCTGTCGCTGTCCAGCTCGGTCGAAACGCCGATCAAAAGATCAGCCGTTGCCGAGGCCTGTACGACAGCGCCATCAGCCGAGCCGAACTTGAGGATGCGGCGCTTCGCGACGGCGGCGCCGCCGAGGTAGGTGCGGATAACCCGGTGTTCGCTCACGCTGCTGTCCCTTTCTGGACGTGGCGCACGGCGTCTTCCGTGCGCACGGTAATTCCCTTGGAGGCTTGCTCCGTGATGTAGACGGTGGCCGCCGCCGCCAGGCTGACGGCGTCCTGCGGCGGCGGATCCTCGCCCTGGCCGAACTCACCGAAGGTGATAAGCGGCGCGGCGCCGGAGACGAGGCTCTTGAAGCGGTCGAGCATCGTGACCTTCAGGGCCTCGCCTTCGCCGAAGGCGATCAGCTCGGAGGCGTCGAGCTGCTCCATGAAGGCGACGAAGTCGGCGCGGCCACCCGGTTTGAGCCGGCCGCTGGCCGAGAGATTTTCCGCGAAGGCGACCAAGGCCGTCTTCCGCTCGGCGGCGTCACGCGCCGCGATCGCCGCCTCGCGCGCGGCCAAGCCGGCCTCGCGCGTGTCGAGCAGAATGGCGCGCGCTTCAAGCACCGGGTCGGGCGTCGGCTCGGAGAACGCCGGCATGATGCGCGTGCCGTCCGAGGCCGCATTGCGCACGGCCTTGGCGGCATCTTCGAGCGCGACGATGGAGTAGTCGGGATAGATCGCATCGGCGTCTTCGATCGAGGTCTTCTCGATCTGCTTGTCGCGCATGCGGCGGAACATGGTCGCGATCGACGACAGCGCCCAGGAGAGATCCCACACGGGCGATTCCGCGAACACGAGCGCTTCGTCTTCGCCCTCGGCGAAGGCCGGCAGCGCCTTGAGGCCCTTGCAGCCCGGCACCTGGGCGCCGAGGAAGCCGAGATGGCGAAGGTAGTACTTGCCAGGCGTCGGGTTGCCCCTGGCGTCGGGGCCGTAGAAGGCCGGCGAACGCTTGGCGTAGCGGCGGGCGTTCACGGCTTCCGCGAATTCCGGCTCCACGTCCGACAGGGTTGCGTAGAGCGCGCCGTCGTTGAACGAGAGGCCCTCGACCCAGCCATAGGCGGGATCTTCGGTCTTGGGATGACCGACAACGACCGGCGCTTCATGCACGGCCTTGTCGTAGCCGGCGGCGATCGCCTGCAGGTCGGCCTCGGAGAAGGTCAGTTCCTGGCCGCTCATCGGGACGTGCGTGCCGGGGCGGAAAATTTCGATGATGAGCGGCTTCATGACCGCGACCTAAAGGGATCGCGAAGCCCGCCGCGCCCCTGAACGCGTTCAGGGCCGCTAATTCTCTCCGCACCCCCCACGCTCGCTCTGCGAGCGAGCGGAAAACAGTGGTGGGACAAAGACCGAAGCTGCGCGGCATAGCACAGGCCCGGCTGGATGCACGTGGCCATGCGATCAAGCGCGCCCGACAGCGTTTCTCCGTCACCTTGTCTTTCGACCAGGTGAAGGAGATCGAGCGCGAGATCTTGCTTGAAAAATGGTGTCGCCTCGGCCGCCGCGGCGATCGGGGGCTGTACCTGGTGCGGCGGCAGGCGACCGAAATGCCAGCGATCTATGACTATGAGCTGGGCGCGATCGTTACCTTCCTAGGTGATGTGTCGTGGTGGTAGAAATGCTCTTGGCCGGGGCTACATCGAAATGTCCAATGCACAAATTCTCAACCAGCGCGCGTTGCTGGATGAGCACCTGATCGACGAGTTTTCGAAGGAGCTACTGGACGAGGCCATTAGGATCCTTGGAGATCAGTCATACAAATACCGCCTGCATATCTTTGCTACGCTGGTGCGGGAGACGATTACGCACACGCTGCATGAACTTGCGCCCACGGCCGCCGTTGAAGCGTGTCCTTGGTTCAAACAGGCCGAAGATACGCATGGACCGACGCGCGAACAGCGCCTTCGCTACGCAATGCAGGGTGGGATGACCGATGACTTCGTGGACGGGTTGCCGACAGACCTCGAAGACGAACGCAGGGACCTGTTGAAGGCATTCAGTTCGCTTAACAAGCACACGCATCTGCGTCCTGGACGGCTGGTGGAGGACCAGACCGAAATGGACCGCTATGCACAGGACACGTTCAAAGCGCTGCTGGACTTCCTTCTTGCCGCTCGCACTTTCCGCACAACGCTGAGCGACTATCTCGAGGGCGCTGTAGCTGAGAGCCTGACGCACCACACCTTTGAGAAGCACCTCGATGAGTTGGCGGAAATTTCTGGTGGGTACGAGGTAAACGGAGTCTGGCCGGATAACCTGGTTGTCGAGGCGATCGGCCCCACGGAAATTGTGATGAAGGTGGAATCCGAGGTCGACGTAACCCTGCACTATGGCGGGCGTGGCGACTCTACGTCGATGAACGACAGCTATCCGTTCACTGCAACGATACTGGTCCGGGTCGACGATCTTTCGCACATTGATGTTCGATCTTTCGAGATCGACAACTCGTCCTTCTTTGGGCCGATTGAGGATTCGCCTGAAGAGGAGTAGAACCTCCATTCCGCACGCGCGGTGGCCGTCCCAGCGTCGGGATCATAAGGCACCGCGTCGGGCCCGGCCGGGCGCTCGGCCTGGCCTAGCGGATTATCCATCCCGCCAGATCATGAAGCCGCGCCGCACCTCGCGGTCGACATACTCGCGCCGCGCTTCGGCCGACTTGCCGGACTTGACCGGAAACGCTGTGACGCCCGTCCAGCCCTGCTCGCCGACAGCGAAGATGACGAGGCCAGCCTCATCGTCCGGCCCCAGCTCGTCCGTCTGGAAGCGCAGCACGTAGCGCCGCGCGAGACGGCGCTGCGCATCGATCTCGATCCAGATCTCTTGCGGCCGCAGGACCGCCTCGGCCAGCAATCGCATTAGCGGCCCGCGCTGGAACTTGCCGACCTTTAGCGCGCCGCTGACCTGCGTGAAGAGCGAGCGGCCGACGACCAGCGGCATCCCGACCTTGTCGATATGAATGGCGTCTTTGGCCAGGTCGGCGCCGAACGGCGCGAGAAACGCGTTCGCGTACTCATCGGCCGACAGGTTGTTCGGCAGCAGCATCGGCGCATCGATCAGGCGCGGTGGTAGAAGCTGCGGCCGGCCGATCGGCGGGAACGGCCCGGTTGCCGGATACGGCGCGTCCTCGGCGGCGCGCCAGGGCTTCGAGACAAGGCCTTCGGGCGGGGCCGCCATCTGCCGGCGCGGCACCAGCGGGTCGAGCGGCGTGCGCCCCGGATTGTAGCCGAAGCCGGGATCGATCCCGTTGGGCACGCGGATGCGCTGCCCGGTGCGCGGGTTGCGCCAGATCGAGGTGGCGATCGGCGGCGGCTGTAGATTATCGGGGTCGAGACCCATGGCGATCACCTGGGCGCGCGTCACGGCGCGTACGGTGCAGCGGCAGTGCCAGCCGTTCGGGGGAAAGTGCGTATCCCACCAGGGATGATCGACGGGCAGTACCACGCGCTTGACGCCGGGCGGCCGGATCCCGCCCCACCTCGCGTGCAGCGGCCGGGTCTTGCCGTCGTTGACGGCGGAATAGACCAGATAGGGCAGCAGCTTCTTGGTGCGCTGGAAGCGTTCCCACTTGCCTGTCGCGTAGGAGACGCGGAGGTTGGTGTCGAAGATCGTGCGCAGCCGGCGCGTCGAGCCGAGCTGTGCCAGCTGCTTCTCGCCGGTCTGCGGATTGATGACCTCCTTGCGGCCCCACCAGCCCTTCGCTTCGAGCAGCGGGCGCAGATCCTTGGCGAAGTCCTCGAACGGTCGGCCCTCGCTGATCGCCCGGTTCACGGCGTCGAAGATATCGCCCAGGATGTCGAAGCCGGCCGACTTCGCGACCGTGAAGGCGCGGCGGTGCTCCTCCTGCCACATATCGGTCCACGACCAGGTCGCGGGCAGCGAAGCCCCCCGTCGACGGAGCGCGGCGATGGCCAGTTCGGGCTGGACGTTCCGGATCTCGACGGTGGCCATTTAGGCCCCCGATCGAGCCGAGGCGGGGAATGCGACCCTCGGCGCTGCCTTCAGACCCCGCTTAAGGGCGAATAAGGGCTCTAAGGGCGGGGTGAACGCCATTTCAGGCCCCGTTGCAGCCGGACGGGGGGCAAAAGCGGCGTGCGGGCAAAAATCCGGAGCGGGGTCCATCAGGCATTTTCGGCGTCGCTTAGAGCGTCCCCGGCAAGGCCTCCGGCCCGTGCCTGGAACCCGGCGCGGGCAAGCGCCTCGGTAAGCGCCGTCACGTCCATGGTCGGGACCAGGGCGAGCACATTGGCGACGAAGGCGTCATAGCCGTCCGCGCCGGCCGCCGCGGCGTCGAGCTGGCTGGCGATCGGCGCGACCAGCTGCTCCCATTCCGACAGCATCGTCGCCGCGCCCTCGTCGATGGCATCGGCATCGACATGCGCCTCGGCGAAGGCTTCGACGGCTGGGCGGCGCAGCGGGACGACCTTTCCGTCAGGCGCCAGCGGCTGAGGCGTACCGGGCTGGCCTACAAGCGCGGGCGGCGTCTCGGGCGGCGGTTTGCGCGTCCAGTGCTTGCCGTAGGTCTCCTGGATGTACTCGTCGTCAGGCTCGAAGCCCATGTCCATCAGTTTCTTGTCGCGCTCCACGACCTTGTCGAGATCTTCGGCCTCCTCAAAGTCGCGGTAGACGCGCGGTACCGCCGCACCAGGGAAATTCCACTCGGTCAGCCAGCGGGCGGGACCTTCGTTGAACGCCTCGCAGACGAGATCGGCATCGGACTTCGCGACCTCCTGCCGGACATCGAAATGCACCTGTCCCTGGGCGCGGCTCGATCCGTCATCCGTCGTCATGGTCTGCGACAGGATGATCTTCGAGATGCTCGCTTCCTGCTGATCGATGAAGCGCGCCTGGTCGGCGCCGCTCTTGGCGGCCTCGACCAGTTCGGCGGTCATGCCCTCGGGCAGCGCGATCGCCGCCGACTCCTGGAACGCCCGCAGCGCCTGCAGCAGTTTCCGGATCTCGGCGTCGCCGACATTGCGCGGATAGGTGCCCTTGACCGTGGGCGCGCCGAAGCGCTCCAGAAACTTCGCCCAGAACTTCGTCCCGTTGCGCGCGAAGAACACCGGCCAGTACAGCCAATAGCCGAGGCCGCGGCCGTAAGGATCGTCATCGTGCTCGGCGCCGGCAGTGAAGGTCCAGAACTTCCGGTCCGGCAGCAGCTCGCCCTGCGGGCTGGTCTTGGTAATCAGCCGCAGCTGCAGATCCTTGCCCCACGCGAAGCGACGGGCGCGGCGCACCTTGATCTTGTCGATCGCGTAGAGGCCGTCGTCGCCGACCTTCCACAGGATCTCGCCGACCGCGAAGCCGTAGAAGACGCCGTAGAGCATCTTGACGGTCGCCCGGTCGAAGCCGATGGCCTTCAGCTGCGCCTCCAGATGCTCGGCCGCCAGCTTGTCGATCGGCGCGTCGCCGCCGGCATCGACTTTCCACTCGCGACTGACGACGGCGAGCTGGCGCTGCTGGAAGCATGACTTCACCTGCGGATCCCGCATCACCTCTTCATAGAGCTTCAGATCGCCGCCGCGCGCCGCGAGCAGTGGATCCTCGGGCTTCAGGGTTTCGAGCGCGCTGACATAGGCCGCGCCGATATCGGACGCGGTGTTGCCGGCGGTGACTTCGCCCAGCTTGGGCGGAGGGGTTTTCGCTTTGGGGGTGCGCGGTGCCATCAGTAACCCGTCATGTCGCCCAGCTCGGCAGCGACGATGCCGAAGCCGACATTCTCATTGATCGTTCGCGCGTCGCCGCTGAACGCCGTGCCCGCGTCGCGGTCGACGGCGGCGAAGTCGATGAGGATCAGACCCTCCTCGATCGCCAGGATGGCGAGGGCATAGGCCCAGAAGCGGTCGCCGTGGCCGCGGTTCGGGCTGGGCGCGCCGTCATCGCCCTTCTTCGCGACCGGCTCGTCGGCGGCGAAGATCGGCGCGCCCATGCCTTTGCCGCTCTGCTTGATCGATCGGAGGTCTGCGCGAACAGCGGGATCGTCGGGGATCCAGATCGTACGGTCCTCGAAACGCTTCTTCAAAAGCGTAGCGAGCGTCAGCTTGACGGCCGAGCTGAACATCACGCCCTGGACGGCATAGACACCGTTGCGCTCCTGCGCTGCTTCCACGACGGCCATGCCAAGGCCGGTCTGATCGACGCGCGCCGTGCCCTTGTATCTGCGCATCGCTGCATCGAACCGCTTGGCCTGGTCGGCGAAGGTGATGTCCTGCATCTCGATCTGCTCACGCAGGACGGCGACGGAGCCGATCTGTTCGAACGGCGCGATAACCGAAAGGTGCGCCCGACGCGCCACGTCCCAACCGATGCCGCAGGCCTTGCCGGTGTAGAGGTCGGGCTTGCCGGCCTCGGCGCGCGTCGCTTCCATGATCAGCTCGGCGGGGATGAAGGCGCCCTTGCCGGCCGAAGGAATGCAGTCCAGCTCCTCGTCGCCGCGGCCGACATAGATGCCGCGGATCTTCGCCTCCCAGGCGATCTTGCCCTCTGGCGAACTCGGCTTCCCCTGGACGAGCATGACGCGCTCGTAGAGCCCGTCGTTCAACGCATCGGCGAAGGTGATACGCAGCCACTTGCCGGCCTGCTCGCCGGTCTTGACGCTTTCGACCAGCAGGTTGAACGGATTGTCCGCCCCGTTGTGGGTCGAGACGATGATGATCTTGGAGCCCCAGATCGTCAGCGCGAGCGCGGCGGTGATCAACGCTTCGAGGTTATCCACGAAGGCCGCCTCGTCCAGGATGACCTTGCCCTGTTTGCCACGCAGCGATCGCGGTGCTGAAGAGAGGGCCACGATGGACTTGCCGGAGGCGAAGGAGATCCGGAACGCCTTGATCTGCCGCGTCTCGCCGTCCGGCGTCTGATCGTCGAACAGGAATTCGCCGGTCGCGGCCGAGATGCTCATGAAGGCCTTCGCCCACATGGCGCACGCGCTGATGAATTCGCGCGTCATCTCCTGGCTGTACGAAATGTAGAGGACGTCGTCGCCGCCTTCGGACTTCGGCGCGGCAGCAGTCAGGACGGCGTCGGCGGCGAGCGCCCAGGTTAGGCCAATGCGCCGGCTCTTCTCGATGACGAGCAGCTCGTGCTCGGGGATCAGAGCCAGCGCCGCTTGCTGGTAGCCGAGCAGCAGGTTGCCCCGCGGGAGGCCGGCGATGGCGTCATAGCTCCGCTCGACGTTCGCGACGATCGCTTGGTCGGTCAGCGGCTGTTGCGCAATGGCGTCGAGCGCCGGATCGGCCGCGATAAGCGAGGCGGCAGCAACCATGGTCGCGGCCTTGGCGCGGGAGCGGCGTTTGCGAGGTTCGTTCACGGCGCCACGCCCAATACCGCGGTCCTGATCGCTTCCACGGTCTGTTTGGAGACGCCTTTGCCAACCGCAGCCACGGCTGCCTCGGCAGCTTTGCCGGCAGTCTCTCTGGCCGCGGCTTGCGCCGCCTGCAGCTTCGCCGCGTTGATGCGCCGGTCCACGTCGAGCTTCTGCGCCGATGCCGCCGCCTGCAGGGCCTTGGCGATCTTGCCCATGTCGCCCGGCGAAACGTCGGCGTCCGGATCGGTGATCAGCTTCATCATGCCCCGATGGAGGATCACCTGGGCCATCTCGGTCAGCTGCGCATTGGTCGAGCCGTCACCGTCATCCGGGCCGAGCTGCATGCTGATCGCGTTCGCCATCTCTCGCGACTGGCGGATATTCGCGATGACCTCTTCCTGGCTGAGCACGTAGCGGGCGACACCGCTGCGCGAGATATCGTCGTGACCGTTCGCGGCCAGGAACGCCTGCAGCTGATCGATGGATTTGCGGCCATCCGCAATCTGTGCGTCCAGCTCGGCGCGCAGCTCGGCCGGCACTTCGATCTGGATGCGGTTTTTGCGGCCCATTGCGTCAAGCGCCCGGCCGCTGAACGTCCGGATGTCGTGCGCGGCCGGCGGCGACGTCAACGCCGTGCTGGGTCGCCTTCGCGACAAGCAGCTTTCCCGCTTCGCTCACTTCGACGAGGTTCTGCTCGGCGAGCCACGTCAGCTCGCCGCGCACCTGATCGCGGCTGGGGTCGAAGCCGAATGGTTGCAGTGTGTCGCGCAGGATCGAGTCGTTGCACCGGTATTGTGGCGCATCCTTCAGGATCAGCAGGATCGAGAGCCGAAGATGCCGGCGCTGCGTATCGAGATAACTCATGGCTCCCCTCAGCCGGTCTTCGCCTGGTCAAGCAGGTGTTGCTCGATCCTGTTGACCTGCAGCGTCAGCCCAGAGCGCGCCGTTTCCGCGCCGCGCATCTCGGCCTGGATGGTATCGAGCCCGCCCTTCAGCTGAGCCCGCAGCACGTCGATCGCGCCGGTCAGTTCCGCCACCTGTTTGCCGGTAGGCTGGTCCTTCATGCTGGCTTCGACGGCTTTCAGGCGTTCGTCGTGAGCGGCGAAACTCGCGGCGGTCGGCAGGCTGTTGACCTTGTTCGTCAGCGACGTGATCGCGGCCGAGAGTTGGGCCTGCGTTGTGCTGTCGGCCTTGGTCGCGTCGTTCGCACGCCAGAAGCCGGAACGGATAAGCGTGATCAGACCGACCACCGCGCCGATGCCGAGGACGATCAGCGAGATATCGCCATTGTCGAGCGTCATTCTACGTCCTTCGCTGCTGCTGCCTTGCAGCGCGCATCCCAATCGGCGCGCGACAATCGCTTCGCCTGTTCGCTCAACGCCCAGTCGGCCAGGGCCGACGCACGCAGCGCCATCTCGGACATCGACATGCCGGCCTCCGGAAATACGACCGGAGCCCGGCAACGCGCCTTGGCCGGCGCGTCCGAAGTGACGAGCGCCGGCTTCGTGCCGTCCCAGCAGAGATCCGTCCCGGCCGGCGGCGTGGCGCAGTCGAGCGCCGCGCCGCGCAGCTCGTCGACGGCGTTACGGACTGTGTCCGGGGCGGAGCCCGAGAAGCTGCTGGTTGAGCAGGCGCCCAACATCAGAGCCATAGCGGCAATCAGGATTGTCAGGGATCGCATCGGCGAGCTTCTCGGCTGTTGCGGCGGCGGTTTCACGGATTGCGGAGGTGACGGTCTGCAGTTCGGCTTCGGCAGAGGCGCGGGCGTCGCGGATCGCGGTGATCTGCTCGTTGAGGCGGGCGAGATCCGCCGCGTCTTTCACCGCCTGGTCGTCGCGCGCCTTGATGGCGGTGTTCCGATCGGCGACCTGCTGTTCGAGGCCCGGTACCTTCGCTGCCTCGTCGCGCAAGGCGAGATAGTGCCAGCCGAGCAGCGCGACGATCGCGACGGCGACGGCCGCCAGCCAGCCCTGAATGGCGCTCATGCCTTTGCCCTCCCGAAGGGCCAGATGGATTGGACGATGCTGCCAAGGCGCACGACGTGTTCGGCCGTGGGGCCGACCAGGTAGAGAACCGCGAAGATGGCGATCAACACGATCAGCCATTTGGCGATTTCAGGCGCGGCCTCGACCGGCATTAGCTCGACCAGGCGCCAGAGCAACACCAGCAGGACGCCGGTGACGATGAAGACGAAGATGCGCCGAAACGTCCATGTGTTAGCCGGCATCGCGGCGGCGCGCTCCGCGTAATCTTCCGGCAGCGCTGCTTGGTCGCTCATCCCCGATACTCCGGCAGGTAAGCATCAAGCCATTTGTCGATCCGCTTCCCGATCCACACGACCACGAAGACGATGGCCCAGCCCGACGCGCCGGGCGCCGATGCGAGGACGAGCAACGCGGCGTCGATCGCTGACTGCCGCACGCCGAGCTGGTGGCGAATGCCGACGATCACGCCGGAAATGAAGGCGACCGCCAGCCAGATCAACAGCACCAGCGCGAAGATCTCCATCACGCGCCCTCCACGATCTCGACCTGGAAGCCCTTCGCCCCCCGCAGCGCGGCGCTGATCTTCGCGAAATCGGCATCGCCGACGCGCACGCAGCCGGCCGTGGGGATCAGCTTCGGCCCGTTGCCGCGCCCGCCATGAATTGCGAGGCCGGTGCGGCCGGCGTCTTCAGCCTTCTGCGCGTCGCCGCCGATGGGGTCGATCGGGATCCAGCCGAGGCCGTATGATTTCATGTAGCGGCCGAACGCCGCCGCCCCGACATGGGCGAGATAGGTGCCGAGCGGCGTATCCCCGCGACGCTTCAGCGGGTTGCGCGACGGGTTGCCCGCCTTGGTGGCGATCTCGCCGGCCGCCTTGCCGAGGCACGGGACGGTGAGCTGCTCACGGCCGGCCGCGTCCAGGACGGACAGCGTGCCGGGATTCGCGCGGTTGCGGGGAAGCGTGATCTTGATTGAAGGCATCGGCACGTCTCGATAATGAGACGCCAAACTGGACGTGTGCGATGCCCGCCGCGCCCCTGAACGCGTTCAGGGCTCAGCTCTCGTCGAAGAGGTCCGGGAGAAGGAGGCGGCGGCGCTTGAGCGACCGCACCTTGTGCACGACGCGGCCGCTGCAATGCAGCCCGCGGGCGATCTGAGACGCCGACTGGCCGTCTGCATCGCGGTCGAGTATGGCGCGACGCTGGCCTTTCAGGAAGCCCTTGATCCCGGCATAGGTCCAGAGCGGCACGTCGATGCGCTCGCCGCCATACGCCTTGCCCAGCGCTTCCGCACCTGCGGGCGTGCAGATCTTGGTCAGGAAGTGCGCCGCCTTGGGCGACTTCGGCACGAAGATCCGCACGCCGCCCTTCTGTTCGGCCAGCGCCTTCGCCGCGGACAGACCTGCGGCGCGCGCGACGATTGCGAGCACAGCGGGCATGTCCTTCGGCAGTTTGCTGGTCACGCCGCCGCCTTGCCGAATTTGCCGGCCTCGTCGCCGAAGGCCTCCCAGCCGTCCCGGTCGGTGCGGCTGAAGACATCGGCGCGCCGCTTGGCCAGAGGGTGCATGCGCTCGGCGATGTTGTAGATCTCGTCAGGCTTCTCGCTGTGCCGGCGCAGCTGCGCATGAAGCACGGACTTGATGTCCTTGGCGCCCTGCGGCGGCCTGCCCAAGGTGGCGACGATGAAGGGCTCGAAGGATCCGCGCAGGCGATATCCGGTCCCCATGTTCACGTGACCGCGCTTCGTCGTCTTCACCCACACGCCCATCGTCACGTAGCGCATGCCGAAGCGGCGGATGATGATGTCCATCTGCCGGTGGAACATCGGCGCCGTGCACCAGAAGATGCCAAGGCCGTTAGCAGTGAAGAGATCCTGAACCGGCAGCGCGGCGATTTCCTCGTCCGTCATGCAGCGGTAGTGAGCCTGCGCGCTCTTCGCCTCGCCCTTCTTCGAGCGCAGCGCGAACAGCCACGGGAAGTCGATCACCGCGAGGTCGTAGCTGAGAGGCCGGAGCGGTTCGAACGGCCAGCTCACGAAGCCGCCGCCTTCTTCCGCAGGGTCAAGCGAATCCAATCACCCAGCTTCGTGATCGCCTGGTCGAGCTGGTCTGAGGTGAGTTGCGACAAGGGACGCCGGCCGGGCACGATCGGGCCGTGCATCCAGCTCGTCAGCGCGTCCTCGAACGGCACCGTCACCGCGCCCAGCTTGTGCAGCTTGCTCCACTGCGCGCGGACCACGGCCTGGCGGCCCTCATTACCGACGATCTTGGCCGGCAGCTGCGCCCCTTCCTTGGCGAGCATGTCCTTCAACGCCTCGACCACGCCGGGCGCGGCGCCAGCGCGCAGGAAGCGGAGCGCCGTCACCTTCGCCTGGCGCGCGACGAACTTGTCGAGGGCCGCGTCGCTGCCGTCAGTGACGCCGGCAAGGTGGTAGAGCGAGATCCACAGCGCGCGTACAAGGCGCTGAAAGGGCTCGGTGAGGGTCGAGGGTGCACGACCGCCCGTGAAGGCGCCGCGCTCGTCCTCGGGCAGCGCACGCGACCAGGCGGCGAGTAGATCGCGCAGCTCGATATCGCTGAGGTCGGCCGCCGAGCGCTTGCCGGTATGGCCGGCCATCTTGTCGCGATAGGTCGCGTCATCGAGCCGAAGACGGCTCTTGAGCTGGTGCACCAGGCCGAGCAGCCGCTTCCGCTCGAAGGAGACGGCAGGCTTCGGAGCTTTGGCGGCGGCGGCGCGGGCGCTCATCGTGTGACGTGCTCCTGGCCGATCAGCAGCGCGGTCAGCGATTTCAGGCGCGCGAAACTGTCGGCCTTCTGGTTCGCCATCGACTTCGGGTCATCGAGAAGGTCCTGATACGCCTCCAACAGGTCCATGGCGCCCAGGCCATGAGCCTGACACAGCTGAAGGACGGTGCGGTGCAGCTCCAGCGCCACGCCGCGTGGGCTCGCGGGTAGAGGTGTGGAGAAGTCGCGCGTGCGGCGGCGGAAGCTGGCCGCGGCGGTGCGTAGGAACGCGGCGCGGATCCGTGCGCGCTTATCGCCGCGCGCCAAGTCGATCAACGGTTCGACGACCAGCAGCAGGTCCTCCGTGGCGTCGCAGACTTCCTGTTCGAACGCCTCGCGGCCGATCGGCGCGACGGCCGAGGCAATCATCTCCTCGACCAGGGCGTTGTGGGCCTGTGAACTGCTCATAGGGTCACCGCTTTCGTTGTCGCCAGTGCATTGCGCGCCACGCGAACCGCGTTCAGCGCATCCATCAGCAGGGTCTCGGCAGCGGCGAGCTTTTCGTCAGCTGCAACATCGTCGAACGCCATCGGCGGAAAGCCCGCGAGCAGCTGGTCGAAGGCGCGCAGCTCCGCGTCGTCGGTCTTCAGCCGCTCCTGCGCGCGCCGAGCAGCGACCAGGACTGAGCTGTGGTCCTTGCTGATCGCCGAGCCGATCCGCTGCAGCGAGAGGTCGGGTCGCAAGGTCCGGATGGCGAGGATCCCGCGATCTCGCACGCGCGTCGTGATGGCGCCCTGCTTGCCACCGACCAGTTCGGTGAAGGTCACATGCTCCGGCGATAGCCGTGCGGCCTCTTCGAAGATCGCCTGGATGGTCGCGGTCCTCATGCTGCCATCCCCACGATCTCGATCGCGCGGGCTCTGAAATGGAGGCGCCGCAACTGGCCGCGCTCCTCCAAGGCGCTTAGCAAGCGATGGACACCGCTCTTCGACTTAAGGGACAAGGCCTCCGCCATCTCGCCGAATGACGGCGCAACCTGGTGCTGCTTGTAGTAGTCGCCGATGAACAGCAGCAGGTCGCGTTGCTTTGGCGTCATTCCGAAGCCGGTATTGCTGGTGACAGGGGCGAGCGCGGCCATCGCCGCCTCGCGCTGCTGCCAGCCCTTCACCCGCTTCTCGATCTGCCAGAGCACATAGAGCGCGGTATCGGCGTTCGATTTGGCCTGGACGTCGCCATCTGCGGCGGCGACCCGCGACAGGTCGCCATAGTCCGCGATCTCTGCCGTGATCATCGTGGCGATATCGTTCAGCGGGAGGTTCGCCATTAGTCCTCCTCTGCCAGCTCAAGGCCGGCCGGGATGATCGCGAACTTCTCGACGTCGGCAATGATGGAGACGCCGGGCACCTTCGCGGCTTCCGCGGCGTGCTTCAGCATCGACTCCTTGTCGAGTTCGGGCTTCACGCGCAGAAACAGCTTGCGGATGGCCGGCGTCGCCTGGTCGAGCAGCCAAGCGACTACCTCGCTCACTTTGCCGGCGACTTTTACGCTCGGCGGGTCGTTCCGCCAGACAAGATGGCCGGCCGGCAGTTCGATGGTTTTGGTCTTGCCGTTCTGCGTCAGCTCGTCCCGGCGAGCCTCGGCAAACGCCTGAAGCTGCTTTTCGAGCAGCTTTAGAGCCTCCTTATGCGGAGCAGCGGCGGCCTCGGCCGTATCCTTCAGCGCGGCCGACTGGCGCTGCAGATCGGTGCCGATCTCGGTAATCGCGTTCAGGTGATCGCCGAACGCTTTGATCAGCGCGTTCGCCTCGTCCTTCGACTGAGGAACGTGCAGCGTGGGCGACTTGGTGCGGGGCTTGCGGACGGCGGTCACTGCGCGGCCCTCCGCACCTTGGCCTGTGTCTCCTTGTCGAGCAGCGGAAAGACCGCCTGCTCCAGCCGCGCTTCGGCGAGGCAGATGGAGACTTTGTCGTCGGTCGTAAGGCGCGTGGTCCACCAATCCGCCGCCGCCTGCGCGACGGGCATTGAGATGGCGACCAGGCTGACAAGCAGATCCGTCTCCAGGATCGAGAGCTGCATGACGGCGTTCCGGCGCTGCCCGTCATGCGCGATCGCCACGATCGCCGCGACCTTCGGCCCGAGGGCACGATAGCGTGCGGCAGCCGCCTCTTGTGCGGTCATCGGCGTTGTGGGCTTTTCCGCGGCTTCGGTCATGCCACGACCTCGCCGTCACGCGCTGCGATGCGGCCGGAGAAGGCAACGCGATCGGTCAGCCGGCCTGTCTCGATCGCAATGTCGATGTTGCTGCAGTGACGAAGCACGGCATCGAGGCGCGCGATCAGCGATTCGTACGAGATGCCGCCAGCGGCGACTGCCTTGGTGTTCTCCACCAGGCCCCGGATGGTTTTGACGCTCTCGGTGATCATGAGGTCCTCCTCAGGCCTTGATGGTGGGTGAGATCTGCTCCCAGGCGTCGAGCATGTGGACGAGGCCGCGATCGGCGCTGTCCAGCTGCGCGATGCGCGTGGCGAGCTTCATGAGCTTGGTGATGGAGCGGAGCCCGCCCGGCTGCTGCGAAACTTTGAAGAGAAGATCCGCTTCGTCCTTCTCCTCGACGCCCCACGCGGCGGCGATCATCGCCACGTCTTCGCGGCGCGGCCGGTTCTGCTTCTCGCGCATGCCGATGCGCGAGCTGAACTGCGCGAAGGTGACGTTCCGCGTGCCGTCGAACAGGTCGAAGATGTGCTGGTTGCCGACGAAGACCATGCCGACGCCGGTGCGGTCATGGATCGAGCGCAGCTCGTCGACGGCGAGCGCGCTAAGGTGCTGGGCTTCGTCGATGATGAGCAGCGCGCCGCCTCCGGAGACCTTTTCGCAGATCTTGCTTGAGAGCGCCTGCGGCGTCCCTTTTGCGCCTTTCTCACCGAGCGACTGCAGCACCATGATGAGGGCCGTGCTGACACCGCGCGACGATGGCGACATGGTCGAAATTGAAACGCGCGGCCGTTCCATCCTGTACTGCTCGCAGGCCGTCGTCTTGCCGAAGCCGGGGCCGCACCCGATGACGGCCATGTCGCCGTCCATCTGCGCGTAGTCGAGAATGGCGAGGATGCGCTGCGCCGACTTGGTCCGCTGAAATGGCGGCGTGGTCACCATTTCCCGCGCGCGCATCACCCGGTCGGCGCGCAGCTTCAGCCACTTCGTCACCTTCTCGGCGACCTTGGCGTTGTCGCCGGCATAAGTGTCGTTCGCCCACGAGCTGAGCGTGCCCTCGGCGACGCCGGCCAGCTTCGCAGCTTGCCCGTGCGTGAGGCGGTCGGCCTCGCGAGCGATCTTGTATTGCGCCCTGATCGCCGCGACCTGGTCGACGTTCAGCGGCCCATCGAAGGCCTCTTTTGAGAAGTGAATGCTCATGGTATCAGGGTTCCATTCCATAGTTGCGTTGCCTTTCTGGCCCGGCGTTACAGCGCCGGGCCTATTCGCTCGTCACGACGCGCAGGTACGGGTTGGCCTCATGGGCCGCCCGATGCTCCACGAGCCGGTCGAGTGAATCTCTGCGTTGAGGGTTGGGGCTGGTGTCGGCCTCGTCGGCCGGCAGTGCGCGAGCCTGCAGCGCCAGCGCGCCAAATACTGGCCGCACGATCTTGGGCTCTTCGATGATTGGGGCAGACGGCGTGTCGAGCGCGGCGCGCATCGCGGCCAGCTCCTCGGCGTTATAGCGCCGTTCGGCCTTCGCCAGCTGTTTCGTCGCCTTGATGAAATCCCGGCGCGCGCGGCCATGCCGGCGACCGGCTTCCACGTCCGCGAAGCCCGCCTTCAGGATGCAGGCGGCGGTCGTGACGAACGCGCCGGCCATATCGTAGACGAAGATCTCGCCGTGGAGGTCCTCGGGATCGAACCGCACCTGCACGGTCTGACCGCGGAAGCGCAGCAGTGCCTCGTCGTGATAGCGATTGTGGAGCAACGTCACCGCGCCGTCGTCCTGGGCGCAGGTCAACGGCTTCGACGAGAGCAGGCAGAGGCGCAGCTGCTCCTCGGTCGCGCGGGTGATGAGGCCGCGCCCGGCCGCCGCCTCATAGGACTGCGTGAAGGCCTCGTCGAAGGACCGGACGCCTGCGCACACCTGGCTCTTGCGTTTCGGCCGCGCGTTCCACTCCGCGATTTCGCGCGTAATGACGTCAATGAAGGTGTCGAGCGGCACGGCGTGACTGCCGTAATCGTGCGGCTTGGAAACGGTGTTGTGGCCGAGATAGGCGCCCGCGAAGGCGACGTCCTTGGCGAGGTCGTGGGCCATGTCGCGCCAGGCGCGCTCGATAGGCTTCGACTGACCGGCATAGACCTGCGTGAAGTGCGCCTGGACGCCCAGCATGGTCAGCATGCCCTGCGGGTCTTCCTCGCGGATCGTGAAGCGGTAGCGGCTCTTCTGCCCGCCCGTCAGCTGCTTCGACGCATAGGCCGCGCCGTTGTCGATCCAGAGGTGCTGGGGCACGCCGAACGCGCGGAACGCATCCACGAAGGTGATGCGCAGCGCCTCGCTGTTTTCGGAGCGGCCGATGCGCCAGGCGAGCAGCTTGCCGCTGTAAAGATCGCTGATCCCCACCATGGCGGGGCGGCCGAACGTGCCGTCCGGCCATTCCACCATGACGTCCCAATTATGCGTGTCCGAGCACATCGCCTCGGTCGCAAAGAAACCGCTGCGGTCGCGCGTCTGGTGCGGATAGGCCGCTTTCAGCGCGTCGGGCCCTTCGCGGTAGAGGATCTCGACGGCGGGCGGCACGTCGCGCTTCACGCGGCGGCGAAGCACCGCCAGCGGCGGCATTGTGATGCCCTGAGCCGTGGCCAGCCGCGCCGTCGAGCGCCAGCACTTCTCGGCGGAGGGCTGCGAGCCCTGAAGCCAGAAGGATTTGTAGAGTTCGACGACGGCGTTATCGACTTCGACGCGCGACTGGCCGCCCTGATGGCGCGGCGCGAGATATGGCAGGCGGTTGGCGCGCTCGACGGACGAGACCGCCTTGAACCACTCGTAGACCGAGGCTCTGGAGACCTTCGCCTCGTCCGCTGCTGCGGCGACGGCGGCCGTGCGCCCGATCAGCGGCGCGAGGGTTTCGACCTGCTGCAGGATCGCCAGCTTCGCCTTCGCCGCGTCCTTCTTTTTCGCGGGCAGGCGGTCGAATGCCGCCCAGGCTTCGGCGGGCGAGTCCGGCACCGTGCTCGGCGCGGCGGCGGGCTTCAGAAACGCCTGCGCAGCCTCAGGCAACAGCGTCACGTGAAACTCTACGCCGCCGCCACGACCTGCACGGGGGCGGCAGAGCGCCTCGCCTGCAGCGTTCCGCATCAGCGCCCAGCCCTCGCGCGCGGCGAGGTGGTTGATGTTGCGCTTCGTCCCCGGCAAGCCCGGCAGGCTGAGCGCTGCCAGCTCGGCGGACGTGTACCAAACCCTCATCGACGCCCCCGCGCCCGTGCTGAAATCGTGTGCGGCTGCAGCGGCGAGAGTGCGGCCAGCTCGCGGTCGCGCTTCTTCAGGTCTTCCATCTGCTTTCGGACGAGGCCCCGCTGTGCGTAGATCGCATCCTCCCCGGCGAGGATCGTGAGGCCGTGGCCCTCGGTCGCGATCTCCCAAAGCCAGACCGCGCCGGTCGCGTGGATCAGGGCGCCGAGGCGCGTGACGGAGATGTCGTGCTCCTCGCGCGCGGGCGAGGCATAGGCGTTCAGCATATGAACGCTGACCGGCTCGCCGAGTGCTGTGGTCATCTCGAATGCGATCTGGTCGCGCGACTTGCCGCTGTCCTTCAGCGCCTCGCTGATCGCCTGGGCCAGGCGCAGCTTGAAGGTTGAGGCCGTGACGACGCCCTTGGGAGCATGCACCGGATACAGCGCACGCGCATCGGCGAGCGAAAACAGATCGCCCTGCCGCTGATCGTTGGTGCTGGTCCGGCGACCGCTCATTTGCGCGTCGCCCTCGGCGCACGCATGACGAAGACGGCGGGGAAGCTGCAGCGGCAATACTCCGCCATGGCGTTATCATGCGCCTTGGGGTCGTCGCCGTAGGAGGCAAGCAGCCGCTTGAATGTCCTGCTTTTCAGATCGCCCTGTCCTAGGGCGACGTTCGTGGTGTCGAGATAGACACTGCCGTTGTTGAACGTGAATTCTTGGGCGAACGCGGTCTCGATGCGCCCGACCTGTTCGGCGAGTTTCTGAGCCGCGCGCGCGATCAAACGCTTCTCGCAGCCCATGACGGCGCACCGCAGGACCAGCTCGACGAGTTGGCGGTGATGTTTCGACGCTTTGATTGCGCGGCGAGGGGCCATCAGCGGCGCTCTCCCCGAACGCTGCGGTCGGCCAGCAGGGCGCGATCAGATCCAACCCCGCCGCGCCAGGCGGGCAACACCCACCGATCGCGAATAACGCCATCCGACACGATCTTCGAGCTGCGCGAGGGGATGAAGGCGGCGGCAACATAGGCGACCTTCAGTTTCGGCAGCGGCTTGCCCGCGTTGAGGCAGTCCCGTGCTTCCTCAGCGTGTGCCTTGTTGGTGAACGTCAGTGAGAGACCGCCGCCGCCGGGAGTGACGATCCAGGTGCCATCCATGGGCGAGTGCGCGATCGAGGCGGGCATCAGCGGCGCGCCTCCGCCAATGCGAGCTGGCGGTCGAAGACCTCGACCTTCTCGGGGCACGACGTGCACACGCCGACGGCCAGCGGGTAGCTGACTTTGATCCAGCCGCAGGGGTCGCCATCGGGGCCCTTGCAGGCGCGGCTGTCGGTGCAGCCGCAGCCGAGGCACGTCGCCTCGCGAAACTTGCTCGCGCGCGCCATCAGTAGATGCCCGCCATAGGAGCGGCGCGCTCGATAACGGTGTCATCGTCGAAGGCCAGCGTCACCGCCTCGTCGGGCGACAAGACGAGGCCCGTCCACAGGACATCGTCTCTGGTGGACACATCGCGCGTCAGCTCCTCGTGACGAAACGCGGGGCGGTGCGTCGGTACTTGAACGGCCATTAGCCTTCTCCCTTTTGCGTGGGGGTTGTGATCGCGTAGCCCTTGGGCAGGCGGGCCAGCGGCTTCGCGCCGCCGGCGTCGAGCGCGAACAGGTCGAGCAGCTCACCGCGCTCCTTTGGCGCCAGCGTCGGCCACCAGGCGCGCATCCGCTTCATGCGCTTGGCGCTCTCGCTTTCTTCGCTGGGCTTCTTCACGGCCGCGGCGCCATGGATGCCGGCGACGGCCTCGGCATCGGCGACAGTCGCCGCGCCGGCTACGATGGCCTTCACCACCTTCGCGCGGTCGCCTTTGGGCAGCTTCACCAGCCGCAGCAGCTGCGACGTTTTCGAGCCGATGGGCGTATGGCGCAGCGCCTCGGCCATCTCAGGCTCCAGGCCGCGAAAGAGCGCGATGTCGTTCTTGATTGTGCGGGTGGTGAGGCCGAGCTTTTCGGCGATCTGGTCCTGCAGATCGTATGCGGAGGAAATCATTTCCCCCGCATCCGTTGCTTCGGCCTTTACGCGGTCGGCCCACCGCGCCATAGCCGCGATCTTCTGCTTGTGCTCGCCGAGGCTAACGCCCTTGGCCTGTAGCTGCAGCTGATACCACTCGCCGACATGAGCGGCGCGGTCGAGCGGGCTCAGCTCGTGACGGACGAGGTTCTCACCGATCTCGCGCGCTCGGCGCACGATCAGCGTGTGATCGACGATACGCGCCGCGATCTCCGTCCAACCGAGCCGAACGCAGGCTGCGAGGCGGTGCGCACCGCAGACGAGGCGATATCCCTTGCCTTCGCGACACACCTCGATCCGAGTTAGGAGGCCCTGGGCATAGATGTCGCCCATCAGCAGATGTACGTGCGCCTCACTGACCGGGCGCAGCCGGTCAGCGACCTTGATCTGCTCGATATCGATCAGCTCGACCGTCTCGCCGGCAGGCTCGGGGTGGAAAGCCTCGCCTTTGAGGACCTCTTCGGAAATGCCTTCCAGGTCGGGGACAAAGGGAACTGATTTCGGGGCGCTCGCCATGTCTACGCGACCCCTGCGTTTTGACTCGCGCGGGCGGGGCCAGCGTCGTTAGATGCGACTCGCGAGGCGACTGAAGGGTAGCGATCGGGCCACAGCACACAGGCGGCGACGCCCAAGAACTTGGCGATGGCAGCTTCGCCGGCGCGGTGGCGCCGCGTGAGAGCGACCCATCCAGCGGACTGCTCTAGTCCCGCTTCTTGAGCCAGCCGAAACAGCGTCATTCCGCGGCGATGGATCGCCGCCTTGATCTCGTGCTTGTCCCAACGTTTGCGCTTCACGCCTGGCCTCCGGTGCCGGATCTGCGGGTCCGGCTTTTTCCGGAGCCCAAATCAGGAACCTGACGATGGCGTATATGCTATTTGTCGTCAACAGATATGAGGTTAACGGTGGCAGAAACGCCGTCTTCGAAGGCTGATCTGCGAGAAATCGGAGAGCGAATTCGCTTGGCCGTTCAAGGCGCTGGCGGAAATGCTATCGTATCCGAAAAATCTGGTGTTCCGGTTGGAACGATCAACAATTACATCGCCGCCAAGTCCGAACCGAGCGTCCTAAAACTGGCGGCGATCGCGAAGGTGACGAATCACTCGATCGATTACTTCCTAACGGGCAGGGATCCGCCGACTGCCTCCGACTTCGAGCTAATCCCGCTCTACGACATCCGCCTCTCTGCTGGAGCAGGGGCGTGGAACGAGCGGGCGCGAATTATCGAGATGGTGCCGTTCACCAGAGCACAAATTCTCGCCATTCCCGGCCGCCGCTCGACGAAGGATTTGGCGCTTCTAAGGATCCGCGGTGACTCGGGCGGCGATCGGCTCCCTGACGGCGCACTCGCGATGGCTGACACTGCGGATAACCAGCTAGCTGATGGCCTGTTCGCATTCGTTCAAGATGACAATGCGCGAGTGAAGCGCTTTCAGGTCTTGATGTCAGGCATCACCTTGATGAGCGACAATAAGACCTATCCTGACGAGCATGTGGACTATGATCAGATGCAGGATGTTTCGATTATCGGCCGCGTTGTCTGGTGCGGCGCGCCGCTTTGACGTGAGGTCCCATGAAGCTCGGAGCGATTATTCTCTTTGCGGTCGCGCTGACGGCAGGAAAGCCAGTGCCATCGCTCGACGAGCAACGCGAAACTGCAATCAAAGCTCGTATGGAGATGGTCCTAAAAGACCCCGAATCTGCTCGCTATAAATTCGGCCCTTTGGAATGCGTTCGGGTGACGTCGGGCACTGAACCAGGCGGAAAGGAGCTTTGGGCCGGTGTCGCGCAGAAGTTCCTCGTCAACGCGAAGAACAGCTTCGGTGGATATTCTGGCTGGTCTGCATTTGCGACGCTATGGGTCGGACAAGGCCCCGAGATCCACCAGCTCCTTTCTCCAGAAGATATCGCGCACCAGCGCATCTATCTCAATTTCGTTCCCTGCGTCAGCAAGTAGACGGATGCCGGCCATCAAGAGTTGGCATCGCTTCGCCGCAGTAGCCGCTCGCGCCGGCATCTACGTCTTCGTTGCCTTTTGCGTCGTCGGCATTCTTAGCGGCTGGTACTTAGCTTTCAGAGGCTGAACGGCCGATCTGGTCGCCGTTCGGGTTGCGATACTTCCGCACCAGAACATAGGCGTTGAGCAGATTGTCGATGAGGGCGGCCGCCAGCGATTTGCGGGCCCATTCCCTCTCCTGCCACTCTTTCGATCGAAGCGCCGGCAGTTCTCGGCGCGCCGCCATGGCCGCCAGCTTCACCGCGAAAGTCGTCTCGATCTCAGCGCGGGTCACGAACTCGGGTTCGCGGCCGTTGATCCGCCAGCGCAACCGATCGCCGAACTGCGCAGCGCGCGCGAGCGCGTCTAGTTCTTCAAGCGTGACCGTCACCAGCCCCGCATCGGCCTGACCGAGAAGGCGGTCGATGAGTGGCTGGATAGCCTGCTTGATCATCGGCCGACGAGCGCCGCCACCTGGCGCTGCATAACCTTCACCAGGTCGGCGAGCTGCTGTCCGGTCGCCTCCTGATGCACCCACCGGAAATCGTGGAAGACCCGGCCTCGATCGGCGTCATGGACGGCCAGCTCTTGGTTGAATTCGTCCTCAGGATAGAATGACAGCCTCGTGTAGAGGCACTTGAAGCCAGGCCGGCCAAGGAACGCCACCGAGCCTGAAGTGCGATCTCCATCCACCACCCATTCCGAGGCGGCCTGAAGGTGCAACGTGCCTTGCAGCGGCGGCGGGTCTTCATTGAGCAGGAAGACAGGGATCAGATCCTCGATCTCCACCTGGTCCGCTTCCTCGATCTGCCGCCTGGTGATCTTGCGCGCCCGAACTGCAGCCTTACCCATCGCCATTCTCCCTTCTTGTGCGGATGAGAACATAATGAGAACATGCTGAGTGCTAGGAGTCGAGTCCTGCAGCTCATTTCGAGCGATCGGAGCTGTTCGCGAAAATGTGGATAACTAGCGCAGGCGGTTAGGCCCTGAAGCTGATGATCGTGCGCGCTCGCCTTCGGAGACCGTATCTGCATCGACCCGCGTAAAGACGCGCGAGCCCCATAGTTCCTCCGCCTTGGCCTTGGCGGCATCTCGGGTAGGGCACTCAAGCGCGAGGGAAGGATCCGCCTGACCGCGACGGAAAGCTCTGACCCAGAACGTTTGTGCTGGCATCATGTGCTCCGTGGAAAAAGACGAGTGCGCAGCGGCTGTCGAAGCGTATGCTTCTTACCGTGCCATCTTGGTTGTGCGGAGCGGAATCTAACCTAAGACTATGTCATCTGCTGTCTCGGAGGTCGCTCTATTGCCCAAATTTGCAATTGAGTTGACCGGACATTGCGGCGCCTGGCTCTCCCTGCGACGCTTCGATCAGGACGCCGCGATCGACGATGCCGTCGAATTCTGGCTGACCGACAACTATGCGGCGGTGGTCATACGGCGCGGCGGTAAGGTCCTCTGGCAGATGCCCCAAGCCGCAGGCCCCGGGCGATTGATCTAGGTTATTGATCTAGATCAGTTCGGACAATTTAACGCAGCCTGTAAGACGCCTAGTGGTGGCGCCCCCAACCTACGGTGATAAAATATCACTGTCGCAATCGGGGGCATACGCATGCCTTGGCGAGCAAAGCTATTTCAAAGTTTCGGACCGAACGGCGGCCAGTTTGCCGCCGACCCTGAAACTGAGGCGATCGCCCGCCAGGTCGTCGCCGAAGCGAAGCGCGAAGGCGCCAGCAAAGACGACGTTGCCAAAGAGGTGGTCTATCACGCTCATTCGGTGATGATCATGGCCACTATCGCGCTGGAGCCATACCTCAGCATTGCGCTCCAGCGGCTCGACGACCTCTGGTGAGACGCCGATAGCATCGTCCCACTTACTTCAGCCGGAAGATGGATCAGTGATTTGGTTAAGTGAGTAAGAGGCGCGGATTTCCGCCTCAAAACGCCATCGTCCCACTTCTTTTCAAACTGGGACGGCATTTGCCCAGTTCCTCACCCCCTTAGCTGGCTTCCAAGCGTTGTCCTCGGCGGCTTGCTGACCGCCCTTATTGAGCGCTGAGGGCCGGTTTTCCGCGTTCTTGGGCGCTCCAGAGGCCTTTCTAAGGACGGCTAAGGGCTGCGCGCCGCGAGGGCCGTTTTGGCCGGCAGGGTGGCCGCGCGGTGTCTATCTTTACCAAAATTCTAGACACCGGCTGCGCGCTGCGCGTAGCTCGGAAATCGCCAATTTTTAGCGGCTTCCTGCGGTTTCCATCCCGCTATTGCCCGTCAAATCCCGGAATATCCCGTCTCCAGAATTGGATGATCACTTACACCGATCTCGGCGCTTCACGCGATCACACGTCCCCCTCTGCCATCCCGTTCGCTCCGCGACTGGAATGGCTGTCTCCCCCGCAAGCGCAGGGGGAGCAAGGGACACATCGCCTAGGCGCTCACCCCATACCCCGCCGCCGCGCGCTTCTCGTCACGGTCCAGGAAGGTTGCCGACTCCAGCTGCGCCCACAGGTTGGCGCGTTCCTCGGTCAGCGCCGGCACCGCGTCGGCATCGACGGCAAGCCGCAGCCCGCTTCCGAATTGCGGCCCCAGCCACCGCGTCAACGCCGCCGCCATCCGCGCGGCCAGCGGCAGCACCGTCTGCCGCCAGAAGGCGAGATTGGCCGCGCCGTAATTGGCATAGGTCGCATCGCCGGGAATCCCGAGCAGCATGGGCGGCACGCCGAACGCCATCGCGATGTCGCGCGCCGCCGCGTTGCGCCCCGCGTCGAAATCCATGTCCTGCGGCGTCAGGCTCATCGGCCGCCATTCCAGGCCGCCCTCCAACAGCAGCGGCCGCCCTGCCCCGCGCGGTCCGCTGCGCTGCTGGTCCAGCTCGTCGCGCAGCCGCTGGTATTGCTCGTCGCTCAGCGCCTCCGCGCCCGGGCTCCCGCGATAAACCAACGCGCCGCTGGGCCGCGCGGCATTGTCGAGCAGGGCCTTGTTCCAGGCCGCCATCGCATTGTGCAGGTCGATCGCCTGCGCCGCCGCCTCGATGGGCGACAGGCCATAGTGATCGTCGACGGGATGGAACAGCTTCAGATGCAGCACGGGCAGAAACCCGTCCGCCTCGCGCTTGAGGCTCACCTCGCGCCCGCCGGCGCTGTAGACATACGCTTCCGGCCACCCGTCGCGCCCCGGCACCGCGCGCACCCGGTCGGCGCGCAGCGCGAACAGCTCGCGCGGCACGCCGTCCAGCCGTACGGCCTCCATATAGGCGTTGCCCGCGATCTGCAGCCCGGCATAGAGCCGCTCCATCACATCGGAGCGCGTCTCCGCCGGATTGGGCGTTGCGATCAGCTCGAGCAGCGGATGCTGCGTCAGCTCCGCGTCGCCCTCATACAGCAGGAACGGCACGCTCGCCGCCGCCTCCGCGATCATGCGCACGGCGCGATAGGCGACCGGGTTCTTCACGAACCCCTCGCGCGCCAGACTGGCATAATCGCGCGGCGTCCACCGCGCGCGCCCGCCATGCTGGAGCGCAATCACCGGCCCCGCCGCACTCGCCTTGCCTTCGGGCGCACGCATCCGCGCCCGCCGCCTGAAGCGTTCGAACATTCGCTCTCCAATCTTTGGAACACACCGTCATCCCGGCGAGGCCGCCGCAGGCGTCCGAGACCCGGACCCAGGGGCGGTAAGCGCCACGGCCCAGTCATCTGGGTCCCGGCTCTCCGCGGCGCTGCGGCCGGAATGACAAAGAAGGCGAAAGCCGCTCGCCCTCACCTGATACCGGACATAATTCCTATATACGCCCTGACCGTTCGCAGGTCAAGCCGATATAGGAATTATTTCTGCACACGCCTCGACGCTGGTCAATCGCCCGACATCGCGCTTGAATGCCCCAACCCGGGAGCCAAGCGATGACCAAGCCCAAACCGCACGACGATCCGAAACCCAAATCCGAAGACGCGGATGCCCTCGACGAGCGTCTCGACGAAGCGCTGGAAGAATCCTTCCCCGCCAGCGACCCCGTCGCCATCACGCCCGATCACGAAAAGCCGAAGCCCTGATCGCCTCGCCCTCACCCGATACCGGATACAATTCCTATATGCGTTTGACCCGCGCGATCGTCAATCCGAAATCTGATTATTTTCCTATAGAAGGTAAGGTCAGAGCTTGAAGTTGACCCGCAGCCGATAGGTTCCCGGCGGTGTGTTGGCGTTCTTCCATTGCCGCACGGATGCAGCGGCCACTTCGCCGAAACGATACCCCGCCGGATTTTCGATCAGGACGCGAACATCCGTAACAACGCCGCCCTCGCCGATCGTCACGGCAAGCCCGACCCAGCCCTCCAGCTCCCGCTCCTGCGCCTCTTTGGGGTAACGAGGCTGAACGATTTCAGTCGGCTCGGGCAGAAGGGGCAAGTCAGACGCCGACGTCTCCGCGGCGGCCAACCCCACGCCAAGTAGCAGTGCCAGTAAGAGGGTCGCGAATCTCATCAAGGGCGCCCGTTGGTGCATGCGTAGCATCATACCGATCTCACGGCGCCGGTTCCCTCACAACCCCCGCACCCGCGCCATTGCCTCCCGCCCCGGCATCAGCTCGCTCAGCGCCCAGACCAGCGCGTCCACCCGGTCCGGGCTCCCCGCGCCCTTCGCCTCGCCGCCGAACAGGCACATTTCGTCCTCCAGCGCCGGCAGCGCGCCGACATGGTGCACGCGGCCCTGTTCGTAGAGCATCGCCACCGGCTCGGCGCGCACCGCCTTGGACGCGCTCGCCCGCACCGGCTTCACGCGCACGGCATCGCCGCCGGCCTGGCGCAGCAGCGCCGTGACGAGATCGCCGCCCTGGTTGGTCTCCACCACGATCGTCTGCACCTCGAACGCTTCCACCGCACGCCGCACCGCGCCCGCCCAGCCTGCGGGGCTAAGCCCCTGCACCGTGCGATCGGCGAGCACATAGAGCGCGCCGTCCGCCGCGCACCCCGCCACCACGATGCCGCACGCATCCGCCGCCGCGCTTTGCGTCACCGGCGGATCGACGGCTACCACCACGCGCTTCAGCGCCGGCGGTGCCGCCACGCGGCCCGCGTCGATCCAGTCGCGCTGCCACAGCGCGGTCTCGTCGTCCTCCAGAATCTCCGCCATCAGCTCCTGCCGCCCCAGGCGCGAGCCGCCATAGAGCGCGTCCATCCGCGCGAGGAAGTCCGCCGCCAGATGCATTCGGTTGTCGGCAGTCGTCGCCCGCGTTGTCACCGCGCCCGGCCCGGCCAGCAACGCCTTCAGCGCCGCCATCCGGCGCGGCGTCGTCGTCACCAGCATGCGCGGCCGCAGCCCGGCGCGCAGCGTCATCTGCGCCATGTCGAACGCGGCCTGCGGATAGCGCCATTTCGCGAACTCGTCGGCCCAGATGAGATCCAGCTCCGGCCCGCGCAACTGCTCGGGATCCTCGGCCGAGAACAGCTCCCCCACCGCCCCGTTCGGCCAGACGATCTGGCGCTTCGACGGCTCGAAGCGCGGCCGCATCGCAGGCAACAGCGGATGGAGCAGGCCCGACCGCCCCTCCACCATCACCGCCCGCGCATCGTGCATGGTCTCGCCGATCACCCCGACGCGCCCGGCTCGGCCGCCGGCGACCTCGTGGTTCACCCATTCTGCGCCGGCCTTCGTCTTACCTGCCCCGCGACCTGCCAGCAGCAGCCACAGCGACCAGTCGCCCGGCGGCGGGTCTTGATAAACGTGCGACCAGAACCGCCAGCACAGCTCAATCGCCTTCAGGTCCTCCGGCGACATGAGGGAGAGGATATCCTGCAACTCTGATTTTTTCAGCCATAGCAACCAATCGGCCTTCAAGCCGGGCACGTATGTCATCAGCGGTTTCCGTTGACGGGCTCGTGGCAGACATCACCCCCATGCTCTCGGCCATCTTGGCGAAGTGATCCGCTGCGCGCACCAGATACGAGACGCTGGCGACATTGCGTTCGTGCTGTGCGAGCAGCATTTCGGTGCTGGCGCCTTCGCGTTCGGCCCGCTCGATCAGACGATTGCCGCGCGCCAGCGATCTTTTGACCGCGCGTCTCGTGTCATTCATCAGGTCGATGACGGCCTCGCGCATTACCGCTCCGTCATCCTTGATCTTGCCAAGGCGATACCAGCTGTGCCGGCTGATCCGGCTCGAGAGTTGGCCCGGCGTGACGCCGTGCCGCTCGGCGATAATGCGCTGGCTGTCCATCGACTCCTGATAGTCGTTCCTGATCGCTTCCCAATCAGGCACGCGTGCGGCAACGGCCGCTGCCGTTGGTTTCTTCTCTGTCATGATTGCTCTCGGGAAAGCCCCGGCAGGACCGGCCTCTCGCCTCACCCACTACCGGATATAATTCCTATATACGGGACGACCGCGCGAAGGTCAAGCAGAAATAGGAAAATAATCTATCAGTGAGTGTCCATCGGCAGGATGTCCCGCACGAACTGCTGGAACGCGCTCCCTCGCGAGGCCATGCCCTTCAGCAGCGCCAGCGTGTTCAACGCCGGCCCCTCGAAGGTCACGCGGCAATCGCGGATGTCGCAGTCGATGATCGAGGGCGGCAGGCCGCCGGAATAGATCAGGTCGCAATCGTCCATCTTGCAGTCGATGAATTCCGCGCCGTCCAGCTTCAGGGTCTGGCTCGTGAACGTCTTGCCTGTATGCTTCATCGCTTTACTCCCATCCTCACCCGCAGATACACGTCCCGCCCGGCCGCTGTCCACGCATCAAGCGCCCGGAACCTCGTTCCCCCATCCCGCGTTGCAGGTCCATGATCGTTCGTATCGTCGTCATTCTCACCGTCCTTTACGCCGTCCTCGTCTGTATCGGCGTCGCCATCGTCGCAGGGCTGCAAAGCCAGCTCGGCTTTCTCCCGGCACTGGGCGTCGCGGTGCTAGCCTTTCTCGGCGTCGCCTGGATCGTGGCGACACTGCTGCTCCGGCGCCTGCGGTTTCTCAGAAGCATGGCGATGTTCAATGCCGGCGATCTGATGGAGCGGCTGCGCAATCGCCGCCCTTAAAGTATGTTCCGAACCCAGCCTTTCTAACGCCGCATATTCCCCTTAAGCCCGTCGGGCCCGCTATTCGGGCCGGGGAAAATCCATGTTCGTTCGGTTAAGCCGCACCGCCGCCGCGGCCTGTTGCCTGTTTGCCGTCACCGCACCCGCTTTCGCTGCCGAGCAGGATTTCACCGAAGCGCTCGACAAGGGCGTCGCCGTCTGGACCGATCCGGACGGCAGCACCCCGTCCCCCGAACGGGCCCGCGCCGAGGCGGAATACGTGCTCGGCAAGGCGACCTTCACGCTCTACCACGAGTTCGGTCACGCCATGATCGACGACTACAAGATCGGCTGGATCGTCCAGGAGGAGGCCATCGCCGACGCCTTCGCCGGCATCTACATGCCGGCCTCCGAGGCGAACGAGGCACGCGACTCCCTCGCCATCGGCGGCATCCGCGCCTTCATGGATCGCGGCACGCGCATGGCCGAGAATGACGACATCGACTATGCCGACTCCCACCTCACCGACCACCAGCGCGGCTTCAGCGCCGCCTGCCTGATGGTCGCCCTCAGCGCGGAACGCTTCGGCGCGCTCGCCGAGGAAATCGCCTTGCCCGCCAGCCGCCGCGACTACTGCGGTGCCGAGCGCAACCAGGTCGCCGAAGCCTGGCTGAAGCTCATCGGCCCGGCCAATTATCTCGACGAGGGCCAGACCTCGAAGAACCGGATCACCGTCTCCTATGACGACCCCAATCCCGAACTGAAGCGCGTCGCCGACATCCTGAAGGCCTCGGGCCTGATGGAAGCCATCGCCAAGGAGATCGAGACCACCTTCCAGCTCCCCTTCCCCATCCTCCTGCGCGCGCAGAACTGCGACCAGCCCAACGAATTCTGGTTCCCCGACGACCACGAAATCGGCTTCTGCTACAACTACCTGGACTATTACCAGAGCCTCGGCCTCTCGGTGCGCTTCACGGACTAAGGGCCTTTCCTCCCCCGGCAAATCCCCACTAGCATTCGCCCATGAAAACCATTGCTCCCCTGCTGGCGGCGCTCGCTGCCTGTCTCGTTTTCGGCCTCGGCACGGCACAAGCGTCCGATCCCGATGCCTTCCTCGACTGCACGGTGCAGGGCGGCGAGTTCTCCAAGACCGTCATGAGCACCGGCGAGTGGAGCTGCGCGGAAATGAGCCGCCGCCAGATTTCCAGCGGCGCAGGCAGCTTCCCCGCCCGCATCGTGCGCTCGGTGCAGATCGCCGACGACAACTTCAAGACCGTAACGCCCCAGCTCCTCGACGGGCTCGAACTCGCCTTCAAGACCTGGACGAGCTCGGTCGACATCGGCTTTCCCGGCCGCATCACCATCCTCCTGCTTGATCCCGCCGGCGACGACATGCCGGTCAAGCTGCCCGAACACGGCGCAGCCGCGGTGATCGGCCAGAGCGAATGCCTCATTGAGGTCAACCTCGCGGGCATCACGACCGATCTCACCAACGGGAAGAAGTCGAGCGACGATCCCGACGCCTGGATCATCCAGCCCGGCGCCAGCGAGATCCCGCGCCAGATCCAGAAGGTCGTCGCGCACGAGGCCGCCCACTGCGTCCAGACCTGGCGCAATCCCAAGCAGGCCGCCCTCACCGGCAAGGGCGCGGATTGGTGGATGGAAGGCTCGGCCGAGATGATGGCGAGCCTCGTCGTGCCGCGCGCCAACACCACGATGGAACGCTACAAGCAGTTCGACAAGGACAGCGGCGAGCTGCCGCTCACCACCATGTCCTACCAGTCGATCGTCTTCTGGCAGTGGCTGTGGAACCAGTCGCCTCAGAAAGTGCTCGACGTTTGGAGCGCGATGCCCACCGCGCAGCCCGGCGCGCCCGCCCAGGCGCTCGCGCTGAAAGCCTATTTCGAGAGCGCGATGCCCAAGGGCCTGGAGTCCTTCCAAGACTTCGCCCAGAGCTATCTCGACGGCAAGATCACCGACGTCACTGGCGCCGTCATCAGCGCGGCCGAATACGGCGAGCCGCTGCAGATCGACGGCGAGACCGGCCAGCTTGACGTCGACATGACGGCCTTCACCATCTATCGCCGCCAACTCCTGATCTCCGGCGGCGACTACAAGGTCGCCAACCTCAGCAATTCAGTAGCGCTCGCCTATGCCGAGCCCGGCGCGGCGTGGGCAAAGCCGGTGCCCGAGCACACCCCGCCCGGCGACTGCTCCAAGCCGCTCACCTGGAATGTCGCTTTGATGCCGCTCGAGCCGGTAAAGCTGCAGGGCCTTCTCTCCTTCACCCGCGACAAGCCCTGCACCGCCTGCATCGTCACCGACAAGCGCGACCAGTGCCTGGCCGGCCTCTGGCGCCTCGACAAGCCGGCGCTGACCAAGCTGCTGGTCACCATGCTCGCCGCGGACGCGAACGATGCCGACCCCACCATCGGCGGCGGCGACTTCCTTATCACCTTCGACGGTACCGGTCAGGGCCAGTGGTCGTCGGACAGTTTCCAGATCTTCACCAGCGCCACGCAGGAAAAACTCCGCGCCGATATCTGGATCGGCACCGGCGGCGACTTGCCGATCAAGTGGTCATCCTTCGGCAACGGCTCGGGCAATCTCAAGATGTGCCGCGACCCGGCCCGCGAGGACAGCTTCTCGATCCAGACCATGGTCACCATGATCGACCGCGAAACCCAGGCGATCGTCATCAAGCCCGTCGTCACCGACGTGCCTTTGCCCGACGAAATCCCCCAGCTCGCCTATGCCTGTAACGGCGATACGGTCACGCTGACCGCCCAGGGCACGGGCGCGACTACCGACCCCCAATGGGTCCTGCACCGCGTGAAGTAGTCCGCCCGTATCCCGCCGCAATCACCTGTGCTTATGTCGGTCATCTAAGCTGGAGAGACCGATGAATCGCCTGTCACGTACTGTCGCCGCCCTCGCTTTTGCGGCCCTTCCCGCCTTCTTCACTGCCGCCGTCGCCGAAGAGGCCGCGCCCGTCAAAGGCACGATCACCGGCGTCCTCACCGCCGCCGACGACGCGGGCTACCCGATGTTCTCCCTCACCATCACGCCCGCCGGCAAGGAACCGGTCGGCTTCCTGATGAACAACGAGGAGGCCGAGGTCGCCGGCCAGATCGGCGAGCTGGTCGGCAAGACCGTCACCGCCGAGACGGAAACCAAGCCCTCGACGACCGTGTTCGACGTCACCGCCGACGGCAAGTCCATCGCCTTCCCCGCCGATCAGAAGCCGGAAGTCGACACCTCGAAGGCGCTGTCGATCACCGGCATCCTGTCGGGCGCCAAGGAGCCGACGGCGAGCGACCTGCCGGACGAACTGACCGTCACCGCCAAGGACGGCGCGAAGGTTACTTTCGAATGGTATGTCGATGAGACCATGGCCAAGCACGACGGCAAGGAAGTCACGCTGGTCTATGTCGTGGACTCGCAGACCAACGTCACCAAGATCGGCCCGGCCTCGTAAGGCGACGATGAGGAGCTGACCGCGCTCCTCCAACCCACCCCAACTGTCATGCCCGCGCAGGCGGGCATCCACGGCCCAGGCGTCGTGCTTGCCCCATGGATTCCCGCCTTCGCGGGAATGACAAACGGCGGTGGTCCAAAATCAGGCGCGTCCCTCAGCCCGGCACGCGCGGCAGTGTGAAGCTTGCCGTCGTGCCGAACCCGGGGATGCCGGTCAGCACCGGCATCCCGCCATGATCCTCGATCAGGCGCTTTTGAGAGCGTGAGGCCCAGCCCCGTCCCCTCGCGCCTTCATGAAGCCCCGCCAGCGCCGGATTGACGTAACGGACGGTGCGCGCCCGTGCCGCACTATGATTCACCCGCGGCCGCCCTAGGAATAAGCGCCGGGGACAGGGGAATCTGATGGCGCGGGGGCGCCGGCCCGCGAGTCTTCAAGAACGCGCCGTCTGCATGAGTGACCAGACCCTCGCTTTTCTCGGCCGCTGCTACGACGCCATCCTCGCGCCCGATGGTTGGACCGCGGCGCTGGACATCTTCACCGAGAGTATCGGCGCGGCAGGCGGCTGCTTCAGTCAATCCGGCGTCGCCGCCGACAAACGCGTCCGCGCGCCCGCCTCCACCCGCTACCAGGCGATGTTCCGCGATTTCATCGGCGACGGCTGGGCGCCGCACGATATGCGCGCCTTGCGGGGCTGGCCGCTCGCGAAGAACGGCCAGGTCATCGTCTATGAAGATGATATGACAAGCGCCGAGGAACGCGCCCGGCTGCCGATCTACACAGATCTCTTCGCGCGTCACGACATGTCGATGTTCGCCGGTCTCGGCCTCTATGCCGGCGATCAGGTCTGGTCGCTCAACCTCGTGCGCGCTGAAGCGGACGGCCCGTTCAGCGCGCCGGCGCAACACGCCGCGCTGATGGCGCTCCGCCCTGCGCTGGAGCGCATGCTGCTCTACGCCGAGCATCTCTCCGACGCCGCCATTACCGGCGCGCTCGCCGCCTTCGAGCATGCCGCGATCGCCGCGATCTTCATCGACGGCGCCGGCAAGGCCCGCCTCTTCAACGCCCGCGCCGACGCGCTGCTCGGCCGTGACCTCACCGTCTCCGGCGGACGCCTCACCGTCCGGGGCGCGAACGGCAGCGCCGCGCTCGCCACGCTCATCGACACCATGCTCGGCCGCGACGCCGGCTCCGCCGCGACGGCGGGCGCGCAGATCGTCCTGCGCCGGGCCGGCCGGCTTCCGCTCGTCATCGACGCCATCCCCGTGCGCCAGCTTCTCGCCGACGCTTTCGGCCGCGCCGGCTGCCTCCTCCTCGTGACCGATCCGGAGGCCGAGACGCAGGCCGACCCGCGCCTCATCGCCGGCGCCTTCAACCTTACCCAGCGCGAGACGGAAATCGCCGGCCTCCTGCGCGCCGGGCGCGCTGTGCCGCCGATCGCCGAGACCCTGGGTATGCGCGCCTCCAGCGTGCAGCAGGTCATCAAGTCGATCCTCGCCAAGACCGGCACCAACCGCCAGGCCGAACTCGTCGCTTTGCTGAACCGCCTGCCGCCCGAACGCCGCTGACCACTCACTACCATCCGGTAGTCGCCGCCCCGCCCGTACACTGTCAGGCTTCGATGGAATCGCGGAACGCTTGGAAAACGACAATGAACCTGAAACTGGCGGGCGCGCTCTTTGCGCTGTCGGCGCTCACCACAGGCGCGGCGACGCCGGCGGCTTCCGGCGACATCATGGGCCTCGTGCAGATGCACACGCCGGAGGGCTGCCAGCTCTGGATGGCGCAAGTCGATACCAACCGACGCGGCAGCGACGGCAGCAATCCACGAAGGGACGGGTCGCCGGGTATTCCTCTGAAGTTCGAGGGTACCTGCACACCGGGTGAAACCATCGATGGCAAAGGCAAGGTCTCGTTCTTCTACGACCAGGGTTACGGAGTGATGTTGTGGAGCTCCTTCGAGGGCACGTTCATCGACGGCTATCTCGACGGCCCCGTCGTCGTCACGCTGACCGACAATCCGCCCAACACCTATGAGTACGACATGGGGTGCCCGAAAGCGGCGCCGCAATTCTGCGACCCCAATTTCCCCCGCGTTCGCACGACCAAAACGCCCGCGCCCGTCGCCGCGGCGGAACCCGAGCCAAGCTCTGAACCCGCCGTCGACGAACCGCTGGCCGAAGAGCCAGCCGCTGAAGAGCCACCCGCCGTCGAGCAACCCACCGAACCCACCGAGGTCAGCGAAGAGATCGAAGGCGTCAACGAAATCTCCGAAGGCGAAGTGCCGCAGCAGCGCTGGCTCGAGGCGCGCCGCACGAAAAACAACGCCCCGCGCCATCACGCCGACCACGACGTTTCGAACTGCGTCGGCACGTTCTGGAAGATGCACGCGGGCACCGGCCACTATGTCATCTACAACAAGTGCGACAGGGACATCCGCGTCGGCTGGTGCTCCGTCGGCTATGGCGGCGACTGTGTCGCGGGCAAAGGCCAGATCGCGACCATGGAACCCATGGTCGGCTACACCGGCGGCCTCAAGCGCGAAGAGACGCCGAAGTATTTCGCCTGCTCGAAGAACATCTTCCCCGTCTACGAAGGCAACGAACTCGTCGCCTTCTCCTGCGACTAGAAGGCACCGAGATGATCCGCACGCCTGTATTCGCGGCGGTCGGCCTTGCCGCCGCCGTGGCGCTCTCCTTCGTCAATAGCGCGTTCGCTCAAACGCAAGATCCCGACTACGTCTTTGTGACGCTCAAGACCGCGACGGGGTGTCTCTATCGACGAACCAAAAACCAGGACACGAGCAATGTCTTCAAGCCCCCGCGTTATTCGGAGCCCTGCACGCAGGGAAAATATCTGTCCGGGAAAGGCACGCTGACCCTCGACCATCCGGGCGAACGGACGCATGTGCTGTTAACCGCCACCTTCGTCGACGGCTATATCGACGGCCCGACCATCTTCTTCAACGAAGCGGCCGGCTACGAGATGCCCGATCACTACACGATGGGTTGCCGCGACTGGGACTTGGAAAACGGCTGCGTGCCGGGCATTCCGGACAGCGCCGTTGCGGCGGCCGAACCCGACCCCCGCGCTGAACCAGCCGGCACGGACCCAGCGACGGAAGAGCCCGCCGCCTTAGAGCCACCCGTCGTCGAGCAACCCACCGAACCCGCCGAGGTCAGCGAGGAAGTTGAAGGCGTGAACGAAATCTCCGAAGGCGAAGTCCCGCAGCAGCGCTGGCTCGAAGCCCGCCGCACGAAAAGCAACGCCCCCCGCCATCACGCCGATCACGACGTCTCCACCTGCGTCGGCACCTTCTGGAAGATGCACGCCGGCACCGGCCACTATGTCATCTACAACAAGTGCGACAAGGACATCCGCGTCGGCTGGTGCTCCATCGGCTATGGCGGCGATTGCGTCGCGGGGAAGGGCCAGATCGCGACCATGGAACCCATGGTCGGCTATACCGGCGGCCTCAAGCGGGAAGAGACGCCGAAATACTTCGCCTGCTCGAAGAACATCTTCCCCGTCTACGAAGGCAACGAACTCGTCGCCTTCTCCTGCGACTAGGCCCGGCGGGCGACCGTCAAACAAACTTTCGGTTGCGGCCTGCAAATCATGCGCCGTCTCGTAATTCGTGCTACATTCGCGGTGACACTACTTCCGTCTCCGCGGTGCCTGCCCATGATGACCGGCGCGCAAGTCCTCGATGCGATGCCGATCGCGATCTACCTGACCGATCTCGACGGCATGCTCACCTATTTCAACCCGGCCGCCGTGCGGTTCTGGGGCCAGGAACCAACGCTTGGCGTCGCGCGCTGGTGCGGCTCGCACCGGCTTTTTCTGCTCGACGGCACGCCGGTCGCGCATGAGGACTGCCCGATGGCCGTCGCGGTGCGCGAGCGCCGTCCGATCCGCGGCATCACCGCGATCGCCGAACGACCGGACGGCGAGCGCGTCCGCTTCCAGCCCTTCCCGACTCCGGTCCGCAACGAGGCGGGCGAGGTCATCGGCATGCTCAACGTCCTCATCCGCGAGAACGCCGTGCCGGACATGGATCCGCCGGCTGAGAACGCGGCGCTGGCCGACTTCAACGCGCGCATGACCGAAGCGCTCGGCATCATCCAGTATCTCTCCGCCTCGGCCCTGGAAAACCTGCCCCAGCGCCCCGGCACGGTCGCGCCCGAAGACCGCCCGCCCGCGCAGATCATCCCCTTGCCCCGCAAGCCGGATTGAGGCGGCGCCGCGCTACTTGCAGTCGATGCGCATCACATAGGGCGACCGCCCGGTCGCGCTGAAATAGAGCGCATCCTTGTGATAGGCGAGGAACACGTTGGAGCCCGCGGTCTGGGTGCGCCGCATGGCGATCAGTTGCAGCTCGTCCGCCGGATGGGGCTGGTGCGGGTCGTAATCGCCCTCATAGTCGAACCAGATGCCGGTGCCCGCGATCTTCTCGATATCGCCCTTCAGCGGCACGTAGAGCAGGTTGCCGGACTGCGTCGTGAACAGGCCCTTCCCGTCGGTCGCGAGACCCGAGACATTGATCGCCCCGTCGCCCAGCCAATAGTCCGAACGCCCGCGCTGGAAATCCTCGACCTCGCCGCTGGCGGGATCGATCGTCACGATGAAGCCTTCCGACACGCTGTTCTGGCCCAGCGCATAGAGCGCTCCGTTCAGCACCTTCAGGTCGAAATACGTGCCTTCGGGCAGCGTGACGACGGTCTCCACCGTATGCGCCGCGTCGGGCAGCACGCGCTTCAGCTTGTCGTACGAGCTGTCGATGAAATAGATCGTGCCGTCGTCCAGCACCGCGACCCAGTCCGGACTGCCGAGCATCGCTTCGGCGCCCGGCCCGTCCGCGTCGCCGAACCGCGCCGGCCGGCCGGGCACCACGACATCCTGCGGCTCGGTCGCGCCCGCGAGGAAATTCACTGCGCAGTCCGGCCCGAACGGATCGGTGATCTGGAAGATCAGGTTCGACATCTGGTCGGCGCCGGAGATGCTGCCGTCCGGCCCCAGCGCGAGCCCGCTGATATTCACCAGCCGCGCCTGCTTGCACTTGCCCGGCCGCGCGACCCGTTCGCCGTCGCGGCCGAACAGCCGTTCGAGCACGGGCTCTGCGGCTGCGGTATCGACGACCCAGACTTCCGGACCGACCGCCGTGACGAGATGGTCGCCGGAGAACAGCAGGTCGCGAAAACCGAGCGGCGGCACGTCCAGCAGCGCCTGCCCGTCCTTCGCCCGCAGCGACGGGTCGTCATAGTCCGGCGATCCCGCCCACAGCGTGCCGGTCGTGCAGACCGGCGCCTTGGCGAGCGCCGCCGGCGCCAGCATCAGGCCGCAGGCGAACCCAGCAAGAGCGCGGCGCATGGCGTCACTTCCAATCGTCGGTGATCGGGGTCAGCTTGGTGCCGAAGTCCAGGATGGTGGCGTGCGATTGCACGATCGCCGCGTTCATGTCGCCATAGGCCTCGATCATGTCGCCCAGCGCGTCGTGATAGTCGTTGTCGTTGGACAGCGCGGATTCCACCGCGCGCAACGCCGTGTCGAATTCGACCCGCGCGTCATAGGCCGGCTTCCACGCGGCCTCCAGACTGTCGGCCGTGCCTTCCGCCATCGACTGGGCGTTCACGACATAGCCGCTCAGCGTATCGAACGCGCCGCGCAGGTCGCGGATCGAGCTGATCGCATTGTCGACCGCGCCGGTGTCCAGATAACCTGCCGTCTCATTGAACTCGCTGGTCATGGTGCCGGTCTGCTGGTTCTTGGCCTGCTCCACCATCTTCATCAGGTCGCCGTATTTCCGGCCGAAGGTCTTGGTCGCCTCCAGGGCCTTGGGCATGGAGTCATCCAGATAGCCCTTCGCTGCGGTCAGCGAGTTGACATCCGGCTTGGTACTGCCGAGCGCGATCGATATGTCGAGCGCTACCTTCTCGTAGTTTGCGATCGCGTCTTTCGGGATCGCCCATTCCACCGACAACTCGTCGGCCAGCTGGTGCGAGCCATCCGCTACCGCGTTCACCTGGTCTCTCAGCAAGGACAGCCCGATGCGCAGGTCCGCCACGTCCTTCTTGGGCTGCTGGCTCTTGCCGGCCTCGATCGAGTCGATGAGCTTGTCGTAGTCCTCCTCCAAGCTCTCCCATGTCGCCTTGGCGTCCTGCACCTTGCCGGCCTGCGCGGGCAGAACCAGCGCAAATCCAGCCACCGCAAAGACCGCCGCCCCAAACGAAGACCTGACCATCACCGCGCTCCCTTAGCTGTCCTCCCGTAAGGATAGACTCGCACACGTTGCACGCGACGGGACAAATGCGCGCATCGCACCAACCGTTCCCCGCCAGACGAATCCCGGCTAACCTCCGCCCCTCTCGGGGGACCTGCGTGAAGACACTGCTCAAATGGCTGGCGGCTTTGGTCGTCGGCGTCGCGCTCGGCGCCGGGTCGCTCTGGTACATGGTCTTCAAGGCCAATCCGGCGCCGATGATCACGGTGGGGATCTGGCACATGAACCCGCTCGCCGGCTCCGCGGCCAGCGACCCCTATTCGCGGCTCTACATCGCCATCACCTCGATCCTCGCGCTCAACAAGTCCGAGACGATCTATTTCGAGGCGAAGACCGACAATGAAGGCGGCCGCCTCTCCTCGGCCTGCGACTACACGCTGACCGGTCCGCCGCCCGCGGCGCGCTGGTGGTCGGTCACCGCCTATGGCGACAACGACATGCTGATCCCCACCGAGAGCGCGCGCTATTCGGCCAGCGCCGCCGGCGCGACGACGAACGCCGACGGGAATGTCGAGATTGCCCTCACCCCCGCCGGCGACGGCCCGAACGGCATCGCGACCGGCAACGGCAATTTCACGCTGCTGCTCCGCCTCTACCAGCCCGCCGAGGACGTTGCGGCGGCGCCGGAAACCGCGCCGCTCTTCACACTGAAGAAGGGGGCGTGCCGGGCATGAAATTCCTCAAATGGCTCTTCGTCACGCTCATCATCGCCGCGGTCACGCATGGCGCGCTGCTTTATTTCGGGCCCTCGCTCATCATGTCGATGGCGATGGGCCGCATCAGTTCGGCGGCCGGCGTCAACACCATGCTCGCGCCCCCGCGGCCGACCGCGCAGAACAACACGATCGTCCGCTCTTCGCCCGACCTGCTCTACAATGTCTGCGTCTACGACATTTCACAGAAGCCGCTGCGCATCTCCGCCGAGGTCCCGCCAGGCACCTACTGGTCGGTCTCGTTCTACGATCTCAACACCAACAATTACCGCGTCATCAATGACGGCCAGGCGACCGCCGGCGCGGTCCTGCTGGTGCTGATGAAGGCGGGCTCCACCGCGCCGCCGCCGGCGGGGGCCGAGATCATCACCTCCCCCACCGAACGGGGGATTGTCCTCTTCCGCACCCTCATCAACGATGAGAGCCGCTTGACCGAAATCGACGCCGCCCGCCGTCTAGCCAAATGCGCCCCGCTGTAGGAACCGCACCATGAAAAGACTTCTCGCCGCCGCTGTTGCCGCCGTGACGCTCCTCGCGCCCGCGCTGGCGCAGGAACTCACCAAGGTCCGCTTCGTCACCGACTGGAAGGCCCAGGCCGAACAGGGCGGCTTCTACCAGGCGAAGGCCAAGGGTATTTACGAGAAATACGGCCTCGACGTCGAAATCATCCAGGGCGGCGCGTCGGTCAACGTGCCGCTGCTGCTGGGCTCCGGCCAGGCGGAGTTCGCCATCGGCTCCAACAGCTTCATCCCGCTCAACATGATCGCCGCCGACGTGCCCGCCGTCGCGGTCGCCGCGATCTTCCAGAAGGACCCGCAGGTCCTCATCACCCACCCCCGCGACGACATCAAGTCGATCGGCGACATGCGCGGCAAGCCGATCATGATTTCCGACGCCGCGACCGGCGCCTACTGGATCTGGCTGAAAGCCTCGTTCGGCTTCGACGACTCGCAGATCCGCAAATACACCTTCAACCTCGCGCCGTTCCTCGCGGATGAAAGCGCGATCCAGCAAGGCTACATCACCTCCGAGCCCTACCAGATCGAGAAGGAAGGCGGCTTCAAGCCGCAACTCTTCCTGCTGGCGGATGAGAACTACCCCTCCTACGCCAACCTGATCCTGACCACCGATGACATGGCCTCGGCCAAGCCGCTCGTCGTCGTGCATTTCATCCAGGCCTCGATCGAGGGCTGGACCGACTACCTCACCGGCGACCCGGCCCCCGGCAATGCGCTGATCAAGGCCGACAACCCCGAAATGACCGACGACCTCATCGCCCAGGCGATCGTCAAGATGAACGAATACAAACTCGCCACCGCCGGCGACGTGAAACTCGGCACCATGACCGACGAGCGCTGGAAAGCCTTCTTCGAAATCATGTCCGCCAACGGCGTCTACGACCCCAAACTCGACTGGAAACGCGCCTACACGACGGTGTTTTTGCAGTAATAGCCCCGCCTTGCTCCCCCTGCGCTTGCGGGGGGAGACAGCCATGTCGTTCGCAGAGCGAACGCCATGGCAGAGGGGGGCGCGTGATCGCCTGAAGCACCGTCACGCCGCTCCCCACCCTGCGCGCTAGCCGCGGACTCCCAGCGCGAACAGTGTCGCGGGAATCAGCAACAGCCCCGCGAAGGTTGTGAGCAGACGGTACTCCAACGGCACCTTTCGGACTGCCATGAACAGCGTAATGGCGCGTGTCACCACGCCCGTGGCGGCGCTGTAGGCTGCGAGATGCATGAAGACTAAGGCGAATATACTGTTCGGCCCATCGGTCCGCTCGTCGGACACGGCGCGATCAACGTCGTAGAGCCCATAAACGATCAGCCCGCCAAGCACGACGACGATCACGACAAACGATCGCCATCCGCGCGCAGCCTGCGGCATCGCGAATGGCAAAACGCCGAACAGAAGGATAATGGCGAACACGGCACACCCCGTTGGGTCTTCAGGCGTACCGCGTCCAGGTGAATTCGGCGTTGCCGCCCGTCACAGCCCTCCCCCATTTTGACATCCCCAAAATTGCTGGCACACAGGGCACGCCCATGCCCGCTCTGACCCTCACCCATCTCTCGCGCACCTTCGCCAACGGCACCGCCGCGCTCGGCGATCTCAGCGCGACGATCGCCGACGGGGCGTTCGTATCGCTCGTCGGCCCCTCCGGCTGCGGCAAGTCGACCGCGCTCCGCATCATCGCCGGGCTGGACGAGCCCTCCGCCGGCGCCATCGAATGGCAAGGCGCCCGCCCCGAGATCGGCTTCGTCTTCCAGGAACCGACGCTGATGGCCTGGGCCAGCGCCGGCCGCAACGTCGCCCTCCCGCTCGAACTCGAAGGCGTCGCCCGCGCCGCCGCCGCCGCGCAGGCCCGCACCGCGCTCGCCAATGTCGGCCTCGCCGGATTTGAAAAATCGCTGCCTCGCGAGCTGTCCGGCGGCATGCGGATGCGCGTCTCCATCGCCCGCGCCCTCGTCGCCGAGCCCGGCGCGCTGCTGATGGACGAACCCTTCGCCGCGCTCGACGAGTTCACCCGCGCCAAGCTCAACGACGACCTCCTCGCGCTCTGGACCGCCCAGCGCTTCACCACGCTCTTCGTCACCCATTCGGTGTTCGAGAGCGTCTACCTCTCCCAGCGTATCATCGTCCTCTCCGGCCGCCCCGGCCGCGTCGTCGCCGACATCGCCAACCCCGCGCCCTATCCGCGCGGCCAGGCCTATCGCACCTCGCCGGAATTCAACGCCGTCGCCCGCGACGTCCTCGCCGCTTTGACGGAGGCGCACGGATGATCTTCCGTATACGGACTATATGCTACCAAATCTCCCCCCCTTCAAACCTAACCGTCATGGCCGGGCTTGACCCGGCCATCCAGGGGCAACCGCACTGCCGCTCGCCCCTGGATGGCCGCCTCGAGGGCGGCCATGACGAAGAGGTAGAGCAATGAAGAGGCTCATCCACCTCATCCTCCCCATCCTGCTCTTCCTCGCGCTCATCTGGTTCTGGGAATGGGCGGTCGGCTATTGGCAGGTGAAGAAATTCGTCCTCCCCGCACCCTCCGCGATCTGGACCGCGCTGGCGCAGGAGGCGTCCGACCTCATGGCCGGCAAGCCCGGCACGCTCTTCGCCTCGGCTTTCGCCACCCTGCAGACGACGCTCACCGCCTTCGCCCTCGCGGCGGTTACCGGCATCCTTCTCGCCGCGCTCTTCGCCTCCAGCCGCCTCGCCGAGGCGATGGTCGCGCCCTACACGGTGATCCTTCAGGTCACGCCCGTCGTCGCGATCGCGCCGCTGGTGCTCGTCTGGGTCGGGCTCGACAATGCGTGGGTCGCGGTGCTGATCCTCGCCTGGATCGTCGCCTTCTTCCCGGTCCTCGCCAACGCGACCGCGGGCCTGAAGGCCGCCGATCCGAACCTCCGCGATCTCTTCCGCCTCTATCGCGCCTCGCGCTGGCAGACCTTCACCCGCCTCCTCATCCCCTCCTCGCTCCCCTATCTGCTGACGGGCCTGAAGACCGCCGGCGGCCTCGCCCTCATCGGCGCCGTCGTCGCCGAGTTCGCCGCCGCATCCGGCAATTCCGGCGGCCTCGCCTGGCGCATCCTGGAAGCCGGCAACCGCCTCCAGATCGCCAAGATGTTCGCCGCCCTCATCCTCCTCGCCCTCATGGGCCTCGCGCTCTACGCGATCCTCAGCCTCATCGAATGGCTGCTCCTCCGCCGCTGGCACGGCGCGGTGGCGCGGTGAGCGAGCCGCGCACATTTGATCCTCCCCCGTTTACGGGGGAGGGGGACCGCGAAGCGGTGGAGGGGGCAACGCGTGGAGCGCTGCGTTTGCCCCCTTCCCCCCGCTGCGCGGGGTACTTCCCCCGCACGCGGGGGAAGATCAACAGCATCGCTGGCGCGCCATGACCGAACCCCGCCTCAAATCCGGCCTCTGGGTCGCCGCCTATGTCCGGCGCTGCCATGCCTCAGGCGCGCCCGCCTTCGTCACGCGCAAGGGCGACGAAGACGCCGGCGCGATCCTGGTCACCATCGACCGGCTCGACCGCACCTTCCGCCTCTACGGCCGCGCCCGCGACGGCCAGGGCGCGCTGGTCTTCGCCCCGCTCACCGACTGGGTCGACACCGAACAGCTCCAGATCGCCATCGACCGGCAGACGAAATACGACCCCGACCTCTGGCTTGTCGCGGTGGAGAGCAAAACGGGCGACGCGTTCCTGGGCGAGTATTGATCCGAATGAGGGATAGCGGCCCCAGGCCCGCGCCCTACGCTCGCGCGATGTCCCGGACAGGAATCCCCATGCGCCTCGCTTTCTCGCTCTTCGCCGCCGCCGCGCTTCTCGCCGGCGCGACCACCGCTGAGGCCGCCTCGGGCGCGCAGTGGAACGCCCGCGATCCCGTCACCGACTGTCCCGAATTCCGCGACGCCGAACCGCCGGGCAATGACGGCGTCGTCGCCCTCTTCCGCTGCTCGCGCGAGGAGATCACCTCAGGCGACGAACTCTGGCTGGTCGAGGACCCCGTGATCCAGGTCGGCGAAGGCCGCCCGAACGGCGGCTACAACGAAATGATGTCGATGCCCAACGCCGACACGACCAAGCCCGTCTACCCGCTCACGGGATCGTGGACCTGGTTCACCTGCCGCGACCCCAAATATACCAAGGACGCCGCCCTCAACTGCTCCCGCGCCGAGGTGACGAAAGCGCAAGGCGCCTGCTGGATGACCACCGACGGAGTCTGGCGCTGCAACATGACCGGCACCACCGGTGCGCGCACCGAAGGACACGCCCCGCCGAGGTGAGGCGGCGCTGATCGTCCCCCGTCTGCAGGGGGATGAGGGGTGCTTCAACCCCCGCGGTCTGTCCGCTTCGCCGCTGGTTTGGACCGTAGCGCGGCCACCGTCGCCGTTTTGGCGCGGCGCGCACGCTCGACCTTTTGCGGCTCGACCGCCTCGAACCGCACGCGCATCCCCAACGCCCGCCCGACCTTGACCACCGTGTCGAAGCTCGGGTTGCCCTCGCCCGACAGCGCTTTGTGCAGGCCGGCTCGCGTGACGCCAGTCTCGCGCGCCAGCTCGCTGAAGTTCCGCGCCCGCGCGACCGCACCCAGCGCCCGCGCGATGACCGCCGCTTCTCCGGTGGCGGCGGCCTCCTCAAGATAGGCCGCGATCACCTCCGGCGAGGTCAGATACTCCGCCGCATCGAAGCGGGTAAATGTCTCGGCCATCAGCCCCTCCATTCCTTTGCCAGCGACTTCGCCTTGGCGATATCCCGGCGCTGGGTTGACTTGTCGCCGCCACACAGCATGACCGCGATCACCTTGCCGTCCTGCAGATAATAGAGCCGATAGCCCGGCCCATGGGTGATCCGCATTTCCGAAATCCCATCGCCCACCGGTTTCACGTCGCCGGGATTGCCGGTCGCCAGCCGATCGAGCCGCGTCAGGACCAGCACCCGCGCCCGGGCATCGCGCAATCCGGCCAGCCACCTTGCGAAGGTCGCGGACTGGACGATCTCCATCATCTGTATACTGTGGTATGCATTAACGCATATGTCAACTGCAGTATACACTGATTGATCTTCCCCGACGGGGGAAGGGGGCGCTCGCCGCGGGCGAGCGCGAGGGGCCGGATGCAGCGCGCCGCCCTCCCCGCCTACCCTGCGTGTCATGGTCCGCGAAGGCGGACATCCACGGCTTCAGGGCGGCTCAAAGTCGTGGATGGTGTGCCTTCGCAGACCATGACAGCTCTATCGCTGCCCTGCTCCGCCCACCCCCAAACTTGACCTCGCCCCCGCCTTCCCCCATATCCCGCGCGCTGGCGCATCCGCCGGCCAAGGGATCACGACCCATGAAGGGTTTCGCGGCGATCGGATTGTAACGCGCTGACCTCGCCGTCAGCCGCTTCCGCACGCCTGCATCCTTCCCTTCCTGAAAGTTCCGCCCATGTCCGACCACACCCCCGCCAGCGAAGCTGCGAAGCGCCGCACCTTCGCGATCATCTCGCATCCCGACGCCGGCAAGACGACGCTGACTGAGCATCTGCTGCTGAAGGGCGGCGCCATCCATCTCGCCGGCGAAGTGAAGGCCAAGGGCGAGCGCCGCCGCGCGCGGTCGGACTGGATGAAGATCGAGCAGGAACGCGGCATCTCCGTCACCACGGCGGTCATGACCTTCCAGTTCGAAGGCAACACCTTCAACCTGCTCGACACGCCCGGCCACGAGGATTTTTCGGAAGACACCTACCGCACGCTCACCGCGGCCGACTCCGCCGTCATGGTGATCGACGCGGCGAAAGGCATCGAGGCGCAGACGCTGAAGCTGTTCGAGGTCTGCCGCCTCCGCGACATCCCCATCGTCACCTTCGTCAACAAGATGGACCGCGAAGCCCGCGATCCCATGGAGACGCTGGACGAGATCGCCGACAAGCTGCAGCTCGAAACCACGCCCATGATGTGGCCCGTCGGCATGGGCCAGAACTTCCGCGGCGTCGCCGATCTCGACAGCGACAGCTTCCTGCCCTTCGCCAAGCTCGGCGAACACGGCGCCGCCACGCCGCTCAACGGCAACACGCTGACCACGCTCCTCAGCGCGGAAGAAAAAGCCAAGCTCGACGAAGACCTCGAATTCGTCCGCGGCGTCTGCACGCCGTTCGATCTCCAGTCCTATCTGGAAGGCCACCAGACCCCCGTCTATTTCGGCTCGGCGCTGAAGGATTTTTCGGTGGAACAGGTCCTGCGCGCGCTCGGCAAATACGCCCCGCCGCCCAAGGCGCTGAAGGCCGACAAGCGCATGGTCGAGCCGGAAGAAGACAAGGTCACCGGCTTCGTCTTCAAGGTCCAGGCGAACATGGACCCCAACCACCGCGACCGCGTCGCCTTCATGCGCATGGTCTCGGGCCACTTCAAGCGCGGCATGAAGCTGAAGCCCTCCGGCTCCGGCAAGGTCATGAGCGTCCACAACCCCGTGCTCTTCTTCGCCAGCGATCGCGAGATCGTCGACGAAGCCTGGCCGGGCGACGTGATGGGCATTCCGAACCACGGCACGCTGCGCGTCGGCGATACGCTGACCGAGGGTGAGGATCTGGTCTTCACCGGCATCCCGAACTTTGCGCCGGAAATCCTCCGCCGCGTCCGCCTCGCCGATCCGCTGAAGGCGAAACATCTCCAGCGCGCACTGGAAAGCCTCGCGGAAGAAGGCGTCACCCAGGTCTTCAAGCCGACGCTCGGCTCCGCCTGGTTCGTCGGCGTCGTCGGCCAGCTCCAGCTCGACGTGCTCGCCCAGCGCATCGCCACCGAATACGGCCTCCAGGTCAGCTTCGAAGGGGGCCTCTTCGAAACCGCCCGCTGGGTGAAGGCCGAAGACCCCGCCGAACTCCGCAAGTTCATGGACGCCCACAAAGGCAACATGGCCGAAGACCGCGACGGCGCCCCCGTCTTCCTCGCCAAGAGCGGCTGGGAACTCAGCTACACCGCCGGCAAATTCCCGGCCGTGCAGTTCACGGCGACGAAAGAACGCGGCTAAGCAGCAAGCGGCTGCACCCCTTACTCCCCCTGCGCTTGCGGGGGGAGACAGATCGTTCTGTTCGCAAGAACAGAGCGATCAGAGGGGGGCAAGTGATCTCCTGAAGCGCCCTACCCCTCACCCCACCCCGCCGGCATCGCCGGCCAGCGCCCTTTCACACCGTTGTCGATCACCAGCCCTGTCAGCGTCCGGTCCGTATGCCGCGCGCGCCAGGCCAGCATCGCCTGCGCTTCCCGCAACACGATCGCAGGATCGCTCACCTCCGTCCGCCACGTCGGATCCGCCGCCAGATCGAAGCACCGGTACGACCCATCCCCGAACTGCACATAGGCGAGCCCCTCGCTCCGCCTGACCGCAAGGCAGTGCTGCTCCAGCCCCCGCGCGCCCGGCGCTTCTGCGACGCCCAACTGGATCAGCACCCCGCGCCAGTCGAACTCCCACGCGGCTGCATCGCGCCACATCTCAGGCACCTCGCCATCCAGGAACGGCGTCAGCGCCACCCCGTCGCACTGCGCCGGCACCGCGACGCCCATCGCGTCGCACAGCGTCGGCATCAGATCGACATTCTCCGTGTACTGATCGACTATCGCGCCGCGCACCTTGCCCGGCCGCGGATCGCGCACGATGCCCAGAATATGGTAGCTCGCCTCGAAGAACCCCGCCTTCTGCAGCAGGCCCTGATCGCCCAGCTGCTCGCCATGATCGGCGGTGACGACGATGAGCGTCTCGTCCCACTGCCCGCGCGCCTCCAGCGCCGCCCACACGCGCCCCAGCTGATGATCGACCTCGCTGATCATCCCGAAATACTGCGCCCTGATCCGCCGCAGCTTCGCGGCATCCGCCGGCGCGCTCAACTGCTTCTGCTGCAGCAGCGCATCGTGCAGCCAGTGCCGCTCATCCCCCATCGGCACCGGGTCCGGCATCGCGTCCGGGTCATACATCGTCGAAAAATGCCCCGCCGCCTTGTAGGGCGGATGCGGTCGCAACTGGCTGAGATGCGCGAACCACGGCCGCGTCTGCCCGCGCATCCAGTCGAGAAACCGGTCCGTCAGAAACGCGGACTGGCTCACCTCCGCCGGCCGCACCGGCTCGCTGCCATATGCCTCCGCCGCATCGTCCGACACGTCATAGCCTTGGTCGCGCAGCCACGATGTCCACGCCACCGGCTCGCCGGCCGGCAGATCGCACCCGATCGCAAAGCCCGGCAGCACGCCCTCATAGCTGCGCAGCCGCGCATCGTCCGGACCGCTCGTCACGCGCGGATCGACGGCCTGGTCGGTATAGCCGAACAGCGTCGGCTCATAGCCCGCGCGCCGCGCCGCCAGCGCGATATTGTCGAACCGCGCATCCAGCGGCGAGCCGTTCGCGACCACGCGATTGTTCATCTGATAGGTGCCGGTGTAGAGGCACGCCCGCCCCGGCCCGCACGGCGCCGCCTGGCTGTAATGCCGCGCCAGCCGCAACCCCTCGCGCGCGAGCCGGTCGAGATGCGGCGTCTGTACGATCGGATGCCCGGCGACGCCCAGGCAATCGCCGCGGAACTGATCCAGCGTGATGAGAAGAATGTTCAAGCGCCGCCCCGTCTTTCGCCGCCCGACCCTGCCACACTAATCTCGCCCCATGAAGATTCGCATCGCCGCCCTCCTCGCCATCGCCCTCGCCGCGCCCGCTTATGCCGGCCTCACCTTCGACGCGGCCAACGACGCGGCCGCCGACGCCTGGAACGCGGCGGCCGAGGCCACAGTCGCCGACACCTCGGACGAACTCGCCAACGAAGCGATCCAGGCCGGCGGCCAGACGCTGCGCTTCAAGACGGTCCAGTTCACCAATCACAAGGGCAAACCCTGCACCGCGCCCTGCGCCGCCGCCGACGGCCACGCGCAGCCGCTCTTCATCTCGCTCCATGGCGGCGGCGGCGGCCCGGCCGAGGGCAATGACGAGCAGTGGGAGAACCAGATCGCTCTCGCCTCAACCTACCGCCCGACCGAGGGCATTTATCTCGCCCCGCGCGCGCCGACGAATGAATGGGATTGCTGGCACGGCGCCGGCGTCGATCCGCTGCTGGAGCGCCTCATCCGCGCCCTCGTGGCCGCGGGCACGGTCGATCCGGAACGCGTCTATCTGATGGGCTATTCGGCCGGCGGCGACGGCGTCTACGCCCTCGCGCCCCGCATGGCCGACCGCTTCGCCGCGGCGTCGATGATGGCCGGCCACCCCAACGGCATTTCGCTGGTCAGTCTCCGCAATCTCCCCTTCTCCATCCAGGTCGGCGCGCTCGACGATGCCTATGACCGCGCCAAGGTCGCCGCCGAATACGGCGCGAAGCTCGACGCGCTCCAGGCGGAAGACGAGGACGGCTACCAGCACTTCACCGAAATCCACGCCGGCAAGGGCCACTGGATGGACGGCGAGGACGCGAAGGCCGTGCCGTGGATGGAAGGCTTCACGCGCACCACCGCGCCCGACCGCATCGTCTGGCGCCAGAGCGGTGTCATCCACCGCCACTTCTACTGGCTCGGCATTCCCGCCGGCCAGGGCGCCGACGGCGACGAGATCGTCGCCACAAGCGACGGCCAGACCATCACGCTGGACGGCCCCTCCGGCCGCACGGTGCTGGTCCGCCTCAACGACGACCTCGTCGACCTCGACCAGCCCGTGCAGATCGAGACGCAAGACGGCGCCGTGCTCTTCAACGCCGTCGCCCCGCGCTCGCAGAACGTCATCGACCAGACCATCGCCGAGTTCGGCGACTACACGATGATCTACAGCGCCGAAGTCGCCGTGAAGTTGCCCTGACCTTGCTCCCCCTGCGCTTGCGGGGGGAGACAGATCGTTCCGTTCGCAAGAACGCGAACGATCAGAGGGGGGCACGTGATCTCGTGAAGCACCAGCGCGCTGCCGTTCGAAACGCCGCTTGCTGTCCCACCGCGGCAAAGCTACACACCGCGTGCCGAAAATAGAGTTGCAGGATGGTAGCTCCTGCCCCCGTTCGCGGGGTCTTCTCCGCCGCGGCGTCACCTCAACCGAGGACGCCTTGCCGTGTGCGAGCGTCCCTCATCAAGGACGCGGCATCATGCAATATTTATTTCTTCTCCTCGCCATCGTCGGCGAAGCCATCGGAACGACCTTCCTGAAGGAGTCGGACGGTTTCACCAAGCCGGTTCCAACAGCCATCATGGTCATCTTCTATGTGGGGACGTTCTACTTCCTCTCACTGGCTCTGCGCACCATGCCAACCGGCGTTGCCTATGCGGTCTGGTCAGGCGTCGGTGTGGTTCTCATCACGGCGCTTGCTTGGATCTTCCAAGGCCAGAAACTCGATGCGGCGGCGTTTGCCGGCATGGCGATGATCGTCGCCGGTTCGGTTGTGCTGAATCTCTTTTCCAAAACAATAGCGCATTAAGGCGACGCTCTGAGCGGCGCAGCCGATCTGCGCTGCGCCGCTCAGACGATTGTCTGACGCCCCTCGCCCTACCCACCCAGCTTCGCCTTCAGCTCCGCCATATCGTGCACAAACCAGATATCCCGCCGCGCATTGGACTCGCGCACCCAGTCGCGCACCGGCACGCTCTTCGCCGTCCAGGTCGAGACATCGCCCACCACCGCCAGCCGCAGCCGGTAATTCACGATCTTCTGCGTGATCGCTCCCGCGAGCCCGTTGCTCAGCTTGAAGAACGCATCGCCCAGCCGCGCGACCGGCACCGCGATCATGCTCGCGCCCGCGCCCATGGCGTTGCCGATGAGGTCCGTGCCCGCGCGTTCCGTCTCGATCGCGGGGCCGTCCATCTCGCACACCAGCACAACAGTGCCGCCGATCTCCACCACCTCTGCCATGCCCCGCTCCTTGACCTCCGCGCCTGCCCGGCGAAACCTCCTGCCATGACCGATGGCACTCTACATCTGCGCCGCGCCGAAAGCGCCGACATCGCTTTCATGATGCAGGCCGAACGCGGCCCCGGCTTTGACCGCCTGGTCGGCCAGTCCAGCGCCGACACCCATGCCGGCTTCCTCGCCGCGCCCGACACCGCCGTGCTGATCGCTGCGCGCGACGGCACGGATGGCGGCTTCATGATCCTTTCAGGGATCGGCGATCCGCATAACGGCGTCTGCATGAAGCGCATCGTCTCGGCGACGCCCGACGGCGGTTTCGGCACGGCGATGGTGCGCGCCGGCATCGCCTGGATCTTCGCCAACACGAACGCGCACCGCATCTGGCTCGACACGCTCCGCCACAACGCCCGCGCCGCGCATGTCTATCGCAAGCTCGGCTTCATCGACGAAGGCATCTTCCGCGACGCCTACCGCCTGCCCGACGGCACCTATGCCGACCGCATCGTGATGAGCATTCTGAAACGGGAGTGGCGCTGACGCCGCCGCGCCTTACTCCCCCTGCGCTTGCGGGGGGAGACAGCCAAGCTGTTCGCGGAGCGAACCGCTTGGCAGAGGGGGGCAAGTGATCTCACAGAGCGCTCTACGCCCATGCCCCCTTCGCCCCTTCGGGGCACTTCCCCCGTAAGCACGGGGGAAGATAAGACCGCTAAGGCACACTCGCCGTCGGCCGCATCGCCACCGGCGCATCGGGCTTCTCGGTCAGATAGTCATGCAGCAGCACGAAGCGATAGCCGAGCTTCTCCAACCCCTCGACCACGTCGGGGATCGCCTCGGCGGTGTGCACGCCGCGCCCGTTGATGTGGAAGATCAGCACCTCGCCGGGCTTCGTCATCGCCAGCGTCTGGCGGATCATGCCCTTAGCCGAGACATGCTTGTCCGGGTCGCCCTCCGGCCAGCGCCAGTGCACGATCTTGTAGCCGAGCGCCTCGACCAGCGCCGTCGTATGCGCGTTCGTATTGCCGCCGGGAAAGCGGAAGAACTGCGTCCGCCGCCCGGTCATGATCCCCACCTGCCACGCGGCGCGCACGACCTCGTAGATCACGCCCGCATCACTCAGCTTGCGCATGTCGTCGCGGTGGCTCCACGAGTGGTTCTCGATCTCCACGAACGGCAGCGCGCTCAGCATCTTCACATCGGCGGCGTTGTCGCGCGCGAAGCGCCCGCCCATGAAGACCGTGAAGGGCACCTTGCGGGCGATCAGCCAGTCCGCGACGCCATGGTCGAGATGGGCGACCTTCCCGGCCTCGCAGGCATCGAAGGTCAGCGCGACGACCTTCTCGTCGGTCGGCATCCGGGTGACGATCTCGGCGGACGCTGCACCGGCAAAGGCGCCGGCGGCGAGCAAGGCGAAGCTGAAACGGGATAGGGCCATGCGGCCTTTTAGCTAGGCGGCGGCCTGTTCGCCACCCGTGCCGACGCGCACGCGCCAGAAGCGCATCACGCGCTGGGCGGTCTCGACCGGCACCTTGTCGTAGAGCTCCAGCAGCTCATAGGCGGCCGACAGCGAGCGCGACTCGTCCTCGCGGCTCAGCACCAGGGTCGAGAAGGTCTGGCGGTCGAAGCGACAGGCGCGCGAGGCGATCGCCAAGCTCTCCGGATTGGCTTCGGTCAGCACGCGCTTGGCCGTCTTGAGGTCCAGCTGCGTCAGGCGGGCGAACACCATTGCCACCTCCATCTGCCGCTTCTGCTTGGCGAGATTGACCAGCAGGGATTCGGTGATCGGGCCGGATTTGGCGAGGCTCGCCATGAAGGCGTCGGCCTTCACCTGTTCGGGATCGGGGGCCGCCGCGCGCATCTTCATGCGGCGTTCGGTCTGGCGGATCGCACCGTCGATCAGCGCGGGGTCGACCGAGCCCATGCGCTCCATGATGACCCGGCGCAGCTCCGAGGAGACCGCGAAGAACATCTGGTTCAGCAGATCGGCCGGGATATCGGCGCGCGTCACCATCGGGCGGCGCAGCGGCTCGACGTTCTCGGCCTTGTCGGTGAGCGTCTCCATCGCGTTGCGCGACAGCTCGGCGCCGCCGTTCTGGGCGAGGCGCGTCAGCACGCGGTCGTCGCCGCGCGCCACCAGCGCATCCGACACGACGGCGCTGATCGTCTTGCGGCCGGCGATGGCGTGCAGGTGGTCCTGGCCCTTGATCTTGGCCAGCGCCACCAGGTCGGTGTCCTGCAGCACGATGCTCTGCGCCAGCACGGGGCGCGCGACATTGATCTCGTCATTGGCGAGCTGGACGATCAGGCTGCGCGGGGCATTCGGCACGTTGGCGAGACGGGTCGCCAGTGTCTGGCGGACCTCCATCTCCATCTCGTGCGCCACCGCGCCCAGGATGTCGCCGAACTGCGCGTTTTCGCGCTCGGAATGGCTTTCGGGGGCCTCCATGAAGAGGTCCGTCATCTCACGCAGCAGCTCGCGGCGCTTGTCGCTCGACGTCTCCTTGGCGAGGTCGACAAGGCGCAAGAGATTGCTATGGGCGTGAGCCATGAAAGGACGTGTTCCCCGAGTGACGCCCTAATCTCCGCAATCTGCGTAAACAATCGGTTGTGAGAACCGTCGAAAAACCAAACGAAGTCCGGTTTTTGACAGGTGTTTGACGGCGTCCGGGCCGCTTGAGGACAAGCCGGCACGCGCACAGGTTGCACCGCCCCTCTTCGTTCCCGGCCGCCCCTACGCCTCCTGCACCTCGACCCACTGATCGGGATAGAAGCCGTTGAAGGCCGTCCGCAGCGCCGCCGAGTAGGCGCCGACCATGCCAAACTCGATCCAGTCCTCGTCGCCCAGATTGGTGGGCAGCAGGATCGGCCGGGGCATCTTGTCCAGCGTGTCGCAGGTCGGGCCGTAGACGCGGTAGGCGCGGCGCGGGCCGCCCACCTCGACCACCTTGCCTGCCCCGGTCCGCATATAGACCCGGCGGGGATAGTCGATGTTCCAGTCGGGCAAAGTCATCTCGTCGAACGAGCCGTAGACGCCGTCATTGATGTAGATGCGGCCTTCCTTGCGGCGGATCACCTGGGTGATCGCCGAGATCCCCTCGGCGCACAGCGCCCGGCCCGGCTCGCACAGCAGCGGCGCCTTGGGGGGCAGGCGCAGCGCCTTGCGGGCGTCGCGGATCGCCTTGAAATAGTCGTTCATCGGCGGCGCGGGCACGCCCGGATAGGGCGCGGGGAAGCCGCCGCCGACATCGAACCCGCCGAGTTCCACCCCCGCCATTTCAACCGCCTCGCGGCAGAATTCCAGCGCCTGGCGATAGGCGAGCGGCCGGATGCACAGCGATCCCACATGGAAGGTCAGCGCCGGCGTGAAGCCGAGCGCCGCGACCTTCTTCAGCAGCACCGCGCCATCGGCGGCATCCAGCCCGAATTTGCTGGAGAGCTCCAGGAACGCGCCGTCCACCGGCGTCGACAGGCGCACGAACACCTTCACCTGCTTGCGTTCGGAGGCGAGCGTGATCCCCGTCTCCTCGTCCAGATGCTTCAGCTCCGTCTCGTCGTCGATCGCGAAACTGCGCACGCCGTATTTGCGATAGGCCTCGCCCGTCGTGCCGCGGATGCGGATCGGCGCCATGAAGTGACAGGTCGCATCCTTGTAGCGCTCGGCGATCAGCTTCACCTCGGGCAGCGAGGCGGTGTCGAAATCGCGCAGGCCCGCTTTGTAGATGAGGTCGAGCAGCGGCGGCGCCGGATTGGCCTTCACCGCATACATGGTCGTGCCGGGAAAGCCCGACATGAAGCTCTTCACCGATTTGGTGATGCGCTTGGGGTACAGCGCATAGACCGGCAGGCTTGGCCGCAACGCCTCGATCGCCCGCGCGACGGTCGGAAAACGCTGCGGGCCCGACCGTTTCGGCGTGTCGGCCGAAGCGGCGGCTTTCTTGGTGGCCATGATGGGCTGTCCTTGGGGAATGCGGGCGTGGCGAGTTAATCGCCCGCACCTGCAAAAGCAACTCAGCGCCGTTGTGTCACCACATTTCGCTGCGTATTTTCCCCGACTTGAATCGGGGACTTACAAAATGACGGATATGACTGGCGGGTCGCTGCCCGCGCGTGGACCTTTGGCCGGCGTGCAGCGCCTCCTGGAGAGCGATCGCTTCCAGAACTTCATCATCGCGGTGATCATGCTCAACGCGCTGACGCTGGCGCTCGAGACCGCACCGCAGACCATGGGGCCTTACCTCCATGTCCTGGAGCTGGTCGACCACATCTGCCTCGGCATCTTCGTCTGCGAATTGCTGACCAAGCTCGTCGTCTACCGCCACCGCTTCTTCTTCAGCGGCTGGAACTGGTTCGACTTCATCATCGTCGGCATCTCGCTGGTGCCCGCTGCGGAAAGCCTGTCGGCCCTGCGTGCCCTCCGCATCCTGCGCGTGCTGCGCATCGTGTCGATCATCCCGAGCCTGCGCCGTGTCGTCGAAGCCGGCATCCGCGCGCTGCCCGGCATGGGCTCGATCATGCTGGTGCTGGCGATGCTCTTCGTCATCGGCGCGGTCGTCTCGACCAAGCTCTACGGCGCGACCTTCCCGCAATATTTCGGCACGATGGGCGAGTCGCTGTTCAGCCTCTTCACCGTCATGACGCTGGAAGGCTGGCCCGACCTCGCGCGCGAAGTGATGGTCGTGCACCCCAATGCCTGGGCGTTCTTCATTCCCTTCCTGGTCGTCACCGCGCTGATGGTGCTGAACCTCTTCGTCGGCGTCATCGTTTCCTCGATGGAAGAGACCGCGGGCGAGGAAGAAGCCAAGCTGGAAGCCGTCGAGCGCGAACTCAACGCCAACCTCCTCGGCGAAATCCGCGCCCTCCGCGCCGAAATCGCCGAGATGAAGAAAGCCTGATACTGATCATCTTCCCCCGCTTTATCGCGGGGGAAGTACCCGCGAAGCGGGGGAAGGGGCAAGGCGTAGAGCGCCGCGCCCCCGCCTCTCCTTCCTTGACACGCGCTCTGTCCCATATGGCAGGCTCGGCGCATGTCCCGCCCTTCCAGATTCCCCGACCTCACGCTCGAAGACGGCCCCGAACTCTATGTCGAGGGCGACACGTCGCGCCTCAAGCGCGGCCTCACCTTCGGCCATATCGCGAGCCTCGGCGCCTGCTATGCGCGTTGCGGCTGCGGCCACACCTCGCCGGTCAAGCTCACCCAGCGCCGCCATGCCGAAGCCTCGGTCGGCGCCGTCGCCCGGGCGCTGCGGTGCCGCTGGTGCGGCTTCAAGTCCAATCCCTGGATCGTGGTCCGCATGAAGCCCTGCCACGTAAAGCCGCCGGACCTCAGCAAGCCCCCGCACCGCGACAGCCCGCAGGCCGTCAGCTTCTGGGAGCGCTACAAGAAGGCAACCCGCGCCCCGTCGGCGCCGGAAGAAACCCCGAAGGACTAGCCTCCGCTCAGGCCGCCTTCGCCATCTGCTTCAGCAGCGTGCTGCCGAACGGGCTGACGATCCCGGCGATGATCGCGGGGATCGCGCTCGCCGAGACGAGGCCGTCGAGGCCGGCGATCGCGGACGTATCCAGCGTGCGCACGACCAGCGGACAGAACTCGAAATCGCGGCCGGCGACCGCCTCGTCCTGCAACAGGCGGAAGCTGTGATGGCGCGGGTCGCGGCAGATGCGGGCAAAGGCGGCGGCGACATTGTCGCGCGGCCCCTCGATCACCTGAAAGAACATGTCGCCGCCGAAGGCGAGCAGCGAGGTGATCTGCATGGTCTCGTTGAAGCGCAGCGCCCCCGAGGTTACGCGCGCGAGGCCCGTACCATCCAGGCCTTTGGACATCGTGCTGAGATAACAGAGCTGACGGATCATAAGCATCGCCCTTCTGGCAAGCCGTCAGCCTAACCCTGCCCCGGTTATCGAAGGGTGAATCGCGCGTTTACTTTGGCGATTGTACGGTTGCGGCCACTACGCTCACCGCCTCAAGGCGCACCACCCTGCCCGTCATCCTGAGGTGCCCGCAAAGCGGGCCTCGAAGGACGCAGGGTGTTTGCGAGCGTGTGCGTGGTTCGAGGCGACGCGCGTGCCGCGCTCCGCACCCCACCATGACGAAACCTAACGTGTCATGCCCGCGCAGGCGGGCATCCATCCCGCAAACGCTTCGGCTTGGCGCATGGATCCCGCCTTCGCGGGAATGACAGAAAGAACGAGCGTCGCAGCCTTACGCCGCGAGCGGCATCCGGGTCAGCGCCGCGGCCGCTGCGGGGTTGCCCACCGCCGCCGCGATCTCGCGGGCCGGTAGCCAGGCGCCGCGCAGATGGGCGGCGATCAGGCCGACCGATTCGCCGGCCAGATTGCGGAACGCCATCGGGCAGCCGCAGAAATCGCGCTCGGCGACTTCGATGTCCTGGAGGATGCGCAGGTTCTCGTGGCGCTTGTCGGCCTGCATGCGCGCGATCAACGCGTCGACCGCACCCGCTTCGCCTTCGATGATCTGGAGGTAGAACCCGCCGCCGGCGGCCAGCATGCCCGTGATGCCCTGGGGACCGTTATTGGTCCGCGCCTGGAGAAGGATGTTTTGGACGTCCAGCTCGCCTTCGACGGGGCGGGCGGTGCTCAGAATGCAAACCTGACGAACCATAGTGACGCAACTTCCTCTACTGCCGTCTGTCTCTTCTACGCGTCCCAGTATGGACGGGACATGAACGGCGGACTGTGACGGACAATCCGTGGTGTGACTCTCGTCCCGCATCCTGTCCAAATCATGACGCGGGTGACCGTCCGGGAGGGCGCGCTTGAACAGCATCTCGCCCGGAAATTCAAGCCTTTCGGCCGCTGTCGGCCGGTGAGAAGCCGCAAAATCCGCAATTGATTTCAACCACGTCGTAAAGCGTGAATTGGACACGGCTACTCCGCTGCCTCCGCATAATCGGTTCTGACCTGGGGCGTCATGGGCAGGAAGGCGCGCACGGTCGTGCCCTGCCCCAGCGCGCTTTCAATCTCCAGCCGCCCGCCATGGAGCTCGACGAACGAGCGCACCAGGCTGAGGCCGAGGCCCGTGCCCTCATGCTCGCGGGTATAGGCGCCTGAGGCCTGTTCGAACGGCCGGCCGAGGCGCGCGAGGTCTTCCTCGCCGATCCCGACGCCGTCGTCGGCGACGCCCAGCCAGAACCAGCCGGCCTTGCTCGCGGTCGCGATCTCCACCGTGCCGCCCGCCGGGGTGAACTTGATGGCGTTGGAGAGGAGGTTCAGTAGAATCTGCTTCAGCGCCCGCTTGTCGGCGACGAGGCCCTGCGCCGCCGCCAGGTTCGCGGTCAGCTTCACCTTCTTGCGCTCGGCGGTCACCCGCACCGTCTCGATGCATTTCGAGATGAGCTCGACCGAGTCCACCGCCTCCGGCGTCAGGTCGAACTTGCCCGCCTCGACCTTCGACATGTCCAGCACGTCGCCGATGAGATCCAGCAGATGGCGCCCGCTGTCGTGGATGAGGCCGGAATATTCCTTGTACTTCGGCACCGTGATCGCGCCGAACATCTCCTGCCGCATGACGTCGGAGAAGCCGATGATCGCGTTCAGCGGCGTGCGCAGCTCGTGGCTCATATTGGCGAGGAACTGCGATTTGGAGACATTGGCCCGCTCGGCATATTCGCGGGCGCGCGCCAGCTGGTCCTCGAAGGCGCGGCGGATCGAGGTGTCGCGGCCCACGGCGACGATGTCGGCATCCTTGCCCCACGCCCCGTCGCGCACGGGGTCGCAGCGGAACTCGACCCAGGCGATCCCGCCCGCGGCCTTGATCATGCGGACCTCGGCGGAGGTCGGCCGGCCCATCGCCGCCGCGTCGTTCAGCGAATCCGCCAGCACCGCCCGGTCGCCCGGCAGCACGAAGTCGAAGACGCTCCGCCCGATCAGCTCGTCCGCCGTCAGCCCCAGCAGCGGCGCGCAGGCGGCGGAGGCGAAGCGCAGCTCACCTGCGATGGAGAGTCTCAGGATCAGATCGCCCGCCCCTTCCGTCACCGCCTGGAAGACCAGCGCGCCGCGGCGCTCGCGGGCCCGGGCATTGCGCTCGGCTTCCGTCACCGACCAGATCGCCGTCCCCGCATAGACCGCCGCGCCCAGCGCCACCGCCACGCGGATGATCGCGCCATCGCCCTCGGTCAGCAGCGGCAGGCTCATCAACCCGAACGGCGCGACCAGGCCCAGCAGGATGATCCCGAACGCCGCGCAGCAGACGCCCAGCACGATCGAGCGCGGCTGGCGGGTCAGCGCCCCGTCGGCCGGCAAAACCAGCAGCCATGGTAAAAACGGCGAGGCCAATCCGCCGGTCAGGCTGCAGAGATAGGCGATAAAGAGGGTAAGGCTGGCGAGTGCGCCGGCCTTCGCGGCGGCGTCACGCTCCGGCTCCAGGGCCATGACGGCGAAGCCCGCATGGCTGGTCAGCCAGACAAAGGCGATCGCTTCGGGCCAGCCGGGAAAACCGATGAAGACGGCATAAAGAATGAACGCCGCGAAGCCGCTGGCGCCGCCCATCAGCTGGCCCAGGATGAACCCACGGTCGGGCGAGCGGCGCGCAGGGGCGCCGAGCATCACCGAAATCGACCGGAAAACCGCCATACCGAGTTACTGCCACCTGTACGCGGCGAAAGGTTTGCCTCATCCTTGTTAAAGATGGCTGAATAGGATTGAAGTTTATTCACGATTTACCAAGGTAAATAAATCGTATTTGAGCTAATTGAGCACCAAATGCGCCTAAAATTCACCCATAATTAAATTCAAAACGAAGAACAGATCGAAGTACATCGTTTTCTATACTGTCCCACAGTCGGACTAACTTGCCGATACGGGCAATTTTAGCGATCCACTTCACCTCAATTCAAATCCTCACCGGCATAGTCGCGACTGTAAACCGCGAGACCAAGCCGATGATGTTTCTCCTGCGCTCTGCCTTCTGGATTGCCACCGTGGCGTTCTTCCTGCCTGGCGATCCCGCAGCCGACGCGCTCACGGGTTCCGCCCGCGCCGCCGTGCATACGGTGACGACCGCTGCCGATGACGGCGCCTTTGCCGCCGTCGCCGATGTCTGCATGGACAGCCCCGACCTCTGCACGGCCGGCGTCAATGCGATCGACGATGCCCAGGATCTCGCGGTGCAGGGCCTCGATGCCCTCGCCGCGACGCTGAACGACGAGAAGACCGCGTCAAACTAACCACCCCGCACGGACCGATCCCCCCTCGGTCCGCAGCGCCGGCCTGGGTACGCTTCGAGAAGTCCCCACCTCCGAAGCGTACCCATGTCGCCGGGCTCAGGCGGCAGCCGCCATCGGCGGCCCCACTATCTCGATCCCGTGCCGTGCCCCTGCCGCCACCATGGCCTGCTGCTGTGCGTCCGTCGGGGCGACCGGCACCGGCAGCGCCTCGCGCACCGCGACGCCGCTCAGCTCGCGCACGAACGCCTCGAACCCCGCGCCGTTGGTGATGACCAGGCAGTGGCCGCCGCCTTCGGACTCCACGCGGAAATTGTGCGGCACGCCCTTGGGCGCCACCAGCGTATCGCCGGCCCGCGCGATCACCTCCTTGTCGCCCACCCGCACGCGATAGACGCCGTCGATGACGTGAAACACCTCGTCCTCGTCGTGATGCAGGTGCAGCGGCGGCGCCTCGCCGAACGGCATGAAATGCTCGTGGACGCTGACCTCTGAATCTTCCAGCGCCGAACGGTGGAACACCACGCGGGTATTGAGGAAGCTGAGGCCGAGCGCGGCCGGGCTTTGATTTTGGGCGGACATGAACGACGTTCCTTCTCTTTCGTCGCCGCTTCACTAGTCAGGGCGCCCCGCCGAAGGAAATCGAGAGATGTTATCCGCCGCATTTGTCCGATGAATATCCTGACCTTCGACCTGAACCTGCTGCGCGTGTTCGACGCCCTGATGCGCGAGCGCTCCGTCACCCGCGCGGGCGAGCGCATCGGGCTCAGCCAGCCGGCCGTCAGCGCCGCCCTCGCGCGCCTGCGCGCCGCGCTCGACGACCAGCTCTTCGTGCGCAAGGGCACCGAGATGACGCCCACCCCGCGCGCCGAGGAACTCGCCGGCCCGCTGCGCGAGGCGCTCGCCGCGGTGGATCGCAGCCTCTTCGGCGAAACCCGCTTCGATCCCGCGACGGCGGAGACGACCTTTACGCTGCTCGGCGCCGATTTCTTCTCGACCCTCGTGATGCCGCAGCTCGCCGCGCGGCTGCGCCGCACCGCGCCCGGTATTCGCCTCCGCTTCCTCGACAGCGCGCGCGGTGATGTCGACCGCCTGCTCCAGGACGACGCGATTGATGTCGCGCTCGAACGTCCGCTCGCGCTGCCCGACTTCGTGGCGAGCGAGCCGCTCTTCACCTCGCCCTTCGCCGTCGTCGCCGCGAACCATCATCCGCAGCTCGCCGCCATCGCGCCCGGCGCCGAGATCCCGCTCGCGCTCTATTGCGCTCTGCCCCACGCGATCCGTTCGATCACCGGCGAGATGTTCGGCGCGATCGACGAGGCCCTCGCCGCCGAAGGCGCCGCCCGCCGCGTCGTGCTGGCCCTGCCGCATTTCCACGCCGTCGCCCGCGCTGTCGCCGAAAGCGACCTCGTCGCCGCGCTCCCCATCCAGTTCGCCACCGCCGTCGCGGGCGAACTCGGCCTCACCCTCTACCAGCTCCCCATGCCCAGCCCCGCGCCGGAGATCCGCATGTACTGGCACGCCCGCCACACCCAAACCCGCCCACACACCTGGCTCCGCGCCCAGGTGCTGGACGCGGTCCGGGGGCTCTGACAACGCGTCTCCCCTCTCCGTCATCCTGAGGTGCTCGCCCACCGGGCGAGCCTCGAAGGACGCACACGGATGCAACCTGCGTGGTTCGAGGCTCCGCGCGTGCCGCGCTCCGCACCTCACCATGACGAAACCGGTGACCGTCGCGCCCCTACCCCCTCCTGCCAAACCATGGCAGCATCCCCCATGTCCCGCGCCCAGCGCCTGCTCGACCTCATCCAGGTCCTCCGCCGCCATCGCCGCGCGGTGGCGGGCGCCGTGCTGGCGGCGGAGCTCGGCATCTCCCTCCGAACGCTCTATCGCGACATCGAAACGCTGAAGGCGCAGGGCGCGCATATCGATGGCGAGGCCGGCGTCGGCTATGTTCTGCGCCCCGGTTTCATGCTGCCGCCGCTGATGTTTTCCGAGGACGAGATCGAGGCGCTCGTGCTCGGCTCGCGCTGGGTGTCGGAGCGCGCGGACGGACAGCTGGGCCGGGCCGCGCGCAACGTCCTCGCCAAGATCGGCGCCGTCCTGCCCGACGATTTCAAGCACGGCATCGAGACCACCGGCCTGCTGATCGTCGGCGCCGCCGTCGCCGCCGGCGACGCCGAACTCGCCGCGATCCGCCAGGCGATCCGCGCCGAGCGCAAGATCGCGATCGCCTATGCCGACGAACAGGGCAACCTCACCCACCGCACCATCTGGCCCGTCGCGCTGGCCTTCTTCGAACGCGTGCGCGTCGTCGCCGCGTGGTGCGAGCTGCGGGGCGGCTACCGCCATTTCCGCACCGACCGCATCACCGCGCTCGAGGTCGCCACCGAGCGCACTCCCCGCCGCCGCGCCGCTCTGTTCAAGGAATGGAGCAAGCTCGAAAACATCCCCGCGCAATGCTGACATAAACTGACAGCATGGCGTCGTATCCCCTTCCGCCGGCGCGCGATCCCGCCCGCCGCTGACCGAGGAGACTCCAATGCTCGACTTCAATTTCGTGCTGCTGCACGTCGCCGACAGCGCCGCGAGCGCCAAATTCTACCGCGACCTGCTGGGCATTCCGATCATCTCGGAGGTCCCGGGCTTCGCCATGCTGCCCCTTCGCGAGGGCGTCACGCTCGGCCTCTGGCTGCGCGAGACGGTCGAGCCGAAAACCTCCGGCGAGACCGGCGCCAGCGAAATCTCCTTCGCCGTCGCCGACAAGGCGGCGATCGCCGCGCTGCACGCCGACTGGCAGGCCCGCGGCCTCCCCATCCTCCAGCCCCCCGCCGAAGTCGGCTTCGGCACCACCTTCACCGCCCAGGACCCCGACGGCCACCGCCTCCGCGTGGTCGCCCCGCCGGCGGCGTAGGGGCGAGCGCGCCACCACCCCGCACTGCCTCCGCCCCCTCCACCATGCTCCGCATGGTCCCCCTCCCCCGCTCCGCGGGTGAGGATCAAGGCGCTGTAATCCTCCCCCGTTTACGGGGGAGGGGGACCGCGAAGCGGTGCAGGGGGCAAATGCAGCGCACCGGCCCAACCCGCCGGCCAATGAGCCCTACGATGTCAACGGTGTGCCCACCCGTAACCCCTCGCCCCGCGCGAGCGGGGAGAGGACAGATCGGCGCAGCCGGTCAGGTGAGGAGCCGCAACGCCGCCGCCAGCCCTCTGACCTCACGACCTCTCCCTTACCAAGGGAGTGCTCTACGCACCCCGCTGTCCTGGTCCGCGCAGGCGGACCATCGACCTCGTGTCTCGGCGCCACCTGACCTCACCGACGTCCTTCGCAATAAACATCCAAACTTACTCATGGCCGTCCTCGGGCTTGACCCGAGGATTGACCCGGCCATCCAACTCGCCACACCGCTGACCAGTCATGCTCTGCGCCGCGTTGATCCTTCTCGTTCACGGGAAGGGGACCGCCCATCTTCCCCCACCACTGTGCGAGGAATTGACGCCGATAAGCGAAAGTCCAGCGGACCTTTCGACGACCGAAACCTCAAACGGGGAAAGGTGCGATTGCAGGAGGTGGAAGTGTCGGCGCAGGACTAGTGGCCGTCGCCCTGGACCCGTCAATCCGCGGCGAACATACTAAGACGTCCGGGAGAACGGTCGTGCTGAGCCGAACAGGATACAAATTCGTAGAGCCGGAAGCGGCACACTTTATCGATGCAGGCTCCGTGAAGGTTGGAGCTTTAGCCAAATATCGCGACGAGGAAGCGAACGCTGATCTTATCGGAGACAAAGACGACGGCACAGAACAAACCCTGCTCGGCGACCGCGTCACTCTGGATGATGACGAGTTTCAGCGGCGAGCTAACGGTCCGATGCGGCGCCAATTCAACATCCCTGGCGGAAAAGCAAACACGTTCGCCAACATCCGAGTTGTTCAAGAGCATCATCTTCCGACGTACTGCTTCACACGAAATCTATCACCGGCTGCCGTTCAGTCGTTCGCGAAGATTGGATTCACTGCCTGCTATCGGATTTCTGACGTCTACTATCTTGCTCACATCATAGCTGCCGCTATCGCGACGGCGGGTGTCGCCATGGATCTCATGGTCGGCCCCGTCGAATATGTGGAGAGCATAGAAACCGCCTGGGACCAGGAACCACCACCAGCGGAAGTATCGCTATTTAGGAAGCATCGCCGTTTCGCGGTACAAGACGAGGGGCGAATCTATTGGACCAAGCCTGACTTCAAGGAGCCGACCTTCCTCAATCTCGATGAGGCGCGGCGCATGTTCACGCGCGTATTCTGATCTTGCCGTTGCAACGCAAAAGTACCCACCGTCCGTCGAACCGGAGGGGTCGAACAACAGATCGCTAAAGCCCGAACGGTGCAGAAAGCAACCCCGGCTGCATCGGCCTGACGCCAGAGATGACGCGCGCCATCTACACGATCACCCATGACGCCAGGGGCTACCTCGTCGTGTTCGAGGACCGGCCCTACGGTCCGCATGCCGAGCTTCTCGACGCGTTCAAGACCGCTGCGCATTCCGCAGCCGTCGCGCGAAGACGAAATCTGCCGCGAGCGCGGCCGTCAGCCGGTCGGCAACGGCCTTGCTGCCGATCTGTTTGAACATGTCGTCGCGATAGGGCTTCAAGGGGCACGGCACATTGCCCGTGCCGATGTCGACGATCGCACCCGCCAGCGTGCGCCGCACCTCGTCGATCGGCACGACCTGGGGAATGCCCCGCTCTTCTCGCCAGCGCATCTTGTCGGCCTGCCGGGCGGCATTGAGCAGCGGCCGCAGCGCCGCCACAGGCACGGTGATCTCCGTCTCGTCGGCGAGGCCAAGAAGACCTAGATCCTTGATGATTTCCTCGACGGTTTCGCTCATCGCTGGCCAGCTCTCGTCTTCACGATCGCGGCGACGACGCGCATCATGCGGAGCATCAGCCGCGCCAACACTTCGGGATCCTCCGGCATGGGGTCTTCCCATTGGAAGTCACGAAAGATCAGCCCCGTCTCGCTGTCGTGGAGTGTCAGAGCGCCCTCGTCCTGGCTGAAGTCCTCGGCGCCCGCGTCCTCGGCCGGCATGAATGCCGCGGCGAAGGCAGGCATTCCTTCGAACAGAACCGCACCGCCCTTAAAGCCGCGCCGTACCGTCCAGCGATACTCGCTGACGATGACCTGCTGCTGGACGCTGCCTTCGGGCGGTACGGCCGCGCCGAGGCCGTCCTGCTCCTCACTAACCGCGCTTCCCATGTCCTCACTCTCGACTAGAACAAAATAAGAACATTCATTGAGAGCGAAGTCGAGTCCCTTCATCTCTACGCGAGGTTGAGCTGGAAGCCCCTGATGATGAAACCGGCGGGATCGGCCCAACGCAACCGATCGGGCTCTCCCGCGTTCAGCCGAAAAAGCACCACCGAGCCCGAGATGACGCGCGCCATTTACACGATCACCCACGACGCCCGGGGCTACCTCGTCGTGTTCGAGGACCGGCCCTACGGTCCGTATGCCGAGCTGCTCGATGCGTTCAAGACCGCCGCGCATTCCGCGTTCGATGCGGCAAAACAGAATGCCGACGGCGCCGAGGTCTTCGTTCAGGAGGACGGCGGCCGGCGCACCATCTGGGCCTCCGAGGTCGATTCCTATCCGATGGATTTCCGCGCCCGGCTCGGGCTGCCGCCGCTCTTCTGATGACGGCCGATCGCCCCACTTTGATCGAACGCGCCTACAGCCTCGCGCGCAGCGGCAAGTGCGCGAACGTGACGGCCTTGAAGGCCGCCCTTCACAGGGAGGGCTATACCCACGCCGAACTGGCGCAGTGGGGGTCCGCGCTGGGGCGCGAGCTGAACAAGATCTGCAAGGCCGCCCGCGACGCGACAAGCGGTTGACGGCGCGTGATGGCCAGAGGCGCGGCGCGACGCCGCGCGCGATAACAGTGATCCCGAAAAGGTAGAAGTGGTGTGCCCGATAAGCTAGTGACGACGCGGATCGGTACGTGGGACTGCGTGACGAGATTTCGTATCCAGCTGCTCGGGCTCGGCGGCGCCACGCTGGCGCTGCTTCAGCCTGACGAAGCGGTCGCGCTCGACAATGCGATCGAGTTCTGGCTGACCGGCCTCTACGCGACGGTGACGCTGACCTATGGGACGAAGGTGTTGTGGGGCAGCCCGAAACGAATGCCGGCCGCCTTCAATTTCATGGACAGGCTCGGCGCGTAAAAATGATGCCTGCCTCCCCTTTTGGGGGGATTGCCCGCCTGAACAGGCTGCCCGACTGTTCGCTGCGTACAAAGCGAGAGCAGCTCATGTTGTGGCGCGCCGAGTTACCGACAGGCTTCGACCCGCGGGATTGTGTCTTTGCCGGCAACCCTCAAACCGAGGGCGCGGCGCGCAAGGTGCTTGCCGTCGCGAAGCGCACCGGCGATGGCCAGGACGATGTCGCCCGCGAGATCGTTTGGCACATCAGGACGAGCCCGATCGCCAAGGGCGATGCGGCCTTCGTCGATGCCCAACTGAACCGGCTGGCCGAACTCTGGCGCGCCTTGGACACGCCACGGGCGCCCTAGCCCTCCTCCGCCATCGCCGAAGCTTCGCTTGGATCTATTCGATCGGCCCGTCGGCCGGCGATGTCGGGTTGGACCGGCGAGAGCGGTCGATCATTTTCTGAACGTCCTCGCTGACGCCGATGGTCACGATTTTGATTTCCGGATGCGCGTTCTGATAGACGCGGAAAATTTCGTCCGCGAAGGCTTGTCCGATTTCAGGTACGCCCCTGAAGTCGAGCATGACCTCTTCGAATTTATCAAATCGCGCCAAAATCCGTTTCGCCTGCGACCGTGAAACCAATTGTTCCTGGCCAAACCGCGCCAGGAAAACCGGAACGTGTGTCTTTGCAAAGTCCATGTCTTCGTTCTGAAATTTGTCGAACACCGCTTTCGTCGTCCAGTCGGCGTCGAGATTAATCTCCATCTGTACAAACGTACCGGGTGCGGATTCAGGACGATCCTTTGAGTCGATGAGCCAGCCCCAGCCGTCGTCATCCTCGAGCATCGAGCGGCTATAGTAGAGATTGCCGGAGAGGATGCCGAACGTGTTGAACATCCGTGACGTGAAAAAAATCCCTTCGCCTGAATGGCGTTTGGGATCAGACGTCAGCTTGCCCTTGGAAAGCTCGAGCAGCGCCGCGCGAGGATCGGCGAGTTTGAAGTCCCGCTGGATCTTGGCGAAAATTCCGACGCCTCGGTCGGTCACGCTCAAGACGATCTTTGTCGCATACTGATCGTATTGTACGAGCGCCGTCTCGCTTTCGGAGTGGTCGATCGCATTGTTGAAAATCTCGGTAAAGCCGTAATAGCAAATGTCCGCTACATTCTTCGGCAGGTCTTTTGTAAGAGCTGCGAAGTGCTTCTCCCACACCTCGCTCTCATACATGTCAGGCGTCAGTTGAATGACAGCTTCCTCGTGCACCACGGGCTTGAGCACGTAGCGGCGGGCAGAGGTCTTGCCCTCGCCTTCTATGAGCCCGTCCGTTTCAAGTCTTTTGAGGTAACGGCCCGCTGCCGTGCGTGAGATTTGAAACTTCTCGGCGACCAAGGCGCCGACAGCCTGAGGATGATCCTCGATCGACTTGAGAATAAACGCTTTGATTTCCGGATTTTGGCGGCTTTTGGGCGTTTTCACATCACCCTCACTGTAAACTTTGAACACATCATCTATCACACTTCGTGGGCTTAACTGTCAACAATACGATAACCGGGTCGCAGCCGGCCTCCTGCGGCGTCCGGCCCGCCCTAGCCCTCCTCCGCCATCGCCCACGCTTCGATCCGTCCGGCCCGCCGCGTGCCCGAGACCAGCCCGTAATGCGCCGCCAGGCGGTCGAGCGCGAGGCGCAGGATCGTCTTGGCGGAGCGTTGCGGCCAGCCGAAGCCGCGTTCGGCCTCGTTCAGCCCGCGCGCCGTGCACACCACGTCGAACAGCAGATCGCTGAGGCCCGGCCCCGCCGCGTCCAGCGCCGCAAGGCAGCGCCGTTTGGCGTCGAGCGCGCTCGCCGTGCGGTGCTCGCCGCCCGCCCCTGCACGCGGCGTCGAATCCAGCGGCACGGACGGATCGCGCGTTACGCGCGGCCGCAATTGGGCGCGCTCGAAATCGGTCTGCAGCCGGTCCGCCGCCTCGCAGTGCAGGGGGCTGAGGAACGGCGTGCCGTCCGTCTCGATATGGCGCTTCAGGAAATCGAGCGGCGCCGTCGCGTGATCGATGCGCAGACCGCCGGGCAGCGCCTCGACCTCGCCATGCTGGTTGCGGAACGCCGTCGCGCTCGGCCCCGCCGCGCGCCGCAGCCACGCCTCGCCCTCGGCCGCGATGGCATAGCGCCGGTCGTCCGCCAGCGCGATCCAGCCCCGCGCCGCGAAGGCCGCGACGGTATCGGCCGCCGCCGTCAGGCGCACCCGGCCGCCGGGGCGCAGGCTCAGCGCGTAATCGCCCGACGCGCGCCGCTCCAGCCGCGCCTGGCCCATATGCCTCAGGATCCGCGCCGCCTCGCGCTGGATTGCCCGTTTCGCTCCGCCGCTGTCCGAAATGCCCATGACGTCCTCGCTCTCTTGACGAGAACGAAGGATAATCATCCTAGGAACAAAAGCAATACTATCTAGATTATTTTCCTGTCAGATCGTCGCCTGGCGCGGCTGGAAGACATCCGCCGCCAGCGCCGCGATCGCGCCCTCCCACGAGGGCAGGTCGGCGGGCGCCGCCGTCATCTTGCGCTGCAGGGGAATGAAGCGGTCATAGCCCAGGATCGTCGTCACCCGGCCGTCGTCGTCCGCCAGCGGCAGGCGCAGCCACGCCTGCACCAGGCTCGGGCGGTCCTTGCGCAGCAGGGGCATGTAGCCGCTGGCCGGCGCGGCCGAGGCGGCGATGTCGCGATAGATCGCGCGCCAGTCCTCCTGCTCCAGCGCCCGGCCGGTCAGGTCCTGGCTGAACGCCTCGCGCAGGCCCGTGCCCGCCAGGCGATAGCGGAAGCCCTCGCCGCTCAGATCGACATCGACCAGGCTGATCGTGGGCAGGCGGCGCACGATGGCGGCCGGCTTGAAGTCCGCGCGGCGCGGCAGGGCGCCGTCCCGTTTCAGGCTCGCCCAGTAATTCAGGACCTCGCGCTGATCATCCAGCATCTCGTCCGACCGTAGCGAAATACGCATCGCCCCCATGTGCGGCATCCCCCCGAACCCGCTGACCCCAGACATTCACGTCTGATTAACCATGCGGTGAATCGCGGAATCGAGCAAGCGCAATTTCGCCATAAAGCTTTGAATCTAAACGAATATTCGTTTCGAAACCGATTCAACCCGCCCATCCAGAATCGAATTTCGGAAATTTCATCCGCCTACGGATGACCGTCCGTCCCTTCCCCCGCCCCGCCGCGCCCGCTAAGAAATCCACGAACGGGCGATGCGGGGGGGCATACCGGGTATGGCGAAGCGAAGCGCGACGACCCTTGCGGCGGCGATGGCCCTGATCGCGCCCGCGCACGCCGCCGACGGCTTCGACGGCGCCACGCTCAGCCTGCTCTGGGCCATTCCCTTCGCCGGCATGCTGCTCTCGATCGCCGTCATGCCGCTCGTCGCCGAGAAAGTCTGGCACCACCATTTCGGCAAGATCGCCGGCTTCTGGGCGCTCGCCTTCGTCGTGCCGTTTGCGCTTCTCTATGGCGGCGGCATCGCGGCGCATGCCGTCTGGCACACGATCGCGCTCGAATATATTCCCTTCATCGTGCTGCTCTACGCGCTCTTCGCCGTCGCCGGCGGCATCCTCGTGCGCGGCGACATCATGGGCTCGCCGGCCGCAAATACCGGCATGCTCGCCTTCGGCACGATGATCGCGAGCCTGCTCGGCACCACCGGGGCCGCGATGCTGATGATCCGCCCGCTCATCCGCGCCAACCGGCTACGCCCGCGCAACGTCCACGTCTTCGTCTTCTTCATTTTCCTGGTCGCCAATATCGGCGGCTCGCTGACGCCGCTCGGCGATCCGCCGCTCTTCCTCGGCTTCCTCAACGGCGTCTCGTTCTTCTGGACGACCGAGCATCTCTTCCTGCCCGCCGCCTTCTCGAGCGCGGTCCTGCTCGCCGCCTTCTATCTCATCGACCGCATGATCTTCCGGCGCGAGCCGCCCGCCCAGCGCCCCGCCAATGACGACGTCCAGCAGATCGAGATCCTCGGCGGCCACAACGTGCTGCTGCTGCTCAGCATCATCGCCATCATTCTCGGCTCCAGCCTGATCGGCGCGGCGCAGCACGTCACGCTGTTCGAGGTCGACATTCCCCTGGACAGCATCGTCCGCTGCGCCGGCCTCGTTCTTGTCGCCGCGATCAGCCTCGCGACCACGAAGTCCTCCGTGCGCATCGAGAACGCTTTCAACTGGGGGCCGATCGTGGAGGTCGCCCTGCTCTTCATAGGCATCTTCATCACCATCATCCCGGTTCTCGCCATCCTCCAGGCGGGCGACAAGGGCGCGCTCGCCGGTCTCGTCGCGATCGTCAACAATCCCGACGGCTCGCATAACCCGGCGCTCTATTTCTGGCTGACGGGCATTCTCTCCGCCTTCCTCGACAATGCGCCGACCTATCTCGTGTTCTTCAACACCGCCGGCGGCGACGCACAGGCGCTGATGCATGAATTGCAGCCGACGCTCGCCGCGATCTCGGCGGGCGCCGTCTTCTTCGGCGCCGCGACCTATATCGGCAACGCCCCGAATTTCATGGTCAAGACGATCTGCGAGGAGCGCGGGATCAAGATGCCCAGCTTCTTTGCGTTCATGGGCTGGTCGGCAGCGATCCTGCTGCCGCTCTTCGCCGTCAACACATTGCTCTTTTTTTAGAGAGCTGACGGCGCATTACCGCGCCGTCGCAGTGTTCACGAAGTTTCTCCGACGGCTTTGCGAGGCAGGCGCGTTTGCATCTTGCTCCCACGATCGGGGGAGCAGCCGGCTCGCTCGCGGGACGGGGGAACGCTGGCGAGCCCAGAACCAAGGGACTCGCAGATGTCGATGACTTCCATGGCTACCGTGGCAGCAGCCGCGATTTATCTGATCGGCGCCGCATCGGCGGATGAAGGCTGGTACGCAACCCTGTCGGGCGGCACGGACATGCCCACGGGTGGCGACGTGCAGAAGGACATGAGCTCCAGCGTGCTCAATCTCGGCACGCTCAACCCCGCGCTGGAGGGCACGGGCGGCTCGCTCACCTTCAACCGCACCTCCTGGCGCGACGTCTACGGCGACGCGCCGCTGGTCAACTTCGAGCTCGGCTATAACTGGTCGAAGGCGCTCACCGGCTATGCCCGGCTCGGCTATGTCTGGGATTCCTCGCGCAGCTTCCTCGCCGGTACCGCCGATATCCCGGCGCTCGGCGGCGCCCAGGACATCTACGGCAAGTATTCCGACTACAATTCCTGGCTGCTGACCATCGGCGGCCGCTACACCTTCAACACCGAAAGCGCGCTGAAACCCTATCTCGGGGCCGATATCGGCGCGGCCTTCGTGAAGGAGATCGACGCGACCTACACGATCCCGACGGCCGGCATCATCGTCTCCGATGCCCGTCTGACCGACCGCACCACCGCCTTCACCGGCGGCATCGAGGCCGGCTTACTCTATGACGTCGCGCCCAATGTCCAGGTCGGCGGCTCCGTCGGCCTGCGCTATGTCGGCGGCCTCGACGGCGGCAGCACGGATCTCTCCGGCCTCGGCATCGCGGCGACGCCGGATGCCGGCCATCGCCTCTCGGTGCCACTGACGATCAGCCTGTCTGCGAAGTTCTAGCCTCTATTCCCGCGCGCAGGCGCAGTCGCCGAAGACGGCCGGGTCGAGCGTGCGGAAATAGGCGGTCAGCGCGTCGCCGACGATATCCTGGCTCGGCTTGCGCAGCTGGGCCGAGGCGATCTTCAGGCGTACGAAATGGGCCTGGCGCAGGCGCACCGAGATGTGGAAGCGCCGCGCCGGGTCCGCCGCCGTGGGATCGCTGACGGCGCAGGCGCCCGTGGTGCTGCACCCTGCCGCGACCGCGGCTTCGGCGGCACGCGCCATCACGGGCGGCACCGCACGCGGCGGTGGCGGCACCATGCGGGCGACCGGCTGCGGCGTAACCGTGGCCGGCGCGGCGGCCGGCGTCGCGTCGAATGTGTAGCCCGCTTTCGATAGCGTCGTTGCCGGACGAAACGGCTCCGGCGCGGGCGTGATCGGCTGCGCCGCGACCGGCACATGCAGCGGCGGCAACTCATCGTGATAGGCGCGCGGATTACCGCCCGCGTGCGAGGTCATGGCGGGCTGGGCCGAACCCTTGCGAGCGAGGAGACCTGAGGTGAGGGCGGCGAAGCGATAGCTCATGGACGCTCCCCGCTCAGGCGAAGGCGCGACGGCCGAACGCGGACCCCGCGCGGCCAAAGGTCGTGACCGGACGCAGCGCCGGCGGACGGCCGGACGCATCGAAGCCGGCAATCGCCGCCGGCGGCTCCAGGCGCTGCAGGCGCTCGGACAGATAGCGCCACAAGTCGGCGACTTCGGCCGACGATTTGGCGACCGGATCGATCTCCATCACCGTGCGCCCGTCGATCATGCTCGCCGCGAAATCCAGGCGATTGTGGATCGTCACCGGCGCCACGGTGCCATGCTGCGACAGCGCGATCGCCGCTTCCATGGTGATCTTGGCGCGCGCCGTCGCGGCATTCAGCACGAAGATCATCTGCTTCTTGCGGCCCTCGATGATGTCGACCGTGGGGCCGACGGCGCGCAGGTCATGCGGACTCGGACGCGTCGGCACGACGACGAGATCGGCATGGGCGACGACCTCGCTGATCGCGCGGGTCACGGCCGGGGGCGTGTCGATCACGACCAGACGGAACCCCTGCTCGCGCGCGGATTCGATATCCTGGTACAGCGAGGAGAACTGCGACTGGATGAACACCGGCGTGCGCGCCTCGCGCGCATTCCACCATTTCGCCAGCGACCCCTGCGGATCGGCGTCGATCAACGCCACTGGGCCGTTGCCGCTGCGCTCGGCCTCGACGGCCACGTGACCCGCCAGGGTGGTCTTGCCCGACCCGCCCTTCTGGGATGCGAACACCATCACCCGCATCGACGGTGTGGCATGAAACGATAACATCGCGCCTCCAAACCATGCCGGCCCCGCTTTTCGGCGGCATGTGGAGCGAACACTGCCTATCTCCCCTTAAACCGTACTCAAGGACGGTGGTTGCTTTTCGTTCAACTTCGCTGAGAATCCTCATCATGAAGCTCACCATGGCATTTGCCGCCGCGTTGCTCCTCGCGGCCTGCGCCACCGACCCCGCCGTCATGAACGATCCCAATTTCAAGGCGGGCTACGACGCCGGCTGTTCGATGGCGCATTCGCCGCGCGAAGTCCGCGCCGCCATGACCAAGGGCCAGCCCGATCTCTTCCGCCGCGGTTTCGCGTCAGGCCTTTCGGCCTGCGGCGATCATCGCGACGTCGAGCGCTAGGGATGTCCCGCCGCCGCCCGGCCAAGACCGCTCCCGCCGAAGACGACGTCGCCGACCTCTGGTCCGGCCAGTCGCGCGATCTGCTGAAAGCGCTGCACATCCTCACGCCCGAGGGGCGCCTCAACCAGGATTCGCGCCGCAAGCTGAAACAGGTCCAGCACCTCGTGCAGCTTCTGAAGCCGACGCTCGACCGCCTCTACGAAGCCGAGCCCGATCCGCTCATCGTCGATCTCGGCGCCGGCAAATCCTATCTCGGCCTCATCCTCTACGATCTCGTCATCGGTCCCGCGAAGCGCGGCACGCTGGCCGCCGTCGAACTCCGCGCCGATCTCGCGAAGACCGCGGGTGAGATCGCCGGCGCGTCAGGCTTCGACCGCGCCCGCTTCGCCGCCGCGCCGATCCTCTCGCCCGAAGCCGACGCTGCCGTCGGCGATCGCCGCATCTCGCTCGTGACCGCGCTCCACGCCTGCGACACCGCCACCGACGACGCCATCCGCTTCGCCCTGAAGCACGACGCCGCTGCCATCGCGCTCGTGCCCTGCTGCCAGGCGGAAGCCGCGCGTCTTCTGGAAAACGTCCACGGCCCAATGGAGCAGCTCTGGCGCCATCCGATCCAGCGCCGCGCCTTCGGGGCGCACCTCACCAACACGATCCGCGCGCTGCTGCTGGAAGCGCACGGCTACAAGGTGCGCCTTACGGAGTTCACCGGCTTCGAGCACACCCAGAAGAACGAGCTCATCCTTGCCGAACGCGTCCAGCGCTCAAACCCGCAAGCCCGCGCGCAACTGGATCGCCTGCTGGCCGAAATGCCCGTGAAGCTCGGCGTGCTCGACCAGCTCGCCTAGCGCTTCTTCGGCTTGGGACGGCCCGGCTTCTCTTCGCGATCGCCGATCCACTCCCAGAGCTGCTCGGCGGTTCTGACGCCCGGGATCTTCATCCATGCACCCGTTGCGAACGAAATGCCGAAATCGAACCCAAGGCCGGTGTTGATGTAGTTGAAGCCCGACTGGTTCGCCTGGCCGATGAGTTTGAGAAACCGCGTGTCGACGCCGTTGAACGTCATGAGCGAAACGCCATAGCCGAAGCCCGCGCTCGTTATGGTGCCGGGTCCCTCGAAATCGTCGACGTTGATCAGCCCCGGCGGGAATGTGTAGTCGTCATACTCGTCCTCGCTGGAAAAACCGACCGGCAATCCCGGCCCGACCTCAAAACCCGTGAACTGGTAGAAGACCGAATACCCCGTCTTCGGATTTCTGACCTCGGTATAGACCACCGCGAATCCGACGCCGAGTTCCAGCGAGATCGAGGCATGCGTCCTGAACTGCAGTGTGCCCGACGCCCACGCTTCGCCGGGCGCTGACTTGACGATGAAGGGCTCGAAGGTCTGCGAGTGCGAGGGGTCCTTGCCCCCGTTCGTCGCGTCCAGGATATCGACGCGGCGGTCGGCATACTTGTCGCCCGTCGAGTCGACCTCGCCGAAGCCGTAGGTCGTGGCGCGATAGAAGAGACCCGCGCGGGTACGATTCGGCAACCGTCTCAGGGCGCCGTCCACATAGGCCGCGACGCCCTTGGCGCGCTTCTGTGAAAGGGTGGTGTTGTACTGCGCGGCGCCCGACGGATCGGCATAGCCGCAGAACCACAGCTCCACGCCGGGCAGCCTATTGAGCCGGAAGTCGGCGAGATATTTCGCCATGTCGTCCAGAACCTTGCGATCGGTCGATGAATCGATCGCGCGATCGTCCAGCCCGAAGAAGATCTGTCCCAGCAAGGGCAGGCCGCGGCTGTCGTAACCCGAATTCGGCGAGAACCAGCTTTCCATCTGGGTCATGACGCGGCCGGTGGCCGCGGGCCGCTGGGGCGTCGCGCCGACCGGCGCGTGGCCGTCATGCGCGCCAGAGCGCACGATCTCGCAGGAGATGGGATCGCGCGTGTTGAAACAAGTACCTTCCAGAAGACCGAGTGACGCCATGAATCCTTCGCTGCGATGAGTGCCCCATATGCAGCAACCTTGGCAGGTTTGACGGCTGAGGAAACGACGCACGAGAACGTGTCGCGCCCTGATGATCTTTCTGCGTGTATGCCTTCCAGGTGGACGGGCGCTATTCCGCCGCCGCCCGGACGCCGCCGCGCTGCTCAGCATAGGCCTGGATGCGCGACTTGAGCTCGGGCGATCCGGCCATCAGCGTGTCGAGATCGCCTTTGCGCAGCACCAGCAGCTCGCAATAGGTCACCGCGATCACGTCCGCGTTGCGCCGCTGCGAGAACAACAAGGCGACCTCGCCGAAGAAGTCGCCGCCTTTCAGCCGTACGGGCTCGCCGCCGGGGATCATCACGTCGACCCCGCCGGAGACGATGAAATACATTTCGCGGCCGAGGCTCCCGGCCGTGATCACCTTCTCGCGCGGCACCGCAAGCTCCGGCCGCAGCAGCTTGGTGATGGCGCCCAGATCGGCCGCCGAGATGCTTTCGAACAACGGCACGCGGCCGACCATGACCGCGATTTCCAGGCCGAGATCGAGCGAGGGCCGCTGCGACAACGCCTTCAACCGGCTGAGACGATCTGACTCCAGATCCTCGTAGATTTCCTCCGAGATCAGCCCCTGCTGACGCTGCACGCGGTACTCGCTCTCTTCCAGCGCCAGCGCCAGCCGCTCGACCAGCAAGGCGCGCACCTGCGTGGCGTAGTTGCCGTACTGCTTCTCCATCGCGTCGAGCGACGCCTGGATTGCCCGCTCGCGATCCTCCAGCAGGCGTTCCACGTCGTCGCATGCATCCGCGCCGATCAGCTGCGACATCTGCTCGCCGGCGAAGGTGCGCAATTGCTGGATCAGCCGTCCTTTCACCAGCATCAGCTCGTAGCGGGTGGCGATCTCCTCGGCGAGCGGCGTCGCCCAGCCGAGCCGGCGATGGAGCCAAAGCGCCACGCGGAAGCGCCGCGTGATCCTATGATTGCGTCCCGCCGCCTCGCGATAGCCGTCGGCGCCCTTCGCCCGCGTCAGGTCGAACAGCCGGCCGGCATGCGAGAGCAGCAGCTCGGCGATCCGCCGCTCGACGATGCCGCGCTCCAGCCCACTCATGATAAGCTCAATCTCGCGATTGACCGAGGTCAACAGCCCGACCTGCACGCGCTCGTCATGCGACAGGCTGCCCTCGCCCGGCACGAACGCCACCGGCTCTTCCCGCTCTAGGCGAAAGCCCTTGGCGGCCTCGTAGGTCGCCCGCTCGACCCGCGCGCGCGACACTGCCATGACGCGGTCGCGCACCAGCCGGTCGCGCGTATCGAGCGCATTCATGCCGATCACGCGGATCAGCAGTCTCAGCGTCGGCGCGTTGATGAAGAGCGTCAGCAGCACATAGCCAAAGGCGATGACGACGAGCAGGCGTGCGTTTTCTTCGCCCGTCGCGATCACCGCGCCGCTTTCCACCGCGAAGAGGGCCAGCACGACGGTCAGCGCCCCGCGTATGCCGCCCCAGGTCAGCACCAGGCGATAGGACCGGCTGAAGGGTTCCGACAGATGGAAAAACACCAGCAGCGGCATGACGCCGAAGGTGACGATCGCGCGGGCGAGGATCGCGGCGCCATAGACCGCGCCGATCGCCGCGAGATCGGTCCAGTGGAAGGTCGCGAAGACCTCCGGCGCTTCCATCGCCGCGAACACGAAGATCAACGTCGTCGCCCAGAAATCGAGCTGCTTCCACAGCGCCAGCAGCGCGTCCCAGCTTCCGGGCGTCAGCCGCGTGCGCGCCCGGCTGCCGAAGGCGATGGCCGCGGCGACGACGGCGACAATGCCTGAAACGCCGAGCGCCAACTGCGCCACAGCAAAGACGACATAGGCCAGCGTCAGCGTCAGCGTCGTCTCCGCGACGACGAAGCCCCGCGCGAGCTGCGCGACCCAGGCGGCCGCGCGGCCCGCGAAATAACCGAACACCAATCCGCCCACGAGCTGCTTGGCGAAGACGGCGATCGCGCCGGGAATGCCGCCGCTGGTGTCGCCGCCCAGCGCTGCGATCAGCACCGCGACCAGCGCAATCGCCGCCGCGTCGTTGAAGAGGCTTTCGCCCTCGACGATCGTCGAGAGCCGCCGCGGCGCGCCGATATCCTTGAAGATGGAAAGCACCGCCGCCGTATCCGTCGGCGCGACCACCGCGCCGATCAGCAGCGCCAGCAGCAGCAGCTCCTGCCATTCCGCATCCAGGATCGAAACGCCATCCGGCGCCATGAAGGGGAACAGCGCGACGCCGACGACGGCGCAGCACAGCACCACCGCGAAGATCGCCATCACCAGGATCGGCCAGATGTCGTCCAGCAGGCGGCGGATATCGACATGCAGGCCGGCCGCGAACAGCAGCGGCGGCAGGAAGAGATAGAGCATCGCCTCGCTGGGCAGTTCGCCCTCCGAGAACAGCGACGCTGCGCGACCGACCGTGCCGCCCCAGTCCGGCGCCAAAGCGAGCAGCACGCCCACGGCGGCGCCGAAGGCGGCGACCAGCACGGTGTAGGGGAGCGCCAGCTTGCGCGCTGCCGGCATCAACAGGCTGGCGCAACCAAGCAGCAGCGCGACGCCCGATGCGCCATAGGCGATCGCTTCAACATGGCTGGCGGTGGCGGCGACATCGCTCATTGGGGCTCAGGCCATAGCGGGGTCGTAGCTGTAGAGCCAGTCATACATGCGTCCGGGCGCCCCCGGCGCAACCGCGCTCGCCGCCCCCAGCGCGCCATAGACCAGCGTCCGCAGCACGGGATGCCGCAGATGGAAGCGCCAGGCATTCGCCCAGGAGGCCTTCTGGACCCGCGCGGTCCGGTCGCGGCGCGCCTCGCCATAGTCGCGCAGCGCCCGGGCGATGTCGTCCCGCCGTCCCGCGAGACGGTTGGCCAGCACGACCGCGTCCTCCAGCGCCATGCCCGCCCCCTGCGCCAGGAAAGGCGGCATGGCGTGGCAGGCATCGCCCAGCAGGGCGACGCGTCCAGCGCTCCAGACGCTGAGCGGCTTGTGTTCATGCAGGGCCCAGCGCCATGCGGTTTCAACGCGGCCGAGCAGCGCATCCGTCTCCGCGCTCCATCCGGCGAAATCGGCCCGCATCGCTGCGGGATCGCCGGGCGACACCCACGACTCCTCTTTCCAGTCCGCCTGCTCGACCACCCCGATCAGGTTGATCTCGCGCCGGGCGGTCAGCGGGTAATGCACCAGATGGCGCCCCCGCCCCATCCACACTGTCGCGATCGGCGGCGTCGCCATGTTCGCCTCCGTCGCCGGCACGACCGCGCGCCAGGCCAGCATGCCCGCGAAGCGCGGCTCGTCCCGGCCCGCGACGCCCGCCCGCAGGACGGAGCGCACGCCGTCCGCGCCGATCAGTGCGAGTCCCGAAACCTCACGCCCGTCGGCCAGCGTGACCTCCGCCCCGCTCTTGCCGTGCGCCGAGCGCACCACGCCGCAGCCGAGCGTCATCTCGACATTGGGATGCGCCCGCGCCGCCTCGAACAGGATGCGATGCAGGTCGGCCCGGTGCAGGTGAAAATACGGCGCGCCGTAGCGCGCCTCATGCGCCGCGCCCAACGCCACCCGGCTGACGACCCGGCCGGATCCCGGCAGGCGTAATTCAATAGCGGTCGGCCGGCTCGCCGCCGCCGCGACGGCATCTTCCAGCCCCAACATGCGCAGGGCCTTCACGGCGTTGGCGCCGAGCTGCAGCCCCGCCCCCGCCTCGGCGGGGTCGGGGCGCGCCTCGAACAGCTTTACGGCAAACCCCGCACGCGCGAGGGCCAGCGCCGCTGCCGCGCCGCCAATGCCCCCGCCCGCTACAAGTACCGCCTCGCTCAATCCAGGCCTTTAGCTATAGGTCCGCTCGTCCCACCACGGGAAGTACGCGGGCATGTCGGTCGAGACCTTGTTGGGATAGACCGGCTGGCGCTTTTCCAGGAACGACATGACGCCTTCCTTGGCGTCCGCTTGGCGGCCGCGCGCGAAGACGCCGCGGCTGTCGAGCTTGTGGCCTTCCATCGGATGATCGGCGCCCAGCGTCCGCCACAGCATCTGGCGCGTCAGCGCGACCGAGACCGGCGCGGTATTGTCGACGATCTCGCGCGCCAGCTCGCGCGCCTTGTTCAGCAGTTCCTCGGGCGGCACGACATAGCTGACGAGACCGCGCTCCTTCGCCTCCTGCGCGCTGAAAATGCGGCCGGTGAAGCACCACTCGGTCGCCGTCGAAATCCCGACGATGCGCGGCAGGAAATAACTCGAGCACGCTTCCGGCACGATGCCGCGGCGCGCGAAGACGAAACCGAAGCGCGCGGTCTCCGACGCGATGCGGATGTCCATCGGCAGCTGCATGGTCACGCCGATGCCGACCGCCGCGCCGTTGATCGCGCCGATGACCGGTTTCAGGCTCTCATAGATCTTCAGCGTCAGGCGCCCACCGCCATCGCGCACCGCCTCGTTCGACCAGTCGATCGAGCCGTCCGCGTTCACCGCGCCGGCCTTTTCCTGGCGGTCGGTGCGGTTGTCGTAGTCGAACGTCTTGGCGCCCTGGCTCAGATCCGCGCCGGCGCAGAACGCCTTGCCCGCCCCCGTCACGATGATGGCGCCGACGCCGTCATCCTTGTTCGCCTTGTCGAAGGCATCGATCATCTCGGTCATCATGACGCCGGTGAAGGCGTTCATCTTCTCGGGACGGTGCAGGGTGATCGTCGCGATCTTGTCGGCGACGTCATAGGTGATCTCGGTATAGGCCATGGTCTCCTCCTGGTGCTTTTGCCGGGTCACCATACCGGATGGAACCCGCCCCGCCACCCGTCACCCGTGCGTCAACCAGCCCGTTGCATGACAGCGTCCCGCCGCCTATCGTTGCCCTATGGGAATGCCCGCCGCCCGTGTCACTGACATGCATGTCTGTCCGATGGTGACGTTGCTCGTCCCCCATGTCGGCGGGCCGATCCTGCCGCCCGGCGGGATTCCGGTCCTGGTCGGGATGCTGCCGGCGGCGCGGATGACCGATTTGTGTACCTGTGTCGGCCCGCCCGATCCCATCCTGAAAACCTCGATGACGGTCTTCATCGCCGGCCTGCCAGCCGCCCGCATGCTCGATCTCACCTCCCACGGGGGCTCGATCGTTCTCGGCCATTTCACGACCCTGATCGGCGACTAGCCCGCCGGCTTTGACCGGCGGCGGCCCCTGCACTATCGATGGCGCATCCAGAAAAACCAGGAAGCGCCATGTCCCACCCCAGCATTTTCGCGCAGTCCACGCCCGACAAGATCGCCTTCGTCATGGCGGGCTCGGGCGAGCAGATGACCTACGCGGAACTCAACGCCCGCTCGAACCAGGGGGCGCAGCTGTTTCGCGCGCTCGGCCTGAAGACCGGCGACGCCATCGCCGTCTTCATGGAGAACAACGTCCACTATCTTCCGCTCTGCTGGGCGGCGCAGCGGTCGGGCCTCTATTTCACCTGCATCTCCTCCCGCCTGACGGCCGGCGAGGTCGAGTACATCGTCAAGGACTCAGGCGCGCGGGCGCTCATCACCTCGGCCTATCTCGCGAAGACCGCCGCCGAGGTCGCCCCGCTCATTCCCGGCGTGAAGCTCTATATGGCGAACGGTGCGACCGCGCCCTTCGAGAGCATCGAGGCCGCGCTCGACGCCCAGCCCACGACGCCCATCGCCGATCAGATGTCCGGCGCCGACCTGCTCTACTCTTCCGGCACGACGGGCCGGCCCAAGGGCGTCAAATCGGCGCTGTCGGGGCTTGAGATCACCGATCCCGGCACGCTGATGACCGTGACGCGCGGCCTCTTCGGCTTCAGCGAGGACATGATCTATCTCTCGCCCGCGCCGCTCTATCACGCCGCGCCGCTCCGTTACTGCATGTCGGTCGGCCGCTTCGGCGGCTCGGTTGTCGTGATGGAGCATTTCGATCCCGAGCAGTATCTGGCGCTCATCGAGAAATACAAAGTCACGCACTCCCAGCTCGTGCCGACCATGTTCGTCCGTATGCTGAAGATGCCGGCCGAGGCCCGCACCAAGTACGACCTCTCCTCGCTCAAGGTCGCGATCCACGCCGCCGCGCCCTGCCCGGTCGACGTGAAGCACAAGATGATCGACTGGTGGGGTCCGATCATCCACGAATATTACGCGGGCACCGAGGGCAACGGCTTCGTCTACACCAACAGCGCCGACTGGCTCGCCCATCCCGGCACGGTCGGCCGCGCCGTGCTCGGCATTCCCCACATCGTCGGCGAAGACGGCAATGAAGTCGCGGTCGGCGAGGAAGGCGTCATCTATTTCGAGGGCGGCCCGGAATTCCAGTACCACAACGCGCCCGAGAAGACGGCCGAGAGCAAGAACGCCAAGGGCTGGTCGACGCTCGGCGATGTCGGCAAGCTCGACGCCGACGGCTTCCTCTACCTCACCGACCGCAAGGCGTTCATGATCATCTCGGGCGGGGTGAATATCTACCCGCAGGAGACCGAGAACGTCCTGATCGGCCACGCCAAGGTCCAGGATGTCGCCGTGGTCGGCATCCCCAACGAGGATTTCGGCGAAGAGGTGAAGGCCGTTGTGCAGCCCATCGACTGGGCCGACGCGAACGATGACTTCGCCGCCGAGCTGATGGCCTATGCCCGCCAGCATCTCTCCGCGATCAAGTGCCCGCGCTCGATCGACTTCATGGCCGAACTCCCCCGCCACCCCACCGGCAAACTCTACAAGCGCCTTATCCGCGACGCCTATTGGGGCAAGAAGGACAGCAAGATCGTCTGAGCGCTGCGACACCAAGGCGCGGCACGCACAACTTTTGCGCGTGCTGCCGCCATGACACGCTGTCTTCCGTAGCCGCGGCCCTGACGCGGCCCGGGGGACTTCATGCCGCGCCATCGCTCCATCGCCGCCTTCGTCCTGTCCGCCGCGGCCGCCCTCTCCACGGCCCATGCCGGGTCGTTCGCCATATTGTTCGACGGGAAGACCTCGCAGTACGAGGCCAAGGGGCAGGATAATCCGTCCGTGGCGATCGAAGGGTGCGAAATCTTTCGCGTCATCATCCGCACCGGCGACCTCGCCAATGGCGGCACGGACGGCAACGTCTATCTCACGATCAACGGCGAGCACGGCACGACCGGCGCCATCGATCTCGGCAACACCGACTGGCAGAACCCGGACGGCGCGTCCACGACTCCGGGCTGCGACGCCACCGCGCTGGTGATGCCCGACACCTCCAACCCCTCGAACAGCTTCGAAGCCGGGTCGACCGAGACCTTCCTGATCTTCGCGCCGGCCGTCGGCATGGTCCCGACCGGCGGCACGCTGCTGATGACGGCCAGCGGCACGGCCGCCTCCGGCTGGTTCGTGCAGTCGGTGCGCATCCACGGGTCGCAGCAGATCGGCGACAAGTGGACCATGATCCCGTTGCCGCTCACCGCCTTCGTCACCGCCTGGCTCGAGTCGAGCGTGCCCCGCTCGCTCAGCGAAGGCACCAACCAGCCCACCGCCTATACGCTGACCCTCAAGACCGGCACCGGTTCAGGCGCCGGCACCGACAGCGACATCACGGTGCGCGTGGCGGGCATCGACTCCGATGGGCAGTCCGTCAGCTTCGAGCAGACCGTCAATCCGTACATCTCCGGCAACGCCTTCGAGAACGGCAGCAGTGACAGCGCGGTTATCCCCGACCAGCCCGCGATCGCGCACCTGACCGGCGTGACCGTCACCACCGCCGACAACTATGCCGGCTCCGCCTGGCAGCTCGACTCGCTTGAGGTCTCCGCGCCCTCTCTCTGCGGCGGCGCTCCGGGCGCCAATTGCGCGTATAACAAGCCCGAACAGTTCGCCATCGGCCAGTGGCTCGACGGCGATCATCGCTCGATCAGCCTCACCGCCGGCAGCATCGACGAGCCCTACGACCGGCCCGGCGCAGGCGAAAGCGAGCCGCATTTCTGCGTGCGCATGGGGCGTGCCATTCAGCTCCCGGCCAGCGCCACGGAAACCGTCTGCCGCAATACGCAGAACGCCAGGAAAGACATGGCCTGCCTCGTCTTCGCAACGTGGTGGGAACAACCGGCCGACCTGTGGGCAGAAAAATGTGCGGCCGGCGCCGACGCCGCGCTCGAAGAACTGTCTGCTCTGGTCGGGGGCACGTCCGGCACGACGGCGTCCGCCGAGCCCGCGCCGAACCGCGGCACGCCCGAACCCGGCATGCCCCCCGGCGAACCCGCCGCCGGGCCGGGCCCCGCGCCGGCCGCCTCGGGCGGCGCGGAGGAACAACGCTGCATGTCCATGGTCGATGGCCAGATCGCCTGGAGTCAAAGCGGCGAAACCTCGTGGAACCCCGACAACATCGCCGCACTCTGTGCTGGCGCGACCGACGCCGATGCGCGGATCGCCTGCTTCACCAATCGCATCGCCGCGGGTGAGGACTGGAGCACCGCCATCCCCGCCTGCGCCGCAAACGACCGCGCACCGATCGAGGCCTCGCCCTTGCCCGAAGACCCCGCGCCCGTGCCGGGAGAGCCCGCCTCTGGTCCCGAAAGCACCTCACCCAATTCCGGCTCGGAAGCCGAGGTGCAGCGCTGCAAAGAACTGCTGCAGGACCAGGTGCCGTGGCAGATCGACCCGCCCGAGCGCCACTGGTCCGAACCTGCCCTCAACGCCCTCTGCAACGGCACCACCGACGCCGCCGCGACGGTCATGTGCTTCCAGGACGCGCTCTACAACAATGGGCAGGAAACAACGATCCAGATCGCCATCGACGCCTGCCGCAAGGACTGAAGCGCCGAAACGAAAAGGGGGCCACCACCGTGGCCCCCTCCGCATCGCTCCGCGTGTGCGGCCTGGTTACTGCGGCGCCGGCTCGGCGTCGGGGCGCATGTAGTTCAGCGTGAACTGCGCGACGACTGGCTTCGCGGCGAGCACGTCCTTGGCGTTGGACATGATGTCGGTTTCGCCGAGCACGCTGTCCGGCACCTTCTCGGCGGTCGTCGTGAAGGTCATCGCCAGCCAGCATTTGGTGTCCTCGGCCTGCTGCAGCTTGCCGCCTTCGAAGCTCTGCGGCGAGCCGCCGTAATCCCAGCCGAAGCCCGACAGCTTGAACGGCTTGCCGTTGAGCTTCTCCACCTCTTCGATGGACATGCCGACCTTCAGGCCCTCGTCGCTCGCATAGACCGGCGCGCCTTTGAAGGCGCCGCTCTCTTCGTCCCAGATCGCGTTGACCATGATCGTCTGCGGATTGGCGCGCTTCTCGTCGTCCTGCCAGACGACGATGAACGAGGTCTCCGGCGTCTTCTCGTTGACGACCGACGCGAACAGCTCGCTGCCTTCGGGACCGCCGACATCCTTGTGGACGATGTTCTCGGCGCCGTACTGCTTCTTCAGCGTGTCTTCCGTCGCGTCCCACGCAATCGGGGCACCGCAATTCATCGTGACGGGTTCCGCCGCCTTGGCCGCTTCGGCCGCGCCCGCCACCTGAGCCAGCGCCAGGGCCGTCGCACTCACCAGAACACTCTTCAGACCGCGCATCTATCGTCGTCCTATGATCGGCGGGCGTCCCAATCGCGCCCGGCCGCTCCTTGAACCATGTCGAAGCTGAACGATAGCTGTCAAATTCCCGCAGCCTTACCGCGCGCTTCATTCTTGCGAATCGCTCGCAACACCCCATATCGGCGTCTTGAACAGGAGCCGACCATGACCGCCGCCGACGTCCCGACCGCCCATGCCAGCCGCTATCTCCAGCAGCTCGCCAAGCACTGGAGCCACAAGTTCAAGGTCGCGTTCACGCCCACCGAAGCGGCGATCGAGCTGCCCCTCGGCCTCTGCAAGCTGACCGCGAACGATGCCCGTTTGCATGTCGTGCTCACGCCTGTCGCAGGCGCCGATCTCGGAAAATTCCAGTCCGTCGTCGCCGACCACCTGCAGCGCTTCGGCCACAAGGAAACCCTGGTGTTCGACTGGCGCGAAGCGGCCTAGGCGCCGCCCTTCCCTTGGCGGGGCCCAGCCACCATCTTCCCGCCCAAGGAGATAGTCGATGAAACTGGAATTCGGCGCCGACACGTTCGGCGATGTCATGGCCGCGCCCGACGGCACGCCTCTGCCTGACGCACAGGTCATCCGCAATGTCATCGCGGAGGGCGTCCTCGCCGATCAGGCCGGGCTCGATGCGTTCGGCGTCGGCGAACACCACCGCGCCGACTTCGCGGTCTCCTCGCCCGAAATGGTGCTGGCGACCCTCGCCGGCCTCACCAGGACGATCAAGCTCGGCTCGGCCGTCACCGTGCTCAGCTCCGACGATCCGATCCGCGTCTATCAGCGCTTCTCCACGCTCGACGCCGCCTCCAACGGCCGCGCCGAAGTCGTGCTCGGCCGCGGCTCCTTCACCGAGTCGTTTCCGCTCTTCGGCTACGACCTCGGCCAGTACGAAGTCCTGTTCGAGGAAAAGCTCGCGCTCTTCGCCGCCCTGCTGCGCAACGAGACCGTCAACTGGCGGGGCACGATCCGCCCGCCCGTCGTCAACCAGCGTGTCTTCCCCCGCCCCGCGAGCGGCACGCTCAACACTTGGGTCGGCGTCGGCGGCAGTCCGCAATCGGTCATCCGCGCCGCCAATTACGACCTGCCCTTGATGCTCGCCATCATCGGCGGCGACCCCGCGCGCTTCAAACCCTTCGTCGAGCTGCACCACAGGGCCTATGCCCAGCTCGGCCGCCGGCCGCAGCCGATCGGCGTCCACTCGCCCGGCTACATCGCCGACACCGACGAGGTCGCCAAGGCCGAGGTCTATGACCACTACAAGGCGATGCGCGACCGCATCGGCGCCGAACGCGGCTGGCCGCCGATGCAGAAGGGCGAGTTCGAGCAGGAGGCGAAGGCCGGCTCGCTCTATCTGGGCAGTCCCGAAACCGTGGCGCAGAAGATCGCGGCGACCGTGAAGCTGCTGGGCGTCCAGCGGTTCACCCTCAAATACAGCGCCGGCACCCTGCCCCACGACAAGCTCCTGCGCTGCCTCGAGCTCTACGGCACGAAAGTCGTCCCCCGCGTCCGCGAATTGCTGGCCTGACGCTTCGTCAACGGCTTGCGGACGCCGCCCTCGCGCCGCAAGACTAGGGTTCATGAGTGACGAGAAGCCGTCCCTTCCGCCCGACATCGACCGTTCGCGCCTGCCTTTTCAGCGCGGCGAGGACGGCCTGCTGAAGCGCGAGGAGTTCACCGCCGAGCGCGTCGCCTATCTTACCGAGCAGGTCCACAAGTCCGGCCTCTGGAAGTTCATCTCCAACGAGGATCGCGAGGCCTCGCGCCGCGCCACCCTCGCCCGCCACCCGGCCGGCACCGATCTGTGGATCTTCGGCTACGGCTCGCTGATGTGGAATCCGGCGCTCAAGGTCACGGAAAGCCGCACTGCGCGGATCACCGGCTACGCGCGCAATTTCTGCCTCACCCTCATCCTCGGCCGCGCCATGCCCGACAAGCCGGGCCTGATGCTGGCGATCGAACCCGGCGAGGGCCTGACCGGAATCGTCCACCGCATCGACAGCGACCATGTCGAGAGCGAGACCGAGATCCTCTGGATGCGCGAGATGCTCTCGGGCGCCTACATCCCGGTCTGGGTCGACTGTGAGACCGACGACGGCCCCGTCGCCGCCGTCACCTTCGTCATCGACAAGACCCACCAGCGCTATGCCGGCGAGGTGCCGCTCGCCGAGCAGGCGCGGCGCATCGCCACGGCCGAGGGGCAGGCGGGCAACAATCGCGACTATCTCTATCGCTGCCGCGGCGAATTGCAGCGGATGGGCGTAGATGACCCCTATGTCGAAGCGCTATTCTCGGCCGTTACGAAACTGACCGGTGAAACCGGCGACCCGCTTTAGGAAGGACCTCCGTATGCCCAAGACCGTGCACTACAACGACGTCGAAAGCCTTGTCGGCCAGGAGATCGGCGTCAGCGACTGGGTCCTCGTCGACCAGGACCGCGTCAACAAGTTCGCCGACGCGACCGGCGACCATCAGTGGATTCACGTCGACGTCGAACGCGCCAAGCAGTTCCTCGGCGGCACGATCGCGCACGGCTATCTGACGCTCTCGCTGATCCCCTATCTCGGCGCGCAGATCATGGCGCTCGAAGGCGTCAGCCGCGGCATCAATTACGGTTCGAACAAGGTCCGCTTCACCAACATGGTCCCGGTCGGCAGCCGCGTCCGCGCCCGCCAGAAGCTCCTCGCCGTCGACGCCAAGGGCGGCGGCAAGCAGCTCACCAACGAAGTCACCATCGAAATCGAAGGCAAAGACCGCCCCGCCTGCATCGCCGAGACGATCAGCATCGTCTACGCGTAAGCATCGCCGACTGAAGAGCCGTGTCATGGTCCGCGCAGGCGGACCATCCACGGCTTTTTCATGCCTCTACCGCATCCCGTCCAGCTTCACCTTCAGCCGGTCGAGATCCCCGAACAGCCGCGCATAGTCCCCCTCGCTCCACCCGTCGAAGGCCGGCCCTAGCGCCGGCGCGATCACGCCCAGCGCGCGCTGCAGCGCCTGCCCGCCCTTCGCGGTCAGCGTCAGCACTTTCGAGCGGCCGTCCGTCGCGCTGGCGCTCGCCTTCAGCAGGCCCTTGGTCACCAGCTTCTGTACGATCTTCGTCACCGCGGGCTGCAGCATCTGCATGTCCGCGGCGATGCCGGTCACCGTCTTCTCGGGTGGATGGCCGTGGCTGAAATGGATCAGCAGCGAGAACTCGGGATAGGTGAGATTCACCGCCTTCAGGCTGCGGTCCGCGGCGCTGCGCGTCAGCTGCTCGATAATGCCGATCCAGGTGAGGATGCGAAACGCGTCGGGCTTGGGCGATTGGGCCATCTCGGCTCGTCTCAGGCGCGGATGAGATCGTCAAGCGCCCGGCGCGGCGTCGGCGGCACGTCGTCGGCATAACCGAGGCGGAAGAACATCTGCACGATGCTGCCCGGCGGCGTCTTGATGAAATCCAGGAACCGTTTCTGCGGCCCCGCCATTTCCGGATACTCCTGCAGCACCTGGCTCAGCGGCGCCATGGCGACGCCCAGCTCTGTCGCCTTCAGGTTCAGCCGCACATAGTCGCGCCCCGCGGCGATCTCGTCGGCGCGCGTTCCCCCCGGCGTCGTCAGCCAGCCGAACGACCACACCTGCTCCGCCCACGCGACGCCGGTATCGATCGCGCCCTGATAGGCGAAGCTGCCCGGCTCCAGCGTCTTCTCCGCAGTGAAAAGCCCAAAGCGCTTCGCCCACCAGAAGAACGGGCCATGGAAGCTGAGCCCATCGCGATGGGACGCGATCTCGTCGGCGCCGATGCGGAAATAGTCCGCCGATTCCTTGTTGGCGCGCGGCGTCGCGACTTCAGCGAGCCACGCCTCCTTGGCGATTGCCCGCAGCGTCGCGACCTCGTCCGCCGCCGTCGCGACCTGCAACGGTAACTCGATTGCTCCCGCCAGCGCCGCGCGATGCGCGTCCTCGATCGGCCGCCCGTCCTCATAGGCGATTTTCACCGACCGCCGCTTCAGCACCTGCACAAACAACGGATCCTTCGCGACGCCTGCGTCCGCGACAAACGCAATCCGCGCCAGCGGCGTCGCGCCGATCTCCTTCGCCGGCCACGGCCCCTCCGGAAACAGCGTCATCTCGGTGCGATACCCCGCCTCCGCCGCCGCGATGCGCAGCACTTCCAGGAACGCGCCGCAGCCGACCACGATCTGCCTGAACCACGGATCGGTCGCCGCCAGCAGCCGTGTCTTGTCGATAGAGAGCGTCACAACGCCCGCCTCGCGAAGATCGGCGATCCAGGCCTGCGTGTTGTGCGGATTGGGCGCCAATAGCGCGTAGCTCAGCGCCCGCCGCCGCGGCTCGGTCTCGCCCGCTGGCGGCCCGTTCCACGCCGCGACAGCCTCGGCAGGCATCCGGTCGCAGCGGGTGAGGCCCACCCCAACGGCGGCGAACACGGCAGTGCCGCCGATGATGCGGACAAAGGCGCGGCGGGAGAGCGACATGGCGGCCTCAACAACATTCTTCGGAATGCAGTTATATATTCCATAGAATATATGTCAAGGCAAGCGCTCGGCGACGCACCGCCCTCCCGTCGAGACTGTGAACTTACGGCGCCGGCAGCGTCGCGATCGCGTCCATCGCTAGGCTGCCCAGCACCAGCGTGTCGCCGAAGCGCTTCACGCTGGTGATGTCGTGCAGGCGGCCCGAGGGGTCCTGCAGGTTCGCGATCACCTGCCCCTTCGCGTCCGCCGCGATCACCCAGCCATAGGCGCCGGAGGTTTCGGGCATGCCGAACAGGCCGAAGAAATTGAACACCATCTTGCGCAACAGCGGCCGCTCGGCGAGCCCGTCCAGCGTATCGTTGCGCGGCGAGACCATGGCGATCCAGAACACCCCCGTCCCGTCCGAGCTGATATTGTCGGGAAAGGCCGGCAGCGCATCGAGGAAGATGTCATGCGTCCCCGCCTTCGGCCCGCTCAGCCAATAGCGCGTCACGCGATAGGCGAAGGTCTCGTTGACCAGCACGAAGCTTTCGTCCGGCGCCAGCGCCACGCCGTTGGCGAAGCGCAGATCGTCGAGCAGCACCTTGGTCTCGCCGCTCGCGGGATCATAGGCGAGCAGCCGTCCGGTGCCCTTCCCCTCCCACGCATCCAGTCCGAAATTGTCGGGCCCGCGGCGCGAGGCGTCGGAGAAATAGATCGTCCCGTCGGCGGCGATATCGAGATCGTCGGCGAAGGCGATGGGCACGCCGCCCGCCTTGACCGCGAGCACGCGCACCGTCCCGTCGACCCCGATCGACAGCAGTCCGCGCCGTCCGTCGGCGACGATCAGCGACCCGTCATCGGCGAATTTCAGACCGAACGGCCGCCCGCCGGTCGAGGCGATCTTTTCCGGCGGCGTCGAGCCGTCGGCCTTCAGCCGCACGATGCTGCCGTCTTCGAGGCCCGTATAGATGAGCCCGTCCGGCCCCTGCGCGATGTCCTCGGGCCCCTTACCGGGCGTCACACGCGCCAGCGTCGCGCCTTTCAGCTTCTCGTTCGGCAGGAACGGGCCGGTGAGCCCCGGATTGGCGGCAGGTGTCCAGGCGATGGGATCGATGGGGGTCGGGGCAAACGCCAGCCAGCCCGCAAAGGCGAGCACCAGCAACAGCAGGCCAAGAAGAACGTAGCGCATCTCGCGAATCTCCGCGGCGCGATGGAATCCGCGCGCGGCGTCCTCGTCAAACCCCAAATGCAAACGGCCCGGGTTTCCCCGGGCCATCGCCGTCCAATCTGTGACGAACCTTAGAAGCGCGTCTTCAGCGTGACGCCCAGCGTGCGCGGTTCGGCGAGGAAGCCGCCGATCTGGCTGAACGTCGCCGGCGTGCGGTTGAACGCGGTCGGCGCATCGCCGGCGAGCGGCGCGTCGAACGAGATCTGGTAGTAGCGCTCGTCGAACACGTTCTGCGCCCACAGTTCGATCGTGAACATGTCGTCCTCGGTCGAGAGGCCAAGGCGCAGATTGGCGACCGTGTAGGCCTCCTGCGTCTTCGCCGGATCTAGGTTCGAGCCCGTGCGCTGGTCGTTGACGTGGCGCGCATCCATGTGGATGAGGCCGTTCCACGCCCCGCCGAACACCGGGAACTCGTAGGTGAAGCCGCCGGTCAGCGTCCAGGTCGGGGCGCTGGTCAGGTTCTCACCGGGCAGGAAGACGAGGTTCGGGTTCTCGTACACGAAGCTGCCGGGCGTGTTGTAGTCGCCCAGGTTCTTGCCGTAGCGGGTGTTGTTGTAGGCCAGACCGCCGGTGAACGAGAGGCCCTCGATATCCGTGAACCAGTTGAGGTCCAGTTCGACGCCGTCGGCGAGGACTTCAGGCACCGAGGTCACGACGAACGAGATGCCCGTGAACGTGTTCAGCTGATAGTCGGTGAACTTCTGGTGATAGATCGCCAGGTTCGCCGTCAGCTTGCCGTCCATGAAGCTCGTCTTGGCGCCGATTTCGAAGGCATCCACGAATTCGGGCTTGAACGACAGGTCCGGCGCCACGACCGTGGTGGGGTTGGCGCAGGTATAGGGCCGGGCAGGCGAGACGATATTGCCCAGCAGGTCGCGCTGCGCCGGCGAACCGTCGCTGCCATCGGGGCAGCGCACGATCGACGAACCCGCAAACGTGCCGTTGTCGACGCTGAAGTAACGGTCGAGGTTGAACCCGCCCGCCTTGTAGCCGCGCGAATAGGTGGCGTAGGCGTTGAAGTTCTGCGCAAACTCGTAGGACAGCGTGATGACGCCCGAGAACTCGTTCTCGGTCTTCGACTGCTGCAGCGGCGCCGAGGCGGTCAGCTTGTCCAGTGCGGTCCGCGTCCAGGGCAAGCAGTAGACCGCCGCACCCGGACCGGCGCCGAAATTCGACGTGCCGTTCGGGTTGAGGCCGAAAATGCCTTCCTCATACGCGCAACCCGCATTGGAGTTGGTGCGATAGGTCGCCGAAACGTCCTTCGTTTCGGACGTGTAGCGCAGACCCAGCGTGAGCTTCAGCGCATCGGTGATCGTGATGGTGTTGTGCGTGAAGATCGCGATGCTTTCGGCGTCCTGGCTGTAATAGTCGTGGAGACCGGTGCCCAGCGCATGCGTGTTGACGTTGCCGTAGAGCGCCGCATAGGTCGGCGAGCCCGGCCGCACCAGCGGCACCGCACCCAGCGTGGTGCGCGTCTGCGTCGGGCTGGCGCCGAGACGATAGAGCGAGATGAACGCTTCGGTGTTCGACCCGTTCAGCGTGCTCGTTTCGCGGTCCAGCGTTTCGTTCGAATAGAACGCGCCGACCAGCCAGTCGATGCCGCCATCGCTGCCGGCGAGGCGGAACTCCTGGGTGAAGGTCTTGAAGTGCTGGAAGCCGACGCTGGGGTCGGTCCACAGATAGTCCGCCGCCGTGTAGTCGGCGTCGGAACCGCCGGCGAGCTTCCAGTCGCGATAGCCGGTGACCGAGGTTAGCGAGCCCCAGCCGAGTTCGGCGGTGAGTTCGACCGAACCGCCGAACTCGTCCACGATCTGCGGATGCTCGCGGTTGGCGTAACCGACCTGGTCCTCGACGGTGTTGGTCGTCGCGGTGCCGGGATAGCCGAGGATCTGCTGGATAACCTGCGCCACGGTGCCGCCACCGGCCCGGCCGAACGAGCCGGGGCGCACGACCGCCGCGTAGCAGCACTCGTCGTCCTTGTGCGCGCCGTCGACAATGAAGCGCAGCGAGACGGTGTCGGACGGCTTCCACAGCAACTGGCCGCGGAGGTTCCAATCGTCCTTCTTGTTGCCGTCGCGCACCGACGGCCCGGGACCCGACAGGATGTCCATGTAGCCGTCGCGCTTGCGATACGAGCCGAACAGACGGAAGCCCGCCTCGTCCTTGACGATCGGGGCTGTGATGCCGCCGGTCAGGTAGAAGCCCTTGAACGATTCATACGTCGCCGTCGCGGTGGCGATCGTCTCGTCCAGCGAGGGTTCGCGGGTGATGACGCTGATGAGGCCGGCCGAGGTGTTGCGACCGAACAGCGTGCCCTGCGGGCCGCGCAGCACTTCGACGCGCTTGATGTCGCCGAGGTCGCCGAAGGCGGTCGAGTTGCGGCTGCGATAGACGCCGTCGATGAAGATGCCGACCGCCGATTCGAGGCCCGGGTTCGACCCCTGTGTGCCGACGCCGCGGATACGCGCGGTGACCGAGCCCGACGATTCCGACTGCGGGAAGGAGAGCGAGGGCACCACGGCCGTCAGGCTCTGCGTATCGCGGATGCCGGCGTTCTCGATGGTCTTTTCCGGAATCGCGGTGATGGCGATCGAGGTTTTCTGGATGTTCGTCGCACGGCGCGTTGCCGTGACGGTAAGCTCTTCCTCGGCTTCACCCGTCTCCTGGACCGACGTCGTGGTTGTAGTTTCGGTCGCTGGTGTTGCCGGATCAGCCGGCGTTTGCGCTGCCGCATACGGCAGGACAGACAGACACGCACCTGCAAGCAGCAGCTGCGTCAGACGTACTGACACACTCATGGCGTAAGCCCCTTGGTTCTTAGCTCGTTGAGAATCCGCAACTCTACGGTTGCGTTCATGGCTAGATACCGATGGGCCAAGTGGTGGGGGAAATTCCCCTCTCGTCAACCTTCCTAAATCGAATTGGACTCAGTTTTCGAAAGAATGTGTCGCAAAGACACAGGATCGTCCGTGCAGATTGCACTGCACCCAAGGGACACCAGCGCTGGACCTGCGGCGGGCGGCACCGTCCAGGCGGCCACACTCAACCCAAGATTGGTGATGTGAGAGGCGGCGGATTCCGTTACGTCAGGATAGTACGGAAACCAGCCATCTGCCCCGCTTGCCCTAACGGCATCCTGAAGCGATGAAAAGTCCTTCGCGGCGAAGCCGGCTTCCCACGGCGCGCCGGCTGCAACCACGGCGCGCAGGGCCGCGAGCTCGTCCGGCGGGGGCGGACCGTGCTCCGCCGGCGGTGTGCCGGGCGCGAACCAGGACTGCGGCAAAGTGGTCGCGAGGGTGCGAATCTCCGGTGCGCGCTGCTTGATCCGCACCAGCGTGCGCCAATCGAACGAGATGAAGACCGTGCGATTCTCGAATCCCGCCGCACGCACCACCGCCAGCGCCGCATCGGCCAGTGCAACGGGATCGGCGCCGCGCTCGGGCCGCATCAGGTCGGTCTTCAGCTCGATCCACAGTTTGAACGTCGCGCTGCGCGCTTTCGCGAGCGCGATGACGTCGGCGAGCAGCGGAATGTGCTCGCCGTCGGCTGCTTCCTGACGCGGATGGCGCGCCGCATAGGACGAGCCCGGCTTCAACCGCCCGACGTCATAGGCGAGCAGTTCCGAGAAACTCAGATCCTTGATCAGCGGCCTGACCTCGCTCAGCCACTGGCCGTTGCGACGGACGATCTCACGCTTCAGCGCCTCGTCGTGGAACACCACGACATCGCCGTCGCGCGTCAGATGCACGTCCAGCTCCGCGCCGTCGGCGCCGCAGGCGATGGCGCCGGCAAAGGCCGCCATCGTGTTCTCGGGCCACAGATCGGCGCCGCCGCGATGGGCGATGATCTCGGTCATGCGATGTCGCACTCCATGATGATAGAATCGTACGCGTCTTTTTCTTCGCGCACCTCGCGCCAGCCGAGCGCGGCGTAAAAGGCGCGCGCCTTGGCGTTGGGGCGCAGGACATCCAGCCAGGCCTTGTCCGCGCCGCGCGCCTTGATCTCGGCCAGCGCCGCCGTATTCAGCGCCCGCCCGACACCCCGGCGCTGCGCCAGCGGATCGACATAGAGGTGCCAGAGATAATTGACGGTTTCACGATCCTCCGCCGCGCCCAGCGAATAAAATCCGGCGATGACCCCATCCAGCACGGCGACGCGAAACGCCTGCCAGCGCTTCGCCCACGCCCGCGCCAACATGGCCGGCGCATCGGCGACCTCCGCCGCGTCCAGCACGCCGTCATAGGCATCCAGCCAGCTGCGTAGCGCGGGGCCGAGAAACGCCTCGCGCTCGTCCGCCCGCACGGGACGAACGACGATCATTTCATCGCAGCGATGAACGCCGTGATCCGTTCCGCGTTAGAGCCGAGATCGCTCATGTCGGCCCGCGCCGCCGAGCGCATGTCCAGCCGCGCGCCCGTACCGTCCGGCACGATGCGGATAACGACATCGTCCTTGAAACCGAACCAGGGCGACACGGCAGTCGCCTCGATGCGGCCTTGCTCGCTCTCCTTGGCGGCGATCTGCCAGCCTTGCTTGCCCGCTTCGACCAGCGCCCGCGCGAACAGCGCTTCGGGCGTCAGCGGGCTCACCAGCGGCGCGATGGCGGGATAGCCCGCCTTCTGCTTTGCCGCATTGGCCGGATCGTAGTCGGCGCCCGCCGCGAAGTTCTTGCGCTCGTTCGCCAGCGCGACGAAGGCCGGCGGATCGGCGGTGTCGGTGGAGATGTCGTGAATGGCCGGCAGCGTCTGTTCCTTGTTGTGCATCGACCACGGCACATAGGCGACGCCGCCGCCGATCGCGATCGCCAAGAACGCCGAGAAGACGCCGCCGCCCTTCTGCCTGACGAGCGCCAGCAGGATCGCCAGCACGCCCAGCGTCGCCGCGCCGGCCGCGGCATAGAAGCCGTATTCCAGCAGCATCCGCGCCGTCGGGAACGGCCACGCCCCGTATTTGTGCCCGATCCCCGCGACGCCGATGGCGCCGCCGGCGATCAGGCCGATGAGAATGCCAAGCCCTGCGAGAAACTTCTGAAACCCGGTCATCGCGTCCCGCTTGTCGACATGATTATTCCGCCGCCGCGCTGCCCGCCGTCGGCAGGACATGGCCCTTGAACGTCTCGCGCAGGGTCAGCTTCTGGATCTTGCCCGTCGCGCCCACCGGCACCGCCTCCACGAAGGCGACATCGTCGGGCATCCACCACTTCGCGATCTTGCCTTCCAGGAATTTCAGCAGATCCTCCTTCGAAGCGTCCGCGCCCGGCTTCAGCTGCACGATCAGCAGCGGCCGCTCGTCCCACTTGGGATGGGCCACGCCGATCACCGCGGCGATCGCGACAGCGGGGTGGCCGACCGCGATGTTCTCGATGTCGATCGACGAGATCCACTCACCGCCCGACTTGATCACGTCCTTCGAACGGTCGGTGATCTGCATATAGCCGTCGGCGTCCAGCATCGCGACGTCGCCGGTGTCGAAGAAGCCGTCGGCGTCCAGGATATTGCCGCCCTCGCCCTTGAAATAGCCGCTCGACACCGCCGGCCCGCGGACGACGAGATGGCCGAAGGTCTTGCCGTCGCGCGGCAGTTCGGCGCCCTCGTCGTCCGTGATCTTCATCTCGACGCTGAACAGCGGCCGGCCCTGCTTCGACTTGATCTTGAGCTGCTCGGCGAAGGGCAGCTTGCGGTCCTTCGCTAGCAGCGAACCCAGCGTCCCCACCGGCGACATCTCGGTCATGCCCCAGGCATGCATCACCTCGACGCCGTAATTCACCTCGAACTTCTCGATCATCGAGGGCGGACAGGCCGAACCGCCGATTGCCACGCGCTTCAGCGTCGAGAGCTTCAGATTGTTCGCTTCCATGTGCTGCAACAACATCAGCCACACGGTCGGCACCGCCGCCGACATGGTGATCTGCTCGTCCTCCAGCAGATTGTAGACGGACTCGCCGTCCAGCTTGGCGCCGGGCATCACCATTTTCGCGCCGGTCATCGGCGCGGAGAACGACAGCGACCATGCATTGGCGTGGAACATCGGCACGATGGGCAGCACGGTGTCGGCGTTCGACAGGCCAAACCCGTCGGCACTCAGGATCGCCATCGCGTGAATGACATTCGAGCGATGGGAATAGAGCACGCCTTTGGGATTGCCCGTCGTGCCCGACGTGTAGCAGAGGCCGCAGGCATCCTTCTCGTCCAACTCCACCCACGCAAAATCGGCGTCTGCTTCCTTCAGCAGCTCCTCATAGGCGATGGCGTTTTTCAGGCTCGTCGCCGGCATGTGCGCCGCATCGGTCAGCACCACATAGGTCTCGACCGTCGACAGTTGCGCCTGCAGCTTCTCCAGGATCGGGATGAAGGTCAGGTCGACGAAGATCATCCGGTCTTCGGCGTGGTTGACGATGTAGACGAGCTGCTCGGGGAAGAGCCGCGGGTTCAGCGTGTGATAGACGCCGCCCGCCCCGGTGATGCCGTACCAGCTCTCCAGATGCCGCTCGGAATTCCACGCCAGCGTCGCGACCCGGTCGGCCGGCTTGATGCCGCGCTTGGCCAGAACCTTGGCCAGCGTCTTCGAGCGCTGATGGATGGTCGCCCAGTTGGTCCGCCGGATCGGCCCCTCGATGCCGCGCGTCACGATCTCGCGCGTCGCGGCATAGGTCGCCGCATGGTCCAGCACCTTGTGAACCAGCAACGGCCAGTCCTGCATCAATCCCAACATCATCCACCCCAGGTAAGCACGCTTAGTTGCGCGCCAACCTAAGGGCAGAGGGACCGGTCGTCCAGAATTGAGGGCTTCGCGAATAGCGCCCTAATCCCGTCACCCCGGGCGAGGCCGCCGGAGGCGTCCGAGACCCGGGACCCAGGGGCGGCAAGCACCGTGGCTAGAGCATGACGCTAGTTTTCTGAATTACCCAGCCTGTCATGCCCGCGCAGGCGGGCATCCACGGCCCGAGCGTTGTGTCTAACACTTGGATTCCCGCCTGCGCGGGAATGACAAGGTGAGTAAAGCAAGGACGCAGCGCGATACGTCAGAACCGCCGCAGCAACCGGTCCAGGTAGTTCAGCTCTTCCTGCGGCCGCTCCACTTCGCCCGAACGCTTGCGCAGCTCGTTCAGGATTTCGCGCGCACGCTGGGTCTCGCGTTCGGTCGGCACCTTGACCGAGCCGTCCTCGATATCGCCGTTCGAGGCAGGCCGCCCAGCCGGGTCGCGGCCCGGACCGCGCCGGCCCATGCCGCGGCCGATGCGCATGCCGCCGTTCTTCTTCTGCTCGGCGGCCAGCGCCTGGCGCATCCCGTCGCGGGCGCTCTTCAGCTTGGCCAGCGCCTCGTCCTGATAGGCAAGCGCATCGCCGGTCTGCGACTGGCGCAGCGCGCCCTCCGCGCCTTCCATGGCGCTCTTGGCATCGCCCATATTGCCGGGCGCCTCGCCGCCTTCCTCGCCCATCTTCTCCTTCAGGCCGCCCAGCTCATCGCCGACATCGCCCTGCTTCTCGGCAAGGTCGCCCTGCTTCTGGTCGCCCTCGCTCGGCTCCTCGCCGGGCGCCAACTGGTCCTTGCGGAAGGTGCGGTCGCGGAGCTGCTCCTGCTCGCGGATGATCTTGTTGAGCTCGTTCAGCCCCTCGGCCAGCTTCTTCTCTTTCTCCGAAGGCTGGGCGGGCGGCGCATCCATGCCCTCCATCATGTTCTGGAGGTCGGAAAGCAACTGCTTGGCGGCTTCCTTGTCGCCCAGCTTGTTCAGCTCCTCGATCTTGTCGAGCATCGATTCCAGATCGCGCGCATCGACCGTCTGGCCGTCGACCAGCGGGATCGATTCCGGCGCCGACTTCGCCATCGCCTGCATCATCTCGCGCATCGCCTGGCGCAGCTCGGCGGTCAGGCGGGCGATTTCCTCATCCGGCGCGCCTTCGTCGAGCGCCGCCTGCAATTCCTTCTGGAGCCGGCGCACTTCCTCGGCGGCCAGCGTCACGCCGCCGTCTTCCAGCGACAGCGCGATGTCCCACAGCAGCGCCTGTACGTCCGAGACATCGGCGTGATTGCGCGACTGCATCAGCCGCCAATAGGCCGAGCGGAGGCCGAGATAGATCTGGCCCTTCATGTTGAACTTTTCGGGCGCCAGCGTGAACGCCTCCAGCGCCATCGCGACCTTGGGAATCGCGCCCGGACCGCGCGACAATTCCTTGCGCTGCTCGACGATCGCCTTGGCGAGCGGGTCCTTGAACACCCGTTCGGGCAGCGTGAAGCGCTGTTCGGCGCTGTAGCCGACCTGCCCCGTCGCATCGGTCGCGGTCAGCTGCACGACCACGTCGAGCCCCGCCCAGGGATGCGCGGTCAGGTCGTCGAACGCCGAACTCTTCAGCGTCTTGCCGTCGCCGCCGCTGACGGGCAGCGGCATGGCGATGACGTCGCTGCCTTCCTCGGCGGTCGGATCGTCGCCTTCCATCGCCTCCGGCGCGAGGCGGATCTGCGCTTCGGCCGAGGCCACGCCGTAATCGTCGCCCGCCTTGAAGGGCACGCGCGTTGCTTTGCGCGAGGTCGCCGTGATGTCGCCGTCAAAGGCGATCGACGGCGCCGCATCGGGCAGGATGGTGATTTCCCAGTCGCCTGCCTTCCGGCCGCTCGCGAAGATGCGCAGCCGTTCGGAGGCGGTCATCTCGTATTCCGCGGTGAACGAGCCGCCGGACGCGGCGCTCTCGGGCACCAGCTCCGTGCTCTCGCCGCCGTCCAGCGGAATGCGCTCGACCGACGGCGAGGTCGCGCCGTCCAGCCGCAGCGTCAGCTTCGAGCCCACCGGCACGGAAATCGTGCGATTGGGATCGAGCGGGATCGTGCCCTTCGACTGCGACAGGATCACCGGCGCGAGGCCGGTATAGGCCGGCGGCGTGATCCAGGCATCGAGCGCCACGCCCGGCGCGAGCACCGAGGTTTCGCTCTCCACCGCGAACGAGCCCGCGATCCGCTGCGGCGCATCGCTGCCCGCCACCGCGAAGCCCGCGACCAGCGCCAGGAACACCGCGCCGCGCACCGCATAGGGATCGCGCAGCGGCAGATTGGGCTTCGGCCACACCGGCTCGAGCGAACCGTAAGCCGTGATCTGCTGCGCGATGTGCTTGCGCCACAGCGCTTCCGTCAGCGCATCACCCTGGCCCGACGCCAGCGCGTCCTCCGCTGCCGAGAGCGGCCGGTGCACCAGGCCGTTCGCCTCTTCCAGGCGGCGCAGACCGGCCGTGCGGCTCGGCCAGAAGACCGTGCGCCAATCCATCCAGAAGAAGGTGATCGCCGTGATCAGCAGCGCGCTCAGCGCGATGATGCGCGGTCCCGGCGGCAGCTCGGTCCACACATCGAACAGCGCGAGCGAGAGGCCCGCACCCAGAACCGTCAACCCACGCCAGCTCGCCGCCCAGGCCCGCTCCCACCACAGCGACGCCCGGCTCGCGGCGATCAATCGCCGCGTGCGCTGCGCGTCGCGCGTCATGGTCTCAGCTGAGCCAGGTTGGAAGGCGGTCACGCGCCAGCATCTCCTCGTAGGTCGGCCGCGCCCGGATGACGCTCCAGTCCTTGCCGTTCACCAGCACCTCGGGCACCAGCGGACGGGCATTGTATTCGCTCGCCTGCGCCGAACCGTAGGCGCCGGCGCTCAGGATAGCCGCGAGGTCGCCCGCCTCGAAACCGGGAAGCACCCGGCCTCGCGCGAACGTGTCCCCGGTTTCGCAGACCGGTCCGACCACATCATAGGCCTGCTCGGTGCGCCCGGCGTTCATCACGGGGATGACGTCGTGATGCGCGTCGTACATGGCCGGCCGGATGAGATCGTTCATGCCCGCGTCCAGAACCAGAAAATCGCGCGACGCCCCATGCTTCACATAGACGGCGCGCGACACCAAGATACCGGCATTGGCCACAATCAACCGACCCGGTTCGAAGACGAGTCTAAGGTTCTTTCCGGCGGAAATGCGGCGCACCATCTGACCGTAGTCAGAAGGCAACGGCGGATGTGGCGCATTCATCACATAGGGCACGCCCAGGCCCCCGCCGAGATCGGCGCGCTCGACGGCGTGACCCGCCGCGCGCAACGTCTCGCACATATCGAAAACGCGGCCGTAAGCCGCCTCCAATGGCCCCAGATCGGTGATCTGGCTGCCGATATGGACGGCGATGCCTTTCAGTGAAATCCCCGGCAGCTCCGCGCAGCGCTTGGCGAGGTCCGGCATCCGGTCGATCGGTACGCCGAATTTGTTTTCGCCCTTGCCGGTCGAAATCTTCGCATGGGTGCGCGCATCGACATCGGGATTCACGCGAATCGCGATCGAGGCCGTGACGCCCTTCGACGCCGCGATGACGCTCAGCGCCTCCAGCTCCGGCTCGCTCTCGACATTGATCGAGAAAATGCCCTGCTCCAGCGCGTAGCTCAGCTCCTCCGCCGTCTTGCCGACGCCCGAGAACACGATCTTATCCGGGGACACACCGCCCGCCAGCGCGCGCCGCAGCTCGCCCTGGCTCACCACGTCGGCGCCTGCGCCCGCTTCGGCCAGCGTGCGGATGACCGCGAGATTGCCGTTCGCCTTCACGGCATAGGCGACCAGCGACCCCTCGGGCACCGCCTCCGCGAACACCTGGAAATGCCGCAGCAGCGTCGCCGTCGAATAGATATAGACCGGCGTCCCCACCTCGGCGGCGATCGTCGCGACGCTCACCTCTTCCGCATGCAGCACGCCATCGCGATAGTCGAAGTGATTCATGGTGTGGGCTTCACGGCCTCTGGCTTGGCTTGCGGTTCCGGCGCGACGCGCGGCGAGATCTTCGCCCCGGCCGGCTTCGCCTCATCGGGCTTCGGTTCGGGATTGGGCGTGCCCGCGGGCGCCTCCTGCGACGCGCCGCCGGGCGGATCGAGCGGGCCTTTGCGCCCGCACGCGCCCAGCATCAGCGCCGCTCCAAGGACCAGGACTATTGCAGCTTGAGCTTGTCGCGCCATGTCTCGGCTTCCCGTCTGACATTGTCGGGCGAGGTGCCGCCCAGGCTGGATCGGCTGGCGACGGAGGAATCGACCGTCAGCACGTCGAATACGCTCTCGACGATCTGCGGCTCCACCGCCTTCATCTCGGCGAGCGTCAGGCCGGTCAGGTCGACGCCCTTCTTCTCCGCCGCCTTCACCAGGCGGCCCGTCACGTGATGCGCCTCGCGGAACGGCATCTTCAACTGCACAACCAGCCAGTCCGCGAGATCCGTCGCCGTCGCGAACCCGGCCGAGGCCGAGGCGTGCATCCTGTCCGGATTGATCGTGAGGTCGCCGATCATCCCCGTCAGCGCCGCGAGGCAGAGGCTTAGCGTATCGGCCGCGGCGAACACCGCTTCCTTGTCTTCCTGCATGTCCTTGGCATAGGCGAGCGGCAGCGCCTTCATCACGGTCATCAGGCCGATCAGCGAGCCGATCACCCGCCCCGTCTTGCCGCGCACGAGTTCCGCCGCATCGGGGTTGCGCTTCTGCGGCATGATCGACGAACCCGTCGAGAACCGGTCCGACAGCCGCACGAAACCGAACTGCGCGGTCGACCAGACGATGATCTCCTCCGCCAGACGCGACATGTGGATGGCGAGGATCGACCCCGCCGCGAGATACTCCATCGCGAAGTCGCGCGCCGACACCGCATCAAGCGAATTGCGCATCGGCCGGTCGAAGCCCAACGTCTTCGCCGTCATCGCGCGGTCGATCGGGAACGAGGTCCCCGCCAGCGCGGCGGCGCCCAGCGGGCTTTCGTTCAGCCGCGCCCGCGCATCGCGCAGGCGGCCGCGATCGCGCTCGAACATCTCGACGAAGGCCAGGCAATGATGGCCGAACGTCACGGGCTGCGCGCTCTGCATATGCGTGAAGCCCGGCATCACGACCGCGGCATGGGCGATCGCCTTGTCGACCAGCGCGCTCATCAGCTCGCCGATCTGGTCGAGCCCGGCATCGATCGCGTCGCGCACCCACAGGCGGAAATCCGTCGCCACCTGGTCGTTGCGCGAACGGGCCGTATGCAACCGGCCCGCCGCCGTGCCGATCAGTTCGGCGAGGCGGGCCTCCACATTCATGTGGATGTCCTCATAGGCCTCGCGGAACGGGAACCGCCCCTCGCGAATTTCTGATGCGATCGTGTTCAGCCCGCCCTGAATGGCGCTTGAATCCTCGGCCGAAATCAGGCGAGTCGCCTCCAACATGCGGACATGCGCCAGCGAGCCTTCGATATCCTGTTTGGCCATACGGCGATCGAAGCCGATGGAGACGTTGATCGCCGCCATTACTTCATCGGGACCGGCGGCAAACCGGCCGCCCCACATGTCATTCGCGCTCACAGCGGCGAGGCTCCCATGCCCTGGAAAATAGCCGCGCTCGCCGGGGTTTTACTCGGCCTCTGCGTCGCAGCTCTCGTTTTCACCATGCGAGACGGGGGTGAAGCCAGTCAACCCGCGCTGGAGGTGACGAGCCCGCAAACGCAGGCCCCCGGCGGCAAGGCCTTCTTCACGTTCCCCGCCGACGAAGCCGCGCCGTTCAAGGCCGCCTTCCGTGACGGAAAGGGCGCCGAGGTCACGCTCGACAGTTTCAAGGGCCGCCCCGTCCTCATCAACTTCTGGGCGACCTGGTGCGCGCCCTGCGTGAACGAGCTCCCCTCCCTCGCCCGCCTGCACGACAAGCTCGGCGACCAAGGCCCGCTGATCCTCATCCTCAATCTCGACCGCGAGAACGGCCCCTCGATCCCCGACTTCCTCGCCGAACACGACGTCACCGGCCTCGAGCCCTATACCGACCCCGCCAAGAAACTGATGCGCGGCTTCCGCATCAACGGCCTCCCGACCACCATCCTGCTCGACGCCGAGGGCAAGGAAATCGCCCGCCGCGAAGGCGAAGCCGAATGGGACGGCGATCTGGCAAGAGCAGAGATCGACAAGGCGCTGGCGAGCGCGAAGTAGACTGCTCCCTAACCCGTCATCCCGGGCGAGGCCGGCGTAGCCGCCCGAGACCCGGGACCCAGGGGCCGCAAGCGCGTTAGCCCAGTCACTTGGGTCCCAGCTCTCCGCTTCGCTACAGCCGAGATGACGGTTAGATTGGAGCTCAAGCTACGCTCACCGCCCATGCCGCAACGCTACTTCGTCTACATTCTCGCCAGCCGCCGCAACGGCACGCTCTATGTCGGCGTGACCAACGACCTCTCTAACCGCGTGTTGGAACATAAGAACGACCTGATCCCCGGCTTCACCTCCAAGTACGGCGTCAAGACACTGGTCTGGTTCGCGGAGTTCGACGGCCCGACCGAAGCGATCGCCCACGAAAAGCGCCTCAAGAAATGGGCGCGCCGCTGGAAGCTGGACCTGATCGAAAAGACGAACCCGAACTGGGCCGATCTCTACGATACAGTCGCGATCTAACCACCACGCTAGCCCTTCCTCGTCATCCCGGCCGGAGCGCAGCGGAGAGCCGGGACCCAGGTGACTGGACACGGCGACCGTCGCCCCTGGGTCCCGGGTCTCGGACGCCTGACGGCGGCCTCGCCCGGGATGACGAACGTGTTTAGACGCTGACTAACTAATGCGCCGCGCCGCCGGGTGCGTCCCAGCCGTCCATCCAGGTCTGGAAATCCACCACGAAGCTCGGCCCGCCATTGTCGAAGAACCAGGTGTCGACCGCATAGCGGTGTCCATCAGCGGTCTCGATGATCGTCGCGGTCGCGTGATCGAGGAACGTCGTGCCCGACTGCATGATGCCGCGCACCGCCTGATCGCCGGGCTTATGGAACTTGAAGAACCCCGCCGCATACATCATGCGGATCGCAACGCCCGTATTCGATGCCTCCGCATAGCAATCGAGCTGCCCCGGATCGCTGCTGAGCACGAAGAGGCCCGTACCGCCCTTGTCCTTGTCGGTGCCGTCTTTCGGCCCGGCGATCTGCTCGAAGCGGCTCATCGCCAGGGCGATCCGGTCGCGTTCGTCGGCGGCGTCCTTGGTCCCGACGAAGAACGCGCCGATCTCGCCCCATTCGGCCTCGCTGAACACCATGCCGAACTGCGAGTTGCAGGCGAAGGCGTTGCAATGCGTGAAGCGCGTCGTCGGGCGATTGTCGTGGGTGATCGTCTTGGTGACGCCGTCCGGCATCGCACAGGCGCCGAGCGCCAGCAGGCTCGCAAGAGCAATGAAACGCATGGGGGTCAATCGTCCAGACTCTGGATGCAGTAGACGCCGGCGACGCTGACCGGCGCCAGGATGCCGGCCTTCAGATCCACCTGCACGGCCGCGACGATGCCGCTATTGAACAGCTCCTCGGCCGGCGCCTTGCTGCCGTCCACGACGGCGACCACGAATTCGGTGGCCGAGCGCTGCGCCTCGAAATCGGGGCCGAGGCCGCAATCGGTGCTGACGAAGCTCGTCTCGCGATTGGCCGGCGCCGACATGAAGTTGGCGATCTCCCAGGCCGCGACGCCGTCCGCCTCGCGGTGGCGGAACGTCTCCAGCCCCACGCCGATCCGCGTCTCGTTGGAATAAAACATGACCGCCTTTAGATCGTCGCTGACATAAAGGCCGCCGTCGCTGCGCCAGTCCTTGACGATCAGCGGACCATCGGCCGGCGCGCGCCCGACATATTGCGTGCCGATCATGCCGGGCTCGACCTGCCAGGTCGCGGCGCCGCCCGTCACGGGCGCGGTGAAGGCGGTGATGACGGCAAAAGCGGCGAACAACATGCGGGCAAATTGCACGGATGGGCGGCGCACGGCAATATCGTCCCGGATGTCCTTCGCCAAAGCCGACACGCTCATCGAACTCGCGACGCTCGCCGCCTCGCGCCGCCACGGCATCACGCTCGATGACGTAACCGAGCGCTTCGCCGTCTCGCACCGCACCGCGCAGCGCATGCTCCACCAGATGGAGCTGACCTTTCCCGACGCCGAAACCCGGTTCGACGGCGAAGGCCGCAAGCGCTGGACCCTCGCCACCGCCGCGCTGCGCGATCTCCTCACGCTGACGCCTGACGAGTTGGCCGCGCTCGACCATGCCGCCGAGGCCCTCGCCCGCGGCGGCGAGACCCGCGAGGCCGATGCCCTCGCCCGCCTCAAGGATAAGATCCTCGCCCTCGTCCCCCGCGACCGCGCCCGCCGCCTCGAAACCGATCACGAAGCGCTGCTGGAAGCGCAGGGCTTCGTCGCCCGTCCCGGCCCGCGGCCCAAGGCCGATGCCGGCGTCGCGGAGATTCTCTCCGAAGCGATCAAAGCCTGCCGCGTCGTCGAGATCGTCTACAGCCCGCGCAACCGCGCCCGCACCACCTCGCGCGTCATGCCCTACGGCCTGCTCGCGGGGATGCGGCGCTATCTCGTCGTGAAGGCGGAAGGCCGCACGGAACCGAGCTTGCGCGCCATCGACCGCATCGTCGAAGCCCGTCTCACCGACGAAAGCTTCATCCGCGACGAAGCCTTTGACCTCGCCGCCTTCGCCAAGCGCTCCTTCGGCGCCTTCCAGAGCCCGCAGGAATACGGCGAGACCGTCTGGCGCTTCACGCCCGCCGCCGCCGACCACGCCCGCGACTTCATCTTCCACCCCGACCAGCTTCTCACGACGGAAGCCGACGGCGCTCTTACCGTCCGCTTCCACGCCGCCGGCCATCTGGAAATGGCCTGGCACCTCTATATGTGGGGCGACAAGGTCGAAGTCCTCGCCCCCGAAGCCCTTCGGATGATGGTAGAAGCGCATCGCCGTAACGACTGGCCGGCCATGCCATGAACCTCTTCATCTCGGACTGGGAAGCCGCGCCCTCCGGTGCCGCGACCGATGAAACCGTGTTCGCCATCGGGGACGTGCATGGCCATCTCGATCATTTGAAGGCGCTGATCGGCTGGATCGCCGCCGAGACCGGGCCGGGCACGGCGCCCCATCTCGTCATGCTCGGCGATTACGTCGATCGCGGCGAGGCTTCGATCGCGACCCTCAGCTATCTCGACGAGGTCGCGCAGTCGCGCATCCGCATCACCCTGCTGCGCGGCAATCACGAGGAATATCTCGAATGGTTCCTCGATGATTCCCGCTGCAACATGGACCATATCGACTTCTGGGCCGGCAATGGCGGCCGCGCGACGCTCGCCAATCTCGGCCTCGCCTATGAGGATTTCATCCGCACCGACATGGAGACGCTGCAGGTGCAGGCCCGCGCCGCTTTGCCCGATGCCGCCCGCGCGACCCTCGCCCGGCTGCAGCCGCTCCATCGCCACGGCAGCTATTTTTTCGTCCATGCCGGCGTCCATCCGACCGAGCCGGTCGATCCCGACTCCGAGACCCTTACCGAAATTCGCCAGCCCTTCCTCAAGGGCGAGAACTGGAGCCACGATTTCGTCGTCGTGCATGGCCATTCGATCTGCGGCCCGGACGTGAAGCCGCATCGCGTCGCCCTCGACAGCGGCGCCTACCGCACCGGCGTGATGACCGCCGTCCAGCTCCAGGACGACCGCCTCCGCTTCATCGCCGCGACCCCGGCGGACGACCTCTCCGGCCTCGCCCTCATTACCCGCCGCGGCCCGCGTAACGAGACCTGGACACGGGTCTAGGGCGCCGCCCGCCGCGTTCCGTCCGAATAGATGTCCAGCGCCTTCGCGCCATCCGCGGGATTGACGCGCAGATAGACATGCGTCGGCCCGTTGACATGGTAGAACTCATAGACCCACGCGTGATCCTCACGGGTGAAACGCCCGCCCCACGACACGTCGAGACAGCTCGCGATCATGTCGAGCGCCGCCTTGTAGGGGACCGCCCCGCCCGGTCCGATGCTGGAATCGTCGCAGGAATAGCCGGCCAGCCAATCCCCGCCCAGGGCCATGACCACGCAATTGCTGAACCCCGGCGGCGTCACCGTTGCCCGCCAGATATCGTCCGGCTCCTTTTCCGAAAGGTTCAGCGATTGGCCGCGAATGGCGACGAGATCATTCGGTAACGCCGCGATGACCCTGTGGAGATCGGCGCAGATCTCGGAGCTTTCGGTCATGCCCGACGCCCGCTTGTCGGGCACCCCCGGGGCCGCGTCGTGGACCGGCGGCAGCGGCGGCAGCGGCGCGGGGTTCTCAGCGGCCGCCGGCGCCGCACTGGCGATGGCCAGCAGCACGCATCCGGTGGCGAAACTCATGGCCCTGTTGCCGCGTGACATGCGCACTCTCGCCTACCCACGATCCCGCAAACTATGGCCCGCCGCCGTCCGGCTCGCCCTGCGTCGCGTCGGCGCAGGCACCCCCGTTGCCGAATCCACCGCTCCGGCGCTAGCTTCCGCCGCTCTAAAAAACGGGAGGAGCACCAATGTTCTCGCACATCATGATCGGCACGAACGATCTGGATAAGGCCAAGGTATTCTACGACAAGCTGCTCGGCACGCTGGGCGTCAATCCGTCCTTCGTCGACGGCCACCGCATGTTCTACCTGACGCCCACCGGCGTCTTCGCGGTGTCGAAGCCGATCAACGGCGAACCCGCCACCGCGCCGAACGGCGGCACGATCGGTTTCGCGGCCGCGTCGAAGGAACAGGCCGATGCCTGGCACGCGGCCGGCGTCGCCGCCGGCGGCACCTCGATCGAAGACCCGCCGGGCGTGCGCGAAGGCAGCGTCGGCAAGCTCTACCTCGCCTATCTCCGCGACCTCGACGGCAACAAGCTCTGCGCCATGCACCGCATGACCTGACGAGGCTGGCGGCCGGATCCAGGTCCGGCCGCCGCTCGCTCAATCCGCAATCTCGTCCAGCGTGCGCGGCTGCAGAATGCCCGCGCCGTTGCGCGCCCCGCGCGCCTTCTGCATCGCCGCATAGGCCGACTTCCGCATCCGCATGATCGCCCCCAGCGGACGGTGCGCTTCGACACCGCGCCACGGACTGAAGCCCAGCGCGGTATCCATACCGACACGCCCCGCCGACCAGGTCGCCTGACGCGCCGCGGATATCCGCGCGACGGTGAAGAAGCCGCTCTTCTCCTCATCCCACGGCTTGGTGGCATCCTCGATCGGCATCGCCTCCGGATCGATGCATAATTGGACGCGGAATTCCCACGCCGCGGTTTCGCCCGCGAAGAACTTGGCGACCGCCTCGCGCAGTGCGTCGTCGCCGTCCTCCCCGATCGCCGCGCCGGTCAGCGCGGTCAGCGACGGCGACACCGGCACCACCGAGAACTTGGCGATGTAGTCGCCATAGCGCACGGGCAACTGGCCGAAGAAGGTCTCGCCGAGAATGTGATGCTCGGCCTCGCCGCCCAGCGCGCGCAGCGTCGCACTCTCGCCCCCCACCGTTTCGAGGATCGCCTCAGCCCCGCGCGCCAGCGTCGCGGCGACATGCTTCAGGCCCTCCACCCGGTCGGTGGTCTTCGCCAACGGCTTCAACGACGACAGAAACGCCTTTCCGCTCGGTGCCTGGAATTGCTTGCCGTTGACACCGATGAAGTCCTGGCAGGTATCGTCTTCCGACCCCTCCAGCCGCGCGCCCGGCACGTCCAGAACCTTCAGCGCCACGCCGCGTGGCGTCGCGATGCTGTCGGGCAGGATGTCGCCGGGAACCGTCGACAGCCGCATGACGGCGCCGTACTGCCCCGGCGCGGCGAACAGGCCCTGCGCGAGCACCGGCGGCAGGTCCGGCAGAACCTCGAACACCGCCTTGACGATGCCGTGCGACTTGGCGTGGACGCTGCGCAAGGCCTGGCCCGTATCGGCATAGGTCTTGTCCGAGATCGACCCCATCGTCTCGACGATCTCGCGGGCCGTCTTCGCCTCATCCTCCTCGGGGTGTTCGACATCTGGCTGATAGCGGAGCGGCGCGCCGGGCGGGTCGAGCGTCATCTGATCGTTCCTGTCTGTGAGGAGCGCGTGCGCGGCGCACGGGGTTGCAATCACCGCAAGCGCGAGCCGCGCTTTAGGTTCCGGCCCCGACGCGCCGCAGAAATCGCCGACCCGCCGTGCAACCGCCCGGCCCGGGTCGCGTTTGGAAGCCGCACGCCTCAACCGGAAAGCCCGCCATGGCCGAACGCCGCGAACCGCGACCAACGATCTGGCGGCCGATCTGGGCCATGCTCCACGCCTTTCCGCTGGCCCTCTTCACCACCGCGCTCGTCACCGACCTCGCTTATGTCAACACGTCGCAGATCCAGTGGTCGAGCTTTTCGATCTGGCTGATCGCCGGCGGCCTCTTCATGGGCGGCTTCGCCATCCTCGCCGCCATGCTCGCGGTCCTCTTCGGCCGAACCGTGCTGACCCGCCGCCGCGCCACGCTCTTCGCTGTTGTCAGCGTCCTTGCCTGGCTCCTCGCCTTTCTCAACGCCCTCATCCACAGCCGCGACGGCTGGACCGCCGTCTGGTGGACCGGCCTCGCGCTCTCCGTCGTCGTGACCGTGCTGATCACCGTTGCGAGCTGGATCGGCCATTCCGACACTTCAAAGCGCGTGACGATCCCATGACCCGGCTCCGCATCCTCTCCGCGCTTCCGATGCTGGCTCTGCTCGCCGCCTGCGGCGACAGCAGCCAGCAGACCCCTGACCAGATCGGCGCCAACCCGGTCCTCCCCGAGCCGCAGCAGGACATCCTGCCCTCGATGGCGATCGCCGAGCCCGCCGACTGGAACGGCGCGACACCCAGCGTGCCCGAGGGCTTCACCGTCACGCGCCTTGCGGGCGATCTCCTTGGCCCGCGCCGCATCCTCGCTTTGCCGAACGGCGACATCCTTGTTGCGGAGACTTCGGGCGGCAAGGAACCGATCGCCCGGCCCAAAGATCTCATCGCCGGCATCATCAAGGGCATGGGCAAGAGCGCCGTGCCCGGCGGTAACCGCATCACCCTCCTCCGCGACACCAATGGCGACGGCCAGCCCGATCTCCGCACCGTGCTCGTGGAAGGCCTGAAGTCGCCCTACGACATGGTCTTCGTCGACAACGCGCTCTACGTCGCCAACACCGATTCCATCGTCCGCTTCCCGCTGACCCCAGGCGAGACCGAGATCACCGATCCCGGCACCATCATCACCGAACTTCCCGCCGGCGAGATCAACCACCACTGGACCAAGGCCATGGCGCTCAGCGCCGACGGCACCAAGCTCTTCGTCGGTATCGGCTCCAACAGCAACATTACCGAACGCGGCATGGACGCGGAACGCGACCGCGCCCTGGTCTGGCAGGTCGATCGCCGGACCGGCGAGCACCGCGCCTTCGCCACCGGCCTCCGCAACCCCAGCGGCCTGGCCGTAAATCCGACGACCGGCCAGCTCTGGGCCGTCGTCAACGAGCGCGATGAACTCGGCCCGAACCTCGTCCCCGATTATCTCACCTCGGTCCAGGACGGCGCCTTTTACGGCTGGCCGTTCAGCTATTGGGGCCAGCACATCGACCCCCGCGTCCACCCGCAGAACCCGGACCTGGTGCTGCGCGCCGTGATGCCCGACTACAGTCTCGGCTCGCATGTCGCCCCGCTCGGCATCGCCTTCTCCTCCGGCGGCGCGTTTGGCGACGGCGTCTTCGTCGGCGAGCACGGCAGCTGGAATCGCACGGACTTCGCCGGCTACAAGGTCGTCTTCATTCCCTTCTCTGGTGGCAAACCCGCAGGCGATCCCGTGGATTTCGTGACCGGCTTCCTCGACGGCGAAGGCCATGCCCGCGGCCGCCCCGTCGGCGTGGCGCTCGACACGACCGGCGCGCTGCTGATCGCCGACGACCTTTCCAACACGATCTGGCGGGTTTCGCGCGCGCCGGGTTCGTGAGACCCTAAGCCCGCATCCCGCCGCATCAGGAGCCCCGCGTGGCCGTCGCCTTTGTCAAAGAAGAAAGCGCCGAAGCGGCGGCGGAAACGGTACTGCCCGAGCGCGCAATCTCGCCGCATCCCAACCTTGTCACAGAAGCGGGCCTGAAGCTGCTGGAACGCCAGCTCGCCGAGGCGCGCGAGGCCTATGACGCCGCGAACACCATCGGAGATGTCAACGAGCGGCGGCGTCAGACGGCCAATCCCGGGCGCGATATCCGTTATTATGCGGCGCGCATCGGCTCGGCCCGCGTCACGCCGGCTCCTACGTCAGTCGACGCCGTCGCCTTCGGCAGCACTGTGACGTTCGAGCGCAATGACGGCCGCGTGCAGACCTATCGGATCGTCGGCGAAGATGAAGCGGACCCCACGGCGGGCACCCTCTCCTTCGCCTCCCCCATCGGCCGCGCCCTCACCGGCAAGGCGGTCGGCGACGTCGTCAATGTGAACGGCCAGGAGATCGAGATCACCGCGATCGCCTAGGACCGCCTGGCTTCAACGCGATCGCGTCCAGCGCAGCGCATAGAAGCCGAGAATGACGATCAGCAGGATGCCGACCGGCGTGAAGCTCCACGCGCCGTACTGGTCATAGGCGTAGACCCCGCTGCCGCTGAACAGCACGACAATAATCAGCAGAAAAATCAGCAGTCGCATGCGCGTGCCCCTGTGCGTTCGCCATGCCGGGCGCAAGCGGCAACGCCACCGCGCGCGGACGTGCAACAGCGCGCGGCGCGCCGTTTGGTTCCACGCGCGTGACGAAACGTCCCGGCTCTAGCGGCGATCCCAGGGCGGGGTCATCTCCGGGGCGCCGAAGAAGAAGCCCTGGAACTTGTCGGCGCCGAGCGCGCGCAGCAGCGTCGCCTCTTCCTTGCTGCCCACCCATTCTGCCACGACTTCCAGATTGAAGGTCTTGGCGAGCGAGACCAGCGTGCGGACAAAGGCCTGATTGTCCGGACGCTGCGCGATGCCTTTGACGAACGAGCCGTCGATCTTCACGCAGTTGAGGTCGAGCGTCTGGAGATTGCGGAACGAGGTATAGCCGGCACCGAAATCGTCGATCGCGACGCGGCAGCCTTCGCCGCGCAGGAATTTGACGAAGCGAATGCCGTCCTCGATGTCATGCAGCGCCGCAGTTTCCGTCACCTCGATGGTGAGGCGCGCGGTCAGCGATCGGTCGCCGGCGCAGCTGGCATGGAAGGTCTGGATCCACACCTCGTCGCCGACGCTCATGCCGGAGACGTTGACCGCCAGCTTCAACGACGGCGAGCGCTTCAGCGCGATGACCGACAGCTCCAGCACGCGGCGGTCGAGGTCGCGGACGAGACCCAGTTCCTCGGCGGCGGGAATGAAGTCGCCGGCCGGCACCAGCGTGCCGTCGGGACGCAGCATGCGCACCAGCGCCTCGTAGGATTCGACGCGGCCCGTGCGGGCGCAGACGATCGGCTGATAGGCGATGCGGAAGAGATCGGCGCGGAGGCCCGCGATGATCTGCGTGCCGATATCGGCCTTGCGGCGGCGCGCGGCTTCGCGTTCAGGCGAGGCGTCGTAGATGGAAAGGTTCGAGCGGCCCAGGCGCTTGGCCTCCGACAGCGCATCCTCGGCGCGGCGGAAGGCGACTTCCGAGGTCGCGGCGCCCGAGGGCAGCGACAGCGCGCCCAGCGAGATCGTCGCGGCGACCGCACCGCCGCTGGTCGGGATCATGCTTTCCTGCACGGCGTCGCGCAGCTTGGCCGACAGCGTCTTGATCGTATCGCGGTGGCAATCGAGCAGCAGGATCGCGACCTTGTTGCCGCCGACCCGGCCCAGCGCCCCGCCGTCCTGCCCCAGCACCGCGCCCAGCCGCTTGGTCGTCTCGGCGATCACCTCGTCGGCGACATCGAGACCATAGGCGTCGTTGATCGCGCCGAGCCCGTCGATCGAGGCCATCAGCAAGGCCGCCTCGGTCTCGCCGCTCGCCGCCCAGTCGATCGCCGCGTCGATCGCGTCGCGCATCTGGGCGCGGTCGAGATGGCCGGTCTTTTCGGTTTGAGTATCCGGGCCGAACTGCGTCTTGGCGAGCGAGCCGATCACCCGTTCGATCCGCCCATCGGCGCCGCGCATCACGATGCCGCGATCCTCGATGCCGACATATTCGCCGGAGACGGTGCGCAGCGCATAGCGGCCCGAGAACATCTCGCGCGCGCCGGCTTCAGTATAGATCATCTTGTCGAGCGGCAGCCGCGCGCCCGGCCGCATCAGCGCGACGATATCGGCGCGCGAGGCCGGCATCGCGCCCGGCAGATCGAACAATTCCTTGGGGTTGCCGAGCCACTCGATCGTGTCGTCGGCGACGATCCAGTCATAGGCGCATGCCGAAGATCCGAGCAGCGCGAGCGCCGCCCAATGCGGCTCTGCCGCCGTCTTCAGCGCGCCGATCGCTGCTGCAGCCTGGTTGACCAACACGTCTTTTACGCCCCACCACGGCTTTCCGCCGTTACTGGATCGCACCATGCGCGCAAAGCATTGAAAAACCCCAAACCGGCAATGCTTTCGGACCTAAGTATCTGAGAAAAATGGTTGATCCGCGTTCATGATGAACGGCCCGTAAACGCCCCCGGCCCGCGGCTTGCTCTTTGATCCTTCATGAGGATCGGCAGTCCCGTTTCGATACAGGCACCTGCGTATTACGCGGGCTGGTACGGTGCGTCGCCGCGGGTGATCCACGTTCGCGCCCGCGACGAGCGCCGCGCCGCGCTGGCCCTGCCGCCCCAGGTCACCGGCGACGCCGCGCAGCTCACCCTCTTCATGGCCCAGACCCTGCGCGAGCCAAGCCCGCTCGACGCGGCCGTCGGCCGGAAGGCCTACGCACTGGCCCAGCGGGACGACGACTCCATCCTGCTCCAGGTCGACGCCTGATGCTGATCTGCCCTACCTGTCATGGCCGCCCTTGAGGCGGCCATCCAGTGATGCAGCGCTCGCTAAATTCGTCATCCCGGCCGCAGCGTAGCGGAGAGCCGGGACCCAGGTGACTGGGCACAGTATTCGCCGCCACTGGGTCCCGGGTCTCGGACGGCTACGCCGGCCTCGCCCGGGATGACATTTAGGGTTCGGCCGAAGCCAAACGCCTAACCCAGCCGGCGCAAAATCTCGTCCAGCTTCGCCTCGATCGCCGCCAGCCGCCGCTCGACGCCCGACGCCTCGACCGGCACGGGCGTTGAAATCCCTGCGCGATGCGCGATCTCCGCCGGCGACAGGTTCAGCAGCGCCGCGATCAACGACACGTCGGCCGCTTTCAGCTCGCGCTGATCCTTCCAGACCTCGCCGATCCCCGTTTCGTCCAACCCCAGCATGGCGCCCAGATCGGCGCGCCGCAGATGCCGCTCCGCCAGTTGGGCATCGAACCAGGTCTGGTCGAAGAACAGCGCCACTCAGCGTCCCTTGAACGCCGGCGCGCGCTTTTCCAGGAACGAGGCGACGCCCTCGCGATGGTCTTCAGTCTGGAACAGTTCGCCCAGTTTGCCGCTCACCCACGCGCCGAGTTCGGCATGGGCATAGCCGGTACCGCGCCGCAGCCCCTCTTTCATCGCGACGATGGCGAGCGGCGGATTGGCCGCGATCTTCTTCGCCAGCTCGGTCGCGGCCGCCAGCAACTCGCCGTGCGGCACCACGCGGCTGACGAGCCCGATCCGCTCCGCCTCCGCCGCCCCAATAATGTCGCCGGTGAACAGCAACTCCGCCGCCCGCGACGGTCCGACCAGCGCCGGCAGGCGCGACAGCCCGCCGACATCGGTGATCAGCCCGCGCTTGATGAAGATCTCGCCGAACCGCGCATGCTCCGAAGCGATGCGGATATCCGCGAACAGCGCGAGCTCGCAGCCCCAGCCGACCGCGACGCCGTTGACCGCCGCGATCACCGGCTTGGCGCAATCCAGCACCGCCGCCGCGGCCGGCGTTGTCCCGGCGGCGCCCGAGGTCAGGCGCTTCACGCTCGCCTCCTTCTGCGCGCCGGTCATCATCGCCTTCACGTCCTCGCCGGAACAAAAGGCGGGATCGACGCCGGTCACGATGGCGGCGCGCACCTCGGGGTCCGCATGGATATGGCGGAACGCCGCCTCCAGCTCGTCATAGGCGCGCCGGTCCAGCGCATTGCGCACCTCCGGCCGGTCCAGCGTGACCGTCGCGACGTGGTCGACAAGCGCATAACGCAGCGCGGTGAAGTCGGAGATAGGGATGAGGTCTTTCATGTCGAGGAGCTTAGGACCTGCGACCCCATCTGCAAGCCTCCCCGTCATCCCGGGCGAGGCCGTCCTCGGGCTTGACCCGAGGACGGCCGAGACCCGGGACCCAAGGGCCGCAAGCACTGGAGCCCAGTCACCTGGGTCCCAGGTCTTCGCTTCGCTACGCCCGGGATGACACCAAAGGCGACACCCTTTCCAGCCGCCTCCGCATTCGCTACCCACTCCCCATGGATTTGACCGCCACCGGCACCGAAGGCGTCACCGCCGCGTCCGCCAGCGCCGCGCCGCCCTTCGCGCGCGACCTCTGGTATTTCGCGCTGCTCTCGCGTGACGTGAAGGCCGGCAAGCTGCTGCACAAGACGCTGCTGGGCGAGCCCATCGTGTTTGGCCGCGCCCCCGACGGCGCCGCCTTCGCGCTCCGCGACCTCTGCCCCCATCGCGGCGTGCCGCTCTCGGCCGGCAAGATGCAGGACGGCACGGTCGAGTGCCCCTATCACGGCTGGCGCTTCGGGCCGGATGGCGGCTGCCGCCTGATCCCCTCGCTGGTCGAGGGCCAGGACATCGACGCCAGCCGCATCCGCGTCCGCCGCTATCACCTTTCCGAGAAGAACGGCCTCATCTGGATCTACATGCCCGCCGACGAGCGCTTCGCCGGCGAGCCGCCCGAAGGTCCGCCCGACCTCCCGCTTGACCCGACGCAGAAGCCCGGCCTCGTCGAGCGCCAGCTCTTCCCCTGCCAGCTCGACCATGCCGTCGTCGGCCTCATGGACCCCGCGCACGGGCCGTTTGTCCATAATGTCTGGTGGTGGCGCAAACCGCACTCGATCCACGCCAAGGCGAAGAATTACGGCCCCTCGCGCCGCGGCTTCACCATGCTGCCGCATGCGCCGTCGAAGAATGCCGGCCTCTACAAGCTGATCGGCGGCCGCCCGGTGACGGAAATCGTCTTCGAACTGCCGGGCCTGCGCTACGAGATCATCACGGCCGGCACGTCCAAGGTCTTCGGCTTCACCTCCTGCACGCCGCTGACCGCGACCGAGACCGAAGTCACCCAGGTCTTCTTCTGGAACATGGGCTGGGCGAAGCTGCTCCGCCCCTTCCTTCAGCCCATCGCGCGCATCTTCCTCGGCCAGGACCGCACCATGGTGACGCTCCAGCGCGAGGGGCTGAAACACGACCCGCGCCTCATGCTGATCCGCGACGCAGACATGCCGGCCATGTGGTATTTCCGGATCAAGAAGGAGTGGGCGGCCGCCAAGGCCGAGAACCGCCCCTTCGTTAACCCCGTCCCCGAAACCACGCTCCGCTGGCGCTCCTGAGGCGCCCAAAGGCGCGGGGCTTGCTGCGTCTGACCTTGCGAGGCCCTGCCGTCCCATAATGGGACACCCTCGCCAGGGGGCAGCATGGCCGGCGGCGAGGACGGACAATCGGGCGACGCGGTCATGACCGCGATCCCGCTCGTCGTCGCGCCGGCGGACGAGACGGCGCCGCGTCCGCGCTTCACCTTCCACATCCCGCGCGTCTTCGACTACCTGATCGTCGCGACCTTCATCTATTTCTTCTTCTGACTTACCCGTCATCCCGGGCGAGGCCGTCCTCGGGCTTGACCCGAGGACCGCCGAGACCCGGGACCCAGGGCCGCAAGCACCAGCTCCCAGTCACCTGGGTCCCGGCTCTCCGCTGCGCTGCGGCCGGGATGACGATCAGGGGAACGCCCCTACCCCTTCACGAAGGCCAACGGCTGCCGCTCTTCCACGACCGTGCTGGGATCGCCGTGGATCAGCACCTCGGCATTCGGAAACGCCAGGACGATCGCCGCCTCAGCTCGATCGGAAATCGCGTGCGTCTCGGCCAGCGTCAGCGCGCCGTCGAACACCGCGTGGAACTGCACGAAGATATTCGTCCCCGACATCCGCGTGCGGAGATCATGCACTTCGATGACGCCGGGCACCGCCGCCGCGATCGCCTTGATCTTCGCTCGCTCCTCGTCCGGCAGTTCGCGGTCGAGCAACTGGTCGAACGACTGCCGCAGGATCGACCACGCGCTCCAGCCGATCAGGACGGCGATCACGAGGCCGAACACCCCGTCCGCCCACAGCAGCCCGAACGTCCCCGCCAGCACCAGCGCGATCAGCACCGCGACGTTCGACACGAGATCCGTCACGTAATGCAGATGATCGGCCTGCACCGCCAGCGACCCCGTCTTCCGCACCACCATGCGCTGATAGAGCGTCAGCCCCAGCGTCGCCGCGATCGAGACGCCGATCACCGCGAGACCCCAGCCCTCATGTTCCAGCGCCTCGGGCGCCGCGATCCGCTGAGCGGACTGCACCACCAGGAACACCGCCGAGCCGCCCACCAGCGCCGCCTGCGCGAGACCCGCGACGGCCTCCGTCTTGCCATGCCCGAAGCGATGCTCGCGATCGGCCGGCGTCAGCGCGGTACGGATCGCCAGCGCGTTCAGCGTCGAGGCCCCTAGGTCCAGCGCCGAGTCCGCGAACGAGGCCAGCATCGCGATCGACCCGGTGAACCACCACGCCGCCGCCTTGATGAGCGCCAGCCCCAGCGCCACGCAAATCGCCAACAGCGCCGCCCGCTTCATCAGCGCGCCGCCCTCTTCCCGCGATGCCGTCGACCCCGTCATGCTCCGACTCTACCGCGCGCCCAAACCCCAGTCTCTTCCTATGTTTGCGAGCGACACGCGCCTTCATTCGCATAGCGCCGCGCCCTTGCTCCCGCCCGCCCTTGCGGGGGGAGACAGATCGCTTGGTTCGGAGAACCAAGCGATCAGAGGGGGGCGCGAAAGTCACTCGCGACCGCGCGCCTTAACTCAATCTGAACCGCCTCGTTCAGCCTGACGGTGGCGGCGGTCTCTATCACTGCGACAACGCAATGACGCGTCAGGAGACGATCATGACCGACCCGATCACCACCCCAACCCCCGAGGCGCCCGCCAAGCGCCGCCGGCTCTACCGCTCTCTCGCCGGCGGCGCCGCGCTGCTGGCGCTCGGAGTGATCGCCGGCGCCGGCGGCTGGGCGATGAGCCGCCCGGCCGAGCGCGTCGCCTTCGATCCCGCGCTGGCGACGACGACCGTCGCCACGCTCGCGGACAGCGACGCCACGAAGATCGAAGGCCGCGTCACCGACATCTTCGGCAACAAGTTCGTGCTGGAGGACGCCACCGGCCGCGCGCTGGTCGATACCGGCCGCGACGGCGACGAGCGCGCGCTCGTTACCAAGGACGAGATCGTGAAGGTCCAGGGCCGCTTCGACCGCAACGAACTCCATGCGACCGCCCTTCAGCGCACGGACGGCACGACGGAAGAGCTGACCGCCGGCCCGCCACGCCCGCCACATGACCACGCAAAAGGCCCGCACCATCACGACGACGGCCCCCGCACGCCTCATGACGGCGGCCCCGATCACGGTCCTGAGGACGGCCCGCCCCCCGCGCCGTAGTCCACGTTACTCCCGCCCGCACTTGCGGGGGGAGACAGACCGGCCGGTTCGCAGAACCGGCCGGTCAGAGGGGGGCGCGAAACACGCCAGCCCCTAAGAATCGCGGACGGCACTTAATCCAACCGCAACCCGCGCCGCCTACCCTCGCGCCACCTGCCCTCCACACAAGCTATCGCCATGCCCGCCCGACCCTCGCCCGTCGTCGTGTCCCTGAAACCGCGTGACCCCAACCCGCGCTGGCACGATGCACGCAGCTGGTTCGGCGGCCAGCCGCGTCTCGGTGGCCAGCCCTGGCCGCGCGGCCGCAAGTCCGGTCAGGCGCTACCCTTCGCAGCCCAGCTCGACCTCGCCGAACTCGCCGCAGCCCACCCCGACTCGCCGCTCCCCAAATCCGGTTCGCTCGCCTTCTTCCTCGACGAAGGCGCCGTCGTCTTCGTCCCCGATCGCGCCGACCGCACGCCGACGCCCACGCCCGCCAACGCCGTCGGTTGCTACGAACCCGAAGGCGACATCTTCCCGCAGAAGCCCTCGCCCTATACGCGCTTCGCCTTTCCCTTTTGGCCGATCGCCTTCACGACGCTCGGCGTCTCCGGCGACATGCCCGACTTCGACGACGACGACTCCGTCGAAGGCCTCCAGGAAGCGCTGTCCGCCGCCGTCGCCGCTGCGTTCGAGAAGCGCGAATTTTTCTTCACGGCGAAACAGGCCATCGTCGCGGCCGGCGAAACGGTGATGCCGTTCTGGTGGCACGGCCCGCTCACCTATGCCGAACACTTGCGCATCGCGCAGTTCCACGCCGGCGACGTCGAACGCGCCCGGCGGCCCTATCTCGAAAAGGCCCGCAGCGAGGTCGTGCGCCTTACACCGAAAAAACGCTTCAGCCTGTTCGGCACACGTCCGACCCCGCCCGATCCCGCGCTGGAAAAGGCCCAGAAGGAACTCGCCCGCGCCGAAGCCCAGGACGCGCGTTACCGCCGTCAGCTCGCCGGCTTCGATGCCTTCATCGCAGAAGCCGACGCCTTCGCCGCGGGTCGCGATCCCTGGACGCCGATGACGCCGGCCGAGGTCGAGGCCTTCCGCGCCCTCTTCAAGCGCGGCCGCACAGAGTTCGAGGACATCGCGCGCTACCGCACGCCGCACAGCCCCGAGGACATCGCGACCTCAACCATGCTGGCCATGATGACCGGCGACGAAACCGCCTTCGCGGCGCTGCCCGTGCCGTATCGCGACTACATCAACACGCGCTATCGCCTCACGAGCAGCGGCTGGCACCAGATCTTCGGCCTCGGCGTCGACATCCAGGGCAGCGCGATCTCGGAGAACGTCGACAACCACCTGCTGCTTCAGCTCATGTACGACGACATGGTCGCCTGGCGTTTCGGCGACATGGGCGCCTTCCAGTTCTGGATCACCCCCGAAGCCCTCGCCGCCCGCGACTGGAACGCCGCGTCTCTAACCTTCGAGTGCCACTGACCTTACTCCCGCCCGCTCTTGCGGGGGGTGGAGACAGATCAGGCGGCTCGAAGAACCGATTGATCAGAGGAGGGCGCGAAAGACCAACGCTCCGCTGCCACTCAAGCGACTTCACTCGCGACGCCGACCAGCGCACCAGCCGGGATATGCCACGCGCGCGAAAGAAGGCGGATCTGTTCAAGCGTCAGATCGCGCTTCCGGTTCAATATCTCCGAGGCGCGCGAGCGCGATCCGATCAATTCCGCAAGATCGGCCTGCGACCTACCGTTCTGTTCCATGACATATTTCAGTAGATCCACCGGATCGGCCGGCGGGATCGCATGGTGCTTGTCCTCGTAGGCGGCCACCAGCGCGACCAGCGCGTCGAGACGATCGCCGTCTTCCGTCCCCGGCGCGGCATTCCACAGCGCATCGATCTGCTTCAGCGCTGCCGTCAGATCGTCTTCCGTACGGATGATGCGAACATGCATGGGCTCTCTCCTAAAACTGCGCGACGGTAGCGGCATCGACGCGATCGTATTCGGCATGCGTACCCAGAAACTTGACGAAGACGATCTGGCGCCTGAAGTCGAAGGCAGCGATCAGCCTGAAGTCGCCGCCGGAAACCTCAAACCGCGCACGCTCTGCGCTCAACGTTTTCGCGCTCGACAATGCGCCGGTCACGTCAGCCATCTTCGTCCAGCATGCACTCTCGACCAGCGCCGCCCAACGCAACAGAGCCGGCTTGGCCGCTGGGTTCTTCGCCGCGAAGGTCAGTAGAGTGCGCCGGGCGATGATCCGCATTGACCATCTTTAACATGTTCCCAAATATGGAACAACCTGCCTACGGAAACAGCTTCTCCGTCCGCCACGCCTGATCTGCGCCGTCGCGCCGATACACCAACCGGTCATGCAGGCGAAACGCTCCATCCCGCCAGAACTCGATCTGCAGCGGCGTGATCCGGAATCCCGACCATTGCGGCGGCCGCGGCACGGCGCCGATCGGATATTTCAGCGCGTAACGCGCGACCTCCTTCACCAGCTCCGCCCGGCCCTTCAGCGGCCGCGACTGGCGCGAGGCCCAGGCGCCGATCCGGCTGTCCCGCGGGCGGGAGGCGAAATAGGCGTCCGCCTCTTCTTCGCTGACGACGCTGACCTCGCCGCGAATCCGCACCTGCCGGCGCAGCGACTTCCAGTGGAACAGCAGCGCCGCCTTGGGCTGGGCCAGCAGCTCCTCGCCCTTGGCGCTCTCGAAATTGGTATAGAAAACGAAGCCCCGCGCGTCATAGCCCTTCAGCAGCACCATCCGCACATCCGGCATGCCGTCGCCGTCGACCGTCGCCAGCGCCATGCCGGTCGGGTCGTTCGGCTCGCTCTTCTCGGCCTCTTTCAGCCAATCGGCGAACCGGAACAGCGGATCGGCGCCCGCCAGCATTTCGGGTATCTCGGGGCGGGCCCCGGAAGTTGACGCGTCGCTCATCGAGTTCCTTTAACCCAGACGCCTTGCGTCTTACATAGGGGGTGCGACGGGCTGCGTTGAGCGGTCCCATGACTATTTCTGGAGACTGGATGGCCGATCCCTACACCGTGTTGGGCGTGAAGAAGAGCGCTGGCGAGGCCGAGATCAAAAAGGCCTTCCGCGACCTTGCGAAGAAGCACCACCCCGACAAGAACAAGAACAGCCCGGCCGCCGAGAAGAAATTCAAGGAAATCTCGGGCGCCTACGAATTGCTCTCCGACAAGGAGAAGCGGGCGTCCTTCGATCGCGGCGAGATCGACGAAAACGGCCAGCCCAAGGGCTTCGCCTCGCACGGCGCGGGCCGCGGCGGCTTCGGCGGCGACGCCTCGGGCTTCGAATTCGGCTTCGGTGGCGGCGGCCCGCAAAGCGGCGGCTTCCGCCAGGGACCGGGCGGCGGCGGCGGCTTCGACGACATCTTCTCCGACCTCTTTTCCGGCCTCACCGGCGGTGGCCGCCGGGGCGGCCGCGCGCAGGCCCAGCCCGCCGACGTCAAATACAACCTGACCGTCAGCCTCGAGGATGCCTTCAGCGGCGGCGCCCAGCGCGTCACCCTCGCCAGCGGCAAGACGCTGGACGTGAAGATCCCCGTCGGGCTGGAAGATGGCGGCCAGATTCGCCTGCGCGGCCAGGGCGAGCACGGCGGCGACGCCATCGTCCAGGTCACCATCGCCCCCCACCGCATCTTCGTGCGCGAGGGCCGCAATATCCGCGTCGATCTCCCCGTCTCGCTGAAGGAAGCGATCGAGGGCGCCAAGATCAACGTCCCCACGCCCGGCGGCACGATCGCCCTCACCATCCCCGGCGGCTCCAATGGCGGCAAGGTCCTCCGCCTCAAAGGCCGCGGCTGGCCGGCGACCACGGGCCACGCCGCCGGCGACCTCAAGGTCGTCCTGAAACTGATGCTGCCCGAGGACGTCCCCGCGGAGCTGAAAGACGCGGTTTCCGGCCTCGCCTACGACCCGCGCAAGGGGTGGAGCTAGGCGGCTGCGCTCGGCGTTAGTTTCAAGCCCAGCGCTTTCATGACCTTCATGATGGTCGCGAACTCGGGTTTCCCTTCCCCGCTCAGCGCCCGATAAAGCGCCGGTCGGCTCATACCGATATCCTTGGCGAGTGCGCTCATATTGCGTGCGCGCGCCACATCTCCCAGCGCGCGAGCAATCTGCCGTGGCTCGCCGTGCTCGAACGCCGCAGCGACATAGGTTTCGGCTGCTTTTTCGACGCCGATGAATGCAACACCGTCATATGGTCGCGCCTTCGATCTCAACTCACGTCCTCCCATCCGTCATCCCGGGCGAGGCCGCCGGAGGCGTCCGAGACCCGGGACCCAGGGGCGACAAGCACTAGTGCCCAGTCACCTGGGTCCCGGCTCTCCGCTCTGCTATGGCCGGGATGACGAATTGTACCTTATAGAGTACAAAAAGGCACATCGCAGTTGGACGAGCCGTTTGGGGGCATGATAGCAGCCGGGGCAAGCAACCCTTGGGGTATTTCATGACCAGCCAGCTTATGGCCGGAAAGCGCGGCCTGGTGATGGGCGTCGCCAACGACCGCTCCATCGCGTGGGGCATCGCGAAGGCGCTGCACGGCGCCGGCGCCGAAGTCGCCTTCACCTATCAGGGCGATGCCCTCAAAAAGCGCGTCGATCCGCTCGCCGCCAGCGTGAATTCGCCGGCCGTCCTGCCCTGCGACGTGACCGATCCGGCCAGCATCGACGCGTGTTTCGACCACCTCCAAAAGCTGTGGGGCGGGCTCGATTTCGTCGTCCACGCCATCGCCTTCTCCGACAAGAATCAGCTCCAGGGCCGCTACGTCGATTCGACCTTCGAGAACTTCCAGCTCTCGATGAACGTCTCGTGCTGGTCCTTCACCGCGGTCGCCCAGCGCGCCGAGAAGATGATGACCAATGGCGGCGCCTTGGTGACGCTCACCTATTACGGCGCCGAGCGGGTCATGCCGCATTACAACATCATGGGCGTCGCCAAGGCGGCCCTCGAAGCCAGCGTCCGCTACCTCGCCGAGGACCTCGGCAAGAAGGCGATCCGCGTCAATTCCATCTCCGCCGGCCCGATCAAGACGCTGGCCGCCGCGGGCATCGGCGATTTCCGCTTCATCCTGAAGTGGAACGAGCTGAACGCGCCACTCCGCCGCAACGTCACGATCGACGAAGTCGGCAATGCTGGCCTGTACCTGCTTTCCGACATGGGCGCCGCCGTCACTGGCCAGACCCACTATGTCGACGCCGGCTACAGCGCCATCGGCATGCTCGCCGTCGACTCGGCCCCGCAAAGCGCCGCGCTGCTCGCGACCATGGACAAGGAGGGCTGAGGCCCTCTCATGTCCCACAACACATTCGGCCATCTCTTCCGCGTGACAACCTGGGGCGAAAGCCACGGGCCGGCGCTTGGCTGTGTGGTCGATGGCTGCCCGCCCGGCATCGCGCTCACCGAGGCCGACATCCAGCCCTTCCTCGATGCCCGCAAGCCCGGCACCTCGAAATTCGTCACCCAGCGCAAGGAATCCGACACGGTCAAAATCCTGTCCGGCACCTTCGCCGACGAACGAATGGCCGGCCCGGTCACCACCGGCACGCCGATCAGCCTCCTCATCGAGAACGAGGACCAGCGCTCCAAGGACTACACCGACATCCGCGATGCCTACCGCCCCGGCCATGCCGACTTCGCCTATCAGGCAAAATACGGCATCCGCGACTATCGCGGCGGAGGGCGTCAGTCGGCGCGCGAGACGGCCGTGCGCGTCGCCGCCGGCGCCATCGCGCGCAAGGTGCTCGACCACATCCTGCCCGTTCCCGTTGCCATCACCGGCGCGCTCGTTCAGGTCGGCGCCGACAAGATCGACCGCGCCCAGTGGGACGCCAACGAGATCGCCCGCAATCCCTTCTGGTGTCCCGACGCCGCCGCCGCACGCCGCTGGGAGGCTTATCTCGACGCCGTCCGCAAGGCCGGCTCCAGCGTCGGCGCGATCATCGAGGTCACGGCCGAGAACGTGCCGCCCGGACTCGGCGCGCCGCTCTACGCCAAGCTCGACGGCGACCTCGCGGCGGCGATGATGAGCATCAATGCGGTCAAGGGCGTCGAGATCGGCGAAGGCTTCGGCGCCGCGGCGCTCACCGGCGGCGAGAATGCCGACGAGATGCGCATGGGCAATGACGGCGAGCCGCTGTTCCTGTCGAACCACGCCGGCGGCATTCTCGGCGGCATCTCGACGGGTCAGCCCATCGTCGCGCGTTTCGCGGTGAAGCCGACCTCCTCGATCCTCACCCCGCGCAAGACGATCACCATTGCCGGCGAGGAAACCGAAATCGTCACCAAGGGCCGCCACGACCCGTGCGTCGGCATTCGCGCCGTGCCCGTGGGCGAGGCGATGATGGCGCTCGTTCTCGCCGACCATGTGTTGAGGCATCGCGGCCAATGCGGCGCGACGCTCTAGTCTCCATCATCAAGCCGACCGACCCGCCGCTCTATCCGCGTTACACCGGGTGGGAACGCCGCCGCGCGATGGCGAACCTGCTCTTCGTCGACCACGGTGTCTTCCGCACCTTCTTTAATACGCGCTCGCAACTGTCCGACGAGATGTGGCGCTCGTCCCAGCCGCTGCCCTATCAGATCACGGGCGCGGCGAAGCTCGGTATACGGACGATCGTCAACCTGCGCGGCCCGTCCGACAATTCCTTCTATCGCTTCGAGGAGGAATACTGTCAGCGCGCCGGCCTCACGCTCATCAACTTCGTCGTCTATTCCCGCGAGGCCCCCCTCGCCGCCACCGTGCTCGCCGCGAAGCAACTGTTCGAAGACCTCGACTATCCCGCGCTGATGCACTGCAAGTCGGGCGCCGACCGCGCGGGCCTGATGTCGCGGCTCTACCTCATCTTCCGCAAAGGCATGAGCGTCGAATCCACCGCCCGCCAGCTCTCCATGGCCTACGGCCATGTCCGCCAGGCCAAAACCGGCATCCTCGACTATTTCTTCACGGCCTATCTCGCCTACAACGCGAAGACCCCCACGCCCTTCCTCGACTGGGTCACCAATATCTACGACCCCGAAGAGCTCACCCGCACCTTCCGCGCCCAATGGTGGGCGGGCCTGATCACGGACAAGATCCTCCGGCGGGAGTAGAGGCGCGCCGCCCTACAACGCCTGCCACATCACCAGCGCATCCACCGCACCCAGCGCCGGATGCTCGAACGCCCCCGGCAACCGCCCGACGACCGCGAACCCCATCGCCTGCCACAGCCGCACCGCGCGCTCATTCGTGCTGACGACGAAGTTGAACTGCATCGCGCGAAACCCGCGCGCCCGCGCGACGTCCAGCGAATGCGCACACATCGCCCGTGCGACGCCCCTCCCCGCCGCATCCGCCGCGGTCATGTATCCACAATTCGCGACATGCGCGCCGCCGCCCGCCTGGTTGGCGCGCAGGTAGTAGGTGCCCAGCACCACGCCATCCGCCTCCGCGACAAACGCTGTCTTGTCGGTCCCCAGCCAATAGGCCAGCGCCGCCGCCTCGCCCATGTCGCGCGGCAGCGTGTAGGTCTCGCCCGCCCGGATCGTCGGCTCCAGGATGCGCCACACCGCCGCGCGATCGCGCGGCTCGACTTCGCGAATGATCATGCGAGCGCCCGCCGCGTCGCTGCAGCGACCGCGCCGCCGACCTTGCCCACGGGAAACAGAGGCGGCTGCGCCATGAACTTCACCCGCCCGCCGCGATGGCGTTGCGCGGCATGGACGAGAAAGGGATGGCAGAGATAGACGGTCCCCGCCGCGCCCGTCGCCGCCACTTCCCGCCGCCCCGCCGACTCGGCGAACCCCGTCGCGGCCAGCTCGCGCAACGACAGCCCCGCCTCGCCGACCGGCGCCAGCCGCCGCGCGATGTCGACATGCGAGCCCACCCGAAGGCGCGTCGGCGCATCGTCCTCGCCCACCTCCGACAACAGGACCAGCAGCAACAGCGCGCGCCCGTCCGAGGCGACATTCGCGCGCCATGACAGGAAGTCGTCCGCCGTTCCGCCAAAGCTCATATCGATATGCCAGCCGTCGTCACCGGCGCTCTCCATCGACGGAAAGCGGATCGGAAATGTGCCCAACCCACCCAGCTTGACCCACGCGCCCGGCCCGACGAGCTGATCGAACGCCGCCTCCAGAACCGGCGCCGTCGCCGCATCGCGAAACGGCGCCTCGCTGTGCCCGCCCAGCCGGATCACCGGCTGCGTCCAGGTCGCGGGATCGGCGGGATCGCAACCCGTTTCGCGCCACAGGATCGCCCGGCACGCCGCCGCCGTGGCCTCCGGAAACACGTTCTCCAGTTTCACGAAGCCGTCGCGGATGAAGCGTTCGATACGGTCTTGGCCAGGCAGATCGCTCATGGCCGAACTCTAGAAAATCGCTCCCCATTATCGCAAGTATCGGCGGTTTCTCGCCTTTTCCTGCTTAACCCCGCCGAAACCGCGCCGGTGGTAAGCGGGCGCCATGAAGGGCCTGGGCAAAATCCTGATCGCGGTCGATCTCGGCATGGCGGCCGTTGTCGGCGGGATGAAGCTCTATCTCGATGCCGACCTGACCACCGAGGAGCGGATCTCGCCCGTCTCGGGCACGCACCTCGCGCCCCTGCCCGATGCGCCGCCCGACACGGCCTACACCGCGCCCGTACCCGACGCGGGCTTTGACACCATACCCCTCGAAACCTGGCTGATCGCCGCCACCGCCTTGCTCGTCGTGCTCGGCATTGTCGGCCTGGTCGCGCTCGCCCTCCGCGCCCATCTGCGCGCGGTCGCGACGCCTGCCGACGAGGAAGCGATGGACGACGACCGCGCCGCATCATCAGCGCACCTTCCGGCGCCCCGCGAAGAACCTGCTGGCGGCCTCTTCCGCGCCCCCGCCCCCAGCACCGACCGCCCCGTCTTCGGCCGCGCGCCGCGTCGCATCGAAAACGTCTGAATCAGCCCTATCGTCATCCCGGCGAGGGCCGCAAGCACCGTGCCCAGTGACCTGGGTCCCGGCTCTTCGCTCCGCTACGGCCGGGATGACGTATTTTGTTGGGCGGCTCACACCCGCCGGAACAACACGGCTTTCGTCAGGAACCCCGTCGTCGCGCGCACCTGGGTGAAGCCCGCCGCGCCGAACAGAGCGTCGAGATCGAGCTTTCCATAGGTCTCGTAATACGGCTCGTGGAACAGGCGCGGGAACGCCTCCAGCAGCCCGTCGAACACCGGCGTGTCGCCAAGCTGCAGCGAGTCCACATGGACATAGACGCCGCCCGGCTTCACCACGCGCGCCAGCTCCGCCGCCACCGCCTTGCGCACCTTGGGCGGCAGTTCGTGGAACAGATAGCAGCTCGCCGCCGCATCGAACGATGCATCGGCGAACCCAAGATTCTCCGCAAACCCTTCGGCGAACCGCACGCCCGGCGACGCCGCCAGCCGCTTCCCCGCTGCAGCCAAATAATCCGTAGACGGATCAATCGCCGCGATCGCCAGCCGCGGAAAGGCCCGCGCGATCTCCGCCGTCAGCGCGCCCGTCCCGCACGCCACCTCCAGCAGCTTCAGCCGCCGCTGGTCCCGCCCCGCAAACGCCTCGGCCAGTAGGGGCAGCGCCTGGCGCCGCATCGCCTGCGCCGTGCCGCCGAACAGCGTCTCGACCTGGAAGTCGTAAAGCGCGGCGGAATCCGCGCTTAAGTACCCGTCAGTCTGGTAGTGGAAATTCTGCCGGTAATAGCGCGGCAGGTCGGTGCGCGTATCCGCCACCTCCTGCCCCGCCCCTTCGCGCCGCCGCCGCGCGACCGCGCCGGCATCGGCCAGGAAGCGCCGGCTCATCGTCATCGCCCGCGCAATGTTCAGCGGCGGGCCATCGGGCGCCGGATAGAAGCCGCGCTCGACATTCGCGCGGTCCGCCGCGATCAGCGCGCGGATCGCGCCCAGCAGATCGCCCAACTTCGGCAAGGGCCGCGAGAGCTTCAGCGTTTCGCCTTTCTCCAGCACGGGGCCGGAAGCGCGCCGCGCCGCGACATAATGCGCGCCGAACCACGCCGTCTTCACCGCCGCCGCCGCCGCGTGGCCGATCCGCCCGGCAAGGTCGGCCTGTTTCGCCATCAGTCGCGCTCGAACTGCGCGACGATCTCGACATGGCTCGCATAGAGGAACTGATCGACCGGCGTCACCTTGGTCAGGCGATAGCCGCCATCCACCAGCGTCCGCGCATCGCGCGCGAAGGTGACGGGATTGCACGACACAGCGACGATGCGCGGCACTTGGGCGCGCGCCAGCTCCGCCGTCTGCGCCGCCGCGCCGTCAAAGGCCGGGTCGAACACGACCGCATCGAACGGCTCCAGCTCCTGCGGCACAAGCGGCCGGCGGAAGAGATCGCGCCGCTCTGCCTGCACGGGCTTGAAGCCCGGCACCGCCACGGCCTTCCGCAGCGCCGCCACCGCGTCGGCATCGGTATCGGCGGCATAGACCTGCGCCCGCGCCGCCAGGCGGATCGCGAACGGCCCGACGCCGCAGAACAAGTCCGCCACCCTCCGCGCCCGCTTCACGCCGTCCAGCACCAGCCCGCCCAGAACGTCCTCGCCCTTGGCCGTCGCCTGCAGGAAAGCGCCTGGCGGCAGGACCAGCATCGCCACCGGCCCCACCCCGATCGACGGCGAGCGATAGAGCGCCAGCGGTTCGCGCTCGGCGGTCAGCCGCGCCAGCCCATGTTCCCGCGCCAGCGCCGCCAGCCTTGCGTTCAGCCGCGCATTGCCGTGCAGCGGCCCGCGGATATCGCCGTCCATCCCGCCCAGCGTCGCGGTCAGCAGCAGGCTCACCCACTTCTCGGGGATCTCCGCCGCCAGCGCCTGCGCGAAGGCGATCGCGCCGCTGAGGCCCGGCGCCAGAATCGGACACACCTCGACGGGCATCACGTCATGGCTGCCGCGGCGATGGTACCCCGCGACGCCATGCTTGATCGCCAGCGTCACCCGCCGCCGTCCCTCGCCATGCGCGTCGACAAGCTCGCCGACCGGCACCTCCAGCCCCGCCTGCGCCAGCGTCCGCACAACCTGGTCGCGCTTCCAGGCGCGATAGAGGTCGTGCGAGATGTGCTGCAACTGGCACGCGCCACACACGCCGAAATGCGGACAGGGCGGCGCCACGCGCTCCGGTGACGCCTCGATCACCTCGGCGATCTTCCCGCGCCCGCCATCCTGTTCGAACGCGATCAGATCGCCCGGCGCGGCGAAGGGGACGAAGACGCCCTCTTCGGTCACGCCGTCGCCGCCGGCCCCGATGGCGGCGACCCGGGCGCGCACCAGCGTCACGCCGGCTTCGCCGCCCACAGCAGGAATTCCTGGTTGCCGTCGCCGCCGGTGACCGGGGCGGGCGTCGTGCCCTTCACGGTCCAGCCCGCCGCACCCAGCCACACGCCGATCCGCGCCACGACCTCGCGCTGGGTCAGCGTATCGCGCACCACGCCCTTGCCGACATTGCCGCGTCCCGCCTCGAATTGCGGCTTCACCAGCGCGATCAGTTCCGCCCCGGGCGCGGCCAGCGCCAGCGGCCGCGGCAGCGCGAGCTGCAGCGAGATGAAGCTGACATCGGCCACCACCAGATCGGGCTGCTCGACGATCTCGGTCCGCGTCAGGTTCCGCGCATCGGTCTTCTCCAGCGAGACGATGCGCGCGTCGCCCTTCAATTCCTTGGCGAGCTGGTCGGTGCCGACATCGACCGCGAACACCTTCTTCGCCCCGCGCTGGATTAGCACCTGCGTGAACCCGCCGGTCGAGGCGCCGACATCCAGGCACACCTTGCCCTTGGGATCGACGCCGAAGTGGTCCAGCGCATGCACCAGCTTCAGCGCGCCGCGCGAGACGAACGGATTGGCCCGCGCCTTCAGCGTCAGCTTCACGGTCGCGTCCAGCATGTCGCTGGCGCTCTCGACCTTCTTGTCGCCGGAAAAAATATTGCCCGCGCGGATTTCCGACTGCGCACGGTTGCGGCTGCGGAACAGGCCCTGCTCCACCGCCAGCAGATCGGCGCGCATCTTCGACCCCGCCGGCGGGCCCGAAGGCGCAGCCGGCTTGGCGGTCAGCGTCAGCCTTGGCCTTACGCCCGGTTGCTCGCCCATTGTGCCTCGCGTCCCAGCGCCTGCATGATGGTCGCCACGATATGCGGCGCGTTGAGGCCTGCCTCGTCATACTGACGCTGCGGCGAATCCTGGTCGATGAAGTGATCGGGCAGCGTCAGCGCGCGCAGTTTCACGCCGCCGTCCAGCAGCCCGGCATTGACCGCGAACTGCATCACATGCGCCGCGAACCCGCCGACCGAGCCCTCTTCCACCGTCACGACCACGTCGTGCTTCACCAGCAGGTCGCGGATCAGCTCTTCGTCCAGCGGCTTGCAGAAGCGCGCATCGGCGACGGTCGCGTTCAGGCCCATCGCCTGCAACTGGTCGGCCGCGCGCAGCGATTCGCCAAGCCGCGTGCCATAGCTCAGGATCGCCACCGTCTCGCCCTCGCGCACGATGCGGCCCTTGCCGATCTTCAGCGGCACGCCGTGTTCGGGCAGATCGACGCCCATGCCCTCGCCGCGCGGGTAACGCACGGCCGACGGGCCGAGGTCATAGGCGGCCTGCGTCGCCACCATATGCTTCAGCTCCGCTTCGTCCGCGGCCGCCATCACGACAAAGCCGGGCAGGGTCGCCAGGAACGCCGTGTCATACGAGCCCGCATGGGTCGCGCCGTCCGCGCCGACCAGGCCCGCGCGGTCCAGCGCAAAGCGCACCGGCAGGCTCTGGATCGCGACGTCGTGCACCACCTGATCGTAGGCGCGCTGCAGAAAGGTCGAATAGATCGCGCAGAACGGCTTGAAGCCCTCCGCCGCCAGGCCCGCCGCGAAGGTCACGCCGTGCTGCTCGGCGATGCCCACGTCGAACGTGCGGGTCGGGAACTTCTTCTCGAACAGGTCGAGCCCCGTCCCCGACGGCATCGCGGCGGTGATCGCGACGATCTTCTCGTCCTTCTCGGCCGCGTCGATCAGCGCGTCGGCAAAGACGCGCGTGTATTGCGGCGCGTTGCTCTTGGCCTTGGCCTGCACGCCGGTGATGACGTCGAACTTGGCGACGCCGTGATACTTGTCCGTGCTGCTCTCGGCGGGGGCATAGCCCTTGCCCTTCTGCGTCACGACATGGACGAGGATCGGCCCCTCCACCTTGGCGTCGCGTGCATTGGTCAGCACGGGGATCAAATGGTCCAGATTATGCCCGTCGATCGGCCCGACATAGTAGAAGCCGAGCTCCTCGAACAGCGTGCCGCCCGTCCACAACCCGCGCGAATACTCCTCGGCTTTCTTCGCTTTATTGAAGAAGAATCGCGGCAGCTTCTTCGCCAACTGCTTGGCGAACTTGCGGAAGCCGAGATACGTGCCCGACGAAATCAGGCGCGCGAGATACGCGCTCATCGCGCCCACCGGCGGGGCGATTGACATGTCGTTGTCGTTGAGGATCACGATCATGCGCGAATGCATCGCGCCGGCATTGTTCATGGCCTCATAGGCCATGCCGGCCGACATCGCGCCGTCGCCGATCACCGCGACGATGTTGCGCTTCTCATTGCTGAGGTCGCGCGCGACCGCCATGCCGAGACCGGCGGAGATCGAAGTCGATGAATGCGCCGCGCCGAACGGATCGTATTCGCTCTCCGCGCGCCGCGTGAAACCGGAAAGGCCGCCAGCCTGGCGCAGCGTGCGGATCCGGTCGCGCCGTCCGGTCAGGATTTTGTGGGGATAGGCCTGGTGCCCGACATCCCAGATCAGGCGATCGTTCGGCGTGTCGAACAGCGCATGCAGCGCGACGGTCAGCTCGACGACGCCGAGCCCCGCGCCCAGATGCCCGCCCGTCACCGACACCGCATCGATAGTCTCGGCGCGCAACTCGTCGGCCAGCTGCTTCAGCTCGGGCCGCTTCAGCGCCTTCATGTCGGCGGGGCTGTGAATGCGGTCGAGCAGCGGCGTCTTCGAGACGTGCGGAACGATGGGAGTTTCGGTCATGTCACTACACAAATCCGGCCGCGCCGCCGTGCCCTGCGCGAATAGGCTATTATCGCACCTGCGAACGGGCCGCGTCGAGCCTTGTCACACATGAGAAACACGGGTTTTCGCACGTGGCAGGAATGTCACTTGGTCGTCTCCAGCCGCCCCGCCAAAGCGCGTAATTCACGTGCCAGATCGCCCGGCTTGGCGCTGTCGGCGGTCAGGACAATCGCATGCGCACGGCGCGTATCCGGCTCACCCGCCGCGGCCAGCAGCGTCCGCTCGGCGATATCGATCGCCTGCACCAATAACGGCGCGCCATAGGCGCCCCAGAACGCCTCCGCATTGCGCACCGCATCCTGCGCCAGCGCCAGGGTCTCCTGCGTCTCCGCCCGCCCCAGCGCCGCCTGCGCGTCCGCCCTGTTCGCCAGGAGCTCGCGCAAATAGGCGATATCCTCCAGCGTCAGGCCGACCACCTGCTTGTCAGCCATCGATCCTCATCGTGCGCCCAACGGCGCGCTTCTGCCGCGCGCTATCACGCCCCTTTGTGGCGAATTCCCGCACGCCGAAAGGCGGCACGGAGGCGCAACCACCGGTGTGACAGCCGCCACCGCTGGCCCACCCTCGCCCGTCAAAAAAAACCGTCATCCTTGAGGGCGCAGCGAAGCTGCGAACCCGAGGACCCATGCCCGAGCGCCCGAAGAAAGCGCGCCGCCTCACAAACTTGACAATATTCCTATACAAGGACTATAATCCTTGTTCGATAAGGATGTGCCATGCCCAATACGACGCTCGATCTCCACACCGCCTATCACTTCACGCTCCGCAACCTCGCCCTGGTCGGCGCCCGGCTGCATGTCATCGCGCAGGCGCCGTACGACCGTGGCGCCCGTCAACCGTTTGAGCGCGCAGTCCAGCGCCTCTGCCTTGCCATGGCGGACATGTCGCTGGTCGCACAGCGCCTCGCGCCGCTCGTGAAAGCCGACGTTCCAATCGCCGCCGGAAAAGAGACCCCCGTCTCCAGCGACGTTCGAATGCCCGTCACATCCCCGAAATCCGCGCAAACGCTGGACGCCACCGTTCCAATCAAACGCAAACGCGGCGCCCAGCCGGGCAACATCAACCGCCTCGTCCATGGCCGCCGCTCGCAGGCTGCCAAGACCGCCCGCATCGCCACAGCGCACATGATCGCGGAGTCAGAAGCCCTCGCCACTCAGGCCAGCGCCTTGGCCGCGCCTCACCTCATCGACATCCCCCGTCATCCCGGGCGAAGCCTAGCGGAAACCCGAAACCCAGGTGACCGGATACGGTGCTTGTCGCCCCTGACCCCCGCGTCTCGGACGGCTTCGCCGGCCTCGCCCGGGATGACGACGGCGTTAGCGCATATGGAGTGCGCGCTAACCGAACCGCCCCAGCCGGAACCGCGAGATATCCCAATCCGTCCCGCCCTCCAGCGCGAGGTCGGCGAGCACCTCGCCCATCAGGCTCGCGAACTTGAACCCATGCCCGGAACAGGGCGAGGCGAGCACGATGCGCGGATCGCCGGGCGCGAGGTCGACGATGAAATCCTCGTCGGGCGTCATCGTGTAGATGCAGGTCTTCATGGCGCGCAGTTCGCCGGCGCCGCCAGGCATGTACCGCTCCAGGAACCGCCGCGTGCGGGCCTCGTCGGCGGGTCCGGCATCCTGCGCGGCGGCATCGGCGCTGGCCAGAATCTCCGCGCCACGATGCGAGGCGCACTTGAACCCGGTCTCCGCGAAATCGGGAAAGCCGTAGACCATGTCGTCCGCGCCATCGATCAGGAAGACGGGCAACGCGCCGAGCGCAAACGCCGCCGGGGTTTTCGGCCGATACCAGCACAGCACCTGCCGCGTCAGGCGGAGATGCGGTTTCAGCACCGGCGCCAGCTCGCCGATCCACGCGCCCGCGCTCACCACGACGCGGCCCGCCTCGATCACCTCGTCGTCCATCACGATCCGCACCGACCGCGCGCCGGGCTCGATCGCCCGCACCTTGGTCTCGCTGCGAATCTCGGCCCCATGCCGCCGCGCCAGCGCGCGATGAGCCGCGCTCGCCCGTTCCGGCTTCAGATAGCCGCCGTCGCCCTGCCAGACCCCCGTGTAATCCGCCGGCAGATCGAACGCCGGAAAGCGCGCATTGATCTCGGCCGCGCTCAGCACTTCATGCGACAGGCCGTGCAGCCGGCTCGCCTCCAGCGATCCCGCCACCAGTTCGCTGTCGGGCCGCCCGGCCTCCAGCACGCCCGTCACGGTCAGCAGCGTCTCGCCGCTCAGCCGTTCCAGCTCGCGCCAGTTCTCATAGGCCCGCCGCAGCAGCGGCACATAGGAAGGATGCTCGAAATAGGCGAGCCGGATCACCCGCGATTCGCCGTGGCTTGAGCCCTTGTCGTGACCGAGCGCGAACTGCTCCAGGCCGATGACCCGCTGGCCCCGCCGCGACAGATGGAACAGCGCCGCCGACCCCATCGCGCCCAGCCCGACGACCGCGACGTCATAGGCGGCCATGGCGGCTACGCCCCGCGCTCCACGACCAGATCGACGAGACCGCGCAGCAGGTCGGCGCGTGCGTCGAAGATCTCCAGATGCGCCACCGCCTGCTCGGCCAGCATCGCCGCCTGCTGCCGCGCGCGGTCCAACCCCAGGATGGTCACGAAATTGGTCTTGCCCCGCGCCGCGTCCTTGCCGCCCGCCGCCTTGCCCATGGCTTCGGGATCGCCCTCGGCATCCAGCAAATCGTCGGTGATCTGGAAGGCGAGGCCCAGATCCTGCGCATACCCGGCCAGCGCATGACGCTCCGGCGCGCCCGCTTTGCCCAGGATCGCCCCCGCCTCGCAACTGAACGCAATCAGCGCCCCGGTCTTCAGCCGCTGCAACCGCGTGATGGTCGCGATATCAGGGTCGGTGCCCTCGGTCGCGATGTCGATCATCTGCCCGCCGACCATGCCCAGCGGCCCCACCGCTTGGGCAAAGCGCGCGACCAGCTCCGCCCGCACGAACGGATCGGCATGGATGTCGCCATCCGCCAGCAGGCCGAACGCAAAGGCCTGCAGCGCATCGCCCGCCAGCACCGCCGTCGCCTCGTCATACGCGCGATGCAGCGTCGGCCGCCCGCGGCGCAGATCGTCGTCGTCCATGCAGGGCAGGTCGTCATGGACCAGCGAATAGGCATGCAGGCACTCGATCGCCGCCGCCGCCCGCGCCGCCGCACCCTCGTCCACGTTGAACAGAACAGCGGTCTGCAGCGTCATGAACGCGCGGATGCGCTTGCCCCCGCCCAGCACCGCATAGCGCATCGCCTCCAGCAGCCGCGACTCAGGCCCATCGGGCAACGGCAGCAGGCGGTCGAGGGTCTCTTCGATGAACCCCTGCGTCTCGCCGAGCGCCGCCTCGACCGTGGAGCGCGCGCCCACGGTCTAGCCCGCGTCGAGCTTTTCGGTGCCGGCGGGCGCCCCGCCCGGCCCCAGCACGATCTTCTCGATCCGCGCCTCGGCGTCCTTCAGCTTGCGCTCACAATGCGCCTTCAGCGCCGCGCCGCGCTCGTAGATCGTGATGGATTCCTCCAGCTCGACCCGCCCGCTTTCGAGGCGCCCCACGATCTCTTCCAGCTGCTTCAGCGCTTCTTCAAACGAGAGCGCTCCCAAATCGGTCTTCGCCATCTACGCCGCCATCAAAGCTTTCACATGCGCAGCGGCGGAAGCCGCCAGCGCTTCGAGGTCATAACCGCCCTCGAGAGTCGAAACCACCCGCCCCTTGGCGTGGATATCCGCGATCTCGCAGAGCCGCGCCGTCGCCCATGCATAGTCGGCTTCCACCAGCCTCAGATCGGCCAGCGGATCGGCCGCATGCGCGTCGAACCCGGCGGAGATCATCACCAGCTCAGGCGCGAAGGCGTCCAGCGCCGGCAGCACCTCGCGCTCGAACGCATCGCGGAACTCGTCCGAGCCCGAGCGCGGCGCCAGCGGCACGTTCAGCACGTTGTTGGCGAAACCCCGCTCCTGCGGCAGGCCGGTGCCGGGATAGAGCGGCCACTGATGGGTGGAGGCAAAGAACAGGTCCGCATCCCGCTCGAACGCCGCCTGCGTGCCGTTGCCGTGATGCACGTCGAAGTCCACGACCGCGACCCGCTTCAGCCCATGACTCGCCCGCGCTCGCTGCGCCCCGACCGCGACATTGTTGAAGACGCAGAAGCCCATCGCGGTCCCGGGCTCGGCATGGTGTCCGGGCGGGCGCACCGCCGCAAAGGCGTTCTTCGCCTCCCCGGTCATCACCGCATCCACCGCCGCAATCACCCCGCCCGCCGCGCGCAACGCCGCCTCGCCCGAGCCCGGCGACAGCGTCGTATCGCCGTCGATCGATTTCAGTCCCCGCGCCGGCACGCTCTCCAGCACCCGGCTGATGAAGGCCTTGGGATGGATCAGCGCGAGAGTCTCGGGATCGGCCCGCAAGGCTTCGCCCCGCACCAATGCCGCGAATGCCGGATCGGCCAGCGCCTCCAGCACTGCCCGCAGGCGCTCCGGCGACTCCGGATGGCCGGGCGGCGTGACATGGTCCAGACAGGCGAAATGCGTGAAAAGCGCCGTCGTCATGGGATGAGCATAGCATCCGCGCTCGACGCCGCCATGACGAAGACGATAAATGCGCCCATGAAAAGACGCGGCCGGATTTTCCTCACCCTGTTCCTCGGTTTTGTTGTCGTCGCCGGTGCCGCATCGTGGTTTTTGCCGCGCTATTTCGAGGCGTTCTGGTTCCTCGAAGACATCGCCGCCGGCCCCGCCCCCACGGACTGGAAGGTCATGCACCGCGCCCCCGCGCGCTCGTCCGTCACCTGGACAGTGGACGGCCGCGCCGGGTCAGGCGACCTCTACACGCCCGCCGAGCGACTCCGCGGCCGCATGGTCTTCGTGCCCGGGCTGCTGACCGACGCCCGCAACGACGCCCGCGTCATCGCCACCGCCGAATCCTTCGCCCGCGCGGGGTTCCTGACTCTCGTGCCCCAGATGGAGGCATTCGACGGCCTCAAGGCCAGCCCCGCCGACATCACCGGCATTTCGGACGCCGCGCTCTGGCTGTCCGACTCCGCTGCGCCCGGTCTCACGCGCAACAAGGTCGGCATCGCCGCCCTCTCCTACATGTCCGGCCCCGCCATTCTCGCGGCCTCACGCGCGCCGCTCGCCGACCGTGTCGACTTCGTCTTCTTCATCGGCGGCTACTATTCGATGACCGACGTCATCCGCTTCGTCACCACCCGAAAATTCCGCGCGCAGGACAGCGACCCGTGGTCGTCAGAGCCGCCGGCGGACTACGCAACCTGGGCGTTCCTGAAGGCGAACGCCCTTGGTCTCGACGATGAAGCCGACCGCATCACCCTGGCGCAGATCGCCGACGTGAAGCTCCAGCGCGGTTCCGATGTCGATGTCTCCGGCCTGATCGGCCGGCTTGGCCCGGACGGCCAGGCCGTCTATGCGCTCATCGCCAATCGCGATCCCGATAAGGTCGATCGCCTCATCGCCGCGCTGCCCGCCGGCCTCCGCACCCAGCTTGATGCGCTCGATCCCGCCAAGCAGGACCTCTCGGGCTTCAAGGGCGACGCGCTCCTCGTCCACGGCAAGGACGACCCGCTGATCCCCTCGACCGAAAGCGGCAAGCTTGCCGCCGCGCTGGGCGGCCAGGCGCATCTCTACATTCTCGAACAGGTCACCCATGTCGAGGTGAACAAGGCCGGCTCGATCTGGGACCAGCTCGATATGCTCTTCGCCGGCGAGCGCCTGCTCGGCTATCGTGAGTGAGCGTGATGCCAGACGTAACGAACGTCCGGCGTCCTCTCCTCATTCCCCGCCCCGTCGGTGAACGCCACCGCGATAAAGCCGCGGCGCTCATAAAAGCGCCGCGCCCCCGCATTGCCCTGAAACGTCCAGAGCTGCAGCCCGCCCGCGCCGTGCGCATTGGCCTTGGCCAGATCGAGCAACGCAGTCCCCACCCCGCCGCCCTGCGCGGACGGGTCGGCATAGAGATGCTCCACCCAGCCCGCGCTCAGCGACATCATCGCAGCAACGCGGCCTTGCACTTCGGCGACCCACATCTCGGTTGTCGGAAACAGCACGTCGCGCATCCAGGGCAGCACGGACTCATCGGGATGCACCATCGGCACGATGTCGAGCATCACCTTGCGCGCCGCGAGGAAGCCGGCCGCAACGATGGGAATGTCGTCTGTCGTCGCGCGACGCAGCACGACGCTCACTTAGGCGTAGACCGCCTTGCGCGTCGTCATCGTCGCGACTGTGCCGTCATGTTGGTCGATCGGCTTGCTCAGCACGATCTCGGCCTTGAAGCTGAACGGCGGCTCTTCAAGGAAGAGGCCCGAACCGAACACGCCGCGCGTATCGGGACCGGGTACGAGGTCGCGATTGATCGCGGAGACGCTGTCCTTGGGCGGCTCGACATTCGTGACATAGGCAACCGGATAGGCCGACAGGCGCTTCAGCAAACGGCCGACCTGGGCGTTCGACATATGCTGCATCACCTCGCGCACCAGCACGACATCGGCCTCCGGCAGCGGATCGTTCGAGATATCGGCGCACATGAAGCGCACCGTGTCCGAGCCGTAGAGTTTGTTGTTGCGCTCGACCAGCGAGGGCACGACATCTACGCCCGTGAAGCTCGCGACGCTCGGCAGCAGCTGCGAGCAGATCTTGAAGTCGCCGCAGCCGAGATCGAGCACCCGTGGCGGCTTCGGCATCGCTGCGAACTCGGCGCGCAGAAAATCGAGATAAGGCAGCGTAACACCGGCCTCGATCGTGCCCGGCCCGGAATAGAAATCCGTTCCGTCGTCGCCCCAGGCCTTGCTCTCATAGACCTCGGTAAACGCCGCGCCCGCGCCGTTCTTGGCGACTTTCCCGCGGCGCATGCGGTGTTGCCAGTACTGGATCTCCTGAACCGCGCGCCGGGGCAGCGCGTTCTTGAGGAAACTGACGACTTTCTGGCGCATCCGAACTCCGAGGGCCGTTTGACGGGGCGGCGCGGCGCCCGATTGCGGCTGGACAATACACATCCCAAGTTAACAACTGTCCCAGCGCCGATTTGCGAGGAATACATGGAAGACGATCCCGTCCATCCGCCGAGCGTGCTCGCCGCCATATGGGCCGATACCGAAGCCGCCGGCTTCTCCTTCCCGTCCGACTACAAACTGGGCGGTCTCCTGCGGGTCCTTGCCGCCTCGAAACCGGGCGGCAAACTGTTGGAAATCGGCACCGGCACCGGCCTCGCCACCGCCTGGCTGCTCGACGGCATGAACACCGCGGCCCATCTCACATCGATCGAAGCAAATGGCCGCTGGGCCGCCATCGCCGCCAAGCACCTTCGGCATGAATCCCGCCTGACCCTGCTCGACGCCGACGCCTTCTCCTGGTTCGGCGGCCAGGCGGCAGCGAGCTACGATCTCGTCTTCGCCGACGCCATGCCCGGCAAGTTCGACGGCTTTGATGCGCTCTGGCGCCTGCTCAAGCCCGGCGGCATCTACGTGATCGACGACCTGATGCCGCAGCCAAGCTGGCCCGCAGATCAGCAGCAGCGCGTCGACGAAGTCCTGAAAATGCTCGACGCTCGCACCGACGGCCGCGTCGCCCGCATGGCCTGGGCCGGCGACGTCGCCATTGCGGTGAAGCTTGGTTAGGGCGTCGCAGGCGGCGTTGCCGGGGCCGTTACGCCCGCAACGAAGTCGCCGAACGAGGTCAGCCAGTACCCGAAATTGCCGAGCCGGTTGACCAGCCATGCCGCCGTCACACCGCCATTCACACCAAGATTCATCGACACGCCCGAGGTGCCGTCCTTGTAGAGCATGCCGCGCACGCCCCACGCCTTGTTGTTCCAATCATTGACCCCTTTCAGGGTCACCTTCGGCGTCTCGTTGAACGAATAGCTCAGGAAATTCACCGAGCCGCAGCGCGCTTCGCCGCTCTCGGGACAGTCGGCCAGCGAGACCTCGAACTTGTAACCGTCCTTGGATTTCACCTCGAGATAGGGGCCATAGGACCCCGTGAGGCTTTGATACTCGTAGCCCGCGGCCCTCACGATGGCCTCGACCTCGGCGATGGTCACGCCGTCCATAACCTTGGTTGAGTCGGCGGGGGGCGGCGGCTCGTTGCTCTCAGGCAGCGGGATCGCCGGCGTCTGGGCGTGAGCGGCAGCGGTGGCCGCAACAAAAGCAAGGGTGAGGATCAGTCGGCGCATATGTATCTCCCAGGCGAGGCTAGAGCCTAAGTCCCCATTCGCTCAAGCCCGCGCATAGAGGTCGCAGCCATCTTCTCCGCGCCGCCGCACAACTTCGCCGCGCGCAATCAGACAGTTCAGATGCGCCAGGCTTTCGCCAGTCGCCATGATGTAGACCCCAGGGGTAATTCGCGCCCGAAATAAGGCGGGAAAGACATCGACCGCACGTTTCGGCTCGTCGAGCAGCGCTAAGAGCCGCGCCATCCCTTCTTCGTGACCGTCGATCAGGTCCTGCATCCGCTTCTTCACGTTACGGAAGGGCAGGTTGTGCGCCGGCAGAACCAGCGTTTCGTCCGGCAGCAGATCGCGCAGCTTAACGCAGCTGTCGAGCCAGTCCTGCAATGGATTGCCGTCCGGCTCGGTCGGGAACACGCTGACATTGGAACTGATGCGCGGCAGTATCTGGTCGCCGGAGATGATGATGTTGTCCTCCTTCGACCAGAGGCAGGCGTGCTCCGGCGCATGTCCACGGCCGACGACAACCCGCCACGTCCGCGTGCCGATCTTGATCTCGTCGCCGTCCTGGATGCGGTGGAACGACTGCGGCAGCCGATAGACGCCCCAACCGAAGCCGCCGAAGCGCTTGCGATAATGGTCCAGCGCCTCGTCCGTGAAGCCTGCCGCCTGATAGAAGCGCAATCCTTCTTCCGGCGCATCCTTGCCAGTATCGGTGACCAGCATCCGGCACATCAAATAATCCGTACGCGTCATGTAAAGCGGCGCATCGAACTTCTCGCCAATCCAGCCGGCGAGGCCGATATGGTCGGGGTGGAGGTGCGTGACGAAGATCCGCGTCACCTTGCGGCCGCCCAGATATTTTTCGAACACCGCTTCCCAGGCGTCCTTCGAACTCTGTTCATTGAGGCTGGTATCGACCACCGCCCAGCCATCGCCATCCTCGAGCAGCCAGACATTGATGTGGTCGAGCTGCATCGGCATTTTCATGCGCAGCCACAGGATGCCGGGCGCCACCTCGATCGCTTCACCGGGCGCGGGCTTACTTTCGAAGGGATAGATCAGGCCACGATCGTCACGCACGCGGACGGGCGAGGCCTCCTGGGCGGCGTCAGGTAGATCGACGGCATCCGACATAATCTTGTTCTTTTTCCAATGACAACGACGCAACGCTAGGCGCGTGCAGCGGCGGCGTCAAAACCAAAGCCTGCACGCTTACGTTCAGGGCAATCAGCCAAAATCAGTCGCGTAGAGCGTCTCGGCACCGGCCCTCACGCCACCCAGGAGTCCCACGGCATGCGGGACTTCAGTCTCCGCAAAGAAGCGGGCTGCGGCCAGCCGGGCGCTTAGGAAACCTGTATCTCCCTCGCCCGCCGCGAGCCCGCGCACGGCCTGAATCGCGCCGCGGGCGAGGAAATGCCCGCCGACGACCACGCCCATCAACTCAAGAAACGGGGTCGCCCCAGCCAGTGCGTCGTAAGGCTTTCCGGCGGCAAGGCGTTCCTGCAGCCAGGCAGTCGCGCGGCGCGCTGTCTCCAGCCCAGCCGAGAGCGATGTTCCCATCGCCGCGAGGCCAGCATCAGCCGACTCTACCAGTGCGTTGGTCGTTCCGGCGATCTCGTGGAACAGTGCTTCAACAACCGCGCCGCTGCTCAGCCCGATCTTGCGCATGACAAGATCGATCGCCTGGATACCATTGGTCCCTTCATAGATCGGCAGGATCCGGGCATCGCGATAAAACTGCGCCGCGCCGGTCTCCTCGATGAACCCCATGCCGCCATGGATCTGCACGCCGGAGCTTGCGGCTTTGACGCCCATATCGGTCGACCACGCCTTGGCGATCGGCGTCAGCAACTCCTCGCGCGCCTTGGCGAGCACGCGCTCGGCGGGATCTGGATGATGGCGTGCCAAATCGGCCGCCACGGCCGTCGCGAGACAAATCGCGCGCGCTGCTTCGACGCCAGCCTGCATCGAAAGCAACATGCGCCGGACATCCGGATGGCGATCGATCGGCACCATGTCGGTGCCTTCGTGCTGAAGCCCGACGGGCTTGCCCTGCTTACGGTCCGCCGCGTAGGCGCGCGCGTGCTGCAGCGCGCGCTCGGCGATCGCGACACCCTGCACGCCGACATTCAGGCGTGCGCTGTTCATCATTGTGAACATCGCCGCCATGCCTCGATTTTCCTGACCGATTAGGAAACCCGTCGCGCCGCCATGGTCGCCGAACGACATGGTGCAGGTCGGGCTACCGTGAATGCCCAGCTTGTGCTCCACGCCGACGCAGGCGAGGTCATTGCGCACCCCCGGCTTGCCGTCGGCGTCAGGCAGGAATTTCGGCACCAGGAACAGCGAAATGCCCCGCGTGCCGGGCGGCGCACCCGCGAGGCGCGCCAGTACGAGATGGACGATGTTCTCGGCGCAGTCGTGTTCGCCCCACGTGATGAAGATTTTCTGCCCGGTGATGCGATAGCTGCCGTCCTCGGTGCGAACGGCGCGGGCCTTTAACGCGCCGACATCTGACCCCGCCGCCGGCTCCGTCAGGTTCATCGTGCCGGTCCAGGTGCCGGCGATCAGCTTCGGCAGATAGACGCTCTTAAGCTCGTCGGTGCCATGCGCGGACAGCGCCTCGATCGCGCCATGAGTCAGCAGCGGGCAAAGCCCGAAGGCCATGTTGGCCGACTGCCAGAGCTCCTCGACCGCCACGGCCAGCGTATGCGGCAAACCCTGTCCGCCAAATGCCGGGTCCGCCGCAATGCCCGCCCAACCGCCCTCCGCGAAGGCGCGATAGGCACCGGGAAAACCGGGCGTGGTGCGGACGACACCGTTCTCCAGCCTGGCGCCTTGTGCATCGCCAGTGCGGTTCAAAGGCGCCAGGACATCGACGGCGAGTTTCGCTGCCTCTTCCAGAACGGAATCGCGAAGATCGCGATCGAAGTCGGGGTGTGCGCCGCTCGCCGCGAGGCGGTCGGCATCGACCACCGAGTCGAGCGTGAAGCGGATCGCCTGCAGAGGCGCTTGATAGCCGGCCATGTCCAATTCTCCCTAGGATCACGTTTTGGACAGGTCGGCCGGCCCGGTCTAGACAAACCTGCGGGCGGCACTCACTAAGTCACACTGTCTGTTACAATTGAGGTATCCGATGATCCGCTCAGCCGCTCTCGCCTTCATCGTCGCCGCAGTCATCCTGCCCGCGCACGCCCAGGGCGTATCGACCGACGCCTCACTGGCGCCCGCCGGCACCTATGCCGCCGATACCGCACATACCCGGATTTCGTGGCAGCTCAGCCACTTCGGCACGTCGACCTATACGGGTTGGTTCAAGAGCTTCGAAATTTCGCTGACCTTCGATCCGAATGCGCCCGAGAAGTCCAAGCTGACCGCCTCGGTCGATCCGACGAGCGTCTCGACACTCGACCCGAAATTCGACGAGGAGATCGCGAGCGCAAAATTCCTCGATGCCGCCAAGTTCCCGGCGGTGACGTTCACGGCCGCGACGATCACCAAGACGGGTGAGACGACCGGCACTATGACGGGCGACCTGACCTTTCACGGCGTGACCAAGCCGGTCACCTTCAACGTCACCTTCCACGGCGGCACGCAGAGCGCGATGAAGAACGCCTATGTGCTGGGTTTCGGCGCGACTGCGACAATCAAGCGGTCGGAATTTGGCGTGATCGAGTATATCGATTTCGGTCTCGGTGACGATGTCACGATCGGCATCGAAGGCGAATTCATCCACCAGGAATAGACGCCGGCATGCGCCTCACCAATTCGAAGGACGGGTTCGGCATCCTCGCCGTGACGCTGCATTGGGTGATCGCGGTGGCGATCCTCTACATGATTTGGCTCGGCAACTACATGACCAAGGCCGAGGACTATGCCGCCTATCAGCTCCACAAGAGCCTCGGCATCACGATCCTCGCGCTCAGCCTATTGCGGCTGCTGATCCGCTTCATCGATCCCCCGCCGCCTTTGCCAGAGCACATGCCGTGGTGGGAACGGCTTGGCGCGCATCTGTCTCACTGGGCGTTTTATGCGCTGATGATCGGCATCCCGCTCTCGGGCTGGGCGATGGTCTCAGCGTCGCCCAACAGCGATTTCGTCAAGACCCGGATCTGGGGTTGGTTCGAGCTGCCGCTGCTGCCCTCCTTGCCTACCCTCGCGAACCGCGAAGCGATCTCGGACAGGCTGGAAGACGTTCACGGGCTGCTGGCGACCTCGGTCTATTTCCTCCTCGCGCTGCATGTCCTCGCGGCGCTGAAGCATCATTTCTGGGATCGCGACAATGTGCTCACCCGCATGTTGCCGTTCTTGCCGAAGCAGAGAAAGTCGTCATGAAGCGTATCCTCTCCGCGGCCTTCGCTATGCTTGCACTGGCCGCGCCGGCCTTCGCCGCGAATTGGGCGGTCGATCCGGCGCGCAGCCAGTTAGGCTTTGAGGTCGTGATCGACGGCACGCCGGTGAGAGGGAGTTTTTCCATCTGGACAGCGGAGATCGCCTTCGACCCTGCCGACCTCACATCGGCCCATGCGAAAGTGACAATCGACGTCGGTACGGCGAATTCAGGCAACGGCACGCGCGACGATGCGCTGGATGGCGATAAGTGGTTCGATGTCGCTAACACGCCGCAGGCCGTGTTCGACACAAGCGCGTTCCGGCAGACCGGCGAGGGTGCTTATGAGGTCGATGCGACGCTGACGATGCGCGGCACGGCGCACCCCGTTACCTTGCCCTTCACGCTGCAGATCGCGAATGGCGAGGCGCACATGACGGCGCGCCTCACGATCGACCGGACGCTGTGGAATATTGGCCAGGGCAGTTATGCGAGCGACACGCCGGTCGCCACGAAGGTCGATGTCGTCATCGACCTCATCGCCAAAGCATCGTAGGCCAAGGCGGAACCTTCGCCGCGGAGCCCCATGCCGATCGTCACGATCGATCCGGAGAACCTGGAGGCCGGCCGTACGGCGATTGCGGCGGCAGCAGCGGAACTGCGCGCAGGACGGCTCGTCGCCTTCCCGACCGAGACGGTCTACGGGCTTGGCGCCGATGCTACCAACGGCCTTGCTCTGGCCGCGATCTTCGAACGCAAGGGACGGCCGCGCATCAACCCTTTGATCGTCCATGTCGGCAGCTTCGACGAGGCTGCAAATCTCGTGACGTTCGACGCATCGGCTCACGCGCTGGCGAGCGCCTTCTGGCCGGGGCCGCTGACGCTGGTGCTGCCGCGCACGCCGGATTGCCCGGTGCATGACCTCGCAAGCGCCGGCCTACCCACGCTTGCGGTGCGCGTTCCCGCGCATCCCATCGCGCATGCCCTGATCGCCGCCACCGGCAGACCCATCGCCGCGCCAAGTGCAAACCGTTCTGGCGAACCCTCGCCGACGCAAGCCACGCATGTCGCCGAAAGTCTTGGCGACGCCGGTCTGACAATCCTCGATGGCGGACCATGCGCCGCTGGTCTCGAATCTACAGTGATCGGCTTCGAAGACGGGCGCGCGGTCTTGCTTCGCGCCGGTTCCTTGCCGCGCGAGGAGATTGAAAAAATCGCCGGACCGCTCGCCGCAGCGCGCGATGACAACGCCCACCCGTCTTCGCCCGGACGGCTGCTCCGGCACTATGCGCCGCGCGCACGTTTGCGCCTTAATGCGGCGGTCCCTGAGCCGGGCGAGTTCTATCTCAGCTTCGGGCCGGCGCCAGCATCGAGCGCTTCGCTGGCGCTGAGCGCGACCGGCGATCTTCGCGAAGCGGCTGCCAATCTCTTTGCGCATTTGCGCGAAGCGGACCGGCGTGGCGCGGCGCGGATCGCGGTCGCGCCTATTCCCCTCACGGGACTCGGCGAAGCCATCAACGACCGGCTCAGCCGCGCAGCGGCCGCGCAGGGCTGAGCTATTCGGCCGCTGCGACCTTGCCGGGCGAGGCCGCCTGCTTGCGCTTCACGCCGATCTTTGCCGCGCTGATAAACGCCATGATCAGCGTCGCGACGAAGGGGATCGCCTGCACGCACAGCGTCGCAATCCAGACGACCGTGGCGGGATCACCGAAATTGCGCGTCATCGCTGTCGTTACCACCGCCGCGATGACGAGGGAGAGCAGGATGAGTTCTTCGGATGCGAGGAGGATGACCTGCCGGATCGGCGCGGCATCCTCGCATTTCGGGGTCCTCAGGAACGGCATGGACGAGGTGAAGAGGCCCTTCCACACCGCCTTGCCGACCGTATGCGACAAAGCGAGCCCCGCGATCGACGCCTGGAAAGCGCCCTTGAAACCGGTGCCGACGCGGAACGGATAGAGCAGCAGCGTCTTGCCGGTCTTCACCGCGAAGAGCCCGAGCGCGATGGCGGCGAGCGAGGTCATCGGCAAGTCGAACATCCGCGCATCCCAGGCCATCAACGCCGACCAGATCAGCGCCGCCGCCGTGAAGCCGAGCGATAAGCCGTCGGCCAGCCAAGGCAGCCAGCCCGCCACGAAGTGATAGCGCTGCGAGGTCGTCAGCTGTGTCTTGCCGCCGAACAGCGCACCGGCGTGATGCTTCATGATCTGCATTGCGCCGTAGACCCAGCGATAGCGCTGATCCTTGTAGGCGGCGAGCGTGTCGGGGATGAGGCCCTGGCCGAAGCTCTGCTCCAGATAGACAGACTCATGGCCGTCCTCGAAAATGCGGAGGCCAAGCTCGGCATCTTCCGTGATGCACCACGTCGCCCACATCTTCTCGGCCAGCACGGTGCGCCGCATGATGGTCATCGTGCCGTGCTGGATAATGGCGTTGTCTTCGTTCCGCTCCACCATGCCGATCCGGAAGAAGCCGGCATATTCTTGGTAAGCCATCGCCTTGAACAGGTTCTCCTGTCCGTCGCGATAGTCCTGAGGGCCCTGAACCAGCGCGACCTTTGGATTGACGAAATGCGGGATGCAGGTGGCGAGCCAGTTCGGGTTCACCTGATAGTCGCTGTCGATGACGCCGACATACTCCGCAGCGGGATCGGTCAGTTCGAGCGCCTTGTTGAGCGCGCCGGCCTTGAAGCCCTTCACGCCGTCGAAGTGGAAGAAGCGGAAACGCGGTCCCAGCTTTTCGGCATAAGCCTGGACCGGCTTCCAGACCGCTTCGTCCTTGGTGTTGTTGTCGAGAATGATCACTTCGAAGTTTGAATAATCGAGCCGGCTCAGCGCATCGAGCGTCTCGATCATCATCTCCGGCGGTTCGTTATACGCCGGCACGTGGATGGAAACGCGTGGCTCGACCAGCATCGGCGGCGGCGCGGCCATGCGCCGCTGCACGCGCCACAGGCTTTGCGCCATCTCGACGCATTCCGCGAGAATGACGGCGATCGCCAGCGACGCGACCGGCACGACGAAGGCAAAAAGCAGATAGGTGTCCCACCCCGCATATTCGAGCGAGGCGCTGTCGAAGACGCCGATCATACCGGTGACGATGAGGCCGGCGAGCGCGGCCAGGAAGAGCTGACCGAAGAATGAGAGATGCGGCGTCGTGCGCAGCAGCAGCGCGCCACCGATCGTCGTGATCAGCACCGCGATGCCTGCAAACCATGGCCAATCCGGCAACGAGGACAATTGGCCTTCGAGCTCGAACTTCTGGTTACCCGCGGCATCGTAGATGCCCCAGAATGCGCCGACCGCGCCTTCGTCTTCGGCCTTCCACGGCTGGTCGTAGGCTTCGAGCAGATAGTAGTCCCAGTTCTGCTCCTTCGCCGTCGTCAGGAAGTCGCGCACGAAGGCGGCCTGGTTGGCGAGATCAGGCACCGCGCCGTCGCGCTGGCGGCCTTCAGACGGCCAGCCGGCTTCGCCGATGACGAGAGGCTTGCCGGGAAACTTATCCCTCAGCACCTGCATGCGGTTCTGGATGTGGCCGATGGCGCTCTGGAGATCGATGCCCTCCCAATAAGGGAGGAAGTGGATACCGATGAAGTCGACTTCCTTGGCGAGGTCCGGATTCTCGGTCCAAACGTTCCAGGGTTCGGCCGTCGAAATCTTGACGCGGCGCGGGACCTCGCGGCGGATGTCCTTGATGTATTCGTTGAGCTGATCGACGGTGACATCGCCGCGCAGGACGGCTTCGTTGCCGACGAAGACGCGGTCGATGGAGACGCGGTTCGAGCGGATGACCTTAAGCGCGAGGTCGATCTCCTGCTCGTTCGCCGCCTTGTCGGGTCCGATCCAGATCCCGAGCGCGACCTTCATCCCCATCTCGTTGGCGATGGCCGGCAGCTTGTCGAGGCCGCGCGAGACCGAATAGGTGCGGATGCGGATGGTCGAGCGCTTGAGCTGCACCATGTCGGCGCGCAGGCGCTCCTCGCTAAAGGTCTCGGTGTCGGCCTTCGTGTAGCCGTGGCTCGGATTGTAGGAGAAGCCGCGAATGGGCGCGTTGCCCCAGTCGGGCGCATCGACGGGACGGTCGAGCGCCGCCCAGGTGCCGACCGTGACGAGGCAGGCGATGAGCAGCGCCGTCAGCGCGCGCGCCCTGCGGGGGCCGTAGAGCAGGCCCTTCCACCGTGCAAAGAAGCCTGGCTTAGGAGCCGGCGTCTGCCCGTCCATTTATGACTCTCCAACCCGCATGGCTTGCCGAGGTGTCGCCTGAAAGCGCTTCACGAAGCGTGAATAGCGCGAATGCTGCACCGCAGCAATTTCGTGCGCCGCGGTCAGATAGTATGCGCCTCATGAACGGCAGATGAAAGCCGGTCAGGGCGTGGGAGGCGGTGTCGGCCCGATGTTCAGCAACTCGACCTGGAAAACCAGGGTCTGGCGCGGCGGGATGCCGCCCCGGCCGGCAACGCCGTAGGCGAGGTCGTAAGGGAGGATGAGTTCGATCGTCTCGCCCTGCTTCGCGAGCGGAATGCCCTCGGTCCAGCCGGGGATCAGCTTGTCGAGCGTGAAGGTCGCGGGTTCGCCGCCCTTGTAGGAGCTGTCGAACTCGGTGCCTTCGATGAAGGTGCCCTTGTAGTGGACGGTCACTTCACTGGTCGGGGTCGGCTGCGGGCCGGATTCGACCGTCCTGACCTTGCGCCAGCGGAGGCCGCTGGCCGTCTTGGTGTAGGTGGGATCGGCGTCGATCTTGGCGAGGAAGGCGGCGTTCGCCTCGTCGGAGATCTTGGCGGGGTCGAGCGTGTAGCCGGGCGGATCGATCTGCAGCAGCAGGTCACGCACCACCTTGGCGGGCGGCTCCAAGTCCACCTTCAGCTTGGCGAGCCGCGCTTCGATCGCGGCCCGGAGTTCAGCCTGTTCAGGCGTCGTCGTCAGCTTGGCGAAATCGCGCGCCAGCGCGTCCTGGCTGTTGAGACCGCGGGCGAACCCGCGGTCCAAGCCGTCGACCTTGTCCTCGATATCCTTGAGCCGCGCCAGGTCGGCATTCGTCGCGCTCGCTTGCGTGACGAAGCCGTCGAGCCGGGTCTGCAGGTCGTTCGCGTGCTGCCAGAAGAAAATGGCAGCGCCGATGGAGACCAGCGTCAGGATCCAGAGCAAGGCCGAGCGCATGGTGTCAGGCGACCTTCAGCAGTTCGACCTGGAAGACCAGGGTCTGGCGCGGGGGGATCGAACCGCCGCCGCGCTCGCCATAGGCAAGGTCGTAGGGAATGGCGAATTCGAACGTGTCGCCTTCCTTCATCAGCTGCACGCCTTCGGTCCAGCCGCTGATCACCTGATGCAGGCCGAACGTCGCCGGCGAGTTGCGCTTGTAGGAGCTATCGAACTCGCGGCCGTCGATGAACGTGCCCTTGTAGTGGACGGTCACGTTGCTGCGGGCGGAGGGCGACTTGCCGCCTTCGGCGCCTTTGGCAACGACCTGATAGCGCAGGCCGCTCGCGGTTTTCTTCACGCCCGGCAGAGCGTCGTAGTCGGTGAGGAACTTCTCGTTCGCGGCGTCGTCGAGAGCCATGGTCTTCCCTTTCAGCCGCGTTCGCGGCGTTTGATTTCTTCGTGGTGGCGGATCACTTCCTTGACGATGAAGTTGAGGAACTTCTCGGCAAATTCGGGGTCGAGTTTCGCATTCTCCGCCAGGCTGCGCAGGCGCGCGATCTGACGCTGTTCGCGCGCGGGATCAGCCGGCGGCAGGCCGTGCTCGGCCTTGAACTCGCCGACGCGCTGCGTGCACTTGAAGCGCTCGGCGAGCATGTGGATCAGCGCCGCATCGATATTGTCGATGCTGTCGCGCAGCGCCGCGAGTTCAGGCGCGATGTCGGCCGGGACGGTCACGATTCGACCTTCACCAGTTCGATCTTGAAGACCAGGGTCTGGCGACCGGGGATCGAGCCGCGGCCCTTTTCGCCATAGCCCAGCGTGAACGGGACAACGACTTCCCACGCATCGCCTTCCTTCATCAGCGGTAACGCCTCGACCCAGCCAGGGATCAGCTGCGCGAGCGGAAAGGTCACCGGCGCGCCGGAGGGATAGGATGAATCGAACTCGGTGCCGTCGATGAACGCACCGCTATAGTTTATGGTCACCACGCTTTCCGGGGTCGGCTGTTTGCCACCCTCGGGGCCATTGGTGATAACCCTGTACATCAGCCCGCTCGGGCGCTTCGTGACCCCGTCTTCGGTCGCGTATTTCTCGAGATAGGCGGTGTTCGCCTCGTCGGTTAGCTTGGACATGTCGACATTCGGCGGCGGGGCGCCATGCGCGCCGGCCTGTTCGCGGATCATCTGAAGGATCGGCGCCAGTTCCTGGCTGAGGCTGACCAGCGCCTTCTGGTTCTCTCCGACTGTCTTCGTCAGCGTCTCGACCTTCTGGTTCAGCGTCGCGATTTCGCCGCGCTGGCGGTCGGTGACGACGTAGCCATAGGCGCCGATGCCGATGGCGATGACGATGGCGAGAATCGAGAGAATACGTTCCATGTAGGCGTCAAATCCGGCTGTTACGAAGCCAGCGTTTAAGCATGACCCCGCCCCGATTGCACCCCTTGGCAGGACACAGTTTCTTGGGCAGACCCGCGCCATGACCGGAAAGAGCGAGGCCGGGCCGCTGGCCGGCGCGGGCGCCATCGTGTGGCGGGGCGAGGAGGTTCTGCTGATCAAGCGGGGCAAGGCGCCGCGGCAGGGCGAATGGTCGATCCCCGGCGGGCGGATCGAAGGCGGCGAGACCGCGTGCGCGGCGGCGGTCCGCGAGGTCGTCGAGGAGACCGGCTGCACGATCGAGATCGTCGCGCTGTGCGAAGTGGTCGATTCCATCGGGGACGCCTTCCACGCCGTGCTGGTGGACTTCACGGCGCGCTGGGTCAGCGGCGAGCCGGTCGCCGGCGACGACGCGGCGGACGCGCGGTTCGTGCTGTTCGAAGACGTCGCGGCGATGGGATTGTGGAGTGAGACGCTCCGGGTCATCGCGCTGAGCCGAAAACAGATACAACAGACAACCTGAAGTTGACTTGTTGTAGAGACCCTACAGCGAAGTAAAGTTGTCGCATTGATCTCCCATTGCATCGCCGCGATCTTCGCCGCGCCGTCAAGGCATGGGGGAAACAATGATGAGTATTTTGAAGACGGGCGCATACGCGTCCGCGATGCTGCTCGCCTTGCAACTGGGCGCTTGCGCCACAATTGTGGATGGGTCTGATCAACCGCTCGGCGTCGTCACTACACCAACGGGGGCGTCCTGTAGTTTGACCCGCGATGGCAAGGTAATCGCACAAATTTCGCCTACGCCCGGACAAGTCGTGGTCACCAAGAGCAAACACGACATTCTGGTCGCGTGTGAGAAGCCTGGCTTCCAGACGACGCAAGTCATTGCGAAGTCCACGTTCTCGGGCACGACATTCGGCAATATTCTGGCGGGCGGCATTATCGGCGTTGCGGTCGATGCCGCATCCGGTGCGAACAACGAATATCCCGAAAGCGTCAATGTCGTACTGACGCCGCTCAATCCTGCCCCGGCGCCGGCTCAACCCGCACCCGCCGCCAAGACGAGCGCCACGCCGACTTCGTAGATCGTCCGTAGCCGGACAAACGAATGGCCGGGCGCGTGAAAATCCGCGGCCCGGCCATCCAATGTCCGCGCCCAATATAGGGGAGAAAAAACAGTCTGGCCAGCCCCCCTCTTCCCGCATAACTGGGCGGCTCCAAAGTGATAGGAGCTTCCCATGACCACACCCTGCGGCCTCGATTTCGGCACCTCCAATTCCGCCATCGGCGTCCTCCGCGACGGCGCGCCGACGCTTGCCGCGCTGGAGGACGGGCAGCCGCTTTTCCCGAGCGCGATCTTCTTCGACTTCGAGCAGAACCGCCCGGTCTTCGGGGCGGCGGCGATCGAGACATATATGGCGCAGGTCGACGGGCGGCTGATGCGGGCGCTGAAGTCGATCCTGGCGACGCCGCTGGTGAAGGAATCGACCTTCCTGAAGACCCAGCGCATCACCTTCGAGGCGGTGATTGGCCTCTTCGTCGCCGAGATGAAGGCGCGCGGCGAGGCGGCTTTGGGCAAGCCGATCGACGCCGTCGTGCATGGCCGGCCGGTGCACTTCGTGGACGGCGACGAAGCGGCCGACCGCTTCGCCGAGGACACGCTGAAGGTCATCGCGGAGAGCAAGGGCTTCAAGCATGTCTCGTTCCAGTACGAGCCGCTCGCGGCCGCGCGGGCGTATGAGGCGAAGGTGACGGGCGAGACGCTGGCGCTCATCTGCGACATCGGAGGCGGCACGTCGGACTTCAGCGTCATCCGCCTGGCGCCGGAGCGGCGGAACGATACGGACCGCAAGCGGGACATCCTCGCGAATTTCGGCATCCGGCTGGGCGGTACGGATCTGGACCGGCATCTGTCGCTGGAGGCGGCGATGCCGGCGCTGGGGCTGGGCACCAGCCTGCACACCAAGAACCTGCCGATGCCGCGGCAGCTCTTCTCGGACCTCGCGCACTGGCCGACCATCAACCAGCTCTACACGCCCGCCAACCGGCGGATCGTGCGCGAGCTGAACGCCGATGCGGTGGAGCCGAAGAAGACGCGGCGGCTGATGACCGTGGTGGAGAAGCATCTCGGCCACCGGCTGGCGCTCAGCGTCGAGGCCGCGAAGATTGCGCTGAGCCATGACGACGAGGTGCCGATCGAGATGGGCTTCATCGAGCCGGGCCTCACCGCAACCGCGACGCGCGACGGGTTCGACGACGCGGTGGCGGGCGAGCGGCAGCGTATGGCCGATGCGGTGCGCGAGACGCTGAAGCGCTCGGGCATTGCCGCGAACGATGTCGGGACGGTCTTCCTGACGGGCGGGTCAAGCCGCGTGCCCGCGCTGAAGAAGGCGATCGCCAGCGTGGTCAGCCCCAACAAGTTCGCGAGCGGCGACGACATGCTGTCGGTGGCGCTGGGCCTGACCGAGGAAGCGCGGTTGCGGTACGCTTAGCTGAGCAGCCGCCACCTCTCTGTCATGCCCGCGAAGGCGGGCATCCACGGACCGGCCGCTAGAGCTGGATGCCCGCCTTCGCGGGCATGCCAAACGTGGTGAAACGGATGACAGCGGGATGAACCCATGCCAGTTTCCCCCCGCAAAAAAATCGGGAGAACGACCATGGCATTCAAACCTTTTGACCTGACGGGCAAGGTCGCGCTGATCACCGGCGGCAATGGCGGGATCGGGCTTGGCTTCGCGGAGGGGCTGGCGGCCTCGGGCGCGGATATCGCGATCTGGGGGACCAACGAGGCGAAGAACAAGGCGGCGGTCGAGAAGGTCGCGGCGCTGGGCGTGAAGGCGAAAAGCTGGAAGGTCGACGTCTCGAAAGAAGAGCAGGTCGTCGCGGCGATGGCCGAGACGATCGCCGAGATGGGCCGCGTCGACAGCGTGTTCGCCAATGCCGGCATCGGCGTGCGCGAGAAGTCGCTGATGACCATCACCACGGAAAATTTCCGCAAGGTGATGGGCGTGAATGTCGAGGGCGTGTTCTGGACGATGCGCGAAGCGGCCAAGCATATGGTCGCGCGCTGGGAAGCGGGCGACCGCGCGGGCGGCTCGATCGTCGGGGTCGCCTCGCTGGCGGCAGTGCATGGGCCGGCGCGCAACCAGCACTACGCGGCGTCGAAGAGCGCAGTGATCGGCCTCGTCAAATCGACGGCGACGGAACTGGCGCGCTATGGCGTGCGCGCCAATGCGATCCTGCCGGGGTGGATCGCGACCGACATGACGGCGGGCGGGCAGTCCGACGACAAGTTCAACAAGCAGGTCATCGGCCGTGTGCCGATGCGGCGCTGGGGCCAGCCGGAGGATTTCAGCGGCATCGCGATCTATCTGGCGAGTGACGCCTCCAGCTTCCACAGCGGCGACAGCTTCCTGATCGACGGCGCCTACGCGCTGTACTAGGGCGGGGTCCGCGGGCGCATTCGCCAGCGCGATCGCCTTCGCCAGCGACAGGACGAGCGCGGCGTTTGCCTGGGCAATGAGAGCGCGGCAGAGGCGGCGAAGATCGGCCGCCTCCGCCCGCCCGGCCCGCGCCGCAGCGCCGTGATAACCGTGGACAAGCCGGTTGGTGTTGCCGCGCGGGGCGCCGCCGCGCGAGGTTGAACCGCGCTTTGTGAGGTATTCGGGCGTGGCCGCCACCGGCGCCGGAGCCGGTGCGGCGGTTGAACCGAGATGTGCGAGGTATTCGGCAATGTCCTGGCCGGCCTCGAGGCGGGCGGCGGCGCGGGTGGCGTCGTGAAGGGCCTTGGCGTCGAGCCTGGGCGAAACCCCGCGCCGGCCGGAGATGCGATAGACGGCGCGGCCGTCGCGGCTGCCGGGAAGACGCGACCAGGCCAGCGCCAGTGCGGCGAGGATGGGCGTGAAGCGCTGGGCGCGCTGGAGGGGATCGCCGGCGGGAGAATCCGGCGTCTCCAGCCAGACACCGATCTTGCGCGCCACGCCCCACATCACGAGGGCGATGCGCTCGCGTAGGCACACCGCCAGCCGGGCTTCGCCGCAGCTCAGCGGGAGGGTGTAGACCGTGACTGGCGCGCGCTTTGTCAACGCGGGAAGCTCCCATGGATCGTTGATGGGTTTATAGTCCTTATAGGAATAATGTCAAGATCACGCTCGCCCTCACCGTCGTCCTTGGAGGGCGCGGAGCGGAACCCGAGGATGACGGTTTTTTTGAGAGGGGAGCAGCGCACACTGCCCGCGCCAGCCGGCCCTCCGCCCCGCTTGCGGGGAGAAGTCCCCGCGCAGCGGGCGGTGAGGGGTGGTGCCTTGCGGGTGATGGGAGGCGTTTCGCGCGCGGACGCGCGCTATGCTCGCCTTCGGCGAGCGCCCCCTACCCCCGCTTCGCGGGTACTTCCCCCGTAAGAACGGGGGCAGATAGGGTTCGGCGCGCGCGCGTTCAGCGCGGCCAGGCGTCTTGTTGGCCGGTGGGGCGGAGGGGTTCGGGTTCCCAGGCGGGCGCGGCAGCGGCGACGATCTGCGAGGCCGCGTCGAGCCGCGCGAGGATGTCGGTGCGGCGGGCGATCATGGCGGGGGTCAGCGCGTTGCCAGCCGCTTCCCACGGCTCGTACTCGTCGAGCATCTGCCGGTACTCGGCCGAGGCCGCGTCGCGGGTGCGGCGCGCGGCTTCAACCTCAGCCTCGGTGGGCACGCCCTAGCCTTCGATCTTCGAGAAGTCGGCGACGAGGTGGGCGGCCTGCTTGATGCGGGCGAGGAGGTTGAGGCGGTTGGTGCGGACCGCCGGGTCGTCGTCGTTGACCTTTACCTTTTCGAAGAACGCATCGACGGGGCCGCGCAGATTGGCGAGCACGCCCATCGCGCTGTCGAACTTCTCGGCGGCGATCTCGTCGGCGATGAGATCGTTCGCGGTGGCGATGGCGGTGTAGAGCGAGCGCTCTTCCTCCGACGCCAGCAGACCGGGATCGACGGCGCCGGCATAGCTCGCCTTGTCCTTCTTCTCCTCGATGCGGAGGATGTTCGCCGCGCGCTTGTAACCGGCTAGCAGGTTCGCACCGTCATCGGTCGCGAGGAAGGCCTGGAGCGCTTCAACGCGGCGAACGAGGAGGACGAGGTCAAGGCCTGAACGGAACACGGCTGCTTCAGACTCGTGCTCGTTTTCCGATGTCACGTCAGCCAATGCGACGACAGCAGCCACGAGGTCGTATCTCGATCCGTTCGCTCGTAACTGGACGGTCAGCCTGTCGAAGAGGAATTCCTTGAGCGCGAGCATTGTACCGATAGAGGCTGCCGAAGCTCGAGTGCGAGCCCTGAAGGCGGAGACAGGATCTATCGTTGGATCTGACGGCACCGAGACCTGCAGATGAACTGTCTTCGTCGGATCAGGCTGTGCGTCCGCTACATCAATCTGCACCTTCGGCGCGCTCGGAACCCGTTCAAACAGTTCCTTAAGAACAAGACCTGCGAGGTCGAGACGCAACTTTACATCGAGGACTATGCGAACAACGCCTAACGCCGCGCGGCGCAGAGCAAACGGGTCTTTCGAGCCCGTCGGTTTTTCGTCGATGGCGAAGAAACCAACCAACGTGTCCAGCTTGTCCGCAAGCGCGACAGCGATGGCGACCGGATCGGTGGGCACGCTGTCGCCGGGGCCCTGCGGCTTGTAGTGGTCGGCGATGGCGGTGGCGACGGCGGCAGGGAGGCCCTCGGCCTTGGCGAGGTAGCCGCCGATGATGCCCTGCACTTCCGGAAATTCGCCGACCGTGCCGGAGACGAGGTCGGCCTTGCAGAGGCGCGCGGCGAGTTTCGCTTGTTCGACGTCGGCGCCGATGCGCGCGGCGATTTCGCCGGCGAGGCGTTCGATGCGGGCGATGCGGTCGGCCTGGGTGCCCAGCTTGGCGTGGAAGACGATGTCTTTCAGTTTCGGCAGGCGGCTTTCCAGCGTCGTCTGGCGGTCGAGGTCCCAGAAGAATTTTGCGTCGCTGAGGCGGGCGCGGACGACCTTTTCGTTGCCTTCGATGATCGCTTTGCCGCCGTCGCGCGCTTCGAGGTTGGCGACGACGAGGAATTTCTCGGCGAGCTTGCCGTTCGCATCGGTGAGCGCGAAGTATTTCTGGTTCTTGCGCATCGTGGAGATGAGCACTTCCTGGGGCACGTCCAGGAAGGACGGGTCGAAGGCGCCGGTCAGCACGACGGGGTACTCGACGAGGCCGGCGACCTCGGCCAGCAATTCGTCGTCATCGCGGAAAACGAGGCCGGCATTGGCGGCGGCGATCTCGGCCTGCTCGTCGACCATCGCGCGGCGTTCGGCGGGATCGAGGATGACGCGGCGTTCGCGCAGTTTGGATTCATAATCGGCGAAATCGGCGACCTCGAAGGTTGCGTTGGCCATCTGGCGGTGGCCGCGCGTGACGTTCGACGCGGTGAGGCCGGCGATTTCCACCGACACGACCTTGCCGTCGAACAGGCAGATGAGCGAGCGCAGCGGGCGCACCCATTGCAGGCCGCTCGGTTCCCACTTCATGGATTTGGGCCAGGGGAAGGCCTTGATCGTCTCGACGACGACTTCAGGGATGATTTCGGCTGCGGCGCGGCCGGGGCGTTCGATGACGGCGAGATAGACCTCGCCCTTGGCATCGGCCTGGGTGGTGAGCTGGTCTTTGGTGAGGCCGGTTTTCTTGAGGAATCCCGCGAGCGCCGCGTCAGGCGCGGTGGTGCGCGGGCCTTTCAGCTCCTCGCGCACGTCGGCGGAGGCGGCGGGCAGATCGTCGATCACCAAAGCGAGGCGGCGCGGCGTGACGAAGACGCGGGCGTCGCTCGCCGCGAGGCCGCGATCCGTCAGTCCACGGAGGATCAGGCGCTTGAGGTCGTCCGCCGCCTGCGCCTGCATGCGCGCGGGGATTTCTTCCTGGAAGAGTTCGAGGAGGAACTGGGGCATTTTAGTTCAGGCCCCCACACGGATTGTCATGCCCGCGAAGGCGGGCATCCAGCCACCGCGCGAGCCCATGGATGCCCGCCTGCGCGGGCATGACAGAAAAGGGAAAACGGCTCATCGCGCGTTGCTCCGGTCGGTGCGGCCCTGGGGGCTGTCCATCCAGGCTTCCGCGCAGGCCTTCGCGAGCGCGCGGACGCGGGCGATATAGGCCTGGCGCTCGGTCACCGAGATGACGCCGCGCGCGTCGAGTAGGTTGAAGGTGTGGCTCGCCTTGATGGTCTGCTCGTAGGCAGGGAGGACGTGCTTCCAGTTGGGGAAGTTCTCGACCGCGCGGCCGACCGGGGCGCCGAGCAGGACATGCGCCTGCTCCTCGGCCTCCTTGAACTGGCGGAAGAGCGCGTCGGTGTTCGCGTATTCATAGTTGAAGCCGGATTGTTCGACCTCGTTCTGCTGATAGACGTCGCCCCACGACATGAAGTCGGGCGAGTTCCGATCCATCGTGTTGTAGGCGAGGTCGAAGCCGTTCTCGACGCCCTGCACATACATAGCGAGGCGTTCGAGGCCGTAGGTGATCTCGCCCGCAACCGGGTTGCAGTCGATGCCGCCGACCTGCTGGAAATAGGTGAACTGCGTCACCTCCATGCCGTCGCACCACACCTCCCAGCCGAGGCCCCAGGCGCCGAGCGTGGGGCTTTCCCAATCGTCCTCGACGAAGCGGATGTCGTGGACGTCGCGGTTGAGGCCGATCGCGTCGAGACTGCCCAGATAGAGGTCGAGAATGTCGGCCGGTGCGGGCTTCAGGATGACCTGGAACTGGTAGTAGCGCTGGAAGCGGTTGGGGTTCTCGCCGTAACGGCCGTCGCCGGGGCGGCGGCTCGGCTGAACATAGGCGGCCTTCCAGGGCTTCGGGCCGAGGCTGCGCAGCGTGGTCGCGGGGTGAAACGTGCCCGCGCCCATCTCCATGTCATAGGGCTGCAGGATCACGCAGCCCTGCTTCGCCCAGTAGGCCTGGAGCGTGAGGATCAGCGACTGGTAGGAGCGGTCTTGCGTGTCGGACATGGGCAGGGGAGTAGCCGCCGCGCGGGGCCGGGGTCAACCGCAGGCGTGCTCGCCCCGGGCCGCGTAGGTGCCGCATTTCGGGCAGCGGACGAGGTCGGTCGGCTGGAGTTTCCGGTCGCGGCGGACCTCGTCGCGGACCGCGCGGCGGCGGGTCCCGAGCCACCAGGCGGCGAGCGCGAGAAGCGCGAGGAGGATCAGCAGGTATTTCATGGGGCGAGTTTAGCGCGCGCCGCGTCAGTTGGCGCGGGCGATCACGAGGCTGTCGGCGACGGTGTAGGTCGCGTGCACGCCGGGGCCGGTGATGGTGCAGATCTCGGCGGTGACGGGCGAGAGGGCGTAGAATTCGATCATCCACTTGGGCGCGCAGCGAAAGGCGAGATCGAATTTCGAGAGGGGCTGGAGGCCGGTGATGCGGCCGAGGGTGAGGGCCCTGAGCGTCGCCGAGGCGTTCGGGTCGGCGCTGCCGGTGACGAGGGTGGCTTCGTCGAGAATGCGCCAGCCGGCCTCGCGCGTGGCGATGGTCCAGGCGCCGAAGGTGAGGGTGAGGTCGCCGCTGTCGGACACGGCAGACGTGAAGTCGGCGGCGGAGAGCAGCGCGAGGAGATCGCGGGGGGAGAGGTCGGTCACGCGCCCCCCTCCCCGCTGCGCGGTACTCCCCCCGTAAGGACGGGGGGAGAAAGGTTGAGCGCGGCGCCGTCGCGGAGGATGGCTTCAGCTTCCGGGGTGTATTTGGCGTCCGGGGCGTGAAGAACGAGGCCGGGTTTCAGGGTCAGGGGCGTGCGGCTGCCCATGCGCGCCGTGAGGAGGACGCGTTTGGCCGATACCCCGGGGCGAGACCAGAGGGGGAAGAGGTCGATGGCGCCGAAGCCTTTTTCGAGGGCGGCGAGCATGTCCGGCAGGCGCTCGGCGGGGAGGATCGCGGTGAGGCGGCCCTTGGATTTGAGATAAATGCGCGCGCATTTCGTCCAGCGGGCGAGCGCCTCGGCGTCGGCGATGTGCGCGGTGGCGCGGGCGAGGCCGGGCGGCGCATCGTCGGTGCCCTCGACGAAGAAGGGCGGGTTCATCATCACGTGATCGAAGCTGTTGGGCGTCATGCCCTCGGGCGGCGCCTCGACGGCGGCGTTGAGAAAGAGCACCCACTCGATCAGTTTGTTGTGTTCGGTGTTGGCGGTGGCGAGCGCCACGAGATCGGCCTGGATTTCGAGGCCGAGGACGCGGACGCCGTGCACGCGTTTCGCGAGACAGAGCGCCGCGACCCCTGCCCCGCTGCCCAGTTCCAGCACGGTTTCGCCGGTGACCGCCGGCACGGCGGCGGCGAGCATCACGCTGTCGAGGCCGGCGCGGAAACCTTTTTCGGGCTGCTGCAGCGTCAGCTTCCCGCCCAGAAAAGCGTCGCTGGTGGTCATTCTTCCGGCGCGTTGCGGGCCTGTTCCTCGGCCGCCTTCAGGGCCTCGTCGAGGGTCGCCTTGGCCTCGGCGGCCTCTTCTTCCGCCACGAGCAAACGGCGCGGGATGGCGGCGATCGAGCCGTCGAGGATTGACATGTTGGTGTCGCTGATAAAGGGCGAAAATCCCGCCTGCGTCAGGATGGCTTCCGCAAAGGAAAGCAACACGACGTCGTTACTACGCAACAGCTCAACCATCTTGTCTCCTCGCGCTTGACCCATGCCTCGCGCCTGACCATGTTCAGGATGGGGCTGCGCCAAGGCAAAACGCAAGGCGCGCAAGGGTGAGGCGGCTATTTTGAGCGCAGCGGCGCGAGCGGAAGACGTGGCGGCAGGCGGTACCGGCGATGCGCTGGACCGGTTGATCGCGCTGGTCGCTGACGACATGGAGGCGGTGAACGCCACCATCGTCGAGCGCATGGCGAGCGACGTGCCGATGATCCCTGCCCTCGCCGGCCATCTGATCGCCTCGGGCGGCAAGCGGCTGCGGCCGATCCTGACTTTGGCGGCGGCCGGGCTCTGCGGCTATAACGGCCCCGATCACATCAAGCTGGCGACGGCGGTGGAGTTCATCCACACCGCGACGCTGCTGCACGACGATGTCGTGGACAATTCCGCGCTGCGCCGCGGGCGCAAGACCGCGCACATGATCTGGGGCAATCCGGCCAGCGTGCTGGTCGGCGATTTCCTCTACTCGCGCTCGTTCCAGTTGATGGTCGAGACGGGATCGGTCGAGATTCTCGGCGTGCTGGCCGATGCCTCCGCGGTGATCGCGGAGGGCGAGGTGCTGCAGCTTGCCTCGGCGAAGAACCTGGAGACGACGGAAGAGACGTATCTCAAGGTCATCGAATCCAAGACCGCGGCGCTGTTCGCGGCGGCGGCCGAGGTCGGCGCGATGGCAGCGAAGGTGAGCCCGGACAAGGTGAAGGCGCTCGCCGAATACGGCCGGGCGATCGGCGTCGCGTTCCAGCTGGTCGACGATGCGCTGGACTATGCCGCGTCGAGCGACACGATGGGCAAGAATGCCGGCGACGATTTCCGCGAAGGCAAGATCACCCTGCCCGTCATCCTCGCCAATGCGCGCGGCGCGACGGACGAGCGCGCCTTCTGGCTGCGCGTCATCTCCGACGACAAGCAGCGGCCGGAGGATTTCGCGGCGGCCGTCGATCTCATCAAGCTGCGCGACGCGATCGAGGACACGATCGACCGAGCGCGCAGCTATGTCGCCGCGGCGAAGGATGCCTTGAGCGTGTTCGACGACGGACCGCACAAGCGCGCGCTGCTGGCGCTCGCCGATTTCTGCGTCGAGCGGGCGTATTAGCGCCTTGTCCTGACGTGTTTCAGGCATGGGTCCTCGGGTTCCGCTGCGCGGCCCCGAGGATGACGGATTGTGGGAGATTGCTCCCCTGCCCGTCACCCTGAGCGGCCCTGGGCCGCGTCTCGAAGGACGCAGTGTGGTTGATGCAGTGTGCGTGGTTCGAGGCTGCGCGCGTGCCGCGCTTCGCGCCTCACCATGACGATGGCCGGCATGCTTGGACAGCTCGGGCGCTATCGCTCCACGCCTGAGTGTTCGCATGAAGACAGAATGGTTCCACGCATCCTCTGCGGCATCGGGACCCATGAGCAGGTGCGGACCCGGCCGCTAGGCTGGCCGGATTGCCCGTTGGAGTCCTGTGATGAAATCGTTTCTGAACGCGCTTGCCTTGCCGGTCGTCCTGCTGGGCTGCGCGCTGATCTTGTCGCCCACCGCCGCCGCGCAGGAGACTCTCGCGGAGCGCAAACTGTGTGACGAAGCGAGCGAAGATCCGAAGTCGATGCTCGCTTGCCTGAAGGCGCTGAACACGCGGATCAGCGCGATCGAGGACGAGCCGGATTCGGTCGATGCGCCCGACGACACCGACGAGAAGATCACCAAGCTCGAGGACGAACTGCGCCAGGCGCGGGCGGAGATCGACAATCTGAAAGTGCAGGTAGAGGCCGCCGGCGGTGGTGGCGGCGGCGCGGCGGCGTCGGGCACAATCACGGCGCCGTTTACGGTGGTTGATGCGTCCGGCGCCATCATCTTTGCTGTGACCGGCACTGCGGGCGACGTGAAGGTGACGGCCGGCGGCGACGACAATGGCGTCGTCCTGACCGCCAGCGCCGCCAACACAGGCGTTCTGGCCGTGAACGGCGAGCGCAGCATTCAAACGAATGTGTCCACCAACCTGACCGCGATGACGATCAAAGATCCTGGGCAAGGCGATGTCGGCCTCGGCCATATCGGTAACGGATTCAGCGGCGTGCTCTACCGGTCGAAAGACGGCGGCGACATCTTCAAGCTGGGCGGCGAGAATGGAAAAGGGGCCGCGCTGCGCATGTTCGACGCCGGCAAGCCGACGATCACCGCAACCAGCGAAGGCGGCGATTCGAAAATCGTGGTCGGCACGGACGACAAGCGCGTGGCGCTTTCGGTGAACGCCGACAACTCGGCCGTTTCAGCCGTCAATGGCGACAATGCCGTCAACACCTTTGCCGGTTCGGGCCTGACGGCGGTGACGGTCACCGACCAGTCCAAAGCGAAGCTCGGACTCGGTTTCATCGGCAACGGCTTTAGCGGTCTCGTCTACAAGCAGAGCGACGAGTCCGAGGTGTTCAATCTCGGCCTGCAGGAGGGCAAGGGCGCGGCGCTGCGACTGTTCGCCAGCGGCAAGACGGTTGCCGCGATCGGCTCGAACATGGCCGAGAGCGGCGCGGGCGCGGTCTTCATCGGCAACGGCTCGAGCAACGGCGTTGCGATCTCGTCGGACTCCGCCGCGAACGGATCGATCAACATCTTCAAGGGCGGGCCGGGAGCCGCGATCGAGCTGCGCGGCATCGATACGGTGATCGCCCTGTTCGAGAACGGCACCCCGCTCGCCTCGCTCATCAAGAGCCCCAAAAGCAATGGCGGCAATCTGGTGCTGAATGCGCCGACCGGCGACGGCGTGGTCGATGCGGGCGCGGCCAGCGGCGGCGGCGGCAATGTCTGCGTGACGCGGCACAACGGGAAGCTGACCTGCCTCGGCGTCGGCCTGCCGGGCATGGGTGGTGGCTGAGTTCGCTTTAGCCTGACGGGCCTCAGGCGGGGTACTTAGGATGACGGCTTAGGAAAGCGTCTCCCCCTCTTCGTCATCCTGAGGAGCGGCCGTCAGGCCGCGTCTCGAAGGACGCACGTTGTAGGCAATGTGCGTGGTTCGAGGCTTCGCGCCTGCGGCGCTGCGCACCTCACCATGACGGGAAGTAGTGAAGGGGTCAGCAATCCAGGCGCGAGGCCGCGATCCACCAGTTGGGGCGGAGGCGTTTCAGGTTGAGGGCGGCGGCCTGGGCGCTGTCGTCGTCGGCGAAGATGGCGAAGCAGGTGGCGCCGGAGCCGGACATGCGGGCGAGCAGCGCGCCGGTCTGGCCGCGCAGTGCGTAGAGCGCCTCGCCGATCGTCGGGGCGAGCGCCATGGCGGGAGCTTCGAGGTCGTTGCCGGTCTCGGCGAGTTCGGCGGCGAGCTGGGCGGCGCTTTCGATCGCGTAGGGCAGGATCGGCATCGACGAGCCGCGCCGCGTGCCGAGCGCGGCGAAGACCTCGGCGGTGGAGAGTTCCACGTCGGGATTGCACAGCACGATGGGGATCGGCGGCAGGCCGGGACCGGGCGCGAGCATTTCGCCGCGGCCCGACATCAGCGCGGAGCGATTGTAGACGCAGACCGGCACGTCGGAGCCGAGCGCCGCGCCGAACTCCATCAGCGTCTTGCCGTCCGTCGAGAGCCCCCAGAGTTCGTTCAGCAGATGGAGCGCCGCGGCGGCGTCGGCCGAGCCGCCGCCGATGCCGGAGGCGACAGGCAGCAGCTTGGTCAGTCTCAACCGGGCGCCGAGCGGCGGCGGAGCGCCGCGTTCGACGGCGCGGGTGCGCATCGCTTCGGCGGCGCGGAGGACGAGGTTTTCAGGACCACTCGGGGTACGCGCGGCATAGGTGCCGTCGAGGGTAAGGGAGATGCCGCCGTCGACGATCTCCACCTGGAGCTTGTCGCCGATCGCGGCGAACACCGCCCAGCTCGCGAGGCTGTGGAAGCCGTCCGTGCGCCGCGCGCCGACATGGAGGAAGAGGTTGATCTTCGCCCGGGCAAGCGCGTCGAGGCGCGTCGGCGTCATGGCGCGCGGGCGGGTTCGGTCGCGGCCTGGCGCTCCAGCGCTTCGCCGGCGGGAAGGCCGCCCGCGATCTTGGCGCGGATGATGGGCTCGCGGACCTTGTCGGGCTTGAGGGTCAGCGCGTGGTTCCACAGGAACTGCGCCTCGCGCTGGCGGCCGGTCTTCCAATAGGCGTCGCCCAGATGCTCGTTCACGGTCGGCTCGTAGGGCGAGAAGTTGATCGCGAGCTCCAGCGTTTCGACCGCCTTCGCGTACTGGCCGAGGCGATAATAGGCCCAGCCGAGACTGTCGATGATGAAGCCGTCATCGGGGCGCTGCTCGACCGCGCGCTGCAGCATGGCGAGCGCTTCCTCGACATTCTGATGCCGCTCGATCCAGCCATAGGCGAGATAGTTCAGCACCTGGGGCTGGTCAGGCGAAAGCTTGAGGGCGAAACGGAGATCCTTCTCCGCCTCCGCCCAGCGCCCTGCCCGCTCCAGCGCGATGCCGCGGGCATAGAAGAGCGGCCAGTCGTCGGGGACGAAATCGGGGCCGGAGCGCGCGATGGCGCGGCCATAGGCGTCGACCGCGTCGTCCCAGCGCTCGCGCGTGCGATAGACATCGCCGAGCGCGCTGGCGGCAAGACCGCTGGTCGCTTCGTCCTCTTCGAGGCGGGTGAGAATCTTGATCGCCTCCTCGGTATCGCCGCGCTCGTCGAGCAGATCGGCGGCGCTGACCTGGGCGGTCACGTAGAAGGGCGAGGAGGCCGGGACCTCGCGATAGAGCTCGATCGCCTCGTCGGTGCGCTTGGCGCGTTCCATCGCGCCGCCGAGAAAGGCGAGCGCGCCGTCATTCTCGGGATCGAGGAACTGCGCGAGACGGAGATAGACGATGGCGGCGTCCTGCACGTCGCCGTCGCTGACCGCGCTGGCGATGCCGTAGAAGCCTTCCGCCGCGCCCTGCTGGGGCGTCGTGATGCGGTGGGAGATCGGCTTGCCTGCGCGCAGCCGCGCCAGCGCCGAGACGGCGACGGGATTGCCGGGCGAGGAGTCGAGGAACTTCTTCAGCACCTTCTCCGCCACGTCGCCGCGCGACGTCGCCTGGAGCCAGGAGGAGAAGGCGAGCGCGACGGTGAGGCTCTTGCCCGCGGTCGCCTCGTCGGCGGACTGGTAGGCGGCATCGGCGCCGGCGGGATTGTTCAGCACCTCCTCAAGCCGCGCGCGGTGATAGGAGATGAAGACGTCGGAGGCGGGCTGGCCGGTCGGCTTCAGCAGGCTGCGCGCCGCCGCGACATCGCCGGAGCCGACCGCGGTCCAGGCGAGCGCGAGGCCCGCCATGAGATCGGGCTCGCCGGGCGGGTGGCTGTCGGTGAAGAACGCCTTGGCGGCGGGGTAGCTCTTGTCCTTCAGCGCGATGACGCCCTGGACGAGCGGGGCCAGGTCCGAAACCGGATTGGCCTTGGCGACCAGCGGCGCGAGCTTGGAGGCCGCATCCATGTCGCCGGCGGCGACGGAGAAGATGAAGGCGCGCTCAAGCAGCGCCTGGTTGGTCGGGTCGCGCTCAAGCGCCGCGAGATAGCGGGCGGCGGCGACGCGGCTGTCGCGGGTATTGCCGGCATAGGTGGCGACCAGGAAGTCGCCATAGAGCGTGCCGCCCGAGCGCGTCTGGTCGTCGGTGACACGGGGGCGGAAGGTCGTGGTCGACCCGCAGGCCGCAAGCCCCGCGACAAGGCCGAGCGCGAGAAGGCGGCGAAGACGGGAACCTGAAAAAACGCGCAATGCTGACCCTTACATGTTGGGGTAGTTCGGCCCGCCGCCGCCTTCGGGGACGGTCCAGTTGATGTTCTGCGCCGGGTCCTTGATGTCGCATGTTTTACAATGGACGCAGTTCTGGGCGTTTATCACGAAACGGGGATCGCTGCCGTCATCGTTGCGGGTGACTTCGTAGACGCCGGCCGGGCAATAACGCTGGGCCGGCTCGTCATAGAGCGGCAGGTTCTGGCCGATCGGGATCGAGGGGTCGAGCAGCTTGAGGTGGGCGGGCTGGTCTTCCTCGTGATTGGTGTTCGAGATGAAGACCGAGGAGAGCTTGTCGAAGCTGATGACGCCGTCGGGCTTGGGATAGACGATCTTCTTCGACTTCGCGGCGGGCTTCAGCGTCTGGTAGTCCGCCTTCTTGTGCTTCAGCGTGCCGAAGAACGAGAAGCCGAGCGTGTTGGTCCACATATCGATCGCGGCGAGGCCGATGCCGAAATAGGTGCCGAAGCGCGACCACAGCGGCTTCACGTTCCGGACGCGCTTCAGGTCCTGGTAGACGTGGGAGTTCTTGTAGGCCTCGGGATAGGCGGTGAGTTCATCGCGCTGGCGGCCGGCCTGGATGGCGTCGAACGCCGCCTCGGCCGCCATCATGCCGGTCTTCATCGCGTTGTGGCTGCCCTTGATGCGGGGCACGTTCACGAAGCCGGCCGAGCAGCCGATCAGCGCGCCGCCGGGGAAGATTAGCTTCGGCACGGACTGGAAGCCGCCCTCGGTGATCGCGCGCGCGCCATAGGAGAGGCGCTTGCCGCCTTCCAGATAGGGGCGGACCATCGGATGGGTCTTCATCCGCTGGAACTCGTCGAAGGGCGAGAGATAGGGGTTCTTGTAGTTGAGGTGGATGACGAAGCCGATCGAGATGAGGCCGCCCTTCATGTGATACATGAAGGTGCCGCCGCCGGTGTCGGACTTCAGCGGCCAGCCGAAGGAGTGAACGACGAGGCCTTCCTTGTGCTTCGCCGGATCGGCCTGCCAGAGTTCCTTGATGCCGATGCCGAACTTCTGCGGCTCGGCGTCCTTCGTCAGGCCAAACTTCGCGAACAGCATCTTGGCGAGCGAGCCGCGCACGCCCTCGCCGATCAGCGTGTATTTCGCGTGCAGCTCCATGCCGGGCGTGTAGCGGTCGGTGTGCTCGCCATTCTTGCCGATCCCCATGTCGCCGGTGGCGACGCCGTAGACCGCGCCGGTTTCGTCATAGAGGACTTCGGCGGCGGCGAAGCCGGGATAGATCTCGATGCCCAGTTCCTCGGCCTGGGTCGCGAGCCAGCGGCACACATTGCCGAGGCTGACGATGTAGTTGCCGTGATTGTTCATCAGCGGCGGCATCAGGAAGTTGGGGAGGCGCAAGCCCCCGGCCGGCCCGAGCAGGTAGAAGCGGTCGTCGGTGACGGGCGTGTCGAGCGGGGCGCCCTTTTCCTTCCAGTCGGGAATCAGTTCGTTGAGCGCGATGGGATCGACGACGGCGCCGGAGAGAATATGGGCGCCGACCTCGGAGCCCTTCTCCACGATGCAGACGGAGATTTCCTTGCCCTCTTCAGCGGCGCGCTGTTTCAGGCGGATCGCCGCGGCGAGTCCGGCCGGGCCCGCGCCCACGATTACCACATCGTATTCCATCGACTCGCGCGACATCGTCTAAGCCCCTGAACCAATCAGCCTCAAGCGAACCGCCCCGTGCCGGGCGTTTCACCGTTTATCTGCGGCGGGTGCGGGCGGGTCAATGGCGGGGCAGTTGACGTGACGGCGGGTTTTGCGCTCTATGTGAACATCGTTCATATAGAGGTCGCGCCGCCATGGACCGGATCATCGCCGATTTGCAGCCGATCTCGCCGGTCGCCGGGCAGGAGGTGCGGCGCACGCTGGCCGAGCGGATGGCGCATCACAAGGTGCCCGGCATGAGCGTCGCGATCATCGATGGCGGGCGCGTCGTCGAGACGGCGGGGTTCGGGCTGGCGGATGCATCGACGGGCGAGAAGGTGACGCCGGAGACGTTGTTCCAGGCCTGCTCGATGAGCAAGCCGATGGCGGCGCTGGCGGTGATGCGCGCTGTGGAGCGCGGCGAGCTCGATCTCGATGCGCCTGTGAACCGGTATTTGAAAAGCTGGCAGTTGCCCTCAACAGATTCGTTCAGCGCCGACGGCGTGACGCTGCGCCGGTTGCTGAGCCACACCGCGGGGACCTCGGTGCCGGGGTTTGGCGGCTATCCGCTGGGCACGGCGGTGCCGACGACGGTTGAGGTGCTGGACGGCCTCGCGCCGGCCAATTCCGCGCCGGTGCGGCTGACCATGCCGCCGGGCGGGCAGGACGAATATTCCGGCGGCGGCACGACCATCACGCAGCTCGTGCTGGAAGAATTGTCGGGCCTCGCGGCCGACGAGGTCTATGCGCGCGACGCGCTGGTGCCGCTCGGCATGAGCGTGAGCACGTTCGCGCAGCCTCTGCCGGAGGCGCTGCGCAGCAAGGCGGCGACGGGGCACGACCAGGCGGGCGTGCCGGTGCCGGGACGCTTTCACGTCTATCCCGAATATGGCGCGGCGGGGTTGTGGACCACGGCAGCGGATTTCGCGCGCTATCTGATCGGGCTGCAGGAGGCGGCGCGCACCGAGGGCGGCGTGCTGAGCCGGGCCGGCGTGGCGGCAATGATGACGCCGCAGCCGAACTCGACGCACGGCATCGGGCCGGAAATTGCGGGCACGGGCGAGACACTGCGCTTCGGCCATAGCGGCGGCAATCGCGGCTTCCGCTGCGATTCACGCGCCTATCTGCATCTCGGCAAGGGCGCGGTGGTGCTGGTGAACGGCGAAGGCGTCGCGAATGCCGGCTGGGCGCTGACGCGCGAGCTGATGAACGCGATCGCGCGCGCCTATGACTGGCCGGATTTCGCCAAGCCCGCACGCTTGCCGGTGACGCTGAGCGCCGATCAGATGGCAGCCGTGGTGGGGCGCTATGCGGCGGGCGATGCGGAGGTCGTGGTGTCGGTGCAGGACGGCGGGCTGGTGTCGCGCTCGACCTTTGCGGGGGAGCGGCAGGTGCTGGCGCTGTCGGCGACCGATTTCTTCACGGCGGAATCGCCCTACGATCTGCGCATCGAGATGGCAGACGGGCGCGCGGCGGCCTTCGTCATCCATGACAACGGCGAGATCGTGATGCGCCTGCCGCGCGCGGAGGCGTGACGGGGCATAGCCGCCTGCGCTAGACGGGCGGCATGATCATTCGTTCGCTGCTCATCGCCGCCGCGCTTGCCGTTACGTTTCCCGCCGCCGCCGAACCGCGCGAGACGACCGTGCCGGTCGCCGAACAGGACGGCGAAATGATCGCCGCCATCGCCGAAGCGCGCATGACGCTGCCGCGCTTCTGGACCGCGATGGAGACGGCAGAGCCCGGCACCGGCGGCTATTCGCTGAAGGTCGCGATCACCGACGGCGATCAGGTCGAGCATTTCACGACGACCGGGGTGGAGCACGTCGACAGCAAGATTTTCGCGCGCATCGCCAACACGCCGCAATTCATCACCACCGTCGCCTACGACCAGCGGATCGAGGTGCCGGAAGCCGATATCAGCGACTGGATGTATCTCAGGAATGGCAAGGTGGTGGGCGGCTACACGCTGCGTTTGCTGCTGTCGCGGATGACGCCGGCGGAGAAAGAGGCCGCGGGCGTCGCGCATCTGGAATTCGAAGAGCCTTGAGTCTCGCGTTCCGAGGCCTCACCTTCCCCCGGACATGGTCACCGCCCCACCCCTCGACCCGCTGAACGCCCTGCACTGGCTGCGCGATGTGGGCGCGGACGAGGCTGTGCTGGAGGCGCCGGTCAATCGCTACGCCGAACCCGCGGCGCGGCCGGCGCTGGCGGAGGCGCCCGTGCGGGACGAGCGCCCTGCCCCGTCTCGCGACGTGGCACGCGAGGCGCCACGGCGCGCCGAGCCGGAGCGGCCCGCCTATGAGCAGGGCACGGCGCGCGAGATCGATGCGGGGCTGCGGCCCGTCGCGGGGCTGGACCGCTCCGCCGACCTGCAATCCGCGAAGGCGCTCGCGGGGGCGGCGAACACGCTGGACGAATTGCGCGCGGCGCTGGAGCGGTTCGAGGGTTGTCCGCTGAAGAAGTCGGCGAAGAATCTCGTTTTCGCGGACGGCAATCCGCAGGCGGACCTGATGTTCGTCGGCGAGGCGCCGGGGCGCGACGAGGACGATATGGGCCTGCCTTTTGTCGGCGTCTCCGGCCAGTTGCTCGACAAGGTGCTGGACGGGATCGGGCGCGACCGGAACAGCGTCTATATCGCGAACGTCTTGCCCTGGCGGCCGCCGGACAATCGCGAACCGGCGCTGGCGGAGGCGAGCGTCTGCCTGCCCTTCCTGATGCGCCATATCGCACTGGTGCGCCCCAGGATCGTCGTAGCGCTGGGCGCGACGGCGGCGAAGAACCTGTTCGACACAACGGAAGGCATCACGCGCCTGCGCGGCAAATGGCTGGAGCTGAACGCCGACGGCTATGAATGCCCGGCGATGGCAACCTTCCACCCCGCCGCTCTGCTGCGCATGCCGCTGAACAAGCGCTATGTCTGGCGCGACATGCTGGCGGTGCAGGAGCGGCTGGAGCAGTTGGCCGGTGGCACTCATCTTGCCTGACTGTAATCTATAGGCTACAATGGACCATGATCGAGATCCGCAAGACCGACGCTTTTGAAGTGTGGTTCGGCGGCCTTCGAGATGAACGGGCACGCGCTCGTATCGAGGTGCGTATTCGCCGGCTGTCACTGGGCAATCCCGGCGATGTTCGACCCGTTGGAAGCGGCGTCAGTGAATTGCGGATCGATTATGGGCCTGGCTATCGCGTGTACTACGCCCAGAAGGGCGACGTTCTGGTGATCCTGCTTTGCGGCGGCGACAAGAGCACCCAGCGAAAAGACATCGCCGCGGCGGTGCAGATGAAACAAGAGTTGGAGGCGTAGATCATGGCGCTGGCGACCACGAAATGGGACGTGACCGACTATCTCGACAGCGACGAGCGCATCGCGCTGTTCCTTGAAGCGGTGTTTGAGGATGGCGATCCCGGCCTTATCACGGCAGCTCTCGGCGATGTCGCGCGGGCCATGGGCATGACCAAGATGGCACGCAAGACCGGTCTTACGCGCGAGTCGCTCTATCGGGCACTGAGCGCCGAGGGGAAGCCGGAGTTTACCACCGTTCTGAAAGTGCTGAAGGCGTTCGGCTTGCGGCTGACGCCTGTGCCATTGGACGCGGCGTAACGGCCATGAGCGGCGATCCGCGTCCTTGGCAGATGCGCGTGACGGGTGGGCTGAGTGCGCATTTCTTTCAGCCGGATGGGTCGAGCCGGGCGGGGACGGATTGGTCGGTCGGGCTGAAGCGCGGGGCGGAAGAGCACGCGGTGACGGTGCGCACCTGTACCGAGGACGACCTGCCGGCGAAGTTGAAGAACGACAACAAATACATGGCGCGCATGGTGTGGGTTATCTCAGCGATCTGCTGAACAAGGGCTGGGATCCCGGCGAGCAGCGGGAGCACATCATCACCGTGTGCAAGCCGTCGGTTGGCACGACGCCGGCGGCGAAGAAGCCGTTCTGGAAGTTCTGGTAGGCGCGACGCCTTTCCGCGCCGGTAGTCGTCATCCTGAGGAGCGGCCGATGGGCCGCGTCTCGAAGGACGCACTCTTTATCAGTGTGCGTAGTTCGAGGCTGCGCGCGTTCCGCGCTGCGCACCTCACCATGACGGGGAGTGGGGGTGGCGGTGCGAAGGAAGGCGTGGATGGTCCACCTGCGCGGACCATGACATTCTGGGCGGGACGTCATTGCGATGGAGACCGCCATGCCCCTGCCCGATCTCGCGCCGCCGTTGCGCATTGACGAGAGCCTGCCGTTTCATCCCGTGCGCATTGCCGTGCTGACGGTCAGCGATACGCGGGGGCTGGCGGACGACAAGTCCGGCGACATGCTGGTCGCGCGGCTGGAGGAGGCCGGGCACATTCTCGCGGCGCGGGCGCTGGTGCGGGATGATGTGGAGTTGATTCACGGGCAGGTGCGCAACTGGATTTCCGATCCGCTGATCGATGTCGTGATCTCCAGTGGCGGCACGGGGCTGACCGGCCGCGATGTCACCGTCGAGGCGTTCCGGGCGCTGTATGAGAAAGAGATCGACGGGTTCGCGGCGATCTTCCATCTCATCAGCTATATGACGATCGGCACCTCGACACTGCAGTCGCGGGCCTGCGCCGGGCTCGCGAACGGGACCTATCTCTTCTGCCTGCCGGGCTCGACCGGCGCGGTGAAAGATGGGTGGGACCACATTCTGAAGTTCCAGCTCGACAGCCGGCACCGGCCCTGCAACTTCGTCGACATCATGCCGCGGTTGATGGAGCGGTAGGCGTCTCCACTACTGTCATTCCCGCGCAGGCGGGAATCCACAATGTCGAGCACGGTGCTTGCGTCTGGATGCCCGCCTGCGCGGGCATGACAGTTTGGGTTGGGGTTAGGGCTGCAGCACCATTTTCAGGGCGCCGTCCTGGCGGCCGTCGAAGATGGAATAGGCCTTGGCGCCGTCGCTGAGCGGGAGGACGTGGCTGATGTAACGCTCGGGCTTCAGGCGGCCGGACTGGACGAGGGGGATGAGCTCCGGCCAGGTCTCGGGCACCGAGCAGGTCCCGATGCGGAAGGTGAGGCCGGCGGCGAAGGCGCGCTCCAGCGGGAAGGCGAAGCGCCGTTCCTGGCAGACGCCGATCACCGAGACCGTACCGCGGCGGCCGACGAGGCGGAGCGCCAGATCGACCGTGCGCTCGCCGCCAACGGCTTCGATGACGCTGTCGCACATGCGGCCCTGGGTGGCCTCGCGGATGAAGTCCTTGGCATTGGCGGGATCAACGGCGATCGCGCCGGCCTTTTCCGCGAGGGCGCGGCGTTCGGGGACGAGGTCGAGCGCGTAGACGCGCGCGGCGCCAAGAATGTAGGCGCTCTCCACAGCCATCAGGCCGATGGGCCCAAGGCCGACGACCGCGACGGTGGCGCCGGACTTGATGTCGGCATTCTTCGCGCCGAACCAGGCGGTGGCGAGCGCGTCGGTCATCATCAACGCCTGGTCGGCGGTGATGCCGGCGGGAATGCGCTGGGCGTTGTAGTCCGCGCCGGGGACGCGCACGGCCTCGGCCTGCGAGCCCTGGAGCTTGGCGCTGAGGCCGTAGCAGCCGCCGCCGTTGTTCTCGCAGGCGATGACATTGCCCGCGATGCACGAGCGGCAGGCGCCGCAGCCGACGGCGGCGGAGATCATGACCTTGTCGCCGATCTTGAGGCGCTTCACGCCGCGGCCGATCTCGACCACCTCGCCCACCGCCTCGTGGCCGACGCAGAAGCCCATGTCCTCGGAGAAGCCGTGGCCGTGATAGATGTGGAGATCGCTGCCGCAGATGGCGCAGCGGTCGACCTTGATGATGGCGTCGCCCTCGGCAGCGATGGTGGGATCGTCCATCGACTCGCAGCGAATGTCGCGGGCGCCGTAGTAACGGAGGGCTTTCATGACGTTTCCTGATTATTTTTCACGCGTCATTTGCCCCGGACGGGACAGCGCGCGCAACGGCGACGCCGGCGTCAGCTATAGCGGCGGGCGAGGCGTTCGGGGCTGACCCCGAGCGTCACGAGCGCAAGCAGCGGCAGCGAGACTTCGGGGCGATAGCGGGCGCTCGCCTTGATCGCGCGTGAGGTGAGGCGCGCGAGGCCGGAGCGGCCGGCATCGCGCTTCAGGCGGGTGACGAAATCGACATCGTCGAGGACGGGCAGGTCCTTGTAGCCGCCGAGCCGTTCATATTGCGACTTGGCGATCAGCAGGCCCTGGTCGCCATAGGGCAGCGCCAGCACCTTGTTGCGCAGGCGCGTCGCGAATTCGGTGCGGCGGGCCGCCCAGCGTTTGTCGTCGAGTGCGAAGCGGAAGGTCGCGGCGCGGGCTTCGTCGCCCTGGCGGACGAAATTATAGGCCTCGCCGTCCCAGCCAGGTTCGAGCGCGGTGTCGGCGCGGAGGAAAAGGAGCCACGGCCCCTTGGCCGCACGGGCGCCGGCATCGAGCAGCCCGCCGCGGGCGGCGTCGGCCTTCACGATGGTGCAGCCGGCATCCTCGGCAATCGTCAGCGTCAGGTCCGTCGAGCCGCCGTCGGCGATGACGACGTCGCGCACGAGGCCGCGCATCGCCGCCTCAAGCAGGCTCGACAGCGTACGGACCAGCCCGCTTTCCGCGTTCTGCGTGGGAATGACGACCGAGATCATGGGCGGACATCATGCCGCACCCGCCCGGCCGTTATCAACAGGTCAGCGGCGGCGCGAATAGAAGATGACGATCAGGCCGACGACCGCGGTGGCCGAGCCGATATAGGTCCACTTCATGTCCTGGAGCATGAAGCTGGTCTTGGGCCACATGATCCAGCCCATGCCCTGGCAGGCCCAGAGCGCGCCCGAGAGGAAGATCAGGATACCGACGATCAGCAGTGCCGTTTTCATGGACATGTCCCCCGCGGGCATCCCTTGGCGGCGCCCTGCCCGCGCAGCCTAGCAGGTTTCGCGCGGAGGGCACGGCCTCATGCGGCGGCGGGTCTGGGGCGCGAGGTCGCGACGATGAGGAGGACGAGGATGCCGAGCAGGACGGCCGAGGACCCGACCGTGCCGAGATCGAGGCCGCCTTTATCCGGCGTCTGGTCAGGAGGTCGCCCATGGTCGCCCCGAACGGGCGGGTGAGGACGAAGGCCGCCCAGAAGAGCGCGGTGCGGGAGATCGTGGTCGTGACATAGCAGAGCACGATGAGCGCCAGCGCGCCGGTGATAATGAGGTTGGAATAGAGAAAGCCGAGGCCAGAGGAGTCCGCCAGGAAATCGCCGACGGCGGTGCCCAGCGTGTTCGAGACGAGGATGGCCGACCAGTAGAAGATCTCCGACGTGCGGTCTGTGATGCGATTGACCGACAGCGACCCCGTGGTGAGCCGCCAGACGATCAGCACCAGGACCAGCAGCGAGACGAGGATCGCCGAGCCCGTCGCGTAGCCGAGCTCGAGCGTGCGATCCATGAAGTCCGAAATGGTCGTGCCCGCCGTGCTCGTGGCGAGGACGACGGTCCAGTAGAGGAAGGGATGGAAGCGGCTGGCCGCGAGCTGCGCGGTGAGCGCCACGGCGAAGATGCCGATCAGGATAAGTGAGCTGGCGGCATAGCCGACATTCATTGTCATGGAGAGCATGTCGCCGCCGGTCTCGCCCACGGTGGTGGCGCAGATCTTCATGACCCAGAAGGCCACGGTAACGGCGGCGACCTTGTTGGCGGTGGCGGCGTGGTCGGCGGTCATGACAATCCCAAAGCTGCGCATCGCAGGCTGTCACATCTAGCGGCGGCTTTGTGTGCCGTTCATTACCGGCCCGGAACTATCCCCGTGAATTCGCGTTAACCATGATCTTGTGCATCTTAACCCAAAAGTTCTTGCTTTGTTCTCACATGAGATTAATGTCTCTGCATGAACGCTCGTAACGCCCACCGCGATACGCCCGGCCCCATCCCCGCCCCGCTCAAGGGCCGCGGCGCAGTGACCAATGGGGATGGGCGTTATGAGCGCTTCAGCCATGTGAAAGAAGACGACAGCTGGGGCATCCTCGACGAGGAGCTGCCGCCGGTTAAGACGACGGTGCTGTACGACGCGACGCGTTCGATCATCGCGCGAAATTCCTCGCCCGACCTCTCCTTCGACCGCTCGATCAATCCCTATCGGGGCTGCGAGCATGGCTGCGTCTACTGCTTCGCGCGGCCGACCCATGCCTATCTCGGCTTCTCGCCGGGGCTGGATTTCGAGACGCGGATCCTGCTGAAGCCGAAGGCGGCCGAACTGCTGGAGGCCGAACTCGCGGACCCCAAATACGTGCCGCGGGTGATCGCGCTCGGGACCAATACCGATCCCTACCAGCCGCTGGAGAAGATGCACCGCATCACCCGCTCGGTGCTGGAGGTGCTGGCACGGCACAACCACCCCGTGGCGATCGTCACCAAGTCGCATCTGGTGACGCGCGATATCGACATCCTGGCGCCGATGGCGGCGAAGGGGCTCGCCAAGGTGGCGCTGTCGATCACGACGCTGGACCCCAAGCTTGCGCGGATGATGGAGCCGCGCGCCGCAAGCCCGGCGAAACGGCTGGACGCGATCCGCGCGCTCACCCGCGCCGGCATTCCCGCCGCGGTCATGACGGCGCCGCTGATCCCGGCGCTGAACGACATGGAGATGGAGAAGATTCTCGCCGCCGCCGCGGAGGCCGGGGCGCAGTCGGCGGGCTATGTCGTGCTGCGCCTGCCGCTGGAGATCAAGGATCTCTTCCGCGAATGGCTGGAGGCGCATGTGCCCGACAAGGCCGCCCATGTGATGGCGCTGGTGCGCGGCATGCGCGGCGGCAAGGACTATGACAGCGAATGGGGCCTGCGGCAGCGTGGCACCGGGCCCTACGCGCAGCTCATCGGCCAGCGCTTCAGGGTGGCGACGCGGAAGCTCGGGATGAACGCCCAGCGCTTCCCGATGGATGTGACGCAGTTCTTCAGGCCGGGCCGCACGGGCCAGCCGCAGCAATTGAGGCTGTTCTGATGCGGGTGGCGATGGCGATGCAGCCGGCGGCGATGCTCGTGCCGATTGCGGCGAATCAGGTATGGGTGCGGCCCATGGCGCGCGCCCTCAAACGGACGCAGGCCGTTATTGCGCCCGATTTCGGGGTGGACGGACCTGATTTTTCCGCGGAGCGGGCGGTGGCGGCGCTCTATGGCCTGCCGGTGGCCGGAATCGACGAGGCGGGGCGCGGTCCCTGGGCGGGTCCGGTGGTCGCCGCGGCGGCGATCCTCGATCTCTCCAGGCCGCCCATCGAAGGGCTGAACGATTCCAAGAAGCTGACCGAGGCGCAGCGCGAGCATCTGTTCGAGGTGATCTCGAACGAGGCGATCGCCTTTGGCGTCGGCGTCGCGACCCATGCCGAGATCGACGAGATCAATATCCGGCGCGCCACCCATCTGGCGATGGTGCGCGCGGTCGAGGCGCTGGGACTGGGCGGCGTCCGGCCGAGCGCGGCGCTGGTCGACGGCGACGACCCGCCGGCGCTGGACATTCCCACACGCGCGCTGGTGCGCGGCGACGGCTCGTCCTACTCGATCGCCGCCGCCTCGATCCTCGCCAAGGTGACGCGCGACCGGCTGATGGTGGCGATGGATGCCCAGTATCCGGGCTACGGCTTCGCCCGCCACAAGGGCTACGGCACCGCCCATCATGCCGAGGCGCTGCTGCGGCTCGGCTGCTGCCCCATCCACCGGCTGACCTTCGCGCCGTGCCGGTCGGTCGGCCAGGGCCTGGACCAGCCGGGCGGACCGGGCGTCTAGCCAAGGTCTTCCTCATGGCCGCCCTCGAGGCGGCCGTCCGTTTTGGCGGCAGTGCCGGTCATTCGATTTGCGGCGTCCCTGCTTTGTCATGCCCGCGACGGCGGGACTTCATGGGTGACCGACCGTGTTGGCGCATGGATGCCCGCCTGCGCGGGCATGACAGTGCGTAAATGAGGTTTGCGTCGCGTTCGATCCTGATGGGCCTCGGACATGGGTCCTCGGGTTCCGCTACGCGGCCCCGAGGATAACGGCTCTCTTTTATGAGCCCGGGAAGTGTTCGGTGTGGGTTGCGCCGGAGCGGCCGAAATAGACCGCGCGGCGGCCGGGGAAGGAGACGAGGTAGCCGGCGCAGCCTGCCGCCTTCGCCTTCGCGCAGAACCCCTTATAGGTGTAGCCGGGCGCGAGGGTCTGGGCTTCGTGGATGGCGGCCTTCAGCGCGTCGGCGTCGAAGGCCGGGGCGACGGGGGTCGCGGTGTGGTGGGTTTCGAACTGCACGCTGTCGTCGTCGGGCCGGTAATAGGTCGCGGTCTCGCGGCGGTAGTCGATGGCGTAGCCCTCGAAGCCGGTCTCCAGCAGTTTGCCGATGATTTCGGGGAAGGTGAGCGTGCCGCGCTCGGCCGCCCACATGGCGTGGAGCGCGACGTTCTGAAGGTCGGCGTTCATGGGCAGGTCCTATAGGTTCCGTAGAGTCAGTCGATGGGCATGGCGGTGAGGCCGCGGCGGCGGACGATGTCCTTCAGCAGCCGCTCCAGTGCGGCGCGCGCGGCCGGGGGGATGTGGTCGAAGAACTCGGCCTCGTTCCGGTCAGCGAGCGCGGCGAGGTCGGGGACGAGGACGCGGCCCGCCTCGGTCAGCGCCAGAGTCTGGGCGCGGCCGTCGGTCGGGCTGGCGGTGCGGGCGATGAGCCCCTTCGCGGCGAGGCGGTCGGCGAGCTTGGTGACCGCGCCGCGGGTCAGGCCCATCGTCGTCGCGAGGCTGCTGGGGGCGACCGCGTCGGCGTCGTAGAGCACCCGCATCAGCGCCCATTCGGCGACCGTCACCCCCTGCCCGGCCAGCTTCTGGGCGAAGGTATGAGAGACGTAATTGGAGACATAACGGAGCCAGTAGCCGAGATGGGCGCCGAGTTCGGCGGGGGCGTTTGCGGGGGTCATGACAGCCTCTAGTTGACTAGGAAACTAGATCAATCGGTTTCCTAGTCAACCAGATTCTTGCGCCGGCGACGGCCCGAAGGCGATTTTGTCGAGTCTTCTGAATCGGTTGGGGGCCGGCGCTCGCGCAGAGCGTCCATCGGGCCGCAGGGCCGAAACGGAGAGTGAATCCTGTTCGCTCGCGAAATCGGCAGCAGCGGGCGAACTACATAAAATGCGTGGAGTGTGAGTCTTTTGAATCCCTTGACCCCAGTTTCTCCGGTTATGGTTAATTTCCGGCACAACATCTAGTGGGTCCCAACTTCACGGGACTCCACAGGAAGATGTGTTAAGACTTTGATTCCATTGAGACTCTTGACCGCGAGTCCCCGGGGACTCAGCGTGCGCCCAGGTCAATGGGCGGGGTATCGATGTCTCAGGCAGTGGCGGCCGCGAAAGCGGTCCAGGGCGGGCGATTGCCGCTCGATACGATCATGGTGGGCGACTGCATCGCAGCGCTGAAAACCCTGCCCGACAAGTCGGTGGATCTCGTCTTCGCGGACCCTCCTTATAACCTGCAGCTCGGGGGCGAACTGACCCGCCCGGACCAGAGCCGGGTCGCGGGGGTGGACGACGCCTGGGACAAATTCGCGAGCTTCGAAGCCTATGACAAATTCTCGCGCGCCTGGCTGGCGGAGTGCCGCCGCATCCTCAAACCGACCGGCACCCTCTGGGTCATCGGCTCGTATCACAACATCTTCAGGGTCGGGGCGGCGCTGCAGGATCTCGGCTTCTGGATCCTCAACGACATCATCTGGCGCAAGTCGAACCCGATGCCGAACTTCCGGGGGACGCGCTTCACCAACGCCCATGAAACGCTGATCTGGGCGAGCCCGACCCAGGAGGCGAGCGGCTACACGTTCAACTATGAGGCGATGAAGACCCTCAATGAAGGGTTGCAGATGCGGTCGGACTGGCTGATCCCGCTCTGCACGGGCGGCGAGCGCCTCAAGGGCGACGACGGGGCGAAGGCGCACCCGACGCAGAAGCCCGAGGCGCTGCTCCACCGGGTGATCCTGGCGGCCTCGAAGCCGGGCGACGTGGTGGTCGATCCGTTCTTCGGGACCGGCACGACGGGCGCGGTCGCCAAGAAGCTCGGCCGGCATTTCATCGGCATGGAGCGCGACCCCGGTTACATCAAGGCGGCCCGCGAGCGGCTGCGCCAGGTCGTGCCGGCGGCGGCCGAGGATGTCGCGATCGCCAAGACCAAGCGCGAGGAGGTCCGCATTCCCTTCGGGCAGGTGATCGAGCGCGGTCTGCTGGAGCCCGGCATGAAGCTCTATGACCCCAGCCGCCGTCATGCCGCGCGGGTGCGGGCGGACGGCTCGCTGAGCGTCGACGGGGCGACCGGGTCGATCCACCAGATCGGGGCGCACGTGCAGAACCTGCCGGCCTGCAACGGCTGGACGTTCTGGCACTTCCTGGTCGACGGGAAACTGAAGCCCATCGACATCCTGAGGCAGCAGATCAGGGCCGAGCTGGAGTCACCGCCCCCGCCGCCCCCGAGTGCTGTGGTCCCCCTCCCCGTCCGACGCGGCAAGGATCTTTCGCATAACCGACGGTAGGCCCGCGGCATCGGCGTCTGACTGGGGTGTCCAGACGCCGAACGCAGGGTCCCGGCTGCCCACGCGCGCGGCGTAAACGTCGAGCGTCAGCTTGAAGTGGGTAAAAACGTGCTCTACGCGCGTGGGCAGCCGCTTCCATTCCGCCGCGACCGGAGCATGGGCGAGCGGGTCCGTCGGGCCGGGGTTCGTCCAGGGGGTCGAGGGGATTTCCAGCATGCCGCCGAGCAGGCCCTTGGGCGGGCGGCGGCGCAGCAGGACATGGCCATCTTCGCTGAAGAGCAGGAACGCCGCGCCGAAGCGTTCGGGCCGGGCGGCCTTGTCCGCGCGGCGGGGCAGGGTCGCCTGGATGCCTTTCTTATAGGCCGCGCAGTCGGCGTTCAGCGGGCAGAGCGCGCAGGCCGGCGATTTCGGGGTGCAGATGGTGGCGCCCAGATCCATCATCGCCTGGGCGAAGTCGCCGGCCCGCTGCGGCGGGGTGAGGCCGGCGGCGAGCTTGGTCAGGATGGGTTTGGCCGCGGGGAGCGGGGTTTCCTCGGCGAAGAGCCGGGCGGTGACCCGCTCGATATTGCCGTCGACCGGCATGGTGGCGCGGCCGAAGGCGATCGCGGCGATGGCGGCGGCGGTATAGGGACCGACGCCAGGGAGTTCGCGGAGCTGGGCTTCCTCCGACGGGAAGGCGCCGCCGAAATCGCGGGCGACCATCTGGGCGGCGGCGTGGAGGTTGCGGGCGCGGCTGTAATAGCCGAGCCCCGCCCACTCCTTCATGACGTCGTCGATCGGCGCGGCGGCGAGATCGGCGACGGTTGGCCAGAGCGTCGTGAAGCGCAGGAAGTAGGCTTTGACCGCCGCGACGGTCGTCTGCTGCAGCATGATCTCGCTGAGCCAGACCCGGTAGGGATCGGCCGACTCGCCGGGGCGGTAGCGCCATGGCAGAACACGCGCATGGACATCGTACCAGGCGAGCAGGTGGCGGGCGATCCGGGCGGGTTCAGGCATGAAGGGCGCAGTCATGGCCAAGTCGAGCAAGCCCGGCAAGGGTGAGGACGTGCCCGCGCCGCGGTTTCACCGGCGGGGGCCGTCGAAACTGGCGGTGCAGGTCGGCTCAACCGCGCGGCAGCTGGCGGCCGGGCGCGGCTTCTCGCTGCTGTCGGTGGCGAGCCGCTGGCGGGACATTGCGGGCGCGGCGCTCGCCAATCACACCCAGCCGCTGTCGATCTCGCCGAGCGGCGTGCTGACGCTGAAGGCCGATGGCGGCGCGGCACTGCTGGCCCAGCATCAGAGCCGCGAAATCCTCGCCCGTGTGAACGCCGTGCTAGGTGACGGCGCGGTGACCTCGGTCAAGCTGGTGCAAGGCGTCGTCGCCCGCGGCCGCGCCGAAACGCCGAAGCCCGCCCCGCCCCGCATCGCGCCGGACGAGGAAGCGCGGGTGCAGGCGGCGGTCGAGGCGGTCTCCGACCCCGATCTCCGCGAAAAACTCACCGGCCTGATGCGCCGCTCGCTGGAGGCGTCCAAGAAGCGTTGATTGGCGATATAACCGGGTATATATCCAGCAATAGATGACTGGAGGCGTACCTGTGAGCACCTCACCTCAAAAACGCGCGCTCAAGACCTATCGCGACCGCCTGAAACAGCGCGGCATGACGCGATTCGAAGTCCTTGGGCTAGAGCGCGACCGCAGCTTGATCCGCACGCTCGCCAAGCAGCTGGCGGAGGGCGGCGACGCAGCGGCGAAGTTGCGTAAAACGGTCGGCAACGGCCTCGCCGGCGGCGATGATGGACCTCGGGGCGGTATTCTCGCCGCGCTCCGGCGCTCGCCGCTCGTCGGTGCCGACCTCGATCTGACACGGGATGACACGCCCGCACGATCGGTCGATCTGTGACGCGCTATCTGCTCGACACCAACATCGTCAGCAGCACCATCAAGCCGGCGCCCTCTCCTGCCCTCATGGCGTGGATGGCTGAACAGCTTGATGACGCCCTTTGCATATCGGCGCTGACCTTGGCGGAGATCAGACGGGGCATTCTGGAAAAACCTGAAGGGCGAAAGCGTCGGGACCTCGAAGCATGGTTCGACGGTCCGGAGGGGCCGGAAGCGCTATTTGCCGGGCGCGTGTTCGCATTCGATGGCGCGGCGGGCCTGATCTGGGCGCGGCTCATGGCCGAGGGTACCGCGGCCGGCCGGCCTCGCAGCCCGCTGGATATGATCATTGCCGCCGTCGCCGAGGCCAACGATTGCGTGGTGGTCACGGATAACGAGCGGCATTTCGCTGGTTTGACCATCCTGAACCCGATGCGGGGCTAGACCATCGCCAAGCGCCGTTGAGGCGGACGGGGGCGATAAACTATAAGGATGCCTGCTCGCCGCCGTGACTCGGGGGCGCAACCGCATTGGGAGTTGGAATCTTGGACAATCGTTATCTCGCGGCGGGCGGCGTCGGCGCGCTGATGGTGGCCGTGGTGGCGGCGGCGTTCTTCTTCCTGACGCCCCAGGCGGCGCAGACCCAGGAAGTTGGCGCCAGCGAGACCAAGGACCAGGTGCTTGCCCTGACCGAGCACGATATCGGCATCGGCAATCCCGAGGCGCCGATCAAGCTGATCGAATACGCCTCCAGCGGCTGCGGCCACTGCGCGGCCTTCTCGATCGAGACACTGCCGAAGATCAAGACCGAGTGGATCGACAAGGGGATCGTCTATTACGTCCTGCGCGACTTTCCGCTGGATAACGTCGCGGCGGCCGCCTCGGTGATCGCGCGCTGCCTGCCGAAAGAGCGCTTCTATCCGTTCATGGACATTCTCTTCACCAACCAGGCCGTCTGGCACAGCCCGCAGACCGCCGATCCCAAGGAGGCGCTGATCGAACTGTCGCGCCGGGCCGGTCTCTCGCGCGAGGATGTCGAATCGTGCTTGAAGGACCAGGCGGCGCTCGACCGGATCCAGAAGTCGCGCGACGATGCGTCGAACATTCTCAAGGTGAATTCGACGCCGACGATGTTCATCAACGGCGATGTCATCGAGGGGGCGGCGGCTTACGCCGAGTTCGAGGCGAAGTTCAAGGAAAAGCAGCCGAAATAGCTGCGCGGCCACGGCCAGACACAGTAACGCGTAGGGGAGCGCACGACGCTTAAGCCCCGCGCTGACGATATGGGGTAAGTTTCGTTGAAGATTTCGCGTATCCGGATGTCGGGCTTCAAGTCGTTCGTCGACCCGACGGAAGTCCATGTCGAGCCGGGCCTGACGGGCATTGTCGGGCCGAACGGCTGCGGCAAATCGAACCTGCTGGAAGCCCTGCGCTGGGCGATGGGCGAGAACAGCGCCAAGTCGATGCGCGGCACCGGCATGGACGATGTGATCTTCGCCGGATCGGGCGGCCGGTCGGCGCGCTCGATGGCCGAGGTCACGATCTTCATCGACAACAAGGAGCGGAGCGCGCCCTCCGCCTATAACGAATCCGATTCCATCGAGATCTCGCGCCGGATCGAGCGCGAGGCCGGCTCGGTCTATCGCATCAACGGCCGCGAAGTGCGGGCGCGCGACGTGCAGCTCTTCTTTGCCGACGCCTCGACCGGCGCGCATTCGCCGGCGCTGGTGCGCCAGGGCCAGATCGGCCAGATCATCGCGGCGAAGCCCTTGCAACGCCGCGCGATCCTGGAAGAGGCGGCTGGCATTTCCGGCCTGCATACGCGCCGGCATGAGGCCGAGCTGCGGCTGAAGGCGGCGGAGACGAATCTCGGCCGCTTGAACGACGTCATCGGCGAGTTGGAAACGCAGCTCCAGGGGCTGAAGCGGCAGGCGCGGCAGGCGACGCGCTATCGCAATCTCTCCGGTCTTATCCGCCAGGCGGAGGCGATGGCGTTCCATCTGCGCTGGCAGGGCGCGGCGGGGTCGCTGCTGGAGTCCGAAGCTCTCGCCACCGAAGCCGAGCAGCGGACGGCGGCGGCGGCGGAAGATGCGGCGCGTGCGACGACGGGGCAGACCGAGGCGCATGCGGTGCTGCCCGCCTTGCGCGAGACGGAAGCGGAACGCGCGGCGGCGTTCCAGCGGTTGCGCATCGAGCGCGATCAGCTCGATGCCGAAGAGCGCCGCGCGAAGGATCAGGCCGCGCGGCTTGAGCGCCAGATCGCGGAGATCGCGGCAGACATCGCGCGCGAGAGCGAGCGCGGCGCCGATGCGGCGCGCGTCATCGAAACGCTGGCCGAAGAGATCGCGACGATCGAAGCGGCGAGCGAGGAACGCGACACCATTCGCGCCGACGCGGAGACGCTGGCGGCGGATGCGCAGGCGTCCTTAAGCGAGCTGGAAGGCAATCTCGATGCAGCGCGCGGCGAGGCGGCGCGGCTGACCGCGCGGCGCCAGGGTCTGGAGCGCACGCGCGACCAGGCGCAGCAGCGCCTCGCGCGACTGACCGGCTTGCTGGAGACGAATGCCGGCGAGCGGACGCGCGCCGAGGAAGATGCAGCGCGCGCGCCAGATGCGCTGCACGCCGCCGAAGAGGTCGAGATCGCGCGCGCGCAGGTCGAAGAGACTCGCGAGTCCGTCGCCGCTGCGGAAGCGGCGCGTACCGAAGCGGCCCGCACCGTGGAAGCGCTGCGCGATCCGCTCGCCGCCGCCGACCGCGAGACGGGCCGGCTGCGCGCCGAAGAGAAGGCCATCTCGACACTGCTCGGCAGCGGCGGCGGGCTGTGGCCGAAGCTGATCGATGCGCTGCGCGTGGAGCGCGGTTATGAGGCCGCGGTCGCGGCGGCGCTGGGCGATGATCTCGACGCGCCGCTGGATGAGGCCGCGCCGATCCACTGGCGTGCGCTGCCGCCGCTGGAGGCCCCTGCCCCGTTCCCCGAAGGCGTCGTGACATTGGCGCAGTTTGTCGGCGCGCCGGACGCACTCGCCCGCCGCTTCTCCTATGTCGGTGTCGTCGCGCAGGAAGCCGGCGACCGCTTGCAGGCGAGCCTGCAGCCCGGCCACCGGCTCGTCAGCCGCGAGGGCGGGCTGTGGCGCTGGGACGGGTTCCGCAGCGCGGCCGAGGCCGAGACGCCGGCGGCGATCCGCCTCGCCCAGCGCAATCGTCTGGAAGCGCTGGCGCTCGAAGTCGGCGAGGCCGATGCGCGCGCGGCGGAACTGCGCAGCGGTTTCCACACCGCGCGCGAACAGGCGGAAGCGGCATCCGAGGCCGAGCGCAATGCGCGCACGGCGCTGCGCACGATCGAGCAGACCGCCCAGCAGGCCGAGCGCGCGCTCGCCGAAGCCGAGCGCGAGGCGATCCGTCATTCGGGCCGTGCGACCGCGCTGCGCGAGACGTCCGAGCGGTTGACGGGCGAGCACGCCGATGCCGAACGGGCGCTTGGCGAAGCGGCTGGCGAGCTGAACGAGACGCCGGATGCGGCGACGCTGCAGCCGCGTATCACGGAATTGCAGGAAGCGGTGCTGGCGGCGCGCAGCACGGCGAGCGAGGCGCGCGGTGCGGTCGAATTCGCCAAGCGCGAGATCGCGGCGGCGACGGCACGGCTGGCGGCGGCAGGCCGCGAGCATGGCGACTGGACGCGCCGGGCGGAGTCCGCGATGCAGCAGATCGCGGCGTTGCAACACCGCGAAGCCGCAGGCCGCGAAGAGTTCGAGATCGTGATCGCCATTCCCGAGGCGATCGAAGGCAAGCGCGGCGCGCTGCTGGACGCCATCGCCGAAGCGGAAGCCGCGCGCAGCGCGGCGGCCGAAGCGCTGGCCTCGGCCGAAGCGACGGCGACGGCGGCGGATCGCGACGCCAAGGCGACGAGCGCGGCGCTGTCCGACGCGCGCGAAGCCCGCGCGCATCGGGCGGCGGCGCTGGAGAATGCGCGCGCGCGGCTCGCCGAGACCGCGACGCGGATTCGCGAGACGCTGGAATGCGAGCCCGATGCGCTGCTGGAAAAGGCCGGGCATGAAGAGGGCAACGATCTGCCCGCGCTCGACCAGATCGACGCGAAGGTCGATCGCCTGAAGCGCGAGCGCGAGAGCCTGGGCGGCGTCAATCTGCGCGCCGAAGAGGAAGCGCAGGAATACGAAGCGCGGCTTGAATCGATGACGGCGGAAAAGGCCGATCTGGAATCGGCCATCGCCAAGCTGCGCGGCGCGATCGGCAGTCTCAACCGCGAGGGCCGCGAGCGCCTGCTCGCCGCGTTCGACACGGTGAACGGCCACTTCAAGCGGCTGTTCACGACGCTGTTCGGCGGCGGCGAGGCGGAGCTGACGCTGACCGAATCCGAAGATCCGCTGGAAGCCGGCCTCGAGATTCTCGCCAAGCCGCCGGGCAAGAAGCTCTCGACGCTGTCGCTGCTGTCGGGCGGCGAGCAGACGCTGACGGCGCTATCGCTAATCTTCGCGATCTTCCTGTCGAACCCCTCGCCGATCTGCGTGCTCGACGAAGTCGACGCGCCGCTGGACGACGCGAATATCGAGCGCTTCTGCAATCTCATGGACGAGATGACAAAGCTGACCGAGACGCGCTTCCTGATGATCACGCATCACGCCTTCACCATGGCGCGGATGGATCGCCTGCTGGGCGTCACCATGCAGGAGCGCGGCGTCAGCCAGCTCGTGTCGGTCGACCTCGCCGGCGCCGAGCGCGTGCTGGCGGCGGAATGACCAAGAAGGCGGCTCCGATGGCGAAGGCGAAGACAAAGCGGAAGCTTTCCGCGGTCATGACCAAGCCGAAGATGACGCCGCCGAAGACGGTCAAGATGCCGGCCAAGGGACGTGCGAAACCTGCGCCGAAGCCCAAGGCCAAGCCGCTTACCGTGAAGCAGCGGGACAAGGTGCTGGCGGCGGCAGAGCGCATTCTGGAAGCGGACGGCTATGAGGCGTTCGGCGTCGCGCGGGTCGCGGCGAAGACGAAGCTCAATCCGGCGGCGCTGAAGACATCGTTCCCGACCAAGCTGCATCTTCTCGCCGCGGTGCTGGAGACCAATGTCGAGGACGACACAGACGCCGCGCAGCGCCTGATCCTGGACGAGCTGCCGTTCGAGGCGGATGCGGTGGGCGCGTTCGCCGCGATGATCGAGGGCCTGCTCGCGCGCCACAACCAGGGCGGCTGGCTGCGCCTCTTCGTCAATCTCGACCTGGAGCGTACCGAACCGGAGCACGCCGATATGTGGCGGCTGGTCGAGCACCGGCTGATCGATCGCGGCACGCGGATCGTCACCGAGATGCAGCGCCGCGGTTATATCGACGACAGCCACGACCCGGTCACGGTGCAGTTCTTCTGGAACGCGCTGATGGACGGGCTCTCGCTGCGTGGCCGCACGCAGCCCAAGCCCATGACCCACGCCGACATCGCCAAAGCGGTGGCGCCGATCCTGCTGGCCGGCTTCGCGCCGAAGAAGAGCTGAGAGGGAACGGACATGATCACCGCATCCTGTCATTGCGGCGCGGTCCGCATGGAGATCGACGCCGAAGCGCCCGAAACCGTGCTCTCCTGCGGCTGCTCGATCTGCCGCCGCAAAGGCGGGCTGTGGACCTATTACGAGCCGCGCCAGGTGAAAATCATCCCCGAGAGCGGGGCGACCTCGATCTATCTGTGGGGCGACAAGATGCTCGAGCACCACACCTGCAAGACCTGCGGTTGCACGACCCACTGGTCGCCGGTCGACAAGACCTATCCCCGGATGGGCGTGAACGCGCGCATGATGGAGCCCGAAATCCTCGCCGCGGCAACCGTCCGCCATAGCCCCGGGCCGACCGAATAGGCCGCGCGAATCCCCCACCTTCGCAAACGCGAAAACGGGGCTGCGACAAACGCGTCATCAGACGAATAAAACATAGCATTTATAAGACTTTAGCGGCGCGGTAAGCGCGCTTGACTTGGGCAACCCCCACCAATAGGTTCCGCGCGACTTTGACGGGGGTATCCTGCAAAGCCGCCTTCAAAAGCGGGTTTGCGGCGTGAATGTCAGCCGATGTTGTGAAGCAGGATGGGGGGAGCCGCGATGAGCGCACCTGACGGACCGTCCGCGGATAAACGGAAGCTGAGCGATCTTGGCCGGCGGCTCGACGATTTCGAGCGGCGCGCCGAGGCCACGGGGACGCTGCCGCCGAAGAAGAGGGCCGAGCCCAACTCGGCGCTGGGATCAGCGTTCAAGCTGTCGACGGAGTTCGTCGCGGCGCTCGCGGTCGGCGGCGGCATGGGCTGGGTCCTCGACAGCTGGCTCGATACCAAGCCGGCGCTGTTTCTGGCCTTCCTGGCGCTCGGCGTCGGGGCAGGTTTCTGGGGTGTGTTCCGCGCGGCGCGGCGCATGCAGGCGGAAGACGCCGAAAAGGCCAAGACCGCGCCGGCTTTGCCGGCCGGTGACGAGGACGAGGACTGAAGGTCGAGATGCTGAACCAAATCGCAGGTCCGATGGAGCAGTTCGTCGTCCGGCCGTTGAGCTGGGCGCCGTCCTTTCAGCTTGGCGGCTACGACCTCACGCTGACCAATACGGGCCTGTGGATGCTGATCGCCGCCGTCGGCGTGACGCTGTTCCTCACCATCGGCATGGCGCGCGGCGCACTGGTCCCCGGCCGCTGGCAGTCGATGGCCGAGATGGCCTACGAATTCATCGCCAACACCGTGCGCCAGAACGCCGGCGAGGCGGGCATGAAGTTCTTCCCGCTGATCTTCACGCTGTTCATGTTCGTGCTGTTCATGAACCTGTTCGGCCTGCTGCCCTATTCCTTCACGCCCACCAGCCACATCGTCGTCACCTTCGCCATGGCGCTGCTGGTGTTCCTGACCGTGATCCTGGTCGGCCTCATCCGCCACGGCTTCCACTTCTTCTCGCTGTTCGTGCCCGGCGGCGTGCCCGCCTGGCTGCTGCCGGTCATCGTGCCGATCGAGGTGATCTCGTTCCTGTCGCGTCCCATCAGCCTTTCGGTGCGCCTGTTCGCCAACATGCTGGCCGGCCACACGATGCTGAAAGTGTTCGCGATGTTCGTGGTCAGCCTCGGCACCGCGGGCGGCATCCTCTCGGCCGGCTCGGTCCTGCCGATGCTGGGCATCGTCGCGGTGACCGCGCTGGAATTCCTCGTCGCCGGCCTGCAGGCCTATGTCTTCGCGGTGCTGACGAGCATCTATCTGAACGACGCCATCAACCTGCACGAACACCACTGAATTCAACGAATGCGGCCTGCCTATCCGGCCGTCCAACCACAACCAAGCGTTTCTCAAGGAGTGACTACAATGGAAGCAGAAGCCGCCAAGTTCATCGGCGCCGGCCTCGCCTCGCTCGCGCTGCTCGGCGCCGGCATCGGCATCGGCAACATCTTCGGCAACTTCCTGTCGGGCGCGCTGCGCAATCCCGGCGCGGCTGCCAGCCAGAACGGCAACCTGCTGCTGGGCTTTGCGCTCTGCGAAGCGACGGGCCTGTTCGGCCTCGTGCTCGCCTTCGTGATCCTGTTCACCTGATCTCGCTCTAACGGGAGGAAGGCCGCATGGCCATCCTGATCGGGCTCGCGTCCTCGGTGCTGTTCGCAGCAGCCGAAGGCGCAGCCCATGCGACCGAGGCGGCCCATGCCGCCGAAGGTGCGGAACACAAGACCGGGCTGCCGCAGCTCGCGATCGAGACGTTTGTCGGCCAGTTGTTCTGGCTGGCCATCAGCTTTGTCTTCCTGTTCCTGGTGCTGACCTTCCTGGTGATCCCGCGCATCCGCGGCGTGCTGGAGACCCGGCGCGCGCGCGTGGCGGGCGACCTTGCCGCGGCCGCCGCCGCCAAGGGCGAAGCCGATGCGGCGCTGAAGGCCTATGAAAAGGCCGTCGAGGACGCGCGCTCGCGCGGCCGGGCGCTGGCCGAGGATACCCGCAAAGCGACCAAGGCCGATAGCGATGCCAAGCGCGCGGAGGCGGAAGCCGCCCTCGCCGTGAAGATCGCCGACGCCGAGGCGCAGGTGGCCGCGACCAAGACCGAAGCGCTGACGCATATCCGCGCCGTCGCCTCGGACACCGCCGCCGAGATCTATGCGCGGCTGACGGGCGAAACCGTGACGGCGGCCGACGCCGCGTCCGCGGTCGATGCCGCGATGGCGCGCTAGGAGACGACGATGCACGAAGAACCCCTTCTGCTTCAGGCCGAGTTCTGGGTCGCCGTCGGCCTCTTCCTGTTCCTCGCCGTCATCATCTGGCGGAAGGTTCCGGGCGTGCTGGCGAAGATGCTGGACGCCCGCGCCGCCGCGATCGCGACGGAACTGGATGAAGCCAAGCGCCTGCGTGAAGAAGCCCAGGCCTTGCTCGTCTCGTACCGCGCCAAGGCCGGCGAAGCCGAGACGGAAGCCGCCGCCATCCTCGCCGCCGCGCGCGCCGAGGCCGACCGGCTGCAGATCGAAGGCCGCCAGTCCATCGAGGCGCTGATCCAGCGCCGCACCAAGATGGCGGAAGACAAGATCGCCCAGGCTGAAGCGAGCGCGCTCGCCGACGTGAAGGCCGCTGCGGCGGACGCCGCGATCAGCGCCGCCGGCCGCCTGCTGACCGGCCGCATCGACGGCGCGAAGGCGTCGGCGATCTCGGACGCCGCGATCCGCGACCTGCGGGCGAGCCTGAACTAGTTCGACGTTTCACATTCTTTGTCGTCATGGCCGGGCTCGTCCCGGCCATTTCTTTTTGGGCAACGCCTCATTGTCATGGTCTGCGGAGGCAGACCATCCACGACTTTTGAGCGGCCCCTAAGCCGTGGATGGTCCGCCTTCGCGGACCATGACACTTGGGGAAAGCAACCGATTCGAGCAGAAGGCGCTGCTACGCCATGGCCAGGATGAGGTTGCGGACCTGGGGGTAGACCTGGGTCTGCCATTTCTTGCCGGAGAAGACGCCGTAATGGCCGACGCCGGGCTGGAGGTGGTGGCGCTTCATGTGCGGGCGCAGGCTCGAGCAGAGCGCGTGGGCGGCAGAGGTCTGGCCGACCGCGCAGATGTCGTCGCGCTCGCCTTCCACCGTCAGCAGTGCCGTGCGGTGGATAAGGTCAGGCCGCACCAGGCGGCCGCGATGGGTGAGTTCGTTCTTCGCCAGCAGCGCGCGCTGGAAGACGATGTCGATGGTCTCGACATAGAACTCCGCGGTGAGGTCGAGCACCGCGAAATACTCGTCGTAGAATTCCTTGATCTTGGCGGCCTCCGATGTCTCGCCCTTCACGAGGTGGTCGTACATCTTGCGATGCTGGTCGACGTGGCGCTGCTTGTTCATCGACATGAAGGCGGTGAGCTGAACGAAGCCCGGATAGACCGGCCGCCCTGCCCCGGCATAGCGAAACGGCACATGCGAGATGACGTCGTTCGCGAACCACGACAGCGGCTTCGTCATCGCGAGATCATTGACCGTGGTCGGCGAGATGCGGACATCCACGGGGCCGCCCATCAGCGTCATGGTGCGCGGCTGGCAGGGGTCCTTGTTCTCGGCCATCACGGCGACGGCGGCGAGGGTCGCGACACAGGGCTGGCAGACCGCGAGCACGTTCGCGCCGGGGCCGAGCTCGTGCAGGAAGCGGATGAGATAGTCGATGTAGTCCGAGAAGCCGAACTTGCCGGCCGACATGTTGACGTCGCGCGCGTTCTTCCAGTCGGTGATGTAGACGTCGTGATCGCGCAGCATGGTCTGCACGGTGTCGCGCAGCAGCGTCGCGAAATGGCCGGAGAGCGGCGCGACGATCATGACCTTGGGTTGCGGCGCCTCGACGCCCTCCTTGATGAAATGGAGGAGGTTGCCGTAGGGCAGTTCGAGGACGACCTCCTCGGTGACGTCGGCGATCTGGTTGCCGCTGGCGACGGGCGCGATGCGGTAGTCCGGGCGGTTATGGGTGAACTTGGTGCCGGCGACCATCTCGGCGCCGGCGAAGAGCCGCTTGCCCACCGGGTCTTTCGTGAAGCTGCCGGTCAGGCTTTTCAGCGCGCCGACGATCTCAGACCCCAGCCGCGAGGGGGTCATCATGTCCTGGAAGGCCTGATAGCCGGCGTAGAGCATTTTTGTCCCCGCCATGGGTTCCCATGGAGCCTGGCTTCATGCAGGCTGCTTATGCTGCACTGCATCATATTCGGGCGCAAGGGGATCGCAGATGCGAAAGAAGGGCGTGAAGCCGGGGGCCGAACTGACCCTGTCGAGCAAGACCTATTCGGCATGGTCGCTACGGGGGTGGCTGCTCTGCAAGCTCGCCGGGCTCGATGTCGGCGAGAAGATGGTGGCGCTGGACGATCCCAATAATCGCGCCGAGCTGCTGCTGCTCTCACCCTCGGTCCTGGTGCCGCGGCTGACCCATGACGAGGCGAGCGTGTGGGACACGCTGGCGATTGCGGAATATCTGAACGAGCTCTATCCCGCCGCGGGCATGCTGCCGGCTGACCGGATCGCGCGGGCGCATTGCCGGGCCATCTCGGGCGAGATCCATTCCGGCTTCGCCAATCTGCGTTCGGCGCTGCCGATGAATTTGAAGGTGCGGCACAAGAGCTTCCCGATCTTCTCGGGCGCCAAACCCGATATCGAGCGGGTGGAGGCGATCTGGAAAGACTGTCTCGCGCGCTATGGCGGGCCGTTCCTGTTTGGCGCGACGCCGACCGTCGCCGATGCGATGTACGCGCCGGTCGTGCAGCGCTTCCTCACCTATGCGGTGCCGCTGAGCGGGACGACCGCCGCCTATTGCAAGACGATCGACGGCTGGGCGCCGATGGCCGAATGGATGGCGGCGGCGAAGGCCGAGCCGGAAGAGATGCTGGCGCTGGAAGTCGAGTTCTAGGCGACGACCCAGACGGCCGCGCCGGCGGCGACCGAGACCGCGATGACGGCGGCGACGCGCTTCGCCAGGGCCGTGCCGCCGATCGAATAGGCGAGGACGCCCTTCACCAGCGTGTTGACGGCGACGGCGAGCAGAACCGCATCGCGCGCCGCGACGGGCAACGCCGCCTGCCCCACCGTACGCGCGGCGGACAGGGTGAACGCATCCACATCGAACGTGCCGGAGATCGCCGCCAGCGCATAAAGCCCGGCATCGCCGAAATGCAGCTCGGCGAAGTGGATGGCGAGCGAGATCGCGGTGAGCAGCCCGCCGAACATCAGCGCGAACCAGAGATCGTCGGCCGGCGGCAGCGCGGCTTCATCGTTCGGCGACGGCGCCGCCGAGTAGCGCAGCGCGAAACCGGCCGCGAGCGAGGCCGCTGCGCCGGCGGTCAGCATCGGCCAGGCGATGTCAAAGAGCGACGGCGCGAAAACCGCGAGCAGCACCATGACCCGCATCATCATGGTCGCGGAGGCGGCGGCGATCGCACCGGCGAAGGGGGCGACGAGGCCGGGATTGCCGCGCGCCAGGCGCGAGGCGGTGACGGTGACCGCGGTCGACGAGGCGAGGCCGCCGATCAGTCCGAAGGCCAGCGGTCCGTTGCGCGCGCCGAGCGCCCGGATCGCGATATAGCCGGCGAAGCTGAGCCCCGCGACCAGCACCACCGCCCACCAGATTTCATAGGGTTGAGGATGCCGCCCGGCCCGAAGCCGCGATTGGGCAGGAAGGGCAGGATGAGGACGGAGATGACGAGCAGCTTGATCGCCGCCTCCAGCTCCTCGTAGCGGATGACGTCGACGAGCGCGTGAAGCTGCTTCTTGAGCGAGAGGAGGAGCATCACGACCACGCCGCCCGCCGCGGCGACCGCGAGTTCGCCCGTGCCGGCCAGCGCGCCGAGCAGGACGGTGGCGACAGCGGCGGCTTCGGAGGTGAGGCCGCGATCCGGTTCGGGCGCGGCCAGCCCGCCGACATAGCCGGCGACCACGAGCGCCGTGACCCCGATGACGGCGGCCGCTATGGTCCAGCCGAGCAGCGCCACCGGGAAGACGCCCGCGACGCCGCCGATCAGGCCGTAAAGCGTATAGGTGCGCAGCCCCGCGAGCCGGTCGCCCGCGACCTCCTGACGATGGCGCCAGCCGCGCTCGAGCCCGATGAGAAAGCCGATCAGCAGAGCGACGCCGATGCGGGCGACGACGATCGCCGAAGCCTCCGGCGCCAAAGCGTCAGGCATCAGTCACCCGAAACGAAAGCGCCGAGCCACCAGCGGTTCTCGGTCTTCTGGAAGACCGCGCGGTAGTTCAGCGGCGAGCGGGTCTCGGCATATTTGACATAGCCGGTCTGCTTCCCCGCCTTCACATGAATCCAGCCGTCGGGCGCGGCGCCCTTGGCGTCGGGGGCTTCCTCGATGACTTCGAGGAACTGGTGCGTGACATCGGCGACCGTCTTCGCGCCGTCCTCGGGCTTGGCATACAGCATGGTCTTGTCGCCGATCGCGGCGGTGTAGCTGAAGCTGTCGAGCTCTTCCGGCCAGGCGGCATAGACGTAAGGCGCGCCGTAGGTCGCGTCGTCCATGAACGCGCCGCCCATCGTCACTGCCGCCTTGAAGTCGGCGTAGAAGGTCGTGTCGGGGCTGTCGATGCCATAGGCGTCCTTGAAGCCCTGAATGCCTGCATCGCCGCCGAAGCTGGCGATGGCATCGGGCGAGAGCGCCGCTTCGAACGGCTTGAAGTCCTTGTCGTCGCACGCCTTCACCAGCGTCGCGATGAGTTCGGCAAGTTTGGGGTCCTTGGCCGACTGATCGACGGGCTCCAGCGTCTTGGCGGAGGCGGGGGCAGCGATGAGGAACAGCGCGGCACAGGCCGCGAGAAGTTTCGTGATCATGCGGCGCGGGCCTCGGTGCAGGCGGGTTTGGTCGAAAGCGTGCGTTCGGTCGCCGCCGGAAATTTGGCGAGCAGCGCGGCGGGGCGGACGGGCCGGGCGACGAGATTGCCGCCGCAGTTCGGGCACGCGCCCTGGAAGCGCTGGTCCGCGCAGTCAGGGCAGAAGGTGCATTCGAAGGTGCAGATGCGCGCGTCGGCCTCAGGCGGCAGATCGGTGTCGCAGCATTCGCAATTGGGTCTCAGCGCCAGCATGGTGTCCCCTCCCCGGTTGGGACCACTCTCGCCGGGCGGGCCGCGAGATTCAATCGCTCCAGGGCACAACCGTGACTTCCGGCCAGCAGGTTTTCCAGCGCGCGGCCTTGGCCTCGTACTGGTCGCGCGGGCCGGTGGTCGCAGGATTGCGCCGGATGGTCATCGCGAAGAGATCATCGAGGCCGTAGGGCGCGGCGATCTCGTAGCCCTCACCTGCTTTGCGCAGCGCAACGGCGCAGCAAGGCGCGAGGAAGCGGGTGAGCGCGTCGGCGGAGTCTTTCAGCGGCGCATAGGGCTGGCCGAATTTTTCGGGATACCAGAGATGCACGCGGGCCTGGTTGCGGACCTGCACGTCGGCATCGAGACCCGCAAAGGCCTCGGCGCAGCGGCGGATCGCGGCGTCCTCGGCCTCGTAGCTGGTGTCGGGATCGAAATAGAAGACGTCGTAGTCGTTGATGCCATAAGCGGGCGCGCGGCCGGTGAGGCCGTTCCAGACCGGCTGGAAGATGCAGCCCGAGGCCAGCCAGGCATCGGGCAGCGCGAGCGCCTCAAGCCGGTCGAGCACCGCCGCATTCAGGGGATTGGCGAGCGCGAGGCGGATGAGGTCTGCGGTGCGGTGCATGTGACGAGCCCCGTTGTTGACGCGCGGGTTATGCGGCAGAGTGACAAAAAATCACAACAAGAACCGCCGGGAGACGACGTGACACAGACCGCGCCCATCACCAACATCCTGGAAACCAGCGCCTTCGATCCAATCGCCAAGGAAGACCCGCATGCGCGGCTGAAGCCGTTGCGCGAACAGTGCCCGGTGTTCCGCGACGAGGTGACGAAGACCTGGATGCTGAGCCGCTATGCCGATGTGCGCGCCATGGTGAACGACCGGACGCTATGGCGGAACGGCGTGCATGCCGAGGAAGGCTCGTTCGCGCGTTTCCTGCTCAACGCCGACAAGGCCGACCTGCCGCCGGGCGAGCGCCAGTCGATCCTGACCATGGACGACCCCGATCATCAGCGCATCCGCACGCCGCTGGCCAAGGCGCTGTATGCGCGGGTCGCCAAGGCGCGCGCGAAGATCGACAAGATCGTGTCCGACGTGCTCGACACCGTGCAGGCCAAGGCGTCGTTCGATCTCATCAACGAGGTCGCCATCCCGATTCCGATCGTCACCATCGCGCGCATCCTGGGCGTCGACGACACGCGGCTGGAGGAGTTCCGCGATTGGTCGGAAGGCCTGATCCTCGGCCTCAATCCGGTACGCTCGGCAGAGGAGACGGCGCATATGGAGCGCTCCTCGGCGGCGATGGACGCCTATTTCACAGAGCTGATGGCGGCGCGGCGCGCGCAGCCGGGCGACGACCTAGTCTCCGACATGGTGGCGCTGCAGGCCGAAGGCGCCGAGCTCCGCGATGTCGAGTTGCGCATCAATCTGCAGGCGCTGCTGGTGGGCGGCAATCTCACCACGACCGATCTGATCGGCAACGGCGTGCGCCAGTTCCTGTTGAACCCTGTGCAGAAGGCGAAACTGGTGGCGGACCCATCGCTGGTGCCGGGGGCGGTCGAGGAGATCCTGCGCTATGAAGGGCCGGTCGATGTCACCGGCCGCGTGCTGGACCGGGACCGCGAAGTCGGCGGCTGTCCCATGCACAAGAGCCAGAGCGTGACCATGTCGCTGCGCGGCGCGAACCGCGACCCCGAGGTCTTCGAGCGGCCGGACGAGTTCGACATTACGCGCAAGGGCACGCCGCATGTTAGCTTTGGCGGCGGCGCCCATATCTGCATCGGCGCCCCGCTGGCGCGCATGGAGGCGGTGAGTTTCTTCAGCACCTTCTTCCAGCGGTTTCCGAACCTGCGGCTGGTGGACGAGCCGCCGCAATGGCGCGCGCTGCCCTTTTTCCGGGGGTTGGAGCGGCTGAGGGTTGAGGCTTAGCCGTCGATCGCGATTCTCAAGGGTTCGAAAGCACCAACCCCATCGGCGGCGCTAGACCAGCCAGATGTCGGTGGAATTGAGATTTTGACCGTTGCTCAGCGTCGCCATCAGTACGGCCGCCTGCCCGCCGTTCCCATCGACATCGTAGAAGAGCTGATGGGTCGTCGTGTTGAACAGGAACGCCGGGCCGCTTGCCGAGGCGCTGGGATTGGTGCCCGAAAAGAAATGCGAGGGATCGAGAACGCCGACAGGCAAGCCGAAGGCGTTCGATGCGAAATTGAGGCGATCCGTCGCCAGAAACTGGTCGGTGCCAAATCGGAAATCGGTGATGGTGTCGCCGCCGTCGCTGACCGCGAGGAAGGTGAAGAAGTCCGCACCGGCCCCGCCGGTCAGCGTGTCGGCGCCCGCGCCGCCCGCGAGTCGGTTGTCGTTGGCGTCGCCAACCAGCACATCCGCGAACGCAGACCCCAGGATAAAGTCGATGGCGCGATAGATGTCGCCCGCCGCTTCGCCCTTGTTCAGCGCGGTATTCGCGAGGTTCACGGTGACGCCGGAGGACGCGCCGGCATAAGACGCGACGTCAAGGCCGAACCCGCCATCCAGCACGTCGGCGCCCGCCCCGCCTTCGAGGACGTCGTCGCCCTCATCGCCGACGACATAGTCGTTGCCCGCGCCGCCGTACAAGGTGTCGTTGCCGGCCAGGCCCTGCACGATATTGTCGAACGCGTCGCCCGCCATAACATCGTTGTAGTAGCTGCCGAGCAGCCCTTCGATGCCCGCATAGGTGTCGCCCGCCGCGTCTCCCGTATTGAGCTGCGGCGTCGCGAGATAGGCCGACACGCCGGCCGTTGCCGACCGATAGGTCACGAAATCGAAGCCGCCCTGGCCTTCCATCTGATCGCTGCCAGGCCCGCCGTCGATAATGTCGTCGCCGCCGGCCGCGAAGACGTAGTCGTTGCCGCCGCCACCGACGATCGTGTTGTTCCCTTCAGTCCCGCCCAGAATGTCGCCGAAGACGGAGCCAGTGACGCCTTCGATGCTGAAGAAGGTGTCACCCTGGCCGTCGCCGGTGCTTGCCTGCGGCGCGAGCATGAAGACGACCATGCCGGCAGCCGCCTCGCTGTAGGAGGCGATATCGTTGCCGTCGCCGCCGTCAATGACGTCGGCGCCCGGGCCGCCCTGCACCTGGTCGTCGCCGGCCCCGCCGAACAGCGAATCCGCGCCGATGCCGCCGAACACGAAGTCGTTCCCCGCACCGCCGTTGACGATGTTGTTGCCGCCATCGCCGACCAGCAGGTCCGCGAAGGCGGACCCCATGATGTTCTCGATGGAGAAGTAACTGTCGCCAGCCGCTTCGCCCGTGTTGAGAAACGCGCCGCCGAGAAAGCTCGTGACGCCGGCCGCGGCGCCCGCATAGGAGGCGGTGTCATTGCCGCCCTGCCCCTCGAGGCGGTCTGCGCCGGCCCCGCCGATCAACGTATCGTCGCCCTCGGCGCCATAGAGATAGTCGTTGCCCACAAGGCCGGAGATCACATTGGCCGTGTCGCTGCCGCCAAGAATGTCTCCGAAACTGGTGCCGATGAGATTCTCGATACTGTCGTAGAGGTCGCCGGCCGCGAAGCCGGAATTCGAAGACGGGCTCAAGAGAAACGCGACGACGCCGGCGGTGGCTTCACTGTAGGTGACCGTGTCCGTACCGGTGCCGCCGATGAGCCGGTCGGCGCCAGCCCCGCCGCGCAGCTCGTCATTCCCTTCATGGCCGTCCAGCGTATCGTTGCCGCCATTGCCCCACAGCACATTGTCCAGATTGTTGCCGTCGATCCTGTCGGAGCCCAACCCGCCCATGGCGTTCTCGATCGCGACTTCGTAGGGAATGACGACATTGCCGATCAGCCCGCCGACATCCGAGAACGCGCCGGGGCGCAGATCGATACGCTGGTCGGCTTCGTAGAAACTGAAATTGAACGTGTCGATGCCGCCATTGTCCCATACGGCGAAGATGAGTTTGACGCTGTCCAACTTCGACGACAGCCAGGTGCGGCCGGTATTGCTGCCCACGCCGTAAATCGTGTCGCCGAGCAACGTCGTGGTCGATGCCCCATAGAGCCGCTGAAGGGCATAAATGTCGTGCAGCATCGGCGCCGCGGCATACTTGCCCTGAAAGTTCGCCCCGGTATTGGTTTCCGAGAAATAGCTCATGACCGTGTACTGACGGTCATCCTCGCGATAGACGGCGTCGTTGTAGGTCGGCTCGGTGTCGTCGCCGGCGTCGTAGTCGCCGGGATGCTCCAGACCGATCGCGTGCCCGATCTCGTGGATCAGGACGGCCGCACCGTAGGTGCCGATCGGTCCGGTGTTGTAGTTGAGCGTGGCGTTGATCCAGACATCGCCGGCGATGCTGCCCGCGCCCTTGGCATTGGGATTGGGCAGAAACGCAAAGCCCGCCGCGTCGTCGCCACCGGTCGAATAGTTGCCGAACAGAATGGTCGCGTTGTTCGAATAGTTCCCGTTGACGCCCAGACCCGAGACCCGCGTGAAGGTGATCTGGGCCACGTCGGACCACGCGCGCAAGGCGGCTTCAGCCGCCAAGACCTGGGCGCCGTTGAATTGCGAGAACCCACCGGTGTCGTCGGGCATCGTAGTAGGCGCCGAGAAGCGATAGGCATAGGTCACCGTGACCGGCTGACCCATTTGCGCCTGCCAGGTATACCCGCCGCGCGTCAGTTGGGCGGCTGCCTGCTCCGCCGTAAATGACACGGTCGGCGCCATCGCAACGGGCGGGGCATCGTCGATGGGGAACGCGCGGTCCGCGTCCACGGTTTCCAGCGCCATGCCCAGCGAATGCAGACTACGCATGCTCGCCCCTCATACGATGCGATCCGCGCGACGCACGCGACCGTAGCGCGAGTTTAGCGACGCCCGGTCGCAAGGAAAGGGCCTCCGACGGCTGGGCCGGCGCGCTCGGGGTGCATTTCAGGTCCGGTTTGCGCGCAGTGGTGGCCGCAAGTTGCGTTTCGACACGCCGCGCGGGCCGGCAAAATGTCTCAGTGACGGGGCGCGGGGCACGACATTAGCCTTGCGCCATGCCGCATAACTTCGTGCCCCTTCTCGCGTTGATCCTGCTGATCGCGAGCGGGATCTATCTCGCGTCCGGCGGCAAGCCATCACTGGGCGTGATGGAATCGGACCTGCCGCCCTGCGCGGACCAGCGGCAGATGGACGATGTTATGCGCGCCGCTGCGACCGGCCCGCTGCGTGACTTCGGCGAAGGCGGGAACGGGCTGTTCGGTCGCAGCACGCTGCATGTCAGCGACGAGGGCTATCTCACCCAGGGCGGGGCCGTGCGCCGATGCAGCGGGATGCTGAATGTCGTGCAGCCGAAGGGGCGCAAGCCGGCGCTCTATGCGGTCGCCTATGACATCGGCTGGCATCCCCGTCAGGACGATCAGCCGGTGGTGGCGATTGTCTCGCTGGAGCCGCGCCCTTTGCCCGGCTGCAATGACGGGGCGACCGCGAGCTTCATGCGCGATCTGATCGCCTGGTATGCGCGCGGCGATGCGGAGGCGGGCGAGGACGACGACCTGACGCCGGGGACAAACCTCACCGATCTTCGCGAGGTCAGCTACGAGGAGGCGGAGGAGACCCGGCACTGCCGCGGCAAGGTCACGCTGCTCCACGGCGGCAAGGCCGTGTACGACGACCGGCCGTTCCTCTTCACCATCGCCTGGGGCACGCGCGAGCTTGGTGAGGCGATGATCGACTTCGCGGGGTTTGAGTAGCAGCGATACGCCACCTCTTGCTCCCGCCCGCTTGCGGGGGAGACAACCATTGCAGTCGCGGAGCGAATGCAATGGCTGAGGGGGGCGCGTGAACGCGTGACGCGCCGGCGCGCTGCATCGTGCCCCCTTCCCCCCTTCGGGGTACTTCCCCCGTAAGCACGGGGGAAGATAGACGTCGACGATCCGTCCTATTCCGCCGCCTGCGCCGGTGCGGGAGGAGTCCACTTCAGCACCGGTTTGCGCGCAGCGGCCGTCTCGTCGAGGCGGCTGCGGGGGCTGAGATACGGCGCACCGCTGAAGCGGTCGGGGGCGCCTTCCTTGTTGCCGGCCTTGGCCTCCAGAACGAGCGAGCGCATCGCGTAGATGAAGCGGTCAAGGGTTTCCTTGCTCTCGGTTTCCGTCGGCTCGATCAGCATCGCGCCATGGACGACGAGCGGGAAGTAGACCGTCATCGGGTGGTAGCCCTCGTCGATCAGCGCTTTGGCGAAATCGAGCGTGGTGACGCCGGTGCCCTTCAGGAACGTGTCGTCGAACAGCGCCTCGTGCATGCACGGGCCGGTATCGCCGAAGGGCGCGGACATCACGTCCTTGAGGCTCGCGAGAATGTAGTTGGCGTTCAGCACCGCGTCCTCGGCGACCTGGCGCAAGCCGTCCGAGCCGTGGCTCATCATGTAGGACATGGCGCGCGTGAACATGCCCATCTGGCCGTGGAAGGCGACGAGGCGGCCAAAGGGCTTGTCGCCCTCGGCGGCTTCGTCGGCATGTTCGACATTGCGGAAGCCTTCGCCGTCCGCGACCACGAAGGGCAGCGGCACGAAGGGCGCGAGCGCTTCGGAGAAGACGACCGGACCCGCGCCCGGACCGCCGCCGCCATGGGGCGTCGAGAAGGTCTTGTGCAGGTTGATATGCATCGCGTCGACGCCGAGATCGCCGGGACGCACGCGGCCGACGATCGCGTTGTAGTTGGCGCCGTCGCAGTAGAAATAGCCGCCGACGGCATGAATGGCGTCGGCGATCTCGCGCACTTCGTCTTCGAAGAGGCCGCAGGTGTTGGGGTTGGTCACCATGATCGCGGCGACGTCGGGGCCGAGCTTCGCCTTCAGCGCCGCGAGATCGACGCGGCCGCGCGCATTGGCGGGCACGGTATCGACGGTGTAGCCGATCAGCGCCGCGGTCGCCGGGTTGGTGCCGTGCGCGGATTCCGGCACGACGATGCGGCGGCGGGTTTCGCCGCGCGCCTCGATCGCCGCCTTGATCGCCATGAGGCCGCAGAGTTCGCCATGCGCGCCTGCCTTGGGCGACATCGCCACGGCGGGCATGCCGGTCAGCGTCTTCAGCCAGTGCATCAGGCGGTCGATCAGCGCCCAGGCGCCCTGCACGGTTTCCTGGGGCTGCAGCGGGTGGATGTCGCCGAAGCCGGGGAAGCGCGCGACCTTCTCGTTGAGGCGCGGGTTGTGCTTCATCGTGCACGAGCCCAGCGGGAAGAGGCCGGTGTCGATCGAATAGTTTTTCTGGCTGAGGCGCACATAGTGGCGCACAGCCTCGGGCTCCGAGAGGTCGGGCAGGCCGATCTCGCCCTTGCGGTTGACGCCGCCGAGGCGGTCCTTGCCGCCCTTAGGCACGGGCAGATCGACGCCCCATTTGCCGGAACGGCCGCGGTCGAAGATCAGGCCTTCTTCCTGAACCAGCGCGCGATGGCCGGTATAGGTGACGATGGCCTCGCTGCCGGAGGTAACGGTCGTGGTGGGACGGCCCTGATTGTTCATGCTCATGCGAGCACCTCCTTCAGCGCGGCGGCGAAGGCGGCGCGGCACGTATTGGTGTTCACTTCGGTGGCGGCGACGAGCAGCAGGTTCGCGACCTCGGCATCGCCGGGATAGAGGCGCGAGGCGGGGACGCCGCCGAGGACGCCCATCTTGGCGAGCGCGCTGACGACCTCGTCGGCGGGCTTCGGCAGTTTGAGCGTGAATTCGTTGAAGTAGTTTTTCGTCAGCACCTCGACGCCGGGGACATCGGCCAGAACGTCGGCGAGGTCGCAGGCCGCTTCGTGGTTGAGCTGGGCGAGGCGCTGGAAGCCGTGCTCGCCCAGCAGGGTCATGTGGATGGTGAAGGCGAGGCACATCAGACCGGAATTGGTGCAGATGTTCGAGGTCGCCTTCTCGCGGCGGATATGCTGCTCGCGGGTGGAGAGGGTCAGCACGTAACCACGGCGACCCTGGCCGTCGACGGTCTGGCCGCAGAGCCGGCCGGGCATCTGGCGCATGTATTTCTCGCGCGTCGCGAAGAGGCCGACATAGGGGCCGCCGAACTGCAGGCCGACGCCGATTGACTGACCCTCGGCGACGACGATGTCCGCACCCATATGGCCGGGCGGGGTAACGGCGCCGAGCGACACGGCTTCGGTGACGACGGCGATCAGCAGCGCGCCCTTGGCATGGGCGGCCTCGGCGATGGGTTTGAGGTCGATGAGATTGCCGAAGACATCGGGGTTCTGGACGACGACGCAGGCGGTGTCGGCATCGATGCGGTCGGCGAGGTTTTCACTGGCGGTCGGATGAACGCCGGCGAGCTCGATGGTGAGCCCCGCGCCCGCCGCGCCGCAGACCGTGCGGATCACGTCGGCATAGTGCGGGTGGAGACGGCCGGAGACGACGGCCTTGCTGCGCTTGGTGACCCGGTGCGCCATCAGCACGGCCTCGGCGGTGCCGGTGGAGCCGTCATACATCGAGGCGTTGGCGACCTCCATGCCGAGGATCGCGGCGACCTGGGTCTGGAACTCGAAGAGATATTGCAGCGTGCCTTGCGCGATTTCCGGCTGGTAGGGCGTGTAGGAGGTGAGGAACTCCGAGCGCTGGATGATGTGATCGACGCTAGCGGGGACGTGATGCTTGTAGGCGCCGGCGCCGACGAAAAACGGCACGGACGAGGCCGGCACGTTCAGCGCCGCGAGCTTGGAGAGATCGCGATCGACCTCCATCTCGCCCATGTAGCGCGGCAGATCGACGGGGCCGGCAAGGCGCGCGGCTTCGGGCACGTCGACGAAGAGGTCGTCGATGGAGCGCGCACCGATCGTGGACAGCATCTGCCGCCGTTCGTCGGGGGTGAGGGGGAGATAGCGCATTTAGATTCCAGCTGTTTGAATGGCGTTGAAGCATGTTGCTCCCCCCGCCTGCGGGGGGAGACAGCCCATCGCAAGGCGATGGGCAGAGGGGGGCATGTGCGGGAGACAGAGAAACGCTCTACGCCTTTGGCGAAGACCCTGCGCCGCGCGTTGACCGAGGCCGAGTTGATCGTCTGGTCGCAGTTGAACAAGCGCGCCCAGCGCGGCGTGCGGTTTCGCAGGCAGCATCCCGTCGGGCCGTATGTGGCGGACTTCGCCTGCGTCGCCGCCAAGCTGATCGTCGAGCTCGATGGTTCGACACATAGGTCGGATGAAGCGATCAGCCATGACCAGCGAAGGAGCGGTTATCTCGCCGCACAGGGCTGGCTGGTGATCCGGTTCACAAACGACGAGGTGTATCGGCAGCTCGGCAAGGTGCTGGATGGGATTTGGACGGCGGTGGATGCGCGGTTGCGATGAGGCGGGGTTACGGGCCCCCCTCTGCCATGCCGCTTGCTTTGCAAGCGCCATGGCTGTCTCCCCCCGTAAACGGGGGGAGCAACAAAGCGCAGACCCTTGCTCCCCCCGTTTACGGGGTGAGACAGTCGGCGGAGCCGACAGAGGGGGGTACGCAACCGCCACTATGGCTACCCGTGATCCCGCACGAACTTCTCGTACGCCGTTTCGTCCATCAGGCCGGCGAGTTCGCTTTCGTCGGCGAGCTTCAGCTTGAAGAACCAGCCTTCGCCCTGGGGGTCTTCGTTGACCTTGGAGGGTTCGGCGGTGACGGCGTCGTTGGACTCGGTGACTTCGCCGGAGACCGGGGCGTAGACATCGCTGGCGGCCTTCACGCTTTCCACCACGGCGGCTTCGCCCTTGGCAGTCAGGGATTTGCCCTTGGCGGGGAGCTCCACGAACACGACGTCACCGAGCTGTTCGGCGGCGTATTTGGTGATGCCGACGGTGGCGATGCCGCCTTCGACGCTGAGCCATTCATGCTGGTCGGTGAAATAGACGGTCATCGGATTATCCCCTGTAGTAGCGGTGCGAGGCGAAAGGCATGGGCGCGACCTTGGCGGGACGCGCCTGGCCGCGAACGACGAGTTGGAGCGGCGTGCCGTCGGTGGCGAAAGCGGGCGGCACATAGCCCATGGCGATGGGGCCGTTCACGGTGGGGCCGAAGCCGCCGGAGGTGATGACGCCGATGGTCTCGCCGGCTTCGGAGCGGATCTCGGTGCCTTCGCGCGCGGGGGCCTTTTCCAACGGCACGATGCCGACGCGCTTGCGCGTCGCGCCGTCGAAGAGCTGGTTCATGATAATCTCGGCGCCGGGGAAGTTCTTTTCCATCTTGCGGCGCTTGCCGATCGCCCAGGTGAGCGCGGCTTCTACCGGCGTCGTCGTCTCGTCGAGATCATGGCCGTAGAGGCAGAGGCCGGCTTCGAGGCGCAGGCTGTCGCGCGCGCCGAGGCCGATGGGGAGGACTTCGGGTTCGGCGAGGAGCTTGCGGGCGAAATCCTCCGCGGCATCGCCGGGAACGGAGATTTCGTAACCGTCTTCGCCGGTATAGCCGGAGCGCCAGACATAGCAGTCGAGGCCCATGACCTTCAGCTTCGCGGCGGTCATGAACTTCATGACAGCGGCTTCGGGGCTGTGCCGGGCGAAGACCTCGGCGGCCTTGGGGCCTTGCAGCGCGAGCAGCGCACGGTCCTCGAAGCGGTTCAGTTCAAAGCCCGGCATGTTGGCGCCGATATGGGCGAAGTCGGCATCCTTGCAGCCGGCGTTCACGACGAGGAACAGCGTCTTGTAGTCGTCGTCGCCGAGCGGGCGGGTCGCCATGAGGTCGTCGCGGATGCCGCCGGCGTCGTTGAGCAGCAGCGTGTATTTGGTCTGGCCGGGCTTCAGCTCCTGGATCGGACCGGGCACCAGTTTCTCGAACGCCGCGGCGACGCCGGCGCCCATGAGAGCGCCCTGCCCCATATGGCTGACGTCGAACAGGCCGCATTGGGTGCGGGTGTGGAGATGTTCCTTCAGCACGCCGGTCGGGTACTGGACCGGCATGTCATAGCCGGCGAACTCCACCATCTTGCCGCCGAGTTCGCGGTGAAGGGCGTTCAACTGGGTCTTTTTCGGTTCGGCCACTCAGGTTCCTCGCGGATGACAGTCGGTGAAGCGGGCGCGGGTTTCCCCGCGCTGCTACCCCGTCTGTCATTGGGACCTGAGAGATTTCGCGATTTGAGAAATCGCTTACCCCGTCGGTGGGCGGCCAATCCGGGCCGCCGCTTTCCAGACGCTCATCCCCCCTGCGGTCCTGGGTGCCTGAGAGTTTACCGGGGCGGTTGCTCCTTCGGCGCCGGGGGTTGCACCCGGTCTCTCCCGCTGGGGATCATATGCTTGGCCGGAATCGCGCGGCATCACGCCGGACGGAACCGATGCCCGTGGGTAGGGGGCGGCGCGCGAAGAGTCAATTCGCGGCGCGCGAATCAGCCCTTACGCGGCCGGAAGGGGATGACGCCCGGGTCCTCGGCGCGGGCGCTCAGCAAATCGCCCAGCACGGCGACGAGCTGGCCGGAGACGAAGGGCTTTTCGAGCAGGGGCGCCTCGCGATGTTCGCGCGGCAGGGCCTCGCGGCCATAGCCCGAGGCAAAGGCGAAGGGGATGCCCTTCTGGGTCAGCAGGGCCGCCAGCTCGTCCACCCGCTCGCCGCCGAGATTGGCGTCCAGGAGGGCGCCGTCGAAGACGGCCTCGACGATCAGCCGCCGCGCCGTCGCGAGGGTTTCGGCCGGGCCGATGACCGTGCAGCCGGCGTCCTCAAGCTGCGCCTCGAGATCCATGGCGATCATCGGCTCGTCCTCGACGACGAGGATACGCTTACCCTGCAGACCGATCGTCGCATCGGGCTCCGCCGCCGCACGCCAGGCCGGCGAGAGGTCGCCCGTGTGCGGCTCGGCCAGGGGGTGACCGTATTCCTCGATCAGCGGGACCTTGATCTCGCAAACGATGCCGTCGGCGCCGAAGCGGACGCTGGCGCCGCCGCCATTCCCCTGCAGCGTGCGCTCGATCAGCGTCGTGCCGAAGCCACGCGCGGCGGGGGCGCGGAGGCCGGCAACGCCGCTCTCGGTCCAGGTCAGCTGCAATTCGCGGCCGGGGGTCATCGCCATCTTCCACTCGATGGAAAGGCGGCCGCCCGGCACCGAAAGCGCGCCGTGCTTGCGCGCGTTGGTCGCGAGTTCGTGCAGCACCAAAGCGAGCTGCACGGCGATCTTGGGCGAGACGGAAAGGAAGGGGCCGGAGCACCAGATGCGCGCGCCGTCGCCTTCGCCCAGCAGAACCTGCTCGCGCAGGATCGCCATCACGTCGGCGCCCTTCATCTTGCCCTTCACGAGCAGGTCGTGGGCGCGGGCCAGCGACTGGACGCGGCCGCTGAAGCTCATGACGAAATCGTCGGCGCTGCGGCTGGTGCGCAGCGACTGGCCAGCGATCGCCTGGATGATCGCCAGCGTGTTCTTCACGCGATGATTGAGCTCGTCGAACAGCAGGGTCTGCAGCTCCTCGCTCTCGCGGCGCTGGCGGATGTCGCGCGCGACCTTGGAGGCGCCGATGATGTTGCCGGCGCGGTCATGCATCGGCGAGACGGTGAGCGAGATGGCGATGCGGCTGCCGTCCTTGGCGAGGCGGGTCGTGTCGAAATGCTCGATGCGCTCGCCGCGCTTCAGCTTGGCGATGATCTGCTCTTCCTCGAAGCGCAGTTCGGCGGGGATGAGGCGGAGAATCGACTGGCCGATCATCTCCGACGCCTCATAACCGAAGATGCGCTTCGCGCCGGCGTTCCACGAGGTAACGATGCCGTCGAGCGTCTTCGAGATCACCGCATCGTCCGACGAGGCGACGATGGCGGCGAGACGGGCCGAGTCGATCTCGGCCTTCTTGCGGTCGGCGATCTCGACCAGCAGATTGATGGCGCCCGTGATGCGGCCCGAGGCGTCTTTGAGCAAGGTCGGATGAGGCTGGAACGGGATACGGCTGCCGTCCGGTCGTCCGGCAAGAGCCTCAACGCCGCACACAGGCTCGCCGGTCTTGAGGGTGACGGCCATAGGGCACTGGTCGTGCGGCAGGGGCCGGCCGTCCGCGTGGTACAGCGCGAAGGCGCCGGACCAGCGCTCCTCTCCGATCGTGGGACGACGGCCCCAGAAGGTCGCGGCGGCTTCGTTGAAGAAGGTGATCCGGCCCTCGGCGTCGGTCGTGTAGACCGCGACGGGCAGGGCTTCGAGCAGTTCGGTACCGGTAGTCATAAAAATCCTGGAATCCCCGCCCCCGACACCTAAACGCAACGAACTGAAGACGGTTCCATGACGGGCGAAGATTTTTTGGCGGGCCTGTCGATTCCGGGGCCGGTGGCGCGTCATAGTCGGCAAACCAGGCTGGAGGGGCCGACGATGAAATTCGCCTTGCTGATCTATGATGACGAAGTGACCCACGCCAATGCGAGCCCGGAAGCGCGCAATGCCGTCTATGCCGAGCATATGCGGCTGGGCAGCGCCCTGCGCGAGAAGGCCGCCCGCCTCGCCGGCGAGGAGCTGACCTCGACGACGACCGCGAAGACGGTGCAGACGGGCGGCGGGCAGAGCGTGCTGACCGACGGGCCGTTCGCGGAAACCGCCGAACACCTGACCGGCTTCTACCTGATCGAAGCCGCGAGCCTGGACGAGGCGGTCGAGTACGCCAAGATGCTGTCGGGCACGGTCGAGGTGAGGGCCGTCATCCCCCATTGAGCGCCGCCCGCGTCCTCGAGATCGCCTACCGGGCGCATTGGGCGCGGCTGATCGCCGTGCTGACGCGGCGCTTCGGCGCGCTCGATCTCGCGGAGGACTGCCTGCAGGAGGCGTTCGCCGCCGCAGCCGAAGCGTGGCGGAGGGAGGTCCCCGACAATCCCGCCGCCTGGCTGCTGACGGCGGCGACGCGGCGGGCGCTCGACCGGCTGAAGCGGCAGGCGACGGCGGCACGCAAGGCCCATCTGCTGGCGGATGACGCTGTGAGCGATGACGACGAACCGGCCCGCGACAGCGACATTCCCGACGACCGGCTGGCGCTGATCGCGCTCTGTTGCCATCCGACGCTGAGTCCGGAGGCGCGGATCGCGCTGACGCTGCGGCTGGTCGGCGGGCTCACCGCGGCCGAGATCGCGCGGCTGTTCTTCGTGCAGGAAGCGACGATGGCCGCGCGGCTGACCCGCGCCAAGCAGAAGCTCGCGGCGGCAGGGATTCCGTTCCGCCTGCCCTCCGCCGACGCGCTGCGCGAGCGGCTGGATGGCGTGATGGCGGTCATCTATCTGATCTTCACCGAGGGTTACGCGCCGACCGGAGGCGACCGGGTGGTAAGGGGCGAACTCTGTGCCGAGGCGATCCGCCTTGGCGAAATGCTTCTGGAGATCGTGCCGTCAGAACCCGAGGCCGCGGGGCTGCTGGCGCTGATGCGGCTGCATAATGCGCGGCGGGACGCGCGGACCGATGCCACGGGCGCGATCGTGCTGCTGCGCGATCAGCACCGGACGCTGTGGCGGTGGGACGAGATCGCGGCGGGCCAGGCGTTGCTGGCGCGCGCGGGCACGGATGGGAGTTACGGGCTGCAGGCCGCGATCGCCGCCGAGCATGTCAACGACACGACGGACTGGGCGCGGATCGCCGCGCTCTATGCCGCGCTGGAGCGCGTCACGCCCTCCCCCGCCGTGCGGCTGAGCCGAGCGATCGCGGTGGCGGAAGCGGAAGGCCCCGCCGCGGGGCTGGCGCTGCTGGAGGGCCTCGATGCCGCGCTGGTGCGATCCGCCCATCTGCCGGCGGCGCGGGCGGAGTTTCTGGTGCGGCTGGAGCGGCTCGACGAGGCGGCGGCGCAATTCGACATCGCAATTGTCCGCGCCGGCACGCGCCAGGAGCGCGCCTTTCTGGAAGCAAGACGGGACGCCATCGCCGCGCGCTAGGCGATGTCTATGCATCCACCGTCACGATTCCCAAGTTATGATCCCGGGCGCGCCGCAGTACCGGCCGCCATGGAGGATGGATGCAGCCCGACGCGGCCTGCCGGTATCGCGCCTTTATCAGCTACAGCCACCGCGACACCGCGGCGGCCGTCTGGTTGCATCGAGGGCTTGAGCGTTACCGCGTGCCGCGCGGGCTGGTCGGACAGGCGACGCCGCGCGGGCCGGTGCCGGCGCGCCTCATCCCGGTGTTCCGCGACCGCGAGGAGCTGTCGGCCTCGACCGATCTCAGCAGCGTCATTCGCGAGGCGCTGGCGGGGTCGGCCAATCTGATCGTGCTGTGTTCCCCGGCCGCCGCGGCGTCGCGCTGGGTGAACGAGGAGATCCTCGCGTTCAAACGATTGGGCCGCGCGGATCGCATCTTTGCGATCGTCGTGGCGGGCGTGCCGAACAGCGGCGATCCCGCGACGGAGTGTTTTCCGCCTGCCCTGCGCTACCATTTAGGCACTGATGGTGAATTGAGCGACAGACCCGCCGAGCCTGTCGCGGCGGATGCGCGCGATGCCGGCGACGGGCGGCCCAATGCGCTGCTGAAGGTCATCGCGGGCGTGCTGGGCGTCGGGCTCGATACGCTGCGGCAGCGCGAGGCGAAGGCGCAGCGGCGGCGTATGGCGTTCGCCTACGGCCTCACCGGCATCTTCGCGCTGCTCGCGGTGGCCGCGACCTGGTTCGCGATCAACGCCGAACGCCAGCGGGCGCGGGCCGAGGGCAATCTCGGTGCGGGGATCGAGGCGGCGAATACGGTGATTTTCGACATCGTCGATCTCACCCGCAATCTCGCTGGCGTGCCGCAGAAGCGGCTGGCGGATGTGCTGCGCAAGATCGAAGGGCTGTTGAGCGCGCTCGCCGCAGGTCAGACGCTGCCACCCGAGGGGCGCCGCGCGATCATGGCGGCGGAGGTCGTGCTCAGCACCTCGCTGCTCGCGGCGGGCGACAGCCAGGGCTCGCTCGATGCGGCGAACAAGGCGCTGGCGGGCGCGCGCGAGCTCGCCGCTGCCTATCCCGAGGATGAGGATTACGGCGCGGACCTGATCATCGCGCTGAGCCGCGTGGCGGCGGCTCTGCAGGTGCGCGGCGATCTCTCCGGGGCCATCGCGCATCTGGATGAAGCGCTGGTGCTGGCGGAACAGCGCACGGCGGCCAAGCCGGACGACTTGCCCCGCCGACGGCAGCTTGCGGCGGTGCTGGAGGCGATGGGCGATGTGAAGCAGGGTCAGGGCGACCTCGCGGCATCGCTCACAATCCACGAGCGGGCGCTGGACCTGCGCCGCAGCCTCGCCGCCGCCGAGCCCGCGAATGACGATTACCGGCAGGATGTCTCGATCAGCCTCGACCGGATCGGCGATCTCAAGATGCTCGGCGGCGATATCGCGGGCGCGGCAGCGATGTACGAGGAAGGACTGGCGCTGGCCGAGGCGCTGTCGGCGGCGAAACCGAACGATACGGCGCGGCGCTACAATCTCGCGACCAGCCACAGCAAGATCGGCGATGTGCGGCTGGCGCAGCAGGATCTGGCGGCAGCGCTGGGCGCCTATCGCGAGGCGCTGAAGATCTATGGCGAGATCAGCACGGGCGATCCGTCGAGCGCGCTCTATCTGCGCGGACTGGCGGCGGCGCATGAGAAGGTCGGCGGCGTGCTGTCGCTGCAGGGCGATCTGACGGGCGCGCAGACTTCGTTCGAAACCAGTCTGGAGATCCGCCGGCGTCTCGCTGCGGCCGATCCCGACAATCAGGAGCTTCAGCGCGACATCACGCTGTCGGTCGACCGTCTCGGCGACGTGAAGCTGGCGCGCGGCGACGTCGCAGGGGCAATCGCGGATTATGAAGCGGTGCTGGCATCGCGGCAGGGGGCGTCCGACGCCACGCCGGGCAATGCGGCGCTGGAGCGCGACCTGATGGTCAGCCTCAACAAGCTGGGCAATGCAAAGCTGATGGCCGGCGACGGTTCGGGGGCGCTGGCGCAGTTCGAACGCGCGGTGGAGATCGCCCGGCGGCTCGTCGCGGGCGACGGCACGAGCCGGCTTTATGCGCGCGATCTCGTGGTGGCGCTTACAGGCCTCGGCGATGCGAAGCGGGCGACGGGCGACAATGACGGCGCGTTCGCGGTCTACACCGAGGCGCTCGACAGCCTGCGGGCGGATTACACCGCGCATGACGACGATGCGGAGACCGGGCATGCGCTCGTGACGCTGCTGCTCAAGACCGGCGATGTGCAGGCGGCGCGCAAGGAGGCGAAGGCGGCGTTCCTGCTCTACAATCTCGCTTTGCCGGTCGCGGCGAAACTGACCGGCGCGTATCCCGACAATCTCGTCTACCTCGCCGACCTCGCACTTTGCCATTCGAAGCTGGGACTGCTCTGGTTCTCGCGCAGTTCCTATGACGACGCCCTGCCCCACTTCCTCTACGCGCTGTCCTTGACCAAGAAGCGCGCCCGTCTCGCCCCGGACAATGCCGGCATTCAGATCGATCTGATGATCGTCCTCGCGCGGATCGGCGAGACCCAGGAGAAACTGGGCGATCGGCCGGCCGCGGCGGCCGCGTATCGCCGGGCGCTGGAGGTGGGTGAGAAGGTCGCCGCCGCGGTACCGGGCAATGCCGGATTGGAGAACGACCTGAAGAGGATCCGCGCCGCGCTGGAGCGAGTGGAGGGCTGAGCCTACATCCGCTCCGGCACTTCAATGCCGAGAAGCTCCAACGCGGTTTCCAGCGCACGCAATGTCAGCGCCGCCAGCGCAAGGCGGCTGGCGCGGAGGGCGGTGTCGCTTTCGCTCATGATGTGGTGCGCGGCGTAGAACGAGCTGAAGCGCTGCGCCAGCGTGTAGGCGTAGTCGCACATGACATTGGGCGCGCGGACCTTGATCGTTTCCTCCAGCGCATCGGGGAAGCGCAGGATGGCGAGGGCGAGGTCGCGTTCCTCCGCCGCCGTGATGGCGATGGCGCCGGGGCGGGCCTGTTCTTCCATGGCCTTTCGCAGCAGCGATTTCACGCGCACCGCGGCGTATTGCAGATAGGGGCCCGTCTTGCCTTCGAACTTCGTGAAGCGCTCCAGATCGAAAATGTAGTTGGTGAGGCGGTAGTTCGAGAGATCCGCGAACTTGATCGCCGCGAGGCCGACCTGGCGCGCGACCGTGGCGCGTTCCTCGGGCGGATAGTCGGCGCCGATGCCGGCCTCGACCAGGCGCTTCTCGGCCTCGGCCTTCGCCATCTCGATGAGATCGTAGAGCTTCAGCACGCCGCCCGCGCGGGTCTTGAACGGCTTGCCGTCGGCGCCGTTCATCGTGCCAAAGCCGACATGTTCCAGCACCGCCTTGCCGGCGTAACCCGCCTTGATCGCGCCGCGGAACACCTTCTCGAAATGCTCGTGCTGGCGCTGGTCGACGACGTAGAGGACGAGGTCGGGATCGAGCGACTTCACGCGGTCGATGATGGTCGCGACATCGGTCGTCTCGTAGAGCACGCCGCCGTCGCGCTTCACCAGCATCAGCGGCGGCATCTCCTTCTTGTCGGACGGTTCGCCGACGCGGACGATCAACGCGCCGTCATCGAGTTCGGCGATGCCGCGCGCTTTCAGGTCGGTGAGCATCGGGCCGATCAGCGGATCGACGTCGGCCTCGCCCTTCCACAGGTCGAAATAGACGCCGAGCGAGGCGAACTCACGCTTGATGCCGGCGATCGAGACATCGATGAAATGCCGCCACAGCGCACGATAACCGGCGCGGCCCTGCTGCAGTTCGGCGGTGGCGGTGCGGGCTTCCTCGTCGCGCACCGGATCGGCCTTCGAGGCCGCGGCGGCGATGGGATAGAGGGTTTCGAGATCCTCCATCGTCACCGGCGGCTCGACCGGATAGGGGCCGGTGAAGGCGGGATCGAAATAGGGCAGTTCGGGGCGGCGCAGCTTCACCTCGGTGATGAGCATGCCCATCGGCTTGCCCCAGTCGCCGAGATGGACGTCGCTCTTCGTATCGAAGCCCGCGAATTTCAGATGCCGCTGCAGCGCGTCGCCGATGATCGAAGAACGCAAGTGCCCGACATGCATGGCCTTCGCGACATTGGGGCCGCCGAAATCGACGACGACCTTGCCGCGGGTGGCGGCGGCGGGCGCGAGGATCGCATCGGAGGCGGCCAACGCTTGCGCCAAGACCCAATCCATCAACTTAATGTTGATGAAGCCGGGACCTGTAATCGAGACGTTTGAAAACCATTCGTCCGTCTCTAAACGCGTCTGGATTTGGCTCGCGAGACTCAAAGGATTCATTTTCGCAGCCTTGGCGGCAGCGAGTGCACCGTTTGACTGGAACTGCCCGAGTTCAGGCCGGTCTGAGATTTGTACGCGACCAAAGGCGGGGTCGAGACCCTCCGCGACGAAGGCGGCGCGGACTTTGGCGGTGAGATCGGTAAGCAATGAGGGACGCATAGGCGGGCTTCTAGCAGCCGGGGTGCGGGGTCAACAACCCGGCGCCCCGTGTGACGACCGCCACGTGCGGCCAGCCGCCGCTGCGACAGGTCATACGGGTGTGATTAACGTCGCCGACGCTGCGGTGGACGCGGCGATAGAGACCGCCCTCGTTTTCGACCTGATCTTGGGGAGTCCATCATGCAGCCGTCCGTTTCGCCCGAACACATCATGCAGATCGGCATGGGGTTCTTCGCCTCAAAGTCGCTGCTGAGCGCCGTGGAGCTTGGGGTTTTCACCGCGCTCGACCAGGGGCCGAAGACCGGCGCGGCGCTGCAGACCGAACTCGGCCTGCATCCGCGCGCGACCTATGACTTCCTCGATACGCTGGTGGCGCTGGGCCTGCTGGCGCGCGAGGGCGATGGTCCCGCGGGGCGTTACGCCAACACGGCCGAGGGCGCGATCTTCCTGTCGAAAACGAGCGCCCAATACATCGGCGGCATTCTGGAGATGGCGAATGCGCGGCTCTATCGTTTCTGGGCGGACCTGACGCCCGCGCTGAAGACCGGCGCGCCGCAGAACGAGATCAAGCTCTACGGCAAGTCGGTGTTCGAGGAGCTCTACAGCGACCCCGCGCGGCTGGAGCAGTTCATCGGCGCGATGAGCGGCATCTCGGCCGGAAATTTCGCCGCGCTCGCCGAGAAGTTCGACTTCTCGCCTTACAAGACGCTGACCGATATCGGCGGCGCGGCAGGCGTGCTTGCCTCCTCCGTCGCGGCGCGCCATCCGCATATGGACTGCACCAGCGCCGACCTGCCGGTCGTGCAGCCGATCGCCGAACGCGCCATCGCGGCGCGCGGTCTCAGCGGCCGCGTGAAGGTGGGCGTCGTCGACTTCTTCGGCGATGCGTTCCCGAAGTCGGACGTCATCACGATGGGGATGATCCTCCATGACTGGAATCTCGCGAACAAGAAGATGCTGATCGCCAAGGCCTATGACGCGCTGCCCGAAGGCGGCGTCTTCATCGCGGTGGAAAACATCATCGACGATGCGCGGCGGTTGAATGCGTTCGGCCTGATGATGTCGCTGAACATGCTGATCGAGTTCGGCGAGGCGTTCGACTTCACCGGCGCCGATTTCACCGAATGGTGCCTGGAAGCCGGCTTCAAGCGGACGGAAATCATCCCGCTCGCCGGCCCGGCCAGCGCGGCGGTCGCCTACAAGTAACAACTCCTGCTCGCCTGGCGGGTTGACGGCGCGGTGCGTCTTGCAGACGCTCGCGCCGTCTTTGGGAGACGACCATGCCTCCGTCCGTGCAGACCTTCGAGCGGCTGATGTTCGTGACGGTGGCGATCGCCATCGGCGGACTGACCGCGGCCTATCTCCAGTTTGCGAGCCAGTTGTCGAGCGAGGAGAAGACCGACTTCGCACTGATTGCCAGCTGCCTGGTGATCCTGACCGTGGCGCTGACCCTGCTGGCGTCGCGCGGGCGCAGCAAGATCGCGCGGGGCATCCTGCTCGGGCTGCTCGCGCTCAGCGTGTTCCAACTGCTGCGCGACATCGGCGCGTTCCTGGCGGACGGGATCGCGACGGCGCTGGTGCAGCTCGTGCAGCTGGGCCTGCAGGGCTATGCGATCTCGCGGCTCTTCACCGATGAGGCGAAGGCCTATCTTGATGGGCAGGCGCCGCCTACCTAACCCGCCGGCGCGAGCGGCAAGGTCACCGTCACCGCGAGGCCATCGCGCGCCGATTTGCCGAGCGTGAGGTCGCCGCCATAGAGCTGGGCGATTTCCAGCGCGATGGGGAGGCCGAAGCCGTAGCCGGGGGCGGCCTCGTCGGCGCGGACGCCGGGGCGCAGCGCGGCGGGGATTTCGCCGTCGGCGAGGCCGGGGCCGTCATCCTCGATCGTCACCCGCACGGCCGTGCCATCCACCCGCGCGGCGACGCGCACTTCGGTCGCGGCAAAGCGGAAGGCGTTGTCGAGGAGATTACCGAAGAGTTCGTCGAGGTCCTGCGCCTCGCAGGCGACGGCGAGTGACGACGGCACGTCCAGCAGGCAGGCGACGCGCTTGGGCTGGTGGATCTTCGCCATGGCGTCGGCGATGTCGGCGAGACGCTCGGCGAGTTTCGTGCGGGCCCGCAGCGGACCGCCCAACGCCGCGGCGCGAGCGCGGGCGAGGTGGTGGCGGATGAGGCGGTCCATGCCCTCGACCAGCGGTGCCAACCGCTCCGCCGTGCCGGGCGCGGGATCGCGCAGGGCAACGGCGAGGGTCGCGAGCGGTGTCTTCAGGCCGTGGGCGAGATTGGCGACATGGCGGCGCGCGCGCGTCAGCCCCTCCTCGTTCTGGTCGATCAGGCTGTTGAGCTGACCCACCAGCGGGCGGACCTCGGCGGGCTGGTCGGCGGGCAGGCGGTCGAGCCGGCCGGTGCGGACGCCCGCGACATCCTTTTCCAGTTTGCGCAGCGGGGTCAGCCCGACGCGGACCTGGAAGAACAGCCCCGCCAGAAGGGCGAGCCCCAGCAGCCCAAGCGAAATGCCGAGCGGCATCAGCATGTCGTTCAGGGGGCGATCGACGGCGGAACGCGGCGCGGCGGCAACGATGAGGACGGCGCGGCCGTCCACCTCCACGGTCTTCACGCGCATGATGATCGCCTCATCGCGCGGCCCCTTGCCCCGCTCGGTGCGGATGTCGTCGCGATAGTCCGGCGGCAGAGGCGGCGGCGGGGGTGGTGGCGGCGGTAAGGGCGGAGGTGGCGGCGATGGGGGAGCCGGCGGCACACCGATGCCGGGCGGTGCGGGAGGTGCAGGAGGAGCAGGGGGTGCCGGCGGCGCGGCTGGGGCCGGCGGCATGGGCGCGCGCGGCGCGACGTCATCGACGCCGAGCGCCGCGCCGGCGAGCGAAACGGAGCCGATGGTCTGGTCGTCGAGGCTCGCCTGCCAGTACCAGCCCGACAGCGGGCGATCGAAAGGCGGTCCGTCAGCAAGGCCGAAGATCCGCAGCCGCCCTTCCTTGTCGATGGCGAGGGCGAGCGCCACGGATTCGACCTGGGTGTCGAGGCGCTGGTTGACTTGCTCGTGCACGAAGCGGCCGAGCACGGCCGCAATGGCGAGGCCTGCCACGACCAGCGCCACCGCGACGAACAGCGCCGCGCCGGCGAGCAGGCGGCCGCTGAGCGAGGTCGGGATCAATCTCACTTGGGCCCTGCCGTCAGGCGATAGCCGCGGCCGCGCTGGGTCTCGATCAGGTCGTGGCCGATCTTGCGGCGGAGACGCGCGACGATGACCTCGATGGAGTTGGAATCGGTTTCCGCATCGCCTTCATAGACGCGCTCGATGAGGGCGCTGCGCTCCACGATGGTCTCGCGGCGGAGCATCAGCACGGAGAGCACGCGGTGTTCCAGCGCGGTGAGGCGGAGCGGCAGGCCGTCGAGTTCGAAGACGCCGAGCTGCGCGTCGAAGGCGAGCGGGCCGCAGGCGATGCGCGTCGCGGCATGGCCTTCCGAGCGGCGCACGAGCGCGCGGAGGCGCATCAGCAACTCCTCCACGCGGAAGGGCTTGGTCATGTAGTCGTCGGCGCCGGCTTTGAAGCCCTCGACCTTTTCCGTCCAGCCCTCGCGGGCGGTGAGGATCAGCACCGGCAGGCGGCGGCCATTGGCGCGCCAGGTGCGCAGGATCGTCGCGCCGTCGATCTTGGGCAGGCCGAGATCGAGCACCGCGGCGTCATAGGCCTCGGTATCGCCGAGATGCAGCGCGTCCTCGCCGTCGGCGGCGATGTCGACCGCGCAGTTCTGCTCGCGCAGGTAACGCGCGGTCGCGTCGGCGAGCAGGCTGTCGTCCTCGACGAGAAGAATGCGCATGTCCGTCCTCTAGGACGTGCAGCTTAACTGAAACTGAACCGCGCCGTTCAGGCTGATGCCGGGCGGGGTTTGTAGAACGCCCCCACGCAATGACGCGCAAGGGAGCGACCATGTCCATCTTCACCGGAACTTTCCGCAAGCGCCTCGCCACCGGCGCGGCCGCGCTGACGCTGGGCGGTCTCGCCGTCTTCGGCAGCGGGATCGCCGCCGCCGCGGCGAGCTATACCTATTACTCGATCGAAGACGGCGAGAAGGCCGAGTCCATCACGCTGCAGGGCGTGGTCGCGGAGATCTTCGGCGGCTTCTTCATTATCGACGGCGGCCAGGGCCGCAACCTCGTGGACCTCGGGCCGGACGGCAAGGACGGCGCACTGGTGCGTCTCAACGAACCGCTGACGGTGGAAGGCAAGAAATTCGGCGGCGTCATCCATGCCTGCAAGCTGACCTTCAGCGACGGCCGCACGGTCGAGGTGAAGGGTCCGCCGGCCCCGCCCGCGCCCCCAGCCCCGCCGCTGCCGCCCGCCCCGCCTGCCCCGATCGGCGCCGGCGCCCCGCCACCGCCCCCGGCCCCGCCTGCACCCCCGGCCCCCCCAGCCCCGCCTAAAGTGCCGTTCGCGTGTGATTGAGGGTTAGGGATGCAGCGTGCGTGGATCGAGGCTGCGCGCTGCCGCGCTCCGCACCTCACCATGACGGAGACTTGAGTCTGTCGTCGTCATCCTGAGGAGCCCGGCCGCATATGCAGCCGGGCGTCTCGAAGGACGCACGAAAAGGGTTACGGCGTGACCGCTTCCTTGACGAAGCCGGCGGCGATGGTGGTGCCGCCGGTTTCGAGGGTGTCCTCATCGCCGGCGACGAGGCCGGTGGCGGTGAGGCTGAGCGTCACGGCGCCGCCGTCCTTGGGCGGGCTGGAGGTCTTCTTCGCCGTCACCTGGCGGCCGACGACATTGCCGTCGCGCATCACCGACGAGAACACCTCGATATCGGCCGAGCCGCGATAGAGCGGGCCCGGTTCCAGCGCGTAGGTGACGGTGACGTCGGCGACGATGTTGTCGTTGTCGTCCTCGTGGCAGACGGCGGTCGCAGAGAGCACGACCGCGATATAGGCGTAGTCGAGCTTGTTGCGGCCCGGCGCGCCGCCCGGATAGACGGCGAGACGGCCGGCTTCCTTTTCGACCTTCACCACAGGGCAGAGATCGTCGGCCAGCGCCGTAGGCGCGAAAGCGATCAGCGGCAGAAATCCGGCGAGAATGGCGGCGGTGCGCAGCGACATGATGATCCCATTTGCGGTGCGCTTGACGCGGCGCACAACGCCCCTCTATCTGCGCCGTCATAGCGGCCCCTCGCCCGCCGCTCAAGCAGGCACACCGAAATGACCGCCGAATTGGCCCGAATCCCTCTGACGTTGCGCCTCGCCGCGCCCCGCGGGTTCTGTGCCGGGGTCGATCGGGCCATCCAGATCGTCGAAAAGGCGATCGCCCTGCACGGCGCGCCGATCTATGTGCGGCACGAGATCGTCCACAACCGGACCGTTGTGGAGCGGCTCGAGGCGCTTGGCGCGGTGTTCGTGGATGAGCTAAGCGAGTGCCCGCCGGACCGTCCCGTCGTGTTCTCCGCCCATGGCGTGCCCAAGGCGGTGCCGGCCGAGGCGCAGCGGCGCAACATGATCTATCTCGACGCCACCTGCCCGCTCGTCTCCAAGGTGCATGTCGAGGCCGACCGCCACTATCGCGACGGCCACCACATCCTTCTGATCGGCCATGAAGGGCATCCCGAGGTGATCGGCACGATGGGCCAACTGCCTGACGGCGCGATCACGCTGATCGAGACGGTCGCAGATGTGGAGGCGTTCGAAGCGGCAGATGCGACGAAGCTCTCCTTTGTTACGCAGACGACGCTGTCGGTGGACGACACGGCGGAGATCGTGACGGCACTGCGCCGGCGCTTCCCCGCCATCGCTGCGCCGCGCAAGGAAGACATCTGCTACGCGACCTCGAACCGTCAGGATGCGGTGAAGGCGATCGCCGAAGGATGCGATCTGCTGCTCGTGATCGGCGCGCCGAATTCGTCGAACTCCAAGCGGCTGGTCGAGGTGGGCCTGCGCGCCGGGGCGAAGGCGAGCCATCTGATCCAGACGGCGGCCGAGATCGACTGGACGTGGTTCGACGGCGTGCGGCTGGCCGGTCTCACCGCAGGTGCGTCGGCGCCGGAGGATCTCGTGGAAGAGGTCATCGCGGCAGTCGGCGCGCGCTTCGTCGTCAGCGTCGAGGAAGTGACGGTTACGCGCGAGGACGTCGTCTTCAAGCTGCCGCGGGCGCTGGCGGGCTGATGGCTGTCTATACCGACATCGACGACGAGGAACTCGCGGCGTTCCTGAGCGATTACGACATCGGCCCGGCGCTTGCCTTCAAGGGCATCGCGGAAGGCGTAGAGAATTCCAACTTCTTCCTGCAGACCGCGTCCGGCCGTTTCATCCTGACGCTCTATGAGAAGCGCGTGGCGGAGGGCGACCTGCCCTTCTTTCTCGGCCTGCTCGATCACCTCGCGACGCGCGGCGTGAACTGCCCGCGCCCGCTGCAGGGCCGCGACGGCGCGGCGGTACGGCGGCTCGCCGGACGGCCGGCGGCGATCTTCACCTTTCTCGACGGGATGTGGCCGCGCCGGCCCGCCGCCGCGCATTGCGGCGAAGCGGGCGAGACGGCGGCGCGGCTGCATGCGGCGACAGCCGGCTTTGCGATCCGGCGCGAGAATGCCTTATCGCTGGCGGGCTGGCCGAAGCTCGTCGCGTCGTGCACGCCCAAGGCGGACACGGTGTCGCCGGGCCTTGCGAAGTTGATTTCGGACGAGCTCGCCTTCCTGCAGGACGCCTGGCCGCAGGGCCTGCCCGAGGGCGTCATCCATGCCGACATGTTTCCGGACAATACGCTGTTCGTCGGGCCCAAACTGACGGGCGTGATCGACTTCTATTTCGCCTGCAACGACACCTTCGCCTATGACCTCGCGGTCAATCTGAACGCCTGGTGCTTCGAGGGCGACGGCAGCTTCAACCTCACGAAGGGCCGCACGATGCTGGCGCGCTATCAGGCGGCGCGGCCCCTGAGCGCTGAGGAGATCGCGGCGCTGCCGGTGCTGGCGCGCGGGTCGGCGCTGCGCTTCCTGTTGACGCGGCTGCATGACTGGATCAACCGCGATCCCGCCGCGCTGGTGCGGCCGAAGGATCCGCTGGAGTGCCTGGGCTGGCTGCGTTTCCACCAGCATGTCACGAGCGCGGGCGACTATGGCGTCTGACGCGAAGGGCCAAGTGCAGATCTATACGGATGGCGCGTGCTCGGGGAATCCGGGACCGGGCGGCTGGGGCGCGATCCTGGTTCACGGCACGACGGAGAAAGAGCTGAGCGGCGGCGAAACGCCGACGACCAACAACCGCATGGAAATGATGGCGGCGATCGCCGCGCTTGAAGCGCTGAAGCGCCCGGTCGCGGTCGATCTCTATACCGACAGCCGCTACGTAATGGACGGCATCACGAAGTGGATCGCGGGCTGGAAGAAGAAGGGCTGGAAGACGGCGTCGAAGGAGCCCGTGAAGAACGAGGACCTGTGGCGCCGGCTGGACGCCGCGCGCGATGCGCACGACGTCACCTGGCACTGGGTGCGCGGCCATGACGGCCACGCGATGAACGAGCGCGCGGACGCGCTCGCCCGGGGCGCGATCAGGCGCTAGAGCTGGCCCAGCAGGGTTTCGGCGTTCGAAACGGCGAAGGCGCCGGGTTCTTCGACGTTCAGCTTTTCGACGACGCCGTCCTTGACGATCATCGAGTAACGCTGGCTGCGCGAGCCGAGGCCGAACTTCGAGCCGTCCATTTCGAGGCCGAGCTTCTTGGTCAGCTCGCCATTGCCGTCGGCGGCCATGACGATCTTGGAGCCGACATTCTGGTCCTTGCCCCAGGCGTTCATGACGAAGGCGTCGTTGACCGAGAGGCAGACGATCTGGTCGACGCCCTTCGCCTTGATGTCTTCGGCGTGTTCGACGAAGCCGGGCACGTGCTTGGCCGAGCAGGTCGGCGTGAAGGCGCCGGGCACGGCGAAGACGGCGACGGTCTTGCCCTTGAATAGATCGGCGGTCGCGGTCGCCTGCGGGCCCTTCTCGCCCATGATCGACAGCGTCGCGTCGGGAATCTTGTCGCCCACTTTGATGGTCATGCGTCTCTCCTCAAGGGTTTGCCCGGTTTCCGGTCGCGCCTGACATGGGGGATGGCGGCGCGTCTGTCCAGAGGGTCAGGGCGGCGTGTCGGGCGCAGCGGCGAGGGCGTCGGCGATGACCGCGGCATTGCGCGCGGCGGCCGAGGGGACCGGCATGGGAGCGGCGTAGATGCGGACCCGGTGAACCGCCGTGCCGGGCCGGCAGACCTCGCCGCAGACCGCATAGTTCACGGTGAGGCCTAGCTGGATATCGGCGTCGGGCTGGAGCGGCGAGACGCTGATCGGGAGCACGACGCGGCCGTGATAGACGAGGGTCGGCTTGCCATCGAGCACCACCGTATCGGGCCGCGGCCAGCGCAAAACGGGCGCCGCGAGGTTGGACGAACCGCTCCATTCCAGCGCCGGGCCGGCTGCGGCATTGCTGGTGGAGGCGTAGACATACCAGCCGTCGGCGATGTCGAGTTCGATGGCGATCCAGAGCGGGCCGCCATAGCCGTGGCTGGGCGAAGCGAGGATCAGCCGGGTCGGCGCCTTGGCATCACCGCTCCACGAGGTGGAGACCGAGGGTGCCTCCTGACGGCCGCAGCCGTCCGGGCAGCCGGCTTGCACGGGCAGGACAAAAAGCAGGGCGCCCGCGAGCGCGGCAGCGAATTTCATGTCCGCATTATCGCCAAGACGCTCCCGATGGCCAGTAAAGGTGAAGTGACCTTGGCGGTTGCGGCAGGCCGCCACCCCTGCGTAACCTGCGACACATGAGCCGAAAGGTCACAAAGCGCAGCAGCGCCGGCGATGGCTACCTGAACGGGCGGCTGCTCATCGCCATGCCCACCATGAACGATCCCAATTTCGAGAAGACCGTCGTCCTGCTCTGCCACCACACGCCGGAGACGGCGATGGGCATCGTCATCAACAAGGCGCTGGGGGGCATGAGCTTCGACAAGCTGCTGAAGCAGCTGAAGGTCGATGCGCCGCGCGGCCGCCGCTCGGACCTCACCGTGCACTACGGCGGGCCGATCCAGACGACGCGCGGCTTCGTGCTGCACAGCGACGACTACAAGAACGACGAGGCGACGCTGCAGGTCTGCGAGGGCATCGCGCTGACCGCGACGATGGACGTGTTGAAGGCGCTCGGCCACGGCGAGGGCCCAGCGCAGGCCTTCTTCGCGCTCGGCTATGCCGGCTGGGGCGCGGGGCAGCTGGAGAGCGAGTTGCAGGAAAATGCCTGGCTGGTCGGCGACGCCGAACAGGGCATCGTGTTCGGGCGCGAGCTCGAAGCGAAGTGGCTGGAGGCGCTGACCCGGATCGGCGTCGATCCCGCCATGGTGACCGACGCGGCGGGGCACGCGTAGCGCGCGCCCTACTCCACCGCGTCGGCGGGTTCGTTGAGGTCGAGGAGGAGGCGCTGGGTCGCCGTGGCGTCGCTGGGGCGGCCGCAGTGATAGCCTTGCGCGTAGGGGCAGTCCTGTGCCGCAAGGAAAGCGAAATCCTCTTCCGATTCGACGCCCTCGGCCGTCGCCTCAAGCCCTAGATCGCGGGCGAGGCGGATGAGACCGGCAAGGACGTTGCGCGCCGTGCCCTCGCTGCGCAGGAACGAGCCGTCGATCTTCACGGCGTCGAACGGCAGGCGCGCGAGGCGGCTGAGCGTCGAATGGCCGGCGCCGAAATCGTCCATGATGAGCCCGAAGCCGGCGCGGCGCAGGCGCTGCAACGCGGTCGCCGCCGCGCCGCTGTCGTCGATGGCGAGCGTTTCGGTGATCTCGAGGCGCACTTCCGCGGGGCGCACGCCGATGTCGAGCGCGAGCACGTCGCAGAACTGGAGGAAGACATTGTCGCCGAGCTGGCGCGCCGAGACGTTGACGTTCACGAAGAGCGGCGAGTCCGGCGCCATGCGGCGCCAGCGCGCCGCGTCGCGCGCCGCGGTCTCCAGCACGAAGCGGCCGATCTGGTCGATGAGGCCGGTCTCCTCGGCGAGCGGCGCGAAGGTTTCGGCGGTGAGCAGGCCGCGCACCGGATGCGCCCAGCGGACCAGCGCCTCAAGCCCCGCGAGGCGGCGATCGCGCACGCGGATGACGGGCTGGTAGTGGACGACGATCTCGCTGCGTTCGAGTGCGCCGGCGAGGTCGCGCTCCAGCGCCGCGCGGTCGGCCTTGGCGTCGCGCATGGCTGCCTTGAAGATCATGAAGCCGGCGGCGCCCGGACGCCGTGCCTCGGCGAGCGCCGCTTCGGCATCGGCGAGCGCGGTCGCCGAATCCGCCTGCGCGCCGTCAAGCATGACGAGGCCGCCGCGGGCGATGGGGGTCATCATGCGGCCCTCGACCTCGACGGGCACGCCCAGCGTATCGAGCACGAATTTTGCGGATTCGGCCGCGGCGTCGTCGCCCGGCGTCAGCCAGAGCAGGCCGAACACATCGCCGCCGAGCCGGGCGGTGAGCGCCCCTTCCGGCGCGGTGGCGCGCAGCCGATCGGCGAGCGCGGCGAGCAGCGCATCGCCCGCGGCATGGCCGAGGCTTTCATTCACGGTGCGGAAGCGCGCGATGTCGACGGTGAGCAGCGCGAAGCGGCGCTCGGCGGTGGCATAGCCGAGGCGGTGGCCGAGCGCTTCGAGGAACCAGGCGCGGTTGGCGAGGCCGGTGACAGAGTCCTGCCGTGCCGAGGCGAGCAGCAGCGCCTCGCCTTCCTTCTGCGCGCTGACGTCGGAGACGAGGCCGATGCAGCGGGCGGCGCGGTCGCCGTCCGACATGAAGCTGGCGCGGAGCTGGACCCAGCGGTTGAGCCCGTCATAGCCGCGCGCGCGGAAGTCGAGCGCGAAGGAGACGTCGCCGAGCTTGCGATAGTCCTCAAGCGCGCCGAGGAAGGTCGCGAGATCGTCGGGATGGATATGCGGCGTCCAGTCGCGATCCGAGGCCTGCAACTGGCCAAGCCGCGCGCCGAGCAGCGCCTCGACGGAGGGCGAGAGGAACAGCCGGTCGCGTTTCAGATCCCAATCCCAGAGGCCCTGATGCGCCGCGGCCAGCGCGAGGCCGTAGCGCGACTCATCGCCGGTCGCGGGGGCGATCGCCGCCAGCGCGGCGGGAAGCGGGGGCGCATCGCGGGGCGCGACGGCCTGGGCCATCACCCAGTCGACGCGCTGGCGCAGCGCCTTGGGCGCGCCGGCCGAGACCGCGAAGGCCGCGAGGAGCAGGCCCGCGGCGAGCAGGCTTGAGGCGGCCAGCATCGTGACGCGGCCGCTTGCCTGCAACGATTCCTGCATCGCGAGTGGCGCGAAGGCGAGGAGGACGAGGATCGCCGCGAGGGTCAGCCGCCGCGCAATGCCGTCGCCTTCCCAGGCGCGGGCGAAGATGACGCCGACCGCGAGCACGAGCGCCCAGATCGCGCCCGCCTTGGCGACGACGGCGGCATAGGGCGCGTTGAAGAGGACGGCGAGGCCGGCGGCAGCGACGAGCCAGGGCACGTATTCGGCGAACCATGCGAAGCTGCGCCAGCGTCCGTCCGGCGCGAGGGCATGGACGACGAAGGCAAGCGCCAGCGCCGCCGCCCCGGCGAAGAGCCCGAGCGCGAGGCCGGCGCTGGTCACGATGCCCGCGAGCGCGAACGGTCCGGCGAAACCGAAACCGAAGAGCAACGCCAGGAAGGTCATGCCGAACAGAGCGGCAAGCCATGAGGCCATGCGGTCGCGGCGCAGGATGGCGATGCCGGTCAGCCACGCGCCGAGCGCCGTTAGCAGGCCGAGCAGCGCACCCTGGATGACCAGCGCGGCGGTCTGGAAGCGGGCGAGCGCGCGCTCTTCCCACATTTCCACCGTCAGCGTGTTCAGCGGGCCGGCATATCGGAAGGCGGTCGTGACGGTGGTCTCGGCGGGCAGGTCGAGGCGCACGCGGGTGCGCGCGCCGGTCTCGATCACCTCGACGCGTGCCGCGGCGTCGGACGAGAGCACGGTCACGAGATCCGGGGCGGACAGCGCGGGCGGCGCGCCCGGGCCGCCATAGATGCCGGGGTCGAGCACGAGGATGCGGGTCTGGCGCACCGGCGTGCGGTTGACGAAGTCGATCAGGTACGAGGCGAAGGCATCGCCCTCGGGCGCGTCGGGCGGCAGATAGCGCGAGACGGCATTGGAGATGTCGACCGCGCCCTGCCCCTGCTCGACGATCACGCCGCCGACGCCGGAACGCGGCAGCGCCACCGTATCGGCATCCGGCTTGAAGGGCGGCGCTTCGGGCTCGGCGGCGGCCTCGGGCGGCGGGGCAGCGCCGGGCACGCTGATGACCGCCGGCGCGGGCGCGGCGGGCGCGACGCCGACGGGCTTGGGATCAGGCTCGATCGTTTCCTGGGCGTGAGCGAGCGCGGTGAAGCCCGCCAGTGCGAGACAGGCGGCGAAACAGGCAATGCGACGAAGCCTGCTCACAGACAAGGACACCCGTTAACCAAACCAGCTTCGCGTATCGCAGATGCGCGGCGCGACGTCGAGAGTCCGTGGGCGCCGGGAGGCGGGTCGCGATGAACGCTGAGCTATGGGTCCTCGGGTTCCGCGCGCCGCGCGGCCCCGAGGATGACGAAGAATCTAAATAAGATCGTCATCCTCGGACGGCCGCAGGCCGATCCGAGGACCCATAGCTCGGTGGATGTCGAAGGAAGCGGCGCTAGACGAACTGCCCGTGTCGGTCTTCATCGAGGACGGCGAAGAGCAGGTGGTCGCGCCATTGGCCGTCGATGCGGAGATAGCGGCGGGCGAGGCCTTCGCCCTGGAACCCGGCGGCCGCGAGGACGCGGCGCGAGGGCATGTTGGATTCAAGGCAGGCGGCTTCCACGCGGTGGAGGCCGAGCGAGCCGAAGCAGAACGGCAGAATGGCGCGCACGGCATCCGAGATGAGGCCGCGGCCCGCGAAGCGTTCGCCCGCCCAATAGCCGAGCGAACAGGTCTGCGCGACGCCGCGGCGGACATTGGAAAGCGTCAGGCCGCCGGCGAGTGCGCCCGTCGCGCCTTCGAAGATGAAGAACGGATAGGCGCGGTCGTCGCGGGCGTCGCGGGCGTAACGGCGGAGGCGCCGGCGAAAGGCGGGGCGCGTCAGGTCGTCATGCGGCCAGGTCGGCTCCCAGGGCGTCAGGAAGGCGCGGCTTTCGGCCCGGAGGCCGGCCCAGGAGTCGAAGTCGGCGGCGATGGGCGCGCGCAGGCGGGTCTTGCGGCCCGCGACCTCCGGCGGCGTATCGAAACGTCCGAGGCTGCCGAGCAGCGCCATGGCTCAGCCGAAGCGCGCGGCGAAGCGCGCATAGGGCTCCAGCCCCTTCACCGGGCCGAGCGCGGCGACGGACGGGCTTTTCGATTTCAGCAGCCGCGTCGCGAACCGGCGAAGCGCGGCGGCATCGACCGCCTCGATCCGCTCGGCGATCTCCGCGGCCGGCATGACGCGGCCATAGGCCGAGAGTTGGCCGGCAATGTGTTCGGCGCGGGCGGATGGGCCTTCGAGGCCCATGAAGAGCGCAGACTTCGCCTGGGCGCGGGCGCGGGCGGCTTCCTCTTCGGTCGCACCAACAGCCATGGCTTCGAGTTCGCCGACGACGACCGGGGCGATCTCGGCACATTCCTTGGCGCCCGTGCCGGCATAGACGCCGAAGAAGCCGGTATCGACGAAGGCATGCGCGAAGGCATGGACGGAGTAAGCGAGGCCGCGCTTCTCGCGCACCTCCTGGAAGAGGCGCGAGGACATGCCGCCGCCGAAGGCCGTCGCGAAGACCTGCGCGGCAAAGGCGTCGGGATCGCCGACCGCGGGACCTTCGACGCCGAAGGTCAGGTGCGCCTGTTCCAGCTTCTGCGTCTTGCGCCGGTCGCCGCCTTTGTAGCGAGCGCGCGGCGGATCTTTCTTCTCGGCGTTCTGGATGGCGGCGAATTTCTCCGACGCCAGCGCGACAATCTCCGAATGCTTCACGCGGCCCGAGGCGACGATGGTCATGGAGGGGCCGACATAGTTGGTCGCGAGATGCTTGCGCAGCGCCGCGCGGCCGAGCGCGTTGACGGTCTTCTCCGAGCCGAGGATCGGGCGGCCCAGCGGCTGGCCCGGGAAGGCGGCGTCCTGGAGATGGTCGTAGATGATGTCGTCGGGCGTGTCCTCGGACTGGCCGATCTCCTGCAGCACGACCTTCTTCTCGCGCGCCAGTTCCTCGGCGTCGAAGAGCGGGTTGATCAGGATGTCCGAGAGAATATCGACGCCGAGCGGCACGTCCTGCTTCATCACGCGGGCGTAGAAGCAGGTCTGCTCGCGCGAGGTATAGGCGTTGAGATAGCCGCCGACGGATTCGATCTCTTCGGCGATCCCACGGGCCGAGCGGGTGGTGGTGCCCTTGAAGGCCATGTGCTCCAGCAGGTGGCTGACGCCGTTGGTCGCGGCGGTCTCGTGCCGCGCCCCCGCCTCGACCCAGACCCCCACGGAGGCGGTCTCGATATGCGGCATCGGATCGGTGACGACGGTCAGCCCATTGGGCAGTTTGGCGATTTCGAGCTTCATGTGTTCCCGCTGACGAAGGCCTCAATATAGGCCTTAACGGCGGCGGTTTCAGCAGGGAGCGTGTCGTAGCGTTCGGGCAGGTTTTCGAGCGCCGCGAGCCGCGCCGGCATCGGAGGGGGCACGGAAATGGCGGATTTCACGGCTTCCGCGAACTTGGCGGGGTGGGCGGTCGCCAAGGCGACGATGGGGACCCCTGCCCGCTTGCGGCGGCTGGCGGCGACGAGGCCGATCGCGCTGTGGGGGTCGAGGATCATGCCGGAGGCCTTGTATACGGCGGCGATCTCGGCGGCGGCCTCGTCCTTCGTCACCCGTTCGGCGTCGAAGCGGGCGGCGATGAAGGCGCGCATGACCGGGGTCAGGTCGAAATGACCCTTGGTTTTCAGGTCGTCCATGAGGCCGGCAACGACCGCGCCGTCACGGCCTGCGGCCTCGAACAGCAGGCGTTCGAAATTGGAGGAGACCTGGATGTCCATGGAGGGGCTGGTCGTTTCCACCACGCCGCGCGGCTCGTAGCGGCCGGTGGCGAGGGTACGGGCGAGGATGTCGTTCTCGTTGGTGGCGACGATCAGGCGGCCGTCGAACGCGCTCATGCGGTGCGCCGCGTAGCCGGCGAAGATGTCGCCGAAATTGCCGGTGGGGACGGCGAAGTCGATTTGGCGGTCGGGCGCGCCGAGCTTCGCGGCTGATGTGACGTAGTAGACGGTCTGTGCCGCGATGCGCGCCCAGTTGATCGAGTTGACGGCGGCGAGGCCGTAATGGGCGAGCGAGGCGTCTGCGAACAGCGCCTTCATAATCGCCTGGCAGTCGTCGAAATTCCCTTCGATGGCGAGGTTGCGGACATTCGCGTCCATCACCGTCGTCATCTGCTTGCGCTGGACCGGCGAGGTGCGGCCCCTGGGGTGCATGATGACGACACCGACGCTGGCGAGACCCCTGAGGCCCTCGATCGCCGCGGTGCCGGTGTCGCCGGAGGTCGCGCCGACGATGAGGGCGCGCTTGCCCGATTTCTTCAGGCCCCAGTCCATGAGGCGGCCGAGGAGCTGAAGCGCCACGTCCTTGAAGGCGAAGGTCGGACCGTGGAAGAGCTCCAGCAGATGGACGCCGTCGCCCATGTCGACCAACGGCGCGACCTCGGGCGCCTCGAAGCGGCGATAGGCGGCGATGATGGCGGTGTAGAGATCGCTGAGCGGAATGGCGTCGCCCGTGAAGCGCTTCAGCACCTGCAGCGCGGCTTCCGGATAGGTGCGCGTCGCGAGCGCCTTCACCTCGTCGGCGCTCAGCTGCGGCCAGGTCTCGGGCATGTAGAGCCCGCCATCCGGCGCGAGCGCGGAGGTCATGACGGCATCGAACGCGATGGGCGCGGCGTCGCCGCGGGTGGAGATGTAACGCATGGAATTCAGTCTTGGCGGCGCTTCAGATGGAAGAGGACGTAGACCACCAGCAGGATCAGCGCGAACGAAAACCAGGTGATGGCGTAGGCCAAATGATTGTCCGGCAGGTCCGGATGGAACACCACGGGACGCGGCAGGCCGCCTTGGTTCGGCGATTCGGATTGCAGGACGTAAAGATGCACCGGACCGAGGCCGAGCGCGGCGGCGATCGCGGGGACGTCGCGGCTGTACCAGCGATTTCCGTCGAGGTCCGGCGCGGCAGTGAACCAGCCCGGCGGCTCCGACGGGCGGAGGATGCCCTCGATATGGACGAGGCCGGTGGCGGCTTCGGGCACTGGGGTCTTCAGCGCGGCCTTCTCAGCTTCGGTGATCGTGCCGAGATCGACGAGGATGTACCGGCCGCTGCCGTAGTCGAGCGGCGCGATGACGCGGTAGTCCGCCCCGCCCTGCCCCTCCGGCGAGAAGAGATGAATCGCCTTTTCGGGCTTGATCGTGCCGTCGACCTCGACATGGGCGTAGTCGGTCTCCATGCCCGAAGCCGTGAGGATACCGACCAGATCCTGCGCTGGTTCGGCGCGGCTCTGTTCGATGCGGGCGAGGAGCGCGTGCTTCCACTCGCGGCGTTCGAGCTGCCACACGCCGAGGGCGATGAGGATGGCGAGCGCGGCGAGGGTGAAGACCGTCGCCCACAGGGTGGGACGAAAGCGGCTCACGGCGCCGGCGGCGCGTGATCGAGCCGCGCTTCTTCGGCCTGGGTGCGGAATTGCTGGAAGACCATGATCGACTTCAGCGGGCGCAGCAGGCCGAGGGTGAGGAGGAGGATCAGCGGCGTCCACAACACGATGTGGACCCAATAAGGCGGCTCGTAATTGACCTCGACCCACAGCGCGAGGCCGCAGACGATGAAGCCGGCGATCAGGATGATGAAGACCGCGGGGCCGTCGCCCTGGTCGAGCTTCTCATAAGAAAGCCCGCACCGGTCGCAGGCCGGGGCGAGCTTGAGGAAGCCCTGGAAGAGGGTCCCCTCGCCGCAACGCGGGCAGCGTCCGGCGAGGGGAGACGCCATTTTAGCCGTGGCCGCCGGGATGCGCGCCGGCGCCCCAGACATAGATCGCGGCGAACAGGAACAGCCACACCACGTCGACGAAGTGCCAGTACCAGGCGGCGGCTTCGAAGCCGAAATGGCTTTCCTTCGTGAAGTGGCCGCGCAGCAGGCGGCCGAAGCAGACGATCAGGAAGATCGTACCGATGATCACGTGGAAGCCGTGGAAGCCGGTCGCCATGAAGAAGGTGGAACCATAGATCGTCGGCTCGACGATCGCATCGGCCGAACCTGCCACGAACGGCACCATCGCCACCGCTTCGCGCACGTCGCCCGAGGCGCCGAAGAAGAAGGCGGCGTGCGAGTATTCGGTCACCTGCAGCGCGGTGAACAGCATGCCGAGCAGGATGGTGATGGCCAGGCCCCAGATCGCGCCCTTGCGGTCGTCGGTCTGGATGGCGTGGTGCGCCCAAGTGACGGTAGTGCCCGAGGTCAGCAGGACCAGCGTGCCGACCAGCGGCAGGTGCCAGGGGTCGAAGGTCGCGATGCCGTGCGGCGGCCAGGCGTCGAGGCCGTGATCGGTGGGGAAGAAGGCGACCGCGAAATAGGCCCAGAACCAGGCGACGAAGAACATGACCTCCGACGCGATGAAGAGGATCATGCCGTAGCGCAGGCCGAGCTTGATGACCGGCGTGTGTTCCTTGGTGACGACGCTCTCGCGGATCACATCGCGGAACCAGCCGACGAAGGTGTAGGTCACGAGAAGGGCGCCGACGACCAGCACCCAGGGCGTGCCCGCCACGGAGCCGAAATCGGCGGTCGCGGTGTTGTTCATCCACAGGACGAAACCGACCGCGAGCACGAAGGCCGAGAACGAGCCGATCAGCGGCCACGGGCTCGGATTGACGAGATGGTAGTCGTGTTTGACTTCGCCGCCTGACATGCCGTGGTGCCCCTCTTAACTCAGTTCTGTGCTGCGGACGGTTCGACGTCCGCGGCTGCCGTGGCGCCTTCCTGGGGGAAGAACGTGTAAGACAGCGTGATTTCCTTGATGTCGTCGGCACGCGGATCGGTGAGGATCGCGGGATCGACGAAGAAGTTGACCGGCATCTCGCGGCTCTCATTGGGCCCGAGCGGCTGGTCGCTGAAGCAGAAGCAGGCAACCTTCACGAAATACTTGCCCGCCTTTTCCGGCGTGACGTTGAAGGTCGCGTGGCCGCGCGTCGGCGCATCGCCGGTGTTCTGCGCGAAGTAGGAAGTGATGCCGGTCTCGCCGACGCGCACGTCGACATGCGGCTCTTCCGGCCCGAAATTCCAGGTGAGGCCCGGCGCGACATTGGCGTCGAAGCGGATGCGGATGACGCGGTCGGAAATGCCGTCGGCGCCGGGTGCGGCGTCGGCGCGCTGGGTCGTGCCGTCGAAGCCGGTGACCTGGCAGAACCAGCGATAGAACGGCACCGAGGCATAGGCGCCGCCCAGCATCAGCGCGAAGGTGAAGGCGCAGTAGGCGGCGACGCGGGCGTTGGGGCTGAGCTTCTTCATGGCGTCACATCGGCCGATCCATGACGGCGCCGCCCATGCGGACGATCGTCATGACGAAGAAGAGCGCGACGAGCGCGACGAGCATCAGCGCCACCGCGATATTGCGCGAGCGGCGCGCCTTCGCCTGCTCCGGCGTCAGGACGACGGGCGGGATCATGGCGCGGCCATCAGCGGGCCGAGGCCGATCGCGGCTTCCACGATCAGCGCGGCGAACAGCGCGAATAGATAGAGGATCGAGAACGCGAAGAGGCGCATCGCGACCTTGTGCTGCCCGGGCGAGCGGAAGACGGCGACCGACAACCACAGGAACAGCGCGCCGCTCACGGCCGCGAGGCCGGCATAGATCGCGCCGGCGCCGCCGAAGACGACGGGGAGCGCGGAGAAGGCGACCATGACGATCGCGTAGAGGAGGATCTGCTTGCGGGTTTCCGCCTCACCCGCCGTCACCGGCAGCATGGGCACGCCCGCCTTTTCGTAGTCGCCGCTACGATAGAGCGCGAGCGCCCAGAAATGCGGCGGCGTCCACAGGAAGATGAGGCCGACAAGCAGCAGCGGCGCGACATCGAGCGAACCGGTCGCGGCGGCCCAGCCGATCGCCGGCGGCATGGCGCCGGCAAGGCCGCCGATGACGATGTTCTGCGGCGTCGAGCGCTTCAGCCACATCGTGTAGACGACGGCGTAGAAGACGATGGTGAAGGCGAGCAGCCCGGCCGACAGCCAGTTCACCAGGATGCCCATCGTCCCGACCGAGAAGACCGAGAGGACGAGGCCGAAGGTCAGCGCTTCCTGCGGCTGGACGCGGCCCGACGGGATGGGGCGCGTCGCGGTGCGCGCCATCACCGCGTCGATATCGGCGTCGTACCACATGTTCAGCGCGCCCGAGGCGCCGGCCCCGACCGCGATACAGAGCAGCGCGGCGAAGGCGGCGAGCGGGTTCATGACCCCGGGCGCGACGACAAGGCCGGCGAGGCCCGTGAACACGACCAGCGACATCACGCGGGGCTTCAGCAGCGCGAAGAAATCGCCCGCCGTGGCGACGGACACGGATGGAAGGGGCGGAGCCGACGCCCCACCCTCAGATCCGTACTCGATCGTCACATCGCTCACGTTACTACGCCGGCGCGAACGCCGCCCTTAGTGGTGTTCCGCCGGCTTCACGCGCGGCAGTTCGTTGAACTGGTGGAACGGCGGCGGCGAAGGCAGCGTCCATTCCAGCGTCGTCGCGCCTTCGCCCCACGGATTGGGACCGGCAACGCGCTTGCGCAGGAAGGCTTCCGCCAGCATCACCAGGAAGATCAGCACGCCGAAGGCCGAGATATAGCTGCCGATCGACGAGACGTAGTTCCAGCCGGCGAACGCGTCGGGGTAGTCGACATAGCGCCGCGGCATGCCCTGCATCCCCAGGAAGTGCTGCGGGAAGAAGACCAGGTTCACGCCGATGAACGTGATCCAGAAGTGCAGGTGGCCGAGGAACTCGTTGTACATGTAGCCGCTCATCTTCGGGAACCAGTAGTAGAAGCCCGCGAAGATGGCGAAGACCGCGCCGAGCGAGAGCACGTAGTGGAAGTGCGCGACCACGTAATAGGTGTCGTGCAGCGCCGTATCGATGCCCGCGTTGGACAGAACGACGCCGGTGACGCCGCCCACGGTGAACAGGAAGATGAAGCCGATCGCCCAGACCATCGGCACCTTGAAGGTGATCGAGCCGCCCCACATCGTGGCGATCCAGGAGAAGATCTTCACGCCGGTCGGCACCGCGATGACCATCGTCGCGAAGACGAAATAGGCCCGCGTATCGACGTCCATGCCGACCGTATACATGTGGTGCGCCCACACGATGAAGCCGATCGCGCCGATCGAGACCATGGCGTAGGCCATGCCGAGGTAACCGAAGATCGGCTTCTTCGAGAAGGTCGAGATGATGTGGCTGATGATGCCGAAGCCGGGCAGGATCAGAATGTACACCTCGGGGTGACCGAAGAACCAGAAGAGGTGCTGGAAGAGGATCGGGTCGCCGCCGCCGCCGGGCTCGAAGAAGGCGGTGCCGAAGCGGCGATCGGTCAGCAGCATGGTGATCGCGCCGGCGAGAACCGGCAGCGAGAGCAGCAGCAGGAACACGGTGACCAGCACCGACCACACGAACAGCGGCATGCGGTGCAGCGTCATGCCGGGCGCGCGCATGTTGAAGATGGTGGTGATGAAGTTGATCGCGCCGAGGATCGAGGAGGCGCCCGCGATGTGCAGCGAGAGGATCGCCAGATCCATCGCCGGGCCGGGCGAGCCGGCGGTCGAGAGCGGCGGATAGATCGTCCAGCCGCCGCCGACGCCGTGGCCGCCCGAATCGCCCTCGACGAACATCGAGAGCACGAGCAGCGCCAGCGCGAAGGGCAGCAGCCAGAACGAGATGTTGTTCATGCGCGGGAACGCCATGTCGGGCGCGCCGATCATGAGGGGGACGAACCAGTTGCCGAAGCCGCCGATCAGCGCGGGCATGACCATGAAGAAGATCATGATCAGCGCGTGGCCGGTGACGAAGACGTTGAAGAGGTGCGCGTCGCCGAACCACTGGAGACCCGGCTCCTGCAGCTCCATGCGCATCGCGACCGACAGGCCGCCGCCGATGATCCCCGAGATGATCGCGAAGATCAGGTACATCGTACCGATGTCTTTGTGGTTGGTCGAATAGAGGAACCGACCCAGGCCACGCGGCGTATGATCGTGATCGTCGTGGTGGTGATCGTCGTGGAGATCGACGGCTTTGGCGGCGGCCATATGTGCGAACCCTGAAATCGTGTCTTTGTTCGGCTAAGCGTCTAGCGAGTGGTCGAGGCGGCGGCGGTCGCGGCGACAGACGACGGCGCCGGATTGGCTTCGCCGAACTGCTGCTGCGCCTGGGCGACCCATGCGGTGTATTCGTCCTTGGTCACCACCTTCACCCCGATGGGCATGAAGGCATGGTTGGCGCCGCAGAGTTCCGAGCACTGGCCGTAATAGGTGCCGACTTCGCGGGCCTCGAACCAGAGTTCGTTGAGGCGGCCGGGAACGGCGTCGATCTTCTTGCCGAACTGCGGCATCGCCCAGGAATGGATGACGTCGGCGGCGGTCACGATGATGCGCACCTTGGTGTCGACGGGCACGACGACGAAATTGTCGACCGCGAGCAGGCGGGGCTGGCCCGTCGCCTTGGCCTGGTCGTCGGGCAACATGTTCACGTCGAAGGTGAAATTGCCGTTGTCGGGATACTCATAGGTCCACGACCACTGCTTGCCGATCGCCTTGATGGTGAGGGCGATGTCGGGGGGAATGCGCTCGTTGGCGTAGAGCAGCTTGAACGAGGGGATCGCGATCACGACGAGGATCACGACCGGAACGACGGTCCAGACGACCTCGATCAGCGTGTTGTGCGTGGTCTTCGAAGGCACCGGATTGGCGCGGCGGTTGAAACGCACCATCACGATGATCAGCAGCGCCAGGACGAACAGCGTCACCGCGGTGATGATGTAGAGCAGCATCTCGTGGAACGAGTGGATGCCGTCGGCGGCGACGGTGGCCGCCGGCTGGAAATTGATGCCCCAGTTTTCCGGCAGAGCCCACGCGGCCGGGCCGCCCAGAACGCTCGCGGCCAAAAGTGCAAGTCTGCCAAGACTGGTGCGCATGGATCGACCCTAATGCCCCACTTCAAATTCACTGACGCGTACGCGCGATTGGGCGAGTCGAGCCCCAGCCGCTCCCCCGTGCGGGCATCCTGTAACAAGGTGCGCTGAGGAATTCCAGACATTCTCAGGGGTTATTCCTGGGCGCTTGCCGGGGCGTGTCGCGAGGCCCACATTGGTGGGGTAACGCGACCCGCCACACGTACGAGGACGCCCATGAGCGCGACCGCCGACCGCCTGTTTTTCTCCGAGGGAAACCTCGATCCGACCCGTGTCCAACGCCTCGTCGACGAGACGCTGACGGGGGCGGAAGATGGCGAATTATTCCTGGAATACCGGGAATCCGAGGGCTTTTCGTATGACGACGGCCGGCTGAAGGCCGCGACGTTCGACTCGGCGCAGGGCTTTGGCCTGCGCTGCGTCGCGGGCGATTCGACCGGCTATGCCCATGCGACCGAACTCAGCGAGGCCGCCATCGCCCGCGCGGCCGATGCGGCCGGATCGGTGAAAAGCGGCCACAAGGGTAACGCTGCGGAAGGCCCCAAAGCCACCAATCGCCGCCTCTATGACGATTCGAATCCGCTGACCGCGGTCGCCTTCGACGCCAAGACGACGCTGCTCGCCGAGATCGACGCCTATGCCCGCTCGCTGAACCCACTGGTGAAGCAGGTCTCCTGCTCGCTCTACGGCGAGTGGCAGGTCGTCCACATCATGCGGGCCGGCGGCCAGCAGGTGGGCGATGTCCGCCCGCTCGTCCGGTTGAATGTCAGCGTGGTCGTCGAAAAGGACGGGCGCCAGGAAACCGGCAGCTACGGCGCCGGGGGCCGCGAAGGCTATGCCGCCTTCATCGATCCGGCGGTGTGGAAGACCCATGTCAAGGAAGCGCTGCGCCAGGCGCTGGTCAATCTCGACGCCCGCCCCGCCCCGGCCGGTGAGTTCCAGGTCGTGCTCGGACCGGGCTGGCCGGGTATCCTGCTGCACGAGGCGATCGGCCACGGGCTTGAAGGCGACTTCAACCGCAAGAAGACGAGCGCCTTCGCCGGGCTGCTCGGCAAGCGCGTCGCCGCGCCGGGCGTCACCGTGGTCGATGACGGCACGATTGATCAGCGCCGCGGCTCGCTTTCGGTCGACGACGAGGGCACGCCGACCAACCGCACCGTGCTGATCGAGGACGGCATTCTCGTGAACTACCTGCAGGACCGGCTCAACGCGCGCCTGATGGGCATGCCCGCGACCGGCAACGGCCGGCGCGAATCATTCGCCCACGTGATCCAGCCGCGCATGACCAACACGCTGATGCTGGGCGGCGACAAGTCGCCCGACGAGGTCATCAAGGCGGCCAAGAACGGCATCTATGCCGTGAATTTCGGCGGCGGCCAGGTCGACATCACCAACGGCAAGTTCGTCTTCTCGTGCACCGAGGCCTACCGGATCGAGGACGGCAAGATCGGCGCGCCGATCAAGGGCGCGACCCTGATCGGCAACGGCGCCGACGCGCTGACCCGCGTGAAGATGGTCGCCAACGACTTCGCCATGGACCCCGGCATCGGCACCTGCGGCAAAGGCGGCCAGGGCGTCCCGGTTGGCGTCGGCCAGCCTACCATGCTGATCGAGGGCCTCACCGTCGGCGGCACCGCGGCGGCTTGATGCGCATCGGGCCATGCGCATAGATTATGCGCATGGCCAAAGCGAAAACGCCCAAGACCCCGCCCGGCTTCTCCGAGGATGCGGCGCCACCACCCTTCCCGCCCGCGCGGAAGCCGATGGCGCAGCTGCTCTACGAAGAGTCGCACCCGCCGCGCCGCGCGGTGAACCTGACGGCGTCATCCTATTGGCTGCACGAGGCGAAGACGCTGGGGCTAAATCTTTCGGAGCTGTTCGATCGCGCATTGGAAGAGAAGGTGCGCGAGGCCCAACGCGCGGAGGCGAAGCGCGAGGTCGCCGAATACAATGAGTGGCATGCGAAGCACCTCGCCGAGCATGGCCTGTGGAACGAGAAGTTCCGGCGTTTCTGATGCATCAGTTCGATGTCATCGCGGCGCTGGAGACGCATTCCGCCGTCGCGTTTCTGGTCATTCTGCAGCACGATTCTATCGACGAGCGCGGGACCGCGATCGTCGCACCCTGCATTCCCTTCGATATGGGGCCGCCGAACAAACGACTGACGCCTGCCGTCGAGATTGGCGGCGCGCGATTCGTTGTGCTGGTTGCGGAGATGACGGCGATTGAACGCAGCACGTTGCGCAACCGACGCGCCGTCGCGAACCTCGCCCTGCATCGCGATGCGTTTATCGCGGCGATCGATCTGTTGTTCACCGGCGTCTGAGGCCGTCTGCCGTTTATGCGCGCACATGCGGAAACGCCGGGGTTATAAATCGCACTGCCGCGCGCCATATGATCGGGCGCTGCAAACGGGGGATTCGTGCACGACGCCAATCTGATTGCGACCATCGCCATAGGCTTCGTGCTGGCCTTCGTGCTCGGCTATCTCGCGGTGCGTCTGCGCCTGCCGCCGCTGGTCGGTTATCTCGTCGCGGGCATCGTCGCGGGGCCGTTCACGCCGGGCTTCGTCGCGGATGTCGGCCTTGCGGGCCAGCTCGCCGAAGTCGGCGTCATCCTGCTGATGTTCGGCGTCGGCCTGCACTTCTCGTCGGCCGATCTGCTCGCCGTCAAATCCATCGCGATCCCCGGTGCGGTCGGGCAGATCGTGCTCGCGACGTTGATGGGCATGGGCCTCGCTCATCTCTGGGGCTGGCCGCTGGGGCAAGGCCTCGTCTTCGGCCTCAGCCTCTCGGTCGCGAGTACCGTCGTGCTGATCAAGGCCTTGGAAGAGCGAAGTCTCATCGAGACGCCGCAGGGCCGCGTCGCGGTCGGCTGGCTGATCGTCGAGGATCTCGCGATGGTGCTGGCGCTGGTGCTGCTGCCCGCGCTTGCCGAAACGCTGGGCGGTCATACGCTCGGCAGTGACGGCCATGGCGCTGCGGTCGCGGCAGGCGGCGGCGACATTTTCGTCAATCTCGCGGTGACGCTGGGCAAGGTCGCGGCCTTCACCGCCATCGCCATGTTGATCGGGCCGCGCGTCGTCCCGGCGCTCCTCGCCCAGGTCGCACGCACCGGCTCGCGCGAGCTCTTCACTCTCTCCGTTCTCGCGATCGCCATCGGCATCGCCTATGGCGCGGCCGAAGTGTTCGGCGTCTCGTTTGCGCTCGGCGCGTTCTTCGCGGGCGTGGTGCTGAGCGAGTCGCGCTTCAGCCATCGCGCGGCGCAGGAATCACTGCCGCTGCAGGACGCGTTCTCCGTTCTTTTCTTCGTCTCGGTCGGCATGCTGTTCGATCCGACCATCCTCGTCCGCGAGCCGCTGAAGGTGCTGGCGGTCGTGGCGCTGATCGTAGTGGGCAAGGGCGTCATCGCCTATGGCGTCGTCGCGGCGCTGCGCTATCCCGCCGGCCTCGGCCTGCTGGTTTCGGCCAGCCTCGCGCAGGTCGGCGAGTTCTCGTTCATCCTCGCAGGACTTGGGATCGGGCTCGGCCTGCTGACGGGCGAGGGGCGCGATCTCATCCTCGCGGGCTCGCTGCTGTCGATCGTGCTGAACCCGCTCGTCTTCCACGCTGTCGCCGTCGCGCAGAAGAGGTGGATGGTGCTGGACATCGGCGGCTCGGCCTTCGGGGCGGAGCGCTATGGCGCACTGTCGCTCAACCTCGCGAAAATCCGCCAGAAGACCGAGGAGCGCAAACGCGTCACCAAGGCGAAGCTCGACCATCTGCTCGAGACCTTCCCGATGCTGGCGACGCTGGGCGAGGAACAACAGCAGGACCTGCTAGCCCTCTTCCGGCCCAAGACCGCCGAGCCGGGCGAGCAGATCATCAAGCGCGGCGACCGGGCGGACGGCGTCTACCTGATCTCGTCGGGCATGGTCGAAGTCCATGCCGGCAAGGTCACGGTAAGGCTGGCCGAGGGCGCGTTCTTCGGCGAGATGGCGCTGCTCAACGGCACGCGCCGCACGGCGGATGTCACCGCGCTCGACTATGCCGAGCTGCTGTTCCTGGCGCGCGCCGATTTCCTGCAGTTCCTGCAGCGCCATCCCGATGTCCGCGCCGCTGTCGCACGCATGGCCGACGAGCGCCGCGAGATGAACCGCGCCGGCGTCGCGGCCGAGGTGACGGACTAGTTTTTCACCCGACTACCCCTACCCGTCATGGCCGCCCTTGAGGCGGCCATCCAGAGCGAGCGGCAGTGCGGTGGCCGCTGGATGGCCGGGTCAAGCCCGGCCATGACGATGAAAGTAAGAGAGTTAAATCCAACCCAGACGGTCCCGCCGTCACTCATTCCCGTCGACCAGCACGAGTTTGCTGATCGTGGTGCGATGGCGGACGGCGAAGAGATCCTGTGCGTCGGGGTCACTCAGAAACGCCGTGGCATTTTCGCGCGACGGGAACTCCAGGATGACCATGCGCTCCGGCCGCCAGTCGCCTTCCATCACCGTGGGCTCGGCGCCCTGCACGATGTAGCGGCCGCCATGCTTGGCGATGTGGCCCGGGATCTTCCGGACGTATTCCATGAAGGCCGGGAGATCGCGCACAGCGAAGTCGAGCACGAGATAGGCTTTCATCGCTCAGCTCTTCGGCAGCAGGCCGAGGCGCTTGCCGATGATCTTGTCGAGGCGCCGCTTGGGGAGAACGCGCATCATGACGTTCTCGATCCAGGACGGCACGATGGCGTAGCGCACCTTGCGGCCAGACAGCATGAGCGCATCGGCGATCAGCTTGCCGACGGCTTCGGGCTTCAACCCCTTGCGGCCGATCTCGAGCATATAGGTTTTCACCGCATCCAGCGCCTTCGCGTAGTCGGTGTTCGCGTAACGCGAGACATCGACCTCGTCGGCCTTCTCCCAGATCGGCGTCGCGATCGCGCCGGGGCCAATGATAATAACGTCGATGCCGTACAGCAGGAGTTCGCGGCGGAGCGATTCGGAGAGGCCTTCGAGCCCGAACTTCGAGGCGTTGTAGGGGCCGAGGAACGGCGAGCCGTTCTTGCCGCCGACCGACGAGATCATGACGATCCGGCCAGGGTCGCCCTTCAGCGCGCGGTCGGCACCGAGCTGGCTGGCGAAGGCCTGCGTGACAGCGAGCTGGCCGGTAAGGTTCACCTCGATCTGGGTGCGGAACTCCGCGATGGGCAGATGGAGCAGCGGCCCCGCGACGGCGATGCCGGCATTGTTGACGAGACCGGCGAGGATTTCGCCGTTCAGCGCCGTGCGCACATCGGCGGCGGCGCGGGCGATGGCGGCCTCGTCGGTGACGTCGAAGAGCAGCGGCACGAAGTTCGCGCCGAACTCGGCGGCGAGGCGCGTGCCGTCGGCGATCTTGCGGACTGAGCCGAAGACGCGGAAGCCCCGCGCGATCAGCTCCTTCGCCGCGGCATGGCCGATGCCGGTGGACGATCCCGTGACGACGACGCTTCTCATGATGTTTCCCCTGCCCGTTTCCGGGTTGTAGCCGGTTTCGTCGGCGCGGCGTAGAGCGCCGCCATCGTCGCCGCCGTGGCCGCCATCGCGCGGCGCAGCTCGGCGGGGGCGATGACCTCGATCTCGGCACCGAGCTTCATGAGATCGCCGACGGCCTGCGACACGGCTTCGACGGGAATCTCGATCGTGCGCCAGCCTTGCGCGTCGGCCGTCGCGGAGGCCGCCGCCCGCGCCGCCGCCGCGCCGAGTTCGACGGCGCGTTCGGCGCCGCGCGGCGACAGGCGCACGGTGGCCGTGCCGCTCCGCAGGCGACGTTCGAAATCCGTGGTCCAGCTCGCCCAATAGGCCGCGAGATCGAAATCGCGGGGCCGCTCCACCGTCTCGTCCAGCAGCGCGAGGCGCCGGATCGCGGAGACGCGGTAGGTGCGAGGCGCGCCCTTGCCCGCCAGCGCGACGAGGTACCAGACGCCCGCCTTCAGCACGAGGCCGAGCGGCGCGATGTCGCGCTCGACCTCCTTCTTCCAGCTTTCGTACTGAATGCGCGCGCGCCGGCCGCCCCACACCGCCTCGGCGGCGGCGGCGAGTGCGGCGGTGTCGTCGGCCTCGCGATACCAGGCGCGCGGATCGAGATGGAAACGCGCGCCGATCCGCGCGGCGTCGGCGCGGCGCTCGGCCGGCAATGCGGCGAGCAGCTTCAGCCGGGCATCCGCCATCGCCTCGCCGAAGCCGAGTTCGGCGGCGGGGCCTGGGAGGCCCGAGAGGAAAAGCGTCTCCGCCTCCGACGGCGTCAGTCCGTTCAGCCGCGTGCGCCAGCCGTCGAGCAGCGCGAAGCCGCCATTGCGACCGCGATCGGCATAGACGGGGACGCCCGACGCCGCGAGATCGTCGATGTCGCGATAGATCGTGCGGAGCGAGACCTCGAAACGCTCGGCCAGCGCCTGCGCCGTCGCCATGCGCTGCGATTGCAGGACCATCAGGATCGAGACGAGGCGGCCGGCGCGCACGATGTTTTCCGCTGCGGATTAATACCTGACATTAGATGACAAGATTGGAAATTAGAAGGGTGCTCCGACGCGACACGAGGAGGCCTGCAGCGATGTTCATGACCCGGCGTACGGCGATGGCGAGCGGCCTTCTCTGCCTCGCGGCAACCACCCTGACGACAAAGGCATCTCCCATGACCGACACGACCGACGCGCCCGCGGGCGTCCACGACTTCGACTTCCTGATGGGCCGCTGGAAGGTCTGGAACCGGCGCCTGAGAGAGCGCTGGGTCGGCAGCACCGACTGGTATGAATTCCCCGGCACCTGCGACACGCGGCTGATGCTGGGCGGGGTCGCCAATGTCGATGAGCTGGTGCTGCCGACGCTGGGCTTTTCCGGCATGACGGTGCGCACGCTCGACGTCGAAAAGGGCCTCTGGTCGATCTACTGGATCAACAGCAAGATCGGCGTGGTGACGGAGCCCGTGGTCGGCAAGTTCGTCAACGGCATCGGCACCTTCATCGCGCCGGACAAGGACGGCAAGCGCGATATTCTCTGCCGCTTCGTGTGGACGATCGGCGACCAGGACCGGCCGCATTGGGAACAGGCCTTTTCGGACGACGGCGGCGCGACGTGGGAGACCAACTGGGTCAACGATTTCGAGCGGATCTGACGCCCCGCCGCGATGCCGCCGCAATCGGCAGGCCCCATGGCCGGATGGGGTTTCGCGAGCTCTTCATCTATGTCAGCGCGGCGGTCTTTGCCGGCGCGCTGACGGCATGGACGATGAAGCCGAAATCCGTCGTCATTCCGCCGACGACGCAGAACCTGCAGGTGCAGATCGCGCCACCCAGCGCGGACGACCTGCCCGCTCCGCGCCCGCCCAAGCCGCCTTTACCCGCGCGTCTCGCCGCGGCGGGCTTTGAACTCGGCGATCCCGCCTTCGTGCGGATCATCAAGAACGAGGCGGTGCTGGAGGTCTGGCTGAAGCGCGGCGCGGCTTACGAGAAGTTCGATACCTTCCCGATCTGCTATTTCTCCGGCGCGCTGGGGCCGAAGCAGCGCGAGGGCGACCACCAGTCGCCCGAGGGCTTCTACGAGGTCAGCGCCAGACAGTTGAATCCGAACAGCGCCTATCACCTCGCCTTCAACCTCGGTTACCCCAACGCGCTCGACCGCAGTCTGAAGCGGACCGGCTCGGCGCTGATGGTGCACGGCAACTGCATGTCGATCGGCTGCTATGCGATGACCGATTACGGCATCACCGAAATCTACGCGCTGGTGTCCGGCGCGCTGTCGCATGGCCAGCGTAGCGTGCCCGTGCACATCTTCCCGTTTCGTATGACCGACGAAGCGATGGCCCGCGCCGCCGGTCATGATGCTTTGGCGTTCTGGATGAACCTCAAGGAAGGCTATGACGCGTTCGAGGCGTCGCACGTGCCGCCGGCGGTTTTCGCCTGCAACGGGCGTTATGCCTTCGGCGCGCCCAGCGATGCCGCCTGCGACCGCGTGACCGCTTGGTAGCAGGCCGGGCGCTGCGGCACTCTCGCGCCGGAGCGTTCGGGGGGCGACATGCTGGGGTGGATCTGGCGCGGGGTGCTGGCGTTCGACCGGATCGGGTCGCGCATTCCCCAGCTCATCCAGATGATGATCGTCGAGCTCATCATTGTCTTCTGCCTCGGCGCCTTCATCGCCAAGGCGATCGACGCGCGCGGCGGCTGGGGCTGTCCCGGCGAGGGCGAGCTCGATTCAACCTTCTGGGGCGCGCTCGGCGTCGGGCTGTTCTTTCTCTTCTTCTTCGTGCGCAACGTCTTCTGGCCGCGGCTCGTGCAAGGCTCGTGGACGCCGGTGACGACGCTGCCGATGGGCGATGTCGGTCTCGTCGTCGCGAACCGGCGCTGGACGGTGAGCTATGAATATCTGACGAGCCACCCCTCCTACATCCTGCTGCTGTTGCCGGTGCTGTGGCTGCCGCTGCTGATGATCTGGGCGACGGAGGGCCAGGGCTGTTCGCTGTTCTACAATCGCCTGTTCGGCTGGGCGATGCTGGGCGTCGCCGGCGCACTCGCGCTCAGCCGCCTCGTCGCCTGGTATGTCCTGCGGCGCGGCCGCCGCCAGTTCGACACGGTGCGCAACAACACCGTGTCGGCGGCGCGTGCGGGCTGGGAGATCGCGTGGAAGCCGATCCTGATGCTGATGGTGATGATCCACGTCATCGTCTTCGCGCCCATCGGCATCATGTTCTGGAACGAACACCGCGCGATGGCCGCGCTGCCGCTGGCGACCGCCGCGGACCAGTCAGTGCGGGGCGAGTACCGCCGTATCGCCGGCAAGGTGAAAGGCGAGCTTGTGCTCTGGCCGCATGAGGGTCTCGGCCGCGGCAGCAACAACTACCATGGCGGCGGCATCCTGATGGACATGGACGACGGCGGCGAGGCGTTGCTGCTCGCCGGCCATTCCGCTCTGCCCGGCCTGCGTGCGGCCATCGCAGGGGCCAAGGACGGCCATATCGAAATGGTCGGACGGCTGGAGGGCGACGCCATCACCGGCGACCTCGCGGACTATTCACACATGACTGAGAACGACTTCCCGCCGGCGCCCCGTGGCGGCCGGGTGATCGTCGAGGTCGGGCAGTATCCCTAGTACGCGTATTCCGCGAAGACCTTGCGGACGTCGCCGGCCCATTCGCCGCGGAATTTGCGGAGCATTTCCTCGGCGCGGGTTTCGTTGCTGTCGACGATGCGGCGCAGGGTCTGGAGGAAGCCGTCTTCCGAGGCGCCCATGCCGTCGAGTGCGGCACGTGACTTGAGGCCGGCCGACGCGATCTCCAGCATGTGATGGGCGTAGTGCTTCAGCGTCCGCCCACGGAACGGCGTATTGAGGCCGAGCACCGGCACCGCCATGCGCAGCGCGACGCGTTCTTCCTGCGTCCAGTCCTTGACGAGATCCCAGGCGGCATCGAGCGCGCTCTGGTCGTAGAGGATGCCGACCCACAAAGCGGGCAGCGCGCAGAGGCTCTTCCACGGCCCGCCATCGGCGCCGCGCATCTCGATATATTTCTTGAGCCGCACTTCCGGGAAGATCGTGGTGAGGTGATCGGCCCAGTCCGACAGGGTCGGCTTCTCGCCGGGCAGCGCGGGCAGCTTGCCGTCGAGGAAGTCGCGGAACGACTGGCCGCTTGCGTCGATATATTTGCCGTCGCGATAGACGAAATACATGGGTACATCGAGCGCGTAATCGACGTAACGCTCGAAGCCGAAGCCGTCCTCGAAGACGAAGGGCAACATGCCCGAGCGGGCGTTGTCGGTGTCGGTCCAGATCTGCGAGCGATACGACAGGAAGCCGTTGGCGCGGCCCTCGCGGAACGGCGAGTTGGCGAACATCGCGGTCGCGACGGGCTGCAGCGCGAAACCGACGCGCAGCTTCTTGGCCATGTCGGCCTCGTCGGCGAAGTCGAGATTCACCTGCACCGTGCAGGTGCGCAGCATCATGTCGAGCCCGTAGCCGCCGACCTTGGGCATGTAGGCGCGCATGATGTTGTAGCGGCCCTTGGGCATGATCGGCGTCTGCTCGCGGGTGGCGAGCGGATGAAAGCCGAGGCCGAGGAATTCAATGCCGAGTTCGGTCGCGACTTCGCGGACCTGGTCGAGATGGAGGTTCACCTCGGCGCAGGTCTCGTGGATGGTCTTCAGCGGCGCGCCGGAGAGCTCGAACTGCCCGCCGGGCTCCAGGCTGATGGCGCCCTTGTCGTGGGACAGGCCGATCAGGGTCTCACCCTCGCGGACCGGCTGCCAGCCGAAGCGCTGCATGCCCTCGAGCAGCGCCCTGATGCCCTTCGGCCCGTCATAGCCGGGCGAGGCCAGCGTGTCGGAATAGAAGCCGAACTTCTCGTGCTCGGTGCCGATGCGCCAGGCGGCTTTCGGCTTGGAGCCGGATTCGAGCATGGCCGCGAGTTCGTCGCGGCTCTCGATCAGGCCACCGCCTTGCTGCGGAACCGACATGCACTCTCCCCCAAACGCCCAGCCGCGCACGAACACTGAACGGCCCGTTCCGCGTTCAGACGATGTGGAGAAGCCGCCGGGCAAGCGCAAGGGGTTTTGCGTGTCCTTTCGTGCTTCTGCCGCCGCCTTTAGCGAGGTATCGTCAGCGCATGAAAGCCCTGATTTCCGCCATTCTTGGCCTGGCCCTCGCCGCCCCCGCAGCGGCGGCCGTCGGCGTCACCGTCGAAAAAGGCAACATCATCGTGATCGACGCGAACGGCACGCGCCGGCAACTGACCGACAAGGGCAAGGACAGCGAGCCGGTCCTGTCGCCTGACGGCGCGTCGGTCGCCTTCACGCGTACGGGCAGGTTCACGCGGAACCTGGAGGCCTGCGCGACCGACGGCGGCGAGATGCGGCAGAGCGAGTTGTGGCTCGCCGCGGCGGACGGCAGCGGCGCGAAACTGCTGTCCACGACCGATGCCAATGAGGACATGGAAAAGATCGTCTGCGACTTCCTGAACAAGCAGTTCGATAGCAAGAGCACGCGCCTCTATTACGAGACACGGGCCTGGGCGACCTCCAACGCGGTTCGCCAGGTCGATCTGAAAACCGGCGCCGACGCCTTCTTTGCGGCCGGCAACGGGTTCTGGGTGATCACCTGTTCGGACAATCCCTATCTCGACCATCTCGCCTTGTCGCAGCACCGCTACTTCGTGCAGGGCGGCAGCTATGACTGGTATTACCTGGTCGATCCCGCGGGCAAAGAGGTCGGCACGTTCGGCGAGGAAGCGCCGACGGTCGCGGAGTTCTGCGGCGAGTAGCGCACCACCCTAGCGCTTGAGATCATCCAGCCAATCCCCGAGCAGGTCGATCCAGCGGTCGCTCGGGGCGCCTTGCCGGATCATGCCGAAACCGTGGCCGCCGCGCGAGAAGACGTGCAGTGCCGAGGGCCGGTCGGCCATCGACCAGTCGGCATGCAGACCTTCCAGGATACGGATAAGGTTCCGGTCGTCCTGCGCGACCACGGCGAAGAGCGGCGGGGCGTCGGCGGCAACGGGCTTGCCCCGGGTCTCGCCGCCATAGATCGCGGCGGCGAAGGCGAGCGGCGCGGCGCGCGGATCGGTGGCAACATCCATGGTCAGGAACGCGCCGGCGGAAAAGCCGATCATGCCGACTTCCGCGGGGTCGATGTCCCACTCCTTCGCGCGCGCCCGCACGAGTTCGATCGCGCGGCGGCCATCGTCGGCGACGGCATCGCGGACGTGCTGATAATTCGGGTCGTTGCGTATGATCTCAGCGGTCGACCGCGGCGTCTGGGCGGTCGGGATGACCGCGCCGCGATTGGCGCGGAGGCCCGCCAGCGCGGCGGCGAAGCCCTCGGCATCGGCGGGCGTGGCGCGCGTGCGGTATTTGAGCACGAAGGCCGTGAAGCCGCGTGCGGCGAACCAGCGCGCGACGTCCACGCCTTCGTGTTGCCAGGCGACGATCAGCAACCCGCCACCAGGTGAGATGATGACGCTGCGGCCATTGTGCCTGGCGGGGTCGGGGCGGAAGACGGTGAGCGTCGGCCGTGAAATGTTGCGCTTCATCGCCGTGCCGATCGACGGGCCGGACGGCCCCTTGAAATCGGACTCGGGCGGCACGCCTTCGATCACGGTCGGCGGGCCCTCAGGCCAAAGCTCGATCTCCTGCTCGTCCACAGTGTCCTCCGTTTTTTCGTTATGTGTTTTAGCGCTTGAGATCGTTCAGCCAGTCGTCCAGCAGGTCGAGCCAGCGATCGCTGGGCGCGCCCTGCCGGACCATGCCGAAGCCATGCGCGCCGCGCGAGAAGACATGCAGTGCCGAGGGCCGGTCGGCATTCGACCAGTCGGCGTAGAGACCTTCCACAACGCGGAACAGCAGCCGGTCGTCCTGCGCGATGGTCGCGAAGAGCGGCGGCGCGTCAGCCGGCACCGCCCTGCCCCGAGTCTCACCGCCATAGATCGCGGCGACGAAGGCGAGCGGCGCGGCGCGCGGATCAATCGCGACGTCCATGGTGAGGAACGCGCCGGCGGAGAAGCCGATCATGCCGACTTGGCCCGGGTCGACGTCCCATTCCGCCGCGCGCGACCGCACGATCTCGATCGCCCGCCGCCCGTCCTCGGCGGCGATGTCGCGGGCCTGCACGTAATTCGGTTCGTCCTTGGTGATCTCGGCCATCGCGCGCGGCGCCTGGGCGGCGGGGAGGGCCGCGGCCAGACTGTCGCCCATCGCGGTCATCAGCGCCTCGAACTTTTCCGGTTCGGACGGCGTGCCCATGACGCGGTATTTCAGCAGGAACGCCGTGAAGCCGCGCGCCGCGAACCACTCCGCGACATCCAGCCCCTCATGCTGCCAGGCCAGAATGCGCCAGCCGCCGCCCGGGCAGATGACGACGCCGCGTCCGTTCACCTTGGCGGGATGCGGGCGAACGACCGTCAGCGTCGGCTCGGAAATATTCCGCAGCATCTGGCCCGCGGGCAGACGTGGCGGCGGCGTGAAGAAGGATTCCGCCGCGACGCCCGCGATGACCGAGGGCGGCCCCTCCGGCCACAGCGCGATGATCTGGTCTTCCATGGTGTTTCCTTTTGATCTTGTTTTTATGAGCCGAGCGCCGCCTGCCAGATCGCCAGCGCCGCGAGACCGGCCGTGTCGGCACGGAGGATACGCGACCCCAGCGTCGCGGGTACACATTGGGGCAGCGCGCGAATGGCCGCACGCTCCTCGGCGTCGAAGCCGCCCTCGGGGCCGATCAGAATGCCCCACGGGCCCATCGGCGCGGCCTTCAGCGCGTCCAGGATCGGCGGCGCACCGGCCTCGTCGCAGAACAGCAGCGCACGGTGCGAAGGCCAGGCGGTCAGCAGCCAGGGCAGCGACGCGGGATCGTGACAGTCCGGCACGTCGAGCCGATCGGACTGTTCCGCCGCCTCGATCGCATTGGCGCGCATCCGCTCGACATTGACGCGCGACACGATGGTCCGGCGGGTGATGATCGGGCGCAGCGCGGAGACACCGAGTTCCGTCGCCTTCTGCGCGATGAACTCCGCCGGCGCCTTCTTCACCGGCGCGAAGCAGAGCCAGAGATCCGAGGCGACCGTCTGGTCGCGCGTCTGCCGCTCCGGCACCGCCGCCGCGCCGCGCTTCCCCGCCAGCGCCAGCGCCGCCCGCCACTCGCCGTCGCGCCCATTGAACAGCCGCACCGCCTCGCCCGATTTGGCGCGCATGACATGGCGCAGATAATGCGCCTGCCCCTCGGTCAGCGTCACCGCATCGCCCGCGGCGAGCCCGTCCTCGATGAACAGGCGCACCTTGCCGCCGGGCTCGGCGAGGTCGGTGTCATCGGGTGTTTCGTCGGTCATGATCTCATCTTTCCGTCGGAGGCGGCGGTCATGCCGCGCCTTCGACGCCTTGGCAGTAGTCGCCAGCACAGGCACACGGTAAATCCTAAACCGACGGGGCGCCACGACAGCGCCACATGGCAGGCGCAGAGGCCGGCCCAGAGGACGCAGTGTGGCCACCAACAACAAACCCGCCGACGCCAAACGCCTGAGCTGGGTGGAGCGCACGCCGCGGTCCGTGCAGCCTTATCTCCGGCTCATGCGGTTCGACCGGCCGATCGGGTTCTGGCTGTTGTTTTGGCCGTGCGCGTTCGGGCTCGCGCTGGGGTCGGTCGGCGAGACCTATAATTGGCGGATCGTCCTTTGGTACGGCGCGCTGTTCGCCATCGGCGCGATCGCCATGCGCGGCGCGGGCTGCGTCTGGAATGACATCGCCGACCGCGACATCGACGCCAAGGTCGCCCGCACGCGCGGACGGCCCTTGCCTTCGGGCGCGATCAGCGTCCGCGCGGCGATCGTCTTTCTCGTCGTGCTCGGGCTGATCGGCCTCGCCGTCCTGCTGCAGTTCAACCGTTTCTCGATCCTGCTCGGCCTCGCCTCGCTGGTGCCGGTCGCGATCTATCCCTTCATGAAGCGGATCACGCATTGGCCGCAGCTCGTGCTGGGCATCGCCTTCAACTGGGGCGCGCTGATGGGCTGGGCCGTCTTGAAGGGCGAGCTCAGCATGGCGCCCTATCTGCTGTTCTGCGGCTGCGTGCTGTGGACGATCGGCTACGACACGATCTACGCGCATCAGGACAAGGAAGACGATGCGGTGGTCGGGGTGAAGTCGACCGCGCTGCTGCTGGGCGGCGCGAGCAAGCCGGCGCTGTTCATGCTCTATGCGGGCGCCATCGCCTGCTGGGTGATCGCCTGCCTGCAGGTCAGGGCGCATCACGTCGCCTATCTCGGCCTCGCCCTGCTCGCCTTCCAGTTCATCGGCCAGATCGTGCGGGTGAAGCTCGACAATCCCCAGTCCTGCCTGACGGTCTTTCGCTCCAACCGCGACGCCGGCCTCATCCTGTTCCTGTCGCTCGCCTTCGGGGCGATGCTGGAGCGTGGGGTGATGGATCAGTTCAGCTTTTGATTGCAGGCTTTTTGGCGTAAAATGCCGTCATGAGCGTCTATCACCGCGTCAAGGCGAGCGACATCCTCACCCCTGAGGAGCTGGAGCGTGTCCGCCATCCCTCCGACCTGCTCGGTGTCCTGTGGGTCGCCCATGCCTGGGCGGTGATCGCCGGTGCGATGGCGCTGACGGCCTGGCAGTGGTGGCTGGCCCCGCTCAGCCTGGTGCTCATCGGCTCGCGCCAGCTCGGCATCGCCATCCTGATGCACGACGCGGCGCATGGCGTGCTGGCAAAGAACAAGGGACTGAACGAGTTCCTGGGACAGTGGCTCTGCGGCTATCCCGTCGGGTCGGAGCTGATCGCCTATCGTAAATACCATCTGCAGCACCACCGCCGGACGCAGCAGCCCGACGATCCCGACATCGAACTGTCCGCGCATTTCCCGATCACCCGCGACAGCTTCCGCCGCAAGGTGATCCGCGACCTCACGGGACAGACCGGCTTCCAGCAGCGCAAGGCGGCCATCCGTGGCGCGATCAAGCGCAAGCAATGGCGTACGCTGACGGGCTGGGCGATCACCAACGGCGTCATCCTTGCCGCCTGTATCGCGAGCGGCTTCTGGTGGCTCTATCCCGTGCTGTGGCTGGCGCCGCTGCTGACCTGGTTCCAGTTCATCACCCGCGTGCGCAACATCGCCGAGCACGCCGTCGTGCCCGACAATGACGACCCGTTCCGCAACGCCCGCACCACGCTCGCCAATCCGTTCATGCGGGCAATCCTCGCGCCGTATTGGGTCAACTATCACGTCGAGCATCACCTGCTCTTCTGGGTGCCCTGCTACCGCCTGCCGGAAATGCACCGCATCCTGAAGGCCAATGGCACGGCGACGCGCATGGAGATCCGGCAGGGTTATCGCGAGGTCATCCGCCAGGCGACGTCGCGGCCTGCGGGGGCCGGCGGGGCCGAAGGCGGGCGCGGCCAGCGGCGGCGCAATGCCGTGATCGAAGGCGCCCCGACAGACCAGATTGCTGCATAGCCGAAAAAGTGATCGGCCACTGTCTCGTCAAAATTCGGGCACTATTCTATAAGAATGACTTAGCCGTCACTTTTCGGGGTCTTAAATGTCCGTGTTGAAGCTTTCCATTGCTGGTTTCGCCCTGGCGCTCGCCTGGTCGCCCATCGCCCTGGCCGAAGAAGCCGCCGCGCCGCAGCCTGCCGCCACCGCAGCGGCCGCTGAGGAAGAAGACACGGTCGTCTGCAAGAAGATCCAGGACACCGGCAGCCGCGTGCGCCGGACCAAGGTCTGCAAGACGAAGAGCGAGTGGAACGCCGCCGAAAAGGGCGCGCAGGACACGATGCGCGGCATTCAGCAGAAGGGCGTGCAGCCCGGCGGCGATTCGCTGCAGCCGGGTTGATCCCCGGTCCGCTGGACACCCGGGCCTTTATCGAGGCCAACACCGCATGGGCCGCACCGCCGCATACGCCTGAGATCCGTCTCAGGCTGGCGAGCGAGCTGTATCCGATCTGGCGGATGACCGAAGACACGCTGCTGGAGCGGGGGATTCCCCCGCCCTACTGGGCCTTCGCATGGGCCGGCGGACAGGCGGTCGCCCGCTACCTGCTCGATCATCCCGACATCGTCCAAGGCAAGCGCGTGCTCGACGCCGGCAGCGGCTCGGGCCTTTGCGCCATCGCCGCCGCCCTCTCGGGCGCCGCGACGGTCACCGCAAGCGATGTCGATCCTTACGCCGTCGTCGCGATCGAGCTGAACGCCGCCGCATTCGGCGCCGTCACGGCGACCGCCGACGATCTCGTGGGGCGGGATGATGGCTGGGATATCGTGCTGATCGGCGACCTCTTCTACGAGCAGCCGCTGGCCGGCCAGGTCGAGGCCTGGGCACGGCGGCTCGCCGGCCGCGGCGCGACGGTGCTGGTCGGCGATCCCGGCCGGTCGTATCTGCCGAAAACCGGCATGACCCGGCTCGCGACCTATGAAGTGCCGACGACCCGCGAGCTGGAAGACAACGAGGTTCGCCGCACGGCGGTCTATCGCGTGGCGGCGTGACGTTCGACTGCTGTCCTTGATTTCAGTTTCCCTACCTCGTCATGGCCGCCCTTGAGGCGGCCATCCATGGGACCGGGCGGCTGTCAGATGGATGGCCGGGTCAAGCCCGGCCATGACGAAGGGGTGTGAAACAGGTAGGCCACACGATGCTATAGGATAGGCTAAGACGGCGACGCCGCCGCAAGGGATTCGGGCATGCTGACCACGCAGATGCAGATTGTTGCGCTCTATGCCGGGATCAATGCGCTCATCCTGCTGCTGCTTTCGCTCTGGGTGACGCGGGCGCGGCGCAGCCACAAGGTGTCGATCGGCGATGGCGGCAATCCCGCGCTGCTGCGGGCGCAGCGGGCGCACGGCAATGCCGCCGAATACATCCCGATCGTGCTCGTCCTGATGCTGGCGCTGGCCGGGCTGAAGGCCTCCAGCCTGCTGCTCCACGCCATCGGCCTTGCGCTGACCTTCGGCCGCATCCTCCACGGGATCGGCCTCAACACGAGTTCCAATCTCTCGGTCGGACGAGCGCTCGGCATGGTGCTGACCTGGGCGGCGCTGATCACCGGGGCGGTCGCCTGCCTCTATTACGCACTGGCCGTTTGAGCGATGAATTTTCCGAACCCCGCCGACACACAGATCTTCGCCTTCTATGCCGGCGCCGCCGGACTGCTGGCGGCGGTGGGGCTGATGCGCGATTCGCGCAGCCGCGTCGCCGCCCCGGCGGGGCGCGAGGGCCTGCTCGCGCCGCTCGGCCTCGCCGCGCTGGCCGTCGCCATGATGCTCAGCGTTGCCGCGCCGGTGCGGCTGCTCGCCGGCGCCCTGCTGCTGGCCGGCCTTGCCTTGCTGGCCGTCGCGCCGCGCCGCCCTGACCGGCCCTCGCCAGGACGCCAGGTCGGCGCGACCCTTGCCTATGCCGCCATCGCCGTCGCTTTGATCGGCGCTTTCATTCCGCTTACCGCCACCCCAAGTCTCAGCACATGACAACAGCACCGCTTGAACGCCTGAACGACCTCATCGCCGCCGCCAAAGCCCTGGGGGCCGACGCCGCCGACGCCATCTATGTGGAAAGCGCCTCGCTCGGCGTCTCCTACCGGATGGCGAAACTGGAAGACGTGGAGCGCTCCGAGTCGCTCGATGTCGGCCTGCGTGTCTTCATCGGCAAGCGCCAGGCGGTCTCGTCCACCACCGACCTGCGCGCGCCTTCGCTGAAGGCGCTGGCCGAGCGCGTCGTCGGCATGGCGAAGACCGCGCCGGAAGATCCCTATTGCGGCCTCGTCGAGCGCAGCCGCCTCGCGACCACCTTTCCTTCGCTCGATCTGGAAGACCCCGTCGATCCCGGCGCGGCGCGGCTGAAGGAACTCGCCGCCGCCGCCGAGGCCGCCGCGTTGGAAGTCCCCGGCGTCACCAACTCGGAAGGCGCCAGCGCCAATTGGGGCCGCTCGGCTGTCGCGCTCGCGACCTCGGAAGGCTTCGCCGGCACCTATGGCGGCACGACGCATTCGGTCTCGGTCAGCGTCCTCGCCGGCGAAGGCACCGGCATGGAGCGCGACTACGATTTCCAATCGGCCCGCCATGCGAGCGATCTCGGCGATCCCACGGCGATCGGCCGTGAAGCGGCCAGGCTCGCCCTCAAGCGCCTCAATCCGCGCAAGGCGCAAACCTGTGCGGTGCCGATCGTCTACGACCCGCGCATCTCGATGGGCCTCATCGGCCATTACGCCGGCGCGATCAACGGCGCCTCGATCGCCCGCGGCGTGTCGTTCCTGAAGGATTCGATGGGCAAGCAGGTCTTCGCCAAGGGCATCAACATCATCGACGATCCCCACCTGATCCGCGGCTTCCGCTCCAAGCCGTTCGACGGTGAAGGCGTTGCGAACAAGAAATGGAAGCTCGCCGATGACGGCGTGCTGACGACCTGGGTGATGGATTCCTCCAGCGCCAAGCAGCTGGGGCTTCAGACCACCGGCCACGCGGCGCGCGGCACCGGCGGCCCGCCCTCGCCGTCCGTCACCAATCTCTACATGGAGGCCGGCACGCTCACGCCCGCCGAGCTGATCGCCGACATCAAGCAGGGCTTCTACGTCACCGAGCTGATCGGAATGGGCGTCAACGGCGTCACGGGCGATTACAGCCGCGGCGCCAGCGGGTTCTGGATCGAGAACGGCGAGCTCGCCTATCCCGTCAACGAGATCACCATCGCCAGCAACCTCAAGGACATGTTCCTCAACCTGACGCCGGCGAACGACCTCACCTTCCGCTATGGCAGCAACGCGCCGACGGTGCGCATCGAAGGCATGACGATTGCCGGTGCGTGATCAGGACCTCGCCGACCGCGATCTGCTGATCGCGGCCGCGCGCGCGGCGGGCGCCGTGCTGCTGCAGTATTTCGGCACGGAGGTGAAAGTCTGGAACAAGGGCGGCACGCCGGTGACCGAGGCCGACCACGCCTCCAACGCGCTGCTGCTCGAAACCCTCAGCGGCGCGCGGCCCGATTACGGCTGGGTGTCGGAAGAGACGGCGGATGACTCGTCGCGCCTGTCGGCGGCGCGCGTTTTCGTGGTCGATCCGCTCGACGGCACGGTCTCGTTCATCAAGCACAAGGACGACTTCACTGTTTCGCTCGCGGTCGTCGAGGACGGCGTGCCGGTGGCGGGGGCGGTGTTCAATCCCTCGCGGAACGAGATGTATGCCGCGGCGCTCGGCGGCGGCGCGACGCTGAATGGCGCGCCGATCCACGCGAGCGCGGCGAGCGCCATCGAAGGGTGCCGCATGGTCGCGGCGCGCGACATGCTGCAGCATCCCGCCTGGCCCGAGCCGTGGCCGCCGATGGAGATCCTCAAGATCGGCTCCATCGCCTATCGCCTCGCCGCGGTCGCCTCGGGCGCCGCCGACGCGACCATGGCGTTGTCGACCAAGAGCGACTGGGACATTGCCGGCGGCGAGATCATCGCGCGCGAGGCGGGCGCACTCGTCACCCGCCATGACGGCAGCCCGTTCCGCTATAACGGCCCCACCACCAACCAGCCGAGCCTCGTCGGCGCGGCGCCCGGTCTCTATCCCGCTTTGTCCGCCCGTGTGGGTCAGATAAAGCTGCGGTCATCCCAAGGCTGAGCGATTCCATGCCCCCTGCGACCAAGCCCGCCGCCAAGACCGCCGCGAAACCCAAGAAGAAGCAGTTGCTTCATCTCGTCCTTGGCGGCGAGCTGACGGGGCTCGACGGCGTCGAGTTCAAGGACCTCTCCAAGGTCGACGTGAAGGGCCTCTTCCCTGACTACGAGTCCGCCCACAAGGCCTGGCAGGCCGCGGCGCGCCAGACGATCGACAACGCGCATATGCGCTATTTCATCGTCCACCTGCACCGCCTGCTCGACCCCGGCGGCGAAGCGAAGGTCAAGCGCGCGAAAAAGTGACGGCGCGCCAAAAGGTTACATCCTGTAACGCAGGTTTGCTTGCCTCCCATCGGCCGGGGGGCTAGCTACCCGGCGTGACCGTTCCCGCAGAACGCCCCAGCCTCTGGCCGGCCATCAAGCGCCTCGCCCGTGATTATCTGCCGCCGCAGGCGCGCGGGCTGGCGATCGCGGCTGTCTGCATGATCGCGGCAGCGGGCGGCACCGCATCGCTCGCCTATCTGCTCGATCCCGCGATCCGCCTCATCTTCCTGGAAAAGCGCACGGAGTGGCTGATCGCCCTGCCGTTGATCGTCGCCGCCGTGGCGCTGGTGGGGGCCGCCGCCGCCTATACCGCCGCCGCCATTCTCGCCGGCACTGGCCAACGGGTCGTCGCGGCGTTGCAGGGACGCATGGCGCGCAGCCTCGTCGCCGCCGACCTCGCGGTGCTGGAGCGCGACCATTCCGCCGCCCAGGCCGCGCGCTTCACCTATGACGCGACGCTGGTGCGCGACATGGTCACGCGCGGGATTTCCGGCGTCGCCAAGGACATCCCGACCGTCATCCTGTTGATCGGCCTGATGTTCTGGCAGGACTGGACGCTGGCCCTAGCCGTGCTCCTCGTCCTGCCGCTCGGCGGGTTCGCGATGAAGTTGATCGCCACGCTGTCGCACCGCGCGGCCGAGAGCGGCATGAAGGAAACCGGCGCGCTCTCCGCCGCGATCGGCGAGGCCGTCACTGGGCGACGGGTGATCAAGGCCTACGGGCTCGAAGCCCGCGCCGCCGAGCGGGCCGAGGCGAGCGTCTCGCGCCGTCTCGCCTCGCTGATCGCCGGCGAGCGTGCGAGCGCGGCGACCGTGCCGGTCTCCGATGCACTGGGCGGCGTCGGTATCGCTGCGGTCATCGCCTATGCGGGCTGGCGCGGCGTGCAGGGCGAGTTGCCGCTTAACGCCTTCATGTCGTTCATCGCCGCGGCGCTGATGGCGTTCCAGCCGATCCGCTCGCTCTCGTCGCTGACCTCGGTCTTCGCGCAGGGCTCAGCGGCGCTGACCCGCATCTATGCCGCGATCGACACCAAGCCGACCATCGCCGACACGCCGGCCGCGCAGTCGCTCGATCTCGGGGCGGCGAGCGGCGATCCGCTGATCCGGTTCGACGATGTCTCCTTCGCCTATGTCGCGGGCACGCCGGCGCTGAACCATGTCTCGTTCGAGGTGAAGCGCGGCGAGACCGTCGCGCTGGTCGGGCCGAGCGGCGCGGGCAAGAGCACGATCGTCAATCTGTTGCTGCGCTTTTACGAGCCGACCGGCGGAGAGATCTTCGTGGGGGGGCGCGAGATCCACGCGGCAACCATCGCCTCGCTGCGCGCCGCCACCGCGCTGGTGACGCAGGACCCGTTCCTGTTCGACGACACGATCGCTGCGAATATCGGCTGTGGCCGCGCCGGCGCGACGCAGGCCGAGATCGAAGCCGCCGCGAAAGCCGCCGAGGCGCACGACTTCATCGCGGCGCTGCCCGAAGGCTACAATGCGCGCGCCGGCGAGGCGGGCACGCGCCTCTCCGGCGGCCAGCGCCAGCGCATCGCCATCGCCCGCGCCATCCTGCGCGACGCGCCGATCCTGCTGCTCGACGAAGCGACGAGCGCGCTCGATGCCGAGAACGAAGCGCGCGTGCAGGCGGCGCTCGCGCTGCTGATGCAGGGCCGCACGACGCTGGTCGTCGCGCATCGCCTCTCCACCATCCAGTCCGCCGACAAGATCGTGGTGTTCGAGGAAGGCCGCATTGCCGAGCAGGGCACGCATGCCGCGCTGCTCGCCGCCGACGGCCTCTATGCCCGTCTCTTCCGCACCCAGTTCGCGACGGAGGCCTGAGCGATGGGCCTGCTCAAGCGAATCGGACAATCGGCGCCGGTGCGGGCCACCGCCTGTTTCCTGATGGCCGGCTATATCCGCTTCGTCCATGTCACCTCGCGCTGGGAGGTGGTGAATGCCGCGGCGCCCCAGCCCTATTGGGACGAAGGCAAACCCTTCATCCTCGCCTTCTGGCACGGTCGCATCCTGATGATGCCGTATTGCTGGCCCGGCAACCGCCGCATGAACATGCTGATCTCGCGCCATCGCGACGGCGGGCTGATCGCCGACACGATCGGCTGGTTCGGCCTCAAGACCGTGCGCGGCTCCACCGCGAAGCCGGGCCGTGAACGCGACAAGGGCGCGACCGCAGCGCTGATGGAGATGCTGCGCAAGGTGAAGGCCGGCGAATATATCGGCATCACCCCTGACGGCCCGCGCGGGCCCCGCATGCGCGCGAGCGACGGCGTCGCGGCCGTGGCGCGGCTTGCGGGCGTGCCGGTCATCGCCTGCGCCTATGGCACGAAGCGCCGCCGCCTGCTGTCGAGCTGGGATCGCTTCGTCGTGCCCCTGCCCTTCACACGCGGGGTCTTCGTCTGGGGCGAGCCCATCGCGGTACCCGCCGGCGCGAAGGGCGAGGCGCTGGATGCGGCGCGGCTGCAGATCGAAGACTCGCTCAACGCCGTGACGCGCGAAGCCGACCGGCGCTGCGGGCTCGATCCCGATCAGATTCTTCCCGACGAGGTCTTGGCGGCGGCATGAGCGGTGGCCTCTCCTACACGCTGTATCGCACCTTCGCCTCGGCGGCGGGGCCGTGGCTGCGCGGCTATCTCAAGCGCCGCGCCGATCAGGGCAAGGAAGATCCCGCCCGCGTCGGCGAGCGCTTCGGCCGCACCACGCTGGCGCGGCCGCAGGGCAAATTGATCTGGCTGCACGCCGCGAGCGTCGGCGAGTCCATGTCGGCGCTGCCGCTGCTGCGCGCGATCCTCGATGCCAATCCCGAGGCGCATGCGGTCTTCACCTCGGGCACCGTCACGTCCGCAGCACTACTGGCGGAGCGGCTGCCCAAGCGCGCCTTCCATCAGTTCATGCCGCTCGACCAGCCGGCCTCGGTGCAGCGCTTCCTGCGCCACTGGCGGCCCGATGTCGCGCTGTGGGTCGAATCCGAGTTCTGGCCGAACACCCTTGAGGAACTCCGCAAGGCCCGCATCCCCGCCGCTCTCGTAAACGCCCGCCTCAGCGACAAGAGTTTCGCGCAATGGAAGCGTGCGCCGGGCCTCGCGCGGCGGATGCTGGACGCGTTCGATCTCGCGCTCGCCCAGACCGACGAGATCGGCGCGCGGCTCCAGGCGCTCGGCCTTCGCCATGTCGAGATGACCGGCAATCTCAAGGCCGCCGCCGCGCCGCTGCCCGCCGCACCCGATGCGCTGGCGACGCTGCGCGACATGATCGGCACGCGCCCGGTCTTCGCCGCGGCCAGCACGCACGGCGCGGAGGAGGAAATCATCGGCCGGGCCTTCGCCGAACTGCGCGCCGAACGGCCGGATTTGCTGCTCATTCTCGCCCCCCGCCACCCCGACCGGGGGCCGGAGATCGCGGAAACGCTACGCGGGCTAGGACTGGCCGTTTCCCGCAGAGGCGCTAAGGTGCGCATCGTACCGGAAACCCATGTCTATCTGATGGATACGATCGGCGAGCTCGGCCTCCTCTATCGCACCGCCCCGTTCGCGTTTGTCGGCGGCAGCCTGGTTGCGCATGGCGGCCAAAACCCGCTGGAGCCCGCGCGGCTCGGCGTTGCGCCGATCCATGGGCCGCATGTCTTCAACTTCACGGCCGAATACGACGAGATGGACAAGGCCGGCGCTTCGTTCGCGGTCGAGAGCGGCGAGAAACTGGCCGAACTCGCCGGCCAGTGGCTGAGCGATCCCGCGCTGCCCCGCGCCGCCGGCCAGCGCGCCAAGACGATCGCCGAGCGCGGCGCCGGGGCACTCGACGCCGCCAAGGCGGCGCTCGGCCCGATCCTGAAGAAAGCGGGTTTCCATGCGCCCGCCTGAATTCTGGTCGCGCCCGCCCGGCAAGCCCGGCCTCACGGCGCGGCTGCTGAGCCCCATCGCCGCGATCTATGGCTGGGTCGTGCGCGCGCGGCTGAAGCGCCCGCCGCAGCTGCGCCCGACCGTGCCGGTGATCTGCGTCGGCAATCTGACCCTCGGCGGCGCGGGCAAGACGCCGGTCGCCATCGCGATCCTGGAACGGCTGAGCGCGATGCGCGCCTCGCCGGTCGCGCTCAGCCGCGGTTATGGCGGCAGCCTGCAGGGCCCGGTCGTGGTCGAGCCCGACCACCGCGCGAACGAGGTAGGCGACGAGCCGCTGCTGCTTGCGCGCCATGCGCCCACCATCATCGCCAAGGACCGCGCCGCGGGCGCGCGTGCCTGCCTTACCGCGGGCGCCGGGATCATCGTGATGGATGACGGGTTCCAGAATCCCTCGGTCGCCAAGGATCTGTCCATCGCCGTGGTCGACAGCGAGTCGGGCTTCGGCAATGGCCGCGTCTTCCCCGCGGGACCGATGCGCGAGACCGCGCGCGACGGGCTGATGCGCGCCGACGCCGTCATTCTGATGGGCCGCGGCAAGTTCGATCCCGGCCACCCCAAGACGCTGCGCGCCAATCTGCGCGCGCCGCTCTCCGCCGCCTTCGACGGCCGCCGCGTCGTCGCCTTCGCGGGCATCGGCCGGCCGGAGAAATTCTTCAAGACGCTGGAAAAGGCGGGCGCGGAGATCGTCGCGGTCTTCGCCTTCCCCGACCATCACGCCTATGACGACGACGACATGGAGCGGATGCGCGCGCTGGCGACGGCACGGGGCGCCAATCTCGCAACGACCGAAAAGGATTTCGTGCGCCTGTCGCCGCGGATGCGGCGCGGCGTGCTGACGCTTCCCGTCGAGGCGCGGTTCGAGGACGAACGGGCGCTCGACGCGCTGCTGCTCGCGGCGCTGGCGCACGCCCACACCGCGGGCTGAGAACCCCGATGCGTAACATCCTGCGCTGGCCGCTCTGGCTGCTGGAAGCCATCCCCTTCTTCCTGATGATGGGGCTCTTCCGCGTGATCGGGCTCGAGGCGGCCTCCGTCTTTGGCGGCTTCCTCGGACGCACGCTGGGGCCGCTCTCGCCCGCTGACGGTCTTGCCCGGCGCAACATCGCTCGCGCGATGCCGGAACTCACGCCCGAGCGGATCAACACGATCATCCGCGGCATGTGGGACAATCTGGGCCGCACCTTCGCGGAGTATCCGCATCTCCGCCGTTTCATCGCCTTTCCCAACAAGCGCGTCGAAGTCATCGGCCTGGAGAACGCGCACGCCGCCGCGACCGGCGGCGGCGTCATCCTCGTCTCCGGCCATTTCGCGAACTGGGAGGTGCTGGCGCTCAGCGTCTACCGCGTCGGGCTCGAGGGCACCTCGCTCTACCGCCCGACCAACAACCGCATCGTCAATGCCTGGATCATGTGGCAGCGCCACCGCTGCGGCTATCCCCGGCAGATCTCGAAGAACGGCGACGGCGCGCGCGACATGCTGCGCATTCTCAAGGCCAATAAATATGTCGCGCTGCTGGTCGACCAGAAGCATCGCGAGGGCCTCGCCATTCCCTTCTTCGGCCGCGACGCCATGACCGCGACCGGTCCGGCGATCCTGTCGCTGCGCACCGGCGCGTCGATCGTGGCGGTGACGATCGAGCGGGTGAAAGGCACGCGCTTCCGCATCGCCTTCCTGCCGAAGATGGATCTCGCCAAAACTGGCGACAAAGCGGCCGACACCCGCGCGATCCTGACGGCGATCAATGCCTGGATGGAAGAGGCGGTGCGCGCCAACCCGTCCATGTGGCTGTGGGCCCACGACCGCTGGCTGGAGCGAGGCTGATCAGCCCGGCATCGGCGGCGCGGCGAGCTGGGGATCGAGGCGCTCGGCGAACCAGTTGAGGCGCCAGCAGAGATGCGGTCCGGTGGCGCGGCCGGTCTTGCCGATCAGGCCGATGACCTGGCCCTTCTCTACGGTGTCGCCGACCTTCACGTCGAGGCGGCTCTGGTGGAGATACGAGGTCGAGATGCCGCCGCCATGATCGATGATCGTGGTGCCGCCGGTGAAATAGAGGTCCGTCTCGGCCATGCGCACGATCGCCTTTTGCGGCGCGTGGATCGGCTCGCCCTCGCCCTTGGCGATGTCGACACCGAAATGCGGGCGGCGCGGTTCGCCGTTTAGGATGCGCTGGCTGCCATAGACGCCGCTGATGCGGCCGGTGACCGGCCAGTCGATGCCGTCGGCGAACCAGGTCTCGTACGTGTCGAAGCTGCGCGCCGCGCCGATCAGCTTGTTGTCGCGCGCGATGCGGGCGGCGGCATCGTCGGGCGGCGTCACCTGCGCCTCCGGCAGGCCGTCGATGCGCTGGATCTGGTATTCGCGCTGGACGATGGCCAGCGTCTCGCGCTGCGGTTCCTCGCCGGGGACGTGAACGACCAGCACGATGCTCGCGCCGTCGTCGCGGCCAAAGCCGAAGACGAAGATGCCATCGTCGCTGACACGGATCGCGCGGCCGCCCAATGTCACCTTGGCGCCCGGCGCGGTGCGCCCGACGATCATGCCGCCTTGCGAGAACTTGCCCTCGAAGACCGGTGCCGCGGCGCGCGCGGCGGGATGCGGCAGGAAGAGCGCGCCGCCAGCGCCCAGCAGGATCGTCAGGAACCGCCGCCGGTCCATCAGACCTTGCCCTCGGCCCTCAGCTGCTCATAGCGCGCGAAGGCGATGGCCGGAGTCGCATAGGCCTCCTGCACCTCGGCGCTCCAATAGCGGAGCTCCTCGATCGGGATCGGCTTGCCCGTGACCGCGCAGCGCACGAACGCGCCCGGCGACAGGATCATGTAGTCGCCCGGCAGATAACGCAGCTTCGCCTCGCGCGCGCTGCCGTCGATGGGCGATTGGATGTTCATGGCGGTATCCTTCCGCCCCTAAAATAGCGTGCCCTGGCCCGGTCCGCCATCGCGGGTTGCGCGCTTGAGTTTGGCGGCAGTGGGCGGGGTTTCCGGCGGCGTAGGCGGCGGGGAACCGGCGCCGTCCGCCGTTGCGGTGCGGTCGCCGTCGTGGAACTGGATCACCAGCGCCTCGCCCGCCGCGACATCGCCCGCGCTGCGCTTCAGCGCGCCGGCAGGCGTCCGTACCAGCGCGAAGCCGCGGGCCAGCGTCGCACGATGGCTGAGGGCCTCCAGCAATTTGCCCTGTTGCGACAGGGCGCGGGCGGCATCGTCCGTGCGGCGTTTGGCGGCGAGGCCGAGGCGGCGGCCGGCCTCGGTCGTGCGATCCGCCAGCCGTGTGGTTTCCGCCTGCAGCAGCGCCGGGCGGAAGCGGCCCGACGCGGCGGTGACCCGGCCGCGCGCGCGTTCCACGAAAATGCCCAGCGCCCCGCCCAGCCGTCCGCTGGCGCCGTCGAAGCGCTGGCGGGCCAACGCCAGCAACTGGTCGGGTTTCGGCAGACCGCGCGCTAGATCGGCGATGCGGCGGCGGCGGTCTTCGCGCGCGCGGGCCATGGTCTGGATGAGGCGCCGTTCCAGCCCCAGCGTCTCGGCGACGAGATCGGCGCGCACCGGCACGGCCATTTCGGCGGCGGCGGTCGGCGTCGGGGCGCGGCGATCAGAGGCGAAGTCGATCAGCGTCGTATCGGTCTCGTGGCCGACGGCCGAGATCAGCGGGATCGCGCTCTCCGCCGCGGCGCGCACGACCGCCTCGTCCGAGAACGGCAGCAGGTCTTCGACCGAGCCGCCGCCCCGCGCGACGATCAGGATATCCGGCCGTGGAATCGCCCCGCCCTTTTCGAGCGCGTTGAAGCCGCGAATCGCCGCCGCGACCTGCGCCGCCGCTGTCTCGCCCTGCACGGCCACGGGCCAGACCAGGACCCGGCGGGGGAAACGGTCGGCGAGGCGGTGCAGGATGTCGCGGATCACAGCGCCGGTCGGCGAGGTCACGATGCCGATGACCTCTGGCAGATGCGGGATCGGCTTCTTGCGCGCCGCGTCGAACAGGCCCTCGGCGGCGAGGCGGGCTTTCCGCTCCTCGATCATCTTCATGATCGCGCCGATGCCGGCCAGCTCCAGCCGCTCGATGACGATCTGGTAGGACGACTTGCTGGGATAGGTGGTGAGGCGGCCGGAGGCGATGACCTCCATCCCCTCTTCCGGCTTCACCTTCAGCTTGGAATAGGAGCCGCGCCACACGACCGCATCGATCTTCGCGCCCTCATCCTTCAGCGCGAAATAGGCATGGCCCGAGGAATGCACGCCCCGGAACCCGGAAATCTCCCCCCGCACGCGCACGAACCCGAAGCGATCCTCGACGGTCCGCTTCAGCGCCTGCGAGAGCTCGCTGACCGAGAATTCAAACGTATTGGGCGCAGGCTCGCCGGGCGACTCGAGGGGAAGATCGGACATGGGGAATAGATAGCGCTCCATCCCTCGCTTTTCCCCCTTTTTGTCATGCCCGCGCAGGCGGGCATCCATGCTTCAAGCGCGGCGTTCCGGCATGGATTCCCGCCTGCGCGGGAATGACAATTGAGAGTGGGTGGCCTAAGAGCGCGTCTTGCAGCGTCGCGGGAACATCTCCCACGACAACAGTGTGGGTTTGGTTCGGCCATGCGCATTCTTCTCATCGGTTCCGGCGGGCGCGAGCATGCGTTGGCGTGGGCGATCGCGGCCTCGCCGTTATGCGATGAGCTGATCTCCGCCCCCGGCAACCCAGGCATGGCCACGCTCGGGCGCTGCGTGCCGGTGGATCTGATGGATAACGCCGCGCTCGTCGCGCTGGCGCGGGACGAGAAAATCGACTTCGTGGTCGTCGGCCCCGACAACCCGCTCGCCAATGGCGCGGTCGATGCGCTGAACGCGGGTGGGTTCAAGGTGTTCGGGCCGACCCAGGCGGCGGCGCAGCTGGAGGCCAGCAAGGGCTTCACCAAAGATCTCTGCGCGGAATTTGATATCCCGACCGCCGGCTATCGCCGCTTCACCGATGCGGCGGCGGCGAAGGCCTATGCCAAGACGCATTCCGTGCCGGTCGTGATCAAGGCGGACGGGCTCGCGCTCGGCAAGGGCGTGGTCATCGCGCCGACCCAGGAAGACGCGGTCGCCGAGATCGACCTGATGTTCGGCGGCGCGTTCGGGGACGCGGGCAAGTCGATCGTCGTCGAGGAATTCCTGACCGGCGAGGAGGTCAGCTTCTTCGCGCTGGCCGACGGCGAGACTGCGCTCTTCTTCGGCACGGCGCAGGACCACAAGCGGGTCGGCGACGGCGATGAAGGCCCCAACACCGGAGGGATGGGCGCCTACAGCCCCGCCGACATCGTGCCGCCCATGATGGTCGATCTCGTGATGGGTAAGATCATCCGCCCCACCCTCGCCGCCATGAAGGCGCGCGGCGCGCCGTTCAAGGGCGTGCTCTATGCGGGGCTGATCCTGACGCGCGAGGGGCCGAAGCTGATCGAATACAATGCCCGCTTCGGCGATCCGGAATGCCAAGTGCTGATGCCGCGCCTGAAAAGCGACATCGTGCCGATCCTCATCGCCTGTGCCGACGGGCAGCTCGCCCATGTCGATGCGCGCTGGTCAGACGAGACGGCGCTGACCGTCGTCATGGCGACCGAGGGCTATCCGGGCGCGGTGCAGAAGGGCTCGGTCATCGGCGGGATCGACGCGGCGGAGGCCGGCGGCGCGCTGGTCTTCCAGGCTGGCACCGCGCGGAACGCGGCGGGCGCGCTCACGGCGAATGGCGGGCGCGTGCTAAACGTGACGGCCATGGGCAACAGCGTGACCCAGGCCCAGGCCCGCGCCTATGCCGCCATCGGCAAGATCGACTGGCCGCAAGGCTTCTCCCGCGCCGACATCGGCTGGCGCGCGGTCAGGCGCGAGCGGAACACCTAAGCGAACCCCTCATCCCGAATTCGCAAAACGCGGCCGCAATGCTTGCAGTGGACGGCGTCGACGTCGTGCACCAGCAGGCCGCAATCGGGGCATTCGAACTTGACCTTGTTGGGCCGGAACAGCGCCTGCAGCAGATGCAGGAACAGGCTCACGCCCACCACCATGATAACGACGGCCAGAATCTTGCCGCTCATTCCCTGAAGCGTGATGTCGCCGAAGCCCGTGGTCGTCAGCGTCGTGATGGTGAAATAGAGCGCGTCGACATAATGCGCGATGTCGGGATTGCTGTGGTGCTGGGTGACGTAGACCGCCGAGGTCACGACGAAGATGAAGACCGCAAGCGACAGCGTGCGGTGAATGACATCCTCATGATTGCGGAACCAGGCGGAGTGACGGCGCAGGTCGGCGCGCACATGCCGCGAGCGCAGCAGGGTCAGCGCGCGCGCCACGCGCAGGAAGGCGAGATTGTCGAGGAAGGCCGGCAGCACGAGCGAGGCCAGCACCACCACGTCCGCCAGGAACGACAGGCTGAAGACATGGCGTAGCCGGTGATCGGTGGCGTAAAGGCGCGCGGACGCGTCAGTGGAGATCAAGGCCGCGAAGACAAGATCGAGCGGGACGATCCACCAAGCGTCCTCGACCAGCGCGGCGAGCAGGAAGAGCGCGAGGGTCAACAGGTCGAGCGCGACAAGGCCGTATCGGAACCGCGTCGCCGTCTCGCTGTCGCCGAAATACAGCGCCCGCAGCCGGCCCCTCAGGGTCGGGCTGGATAGACTGTCCTTGCGCAGCTGCTCCGCCACCATGCCGCGTCACCTCCCCCAAGCTCGGCGCGGCTGCAAGGCAGTATTCAGCGCGTCGGAGATGTAACGGGCGAACGGGCGGGAGGTTTCACTGGGGCCGATGGCGGCTGGGGCGGTGAGGCGCAGTTCCTTGGCTCGTCATCCTCGGGGCGGCCGCCGCAGGCGTCGGAACCCGAGGACCCATGCCAGAGACGGCTAAGCGAACGCGCTCTTGCCTGAACCGCCTCAGGCATGGGTCCTCGGATCAAGTCCGAGGGCAGCCCGAGGATGACGGTTAGAGGAGGATGATTAGGGATTGAGGAGTCGACGCAACCGTTCACTCAGCGACGCATGCCCGCGCTCATGCGCCACATCGGCGGCGGTCTTGCCGTCGGCGGAGACCGCCGCGGCATCCGCGCCCTTGGCGACCAGCGTGTCGCACAGCGCGCCATTTCCCCGCGACGCCGCCAGGTGCAGCGGTGTGTAGCCGCCGCCTGCAGCCGTGTTTACGTCCGCTCCAGCCTCGATCAGGATCGCAATGGTCGCCGGATCGCTTCGACCGGCAATCGCGGCGTGAAGTGGCTGGTTCTGCATCGGGTTCCTCGACAAGGCATCCAGCAGTTCACGGCGCGGACCAGTCAGGAGGATGCTAGCGGCTTCCGATCGCCCCATGAACGCCGCGAGGTGCAGCGGCGTCCAGCCATCCGGGCTGCGAGCGCTTTCCATATCTTCCGGTCGATCCCAATCAATCAACAGTCCCAAAACGGCCGTATTTCCGGCTGCTGCCGCCTCGCACAAGTCGAACTGGTAACCCCGTAACCGCAATGCCTCGGGCACGCGCTCCATGCCGCGATAGAGCGCCTGCAGCACCGGCGAATCGACGGGATGCGCCTCCCCGGCGGCATCCACGCCGGCGATGGCAGCCAGAGCGGCCTCTTCATCGTTCGCGGCGATGGCCGCCATGACGTCCGCGTAAGCCATGGGTTCCTCCCTCGGATGCAAAAGGGTAGCGCGCGGCCCCCGCCGCCGCTAATCGTAAATCCGTCAATGCATTCAAAGCCGCCGGTCGAAGCGGCATTCAAGACCTGAGGAACTCCCATGACCGAAGCGGCGCCCTCGCGGCAGGAACAATTCAGCGGCACGAAGGACGTGACCGAGCAGCATCGCATCGACGAGGCGAAGCTGGCTGAGTGGCTGGAGGCCAATGTCGAGGGCTACAAGGGTCCGCTGACCGTGCGTCAGTTCAAGGGCGGGCAGTCGAACCCGACCTATCAGCTCGTGACGCCCGGCCAGAAATACGTCCTGCGCCGCAAGCCGCCGGGCAAGCTGCTGCCGAGTGCCCATGCCGTCGATCGCGAGTTCCGCGTCATCTCCGCGCTTTACCCGACCGGCTTCCCGGTGCCGCGCCCCTTCGCGCTCTGCACCGACGAGAGCGTCCTTGGGACGATGTTCTACGTCATGGACTGCGTCGAAGGCCGCGTGCTGTGGGAGCCGCTGCTGCCCAATTCCAGCGTCGAGGACCGGCGCAAGATTTGGGACACCCAGAACGCCACCCTCGCCCAGCTGCACCAGCTCGACTACGTGAAGATCGGGCTGGAGGATTTCGGCCGCCCGGGCAGCTATTTCGCGCGCCAGATTTCACGCTGGGGCAAGCAGTACACCGCCTCCATCGACGGCTCGATCCCCGAGATGGATAAGTTGATGGAATGGCTGCCCAAGAACATTCCGGACGGCGAGCGTTCCTGCGTCGTCCATGGCGATTACCGCCTCGACAACATGATCCTGCACCCGACCGAGCCGAAATGCATCGCGGTGCTCGACTGGGAAATCTCGACCATCGGCGACCCGCTCGCTGACTTCACCTATCACCTGATGCAGTGGCGCATGCCGCCCGGCGGCACCGGCGGCGGCACGCAGAGCCTCGCCAATGGCGACCTGCCCGCGCTCGGCATCCCGACCGAGGCCGAATACATCAAGATGTATTGCGACCGCACCGGCCGCCACGGCATCGACAACATCGACTTCTACTTCGCCTACAACTTCTTCCGCATCGCCGGCATTCTCCAGGGCATCGCGGGACGTGTCCGTGACGGAACGGCCGCCAGCGCCCACGCCGCCGCCAATGCCGCCAATGTCGCGCCGATGGCGAAGCTCGGCTGGCTCTACGCGCAGAAGGCGGGAGCGGTCTGATGGCCGAGATGGGAGCCCTGGCGTCGGACGCGAATGCCGGCGCCGTGCGCGCCGCGCACAAGATCGATGAAGCCAAGCTGCGCGACTATCTGAAGGACCATATCGAGGTCGGCGCCAGCTTCGAGGTGCGCCAGTTCTCCGGCGGGCAGTCGAACCCGACCTATCTGATCGAGACGGGCGGGCGCAAATACGTGATGCGCAAGAAGCCGCCGGGCAAGCTGCTGAAAAGCGCGCACCAGGTCGACCGCGAATACAAGATCATGAAGGCGCTGGGCGCGACCGATGTGCCGGTGCCCACGATGCGCGTGCTGTGCCAGGACGAGGAGATCGTCGGCACCGATTTCTATGTCATGGACTTCCTCTCGGGCCGCATCTTCCGCGACCCGACCTTGCCCGAGCTCGCGCCCGCCGAGCGCACGGCGATCTACGACGCCATGAACGAAACGATGGCGAAGCTGCACAAGGTGGATTTCGCCGCTGTCGGCCTCGGCGATTTCGGCCGGCCCGGCAATTACTTCGACCGCCAGATCTCGCGCTGGATCACCCAGTATCGCGGCGCGCAGACCGATGAGATCCCGGCGATGGAAGAGCTCATCAAATGGATGCCCGATCACATCCCGCCGGATGACAGCGTCTCCATCGCACATGGCGACTATCGCCTGGAGAATATGATCATCAAGGCAGACCGGCCCGAAGTGCTGGCGGTGCTGGACTGGGAACTCTCGACGATCGGCCACCCGCTCGCGGATGCCGGCTATAACTGCATGGGCTATCGCCTGATCAATCCGCGCCAGGGGGGCCTGGTGAATACAGACTTCGCGGTCAGCGGGATTCCCAGCGAGGAAGCCTATGTCCGCGCCTATTGCGCGCGCACCGGGCGCTCCTTCCCCATTCCGGACTGGGAGTTCTATATCGCCTTCTCGGTGTTCCGCCTCGCCTCGATTTCACAAGGTGTTTACAAACGCGGCCTCGACGGCAATGCGAGCTCGGAAAACGCAGGGCTGTCGAATTCCTGCGAATTCCTGGCGGAAAACGCGGCGCGTATGGTGAAGATCCGTTAGGGAGTGCCGAGGCCCTAACGGAGTCTGAAAACATACCCCCGGTTTCTCCGGACCCGGAACAAAGGACCCTTAAGCGTTCTCGGTTACCTTAACCGCACAAGCCGGAGAATCCGGTGGGTGGTGGGGCTGAAGCCGGTGCTGTTTTCGCAGTTTGCAGACATGTCTGCGCTGTCCAAGGAGGATGCGGTCGCGCGTCTTTCCGCGTTGGAAGCGCGCGTCGCGTTGTCCGAGCGCAAAGCGGGCATGGGCTCGTTTCGTTGGTCCGCGCTGGAGGACATGCCGAACTGGTCGCCCGGCCTTTATCGCATTCTCGGCTATGATCCCGGCAAGCCGCCGGTGAAGGACGCGCTGTTCAAGCTCGCCCATCCCGACGACAGCGAAATCTTCAAGACCGCCTTCGACAGCGTCATGGCCGCGCCCGGCCCCTTCTATCTGCGCTATCGCGTCATCCGCGAGGACGGCGCCGAGCGGCATCTGGAAATCAGCGGCGATGTGGAAACCGGCGAGAACGGCGAGATGATCGCGGTGGTCGGCATCGTCACCGACATTTCCGGCCGCGTCGAAACCGAAGAGCAGCTGCGCAGCGCGATGGACGCATTCCGCGTGCTCACCGAAGAAGCGAACGATCTCATCTGCCGCCTCGATCCCGGCATGGGCATTCTCTACTGCTCGCCCGCGATCACGCGCATGCTGGGCTACGACCCCTCGGAAGTCCTCGGCAACACCTTCCTCGGGATCATCAACGACGAAGACCGGCCCGAACTGCTGCGCGCCCATCGCGTGCTGCTGGTGCCCGGCGCCGCGAAGACCATCACGACGCGAATGCATCACAAGGACGGCAATGTCCTGTGGGTCGAGACGATCTGCCGCTCGGTCGGCGATCCCGTCACCGGCCGCGTGCACGAGATCATCACCGTGTCGCGCGACGTCACGACCCGCAAGGCCGCAGAGGCCGAGATCAACAAGGCGCGCGAGACGGCCGAATCCGCCAACCGCACCAAGTCGCGCTTCCTCGCGACGATGAGCCACGAGCTGCGCACGCCGCTGAACGCGATCATCGGCTTCTCGGACATGCTGAAGTCTGAGCTCTTCGGTCCGCTCGGCTCGCGCTACCAGGAATATTCCGAGCTGATTCACGAATCCGGCACGCTGCTGCTCGATCTCATCAACGACATTCTGGACATGTCGAAGATCGAGGCCGGCAAGTTCGAGCTGGCGATGGAGACGTTCGACGCGTCCGAGACGGTCGAATCCTGCCTGCGCCTGATGAAGGGCAAGGCCGACCAGTCGGGCCTGATGCTGGAGGTCAATCTCGCGCCGCATGCGGTGGTCGAGGCCGACAAACGCGCGGTGAAGCAGATCCTGCTGAACCTGCTCTCCAACGCCATCAAGTTCACGCCGCGCGGCGGGCGCATCACGACCGTCACGAAACTACAGGGCGACCATATCACGCTGACCGTCGCGGATACCGGCGTCGGCATCCCCGCCGACGACCTGCCCCGCCTCGGCCGGCCGTTCGAGCAGGCCAAGCAGGACGCCAATCTCGCCAAGGCCGGCACCGGGCTCGGCCTCGCGCTGGTGCGCTCGCTCGTCCAGCTCCATGGCGGTGATCTCAACATCGAATCCCAGGAAGGCCGCGGCACGACCGTGACCGTCACCCTGCCCAAGCCACGGCTGGCTGTCGCCGCCTGACGCGGCGTCGGCTACGCTCATCCGTATGAGCAAGGCCGCCACCACCAAGACCGCGCGCAAACCCACAACGGCCGAAGGCGCCTGCGTCTGCGGCGCGGTGCGGTTCGAGATCGATGTTCCCGCGGTGTGGGCTTGGCACGATCACGGCGCCACGACTCGCCACGCCCACGGCGCCGCCTACGCCACCTATGTCGGCACCTGGCGCAGCCGCCTGCGCGTCACCGAAGGCGAAGACAATCTCTCACGCTACGAGAACGCTGAAACCCGAACGGCGCGCAGCTTCTGCACGACGTGCGGTACGCCGGTCTTCTACGAGCGCCCGCGCGCGCCCAAGATGGTCAACATCCCGCGCGCGCTCTTCGCCAGCCGCACCGGCCGCGAACCGCGATATCACCTGAACCTCACGGAAAGCGCCGACTGGGAATATCGCGGCGAACCGCTCGGCCCGCTGAAGGGCTTTCCCGGCGTGCAGTGGGAACGTCCAAAACGGAAGAAGCCGCGCGAGCCCGGCGGGATGCTTTAAGCTTCCGGCGACTTCACTTGTCATGCCCGCGAAGGCGGGCATCCAGCCTTGTGCGCCGTGGATGCCCGCCTTCGCGGGCATGATAGACCTGGTTGGCCTAGCTTCGTCTCCAAATAGGAAGCCCCGGCTCACACCGGGGCTTCTCCAGTTCCAGTGCAGATCGAGACCCTACTCCGCCGCCTGCTTGCGGTGCAGATCGACCGCGTGCTTGCCGTATTCCAGGCGCGCGATGGTGCGGGCGTGGACTTCGTCCGGGCCGTCGGCGATGCGCAGCGAGCGCTGGCCGGCATAGGCGCGGGCGAGGCCGGGATCGCTGGTGACGCCGCCGCCGCCCCAGGCCTGGATCGCGTCGTCGATCACCTGCAGCGCCATCCGGGGTGCGGCGACCTTGATCATCGCGATCTCCGTGCGGGCAACCTTGTTGCCGGCTTTGTCCATGAGATCGGCGGCCTTCAGGCACAACAGGCGCGTCATGTCGATATTGATGCGCGCATCCGCGACGCGCTGCTCCCACACCGAATGATCGGCGATCGTCTTGCCGAAGGCGACGCGCGACAGCAGCCGCTTGCACATGCTCTCCAGCGCGCGCTCGGCGGCGCCGATCGAGCGCATGCAGTGATGGATGCGGCCCGGCCCGAGACGGCCCTGCGCGATCTCGAAGCCGCGGCCTTCGCCGAGGATGATGTTCTCGGCGGGCACGACGACGTCCTTGAAGACCGTTTCGCCATGGCCGTGCGGCGCGTCGTCATAGCCGAACACCGGCAACATGCGCTCGATCGAGAAGCCGGGCGCGTCGGTCGGTACGACGATCTGAGACTGTTGGCGATACTTGTCGGCCGACGGGTCGGTCTTGCCCATCACGATCATCACCTTGCAGCGAGGATCGCCGACGCCCGACGACCACCATTTGCGGCCGTTGATGACGTAGTTGTCACCCTTGCGCTCGATGCGGGTCTCGATGTTCGAGGCATCCGACGAGGCGACCAGCGGCTCGGTCATGATGAAGGCCGAACGGATGTCGCCGTTCAGCAGGGGCTTTAGGTATTTCTCCTTCATCCAGTCCGAACCGTAGCGCTCGAACACTTCCATATTGCCTGTGTCGGGCGCCGAGCAGTTGAAGACCTCGGAAGCGAAACCGACTTTGCCCATTTCCTCGGCGAGCGGCGCATATTCCAGATTGGTGAGCCCGCCGCCGAGATGGCTCTCCGGCAGGAACAGGTTCCAGAGATCCGCGGCCTTGGCCTTCGCTTTCAGCTCCTCGACCACCTGCACGACGATCCAGGGATTGCCGGCGGCACGCGCGGCGGCCATCTCGGCGTCGTAGACCTTCTCCGCCGGGTAGACGTAGCGGTCCATGAAGTCCTTCACCCGCGCGATCAGGTCCTTGACCTTGGGCGTATGCTCGAAATCCATGCCGTCTCTCCCGAAATAGTGCGTGTAGCGTTCGGAAGGCGATATAGCGCCGAGCGTAATATCTCGGAAGTTTATTGTATGAATGATCATTATCACTGATGGTGATCATGCCATGAAGCTCTCCAGCATCGATCTCAACCTCTTCGTCGTCTTCGAGGCGATCCATACCGAGCGCAATCTCACCCGCGCCGCCGACATCCTGAACGTCACCCAGCCGGCGGTCAGCAACGCGCTTGCGCGCCTCCGCGCCATTTTCGCCGATCCGCTGTTCGAGCGGCGCGGCGGCGCGATGATGCCGACGCCGGTCGCGCAATCGCTGGTCGGGCCGGTGCGCCAGGCCCTCGCGCGGCTGCGCACCGGGCTCGACCAGCGCACGGCATTCGACCCCGCCACGTCTGACCGCGTCTTCCACATGGCGATGCGCGACACTTCGGCGGCGACCCTGCTGCCCGTGCTGGCGCGCCAACTGGAAGAGGCCGCGCCGCACGTGCACGTCCAGTGTCATTTCGTGGATCGGGCAGAGATTCCCTCCGAACTCGCGGCCGGCACGCTCGACCTCGCGGTCGACATTCCCCAGCTCGCGCGGTCGGACCTCCTTAGCGCGCCGATCTTCGCCGACCGCTATGTCTGCGTCATGCGGCGCGGCCATCCTCAGGCTAAGAAGCCGATGACCTTCGAGCGCTTCGCCGGCATGCGCCAGATCGCGACCTCCGGCCGGCGGCGCGGCCGCACGCTGGTCGAGGCGGCGATGGCCCGGGCCGGGCACGGCGCGAACATGGTGCTGCGCCTGCCGACCTTCCAGATGGCGATGGATGTGGTGAAGGCCAGCGATCTCATCGCGACCGCGCCGTCCCTCCTCGCCCGCGCGCTCGACCTCGTGATCAAGGAGCTGCCGTTCGAGGCGCCGCATGTGGAATCGCTGCTCTACTGGCACCGCAACGCCGACAGCGACCCCGGCAGCCAGTGGATGCGCGCGCAGATGCTGGATGTCTCGGCCGAATACCTGAAAGGCGCGGTCAGCCGCGGCGGGCGCGGAAGAAGGACCTGAGCAGTTCGGCCGAGGCATGGGCGAGATGGCCCTGATGCACCTCGGGCCGATGATGGCAGGTCGGCTGTTCGAACAGCTTCCCGCCATGCAGCACGCCGCCCATCTTGGGGTCCGACGCCGCGAAATGCAGCTTGCGGATGCGCGCGAACGAGATCGCCCCCGCGCACATCGCGCAGGGCTCGAGGCTGACATGCAGATCGCAGCCGATCAGCCGCTCATTGCCCAGCACCTGCGCCGCCTCGCGAATGACGAGGATTTCGGCATGGGCGGTCGGGTCCTTCAGCTCCAGCGTCCGGTTCCCCGCCTGCGCCAGCACCGCCCCATCGGGCCCGGTGATCACCGCCCCCACCGGCACCTCCCCCCGCGCCGCCGCGGCCTCGGCGGCGATCATGGCGAGATGCATGGGATCGTGGGGGTCGGTCATGGCCAGTCCTTTCCGCGATGGAGCAGCAGGTCGTCCAGCACCTCCATCAGATACAGCGTCCCGTGCTCCTCCAGCGACTCCTGGAAATCCCGCGCCGCCTCCTCATCGTCATGCTTGAAATGGTTGCGCTCAGCGACCTCCCAGGCCGCGCGGCTGGGCCATTGGGCATAGCCGATGAACGACCCGTCCTCGTTGCGGTGCATGCGGCTGCCGAACGAGCCGTAGATCCGGGTGATGGAGAGCGTGCCCCGGTGCCACGCCTTGACGAAGCGGTCTTCCATGCCGGGTTTGACCATCCAGCGATAGACGGCGATGAACATGGAGCCCGCCTCTGCTACAAGCGCGTCATGACGGACGAGACTAGCACGGATAAAGCCGCTGACGGCGAGCGCATCGCCAAGGTCCTGGCGCGGGCGGGCGTCGCCTCGCGGCGCGATGCGGAGAAGATGATCACCGAAGGGCGGGTCAAGGTCGGCGGCACGACGTTGACCACCCCCGCCTTCAAGGTGCCGCCCGGTGCGGTCATCGAGGTCGACGGCAAGGTGGTCGGCGTGGCCGAGCCGACGCGGCTGTGGCGCTATCACAAGCCGCCGGGCCTCGTGACCTCGCATCGCGACGAGAAGGGCCGCCTCACCGTGTTCGACAGCCTGCCGCCCGGCATGCCGCGGGTCATCTCGATCGGCCGGCTCGATCTCACCTCGGAAGGCCTGCTGTTGCTGACCAATGACGGGGCGCTGGCCCGCCGGCTGGAACTGCCGGAGACCGGCTGGCTGCGCCGCTATCGCGTGCGCTTCTTCGGCAGTGTCGCGCAGGCCGAACTCGACAAGCTCAAAAACGGCATCACCGCCGACGGCGTCCGCTACGGCCCCATCGAGGCGGTGTTGGAGCGCAGCAACGGTCAGAACGCCTGGGCCGCCGTGGCGCTGCGCGAAGGCAAGAACCGCGAGGTCCGCAAGGTCTTCGAGCATCTCGGCCTCAAGGTCTCGCGCCTCATCCGCATCGCCTACGGCCCCTTCCAGCTTGGCGACCTCCAGGACGGCGAAGTCGCCGAGGTCACCGGCAAGGTGCTGAAGGAACAGCTCGGCCTCGCCCGCAATCCCAATCGCGAAGAGGTCTACGCCTCGCGTCATCCGAAGCCCGCCAAGCCGTTGCTCCCCCCGCCTGCGGGGGGAGACCGCGCGCGCAGCGCGCAGCGGGGGGCACGTAAAGCGCCGCCCCGCGACACGCCCCCCTCCGGCCTGCGGCCGTCCTCCCCCCACCTTCCCCCGCCTCGCGGGGGAAGTGCCCCGAAGGGGCGAAGGGGGCCGCTCGCCGAAGGCGAGCGGGGGCGGGGGGAGCAACCTAAGCCGCCGCCGCGCAAGGGCCGCTGATGCGCATTGTCGGCGGCCGTCTGCGCGGCAAGGCGCTGGCGACGCCGGCGGATGACCGCGTGCGTCCCACCGGCGACCGGGTGCGCGAGAGCATCTTCAACCGCCTCGCCCACAACGATTTCGGCATCGGCTTCACGCTGGAGGACGCGCGCGTCATCGACCTCTTCGCAGGCACGGGCGCGCTCGGCTGCGAGGCGATCTCGCGCGGCGCGAAATGGTGCCTCTTCGTCGACGACGACGCCGACAGCCGCGGCCTGCAGCGCGAGAATATCGAGGCGCTGAAGCTGACCGGCGTCACCAAGATCTGGAAGCGCGACGCCACCTCGCTCGGCCCGCTGCAGGCCGGCGCGGGCGGCCCGTTCACCCTCGCTTTCCTCGACGCGCCCTACCGCAAGGACCTCACCGAACGCGCGCTCACAAGCCTGCACGACGGCGCCTGGCTGGCGCCGAACGCGTTGGTGATGGCAGAAACCGCGGGCGACGAACCGCCGCTCGCCGTCGATGGCTTCGAGGCCATCGACGAACGCAACTACGGCATCGCGCGGGTGACGCTGCTTACTTTGCGGGCGTGACGGTCACCGCGGTGGCGCCGGTATCGGCGTTTTCGGTCCACGAGACGATGATCTTGCGCTCGCGCTCGACCTGGTCGCCCGTCGCGCCGTCGACATCGGTATAGGTGAGCTTGATCCCGATCTTGCCCTGTTGCACCGAGACCACCTCGTAGGCGACGGCGTCGGCGAGCGGATATACCGCATAGCCCGCGCCGCCGGGCGCGAACCTGGCATAGACGTGGAGTCCGATCGGCCCCGGATCGGCGCTGGCGACGCCGAACAGATGGATCGACTGTTCGGAGAAATCGTCAACCTGCTGAACGCCGGCGGCGGACTGCAGGCCTTTGTCGTCGGCGCCGATCTCCTTGATGGTTTCGGGCGCGCCGGCGGGCGTCAGCGGCGGCGCGAGTTCGGCGGCGGTCGCCGGGACATCGTCATTGACTGGAGCGGTATCGGCGGCGCGGGCGGCAAACGACAGAGCGGCCGCCAGAACGCCGGCGGTGAGAACGAGGAAACGCGACATGAGACTCTCCGAAGTGAGCGGGCACGCTGGGCTTCGGAGCGGCGGATAGCAATGTTCGTCTTTTACCGTCTGCCGAACAGCCGCTCGATGTCGTGGAGTTTCAGCTCCACATAGGTGGGGCGGCCGTGATTGCATTGGCCGGAATGGGGCGTCGCCTCCATCTCGCGGAGGAGAGCGTTCATCTCCTCGGCGGTGAGCCGGCGGCCGGCGCGGACGGAGCCGTGGCAGGCCATGGTGCCGCAGATCTCGTCGAGCTTTTCCTTGAGGCTGAACGCCTGGCCGTGTTCCGCGATCTCGTCGGCGAGATCACGGATGAGGCCCTGCACGTCGGCGTCGCCCAGCAGCGCGGGAGTCTCGCGGACCGCCAGCGCGCCGTGGCCGAAATCCTCGACCACGAGGCCGAGCTGCGCCAGATCGTCCGCATGCTGAAGAATCCGCTCGGCGGAGGCGGGATCGAGCTCCACGATCTCCGGCGTCAGCAGCATCTGGCGCGGCGCGCCGCCGGCGGCCAGCGCCACCTTCATCTTTTCATAGACGAGGCGCTCATGCGCCGCGTGCTGGTCGACGATGACGAGCCCGTCCTCGGTCTCCGCGACGACATAGGTGTTGTGCACCTGGCCCCGCGCGACGCCGAGCGGATAGCGGCGGAGTTCCGGCGCGGTCTCGCCGGCGACGCGTGCGGCCGGCGCGAAATCGCGCACCATCTCCAGCACCGCCGAGGGCGCGGGCGCCTGATAGGCGCGCGCCTCTTCCGCCATCCCCCCTTGCGGCGGCAGTGGGCCGTAAAAGGCGGGAAAGGACTGCTGCGGCGGCGGTCCCGGCACGCGGAAGGCATCGACCACCGAGGCCGACACGGTCGTCGCGGCGCGGTGCCCAGCGCGCTCCAGCGTCTGGCGCAGCGCGTTGACGATGAGCCCGCGGACGCCCTGGCTGTCGCGGAAGCGCACCTCGGCCTTGGCGGGATGGACGTTGACGTCGACATCTGCCGGCGCGGTCTCGACAAAGATCACCGCGACGGCGTGGCGGTCATGCGCGAGGAAATCGGCATAGGCGCCACGCACCGCGCCGGCGAGCAGACGGTCCTTCACCGCGCGGCCGTTCACGAACAGGAACTGGTGCTGCGCATTGCCGCGATTGAAGGTCGGCACGCCCGCAAAGCCCGTCACCCAGGCATCGGTCTTGCGGATATCGAAGCTGAGCGCGTTCGGCCGGAAGGTCGGGCCCAGGATCGCCGCGATGCGCGACAGCCAGCCATCGGCCCCGCTGCGCTCGGCGGGCAGGTCGAGAATGCGGCGGCCTTCGTCTTCCAGCAGAAACGCCGTTTTGGGCGCCGCCATGGCGAGGCGCTTCACGACATCGGTGACGGCCTGCGATTCCGTGCGCGGCGATTTCATGAATTTGAGGCGCGCGGGCGTCGCGAAAAAGAGATCGCGCGTCTCCATCCGCGTGCCGTGCCCGCCGGCGCCCAGGAAGGCGACCGGCGAGGGTTCGCCTGTCGCGCCGCCGTCCACGGCAATGCGCCACGCTTCGGCGCCATCAGCCGTGCGGCTGTCGATCGTCAGTCGTGACACCGCGCCGATCGAGGGCAATGCCTCGCCTCGAAAGCCCAATGTCGAAATCTCAGTGAGGTCGTCCTGCCCGTCGGCAGCGACCGGCAGTTTCGAGGTGGCATGGCGCAGGATCGCGAGGCTGAGTTCCTCCGACGACATGCCCTTGCCGTCGTCGCTGACGCGGATCAGCGCGAGGCCACCGCCCGCGATCGCGACCTCGATGCGCGTCGCCCCCGCGTCGAGCGCGTTCTCGACCAGCTCCTTCACGACCGCCGCCGGCCGCTCGATCACCTCGCCCGCCGCGATGCGGTTGATCGTGCCTTCGGAAAGCCGGCGGATGGTCATGGGCACTTATCCTCCCCCGTGCTTACGGGGGAGGTGGTCCGAAGGACCGGAGGGGGCATGTCACGCCACGCGCCCCCCTCCCCCGCTCCGCGGGTACTCCCCCCGTAAGCACGGGGGGAGAAAGAAGAGCGGTAGCTGCTCACGCCTTCGCCTGCGCCAGATACGCCCGCGCCAGTTTCTTGCCTTCCTCGACCGCGGGCTGGTCGAGCGGGTCGATGTCCATCAGGCGCGCGGCGAGGATAGTCTCCAGCATGAAATGCATGAAAAGCGCGCCGAGGCTGCGTTCATCGAAGGTCTCGACCGTCATGGTGCGGACCGGACGGCCGCGACGGGCCAGCGTCTCCGCCGTCGCGCGGGTCTGCGCCGCGACGAGGTCGCCGAGGACATGGCCGCCGAGATAGCCGACGCCCAATTTCTCAGCGAGGTCAGGATCGGGCCGGAAGCCCTCGCCGCCCTGCGCCGCCGACAGCACGGTGAAGGCGCGGACATTGGGGCCGTCGAGATAGAGCTGGAGCTGGCTGTGCTGATCGACCGGGCCGAGCGCGGTGGAGGCCGCCTGGCCCTTGCCCTGCTTGCCGACGCTCTCCGCCCACAATTGCCGCCACCACGCGCCGAAGCGGTCGAAGCGGTCGCCATAGGGCATCAGCACGAGCTCGCCGAAGCCGGCATCGGCGGCGGCAATGTTGAGCGCCGCGCCGGCGACCGGCTCTGCGTCGTCGGCGTTCAGCACGCGGTCCCACACGGCCAGCGCGCCGTCGCGGATCGCCGCCGCGTCAAGGCCGAGCAGCAAAGCGGGCAGCAGGCCGACCAGCGTCAGCACCGAATAGCGCCCGCCGATATCCAGCGGATGGTTCAGCACCGGCGCGCCGATCTCGGCGGCGAACTGGCGCGCGGGATTGTTCTCGGTCGGCTCGGTCAGCACCGCGAAATGCTGGGCGAGATACTTGCCCCCACCGCCCGCCTTCAACGCCTCGACCGCGGCCAGCGCCTGCATCATCGTCTCGCCGGTCGAGCCGGATTTGGAGACGACGAGGAAGCGCGTGGTGCGCAGGTCCAGCGTCTTCAGCGCATGGGCGAAGGTGGCGCCGTCGAGATTGTCGAAGACGTGGAAACGGATGTCGCCCACCCGGTCCATCACGCCCGGCGTGCGCCAGCCCTTCAGCTGCGCCACCGCCTGCGCCCCCAGGCCCGAACCGCCGACGCCGAGCAGGCAGAGGTCGGTCGTGTTCTTCAGGAGATGCGCGACGACGGGCGCCGCGGCCTCGAGGTCGTCGCGGCGCTTGACGATCTCGTAGAGCGGCTGCCCCCCCGCCCGCGCGCTGTCACGCAGCTTGGCGAGATGCGGCTTCAGCGCGGCAAGCTGCGCCTCGAAGGCGGCATGGCCGAGGGCCTGCGGCCCGGCCTGGGCCGGAAAGCAGTGGCGGAGGTCTTGGGTATAGGGATGACTCATGCCGCGGAGTTTACGGCTTTATCGGGTGCGGGGAAACGGAAGCGAAGGCGCCGCCTATCTTCCCCCGTGCTTACGGGGGAAGTGCCCCGAAGGGGGCGTGTTTGACATGCCCCCCTCCCGGCTTCGCCGTACTCCCCCCGTAAGAACGGGGGGAGATAGCGCGTTACTGCAGGCCCACCGGCTTGCCGAGGATGACCCAGTAGAACGACTTGGGGTCGAGCAGGCGCTGTGCCGCAGCGTTGGCCTGTTCCTTGGTCACCGCTTCGATCTCGGGATTGCGGCGGTTGATATAGTCCTTGTCGAACCCGTCGAGCGCGATGGAGAGCAGCGCGCCGGCGATACTGGCATTGGAATCGAAGCGCAGCGCGTACGAGCCGGTGAGGAACGCCTTGGCGCCCTTCAGCTCGTCATCGGTGATGCCAGTGGTGCGCATCTTCTCGACTTCGGCCTTGGTGACGTCGAGCGATTCCTTGATCTTGGCGTTGTCGCTGGCGACGCTGCCCGACAGGATGTCGGCGAAGCGATAGCTCGCGAGGCCCGTGGAGATGCCATAGGTGAGGCCGCGGACGGAGCGGACCTCGTGCATCAGCCGCGAGGAAAAGCCGCCGCCGCCGAGCACGTAGTTCATCACCTGCGCCGGGCGGAAATCAGGGTCCTTGAGGTCGAGGCCGGAGGCCCCGAACACGACGATGCTCTGCGGGATGTCGCGGTCGATGAACTGGGTCGTGCCGCCGCTCTGCATGGTGATCGGCGCGACGTCCGGCGCGCTGCGCGTGGCGGGGATCGGCGCGAACAGCGTGTCGAGCAGCGGGCCAAGTTCCGCGGCGTTGATGTCGCCGACGACCACGATCTTCAGCGCGTCGCGCCCCAGATGGGTCTTCATGAAGTCGGCGATGTCGTCGCGGGTGATCGCCCCGATCGTCTCGGCGGTGCCGATGGTGCGGCGGCCATAGGGATGGTTCGGGAAGGCGCCGGCGCTCCAGGCATTGCCGGCGATCGAATTGGGATCCTCGTCGGCGTCCTTCTGGGCCTGGAAGATCTGCGCCTTCATGCGGTCGATCGCTTCCTGGTCGAAGCGCGGGTTCGCGATGGCGAGGCGCATCAGTTCGAAGGCGTCGGCCTTGTTGGCGGACAGCGTCGTCAGCCGCAGATAGAAGGCGTCGGTGTCGGAGGCGCCGCCGAAGCTGATCGCCTTCTCCTCCAGCTTCTGCGTGAAGGTGGTCGAGTCGAAATCGCCCGCGCCCTCGTTCATCAGGGTCGAGACGAGATAGGTGAGGCCGGTCTTGGCTTCGGGGTCGAGGCGCGCGCCGCCGTCGAAGCCGGCCTGGACCGAGATGATGGGCAGGCCATGCTCCTCGACCAGCCAGGCCTCGATCCCACCCGGGCTCTTCACCTCCTGGATGTCGAAGGCGGTGGCGGGCGCGGCGAGCGCGACAACGGCGGCCATGGCGGCGGCGAGCCGGAACAAGGGCTTCATGGCTGACCTCCGGCGGGGGTGGCGGCGGGGGCCTCGCCCGGCTCGAGCGTGCCGGAGACCGAGCGTTCGGGCCTGAGATAGGCGTTGGCGACGGCCTTCACCTGTTCGGCGGTGACGGCCTGGATCTTGTCGGGCCAGGCTTCCAGCTCGGCGATGCTCTGGCCGTAGGTCAGGCCCTCGCCGTAATAGTTCGCCATGCTCTCCTGGTCGTCGCGGGCATAGATCGCATTGGCGACCAGCACGGTCTTGGCGCGGCTGAGTTCATCCGCGGTCGGGCCTTCGGCCAGGAACTTCGCGAGTTCGGTATCGAGCGCGCCTTCCACGTCGGCCAGCGTCTTGCCGGCGGCCGGCGAGCCGTAGAGGCCGAACATGCGATCGTCGATGCCACCGCCGTCATAGAAGGCGCCGACCGAGGTTGCGATGCCGTCGCGCTTCACGATCGCGAGGCCGAGGCGCGATGAGTCGCCCGCGCCGCTGAGGATATAGGCGAGCACTTCCAGCGCGTAGGCCTCGTCGTTCTTGTCCGACGTGTAGCTGGGCGCGAGATAGAGGCGCATGAAGTTGGGGACGCCGACCTTGGGGTCCTTCATCGCGACGCGGCGGGCCGCACGCGGCGGCGGCTCCAGCGGACGGATGCGCGGGATCAGCGTGCGCGCCGGCAGCACGCCGTAATACTGCTCGGCGAGCTTCTTCACCTCATCGACCGTCACGTCGCCCGCGACCACCAGGATCGCGTTATTGGGGCCGTAATTGGCGTTGTAGAAGGTGCGCGCCTCTTCGGTGGTCAGGCCTTCGATCTCGCGGCGCCAGCCGATGACCGGGCTGCCATAGGTGCTGGCCTGGAACAGGGCCGCCGACATCTGTTCCCAGAACAGCGCCGAGGGCTCGTTGTCGGTGCGCGAGTTGCGCTCCTCCAGGATGACCTGGCGTTCCGAGGTCACGACCTTGTCGTCAATGATGAGGTTCGCCATGCGGTCGGCGTCCAGCTCCATCATCATGGGCAGACGGTCCTTGGCGACGCGCTCGTAATAGACGGTGCGGTCGAAATAGGTGTTCGCGTTGTTGACGCCACCGTTCATCTTGACGATCTCGTCGAACTCGCCGTCGGGATGCTTGGGCGTGCCGCGGAACATCAGATGTTCGAAGAAATGCGCGATGCCGCCGACATCGCGCGGATCATCGGCGCTGCCGGTCTTGAACCAGACCTGATGCGTCACGACAGGCGCGCGGTGGTCGGGGATGACCACGACCTGCATCCCGTTGGCGAGGGTGAACTCGTGGGCCTTGAAGGGCGTGTCGTCAGCCATCGCAGGGGACAGGGCCAGTGCGGCGGCAAGGGCGAGGCCGCCCAACAACTTGCGAGCGACCATGGACTTACTGACCGCTCGGCGGCGGCGGGGTGGTGGTCATCACGCGACCCGCGCCATCGGTCGGCGGCGGCGGTTCGGCGCTGGGGGTCTTGGAGGCGTCCTGGCCGGAGGTCGAGAGGGCCTGGGCGGCGACGCTGGGCGCGTTGATGTCGGCCGTCGCGGGGGCGCCGGGCTGCGGCGCGCGCAGCTCCATGTCCGGCGGCATGGCGAGCGGACGGCGCGGCGCCACGGCGTATTCGTCGGGCGGCAGTTTGCCGATGCCCATGGCTTCCGACATCGTGTCGCAGGCCGAAAGCGCGGAGGCGGAAAGCAGCAGCGCCGCGAGCAATGCGGGCTTCGAGCGGGACAGACTAACGCGCATCGTCTCTTAGACCTTCCACTTCGCCCGCCGTCTTGGGCCGGCCGATAAACAGGGCATCGATCAGTATGGCCACCACGCCCATCACGATGGCGGCGTCCGCGACGTTGAACACATACCAAGATTTACCGAAGGCGTGGAAATGGAAAAAATCGGCGACCGCGCCGTAGATGAAGCGGTCGATCACATTTCCGAGCGCGCCCCCGACCACCAGGCCGAGGCCCAGCGCCAGCCAGCGCGACTGGGCGCGGATCAGCCACCACGACAAAATCCCCGCCATTCCCAAGGAAAAGGCGATCAGCAGCCAGATTTCCCCGTTACTCCCCGCTGGCAGCAGGCCGTAGGAAATGCCCCGGTTCCAGACCATGGTCAGGCTGAAAAACGAGGTCAGGTCGATGGGGATGCAGGCCGGGCACTCGATGAAATCGAGTCCATAAAGGACATAGCTCTTGGACGCCTGGTCGGCGATCAGCACGACCAGGGCGATCAGGAAGCCGAAGACGGCGAGTCGCCGCGTCGCCGTTTCCGCCATCACGCCGCCCCCGCGAACGAGGGCAGCGCCCGGACCGCACCGGCGCAACGCCGGCAGAGTTCGGCATGGTCGGCCTCGGACCCCACCTCCGGCAGCACCCGCCAGCAGCGGACGCACTTGGCGCCCTCGGCCTTGGCGAAGGTGACGGCCGCGCCGAACACGTCGTCCACGGTGAACGCGCCTTCCGGCGCCGGGCCGACGGCGATCGCCGCCTCGGACGTGATCGAGATCTCCGCAAGGTCGAGACCCTCGAACAGAGCGGCGTCCTCGACATTGGCGACGGTCAGCGTCGGCGCGGCTTCGAGGCTCGCGCCGATCACCTTGTCGCGGCGGGCGATTTCCAGCGCGCCGGTGACGGTGCGGCGCAGCGCCCGGATGCGGTCCCACTTCTTGGCGAGCTCGTCGTCGCGCGCGCCGTCCGGCACCACATAGAAGGTGCGCAGATGGACGCTGTCGTCCTCGCTCGGGAAGCGCGTCAGGAATGCCTCTTCCGTCGTGAAGGGCAGGATCGGCGCGAGCCAGGTGACGAGCGCGTGGAAAACGAGGTCCATCACCGTGCGGCTGGCGCGGCGGCGGATCGAGCCGTGATCGTCGCAGTAGAGCGCGTCCTTGCGGATGTCGAAATAGAAGGCCGAGAGATCGTTGGTCGCGAACACGCCGACCGCCTTCGACACGCGGATGAAGTCGAACGAGGCAAAGCCCGCGCGCACCTCGTCACCCACCTCGGCGAGACGGTGGAGCATGTAGCGCTCCAGCTCCGGCATTTCGGTCAGGTCGATCGCTTCTTCCGCCGTGTAGCCGTCGAGCGCGCCCAGCAGGTAACGCAGCGTGTTGCGCAGCTTGCGATAGGCTTCCGCGGTGCCGGCCAGGATCGTCTTGTCCAGCGGCGGGTCCATGCCGTAGTCCGCCGTCGAAACCCACATGCGCAATATGTCGGCGCCCTGCTCGTTCGCGACATCGACCGGCGAGATCGTGTTGCCGAGCGACTTCGACATCTTCAGGCCCTTGCCGTCGACGATGAAGCCGTGCGTCGCGATGGCGCGGAACGGCGCCCTGCCCCGCGTGCCGCAGCCCTGCAGCAGCGAGGACTGGAACCAGCCGCGATGCTGGTCGGAGCCTTCCAGATAGAGATCGGCAGGCCAGCCCTGCGTCCATTCCTTCTGGATCGGCTTGTCGAGCACGAAGGCATGGGTGGAGCCGGAATCGAACCAGACGTCCAGAATGTCCTTTACCTGCTCGTAGTCGGCGGCCTTGTAGGCCTCGCCCAGGAAGGTCTGGGGATCGCGGACATACCAGGCATCCGCGCCGTCGCTGGTGATGGCATCGACGATGCGCTTGTTCACGGCCTCGTCGACCAGAACTTCGCCGCTCGCCTTGTTGACGAACAGCGTCAGCGGCACGCCCCAGGCGCGCTGGCGCGAGAGCACCCAGTCGGGCCGCGTCTCGACCATCGAGCGCAGACGGTTGCGGCCCTGCGCCGGATAGAACGCCGTCGCGTCGATCGATTCCAGCGCCCGCGCGCGCAGCGTCTTCGCCGCGCCCGCATCCTCGCCCACCACCGTGAACGGCTTGTCCATCGGCGCAAACCATTGCGGCGTGTTGCGGAAGATGATCGGCGCGCGGCTGCGCCACGAATGCGGATAGGAGTGCGTCATCCGCCCGGAAGCGAGCAGCGCGCCGACCTCCTTCAGCTTCTCGATGACTGCGGCGTTGGCGGGACCGTCTTTGCCGTCGTCCTTGAGGATTTTGAGACCCTCGAACAGACGCACGCCTTTGAGGTATTCGCCCTCCGGCCCCACCGTGTCCGGGATCTCTTGCGACGAGCGACCACTCTTTAGCCACACCTCATAGTCATCGACGCCGTGCCCCGGCGCGGTATGCACGAAACCCGTACCAGTATCATCCGTGACGTGCTCGCCCGAAAGCAGCGGCACGTCGAACTCATAGCCGTGTTCGTAGAACGGATGGCGGCATACAACTCGACGCCCTTCCATCGAGATATCCGACACGCGAGACCACTTCGTGATGTCACCCGCCGCAAAAACGTTCTCAGCCAACTTGTCCGCAAGCAGCAAATTCTCGCCAACTTGCGCTAGAGCCTTGGGGCCAACTTCTTCAACACGATAAAGGCCGTAGGAAATCGATGGCGAATAAGAAATCGCACGGTTCGCGGGGATGGTCCAAGGAGTCGTCGTCCAGATAACTACGCTGGCGACGCCGCTCATTAGAGCTTTGTCTTCCTCAGTCGGGCTTTCCTGCGCCGAGTTCAGCCCGAAGGCGGCGACCGGGAACTTCACCCAGATCTGCGGCGAGTTCTTATCGTGGTATTCGATCTCCGCTTCGGCCAGCGCGGTGCGTTCCACCGGGGACCACATCACCGGCTTCGACCCACGGTACAGCAGGCCGTGCCGCGCGAAGGTCAGCAGCTCATCGACGATCCGCGCTTCGGCGCGATAGTCCATCGTCGTATACGGATGATCCCAGTCGCCGGTGCCGCCGAGCCGGCGGAACTCGGTGCGCTGCACGTCCAGCCAATGGCCGGCGAAGGCGCGGCATTCCGCGCGGAACTCCGAAACCGGAATATCGTCCTTGTTCTTGCCCTTGGCGCGATACTGCTCCTCGACCTTCCACTCGATGGGGAGGCCGTGGCAGTCCCAGCCATGCACATAGGGCGCATTGCGCCCCAGCATGTTCTGCGAGCGCGAAACGAAGTCCTTCAGGATCTTGTTGAAGGCGGTGCCGAGATGGATGTTGCCGTTGGCATAGGGCGGGCCGTCATGCTGCACGAACAGCGGACGATCCTTCGCCGCCGCGCGCTGGCGGGCATAGAGGTCGATCGCCTTCCACCGCGCGAGCCATTCGGGCTCGCTCTTCGGCAGGCCGGCCTTCATCGGGAAGGCGGTCTTGGGCAGGAATACCGTGTCCTTGTAGACGTTCGGCTTCTTCTCGGGCTTGGCGGCAGGGGTGTCTGTCATGGGCGGATTGCGACCCTGATCTGGGGTCTGTCCTTTGCAGTCGATGAAAATGGCGTCGCGGGTACTCCCCGGCCGGCGTCAGTGCGCGGCCGGGCCGATAATTCGCCGAAAACCGGGTACGAAGCGGGCCATGGCGCCTTGTATCAGGCCGGATTCGCCGGAGTCGAGGGGTATGGGCGCCCATTCAGGGCACTGTCACTGGAAGCCAAGTGGAGGAACGCTACACGCCCGCCAGCAACCGCCGCGCCTCTTCGCCGTCGGCCGTGATCTGGGCCTTCAGTGCGTCGAGACCGGCGAATTTCCGTTCCGCGCGGATGAAGTCCACGAATGCCACGTCGATCTGCTTGCCGTAGAGATCGCCCGCGAAGTCGAAGAGGTGCACTTCCAGCAGCGTGTCCTGCTTGTCGAAGGTCGGCCGGCGGCCGAAATTTGCGACGCCGCCATAGGTCGCGCCGCCGCTGCTCACGCGCACCGCATAGACGCCGAGCGCCGGCTCCAGATAGCCCTTCAGCGAGACATTGGCGGTCGGGAAGCCGATCGTCCGGCCGCGCTTGTCGCCATGCAGGACATGGCCCGACACCGTCCAGGGATGGCCGAGCAGGCGCGCCGCATCGCGCGGCCGGCCTTCCTTCAGCGCGGTGCGGATGTCGGTCGAGGAGATCTTGTGATCGCCCGCGCCCATCACGGCTGAGAAGATCGTGACACCGAAACCCTGCGCCGCGCCTGCCGCCTGCAGTTCGGCGACGCCGCCGCTGCGATTCTTGCCGAACTGGAAATCGCCGCCGATCAGCACATGGCGCACGCCCAAGCCCGCGACCAGGACCTCGGCGATGAACTGATCCGCCGTCATCGCCGCCATCTTGGCATTGAACGGCAGCGCGTAGAGCACCTCGACGCCGGTGGCCTTCAGCATCTCCGCCTTGGTGCGGAACGGCGTCAGGCGAAACTTCTCGGGCGTGCGGCGGAAGAATTCCTGCGGGTGCGGTTCGAAGGCGAGAATGCCGAACGGCGCGCGTAAGTCCTTCGCGATGCGCTGGCCCTCGGCGATCAACGCCTGGTGGCCGAGATGCACGCCGTCGAAATTGCCGATCGCCACCACGGCGCCGCGCGCCGCCGGTGCAATCGCTTCGAAATGGCGCGCAATGATCATGTCAGCCCTTCGGCTTGGCCGGCGCGAGCAGCACCGCTTCGCCCTCGGCCACCACGGTCTCGCCGACCTTGGCGACGCAGGCGAGCGTGACGCGGCGGCGTTCCTTGGCGGTGACCGTGCAAGTCGCGACGACCTCGTCGCCGATCTTCACCGGCGCCTTAAAGGCCAGCGTCTGCGACGCATAGATCGAGCCAGCGCCCGGCAGCTTGGTCCCCAGCACCGCGGATAAGTAACCCGCCGTCAGCATGCCGTGCGCGATGCGCGTCTTGAACGGCGTCGTCGCGGCATAGGCCTCGTCGAAATGGACGGGGTTGAGGTCGCCCGTCGCCTCGCCGAACAGCGCGATGTCCTTCTCGCTGACCACGCGCGTGTACGACGCGGACTGCCCGATCTCGATATCTTCAGCGTAAACGGTCACGCCCATCTCCGGTGGCTGGCGGCGGCAAGGGCGCGGAACTTAGTGCGCCCCCGGCGAAAGTGGAAACCGGAAATTGTCCGGCGGCGGTTGAAACACCGGCCGCGCCCTCCGATCTGGAAACCATGCGGGCGGGGGCCGCGCGACCATGCCGTTGACTACACTCGACATCACGCTCATCGCCTTGCTGCTGGCCGCGGTGCCGGCGCGCGCATTGGTGCGCAGCCAGAGCGCTGAGACCTGGCGCGACCGCCCGCGGCTGACGCGGTATTTTGCGACGATGCGCGACATCGCCCTCCTGCTCGCCGCGCTCGCCTTCCTTTGGGTCAACGCGAAGCGGCCGATCGCCTGGCTGGGGCTCGACATCCCCATCGGCCCGCCCGGCCTGATCGGCCTCGCCATCGCCGCCGCGCTGATCGGAGTGCTCGGCCTCGCCAGCGCCCGCGCCAGGCCGCGTCCCGACATGAAGCGGCCCGACGCTGCCGCGATGTTTCCCGAAACGCCCGAGGAGCAGCGCGCCTTCGTCGCACTCGGCCTTTTCGTTGGCATCGGCTGGGAGCTGCTCTATCGCGGCTATCTGCTCTGGGCGCTGACGCCACTGATCGGTCAAGTCGCGGCCATCGCCCTCGCCGGCACCGCCTATGGCGTCGCGCACGGCTTCAAGTCGTGGCCGCAATTCATCGGCAGCATCGTCATGTCGCTGCTGTTCACCGTCGCCTATGTCGCGACGGAGAGCCTCTGGTGGCTGATGCTGATCCACACCGCGCTCGGCTTCGTCGGCTGGCTCTCGTATCGCCGCCTTCAGGGGCGCGCTTCTACCACTTAAGCCGCGGCTGGAAGGCGACGGCGAAGAGGTCCTCGCCATCCAGTTCGCTCGCGACGCGCTTCGCCTCAGGCGCATCCGGCGAGGCGCCGAAGCGTTCGGCGTGGATGCCGCTGGAAATCAGCAGCGCGTCGATGCCGGTGCGGTTGGCGCCGAGAATGTCGGTCTGCATCCCGTCGCCCACCGCGAGGATGCGCGTCAGGTCCAGCTTGCGCCCCGCCAGCGCCTCGAGCTTCACCTGCGCCTGGTCGTAGATCGCGGGGTGCGGCTTGCCGAAATAGGTGACCTCGCCGCCGATCGCCTCATAGGCGGCCGCGACCGCGCCGGCGCACCAGATCAGCCGCGTGCCGCGATGGACCTTGATATCAGGGTTGGCGCACAGCATCGGCAGGCCGCGCTCGCGCGCCGTCGCCAACGTGTCCTTGTAGTGCTCGGGGCCTTCGCGCTCGTCGTCGAAGAGGCCGGTGCAGAGAATGACCTCCGCGCCGTCCAGCTTCGCTTCCTTCGCCTCGCTCAGCCCGGCCCACACTGCGCGATCGCGCTCCGGTCCCAGATGGAAGAAGGGCTGGCCGGCCCGGCGCTGCATCTCACTGCGCGCGGCATCGCCGGAGGTCAGGATGCCGTCATAGGCTTCGCGCGCGACACCCAGCTGATCCAGCATCTCGATGACGCTGTCGCCGGGCCGCGGCGCGTTGGAAAGCAGCAGGATCGGGCCGCGTTCGGCGCGGAAGCGCGAGAGCGCCGCGACGGCGGGCGCGAAGGCTGCCTTGCCGTCATGCACGACGCCCCAGACGTCGCAAAGCATCGCGTCGTAGTGCCCGGCTATGTCGCCCAGCGAGGCGATCTCAGGGATCGAAGACATGATGGTTAGCGGGCTCGCATGCCGCGGCCGGTCACGTCAAGCGAAGGCTTGATGACTCGGGGCCAGATCAGCCCGCCGCGCGCTTCTGCGTGCGGGCCTGGAACAGCGCCGTCATGCCCGCTGGCTGCGGCGCGGGCGCCGGCGCTGCGGGGGCCGGAGCGCGGTCCTCAACGCGGGCGACCGGCACATCGTCTTCCTTGGCGGCGCGGGGTTCGCCGAACAGGAAGCCCTGACCGTAGTCGATGGAGAAATCGAGGAGATCGACGACCTGGCGCTCGGTTTCGATCTTCTCACCCACGAGAGCTATGCCGCTGCGCGCCAGCAGCTCGCGGAAGTCTTCCAGGCGGATGCCGAGCGCGGTCTGGGTATCGGGGTTCATCAGCAGCGCGGGCGACGCCTTGATGAAGCGCACGCCGCGCTTGCGCAGCGGCTCGATCTCGAAATCGAGATGGGCGACGCGGTCCATCGAGAAGGCGAAGCCGAGTTCGGCGAGCGAGCGCAGGCTCGCATCCTCGCCCGGCCCCATCGCCGCGAACGCCGCCTGCGGCAGTTCAAACACGATCTGGTCGCGGAGGTCGCGATGGGCGCGCATAAAATCGACAAATTGCGGAAAGAACGCCGCATCGTTCAGCGAATGGATCGAGATGTTGCAGAACACCCCGACCTCGCGCTGCTTGGCGGTGAGGCGGCGGATGAACTGGACGCAGCGGAACAGCAGCAGATTGTCGACGGTCGACATCAAGCCGCGCGCTTCCGCGACCTTCAGATACTGCGCGGGCATGATGACCGCGCCGTCGGGCGTGCGCAGCCGCGTCAAGGCTTCGTAGAATTTCAGCTTGCGCTGCGGCAGGCTGACGACTGGCTGGATATAGAGATCGACGCGGTTCTCGATCAGCGAGCGCTGGATGAGATCGAACAGGCGTCCGTCGCTCTCGGCCTCCTGCGGCGCCAGCAGCTGCGGTGCGGGCTGCAGCGTCATCGCGGCGCCCGAACGCAGCCGCGCCTGCAGCCGGCGTGTTTCGCCCGCCGTTTCGGCATGCGCAGCCTCGACGGCCTGCACGCGCTTTACCATGGATTCCGCGAACTGCCGGACCAGCGTCTCCAGCAGCTTCATCTCCGCCGCGAGCTTGCCCTCGCGAATGAAGTGTTCGTCGTCGGCCTTGGCGAGCAGATCCTGCATGCGCTGCCCGGCCTGCGAGATCTGGTCGGCATTGATGAGATCGGCGCGTTTCAGCGCGATCAGGTCCTTCTGCAGCAGCGCCCGGTCGCGGCGGCGCACCCCGACATTCTGCAATTGCGAGCCGACGCCGAAGATCGCGAGGCCCAGCACGCCCGCCACGCCGGGGGACGCGCCCATATTCATGGCCAGCAGCGACGCACCCGCACCTGCCACGGCGCAGCCCAGCGTCACCAGCGCATCGGAAAAATTCGACATTCTGTCCCCGGAGCCGCGGCCGGCCTTCGGCCCGCCGCCAATCCTCACCAAACTGACGCGGCCATGGTTTATGGAGCGTTAACCTTGGTGAACGCCGCCGGGATGGCGTAGGCTCGGGCCATTGCAACTTGGGAGATAGGCCATGACCACGGCACACGATTTCAGCTTCACGACCATCGAAGGCAAGCCGCTGAAGCTCAGCGAGTTCGCGGGCAAGGCGGTTTTGCTCGTCAACACCGCCTCCGCCTGCGGCCTCACGCCCCAGTACAAGGGCCTCCAGGAACTCTGGGACGCCAAGAAGGACGGCGGCCTCGTCGTCCTCGGCGTCCCCTCCAACGATTTCGGCGCGCAGGAACCCGGCACCGAAGCCGAGGTGAAGGACTTCTGCGAAGCCCGTTTCGGCGTCTCGTTCCCGCTGACCTCGAAGAACCCGGTGATCGGCGCCGAGGCCCACCCGCTCTACAAGTGGATCGGCGAGCAGACCGGCGAAGCCGGCCTGCCGAAGTGGAACTTCCACAAATATCTGATCGCCAAGGACGGCACCCTCGCCGGCACGTTCGGCTCCATGACCGCCCCCGAAGCCCCCGAACTCACCGCCGCCATCGACAAGGCGCTGGGGGCGTAACCCCTCCCTCACCGTCATCCCGGGCGAGGCCGCCGCAGGCGCCCGATATCCGGGACCCAGGGGCCGCAAGCGCATCAGCCCAGTCACCTGGGTCCCGGCTCTCCCCCTCGGGTCAAGCCCGAGGGTACGGCCGGGATGACGATGTTGGCGGGTTGCTCCAAGCATCGATCACCCTAAGATCGGCCTTCGTTCTGTTCGGGTGATCGCCGTCTGATGCTGTACCGTCTCACCCGACTCTTCCTCCTGTGCCTCGCCGCCGCCCTCATCACCCCGGCGCACGCGGACACCCCCGCGCCCACGGTCATCGTGGTCGATTCCTCCAACTCGATGTCCGCCGCGCTCGACGGCGAGGCGCGGCTCGATACCGCGCGCAAGGTGCTGAACAGCCTGCTGGCGGAGTGGCGCGCCGACGCGCCGCTCGGCCTCATCGCCTATGGCCATCGCCGCAAGAGCGACTGCGACGACATCGAAGTCCTCGCCCCGATCGGCCCGGTCGATGCGCCGGCGCTCGCCGAGCGGCTCACCGCCCTCCGCGCCAAAGGCAAGACGCCCCTCGCCTCGTCGATCGAGCGCGCGGCGGACTTGCTCAGCGCCAATGGCGCGGGCGGCACGATCATCCTCGTCACCGACGGTATCGAGACCTGCCGCGCCGATCCCTGCGCCGTCGCGGCGGCGCTGCACAAGGCGAATGCGGGCCTGCGCATCCACGTCATAGGCTTTGCGGTCGATGCCAAGGACGAGGAACAGCTCTCCTGCATCGCCGAGGCCGGCGGCGGCGACTATCGCACCGCCTCCAACGCCGAAACCCTGCTCGCGGAAATGGACGAGGTCGCCGCGAAAGCCGTCGCAGCGCCCTTACCGCCACCCGCGCCTGAACCACCGCCCCCGCCGCCGACCCCCGAACCGCCGCGCGCCTTGCATGTCGCCTTCACCGCCGTCATCAAGGGCGAAGGTCCGCTGGTCGACTATCCCGCCGACTGGCGGATCACGGGTATCGGCGACAGCAGCTTCACCTATGAAGGCAGCGCCCGCGGCCTCAGCCTGGAACTTCTTCCCGGCCGCTATGCCGTCGAGGCGCGCGCCAGCAATGCGCTGGGCAAGACCGAGATCGAGGTCACCGCCGACACGTCGACCGTCGAGATCGAACTCCCTGCCGGCCGCCTCACCGCGCACGCCGTCGCCTACAAGGGCGCCGCCGCGCTCGACGAGACCGCGGGCCTGATCTGGACCCTCGAACCGCTCGATGGTCAGGGCGCCGTCGCCCCGCCCACCATCGCCAAGCCCGCCTGGCTGCTCGCCCCCGGCCGCTATCGCCTCACCGTCACGCGGGGGCCGCAGACGGCGACGGCCGAGGTCACCATCGCGCCGGGCACACCCGTCGACAGCGAACTCAGCTTCAAGCTGGGTGAACTGAAACTCTCCGCCGCCATCGCCGCCGAGGGCGATCCGCTCATCGACTGGAGCGGGATGATCTGGCGTGCCCTTAAGGCGGACGGCAGCGTCGCCGCCGAAAGCCAGAACGAAGCCCAGCCGCTCTTCGTGCTGCCCGAAGGCGCCTATACCGTCGAACTCGGCCTCGCCGGTGCTACGCTGAAAGCCACGCTCGACGTTCGTGAAGGCGCCACACTCGACCATCGCTTCGTCGTGCCGACGGGGACGCGCACCTTCATCGCCGCCTTGTCCGACACGGCCGAGCCACTCAGCGACTGGCGCGACACCTACTGGACGGTGACGCCGGTCGAAGCCATCGGCCTCGAGGCCGGCAAGCCGGTCGCCGAGAACCAGGGCGTCAGCGGACCCGAATTGATGCTGATGCCGGGACGCTGGACCGCCAGCGTGGTCAGCGGCCTCGTCACCGTCACGGCCGACTTCACCGTCGCGCCCGACACGACCGAGACCGTCCGCATCAATCTCAACGCCGCCAAGCTCCACCTCGACGCCGCGCCGGCGCCAGGCGCGCCCGAGGCGGTGAACATCGTCTTCACGCTCGTCTCGGCCGCGACGCCCGACGCCGTGCCCCTTACCCTCGGCGGCAGCCGCCGCACCCTCGACGCCATTGTGTCAGCCGGAAAATGGCGCGTGGTGGCGACCGACGAGCAGGGCCGCACGGTCGAACAAGACCTCGACCTCGCAGCGGGCGACACACGCGATGTTGCGCTGGTCCTGAAATAGCGAGCCGGGAAGCGGCGCGCTTGCCACGCGCCCGCTCCCCGCGTTCTATGCCCGGCACAAAAATGGGGAGACATCCAATGCCCGAGAACATCTTCGACCTGACCGGCAAGGTCGCGCTCATCACCGGCTCGACCAAGGGCATCGGCAAGGCGATCGCCTATCGCATGGCGCAGCACGGCGCGAAGGTCGTGGTCTCCAGCCGCAAGGCCGACGCCGTCGAGGCGGTGACCGCCGAGATCAACGCCGACTTCCCCGGCCACGCCGTCGGCATCCCCTGCAATATCGGCTACAAGGAACAGCTCCAGCAGCTGGTCGCGAAAACCCACGAAGCGTTCGGCAAGATCGACGTCCTCGTCTGCAACGCCGCGATCAATCCCTTCGCGGGCTCGATGGCCGACTGCCCCGACGACGCCTTCGACAAGATCATGGCGACCAACGTCCGCTCGAACGTGTGGCTCTGCAACATGGTCATCCCCGAGATGAAGGAGCGCAAGGACGGTTCGATCGTCATCGTCTCATCAATCGGCGGCCTCAAGGGCTCGAACATCCTGGGCGCCTACGGCATCTCCAAGGCCGCCGACTTCCAGGTCGCGCGCAACATCGCGGTCGAGTACGGCCCGCACAATATCCGCGCCAACGCCATCGCGCCCGGCCTCATCAAGACCGACTTCGCGCGCTATCTGTGGGAGAGCCCCGATATCCTGAAGGCCTCGACGTCGGGCGCGCCGCTGCGCCGCATCGGCGAGCCCGACGAGATCGCTGGCATGGCCGTGTTCCTCGCCTCGAAGGCCGGCGCCTTCACCACCGGCCAGGGCATCGTGATCGACGGCGGATCGACGATCAGCTGAACGTGGCTTGGCGGGGGATCATCGCGGGGGCGATGCTCGCGGCGCTAGCGCTTCTGCCGGCGGCGCGGGCTGAGCAGGCGCTGCCCGATCCCGTCCAGCTCGAAGCTTATGTCGACGGCGTCGTCGAAGCCTATCGCCGCAGCGAAGGCATCGCCGGCGTCACCGTCGCGGTGGTCGGCCGCGACGGCGTGCTGCTGGAGAAGGGCTATGGTTTTGCGGCGCTGGAGCCGCGCCGCGCCGTCGATCCCGCCAAGACGCTGTTTCGCATCGCCTCGATCTCCAAGACCTTCACCTACATCATGGCGATGCAGCTGAAGGCCGAGGGCAAGCTCGACCTCAACGCGCCCGCCGACACCTACCTGCCCGATGCGCTGAAATTCACCGGCGACGGCTTCTCGCCGCCGCGCGTCATCGAACTGATGCAGCACACTGCGGGCTTCGAGGATTCAGCGCTCGGCCATCTCTTCATGCGCGACGCCTCGCCGCCGCTCGAAGACTATCTCGTGCGCTACCGGCCGAAGCGCGTTCGCCCGCCGGGCGCCGCCGCGGTCTATTCCAACTACAGCGTCGCCCTGCTCGGCCTCATCATCGCGCGGCTCGACGGGCATTCATTCGAGGACAGCGTCGAGGCGCGCATCCTGAAACCGCTGGGCCTTAGCGGCGTCAGCTTCCGCGAGCCCGCCGACGATCCCGCGCTCGGCACGGTCACCTCGCGCGGCTTCAAGCGCCAGGCGGGCTGGTACCAGCCGCAGGGCGCCATCCACATCGCGCATATCGCGCCCGCCGCGGCGGCCTCCGCCAGCGCCGAGGGCATGGGCCGCTATATGCGGATGCTGCTGAACGGCGGCGCGCTCGACGGCGTCACCATCCTCAATCCCGCGAGCTTCGCGGAGATGACCTCCGCCTCGTTCCGTAACGCACCTGAGTCAGGTGCGCTGATGCACGGCTTCTTCTCGCGGCGCTATGGCGCGCTGCAAAGCCTCGAGCATGACGGCTCCGCGCTCGCCTTCCAGTCGAACATGGTGCTGTGGCCCGAGGCCGGGCTCGGCGTCTTCGTCGCGGTCAACACCCAGACCGGGTCCTCGCTAACCGCTGCCTTGCCGCGGCTCATCCTCGAACATTTCGTGCCCGCCGGACGGCCAGACGAGGTGCGCGGCACGGGCATCACCGAGGCGGGCGCCGCCGACCTCACCGGCGCCTACGCCGCCGAGCGGCGCAACCGCTCCAGCTTCGAGGGTTTCCTTTACCGGCTCGACGACGCGACCACGGTCACGGTGCGGCGCGACGATACGGTGGTGATCAGCACCGGCGATTCCACCGCGCGCTATGCCTTCGAATCCGAGAACGTCCTGCGCGCGCTGGAATCCAACGGCCGGGTCAAGATCCTGCGCAGCCCCGACGGGGCGGTCATCGGCTATTTCCCGTCGGGCGGCGCGGCGATGGCGCTGAAGCTCGATCTCATCGACACGCCGATGGTGCTCACCCTCGTGCTCGGCGCGCTGCTCGCCGCGTCGCTCTTCAGCCTCGCCGCGACGGTTGCGCGCATCCGCTATCGCGGCGGCGTCGGCCAGGGTATCGGCGAGCGCGCCGCGGCCATCGTGCAGACGATCACCGCCCTCCTCTGGCTCGGCACGCCGGCTTTGCTCGCCGTTGCGGCACTGCCCATGACCACGCCGGAGGTCGCGATCTACGACTATCCCGGCACGCTCATTCCCTGGGCGCGCATCGCGCTGCACGCCGCCGGCGCTGCGAGCCTCCTGCTCGTCGTCATGTTGGTACCGGCCTGGACCGGCCATAGCTGGCACATCCGCCGCCTCACCTTCACGGCCTATGCCGTACTTGCCGTGGCGATGACCGCTCTGCTCTGGCGCTGGGGCGCCCTGCTGACCCCGCTCACCATTGCAGGGTGACGGTCAGGCGCCGATGAAGCGGTCCACCACGGCCTGCTCGGCGTCATGGACCCAGCATTCCCGCAGCTGGCCGTCGGCGATGCGATAGACCAGCACGCGCTCCAGCTCCGCGACCTCGCCGCCCACCTCGAACCGTTCACGCGCCACAATCGTCGCCCGCGCCGCGCCGGCCATAATATCGACGATCTCGACCAGCTTGCGCCCCGTCGCGCGGCTCATCTCGGCCAGCGCCTTCAGCGCCGCGTCCTTGCCGGCATGCGTCCCGCTCAACCGGTTCGCGCCGCCGTAATGCAGCGTGAAATCGTCATGATACAGCGCGAACAACGTCGCCAGATCGCCCCTTTGCCAGGCCTCGGCATAGGCTTCGGCGATTTTGAGATTTTCAGCTGCGGTCATCGCGCCTGACTAAGCTCCGCTCTGACATCCCGCAATTACCTCCGAGGTCAAAACCCCCGGCCGCGGCCTTCGATGGGCCAGATCGCGACCAGCGTGTCGCCTTCCACGACATGCAGCGCGTCGTGCAGGTTCACGGTCGGATCGCAATGCGGCACGACGCAGGCGAGGACATCGCCGACATTGGGGCGGTCCTCGGCTTTCTCGCACAGCACGCCGCCCTGCTCGTCGCCGAAGAAGAAATACGACGCGCTCGGCCCCGCGCCGGACGCTAACTTCGGCGGCCCGGCATCGCAGGCGAAGGATTTCAGCCCCGCATCCGTCGTCGCGAGCTGCGGCATCGCGGCGGAGATCACCGTGGTCTGCACGAACAGCGAGGTCTCGAACGGCGCGCGCTCGCCGGCCTTGGTCCAGACCTCGTTATATTCGCGGTCCATGAAGACATAGGAGCCGGCCTGCAGTTCGGTGAAGACGCCGCCTGCGGGATCGATATCCACCGTCCCCGTCCCGCCGCCAGACACGATCTTCGGCGGCAGATTGCGGCGCGTGAGTTCGTCGCGCGCGGTGGCGACCAGCGTCGTCACCGCCGCCGCCTTGGCGCGACGTTCGGCGGCGTCGCCGACATGCATGATCTGCCCGGCATAGGATTGCAGCCCTTCATAGGAGAGATGCGGATCGCCGGCGACCGCGGCGGCCAGCGCATAGGCCGGCTCGCCCGGCTGGATACCGGTGCGGTGCAGTCCCGGATCGAGATCGACCAGCACCATCAACGGCCGTCCGCTCGCCGCGCCTGCGGCCGACAGCTTCGCGACCAACTCCGGCGAATCCACCACGACGATCAGCCCGTCGATCGCGGCGTTCAGCTTCGCCAGCCGCGTCAACGCCTGCGCCGCAACGATCGGCGCAGTGATGAGAATATTCGTGATTCCTTCGGCCGCCAGCGCCTCGGCTTCGCCGAGCTTGGCGCAGCAGACACCAACCGCGCCCGCTTCAAGCTGCAGCTTCGCCAACGTCGCGCATTTATGCGTTTTGGCGTGGGGCCGCAGGGCGATTCCCGCCGCGCGGCAATTCTGCGCCATCAGCGCAATGTTGCGCTTCAGCACATCCAGCTCGACGACCAGCGCCGGTGTCGCGAGCCGCGCCCGCCCGCCCGCCACGCCGATGAGCGATGCATTGATGTCGAGGGCCGGAGTCGCGCGAAAGGTCATGGCATGTTCTGCCATGACCTCGCGTTCACGGACAAGAAGACGGCCCGCTGCTCGCGCAAGCGGACCGCCTCCCCCCGGCTTGTTTAGTTCATCTTGTGCGGGGCCGTTTCGCCGCCGCTCAGCGCCTTGGCCTGCTCAAGATGGGCTTCGACGGTCTTGGCCGACTCGGTCGCAAAGGCCTTGAACTCCTCGCGGTCGCCCGACTTCGCAAACGCCTTGTGCAACTCGAGCGCCTTGGTATGCGCATCGACCTGCTGCGCCAGATAGGTGGCGTTAAAGGTCGCGTCGTCCGCATTCTTCAGCGCGTCGATCATGCCTTCATGCGTCTTGTCGAGCGAATCCGGCAGGTCGCCTTGAGCTTGGTCGACGAGAACCTTCAGCTTCGCCGCATTCGCGGTGTGATCGGCAATGATCATCTTCGCAAACGCCTTGACGTCCTCCGACGTGCTGCGCTCCCAGGCGACATTGGCCGCTTCGATCTCGTACATATTCGCGATCGCGACCTCATTGGCATAGGCCGTCGAGGTCTCCGCGGCCATGGCGGCAACCGCCTTCTCCGCCGGCTCGACAGCCTCGACGGGCGTCGGCGCCGCCGTCTCGGCATAGGCAAGCGGCATGGCGGCGCTGCTGAGGAAGGCGGCGAGAATCAGTGAATGGGTTTTCATGGGAATCCTCCGGTTTGGCGGGAACGGCTACGACCGCAACGCGGCAAAGCACGCCGCTCCCTCATGAGGAGGAAACGTCCATCCCCCGGCGGGGTTCCGGATTCAGCTCAAGAAAGCCGCCCGCCCCGCAATCCCGGTAATCCGCGGCCGATACTCCGAATCGTCATAGAGCGAGGCGACATCCACCTGCCGCGCGCCGTGGGCCGGCGTGTCGGCGGGCAGCGCGACATAGCGCCCACCCTGCACCGCGCAGAACTTGCCGAACTGGCGCGCCGCGATCAGCTCCACCGCGAAGGTTGCATAGGCATTCGCCAGCATCCGGTCGAACGAATCCGGCGGGCCGGAGCGCATCATATAGGCGAGCCGCTGGACGATCGTGTCGAGTCCGGTGCGCGACTTGATCTCCTCGCCCAGCACCTCGCCGATCCCGCCGAGGCGGCGGCGGCCATAGGCATCGGGCGCGCCGTGCTCGATCTCCTCGCCGCCAACCAGCTTCGCGCCCTCCGCCGCGACCACCACCGCATAGCGTGAGGGATTGGCGCGCCAGTCGCCGGCAATCAGTTCGGCGAGCCGCGCGGGATCGACCGGCGTCTCGGCGATCAGCGTGCGATCGGCATCGGCAAGCAGGCCCGCCAGCAGCGCGGTCTCGCCCGAGCGGCGGCCGAACAGCTCCACGACCAGCACGCGCTCATGACTGCCCGCCGTGGTGCGCAGCGCCGTGATGGCATCGACCGAGCGGGTGATCGCGGTCGAGAAGCCGATGCAGACATCGGTGCCGTGGACGTCGTTGTCCATCGTCTTGGCGAAGGTGACGATGGGCACGCCCTCCTTCGCCAGCCGCGCGCCGAAGCGCAGCGTGCCGTCGCCGCCGATGGCGATCAGCGCATCGATCCCCAGCGCCTCGATTGCCTTCAGCGCGATCGGCGTCGCGTCGATCGTCTTGGCGCCCGGCGTGGCGAAGGCGGCGTGATGCGGCGGCAAGTCGGCGATGGGCAGGCTCGCCGGATTGACCCGCGAGGTGTGCAGGATCGTGCCGCCGGTGCGGTCGATCGTCCGCACCCGTTCCGGCGTCAGCGTGGTCAGCCACGCGGCGGTACCGGGATCGTCGGCATCGAGGCGCAGCAGCGCCTCCCACCCGCGCCGCAGCCCCTGCACCGTCCACCCGCGCAGCGTCGCCTCGCGCACCACGGTCTTGATCGCCACGTTCAGCCCGGGCACGTCACCGCCGCCGGTCAGCAATCCGATACGCATGCGTCCTCCTTGCGTGGCCGGCCATCATGCCATCGAAGCGACGCCGGTTAACAGGCCGCATGGCCGCTACACGCAGGACGTGCTTTATGCGGCGACGCGGCCGGGGGGCGGTCTGAGCGGAACAGGGATCACCATGGTTTGGTTGCTACGGGCGTTGCTGACGGTCACCCTGGCGTGGCCGGTGCTGGGACATACCGCGTTCGCTGAAGATTCCGAGCCCGATGTCACCGACGAGGATATCGAGGAGATCGATGCCGCCGCGGCCGACCAGTCCGCCGCCTCGCCCTACGAGATCGCGCGCGAGAAGGGCGTGAAGGCTTGGACGACCCCGCCGGGCGCCAAGGCGACGCCCGAGGAGATCGACGATCACGTGCTCTACGTCCTCGGCAACGTCACCAACACGATGTTCCACGAATTCGCGCACGGCCTGGTGTCCGAACTGGAGCTCCCGGTGCTCGGCAAGGAGGAGGACGCGGTCGACGCCTTCGCCAATGTCGTCATGGTCAATCACGACGACGACCCGGCGCTCGACGCGATGATGGTCGCGGTCGCCGACGACTATTTCACCGCCGGCCAGTACGAGGACGGCAACAGCGCCGATATGCAGATGGACGAGCACTCGATGAGCGCCCAGCGCGCCTTCAGCGTCATCTGCATCCTGGTCGGCGCCGATCCCGAGAAGTTCAAGCAGGCGGCCGATAATGCCGGCATGTCGCCCGAGCGCCAGGCGTCCTGTTCGGCAGATTACGAGCAGGCGGCCGGCGCCTGGGACAAGATGCTGTCGGACCACTATGTGAAGGACGGCGAGAAATCGACCTCCAAGATCACCGTCGTCTACGGCAAGCCCGCCAAGGGCCAGGAGGCGATCGCCAAGCTGGTCAAGGAGTCCGGCATCGTCGAAGCGGTTTCGGAGCAGATGATCGGTCTCATCAAATTCCCCAACCCCATCAAGGTGAAGGTCGAGGCCTGCGACGACGACAACGCGTTCTGGAGTCCGGAGGATCGCTCGGTGACGCTCTGCTATGAACTCGCGCAGGGCTATCTCAACAATTCGCTGGGAATCGAGCCGGACGACAGCGGCGAGGAATAGCCGCCGTCGCGCCCGCAAAGCCTCAATCGTAACGGTCCTCTACACCTCGTTTTCACCAGTTTGACGCAAGGTACGGACAGATGGGCCTGCGCCCGGCTGAACGAGGGCGTATCCCGTGATCGGAAAATTCAGGGCCGCCGCGCTTGCGCTCGCCGTGCTGACGCCGCCCGCCGCGTCGGCGGAACTGCCGCCCTCGCCCTTCAAGGACGCCTATATCGAGGGCGCCGCCTATCTCCGCACCGTCATGCCGCCCGGCGAAGGCACCCGGCTCGAAGGCGCCGCGCTCTATCTCCTCGGCAATATCGCGGCGACGCTCTTCCACGATTTCGGCCACGCGCTGAAGAGCGAGCTGCAACTCCCCATCGTCGCGGCGCATGAAAGCGCGGCGGATTCCTTCGCCCATGTCGTCATGGTCGCCCGCGTCGACGATCCCGCGCTCGACCTCATGGTCCGCACCGTCGCCGAGAGCTATTTCATCGACGGTCGGCTGCGCGAGACCGACCCGCTCGCCGACAACGCGCTCGGCGCCCATGCGATGAGCGACCACCGCGCCCATGCCGTCATCTGCATGCTGGTCGGCTCCGACCCCCTGCTCTTCAAGGCCTCCGCCGACCGCGCCGCGATGACGCCGGAGGTCCGCGCCGCCTGCAAGGCCGAGTATGCCGACAGCCTCGCCGCCTGGGGCTACTTGCTGCAGCCCCATCTCCTCGGCGACACCGACGAGGGCGGCGGCGCCTTCACCATCGCCTATGACCCGCCCCAGCCCGGCTTCGAGGCGATCGCGAAATTCCTCCAGGCCTCCGGCATCGTCGAGGCGGCGGCCGGCGAATTGCAGGGCATGATCCGCCTGCCCCACGACCTCAATCTGCGCATCGCCAATTGCGGCAAGGCCGAAGCGTCGTGGCAACCCAGGACGCGCACCATCGTCTTTTGCTACGAGACCGCGCTCGCCTATTCGCAGACCGCCATGGACCTCACCGAGGCGACGCTCGCGACCTCCGCGCCCTGACCAGATTTTTCTCCCGCGAATCGGCGTTCCGTGCACTGATGAGCGGCGATGAAGACGGTCTATAGCCCCCTCCATCTCAGCCATGCGCACGCCCACGAGTTCGAGGGTGGCCAGTTGATTGCGGCCAAGGACGTGCCGGCGCGCGCCGAACTGGTGCTGGACGCGATCCGCGGCCGGGGCATCGGCCCCGTCCTGGCGCCGCAGCATTTCGGCAATGTCCCCATCCTCCGCGTCCACACAGCCGAGTTCATCCACGTGCTGGAACAGGCCTGGGCGCGCTGGGTCGGCAAGCACGGCTACGACAATCGCGAGGCCTTCCCCTCCGCCTGGCCCGCCCGCGGCATGGCGCCCAAGCATATCGAGGACATCGAGGCCGCACTCGGCTACTACGCTTTCGACACCGCGACGCCGATCGTCGCGGGCACCTGGACCGCCGCGCGCCACGCCGCCGACTGCGCCCTCACCGCCGCCGAGTTCGTGCTGCATGGCGAACGCGCCGCCTTCGCGCTCTGCCGCCCGCCCGGCCATCACGCGGCGGGCGACACCTATGGCGGCTATTGCTTCCTCAACAATGCCGCCATCGCCGCCCAGCACCTCACCGATCGCGGCCGCCGCGTCGCGATCCTCGATGTCGACATGCATCACGGCAACGGGACGCAGGCGATCTTCTACGGCCGCGACGATGTGCTGACCGTGTCGCTCCACGGCGATCCCGCCACCTACTATCCCCATTTCAGCGGCTTCACCGACGAGACCGGCGAAGGCGCGGGTGAAGGCTTCAATCTCAACCTCCCGCTGCCCGCGAACACGCTCTGGCCCGCCTATGCCCAGGCGATCGAGGTTGCGGCGGAACGCATCCGCGCCTTCGCCCCCGACACGCTCGTCGTGCCGCTCGGCGTCGATACCGTGGTCGACGATCCCGCAGGCGGCTTCCGCCTGGAAGGCGCCGACTACACCCGCCTCGGCGTCGCGCTCGCGAAGCTGAAGCTGCCTACCCTCTTCACCATGGAAGGCGGCTACCGCCTCGACACGCTCGGGCCCGCCGTCGCGGATGTGCTGACGGGGTTCGAGGGGGCGTAGGGCGATGTCTCAAGCTTCGGAGCGGCACATGCCGCTCGCCGCACTTCCATGGGACGCCGCCGTCGCCGAGGCCGCCATCCAGCGCATCGCCGCCGATATCCGCGCGCGCTTCACGCCCGACGGCCTGTGGCCCATTCATCCGGCCGATGCCTCACCGCAAGACACCCAGCCCCAGACCTCGCTCTATTTCGGCGCCGCGGGCGTCATCTGGGCGCTCGACCATCTGGCCCATGAAGGCGCCATCGCGCCTGGCGAGACCTTCGCCACTCATCTCGGCGCGATCCTGCAGCGCAACCAAGCCGAGCTGGAAACCTTCGGCCAATCGGCCCGGTCCTACCTCTTCGGCCATAGCGGCATTCTCTTCACGCAGAACAAGATCGTGCCATCGCCAACCCTCGAGGATGCCCTGGCGGAACTCATCGCCGCCAATACCGGCGAGCCCGCCTGCGAACTGATGTGGGGCGCCCCCGGCACGATGCTGATCGCGCTCGCACTCTATCGCTCGACCGGCGCACCGCGCTGGGCGGTGCTCTATCGCAACGGGGTCAACGCGCTGGAGGCCAGTCTCACATTCGATCCCGAAATCGGCGCCGACATGTGGACCCAGCTGCTCTACGGCAAACCGGCCCGCTATCTCGGGGCCGCGCACGGCTTCGCCGGCAATGCCTTCGCGCTGATCGCCGGGCGCGACCTGATCCCGCCCGCCACCTGGGCGAAGCTCGCCGCGCGCCTCACCGCCACGATCGAAGCGACCGCCGTCCGCAAGCCGCACGGGATCAACTGGCCGGCGCATCTCGGCCCGCTCCGCGCCGGCACCGAGGACCTCACCCAGCACTGTCACGGCGCGCCGGGCATGATCAACGCGCTCAGCCATCTGGAAACGCTCGACGACAATTTGCTCACCGAGGCCGGCCACCTCGTCTGGGCAGCCGGCCCGCTCGCCAAGGGCTCGAACCTCTGCCACGGCACATCAGGCAACGGCCTCGCCTTCCTCAAGCTCTTCACCCGCGCCGGCGATCAGCTCTGGCTCGACCGCGCCCGCGCGTTCGCGATGCACGCCATCGCGCAGAGCGATGCCGAAGCCGCCCAGCTTGGCCAGCGGCGCTACTCGCTGTGGACCGGCGACGCCGGCCTCGCGTGCTTCCTCTGGGAGTGCCTCACCGAACGCAGCCGCTTCCCGACCATGGACCTGCTCTGACGGCGCTCGAGGGGGCGTAGAGGATTTCCTATCTCCCCCTCTCGTCATCCCGGGCGAGCCCGCCGAAGGCGCGCGAGACCCGGGACCTAGGGGCCTCAAGCTGCGAGCCTCGTCACCTGGGTCCCGGGTCCTCGCTTCGCTGCGCCCGGGATGACAATGAGAGGCAATTGACCAAATGACCAAAATACCGTATTTGGTCATTCAGTCATTCGGGAGGAAACCACAATGGCATCGCTTACAGGCAAGACCGTCGTCGTCACCGGCGCCTCTTCGGGCATTGGCAAGTCCATCGCGCTCACCCTCGCCCGCGAAGGCGCCAGCGTATTCCTCGCGGGCCGCGACCCCGCCCGCACCAAAGCGACCGCCGACGAGATCGTCGCCGCCGGCGGCAAGGCGACGGCCGAGGCCTTCGACGTCACCGATATCGACCGCCTTCAGGGCTTCGTCGCCAAGGCCGCCAAGGCGGGCGACGGCCTCCATGTCATGGTCAATGCCGCCGGCCTCGAATTTCCCGGTGCGCTGCTGAAGGGCGATCCCCGCCGCTGGAAGGAAGTGCTCGATACCAATGTCGTGGCGGTCGCGGTCGGCAGCCAGGCGGCGGTGAAGGCGATGCGCGCCGCCAAGTCCGAAGGCCATATCGTGACGATCTCGTCCATTGCCTCGAAGCGCGCCGATGGCGGCTTCTATTCGGCCTCCAAGATCGCCGTGAACTTCATCATGGAGACCCTGCGCGCCGAGCTGGAGAACGAGCCCATCCGCGCCGTCACCATCCTGCCCGGCGCGGTCGGCACCAATTTCGCGCGTAACTTCCCAGCCGAGTTCGTCAACGGCTTCGCCAAGGCGGCCGGGATCGACGCCGAGGTCCGCCAAGGAGATGTCTTGCCTGACGCGGTGTTCGACACTCTGAATGAGCGGGCGGCTGCGATTCTCGCCAAACCGCAGGACATCGCGGACGCCGTTCTCTATGCCATCCAGCAGCCGATCACGCTCAACATCTCGGAAATCACCGTCCGCCCCGGCAAGAGCATCACGCTCCCGAGCGATTAAGGGCGCGGCGATGAACGTTGCGTCCATGCCGTCCGACGCCGCCGCGGCCGGCAAGTACACGCGCATCCTGGATGCGGCGCAGGCGCTGTTCTGGCGTTACGGCGTCCGCCGCACCTCGATCGACGACGTGGCCGCGGAAGCCGGCGTCGCGAAAGGCACGGTCTATCTCTACTTCGACAGCAAGGAGACGCTGTTCTTCGAAGTCGCCGAGCGCCTCTGCGCCGAAGTCTGGGGACTGATGAACGCCGCCCAGGCCGATACCGGGCCGTTCGTCCAGCGCCTCACTTTGCTGCTGGAGGCCAAGATCGGCCATCTCAAGCGCCTGTTGCTCGGCAGCCCGCATGCCGCCGAGCTGATGGACGAAAGCAAGGCGACCCTCGCCCAGCCCGCCTTCGCCGCGCTCGACAAGGGCTTCCACGAGGCGCTGGAAACCATGATCGCCGATGCCGACGCCGCCGGCTTGATCGCCCTGAAGCGCGCGGGGCTCACCGCCACCACCTTCGCCGAAATGGCCCTCGCCGCCGCGCACGGCGCCCTCCAGACCGGCCCCGTCGACCGCCCCGCCTACACCACCCGCCTTAAACGCCACCTCGCGCTGCTCATCGCCGGCGTCGCCCCGCGCTAAAAGGCGGCAAAACGGGTTGTGCCGTCACCGCCGCTTGCGCTATTCCGGCCGCGCTCACAGCGCCTCGCATCGGCTAAGCGCCTGATCCTGAATCGGATTTTGGCCACCGCGCGGGACAGATTGTCACCCCGCCTCGCCTTGACACCCCAGCGCAGCCACCCTAAATGCCCGTCGCGCTTGTTAGCACTCGCCCTTGGTGAGTGCTAAGGGCCGTTCAAAATCAGAATTCACCTGATCCAGGAGAGAACCATGGGTTTCCGTCCGCTCCACGACCGCGTGGTCGTCAAGCGTATCGCCGAAGAGGCCAAGACGGCCGGCGGCATCATCATCCCCGACACCGTTGCCGAGAAGCCCCAAGAGGGTGAAGTCGTGGCCGTCGGCCCCGGCGCGCGCGACGAAAAGGGCGAGCGCGTGGCGCTCGACGTCAAGGCGGGCGACCGCGTCCTGTTCGGCAAGTGGTCGGGCACGGAAGTGAAGGTCGACGGCCAGGATCTCCTGATCATGAAGGAATCCGACATCATGGGCGTCATCGACGCCCAGGCGCCCGCCGCCGCGAACACCGCCACCAAGTCGAAGAAGTCGGCCTAACGGCCTTCCGACCGAACGCAAACAGGATCTGAAAAATGGCATCTAAAGACATCAAGTTCTCGGCCGACGCGCGCGAGCGCATGCTGAACGGCGTGAACATCCTCGCCAACGCGGTGAAGGTCACCCTCGGTCCCAAGGGCCGCAACGTCGTCATCCAGAAGTCGTTCGGCGCCCCGCGCACGACCAAGGACGGCGTCACCGTCGCGAAGGAAATCGAACTCGCGGACGCCTTCGAGAACATGGGCGCCCAGATGGTGCGCGAAGTCGCCTCGAAGACCAACGACCTCGCCGGCGACGGCACCACCACCGCGACCGTCCTGACCCAGGCGATCGTCCAGGAAGGCATCAAGGCGGTTGCCTCGGGCCGTAACCCGATGGACCTGAAGCGCGGCATCGAGCTCGCGGTCGAAGCGGTCGTGAAGGACCTCAAGAAGCGTTCCAAGAAGGTCAAGTCGAACGACGAAATTGGCCAGGTCGGCACGATCTCGGCGAACGGCGAAGCCTCGATCGGCCGCATGATCGCCGAAGCGATGGCCAAGGTCGGCAACGAAGGCGTCATCACCGTTGAAGAAGCCAAGAGCCTCGACACCGAGCTCGAAGTCGTCGAAGGCATGCAGTTCGACCGCGGCTACATCTCGCCCTACTTCATCACCAACGCCGAGAAGATGGTCGCCGAACTCGACGACCCCTACATCCTGATCCACGAGAAGAAGCTGTCCTCGCTGCAGCCGATGCTGCCGATCCTGGAATCGATCGTGCAGACCGGCCGTCCGCTGCTCATCATCGCGGAAGAGATCGAAGGCGAAGCCCTCGCGACCCTCGTCGTCAACAAGCTGCGCGGCGGCCTCAAGATCGCTGCCGTCAAGGCGCCGGGCTTCGGCGATCGCCGCAAGGCGATGCTGGAAGACATCGCCGTCGTGACCGCCGGTCAGGTGATCTCGGAAGATCTCGGCATCAAGCTCGAGAACGTGAAGATCGCGATGCTCGGTCAGGCCAAGAAGGTCCGCATCACGAAGGACGACACCACGATCGTCGACGGCCTCGGCAACAAGCCCGAGATCCAGGCGCGCGTCGCCCAGATCAAGGCGCAGGTCGAAGAGACCACGTCGGACTACGACCGTGAGAAGCTGCAGGAGCGCCTGGCGAAGCTGGCGGGCGGCGTTGCCGTCATCCGCGTCGGCGGCGCATCCGAAATCGAAGTCAAGGAGCGCAAGGACCGCGTCGATGACGCGCTGAACGCGACCAAGGCGGCGGTTGAGGAAGGCATCGTCCCCGGCGGCGGCACGGCGCTGTTCTACGGCGCCCGCGCGCTGGCGAACCTCGAGCCCGAGAACGACGACGAGAAGCAGGGCGTCGCCATCGTGCGCCGCGCCCTCGAAGCCCCGCTGCGCCAGATCGCCGAGAATGCCGGCGTTGAAGGTTCGGTCGTGGCCGGCAAGTTGCGCGACTCGAAGTCGACCAATTTCGGCTTCGACGCCCAGAAGGAAGAGTTCGTCGACCTCGTCGCCCGCGGCATCATCGACCCGACCAAGGTCGTGCGCGTCGCGCTGCAGGACGCGGCCTCGGTCGCGGCCCTGCTGATCACCACCGAAGCCATGATCGCCGACCGTCCGGAGCCCAAGGGCGCCGGCGGCGGCATGGGCGGCGGCATGGGCGGCATGGGCGGCATGGGCGGTATGGACATGTAAGGCGCTTGCGAGGCTCGCACTCGCGAGCCTCGCAAAGCCTTATCCCCGCGCAGGCGGGGATCCAGCCACCAGCTCAGACAAGAAAGGCCCCGGGTCACTCCGGGGCCTTTCATTTGACCCTATTTCTTCCTATCTTCCTTTGAGTAAAGAAAGGCAGATCGATGAGCCTGAATATCAAGGACCCCGAGACCGATACACTGGCCCGCGAACTGGCACGCCTGACCGGCAAGTCGATCACGGAAGCGGTCAAGGAAGCCATCCGCCGCGACATCACGCGCGCCGATACGGTCCGGCTTGAAATGCGCCGTCGCGCCACGAAGGCCATTATCGATCGCGTGCACGCACAGCCCTTGGGCGACACCCAGTGGACGGAAGACGATCTCTATGACGAGAACGGGCTTCCCGCGTGATCATCGACTCGTCCGCTCTGGTCTCGGTCATCCGGCGTGAGGAGGACCATCAGGTCTTCTTCGACACCATCACCAAGGCCGACACCGCCTTCCTCTCTGCTGCGACGCTTGCCGAAACCTCGATTGTCCTGCTCGGCCGCACGCAACGGGTCGATCTCTACTGGGAACTCGACGCGCTGATCGCGCAGAACGCCATCGCGGTTGAGCCGGTCACTGCCGAAGATGCCCGCACGGCGCGCGATGCGTTTCGCGCCTATGGCAAGGGCCGGCATCCCGCCTCGCTCAACTTCGGTGACTGCTTCACCTACGCGCTGGCGCGCCGGCTGTGGCAACCCATCCTCTGCAAGGGCAACGACTTTGCCCTGACCGACGCCAGCATCGTGGCGCTCGCATGAACCGCCCCCGTGCCCATATCTGGGGTCTCCTCGTCCCCCTCTTCCTCGGTCTCGGGGCCGCCTTCGTGGCGCTGATGTCGCTCGGCATCCCCATGGCGATCCTGCTGAGCATTTTCGGTACCGATCCGTTCAGCGCCATCGCCTATGCCGTCATGAGCGACCGCGGCACGCTGGCCGGTGTTACAGGTGCCGCGGGCGTCACGCTGGCCATGTGGCTAGCCCATCTCCTATACCGGCGCATCGGCGCGCTGCCCTGGCTTGGAGTCGGCGTCGCCGGCTACTTCGCGGGCGCCGTCTGGATCATGATGACGGTGCCGCCCAACCCGATCGCCGGTTAGGATAGGCCCATGGACAAACTTATCGCAGGCTATCGCCGCTTCCGCGCGAACTTCTACGAGCACCACAAGGCCGAGTTCGAACACCTCTCCGCCAAGGGCCAGAAGCCGAGCGCCATGATCATCGGCTGCTCCGATGCGCGCGTCGATCCCGCGATCAACTTCGACACCGGTCCCGGCGAAGTCTTCATGGTGCGCAACGTCGCCAATGTCGTGCCGCCCTATGCGCCCGACAGCGACCATCACGGCACCAGCGCCGCGCTGGAGTTCGCGGTGAAGGGCCTCGACATTCCCAACATCGTCATTCTCGGCCACGCCAAATGCGGCGGCATTGCCGCGCTGGTGGACGCCGAAGAAGACGCCGAGATGAAGACCGACTTCCTCGACCTCTGGATGTCCGTCGCCCGCCCCGCCCGCCGCTCCGCCATCGCGCAGGCCGAAGCCGTCAACCGCGCCGACGACCGCACCTATGTCTGCCGTCTCTGCGAGCGCGCCAACGTGCTGGTCGGCATCGCGAACCTGCGCACCTTCCCGTGGATCGCCGAACGCGAGAAGGCCGGCACGCTGAAGCTGCACGGCTGGTATTTCGACATCACCAAGGGCGAGCTCTATCGCAAGAACGACCTCGACGAATTCGAGCTGGTGCCGCCGACCGGAGAGTGACGCATGGACTATGCGAGCTATCTGAAACTCGACCGCCTGCTCTCCGCGCAGGAGCCTGAAAGCGCGAAGCAGGGCCGCGAGGCCCATGACGAGCTGCTCTTCATCATCATTCACCAGGCCTATGAGCTCTGGTTCAAGCAGATCCTGCACGAGTTGGAGCGCGTCGCGCGCGCCTTCGGCGGCCGCGTCGTGGATGATGCCGAGCTGAGCGGGGCGGTCCATGCCGCCGAGCGCGTCGTCCGCATCACCCAACTCGTCGTCTCGCAGATCGATGTGCTGGAAACCATGACGCCCATGGACTTCCTCGAATTCCGCGACCTGCTTGTTCCCGCGTCGGGCTTCCAGAGCGAACAGTTTCGCCTCATCGAAACCCGCCTCGGACTCAGCCGCGATGCGCGCCTGAAATTCGACGGCGCCGATTTCGATGCCCGTCTCCCCGACGACGCCAAGGCGCATATCGCGGCGGCTGAAGCGCGCCCCTCGATCCGCGACGAGGTCGATGCTTGGCTCGCCCGCACGCCCTTTGTCGAGATGGGCGGCTTCGACTTCCGCGCGGTCTACGACGCCGCCATCGACAAGATGCTGCGCGCCGACATCGAGACCATCCGCAACCACCCCCAGCTCATCGATTCCGAAAAGGCGGTGCAGATCGCGAGTCTCGAAAAATCCACCGCGGCCTATGACGCGCTGCTCGACGACGCGCGCTACGAAGCGCTGCGTGCCGAGGGAGTCTGGACCATGTCGCGCCGCGCGCTGCAGGCCGCGCTTTTCATCTTCCTCTATCGCGACGAGCCGGCGCTGCATCTGCCGCACCGCCTGCTCCGCGCGCTCATGGATATTGACGAGCAGATGGCGCTGTGGCGGCTCCGTCATGCGCTGATGGTCAGCCGCATGATCGGCCGCAAGGTCGGGACAGGCGGGTCGTCGGGCTACGACTATCTGCGCGGCAGCGCCGAGAAGCACCGCGCCTATAACGACCTCTTCGCCATCGCCACCTTCCTCATCCCCCGCTCCGACCTTCCGCCGCTGCCCGCGGCGGTGCGCGCGCAGATGCGTTATCGCTACGAGACGTGATGGACACGCTGAAAACCCATTTCAGCCGCTCCATCCGTCGCGACGGCGCACCGCTTCACTTTGCCGCGCACAGCCATCACCCCTGGCCGGATGTCACCTTAGCTGCCCAACAGCAGTGCTGGCTCGACGCCGCCGAACTCCTCGACCGCAAATGGGAGAAGGTGTTCGGCGAGGTGATCCCCGCCGCGCAGCGCCATGTTGCGCGGCAGCTTGTGCTGCCCGATCCCGCGACCATCGTCTTCGCACCCAACACGCATGAGGTCGTGAAGCGCCTGCTCTCCTGCCTCGACGCACGCAGCACGCCGCGCATCCTCACCACCGACAGCGAGTTCCACTCCTTCACGCGTCAGATCGCGCGCCTGGAAGAGGACGGGCTTGTCGAAGTCGTGCGCGTGCCCACCGAGCCGTTCGCGAGTTTCGCCCAGCGCTTCATCGCCGAATTGCACGAGGGCCGCTTCGACCTCGCCTTCCTCAGTCACGTCTTCTTCAATTCTGGCTGGGTCGTGGACGAGATCGCCGACATCGTCGCCGCCGTGCGCCATGACGAGACGCTGGTCGCCGTCGATGGCTATCACGCCTTCATGGCGCTGCCGGTGGACCTCGGCGCGCTTGCCCATCGCATTTTCTACATCGCCGGCGGCTACAAATACGCCATGGCCGGCGAAGGCGCGTGCTTCATGCACTGCCCGCCCGGCTACGGCCCACGTCCGCGCGACACCGGCTGGTACGCGGAGTTCGGCGCCCTCGGCGCGCATCGTCCCGACGAGACCGCCTACGGCGCGGACGGCTCGCGCTTCGCCGGCTCCACCTTCGATCCCTCCGGCATCTACCGCTTCAACGCCGTGCAGGGCTGGCTGGAAAGCGTCGGCGCGGCGGGCGAAACGACGGCACATCGCGCATACTGCGCGGCGTCTCAGCAAACGCTTGTCGAAAACCTACCGCCATCGCTCACCACCGCGTTGATGATCAGCGAGGCCGGACGCCGCGGCCGTTTCCTGACCTTCCGCACCAACGATGCCCAGAGCCTGGAGCAGGGCCTCACCGCTGCCGGCATCATCGTCGATCGCCGCGGCGATCGGCTGCGCATCGGTTTCGGCGTCTATCAGGACGCGGCCGATGTCGCGCGCCTCACCAACGCGCTCAACGCCATCGCCTGAACGCAAACGGCGGCCCGAAGGCCACCGCTGCTGTTTGACGTTTCGCCTGGCGCTACGGATTGGCCGGGGGCGGCGGAGTTGCCGGCTCCGGCGTTTCGGGTTCAGGCGTTGCGGGCGTGGCCGGCGCCGGCACCGCAGGCGCCTCGCCCGGGTGGTTTGCCGCCCACAGCGCGTTGGACTGGCTCAGCACATACTGCCGCACCGCCTCGACATCGTCCGCGCTCAGATTGTCCGCGAACGAGGCCATGCCGTTCGCCGCCAGCGCGCCGCCCAGCACGATGTCCTTGTAGGACGCGAACGTGTCGTTCGAGCTCATGCGCAGGTCGGGGATAACGCCGGCGCTTTCGGCGAAGAAGCCGTGGCAGACTGTGCAGGTTTGGTGGAAGACCACGAAGCCCTTCTCGATCGTCGCGGCATCGGCCGTGACGGCAGGCGGCTTTTCCATCGGCGCCTTGGTCGGCGTCAGCGCCGCGACGGTCTGCGTGCCGCCTAGCTTGAAGACGAAGAGGCGGCCCTGGTTGGTGCCGGTCTTCACAGCCGCGGCGGTCGGGTCTTTCACATTGGCGAGGCCCCAGGCGCCGCCCCAGCCGGCCATCAGCGCGACATACTGCTCGCCGTCGACCGTATAGGTCACAGGCGGCGCGAGGATGCCGGTCTTGAGATCGATCTTCCAGAGCTGCGCGCCGGTCTCGGCATCGTAGGCGCCGAAAATGCCGTCCGCGCCACCGCCGAAGACGAGCCCGCCGGCCGTCGACATGAGGCCGCCATTCCAGGCACCCGCCATCGGCACCGACCAGCGCTCCGTCTGCGTCACCGGATCCCAGGCGCGGATGAAGCCTTTGGCCGGCGGAATGGTCTGCCCGCTTTCGATCATCGCCAGCAGCGCCTTAGTGACGCCGGCGAAATCGACGCCGGTGTTCCACTTGCCGGGAATGTAGGCATAGGGCGTCTGGTTCACGAACAGCGCCGTCGCGTCGATCGTGGGGATGTAGACGAGCCCCGTCTCAGGATCGAACGTCATCGGCTGCCAGTTATGGCCGCCGACCTGCGCGGGGAACACGACCTTCGGCTCGGTGCGATAGTCGATATCCGGATTGGGGATCGGCTTGTGCGTGACGGGGTCCAGGCCCTTCGTCCAGTTCACCGCGACATAGGCGTCGGCCGAGATGAATTCGCCGGTCGCGGCGTCGAGCACGTAAAAGAAGCCGTTCTTGGGCGCCTGCATCACCACACGGCGCGGCTGGCCGTTGATGGTGAGGTCGGCGAGCATGATGTGCTGCGTCGCCGTGAAGTCCCAGCTGTCGCCGGGCGTCGTCTGGTAGTGCCAGACATATTCGCCGGTATCGGCGTTCAGCGCGACGATCGAGGAGACGTAGAGATTATCGCCGCCGCCGGGCGAGCGCATGTCGTGGTTCCACGGCGAGCCGTTGCCGACGCCGAGATAGACGAGGTTCAGCTTAGGATCAAAGACGATCGCGTCCCACACCGTGCCGCCGCCGCCGACGTCCATCCACGCCGCCTTGGGGTCCTTGCTCCAGGTCGGCAGCGCCTTGTCCAGCGCCGCGCTCTCCTGCGGCTTGTTCGGGTCGCCGGGCACGGTGAAGAAGCGCCACTTCTGCGCGCCGGTCGCGGCGTCATAGGCGGTGACGTAACCACGCACGCCCAACTCCGCGCCGCCATTGCCGATGATGACCATGCCTTTGGCGATGCGCGGTGCGCCGGTGATGACATAGGGGCGCGTGCGGTCGATCAGCGTGTTGACGACCCAGTCGGGCTCGCCGGTCTTGGCGTCGAGCGCGATCAGGCGGCCGTCGAGCGAGCCGACATAGACGCGCCCCTGATAGACCGCGACGCCGCGATTGACGATGTCGCAGCAGGCATTGCGCGCCCACGCGCCGGGGACTTCCGGATCGTACGACCAGATCAGCTTGCCGGTACGCGCGTCGATCGCCTGGACCGTGCCCCAGTTGCCGGTGATGAACATCGTGCCGTCGACGACGATGGGCGAAGCCTCAAGGCCGCGCACGGTGCCGGTCTGGTACTCCCAGGCGACGCCGAGCTGGGCCACGTTGGTCTTGTTGATCTGATCGAGCGGCGAGAAGCGCTGCTCGTCCGTGGTGCGGCCATGCGCCATCCAGTTGCCGGGCTCGGCATCCGCGGCGGCGATGCGCGCCTCGGTGACGGCAGCGGACTTGGTCAGCTGCGCGGTTTCCTGGGGCGTCGGCGTGCCGGTCGTGGCGCCGCGCGCTTCGCCGTTCGCGCCATCGCCGGCGGGCGTGCCCGGCAGACCAGCGCTGGCGGCGGGTGGCGTCGCAGGCGTCGGGGCGGCTGGCGTTCCGGCCGCCGGCGTCACGGGAGCACTGGCGGTTCCGCCCGGTGCGGGGCCACGGCTGAAGATCGCGGCATTGGGCGCGAAGAAATAAAAGCCGGCGGCGGCCACCAGGACCACCGAGCCGACACCGATCAAGGGGCCGCTGAAACCGCGCATGTGAGTCTCCCTCAGTGCTTGTTCTTTTGCCGCACCAGACCGCGTTCGCCCTCGCCGCGCAAGACCTGCCCCGGCGTCAGGCTCACCAGTCCTTGGTGTAGGTAAACTGCGGCGTGCCCCAATTATAACGCACCGCGAGCAGGCGCACCGTCAGGCCGATGGCGCAGGCGGCGATCGCCACCAGGCTGGCGTCGAGCCCCAGCTCCAGACCGCCGACATAGAGGATGCCGGTCAGCACGGAGACGCTGGCATAGAGCTCGCTGCTGAACAGCAGCGGCACCTGATTGCAGAGAATGTCGCGCACCACGCCGCCGACGCAGCCGGTGATCATGCCCGCGAGCACCGCAATGGCGAACGGTTGGCCCATGTCCCGCGCGACATCGCAGCCGACAATGGTCACGACGACCAGCCCAACCGCATCGAGCAGGAGATAGGCGCGGCGCAACCGATCGATGAACGGCGCGATCAGCATCGCGAAGATCGCCGCACCCGTCGTCACGCCGAGAATCCAGGGCCGCTCGATCCAGTAGAGCGGATAATGCCCCAGCAGCACGTCGCGCATCGTGCCGCCGCCGAGCGCCGTCACCGCGGCGAGGATGAAGACGCCGACCCAGTCCATGCTGCGCCGGCCCGCCGCGATGGCGCCGCTCATCGCCCAGGCGACCATCGCGAGAATGGAGAAGACGTCGATCAGCACGGCTATTCGCCCCAGCGCCGCAGCAGATTGGCGGTGGCCTTGGAAAGGAGATCGAACTCTGCCGTCTTGCCGCCGGACTGGAACAGGCCGCGGCGGGCGCGCTCCAGATCGAACAGGATCTCGCGCGCCTGTGCATCGCGAATGCGGCTCTCGACCCAGCCGACACACGCAAGCCGCGCGCCGCGCGTCACGGGCTCCACGCGGTGCAGTGTCGTGGCGGGATAGACGATGGCAGCGCCCGCCGGCAGCTTGATGCGCTGCTCGCCCGACGGCCCGTCGATCACCAGCTCGCCGCCGTCGTAGTCGGCGGGATCGCTCAGAAAGACGGTCAGCGCCACATCGGTGCGGCGGCCGTTCATGAAGGCGTCGTCGACATGGGCGCCATAGGACTGGCCCTCGCCGTAGCGGTTGATCAGCAACTGGATCAGCTTGGGCTGCACCGCCGCCGCGAAGATCGCGTTCCGCCGCAGTGCCGCATCCACGTCGACGCGGATGGCGTCGGCGAGCGGATCGTCCTTCGCGAGCTGCGCGTTTTCCTTCACAAGTTTGGCATGCCAGCCGGCGGTCGTCTTGCCGTCCTGGAAGCTGCCGCCGGCCAGCCGGGCGCGGATCGCCGCCACTTCCGCCGCCGTCAGGATGCCGTCGAGACCCAGGATCATCGCTCTGCCCTTCTCCTCCGGCCGCTTGCGCCCAAGGGCGATATTTGCGATTGAACACTTGCGAATGAGTTGCAGGTCCGTAAGCCCGGACGCTGCTTGCATCAGGTATCCCATGCCCGACTACAAGACCAACCTCCTGCTCGGCGCCGGCGCCCTCGCGCTGACCCATACGCTGACCCTCTGGGGCGGCAGCCTCGTACCCGAGGCGTCGGCCGCCCCGATGATCCTCACCGCAGCCGGCGACGAGGAAGGCGGCGAAGGCGGTGAAGGCGGCGGCGAGAGCGGCGGCGGGGTGCCCTCGTCCTATGCGCTCGGCTCGACCGATCCCAACAAGTGGAACTACGACGCGACCGCCGTGATCGACGGCTATATCGCGGGCGCGGCGGGCGAATACGCCGCGGCGGCGGCCGAGGCCGTGAAACTGCAGGCCGCGATCGACGCCTTTCTGGCCACGCCCTCGGCGGACACCCTCGCGGCAGCGCGCGCCGCCTGGGTCGCAGCCCGGCCGTCCTATCTCGTGACCGAAACCTTCCGCTTCTATGACGGCCCGATCGAGGCGGTCGAAGGCGAGCTCAATTCCTGGCCGATGAACGAGGCCTTCGTCGACTACACCAAGGACGATCCGAAGAGCGGCCTCATCAACGACCCGAGCTTCGAGGCGACCGCCGCGACCATCCTCGCGAAAAACCAGACGAGCGACGAGGCCGACGTCACCACCGGCTGGCACGCCATCGAGTTCCTGCTGTGGGGTCAGGATTTCAGCGCGACCGGCCCCGGCGAGCGGCCGTTCACCGACTACACTCCCGGCACGCCCGAAACCGACAAACGCCGCGCCTATCTGAAGGCCGTCACCGACCAGCTCGTGACCGACCTCCAGGGCCTCGCCGCGGCATGGCAAGTGAACACGGCCGGCAGCTATGCCGCGACCTTCAAGGCGCTCGCGCCGCGCGAGGCGATCGGCCGCATCGTCAACGGCATGGCGATCCTCGCCGGCTCGGAACTGCGCTCCGAACGCATGGCCGTCGCGCTCGACAGCGGCGATCAGGAAGATGAGCAGTCCTGTTTCTCCGATACGACCAAGCAGGACTTTGTCGAAGACCTGAAGGGCATCGAGATCGCCTATTACGGCCGCTACCCCACCGGCGGCGTGGCGGGCGTCGATACGCTGATGAAGACGCTGAACCCCGAACGCGCCGCGAAGCTCGATGCGCTGTTCACCGCAGCGACGGCGGCGCTGGCGGCGCTCGGAGATCCCTGGGACCAGGTACTCGCCGCCGCGCCCGAAAGCCCGGAACGCCAGACGGCCGAGGCGGCCGTGAAAGCGCTCGGCGATCTCGCGAGCGAGTTGAAGGCCTCAGGCCACGATCTCGGCGTGCTGGTTCAGATTCCAGGACTGTAGGGACATGAAGCGGCGCATGGCATTAGCGGGCGGCCTGATCGCCGCCGCTGCGCTGACGGTTGCCGCGTTCGGCGGCGCCGCCGCAGACCTGCGCGCCGCGCTGCTCGCCGAGCCGATCTCGCCGCAGCTCGGGGGCGACACCACGCGCGTCATCCAGTCCGATACGTCCTTCACCTTCCTCATCGAGAACGCCGGGCCCGACCGCGCCCGCGTCTTTTCGTTCGGCAACCGCCTCTTCAACACCAACTGGGTCCAGGCGCCCGGCTCGGTGAAGAAGTTCGACGGGCTTGGGCCCCTCTTCAACCGGGTCTCCTGCGCGGCGTGCCACACCTTCGATGGCCGCGGACGCCCGCCCGAGAAGACCGGCGATACGATGGACTCGATCCTCGTCCGTCTCAGCATTCCCGGCGAAGGCCCGCATGGCGGTCCCAATCCGCATCCCGCCTATGGCGACCAGCTCAGCGACCGCGCGATCCAGGGCGTGAAGCCCGAAGGCCGCGCCCTGCTGTCCTATGAGGACGTCGCGGGCACCTATGCCGACGGCACGCCCTATACGCTGCGCAAGCCCATCGTGACCTTCACCGATCTCGCCTACGGCACGCTCGATGGCGCGCTGACCAGCGTCCGCGTCGCGCCGCAGATGATCGGCATTGGCCTGCTGGAAAGCGTGCCCGACGCGACGCTGCAGGCGCTCGCCGATCCCGACGACGCCGACGGCGACGACATTTCCGGTCGCACCAATCTCGTCTGGAGCGATCAGGACCAAAGCATGCGCATCGGTCGCTTCGGCTGGAAGGCGAATGTCGCGACGGTCAAGGACCAGACGGCGAATGCCGCGCTCGGCGATATCGGCCTCACGACTTCAGTTCATCCGAACCAGCACTGCGGAGAGGCCCAAGCCGATTGCCGCGCAGCCTATGACCAGTCCGCGACCGACGGTCCCGAAATCTCCGACGAGTTCCTCGACAAGCTCGTCTTCTACGAACAGGCGCTCGCCGTGCCGCGCCAGCGCGACGAGACCAATCCGAAAGTCGTACGCGGCGAAGCCCTCTTCCGCGAAGCCGGTTGCGCCGCCTGCCACATGCCGACGCTGAAGACCGGCGCCGAGGCCGTGATCCCCGAACTCGCCAACCAGACCTTCCACCCCTTCACCGACCTGCTGCTCCACGACATGGGTCCCGGCCTCGCGGACGGCCGCCCCGACTTTGCGGCGAGCGGCAGCGAATGGCGCACGCCGCCGCTCTGGGGGCTCGGCCTCGTGCCTGCCGTCAACAAGCACGACTTCCTGCTGCATGACGGCCGCGCGCGCGGCTTCGCGGAAGCGATCCTCTGGCACGGCGGCGAGGCCGAAGCTGCCAAGGAACGCTTCCGCACCCTGCCAGCCGACGACCGCGACGCTATGGTCGCCTTCCTGAAGTCGCTTTAGGCGATCACGTTCACACGGCTCCGATCACTCTGTCATGCCCGCGACGGCGGGCATCCAAGGTTCGCGCAGGGGCTGGATGCCCGCCTTCGCGGGCATGACAAATGGGTGTGCAAACGCGCGCGCCATCTCAGCTGCGTCACTGTCCAACCAACTTGCGACAGCCTCGCAAAACATGTTGATAATGCTTCGCAATTGCGGTTAGATCGGGCCTTGCTTCGGAACGGGTGAGCGATGGACGCTGAGAACCGGAACGACGAAGTGCCTGGCCCGTGCGTCGAACGCGGCTACGGCGCGCCTTGGCTGGCCCAGCGCATGGCGGCGGAGACGCGGCGGCGCGAACCGGAGCGGCCCACCTATTTGGACGGGATCGGCCGGTCCAGCGCGAACGATTCGAACCAGGGCTGACCGCAGCCGGCCAGCATCTCGCCGATCATGCGCGAGGCGAGGAAGCTGTAGGTGATGCCGTTGCCGCCATAGCCATAGGCGGCATAGGCGTTGGGGCAGCCGGGCACCGGACCGATCAGAGGCATCCCGTCCTCGGTCTCGCTGAACGCCGCCGACCAGACGCTCTCGAACGGCGGCAAAGGCAAACCCCACACGCCCTCAAGCTTGGCATGCAGCGCGGCCGCCTTGGCGTCGCTCACGGCGTCGCGTTCAGCGGGGTCATCGATCGCCTCGTCCTCGCCACCGACTAGAATACGGCCGTCGGATGTCGTGCGCGCGTAGAGATAGGGCGTGTCGTCTTCCCAGATGAGCGCCCCGCCGCGCCAGAAGCCGAGCGGCGTCTGCGTCGCCGTGACACAGCCCCAGCTCGCCGACATCTTCTGCACCTCCGCCTTCACGAAGGGCGGCATCGTATAACCGGTGGCGAGGATCAGCGTGTCGCCTTCGATCTCGATGCCGTCGGCCAGCGCGACCCGCGCGCCTTTACTGTCGAAATCATAAGCGGTGACGTCGCCATGGATCAATTTCGCGCCATGGCGCAGCGCGTGTTCCAGCGAAGCCTGCGACAGGCAGACCGGGTCGCATTCTGCCGCGCCGGGCGAGGCGATCGCCGCCGGACGCGTGATGCCGAACATGTCCTTCAACCGGCCGGGCTCCAGCAATTCACTGGGTAGACCCGCCTGTTGCCGCGCCTTGCATTCCGCACGCACACGCTCGCCGTCCGATCCGACCGCCGCCAAATAGAGCGCATCGCGATACCGCCACGCACAGGGCAAGCCAAGCAATTGCACCTGCGCGCCTAGCCCGCGCACCGCAAGCAGGCTCTGACGATAAATCCGCGCCGCGGTTTCAAAGCCGTAGAGATCGGAGAGATCGACGAGGCTCGTGTCGATTTCCCATTGTAGCATCGCAGTGCTCGCCGCCGTGCTGCCTTGGGCCGGTGACAGCCGATCGACGACCGTCACCTCTTTGCCCTGCGCCGCGAGATGCTGCGCCATCAGCGATCCGGTAATCCCCGCGCCGACGATAATCACGCCGGTGCGGAAACTCGAACGAGGGCGCGCCCAAGGCGGGCGGCCCTCGTCAAGCTTCCACGGTCCGCGACCAATGCGCAGTCGTGTGATTTCCGCTTCAGCAGCGCTGTCCGGCACAGACGATGATCCTGACCGCAGCGCCGGCGTCGCGCTTACCAGTACTTGGCGACGGAGTAGTAGTCGTACGACTTGTCGCGGATCGACACGCCGCCGTCATTCTTGGTGAAGTCGCCGATCGAATAGACGGGCGCCTTTTCCAGCGTTTCCTTGGACATCGGGACGACATAGCCGCCCTTTTCCTTGTTGTAGTCGAGGACCGACCACGGCACCGAGTGATACTTCTCACCGATCCCGAGGAAGCCGCCGAAGCTGACGATGGCGAACATGATGGCGTTGGAGGTCTTGTCGAGAACCAGGTCCTCGACATGGCCGATCTTGTCGCCCTTGGTGTCGTAAACGGCGGTGCCGCTGACCTTCGAGGCGGTGATGGCAGAGGTGTGTCCGGCGGGCGTGGGCATTGGTTTGCTCCTGCGTTGGGCGAGGGCGTCTTCCCTCTGCCCCTGAAACGTCATCCGCCGTGAACGGTTCCACGCAGGAGCGGTTGACCCTGCACGTCAGGGGCATAGTTTCCTTGAATTCGGGGGAACCGTGGCGAGCAAGACGAAGTCTGTATCCAAACCGGCGATAAAGGTGGGGCCGGTCAAGCGGCACCTTATTCACCACGGGCGCTTCTACGCCGGCGCGATCGCGGCTGCCGTCTGCTACGTCGCCCTGCCCGAGGCAGTCAGCGAGGTCGCACGATTACTCGCCGCGGCCAACGCGTTCTTCGGCATTTACCTCATCCTGCTTCTGGTCTTCGCGTGGCACTCGACGCCCGCCTCGACCAAGGCGCATGCGACGCTGGAAGATGACGGCATCGCGCTGATCGCCGTGCTGACGACGGCCGCCGCGGGGATCGGCATCTGGGCGATCTTCCAGCTCATCACGACCAAGTCGGAACTCGGCCCCTTCGCGGCGACGATGGGCATTCTCTGCGTGCCGCTTGGCTGGGCCTTCGTGCACGCCAATGTCGCGCCGCATTATGCCCGGCTCTTCTATCGCGAGGATGGCGGCGCCGGTGCGGGTGCCGGGCTCGATATTCCCGGCGGGGCGCCGCCCGATGTCTGGGACTTCCTCTATTTCTCATTCGTCATCGGCATGACCGCGCAGACCTCCGATGTCGGGATCGTCGGCCGCCCGCTGCGCCGTCTCGCCCTGGCGCATGGCGTGGTGTCATTTTTCTACAATACCGTCATCGTCGCCCTGGCCGTGAACGCGGCCGTGCAGATGGCGGGCTGAGGAGGACATCATGGCCTATCGCGAACCCGAGGCGCGCGGCAGCGGCGGGCGGTTGCCGGCGCTGAACGTGCTCGGCGGACCGCTCGCCGAATGCGGCCGCGATCCCGTCACCGGTTTCTGGCGCGATGGGTGCTGCAACACGGGACCTGAAGACCGCGGCGTCCATTCGGTCTGTGCCGTGATGACGGAAGCGTTCCTTGTATTCTCCAAGCAAGCAGGAAACGATCTCTCGACGCCGCGTCCTGAATTCGGCTTTGCGGGCTTGCAGCCCGGCGACCGCTGGTGTCTATGCGCTGCCCGCTGGGCCGAAGCGCTCGAAGCGGGCGCCGCGCCGAAGCTCGTCTTGGCCGCGACGCATATTGCAACGCTCGCCTTCGCGCCGCTGGATGCGCTGAAGGCCCATGCCATCGACCTGAATTGAAATCATGCCCACAAAAACAACAAAGCCCGTTCGCCGAAATCTGAAAGCCACACCGCCCGTCCGCAAGAAAGCCCGCGCCAACGAAGCGCAGATGGCGGCCAAGGCCTATCGCCTCGCCGCGCTCGACCAGGATTTCCTGCTCGGCGACCCGATGCGCGGGATGCGCTTCCTGCTGGAATACGAAAAGGCCGAACAGAATCTGCGCGCCTGGGGCGTCCGCTCCACCATCGTCGTCTTCGGCAGCGCCCGCGTGAAGCTCGACGGCCCGCCGCAGCATCGCCGCTGGTACGAGGAAGCCCGCAATTTCGCCCGCATCGCCTCGGAACGCGGTGGCGCGATGGATGTCGCCGATGGCCTCCGCGACAACGTGATCGCGACCGGCGGCGGCCCCGGCATCATGGAGGCCGCCAATCGCGGCGCCAGCGATGCCGGCGCGCCCTCGATCGGCTTCAACATCGAACTCCCGCACGAGCAGGGTCCGAACCCCTATTCGACGCCCGACCTCACGCTGCAATTCCACTATTTCGCGATGCGCAAGATGCACTTTGCGATGCGCGCCAATGCGCTGGTCGTCTTCCCCGGCGGCTTCGGCACGCTCGACGAATTGTTCGAACTGCTCACGCTGCGCCAGAACGACAAGATGGCGCACGACCTCCCCATCGTGCTCTTCGACCGGCTCTATTGGTCGCGCCTGCTGCATTTCCCGACCATGGTCGATGCCGGCATGATCTCGGCGAAAGATGTCGATCTCTTCGCCTATGCCGACGATGCCGAGGAAATCTGGACGACGCTGATCGCCCGCGGCCTCCACGACGTGCCCGCCAAGCAGGCGCGCAAACTTCGCGCCCATCCGCGCAAGAGCAAGAAGAGCTGAGGACGAACGCGATGCTGCGGATTGCGAAATGGACGGGGCTTGTCCTGCTGGCCGTCATCGTGCTGGCGCTGGCGGTGGGCAGCTACTTCCTCTTCATCAACCCGTCGATCAGCATGACGCTGAACAAGCAGACCTTCCTGATGCTGAGGGACGATCCGGAATTGCTGACGCAGCTCGGCGCCGTGGAAGGCACGCTCTTCGATTTCCATTCCGGCGAACTCGACGATGCCTCGTGGGTGCGCAAGGTCACGGATCGCAAGACAACCGAGGACTACCTCGCCCAGATCCGCAGCTATGACGTGAAGAGCCTGACCGGTCAGGACAAGCTCACCTATGAGGTGATGGATTGGTTCTACGACACGGTGCTGCGCTACAACCAGATCGACTGGCTGGCGCCCGGCGGGCCGATGGATGGCGGCACCGCCTATCCCGTCAACCAGATGTTCGGCGTGCAGAACGGCTATCCCCGTTTCATGCAGTTCCAGCATGTCGTCATCAACGAGAAGACGGCGCGCCACTATATCGACCGGCTGAACGCGGTCGGCGTGAAGTTCGATCAGGTGATCGACGTGATCCGCCGCCAGGCCGCGATGGGCGCCCTGCCCCCGACCTTCGTCTTCGACAAGGTACTGGCCGAGATGAACGGCTTCGTCGGCAAGCCGATCAAGGAAAACCCGCTCTACACGACTTATTTCGAGAAGCTGACAAAGCTCGACATTGACGGCGACAAGAAGGCCGCCTTCGCCGCCGAGGCCGAGCAGGCGATCAACAACACCGTCTATCCCGCCTATCGCCGGCTGATCGCGCTGATGGTCGAGCTGCGGCCGCAATCCACCGCCGATGCCGGCGTCTGGAAGCAGCCGCAGGGCGACGCCTTCTACGCTCTTGCCCTTCGCCAGCAGACGACGACCGACATGACGCCGCAGGAGGTCCACGATCTCGGCCTCTCCGAAGTCGCGCGCATCGAGGCGGAGATGGACACGATCCTGAAGGCCCAGGGCTATGCCGACGGCACGGTGGGCGACCGCATGCGGGCGCTCGGCGAAAGCCCGGAGCAGAACTGGGACGACAGCGACGCCGGCCGCCAGGCAATCATGGACGAATACACCCGCATCATCGCCGACATGAAGGCGCGCCTGCCGGAAGCGTTCGCCGTCATCCCGCCGCAGCCCGTCGAGGTCGCGCGCGTCCCGCCCTTCGCCGAAGGCGGTTCGGCCGGCGCCTATTACGAACAGCCTGCGCTCGACGGCTCGCGGCCCGGCCGCTTCTTCGCCAATCTGCGCGACGTGAAGGAGACGCAGAAGTTCGGCATGAAGACGCTCGCCTATCACGAGGCGATCCCCGGCCATCACATGCAGATCGCGACCGCGATGAATCTTGATATCCCCCTCGCGCGCAGCTTCCTGCCGTTCACCGCCTATGTCGAAGGCTGGGCGCTCTATGCCGAACAGCTCGCTTGGGAGATGGGCGCTTATAAGGACGACCCGCTCGGCGATCTCGGCCGGTTGCAGGCGGAGCTCTATCGCGCCGTCCGCCTCGTGGTCGATACCGGCATGCACTACAAGCATTGGAGCCGCGAGCAGGCGATCGACTACATGGCCTCGACCACCGGCTCGCCGCTCAGCGATGTCACCGCCGAGATCGAGCGCTACTCGGTGATGCCGGGCCAGGCCTGCGCCTACAAGATCGGCATGATGAAGATCCTGGAACTCCGCGAGCGCGCCAAGGCGAAGCTGGGCGCGAAGTTCGACCTCAAGGCGTTCCATACTGTCGTGCTGGAAAATGGTCCGCTGCCGCTCACCATTCTCGAAGAGGTCGTGGATCAGTGGATCGCCGCGCAGACATAAATGCCGCCACACGTGTCATGGTCCGCGAAGGCGGACCATCCACGACTGCAGCGCTGTCGTGAAGACTGAACCTCTATTACGACTAGAGCACGCCCCATAATTTGTGAAAGGCGTGGATGGTCCGCCTCCGCGGACCATGACACTGATGGGTGCGCGCCTCCGTGAGGAAAGACTTGCTTCAATCTGAAAAGACGCGACGCTGGCGTGCTGAGATGGGGATCTGACGAATGCGGCGTTTCTTCAAGTGGCTGGGCCTCGGCATTTTGGCCGTGGTGATTTTCGCGGCCGGCTACGCCACCACGGTCCTCTTCCTCAACCCCAGCCTGCACACGACGATCGACAAACAGGGCTTCTGGCAGCTCATCGACAATCCCGAGCAGTTGACCCAGCTCGGCGCCGTGGACGGCACGTTCTTCGACTTCCATTCCGGCGAACTGAACGACGCCTCGTGGGAAAAGATCGCCCGCGACCGCCAGACAGCGGCGGACAATCTCGCCGAAATCCGCGCCTACGATCCCGCCGATCTCAAGGGCCAGGAGGCGCTGACCTATGAGGTGCTGTCCTGGACCCTGGACAGCCAGCTCCGCTATGCCGCGATCCCCTGGGTGGTCGGCACGACGCCCTATCCCGTGAACCAGAATTCCGGCGCGCAGAACAATTTCCCGCGCTTCATGCAGTCGCAACATGTCGTGCGGAACAGCCTCACCGCGCGGAACTATGTGAAGCGGCTGGAAGCCGTCGGGGTCAAGTTCGACCAGATCATCGGCGTGCTGCATCACCAGGCCGAACTCGGCGCGCTGCCGCCGACCTTTGTCTTCGAGAAGGTCGTGATCGAGATGACGGCCTTCACCAACACGCCGGTGAAGGAGAACCAGCTGTACACCGACTTCGTCGCCAAGCTCGAAAAGCTCGACATGGACGAGCAGGAGCGCGCCGAACTCTCGGCGGGCGCCGAGGCCGCGATCAAGGACGTCGTCTATCCCGCCTATCAGCGGCTCACCGAGACGCTGAAAGAGTTGCTGCCGCAGACGAAGCCCGAAGCCGGCATCTGGGCGCGGCCGCAAGGCGACCAGTTCTACGCCATCGCGCTCCGCCAGATGACGACGACCGAGCTGACGCCGCAGCAGGTCCACGATATCGGCCTCGCCGAAGTCGCGCGCATCACGGCGGAGGCCGACACGATCCTGCAGGCGCAAGGCCTGACCGAAGGCACGGTCGGCGAGCGGCTGAAGGCGCTCGGCGAAGATCCGCGGTTCCAGTGGCCCGATTCCGACGAAGGCCGCGCGCAGATTCTCGCCGAGTTCACGCGCATCATTGAGGCAATGAAAAGCCGCCTGCCTGAGGTCTTCGCGGTCATCCCGCCGCAGCCCGTCGAAGTGCAGCGTGTCCCCGTCTTTGCGCAGGCCGGCGCGTCAGGCGCCTACTATTCGCGCGCCGCGCTCGACGGCAGCCGGCCGGCCCGCGTCTTCGTCAATCTGCGCTTCGTCAACGAGACGCCGAAATGGTCGATGAAGACGCTGATGTATCACGAAGGCATTCCCGGCCATCACTTCCAGATCGCGACAACGCAGAATCTCGATCTGCCGCTCGCCCGCACCAATCTCAGCCTCTCCGCCTATACCGAAGGCTGGGCGCTCTATGCAGAGCGCCTCGCCAGCGAGATGGGCGTCTACAAGGACGATCCGTTCGGCGACCTCGGCCGCCTGCAGGCCGAACTCTTCCGCGCCACCCGCCTCGTCGTCGATACCGGCATTCACTACAAGCGCTGGACCCGCGAACAGGCGATTGCCTACATGGTCGCGACGACCGGCATGGTGGAAACCGACGTCACCGGCGAGATCGAACGCTACATCGTCAATCCCGGCCAGGCCTGCGCCTACAAGATGGGCATGCTGAAGATCCTGGAACTCCGCGACCGCGCAAAAGCGAAACTCGGCGCGAAGTTCGACCTCAAGGCGTTCCACAGCGTCGTCCTCGACAACGGCCCGCTGCCGCTGACGATCCTGGAGAAGGTCGTCGATCGGTGGATCGCGGAGCAGCAGGGCGCCTAAGCCCTACCCTGCCCGTCATGGTGAGGCGCGCAGCGCGAAGCGCGGAGCCTCAAACCACGCACACTGCGGCAACCACTCTGCGTCCTTCGAGGCTCGCCCGTTGGGCGAGCACCTCAGGATGACGGGGGGCTTGGTGGCGGCACGACCAACAGCGTGCGCGCTTCGTCCTCGCCCGCCAGCAGCGCGCCGTAGCGCGTGTCGTCGAGCGCCTCGATGAGCGGGACCAGCAGCTCGGCCATCTCCATGTCCTTCACCGCTTCCGCCCATAGCAGCATCGTGGGGACACCGAGCGCCTTGTCGAGCTCCGCGATAGCGGCCGACAATTCGCCGTCACAGGCACGCACCAGGTGACCGTTGCCGGTCGAGATCACATAGACATAAGCGGGCACGCGGCTAACTCCGATACGCGCCGTTGATGCGGATATAGCCGTCGGTGAGATCGCAGGTCCAAACCTTCGCGCGCCCCTTGCCGAGGCCGATATCGACGCTCATGTCGATCTCATCGCGCTTCATGTAGGCGGACACTTTCGCCTCGCTATAGGCGGGATCGCGCAGGCCCTGATGCGCCACGCGGAACGGCCCGAACGAGATCGCGAGCTTGTCGCGGTCCGCGGCCTCGCCGGACTTGCCGACCGCCATCACGACGCGGCCCCAATTGGCGTCCTCGCCGGCGATCGCCGTCTTCACCAGCGGCGAGTTGGCGATGGAGAGCGCGATGGTCTTCGCCGCCGCATCGCTCTCCGCGCCCGTCACCTCGATCGCGATCTGCTTAGAGGCGCCCTCGCCGTCGCGCACGACCAGCAGCGCGAGATCGAGCAGAACCTGGTTCAGCTTGGCGCGGAAATCGGCGAGCCGCTTGTCGCTCGCCTTGCCGACCGCCTCGTGCCGCGCGCCGCGGCCGGTCGCGAACAGCATCAGCGTGTCCGAGGTCGAGGTATCGCTGTCGACCGTGATGGCGTTGAAGCTCGCCTGCACGCCCTCGCTCAGCAGCTCCTGCAGCACGTCATGCGGCAGCGTCGCGTCGGTGACGACATAGGCCAGCATCGTCGCCATGTCCGGGGCGATCATGCCCGAACCCTTGGCGATGCCGTTGATGCGCACGGTGGCCTCGCCGATCTTGGCGGTGGCCGAGGCGAGCTTCGGGAAGGTGTCGGTCGTCATGATCGCCTTCGCGGCAGCCAGCCAACCGCCGGCCGAGGCGTTCTCGATCGCCTCGTCCAGCTTGGCGACAATCTTGCCCCAGGGCAGCGGCTCGCCAATGACGCCAGTCGAGGCGATGAAGACATCCTCCGCCTCGCAGCCCACGGCGACGGCACCCGCCTCGGCGGTCTTGCGCACGGCGTCGATGCCGCCCGCGCCCGTAAAGGCGTTGGCGTTGCCCGAATTGACGATCAGCAGCCGCGCCTCGCCCGATCCTTCGCCGGCGCGGGCCAGATTGCCGCGGCACCAGTCGACGGGGGCAGAGCGGGTCTTCGAGGTCGTGAAGACACCCGCCACCTGGGTATGGGGCGAGAAAACCGCGCAGAGCAGGTCCGTCCGCCCGGCATAGCGCACCCCGGCCTCGACGGCGCCCAGCCGGACCCCGGCCATGGGCGGCAGGTCCTTGATCACCTTGGGCGTTAGGGGAGAGACGGGATGGGCCTGTTTGGCCGCCGGCGCAGCGGCGGGCGGCACAACGGGCTTAACCGGCTTTTTCGCCGGCAGGGGGCGCTTGGCCGGGGCGGGCTTCGTCGCCTTGGCTTTCACCTTGGCCTTTGGCTTGGGCGGCGCCTTTACCGGAGATTTGACCTTAGCCTTTGATTTCGCGACGATTTTTGTCTTCTTGGCGACCGCCATAGGCCCCTCATCCAGCAATGGCGCGGGACTGTAGCCGAACGCGGCCTTCCGGCAAGGTGGTCCGTCTACGGAGAGTCAACGCCAAGGCCGGAAACCATGGCGGAATTGCGGGCAAGGGCAGCTTTTCCCTTCGTTGACAGGGGGGTGGGCGGCTCTTATCTACCCCCGAGGCCGAGAGAAGGGCGCGCCGTGTGCGCGACAGCTGGGCCTGTAACCGCCGGGCCTGCTTGATTCTCAAGCGCCGCAGAGATCGGCGCGCTGCCTGAACGGCCGGCGCGCGCAAGGACACTGGAACCGCCTATGCTCGGACTGGGAACGCTCGCCCGCAAGATTTTCGGGTCGGAGAACGACCGCAAGCTGAAATCGAAATTCGCCCGCGTCGCGGCGATCAATGCGCTGGAGCCGCAATTCGTCGCGCTCACCGACGAACAGCTTGCCGCCAAGACTGTCGAGTTCCGCGAGCGCATCGCCAACGGCGAGTCGCTGGACGACTTGCTGCCCGAGGCTTTCGCCGCGGTGCGCGAAGCCGCCAAGCGCGCGCTCGGCCAGCGCCATTTCGACGTCCAGCTCGTCGGCGGCATGATCCTGCACGAAGGCAAGATCGCCGAGATGAAGACCGGCGAAGGCAAGACGCTGGTGGCGACCCTGCCGACCTATCTGAACGCGCTGCCCGGCAAGGGCGTGCATGTCGTGACGGTCAACGACTATCTCGCCCGCCGCGACGCCGGCTGGATGGGCCGCGTCTATGCCAAGCTCGACATGACCACGGGCATCATCGTCCACGGCCTCGACGACGCGCAGCGCCGCGAGAACTACGCCTGCGACATCACCTACGGCACCAACAACGAATACGGCTTCGACTATCTGCGCGACAACATGAAGTACGCGCTGAACCAGATGTCGCAGCGCGGCCACCACTTCGCGATCGTCGACGAGGTCGACTCGATCCTGATCGACGAAGCGCGCACGCCGCTGATCATCTCCGGCCCGACCGAAGACCTGTCGGCGATGTACAAGACGATCGACGCCTATGTGCCGCGCCTGCAGCCCGAGCATATCGAGGTCGAGGAAAAGAACCGCACCGTCACGCTGACCGAAGAGGGCAACGAGGCGATGGAGGGCTGGCTGCGCGAGGCTGGGTTGCTGGAGGAAGGCAACCTCTACGACATCGGCAACATCTCGACCGTCCACCACATCAACCAGGCCTTGAAGGCGCACAAGATCTTCCAGAAGGATCGCGACTACATCGTCAAGGACAACAAGGTCGTCATCATCGACGAGTTCACCGGCCGCATGATGGAAGGCCGGCGCTATTCGGAAGGCCTGCACCAGGCGCTGGAAGCCAAGGAGCGCGTCGCGATCCAGCCCGAGAACCAGACCCTCGCCTCGATCACCTTCCAGAACTATTTCCGCCTCTACAAGAAGCTGGCCGGCATGACCGGTACGGCCTCGACCGAGGCTTCCGAATTCCACGACATCTACAAGCTCGACGTCATGGAGCTGCCGACCAACCTGCCGCTGGCCCGCAAGGACCACGACGACGAGGTCTATCGCAGCGTCGATGAGAAGAACGACGCGATCGTCGAACTGGTGAAGGAATGCGCCCAGCGCGGCCAGCCGGTGCTGGTCGGCACGACCTCGATCGAGAAGTCGGAACAGCTCGCCGAATTCTTGGTCAAGAAGAAGATTAAGCACACCGTGCTGAACGCCCGCTTCCACGAGATGGAAGCGCAGATCGTCGCGCAGGCCGGCGTCCCCGGCGCCGTGACGATCGCCACCAACATGGCCGGCCGCGGCACCGACATCCAGCTTGGCGGCAATGCGGACATGCGGATCGCGGCCGAGACCGAGGGTCTTGAGGACGGACCGGAGAAGGACGCCCGCATCGCCGAGATCCGGGCCGAGGTCGCGGCCTCCAAGAAGGCGGTGATGGACGCGGGCGGTCTCTACATCATCGGCACCGAGCGCCACGAAAGCCGCCGCATCGACAACCAGCTCCGCGGCCGCGCCGGCCGCCAGGGCGACCCCGGCGCGTCGAAGTTCTTCCTGTCGCTGCAGGACGATCTGATGCGCATCTTCGGTTCGGATCGTCTCGAGGGCATCCTGACCCGCCTCGGCCTCAAGCCCGGCGAGGCGATCGCGCATCCCTGGGTCAACAAGGCACTGGAGAAGGCGCAGCAGAAGGTCGAAGCGCGCAACTTCGAAATCCGCAAGAACATCCTGAAATACGACGACGTCGCCAACAGCCAGCGCAAGGCGATCTTCGAGCAGCGCGTCGAATACATGCAGGCCGAGGACGTCGCCGAGACGGTCACCGACTTCCGCCACCAGGTCGTCGACGAATTGGTCTCCAAGCACATCCCCGAGAACGCCTATGCCGAACACTGGGATATCCAGGGCCTGAAGGACGAGACCACGCGCCTCATGAGCGAGGAGCTTCCGATCGATACCTGGGCGAAGGAAGAAGGCATCGCCGAGGAAGAGGTGAAGACCCGCCTCCTCGCCCTCACCGATGCCCGCTCCGAAGAGCGCTCCAAGCCGGTCGAACCTGAAGTGATGCGCCGCGTCGAGAAGCAGGTCGTGCTCCAGGTGCTCGACAGCAACTGGCGCGAGCACATCGTGATGCTGGATCACCTGCGCCAGTATGTCGGCCTGCGCGGCTACGGCCAGCGCGATCCGCTGAACGAGTTCAAGACCGAGGCGTTCGAGCTTTTCCAGAACCTGTTGCACAAGCTGCGCTTCGACGTGACGCGCACGCTCTTGAACCTGCAGTTCCAGGTCCAGACCCCGCCGCCGCCAATCGAGGACCGCCCGCTGCCGCAGATGCGCGCGCAGCATATCGATCCCGACACGGGCGAGGACGAGATGGCGCTCGCCGACGCGCAGCCGCGCGGTCCGGTGCGCAACCAGCCGATGCTCGGGCAGATGCCGGTCTCTTCATCGCCGACCAACCCCGACACCTGGGGCAAGGTCGCACGCAACGCCCCCTGCCCCTGCGGCTCGGGCAAGAAGTTCAAGCACTGCCACGGCACGGTGACGGCGTAAGCCTCACCGCTCGGCACACGCAAAAAGGGCGACGGGAATGACCCGCCGCCCTTTTTCGTTGCGCCCGAAGGCGGTGTCTTACGAGCCGCTGCCCGCGACGATCGCGGTCGTGCCGCGGCGGTTCTGGCTGTAGCAGCCTTCGCTCGCTTCGCCGCAGATCGGCTGGTCCTTGCCGTAGGAGATGGTCGAGATGCGGTTGCGGTCGATGCCGTAGGAGACCAGCGTCTCCTTCACAGCATTGGCGCGGCGGTCGCCGAGCGCGATGTTGTATTCGCGCGTGCCGCGCTCGTCGGCATGGCCTTCGATGCGGACCATGACTTCGGGGTTGGCGTTCAGGATCTGCGCCTGCTGCTGGAGGATCGCGGCGCCGTCGGGACGGACCTGGTAGCTGTCGAGGTCGAACCACACGGTGTCGCCAACCGCGCGGAGCTGCTCACCGAGCGTGCCGCCGGTGACATTGCCGTTATTCATGCCATTGCCGTCGTTGATGCCGGCATTGGCATCAGCGCCGTCTTTCTTGGAGGCGCAGGCGGTGGCGAGCAGTGCCGTGCCGACGATCGCCAGAATCTTCAATGCCTTCATAACCCTTGTCTCCTCATCGCGGCGCTCGGCGCCATCATATCCGTCTATCAATGCTGCGGCGCAGCAAATCGGTGAATGCGGGCGGAAGCTATCGACCGCGCCTCAAGCGTTCAAGCCGAAACGAGGCGGAATTGCGAAGGCGTCCGATTCGGCCGAATCACGAATTCCGCCCTTTCTGCAACAAGGTCAATTGATTCCGGGGCCGTCGAGATCGGGCGACCAGGCAGGGTCGGAGGCTTCGCCCGGCGTCTTCACGCGCTGCAGGTTGGCGCCGGTGAGATCGACTGAATAGATCGACGAACCGCCGCCGGGCGTCGAGCGCGCGAACATGATGACGCGGCCGTTGGGCGCCCAGGTTGGGCCCTCGTCGAGGAAGCTCTCGGTCAGGCGGCGCTCGCCCGAACCGTCGGTGCGCATCACGCCGATGCCGAACGTGCCCTTCAGCATCTTCGTGAACGCGATCTGGTCGCCGCGCGGCGACCAGACCGGCGTCGCATAGCGGCCTTCGCCGAAGCTGATGCGGCGCACATTCGAGCCGCTGGCGTCCATCAGATAGACCTGCTGCGAACCACCGCGATCGGACTCGAACGCGATCTGCGTGCCGTCGGGCGAGAACGAGGGCGAAGTGTCGATCGAGGGATCGGTCGTCAGGCGGCGCGTCGCGCGCGTCCGCAGGTCGATGAGATAGATGTCGGTGTTGCCGTCACGCGCCATGCTGAGGACGATCGAGTTGCCGTCCGGCGAGAAACGCGGCGAGAAGGTCATGCCGTTGAAGCCCTGCAGCACTTCCTCGCGGCCGGTCTCCAGGTCGAAGATGTAGACGCGCGGCTTCTGGCCTTCATAGGACATGAACGAGATCGCCTGCGCGGTCGGGCTGAAGCGCGGCGTCAGCACGAGATCGCGCCCGTCGGTCAGGAACTGCGCGTTGGCGCCGTCCTGGTCCATGATCGCGAGACGCTTCACCTTGCGCGTCTTGGGGCCGCTCTCGGCGACATAGACGACGCGGGTATCGAAATAGCCTTTCTCGCCGGTCAGCCGCTCATAGATCGCATCGGCGATCATGTGGCCGACGCGGCGCGCATTCTCGGGCGTCGTGAAGAACTGCAGGCCGACCATCTGCTGCTCGGCGAAGATGTCCCACAGGCGGAACTCGACCTTCAAGCGGCCGTCGCTTTCCAGCGAGACGCGGCCGGTGACCAGCGCCTTGGCGGCGATGACGCGCCAGTCGGCGAATTTCGGCGGCGCCGAGATGTCGGGGCTTCGCGTGATGAACGACATCGGATCGAGCGAACGGAAAAGACCCGAACGGTTGAGGTCGGCGCGCACCACGGTGGTGATCTCGCCCGCGACGGAGCTGTCGCTGCCGCCGGCGACTCCGAAATCGGTGATGGCGATCGGCAGCGGCTCCATATTGCCCTGCGTGACGACGATGCGCAGCGGCTCCTGCGCCGCCGCGGCGGAAACGATGGCGACGGCAGCCGCGGAGATCATGGCAGCGCGAATAAAGCGGAGAGCATGTGTCAGCATGGGGGGCTCCTAGAGGCCGATCATCTTGGACGGATCGAACGAAATGATGAGATCGGCCCACTGTTCATAGGAATCAGCGGGCAGATCATAGTTCTGGCATTGCATGATCGCACGCCGGCCTGCTTCGGCCGCCGCGCGATAATAGGGATCGCTCAGCTTCGAGCTATCCACGAATTGCGGCATCCCGTTCAAGGAACCGTCACGGTTCAGCTTGATACGAATATCGACGATCAATTGTTCCGGCGACGGCGCACCGACCGGCGGCGACCAGCAGCGTGACACCTGCGTCTTGAACGCGTCCTCGATCGCCGCGGTGGCGCGCGTCGGGTCGCCCTTACCCTTCTGGGGCTTGGAGTCGGCCGGCGGGGTCTCCGGGCCTTTCTCGACCGGATCGTCGTCGTTTTCCTTGTCCTCGACGCCGGCGATGGCGGCATCGATGTCGAAGGGCTCGGGCTCTTCCGGCTTTTTCTCGGGCTTGGGCTCGTCCGGCTTCTTCTCCGGTTTCTTGTCCGGCTTCTTCTCGGGCTTGGGCTCGTCGGGCTTCGCCTCGGCGACTTCCTTCGGCGGCTCCTTCACTTCCTTCGGCTTGGCGCGCGGAGTCGGCGTCGGACTGGGTTGCGGCTCGGGCTCCGCCTCGGCGACGGGCGCAGGGGCCGGCGGCGGCTCTTCCTTCGGCGGCGCCGGTTCCGGCTTGGGAGGATCGGGCTTCGGCGGCTCGGGCTTGGGTTCCGGCGGCTTCGGCTCGGGCTTGGGCGGCGTAGGTTCTGGCGTCGGCTCGGCAACCTTGGGCGCGGTCTTGGGTTTGGGATCGGGTTTGGCGGCAGGCTTCGGCTCGGGCTTGGGATCGTCCGACTTCGCCGCCGCCTTGACGTTGGTCGTCTCGGCGATCGGCAGCATCGAGACCGGCACGAACTCTTCCATGACCGGCGGCTCGTAGGTCGGCGCGAACGAAATGAAGGTCAGCACGACGACGCCGGCATGCAGCAGCGCCGAGACGATCCATCCCGGCCTCCTGTACCAAGCGCGTGCGTCGTCTTCCATGATGCCTCAGCCGTCAGTCGCCGGACGCGTGCCGGCGGGCTTGGCGCTCTTGGGCGCGGGGTCGTTCACGAGGACCAGCTTGGTGAAGCCGCCCGAATTGATCAGGCTCATCACCTCGGCGACGCGGCCATAGCCGACCGCCTTGTCGGCGCGCAGATAGATCGCCTGGTCGTAGCCGTTCTTCGAAATCGCGACGAGGCGCGGCACCAGCACGTCGTCGGCGATCTCGGTGTCCTGCAGGAAGACCTTGCCGTCGATGTCGATCGTGACGCTCAGCGGTTCGACCTCTTCCTTGACCGGCCCCGCCGAGGTTTTCGGCAGGTCGATCTTGACGCCCACGGTCAGCAGCGGCGCCGCTACCATGAAGACGATCAGCAGCACCAGCATGACGTCGACGAAGGGCGTGACGTTGATGTCGGACATGCGCCCGGCGGACGCGCCGCCATGCCGGCGCGAGCCGCGCCGCCGCCGTCCGCCGCCGCCCGATGACGTCGCCGCGCCCATTATTTCGACCTTTCGTCGAGCTGGCGCGACAGGATCGCCGAGAACTCGTCGGCAAAGCCTTCCAGGCGGCCGGCATAGTGGTTGGCCTGCGCGATGAAGCGGTTATAGGCGATGACCGCGGGAATGGCGGCGAGGAGGCCGAGCGCCGTCGCGAACAGCGCTTCGGCGATGCCGGGCGCCACGACCGCGAGGCTGGTGTCGTTCGAGGCGGCGATGCCGCGGAACGCGTTCATGATGCCCCAGACCGTACCGAACAGGCCGATGAACGGCGCCGTCGCACCGACTGTCGCGAGGAAGCCGAGCTGCTTTTCCACCTGCGAGGTCTCGCGATAGATCGTCACGTTCATCACGCGGTCGATACGGTCGCGGATCGAGGGTCCAAGCGCCGCCGTCACCTGGGTCGCGCCCTCGAAATTGCGCCGCCATTCGCGCATCGAGGCGACGAAGACGACCGCGAAGGGGTGATCGGGCTTCAGGCCGATCCCGTTATAAAGCTCGTCCAGCGAGCGGCCCGACCAGAAGACCTGCTCGAAATCCTCGGCCTTTGCGTCCAGCGAGCGCAGGCGCAGATATTTCTCGACGATGATCGCCCAGGAGACGAAAGACAGCCCGATCAGCAGGATCATCACGCCCTTGCCGACGACATCCGCCTTCAGGAAGAGCTGGATGAACGAGAAGGCGTCGGTCGCCGCCGTGGTCTGCGGCCCGACCGTATCGACCGCAACCGGCGGCAAAGCCGTCCGCGGCGCGGCACCGGGATCGGGCGCGGCCTGGACGAAATCCGCCAAGGCGCCGAAGACATGTCCGGCGTGATTGACGAAATGCATCGCCTGGTCGGGGAGCGCTGCGAGATCCATTCGGGGCGGCCTTTCCTTAAAGTCTCGGTCCCGCGGCCTGCCCCGTCCTGGCGTGACGTGAACTCCGCGGCCTAAGTCTCAAATAACCTTGACGAAATTGGGGCGCTGGCGCCGCTTGGCGGCAGATGGCCCGGCGCTTTCGCCCGGTCGCGCCTCGGCGCAACCCTGGGGTAGCGCCACAATGCTTGACGGACCATTAACCTTACGCAGATGCGAGACGCCAGCGACAGTTTGGTGACTTGCGTTACCGTCGCAGCGCCTGCCAAGTCCGCAGGCCGTGGGGGCACCGGGAGACTTGTTTGATGCGTTACGCGACCATTGCCGTTACGGCAGCTTTGTTGGCCGGTCCGGCCGTCGCCAAGAGCGAAAGCGCCTACACCAAGATCTATACCCCCGACGCCAAGTGCAAAACGGTCGAGCAGAACGACGACGAAGGCTGGGCGGTTTCCAAATGCCCCGGCTACAAGGGCATCGATGTCTGGATCGCCGACGGCGACAACCGCGTCATGGTCGCCTACGGCGCCAAGGGCCGCGACGAGGCGGCAATGAGCCAGACCTTCTCATTCTTCAACGTCACCGGCGAGACGATCGAGTGGCGCCTGAAGGACGGCAAGCCGGTCGCCACCATCCTGCGCTGGAAGATAGACGGCGGCGAGGATCTGCCCAAGGGCGAGATGCTGGCCGTGACGCAGCTCACCCCCGGCAACCAGTGCTGGATCGCCGTCGTCGCCGCGCACAAGAACAAGGACGCGAACGAACTCGCCCGCAAGGCCGCCGACGAGCTTGCCGGCACGGTCGATTGCGCCAACACCCCTGCCAAGATCGTCGGCATCCCCGACGAAGCCATCTACGCGCCGGAGTAGTCGTGAAGCGTATTCTCATCCTCGCCGCGGCGCTTGCAGTGGCCTCCGTGGCGCAGGCGGACATCCCCCCGCCCGCGCCCGAGAACCCGCTGTCCGAAGCCTGCAAGCCGTTCATCGGCGTGTGGACGCGGACGACGCCGACCCAGTCGCGCCAGGCGAATGCATGGACCGTACTCGCGATCGACAGCGAAGGCGCGACGGTGCTGAACTACGTGAACCAGCAGGACATCAACGTCGAGGCCTTTGCGAAATCGTCGAGGCTGACCTGCGTCCCCGACGACAAAGCCGTGGTCCTCACCTTCACGGATGAAGAGAACAACAGCTTCAGCCTCAGCGCGACGCTCGCGGGCGAGACGTCGTTCACGACCACTGAACAGACGAGCTATATGTATGCGGGTCCCCCAGACCCGAACTGGAAGCCCGAAGCCGTCCTCGTCACCTGGACGCGCATCGCGCATTGAGGGAAGCCGGCATCATGAAGCTGACCATTGCAATGCTCATCGCCGCTGCCCTCGCCGGCTTCACGGCGCACGCCGATGTCGCGCCGGAGCCGCCGATCGATCCCATTCCCGAAAGCTGCAAACCGCTGATCGGCGTGTGGCAGCGCATCACGCCCGAGGTGACACGCTGGGTGGCGACCTCGACCTTCCTCGCCGTCGACTCCCGCCTCGCCACCAAGCTCTATTATATGGACGAGGGCAAAGGCGTGAACGTCCAGGTGCAGGCCGCGACCTTCCACATCGCCTGCACGCCGCAAGCCGACGGCACGCTGAACATCTCCCTCTCGTCCGCGACCGACGAGGAAGGCGGCTCGTCGATGGACATCACGCTCGCCGGCGACAGCTTCACCACCACCGATCAGACCGTCTACGACATACCGGGCGCACCGGACCCGAACTGGAAGCCGGAAACCTACACGGTGACGTACAAGCGGATCGCGCCTTAGGGCGCGACGCCTTCGCTCACCCGAACGCGGCGGGATAGGCAAGCATCACGCGGCCTTCCGGCAGCGCCGCATCGCCGAGCGCCTTCGCCATCAGATGTGGCCCCGTATAGGCGCAGACAAGATCGCGCGCGGCCTCCACCTCATAGCCGAACCGCGTGTAGTAAGCGGGATCGCCAAGCACGACCGACAACGTTATCCCTAACTCAGCGCAAGCAGTATCGCCCTCGGCGATCAGTGCCGCGCCGACGCCCGTGCCTTGTCGCTCCGGCAACACCGACACCGGCGCCAGCGCGATAGCCGTGACGCGCTCACCCTCCTCGCTCGTCGCGAGCAGATGGCTGTAGAGAACATGACCTTCGATCCGCCCCGCGGCATCACGCGCCACAAGCGACAACGCTGCGGCGCCGTCCGCGATGAGCGCCCGCACCAGCAGCGACTCGTCGCGCCGCCCGAACGCGGCTTGGACGACGACGCAGATCGCGTCCAGCTCGTCGCTGCGCGCCGGGCCGATCATGACGCAGTCGACAGATAGGGCTCCAGCTTCGCACGCACATCGGCGGGAATACGGCGCGGCCGGCCGTCGAGCGTGATGACCGCCGCCTCGATATGCACGGCGCAGAGCAGCACGCCGTCCTTCATGATCTGCTGTTCGCCCGTCAGCCGCGCACCGGCCATCTCGGTATAGCGGGTGCGGACCTGCAACAGGTCGTCGATGCGGGCGGGCCGGTGATAGTCGAGCGTGATGCGGCGCAACGCCCAGACGAGGCTCTCCGCACCGTCCAGCATCGCCTGATGCCGCACCCCCGCCATGCGCAGGAAGTCCGACCGCCCACGCTCGGCATAACGCAGATAGTTGGCGTGATAGACGATGCCCGACATGTCGGTGTCTTCGTAGTAAATGCGTACCGGCAGGACATGAACCTTGTCCTCGAACCAGCCGGCAAAGCCCAGCTCCGGCGTCGCGGCATCGAAGGCATGAGTAACGCCCGGTTCAGACATCGCCGTCGCTCTTGGCCGGCAGGTCGAACAGCGCAGCCTGTGTCGGATCGCGGCGCGGTATGGGCAGGCCGAGATGCCCGAAGGCATGACCGGTCAGCACGCGCCCGCGCGGCGTGCGTTGCAGGAAGCCCTGCTGGATGAGATAAGGCTCGATCGTTTCCTCGATATTGTCGCGCGCCTCGGCCAGCGCCGCGGCCAGCGTTTCGATGCCCACCGGCCCACCAGCAAACGCGTCGGCGATGAGGCGCAGATAGCGCCGGTCCAGCGCATCGAGACCGAGCGCATCGACCTCCAGCTGCTGCAGCACACCGTCCGCGAACTTGTCGGTGATCTCGGCCACCTTCTTCACCTCGGCGAAATCGCGCACCCGGCGCAGCAGGCGGCCCGCGATGCGCGGCGTTCCCCGCGAGCGTCGCGCGATCTCGCGCGCGCCGGATTCCGACATCGGCAATTGCAGCACCCGCCCGCCGCGCCGCACGATCTCGGTCAGGTCCTCGACGCCGTAGAACTCCAGCGCCGATTTGATGCCGAACCGGTCGTGCAAGGGCTTCGCAATCATGCCGGACCGCGTCGTCGCGGCGATCAGCGTGAAGGGCGACAAGTCGATGCGCACGCTGCGCGCCGCGGGGCCTTCACCGATGATGAGATCGAGCTGGAAGTCCTCCATCGCGGGATAGAGCACTTCCTCCACCGCCGGATTGAGGCGGTGGATCTCGTCGATGAACAACACATCGCGCGGCTGCAGATTGGTCAGCAGCGCCGCGAGGTCACCCGCGCGCGCGATCACCGGCCCTGACGTCGCGCGGAAATTGACGCCCAGCTCGCGCGCCACGATCTGCGCCAGCGTCGTCTTGCCGAGGCCGGGCGGGCCATAGAGCAGGACATGGTCCATCGCCTCGCCGCGCGCCTTGGCCGCCTCGATATAGATCTTCAGCCGCTCGCGTTCCTTGCCCTGGCCGATGAACTCGGCGAGCCGCAGCGGCCGCAGCGAGGAGTCGGGCGCATCCTCCTCACGATCGCCAGCAGAGACGAGGCGGTCACTCATCGCGCCAACCTCTTCAGCCCGTCGCGGATCAGTTTATCGAGCGTCGCATCGCTGCCGAGATCACCCACCGCCGCCGCCACCGCAGCGCCGGCCTCGCTCTGGCCGTAACCGAGATTGACGAGCGCCGAGACGGCCTCGGCCGCCGGGCCTTGCGGCGCGCGGCTGATCGCGGCGATGGCCGCTGCGGGCACGCCGGAAATGATCGCGGCCGGCGCCTTGTCTTTCAATTCGCTGATCAGCCGCTCCGCCAGCTTCGGCCCAACGCCCGGCGTGCGCGCGACGGCCGCCTTGTCCTTCATGGCGATTGCCTGCGCCAGCGCATCGCCGGGCAGGGTCGAGAGGATCGCCAGCGCCACCTTGGCGCCGACGCCCTGCACGGTCTGCAGCAGACGGAACCAGTCGCGCTCGGCGCCCGAGAGAAAACCGAACAGGCGGATCATGTCCTCGCGCACGACTGTCTCGATGAACAGCACCGCCGCCTCGCCGCGCGTCAACTGATCCAGCGTGCGCGACGGGCAATAGGCGACATAGCCGACGCCGTGCACATCGACGATCGCGTGATCCGCGGCGATCTCGTCCACTTTGCCGGAGAGCTTGCCGATCATGTGCCGACCCTCAACTGGATCGCGCGCGCCTGGCTGAGATGCGCGTGGCAGATCGCGACGGCGAGCGCGTCGGCCTCGTCGGGCGCGGGCTCGCCGCATTGGGGCAGCAGGATCTTCACCATGTGCAGCACCTGCGGCTTCTCGGCATGGCCGGCGCCGACGACGGATTTCTTTACCTGGTTCGGCGCGTATTCCGCGACCGGCAATCCGGCCTGCGCCGGTACCAGCAGCGAGATCGCCCGCGCCTGCCCCAGCTTCAGCGTCCCCGCCGGGTCCTTGTTGACGAAGGTATGCTCCACCGCCGCCTCGCGCGGCATGAAGCGCGCGAACACCTCGGTCAGCCCGACATGCAGCTCCAGCAGCCGGGTCGCGAGATCGCCGCTGGCCTTCGAGGTCACGGTGCCATGGGCGACATGGATCAGCCTGTTGCCGTCGGACTCGATGACGCCCCAGCCGGTGCGCTGGAGCCCGGGATCGAGGCCGATGATCCGAATCGTGAACATGAGGTCTTTTAGCAGACCCGTGGCGGTTCAGGCGGTGAAGACGCGCTTGGGTCCGAGATCGGCGATCGCCGCCTCGATCTTCTCCACCCCGACCTCGCTATCGAAACGCTTGGACATTTCCGCCGCCAGCTCCGCGCGGGTCCTGGTGCCGTCGCACAGCGTCAGGAAGACCCGCGTCGGCTCGACCTCGACCATGAACTTCACGTGGCGCAGCGTCACCGTCCAGTTTCCCGACGCCATCATCGTGCGAACCAGCGGCCCCGCCAGCGGCCGTTCGCCGGGCACGACGACATAAGGCTGCGGCGTCGCCCGCGGCAGCGCGAGGCCGATCGCCACCGTCTTCTTCAGCGACGCGATCGCCTCGGCCTCCGGCAAGCCGGTGCGGCGGATGATCTCGGCGGCGGTCAGCTCGTTGGGCGACACGTCTTCGAGCGCCTGAAGCACGCCGATATCGCCGGCCGACCGCGCGACGAGGAACGCCTCGCCGCGCGTGAACTTGGCGAACGCGCCCTTGTCGTCCTCGCCCCGCTCCACCTCGCCCAGGAATTCGAAGGTCAGTTCATTGATCGGATCGGTCGCGGGCGGCGGCGGCGCGTCGGCGCGAATGAGCAAAGTGCGGCGGAACATCTGCACGCCGCGGGCGTAGTCCAGCAGATCGGCGCGCTTCGCCTGATCGGTCTCGTCCTTGAGATAATCCTGCATCTTTTCGCCGAGGGTCTCGGTGACGAAATCGGTCAAGCCCGCATCGCCCGCGACCTTCAGCCCATGCGCCGCGGCGGCCTTGGAAAATCCGAAGACCGAGACCGGATCGTAGAAATCGGCGAGCCAGTCGTGGAAGAAATAGTTGAGGTCGAAATTCGGCAGGTCCTCGGCAAGCTGGTCAAGCTGCGCTTTCAACCGCGAGCCCTCCGCCTGGTTGCCGGTGATCATGCCGAGCAGCTTGATCGCCTCCCAGATGCGGGTGTCGGTATGGTCGATATGGCGCGTGCGCTCGACCAGAAAGCGGTTGATCTCGCGCTTGGGTGCCGCGGCCGGCAGGCAGTCATAGCTGACATAGGCGATGCCGCCCGGCGCCAGCTTCGCCGCGATCAGGTCCAGCAGCGGCGCACGCACATGTTCGGGCACCCAGGAATAGACGCCGTGACAGGCGATATAGTCGAACTTCTCGCCGTCGCGGGGATAGTCGAGAATATTGCCGACATGCAGGTCGACATTGGTGAGCCCCGCCTCCACCACCGCGGCGCGGCCGCGCTCGATCGCGGCGTGCGACAGGTCGAACCCGACCATGCGCGACTGGGGGTAGAGCGCAGCGATCCCGACAAGGTTCAGTCCGTCGCCGCAGCCGATTTCCAGCACCGAGGCGGTCGCGCACTCCACCGTCCTGTAGCCGTACATAAGCCCCACCGCCCGCATGCGGTCCGGCGTCTGGGCCGGGGTCAACGGGGCGGGATAGGCGACCTCGTCATAGACGAAGGGCGTGGGCTCGTCGGCAGCGGCGCTCATGGAACTCCCTTTACGCCGCGGCCAGCTTCTCCATGACCGCGTCGCTCATTTCGTAGTTGGCGTAGACCTGCTGGATGTCGTCGTGATCGTCGAACGCATCGAGCAGCTTCAGCAACAGGCGGCCAGTCTCCTCGTCCACGCTCTTGGTGTCGAGCGGCTTGAAGACGATGCGGGCGCTGTCATAGGCGCCCAGCAGCTTTTCCAGCGCGTCGCGGACTTCGCCGAAGGACTCGACCGGGCACAGGAACTCGTGGCCGTCGGCGGTGCTCAGCACCTCGTCGGCGCCGGCGTCGATCGCCTTTTCCAGCATGTCGTCGGCCGTGCCCTTGGCGGCGGGATAGGTGATCGCGCCGACACGGTTGAAGAGGAAGGCGACCGAGCCGTCCGCGCCCATGTTCCCGCCATACTTGGAGAACAGCGAACGGACATCCGGCGCGGTGCGGTTGCGGTTGTCGGTCAGCGCTTCGACGATCAGCGCGACGCCGCCGGGGCCGTAACCCTCATAGCGGATCTCCTCATAGGTGTCGGCATCGCCGCCCAGCGCCTTCTTGATGGCCCGGTCGACATTGTCCTTGGGCATGTTCTCCTTGCGCGCGGCGGCGATGGCGGCGCGCAGCTTGGGGTTCATGGCGGGGTCCGGCAGGCCGGTCTTGGCGGCGACCGTGATTTCGCGGGCGAGCTTGGAGAACAGCTTGGAGCGCCGTTTGTCCTGCAGTCCCTTGCGGAACATGATGTTCTTGAACTGGCTATGGCCGGCCATCGGCAATCCCTGCGAAAAGGCTTTGGAAGGGCGAAGGTCTTAGTCGGGCCCGGGGGGCGGAGGCAAGGCCCCCACCCTAGCGCTCGATCCTGAGATAGCGGGTGGGGTGGGCGTTCGAGGCATTGCCCTCATAGCCCTTCACCCAGTCATGCACGAGCGCGCGGTTGGAATTGTAGTAAAGCGGGATCATCGCCGCCTCGGCCATCGCGATGCGTTCGGCCTCGGCATAGAGGGCGAACCGGGCGGCGGGGTCGCGGGTGCCGACCGCCTCCGCCGTCAACCGATCGTAATCGGCATTCGACCACCGGCCATAGTTGAACTCCGACCCCGTGCGCAGCAGGCTGGCGAAGAATTCCGGGTCGGGCGAGCCCTGCCAGCCGCCATCGGCGACGACATAGTCGCCCTCGCGCAGCTTGGCGTAGTGGGTCTTCACCTCGTTGGCCTGAAGGTCCGCCTTCACGCCGATCCGCCCCAGCATCGCCGCGATCGCCACCGCCACCCGCTTGTTGGTCTCGCTGCCGCGATAATCGAGCGTGAAGACCAGCGGATTGTCCGGCCCATAGCCCGCCGCCGCGAGCAGCCGCTTCGCCTCCGCCTCGCGCGCCGCCGGCGGGGTCGCGCTGAAATCGTTCTGGGGCGACGGCACCCAGCCCTTGGTGATTAACGGGAAGAGGCCATAGGCGGCGGTCTGGCCGGTCGCCAGGATCTTCTGGGTCAGCGTTTCGCGGTCGATGGCGAGCGACAGCGCGCGGCGCACCCGGGCATCCCCGAACGGCGCGACGCTGGTGTTGATCGCCAGGAAACTCGTCGAGGCCGACGGATCGACCCGCGTCTCGGCGGGCATGTTGGCCTTCAGCCACGCATACTGCGCCTCCGGGAAATCGGAACTGAGATCGAGCTCCCCGGCGCGAAACTGCTTCAGCGCCGCCGAGGGATCGACGGTCGGCAGGTAGATCACCTCGTCGATCGCCACGCTGGAGGCCTCGCGGAAGCGCGGGTTCTTGATTAGCCGCACCCGCTCCTGCGGTGTCCATTCGGCCAGCGTGTATGGCCCGTTCGAGACCATCACCCCCGCCTTCGCCCAATCGTCGCCGACCTTGTCGTAGAGATGGCGCGGCAGCGGATAGGAGACCGGAAACGTCGTCAGCAGCATCAGGAAGGTCGCGTTCGGCTGCTCCAGCGTGATCTCGACGGTCACCGGATCGAGCGCGCGAACGCCGAGCTGAGCGACCGCCATCTCGCCATGCGCCACCGCCTTGGCGTTCTTGATCATGAAGCCGTTATCGACCAGCGACCCCGCCGTCTTCGGATCGAACCCGCGGCGGAACCCCGCGACGACATCGTCCGCCGTCAGCGCCACGCCATCCGACCAGACGAGTCCGGCGTGCAGGTGGAACGTGTAGACCGTCCCGTCGTCGGAGATGTCCCACCGCTCCGCGATCCCCGGCGCCGTCTCGCCCCGCGCATCGTCCATCACGAGCCCCTCGAACAGGTCGCTCATGATCCGCGTCTCGAGATCCAGCGCATAGCGATGCGGATCCAGCGTATCCGGCTCCGCCCCATTGCCGCGCGTCAACGTGACGGCCGCAGCGGGGAGGACGAGCAGAGCGGCGGCGAGCGCGAAGCGGAGGACTGCGTTCATGCCGCCGCCCGGCTCTCGGTCAGGCTCAGCGCCACGGCCTCGGCGACCTTGATGCCGTCCACCGCCGCCGAGAGGATGCCGCCAGCATAGCCCGCTCCTTCGCCGGCGGGGTACAGCCCCTTCACCGACAGGTTCTGGAAGTCCTTGCCCCGCGTCATGCGGGCCGGGGCGGATGTCCGCGTCTCCACACCGGTCATGACGGCATCGTCCATCGCGAAGCCCGGAATCTGCCGCGCGAACTGGGGCAGCGCATCACGGATCGCGGTCACCGCGAAGTCCGGCAGGCAGAGGCTGATATCCGTCGGATGGACGCCCGGCCGGTAGGACGGCACGACCTCGCCCAGCGTCGTGCTCGGCCGTCCCGCCAGGAAGTCGCCGACGCGCTGGCCCGGCGCCTGCCATGTCTCGCCGCCGGCTTTGAACGCCTGCTCCTCCCAATGGCGCTGGAAGGCGATGCCGGCGAGCGGATTCTCGTTCGCATCGCCGGGGTAATCCTCGGGCGTAATGCCGACGACAATGCCGGCATTGGCGTTCCGCTCTTTCCGCGAATACTGGCTCATCCCGTTGGTGACGAGCCGCCCCGGTTCCGAGGCCGCCGCGACCACTGTGCCGCCCGGGCACATGCAGAACGAATAGACCGAGCGCCCGTTCGCCGCGTGATGCGCCAGCTTGTAGTCGGCCGCGCCCAGAATGGGATGCCCGGCATTCGACCCGAACCGCGCCTTGTCGATGATCGACTGCGGATGCTCGATCCGCACACCGATCGAAAACGGCTTCGCCTCGAAGAACACGCCCCGCCCGTGCAACATCTCGAACGTGTCGCGCGCGCTGTGGCCCAGCGCCATGACCAGCCGGTCGCAGGCCAGCGTCTCGCCGGTCGACAGCACCACGCCGGCGATCGCGCCCCGCTCCACCACGATATCCGTGACCTGCGTCTCGAAGCGGATCTCGCCGCCGAGCTGCTCGATCTTCTTGCGCATGTTCTCGACCATCGTCACGAGACGGAACGTGCCGATATGCGGTTTGGCGACGTAGAGGATCTCCTCCGGCGCACCGGCCTCGACGAATTCGGTCAGCACCTTGCGACCAAGGTGCTTCGGGTCCTTGATCTGGCTGTAGAGCTTGCCGTCCGAGAACGTCCCCGCCCCGCCCTCGCCGAACTGCGCATTGGAGGCGGGGTTCAGCTCGGCCTTGCGCCAGAAGCGGAACGTGTCCTTCGTCCGCTCCCGGACGATCTTGCCGCGCTCCAGGATGATCGGCTTGAACCCCATCTCGGCGAGGATCAGCCCGGCGAACAGCCCGCACGGCCCCATGCCGACCACGACGGGACGCAGGCCCCCGGCAGGCGCCGTCGCGACCCGGTGATAGGTCATGTCCGGCGCCGGCCCAATATGCTGGTCGCGCGCCAGCCGCTTCAGCACCGCCGCCTCGTCCGTCACCACGGCATCGACGGAATAGATGAGCTGGATCGCGTCCTTCTTCCGCGCGTCCCAGGCGCGCTTGTAGACGGTGAAATCCGTCAACTGCTCGGAGGGAATGCCGAGGCGCTTCAACACGGCCTGGCGCAGCGCCGGCTCGGCGTGATCGAGCGGCAGCTTCACTTCATGAATGCGCAGCATGCGCTGTTATCCTCAACCGGAGGGTGGCACCATGCACACCAGACCGACAGGCGGGATATAGCGCCGCCGCGCGCAAATCCCAACTGTCGCTATTGGCTGGGCGAACAGGGCGCTTTGGCGGCGCCGTCCGCGAACCCCGCCGGGGTGAATGGATTCAGCTCCAGCGCCGCAAGCACCGCCCAGGCGGTCGCGCCGATATGGGGCAACCGGTAATACTTGAATTCCCCGAACTCCGGCGTCGGTCCCACCAGCAAACCCGTCGTCAGTTCCGCACCCACCGTCGCATAGACCAGTTTCTGCGGCGAGACCTGCGCCGCAATGGTCGCGAACAGCGGTGCGGCCTTTTCCGGCGCGCCCATGGCTTGATAGGTCAGCGCGGCCTGCGCCGTGCCCTCCAGCCAGATGCCGTCGCGGTCGGTGTCAAAATCGAAACCGCCGGGCACGCCGTGCTCGGCCTCGGTCCAGCCGAGAACCTGTGACGCCCGCGCCTTGAAGTCCGGCACCGCAAGCAGCGGCCAGAGCTGCGCATCGAGTCCGGACGATCTCGTGTTCGGCGCAGTGCTGTCGGCGAGCGTGCCGATATGGAAATGGCCGTTATCGGCGTTCCACATCGCGTCCAGGAAAGCCTTCGCGCTGTCGGCTGGGCCAGTCCATTCGCCGCCGGCATCGATTCCGGCAAGCCAGCGATCGGCGGCGTAGACGTCGAGATTATGCTCGGTCGATTTCCACGTCAGCGGTGCGGGCGCCGGTTCATGCCCGAAGAAACCGCCGAAGAAGCCAGGGTTCGTGGGATCGGCGGTCGACGCGTGAATGAACCTCATGATCCTGCGCGCGCCGTCCAGATACACCGCGTCCCGCGTTTCGCCGTAGGCTGCGAGCAAGGCCAGGGCGCCCCAGGCACTGACGCCCGTCGCGCTGCCCGCTTGGTAGTCGTCTTCCGACCAGGCATTCGCCTCGGTGTTCCAGTAGCCCGGCAGCAGCATACCGTCAGGCCCCGGCGCGACGGCCCCCGCGCGATAGGCATTGCGCAACCGCCCGTCGTGATAGTGGCGATCGCTCTTGAGCGCGTGCAGGAATGCGTCGGCGATGCGTTTCGCCTCCGCACGCCGTCCGCAGCCGTAAAACGCCATCACCGCCAGCGCGTTGTCATAGGTGAACGCGGTGTTCTCCAGATCGGGGGGCAGCGTTGCGCCCTCACCCGCCGGCTCGAAGCTGCGCAGGAAAAACGGCTGATCCGGCGCGCCGCTCATCAGCACGCTCATGCCGCCGCAGAGCGAACAGGCGAGATCGTCATGCTCGCCTGCGGTCGCCGCCGGAACGCCGGCGATCAACGCAATGGCAAGGATGAGAAGCGACCGCAGGGCCGTCATCCCTACCCCGTCACCTTCCAGCCATACTGCAGCAGCGGGTATGCATCCTTGGCGAAAGCGAGGATCGAAGCCGTCAGCTTCGACTTGCCGAGCTCGGACTCCCTCAGCGGACGGCTAAGCACGAAGCCGGTGCGCTTCACCGCTTTCAACAGCGCGGGATCGGTCACCTGCTCGTAGCCCTTCGGCGTCCGCTTCAGCGTGTACTCGTCGGACAGCGCCAGCTTCCCCTTGGCGAGCGCCGCCTCCATGGCGAAGAAGGTCTTCGGCGATTTCACGATGGCCGCACGGAACGTCGCGAGATCGGCGGGCTCTGGCATGTACCAGCCCGCCGCGACGAAGCAGCCCTCCGGCGCGATATGCATGTAGAGCATCCCGCCCGTGCCGCGCGTCCCGTCGCGGTTCAGCACCGCGCCGCTATTCGTCTTGTAGGGCGACTTGTCGTTGGAGAAGCGCGTGTCGCGATGCAGCCGGAACACCGCCTTCTTGCGGTCGCCGCGCAGCGGGATCTTCGCCGCCTCCAGCGCCGCCGACAGATCCTCGACGAGATCGCCCAGCGGTTCCTTGATCTCGCTCTCATAGATCGCGCGGTTCTCCTCGAACCACGGCTTCGACTGGTGAAAGCCCAGCGCCTTCAGGAACGGCAGCGCCTGAGGTCCGAAACCCCTGAAGGTCACGCGGCGACCTCGACCTTGGGGATCGCGGCGCTCAGGCGCCCGCCGGTGCGCACCGCTTCGGTGCGCTTGGCGAGGCCGGTGCGGTCGTCGGTTTCGACGAAAACGCCGCAGACCGTCGCGGGACCCTGAGCCGGCTCCATCTTCCCGGCGGGAATTTTGTGCACGAAGCGCGCGAGCGGCACGGTCGGATCGAAGCCGATGACCGAATTGTAGTCGGCGCAGGCGCCGGCATCGGTCTGATAGCCCGTGCCCTTGGGCAGGACCTGCGCGTCGGCGGTCGGCACATGGGTATGGGTGCCGACGACCAGCGAGGCGCGGCCGTCGCACCAGTGGCCCATCGCCATCTTCTCCGACGTCGCCTCGGCATGGATATCGACCAGGATCGCATCGGCGACCATGCCCAGCGGCGCGGCCTCCAACTCCTTGTCGATCGCGCGGAACGGACAGTCGAGCGGGTCCATATAGGCGCGGCCCATCGCGTGGAGCACCAGTACCTGCCTGCCCCCGCGCGCGGCAAACAGGCCCGCACCCTTGCCCGGCGTCCCCGGCGGGAAATTCATGGGGCGCAATATGCGCGGCTCGCGGTCGATATAGGTCAGCAACTCCCGCTGGTCCCACACATGGTTGCCGGTGGTCAGGACATCGGCGCCCGCATCGAACAGCTCGGCCGCGATCTGCGCGGTCAGGCCGAAGCCGTGCGCCGCGTTTTCCGCGTTCACGACCACGAAGTCGGTGTCGAGCGCGCGGCGCAGGTAGGGGAGTTCACGAAGGACGGCGTCGCGCCCGGATTTGCCGACGATGTCGCCGAGGAAGAGAATTCTCATGGCGCCCGATTTATCACGGGGCGCAAGACAATGCGCCCTCTTCCGTGACGATCCAGTCGAGCCGCTGGTCGTGTGGCTCGCGGGGCACGCGCAATATGTTCTGGGCGGAAAAGCCGAGGCCCACGGTCAGCACCGGCCCGCGCGCCTTCAGCTCCTCGATCGTGCGGTCATAGAACCCGCCGCCGCGGCCGAGGCGATAGCCTTCGGAATCGAAGGCGACCAGCGGCACGATCAGGATGTCCGGCGTCAGGTCCTCGGCATCATGGGCGGGCTGGCGGGTGCCGAACTGGCCCGCCGTCAGCTTCTCGCCGGGCAGCCAGCGTTTCAGCCGCAAGGGCCGGTCGGCGGCCTCGACAAAGGGCAGCGCGATCGAATGGCCGGACCGGCTCAACCGCGTCAGCAGCGGCCCCGGGTCGATCTCGGATTTCATCGGGGCGTAGCCGCTGACCACTGCGCCATGCGGCAGGGGAATCGCGCCCAGGAACGCCTTGGCGACGCGCAGGCCGCCCTCCTCGCCATAGGCGGCGGCGGAGGCGCGCGCGGCGACCAGTGCACGGCGGCGCAACAGGGCTTTTTCGTCTGCGAGGGTCGTTTCGGCCATCAGGTCAAAGGTGGGCGGGTACCGGAGACGCCGTCGAAGGTGTGATCCTCATGGGCCTGCTGTTGCAGGTGGGCGCCATGTGTCCAGGACCAAGATCCCGGACAGGGACAGCTCCCGAGAGATCCATTAAGGCCCCTGGGTATCGGTCTTCTAACCTGCGGACCAGAAAGCCCGCCCACAGCCAATATAGGCGCGCTCCCCGCGAACGCAAACTGCGTCATTACGCCTGTCCCCCTCGGACGCGCCGATCCGTGGATTTGACCCTATGATCGCCCGGCAACGACATGACGCGCCGGCTGACGGCGACGAGGAGATAACCCATGGAAAAGCGCAGACTCGGCCGCGCCGGCCCCACCGTTTCCGCCTTCGGCCTCGGCTGCATGGGCATGTCGGATTTCTACGGTCCCGCCGATCGCGGCGAGAGCCTCGCGACCATCGCCGCAGCCCGCGCGGCCGGCATCACCTTGCTCGACACCGGCGACTTCTACGGCATGGGCCATAACGAGATGCTGATCGGCGAGGCGCTGAAGGGCGTCGCCCGCGACAGCGTCGAGATCAGCGTCAAGTTCGGCGCGCTGCGTGATCCGAAGATGGGGTTCAAAGGCTATGACAGCCGGCCGGAAGCGGCGTGGAATTTCCTCGCCTATACGTTGAAGCGCCTCGGCGTCGACTACATCGATATCTACCGCCCCGCCCGGCTCGATCCCAACGTGCCGATCGAGGAGACGATCGGCGCGATGGCCGACATGGTGAAGGCCGGCTATGTCCGCTACATCGGCCTGTCGGAAGTCGGCGCCGAAACCGTGCGCCGCGCCGCCAAGGTCGCGCCGATCTGCGATCTCCAGATCGAGTATTCGCTGATCTCGCGCGGCATCGAAGCGGAGATCCTGCCGGCCTGCCGCGAGAACGGCGTCGGCATCACCGCCTACGGCGTGCTGGCGCGCGGCCTCATCAGCGGCCACTGGACCAAGGATGCGGGCAAGAGCAGCGGCGACTTCCGCTCGTTCAACCCGCGCTTCCAGAGCGGGAACATCGATCACAATCTGAAGCTGGTCGACCATCTCGTGGCGATCGCCCAGCGCTTCGATGCGACGCCGGCGCAGGTGGCGATCGCCTGGGTCGCCGCGCAGGGCGACGACATCCAGCCGCTGATCGGCGCCCGCACCCGCGCGCGCCTCGCCGAGGCGCTGGGCGCGCTGAAGGTGACCCTCTCGCCCGCCGACCTCAAGGCGCTGGACGAGGCGTTCCCGCATGGCGTCGCACTCGGCACCCGCTATCCCGAAGCGCAGCTCGCGCATATGGACAGCGAGCGTCCGCGTCACTAGCGCGCTTGGCGGCACCCCGGATTTCTGGCCAAGGTGCCGCTTTGCTGTCGCTGGAGAGTCCTTTGTCCTTCATTCGCTTCTCGCTCGCCGCGCTGGCGCTGCTGCCGCTCGCCGCCGCCTTCAACGAGGCCTCTGCCTGCGCCTGCTGCAGCAATCGCGGCCAGCGTTATGTCGAGACGCGCGAGCTCCAGGACTATCAGTGGGTGGAGATCGACCGCATGCGCTTCGGCGCGACGGCCGAACTCTTCGTCGGCGAGGCGGATACCGACGAAGTGACGGGCATCGCCAATCCCGACAGCAGCTATGCGATGACCGCGACCCGCGACGGCAAGAAGATCACCTTCACCTTCAAGGGCGCGGATCGCGGCAACGGCACGCTCTCGATGGTGCTGCCCGACAAGATCGCGTTCTTCGAGGTCGACCCGCGCGAAGCGGAAACGCCGGAGCCCTCGCTCTACAAGGAATGGAAGTTCACCGCCGAGCCGACTGGCACCGGCGACTTCGCGGCTGGCGCGGGCAAAGGCCAGCATCTGACGCTGATCCTGCAGGGCCGCGGCAACAACTGCGTCAACGCGGAAGACTTCGGTCACTGGTCGATGGTGATGGAAGGCCCCAAGGGCAACTATCTGTTGTTCGGCGACATGGGCACACCCCAATAGCGAACCCAACGCCGATCTCGGCAACGTGATCGGCACCGGCTTACGCCGCCGCGCGGCGCATCCCACCTGATGAAGTGATCCGCCTCAGCGGCAACCGGCCGGCGTCGGCCGCGTTGTGAAGCGCGAGGCGTGCTGCACTCCGCCGATCCCTTCATCAACACAGGTTGCGTCATCATGAGTATCTCCCGCACGCCGCGCACGCGGCAGGCTTTGTCCCGGCTTGCCCTCTCGACCGCCGCTCTCGGCCTGCTCGCGGGAAGCGCAGCCGCCTCCGGCTTCGCCGTCAACGAGCAGAGCGTGCTCGGCCTTGGCCGCGCCTTCTCCGGCGAGGTCGCGCGCGGCGGCGATGCGTCGAGCCTCTGGTACAACCCGGCGCTGATGACCGACTTCGACCGCCCCACCGCGACGACGGGCATCATGGGCATTTTCTCCAGCGGCACGCTCGCCAATCGCGGCACGACGATCCGCGGACCCGGCACCGGTGGCGCGACGCTGCCCGTCAGCGGCGTCGACGGCGAGGACCCGCTCGACCCCGGCTATGTGCCGAACGCCTCCTTCATCATGCCGATCGGTCAGGACTGGTGGCTTGGCCTCAACGTCAACGCGCCGTTCGGGCTCGTCGTCGATTACGCCGACGGCTATTTCGGCCGGTACGATTCCACCCGCACCGAACTCTTCACGCTGAACATCCAGGGCAGCGTCGCGTGGAAAGTGTCGGACAATTTCTCCATCGGCTTCGGCGTCGATGCCCAGCGCGGCAAGGCGACGCTCGACAATGCGCTGCCCAATCTTGGGCCGCTGCCCGATGGCGCCTTCAAGATCACCGGCGATGACTGGGCCTGGGGCTGGAATGCCGGCTTCACTTGGGCCGCGACCGACAAGCTCCGCTTCGGCGCGCACTATCGCTCCGAGATCGATCACGACCTTCAGGGCACCGAGATCGTTTCCGGTCTGGTCGGCCCGCTCGCCGGATCGAACCGCATTGTCGGCGGCTCGGCCGCGCTCACGACGCCCGCCATGGCGTCGGCAGGCTTCTCCTACGACGTCGACGCGGCGTGGAGCGTCACGGGTCAGGTCAACTGGTATCAGTGGTCGAACTTCGACGAGATCCGCGTCGTCTCGCCCGGCCAGCCCGATCTCGTGAATGCGCAGAACTACAAGGATTCCTGGTCCTATGCGCTCGGCGCCGAATATCGCTTCTCGCCCGATTGGACCTGGCGCGCCGGCCTCATGTACGAGGAAACGCCCACCCAGGAAGGCTTCCGCACTACGCGCGTGCCCGATTCCGACCGCATCTGGATCGCCACCGGCGCGACCTGGCAGGCGACCGACAATGCCTCGCTCGATGTCAGCCTCGCCTATGTGGCGCTGGACGATGTCCACGTGCAGCGCACCGACGTGCTCTATGAAGGTACGCCGGTCGCGACCACCGTCGGCATCGATGCGGAGCTGAAAGACGCCGACGCCATCATCGTCGGCCTCGGCGGCAGCTGGCGGTTTTAGGTCACGCCGGCTGCAGGCGCGCGGCGATCGCTTCCACGCGCTGCGCGAGACGTTCGACATAGGCGGCCGACTTGGCTTCAAGCTCGGCCGCCTTGCCGCCGTCATCGGCATGCGCCTGGCGCGCGCCCATCAGTTCGGCCTCGGCGTCCTGGGCGCGCTGTTCGGCCTGTTCGAGATCGTCGGCCATCAGCAGCGAGGCCATCAGCAGCAGGCGCGCATCGCCGACCTGCCCGACCTCGCGCGCGAGGCTGAGCACGCGCTCGTCCACCAGCGCCGCGAGGCGCAGCAGATGGGGTTCCTCGCCATCGCCGCACGCGACGGCATAGGAGCGGGTGTTGATGGTGACGACGACTTGGGGCATCGCGAACTCCTACTCCGCCATGACCGCCTGGACTTCGCGCAAGGCGGTGTCGAGGCGGGCGGACATGTCTTCGTGCAGATCGTCGAGCGCGCGCACTTCGCCGCGCAGCCGATCGATCTCGTCCTGCATTTCGGTGCGCTCTGCGGTCATCAGCGCGAGCTGCTCGGTCAGTTCCTGGGGCACGCGGGTGGCGCCCAGCGCGCCGGGCAGGCGCGTTTCCAGGGCGTCGATCGCGATGGCGAGACGGTTGAGGGCGGCATCGAGCGAGGCCATGTCACTCCCTTTGGCGGTGTCGGCCGAATCTTGGATGTCACAATAGGCAGGCTCGGCCTATTCGCCAAATCGCAGGCAATCCTTGCGACTCCCCCCGCCAACGTCTAAGCGGACGCCGCCGCCACCGGAACCGCCCCATGCCTGCCGAACCCGCTCTCTCGCCCGAACTCCACAGCCGCATGGCGAACGCCCTGCGCGTCCTGTCGGTCGATGCCGTCATCGCCGCCAATTCCGGCCATCAGGGCCTGCCCATGGGCATGGCCGATGTCGCGACCGTGCTGTTCTCGCGCTTCCTCAAATTCGACCCGCGCGACCCCAATTGGGCCGACCGCGACCGCTTCATCCTGTCGGCCGGCCACGGCTCGATGCTGCTCTATTCCCTGCTGCACCTCACGGGCTATCAGAGCCTGCCGCTGGATGCGCTGCGCAAGTTCCGCCAGCTCAATTCCCCCGCGGCCGGCCATCCGGAATACGGCCATTGCGCGGGCGTCGAGACCACCACCGGCCCGCTCGGCCAGGGCCTCGCCACTGCCGTCGGCTTCGCGCTCGCCGAGCGCCTCGTCAATGCCCGCTTCGGCGACGCGCTCGTCGACCACAAGACCTATGTGATCGCCTCCGACGGCGACCTCATGGAAGGCATCAGCCACGAGGCGATCAGCCTCGCCGGTCACCTGAAGCTGAACCGCCTCATCGTCCTCTTCGACGATAACGGCATCTCCATCGACGGCCCGCTCAGCCTTTCGGAAAGCGGCGACCAGATCGCCCGCTTCAAGGCCGCAAACTGGGCGGTGAAGGCGATCGACGGCCACAACACGGCCGAGATCGCCGAGGCGCTGGAATGGGCGCAGTCGCAGACCCAGCCCGTCATGATCGCCTGCAAGACCGTCATCGGCTTCGGCTCGCCCGTCGCCGGCACCAACAAGGCGCACGGCTTCTCGATCAATGCCGAGGGCGCCCAGAAGGTCCGCGAGACCCTCGGCTGGTCCTATGCGCCGTTCGAACTCCCGGATGACGTCACCGCCGGCTGGGCCGAGACCGCCAAGCGCGGCGGCCCGGCGCGCGCGGCCTGGACGAAGCGCCTCGATGCCTCCGACCAGAAAGCGGCCTTCGAAGATGCCATGTCCGGCAATGTGGCCGCAGCGCTCGCCAAGCCCATGGCCGAGGCCCGCACCGCCCTCGCCGCCAAGCCGCAGAACATCGCGACCCGCAAGGCCAGCGAGATCGCGCTCGAAACCGTCAACGCGACGCTTGCCAACACGGTCGGCGGCTCGGCCGATCTCACCGGCTCGAACAACACGCTGACCAAGGGCATGAAGTTCGTCACGCCCGGCAATTATGACGGCCGCTTCGTCCATTACGGCATTCGCGAGCACGGCATGGCCGCCGCGATGAACGGCATGGCGCTGCATGGCGGCGTCATCCCCTATTCCGGCACCTTCCTGGTCTTCGCCGACTATGCGCGCCCCGCGATCCGCCTCGCGGCGCTGATGGGCATCCGCGTCATCCATGTCCTCACGCACGATTCGATCGGCGTCGGCGAGGACGGCCCGACCCACCAGCCGGTCGAGCACATCGCCTCGCTCCGCGCGATCCCGAACCTGCTCGTCTTCCGCCCCTGCGACGTCGTCGAGGCGTCGGAGGCCTGGGAAATCGCGCTCGGCCAGACCAATCGGCCCTCGGTCATGGCGCTGACCCGGCAGAACCTCGTCCAGGCCCGCACGACCGATGCCGGCGAGAACCTGACCGCCAAGGGCGGCTATGTCCTCCGCGCCGCCGAAGCGCCGGAAAAGGTCGCGCTCATCGCCACCGGCTCGGAAATCGAGATCGCCCTCAAGGCCCGCGAGATGCTGGAAGCCGAGGGCATCGGCACACGAATCGTGTCGCTGCCGTCATGGGAGCTGTTCGAGGGCCAGAACGCCGCCTATCGCGCAGCCACCATTCCGGAAAACCTCGTGAAGGTCGGCATCGAGGCCGCTTCCCCGATGGGTTGGGATCGCTATATAGGGCCCAAGGGCGCCTTCATCGGCATGGCCGGTTTCGGGGCCAGCGCCCCCTATCAGGATTTGTACCGGCATTTCGGGATCACCCCCGAAGCCGTCGTGGCCGCTGCGAAGGCGCGGCTTTAGGGCGCAGCGCAGCTAGCCAGACGCTGCAGCCTAGAGACCTCAGTTTGTGATACTGAATTGCGTTGGCTCGCGCGCCGCGCAAAGAGGTTGAATAGCTGGAGGACGCGTCATGGCCACGCTCACCGTCGGGCCGCAAGGGACATATGCAACACTTGCCGCCGCTATCGCCGCCGCCGCGCCGGGCGATACAATCACTCTGCAGTACGGTTTCAATGGCGGGACGGTCGATCTCGGCGTCGACAATCTAACCTTTGACGGACTTGCGGCGACCCAAGCCGTTTTCAATATCAAACCAGGTGTCTCCAACGTCAATTTTCTGGGCACTGGCCGATTCGATGTCATCGACAGCGCCACCAGCACGAACACGACCATCAACGGCAATAGCGGCCCCAACAGCTTTTCAATCAGCAACGGCGCCGACGTCGTCAACGGGGGCGGCGACAGGGACAGACTTCTCCTCGACTACAGCACGGCCACGACCAACGTTATCGGCACACCTACGCAGTTCACCGCATCAGCCGACCGATCCGTTGTCTTTTCCGGCATCGAATCGCTCGTTGTGCGGACGGGCTCCGGCAATGACAACCTGACTTTTGCAGACGCGCCATCAGGCGAGTTCAACGCCAGCGGCGCTGACACCGGCGCGGGGAACGACGTCGTCGTGGCGGGTGATGGAAAATTTTTCCTCAACCTCGGCGAGGGGAATAATCAGGCGACCGTCGGGAACGCTCAATCCGATATCATGGCGGGATCGGGCGACGATATCATCATCGCGACGAACGGCACGACATCCATCAATGCCGGTCACGGCAACAACCGCATCACGGTCGGAAACGCCACGTCCGTCATTCAGACGGGCAATGGCGCAGATATCATTATCGTTGGCGATGGCAGAGCGGCGATCGCCTCCGGTGACGGCGACGACGTCATAACGGCAGGTAGCGGCGACAGTAAGATAGACGGCGGCAATGGCAACGATACCATCAATGCCGGCGGCGGCCGCGACGAACTCATAGGCTTCGAGGGAAACGATTCCTTGGATGGCGGTGAGGGCCGCGATCAGGTCGACGGCGGCAATGGCGATGACATTCTGTCGGGCGGCAATGGCGATGACATACTGAACGGCGGCGATGGCGATGACATTCTGTCGGGCGGGAAGGACGATGACATACTGAATGGCGGCAACGGTGCGGATATTCTAAATGGCGGCGAGGGAATCGACACCGCGGCATTCAATCAGAGCGTCGTCGCTTTCCTGCTCGCGCCGGCCGCCAGTACAGGTGAAGCCGCTGGCGACACGTTCATAGGCATTGAAAACCTCACCGGCTCGCAAGCAGGTGATATTCTGGGCGGAAACGAAGACGCCAATACGATTGATGGGCTCGGCGGCAATAACTACATCTACGGCGCGGGCGGCGACGACATTCTCGGCGGTGGCGAAAACGATGATTTGCTTGAGGGTCAGGGCGGCAACGACACGCTGAGCGGCAGAGCAGGGATTGATATCCTCAATGGCGGCGATGGCGATGATACGGCGAGTTATGCCAGCGGCCTTGGCGTCATCGCCTATCTTTCTGCGCCGCAGTTGAACGCAGGCGATGCGGCTGGCGACAGCTATATCAGCATTGAAAACCTGACCGGCTCGATTTTCACCGACTATCTAGGCGGAACCGACGCCGGCAACGTCATTTCCGGCAATGGCGGAAACGATTTTATCTACGGCGCCGGTGGCGACGACTTCCTGAACGGCGGTCTGGGCGGGGACGCGCTCGACGGCCAGGCCGGCTATGACTACGCCTCCTATGCCGACGCAGCCTCGGGTGTCGTCGCGTTCCTGGGCGGTGCCGCCTTCAACACCGGTGAAGCTGCCGGCGACAGCTACACCTCGATCGAAGGCGTGATCGGCTCCGCCTATGCCGACTTTCTGGCGGGCGATGAGGGCAACAACACCATTCTCGGCGGCAGCGGCAACGACCTGCTGTTCGGCGGCGGCGGCGAGGATTATCTCGTCGGCGGCGACGGCGACGACCAGCTTCAGGGCGGGCGCGGCGCAGATCTGCTCGACGGCGGCAATGGGTTGGATCTCGTTTCCTACAGCGAGGCGGCAGCCGGCGTCGTTGCCTTCATGCTGGCCCCCCAAGGCAATGCCGGCGAGGCCCAAAACGACGGTTACGCCAATATCGAGGGCCTGGTCGGCTCTGCCTTCGGCGACATCCTCGGTGGGACGGAGGGCGCCAACACGATCCGCGGCGGCGGCGGCAACGATTACATCTTCGCGGCCGGTGGTGACGACATCATCGAAGGCGGTGACGGCGGCGACCAGCTATCGGGCCAGGCAGGCGCCGATGCGCTGACCGGGGGCGCGGGCGCAGACCAGTTTGTCTTTCGCGCCGCGTCCGATTCCAGCAATGCCGCCTTCGACACCATCACCGATTTTCAGTCCGGCAGCGACCTGATCGACCTGCGCGGCTCGGGCCTCGGCACCGTGGCGATCTCGCAATCCGGCGGGTTCTTCTTCGTCGATGCCGACACGTCCGGCGGCGCGCATTTCCACCTGCGCGTGGCGGGCACGGTCGTCGCCGGCGACATCCTCACCGGCGCGCTCCCCGGCGATGGCATCGCCTCCGCCGCACCCGCCGACGACATCGGCTTCCTCGCCTATGCCGCGTTCAACAACGGCGCGCTGATCACGCTCCTCCCAGGCCATCTCAGCCCGGATTTCATCGTCTAGCGCCTGCTGGAAATCCGCGTCCTGACGGAATCGGCCTCAGGCGGTTCCGTGGCGATGCGCCGGTTGGACGCAGAGCTGGCAACCCTTGCTTGGCGCCGCGTAAGGCCTCAGTTTATGATCCTGAATTGCGCCGCCTCAGCGCGTCGCCAAGAAGGTTGAACGGGCGGAGGACGACCCATGGCCACCCTAATCGTCGGCCCCTCGGGTAATTATTCCAGCCTCGCGGCCGCAATCAGCGCCGCTCAACCGGGCGATACGATCCTGCTGCAGGATAATTTCGTCGGCAGCAGCGTGGACGTCACGGTCGACAATCTAACCTTCACCGGACCGGCATCATCGAGCGCGACCTTCCGGCTGACGCCCGGCGTGACCGCTGTCAATCTCGACGGGCTGGCGCCGTTTGTACTGCTCGACACGCCGAGTTCCGGTAGCGGCGTTTCCAGCACGGTGGTTGACGGGAACGCCGCTGCAAATGTCTTCACGGTCACCGATGGTATCGATGTGGTCCATGGCGATCTCGGCACCGACCGGCTGATCATCGACTATCAGACGGCCATCACCGACATAGTCGCGAATACAGCTCAGACGGTCGTAAACGCGGGCCGCTCGGTTGCATATGACGGCATCGAGCTCTTCACGCTCACCACCGGCGCTGGCAACGACACAATCGCGCTGGGCGACGGCTCCCACACCATCTCGACCGGCGCCGGCCATGACAATGTCACGCTGGGCAGCGCGACGGGCGATGGGTCGGTTACCGTCGCGCTGGGCGAGGGCAATAACCGTGCGACGCTGGGCAACAGCACGGCCACCATCACGGCAGGCGACGGCGATGATGTCGTGATCGCCGGCGATGGCGCCAAGTCGATCAATCTCGGCAACGGCAACAATCAGGTTAGCGTCGGCAACGGTCAGATGATTATCCAGACCGGCAGCGGCACGGACACGATCGTCGCAGGCAACGGCAACAACGTCGTCGCCTCGGGCGACGGCAACGACCAGATCACCACCGGCTCGGGCAACGATACTCTCGACGGCGGTCTTGGCGACGACACGATCAACGCTGGCGGCGGTAACGACACGATCACCGGCGGCGGCGGCAACGACGCCCTGAACGGCGAGGCCGGCGACGACGTCATGAACGGCGGCGACGGCAACGATGTGCTTAATGGCGGAAGCGGCAGCGACACCGCCTCCTATGCCGGCGCGTCAGCCGTCGGCCCGGGCGGCACGATCATCGGCGTGAGCGTCGATCTCAATCTTCAAGGCCAAGCCCAGGATACGAGGTTCGGCTTCGACACGCTGACCGGGATCGAGAATCTCATCGGCTCCAGCAATGCCGACACGTTGATTGGCGATAGCGGCGCGAACATGCTGACGGGCGGCGGCGGCGCGGATGTCCTCACCGGCGGCGGCGGGATCGATGCCTTCCGCTACACCAGCGCGACGGATTCGACCGCCAGCGCAACAGATACCATCACTGACTTTCAGCCTTTTATAGACAAGCTGGATCTGCGCGGCGTTCTCACGACGGGCTACTCCGACGCGACTCGCGTGACAATCACCTACAATGGCAATAATGCGCTCGTCACCACGAGCACTGGCTTGACGATCGACGTCAACGGCTTGATCTCGGGCGCAGACATCACAAGAGACGGTATGAGTTTTATACTGTTCGGGTCGCGTTATGGCTCACTCGTCCGCATCAACGGCGACAGCAACGACAATCAGATTTTCGGGAGCACGCAAGAAGACGCGCTTTACGGCAATGACGGCAACGATACGATCACCGGCGGCGGCGGCGCTGATTTGATGTGGGGCGGCGCAGGTGCGGACACCTTCGCCTTTCCATCCTTCGGCGACATTCCCGCCTATTACAACCAGAACCCGGGCAACCCCATCTATTCTGGGGATGTGATTCAGGACTTTCAAACCGGAATCGATCGGATCGATCTCACCGGGCTCGACTACGCGAGCATCGAGTTGAATCATCAGACATCGCAGTTCACGCTCAAGACCGCTTCTGGCGCGACTGGCTTCATCACCGCCGCCGGCGCCCAGACGTCGGACATTGTGGGCCTCAAGGGCAGCATTACCATTATCGGCGGCCAAGGAACCGACACGATCAATGGGAGCGATCAGGGCGAATTGATCTCGGGCCTCAACGGCGACGACGTCCTGAACGGCAATGGCGGCGGCGACACGCTGTCGGGCGGTGCGGGCGCGGACGTATTGAACGGCGGCGGCGGCGAAGATTGGGCCGCGTACAATCAGAGTGTCGTCGTCTTCATGCTGGCGCCTGGCGCCAACACTGCCGAAGCGATCGGCGACACGTTCATCAGCATTGAGAATCTTGCCGGTTCAAACGACGGCGACATTCTCGGTGGCAACGACGGCGCCAACACGATCAACGGCAATGGCGGCAATGACTATCTGTACGGCGCGGGTGGCGACGACATCCTGAACGGCGGAGCATTGATTGACCGGCTCGAAGGTCAGGGCGGCAACGACACGCTGAGCGGCGACAGCGGAGCCGATTTCCTTGATGGCGGCGATGGCGACGACACCGCGAGTTATGCCAGTGCCGGCGGCGGCGTGATCGCCTATCTCCTCGCGCCTCAACTGAACGCTGGCGACGCCGCGGGCGACACCTATGTCAGCATCGAAAACCTGACCGGCTCGGTATTCACCGATTATCTGGCCGGCACAGATGGCCAGAATATTCTCAAGGGCAATGCCGGCGACGACAGTCTCTACGGCGCGAGCGGCGACGACTTCCTGAACGGCGGTCTCGGCGCGGACAAGCTCGACGGCCAGGCCGGCTACGACTACGCCGCCTATTCGGACGCAGCTGCGGGGGTCGCGGTCTTTCTCGGCGGTGCCGCCTTCAACACCGGCGAGGCGGCAGGGGACAGCTACACCTCGATCGAAGGTCTGATCGGCTCTGCCTATGCCGATTTGCTGGCCGGCGATGAGGGCAACAACACCATTCTCGCCGGCAACGGCAACGACCTGCTGTTCGGCGGCGGCGGCGAGGATTATCTCGTCGGCGGCGACGGCGACGATCAACTCCAGGGCGGTCGCGGCGCCGACCTGATGGATGGCGGCAACGGGGTCGATCTGGTGTCCTACAGCGAGGCCGCATCAGGCGTCGTCGCGTTCATGCTTGCGCCGCAGAGCAATACGGGCGAAGCGCAAAGCGACAACTATTCCAATATCGAGGGCCTGGTCGGTTCGGTCTTCGGCGACATTCTGGGCGGCACGGAGGGCGCCAATACGATCAGCGGCGGCGGCGGCAACGACTACATCTTCGCGGCCGGCGGCGACGACATCCTCGAAGGCGGCGCTGGCGCCGATCAGATCGAGGGTCAAGGCGGCTTCGATCTCGCCTCCTATCGTCTTGCAGCCAGTGCCGTCATCGTATCGCTCGATGGCGGCCTGGCGGCGACCGGCGATGCGGCGGGCGATACCTTCGTGGGCATCGAAGGTCTGCTCGGCAGCGGATTCGGCGACACGCTGAGGGGCGATGGCGGAATCAATCTTCTCCAAGGCTTTGGCGGGGATGACACCCTGGTTGGCCTCGCCGGCGACGATGCGCTGACAGGCGATGCGGGAAGCGACACACTCGACGGCGGGGCCGGAGCGGACCAGCTCGACGGCGGCGCGGGCGCCGACCGTTTCGTCTTTCGCGTAGCGTCCGACTCGACGACTGCCGCCTTCGATACGATCAAGGATTTCGCATCCGGCAGCGACCTGATCGACCTGCGCGGCTCGGGCCTCGGCACTGTGGCGATCACGCAATCCGGCGGGTTCTTCTTCGTCGATGCCGACACGTCGGGCGGCGCGCATTTCCACCTGCGCGTGGCGGGCACGGTCGTCGCCGGCGACATCCTCATCGGCGCGCTGCCCGGCGATGGCATCGCCTCCGCCGCACCCGCCGCCCCGGCGGACGATGCCGGCTTCCTCGCCTACACCGCCCCCGACCACGGCGCGCCCATCATTCTTTTCCCCGCCGGCCTCAGCCCGGACGTCATCGTCTAGCGCCCGTCGGCGTGCGCGATTGCGCTTTCCCGCGCCGGAAACCCGATATATAGGTCCGCGCGTGTTGGCTTAAGCGCGCGGCTCGGCATGACCGGCCGCCCTTGCTGGGCATTTACCCTGATATATCAGGGCGTTACCGGTCGCCGCCAGGTGATCGTGGCGGGTTCTGCGAATTGGAGGTTTTGGGAGTCATGACGGTTCGGGTTGCCATTAACGGGTTCGGTCGTATCGGGCGCAACATCCTGCGCGGCATTGTGGAATCTGGCCGCAAGGACATCGAAGTGGTGGCCGTGAACGATCTCGGCCCCGTCGAGACCAACGCCCACCTGCTGCGCTTCGACAGCGTGCACGGCAAGTTCCCGGCCGAGGTCAAGGTCGAGGGCGACTTCATCATCGTCGACGGCACCAGGATCAAGGTGACCGCGGTGAAAGACCCCGCCCAGCTTCCGCACAAGGAACTCGGCGTCGACATCGCGCTGGAATGCACCGGCATCTTCACCTCGAAGGACAAGGCCTCGGCGCACCTCACCGCCGGCGCCAAGCGCGTGATCGTCTCGGCCCCGGCCGACGGCGCGGACCTCACCGTCGTCTACGGCGTCAACCATCAGAAGCTGACCGCCGAGCATCTCGTCATCTCCAACGCCTCGTGCACGACCAACTGCCTCGTGCCGGTCGTGAAGGTGCTGCATGACGCGATCGGCATCGAGCACGGCTTCATGACGACGATCCACTCCTATACGGGCGACCAGCCGACGCTCGACACGATGCACAAGGACCTCTACCGCGCCCGCGCCGCGGCCCTCTCGATGATCCCGACCTCGACCGGTGCGGCGAAGGCCGTCGGCCTCGTGCTGCCCGAACTCAACGGCAAGCTCGACGGCGTCTCGATGCGCGTGCCGACGCCGAACGTTTCGGTCGTCGACCTCAAATTCGTCGCCAAGCGCAACACGACGGTCGGCGAAATCAACGCCGCCATCAAGGAAGCCGCCGACGGCCCGCTGAAGAACATCCTCGGCTACACCGATCAGCCGAACGTCTCGTCGGACTTCAACCACGACCCGCGCTCGTCGATCTTCCACCTCGACCAGACCAAGGTCATGGAAGGCAATTTCGTGCGCGTGATGTCCTGGTACGACAATGAATGGGGCTTCTCGAACCGCATGGCCGACACCGCGGTCGCGATGGGGCGTCTGATCTAAGCATGGCGTTCCGCAAGCTCTCCGAGGCGGACGTGAAGGGCAAGACCGCCCTCGTCCGCGTCGATTTCAACGTGCCCATGAACGAAGGCGAAGTCAGCGACGACACGCGCCTACAGGCTGCCCTGCCGACCATCAAGGCGCTGAGCTGGAAGGGCGCGAAGGTCGTCCTGCTCGCCCATTTCGACCGCCCCAAGGGCAAGCGCGTCCCCTCGATGTCGCTGCGCCCGCTGGCCGGCCCGCTCGCCAAGCTGCTCGGCAAGCCCGTCGCCTTCGCCGAGGATTGCATCGGCGCGGAGACGGCGGCGGCGATCAAGGCGCTGCCGGAAGGCGGCGTGATCCTGTTGGAGAACACCCGCTTCCATGCGGGCGAGGAAAAGAACGATCCCGAACTCGCCAAGCAGATCGCGGCGCTCGGCGATCTCTACGTGAACGACGCCTTCTCCGCCGCGCACCGCGCCCACGCCTCGACCGAAGGCGTCGCGCGTCTGCTGCCCGCCTATCCCGGCCTCGCGATGGAAGCCGAACTGACGGCGCTTGAAGCGGCGCTCGGCAAGCCCAAGCGGCCCGTCATGGGGATCGTCGGCGGCTCGAAGGTTTCGACCAAGCTCGATCTCCTGAAGAACCTCGTCACCAAGCTCGACAAGCTCGCCATCGGCGGCGGCATGGCGAACACGTTCCTCTTCGCGCAAGGCTGGGCCGTCGGCGCCTCCTATTGCGAGAAGGAACTCGCCGACACCGCGCGCGAGATCATGACCCTCGCCGGCCAGAGCAAATGCCAGCTGCTTCTCCCCATCGACACGATCGTCGCCGAGAAGCTCGACGCCCGCGCGCCGGCCTTTGTGCGCGGCCTCGGGGAGGTCGATGACGACGAGCGCATCCTCGATGCGGGTCCGGAAACCATCGCCCGCCTTACCCGCGCGATGGACGATTGCGAGACCCTCATCTGGAACGGCCCGCTCGGCGTCTTCGAGACCCCGCCCTTTGATCACGGCACCGTCGCCGCCGCCCGCTATGCCGGCGCGCGCGCGAAGGCCGGCAAGCTGATCGCGGTCGCCGGCGGCGGCGACACGGTCGCTGCCTTGAACCATGCCGGCGCGTCGGCCATGTTCACCTTCATCTCGACCGCCGGTGGCGCCTTCCTGGAGTGGATGGAAGGCAAGACCCTGCCGGGCGTCGCGGCGCTGGAAACCTGATCGTCGAAGGACATCCCATGGCCGGCCTGCCGATCGTCTTCATCCCGGGCCTGCTCACCACGGGGCGCATCTATCAGCATCAGGCCGACCATCTCGGCCGCGCCCATCCCGTGCTGCTCGCCGATCATTGGACCGGCTCCAGCATGGGCGAGATCGCCGACAGCATTCTCGCCTTGATGCCCGAGACTTTTGCGCTCGTCGGCACCTCGATGGGCGGCTATGTCGCCTTCGAGATCATGCGCCGGGCGCCTCAGCGCGTCGCGAAGCTGGCCTTGCTCAGCACCACCGCCCATCCCGACGCCCCCGATCGCAGTGCCCAGCGCCGCCAGCAGCTCGCCTGGACCCGCGAGCATGGCGTGCGCGCAGGCACCAAGGGCCTGTGGAACATCCTCGTCCACCCCGCCCGGCGCGAGGACCACGCGCTGCTGAATGTTTTCTACGAAATGTCCGAGGAACTGGGGATCGAGGCCTTCGCCCGGCAGACCGAGGCGATCATCGGGCGGGCGGATTCCCGGCCTTTGCTGGCCGAGATCAAGGTCCCGACCCTGGTCATCGCCGGGGCCGACGATCACCTCCTGCCGCCCTCGAATTCGGTCGAGATTGCCGCGGGCATCCCGGGCGCCCACCTCGAAACCATCGCCCATTGCGGCCATATGGGCGTCATCGAGATGCCCGAGACCTACACCAAGCTGCTCGGCGATTTCCTGGCCTCGTAGATTTCCTCGCGCCCCTAGAATGTCATCCCGGGCGAGGCCGCCGGAGGCGTCCGAGACCCGGGACCCAGGGGCCGCAAGCGCCACCGCCCAGTCCCCTGGGTCCCGGCTCTCCCCCTCGGGTCAAGCCCGAGGGTACGGCCGGGATGACGGATTAGGGACTTTCCGACCGATACTTTGACGCAGCGGCGCGCCATCCCGTAAAAGCTAGGCCAAATCGCGCACGACTTGGCTCAAGGACCCCAAATGGCCCGCATCACCCTCCGCCAGCTTCTCGACCACGCCGCCGAGAACGATTACGGCCTGCCCGCCTTCAACATCAACAATATGGAGCAGGGCCTCGCCATCATGGAGGCGGCCGAGCAGGTCAATGCCCCCGTCATCATCCAGGCGTCGCGCGGGGCGCGCTCCTACGCCAACGACGTCGTCCTCGCCCGCCTGATCGACGCCCTCGTCGAGCTCTACCCCGCCATCCCCGTCTGCATGCATCAGGACCACGGCAACTCCGAAGCGACCTGCGCCACCGCCATCCAGTATGGCTTCACCTCCGTCATGATGGACGGCAGCCTGATGGCCGACGGCAAGTCCCCCGCCGACTACGAGTACAATGTCGCGATCACCAAGCGCGTCACCGACATGGCCCACTGGGTCGGCGCGTCGGTCGAGGGCGAGCTCGGCGTGCTCGGCAGCCTCGAGACCGGCATGGGCGAGAAGGAAGATGGCCACGGCTTCGAAGGCAAGCTCGACCACTCGCAGCTTCTCACCGATCCCGACCAGGCCGTGGACTTCGTCGAGAAGACGCAGGTCGATGCGCTCGCCATCGCCATGGGCACCAGCCACGGCGCCTACAAGTTCAGCCGCAAGCCCGACGGCGCGGTCCTCGCGATGAACGTCATCGAGGAAATCCACCGCCGCCTGCCCAACACCCATCTCGTGATGCACGGCTCGTCCTCGGTGCCGCAGGACCTCCAGGACATCATCAACGAGTACGGCGGCAAGATGCCCCAGACCTGGGGCGTGCCGGTCGAAGAGATCCAGCGCGGCATCAAGCACGGCGTGCGCAAGATCAACATCGACACCGACAACCGCATGGCGATCACCGGCGCGATCCGCAAGGTGTTCGCCGAGAAGCCCGGCGAGTTCGACCCGCGCAGCTACCTCAAGCCCGCCAAGGAAGCGATGCGCAAGGTCTGCGTCCAGCGCTTCCAGGAATTCGGCGCCGAAGGCATGGCGAGCAAGATCAGCCCCCTCCCCCTCTCCACCATGGCGAAGCGCTACGCGTCGGGCGAACTCAAGGCCAAGTTCGGCCAGGTCCGCGCCGCGGCGGCGGAGTGAGCGACGCGCCTCGCTGCCGGCTCTACCTGATCACGCCACCGGCGCTCGATGCTGCGGCGTTCGCGCCGATCCTGGAAGATGTACTGAAGGGCGGCGATGTCGCTTGCGTCCAGTTGCGCCTGAAGGACGTGTCGGACGACGTTATCCTCGCCGCCGGCCGCATTCTCATGCCGATCGTTCAGGCGGCGGGCGCGGCGTTCATCGTCAATGACCGCCCCGATCTCGCGAAAGCGCTGAAGGCGGACGGGGTCCATGTAGGCCAGTCCGACGCCTCCTATGCCGAGGCGCGCAAGCTCGTCGGCCCCAACGCGATCGTCGGCGTCACCTGCCACGACAGCCGCCATCTCGCGATGGAGGCGGCCGAGGCCGGCGCCGACTATGTCGCGTTCGGCGCGCTTTATCCGACGACCACCAAGGACGCGCCGACCGTAGCGCCGGTCGAACTGGTGCAATGGTGGGCCGAGGTCATGACCACCCCCGCCGTCGCCATTGGCGGCATCACTGTGGAGAACGCCGCGCCGGTCATCGCGGCGGGTGCGGATTTCCTCGCGGTGAGCGCGGGTGTCTGGGCGCACCCCAAAGGCCCCCGCGCAGCCGTGGCGGAATTCAACGCGCTGTTCGGCTAGAGCGGTCCGCCCGGCCCGGTTTGCGGGTCCCAGAACGTGCCCCAAACGTCGAGCCACCGCGTCAGCGACGGCGTTGCGCTGATGAAGATGCTGCAATCGTTGAGCCGGCTCTCGGCAGGCCAGTCGGACGGATAGGCGATCACCCGGCTGGTGAAGTGGTCTGTCGGGAGGCCGCAGGCGGATATGACGGCGTCGTATTGCGTCGTGCCGCGATTGATGCACCGCCCGCTGGCAAGCGGAAAGGTGTCCGTCTGGGTCGGTTGTTGCGTGAACGCGTATTCGTCGAAGCCATCGGCGCCCTTGGCGATCGTGAAAGATCCCGGCGCAAACCAATCGACCCGCACCACGAAGCCGGCCTTGTTCCATACGCACTGTTTGGCCATGGCCGGCGCGGCGAAGACGAGAAGAGCCGCGAGGCTGGCGGCGACCGCAGCAATAGATTTCAGCGAAAACAGAGTGCGCATTGCGCCTCCCGAATATGCGGTTGAGTGGACGGGCGAGAAGTTGGTCCTAGATCGGACCGCCCGGGCCTGTCTTCGGATCGAACAGCGTGCCCCAGACATCGAGCCAGCGTGACGTCGAGGTCGTCTCGGCATGAAAGATGGCGCAGCCGTTCGGACGCTGATCATCGGACCAGTCCGAAGGAAAATTCATGATCCGCGACTTGTACTGATCAGGCACGACGCCGCAGACCGACAGCACGGCGATATACGGCGTCTTGCCGCGATCGATGCAGCGTCCGGACGCGAGCGGGAAGACATCGGTCTGGGTCGGCTGTTCGGTGAAGGAGTATTCGGTGAATCCGTCCGCCGTGCTCTTTTCGATCAGCAAGGCCTCCGGCTTGACCCAATCGACGCGCAGCGTGACGCCGGCCTTGTTCCATACGCATTGCTTCGCCATGGCGGGCGCCGCAAAGACAAAGAGCGCCGCGAAGGCGGCGGCGAAACTGAACAATGATTTGTTCCGGAAGAAGAGACGTCGCACGAAACCCCCAAATGTCGCAGCGCGAAGTGCGCCTGAATTTCAGTGAGCGAATACCGCTCGATGCGAGTCAAGGCGCGCGCCGGAATGCGAGCGTCCTTGCGACGACGTTACACAGGGCGTGTAGTTGCAGGCGCCCCAGCCGACCCGCCTGAATGCGTGTCTTTCGCCGGCCTGATCCAAAGTCGTATAGTCGGCGCATGAGATCGCTCTCCGCTTTATTCGTCGCGCTAGTCCTCTCACTCGCGCCGGCCGCGCTTGCGCAGGATGCCGCCACCGAACGCGCGCGCACCCAGAAAGAGGCCGAGGCGGGCGATACCGAAGCCGCCTTCATCCTCGGCCGCATGTATCGCGACGGCGTCGGCGGCCCCGTCGACAAGGCGCAGGCCCGCGTCTGGCTGCGCAAGTCATCCGATGGTGGCCATGTCCGGGCCAGCGTGCTGCTCGGCCTCATGTTCATGGCCGGCGATGGCGGTCCGGTCGATCGCGACGCCGCCCGCCCGCTGCTGCTCTTCGCGAGCGCCGCCGGCGATGACGACGCTTTCTACGCGATCGGCGTGCTTTTCGCGGAGGGCGCCTCGTCGAATGGCGGCGGTCCGCCGCAGAACGGCCCGAACGCCGTCTTCTGGTTCCGGGCGGCGGCCGAGCGCGGCAATGTCGACGGAATGTACAATCTCGGCCTCATGTATCTGCGCGGCATGGGCACCGCGCGCAGCCCGGAAACCGCCTATCAGTGGTTTCTGAGGGCGGCGGAGGCAGGCGAGCCCCAGGCTCAGTTCACGGTTGCCACTATGCTCGCCCAGGGCCAGGGCGTTCCCACGGACCCAAAGATGGCTCTCGTATGGTACTTGCGCGCCAAGGCAAGTGGCATGGTCGACGACGAGTTGGAGGTCTCATTGGTGAAGCGTTTGACCGAAGACGAGGTCGCAGAAGCGCGCCGTCTCGCCAGCCAGCCGCCCGCCACGGCCGCTGCGACGCCGTAGCGCCCTATTTGCCGACAGTGCGGCGGTCGGCTTCAAGCCTGCGGCTTGGTTTCGATCCGCACATCGAACGCTTCGGGAATAGGCGTTTCAAAATCCGCCGGAGCTTTTTCGGTCGGCGCGGCATCGTGGCCGTAGTGCCCGAGTAACTGCGTGCTTTCCTTCCCCGTGCCGAGCCGTTCCACCGTCGCCTCGACGCGGTCGTAGATCAGCTTGCGCCAGAGTTCATCGGCGAGATCTGTCGCAGACATCTGACTGTCGCACTCGACTTCCTTGACAACATCCATATCGGCGCCGCGACGGATAAAGGCTCGCACCCAAATGCTTTCGCGTTGATCGGTCATGGTGACGCCTCCTGCCGCTTTAACCGTGGCGTACCGTGCTTGTTCCCTCGGTCTGGAAGATGACCGCAACCATCGCAGCGGGACCCTGCTTAAGCGGCTGCAGCAACCGGAGACGGCGTCATGGCGATGCGGAAAATTTCCAAAGCACCCAGCCGAACCAATCCTCCACTGCGCGCGAAACCCAACTTGAGCAAGGCCGAACTCGAAGCGCGCCTGGAGGATGCCCTGAAGGAGACGTTCCCCTGCAGCGACCCGATCTCCATCGTTTGCGATTAGTGCGCTAGGAGATTTCGTAGCCGATCGGCTTGTAGCGGAAATTGTTGGACTGGCCGGCCGAGCAAGCGGTGAGGCCGATGACCAGATCCATCTCCGCCGTGAAAACGATGCGGTCGCCGGGCTTGCTCAGTGGCGGCAGGACGCGAATCATGCCGGTCGCCTGATCCACCGGCACATTCATGAAGCAGTTGAAGGCGATTGGAATCGCGTCCGGCCGAATGCCGTAGGGCGCGAGCGCGCCCGCGAGATTGCCGAAGCAGCCCTGATGCGTCTCGCCCTCGGGATAGAGAATCTTGAACATCTCGCGCGAGCACGGCGTCAGCAGGAAATCATGCCGGCCGACATCGTCCTCGACGATCCGCAGCATAACGTTCGAACGGTTCGAATAAAGCGGATCGCCTGTCGTCAGGAAAATCCGGCTCGCATAGTCGATCGTGCGGCCCGACGACAGGACCTCGCCGATATCGGCCGAATTATAAGCGAGCAGATCGGCGACTTGTTCGCCTTCAGGATCGGTCACGGTCAGCGTCTGGCCCGCCTTCATCGTGAAGGCCGTACCGCTGCGGGGCGGGATGATATTCATCGTCAATCCCGCGCACGATTGCTGAACGGGCAGACCCAGTCGGCGCCAACGGCCCGCCCGCTGTACTGAGGCGCCGCGGAGCCCGTGCCGTGACGCGCCAGCATGGGATTCAACGATCCCGCCAGCGCAACGTCGCGATCCAGGATCGTGCCGCGCAGCCGTTCATAAAGACCCGCCGAGCGCAGCTGCTCGAACTGGTCGTGCAGGTTGAACACCATGGCGGCGCGTTCGAAGCGCCGGGCCGGCCGGCTCGCCTGCGGGTGCAGACCGACGACGAAGAACGCCTCGCCGCCGAAGCTCAGTGAAAAGGCGCCGTCTTCCGGGTCATCGCTCACGCGCGGATCGTATTTCTGCCCGTGCCATTCGTCCTTGTCGTTCAGCGACTGGAGCCGGCTCCACAGGTGGCGTTCGTAGTCCGCCTCGCTGAGCGGCGTTTCGTCGGCGAAGATCACCACAAGCGTTTGGAACAGCTTGGGCGCGGCCTTATAGCCCTGCGCCAGCGCCAGAAGGCTGGGGTAGATGCGCAGGTCGTCCCAGGCCGACCGAATGTCGCTGCAGACGACAATCGACATCTGCTCGCGCTTCAACGCCGATTTCGCCCCTACGCAGGGGAAAGCGGGATCGCGCACGAAGGCCCGGAAGGCCTCCGCGAGGGGGTGATCGTTGTCATTCGTGGCGTTTAGCATAGGCGGGTACGCGAACCTGGAACACTTGGCAGTCCCCCTTAAGACTCGTTGACCCCTTCCGTTCCGGATTCGCTGCCTGCGTTCGCGAATAGACCAAAGTCCCGGCGGTTGAGCCGCAGCCCCGCCCCTGATAGGAAACCCGCCCTTCCCGCTCCCGTTGATTGAATCCTCATGCCCGCTCACTCTGCCTTGCTCAATGTCATGGTCGGCGCCGTCCGCAAGGCCGCCCGCCAGATCCGGCGCGATTTCAACGAGGTCGAGCAGCTCCAGGTCAGCCGCAAGGGCGCGGCCGATTTCGTCAGCCAGTCCGACCTTGCCTCGGAAAAGGTCCTGCGCGAGGAGCTGACCAAGGCGCGCCCCGATTTCGGCTTCGTGCTGGAGGAAAGCGGCATCGTCGAGGGCAAGGACAAGGACCACCGCTGGCACATCGACCCGATCGACGGGACGACCAACTTCATCCACGGCGTGCCGCATTTCGCGATTTCGGTGGGGCTTGAGCGCGCGGGCACGCTGATCGCCGGCGTCATCTACAATCCGGTCACCGACGAGCTCTACCACGCCGAGCGCGGCAAGGGCGCCTTCCTCAACGACAAGCGCCTGCGCGTCTCCGGCCGCCGCGAAATGAGCGAGAGCCTGTTCGCCACCGGCCTCAATCTTGGCCCCCACGGCAATCCGCCGCTTTTCTACGCCCAGTACGAGGCGATCACGAAAGTCTCGGCCGGCATCCGCCGCTTCGGCTCCGCGGCGCTCGATCTCGCTTACGTGGCGGCCGGCCGCTACGAGGGCTTCTGGGAAATCGGCCTCTCCTCGTGGGACGTCGCGGCCGGCATCGTGCTGGTGCGTGAAGCCGGCGGCCAGGTGAGCGATCTCACCGGCGGCGGCGACGTCCTCGGACGTCAGGGCATCGTGGCCGGCAACCAGGAAATGCATCCCCAGCTCCTGAAGGCGCTGAAGGCGGTCAGAGCCAAAGCGTGATGGCGGTCGCAGCCGCGCCGGTCTAGACTCGCCGAAGCTGCACGCCGCCACACCTTCGCCAAGATCTGAGGCCTAGGCTCGGCCGTTCGTGCGCCTTTCGCGTCATCGATGAGGAGCGCCTGGCATGGCCCGTGCGAAATCGACCGCTTTCTCCACGCTGCAGCTGGCGCCTTACCTGTTGCGCATGACGGTTTTCCTCGGCCTGGCCGGGGTCGCGGTCGCGTTCATCCTGCCCAGCATCATCGAGGCGTTCCTCGCCAATCCGTTCCTCAACGGCCTCATCCTCGCCGTCCTCATCTTCGGCATCCTCAATTCCTACCGGCTGATCTGGCGGCTGCTGCCCGACATCCGCTGGGTCGCCAATCTCCGCCGCACCGATCCCTCGATGTCGCCGGTGACGAGCGCCCAGCCGCACCTCCTCGTGCCGCTCGCCAACATGCTCGCCGACAGCCGCGGCCGGATGAACCTGTCGGCGCCGGTCTCGCGCTCCATCCTCGACGGCGTCCAGTCGCGCCTCGATGAAAGCCGCGACATCGCGCGCTACATGACGGGCCTTCTCGTCTTCCTCGGCCTGCTCGGCACCTTCTGGGGCCTCATCCTCGTCGTCGGCTCGGTCGCCGAAACCATCCGCTCGCTGCCCTCGGGCGGTGAAGGCGCGATCGCCTTCGACCGCCTCCGCGCCGGCCTCGAAGGCCCGCTCTCGGGCATGGGCACGGCCTTCTCCTCCTCGCTCTTCGGCCTCGCGGGGTCGCTGATCCTCGGCTTCCTCGACCTCAATGCCGGCCAGGCGCAGAACCGCTTCTACAACGCGCTCGAAGAGTGGATCTCCACTGTCACCCGCCTCGGCGGCGCGGGTCCCTCGGCGGTGTTGGAGAGCGGCGAGGCCTCGGCGCCTGCCTATGTCACGGCGCTGCTCGAACAGACCGCCGAGAATCTGGAAAACCTCGAACGTACGCTGGTGCGGCTGGAGGAGCGCCGCAGCGCGGGCGGCGACGGCTCGGCCGAAGTCGCCGCGGCCATGCGCGGCATCGAAAGCGCGATGCGCGGCCTGGTTCAAGAGCAGGCGGCGGGGCGCGATGCCTTCGTCCAGGAACTGCGCCAGGAGGTGAAGCTGCTCGGCCGCACGCTCGCCGCGATGGGCGACCGGCAGAAGGCGCAATAGGCCATGGCGGCACGGGCGCGCTCGCGGGGTCCCTTCGACTACTGGCCCGGCTTCGTCGACGTGCTGTCGACGCTGCTGCTGGTCATCACCTTCATGCTGTCGATCTTCATGCTGGGCCAATATTTCCTGGGCCAGCAGCTGACCAGCCGCGACGCCACCATCGCCTCGCTGCAGGCCCGCATCGCCGATCTCGCCAACCAGCTCGGCCTCGTCCAGAAATCCGACAGCGACAAGACCGCCGAACTCGAAAAGCTGCGCGCCACGCTCGCGGAGGCCGAAGCCCGCGCCGCCGCGGGTGCCGCCGCGGTCGCGGAACTCGAACAGAAGGGCCAGGCCCTCAGCGACGCCGAGGCGCAGCTCGCTTTGCTGAACCAGCAGGTCGAACAGCTCCGCCTGCAGCTCCTCGCGCTGCAGGAAGCGCTCGGCGCGTCCGAAGCGAAGAACAAGGACGCGCAGGTCCAAATCGACGATCTCGGCCGCCGCCTCAACGAAGCCCTCGCCGAAAAGGTGAAGGAGCTCGCCGACTACCGCAGCGAATTCTTCGGCCGCCTGAAGCAGATCCTCGGCGACCGTACCGACATCAAGATTTCCGGCGACCGCTTCGTCTTCCAGTCCGAGGTGCTGTTCGCGGTCAACTCCGCCGATCTCTCCGAACAGGCGCGGGTTGAACTCTCGGTGCTCGCCGAAGCGTTGAAGGAGATCATCCCGCAGATCCCCGAAGACATCGACTGGGTCCTGCGCGTCGACGGCCATTCCGACAAGCGCCCGATCAACACACCGGCCTTCCCGTCGAACCTCGCGCTGTCCTCGGCGCGCGCCATGTCGGTGGTGCAGTTCCTGATCGCGATGGGCGTGCCCGCGAACCACCTCGCCGCCACCGGCTTCGGCGACCAGCGCCCGATCGACCCCGGCGACAGCGACGAAGCCTACGCCAAGAACCGCCGCATCGAGTTCAAGCTGACAGAGCCGTAGCGAATTCGATCTTCCAGAACTCGGTCTTCGCACCGGCAACGCCGAAATCGTTGTCGGTGACGAGGATCAGCGTCGTCGGCGTCAACAACGCGACGCCCTCCACATCCGGCCCGATCCGCGGGACATCGTCGGTGGAGAATACCAGCCGCTTCTCCAGCACCGGCACCTCGCCCGCCATGGCGCGCGGCAGCCGCACCGCATAGAGCTTCGCCGTCTCGGTGATCCGCTCCAGCACCAGCAACGTCTCGCCGTCGAGCGCGACGACCTCGCTCACCTTCAGATCGTCCTCGTCGACCTTCCCCGCCGCTGCATCGCGCCGGAAGCTCTTCGGCTTGTCGAACGGGTAGGCATAGGTCGCCAGCAGCTTGCCGGTGCGCGCGGAGAGCTTCAGCACCGGCACGACCGGCGCGCCCGTGCTGCCCTCCGGCGCGCTCTGGAACATGACATAAAGCGCCTTCTCGTCCGGCGAGAGCGCCAGCGCTTCGAAGCCGCGATTGAGCCGCCGCGCCGCAGCGCTCGCAGGCAGCACACCTGCGACGGGATAGTCCGCGCCATCCAGCGCGCCCTCGGTACCCTCCGGCACCCATCTCATGGTGATGCAGCCTTTCGCATTCACCTTCATGATCGAGGGCCCATATTCCTCGACCACCACGAACGATCCGTTCGAGAGCGCGACCAGCGCCTCGGTATCCGCGCCGGAGGGATCGTCGGGACAGGCATTGCCGTTCAGGTCATAGGCCGGTTCGACCTCGCGCCCTTCGCCGCCGGGAATTGGCAGGCCGGAGATCGGCCGGCCGCGTCTGCCCGTCAGCGCCAGCGTGCGGACATGCTCGATGCTGTCGCCCGCCAGTCGCAATTCCACGATCGCCGGACCGATCCCGGGCCGTGGAATCAGCTTCGCGCCCTTCTCGCCCATATGCGGCTTCAGAACATCGAGACCGTAATCGGCAATCGCGTCCTTCAGCTTGAGGTTCGGCCCGCGGTCGCCGATCGCCCAGAGCGTGCCGCTCGTATCGCCGGCGCGAACGGCGAGCCCCGAGCCGAGCCCCAGCGTCAGCTTCATCGTCCTGGCGGGCAGCTTCAGCTTTTCGAGCGCGATATCCGTCCACTTGAGGCGCGTGACTTTGAAGGGACGCGCCATCGGGCTCACATATTCGCGACGGACGCGAACTGCAGATTGGCGAGGTGGGCATAGAGCCCGCCTTGCGCGACGAGATCGCGGTGGCGGCCCATCGCCGTCGCCTTGCCGGCGTCGAGCACGATGATGCGGTCGGCGCGCTGCACGGTCGCCAGGCGATGCGCGATGATCAGCGTGGTGCGGTTCTTCATCAGGCCCTCGAGCGCCACCTGCACTGCGCGCTCCGATTCCGCATCCAGCGCGCTCGTCGCTTCGTCGAGCAACAGGATCGGCGGGTCCTTCAGGATCGCGCGCGCGATGGCGATGCGCTGGCGCTGGCCGCCCGACAGCGTCGTGCCGCGCTCGCCCAGCAGCGTCTGATAGCCCTGCGGCAGCTTCATGATGAAGTCGTGCGCCTGCGCGGCGGTCGCGGCGGCGGTGACCTCCACCTCGGTCGCACCGGGGCGGCCATAGCGGATATTGTCGGCGATGGTGCCTGAGAAGATCACCGTCTCCTGCGGCACCAGGCCGATCAGGCTGCGCGCTGCGCGCGGATCGGCGGCGGCGAGGTCGACGCCGTCGATGGTCACGCGCCCGGCCTGCGGATCGTAGAAGCGCAGCAGCAACTGGAAGACCGTCGTCTTGCCTGCACCGGACGGGCCGACAAGGGCGACCGTTTCGCCGGGCTTCACATTCATGGTGAAGCCGTCGAGGGCGGAAACATCGGGCCGCGAGGGATAGCGGAAGGTGACGTTCTCGAACGCCACCGCGCCCTGCACCGGCGCGGCGAACGCCACGGGGTTCGGCGGCGCCACGACATTGGGCTGCGCCGCCAGCAATTCCTGCAGGCGCCCCGTCGCGCCCGCCGCGGCCTGCACGTCGCCCCAGACTTCCGAGACCGCGCCGACCGAGCTGGCAACCAGCACGGCGTAGAGCACGAACTGGCTGAGCTCGCCCGGCGTCATCTCGTTCGCCAGCACCAGCCGCGCGCCGACCCACAGCACGCCGACGATGCCGGCGAAGACAAGGAAGATCACCGAGGCCGTCATGAAGGCCCGCGCCTTCACGCGCGCCCGCGCCGTCTCGAACGAGGTTTCGACCGCCGTGCCGAAGGTCGCACGGTCGGCATCTTCATGCACGAAGGACTGCACGGTCTGCACCGCGTTCAGCGTCTCGCCGGCATAGGCGGAGGCGTCCGCGATGCGGTCCTGCGACGCGCGCGAAAGACCACGCACCCGCCGCCCGAACACGATCAGCGGCACCACCACCGCCGGCACCAGCAGCAGCGTGAGGCCGCTCAACTGCAACGAGGTCAGCATCAGCGCCACGACGCCGCCGATCAGCATCACGATATTGCGCATCGCCATCGACAGCGACGAGCCGACCACGGTCTGGATCAGCGTCGTGTCGGCGGTGAGACGCGACAGCACCTCGCCCGTGCGCGTCGTCTCGAAGAATTGCGGCGAGAGCGTCAGCACATGGCCATAGACCTTGCGACGGATATCCGCGACCACGCGCTCGCCGATCCAGGTGACATAGAAGAAGCGCACCGCCGACGCCGCGGCGAGCAGCGCGGCGACGCCCAGCAGCGCGATGAAATAGGAGTCGATGAACTCTGCGCTCGAACGCGAGAAGCCGTGATCGATCATCGAGCGCACCGCCATCGGCAGCACCAGCATGGCGATCGCCGCCGCGAGCAGCGCCCCGACGGCAAATGCGACGCGCACGCGATACGGCTTCAGAAAGGGAAGCAGGGTGCGCAGTGAGCCGAGATCGCGCGAACGCGGGCGGGCCGCGGCTTCCGTTGCAAGATCCTGGGCGGCGGTCGAAGGACGATCGGTCATTTGCGGCCGCGTTGTCGTCCGGTTGGCCGCGAGACTCAAGACCCTACGGATGCGCCGGACGAATCTGCGGTTTAGCGGCGCGGCTGGTAGGCCAGCCCGCCGAACAGATCGGTCGGCGCGGCATGGGCACGTTCGATCTCCAGCATGCGGAATTTCGTCTCGATTCCGCCCGGCGCTGAAAACCCGCCGGTCTTGCCGCCCGACGCGAGGACCCGGTGACACGGCACGATGGGCGGGAAAGGGTTCGCCCCCAGCGCCTGCCCGACCGCCCGCGACAGCGCGAGATCGCCCAGCTCGCGCGCGATCTCGCCATAGGTCCGCGTCTCGCCCGGCGCGATCCTGCGTGCGATGTCGTAGACCTTGCGCTCGAACGCTCCGACCACGGACCAATCCAGCGGCGCATCGGCGAAATCTACAACTTCTGCGTGCATAAGCGCCTGAATGCCTGCAATCGTCGGCAAGAGCGATTTCGGCGTAAGCCCTTCCCCGCCTCAGGAAACCGATTCTGAAACCGTTTCCGCAGCCGCTCCGGTTCCGATTCGGGCAGCGAGGCCGCGACAATCCCGTCCGGCCCCCAGGCCAACGCGCAGACACCGATCGCCGTCTCGAACAGAGTGAAGCCGTCAGCCATGCTTGACTCTAGCATATCCGCCCTGGACGACCCGCCGTTTTCGGACATTGAGAGCTGTCTTGCCCATCGCCCCGCTCTCGTGTACAGACCCGCGCTCATTTGGACGGCCAGGCCGCCCGAAACCCAGTTTTGCTAATGAGAGGACGCTTCCGATGAAGAAGGAAGGCCACCCCGACTACCACTACATCAAGGTCGCCCTGAATGACGGCTCGACCTATTGGACGCGCTCGACCTATGGCCAGGAAGGCGTCCAGCTGACCCTCGAAATCGACCCCACGACCCACTCGGTCTGGACGGGCGCGCAGAACCAGATGCTCGACCGCGGTGGCCGCGTCGGCCGCTTCAAGAAGCGCTACGAAGGCCTCGTCTCGTAAGACGGACGGCTTTTTGCAAAGCAAAAGGGGGCGTCACCGCCCCCTTTTTCGTGTCTGCAATCGCGGCAGATTACTTGCCCATCGACCCATAGGCCGAGGCCAGGCGGTCGAAATGGCCGCGCGCACCTTCCGGGGCCGGCTCCGCGTCGGGCGAATAGATGGTGCGGTCCAGGCGGTCGATCCGCTCATAGAGCTGCGCGCTCTTCGCCAGCAGTTCCACCAGCCGCGCCGGCAGCAATTCCTCGGCCTCGGGCTTGCGCCCGGTGCAGACCTCGCGGGCGCTCAGGCGGTATTTGTCCTTCGAAACCTCTTCCACGGTCACGTCGCCGTCGGCGACCGAGCGCTGCACCAGCAGCCACGAGGCGACCTGCATCAGGCGCGTCGTCAGGCGCATGCTTTCGCCGGCATAGGCGAGCGCGGCGCGGCGCGGCAGGCCGCGGGAATCCTCACGGCCGGGGCCGTCGAGATAGCTGGCGGTCTCCTCGACCATCGCCATGCCGCCGGTGAAGGCGCGGCGGAAAACCTCGGATCGTACGAAGCCAAGAGCGCGGGCCGGGATGGTCGCCTCGCCCAGCGAAGGATCGGTGAACTGTCCCTCGCTCATTGCCTCTCTATTTTGTCCCATCATGAAGCGCCCCCATCTTGCACGTCAGCGCGCCATGCAATCGCCACGCCGCCCTGGCGCGACGAAACGATCTCAGATCAGGACTCCGCCCCGTGCAAGACGGCGTCTCGGCGCGTGCTTAACGGCCTGCCCAAAAGAAAGAAGGGGCCGGACGATGCCGGCCCCGAAAGACTCGCAGGAAGACATCGGGAAATAGAAGCGAAACTCGCGCTCCGGGTAATGAGCACCTGCAATAACGCTAGGCCGCCCGAGTTAACGGCGGCCTAAGACTTGAAGAACGCCGCCGCGGCGTCGCGCGAGGCCTTCTTCTTGCCGATCAGGTCGCGAATGAGCGCGATTTCCGTTTCCAGCGACGCGATACGTTCGGTCAGCGCCTCGACCGACATGACCTCCAGATCGATCCGCGCCGGTTTGGGCGGCGGTGCGAGTTCGTCGGTGTCGAGCGCCATGACGTCTCCTCAAGATGCTTGCCCGGCGGAGCGGAATGGCGGAACTCTCGCGCCTGACATCGCACTTCGCAAGGCCGCCCCAAATGACCGATCTTCCCACCAGCATGCGTGCCGTTCGTCCGCAGACTCCCGGCAAGGACGGCAAGCCCGACCTCGTCATCGCGCCCGTCCCGCAACCGGCGGCGGGCGAGGTACTCATCAAGGTGAAGGCGACCGCGCTCAACCGCGCCGATCTCATCCAGGTCCAGGGCTTCTATCCCCCGCCGCCCGGCGCCTCCGACATTCTCGGCCTCGAATGCGCCGGCACGATCGCGGCGCTCGGCGAGGGCGTAACGAAATGGCGGATCGGCGACGAAGTGGTCGCCCTCATCGCTGGCGGCGGCTATGCCGAATACTGCGCCGCGCCCGAAGGCTCGTGCCTCGCCAAGCCCGCCGCCCTCTCGTGGGAGGAAGCCGGCGCCACGGCCGAGGCTTTCTTCACCGTCTGGACCAATGTCTCCGACCGCTGCCGCCTCGCGCCCGGCGAGACGCTGCTGGTGCATGGCGGGGCCAGCGGGATCGGCACCACGGCGATCCAGCTCTATGCTGCCCAGGGCCACACCGTCTTCGCGACCGCCGGCGGGCCCGAGAAGGTCGCGCTGTGCGAGAAGCTCGGGGCCAAGCGCGGCATCGACTACAAGTCCGAGGACTTCGTCGAGGTCATCAAGACCCAAACATCAGGCAAGGGCGTCGACGTCATCCTCGACATGGTCGGCGGCGACTACATCCCGCGCAATATCCAGTCGCTGGCCCTCGAGGGCCGGCTGGTGAACATCGCCTACCAGCAGGGCTCCAAGGTCGAGGTCAATTTCGGCAGCGTGCTGATGAAGCGCCTGACCGTCACCGGCTCGACCCTCCGCGCCCGCACCGCCGCCCAGAAAGCCCAGGTTGCAGCGGGGGTGCTCCGCGACGCTTGGCCGCTGCTCGAATCCGGCCGGATCAAGCCGGTCGTCGACAGCGTTTTTCCCCTGGAAAAGGTCGCCGAAGCCCATGCCCGCATGGCCGCCGGGACCCATGCCGGGAAGATCGTCCTGACCGTCGGCTGACTCTCGGGTCTTGGCGCGGGCGCGCCGAGCGGCTATATCCGTGCCCGTATTCCCGACATGGACATTCTCATGCGGGCGGACAGCGGAAGCTCCCGCGGTCCGTAAGGAGGAAAATCATGACTGCGCCCATCATGCCGAAGGCGACCGCCAAGTGGCTGGTCTTCAACACCACCATGACCTTCGACCAGATCGCCGATTTCACCCAGCTCCACGCGCTGGAAGTCCAGTCCATCGCCGACGACGAAACCGCCCAGCACATGAAGGGCGTCGATCCCGTCCTGATGGGCCAACTGACGCGCGAGGAGATCGCCAAGGCCGAGGCCGACCCGGCGCACCGGCTGAAGCTGCTCTCCAACCCGCTGGTCGTGGCGCTGCAGAAGCCGCGCAAGGGGGCGCGCTACACGCCGGTGTCCAAGCGGCTCGAGAAGCCCGACGCGATCTTCTGGCTGATCCGTAATCACCCCGAATTGCCCGACGCGGTGATCGGCCGCCTCGTCGGCACGACCAAGGCGACGATCGACAAGGTGCGCAACCGCACGCACTGGAACGCCACCAATCTCAAGGCGTCGGATCCGGTCACGCTCGGCCTCTGCACGCAGATCGAACTCGACCAGGCGATCGAGAAGGCCAATCGCGAGAAGACCCGCTCGGCCAGCTCCAGCGGCGCGCGCAACACGCTGCGTCCGGCCAAGGAAACCCTCGCCGAGACCGACGAAGTGGATCCGTTCGCCGACGAGCTTGAAGCCGAAGCCGAGACCAATGAAGGCGGCCTCGACGCCGACGAGCCCGAGACCGACGGCGAAGACGACGAGAGCTAGTCGTCCGCGCCCGCGCTGCGGCCGTTCTTCCCGTGCCCTTGACCGACGACGAGATGGCGGCCGCCGCTTTGGGTCTCAGCGGCCCGCTTGAGCCGTGGCTGGCGCTGAACACCGAGGGCGACTATGACGACCCCGCGGTGGCGGCGCTGCTCGCGCCCTTCCCGCCCACCGCCTTCATGCAGCGCACCTCGTCGCTGACCGAACGGCGCGACTTCGCCAGCCATGGCGCGGTCATGGTGCGCGCGCTCGCTGAGGCCTTGCCCAAGCCGCTGAACGCGCTGGAATCGATCCTCGACTTCGGCGTCGGCGCCGGACGTCTCGCGCGCATGTTCCGCGGCTATCCCGGCCGCTACGCCGGTGTCGATATCGACGCTGAGCTCGTCGCCTGGGTCGCTGACCATCTCAAATTCGTCGATGTCCACCACATCGGCGTCCGCGAAAAATTCCCCTTTGAGGCTGGCAGTTTCGAAGCGGCGATCAGCATCTCCGTCTTCACCCACATGGAGCGGCGCGACCACGTCTTCTATCTGCGCGAACTCCAGCGCGTGATCCGCCCCGGCGGCTATGCCCTGCTGACCGTGCACGGCGAATCCGCGCTGGCGCTCGCCGAGGGCAATCCCGAAGTCCGCGACATGCTCGCGATGACCGACGCCGAACTGGCGGAGGTGCGCGCTGCCTTCACCACCGGCGACGGATTCCGCTTCGTGCCCCAGGGCGCTCATCTCGTGCAGCGCGGCTATCGCTACGGCCAGACCTTCGCCAACGAGGCCTTCGTGCGTCGCTTCTACGGCCGCTATTTTGACGTCGTGCGCATCGTGCCCGGCGCGATCCACGGCTTTCAGGACATTGTCGTCCTGCAGCGCCCGGCCGTCGTCAAACGGAGCCTGGCCGGACGGCTATTCTGGTGGCGGTGAAGACCCCGAGCAGCGCCAGCACCGCGCCCGCGTGCCAGAACAATCCCGCCGGCCCCAGATATTGCATCGCGATCGACGCGGTGATCGGCCCCAGCGCAGATGCCGCGCCGTAGACGAGGAAGCTCGCGCCCGCCGCTTCCGTGAGATCGGCGGGATCGACGCGGTCGTTCATATGTGCGGACGACAGCATGTTGATCAGGAACGCCGTCGCCCCGAACATCACGATTCCGATCAGCACCGCCCAGGCCGCGCCCAGCGTCGCGGCGAACGCGACGGCCGCCGCGGCCAGCGCCGCGCCCAGCGCGATGGGCAGGATCACCTGCCGCCGGTCCATGCCGTCCGACAGCCGCGCGACCGGCCATTGCAGCACCAGCGAGCCGATGATCGGCAGCGCCATGAACAGCGCGATCTTCGCCTGGTCGAAGCCTGAATCCCGCGCGAAGACCGGCCCCAGCACCCAGAACGGCGCCGTCGCCATGCCGTTCGCGATATAGCCGGCGAACGCCACAGGCGATCCTTTGGCGAGCGCCGCGACGCGGATGCGGTTCTGCGCGGGCGGCGCCGGCGGAGGTCCGCGCATCGCGGCGAACGGCGCCATGGTCAGCAGCAGGATGGCGGCGGACAGATAGAAACCCGTCCCGCTCGCCGCTGGCGACAGCGTGAAGAGAAACTGCCCGCAGGCGAGCGCCGACTGGTTGGTGATCGAATAGATCGACAGCGTCCGCCCGCGATTGGCGTTGCTCGCGATCGCGTTCAGCCAGCTCTCGATCGCCGCGAACAGACCCGACGCCAGGAACCCCACCAGACCGCGCAGTACCATCCAGGCGGCGACATTGTCGAGCACCGGCTGCATCGCCACCGAGGCGGCGATCAGCGTGGCGTAGATGAAGAACAGGCCGCGATGGCCGAGCGCGGAACGCCAGCGGATTGAGCAGCGACCCGCCGAGAAATCCCACGTAATAGGCCGAGCCAACGAGGCCGAGTTCCGACGCCGTGAAGCCCGCGATCTGCGCATGCGCCGGGGTCAGCGTGAAATGCAGCCCGCCCGCGACCAGGATGGTCGCGCCCGTGGCCTGAAGCGGCCAGATGCGGCGGAAATCGACGGCGGAGACGGGGGGCACGGGAACGCGGCACGAGGAATCGAACAGGGGCGGACCATGATCCGCCCCTGCCGGCCGCTCAAGACACGAATGGTGTCAGCGTGCGTCGATCACTTGTCGGACTGGAGATGGGCTTCCAGGAACCACAGCGACTTGTCGATGGCGCGCGACATGCTGGTGAAGAGGTCGGTCGTATCCGCGTCGCCGACGCCGTCGGCGGTGTCGATCGCGGCGCGCAGCGCGGTGCCGAAGGTCGAGAACGAAGCGGCCAGCGCCTTCACATGCGCAAGTCCGTCGGCGATATCGGTGGGATAACCGGGCAGCGTCGATTTCTCCGCCACGGTCTGCGCGGTGCCGTAGGCGATGCCGCCCAGCGCCGTCACCCGCTCGGCGATCGTATCGTAGTGATCCTCGACCTCGTTGTGGAACTTGTCGAACAGCTCGTGCAGCGCGATGAAGTTCGGGCCCTTCACGTTCCAGTGCGCCTGCTTGATCTGCAGCGCGAGGTCGATGGCGTCGGCGAGCCGCGCATTCAGCAGGCGGATCATCGCATCGCGGGTCTGCAAAGGCAGGTCGTTGCTGGTCTGGTACATGGGACTTCTCCAGTCGGATTTCGGGCGGACTGTAGCGAAAATCGGTCCGCGGGGGCCAGAATTCAAATGAACTTTCTCGCTCACCTTGAACGAGAATATTGAATGCCGCGCCCCGTCTGAGCGCTAGACCCATCCGGCTGAGCGCTGTATACCCCCTCTGGGTATCATGATGACCGTGCGCCTTCGCATCATCGCGCTCATGTTGTTCGCCGCGGGCTTCCTCGCGGCGGCGCTGGGGCCGCATTGCGCCGCGATGTTCGCCGCGGCCGATCCCGTCCCCATGCATCACGCCGGCATGGACCACGCCCATCACGGCAAGCCCGCGCCCCAGCCTGAACCGCAGGACTGCGCCGCCATGAGCACGCCCGACGGCGTGCTGGTCGCCACCGCCGTCCTCACCCCGCCCGGCCTCGACGATCTCGCGCCGCTACCGTTCTTCGCCGCCGTCGCGCTTCCTGCGCCGGATCGTGGCGCCCTCGTCCTCCGCCCGCCCCGGCCGCCGCCGGACGCGATCGCGCTCCGGACCGTCCGTACCCATCGCCTGCTGATCTGACGCGACGCCGCGCCGGGCTCACGCCCGCACGCCGTCTCGATCATGTTCAGGAGCAGGTTATGCGTTCCCTTCTAGCTTTCAGTTTCGCGGCATGGCTCGCCGCCGGTGCGGCCGCCGCCGAAACCCGCGTCTACGATCTCACCATCGGCGAAACCACCGTCACCATCGACGGCAAATCCTATGACCGTCTTGCGATCAACGGCACGATTCCCGGTCCGTTGCTGACCTTCACCGAGGGCGACGAGGCCGTCATCCGCGTCACCAACACGCTGGACGAGCCGACCTCGCTGCACTGGCACGGGCTGAAGCTGCCGGGGATCATGGACGGGGTCACGGGCTTTAACGGCTATCCCGGCATCGCCCCAGGCGCGACTTTCACCTATCGCTTCCCGATCCGTCAGGCCGGCACCTATTGGTATCACAGCCATACCGGCCTGCAGGAACAGGATGGGCTCTACGCGCCGCTGGTCATCATGCCCAAGGCCGGCGAGGTCGTGAAAGCCGAGCGCGACTATGTCGTGATGCTCTCCGACATCCATCCCGAACGCGGCGAGCGCATCCTGCGCAACCTCAAGGTCGATCCCGGCTACTACAACAAGGGTAAGCGCACCGTCATCGACTTCTTCCGCGACGCAGCGCGCGATGGGCTCGGTGCCACCCTGCGCGACCGTCTCGCCTGGGGCGAGATGCGGATGGACCCGACCGATCTCGCCGACGTTACCGGTTACACCTATCTCCTCAACGGCCGCTCCGCCGCGGCGAACCAGACGCTGCTGTTCTCGAAGGGCGAGAAGGTCCGCCTCCGCTTCATCAACGGCAATGCGATGTCGTTCATGGATGTGCGCATTCCAGGTCTCAAGATGATCGTCGTCGCCGCCGATGCCAGCGACGTGCAGCCCGTCCCCGTCGACGAGTTCCGCATGGGGATCGGCGAGACCTATGACGTCATCGTCATTCCCGATGCCGACAAGGCCTACACGATCTTCGCCGAAGCGATCGACCGCTCCGGCTATGTCCGCGCCACCCTCGCGCCGCGCGAAGGCATGACGGCCGATGTCCCAGAGATGCATCCCCGCGCGCTGCTCACCATGGACGACATGGGCGCGATGCCCGGCATGGATCATGGTGACATGGCGGGCATGGACCATGGCGATATGGCCGGCATGGATCACGCGGCGATGGACCACAACGCCCCGCCCGATCCCAAGACCATCGACGAGGCGCGCCGCATGGGCTGGGCCGCCGGCGCGCCGCCCGAGACACGCGAGTTGTCGCTCGCCGACCTGAAGGCGCTCGTCCCCAATGCCGACACCCGCCCGCCGGTGCGCGAGATCACCGTCACGCTCGGCGGCAATATGGAGCGCTATATCTGGCTGCTGAACGGCAAGCCGTTTGAGGACTCCGACCCGATCCAGCTCAAGTTCGGCGAGCGTGTCCGCATCACCTATGTCAACGAGACCATGATGGCGCATCCCATGCACCTTCATGGCCCGCATGTTCAGGTCGAGAACGGCCAGCCGCCAGAGCGCCTGCCGACCAAGCATGTCGTCGTCGTGCCGCCGGGCAAGACCGTCTCGGTCCTCCTCACCGCCGACGAGCCCGGCGACTGGGCGCTGCACTGCCATCTCCTGAACCACATGGTCTCCGGCATGATGGCCAAGGTCTCGATCGCGCCGGAGGGCACGCCATGAGCGCCGCCCTCCTGCTGCTCGCGGCGATGGCCGGTCATGGCGACCACGCGGCTCCGACCGTCCATGCCGGCCATGACGGTCTCACCTACTGGATGGTCCGCGGCGAACTCGACGCCGGCCGCACCGGGAATGAGGAGGACTTTTTCTCGTGGGATGCCGAAGCCTGGATCGGCGGCGACAGCTCCAAGCTCTGGCTGAAATCCGAAGGCGAGTCCGTCGCCGGCGATCTCCACAACGCCGAAGTGCAAGCGCTCTACAGCGTGCCCGTCTCCGACTTCTGGGATCTGCAGGCCGGCATGCGCTATGACTTCGAACCGGATGGCCGCGCCTATCTCGCCATCGGCCTCGAAGGGCTCGCACCCTATTTCTTCGAGACCGAAGCCACCGCCTTTCTCAGCGAGGACGGCGATCTCAGCCTGCGCCTGAAACAGGAGTTCGACCTCCTGCTGACCCAACGCCTGGTCCTTACACCATCAGCCGAACTCAAAGCCTCCGCCTCCGATGTTCCTGAACTCGGGCTAGGCGCCGGCTTCACCGAAGCCAAGCTCGAGCTCACCCTTCGCTACGAAATCACCCGCAAGTTCGCGCCCTATGTCGCGCTCGAATACGAGCGCGCTCTTGGCGAAACCGCCTCCATCGCCCGCGCCGCTGGGGAGAGCGTCGAGACGACCTCGCTCCGCGCCGGCCTCCGCTTCTGGTTTTGAAAGGAAAGACCCATGCCCCTCCGCCTCCTCATCGCCGCCGCCGCGCTCGCGTTCCCCGCTTTCGCCGCCGATCCTCATGCCGGACATGGCGGCGGCCATGCCAGCCACGACATGGATCACATGGAAGACCTCGCCCGCTTCGGCGCCCCCGGCGATCCCGCCAAGGCGACGCGCACCGTCACCATCCACGCGCGCGACATCGCCTTCGACCAGTCGGCGCTCGATCTGAAACCCGGCGAGACCGTCAAGTTCGTGCTGATCAATGACGGCACGCAGGACCACGAACTCGGCGTCGGCGACGCCGCCTTCTTCGAAGCCCATATCAAGATGATGGCCGAGATGCCCGGCATGGCGATGGACGCGATGCCCAACATGGTGACCGCAAAACCCGGCGAAACCGTAAGCTTTGCCTGGACCTTCACCACGGCCGGCAGCTTCGAATTCGCCTGCGCCATGCCCGGCCATTACGAGCTGGGCATGAAGGGCGCCATCACCGTGAAGTAGCGGAACCCCACTCATGCGCTGGCGTTTGGGAAGCAACCTCATCCCAGCGCCGGAGCACTTATGGCCCGCAAGACATCAAAAGCCCCGACGAAGGTCGCGGCCACTGCCCGCACCCATCGAGCCATCCAGAAGGACACCGACGCCAAGGACGCGGAGACCAAGGGCAAGAAAAAGGAGTCCGGCGCGATGCAGGCGGGCCATGCGCTCTATCCCGAGCCGCCCTTTCCCAAGCAGCACCTGAAGAAGCCCGGCAATGAGTGGCAGCTCGATCCGCCGCCCATGTACGACAACCCGCACTACAAGGGCTCGGAGAAGCTGAAGGGCATGGCCGCCATCGTCACCGGCGGCGACAGCGGCATCGGCCGCGCCGTCGCGATTCTCTTCGCCCGCGAAGGCGCCGATGTCGCGATCGTCTATCTCACCGAAGGCCAGGACGCCGAAGACACCAAGGCGGCGACCGAGCAGGAAGGCACGCGCTGTCTCCTCATCTCGGGCGACGTTTCCGACGCGAAATTCTGCAAGGACGCCGTCGCCAAGACCGTCAAGGCGTTCGGCAAGCTCGACATCCTCGTCAACAACGCAGCGTTCCAGGAACATGTCGCGAAGATCGAGGACATCACCGACGAACATTTCGACACGACGCTGAAGACCAATCTCTACGGCTATTTCTTCATGGCGCGCGCCGCGGCGCCGCATCTGCCGCGCGGCGGGTCGATCGTGAATACCGGCTCGATCACTGGGATCGACGGCTCGAAGGAGCTGCTCGACTATTCCATGACCAAAGGCGGCATCCACGCCTTCACCCGCGCTCTGTCGGGCAGTCTCGCCGAACGCGGCATCCGCGTGAACGCGGTTGCGCCCGGCCCGGTCTGGACCCCGCTCAATCCCGCCGACAAGGATGCCGAGCATGTTGCCCAGTTCGGCGCCGATACCGTAATGAAGCGCCCGGCCCAACCCGAGGAGATCGCGCCGGCCTATGTGTTTCTGGCCGCGCCCAGCTGCGCCAGCTACATCACCGGCGAGATCCTGCCGATCATCGGCGGCTACAAATGATGGGTGGAATGGTACCGCCTCCCCGGCTTGAACGGGGGACCTCTGGTTCCACAAACCAGCGCTCTAACCAACTGAGCTAAGGCGGCCCTTTTTCAGGAGGGGCGGACCATATGTCCGGCCCTCGCGCTGCGCAAGGCGACGCTTGTTAGTTAACCACGGATAAAGAAACAAGACCCTTGGCGTGCATCGCACGTTGGCCGCGCGGAATGCTGCCTCTAACGTCGCGAATCGGTCCACTCTGCCGGACCAAGAGGTTCATTTGTCCCGTTCGTTCGACGAAGCCGTCAGCCGCATCGCCGCCGCACCCCAGCCCGCCTGGCTGTGGGACGCCGCGCGCCGCCGCATCGTCTTCGCGAATCCGGCCGCCATCGCCCATTGGGGCGAGGCCAGCCTCGCAGATCTCATCGACCGCCGTTTCGGCGCTGACGACAAGGCCGCGCGCCAGGGCGGCACGCCCGCACTGCTCCGCGACGGCCGGCCCGGCCTCCTTGTCATGGCGGCCCCCGCGGGCGAGGCAAGCACCGATCCCTTCTTCGCCGCGGCCCCCACCGCCCTCGCCGTGTTCGACGCCGAGGGCCAGCCGGTCCAGGCCAATGCCGAGGCGCACGATCTGCTGATGCCAGGCGCGCTCGGCATCGTCTTCTCCTCGCCCTATATCGCAGCGGATTTCACGGCCGAGCTTCAGGCCCGTGGCCTCCTCACCCGCACGCTGCCGGTCGCCACCCGTTTCGGCCTCCGCCGTTGCCGCATCGTCGCCAAGCGGCTCGGCCAGGACGCGGAGACGCAGTTCGTGCTGGCCTTCGAGGATATCGAGGACCGCCTCGCCCTCAACAGCGAATCGCCCCCACCGCCGCGCCCAACCGTCACCGAGCCGGTCGCCGTCGAAACCGAAGCGCCGCCGCTCGACCTCTTCACGCCCGCGCCGCCGCCTCCCATGCCGGCCGCCGTCATCGCGGCGCCCAGCGCGGCCCTGGAAGAGGTCGTCGCCGCCCTTTCCGATCCGACGCTCGCCGCCGACGCCAGCGGCCATGTGATCGCGATGAACGCCAAGGCGGCGCAGCTCCTCGGCGAGAGCGCACGCGGCGAGCCGCTGCTCAACATGCTGCCGCCCGACCTCAAGGCCGACGCCGCCGCCTATATCGCGGCCAGCGGCGCGCGGGGCCTGGAGCGCGCGCTCGAGGACGGCCGCGAGACCCGCATCCTGCGCGGTTCCGAACATGTGCCGGTGCGCGCCGCGTTCGCGCGCCTCGCGACCGGCGAGATCCTCGTCCAGTTCCACGACCTCAGCGCCGGCCGCGCCGCTGAAGAGGCGCTGAAGCGCGCGCGCGAGGAGGCCGAGATCGCCTCGCAGCACAAGACCGAGTTTCTCGCCAAGATCAGCCACGAACTGCGCACGCCGCTCAACGCGATCATCGGTTTCGCCGAGATCATGGAGCAGGCGCGCTTCGGACCGATCGAAAACGAGCGCTATCAGGGCTATGTCCACGACATCAAGGACAGCGGCGAATTGCTGCTCAGCCTGATCAACGACCTGCTGGATCTGACCAAGGCGGAGTCGGGCCGCATCGAGCTCGATCCCGACGCCGTCGAGATCAAGCCGATCATCCTCAATGTGCTCAGTCTCCTCGCACCCCTCGCCGAGCGCGCGGGCGTGACGCTGCACCCGACCATCGCCAAGGACATTCCCGCGATCGTCGCCGATGAGCGCAGCCTGAAGCAGATCCTGCTGAACCTCGCGGGCAATGCGATCAAGTTCAACCGCGACGGCGGCGAGGTCGAAGTCACCGCGTCGATGGATGTCGCGGGCGCCGTCCATATCGCGGTGCGCGACACCGGCCCGGGCATGGACGCCGAAGACCTCAAGCGCGCGATGGAACCCTATCGCCGCACCAAGTCCGGCCGCGGCCGCGAGGGTACCGGCCTCGGCCTCCCCCTCGCCCGCGCCCTCACCGAAGCGAACAAGGCGCAGTTCACGCTGGAATCGACGCCCGGCAAGGGCACGGTCGCGCGCCTGACCTTCCCCAGCGCGCTGGTGCTGGCCGGCTAAGCTCTTTCGCCCGGCCCGCGTTTGGGCGGCTTGTGGGCTGCGATCTCCCAGAAAGCGTCCATCGCCTCGGTTTGCGCATCCTCCCGCTTGATGAACTGAAAGCGGCTGATGCTGTCACAGCCGCTGAGAGGCCGCCGCACGCCGTTGCGGGCCGGCGCGGGCGACCATCCCGGCACGATGGAAATCGCGTTCAGGCCGTCAAGCTTGTTGGTGTAGCGAAACTCCGCCGTCTCGATCAGCCTGCCGGCATGGCCTTCGAGCAAGCCGAAGAGCTCATCGTACAGACCGGGATTGGTGTGGCGCGGGAAGACGACCAGCGGCTTCCCGCGAAGATCGCTCACGGCGAGAGACGCTTTCGACAGCAGCGGATCGTTGCTGTTCAGAACGGCCTCGAGCCCCGTTTCGATCAGTGTCAAAACCTCAAGGCCGGACACATCGACAGGCCCCGTCGAAAACAACCCGTCGATTTCGCCGTTCACGAGATCCTGGTGGAGCTTGCGGAGATCGCCGTTGCGCATCTCCAGCTCCACGGCGGGATGGCGGTCGCGGAAGCGTTGGAAGATCTTGAGGCGCGCCCGTACCCGCAAGGCGAAGAACGGCACGCCGATGCGCAGGCGATCGGGCGCTTCCCGGGCGAGCAGTGTGCCCAGCGTCCGCGTCGCTTCAACCTCGCGCGCCAGAACGCGCGCCTTGGCGAGTAGCCGCGCGCCCTTCTCCGTCAGCTCGACACGGCGCGTCGTGCGATTGAACAGTCTGAACCCGATCTCCGCTTCGAGCTTCGCGATCTGACGCGACAGCCAGGGCTGCGCGACCTGCAGGCGCTCCGCGGCTTTGCGGAACGACAGCTCCTCCGCGACCGCGACGAAGTGGAGGATCAGGGTGACGTCGATCGGCATGATCGCCGTTCCCCAGCATCAGGCGCTGTTGGCCGGCATGGTGTAGGTTCGCGTCACCACGGTGGATCGGATTTCGTCCGTGAACAGCTCGCTGCGCAGGTCGCCGAACAGGCGGTTCCGCACCTTGTTCACCCAATCCGGCTCCACCAGCACGGCGCGGCCAATGGCGGCGAGATCGAAATCACCGCGGGCGAAGCGCCGCTCCAGCTCCGCGATGCCCGCCGCGCCGGTGGTCTTGGCGATCTGCCCTGCAAAGCTCGACTGCATGTCGGTATCGAGCCCGATGCTCCCCACCGCGATGGTGGGGATGCCGGACATCGCCTTCACCCATCCGGCATAGCCAAGGTCCGACCCTTCGAACTCCGGCACCCAGAAGCGCCGCGCCGAGGCGTGGAACACGTCGATTCCCGCGGCCACCAGCGGCGTCAGGAACGCCTTCAGGTCATCCGGCGTCGGACACGGTTTGATATCGTAGACCCCGCCCTTCCACTGCGAGATGCGCATGCCGATCGGATAGTCGTCGCCGACGGCGCTGCGCACCCGGCGCACCACGTCGAGGCCGAACTTCATGCGCGCCGCGAGATCGCCGCCATACTCATCGTCGCGCTTGTTGCTGCCCGCGAAGAAGAACTGATCGATCAGATGGCCGTGCGCGCCGTGCAGTTCGACGCCGGAAAAGCCGATCGCCTTGGCGATTTCCGCTGAGCGCGCATAGAGGTCAGTGACCTCTTCGATCTGGTCCTTGGTGAAAGGATTGCCGCGCAGCTCGCCGGCGGCCGTCAGACCCGACGGTCCGAAGCCGCCTTCCCGGTTCGCGCCTTCATGCCAGAGTTGGAGGAAAATGTGCCCGCCGGCCTCGCGCACGGCCTCGACGCAGGCCTTCCAGCCGTCATAGGCGGGCGGGAACAGCCGCGCATAGGCGCTCGACGTGGACCAATGGTCCATCGTCGTGCCCTGCGTGATGACCAGTCCGATGCCGCCTTCGACGCGCGCGCGATAGTCCGCCGCATGCTCGCGGCTCGGGATGAAATCGCTCGGTTTGTGGCGCTGCATCGGCGCCATGGCGAAGCGATTGGGGACGGTGACGCCGCGGATCGTGTAGGGCGTGAAGAGCGTTTCGAGAGTCAGGCGAACCTCACCGGCAATCGCATTTTGCACCGCTATCTGCTGCGGTCTGACTGCCGAGAGTGACGCGCCGGCGCCGGGGCGTCCAATGCGCGGATCGAAGCCTATTGAGACGAACGGGTACTTATTCGCGTTCGCGGCCGGGCGCGCGTCACCCCGCCTCAGTCACCCCGGCGACCAGCGGCGGTTCGGGCCAGACCGCGCCCACCTTCAACAGGACATAGAGCCACGGTCGCCGCGTCTCGGCGACGCCGGCGAGCCCCTCTTCCGTCAGACCCGCCCAGTCCGCCAGATAAGTCGGCGCCGCCCACGGCCCCGTCACGGAGAACGGCACGCCTGCCCCCGCCGGCGCGAAACGCAGGCGCAGCGCACGCGCCGCGAGGCCGATCGTGCCGCGCGCGGCCAGGGTCATCGCGTGCGTCGTCAGCTTCAGCGCAGTCGTCCGCGCCATGCCGTCCGCGACGGTGAAGGCGGCGGACAGCGTTGTCAGCGTCGTCGCATCGTCAGCGGTCGCGCCGTTCAGCGCGCCGGGCATCCCGACCGAGCGCGCGATCGCCGTCAGATCGACGCCATCGAGCGCACCGTTCGCGAGCTCAAGCTGCAGCTTGCCGTCCAGCCCGGCGACGACTTCGCGCCGCGTCGTGCCCTCGCCTTTCAGGTCCAGCGTGAGCGACGCCTGCCCCATCAATGCGGCCGATCCCACCGCGTCGGCGAAGAAGGACTGCGCGTCGAAATTGGTCAGTGTCAGCGCCAGTTGATACCCCGGCGCGAAGCTCGCGAGATCGATCGCGAGGCGCGCGCGTCCCAGCCCGCCATAAAGCGTCGCGGTGGCGATATCCGCCGTCAGCGTCCCATCGCCGAGCGCCAGCGTGCCCGTCACGTTCGATGCCTTGAGACCGGCAAGTGCAGCGCTGCTCACGCGCAGCGCGAGATTGGCATCGATGTCGCGCAGTCCGGAAAGGTCCAGCGGTGCATCGCTCCAGCCTACACCGCCGCTCGCCGGCGGGGCGCTGAGATAGGTCGCGAGATCGAAACTGTCGACCGAGAGCGCGCCGGCGAAGGACAGACGCGCGCCGGTCAGCTTGATGCCGAGATCGCCACCGCCGGTCATGTCGTCCAGCGTGAACTTGATGTTGCGCAGATGCGCCTCGCCATGCGTCGCGACGATCGCCGCGGCGAGCGACATCTCGCCGAAGCCGCGCTCGCCGGGAATGAGCGCGCCGAAGAACGAGGCGAGCCGGCGGGCGGAAGGTGCGCTCAGATTGACCCCGCCTTCGAAACTGTCGGCGGCGAGATCCGCATCGCCGTCGAGCGAGCCTTCCGCGAGACCGGATGAAAACGCCACGCGCAACGGCACGACGCCGCCCTGGAACAGCGCATGCGGCGTTTCGATCAGCCCGTCGACCTCGAACCGCTCGCTGCGAAAGGCGATCGTCCCAGAGAGGCTCAGCGTCGGCGCGCCGCTCGGCCAGCGCAGCCGCGCATCGACGAAATTGAGTTCCCGCCCGCTGCCCTCCTCGCCGGCGTCGATTACGATGCGGCTGTTGATCAGCCGCACATCGCCGAAGCCGAGCGCGTCGAACGGATCGCCGGCCTTGCCGGCCTGCGGGAAGGCCCAGTTCGCGCGACCCGTCTCGTCGCGCGTCAGGTGAATGTCGGCGCCATCCAGCGTCAGCGCGATCGGTTCCACGCTGCCCGACAGCAGCGGCAGGAACGCGACCTGCAGCACGGCATTGGAGGCGGTCGCCATCGTCGCCGACGCCGCGCCCGGCACATCGGCCAGCGTCACCGCGCCGAGATCGAGCCCGATGCCCGAGGCGAAGGTCAGCCGCACCGGGCCGTGGATATGGAACGACCGCCCGGTCGCCTCGCGCACCGCGATTTCGATCGGCTCGCGCAGCCGGTCAACCGGCGCGAACAGGACCAGCGCGCCGCCCGCCAGGGCAAGCGCCAGAACCGCCAGTCCGCCAATCCTGAAAGCGCGATTCATCGTGCCGGACATCCCCCGATAGGCTTGAGTCTAGCGGCGCTCGGACCGCGCGTCAGCCAAAACGAAATTGTCATAAAATCAGTGTGATAGCGTCCTTGTTGCGACTGCATTGCAGATTCTGCGGGCTTCGTGATAGGCAACCGCCACGCGGGGGCGTGAAGGAGAGAACTCGATGCGTCTGAAAACCTGGCTCGCCGCGGCCCTCGCCTCAACGCTGCTCAGTTCCGCAGCGTTCGCCGAGGAGATCAACCTCTATAGCGGCCGCCACTATGACGGCGACGTGCAGCTCTATGAGGGTTTCCAGAAGGCGACCGGCATCAAGGTCAACGTCATCGAAGGCAAGGCCGACGAGATGATGGCCCGCATCGAGGCCGAGGGCGACGCGAGCCCCGCCGATGTCTTCATCACCGCCGACGCCGGCAATCTGTGGCGCGCGGAATCCAAGGGCCTGCTGCAACCCGTCGACAGCGAGACGCTGAAGACGCGCATCCCCGAGCACTATCGCGACCCCGAAAACATGTGGTTTGGCTTCTCGCGCCGCGCCCGCGTCATCTTCATCGCCAAGGGCGCGATCGATCCCGGCCTCGTCCAGAATTACGAAGACCTCGCCAGGCCCGAACTCAAGGGCAAGGTCTGCATGCGCTCGGGCTCGGCGATCTACAATCTCTCGCTGCTCGGCGCGCTGATCGCGGAATGGGGTCCCGAAAAGGCCGAGGCCTGGGCCGCCGGCGTCGTCGCCAATCTCGCCAAGCCGCCGCAGGGCGGCGACAGCGACCAGATCAAGGCGCTCGCGGCCGGCGAATGCGCGGTCACGCTCGCCAACACCTACTACTTCGTGCGCTTCCTCGCCTCCGACAAACCCGAGGACAAGGCCGTCGCCGACAAGGTCCAGGCGATCTTCCCCAACCAGTCGGGCGCCGGCACGCATGTGAATATTTCCGGCGCCGCCGTCGTGAAATACGCGCCGAACCGCGACGGCGCGGTGAAGTTCCTCGAATATCTCGCCAGCGACGAAGCGCAGGCCTATTTCGCGACCGGCAACAACGAATACCCGGTCGCCGGCGGCGACGGCGGCAATGCGGCGCTGAAGTCGCTCGGCGAGTTCAAGGCCGATCCGATCAACGTCTCCGCCTACGGCGAAAACCAGCCGGCCGCGCAGGAGATCATGGACCGCGTGGGCTGGAAATAACCTGCTACCTGCCGCCTGCGATCCGCTTCATCAGCAGGATCAACGGCGGCAGGCCGATCAGCACGATGGCGAGCGCCGGCAGCGCCGCGCTCTCCAACCGCTCATCCGACGCATAGCCGTAAGCCAGCACCGACAGAGTCTCTGAATTCATTGGCCGCATCAGCAGCGTCGCAGGCAATTCCTTCATCGCATCGACGAAGACGATCAGCGCCGCCGTCAGCGCCGCCGGCGCGACGATCGGTACATGCACGCGTCGCAGCGCATCGCCCGGCCCCTTGGTCAGCATCCGGGCCGCCGCCGTGATCGACGGCGTGATGCGCTGGAAGCCGCTTTCCACCGCCTCCAGCGCCGGCGCGATGAAGCGCACCGCATAGGCGAACAACAATCCCGCCGCCGAGCCGGTGATGAGCAAGCCGGTGCGCAGATCGAAATGCTCGATCATGAAACTGTTCACCGCACGGTCCAGCGCCGTCATCGGCAGCAATACGCCGACCGCGATCACCGAGCCCGGCACGGCGTAACCGTAGCCCGCGATGGCATAGGCCGCGCCGCTCGTCCGCCCCGGCGCCGCGCGGCGCGCATAGGCGAGAAGGATCGCGATGGCGACCGTCAGTGCCGCCGCCGCGGCCGCGAGCGTCAGGCTGGTGATCGCCGCCTCCACGAAGCGCGCGTTGAACGCGCCCGCGCCGGTGACGATCATCAGCCGGATGAGTGCGAGCGCCGGCACCGCAAATCCCAGCAGCGGCGGCAGCATGCACAGCACCGTCACCAGCACCCCGCGCCCCGCGCCCAGCTTCAGCGCCGCCGGGGGCGCGCTGCGCCCATGCGCATGGATCGCCCGCCCGCGCCGGCCCAGCCGCTCCAGCGTCAGCACCAGGACGATGACCGCGAGCAGCAGGCTCGCGAGCTGCCCCGCCGCCGCGCGATCGCCCATCGCGTACCAGGCGCGATAGATACCGGTCGTGAAGGTCTGCACCGAGAGATACGAGACCGCGCCGAAATCGGCGAGCGTCTCCATCAGCGCCAGCGCCAGGCCGCCCGCGATCGCCGGCCGCGCCAGCGGCAGCGCCACCTTGAAGAACACCCGCCACGGCCCGAGCCCCAGCGTCCGCGCCACATCCAGCGCCGCCGCGGATTGCTGCAGGAAGGCCGCGCGTGCGAGCAGGTAGACATAGGGATAAAGCGTCAGCGTGAAGATCGCCCCCGCACCCCACAGCGAGCGGATCTCGGGAAACGCATACTCACCCGTCTGCCACCCCGTCAGCGCGCGCAGCATCGTCTGCACCGGACCCGCCGCCTGCAGGAAGTCGGCATAGGCGTAGGCGACGACATAGGCCGGCGCCGCCAGCGGCAGGACGAGCACATAGGTCAGGAACCTTCGCCCCGGAAACACCGTCATGACCGTCAGCCAGGCGAGGCCGACGCCGATCACGAACGTCCCCACGAGCACCATCGCGGCGAGGATCAGGGTCGAGGTGATGTAGTCGGGCAGCACGGTCGCCCAGAGATGCGACCAAACCTCACCCGCCGGCGTGAAGGCCTGCAGCGCCACAGCCAGCGCGGGCAGCGCCAGCAGCGCCGCGATCAGCGCTGCGGTCACGGCCCAGCCCCGCCCACCCCGTCCCCGGCGGCGCGCGATCTGCACGGGCGGAAGGGCGGTGCTGCTCACACTGCTGTCTTATGAGAATGGATCGCAGAAAGGCAAGCGGCGCGATCCTTACTCCCCTGCGCTTGCGGGGGGAGACAGCCGATGTATTCGCGAAGCGAACACATCGGCAGAGGGGGCATGTGATCTCACAAAGCGCTCTACGCCTTGCCCCCTCCGCGCTTCGCGGTCCCCCTCCCCCGTAAACGGGGGAGGATCAATGCGCCAAGGTTTTCAACGCGCGGGAATCTGCCCTACAAAGGTCCCATGCACCGACTCCCGGCCTTTCCCGCATGACCACCGCCGCGCCCTTCGTGCGGTTTCAGCGCGTGAGCAAGACCTATGACGCGGGCACCAGCGCCGCAGTGCGCGACCTCGACCTCGATGTCGCGCCCGGCGAGTTCCTCACCCTGCTCGGCCCGTCCGGCAGCGGCAAGACCACGACGCTGATGATGCTGGCGGGCTTCGAGACGCCCACCGCCGGCGCGATCATCGTCGAGGGCGAGGACATTTCCCGCAAGCCCGCCCACAAGCGCGGCCTCGGCATGGTGTTCCAGAACTACGCGCTCTTCCCGCACATGACGGTCGCGCAGAACCTCGCCTTCCCGCTCCAGGTGCGCCGCGCCGGCCGCGCCGAGATCGCGGCGAAGGTCGAGAAGGCTCTCGCCATGGTCCGCCTCGAAGGCTACGGCAATCGACGTCCCAGCCAGCTTTCCGGCGGCCAGCAGCAGCGCGTCGCCGTCGCCCGCGCCCTCGTCTTCGAGCCCAAGGCCGTGCTGATGGACGAGCCGCTCGGCGCGCTCGACAAGTCGCTTCGCGAACAACTGCAATACGAGATCAGCCGCATTCATCGCGAGTTGGGGGTCACGGTGATCTACGTGACCCATGACCAGGGCGAAGCGCTGACCATGTCCGACCGGATCGCCGTCTTCAACAAGGGCCGCGTCGAACAATGCGGCGCGCCGAACGCGTTGTACGACCGCCCCGCCAATCTCTTTGTCGCGGGCTTTGTCGGCGAGAACAATTTCCTCACCGCCACGATTGCGGGTTCGACGGACAAGCAAATCCGTGCCGACGGCAAGGCCGGCACGATCTTCGCGACATCCGCGGGCGCGAACACCGGGACGGCCATCATCGCGGTCCGCCCCGAGCGCGTCCTGCTCGATCCCGCCGCCGGCGACACCGTCACCCGCCTCAACGGCACCGTCGCCGAGCGCTATTTCGCCGGCGACCATGTCCGTCTCGTCGTCCGCCTCGCCGGCGATGAAGAAGTCGCCGTGAAGGCGTCGCGCATCGACGCCGAGCATCTGCCCGAACCCGGCGAGGACGTCGTCATCGGCTGGCGCGCCGCCGACGCCTTCGCCTTTCCGCCCGAAACGACCGAGGCGCCGCCCGCGCCCAAATCGCCCAAGGAGCTTCAACCCGCATGAGCCGTTCCCTTCTCTATGCCGGCCTCAGCGCCGCTGCGATCATCGGCGCCATGGTGGCGGTCATCGAAACCGTCCGCGCGGACGACGCGAAGTCGCTCACCGTGGTCTCGTGGGGCGGCGCCTACACGAAGAGCCAGGTCGAGGCCTATCACAAGCCCTTCACGGCCGAGACCGGCATCGCCGTCACCAATGCCGACTACAATGGCGGCATCGCCGAGGTGAAGGCCCAGGTCGAAAGCGGCAATGTCGTGTGGGATGTCGTCGACATGGAAGTCGGCGACGCGCTGCGGGCCTGCGACGAGGGCCTCCTCGAACCGCTCGATCCCGCCAGCTTCCCGGCGGGCGATGACGGCGTCGCGGCGGCGGAGGATTTCTACCCTGATGCGCTCAACGAATGCTGGGCGACCTCGATCATCTTCTCCACCGTCTTCGCCTATGACGACAGCAAGATCGGCGACATGAAGCCGACGACGATCGGCGATTTCTTCGACCTCCAGAAATTCCCGGGCAAGCGGGGCCTCCGCAAGCAGAACCCCAAGGCGACGCTGGAAATGGCGCTGATCGCCGATGGCGTCGAGCCCGACAAGGTCTACGAAGTGCTCGGCACGCCCGAAGGCCTCGACCGCGCCTTCGCCAAGCTCGATACGATCAAGGGCAGCGTCGTGTGGTGGGAAGCGGGCTCTCAGCCCGTTCAGCTCCTCGCCGACGGCGAGGTCGCGATGACCGTCGTCTATAACGGCCGCCTCTACGACGCCGTCACGGCCGAGAAGAAGCCGTTCAAGATCGTCTGGGACGCGCAGATCATGGAATACGACACCTATGTCGTCGTGAAGGGCGCGCCGCATAAGGACGTCGCGATGCAGTTCATGAAGTTCGCGACCGCGACGAAGCAGCTCGCCGCGCAGGCGAGCTGGATCGCCTACGCCCCCGCGCGCAAATCCTCGCTCCCCCTCGTCGGCAAGAACGCGGCGAACGGCGAGGACATGCTCCCCAACCTCCCCACGCCCGACAAAGGCCGCGCCGTGACAGTCGACCCCCGCTTCTGGGCCGACCACCAGGACGAAATCAACCAACGCTGGGCAGCGTGGCTGGCGCAGTAGAAAAACTGCGCATCTGGTGCGACTTCAACTCAGGCGGATGGCCGGGCGGAAGATGCTGGTCTCTCCGCTACGGCGATGAGCTCAAGACACTGGATGAATGCGCTGTGGAGTTGGGACTGCGCGTAGGACAGCCAGTCATTCTCTATGATCCCGATGGAGAGTTCGAAACGGACGCGGTCTTGGTGTACGAATCTTCCGTCGGAACCTTGTCCTTCGGGAGCGTTCACTGGATGGCGGAACCGGACATGGCTTCTCTGCGCTATCTGAAACCTTAGGGTCTTCCGCTCAGCCGCCCGCCGCGACCTTCCTCTTCTGTCATCGCCAGACCTGTTCCGGCGACCCATGGTTCCGTTTATTCGAACGGCACGTATGGGTCCCCGGTATCGCCGCTGCGCGACGAACCGAGGATGACATATTTTTAAATAGATCGTCATCCTCGGGGCCGCCGCCGGAGGCGTCGGAACCCGAGGACCCATGCCTGAGGCGGCTGATAGCTAAGGAGCCGCCTCCTCAATCCTTCTCAGCCGCGCGACCGGCGACACCAGCACCACGATCACCGAGCTGAGCCCGATCAGCACGCCGGTCCACACCGCGCCGCGCACGCCGATCCACTCCGCGATCGGCACCGCGGCAAACGCCCCGACGCTCAGCATCGTCGCCTGCATCGTCACGCTCGCCGCCGCGGCGCGCCCGAGCAGGGCGCGCGGCATCACGCTCTGGCGCAGCGAGCGGGCCTGAATGCCGTAGGCGATGGCGAAGCAGTCGCCGATCAGCTGATGCGCGACCAGCAGCGCGATGCTGTCCCAGCCCGGCCCGCGGGCCGAAGCGAAGAACAGCCCGCCGCCCATGTTCAGCGTCAGGAAGATCAGCAGCGCCGGCCCGAAGCCGATGGCCCGCGTCACCCAGTTGCCGAACAGCGCGCCGGCAAACGCGCCGATCCCGCCGAAGCCGATGATGAGCCCGGTCGTCGCGACATCGAGCCCCAGTTCGCGCAGAGCGAACAGCATGTAGAGCGAGGCGAAGAAGCCCCACGACAACATGCCCAGCATCTCGGCCAGGAAGAGCGGCCGCACATAGGGCGAGGCCCAGATCGCCTTGATGCCCGCCGCCGCGCGTTCCAGCGGCCGCCCCGGCTCCTTCTCCGAGGGCGGCTCCGCCACCTTGATGCGCGTGAGGAACAGCGCCGACCACAGGAAGCTCAGTGCATCCAGCAGCACCGCGGCCGGCGCGGTGACGAGCTGGATCAGCAGACCCGCAATACCCGGCCCCGCAATCTCCGCCATCGCATCGGTCGCCCCGAGCTTGGAGTTGCCCTCGACGAGATGCTCCTTCTCCACCACGACCGGCAGGAAGGCCTGGTCGGCGATCTGGAACAGCGTGCCCGCCACGCAGGCGATGACCGCGACGACATAGAGCTGGATCATCCCCAGGCCGCCCAGCCAGGCGACGATGGGGACCGAGGCGATCAGCACGGCGCGCGCCACGTCCGCCGCGATCATCAGGGGCTTCTTCGCAACCCGGTCGATGAAGCCGGAGGCCGCGAGACTGACGATAATCGCCGGCGCGACGCCCAGCGCCGCCAGCAGCGCGACCTCGGCGTCCGACGCGCCCAGCGTCACGATGGCAAGCGCCGGCAAGGCTGTGCGCGTGATGCGGTTGCCGAAGGCGGAGACGATCTGCGCCGCCCACAGATTGAGAAAATCGCGATGCCGCCAGAGGCCGCGATCAGGCCAGAGATTCATTTTGGAAAACTTTCAGACAAGACAAAGGGTTCGCGGCTCGAAGCCGCGCCGGACATGGCGTCCCGCACCGAAACCCTCAGGAGCAGGCTGCCTTAATGCAGCGCGGCTCCAGCGGTCTTGGCGGCGGTGCGCACTCCCACGGTATTGGCCTTCATGGGGCACCCCTTCGCTCGGCGGTAGGGAGGATTGTTTTTCCGTCCCGCGCCCCGCCGTATAGAGAAGATCGATTCGACCGCCAAGCCCGCAAACCTCAGAGGGTCGCCGCCATCGCTACGCCACGGAAGACCCGCAACGGGCTGCTGCTGACGCTGCCCTTGCTGGCGTTCATCGCCGTGTTTTTCGCCGCGCCCATCGGGGCGATGCTGTGGCGCAGTGTCTCCAATCCCCTGCCGGCGTCGCTGATGCCGCGCACCGCTGCGGTGCTGGCGTCATGGGACGCGCAGGCGCTCCCCGGCGAGGACGCCTTTGCCGCGGTGGTCGAAGACCTCAAGAATCTCCCGAACAAGCAGGACGCGGCCCGGCTCGGCGCGCAGCTCAACTTCGAGCTCGGCGGCCTCAACTCGCTGATGCGCAAGACTGCCCGCGAGGCGGGCAAGCTGACCCCGCTCTATGCCGCCAGCCTTGCCAAGCTCGACGCCGCCTGGGGCAAGCGCGCGACCTGGGCGGCGCTGTCGGTAGGGCTGCAGACCTTCACCGCGAAGAACTATCTGGCCGCCCTCGACCTCCGCTATGGCGAAGACCTCAGCGTCATTCAGGCGCCCGATCGCGACCGGCTCTACATCATGCTGTTCGTCCGCACGGCCTGGGTCGCGGCACTGGTGGCGGCGATCTGCCTCGTGCTCGGCTATCCGCTCGCGCATCTGCTTGCGACGGCAGGGCCGAAGACGGCGGGCCTCCTGATGATCCTGCTGCTGCTGCCCTTCTGGACCTCGCTGCTGGTGCGCACCACCGCGTGGATCGTGCTGCTGCAGAGCCAAGGCGTGGTGAACGATGCGCTGGTCTGGCTCGGCGTCATCTCGGACGAAGGCCGCATCCAGCTCGTCTACAACATGACGGGCACGCTGATCGCGATGACGCAGATCCTGCTGCCCTTCATGGTCCTGCCGCTCTATTCGGTGATGAAGACGATCCCGCCGGTCTATCTGAAAGCCGCGACCTCGATGGGGGCGCGACCCTTCCAGGGCTTCTGGCGCGTCTACTTGCCCATGACCATGCCCGGCGTCGCGGCCGGCGTGCTGCTCGTCTTCATCCTGGCCGTCGGCTACTACATCACGCCCGCTTTGGTCGGCGGCGCCAGCGGCCAGCTCATTTCCAACTGGATCGCCTATCACATGCAGCAATCGCTCAACTGGGGCCTCGCCGCGGCGCTGGGCGGGCTGCTGCTGTTCGGCGTGATCCTCCTCTATCTCGCCTTCAACAAGATCGCCGGCGCCGACCGGTTGCGCTTCGGATGACGGGCTGGCGCATCCTTTCGCGATCGATGGCGGGCTTTACGCTCATCTTCCTGATCGCGCCGCTGCTGGTGATCGTGCCGCTCTCGTTCAACGCGGAGCCGTTCTTCACCTTCACGCCCAAGATGCTGGCCTTCGACTCTGAGGGCTATTCGCTCCGCTGGTACCGCGCGATCCTCGACGACGACGTGTGGCGCGGCGCGCTCATCAACAGCCTCATCATCGGCGGCCTCGCGACGCTGATCGCGACGGTGCTCGGCACGCTCGCCGCGATGGGCCTCGCGCGCGGCAATGTCCCAGCGAAGGGGCTGATCATGGGCCTCATCATCTCGCCGATGATCACGCCGATGGTGATCTCGGCGGCCGGCATGTATTTCTTCTATTCCGATTTCGGCCTGACGCAGACCCATCTCGGCCTCATCATCGCCCATGCCTGTCTCGGCGTGCCGTTCGTCGTCATCACCGTGACGGCCTCGCTGACCGGCTATGACTGGAACCTCACCCGCGCCGGGCTCAGCCTCGGCGCCGATCCCTGGACGGTCTTCTTCCGCGTCACGCTGCCGCTCATCCTGCCCGGTGTCATTTCCGGCGCGCTCTTCGCCTTCGCGACCTCGTTCGACGAGGTGGTGACGGTGCTCTTCCTCGGCGGCCCCGAGCAGGTGACGATCCCGCGCAAGATGTGGTCCGGCATCCGCGAACAGATCAGCCCCGCCATCCTCGCCGCCGCGACGCTGCTGATCGTTGTCGCGGCGCTCCTCCTCGTCTGCGTCGAATGGCTCCGCCGCCGCAACGAACGGCTGCAGGTCAGCACGCGCTAGGAGACGGCCATGCTGGTGATCTTCGCAGGACTGCCCGGCACGGGAAAATCGACCCTCGCCCGCGCGCTCGCGCAGTCCGAACGCTTCACCCTGCTCCGCATCGACTCGATCGAACAGGCTTTGCGCGACAACGGCGTCACCGAGATCGAAGGCCGCGGTTACGCCGCCGCCTATGCCATCGCCGCCGACAATCTGAAGCTCGGCCTTGGCGTCGTCGCCGACAGCGTCAATCCCATCGCGCTCACCCGCAATGCCTGGCGCGCCGTCGCGGCCGAGGCCGGTGTGCCAGCCGTCGATGTTGAGGTCATCTGTTCGGATAAGGCCGAACATCGGCGGCGTCTGGAAGCCCGCGCGATCGCGATGCCGGACCATCCGCCGGTAAGCTGGGCCGAGGTCGAAGCGCGCGAGTACGATGCATGGGATCGGGATCGTATCGTGATCGACACCGCAGGACGCGACATTGAGGTTTGTGTTGCAGAGCTGATCGCGCGGGTGCGCTCCGCCTGATCTCCCCCTGCGCGTGCGGGGGGAGACAGCCATTCCGAACGCGGAGCGAACGGGATGGCAGAGGGGAGCACGTGATCGCATGAAGCACCGCCGCGCTGCATCCGCCCCCTCCACCGCTTCGCGGTCCCCCTCCCCCGTAAACGGGGGAGGATGAAGAGGTCTAGTTCCGCGTTCGCTTTAATGGGAAAGCCCATAGGCGATCAACCCAACGGCCACCGCCATCAGCATCCAACCCGGATGCCGGCCGCGTGTCGCCCAGGCATTGCCGATCGCGCCGTAGAGAAAATGCCCGCCGACGATCAGCGCCGTGGCGAGTTTCGCATCGGGCGGGAACCACAGCGCGGCCACGATCAACAGCACGCCGCTCAGGAACCAACTCACCGTACTGTAGTGGAGCAGCATCGGCACGAGCTGACGGATGACGCGCCCGGACCGCTTGTCCTTCAGCAAGGCGGAATCGATCGGCGGCACCATCAAGCGTTCGGTCAGAACGCCGTGCACCACCGCCGTGACGCTGCCGATCGCGCCGGCCGCCATCAAAGCGATGGTGTGGAGATCCATGGCGGCGCGCTACTCCGCCGCCACCGCGAACGCGGACGAGGCGCCGAACGTTTCCGCGCGCGCGGCGTCGTAGTCGGCCTTCAGCTCGCTCACCAGTTCCGCCACCGACGGCGCGGACTTCACCTGGCCGACGCCTTGGCCGGCGCCCCAGATGTCCTTCCACGCCTTCTTCTCGGTATTGCCGCCCGAGCCGAAATTCATCTTCGACTTGTCGGATTCCGGCAGGTTGTTGGGGTCCATCCCCGCCGCCGCGATCGACGGGCCTAGATAGTTGCCGTGCACGCCGGTGAAGAGGTTGGAATAGACGATGTCGCCGGCCTCGCTGTCGATGATCGCCTGCTTGTAACCCTCGACCGCGTTCGCCTCCGCCGTCGCGACGAAGCGCGTGCCGAGATAGGCGAGATCGGCGCCGAGCGCTTGGGCCGCGAAGATCGAGCGGCCATGGGCGATCGAGCCCGAGAGCAGGATCGTGCCCTTGAACCACTGGCGCACTTCCGGCACGAGCGCGAAGGGCGACAGCGTGCCGGCATGACCGCCCGCGCCGGCGCAGACGAGGATCAACCCGTCGACGCCCTCTTCCGCCGCCTTCTTGGCATGACGAATATTGATGACGTCGTGCCAGATGACGCCGCCCGCGGCGTGCATCTTCTCGACCACGAATTTCGGCGCGCGCAGGCTGGTGATGGTGATCGGCACCATGTGCTCGGCGCAGACATCGACGTCATGCTCCAGCCGGTCGTTCGAGGTGTGGCAGATCTGGTTGACCGCGAAGGGCGCGGCTTTCTTGCCGGTCTTGGCTTCCCATTCGGCGAGTTCGCCGTTGATGCGCTTCAGCCATTCGCCCAGCACCGGCGCGGGCCGCGCGTTCAGCGCGGGGAACGAGCCGACGACGCCCGCCTTACACTGCGCGATCACCAGTTCGGGACCGGAAACGATGAACAGCGGCGCGCCGACGGCGGGCAGCGACAGGCGGCCGTTGAGGAAAGCGGGAATAGTCATGGTTGGTCCTTATGAGTTCCGTGTTTTGTTCTAACTCACATCCCGTCTCGTCATGACCGCCCTTGAGGCGGTCATCCAGCCAGGTCGCGAACCACCTTGCTGGATGGCCGGGTCAAGCCCGACCATGACGATATGAGGTATTCGTAATTCAAGTCTCCAACGGGTCAGGCCGCACTCCGGCTGAAATCCGCAGGACGTTTCTCAAGGAAGGCGCTGAAGGCTTCGCGTGCTTCGGCGCTCGCCATGCGCTGGGCGAAGAGCTTGCCCTCTTCCTCCATGCGCTGGAGGCGTTCGGCCGGGTCGCCGCGCAGCAGCGCCTTGGTGAGGCGCACCGCTTCGGGCGGCTTGGCGGCGATGGCGCGGGCGGCTTCAAGCGCAACAGCTTCCGCGCCGCCGGTGGGCGTCACGCGATTGACGAAGCCCGCCGCCTTGCCCTCGGCCGCGCCAAAGCGCTCGCCGAACAGCAGCATTTCCGACGCGAGCTGATGTCCCGAAATACGCGGCATCAACAGCGAGGACGCCGCCTCCGGCACGAGGCCGAGATTGACGAACGGCGTCTGCAGGCGCGCGCCCTCGGCGGCGACCACGAAGTCGCAATGGAACAGCAGCGTCACGCCGACGCCCACCGCCACGCCTTCGACCGCGGCGATCAGCGGCTTGGTGTGGGTCGCGAGGCTCTTCAGGAAGCGCGTCACGGGTTGCTCGCCCTCGGTCGGCGCGCCCGCCCCGCTCGCGAAGTCGCCGATATCGTTACCCGCTGTGAAGCAGCCGCCGGAGCCGGTGATCACCGTCGCGCGCACGCCGTCATCGCTGTTCGCGCCGTTCAGCGCATCGGCCAGCGCCGCGTACATCGCGGGGGTCAGCGCGTTCTTCTTGTCCGCCCGCGTCAGGCGCAGGATCTGGACGTGACCCTCGCGGGTGATCTCGACATGCTCGGTCATGCTTTGGCCTCGGCTCCCGGTGCGGCGAAAATCATGCAGGTCGTCGTCGCCGTCGCATAGAGCTTGCCGGCCTCGTCGCGGATTTCGGCCTCGGCCGTCGCGATCTGCCGGCCGCGATTGACCACCTTGCCGGTGCAGAGCAGGCGGCCGGTCGCGGCGGTGGCGGCGCGGATGAACTTCACCTCCAGCGTCAGGCTGGTCCACCCTTGAGCCTTCGCAAGCGTCGTATGCACCGCGCAGCCCGCGGCGCTATCGAGCAGCGTCGAGAGGATGCCGCCATGCACCGTGCCCAGCGGATTGTAATGGAACTCCTGCGGCACCAGCGAGAACACGACCTCGCCCTCCTTCACCGACACGGTCCGCATATCGATGGTCGCGCCGATCGGCGCGGGACGGTCGGCGCCGGCGAGGCTGCGCGAGATGAACTCGAGCCCCGTCATGTTCCGTGCGGCGTCGCTGAGCTCGCCCGGTGCGATCCAGGAATAGGTGCGGGTGCGTTCCACAGCGGACATCGGGCGACTCCGGCAATTGCGATAAGTTCAGTAAGCAGACTTTTTTGATTGGTTCAAGTTCCGAACTTTGTTACGCTGCGTCACATGAAGCCCGCCCCTGCCAAGTCGTCCGGCAAAGCCGTCTCCAAGGCCCGCGCCCACTGCCCCATCGCCCGCTCGCTCGACAGTTTCGGCGACCGCTGGAGCCTGCTCATCCTGCGCGAAAGCTTCAGCGGCGTGACCCGCTTCGACGATTTCCAGAAGAACCTGAAGGTCTCGAAGGCGACGCTGACCGCGCGGCTCGCGACGCTCGTGAAGCGCGGCATTCTCCGCCGCGTCCCCATCGAGGACGGCGCCCGGCGCATGCACTACAAGCTGACCGAGAAGGGCAAAGAGCTCTACGTCATCTTCATCGCGCTCCGGCAATGGGGCGACAAATGGACCTTCGACGGTCCCCCGCCCAACGCCGTCGTCGAACGCGCCAACGGCCGCATCGTCGCGCCCGTCGAAGTCCGCAATATCGACGGCGAGGTGCTAAAGCCGCGCGATACGGTGCTGGTGCGGTTGAGTTAGGCGCTGCTTCGTTTTGCTAACCCGTGATCCCGGGCGAGGCCGCCGAAGGCGTCCGAGACCCGGTACCCAGATGCCGCAAACGCCGTGCCCGGTCACCTGGGTCCCGGCTCTCCGCTACGCTGCGGCCGGGATGACGAATGGGTCATGGAGCAGCAGGTGCCCTCCATCGGCCACCGCGTCTATCTTCACTCTCGCGTGAGAACTGGCGCGGTGACCTTCGATCAGACGCACGTTAAAGTGCCTTTGTTCAACGGAACAACCTCAACATGACTGCCAACAATCGTGTCGTGCTTTCCAGCGACCACGCCGCCATCGCGCTCCGCCAGGCGATTTCCGCTCACATCACGGCGCAGGGCTGGGTCGCGGTCGATATCGGACCGACAACGCCGGAGAGCACGCCCTACCCCGAACACGGCGCCGCGGCGGCACGGCTTGTGGCGTCCGGCGACTGCGCGCTCGGCATCATCCTTTGCGGCACCGGCCAGGGCATCATGATGGCCGCGAACAAGGTGAAGGGCATACGCTGCGGCATCTGCGCCGACACCTTCTCGGCCCGCATGATCCGCCAACACAACGACGCCAACATGCTCTCGCTCGGCGCGCGCGTGGTGGGCGAAGGCCTCGCGCTCGACATCGTCGACGCGTTCCTCGCCGCCCAATTCGAAGGCGGCCGCCATGTGCCGCGGGTCGCGATGATCGAGGCGCTGGAGGGGTAGCGCCGCGACGCAGGGCCGGCGCGTGATGCAGGTTCTGTGAGCCAGCCTCCGCTTGTCATGCCTGCGCAGGCAGGCATCCATGACCCAAGCATGATCTTTGCCGTGTGGATTCCCGCCTTCGCGGGAATGACAATTCGGGAGGCGTTCCGAGCTTCTGCGCCACGCCGTCGGCACGACGCTCTGGCTTTCGCCGAGAGCGATGGATGATCGAAGGGGCCAACGGCGCTCGCGACAGTCCTGCAAATAATCCTAGATTCTCTTGACGATTGTAGAATATTATCCTATATCAACCTCGTTGCCGTCAAGTGGCGGCACGAGCAGTCATGGCCGGAACCACGCGAGGGACGGGAAGTGAGGCGCGTATGAACAATCGTCAAAAACCGAGGTTCGAATACCCGCCCCGCTCAGGGCGCCTGACGCAGGTGACAAACGAACATGCTTTATGTCGCCATCGCGAAACATCGTTACGCGCCGACCCTTTTGACGCGCATGACAAACGAAGATGCTTTTCGCCGCGCGCGCGTAATTTCATTGCGCCGGCGAAAGCCACGACGCGCCCACGCGCCGCGCCGATTATCCAAAAAATCGCGGTTCAAATCGGATGGCGCGGTTCAATTCCCGCATGGGACGGCGGATTTCCGCCGGTCCCGCCGCGCCATCCCTATTGAACCGGCCGGGCCTACAGGCCCGGCGCCCAGCTGCCGTGGAAGCCCTGCGGCACGCGGCGCGGCAGGTGGATCTTCGCCTGGCTCTCCAGCGTCGCGGCGTCGAGGATGTGGAACGCGCTGGTGTTGTTCGGCTTGTCGTAGACGAACCCCATCAGCCAGCCGTCATCCTCGGCGCTGTCCGCGCGCTTGGGCGCATGGACGAATTCCGACATCACGGCCTGGCCGAAGTCGCGTTCGGTGCGCTTGCCCGTCGCCATGTCGTAACGCGCGAGGAGGCTGAACTCCTGATCCACGCCCATGCTCTTGCCCGCGCCCATCGGCGCATAGGCGTAGCGGTGCGGCAGGCCGTTCAACCGCTCATCGATGCGCGGGAACTCGATCGAGCGATCGTCCAGCGGCGTCTCCACTGCCGCGCTCGCGCCCGGCCGCACCGTCCAGCGATGCATCCGCGCGTCGTCGAACGCGCCGGAGTTGGCGCGCCACATCTCGTCGTACCGCGCGACGTCAATGACGATGCTGCCGTCCGCTTCCTCATAGGCGTTGGAGACATGGAAGACATAGTTGGGCTTCAGGCTCACCCAGCGCGTTTCGCTGGAAGGCCGGCCGCGCTTCAGGATGCCGAGCCGCGCCGGATAGGAATCGCTGAACGCATAGGGCATCGTGCCCTTCATCGCGCGCTCGATGTCGAACACGACAGGCAGGTCCATAAAGATCGCGTGGTTCCGCGTCAGCGCGAAGTCGTGGATCATCGTCGGCCCCGCCACCGCGATTTCCTCGCGCTGGATGTAGTTGCCTTGTCTGTCGATCACGAAATAGACGAGCAGCGGCGCCTGCCAGTCATAGCCGAAGGCATGCATCTCGCCCGTCTCCGGGCAGATCTTGGGATGCGCGGTGAAGGCGCTGTCCAGCTTCCCGCCGAAATCCGTGGTGCCAAGCGTTTCGAGATCCGGCGACATGCGCATCGGAAAGCTCGATTCCACCAGCGCGTAGATCTGGCCGTTATGCGGCACGACATGGGTGTTGGAGGCGCCGACGGTGCGGTCCGCGCGGCCGAACTGGTCGCGCATCTGCACGCCTTCCAGCGCTCGCGTCTTCACCCAGCGATTGCGGTACCAGTGCGCCTTGCCACCGCCGAGGCGCAAGCCATGCAGCATCCCGTCGCCCATGAACCAGTGGCCGGAATGCTTGCCGGGCGCGGGATTGGGGCCGTTGCGCAGATAGACGCCATCGAGCCCCTCGGGCACCGCACCCTCAACCTTCAGGTCGAAACTCTCGATCTCATCCGCCACCGGCGCGTAATTCCCGCGCAGATAGAAGGGCAGTTTGGGCTGAATCGGGACTTCAAGTTCCATCGTCATGGTGGCCTCCCATCGCCTGACCTTTGCCGCGAGATGCGATCTAGTCAGTGTCTAGATTTGGAAGACTACCGTCCCTCACCCGCCTTGTCGAGCAAGCGACTCTGCGCCGCGTTGTCGCGCAGGCCGGCGCGGACCTACGCTTGGCCACCGAACAAAGGAACGGACATGGCCCCACGCCCCCAATACCGGGAAGACCCGAACACCGCCTTGCCGACCGATTTCAAGTCGACCGTCGACGGCAACCAGGACGCCGCGATCGCCAATCTGACGCGCCATATCCAGGTGCTCTGGAATCACGTCGAGCGCCTGGAAAAGTTGCTCGCGGTTGGCGCCCGCGGCGCGGCGCCCGCCCCCACGACGCAGACGTTCAACATCTATTCCGTCGGCGACGGCTCCGTCCGGACCAACAATCTGGTGATTGAAACCGCCCACAAGCTGTCGCTGGAAGCCGCGACCAGCGCCTCGTTCAAAGCCCAGAAAGGGATGGAGGTTCAGTGCGACGGCAGCGTCCGCGTCGCCGCCGGCCGGCGACTGACGATCACCTCAGACGACGAGATCGCCTTCGCCTGCGGCGCAGCGACGCTGACGCTCAAGAAGGACGGCAATATCGTTCTCAAGGGCAAGGATGTCGCGATCGACGGCTCGGGTCGGATCAACCTGAAGGCCGCCGCCGACATCACCATGAAAGGGGCGAAGATCAACCAGAACTAGCCGGCAATCCCCGCGCCGCGCAGCGCGGCGATCTCGTCCGTACTGCGGCCGAGCTCTCGCAGGATCTCGTCGGTCTGCTCGCCCAGCAGCGGCGCATGGCGGCGCAGCGCCGACGGCGTCGCCGCGAACTTGGCGGCCGGCAGCGTCTCGCGCAGGCGGCCCGCGGCAGGGTGCTGGGTCGTCGTCAGGATGGCGTTGTGGACGATCTGCGGATCGGTCTCGACCTGCTCGCGGGTCAGCACGACGGCATGCGGCACGTCCTCCGCCTCCAGCCGCGCCCGCACCTCGGCGGTCGTGAAGCCCGCAACCGCCTTGGCAAAGGCTGCCTTCAGCGCGGACGCATTCGCCATGCGGCCGAAGATGTCCTTGAAGCGCGGATCGGCAGCGATCTCGGGCGTGCCCAGCGCCCGGCAGCAATCGCCGAACTCGTCGTCCGAGATGGTGATGGTCGAGATATGCCCGTCCTTGGTCGCCATGATCCCATAGAATGAGGCGAAGTCGGGCGACGGCGGCGCGGTGTTGTCGAGCAGCGCGTGATTGTAGAACGCGTCCGGCCACAGGAAGGCCAGCGTTGCGTCGATCATGTTGAGCGTCAGGTACTGCCCCTGCCCGCTCTTCGTCTTGGCGAACAGCGCCGCCGTGATCGCCTGCGCCGCCGTAAGCGCCGTGACCTTGTCACAGGCGATGGTCTGGATGAGGCGCGGCTCGCCGGTCTTGGCATCCGCCTGGCTGTCGGCAAAGCCCGACATCGCCTGCACGACGGGATCGTAGACGCGGCGCTTGGCATACGGCCCGTCCTGCCCGAAGCCCGACATCGAGACATAGATCAGCCCGGGATGCGCCGCCTTCAGCGCCTCGTAGCCGAACCCCATCCGCTCGATCGCGCCCGGCCGGAAGTTCTGCACGAAGACGTCGGCATCGTTCAGCAGGTCGTGGAGAACGGCTTTGCCTTTCTCGTCCTTGAGGTTGAGGGCGATAGAGCGCTTGTTGCGGTTGACCGCCGCGAACATGGCGCCGAGCCCGTTGCGGTTCGGCCCCAGCCAGCGGCAAAGATCGCCGAGGCCCAGCGGTTCGACCTTGATGACCTCGGCGCCCTGATCGGCCAGCAGCCCCGTCGCCATCGGCCCCGCGATCACGGCGGAGAGATCGACAATCTTCACGCCATCGAGCGGACCGGGCATGGCGTTCCTATTTTAGGGTGCGGCGGACGGCGGCGGGTTTGGCCAGCCGATGAGGCCGAAGGTGACGGCGATCAGGATCGCCAGGAAAAAGACGGCGAAGCACAGCATGAACAGCCGGCGCGACGGCTCGGCGGGCGGATCGAAGTTCTTGCCGGTCAGGAAGGCATAGCCGTTCCACAGATACCAGCTGGTGGGGACGCCCGCCTTGCGATGCGTCATCATCGCCGCGGCGGCGAAGACCGCCAGCATGATCGACACGAAGGCGACACCGCCGGCTACTGCAAAAATGGCCTTGACCATGAATCCCCATCGGACGGCTCTCGAACCATCCCCCGCCCCGTCGATAGCAAGCGGGGCCGAGGGTTCGCAAGCGAAAGCCTAGGCCGGATTTGCCCGGCTTAGGTGAATGACGACAAGCGCGTCCGCCTTGGGCACGACACGCACAAGCTGTGCGCCTGCGTCATAGGTCGCCTTGGCCGGCCCCTCCAGGACGATCGTGGGACCGCCCGGATAGACCCTGGCGGGCGCGAAGATCTCGATTTCGCCGATCCCCATCTCGACCGTCAGTTCGGCCCGGAAAGCGCCGGTCGCGGTGTCGAATTGCTGTGCGATCGGACGCCCGGCCCAGACCTGGACATAGGGCCGCACGAAGCCATCCAGCGCCCGGCCGCCCGAATCGAGCCCGCCGTCGGGCACCGCCTGGTCTGCGGAATAGAGCGACAAATCCTCCTGGTTCCAGCCATCGCCGATCGCGAGGTCGTTCCGGTTCGACGCCGTATAGTTCCAGTGCGTGGAATGGAGCAGCAGCTCGTCGAGCGCGTCGTACATGAGGGTCAGCGCCTCAGTATGCTTGCGCCACGGATCGGCGCTGCGGTCGCCCTCGGCCCAGGCCTTGTAGGCCGCGCCGTCATCGAGATCGAAGGGGATGCCGAATTCGCCGATCAGCGCGGGCACCGCGCCGCCGGGCATCGCCTCGCTCATGCTCTTGTAGCGCGAGAGCTGACCGACATAGGAGCGGCCGACCGCTTCCTTACCGCGGAACGTCTTCGTCCCCAGCGTCACGATGTCGTACCAGTGCGAGGCGTTGACCATGTCGGGCGGGCAACCCGGCGGGAAGCTCGCGCCCTGGAACGTCTTGAACGGGTCCATCTCGGCGAAGACCAGCCAGTCCTTGCGGATGCGGCGGATCGTGTCGGCGACGCGGTTGAAGAACGGCACCATGAAGTCCGCTTCGGCGTCGACCGCGCGGCCGTTCACATGGGTGAAGAAGTCCTCGCGCGGTGCGCCGTCATAGGCGGCCGCGAAGGGATCGACCGCGCCCTCGCGCCAGATGCGGACGCCGCCGGCATTCATAGTGTCGGTACGCGCGACCACCATCTTGTTGATGCCGGGATCGTAGACGACATAGGGCACGCTCCGCATCCGCCCCTGCGCGACCAGCAACCCGTCCAGCACCGACCAAGCCGGCCCCGGCGCCACCCGCTCGGGATGATCCGGCGAGCGCTTGGTGTGCTGATAGGTCAGCGGCTTGCCGATCCAGCCGAGGCTCGGCTCGTTCAGCGTGTCGAAGCCGAGGACATGATGCATGTCCTTCACGCGCTCGGCCACCGCCGCCATCGCGCCCAGATAGCGCGACTGCAGATAGTCCTGCGCCGACATGCCCTCGATCCGGAAATCGGGCGCAAAGGCGTCGCCGGCAAAGAACAGCGTCCACATGATCGCGTTGCCGGGCATGCGGTAGTTGGTCGACCACGTCATCTGCGGATAGGCGTCCTGCCGCCCGCCCTTCGCCGCGTCGTATTTGTGTTGCATCACATGCGCGGCGCCGGACTCCTTGAATTTGGTGAAGTCGAGTCCCACCGCCTCGAACGTCCAGCCCGGCGCACCGTCGCCGCCGGACATCCGGCTCCACGCGTCCTGGTGGAAGTCGATGAAGACATAGAGGCCGTACTCGCCGGCGAGGCGCGTGATCTCCCCGAGATAGTCGAGATAGTCGGTGTCATATTCGCCGGGCCCGGCATGCTCGACCGCTTCCCAGGTCGTCAGCAGGCGCAGGCAGTTGAAACCCCAATGGCGCAACCGGGCGAAATGCACGTTGGCCTCATCCAGCGGAAACGGGCGGCCAACGAAGCTGACGGTGCGGTGATCGCTGAAGTCCGCGGGCAGATGCGTGCGTTGGTCCGGCGTCACGGGGATCTTGGTGTCGCCGCCCAGATTGACGCCGCGCAGCAAGACCCGGCGGCCGGAAGGTTCGCGAAACCACAGTCCATCGATAGCCAGGCGCGGAAGGCTCATGACGCGTCTCCAGACGTTTCCGATACGGCGTCAGGCGCGCCTTGGAACAAGCCTAGCTATCGTTCGCCGCGCCGCAACCCGCCCACTTCGCGGGTGCAGCGATCAATCGAGCTTGAACTCCGCCTTCGCAGTCTCCTTGAAACAGGCGGAGAGCTTCGCGAGCGCGTCGTCGCGCAACGTCGAATCCGCGAAGGATTCCAGCGCCGCGCGCGGATCGTCGCCTTCCTTGTGCGAGTAGCTGACCTTTTCGGCGGAGGTCGCCTGGATGCGGCAGGTGGCGATCGTCGCGCCGGTATCGATGCGATAGAGCCCCGCTTCCAGATCCAGCGTACCGCCGTCGAAGGTCGTCTCGTCCGCCGCAACCGGCTTTTGATAGGAAACGGTGCGGTAGAGCACGACATAGGTCGTCGCCAGCGCGGCATCGAACTGCGTGGAAAGATCGGTGCCCGTCGCGTCGAGCGCGCTTTCCGCCATCGGGTTGTTCGGGCCGGTCCAAGCCAGCGTGTAGCCGAGATGCGAGGAGACGATGAGATCGTAGCCGGGCTCGCTGCCCTCGTGGATGCGTTCGACCGGTAGGAAGGCGGTATTGGCGGCCGGCAGGTTGTGACCGTCATAGACCGGCAGCGGATCGGCGGGCGCGACAGCAGCGGTCTGCAGCGTGCCGAGTGTCGGCAGGTTATGCGCGGCGGCGACCAGCTTCACGCGCAGCTCGTCCATCTTCGGCTTGTAGGTCGCGATGACGTCGCGATTGGAGACGCCGCACGCCGCGACGACCAGCGCCAATGCCACGGCAGCCGAACGGGGAAACCGCATCCTTACTTCTCCCTATTGGATCAGGCGCACCTTGCGATGCGCCGGTTTGATGGTGACGGTGACGCCGGCATCGAAGCGGATCGCATCGGCTTCGATGCCGTCGGCGAAGATCGTGCCTTCCACGCGCGACTCGATGACGAGCGGCTTGCGTTCCGTGACGTCGCCCGAGGTCAGCGTGGTCCCGAAACCGCGGCCCGGCCAGGCCTCGCGCACGACATAGTGCAGGCGATCTTCGGCCGGATCGAACGCGGCCTTCTCGCCCTGCAGCGATTTCAGCCAGCCCGACGAGCCCGTGCCGGTCGAAACGATGAGGCCGGAGGAAGACTGCTCCTCTTCCTTCTTGCCGAAGGCAATGCGGTAGCGGGCCGACTGATGGGTGGGCACACCGACGAAGATTTCATTGAGACCGTAGAGCGCCTGGCGATCGGAGGTGATGGCCTCGGCCAGCGTCGCCTCGCGCGCCGGGCGGCGATCGGCAATGGCCTCGGGCAAAGCCTGCAGAAACGTGCCGATGCTGAACGGCAACAGCGCGCCGTCGATATTCTCGGGATCGGGATTTACGCCGGCGAGCGGCTGACCGCTCAGATACTTCCCAGCATTTGCGACAAGCCCGTCCTGACCGAGCGCGACCACGAGATCGAACGGCTCGAACAGGAATTGCGCGACAAGGGTGCGGTCGATCTCGACCGTTTTCATGTCGTCGGGAATGGCCTCGCGCAGCAGACGCAGCGCGCGCGTTTCGGCGGACTCATAGGCCTGCGCGCGCTGGAAAGCGGCGGTGCCGCCGCGCGACTGCGCCATGGCGAATTTCGCCTGCCCCTCCGTCCCGTAACGGCGGACAATCGCTTCGGCCTGACTCTGGCGGCGCAGGATGACGATGCGGGTACGCACCTAGCCCGCCTGCTTCGAGGCCTGTGCGATCTGCTGAGCGAGGTCGGCGCCGAGGGTGAGCGTCGTCGGGACTACCCCGCGAATACCGAGTTCGTAGAGCGCCTGGGCGATCACGGCGTTGGGGCCGATCTCCGCGAAGGGGCGAATGCGCTCGCGATTGGTGTCGGCGGCGGACTTGGCTTCGGTCAGCGCGGTTTCCGCCTTGGCGACGGCGAGCGTCTTGCGCTCGGCTTCGAGGTTCAGCTGATTGCCGATCTCGGTCGCCGCGAGTTCCTGCCGGTCGGCTTCGTCGCGCATCTTGAGGGCGTGTTCGTCGGCGGTGGCGGCGCGGCGGCGTTCGAAGAGCGCGGTGTCGGCATCGCGCAGCAGCGATTCGCGGAGCTTCGCTTCCAGCGCCTTCTTGATCTCGGGCGCTGGTTTGACCGACAGGACCAGCACACGGTCGACCGCGATACCATCGGCCTTCAAGCCCGCGTCGGCGGCGACGGTGCGCATCGCGACGGCGGAGAGCTCCTCGGACTTGTTGATCGCGACGTCCAGCGTCGAGCGGCCGAGCGCGTCGCGGCAGGCGGACATGACGATGCTGCGCAGGCGCTCGACAATCTGTTTCATCGGCTCGCCGGTGTGGCGGCCGGTGCGGAGGTCGATGCTGAAATCCTGGCGCATCACGGCGAGCGCGGCATCGGCGATGCGGAAGGTGATGAGGCCCTGGATCGTCACGGTCTGGTAGTCCGCCGTCATGGTCTCGACCGAGAAGATGTCGTCGCGCGAATCCATCGGCACCGCGGCGGCCGTGGCAGTGGGCGTGAAGACAAGCCCGCCGAGCCCTGCCCCCTCGCGCGCCTTGCGGCCGGACTTGTAGAGTACGACATGGTCGGTCGGCCGCGTCGTCATGAACTTGAAACCGAACATACTGTCCCTCGCCTGATGCCATCGAACCTAGGCGACGCCGCCGGAATGGCCAATATAGGGCGGTGTCGCACCGATGCGGCAAAGGATCATGATGTGAGTGGACCCGTCATCCCCATTTCGTCGCATCGGCTGGATGCCGGGAGCATCGTCGCGACACTGGAACGGCTGCAGGCCCGGATCGGCGAGCGGTTTCCGGCGGCCAGTCTCGTCGGCGTCTGCGGCGAACTCGTCGCGACGGGGCGGGACACCGCGCGCTCGGTGCGGCAATTGGCACGACCGGTCCTGTGGCTGCGCGCCGTGGCCGGGATCATCGTCGCGCTGTGGCTGGGCGGCACGGGCCTCGTGCTGAGTGAGATCAACTGGGTCGAGATCGGACGGCGGGCAGATGCGACCAGCCTGGCGCAGGGTCTCGATTCGACGGTGAACCTGTTGCTGCTGGCCGGCGCGGCGATCTGGTTCCTGCTGACGCTGGAGCAGCGCTGGAAGCGGAGCCGGACGCTGAGCGCGCTCTACCGCCTGAGGTCGTTCGCGCATGTGATCGACATGCACCAGCTGACCAAGGACCCGACCGCGATTCTCGGCAAGGGTCAGCCGACGGCATCCTCGCCCGAGCGGCGGATGACGGAGTTCGAGCTGGCGCGGTATCTGGAATACTGCGCGGAAATGCTGGCGCTGACCGCCAAGCTGGCGGCGCTCTACGCCGCCGAGACCAACGACGACCAGGTCATGGGCGCGGTCAATGATGTCGAGGATCTCGCCTCGAACCTCGGCCGCAAGATCTGGCAGAAGATCATGATCATCTCGCAGCTCGATGAGGGCCGGGCGAGCACGCAGCCTACCGGAATTGCGCTGCCAAGTGCGCCGGGTTAGGGCAGGGTCATGAACATCGACCTTGAGATTGCACAGGCCGCGACGCTGAAACCCATCGCGGCCGTCGCTGAAGTCGCCGGCATTCCCGCCGAGGCACTCGACCTCTATGGCAAGCATATCGCCAAGCTGGATCAGCCTTTCCTGAAGGCGATCGCAGAGCGGCCGCGCGGGCGGCTGATCCTGGTCACCGCGATCAACCCGACCCCGGCCGGTGAAGGCAAGACGACCACGACGATCGGCCTTGGCGATGCGCTGAACCGGATCGGCAAGCGCACCGTGATCGCGCTGCGCGAGCCCTCGCTCGGTCCCGTCTTCGGGCGCAAGGGCGGCGCAACGGGCGGCGGCTATGCGCAGGTCCTGCCGATGGAGGCGATCAACCTCCATTTCACCGGCGATTTCCACGCCATCACCTCGGCGCATAACCTGCTGGCGGCGCTGGTCGACAATCACATCTACTGGGGCAACCAGCTCGACATCGACCTGCGCACCGTGACCTGGCGGCGCGTGCTGGACATGAACGACCGGGCGCTGCGCCAGATCGCAACGAGCCTGGGCGACGGTTTCAACGGCCTGCCGCGCGAGACCGGCTTCGACATCACGGTTGCGTCGGAGGTGATGGCGATCCTCTGCCTCGCGCGCGATCTGCCCGATCTGGAGGCGCGGCTGGCGCGGATCATCGTCGCGCGGACACGGGCCGGGACGGCGGTGACGGCGGGCGATCTGGAAGCCGCCGGCGCGATGGCCGTGCTGCTGAAGGACGCGGCGCGACCCAATCTCGTGCAGACGATCGATGGCTCCCCTGCCCTCATCCATGGCGGGCCGTTCGCCAATATCGCGCATGGCTGCAATTCGGTGATCGCCACCGAAGCGGCGCTGCGGCTTGGCGATTACGTGGTGACGGAGGCCGGGTTCGGTGCGGATCTGGGGGCGGAGAAGTTCCTGAACATCAAATGCCGCAGCGCCGGATTGGCGCCTGCCGCCGCCGTGGTCGTGGCAACCGTGCGGGCGCTGAAGATGCAGGGCGGCCAGGCCAAGGACGATCTCGGCACCGAGAACCTGGAAGCGCTGGGCAACGGCCTCGTCAATCTTGGCCGTCATGTCGAGAACCTGCGCGGCTTCGGCCTGAAGGTCGCGGTCGCCATCAACGCGTTCGGCACCGACACCGCCGCGGAGCACGGGCTGCTGACCCATACCTGCGAGGAGCGCTTCGGCGTGAAGGCGATCCTCTGCCGTCACTGGGCCGAGGGCGGCAAGGGCGCGGAGGCGCTGGCGCATCATGTCGTACAGCTCGCCGAGACCGACGAGATGCCGCATGAGGGCTTTCACGTCCTCTATCCCGACGAGCTGCCGCTGAAGGAGAAGATCGAAACCGTGGCGGCGCGCATCTATCGCGCGGCCGGCGTCTCGTTCGCGCCCAAGGCGAAGCGCGAGCTGGAGCGGTTTCAGGCGAGCGGCTTCGGCCATCTGCCGGTCTGCATGGCGAAGACGCCCTACTCCTTCTCGTCGGATGAAAGCCTGCTTGGCGCGCCCACGGGGTTCACGCTGCCCGTCCGCGAGGTGCGGTTGGCGGCAGGGGCGGGGTTCGTGGTGGCGATCTGCGGCGAGGTCATGACCATGCCGGGCCTCCCCCGCGTGCCCGCCGCAGCCGGCATGCGCCTCAGCGCGGCGGGCGAGGTCGAAGGCCTCTCCTAGCCGCGGTTCCATTTGTCCAATCCCCGTGGCGCGGCCATGGCTATAAGAAGACCAATAAGAAACGGGGATACATGGAAGCGCGTGCGGCCAAGCAGGCCTTTACCTTCATCTTTCTGACGCGGCTGCTGGATTCCATCGGCTTCGGTCTCATCATGCCGGTGCTGCCGAGCCTCTTGACCGAGGTGGGCCACATCACGCTGGCCGAGGCGACACGGACGGGCGGGATACTGTTCCTCACCTATGCCGCGCTGCAGTTCCTGTTCGGGCCGTTGATGGGCGCGCTCAGCGATCAGTTCGGGCGGCGGCCGATCATCCTGCTGTCGCTGCTGGCCTTCGCCGTCGACTACACGATGATGGCCTGGGCACCGACGCTGATGTGGCTGTTCATCGGCCGCGCGATCGCGGGTGTGGCGGGCGCGGTCTATGCGCCAGCCAATGCCTATGCCGCCGACATCACGCCGCCTGACCAGCGCTCGAAGATGTTCGGGCGATTGGGCGCGGCGTTCGGGCTTGGCTTCATCATCGGTCCGGCGCTTGGCGGACTGGTCGGCGAGTTGGGACCGCGTGCGCCGTTCGTGCTGGCGGCGGTCTTGAGCGCGGCCAATCTCGTGTTCGGCTATTTCGTTTTGCCGGAATCCCATCCGCCGGAACGCCGCCGCAAGGTGGCGTGGAAACGCGCCAATCCTCTCGGCGGGCTGCTGGCGCTCGGCCGTTATGGCGGCGTGCTGGGGATCATTCTCGCCTATTTCACTTTCTCGCTGGCCTTCAACGTCTATCCCGGCACCTGGGCGTATTACACGGAGGCGAAGTTCGGCTGGTCGTCGTCGATGATCGGCCTGTCGCTGATGGGCTCCGGCGTCTTCATGGCGCTGGTGCAGTTCCTCCTGACCGGACCGATCATCAAGAAACTAGGCGAGGCGAACACGGCCAAGCTGGGGATGACGGTCTCGATCCTCGGCTGCGTTGCCTATGCCTTCATGCCCTATGCCTGGATGGTGTTCGCGATCCAGCCCTTCGTGGCGTTCCAGGGCCTGGTGTTCCCGACGCTGAACGGGCTGATCAGCCAGCGGGTTTCGCCGACGGAGCAAGGGGCGCTTCAAGGCGTGATGGGCTCGATGACGGCGCTGGGATCGGTGTTCGGCCCGCTGGCGCTGACGCAGACCCTCGCCTACTTCACCGACGCCAATGCGCCGGTTTATTTCCCCGGCGCAGCGTTCCTGCTGGCGGGCTTCCTGATGTCGATCGCGCTGCTCATGCTGTTCGCCGAACTGGCGCGGCAGCGGCGCAAAGCGATCTAAAACGAAAACGGTCGCCGGTTGCCCGGCGGCCGCTTCGGCAAGCGCACTCTATATCAGATGCGCTCGATGATGATCGCGGGGGCCATGCCGCCGGCGGCGCACATGGTGATGAGCGCGCGCTTCAGGCCGCGGCGCTCCAGCTCGTCGAGCGCGGTGCCGATGAGGATCGAGCCGGTCGCGCCGATCGGGTGACCGAGCGCCATCGCGCCGCCGTTCACGTTGACCTTGTCGCGGTCGAGGTTGAGATCGCGGATGAACTTCTCGGCGACGACCGAGAACGCCTCGTTGATTTCCCACAGGTCGATGTCGTCAACGGTGAGGCCGGCCTTCTCGAGCACCTTGCGGGCGGCGGGAACCGGCGCGTTCAGCATCAGGGTCGGGCTGTCGCCGACATTGGCGATGGCGACGACCTTGGCGCGCGGCTTCCAGCCCATCTTCTTGGCGTAGGTGGGCGAGGCGAGCAGCAGCGCGGCGGCGCCGTCGACGACGCCCGACGAATTGCCGGCGTGGTGGACGTGGGTGATCTTGAGGTCGGGATAGACCTGGCGGATGAGGCCGGCGAGCGTGGTGCCTTTCTCGTCGATCGGCACTTCAGCGAGCGCGCCGAAGGACGGCTTCAGAGCCGCGAGGCCTTCCAGCGTCGTCTGGGGACGCGGGAACTCTTCCTTGTCGAGGGCGAGCGTGCCGTCGGGGCGATAGACCGGAACGACCGACTTGTCGAAGTGGCCGCCCTTGATCGCGGCGTCGGCGCGCTGCTGGCTGACCCAGGCGAGATGGTCGAGGGCTTCGCGCGGAATGCCTTCCAGCGTCGCGATCGCATCGCCGCAGACGCCCTGGTGCGACTGGGGATGCATGGCGCGCAGGCCTTCATTGCCGGCGTCCATCAGCATCGGGCCGGCATTCGGGTTCGCCGAGGAGGCCGTGTAGGACATCATCTCGCAGCCGCCGGCGATGACGAGGTCTTCGAGGCCCGAGGCGATCATGCCGGTGGCGAAGTTCACGGTGGTGATGCCCGAACCGCAGAAGCGGTCGAGCGTGACGCCGGAGGCCTTGATATCGAAGCCGGCATAGAGGGCCGACATGCGGCCGAGATCGCCGCCCTGCTTGCCGCGCTGGGACGAGGTGCCCCAGATGATGTCATCGATTTCGTCGGTCTTGATGTCGTTGCGCTTCTGCAGCGCCTTCAGCACCGTCGCGCCTAGCAGCTGGGGGTGCAGGTCCGCCAGCGCGCCCTTGCCGACCTTGCCGATGCCGCGGGGGGTGCGAACCGCGTCGATGATCCAGGCTTCACTCATGTTCGTGTCTCCTCCACCGCCCTCTGCGGGGTTGCAGGGCTATGTATGGGATGTTGACCGGAAGGGAAAGATTACGTGGACGTAAACGTTATAAGAAAATGCCGGATAGATTCAGTTCGGCGCGGTGGGCGACATATTGTTGCGCTCAAGTGAGGAAAAGCATCTTCGTTTGTCGCCTGCGTCGACCGCTCCCGAATTGAACAGGATGCAATTTCTTTTTTAAATCCATTGCGAAAGCCAATGCGGTCAACCACTTGGGCTGAAATCGGCATTCCAAAACAGCGGTTTTGGTGCCGGTTCAATCATCCCTTGCCTCATCTCCGGCTCTCGCAGTCCAACGTTCATGGGCGGGAGTTTATAGGAATTTAGTCCAAAATCAAGGATTGCGCTCCGAGCCCGGCATCTTGTGGTGCCAGATGAAGGCGATGAAGACGCCTTTCGCGCGGGGGAGGCCCAGCAGCGTGAGGACAAGGGCGAGGCTGACCCAGAGCGTCGTCGAGAGCCATTGCGGCCAGTCGACATAGGGCTCGACCGAGAGCACCGCGCCGACGACGATGTGGCCGACCACGAGAATGGTGAGCCAGGCCGGGCCGTCATCGGCGCGGATATGGCCCCAGTCCTCGCCGCACACCGCGCAGGTTTCGACCTGTTTCAAGTAGCCGGCAAAGAGCTTGCCTTCGCCACAGCGCGGGCAGCGGCCGATGAGGCCGCGCCAAGCGGCGAGGCCGAGCGAGGTGGAGGTGCCGGGCATGGACATGGGGTGGATGTACGCCGCCCATCGCCGCCGCTGAAAGGGCTTTCTAAACCAAACTGCGCGTAGGGTGAGGGTCCAAGGACATCGGAACGATGCGCGCAAAGACCCTGGCTGCATGGTGGGCTGACTGGTTCGATCCCAGGGATCCGAACCTTTTGACGCTGCGCTACGGCCAGCTGATGCATGTGATGCGGACCGGGCAGAGCGCGCTCGTCTCATCGCTCGGCACGGTGTTCGCCATCGCCGCGATCGCCGCGATCTGGCACGACCTCACCCAGGTATTGATTTTCACCGTAGCCGGGACGGTCTGTTCGGTCATCGCGCATGTCCTGTTCCTGCGCGCCGCCGAACGGGCAAAGTCGGAAACGACCTATCGCGCCGCCAACGCCTATTACATGGCGCACTCGGTGTTCGTCGTGGCGGCAATGGCGGTGGTCGGGGTCGTCTGGATCCCCGGCGATCTCGCGCCTAACGTGTTCGTGATGCTGGTGCTGGTGGTCTGCGCCACCGTGCGGGTCGCGCATCAGGCCGCGCACATGCCCTCGGCGATGTTGAGCATGCTCTATTTCATGGTGGGCATCGGGCTTTGCCTCTCGGAATGGACCGGGCTGTACGCCCTGCTGGTCGTGCTCGCCGTGGTCGTCTCGCTGATGCTGGTCGATCTCAGCTGGCGCATGTGCGAGACGGTCGAGGCGATGCTGAAGCTCGGCCAGTCCGAGCGGCGGCTGCTCGCCGAGCAGCAGCGCCTGGTCGGCGAGCTGCGCCAAGCGAGCAACGCCAAGTCGCAGTTCATGGCGCGGATGAGCCACGAGCTGCGCACGCCGCTGAATTCCGTCATCGGCTTTTCCGACGTCATCCTGGGCGAGGCCTCGGGCCCGATCGGCGCGCCGATCTATGTCGAGTATCTGAAGCACATCAACGACAGCGGCGCGCATCTGCTGCGGCTCATCAACGACATCCTGGATCTGTCGAAGATCGAGGCCGGGCGTTACGTGCTGCGCGAGGGCACGGTCGAGGCGCGCGATGTCGTCGACGACGCCATCACCATGCTGCGGCTGAAGGCCGAAGAAGGCGGCGTCACGCTGGTCAACGCGGTCGCGCCGGGCCTGGTGCTGAGCGCCGACGAGCTGGCGGTGCGGCAGATTGCGATCAACCTCGCCTCCAACGCCGTGAAGTTCACGCCAGCCGGCGGGACGGTGACCTGGCACAGCGAGCTGCGCGCCGATGGCGCCGTGGCGCTGCATGTCGAAGACACCGGCTGCGGGATCCCGCCCGAGGACCTCGACTGGGTGTTCGAGCCGTTCGGCCAAAGCGCGAGCGGCTATGACGCCAACGAGCGCGGCACCGGGCTTGGCCTGCCCATCGTGCGCAGCCTGATGGAGCTGCATGGCGGCCAGGCGGAGATCCGCAGCATCGTCGGCAAGGGCACGACGGTGACGATCGTGTTTCCTTCGGAACGGTCGCACGCCGCGCGCAAGGCGGCGTAGAGCGCATTTCACAAACATTTTCTCATCATCGTCGTGGCCGGGCTTGTCGTCGGGTCGAGCCCGAGGACGGCCATCCAGCTTCTACTGCTGCCGCCTGACTGGATGGCCGCCTCAAGGGCGGCCATGACGGGTTTGGGTTTTCAAAAATCTCTCGCCCTGCCCGTCATCCTGAGGTGCCCGCTTCAGCGGGCCTCGAAGGACGCACGCTGCATCAGTATGCGTGGTTCGAGGCTCCGCGCGTGCCGCGCTGCGCGCCTCACCATGACGGCGATCGTGCGGTGGCCAGCGGCTATTAGGGGCAATCCGCCACACATGAGCGCGCTGGCGGCAACACAGTCACGTGGTTAGGGTGCGCCCCACAAATTCGAGGGGAAATCGCCATGTCCGAGACCGGTCTTCAATTGCGTTCGCTGCTGACCAGCGGTGGGGAGCTGCAGCTTTCGCTGGCGCGCGTCGAGGTGGGTACGCCCGCGGCGGACGAAATCGTGGTGAAGGTCGAAGCCTCGCCGATCAATCCGTCCGATCTCGGCCTGCTGATCGGGCCGGCGGACATGAGCAAGGCGACGACGGCGGGCAGCGGCGACGATGTCGTCGTGACCGCGCCGATGCCGGCCTCGTTCATGCGGGCGATGGCGGCGCGGGTGGACCAGTCCATGCCGGTCGGCAATGAAGGCGCGGGCACCGTCGTGAAGGCGGGCAGCGACCCGGCCGCGCAGGCGCTGCTCGGCAAGACCGTCGCGCTGCTGGGCGGCGCACTCTATGCGCAATACCGCACGATCAAGGCGCGCGATGCGCTGGTCCTGCCCGCGGGTACGACGGCGGCGGAGGGCGCGTCGTGCTTCGTCAACCCGCTGACCGCGCTCGCGATGACCGAGACGATGCGGCTCGAAGGCCACAAGGCGTTGGTGCACACCGCGGCGGCGTCGAACCTCGGCCAGATGCTGCAGAAGATCTGCCTGAAGGACGGGATCGGCCTCGTCAACATCGTGCGCAGCGCGGCGCAGGCGAAGATCCTGACCGACATCGGCGCAACCCACGTGGTCGATTCCTCGGCGCCGGACTTCATGGCGAAGCTGACGGAAGCGCTGGCCGCGACCGGCGCGACCATCGCCTTCGATGCGATCGGCGGCGGCAAGCTCGCCGGGCAGATCCTGACCTGCATGGAAGCGGCGGCGAACCGCACGGCGGGCGCCTATTCGCGCTACGGCTCGACGACCTTCAAGCAGGTGTACATCTATGGCGGCCTGGACCCGAGCCCGACAGAGCTGGTGCGCTCGTTCGGCTTCTCGTGGGCGCTGAGCGGCTTCCTGCTGACGCCGTTCCTGCAGAAGATCGGACCGGCGGAAACCGAGAAGCTGCGCCAGCGCGTGGTGGCGGAGCTGAAGACGACCTTCGCCAGCCACTATGTGCAGACGATCTCGCTGGCCGAGGCGCTGAGCCTCGACATCATCGCGCAGTACAACAAGCGCGCGACGGGCGAGAAGTTCTTGATCGATCCGAGCCGGTAGGCCCTGCCCTTTTCGTAATCCTGAGGTGCCCGCGTTAGCGGGCCTCGAAGGACGCAGGCTGCATCAGCGTGCGTGGTTCGAGGCTGCGCGCGTGCCGCGCTACGCACCTCACCATGACGGGGACTTGTGCACTTGGGGCGGTGCTCGCTACGCCGGCGGCGCGCCCCATCTTGCCAGCGCGGCGCCGCCGTCGGGGGTGAGTTGGTAGAGGCCGGGGCGGACGCGTTCGAACCAGCCATAGACGTTGCGCAGGAGGATCGCGCCGGCGTCCTCGGCGAGCTCCTTCATGTCGCGCGGTTTCATCGGCTGATGCCGCATCGCTTCGGCGCAGGCGAGCGCGCGTTGGCGATAGGCGGTCATGATGGGCTGGCGGGTCGAGCCGCCGGATGACGGGTCGCCGATGCGGCGGGCATGTTCGCGGACGAGGCGCTTGCGCGCGGCGGTGTTGCGGCGCGGCTTGTAGGGTTCGGGCTCGGCGAGCACCTCGACATGGCCGCTGCGCGGGCTGACGGCGAGCAGGCCGACCCCAAGCAGCTTGCAGAGACGGTGGGCGCGGCTGTCGCGATCTCTGCCCCGCCGGGTCGCGACGACGGCGAGATAGACCTCGTCGGCGACGCGCATGCGATCAACCGCTTGCAGCACCAGTTCCAGCGAAAAGGCGAGCTTCAGTTCGGCGACGACGACGATGGGCGCCTGCCCCTCGCGGATGGCGACGGCATCGCAGCCGCAGATCTCGCCCTTCACCTCGAAGCCCTGCTTTTCGAGGAACGCCTTCACGGGCTTGTAGAGCGCGGTTTCGGAAAACGGGGCGGCGGACATGGGCGTGCGGGACGACTCCTTGGGCGTCCGCGGATTGTCGGGCCGGGGACTCACTAAAGCCCTAACGCGTGGCTGGCGGCGTAGATGATGACACCGACCAGGCCGCCGACCAGCGTGCCGTTGATGCGGATATATTGGAGGTCGGGACCGACCTGGAGTTCCAGCTTGTCGACGATGGACTTGCTGTCCCAGGCCGCGACGACCTGGGCGACGACGCGGCCGATCTCGTGGCGGCGCGGGGCGACGAGACGGCCGACGACGGTCCGCGCCCAGGCATTGAGGCGGCCCTGCGTCGCATCGTTCGCCTGCAGCCAGGCGCCGAGATCGAGCAGCAATTTCTCGAGACGCGTTGCGAGCGCGGCGCTGTCGCCGGCGAGGAAGCGGGCCTCCAGATCGTCCCAAATGGAACGAGCGTGGTCGTGGAGCGCGGGGTCCTGGATGAGCTGGCGCTTGATCGCCTCGGCCTTCTCGGCGAGTTCGGGATCGTCGCGCAGCTGGGCGATGAAATTCTCGATGACCTGATGCAGCTCCATCCGCCAGGGATGATCGGGGGCCTGCATCTCCGCGAGCAGCGCCTGGATGCCGTCGGTGATTTTCGCGGCGATGAGGCGGTCGAGGAATTTCGGCATCCAGCGGGCCGAGCGCGCGGTGACCTGGCCCTTCAGGACATCGTCGTGCTCCTCCAGCGTCTTGGCGAGGCGTTGCAGGGCCCAGTCGAGCGCGACCTGCGAGCGGCCGTCGCTCCACGCCGCAGCGAGGATGCGCGAGGCAGCGGGCGCGGCGGGTACCGCGCCGGCGGCGGCGATGGCGGCGGAGCCGATCGCTTCGCGGATGGCGTTGGGGGGCAAGAGCAGGAGCGCGTCGGGGATGAGCGCGGTCATACGCTGGGCGAGCTTGACGGCCTCGCCGGGCTGCACCAGCCACTCGCCGCCCCAGCGCGCGAGTTCGAGCTGTTTCAGCTTGGCGTCGAGGACGTCGGCGGTGAGGAAGTTCGTCGCGATGAAACTGCCCAGCGCCTCGCCGATCCGCTCCTTGTTGCGCGGGATGATGCCGGTGTGCGGGATCGGCAGGCCGAGTGGGTGGCGGAAGAGTGCGGTGACCGCGAACCAGTCCGCGCAGGCGCCGACCATGCCGGCCTCGGCGAAGGCGCGGACCCAGCCGAGCCAGGGCAAGCTGCGCATGCCATAGCTCGCCGCGACGAAGATGACGGCCATCAGCACCAGCAGGCCGGTCGCAAGCGTGCGCATGCGCCTGAGGTCGCGCGCCCTTAAGTCGAGGGTATCGGCCACGGCAGGTTCCCGCCCAGTTCACATCACCGCCCCGCGTCATGCGGGACGGCACCCTCAGTAAGCCCTTCGCAGTTGCAGCGAAAGCCTAGGCGACGCGGGCCAGCGCCGCGCGGCCGAGGATCATGTCGGCGGCTTTCTCGGCGATCATGATGGTCGGGGCGTTGGTGTTGCCCGAGACGAGCCGGGGCATGACCGAGGCATCGACGACGCGCAGCGCTTCGATGCCGTGGACGCGCAGTTGCGGGTCGACGACGGCGCGCGGGCCGTGGCCCATCTGGCACGTGCCAACGGGGTGGTAGATCGTGCCGCCGGCGTTCTGGGCATAGGCGAGCAGCTCGTCGTCGGTCTGGAGCGGCGCGCCCGGCATGATCTCCGATTCGATCCAGCGCTGCAGCGCCGGCTGGCCGGCGATGCGGCGGGCCCATTTCAGCGAGGCGATAGCGACTTCGCGATCGAGCGGATCGCTGAGATAGTTCGGCACGATGGTCGGATAGACCGTCGGGTCGGCCGATTTGAGGTGGATCGAGCCGCGGCTTTCGGGGCGAACCTGGCAGGGCGCGATGGTGAGGCCGGGCGCGCTGTCGAGCTGCATCTCGCCATCGCGGGCGAGGCGCTCCATGTCCATCGTCGCGGGCAGAATGTGATACTGGATGTCGGGGCTGGCGAGCTCGGGCCGCGACTTCACGAAGGCCGCGATGTGGGCCGCCGACAACGTGAGCAGTCCCTTGCGGCGGAAGGCGTATTTCAGCGTCTCGCCGATGAAGCGCCGCCCGCGGCTGAGTTCGTTGACCGAGATGGTCCCGGGACGCAACCGCCAGGTGGCGGAGATGACATAATGGTCCTGGAGGTTCTCGCCGACGCCGGGCACATCCGCGGCCACCGCGATGCCGAGCGCGCCGAGGCGCTGGGCGTCGCCGATGCCCGAAAGTTCGAGCAACTGGGGCGAGTTCACCGCGCCGCCGGCGAGGATGACCTCGCGCGCGGCATGGGCGGTGATGGTCTTCCCCCTCTGGGTGAATTCGACGCCAACGGCCTTCTTGCCATCGAGCAGAACGCGGCTCGCCAGCGCGCGGGTTTCGACGCGCAGATTGGGACGCTTCATGGCCGGGTGGAGGTAGGCGACCGCGGCGGAATGGCGGCGGCCGTTCTTGACGGTGAGCTGGTAGTAGCCGGCGCCCTCCTGGCTCTCGCCGTTGACATCGCGGTTGCGCGGCAGGCCGGCCTCTTCGCAGGCGTCGATCACCGCGTCGGAAACCGGGTGGTGATCGGTCGCGTCGGAGACGTTGAGCGGGCCGCCGATGGCGTGCCAGGCGTCCTCGCCGCGTTCCTGGTGTTCGGCGCGGCGGAAATAGGGATGGACATCGTCCCAGCTCCAGCCTTCGCAGCCGAGCTGGCGCCAGCCGTCATAGTCGGCGTGCTGGCCGCGAATGTAGAGCAGGCCGTTGATCGAGGACGAGCCGCCCAGCACCTTGCCGCGCGGCCACATGTGGACGCGCCCGCCGGTGCCCGGATCGGCTTCGGTCGGATAGAGCCAGTTGACCTTGGGGTCTTTCAGCGTCCGGGCATAGCCCACGGGAATGTGAATCATCATGTTCGACATGAACTGCGAGGGCTCTTTCAGCGGCCGGTCGTCGCCGCCCGCCTCCAGCAGCAGCACCTTGGTCTTGCCGTCCGCCGACAGGCGATTGGCGAGGACGCAGCCGGCGCTGCCCGCGCCCACGATGATGTAGTCGGCCTCGATCTTGTCGCTCACCGGAATCTCCCTGGTCGTCGCGGACGATGGCCTTGACCCCGCCCGCCCTTGTTCTGATCACGGCACTAGAGCCGATTTCGCGCCGCACTCAAGAGCGCGGCAGCGGCTTTCGCGTTCCGCAACCCGCCGGGACTTAATCGTCCCATCATTCCCGGCAGGCCCGCGGCAACTTGTGCGATCGCGGGGTTACGTGCCCAAATACGCGTCGAACGATGGCGGATGACCCACAACAATGAGCTACGCCCTCAGCCTGCTCGACAAGAGCCTGATCCAGCGCGGCGAAGCGGCGCCGGCAGCGTTGGCGCGCACCACGGCGCTGGCGCAGCGCGCCGAACAATTGGGGTTTCACCGGTTCTGGCTGGCCGAGCATCACGGCTTCAAGACGCATGCGAGCTCGGCGCCTGAAATCCTGATCGCCTTCATTCTCGCGCGGACGTCGCGGATCCGCGTCGGGGCGGGCGGCGTGATGCTGCAGCATTACAGCCCCTATAAGGTCGCCGAGACGTTCAACGTGCTGGCGGGCCTCGCGCCGGGGCGGGTCGATCTCGGCGTCGGCAAGGCGCCCGGCGGTTTCCCGCTGTCGACGCGGGCGCTGCAGGCGGAGAACGATCCGGCGCGGCGGCTGGATTTCGCGGAGAAGGTCGCCGCGGTCGACGATTTCATTCGGGCGCAGGCGGACGCCATCGCCATGCCGCTGCCGACCGTGCCGCCCGAGCGCTTCCTGCTGGGCGCGAGCGTCGACAGCGCGATCCTGGCCGGCGAGCGGGGCTGGCGCTTTGTCTTTGCGGGGCAGTTCAACGGCGACGCCGATCTGATCGACCGGAGTTTCGCGGCCTATGCGAAGCTGAGCCCGGCCGCGCCTATTCTCTGCGTCTCCGCCTTCGTGGCGGCGCAGCAGCACGAGGCGGAAGAGAGGCTGGCAGGGCTTCGTGTCTTCAAGCTGCATCTGCCGGGCGGACAGAGCGTCAACCTCGGCACGCCCGAGCAGGCCGCAGAGTATGCGCGCCAGGCCGGCGTGACGGAGTTCAGGATCGAGGAAACCAAACCGAGCGTGCTCACCGGCACGGGGGCGCATGTGAAACGCGAACTCGACCGGCTGCACGACCGCCATGGGATCGGCGAGTTCGTGATCGATATGCCCGTCGCAGGCGAGGCCGAACGGTTCGCCGCCATCGAATTGTTGGCCAGGGATGTCATCGGGGCGCGGGCGCTTGCGCAGGAGAGCCAGTCGTGACGAAACGCCAGATCATCTTCGGCATCATGCTGCAGGGCGCAGGCGCCCACATGAATTCGTGGCGGCATCCCAGCAGCCCCGTCGATGCGAGCGTCAATTTCGACTTCTTCACGCGCACCGCGCGCAAGGCCGAGGAGAACGGCATCGCGTTCGCCTTCGTCGCCGATGGACTGTTCATCAACGAGAAGTCGGTGCCCCACTTCCTCAATCGGTTCGAGCCGATCACCATTCTTTCGGCGCTCGCGGTGGCGACAAAAAAGCTCGGCGTCGTCGGGACGATCTCGACCTCGTACAGCGAGCCGTTCACGATCGCGCGGCAGCTGGCCTCGATCGATCTCATCAGCGGCGGCCGCGCCGGATGGAATGCCGTGACCTCTCCGCTGGAGGGTTCGGGCCGGAACTACGGCAAGGATCATCCCGAACATGGGCTGCGCTACGAGATCGCGGCCGAGTATCTGGATGTCGTCAAAGGCCTGTGGGATTCGTGGGACGACGATGCGTTCATCCGCAATCGCCAGACGGGCGCGTTCTTCGATCCCGCGGGCATGCACAGGCTGAACCATCAGGGGCGGTTCTTCTCTGTGGAAGGACCGTTGAACGCAGGACGGTCGGCGCAGGGACAGCCGGTGATCTTTCAGGCGGGCGCGTCGGAGCCGGGCATCGTTCTGGCCGGGCGTCACGCGGACGGCGTTTTCACCAACACGCCGCGGATCGACGATGCGGCGACGCTGTATGCGCAACTGAAAGCGAGCGCCGTGGCGCATGGGCGGCGGGCGAGCGATCTCAAGGTCTTTCCGGGTATCGCACCCATCGTCGGCGCGACCGAGAAGGAGGCGGAGGAGAAGTATCTGGCGATCCGCGATCTCGTCTCGATCGAGGAGGCGCTCGCCTATCTCGGCCGTTTCTTCGATCACCACGATTTCTCGCAATACAAATTGGATGCGACGTTTCCCGAACTGGGCAGCGTCGGCGAGAACAGTTTCCGGTCGACGACGGACCGCATCAAGAAGACCGCGCGGGAGCGAAACCAGACGCTGCGCGAAGTGGCGCTGAACGTGACGACGCCGCGCTCGCATTTCATCGGCACGGCCGACGCCATCGCGGATTCGCTGATCAAATGGATCGAGGCGGATGCGGCCGACGGCTTCATCCTGGGCTTCCCGGTGATTGCCGAGGGGCTGGACGATTTCGTGCGCCATGTCGTGCCGGTGCTGGAAGAGCGCGGGGTCTACAGCCGCGATCTGCCGGGCGCGACACTGCGCGATCACCTGGGCTTGCCGTTCCGCGAAAGCCGCTACGCCGTCCACGCCAGGGCGGCGGAGTAAGCGGGGTGACGGATCGCTTCATCTACACCGTGATGGACGATCCGCGCGCGCTGCCGCTGATCGAGGCGCTGTCGGCGGATTACATCCGCCTTTACGGTGCGGAATATGGCGAGGACGCCGCGCTGGAGATGACGCGCTATCCCGCCGCGCGCTTCACGCCGCCCGAAGGCGCGTTCCTGCTGCTGCAACGCGACGGCGTGACGATCGGCGGCGGGGCCTTCAAGTCGTATGGGCGGGAGACCGGCACGGCGGAGTTCAAGCGCATCTGGGTGCATGACGATTTCCGCCGCCAGGGACTGGCGCAGGCCATTCTCGTCGAGCTCGAGGCACAGGCGGCGCGGCAGGGCTATCGCCGGGTCTATCTTACGACCGGCTTCCGCCAAGCGGCCGCCACAGCCCTCTACCGGACGACCGGTTATACGCCGCTGTTCGACGTGAATGCCGACCTGAAGACTCTGCTCAAATTGCCCTTCGAGAAGACGCTCACCCCCGGTTGAGCCAAGCGCGATCTTTATTGCGCCACATTCCCTCCGCGACACTAGTGCGGATTGTTCGCCAACGAACAAAACTGATAGGGACGATGCCACCGAAGCGGATTCGTTTCGGGCGGGTTTCGGGGGGATTTCATGGCGCAGAGCAACGAGTTGTCGACCTCGCAGGAGCGCCCTGCCCCGATCCGTAACGGACGCCGCGCCGACCGGCGCCTGAGCCACGGTTTGCTGCAAAGCTCGGCGATCGGAATCGCCCTTGCGGCATTGCTTGCGCTTCCTGGCATTGCATCCGCGGCGGGCGGCACGGGCGGAAACGGGTTTACCGGCGCCAGCGGCGGCACAGGCGGCAGCGGCCCAGACGGCGGCGCGGGCGGCACCGGTGATATCTCCGTCAACAGCGGCGGCGGCGGCGGCGGCGGCGGCGCCGGTAGCGGCGCCTCGAACGGTGGTCAGGGCGGTACGGGCGGCAATTCGGGCTCGACGGGCGGGGCGGGCGGAACGTCCGGCAGCCCAATCGGTGGGGCGGGCGGCAATAGCAACGGCAATGGCGGCGCCGGCGGCGGCGGCGGCGGTTATAGCGCCATCGCCATAGGCACGCTCACTAACACCCTCACCCTGACAGGCGGCACCGGCGGCGCCGGCGGCGCACAGACGAACGTTAACGCCAATGGCGGCGGCGGCGGCGGCGGCGAGGGCGGCTATGGCGCGGTCGTCACCGGTGGCGGGGGCGGCCACTCGAATGCCGCCACGATCACGGGTGGCGCCGGCGGCAGCGGTGGTAACAGCTTGGGCGCAGCGGGCGGCAGCGGCGGTAGCGGCGGCGTCGGCGTTTTCTTCGCAGCGCCGGGGGCGAGCTTCCTCAATTCGGGAACAATCACCGGCGGCACGGGCGGCAGCAACGGCAGCGGTCATCCTGCTCGCGGTCCGGGGTCTGTCGGTGCGGGCGGCGTCGGCATCGTCGGCTCAAGCCTTACGCTCACTAACAACGGCACGATTTCCGGCGGGCTGTCCGGTAGTGGCGCCCGCGCCGACGCCATCAGTTTTGGCGGTGGTTCAAACGTCCTGTTTCTTTCCAGTGGCGGCGTTACGGGAACGATCATCGGCGACATCGCCTTTTCTGGGTCGCTCGGTCTCAACCCCGGCACGCCGGGCGCCGTCACACTTGGCAATGTGCTCAAGGGCGGCGGCAGCCTGGCGAAAGACGGCTCTGGCACGCTGACCCTCAGCGGGACGAACACCTATAGCGGCGGTACGATCATCAACAGCGGCGTGCTGTCGATTTCGTCGGACGCCAATCTGGGTGATGCTGCGGGCGCTGTGACCTTCGGCGGCAGCAGCACACTGCAGTTGACGGGCGACCTGTCCAGCGCGCGTGACGTCACACTGAACGCCATTGGAACGTTCGAGGTCGCCGCCGGCGTTTCGACGGAGTGGTCGGGTTCGTTCAGCGGGATCGGCAGCGTCACCAAGACCGGGGCGGGCACGCTGATACTGAGCGGTGCGAACACCTATTTGCCCGGGACCTCGATCCTGGGCGGCACGCTGGCCGTGACGCAGGCCGGACTTGGCAATACCACCTCGATCGACCTCGATGGCGGAACGCTGCAGGCGCTGGAAGACATTGCCGCGCCGAGCGTCAATGTCGGTCTGGCCGGGGGCACGATCGATACGGACGTCTATAGTGTCGGCGTTTTCGGCGGCACCAGCTTCCTGGGCGAGCTGACCAAGACGGGGTCCGGCACGCTGTTTCTGTATGACACCGGCATCGGCAGCGGCGGCGTGAACGTCGCGGCCGGCACGCTCGGCCTCGGCAGCGACGATGCCGCCGGCGACGGCCTCATCAAGCTGGCCGACGGCACGACGCTGATGGATTGCGGCTGCGGCATTTCACTTCTGAACAATATCGAGGTCGCCGCCACCGGCACGGCGACGCTCGATGCCAATGGCTCGACGTTCAGCCCTTTCACGCTCAACGGCGTCATCAGCGGCGGCAATGTCAACTTCGTCAGCTCCGCTGGGCAGGGCGTGCTCATGCTCACCGGCGCGAACAGCTATCGCGATACGCTGATCCGTGAAAATGCTCTGGTGGTCCTGAGCGGCAACGGGACACTCGGCAGCGGCAATCTCGCCTTCGACCCGGCTGCGACCGACCCCATGACCCAAGGGCTCGGATTCCTGAATGACGCCGACTACACCTTCGGCGGCACGATCAGCGGCGCGGGCTTCATCTCCGTCCAGACGGCCGATCCCGCAACGACGATCACGCTGTCGGGCTCATCAACCAATTTCACCGGCATTGTCGCCCTGCTGAGCGGCAAGCTGGTGATCGACGGCGCCTTGGGCGATGTCGCCGGCAATACCGCCCAGATGCTGGTCGATGATTATGGCTGCGGCTGCGGCGCCAGCGCGACGCTGGGCGGCAGCGGAACGTTCTACGGCAGCATCGATGTCGGCGTGATCGGGGGCGGCGCGCTCAATGTGGGCAACAGCCCGGGCACGCTGACCATCGCAGGCAATCTCAATCTCGGCAGCGGCACGATCCTCAATTTCGAACTGAACGAGCCGAGTGCAGTCGGCGGAGCGAACAACGACCTCATCAATGTCGGCGGCCTTCTGACGCTCGACGGCACGCTGAACACCATCGCCTGGGGCCCGAATTATGGCCCCGGTTACTACCGCCTGTTCAACTATGGCACCCTGCAGGATAACGGCCTCGCGATCGGGTCGATCGCAGGGTCGGGCCTCACGGCGAGCGTCCTGACGAATATCGACCACCAGGTGAACCTGCTGCTCAACGGCGGCGCGCAGGTCGTGCAGTACTGGGACGGCGCCGACACGACGGGCGCCAGCAATGCCGCCACCGGCGATGGCGGTGCGGGCACCTGGACCGGTACCTCCACCAACTGGACGGCGCCCACGGGCTACGCGATCAACGATGTCTGGCGGATTCAGGTCGGTGTGTTCGCCGGCGCGGTCGGCGGCACGGTCACCGTGGAAGGCGAGCAGGCCTTTCAGGAACTGCGCTTCCAGACGAACGGCTACACGCTGGCCCCAGGCAACAACGCCAAGCTGATGACGACGGGCGGATTCTCGGTCGTCGATGTCAGCAGCGGCATCTCGGCCAATATCGGCGTCGGGATCTACGGCACGGCGGGGGTGACCAAGACCGGCGCCGGTACGCTGATCCTGTCGGCGGTGAATGCCTATTCCGGTGCGACCGAGATCATGGGCGGCACGCTGCAGATGGGGATCGACAATGCGATCTCCAGCGCGTCCGGGGTCACGGTCGCGGCCGGCGCGACGTTCGCGCTCAACGGCTTCGACGCGCAGATCGGATCGTTTGCCGGCGCGGGCGCAGTGACGCTGGGCGGCGGCGGCAGTGAGCTGCGCTTCGGCACCGACAGCACCTCGACGGTCTTCAGCGGCACGATGACCGGCAATGGCAACGCCCGCAAGAACGGCAACGGTACCTTCACGCTGACCGGCTCGATCAACCTGAGCGACGGCGATCCCAATGCCTATACGACCTTCGCGATCGATAGCGGCACGATGGACGTCGGCGCCGGCGGTACGCTCACCGCCGATATCATCCAGAACTTCGCGACGCTGACCAACACCACCGGGACGATCACGGCGAACGACTCGTTCCAGAATTTCGGCACCTTCACCAATGACGGGCAGCTGAGCGGCACGAACCAGAATTTCGGCACGTTCACCAACAACGCCTTGATGGGCGGGCTCAGCAATATCAGCGGCACCGCGACGAATGCCGGCACGATCAATGGCTCCGTCTCGAATTTCGCGAGCTTCACCAGCACCGGAACCATTCAGGGATCGCTGAGCAATTTCGGCACGGCCCTGCTGCAGGGTCAGCTGAACGGAATCCTCGGCAATCTCCAGAACACCGCGACGGCGACGCTGACCGGCGTGCTCATAGGCGTCACCTCCTACCAGGGCGCGACGGGATCGACGCTGGATCTCGCGGGCTTCGCCACGACGATCGGCGGGCTCAACGGTGACGGGTCGATCGTCACCGGCGGCGCGGCGCTGACGGTCGGCGATGTGAGCGACTGGAACTTCTTCGGCGTTATTTCCGGCAGCGGCTCGCTGACGAAGGTCGGCACGGGCACGCAGACGCTGAGCGGCGTCAACACCTATACGGGCCTGACGACGGTCAGCGGCGGGACGCTTGAGGTCGGCCTCGGCGGATCGCTGGCCGGCGCGGTGACCAACAATGCGACGTTCAACAATAACGGCACGGTGGGCGGCCTGCTGACCAATAGCGGCAGCGCGAACAATACCGGCACGCTGGCGGCGGGTGTCATCAATGCCGTCGGCGGGTCCTTGACCTCGAACGGCACGATCGCGGTCGGCTTGCAGAATGCCGGAAGCGCGTTGCTGAGCGGTCAGGTCAACGGGTTCATCTCGAACAGCGGAACGATCAATCTCGGCGGCGACCTGACCGGGGTTACCGCGTTTAGCCAGACGAGCGGCGCCTTCTTCAATGTCGGCGTCTACTCGACCTCGGTCGATAGCCTGAACGGCGCCGGCACGATCACGCTCGGCGGCGGCAGCTTCGGCGTGACGGGCGGCGGCGCCAGCGTCTTCTCCGGCGCGTTCAGCGGCATCGGGTCGCTAACCAAGGACGGCGCGGGCACGCTGTCGCTGACCGGGTCGAGCGACTTCACGGGCACGGCGACAGTCAATGCCGGGACGCTGGCGATCGGCACGACCGGCGCGTTCGCGGGCGCGGTGGTCAACAATGCCACCTTCCAGAACCAGGGGACGTCGAGCGGCGGGCTCACGAACAACGCGGGCGCGTCCGCGACCAATACCGGCACCCTGGCCGGCGGCGTCACCAATAACGGCACGTTCGTCAGCACCGGGACACTGACCGGCAATCTGACGAACAGCGGCAGCGCGACGATCAGCGGTGCGCTGAACGGCAACGTGAACGTCCTTGCGGGAACGGTGACGCTGAGCGGCACGACGACGGGCATCAACGATGTCGGCACGGCGGCGGGCGGCACGTTCAACGTCAACGGCTTTGCCACGGCGGCCAATTCGCTCAGCGGCACCGGCGGCTCGATCGATCTCGGCGCCGCGACGCTGACCGTCGGCGGCAACGGCGCCAGCAGCGCCTATGGCGGCGTCATCAGCAATACCGGCAGCATCACCAAGGTTGGCGGCGGCACGCTGACGCTGACCGGGGCGAACACCTATACCGGCCTGACCACGGTGAGCGGCGGTACGCTCTCGATCGCGGCGGGCGGCGGGCTGGCCGGGATCGTGCTCAACAATGCGACCTTCACCAATGCCGGCATGGTCAACGGCCAGCTGTTCAACAACGCGACCGCCAGCAATACCGGTACGCTGGCCGGCGGCGTGGGCAACGCCAGCGGCGGGACATTCACCTCGTCCGGCGTGATCGCGATCGGGCTGCAGAACGCGGGCAGCGCGACGCTGAGCGGGCAGCTCAATGGCTTCCTGTCGAATAGCGGCACGGTCACGCTGGCGGGCAATCTGACCGGCATTACCGCCTTCACGCAGCTGGGCGGCGCGTTCAATGTCGGGACGTATGCGACAGCGGTCGACAGCCTCAACGGCGACGGCACGATCGCACTGAACGGCGGCAGCTTCGGCGTCACCGGCGGCGGCAACAGTTCTTTCTCGGGTGGCTTCACCGGCGCGGGATCGCTGACCAAGAGTGGCGCGGGCACGTTGTCGCTCGGCGGCGCCAGCTCGTTCACGGGGACGGCGACCGTCGATGGCGGTTTGTTGTCGATCAACGTCGCGGGCTCGTTCGCGGGCGCTGTCGTCAACAATGCGCTGTTCGAGAATTACGGCCTCGCCGGCGGCGGCCTTACCAACAATGCCGGCGCGACCGCAGCCAATTTCGGCACGCTCTCCGGCGGCCTCATCAACAATGTCGGCGCGGCGGCGAGCAATAGCGGCACGCTGAATGGCGACGTCAACAATAGCGGCCTGTTCAACAGCAACGGCACGATCAACGGCAACTTGATCAATCGCGGCTCGGCGACAATTTCCGGTCCGCTCAACGGCGATGTCGACGTTCAGGCGGGCCTGGTTTCCGTTTTCGGTTCGGTCACAGGCATCGGCAACGTCAACACAGCGGCCGGAGGAACTTTCTATCTCGCCAATGGCGACGTGGCGATCAACTCGTTGAGCGGAACCGAGGGTACGGTCAATCTCGGGTCGGCGACCCTGACCGTGGGCGCCAACGGTGCGAGCAGCACCTACGGAGGCGTTTTCGGCAGCGGCGGCCCCGGCAGACTGACCAAGGTCGGCGCCGGAACGCTGACGCTGTCAGGTGTCAGCACCAATACGGGCCTCACGACGGTCAGCGGCGGTACGCTCGTGCTCACGTCCAGCGGACGGCTGGCCGGTGCGGTGCTGAACAACGCCACGTTCAGCAATGCCGGCACGGTCAGCGGCTTGCTGACTAACAACGCGACGACGACGAACAGCGGCACGCTGGCAAGCGGCGTGGTCAACGCGTCCGGTGCGTCGCTCACCTCGACGGGATCAATCGGCGTCGGGGTCCAGAACGCGGGCAGCGCGACGCTGAGCGGTCAGCTCAACGGCTTCCTGTCGAACAGCGGGACGGTCAACCTCGCCGGCAATCTGCTCGGCCTGACCGCGTTTACGCAGACGAGCGACGGCGTGTTCAATCTCGGCGCGTTCGGGGCGTCCGTGACCAGCCTGAACGGCGCGGGCGCGATTCAGCTTGCCAGCGGCAGCTTTACGGTCAACGGCACCGGCACATTCTCCGGCGTCATCTCGGGCAGTGGCACGTTCACGAAATCCGGCGCCGGTAATCTCGTGTTGACCGGCGCGAACATTTTCACCGGCACGACGACGGTCAATAGCGGCACGCTGCAGATCGCCAGCACCGGCTCGTTCGTCGGCCCCGTCATCGTCAACGCTTCGTTCCGGAACGACGGCACGATGAGCGGCGCATTGACAATTGCGAGCAGCGGGGCGGCAGCCAATTTCGGCAGCATGACCGGACCGATCGCCAATAGCGGCGCATTCGGTAACATCGCGGGCGGCACCGTCACGGCGCTGCTGACGAATACGTCCAGCGGCACAGCCACCAATTACGGCACGATGACGGGCGGCGTCGTGAACGATGGGTACTTCTTCAGCCTTGACGCCGTCGTTTCGGGCGGCCTCACCAATCGCGGTACGGCACAGGTCAGCGGCCAGTTGAACGGCACGGTCGACAACCTCGCCGGCATCTTCGCCCTCGGCGGCACGACGACCGGCATTGGCCGCCTCACCATGTCGCCCGGTGCGGCCTTCGACCTTGCCGGCTTCGACACGGTCATCGGTTCGCTGAGCGGAACGGGCGGCATCGTGCGGCTGGCCGGCGCCGTGCTGACCATGGGCGGCGATAATTCCGACAGCGCCTATGGCGGCAACATTACCGGCGCGGGCGCGAGCGGTCTCACCAAGACCGGCACTGGGACGATGATCCTCTCGGGCGCGAGCACCTACGCGGGCACGACGACGGTCGCGGCCGGCGTGCTCAATGTCCGCAACGCCACGGCGCTCGGCGCGACGACGGGCGGCACGATCGTTCAAGCGGGCGCCGCGCTGGAGCTCCAGGGCGGCATTACGATTGGGGCCGAGGCGCTGACGCTGAGCGGCACAGGCATCGCCAATGGCGGTGCGCTGCGCTCGGTGTCGGGCATCAACGTCTTCGAGGGCAACATCGCCCTCGGGTCGGACGTCCGGATCAACAGCGACGATCGCAACGGCCGGCTGGCCGTGGCCGGCACTCTCAACGGCAACGGCCACGCTTTGGTCGTGGGCGGTGCGGGTGTGACCGTGTTCCGGAACGCGCTCTCGAACCTCACCTCGCTGACCGTGGATGGCTACATCACCACCCTGCGCGGCGTGAATACCTATACGGGGCCGACGATCGTCACTGCCGGCTTCCTGCAACTCGTCGGCGGCCAGGCGATCGCGGATACCGGCGCGGTCGTCGTCAATACCGGCGCCGTGCTGCAGGTCTTCGACACCGAAACGATCGGATCGCTTGCCGGCAGCGGCGAGGTCCTGATGACCGGCGATATGTCGCCGGCGATCGGGCTGACGGCCGGTGGCGACAATAGTTCGACGCTGTTCTCGGGCGCCTTCAACCAGGAGCGGGGCGCGATCGGCAGCCTGACCAAGACCGGCACGGGCACGCTGACGCTGTCCGGCGCCCTCGGCTATACCGGCGTGACGACGGTGAGCGGCGGCACGCTGGTGCTGACGGCGACCAGCCAGGCCGCCGGCGATGTCGTGAATAATGCGACGCTGGCCGCCTCCGGCATCATCGCCGGGAACGTGACCAATAACGGCACGGCGCAGCTCGCGAACGGCATCGGCGGCAATCTCGCCAATACCGGCGCGGCGACGCTGACCGGCAATCTGTCGGTCATCGGACGCCTTACCCAGGCAGCCGGCGGCAGCTTCAACCTCGCCGGCTTCAGTGCGGGCCTCGGCAGCCTTGAAGGCGCGGGCACAGTCCAGCTCGGCAGCGGCATGATCGCGGCCGGCTTCGACAACAGCTCGTCGACCTTCGCGGGCGTCATCAGCGGTACGGGCAGCCTGACCAAGACCGGTACCGGGACGCTGATCCTGACGGCCATCAACGCGTATACGGGCACCACCTTTGTGAACGCGGGCACGCTGGTGATCGGTGACGGGCAAACCTCGCTCGCCGCCCCCACCATCGCCCTGGCCGCGCCCGCCGCGGCGGACGCGCCGGCCGGCCGTCTGGCGGCGGCCGAGCGGAGCCGGAGTCCGGCGATCGTGGCGCTCGGGTCCGCGGAAGCAGCCCCGGCGGCGGCGGTTCCGGAAGCGGTCGTGGACACGGTACAGGCCGCGCCTCACGCCCTGAGCCCCGCCGTGATCGCGGGCGATGTCGTCAACGCCGCGACGCTGATCAACAACGGCACGATCCTCGGCCAGCTCGCCAACAATGCGGGCGCGGCCGCGGTAAACAACGGCGTCATCGGCGGTGCCGTGTTCAATAGCGGCACCTTCACCTCGACCGGCACGCTGTCGGGCGGTCTCAGCAATACCGGCACGGCGCGGATCGCGGGCATTCTCACCGGCGACGTGATCAATGCGGGCGGCATCACGCTGACCGGACTCACCACCGGCATCGCCACTTTCCAGCAGGCGGCGGGCGGCAGCCTCGCCCTCGCCGGCTTCGACACCAGCATCGGCGTGCTGAGCGGCGCGGGCACGGCGAGCCTTGGCAGCGCGCGCCTGACGACCGGGACCAACGGCGTCGACTCGCTGTTCGCGGGCGTTATCTCAGGCGCGGGCGCGCTGACCAAGGTGGGCACCGGACGTCTCGTTCTCACGGGCGACAACACCTATGCCGGCGGCACCACCATCGCGGCCGGGACGCTGCAGGTCGGCAATGGCGGCACGACAGGGTCGATCCTGGGCGCGATCGTCAACAACGGCGCGATCGCGATCAACCGCAGCGATGCGGTCACGCTGGCGAACCTGATCAGCGGCACCGGCATCTTCGTCCAGGCCGGGACGGGCACGACGACGCTGACCGGCGCCAACACCTATAGCGGCGGCACGCTGATCAGCGCCGGACGCCTGGTCGGCTCGACCGCCTCGCTGCAGGGGCTGATCGAGGACAATGCGGCGCTCGAGTTCGCGCAGGCGGCCAACGGCGTGTTCGCCGGACGCCTCTTCGGCACCGGGACGCTGGACAAGAGCGGCGCGGGGCTGCTGGAGCTCACCGGCGACAATTCGGGCCTGCGCGGCGCCACGACGGTCCGCGCCGGCGAGCTGCGCGTGACCGGGAACCTCAACAGCTCCTCGGTGACGCTGCTGAGCGGCACGACGTTGTCGGGCACCGGCACGGTCGGCGGCCTCGTCGCGCAGAGCGGCGCGGTGGTGAGCGCGGGCGGCAACGCGCTCGGCGGGCTGGGCGTCAACGGCAACATCCAGCTGCTGGCGGGCAGCAGCCTGCTGACCCAGTTGCAGGGCGGCGCGGGCGGCGGCGCAGATGCGCTGGTCGGCAACGGCACGGCCCAGATCGGCGGCGCCATCACGTTCGCCAATCTCGGCGGTCTCTACGCGTTCAACACGAATATCGTCATCGTGCAGGCGAGCGGCGGGCTGACGGGCACCTTCTCGGGCATCAATGGCCTTGCGAGCTTCGGCGCCATGTACCGGCCGGAACTCGTCTATACCGCGACACAGGCGATGGTGCGGATGGCGCCCAATATCGTCTCCGCGATCGTCGGCACGACGCCGCTGACGCCCAACCAGACCTCGGTGGTGAGCCGGATCGACGGCGCGGTGCTGAATGGCGGCTTCAATCCGACGCCGCTCCTCGCGCTCTATCTGCTGGCGCCGGCGCAGCTGCCCGCCGCGCTCGACCAGCTGTCGGGCGAAGCCTATGCGACCGCGGCGAATGCCGGGATCGAGCAGGACCGGCTGGTGCGCGAGGCGGTGCTGAGCCGCCTGTCCGACATGGCTGCGACCGCACGGGCCGAACCGGAGCACGCCGTCGGTGGCGCTGTCTGGGGCCAGATGGTGGGATCGTGGGGCGACACGGAGGGCGACGGCAATGCCTCGGCCTTCGACATGCGCCGCGAGGGCTATGTCACCGGCATCGATTACGGCAATGCCGATGGGGGCGGCAGCTGGCGCGTCGGCGTGTTCGGCCAGTATCTGAAGACCCGGATCGAGATCGCCGGCCTCGGCTCAACCGCCGAGGTGGAGGCGACCGGCGGCGGCGTCTATGGCGGCGTCACGGCGGGGCGGATCAACGCCGCGTTCGGCGCGTCGTTCGCCAATATCGACCTCTCCGCCACACGAACCATCGCGTTCACCGGCTTCGGCGAAGTCGCGCGCGGGATGAGCGAAGGCGAGGCCTATCAGGGCTTCGTCGAGGTCTCCTACGAGATCCCTTCGGGCGACTGGATCCTGAGGCCGTTCGTCAACGCGCATGTCGGCTCGTTCGAGCTCGACGGGCTCCGCGAAGTCGGCGGGGTCGCGGCGCTCTCGATCGGCGAGCAGTCCTACACGACGACGACGGCGACGATCGGCCTCAACGCTGCAGCCGATCTCGGCGACGTGCACCTCTCCGGCACGTTCGGCGGACGGGTGCAGCTGGGCGACCGCGGTCCCAACGCAGCGATCGCGCTGGCGGCGGCGCCGTCGCAGGCGTTTGGGATCGAGGGCATCCAGCTCGACGACTTCGCGATCACCGCGCGGCTCGACGCCACGATGCGGATCAACGACGGCATCGATCTGTCGCTCGGCTATACCGGCCTCGTCGGTGCGGCGACGAGCGATCACGGCGCCCGGGTAACGCTGGGCGTGCGATTCTAGGGCGCCGGCAGGGGGGCCGGCGCTAGTCGCGGAACACCACGGTCTTCGCGCCGTCGATCAGCACGCGCGAGTCGAGGTGCCAGGCTATCGCACGCGCGAGCACGCGCCGCTCGATGTCGCGGCCCTTGCGCACCAAAGTCTCGGGCGTGTCGTGATGCGAGATGCGCTCGACATCCTGTTCGATGATCGGGCCTTCATCGAGATCGGCGGTGACATAGTGCGCCGTCGCCCCGATCAGCTTCACGCCGCGGGCATGCGCCTGGTGGTAGGGCTTGGCGCCCTTGAAGCCCGGCAGGAAGGAATGATGGATGTTGATGCAGCGGCCGCTGATCGCCGCGGCAAGCTGGTTCGACAGGACCTGCATGTAGCGGGCGAGAACGACGAGATCGGCGCCGGTCTCATCGACCAGCCGGAGGATTTCGGCCTCCTGCGCCGGTTTGGCGGCGGGCGTGACCGGCAGGTAGTGGAAGGGAATGCCGCCGAAATCGAGATGCGCGTACACTTCGCGGGGATGATTGGAGACGATCCCGACCGGCTGCATCGCCAGCTCGCCGGTGCGCCAGCGATAGAGAATGTCGGCGAGGCAGTGATCCTGTTTTGAAGCGAGCAGCAGGACCTTTTGCAGGTCGCCTCGCCGGCGCACGCGCCATTCGAACGCGAAGCGCGCCGCAATCGCGCCGAGCGCGGCGGCAACCGCGTCGAATGAACGGCCCTCGCCGAGCGAGAAGCGGACGCGCATGAAGAAGCGCCCCGTCTCGGCATCGTCGAACTGATGCGCCTCCAGAATGTCGCAGCCGGTCTCGAACAGTTGCGTCGAGACGGCGGCGACAATGCCCGGGCGTCCCGGGCAGGAGAGCGAGAGAACGAAGTCGTCAATGTCCATGAGAACGGGTGGTATCAGACGCAGACTGGAAGGCTCAAGCGGGCGCACGGGGGTGTCGTTGGGTCACCTGCCGTCCGGCTTGGCAATGGGCCCGCGGCTGCGCTAGTGACGGTTGAGGCTGCGTCTCCGCCTGATGCTCCAGAGTTGGCCGGATGGGTGCGGCAACGCGCAGCGCCGCACTGCATGCCGGCCCAGTTCGTTTTTTTGATGCGCCTCTTCGTATGCCGCCCTTGAAGGTCAGCACGCCGGGCGTTCGCAATTTTTCTTCCACTGCCAACAATAACCAAACCCAGGAAACGACCATGAAACTCGACAACACGATTTCGGCCTGCATCACCGGCGGCGCGTCCGGCATGGGCGAGGCGACCGCGCGCCTGCTCGCCTCGTTCGGCGTGAAGGTCGCGCTGTTCGACCTCAACGAGGAGCGCGGCACCGCCGTCGCCAAGGAGATCGGCGGCATCTTCTGCAAGGTGGACGTCATGTCCGACGAGGCCGTCGATGCCGGCTTCGACAAGGCGCGCGCCGCGCACGGCCAGGAGCGCATTCTCGTCAACTGCGCCGGCGGTGGCTTCGGCGGCCCGGCCAAGACGGTCAGCCGCGACAAGGCGACCGGCGAGATCAAGCGCTACAACATTTCGAACTACCAGAAGACGCTGGAGCTGAACCTCGTCGGCACGTTCCGCTGCATCGTCGCCTCGGCGGCCGGCATGCTGACGCTCGATCCGCTGGAAGACGGCGATCGTGGCGCGATCGTGAACACGGCCTCGGTCGCGGCGAAGGACGGCCAGATCGGCCAGGCCGCCTATGCCTCCGCCAAGGCCGGCATTGTCGGCCTGACGCTGGTCGCGGCGCGCGATCTTTCGAATGACGGCATTCGCGTGAACACGATCCTGCCCGGCATTTTCGACACGCCGATGCTCGGCCGTGCGCCGGAAGCGCTGAAGGCCTCGCTGGGCGCGCAGGTGCCTTTCCCCAAGCGTCTCGGCCAGGTGCAGGAATATGCCCATCTCGCGCATACCATGATCACCAACGGCTATTTCAACGGCGAGCATGTCCGGCTCGACGGCGCGATCCGGATGGCCCCGCGCTAGTCCGGGACGCTCACTTGGCGACCTGCGCGCGACGCAGGTCGCCAATGCGTGATTTCGTACGTTGTCAGCAGACCTAGACGGCGGCGTTTGCACTCGTATCTGTGATATCATAAGACGAACCCGTGATGCGGCGGCCGATCGCATCCAGGGAACGCACATGCCAAGGCGCGCAGCCGATATCAAACTTGTAACGCTCGAACACGATACGTTGCAGGAGCGCGCCTATGAAGAACTGCGAAATGCTCTCATGTCGGGCGCTATGCGGCCCGGCCACGTCCTCTCCTATCGAAGCCTCGCCCGGGCGCTCGGCACCAGCCCGATGCCGGTGCGCGACGCGGTGCGGCGGCTGATTACCGAGCGGGCGCTGGAGGCGCGGCCGAACCGCGCTATCGTGGTGCCGCAACTGACGCGCGAGCAGATCGAGGAAATCTACAAGATCCGCATCGCGCTGGAGGGCCTCGCCGCCTCCGAAGCCGCGCGCTTCGTGACGGATGAGGATATCGCCGAGCTGCGCGGCTATGAAGAAGCGATGGAAGCGGCGACGCGCGCCGACAATGTGCGCAAATATGTCGACAATAACTGGCGCTTCCATTTCAAGGTCTACGGCCTCGCGAACATGCCGCAGCTGCTGGAAGCGATCAAATCGCTGTGGCTGCAGATCGGGCCGATGCTGAACACCCAGCTGGCCGCGTTCGACCACCACCAGTCCGCAATCAAGGCACTGGTTCGCCGCGACGGCGAGGCAGCGCGCACGGCGATCGCGATGGATCTGGGCGAGGCCCGCGCCACGCTGATCAAGCAGATGGAGACGGCGGCCGAGGCGCAGCTGGATTCCACCCGCACGGCCGCCCGCGCCAAGCGCGCGCGCTGAATTTTCCAGACCCGCGAACTTCCCGCTTCCCCAAAGCCGAACTGTGCCGCTAGAATAACTGTGATCACATATCACATGAGTGGCGTATGCAGGGGCGGAGCGGAAAGCGGTTGCGGGTCGGGCTGATCGGGCTTGGCAGCGTCGGGCGGCTGCATCTTGAGGCCTATGCCGAGGCGCGGCTGGTGGAGGTGGTGGCGGTGGCCGACACGTCCGCAGTGCGCATGTCGGGCATTCCCGGTCCGATTGCACGATACAGCGACGCGGGCGCGATGCTGGCGGAGCAGCGGCTAGATATCGCCTGCGTGCTGACCCCGCCCGCGGTGCATGCGCCGCTGACCGCCCTCGCGACGAAAGCGGGCGTGCATGTGTTGTGCGAGAAGCCGCTGGCGGCGAGCGTCGGTGAGGCCGAGGCGATGCGGGCAGCGTGTGCAGCGGCGGGCGTGAAGCTGTTCTATGGCGCATCCTATCGCCATCTGCCGGCGCTGAAGCGGGCGCAGGCGATGATCCTGGACGGGACCATCGGCGAGGTGCTGGTCATCCGCGAGCATGAGGTCGGCGGATCGGGGCCGGACGCGCGCGTCGTGTTGCCGGCGGCGCATTATCCCGTGGGCGGGCCGGGCGGCAGCCCCATGGGGATGGCCGATCACGGCATCCACCTCATCGATATCGTGCCGTGGTTGACCGGCAGTCCGATCGCGAAAGCCGAGGGGCGCTGCAATGTTTCCGGCGAGGCGGTGCGGCCAGAATATCTGACGCTGACGACAGCGAGCGGAACGCTCGCCAGTTTCGTCTATGAAGAGGGCACGTTCGCGACGACGCTGCCGGGCGAAGGGATCTTCAGTTGGGGCGCGTCGTGGGATGCGGGCGGGTTCCGGCCGGGCGGCGCGTGGAGCGCGCATCCCGGCTCGATCCATGTCCACGGGACCAAGGGCGCGCTGCGCATTTTCCATTATGCGAACCAGTTGTTCCTGACGGCGGCCGGCGGCACGCAGCAGATCGCGCTGGACGGGTGCCCTGCCCCATTTCATTTCGCGGCGCAGATCGATGCGTTTGCCGAGGATATCCTGAACGACCGCGCGCCCTCGACGCCGGCGGAGGACGGCGTGAGAGCGCTGGAGATCCTGACCTCGCTGTGCCGGCCGGGCGCGTAGAGAGCGCGGTTTCCGAAGTCCACCATCACGTCATGGCCGCCCTTGAGGCGGCCATCCAGAACGATTGCGGCGGTGGCGCTGGATGGCCGGGTCAAGCCCGGCCATGACGATTATAGGTTGCGCGGCAATCCCAAAGGCTCGCGCTAGAAGTCGGCGCTCAGCGTGATGCCGAAGGTCTGCGGCTGCACGGGGATCGCGGTGTAGGGCACGGCCTGGCCCGCCAGCGCGCGCAAGGTCGAGCCGTTGTAGTAGCCGCGCGCATCGCCGACATTGCGGACATAGGCCGAGAGCGAATAGGCATCCCAGTCGAGCCGGGCATAGAGATCGAAGGTCGTGAAGCTCGGCAGGATGCGCAGCGGATTGAGCGCGTTCTGCGACTGGCCGGTGGCGCGATCGGAGTTGTACTTGAAGCTCGCGCCCAGCGTGCCGCTGAGATCGCCGCCGAGATTGGCGGTGTATTCGACGTCGCCGCCGAGATCCCATTGCGGCACGGCCGGCAGGCGATCGTCCTTCGCATAGCCGGCGACGACAGCGTTCTCGGTGAGATAGGCGTCGGTATAGGAGCCGCGGAAGCCGAAGCGCCAGTGTTCGTCGGGCGAGTAGACGAGGTTGAGCTCGACGCCCTTGCTGACCGCGCCGCCGCCATTGGAAAGGACATTGAAGCCGGCGATCAGCGTCGGGAGCTGGATGCTTTCCCAATCGATGTAGAAGAGCGCCGCTTCCGCCGAGAGCTTGCCGTCGAGCCAGAGGCCCTTCAGGCCGATCTCGTAGTTCGTCACGCTGTCGGAATCGTAGCTGGTGGGCACACTGGCCGCGAGCTGGCTGGGCGTCAGGTTGAGCGGACCGCCGGGGCGGTAGCCGCGCGCGACGCGGGCATAGGCCATCGCGTCGTCGGAGAACGACCATTTCAGCGAGGCGGAGTAGGTGACGACGCTTTCCTCTGACGTGCCGCCGGTCACGACGGGCGTGGTCGGCGCCGAGCCGCTGATCAACAGGCCGACGGCCGAGGTGGTCGAAGCCTGCTCGTTCTTCGCCCAGCGCAGGCCCGCCGAGAGTTCGAGGTCGTCGGTGATCGCGTAGCGCACGTCGCCGAAGACCGCATATTCCTTGTAGGACGCCGCCGAGACGGCGGTGGAGAGCGGGCCGAAGAGCGACGGGAAGAGCGCGCCGGTCGTGGGGTTGTAGCCCAGCACCGAGGTGACGATGTCGATGTCTTCCTTCGTATAGAAGCCGCCGAGGCGCCAGGTGAACGGACCGCTGGAATTGGAGTCGAAGCGGATTTCCTGGGTGAACTTGCTGGACTTGAAGTTCTGCGGACCGAAGATGTTGCCGGCCGGAAGCAGGCCGCCCGAGTAGAGCTGGGTGATGAAGCCGTAGGCCGGCGTGATATCGAGCAGCAGGTCCGAGCGGATGCGGCCATAGCCCGTCGCGGAGACGAGGTTTACGGGGCCGAGGTCCCAGGTGAGCGTGCCGGAATAGAGCGTGTAATTGTTGTCGAAGAAGTCGCCGGTTTTGCGGCCGTTCTTCAGATCGCCATAGATCGGAACAAGCGTGTCCGGATTGAGGTCGACGGAGCCGGTCGCGTTGACATGCGACTTTTGCGTGAAGGCGTTGAGGCGGAGATCGACCTTGTCGGTGAGGCGGATGCCGAGCGAGGCGCGGCCGCCGCTGGCGTGACCGCTATTCGTATCGGTGAGGCCGCGCGCGGGCACGTCGATGAAGCCGGGGTCGTAGCGGTAGAAGCCGGAAATGCGGAGGCCCACCTTGTCCTTCACGATCGGGGCGTTGACCGCGATGCGGCCGTCGCCGCCGCCTTGGCCGTCGACATTGCGATAGCCGCCGTTGACGCGGGCGCTGAATTCCTCACTGTCCGGCGCGGCCGTCACGTATTTGATGAGGCCGCCAAGCGTGCTGGCGCCGTAGAGCGTGCCCTGAGGGCCGCGCAGGACTTCGACGCGCGCAATGTCGGCGGGGTCGAGATCGGGCTGGAGGGTGGAGCTGCCGCTGGGGCTAGACGTGCCGAAGGGAACGTCATCCACATAGATCGCGACGGTCGGGCTGGTCTGCGACCCGCCCGAGGTGACGCCGCGCAGGATGATCTGGTTATAGCCCGTCGCGCCGCGCGAGGAGACCGAGAGGCCAGCGACGACATTGGTGAGATCGACGATGCTGGCGAGGCCGCGGTCGCGCATCGTGCCGGCGGTGACCACGGAGATGGAGCTGGGCACGTCGCGCGCTTTCTCGCTGCGCTTGTCGGCGGTGACGACGACTTCCTCGTCGGCCTGGGCCGGCGCCGGCGTTTCCTGTGCCAGCGCCGCGGGGATCAGCGCCGCGGCGAGTGCCGTGGAGCAGAGCGCGGTCCGCAGAAGCGCTGCAACGCCCTCCGTCCTGGGTGACGCCGCCGTTTGTGTCTTACCTGCGCTCATCGCAACCCCCGTTACTGGTATCTGTGATCACAGTAGAAGAATGTCGTCATTTGCGCAAGTGTGACGTGACGGGCACGTGAAGGATTTTCAGAAGAGCCCATCCCAGGCCGCGCGGGCGGCGCCGGCGGGATTGCGCGCCAGTGTTTCGCCGGGCGCATAGATACGGGTGGTGCGCGTCTCCGCATCGTAGGCCGGCCACGGGCAGGCGCCCTCGCGGGCGAAGGTGGCGAGATCGGCGCGCATCGTTTTCGCGAGCACCTCCTCCTCCGGCGTCGGCGGACGGCCGAACATGAAAGGCTGCAGCGGCGAATCCGCCATCGTGCCGAACCAGAAGGCGAGATCGGTCGCGTGGGTGGAGACATTGCCGGCAATCTCGGACGGCGCCTTCACGTCGAAGCGGTACATCCAGGCCGTGCCCGGGCGTTCGCGCGCGACGATCTCCGCCGCGCGGATGGCGGGAACGCGGTAGTAGCGGTCGCTGCGAATGCGGCCGGCGAGACTCTGTTCGCTTTCGCCGGGATAGGCGATTTCGTAGGCGGACCAGATCGCGGCGGCGCGGGTATCGCCATAGGCGAGCGCGAGCGACTTAACGATCGCTTCGCGCGTATGCATGCCGAGGAGCCAAGGAATGGTGCCGCGGAAGGCGGCGAAGCCGAGCTCGTCCTCGGTCGTGCCGACCAGCAGGGGCACCTCGGCCGCATAGCCGGCGCGCAGCACGCCGAGCGGCATCGCGGCCCAGTCGCCGAAATCGAGTCCGGGGCCGAAATTGAGGCTCTCTTCGGTTTGCCGTTCCGCGGCGTTCTGCTGCTCGGCGATCAGCGTCTTCTGCGCGGCGAGGAGATCCGCGACCGGGAGGTCGAGAAGCGCGGACGGATCGGCGACGCCGGCGAGCCCAATGAAATGTTCGGTGAGGCGGCGTTGATCGCGCAGGCTGGTCGCGCCGAACTCGCTGCCGCTCTGCGGCGCCGCGCGATGGAAGAGCGCCCTCGCCTTTCTGGACGCCATCAGCGCGACGATCGACCAGCCGCCGGCGGAGTAGCCGAACAGCGTGACATTGCGGGGATCGCCGCCGAAGGCCGCGATGTTGTCCTTCACCCATTCGAGCGCCGCGATCTGGTCGAGCAGGCCGAGATTGTTGCTGACCTCGTCGCCATGCACGCGGAAGGGCGGAAAGCCGAAAACACCGAGGCGGTAATTGACGGAGACGACGACGACATCCTGTTCTGCGGCAAGGATCGCGCCGCTATGGGTTGCGCCGCCGCCGCCGCCGGAAACGAAGGCGCCGGCGTGGATGTGAAAGAGCACGGGGCGCCTGGCGCCATCGAGCGCCGGCGTGAAGACGTTGAGGTTGAGGCAGTCCTCGCTCATGTCAGGCAAGGTGGAGAGATTGAACTCCGGCTCGTTCTGCGGCGCGATGGCGCCCGGTGCGATGGCGTCGCGAATCCCCTGCCACGGCGCCACCGGCTGGGGCGGGCGGAAGCGGTTGGCGCCGCCGGTATCGGCAGCATAGGGCACGCCGCGGAAAACGAGGATGCCGCGCGGATCGACCGCGCCCTGGAGGCGGCCGGCAGTAGTCGTGACGATGGGAGCGTCGGTCATCGGGGTCGTATCCTGGCGGGGATCAGGCGGCGTCGGCGGCCGGGGCAAGCCGGCGGGCGCGGAGTTCGGCGGCGTGGGCGCTCGCCTCGGCTTTGGTGATCGGGAAATTCCAGATCATCCAGGCGCCGAGAAACTGAAACGGCAGCACGCCATAGATCATGATGAAGCGCACCCAGCCGAGCGCGTCGGCCGAGTTTTCGCCCGTCGCGGTGAAGCCGACGAGTTCGAGGAACGGAAAGACGATGACGAAGGGCAGCGCGCCGGCGATCTGCGAGGCGATGTTGTTGGCGGAGATATAGGTGCCGGCGCGCTCGCGGCCGGTGAGGAGCACGCCGTAGTCGATCGCCGTCGCCTGGATGGCGGAGGCGAGCACGATGGTGCCGGAGAACATCACCGCGCCGGTGCCCTGGATCAGCAGATAGAGGCCGGCCTGGCCAGGCGGCAGGAAGGTGTAGCAGAGCGCGGTGAAGGCGGAGGAGACCGCCAGCGACCCGCCAATCAGCCGGTTCAGCTCGACGCGCTTGGCGAGCCAGATCCAGAGCGGCGCGGCGAGCACGGTCAGCACGCCCTGCGCCAGCAATGCGAGGCCGAAGACCTTTTCGATCTGCAGCACCTTGGAGATGAAGAAGAGGTTGAGCGCCTGGTGCGTGAAGATCGCGAAATTGACGATGGCGTAGGCGAGTGCGAGACGGCCGAAGGCGGGATTGCGGACCAGCGCATCCCAGAAATCGCGCATAACATCGCCTATGCTGAACTTCGGCAGGATGTCGTGCTGACTGGAGACATCCGGCACCTTGTAAAGCAGCGCCAGCAATGCCGGCGGGGTCAGCACGCCGAGCACGCCGAGCACGAGCAGCATGGTCTCGCGGCTGGTGACCTCGAAGCCGAGGCTGGTCGCGACCAGCGGACAGAGGCCGAAGAAGATCATCGCCGCGATCATCGTCGCCTCGCGCATCCCCAGCATGCGGGCGCGGCCATAGGGCGTTGCGGGCACCTCGGCGCCGAGCGCGTAATAGGGAATCATGATGAGGCTGGAGCCGGTGTAGTAAAGGAAGAGCGCGAGCGTCAGATAAAGCGGGCTCGCCTCCGCGATCGGCGGCGCGAAGAGCAACCACATGCCGATGGCGAGCAGTGGGATGCCGGCGGCCATCCACGGCTTGCGCTTGCCGTAACGGCTGCGCGTGCGATCAGAGGCGACGCCGAGCGCGATGTTGAAGACGATGTCGTAGATCTTGAGAATGCCGAGGATCATGCCGGTGGCGGCCAGTGAGACGCCCATGACCTGCGCATAGAAGGCGCCGAGCATCTGGCTGACCGGCGCAATCATCAGGCCGGCGGGCAGCGCATAGGCGCCGTAGGAGAGCGCGACGCCCCAGCCGGGTTGCGGTTTTTCCTGATCGGACATGCGGCGCTCTATCGTGATGTGTGATATCAGTTGCAGCGTTGAAGCCGGGCGTCAAGTTGCGCGGCCGTCATTCGACCGGATTGTGATCGACCGGCAGATCGATGAATGACGCGCGGGCGATCGACCGCGCGACCCGCCAGCGCGGCGCCTCGCCGTGGGTCACGTCAGCAAAGATGTCCTCATCCGCGCCGGAGAGCGCGAGACGCAGGGCGTAGCCCGCAGGGATGCGGGCCGAGAGCGGCAGTAGCGGGAAGCAAAGATCGACAAAAGTGCCGATCGGCAGCGGCGCGCCGTCCGCACGTCGGAAGCTGCGCGGGGGGCCGGGGCGGACATAGAGGGGTGGCGTCGAGGACGGGCCGCGATGCAAGGCGCGAAGGCCGCCTTCGGTGAGATAGACGACCAGGCCGTCCGGCGCGACGGCTTCGAGATAGGCGATGAAATTGCCGTCCGCGTGCGATGAGGCGACGTGCAGCGTGACGAGCGGCGTGCCGGTGAGGGTGATCGGCGCAGCGAGCGGCGCGGCGGTGTAGGTGAGCAGGCGGGCATCGGCGGGCGCGCGATCGCCATAGTGGATGTCGGTGCCGACTTGTGTCGTCCAACGATTGAGACGGCCGGTCGTGGCGGTGGGGTCGACAGTGTAGGTGTCAGCGGCTTCCGCGTTTGTGGGCGCAGTGTCGGCGAGACTGTTGCCGGGGGCGAGATAGAGACGCGCCGACGCGACACTGCGGGGCGGCCACACGTCGGTTTGCGACCAGACGCCCGATCCCATCGTGACATATTCGATGGACTTGCGGGGCAAAGGCGGCGTGCCCGCGAGGCAGTCGTTGAAGAAGCGCGCGATCTCGTCGACCTGCTGCTGACGCGTGGGGGCGAGCGGTTCGCCCTCGTGGAAGGGATCGGCGGCTTGCATGGCGCCATGCGTCCAGGCGCCGATCTTCACGCGTTGTGGCGCATCAAGACTGTGAAAGCGTGCGATGAGACCGGCGGCGGTGCCGGCATCCATCCAGCTGCCCCAATGAAACGCCGGCCGCGCGCCGCGTTCCAGATCGCGCGCGGCCTCGCAGAGATTGACGGCGCGGTCGCCACCGGTCGCGGCAGCCGAGCCCTCGCCGCGATAGACGATCTCGGCAAAGCGCTTGGCGAGGTCGGCATTGTCAGCGTGTTCGGCGACGGCGGCGCGATAGAGCGTGCCGTCATCGCCATCGACCGCATTGGCGGGGACGGCGTCCACGTCGGCCGGCGCGCCTTTGTCGAGCGTCGCGGTGATCGCGCTCCAGGCCGTGGCGAAGGAGATGTTCGGCATGCCGCCGGGCGCCAGCAGATGCTCGTAGATATCGAAATCGGTGAAGCGCGGCGCGACGGCGACGAGCGCGGGGTGATCGTGCACGAGTGACGCCTCGGCGGCATTGCCGAGATAGGAAACGCCGGTCGAGAGCAGGCGGCCGTCGCACCAGGGCTCGGCCGCGGCCCAGTCGAAGATCTCGCGATAGTCCTCGATCTCGATCCGCCCCTTTTCGACCTTGCGATGGCCGAAGCTGGCGCCGGTGCCGCGGACATCGACCTGCACGACCGTGAAACCGTGCCGCACGAAGGCGAGCGATTCGCTGAACGGCGCCGCGAGCACGGCCGGTTTCATCGCGCGGCCATAGCGGGTGAAGACGATGATCGCGGGCCAGCGCGCGCCGCCGTCTCCGCGCGCCTGCGATCGGCCGGGGGGCGTGAGGATGGAGACGGCGAGGCGCACGCCATCGCGCATCGGCACGTGGACCGAGGTCACGTCGAACTCATCTTCGCGCGGGGTTGGCGTTGGCTCGGTCGGCATGGCGGTCACTCTGGGCGGTCGGCGCTCGATTGACTAGGCAAGTCGTTATGCTATCTGATATCACAGATCACAAACAAGCTTTTTGAGGACGTCATGAAGCGGGCCGGCAAAGTCATCATCACCTGCGCGGTCACGGGGTCGGTGCATACGCCATCGATGTCGCCCCACCTGCCTGTGACGCCCGACGAGATCGTGGAGCAGTCCGTCGCCGCGGCCGAGGCGGGCGCATCGATCATCCATCTCCATGCGCGCAATCCCAAAGACGGCAGCCCGACGGGCGATCCGGCGGTGTTCGAGGCGTTCCTGGGGCGTATCAAGCAGCAGACCGATGCGGTGGTGAACATCACGACGGGCGGCAGCAACGGCATGTCCGCCGAGGACCGCCTGGCGGCGGCCAAGCGCTTCGCGCCGGAGGTCGCCTCGCTGAACATGGGGACGATGAATTTCGACTACGGCCAGGCCGCCGTGCGCGTGGCGGAGTGGAAGCATGAATGGGAGGCGGCCTATGTCGCCTCGTCGGGCGAGCGCATCGCGCACAACACGCCGGCCTTTATCGGACGCACGATCCAGGAGCTGGGCGAGGAGCGCGGCGTCAAGTTCGAGTTCGAATGCTACGATGTCGGGCATCTGTATATGCTCGCGCAGTTCGCCGATCAGGGCGTGGTGAAGCCACCGTTCTTCGTGCAGTGCATTTTCGGTATCATGGGCGGGATCGGGCCGGACATTCCGAACCTCACGCATATGGTGGGCGTTGCTGACCGGCTGTTCGGCAATGACTACTATCTCTCCGTCATCGGCGCCGGCCGGCACCAGATGAACATCGCGGCCGTCAGCCTCGCCATGGGCGGCAATGTGCGGGTGGGGCTGGAGGACAGTCTTTATATCGGCAAGGGCCAGCTGGCGCGGTCGAACGCGGAGCAGGTGGCGAAGATCCGGCGGATCGCGGAGGAGTTGTCGCTGGAGATCGCGACACCCGCCGAAGCGCGCGAAATGCTTGGACTGAAGGGCGCTTCTGCCGTTTCCTTCTGAGATGACCGAGTATGACTTCGCCATCATCGGCGCTGGGATCGCCGGGGCCGGAATCGCCGCTGAACTGAGCGCGCACGCACGCGTCGTCGTGCTCGAGGCGGAGGATGCGCCGGGCTATCACACGACGGGGCGATCGGCCGCGCTCTACTCCGCCGCCTATGGCAATGCGACGATCCGGGCGCTGACGCGAGCGAGCCGCGCGTTCTTCGACGCACCACCGGAGGGGTTCGCGAGCCACGATCTGCTGACGCCGCGGGGCTGCCTCTATATCGCGCGCGCCGATCAGGCGGAGGATCTCGCCAACGTGGAGGCAGGCGCAGCGGGGTCCGGCGTGCCCTGCCATCGCGTGACGCGGGAAGAGGCGCTGGCGCTGTGCCCGATCCTGAAGCCCGACGTGCTGGACGCGGCGGTGTTCGAGCCGGATGCGATGGATATCGACGTTAACGGCCTGCATCAGGGCTTCCTGCGCATGGCGGCGCGGCAAAGCGCGGTGCTGCGCGTGCGGTCGCAGGTGACCGTGCTGGAGCGCGATGGCATTGGCTGGACGCTCGCGCTCGGCGACGGCACGACGCTGACGGCGCAGGTGGTCGTAAATGCGGCGGGTGCGTGGGCCGAGGCCGTGGGCGCGCTGGCCGGGGCGCGGCCCATCGGGCTGGCGCCGCTGAAGCGCACGGCGATGATCCTGCCGTGGCCGGCCGGAATTGCCATCGGCGCGTGGCCGGCAGTGATCGACGCGTCGGAGGATTTCTATTTCAAGCCGGAAGCGGGGACGATTCTCGCCTCGCCCGCCGACGAAACGCCGTCGCCGCCTCTCGACGCCGCGCCGGACGAACTGGACATCGCGATCTGTATCGACCGCATCCAGCAGGCGGCCGACCTGCCGGTGCAGCGTGTCGTGCGGTCTTGGGCGGGGCTGCGCAGCTTTGTCGCCGATCGCGGGCCGGTGATCGGCTTTGACCATGCGGTCGAGGGCTTCTTCTGGGTCGCGGGTCAAGGCGGTTATGGCATCCAGACCGCGCCTGCCGCCGCGCGCGTCGCGGCGGCGCTCGCGCGCGGCGAAGACATTCCACGCGACATCGCAGCGTTCGGGGTCAGCGCCGCGGCGTTGTCCCCTGCCCGTCTCGACCGTTCAGTCCGTGTTGACGCCTAGCGGGTTGGCGACGCGCGGCCAGAAATTGCCGTCTCGCTTCGTATAGGGGATCGCCGCGAAGTCGGGGGCGATGGCGCCGGGTGTCGCGACATAGAGGACGGCGGCGGCGGGCGGCGCGAAGGCGGCGTGGAAATGCTGGGTCGATTTCACGACCACGATCTTCCGTGCAAAGGGATCAAGCCCCAGATTGGAAAAGGCACCCGGCGAGAAGACCTGCTCGCGGCGCGAAATCAGCACGAGGTCGATGCCCGCGCCGCGCACCCAGGCGGAGCGGCCGAAATGGACAACATCGTTGCTGAGGCCGATCTGCGTGTGATCTTCAGCGAGTGCCATGACGGTGACGTCGAGATCGACGGGGTCGCCGGACGCGACGCCCATCTTGCCGCCGATGCGCAGCGTCAGGGTTTCGCCGAGGCCCGCCTCCGTCGCGACCTGAACGGCCATCGGATCCCAGAAGCAGCCGATCGCGATGTCCGTGAGGCCGCGCTTCAGGCAGGCGTCGAGGATGAAGGTGCTGTCGCTCGGCGCACCGCCACCGGCATTGTCGGCGATGTCGGCAAGCACGACCGGGCCGGGGATGGCGAGCGCCTTGTCGAGCGCCTCGTCGATGCTGAGCGAGAGTGGGCGGGTCGCCTCGCGCAGCGCATAGATGCGCCGACCCCATTCGCGCGCGGCGGCGTCCGCCCTGGCCTGGTCGCCGTCGGTGATAACCCAAAGCTTGGCGCCGACCTCGGGCACGTCGCCCCAGGCGAAGCCGTGGCCGAAGGAGATGGAGAGAATGCCGTCCTTGCCCTCGGCCGCCTGCATGGCGGCGACGAAGCTCTTCATCGGCTCTTCCGTGGTGCGCCACATCGAGATCATGCGGCAGTCGAAGATGCCGGTGACGGGCTTCACCCTGCCGCGCGCGGCGTCCAAGCAGATCGCATAGAGCTCGGTGCCGCGCTCGATCTCGTCGATATGCGGGTATTCCTTGTAGCAGATGATGGCATTGGCCGATGCGAACATCAGCGGCGTCGCGTGGCAGTGGAGATCGAGCTCCGCGCCGATGATCGCATCCGGGCCGACCAGCGCGCGGATGGCGGCGAGGAGATCGCCTTCGCAATCATCGTAGTCCTGCGCCGCCATCGCGCCGTGCAGGTTGAGCAGGACCATGTCGAGCGGCAGCGCGGCGCGGACCTGATCGAGGATTTCATCGCGCAGCGCCTCGTAGACGCTGCGCAGCGTGCGGCCGGCGGGCGCGGCGCCGGCGGAGGTGCCTTCCAAAACGGTGATGCCGTCCGCTTCGGCGAGGCGGCGCCATTCGGCGAGCATGACACCGACCGTCATGTCGGCGCGCTGCGAGGCGTCGCCCTTCGCGTAGCCGCCCTCGATGAAGGAGCGCCAGCCCGTGGGCATCGGCGAGAAGGTGTTGGTCTCGGTCGCCAGCATGGCGATGAAGAGGCGCATAGAACTCCCGGCGTAGCGCTTTATCGCGCGCTTCAATTGATATATGAGATCACAGTTGTTGCTTCAACGGGATTTCGCCATGACCAGCGCCTCATACGACACCGCCCCCGCGGGCGGCGCAACCGCCCTGCCCTATCCGAATGCTGAGAGCCGATCGGCGGCCCTCCATGCCCGGGCGCGCACCGTACTGCCGTCGGGCAATTCGCGGGCGACGGTGTTCTTCAAGCCCTACCCGCTCTACGCCGTCAGCGGCGCGGGCTGCCTGGTGACCGATGCCGACGGCGTGGCGCGGATCGACTTCCTCAACAACTACACCTCGCTGATCCATGGTCACGGTCATCCCGCCGTGCTGGCGGCGGCCGGCAAGCAGATCGAGACGATGACGGCGGTCGGCCTGCCCACGGAATCGGAGATCGATCTTGCCGAGCTGCTGGTCGACAGGCTGGCGAGCGTCGATCAGGTGCGCTTCACGAATTCCGGCACGGAAGCCGTGATGATGGCGATCAAGGCGGCGCGCGCCTATACGGGGCGCCCGGCGATCGCCAAGGTCGAGGGCGCGTATCATGGCGCCTATGACTTCGCCGAGGTCAGCCAGATCTCGCTGCCGACCAATTGGGGCGCGGCGGACCACCCCGCAAGCGCACCGGCCTATCATGGCCAGCCGCAATCGGTGCTGGACGAGGTCGTCGTGCTGCCGTGGAACGACGTCGCGGCGAGCAAGGCGCTGCTAGAGGCCAATGCGTCACGGCTGGCGGGCGTGCTGATCGATCCGATGCCGTCGCGCGTCGCGCTGTCGAAGATCGATCCTGATTATCTCGACATGATCAGAAGCTTCACGGCCAAGAGCGGTGCGCTGTTCATCCTGGACGAGGTGTTCAACCTCCGCATGGGCTATCGCGGGGCGCAGGGTGCGCTTGGGTTCCAGCCGGACATCACTGCGATGGGCAAGATCATCGGCGGCGGGTTTCCGGTCGGCGCGATCGGCGGGAAGGCAGCGGTCATGTCGGTCTTCAATTTCGACGAAGGCCGCCCGCGCATCTCGCATGGCGGCACCTACAACGCGAACCCCGTGACGATGGCGGCGGGGCGCGCCGCGATGGAGGCGATGACGCCGGAGGCGTTCGCACGGCTCGCCGATCTCGGCGAGCGTTTGCGCGAGGGCCTGCGCGCGGCGTTGCGCGACGCGAATGTGCCGGGCCAGGTGTCGGGCGATGCCTCGCTCGCGATGCTGTCACTGAACGAGACACCAATCCGCACCTATCGCGATCTCGTCGGCGCGGCACGCCACGGCGAGCGGCAGGTGGCGATCCAGCAGCGCCTGCTCAATCGCGGCATCCTCACCTCGCCCGCGTTGATGTTCGCGCTGTCGACCGCGATGGGCGCGGCGGAGATCGATCACCTGATTGCCGAGATGCGCAGCGCGCTCCGCGACGGCTAGGCACTGGGCTGCGCGGGCGTCAGCACGCCGGCCGCACTGTCGGTCCAGTTCGTGTTGACGCGGCCCAGCGCAGGCGCGATGCGCCCCATGCCGCGGCGATAGGCCTCGAAGCCCACCATGGCGCGTTCTTCGGTGGTGAGATCCGCATAGACCGCGTCGCTGATCGACATCGGGATGTTCTCCTGCTGTCTCAGATAAGGCTGACAGTAATAGGAGAAGATCGCGGGACGCGGCGTCTCGGTCGTGTTGGCGCCCGCGCCGTGCCAGAGGCGGCCGTCAAAGACGAGCGCCGATCCCGCAGGCGCTTCGGCAGCGATCGTTTCCGTGTCGGTCTGAATGAGGATATCCTCGCCCTCCGCGTCGCGGTCGAAGCGGACATCGGGCGGATCCCACAGATGCGAGCCGGGCACGACACGGGTCGCGCCATTGGCGGCGGTGAAATCGACCATCATCCAGAGGATGTTCGCGACCATCGCAACCGGCGTGCGGAACGGCACGAATTGCTGATCGGTGTGCAGCACCTGTGCGACGCCGCCGTTGCGCATGATCATCGCGCTGAGGCTGGAGAGAAGATAACGCTGGCCCATCATCACGGGCAGGCCCGCCTCGACCACAGGATGGTGCAGCAGCGCGCGGAAGACCGGCCCCTTGTTCAGCAGATTGCTGAGCCGCTGGTTGGGGGCGGTGTCGCCTCCCTTGCGCCGCGCGCCGGGCATACCCGTGGTATCGTCGCCGAAGACATGAGCGATACCGGCTTCGCTCTCGCCTGCCGCCTGCTCCAGCACGCGATGCTTGAGATCGGCGAGCAGTGGAGGCGCGAGCGCCTCCGCCAGAATGCCGTAACCGCATTCGGCGAGATCGGTGCGCAGCTGATCGAGGTTTCGCGTGGGGGCGGGCGCACGCACGGACGCGCGGGGCGACGTCTGGGCCATATCTGCTCTGTCTGTGACCGGGTAGTCTTCATGCGCCTAGGCGCGCGCGGATATAGCCAACTGTGATCACATATGTCAAATAGCGCTGTCGAGATTGAAGGCCTTGGAGAGTCATGAGCGACCAGCAACGCTTTACGCCTGAAGATGTCGAAACCTGGAAGCGCGACGGGGTCGCGCTGCTGCGCGGCTTCTTCACCGCCGAAGAATGCGCGGCGGTGCGGGCCGATTTCGAGATCGTGTTCGGCGATCCCACGACGCGCGCCGGCGCAGCGGCGGCGCAGGCGGCCGAGCGCGGCAAATTCAACCTGGCGCAGTTCAAAAATTTCGATGGCGTGCCGTTCGACTGTTCGCCAGCGCTGAACCTGATCGGGGTGCACCCCGCCCTCATCGCCTTCGCCAAGGCGGCGCTGGGGGCCGAGGCGGTGCAGCTTTATCAGTGCCAGGCCTGGGCGAAATACACGGGCGAGACAGACTACGACCAGCCGTTCCACGCCGACTTCTCCAACCACACGCTAACGGTGCCGTCGGAAGACCCGCAGAAGAATGCAGTGACGATCTTCTGCTACTTCACCGACGTCACCGACGCGCATGGCGCAACGCATTACGTGACGCGCACCGACAGCCGGACCATCGCCGGGCCGGAAGCCACGCTGAACCGCACGCCGGAGCCCTGGACGAAGCTGCAGGCCGAATTGATGGCACATGCGCGCTCGGCGGCCAGTCCGGCGGGGACGGCGATCGCCTATACGACCGACGTCTTCCATCGCGGCACGAACCTGACGGCGCCCGGCGGCTATCGCTATGCGGTCATGGCCTGCTTCAAGAAGGCTGGCGACGAGAGCATCGGTTACACGGCCTGGCAGTACCACCACACCAAGCCGTGGGCGCGCATCTTCGACCATGCGACGCCCGAACAGCTCGCTTGTTTCGGCGTGCAATTGCCGGGCGATCCATTCTGGACGGAGACGACGATCGCGCGCACGCAGATGCGCTATCCCGGCTGGAACGCGGCGCCGTATCGGGCGGCTCTTGAACCCTTAGCTTAGCGCAGATCGAAGAGAGACTGGCTGGGGCGCTAGGATTCGAACCTAGGAATGCCGGTACCAAAAACCGGTGCCTTACCACTTGGCGACGCCCCAGCAGGCGCGCGGGTCTAACCGCAGCGGACGCCGCGTGCAAGCCGGGGCGGAGGGCGCTAAAAGACAGCGACCTCATTCAGGCAGGACCATGGACCCGCGGCTCGGCGTCTTCTTCATCAATCTCGATCGCGCGCCCGACCGGCGCACCTTCATGGACAGCCAGATGGCCACCGCGGGCCTGACCGCGACGCGGGTGCCGGCGGTCGATGCCAAGGCGGCGGACTTCGTGCCGCGCGGGGGACTGGCCGTTACACGCGACGACGTGTTCATCGAGACGAACTGGGACGGGCGCGTCTATGTCAGAGGCGAGGAGGCCTGCTTCCAGAGCCATATCAAGGCGCTGAAGACCTTCCTGGAAAGCCCGGCCGAGATCGGTCTCATCTTCGAGGACGATGCCGAACTGGCGCCGGACTTCGGCGCGACGGTGGACGCCATCCTTGGCTATCGCCAGCTCTGGGACCTCGTGAAGCTGGAGGGCACCCGCAACAAAGGCGGGCGCCCGGCTTTCAAGGTGGCGAAGGTCGGCGATTACGAGCTGGTCGCTTCGCTCAATCCCTGTTCGGGAGCGGCCGCCTATCTGGTGACGCGGGCGGCGGCCCAAACGCTGGTTGCGCAGTCGGAAGGCGTGTTCGAGCCGTTCGACAACTATTTGAGCGCGCATTGGCGCCATGGCCTGAAAGCGCTCGACTGTTCGCCCTTCCCTGCCCGCCAAGGCTTACCGGTCTCGACGCGGCAGGAAACGCGCGGTCCCGTCCAGCGCAGCATGGGCGAGAAGTTCACGGCGTGGCAGCGGCATCTGCGCGCGGACTTCGTCGGCCGCTATGTACTGCGCTGGCTGAGCCAGCCCAAGCGCTTCAAGGGTAAAGGCGGCGGCTGGACCGTCGCGCCGTGGGGCGGGAATTGGTGAGCCTGATGCCGCCCGGCCTCGTCATCTATGTCATCAACCTCGACCGCAGCCAGGACCGCTGGCTGGCCATGGTCGCGCGGCTGGAAGCGCTGGGCCTCGTCGCGATCCGCATGAGCGCGGTGGACGCAAAGTCCGAAGTCGACGAAATGCGGCGGCGCCGCGGCTTCCCCGCCCCAGACGGCGACCGGATCTTCCAGATGAATGCGGAAGGACGGCGCTATCTGATCGGCGAGGAGGCGTGTTTCCAGAGCCATCTGAAGGCGCAGGCGCTGTTCCTGCAGACAGACGAGACGCTCGCGCTGATCCTGGAGGATGACGCCGACATGGCGCCGGATTTCGCGGAGACGATCAGCGCGATCGCCGCCGCCGCGCCGCTGTGGGACGCGGTTCGGCTGGAGAGCGCGGGGCGGCGCGGGACGCGGCGGGCGCTGAAGATTGCCGACCTGCCGGGCGGGCGGATGCTGGTGGGATCGCTGCGGCCCTGTTCGGGGTCGAGCGGTTATCTGATCACCCGGCCGGGGGCCGAACGATTCATCGCGGCGGCCAAAGGCGTGTTCGAGCCGGTGGACACCTATCTGAGTTCAGTCGGGAAGCATGGCCTGCGCATGCTTGACTGTGCGCCCTCCCCACTGCGCCAGTCAGGAGCGGCGAGCGTCATCCACGCCGAACGCGACGCCGGCGTCACGACGCCGACCCGGCGGGCGCCGGGGCTGGTCGCGCGCTGGCGGCGGCTGAAAGCGGATCTGAAGCGTGTCCTGCCCCGACGGCGGCTGTTTGCGCGCGCCTACAAGGATCGAAATCTGGGGTGGATCGAAGCCCCCTGGAACCGGGACTGGTAGCGGCCGCTGGCGCAATCGTCAGTTGACTGTGCGGCAAGCGCTGCTATGAGGCCCGATCAAAATTTGCAATGACGCGCTGCGGGAGGGGTCTTCCGTTGGCGTAAGAAGGGTGCGAGGGTCCTCTTTTGAGGACGCTCTCTTGGGTGTCGGGGGCCAATGCTCGGTTACATCGTCCGCCGTATTCTAGGCGCCATTCCGACGCTGTTCATTATCGTCGCCGCGACGTTCTTCATGATGCGGCTTGCCCCCGGGGGCCCGTTCGACGGCGAACGCCGCCTGCCGCCCGAGATCGAACGAAACATCAAGGCGGCCTATAATCTCGACAAGCCGGTCTACGAGCAGTTCACCATCTACATCACCAACATCCTGACCAAGGGCGATTTCGGGCCTTCGTTCAAGAACAAGGACTTCTCGGTCAGCGAGCTCATCATGCTGGGCGCGCCGGTCAGCCTTAAGCTCGGCCTTCTCGCCATGACGCTGGCGGTGATCGTGGGCAGTTTCCTGGGGGTGACGGCCGCCTTGCGACAAAATACGGCGACCGATTATTCCGTCATGTCGATCGCCATGATCGGCATCACCATACCGACCTTCGTCACGGCGCCGTTCCTGACGCTGATTCTGGGCGTCTATCTGGGGGTCCTGCCCGTCGCCGGGTATGCCGACGGGGCGTGGCGCAACATGATCCTGCCGGTCGTCGTGCTGTCGCTGCCGCAGATCGCCATCATCTCGCGCCTGGTGCGTGGCTCGATGGTCGAGGTACTGAAGTCGAACTTCGTGCGCACGGCGAAGGCCAAGGGCCTGACCGACGGTCAGGTCGTGTGGCGCCATGCGCTGCGGGCCGGCCTGCTGCCGCTCGTCTCCTATCTCGGCCCGGCGATCGCCGGCCTCGTGACCGGCTCGCTGGTCGTCGAGCAGATTTTCGGCCTGCCGGGCATCGGGCGTTACTTTGTCCAGGGCGCGCTCAACCGCGACTACACGCTGGTGATGGGCGTGGTGATCCTGTTCGCGACGCTGATCATCACCCTCAACCTGATCGCGGACATCTTATACCGGGTGCTCGATCCCCGCGTGAGGCTCGGCTGATGGCCCTTCTTTCCGCTGACGCGAAGATGGAAGCGATGACCGCCGCGGCGGAAGTCAAAGGCCGCAGCCTGTGGCAGGACGCCCGCCGGCGCCTGTTCCGCAACAAGGCGGCCGTCGTGTCGATGATCATCCTCGCGATCATCGTCGCGCTCGCGCTCGCCGCGCCCTCGCTTTCGAAGCACGCCTATGACGCGCAGGACTACAACCAGGTCGGCTGTCCACCGTCGTGGGCGCTCGACGTCGATAAGGCGAACGATCCCGACTACATGGACAAGGCGCCGGAATCGGCACTGTGCGCGCAGGGGATCATCGCCTCCTACGAGGCGGCCCAGGCGGATTGGGACCTGAGCTGCGGCACCGGCGCCGTACCGATCGAGGGCACGACCTGCGGTCCCAAGCCTGAGGTCGACGACTTCAAACATTTCCTCGGCACCGACGCGATCGGCCGCGATCTGTGGGTGCGCATCCTCTATGGCGCGCGGGTCTCGCTGGCGGTGGGTATCGTGGCGACGATGGTGGCGCTGCTGATCGGCGTGCTCTACGGCGCGACGGCCGGCTATGTCGGCGGCCGGGTCGACAACTACATGATGCGCTTCGTCGACATCATGTACGCCCTGCCCTTCATTTTCTTCGTCATCATCCTGATGACCGTCACTGCCGACGTGCCGTTCTTCAAGGATCCGTTCAATCGCTTCATCCTGATCTTCGCAGCGATCGGTGCGGTGGAATGGCTGACCATGGCGCGCATCGTGCGCGGCCAGACGCTGTCGATCCGGCGCAAGGAATTCGTCGAGGCGGCGGTCGCGGCGGGCGTCAGCAACGGCGCGATCATCCGCCGCCATATCATCCCGAACGTGATCGGCCCCGTCATCGTGTTCGTCACGCTGACGATCCCGGCGATCATCCTTGCCGAGAGCTTCCTCTCGTTCCTCGGCCTCGGCGTGCAGGAGCCGATGACCTCGTGGGGCGTGCTGATTTCGGAAGGCGCCAACGAGATGGAGACCAAGCCCTGGATGCTGGTTTTCCCCGCACTGATGATGGCGGTGACGCTGTTCTGCTTCAACTTCATCGGTGACGGCCTGCGCGACGCGCTGGACCCGAAGGATCGCTGAGTATGTCAGAGCAGATCATCGTGCCCGCCGCCGAACCCATCCTTCAGGTCCGTGACCTCCGCGTGCGCTTCAAGACGCCGGACGGCGTCGTCGATGCGGTCAAGGGCGCGAGCTTCGATATCGGCCGCGGCGAAGTCGTCGGCGTCGTCGGCGAATCCGGATCGGGCAAGAGCCAGATGTTCATGGCGACGATCGGCCTGCTCGCCGGCAACGGCCAGGCGACGGGTTCGGTCAAGTTCAAGGGCCAGGAGCTGATCGGCGCGCCGGCCCGGCTGCTGCGGACCATCCGCGGCTCGCATATCGGCGTCATCTTCCAGGATCCGCTGACCTCGCTGACCCCGCACATGAAGGTCGGTCAGCAGATCATGGAGATCCTGACCACGCACAAGAAGATCGGCCGTGCCGACGCCCACAAGCGCGCGCTCGACATGCTGGAACTGGTGCGCATTCCCGAAGCGCGCCGCCGCATGCAGCAATATCCGCACGAGCTTTCGGGCGGCATGCGTCAGCGCGTGATGATCGCGATGGCGACGGCGTGCGAGCCCGAACTGCTGATCGCCGACGAGCCCACCACGGCGCTCGACGTCACCGTGCAGGCGCAGGTTCTGGAGATCATGCGCGACCTGACGCGCGAACTGGGCACCGCCATCGCCCTTGTCAGCCACGACATGGGCGTCATCGCCTCGATGTGCGACCGGGTGCAGGTGATGCGCTACGGCGAGTTCGTCGAAGCAGGTCCCGTCGACGAGATTTTCTACGCGCCACAGCACGCCTATACGAAAATGCTGCTCGACGCCGTGCCGCGGCTTGATCAGCCGGACAAGCCCGGCCATCCCAAGCTGCCGCCGATGACGGATCGCAGCTCTCGCAACACGCTGATCGACGTCAAGGACGTGAAGGTCCACTTCCCGATCCGCATGAGCGGCGGGCTGTTCGGCAAGGTGAAGCCGCTGAAGGCCGTCAACGGCGTCAGCTTCGAGCTCAAGAAGGGCGAGACGCTGGGGATCGTGGGCGAGTCCGGCTGCGGCAAGTCCACGCTGGCGCGCGCCGTGCTGCAGCTCGTCGAGCCGCGCCAAGGCTCTGTTGTGTGGCTCGGCGGCAAGGATCTGATGAAGACGCATGGCAACGAGCTGCGCAAGATGCGCAAGGAGTTCCAGATCGTCTTCCAGGACCCGCTGGCGTCGCTCGATCCGCGCATGCCGATCGGCAAATCGATCGCCGAACCACTACTGACGCAGGAGCCTGGCCTGTCAAAGGCCGAGGTCCGCGAGCGGGTCAAGGACATGATGAAGAAGGTCGGGCTCGATCCGGCCTGGCTGAATCGCTACCCGCACGAGTTCTCTGGCGGCCAGAATCAGCGTGTCGGCATCGCCCGCGCGATGATCGTCAGGCCGCAGCTCGTGATCTGCGACGAGGCGGTGTCGGCGCTCGACGTGTCGATCCAGCGCCAGATCGTCGACCTGCTGATGAAGCTGCAGGCCGAGTTCGGCATGAGCATGATGTTCATCAGCCACGATCTTTCGGTCGTGCGGCAGATTTCGCACCGGATCATGGTGCTTTATCTCGGCCGCATCGTGGAACTGGCCGATCGCGACGAGATCTACGAGAACCCGCTGCACCCCTATACGCGCGGGCTGATCCTCGCGGTGCCACTGCCCGATCCGAAGCTGGAACGGGCCAAGCCGCGCGCCAAGCTGCAGGGCGATCTGCCCTCGCCGCTCGATTCACGCGCGGCGCTGACCTTCCTGAAGTCGAAGGTCATCGACGATCCGGATGCGGAGCAATACGTGCCGCAGCTGATCGAGGCCTCGCGCGGCCACTTCGTGGCGGAGCACGACCCGGTTTAGGGTTTCTCGACGTCGTGGATGGTCCGCCTGCGCGGACCATGACAACGCTAGCGCGTTGTCACTTCACGCGTTCGACGGGGACCGAGCGGTTGAGGCCGTCGCGGCTGAGATAATACGAACCGAGCGAGCCCTGGCGGATTTTGACCTTCATGCCCGCGACCTTCTTGGGCATCTGGAGGTCCTTGGCTTCCTTCTGGCGCCAGACCTGGCCGTTATCGAGCACATAGACGTCGTAGCCCGAACCGTTGCGGCCGACATCGGCGAGCGCGACCGTAATCTCGGTGATGACGCCGCCGCTTTCCTCGGTCACCACCGGGGCCGGCAGGTCCTTCTTGCCGAAATCTTCCGGCCGGGTCGCTTCGCCGCTCGAGGCGATGCCACCGCCCGAACCGAAGAGGTCGAGGCCGAACAGCGTGACCCGGTCTTCGTCGGTCGCGACATCGAGGCTGGCGCGCACCTTGGGGGCCGCGGCGTCGTAGCAGGCGAGGCGCTGAGCCGCGTCGGCGATGGTCGTGCATGTATTGACGGATTCCAGCGTTTCGCGGACCTGGTTGGCCTGAGCGAGTCCGGTCGCGGCGCCCGCGAGGACCACAAACAGCGCGGTTTTCTTGATCATTTCTACATCCCCTGATCGACCGTTGGCTCTGGACATAACGCCGCCCCGCCGCGTGGACAAGGCGGCGTTCATTGCCTATTCACGCGGGTAGGAAGCCTATCGGCCCGCACTGCGCCTGAAATATGGCGCACCGGCGACGGCCCGGCGGCAGGAGGACCATTTCACATGCGCACCCTGAAAGCGCTTCTGGCGGCCACATTGGCGGCTTTGACGCTGTTGACTGCAATCCCGGCCTTTGCCGACGACCCCGTGGTGCTGAACCGCGGCAACGGCGCGGAGCCCGATACGCTCGATCCGCAAAAAGCGACGGGCCAATGGGAGAACAACATCATCGGCGACATGATGATGGGCCTGATGACCGAGGACGCCAAGGGCGAGGCGATCTACGGCATGGCGGAGAGCTACACGACGTCGCCGGACGGTCTGGTGTGGACCTTCAAGCTGCGTCCCGACGCGGTGTGGTCGGACGGCGTGTCGGTGACGGCGGGCGACTTCGTCTTCGCCCTGCAGCGGATCAACGATCCGATGACCTCATCGCAATATGCCTCGCTGACCCATCTCATCAAGAACGCCTCCAAGGTGCTCGCGCAGACGCTGCCGCCCGACCAGATCGGCGCAAAGGCGATCGACGACCGGACGCTGGAACTGACGCTGGAGCATCCGGCCGCATATCTGCCGAGCCTGCTGCTGCACTATGCGTTCTATCCAGTGCCCAAGCACCTGATCGACAAGGTCGGCGCCGCGTGGACCAAGCCTGAGAACTACATCTCGAACGGCGCGTATATGCTGGCCGACTGGCGGCCGAACGAATACGTCCGGCTCGTCAAGAACCCGAAGTTCTTCGACGCCGCCAACGTCAAGATCGACCAGGTCAACTTCTTCTCGCAGGAAGACCAGATCGCCAACGTCAAGCGCTTCCGCGCGGGCGAACTGGATCTCAGCCAGGGCATCCCCGGACAGCAGATCGACGAGCTGCGCCGCTCGATGCCCGACAAGGTGCGGATCGCACCCTATGTCGCCAACTGGTACATCACCTTCAATCTGACCGGCGATCCGTGGAAGGATTCGCGTATCCGCACCGCGCTCGGCATGGCGATCAACCGCGAGGAGATCACCGACAAGATCCTGCGCGCGGGTGAGATCCCCGCCTATACGATGGTGCCGCCGGCGATCCCGAACTACCCCCACACCGCCAAGCTGTCCTATGAAGACATGCCGATGCCCGAGCGCATTGCGAAGGCGAAGGCGCTGCTCGCCGAAGCGGGCTATGGGCCGGGCAATCCACTGAGCTTCGAGTTCCTGCACATGCAATCGACGGACGCCAAGCGCATCGGCGTCGCGCTGCAGGGCTTCTGGAAGGCGATCGGCGTGAACATGACGCCGAACGGGTCGGAGACGAAAACGGTCTACGCCAATCTGCGCAACCAGAACTTCTCGGTCGCGCTGGCCGGTTGGATCGCCGACTTCCCGGACGCCTCGACCTATCTCTACCTGGCGCTGACGTCGTCGGAAGAGATGAACTACTCGAAGTATTCGAACGCCGAATACGACCAGTTGAACATCGACGCCGACAACGAAGCCGACGGCGCCAAGCGTGCCGAGCTGCTTAACCGGGCTGAGCAGATCCTGCTCGACGATGCACCGATGGTGCCGATCTACAATGCCGTCTCGCGCAGCCTCGTGGCGCCTTATGTGAAGGGCTGGGAAGACTCCCTGACCAACCTGCACCGCACCCGCTGGCTCTCCATCGACAAGGCCGCCAAGGTCCAGGTCGCGGCGGCCGAGGACGCCAAGATCCAGACCGACGCTGGGGTCGGCCCCACCGCCCCCGCCGGCGGCGGGCAGGACTGGACGTGGTGGCTGATCGGGAGCGCGGTCCTGGTGGCCGGCGGCATCCTGATCATCGTGCTGCGCCGCCGGTCGGCCGGCGCCTGAACGAGCCCTGACATTCCCGCGAGGCCCGGTGGAAACGCCGGGCCTTGTGCTATTGATATCGCAACAATTGATCACTGAAGGACGACTGACCATGGCCCTGCGCGCCATCGCCGCCCTCTTCGCCGCCCTTTTCCTCGCGGCCGCCCCCGCCTCAGCCGAAGTCGTGCTCAATCGCGGCAATGCCGGCGGCGACCCCTTCTCGCTCGACCCGCATAACACCCAGGGCACCTGGGAAAACTTCATCGTTGGCGACATGCTTGAGGGCCTCGTCACCGAAGCTGCCGACGGCTCGTTGATCCCCGGCGCCGCCGAAAGCTGGACGGTCTCGCCGGACGGCCTCACCTGGACCTTCAAGATGCGCCAGGGCGCGGTGTGGTCCGACGGCACGCCCGTGACATCGGACGATTTCGTCTATTCGTGGCGGCGGCTGATGGACCCCAACACCGCCGCCCAATACGCCTCGATCCTCTATGTCATCAAGAACGCCGAGGATGTGAACGGCGGCAAGTTGCCGGTCGATCAGCTCGGCGTCGCTGCGCCCGACCCGTCGACGCTGGTCGTCACGTTGGTCCATCCCGCGCCCTATTTCGACGGCATCGTCGCGCACCAGGCAACCTTCCCCGTGCCGAAGCAGCAGATCGAGAAGTTTGGCAATGACTGGATCAAGGCCGGCAACTACGTCTCAAACGGCCCGTTCACGCTCGTTGAGTGGCGGGCTCAGGAATATGTGCGCCTAGCGAAGAACCCGACCTATCACGACGCCGCTAATGTGAAGGTCGACATCGTCAACTGGATCCCGATCAACGATTTCGCGGCTGGCGTAAAGCGCTACAAGACCGGCGAGATCGACATCTACGATGCCTATCCGAATTCGCAGAAGAAGGTGCTGACCGCCGAATTGGGTGACCAGGTTACGGCGGCGCCCTATCTGGGCGTCAGCTACATCACATTCAACCAGCGCCAGGAGGTCTTCAAGGACGTCCGCGTGCGCCAGGCACTATCACTGGCGATCGACCGCCAGATCATCACGGACCGCATCTTCCAGCTTGGTGAACCCGTCGCCTGCTCGATCGTGCCGCCCGAGACGGCGAATTACGAGAAAGGCGCGAACTCGCCCGATTGCCAGATGGCGAGCCAGGCGGAGCGCAACGCAAAGGCGAAGGCGCTACTCGCCGAGGCAGGTTACGGCCCTGGCAATCCGCTGACCTTCCGCTTCTATACGACGCAGGACCTCGATTCCAAAAAGGCCGCGGCGACGATGCAGTCGATGTGGCGCGCGGTCGGCGTGAATGCGGAGATCGTCGCGAACGAGCCCGCCACGCACTACAACCAGCATCTCCAGGCGGCGAATTTCGACGTCGCGACGGCGGCATGGATCGGCGACTATAACGATCCCGAGACGTTCCTCTTCATGTTCGAGAGCAACAATAAGGGCTTCAACTACGGCGCCTGGTCCAATCCTGAATATGACGAGCTGATGCGTCAGGAACGCCTGGAACCGGACGCCACCAAGCGCGCCGCGATAATGCGCCAGGCAGAGCAGATCCTGCTCGACAATTACGGCGTGGCCCCGACGCGTTTCCGCTTCAACCCCTATCTGGTGAAGCCGTATCTGAAGGGCTGGATCGGCAATATTCGCGGCGTGAACCGTTCGCGCTGGATGTCGATCGAAGGCCGTTGATGCAGCTTCGCCGCCTCATCGTCGCGCTTGCCGCGGCCGCGGCGCTGGCCTTCACCGCCAGCGCCGTCACCCTCTACCGGGGTAATCAGAACGACCCCGATACGCTGGATCCGCACAAGGCGACGGGGAGCTGGGAGAGCAATATTCTCGGCGACCTGTTCCTCGGCCTCACAACCGAGGACGAGAACTCCAACCCCATCCCCGGCGCGGCCGAAAGCTGGACGACGTCGGCGGACGGCAAGACCTGGACCTTCAAGCTGCGCGCCGGTGCGGTGTGGTCGGACGGCGCGCCGGTGACGGCGCAGGATTTCGTCTTCTCGTTCCGCCGCCAGATGGACCCGGCGACGGCCTCGCAATACGCCTCGATGCTCTATGACATCGTCAACGGCGAGGAAGTGAATTCCGGCAAGCTGGCGCCCGACCAGCTCGGCGTGACGGCGATCGACGACCAGACGCTCGAGATCCGCCTGACGCATCCCGCGCCCTATCTGCCGCAACTGCTGATGCACCAGATCACCTATCCGGTGGCGGAGCATGCGGTCGAGAAGTTCGGCGACGACTGGGTGAAGCCGGAAAACTACGTTTCCAACGGCGCCTTCAAGCTGGTCTCGTTCCGGCCGAACGACAGCGTGAAGCTGGCCAAGAACCCGCTGTTCTACGACGCCGCGAACGTGAAGCTGGACGAGGTCGTGTTCTATCCGACCGATGACGGCGAGGCAGCGCTGAAGCGGTTCCGCACCAACGAGCTCGATCTCAATGTCGGGTTCCCGTCGGCGCAGATCGACGCGCTCAAACGCACCATGGCAGCCGAGCTACATGTCGCGACCGTCGTCAACGTACGCTACATCGTGATGAACACGCTGAAGGCGCCGTTTGACGATGTCCGCGTGCGCAAGGCGATCGGCCTTGCGATCGATCGCGAAGTGATCGCCAAGAATGTTCTGAGGGCGGGCGAGACGCCGGCCTATTCCATCGTGCCGCCGGGCACCGCCGGCTACATCGACGGTCCGCAGGTCTCGTTCGCAAGCTGGCCGATGGCGCAGCGCGTCGCTGAAGCCAAGCGCCTGCTCGCGGAAGCTGGGCACGGGCCAGACAATCCCATCTTCTTCCGCTTCAACTATATCGGCGATGCCGATTCACGGCGGATGGCCGCGGCGCTGCAGGGCATGTGGGCGAAGGTCGGGATCAAGGTCGAGCTCGTCGTCAGCGAGAAGAAGGTTCACTACAACACGGTACGGGCGCAGGACTATGAAGTCGCCGAAGCCAACTGGTTCGCCGATTTCAACGACGCCAAGAATTTCGTCTTCCTCGCCCAGCCTTCCGCCGGCGACATGAACATGTCGCGCTACGCCAACCAGGATTACGAGAACCTGATCCGCCAGTCGGACCAGGAAGTGGACCCGGCGAAGCGCATGGCGCTGATGCAGCAGGCGGAGGCGATGATGCTGGAGGAAGCACCGCTGACGCCGGTCTTCTTCGGCGTCAGCCGCAATCTCGTGCACACCTGGGTGAAGGGGTGGGCGGACAATCTGCTCAACACCCACCGCTCGCGCTTCATGAGCATCGAAGGGCGGCCCTGAAGCCGCCCTGACAGGTCAGTCTTCGCCGCGGCGGCGGCGGAGTTCTTCCTCGACGAGCTCGACGAGGCGGTCCGTTCCCGCGCGGATGTCGAGCAGCGTGAAGATGAGACCGGTGCCGACGACGGCCGTGAGGCACCCCGCAACGAAGCCGCCGATCGCGCCCTGCCAGGGCTGCGCCGAAACGCCGCCCATATGGAGTTCGCCGAGCACGGCGGCGTGCCAGCCGTACCAGGTGGCATAAGCGATGATGGCGACGAAGAAGAACCAGGCGAAGGCTTCGAACGCGCCGACGATGAAATTGCGGATCATGATTTCCCCCTAGACTGGCCCAAGACTACAGTGTGAAGCGCAGCCCCGCCAGAAGGGCGCCGGGCAGGCGGACGCTGTCGAGGTTGCGGCCGTCATAGGTGCCGGGGTCGAGCAGGAGCGCGCGCTCCTCGGTCAGCGCTTCGAGCTGGCTGCCCAGCATGCGGTAGATCGTATCGTCGAAACGCATGACATTGAGCGGGGCGACGATCTCGCCGTTCTCCACCCAGAAGGTCGCAAAGCGCGTCATGCCGGTGAGGCGGCCGCCGCTGCGGTCGGAGAAGTTGAGATACCAGAGATTGGAAACGTAGACGCCAGTGCCCAGCGCTTTCAACGCATCGGCCATCGGCAACTCACCGGCGGCCATGTCGAGCGAGGCGGGATACTCGCTGCCGGAGGCGCCGTTGGTCGCCGCGCCATACTCGGCGGCGGAGCGCGGCGAGACGAGGCAGTCGCGATAGGCGCCGCGTTCGATAAGAGTCACCGCTTCGGGCTTCAGGAAGCCTTCGCGTTGGAACGACGGCGCGGAGCCGGCGGCGGTTGCTTCGGTCAGCGTGACGCGTTCGTTGAGTTGGGCGCCGCCCTCGATCATGCGCAGGAAGATGGTGGCGCGGGTGCGATGCGCGGCGAGGCCGAAGCCGCCCCAGCTGAGCATGCCGAGGATTTCGTTGAGCGCCGCCGGCGTGAGATAGGCGCGGTATTCGCCGGGCGGCACGGTGCGTGGCGGGCGGGTCAAGATGTCGAGCCGTGACGCGGCATCCGCCGCAGCTCCGGTGAAGGCGCTGCGGTTCCAGGCGAAGCCGGCATGACTGGTCTTTATCGCCTTGTCGCCGCCGGCATAGAAGCTCCAGTCGGCATTGAAGCTGCGCGCTTCGTCCCAATTGCGCTGGCCGCGCCCATTGGCGAAGCCGGTGAAGACGGGACCGCCGGCATAGAAGCCGACGAGGTCGCGGCCTTTGCCTGCTTCGGTCACAGCGTCGATGACGTCGCCGGCTTCGGGCAGAGCTTCGCCGATGGTGCGCTCGGAATTCGCCAGGGTCTCGCTAACGAGGAGATAGGGATCCTCCGGCGAAACGGCGACGACCTCGCGAAGACTCGCCATGGCGCGGGCGATACGGCCGCGGTCTTCGTCGACACCGCCCGAGAGCGAAAGCGTTTCCTCGGCGATGCGGCGGCCGTCGATCAGGCTGAGGCCGAGCTCGATCTCACGGACCTGGCCGGGTTGGCGGACCGCGCTCTTGTTGAAGCGGATGAAAGTCGAATCCTCGGCGCGGTAGTTCGCGAGGAAGTCTTCGCCGCCCTGCCGCAGTTCACCGATGGCGCCGGCGACGGCTTCGAAATGATCGCGCATCTCAGGCGCCCCCGAACACGTCGACGCCGCCGAAGAGGCAAGGCGGCGTGGCGTGACCGACCTTCACGGCCTGGTTGGGTTCGCCCTTGCCGCAATAGGGCGTGCCGGCGACGGCAAAGACGTCTGCGCCGCCGACGCCTTTCAGCGAGCGCCAGAAACCTGAAGAGATGCCGCGATAATTGGGATTGCGCACGACGCCGCCGAGTTCGCCATCCTTGATGCTGCGCGCGTATTCGCAGCCGAACTGGAATTTGTTGCGGCTGTCGTCGATCGACCAGGAGCGGTTCGATTCCATGTAGACGCCGCGCTCGACCTTGCCGACGAGATCGGCGAGCGAGCCCTCGCCCGGCTCGAGATTGATGTTGGACATGCGGTCGATGGGCGGGCGGTTCCACGAGCAGGCGCGCTCGTTCGCGACGCCGGGCAGCTTGGCACGCGCCTGGCTGGTCGCGCCGCCGAGCGGGCGCATGAGGATGCCGTCCTTGATGAGGTATTCGCGTGTCGCCTTCGTGCCTTCATCGTCATAGGCATAGGAGGCAACCTCCTCCGCCACGCCGGGATCGAAGGTGATGTTGAGAAGATCGGAGCCGTAGCGGAACGTGCCGAACATGTCGGGCGTGACGAAGCTGGTGCCTGCATAATTGCGCTCGTCGCCGAGAATGCGATCGAGCTCCAGCGGGTGGCCGATGGATTCGTGGATCTGCAGGACCATCTGATCGGGTGCGAGCACGATATCCATCGCGCCTTCGGGACAGTTGGGCGCTTCGAGAAGCTCGATCGCCTCGTGCGCGACACGTTCGGGGGCGGTCGCAAACCCAAGCTGGTCGAGCACTTCAGCGCCGCCGACGCGCATGCCGGCATCGCCGAAGGTGCGGCGCTGGGTTTCACCCTGCGCACTCGCGGAGGCCCAGAGCGTCGGCTGGAGATAGTGGAAGCGCTGGACGATGCGGCCGCCGGCGGCGTCGAGAAACCATTGTTCCTTGTCGATCGACCAGAAGGCGGCGCCCCAATCGGCGATGCGCTCATCGATGCGGAGGCGCTTGGAGGCATCGGCCAGCATGGTGAGGCGGTCGGCGAGCGGAACCACCGCCCATGGCTGCGCTTGCGGCCCAGTATAGGTCTCATCGACCGTGAACGGGACAGGGCCGGGAAAGCCCGGAACCATGCGATTGGCCGACAGCGCGGCTAGGTCGATGGCGCGCGCGATGGCGTCGGCGAGGCCGCTTTCGCCGCAGTCGCTCGTCGCCGCGTAACCGAGGCCGCCTTGGTGGCGCACTGTTACCATGCCGCCGACACTTTCCAGCGCGCGGCGCGGACCGGGCGCATCACGCTCGACTGTCAGCTTCTCCTCGCGGCGGCGCTCGATGCGCAGCGTGCAGTGGTCGACTGCTGGCGCAAGGCGGCGGAAGCGACGCTCGATTTCTTCAAACATGGAACCTCGAATGCAGGGCGAAACGATCATCGCCGCGCGGGGGTAAACGACCCGTGCGCGGCGCAAAAGAAAACGGCGGGCTTGTGCCCGCCGTTTCCAAAATCGCGATCTGCTTCGACTTAGAAGCGGACGTTGACGCCGAGCGCGTAGGTACGGCCCAGCGTGTCGTAGACCGACGGGAGCGTGTTGCCCGAACCGGCCGACGTCGTCGAGACGTTGTCGCCCAGGAGCGGCGCTTCCTTGTCGAAGATGTTCGAGATGTTCAGCGTGATGCCGACTTCCTCGAGGACCTGATACGACACGCCGAGGTCGAAGTAGTGGTAGCCTTCGATCGTCTGGAACGCCGGGATGACCGTGCCGTTCGTGCGCTGGTTGGCTTCGATGTCAACCGGGCTGAGGTAACGCCACAGGTACGAGACCTGCCAGTCGCCCATCGTCCAGGTCGTGCGCTGCTGGAAGCGGAACTCGCTGGTCGGGTTGCCGCAGCTCTTGCCGTAGAGGCCGACGCACTCCGTGACGGGGAGCGTCGCGAGCGACTGGAACTCGTTCTTGATGTAGTAGTTGCCGTTGAACGAGACGTCGAGCTTGCCGAGTTCGTCGGACAGGTCGACGGCGAAGTTCACGGCGAGTTCCATGCCCTCGGCCTTGAGGTTCACGAGGTTGGTCGTGAATTCCTCGATGCCCGAACCGTCGGCGATCAGGTTCGAGTTCGTGCGGCGGATACGATCGCAGAGCGAGAGATCGCCACCGACATAGCAACCGTCCAGGATTTCCTGCGCGGTGACGTTGCCGATGAAGTCGTCGATCGAGATCTTGTAGTAGTCGAGCGAGATCGCGAAGTTGCGGATCGCCGAGTCGTCGCCGAAGTCGGGGGTCCACACCACGCCGAAGCTCTGCGTGTCGGCGGTTTCCGGCGCGGGCAGGGCCAGCGGGTCGGAACCGAAGAACGCATTGACCTGGCCGGCGTTGATGTCCGGGATCGAGCCGAAGAAGGCCGGGTTGACGCCCGTGTAGACGCAGAGCGCCTGGAGGGCGGGCTTGCCGGCGGTCAGCGTGCCCGAGCAGGGATCTTCAGCAGCGTCGTCAAGGCCCGAGGTCACCGGAGTCGCGATTTCGGTGACGTTCGGGGCGCGGACGGCTCGCTGGATCATGCCGCGGAAGCGCAGTTCTTCGATCGGCGCGTATTCCAGACCGACCTTCCAGGTCGTGTTCTGGCCGGTCGCGGAGTAGTCGGCGACGCGGAAGCCGAGTTCGAGCTGGAGCAGGTGGGCGCCGTCGAGGTCCTGAATGATCGGCACGATCGCTTCGCCGAAGACTTCGTAGACGTCATAGCCACCGGCAACCGGCGGCGAGGCGCCGCCCAGACCGCCCAAGCACGCGGTGAGCAAGCACTGGTCGGGGTTCGAGGTACCCTTTTCCTGGCGGTATTCCATGCCGAGCGCGATGGCGAGCGGATCGGAAGCCCACGGGCTCTGCACGCCACCGAGTTCGCCGGTGATGCTGCCGGACACGATGTCCTGCGTGTAGTCCTGGTTCAGCAGCGCGAAGCCGCTGATGAAGGCTGCCTGCGTCGGGCTGATCGAGCCTTCCGCAAGACCGAAGACGTTCAGCGGGACGCAAGACGCGTTGCCGCTCAAGCAGGTCGTGGTGCTGGACGCCAGCAGGGCTTCCTGCGCGGCGTCGAGGTTCACGTAACCGGCGTTGAGCTGGGTGCGCGACGTCTTGCCGTGCTGGTAGGACACGTCCCAGTCCCAGCTGTCGGCGAAGGTGCCGCGGAAGCCGGCGGTGATCTGGTAGGCGTTATTGTCGAACGTCGTCGAACGAGCGCCGAGCTCGGTCGTGCGGCGCGAGACGGTCAGGTTGACGTAGTCAGCCGAGTCGACCGTGTTGTTGTTGTTGTTGTCCGTGACGCCGATGTCGGCGAGCGTGACGGTCGGGTTCGCGGTGCGATAGGCGTTGTAGGCCGTGATGATCTGGTTACGCGCCGCGACCGGGAGGTAGGGGTTCGTCAGGTTGATGTCGAACGAGTTCGCGAAGAGACCCGACGGCGCAACCTGCTGACGGACCTTCGTGTTAGCGAAGACGGCCTTGAGGTAGAATTCGACGCTGGGTGCGATCTCATAATAGCCGGACGCCAGGAAGCTGTAGCGATCCTGCGGCGTCTGGAAGTAGTTGAACGGGTTGAAGTTGAACGGGCCGCCCTGGGCGCCGAACGTGCCCGCAGGGCCATCCGAGGTCAGCGACTTGCTGCCGGCCGTGATGCCGAAGCCGCCCGGGATCTGGAACAGGAAGCGCGAGGGGATCGAGGTGCCCGAACCGCCGCCGGCAACGCCGGTGGCGCTGGAAACGGCAAGACGACCGATGTCGCGCTGGCCGAGCTGGACGCCCTGGCGGTTGGTGAAGTTGGCGCTGAGGGTGACGTTACCCTTGCCGTCGTCGAAGCCCGCGCCGACCGTGGCGCTGACCGAGGCGGTGTTGCCGTCGCCGGAGTCGGTGATCGAATAGGTCGAGTCGATCGCGACGCCTTCGAAATCCTTCTTCAGGATGAAGTTGACGGCGCCGGAGATCGCGTCCGAACCGTACACGGCGGAAGCGCCGCCGGTCACGACGTCAATGCGCTCGATCAGGGCGAGCGGGATGTTCGACAAGTCGACGATGCCGTCGACGCTATAAGGAACCATGCGCTTGCCGTCGAGCAGGACGAGGTTGCGCTGGGCGCCGAGGCCGCGGAGGTTGACGCTGGTGACGCCGGCGGTGCCGTTGTTCACCGAGGCGTTGTCGCCGGGCAGCGAGGCGGGCAGTTCACGGATGATCTGCTCAACGTCGGTCTTCTGCTGCAGGCGGATTTCTTCGCTGCTGACCGTGGTGACCGGGCTGATCGAGGTCAGGCCGGGCTGCTTGATGCGCGAACCGGTAACGACGACTTCTTCTTCGGCGGACGCGGCAGGCGCGGCGGGTGCGGGCTCCTGCGCCGCGGCAACGCCGGCGAGCGCAAAGCTGGCCGCAAAGCCGCTGATGATAGTCGACGCGAGCAAACGTTCGCGCGCCAGATTCAGCATGGAATACCTCCTGAGAACGGGATGAGACCGGCGCTGCCCATCCCCGAACGAGCGCCGGTTCCGATGCCACACAAATGCCGCATCGAATTGCGTGAACCATAGTTGTGCGGTCACGGAAGCGTCAATTTGGAAGGGGACGCGCCACAGCGTTTAGGGGGGAGTGTTGCTGCAATGCGTCAGGTTTTGGATTAGGTATAAAAATCAACGCGTTATGCCGATAACGAGGTGCAATTCGAGGTAACACTTCGTTAGGAGTTGCTGGGATTCCGGGTTGCAGGACGCGGGGCGTCGCATGGGCGGTGTGCGGGGCCGGATTTCGGCGACTCAGCTAATTCGGCGGCTTTCCGCGCCCGTTGGGGCTCGCTAGAGTCGTGTCACCTATTCGCCGCAGGCAGGTATTCTTGTCACAGTCGTCCGACCTCCCGTTGCTTATCAACAACGCCCACCGCGCGGTGCGTGAAGGGCGGCTCGACGAGGCACGGCGGCTGTGGGAGCAGGTGCTGGCCCGCGCACCCGAAGACCCGCAGGCGCTTTATGTGCTCGGTTTCCTGGCGCTGCAGCGCGGGACGCCGGCGACGGCGCGCGATTTTCTGCTGCGGGCGGTCAACGCGCATCCCGGCGACAAGCTGGCCTATATGACGCTGGCCGTCGCCTTGCGCGAAACCGGCGATCCCAATGGCGAGGCCGCGGCGCTGCAGGCGGCGCTGGCGATCGATCCCTATTTCCTGCCGGCGCTCCTCTCCTATGGCGCCTTCCAGGAGCGCCACGGCCAGAAGCGGGCGGCGGCGCAGACCTATCGCAACGCGCTGAAGATCGTGCCCGACGAAGCCGGCTGGCCGCCGGACCTGCGCGATCACCTGACCCATGCGCGCACCGCGCGCGATCGCGACGGACAGGCCTATTACGACTATCTGCAGGCCGCGACGGCGGCGACCCGCGCCGCCCATGCCGGCGCCGACCATGCCCGTTTCAACCAGGGCATCGCGATCATGGCGGGGCTGTCGAAGCCCTATAACGCGGAGGCCGCCGCCTTCACGGTGCCGCGGCTGCCCGCCATTCCGTTTTTCGAGCGGTCGGACTTCCCGTTCCTGCAGGCGCTGGAGGCCGAGACCGACACGATCCGCGCCGAGTTGCTGGCGGGGTTGAACGACCTCGCGGGCTTCACGCCCTATGTGCAGTACGAGCCCGGCATTCCCGTGAACCAGTGGGTCGAGCTGAACCACTCCGACCGCTGGAGCACGCTGTTCCTGTGGAAGCACGGGCAGCCGATCGCCGAGAACCAGGCGCGCTTCCCCAAGACGGCGGCAATCCTGGCGGGGCTTGAGATGGCCGATATCGACGGGCTGTGCCCGACCGCGATGTTCTCCGCCCTCGCCCCGCGCACGACGATCCCGCCCCATTCCGGCGAGACCAATGCGCGGCTGGTCGTCCACCTGCCGCTGGTGATCCCGAAGGGCTGCACCTACCGGGTCGGCGCCGAGCATCGCCAGTGGGTAGAGGGCGAGTGCCTGATCTTCGACGATTCCATCGAGCACGAGGCGCGCAATGACTCCGACGAACTGCGCATCGTCCTGATCTTCGATGTCTGGAACCCGCTGCTGACCGAAGCGGAGCGCGACCTGATGCGGGCGACCATGACGGCGCGCCGCGCCTACTACGCGACGCAATGAGGCATATCGCGGGGCGCGCGCGGCACGCTAAGATAGGCGCATGAGCGTCTTCGCCGCCTATACCCTGGTCTTCGTGCGCGACATGCGCCGCGCCGTCGCTTTCTATCGCGATGCGCTGGGGATGACGGTCCGCCTGCAGACGCCGGCCTGGAGCGAGCTTGAGATCGCGGGCGCCACCGTGGCGCTGCATTCGGGACGCGAAAGCGGCGAGCAGGAAATCCCGCTCGGCTTCAAGGTGCTGAACATCGACGCCGTCGCCAACGCCGTGGTGACCGCAGGCGGCTTCATCCATGCGCCTAAGCGCCAGGCGGCCGGCGAGCCCGCGATCATGAAGGCCGGCGATCCCGACGGGAACATCTTCTTCCTGTCCGAGGGACCCGGCGCCTAATCCGGTCCTCGCCGCGCGCCCGTCGTCAGCGGGTCACCACGGCGACCTCGTTGCCGCGACCTTCGTCGAGCGCGACGGACTGCGAGAGAAAGCCGTTCGTGGGATTGCGGACATAATCGAGATAGTCGCGGTCGAGCGCGTTTTCGGCGAGGACGAGCGCGCCGGTCCTGAGCCGTGTCTCCAGGCGTTGCAGCACCGGCAGATAGAGCGAGAAGGCGCCGTCGAGCAGCAGAAGGTCGATCGGGCCTGCGACGTCGCGCAAGGTCTCCAGCGCATCGCCCTCGCGGATCTCGACGAGATCGGCGAGACCGACCGCATCCAGATGGGCCTTGGCGCGCACGACCTTAGACGGTTCGAACTCGCTGCCGATCAAATGGCCGCCGCCATTGTCCCGGAGTCCGGCGGCGAGATAGATCGTCGAGATGCCCATCGAGGTGCCGAACTCGACGATACGCCGGGCGCCGGAGGCGCGGACGCACATATAGAGGAAGCGGCCATAGCCGGGCGTGACAGCCAGGAACCGCTCGGCGAAACCGCGCGGCGCCGATTGGCCGCCGGCCTTCTCGCGGGCGGCGAGGTCCGCGAAGTACTCCTCCACGGATTTTCCGGACGCGGCGAGATCGGCCATGATCTGCGCCTTGAACGGGCCGTCCGCCGCGTCCGCCTGGCGATGGAGATCCTCCAGCAGCGCCGCGATGCGGCCGTTTGTCAGCGACTCCATGATCCGTTCCTTTCGCGATCGAGCCGGGCGATCCCGGCCTTTCGCGCGATCGGTACGACGCGTGGACAGCGTCGTCATTCCGAAGGTTGGACAGATTATTATTTGATCTTGCCAAAGCGGCGGGATGCGGTCTCAGTCCGCTCATGCCCACGCTGACGGGATTGCACGCCGACGAATGGACCGATCCCGACAGCGTCGCGCGGCCGATCATGACCTATTGGGCGCGCATGGCCGACCTCGCCGAGGTCGAGCGGGCGCCGCACACCCACCAGAAGGGCCAAATCATCTTCGTGCAGCGCGGCGCGCTGAGCTGCGAAGTGGTAGGCGGGCTGTGGATGGTGCCGCCGCGCAGCGCGATCTGGATTCCCGGCAATGCCGTACACGCCATGAAGGGCCAGCGCATCGAGGGGTACGCCGCCTTCATCTCGGCCGAGGCGTCGCGCGATCTGCCCGCCACGTGTTGCGCGCTGGCAGTGACGCCGCTGCTGCGCGAATTGCTGGTCCGGTCTGCCGCCCTGCCCGTGCTTTACGACGAGAGCGGGCCTGACGCGCGCGTCGTGTCGGTCCTGCTCGACGAGATCGCGTCCGCCGCCATCGAGAAGCTACATCTGCCGATGCCGACCGACCGCCGGCTGCGCGAGGTCGTCGCGCAGATGATGGCATCGCCCGCCGCGCGCGGCACGATGGCGTCGTGGGCACGCCAGGCCGGGATGAGCGGGCGGACCTTCGCGAGGGCGATCAGCCGCGAGACCGGCATGAGCTTCGGCCGCTGGCGCCAGCAGCTGAGCATCATGCTGGCGGTGAAGTGGATGGCGGAAGGATCGACAATCCAGCAGGCCGCGTCCGATCTCGGCTACGAGAGCGTGCCGAGCTTCGTCACCATGTTCAGGCGGGCGCTGGGCACGCCGCCCGCCCGCTATATGGCGGAGCGGCGTCCGAGCGGGGTGGCGTGATCAACCGCGGCGTCGCGGACGCGGCGCGGCGATGCCGCGCAGGATGAGATCGATGCCCGCCAGGAAATCCTCGCGATCGTCATGCGTGCGCACCTGTGCCGCCAGGCCGCGCGCGAACGGAAACGCGACGGGGTCGAGCCCGGACCACGCGGCCGAAACGGTTTCCAGAAAGTCTGAGCGGTCGAGACCTTGGGTCCGCGCGAGCTGGCCGTTCGCCGCGTTCCGGCCGCCGACGCCGAGGATGTAGTTCAGCAACGCGCCCACGGTCGTCCATTGATCCCGCGCGGGGACGCCGAGGTCGCGGATCGGCCGGCCGAGGCTTTCGAGAATCCGGACCATCGGCATCTGTCCCAGCGCTCGGGCGAGCGCAGAGCCGACCCAGGGATGCGCGTCGATCGCGTCGAACAGATTCAATGCGAGCGCGCGAATGGTGTCTTCCGGCGTAGCAGCGGTCGCGGACATCGTCAGCGTGCGCGCGATGAGGGCATCGCATGCGGCGGTCAGCAATTCGTTCTTGTTGGCGATGTGCCAGTAGATGGCGCCTGCGCCGGTCGACAGCCGTTCGGACAGCGCGCGGAAGGTCAGGCCGTCCTCGCCGCTGGCGTCCAGCAGGTCGATCGCCGCCGCGACAATCGTGTCCCGCGAAAGCTGATCCGTTCGCCGCTGGGGCGCCGCCGATTTCCTTGCCATGACTCAGCTTGACATAAATGGAACGTCGTTCCAATAGTATGGAACGACGTTCCATTAGGAGCGTTACGTGCTCATCAGGTTCGACAGGAGGGTCATTATGACCACCTCAATTGCTATCATCGGGGCGGGGCTCGGCGGACTGACGCTGGCGCGCGTCCTCCATGTCCACGGCATAGAAGCGACGATCTACGAAGCCGAAGCGTCCGCCCAGGCGCGCGGCCAGGGCGGCCTGCTCGATATCCACGATTACAACGGGCAGCTCGCATTGAAGGACGCGGGTCTGTTCGACGCGTTCACCGGCATCATTCTGCCCGGCTCGGAAGGGCAGCAAGTGCTCGACAAGAACGGCACCATTCTGCTGGACCAGGCCGACAAGGGCGATGGCGGCCGGCCCGAAGTGCCGCGCGGCGAATTGCGGCGCATCCTGCTGGAGTCGCTGCCGCCCGAGACGATCCGCTGGGGCCACAAGCTGACTGCCGCGACGGCGCTCGGCGATGGCCGCCATCAGCTCGTCTTCGCAAACGGCGCGACCGTAACGACAGACATCCTGGTCGGCGCAGACGGCGCGTGGTCGCGGGTTCGTCCGCTGCTGACCGCGGTGAAGCCGGCCTATGCCGGGACCTCCTTCATCGAGACCTGCCAGATCGATCGCGCGGGCCGCTACAAGCCGGCCAGCCATCCCGCCGGCGGCGTGACGCTGATGGCGATCGCGCCGGGCAAGGGCATTATCGGCCATCGCGAGGATGACGGGACGGTGCGGGTCTATGCGGCGCTGACCAAGCCGGAAGCGTGGCTGGCCGAAATCGACTTCTCAGATCGCGCGACCGCCCTCGCCCGCATCGCCGCGGAGTTCGACGGCTGGTCGCCCGCGCTGACGGCGCTGATCACCGGAAGCGAGGCCGATCCCATTCCCCGCGCGATCCATGCGCTGCCCATCGGGCATCGATGGGATCGCGCGACGGGCGTGACGCTGATCGGCGACGCCGCGCATCTGATGTCGCCGTTTGCCGGCGAGGGCGCGAACCTCGCGCTCCACGACGGTGCTGAGCTTGGGAAGGCCATTGTCGCCCATGCCGGGAACATCGAGGCGGCCATTGCCGCCTATGAAAGCCCGATGTTTTCGCGCAGCGCGGCGTTTGCCGCGGAGAGCGACCGGAACCTCAAGCTGTTCTTCGCTGACAATGCGCCGCACAGCGTGGTGGAGCTTTTTACCAACTACCGGCCGGTTGAAGCCGCTTAAGGTTGGCGGCCGGTGCGCTGCATCGGCCCCTTTCTCCCCTTCGGGGTACTTCCCCCGCAAGCACGGGGGAAGATAGGCGCGCCTCCCCGACTGGGCGGATGAGGATCAATGGCGCTTACTGCGCGATGTCCTCGCGGGGCATGCGGATTTGGCGGTCTTCGATGTGGTCGCCGTCGCTGAGGACGTGGAGGAGCATCTTCGCCGTCTCGCTGTCGAGCGCGTGGGTCAGCGCATCCAGGCGTTCCGCCGTGGTGGCGACGCCGCCGAGCGAGGCCCAGAACGTGTCCCAGGCGGAGACCTGAGGATAGAGGCGGACATTGATGCGCTTGTTGGCGTCGAGGCCGGCGATCTTGATGGTTTCCTGGATCGCGTCGTCGAGGCTGCCGAACTGGTCGATCAGCTTGAGGCCCAGCGCATCGAGGCCTGACCAGACGCGGCCCTTGGCGATTTCGCGCACCGTCTCGATCGGGATCTTGCGGCCTTCGGCGACCGACTGGGTGAAGCCGTTATAGATCTGGTCGAGGCCGGCCTCGAACTTCACGCGCTGCTCGGGCGTCCACTCAGTGAATTCCGACTGGAAGTTCGCGTTCGTGCCGATGCCGATCTGCGCGGGGTTGAGGCCGGCGAGGCGATAGGTGTCGCCGACGATCAGCTTGCCCGAGAGCACGCCGATGGAGCCGGTGATGGTCGCCGGCATGGCGAAGATCTCGTCGGCATACATCGCGATCCAGTAGCCGCCGGAGGCCGCGACCGGGCCCATCGAGACGATGACCTTCTTGCCCTTGGCCTGCGCCTTGCGGATCTGGTCGAGGATCACGTCGGAGGCGAGCGCTGAGCCGCCCGGCGAGTTGACGCGCAGCAGGATCGCCTTGACGCCGTCATCCTCGGCGGCGTCGCGGATCGCCGCGGCGATGGTGTCGCCGCCCATCTGCTTGCCGTCCCACGCGCTTTCCGACGAACCGCCGTCGACGATGGCGCCTTCCGCCGCGATCAGCGCGATGGTGCCGTCATTGGCGTATGGGTGATCGTAGGGCGAGCCTTCGCGCTCGTAGTAATCGCCGATGCCGACGATCTCGGCGCCCGTGCCGGCACGGTCTTTCGCGGCGTCCTCGACGTCGTCCCAGAAGCCGACCTTGTCGACCAGCTTCGCGTCGAGCGCGCCCTGGGTGAGGTAGGGCCCGTTGTCGATGAGCGCCTTGAAGGCCGCGACATCGATCTTGCGGCGGCCGGCGATGTCGCCGGTCAGCACGTCGTAGATCGACTGCATGAGGCGCGTCGTCGCCTCGCGGTGGGCGGGGGTGTAGTCGGTCTGCGTATAGACGTTCGCGGCGTTCTTGTATTCGTAGCGCTGGCCCATATCGGCCTTGGCGCTGAACTTGTCGAAGGCGCCGCGCAGGAAGACGGTGGTCGAGAGCATGCCGACCGCACCCATCTCGCTGGTGCGCTGCAGCCAGATCTCGTCGGCGAGGGTCGCGAGGTAATACTGGCCGATGCCGGGGCCGGCGAAATTGCCGGCCTGGGCGATGACGAAGCGGTTCTCGCCCTTGGCGCGGAAATTCTCGATCGCCTCCTTCAGCTCCTGCGCATGCGCGCCGGCGATGCCGCCGGAGCCGACGCGGAGCACAAGGCCCTTCACGCGGGGATCATCGCCCGCCTTCTTGAGCGCGAAGATGATGTCGATGAACGACATCGGCCGCGCACCAAACACTGTCGGGGTCGGGGCATCGTCGAAGCCGCCGCGCGCGTCGATCGCCAGCACCGTGTTGGGCGGGATGCCCTTGTCGGTGAGCGCGGTCCAGATGCCGTCGAGGATGAGGAGGACGATGACCAGCGCCACCAGCGTGCCGAGCACGGCGAAGGCGTTGCGGAACATGCGGCCGATCCAGCGGAAGATGGCGGCCAGGAATGCGAACATGGGTGATCCCGTGATGGGTGCGTTTGACACGACTCTAACGGGCGGGGGCAGCGAGGTCCACGCGACGGGTGTCACGCGCCGGTGTGGCAAGCAAAAGGGCCGGCGGTTGTCCGCCGGCCCTTTCGATGTCTTAGCGAAGGCTCCTTAGGCGGCCTTGCGGAGGTTCGCGATGCCGTCGCGGACGGGCTTGAAGGCGCCCTTGGCGGCTTCCGAGGCGATCTCGCCGACGGTGCGGACGTTCTTCACGCTGGTCTGGAACTGCGAGCGGACATAGGCGGTCTGGATCTCGAAGGCTTCCTTGACCGACTTCGCGGTCGCGACCTTCTTGAACGTGTCGAAATAGGTGTTGGCGTCCGCCTGGACGAACTCGATGACCTTGAGGTTCACGTCGCGGACGCCCGCGCCGGCGACTTCAAGCGAGGAACGGACGACGCCGAACGCATCGCCGGCGTTTTCGCGCACGGCCTTCACGCGCTCCTGAACGGTCTCCCAGGCGCCCTTGGCCTGCTCGGTGATCGTTTCAACGCGGTCTTCAATCGCTTCGCGCGCCTTGGCGACAAACGACAGGTCGATCGACTTCTCGGCGGCCTTGGGGGCGGCCTTCGCCTTGGTGGTGGTCTTCTTGGCGGCGGTCTTCACGGTACGCGGGGCCATGGTCTTCTCCATCATCTCAATTTTCTTATGCGGGCGGTTGCAGGTGACGCTCACCGCCCGGCCGTGAGGGGGAGATAAGGAGGTTTATGCTGCATTGCAACAATAATTTTGCAGCGCACCATTTTCCGCGGAAATCCGCCACTGACTCTACGGCGTCTTGCGCGGGAAGCGCTGGAAGGCGGCATGGCGGCGGCTGGGATAGAAGACCGAGGCCATGGCCTTGCTGAGTCCCGGCAGATAGGCCGCGGCGTCGAACGCTTTCCACGCGCCGGGATCGACGAGCAGCCGGTCGGCGACCGCGACCAGGACCAGCGGGTTCACGGCCATGCCGATATGAGAGCCGGTGATCTGGATGTTCTCCCGCGGCAGGGCGCCCTCGAAGGTGAGCTCGCCGGCAGGGATCGCCGTCGTCTTGGCGCTGGCGACGCCGTCGAGCGCGCTGAAGATGGCGACGAGGGGGACCGGCGGGGCGGCGTGGATCTGCGCCTCAGGGTGGTCCTCCAGATGGTCTTCCGGTTTCTTGCCGGTGATCCAGCGCATGGCGACGGGCAGGATGGCGTTGAGCTGATCGATGCCGTCGCGGCGGAGATAAGCGGGGCTGCCGAGCGTGATGACGCGATCGGCGAGATGCGGGAGCGCGCGGGCGAGCTCGCGGGCATAGATGCCGCCGAGGCTCTGGCCGACCAGCGCAACCTTGCCGCCGGTCTGTTCGGCGAGGCGTTCGAGCTTGGGCTCGAGGCGCTCGATCATCTCGGGGAGCGAGGCCTCGTCGCGCGGGCCCTTATTGGTGCCGAGGCCCCAGCCTTCGGCGAGGAAGCCCTGCTGGTTCAGGAAGGCGTTGAGCGGGTTCAGCGAAATCTCGGGGCCGCCGAAGCCGGGCAGCGTCAGCACCGCCATGGGCTTGGGCGCGCGGGGCGCCATGCGGCGGAGGACCGGATCGAGCGCCAGCTTCGAGGCGTACTCGCCGGTCGCCCAGCTCGCATCGAAGAAGAAGCGTGCGAGATCGAACGCTGAGCGCAGCGCCATGGCGTCTCCTCCTTATGCCGGCGCTAAGGCGCCGGCAGGTCGTCTCCCTTGACGCGGATCTGGTCGCCCGCGCCGTTGTTCTTCTCGTTATCCTCGTCGACCTTCTTGCCGGCGTCGACGATCGCCGTGACGTACCAGTCGCCGAACTGCGGCACGAGATAGTTATAGAGCACGCTGAACACCGCGACGCAGCGCGCGCTGGCGCCGGGCGCGAGCTTGGGGATGTTGCAGGTCATCGCGGTGCCGGCGGCGGTCGCGATGAGTTCGCCGCTGGCGGCGGCGGTGCAGGTCATCTGGCGGCCTTCCTGAGCCGGCCACGGCACCTGGCCCGTCGGGCATTCATGCTCGCCGGCCGCGATATAGGAGGCGGCGGCGGCCATCTTGGCGCCGGGCTCGATCCGCAGCGTGGAGGCGCCGGCGGGTTCGGAGCCGGCATTCTTGACCGTGACGCGCACGGTGATGCCGCGGAAGGTCACGTCGTTGACGATGCGGGACGCCCCCTCGCCTTCGATCGTCGCGGCGTAGCTGGAGCGCGCCTCGATGCTGCGCGTGAGGTCGGGCTTGGGGGCCGGGGGCGGCGGCGGCGGCGGGGCCGGCGGCTGCATGCGGCGGACCGATTCCAGCCGGTTGTTGCGCAGGCCGTCGCTGCCCATGTCGGCCCACGAGCCGGGGCCGTAGCTGACGCAGGTATCGGTGTAGTTCTCGCCCTCGCAGAGCTGCCAGTAGCCTTCGAGGATTTGGAAGGACGAGGCCGTGTCGTCGAAATTGTATTCGTCGAGTTCGGGGACGTCGCCGGTGATCTCGAGCGACTTGCCGCCGAAATTACCGTCCTTGTAGAGGATGATCCGCCAGGTCAGCGGCTTGGGCGCCGGCTTTTTCTTCTTGGCCTCGGCAGCGCCGCCCAATGCGAGCAGCGCAACCATCACGGCAATCAATACTCGAGCGAACACGTCTTCCCCCTGCCTCAGCCCCAAGCAACCCTAATCCACGCCCTCACGCTTGGCGAGCCTCAGGCATACTCGTAGGCGAAGGTGTCGTTCTCGGCCTTCACCGTGATCGACTGGACCGCCTGACCGTCCATCTGGCGCGTCAGCAGCTCGACGCTGATCTGCGGCAGCAGCGTGTTGGTGAGGATGGTGTCGATCATGCGGCCGCCCGATTCCACCTCGGTGCAGCGGCTGACGATGAGGTCGACGACATCCTGGCCGTAATTGAGGTCGATCTCCTGGTTCGCCTTGATGCGCTTGACGATGCGGTTCAGCTGCAGCTTCACGATTGAACCGAGCATCGTGTTGCTAAGCGGGAAGTAGGGGATCGTCACGAGACGGCCGAGCAGCGCCGGCGGGAACTTCTCGAGCTGCTTGGGCCGCAGGGCCTTGGCCAGCGCCTCGGCGTCGGGCTTGGTCTCTTCGTCCTCGCAGGCGGCGGCGATGACGTCGGTGCCGACATTGGAGGTGAGGAGGATCAGCGTGTTCTTGAAATCGATCGAGCGGCCCTCGCCGTCTTCCATGTGGCCTTTGTCGAAGACCTGGAAGAACATCTCGTGGACGTCGCTGTGCGCCTTCTCGATTTCGTCAAGCAGCACGACCGAATAGGGCCGGCGCCGCACCGCCTCGGTGAGCACGCCGCCTTCGCCGTAGCCGATATAGCCGGGAGGAGCGCCCTTCAGGGTCGAGACGGTGTGGGCTTCCTGGAACTCGCTCATATTGATGACGATGAGGCTGTTCTGGCCGCCATACATGAGATCGGCGAGCGCATGCGCCGTCTCGGTCTTGCCGACGCCGGAGGGGCCGCAGAGCATGAAGACGCCGATGGGCTTGTCGGGATTGTCGAGTTTGGCGCGGCTGGTCTGCAGGCGCTTGGCGATGGCGTCCATCGCGTGATCCTGGCCGATGACGCGTTCCTTGAGGCGGTCGGCGATCTGGAGAACCTGTTTGAGGTCGTCCTTGACCATGCGGCCGACGGGAACGCCGGTCCATTCGCCGACAATGGCGGCGACGGCGTCGCGATCGACGGCAGCGAAGACCATGGGGCTGTCGCCCTGCGCGGTCTTGGATTCCTCAAGCGCCACATCGAGCGCGGTCTGCTCGTCGGTGTCGCTTTCACCGGCTTCGCGCTTCTTCACCAGGGCGTCGCGCGCGCCGGCGATCTTCTCGATGGCCGCCTTTTCGGCAGCGAGGCGGACTTCGAGTTCGCCAACCCGGGCGGTCGCGGCTTCCTTGTCCTTGCCGAGCGCTTCGAGCTTAGCGCCGGTGGTGTAGCCGGCCTGGCGTTCGGTCGTCGCCATCTCGATTTCCATATCGAGGATCTCGATGCGGCGCTTGGCGTCTTCGAGTGCGGCGGGCGTCGCGTGCTGGCTGACCGCGACGCGGGCGCAGGCGGTGTCGAGCAGGCTGACGGCCTTGTCGGGGAGCTGGCGGGCGGGAACGTAACGCTGCGAGAGCACGACGGCGGCGGCGATCGCCTCGTCGAGCACGATGACCTCGTGATGCTTGGCGATGCCCTTGGCGACATTGCGGATCATCGCGACGGCGACGGCGGTTTCGGGCTCCTTGACGTTGACCACCTGGAAGCGGCGGGTCAGCGCCGGATCCTTTTCGATATATTTGCGGTACTCGGCCCAGGTCGTAGCGCCGATCGTGCGGAGGTTGCCGCGCGCGAGCGCGGGCTTCAGCAGGTTCGCCGCATCGCCCGTGCCAGCCGTGCCGCCGGCGCCGACCAGCGTGTGGATTTCGTCGATGAAGAGGATGATCGGTTTTTCGCTCGCCTCGACCTCGTCGATGACGGAGCGCAGGCGCTTTTCGAATTCGCCCTTCATGGAGGCACCGGCCTGGAGCAGGCCGATGTCGAGCACCTTCAGCGAGACGTTTTTCATCGAGGGCGGCACGTCGCCGTCGACGATGCGCTTGGCGAAGCCTTCGACGACCGCCGTCTTGCCGACGCCCGCCTCGCCCGTGAGGATCGGGTTGTTCTGGCGGCGGCGCAGCAGGATGTCGATCATCTGACGGATCTCGGCGTCGCGGCCGATGATCGTTTCGATCTCGCCCTTGCGGGCCTTTTCGGTGAGGTCGATCGAGTATTGCGCGAGCGCCTTGCCCTCGCCCGCCGCGACGGGCACGCCGCCGTCGCCGGTCTCGCCGCCGCCCGCGGGGGTGCCCGCGGAGGCCGCGACATCGGCTTCGGAGGACGGCGCCACGATGGCGGCAAAGCCGTCCGTCAGCGTCTCGATATTGATCTTGCGGAACTCCATCGAGATGGACTGGAGGGCGTTGCGCAGGTTCGGGGTCTTCAGTGCGGCGACGACGAGATGGCCGGTGCGGATCTTGGCGGACGAGAAGGCAAGCGAGGCGTACATCCAGGCGCGCTCGGTCAGTTCCTCGATCAGGGGCGAAAAATCGGAGACCGCGGTCGCGCCGCGCGGCAGGGCGTTCAGCGCTTCGACGAGGTCCTGCGCGAGGCGGGCGTCATCGACCCCGAACTTGGAGCGGATCGCCGCGAGGTCGTTGCGCTGGTCCTGCAGAAGCTGATGCAGCCAGTGCACGAGCTCGACATAGGGATTGCCGCGCAGCTTGCAGAAGGTGGTCGCGTTTTCGAGGCTCTTCAGAGCCGTCGGATTGAGACGCCCGAAAAGCGCAGCCCGGCTGATTTCCGCCATGATAGTCCCCTGTCGTTTCGTCTGCCCGGACGCACCTTAGTGCCCCGGCCGGAATTTAGAAGGCGCGCATCGCGCCCGGTACAGTAAGCCGCAGGTCGCGCCGGGCCGGGCCCTCGCCCTGAGCGCCCATCCAGCCGCTCCAGCCGAGCTTGGCGCTGCCGCCGAGGCGCGCCGAGGGTGCCTCGCGGCGCGGAAGTTCGTATTCGACGCGCCAGTCGAGATGGGCCGGCATGAGGGCGGCGAGAATGCGGGCGGTCAGCGCGAAGCCGGGCGCGTCTGGCAGATGCGCCTCGAAATCGGCGTAGGTCTTGAACTTGAGGCGCACCAGGCAGGAATCCTGAACGGTGTAGATCGAGGTGCCGGCGGTCGCGCCGCGGCCGAGGCCGCCCCCTGCCCCGCCGAGCCGGGTCGCGTCGGCGGGATCGAGCTTGCGCCATTCGCCAACGAACTCGACGATTTCGACATCAATGCCGAGGAGTTCGCGGGCGGCGTCGCAGATCGCGGCCGGGTTACGCCGTGCCGCGGTCTGGCCGGCATAGCCGAGCAGCGCCAGCCGGACGCGGTCGGGCTCGTCATGGGGCGAGGCGTCCACCTGGCCGCCGAGCGCCCCGACATAATGCTGGAAGAGATCGCCGCCGGGGCGGTCCTGATGCGAGACCGGCTCGCTGTCGGCCCAGGCGCGGAAGAAGAGCTGGATCATGCGGTTGGCGAGCACGTCAAGGAAGGCGCCGTAGGGGCGCTCCTTCGCGTACCGGCGCTCGTAGATCGCGAGCTCCGAGAGCTGCAGCGGCATCGGCCCCATCGGGCCGATCAGGCTGAGGAAGAAGACGCGGAGAAAGGCGGGGCCGGGACCGTCGAGCTTGCCGTCATGCTCAAGGCTGGCGGCGGCGAATTCCAGATGCGGCGCCTGGGCGAAGCGGACCACGTCGTCACTGGCGCGGAGCGACTTGCCGATCCGCGGCTTGCCCGGCGCGGCACGTTCCAGATCGCGGAGCAGGCCGAAGACGTCGCCGGACTTGACAGGCTCGTCGCTCATATCGTCGGCCGCTCGCCGCGACGCGGGCCCCAGGCGGCGATCTTGCCGCGCTGCGGCGTCACGACCTCGGTCGCGACAAAGGAATTGACCGAGACGAATTCGGAGAGGAAGCGGTCGATCGCCTGGGCGAAGAGGAAAGCGCCGCCATCGGGGAAGCTGCGCTCGTCGAGCGTCAGCTCCACGCGACGGCCGCGGGCGAAGGCGAGCGGATCGTCGGAAGCGACGCGGCGGAAGACAGGGCCCTCGCGGACCTGGGTGAGCGCGTCGACCTGCTGCTTGTCGGTCGGGCTGTCCAGGCGGACATAGAGCGCGAGATGTTCGCGCAGGCGCGCCGCGCCCGCTTCGTCCTGGAACAGCGATTCGTAGTTGGGGCGGAGATGGCTGATGAGGCGCCAGAGGCGGTCGCCGCCGGAGCGGCCGCTCTCCAGCAGGCGCGCATCCTCGAAGCCCACCGGCAGACGCGGCTTGGTCGGCCGCAGCACCGCCTTGATGCTGGAGAGGTAGGAGGCGTCGGCGAGCTGGAATTCGAGCTGGGTGCCGCTACCGCGCAGCGTGTCGGCGATGTCGCGGTTGGTACAGAGGGCGCGCACGGAGAGCTGGTCGGGCGTACCGCGCTTGGAGGGCGGCGCGGCGAGCGCGATCCACAGATCCGTGCCGGCATAGTCCGAAGCGCGCTGGGTGGGGTTGAGCGCCGAAAGCCGGGTCGGCTGGCGCCGCGCGGTGTAGAAACTGCTCTCCACGCCCGTGCGCAGGCGCGGTTCGGCGCGGTAGATGGGGTTGAAGACCTGGCGGGTGCGCGCAGCGGTCGCCTCGGCGGAGACCTCGGTCAGGCGATAGATCTCGAAATCGAGCGGGCGCATGCGTTCGGGCACGACGCGGAATTCGTGCTCGCCGCTGTCGAGCAGGACGGGATCGCAGCGCTTCTCGAACAGATTGACGGCCGGCGCGCAGAAAAGGCGCACGGCGCCTTCGCTGAGCGCGCCGGCGAGGCGCTTGTCGACGGTGCTGGTCGTGATGAGAATTTCGGCGGTCTTGCCGGTGACCTGCGACAGCGCCTTGCGGAGGCCCGCGACGCGGATGAACTGGAAGCGTTCAGGGCAGGCGAAATATTCCTGCAGGACGCGGTAGCCGCGGAACGAGCGGCCGTCGACCGGCAGCAGCGCCGCGTCGTCCTCGAAGGCCGGGGTCGAGACCGCCTCCGCGCCGCCAACGCGCCAGACCGTACGGCGGCCTTCGGGTGCGGCGAGCGCGACGCCCGAGGCGTTGCCGGCGAGCTGCTCGTAGATGCGGCCGGCGAGCGATTCCGCGCCGCCGAGATAGAAGGTCAGTTCGTCGATCGCGAGGCTCGAGAGGGGCGCCGCGCCCGTCGCCTCGAGCCGGATGAGGAGGCCGCCCTCGCCGCTAAGGCCGCTTTCGCCCGCCGCGACCGCGACGCCGGCGCGGTTGGCGAGATATTCGACCTTGGCGACCTTGATCGGCCACAGCCTGACCGCCTGGCCCGTCGTGAAGACGCAGTCAGCCCGCTTCTTCTCCGGCGCCGGAATACGGCAGGGGGTGCCGCGGGCGATGCTGATGCCGTCGTTGAGCGCGGGGTCGCCGGGCTTGGGCTCGAACGCGAGCACCGCCATGGCCGGCGTCGGCGCGAGATAGTGGGGATAGATCGCGTCGATCAGATGCTGGGTGAACTTCGGAAACTCGTCCGAGAGCTTCATCTGCACGCGGGCGCCGAGGAAGGCGACGCCTTCCAGCAGCCGCTCGACGTAAGGGTCGGCCTCGCCCGGCGTGTTGACGCCGAGGCGGGCGGCGAGCGTCGGGTAGGCCGCGCCGAATTCGCGCGCGGTCTCGCGCAGATATTTCAGTTCCTGGTCGTAGAACTCGACGAGCCGGGGGTCCACGGGCGGCTACCTGCGCTGCTCGAGACGCGCGTCGCCGGTCTCGACCTCGATCTCGGTCTTGAAGCCGGTGCGGATCGGTTCCTGGTCGTGGCCGACATTGCAGGCGATGTGGAAGACGAGCGCCTGCACGACCTCGTCGCGCACCGACTTCTCGCCGCGCACCGACAGCGAGCGCGGCTCGATGCGCGGCTCGAACACCTTGATCGCCTGCGACATAACAGACGCGGCCTCGAAGACGTTGACCGAGGCATAGGTGCGCACGGAGAAATCGGGGATGCCGAAATTGACCACGGATTTCTGCACTTCGGGAACGGCGTCCAAATTCATCGTTTCTTCCAGGCGCACGGTATTCAGCAACCAGGAAAGATCACGCCGCAGCGTATCGAGAAAAGTCGATTCCGACATCCGGTCGAGGCTGTAGAGGCGGACGCCGGGGAACACGTTTTCGGTCGTCGCGTCGGCTTCGTCCGCCGGCCCGCGCGCACCGGCGAGCAGCGTATCGAGCAGGCTCGGCCGGAACTTCGCCATGATTCAGGCGTCGAATTTCAGCCGGCGCAACGTGAGCAGCGCGAGCTCCGCACCGTCGGCATCGTAGAGATGCTGGCCGCGGCCGGCATTGCCGAGATCGCCGTGATTATCCCACTCGGTCTTGCGCGCGAGCTTCACCTGGCCGTCCGCATCCTGAGCGGCGCCGGGATAGCGGGTCGGCAGGAAGCAATTGCCCGCCTGGCCCGATTTCAGCGTCAGCCGCGCCGGCAGCCAGACGAGATCGCGGAGGTCGGTCGCGCCTTCGGTCGTCAGTTCGACGATCTCGGAGAAGGGAACGAAGCCGTAGCGGCCGTCGATGATGACCTCGATCGCGGGACCGAAGCGCGCGTCGGCATCGGCGATGAAGGAGAAGCGCGTACCGTCGGCATCGCCGGGTGTTTCCGGCGCGTCGTCGAAGGCCTGGGCGCGGAGTTCGGCGGCCGTGGCGGCATCGCCTTTTTGCTCAGCGTAGAGCGCCCGCAGCAGCGCGTCGAACCATGGCGTCGCGGCGACCAGCGAGGCGGGCGCTTCCTTACCCGCGAAGACCGCTTCGCGCGTCTTCTCGGCCGTGACTGCGCGGTCATAGGCGGTGAACAGCGTCATCGCCTCGGGCGACAGATTGGCGATCGCCTTCATATGGGTGAGCGCCTTGTCCCATTCGCCGAGCACGAGCAGGACTTGGCTCAAAAACATGCGGGCCGGACGATTGTCCGGCTTGGCGCGTACTTCCTCGATGAGGGCGGCACGGGCGCCTGCGACGTCGCCCGCCTTAATCAGATCATCTGGCGACGGCATGGAGCCTCCGGTTGGCTGTCAGGTATTGGTCGAAATGTCGTGCTGGTATTTCACTTCGCCCTTCAGCGTGCCCAGCGCGGACTGTTCCTTGTAGGTCCATTCGATCTTCTGGAACGTCAGGACAAGGGTTTCCACCGGCGTGATCGAGTCGGTATCGTTCGCCTTGGTGTTCAGCGAGCGGATGCGGACCTTCTTCATCTCGACGAAGAAATAGCCCAATTGCTGGCCGCCCGCCTTGCGGACGGTGAGCTTGGCGGAATCGAACGTGAAGTTCCGCGCACATTTCTCGAGCAGGACGGGCGAGGCCTTGTCGAGCGCCTTGATGATCGTCAGGTCGGTCAACTGAACCTGGCCGACGCGCTGGCGGGTCGCCGCGTCAAGCGGGTTGGCCATGCCGTACGACCAACCCTTGACCTCGATGTGGTCGGGGAAGTCCTTATCCTCGGACTCCCCCCTGATGCCCTCGATCTTGAGCAGGAAATCACTCGCCATGGGCTGACCTGCGGCTCCGGATCGAGATTACTAAAATCAGGCGACGTTCTTCTTTACGTCCCAGGTCATCTTGACGGCGCCCTTCAGCGAACCATCGGGAGCCTGTTCCTTGTACTCGAACTTGATCTTCGCGTAGTTGAGCGAGACCTGTTCGGCCGGGAGGTCGTGGCCGCCGCCGCCCGACTGGAACGACGAGACGATCAGGTCTTCCAGCGTGATGACGTAGAAGTCGTACTGTTCCTTGCCGGCCTTGCGGACAAAGAGCGTCGCCTTCTTGATATGCGTGCCGTCGGCGCAGCGCTGCGCGAGCGTGGTCGAGGCCTTGCTGACGGTGGTCGTCACGTGCAGGTCCTGGAACGACGCCTTGCCGGTGCCGCCGCCGCCGCCCGAAGACGCCGAGCCGGGCTGGGTGATGCCCCACGAAAACGACGAGACTTCGATCGTGCCAGCGTGCTTCGCGTCGATCGACTCGCCCTTAATACCGTCCAGCTCAAGCAGGTAATCGGATGCCATTGCCTATGTCCTCCAAAATTGCTCCGCGATTCCCCGCGGCAGGCATGTGTTTTCCCAAGTCTTTGCGGCTATTCTTTGCCTTTAGGAAGGCGGGAAACCATCGAGATGCCGATGTCCATGCCTTCCAGCTGGTAGTGCGGGACGAAGCGGAACTTGCCCTTGTAGTAGCCGGGGTTCTCTTCATCCGCGACGACTTCGATCGAGGCTTCGCGTAGCGGCTGCTGCGCCTTGGTCGCCTCGCTCGAACTCTCAGGCTGCTGATCCACATATTGCTGGACCCAGGAATTGAGGTCCCGCTCCAGCGACGCACTATCGGCGTAACGGCCGATCCAGTCGCGGACCATGCATTTCAGGTAATGGGCGAAACGACAGCTCGCGAAGAGATAGGGCAGCCGCGCCGCCAGATTGGCGTTGGCGGTGGCGCCAGGATCTTCGTAGCGCTTGGGCTTCTGGGTCGACTGCGCACCGATGAAGGCCGCCGCATTGGTGTTCTTGCGGTGGATCAGCGGCAGGAGACCGGCAGCCGACAGCTCTGCCTCGCGGCGGTCGCTGATCGCGACTTCCGTGGGGCATTTCATATCGACCGAACCATCATCGGTCGGGAAAGTCGCGAAGGGCAGGTTCTCAACGAGGCCGCCGGACTGCACGCCGCGGATGCGCGAGCACCAGCCATAGTCCTTGAAGGAGCGGTTGATGTTGAGCGCCATCGCATAGGCCGCGTTGTTCCACGCGTATTTCGTGGTGTCGCCGCTGCCCGAATCTTCCTCGAACGCGAACTCATCGACCGGCTCGCTCTTGGCGCCGTAGGGACGGCGCGAGAGGAAGCGCGGCATGGCGAGCGCGACGTATTTGGAATCTTCCGAGTCGCGATAGGCGCGCCATTCGGCGTAGTCGATCGTGTCGAACAACTTGCCGAGATCGCGCGGATTGACGATCTGCTGCCAGTTGTCCATGCCCATGAGCGAGGGACCGGCGGCCGCCAGGAACGGCGAGTGCGACGCGGCGGCGATCTTGGAGAGGCCGGCGAGAATGTCGACATCCGGCGGGGTGTGGTCGAAGAAATAGTCGCCCATCAGCGCGCCATAGGGCTGGCCGCCGAGCTGGCCGTATTCGGCCTCGTAGATCTTCTTGAAGAGCGGGCTCTGATCCCAGGCCTGGCCCTTGTACTGCTTGAACATCTTACCAAGCTCGTCCTTGGTGATGTTCATGACCTTGATCTTGAGGTCCTTGCCGGTCTCGGAATTGCCGACGAGATAGTCGAGACCGCGCCACGCGGATTCCAGCTTCTGGAATTCCTTGTTGTGGATGATCTGGTTGATCTGATCCGTCAGCTTGCGGTCGAGTTCGGCCTTGAGCTGGTCGATCGTGGCAAAGACGTCATTGCCGACGACCTTCGAATTCTCCAGCGCCTGCTGCGCCAGGGTGCGAACCGCCGCTTCGACACGCTCTTTCGCGCGGTCGGTCTTCGGCTTGAATTCCTTCTGCAGCAGCGAGGCGAACTCGTCACCGCTGAATGCGGTGGCTGCCTGGCCTTCTTCGCGTTGTGCTTCAGACATGAATGGGTCCCCTGGCCTTAGGCTTTGGGCTCGGCGTCGGGCTTGGGCGCCGACGTGAGCGATTTCAGGAGTTCAGGATCGTTGAGGACCTTCTCGAGCAGGCCCTGCGCGCCGTCCTTGCCGTCCATGTAGGTCATGAGGTCGGAGAGTTCATTGCGCGCGTCGAGCAGCTTCTTGAGCGCCGGCACCATTTCGGCGATGCGGCCGGGCGAGAAGTCCTTCATCGACTTGAAGGTCAGATCAACGCCGAGCTTGCCGTCGCCGGTCAACGTGTTGTCGACGACGAAGGCGGCGCGCGGCGCGATCGCCTTCATGCGGTCTTCGAAGTTGTCGATGTCGAATTCGAGGAAGTCGCGCTCCGCCAGTTCCTTCTTGGCGACTTCCGACTTGCCCGACAGATCCGACATGACGCCCGTGATGAACGGGAGCTCGATCTTCTCGCGCGAGCCGTAGGTTTCGACCTCGTATTCGATATGCACCCGGGGAGGGCGGTTGTCCTTAATGAAGCGCGCGCCGCTCTTGGCCATCTGAAACTCCCTGATAGAGAACGGGCGGGCGGATCGCGCACCGCCCGGCCAGAATTCGGCGGACAGGATCGCGCGGCTTGACCAAAGCTGCAAGCGCCGCACCTGCGACAGAAACGCCGCCTAATGTGAATTTACCAAGCCAAGCGCCTATTCGCTGGGCGTTTCCTCATAACCGGAGCTCTCACCGCTGCCGTCGCGGTTGTGGTCGAGCACGCGATTGGCCTCGTCGAGGCCCATCGGGGCCAGGTTTTGCATGATCTGAAGAAAATCCATGCCCGCCAGACGTTTCACCCGGTCGATGAGCAGCGGAACCGGGCTGGAGGGTTCGGTCGCCTTGAAGAAGGCCTGGACGGCCTCGAGCTGGGCGATCGCCTGCTGGCGGCTGCCGATGGGGCCGCTGAACGCGCGCACCGGGCCGCTGTCGTAGCCGCCGCCGGCGTCGTCCGCCGGGACGTCGGCCGCGGGCGCCGCCGCCGGGTCCTTCTTCTGAATGACCGCGTCCGCAAACTCCTTGATCCGCTTCAGCATTGCGTCGAGCGGCTGGAGATCGGGCTCCTGGCTGGACACCTGCGCCGCGAAGGCGGCCACCACGCGCGCCGAGGAGTCGAGCATGGAGCCCAGCAGGTCCGAAAACGTCCGCCACTCCTCGACATCGGTCGCATCGATCGCCCGCCGGATCGCCTCGGCCGTCTGCGCCAGGAGCTGCGGCGCCTTGATGGTCGCGTCGGCCGCGCCGGCGATGTCCTTGAAGGAGATGCGGCCCTTGCTCTTCAGGGGCGGCAGATAGAGGCGTTCGAGGTGTTTGACCGAACGGCCGATGATGGCGATCTGACGGCAGGCCTCGCGCCGCCCGCCGGCCGGGTCGGAGCCCTCGTCGAGCTGGGGATGGCAGGTCTCCCAGAAACGCTCGGTGATGCCTGCCATGACGTCGAGCAGACCCGCGCATCGCGGCAGATCGCCGCTGTAGAGGGAGAAGCAAAAGCCGTAGGAGGCGATCCAGAGGTCCTTCGCGCGCGCAAGCAGGGCGACGGCTGTGTCCGCCGCCGGCCCGACCGCCGGGTCGTCGCCCGGCCGCTCCTTCTCCACGGCGCTTTCCAGTTCGCGGGAAATCCGCCGAAAATCGGGGTCGTAGCTGAGATCTGGGCCGGCCGGCTCCTCGTCCGAGACCGGTTGCAGCAGCGCCTCGACGTCCAGGCTCATGGTCACAGTCCTCCCCCGCCGCCCGAGAGGCCGCGCGCGGGGATTCGACCATGCGCGGACGGCGGCTTCAAGGGGAAGCCCGGAGCATGGTGCATGTGAAGCGCCTTTATGTTTCCATAGTCGAAGCGCCGTCTATGCGCGGGAGATCCTTTTTCAATGTCGCAGACCCAAGACACCCGTTCCGCCCGGCTGACCACGCCCCTCGGCGGCGATGTCCTCGTCTTCCGTTCGATGACCGCCTATGAGCGGATCAGCCAGGCGTTCGAATTCCGCATCGTCGCCTTGACCGAAGAGGCGCTCGACAGACCGGCGGACCTGCTCGGCCAGGTGTGCGCCGTCGCCTATCACGGCAATGACGGGCCGATCCGCCATTTCCACGGCACCTGCGCGCAGGTCACCTTCGTCGGCACCGACACCGGCGGCGGCTTTCTCTATCAGCTCATCCTCCGGCCCGATTTCTGGTTCCTCTCGCGCAACCGCGACTACCGGGTGTTCCAGGACCTGTCCGTCGAGGAGATCATTTCCGAGGTGCTCAGCCGCAACGGCGTGACCAAGAAGGATCTCAATCTGGAGGCCGACTACCCCAAGCGCGAATACTGCGTGCAGTATGGGGAAAGCGACTTCGCCTTCCTGTCGCGCCTGATGGAGGAGGAAGGGATCTTCTACTTCTTCAAGCACGAGGCGAACGGCCACAAGCTGGTGATCGCGGACAGGTCATCGGTCCACGACACCGTGCCCGACTACGACACCGTGCCCTACTTTCCGCCGGGCAATACCGAGTCGCGGGAACGCGATCATCTCGACGAATGGTCGCTGCAGCATAATGTCGTGACCGCGAAGACCAAGTTCACCGGCTTCCATCTCGACGTCCCCACGCCGTTCGAGCACGTCGCGACCGGCGGCGGCGAGGGCGGCAGCGATAACGTCGAGATCCTCAACCACATCGACAATCATATTGCCGAGCATCCCAAGATGATGACGCTGTCGCAGCATCTCGCAGACGTCAGGCTGGATGCCGAGCGCGCGCTGCGCGTCGTCGCCACCGCGTCCGGCGATGCCATCGGCCTCGGAGCGGGCGCGAAGTTTACGCTGAGCGAGCATCCGATCGATGCCGACAATGCCGCGTATGTCATCGTCGAAGCGCGCCACCGGATTTCGAGCAATGCCTATCACTCAGGCGGCGGGGTGCATGGCGACGACCGGATCGACATCCTGGCGATCCCCGCCGCGACGACCTTCCGCAAGATGCAGGAGACCCCGCGGCCGCGCATTGTGGGCAGTCAGACTGCGCTGGTGACCGGGTCGGCCGGCGAGGAAATCGAGACCGACAAATACGGCCGCGTCCGCGTGCTGTTCCATTGGGACACCCATGACCGCGGCCGCCGGCCGAGTTCGTGCTGGGTGCGCGTCGCGCAGATCATGGCGGGCAAGCAATGGGGCGCGGTGTTCACGCCGCGGATCGGGCAGGAGGTGCTGGTCGATTTCATCGGCGGCGATCCCGACCGGCCGATCATCACCGGCGTCGTCTACAACGCCGAGCAGATGCCGCCCTATGAATTGCCCACGGAGAAGACCAAGTCGACGATGAAGACCGATTCATCGAAAGGCAGCGGCGGCTTCAACGAGCTTCGCTTCGAGGACAAGAAGGGCAAAGAAGAGCTCTACATGCATGCCCAGAAGGACATGAATATCATGGTCCTCAACAACCTCGACACGCAGGTGAAGAACGACGAGACGCGGACGGTTTCGAACAACCGCACCACGGTGATCGACAAGGGTGACGAGAAGCTGACCCTCAAGATGGGTAATCGCGAAGAAGTCATCGAGATGGGCAATGACAGCCTGAAGCTGAAGCTGGGCAACCAGACGACCAAGCTCGATCTCGGCAAGCAGGAAACCGAGGCGATGCAGTCGATCGAATTCAAGGTCGGCCAGAGCTCGATCAAGATCGACCAGACGGGCGTGACCATCAAGGGCATGATGATCAAGATCGACGGCACCATCTTCACCGAAGTGAAGGGCCTCATGACGAAGGTCGAAGCCAGCGCGATCCTGATCGCGAAGGGCGGCCTCGTGATGATCAACTAGGGATATCGGGATGTTGTGGGATGCCGTCAGTTGGTCGTTCGCCGACCAGATCGCCAGCCTGTTCGAGTTGAGCGAGCCAAGCGCCGCGCTGCTCGCCGGCGACACGACGCCGGAAGCGTTCTTCGCCACGCTGCGCAAGACAGGGGCGCTGAACGATGCCGTGTCGTTTCTCGCGCTCGCGCTGCCGCGGCGCGCGGCGATCGCCTGGGGACGCGACTGCATCGCCCATACGGTGCGGCAGGCCAAGCTGAGCCGGGAGGATATCGTCGCCTCCGCCGCCGTCTCGGCCTGGCTGGACGATCCCAGCGACGAGCGCCGCTGGACCGCGCATGACGCCGCCGGCGCGGCCGGATTTGCCTCGCCCGAAGCGTTGCTCGCCATGGCGGTCTTCGTCTCGGGCGGGTCGATTAGCCCGCCGGGAACGCCGACCCCCGTGCCGGCGGCCCCGGAACTGACCGGACGCCTCGCCGGCGGCGCGGTCCTGCTGGCCGCCGTGCGCGTCCCGCCGCAACTGATCGCCGATGCCAAGTCGGCCTTTCTCGACCGGGGCGTGGAATACGCGACGGGCGCCGCCCAGCCTTGAGCGAAGGTGCTTGATCGCGGCCGTCCTGCAGACGATATGTTCCCACCATGCGCCTGACGCTCAAGATCGAAAACCAGGATGCGCTGTCCAACGGACAGCCGCTGATCCAAGTCCTCGACCGCAAGGGACTGCAGATCGGCCGTGCCGCCGATGTCGACTGGCAACTGCCCGATCCGCAGAAGCTGATCTCCTCGGTGCATGCCGAAATCCGCTTTCGCGACGGCGTCTTCACGCTGCGCGACAAGAGCCGCAACGGGACGTTCCTGAACGGCGGACGCGTGGACAGCGCCAATCGTGAGGCGCGCGTCAATGACGGTGACCGGATCGCGATCGGCCATTACGAGATTTCCGCGCGGATCGCGGGCGACGATGCGTCGCTCGTGCCGATCGAGCGTGGCGGCGATGCCGACAATGACGGCGACGTGTGGGGCGCCGCCGACTGGGGCGGCGTCGGGGCCGCGCCGGAACCCGTGGCCGAAACGGAAAACCGCACGCCCATGAATCGCGGCGCGAGCGCGATGGATCACGCCTTTGCCGCCCCCGCGGCGGTCAGCCATGCGCCCGCCGCTTCGGCCTGGGATTCCTGGGACAGTCCCGCACCAGCCGCGGCGCCGGCCTCGGCCCCCGCGCCGGCTCGTACCGTACCGGCGGCCGCGCCGGTTGCGGCCCCCGCAGCGGCGCCCGCCCCTGCCCCGGCCAGCTTTGGGGCCGACGAGGCCTCGCGCGCCATCGCCGCCTTCCTGCGCGGCGCCTCGCTGCCGGCCGATGTCGCGCTGGATGCGCGGGCAATGGAGGAGGCCGGGCGCACATTCCGCGTGCTCGTACATGGGCTATTCGATCTGTTGAAGCGCCAGAGCGAAATGAAATCGGTGTTGGGTCTGGAGCGCACCGTCATCCGCCTCGCCGACAACAACACGCTGAAATTCTCGGCCAGCGGCGATGAAGCGCTGCAGCGGCTGATGACGCCGCGCGAAGGCGACCTGCCCGGCCCCGCCGCGGGCCTGCGCTCGTTCGACGATGTGCGCCGCCACGAAGAGCGGCTGCTGACCGCCATGAACGAGGCGGTGAAGAGCATCGTCGAGCGGCTGTCGCCGCAGGAGATCAAGCGCCGCGAGACCGGCGGCGTGATGGGCAAGCTGATCCCGAATTCCAGCAAGGCCTCGTGGTGGGACGAGCTGGAGCGCGAGCACGCGCGGCTGCTGGAATCCGACAGCGCCAAGCTGGATGAGCTGATCGAGGACGAACTGCGCGAGGCGTTCGGCCGGCACCTCTAGGCGCCGGCCTGCCGCCGTTCAGGGGGGGGCCTGGATATACTCCGCCGCATCGACCCGCAATTTGGTTGCGCCCGCCGCGGTTCCGACCGCCGCGATCCACGCCTTGAGACCGGTAACGCCGCTGAAGCCGAATGCGTCCGCGGGCAGCGGGTCGCTGGTCATCACCGTCACCAGAAGCTGCGAGCCGGAGTCCGCCGCCTTGGAATAGGGCGGCAATAACAGGCGATAGCGTCCGCCGCCGTCATCGAGCACTACGCCCTGCCCGATCCGCTGCGCCAGCTTCGCGGCATCGGTCAGCTCGATCAGCGAACGGACCTGGCCGCCGGCGTCGATCAGCAGGACGTAGAAATGCGGGAAGGCAGGGTCGAGCGTGAGCGCGGCTTCAGACGTCCGGTCTGGCTTGCCGGTTGGTTTGGGCTTGGCGACGCTTTGCGCCGCGCCGGCGACGAACCAGGGATCGAGGCCGTTGAGCGCCGCGCAGTGACGGGCGGCGATCGCTTCGCCCTTCAGCACGAAAGGGAAACCGGCCTCGGCCGCGGAGGCGTCGGCCGCTTCCTGGACCGCGTCGGTCTTGCCCCAGATGCCGTTGACGGCGGCCTCCTTCGGCGCACCGGCGGGGCCACTGAGCGAGATGAAGCTGCAATCGACGGCGGTGAAGCGGTCGCGGATCGCCTGGCTGATCGCGCCGCCGCCGGAGGGTGGCGGAGGCGGCGGGGATGGGGCCGCAGCGGGCACGCCGAGGCGCTCGACGACGTCGAACGAGACCGCATCCTTGGGCAGCGCCGCGATGGCGCCGAGCCAGGCGTCGAGCGGCATCTGCTTCTCGGCAGCGGCTGACGCCGGGAGCGGCGAGGCAGCGGAGACGGTGAGGAGAAGCGAGGCATCCACATTGGCGGTGTCGCTGGGCGGCCGCAGCTTCACCTTGAAGGTGCCGCCGGGCGCGTCCTCGACAATCCCCGACGCCTTGGCGCGGGCGATCGCCTCGGGCGAAGAGAGATCGGCGAGCGTTGCGACGAGGCCGCTGCGATCGGCTTCCAGCAGGTAGACCGCACCGGCGCCGGGACGCGGCGCGACGACGACGGTGGTGGTGCGGTCGGGCGCAGCCGGCGGCACGGGCGGCGCGAGAACCGGTGCGCCGAGTTCAGCGGCGGTCTTCCGGATCGTATTCAGCGCCGGGCAAAGCGCGCCGTCGATGATGTCGCCGGACACGGTGATCGCCGCGCCCGTTTCCGCCGCGGCCTCGGAGACCGCGGCCTGGACGGCGCCGGCGTCCTGCCACACCCCGTTGACGCCGAACGAGAAGGGCGGACCGCCCTCGGCCGCATCGAGCCGCACGAGATTGCAGCTGACCGCATCGAGCTTGGCGCGGATCGCGGTTTCAATCTTGGCGAGAAGCTGCGCGGGCGTTTCGCCGGTGGGCGGCGGAGGCGGTGGCGGCGGTGGTGGCGTATCGACGAAGGGTGCGACGCCGTCACGCGGCATCAGGTCGACGGCGACGCGGTCGCTGCCGGATGAGACGGTTGCCACCCAGTCCTTCAATGCCATCGGCCGCGGCACGGCGCTGAGCGGTACGGCGCTGGTGACGGCGATCAGCAGGGTCTGGTCCGTGTTGGCATCGGGACCGGTGGGCGTCAGGCGGATTTCATAATCGCCGTTCGCCAGCGTCGTCAGGCCGGCAATCGCCGCACGCGAGGCGGGCGTGCTGAGATCAAGCACCTGAACGATCTGTCCGGCGGCATTGGCCTCCAGCAGATAGAAGGTCCACGCGCCGTGTCCGGCCTTGGCCTGCAGCACGACGGAGCGATCGGCGCCACCGGCGAGGTTCGGCCGCGTCAGGCGGGAGATGTCGGGCTGGCGGGCCAGCGGCTTCACCTGATCGACCACCGTGCAAAGCGGCGCATCGAAGGTTTCGCCCTTGAGCGAGGCGGTCGAGCCGGTCGTCTTCGCGATCTCGTCGGTCACGCGGCGCACCGCCGCCTCGTCGCGCCAGATGCCGTCGACCGCGACCTTGAACGCCGTGCCGTCATCCGCGCCGTCGACACGCGCCACGGTGCAGGCCGTCGCGGCGATGCCGGAACGATAGGCGCGGACCGTCTCGGCGAGTTGCTCGGGACGCGATTTCTCGACCGGCGGGGTGACTGGCGGTTCGGTGGGGCCTGACGGACCCGATGGACCGGCGGGCGGTTGCGGCGGGGTCGAACCCGGTCCCGGGGTGGGCGTGACGCCGTCTTTCGGTTTGCCGAAAATATCGTCCTCAAAATACATGAGGCCGCCAGCCGCACCGCCGCCGATCAGCAGCGCGAGCAGAACCGAGACGAGGCCACCGCCACCGCGGCGCTTCGCCTTTTCCTTCACCGGTGCGCGTTCCTCGCGCTTGATGCCGGACTTCACCGCCGGCTTGGCGGTTTCCTTGAGCGGGAGCGTCGGGTTCGCGACCACTGGCCCGCGCTCGGCGGCATCGAGCAGCGCAATGACCTCGCGCATCGATTGCGGCCGGTCCGGCGGGTGCGGTTCGAGCATCCGCTGCAGGGTGGAAACCAGCGATACGGGAACGTCGGGCAGTTCGGGAATGCCGCGCCGCGCTTCCTGCGCCGCGCCGACGGTGCGGCCGAGCGGGATCGACTTGCCGCGCGAGGCCGCCGCGAGGACCAGAGCGAGGCTGTAGATATCGGTGAAGGGACCGATACGTGCGCCGCGCACGAATTGTTCCGGCGCGGCGTAGCTGAGCTTGCCGACGAATTGCGCGTCCGGCATGTCCTCCATGTCGCCGATCTTGGCGATACCGAAATCGATCAGCGTCGCCTTGTCGAGCTGGCTCTGCGGCAGCAGGACATTGTCGGGCGAGACGTCGCGGTGGACGAGGCCTTCGTCATGCGCGGACTGCAGCCCCGCGGCGAGGCGGCGGCCGAGCGCGAAGAGCTCCGGCTCGGTCAGCTTGCGGCGGGCATAGAAGTCGCCGAGCGTTTCGCCGTCGATGAATTCCAGAACGAGATAGAACGGGCCGGTGTCGCCGATGCGGCCATAGGTGCGATAGGGCACGACGGCATCATGGCGCACGCGCATCAGCGCGTTGGCCTCGTCGAGCAACATCTTGCCGAAGCGCTCGTCGGCGCCGGGCTCGGGCAGGATGGTCTTGATCGCGACGCGTTCGGCGGCGTTGTGGACGTTGACGCCGGTATAGATCGCGCCGAGGCCGCCGCGGGCGATGAGATTGCCGACGCGGTAATTGCCCAGCACCGTATTCGGCGCGAGATCGCCGGGCGGCGGCGGCGCGGGCGGTGGGCTCGCGACCTCATCCCAGACGGCTGTACTGGGCGGGGGCGTCGCGCCGGCGGGCGGCGGCGGGAACGGGGCGTTGATGATCTGGGTGCGTTCGTCGTCCGGCACCTGGATGATGCGGGTGCGCTCGTCCTCTTCCGGCCATGCGGCGGCGGGATCATTCGGCTGAGGCCGCGACGCGCCATTGGGCACGATCAGGGTCGTGTCTTCCGGTTCGTCATCGGTGTTGTCGGGACCGCCGCTCACGCCTTCATGCCCCTCAGGCCAGAGTCTTTTCGTCGTCGTCGAGTTCGACCGCGGTCACCTCGTCGCAGATGACCGTGATGATGCTGACATTGTCGGGCGCGCCGCGTTCGAGGCACAGCTCGACGAGCCGCGCACAGGCGCGCAGGCCGCCGAAGTCGCGCAGCGTATCGCGAATGTCCTCATCGGTGGCGCAGGCCGTGAGGCCGTCGCTGCAGATCAGGATGATGTCGTCGGGCGCGAGATCGATGCTCTTCAGTTCCAGGCGGACGCGCGGATCGACGCCGACGGCGCGGGTGAGGACGTGGCCCATCGGGTGATGTTTCGCCTGCTCCAACGTGATCTGGCTGGTGTCGAGCAGATAGCGGACCTGGGTGTGGTCGCGCGTCAGCTGCTGCAGGCCGCCGTCGCGGAAGAGATAGACGCGGCTGTCGCCGATCCAGAAGCAGACCGCGTGCGTGCCGTTGGCGTAGAGCGCGGCGACGGTCGTGCCGATGGTCGCGCCTTCGACGCTGGCGCGCTGATAGACCATCGAATTGGCGGCGATGATGGCGTGGTGAACCTGCGAGACGTCCTCGTCATACTCGCCGCTGATCATGATGCCGGCGAGATTGCGGGTGACCGCGTCGCTGGCGAAGCGGCCGTGCTGATGACCGCCCATGCCGTCAGCCACCACCCAGAGATGGCCGGAGGGATGAACCGCGAGCGAGTCCTCGTTCTCGCGCCGCCGCAAGCCCGGATGGGTTTCATGCGAGGTGCGGAACTTCAAATTCCTCATATCCGCCTCTCGCCGTCAGGCCGCGTCTGCGGGCGCATCGAGCGATGCGGCCGGCGTGGGGGTGATGTCATGATTACTCTCGTCATTCTGCGGCGCCACGGGTTCGGCCGACGGCTGGGCACCGTCGGCTTCGAGCACTGCTTCGGCGTCTTCATAGGGATGCGGATCGGCGAAGGTCTCGGCGACGGGGGCACGGCGGAACAATTGCGCCAGTGTCTCGCCCGAGAGCGCGCCTTCGAGCTTGAGCTGCGTCGTGTCGCCCGCCACCCACCAGAGCGACTGGGCGCCCCAAGGGGCCGATTCCATATGGCGCAGCATGTCGCCGGCGAAAATGGCGATCGGGTCGCCCTTGGCGGCCGCATCGGCACCGAACGCGCGGGCCGCAATATCGGCGAGACCGCCAAGCACGGTATCGACGCTGAGCGCGTCCAGCAGCGCGCTGCGGGCGAGCGCCTCGGCTTCGTCGAGCGCGGCAGCGGTCGCTTCGGGGCGCGCGAGCAGCGCGAGGGTCGGCGCGGCGAAACCGGCGAGCAGCGGGAACTGCCGCCCCACCGCATCGACGGAAGGAATGAAGACGCCGGTCAGCCAGTCGCGGCCGAGCGCGCCGGGGGTCGCGAGGAAGCGCCACACGGGTGTTTCGACATAGACGTCGTCCCACTGCATGTCCCAATGCGCGGACGCGGCGGCGATCGCCTCCGCAACCGCACAATCGCCCGCCTCGACGGTTTCGTCGTCGAGGCCGCGGCTGATGAAATCGCCATGCGCCGGCATCTTGCCGAAGAGCCAGGGCGCGGCGGGAACTTCGCCTACAAAGCCGGCGGACATTTCAACTTCCAAAGCTTGGTCTTGTCGAACGGATCGCCCGACGCGGGCGCGCCCGGCACGGTGATGTTGATGGTGACGGCGAGATCGTCCTCGCCGAACGTGTAGTTGCGGGTCTTCGCGGTGCAGGGCTGGCACTTGCCCTGGTCGAGCAGGCGGAAGATGCCCCACGGACCCGGCGTCTGAAGCGTGAAGGGCGGGATGGCCGTATCCTTGGGCGTGATCGTCAACAGCGCGCCGTCGGTGCCGACCATCGAGGGCGTCCAGTCGAAGTCGCCATAGGCGGCCTTGGTGGAGAGGTCCGCCGTCTGGAGCGAGCCGAGATTGAGCCGCACCGAACCGACGCCCGGCCCGACCGAGACGGTCACGACATGGAAGGGAAAGCCGAGCGCGCCCTGCGAGAAGCGCGAGAGATAGGTCGCCTTCCAGATATTGTCGGCCAGTTGCAGCGCCGCGACGTTCGAGGCCGACATGGTCTGCGCGACGGGATCGCCGGGCTTCGGCCGCCAGGTCTTGCCGGTGCGGTCGATATATGGCGCGAGCTGGTTATCGAGGAACAGGTTGATCGTGCCGGCCGGACCGAATGCGCCCTGATATTGCAGCACCGTGATGTCAGGCGCGTCGAGCTTGGCGAAGGGATAGAGCTTCAGCGCGGCGCGGCAGGCGGGCACGACATTGTCGGCATAGGCCTTGGTGATCGCGCTGCGCGACTGCGACGTCGCGGTGTCGCCAGCGGAATCGGTGAGGCTGCCGCCGATATTGGCGGCATCGCCCGGCATGGACTGCACGGCGGCCTTCAGCTCGGCAACCGCCTGCGCGAGGGCGTCGCCGCCCCCTCCGCCACCACCTCCGCCTCCGCCTCCGCCGCCCCCACCACCGCCACCACCGCCGTCCTGCATGGCGTTGCGGACTTTCTCGAGCGCGGCTTCGAGGCGCTGGATTTCACCGGGGGCGTCGCCGACGCCATTGACGTAGAGCGCGAGCTCGCCGAAGCGCTGGGTGATGATAACGCCGGCCTGGCCGGCCGCGGCGGCCTGCTGGTCGGCGGGGACGAGGCTCGTCTCCTTCACGACCGCGCCGAGGAAGGTGGTGATAGGCTGGGGCTTGCGCGTCAGTTCGACGGCCTGGGTGACGCCTTTCAGTTCCAGCGGCGAGACCGCGCCGAGGACCTGAATCCACTTGTCGATATAGGCGTTGGAATAGGTCGTCGCGAGTGCCCGCTTCAGCACCGGCGCCTGCACTTCCACCGCCGCCTGCTTGCCGGCTTCGCCGAGTACCCATTGCTCGTCCTGGATACGCGCGAGGACGTCGTTGCTGAACTTGACGTAGATCGTCTCGTAGCCCTGCTTGGTATAGAGGAAGGGCACGGTGACGGCGCCGAGGTCGTTGGAGAACGCCTTCTGCTGCACGGCGAGCATCTGATCGCGCAGCACCCATTCCGGCTGGCCGGCGCCTTCGGCTTCCATCGCGGTGAGCGCGCGATCCTCAAGCGAGCGGCCGGCGAGCGTTTCCTGCGCCGACTTGATGAGGTCCCAATCGACCGCGGGGTCCTTCTCGTCGGAACCCGGCGTGCGGGACTGAATTTTCGCGACGGCGTCGAGATAGTCGGACGGGCTTTCCATCAGCGCGTCGAGATGGGCGGTGAGACGCTCGCGCAGGTCCTTGTTTTCATCGCCGGGGAAATCGGCGGTGGTCCACTGACGGATGAACCAGGCGCGCACGCCTGCGGGATCGCGCAGGCCCGAGGCGGTGACGCCGTCGGGCGTGCCGCCGACCTGGAGATAGACGCGCAGCGCTTCGTAGAGTTTGCGCCAGTCGCCTTCCTGCTCCGCCGCGACACCCGACTCGGCGCGCAGGATGAGGCGCGGCAGCAGCATGTGCTCCAGCCCTTGGCGATAGGCGGCGACCGCGGCGACGTTCAGCGCCTTCACCTGGCCGAGACCGAGATCGCCGAGCCCGAAGCCGCTCTGCGCCGCGCTGTCGGCATAGCCGCCGGGCAGCGCGCGCAACTGGTCGAGCAGTGGGACGATGTCGCCCATCTTGCTGTCGTCGGCCTTCACCTTGACGAGATCGACGCCCGACTTGGCGCGTGTCTCGACATAGGGATCGACCGCGGCGGAGAGACGGTTCTGCGTATCGGTATTGCGCTGATAGGCGAGGAACCAGAGCGCGACCATGCCGGCGGTCAGAGCGCCGAAGAGAATCAGGCCGAAAAAGAGGAAGGTCCGCCGCCGCGCGCGCACACCGGGATCGGCGGTGACGAGGCCGGCCTCGGGGAACATCACGTCCTGCAGCAGGCGCTGGAGGAAATAGGCACGGCCGCCGGCCGCGCCCTTGCCGCGCCGCGCGGGGGCGACGCGGGCGGGCGCCATCACGCCGAGCAGGCGGTCGATGGCGGCGCCGGTCTGCGTACCGCTGGTGAGATAGAAGCCGCGAAAGACAGGCGTGGGCTCCAGCGGCCGGTTCTCGAACATCTCGCCGAAGAAGGTTGCGAGGCGCACGCGCGCCTCGGCAAGCTGGGTGGGGAAGCCCAGCACCTTGGAGCGGCGCTGCGAATCCGCCTCGCCCTGAAGGCGGCCCGGCGTGCGCTCGGTCAGCGCCTTCACCGCGAGGTCGAACTCCTCCAGCAGCGGCTCGACCTGCAGAGCCTTGGCGCCTTCCCATTTCCACGTCGCGCCCAGCACTTCGCGGCGGCCGTCGGCGGAGAGATCGTCGAAGAACTCGACAAAACCGGGCACCTGGTCGGCCTTGGTTAGCCAGACATAGACGGGCAGCCGGACGCCCAATTCCTTGTGCAGTTCATTGAGGCGGCGGCGGACGATGCCGGCATGGCGCTTCAACTCGTCCGCCGTCGCATTCATCAAAAGGTCAAAGCCGAAGGCGACCATGACGCCGTTCAGCGGCTGGGCCGGGCGGTTCTTGCGCAGCAGCGCAAGGAAGGAGAACCAGCCCTTGCGGTCCTTCTCGGCGTCGGAATCCTGCGTCGTGTAGCGGCCAGCGGTGTCGACGAGGATGGCGTCGTCGGTGAACCACCAGTCGCAATTACGCGTGCCGCCGACGCCGGCCAGCGCCTGCGCGTTGCCGTCGTCGGAGACGAGGAATTTGAGGCCGGAATTGACGAGCGCCGTCGTCTTGCCGGTGCCCGGCGGGCCGATGATCATGTACCAGGGGCGCGAGTAGAGATAGTCGCCCTTCTTCGACTTCGCGCCCATGCGGCGCAGTGTGCCGAGCGCTTCGTTGAGGCGCTTGGCGAGAACCTGTGCTTCCTTCGGGCCTTCGTCGGAACTCGCGAGACCTTCCTGCAGCGCCTTGCTGGCGCGCCGCGCGCGCAGCCAGGAGAAGAGCATGATGAGCAGGAAGATGAGGACGACACCGCCGATCAGCGCGAGGCGGACCCATTCATCCTGCAACGGCGCATAGCCTGACATTTCCAGCAGCGGGCCGGCATACCAGATGAGGACGCCGATCAGGACGACGGCCGACGCACCGATGGCGAAGCGTCCGAGCAGGCTTGTGAGCAACGACTGCATGACCGCCCTATTCGCCTTCGCGCAGCGGCACGAAAATTTCGATGCGCCGGTTCAGCGCCTTGGACGCCTTGTCGGTCTTGGTCGTCACCGGCTCGCGATCGCCGCGGCCTTCGGTGACGATGCGAGTGGGATCCTTGAGATGCGAGCTGAGTTCCTTCGCCGCCGAGACGGCCCGCGCTTCCGAGAGCGCCTGGTTGTCGGGGAACTTGATTGTCTTGGAGAGCTTGTCGGTGTCGGTGTGGCCGACGACCGTGATCTTGCAGACTTCCGGGTCCAGCGCCGCGGCAATGGCGCCGACGAATTTCAGATAGTCGGGATCGAGCTGGTCGGAGCCCGACTGGAAGAGGCCGCCGATCCGCGTGGTGATGCGGATGCGGGCATCCATGCCCTCGACGACGACGTCGCCGGCGGCGATCTCGGCCTGGAGCTTGGTGCGGATGCGATCGAGACGGGTGGAAGTGATTTCCGGCGGCTTGGTCACCGGCGGCGGCGTGCTGCGCTCGATGACGACGCCGGCCGCGGGGTCGTGCAGATCGAGCAGGCGCGCGCTGACGGCGTCGGTGCGGTCGGCGAGCGTGAAGAGGAAGAAGGCAAAGGCGCCGAGCAGGATGCAGGCGCAGAGCGCCGCGAAGGCGAGAAGCGGCGCGGTGAGGCCGATGCGGCGGATCGGGGCTGAGATGCCCTTCCAGTGCGGCGCGATCGGCTCGCCCGTCTTGGGGATGGCGCGCGCGAGCTCAGCATGCATCGCGGCCATGCGGTCGGAGAGACCGCGGTCCTGACGCCCGGTGAGACGGTATTTGCCGAGGAAGCCCGCGGCGACGCAGGCGTGGAAGAGCTCCAGCAGTTCGTCCTTGCCGGACGGACGGCGGAGCAGTTCATCCACGGTCGCCCAGAAGCGGTCGCCGCCGATATTCTCGTTGAAGATATGGACGACCATCGAGCGGCGCGCCCATTCGAACCCCTGCGTCTGCGGGATGTTCTGCATGACATCATCGACGGTCGCGGCGATCGCGTAGGTCGCGTGATCGACGGTCTCGTTGTCGTAGCCGATGTCGATGATCGTATCCTTGTAGGCGGCGATCGCCTCGACCATCTCGGCATGGAATTGCGGCGCGGTAACCGGCATCTGGCCGGTGCGCATGCCCGCGAGGCGCACGAGAATGCGCGAGGCGAGCCAGACCAGCGGATTGCGCACGCTGAGCGGCGGTAGCTGGGTCTCGGGTTCGATATCCGGCGCCAGTCCCTTCGGCATCTGCGCGGCGAGCGGCGGCGGGGCGGCGGCGTGAACCGCATCGTCCTCGACCGCCCCGGCCTGGGGCAGCGGTTGCTCCGCCGCGGCCGGCGGCTGCTGCGGCAGAGCCTGCGCGCGCCTGATCTGCGACAGGGGCGACTGCCGGACGACGATCGTGCGCTCGCGGTCCTTGCCGCCGTTGTCGCTCATGGACCGCTCCGCTTGACCGCCCAGGCCTCCAGCTTCAGCTCGGGCCAGTCGCCTGCGACGGCGAAGCCCATGGCCGGCGCGGTGGAGGCGATATCGCGCCATTCCGGTCCGCTCTGGTCGAACTGGAAATAGGTCAGCTCGTGGAAGGCCGGCATTTGCGGCGGCAGCGTCGTGACATGCCGGATCGCGATGCCGCCGACCGCGGCGCGGACCAGTTCGCGCATCTGGGTGACCGAGCCGATCTTGATCTGCGCCGGAAAGCGGTCGGCGATCTCCTTGGGCGGACGGCGCGCCGATACGGCGAGGAAGATGGTCGCGGTGCGGAAGAGATTGCGGTCGCGGATCGGGCAGATATAGGCGCCGGGCTGCGGCATCTCGAGATCGAGCTGCACGGCGGCCTGCGAGAACTGGATCGAGAAGGCGGCGATCAGGAAGTCGATGACCGGCGCGAAGCAGCGGCGGAGATCGAGGTGATCGTAGTCGGGAAAGACGGGCGGACGGCGGGCGGTCGTCGAGAAGGTGGACATCTCGCCCGCGACCTGCAGCAGCATCGCATAGAGCGTCTCGGGGTGATGGCCCGCGCAGGTGCGCATATGCTTGAAGAGCGGCGTCCAGCGGTTCAGCGCCTGGAGCATCAGGAAGCTGGTCAGCGTTTCGGTGCCGGCCTCGATCTTGGCGACGGCACGCTTGGCCAGTTCGTCGGCGCGGGCCGCAGCGCGGCCGCCGATATCGTCGACGATCCCCGACAGCGCGGTATGCGCCTCCAGCGTCAGGCTGGAGGGGATGTAGGTGCGGTCGAGCACGACGAGCTGGTCGCGGCGCTCCAGGATGCGGGCGAGGCTGACCAGGACGCGGCCGTCGGTCTGCTCCTTAGAGAGGCCGAGGCGCAGATTGGGTTGGCCGGTCTCGATCGCTTCGGCATTGCGGCTTTCCGAGAAGGCGTCGATCGCCTCCTGTTCTGCGACCGAATAGCGCACGGCGCCGGTAACGGTCGCGGCGCGGACATATTCCAGAGCGCCCGGCTGGCGGGGCGGCAGGGTCAGATAGACGACGGCGCTGCGGGCATCGCCGGGGATATCGATGGGCGGCGGCAGGTCGGCGTCGGCGGGGGCGTTGATGACTGTTCCGTCCGGCATCACGGCGCTGACCGCCAGCAGGCCGAACTTGCCGACCGCGAGCAGATCCTCGTTGATCACCAGCTCGGTAATGCCCCAGGCATGCGGCCGGAGCGGCATGGTGCGGCGCTCCAGGACGCTTTCAAGATAGCGCTCCTGCTGCTGGAAATGCTGCGGGCGGAGAAACATCCCCTCCGACCATGCGACTCGCCGCGAAGACGTCATACTCGATCGTCCGCCCCAATCCTGCCGCCAGCCGGCACCCGCACGCAGACTACGCCAAGCCCGCGCCATGGCAAACCAAAGGGACGTGCCGCGCATGGGACGTTTTGGCTCAGGTCAGTCCCCAGCGGCGCGCAGTTGACCCGGAGCCCCGGGCGCGGCATCTGGGCGCCATGGACCGGAACTCGCCTACAGGATTGGCGGCGGCGCATGGCTAACGGCAAGCTCGTGGGCCTCGGCGCATCGCGCAGTACGGTGCCGGCTCAGGCCTCGCTCACCCAGCGTGTGCTGGCGCAGAAGCCCCTGCCCCCGTCCGTCAAGGAACGCTTCCTGACGTTCGACTGGGCGCGCTTCATGCGCAACAGCTTCCTGCTCTGCGTCGCCGTGCCGGTTGCGTTGACGGCGATCTACAATTTCTTCATCGCCAGCGAGACATATATCGCGCAGGCCCAGTTCGCCGTCCGCGGCGCCACGGACCGGCCGCTGATGGAAAGCTATCTGGCGGCGGGCAATCTGGAAGCGTTGCCCTCGCCCTCCGCCGACCGCAGCGCACCTGCGGAAAAGGGCAAGAAGAAGCCCTCCGCGCGGGCGCCCGAGGGCATGGCGGCCAGCGGGCGGGCGTCGCAGATCGCGACGCTGGCGCTCGGCGCGATCAGCGGCAGCGGCGTCTCTACCGATCCCTTCGTCATCGCCGATTTCATCCAGAGCGCCGACATCGTGCGCAGTCTCGACGATGACGGCTGGCTGCGGCAGCGCTTTGCCGGCGGCGACCCGGACTGGCTGCAGAGTCTCCCCGCCAATGCCTCGATCGAGCGGCTGACGCGCTACTGGGCGTCGGCGGTCAACGCCTCGATCGACATCAACACCAATCTCCTCACGCTCCAGGTGACGGCCTTTACGCCGGAGGACGCGCTGGCGATCGCCGACCGCGTCGTCGGGCAGAGCGAGGCGCTGATCAACCGCATGGCCGAACGGGCACGGCGCGACCGGCTGACGAGCGCCGAAGCCGAGGTCACCAGGCAAGAGGAACGCTATCGCGCGGCCGAAGCGGCGATGCGCGACCTGCGGGGGCAGGACGCCATCATCGATCCCAAGCAGCAGGCCGAATCGTCGTTCAAGCTGCTGCTCGAATTGATCTCGGCGCGCATCGCGCTCGATGTGCAGCTGCGGATGATCGCGCCCTCGCTCGATCCAGACGCGCCGCAGGTCCGCAGCCTGCGCAAGCAGATCGCGGCGCTGGACGAAGAGATCGCCAAGGCGAAGGCGGCGCTGACGGACACCAGCGGCAGCACCGATGCCGCCGCGAATTACCTGGCGGCCTTCGAGCGGACGGAAACGGAACGCCGGCTGTCCGAACTGCTCTACGGCGCGGCGCTCGACTCGCTGGAGCGCACGCGCCTGGAAGCGGAACGGCAGGCATCGTATCTGGCGGTCTTCGCCCCGCCACGCCTGCCCGCCCACGCCGCCGGCCCGGCCGCCATCGCCTCCATTGCCACAGTTTTCCTGGCAGCGCTTTTGCTGTGGTCGGTTCTCGCCGTCACGATCGCGGCTTCGCGCGACCATCTGAGCTGACGGCCATGCAGTTCAACATCGACCAGGACCGGGGCGATCTCATCGCGGGCTGGGTCCTCCCCGACAATCCGTCGCTGGAGCCGCGCATCATCGCGCGCGCCGGCGGCCGCGAAGCCATCGTGCCGCCCAGCGTGATGCTCTCCAATCTGGTGGACGAGGGGCTGCACGATACCGGACGGTGCGGGTTCGAGGTCAGCGCGGCCGCCCTGCCGGGCCTTGCCGAAGCGCGCGACGTGAGGCTCTACGACGAGGATAGCGGGCTGCTGCTCTATGCCCGGCGCGGGCCTCACGCCTATGCGGAGGCCCGGCTCTTCGTCTTCGACAGCCGCGGGGCGGACACCTCGCTCGTCGCGCCGCGCTTCGCCGAGGCCTTCCACATGGCCTATGTGGAGGCCGACCAGGTCCCGGTAGAGACCTGCAAGGCCTGCATCGAGCTGCGGTTCACGACCTCGCTCTATGTCGGCGGCCCCGTCCAGTTCAAAGCCGTGGAGCCGTTCCTGCAGGGCAGAGGGTTCCGGCTGACCGCCCTGCTCGCCGATCCCGCCGAACTGCTGTTCGCGACCCTCATGCCGCCGGAAGCGGCGGCCGAGCCGGATGCGCCGCGCCGCCTTGCCGCCGTCCTGAACCGTCTGAACGAGCGCCAGCGCGCGATGTTGAGCGATCCGCTGGCCCGCCGCCTGACTTTGCTCCGCCACGACGACATGCTGGAGCGCGACGCGGTCGCCCTGGCGCTGGATGCGCTTTCCGAGTTCGACGCCGTCGGCGTCGAGGCCGCCTTGCCGGAGTTCATGGCGCTGACCGCGGCGGTCTGCGAGGCCGACGAACGGCTGTTCGCCGTCGCGCCCTATCGGCCGCCGCTGGAACTGTCGGCGCTGTTGCGGCGCGAGCCCGGCGTGCAGGCGCTGATCGGGCAGGATATCGAAATCTACGACGCCGTCGCGGACGCCATCCTAGCCGCACGCATGACGGGTTGAGGCCGGGATGGCCGGCCCGGGCGTCACTGCCGTCGACATATCCCGCCTGCTGACCGGCCTTCGCCTCGCCCGGCCGAGCGGCATCGAGCGCATGGAGCTGGGCTATGCCGCCTTGCTCGGCGCCGAGGGGGGCGGCGTCGCGCTGACCCCGCTGGGCCCGCGCGCCGTCACGGCGGCGACGCGCCGGCGCATCGTGGCCGCCGCCCGAACCCACTGGCACGAGGGACCGGGCGCGCTTGCCCCCGCCGCCGTTGCAGACGAAGTCGCCGCCGTCACGACCTTTGTCGAGACGGGGCGCCGTCCGGCGCCGCATGCCGTGCGCCGGCCGTCCTTGCCGCTATCGCTGATCCCGGGCCTGCTGGGCGCCGCGCTGCGGACGCCGCAGGCGGCCGTGCCGCGCGGGGCCGCCTATCTGCACGCCAGCTTCTTCCGCCTGGAGCGGCCGCCTTATTTCGACTGGCTGGAACGCCGCCGCGATGTCCGCGCGGTGTTCATGCTCTACGATCTCCTGCCGATCCAGCAGCCGCAGTATTTTCGCGAGGGCGAGGCCGCGCTGCATGCCCGCCGCATCGCGACCGCCGCGCGACATGCACGGCTGATCGTCGTCCCCGCCGCGACGATTGCGGACGATCTCAAGGCCCATTTGCGGCGCGCCGGCCTGACGCAACCGCCGATCGAAGTCCTTGGACTGCCGGTCGAAGACGTCTTCCATCGCGCGCCGCCAGCCGAGGCCGAGCGCGGCAGGCCGTTCTTCCTGTGCTGCGGCACGATCGAGCCGCGGAAGAATCACCGCCTCCTGCTCGATGCCTGGCGCCTGCTCGCCGCCGAACGCGGCGCGGAGGCGCCGCGCCTGGTGATCGCGGGGCGGCGGGGCTGGCGCAATGAGGATGTGTTCGCGGAGCTCGACGATCCCGGAGCGCTCGGTCGTCTGGTGCTTGAGGCGCCCGATCTGTCGAGCGCTGCGCTGGCCCTGCTGATGCGACGCGCGCGGGCCGTCCTGTCGCCGTCGTTCGCGGAGGGCTATGGCTTGCCGGTCGCCGAAGCGCTGGCATCGGGGGTGCCGGTGCTCGCCGCCGACACGCCGATCTATCGCGAACTCTGGGGCGGCCAGGCGACGCTGCTCGCGCCGGACGACACCGCCGGATGGGCGGCCGCTATTGCCGCGCGCTGCCGCCAGCCTGAGACGACGGCACAATTGAACGCCAAGCCCGCCCATGCGATGACATGGGCTCAGCATATCGACGGGATCGAGGGTTTGCTTGCCGCAGCGTAAGACCCTCAGCAAACGGCTACCGGACGCGCCGCGATGAACCATGTGCAAGACCTGATGCGGCCGGCCGGCGGCGGGCCGCTGGAGGCGCGCCACCCGGACAGCGTGCTGCCGCCCGCACCGCTCGACGGGTGGGTGCGGTTTCGCCGCATCCTTGCCGGCACGTTCGCGGTGTTCGTCGCGCTGCCCACGGCGATCCTCTTCCTCTACCTGGCGCTTATCGCCTCGCCGCAATACGAGGCGTCCTCACAATTCGTGCTGCGCGGCGACGTCACCCGAACCGGGGTCGGGGGCGGCGGCGTGGGCGGTGCAGCCTCGGCTGTCGCCGCGATCAACTTGACGCAGGAAGGCAGCATCCTCGCCCAGTTCATCCCCGACCGGGCGCTGATCGACCGGCTGCACGACAGGCTGGACCTGACCGCGATCTATGGCCGGGACGATATCGACTGGCTGTCGCGGCTGGAATCCGGCGCCGATGCCGATGACATCGCATCGTACTGGCATGACAAGACGACAGTCAGCGTCGATCCGCTGTCGGGCGTCGTCACCCTGGCCGTGCGCGCCTTCACGCCCGACGAGGCGCTGGCGCTGAACGAGGCGGTGACGCACGAAAGCGAACTCGCGCTCAACAGCCTGCTGGACGGCTCGCGCAGGGACGCGCTGAGGATCGCCGAGCAGGATCGCGAGCGCGCCGCCGAAGCCCTGGAAGCGGCGCGGCGCGAGGTCGAAACCTTCCGCCGGGATTCCGGGTTGATCAACCCGGCCGAAACCGGCGCGCAGACGATCGACCTGATCTTCGAGCTGCGCAGCCAGCGCGCCGCCCTGTCGGCGCAATTGCAGGCGGCATTGACCTCGCTGTCGCCGACGGCGCCGCAGATCCGGTCGCTGCGCTCGCGCCTCGCGGCGCTTGACGAGCAGATCGCGGCGCTCGAGGCGGAGATGACCAAAAGCGCGAACGCGGAAAACCTGCCCGCGCTTATTTCCGCGTATGATGCGCTGGAACTCAAGCGCGGCTTTGCCGAACGCTCTTTCGCGCGCAGCGAACTCACCCTGCTGCGGACGCAGGCCGAGGTGGAGCGCTGGCATCTCTATCTCACCGTCTACAGTCCGGCGACGCTCGCGACCGAAACCGTCGCGCCGCAGCCTTTCTGGAAGACCGCCAAGTTCTTCCTCGTCGCACTCATGATCTGGAGCATCATTGCGTTGTTCGCGGCCGGCACGATGGAACATCGCCAGTGACGGCTGACCGGTGAGCGCCGCTGCGCCCGCGACCGGCTGGCGCGCGCTGCCCCGCAAGGCCGTGACGGCGATGCGGCTGGCGTGGCGCGCCCTGCGCCGGACCCGCGCCCTGCCCGGCTTCCTGCGCACGAGCTATCATTCCAGCTTCGTGCCCGTCTGGAGCGAGGCACGCCAGACCTGGCACGCCGGCTTTTTCGCCGGCCGCCTGCTGCGGGCGATCGGCCAAGGCGCGGCGAGCCTTCTGTGGCGCAAGCCCGTCGTCTACAGCGTGCCGGTACCGCGCGCCGAAGGACGCATTCCCCGGCCGCGCATCCTGCACGCTATTCCCAATGTCTTTGTCGGCGGCTCGACGCAGCTGATCTACGATCTCTGCGCCGCCTTGGGCGAGCGCTACGAGATGCGCATCCTGACCTCGGCTTTGCCCGCCAGCGGCGCGCATCAAGGTGTGCCGATCGCCGTCGTGCCGCATCCTGCGACGCCGGAGCGCATTGCGGCGGCGATCGCTGCGTTCGCGCCGCAGCTCGTCCACCTCCATTATTGGGGCGAGGTCGACCGTCCCTGGTACGAAGCGGTGCTGGCGGCGGCGAAAGCGATCGGCGCTCGGATCGTCCTCAACGTGAACACGCCGGTCGCGCCGCTGCTCGATCCGGCCATCGCGGAAACCGTGTTCGTTTCCGACTATGTGCTGAAGACGTTCGGCGCCGCTGTCGCGCAGGCGCGGATCATTCATCCCGGCATCGACCTTGCCCGCTTCGCCGCGCCGGACAGTTTCGACCGCCATGCCGCCGACTCGATCGGCATGGTCTATCGGCTGGAGCCCGACAAGCTGCAGCCCGAGGCGATCGATGTTCTGATCGATGCCTGCCGCGCCCGGCCGCGCACGCGCGCAGTGGTGGTGGGCAGCGGCTCGCTGTTCGCCGGCTTCGTCGCGCGCGCCAAGGCGGCCGGCGTGCGCGGGCAGTTCTTCTTCACCGGCGCGGTGCCGTATGAAAGCCTGCCGTCCTACTACCGGCTCTTCTCCATCTTCATCGCGCCGGTCTGGAAGGAAAGCTTCGGCCAGGTCGCGCCGTTTGCAATGAACATGGGCCAGGCGGTCGCGGGCAACCGCATCGGCGCGCTTTCCGAAATCCTCGGCTCGGCGGAGACGCTGGGCGAAACGCCGACGGAGACTTCCGCGCTGATCGTCCGCCTACTGAACGATCCCGCGCGCGTCGCGGCGCTCGGCACGCGCAATCGCGAGATCGCGGCACGCGCGTTCGGCGTTGACGCCATGACGGCCGCCTATGGCGAGGTCTATGACGGCGTTCTCGGCGCCGATGCAGACGTGATGACCGGGTTCCCGCCGGCCGAGGTCTACGCCTGATGATCCGCCGATGAAGATCGCGGCCGTGATCCATCAATTCCCGCCGGACTTCGAAACAGGCACGGAGGTGCTCTGTCTCGCCACCATGCAGGCGCTCGCCGCGCGCGGGCATGACGTGCTGGTGTTCGCCGCCGATCCACACCGTGCCGCCGGCGAGGCCCCGCGCAATGAACGCGTGGGCGGCATTGCGGTCATTCGTATTCCCACCCGCCTGCCCCGCCGGCTGACGCTCGCACGCCGCCTTGTCGACGAGTTCTCGAATCCTGCCGCCCAAGCGCTTCTGCTGCGCGAGGTGACCGCCTTCGGGCCCGACGTCATCCACGGCTATCAGGCACTGCAGTTCGGGCTCGCGGCGCTGCCGCGCCTCGCCGGGATCGCCCCGCTGGTGCTGACGGCGACCGATTTCCATCTCGCCTGCCCGTCGGTGACCGGCGCGTTCGAGGACGGCAGCGCCTGTCCGGGATCGCAGGCAGACGGGCAGAGCTGCCTGATGCACGTCGAGGCACGCGAGGCGGCGCGGATTGCCGCGGCTGCGGGCTGGCGCGGACTGGCGCTGAAACTTCGCGCGGGACTCGCGCGCGCGATACCGGGACTCGACGGCCCAGGCCGGCGGCGGACTGCAATGCAGGCGCGACAGGCTGCGTCGCGCGCCGCGCTGCAGGCCGCTTCGGCGATCCTCGCCGGCAGTGCGCGCATCCGCGAGATGCTGGTCGGCGCCGGCGCGCCGCCGGATACGACCGAGCTTTTCGCCCATGCCGCGCCGCCCGTCGCGGTTCCCGAACGGCCGATCGGCGAGACCTTGCGCGTCGCCTTCTTCGGCACGCTGTCGCCGCACAAGGGGCCGCATGTCCTGCTCGACGCCATTCCGCTGCTGGCGGCCGAGACGCGGCTTTCGTTCACGATCTGCGGACCGCCCGGCCCTGATGCGGCCTATGCGCAAGAGATCATTGCGCGCTGCACAGCGCTGGCGCGGACGACCTATCGCCCCGCCGTCGCGAATGCCGCCTTCGGCGCTCTCATGGGCGAAGCCGACATTGTCGCCCTCCCCTCGCTCTGGGAGGAGAACCGGCCTCTCACATTGCTGACCGCGCTGGAAGCCGGCCGTTACGCGGTGACGTCGGACAGCGCGGGCCTGGCCGGCGAACTGCAAGGCGGCGGTGAGACCTTCCCCGCCGGCGATGCCGGCGCGCTCGCTGCCATCCTGCGGCGGCTCGCCGCCGATCCCCGCCCCGTCCACGCCGTGCGGCGCAACCCCGTCCGGCAGCCGGCCTTCGCGCCCTATATCGAGGCGCTGGAGCGCCGCCTCGCCACGGCGGCGGAGGCGCGGCGATGAAGATCGCGCTCTTCGTGCACTGCTTCTTCCCGGCGCATTATTTCGGGACCGAGGCCTATACGCTGAACCTCGCAAGGGAACTGCAGGCGCTCGGCCATGCGCCGACCGTCGTCAGCGCGACCTTCCAGGGGGAGACGCGCCAGAAGCGCCTGGTCGAGTCCTATGACTGGCAAGGCATTCCCGTTCTCTCGATCGATAAGAATGCGGTGCCTCACAGGGACATTGCGGGCACCTATGACCAGCCCATCATGCGCTGGGTGCACGAGCGGATCTTGCGGCAGCTGCAGCCGGACGCCGTGCATGTCTGCCATCTCATCAACCACACGCGTGCCTTGCTCGATGCAACGGCGGCGCTGGGCATTCCGACCTTCGCGACGCTGACCGATTTCTACGGCTTCTGTCTCACCAACCGGCTGGAGGCGGCGCATGGCGGATTATGCGCCGGACCGAATCGCACGCGCTCCAACTGCATCGCCTGCCATCTGAAGGCCGCCGCGGGGCAGCCGGGTTCGGGCCTGCTGTCGCGCGCGCTTGGGTCACCGGCGCTGCGCCCGCTTGCCGCGCCCGCGCTGGCGCTCGCAGGGCGCATCCGGCCGGCCTTTCAGGCGGGATCGCTGCGGCCGGCCGACATCATCCGGCGTCCGGACGTGCTGCGCGAGGCGCTGGCGGGCTACAAAGAGGCGATCGCGCCCAGCACCTTCCTGCGCGATGCCTATGCCGCGAACGGCTTCCCCGCACCGCTGCGGCTCAGCCATTTCGGCATCGACATCGACCGCAGCGCCAAGCCGCCCCCTCCCGCGCCGGAGACGCTGCGCCTCGGCTATATCGGGCAGCTCGCCGCTCATAAGGGCGTGGATATCCTGCTGAGCGCGCTGAAGGCGGCGGCGCGGCCCAATCTGTCGCTGAAAATCTGGGGCGACGAGGGGCAGGACGCGGCCTATGCAGGGCGGCTTCGCACGCTGGCAGCCGGCCAGCCGGTGCAGTTCGAGGGCACCTTCATGCCCGAGCGGCTCGCGGGGATTTTTGCCGATCTCGACCTGCTGGTCATTCCCTCGACCTGGTACGAGAACAGCCCGTTGATCCTGCTGCAGGCGCTCGCGACCCATACGCCGGTCGTGGTTTCCGATGTCGCGGGCCTCACGGAGTTCATCGTTCCCGAGGTCTCCGGCTTCGCGGTGCCGCGCGGCAACACCGCGGCGCTGACCGCTTTGCTCGCCCGGCTCGCGGACCGCCCGGACGCGGTGCACGACATGTCCCCGCTGACACATTACGCGCGCACCGTGCGCGACATGGCGGCGGATGTCGTCGCGATGTATGCAGGCCACGGCCTGCCAAGCCCTTAAACGCCCGCGGAAATGCCCCAATTCGGCCACGGCGCGCCGCGAGACAGGGCCATCCGCAAGCTTGGCGCGGGCGACGACAATCTGTATCTTCCCGCAGGTGCGAAGCCCGACCCGGTACGGCGGTTCTGAGCGCAGTTCAAAGGTCGACAACGCGAGATGGCATCCATCGAAGGCGATACCGGCGACCGGCCGCAGACCCGCGACGTCGCGCTGCGCCGGGGCACCGCCGCCTCGGCCCTGCTGCGCCGCGCCGCGCAGCTGGCGCGGGAAGACACGCTGCCGGTCTCGGCGCTGCCCGCGATCCTGCGTCCGCGCGGGACGATTTCGGACGGCAGCGGCGGCTGGTACAGCATCGCGATCCGCGTCAGCTTCGTCGCCGTCTTCCTTGTGCCGGCGATCCTCGCGAGCATCTATTACGGCTTCATCGCCTCCGGTCAGTATTCGACCGAAGTCCGCTTCGCCGTGCGGGCGGGGGAGCGCTCGTCGCTGGAGCAGATCGCCTCGATGGGCGCGCTCGGCAACCTCGCCGCCGTGTCGCAGGCGCAGGATACGCTCGTCATCACGAACTACATCCAGAGCCGCGGGCTCGTCGAGCAGCTCGACGCCGAGCTCAATCTCAGGGCGATGTATTCGCGCGACAACATCGATTTCCTGTCGTCTGTCGATCCCGAAGCCTCGATCGAAAAGCTGGTCCGTTACTGGCGCCACCATGTGCGGGTCGCGATCGAGAATACGTCCGGCCTGGTGACGATCACCGTCTATGCCTTCACTCCCGAAGACGCGCTGGCGATCACCCAGGCGATTACCAAGCACAGTGAAGATCTGGTCAACCAGATGTCCGTGCGCTCGTCGGGCGACCTGTTGAAAGACACCGAAAGCGAACTGGAACGCGCCGAAGCGCGGCTGAAGGAAACCCGCGGCAGGCTGCAGGCGCTGCGCAATTCGGAAGGCACGCTCGATCCCAATGCCTCCGCCGAGGGACTTGGCGATTTGCTGAAGGCGCTGCGCCAGGAGCGGATCGCGGCCGCCAGCCAGCTTGCGACGATGAGCGCCGGCCTTTCGCCCAGTGCGCCGCAGCTGAAGCCCCTGCGCGCGCGCATCGAAGCGCTGGATGCGCAGATCGCGCAGCTCGAAAGCGAGATGACGGGCGACGAGACCAAGGACCTGTCGTCCGCGATGACGAATTTCGACGCGCTCGAACTCGACAACCAGGTGGCCGAACGTCGCTATGCCGCGGCGATGTCGGCGCTGGAAGCGGCGCGGCTTTCGGCCGAGCGGCGGCGCACCTATGTCACGACCTTCGTCGAGCCCGCGCTGCCCGAAGAGCCAAGCGCCCCGCCGCGCTTCTGGTACATCCTGGCGGGCATCTTCACACCCTTCTTCGCCTGGGCCGGGTTGGCGGGCGCGGCCAGTTTCGTGCGCACCAAACTGCTATGATCGCCGCCACATGATCAGGCTGATCGACGTCACCAAGACGTATCGCTCCAACCAGGTGCGCAAGACCGTGCTGGACAACGTGTCGGCGGTGTTCGACACGCGGCATGCCTATGGCATTCTGGGCCTCAACGGCGCCGGCAAGTCGACCCTGCTGCGCCTCGTCGCGGGAACCGAGATGCCCAATCGCGGGCGGATCTATCGCGGCGCCTCGATCTCGTGGCCGCTGGCGTTCGGCGGAGGTTTCCATCCGGGAATGACGGGCCGCGAGAACCTGAATTTCGTCGCCAACATCTATGGCGTCAGCGGGCGCTACGTGACCGGCTTCGTCGCCGATTTCGCCGAACTCGGCGCCTATATCGACGCGCCGGTGCAGTCCTATTCCGCGGGCATGCAGGCCCGCCTCGCCTTCGCCATGTCGATGGCGATCGAGTTCGACTTCTACCTGATCGACGAGGTCACCGCGGTCGGCGACGAGCGCTTTGCCGCGCGCTGCACCCAGGCCCTGCTTGAGCGCCGCTCGCGCAGCGGTTTGATGATCGTGTCGCACGGCATCGGGGCCATCAAGGCGCTGTGCGACCGGGCCGCGATCCTGAAGGACGGCAAGCTGATCCTGTTCGACGATGTCGATACGGCGATCGAGGTCTATCGCAAGACCTATTGACGCTCAGGCGAGCCGCGGCGTTTCGGACGCCAGCGAGAAGGCCGGGTGGAAATAGGGATCGTTGGCGATGGCGTCGCGCCACCGCTTGAGGAAGCGCTGCCGCTGGTCGGCATGACGTTGGCCGCTCGCAAGGCTCGGCCGTCCGCGCGTCGCGGATTCGAAATGGACCAGCTCCACGTCGGGACGCCAGACCGTCGCATGGCCGAGCGCGTCAAGGCGCAGGCAAAGGTCGATATCATTGAACTCGACGGCAAAGGACGCTTCGTCGAAGCCGCCGACCTCCGCGAATAAGGACCGCCGGACCGCGAGGCATGCGCCGGTCACTGCCGCGACACGGTGCGGCATCGCCAATGCGCGGCGATAGCCGGTCTCGCCGCGCTTGGCGCCGCGATAGAAATGCCCCGCCGCGCCGTGCAGACCCAGCACGATGCCGGCATGCTGGATCCCGCCGGCGGGATAGAAGAGCTTGGCGCCGACCGCGCCATTGCCCGGCTGCATCGCCGTATCGGCCAATTTCTCAAGCCAGCCGGGATCGATGGCTTCGACATCGTTGTTCAGGAAGACCAGCAGTTCCGACTTTCCGCGTGCCGCCGCGGTGTTGCAGATCGCGGCGAAATTGAAGGCCCCGGGAACCGGCACGACAGACACCCGAGGATCGGCGGCGATGCTGTCCAGATAGCGCCGGGCGACCGGATCAACGGTGTCGTTGTCGGCGACGATCACATTGAGGCGCGGATAGTTCGTCTTCTTCAGCAGGCTTTCCATGCAGCGCATCAGCATGTCGGGCCGGTCGCGCGTCGGCACCACGACATCGACCGACGGCAAATCTGACGACGGCGCCGGCAGGTGGGCCAGTGGGCTTGAGCGCTCGCCTTCCGGACGCGCCCGATAGATGAGGACGCGCGCGAGATGATGGACGCGGCCGCCGCCGGGCGGTGCGGCGCTGCGGCGCGCGGCGCGGCCTTCAAGCGCCGGCGGCTGCGGCCAGCGGAACAGCGGCCGCCGCGAGCGGGCGACGATGCCCGGCTCGTCCTCGTCAAAGGTCAGTGCCGCGATATCCGGCTCGCGCTGGAAGGTCGAGATCAGGGCGGCGACCGCCTCGGGCGCGACACGGTCGCCGGCTTCGAGTGCGACGGTGGCCAGGGAAACACTGCCGGATGCCGCCGCCGATGCGACGATCGCGACGCGCGGTTCCGCGGCCAATGCAGAGTCCCGCTTCAACGTCTCCGTCTCGCGCTCCCCGGCCGCCACGAGGAGGAGTTCCCAGCGCGGGCAGCTCTGGCGCTGCAGGCTGATCAGCGTCTCGCGCCAGCCGCGATGACCGGCATCCACGCCGGTGAAGCGGATGGGCGCGGCCGTCGCCATATCGTCGGACAGGCGATCAAGGCCGGCCGGTTCCGGCTCGCGGCGGCGGGCCCGGCGCCACAGATCGTAGGATTCGAGAGGCTCGTCATGCAGCGCGACGGCGAGCTTGCGCCGGCTCCCTTCGCGCCGTCCGGCGGCATGCTGCACCAACCCGACGAGACCCGCGCGCGGCGAGCGAGCGGCCCGGGCGGCGAGCGAGGTCATGGCGAGCACGCGGATCGGCTCCACGCGGAACCGGTCCTGCGTCACGCCGGGGCCGGGATCGATCGCGACCTCGGCGCCCGCCGGGAAGCGGCCGCGCCAGATCGCCCGGCCGCAGACCGGCGCGGGCAGGATGACGTATTCTTCCGCGCCGGCGAGGGTGAAGCGCAGGGTCGGTCGCACGGGATCGGCGAGGAAACTGGCGGCATAGGTGAGCTCGACCCAGCGCCCCGCGAACCGCCGGTCGCGATCGACCGGCAGCCAGACGGGTTCGCGCGGAGGCCGCGCGCCGGTCATGCGAAAACGCCTAGTCCTTGGTGGTGCTGTAAACCGCCGCGCCGCTGAGCAGGGGCGAGGTCAGCGTGCCAAACAGGCTGAACACCTTTTGCAGCTCGTTCAGCGGTGCGTTCGACACATAGATCACGTCGGCGTCCTGCACCGCAAAGCGCTGGGCGCTGAAATAGCCCTTGGGATCATTGAGATCGAGACGATAGACGACGGGCACCAGGCCGCTCTGCTCGGCGAGCGGGTTGCGCGGGTCCAGCGTGCGGGCGATTTCGGCAGGTTCGTAGCGGAAGACGAAGACGCCTTCGGCATCCGAACGCGCATCGATGAGGCCCCGGCTCTTGCCCAGGGCCTGGGCGAGCGTCAGCTTGGCGGCCTCGAACGGCACTTCGTTGTTGTCGCCGGCGGCGCCGAGCACGACGAACTTGCGGGTCTCGCGCGACACCGTGATCAGATCGCCGGGGCGGGCATAGATGTTCTCGTTGGGATCCTCGAGCAGGGCGCGGAGCGGCACCGCGGCAGTGCGGCCGTTGCGGGTCAGCTGGATCGTGGTGTCGTGCACCGGCGTTTTGATGCCGCCGGCCGAGGCGATGACGTCGAGCAGGCGGTCGCCGCGCAGGCTGAGCGGGATGCGCGCGCCGCCGGTGACTTCGCCCATCACCGAGACCGTGCCGCTGACATTGTTAGTCAGCGAGACGAGAACCTGAGGCTCCATCGCCTTGCCGGCGAGGCGGCCGCGGATGGCCGCTTCGGCGCCTTCGGGCGTCAGGCCCGCGACATGAACGCGGCCGGCGAAGGGCACGGAGATGCCGCCGTCGCGGCCGACGGTCTGGGGCGGGATGGTGGCCGTGTTGGCGCCGGTCTGGGCGGCGCCGGCGGCAGCTTCAGCGCCGGGAACCGAAACAGTGCTGGAGAAGAGGCCGCCGGGGCCGACTTCCCAGATCGTGACGGCGACCATGTCGCCCACGCCGATGCGCAGGTCGGGCGCCGGGGAATTGTCGCCGAAGCGGTCGTAAAGGCCGGCATCGCGGCGGGTCGAGAGTTCGTCGAGGGTGCGGGCGTCGATATCGACCACCATATAGGCGGCGACATCGTCATCCACGGCGTTGTCGCGCACTTCCGAGACGCTGGGACCCGACGAAGGCAGCGTGCCGCATCCCGCCAGGAGGAGGGGAAGACAGGCCGCGGCGACAAGCTTGAAATTCATCTGAACCCGCTCTTGTGAATCGGCGATACCCCAAAGGCCGTTATCTGAACGAGCGTGCCCGGCCCGTCCGGCCCTTCAACCCTCCCGTCTTAGTGCACTGGCGCGGGCCAGAAAAGGCCGAACTCGCCGCGACCGAGGGCCGCGGCGGGAAGGCTTGCGGCCGTCGCCATGCTATAGCAGCGATAACAAGATCACATTGCGCGAGGAGCAGCCCCGATGACGCATGCCAAAGGTTCCGGCCTCAACCCCGCCCGCCTCGCCCGGATCGACCGGTTCCTGAAGGAGAAATATCTCGAACCCGGCCGCCTGCCCGGCGCCTTCACAATCGTCCAGCGGCGGGGCGAAGTGGCCCATTGGAGCGCGATCGGGATGGCCGACGTCGAACGCGGCACGCCCCTCGCCGACGACACGATCTTCCGCATCTATTCGATGTCGAAACCGGTCACCTCGGTCGCCTTCATGATGCTGGTCGAGGAGGGCAAGGTCGCGCTCGACACCCCCGTCCACCATGTCATCCCCGAATGGCGCGACCTCGGCGTCTATGCCGGCGGGTTCATGGAGACCTACCAGACGACCCGCACCAAGCGGCCGATGATGATGGTCGACCTGCTCCGCCATACCTCCGGCCTCACCTATGGCTTCCAGCAGCGCACCAATGTCGATGCGGGCTATCGCAAGCTGAAGATCGGCGAGATCGAAAAGAGCGGCACGCTCGATTCGATGGTCGCCGATCTCGCCAAGCTGCCGCTGGAGTTCTCGCCGGGCGATGCATTCAACTATTCGGTCTCGACGGACATTCTGGGCTACCTCGTCGGCAAAATCTCCGGCGTGCCGTTCGAGACGTTCCTGAAGCAGCGCCTGCTCGAGCCGCTTGGGATGATCGACACCGATTTCCACGTGCCGCCGGAGAAGCAGGCGCGCCTCGCGGCGAACTACCAGCCCGTGAAGGGCGGCCGCATGAAGCTGCTGGACGACCCCAAGACGAGCAGCTTCCTCACCCCGCCCAGCTTCATCTCGGGCGGCGGCGGGCTCGTCTCGACGGCGGCGGACTATCTGAAATTCGCGACCATGCTGGTCCAGGGCGGCACCGCCAACGGCACGCGCTTCCTCAGCCCCAAGACGCTGGCGCTGATGGCCTCGAACCACCTGCCCGGCGGCAAGACGCTGCAGGACATCTCCACCTCGATGTTCTCGGAGGTCAGCTATGCCGGGGTCGGCTTCGGGCTCGGCTTCTCGGTGACGACCGACGTCGCCCAGACGATGATTCCCGGCACCAATGGCGACTTCGCGTGGGGGGGCGCCGCCTCGACCTATTTCTGGGTCGATCCGAAGGAAGACCTGGTCTGCATCTTCCTGACCCAGCTCCTGCCCTCCAGCACCTATCCAGTGCGGCGCGAGCTGCGGACGCTGGTCTATTCCGCCTTCGAGGATTGAGCCGTGAAATATCTCCACACCATGATCCGCATCAGCGACGTCGAGGCGTCGCTCGATTTCTTCGTGAACAAGCTCGGCCTCGTCGAGCGCCGCCGCAATGAGAGCCAGGCGGGGCGTTTCACGCTGATCTTCCTGTCGGCGCCGGAAACGCCGGAGGCCGAGATCGAGCTGACCTATAACTGGGACCCGGAGGCCTATGGCGGCGGGCGCAATTTCGGGCATCTCGCCTTCGGCGTCGACGACATCTACGCGGCCTGCCAGCGGCTGATGGACGGCGGCGTCACGATCAACCGCCCGCCGCGCGACGGGCGCATGGCCTTCGTGCGTTCGCCCGACAACATCTCCGTCGAGCTGCTGCAGAAAGGCCCCGCCCTCGCCCCCGCCGAGCCGTGGGCCTCCATGGCGAATACCGGGGTCTGGTGAGATTGACCCAGGTCAAGGCGCGCCGGCCGGGTGTTCGCTAGACGAGATCATCGCAATTTGCGACAGGGGCCACTCACCTTCCCGGCTCCGACGACTTGGCCGAGGGTTCGCCCTCGGCCCTTTTCGTGTTGCGCCAGCGGGGCGCGTTGCGCGTCCGCGCCAAACCGGAGAAGGTCCCTCGCCTAAGGCGGACCAGCCGCCGGGCGGGGAACGACAAGCATGGCCAAGGCTCATTCGACCGAGCGTGACGCGCTCAACGATTTTGCGTCACGCGAGATCGCGCTCGAAAGCAAGACCAAGCGCGTCTTCGTCTCTGGGACCGGCCCGGCCGTTATCGTGATGGCCGAGATGCCCGGCATCTCGCCGGAGGTCGCGCGTTTCGCCCGCTGGGTGCGGGATGCGGGGTTCACTGTCTATATGCCCGTCCTCTTCGGCGACCCCGGCGCGCCGCTGACCTCCACGCTCAAGATCATCGGCACGATCGTCAAAGGCTGCATCAGCCGCGAATTCCACGCCTTCCGCGCGAACTCCTCAGGCCCCATCGCCGTGTGGTTGCGGGCGCTGGCCCGGCTTGCGCTCTCAGAAGCGGGTGGCAAGGGCGTGGGGGCGATCGGCATGTGCTTCACGGGTAATTTCGCGCTGTCGATGATGCTGGAGCCGGCCATGCTCGCGCCCGTCCTGTCGCAGCCCTCGCTGCCCATCGGCAAGGCCGGCGGCATGCACATCGCGCCCGAGGAGCTGGCGGCGGTGAAGAAGCGGATGGATGAGGAGGACCTGACCGTCCTCGCCTATCGCTTCGACGGCGACAGCCTGTGCAAGGCCGCGCGCTTCGAGGCCTACCAGGCGGCGCTGGGCGACCGCTTCGTGCCGACCGTGATCGACGACAAGGACGCCAATCCCGGCGCCCGCATGAAGAACCCGCACAGCGTCGTCACCCACCATCTCATCAACGAGACGGGGCAGCCGACGAAAAAGGCGGTGGACGACATTCTCGCCTTCTTCGACCGCCGCCTGCACTGAGGGACCCCTTTTTACGGCGCGCCGTAGCCGCTATATGTCAATTGAACTTACAAAAATAAGCCACGCAAAGCGGGCGCTACAGCACCTGGGACGGAACGAACATGCATTACGCGGAACTGAACAAGGCCTGGGCTGAACTCACCCAGCCCGGCGCGCCTTTTGAAATCACCACGGTCGAGGTCGCCGGCGTGCCGGTACGCGCCTTTCTGAACGCCCCGCCGACCATTCGGGAGCTGTGGCTCTCGACCGCCGCCTTCGCGGACCGCGAATACCTCATCTACGAAGACGAGCGCATGACCTATGGCGAGGCACATCGCCAGGTTGCCTCGATCGCCAACTGGCTGATCGCCAACGGCGTCGTCCCCGGCGAGCGGATCGCCATCGCCATGCGCAACTACCCCGAATGGCTGCTGATCTACTGGGCCGCCACCTCGATCGGGATCGCGGTGGTCGGCGTCAATGCTTGGTGGACCGCGGCCGAGATGGCCTATGGCTTCGCGGATTCGAACCCCAAGATCGTCTTCGCGGACGGCGAGCGCGTCGCGCGCTTCCTGGAACAGCCCGGCGTGCTCGGCGATGCGCGCCTGGTCGCGACGCGGATCGACACCGTGCCGCTGGGCGCCGTGGCGTGGTCCGAGGTCATCGCGACGGGCGGCGCGCTGCCGGAGATCGCCGTCGATCCCGATGCCGATGCCTGCATCTTCTACACGTCCGGCACGACGGGCTTCCCGAAGGGCGCACAGCTGACCCATCGCGGCTGCATCAACAATCTGATGAACATGTCGTTCGCCGGCCAGGCGCAGGGACTGGCGACGCAGCGCGCCACCGGGCTCATCGTCGATCCCGCCGCGCCGGTACCGATTCCCCATACCCTGCTCACCACGCCGCTCTTCCATGTCACCGCCAATAATTGCGGCGCCTATGCGACGACGGCGGGCGGCGGCAAGCTGGTGCTGATGTACAAGTGGGAGCCGGGTCTCGCGCTTCGCCTCATCGCCGCTGAGAAGATCAGCAGCATGAGCGGCGTGCCCGTGATGGCGCGCGAGATCGTCAACCATCCCGACTTCGCCGATCACGACACGTCGAGCCTCCTGACGCTCGCCGGCGGCGGCGCGCAGGTACCGCCCGACCTGGTCGCCAAGATCGACAAGACGGTCGCGACGGCGCGTCCCGGCACCGGCTATGGCATGACCGAGACCTGCGGCATCATCACCTCGATCTCCGGCGATTTCTTCGTCGACAAGCCCGACAGCTGCGGCCGCGCCATGCCGACCTTCGAGACCAAGGTCATCGACGACGAGGGCAACACGCTGCCGGACGGCCAGCCCGGCGAACTCGTCGTGCGCGGCGCTTCGGTCATCAAGGGTTATCTCAACCGGCCCGACGCCACCGCCGACACGATCCGCGACGGCTGGCTGCGCACCGGCGACGTCGCCCGGCTCGACGAGGAGGGCTTCATTTTCATCGTCGATCGCAAGAAGGACATGGTCCTGCGCGGCGGCGAGAACGTCTACTGCGCCGAGGTCGAAGGCACGATCTACCGCCATGCGGCGATCGCGGAATGCTGTGTCTTCGGCGTGCCCGACGACCGGCTGGGCGAAGAGGTCGGCGTTGCCGTCGTCCTGCGCGCCGGTCAGGAGCTGTCCGCTGAAGCGTTGCGCGCGCATTGCGCGACGCTCGCTGCCAAGCACAAGGTGCCGCGTTATATCTGGATGCTGCACGAGGCGCTGCCGCGCAATGCGAGCGGCAAGTTCCTCAAGCGCGATCTGCGCGAACGCCTGAAGCTCGAGGACGCCGCCTGATCAGTAGTCGGCGGCGTGCCGCACGGGGGCAGCGCGCACCAGCGCCATGACGGCGCGCTGCTTCGCGTCCTTCATGACGATGCGGTCGTCGCCTTCGCGATGCCAGTAGCGCACCTTGGCGATGTTGCGGCCGCATGATCTGGGGCCGGCGACGAAACTGACCGTCGTCGCGGTGATGTCGTCTGCCGCCTCGCCGCTAAGGACGACGCGGCAGCGCGTGCCTTCCAGTTTCCATTCGCCGGCGAGACCCGCCGGGTCGGTGGACGGTTCGACGGCAAAAGCGGGCGCTGCGCTCAAGGCGCACAACAGGGAAGCAGCCAACAAGGCGTTACGCATCCGGGACCTCCGGGGCTTCAGGGAGCCGACCGTGATATGCGAAACGCGTCGTAGACGATTTGGTTGCGCGCTCGCTGCACCACGTCCATTTGCTGCAATTAGCTTGACGCAACACGGGCTGGTTGTGAAGCTCGTCACGAAAGCAGGCTTAATGAGCCCTCCCCGCCGAAATCCCGCCCGCTACCTGTCGCCCGCCGGGCGCGCATGGCTGTTTAGCGCCTTGATTGTGGTTTTCGCGGCGATCGCCGCCGTGGTCGCCTCTCAGGTCTAGCCGGGCTGCGCTCTTTTGGCGCAGCCCGGCCAGAGCGAGGTAGCGCACAGGGATGTGCCCAGTAGACGCGCGCGCCGCGAGGTGACTAGCGTGACTGGCAATACCACGATCACGCCCAACGATGAGGACGCCATGCCAGCCAGTCTTGCCCCCTACGCGCTCGCCGCGCTGCGCATCATCGCCGCGCTCCTGTTCATGGAGCATGGGCTGATGAAGCTGTTCCACTTTCCGGCCGCGCAACCGGGGGCGCCCGATCCGCTTCCCGTCTTGCTTCTGGCGGCGGCGGCGATCGAGATCGTGGGCGGCGCGCTGCTGACCCTTGGTCTGTTCACGCGCCTTGTCGCCTTCATCTGCGCCGGACAGATGGCGGCGGCCTATTTCATGGCCCACGCCGCCCAAGGCTTCTGGCCCGCGTTGAACGGCGGCGATGCCGCCATCCTGTTCTGCTTCATCTTCCTCTATATCAGCGCAGCCGGCGCCGGGGCCTTCAGCCTCGACGCCGCCTTGCGGAAACCGCGCTAACCGACCGCCTTAGTGGCGGCTGAGCTCTGCGCGGCCGACCACCATGTGGTGCACTTCATCGGGACCGTCGGCGAAGCGCAGATGGCGCATGTTGGTGTACATCTTCGCCAGCGGCGTCCATTCCGAGATGCCGGTGGCGCCGTGGATCTGGATCGCCTGATCGATGATGGTGCAGACCCGTTCCGGCACCATGGCCTTCACCATGGAGACCCACACGCGGGCTTCCTTGTTGCCGAGCACGTCCATCGCGCGGGCGGCCTTCAGCACCATCAGGCGCATCGCCTCGATATCGATGCGGGCGCGGGCGACGAGTTCCAGGTTCTTGCCGAGCTGGATCAGCGGCTTGCCGAAGGCGACGCGCGTGGTGGCGCGCTTCACCATCAGGTCGAGCGCCTTCTCCGCCTGACCGATCGAGCGCATGCAGTGATGGATGCGGCCGGGCCCCAAGCGGACCTGGCTGATCTCGAAGCCGCGGCCTTCGCCGAGCAGCATGTTTTCCTTCGGCACGCGAACGTCCTTGAAGCGCATGTGCATGTGGCCCTGCGGCGCGTGGTCTTCGCCGAAGACATGCATGGGGCCGACGATCTCGACGCCGGGCGTGTCCATGGGGACGAGGATCTGCGACTGCTGGAACTGCGGCGGCGCGTTCGGGCTGGTCTTGACCATGACGATCATGATCTTGCAGCGCGGATCGCCGGCGCCCGAGATGTAATATTTCTCGCCGTTGATGACGTATTCGTCGCCGACGAGCTCGGCGCGGGTCGCGACGTTCTTGGCGTCGGACGAGGCGACGCCCGGCTCGGTCATCACATAGGCGGAGCGGATTTCGCCATTGAGCAGCGGCTTCAGCCACTTCTCCTTCTGCTCATGCGTGCCGACGCGTTCCAGCACTTCCATATTGCCGGTGTCGGGCGCCGAGCAGTTGAGCGATTCCGAAGCGAGCGGCGACTTGCCGAGTTCGACGGCGATATAGGCGTAGTCGAGATTAGTGAGGCCGCGGCCGATCTCGCTATCCGGCAGGAAGAAGTTCCAGAGCCCCGACTGCTTAGCCTTGTTCTTCGCGCCCTCGAGCAGCTCGAGCTGCTTGGGGTGCCAGCTCCAGCGATCCTTTTTCTGCTGTTCTTCGCCGAGCTTGTAGAACTCCTCGACGATCGGCTCGACGTTGTCGGCGATGTGCTTCTTCACGGCGTCGAAGAGCGGCTGCGACTCTTTCGACATGGCGAGCTGGTTCAGCTGGGCTTCCTGCTCGGGCGTGACTTCGGGGGGCACGGTGTATTTGGCGGCCTGGCTCATGGGGTTCCTCCGGTGCGATTTTTCTGGCGGCGCATTCACATCACAGCGGGCATGGCCGATCAACCGATGGGGCGTTGACGGGCGCGGAAGGCGCGCCTTTGCAAGTCGGGGCGTTTGTTGCCATGACGTTGGCCGGATCCTCACTCCAATCATACGATGGCGCTCATGATTTCGCGGGAAATGCGGCTGATATCGCGGCCGGTGGGCATGCCCGTGGAGGGCAATTTCGCGCTCGCCGAGGTCGATCTGGGGACCCTCGCGCCCGGCGCGGTGCGCGTCCGCAACCGCTTCATCTCGACCGATCCCTATATGCGCGGGCGCATGCTCGACGGTCCCGCCTACGCGTCGCCCTTCCCTCTCGGCGCCGCGATCCCTGGCCGGGCCATCGGTACCGTCGTCGACTCCACCGCGCCCGGCTTCCGCCCCGGCGACATCGTCCGCTCCATGACGGGCTGGCGCGAAGCCTTCGACGCCAAGCCGCAGGAGCTGGAGCTGATCGACACGCTCGGCATCTCGCCGCATCACTTCATCGGCGTCGCGGGCGTGCCGGGGCTCAGCGCCTATGCCGGGCTGACGCGCATCGCCAAGGTCCAGGCGGGCGACATCGTGTTCGTTTCGGCCGCCAGCGGCGCGGTGGGCGCGGTCGCCTGCCAGGTCGCGAAACTGCGCGGCGCGAAAGTGGTCGGGTCGGCCGGCGGGTCCGAGAAGACCGCCTATCTCCGCGAGATCGGCGTCGACGAGGTCATTGACTACAAGGCGGTACCCAACCTCGGCGCGGCGCTCGCGGCGGCAGCGCCGGACGGCATCGACGTCTATTTCGATAATGTCGGGGGCGATCACCTCCAGGCCGCGCTCGCCAATGCACGGCCGTTCGCCCGGTTCGCGATCTGCGGAATGATCAGCGGCTACAACACGACCGGCCCGGTTCCCGGTCCGGCCAATTTCGCGCAGGTCGTGGGCAAGAGCATAAGGATCGAGGGCTTCCTCACCGCCAATCACATGGACCTGATGCCGCAATTCGCGGCGGATATGGCGGGCTGGCTGAAGACCGGCGCGGTCAAGTCGCGCGACACGTTCCATGACGGGATCGAGACGGCGCCGACCGCCTTCATCAGCCTGTTCACCGGCGCCAATTTCGGCAAGCCGATCGTCAGGATCGCCGAGCTTTCCAACTGAAGCAGAGAATCGCACGGGAGTTGGGAACCGGTTTGAATTCCTGTATGGGTGCGGGATGAAGCAGCCCCTTGTCATGGTCAACCTCCTCAGCGGCGTCTACTGGTTCGACGACGCCTTGCAGGACGCGCTGCGACGGCATGGCTGGGATATCGTGACGCGCGCCCAGTCGCTGCTCTTCGCCAATCTCGCGACGGGCGAGGAAAGCCCGAGCCGCCTTGCCAAGAATCTGGGCGTGACGCGGCAGGCGATCAGCCAGTTACTGGCCGAGGTCGAGGCGCGCGGCCTGGTCGTCATCGACACCGACCCCGCCGATCGCCGCGCGCGCATCGTGCGGTTCAGCGAAAAGTCCCTGCCGCTGCGCGACGCGGCGCGCAGCGTGCTGGCAAAGCTTGAAGCCGAATTGGAAAAGCGCCTCGGCCGCAAGGTCTTCGCCGCCTTGCAGGCCGGGCTTCAGTCGGAATGGGGCGCGCTGCCGGAAGTGGAGCCGGACCCCGTGCCGAAGCGGACGGCGAAACGCCCGGTGCAACGGCCGAAAGCGCTCGACCACGAAAAGACGGGCCGGCGAGCCGGCCCGTAAGTTTGGGGATAGTCGTGGGCCGGCTTAAAATTTCAGCCCGGCTTGCAGCATGACGTTCCGCCCGCCGTAAATACCGTAGACGCGGACGCTGCCGGGGAAGCCGGGGAAGAGATAGGCCTGCCCGCCCTTCCAGACGTCGGTCAGGTTTTCACCGACGATGGCCAGCGACCACTTGCCGTCGAGATCGCCGATGCCGAGGCGGAGATTGACCATCGTCTCGCCGGGCTGGCGGCCCGTGCGCTCGTCGTACTGGTTGTTGTCGAACCAGTAGCCGGAAAACATGTTGAGCGAGCCAGACGCCTGCAGCTCCAGCGTATCGCTGATCGCGCCGGCATAGTCGAAGCCGAGCGTGCCGCTCCATTCCGAGACGTTGTTGAGCTGCAAGCCCTTGCCGTTGAAAAGCTGGCCGTTCTGGAACGGCTGGCCGTTGACGCAGCCCGCCGCCGCAGCCGCCGCGGTGCAGGAGGCGCCGGGATAATCGTCGAAATAGGCATCGTTGTAGGCGCCCGAGAAGCTGAGGCGCAGGCCCTCGACCCACTCGTCGAGATTGGCGGTCGCCGAGACCTCCACGCCCTGCGATATCGCGGTCGCAGCGTTGGTCGCGCGCAGCACCGGCAGGCCATTCTGGTCGGTGATGTACTGGCTGACCTGGAAGTCATCCATGGTCATGTAGTAGGCGCTGGCGTTCAGCGTCATGAAGCCGCCGAGCTCGCTCTTGATCCCGATCTCGTAGCTGGTCGTGATCTCCTGCTTGAGACGGAAATCCGTCGGCGTGGTCGAGCGCGCCGACTGGAACGTGCCGGGCTTCGAGCCCTGGCCGTAGCTCGCATAGACCATCACCTCGGGCGTCACCTGGTACTGCAGAGTCAGCGACGGGTCGAAATGATCGTCGGTCAGCGAGCCTTCATATTTGAAGGGCGCGGCCGTGTAGACACCGGCGCTGAGGAAGTCGCGGATGTTCTCAAGGTAGCCGGACTTGTGGACGCTGGTGTAGCGGCCGCCAATCACCAGATCGAGCGCATCGGAGACATGCCAGGTGCCGGTGCCGAAGATCGAGAACGAATAGGCGGTCATCTGGTAGTCGGTACGCGTGCCCGCGCGCGACAGGATGCCGCCGACCGCCGTCTTCAGATCGGTGATGACGGGGTTCTGGTAGGAAAGTTCCGACCAGTCGCCGTAAAGGCCAACCACCCATTCGAAGGTCTGGCCGACCGGCGATTGCAGACGGAACTCCTGCGAGACCTGTTTGAAATCCTCGTAATAGGTCGTGCTCAACGTTTCATAGGGTGCCGCGTGCCGCCCGGTCGTCGCCATCACCGACTGATAGCCGGTGAAGCCGGAGAGCGACACGAAGGTCAGGCCCTCCGCGTCGATGGTCAGCAGGTTCGAGAAATCATATTGCTCGTGCTGGTCGCCATTGCCGAGCCGCAACACGGTGCCGTCGGGCTTGGCGACGGTGAGGATCGGCGCAGCATAGCCGCCGCCATCGACGATCTGGTCGCGCGCCTGCTCATAGCTCAGCGTCAGCGGCACGCCCGCGAAGATGTGGCCGGTGCTGTCCTGGTGGATGTATTCGAACTTGGTCACCATATCGACGCTCTCGCTGGGCTCGAAATGCAGCGTGATGCGTCCCTGTATGGTCTCTGAGTCCGGCTCCTCGCCGCCGGTCGCGAAGTTCTCCAGCGGGCCTTTGACGTCCTTGTATTTCAGCGCGATGCGCGCGCTCAGCTGTTCGCTGACGGGGCCTGAGACGTAGCCGAAGATGTCGACGCCATCCTTGTCGAACAGGTAGTTGGCGGTCAGCCCCGCTTCGAAGTCGTCGGTCGGGTTGTTGCTGACGATATTGACCGCACCGGCCGACGAGTTCTTGCCGATCAGCGCGCCCTGCGGCCCGCGCAGGATTTCGATGCGCAGCACGTCGAAGAAGGGCGCCTGGTTCTGGCGCGCTTTGGCCATAAAGATGCCGTCGCGATAGAGTGCGACCGACTGTTCGTAATGCGGCACAACATCTGAACCGATGCCGCGGATGCGCAGCAGATTGCCGCCGTTCGACGTGTTGACGATCAGTGCGGGCACCTTGGACGACAGCGTCAGAAGGTCCGACGTACCGCTCTGCTCCAGGCTTTTCTGATCCACCACCTGAATGGAAATCGGCACGTCCTGGACGTTGCGGGCGCGCTTCGTCGCGGTGACGATCACTTCCTCGCCGCCGTCCACTCCGGCGGCGCCTGCCGGTTCGGCGGCGAGTGAGAGGGGCGTCAGCGGCCCCATTCCAATCAAGAACGTGCCGAGCAATAGCCGCGAGCGCAGCGACATGGCGTATCTCCCCTGGTCGTTTCCGGCCTCTCGATTAGAGGCTCTGATCGTATAGGTAAGCTTCTTGACAAAATTATATATAGTCAAGAGAGTTTATCATTATCGCGGCGCCGAATTCTCAAAACGCCAATGATGCCACGAGATATCCATGCCAAATCCAGCTCTGCATGGGGTCGAGCTTCGATTTTGCAGTGCAGCGCGAGCGTTGATCCGATTCACTCTGTTCACGAGGTTTATGATGTCCGCTCCCGCCCAGCTTGCCGATCGCCGCATTCCCGCGGGCGATGATTTCCTCGCTTCCGAGGAGCTAAGGGCGCTGACGCCTGCCGAACTCATCCGCCGCACGACGGCGCTGAAGCCGCTGATCGCGGCGCATGCGCGGGAATGCGAGATGCTGCGGCGTCCCGTGGACGCGGTCTGGAGCGCGCTCCGCAAGACCGGCATCTTCTATCACTTCGTGCCGAAGCTTTACGGCGGGCTGGAGTTCGACGTCGACAGCTTCATCGACGCCATGCTGCCGATCGGCGAGGCCTGCGCCTCGACCGGCTGGGTCGCCGCATTCTGCGTCGAGCACAACTGGATGCTCTCGCAATTTCCCAAAGCCTTGCAGGACGAAACCTTCGGCGGCGAATTTCCCTACATCATCGCCCCCGGCGCGACGATGCCGCCGGGCACGGCAAAACCGGTCGAAGGCGGATACCGCCTGACGGGACGCTGGAAATGGGGCACGGGCGTCATGCATGCCGACTGGGTGCTGGTGACCGGTATGGTCGCGGGCGAGACGCCGCCGCGCGTGCTGTTCTTCGCCATTCCCGCCGGGGAGATCGAGGTGCCGGACGTCTGGCATGTCGATGGCATGGCAGGCACGGGGAGCAACGATATCGTGGCCCGTGACGTCTTTATCCCCGAACATCGCGTCATGGACATGGGCGACATGCGCGCCGGCAAGGCCTATGGCGCGCGGCTTTACGACAACCCGATCTACCGGATGCCGATGCTGCCCTTCCTCGCTGTCACGGCGGCCATCCCGGCCGTCGGTGCGGCGCGCAGCGCCGTCGCCGCCTTCCGCGAGCGGCTGTCGGTCCGCAACATGCACGGCACCGACCAGAAGCAGGCCGACAAGCCTGCAGCGCAGATGCGCCTCGCCAAGGCGGATATCCTGACCAAGAATGCCGAAATGCTGGTGCGACATGCCGCGCGGGCGAATGTCGCGCTCGGGGCGTGCGACAAGCCTGCTGAAGTCTCCGAGCGGATCGAACTGCGCCTCTTTGTCGCCGAGGCGATGGCGCAGTGCCGCGAGGCGATTTCAACACTGTGCGAAGCGAGTGGCGCAGGGGCGCATTTTCTGGACAACCCCATCCAGCGCGCCCTGCGCGACGTGAATGTCATGTCGAGTCACGTCGTCTACGATCTCGACAGCGCGCGCGAACAGCACGGCCGCGCCCTGATCGGTCTGCCGCCTAACTCGCCGGTCGTCTAGCGCCGGACGCGGGTCCGGCTTGACGCGCGGATCAGCGTGGCAACCCTCTGTTTCGCCCATGCATCCAAGGCCTCGAAGCTGAAAGCCGGGTCTTCGGTTTTGAGCGCGTCAGCCACCGCCTTGACGGTAGGGAACGAGCCGGTCTGGGCGAGCAGGAAGGCGCGTGCGAGCGATTGGGTCATGGCGAAAGAACGCCGCCTTGCGCGAGTCGTTCCGAGACCCGCTGGGGAACCGCGCGTGCCGTGCGGCGTTGTGGGGCATTCGCTATTCAAAGAGGCTCGCTGTGTCCCAAGCCACGGTCCCTGAACGATTAGACGCGTCACGCTTTCGCGCCCCCGCAATCCTCCTGTCGGGCACGGTGGATTACGAGATGTATCGCGACTTCCGCGCGCAACTCGATCGCGCGCCTCAGAACGGCCTGGTCGTAGTCGAGCTCTCGACCTTGGGCGGAGACCCGGAAGTCGCGCGCATGATGGGCGAAGACATCCGCTTTCACAGTGACCTTGAGACCGGCCGCCGCTTCGTCTTCCTCGGCAAGGCCGCGATCTATTCGGCCGGCACGACGTTCATGAGCTTCTTCGCGCCGTTCAATCGCTATCTGACGCGTGGGACCCGCCTCATGATCCACGAGCGCAAGCTCTCGAAGAAGCTGGTGATCGATGGACCGCTGACGACCTGCGTCGCGACCGTGCGGGCGACGCTGAACGAGATCGAAAGTTCCATCCAGATTCAGAACGAAGGCTTCGAAAACCTGATCCGCGGCTCGTCCATCACGATGGACGAGCTTCTCGAGAGGGCGCCGTCGAACTGGTACCTGGAGGCCAATGAGGCCCTCGCCGCCGGGCTCGTCGCCGGGATTCTGTAATGCTTAGCGTGGCTGCGGCGCTGGCACGGCGGGCATCAGGGCCACAAGCAACTCGTTTGCGGGAATGCCGGCGGTGGCGGCGATCTTGACTAGAGTCTCGTCGGCCGAGGCGACGGTGTAGCCGCGCTGCTTGATGTCGGCGACCAGCGCGTCCGGCGTCGTCTTCAATACCGGCGCCAGATCGGCGAGGCGGGCTTCGGTCATCAGCTGCGCGCTGCGCCCGCCGGGATTCATCCGGCCGCCGCCCCCGCCGCCCTGCATCGCCATCACCGCGAACGGCGCCGCGATGAGGACACTGAGAAGGATCGGGATCAGCAGCGTGCCGCGGCGGGCGTAGACGACGAGCGGTCGCCAGTTCTTCCATAGATGGATCGCGAACGGCGCCAGCAGCACCATGCTCAGCCATTCATGCATGCCGTGAAACAGGGCCGAGCCCCAGTGGAAGAATAGGGCGATGCCGGAAATCGCCGAAACCGCGAACAGGCCGACCGTCAGCGGCGTCCCGTACCTGTTCAAAAACCGCCGCATCGCTCGCCCCTGCCTGAGAAAGGGCCACTATGGGCACGCCGGGCGCGCTTCACAATCGGCCCCGGGGACCCGCCCGATCGCCCTTCCGAAAGCCCGACACAATGTCCCCGCAGCCTGTTGGACGCCGGGAGGCCAGGCGATAGTCTCCCGGACATAAGACAGATGGGAGAGAACATGAGCACGCCGAATACCAAGGGTCGATCGACCTTCAAGATGAGTCCGCGGGACGAGCTGAGCGACCTCAGAATGTCCGAGAAAGCGATTCCGCTGTTCAACAAGGTGTCCGATTTCATCGAGAATGTCGTGACGCCCATGAGCCACGAGTTCGAGCGCCTCGGCAAAGGCCGCCCGGACATCTGGCAATACGCGCCCGGCCAGCTGGAAGTGCTGGAAGCCGCCAAGGACAAGGCGAAAGCCGAGGGCCTGTGGAACTTCTTCCTGCCCGATGCCGAAACCGGCGAGGGCCTTTCCAATCTCGACTACGCCTATATCGCCGTCGAACTCGGCAAGAACCGCATGGCGTCGGAAACGATGAACTGCTCCGCCCCCGACACGGGCAATATGGAAGTGCTGGAGCGTGTCGGCACGCCCGCGCAGAAGGAAAAGTGGCTGAAGCCGTTGCTCGAAGGCAAGATCCGCTCGGCCTTCTGCATGACCGAACTGAACACCGCCTCGTCGGACGCGCGCGGCGTCAACACCCGCGCGGTGCTGCACGGCGACGAGTACGTCATCAACGGCGAGAAGCACTACATCTCCGGCGCCGGTGATCCGCGCTGCAAGATCATGATCACCATGGTGCAGACCGACCCCAACGCCCCTGGCCACCTGCAGCAGTCGCAGATCCTGGTGCCGATGGACACGCCCGGCCTTGAAATCGTCGGCGGCCAGGAAGTGTTCGGCGACCCCGACGCGCCGCACGGCCACATGCACCTGCGCTTCAACAATGCGCGGGTTCCCAAGGAGAATATGCTGCTGGGCGAAGGCCGCGGCTTCGAGATCAGCCAGCTGCGCCTCGGACCGGGCCGCATCCATCACTGCATGCGCGCCATCGGTTCGGCCGAGAAGGCGCTCGACCTGCTGGTGACGCGCGGCATGACGCGCAGCGCGTTCGGCAAGCCGCTGGTGCAGCTTGGCGGCAACCTTGCGATCATCGCCAAGGCGCGCATCGACATCGAAGCCATGCGGCTGATGGTGCTGAAGGCGGCGCGCGCGATGGACGTGCTCGGCAATCGCGAAGCCCGCGTCTGGATCCACATGGTGAAGGCCATGGTCCCGGTCCGCGTCTGCGAGATCATCGACGCGGCGATCCAGATGCACGGCGCGCTCGGCGTCTCGCAGCACACCCCGCTGGCCCGCATGTACGCCTCGATGCGCACGCTGCGGATCGCCGACGGCCCGGACGAAGTCCACCAGATGGTGGTCGGCCGCAACGAGCTGCAGCAGCACCGCGACACCAACGAGGACGACCGCGGCGCCTCGGCGGCCGTGTTCCGGAACTAGCCGACCTAAAGAGGTTCAGAGAGCCGCGTCGCGATGGCGCGGCTCTCGCCGTTTCTGCTGCCGGAAAGATGGTGCCTGGGGACGGAATCGAACCGCCGACACACGGATTTTCAATCCGTTGCTCTACCAACTGAGCTACCCAGGCGCCGGGTCAGCGCCCGCAGGCGCGACAGTTGGAGGGCGGGCTTATAGGGGGGCGGGATAGACCTGTCCAGACGCTTCACGCACCGGCGGAACGCCCCGTTTTCCGCGCCCGTTTCAACATATCGATAAAATCGATTTCTGCGTCACAAATAACTCACTTCGTGATTTAGAGAACCGGGTCTAGCCTTCCCCCATCGGCCGCAAAGAGCCGAGACCTTGAGGCGAGAGACGACCCTGTCGAAGCGACATCCGCATCCAGCGGGCCGACGCCGCAAGGCCATCCCTTCCATTTGAGCCACGATCGGAGAGCAGCATGGACAGCGAACATGGCGGTACGGGCGGCAAATGCCCGGTAATGCATGATGCCGGGCGGCACGGCACGGTCAGCGGCCGGTCCAACCGCGACTGGTGGCCGAATGCGTTGAACCTGCGCATCCTGCACCAGAACGCCGAGGCGCTGGATCCGCTGGGCAAGGCGTTCGACTATGCCGAGGCGTTCAAGGGTCTCGATCTGAAGGCCGTGAAGGCCGACCTCACCACGCTGATGACGGATTCGCAGGACTGGTGGCCGGCGGACTGGGGCCATTACGGGCCGCTCTTCATCCGCATGGCCTGGCACAGCGCCGGCACCTATCGCACCGGTGACGGCCGCGGCGGCGCGTCGCGGGGCACGCAGCGTTTCGCACCGCTGAATAGCTGGCCCGACAACGGCAATCTCGACAAAGCGCGCCGCCTGCTATGGCCGATCAAGCAGAAATACGGCAACGCCCTCTCCTGGGCCGATCTCATGATCCTGGCGGGCAACGTCGCGCTGGAATCGATGGGCTTCAAGACCTTCGGCTTCGCCGGCGGCCGCGTCGATGCATGGGAGCCTGAGGAGGACATCCACTGGGGCGCCGAGACCGAATGGCTCTCCACCAGCGACAAGGCGAACAGCCGCTATTCAGGCGACCGTGAGCTGAGCAATCCGCTCGCCGCCGTGCAGATGGGCCTCATCTACGTCAATCCCGAAGGGCCCGACGGCAAACCCGATCCCGTCGCCTCGGGCCGTGACATTCGCGAGACCTTTGCGCGCATGGCGATGAACGACGAGGAAACCGTCGCGCTGGTCGCGGGCGGCCACACCTTCGGCAAAGCGCATGGTGCGGGCGATCCCTCGCTGGTCGGCAAGGAGCCGGAAGGCGAGGACGTGCTGGCGCAGGGCCTCGGTTGGCTTTCGACCTTCGAGAGCGGCCTCGGCGTTCACACGATCACGTCGGGCATCGAAGGCGCGTGGAAGCCGCATCCCACGACCTGGGACAACGGCTATTTCGACACGCTGTTCGGGTATGAGTGGGAGCTGACCAAAAGCCCCGCCGGCGCCCATCAGTGGCGCGCGGTCAATGTCGCGGACAAGGACATGATCCCCGACGCGCACGACCCGTCGAAAAAGCATCGCCCGATGATGACAACGGCCGACATGGCGCTGCGCATGGACAAGATCTACGAGCCGATCTCGCGCCGCTTCCACCAGAACCCCGCGGAGTTCGCCGATGCCTTCGCGCGCGCCTGGTTCAAGCTGACCCATCGCGACATGGGACCGAAGGCCCGCTATCTCGGCCCGGAAGTCCCGGCGGAAGAGCTGATCTGGCAGGACCCCGTGCCCGCCGCCAATCATCCCCTCGTCGATGCCGCCGACATCAAGGCGCTGAAGGCCAAGGTGCTGGCGTCGGGCCTCTCGGTTTCCGAACTCGTCGCCACCGCCTGGGCCTCGGCAGCCTCGTTCCGCGGCTCGGATCGCCGCGGCGGCGCGAACGGCGCGCGCATCCGACTTGCGCCGATGAAGGACTGGGAGGTCAACAATCCGCCGCAGCTGAAGAAGGTGCTCGGGGTCCTAGAAGGCATCCAGGCCGACTTCAACAAGGACGCGAAAAAGATCTCCCTCGCCGACCTCATCGTCCTCGCCGGCGGCGCGGCCGTCGAGAAGGCGGCGAAGGATGGCGGCCAGGACGTCGATGTGCCCTTCACGCCGGGCCGCACGGACGCCTCGCAGGAACAGACGGATGTCGAGTCGTTCAAGGTGCTTGACCCCGGCTATGACGGCTTCCGCAACTATCTGCGCGACGGCATCACCGGCCCGACCGAGGAGTTGCTGGTCGACAAGGCCCAGCTGCTCACGCTCACCGCCCCTGAAATGACGGTGCTCGTTGGCGGCCTGCGCGTCCTCAACGTCAATGCGGGCCAGGCCAAGCACGGCGTCTTCACCACCCGGCCGGGCGTGCTGACCAACGACTTCTTCCTCAATCTCACGAGCATGGCGAACAAGTGGGAGGAAGCCGGCGCCGATGGTGACCACTTCGTCGCTCGCGACCGCAAGACGAGCGACGTGAAGTGGACCGGCAGCCGCGTCGATCTCGTCTTCGGCTCGAACTCGCAGCTTCGCGCCTTCGCCGAGGTCTATGCGGTGGACGGTTCGCAGAAGAAGTTCGTCGCCGACTTCGTGAAGGCCTGGGTAAAGGTCATGAATCTCGACCGCTTCGACCTCGCCTGAGGCCCTCAGCGCGGCGGGCGACGATCCGCCGCATTCCCCACGCGTCTGCGTCGGTGATTGTCGCAATGCGGGGCCTGTTCGGACTGATCTCCGATCGGGGCCGTGTTGCGCTTTCCCGGGAGATGCCGTGTTCGACCCTCTTGAAAAGCTCTTGGACGCCGGAAGGCGCGGAATTGCCGCCGTGGCATTCGCTACGCTGGCGTTCCTCGCTGCCCCCACCGCGGTTGCCCAAAACGTCGATCCGGCCTGCCTGACGCAGAACAATCGCGTCTTCAACGACCCCGGCCCGAACGTCGCCGAAACGGCCAGCGCGCCCGCTGGTTTTTTCTCCACCGGCGACAGCGCCGTGGTGTTCACACGCGGGTCGCGTCCGGCCGACTCGCTGACCCTAGTGTCCCTGCGCTGCGCCATCTCCGCCGTCGTGGGGAGCAGCCACCTCATCGACCTGACGGCCGCGGGCAACGTCGCGCTGACGGTCAACACGGTGCAGGTCGCGCCGTTGTCCTCCGGCGCTGCGCCCGACCGCGCGGCAATCCGGATTTCGGCGGGCGGTGACGTCGCGCTGAATGTCGGCGCGGCGGTGGGACCGCCGAACGGTATCACCGCGACGTCCGCCGCTCCGGTCATCGACGTCACCGCCGGCGGCGTTTTGAGCTTTGCCGTTACCGGCGAAGTGCGCAGCCAATCGGCGCAGACTTGCATCACCATCCCCCGCGGCCGGTTTTGCAACGGCGTCAACGGCCAGGCGATGGTCGCCCGCGCTACCGGCTTCGCAACCATCGACATCGCGGCGACCGGATCGCTGCGCAGCGCCGCGATCGCCCTTACGTTGACTTCGGCCGGCGGCCTCATCACCAATCGCGGCCGGGTCGACGGTATCGCGCTGGCAGGCGGCAATTTCACCCTCCGCAATTTCGGAACCATCGGCGGCGCGATCACCACCGGAGCCGGTGACGATCTCATCATCATCGAAGCCGGCGCCAGCGTGACAGGCGGCATTACCACCGCCGCAGGCCAGGACCGCCTGCTGATTCGCGGCAGTGCGGCGATACCGGGGGCCTCTGTCGTTGCGGGGCAGACCGGTAATCGAGGCTTGCTCGATGGGATCGAGGCGATCGATGTCGAGTCCGGCGGACGACTCAGCATCGGACGCGGCGGCATCGACTTCATCGTTGGGGTATCCCCCACCTTCTCCCAGATCGCGCTTGATGGACGCCTGTCGCTCACTGCCGGCTCCACGCTGGAAATGAATGTCGGCTTCTTCGCCGGCGGCTGTCCTGGTTGCCGAACGACGGGCGACGTCATCACGACGGCCAGCACGATTCAGGTCGAGGGCGCTGCGCTCGTCCTGCACGCACCCTGGTCGATCACCGGCCTCTACAGCCGCCAGCTGCTGCTGTCCGCGGCTGGCGGCATCACTGGACGCTTCGTCAGCGTCACGCTGGACACTGCCTTTCTGACCCCGCTGCTGGAATACAGCCCGACCCGCGTCGATGTCGTCGTCGTGCGCAACGATGTCAGCTTCGCAAGTCTCGCGGCTAGCCCCAACCAGCGCGCTGTAGCGTTGGCGGCGGAGACCGCGGGGCCGAGCACCGCGCTCTATCGCGCGCTGCTCATCCAGTCCGCGGCGAATGTGCAAACCGCGTATGACCTGCTCTCCGGCGAGGCCTATGCGACCGCTTCGACCGCCGGCATCGAGCAGGGCGAAGCGCGGCGCAGTGCGATCGCGCGGCGGCTGGAGCAATGGGAGGGCAAAGGCTTCCTGATCTGGGGCGAATCCGACGGCGACGATTTCGATCTTGGCGGCCTCCCCGGCACCGCCGATGCCGCGATCGAGCAGGACAGCATCACCATCGGCCAGGGCTTCGCCGGGCCGGATTGGCGCGCCGGCCTCGCCGAGACCTATGCCGAGTTCGGCGAACGCCTGCCTGGCCGCCAGACCTCCGGCGACGGCCGTCTATGGGCCGTGACGGCCTTCGCCTCCGCCACCGTGGACGGCCTCACGCTCGACGCGATGGCGAGCTACGGGGAGCGGCGCACTCTGCTCTCCCGCGCCTTGTCCATCGGCCCGGCTTTGGCGGGGACCTTCATCGACTATCGCGGCCTTATCGGCGCCAATCCCGATTTCGTCGATGCGCCGAACGGCCGGCTGACGCTCGAGCAATGGGATGTGTTCCTGGAAGCGGCCTATGCGGTCGATCTCGACGACGCCGTGCTCGAACCGTTCGTATCCGCCACTTACGTGCATCAATCCGGCGAGGCGATCACCGAACAGGGCGGCGGCGCGGCCTTGACCGTGGCGCCTGCCGAACGCGAGGTGGTTTTTACGCGCGCCGGGCTGCGCGTCCGCGGCGCCTGGCTGATCGCGACCGACACGATGTTCAGCACCGGCATCTCGGCAGGCTACCGCCATGCCTCGGGCGATCTTCGCGCCCTTGTCCGCAACACCTTCGTTGCAGGCGGCAGTACGTTCACGGCTGAAGGCATTCAACTGGCAGAAGATGTCGCCGAAATCGGCATCGACCTGCTCTTGTCACTGCCCGGCGGCGGCGTATCGTTCAGCTACCAGGCGACGCATGCCGACCGGCTCGATGTTGAAAGCATCAGGGTGGGCGGGCGACTGACCTTCTGATCACCTGCGGAGGGGTGCCATGTACAGCCACGTCACACTTGGCACCAACGACATGGCGCGCGCCGAAGCGTTCTACGACGCCGTGATGGCCGTGCTCGGCCACCCCACCATGTTCAAGTTCCCGGGCACTCTCGCCTACGGCACGCCGACCGGGCCCAAACTCTTCATCCTCCACCCGTTCGACAAACAGGACGCCCGCCCCGGCAACGGCGTCCACGCCGCGTTCAAGGTGGATACGCGCGCCCAGGTCGACGCCTTCCACGCCGCCGCGCTCGCGCATGGCGGCGCGGATGAAGGCGCGCCCGGCCTCCGCCCGCACTACCACCCGAACTATTACGGCGCCTATGTGCGCGATCCCGACGGCAACAAGATCCAGGCCGTCTGCCACAGCGCGAAGGGCTGATCCGACATGACCGCTCATCACATCGTCTACACCGTCGATGACGACGGCATCGCCACGCTCGCCATCGAGCGCGCCGAGAAGCGCAATGCGATGACCTGGGCGATGCTGGGCGCATTCAATGCGCGCATCGCCGACGCGAGCGCCGACGACAAGGTCCGCGTCCTCATCGTCACCGGCGCCGACAATGCGTTCTGCGCCGGCACCGATCTTGCCGATCTCAATGCGACGCCGGAGAGCGAGCGCGGCAGCCGGGCCGGCACGCGTGAGGGCCAGAACATCTGGTGGAACCTCGTCCGCTGCCCGAAGCCCGTGATCGGCGCGATCGACGGCTCGGCCGTCGGCATGGGCGCGGAGATTTCCAGCCAGTGCGACGTGCGCCTCGTCAGCACCCGCGCCCGCTTCGCCTGGAACTTCTCACATCGCGGCCTGGTGCCGGATACCGGCGCGGGCTCGTGGCTGCTGCCGCGCCTCATCGGCCCATCGCGTGCGCTGCGCCTGCTCTATAGCGGCGCCTTCCTCGATGCGGCGGAAGCGGTGCGCATCGGTTATGCCGATCAGGTTGTTGCGCCGGGCGCGCTGCGCGAGGCGGCGCTGGCGGAAGCGCGGAGCTATCTGAAGTCGTCACCCTTCTCGATCCGACACATCAAGGAACTGGTCTGGGCGGGTCTGGAGCGCGACGTCGCCGCGCATATGGGCGAGCATCGCAAGGCGCTGCAGGCCTGCTTCGCCTCCGAAGACCACAAGGAAGGCGTTGCCTCGTTCCTGGAACGCCGCCCCGCGAAGTTCACGGGGCGGTGACGCAGAGCTGAGGTTCAGATCGCGCTTTCGTCAGGTGCGCTCTCAGCCTCGTCGTCCTCGCCGAGCGGCTTGCCCGGCACGACATAGCTGCCCTTCAGCCAACGGTTCAGGTCGACGTCGGCGCAGCGGGCCGAGCAGAAGGGTTTGAACTTGTCCGTCTGCGGCTTTCCGCAGATGGCGCAGGCGCGCGCGGCGACGGTCATTGTGCGGCGGGGACCGACGCCATGCGCGGAGCTTCCACCGCGACGTCGAAGCGGTCGCGCGGCCAGGTGTCGCGCGCCTCGATGCGGAAGCGGCCGCCGATGCGGGCGCGCAGGCGCTGCAGCACGACGGGCTGTTCACTGATCCAGCGCGCGACCTCGCCAGAGGCGATGCAGTTGATGGTGCGGCCGGGATTGGCGCGTGCTTCGCTTTCGATGCGGCGCAGGAAATCGTTGGCGACGGTGGCGACCGTCTTGACCCGACCGCCACAGAGCACGCCCCGCGCGGGTTCGGTCAGGAACTTGACGATCGGATCGCGCACGCGCTTGCGCGTCATCTCGACCAGGCCGAATTCCGACATGGGCGAGATCTGCGTCGGCACGCGGTCGCGGCCGAGACCCATCGCCAGCGTCTGCAGCACGCCCGCGATATTCTCGGCGCTGCCGAGATGGATGAAGTCGATCACGACGAGCCCGCCAATCGCGCGCAGGCGCAGCTGGCGGCCGATCTCGGCGGCGGCGTCCTGGTTGATGCGGAAGCTGGTTTCCTCCAACCCCGACGAGGCCGTGAAGCTGCCCGAGTTCACGTCGATGGCGGTCAGCGCCTCGGTCGTCTCGATGGTGATCCAGCCGCCACAGGAGAGCGGCACGCGCGGATTGAGCAGCGCCTCGATTTCTTCCTCGATGCCGGCGCGTTCGAAAAGATCGCCGCCGTCGTCGAACATCAGCTTCGGCAGAACTTCGGGCATCGCCTCGGCGGCATAGGTGCGGGCTTCCTCGAAGGCCGTGACGTCGTCGATGATGACCCGGTCCGTCTCGACGCCCACGCAATCGCGCAAGCTCCGCGCGACGGGATCGAGATCGCAATAGACGGTGGAGGGCACGCGCGCGCCCTTCTTCTTCGCCTCGATCTCGGCCCAGCTGATCGCGAGACGCTCGGCGTCCTCGCGCAGTTCCGCTTCGCCCGCGCCAATCGCCACGGTGCGCACGATATAGCCGGCGCCGGCCATGCAACCGGGCTGGCCGTCGAAGCCGCCAACGAGCTGTGACAGACGCTCGCGTTCGCCCTCGTCCTCGATGCGGCGCGACATGGCGACGCCCTTCTGGTTCGGCACCAGGATCAGCAGACGGCCGGGAATGGTGACATTGGCGGAGAGCCGCGCGCCCTTGTCGCCGATCGGGTCCTTGATGATCTGGACGAGGATCGCCTCGCCTTCGCGGACGCAGTTGGTGATGGGCGGCAGGCCCTCGCCGAAGCCGGGCAGGTCGGCCAGGCAGCGCGCTTCCTTGGCGCCGAGGAAGCCCGCGCGATCGAGGCCGATATCGACGAACGCCGCCTGCATGGCGGGGAGCACACGCTGGACGCGGCCGAGCACGATATTGCTCAGCACGCTGTGCCCGGCACGGCCTTCGCCGTCCGGCAGGCCGGCGGTGCGCTCGATATAGAGCTCCTCAAGCCGGCCATCCGCGAGGACGGCCACCCGGGTTTCCCCGGGGCCTACATTGATCAGAACGTCGTTCGCCATGCGAAACGGACTCAAATGCTGTGGTTTACCCTTACGTCATACTTGCAGGTGCGGCCGAGAAACCCAAGCCCGTAATCAGGGCAACGGTTTCGGCGACAGGCAAGCCAACGATGGCGCCGTAAGAACCGTTGATCGCGGGAATGAAGGTCGCGGCAAGGCCCTGGATGGCATAGCCGCCCGCCTTGCCGACGCCTTCGCCGCTCGCGGCATAGGCGTCAATCTCGGCCCGCGTCAGGCGTTTCACGGTCACGCGCGTCGATACAACCCTGAGGCGCGGTTTTCCGCCAAAACGCTGGGCTGCGACGGCGGTGTGGACGAGATGACGCCGCCCGCTCAGCAGACCGAGACAGGCCTTCACTTCGGTCGGATTGTCGGCCTTGGGCAGGATACGGCGGCCGCAGGCCACGACCGTATCGGCGGCCAGCACGACGCAATCCCCGTCCATCCGGGCGGCCACGGCGGCGAGTTTGGCAAGGGCGATGCGTTCCGCGTAGAGGCGCGGCAATTCGTCCTTGAGGGGGGTCTCGTCGAGATCGGCGGGGACGATGTCGGCGGGCGTGATGCCCGCCATCGCCAGCAGCGCGACGCGCCGGGGGCTTGCGCTGGCCAGGACCAGGCGGTCCGTGCCCGTGCTCACTTGAAGCGGAAGATGATCCGCCCTTTGGTCAGATCGTAGGGGGTCATCGCGACCAGCACCTTGTCGCCCGCGAGCACGCGGATGCGATTCTTGCGCATCTTGCCCGCCGTGTGGGCGATCAGGATGTGGTCGTTCTCCAGCTTCACGCGGAACGTCGCGTTGGGCAGGAGTTCCAGGACGGTGCCCGGAAACTCGAGCAGTTCTTCTTTAGCCATTATCACCGAAGCCAGTTTCTTGACCCGCAGCAGCGCAGCGGGCGGCGGGACATGACAGGAAATCGGCCTCGGATCAAGGCTGGGCGGGTGCCGGACACGCCGACCGGCGCCGGATCAGGGGTGTTGTGCGGTGGCGATCAGCGCGGTGGAGGGAATGGGGAAGGTATCGCCGGTCCGTCCCACCTCCGCGCGCGCCCGCATTTCCTCCACCAATGCATCGCGCTGTTCGGGCGTCAGCCCATCGAGCGATGGAATCAGGGCGAACAGGCGCTCGGCGTTGTCGAAGGCGCTCATGTTGAGGTGGAAGTCGTGCGTGACGGGCGTGATCGTCACGTCCGCAAAGCCGGCGTCTTGCATCGCGGCAGTGAGGCGGCCGGGATCGCAGAGCACGGCGAGACCGCTGAACGGCATCGTCATCGGCGTTTCGGGGAAAAGCGCGGACCGGACCTGCGAGATGAACAGGCTGGTCGCCGCGCCGTGCGGGTCCGCCCAGGTCGCGACCGCGGCCCAGCCGCCGGGCCGCGTCACGCGCGCCATCTCGGCCAGACCCGCACCCCAGTCGGGGAACAGGTTCACACCGAAGATCGAGACCGCGACATCGAACGCCGCATCCGGCAAATCAAGCGCCTGGCCGTTCATCTGCCGCGCGATGACCCGAGATACGCCCTGCGACAGCACGCGCTGGACCATGCCTTGCGAGAAATCGATCGCCATCACCTCGGCGCCCCGCGCCGCGGCGGCAAAGGTCGCGGCCCCCGTGCCGCAGGCGACATCGAGCACCCGCGTGCTGGAATCGACCGTCAGCAATGCCAGCGCGGCCTCAGCGAAATAGCCCGTGAAGGGCTGCGACTGCGCTTCGTAGTTCGCGACGGACGCGTCCCAGAAAGCGGGATCGTTGGGATCAGGGGCCGGCATCGGACTCTCCGTTTCAGCCGGCAATGCGTGCCGGTTCGCAAAACATCATTTCATGTAACTTTTGATGTGTCGAGTCATTCGGATCGCTTGCAAAGCGCGGTGCGGCTTCCGAAACTGCCGTCATGAGACAAGACAGCCGCCTTTCGCGCATGCTGCACGTGCTGCTCCACATGGCGCGTTTCGGACGGCCCGCGACCTCAGAGGCCATCGCGCAGATGCTGCAGACCAATCCCGTCGTCGTGCGCCGCACGATGGCCGGGTTGCGCGATGCGGGTTATGTGCGCTCCGAAAAGGGCCATGGCGGCGGTTGGACGATCGCCTGCGACCTGAAGGATGTTTCGCTGCTCGACATCCACCGCGCGGTGGGTTCACCGACGCTGTTCGCGATCGGCCATGACAGCGACAATCCCGCCTGCGCCGTCGAACGCGCCGTCAACGGCGCGCTGGACAAGACGCTGCGGGAAGCGGAGGCGCTGCTGAATGCACGGCTGGCGTCCGTGACGCTCGCCGATCTCGCGAAGGCGTTCGACGCCAACGCGAAGACGAAGGGCCATCCGGCGCTCGCCTAGCGGTATTATTCGTAGTCCGTCGCCAGACCCGCATTCGCCGCGTGGTCGAACATGCGCTCGATCTGCCGGCGGAGGACGCGGCCTTCGGAGAGGTCCGTCGGCAGCGCGTCGCGGGCGAACCAGCCGACCTCCGAGGTTTCGAGGCTGGTCGCTGCTTCGCCGCCGGTGATGTCGCAGATGAAGAAGAACTTGGCCGCGGAGAAGGCCTTGCCGGGATGGCCCTGGCGCGAACGGTCCCACACGGCCGCAAGCTTGCGCACGCGGGTTTCATAGCCGCTCTCTTCCCGCATCTCCTTCACGACATTCTCGGCGGGGGTGAGGTTCACGTCGGCCCAGCCCCCGGGCAAAGTCCAGCGGCCCTCGTCCAGCACCTCGCGGACCATGAGGATGCGCCCCGCCTCGTCGAACGCCCCGCCGCGCACGTCGATCTTCGGCGTCGCGTAACCAACTTCGCCCGTGAACAGATGCGCGATCCATGCGGCGGGCGTGCCGGTATGGGCCTCCATCATACGCGCGGCGAGCGCACGCAGCTGCTCGTAGCGCTCTCGATCATAGGGGTCGGTGGTGAAGGTGAGCCCCGTCTGCGCGATCGCCTGCAATTCGCGGCTCCAGGTCAGCCAGTCCGGTTCACTCATGGAATCCTCCGACGAGAATCCTGCCCGTATCGGAGTCTCAGAGATACTTTAGTTGAAACTTGACAATCTGCGTTGATGCCCCAATACTCAAGTTCATGCTTAACTATTCAGATATCGGCGAAAGCCTCCGCGCCATCGCCGATCCGACGAGGGGGATGATCGTCGATCAGCTCTGCCGCGGTCCGGCCACGGTGAGCGAACTCGCCGCCCCCTTCGCGCTGACCTTCGCGGCCGTCGTCCAGCACATCCAGGTGCTGGAGCACGCCGGCATCGTGGTCAGCCAGAAGGTCGGACGCGTCCGCACCTGCCGGCTGGAACCCAAGGGCCTCGCGCCGCTCGCCAAGTGGATCGAGCAGCGCCGCACGATGGTCGAGCGCCAGCTCGACCGGCTCGCCGCCTATCTCAACGAAGAGGATGCAAAGGACACATGATCGAACTCGCCCATCACACCTTCACTGTCGAGCGCGTGTATCCGCAATCGCCCGCCAAAGTGTTTCGCGCGCATGCCGACACGGCCGCCAAGCGGCGCTGGTTCGCGGAAAGCACAGGCTTCATCATCGACAGCTACAGCCTCGACTTCAAGGTCGGCGGCTGGGAACGCACGCGCTTTCGCTACGGCGAAGACGGCCCGCCGATGACGAATGACTGCGTCTATCACGAGATCGCCGCGAATGAGCGCATGGTCTTCTCATATGCGATGACGATCGGCGGCGCGCCGCTTTCGGTCTCGCTATCGACGACCGAACTCCATGCCGAGGGCAAGGGCACGCGGCTCGTCTTCACCGAGCAGATCGTCCACTACGGCGAGCAGGACATCGAAGGCCGCAAGGACGGCACGCGGCAGTTGTTCGAGCGGCTAGCCGCCGAACTCAACCGCTGAAGCGCGCCTTGATCTTCTTCAGCAAGGCATCGCGCACGCCGCGATAGGCGTCCAGCCGCTGGTCGCGCGAGCCTTCATGCGCGGTCGGGTCCATGGTCGGCCAGTATTCCGCATCGACCGCCATCACGCGGGTGAATTCCAGCGCCTTGTGATGGGCCTCGGGCGAGAGCGAGACGATGAGATCGAAGGACGAGTCGTCGAGCTGGTCGAAGGTCTTGGGCTTGTAGGTGTGGATGTCGATGCCGATCTCGCCGAGCACTTCGACCGCCAGCGGGTCCAGCTCGCCCGCCTTCAACCCTGCGGAATCCACGAAGGCATGCTTGCCGTAGAGGTGGCGCATGATCGCTGCCGCCATCGGCGAACGGACGGCGTTAAAGGTGCAGGCGAAGAGCATGGCATCCGGCAGGTCTTCGCCGTTCGGCCCCTTCATGACCGGCCGGATTCGTCCCGCGCATGCAGCGCGCAGATGAGCGTAAAGAGCCGCCGCGCCGTATCGAAGTCGAGTTCGATCTTGTCTTTGAGCCGTTCCAGCAGCACTTCGCTGCCTTCGTTGTGCAGACCCCGCCGCCCCATGTCGATCGCCTCGATCTGCGAGGGCGCCGCGGTCTTGATCGCAGAATAGTAGCTTTCGCAGATGAAGAAATAATCCTTCACGATGCGGCGGAACGGCGTCAGCGACAGGACGAGCCGGCCATGCGGTTCGCGCGCTTCGGTCAGCACATCGAACACCAGCCGCCCGTCTTCCAGCGCGAGGCGCAGCACATAGGGCCCGCCCGGCGAGCCCTTGGGCTTGAAGGAGTTGGCCTCCAGCAGGTCGAAGATCGCGACGCGGCGCTCGTGGTCGACATCCGGCCCGCGCGACTGGATCGACGCCTCGTCCAGCTCGATATCGGCGAGGCGAAAATTGTCGCTCATCGGTTGAGCCGGATCGCGACGCTGCGCGCATGCGCCGGCAGGCCTTCGGACCCCGCCAGCGTCACCGCCGCCGGGCCGATCTCGCTCAAAGCCTCCGCCGAGCATTGCACCAACGTCGTCCGCTTCATAAAGTCGAGCACGCCGAGCCCGCTGGCGAACCGCGCGGTGCGCGAGGTCGGCAAGACGTGGTTCGGCCCAGCGACATAGTCGCCGATCGCTTCGGGCGTATGACGGCCGAGGAAGATTGCACCGGCATGGCGTACGCGCGCGGCTAGCGCTTCGGGATCGGCGACGGCGAGTTCCAGATGTTCCGGCGCGATGGCGTCGACCAGCGCCGGCGCTTCGTCGAGCGAGCGTACGAGGATGACCGCGCCGTTGGCGTCCCAGCTCGCCCGCGCGGTGCCTTCACGCAACGAGCCCGTGAGTTCGCTCTCGATCGCCCGCAGCACCGCACGCGCGAAGGCGGCATCATCGGTGATGAGGATCGCCTGCGCGCTCGCGTCGTGCTCGGCCTGGCTGAGGAGGTCGGCGGCGATCCAGGCGGGATCGTTGTCGCCATCCGCGACGACCAGGATTTCCGACGGCCCCGCGATCATGTCGATGCCGACCTGGCCGAAGACGCGGCGCTTGGCGGCAGCGACATAGGCATTGCCGGGGCCGGTGATCTTGTCGACGGGGCGGATCGTTTGCGTCCCATAGGCGAGCGCCGCCACCGCCTGCGCCCCGCCGATGCGGTAGATCTCGGAGACGCCCGCCAGTTTCGCCGCCGCGAAGACCAGCGGGTTCAGCGCGCCGTCCGGCGTCGGCACGACCATGGCGATGCGCTGCACGCCCGCCACCACGGCCGGGATGGCGTTCATCAGCACGCTCGAGGGATACGACGCCGTGCCGCCGGGGACGTAGATCCCTGCCGCGTCCACCGCCGTCCACCGCACGCCGAGGCGCACGCCGGCTGCGTCGGTATAGTCGATCGCCCCCGGCAACTGCTTTTCATGGAAACTGCGGATGCGCTCCGCCGCGATACCGAGCGCCGCCAGTGCCTCCGCCGAGGCGCCAGACGCCGCCGCATCGATCTCTGCCGCGCTCATGCGCAGCGTCTCCGAGGTCAACGTCAGCCGGTCCCAGCGCGCCGTGTACTCCAGCACCGCCGCATCGCCGCGCGCCCGGACATCCGCGATGATCGCGGCCACGGCGGCATCGACATCCTCTTCCGCCTCGCGGGCGAGGTGGAGCAGATGCTCGAATTCCGCGGCAAAACCGGGATCGCTGGTCGCAAGACGGAGAGCCATGGCGCCAGATGTGCCGGAGGCGCGGCGGCGGATCAATGGTCAAGGCGCGCGGAACCATTGCTCCATAAACAGGTTATATGGGCTAGATATGATCTATTTATGGATCGTCACTTTACATAGCATCCTAGTTGATCTATAAACGTCCCAAGAATGCACAATATGATCTATTTATAGACCGAACATGCCCAAACCCGCCCTCCGCCCCTATTCCCGCTACAGCCGCGACGCCGTCGCTTTGCTAGGTCAGGCGATCCGCCGCGCGCGGATCGAGAAGAAGCTGACCGTCGGCGCCCTCGCCGAGCGGGCCGGCGTGTCGCGCGGTCTCGTCCAGCGCATCGAGCAGGGCGATCCCGGCTGCGGCGTCGGGCCGGTCTTCGAGGCCGCGGCGATCGTCGGCCTGCGCCTGTTCGACGCCGACCAGGCGGCGCTCAGCCAACTCGCCGACCAGACCGCGGCGACCCTTACCCTCCTGCCCAAGACGGTGCGTGCGCCGCGGATCGTGACCGACGATGACTTCTGACGCTGTCGCCCCTGACTCCGCCTATCGCGAGGCCTTCGTCTGGGTCTGGCTGCCCGGCGCGACCGCGCCCGTCGTCGCCGGCCGTCTCGACGCGATCGAGGGGCGGCTGATCTTCACCTATGGCCGCTCCTATCTGGCGCGCGAGAACGCCATCCCGCTCTACCAGCCCGAACTGCCGCTGGAGACCGGGCCCCTGCCCTTGCTCAACGGGCTGGACATGCCGAGCGCCATCCGCGACGGCGCGCCGGATGCCTGGGGCCGCCGGGTCATCATCAACCGCAAGCTGGGCGCCGCCGGGCGCAGCGTCGATCCCGCGACCTTCGACGAGCTGACCTTCATGCTGGAATCGGGCTCCGACCGGATCGGCGCGCTCGACTTCCAGGCCTCGCCATCAGCCTATGTCGCGCGCGAGACCTCCAGCGCGACGCTGGACGAATTGCTGAACGCGGCCGAAAGCGTCGAGCATGGTGTGCCGCTCAGCCCCGAACTCGACCAGGCGCTGCTGCACGGCTCGTCGATCGGCGGCGCGCGACCCAAGGCGCTGATCGTTGATGGCGATGCGAAATACATCGCCAAGTTTTCCTCGCAGAACGATCTCTATTCGGTGGTGAAGGCGGAATTCGTCGCCATGCGCCTCGCCGCCGCCGCCGGGCTGAACGTTGCGCCGGTGATGCTGAACCATGCCGCCGGCAAGGACGTGCTGCTGATCCAGCGCTTCGACCGCACCCGCGTGCCGCAAGGCTGGCGGCGGCATCTGATGGTCTCGGCGCTGACGCTGCTGGAGCTCGACGAGATGAATGCGCGCTACGCCTCCTACGAGGATTTCGCGACTATCGTGCGCCATCGCTTCGTGCAGCCGAAACAGACGCTGCGCGAACTCTTCGCGCGCATGTGCTTCAACATTCTATGTGGGAATACGGACGATCACGCCCGCAACCACGCCGCCTTCTGGAACGGCGCGGAGCTTGAGCTGACGCCCGCCTACGACATCTGCCCCCAGGGCCGCTCCGGCGGCGAGGCGGGACAGGCCATGCTCATTTACGGCAACCAGAATTTCAGCCGCATCGAGCTCTGCCTCAAAACCGCGCCGTCCTTCCTGGTCAGCGAAGCCGACGCCACCGCCCTCATCGCGAACCAGATCGCCACCATCCGCGACCACTGGGACACCGTGTGCGACGAAGCCGCCCTCACGGACATCGACCGCGCCCTGATGTGGCGCCGGCAGTTCCTGAACCCGTATGCGTTCGAGGGCGCGCCGGGCGAGTTGGCGGGGATGGTGGGATAACAACAAGCGCCTTGAGCTATGTGTCGTCCAGCAGCTCTTCAACTTGATCGTGGAGCCCTTCAATTCCCAAGAATTGCTGACCCTCTGGGGTTATGTTCCGAACAATCTCAAATCCGAAAATGGTCTCTAGAACATCCTTGATGATTGCCCTAGTGGTGGCGCGCAATTGGCCGTCGAGTGCTTGATAATTTGAGGCGTGAGCATATGCCCCACGATAGGCAGATAGGGTGCGGGACAGAGCAATATTGACATCTGCCAGCGTGAGCTTCTCGCGCACGATTTCAGAAGGACTATATTCCGCCTTTAGCGAACTAACAATTTTCGCGATTTGCGCCTTCGAAATTCTAGCGACATAGGCGTCGGATTTATCAAGGTATAAAATTTCTTGGCCCAGAAATTCCAACGGATCGTCCGGCCCCCGCACGATCGTTTTTGAGTTGCCGCCCAAATTCGGAATTTTTAGGTCGAGCTTTTGCAGAAGCAAAGTTACTACGCTCCCAGCAGCAATCGCTGCGTCTTTGCTGTCGGCAAACACTACTAGGTCGTCCGCATAACGTACCATCCTAATAGCTTGGCGTTCGATCTCCTTGTCAAACCTCGCTAACGCCAAATTGGCTAGCATAGGCGAAAGTGGCATCCCCTGACGCACCCCTTCACCGCGCTTTATCCCTTGCGCAGCGAGCGTTCTGGCAACTGAGGGTTTGGCTTCGGCTTCACAATCGATAGCGTCGAGCACCAGTTTGGTGAGGCTACTATTTCCCAGTTTTTTGCGAACCTCCTCCTTGAGGTAGTTTCGCGGGATACGGTCAAAGAATGATTCAATATCCGTCTTAAAACACCACGTTCCGCGGGAACGGGCACTACGTGCGGCTTCAATGGCTTTAAGAGTGCTGACGCCCTTGAGAAAACCAAAAGACGAATTGTTGTAGATAGGGAATTTTCTCTTATTTTCTAAATAGGCGCATATACTACGCTGAACGAGCCGGTCGCGAACTGTCGGCACGCATATAATGCGAAATTTGTCGTTGTTAGTCTTCGGTATTCTAATTACTCGAAGCGGCGCATATCCAAACTGACCTGATTTAATCTCAGAATGAATTGCGCTGATATTCGCCGCCAAATTTCGTTTGAATATGGCGCTAGTAACATGATCGACGCCGTCTCCACCGCGTGCCCGAGACCTATCTCTAGAGCTGTTCCAAGCTTCGGTTAGCGCTGAAACGGAAAGTATTTTAGATGGCTTGGAAACTTGCATTAGCTGAGACCTAGGCTCGAGCAAGATAGACCTAGGTCCTTTTCCTTAGCCGTCAACAGAAGGTCAAAGACGCCTCTGCCGTGTACCAGGGCTTCGCTGTGGCCTCGCTCGCGCGCGACACGCTCGTCCCGGGATTAATCGCCGCTGAGAAGTTATTCCGCGCGAATAATCGCCCGACAATAACACAACGGAACCCGCTCCAGTAGCCCCGGCACCAAAAGAACAAACCGAATACAAACCGGAAACGAAAAGAGCTGGAAATTTGCTCCCGCCCCCTCGGCCGTCCCTCACAATGGCTACCAGCGTTGCTCTGGAATTTAACTATCCTACGCACTGGAACCTCCGATGATTGAAATCCGCAACAGAAGGTCAAAGACGCCTCTGCCGTGTACCAGGGCTTCGCTGTGGCCTCGCTCGCGCGCGACACGCTCGTCCCGGCTCAATCATCGTCGAGAGATCGCTTCTGGGAAGAAACGAACACCAACGCGTCTTTTTAGAACGAAACTGGAACTTCCGCAACTCCCCTGAAGTTGGCGCGAAGTGTCACCATGTCGCGTTGCAGAAAAGGTATTTAGTCCTATATTCGCCTGTCGGGCAGCAAGCCATCGCCACCCGGACAAAGAAGGAGGGCGGGTGAAACAAGTTCGAAAAATCGACATTCGAATGCCTGCCGTAGCGTCAACCGATGACGCAAAACCCCTTCCCCTCCGACTCCCGGTGACAAACGAAGATGCTTTTCGCCGGAGTCGCGACACAACATGTCGCGAAGGGTGCGACAGGGAGGGGAGACCCCAAAAAAATCCCGGATCAATTCCACCCCACGGCCGAGGGTGCCGCGGCTCAGTCCAGCGCGTGCTCCGGGCGGGCCTTGGCGGGCCAGGGGCCGGCGAGGTCGTCCAGGTGGATCTCCAGCGCCTCGACATGCAGCTCGATCACCCCGCCGCCCGAAAAGGCGAGGCGCAGCGCCCCGCCGCCTTCCGCCCAGGGCTGGAAGGTCAGGGCGAGGAGGCTCAGCACCGCGTCCTTGGCGTCCTGGCGGATGCGGGTCGCCTTGGCGGAGACGACCTCCTCGATCCTCAAGCCGCAGCGCACGCGCTCGCCCCGGCCGCCGGCCCGGCCCGCTTCCCAGCGGAAGCGGTTGGCGACCAGCGCGAAGCGGCGGGCCTTGGGCAAGAAGGCGATGTCGCCGACCCTGAGGACCGCGTCCTGCGCCAGCGCCGACAGCGCCGCGAGGTCGCCCTCATCCTCGACTGCGAGTTTCAGGGCCTCAGCCATGCGCGGGAGGCTCCGATTCGGCGGGTTGGGGCGTTTGCGGCGCGGTTTCGGGTGCCTGCGCCCCGGCCGCCTGGGCCCGCGCCTGGGCCTTGCGGCGGCGCAGATTGGCCTTCAGGGCTTCCGCCTGGCGCTTTTCCCGGTCTTCGCGGCTCATGGCATGGGAGTAGCGTCAGACAAGGAAATCCGCCAGCGCCCTTTGCATCCGCCCTTCCCGTGTGTATAGCACGCCCCTCGCGGAAAGCGGGCTGCCGTAGCTCAGTGGTAGAGCACTCCCTTGGTAAGGGAGAGGTCGTGAGTTCAATCCTCACTGGCAGCACCATTCTCCGTCGCGCCCCGCCATCCTTTGGTATGGCCCCACCACGACATTGGACAATGGCGCGCCGCCGCACGGACGGCGATGCTGCGGCATGCCGTCAAATACCGACGCTGGCGGAAAGCGCTTCCGCATCCGCTGTCTCGGCCAGCCGCACTCAGGCGCCGACAGCTGTGAGGATTTCGACACGTTCGAGGAAGCCAAGGACGCGGCGGAGCAGCGCTGGGCCGCGGGCGATCTCTACGGCGTCGTCGTCACCGAGCGGATGAGCGTCGAGGGACGCCTCGTCTGGGTGGCGCTCTGGTCACTGCCGCTGGTTTAGCGCCTATCCACAGTCTTCTCGGCGTCAAGTCTTGCCTCGCGGCGATGTGCGCGATCTTTTGCCGCCTGCGCGCATCCTTATGCAGGCGAGCGCGTTTGGAGTCTTGATGTCGAGCGCGCTGTCGTCAGTTACGAGGATTGCGATGGCGTTCGTGGGCGGACGGCCATGATCTTTCCGGCCGCGCTCTCGCTCATCGCCGCGCTCTCGTTCCCCTTCTTCGGGGGCGATGAGGAGAAGCAGCCCGAAAAGCCGCCCGAGCCCGTCGACACCCAGGCGCTCGCCTATGACGTGACGCTGATCGGCCCGGACGATCCGGATCTCGCCGAGCGCATCCGCGGCGATCTGGAACTGGAGAAGAAGAAGGAACGCGGCACGCCTTCCGTCGGTGTGCTGGAATCCAGGATGGAGAAGGACCTGGAGCGCGCGCGCCATGCCCTTCAGGCCTATGGCTATTATGACGGCACGGCGACCGGCGCGATCACGCAGGACACGCGCCTCCACGCCACCATCCGCGTCGAGCAGGGCCTGCTCTACCGGATCGGCGTCTTCGCGGTGACCTGGCAGGGCGCGCGGCCCGCCTATACGCCGCAGACCGTCGGCGAGGGCCTGCCCGCCACCGGTCTCAACATCGTCGCGGCGGGCGAGCGCATCGTCGCCGAGCTGAAGACGCTCGGCTATTTCGACGCCCGCATGGTGGAGCGCCGCGCGGTGCTCGATCGCGGGGCGGGCAAGGTCGATGTCACCTTGATCGTCGATCCAGGCAATGTCGTCTCGGTGGGCGGCTTCAAGGTGAGCGGGGCGGAGACGATTCCCGAGGCCCGCGTGGTGCGCCTTTCCAAGCTGGAGATCGGCGAGTTGCTGACGCCGCCGCGGCTGCAGGAAGCCGAAGACAAGCTGATGGAGAGCGGCATCTTCAACGAGGCCCGCGTCAGCGCGATCGGCGTGGCGCCGGCGCGGCTGATCGGACTTACCGTCACCGAGCGCCTGCCGCGCAGTATCAGCGGCGCGATCAAGTGGTCGCTGCAGGACGGCTATGCGATCGAGGCGGCGTGGGAACATCGCAACATCTTCGGCGACGCCGAAAAACTGCGCGCCGCCATCACGGTGGGCAGCCTGACTCAGAGCCTCGATGTGTCGTATCGCGAATACGATGTGCTGTTCGACAACCACACTTTGGTCGCCAGCCTGAACGTCGCGCACGAGGATGTGGACGGCCTGGTCTACGAGCAGGCGGCCCTGATCGGCACGCTGGAAACCGACATCTATAAGGGCGTCATTCTGCGCTATGGCGGCTCGATCGAGTATGTGCATGACGAGACGCAGCTCGAGGGCGGCGACTTCGCGCTGGTGGGCCTCCGCGTCGAGGCGACCTATGACGGGGCGAACGATCTGTTCGATCCGACCGAAGGTTTCCGCGCCTCTGTGCGGATCGGGCCGTATATCGGCTGGAACGGGGATCTCAGGAATTTCACGATCCTTGAGGCGGTGGGCTCGGCCTATCTGCCGCTGGACGAGGAAAAGACCTGGGTGCTCGCGGGCCGGCTGAGGCTGGGGTCGATTGTCGGCGACGGGCGCGACGATATCCCGCTGCCCAAGCGGTTCTTCGCCGGTGGGGGTGGCTCGATCCGCGGCTACAGCTACAAGCGCGCCGGACCGATCGATGCCGACGACCGGCCCATCGGCGGCGCATCGGTCGTTGAGTTCAACGGCGAGGTGCGCTGGCGCATCAATGAGGATTTCGGCGCGGCGGTCTTCGTCGACGCCGGCGGCGCGTTTGAGAGCAATATTCCCGGCCAGGGCGGTGACTGGTTCATCGGCGCCGGCGCGGGTGTACGCTATTATTCGCCGATCGGTCCCGTGCGGCTGGATGTCGCCGCGCCGATCAACGCGCGCTCGGGAGAACCCGGCGTGCAGATCTACGTCTCCATCGGACAGGCCTTCTGATGAGCGACCAGACGACGACACCACCTCCCGCCCTGCCCCGCCGCCCGCATTCGCTCGCTTTGCGTATTGCAAGATGGACCGGCATCGTCCTGCTCGCGATCATCGTGCTGATCACTGGCGTGCTGTTGTGGCCGGGGACGCGCGAATGGGCGTTCAATTACGGGCGCTCGATTCTCGACGAGGCCGGCGTCAAGTCGTCGTCGATTACCGGCGACTGGACGGAGATGACGCTGCACGACGTTGCCATCACCGATGCCGAAGGAACGTGGGCAACGGCGGATGAGGTGGTGCTGTCGTGGTCGCCCTGGGGGCTCGCCAGCTTTACGCTGGATGCCGACCATGTCGCGTTCAAGGGCGCGCATGTGCTGCGCGCCCCCGCCTATACGCCGGCGCCTGACCAGAAGGACGAGCCATTCGCCTGGCCCGACCTTCCCGTCGATATCACGCTCGGCAGTCTGGTCGGCGACATCACCATCGACCCGTCGCTGATCGGCGAAGCCGTCACCGCGACCGTGACGGGCAAAGCGGAGCTGACCTCGACGGGCGGCTCGGCGGAACTGGCGTTGACCCGCAGCGACGGTGTCGCCGGCGAAGCATCCGTGTCGGTCAAATCGAAAGCCGATCTCGGCGACATCGCCCTCGCGGTCAATGCGAAGGACGCGCGCATCGTCGCGGCCCTCGCGGGCGATCCGCGGCTGACCAATCTTGAGGTTGCGCTGCAGGCGACGCGCACCGGAACCGAATGCACCGGCCAGGCCGCCATCGCGGCGCGGGACGGGGCGCTCGCGAGCCTTGGCGTCAATCCTGACTGCACTTTTGCCCTGACCCTGGCCGAGGTCGCGCGATTGCTGCCGCCGGATACCGGCCTCTCAGGTCAGGCCAACCTGTCCGTGCAGTTGCGCGAGGACGGCAGCGACAAGACCACGCATTTCCTGCTCGCCGCCGATCTTTCGAAACTGATGTCGACCGATGCGATGTTCGCGCGGCTGCTGCCCGGCGCTTCGGCGACCGGACTATTGCGCTTCACGGCCGGCGGTGTCCGCGTCGACGATCTGCAGGCGCAGCTTGGGAGCGGCACGATCACGCTGACAGGCTGGGCCGAGCAGACCAATGCGGAGCTGAAGACCGAAGCCGATCTCGCCTCGACCGATCTCGCGGTGGTGCGGCCCGATCTGAAGGGCAGTGCGCAAGCGCATCTCACATATGACACGGCGGCAGCGACCCCGATCGCTATAACTGCGACGGGCGAAAATGTCGTGGCCGGCGGCCTCACCTGGCCGTCGATCGCGCTGCAGGGCGCCGTCGACGGCGCGGGCACGGGTCAGGTCTCGGTCAAAGGCGATGGCGAAACGCCGATCGATCTCGTCGCGACCATCGCAGGCGCTTTCGGCGATGCGCCCAGCATCGATGCGAAAGGCGTTGTCGCCTCAGCGAACATCACCGCGAAGACGGTCCCCGCTGCGGCGGGCGGCACCGATCTGACCGCATCGATCGACACGCAGCGCCTTGACCGGCTGGGCGCGATAGCCGGCGTCGATGTCGCGGGCAGTCTCAAGGCCGATCTGTCTGCGCGTCTCAACGCGACGCCGGAGATTGCGTTGACAGCCTCGATCGCCGGCGGCCGGTATGGCGGCACGCCGATTGGTGACGGGAAGCTCAGCGCCAAGGGACCTCTCGCATCGCTGGCGATCGAGCTGTCAGGTACCGCGCCGGCGGCGGGACAGTCCGTCGTGTACAGGTTGGCGGCCGTTGTCGCCGATTTCAACAAGGCGCAGGTCTCCGCTCTGTCGCTGAAGGCCGGCCAGGCCGGGTTGGATGCCTCGGGACCTTTCACGGTCGCTTTCGCATCGGGCGTCATGGTGGACGGCCTGGATGCGCGGCTGAGCCGAAGCGGCAAGGCGGCGGGCCGCATCGTCGCCAGTGCGGCACAAGGCGATAGCGGCGTGAAGACAACAGTGGCGCTGACCGGGCTCGACCTGGAGGCGCTGACCGCGGTGCTCGGCCGCGCGACCGTCAAAGGCCTGCTCGACGCCAATGCGACGCTCGACGGCGGCGCCGGCCGCGCGACGCTCGACGGCCGGATTGCCGGCCTTCGCGCCGGCAGTGGGGGTCGAGCGCCGCCGGCCGATATCGCGCTGAAGGGCAGCTGGAACGGCGGGCGTTTCACGCTGACCGCTACCGCGACGGCGAACGGCCTGCCCGATGCGCGCGCTGAAATTGCCTTCCCGCTTGCGCGTGCGGCCGACGGTGGATTCCCTTCGCCGGCGACGAACGCACAGCTGACCGGCTCGGTCTCGTGGAGCGGGCGAATCGCGCCGATCTGGCGGCTGGTCGATATTGACGGTCAGGACCTCGACGGCGACGCCAATATCCAGGCGAAGATCGCGGGCACGCTGAGCGATCCGAAATTCTCCGGCAGTGCCTCACTGGCGAATGGCCGCTATGCCAATGACGGTTTCGGCACGCGCCTCGCGGGCCTGTCGCTGAAGGCGGAGATTACCGGCGATCGCGTGACGCTCAACGGCGAGGCGACGGACGGCGCAGCCGGGCGCATGGCGATCAACATGGCCGCGACCCTGGGCGGCGGTTACGGCGCGGCGTCAGGCGGCGTCACGCTGACCTCGATGCAGTTGCTCGCACAGGACGAGTTGTCGGCGCGGTTCAATGGATCGTTGAAACTGGCGCCGGGCGCAAACGGCCCGGTCCTCGGCGGGGCGCTGACAGTGACCAATCTCGTTGCCGGCATTCCCGAAGGCCAGCCGGCGGATCTCGTGACCGTCGACGTCATCGATCCCGCCAAACCGCCGCCACCGTCGCCCACGCAGACCGCCAGCAGCAAAGCAGCACCCGCTGCGGCGGCACAGACGCTGGCGCTCGACATCAGCGTGGTGATCCCCGGTCCCGCCAAGGTCGAAGGGCGCGGAATCAACAGTTTGTGGAAGGGCGATCTCAAGATTCTCGGCGACGCCACCGATCCGCGCATCCGCGGCAAGCTGACGCTGTTGCGTGGCACGCTCGATTTCGGCTCGCGCAGCTTTGCGCTGACCGAAGGCGAGATCGAATTCGACGGCGGACCGACGATCGAGCCGCGCATCAATATCGTGGCGACGCAGGAAGAGGCCGACTTCACGGCGTCGCTGACGCTGAGCGGCCGGGCGACGGCGCCCAAGATCACCGCAAGCTCGGTGCCTGCGCGACCGCAGGACGAGGTCTTCGCCGCGCTGCTGTTCGGACGGTCGGTCTCCAGCCTGTCGGCGCTGGAAGGGCTGGAGCTTGCCAACTCCATCGCGGCGCTTTCAGGCGGTGCGGATGTGCGCGGCAGTGTGCTCGGCGATCTCCGCAACAAGTTCGGGCTGGACGTGTTGGCGGTTGATCTCGGCGAAGGCGGCAATCCCACGGTGCGGGCCGGCAGCTATCTCGCCGACAATATCTATTTCGAACTGCGCCAAGGCGGCGCGAATGGCGGCACGACGGGCCGGGTCGAGTTGCAGATCGACGAGAACATCTCGGTCGAGACGGAGGTCGGCCCGCAATCGTCGAGCAGCGTCGGTGCGCGCTACAAGCTCGACTATTGAGCGCTCAACTGCGCGTGAAGCTCGGTGTGCGCTTGTTGAGGAACCCATCCACCGCGGCGCGATGATCGGCGCTGGCCCTGAGGACGGCGACTTCTTCGCCAGACGCGCGCTGCGCCTCAGTGGGCGTCAGATCATAGGCGCGGCCGGTTTGCCGCTTCGTCGCTTCGACAGAAAGCGGCGCGCGCGTCGCAATACGGGTCGCGAGCGTAAGCGCTGCATCGCGTAGCTCGCTTGCCGGATGCACTGCCGTCACCAGGCCATAGAGCCGCGCCGTTTCTGCATCGATGGGCTGTCCCGTCAGGAGCATCGCCTTGGCGCGCGCGATGCCGATGAGGCGCGGCAGGCGATAGACGCTGGCCATCAAGCCGACATTGACGCCGGCGCCGGCGAAGCGCGCCTCAGCCGAGGCGATGCGCAGATCGCAGCACAGAGCGAGTTCGAGCCCGCCGCCCATGGCATGGCCGTTGACGGCGGCGATGACGGGCACGCGGAAGGCTTCTAGCCGATCGAAGAGCTTTCCGAACTGCGCCAGGCTGGCATTCATCGCATCGCCGCGTGTGGCAACTTCGCGGAGATCATCGCCTGCGCAGAACGATTTGCCGGTTCCGGTAAGGACGACTGCGCGGATCGCGAGATTGTTCTCCACTTCCTCCAGCGCCACCATCAATCGGCTGCGAACGGCATCGCCAAGGGCATTCGACGGCGGGTTGTCGATTTCGATCAGGGCGACGTGATCCGCCGGATAAGAGGTCTTGATCGTATCGCTCATGAATCGCGTCGTTCCCGAAGTCTTGCGGAAGCACCGTCATTCCGCAGCGCAACAAGATCAAGCCCAGCTTTACCCTCGCTTCACGCACGTCCAATTGATCGCCGGACGCCTGTCATGGTCCTTACATGATGCGCGCCTATAGGGGTTGCGCCGCGGGATTTCGGTAATGCTTGCGCCGCGGATCATCAGCTAAGCGCCCCGGGAGAGATCCCGCGGTCCGGCCGACGAAGGAGACGAGTGATGTCCCAGATCGCGCCTGTTCCTGGCATTCGGGGCTCGATGTGCCGGGGTTGTCGCTGCGCCTGACGCACGCCAACGCGCTGCCGAAAAGGCAGAAATCCACATGGATCATTTCCGAATGTCGCGCGTTCCCGAACGCGCAAGGGAGCCTCAAAATGAGCAATGACGGTATCGTTCTGATCGAGATCGCCGGTGAAGACGCCGGGCTTGCTGTGCCTGACAATGTAGGGATCCGCTTCTTTTCCGGATCCGCCCGTTTCCATGCCCTCGACGGCCGCCGCTTCGCGCGCTTGTCGGAGCTGCGCCGCGCCGCCACGGATCATGCGGCGACGGTGGACCTCGGATTAAAGGGCTTGCGCGGTCTGAAACGCGCTTCCTGAAGCGCCCAATGACGAATCCGGCTTGATCGACATGGCGGCGGACAGATAAGTCTCGCGGCCATGATCGAACTCCTGTCCGACCCCAATGCCTGGGCCGCCCTGTTGTCGTTGACTGCGCTCGAGATCGTTCTCGGCATCGACAACGTCATCTTCCTCTCGATCGTTTCGGGCAAACTGCCCGTCGAACAGCAAAAGAACGCACGGCGGATCGGCCTCGCGCTGGCACTGATCATGCGCATCGGCCTGCTGATGCTGATCACCTGGATCCAGCAGCTGGAGCATCCGTTCATTCAGATCGGGGGTTTCGGGCTTTCCTGGCGCGACGTGATCCTGATCGGCGGCGGTCTCTTCCTGCTCTACAAGGGCACGACCGAAATCCACCACACGATGGAAGGTCACGAGGAAGGCCCGCATACCTCCGTGAAGCGCGCCGCCTTTTCGGCCGTGATTTTCCAGATCGTCGTCCTCGACGTCGTTTTCTCGCTCGACTCGGTTCTGACCGCGGTCGCGATGGCGCCCGGCATGATCGAGGTGATGATCCTCGCCGTCGTCATCTCGATGGGCGTGATGCTGTTCGCGGCGGAGCCGACTGCGCGCTTTGTGAATAAGCACCCGACGGTGAAGATGCTGGCGCTCAGCTTTCTCATCCTCGTGGGTGCGACTCTCGTGGCCGATGGCTTTCACTATCACATCGAGCGCGCGTTCATTTACGCGGCGATCGCCTTCTCGGTCGGCGTCGAGGCGTTGAACCTCATCGCCGCCGCGCGGCGCAAGCGGAAGGCCGAGGGCAGCGACGGCGAAGGCGTTTGACGGAAGCAAACGCGCCCGTCGCGCCGCAGGACGTTCCGCTCGTCACGGCGATGCTGCATCTGCTGGACGGTAAGGCCGGTCAGCAGGTGACGCTCGGCGAGTTCGTCGCCGGGATGGGCGCCCGGGGCTTCGGCTTCTGCTTCATCGTGTTCGGCATCCTGGCAGCCATTTCTTTGCCGGGGGTCGGTTCACTGATGGGGGCGCCGCTTATCCTGTTCGCGGCGCAGCTCATGTGGGGGCTGAAGCAGCCCTGGGTGCCTGGATTTCTCGCGCGGCGCTCGATCTCGGCAGACAATGCCAAGAAGACGCTGGAGAGGGCGCAGCGCTGGCTGAAGCGGATCGAGCTGTTCGCCAAGCCGCGCGTCTCGTGGCTGGCGGGCGGGCTGATGGCACGCCTCGCCGGCTTGTTCGCCGTGTTCCTGGCAGCGGTGATTCTGATGCCGGGGCCGTTCACCAATAACCCGCCGGGCGTCGCAATCACCCTGCTCGGCTTTGCACTCGCCGAGCGCGACGGCATCTTGATGCTGATCGCGCTGGTGGCGTCGGTGCTGGCCTTTGTGCTCGGCCTTTCGGCCTTCATCGCCGTCGCCCTCGCCGTCTGGGCGTGGGCGAGCGGCTATTTCTGAGCCTAGGCCGCCGCCTTCTTCTGCGACGCCGCCTCGATCCGGCCGCGCGCGATGCGGTCGGCGACCTCATGCGTCGGGCGGTTCTCGGCTTTCGCTGCCGCGAAGACCTCCGCGAGCGTTACGCCGATGCGTTCGGTCTTGGCGCGGATCGCCTCGTCGCTCCAGTCATAAATCTGACCGCAGACCCGGATGATGCCGCCGCCATTGATGACATAGTCCGGCGCATAGAGGATGCCGCGCTCGGCGAGCTTCGCGCCGTGAATGGCGGGCTTGGCGAGCTGGTTGTTCGCGCCGCCAGCAACGACTTTCACCTTCAGGGCGGGAATGGTCTGGTCGTTCAGGATGGCACCGAGGGCGCAGGGCGCAAAGACGTCGGCCTCCACCGCGTGAATCACATCGGTGGCGACCACGGTTGCGCCGAGGGTTTCCGTGGCGCGCTTGACGTTCGTCTCGTTGACGTCGGCGACGGTGAGCGTCGCGCCGGCGGCCTTCAGATGGAGAGCGGTATCGTAGCCGACATTGCCGACGCCCTGGATGGCAACACGGATGCCGTTCAGGTCGTCGGTCCCAAGCGCAGCCTTCACCGCCGCCTTGATGCCACAGAACACGCCCCAGGCCGTCATGGGCGAAGGATCGCCGCCCGTCTTGCCCTTTTGGGCATAGCCGGCGACGTGCGGGGTGACGGAGGCAAGGGTTTCCATGTCGGCCTCGGTCATGCCGACATCCATCGCCGTGACGTAGCGCCCGTTCAGGCTGTCGACCGCGCGGCCATGGGCGCGCATCAGGCTGGCCGTCTTATCCTTGCGGGCATCGCCGATGATGACGGACTTGCCGCCGCCGAGCGGCAGTTCGGCCATCGCGTTCTTGTAGGACATGCCTTTCGACAAGCGCAGTGCGTCCGTCAACGCAGCATTGGCGTCGGCGTAGGCCCACATGCGGGTGCCGCCGCAGGCCGGGCCAAGGGCAGAGTTGTGGATCGCGATAAGCCCGCGATAGCCGGTGGCGGCATCGTGAAACCAGTGAACGGCCTCGTGGCCGTCATAGTCGGGCATGTCGAACATAGGCATCCTCAGCGACGCGATGAGGCGCCGTAAGTAGCGCTTTTCCGCCCTTATGACGCGTCTATTTCGAGCTTTTGAAAGACCCTTCACTGCGGGCTAGATGGCTATGCGCGAAACAATATTTCGCGCGCCAATCCGTCGCACCTACCATGACTTTTAGAAATGATATTGAAATGATATCACTTTCTCACTTGTTGGGAGGACTACCGTGAACGAACGTTCCTATTCCGCGCCATCGGGCATACCCGCCCTGATCGGCCTGCTCGTCATACTTGCCGGGGCGATCGCGCTGACGATCTTCGGCATCAAGGGCAAAGAACCCTGGATGGTTATCAGCGGCATTATCGTCGTCATCATCATGCTGGTCGCGCTGGCCGGCTTTTTCACCGTTGCGCCGAACGAAGCCAAGGTTCTGCAGTTCTTCGGCCGCTATGTCGGCACCGTGCATGATGCCGGCCCGCGCTTCGCCAACCCCTTCTACAGCAAGAAGGCCGTCAGCCTGCGCATGCGCAATTTCGAGTCGAGCAAGCTGAAGATCAACGACCTCGACGGCAATCCGATCGAGATCGCGGCTGTCGTCGTCTGGCAGGTCGTCGATACCGCCGAGGCGCTGTTCAAGGTCAACGACTATGTCGACTTCGTCCATATCCAGAGCGAATCGGCGCTGAGGCAGATGGCCCAGAGCTATTCCTACGACACCCATGATCCTGCCAGTATCTCGCTGCGCAGCCATGGCACGGAAATCTCCGACCACCTGCAGAAGGAGATCCAGGAGCGGCTGACGAGCGCCGGCGTGAAGGTGATCGAGGCGCGCATCACCCACCTCGCCTACGCCCCCGAAATCGCCCAGGCGATGCTGCAGCGCCAGCAGGCCGGCGCGATCATCGCGGCCCGCACGCTGATCGTCGAAGGCGCGGTCAGCATGGTGGAGATGGCGCTGGAGCAGCTCGCCAAGCGCGGCGTCGTGCAGCTTGACGAAGAGCGCAAGGCCGCGATGGTGAGCAATCTGCTCGTCGTGCTGTGCGGCGAGCGTGGAACGCAGCCCATCGTGAACACCGGCACGATCTATAGCTGACGGCCAAGGGGTTCATGGCGGACAAGAAGGCCTATGCGCTGCGCATCAGTTCCGACGTGCTGGACGCCATCCAGCGCTGGGCCGACGATGATCTGCGCAGCGTGAATGCGCAGATCGAGTACGTGCTGAGGAGAGCCTTGCGCGAGGCGGGGCGTTTGAAAGCCCCGCCGCCGGATCCTGTCGTCGACGATGGCGCCGATTCCTGAGAGACAGCGCCGGCGGGCGACCTACCAGAGTTTAACGCGCTGGGCGTCGGGCAGGGTCAGTTTGGCGTCGGCGGGAACACCGAACGCGTCGTACCAGGGGCCGAAATTCCGCACGATGCCATTCACCCGGTAATAGGGCGGCGAGTGCGGGTCAGCGGCGAGACGCGCGCGCAGGCGGTCTTCCTTCGTCTTGCTGCGCCAGCTCATGGCATAGCCGAGGAAGAAGCGCTGATCGCCGGTCATGCCGTCGAGCACCGGGGCGTCCTTGCCGCCGAGCGCGATGTGGTAGGCGCGATAGGCGATGGCGAGGCCGGCGAGGTCGGCGATGTTTTCGCCAAGCGTCAGTTCGCCATTGATATGCACGCCCGGCAGCGGCTCGTAGGCATCGAACTGCGCGGCCAGCGCCTTGGCCTGGATCTCGTAGGCGGCGGCGTCCTTTTCCGTCCACCAGTCGCGGATGGCGCCGGTCTCGTCGAACTTGCGGCCCTGATCGTCGAAGCCATGGCTGATCTCGTGGCCGATCGTCGCGCCCATCGAGCCGTAATTCACGGCCATATCGGCGGCGGGATCGAAATAAGGCGGCTGCAAAATGCCGGCCGGAAAGACGATCTCGTTGGCGACCGGCAGGAAGTAGGCGTTCACCGTCGGCGGCGTCATCAGCCACTCGGTCTTGTCGATCGGACCCGCGATACGGCCGGTGCGGCGGGCCCAATCGAAGGCGCGGGCACGCTCGATATTGCCGAGCAGATCGCCAGCATTGACCTCAAGCGCCGTGTAGTCGCGCCAGGCGTCGGGATAGCCGATCTTCACGCCCATGACGGTCAGCTTCTTCTTGGCCTCGGTCTTGGTCGCCGGATCGAGCCAAGCCGCCTCGTCGATCATTTGGCCGAGCGCTGTCTTCAGGTTGGCGACCATCTCGACCATCATGGCCTTGGATTCCGGCGGGAAGCGCTTGGCGACATAGGCCTCGCCCATCGCCTCGCCCATATTGCCGTCGATCGCTTCCAGCGCGCGCTTCCAGCGATCACGCTGCGTTTCCTGACCGGACATGGTGCGGCCGTTGAAGTCGAACTGCGCGTCGTCGAACGCCTTGGAGAGATAGGGCGCCGCGGCATCCAGCGTGTGGAAGGTGAGATAGGCCTTCCAGGTGTCGAGCGGCGTCGATCCCACCAGCGCGGCGAGCGCGATGATGGCCGACTTTTCGTTGAGGACGAGATTGGGAGCGTGCGCGAGATCGGCCTCCGCAAGGAAGGTCGCCCAGTCGAAGCCCGGCGCTTCGGTCACGAGCGTCGCAGCGTCGTAGGGATTGTAGGTCTTCAGGGCGTCGCGAGTGTCCGCTGCCGGCCAGTGAAGCTTGGCGATCTCGACTTCCAGCGCATAGATGGCCTCGGCCTTCGCGGCGGCATCGGGAATGCCAGCGAGGCCGAGCTGCTTCTCGATATAGGCGCGATAGGCCGCGCGGTATTTCAGATTCTCTTCGTTGTCGATGAGATAATAGTCGCGATCCGGCAGGCCGAGGCCCGACTGGTAGACATAGGCGGCGTAGCGTGCGGGGTTCTTGGCATCCGCCTCGGTATAGAGGCCGAACGGCGTGACGCCGAAGCCGATGATGGAGCGGGCGAAGGCCTTGGCGAGATCGGCGGGCGCCGCAATGGCGGCGATCGCGTCGAGCCGGGCGCGCACGGGTTCGACGCCCTTCTGCTCGATCGCCGCCTCGTCCATGTAGCTGGCATAGAAGTCGCCGACCTTGCGGAGCAGCGTGCCGGCTTCGGCGGTCTTCGCACCTTCCGCAATCTCGTGCAGATCGGCTTCGGCGCGCTCCTCGATATCGGTGCCGTCGCTGAAGCCCGACTTGTCGGCGGGGATCTCGACGCGTTTGTCCCAGCCGCCGTTCACATACATGTAGAAGTCGTCGCCCGGCTTCACCGCCGTATCCATGTCCGACAGGACGATGCCCCATTCGCCGTATTCCGCTTTCGCGAAAGAGGGGGCAATCAGGCTGGCGGAGACCGCCACGGTGGCGAGAAGCGAGCGAAGGATCGGCAGGCGCATGGGAGGCTCTCGGTCGGAGGGAGGCGCTATCGAACAAGCGTAGCGCGGGCCTTGTCAGCCCGCGCTACGCTTATTGTCGCGATGGTTACTCGACCCGGACGACCACGGTGCCGGCGATGCGGTCGTGGATGCCCTGACGGCGGCGCGAGAACAGCGCGACGAGGATGGCGATCGGGAAGATGAAGGTCGTGAGGACCTTGATCACGTTGCGGCCGAGCGCCGTGAAGAAGGAGAGCGGGCGGCCGTCCTCGCGGGTGACGACGAGATCGAAGGCGCCCTTGCCGATGGTCGAGCCGACGCGTCCGGCCTCCATGATCGCGAAGTAAAGCGCGAGCAGGATCAGGGTCAGCGTGTCGAGCGAGGGCCGGGTGATCGGCATGCCGGTTGCGGGATCGATCAGGCGCTCGCGGACGTGCTGGAACGAGAAGTCCCAGTCCTTATCGTCGTCGCCGATCGAGAACCCGAAGCTGAGGCCGTCTTCCTCGGCATCGGGCGCGACATGGACGCCGCTGGCATCGACGACCACCGCGCCGTTACCGACGACGACGGTGTCACCGTCCACGACGACACCGGGGACCTCAACGTGATCCGACGAGGTACCGGGTGTGCCGGGCGTTCCAGGAGTCGGCGGTGTGCCGGGTGTCCCAGGCGTTCCCGGCGTCGGCGGGGTGCCAGGCGTGCCCGGTGTCCCAGGGGTGCCCGGCGTACCGGGCGTGCCCGGTGTCCCAGGGGTGCCCGGCGTTCCCGGTGTCCCAGGGGTGCCCGGCGTACCGGGCTCGCCGCCTGCTCCGCCGCGCTTCTTCTCGGTGATATGACCGCGCGTTCGCTCCTGGCGGTAGGTCTGCGTGAACAGACCGAAATAATCGTAGGTGACGATCCGCTCTTCCTGAACGATCGTCGCGTTGTCTTCGATCTGCGTGCCCTTGGGGACCCACTCGCTGCTCTCGATGCGATCGCCGTGATAGCTGACGAAGGGGATGTCGAGATCCATGCGGACGGTCGTCGGCGACACGATCGAATTGAGCGCCAGCGCGCCGCCGAAGCAGGCGGCCGCGACGATTCCGTAGTCGAGCAACAGCGCGAGGCCACGCCGGAACAGCTTGCCGCGGCGGGCGCGCGACAGATCGGGCGGCGGCGGGGGCGCCATCGCGTGCATTGAATCGCCCCAGGCCGGTTGCTGCGCTGCAACGCTCTTCTGCGGCGTGACCCCGTCCATGGTGACGGAATAGACGGTCACCTCGCCCGCGATGTTCTTGACCGCCTGCGTGCCCAGCGAGGCGAAGGTCATCGACAGCTTGCCGCGAACCTGCTCGTAGACCGAACTGGAAACGAGGATGCCGCCGGCCGTAGCCATCTGCTGCAGGCGGGCGGCGATATTGACGCCCTCGCCGAAGATGTCGTCGCCGTCGGCCATGACGTCACCGAGATTGATCCCGATGCGGAACGTCATGCGCTGGTCTTCTTCGCGGCCACCATTGCGGGCGCGGAGCTCGCGCTGGACTTCGGCAGCGCACTGGACCGCTTCGACGACGCTCGCGAATTCGGCGAGCAGGCCATCGCCCGACCAGCTGACCACGCGGCCGTGGTGGCGCGCGATGAAGCCCTCGATCGCCTCGCGGTATTCCTTGAGCGTGGCGAGCGTCCGCGCTTCGTCCGCTCCCATCATCCGGCTATAGCCCGAGACGTCCGCGCAGAAGATGGTGGTGAGCTTGCGTTTCATCACGCGGCGCTGCGCTGCAGCCTCCAAAGGGAAGTCGGTCCTATGCCGATAGCATTGCGGACCCTACTCCCTCAACGCCGGAACGCAGCGACCCCGATCACAATATGATCCACGATCCCCCCTTGCTCCGTACAGGGTCTATGCGCAAATCCTTCGTCTTCATCGGGTTCTTCGTCGCGGTCATCGCCGCCGTTTCAGGATGTTCCATGTCATCGGCGCAGCGTCTTTTCGTCTGGGGCACGGGCTTCACGCTCGAAACCGATATCGCCTACGGGCCGGAAACGCGCCAGAAACTGGACATCTACACGCCCAAAGGCACAGCGCCGCGGGCGACCGTTCTCTTCATCTATGGCGGGTCGTGGAAGAGCGGAGAGAAGGCGCTTTATCGCTTCCTCGGCCAGGCGCTGACTGGGCGGGGCTATCAGGTTGTCGTCGCCGACTACCGGCTCTATCCGGAGGTCCGCTATCCGGCCTTTGTCGAGGACACCGCGCGGGCCGTCGCCTGGACGAAAACAAATATCGCCGCGCATGGCGGCCGACCGGACAAGATCATCCTGATGGGACACTCGGCCGGCGCCTATAACGTCGTCATGGTGGCGATCGATCCACGCTGGCTGGCGCCCTATGGCCTGAAGCCGCGCGATGTGAGGGCCGTCGTCTCGCTCGCCGGGCCGCTGTCGTTCAATCCGCTGAAGACGGAGTCGACGAAAGATATTTTCTTGACGGCGGACGACATCGAAACGGCACGGCCCGTGAAGCTGGCGGCGGCCGGGGCTAAGTCGGCGCCACCGTTTCTGTTCCTCCACGGTGCGGCCGACACCACGGTCAATCCGGAGAATGCGTCGAACATGGCGAAGGCTGTGAATGATGGCGGCGGCTCGGCGTCCCTCAAATTCTATCCCGGCGTCAGCCATCTGGGCGTCATTACCTGTTTCGCCTGGCCGCTGCGCTGGCGGGCGTCCTGCCTTGATGATGTCGATATTTTCATGACGAATGCGCTGAAGGCCGTACCGGCGCCCGTTGAGGAGAAGACCCAGTGAAGATTCTGTACGGACTGCTCGTTTCGCTCGCCCTGGCCGGCGGCCCGGCCATAGCCGAAGCCGCCTCGCCCCCTGCCCCGCCCGCGACGCTCGATCCGGGCGACGTGGCACAGCCCAACGGCATGATCCGCGATCTCTACACCCGCTACTTCGCGGCGACGATGGCGACAGAGAAGGAGGGCGTCACGATGCCGCCCGAGCTTGAGTGGCCGGCAATCGCGGACAAGTATTTCACCACCGAACTGGCGACCCGGTTCAAGAAGGCGATCGCTTCGGACGAGCCGGTCATCGATTGGGACTTCTTCATTAACGGCCAGGATTTCGGCGATCTGAAAGTCTTGTCCGTGGACACGACGATGACCGACGCCCGGACGGCATCGGTCACGGTGAAGACCTCGAATTTCGGCAACGAAAGCACTACGGTCATCAGCATGGTGAGCGGCATCCAGGGCTGGCGCATCGAGGACATGGCCTTCATCGGCGCCGAGCCGGAAGGCATGTCCCTCAGCAGCGTCCTGAAGGACGCCGGCTACTGATCAGTATTTGACGCTGCAGCCGTAAGGTTCCGACTCAGGGGTCGCGACCGGGCGGCCGTTCTTCAGATCATCGAGCGCGGCGAGCACGAGGTTGTTCGCCGTCGCGATGTCGGCGGGATCGGCGGTCGGCTTGTCGTCGATACCGCCCGCGTAGACGAGCTTTCCCGAGCCATCGATCACGAACATATGCGGCGTGGTCTGCGCCTCGTAGGCGCGGCCGATCTCGCCCTTGGGGTCGAGAATGATGTCGCTCGGCGTCGCCTTGGCGGCGGCGGCCACGGCCTTGGCATGTTCGCCAGTGGCGTAGCCCTGCTTGCCTTCGGCGGACGAGATGATGGTGAGCCACACGGCGCCGTCAGCTTCAGCGGCGGCCTGTGTCTTCTGCATGTTGCCGGAGCCGTAGTGCTTTTTCACATACGGGCAGCCCTCGTTCGTCCACTCCAGCACGACGGTCTTGCCGGCATAGTCGGAGAGATTGACGGTCTGGCCGTCGGCATCGGTGCCGGTGAAGGCGGGCGCGGCCTCGCCTACGATGGGCGCGGCGAAAGCGGGAAACGCGAGCGCGGAGGCGACAAACAGGGCGTTGATGAAGCGGTTCATTGCATCTCTCCTAGGAAGACGGGGACGATGGGGCGCCAATCGCATCAAGGACGATCCCCTCGGTCAAGAGCTGAGGCAGGATCGCGGGGGCGGTCTGGCCGGGTTTGTAGAACAGATAGAGCGGCACGCCGGCCCGGCCGTGTTGTTCCAGCAGCTTCGAGATATCCGCGTCGCGGTTGGTCCAGTCGCCCTTGAGGTAGACGATGCCGGCCTTCTCGAAGGCAGAGGCGAGACTGCTGCTGGAAAGCGCGACCTCTTCATTCACGAGGCACGTCACGCACCATGCGGCGGTGAGGTTGACGAAGACGGGTTTGCCCTCTTTCAGCAACGCATCGAGCCGCGCGGGTGAATAGGGCTCGGATTTGGGGCCTGACGTTTCCGCAGCGGCGACAGCGGTCGAAGCGGTCATGCCGGGCACGACGACCAGCGCCGCGATGACCGCAAGCGCTGCTACGATGGCCGTTCCGCGCGCGAGCCAGCCACCTTCGCCGCGCTGCGCGATACCCCACAGCCAGAGCCCGAAGGCGGTGACGATGAGCGCGGCGAGACTCAGCGCCAGCGCCTGGGGGCCTGCCATGAGGGAGAGCACCCAGACGAGCCATGCCGTTGAACCGAACATCGGGAAGGCCAGCACCTGCTTCAGCCGCTCCATCCAGAGGCCGGGTTTGGGTAGGCGGCGCACCAGACCGGGCGATAGGGTGAGCGCGAGATAGGGCGCCGCCATGCCGAGGCCGAGCGCGCCGAAAATCGCCAGCGCTACGGGGATGGGTTGGGTCAGCGCCGTGAAGATCGCGCCGCCCATGAAGGGCGCGGTGCAGGGCGCTGCGACAACGGCGGCGAGGACGCCGGTGAGGAACGAGCCGCTGAGGCCGTCGCTCTTGCCGGTGGTGTTGCCAAGGTTCTGAAGATTGGTGCCGACTTCGAAGACGCCCATCAGGTTGAGGCCGATGGCGAAGAAGACGAGAGCCAGCGCGGCGACGATGACGGGGGATTGCAGCTGGAAGCCCCAGCCGACCGCCTCCCCTGCCCCACGGATCGCGATCAACACGCCGCCAAGCGCGAGGAAGCTGAGCACGACGCCCGCCGTGTAGGCGAAGCCGCCGGCGCGTGCGGCGGAGGTCGCACCGCCACCCTTCTTGGCCAGCGCCAGCGCCTTCATCGAGAGGACGGGGAAGACGCAGGGCATCAGGTTGAGGATGAGGCCGCCGAGAAAGGCGAAGCCAAGGGCTGTCCAGACCGAGAGCGTGTCGCCGTCACCTCCGCTGGCAACCGCAGGCCCGGGCGTTGCTTTCAGTTCGAAGGCCTTGGTCTGACCGTCCTTGCCTGTGACCACCATGACGGCGTCGATGGCATCGACGGCTTGGGCCTTTTCCGGTGTCGATAGACGGCGGCCGGTTTCGGTGGCGATTGTGAGACCATCGCCGGTGGTTTCGACGGCCTGTGGCGCGGCGTTCTTGATGAAGCCGCCTTTGACCGGAAACAGAACGGCAGACTCAAGGCCCGCGGCGGCGAGTTCGGGCGCCTTCAGCGCGAGTGTGACCTTGCCGTCCTGCACGGCGAAGCTCGCAGGCCAGGGGCTCGGCATCGGCAGCGCAGCTCGGGCCGCGGCAAACTCGGCAGCCGCGCTAGGATTGGGCGGCGGCGGTGCGGCGACGACGGGAAGGTCGAGCGAGACGCTGGCTTCCTCGGGCACGCAGATGTCGTCGCAGACCAGCCAGACCGCGTGGGCCTTGAGCGGGATCGACTGACCGACCGTGGCGTTGTCGGGGACCTTGATATCGGTCAGATGGAGGACGGTGTCGCTGAAGCCGAAATTGACGAGGGGGCCGACCTGGATCCGCTGGGGATAGGGAAACTGGAGCGGGCCTGCCGTAACGCCTTCCGGCAGCGTCCAGTCGAGCGTCGTCGCCTCTCCGGAATCGCCGGGGTTGATCCAGTAGGTGTGCCAGTGCTCGCGGATCTGGAAGCGAAGCGCCACCGTCACCGTATCGCCGGGCTGGACGCCCTCGGTCTCGGCGACAAGGCTGGCCTGGACGTTCAGCGGGTGCGCGGGGGCGGTGTCCTGGGCGCCGGCGAGACCGGCGGCGGCGAGGGCTGCGACGAAGAGGACCGGCAGACGCCGCATGATTTTCCTGTCGAACGATGAGGTGCGATTATACTGACCGAAGCGGCGCGTGGGGTCCCGCATTCTAACGATCGTGTGATCCCAAAGACGCCCGGTTCATATGTGGTGGAGCGCCATGAGCGTCAATCGTCGTTGGAAACTGAAGAAACGCCCGGTCGGCGACCTGGCGCCGGGCGATCTGGAGTTGGTGAGCGAGGCCGTGCCGACGCCTGGACCCGGCCAGATCCTGATCCGCAACATCTACCTGTCGCTCGATCCCACGAACCGGATCTGGATGAGCGACATGGACCAGTACATGCCGCCCGTCGAAATCGGCGACGTCATGCGCGGCGGGACGATCGGCGTGGTCGAAGCGTCGAACAATCCAGGCTTCAAGCCGGGCGATATCGTGCAGCCCTTCGACATGGGCTGGCAGGACTATGTCGTCAGCAACGGTGCGCAGAAGTTGCAGGTCGGGCCGGACCTGCCGATCCTCGCCTATATGGGCGGGCTCGGCATGACCGCAATCACTGCCTATTTCGGGCTGCTGGATATCGGAAAGCCGAAGCCCGGTGAGACCGTCGTCGTCTCGGCCGCCGCTGGTGCGGTCGGCTCGATCGTCGGGCAGATCGCGAAGCTCAAGGGCTGCCATGTGGTCGGTCTCGCGGGCTCGGACGACAAGTGCAAATGGGTGGTTGATGAGCTCGGCTTCGATGCCTGCATCAACTACCGCACCGAGAATGTGCTCGAAGCGCTGCGGCGCGAATGCCCCAAGGGAATCGACGTCTATTTCGAAAATGTTGGCGGCGAGATCCTGGATGCGGTGCTGACGCTGATCAATCTGGAAGCGCGCATTCCCGTCTGCGGCCTGATCTCGACCTACAATGCCGACGGGCCGGTGCCAGGCCCCTACATGTTCCGCAACATCCTCATGAAGCGCGCATTGCTTAAGGGCTTCATCGTCATCGACTATTTCCCCCGCATCGCGGAATTCTTCGCGGACATGCCGGGCTGGCTGGCGAGCGGTCAGATCAAGTGGAAGGTCGACGTACGCCAGGGGCTGGAGAATGCGCCGGTCGTGCTGCAGGACCTCTTCACGGGCGGGAATACCGGCAAGCTGGTCGTGCAGATCGGGCCGGAGCCGTGACCAAGAAGGCCGTGAAAGCGCCCGCCACACCGGTGCGGCGGATCGGCAGCTTTCGGGTGGGTTTGGAGGCGAAGCCGCTCGGTGGCGTCAAGCGGGCGATCGCGAAGGGACTGGACGCACATAATGTCGGGGCCGCGGGATCCTACGGCTATGCCGACTATGTCGTCAGCGTCCGCGACGCCAAGGGCGAGGTCCGCGGCGGATTCCTGGTGGAGGTCTATTACGAGTCCGCGTTCCTGAAATGGGCGTGGGTCGATCCGAAGCTGCAGCGCCGCGGGCTAGGCAATGCGCTGATGGCCGCCGCGGAGGATGAAGCGCGGCGTCGCGGGGCGCTCAATCTGTGGCTGGATACGTTCAGCTTCCAGGCGCGGCCGTTTTACGAAAAGCTGGGCTACAAGGTGTTCGGGACCTTGCAGATGGGACGGGCGGGCGTAGAACGCTTCTTTCTTTCCAAGGATCTCTGATGCGCCTGTCCCTGCTCGGCTTTCGCGATCGCGACAGGGAGCGGCAGTTCCGTGCGGCCTTCGAGGTCGATCTGAAGGCGCTGGAGCGGTTTACGGGACTTGTGCTGATCGTGCTTTCGACGCTCAGCGTCTTCGCCCATCCCGCGGGCGCGGTGGTGTTCGGCATGGAGGCGGCGCCGCTTTCCGCGACGGTGAGCATACCGCTGGCGGTGATCGCGGCCGGGCTGACGCTGGTGCCGCTCAATCCCATCGTGCGGCAGATCGTGTCGGGGACCGTCCTGGCGCTCCTCTTCGCGAGCGCCTGTATTGCCTTTTCCCACTTCCTGCATCGCGAGCACGGCGCCGGCCTGTATGCCGCACCGCTGGCGGTGACGATGGCAGGGCTGATGGCAGGTGGCGGCTTCGCGGCGATCCCGGCGGCACTTCTCGGCCTCGTCTTCTCCATTGCACCGGTGTTGCTGATCAACGGTGCGCCGGGCGATGCCGATGATCGGCTGTTTGCGTTCGCGGCGTTTGCGCTCGCTTGGCTGCTCGGCGCGGCGATGGCGCTGCTCGCGGAGCGGCTGGCGCGCGCGCAGTTCGTGTCCGACACGGTGGCGGCGCACGAGAAGGAGAAGTCGGATTCGCTGATCTCTGCAATGCTGCCGGAGTTCGCGGCAGTGCGGTTGAAAGCCGGCGAGCAGCGGATCGCGCAGTCGTTCCAGAATATCGGCGTCCTCTTCGCCGACCTCGCGGGCTTCACGCAGATGTCGGGGCGCATCGGGGCGGTGAAGACGGTGGCGGTGCTCAACGACATCTTCACCGCCTTCGACGATGCCGCGGCGCGCCATGGCGTGGAACGCGTAAAGACGATGGGCGACGGCTATATGGCAGTCGTGAACAAAAACCGGACAGCGCCGAACGATCTGCGGCCGTTGGCGGATTTCGCGCTGGAGATCCAACGGATCACGGTTGAATCGGCGGCGCGGTACGAACTGCCGATCGCGCTGCGGGTCGGGCTGCATGCAGGACCGGCGATCGGTGGGGTGATCGGGCGCCATCGCCCGTTGTTCGATTATTGGGGCGAGACGATCAACATTGCGAGCCGGCTGGAAGGCCAGGGGACGGGTGGCGACATCACCGTCTCGCCTGCTGTTCATGCGCGGCTGCGTACTGAATTCGTCCTCGTATCGGCGGGCACTGCGACGCTGAAGGGCGTGGGGTCGGTGGAGATCCATCGGCTGAAGGGGCGGATCGATCCCAGCAATCAGACGCGGCCGTTGCAGACGGGGCCGTCACAAACGTGAAGGTGCCGCGTCCAAGCGGCAAGAGATCGAGGGAAAGCTTATGAACGACGTATTCTGGACGCGGTTCTTCATCTTCTGCGGCATCTACAACGTGTTCCTGGTCGGCCTGCCGATGGTTATCGATCCGACCATTCTGGCGGCGACGTCGGGGCTGACGCTGCCGGCTGGCGACTGGCTGTTCGTGCGCTGCTTCGGCGCGGTCGTCGCCACCTTCGGCGTTGGCTATTTCATGGTCTCGCGTGACCTCGACCGTAATCGCGGCATTATCGTGATCGGGATCGTCGGCAAGGTCGCCGTGGCGCTGCTGTTCGCGATCTATTGGTTGAAGGGCGCGATCGGCTTCCGGCCGTTCCTGGTCGGGTTCTCCGATCTGATCTTCGTCGCCTTCTTCTGGCGCTTCCTCAGCCGCTACCCGGCGCGCTGAACCCTCGCAAATTCGACCTGTGACCGCAGTCACTGGACAGAAGCGGCTGTTGGTGTCATATATACTGACATGAATACAGCTACACTGACATCCGGCTATGAGAGCCCCCTGCGCGAGGCGCAGAAGGAAGAGACGCGGAAGCGAATTCTCGATGCTGCGGCAGCACTGATCGAGACGGTGAGCCCGGCAGGTCTTTCCTTTGCCGCCATCGCCAAGCAGGCGGGCGTGCAGGAGCGCACGGTCTATCGGCATTTCCCGACCAAGGATCTGCTGCTGGAGGCGCTGTGGGCGTGGATGGATCCGCGGATCGGGATCAAGTCGTTTCCGCAGAGCGAAGAGGAACTGGTCGCGTTTCCCGCGCGGGTGTTTCCGGCCTTCGACGATAACGAACAGCTGATGCGCGCGTTCTGGTCGAGCCCGCAGGGGCGGGAGTTCCGGCTGGGCATGAACGAGAAACGGAAGGCCGCGATCTGCAAGTCGGTGAGCGCAGCGACCGAGGAGATGGACCCGCGCGAGGCCGCTTGGCTCACGGCGGCGGTGCAGCTGCTCTATTCGGGGGCGGCTTGGATGACGATGAAGGATTACTGGGGATTCAGCGGCGACGAGGCGGGCAAGGCGTCCTCCTTCGTGATCGGCCTGCTGATGAAGGCGGCGCGGGAGCGTGCAGCCGAAACGAGGGGCGCCGGAAAGCGGCGCAAGACGACTGGAGAGAGACCATGATTTTCCATGCATCCATTCCCGCCGACAATCCCGAGCGGGTGGCGCGGGCCATTGCCGAATTGTGGAAGGGCGAGGCAGTGCCGTTTCCGCCGATCGAGCGCTCATGGATGGCCTATGCCCATGACGGCCGCGGGAGCGAGATCGAGGTGAGCCCGCGCGACCTCGCCTTCTTCCCGGGGCCGGTCGATCTGAACACGCGGCTGCAGCCGGAGACGCCGAAATATTCCTCGGCGCATCTGCTGATCTCGTCCGTGCTGAGCGCTGGAGAGATCATCGCCCTCGGTGAACGCGAGGGCTGGGAGACGCGGCGCTGCCGGCGCGGCGGGCCGGACCTGATGGGCTTCGACCTGATTGAGATGTGGGTCGAGAACGCCTTCATGCTGGAGATCGCGACGGCGGAATGGTCGAAGCAGTATCTGGCGTTCATGGCGGGCGAACCGGCCCGGCAGATGTTCCAGCTCAAGCAAGCCGCTTGATCATGATGTGGCGACGGGTGCAATCGAGCGCACTGTCGAGCTGGTTCTGCCAGACGGCATGGTGCTCGCTGCCCCACTCGCTGCGCGGATAGGGTGCAAAGCCGAGACGGGCATAGAACGGCCCGTTCCACGGCACGTCGGTGAAGGTCGAGAGCGTGAGCGCGGGGTAGGCCTCGCGCCGTGCCCAGTCCTCGCCCGCGGCGATGAGACGGCGGCCGAGCCCCTGCCCCGCATGGTCGGGGTGGACGTCAAGTTCGCAGAGATGGCCGAGACCGTCGAACGGCCAGAAGGCGGCGAAGCCCGCGACGCGGCCGGAGGGTTCCTCGACCGCCACGAAGAGATTGCCGGATTCCACATGCTTGGCGGCGTGGCCGCGCATGTAGGGATCGCCTTCGGTAATGGCGATCAGCTCTTCCATGCCGATCTCGGCAAAGCGCGTGGCGGCCGCGATCTCGACCGCCTCGCACCTGGCCGCCTCGCTCAAATTGGCGAGGCGGATGTCGTAGACGCGGCTCAGCGGTGGAACTCGAAGAGGCCCGCCGCGCCCATACCACCGCCGATGCACATCGTGACGATGCCGTACTTGGCGTTCTTGCGACGCTGGCCTTCCAGCAGAATGTGGCCGGTGAGGCGCGCGCCGGTCATGCCGAATGGATGGCCGATCGAGATGGAGCCGCCATTGACGTTCAGCTTTTCGGGATCGATGCCGATGCGGTCGGCGCAGTAGAGGGCCTGCGAGGCGAAGGCCTCGTTCAGTTCCCACAGGTCGATATCGTCGACGGTGAGGCCATGGCGCTTCAGGAGCTTCGGCACGGCGAAGACCGGGCCGATGCCCATTTCGTCGGGCTCGCAGCCGGCGACGGCGAAGCCGCGGAAGGTGCCGAGCGGCTGAAGCCCGCGCTTCGACGCTTCCTTGCCTTCCATCAGCACGACCGCAGCGGCGCCGTCGGAGAGCTGCGAGGCGTTGCCGGCGGTGATGTACTTGCCTTCCTTGACGACCTGGCCGTCCTTGAAGACGGGGGGCAGGCTGGCGAGGCTTTCATAGGTCGTCTCGGGACGGTTGCACTCGTCGCGATTGACGACATAGGCGACCTTCGAGGCCTCCTTCGTCACCTTGTCGATGACGATCATCTGGGTGTCCATCGGCGCGATCTCGTTGGCGAACTTGTTCGCCTGCTGCGCCGCGGCGGTGCGCTTCTGGCTCTCGACGCTGAAGCGGTCCTGACGCTCGCGGCTGATGCCGTAGCGCTCGGCGACGATTTCGGCGGTCTCGATCATCGCCATCCAGAGGGCCGGCTTGGTCGCGAGGAGGTGTTCCTCGGTGACGCGGTGGCGGTTTGCCTTGCCGGACATGTTGACGAGCGAGATGGATTCAACGCCCGCGCCGATCGCGATGTCGGTGCCGTCGGTCATGATCTGCTGGGCCGCCATGGCGACGGTCTGCAGGCCCGACGAGCAGAAGCGGTTGACGGTCACGCCAGAGGTTGTGACCGGGCAGCCCGCCCAGATCGCGGCGAGGCGGCCCACATTGGAGCCGGTCGCACCTTCCGGTGCGCCGCAGCCCATATAGACGTCCTCGATCTCGCCGGCGTCGATGCCGGCGCGGGCGATGGCGTGCTTGATGGCGTGACCGCCCATCGCGGCGCCATGGGTGTCGTTGAAACCGCCGCGGCCCGACTTGGCGAGCCCCGTGCGGGCGGTGGAAACGATGACGGCTTCACGCATGGCTGTTTTTCCTTCCCAACTTTTGTGGCGGCGGTTTTAAGCGGGTTTCCCGGGTTTGGCGAGACTGACACAACGTCAGAAGCGTGGGGTGGAATTGATCCAGGATTTTTGAAGGGGGTGTACCCCCGGGGTGGTTTTGATTTGAACGTCTACTTTTGGACAATCGAGCGGCTGCGCGACCGAATATTGCGCGGCGGCGACACAAACCATGCTCGTTTGTCGCCTGCGGCGCGGGCCGAGTATTCGAACGTCGCTTTTCTGTGATTGTTCAGGAACGCAGGCACAGATGGATTCAGACCGGGCAGGATTTTACGATCAGTCATGACTCCGCCTTCCTAGCCAAGGACTATTGTCCTTGGGAATATATGACTACTTCATCCCTTGTCAAGCATCTGCGTTGCAGGGCGCGGAGCGAGGTCGCTAGATAGAGGGGATGAACCGGTTTGACCGCCGCACCCGCCTGATCGCCGTCGCCCTCGCCGGGGTTGCGGGGTTCGTGGACGCGGTCGCATTCATCCAGCTCGGCGGGTTCTTCGTTTCCTTCATGAGCGGCAACTCGACGCGGCTTGGCGTCGCCTTGAGCGACCTCTCGCTGAACGCCGCCATCGCCGGCGGACTGATCGCGGCCTTCGTGGCGGGCGCCGCCATCGGGTCGCTGACGGGCCATGCCGCCGGTGCGCGACGCCGTACAATCGTGCTGCTGCTGGTCGGCGCGTTGTTGACCGTCGCAATTGTGGCTTATGGGCAGGGCTTTGTCGCCGTCAGCGCCGCCGCAATGGCGCTCGCCATGGGGGCCGAGAATGCGGTGTTCGAGGAGGACGGCGAGATCCGGATCGGCCTCACCTATACGACGGGATCGTTGGTGAAGCTGGGCCAGAAGCTCGCCGTGGCGCTGCGCGGCGGCGCGCAATGGGACTGGGTGCCCTACCTCATGCACTGGCTGGGGCTTGTCGCAGGCGCCGTTGCGGGCGCGCTGGCGTTCGCGGCGCTCGGCATGAACGCGCTGTGGCTGGCGGTTGGCGCTGTTTCGCTGGCCGCGCTGGTGTCGGCGCGCGACTAACGCGCTAGGCCGAAGCGCGACGGTCGCGGAACAGGGCGGCGATCAGCAGCAGCGCGGCGCCGCCGACAATGATCCAGGTCGCGTAGAGCGAGACGAAGGGCATGCGGATGAAAATGCCGACAATGCCGAGCGCGACGGCGGCTATACCGAGCAGGATGAGAACGATGGTCTGACCGGACATGACGATCCCCTTTCAGGTTCGGGATGAAACGTCCCAGGGGCGAAAGAGTTGCGCGCTGGCGGGGAAGGACCCGGCACCCTACAACCGACGAAAGAGGGAACGTCACATGACGGCATTGGGGAGTTCGCAGGCCAATCTGTGGCAGGTCGGGGCCGACGCGATCGACGTCTCGCGGGGGGCGGCGCGGACGGCGACGATCGCAGCGCGGCCGAAGCGGGTGACGCTCGATCTCGCGGCGAGCGCGATCATTGTGATCGACATGCAGGCGCTGTTCTGTCGCGCGCGGCCGCATGAGACAAGCGCGCCGCCGACCGCAAAGCCCATCCAGCCGCTGGAGCGGATGCTGCCGGTGCTGCGCAAAGCGGGCGTGCCGGTGATCTGGGTCAACTGGGGCAACCGCACCGACAAGCTGAACATAGGGCCGAGCGTGATGCACAGTTTTGCGCGCGAGGGTGGGTTCCGGCCGCCGATCCTCGACAAGGGCTCGGCGGATGCGGCGATCGTCGACGGGCTGACGGTCGGGGCGGACGATATTCATGTCGACAAGTACCGGGTGAGCGGGTTCTGGGATTCCGAGCTCGACAGCGTGCTGCGAAATCTGCGGGTGACGACGCTGTTCTTTGCGGGCGTGAACCTCGACCAGTGCGTGCACGCGACGCTGCTGGATGCGCACTGCCTGAACTATGACTGCGTGCTGGTGGAGGATTGCTGCGCGACACGCTCGCCGGACTACTGCACGCAGGCGACGCTCTACAATGTCGAGCGCGGAATGGGGTTCGTGACGGACAGCGCAGCTGTCGTGGCGGCGTTAGCATAACTACCGTCATCCCGGCCGCAGCGGAGCGGAGAGCCGGAGCCCAGGTGACTGGGCAGTGGCGCTTGCAGCCCCTGGGTCCCGGGTCTCGGACGCCTCGCGGCGGCCTCGCCCGGGATGACGAAATGGCAAGGCGCGTCTATCCCGGCAGCAGATCTGTGTAGACGAAGCCGTCACGCGTAACGGTTTCGCCGGTGCGGACGGGGATGGGGTTCGCGAAGATCGGGCCGGCGGAGGCGAAGGTGTGGAATTCGCCGTTTTCGCCGCAGGGGTCGATGCCATCAGGCAGCGCATCGAGGAAGGCGTTGTCGAACACGCGGCCGCAGAAGGACGGGTCGAGGCGGGTCGGGTCGAGGGTCGCGATATGGGCGACGAGGCCGCTGGCGACCATGGCACGGGCCAGCGCCGGCGTTTCGCGGCCCCAGAGTGGAAAGACGCCGGTCATGCCGGCCTTTGCCAGATTGGCTTCGCGATAGGCGCGGATGTCGGCGAGGAAGAGATCGCCAAAGATCATGTGGGTGACGCCCTGCCCTTTCAGCGTCTCAGCCGCTGCGGCCATGCGCGCTTCGTAGACCGCGTTGGGGCACGGGGTCGGGAGCCACACTTTCAGACATGGCAGGCCGATGGCCGCGATCTGCGCGTCAAGAAGCTCGTCGCGCACGCCGTGGATGGCGACGCGATCATGAGTCTCGCTGACCGTGGTGAGGAGGCCGACAATGTCGAGCTCGCCGGCCTGCTGTGCCGCATGGAGCGCGAAGGCGCTGTCCTTGCCGGAGCTCCAGGACATGACGGCTTTGGGTTTGGTCATGCCGCGTTGTGGGCGAGCACGCGTGGTGAGGCAAGGTGTTGGATCGGGCGGATATGCCCCCCTCTGCCGCTCTCGGCCAAGCCGAGAGCGGCTGTCTCCCCCCCGCAAGCGGGGGGAGCAACGGATTTGTTAGTAGCTGGCTGAAATCGCCACGCGGATGGAGCGGCCGGGGCGGGGGAGTTCGTCTTTCAGGAACGAGGCGTGGACGCGGACGAGTTCGTCGGTGAGGTTGCGGCCGTCGAGCAGCAGCGTCACGTCCTCGCCTTCGAACGGCCGCCAGGCGAGATGGGCGTTGAGGACGGTAGAGCCGGGCGTGGTGGTTTCGAACGCGGCGACGTCGTCCTGTTCGGCGATGTCGACCATTTCGACGCGCGCGGTGACGGCGTCGCTTTCGGCTTCGAGGCCGAGCGTCACGGTGCTGGGCGGGATGCGCGGCAGGTCGCCACCGCCCTTGAATTCGGCGCGCACGAGATCGGCCGCGACATCGGCCTTGAAGGTGAAGCCGCCGGCCTGGCCGAGGCGCACCGAGGCCGAGATCTCGCCGCCGGTGAAGGTCGCGTCGCGCTGGACGAAGGCGAATTCGGGGATGGTGTCGCCGTCGTCCAGCTCGACATCCGTGCCGGTGGGGGTGAGCGCGATATAGCCGTCGAAGCCAATGCGGTAGACGTTGAGTTCCGCCGTCCAGATATCTGAGCCGTAGCGGAGCGAGCCTTCGAGCGAGGTCGCGGTCTCGAGCCCGAGCGAGGCGTCGCCGACCTCGAACGCGCCGGTCGCGAGGTGGGGACCGTTGGCGAAGAGCTCGACATTGGTCGGCGCGCGTTCGGTGCGCGCGACGGTGAGGCCGGCGAACCAGTTTTCCGACGGGCGCCAGAACGCGCCGAGCGAGGCGCTGACGGGGGTGAAGTCGCGCGTGCCGATCACGGCATTGTCGAGATCACGATGCTCGATGCGGAGGCCGCCTTCGACGCCCCAGGTGCCGGTGTCCCAGCGCTGGACGGTGAAGAGGCCGACATCCTTGGTCACCGTGGGCGCGATGAAGGATTCATCGCCGACCGCGGAGAAATCGGTGCGGCTGAACTGCAGGCCGGTGGCGCCGGTCAGGCGGTCCTCGCTCTGGCCGTTATGGAGTTCGATGCGGCCTTCATAGCCCTGATTGGCGAAGACGGTGCCGGCCTCGCCGGTGCCTTCGAATTCGGTGTGGGCGTAGTCGGAGACCTGGCCGGCAAAATCGAGCCGGGTGAAGGGGCCAAGGTCGAGCTTCACGTCGCCGCGGGCCTCGTAGCGGGTCTGTTCCAGTTCGATATGGCCGCCGAGCTCGCCGGGGGCTTCGGGCGGGAGGCCGTAGGAGGTTTCGAAGCGCTTGGCGCCCGCGCCGACAAAGCCCCAGTCCTTCACCAGCGAGAGGCCGCCGGCATAGGAGCGCGTGGAGACGAAGGAGTTGATCATGCGGCCGATGGGCGTGTCGTAGTCGCCGGTCTCGCGCGCCGACCAGTCGAGATTGAGCGCGACGTCGCCGGCCGCGGCGGTGCCGCCGAGGCCGCCCTGCCAGCCGTCGTCGACGGAGGAGTAGGAGACGAGACCTCGGGTCGCCCAGCCGCGTTCAGGCAGGCGCGTCGGGATCGTCTCGTCGATCACGTTGACGACGCCGCCGACCGCGTTGCCGCCATAGGCGAGCGCCGCCGCGCCGCGCAGGACCTCGATGCGGCGGGCGTCGAGCGGGTCGGCGCCGACGGCGTGGTCGGGGCTGGCCGAGGAGGCGTCGATCGTACCGATGCCGTTTTCGAGCACGCGGATGCGGTCATCGCCGAGGCCCCTGATGATCGGGCGGCCGGCGCCGGCGCCGTAGAAGGTGCTGGAGACGCCGGGGAGGCCGGAGAGGACTTCGCCGATCGAGGTGTTGAGCCGGGTGACGATGGCGTCGCGCTTCAGGACCGTCGCGCCCTGCAGGCTTTCGATGCGAGAGCCTTCGAGGGGCGCGGTGACCACGACCTCCTCGTCGGCGGCGATGGCGGTTCCGGCGAGCAGGAGGGCAGCGAGAGCGAAGCGCGACATGGCGGTCTCCGGGTGCGGGAGAATGCCGGATATAGTATGTTATATCATAACACAATGGGATTGTGCGGTGCGGGAGGGGTGGCGGGATCCTGCGATGAGATTTGGGCTCAATTGTCATCCCGGCCGCGACGCAGCGAAGAGCCGGGACCCAGGTGACTGGGCTCCGGCGCTTGCGGCCTCTGGGTCGCGGGTCTCGGACGCCTGACGGCGGCATCGCCCGGGATGACAATTAGGGGGAGACGGCGGCCTTAAGGCAGCGCCAAGGCTTTTTTCACGTCGCGCCAGTCGACGAGTTTATAGTTCTGCTGTTTGCCGTCGCCGTCGTCGGTGTCGTGCATCGAGATGGCGCCGTTGGGGTATGGGCCGATGGGGCCGGACCAGGCGTCGATGCCGTCGGTGACGGTGACGTTGTCGATGGCGCCGCCTTCGACGGCGAAGCGGCCCTTGTAAGTGTAGGTCGCGCCCTCGATCAGCCAGACCGGATAGGTGCTGTCGCCCTGGCTGGAGGCGATGAGGTATTTATGCGGGCCGTCGCGCATGATGGTGAGACCTTCGACGTCGTCGGTGAGGACCTTCTTGTCGACGCCGTAGACGAGCGTCGGCGTGCTGGGCGTCTTGGGGTCGAAGTCGAAGCGCCAGATGCCGCGGTCTTCCTCGCCGAGATAGAAGACCTGCGCCTCGTCATCAACGACGCAGCCTTCGGTCTGGGTCGCGACCTTCATGGTGCGTTCCAGCGTGGCGATAGGGCCCTTGGGGCCAGCGGTGACGCGGTACTGGCGCGCCTCGCCGTTCTTGTTGTTGGGCATGAGGTAGATCGCGTCGCCGCGCTTGCCCATGCAGAAGCCGTAGGGCTCGCCCATGTCGGTGGGAATGAAGCCGTAGGACGCGACCTTCAGCGTCGCGGGATCGAGCAGGTAGGTGACGATGCCGAAGCGGGCGCGTTCGGCGGCGGCGATGAGGACGTAACTCTTGCCGTCGACCACGAAGCCGTCGCGGAGATCGACATTGTTGAGCGGGCCATCGGGGAAGAACTGGCGCATCGTGCCGTCGAGATTGTGGACATAGAGACCGTCGGTCTTGTCGGTGCCGATCCAGAGCGCGCGCGAAGGGTCTTTCGCATCGGCCCACAACACGGGATCGTCGGCATCCACGGTCGGGTCGGTGGTGACGATCGTTTCCGCAACCGCCGCGACAGGCTTTGCGGGATCGCCAAGCGCGGCAGAGCCTTGGGGGATTTGCACGTCCGGCGTGGCGCACGCACCCAGCGGAATCAGGACGGATAACAGCAAGGCGCAGCGCATGAAAAATTCTCTCGTTTCCGTCGGCGTCGCCGCGTGGCTAACGCACGGCAAGCCCTGCTGCCAAGCGGGATTCGCGCGCGTCATCAAATGGTCAAATCATCGTAACGGCGGCGTCATCCCCGTCCGTCACCCGACGCCTCGCAACAACCCGGGGGACGTTGAGCGATGTCGATGCATGCCTTCATGAGAACCTTGCTGTGCGGCGCAACCGCATTGGTGGCGCCCGCGGGCGCGCAGGAAATTGAAATGGCGGCGGCCGACGAAGAGATCGTGGTCACCGGCCAGATCATCTATCGCAATCGCAGCAACACGACGGCGCCCGTGCTGACCTACGGCCTCGACTATTTCGAGCGCTTCGAGCCGTTGACGGTCGGCGACATGCTGAAGCGCGTGCCGAGCGCGGTATTCACCTCTGACGTCATCGAGTTCGACGGGTTGCGCCTGCGCGGCCTCGACAGCGCCTACAGCCAGATCCTGATCAACGGCAAGAAGACGCCCGGGCCTGGTGTCGACCGCTCATTCTTCGTCGACCGCATTCCCGCCGAACTGGTGGAAAAGATCGAGATCGTGCGCTCCTCGAGCGCCGATCGCCCCGCCGAAGGCATCGGTGGCGCGCTGAATATCGTTCTGAAGGACGCCTATACGTTCGAAGGCGTGTTCGTGAAGGCGGGCGTGCTGCATTTCGACGACGGCGACGCGAAGGGTACGGGCGGCGTGCTGTGGGGCGGCAAGATCGGCGATGCGGCCTTTACGCTCGGTCTCAACGTCCAGGGGCGCCACAACCCGAAGACCAAGGTCACCAATTTCTACGAGCCCGACGGTACCTTCGCCGACGAGCAGGAACTGGAAAGCGATGTCCGCGACGGCACGGACAGCTCGTTCAGCGCCTCGCTGACTGCGCCCATCGGCAACGCGACGCTGGAGCTCTCGGCCTCCTATGTCGATACCAATCGTGACGAGAACGAGTATGTCACGGCGTGGGAGGACGATCCGCTGGAGCTCGGCGGGATCGAGGCGCAGTCGGAGGATATCTCGCAGAAGAACATGACCTTCGACGCGAAGCTGACGCTGCCCTGGAGCGCCGGCACGACGATCATCGAAGGCGGCTATGCGAAGTTCGACGAGTTCACGGCCTCGACCGAATTCGAGGCCGACCCCGGCGATCCGCTGGAGCCTACGGCGCTGGAGACCATCGACACCGTGGACGATGAGGTGAGCTTCACGCTGGCGCATGCGTTCACGCTGGGCGAAACGGCGGAGCTGAAACTCGGCGTCGACATCCTGCAGAAGAACCGCACGGCGCGCGACACCGCCACCGAGTATGACGACGGCGACCTGGAAGACGAGACCAGCCCGCGCGCGCAGTACGATATCGACGAAAGCCGGATCGACCCGTTCGCCAAGGCGACGTGGAAGCCGAGCGATGCGCTGGCGATCGAGGCTGGCATCCGTGTCGAGACGACGAAGATGGATGTGACGGGCAGCGAAGGCGGCGCGTCGACGGACGAGACTTTCTTCGCGCCGTCGCTGCATGTGCGCTATGCGCTGAGCGATAATGACCGTCTGACCTTCTCGGTGGCGCGCAACCAGCGCCGGCCGGATTTCGACCTGATCGCGCCATTCCGCGTTGAAGAAGAGCCGGGCGATGAGGATGAGTTCATCGGCAACCCGCTGCTAAAGCCGGAAACCGCATGGGGCTTCGATGCCGGCTATGAACGCCGGTTGGGCACGCGCGGCATTATCGGCGTCAACGCATTCTATCGGAAGATCGACGATGTCATCGAGTTCGTTTCGACGGGCGAGGACGCCGAGGAAGGCGGGCTCGTCTACACCGCCGCCAACGTGAATGACGGCGAAGTGTGGGGCGTGGAGCTCGACCTTTCCACGCCCCTCGACTTCATCGGCATGGAGGAGACGGGCGTCTTCCTGAACCTCTCGTGGCTCGACTCCAGCATCGTCGATCCCGTCACCGGCGAGGACCGCAAGTTCCAGAACCAGCCGGACTTCGTCTACAATGTCGGCTTCATCCAGAACCTGCCAGAATTCGGCGGCGCGTTCGGCGCGACCTATCGCAAGCAAAGCGAGGCGATGCAGCTCGTGCTCGGCGAGCGGCGCTTCACGGCCTATGACGGCGACCTCGAAGTCTTCGTCGAGAAGCGGATCGGCGACAACATCACGCTGCGCCTGACCGGCAGCAATCTGCTGGACCAGGAGAAGCGCGAGGACATCTACAATTTCGACGGCGACAGCGCCGAAGAGATCGCCGAAGCGATGATCGAGAACGATGTCGACGAGATCGAACGCGAAGGCGAGAAGTCCGGCCCGGTGATCCAGCTGATCCTGCGCGCGGCGTTCTGAGGCGGCGCATAGCTGCACAAGAGTGCGGGGCGGTGCGATGCGCCGCCCCGTTTTCTTTGTCATCGCCGGATTCATTCCGGCGACCCCTGCCGAGGCACTCGCCGACGGCCGATCGTGCCGCCAAAGCGGCACGCGCAAAGGATCGAGCAACGGAACGAGGGGTCGCCGGAACAGGTCCGGCGATGACAGTTTTAGATTGGGCCGCGGAGCTTCGAACCACGCAGGGTGTGGCGAGAGATGCGTCCTTCGAGACGCGGCCGTTGGCCGCTCCTCAGGAGGTCGGGCATTTTGATTGGTGGGTTGAGGGGTATGCCAAAAAGCAAAATCGGCGACGTGGCCCCGTCGCCGATCCGCTTCTGCTCTCCGGCATCACGCTCGCCGTTGCCGGCCGCCAATGCCCTATTCAGCTCTCCGCCGCCGCAACCTTCGGGTGATCTCTTTCGACCTCACCTTACCGTTCCAACTGCCCCGGCAGCATCCCTTGCGGGACCATCCACCGCAGCTGAGCCAATGACCCGTTGCCAGACCATCCTCTCCGAAGCTCGATCGTAGGGGCCAGACGTCGCGCCTCCGATCTCGCCGCGCCGGCCTTGCGGCCCCCGCTTGCGCCCTCTTAACGGTGTTAGCCCACCGTTTCGGGTCCATGGACCGATGCGTCCGCCTTGCGGCCTTCCGCACCGGAGATCTTCCCGTTCGCGATCTACACGAGGCTGTGACACCCCTTTCCACCGCGCCCGCCGGGAACCGTCGCTCCCGTGGATCTCAAAGGATTCTCGCGCCAATCTCCGGCTTTCGCCGGAAGGTTTCGATCAACCTCGCAAGAAGCCTCTCGCCGTTTCGCAAAACCGTCAATCAGGTGATTGGGTTATGCACCGAGGTATCCACATGAATCTGAATTCACGCCTGAACGCCTTGACCGGCCCTTCCACACAAGGGCCTTAGTGCCGACATAAAGGGCCAGCATCAGGGCGTTGTGACCGCACTCAGTTATCAGGACTGGTCTGGTGAAACGCCGCGCGACAATGCGCGGCCGCAGCTGCCGCTGTGGGCGGCGCTGTCGATCCTGGTCCATCTGCTGATCGTCGCGTGGATTCTGATGGCGCCCGATCCGCCGCCGCTGACGATGGCGAATCGCTCGATCCAGGACCGGCCGGCGATCGACATCGTGGCGCTGCCGCCGGCGCCGGTGGATGCGACGCCGCTGCCCGATAACGTGACGCCCGACCGGCCGACCCTGACGCCGCCGCCGCGCAAGCTGGATGCGATGTCGGATGTGCCGACCGTGCCGCACGATGTCGTCGATCCCCGGGCGCTGGAGGAGTTCCTGCGGCGCCAGGCGCTGCGCGACAAGGAAACGGCGGGCGGCCAGGGGTCGACCTGGACGACGTGCAGCCTGCTGTCGCCCGAGCGCCGCCTGCTGGAGCCGGCCTGCGACGGGATGATGATCAAGCCGGGTTCGGCGCCGGGCGTCGCGGCCAGCCTGCAGCCACCGGATGCGGCGACGCTGGCGGCGATCCAGAAGTTCAACAAGCCGCGCACCGCCCAGGACGAGGCCGATGCGATCGGCGACAACGACACCAATACCGACGGCTCGTACCGCAACCAGACGGACGAGGTGTACGGGAAGATGCCCTGGGAGAAATGACGCGGCTTGGCGGCGGGGCGGCGCGCCGCTAGACACGGGCGTCATGACATCATCCTCGTCTCATCCCACCTTGCCCGGCTATCAGCCGATGGGGGCCGCTTCCGGCTTCAACACCTATGTCGGCGCGTTCCTGGTCGATCCCGCCAAGGCGGCGGGGACGCCTGAGCGTTTCGCCTTCCTGCCCGAGCCCAAGCACCTCAACGGCGGCGGGGCGCTGCATGGCGGGCTGCTGATGACGCTGGCCGATACGTTTCTGGGGTTCACCGTGCAGGAGGCGGCCTCGCCCGGCATGGCCTCGACCGTGACGCTGAACACCGACTTCCTGGCTGGCGGCACGGCGGATGCGCCGGTCTTCGCGGAGGCGACGATCACGCGGAAGACGCGCTCGCTGATCTTCGTGTCGGGCACCCTCACCCAGAGCGGGCGGCTGCTGATGACCGCGACCGGCATCTGGAAGGTGCTGGGCGCATGAGCGCCGACTGGCTGAAAGCGATGCCGGCCACCAATTACGGCATGCCCGTGCAGCGCCCGGCGGTGAGCGACTTCCCGGCGCCGGAGGGTTATCCGACCGCGGTGCCGCTGGTCGATCCGTTCGAGGCGTTCGCGTTCCAGAGCTTCCAGCGGACCAACGACGACGGCACGACGAGCTTCGCGCTGCCGATCGACGCGCGCCACGACAACACGCGCGGCGTCGCGCATGGCGGGCTGCTGATGGCGTTCGCCGATTCCGTGCTGGGCTTCGCGGCGTGGAGCGCCTGCCCGCCCGGTATCTGGTGCGTCACGGTCAGCCAGAGTTCCAGCTTCCTGAAAGGCGTGAAGATCGGCGACCTGCTGGAGGTGACGCCGGTCGTATCGCGCGCGACGCGGACCATGATCTTCACCCGCGGCGACTTCACGGTCGGCGGCGAACCGGTGTTCCAGGCCTCGTCCGTATGGAAGGTGACGGGGAAGTCGGCGAGTTAGTCCTTTCTGTCATGCCCGCGCAGGCGGGCATCCAGCAGCCGCGCACGTTCATGGATGCCCGCCTTTGCGGGCATGACAAAGGGAGATGGGCGGAGGGAATCGCTAATCTCCATGAAGACTTTGCGTCGTTCTTCCGACACGCTTCAGCCTTCCTAAACCCTTTTTCCGCATAGCAATTAACGGGACTGCAAACGGATTTCCGTATGCTGTTCGACATGAGCAACGATGTGTCCAGACTGGTCCTTGGTACCGTGCAGATCGGAGCGCCCTACGGCGCCGCGAACCTGACGGGCCTTCCCTCAACCGATCGGGCGATCCGCCTGCTGAAGCGCGCTCGTCGCGCCGGCGTCGGGGCGTTCGACACCGCACGCGGCTATGGCGAGGCGGAGAACCGCATCGGCGCCGCCTTCGAGGGCGAAGACCAGCCCGACACGATCACCAAGCTCGACCCCCTCGCCTCGCTGCCGGAAGACGCGAGCGCGGCGGAAGCCGAATGCGCGGTCGAGGACAGCATCAATGCCAGCCTCGTCAGCCTGAAGCGCGCCAAGCTGGACACGCTGCTGCTGCATCGCGCGGCGCATCTCTCCTCGCATGGCGGGGCGGTGTGGAAGCGCCTGGTGCGGCTGCAGAAGGCCGGCGTGATCGACCGCCTGGGCGTTTCCGTGCAAACGCCGGAAGAGGCGTTCGAGGCGCTCAGCCTGCGCGCCGTCACCCATATCCAGCTGCCCTTCAACCTGATCGACCAGCGCTGGCGCGAGGCCGGGGTGCCGGCTGCGGCACGGGCGCGCAGCGACGTCACGATCCATGCCCGCAGCATCTACCTGCAGGGTATCCTCGCCGGCGACGATTCGCGCCTGTGGCCCAAGGTCCACGGCGTCGATGCCGAAGGCACGCTCTACATGCTCGATACGCTGGCCCAGCTCTATGACCGGATGTCGATCGCCGATCTCTGCCTCGCGTATGTGCGCGGGCAGGACTGGATCAGCGGCATCGTGATCGGCATGGAGACCGAGGAACAGCTCGACCGCAATCTCGCGATGTTCGACGGCGAGGCGATGACGCAGGACGAAATCGCCGACATCGAACCGCGCCTGCCGCGCTTCCCCGCGGCGCTCCTCAACCCAGCGCTGTGGCCGCGCAAGGCTGAATGAGCGATCCCGCCTCAGCGCAACTCTTCAGGCTCGACGGACGCATCGCGTTCGTCTCCGGAGGCGCGGGGCATCTGGGCGAGGCGATGGTGCGCGGCCTTTGCGCACATGGCGCCCACGTCATCGTGAATGGCCGCAACGAAGAAAGGCTCAAGGCGTTTCAGACGCGTATGAGCTCTTTCGACTGTCACGTGTCCACCGCCGCTTTCGACATGATGGATTTCGCCGCAAGCCGCGCCTTCTTCGGCGGGCTGGAGCGGCTTGACGTGTTGGTCAACAATGCTGTGACGATGGAGCCCGGCAAGGTTGCAGACCAGACGCCGGACCAGTTCGACATCGCCTATCGCTCGACCGTCACAGCCGCCTTCGAAGCGATGCGTGCGGCGGAACCGGCGCTGAAGGCCGCCGCTTCATCGGCGGGTCATGCGAGCGTGATCAATATCGCGACCATGTACGCGCATGTGGCGCCCGATCCGCGCATCTATGGCACGAGCGGTCTCAACTCGCCGCCGGCCTATGGTCCGGCCAAGGCGGGGCTGCTGCAGTTGACGCGGCACATGGCGGCGCATTGGGGGCCGGAGAGGATCCGCGTGAACTCGGTATCGCCGGGGCCGTTTCCCAATCCGAATTTCGTCAAAGAGAAGCCGGACTTCGCGGCGACGCTGGCGAGCAAGACGATGCTGGGCCGGATCGGCGCGAGCGGCGAGATTGCGGGGGCGGTTGTGTTTCTGGCGGGCGATGCCGCCTCTTTCGTAACGGGGACCGACCTCAGGGTCGACGGGGGGTGGACGTCATGGTGATCAGCACCGCGGCCAGTACGGTCGTCCAGGCCTTCGCGCAGATCGGGCGCGTCTTTTCCTCCATCGACGAAGATGTAGTCCGCTCCAGCGGCCTCTTCGACCGCATCCGCAAGTTTCCGCTGTTCGCCGAGTGCGACGACGCCGCGGTCGAGCGCATCGCCGCCGAGGCGACGTGGTTCGGCCTGCCGGGCGGGACCTATCTCGACCGCGACGGCGAGAATGACGAGGCGATCTTCCTGGTCGTGAGCGGACGCCTCGCGGTCCATGTGCCCGACGACAAGGGCACCGACCGGATCGTCGCGCATGTCCCGGCCGGCGAGACGGTCGGCGAGATGTCGCTGATCGCCGGCGACGCGCACAGCGCCAAGCTGCGCGCGATGCGCGACAGCGAATTGCTGCGCCTTTCCAAACCGGCCTTCCTGCGCATCACGGCGCGCGAGCCGCGCGTGATGACGACGCTGACGCGCCTCATCATCCGCCGCCTGCGCGCGACGACGGCGCGCAATGCGGCGCTGATGCGGCCCAAGACCTTTGCGCTGATCCCGCTGGAGCCGGATGCCGATGCGCTCGGCTTCGGCCGCGGGCTGACCGAGATGCTTGGCGCGATGGGCGTCAAATGCGCGTTCTTCGATCCCAGCCATCGCGATGAGCCGGCCGAGAACCAGTACAATGCCGAACAGTCCAGCGATGTCGTCGTCTATGTCGGCGACGAGGCGGGTTCGGTGTGGTCGCAGCACTGCATCCGCCAGGCGGACCGCGTGATGCTGCTGACCCATGCGGGAGCGGCGGCGCAGAGCGCGGGCTTCCAGCAAGCGGCGGCCGCCGGACGGCGCTACGAGCTGATCGTCATGCACGGCGCGGCGAACGACCAGATGGCGCCCGGCAGCGTCACCGAGGGCCGCCACAATATTCGTTTGAAAAGCCGGGAAGATGTTGCGCGGCTGGCGCGGCTGATGACGGGGCGCGCGGTCGGCGTGGTGCTCGCGGGCGGCGGGGCGCGCGGCTATGCCCATATCGGCGCGATCCGCGCGCTGCGTGAAGCGGGCGTCACCATCGATCTCGCTGGCGGCGCCTCGATCGGCGCGATGGTCGCGGCGGGCATTTCGATGGACTGGAAGGATGCCGAGCTGGAGGAGCGGATGCGCCGCACCTTCCTGCGCGACAAGCCGCTCAACGACTACACCCTGCCCTTCATCGCGCTGCTGCGCGGCGGCAAGGTCGGCCGCAATCTGCGCACCCACTTCGCGGACATGCGGATCGAGGACATGCCGCTGCCCTTCTTCTGCGTGACGTCGGACCTGACCACCGGCCATGCTGTGGCGCATCGCCAGGGTCTGTTGTGGCGGGCGCTAAAGGCCAGCGCGTCGATTCCCGGCCTGCTGCCGCCGGTGGTGATTGACGGGCATCTGCATGTCGATGGCGGGATCATGAACAACCTGCCGGTCGATATCATGGCGGCCGAGGCGCGCGGGCCAATCATCGCGATCGACGTGGTGGGCGAAGCGGGCATCGCCTGCGACGACGAGAATTTCGGCGACCACAACTGGTTCGGGGCGTGGTGGAGCCGCCGCAAGGGTGCCCCGACGCTGGCCTCGATCCTGATGCGCGCCGGCACGGTCGGCAACGAGATGCAGCGCCGCGTGGCGCGGGCGCAGGCCGATCTCGTGATCGACCCGCCGCTGGACGGGATCGGCCTGACGCACTGGAAGAAGTTCGATCTCGCGGTCGAGGCCGGCTATCGCGCCGTCGCCAAGGTGCTGGACGCCAAGGGCCTCCCCGCCGTGCTGAAGAGCGCGGCGGCCTGAACGCTCAATCGCTCACCAGCAGATTGGTGAGTTTGCCCTTCGCATCCTTGAAGGCCGCGCTGACGATGACGGTCTTGCCGTCATGGTCTTCGGCGACGACATCCGCGGTGCCCTTGGCGGTAGGCCCTGCGAGGTTGATGCCATAGGTCACGCTCACCTGGCCGTTCACCGCGCTGTATGCGTAATTGTAGAGGCCCTGCTCGGTCACGGGCGAGCCGAGGGCCGCGATGACGCGCGGGTCGTTCCCGACGAGCTTCATGATGTCGAGGAAGCGCGGCTGTTTCTTGTAGTCGCCCGTGAGGCCGGCGGCGGCGTCACCGACCTCGCTGCCGATGCCCCGAATAATGCTGGAGCATTTCGTGGCAGCGAAAGCGAGCGCACCCAGCACGACGACAAGCACGATGATGCTGCTGGTGCGGACGCCCTTGCGGGCGGCCGGCGGCGGTAGGTCGGACATGACAGGCGCTCCCCAATCTCGCGGACAAGATTGCGGGCATGTCCGGATCGTGGCAACGCGCGATAGCGCCGCAGGTCAGCGCGGGTTCAGCCAGCGGCGCGCGGGCTCGGCGATGAAGCGGTGCGCGAGCCAGGCGACAAGCACGATCACCACGAAGCGCAGGATGACGTTGTAGGTGAAGTATTGCGACCAGAGCAGGAAGAAGGTGTTGCGCAGTTCGGTGTCGTTGAGGCCGTCGATCCAGCTGAGGATCGGCTGGTGGACGAGGAAGATCGCGTAGGAGACCGAGCCAAGCCAGACCGCCGGGCGCGAGGCGAGCGGCCGCGCGATGACGCCGCGATCATCGAGCAGCGACCAGAAGAAGAGCGTGAGCAGCGGCAAGGTGATCGCATCCGGCCAGAAACGGTGGAGGCCAAGGCCGGCGAGCAGCAGCAAGGGTAGTTGCAGATATTTGCGCCACCCAGGTCCCGGCGGCAGGAGTGCGATGCCGTAGCCGACGGAGAATTCCAGAATGGCGCGCAACGGCGAGAGATCGTTCGGGAGAGGAAAGGCGCCCTCGGCGAAGGCGAGGTGGAGCGCGATCGTCGCCGCGCCGGCGATGCCGATGAGGACGATGCCGCGCATGGTGGGGCCGAGACCGGCGGCGGCACGGGCGATGAAAGGGAAGACGAAATAGGCGCAGATGAGCGCGCTCACATACCAGGCGGGGATGTTCCAGACGAGCTTGTTACAGAAGCCCCAAGACTGAACCATAAAGAGCGAGGCGATGTAGGTATCGAGCGTCGCAGAGGCGCGGCCGAAGGGCGGCCAGGGCGTTGCGCCGCCGCCATGCGCGACGATGAGGTAGTAAACCTCCTGCGCGCCGAGCACGAGCAGCACGAAGAGATAGAGCGGGTAGAGTCGCGCGAACCGGCCCCAGAGGAAGCGGCCATAGGTCTGCGCAGTGAACGGCTTTTCGAAGGTTTTGGCGTAGCCCGACGCGATCGCGTATCCGGACACGATGAAAAAGAGGTCGAGCAGCAGGTAGTATTTCCAGACCTGCCCGCTCGCCCATTTCAGCTCGGGCGCGTAACCGAGCGAGGCCCGCGTGTGGTAGAGCACGATGCCGAGCGCCGCGATGCCGCGCAGGCCGTCGATGGCGCGAATGGGCGCGCGCGCGGCCTTGCCCGCCAAGTCTGCCGTCACGAACCGATTCCCCTCATCGCCGCTGGCCTAGCACGGCCGGGCGCGGCGCCAAATCGTCAGCTCTGATTGGCGTGGATCTTGGCGATTTCGGGGAGGGCTTCGACCTTGAGGGCGATGGCGTGGAGCTTAGGCGCTTCGGCCTTGAACCAGTCGCGGCCGGGGCGCCACCAGGTCATCGGCCAAAGATAGAGATCGAGCGCCGAGAAGGTCTCCCCCAGGAACCACGGCGCGCCGGTCCAGCTTTCGGTGTAGCGCCAGAGCGACTTGCGGTGGTCGTCGGTCGATTCGCGCAGCTTCTTGCCTGCCTCCTCGTCGCCCTTCAGCCATTTCTTGGGCGAGTCGCCATAGGTGAAGCTGGGATAGATCGCGGTGTTGAGCAGCATGAGGAAGCGCAGGAACTCGCGGCGATGCGGGTGGTCGCGGCCCGGGATGAGGCCGGCCTGCGGGGCGATGTCGTCGAGATGCATGAGGATCGCGGCGCTTTCCGTCATGATGCGCCCGTCGGGGCAGACGAGGCTCGGCACCTGCATCAGCGGGTTTACCGAGCGCAGTTCGTCGTGTTCGAGGCCGAGATCGGTCCAGGTGAAATACTCGACCTCGAGATCGAGGCCGGCGAGCGCGAAGCCGCCCTCGACGATCATCGAGCCGCCGCCTTTTGCGGCGAAGAGCTTGTAGCCGGATTTGGATTTCGCCTTGGGGGGCATGCGTGTCCTCCGTTTCTGTCGGCAGGGCCGGTGATTGGCGACAAGCATAGCCTGCCGGGCCAGGGGATCGCCACTTGAGCGAGGCTTCAGGTTGACCCCAACGGCAGGCGGGCGCTCTTGCCTTTCGCGCCCGTGCGGCGACAAAGTCCGGCCACCAGAAGAATATGGAGGAGACCGCGATGGCCATCAGTTACGACCACATCATGTCGCTGAAATCGGAAGGGACGGAGACGTCCTATGGCGACCGCGAGACCATGCTGTACGCGCTCGGCATCGGGTTCGGCCGCGACCCGATGAACGAGGCGGAACTGCCCTTCGTCTATGAGGGCGTCAACGACCCGAACTATCTGAAGACCGTGCCGACCATGGCGACGGTGCTGCAGTGGGGCGGTGGGGCGATGCGCGACAGCGGCATCAACTATCTGATGGTGGTGCATGGCGAGCAGCGCATCCAGCTGCACCGGCCGCTGCCGTCGGCGGGAACCGTGATCTCCGACGAGAAGGTGATCGGCGCGTTCGACAAGGGCGCGGGCAAGGGCGCGGTCATCGTGACCGAGAAGAAGATCCGCCTGAAGGGCACGAACGAGCCGCTGGTGACGCTGATCTCGTCGACCTTCGCGCGCGGCGACGGCGGGTTCGGCGGGCCGACGGCGGGCGCGCCCGAGCCGCATCCGATCCCCGAGCGGGCGCCGGATGCGACCTATGAGACCGACATCATCCCGAACCAGACCTTCATCTATGCGCTGTCGGGCGACCGCAATCCGCTGCACCGCGACCCCAAGATCGCCAAGCTCGCGGGCTTCGAGAAGCCGATCATCCACGGGCTCTGCACCTACGGCACGACCTGCCGCGCGATCATCACGAATGTGATGGATCATGCGTCGGAAAAGATCACCGGCTATGACGTGCGCTTCTCCTCGCCCGCCTATCCCGGCGAAGCCATCGCGGTGGATGTGTGGAAGGACGGCAATATCGTCTCGTTCCGCGCCCGCGTGCCGGCGCGCGGCGTCACCGTCATCAACAACGGCAAGTGCACGCTGAGCGCATGACGCTGGAAGGCTGGCCCGACGACCCCGTCGCCGCGGCCGCAGACCTGATCGAGGAAGGGCGCGCGGCAGAGGCAGCCGCGCGCCTTTCCGCTTTGATCGGGGACGGCCGCGGTGGGTTGCTGGCGCGGCTGACGCTGGTGCGCGCGCTGTTGGCGGAGGGGCGGCACGAAGACGCGGTCGCGGCGGCGCGGGAGTTGACGCAGCTCGCGCCCAGCTGGGCAGAGGCCGCCGTCGCTTTCGGACGCGCGCTGGCGGCGAACGGCGCGCTGCCGGTCGCCATCGCGGAATACCAGCGGGCGCTGCGACTGGACCGCGATTGCGCGCCGGCGGAGATCGCGCTCGCCGAGGCCTGGGCGGAAGCGGGTGAGGTGGAGAAGGCGGAGGCGCATCTTGATGCCGCCGAGGCGTTGGGCGCGGCGGTGACGGGATTGCGCGCGCGGCTGGATGCGATGCGTGGGGCGGCGCGGTCGGATGCGGGCTATGTGCGTCATCTCTTCGATCAGTTCGCGGTCGATTACGACGAGCGCATGCGCGGCAATCTCGGCTATCGCGCGCCGGAGATCTTGCGCGACCTCGGCGTGATGGTGGCGGGCAAGTTGAAGAAAGCGCCGACGCTAGATCTCGGCTGCGGCACGGGGCTGGCTGCGCCGGTGTTCAAACCGTTCGCGACGAAACTGACCGGCGTCGATCTCAGCCCGCAGATGATTGCGCAGGCGAAGACCGGCAGGCTCTACGACGCGCTAGAGGTGGGCGATATCGAGTCCTGGTTGGCGGAAACGAAGGCGCGGTTCGGGCGGGTGATCGCGGCGGACGTGCTGGTTTATCTCGGCGATCTCGCCAAGGTTTTTGCGGGGGTCAGGCGCGTGCTGAAGCCGGGCGGGTTTTTCCTCTTCACCGTCGAGCGGCACGAGGGCGTGGAAGACTTCCTGTTGCAGGAAACGCGGCGCTGGGCGCATCGACGGGGCTATGTGGAAACGCTGGCCGCGGCGGAGGGCTTCGATCTCCGCGGCCTCGTCGAATGCACGCCGCGCTTCAACAAGGGTGTTGCGATTCCCGGATTGGCCGGCGCGCTGGCGGTGCCCTAGCCAAATTTCTCCGCGGTCAGTTCCTGTTTGAAAAAGCCGAGGCCTTTCTTTTCGCCCGGTACCAGTGCGGCGACCATTTCGTAGGCGAAGCTGCGGGGGGCGAAGCCGGGGGCGGTGATGAGGTTACTGTCGCGCACCGCATGCGGCACGTCGCGATAGTGCGACGCACCGTGATAGGCCGACGACTTCTTCGGCGTGTCGGCGTCGTTGCTGGTATGCGGGCGGTTATCGAGCAGGCCGGCGCGGGCGGCGGCGATGGTGCCACCGCAGATGAAGCCGAGGAGGCGGCCCGCCTTGTCCGCCGACTGGACGAGGGCTGAGATGTCGGGCGCGCCGTCTTTCATCCAGACGCCGGAGCCGATAACGGCTAGACCGTCGAACGCATCCGGCGTCAGGGTTTCGACGGCACCGTCGGCCGCGGCGCGCATGCCGCCTTCGGAGGTCACCGTCGCACCGCCCGGCGTGTAGAAGCGCACCTCGGCGCCGAAGAAGTCGCGCAGTGCCGAAGTGAGGAACCCGTGTTCCCAGTCGGCGAACTTCTCGATCAGGATGACGGCGAGGCGTGTGGGCATGGCGGTTGTCCGGGTTGGTTTTGCACATAAACGTTTGGCCAAAAGAGGCGTTCCATCAAGCGCGCGACGGGGCATGGCGGAAATCGTGGTGCAATTGGCGTTTCCGCCAAGCGCGGCTTTGATAGATTGCCGGCATGGCCGACCGCCTTACCCGCCGCGTGCTGATGCTTGCCTTCGAGGATTGCCAGGTCCTCGACGTCACGGGGCCGCTGGAAATCCTGGCCGCGGCGAGCCAGATCGGTGGGCCGGCCTATGAGATCACGCTGGTCGCTGAGCGCGCCGGCGCTCTGCGGACCAATTCCGGGCTGAAGCTCGTCGCCGACAAGGCCTTCGGCGCGATCGGCGATGCGGAGCTGGAGGGGCTGCACACCTTCATCGTTGCGGGCGGCACGGGCACGTTGAAGGCGATCCGCAATGCCGCGCTCGTCGATTTCATCCGCCGCGCGGCGGCGCGGACCAAGCGGCTTTGTTCGGTGTGTTCCGGCGCGGCGCTGTTGGCGGCGGCGGGGCTGCTGGACGGCAAGCGGGCAACGACGCACTGGAACGTGGTGCCGGTGATGCGACGGGGTTTTCCCAAGGTGCGGCTGGAGCCCGACGCGATCTATGTGCGCGACGGCGATCTGTGGACGTCGGGCGGTGTCACCGCGGGCATCGATCTGGCGCTGGCGCTGGTGGAGGACGATCTGGGGCGGGCGGCGGCGCTGGAGCTGGCGCGCTGGCATGTGGTCTATCTCAACCGGCCCGGCGGGCAGGCGCAGTTCAGCGGCGAGGCGCAGACGGCGGCGACGGGCCTCAAGACCGCCAAGGCGCTGCGTCATATCGCGGCCAATCTGGACGGGGATCTGCGCGTGCCGGCGCTGGCGCGGGCGGCGGGGCTGTCCGAGCGCTCGCTGCTGCGCGCCTTCCATGAGGAGCTGAACACGACGCCGGCCGACTACGTGCAACGCGCGCGGGTGGATGCGGCGCGGCGGCGACTGTCGGCGTCGCGTGGGCCTGCAAAACGCGTCGCGGAATTGTGCGGCTTTTCGAGCGCCGAGGTGATGCGGCGCGCCTTTCATCGCGAGCTGGGGATCAGCCCGGCCGACTATCGCGCCCGTTTCGCGACGGCGCAGAGGAGCGACACATGACCACCCCATTGCAAACCGGACTGCTGCTCTATCCCGGCCTCACCCAATTGGACCTGATGGGTCCCTATCAGGTGTTCTCCTCGACGGCGGGCGTGCAGACGCATGTCGTGTGGAAGACGACCGATCCGGTCGCGTCGGATACCGGGCTGAAGATCACGCCGACGACGAGCTTTGCGGACTGTCCGCAGCTGGATGTCATCTGCGTGCCCGGTGGGCTGGGGCAGGCGCCGATGCATGAGGATGAAGAGGTGCTGGCCTTCCTGCGCCGTCAGGCGGCGGGCGCGCGCTATGTGACCTCGGTCTGTACGGGCGCGCTGATCCTGGGCGCGGCGGGATTGCTCGACGGCTATCGCGCGACGACGCATTGGGGCTTTCGCGAATTGCTGCCGGCGGTCGGCGCGATCTATACGCCAGGTCGTGTGGTGCGCGATCGCAACCGCATCACCGGCGGCGGCGTCACCGCGGGAATCGACATGGCGTTGACCTGCGTCGCGGAGCTGCTGGGCGAGGAGTCGGCGCAGGCGGTGCAGCTGGGCATCGAGTACCGCCCCGATCCGCCATTCGCGAGCGGCCATCCCGACGAGGCGGCGCCGGAGATCACGGCGCTGATGAGCTCGTTCATGGCGCCGCTGGTCAAGGACATGCGGCCCGCATTGGAAGCCGCGCTGAAGGGAGCTGTGTCATGAACATCGCCATTCTCGTTTTCGACGACGCCGAGGAGCTGGATTTCGTGGGGCCGTGGGAGGTCTTCACGATGGTGAAGAACGTCATCGCGGCGCAGAAACTGAGCGTCGAAGCGCCGCATGTTTTCACCGTGTCGGAGAATGGCGGGACGGTGCGCTGCGCCAAAGGGATGCGCGTGATTGCCGATCACAGCTTCGCCGATGCGCCGAAGGCCGATGTGCTACTGGTGCCCGGGGGACAGGGGACGCGCCGGGAGGTCGACAATGCTGCGATGATCGCATGGATCGCCGCGCAGGCGGCGGGCGCGGCGTGGGTGACGAGCGTGTGCACGGGCGCGTTGCTGCTGGCCGCCGCCGGTCCCGCCAAGGACAGAGTGGTGACGACGCATTGGGCTTTCGTCGCGCAATTGCGCCAGCGCGGCGAGGCGAAAGAGGTGCGCGCCGACATGCGCTATGTCCGCGACGGGAATGTCGTGACGGCGGCGGGGGTTTCCGCGGGAATCGACATGGCCTTGTGGCTGACCGGGCAGATCTGGTCGCCCGACCTCGCCCGCGCCACCCAGAAGGGCATGGAATACGACCCTGCCCCGCCCTATCAGGCGATGGTCTGAGCGACGGAGCGGGCGGCGGCGGCCGTTCAACTTCCGTTCAGGCCCCGCCCGGCATGGAGGCGAGGTCTTGATCGTGCCGCAACGGCGTGGCTTTAGATGCGCCGATCACCCTGCCCGGAGTACGCCATGCGCCTCGCTGCAGCTTTCATCGCCGCCGCCCTGCTCGCCCCCGCCGCCTTCGCGGGCACCGAGCGCTGTTCGGAGCCTTATGGCCCGGTCGTGCCCGACGGCAATACGGCGAGCGCCGCAGAGATGCGGACCGCCAAGGCCGAGGTGCTGCAGTTCATCGACGACAGCGACGCCTACCAGGCCTGCATCGAGGCGGTGACCAAGGACCCCGACGAAAAGATGACGCCGCCCCAGAAGCAGGCGGCCTACAAGAAGATGGACGACAACCAGAAGGAAAAGGTCGCCGTCGCCGACGCCTATAACGTGGCGCTGCGCGCCTACAAGGCGAAGCACGGCGCGGCGCCGTAGCCGTTCCAGTTGTGTCATGGCCGCCCTTGAGGCGGCCATCCAGATAGGCGCGCTGGTTGATGGATGGCCGGGTCAAGCCCGGCCATGACGATGTTGGGTAGGAAACCGTAACCACACCCGGAACCCGGCTGCCCTTTTTCCGCCGCGATCCCGCCTTTCGCGCGGCTCATTCGGCGGTGAGTCTCAAATCCTCGGCTGAATAACGCGTTACGGGGATTCCCACATGGCTCATGCCACCGCCCGCGCTCGGCTGATGCCGACGCTGCTACTCTCAGCCGCCACGCTTACCGTGCTCGCCGCCTGCAACCAGATGACGTCCACCAAGACGGCGGACGCCAAGCGCGACCAACTGAAGGAAGAGTCCGACGATGCCCGCGCGCGCGGCACCGTCGAGCTGGCCGCCAAGCCCAAGGCGGAAGCCAGAATGGCGCTCGAACCAGCAGGCCCCGCTCCCGCCGCAACGGTGCAGCCCTATATCGCAATGGATGGAACGATCCAGTCGGCGCCGGCGATGGACCAGCCCGCGGACACCGAGAAATATCCGGACGCGAAGCCCAATCCGATCAAGATCGTTGCAGACGATCCGGTCTCCACCTTCTCGGCCGATGTCGATACCGCGAGCTATTCCGTCGTGCGGCGGTTCCTGAATGACGGCCGCCTGCCGCCCAGCGACGCCGTGCGGGTCGAGGAGATGGTCAACTATTTCGACTACGCCTATGCGGTGCCGTCCGACAAATCGAAGCCGTTCGAGCCGACCGTCGCGGTCTATCCAACGCCGTGGAACCCGGCGACCGAGATCCTGCATGTCGGCATCCAGGGGTATGGCCTGCCGCAGGGCGAGCGGCCGCCGGCGAACCTCGTTATGCTGCTGGATGTTTCCGGCTCGATGGAGGACCCCAACAAGCTGCCGCTGCTGCAGAAGTCGCTCTCGATGCTCGCCAAGGAGATGACGGCGCAGGATCGCATCTCGATCGTCGTCTATGCCGGCAATGCCGGCGTGGTGCTTGAGCCGACGCCCGGCAACGAGACGCTGAGGATCACGCAGGCGATCAACAACCTTTCCGCGGGCGGTTCGACCGCGGGCGGCGAAGGCATCCGCCGCGCCTATGAGCTGGCCGAAGCCAACAAGATCACTGGCGGCGTCAACCGGGTAATCCTGGCGACCGACGGCGACTTCAATGTGGGGATCACCGATCCCGGCCAGCTGGAGGATTTCGTCGCGCGTAAGCGCGAGAGCGGCGTGACGCTGACCGTGCTCGGCTTCGGCGCCGGCAACTACAACGATGCGATGATGCAGACGCTGGCCCAGGCCGGCAACGGCAACGCCGCGTATATCGACACGCTGAACGAAGCGCGAAAGGTGCTGGTCGACGAGATGGCCGGCACGGTCTTCACCATCGCCGGGGACGTGAAGTTCCAGGTCGAGTTCAATCCCAAATGCGTCGCCGAGTACCGGCTCATCGGCTACGAGACGCGGATGCTCAATACCGCCGACTTCAACAACGACAAGGTCGATGCGGGCGATATCGGCGCGGGGCACCGTGTCACCGCGCTCTACGAGATCACGCCGGTCGGCAGCGCCGCGCGGCTGACCGAGCCGCTGCGTTACGGCGGATCGACGAATGCGAGCGCCGATTGCGGCGAGGTCGCGTATTTGAAGATGCGCTACAAGTTGCCGGGCGAGACGGCCTCGAAACTGATCGAGCGGCCCGTGACCTCCGCGGATGTGCGCACCAGCGTCGATGCGCTGCCGCAGGATCTGAAATTCGCGGCCTCGGTGGCGGGCTTCGCGCAGCTGCTACGCGGCGACCCGTATCTGAAGAACTGGGGTTATGCGAACGTCATCGCGCTTGGCCAGGCCGGCAAGGGCGAGGACAAATTCGGCTATCGCGCCGAGTTCCTGAACCTCGTGCGGCTCGCGGAAAGCGCGGCCGGCCTGCCGACGCTGGGCATGAACGGCAACGGCGGCCAGTAACGCGAGCATTGTCTGCGGCGGGGCGTCCCCTATGTCCTCCCCGCCGCGGCGCCTCCTCCGGACGATCATTCAGCCGAGCGCCCGGAGGAGGCTGCGCCGTTTTCATGCCGGTGCGGAATTGCCCTAACGTCAGACCTGTCCTGTAGCGGCTGGAGCGAATCCGCGCTTTAGTCCACGGACGCCGCACGAGATCAAAAGAACGCGGCGTCCGATGGGAGATGCCGCGTGCCGGTTTTCAGATCCGAGATCGACACCGCGTCGGCGCGCTTTGCCGAAAATCGCGCGGCGCATCTCAAACAACTGAGCGAGGTCCGCGACATCGAGGCCCGCATTCGCGCCCATGGCGACAAGGCCGCCGCAAAGTTCGCGCAGCGCGGACAATTGCCGCCGCGCGACCGGCTGGACCTGCTGCTCGATCGCGGGACGGAGTGGCTGGAGATTTCGACGCTGTGCGGGCTCGGCTGTCATGACGACGACGGGGCCGCGAATGCGAGCGGCGGCGGGCTGATCTGCGGGATCGGCGTCGTCGGCGGAATACGCTGCGTCATCGACGTCAATGACAGCGCGATCAAGGGCGGGGCGGCGACGCCCTATGGCATCGACAAGCGGCTGCGGCTGCAGCAGATCGCGCTGGAAAACCGCCTGCCCTATATCCAGCTCGTCGAGAGCGCGGGCGCCAATCTGTTGCGCCAAGCCGAGCTGTTCGTGCGCGGCGGGGCGACGTTTGCGGGGCTGGCGCGGCTGTCCGCCGCGGGCGTGCCGGTGATCGCGGTGGTGCATGGCTCGTCGACCGCGGGCGGGGCGTATCAGCCGGGGCTTTCGGACTACGTGATCGTGGTGCGGGGCAAGACCAAGATCTTCCTCGCGGGGCCGCCGCTGCTGAAGGCTGCGACGGGCGAGATCTCGACCGACGAGGCGCTGGGCGGCGCGGAGATGCACGCGACGGTCAGCGGTCTTGCCGAATGGATCGCCGAGGACGACCGCGATGCGATCCGGCTGGCGCGCGCGGTGACAGACAAGCTGAAATGGGACCGGGTGGCGGCGCCGGCCGCCGCGCCGTTGCCGCTTTACGATCCCGAAGAAATCCTCGGTATCGTGCCGCCGGATTATCGCAAGCCCTATGACGTGCGCGAGGTGATCGCGCGGGTCGTCGATGGCAGCGACTGGCTGGACTTCAAGGCGGCCTACGGCCCCGCGACGGTGTGCGGCTTTGCGCACGTCGAGGGGTATGAGGTCGGGATCATCGGCAATAACGGGCCGATCGATCCGGACGGCGCGACCAAGGCCGCGCAGTTTATGCAGGCCTGTTCGCAATCCGGCACGCCGCTGGTCTTCCTGCAGAATACGACCGGTTACATTGTCGGGCCGACGGCGGAGCGCGGCGGGATCGTCAAACACGGCTCGAAGATGATCCAGGCCGTGACCAACGCGCCGGTACCGAAGATCACGCTGCATATCGGCGCCTCGTTCGGGGCGGGGAATTACGGCATGTGCGGGCGCGCCTTCGGACCGCGCTTCATCTTCGCCTGGCCGAACAACCGCATTTCCGTGATGGGCGGCGAGCAGGCGGCGAAGGTGATGACCATCATCGCCGAAGACGGCGCGCGCCGCGCCGGCAAGGAGCCACCGCACGAAGCGCTGGCTGCGCAGTCGAAGATGATCATCGACCAGTACGATGCGGAATCGACCGCGCTCTATGCGACCGCGCGGCTGTGGGACGACGGCATCATCGATCCGCGGGATTCGCGGCGGGTGCTGGGATTGTGCCTGTCCGTCTGCCGCGATTCCGAGGCGCGCACGGTGCGGCCGAACACGTTTGGCGTGGGACGAATGTAATGCAGCTGACCGAACAACATCACGCGCTGAAGAGCTCGCTCATCAAGTTCATCGAGGCGGAGATCAATCCGCATGTTGATGCGTGGGAGGAGGCCAAGGTCTTTCCCGCGCACGACCTCTTCAAGAAAATGGGCGATCAGGGGTTCCTGGGGATCGGCAAGCCCGAGCAGTTCGGCGGGCTGGGGCTCGATTATTCCTATACGGCCGTCTTCTGCGAGGCGCTGGCGCATATCAATTGCGGCGGCGTGCCGATGGCGATCGGCGTGCAGACCGACATGGCGACACCGGCGCTGGCGAAGTTCGGCAGCGACGAATTGCGCGAGGAATTCCTGCGCCCGTCGATCACCGGCGACTATGTCGCCTGTCTGGGTGTCTCCGAAGTGGGCGCGGGCAGCGATGTCGCCTCGATCAAGACGAACGCCCGCAGCGACGGCGACGACTACGTCATCAATGGCGGCAAGATGTGGACGACCAACGGCAGCCAGGCCGACTGGATGTGCCTGCTCGCCAATACCGGCGATGGGCCGATGCATCGCAACAAGTCGCTGATCTGCCTGCCGATGAAAACCAAGGGCGTGACCGTCGCGCGCACGCTGAAGAAGATGGGGATGCACTCGTCGGACACGGCGCAGGTCTTCTTCGAGGACGTGCGGGTGCCGAAGCGCAACCGGATCGGCGCGGAGGGGCTCGGCTTTTCCTACCAGATGATCCAGTTCCAGGAAGAGCGCATGTATGCCGCGCTTTCCGCCTCCGAAGGGCTGGAGCGGACGATCAACGACTGCATCGCGTATACGCGCGAGCGGAAGATCTTCGGCAAGAGCGTGCTCGACAACCAGGTCGTGCATTTCAAGCTGGCCGAGCTGATGGCCGAGGTCGAGGCGCTCAGGGCGCTGACCTGGAAAGCGGTCGAGCGCTATGTCGCGGGCGAGGACATGACGCAGCTTGCCAGCATGGCGAAGCTGAAGGCGACGCGGCTTTCCCGCATCGTGAATGATGCCTGCCTGCAATATTACGGCGGCATGGGCTTCACCGACGAGATGCGCATCTCGCGCTCCTATCGCGACGGGCGGCTCGGCTCGATCGGCGGCGGCGCGGACGAGGTGATGCTGCAGATCATCGCCAAGGGCATGGGCATCCTGCCCGCGCGCGGCTGATGAGCGCCCTCGCCCGCCCCTTCAGCCGCGTGCTCATCGCCAATCGCGGCGAGATCGCGGTGCGCGTGGTGCGCGAGATCAATGCACTGGGGATGACCGCGATCGCGATCTATTCCGACGCGGACGAGCACACCGCGCATGTGATGTCAGCGAAGGTGCGGCGGCGGGTCGGACCGCCGGCGCCGGCGCTCTCCTATCTGAACGTCGAGGCGATCCTGAAGATCGCGCGTGAGACGGGCGCGGAAGCGGTGCATCCCGGTTACGGCTTCCTGGCCGAGAATGCCGACTTCGCGCAGGCGGTGATCGACGCGGGGATGGTGTGGATCGGGCCGTCGCCCGAGGCGATCCGTGCGATGGGCGACAAGGGCGCGGCGAAGCGGATCGCGCGGGGCGCGGGCGTGCCGCTGATCCCCGGCTATGACGGCGACGACCAGAGCGATCCGACGCTCGCGCGCGAGGCCGCAGCGATTGGCTGGCCGGTGATGATCAAGGCGGCGATGGGCGGCGGCGGTCGCGGGATGCGCCGGGTCGAAGCCGCTGAGGATTTCGCCGATGCGCTGGCGAGCGCGCGGCGCGAGGCGAAGAGCGCCTTCGCCGACGACCGGATGATTCTGGAAAAGGCGATCGACCATGCGCGGCATGTCGAGATCCAGGTGTTCGGGGATAGCGCGGGCAACATCGTGCATCTCGGGGAGCGCGACTGTTCGGTGCAGCGGCGCAACCAGAAGGTCATCGAGGAAGCGCCGGCGCCCGGCATGACGGCGGAGCTGCGGGCCGCGATGGGCGCGGCGGCGGTGTCGCTGGCGCGCGCGGTGACCTATGCCAATGCGGGGACGGTGGAGTTCCTGCTGGATCGTTCGGGCGAGTTCTATTTCCTGGAAATGAATACGCGCATCCAGGTGGAGCATCCTGTCACCGAGGAAGTGACGGGGCTGAACCTGGTGCGGCTGCAGTTCGAGGTGGCGATGGGGAAGCCCCTGCCCATCGACCAGAGCGGCGTGACGATCACCGGGCATGCGATCGAGGCGCGGCTGTGCGCGGAAGATCCCGAGGATGGGTTCAAGCCGCAGCGCGGGACGCTGACCTTCGAGAATTTCAGCGGCGAGTGGCCGGCGGTGCGGCTGGACATGGCGGGGACGCCCGTCGTCAGCGGCGATTATGACTCGATGATCGCCAAGGTGATCGCCAAGGGCGCGACGCGCGAGGAAGCGCGGGTGAAGCTGGAGGCGGCACTGGCGGACATGCTGCCGCTGGGCATCCGCACCAACCGACAGTTCCTGCGCGGGTTGCTGAACGATACGGTCTTCATCAATGCCGAGATGGAAACGGGCTGGTTGAACCGACGTGAGACTGTGACGCCGGCGACGGACGAGCGGGTCAGCCGGATTGCGGCGCTGCTGCTGGCGCGCGGGGCGGAGCGGGGCTGGAGTTCGACGGGGGTGCGGCGAACGCCGGTGCTACTGAAGGAGCGCGACCGGACGTTGCGCGTGGATGCCGGCGATGGCGGCGACGTGAAGTTCGTGGCGCGCGGGCAGGATCGCGACGGCAATGCGCTGTTCGCCGTGGAGCTGGACAGCGGGGCGACGCGGGCGCTCGCCAAGGTGATGGCGAGCGGGGTCCATGTCGGGCTGGAGGGCGAGGACGCGCTCTATGAGGACGTCACCTATGCCGAACCGGAAGCGACCGGCGGGGTGGCGAGCGGCGAGGTGCGCAGCCCGATGGCCGGCAAGATCGTCGCGGTGAAGGCGGCGGTGGGCGCCGCGATCGCTAAGGGCGACATCATCGCCGTGCTGGAATCCATGAAGATGGAACACGAGATCCGCGCGAAGCTGGCCGGCACCGTCACCGCCGTCGTGGCCGCGGAAGGCCAACAGGTCGCGCCCAATGCGCTGCTCGCGACGATTACCCCCGAAGGACAGGCATGAGCGAGCTACCGGTCGTCTATCGCGGCTATGTGAACGCGTGGGACTGCGACGAGATGGGGCACATGAACGTGCAGTTCTATGTCGCCAAGGCGTCGGAGGCGTTCACGGGATTGCTTGCCCATCTGGGTCTGGCCCGCGAGGCGCGCGAGGGCGTGCGCGTGACGCAGCATCGCATCCGCTTCGTGAAGGAGATGCACGTCAGCACGCTGGTCGCCATCCATGGCGGCGCGACGCGCTCGGAGGACGGCGAGATGGGCGCGGTGCTGGAGGTGCGCAACGATCATGGCGATCTTTGCGCGGCGATCGATGTCACCGCGAGCGGCGCCTGGCCGGGTCCTGAAATGCTGGTTGCGGCGCCCGCCGACGCGCCGGGGCTGAAGCCGGGTGACGAGGGCGACGGCACGCTGGAGGCCGCGGCGGGTTTCCAGGAGACGATCCGCAATGTCGTGCAGCCCATCCATTGCGATCCCGATGGCGGCTTCGCGCCGCGCGGGGTGATGGCGCGCTTCTCGGAGGCGCAGGGGCATTTATGGGCGATGCTGGATGCGCCGCGCGCCTGGCAGCGCGAGGCCAATCTGGCAACGGCAACGCTGGAATACCGCATCCGCTATGGCGCGCATCCCCCTGCCGGATCGATCGTCCGCCTGCTGACCAATGTGGTCGCGGCGAGCGCCAAGACGGTGCGGTTTCGCCACTGGCTGTTCGATGCCGAGAGCGGCGAGATGATCGCGGCGGCGGCAGGCGCGGCGCTGTTCCTCGACAAGGCGACGCGGAAGCCCGTGCCGCTGCCCGCCCAAGTCGCGGCGGCGGCCGCGCGGCGGATTACGCCTTAAGCGCGGTCCGGATCGCCGTCCGGACGAGGTCCGGGTGTTCCATCGGCAGGAAGTGCGTGGCGCCCTCGATCGTTTCGAGCCGCGCGGCGGGGTGGTGCGCACGGACAAGGCTGAGGAACTCGTCGCCGGTGGTCGATTCCACCGTGCCGGCAAAGACGGCGATGGGGCAGCGGAGCGTCGGCACCGCCTCGAAGATGCCGGATGGGCCGAGGCGATAGTTCTGCGCTTCCCATTGCGGGTCACAGGCAAGGCGGACGCCGTCGGGATCGGGCTTCAGGCCCCCGCGCAGATAGGCGTCGAGCATCTCGTCGGGCCAGGTCTTGAAGGCGCCGCGGCCGTGATAAGCGCGGCGCACGGTGGCGACGTCGGGAAAGACCGCGCGGCGCTTCACGGTCATCATGACCAGCGGCATGGCCTCGCGGTCGAGATTCGCAGGGAAACTGCGCGCGACGGGTTCGAACAGGACCAGCGCCTTGACGAGGTCGGGGCGCTGGGCCGCGACGAGCAGGCTGGAGGTCGCGCCCATCGAATGGCCGGCGAGGACGTAGGGGCCGGCGCCAACGGCATCGAGAACGCGGATGAGATCGGCGGGATAGGTCAGCCAGCTCGTATGGGCGGCGGGATCGGCGGGGAGCGTCGTGAAGCCGTGACCGCGCAGGTCCGACGCCAGCACGCGCGCCTCGCCCGCGAGAGGACCGAGCAGCGGGACATAGGTTTCGGCGTTGAAGCCGTTGGCGTGGGTGAAGTGGATGGCAGGACCATCGCCGCCCCAGTCGAGCAGGTTCACGCCGCCGTCGGCGAGGGCGATCGTGCGGTGCTGGGGTTCGGGCTGATTCACGCGTGCCTCAAAAGAAAATGCCCCGGGCGCGCCAGGCGCACCCGGGGCATTCGTTCAATCCGGAATTACTCGGCCGTCTTGTTCAGCGTGCCCGTGACTTCGCGCTGCAGCTGGCCGTCCTTGAAGCGGGTGAACTCAAGGCGCATCGCGTCGCCGTCGACGGTGCGGGCATAGTGCGTGACGTCATAGGTCCCGTCGGCATCGAGCACGAGGGCCGAGACGTGCAACGTGTTGCCATCGATGCGCGCCCAGTAGTGGGGCTTGCCCGACCAGAGTTCCGGGGCGCCCTTCTGCTTGAAGACCGTCGCGCTGTCGGTCGCGTCGAAGGTGATCTCGGTCGAGTCCTTGACCTTCACTTCCGAAGGGTTCTCGTCGTCGATGTAGAGGGTCGACCAGGTGATGGTGAAACCCTTGCCGGCGGCGGTGGTTTCCACGCGCGACATGCGGCCCGAGGCTTCGGCCGTGCCGGCACCGGCGCCGGTGACGACCTTGGTCGTGCCCTGGAAGATGCCGAAGAAGTACGAGATGGGCTTGGCTTCCTTGGCGGGCGCCGCGGCGGCGGGGGCCTCTTCAGGGGCCTGCGCAAAGGCCGGAGCGGCGCAAAGAAGGGCAGCGGCAATCGCCGCGACATAGGCTTTCATTTGAATACTCGTCTCCCAAGGGTCATCCCGCAGAGGGGGAAATCAGCACAGACCGCGGCGGAATGAAAGTGGCAGACGGGCGAGACGCCTAACGGCGCCCGCCCGCCGCCGCCGGACTATTCGTGCTGGGCGGAGATGCCCAGAATTGCCAGCATTTCCGCAGGAGGCTTGCCGGCCAGGGTCGCGAAATCGGCGGCCTTGAGGGGGGCCGGCGGGTTCGCCTGGACGGTCAGCTTGCCGCCATTGTCGATGAAGTCCTTGATCGCCTGGATCAGGGCGGCGCCTTCGGCCGACCCGGCGAGCATGCCGCTCGCCATGTCGAGGCCCATCTTGGCCTGCTGCTTCAGCTGGTCGGCCGTCACCGGGGTGCCCTGGCCGCCCGCACGCTCGTTGGCCATGTCGGCGCCCATTTCCAGGAACTTCTGGAGGCCGCCCTCGTCCACCACTTCGACGCGGGCCGCGTTCAGCGACAGCGTCTGCTGGTAGGTCTCGGGCAGCATGAGAAGGCCGGCCAGCTCAAGGCCGCCGCCGGTGACCGAGAAGTCAACCGAGCCGAAGCCGCCGAGCTTGATGGCGTAATGGGTGAGCGCGCCGGTGCCGGCGTCCGGATCGTAGGTGGTCTCGACCAGGATGCCGATATCCATCGGACCGGTGAAGTGCTTGGCGATCGAGGGCGGCGCCATGAACTCGCCGGCCGGGGCGGGCGTGAACGTGCCGGCGACATCGGCCTTGAAGTGCTGCGGGATCAGCCAGACGAAGGGGACGGCTTCCGTGCAGATCGACGGGAAGTTCATCGTGCCGATGCCCGGGATCTTGACGTTGTAGTTGTTCGCACAGGAGGCGCCGATCGAGATCAGGCCTTCGCGTTCCGTCGGCGGCACTTCGCCCTTCATCATGAAGGGCAGCACCTTGCTGACGTCGATGCCGTCCCAGTAGCCGTCCTGGAGCGAGAGCTCCATCGACCCCATGGGCGGCATCGGCGCAGTGCCGGAGATGCCCTTGAAGGTCAGCTTGCCCCACTTACCGCGATCGACGCCTTCGCCGGTGACTTCGGCATAGTCGTAGACGGCGGGACCGGCGGCGGGCGGCATCGGCGTGCCCGGCGGCATCATCGCCGCGGCCATCGCGCTGGAGTCGAATTCGAAATGGATGCCGGTCGCAACCGACGGGCCGATCTTGGTGGAATCGACGAGGTTGCCGATGATCTTGGCGGCCATCTCCTTCTCGGAGGCGAACTGCGCCTTGAAGTCGGCGCCGCCGGGCTTGAACCAGAACTGTTTCATCGCCCAGTCGGAGACCGTCCAGCCGGCGATCGAGATGACCTGCTTGCCGTCGACGATGAGCGAGACCTCTTTCAGGTCGAGATGGCTGACCAGCGTCTTGAAGGTCTGGTCGGCCTCGGCGCCGTAGCGGTTGGCGTCGAAGATCGAGAGGATCGCGTCGCCGTCGAGGCCGGTCAGTTCGGCGTGCTTGATGAAAACCTTGTTGGCCTCGTCGGCGCTGCCGTCGCCGTTCTTCTTGGCGAGGGTGAGGTTTTCGAGCGCGATGACCCCGCCCAGGTCAGACTTGCTGTCATAGCGGGCGACGACGCCCGGGAGCTGAGCGAGCAGTCCGTCGATGTCGGTGGATTGGGCGGGCGCCGGAAGCACGAAGGCGATCGCGGCGATGGCAGCTAAGGCGAAACGGCGCATGGTTTCCTCGGGTCGGGGGAACACGGCAAGGTTAGCCCTATTGTGCACGCAACCGCCAAGCCCGCCAGTGGGGTCATGGTGAAGACTTTGTGTCCGCAACACAGGCAAATCGCCTCGTTGACCGAAGCGACAAGCCCGCTTTAGCTGGCCCGGCGAAGGAGAACGTTGCCGTGAAATCGATCATCGCCCTGGGGCTGGCGGCGGCATTGCTGGGCGGCTGCGCCTCGCTGCAGGCGCAGGTCAATGCGCCGCTGAAGTCGTTCGACGAGAGCACAGGCTATCGCCTGACGAACCTGTCGTCGGCGCGCAGTTCCGACGAGTTCCTGATCGTCGTGTCGTTTTCGGGCGGCGGCAAGCGGTCGGCCGCCTTCGCTTATGGCGCGCTGGAGGCGATGCGCGACATGGGCTTCACCTCGCACGGTCGCACCAGCAGCCTGCTGCACGAGGTGGACCTGCTGACCGGGGTGTCCGGCGGCAGCTTCCCGGCGGCCTATTACGCGCTTTATCGCGATAAGATGTTTGAGACCTTCCGGCGGGACTTCCTGAACGAGGATCTCAACGACGAGATCGCCGGCATCTACCTGCTGCCCTGGCGCTGGGACTGGATGGTCAATCCCGACTGGGGGACCAATGACGAGATGGCGCGGGTCTATGACGAGCTGATGTTCCACGGCGCGACCTTCGGCGACCTCGAGAAGCTGGGGCCGCCCTTCGCGATGGTGCAGGCGACCGATCTCGCCTCGGGCACCTCGTTCCCGTTCATCCAGAGCCAGTTCGATCTCATCTGTTCGGACCTGTCGAACTATCCGATTTCGCGGGCGGTGGCGGCGTCGAACGGGTTCCCCATTCTTTTCACGCCGATCACGCTGCGGAACTACAGCGCCTATTGCGCGACCGAGCCGGCCTGGATCAAGCCGGCGCTCGCCGACCCCGATCCGCTGTCGCGCCAGCGCCAGCAGGCGCTGATCGCCCGGCGCTATACGCAGGCCGGGCGCGACGACTATGTGCATCTCGTCGATGGCGGGGTCGGCGACAACCTCGCGATGCGCGGGCTGCTCAATTATATCGCGCGCTACGACACGCCCGCGAGCGCCCCGGACCCAAGCGGCCGCATTCATCGCCTGCGCCGGGTCATCTTCATCTCGATCGACGGCCAGTCCGCCCAAGACCGCGAGATCAACCGCACGCCGGTGGTCGGCGACATATTGCGCATCGTCGATGCGGTCACCTCGAACACGATCGACCAGTATAATTTCGAAACGCTGCGGCTGGCGCGCAGTTCGGCGAAGGCGGTGGCCGACAATCTGACGGCGATGCGCTGCGCGGGCCATGCGGGCGAAGGTCTGGGCGCGAGTTCGGCCTTGGTGCATATCGCGCTCAGCGAACAGCCGGGGGCGGCGGCGCTGAAGGAAATCCCGACGGGCCTGACGATCGCCGCGGACCAGGTCGAGCAGCTCGTCGCCGCCGGGCGCCAGGCGGTGCTGAACGATGCGACGCTGCGCGCCGTCATCGCGGGGATCGACACGCCCGTCCCCTGCCCCGCCAGCGTGGCGCAGAAATAGAAACGGCGCCCGCGAGGGCGCCGTTTCCGGATCGCTGTGCGAGGCTTACTGCGGCGTCGCTTCGACGGTGACGCCGAAGAGATCGGCGGCGCCCATCGGGTCCATCGCCGCGCCCATGCCGCTCATCGCGGTGATCGGGCTCGCGGGCTGAACCTTCACGGTCAGCGTGCCCGGCGAGGAGATGAACGACTTCAGCGCGGCGACGATCGACTTCATGCGCTCGCTGAGGGGCTTGGGCTGGCCGTCGGGGCCGGGAACGCCGCCTTCGAGCGCGGTGAGCTGGTCCAGCATCTTCTGGCGCTCGGCGTCGGGGGTGGAGTTCTCTTCCTTCGCGGCGAGTTCGAGGACCTTTTCGAAGCCGCCATTGTTCTTCAGGTAGAGCTGCGCCTGCTTCAGGCCGATCTGCATCGCGGCCATCTGCATCGCGTTGGGATCGATGAGCTGGGCGAGGTCGATGCCGGTGAGGTCGAGCGAAAGCAGCGTGTCGGCGAGATGCGACTCGGCGATCTTCAGCTCCTTCAACTGCACATTGGTGCCATCGAAGGCCCAGTCGAGACCGAAGTCGAGGTCGAGCTGGGAGATGCCGATGTCCTGGAGCTCCTTGCTCTCGCTGGGATTGGGCACGATCACCATGTCGGTGAGCGCGACCTTCAGCGCCGAGGGGACGAGCCAGTAGAAGCTGATGGGATCGATCGTGTACGAGGCGATCGTCACCTTCGTGCCCATGATGTCGTAGTCGAGGCCGTTGACGCTGCCGCCGCCGATGCTGAGCAGGCCTTCCGGCGCGACGGGCGGCAGTTCGGCCTTCACCATCCAGGGCAGGACGCGCGAGATGTCGCCGCCGTCAGCGGAGGCCGACGCCATCTTGGTGGTGTTGCCCATCGACGAGGCTTCGAGCGCCTCGAGCGAGGACTTGCCGTACTGGCCGCGCGTGAAGCCTTCGAGCGCGATGTGCTTCAGCGAGAACTTGCTGCCGTTCGCATCGACCGAGACATTGTTGACCTCGAACGGGCCGGCGATGACGCTGTCGAGCACCGCGCCGAGGAACTTGATGTTGTCGGCGTCGGTCGCCGGCGCGCCGCCGGTGCCCGGCGGCTTCACCTGGAGCTGCTTCATCTGCACGCCGCCGAAGGCGAGGCTTTCGACGGTGCCCGCCTGGGCGCCGTTCATGAAGATTGTGACGCCCTTGACCGAGATGTCGCCGAAGAGCGGCTTGAAGGTCTCTTCCGGCGTCGCGCCGTACTTGGCGAAGTCGAAGACATAGGCGAAGGCCGCCATGTCGACGCCGCGGAGGCCGAGCTCAGCGATTTGGAAGTAGTTGGCGGTCTCGTTGGCGGGATCGGCGAATTTCAGGTTGGTGACGGTGGTGACGCCCGAGATCGCGTCATAGGACTTCGACTCGTAGCTCGCCTTGACGTTGGGAGGCACGAGCTTCAGCAGCGCGTCGACGTCGACTTCGCCGGGCTGGACCGCCTGCGCCATCGCGACGGGTGCGACGGGCGTCAGGATCACGGCAGCGCCGAGGCCAAGGCCGGTCGCCAGCGCGGTGGAAAGGAACAGAGCGGAAAGTTTCAGGCGCATCGTCAGGTAACCCCAAGTGACAGCCCCGAGGGCCGGGACCGGGGTCTTCTTACTGGAATGCGGCGAAAAACAGAACGGCAGGTGGGCCGGAGCGTGACGCAGGACACGTCCGGGCCATATATTGGAAAGGCCGGAACGTGTGTTCCGGCCTTCCAAATCGGCGCTGCTGAGCGCGCTATGCCGCCTTTTGGGCGGCTTTCCACTTGCCGTAGAAGGTCTCGCCGGCGGCGGCCATATCGCGGAGAAGCTGCGGCGGGGCGAAGCGGGGGCCGTAGGCCTGGGCCATGCGGTCGCATTCCTTGACGAACTTCGCGAGCCCGACGGTATCGATCAAGCTGATCGGGCCGCCGGTCCAGGGCGCAAAGCCCCAGCCGAGAATGGCGCCGACATCGGCATCGCGCGGATCGGTGACGACGCCTTCCGCGAAGCAGCGGGCGGCTTCGACGGCCTGGCGGTAGAGGAAGCGCTTCTTCAGCTCGTCGACGACCGGCGGCTCCGCCTCGGTCACTTTGACGCCGACAAGATCGAGCAGGCCCGGCCACAGCGTCTTCGGTCCCTTGGCGGCGGGATAGTCGTAGAAGCCCTTGAGGTTCTTGCGGCCGTAGCGGCCGTGCTTGACGACCAGCGCCTCGTAGAGCGCGTCGGCCGGACCCGCGACGTAACGGTCGCCGAGATCCTTCTTCGTCTGCTCGCGCACCTTGTAGCCGAGGTCGAGGCCGACATCGTCGGAGAGCTCGAGCGGGCCGCGGGGCATGCCGGTCATGCGGCCGACATTGTCGATGATGGCGGGCGCGATGCCCTCGGCCAGCATCTCCTGGCCCTCGCCGACATAGGTGCCGAAGCAGCGCGAGGTGTAGAAGCCGCGGCTGTCGTTCACGACGATGGGCGTCTTGCGGATCTTCTTTACGTAGTCGATCGCGACCGCGAGGGCGCGCGGCGAGGTTTGCTTGCCGAGGATCAGCTCGACAAGGCCCATCTTGTCGACCGGCGAGAAGAAGTGGATGCCGATGAAGTTCTCGGGCCGCTCGCTGGCTTCCGCGAGGCCGGTGATGGGGAGTGTCGAGGTGTTCGAGCCGAAGATCGCGGTGGCGCTGAGCTGCGCTTCCGCCTGCTTCGTCACGTTCGCCTTGATCTCACGGTTCTCGAACACCGCCTCGACGACGAGATCAGCGCCCTTCACGTCGGCATAGTCGACGGTCGGCTTGATGAGGGCGAGCGTCGCCTCGGCGCGATCGCGCGCCAGCTTGCCGCGCTCCACCTGTTTGGCGATGAGGCCTTCGCTATAGGCCTTGCCCTTCTGGGCGGCCTCGATGGTCGTATCCAGCAGCACCGTCTCGATGCCGGCGAGCGCCTGCACATAGGCGATGCCGGCGCCCATCATACCGGCGCCGATGACTGCGACCTTCTTCACGTCGGTCGGCGGCTCGTCCTTGGGGCGGCGCGCGCCTTTGCCGAGCTCCTGCATCGACAGGAACATCGAGCGCATCATGTTGCGCGCGGTCGGATGGTTGGAAAGCTGGGCGAAATAACGCGACTCGACGCGCAACGCGGCGTCGATCGGCAGCTGGATGCCTTCATAGACGCATTTCATGATGGCGAGCTGTGCGGGGTAGTTGCCGTAGGTGTTCTTGCGCAGCATGGCGTTGCCGAGCACGAAGACCTGGCCGCCGCCGCCCTGCTGGTGCGGCGTACCACCGGGAATGCGGAAGTCCTTCTTGTCCCACGGCGCGGTCGGATCGCCCTTCGTGCGGATCCATTCCTTTGCCGAGGTGACCTCGCTGCCGGTCGGCACGACCGCGTGGACGAAGCCGAGCTTCAGCGCTTCGGACGGCGTCGAGGGCTTGCCTTCGAGCAACAGCGGCAGGGCGTTGGCGGCGCCGACGAGGCGCGGGAGGCGCTGGGTGCCGCCGGCCCCGGGCAGGAGGCCGATCTTGGCTTCGGGCAGGCCGAGCTGGATGCGAGGGTTGTCGCCGACGACACGGTAGTGGCAGGCGAGCGTCACTTCGAGACCGCCGCCGAGCGCAAGGCCGTTGATCGCCGCGGCGACCGGCTTGCCGCAGGTCTCCAGCCCGCGCAGCACGCGGTTGAAGGCGAAGGCGCTGTCGAACTGCTTCTTCAGCTTCTCGTCTTCGGTGAGCGCGACGGTGGAACCGGCATTCCCTTCCATCTCGCCGATATCGGCGCCGGCGCAGAAGCCGGTCGTCTTGCCGGAGGTGATGACGAGGCCTTTGATCGCGGCCTCGGTCTTCACCCGTTCTGCGATGGCGGTGATCTCGGCGAGCACGCTGGCAGTCAGCGTGTTCATCGAGCGGCCGGGGACGTCGAACACCGCGAGGGCGATGCCGTCGCTGTCGATCGTGAACTTGAAGTTGTCGTAAGCGGTCATGGCCATGTGCCCTTACACGCGCTGGATGACGGTGGCGGTGCCCATGCCGGCGCCGACGCAGAGTGTGACGAGCGCCGTCTCCTTGCCGGTGCGCTCCAGCTCGTCGATGACGGTGGAGACCAGCATCGCGCCGGTGGCGCCGAGCGGGTGGCCCATCGCGATGGCGCCGCCGTTCACGTTCATCTTGGCGGGGTCGATGTTCAGCTTCTGCTGCATGCGCAGCACGACCGAGGCGAAGGCTTCGTTGAGTTCATAGAGGTCGATGTCGTCGACGCTCATGCCGAGCCGCTTCAGCAGCTTCTCGGTCACCAGTGCGGGGCCGGTCAGCATGATGGAGGGTTCCGAGCCGATCGAGGAGAACCCGAGGATCTTGGCGCGGGGCTTGAGGCCCGCGGCGTCGCCCGCTTCCTTGGAGCCGAACAGCACCGCCGCGGCGCCGTCGACGATGCCGGAGGAGTTGCCGGCGTGGTGGACGTGGTTGACGCGTTCGACCTGCGGATAGCGCTGCTGCACGATGGCGTCGAAGGCCATCTCGCCGGGGATCGCGAAGGAGGGCTGCAATGCGCCCAGCGACTGCATCGTGGTTTCGGGACGCATGTGCTCGTCATGGTCGAGCAGCGTCATGCCGAGTTGATCCTTCACGGGGACAACCGACTTCTTGAAGCGGCCTTCGGCCCAGGCCTGCGCGGCGCGCTTCTGGCTTTCGACGGCGTAAGCATCGACATCCTCGCGGGAGAAACCGCCGATGGTCGCGATGAGGTCGGCGCCGATGCCCTGGGGCGCGAAATAGGACTTGAAGGCGAGCGAGGGGTCCGACGCCCACGAGCCGCCGTCGGAACCCATGGGGACGCGCGACATGGATTCGACGCCGCCGCCGATGGCAAAATCCGACTGGCCCGACATGACCTGGGCCGCCGCCATGTTGCAGGCCTCGAGGCCCGAGGCGCAGAAGCGGTTGATCTGGACGCCCGCGACCGTTTCGGCGAAATCCGCGTTCAGCACTGCGAGGCGGGCGATGTTCGAGCCCTGCTCGCCCACCGGGGCGACGCAGCCGAGAATGACGTCATCGACCTTTTCGGTATCGAGATTGCTGCGATCGCGCACGGCCTGAAGGGCCTGGGTCGCCAGCGAGAGCGCCGTGATTTCGTGCAGCTTGCCGTCCTTGCGGCCCTTGCCGCGGGGCGTACGGACAGCGTCGTAGATGAAACAGTCGGTCATTCAGGTCTCCCGGCAGCCCTACTTGGCGAGGGCTTGCGCTCGATTTCCGATGGAAAGCAGGTAAGTCTCACCTGACGCATTGGTCAACATGACGCTTACGTCAACGAAAGAATAAACGATTTCGCTAGGTGATATTTCGCAGAAACTCAGGCGCTTAAAATTGACGCCTTGTCTTCAAAGACTATGTTGCCGCTATGACGGGCAAACGCGAACAGACGAAAAAAGACAACCGGAACGCCATTCTGGAAGCAGCGCGCGAAGTATTCGTGAAGCTCGGCTACGGCGCAACCACCGTGCGCGACATTATCCGGGCGACGGAGCTCGCGAGCGGGACATTCTACAATTACTTCAAGTCGAAGGACGAAGTTTTCCAGGCGATTCAGGACGAGAATGCGCTGCGTGTACGCCCGCGTTTGCGTGCCGAACGGGTGCGGGCGCGCAATGTGGAGGAGTTCATCTCCGGCTCGTTCCACACTTTCTTCGAATATATCGCGACCGACCGGCGCACCTTCGCGGTGATCCGCCGCAACGCCGACACGATGCGGGTGCGCATGGACACGCCCGAGATCATCGCCGGCTTCGACGAATTGCGCATTGATCTCCTGACCGCGATCGAACAGGGCATCTTCCCGCCGGTCGATGCCGACTACCTGATGGCCTCGCTGGTCGGCGTCGCTTTCGAGATCGGCGAACACATGCTGACCCGTGAGCCGATCGACACCAAGGCGGCGGCGAATTTCGCGACTGCGCTCTTCATGGGCGGGTTCAAGGCGCTGCCTCACTACGTCGCGGCGACGGAGGCCGCGGCGTGATCTAGCGTCGCGCTCCCACGGGAGAGCCGCCGATGAGCGCCGACGAACTGAAGATCGTGAACGACCTGCTGCGCGCCTCGCAAAGCGAGATGCGCGGCGGCAGCTGGGCCGAACGCCGCGCCGGCATGGAAGCCGCGGTCGCGGTGTTTCCGCTGGCCGAGGGCGTCGCGCTGACGCCGGTCGATGCGAGCGGCGTGCCCGCGGAGTGGCAGGCGCGCGCGGACGCCGCCGGCGACACCGCGATCCTCTATCTCCATGGCGGCGGCTACGCGATCGGCTCGATCGGTACGCACCGTTCGATGACGACGGCGATCGCGGCGGCGTTCAACGGACGGGTGCTGTCGGTCGACTATCGCCTCGCGCCGGAACACCCCTGCCCCGCCGCGATCGACGATGCGGTGAATGCCTATCGCTATCTGCTCGACCAGGGGATCAAGGGCCAGCGCATCGTGATTGCCGGCGACAGCGCGGGTGGCGGGCTCACCATCGCGACGCTGCAGACGATTCGCGATTCGGGACTGCCGGCGCCCGCCGGCGGCTGGGTGCTGTCTCCGTGGGTCGATCTCACCGTCTCCAGCGCGTCGATGGCCTCCAAGGACGAGGATCTGATGATCACCGCCGAGGGGCTCAACGAGTATGCCGCGGCCTATGCGCCCGGCGGCGACGTCAAGGACCCGCGCGCGACGCCGCTGCATGGCGCGCTGGCCGGGCTGCCACCGCTGCTGATCCAGGTCGGGACGTCCGAGCGGCTGCTTGACGATGCGCTGACGCTCGCGCGCGAGGCGGCGGCGGAGAACGTGCATGTGACGCTGGAGGCCGTACCGGGTCAGCCGCATGTCTTCCAGATGTTCGGACCCCTGCTGAGCGAAGGCCGCGACGCGATCGCCGGCGCCGTCGCCTGGGCGCATCGGCAGATTTCCTAGGGAGCGCGACATGCTGAAGAGCCTCGGTATCGCCTTGCTGCTCGTCGCGATGGGCGCGGTCATCGTCTATATCGGCATCTACGAGCCCTATATGCAGATGTCGCGCGGCGAAGACGGCGTCAGCTTTTCCAACAAGATGCAGTTCTTCGGCCCGTTCGTGACGGTGGCTGCGGCGGTACTGCTGATCGGGACGCCGTTTTCGGGGCCGGCCGGCGTGATGCATCCCTGGGCGCAGTTGCAAGGACGGGGCAAGGTCATCCTCGTCGTCGCGCTTATCGCGGGCGTGGCGGCGGGCGCCTATGTCGCGTTCGACTGGTTTCCGACCGAGGCGGCGAAGTTCGGCTATGTGCGCGGCTGAGACCGCGCGGCGCTACAAGATAACGGCAATAGCGTAACAGCGGCCTTGTCGGGCATGAGGGCGGCGTCGCCGCTCTCACCCCATTGCCGCCATGCACGATCACAGTCACGCCGGACATAGCCACGCTCCCGCCGATTTCGGGCGGGCCTTTGCGCTGGGCGTCGCGCTGAATACCGGTTTCGTCGTGCTGGAAGCGGCGGCGGGCTGGATCACCGGATCGCTCGCGCTGCTTGCCGATGCCGGACACAATCTCTCCGACGTCGCGGGGCTGCTGCTCGCCTGGGGCGCGGCGGCGATGGCGAAGACGCGGCCGACGGCGACGCGCACCTATGGCATGGGGCGCTCGACCATCCTCGCCTCGCTCGCCAATGCCGTGCTGCTGCTGCTCGCGGTGGGCGCGATCGTGTGGGAGGCGGCGCAGCGCTTCGCGGCGCCTCAGCCGATTGCGGAATGGACGGTCGCTGCCGTCGCCGCGGCGGGCATTCTCGTCAACGGCTTCACCGCATGGCTGTTCTTCGCAGGCCGCAAGGACGACCTCAATATCCGCGGCGCCTATCTGCACATGGCCGCAGATGCCGGCGTGTCGCTGGGCGTCGTGCTCGCCGCCTTCCTGGTGATGGCGACGGGCTGGCTGTGGGTCGATCCGGCCGTCTCCATCGTGATCGCGGTCGTGATCGCCTGGGGGACATGGGGGCTGCTGACCGAATCGACCGCGCTGGCGCTCGACGGCGTGCCGCGCGGGCTGGATCACGGCGAGATCGAAAGCTTTCTTGGGACGCTGCCGGGCGTCACGGCGGTGCACGATCTGCATGTCTGGGCGCTGAGTACGACGGAAACCGCGCTGACCGCGCATGTCGTGCGACCGGATGCGGGGGTAGACGATGCGTTTCTCAGCGAGACGGCGGCCGCGCTGCGGACACGGTTCGGCATCGGGCATACGACACTGCAGGTCGAGCGCGGCGACGGCTGCGCGGCGTGCAGCCTGGTGCATCCCGCGCCGGCATCAGCGCATGACCATCACGATCATGCGCATGACCACGATCACGCGCATTAGCTAAGGACGATGACGTGTCCTTCGTCGGCCTTTACATGGCCGGCGATCAGATCGGCGAAGACGCGGCCGGCGGCTTCCAAGCCTTTGCTCTCAACCACCTTGGTCGTGGCGGCGGCGGTCGGCAGGAAGGCTTTCCAGGCGTCGGCGACGCGCTGGCCGAAGCCGGCCGGTCCCCAATCGCCCATGCGCTTTTCGACGACGGTCGGCGCGAAGAAGAACTGGGGCTGGGGTCCCGGCAGCGCACCGCCTTCGCGCGCGCCCTTGTCCCAATGCGTCGCGCCGACCGTGAGGCTGTAGGTCAGCGCTTCGCGGAAATGATGATGCACGGCGCTGCGCACCGCGGCATCGCCGGCGATGTCGACGAAGAGGCTGGGCACCGAGGCGTCGAGCGAGGCGATCGCGTCGTAGGGCACGACGGTATCGTAGGCGCCGAGATCCTTCACGAACGGCACGTTGCGCGCCGAGGTGAGGCCGGCAACTGCGACGGACTTCCGTGCCTTCATGAGCTGCGCAGTTGCATAGGCGGTCTTCGCCGACGCGCTGGAGAAGATCACCTGCTTCGCGCCGAAGAAATCGCTGTCGGCGAGGAAATCGTCGATCAGGAACGACGTCATGAAGAGCGGCCGGAACAGCATCTGCAGCGCTTCGGTATCGCCGGTGTAGAGCGGGTCGGCCTTGGTGAAGGCGTAGCTGTTGTAGACCGGAGACATTTCCTGGCGGTACGGCGTCGTGTCGTTGAAGCCGCTGCGCTTCACGCCGCCGGGCGCGACCTTGAACGCGTCCGACATGGGCAGGTAGCCATAGACCTTCTCGCCGACGGCGACTTCGGGATGGCGGCTTTCCGCGACGGTGGCGAAGCCCCAGACCGGGACGCGGCCGAAGCCGTCAGGCGCAGGAAAGAAATTCCAGTACTGCATCATCTCGCCGAAGACGGCGTAGGTGACGTTGTTGGCGGTCAGCGAAAAGGCGTTGACCCGCAGCAGCGCTTCGCCCTCGGCAAGCTGGGTCGCGGCGGCATCGGCGATCGTCGCCTCGTTAAGCGCCTTGCGGCTGACGAGAAGGTCCTTGGTCATTGTGCTCTCTCCTCGCTAGGGCCGTGGCGACGGCTGTTGGACGCCGTCTTTCGGGGGACTGGTGTCGGCGGTGCAGCGGTCGATCGTGCCGCACGCCGTCACGGCAAAGGCGACCATGAGCAAGGCGAAGACGGTAGCTGAGCGTTTCATGGTCGCCTCCTGGATCAATCGAGATCGCGCGCGCCGCGGACGAGGCGACCCGGCAGCGCGCCGGTCGCCTGGCCATCGCGATAGATCGCCTGGCCGTTGACGATGGTCGCGGTGTAGCCGTCGGCATACTGCATCAGGCGACGCCCGCCCGCCGGCAGATCGTAGAGGATGGTCGGCGCGTGCAGGCGCAGATTGTCGTAGTCGATGACGTTGATGTCGGCCTTGTAGCGGGGCTTCAGCAGACCGCGGTCGTTGAGGCCAACCGCATTGGCGGTGTGGTGGGTCTGCTTGGCGATCATCGTTTCGAGCGCGATCTTCGGCCCGCGGGTGCGGTCGCGCGTCCAGTGGATGAGGTTCGAGGTCGGGAACGAGCCATCGCAGATCGTGCCGAGATGCGCGCCGCCGTCGGACAGGCCCATGATCGTGTTGGGATCGTTCATCATCTCGAACGAGGGGTCGAGCGAGCCGCTGGCGTAGTTGAGGAAGGCGAAATAGAGCGCATTGCGCCCATCACCCGCCGTCATCACGTCGAGCACGTATTCTTCAGGGGTGATGCCGGCCCGGGCGGCCTTGGCGGCGATCGAGTCTTCCGGCAGCGGTTCGTAATTCGGGGGATCGCCGAGTTCGAACATCGAACCGAAGCCGCGCAGCACCGATTTCTGGAAGGGATGATCGGCGCGCGGCTTTTCATCCAGCAGGCGGGCGCGGAACCAGGGATCGCGGAGGGCGGCGAGGCGCTCCTCCAGCGGCTTGTCGGCGATTTCCTTGTAGGCGCTGTGCGCGGTGAAGGGATTGAGCGTCAGCGCGAGGCCGAGCAGCAGGCCGACGGGGCGGCCGGCGACCTGCGCGCGCATTTCGAGGCCGTCATCGTTCGCCTTCTGCAGCCAGCCAAGCACGTCCTTGTAGAGATTGGGCAGCGCCGGCGCCTGGGCGAGGCTGACCGAGAGCGGACGGCCGGAGGCTTCGACCATGCGGCGGAAGATATTGAATTCCGCCTCGCCGCCGGGGAAATCCGTCACGACCTGGAGCACGCCCATGCCGGCCTGCTTCATGCCCATGGCGATGCCGACGAGCTCGCGCTCCGCCGCGCCGTAGCTGGGCGTGTTGTGGCCGTCGGCGCTTTTGTGGTTGAGCGTGCGGGAGGTGGTGAAACCGAGCGCGCCGTCGCGCATCGCTTCACGGGCGAGCGCCGCCATCTTGAAGATGTCCTGATCGGTGGCGGCTTCCTGACGCGCGCCGCGTTCGCCCATCACATAGACGCGCAGCGCACCGTGGGGGAGCTGGGCTGCGAAGTCGATGTCGTGCGGCACCTGCTCCATGGCGGTGAGGAATTCGCCGAAGCTTTCCCAGTTCCACTTAAGGCCCTCGGCGAGGACCGGGTGCGGAATGTCCTCGACACCTTCCATGAGGCTGATGAGGCGGTCGTGGTCTTCGCCGCGCACCGGCGCGAAGCCGATGCCGCAATTGCCGAAGATCGCCGTCGTGACGCCGTGGATGGAGGAGGGTGCGAGACGGTTGTCCCACGTCGCCTGGCCGTCATAGTGGGTGTGGACGTCGACGAAGCCGGGGGTGACGATCTTGCCCTTGGCATCGATTTCCTCGGTGCCCGAACCGGCGACCTTGCCGACCTCGACGATGCGGCCCTTGGAGACGGCGATGTCGCCTTCGAAGGGAGCGGTGCCGGTGCCGTCGAAGACGGTGCCGTTGCGGACGACCAGATCGTACTGGCTCATAGCGTTTCCTGCTCTTGTCATGATGGCTTGTGGGGGCGAGGTTAGCACGTTCAGAACCATATAAAATGCCCGGGGAACCCCATGAGCCTCCAGACTGTCATGACACGATTGATCTTCTCACTCCCCTCGGGCGTCGTTCAGGCGATTGCCGGCAAGAAAACGGAAGTGGACGGCAAGACGCTGGACCCGCGCATTGCGCTAATGGCGAAGGAAGCGGCCAAAGCCGGGGCCGGCGCGCCGCCGCTCGCCAGCATTCCCCCTGCGGCCATCCGCGAGGGCATGAAGACCGGTTTTGCGCTGATCGACGCGAAACGCCGCAGCGGTGTCGGGATCAAGGACCTGACCGTGCCCGGCGGCGACGGCACGCCGCTGGAAGCGCGGCTCTACACCCCGCCCGGCAGCAAAGGCGGCGAGCCGCTGATCGTCTATTTCCACCAGGGCGGCTGCGTGCTGGGCGGGCTTTGGACCTGCGACACCTGGTGCTCGATCCTCGCGGAGGACGCCGGCATTCGCGTGCTCAACGTCAATTACCGCCACGCGCCGGAGCAGAAATTCCCGGCCTCGGTCGACGATGCCGTCGCAGCCTATGAATGGGCGGTCGCCAATGCCGCGAGCCTTGGCGCCGGCGCCAAGATCGGCGTCGGGGGCGACAGCGCGGGCGGGTATCTGTCCGCCGTCGTCTGTCACGCGATGAAGAAGGCGGGAAAGCCGCAGCCGGCGCTGCAATTGCTGATCTATCCCTGCACCGACTGGACCTCGACCGGAGGCACGATGGTGACGATGGCGACTGCGTATCCGTTGAACGCCGAGATGATGAACTGGTTTGCCGGGCACTACCTGAATACCGAGGCGGAGCGCACGGACTGGCGCGTGTCGCCGGGGCTTCTGGAGGACCAGTCGGGGCTCGCCCCTGCCCTCGTCTACACCGCCGGGTTCGATCCGCTGACGACGCAGGCGGCTGACTATGCCGTGAAGCTGGAGAAGGCGGGGACGCCGGTGAAATACCGCTGCTACGAGACCCTGTCGCACTCTTTCACGGCGATGTCGGGCGCGGTGCCCGCCGCGCGCAAGGCGCTGGGCGAGATCGCCGCCGACGTGAAGGCGCGGTTCGCGGCATGAGGGCGCTGGTCTGTCGCGCAATCGCCGAGGACATCTCGACGGTCAAGGTCGAGGACATGCCGAGCCGCGAGCCCGGCCCGGGCGAGGCGAAGGTGCGCATCCGCGCGGCTTCGGTGAACTTCCCTGATATCCTGATGATCCAGGGCAAGTACCAGTACAAGCCGCCGCTGCCCTTCATCTGCGGGCTTGAGGGCGCGGGCGAAGTCATCGCGGTCGGCGATGGCGTCAGCCACGTGAAGCCCGGCGACCGGGTGGTCGGCGGCGCGAAGACGGGCAGCTTCGCGGAAGAGGCGATCTGCCCTGCCGCTGCCTTGCGCCATATCCCCAAGGGCATGGACTTCACGGCGGCCGCGGCGTTTCCGGCGGCGTATCTGACCGCCTATGTCGCGCTGGTGCGGCGCGGCGCGCTGCAGAAGGGCGAGACGCTGCTGGTGCATGGCGCGGCGGGCGGCGTGGGCCTGGCTGCGGTGGATCTTGGTCTTGCCTTCGGGGCGAAGGTGATCGCGACGGCGTCGTCTGAGGAAAAGCGCACCTTCCTGAAAGAGCGCGGCGCGCATCTGGTGCTGGAGTCCAGCGGGTTTCGCGAGCCAGTGAAAGAGTTCACCGGCGGGCGCGGGGCGGATGTCATCTACGATCCCGTCGGCGGCGACGTGTTCGACGAGAGCGTGCGCTGCATCGCGTTCGACGGGCGGCTGCTGGTGATCGGCTTCACCTCGGGCCGCATTCCTTCGGTCAGCGTGAATATGCCGCTGATCAAGGGGTTCTCGGTCGTGGGCGTGCGCGCGGGCGAATACGGCCGCCAGTTCCCCGACCGCGGCCGCGAGAACCTTGCGGCAATTGACGCACTGGCGGAGCAGGGGATCATCCGGCCCTATGTCTGCGCGACGTTCCCGTTGGATCGCGCGATCGAGGCGATGCGCATGCTCCAGGACCGCAAGGTGATCGGCAAGGTGGTTATCTGCCCATGACGGAAATCGTCGTTGTTGAGCCGGAAAAGGATCTCCGCCCCGGCGGCATGACGCTGCGCCAGCAGGCGTGGTTCTGGCTCGGCGCCGTCGTCGTCACGCTGGTCGTGCTCTATCTGCTCAGCGATATCCTGCTGCCCTTCGTGCTGGGCCTGATCCTCGCCTATCTGCTCAACCCGCTGACGACGCGGCTGGAGCGGTTGCGGATCGGGCGCACCGGGGCGGCGCTGATCGTCTCCGGCGTCATCATTCTCATCTTCGCGGTCGCCGTGACGCTGCTGGTACCGTTTCTCGCCAACCAGATCACCGAGCTGATCGCGAGCCTGCCCGAGATCATCAAGAACCTGCAGAAGTTCGCGGCCGAACAGGGCGCGCCGATCATCGAGCGCATCGGCGGGCCGGAAGCGGTCGGCGAGGTACAGCGCGCGATCGCCGAGATGGTGCGCTCGGCGGGCGGCGCGCTCGGCGACATCCTCGCCTCGATCTGGTCGGGCGGCGAGGCGATCATGAACGCCTTCATGCTGATCGTCGTGACGCCGATCATCGCTTTCTATCTGCTGATCGACTGGCCGCGCTTCACGCGCACGATCGACGCCTGGCTGCCGCGCCGCCACGACGACACGGTGCGCCGCCTTTGGGGCGAGATGGATCATGCGATCGCCGGCTTCCTGCGCGGGCAGACGGCGGTCGTGCTGATGCTCGCCTCGTTCTACGCTGTCGTGCTGTTCCTGATCGGGCTGAACTACGGCGTCATAATCGGCATCGGCGCGGGACTGCTCAGCTTCATTCCTCTGGTCGGCGCGGTCACCGGCTTCATCGTCGCGGGCAGCGTGGCGCTGATCCAGTTCTGGCCGGAATGGTGGATGATCGCGCTGACGCTGGGCGTCTTCGTCTTCGGGCAGATCTTCGAGGGCTATGTCATCGCGCCCAAGATCGTGGGCGAGGCGACCGGCGTGCATCCGGTGTGGCTGATGTTCGCCCTGTTCGCTTTCGGCTATCTCTTCGGCTTTGTCGGCCTGCTGCTCGCGGTGCCGCTCGCCGCGATCATCGCGGTGCTGTGCCGCTTCGCGATGGACAAGTATCTGGAGAGTTCGCTCTATCTGGAGATGGAGCTGCCGGAAGAGGACGAGACGTATCCGTAGCGCCTTTTTTTGAAACGCTCAGGCATGGGTCCTCGGGTTCGCTGCTACGCAGCGCCCCGAGGATGACGTCTTCTTTCAAGCTGCCGTCAGGCCGAGCTTTTCGAACAGCGCGCTGTCGCGGTCTTCGCCGGGGTTCGGGGTCGTCAGCAGTTTCTCGCCGCGGAAGATCGAGGCGGCGCCGGCCATGAAGCAGAGGGCCTGGAGCTCGTCGCTCATGGTCTCGCGGCCGGCGGAGAGGCGCACGGTCGAGCGCGGCATGGTGATGCGCGCGACGGCGATGGTGCGGACGAATTCGAGGCCGTCGATTTCCTGAACCTCGGCGAGCGGCGTGCCCTTCACGCGCACGAGGCGGTTGATCGGCACGGACTGGGGATGCTGAGGCAGGTTGGCGAGGCTGACGATCATGCCCGCGCGGTCGTCGCGGCTTTCGCCCATGCCCACAATGCCGCCCGAGCAGACATTGATGCCGGCGGCGCGGACATGCTCCAGCGTGTCGAGGCGCTCCTCGAATGTCCGCGTCGTGATAATTTCCTTGTAGTACTCAGGCGATGAATCGAGGTTGTGGTTGTAGTAGTCGAGCCCGGCATCGGCGAGGCGCTTCGCCTGGTAATCCTCGAGCATCCCCAGCGTCATGCAGGTCTGGAGACCCATCGCGCCGACGCCTTCGACCATCTGAACGATATCGTCGAGATCGCGATCCTTCGGCCGCGTCCATGCAGCGCCCATGCAGAAGCGGCTGGCGCCCGCATCCTTGGCAGCCCGTGCGGCCGACAGCACCGCATCGAGACCCATCAGCTTCGACGCCTTGAGGCCGGTGTCCTTGGCGAACTTCTGTGCCTGCGGGCAATAGGCGCAGTCTTCCGCGCAGCCGCCGGTCTTGATCGAGAGGAGCTGCGAGAGCTGGACCTCGTTCGCGGTGTGATAGCGGCGATGGACCGCCTGCGCCTCGAAGACCAGATCCATGAAGGGGCGGTCGAACAGCGCCAGCACCTCTTCGCGCGACCAGTCGTGGCGCGTATCGGGGACATGGATGTTCATGGCGACCTGCTGAGATGGAAACGACGCATTTCCATCGCGTGCGGCGACGCTCGCGTCAATCTTACCCTTGCGTCAGGCGCGCGCGTTAGACGTGCGCTTCGACCTGCCGCTTGAACCAGCGCCGACGGTGGCTGGAGCGGATCCAGCCCCAGGCGATCAACAGGATGAAGCCAAGTGGGAAGGTGATGAAGAACAGCCAGCCCATGACGAACAGGCTGTAGAGCAGGTCGCCGCGATCGGTCCCGCCGATCATGCAGGCATTGGCGAACCCCTCGTGCAGCGCGCAGCCGTGACTGTCCGCAACCGATTCCGCGATATTGGCGGCGAGCAGCGGCCCGATCATGAAGAGGATGATCAGGATGAAGGCGAGCCAATAGGCGAGGCTGGGGAAGCGACGGGTGGTGTCGGCCATGCACGTAAAACGCGTGGCCGAGCCAAGCGTTCCGTCAGACGCTGCGCTGCGCCTTGTCCTTCTCGTTGGCCGAGGTCACCTGCTCGCGGACCTTGACCCAATCCTCATCGGTGAGAGCCGCGAGGCGCGAGAAAGTGCCGGTACCGGCCTGATGCGCGGCGCCGTCGATCGCGATGCACTGGCCGGTCATATACTCGCAGCCGTCGGCCATCATGAAGACGGCGAGGTTGACGAGTTCGGGCATCTCGCCGACCCGGCCCATCGGATTGCCGCTGCCGCTCTCGCCGCGATTGGCGGCGCCGGGGCTGAGCCGCGCCCAGGCGCCCTCGGTGGGGAACGGGCCGGGTGCGATGGCGTTGAGGCGGATGCCGTGCGGTCCCCACTCCACCGCCAGGCTCTGTGTCATCGCGAAGAGACCGGTCTTCGACATCGCCGATGGCACGGTGAACGGACCGCCGTTCCACACCCAGGTGGTGAGGATTGAGATGACGGAAGCCTTCTTCTTTTCCGCGATCCAGCGCTTGCCGCAGGCGAGCGTCACATAGAACGAGCCGTGGAAGACGATCGAGGCGATGGCGTCGAAGGCGCGGGGGCTGAGGTCTTTCGTGCGCGAGATGAAATTGCCCGCGGCATTGTTGACGAGGCCGTCGAGCGCGCCGCCATCGGCCCAGATCGCGGCGACCATGTCCTCGACCGCCTGCGCCACGCGGATGTCGCAGGCGATGGCCTTCACCGTGCCGCCGGTTTTCGCGGAGAGGCCCGCGGCGGTTTCTTCAAGGATGCCCTTGCGCCGGCCGCAGATATAGACGGTCGCGCCGAGCCGCGCGTAACCCTCTGCCATCTCCTTGCCGAGACCCGTGCCGCCGCCGGTGATGAGGATGCGTTTGCCCGCAAGCACTCCGTCGCGGAACATGGTGGCGTCGGCCATGGCGTCTCTCCCGTTTTGTTGTTGGGGAGAGTGTGGCGCGGCTAGTTCCTGTTGTCATCCCGGCCCCCCGGGTCCGGCCGTAGGCCGGCCCGAGGACAGGCTCCGCGAAGCGAAGAGCCGGGACCCAGGTACCTGGGCACGGTATTCGCGGCCCCTGGGTCTCGGGTCTCGGAGGTCCTCGGGTCAAGCCCGAGGACGGCCTCGCCCGGGATGACGAGAAACTAGGACGCCAGCATCGCTTCCAGCGTCTCGACACGGTCAGCGTCGCGCGGGGGTTTGTCCCAGCGGAGGCGGTTGATGCGGGGGAAGCGCATGGCGACGCCGCTTTTGTGGCGGGCGGAGCGGGCGAGGCCTTCGAAGGCGACTTCGAAGACAAGTCCAACATCGCCGGTATGGGTGACTTCGCGGACGGGGCCGTAGCTGTTGACTGTGTTGTTGCGGATGAAGCGGTCGATCTGTTTGAGCTCTTCGTCGGTAAAGCCGAAATAGGCCTTGCCGACGGGGACCAGTTCTTCGCCTTTCCAGCAGCCGAACGTGTAATCGGAATAGAAGGACGAGCGTTTGCCGTGGCCGCGCTGGGCGTACATCAGCACGGCATCGACGAGATGCGGGTCGCGCTTCCATTTGAACCATTCGCCGCGGACGCGGCCGGGCAGGTACGAGCTGTCCCACTTCTTCAGCATCAGGCCTTCGACGGCGGGCGATGGCGGGTTGGCCCGCAGGGCCTGAAGGTCGGGCCAAGTGGTGACAGGGACGAGGGGGGAGAGGTCGAGGCGCTCGCGGCCGCCCTTGAGGAGGTCTTCCAGCCGGGCGCGGCGTTCGCGGAAGGGGAGTGGGCGGAGGTCGGTCTCGCCGTGCTGGAGCAGGTCGTAGACGCGGATGCCGGCGGGGTAGTCGCGCAGCATGGGCTTGGTGACGGTCTTGCGGTTCAGCCGCTGCTGCAACTCGTTGAAGCTGGCGGGCTCGCCATCGCGGAAGACGAGGAGTTCGCCGTCGAGGGCGGCATCGTCGGTCAGGAGGTCCACGACATCAGGGAAGGCGGCGGAGATGTCCTCGCCGGTGCGCGAGTAGAGGCGGGTTTCACCGTGGTCGCGCACGGCCTGGACGCGGATGCCGTCCCATTTCCATTCGGCGGCGAAGTCGGCGGGGTTCAGGTTTTCGAGGTCGCGGTCCTCGATCGCGTGGGCGAGCATCACGGGGCGGAACGGGGCGCGGGCGATGCCGGAGGGTTTCTCGCCCCTGCCCTCCAGCCAGGCGAAGAGCTCCGTGTACGGAGGTTCCAGGCCCGGCCAGACGAGTTCGATCTCGTCAGGTTCGACGGGACCGATGGCGGCGATGGCGGTCTTGGCGAGACGCGCCGAGACGCCGATGCGCAGCGCTCCGGTCATCAGCTTGATGAGCGCCCAGCGCCCGTCGGCATCGAGCGCGTCGAGCCAGCCTTCGACGAGGCCGGGAAGTTCGGTCTTCGACGCGGCTTCGAGCCCCGCGACGACTTCGTTCAACTCAGGGGCACGGTTGGCGCCGGGGCGCTGGGGCCAGATGAGCGCGACGGTTTCGGCGAGGTCGCCAACATAGTCGTAGGAGAGGTTGAAGAGGACGGGATCGACGCGCGCCTCGGCGAGGCCGCGGATAAGGGCGGACTTGGCGTGCTTGAAGGAGAGGTTGCTGGTCAGCGCCGCCAGCGCGATGCCGCGGTCGGGATCGGGCGTGTCGCGCATATAGCGTTCGATCAGCCGCAGTTTGCCGTTGCGCTGGGGCTGGTAGGCGAGACTGTCGAGGAGGGCGGCGAAGCGGTTCACGCGCTGGCCTCGGTGGGCGTCGGGGCGGCCGGTTCGCCTTCGCCGTCTTCGTCGTAGCCGACGAGGTTGAGGGCCGTGGCGGGGACGCCGATGGAGTTGGACCAGTGGACGAGGGCTTCCTCGGCGCCGTGGGTGACCCAGAGGGCGCCGGGCTTGATTTCGGTGATCGTGGCGGTGAGTTCGTCCCAGTCGGCGTGGTCGGAGATGATGAGCGGCAGTTCGACGAGGCGCTGGCGAGCGCGGGCACGGACACGCATCCAGCCGGAGGCGAAGCTGGTGACGACGTCGCCCAGCTTGCGTGACCAGAGATCGTTCAGCGACGACGGCGGGCAAAGGACGATGGCGCCCTTAAAGACTTCGCGGGTGAGCGGGGTCTTCATCGCGTCGGCGGCGGGGCGGAGGTCGCCCAGCTTCACGCCGTGCGCGGTGTAGAGGTCGCAGAGCTTCTGCATTGCGCCATGGAGGTAGATCGGGGCGTCATGGCCGGCCTCGCGCAGCAGGCAGATGACGCGTTGGGCCTTGCCGAGCGAATAGGCGCCGACGAGGTGGCAGCGTTCGGGGAAGGTCTTGAGCGACAGGAGAAGCTTGGCGATCTCCTCGGTATCGGGCGGGTGGCGGAAGACCGGCAGGCCGAAGGTCGCTTCGGAGATGAAGATGTCGCAGGGGACCGGCTCGAAGCGCGGACAGGTCGGGTCGCGGCGGCGCTTGTAGTCGCCCGAGACGACGACGCGTGCCCCACCCTTCTCCACCACCGCCTGCGCGCTGCCCAGGATATGGCCGGCGGGAACGAGGCGGATGGTGACGCCGTTGATGGTGACGGTCTCGCCATAGGCGGCGGCCTGGCGCCGCTCGGTGAAGGCCTCGCCATAGCGGGAGGCCATGATGGCGAGGGTCGGCTCGGTCGCCAGCACGACGCCGTGGCCGGCGCGGGCGTGATCGGAATGGCCATGGGTGACGACCGCGCGGTCCACGGGCCGGACGGGATCGATATAGAAGTCGCCGCTGGGGCAGTAGAGGCCGGCCGGCGTCGGCTTGAGGAGCAGTTCGGGCTTCATGGGGCCGCCGCCGAGGTGGGAAAAAGCTGTTCGTTCTGCATCTGTTCAATATAGGGTGTGTGATCGCGAAAGTCAGATGACGAAGACCACACTGACAACCCCGACCGCCCCGATTCCGATCCCGCCCCGTTTCGCCGACTGGTTCGCCAGCCGGGGCTGGGCGCCGCGCGCGCATCAATTGGCGATGATCGACGCCGCGCAGGCGGGCGAGCATGTGCTGCTGACCGCGCCGACCGGCGGGGGCAAGACGCTGGCGGGGTTTCTGCCGAGCCTGATCGACCTGGCCGAGCCGAAACCGGCGGAAGACATCCCCGATACCCGGCGCAACGCACTGACGACCGAAACCTGGACACCGCATCGGAAGCGATCGGTGCACACGCTTTACATCTCGCCGCTGAAGGCGCTGGCGGTGGATATTGCGCGCAATCTTGAGATGCCGGTTGCGGAGATGAAGCTGGATATCCGCATCGAGACGCGGACCGGCGATACCTCGGCGCACAAGCGCCAGCGGCAGAAGATCGATCCGCCGGACATCCTGCTCACCACGCCGGAGCAGCTGGCGCTGCTGCTCGCGAGCAAGGAGGCGAAGAACCTTTTTCGCTATCTGAACACGATCGTGCTGGACGAGCTGCATGCGCTGGTCGCCAACAAGCGGGGCGATCTGCTGGCGCTGGACCTGGCGCGGCTGGCGCGGCTGGCGCCGCAGCACCGGCGGGTGGGGCTGTCGGCGACCGTGGCCGATCCCGATCACCTGCGCCGCTATCTGGTGCCACAGACGATGGAGGAGCCACGGCTGGCGCGGCTGGTGACCGGGCTGGCGGGGGCGCGGCCGCATATCTCGGTGCTGGACTCGGAGGCGCGCATCCCTTGGGCGGGGCATACGACGCGGCACGCGATCCCCGAGATTATGGCCGAGATCGCCAAGGCCCGGATGGCGATCATCTTCGTCAACACGCGCAGCCAGGCCGAGTTCACCTTTCAGGAGATGTGGCGGCTGAACGATGCGAACCTGCCGATCGCGCTGCATCACGGCTCGCTGGATGCCGGGCAGCGGCGCAAGGTCGAGGCGGCGATGGCGGCGGGCAAGCTGCGCGCGGTGGTCGCGACCTCGACGCTCGATCTCGGGATCGACTGGGGCGATGTCGATCTGGTCGTGCAGATGGGCGCGCCCAAGGGCGTTTCCCGCATGCAGCAGCGGATCGGCCGCGCGAACCATCGGCTGGATGAATCCTCCAAGGCAATGTTGGTGCCCTCCAATCGTTTCGAAGTGCTGGAGTGCATCGCGGCGAAAGAGGCGGTGGCGGCGGGCAAGCAGGACGGCGAGACACGGCGGATCGGCGGACTGGACGTGCTGGCGCAGCACATCCTCGGCATGGCGTGCGCCGATCCGTTCGATGCGGATGAATTGTACGAGGAGATCACCACCGCCGAGCCTTATCGCCTGCTGACGCGGGAGACGTTCGACCAGGCGCTCGATTTCGTAGCGACCGGGGGCTACGCGCTGCGGACCTATGAGCGGTTCGCGAAATTGCGCCAGACGGCAGACGGATTGTGGCGGGTCGCCAATCCCATGGTGGCGCAGCGTTACCGCCTGAATGCGGGCACCATCGTCGAAGCGCAGATGCTGAACGTGCGCATGGTGCGCTCGTTCAAGGGCAAGGCGATCACCGCGGGGCGCACGCTCGGCAAGATGGAGGAATGGTTCTTTGAGCAGATGACGCCCGGCGACACGTTCGTGTTCGCGGGCCAGATCCTCCGCTTCGAGACCATCGTCGAGACCGACGCGCTGGTGACGCTGGGCAGCACCGATACGCCCTCGGTGCCGAGTTGGCAGGGCGGTAAATTCCCGCTGACGACGTATCTGGCGGAGCGGGTGCGCGCGATGATCGCCGACCCGGAAGCGATCGACGATCTGCCGCCGCAGGTGGCGGAGTGGCTGGCGCTGCAGGCATGGCGCTCGATCCTGCCTGATGCCGATACGATGCTGATCGAGACGTTTCCGCGGGGCTCGCGCTATTACCTCGTCTGCTATCCGTTCGACGGGCGGCTGGCGCATCAGACGCTGGGCATGCTGCTGACGCGGCGGCTGGAGCGGATGGGGATGCGGCCGCTGGGGTTCGTCGCCGGCGAATATGCGCTGTCGGTGTGGGGACTGCGCGACCTTTCCAAGCTGGACATGGGTAAGCTGTTCGCGCCGGACCTGCTGGGCGACGACCTGGAGGAGTGGCTGGCGGAATCGATCATGCTGAAGCGCCAATTCCGCAACTGCGCGATCATCGGCGGGCTGATCGAGACGCGATTTCCCGGCAAGGAGAAGACCGGGCGGGCGATCACCTTCTCGTCGGACCTGATCTACGACGTGCTGAAGGAGCACGAGCCCGATCACATCCTGCTGAAAGCCGCGCGCCAGGACGCGCTGACGGGCTTGCTGGACTTGCAACGGCTTAGCGACCTGTTGCACAGGATTCGCGGGCGACTCGTGGTGCGTGATCTCGACCGCGTCTCGCCGCTGGCGGTGCCCGTGCTGCTGGAGATCGGCAAGGAGCCGGTCTATGGCGCGGCGCAGGACGAATTGCTGAGCGAGGCCGCGTCGGAGACGCTGGCCGAAACCCTGATCGAAGAGGCGATGCGGCGTGATTGAGGCCGGGATCCAGCACCCATTGACTGTCGCGGGGGCGCATCTGACGCCCGATCGCAGCGGCGCGCTCTATTGGGCGGCGGAGCGGATGCTGATCGTTGCGGACCTGCATCTGGAGAAGGGCTCGGCCTATGCGGTGCGGGGGCAGATGCTGCCGCCCTATGACACGCAGACGACGCTGGGGCGGCTGGAGGATGCGGCGAAGCGCTTGAACCCGCTGCATATCGTGCTGCTGGGCGACACGTTTCACGACAAGAAGGCCGAGAGCCGTCTCGCGCCGGATGCACGGATGCGGCTGGAGCGGCTGATCGCGGCGGCCCATCGCTGGACCTGGATTTTGGGCAATCACGACCCTGCCCCGCCCCAGAACATGGGCGGCGCGGTCGCCGAGGAAATCCGCGTCGGCCCACTGGTCCTGCGCCACGAACCGCGCGAGCGGCCGGTGGCCGGCGAGATCGCCGGGCATTTGCATCCCGCGGCGACGGTGACGGTGAAGGGCCGGTCGATCCGGCGGCGCTGCTTTGCGACCGATGGCGAGCGGCTGGTGATGCCGGCCTTCGGCGCTTATGCAGGGGGACTGGATGTTTTCGATCCCGCCCTGCGCGAGCTGTTCGCCCGCCGCTTCCACGCGTGGATGCTGGGCGACGACAAGGTCCACGCGATTTCCAGCACGCGGCTGGCGCGGCGCTAGTTACTCCCGCTCGCGGAAGATGAACGAGGCGCTGAGGCCGATCAGGATGCCCATCAGGATCGCCGCGATGCCGTAGAACGGCGCGTAGGCGTGCGCGAAGTCGTAGAGCGTGCGCTCGATGCCGAGCTTGTCGATCACCAGCGGGGCGGAATAGGCGCTGATCTCCTGCCCGTTCCGGAAGAGATAGGCCTCCACCTGATAGGCGCCGACGGGAACGTTGGCGGGCATGCGGATGCGGGTCTGGAAGAGGGCGGGACCGTTCATCTCAATGGCGCCGATGTCTTCGACGTAGAGATGGGATGCGGTGCGGTTGCGGATCATCGCTTTGCGGAAGTCGCCGACATCCTTCCGGTCGGGGCCGTCCCAGGTGAGGTTGTCGAGGCCGATGCCCTTGCGCTTCAGCACGGCGGGCGCGGTGATGCGGTCGAGCGGCGCGGTGCTGGCGACGAAATAGAAGCTGGGCACGCCGACGAAAACGACCTCGTCGGCATTGACCCAGATGCCGGCGACGCGGTCGCGCTTGCGCACCTTCTCGATCTTGTTGGGACCGCGCACCACGATGACGATGTCGCGTTCGGAAGCGCCCTTGAAAGCATCGGGCGCCTCGATCGTGCCGTAGACGACGAACTCAGCGCCCGTGAAGCTGGAGGTGATGTGGATAACGTCTTCGGTCAGGCCGACGACGAGTTGGTCCTCGCCGCGCGCCAGGCTGGCGGTGAAGAGGAGTGCGAGGAAAACGAGGACGCGCTTCATCGCGCTTCCTCGGGTGGCGCAATGAGGAAGAGATCGGCGGGCGCGGCGACCAGTTCGATGCCGAGGCGCAGCGCCATGCCGACGATCAGCAAGGCGATGAAGAAGCGGAGCTGATCGGAGCGCAGCCGCGCGCCGACGCGGGCGCCGTATTGCACGCCGACGACGCCGCCGACCATCAGGATCAGCGCCAGGATCACGTCGACGGTGTGGTTGATCCAGGCCTGCAGGAAGGTCGTGAAGGTGGTGACGCAGAGCACCTGGAGCAGCGAGGTGCCGATCACTGCCGCCGTCGGCATACGCAGGATGTAGATCATGGCGGGCACCATGATGAAGCCGCCGCCGATGCCCATGACGCCGGAGAGGACGCCGCTGATGAAGCCGAGGCCGAGCGGCGGCAGCGCTGAAATGTAGAGCTTGGAGACACGGAAGCGCATCTTGAAGGGCAGGCCGTGGACCCAATAGTGCTGCGAGGCGCGCACCGGCACGGCCACCTTCTTGCGCGCCTTCAGCAGCGTGCGGGTGCTCTCACTCAGCATCATCAGGCCGACCGAGCCGAGCAGGACGACGTAGCTGAGCTTGATGACGAGATCGGTCTGGCCGGTCGCTTTCAGCAGCGACAGGATATAGACGCCGACGAATGAACCCGGGACGCCCGCGGCGACCAGGACAAGCCCCATCTTGAAGTCGACGGACTTGCGGCCCAGCTGGGTCGCGACGCCGGAAACGGAGGAGGCGACGATCTGGCTGGCCCCGGTCGCCACCGCGACGGCGGGGGAGACGCCGGCGAAGATGAGGAAGGGCGTCATCAGGAAGCCGCCGCCGACGCCGAACATGCCTGTGACGAAGCCGACGGCCCCGCCCATCGCCAGGATCAGCCAGACATTGACCGACATCTCTGCGATGGGGAGATAGATCTGCATGTCACATCGCGGGCAGGCGGCCCGGCCTTCCGGAACAGCGCCTGCAAAAAAGAAACCGGCGCGCCGTCTTTAGGACTGCGCGCCGGATATCTCCAGCCTGAAAGGCCGCCACCGGTTAATCGAGCGTCGGAACGTCGTTGGCGGCGGCGTTCATCGGCTTCGCCTTGAAGTCGGCGGCAGCCTGTTTCGCGAGCTTGAGGTCGGCTTCCGGCATGCGGCCTTCCAGCGCCGTGGCGCGGGCGGCGGCGTCGGTGTCGCCCTGGACACCAGCGGCGGCGTACCACTTGTACGCTTCCACCAAGTTCACTTCGACGCCGAGGCCGCGCTCGTAGAGGATCGCGATGTTGAACTGCGAGTCCTTCAGGCCGAGTTCGGCGGCGCCGAGGAACCACTTGGCGGCGTTCTTATAGTCGGGCTTGCCGGTCGAACCGTCGGCCAGAAGGACCGCGAGATTGTACATCGCCTTGCGGTTACCGGCGTTCGCGGCATGCTCGTACCAGATCTTGGCCTGGCCCATGTCGCGCGGCACGCCGAGGCCGCGCTCGTAGAGCACGCCCATGCGGTACTGCGCCGGGGGCAGACCGGCCTGGGCGGCACGGAGCATCCACTTGGCGGCTTCCTTGGGGTTCTTCTTGACGCCCTCGCCATCGGCATAGCGCAGGCCAAGTTCGAACTGGGCGCGGGGGTCGCCGGCTTCGGCATCCGCGGTCAGCTTCTCGATCTTGGTCTGCGGCTTGGCTTCGGCAGGCGGCGTCGCTTCGGCGACCGGCTCGGCGGCAGGAGTCGCCGGCTCGGGCGTCGCGGCCGGCGGCTCAGGGGCCGGCGGGGTCGCTTCCGGGGCGGTGCCTTCCGGAGGCGTCGCTTCCGGCGTCGCGGCCGGGGGCGTGCCTTCGGGCTGGGCGGCCGGCTCGCCCGAGATCGGCGGGGCGGGCGGCAGCTCTTCATAGGGCTGCTCGGCCGTGGGCGCGGCAGGCTCGGCCGGGGTCTCGGCACCGACGGGCGGCGGCGCCTCGGTTCCGGCCGGCTTCTTCAAGACGAGGAAGTAATAGAGCGCCGCGGTGATCGCGAGGACCGCCAGGAGCATCAAGGCGAGCCGCACCCAGTTGGTCTTGGTCTCCCCTTCCGATGCATCGAAGCGCGTCAGGCGATCCTTGCCCTTGGCGGAGATGACATCGGCGTCAGCAGCAGCGGCGGCCTGAGCAGCCCGGCGGGCAGCAGCGAGGAAATCGTCGGTACGGCGGGTCGGCGGCTCGTCGGGACGGCCAAGGACTTCGGCAATCGCGGCCTCGACTTCGGGATCATGGTCGCCCGCGGGCGGCGGCGCGGGTTCGAACGCTTCGGGCGCGCGCTCGATCTCTTCCGCGGTCAGCGGCGCGAAATCGTCTTCGTCCTCGAAGGGCGCTTCGTCCTCGTCCTCGACATAAGCGACGGGCGCAGCCTTGGGCGCTTCCGGCTCATAGGCGGGAGCCGGCGGCGGCGGGGCGGCGGTGACATAGCCATCGTCGATTCCCGCCCGGCCATGGGGCGAGAGCTCCAGCGCTTCGAGGCGGCGCATCGCCGTTTCGAGCTGGGCCTGGATCGCGCCCAGCATGTCGCGCTGGCGCTTCTCGCCGGCTTCGACGCGCGTGCCGACCCCGCGCAGCGCCTGCTCGACCGTCGAGGCGGCTTCGCCCTGGCGGCGCTCAGCATGGCCGATCTGGACGGCCAGCGTTTGCAGGTTCTGCTCGATGGTCGCGACGCGGCCGAGCGTTTCCGTATCGGGCGTTGCGACCGGCGCGGGCGGCGGTGTCGCGACGAATTCCTCGAGGCGGCGGCGCAGTTCGTGCTGGCCGTTGGCGGCTTCTTCCGCGAGGGCGCGGACCGATGCGAGTTCAGGACCCGCGGTCTCACGGCCACCGGACGCGGCGGCAGCTTCGGCAGCCTTGCGCACGGTGGCGAGTTCGGCGGCGAGCGAGTCCAGGCGATCGGCCTGGGCCAGCATGCCCGTCGAGGTATCGGTGACCGCGATGCGCAGCGTGTCGATATCGCCCTTGCCCGCAAAGGACTGCGGCTCATGGCTGCGGCGTTCGAGCGTCTCGAGGCGACGCGCATAGTCAGAGAGCGCACCAAGCTGCGGCTTGATGCCGCCGAGTTCCGCGGCGAGCGCGTCGAGCTGCGGCTCGAAAGCGCCGGCGCGGGCGACGGCATCCTCGATCTGCGGCTTCAACTTGCCGACTTCGGCGAGCAGCGTGCCGAATTGCGGCTTCAGCTCACCGAGCTGGGCGCCGACATCGTCGATCTGGGGCTTCAGCCCGCCGAGTTCAGCCTTCGCGGCATCGAGCTGGGGCTTCAGGCCACCGATTTCGGTCTTCAGCGCATCAAGCTGGGGCTTCATCCCGCCGAGTTCGGCACTGACCGCGTCGAGCTGCGGCTTGAAGGCGCCGATCTGCGACAGCATCGCGCCGAGCTGGGGTTTCAGCTCGCCGAGCTGTGCGCCGACATCATCGAGCTGCGGCTTGAAGGCGGCCATTTCGGCCGAGACGGCATCGACCTTCGGCGCGAAGGTGCCGAGCTGCGCCGCGACGGCTTCACGGACGCGGGCGGCGAGACGGCTCTCGGCGTCCGACAGGCGCGCATCGGCGGCTCGGAGCGCTTCGTCGACGAGGCCGAAGCGCCCGTCCTGCTGGCGGGTGCGGGCGTCGAGCGCCTTCAGCGCATCGTCATGGGTCTTGAAGAGATTGGAGTGGGCCTGGAGCGACGTGCCGAACGACTTCAGGTCGTCGCTGTGTGCCTTCAGCGCCAGCGCGGCCTGGGCCGGCTCGTTGCCGCGTTCTTCCCAGCGCTGGACCAACTTGACCAGCGTGTCCTTGAGATTGCGCGCGGTTTCGGCGTTGCGGGTTTCGAGCGCGCCGAGGCGGTCGGCCAGCGCGCGGTACTCGCCGTCCTGGCGGCCGTTGACCTGCGCCAGCGCGTTCTCGGCGGTGCGCGACGACGAGGCATGGCGGCCGTCGAGGTCGCTCAGCTTTTCGGTGAGGCCCTTAATCTCGGCCGCATGCGCCGCCGTGACATCCTCGATCGAGCGCTTGAGATCGCGCGCCGCGGAGGTCTGGCGTTCCTCGAAGCCGGCGAGACGCTCGGAGATCGCCGACAGCGAGGCGTTGACCGCGGTCGCGGCTTCGCCAGCGCGGGTTTCGGACTGCGCCGCCTGCGCCTTCAGCGAGGCGAGCGACTGCTCGAAGGTCTCGAAGGCGCCGCGGGTACGGTCCTGATCGGCGGCGGAAAGCGCCTGGCGGCTTTCGAACGACGCGAGACGTTCGGCGACCTGGGCGAGCGAGGTGGAGAGTTCGCGCGCGATTTCATGCGCGCGGGTCTCGGCATTGCTCGCCTGGCCGCGCAGGTGATTGACGGTCGCCTCGAGCGAGGCGAGCGTTTCGCGCGAGCGGTTGGTTTCCTGGCCGAACAGGCCATGGCGTTCGTCGAGCCCGTTGAGGCGACCCGAGAGGGCCGCGAAGGACGAGGTGACGGCGTTGGCCGATTCCAGCGCGCGCGCCTCGGCGGCGGCGAACTGGCGCTTCATGTCGGCGAAGGTCGAGTCGATCGCGGTCGCCTGCGAGCCTTCCAGCGCGGTCATGCGCTGGGCGATCGCGGCGAAGGCCTTTTCGAGTTCGGTGCCGGAGGTCGTGGCGCGCGACGAGGCTTCGTCGATGCGGCCCTTCAGTTCGGAGATCGCGGTCTGGACCGCGGGGAGGACCTGGGCCGCGGCGATGGCGCTTTCGGCCTTGCCGGAGGTTTCCTCGAGCCGGGCGACCATACCGTCGACCGAGCGCTCGAGCGATTCGAACGCCGAGGTCTGTTCACGGGTCGAGGCGTCGAAGGCTTCTGCCGCGGCGCGCATCGCGCTGTCGGCGGCCGATTTCAGCCGGTCGGCCGATTCGAGCCGGTCGGCGACCGCTGCGACGGCCTTGTCGAGCTGCTCGACCGCCATGAACTGGCGCCGTTCGGCATCCTCGATCCGGCGGTGCAGATCGCTGAGCGAACCGCCCCCGCCGCCGCCCTGATCGGCATAGCCATAGGCCGGGTCGCGCGGGCGATTGCCCGGGACGCGGCTGTAATAAGACGTATCGTCGCGACGCTGATAACCCGCGCTCATGTCGGCGGCTCCTTGCTCGGCTGGCGGCCGTTCTGGCTCCAGTCCGGCGGTACGATCCGTGATGATGGCCTCAAGCCACTCGCCGAGGGGCACGCCGGCGCGCTCTGCGGCGCGGCGTGCCGCATCGCGAAGCTCTGGCGGAATGCCCGACACGTTCCACGGAACGCGCGATCTCATGCGAAGCCCTTCGACCGGTCATCCCGGCAGCAGTGGTTAAAACGCTCCGACAGCCGATGAGCCTGATCGCGCCGAATCACACGCGTCCGGACTCATCCCCCTCCCGGCCGTGCCACGTTGGGACAATTGGCGTTAATGACGGGTTAAAAGTTAACGCCCGCGATTAACCAAGATGAAGAGGGGTGAAGATCAGGCGACGCCGGCGCGCACGAGATGCGGGCGGAGCCGGCCGGCGGCCCAGAGGCCGGCCATGCGGAAATCGCTTACCAGCGACCACAGCGGATAGGTGAAGGTCGCGGGGCGATTATGCTCGATGAAGAAATGGCTGACCCAGGCGAAGCCGTACCCGCCGACCGCCGTGCCGATATAAAACCAGGGCGAGACAATGAGGCCGAGCGCCAGCGAGATGAAGACAAGGCCGGTGCCGGCATAGTGCATGGCGCGGGTTTCGGGCTTGTGGTGTTCCTGCAGATAGAACGGCCAGAACGCCGCATAGGAGCGGATCGGGTGGCTGGCCCGGTTGGCGGTGGCGGCGTCGGACATGGCGCGTTCCTTCTCGCGGCTCGCCGGTGAATGTGACGCGTGGCCGCAGAGGCTTCAAGGGCGGCTTCTCATGAGGCCCGCGCTCTGGTGTGGTCGCCCCATGACAATTCCCGACGAACCCCAAGAGCCACGTGCCGAACAACCGGCCCCCGAAGCGGAGGCGGCCGCTCCGCCGCCCGGCGGTGCGGAGCCCGATAGCGAAGCGCCCGATCCCGCCGAGCCGCCGGCGGCGAAGACCGGCCTGTGGTCGCGGATGCAGAAGACCGCGCAGAAGATCGCGAGCGCGACGAAGGACGCCGCGAGCAAGGTCGGCCATGTCACCTCCGAGATTGCGCGCGAAACCGTCAATGTCGCGCGCGACGGGGCGCACGAAACCTCGGAAATGGCGAAGCACACGGTTTCGCATTTTGACGAAGTGCGCCAGCAGACCGGCGCCGCCTTCGCCAAGGTCGGCAAGTCGGTTTCCGACACGACGATCGGCATCGCCCAGAGCGCCTCGAAGACCATCGCGGTCGCCTCGACCGAGGCGGTAAAGGCGCTGGTCAACAACATGAACGAGGCGCTGCCCTATATCGAACGCGCCGGCTACAAGGTGTCGGAGATCGAGCTCGGCATCTCCATCCCGCCCAAGGTCGTGCTGCACCTGACGCTCGGTCCGGAACTCAGCGACGAGGTGCGTGAGGCGCTGCTGAAGGACTGCGAAGGCAAGTGGTTCACGCGCCAGCTCATCGAGCGGCTGCACAATGTGCGGCAGATCCAGCGCGCGACGCAGTTCGTCGGCATGGCGTTCGACGAGATTGAGGTCGAGCTCGCGATGATCCCGCAGGTCCTGCTGCACTATCGCAAAAAGTACATCAACCGGCCGCTGGAGGCGGAGACGCCGTTGGCGGACGCCGCCGCGGCGCGCGAGGAGATCGCGCAGGCGGCCTCTGGAGAGCCGGTGCCCGAGGTGGCGGTCGATAAGGTGGAAGAAATCGAGGTGGAACAACAAAAAGAGGTGGATTAACCGCCCTACGAAATTACATTACGCTTACGTCAACTTTCGCGTAAATAACGCAAACTTGACGTTGCCGCTTACGTCACGGGTGTTATACTTCCGTCGCGCGAGGTCGCAGAGTCTTGCGCACGAATGGTGGCGTAGGGAGCCGGAGCGGTATGAAGACGAATTTTTCCATCAGCGAGTTGGCGCGCGAATACGTCATCACCCCGCGGGCGATCCGCTTCTATGAATCGGAAGGCATGATCGCGCCGGCCCGTCAGGGTCAGACGCGGATTTTTTCGATTCGCGATCGCGCCCGCCTCGGCCTCATCGTGCAGGGCAAGCGCGTCGGCTTCTCGCTCGCCGAGATCCGCGAGATGCTCGACCTCTATGACATCGGCGATGGCCAGATCACGCAACTGAAGGTCAGCCGCAAGAAGTTCTCCGACCGCATCGTGGCGCTGGAACAGCAGCGTATCGACATCGACGCCTCGGTCGCGGGTCTCCGCCAGTCGATCGCGTGGATGGACGAGCGCATCAAGGCGGGCGAGGAAGCCGAAGCCCGCGACAAGTCGATGAACCTGGTCGGCTATGGCGTGATGCCCCGCACGGGCACCTGAGCCTCCAACCCAGCGAATTCCATCGGGCCGCGCGCAAGCGTGGCCCAATTTCGTTTCTGGACCTATGCTGACATCGTGATGACTCGCGGACCTCGAACGGCCGCGCCCAAGGGGAAACGCTATGCCGAGCTACAAGGCGCCGCTGCGCGACTATCGCTTCATCCTGAATGAAGTGCTGAACGTCCAGAACTACGCGAATCTCGCGGGCTTCGCCGATGCGACGCCGGATACGATCGACGCGATCCTGGACGGCGCCGCGCAGCTGGCCGAAGAGGTGCTGCAGCCCCTCAACCTCTCGGGCGACCAGGAAGGCTGCACGCGTCACCCCGACGGCAGCGTCACGACACCCAAGGGCTTCAAGGACGCCTACAAGCTGTTCACCGATGGCGGTTGGGGCGCCCTCACCTCAGATCCCGACTTCGGCGGCCAGGGCATGCCGGCCGTTCTGGGTTCATGTTTCAGCGAGATCGTCTCGGCCGCCAACATGGCGTTCGTGATGTATCCGGGACTGAGCCATGGCGCCTATTCGGCGATCCACGTTCACGGCACCGACGAGCAGCGCCAGACGTATCTCCCCAAGATCGTCGAGGGCGTGTGGACCGGCACGATGAATCTGACGGAGCCGAACTGCGGCACCGATCTTGGCCTCATGCGCACGCGCGCCGAGCCGCAGGCGGACGGCAGCTACAAGATCTCGGGCACCAAGATCTTCATCTCCGCCGGCGAACACGACATGTCGGAGAACATCATCCACCTGGTGCTGGCCAAGATTTCCGGACCCGACACGCCCGCGGGGATCAAGGGCGTCTCGCTGTTCATAGTGCCGAAATTCATGGTGGAGAAGGACGGCAGCCTTGGCGCGCGCAACGGCGTCTCGTGCGGTTCGATCGAGCACAAGATGGGGATTCACGGCAACGCGACCTGTGTCCTCAACTATGACGGCGCGACGGGCTTTCTGATCGGCGAAGCGCACAAGGGCATGCGCGCCATGTTCACGATGATGAACGAAGCGCGGCTCGGCGTCGCGATCCAGGGCCTCAGCCAGAGCGAGGTCGCCTACCAGAACGCGGTCAATTACGCGAAGGATCGCCTGCAAGGCCGTTCGCTGACCGGGCCGAAATTCCCCGAGAAGCCCGCCGATCCCATCATCGTGCATCCCGACATCCGCCGCGTGCTGATGAACATCAAGGCGTTCAACGAGGGCGCCCGCGCGCTGATGCTGTGGACCTCGCTGCACGGCGATCTCGCGCACAAGTCGGACGACGCCAAGGCGCGCGAGCTGGGCGAGGACGTCATGGGCATCCTCACCCCCGTGTTGAAGGGCTATCTGACCGACAAGGGCTATGCCAACGCGACCGATGCGCAGCAGGTCTATGGCGGCCACGGCTATATCGCCGAATGGGGCGCGGAGCAGTTCGTGCGGGATGCCCGCATCGCCATGATCTATGAGGGCGCCAACGGCATCCAGGCGCTGGACCTCGTCGGCCGCAAGCTCGCCTCCAATGGCGGGCGCGCGATCTTCGCCTGGTTCAAGATCGTCGACGACGCGATCGCGGCGGGCGGCGACGAGACCGTGAAGCCCTTTATCGACGGGCTGACCACGGTGCGCAAGCAGCTGGAAGAGGCGACGACCTGGCTGATGAATAACGGCCTGTCGAACCCCGACAATGCCGGCGCGGGGTCGATGGACTATCTTTATCTCTTCGGTCTCTGCGGCCTCGCCTTCTCGTGGACCGAAATGGCGAAGGTCGCGGCAGCCAAAGCGGGCGCTGACGCGTTCTATGCCAACAAGCTGACCACCGGCCGCTATTTCATCGAACGCATGCTGCCCGACGCGGCCGCCCACCTCGCGAAGCTCAAGACCGGCGCCGCCCCGCTGATGGCGCTGGACATGGAGGCGTTCTGACCCATCGCGACACCGCCACGGCCCAGCCCGCAAACAGCCGCCACCGCGCGGTCATGCGCTGGATCATGGCGGCGTTTTATGCATTCGCGGGGGTCGTCCATCTCGCCTACCCCGCCGTGTTCATGCCGGTCATGCCGGCCTGGGTGCCCTATCCCCATGAGGTGATCCTGCTGACGGGCATCGCCGAGCTGTTCGGCGCGGCGGGCCTGCTGACCCGGCGTTTCCGCTGGTGGGCGGGCGTGATGCTGGCGGCCTATGCGGTCTGCGTCTTTCCCGCCAATCTGCGCCATGCCTGGCTCGATATTGTCGAGGCGCAGCGTTACGGGATGCTCTGGTATCATGTGCCGCGCCTGCCGATGCAGCCGGTGCTCATCTGGTGGGCGCTCTATTCCGCTGGGGTGATCAACTGGCCCTGGCGGCGTGCGGCGGTGGCGCAGGGGACAAGCGCGCATTAATCTCCGTCCCAACAGACAAGAAAGTACGGGACGGATATGACGCATTCAGGAAACGCGCCGCGCGCGGTGGAAGTGGCGATGGCGCGTTCGGCGGCCCGGGTCGCCGAAATCGCGGCGCATCCCGAAAAACTGCTGCCGCTGGGCACCACGCTGGCGCGCATCGCGGCGGCCAAGCCGAACACCGTCGCGGTCTGGTTCGAGGGCGAGCAGCTGACCTGGGACGCGTTGCACAAGCGCTCCAACCGGATCGCCCGGGGTCTCAGCGCGAAGGGCGTGAAGCAGGGCGATTTCGTCACCATCGCGCTACCGAACGGGCTCGGCTTCATCGAGGCCTGTTATGCCGTGTGGAAGATCGGCGCGATCCCGCAGCCGGTGTCCTCGCGCCTGCCGCAGAGCGAAATGCGGGCGATCGCCGATCTCGCGAACGGCCCAGTCGCCATCGGCGCGCCGTTCGATATCGGGCGCCCATCGTTCGACATCGCTGCGCTGCTGGCGGCGAGCGACGACGACAGCGACTTGCCCGACATCATCGCGCCCTATTGGAAGGCGCCGACTTCGGGCGGTTCGACCGGACGGCCCAAGCTGATCGTCGCCGGATCGCCCTCGGTTTCGACCGGTGCGATGGCGATCGTCTGGCGCCTTTCAGCCGACGACATCGCCCTGATGCCGGGGCCGCTTTATCACAACGGGCCGTTCATCACGGCCTTCACGGCGCTGGATGAGGGCGCGACGCTGGTACTGATGCCGCGCTTCGATGCGGAGAAGACGCTGGCACTGATCGACCGCTTCAAGGCGACCTGGATCTACACCGTGCCCACCATGATGGGCCGCATCTGGCGCCTGCCCGACGAGGTGAAGGCGAAATACGATGTCTCGTCGCTGAAGACGCTGTGGCATCTCGCGGCCCCCTGCCCGCCCTGGCTGAAGGAAGCATGGATCGGCTGGCTGGGGCCGGACGTGATCTGGGAGCTCTATGGCGGCACCGAAGGCGTCGCGAGCACGGTGCTGGACGGCCATGAATGGCTGGAGCATCGCGGCTCGGTCGGGCGGGTATTCGGGACCAGCGAGATCGCGGCCTTCGCGCCCGACGGCACGCGCCTGCCGCCCGGCGAGACTGGCGAGGTCTTCATGCGCCGCGCCGAGGGCACGCCGCCGACCTATCACTATCTGGGCGCGGAGACGCGCGCGATGGAGGGCGGCTGGGAGTCGATCGGCGATATCGGCTGGCTGGATGCGGAGGGCTATCTCTATCTCGCGGATCGCCGCACCGACATGATCCTGGTGGGCGGCGCGAACGTCTACCCGGCCGAGGTGGAAGCGGCGATCGATGATCATCCGCTCGTCCAGTCGAGCTGCGTCATCGGCCTACCCGACGAGGATCTCGGCAACAAGGTCCACGCCATCGTACAGGCGAAGCCGGGCCTGACCGAGGAGGCGTTGCTCGCCCATCTCGCCGAGCATCTGGTCGTCTACAAGCGGCCCCGCACGATCGAGTTCACCAACGAGGCGTTGCGCGACGATGCCGGCAAGGTGCGCCGCTCGCAGCTGCGCGAGGAACGCATCGCGGCGCAGAAGAAGGCATAGGCGACTTCACGCGCTTGTGCTTGTGAAGCGCGGGCGCGCTGGTGAAGACTTCCCCGGGGTTTGGAGGGGAACATCACATGCGCGCTTTCGGTCTGGCTCTCATTCTCGCGCTCGCGGCGTTCAGCGGCCTGGCGGCGGCGGACGATCTGGGGCGGCGCGGGCTCATGGGGCTTGAGTTGCGCCAGCCCGAAAAGGGTCCGCTGATCATCGTCAAGGTTCTGAACCCCTCGCTGTCGGCGGCGCAGAAGGACGATCAGGTCATCAGCGTCGACGGCCAGCCCGCGCCTAGCGTGCCGGCGATCGGCGCGATCCTGGCGGGCCGCAAGGGCGGCGATCCCGTCACGCTGAAGGTGAAGCGCGGCGCGAGCGAACTCGACATCGCCGGCACGGTGATGCCGGCACCGGAGCCCGCGCTGGACGGCGAGAAGCTGGCGCTGTCGTCCGTCACGCTCGCCTCGGGCGCGCGCATCCGCACGATGATGCTGCCCGCCAAATCGGACGCGCTGAAGAAGAACGGGCTTACCCCCGCCGTGCTGATGCTGGGCGGCATCAATTGCTCGACCTCCGAAGTCTTCGCGCTGACCGATCATCCCGACGTGCGGCTGTATCGCCTGCTGACCAAGGCCGGCTTTGCCGTCTTCATCATCGACAAGCCGGGCGTCGGCGATTCCGAGGGCGAGCGTTGCCCGGTCGGTGGGTTCGATGTGGAGATCGAGGCCTACAGCAAGGCGGCTGAGGCGCTCGCGGCGTCTCCTGGCATCGACAAGCAGCGCCTGTTCGCCATCGGCCTTTCGATGGGCGCTGTGCAGGCGCCGTTGATCAGCCGCGCGGTGCCGCTGAAGGGCATCGTCACCTGGGGCGGCGCGGTCATGCCGTGGTACGACTATCTGCTCGCAACCTTCCGCCGCCGCACCGTGCTGGAAGGCGTGGACGCCGTGGCCGCGGAACCGACGCTGCGCCATTGGCGCACGGTGCTCGCCGCCGCTTTTGTCGACGGGCTGACGCGGGATGAGATCGCCGCCAAGATGCCGGAGACGCTCGCCGCCTTCGAGGCCGAGACCGGCCCGCTCGACGCGATCGGCGGGCGGAGCCTCAAATTCCAGAAAGAGTGCGATAAGGCCGGCGTCGTTGCGGCGTGGCAGGCGTTCCAGGGGCAGCTGCTGTCGCTGCATGGCGAGTTCGACTGGGTGTCGGAGGATTACGACCACCGCCTCGCCTCGGTCATCGTCAACGCCAAGCGGCCGGGGGCGGCGATATTCGAAGTCGTGCCCGGTCTCGATCATGGCGGCACGCAGTTCAAGACGCTGGCCGACAGTTTCAGCCATCCCGGCGAGGGCAAGAAGAGCGACGCTTTCAACCTGCGCGCGGCGGACTGGCTGATCCAGCAGGCGAAGTCATAAGCAGACGGCATCAAAGACGTCCTGCAAGGGGACTTGCACCACGTCTGCGCGGCGCTCTAGTCACGGGCGCAGCAAGGCAGGGACATCCGTGGCGGAAGACGGCGGCGCGTTCGACTATATCATCGTGGGGGCGGGCTCGGCGGGCTGCGTGCTGGCCAACCGCCTGTCGGCCGATCCGAAGACGCGCGTGCTGGTGCTGGAGGCCGGCGGGCGCGACAACTGGATATGGTTCCACATTCCCGTCGGCTATCTCTTTGCCATCGGCAATCCGCGCGCCGACTGGATGTATGAGACTGAGAAAGAGGCGGGGCTTGGCGGGCGGTCGCTGAAATATCCGCGCGGCAAGGTGATCGGCGGGTCGTCCGCGATCAACGCGATGATCTCGATGCGCGGCCAAGCGGCCGATTACGACCACTGGCGCCAGTTGGGGCTGACGGGTTGGGGTTGGGACGATGTGCGGCCGCTGTTTCGCCAGCTCGACAATCACTTCCTCGGCGAGACCGAGCATCACGCAAGCAGCGGCGAATGGCGGGTCGAGCAGCCGCGCGTGCGCTGGGCGGTGCTGGATGCGGTGGCCGCGGCCGCGAACGAGATGGGCATCCCTTCGACGCCCGATTTCAATACCGGCGACAATACGGGCGTCGGCTATTTCCATGTAAACCAGAAGCGGGGGCTGCGCTGGTCCGCCGCCCGCGCCTTCCTGAAGCCGGCGCTGAAGCGGGCCAATCTGACGCTGGAGACCGGCGTTCTAGCGGAGGCCGTGACGTTCGACGGCACGCGTGCGACGGGCGTGCGCTATCGCAAGGGCGGCCAGGTGTTCGAGGCGCGTGCGCGGGGCGAGGTCATTCTTGCGGCCGGGTCGATCGGCTCAACCCAGTTGCTACAACTTTCCGGGGTCGGCCCAACGGAAGCGCTTGGCGCGCATGGGATTGCCGTGGTCGCCGACCGGCCCGGTGTCGGCGGCAATCTGCAGGACCATCTGCAGCAGCGCGCCATCTTCAAAGTGCATGGCGTCAAGACGCTGAACGAGACGTATCATTCGCTGATCCGCCGCGGCCTGATGGGGCTGGAGTTCGCGCTGTTCCAGAGCGGGCCGCTGACCATGGCGCCCTCGCAGCTCGGTATCTTCACGACATCCGCGCCGGATCACGAGCGCGCCAATATCCAGTTCCATGTCCAGCCGCTGTCGCTCGACAAGTTCGGCGATCCCCTGCACCGCTTTCCCGCGATCACGGTTTCGGCCTGTAATCTGAGGCCGACCTCGCGTGGGCGTATCGCGTTGCGCTCCGCGGACCCTGCCGCGGCGCCGCTGATCGCTCCGAACTATCTGGCGACGCCGGAAGACCGGCGCGTTGGGGCCGATGCGATCCGCGTGACGCGGCGGTTGATGAAACAACAGGCGCTGCAACGCTTTCGGCCCGAGGAGTTCCTGCCAGGCCCCGCCGTGGACGACAGCGACGCGGCGCTGGCCGTCGCGGCCGGTCAGATCGGCACTACGATATTCCATCCCGTCGGCACCGCGAAGATGGGCCTCGCGTCAGATCCCCAGGCCGTCGTCGATGAGCGGTTGCGGGTGATCGGGCTGCAGGGCCTGCGCGTGATCGACGCCTCGATCATGCCGACGATCACGTCAGGTAATACCAACACGCCGACCATCATGATCGCCGAGAAAGGCGCGCGGCTGGTGCTGGAGGATGCGCGCCGTTGAGCGATATTGTCCGCTGACGCGTGAGCACAACGGACCTTGCCTGACCCAGGGTTAGAGCCGCTAAGCAACCGATCATGGCCGACGAGGCAAAGACCATTTCCGTCCCCGGCGTCATCGCACGCAGCGCGGATCGCATGATGGACGAGGCGATGAGACCCGCCGGCGGGTACAAGACGGACTTCACGCAGCCCGCCGGTGAGGCCGCGCTCGCGGCCGCCGATTCGGTGTCGTGGCGGGTCTTCAAGAACCCGATCTCGCTCTTCGTCGGCGGCATCACCGCGGTGCTGATGGAATTCGCCGAGCCCAAGGTGCGCGATGGCGTCTGGCAGAATTCGACCTTCCGTACCGATCCGCTCGGCCGGCTGAAGCGCACGGGCCTCGCGGCGATGGTCACCGTTTACGGCCCGCACAGCCAAGCGGAGAAGATGATTGCCGGTGTGACCCGGATGCATGGCCGGGTGCGCGGTGTCACCAGCGAGGGCGAGGCCTATGAAGCGATGGACCCGGTCCTGCTCGACTGGGTGCAGGCGACGGCGAGCTATGGCTTCATGGAAGCCTATCACCGCTTTGCAAAGCCGTTGAGCGCTGCCGAGCGTGACCGGTTCTATGCCGAGGCGAAACCTGCCGCCGCTCTCTATGGCGCGGTCGGTGCGCCCGCATCCGTCGTTGAATTCGAGGCATTGATGATGCGGATGACCCGGCGCTTTGTGCCCTCGCCCATCGCGACAGAATTCCTGGACATCATGATGAAGGTGCCGGCACTGCCCGGGATCGCGCGGCCTTTGCAACGCATGCTGGTCCGGGCGGCAGTCGACATTCTGCCGGACCAGGTGGAGACCGCGCTTGCGCTCTGCCCGCGCTGGCGGCTCGGTGGCGTCCAGCGGCGTATCGTTGGCCTCGCCGCACGAACGGCCAATCGCATCGTGTTGCGCACCTCGCCGGCCGTGCAATCCTGCCGCCGCATGGGACTGCCGGACGACTATCTCTATCGCGGCTAGCCACCCGGCATACTTTGGTCTTCGTTGCGCCCGCCGCAGCGGCGCGGCACAAGGGTGCAGCCACAGGGGAGAGGCCGCATCGCCATGACCAAGGAACGCTTGCTCGCCTTTACCGACGCGGTCATCGCCATCGCCCTCACCATCATGGTGCTGGAGTTGAGAGCGCCGCATGAAGCGACGCTGGAGGCGCTCGGCGAAGTCGTTCCGATCTTCCTCTCCTATGTGCTCAGCTTCGTCTACATCGCGATCTACTGGAACAACCACCACCACATGTTCCAGCTTGTCGAGCATGTGAACGGCGCAGTGCTGTGGGCCAACATGCATCTCATCTTCTGGTTGTCGCTGATCCCCTTCACGACGGCGTGGATGGACGAGACCCATGCCGAGACGATGCCGGTTGCGGTCTACGGCGTCTCGCTGCTGATGCCGGCGATCGCGTATTACGTCCTGCAGCTCGTGGTCATCAAAGCGCAGGGCAGCGACGGCTCGCCGCTGCGCGCCGCGCTCGGCAGCGATCTCAAGGGGAAGCTGTCACCGATCGGTTATCTCGCGGGAATCGCGCTGGCCTTCGTCAATCCTTATGCGGGCATCGCCTGCTACGTCGCCATGGCGCTGGTCTGGCTGATCCCCGACCGCCGCGTTGAACGCCACCTCGCCGCGCACCGCGCCGATGACGACCGACGCGCATGATCCCGCGACGCTCGCCTTCTACGACGCGGAGGCCGTGCCCTATGCCGCCCGCCGCGCCGCCGAAGGGACGTGGGCGCTTGACGGGTTCCTGACGCGGCTCGGGCTCGGCGCGCGTATTCTCGAGCTTGGCTGCGGCGGCGGGCAGGACGCGGCGGTGATGGTCGCCGCCGGGTTCGACGTGACGCCCACCGACGGCTCGCCGGGGCTCGCGGAGGTGGCGGAACGGCGCCTTGGCCGTCCTGTCCGCGTGATGCGTTTCGACGAGCTGGACGACGTCGCGGCGTATGACGCGGTCTGGGCCAATGCGTGCCTGCTGCATGTGCCCGAGGACGCGTTGTCCGACGTCCTGCGCCGGGTCCACACCGCGCTTGTCCCAGGCGGGCTGTTTCAGGCGAGCTTCAAGGCGGGGAGCGGCGGCGGGCGGGACAGTCTTGGCCGATACTATAACTTCCCGAGCGCCGCCTCGCTGGAAGCGGCGTATCGGGCCGCGGGACCATGGACGGTGCTTGAATTCACGGCGTCCTCAGGCGGCGGCTATGACGGCGTCCAGCGCGACTGGCTGCTGGTCAGCGCTTCAAAGTGAGCCAGACCGGCGCGTGATCGCTCGTGCCCTGCTCGCCCCTCACGTCGCGATCGACGCCGGCCTTTTTGAGCCGCGGCGCAAGCGACGGGCTCACCAGCATGTGGTCGATGCGCAGGCCCTTGTCCTGCGCATAGCGGTTCCGCCAGTAGGTCCAGAATGTGTAAGTCGGCGTTTTTGGTCCCTTGGCGATCAAGGCATCGGTCCAACCCTGCGCCAACAGACGGCGGAAGGCGGCGCGCGGTTCAGGCTGGAGCAGCGCGTCCTTTGCCCATGATGCAGGCGAATAGATGTCGCTGATGTCGTCGCTGGGCACGACATTGTAGTCGCCCGCCAGCACGACGGGCGCGCCTGACTTGAGCAAGGATTTCGCGTGTCTGTTCAGCCGCGCGAACCAGGCCTGTTTGTAATCGAAGGTCGGGCCGGGCTGTGGGTTGCCGTTGGGCAGATAGAGGCAGCCGACCACGATCCCCTTTACCGCCGCCTCGATATAGCGCGCCTGCTTGTCGCCGGGATCGCCCGGCAGCCGCTCGCGCGTCAGCACCGGCGTCGCGCCCCGTGACAGGATCGCGACACCGTTCCAGCTCTTCTGCCCCGCCCATACCGCTTCGTAACCAGCATCGCGCAAAGCGCCGGCGGGGAAGCGGAGACCAGGCGTCTTTAGTTCCTGAAGGCACACGATGTCGGGCCGGCTGTCCTCAAGCCATTTCAGCAGCAGCGGCAGGCGCGTGTTGATGCCGTTGATGTTGAAGGTCGCGAGCTTCATCGCGGCCTAGAGCATTTCGGGCTTGAACAGGCGGCGACGGCTGATCGTCTGGCCCGCGACCGTGAACTCGCCGTGACCGCGATAGTGGATCGTCCGCGGGTTCTTCGGTGAGATCGCAACATGGGCCTTCACGACTTCCCACACGAAGAGCGAATATTTGCGCGCCAGCTTCGCGTCGTAGAGGCGGCATTCGAAATTCGCATAGCACTCCTTGATCAGCGGTGCGCCGACCTTCGCGGCCTTGACCGGCGTCAGGCCGAAAGCCGCGAACTTGTCGATCTCCGCGCTGGAGGAATTGCCGATCTTCACGACGGTATCGATGAGATCGACGGTGGGTATGTTGATGACACATTCCTTGCTGGTCTGCGCCAGCGTGCGGCTGTGGTTCTCAGTCCACATGTAACAGCCGATCAGGGCCGGCTCGAATTCCATGACCATGTGCCAACCCATGGTCATGATGGCGGTTTCGCCCTTGTAGGCCGCGCTCACCAACACGATCGGCCCGGTTTCGAGATGGCGGCGAATGTCGCCCAATGGATAGTCGCGCTTTCGATAGGTCATCCCTGCAAAACGAGCGCTCTCCTGTTTTGTTCAGCGAGGAATGGGTGCGCGGTTGCGGCCCATGCGGAACGCCGAGTCCAGCGCCCTACACGCCGAAGGTCACGTGGCCATCTGCGTCGATCTTCCATGCCGGGTTCCACGCGATCTCCCAGGCATGATCGTCGGGATCGGCGATGTGGCCGCGCATCCCGCCATGCGGCGGCGCCTCGGCGGACCGCAGGATACGTCCGCCCGCCGCGGCGAGGCGTTCGAGCAGCGGCTGGACCTCGGCCGCTGAAGGGACGTTGTGCGCCAGTTCAAAGGCGCCCGGCCGGGAGAGCGGGCGCTGCATGTCTTCCTCGAGCTTGGGCTGCAGCCAAGTGCCGAGCATCAGCCCGTTCATCTGATAGAACGCGATCTCCTCGTTCTCGAAGACCGGCGTCCAGCCGAAGCCCTCGCTGTAGAAGCGCTTTGAGCGCTCGAGATCGGCAATGCCGAGCGTAATGACGGATATCTGTTGCTGCATGGCGAGCTCCCTTTCCACGCAGGAGGAAACACGGCACGGCGGAAAAGGTCGCGGAAAAGGGCCGTGCGGCGTCCAAAGTATCTAAACGTCAACTAAACTGACGTTACGTAAATATTGATAAGTGAACATTTTTGATTTTGTTCATTGACGCCGGTTGTGCCCGCCCTTATCTCTTGCTTCGCAGGTGCAGCAATTGTGCTGCCCACCGGCTCACTCAGGCGGAAAGCCCGGCTCTTGGGTCAACCGCCAAGCGCCGCAACGCATGGCAAGGAGTCCTCCATGACCACCAGTGCCCCCCGTACCTCCCTTCTCGCCGCCCTCGCGACCGCCCTTGTTGGCGGTCTTTTCATGTTCGGCGGCTCGGCGTCCGCCGCCACCGCGGTACTCGGCTCCGGCTCGGAGCAGGCCTGCTTCCAGGCCGCCGAAACCGACTCGCCCGCCCACACCGCCCTCGCGAGCTGCGATGCGGCGCTTGAGAACATCGCCCTGCCCCCGGCCGATCGCGCGGCGACCTATGCCAATCGCAGTGTGATCCTGCTCTCGCGCGAACAGCCCGCCGCGGCGCTCGCCGATGCCGAGATGGCGCTGAAGCTCGCCCCCACCATGAAAGCTGCGGTCGTCAACAAGGCCGGCGCGTTGATGATGCTGGGCCGTTATGCCGAGGCGCGCGCGGCGCTGGACGACGCGCTGCCCGGCATCGAAGGGGCGGCGCTCGAGCGCGGCCTCTATAACCGCGCCGTCGCGTCGGAGGAGCTGGGCGACCTCAAGGCCGCCTATCGCGACTACAAGCGCGCCGCGGACCTGAACCCCAATTTCGAAGCCGCGCATGTCGAACTCGCGCGCTTCAAGGTGGGCAAATAGCCGAACCGCCGCCTTCTCGGGGATAAGGCTCGCAATTGAGGATGGGGCGGCCGCATTGCGCGCCGCCCTTTCTTTTGAGGTCCATCTCATGAAGCCTCGCCACATCCGGCGGGCATGTGCGCGCGTAGTATGGTCATGCACGCCGCTCCCCTCAGCTGGCGCCGGATAGGCGAATGGTACCGGCCGGGAACGCCGAAAGGCGTGGTTGGCATCCAGCTTGCGCTCAACAGTTCGATGCTGACCTTGATGTTGGCACTGCATCAGACGCCGTGGCTGGCGCTTGCCGGGCTGACGCTTTGCCTCGTTGCGACGCTCTGGCTGCACGCGGCCCGGCGCCGGGTGCTGATCGTGCTCTACGGCCTCGCGGGCTGGGGCGCCGAGGCGTGGCTTGTCGGCGTCGGCAAGATCTGGCGTTTCGACCAGGCCGCGACGGGGTTTTGGGACGGCGGCCTCTTCGGTGTGCCGTTCTACATGATCGTCACCTGGTCGCTCAGCGGCGCGCTGATGATCGCGCTGATGGACTGGCTGGAGCGGCCGGAACGCTGACGCCGCCCCGGCGTCCAAGCGCCTCGCACGGCCCAGCGTTCTTCGCTAAAGACCACGGGCGTCTCATGAGTATCCCGCCATGACCTATTGCCTCGGCATCATCCTGCCCGCCGGCCTCGTGCTCGCCTCGGACTCGCGGTCCAATGCGGGGGTGGACCAAATCACGGTGGTCGAGAAGCTGACCCTGTTCACCCAGCCCGGCGAGCGGCTGATCGCGATCCTGGGCGCCGGCAATCTCGCGACGACACAGGCGGTCATCACGACGCTGCGTCAGGGTCTGGATGCGCCGCCCGACCCGGATATCCGCACCCTCTTCAACGTGCGGACCCTTTTCGACGCGGCCGAACTCGTCGGCGACACGCTGCGCGTCGCGACCTCGCGCAGCACGCCCTATGTCGAGGAGGCCAGCGCGTCCTTTCTGGTCTCGGGCCAGATCAAGGGTGAGGCGCACCGCCTCTTCCGCATCTTCCCCGAGGGCAATTTCGTCGAGGCCTCGGAACGCGCCCAGTTCTTCCAGCTGGGCGAGACCAAATACGGCAAGCCCATTCTGGACCGCGCGCTCGCGCGCGCCACGACGCTGGACGAGACCGCCAAGCTTGCGCTGCTGTCCTTCGACGCGACGATGCGCAGCAATGTCGCAGTCGGGCCGCCGATCGATATGCTGCGCTATACGGCAGACAGCTTTGCGCCGGGGCAGCGCGACAAGTTCGACGAGGACAATTCCTATTGGCGCGACCTGACCGGGCACTATAGCGAGGGTCTCGTCCGGCTGGTCGAGAGCCTGCCACCGCCGCCCTGATCCTGCCCTTGAACCCGCCCGCGCGCGCAGACATGCTCGCGCCGACAGACACAACCGCCTTGAGGACCCGCCCATGAGCCACGCCGTCGCCAAGCCCGACTGGATGACCGAAGACCTTCTCATTTTCGAGGATGCGGTCGCCAAGTTCACCGATAAGGAGCTGGTGCCGCATGCCGCCGAATGGGAAGCGGCCCATATCGTGCCGCGCGAGGTGTGGCGCAAGGCGGGTGAGGCCGGGCTGCTCTGCCCCTCGATGCCCGAGGAGTTCGGCGGCGGCGGCGGCACGTTCGCGCATGAGGCGGTGCTGATCGACGTGTTCGGCAAGAAGGGCGTCACCGGCTTCGGCGCCTCGCTGCACAATGCGATCGTCGCGCCCTATATCTACCACTACGGCACGGACGAGCAGCGCAAGCGCTGGCTGCCGCGCATGGCGACCGGCGATCTGGTCGGCGCGATCGCGATGACGGAGCCCGGCACCGGCTCGGATCTCCAGAACATCAAGACGACGGCGGTGAAGGACGGCAACGGCTACGTCATCAACGGGTCGAAGACGTTCATCACCAACGGCGCGACGGCCAATCTCATCATCGTCGTGTCGAAGACCGATCCCAAGGGCGGCGCCAAGGGCACCTCGCTGATGATCGTCGAGACCGACGAGGTCGACGGCTTCCGCCGCGGTCGCAAGCTCGACAAGATCGGCCTGCATGCGCAGGACACGTCGGAGCTGTTCTTCGAGGACGTGCGGGTGCCGGCCAACAACCTGCTCGGCGACGGCGAGGGCCGCGGCTTCATCGCGCTGATGGAGCAGCTGCCGTCCGAGCGCCTGCAGATCGCGCTGCAGGGCATCGCGATGATCGAGCGGGCGATCGAGGAGACCGTCAAATACACGCGCGAGCGCAAGGCATTCGGCAAGGCGGTGATGGACTTCCAGAACACGCAGTTCGTGCTGGCCGACGCCAAGGCCAAGGCGACGGTCGCGCGCGTCTTCTGCAACTGGGCGGTCGGGCAGCTGCTGGAGAAGAAGCTGGATGCCTACACGGCCTCGATGGCGAAGCTGTGGGTCACCGACGAGCAGGTGAAGATCATCGACGAATGCCTGCAGCTGCATGGCGGCTACGGCTACATGAACGAGTATCCGATCGCGCAGATGTATCGCGATGCGCGCGTGCAGAAGATCTACGGCGGCACGAACGAGATCATGAAGGTGCTGATCGCGCGGTCGCTGTAGCTACATCCGGTACGCGCCCGTCACTGGGTCGGAGAAGGCGCGGCACCATAAAGCGGCGAGGTGTTGTTTGGAGGGGGCGTCGACTTCGATGACGCCGCCGCCGGGGGTGGCCGTGGCGAGGGTTTTCACGGCGGCCATGATCTCGGCCTGGACCAGTGAGAGTGCGGGGCCGCCGATGCCGCCGTCGAGGAAGTTCAGCGGCGCGCCGTTGCCGAGCAGATAGAGGGTCTGGTCGCCCTTGGTGTAGGCGTCGACATGCGGGGCGATGTTGGTCTTGGCGTAGTCGCGGTCGAGCGTGACGACATCGAACTCGACGCGCTTGGAGCTGCAGGAGACGAGGATCGCGCCGGATTTGAGATGCGCCAGTTCCGCGGCGCCGACACTGGTCGTGCCGGTGCAACCGAAGACGATGTCGGCATTGGCGAGGGCGTGCTCGCGTTCGGGAATGGGGAAGCCTTCGCTCATGGCGAGGGCGCGCTGCACGGGGTTGGTGTCGTAGACGCTGGCGGGCGCGTCGCGGCCGTCGAGCGCGCGGGCAGCGCCGCGGCCGACCTTGCCGTAGCCGAGCACCAGGGCACGGCGGGCGTGAAGATAGAGCCCCTGCCCCTTCAGCAGACGCTCCGCCGAGAAGACGCAGGAGGGGCCGACCAGCGTGTCTTCCGCCTGTTTCAGCTTGCTGCGCGCCACGGAGACGCAGGGATAGAGCAGCGGCGCGGCGGCGTCGTAGCGGCGATGGCCGGCTTCGGTGTCTTCGAGGCAGCCGAGGATGCGATCGCCATACTTCGCCTTCAGCAGCGGCAGCGCCGGGGCGAAATAGCCGCCGATCTCGATCAGCGCGGTGCGGCCTTTGCCGAGATAGGGTTCGATCAGGTCCGTCATCGCCTGGGGATCGAGCATGGTCTCCAGCGTGGGCTGCGCGACCGGATAGGATTTGCGGATCAGCTCCAGCGTTTCAGCGTGGACCGAATAGGGGATCGGGATGACGGCGGCGATCGGCGCCACCTGGTTGAGGGCGTCCAGGAACTCGCCGCGCTGGGGTAGGAGATGGGTGATGACGATGGAGGCATCCGCCTGACGCCCCACCCATCCGGCGACATCGGCGAAGAAGGCGCGGCGGGCGGGCGAGATGAGGCTCATGCGCGATACGAGCCCGAACGCGGATCGCAGAACGTGTCGATCCAGATGTCCGCGAGGCGCTTGCGGCGCTCCTCGCCGATCTCGGCGATGGTCGTGCGGTCGCGCGGCGTGTTCAGGAGTTCCGCCGTTGCCATGAGGATCTCGGCTTGCACCAGCGGCAGCGCGGGGCCGCCGACGCCGCCGTCGAGGAAGTTCACGGGGGCGCCGCCGGCGAGGAGATAGAGCGTCTGGTCGCCGCGGTCGAAGCGGTCGATGTTGGGTGCGATTTCGGTGCGTGCGTAGTCGCGATTGAGGGCTGCAAGGTCAAACTCGTGCCGCTTGGAGCTGCACGAAACGAGGATGGCGCCGTGTTTCAGGAGCGGGAAATCGGCGGCGCCGAGGCTGGTTGCGCCGGTGCAGCCGAAGATGAGATCGGCCTGCGCCAACGCCTGCTCGCGTTCGGGGATGCGGAAGCCGTCGCCCATCGCGACGGTGCGCTTGATCGGGTTGAGATCGTAGACCGTCACGGAATTGTGCCGGCCTGCCAGCGACTGCGCCGCGCCGCGGCCGACCTTGCCGTAGCCGATCACCAGGCAGCGGCGAGCATGCATGTACATGCCGCGCGACTTCAGCAGGCGCTCGGCCGAGAAGGTGCAGGCGGGACCGACGAGCGAATCCTCCTGCTGCTTCACCGGACTGCGCGCAACGGACAGCGTCGGATAGACCAGCGGCTCGGCGCGGACATAGCGGCGGTGGCCGGCTTCGGTGTCTTCCACGAAGCCGAGGATGCGTTCGCCGAATTCGGATTTGAGGCGCGGCATCGCCGGCGCGAAATAGCCGCCGACTTCGAGGATCGCGGTGCGGCCTTCCTGGAGGTAGGGCCGCACGACCGAGGCCAACGCCTCGTGATCGAGCAGTTCTTCCATCTTCGGCTTGGCGACGCGGAACTTCTGTTCGATGCGCGGCAGGACTTCGGCATTGATCGAATAGGGCACCGGGATGAAGAGCGAGATCGGCGCGATGGCGTTCGCGGCATCCAGCAGATCGGGCAGGTCAGGCAGGCTGTGATTGAGGACGATCAGCCGCATGTCGAGGCGCCCGACCTCCGCCGCGACGCGGGCGAAGAAAGCCTTGGGATGTTCGCTGCCGAGACTCATGCCGCTGATCCTTGTCCCCTGAAGCTCAATTGGACGGCATTCGGCGATGCCCGCCAAGACCCCCGAAAAGAGGGGTCAGGCCGCGGCATCGCGGCGGGCGCGCACGAACAGTCGGGCGAACCAGTCGTCCTTGGCGTTGAGCGCGAAGGTCAGCGGCTTGCCGGTGGCACGGCGCACTTCGACGCCGTCGTCGAAGATGTCGTAGTCGACGATCGTGTTGAGGCGGATGGCGAAGTTCTTCACGCCGCCGTTGAAGATGAGGCGCTTGCTGGTCAGCACGATGTCGCCGGCGCCGTAGCTGTGCGTGAAGTGCTTGGAGCCGCGGCTGCGCGGTTCCTGCGCCTGGCCATAACCGGCGAAGAGGCAGGTTTCGGTCTTGGGCAGGTCGATCGGCGAGGCGACCGCCTCAAGCGGGCCGTCCTCGACCTGCCAGAGGCGGCGGGCGCGGATGAGGGCGTCCTGGGTGGGGGCGTCGATCTCGAGCCGGGCGCTGAGGGCGTGGCCGAGCTGTTCGATCTTGGCCTCCTCGTCGGCGGTCAGCTTGCCGTCGGCGAGGGAGGCGGCGATCTCGTCCTTCATACGCGCGGTGACGGCGTCGGCGAGAATGGCGGCGACGGCATCGGGCGCGACGCCGCAGGCTTCGGCTGCGGCGGTGAAGGCGGCACGGTCGGCGTCGGACAATTCGTCGTCGGCGATCAGGATCTGCGCGGCTTCGCCGAGGGCACGGCGGGCGCGGCCCTGGACGATGGTCTCGGTGTCGGCGGCGATGCCGAGCGCAGCGCCGAGGCTGCGCAGGCGGTCGGCGCCGCCTTCGACCATCTGTTGCGGGGTGAGGTTGTCGGCGGCGCGGCAGAACAGAAGAACCGCTTCATTGCGGGCGTCGCCGGCGAGCGTGCCGCCGTATTTGGCTTCGAGCGCGGCGACGGCATCGCGCGGGACAGTCGCCCAGTCGTCCGCCTGGGCCAGCAGGGTCTCGACTTCGGCGATCAGGGCTTCGCTGTTGGCGCGCCCGAAAAGGCGGCCGAAGAAACCCTGTTCGGGCAGCGGGACGATCTGGAACGGAGATGCCATGGCCGGGTCCTAGCGCGCGCGTGACAGGCGCTCAAGACCGGCGCTCATTCGACGCCCGGCCGGCCGGCGCGGTCAGCGGCGCCCTGGACCTGGCACTGATAGGCGGATTTCTCGCGGCCCGGCGGGGCGTAGAGGATGTCGGTCCAGTTGAAGGGGCGCACCATATAGCCCTGGCCGCGCAGGACGGCCGGCGGCTCGCCCTTGTGGGGCTCCAGCGTGATGATGCCGGTGCCGAGGTCGAGATAGCCGGCGCTGGCGGGGCGGTCGCCGAGGAGCGCGAGGCGGATGGTCGGGCCGCTTTCGCAGACATAGGTCTCCCAGGTGGGGTCGCCGGCCGCGGGGGTAGCGGAAACGGCGGCCAGAAGAACCAGGGACAACATGCGCGACCTTTACTGCATGATCGCGACACAATCCTGCATCACGGGCTGGCCGTTGTAGTAGACGATCGCGCGGTTCGCCATCGTCACGACCGTGAAATTTCCGCCATCATAGCGCACGCCCGAGGTGGAGCCGGAGATCCGCATCGGGATGACGCCGCCGACGCCGGTGGAGAAGAGGATGCCCCAGTCGAGATAGCCGAGGGTGAAGTGCTTCTCGTTGCCGCAGAGGAAGGACGTGATCTGGTCGCCGTCGACATCGATCGGCAGGCCGAGCGGGCCGACCGGAATATCCGGCGGCGGCGGGCCGGAACAGGCCGCAAGCGCGGCGGTAAGCAGCGCCGCGCAGATCCCCCTCAACGTCACGCCGGCCCCCTCAGACCAAACTCACGCAGCTCGCGCCTCGATGCCAGGCCCCGCTTCGGCCAGCGCCGGAATCGGCAGCTTGTCCTTACCATAGCCTGCCGCGACGGCGCGCGCGCGTCCCCGCTGGCGCTCCATCTCGGTATCGGCGCAGTACTTGTCGAAATTGATCTGCATCGTGTGGCGGCGCGACTTGTAGTAGCGGCCCATCGCGGCCTCCTCGTCAGAGACGATGACCTTTTCCATCTCCTCGACGGAGGGCAGCGCGTATTCGCCGAGCAGGAAGCCCGCGAGCCACTTCGCCTGGCGTTCGGCGAGATTGACGAGGGTGGGCAGCGGCTGGGCGAGCGCCATGAAGAAGAGGTTGGGAATGCCGGGGCGCCAGATGCGCTTGAAGAGGCCGATATGGTTGTCGACGACCGGCGCCGTGTCCTGGCTGAGGAACGGGAAGGTGATGTTGTAGCCGGTGGCGTAGATGATGGCGTCGACATCCTCCACCGAGCCGTCAGTGAACTTGACCTGCTTGCCGGCCTTCTCCGCGATGTTCGGCTTGATCGTCACGTCGCCGCAGCCGGCGCGGGTGAGGAACTCGCCGGAGACGGACGGGTGTGCGTCGGCCGGGTGATGGGCGGGTTCGGGCAGGCCGTAATTCTTCATATGGCCGACCGCCTTGATGACCATGCGCTTCATGATGATGCGCATCAGCCATTGCGGCATCCACGAGGGCGCGGCGCCCTTATCGGGGGGATGGCCGTTGATGTATTTGGGAAAGATCCACACGCCGCGGCGCGCCGCGACCATCAGCTTTTTCGCGATCGGCTTCTGGGCGAGTTCGCTCGCGATATCCATCGCGCTGTTGCCCATGCCGACGACCAGCACGTTCTTGCCGACGAGATTGTACGGCTCGAAGGGCGTCCGATAGGCGTGGCTGTGGATCTCGATGCCGTCGAACGTACCGGGGAAGCTGGGCGTGTTGGGGTCCCAGTGGTGGCCGTTACACACGAAGAGCGCATCGTAGAGGCGGGTTTCGCCGGTCGAGAGCGTCACTTCCCAGACGCCGTCGGCGCGGCGCGCGGCGCGTTCGACGCGGGTGTTGAAGGTGATCTTCTCGCGCAGTTTGAAGTGATCGACGTAGTCGTTGAAGTACTGAAGAATCTGCGCGTGGTGCGGGTAGTCCGGAAAACTGTCCGGGATCGGATAGTCCGCGAACTGCATCCGCGTCTTCGAGGTGTCGATGTGCAGCGACTGGTAGCAGGCCGAGGCGCTGCCGGGATTGTTGTAGTTCCAGGTGCCGCCGATCGCGCCGGTCGCCTCGAACAGATCGAACGGCAGGCCACGATCCTGAAGCGCCTTGGCCGTCGTGAAGCCGGAACAGCCGGCACCGATGATGCAGGACTTGGGCAGAGCGGTCATTTCATGGGTCCGTCAATGTCGTGATGGCACGACCATGACGCCAGCGTCACGGCGGAGCAAGGCACGGTTCAATCTGATTTCACACGGGAAAGGACGGAAAACCGTGCGATGGTTCTGGATTCCGGTTTCGGTTCTATTTATTGTTTTATAACAATGGCTTACGATGAAACGGGGGTGCAATTGGGGTGGCTAGCGGCAGGTCGCGATGCCGGGGGCTTCGCGGCGGAGGCGGGCGCAGGTGTAGGTGGTCACCATCTCGGAGCCGACATGGTAGATCTCGATCGCGTGGCCGGCGGTGCGGAGGCGGATGATGGCGTCGAGCACGGCGTAGTGCAGGACGTCGGGGAGAACCTTGGGCGGGGTGTGATGCTCGGCGGCCCATTTGCGGTCATAGGCGGAGTCGATCGCCGCGCCGAAGAAGAGGCGGTAGGCGGTATCGAAATGTCCGGCGGCCTCGGCGTGGAAGGCGACGCAGGCCTTCTTGCGGGCATCCATGATGTCATGGCCGACGGAGAGGCCGAGCGCTTCGGCCCGCGCCGCGTTCGTCTTCAGTGCGGCCGTGTCGCGATAACCGGTTTCGATGCCGGCGCATAAGGCGGTGAGATCAGCGACGGCTTTCTGCGCATCGGCGTTCCATTGGCGCTGGTCGGCTTCACTGGGGCCTTCGCCGCTGACGGCATCGGCGACCGCGATCGTGCCGAGCACGATGGGATTGTCATAGCCGCGCTGACAGGCGCCGAGCAGTACCGCCGCCACGCACAGCACCGCGACGGTTGCAGCAATCCAGATCCAGGAGGACACGCGTCAGCCGCTTCGTATCAATTGCTGGGCGGCACGTTCATGCCGCGCTGCACGGCGGGACGCTCGCCGATATGCTTCAACCACTTGTCGATATGCTCGTGATGCTTCACGAGGCCCTTGAAGTTCTTGGTCACCACCGGAAGCGTCGCGGCGACCCAGGGATAGGCCGCGATGTCGGCGATCGTGTACTCGTCGCCCGCGAGATATTCGGCCTCGACGAGGCGCTTCTCCAGCACGTTCATGAGGCGGGCATATTCGTTGGAGTAGCGGTCGATAGCGTAGGGAATCTTCTCCTTCGCGAAGACCGCGAAATGGTTGAGCTGGCCGGCCATCGGGCCGAGGCCCGCCATCTGCCACATCAGCCATTCCATGGCCTTCCAGCGGGCATCCCCGGATTTCGCGAGATAGCGACCCGTCTTTTCAGCTAGGTAGACAAGGATCGCGCCCGATTCAAAGATCGTGGAGCCGGTCTCGCGATCGACGATCGCCGGGATCTTGTTGTTGGGGCTGATCTTCAGGAAGTTCGGTTCGAACTGCTGGTTGAGGGAGATGTTCACGGGATGCACGGTATAGGCGAGGCCGCATTCCTCGAGCATGATCGAAACCTTGCGGCCGTTCGGCGTCGTCCAGGAATAGAAGTCGATCATGCGCAGGCTCCCAAATCTGATGCAGGTCGAGTAAAGCCGACCCTTGGGCGCGTGTCACCCGCGCCCGGCGAGGGGATCACAGCATGACGGCTGCCAGCAATGAAGCGGTTGACTTTGTGAATATGATGCTGCGGTCGATCCCGCATGCCGATGCGCTGGGCATGACGCTGGTCGAGATCGGCGACGGCAGCGCGGTCGCCAAGATCGCCTATGCCGAGCACCTGATCGGCAATCCCGATACCGGCGTCGTGCATGGCGGGGTGATCACCTCGCTGCTGGACAACACAGCGGGCCTTGCCGTGCAGGCGCGGCTGCAATCGCTGGGCGGAATCGCGACGCTGGATCTGCGCATCGACTACATGAAGCCGGCGGTGGCGGGCGAGGACATCTACGCCTTCGTCGAATGCTATCGCGCGACCTCGTCGATCGCCTTCGTGCGCGGCGTCGCCTATCACACCGATCGCGCCGACCCGATCGCCGCCGTCGCCGGCGCCTTCATGCTGGGCACCAATACGGTCCGCAAACCCGTCAACTGAGAGGCCAAGATGAACAAGCATTTCCAGAGCGCCGCAGTAGCGGCGCTGATCCTGACCTGCGTCCCCGCGGCTGACGCCGGACAGGCGGCGGGGCAGGTCTGCCTCAACCAGAAGACCAAGCAGGTGGATGCCGCACAGACCCGGGACTGGCAGCAGCGGCTCGCCAATTCCAATCCGCAGGCGGTCCAGGTGCTGGTCGGGACTTGGTATAACGAGACCGGGTCGCCGGGCACGGGCCAGGTCAGCTATCTCTATTACAATTACGAGGCGAATGGCGGCTTCACCTATCAGAACCGCGTGTGTTCGCAGCGCGGCTGCAACGACTATTCCGGCTATGGCGTGTTCGCGGCCGAGATGACGGGCAGCAGCTCGATCTATGTCGCCTACAATATTTCCGACCGGAGCCGGAACAGCGCCTGTTCGGCGATCCAGATGAATTTCGCCGACATGAATACCGTGCTAGGCCCTGACGGCAGTATGGCCTGGAGACGTACCCGGTAGGCGATGACACCATCAGAGATTTTGCGTAGCGCCGCAGCCGCCGGCGTCAAACCCGACCTGGCGCAGTTGATCGCGGCGATTCCGTATGCGTGCTATCTGGGCATCACCGTGGACCGCAAAGGCACGGAGGTGACGACCGTGCTGAAGTTCCAGCCTCATCTGGTGGGCAATGTCGGGCTGCAGGCGCTGCATGGCGGGGTGGTCGGCGGCTTCCTGGAAACCACCGCGATGATGCAGGTGATCTTCGAGGTCGGCGCGGCCGAGATGCCCAAGCCCGTGGACATCAATATCGACTATCTGCGCTCGGGCCGGGCGGTCGACACCTATGGCCGCGCGGTGATCACGAAGCAGGGGCGGCGCGTCGTGAACGTCCATGCCGAGGCCTGGCAGGAAGAACACGACCGGCCGATCGCCGCGCTGCACGGGCACTTCCTGCTGCCGGCGGAGAAGTAGGCGTCCCGGCCTCGCGACAATTGGGGATCGCCAACCCTCTCATTCCCACCTTCATCGTCATGGCCGCCCTTGAGGCGGCCATCCAGCCCGGCGCCACTGGATGGCCGGGTCAAGCCCGGCCATGACGGATAGGTATGGAGAGAGACAGAGAGAGATGGATCGATCTTACGTCCAGTGGCCGGCGTCGCGGCCGCAGAGGGTTTCGAGCGTGAGGTTCTCGCGCACGAGGCGCTCGTTCAGGCCGCGGGCGATGCGGGCGGCGAGATCGGGGCCTTCATAGACCATGGCGCTGTAGAGCTGCACCAAGCGCGCGCCGGCGGCGATCTTCACATAGGCATCGTCGGCGCTGGCGACGCCGCCCGCGCCGATCAGCGGCAGGCGCCCGCGCGCGGCGACGAAGGCGGCGGCGAGCGCGCGGTTGGATGGGGCAAAGAGCGGCGCGCCGGAGAGGCCGCCGGTCTGCTTCGCGTGGCGGCTGCGGAGACTTTCGGGGCGCGCGATCGTCGTATTGGAGACGATGAGCGCGTCGAGCCCATGGGCGATGCAGGCCTCGACGATGGCAGCGATGGCTTCGGCGTAGAGATCGGGCGCGATCTTGAGGAAGATCGGGCGGGCGATGCCGGTGGTGCGGCGCGCCTCGGTGACGCGGCCGAGGAGTTCGGCGAGCTCGTCCGGATTCTGCAGGCCGCGCAGGCCCGGCGTGTTGGGCGAGGAGATGTTGATCGTGACGTAGGAGGCGAGCGCGGCGAGGCGCTCGTAGCCCGCGACATAGTCGGCCGTGCGATCGGCGGCGTCCTTGTTGGCGCCGAGATTGATGCCGACCGTGCCGCTGCGCCCCTTGCGTTTTTCGAGCCGCGCGAGCGCGGCGGCGTGGCCGCGATTGTTGAAGCCGAGGCGGTTGATGACGGCGCGGTCGCGCGTCAGGCGGAAGATGCGCGGGCGCGGATTGCCGGATTGCGGCAGCGGCGTAACCGTGCCGCATTCCGCGAAGCCGAAGCCGAGGCGGAGAACCGCGTCGGGCACGTCGGCATTCTTGTCGAAGCCGGCGGCGAGGCCGACGGGGTTTGGGAAATCGAGACCGAAGAGACGCTGCGCGAGACGCGGCGCGGTGATCGGCCCCGGTCCGCCGGCGAGGCCCCATTTCAGCGCGCGGATGGTGAGCCCATGCACGCGCTCAGGATCGAGCGCGAAGAGCGCCGGACGCAACAAGCGATAGCCGAGGCTCATGGAAGGCTCGCAGGAAACTGATGCGCGCCGTCAGGGTCGAGCGGCAATGCGTCTTCGGCGACGGCGCGCGCGGGGTCGAGCGGCGCGTAGAGATGGGGAAACAGCGCGCCGCCGCGCGAGGGTTCCCATTTGAGCTGCGGCCCCAGCGCCTCGGCGTCGAACGCGACGAGCACGAGATTTGTGACACCGGCGAAGTGTCGCGCCGCGGTTTCGCGGAGCTGGGCGGCGGTGGAGAAATGGATATAGCCGTCCTTCAGATCGACCGGCGCGCCGGCGAACACCCCTGCCCGCTTCGCGTCGGCCCAGGCCGCAGCGTCGAGGATCTTGTAGATTTTTTCAGCCATTTCGAAATTAAACGCCCCCGCCACGAAAAGGGTTGATCTCAACCCCCTTTTAGGCCTATTTTCCCAGCAACATTCCTCTGTCCAATAAGACCGGCCATGCTGTCGCACAAGCAGATTTGGACCGCCATCGACGCCCTCGCGGGGCGTTATGGCATGTCGCCGTCGGGGCTCGCCCGCAAATCGGGCCTCGATGCGACAACGTTCAACCCCTCCAAGCGGATCGCCGACGACGGCAAGAAGCGCTGGCCGTCGACGGAAAGCGTCTCGAAAGTGCTGGCGGCGACGGGCGCGAGCCTGGAGGAATTCGTCTCGCTGATCGTGCCGAAGGCCAAGCAGGCGGCGCAGACGCGCGCCGTGCCGCTGATCGGTCTCGCGAAGGCGGGCGGCCAAGGCTATTTCGACGATGCGGGCCTGCCGGCGGGCACCGGCTGGGACCAGATCAAGCTGCCGACGATCGACGAAGACGGCGCCTATGCGCTGGAAGTGTCGGGCGAATCCATGATGCCGCTCTATCGCGCGGGCGACATCCTGGTGCTCTCGCCGCACGCCCAGGTGCGCAAGGGCGACCGCGTCGTGGTGCGGACGCGCAGCGGCGAAGTGCTGGCGAAGATCCTTGCCAAGAAGTCGGGCAAGAAGGTCGAACTGCACTCGCTCAACCCCGCCTATCCGCCGCGGACGCTCGACACCGACGAGATCGAGTCGATGCATCGCATCGTCTGGGTGAAGCAGTAGGCCTCAGGCCGCCTTCAGGAACGCGCCGCTCAGCGCTTCGCGGATGAGGGCGGCGGTCTTCTTGGGGCCGAAGAGCGCGGCGAACGAGCCGAAGCGCGGGCCTTGCGTTTCGCCCAGCACGACCTCGTAGAACGCCTTGAACCAGTCGCGCAGCTTGTCGGCGAAACCATTGGTCTTGCCGATTTCGAAGCTGAGATTCTGCAGCGTGTCGCTGTCGGTGGTCTCGGCCGCATCGAGCGCGGTCGCGAGGATTTCGAGGCCGGCGCGTTCTTCATCCGTCGGGGCGCGGTAGGTCTTCGCGGGCAGGACGAAGTCGGCATAGTAGCGCATCGCATAGCCGACGAGGCGGTCGAGCGCGGGATAGTTCTCGCGCGTGACGCCGGGGCGGTAGGCGTTGATGAAGCCCCACAGGACATCGGCGCTGTCGGGGTTCGACGCGGCGGTGAGGTTCAGCAGCAGCGCGAACGACACCGGCCAGGGCTCCTGCGGCGGCAGGCCGGCATGGATGTGCCAGACGGGGTTTTCGAGCTGCTCGGCCGGCGACTGGCGCTGATAGGCGTCGAGCAGCGCGGCGTAGTCGTCGACGACCTTGGGGATCGCGTCGAAATAGAGCTTCTTGGCCGTGCGCGGCTTCTGGAACATGAAAAGCGCGAGGCTTTCGGGCGCGGCATAGGTCAGCCAATCGTCGACACTGAGGCCGTTGCCCTTGGACTTCGAGATCTTCTGGCCGATCTCGTCGAGGAAGAGCTCGTAGACGTAATGCTGAGGCGCGGTGCCGCCGAGGATTTCGCAGATCTTGTCGTAGACAACGGCGTTGGTCTGGTGGTCCTTGCCGAACATCTCGAAATCGACGTCGAGCGCGGCCCAGCGCATGCCGAAGTCCGGCTTCCACTGCAGCTTGCAGGCGCCGCCGGTGACGGGGACCGTCGTCTCGCGGCCGTCCTCGTCGTCGAAGGTGACGGTGCCGGCCTTGGCGTCGACATGCTTCATGGGCACGTAGAGGACGCGGCCCGTGGTCGGCGAGATCGGCAGGAAGGGGCTGTAGGTCGCCTGGCGCTCGGCGCCGAGGGTGGGGAGCATCACCTTCATGATGTCGTCGAAGCGCTCAGCAGCGCGCAGCAGTACTTCGTCGAAGCGGCCGGCCTTGTAGTAATCGGTCGCGGACGCGAATTCGTAGTCGAAGCCGAAGACGTCGAGGAAGCGCCGGAGCATGGCGTTGTTGTGGTGGCCGAAGCTGGCGAAGTCGCCGCCGAAGGGATTGGGCACCGAGGTCAGCGGGAGGTGCAGGTAGGGCTGCAGGGCCGCGGGATCAGGCACGTTGTCGGGGATCTTCCGCATCCCATCCATGTCGTCGGAGAAGACGAGCAGCTTGGTCGGGACGTCGCTCAGCTCCTGAAACGCGCGGCGGACCATCGAGGTGCGCGCGACCTCGCCGAACGTGCCGATATGCGGCAGGCCCGAGGGGCCGTAACCGGTCTCGAACAGGACATGGCCCTTGTCCGGCACGCCGGCCGCGGCGCGGCGTTCGCGGCGGGCCAGCAGCTTGCGCGCCTCCTCGAACGGCCAGGCCTTGGCGGTAGCGGCGATGTCGCGAAAAGCGGTCAAGGGAGCCAACATCCTTAATGGGTCTGAAAGGGGCGGGAACCTATGCTTCGTCACCATGGCTCGTCAACGCGATCCGTCCTTGCGCGAACGCGTCGCTACGCGGCGTGCATTGCTGCGCGCGCGCCGCTCGCGGGCGGGCGACGGCGAACGCGCCAAGGCGGCGTTCCTGTCCGTCATCAGCCATGAGCTGCGGACCCCGCTCAATACCATACTCGGCCAGACCGATCTGCTCGCCACCGACGGGCTGCCGCCGCATGTCCACGATGCGATCGAGGCGATCCGCACGGCGGGCGAAGGGCTGAACGCGCTGCTGAGCGACGTGCTGGAACTCGCCAGACTGGAAGCCGGCGCCGCGGCGCCGGAGCGCGCCGATCTCGACATCCGCAACCTCGCGGAAAGCGTCCGCCGCCTCTGCCAGCCCAAGGCCTGGGCGCAAAATCTCGATCTGGAGGTCGCGGTCGACCGCGCCGTGCCGCAGCGCCTGCGCGGCGATGGCGGCCGGATCCGCCAGACGCTGATCAATCTGGCCGGAAATGCGCTGAAATTCACCGAACGGGGCGGCATTTCGATTTCGGTCGAGATGCAGTCGCAGGGCGCGCGGGGCCTGAAGATCTCGGTCTCCGATACCGGCATCGGCATCGAGCCGCGCGACGTCAAACGGATCTTCGCCAGCTTCGAGCAGAGCGACCGCGTGCTGACCCGGCGTCATGGCGGACTGGGCCTCGGTCTCGCGCTCTGCAACCGCCTGGTCGAGTCGATGGACGGCACGATCGGTGTCGAAAGCCAGCCGGGCCAGGGCTCGACTTTCTGGTTCACGGTGCCCGTGGGCATCGCGGAAACCTCGGAAGATCACGAGGCGCCCGCCCAGGCCGAAGGCGCGCCCGATGCCTCGGCCATCGCCAGGATCAACGGTCTCCGCGTGCTCGCCGCCGACGACAATCCGCTGCACCGCGCCGCGCTGGCGCGGATCTGCGCAGCCTGCGGCATCGAGCTGGAGCTGGTCGCGGACGGCCTGGAAGCCGTCGAGACCGCCGGGCGGAAGACGTTCGACGCGGTCATCCTGGACGCCCACATGCCCGTCGTCGGCGGGGTACAGGCCGGGCGGATGATCCGCGCGCTGCATCAGCGCCAGGCCAATGCGGCGATCCTGATCGCCTGTCCCGAAGGCGACCATGCCGAAGCCGACGGTGATGGGGTGGCGGATGCCGTCCTCTACAAACCCTATTCGATGAGCTCGATCGCCGCGGCGCTGGCGGCGGCGGTGTCGGGCGAAACCGGCGATGCGGCCTTCGATTCGAGCGGCGTCGCGGAGCTGGAACAGGCGGTCGGCCGGCCCGTGCTGGTCGATATCCTCAAGAGCTATCTGACCAACGCCGCCGAGATGATGGCGCTGATCGAAGCGGCGGCGCCGACGGGCGATACGACTGTGCTGGAACAGGCCGCCCGCGACCTCGCTGGCGCGGCAAGCGGCCTTGGCCTCGCGGCGCTGACCGCGGCGGCGCGTGAGCTGTCGCAGGCGGCGCGCCGGGGCGATGAGGACGACAAGCTCGCCAACCATGCCGCCGCGCTGGCGGCGCTGACGACGACGACGCACCGTCAGCTCGCGCAGCTTTACCCGGACGTCGCGACCGTTCTCGCCGCCTGAAAATTTCTCGCTGGCGGCGGCGGAGTTCTCTAGAACTCCCCCATGCCGCAACCCCCAGAGGGAGCGCCCGGAGATGGTGCGCCGATCCAACTGCCCACGATCGCCGCGGGTACGGGCGGTGCTGCCCTGCGCCAAGTCGACGGCAGTGCCGAACGGCTGACGCGCGCCGCGGCGGCGGATCACTTCAAGACCCAAGCCCATCTCGTCTGCCATGCCGGGTTCACGGCACGGCGCCTTGGCTTGAGCGAGCCGGGACGCCGGGCGACCGGCCTGCCGCCGCATATGGATGTCGCGGAGCTCTATGCCTTCGTGCGCCCTGCCCGGCCGATCATTCCAAGTCCGGCGGGATTGGCGCGTGGCTTAGGGCTCGATCTGCCCACGACTCTCGAAGAGGCGGCCGCCATCGTCGCGGACGCCGCGCGTCTGCTGTTGCTGGAGATTTCGGGTTTCAGCGAGCGCGAGCGTGACGAGTGCCGGTCGCTCGCCGCGATGGCGGGACGTTCGGGCTGGCCGTGGGCGAAGGCGATCGAGGCGGCGGTCGGGCCGGCGGCGCAACGCATGTCGGCCTTCGAGACCTGGAAGCGCCTGCCGGAATGGGAAGACCGGGCGCCGCGCGGCGAGCCGGGATCGCAGCCGGTGCAGGCGAGCGAGGCGCGGCTGTGGCTGGCGGAGATTCTCGGCCCCGAACGCGAGCGGCGCGAGGCGCAGTTCGACTATGCCGCCGCTGCCAGCGACGCCTTCGCGCCGCGCCAGCGCAAGGGCGGCGGCAATGCCGTGCTGGCGGAAGCAGGCACCGGGATCGGCAAGACGCTCGGCTATCTCAGCCCCGCGACGCTGTGGGCGCGGCGCAATGACGGCGCGGTGTGGGTCTCGACCTTCACCAAGAACCTGCAGCGTCAGCTCGACCAGGAACTGACGCGGGTCTTTCCCGATCCGGGCGAGAAGCGCGAGAAGGTGGCGATCCTCAAGGGCCGCGAGAATTATCTCTGCCTGCTCAATTTCGAGGAGGCCGCCGGCGGCTTCGCCTTGGCGCCGACGCGCGAGGCGGCATTCCTGGCGCTGGTGGCGCGCTGGATTCCCGCGACGCGCGACGGCGATATCGCGGGCGGCGATTTCCCCTCATGGCTGGCGGGCGAGTATGGCGGCGTCGGACAGCTCACCGACCGGCGCGGCGAGTGCATCTATGCGGCGTGCCGCCACTATCGCCGCTGCTTCATCGAGCGCAACAACCGGCAGGCGGGGCGTGCCGAGGTGGTGGTCGCCAATCATGCGCTGGTGATGTCGCGCGCCGCGATGAACCCGCGCGCCATCGACGAGAGCGGCGCGAAGGACGAAGCGGCGGAGCGCGCGACGCCCTCGCGTTATGTCTTCGACGAGGGCCATCATCTGTTCGATGCGGCGGACGGCGTGTTCGCGAGCCATCTGACGGTGAGCGAAGGCGCGGAGCTGCGGCGGTGGCTGCGCGGGCGCGACGGCGGACGGGGTCGCGGCGGGCGCGTGCGCGGCCTGCGCGAGCGGGTCGCGGAGGCGATCTCTGGCGTCGACGAGCTGGAAGCGATGCTGGATGCGATCGAGCGCGCGGCAGCGGCGCTGCCCGGCGAAGGCTGGTTGCAGCGCCTGCGCGACGGCGTGCCGTTCGGAGCGCTGGAGCGCTTCGTCACGGCGACCCGCAACCAGGTTCTGGTGCGGACGCGGGACGGGGCGTCGGACTACGACCTCGAATGCGAGCCTGATCCGCCGCTGGACGATGTCGTGACGACGGCGGCGGCGCTCGCCACCGCGTTGCGCGCGCTCGATGCGCCGATGAAGGCGCTGGCGGAGGCGATCGTCAAACTGCTGGACGATGAGGAAAGCAGCGTCGAGCTTGCCGATGCTTCGCGGCTGAGGGCCGTGGCGCGCGGGTTGAAGCGGCGGTCGTCCTATATGATCGACAGCTGGATCGCGATGCTGGCGCGCATTCCCCAGAGCGAGACGCCCAAGGGCTTTGTCGACTGGTTCGGCATCTCGCGCGAAGCCGGCCGCGAGGCGGATGCGGGGTTCTATCGTCATCATCTCGATCCCACCGTGCCGTTCGCCGCCGAGGTTCTGATGCACGCGCATGGAACGCTGATCACCTCGGCGACGCTGCGCGACCGCGGCGTCGAAGGCAGCGACGGCGAACTCGACTGGCGCCATGCCGAGCTGCGCACGGGGGCGCAGCATCTGGCGGAGCCGGCGCGGCGGGCGTCATTCGGTTCGCCCTTCGACTATGCCGCGCAGTCGCGCGTGTTGGTCGTGACCGATGTCGATCTCGACGAGGCGCAGGCCGTGGCGTCGGCCTATCGCCGCTTGATCGAAGCGTCCGGCGGCGGTGCGCTGGGGCTCTTCACCTCGATCCGCCGTCTGCGCGAGGTGCATCGCCGCATCGCCGGCGGACTGGAGGCCGCGGGCCTGCCGCTCTACGCGCAGCATGTCGATGCGCTGGATGCGGGGACGCTGGTCGATCTGTTCCGCGAGGAGGAGAACGCGTCGCTGCTGGGCACCGATGCGCTGCGTGACGGCGTCGATGTGCCGGGGCGTTCGCTGCGGCTCGCCATTTTCGACCGCGTGCCGTGGCCTCGGCCGGACATCCTGCACAAGGCGCGGGCGAAGGCATTGGGCGTCGCGAAATACAACGACGTGATCGTGCGGCTGCGGCTGGCGCAGGCGTTCGGGCGGCTGATCCGGCGCGCGGAGGATCGCGGCGCGTTCGTGATGCTGGGCGCAGCGACCCCGTCGCGCACACTCGCCGGCCTGCCGCCCGGCGCGACGCCGCAGCGCGTGACGCTGGCGGAAGCCTGTCAAACCGTCGCAAGCTTCGTCGGTTGACGCCGCAGGCTGGATGAGGCGTTCTCCGGCCGGTTGAGCGGACGGTGGCGATGAAGCGGCTTTTCCTGTTGCGGCATGCAAAAGCGGCCCCCGATGACGGCGGCGGCGATCACGAGCGCCCGCTCGCCGAACGCGGCCGGCGCGATGCGCCGCAGATGGGCCGCGAGATCGCACGTCGGGGCTATGTGCCCGATCTCATTCTCTGCTCCACGGCAAGGCGCACGGCGGAGACGCTGGATCTCGTACTGCCGTTCCTGATCCCGGCGCCTGCAACGCGGCTGGAGCCCGGGCTCTATCATGCCGAAGCGAACATCATTCTGGACCGCGTCGCGCGGCTGGAGGAGAGCGCCGGTGCGGCGCTGTTCGTCGGGCATAATCCGGGGCTTGAGGATCTCGCCGCGCAGCTCGCGGGCGACAGCCGGATCGGGCGGCAGATCGAGGCGGGGATGCCGACCTGCGCCTTCGCCGCCTTCACGTCGGAGGCGACGAACTGGCGCGCCGCGGCCGAGGGCGTCTGGACCGCGGCGGCCTTCCTGCGCCCTGCGGACCTCTAGCTCAGCCCGCCAGGCGTTCGGTTTCCGGCGAGGGCGGGACGGCCTGCTCCATCGCATCGCGCAGCGCGTCGATGCGGATGGGCTTCGACACGTAGCCGTTCATGCCGGCGGCGAGATAGGTTTCCATGTCGCCGCGCAACGCGTTCGCGGTGATCGCGATGATCGGGATCGTGGAGGCCGGGACGTCGAGGGCGCGGATCGCGCGCGTCGCGCCGGTGCCGTCGAGCACGGGCATCTGCACGTCCATCAGGACGAGATCGTAGCTGTGCGCCTGGACCGCCTCGACGGCGAGCTGGCCGTTGGCGACGATCGTGGTGCGGTGGCCCTCGCGCTTCAGCAGCGCGGCGATGAGCTGCTGGTTCACGGGGTGATCTTCGGCGACCAGGATGTCGAAGCGGCGGCGCTGGCGCGGCGCGGCGGCGGCGGCGGCCGGAGCAATGGCGACGGTGCCTGCGGTGCGTTCCAGCGGCAGTTCGAACCAGAAGGTCGAGCCCTTGCCTTCGACGCTCTCGAAGCCGATCGCGCCGCCCATCGCCTCGACCAGCGACTTTGAGATCACGAGGCCGAGGCCGGTGCCGCCGGCCTTGCGGCTGGACGAGCCGTCGCCCTGCACGAAGGGCCGGAAGAGTTTCGCCTGCGCCTGGGGCGAGATGCCGGCGCCGGTGTCGCTGACCTCGAAGCGGAGGCGCACGCCCGACGGCGCGGCGAGCGACGTGACGACGACCTTGACGAGGCCCTCATTGGTGAACTTGACGGCGTTGCCGACGAGATTGAACAGCACCTGCCGGATGCGCGCGGCATCGCCGGTGAGCGCGTCGGGGATCGCCGCGTCGACCAGGGTTTCCAGCGTGTCGCCCTTCTTGTGGGCGATCGGGGTGAGTAGCGCGTTGACCTTGTCGATCTCGGCACGCAGCGCAAAGTCTTCGCGCTCGATCTTCATCTGGCCCGCTTCGATTTTCGAGAAGTCGAGAATGTCGTTGAGGATGAGCAGCAGGTTTTCGGCGGAGTCATAGGCGAGCGTCGCATAGCGCGCCTGTTCGCCGCTGAGGCCGGCGCCGCGCATAAGGTCGAGCATGCCCATGACGCCGGTCATGGGGGTGCGCAGTTCGTGGCTCATGGTCGCGAGGAACTGCGACTTCGCGACGCTCGCCGCTTCGGCCGCGATCTTGGACTTTTCGAGCTGGCTGTTGGCGGCCGTGATTTCCTGCTCGTGCTTCACCTCTTCGGAGATGTCGCGCGTGACGGTCACGATGTAGCGCAGCTCTCCGGACTCCGGATCGTAGACCTTCTTGCCGCGGCGCTCGAGCCAGATGATGCCGCCGTCCTTGCGGATGCCGCGATAGCGGAAGGTTTCGCCCTCGCCGCTTAGCGTCTCGCGCTCGATCGCGTCGGTGACGATCTGCAGATCTTCGGGATGCGAGAGCACCGCTCGGCCTTCGAAGAAGTCCTCGACGGTGTAGCCGCATTGCTGTTCGCAGGAGGCCGAGAGGTACTCCATCTTGCGATCGGGGCTGAACACCGCGATCACGTCCATGGAGTTGTCCATGATGGTCTGGAGCTTGGAGCGGGATTCCTCCAGCGCCGTCGTCGCGGCCGCGAGGTCGCGCTCGTGCTCGACCCGGCCCGTAATGTCGGAAATGACCGAGAGCACGGCGACGCCCTCGCCGAAATCGTGGTCGTAGACAGCGCGGGCGCGCCGTTCGACCCAGATCCAGTGGCCGTCCTTGTGGCGCAGGCGATAGCGCAGCGCCGGCGCGACTTCGCCGAGCCGGTTGCGCGCCGTTTCGGCAAACATCGCGTGGCGGTCTTCGGGATGCGCCATCGTGCCGAGCGGCATGTGCAGCAGCTCGCCGGGCTTGTAGCCGACGACGTTGGCGGCGGAGGGCGACATATAGGCGACGCTGCCGTCCGGGCGGAACAGCGAGACGACGTCGCCGATGTGATCGGTCACGAGCTGGAGCTGGGCCCGGCTTTCGTCGAGCGCCTTGTGGGCGATTTCGAGCTGTTCCTCGTGCCTGATCTGCTCGCCGACATCGCGGGCGATGGCGATGTATTCGACGACCTTGCCGGTGACCGGCGAGGTGAGCGGGGTCAGCGTCACCTCAAGCCAGACCCAGCCGCCGTCTTCATGACGGTAGCGATGGCGATAGGTGATCGCAGCCTTGGTGTCGTAGGCCGCCTTGAACGCCGCCTCGGCCTTCGCGGCATCGTCAGGGTGCACCATGTGCAGCAGGCGGCCGTCGCGGACGAGGGTCTGGCGACCCAGGATGCGCTCGTGCGAGGGCGAAACATGCAGCGCGCGACCATCGACCGTGAAGCGCAGGAAGATGTCGGCGCCGCGATTGGCGAAGAGATCGTAGAGTTCGCCCTGTTCCTTGATATGGGCCTGGGCGGCGCTCAGCGCCTGCTCGGCTTCCACATTCGCGGTGACATCGCGGATATTGGTGAGAATGGCGACGCCCGGGCCGAGATCGTGGCTGGGCACAATGCTGGCGCGGCGCTCCAGCCACAGCATGCGGCCGTCCTTGTGGCGCAGGCGATAGCGCAGGACGGGGCTTGCCTCGCCGGCGCGGTTGCGCGCCAGTTCGTCGGCGATGATGGCGCGGTCGTCGGGATGGACGTGGGTTTCCGGCGGAATGTCGGCGAGTTCCGCAGCGGTGTAGCCGACGACATTGACGACCGACGGCGACATATAGGCCGCCTTGCCGTCCGGTTCGACCAGCGTGACGATGTCGGCGATGTTGTTGGTGACCAGTTCGAGGCGCGCGCGGGTGAGATCGCGTTCCTCGCGCGCCGCGGCCAGTTGGGCCTCACGCGCCACCTGTTCGGTGACGTCGCGCGAGACGGCGATGATCTCGGCGACCTGCGAGCCGTCGGTGGAGAGAATGGGCGTTAGCAGCGTGTCGAGCCACACCCAGTGGCCCTGTTCATGTTGGACACGGCTGCGGAAGGGCGCGGCGCGGTGGGTTTGCAGAACATCGAGCCAGACGGCGCGGCTGCTCAGGAGATCGTCCGGGTGAATGGCGTCGGTCAGGCGTCCCGACCTGAGGACGTCGTGGCGGCCGAGGATGCGCTCATGCGAGGGCGAGATGTGCGACATCAAGCCGTCGACCGACAGGCGCATGAAGAAGTCGGAGGCGTGCTGGGCGAAGAGGCCGTAAATCTCGCCCTGCGCGTTGAGTTCGCTCTGGGTTTCCGCCAGGCGGCGTTCGGTTTCGAGACGCGCGGTGATGTCGCGCGAGACGACGACGAATTCCTTGACCTCGTTGGTCGCGGGATCGACGACCGGGTTGAGGGCCGCCTCCAGCGTGACCCAGCGGCCGTCGGCGCGCTCGGCGCGGTAGCTGAGCACCTGCTCGCGGTGCGTCGTCAGGCAGTTCCGCCAAGCCTGTTTGACGGCATCGAGGTCGCCGGGATGAATCTGGCTGAGCGCCGACTGGCCGACGCGCGCGCCGACGGCGAAGCCCATCACGCGGCGGACGGAGGGCGATTGGTAGAGCAGCCGCCCGTCGAGCGTGACACGCGAGATGAGATCGGAGCTGTGTTCGGCGAGCGCGCGGTATTCCAGCGAACGGGTTTCGAGTTCGGCCTGTGCGGCCTTCTCGTCGGTCACGTCGTGGATGGTGCCGATACCGTAGCGGCGGCCGTCGACTTTCGGCGCCAGCGCGCGGAAGTGATCGCGGAACCAGCGATACTCGCCCGAGGCGATGCGGATGCGCCGGTCGGTCGTGGACGCGCCCTGCGCGAGCGCGGTTTCGAGCGAGGTCGCGATCGAGCCGACATCGTCGGGATGGATCAGCGAGGTGAGGAAGCCGGGCTCGTTGAAGAGGTCGGGATCGTAGCCGAGCACCGCCTTGACCGAGGCCGAGACGAACACGAGCACCGGCTCGTGGGCGATCGCCGTCACATAGTTGATGGCCGGAGATTCATTGAGAATCTCCAGGGCATCGAGACCTAGGGACGGCGGAGTTGGCATCAGGCTACATCTGAACGCGCTGACGGGAGCGCCCCCGAACCATGCCTGAATAGAATTTCGGCTTGTTTAACCCCGTTGGTTGTGAAGCGTGATTTTCCCATTAACTACGGGGCTTTGACGCCAATCCGCGCGCCGTTTTACACGCTGGCCGCGCGTAAGATTTCATTCAGTATAAGCGACACTTACATTCATCCCGCATGGGTTGCATTCGAGATGTCATACACGTTTATTTCAGCGGACGCGGGCGCCGGATGCCGGGGTGATGTCGCCCCAGCCGAAGGCGATTTCGCGGACGGGCTTGCCGGCGACGGCGCCGGGGCGTTCGGCGACCAGGCGGCCGCCCTTGGTTTCGTAGAAATAGCGCGCCGGATTGCCCTTGAGCGCCCAGATCACGGCCGAGCGGAAACCGTCGGCATGGAGACGGCCGAAGGCGGACTGCATCAGCGCCTCGCCCGCGCCGCGGCCGACATGGTTGGGATCGACATAGAGCGTGTAGATCTCGCCGTCATAGCCGACGGCCTTGTCGCGGGCCGGGCCGAAACTGGCGAAACCGATGACGCCATAGGTCTCGTCCTCGGCGACGACGACGCCGTCATGCGGGCCGCCCTGGGTGATCTCGCGCGTCCAGAGCAGGCGCTGGCGGACTTCGGAGAGGCGGACGAGATAATTCGCGGGCAGCAGCCCCGCATAGGAATCGCGCCAGGAGTCCACGAAGATCCGCGCAATTGCGGTCGCATCATCGCGCAGAGCCGCGCGCACGAAGAACTCATCGGCCGCCATCGGAACACCCACCTTATCGTTACCGAAATCCTAACGCGGCTTTTCGGCAACGCCGAGTCCTTCCTTTGGGGGTCGTTAAGAGACCCCTTTCCAAACGCCAAAATCGGATTACGCTGCACTGCAACAAATCGCGCTGCGGGATTCGGGGTCCCTACTGCGGCGGGGACAGTCTGATCTGCATGCAGGCCGACCGGCGATGCGCCCAAGCGCACACCGCGGACCTGAAGCCCGCCCAAACGACGCGACCGAGGCCGAGGAGAGAAGACTTGCCGTCCGCACGGAGGTGTCTTCGTGCGGGAACCCAGCGCGCTTCTTTTGGTTAAGGAAAATTAAAGAATGTTGACGCACCCTGAATGTCACGAGGCAGGCAAGCGGCTGACGACGACAGCTCATCTTCGCCATCAAGCCGCCACAAGCCTGCGCAATCCTTCGCGCGCGGGACTTAACGGCGCGCTGACTTCGCAACCCACGAAAGGGACTGCGGAATGAACAGCCTCCCAAGCTTCGGTGCCAAAGCGATGACTGACGCCTCGGACTTCGACGTCTTCTCCGCCTTCTCCAAAACCTATGCCCGCGAAAAACAGGAAACCTTGTCGCTCCGCGACTTCCTGCTCGCGGCGCGCGACGACAAGATGATGGTCGCCTCCGCCGCGGAGCGGATGATCGCGGCGATCGGCGAACCCGAGTTTATCGACACCTCGCGCGATGCGCGCCTGGGCCGCATTTTCTCCAACCGGACCTTCAAGCGCTACAAGGCGTTCGAAGGCTTCTACGGGATGGAAGACACGATCGAGCGCATCGTCGGCTACTTCAAGCATGCCGCGCAGGGCCTCGAGGAAAAGCGCCAGGTGCTTTACCTGCTCGGCCCGGTCGGCGGCGGCAAATCCTCGCTCGCCGAGCGGCTGAAAGAGCTGATGGAGGTCCATCCCATCTATGCGCTGAAAGCCGGCGACGAGATCAGCCCCGTCTTCGAATCCCCGCTCGGCCTCTTCCGTGGGCCTGAACTGCAGTCGCTGCTGGAAGAGAAGTACGGCATCGAGAAGCGCCGGCTCAATGTGATCATGAGCCCGTGGGCGATGAAGCGGCTGGACGAGTTCGGCGGCGACATCTCGAAGTTCGAGGTCGTGCGGCTCTATCCCTCCAAGCTGCGCCAGATCGGCGTCTGCAAGACGGAGCCGGGCGATGAGAACAACCAGGACATCTCCGCCCTCGTCGGCAAGGTCGATATCCGCAAGCTCGAGCATTACAGCCAGAACGATCCGGACTGCTACGGCTACTCGGGCGCGCTGTGCCGCGCGAACCAGGGCCTCCTGGAATTCGTGGAAATGTTCAAGGCGCCGATCAAGGTTCTCCACCCGCTGCTGACCGCGACGCAAGAAAGCAACTATGTGGGCACCGAGAGCCTCGGCCCGATCCCCTTCCAGGGCATTGTTCTCGCGCACTCCAATGAATCCGAGTGGCAGACCTTCAAGGGGAACAAGAACAACGAGGCGTTCCTCGACCGCATCTGCGTCGTCACCGTGCCCTATTGCCTGCGAGCGAGCGACGAGACGCGGATCTACGAGAAGCTGCTGTCGGGCTCGGAACTCGGCCGCGCCAATTGCGCGCCCGAGACACTGCCGATGCTCGCCAAGTTCTGCGTGCTGACACGGCTGAAGGAGCACGAGAATTCCAATCTCGTCTCGAAGCTGCGCGTCTATGACGGCGAGAAGCTGAAGGACACCGACCCCAAGGCCAAGACGCTGCAGGAATATCGTGATGCGGCGGGCGTGGACGAAGGGATGAACGGCATCTCCACCCGCTTCGCCTACAAGGTGCTGTCGGAGACGTTCAACTTCGACAATTCCGAAGTCGCGGCCGATCCCGTGCATCTGATGTTCGTGCTGGAGACCGCGATCAAGCGCGAGCAGTATCCGGACGAGACCGAGAAGCGGTATCTGGAATTCATCAAGGCGGAGCTGTCGCCCCGCTATGCCGAGTTCATCGGCAAGGAAATCCAAAAGGCGTATCTGGAGAGCTATAGCGAATACGGGCAGAACCTGTTCGACCGCTACATCGCCTTCGCCGATGCGTGGATCGAGGAGCAGGACTACAAGGACCCCGATACGGGTCAGCTGCTCGACCGCGCCCATCTCGACACCGAATTGTCGAAGACGGAAAAGCCGGCCGGCATCGCCAACCCCAAGGATTTCCGAAACGAGGTGGTGAAATTCGCGCTGCGCGCCCGTGCGCAGAACGAAGGCAAGAACCCCGCCTGGATGTCCTATGAAAAGCTGCGCTCGGTGATCGAGAAGCGGATGTTCAGCCAGGTCGAAGACCTGCTGCCGGTCATCAGTTTCGAGTCCAAGAAGGACAACCAGTCGCAGACCAAGCACACCGAGTTCGTCGAGCGCATGACCGCGCGCGGCTATACGCAGCGCCAGGTGCGGCGTCTGGTCGAGTGGTACATGCGCGTCAACAAGGCGGGGTAACCGGGGCAGAAGGCAGCACGCACCATGCCCCAGTTCATCGATCGGCGGCTGAACCCCAAGGGGAAGTCGCTGGCCAATCGCCAGCGCTTCATCCGGCGGGCGAAGGCCTCCATCCGCGAGGCCGTCCAGAAGGAGCTGAAGGACGGCAAGGTCACCGATTTCGTCGGCGAGAAGAAGATCTCGATCCCCTCGAAGACGACGCGCGAGCCGCGCTTCCATCTCGATCCCAAGACGGGCGAGCAGAGCTGGGTCGCGCCCGGCAACAAGGAATTCGTCGAAGGCGACCAGATCAAGAAGCCGCCCCAGGGCGGCGGCAAGGGATCGGGCAAGGATGCCGGCGACGCCGAGATGGAGGACACGTTCGAGTTCACGCTGACGCGCGACGAGCTGATGGACGTGCTGTTCGAGGATCTCGAACTGCCCAATCTCGTCAAGACGACGCTGAAGGAAACCAAGGTCGTCAGCCTGAAGCGGGCGGGCTATTCGACCAGCGGCTCGCCCACCAATATCGCGATCGTGCGCACCATGCGGCATGCGATCGGCCGGCGCATCGCGCTGAAGCGGCCGAAGCAGGAAGATGTCGACGCGCTCTATGTCGAGCTGGAGGCGCTGAACGACGACGAGGCCGATGCGCGCGCGCAGCTGCTGGCGCGGATCGCCGAGCTGGAGGCGAAGCGCAAGCGGGTCGGCTTCATCGATCCCGTCGATGTCCGCTACAACGCCTTCCAGGATCGCCCGGAGCCCGCGGCCAAGGCCGTGATGTTCTGCCTGATGGACGTGTCGGGCTCGATGGGCGAGCGGGAGAAGGATCTCGCCAAGCGGTTCTATTTGCTGCTGCACCTCTTCCTGCAGCGCCGCTATGACGCGCTGGACGTCGTGTTCATCCGCCATACGCATGAGGCGCAGGAGGTGAACGAGCAGGAGTTCTTCTACAGCCGCATGTCGGGCGGCACGGTGGTGTCGTCGGCGCTGGACGTGATGCTGGACATCGTCGCCAAACGCTATGCGAGTTCGGAGTGGAACATCTATGTGGCTCAAGCGTCAGACGGCTACACCCAATCGGGCGATGCGCAGACCTGCGTTCAGATGCTGAACGCGCAGGTCATGCCGATGGTGCAGCACTACGCCTATATCGAGATCCTCGACGAGCGCGAGATGAGCGTGTTCGCGAGCGAGGAAGCCGGCGCGGAGCTGTGGCGCGCCTATCGCGGCGTGTCGGCGGCGTGGAAGAATTTCGATGCCAAGCGCATCGCCAAGCCGGGCGACATCTATCCCGTGTTCCGCGAATTGTTTGCGAAGGAGACGGCATGACCGACGTGCTGGAGCGGCCGCGTTTGTTGTTCGACTCCTCGGAGTGGGACTTTGCGATGCTGGACCGGGTCTACGAGGCCTGCCAGGACGTGGCGTTGAACGATCTGAAGCTGGACGTCTATCCCAACCAGATCGAGATCATCGCGTCGGAACAGATGCTGGATGCCTATTCCAGCCACGGCATGCCGCTGATGTATTCGCACTGGTCTTTCGGCAAGCATTTCGCGCGCGACGATGCGATGTATCGCAAGGGCTACCAGGCGCTCGCTTATGAGATCGTGATCAATTCGAGCCCGTGCATCGCCTATCTCATGGAAGAGAACACGGCGACGATGCAGACGCTGGTGATCGCGCACGCGGCGTTCGGGCATAACCACTTCTTCAAGAACAACTACCTGTTCCGGCAATGGACGGATGCGGAGTCGATCCTCGACTACCTCATGTTCGCCAAGGCGTATCTCGCGAATTGCGAGGAGCGCTATGGCGCCGAAGCGGTCGAGGCGACGCTGGACGCGGCGCATGCGCTGATGAACCAGGGCGTCTTCCGCTATCGCCGCCCGCCCCGGCCTTCACGCGTCGCGATGGATGAGAAGCGCAAGCGCCGCACCGCCTATGACGAGGAGAGCGTCAACGAGATCTGGCGCACTTTGCCCGGCGGCAATGCGAAACGCGTGCTGCCCGACGGCGGCGACGACGAGGACGACGCCTTCATGAAGGCGCAGTTGAAGCTGCCGGAGGAGAACATCCTCTATTTCCTGGAGAAGCACTCGCCGGGGCTGAAGCCGTGGCAGCGCGAGGTGCTGCGCATCGTGCGGACCATGGCGCAGTATTTCTATCCCCAGCGCCAGACGCAGACGATGAACGAGGGCTGCGCGACCTTCGTCCACCACCACATCATGAACGCGCTCTACGACAAGGGCCTGATCAACGAAGGCGCGATGCTGGAGTTCATGACCTCGCATACCGGCGTCGTCTTCCAGCCCGGCTATGACGACAAGCGCTATTCGGGGATCAATCCCTATGCGCTGGGCTTTGCGATGATGACCGACATCAAGCGCATCTCGATGGAGCCGACCGCGGAAGATCGCGAATGGTTTCCGGAGATCGCGGGCAAGGGCAATTGGCGCGACGTGCTGAAGGACGCGTGGGCGAATTATCGCGACGAGAGCTTCATCATGCAGTTCCTATCGCCCAAGGTGATGCGCGACTTCCGCCTGTTCGCGTTGAAGGACCAGGAGGGCGCCGAGGCCTATACGGTGGCCGGCATCCATGACGAGACCGGCTATCGCAAGGTGCGCGCGGCGCTGGCCTCACAATACGATCTGGGCGGACGTGAGCCCGATCTTCAGGTCACCGCGGCGAACCTGCAGGGCGACCGGCTGCTGACGCTGACGCATTTCGTGCGCGGCGGCGTGAAGCTGGCGATGGCGCAGCGTGACGACATGATGCGCCACGTGCAGCATCTGTGGGGGTATGCGGTCGAGCTGAAAGAGGAAACGGCCTGACTAGATGTCGAGGTCGTCTTCATTGGCGATGCCGAACAGGCTGCCGACGAAGGAGAGCGTCGCGTCCCACGCCTCGACCGCCGCGCTGACGGTGATCTCGAAGAAGTCGCCGGGCCAGACCAGCGCCTTGTTGTGCGACTCCTCGCCGAGACCGAACATGGCCGGGACGACTTTCGCACCGCACTGGGCGGGCGCGCCGGCAGCCATCGCCTCGGCCGAAAAGACGCAGGCGTCGGACATGACGTCGGGCGCCATGTCAGCCACGGCGACGCGGACGATCAGCCGCGTCGAAGACGACTGCGCGAACGCCGCGGCGGAAGCGCTCGCGCTGGACGACGCGCTCGCGTGCGCGGTGGCAACGGGTTCAACGGTGGGGGTGGACGGCGCGAGGAAAAGGCCAATAGCCAGGGCGACGGCGGCGACCGGAACGAACATCCATGTCTTCATCGTCATCCCCCCAAGCCAGCTCTGCGACGCAGGATGGTAAAGTAGCTGATTTCCCGGGAATTGACCCTGACGATTTTGTAACGCTCTCGAAACTGTGATCGGTGTCACAGCCAAGCCCGCGCGCTGCCCCTCAGAGCGCTTCGTAGCGCTCCAGTTGGGTGCCGGGCGCGATGAGTTCGGAAATGATCGGCCGGTTCGCCACCATATGCGGCGCGTCGCGATGCGCCTGGATCGCCGCGGCGTCGTCGTAGAGCTCCATCACGACATAGGTGTCTTCCTGGTCCGCCGGCTTGAGCAGCTGGTAGAGCTTGTTGCCCGGTTCGTTCTTGCGAACGCCTTCCGCTTGAACGGCAAACGCCTTTTCGAATTCGGCGCCCTTGCCGGGCTTGGTCGTCAGACGAACGATCAGTCCAATGGTCATTTAACTCTCCGCTGCGTGATACGTGTGAACGGCTCGGCGCCGGCCCGGCGCGGCCTGATGTTACGTGAAGGGCGGCCTTACTGGCGCATAAGAAGCGGCACGTAGTCGACAGGCTCGCCCTTTGCGTTCTTCGACGGGGTGACGAGGTCGTCGGGGGTGCCAAGCGGGCGCATCAGACTGGCGAACTCGAACGCGATGCCGTCGGGATCGCGGAAATACATCGAGCGAATCCAGGTTTCGCCATCCGGCTTTTCGGCGAAGGGCGCGGCGCTGCCGTGATTGATCACGCGTACCTTGATGTCGCGCGACCGCAGATTGGCCAGCATCGTGTCGAAGGTTTCGGCCGGCAGATCGAAGGCGATGTGATTCATCGAGGCCACCGCCGTCGCCGCGCCGTCCTTGCGGACGTCGTGATGCTGCGAGGCGATGCCGGGGGCGGCCGGCGGCCCGCCTGGAAACGACATATAGGCGAGCATCGCGCCATTGCCGACGTTGTGAAAGCTGTGCTGCCCGCCGTCCGGCATACCCTTCATCTTCAGGAGCGGAATGCCGAGATCCTCCCAGAACTTCACAGTCCGAGACATGTCCGAGCAGACGAGAGCGACGTGGTTGAGACCGCGCGTGGAAATTGAGCTCTGCGGCATGGGCGGCCCTCCCCCGCGCTCATGAAGCGGCGCGGTGTGGCCGAAATAGGCACCGAGCGCGGCGCAAAGGCCAAGACAAACCGGCGCGCCGCCCGGGCAAAAATATTCAGGACGGTACAAAGAAAAATTTTAGTTCGCGGGGGGCAATAATGGCGCGCGATCAGGCATCAATGCCCCGAAAACCTTGGAGCGGGTGAAGGGAATCGAACCCTCGTCGTAAGCTTGGGAAGCTTCTGCTCTACCATTGAGCTACACCCGCGGCGGCGCTGCGCGGGGTGTGGTTAGCATGCGCCAGCGTCCGAAAAAAGCGCCGAAACACAGTGGGTTAACCTGCCGGAAACTTGACCTAACAGTCCAGTTGGAGTAAATTGGACTTTGTAGTCCATATTGCAGGCATTCGCTGATGCGCCGATACGCGCTTTTGACCGTGGCGGTGATCGTCGCCTGCGTCGCAGTTTATTACGGCTTCACCTACTTCACCCACGGCCAGTACATCGAATCGACCGACGACGCCTATATCAAGGCGGATACCTCGGCGATCGCGCCGCGCATCAACGGCTATGTCGCCAAGGTGCTGGCGACCGACAACCAGCATGTCCGGACCGGCGACATCCTAGTCAGCATCGACGATGCCGACTTCAAGGCGGCGCTCGACCAGGCCAAGGCGATGGCGGCGGCCAAGGCGGCGGCGCTGCAGGGCGTCGAGGCCAATCTGGGGCTTGAGGCGAAACTGATCGAGGCGAAGCAGGCGGCGCTCAACAGCGCGCTCGCCCGGCAGGCGCTGGCGACCGCCGACCTGGTGCGCGCGAAGGATCTGCGGGCGAGCGGGTCGGGCTCCAAGCAGAACTACGATGCGGCGCTCGCGGCATCGCAACAGGCCGATGCGGCCGTACAGAGCGCGGTCGCAGACCTCGCCGCCGAACGCGAGCGGCTGACCGTGCTGGAGAGCGGCAAGGTGCAGGCGCAGGCCGATCTCGACGCGGCGAAGGCGGCGATCAAGATCGCCGAGCTCAACCTCAGCTACACGCTGGTGCGCGCGCCGTTCGACGGCGTAGTCGGCGCCAAGACGGTGCAGGACGGCCAATATGTGCGGGCCGGGGCGCAGATGATGGCCGTGGTGCGCCTGCCCGACGTTTATGTCGTCGCCAATTTCAAGGAAACGCAGGCCGGCGAGATGCGGCGCGGGCAGGAAGTCGCGGTCGAGGTCGATGCGTTTCCGGACCTCGCGCTGAAGGGCAAGATCGACAGCTTCGCGCCGGCGACGGGGTCGGAGTTCTCGCTGCTGCCGCCGGAAAATGCGACGGGCAACTTCACCAAGATCGTGCAACGCCTGCCCGTGAAGGTGATCCTGGAGGGCGATGCGAATGCGTTGGCGCTGCTGCGCCCGGGCATGTCGGTGAAGGTCTCGGTCGATACGCGCGGCGAGGGCGAAGGCGCAGCGGCGACCATGGCCCCGGCGCCGCGGCCCGTCGAGGCGGCAGGCGAATAGCGTCCATGCCATGAGCGACGCCGTCGCCACACCGCCCGCCATCATCCGGCCGCTCGCCGAGGAGCGCGGCCCGATCGTCATCTTCGGCTTTTTCGCGATGGTGCTGGGCATGTTCATGGCGGTGCTGGACATCCAGATCGTCTCGGCGAGCCTGACGCAGATCCAGGCGGGTCTTTCGGCATCGCCGTCCGAAGTCTCGTGGGTGCAGACGAGCTATCTCATCGCCGAAGTCGTGATGATCCCGCTGTCCGGGTATCTCGCGCGGATGATGTCGACGCGGGTGCTCTACACGATCTCGGCGGCCGGCTTCACGGTCGCCAGCTTCCTGTGCGGGACGGCGACCAGCATCGAGGAGATGATGCTGTATCGCGCGATCCAGGGCTTTATCGGCGGCGCGATGATCCCGACCGTGTTCGCGACCTCCTACATCATCTTCGGCGTGCGCCGGCGCAATGCGGCATCGGCCTTTGTCGGGCTTACCGTCACGCTGGCCCCGACGATCGGGCCGGCGCTCGGCGGCTACATCACCGACCTCTTCAGCTGGCACTGGCTGTTCTTCATCAACATCATCCCCGGCATCATCGTGACCGTGACGGTGTGGCTGGTCATGGATATCGACAAGCCGGACTGGTCGCTGTGGAAGAACCTCGATTTCGAGGGGCTGATCTATCTCGCGATCTTCCTCGGCACGTTCCAATACGTGCTGGAGGAAGGGGCCAAGAACGAGTGGTTCCATGATGCGGATATCCGCTATCTGGCGTTGATCAGCGTGGTCTCGGGGATCGCCTTCTTCTGGCGAACGCTGACGCGAAACATCCCCATCGTGGATCTGTCGCCGTTCGCGAACCGAACCTTCGCGATGGCGACGATCCTGGCCTTCACGCTGGGCGTCGGGCTGTTCGGAATCACCTATCTGCTGCCGCTCTACCTGGGGCGCATCCAGCAATTCTCGTCGATGCAGATCGGCGAGACGCTGTGGGTCAACGGCATCTTCATGTTCATGACGGCGCCCATCGTCGGCAATCTCGCGAACAAGATCGACCTGCGCTACATCGCAGCGTTCGGCTTCATCATGATGGGCGCCTCGTCCTGGTTGCTGACCGACCTGACCACCGAGACGACCTATTGGGATCTCTTCCTGCCGCAGGCGATGCGCGGGGTCGGGCTGATGTCGACGATGATGGGCGTGCAGACCATCGCCATGCAGTCGCTGAATCCGATGCAGGTGAAGGGCGCGGCCGGTCTCTTCAACCTGATGCGCAATACCGGCGGCGCGTTCGGCCTCGCCATCCTCAACACCCAGTTGATCGATCGGACCAACCTGCACTGGCAGCGGCTGCGCGAGGCGCTGACCGCCGGCGATCCGCAGGCGGCTGGGTTCCTGGAAGGCTTCGCGGCCCGTTATGAGATGACGATGAGCGGCGACAGCGCCGCGGCGGCGTTGAGGGTGCTGGGCCAGATCACCTTCCAGCAGGCGAGCGTGCTCGCCTTCAACGACCTCTTCTTCATGCTGACATTCGGATTCGTGGCGACGATGCTGCTGATCTTTCTGCTCGGCAAGCCCGTCAACCGCCTGGCGACGGAGATGCATTGATGGCCGACGAAGCCGTGCTGGAAGAAGGCCGTTCACCCCGCGGCCCGCGCAAGCGGCAGGCCGTGCTGGAAGCGGCGCGGCGCGTGTTCTCGGAGAAGGGCTACAACGCCTCGATGGAGGAGGTCGCCTTCGAGGCCGAGGTCTCGAAGCAGACGATCTACAACCAGTTCGGCTCGAAGGAACAATTGTTCCACGCGATGATCGACGAGAAGATGAGCGAGATGATCGCGCCGCTGACCGGCGCCGCGCCGGACGCCGAGCCGCGCGACGTGCTGACGCGGATCGGCTGGCTCTATCACACCAAGATCATCAGCCCCGACAATGTGCGGATGACCCGCGCGCTGCTCGCCGCGCCGAATGCGGCGCCGGTGCTGCGGGACATTTACGTGCAGGGGCCGTCGCGGTTCGCGCGGACCTTCGCGGGCTGGCTGGCGGCGCAGGACGCGGCGGGCCGGATGCGCGTGCCCGATCCTATCCTGGCGGCCGAGCACTTCGTCTCGTTCACCTTTGGCCCGGTGCATATGCGGCGCCTGTTCGGGGTGGAAGCGCCGCTGGACCCGGTCGATATCGAGAAGCGCGTTGCCTATTGCGTCGACGCGTTTCTGAGGGCGCACGCGGTTTAGGGCCTCGTTCTGAGGGCATGGCGCGCCTGACGCATCACGGCATGGGTCCTCGGGTTCGCCGCTGCGCGGCGCCCCAAGGATGACGATCTTTGTTTGCGATCAGGCCCGTTTGAAGTGCTTCGAGAGCGCGAGGCCCTGGCGTTGGTAGTTGGAGCCGATGCCTTGGCCGTAGAGGCGTTGGGGTGGTTCGATAAGGCGTTCGAACATCAGGCGGCCGACGGTCTGGCCGTGTTCCAGCACGAAGGGGACTTCGTGGCTGCGCACCTCAAGCACCGCGCGGCTGCCCGCGCCGCCGGCGCCGGAATAGCCGAAGCCGGGATCGAAGAAGCCGGCATAGTGGACGCGGAATTCGCCGACGAGGGGATCATAGGGCACCATTTCGGCGGCCCACTCCGGCGGGATCGAGACCGCCTCGCGGGACTTCAGAATGTAAAACTCGCCGGGATCGAGGATGATGGCGCGGTTACGGCGGATGTGGACGGGTTCCCAGAAATCCTGAGGGTCTGCGACGCCGACCTTGTCGATGTCGATGACGCCAGCATGGCGCTTGGCGCGGTAGCCGACGAGACCGGTCAGCGCGTCGCCGTCGAGATCGATCGAGAAGCCGACGCCTTTGTCGATGCGGGCCTCGCCGGAGACGATGCCGATTTCGGCCTGCAACTTCTTCAACTGCGCGTCGGTGGTGATCGGGGTGCCGCGGCGGAGGCGGAGCTGGTTCAGCCGGGAGCCGGTGCGCGCGAGGATCGAGAAGGTGCGCGGGGAAATCTCGGCCCAGAGCGGGCCTGAATATTGTTCGGGGATAGTGTCGAACGCGCGTGTGCCGTCGGTCACCAGGCGGGTGAAGACGTCGAGGCGGCCGGTGGAGCTTTTCGCGTTGGCGGAGCCGGAGACGCGGTAGCCGAGATTCAAATGCTCCATCAGCGGGCAGAGATAGACGCAGCCGGTTTCCAGCACTGCGCCCTTCGACAGGTCGATCTCGTGCATCACGACCTGCTCCAGCTTGTCGCGCACCGTGTTGCCCTCGCCCGGCAGGAAGCTGGCGCGGATGCGGTAGGCGACCTGGCCGAGGCGGAGGTCGAGGCTGGCCGGCTGGATCTGCTCTTCCTTGATGTCGGCGGCGGCCGAAATCTCGTGCGCATGGATCATGGCGCGCAGGGTCTGGCCCGGGAGCAGCCCGGTCGAGTATTTCGGCGCGGGGTCGCCCGCGACCGCTTCCAACCCGTCAAACAGCGATTCGTCTTCCGGCGTCATGCGCCCTCAGTCCCCGAGATTCCGACTCCGCTTATAACCAGCCGACTTGACGGAAGCGATTCCCGTCCGTATCGGAGACTGGCGTGCGGGGATTTGAGCCGGCCGGCTTGCGGGCCGCACGTGGGATACCAGACCGCTAAAATGGCCGGGACGTTGGAAGCGCCCTCGCGCCCGCCATAACCCCGGACCACAGCGGTCGCGGGGTTTTTCTTTGCGGGAGTGCGGATCATGAGCGACGACATCAAATCCAAGGCGGACCCCAAGAGCTGGCGCGCGCGCACGCGTGCGGTGCGCGGCGGCACGCTGCGCTCGCAACACGGCGAGACCAGCGAGGCGATGTTCCTGACCTCCGGCTTCGTCTACCCGAATGCCGGATCGGCCGAGCGCCGGTTCAAGAACGAGGAGCCCGGCTATATCTACAGCCGCTTCAACAACCCGACCGTCGCGGCGTTCGAAGAGCGCCTGCTGCTGCTGGAAGACGCGCCGGACGATGTGGAGTGCCGCGGCACGGCGACGGGTCTGGCCGCCGTGCATGCCTCGATCTTCGGGCATCTCAGCGCCGGCGATCATGTCGTGTCCGCGCGGGCGCTGTTCGGGGGCTGCCGCTACATCATTGAGGAGTTGGCGCCGCGGCTGGGTATCCAGTCCACGCTGATCGACGGGCGCGATCTCAACGCCTGGGAAGCGGCGATCCGGCCGAACACCAAGGCATTCTTCCTGGAGACGCCGTCCAACCCGACGCTGGAGATCTGCGATCTCCGCGCCATCGCCAGACTGGCGCACAGCGTCGGTGCGCTGCTGATCGTCGACAATGTGTTCGCGAGCCCGATCTTCCAGAAGCCGTTCGAGCTGGGCGCCGATATCGTCGTCTATTCCGCGACCAAGCACATGGACGGCCAGGGCCGCGTGCTGGGCGGTGCGATCCTCGCGAAGAAGGACCTGTTCGCGGACAAGCTGGGCGTCTTCCTGCGCAATACCGGGCCGAGCCTCAGCCCGTTCAATGCCTGGGTGCTGCTGAAGGGTCTGGAGACGATGGACCTGCGCGTCCGCCAGCAGGCGGCGAATGCGGTCGATCTCATCGGCTTCCTCAAGAGCCAGAAGGGCATCGCCAATGCCCGCTATCCCTTCGACGAGACCCATCCGCAGGTCGCGCTGGCGAAAGGCCAGATGAGCGGCGGCGGGACAATCGTGACCTTCGAGGTCGAAGGCGGACGCGAGGCGGCATTCAACTTCGCCAATGCGCTGGAGCTGATCGACATCTCCAACAATCTCGGCGATGCGAAGTCGCTGCTGACCCATCCGGACACGACCACGCACGCGCGTTTGCCCGAGGAAGAACGGCGCACGCTGGGAATCACCGAAGGCATGTTCCGGCTGTCCGTGGGCCTTGAAGACCCCGAGGACATTAAGGATGACATTGCGCGGGCGCTCAAATCAGGCCGTTAACCGCACACCTTCATGGTGAACACGATGCGGCCTTGCGGCTGACTCCAAACGGGTCCTACAAATGACGCGCGAAGTGTGAATCACGCATTCACCACGCCAACAACGGGGTCGGACATGTTCAATTATTCCAGCGTGACGCGGAACATCAGCGTCTCCGTGGAGCCGATCTACCTGTCCGACCAGAGCGCCCCCGAGGACGACTATTACGTCTGGGCGTACAAGGTGGAGATCGAGAACAAGGGCGCCGAGACGGTGCAGATCCGTTCGCGCTTCTGGCGCATCACCGACAGCTTCGGCCGTACGCAGGAATCGCGCGGCATGGGTGTGGTCGGCGAGCAGCCGGTGATCAAGCCCGGTGAGAAGTTCGAATATACCTCGGGCACGCCCCTGACCGCGCCGTCGGGCATGATGGGCGGGAACTACCAGGTGCAGACGACGGGCGGCGACCTGTTCGAGGTCGAGATCCCGATGTTCTCGCTGGACAGCCCGCACGACCTCAAGCGCATGCACTGATCGGACCCACCAAGGGTTGAATCCTGACCGTTCGCGCTGGCGCTCGGTCCCATCCGCTCCCATATTGACCTGACGACCTTGCGGAGAGGCTCTCCGCTCGGCTGATCTGTGCGCCCCCTCGGTGCGTAGGTGAACGATGACCCCGGCGCGAATCCACGCGTCGACAACGCTGCGGGGAGACAAATGGCAGCCCGAGGAAAGACTGGCCCAATCATCGCGGCCGCGAACGATGTGAAGCCCTCACGCGAGGAGGCGGAAGCCGCCGTGCGGACGCTGCTCGCCTGGACCGGCGACGATCCGACGCGCGAGGGACTGCTCGACACGCCCAAGCGCGTCGCCAAGGCCTTCGAGGAATGGTTCGGGGGCTATGCCCACGACCCAGAAGAATATCTCGGCCGGACCTTCGAGGAGGTCGAGGGGTATGACGAGATGATCACGCTGCGCGACATCCGCTTCGAGTCGCATTGCGAGCATCACCTGGCGCCGATCATCGGTCGGGCGCATGTCGCCTATCTGCCCACCAACAAGGTGGTCGGGATCTCCAAGCTGGCGCGCGTGGTGGAGACCTATGCAAAGCGGCTGCAGGTGCAGGAGAAGATGACGGCGCAGATTGCCAATTCGATCCAGAAAGTGCTGCAGCCCAAGGGCGTCGCGGTCGTGATCGAGGCTGCGCACCAGTGCATGACGACCCGCGGGGTGCACAAGACGGGGGTGAGCATGGTCACGAGCACCATGCTGGGCGAGTTCCGCCGCAATCCGCTGACGCGGCGCGAGTTCCTGTCGATCATCGGGAACCCCGCGAGCCATTTCGAGGGCTAATCCAGGGGGCCGGTGCGCCGCATCCGCCCCCTCCACCGCTTCGCGGCCCCCCTCCCCCGTAAACGGGGGAGGATCAAGGCGGCGCTCCCTCGTGAACGGGCGCGAAAAAGTCTGTAGGCTCGTCCTATGACCCCACCCCGTACCACCTCCCTCGAAATGCTCGCCAAGCTGGTCGCGTTCGATACGACGAGCCGGCATTCCAATCTCGCGCTGATCCATTTCGTGCGCGATTACCTGGCCGAGTACGGCATCGCCTCGACGCTGGTGCATGATGCGACCAAGCAGAAGGCCAATCTGTGGGCGACGATCGGGCCGGAGGGCGATGGCGGCGTCGTGCTGTCGGGCCATACCGACGTCGTGCCGGTGGACGGGCAGGCCTGGAGCACCGATCCCTGGGTACTGACGCCGAAGGATGACGGGCGCATCTATGGCCGCGGGACCTGCGACATGAAGGCGTTCAGTGCGATCGCGCTGGCGATGGTGCCGGAGTTCCAGGCGGCGGGGCTGAAGGTGCCGGTGCATCTTGCGCTCAGCTATGACGAGGAGGTCGGCTGTATCGGGGTGCACGGCCTCATCGACCAGATCAAGGCGATCGGCGTGAAGCCGCGGCTGGCGATCATCGGCGAGCCGACCATGATGCGCGTCGTCGATGCGCATAAGGCGATCCGTTCGTTCTATGTCGAGGTCACCGGGCACGAGGCGCATTCGTCAAACGTCCACAAGGGCGTCTCGGCCGTGATGGTGGCGGCGGACCTGATCGCCAAGATCGCGGAGATCGGGCGGCAGCTTGGCGTCGAGGGCGACGCGACGGGGCGGTTCGATCCGCCCTACTCCACCTGCATCGCCAATACGATCGAGGGCGGCACGGCGCAGAACATTCTCGCGCGCAAATGCCGCTTCACCTACGAGGTGCGCAGCCTGCCCGGCATCGACGGCGACGCCATCGCGCAGCGTTTCGCCGATTACGCGCTGGGTGAGGTGCTGCCGTGGATCCAGCGGATTTCGCCGGATGCGAACATCACGATCACCCGCCGCGCCATGTCGCCGCCGCTGTTGCCCGAGCCCGGCTCGGACGTCGAGAGCTTCGTGATGGCGCTGGCCGAGCGCAACGCGGCGGAGGCGGTGTCGTATGCGACGGAAGCCGGCATCTTCCAGGACGCCGGCATTCCCGCCGTCGTCTGCGGCCCCGGCGACATCGCGCAGGCGCATCAGCCGGATGAGTTCATCGAGGCGTCGCAGATCCCGCGGTGCGAGGCGTTCATGCGGCGGTTGATCGGGCGGTTGGTGTAACGGCCATGAACACGCTCGGCCTGGACGACGATCTCGATAGTGTTGAGCTTGTCCACGAGATCGAGGCGGCGTTTGGCATCAAGATTTCAAATCCTGAAGCCCGGCAGTTGGAAACGGTTGGCGCGTTGTTCGACCTGCTGCTCGCGAAACTCCCGGAAAGCTCGGCGGGAGAAAAATGCGCCAGCGCGATGGCGTTCTACCGCATCCGGCGTGGTCTCAAAGCGCTTGGCTACGACGAGACGTTTACGCCGTCATCAAGCCTCGCCTTCCTAGAGGCCGAAGGTGCGAAGCGCCGTTTTCGTGATCTGGAGAAGGAAACCGGGCTGCGCCTGCCGGGACCTAGAGCCGCGCCCGGCGCGATCTTTATGGGTGGCGGCTGGGTGTTGATTTGCACCGTGCTTGGGATCGTCGTCGATCAGAGATGGTTTCTGGGCATCGCGCCCGTGTGCGTTCTTCTGGTGCTTGACCTCATCACGCGCCTGCACCCCGGCGGATTACCGCGCAACTGCGCAACGCTTGGAGAGCTGACGAAGAAGACAGCCTTGATAAACCTCGGACAGCTGATCCAGAAGGGCGCTTGCCGCAATGATCAGGTCGTTTGGGACGCCCTGATCAAGCTTTTGTCGATCTATGACCTGCCGCCGTCAGAGATTTCGCGGGACACCTACTTCCTGCAGAGCCAGTTGCGGCAAACCGCCGCTTGAAACGCATATAGCGGAGCGGTGGGCGCACCCCTCATCCCCCTGCGGGGACTTCTCCCCGCCAAGGCGGGGAGAAGGGTCGGCTGTGGTTGGCCGTGCGCTAGGCCTGCTCGCCGGCGGTGGCGAGCTTGGCCGGGTCGAAGGGGTAGATCGTGCCGCAGAATTCGCATTTGGCTTCGATGCGGCCGTCGTCGGTTTTGAGGTCGGCGAGTTCTTCGGCGGTGTAGCTCTTCAGGATGTTCTCGACGCGCTCGGCCGAGCAGCGGCACTGGAAGGCGATGGGCTGGGGCGCGAAGACGCGGACGCCGTCTTCGTTGAAGAGGCGGTAGAGCAGATCTTCGGCCGCGAGCGTGGGGTCGAGCAGCTCGTCCGCGCCGACCGTGTCGAGATAGGCGCCGAAGCGGCGCCAGTCGTCGTCATCGGCGTCGAAGGGCTGGATGCCGCCCTCGCCCGCCACGCGCTGCAGGATGATGCCGCCGGCACGCCATTGCGGTTCGCCGCCGGGCACCTGGACCTGGCCGACGAAGATGCGGAGCTTGGTCGGAATCTGTTCCGACTTCTCGAAATAGCCGAGCGCCGCCTCGGTCAGCGAGCCGTGCAGATCGACGATGCCCTGATAGCGGTTGGCGCCCTCGGCGGGATCGATGGTGAGCGCGAAGGAGCCCTCGCCCAGGAGCGGTGCGTCGGGTTCGGCGTCGGCATCGACGCTGACGAAACTGCGGACATGGCCGGGCGTTTGGTAGTCGGCGGCGACCATGGTGGCGCGGCCTGAGCCGCGGGTCTGCAGGGTGAGCGTGCCGTCGAACTTCAGGGACGTGCCAAGCAGAGAGACGATGGCGAGCGCCTCGCCCGACAGGCGGGCGGCGTCGCCGCGATAGCCATGGCCGTCGATGACGCGCTGCGCCACGGCGCCGAGTCGCACGATGCGGCCGCGGGCGGCGGCGCCTTCGACGGCAAAGGGCAAGGCGAAATCGTCAGCGGGGAGGGTCACAACACAGGGCCTTTTCGGGGAAGGGCCTTATTTAGTGTCGGTCAGCGCCCAGACAAGAACGGACTTCTGGGCGTGGAGGCGGTTCTCGGCCTCGTCCCAGACGGCGGATTGCGGGCCGTCGATCACCTCGGCCGCGACCTCTTCCCCGCGCTTGGCGGGGAGACAGTGCATGAAGATCGCGCCCTTGTTGGCGGCGTCCATCAGGCGCTGGTCGACCTGGAAGGGGCGCAGGAGGTTGTGGCGGTATTCGCGGTCGCCGTCGCCCATCGAGACCCACGAGTCGGTGATGACGCAATCGGCGCCGTCGACAGCCTCATAGGGATCGTTGGTGAGCTTCAGCTCCGCGCCCTCGGCGCGCGCCCAGTCGAGCAGCGCGGCGGGCGGGCTGAGCTGTTCGGGCGTCGCGATCTTCAGCTTCACATCGAGGCGGGCGGCGGCGTGGACCCAGGAGGCGAGCACGTTGTTGCTGTCGCCGGTCCAGGCGATCGTGCGGCCGCGGATCGAGCCCAGGCGCTCCTCGAAGGTCTGGATATCCGCCAGGACCTGGCAGGGATGCGACTTCTTGGTGAGGCCGTTGATCACGGGCACCGTTGCGTATTGCGCCATCTCCAGCAGCTCGTGATGCGAGAGCATGCGGATCATGATGGCGTCGACATAGCGCGACATGACGCGCGCGGTGTCGGCGATGGATTCGCGGTGGCCGAGTTCGATCTCGTCGCCGGAGACGATGAGGACATGTGCGCCGAGCTCGTTGATCCCCACGTCGAACGACATGCGGGTGCGCAAGCTCGGCTGCTGGAAGATCAGCGCGATCTTCTTGCCGAGCAGCGGCAGGTAGTCGCCGAGATTGCCCTTCACGCGCCGGGCCTTCAGCGCCTTGGCGCCCGCGACGAGGGATTCGATCTCGCCCGTCGAGAAATCGGCGAGATCGACAAAATGCCTGGGCTTCACGCCCTCCGCGTCGCTCATGCCGCGGCGTCCTGCTTCTTGGAGAGCGCCGCGCAGGCGGCGCCGATGGCGGCAATCCCTTCGGCGAGTTCGGCGTCGCCGACGATCAGCGGGGGCAGGATGCGCGTGACATTGTCGCCCGCGCCGATGGCGAGGAGATGCTGGTCACGCAGCGCCGCGACGAATTCGGTGTTCGGCACGCGGGTCTTGAGGCCGAGCAGGAGGCCGTCGCCGCGGACCTCCTCGATGATGCCGGGATAGGTGTCTTTCAGCATGGCGAGCTGCTGCTTCAGGCGCAGCGCGGTCTGCTGGACGCGCTCGAGGAAGCCGGGCGCGAGAACCTGGTCGAGCACCGCATTAGCGACGGCCATGGCGAGCGGGTTGCCCCCGAAGGTGCTCCCATGCGTGCCGGCGGTCATGCCGACCGCGGCGCGCTCGGTCGCGAGGCACGCGCCGACGGGGAAGCCGCCGCCGATGCCTTTGGCGATCGCCATGATGTCGGGCGCGACGCCGGCTTGCTGATAGGCGAAGAGTTTGCCGGAGCGGCCGACGCCGGTCTGGACCTCGTCGAAGATGAGGAGAAGGCCATGCTCGTCGCAGAGGGCGCGGAGGGCGCGGAGGAATTCAGGCGCCGCGACGCGGACGCCGCCTTCGCCCTGGACGGGCTCGATCAGCAGGGCGCCCGTTTCGGGGCCGATGGCGACCTTGAGGGCGGCGAGATCGCCGAAGGGGACCTGGTCGAAGCCTTCGACCTTGGGGCCGAAGCCTTCGAGGTATTTCGCCTGGCCGCCGGCCGCGATGGTCGCGAGCGTGCGGCCGTGGAAAGCGCCCTCGAAGGTGATGATGTGGAAGCGCTCGGGATGGCCGTTATGGCTCTGGTACTTGCGCGCCATCTTGATCGCGCATTCCAGGGCCTCGGCGCCCGAATTGGTGAAGAACATCGTGTCGGCGAAGGTCGCCGCGACGAGGCGCGCCGCGAGCTTCTCGCCGCCGGGGATGCGATAGAGGTTGGAGGTGTGCCAGACCTTGCCGGCCTGTTCGGTCAGCGCCGCGATCAGGCCGGGATTGGCGTGGCCGAGCGCGTTCACCGCGACGCCGGCGCCGAAATCCAGGTATCGCTGCCCGTTATCCGCGATCAGGTAGCAACCTTCGCCCCTCTCGAAAGCGAGATCGGCGCGCGCATAGGTGGGCAGGACGGGCGTAATCACGGGCAGACCCCAAGCGGTCACAAAATCTGGAGGGCAGGGAAATACGGGATTCCCCCCTGACATGCGAGGCGCTATTTAGCGGGCGATCTCGCACCTGCGAACCCTCCGTGTACGGAGGAGCGGATTTCCGGCGTTTTTGCGCCCTGATTCGCGGAATGTTCCTGTGAACGAGCGTTAACGAACCCTTGTGCTGTCAAGGCTTTTCGGGTCCATATCTAGTATGTGGCTTGGGGTTGGGGACTGTTGAGGCCACAAGCACTAGGCGTCTTAAATTATTCACTTCTCACCGAACAGAGAGGGGCAAGCATGTCCTGGACGGACGATCGCATTGAACGGCTGAAACAAATGTGGACCGAGGGGCTCAGCGCCAGCCAGATCGCGCGCGCCCTGGGGGAAGTCACGCGCAACGCCGTGATCGGCAAGGTCCATCGCCTCGGTCTCGCCGGCCGGGCCACCGCCCCGCGGGTCGAGCGCCCGCGTCCGGCGCCGCAGCCCCGGCTGCACACGCCGCGCGTCGCGGTCATGCGCGCCGAGCCGGTGATCGAGGAGCCACTGGAGCCGATGCCCGTCAATGCCGTGACGGTGGTCGATCTGTCGGCGACCGTCTGCCGCTGGCCGATCGGCGACCCGGCGACGGCGGATTTCCGCTTCTGCGGCCGCAAGGCGAAGACCGGCGCGCCCTATTGCGAAGCCCATGTGCGGATGGCCTACCAGCCCGCCCAGAGCCGCCGCGACCGGGACCGCGAACTGGTCCGCAAGCGGTTGAACTTCGGCTGAGTACCTGGCGCGCCTGACGGCGCCCCCTCACCTTCCGGCGCGATGTCTTCGACATCACGCCTCCCTCCTCTCCCCGCTTTGCGGGGCGAGGGGTCGGCTGTAGCGACCAGTGAGTTTAGCTCGCGCGTTCGACGACCTTGAGCTGCTCGTCGAGGGAGTAGCCGGCGGAGCGGACGGTGCGGATGGGGTCGCGTTCGCCGTCGGCGATCAGCGATTTGCGCAGGCGGCCGATATGGACGTCCACGGTGCGCGCCTCGACATAGACATCCGAGCCCCAGACGGCGTCGAGCAGCTGCTCGCGGCTGAAGACGCGGCCGGGATGCTGGATGAGGTGGTCCAGCAGCTTGTATTCGGTCGGCCCGAGATGGACCTCGCGATTGTTGCGGCGGACGCGGCGGGCGACGCGGTCGATCGCGATGTCGCCGAAGGCCGCGGTTTCCTCGGCCAGCGCCGGACGGATGCGGCGGAGGACGGCGCGGATGCGGGCCGACATTTCGGTGACCGAGAAGGGCTTCACGACATAGTCGTCGGCGCCGGTGTCGAGGCCGCGGATGCGGTCCGATTCCTCGCCGCGCGCCGTCAGCATGATGATCGGCGTGTTGCGGCTTTCGGCGCGGGCGCGGAGGCGCCGGCAGACTTCGATGCCCGAGAGGTTCGGCAGCGCCCAGTCGAGCAGGATCAGGTCGGGCGCTTCCTCGGCGGCGACGATGAGGGCTTCCTCGCCGTCGCGGGCTTCCACAATGCGATAGCCGTCGCGCTCGAGCGTGTAGCGCAGCATCGTGATGATCGCGACTTCGTCCTCGACGATCAGGATGGTCGGTTTCGACGACATCGCAGCTAAACCTTACTTTGCGGGCTCGTAGGGCACCGCGGTGGTCGAGGTCGCATCGCCCTTGGGCCGGTCTTCGCCAAGATAGACGCCGCGGACGAGATAGACGACCTGCTCTGCCACGTTGGTGGCGTGGTCGCCGATGCGCTCAAGGTTCTTCGCGACGAAGAGGAGATGAGTCGCCAGCGAGATCGTGCGCGGGTCTTCCATCATATAGGTCAGCAGCTCGCGGAAGAGCGAGTTGTAGAGCTCGTCGATTTCCTCGTCGCGGCGCCAGACGGCCTCGGCGGCTTCGGCATCGCGGGCGGCGTAGGCGTCGAACACGGCCTTCAGCTGCACCAAGCATTCGCGGCCCATGCGGATGAGGCCCTGGGTGAGGCGGAGCGGCTGTTCGCGGTTCAGCACCAGCGCGCGCTTGGCGAGGTTCTTGGCGAGGTCGCCGATGCGCTCGATCTCGTTCGCGATGCGCAGCGCGGTGACGGTGAGGCGGAGATCGACGCCGACCGGCTGGCGCAGCGCCAGGATCTTCACCGCTTCGCTTTCGATCTGGCGTTCCAGATCGTCGATGCGGCGGTCGCTTTCGATCATGCGATCGGCGAGCGCGGAGTCGCGGCGCGAGACGGCGTCGATCGCGCCCTGGAGCAGCGCTTCGGCGACGCCGCCCATCTGCGCGACATGCGTCGAGAGGGCTTCGAGTTCGCCTTCGTAAGATTTAACCAGATGTTCCGGCACGGCTGCCCCCTAATATGCAGGCCGCTCTTACGGCGCGCAGACAGCGCCTTTGTAACGTATATATGACAGTTTTATGAAGCCGTCAGCGCCGGCAGGAAAACCGTGAAACGGCTGCCCTGCCCCGGCTCGCTCTCAATCTCGAGCCGGCCGCGATGGCGGTTGACGATGTGCTTGACGATGGCGAGGCCGAGGCCGGTGCCGCCGCGTTCGCGGCTGGCTTTCGCGTCGACGCGGTAGAAGCGCTCGGTCAGGCGCGGCAGGTGCTCGCGGGCGATGCCGGGGCCTTTGTCGGACACGGCGCAGGTGACCATCATGCCGGTCAATTCCTGGACGGCGCCGATACGGATGGCAACGTCGCCGCCTTCGCTGCCGTATTTAACGGCGTTGTCGAGAAGGTTCTGGACGACCTGAATGAGTTCATCGCGCTCGCCGAGGACGGAAGGCACGCCGGGCTCGGCCGTGATGATCGCCTTGATGCCCGCGCGGCCGAGCTGGGGCTGCACGGCATCGACGACATCGCCGGCGATACCCGCAAGATCGACCTTGCCGGACGGGCGGACATGTTCGTTGAGCTCGATGCGCGAGAGCGAGAGCAGATCGTCGATCAGGCGGCGCATCCGGTCCGCCTGGGTCTGCATGATCTCAAGGAAGCGTGCTTGCGCCTCGGGATCGTCACGGGCGGGACCGCGGATGGTTTCGATGAAGCCGGAGAGGCTGGTCAGCGGCGTGCGGAGTTCGTGGCTGGCATTGGCGACGAAGTCGGCGCGCATGCGCTCGACCCGGGTCATCGCTGTCGTGTCGCGGAGAAGTACGACCGCATGGGCGCCGTAGCCGGCCGCGCCGAGCGGCGCGACATGGGCTTCGATCGTGCGCTCGATGGGCACGGGGAGCGTGAAGGAGATTTCCTCGGCCGGGCCTTCGTCGAGCACGCGGTCGACGGCCTGGAGTACGGCGGGGATGCGGAAGGCGGCGGCGAAGGGCTTGCCCTCCACCGCACCGGTGAGATCGCCGGCGGCGGTGTTGCGCATGACGACGCGGCCGTAGAGATCGATGAGCAGGCAGGCGTCGGGGAGCGCGGCGAAGGCGTGACGCAGGACCTCCAAAGGCGCGGGATCGCGGAGCGGCTGAGGACCGGCGACCGGTGCGGGACGGCGACGGCCGAAGACATAGCCGCCGCCCGCCGCGGCGAGCGCGACGGCAACGGTCAGTCCCCAGGCGATCCCCCCGTCCATACGCCTTAGGCGGCGCCGTTGGCGGCGAACCAGGCGAGCATCTTTGCCCAAGCGTCTTTCGCGTCCGCCTCGACGTAGCTATCGCGATAGTCGGCGTTGAAGCCGTGCGGCGCGTCGGCATAGACCTCGATCTTTGAGGGATTGTGCGCGGCGACGAGGGCGGCGCGCATCTGCTCGACGGTGTCGAGCGGGATGCCCTTGTCCTGGCCGCCGTACAAGCCGAGCACCGGAGCCTTCAGCTCGGCGACGAGGTCGATGGGGTGCTTGGGGTGGAGCTCGTCGGGGGTGCCGACCAGCTTGCCGTACCAGGCGGCGCCCGCCTTCAGCGCGGGATTGTGCGCGGCGTAGAGCCACACGATGCGGCCGCCCCAGCAGAAACCGGTGATGGCGAGCTTGCTGGTGTCGGCAAGTTCGGTGAGCGCGAAGGCGCCGGTCGCGTCGAGGTCGGACATGACCTGCGCGTCCGGGACCTTGGAGACGATGTCCTTGACCAGCGTGTCGATGTCGGGCGCCGCGGCGGGATCGCCCTGGCGGGCATAGAGGGCGGGCGCGATCGCGTAGTAGCCGGATTTCGCGAGGCGACGGCAGAGATCCTTGATGTGCTCGTGCACGCCGAAGATTTCCTGCGTGACGATAACGACCGCCTCGGCCTTGCCGCCAGCGGGACGCGCGCGATAGCCGGGGATCGTGCCGTCGGCGACGGGGATCTTCACCTCGGCGACGTCAAGGCCGTCGGCCGGCGTCGCGATGGCGGCGGCGGAAACGGGCAGGACGGATTGCGCGAAGCCGACGCCGAGCGCGGTGATCGCGAAGGCGCGGCGGGTCAAGGCAAGGGTCATGGGTCGCTCCTGACTGACAAGCAAAAGGCGGGCAGATCGCTCTGCCCGCCTCTGGGGTACGCTTATTCGGCGGACCGGATCAATCGCCGGTCCGTGTCAGTCGCCCTATTGCGGCGGGCACTGGTCCGGGAACGCCGCAGCGTGGTTGGGATTGCTGCAGTCGAGCGGACACTGGTCGGGCGCGTTCTGCACGTTCGAGGCATCGTTGCAGTCGAGCGGGGCCGGCTCCGGTTCAGGCTGCGGCTCAGGTTCCGCGACCGGTTCGGGTTCCGGCTCGGGCTGGGGTTCGGGTTCCGCAACCGGCTCCGGTTCGGGCTCAGGTTGCGCCACGGGTTCCGGTTCCGGCGGCGCGGGTTCAGGCTCAGCGACCGGTTCCGGTTCGGGCTCCGGTTCAGCGACAGGCTCCGGCGGCGTGGGCTCGGGTTCTGCGACCGGTTCCGGCTCGGGCTCCGGTTCGGCGACCGGTTCCGGCGGCGCGGGCTCGGGCTCCACCGTCGGCTCGGGTTCCGGCGCAGGTTCCGGTTCCGTCGTGGGTTCAGGTACCGGAGCGGGCTCAGCGGCCGGGCACTGTTCCGGATTCGCCGCCGCCTGCGCGGGATCGGCGCAGTCGACCGGCGCGGGCTCCGGCTCGGTGGTGGGCTCGGTGGTGGGCTCGGTGGTCGGCTCAGTCGTCGGTTCCGTGGCGGGTTCCGTCGTCGGTTCCGTCGTGGGCTCCGTGGCCGGCTCCGTCGTCGGTTCCGTTGCCGGCTCCGTGGTGGGTTCCGTGGTGGGCTCCGTCGTCGGCTCGGTCGTGGGCTCCGTTGCCGGCTCAGTTGTCGGTTCCGTCGCGGGTTCTGTCGTCGGTTCCGTCGTGGGCTCCGTCGTCGGCTCGGTTGTCGGTTCCGTTGTGGGCTCCGTCGTCGGCTCGGTCGTCGGTTCCGTCGTGGGCTCCGTTGCCGGCTCAGTTGTCGGTTCCGTCGCGGGTTCTTTCGTCGGTTCCGTTGTCGGCTCCGTCGTCGGTTCCGCGGTGGGCTCGGTCGTAGGCTCCGTCGTCGGCTCGGCGGTCGGCTCCGTCGTCGGAGGCGTCGTCGGTTCCGCGGTGGGCTCCGGCGTCGGTTCCGGCGTCGGGGCTATGGCGGGCTCGGGCACCGGACAGATGTCGGCATGTGCGGCGGCCTGGGCGGGATCGGCGCAATCGACCGGCGGCGGCGGGACGGGCTCGGTCTCCGGGATGGACTGCGGGCAGGCCTCCGGATGGGCCGCGGCCTGGGCCGGGTCGTTGCAGTCGGCGATCGCGACGGAGTCGGGATCGACGGGCGCGCCGTTCTCGTCGGTGCCCTGGACCGCGGGCGCCGTTTCGATTTCGGCGGTCGGGTTGGCGACCGGCTCGACCGGGATCGGCGCCGGGTCGTCGGGCGTCGGCGGGGCGATCGAGACTTCCGGTTCGGGCGGCGTGAAGCCTTCGCAGGCGAGCTGGCCGTTGAGGTTCTGGATGTCCTTGCCCGCGCAGTCGGAGATCACGACCGCGGTCGGGATCCACGAGCCGCCGTCGCTGAGGCATTCGGCCGACAGGATGCCGCCGGACACGGAGCCGTTGCGGCACGTGCCCATCCACGACCCGCCGGGAACCTGTTCGGCCGCAGCGGCCGCCGATTGCGCGGCGATCTGTTCCGGTGTCTGGTCGGGCGTGATGCCCGCATTGATTTCGGCCGCCGTCGGTTCGGGCGCGAGCTGCGAGGGCACGCCGGGGCAGCCGAGCGCGCCGCTCTCGTTGTAGATGTCGCCCGCGCAGAGCAGGTAGGGCAGCGAGGTGCCGCGGGCGGTGCCGTCCGGCGCGGCGCAGTCGGCGGTCAGATACTCACCGGCGACATACGCGTTCGTGCAGGACTGCTGGTAGGAGCCGCCGGGGATCGAGATCTCGGCAGGCTGGCTCGAGGCGACGCCGGCGCAGGTGAGATAGCCCGCGCTGTTGGCGATGTCGCCGGTGCAGCCGCGATAGGCGAGCGCGGCGGGAATCCAGTAGCCCGCAGCGTTCGTGCATTCGGCCGAGAGATAGCCGCCAGCCGCGGAGGCGTTGCGGCACGATTGCTGGTAGGAGCCGGGCGGCAGGTCTTCCGCTTCGACGCGGGGCGAAGGCTCCGGCATCGCGCAGTCGAGATTGCCCGCATTGTTCTCCATCGGCTTGGTGCAGGCGCCGGTGTCGTAGGCCGTGGTGTGCCATTCGCCGGTCGGCGTCAGGCATTCCGCGGTGAGGATGGCGCCGTCCATGCGGCCGTTGCGGCAGCTCTGCGTCCAGCCGCCATAGGGGAACGGATGGTCGGGCGGGTTGCAGGTGAGGACGCCGTTGCGGTTCTCGACCGGCGCGGTGCAGGCGCGGGTGTCGAGCGAGGTCTCCTGCCAGCGATTGCGCTCGTCGCGGCATTCGGCGACCAGCCAGAAGCCGTCATAGGTGGCATTGCGACAGCCATCGACCCAGCCGCCGGTGGGGCGTTCGGGTTCGACGCGGCCGCAGATCAGGTCGCCATTGTCGTTGTTGATCGGATAGGGGCAGTAGCGCACGTCGAGCGTGCTGCGCCGCCAGTTGCCGCGCTGGGTGCGGCAGGTCGCCTCCAACGTGTAGCCGTCGAAGTCGGCATTGCGGCAGGTGTTCTGCCAGCCGCCGGCGGGCATGACGAAGTCGTCGCGGCGGCGGCGGTCGTTCCACGAACTGTCGCAGTAGAGTTCGCCACCATAGTTGAAGATCTCGGACGAGCAGTCAGTCCAGCGGATCTCGGCATTGCGCCACTCGCCGCGCCAGCCGATGCACTGGCCGTACATCCAGTCGCCATAGACCGTCACATCGCGGCAGGATTCGTACCAGGTGCCGTCGGGCAGGTAGGAGAATTCGTCCGGGATGGGCTCGTAATAGGGCTCGTTGTCATAGGGGTCGCGCGGCGGCCGCGGCTTGCTGCGCGGCGGCGGCGGGACGCGCCGCGCCTCGGGGTTGGGACGCGAGTAATCGCGGGCGCAGACGAGACGGCCGCGATCGTTCTCCACATAGTTGGAGCACTTGCGCCAATTGACCTTGGTGACCTTCCAGCGGCCGCGCTGATCGCGGCACTCGGCCGAGAGCACGGCGCCGGTGACCGAGGCGCTGCGGCAGGTGCGCTGCCACCCGCCGGCCGGCGCGTAGGGCTTCGCGCCCGGCGGCAGCGGCAGCGGCAGGTTGATGCGCGTCGTCTCGATATTACGGTCGCAGACGAGCGTGCCGCCGATATTGGAGATCGGGGCGTTGCACTGCTTCCAGTTGAGGACGGTGGTGCGCGTACCGCGTTCCCACGTCGCGCAGCGCGCCGCGAGGAGATCGCCGGCGACGTCGAAGGCATCGCAGGTCTGGGCCCACGAGCCGCGCGGCACGAAGGATTTGCGCTCGCAGACGAGGCGGCCTTCGACATCGACACCGAAGCCGGTGCGGCAGGCATTGACCGCGATCGGCGGCGACTTGATCCACTTGCCGCGGCGGTTGAGGCATTCGCCGTTCAGCTGGCCGCCCGAGATGCCGTAGAGGCGGCAGGAGCGCGACCACGAGCCCATCGGGCGCTCGCCGGGGAGGTCGCAGACGAGCTGGCCGTCGCGGTTGAGGAGCGCGGTGTAGCAGCCCTTCACCTCGACGCGGGTCTTGCGCATGCGGCCGTCGACGCGGAGACATTCGGCGCCGAGGACGCGGCCGTCATAGACGAAGCTGCGGCACGAGCTGGTCCAGAGGCCGGCGGGGAGTTCGCTGCGGCGGACGCAGGTCAGCTTCGCGTCGATATTGCGGATGTCGCCGAGACAGTCGGCGATGCGGGCGAGCTTGGCGGGCTTGGCCTTGCCCTTCTGGTCCTTGCAGCGGGCGGAGAGTGTGCCGTCCTTGGAGACGGAGGCCTTCTCGCAGGTCTTGAGATAGGAGCCCGAGGGCACCGCCGGCTTCGCTTCGGCCACGCCAAGCGCCAGCACCGCGCCCACGAGGGCAGCGACAATGAATTTCAAACGCATGGACTCAGTTCCCCTGGGGCTCGCCCGCGCGGACTTTGTGCAGGACCCATGTCGCTGCGCAAGCGGACGCGCCGTCGCACGGACGAATTCAGCCCGCACATCTGAATACAAGGTGAACGATGGTCAGCAGCAGGCCTCGGCGGCGAGGGCTGCGGCGCTGTGTCCCAGTGCATCGACATCGGCTTGCGCAACGTCAGCCATTGGACGGGCGATGCGGAAGGCGAGACTGGCGGCGGGATGGAGGAGGACGAGCGTGGTCTGGCGTCCGCCTGGACTGCCGGGGCGGCGGCAGGCTTCCTCGGTCACCAGCCACGCCTCCTCGCCATCGCCGAAGCGGGCTTTGGCCCAGGCTTTGATGCGGGCGGCGATTTCAGCCGCCTGCGGCGTGGTGTGTCGTTTCAGAAGCACGGCGGCGTGGTAACACGGACGGACGTGCTGGCGGAAATCTTCGAGCGCCGAAAGGGCTGCTGAATGAAGCGTTTGTTTGTGGGCGGGGTGTTGGCCGCCGGACTTGCTCTCAGTTCCCTGATCCACGGCCAGGAAGCGGCGCCCGCGCCCACCAACCTCACCATCGAGACCGCCGAGACGGTCAAACTGGACCAGCGCGTCGAGACCAAGATCATTATCAGCGATGGCGGCTATGCGGTCGCCGCCTATTACGCGCTGGAGATCCCCTCGGAAGATGAGGCTGCGCGGTTCGACATCGTCGTCGCCAATCCGACCAATGCGCGGTTGAACCTCACCCTCGCCGACGAACGCGACGGGTCGATCGCGCAGGCCGATCGCGCGGAGACCGGCGAGCTGCGCTTCAAGAACTTCGTGCTCGGCAAGGGGCGGCACTTCCTGCGCATCGGGGCGAGCCTGGAGAAAGACGATCCGGTACCGCCCTTCACGCTGTCGTTCGAGCGCAAGGGCACGTGGCAGACCGGCGAGGAGCGCGAGCCCAACGGCGATTTCAAGAGCGAGAGCGTCGTGCCGGTCAGCGTGGTCATGAAAGGCGTGATCGACGACGACAATGACCGCGACTTCGGCGCCTTCGAGGTGACGGGTCCGCTGCAGCTGTGGAAGCTGGAGGCGCGGGGACCGTCGGCCAATTCGCTGATGCTGTTCAATCCGCAGGGCTCGGAGATCAAGCGCGCCGAGCGCCCGAGCCCGAGCGAGAACCCGCAGCTCTGGAGCGTGCTGCTGCCGCCGGGGCTCGCGCATGTGCGGGTGTCGGGTCCGCCGGGCGCGTGGGAGATCGTCGCAACGCCGCAAGGGCCGGCCCCCATCGAAGTGCTGGGCGGCGATGCCGCGGCGCGCAAGGCGGGCGAGATCGACGAGGTCGAGCCCAATGACGGCGTCGACCGGGCGCTGACGCTGCCGCTGGACGGCAGCCGCGCGGGGCAGATCGAATCCTCCAGCGACGAGGACGTCTATCGCTTCACGCTGGATGCCGAGACGCATGTGCGCCTCAGCCTCACCGGCCCGAACGACATCCGCCTGCGCGGCAACATGTATCGCGTGTCGACCGGCTGGGATGCGGGCTGGCTGCAGCCCGTGCCGCCGCCGGTCGCGGAAGGTGCGCCGCCGCCAACCATGGTCAGCATGGACACCGACTACGACCTGCCGCAGGGCGATTATTACGTCGAGCTGCGCGCCGACAAGCCGAGCGCCGTGCCCTATGTGCTGAGCTTGAAGCGGTTGCCGATCTTCGGACCGGAGACCGACCTGGAGCCCAACGACGATATCGAGGGGGCGCAGCGCGTGCCGGCCTCGCTGCGCATCACCGGCACGATGCGCAAGGACGATGCCGACTGGTTCCGCCTGCCCGATCTCGACAAGCCCGCGACGCTGACGGTGACCGCGACCGTGGCGCCGGACGATCTGAGGCTGCGGCTGGGGCGCCTCGCCCTCGAACGCACGGCCTCGGGGCCGGAGCGGTGGAATGTCGATGACAGCGACGGCGACCTGACGCGCAGCGAGGACAAGAAAAGCTTCACCATCGACCTGCCCGCGGGGAAGGATCGCTATCTACGCGTCACCAGCGGCGGGCTCGGCGCTTATGACCTGCAGATCGCCTTCAGCGACGGGCCGGTGGCGGTGCCGCCTTCGACCGAGCTGACGGCGACGCTGGCGCCGGCGGCGAAGGACGTCGCGGCCTTTGCCGAGGTGCACCAGAAGCTAGGCGTCACGCTGAGCGTCCGCAATGCGGGCAGCGCAGCGGTGACGGCGCCGCTGACCTTCGCGCTGTCGGACGATCGCTGGAGCATCGAAGGCGCCCCGCCGACCGTCGCGATCGCGCCGGGCGCAAGCGTGGACGTGGCGGTAACGCTGGTCGCGCCGCCGCTGCTGCTCGACGGGACCAAGATCGTCGTCAGCGCGAAGGCCGGCGATGCGTCGGTCGAGGCGACGGTGGGCGTGACGAGTGCGGCGGCGATGGCCTCGCCCGAGCGGCGCTGGGACCTGCCGGAGAGCATGCTGGGCGGCGTCAATGTCGCCTGGCGGGCGCTGGGCGGGACGACCACCGAGCCGAACAAGCTGCTGATCGACGGCTACGCGACCAGCGGCACGGCCGAGCGGATCGATGCGAGCGACGAGCCAGACTATATCGCGGTGCTGGATCTTGCCGGCGATGCGCCGCTGAAGATCGTGGGGGTCACCGTCAATCCGACCATCGGGCCCGACCTGCCGAGCCAGGTGAAGCGGCTGGCGATCGAGACGTCAGTGGACGGCACCGCCTATACGCGCGTCTTCGAAGGCGAGATCGGCCCGCGCCAGCGTGAGTATGCGATCCCGTTCGCGACGCCGGTCGAGGCGAAGTTCGTGAAGGTCCTGCCGATCACGGCGCAGGGCAACAATAACGCCGTGCCGATGATCGGCGAGGTGAAGGTGATCGCGGAAGCCGCGACCGCCGCGACGATCGCACCGGGCGGCTTCAATGTCGCCGATCCTGCGCTGGGCGGCTTCCTGACGACGTTCCATCCGATCAGCAGCTATGCCTTCAAGATGATCAAGCCGGACACGTCGACGGACGCGGCCTATATCGGCAAGGACGACAAGCGGCAGATCGACTGGACCATCGCCTTCCGCAACCAGCGTGCGGCGCTGCTGTCGAGCATCACCTGGGAAGACCCGACCGATCTCGATCCGCGCACCACGATCGACCGTGTCGAGGTCGAAACCGCGATGGCGGCGGACGGACCGTTCACGAAGGCCGGGACCTGGGAGATCACCCGCAACGGCGACGGGACCACGCAGCCCTTTACCTTCCCGGCCGGGACCTGGGCGCGCTTCGTGCGCTTCAACGTGGTGGTGCCGCCCTATAACGAGGAGCTACACGGCAACTATTTCCGGATGCCGAAGGTGTTGAAGATCCTCGAGGCGCCGTGGAGTGCGGCGGCGGGATCGATCGTCGCCGAATGGGGCGAGCTGACCAGCGACGGGCCGTATGAAAGACTGAACCCGCGTCCGCTGCCGCAGGGCATCGCGGCCCTTGAGGCCGGCGGCGACACCAAGGAGACGGCGCGCGTGCTGCCTGCCGGCGAGGTGAAGCCCGGCCGGGTCGCGGCGGGCACGCGCAGCGAATGGTGGGCGATCGACGTGCCCGCCGAGGGGCAGTCGCTGGTCCTCACTTTGGCCGGCAGGCCCGCGCTGAGCGTCACGGCGGCGATGCAGGATGCGTCCGGCAAGGCCGTGTCACTGGTCGTCAGCCAGGATGACGGCAAGACGCGCATCGCGGCGAGCAAGGTCTCGCCCGGGCGCTATTACGTGAAGGTGGAAGAGCCGCCGCGCTCGATCGCGCTGGTGTGGGACACGTCGGGGAGCGTCGGGCCTTATGTGCCGACCATCATCCAGTCGATCCGCGGCTTCTCGCGCTCGCTGACACCGGGACGGGACGAGGTGGCGCTGCTGCCCTTCTCCGATCCCAAAGCGGTGCCGATCCTGACCGACTGGACCGGCGATCCGCTGACCGCCTTCGCGGCGCTCAACGGCTATGACTGGCACGACCAGTCGTCGAACGCCGAAGGCGGCGTGGTCGGCGCGGCGGACGCGCTGGACGGGCGGCCGGGGACGCGGGCGGCGATCCTGATCACCGACTTCGCGACGGGCAGCGACTATGACCAGCGCATGCAGAGCTATGACCTGATCGGCAAGGTGCGGCCGCGCATCTTCAGCTTCGCCATCCCCTCGGGCAGCGATGCCGACGGGGCGGCGGAAGAGCGCGGGCTGATGCTGCAATACACCGCGCTCTCGGGCGGCACGGCGACCTATGCGGGGACGCCGGGCGATCTGGAGAAGGCGTTCGCGCTGACCGTCGCGGCGCTGAGGGCGCCGAAGGACTACACGATCGCCGCCGAGATCGGCTTCAAGCCGCCGGAGCCGGGCCATGTGCAGGTGACGGTGCCGGAAAGCGCGGAAGCGCCGCCGGCGTCGAAGGACCGCGCGGTGCTGGTGATCCTGGATGCGTCGGGCTCGATGCTGAAGAAGTTGGGCAAGAAGCGGCGCATCGACATCGCCAAGGACACGCTCAACGAGCTGACGCAGACCATGCTGCCGGAGGGGACGCCGCTCGCCATGCGGGTGTTCGGCGACACCAAGCCCGATAGCTGCGAGACCAATCTGCGCCTGCCGCTCGCGCCGCTCGACCGGGCTGCTGCGAAGGGCGTGGTGGACAAGATCGTCTCGATTAACAAGGCGAAGACGGCGATCGGCGCCTCGCTGGCGCTGGCGGCCGACGATCTCGGCGGGACCGCCGGGCAGAAGCTGATCATCCTCATCACCGACGGCGAGGAGACCTGCGACGGCGACCCCGCCGCGGAGATCGAGGCGCTGAAAGCCAAGGGCGTCGATGCGCGGATCAGCATTGTCGGCTTTGCGGTGGACGACCAGGCGCTGAAGGACACGTTCTCGGCCTGGGCGGCGGCGGGCGGCGGCGGCTATTTCGACGCGACCAAGCCGGGCGATCTCGCACCCGCCGTGCGCAAGGCGCTGCTGCCGCCGTTCGAAGTGGTGGCGGCGGACGGCAGCGTCGTCGCGACGGGCGTCGCCGGCGGCGAGCCCGTCGAGGCGCCGCCCGGCACCTATACGATCCGCGTCCTCACCGATCCCGTGCAGGAATTCCCCGGCATCGTCATCGAAAGCGGAGGCATGGCGAGCGTGGCGTTGGGTCAGTGATGCGTTCAGTCTGGTTTCGCGGTTTCGCGTGGTGTGCGTTCGCGGTGGCCGCTGCAGTGGTGCTCTATTTCACGCTGAAGCCCGGCCCCGGCGGCGGGCCGTTCATGTGGTGGGACAAGGCGCAGCATTTCAGCGCCTATCTCGCGCTGTCGACGCTCGCCGGGTTGGCGGCGAAAAGCTGGAAGCAGGCGGCGTTGTTCGCGCTGGGGCTTGCGGTCGCCGGCTACGGGCTGGAGATCATCCAGTTCTATGTCGGGCGCAGCTATGATCTCTATGACGAGGCGGCCAATGCGCTTGGCTGCCTGACGGGGTTCGCGGCGAGCCAAATCTTCAGGGGAGTATTCGGCCGTGTATGAGGGGCAGTTGGAGGCGTGGATCCTCACGCTGGTGTCGGAGGGGATCGTCGCGGCGCTGCTGGCGCGCTCGTTCGGCATGACGCCGTGGAAGGCCGCAGCGGCGGCGGTGTTCGGCAGCCTGCTGTCGCATCCGATCGTGTGGTGGAGCTATCACGAGCTCTTCATCGGCAAGCTCGGCTACTGGCCGACCTTCGCCATTGTCGAAGCCTTCGCGGTGAGCGTGGAGGCGCCGTTCTATCGCGCGCTCGGCGCCCCGCGCTGGAGCACCGCGTTCGCCATCTCGTTCGTCGTCAATGCGGCGTCGGTGCTGGCAGGCTTTGCGATGTACGCGATCCAGGGCGCGCTAGGCTAAAGCCGCCGCCGAGCGCCATCAGGAAGATCGGCAGCTCGATCCACGAGTGCAGCGCCGCGGCGAGCGCGTAGGCGGAGCGCGCTTCGCCGAAGTCGATGGCGTAGAAGGCGGTCGAGGCGAGGCCGGCAACGGCCAGCAGTCCATAGAAGACCGGCCAGGACGGCCAGGGCGCGAGGCGGCCGTCGCGCGCGGCGCCGTGCTTCAGCAGACGCGGCATCAGCGCGATGACCGCGACATAGTGCATGACCTGGGAGACGACGGCAGCCTGGAAGAGCGGGATGGCGTCGTCCAGCGCCATGCGCGAGGGCAGGAAGGACTGGAGCGGCCGCAAGCCCGCGCCGAAGGCCGAGCCCGCCTGGGTGGCGTCATGGCTGAAAAGGGTGAGCGCGATCCAGTCGAGGCCGCCGAGCGCGACAAAAGCGGGCACGACGAAGAAGGGAATGCAGAGCAGCGCGATCGCCGGCAGGCGCTTGTGGCGCGGCAGGGCGTCGGCAACGAAGCCGAGCGGCGTCAGATTGTGCAGCCAGGCCCAGATGAGGAAGGTCGCGAGCGGGTAATAGAGCGCCCCGAAGGCGACCAGCGCGGCGATGGCGAAGCCCAACAGCTTGAAGCGGCGCATGAAGAAGGCGGCGGCGAAGGCCAGCATCCCGCCGAGGATGAGCTCCAGCGGCCCGCTGAGCGAGCCGGAGAGGACGCCGTAGGTCCCAAGGACACGGACCGTCGCGAGGCTGAGAAGGATGGCGCCGATGAGGCCCAGCGCCAGCCGCGAGGACCGGCCGGAAAACCGCTCGTCGCAATAGCGCATCTCGGCGACCACATGCGGGATGCCGAAGAGCGCGATGAGCCAGACATAGGCGGCGAGCGGGGCGACCGCGACGGCGGCGCAACCCGCCAGCGCCGCGAGGCCGAAGGCGGCGGCCCAGACCGCGGGTTCGCGGGCCAGCGGCTGGTCAGGGGCGAAGTCGGGCGTCGCGGTTGTCATGGGCCTTGTTTCGCCCAAAAACCCGGCGGGATCGAGGCGGCAAATCGCGCGCCGAGCCTGCCTTTCCGGCCACCGGGCTTGCCCAAAGAAGCGAAACCGTCCAAAGGACGCGCAAGCGCCCCAAGCGCGCCCCCAAAAGAATGGATCGTCGCCTCGTGTCCAATGGAACGTCCCCCACCCTGCCTTGGGTGATCGCTATCGTCGCCACCGCCATCGGCGCCGGCGCGCTCGGTTATTTCGCCGGCAACTACACCGCGCCTGCCGCTGTCCCCGCCGCCGCCGCGCCGCAGAACCCGGCCGCCGCGGCGCAGAACGGCCAGCTGCCGCCGGGAACGACGAGCGAGAAGATCGGCGACTGGGTGCTGTTCTGCCAGGACGCGCCCGACGGCAAAAAGGGCTGCTCGGCGACGCAGGACATCGCCAACCCGCAGGGCCAGATCGTGCTCAGCGTCATCGCCGGCTATGACGAGCAGGCGCAGCGGGCCTTCCTGGTGCGCGCGCCGCTTGGCATCAATCTCGGCGCCGGCCTCGAGTTCAACCTGCCCGGCGACAAGCCGGTGGCGTTCGAGTTCCTCGCCTGCGACCAGATGAGCTGCAACGCGATCCTGACCGTGCTGGACAAGAACTGGCCGAAGATGGAAGCGGCGAAGTCGTTCGAGCTGGCCTATACGCGCGGCGACGGTGTGCGCGTGCCGGCGACGATCTCGCTGACGGGCCTGACCGACTCGTTCGCCAAGATCGAGAAGCCCGTGCCGGTGGCCGCCCCCGCGGCGCCTGCCGAAGGTGCGGCGCCCGCGCCCGAGACGCCCGCCCCTGCCCCGGCGCCGGCCGAGACCACCCCGCCGGCGCCCGCCGGTACGCCCGAGCCGACGCCGAAGCCGGCCCAGCCCTAACGCGGAACGAGGCCAATCCCATGAGCGCGTTGATCGTCGCGGCAACGCAGATGGCGTGCTCGTGGGACGCCGCCCACAATATCGAGACCGGCGAGAAGCTGGTCCGTGAAGCGGCGGCCAAGGGCGCGAAGCTGATCCTGCTGCAGGAGCTCTTCGAGACGCCTTATTTCTGCAAGGACGTCGATTACAAATACATGCAGCTCGCGGCGCCCGTGGGCGAGAACAAGGCCGTGCAGCATTTCCAGAGCGTGGCGCGGGAGCTGGGCGTCGTGCTGCCCGTCAGCTTCTATGAGCGCGAGAACAACGCGCTCTATAATTCGCTGGCGATGATCGATGCCGACGGCACGATGCTGGGCGTCTATCGCAAGTCGCACATTCCGGACGGCCCGGGCTATCACGAGAAGTTCTACTTCAACCCCGGCGATACCGGCTTTCCCGTGTGGGAGACCGCGGCGGGAAAGGTCGGCGCGCTCGTCTGCTGGGACCAGTGGTTCTCGGAGCCGGCGCGCATCCTGGCCCTGAAGGGCGCGGAGGTCATCGTCTATCCGACCGCGATCGGCTCGGAGCCGCAGGACCCGACGCTGCAGTCGAAAGACCATTGGCAGCGCACGATGCAGGGCCATTCGGCCGGCAACCTAGTGCCAGTGATCGCCTCGAACCGGATCGGCCGCGAGGTCGGCGAGAAGGCGGAGATCACGTTCTACGGCGCCTCGTTCATCACCGACGTGACGGGCGCGAAGATCGCCGAGGCCGGCACGGACGAGACGGTCATCACCGCCACGCTGGACGTCGAAGCCAACCGCCGCGTGCGCCTCAACTGGGGCATCTTCCGCGACCGGCGGCCGGATCTATACGGCGAGCTGTTGAGCCTCGACGGCAAGCACCGGCACGCCAGCAAGCCGTAGCTCCGCTTACGTCCACGGCAAAGTCGCCGGATTGACAGCGCCCCACCCCCGCCTCATAAGCCCCCCGCCGACAGTTCCAGCGCGAGCTGGATGAAAAGGGAACGCGGTTCAAAACCGCGGCTGCCCCCGCAACTGTAAGCGGTGAGCCGATGCTCCACCTCAGCCACTGGGCGCAAGCCTGGGAAGGCCGGAGCGAAGGCGACGACCCGCGAGCCAGGAGACCTGCTGTAGGCCGTCGTCCACGCTGCGTCCGGGGTCGGTCGCGGCAGGCTGGGTCACTTGCCCGGGCGACATGTTTTGTCGCCAACCGGGAGGGGCCCATGCGCCGCGCCATCGTATCGTTCTGCTTGCTCACCACCAGTCTCGTTCCCTTCGCCCTTGCGGCGACGCCTGAAGAGGCGGACGAGGAAATCGTCGTCACCGGCGCCAGCCGCGTGGCGATCCGCGTCGACCAGTCGGGCAGCGCCGTCAGCGTGCTGACCGCCGGCGATCTGGAAGCGCGCCAGACGCGCTTCGTCTCCGACGTGCTGCGGGAGATTCCCGGCGTCGCGATCAACCGCTCCGGCCCCGCCGGCGGCACGACGCAGCTGCGCCTGCGCGGCGCGGAAGGCAATCACACGCTCGTCGTCATTGACGGGATCGAGGTCAACGAGCCCTTCAACGGGGAGTTCGATTTCTCGGGCCTGATGGCCGATGACATCGAGCGGATCGAAGTGATCCGCGGCCAGCAGAGCGCGCTGTATGGCAGCGACGCGATCGGCGGCGTCGTGAACATCGTGACCCGCCGCGGCAACGGGCCGTTCAACGGCGCGGCGCGCCTGGAAGGTGGCTCGTTCGGGACCTTCGCGGGTCTCGCGCGCTTCGGTTACGGCGACGACAAGGTCGATGTCTCAGGCTCCTACGGCTATTACGACACGGACGGCACACCGACGGCGCGGACCGGCGCCGAAAACGACGGCTACGAGAACCAGACGTTGCGCTTCAAGGCCGATGCCGAACTCGCCAAGGGGTTCACGATCAGCCTCGCCGCACGCGCGGTAAATTCGAAGGGCGAGACCGACCCGCAGGACTTCACCTTCGGCTCGCCGACCCAGGGATTCGTCATCGACGGCGACGATACCTATAAGGAAGAGGCGCGCTACTGGCGCGCGGCCGCCAATCTCGATCTCTTCGACGGGATGTGGAAGCAGCAGCTTGAGGTGCAGGGCACGAATGTGGAGCGGCAGAGCTTTTCAGGCGGGTTCGAATCCTTCTCGCCCAAGGGCGAGCGGCTGAAGTTCGGCTATCAGTCGAGCCTCTTCTTCGGCGAAGGCGACCGCCAGCAGCGCCTCACCTTCGCCTTCGACCATGAGAAAGAAACCTATCTGAACCGTCCCGTCGGCGGCTTCGTCAGCACGGCGAACAACGAGCGCGAGCTGACCACCAACGGCTATGTGCTGGAATATGGTGGCAGCTTCGGGGCGCTGGATCTCGGCGCCGCGGTCCGCCACGATGAGAATGACGGGTTCGACGATGCGACGACGTGGCGCGCGACCGCCTCGTACCGCATCTCCGATTGGGGCACGCGCCTGCGCGCCCGGGCTGGCACGGGCGTCAAGAATCCGACCAATTTCGAGCTGTTTGGCTATGACCCCGGCACGTTCATCGGCAATGCCGCGCTGAAGCCGGAACAGTCCGAGGGCTGGGAAGTCGGCTTCGACCAGGCATTCCTGGACGGCAAGGCGCTGATCGCCGTCACCTATTTCAACTCGCGCCTGACGGACGAGATCACGACGCTGTTCACGCCGAGCTTTGAATCAACGCCGGTGAACCTCGCCACCGACAGCGTGCAGCGCGGCATCGAGGTCGAGCTGCATGCCGAGCTGACCGACCAGCTGTCGCTGACGGCGGCCTATACCTATCTCCACGCGCGCCAGGACGGCGTCGAGGAGGTGCGGCGGCCGCCCAATACCGCGAGCGTCAATCTGACCTATGCCTTTGCCGGCGATCGCGGCCTGATCGATCTCGGCGTGCGCTACAACGGCGAGATGACGGACAGCGAGTTCATCTTCGCGACGCCGGCTGATGTCGTGACGTTGGAGTCGTTCACGCTGGTGAACCTGTCGGCGTCGTACAAAATCTATGACGGCGTCGAGATCTTCGCGCGCGGCGAAAACCTGCTCGACGAGAAGTACGAGGAAGTTTTCTCGTATGTCGGCCAGGGCGCGGCGGGTTATGCCGGCATGAAGGTCAGCTTCTGACGATGCGCGGCGCGCTTGCCCTCCTGTCATCCCGGACGAGACCGCCGTCAGGCGTTCGAGAGCCGGGACCCAAGGGCGGCGAGCGCCTACGCTCGATCACCTGGGTCCCGGCTCTCCGCTGCGCTGCGGCCGGGATGACGGTGTGGGGGGCGGTGTTTGGTATCGTTCCGTCACTTGCGGCGGATGCGCCGCGGCGTGTGGCATCCATCAATCTGTGTACGGATGAGCTGGCTTTGCTTCTGGCGAAGCCGGGCCAGCTCGTTTCCGTTTCGGCGCTGGCGCATGATCCGGTGGAGAGCGCCTACTCCGCGTTGGCCAGGGATATTCCGGAAAATCGCGGGACGGCGGAGGAGATCATCCCGCTGCGCGCCGATCTGATCCTCGCGGGCACCTATACGACGCGGACTACGGTCGGCCTGCTGAAGGAGATGGGCTGGAACGTGCTGGAGATCGCGCCGGCGGCTGATCTAGACGGGTCGAAGACGGTGATCCGGCAGGTGGCGGCGGCGCTGGGCACGCCCGAGCGCGCCGAGGCGATCATCTCGGAATTGGATAAGCGCATTGCCACGGCGTCACGGCGCATCGCGGCGGTGGGCGCGCCGCAGAAGGCGGTGCTGTTCCGCCCCGGCGAAGGGATTGCGGGCGTGGCGTCGATGCAGGGCTCGCTGCTGGAGGCACTGGGTATCGGGAATATCGCCGGCATTTACGGCGTGCGGGAATGGGCCGAGATGCCGCTGGAAGAATTCGTGCAGTTGAAGCCGGACCTGATTGTCTCGGCGACCGCGGCCTATGGCGCGTCGATCCATGCGGAGTTCGCGCGGCATCCGGCGTTCGTGGGTTCGAAGGTGCCGCGGATCGATTACCCTGCCGTGCTGACGCGCTGCGGCTCGCCTTCGATGGCGGATGCGGCCGAGTTGATCGCCGACGGGATCGTGGCGCTGCATGGGAGCGCGGCGCGGTGAGGGGCGCGGGTGTTTACCTAGTGCTGGGGCTGGCCGTGCTGGTGGGCGCGGCGCTGTCGCTGACCGTGACGCGGTCGGGCCTGCCTCTGATGCATGACCTCTGGGATTTGTGGGACACCGATCCGGAGAGCGCCGGGCTGATCCTGTGGCAGCTCCGCGTGCCGCGAATGCTGCTCGCCATCCTGATCGGCGGGGCGCTGGGGATTTCGGGCGCGGCGCTGCAGGGGCTGCTGCGCAATCCACTGGCCGAGCCGGGGATCACCGGCGCATCGGCGGGCGCGGCGTTCTGCGCGATCCTCGCCTTCTATTTCGGGTTTGCGGATGATTTTCCACTGGCGCTGCCACTGGCGGGGATTGCGGGCGCGCTGATCGCTGTGACGCTGCTTTATGTCGCCGCGGGGCGCGGGGCGCCGACGCTGACGCTGATCCTGGCAGGCGTCGCGATTTCGGCGATTGCGGGGGCGCTGTCGTCGCTGGCGCTGAACCTCGCGCCCAGCCCCTATGCGGCGATCGAGATTGTGTTCTGGTCGCTGGGCTCACTGACCGACCGGTCGATGACGCATGTGCTGCTCGCCGCGCCGTTCATCGTGGTGGGGGCGGCGATGATTTTGACGGCGGGGCGCGGGCTCGATGCGCTGACGCTGGGCGAGGAAGCGGCCGAGGCGATGGGCGCGCATCTGACGCGGACGCGGTTTCTGGTCGTGGTGGGCACGGGGCTCGCGGTCGGGGCGTCGGTGTCGGTGTCGGGCGTCATCGGCTTCATCGGCCTCGTCGCGCCGCATCTGCTGCGGCCGTTCCTGGGGCACCGGCCGGCGGCGCTGTTGCCGGCCTCGTTCCTGGGCGGGGCGGCGTTGCTGCTCTTCGCCGATGCAATCGCGCGCTATCTGTCGCCAGGGCCGGAGCTGAAGATCGGCGTCGTCACCGCGTTGGTCGGCGCGCCGTTCTTCCTGTGGGCGGTGTTCGCCAGCCGGAGGGACGCGTGAGTCTCGCGGCTGAAAACCTGCGCGTGATGCGCGGCCCTCGCCCGGTGCTGGACGGCGTGTCGCTGGCGCTGACGCCGGGCGCGTTGACGGCGATCCTGGGACCGAACGGCGCCGGCAAGACGACGCTGGTGCGCGCGCTCGCGGGCGTGCTGACGCCGCAGAGCGGGCGCGTGACGCTGGACGGCACGGCGCTGGCGGCGATTGCGCCGGATGCGCGCGCGGGCCGCATCGCCTATCTGCCACAGGGGCGCGATGCGGCGTGGAACATGCGGGCGGCGGATGTGGTGGCGCTGGGTCGGTTCCATGCGCAGCGCCTGCTGCGGCCGTTATCGGACGACGACCGGCGCGCGATCGCGCGGGCGATGGTGGAGGCCGATGTCGTGGGCCTCGCCGAGCGGGGCGTGAAGACGCTGTCGGGCGGCGAGTTCGCGCGGGTGCTGCTGGCGCGCGCACTGGCGGTGGAAGCGCCGGTGATGTTGGCGGACGAGCCGGTGGCTGGGCTGGACCCCGCGCATCAACTGCGTGTCATGGCGGCGTTGCAGGCGCGGGCGCGCGAGGGTGTGGCGGCGGCGATCGTGATGCACGACCTAACGCTGGCCGCGCAGTTCTGCGACAGGATCGTGCTGCTCGCCGACGGCCGCATCGCCGCGGACGGGACGCCGGACGCGGTGCTGACGGAGGAGATTCTGTTCGGGGTCTACGGTGTCAGGCTGACCCGCGGCGCGGGGTTCGGGCCGGCGGTTTAGGCCTAACGAGAAAGACTCAGGCATGGGTCCTCGGGTTCCGGCGCCTGCGGCGGCGGCCCCGAGGATGACATGCGTGGAGTTAGTCCGCGTAGGTTGCCGTGCGCTTTTGCAAGTTGGAGAGGATGGCTTCGACCTGGTTGGGGCTGCCGATGAGTTTGATCTGTTCGTCGGATTCGGCCTGGAGCACGTCGCGTACGCTGCCCAACGCGGCGAGCTTGAAGATGCGCTTGTTGGCGCGGATGGCATCCGGGTTCTTGTCGGCGATTTCGCGGGCGAGCTTGAAAGCTTCGGCGCGGGGGTCGTCGCAGACGCGGGTGGCGAAACCGTATTCATAGGCTTCGACGCCGGTGAAGATGCGCGCGGTGTAGGTGAGTTCGCGGATAATGTCCTCGCGGGCGAGGTGGCGCATCAGGGGAAAGCCCGCCATGTCGGGCACGAGGCCCCATTTGGCTTCCATGATCGAGAGCTTGGTATCCGGCGCGGTGTAGCGGATGTCAGCGCCCAGCATGATCTGAAAGCCGCCGCCGAAGGCAACGCCGTGGACCGCGGCGATGACGGGCACCGGCACGTCGCGCCAGACCATGGCGGTGTATTGCGCGCGGTTGGAGTCGCCATGGCTGCGCTCGCCCAGCGAACCGCCGGTGGAGCTTTCGCCGGACGCGCGCGAGCCGTCAGCCATTTTGCCGAAATTGGAGGCGTCGAGGCCGGCGCAGAAGGCGCGGCCTTCGCCGGAGAGGACGACGGCGCGCAGGCCCTTTTCGGTCTTCAGCCGCTCGCCGGCGGCGAGGATGGCGTCGAACTGCGCGGGGTCGAGCGCGTTCATCTTTTCGGGCCGGTTGAAGCGGACGTCGGCGACGCCGTTTTCAATGTGAATGGTGACGCGTTCTTCGCTCATCAGAAATTCCCCCCATCGATGTTGATCTTCTGGCCGTTGGCATACGGATTGGCATCGGAGACGAGCCACACCACCGCGGCGGCGACGTCTTCGGGTTCGCTGACGCGGCCGAAGGGTGAGGACTTGTCGAGGTCCTTGATGTCGGCGGTGCCGCGCGCCTTGGAGAGCTTGCGGCCCATGTCGGTGACCGTGAGGCTGGGTGCGACGATGTTGCAGCGGATGCCGTGCGCGCGTTCTTCCTTGGCGATCGTACGGGCGAGCGCTTCTTCCGCCGCCTTGCCCATATTGTAGGGCGCGCCGTTGTTGGACATGTAGAGCGTCGCGACCGACGAGATCATGATGATGTCGGCGCGGCCGGCCTTGCGCAGATGGGGGATCGCGAACTTCGACAGCACGAAGGGCGCGATGGCGTGGACGCCCACGACGCGGCGCATTTCGGCGGGATCCGTGTCGAGCACCGAATTGCCGCGGCTGGCGATACCGGCATTGTTAATGAGGATGGAGAGCGAGCCGAAATCCTTGACGACCTTGTCGATCATCGCGGCGCAGGCGTCGTCGTCATCGACGGCGGCGGGATAGAGTTCGGCGCGGCGGCCGACCGCACGCACGGCAGCGGCGGTCTCCTCCGCCTCGCCCGCTTCGCGGCGGTAGTTGACGGCGATGTCGGCGCCGGCCTCGGCCAGTGCGACCGCGATGGCGCGGCCGATGCCGCGACTCGCGCCGGTGACGAGCGCGACGCGCCCTTCGAGTGAAACCTTCATGCGTTTACTTCCCTAGTCTTATGTTGGTAGTCGAAACGATCCAGCGGGACTCGTTGGCCCCTCCGTGAGAACGCGGCCGTCTTCGGCCAGCGCGACGAGATGCGAAAAGACGCTCATCGCCGCGGCGGGGTGAAGACGCTTGTCGACGTCCTTGTACATGATGGCGACCATGTCCGGGATCTTGTCGGCGCCGCCGGCGATGCTGGCGAGAATCTGCGCCTCGCGATCGCGGCGATGGGCGACGAGCGCCTCCACATAGTCCTGCGGATTGCGAGCGAGGACGTCGTGCGGGCCACCGATGGGGGCGCCGTGGGTCGGATAGTAGACGACATCATCGCGGGCGATGAGCTTTTCGAGGCTGCGCATATAGGCGCGCATGTCGCCGTCGGGCGCGCCGACCACGGTGGTGGACCAGCCCATGACATGGTCCCCGGGGAAGAAGGCGTTCTCCTCACGCAGCGCGAAGCACATGTGGTTGGAGGTGTGGCCGGGCGTGAAGACGCAGTCGAAGGTGAAGCCTTGGCCCTCGATCACGTCGCCGTCGCGGACGGTGACGTCGGGCGTGAACTCCATGTCGCCGGATTCCTGGATCTTCACCGCGGTGCTTTCGCTGCGATGCGAGCCGTGCGGGCCGAAGCCGTAGCTGGTGGCGCCCGTCTTCGCCTTCAGCGCGGCGGCGAGCGGAGAGTGGTCGATATGGGTGTGGGTGATGAGGATGTGGGTGATGGGCGTCGCGCTCGCCGCGGCGAGGATGGCGTCGAGATGGGCCGTGTCGTCGGGGCCAGGGTCGATGACGGCGAGCGCGTCGCGGCCGACGAGATAGGTGCCCGTGCCGTGGAAGGTGAAGGGTGACGGATTGGGCGCGAGGACGCGGCGGACCAGCGGCGACAGCGCCACGGGCGGTCCATAGACGGGGTCGTAGTCGCGGTTGACGGGGACGGTAACGGCCATGCCGCAGTCTTGCGGAGCCCGGGCCGAAACGCCAGTCTCCGCGCGCGTCAAATCAAGAAGACCTGCCAGGAGGAGTTCCCCATGAAGTTCTACAATTCGATCGGTCCCAATCCCCAGGCCGTACGTGTGTTCGCGGCGGAAAAAGGCATCAAGCTGGATACGGTCGAGGTCGACCTGCTGAAGGCCGCCAATCGCGACGCCGAACATCTGGCGCGCAACCCGGCCGGGCAGACCCCGTCGCTGGAGACCGATGGCGGCCAGTTCATCAACGAAATCACCGCGATCTGCGAATATCTGGAAGAGAAGTTTCCGAACCCCGCGCTGATCGGCTCGACCCCCGAGGAGCGCGCCGAAACGCGCATGTGGGTGCGCCGCCTGGACGAGAACGTCATCGCACCGCGCCTGACGGGTTTCCGCTACGGCGAGGGCGCCAAGTTCTTCGCCGGCCGTATTCCGGTGTTCCCTGAAGCCGCCGCGCCGCTGAAGGCGCTGGCGAAGGACCGCGAGGGCTGGATCAACGGCATGCTGGCCGGGCGCACATGGTTCTGCGGCGAGCGCTTCACGCTGGCCGATATCATGGCGGGTGTGTTCCTGGCGTTCGGCGCGGGTGTCGGCCAGCCCGTCGATCCCGCCAACACGGCGCTGGCGGCAATCGTGGACCGCGTGAAGGCGCGGGCGAGCTTCGCGGCCTAAGGCTGGGGCCGGCCGTCAGATCGTGCGGCCGGCCTTTTCCCAATAGGGATCGCGCAGTTTGCGCTTGAAGATCTTGCCGCTGTCCTCGCGCGGGAGTTCGGCGTGGAAGGTGACCGTCTTGGGGACCTTGTAGCGGGCGAGATGCTTGCCGAGTTCGGTGCGCACGAAGGCGGCGTCGATGGCCGCATCGGGATAGGGCTGCACGACGGCGCAGAGGGCCTCGCCGAAATCCTCGTCGGGAATGCCGAAGACCGCGCCGTCGGCGACGCCGGGAACCTTCAGCAACTCCGCCTCGATCTCCGCGGGATAGATGTTCACGCCGCCCGAGATGACCATGTTGTTGCGGCGGTCGCAGAGATGGATGAAGCCGTCCGTGTCCTGGTAGCCGATATCGCCGGCGCTGATGAGGCCGTCGCGTTCGGCCTTGCGGCGTTTCTCGTCGTCGCCGTGATAGGTGAAGTCGAGGCCGGTGGTGAGACGGACATAGATGTCGCCGGGCGTGCCCTGCGGCACGTCGTTGCCGGCTTCGTCGAGGATGCGGAGTTTCACGTCCGGCAAGGGTTTGCCGACCGTGCCGGGATGGGCGAGCCAATCCGGCGACGTGCAGAAGACGACGGCGCCGGTTTCGGTGGCGCCGTAGTATTCGTTGATGATCGGGCCGAACCACTCGATCATTCCGCGCTTCACATGCGGCGGACAGGGCGCTGCGGCGTGGACGATGAATTTCAGCGAGGAGATGTCGTATTTGCGCCGGACCTCCTCCGGCAGCTTCAGCAGGCGCACGAACATGGTCGGCACCATCTGGATATGCGTGACGCGGTGCTTGTCGATGAGGCGCAGCAGGTCTTCGGGATCGAAGCGGGGCTGCAGCACGACATCGGCGCCGACACGCACGGCAAGGCCGCTATAGGCATTGGGCGCCGAGTGGTACATCGGACCGGGAATGATCGAGACGACCTTCTGCGCGCCGGGATTGAGGATATCGAGTCCGAAGACGGTGCCGATCGTGAGGGCGCTTGCCAGCGCCTGCTGCGGCGAGGGCGGCGCGCGGCGGACGCCCTTGGGCCGGCCGGTCGTGCCGCTGGTGTAGATCATGGCGCCAGGGGGATCGGTGACTTCGGGCGTGCGGCGCGCGAAGCCGGCGAGCCAGGTTTCCCAATCGGTGCGGCCCGCGGGAACGACGGCGGCGGCGGGATCGATCTGATACGCCGCCACGATTTCAGGCGGCGTCGGGACGACGAGGACGGGCACGCCTTCGGGCAGCGCGGCTTCGATGCCCTGCAACAGATCGGCATGGATGACGATCGCCTTGGCGTCGCAATTGCGGAAGAGATAGTCGGCCTCGTCGATCGTGTAGTGCCAGTTGACCGGGACGGGATAGCCGCCGAGCTGGCCGATCGCGGCGGAGGCTTCGAAAAACGCGAAATCGTTGCGCAGCATGATCGCGACGGCATCGCCCTTCGCGATGCCGAGTGCAGCGAAGCCCGCGGCGGCGCGTTCAGCGCGATCCTGAAGCTGGTCGAGCGGCAGCTCGCGCTCGCCTGAAATGAGCCTGGCCGTCATGGCGTTCCGTCCCGATTTTTATCGTTGGGCGGATGATGCGCGAGATAGCGCGCGGTGCAAGGCCGCGCGCCATACTTTGTTGGACGTCCGTCTATGCCCGGCGGTGATGGCGCGTCAGGTGCTCGAAACGCCAGCTCATCAGCGCCGCCGCGACCACGAGCGCGAGCGCAAGCCCCGCCCAGACGCCCTGCCCCTCGAGCGAAGTCCAGAAGCCGAGCGCGACGCAGACCGGGAAGCCGACGATCCAGTAGGAGACGCCGGCGATCCAGGCCGGGATCGACATGTCCTTCAACCCGCGCAGCGCGAACGCCGCCGCCACCTGCTGGCCGTCGGCAAGCTGGAAGATCGCCGCGATCGCCAAGTACTGCGCCGCGAAGCCCGCCGCCACGACCGCCTTGGGATCGCCGAGGTCTAGATAGAGACCGGCGATCTCATAGGGCCAGGTCCACATCACGAAGGCGGTGATCGCCATGAAGCCGAACGTTACGATCATCCCGACATGGCCCGACCGGCGCGCCGCCGGCCAGTCTTTGGCGCCCGCGGCATAGCCGACACGCACCGTCGTCGCGAAGGCGACGCCGAGCGGCACCTGGAAGGTGAGCGAGGCGACGTTGATCGCGATCTGGTGGCCGGCGAGCGGCGCTGGACCGAACAGGCCAACCAGCCACAGCGCCGCATTGAAGACCGCGCCTTCGAAGAACAGCGTCAAGCCGATCGGGAAGCCGAGCGTCACGAAGCGCCACACCCGCCGCGATTCAAAGCGCAGCACACCCTGGAAGGGGCGCAGCGGCCGCGTCGCGGGATGGAAGGCGACACAGAGCGCCAATGCGCCGGCGCTGAGCAGCGTCGCGCAGCTCGTCGCGATGCCCGATCCCACCACGCCCATCGCGGGCAGACCGAAATGGCCGAAGATGAAGATCCAGTTCAGCAGCGCGTTGACGCCGATCCAGCCGAGCGTGATGACGAGCGCGGGCCGCGGCCGGCTGAGCGCCGAGAAGGTGTTCCGCATCACGCCGATGAGCAGCATGAAGGGCAACGCGGGCAGCAGCGCGGCGACATAGGAGGCCGCGGTCGCCGATAGCACCGCATCCTGGCCAAGCAGGCCAAAGATGGGCTTGGCGAACATCAGCAGCACCATTGCCGGCAGGGCCGCGAGCACGACCGCCCAGAGCGCCGAGCGCAGATGGGCGCGCAGCTCGTTCGAGGTGTCGGGACGGCGGCACGCGGGATCGAGGCCATGCGGGTCGGCGCCGATCGCCTGGGCGAGCTGCGGCGACAAGGCGGACGACAGGCCGAAGCCGAACATCATCGGCATGTAGAAGAGGCTGAGCCCCAGCGCCGCGGCGGCAAGCGCGTCCGGCCCGAGGCGGCCCAGCATGAGCACGTCGGTGGTGCCGATCGCCATGGAGGCGATCTGGGTGAGGACGAGCGGCCAGGCGAGCTTCAGCGTTGCGCCGATCTCGCCTGCGAAAGTCTTGGGTAACTGGAGGGCCGGCCGATGGTCGGCCTGAACTGCTTCTACGGTCATGTCTGGCGGGTCCTGAGAAAGGATCAGGTGAAGGCCGCCAAGGTCATGCGAGGCGGCAGTATCAGGCTGGGAATTTATCCATCGTGCGGTTCGTCCTTTGATCCAGAAATAGAAGTGGTCGGAGAGAGAGGATTTGAACCTCCGGCCCCTGCCTCCCGAAAGCAGTGCTCTACCAGGCTGAGCTACTCTCCGACGCGGGAGGCGAGGGTGTAACCGCGCCTTTCAGCTAAAGCAAGCGCGGCGAAGCAACGCATGCACACAAAAGAAAACGGCGGGCATTTCTGCCCGCCGCCTTCGGATTGTCCGGTCTTCTGAAGGATCAGAAGCCCTTGGTGATGTTCACGAAGAACTCGCGGCCCGCATAGTCGTAGCCCGAGTAGAGCGGCGCGTTGCCGACGAGGTTGTAGAAGCCCGACGACACGGTCTGCGGCGGGATTTCGTCGAACAGGTTGCGCACGCCGACGGTGGCGCCCCACTGAGCTTCCTCGTCCATGTACTGCACCGAGATGTGGTGCAAGTAGTAGTTCGGAACGCGGAACTGGAAGCCGGTGGTCGCTTCGTCGACGCCCAGGTACTCGAAGCTGTCCATGCCTTCGATCCACTCCAGACCGTAGCGGAACTTCCACGAGTCGTAGGTGTAGGTCGCGTCAAACGTGCCGGTGAATTCCGGATTGTTCAGCGAACCGTTCGCGTCGTCGAACTCGTCGTCCGAGGCCAGCTTGCTCGACTGCTCGAAGTACTGGGTGAGCGAGGCGTTCAGCAGCAGCGTGCCGGGACCGACTTCCGCTTCCCAACGCACGTTGTAGTCCATGCCGCGAACGATCACGGTGGCGACGTTGGTGTAGCTGTCCTGGACCGTGAGCGCGCCGTTGACCGGGTTACGCGGCGCAACGTAGCGGCAGTAGCCCCCGCCGGCCCGGAACTGCGGGTCGTCGTAGCAGAGCTGCAGGATGTTGGCGGCACCAGCGCGCTGCACGCCGTTGTCGATCTGGATGTCGTAGTAGTCGACCGCAACGTTCAGCTTGCCGAACTCGTCGCCGAGATCGAAGTTGAAGACGACGCCCGCGGTCAGGTTGTCCGAGGTTTCCGCCTTCAGGCCCTGAGCCGCACCGCCGGCCGAGATGACCGCGACGCTCTGGGTGTTGGTGAAGTTGCCCGGCAGGCCTTCCGAGGCGCAGTTCGCGAAACGGAACGTGCCCGGGTCGCCGCCATAGCCGTTGCAAGGGTCGATCGTGTTGGAGAGGAAGCCGCTGGTCGCGCCCTGGAACTGCTCGAACAGCGCGGGAGCGCGGTACGAGGTGCCGTAGGTGGAGCGGAACGACAGCCAATCAACCGGCGAGTAGATGCCGGTGACCTTATAGGTCCAGTCCGAACCGTACGAGTCGTAGTCGGTGTAACGACCCGAGACGTTGAGGGTCAGTTCCTTCGCGAAATCCTGATCCTTCAGGAGCGGAACTTCGACTTCGCCGTAGACTTCCAGAACCGAGTCATCGCCGCGCGTGATCGCCGAGGACGTGAAGTTATAGAGGTCGCCGTTCTGGCTGTAGATGCTGGGCGTGTCGTCGATTTCAGCGGTGCGGTATTCGATACCGAACACGGCCGAGACCTTGTTGCCGCCCCAGATTTCGAACAGCGTGCCGTCGGCCTGCGCCGAGAACACAAGTTCGTCGTACTTCGTGCGGCCGGTGACGGGCACGAAGGTGTAGTTCTTCCAGTCTTCCGGCAGTATGCCGCCGATCGTCTGGTTGTTGAGCGCCGGGGCCACGATGCAGTTCGCGGTCGGGTCGATCAGGTTGATGGCGCAGGTGAGGCCGTTGCGAACCGGACCGGTGAAACCGACCGGCGCGGCGACGGCGTTCAGCGTAGCGGCCAGACGCGAGGTCAGCCACGACTGGAACGTGTAGGTCGCATCCGACTTGGAGTACGACACGTTCACGTCATAGCGCCAGTCGGAGAAGCCGAGCTCGCCGCGGATGCCGGCGGTCGCCTTGTAGTAGTCGACTTCCTGGCTGGACTGGTCGTTGCCGAAGCCGATGAAGGCGCGAACGCCGACATTGCGCGGGCCCGAGGTCAGCGAGGGACCCGAGAAGGTCGAGGCCTGCAGGCCGGCCGGGATGAGCGGGCTGCCCTTGTTGTAGTCGAGCGAGAGCTGGCGGAAGCCGGTCTGTTCGGATTCACGACGGTTCAGCAAGACTTCCGCGTAGATTTCCGCGTTGCCCATCGAGTGGAGCTCGTAGGAGCCCTGAAGGAACGCGGTCATGACCCGGGCGCCCGAAATAAGCGAGCGGTTCAGGGTCTTGGGGTCGAAGGTGTCGCGGATGTTGGTGTTGGTGGTGGTGCCACCGCCGACGCCTTCAAAGCCGATCAGACCGGTCGTGACGGCCGAATTCGGACGCCAGCGGTTGAAGGTGGTGCCGGTCGCGCCGGGCGCGGCGACGCCGATCGTGTTCGACGTACCGATCGTGTTGATCGTGACGCCGTTCGAACCGGTCGTGGTGATCGGGTAGCACTTCGGCTTGCCCGTGATCGGGTCGATCGTGTCCGTCAGCGCACCGGTGGTGCGGTTGATGCGGTTATCGATATTGCACTTGGCCCAATCGCGGTCGGCCAGCGTCAGACCTTCGCGCTCGTAGTATTCGGCCGAGCCGGACAGCGTCCAGTCGTCGCCCGTCATACCGCCGACGACGGCAACGCGGCTTTCATCGCCGTGGCCTTCGTGGGTCTTGTTGTACTGACCTTCGATGGTCAGGCCTTCGATGTTCTTCTTCGTGATGACGTTGATAACGCCGGCGATCGCGTCCGAACCGTAGATCGACGAGGCGCCGTCACGCAGGACTTCGATGCGGTCGATGATCGCACCGGGCAGCACGTTGAGGTCGGCCGAGCCAACCGCACCGCGCGTACCGGCGGGCGCCACGCGGCGGCCGTTGATCAGGACGAGCGTGCGGCCAGCGCCGAGACCGCGCAGGCCAACCGTGTTCGCGCCGGGACCGCCATTGGTGACGAAGCCGCCGAACGCGTTGTTGATCTGAGCCGAACCGCCGGTAACGGCCGTGCCCTGGAGGGCTTCGGTCGTCGTGCTGTAGCCGGCGAGGGTGCTTTCCTCGCGGGTGATGACCTGAACCGGCGAGGCCGAGTTGTAGGTCGTGCGGCGGACGCGCGAACCGACGACGACGATTTCCTCGTCGCCTTCAGCGGCGGCAGCCTTGGCAGCCGCTTCCGCGGCGTCTTCATCGGTGGCGGTGGCAGGCGCAGTGGTACCTTGCGCGAAAGCGGTCGCGCCCAAACCGAGCGCGAGAGCGGCCACGCCGGACAGCAGAATTGAATCGAGAATCGTCTTTGAGCGCACGAGAAGCCCCCTGTGTGCATGGAAGTGAGCCAGCGCAGCCCCTGCGCGACCCCTTGGGCCAACCATCATAGAACCTTCAATAAGGTCAAATCTTAAAGACATGTCTGCCGCTATCGCGATGCGGCATGTTGCTGTTGGGTCACAGCTTTTCACGCCGTCGTGAACGTTTCGGATGCGACCCGAATAGTCGTTTTAAGGGTTGGAGATATATAAGTTCGCGAAAGCGCGGCGGTCCGCAATTACCCGTCGTCGCCCAGATAGGGCGTCACAGATTTTGCAGCGAAGTGCTGGCGCAACGAGCGATTGAGTTCACCGCCGAACAGAATGAGAATCGCGGTGAAGTAGAAGAAGATCATCGCCGCGGCGATGCCGCCGAGGCCGCCATAGACGACGTCGTAATTGGCGAAATTGGCAAGATAGGTGGTGAAACCAGCCGCCAGAGCGAGCCAGAGCAGGGTCGAAACCAGCACGCCGGGGATAACGTCGTAGAGACGCCTGTGGCCGCCGGGTAACCAGAGATGAGCGAGACAGAGTCCCGCAAACAACACTGCGCCTGCCGCCAGGTAATGCGTGATGATGTTGTTGGCGAAGAGGCCGGCCGCATCGCGCGCATAGTCCGGCAGGTTGGTCATGATGACCGTAGAGACGATGGTGAGATAGCCGACCAGCACCGCCAAGGCGACGACGCTGGCGATAACGAACAGGCTCTCGAGCCGGCGGCGGACGATGTTGCGCTCTTCCTCTGCGTCATAGGCGCGGTTGAGACCGGTGCGCAGCGATTCGACGCCGTTGGAGGCCGACCACAGCGCGACGACCGCGCCGATGGTCAGCAATTGCGGGCTGCGGATCGAGAGCGCCTCGGTGAACGGGCGGGAGATCGCCCCGGCGATCTGCTGCGGCAGCGCGCCGAAGAGCAAGGTTACGGCCTCGCGCGCCTCGCCTTCGGCATCGAAGAAGGCGGCGAAGGCGATGAGGAAGATGAGAAACGGGAACAGAGCAAGCAGAGTCGAGAAGGCCATGAAGCCCGCGATCTCGAAGCCATCATGCAGGACGAGACGTTCGAGCGCATTCCAGACCGGCGCGAAGACGCCCCAGAAGCGGTGCCAGAGGTTACGAAGGCTGGCGGGAATCAAATAGCTGGGCGTGCGAAGGCGCATTGTCCCTAGTCTAGCCGACCACGGCGCGGCTTCGGAAGGCGGCGGACGAACCATTCGGACACAATCAGCGCCAGAACCGATAAAGCGACCGCCATCAAGGTGAGGCGGAGCGCCGGCTCTTCCCCGCCGGGCGTCTGGATCGCGGAATAGATCGCGGACGGAATGGTCTGGGTCTCGCCGGGAATATTGGAGACGAAAGTGATGGTGGCGCCGAACTCACCGAGGCTCTTGGCGAAGGCGAGCACGGCGCCGGCGATGACGCCGGGCATGGCGAGCGGCAAGGTGACGGACATGAAGGTGCGCAGCCGTCCGGCGCCGAGGCTGCGCGCGGCGCGCTCCATGGCGGGGTCGACGGTCTCGATCGCCACCCGGACCGCGCGGACGGCGAGCGGGAAGGCCATGACCGCCGAGGCGATGACGGCGCCGGTCCATTTGAAGGCGAAGACGATGCCGAACCAATCTTCAAGCCAGCCGCCGACCGGACCGCGGCGGCCGAGCAGGATGAGGAGCAGGTAGCCGGTGACCACCGGCGGCATGACGAGCGGCAGGTGGACCAGCGCATCGACCAGGATCTTGCCGGGAAAGTCGGCCCGGGCGAGCAGCCAGGCAACGGCGATGGCAGGCGGGATGACCGTAAAAGTGCACCAAAAGGCGACGATCAGGCTGAGCCTGATCGCCTCCCATTCAGCGGCGCTGAAGACATCCAGCGCCTCGATCAAGCGCTGGCCAGCGCCTTCTTCACGGTGATGGTCTGGGTGTTGGTGTATTCGAGCAGGCCCTCAAGCCCGTTCTCGACGCCGACGCCCGACTGCTTGTGGCCGGCAAATCCTGCGAGCGGCGAGAGGTGCTGGGTCTCGTTGATCCACACCGTGCCGGCCTGGAGCTGTTCGCCGATGCGGAGCGCCGCGTCGGTATCGGCCGACCAGACCGAGGCGCCGAGGCCGTATTCGCTGGCATTGGCGCGGGCGATGGCGTCATCGACATTATCGAACTTGAGGAGCGGCAGGACGGGACCGAACTGCTCTTCCTGGACGATGCGCGAGTCCTCGGGCGGGTTGTCGAGGATGGTGACGGGCACGAAATAGCCCTTCTCGGCATCGGGGACGCCGCCCATCAGGAACTTGTAGCCCTTGTCCTTGGCGTCCTGGATGAGGCTGACGACGCGGCCGAACTGGAGCTTGTTCTGGATCGGGCCGAGCTGGGTCCCCTGCTCCGCCCCGTCGCCGACCTTCACGGTCTTGGCGTAGTCGAGCAGCGCCGCCTTCAGCGGCTCGTAGACGTCGGCATGGACATACATGCGCTTGGTCGCGATGCAGATCTGGCCGCTGTTCCCGAAGGCCGCCCAGAAGAGCTGCTGCGCGGTCTTTTCCACGTCGATGTCGGGCAGGACGATGGCGGCGTCGTTGCCGCCGAGTTCCAGCGTCACGCGCTTGAGGGACGCCGCGGCGCTTTCCATGACCTTGCGGCCGGTCTGGCTGGAGCCGGTGAAGCTGACCTTGTCGATGCCGGGATGCGAGGTCATCCAGGGGCCGAGGCTGTCGCCGCCGGAGATGACGTTGAGGACGCCGGGCGGCAGGACATCGCGCAGCAGTTCGCCGAGCTTCAACGTCGTCAGCGGCGTGAAGGGCGAGGGCTTCAGAACGACCGTGTTGCCGGCGAGCAGCGCGGGTCCGAGCTTGAAGCAGGCGAGCAGGATCGGGAAGTTCCAGGGCGCGATGGCGCCGACGACGCCGATCGGGACATGGCGCGTTTCACTGCGGCGGGTTTCGCTGTCCTCGTTGACGGTGACGGGGAGTTCCAGCGTTGCGGTCGACTGGCACCAATAGGCGCCGCCCATGACGTCGGCAGCCGCGGCGTCGAGGGTCTTACCCTGTTCGGCGGTGAGCAGGCGCTTCAGCGGCTCGGCATTGGCGGCGAGCACGCCGGCGATGGCGGTGACGAGCTTCTGGCGCGTCGCGAAAGGCGTCGCGCGCCAGGCGGGGAAGGCGGCGCGCGCGGCGGCGACCGCGGCGTCGAGCTGTTCGCGCGAGGCGTCGGGCGCGCGGCCGATGACGGTCTCGTTCGCGGGGTTGAGGACATCGAAGGCGGAGGCGCCGGCGACGGCCTTGCCGCCGATCGTCATCGTGAAGTCGTCGTCGAAGCTGGTCATCGTTTCCACCCTTGTTGGTTTTTCTGAACTCGATTGTGCGCGTTAGCTGGCCGGCTTGCCGAAGCCCGCCTTGGCGAAGATGGCGGTAGCCGCTTCGCCCTGCAGGAAGGCGAGGAATTGTTTTGCTTCCGCGCCGCCCGTCGCGGTGAGCGCCGCGGGGTAGAGAATGGCGGGATGGCTGTCGGCCGGGAAGACGCCGAGGGTCTTCACCTTGGGCTCGGCCTTGGCGTCGGTGACATAGACGATACCGACCGGCGCTTCGCCGGTGGCGACCAGCGCGAGGGCGGCGCGGACATTCTCGGTGCGCGCGACCTTCGCCCCGACCTGGTCCCAGACGCCGAGCGCGGTGAGCGCCGCCTTGCCGTATTTGCCGGCGGGGACGGCGTCGGGGTCGGCCATGGCGAGCTTGCCGTCGCCGAGCGCCGCGGCGAGGGCGAAGCCCTTGGCGGGAACGAGCGCCAGCGTGCTGTCGCCCGGCGCGATGAGGGCGAGTTCGTTCGCGAGCAGGTCGATGCGGCTGTCGGCCTGGATAAGGTTCTTCGAGGCGAGATCGTTCATCCAGTCCTCGTCGGCCGAGATGAAGACCTCGGCGGGCGCGCCTTCCCCGATCTGCTTGGCGAGGGCATTTGAGCCCGCATAGGAGATCGTCACCTCGATGCCGGTTGCGGCCTTGAAGGCGGCGGCGGTTTCGTCGAGCGCGCCCTTGAGGCTGGCGGCGGCAAAGATGACGGGCTTGGCGGGCTCGGCCGCGCGAGCAGGCGCCGCCGTGAGAAAGATCGTCGCAAGAAGGGCGGTGAGGAACTTCATCGGCGCGTTTCCTACAGCTTGTCGCACTATCTTTGCGTAGATAGCGTCGATTTATGACATCGGCATTCCCCAGAGTCGATCAGGGCGGAAGCGCCGCAGGAGACGCACCATGAAACGCCTCATCATGACGATCGCCGGGCTCGCGCTGGCGTCGGCCGCCGCCGCTGCGGAACCCCCGGCCAAGCCGCCGTGCGAGAATTTCGACTGGCCGATGGCGCGCGAGGTCGCGGCGTTTGCAGCGGCGCCGGCCGAAGCGGCGGCGAGCGGCACGGGCTTGAAGGCCTGGCCGGACGGCGTGACGCGGCTGGCGCTGGGGCCGTTCGAGACGGCGGCGCTTCCGGTGATGCCCGATCGCGCGCCGAAGGAGACGGACGGCGCGAAGGGTGCCTGGATCACCCTGCCCGCACCGGCAGCCGGCGGCACCTATCAGGTGACGATCGACAGCAAATTGTGGGTCGATGTCATCCAGGACGGCAGAACGGTCGCGTCCGGGGCGCACAGTTCCGATGCGTCATGCCCGGCCTTCCACAAATCCGTGCGCTTCGAGCTGGGTATCGCGCCCGTCACCTTGCAATTCTCCGGTGCGGGCGACGAGAGCGTCACCTTCACCATCCTGCCGGCGTCGTAGCGCCGCGGCTCGACGGGCCGGCTGACAAACAAGCCTTTCGGATGGACGTGATCCCTCTAGACTGATGCGACATAAGCATTCGAGGAACGCCATGGCGAACAAGATCGGCTTCATGCATCCGGCTTTCGCCGCGCTGATGAAGGGCGCGGCGGGGTCGTTCGAGGCGGTGAGCCGAGGCGACTATGAAAGCGATGCGGCGATGGCTGCGGCGCATCCCGATCTGAGGGCGCTGGTCGTCATGGGCGGCGGTAAGATGGGCGCGGCGGAGATCGACACGTTTCCCTATCTCGGCCTGATCGCCTGTTTCGGGGTCGGCTATGACGGGCTCGATGTCGCGCACGCCAACGCGAAGGGCATCACCTGCACCAACTGCCCCAACACCAATAACGAGGACGTCGCCGATCACGCGGTCGGCATCTTCATCGCGTTGCTGCGCGATATCGTGCGCGGTCATGCCCGCGTGGTCGGACCAGACTGGAGCCAGGGCGAGCGTGGGCGGCTGGGACCATCGCTCTGGCAGCTCAAGGCCGGGATCGTCGGCATGGGGGCGATTGGCCAATCCATCGCCAAGCGCCTGCCGGCGTTCGGCATCCCGGTCTCGTGGTGGGGGCCGAATGCGAAGCCTGACCTGCCCTATCCGCGCGCGACAAGCGTGCTGCAGCTCGCCAAGGATAATGACGTGCTGTTCATGGCTGGGCGCGCCGATGAGAACAGCCGCGGCATCATCTCGACCGAGGTGATCGAGGCGGTGGGGCCGCGCGGCTATATCGTCAATATCTCACGCGGCTTCACCGTGGACGAGGACGCGCTGATCGCCGCGCTGAAGGCGGGCAGACTGGCCGGCGCGGCGCTGGATGTGTTTTGGGAAGAGCCGACACCTGCGGCGCGCTGGGCCGATGTGCCCAATGTCGTGCTGACGCCGCATGTCGGCGGCGGCGGGCGCGGAGCGATCGAAAAACAGGCGAAGCTGGTGATGGAGAATCTGAGCCTCTTCTTCGCAGGCCAGCCGCTGAAAACACCTATTGCGGCATGAGCCGCCTTGTATAGTGCGGCTGCACACTATTGGGCTTCCGGAGATTGAATGACGTATGAACTCGACGCCTCGCTGGCGCTGAGCGATCTTGGCGAAGGTAAGTGGCAGGGCCATACCAGCACGGGTTACGCGAACCGCGTCGGGCCCTATGGCGGCTGGATCGCGGCGCTGCTGATGAAGGCGATTCTGGAGCAGAGGCCCGAGGGCGAGCCGTTGAGCCTCACCGTGACGTTCCTCGGCGGGTGCCAGGACGGGGCGCTGACAGGATCGACGCGCCTGCTGCGCCGCAGCCGGACCAACGAGCATTGGACGGCGGAGTTTTCGGATGTCTCGGGCGCGGGCGTCGCCCATGCGGTCGCGACCTTCGGCGTGCGCCGGCCAACCGTGCCGATCGGCACCATCGCGCCGCCCGCTCCCGCTCCAGCAGCGCTCGACATCCCGCCGCGGCCGAGCTTCGGCAGCAATGGGCCGGGCTTCTTCAACCGCTATGACGTCCGGCAGTTCGTGGGCCGGCCGTTCAAGCAGAACGAGTCGACCGACAGCCGCGCCTGGGTGAAGGACATGGACGCGCGGCCGCTCGACTGGATCTCGCTCGCCGCCCATGCTGACGCGCCGCTGCCGCGCATTTTCCTGATCACCGACAAGCCCTCGGCGATCGCGACCATGTCGATGTCGGTCTATTTCCACGCGACGCCAGACGCCTTCGCGGAGGCCGGCGGGGATTTCATCCTAGTCGATGCGGAATGTCGCGCCGGGCATGACGGGTTCCACGACCAGAGCGCGCGGCTGTGGACGGCATCGGGCAGGCTGCTGGCGACCACCGAACAGCTCGTCTGGTACAACGCGAAGCGCGACGCTTGATTATTGTATTACGATAATTTATACGCCCCTTAAGATGATTTCTTTTGAGGGGACTGTCATGAACGATATGTGGACCGCAACCGCCCAGCGGGCGGCGGCAGAGGCAAAGTGGCTGCGGCCCGTGATCATCGCGCTGTTCGTCATCGGGCTCATCATGATCCTCGAGAACGTAGTGGTGAAAGGCGATGTCTGCAGCAGCGAGATTCTGGCGGGCGGCAAACGCTTCTCGATCGACTGCGCCTGGCGCGAACTGGGCGGGAAGCTGGTCTATGCCGGGCCGGCCATCGCCCTGCTCTGGGCGCTGTGGGAAACGCAGGTCTATCTGAAGCGGCTTGAGGCTGGCGAGGTCTGGGCGCCGGCGACGATGAAGCTGTTTGAGAAGATCGGCGAGGCGCTGATCATCGCGGCGGTGTGGGCGGCGGTCGTCACGCCGACCCTGGCGCTGTGGATCGCGCATGACGGCGGCATGCAGTTCGATCTGGAGCCGCAGACGGTGACGCTGGCGGGGCTGGGCATCGCGCTGACCGCCATCGCGCGGGTGCTGGGCGAGGTGCTTGCTGCCGCGGCCGTGGTGAAGGCCGACAGCGACGCGATCCTCTGACGATGGCGATCATTGTGAGGCTGGACGTGATGCTGGCGCTGCGCAAAAGGCGGGCGAAGGACATCGCCGCCGAGATCGGCATGACCGAGGCGAACCTGTCGCTGCTGCGCACCGGCAAGGTGAAGGGCATACGCTTCGAGACGTTGGAGGCAATCTGCAAAGCACTGGCGTGCCAACCCGGCGATCTGCTGGAATACGGTGCGGATGGAGCGGATGGAGATGCGTGATGAGCGATAACACAAAGCCGCGTGGACCGTTCGCGGTCGAGAGCGTCGCCTGGGATCCGTGGTCGGAGGGCGTGCGCTATGGCGGCAAGGTGCGCGTGCTGTCGAACACGCGATCGCCGGGCAGCAGGCTGAAGATCGGCGTCGCCATCGAGGAGCTGCCGCCGGGCAAGCAGTCCTGCGTGTTCCACTATCACCTGCTCGAAGAGGAGCACATTCTCATCCTGTCCGGCAGCGCGACGCTGCGGCTGGGCGAGGAGCGCCATGCGGTGAAGGCGGGGGATTTCGTGAGCTTTCCGGCGGGCGATCCGAGCGGGCATTGCCTCATCAACGAGAGCGAGGCGCCCTGCACCTTCCTGATCATCGGCGACAACGATCCGAACGAGGTCTGCGTCTATCCCGACAGCAACAAGATCATGGTGCGGGCGATCGGGCGGATGGGCGCCGAGGACATTTTCGACGCCGCCGCGACCAAGGACTATTGGGACGGCGAGAAGGCCGACATCCCCGCCGGCAGCTGAGTTCAGTGGAGCGCGATGAGGCCGCTGAGCAGCGCGGCGAGGAAGGTCGCGTGCGCCACGAAGATCAGCCGCGTGACATAGCGGAACGAAAGCTTGCGCGTCTTGTGGCGGAAGACGTGCTGCGCGAAGAGGCCGCCGGCGACACCGAACAGGGCATCGGCGAGATGCAGCGACAGCTCACGGACGCGGCGGCGATGGCCGCGCGCATAGTCCTTGTCGAACGCGTAGAGCGTGCCTGAGACGAGGCCCATGGCGCAGTAGAGGCCGGGTACCCAGGCCGGGGCGCGGCCGATGCCATAGGCGATCAGCGCACCGCCGATCAGGACGACCGCCGCGAAGAGGCGCGAGAAATCGGGCACCAGCGGCGGGCGGGGCGGCTTCGGCACGGCGACCGGCGCGGGTTTGGGGGGCGGCGGGGGCGGCGCACCGACGATCTCGATATCCGCGGCGGCGGTGCGGCCGTTACGCCCCTCGGCGATGGTGAAACTCAGTTTTTCGCCGACCGCCGGGCGCACATGCTTGTGGCGCAGGAACTTGATGTGGACGAAGACATGCTGCGGTGCGCCCGGCACTTCGGCAAAGCCGAAGCCGCGCTCGTCGTCCCAGGCAACGACGATGCCTTCCTGTCGATTGTTGTTCTCGCTCACGGGGAGGGTGGATAGTCCAGACCGGCGGTCCAGTCGATGCGCAATGACGGGAGCGGGAAATCCGGCTCGGTCAGGCCGCTTCCAGCGTGCGCTGGCGGCGGGCGGAAGGCAGGCGGACCGTCACGACGGTTCCGCGGCCGGGTTCGCTGTCGATGTCGACCGTGCCGCCCATGGCGATCACCAGGCCGTTGACGATCGAGAGGCCGAGGCCCGCGCCGCCGGTGTTGCGGGCGTGGACGTCGGCGATCTGAAAGAACGGCGTGCCGATCAGCGGCAGCTTGTCCTTCGCGATGCCGATGCCGGTATCGGTGACGGCGATTTCGACCGAGCGATCCAGCCGCTTCTCCGTCCATGACATAGTGACGGCGCCGCCTGGCGCGGTGAATTTCAGCGCGTTCGACAGGAGGTTGAGCAGGACCTGGCGGAGTGCCTTGGGATCGGCGAGGACGGCGAGCGGGGCGGGATCGCGGGGCAGGATGAGACGCACGTCCGCCGTCGCCGCGTGGCCCGCGACCATGCGCACGACATCGCCGGCGACCGCGTCGAGCGCACAGGCTTCGGCCTGGATGCGGTGCTGGCCCGCCTCGATCTTCGCGATCGACAGGATGTCGTTGATGATGGCGAGCAAGTGCTCGCCGCTTGCGAGGATGTCGCCGGCATATTCCTTATATTTCGGCTCGGCATGGGGGCCGAACATTTCCTGCGAGAGGATTTCGCCGAAGCCGATAATGGCATTGAGCGGCGTGCGCAGCTCGTGGCTCATATTGGCGATGAAGGCGCTTTTCGCGGCGCTCGATTCCTCGGCCGCCTTGGCGCTGAGCGAGACCGAGATGAGGCGCGTGATCAGGGCCTGCCAGCGCACGGCGAGGATGGCGAGCGCGACCGCGATGCCGATGACAAGGGCGACCAGCCAGGGCCAGTAGCCCGCCATGAAGGCGCCGAACTGGCCGTCGACCGTCCAGGTGAGGTAGCCGAGCGGCCGGCCTGCGACGTCGGCCAGCGGCACCGCGGGCGCGTCGCCGCCCGGCGCGACCGGGCTGAAGCTGAAGCCGGAGAGTTCGAAGTCATCGGCGAGTTCGGGATAGACGACGGCGTTGATCGCCGAGGCGACGATGAAGACATTGTGGGCGCGGCCGTTTTCGGCGCGGAGCTGGTCGGTAAACGGCGAAATGACCGCGGCGGCGACGATCTGCGCCTCGCCGTCGAAGGCGGCGAAGCCCGAGAGGGCGCTCGCGCCATCGGTCTCGGGCCGGGCGAGGGCGGCCTCGGCCAGGGTCTTCAGGCTGTGCGAGGCCAGGAAACGGCGGCCGGAATCCTCGCCGTTCTCGCTCCAGCTGTAGAGAATCCTGCCCTCGTCATCGACCACCCAGACCTCGGTCGCCCCGAAGGTCTGGCGCACGCGGTCGCCGAGATTGGCCTTGGCCCAGCCGGCCAGATCCGACCCCCGCGTCGCCTGGTAGAATTCGTCCCACAAGGCGTAGTCGCCCGTGGTCGTTTCGAGCTTCAGGCGGAAGCGCTTCAGGACCGAATCGACGCTCTGGCTCTGGGTGATCAGGGCTTTCTGGTTCAGCGTATCCGCCACGCGGTCGATCAGGATGCCGTTGATCGCGGCGATCAGCAGCAGCAGGCCGGCCACCGGCACCAGCACGTGGCGCAGGAGACCCCTTCGTTCCCTGATTTCGGCGACGGAAGCGGGCGACATGACGCAAAATTCCCTGTCATCCAGCCTAGCGAACCTGCCCTAACGCATCGCGAAGAGGAACTAACAGGCGGGTAACCATAGGGGTGCTGGCGCGCCCGCCGCCCGGCGCGCTATGGTGCACCACCGTTATTGTCAAAAAAAGAGACGAGGACACGCCTATGGACTTCGCCATTCCCGCTCATGTGAAGGAACTGATCGAACGGATCGACGCCTTCATCGAAGCCGAGATCAAACCCCTGCAGGCGCAGGACGACAACGAGCGCTTCTTCGACCACCGCCGCGAACATGCCCGCACCGACTGGGACAATGGCGGCATGCCCCGCCATGAGTGGGAAGACCTGCTGCGCGAAATGCGCCGCCGCGCCGACAAGGCGGGCTTCCTGCGCCTCGCACTGCCCAAGGAATATGGCGGGCAGGACATCGGCAACCTCGCCATGGCGATCATCCGCGAGCACCTGGCATCGAAGGGGCTCGGCCTTTTCAACGATTTGCAGAACGAAAGCAGCGTCGTCGGCAATTTCCCGCAGATCCTGATGTTCCGCGACTTCGGCCGTCCCGGCCAGCGCGAGGAGTGGATCGAGGGCTCGTTGAACGGAACCAAGCGCGCCGGCTTCGGCCTGACCGAGCCCAAACACGGTTCGGACGCGACGTGGATGGAGACGCGGGCGGTGCGCGACGGCAATGGCTGGCGCATCAACGGCGAGAAGATGTGGAACACCGGCGCCCACACCATGACGCACGACATGGTGTTCTGCCGCACCTCGGGCAAGGACGGCGATGCCAAGGGCATCTCGTGCATGCTGGTGCCGATGGATGCGCCCGGCGTGAAGGTCGAGTTCTACTACTGGACCTTCAACATGCCGACCGACCACGCGCATGTGACGTTCAAGGACGTGTGGGTGCCGGACGAGGCGCTGTTCGGACCGTTGGATGACGGCCTGCGCCTCGCGCGCCATTTCGTGCATGAAAACCGCATCCGCCAGGCTGCCTCGTCGCTGGGCGCGGGCGTCTACTGCCTCAATGAATCCATCGATTGGGCGAATACCCGCAAACCGTTCGGCAAGAAGCTCTCGACCAACCAGGCGATCCAGTTCCCGACCGTGGAACTGATGACGCAGGCCGAGATGCTCCGCCTGCTGATCCAGAAGACCGCCTGGCAGATGGACCAGATGACCGGGCCGCAGATCCAGGAGCAGCTCTCCGACAAGGTCTCGATGTGCAACTATTGGGGCAACCGCTTCTGCTGCGAGGCGGCGGACTGGGCGATGCAGGTGCATGGCGGCATGGGCTATTCGCGCCACAAGCCGTTCGAGCACATCTATCGCCACCACCGCCGTTACCGCATCACGGAAGGCGCCGAGCAGATCCAGATCCGCAATGTCGCCGGCCACATGTTCGGCTTCCTGGGCTCGAACACCAAGAAGGGCGATCACTAAAACTGCGCGTGACCAAGAAAAGCCCGGCCGCGGACGCGGCCGGGCTTTTCTTATGGTTTACCCTCTCGCGGGTCAGAAGCTGCGCCATTGCGGCGCGTGCGCTATAATCAGGTCCTGTTTCGGGGATCCGCATGACACCGCAAATGGCGCCTTACCTGGTCGCGCCGCTTATCGTGCTGATCATGATCTTCCGGCTGCGCCGCGTGAACGCGACGCGCGCGCTGCGGCTGGAGTGGCTGTGGGTGATGCCCGTCATCATGATCGCCATGGCGGGCTTCCTGTTGGCGCAGCTGCCGCCGCACGGTTCGGAATGGGCGTGGCTGGGACTGGCAGCCATTATCGGCGGCGCGGTCGGCTGGTATCGCGGCAAGATGATGCGGATCACCCTCGATCCCGAGACCCATGCGCTGAGCCAGCAGGTGTCGCCCGCGGCGATGATCTTCATCGTGGTGCTGATCGCGGTCCGCTACGGCGCGCGGGCGCTGATGAACGAGCAGGCGGACGCGTGGCATATCAGCCCGCTCTTCATCACCGATATCTTCCTCGTCTTCGTCGTCGGCATGCTGGCGATGACGCGCGTCGAGATGGCGCTGCGGGCGCGCCGCATGCTCGCCGAGGCCCGGGCGCGCTGATCAGCCGGCGGTGACGACGACGGACGCGGCGGAGCGTTTCGCCGGGCCGTGATGGACGAATTCGATATTGTTGCCGTCGGGGTCGAGCACGAAGGCGGCGTAGTAGCCGGGATGATAGTCGCGCTCGCCCGGCTGGCCGTTATCCTGCCCGCCCGCACCCAAGGCGATCTGATAGAGCCGCACGACGGTCGCGCGATCCGCCGCCTGAAACGCGAGATGGATGCTGCTCATCTTGTCGCCGGCATCGAGCCAGAATTCGTCGGACGAGATGTGGTCGTCGGTTTCCGACACCTGCGTACCCAGCGCCTCGAAGACGGCGCGATAGAATTTTTTCGCGCGTGCGAGATGACGCGAACGCAAATGGACATGATCGATCAGCCGACCGAGATGGTGCTCCTGCAGGGTCATGGTGCCTCGCCATCTGCCGCGCTAGTTGCGACAGATTTTCAACGCCTGAAGCGCGAGTCCGATCCCATATACGGGGATTTCAGCTTGCCATTTCCTCGCGGATCGTGCGGCGGGCAAGCCAGAACAGCCAGGCAGCGACGAAACCCATCAGGCTGAACAGGATGAGCGACCAGCGTAGGCCATCGCCCGGTCCGAGCCCGCCCGCCTTGGCGAGGACGTCGCTGAGAATGCCGACGCCGAGCGGGCCAAGGCCGAGGCCGATCAGGTTCACGATGAAGAGCAGTACGGCCGAGGCGGTGGCGCGGGTCTGGGGACGGACGAGGCCTTGCACCGTGCCGTAGACCGGCCCGTACCAGAGCGAGGCGAGCAAGGTGGGGATGGTCAGGATGACGATGGCCGACAGCGCGGACGGCACGAGAAGGCCGATGATATAGACAGGAATGGCGATGAGGCCCGCGAGCGCCGGGATCGCCATGATGGTCCGCTTGTCGCGCGTGCCGTAGTGATCGGCGAGCACGCCGCCGATCCAGGTGCCGAGCATGCCGGCGATGCCGCCGAGCACACCGAGTGCGACGCCAAGGAAAGCGATGGGTTCGAGCCCGACGCTGTGCGAGAGCGCGGTCAGTTCGACGAGATGGTTGCGGAGATAGAACGAGCCGCTGAAGGCCGCCGAGCCGTAGCCGTTGAAGGCGACGATCGCCGCGGCGAAGGCGAGGAGCCAGAAAGTGCGCTTGCCGCGCAGTTCGCGCAGCGCATCGACGAAGGTCGGGCCGGCGACGGTGAGCGGCGGCGCCAGGCGGCGGGGTTCGCGCAGCGTGGTAATCGCGACGATCGCGATGACGATGCCCGGCGCGCCGGCGAGGAGGAAGGCGGTGCGCCAACCCCAGATGCCCGCGACGAGACCGCCGAGCACGAGGCCGAGCAGGCTGCCGAGCGGCGTGCCCAGATGATAGAAGGCGATCGCCGAGGCGCGCTTTTCCGGCGGCACGTAATCGGAGATCAGCGAGTGCGACGGCGGCGTGCAGCCGGCCTCGCCCACCCCGACGCCGACGCGGGCGATCAGCAATTGCGTGAAGTTCTGCGCATAGCCGCAGGCGATGGTGAAGAGGCTCCACACCGCCGTGGCGCCGCCGATGATGTAGGGCCGGTTGGCGCGCTCGGCAAAGCGGGCGATGGGAATGCCCATGAAGGTATAGAGCAGCGCGAAGGCGAAGCCCGTCATCATGCCGAGCTGCCAGTCGAGCAGGCCGAGATCGTTGCGGATCGGCTCCGCGAGGATGGTGACGATCTGGCGGTCGAGAAAGTTCAGCGAATAGATCGCGAGCAGCACGCAGAGTGCATAGCGGCGATAACCGCCATGCAGCGGGGCATGCCGGGGCGCAGCGGCGGCGAAGTCGGTCATGCGGTCGGCGTTTCCCGTTTTTTGTTTTTATTCTGAGTAATTGCGGTGAACGGTCTGCCGGTCGCGTCACCTTGTCAATCTAGCTGACCATTTCCTCGCGGATCGTGCGGCGGGCGAGCCAGAAGAGGATGAAGGCACCGATGCCCGCGAGAGAGGAGATGATGAGCGCCCAGCGGAGGCCGTCGGCCACGCCATAGGCCATCTCCTTGGCGAGGAAGTCGCTGAGCGCGCCGACGGCGAGGGGGCCAAGGCCGAGGCCGATAAGATTGATGACGAAGAGCAGGATCGCCGAGGTCACGGCGCGCATATGCGGCGGCGCGATGGACTGCGCCGTCGCATAGACGGGGCCGTACCAGAGCGTGCCGAGAATGGCGGTGACGCCGAAGATCGGGATCGCGATCAGCGCGGAATGGGCGAGCATGCCGGCGATGAAAAGCGGGATTACCGCAATCGAGGCGATGGCGGGCACGCCGGCCCAGGCGCGGTAATCGGTCTTGCCGTAGCGATCGGCGATGACGCCGCCCAGCAACGTGCCGACGACGCCACCAAGACCAGCAATGAGGCCGATGAAGACCGAGAGGAAGCCGAGCGGCTTCATGTGAAAGTAAGACGCCATCGCGGTGATTTCCTCGATATGCGTGCGGAGGAAAAACGATGCGGTGAAGGGCGCGTGGCCGTAGCCGATGAAGGCCTTGATTGAGGCGGCGAAGGCGATAAGCCAGAAGGTTCGCTTTGTGAAGAGCACCTTCAGGACTTCGGGAATCGTTGCCGTCTTGGTCGCGGCGTTCTTGACGCCGGCGACGAGCTGGCGGGCGCGCGGTTCGGCAAGGGTCAGCGCCACGACAATCGCGAGGATGACGCCGGGCAGGCCGCAGACGAGGAAGGCCATGCGCCAGCCGAACGCGTCGGCGAAAACGCCGCCGGCGATCGTGCCCAGCACCGCGCCGATCGGCGTGCCCATGGAATAGAAGGCAAGCGCCGAGGCGCGCTTTTCCTTGGGGTTGAGATCGGCAATGAGGGCGTGGGCGGGCGGCGTGCAGCCGGCTTCGCCGATGCCGACGCCGATCCGCGCGGCTGCAAGCTGCCAGAAATTCTGCGCGAAGCCTGACAGCGCGGTAAAGCCGCTCCACACGAGCAGCGCGGCGGCGATGATGCGCGGCCGATGCGAGCGGTCGGCCAGCCGCGCGATGGGCAGGCCGAGCACAGTGTAGAACAGCGCGAAATAGAGCCCGGTCATCGCGCCGACGGCGGAATCGCTGAGCCCCAATTCATTCTTGATGGGCTCGGCCAGGATGTTGATGACCTGGCGATCGACGAAGTTGAGAACGTAGACAATCAGCAAAAGCCACATCGCATAGCTGCGCTGGAAATCGGAAACCTTGTGAAGCGCCGGCGTATCGGTGCGCGCACCGAGTGTGCTGTCGGTCAAAGCGTTCTCCCTGGTGGCGTCTGGCGCGCCTGATGAAAGTGTCGGTTGTCCGACACGATGTCGCAAGCATCGATGTGCGATTGCGCGGGCCGCCGAACCGGGGCAGACCCGCTTCATGCAGCGCGTGTTCGACATCGTTATCGTCGGGGCCGGAATTGCCGGACTTGCGGCGGCGACGCTGCTCGCGCGCGCCGGTCATCACGTCACCGTGTATGAGCGCTATGAGCGCTCGAAGCCGATCGGTTCGGGCTTGATGATCCAGCCGGTGGGGCTGGCGGCGCTGGGCCGGATGGGCCTGCGCGAACGAATCGAGACGCTCGGCGCGCGAATCGGCGGGATTCATGGCGTGACCGATCGCGGGGTGACCGTCTTCGATCTCGCTTATGGCGAACTCGATCCTTCGTTCTACGCGGTGGCCGTGCATCGCGCCGCGCTGCAGGGCACGCTGTGGGACGCCTTCGCCGCGAGCGGCGCTGACTTCGTGCCGGCCTGCGAGATCGCCGCGATCAAGGAAGACGGTGGGCGGGCGGCATTGATCGGCGCCGATGGCGCGGTCATCGCCCACGCCGATCTCGCCCTGGATGCGAGCGGGAGCCGTTCGACGCTGCGCGCTGCGGTAACCGACCGGATGCCGCGCGATTTCGCCTACGGCGCAGTGTGGGCGACCATTCCCGATCCCGGCATCGCCGCCGGCAAGCTCGCGCAGCGCTATATCGCGGCGCATACGATGATGGGGGTGCTGCCGGTCGGACGGATCGCCGAAGGCGGCGCGCGTTTCGCGGCGCTGTTCTGGAGCCTGAGGCCCGAGAAGTACGAGGCTTGGCATGCGGGGTTTGAGGCATGGCGCGCGGAGGCCATGCGGCTGTGGCCTGAGCTGCAGCCGGCGCTGGCGGCGCTTTCAGGTCCCGATGAATTCACGCTCGCCCGCTACGGGCACATGACCGTGAAGCGGCCGTTTCGCGGGCCGCTCGCGCTGATCGGCGATTCCGCGCATTGCACCTCGCCGCAATTGGGACAGGGCGCCAATCACGGCCTGCTGGACGCGGTGGTGCTGGCCGATGCGCTGGCGGCGACGGGCGACGTCGGCAAAGCGCTGGCGCTCTATGCGACCGAGCGGCGGCGGCAGACGCGGTTCTATCAGTTCGCGAGCGCCGCGCTGACGCCGATGTTCCAGGCGGACTCGCGGACGCTGCCCTGGCTGCGCGACCTCACCTTCAACCGCATGAAGGCCGTGCCGTATCTGAAGCGCGAGATGGTGCGGACGCTCGCGGGGCTGAAGACCGGGCTCTTCTCCTCGGCGAGCCCGGACCAGATCGCGGGCCTCAGGCGGCGCTGATTATTTCCAGCTGCCGTCCAGCAGCTTGATGATGGCGCTGAAATCCTTGCCCGCGCCGCCAAGGCCCGCGAAGACCTGATAGAGGCTCTCGGCCTGGGCGCCCATGGGAACGCTGGCTTCGACGCCCTGCGCGGCTTCGAGCGCGAGCTTCAAATCCTTCAGCATCAGCGCGGCGGCGAAGCCGCCTTCATAATCGCGGTTCGACGGCGCCGACGGCACGGGGCCTGGGACGGGGCAGTAGGAGGTCATCGACCAGGACTGGCCGGAGGCCTTGGACGAGATGTCGAAGAAGGTCTGGGGATCGAGGCCGAGCTTCTGCGCGAGGATGAAGGCCTCGCAGGTGCCGATCATGGAAATGCCGAGCAGCATGTTGTTGCAGACCTTGGCGGCCTGCCCTGCCCCGCTGTCGCCGGCGCGGATGACGTTCTTGCCCATCTGCTTGAGGTAGGGCTCGGCGCGCGCGAAGTGATCGGCGGTGCCGCCGACCATAAAGGTGAGCGTGCCGCCATTCGCCGCCGCGATGCCGCCGGAGACCGGCGCGTCGAGCATGGCGAGACCCTTGGCCGCCGCAGCCGCTCCGACGGACTTCGCGGTTGCGACGTCGATGGTCGAGCAATCAATGAGGATGGCGTTCTGGTCCGCGGCGGCGAAGATTTCGCCTTCATAGACCGCGCGGACATGCTTGCCGGCGGGCAGCATGGTGATGACGGCCTCGGCGCCCTTCACCGCATCGGCAGCGGAGGCGGCTTTCGCCGCGCCGTTCTTCTGCGCGGTGTCCAGCGCGGCGGCGGAGAGATCGAAGGCGCGCACTTCGCGGCCCGCCTTGGCGAGATTCGCGGCCATGCCAGAACCCATATTGCCGAGACCGATGAAAGCGACGTGGGGCATTGGTTTATTCCCTCTTCATCCTCCCCCCGTTTACGGGGGAGGGGGACCGCGCAGCGGTGGAGGGGGCGGATGCAGCGCGGCGAGTTTCGTCATTTCGCGCCCCCCTCTGACGATTGCCTTCGCAAGGCGAAGACAATCGTCTGTCTCCCCCCGCAAGCGGGCGGGAGCAAGGTGGCGGATTACTTCATCGTCGGGATGACGAAGCTGGAGTCGGCGAGCGCGGTGCCGCCGGCGGGCCAGCGTTGGGTCACCGTCTTGATCTTGGTGTAGAAGCGCACGCCCTCGGGGCCGTGCTGGTTGGTGTCGCCGAAGGCCGAGCGCTTCCAGCCGCCGAAGGTGTGATAGGCGAGCGGCACCGGGATCGGAACGTTGATGCCGACCATGCCGACTTCGACCTTCGCGGCGAACTCGCGCGCGGCTTCGCCGTTGCGGGTGAAGATCGCGACGCCGTTGCCGTACTGGTGCTTCGAGGGGAGATCGAGCGCCTGTTCGAAGGTTTCGGCGCGAACGATCTGAAGCACCGGGCCGAAGATTTCTTCCTGATAGGTCTTCATCTCGGGCTTCACGTGGTCGAACAGCGTCGGGCCGACGAAGAAGCCGTCTTCATGGCCCTGCAGCTTGAAGCCGCGGCCATCGACGACGAGTTCGGCGCCTTCCTTCACGCCGATGTCGATATAGTTCTCGACCTTGGACTTGTGGGCCGCGTTCACGACCGGACCGTAATGGGCGTCGGTGTCGGTGGAGACGCCGACGCGGAGGCCGGCGATCGCTGTGACCAGCTTGCTGCGCAGGGTCTCGGCGGTCTTCTCGCCGACCGGCACGACGACGGGGAGCGCCATGCAGCGCTCGCCGGCCGAACCGTAGGCGGCGCCGACGAGATCGGCGACGGTCTGGTCGAGATCGGCGTCGGGGAGGACGATGCCATGGTTCTTCGCGCCGCCCATCGCCTGGACGCGCTTACCCGCGGCGACGCCGCGCTGGTAGACGTAGTGCGCGATGTCGGACGAGCCGACGAAGCTGACCGCCTTGATGTCGGGATGGTCGAGAATGGCGTCGACCGCTTCCTTGTCGCCCTGGACGACATTGAGGACGCCGTCGGGCAGGCCTGCTTCCTTCAGCAGTTCGGCGAGGCGGACGGGAACCGAAGGATCGCGCTCGGACGGCTTCAGAATGAAGGCATTGCCGCAGGCGAGCGCGACGCCGAACATCCACATCGGGATCATGCCGGGGAAGTTGAACGGGGTGATGCCGGCGACGACGCCGAGCGGAACACGCATGGAATAGACGTCGATGCCGGGGCCGGCGCCGACAGTGTATTCGCCCTTGATGAGATGCGGAATGCCACAGGCGAATTCGATAACTTCAAGGCCGCGCTGGATGTCGCCCTTGGAGTCCGCGATGACCTTGCCGTGCTCGGCCGAGAGCATGCGGGCGAGCTCGTCCATGTTCGCCTCGATCAGGCGCTTGAACTCGAACAGGACGCGGGCGCGACGCTGCGGGTTGGTGGCGCCCCAGCCGACCTGCGCGGCCTTGGCGATCTCGACGGCCTTGGCGACTTCGGCGGCGCCGCCGAGGCGGACGCGGGCCTGGACCTTGCCGGTGTTGGGATCGAAGACATCGCCATAGCGGCTGCCGCCGCCGGCTTCGGCCTTGCCGGAAATATAGTGGACGATGTCGCGCATGATGGCGTCGCTCCCTGCGATCCCAGATTTTGCGGGAGGCTATCATTGCATGGCACGAATGGGGTATTGCATTCTTGCCGGTTCCATTCTGCGGAAATGCATGACTGCCTTTGACTGGGACGATGTCCGCCTGTTCCTCGCCGCTTCGCGCGCGGGGTCGCTGACGGCCGCGGGGCGGCGGCTGGGGATCGATGCGGCGACGGTCGGGCGACGGATCGCACGGCTGGAGACGGCGCTGAAATCGACGCTGCTGGTGCGCTCAGTCTCGGGCCTCGCTTTGACGACCGCCGGATCGCGTCTGCAGGAGACCGCCGCCAAGGCGGAGACCGCGATGCTGGCCACTCTGGAAGAGGGCCAGCGCGATGCCGGCGGCGGGACAGTGCGGATCAGCGTCGCGGAAGGATTCGGCACGGCCGTGATCGCTCCCGACCTGCCGGCCCTGCGCGCCCGGCGGCCCAATCTGCAGATCGAGCTGGCGGCCAATTCAGGCTTCCTGTCGCCGGCGACGCGCGAGGTGGATATCGCGGTGACGCTGGCCCCGCCCGGCGAGGGACGGCTGATCGTCGAGCCGCTCAGCGACTACCAGCTCGCGCTCTATGCCGCGCCCGGCTATCTCAAGCGCACCGGCGAGCCGAAATCGGTGGCGGCGCTGAAGGGGCGCGACATTGTCGGCTATGTCGAGGACCTTATCTATGCCCCGGAGCTGCGCTATCTCGACGAGATCGGCCTGCCCGGTCGCCCCGCGCTCGCCAGCACCTCGATCCGCGCCCAGCGGGAAATCATCCTGTCCGGCGGCGGGATCGGCGTGCTGCCCTGCTTCCTGGCGGACGGGCTGACACGCGTGTGCCGGCGCGAGGTGCTGCTGACCCGGCGGCTGTGGGTCAGCACTCATCGCGACATCGCGGGGACGGCGCGGATCAAGACGGTGCGGGACTGGTTGAAGCGCCTGGCGCGGGACCGGCAATCTCTGCTTGCGCCATTCTCCTGAGACAACCATCGAGGAGTAGGCGACTACGTGACGCGTCGCCAAGTTTCAGCGACAAGCATCCAATAGGCGGCGCCGTACGTTTATAGGACGAGCCATAATAAGAAGACGACGAGGACAGAGTTGCCGCGACAAGTCCAAGGCAGCCCGGCAGGCGCACCGATCCTGCAACGCGAGAAGACGGCGACGCGCACGCGGCGGCGCGGAAAGACGTCCCGGCGCTCGATCAAGGGCGCCGAGCGGCTGGCCCAGGATATCGTGCGCCGGATCTACGAAGGGGAGCTGAAGCCTGGGGACAAGTTCTTCTCGGAAGCCGAGGCGCTGAGCGAGTTTGGCGTGTCGCGGGCGATGCTGCGCGAGGCGCTGCGCTATCTGCAGATCCAAGGCGTGCTCGACATCCGCACCGGCCCCGGCGGCGGTCATTTCGTGAGCCTGCCGCGGCCGGGGAGCCTCGCCAGCACCATCGCGTTGTTGCTGCAATTCGCCGGCGCGCCGATCAACTGCATCATCGACGCCCGCCGGATCCTCGAGCCCGCCATCGTGCGGGAGGCGGCGACCAATGCGTCGGCTTCGGACATTGCCGCGATGGATGCGGCGATCACCGCGATAGCCAAGGGCGTCGATGAGGATGTCCCTTTCAGTGCGGCCTGGGCGGCATTCTGGGACGCGACGGCCGGCGCGAGCGGGAACGCCCTGTTCACATTCCTGATCCCGGCGCTGCATGCGATCGGGCGGTCGGGCGGATTCGCCTCGACGCAGTATGGCCGCGCGACCGCGCTCGCGCTGTCGCGCCGGCTGCGCGACGCCATCGCCGCGCATGACGCAGATGCGGCAGCAACGATTGTCGATGAAGTCCATGTTCTCGTGCACGAGGTGCTGGAGGACAATTACACCGACCTGCTGACGCGGCCGGTGTCGTGGGCGGACGTGCAGGACGTGCTGTAGGGCCCAGCCGCCCGTTTTCCCCATTCCCCAACGGCAGCACGATTTCGGGCCGCGGCTATTGACCTGCGGCCCTGTCGATTCCCTAGATGCGGCATAAGAAGACTTGGAAACGCGCCATCCGAGGGGGACCGCCATGTCCGAAACCGACTCGACCGAACTCGCCGCCTTTCGCGCCGAAGCGCAGGGCTGGATCGCCGCGAACTTTCCCGCCTCGCTGAAAGGCCGGGCGGGGATCATGCTCAACCTCAATGTCGAGACCGACGAGCCGGACTTCCACGCGTGGAAGAAGGCGATGGGTGCGAAGGGCTGGGGTGTGCCGACCTGGCCGAAGCAGTACGGCGGCGGGGGGCTGAGCAAGGAAGAGGCGAAGGTTCTCAGCCAGGAGATGATGAAGGCCGGGGCGTTCAGTCCGATCGGCGGCATGGGCGTCATGATGTTCGGACCGACCCTGCTGGAATACGGCACCGAGGCGCAGAAGCAGCGCTTCATGCCCGGCATCGTCAACGGGACAACGCGCTGGTGCCAGGGCTTCTCGGAACCGGGCGCGGGCTCGGACCTCGCCTCGCTATCGACCAAGTGCGAAGACAAGGGCGACCACTGGCTGGTCAACGGGCAGAAGATATGGACGTCCGGCGCACAGCACGCCGACTGGATCTTCTGCCTGGTACGGACCGATCCGACGCGGAAGCACGAGGGCATCAGCTTCCTGCTGTTCGACATGAAGTCGCCGGGCGTCGAGGTGCGGCCGATCCAGCTCATCAGCGGCAACTCGCCGTTCTGCGAGACCTTCTTCACCGATGTGGAAGTGCCCAAGGACCAGTTGATGGGGCCGCTGAACGGCGGCTGGACGATCGCGAAGCGGTTGCTGCAGTTCGAGCGGAACGCGCTGTCGAACGCGGGCGGCGGGACCGGCGGCGGCACGGCGCGGATGGTGCCGGAGGTCGTGAAGCTGGCGGAGAAATATGTCGGTCGGGATGCCGAGGGGCGGATCGCCGACCCCGATCTGCGCCAGCGGCTGATCGCGCATCACCTGAAGGCGCGGGCCTTCGGGCTAACCCTCGCGCGCGTGGCGACGGAGACGAAATCCGGCCAGGGGCCGAGCGCGGCGACCTCGATCATGAAGAATGCCGGTTCGAAGATCGCGCAGGAGCGCGCGGAGTTCGCCATCGAGATGATGGGCAACCTGGGGCTTGGCTGGGAGGGCGATGACTTCAACGCCTATGAGCTGGGCGCCGTGCGCGGCTGGCTGGGCAGCAAGGTCGTCACGATCTATGGCGGCTCGACGGAGATCCAGAACAACATCACGGCCAAGCGGATGCTCGGCCTGCTCGACCATCAATAAGAACAACAAGGGCAAGACCGATGGCCGTTCTCAACGAAGAACAGACGATGCTGCGCGACGCGGCGGCGGAATGGGCGAAGGACAAGGCGCCCGTCTCGGCGCTGCGCAAGGTCCGCGATAGCAATGCGCCGCTGGGCTACGACCCCGCCGTCTACAGCGACATGGCGGCAATGGGCTGGGCGGGCATTGTCGTGCCCGAAGCCTATGGCGGATCGGAGTTCGGCTATCTCAGCCTTGGCGTCGTGCTGGAGGAACTGGGGCGGACGTTGGCGGCCTCACCACTGGTGAGTTCGGCATTGGGTTTCGCGAGCGTGCTGCTGATCGGCGGGAGCGCGGCGCAAAAGGAAGCATGGCTGCCGATGATCGCCTCGGGCGAAGCGGTGGGAACGCTCGCGATCGACGAAGGACCGCGACACGATCCGTTGCAGACGGCGCTGGCCGGGACGGCGGTCGGGAACGGCTACACGCTGAACGGGACGAAGGGCTTCGTGATCGACGGGATGGCGGCGGATGCCTTCGTCGTCGTGGCGCGGACGTCGGGCAAGGCCGGTGAGGCGGAGGGGATCAGCCTCTTCCTCGTGCCGGCCGATGCGGCGGGCTTCACGCGGACGAAGCTGTCGCTCGCCGACTCGCGCGGCGCGGCCAAGGTCGTCTTCGCCGATGTGAAGGTCGGCGCCGATGCACTGATCGGCCCGGCCGGCAAGGGCTATGAGATCCTGGAACCGGCGCTGGATCGCACGCGCGCGGGACTGGCGGCCGAAATGCTGGGCACCGCGCTTGGGGCGTTCGACATGACGATCGCCTATCTGAAGGTGCGCGTGCAGTTCGGCCAGACGCTCGGGAGCTTCCAGGCGCTGCAGCATCGCGCGGCCGAGATGTTCAGCGAGTTGGAGATCACACGCTCCGCGGTCGAAGCCGCCTTGCAGGCGATCGATGCCGGTTCGAACGACATCCGGGAACTCGCCTCGCTCGCCAAGGCACGAGCCAACGAGACGCTGCATCTGGTCTCGAACGAGATGATCCAGATGCATGGCGGCATCGGCGTGACCGACGCGCATGACGCCGGTTTCTACATCAAGCGGGCGCGGGCGGTGGAAGCCGCCTATGGCAATGCCGCCTATCACCGCGAGCGCTTCGCGCGGCTGAACAATATCTGAGTTCCAAAACAACAATCGATCCGAGGAGAGACCACGATGGTGGCGATCAACAATGTGACCACGCTCGACGTTGCGGACGGCATCGCCGTCCTCACCATCGATTCACCGCCGGTGAACGCGCTGTCCGGCCCGGTGCGCCAGGGCCTCTATGACGGGATCAGCGCCGCGCTGAAGGACGATGCGGCCAAGGCGATCGTGCTGCTCTGCGGCGGGCGCACCTTCATCGCGGGCGCCGATATCTCCGAGTTCGGCAAGCCGGGGCCGCAGGCCGTCGGCCTCAACGAGACGTTCGAAGCGATCGAGAATGCGACGAAGCCCGTCGTCGCCGCGATCCACGGCACGGCGCTGGGCGGCGGCCTGGAGGTCGCGCTGACCTGCCACTACCGCGTCGCGGTTCCGAGCGCCAAGGCCGGCCTGCCGGAAGTGAAGCTCGGCCTGCTGCCGGGCGCGGGCGGCACGCAGCGCCTGCCTCGTCTCACCGGCGCCGCGAAGGCGCTGGCGGTGATGACCTCGGGCGACCAGCTTTCGGCGAAGGAAGCGGTGAGCCTCGGCATTTTCGACAAGGTCGTGGACGGCGATCTGAAGGAAGGCGCGATCGCCTTCGCGAAATCGGTGATCGGCAAGCCTTCCCCCCGCGTGCGCGACCGCCAGGAGAAGGTCGAGGCCGACCGCGGCAACACCGCGCTGTTCGCCGATTTCCGCAAGGCCAATGCCCGCGCCTTCCGCGGCCAGAAGGCGCCGGAATCGATCATCCAGTGCATCGAAGCGGCGGTGAACCTGCCCTTCGATGAAGGTATCGCGGTCGAGCGCAAGCTGTTCGGGGGCCTGATCACCAGCCCTGAATCGGCGGCGATGCGGCACATCTTCTTCGCCGAGCGTCAGGCCAACAAGATTCCCGACGTGCCGGATTCGACGCCCCTGCTGCCGATCAAGAAGGTCGGCGTGATCGGCGCCGGCACGATGGGCGGCGGCATCTCCATGAACTTCCTGAATGCCGGCATCCCCGTCACGATCGTCGAGATGAAGCAGGACGCGCTCGATCGCGGCCTCGGCGTGATGCGCAAGAACTACGAGAACACCGCCAAGAAAGGCCGCATCACCGAAGCCGATGTCGAGAAGCGCATGGGCCTGGTCGGCGGATCGCTGGACCTTTCCGCGCTCGCCGATTGCGACCTCATCATCGAGGCCGTGTTCGAGAACATGGAGATCAAGAAGGACGTCTTCGGCAAGCTCGACAAGATCGCCAAGCCCGGCGCGATCCTTGCCTCCAACACCTCCTATCTGGACGTCAACGAGATCGCCTCGGCGACGAGCCGGCCGGAAAGCGTGATCGGCCTGCACTTCTTCTCGCCGGCCAATGTCATGCGCCTGCTGGAGATCGTGCGCGGCGACAAGACCTCAAAGGAGGTCATCGCGACCTCGATGAAGCTCGCCAAGACCATCGGCAAGGTCGGCGTCCTCGTCGGCGTCTGCCCCGGCTTCGTCGGCAACCGCATGCTCTCGCAGCGCCAGATCCAGGCCAACGCCCTCGTCAATGAGGGCGCGATGCCGTGGGATGTGGACAAGGTGCTCTACGATTTCGGCTTCCCGATGGGTCCGTTCGCGATGAGCGATCTCGCGGGCCTCGATATCGGCTGGTCGAAGGAGAAGTCGACGGGCTCCACCGTGCGCGAAGTGATGTGCGAGATGGATCGCCGCGGCCAGAAGAACGGCAAGGGCTTCTACGACTATGACGAGAACCGCAACGCGACGCCCTCGCCGGTGACCGAGAAGATCATCAAGGAGTTCGCGGCGAAGAGCGGCGTCAATCCGCGCACGATCTCCGATCAGGAGATCCTGGAGCGGACGATCTATCCGATGATCAATGAGGGCGCGAAGATCCTCGAAGAGAAGAAGGCGATCCGCGCGTCCGACATCGATATGGTCTGGGTCACCGGCTATGGCTGGCCGATCTACAAGGGCGGGCCGATGCACTATGCCGACCATATCGGCCTCAAGACCATCGTCGAGCGGCTGAAGGCCTATCAGGCGCAGATGGGCGACTTCTTCAAGGTCTCGCCGCTGCTGGAGAAACTGGCGGCGGAGGGCGGGAAACTGTCGTCGGTTTCGAATTAGGCAAGGTGTCATGCCCGCGGAGGCGGGCATCCATGCCTCAAGCACCGTGCTTGATGAGATGGATTCCCGCCTGCGCGGGAATGACAAATAGCTTGGGGGGCGGCTTGCCGGGAGGCGGGCTGCCCCCTAACTCTTTCGCATTGCAAAATTCCGGGGTTTCCATGACCGACCTGTTCGCGCCGCTCACCTTCCTGCGCGGTCCAGCGCTGAAGAACCGCTTCGTGCTCGCGCCGCTGACCAACACGCAGAGCCATGAGGACGGGACGCTGTCGGACGACGAGTTCCGCTGGCTGACCTATCGCGCGGAAGGCGGGTTCGGCCTGACCATGACCTGCGCGGCGCATGTGCAGAAGGTCGGCCAGGGCTTTCCCGGCCAGCTCGGCATCTTCTCCGACGATCACCTGCCCGGCCTGATGCGGTTGGCGGCGGAGATCAAAAAATTCGACAGCGTTTCGGTCGTGCAGATCCATCATGCCGGCATGCGCTCGCCTGCCGACCTGATCGGCGAGGCGCCGGTGTCGCCGTCGGCGGATGAAGCGACCGGCGCGCGGGCGTTGAGCCTCGCCGAGGTTGGCCAGCTGCGCGAGGATTTCATCGCCGCGGCGGTGCGGGCGGAGAAGGCCGGGTTCGACGGCGTCGAGATCCACGGCGCGCACGGCTATATCCTCTGCGCGTTCCTCAGCCCCGAGATCAACCAGCGCACCGACCAGTATGGCGGCTCGCCGGAGAATCGCGCGCGGCTGATCTTCGAGATCGTCGACGGCATCCGGGCCCGCACGAAGCCGGGCTTCAATCTGGGCATCCGCCTGTCGCCGGAACGCTTCGGGCTGAAGCTTGCCGAGATCGTCGCGGTGGCGCGGAAGCTGCTGGCCGAGGCGAAGATCGACTATCTCGACATGTCGCTGTGGGACGTCTTCAAGGAGCCCGAAGAGGCTGAGTTCAAGGGCCGGACGCTGGCGTCCTATTTCACCGAGCTGCCGCGCGGCGAGGTGCGCCTCGGCGCGGCGGGCAAGATCACCAGCGGCGCGACGGTGAAGGCGGCGATGGCGCTGGGTCTCGACTTTGTGGTGATCGGGCGCGGCGCCGTACTGCACCACGACTTCCCCGAGCTCTTCAAGGCGAACGACAATTTCACGCCGATCCCCCTTCCCGTCAGCGAGGCGCATCTGCGTGACGAGCGGCTGAGCAGCAAGCTCGTCACCTATATGCGGAACTGGAAGGGCTTCGTCGCCGACTAGGCGGCGGGCGCCGCCTCGATTTTCGGGGCGGCCGCGAGGCGGGCGATACAGACGCCCGCCAACGCCATGCCCGCTGCGATCAGTTGCAGCGGGGTCAGGGTTTCATCGAAGATCAACATGCCGGCCAGGCCCGCGACGACGGGCTGAACGAGCAGCGTCACCGCCGCCACGGACGCCTTCACGCGGCCGAGCGCCCAGGCGATGGCCCCCTGCCCCACGACATGAACGCCCGCGAGGCCGAGACAGGCGAACCAGCCATGGATGCTTGCAGGGATGATGGGCTCGCCGAGGAGCAATGCGACGGCCAGCAGGATGGGTGCGCCGGCGGCCGAGGAGATCAGCATGATGGTCGCGGCGGGCAGCGTGCGGCGCGCGGCGTTCACGGCCAGCAGATAGAAGCCGTACCAGACGGCCGTCGCTGCACCGAAGGCGTCGCCGAGGAGGCTTGAGGGCTTCGCCGCGTGATTGGCGAAGAGCGCCATGCCGCAGGCGCCGGCGACGCCGATGGTGAGGCCCAGCGCGAAGATCGGGCGCGGCGCATCGCGCAGGAAGACCCAGGCCGCGAGCGCGACCACGATAGGCGCGAGGTTGCTGAGCACCGTCGCATTGGCGACGGAGGTGAGGACCAGCCCGTAGTGCCAGCAGACGAGATCGCCGGCGAAAAGAAGCCCGGCATAGATCGCGAGGCGATGGCCTCGATCGGCGTGGCCCGGCTTCGCCCTGACGCCGAGATTGAGCAGGAAGAGGAACGGCACGGCGAGCGCGAGGCGCCAGAAGCCGCCGGCGGTCGGTCCCGTCTCGGTGAGGCGCACGAGAATGCCAGCAAAGCCGATGGTCGCGGCGCCGAGAACCAGAACGATGAGGGCGGGCAGGTCGGTGGGGGCGCGCGACGGCGCCTGGGGCAACGCGGACTCGGACATGGAACCTTGCCGGTCAGCCCGGCGACTCTGGCGGTGTAGCTTAGCCGGGCTTACCCCAATCGCGGGTCGGCGCCCAAGCGACAATCGAGCCGTCGTAGGCGATTTCCGGGCGCACCTCGGGCGGCAGGTAGATGGGCGAGTCGAGATCGACATACTCGCAGGCCTGCGCCACCAGGAAGCCGGGCGCCATCGCCAGCGTCGTACCGCTCATGCAGCCGACCATGAGGCGGAAGCCACGGGCCTTCGCCGCTTCGGCAAGGGCGAGCGCTTCGGTGAGGCCGCCGGACTTGTCGAGCTTGATGTTGACGAAGGCATAGCCGCGATCGGCGGCGCGATCGAGATCCGCGCGGGTGTGGATGGATTCGTCGGCACCGATGGGGATGGGACTGGAATAGCCCTTCAGCACCTCGTCGCGCGACGCATGCAACGGCTGCTCCAGCATGAGAACGCCGCAGTCGGAGGCGACCTTGGTCATCTCCTTCATCTCGTCGAACGACCAGCCTTCATTGGCATCGACGATGAGCTTGGCGTTCGGCGCGGCGCGGCGGATGCCTTCCAGCCGCGCGCGGTCGTCGGCGAAATGGCCGAGCTTGATCTTCAGGAACGGGCGATCGCGTTCCTTGGTCGCCAGCTCAATCATCTCGGCGGGCGACATGATCGAGATGGTGTAGACGGTCGTGACGGTGTGGACAGGCGCGCAGCCGGCGATCTCTTCGGCGTGTCTGCCCGCGAGCTTGGCTTCCAGATCCCAGAACGCGCAGTCGACCGCGTTGCGGGCCGGGCCGGGTTTCATGAGGGTGAGCAGCTCTTCACGCGTGCAGCCGGCGAGGAGATGCGGGCGCACGGCATCGATGGCGGCGAAGATGGTATCGTTGGTCTCGTGGTAGCGCATGGTCGGATGCGCTTCGCCACGGCCCGTCTTGCCGCCGGCGCTGAGCGAGACCTGCACGACTTCGGCATCGGTTTCCGTGCCGCGCGCGATGTGGCGGATGATGACATAGGGCACGGAAACGGCGCGGGTCGTGACCGTTTCGAACTTGACGCGCATCAGAGGGCGCCCCAGCGGCGCGTCGGGGCCCAGGTGATGACCGAGCCGTCATAGACGATCTCGGGCGCCGGTTCGGGCGGTAGGTAGATGGGCGAATCCAGATCGACGAACTTGCAGTACTGGGCGATGAGATAGCCGGGCGCCATCGCCAGCGTCATGCCGCTCATGCAGCCAACCATGACGTCGAGGCCTTTCGCGCGCGCGGCCTTGGCGAGTTCCAGCGCCTCGGTGAGGCCGCCGGTCTTGTCGAGCTTGATGTTCACGACCTTGTAGCCGCGGCTGATGACCTTCTCGAGATCGGCGCGGGTGTGGACGGACTCATCGGCGCCGATGGGAATGGCGCTCTCGAAGCCGATAATGGCCTCGTCGCGCGTGGCGTGGATGGGCTGCTCGATCATCGCGACATTGCAGTCGGCGGCAACCTTCGCCATCTCGGTCAGCTCGGCGAGGCTCCAGCCTTCGTTGGCGTCGACGACGAGCGTCGCGTTCGGGGCGTTGCGGCGGATGCCTTCGAGGCGCGCGCGATCGTCGGCGAAATGGCCGAGCTTGATCTTGATGAGGGGACGGTCCCGTTGCTCCAGCGCACGGGCGGCCATCGCCTCGGGCGATTCCAGCGGCAGCGTGTAGACGGTGGTGACGGGCTTCACCGGATCGAGACCCGCGATCACGTCGGCGGTGCGGCCCGAGAGCTTCGCTTCGAGATCCCACATCGCGCAGTCGACAGCGTTGCGGGCGGCGCCGGGCGGCATGAGGTCGTGGAGTTCGAGACGCGAGCAGCCTTTGAGCAGCGCGGGCTTGGCCGCTTCGATCTGCGCGAAGACGCTTTCATGGGTCTCGTTGTAGCGATCGACGGGGCAGCACTGGCCTCGGCCGGTGACGCCACCTGAGGTGAGCGTGACCTCGATCAGCTCGGCGTGGGTCTTTCGGCCGCGCGCGATGATGCGGACGATGAGAAAGGGCACCGAGACGGGGCGGGCTTCGAGGGAGTCGATCTTCAGGCGCATGGGGACTTTCAGCGAGGACGTTCGGCGCGGAGGATTTCGGTAGTGCCGCCGGAGATCACGGTGAAGCTGTCGGCATGACCGTCAGCGCCAAAAGCGACGTGGGTTTCAAACGGCGTGGTCTGGTTGAAGAGGATGCCGTTTTCATCGACATAAGTGCGGCGCACGCCGACGCGAAGGCCCGGGATTTCGGTGAAGAGCTGCGTGCCTTCGCGCCAGACATTCATGATCGGCAGTTCGATGCCGGAGACGAGCTTGTAGGTGCCGACATAGCGATCCAGCTCGGCTTCCGAGAGGGTCTTCACGCGCTTCGGTTCCACCATATAACCGGGCCAGTCATAGAGGCCGGCGAGGCCGTTCAAGACCTCGCGGAACAGGAGGATGCCGGAGACCGCGTTGGTCATCACGGCACCGCCGTCGCCGCTTTCCAGATAGCAGTCGGTCTCGCACTGGTAGCCGTCATTCGAGCCACCATGGTTGAAGCGCAGCGTGTCGCCCTTGCCGATCATCTCCCAGCCGATGCCGAAGCTGCTTTGACCCTGTCGGGTCATCATTTCCTTGGCGAGCGACTGGGTGAGGATGGCGCCGGGCTTGCCGAGCCAGGCGTCGCGGCAGGCGATCTGGAATTTTGCGTAGTCGGCGGCCGAACCCATGAGGCCGCCGGCCCCCTTGTCGACCGAGATCAACCAGCCGCCGGGAATGGCCGAGCCGTCCATGCGATGGCCGCCCGCGACATTGCCGCGGAGGCGTTCGGGCAAGGGATGGGTGAAGGTCGTGTTGGCCATGCCGAGCGGCCCGAAGATCAATTCGTCGGCGAGTTCGTCGAACTTCCGGCCGGTCTGGTCCTCGATCAGCATCTCCGCCAGCAGGAAGCCCCCGCCGGAGTAGCGATGCGTGCCGCCGGGCTTCTTGTTCACCACCACGGCCGGGTGAACCGAGGGCGGCCGGCCTTCGAGGATATCGTAGATCGTGGGCAGCGTGCCGCCCTGGGGAATGCAGGGCCAGCCATTGATGGAAAGTCCGGCGGTATGGCTGAGCATGCGGCGCAGGGTGACGGTCTCACCCGCCGTAAATTCGTTCTGCGGGATCTGCCAGCGCTTCAGGTACTTGTTCACGTCGACATCGAGATCGACGACGCCGCGTTCCACCTGCTGCAGCACGACCATGGCGCAGATCGGCTTTGAGCAGGAGGCGAGCATATAGACGGTATCGGCATTGACGGGACGCGGGTCTTCAAGGCCGCGCAGGCCGAAGCCGGCGGCCCAGTCGAGACGACCGTCCTTGATCGCGGCAACACTGGTCGCGGGGCATTTGTAGTGCGCGAGACGCTCTTCCATCGTCCAGCGCGTGTCCTCGCCCGCGATGCGGACGGTGGGGAGAATATTGGCGGCGAGCGCGTCGCGCCGCGCTTCCGGTGTTGCAGGCAGGGTCATGCCGGGTCGTCCCGTTCGGCGCGCACGATTTCGGTGGTGCCGCCTTCGATGATCCGCAGCGTCATGGCGCGGCCGTCGGGGCCGTATTCGATGGCGGTGTCGAAGGGGCCGCGTTCGTTGAAGAGGCGGCCGTTCTGGTCCATGCGGACGCGGCGCTTGCCGCCGCGCATGCCGACGATCTCGCTGTAGAGGACGCCTTCTTCCTCCCATACGTTGATGAAGGGCGCATCGACGCCCGTGACGATCTTGTAGCGGCCCGCGATCTGTGCGCGCTGTTCGGCGTTCAGCTCCGTCACGATCTTCTTGGCCGGGAGATAGCCCGGCCAATCCTGCATCTCGGCGACGGTGTTGATGACCTCCCAATAGAAATTGAGGCCGCCGACGCCATTGGTCAGCACGACGACGCCGTCGCCGCGATGGAGGTAGCACATGGTCTCGGTCTGATAGCCCTGGCACGAGCCGCCATGCTCGAAGCGCTGGGTCGCGCCCTCGCCGAGGATGCGCCAGCCGAGGCCCTGATCGTCGGTACCGTCGCGGTTCATCATCTGGCGCGCGAGATCGTGGCCGATGATGGCGCCGGGCTTGCCAAGATAGGCGGCATGGCAGGCGATGATAAAGCGGGCATAGTCGGGCGCGGTCGTGAAGATGCCGCCAGCCGCAAGCTGCGGGCACCAGGAATAGCCGTCGCCCTCGACGACGGAGCCATCCTCGTTGTGACCGCGCGAGGTCTGTTCCATCAACCCGTCCGGCAGCGGATGGACGAAGGTAGAGTGGTTCATGCCGAGCGGATCGAAGACGAGTTCCTTGGCGAGCTGCGCGAAGTGCTTGCCGGTCGCTTCTTCCATCATGAGCTGGATGACGGTGATGCCGCCGCCGGAATAGCGCGCGCCGCCGCCGGGCACCTTGTTGACGCGAACCGGCGCGTTCCGCGCGGGCGGACGGCCTTCAAGCGTATCGAGGATGGTCGGCGTCGCGCCGAGTCCGCCGAAGCCGTGCACGGTCGTTCCGGCGCGGTGGCTGAGCAGATGGCGCAGCGTGACGGCCTTCTGGGCGGTGAATTCGTTGTCGGGGATCTTCCACGCCGTCAGGAAGTCGTTGGCGGGACGGTCGAGATCGAGCAGGCCCTGCTCCACCAGGCGCAGCGCGACGACGGCGGCGACCGGCTTGCTGATCGAGGCGCCGGCGAACAGCGTATCGGCCGTTACCGGATCGTCCTTGCCGGCTTCCTGGGTACCGAAGCCTTCGGCCCAGGCGATCTTGTCGTCCTGGATCACCGCGACCGAGAAGCCGGGGACGTGGTGGAAGGCCATGCGATCGGCCAGTGGGCGGCGCTGGTCTTCGCCTTCGACACGGACGATGGGGAGGACCCCCGCCTGCATCTCGTCAGCTCGGGGGTCCCGCGTCATGATTATGCGACCTCGAAGAGGCCGGCGGCGCCCATGCCGCCGCCGACGCACATGGTGATGACGACGTATTTCACACCGCGCCGCTTGCCCTCGATGAGGGCGTGGCCGACGAGGCGGGCGCCGCTCATGCCATAGGGATGGCCCATCGAGATGGCGCCGCCATTGACGTTGAGGCGCTCGTTCGGGATGCCGAGCCGGTCGCGGCAATAGGCGACCTGTACGGCGAACGCCTCGTTCAGCTCCCACAGGCCGATATCGTCCATCTTGAGGCCGTTGCGCTCCAGCAAACGCGGGATCGCGAAGACCGGGCCGATGCCCATTTCGTCGGGCTCACAGCCGACGACAGCGAGGCCGCGATAGATGCCGAGGGCCTGGAGGCCGCGCTTCTCGGCAAGCTTGGAATCCATCAGCACACTGGCGGAGGCGCCGTCGGACATCTGGCTGGCATTGCCGGCGGTGATGGTGCCGCCGTCGCGGACGGGCTTGAGGCCTGCGAGGCCTTCGAGCGTCGTGCTGGCGCGCGGGCCTTCATCGGCGGTCAGCGTGACGGTTTCCTCGACCGTCGCGCCGCTCGCCTTGTCAGTCTTCGACCACACGGTGGTGACGGGGATGATCTCGGCATCGAACCGGCCGGCCTGCTGGGCGGCGGCGGTGCGCTGCTGGCTCTGCAGCGCGTATTCGTCCTGGACATCGCGGCTGACATTGTAGCGCTTGGCGACGATCTCGGCCGTGTCGATCATGCCGAGCCGCGAGCCGGGCGAGCGATCGACCACATTGGGGTCTTCGGCGCGGAAGAAGTTGAGGTGCTGGTTCTGGCAGAGCGAGATCGATTCGAGGCCCGCGCCGATGCAGACCTGCATGCCGTCATGGACGATCTGCTTGGCGGCGGTGGCGATCGCCATGAGGCCCGACGAACACTGGCGGTCCATCGTCATGCCCGAGACGGTCACCGGCATGCCGGCGGCGATGGCGGCCTTGCGCGCGACGTTCATCCAGGTGGTGCCCTGCTGAATGCCGGCGCCCATGATGACGTCTTCCACTTCGCCGGGATCGATGCCCGCGCGCTTGACCGCCTCGGCGATCGCGAAGGCGCCCATGGTGGGCGCCAGCGTGTTGTTAAGACCGCCCCGATAGGCCTTGCCGATCGGCGTCCGCGCCGTCGAGACGATTACCGCTTCAGCCATGGGGCTTCCTCCTTGAGTGGGGACTCTTATGTATACGATGTATATATTCAGGGTGACGCGGATGTGTCAACCGGCGACCATGGTTCAGACTATATAAGCGTCGCTCATTTTGTCGCGGGGAATCTTTCGCCCTGCCGACCTGCAACCTTGCGATGCGAAATAGGCGTTGAACCCGCATATAAACGATGTTTATATCGCGTGGGGCGGCGGGGCCCGCCCAGGGGACAGCCCATGGCGCGAGACGAGACCGGCACCGGCGCGAAAAGCGAGCTGTCACGCGGGCAGATGATGCTGTTCGGCTTCCCGTCTCTGCCTCACGCCTTCATCGCGATGCCGCTCGCGATCGTCATTCCGACCTTCTATGCCGCGAACACGACCGTGACGCTGGCGGCGATCGCGGCGGTGACCTCGCTGACCCGTATCGCGGACGCGATCACCGATCCGCTGATCGGCTATCTCTCGGACCGGACGCGCTCGCCGCTGGGACCGCGCAAGCCCTGGGTGCTCGCGGCGACGCTGATCTGCGCCGTGTCGATCTTCTTTCTCTTCCAGCCGCCACACGAGGCGAGCTTCGTCTACTACGCGATCTGGTCGTTCCTGCTCTATTTCGGCTTCACCCTGTTCGAGATCCCCCGCAATGCCTGGGGCGCCGAGCTCAGCCGCGACTATGTCGTCAGAGCGCGGATCATGGGGTGGGTGTCGATCTTCTCGATCGCGGGAAGCCTCGTCTTCTGGCTGGTCCCGATCGCCATGTCGTATTTCACGGGCACAACCGTGCTTGGCGCCTCGTCGCTGACGGTCATCGCCTGGCTCTATGCCCTGTTGATGCCGGCCGGCATGCTGCTTGCGGTGCTGCTGGTGCCGTCCGGCCCGATCGGCGACGACGCCCCGCCGACCTTGCGCGAAATCCTGCGCTCGCTGGGCGGCAACGGCCTGCTGCATCGCTATTTCATGATCGTCGGCGCGTGGGGGCTCGGCCAGGGCGCCTATCTTTCGGTCATCCTCATTTTCCTTTCCGACTACCTGCAGCTCGCGGCGATCTTTCCCTTCGTCATGATCGGCTTCTTCGCGATCCAGATCGCCTCGATGCCGTTCTGGGTGAAGATGATCGAGCGGTTCGGCAAGCAGCGCGTGTGGGCCTTCAGCATGACGATCGACGCGGCGACGCGGCCGCTGATCCTGCTGCTGACGCCGGGCATGGATTCGCTGGTGCCGATGATCGTCCTCAGCGCGTTCGGCGCCTTCCTGAACGCCCCGGCCAACGTGACGCCCGGCGCGATCCTGGGCGATGTCGTCGACTACGGCATCATGAAGCATCGCGCCAACAATGCCGGGAACTACTTCGCGCTCTATACGCTGCTGGTGAAGGCGACGATGGCGGTGGGCGCGGGCCTCGCCTTCTTCGTGCTCGACGGTTTTGGCTATCAGGTCGGCGGCACCAATAGCGCGCACGCCAATATGGGCCTGTTCATCGTCTATCTCGGCTTCCCCGCGCTGATGTACTTCGTCGCGTCCTATTTCTCGTGGACTTTCCCGCTCGATGCCCGGCGCCACGCCATTGTGCGGCGCAAGATCGAGCGGCGCGCCACGCTGACGCTCGGCAACGCCTAAAAATTCGAAGCGCTAACGGAGTCGCTTGACGCGGCGCGATGTGTGCACTTAATATATACATCGTTCACATTGAGCCGCCTTGCCCGACCGCCCGGCGGCGCTAACGAGAGGCAAAGATGCCCGCTCCTACCGCCCGCGTTCCAGGACCGATTCATCCGTTCACCGGGCACGATGTGCCGTGGCTGCTGGAGGCGCGCGCCGCCAATCGCAGCGACCACACCTTTCTGATCTTCGCGCCCTTCGACAAGCCGGCGGAGCGCTGGACCTATGCGCGCTTCGCCGCGGCGGCAGAGCGCGTCGCGGCCGGCCTCAGGGCACGCGGTGTCACACAGGGGGACTTCGTCCTGCTGCACATGGACAATTGCCCCGAGTTCCTGCTGACCTGGCATGCCTGCGCGCGGTTAGGCGCAACCGTCGTGACGACGAATACCCGCTCGGCCGAGGACGAGCTCAACTATTTCGCCGACCATTGCGGCGCACGCGTCGCCATCACCCAGCCGAAATACGAAGCCTTGATCCGTGCCGCCGCGCCGCAGATGAAATGGGTGGCGGTCACGGAACTGGACACCGGCGCGGAGCCGGAGACCCCGCGCAGCACCGCGGCCATACCGTTCGAAACGCTGACCAGCAGCGAGGCGCCGCGGGTCGAGCTGCGGACGCCGGAACCGCTGTCGTTCAATTCGGTGCAGTACACGTCCGGCACGACATCGCGGCCCAAGGGGGTGGTGTGGACCCACGCCAATGCGCTGTGGGGCGCGCGGACCAATGCCGTCAATTGCGACATCGCGCCGGACGATATCGGCCATACCTGCCTGCCGCTCTATCACACCAATGCGCTCTGCTATTCGCACCTGGCGACGCTGTGGGCCGGTGCGACGCTGGTGATCCAGCCGCGCTTTTCGGCCAGCCGCTACTGGCCCTGCCTGGTGGAGCACAAGGCGACGTGGGGCGTGCAGATTCCCTTCATGCTGAAGGCGCTGATGCCGCTGCCGGTGCCCAAGGACCACAGCCTGACGCGCTGGTGCCTCGGCTCGCTGAACCCGCCGGTGCTGGTCCAGACCTTCGGCCTGCCGATCGGCGGCTGGTTCGGGATGACGGAGACGATCGGCCTGCCGCTGCTGACCATGAACGGCCTGCCCGGGCGCACCGGCACGATGGGCGTGGTGACGCCGGGCTATGAGATCGAGGTGCGGCGCGAGGACGGCACACATGTCGCCTTCGGCGAGAGCGGCCTCATGTGGATCCGCGGCGTGCAGGGCCTGTCGCTGTTCCATGAATATCTGAACAACCCGGAGGCGACCGCGAAGGCATTCGACGAGAATGGCTGGTTCCTGACCGGTGACCGCGTCACCCCCTTCGAGGACGGCCATATCCGGTTCGACGGCCGCGAGCGCGACATGCTGCGCATCGGCGCGGAGAATGTCGCCGAATCCGAAATCGAGCGCGTCGTGATGACGGCTGGCGGCATCATCGAATGCGCGGTCGTCGGCAAGCCGCATCCCATGCTGGACGAGGTCGCCGTCGCTTATGTGCTGACCCTCGGCCCGCAGCCCGACATCGTCGAGCGCGTGCTCGCCGTCTGCAAGCAGAAGCTCGCGGACTTCAAGGTGCCGCGCGAGGTCTTCGTGATCGAGGAATTCCCCCGCGTGACGCTGGGCAAGATCGACAAGAAGGAGCTGCGGCGCCGTCTCGCAGCGGAGGAGAACGCATAATGGCCACCAAGCCCGCCGCCAAATCCGCTTCGCCGATCGTGCTCGATCGCAGCAACCAGCATTATCCCGATCTCGAGTCGCGCTCGGCGGGCCTGTTCGAGCGCGCCGTGAAGGTGCTGCCCGGCGGCAATTCGCGCATGACGGTGTTCCACCTGCCCTATCCCGTTTACGCCGCGCGGGCGCAGGGTAGCCGGGTGTGGGACGTCGACGGCGTCGAGCGCATCGACTTCATCAACAATCTCTCCTCGCTGGTGCACGGCCACAACCATCCCGAGATCGTCAAGGCGATCCAGGCGCAGGCGGCGACGCTGGCCTCGATGTCGATGCCGACCGAGAAGGAGGTCGATCTCGCCGAGGTCATCACCGGCCGGGTCGCGGGCATCGACCGCATCCGCTTCACCAACTCGGGCACCGAGGGCGTGATGATGGCGATCAAGACGGCCCGCGCCTTTACCGGCCGCGACAAGATCGCCAAGATCGAGGGCGCCTATCACGGCGGCGATGACGCCGTCGCGGTCAGCGTCAACCCCTCGCCGGCCCTGTGGGGCGAGGCCGATGCGCCGGCGAGCGTTCCGGTGTCCGGCACCGGCCGCGGCGCCGCCTCGGACACGATCGTCCTGCCGATGAACCAGGTCGAGGCAGCGCGGGCAATCATTCGCCGGCATGCGTCGGAGCTGGCGGGTGTCATCCTCGATCCCGTCGTGAAGAATCTCGGCTACAAGCCGGCGACCAAGGCCTTCGCGCAGATGCTGCGCGAGGAGTGCGACGCCGCCGGCGCGCTGCTGATCTTCGACGAGGTCTATTCCTTCCGCCTCGGCTATCACGGTGCGCAGGGCGAGCTGGGCGTCACGCCCGATCTGACCGCGCTCGGCAAGCTGATCGGCGGTGGCCTGCCGGTCGGGGCGACCGGCGGCAAGGCGCATGTGATGGAAGCCGTCTATGACGCCCGCAACGGGGCGCCCAAGCTCAGCCATGGCGGGACGTTCAACGCCAATCCGATGACCATGGCGGCGGGCCTCGTCGCGATGAGACTGTGGGACGAGGAAGCCGTCGCCCATGTCGCGCGGCTCGGCGACCGGCTGCGGAATGGCCTGCGCGAGGTGCTGAAGATCGCCGATGCGCCGGGCCGGGTCGGCGGCGTCGCTTCGATGATCTCGTTCTTCCACAGCGAAGGCGTGGTCGAGACCTATCGCGATGCTGTCGAACTGTTCAAGGCGAATCCCGGCATGCATGCGCGCAGCGATGCCTTCTTCAAGCATATGCTGAACAGCGGCATCATCATGGCGTCGCACGGCTTCTTCGTGCTGTCGACGGCGCATACCGACGACGAAATCGATTTTCTGCTGGAGCAGGCGCTGAGCGCGCTGCGCAAGATGGGATAAACCAATGAAGCTGACGCCTTCGCACAAAACCTCTCCCTCGGGCCGCCTGAGGGCGCGCGGCGCGGGCGTTCCGTTCCTGGGTACGCCCGGCGAACATAATTCCATCACCGATGTCGGCCCGGTCGAGGTCGGATATTGCACGCTGATCGAGGGCGAGGGCCCGCGCGTTGTCGGCAAGGGTCCGATCCGCACCGGCGTCACGGCCATCTTCCCGCAAGGCCGGGCGAAGCCCGCAGCCGGCGCCTATGCCGGTTACTTCAACATGAGCGGCAATGGCGAGATGAGCGGCATGGCGTTCGTCGAGGAGCGCGGACGGTTCGACGGGCCGATCACGCTAACCAACACGCATTCCTGCGGCATCGCGCGCGATGTAACGGCCAAATGGCTGTTCGAGAACATGAAGGAGGGCGAGAAGAACGACCAGCCCTTCTTCCTGCCGGTGTCGGCCGAGACCTGCGACATCAGACTGAGCGACATGAACGGCCACCACATCAAGGCCGAGCATGTCGTCGCCGCCTTCGAGGACGCCCGCAGCGGTCCGATCAAGGAAGGCAGCGTCGGCGGCGGCACGGGCATGCGGAGCTATGAGTTCAAGGCCGGCTCGGGCACCTCGTCGCGGCTCGTCGAGTATGAGGGCAAGACCTACACGGTCGGCGCATTCGTGCAGTCGAATTTCGGCAAGCGGCATCTCTTCCACCTCGCCGGCATTCCGGTCGGGCTGGAAATCCCGGTCGGCGCGGAAGCGGCGGACGAGACCGGCTCGATCATCGGGATCGTGGCGACCGACGCGCCGATGCTGCCTCACCACCTCCGCCGCATTGCGCGCCGGGCGGCGTTCGGCATTGCGCGCTCCGGCGGTATCGCCTCCAACGAGTCCGGCGATCTCTTCCTCGCCTTCTCGACGGCCAACCAGGAAGCGCTGATGCATCATATCGGCGTCTCGCGCCCGGAGAGCCTGGGCGAGCACGGGATGAGCCCGTTCTACGAGGCGACCATCCAGGCGGTCGATGAGGCGATCATCAACTCGATCTTCGGCGCCGAGACGATGACCGGGGCGGACGGCTATACCAGCCCCGGCCTGCCGGTGGAGCGTATCCAGCGCATCCTGCGGCGTCATAGCCGCCTGGTGGAGATCGATTGAGGCGACGCCACGCCATTGGGGGCTAATATAAGCAGGTAGACGAATCAGGCTGAGTGCCGGTCACTGGGGGGTGACCGGCAGTTGAGAGTGCCGAGAGGGGCAATTGAAGGCATGGCGAAGCTGGTCAAGAAGCAGGCGGAAGAGAAACGGCCCTATCACCGCGGCAATGTCGCCGAGGATCTCGTGGCGGCCGCGGTGCGCCTGCTGAAGACCGAGCGCTATGAGGACCTGTCGGTTCGCCGGCTGACGCGCGAAATCGGTGTCACGCCCGCCAATTTCTACAACCACTTTCCCAATCTGGAAGATCTGCTGCTGACCATCGCCGCCAGCGCGCATCTGCGCCGGGCAGCGCTGGTGGAGAAGATCATCGCGCGGTGTTCGACGCGAATCGAGGCGGCGCAGCAATCGGCGCTCGATTTCGTGGAGTTCGCGACCACGAATCCCGAAATCTTCCGCATCATGTTCGGCCTGCCCTCGCGCAACACCCATGCCGGGTTTGTCGCGGCCGCCGACAAGTCGTTCGGTGAGCTCGTCTATCTCGTCTATGGCGAGCGGCTCTACGATCCCAAGAACCTGGAAGAAACGCATATCCGCTGTCAGACGGCCTATGGCTTCTTCGCGCTGGTCTATGGTCTCGCGCGCATCGTGCTGGAGCAGAATATCGAGCTGAAGAACAAGACCGAGGTGCGCGAGTTCGTGGAGAAGGTCGTCGCAAGTTTCATCGACGGCACGGTCGGCAAGGACTTCAACCGGCCGATGAAAGAGCCGCTAGCGAAGGGCGCGGCGTAGCGCCGCCGAAATCCCCTCAAGACCCCTGGTCAATTCGTCGAAGGTCGGCCAGCCAAAGCCGATGCGCATGAAGCGCCGGTCCATCTCGAACCAGTGGCCAGGCCCCACCGCCACGCCGTACTCCTCATCGAGCAGGCGGTAGAAGAGATCAAGATCGACGTCGAGGTGGGGCTTGATGCGCGGGAAGCAGACGCAGCCGCCTTCCGGCTTTACCCATTCGATGGCGTCCTGACCTTTCAGCCATGCCTCGACCGCATCGCGTGCGGCGCTGAGACGCTGGTTCAAGGCAGGCAGCCAGTCGTGGCGCGCCGCGACGGCAGCAGCGGCGACCATCTCGTCGATCAGGCCGCCGCAGATACCGATCTGCTCTTTCGCCGCGAGGAAGCGCTCCATCAGCACCGGATCGCGGTTGACGATCCAGCCGACGCGGACGCCGGGGATGCCGTAGGACTTGGAGACTGAGGACACGGAAATCACATGCGCGCCCAGCGTCGCGGCGAGCGGGAGTTTCTCGCCGTAGATCATGTCGCGATAGGTCTCATCGACCAGCAGCGGGCAGCCGGCCTCGGCGGCAACGGCGACGGCGGCGTCGAGGGTCGCGCGGTCGAGGCAGACGCCGGTCGGGTTGTGCGGCGTTGTCAGGCTGATGAGGCGGGTATTGGGACGCAGCGCGGCGCGCAGACGTTCGACATCAAGGCCGAAGCTGTCTTCGAAAGTGAGGTCGACGATATCGATGGCGCAGCCGATGGCGCGCGGGGTTTCGAGGTTGGTCGCGTAGTTGGGCCGGACCACGACGAGATGGTCGTCGGGTCCGAGCAGGGTCGTGGCAATGATGAAGAGCGCGCCGGCGGCGCCGGCCGTCACGAGAACATCGCCCTCGCCGACGCCGACATCCTCGGCGATTTCGTGGCGGAGCGCCGGGAAGCCGCGATGGTCGCCATAGGCGAGCACGGCGCCGGAGAGATCGAGATTGAACTCGCCGAGGGTCCGGTCGGTGACCGAGCTTTCCGCCAGATTATAGCGGATCGTCGAATAACCGCGCTCCTCGGGCGATTCGACCTCGATGGGCATGCGGACATATTTCATCGGTGATCCCCCGGCGGTGTCATGATCTGAAATGCACGACGCCCGCCTCGCAAAAGCAAGACGGGCGTCGCAGGCGCTCAACAGGCGAGCGGCCCCCCTAGAAGTCGGTGGAGATACGCAGGCCGTAGGTCTCGCCGCGGGACAGCGTCGTCGCCCCGACCGCGAACTCGAACTGCGGAATCACGTCGTCCAGGGCGTTGTCGACATAGGCGACCAGACGCGTGTTGCCGAAGGCAACGCCCGCGCTCGCATCGAGCAGGTCGAGGTCCTGATACTTGGTAATCTCGCGATCGTCCATGTAGCCGCCATGCTCGCCGCGATAGTTGATCGTGCCGACGATCGAGACGTCGCCGCCGACGGGAATGTCGGCATCGAGGCGGATATTATAGGTCCAGTTGCGCGTGAACTGGACCTGATAGCCCTCGAGCGGGATCGTATAGGCGGTGCCGTCCGTATATTTCGGGTCGAGCCAGCCGACGCTGCCGGCCGCGGTCAGCCAGTCGGCAAGGCGGGCGTAGACTTCGAGTTCGACGCCGTAGGTCCGGGAATCGCCGACATTGCGGAGATAGTCGAAGAAGAACGGATTGGGGACGACCGGATCCGTCTCGCGCAGCAGAAGGTCGCTCTGCTCCATGTAGAAGACCGCGAGATTGACGCCGAGATTGCCGTCATACCACTGCGTCTTCACGCCGAGTTCGTAGTTGGTCGCCTTTTCCGGCCCGTAGGGGATGAGCGCCGGCGAGGTCGAGGTCGTATTGAAGCCGCCGGCACGGAAGCCGTCGGAGATGAGGCCGTAGAAGTTGACGTTGTCGTTCATCTTGTAGCGGAAGCCGACGCTCGGCGAGAAATGATCGAAGGTTGGATCATCCTGGAGCGCGAAGGTCGGCAGCGTGCCCGCGAACAGGAGCTGGAACAGGGGCAGGGTCGGCTGGGTGCCGCTGATATATTGGGCGTAGTTGAGCTTCTTCTTGTCGCTGCTCCAGCGCAGGCTGGCCGTCAGGCTGAACTTGTCGGAAACGGCATATTCAAAATCAGCGAAAGCCGAAAACGCGTCCGTCTCGATGTAGGATTCCGGCCCAGGCAGATTGCCGAATGCCGTCTGCACACCGATCGGCGGCAGACCGAGGAAGCCGAGGCTCGAGAAGTCGAGATTGGTCTGGATGACGCGCGAGAAATCGAAGCGCTCGTGGAAATAGGAGAGACCCGCGACCCAGGTGAGCGCCTGGTCCTGCGGCGAATTCCACACGATTTCGCCGTAAACATTCTCGATCGCTTCGTTGCGGAACAAGGTCTGCTGGAGGGTGAAGGGACCCGCGGTCGGCGGAAGCGCCGTGTAGTCCTGGTCTTCGGTGCTGCCCAGCTTGTAGTTCCGATAGGCGAGAAGCAGGTTGAACGTACCGGCGGTGCCGGCGTCGTATTTCACGTCCTGCGAGAGATAGTACTGCCGCGTGTCGACGCGAAGGGGCGAGTCGCGCCGCACCGTGCGCGGGGTTTCCGACGGGCTCTGAATGCCGCCCAGCGAGGTGACGCCGTTCGGCGCGTAGGTGATGGCCGAGGGGGTATCGGTCTTTTCGTATTCGGCGATCCAGGTGACGCTCAGATTGGGGCTGACGTCCCACTTGGCGCTGAGGCGCGCGCCCTGGTCCTTCGAGCGCTCCAGCTCTTCGTTGCGGGTGATGTTGTAGAACTCACCCTCGTTCTGGTTGAAGTACCAGCCCGCCGCGCGGATCGCGAAGGTGTCGGAGATCGGCAGGTTCACGGCGCCCTGAAGCTCGGAGCGCTGGTAGCGGCCGTAGTCGAACGAGGCGTAGCCGCCGAATTCGTCGGTCGGCGTCGCATAGACCAGATTGATCGCGCCGCCCACCGCGTCGCGGCCGTAGAGACCGCCCTGCGGACCGCGCAGAACTTCGACGCGCTCGATATCGACCTGCGACCCCATATTGGTGCGCTGGCCGCCGGCATAGATGCCGTTCCGGTAGACGCCGAAATTGGGTTCGGCCTGGGGGTCGACCTGACGAATGCCGCGGATGTTGATGTAGGTGTTAAAGCCCTGCGGATCTTCCGGAATGATCGCGTTGGGAATGAGCTGGATGATGGACTCGACGCTCGAAGCGCCGAGTTTGCGCAGCGTCTTGCCCGAAACCGCCGTCACCGTCGCGGGCGTGTTGAAGAGCGTTTCCGACCGGCGGCGCGCCGTGACGACGACTTCTTCGTTGCTACCGCTTGCGGCGGCATCGGCCGATGTGTCGGCGGTAGGCGACGTGGTTTCCTGCGCCGAAGCGGCGGCGGTCATCAGGACGGCGCTGGCAGAGGCCAGCAGGAGTCCAGCCAGTCTGTTCTTCGTGCTCATACGTCTGAGTCCCCGGTTGTAGTCGAACAACTCCCCGCCACACCGCGGCCTCTGCGGGCCGAGCTTGATGTGTACGATATTCATATTTTTGTCGCCGCTTAATGTCAACAGTGTATATATTGCGTGCTTCGGCCGGCCGGTTAGGTTGGCTTGACGCCGCGACATTCAAGCCCCCAGGACATCATGATCCCCGACAATCTGAACCTCACCGAAGAGCGCCCGACCTTCGTCACGCATCTTGAATGTTCGGCGACCGGCGAGCGCTACGAAGCCGATACGCTGCACAACCTCTCGCGCGTCGGGAAGCCGCTGCTGGTGCGCTACGACCTCGATGGCGTGCGCAAGACGTTGACCAAGGCGAAGCTGGCGGCGCGGCCGACCGATTTGTGGCGCTATCGCGAGCTGCTGCCCGTGCGAGCCTGCAAGGACATCGTCAGCCTCGGCGAAATCACGACGCCGCTGATCCCGCTGATCGACAGCGTCGCGGGCGGCGAGGTGCTGGTGAAGGATGAAGGGCGCCTGCCCACCGGATCGTTCAAGGCGCGCGGCGTCGTGATGGCGGTCTCGATGGCGAAGGCGCTGGGCGTCACCGAAGCCGCAATGCCGACCAACGGCAATGCCGGCGCGGCGCTGGCGGCCTATTGCAGCCGGGCGGGGATCAAGACGACCGTGTTCTGCCCGGAAGATACGCCGGAAGTGAATGTGCGCGAGATCGCGGCGCAGGGTGCAGCGGTCTACCGCGTCAACGGCTTGATCGACGACTGCGGCAAGCTGGTCGGCCAGGGCAAGGAGACGCGCGGCTGGTTCGACGTCTCGACGCTGAAGGAGCCCTATCGGATCGAGGGCAAGAAGACGATGGGCCTGGAGCTCGCCGAGCAGCTCGGCTGGGACGTGCCGGATATCATCTTCTACCCGACCGGCGGCGGCACGGGCCTGATCGGCATGTGGAAGGCGTTCGACGAGCTGGAGAAGATCGGCTTCATCGGATCGAAGCGACCGCGCATGGTGGCGGTGCAGGCGAGCGGCTGTGCGCCGATGGTGCGGGCCTTTGAAGAGGGCGAGACGCATGCCAGACGCTGGGAGAATGCAGCGACGATCGCGTCGGGCATTCGCGTGCCGGCGGCGGTCGGTGATTTCCTGATCCTCAACGCGGTGCGCGAGAGCGGCGGCTATGCGGTGGCGGTCGATGACGATGCGATCGAGGCGGGCCTCGCCGAGGTGGCGCGCAAGGACGGGCTGCTGCTCTGCCCCGAGGGCGCGGCGACGTTTGCGGCCTACAAGCAGGGGCTGGCTGATGGCCGGGTAAAGGCGAGTGATCGGGTCGTTCTGTTCAACTGCGCGACGGGCTTGAAGTATCCCCTGCCCCCGTCGGATCAGCGGCTCGACATCACCAAGCCGATCGACTTCGCGGCGCTCTAACCAAGCAGCAGGATGCCGCCAAGGACGATGGCGGCGATGAAGAGCGTCTCGGCGACCATGAGGGCGACGGGACGCCAGCCGACGACGACCAGCATCTTGAACGAGGTCTTCATGCCGAGCGCCGCGACCGCGGTCACGAGGCACCAGCGGGAGATGTCGGACAGGATGTCGGCCGCCGACTTGGGGATCGCGCCGGTGCTGTTCAGCGCGACCAGCCCGGCGAAGGCGAGCAGGAAGAACGGCACGAGGGCGATGACCTTGCGCCCACCGATCGAGGCGCGCTGTGCCAGGACGAGCGAGATGACCAGCACGACGGGCAGCAGCAGCGCGACACGCAGCAGCTTCACATAGGTCGCGACATCGCCGGTCTCGGGCGAAATCGTGTAGCCCGCGCCAACGACCTGAGCGACGTCGTGAATGGTGCCGCCGAGGAAGAGGCCGGCCTCGGTGTGGCTGAGCCCAAGCGCGTTCGACAACACGGGATAGAAGATCATTGCGACGGTCGAGAGCGCGGTGACGCAGACGACGGTGAGGATGGTGTCGCGGTCGCCCTCGGGCCGCTTGGGCAAGACCGAGGCGATGGCGAGCGCTGCGGACGCGCCGCAGATCGCGACCGCGCCGCCGGTGAGGACGCCGAGCGTAACGCGCAGGCCCAGCAGGCGTGCCATGGCGATGCCGACCGCGATGGTCGCGGCGACGGCGGCGCTGACCATCAGGATGGGGCCGATGCCGAGGCCGGCGATCTGGTCGAAGGTAATGCGGACGCCGAGCAGCGCGACGCCGATGCGCAGGATCGTGCGGGCGGAGAAGTCGATGCCGCGGACGCAGCGCCCTTCCTCGTGTAGGAAGTGGAAGGCGATGCCGAAGAGCAGCGCGAACAGCATGACCGGCGCGCCGTAGTGCTGCGACAGCCAGGTAGCGGCGAGGCCGATGGTGAGGGCAACGAGCACGCCGGGGTAAAGATCGTGCGCGAGAGCGCGGGTCTGGACCCAGGTGGACGGGGCCGGGCCGGAGGCAGGGGCAAGTTCCAGTCCCTCCATCCCCTCCAGCGATTCGTAGTGCCGGAGCGTTTCGAGGCTTGATGCTGCCTTGGCCGGCCCTACCATTGCGTCGTCCCCCGGGCTTGCACAGGCCCACCCTTTATGTAAACACTGTATATATACAGTCCCGGAGCGGTCAAGCGAATGAGGCACATGGAGGCATGATCGTCAGCGCATGACCATATCCGTCGACACTGTCCGGATCGTTTCGCGCGGCGAGATCGATGCCGCCCTGCCCCAAGTCGATGTCGTCGCCGCGATGGAGCGCGCTTTCGCCGCCCATGCGCGCGGCGCGGCGCGCCTGCCGCCGGTCGGCGAAATCCGTTTCGACGATCCGCCGGGCGAAGTTCACATCAAGAGCGGCCATGTCGCCGGTGATGACCTGTTCGTCGTGAAGGTCGCGACAGGGTTCTACGAGAATGCGGCGCAGGGCCTGCCCTCCAGTTCGGGGCTGATGGCCGTGTTCGATGCGCGCAACGGCCAGCCGCGGGCGATTTTGCTGGATGGCGGCAGCCTTACCGACATCCGTACCGCGGCGGCGGGCGCGGTGGCGGCGAAGTATCTGGCGCCGCGCGCGGTGACGGGCATCGGGATTCTGGGATCGGGCATCCAGGCGCGGCTACAGGCGCAGTATCTGATGCGGGTAACGGATTGCCGCAGGCTGACGGTGTGGGCGCGGCGGGCGGAGGGTGCGGCGGCCTGTGCACGCGATCTCGAAGCACTCGGCTTTGAGGTAACCGTCGCCGCGACACCGGAGGCGGTGGTGGCGGTGTCCGATCTCATCGTGACAACGACGGCATCGGAGGCGCCGCTGCTGAACGCTGCGGATCTGCGACCCGGCACGCATGTCACGGCGATCGGCGCGGACAGTGACGGCAAGCAGGAATTGGAAACCGACATTTTCGCGAAGGCCGATCTGGTGGTGACGGACGCGCTCGCCCAGGCGCGCGTGCGGGGCGACATCAGCCATGCGCTGAAGGCGGGGACGATCGTCGAGGCGCGCATCGTGCAGCTTGGCGATATCGTGACGGGCAAGGCCGCGGCGCGCACGTCCGAGGCGCAGATCACCATTGCCGACCTGACCGGTGTCGCCGTACAGGACATTGAAATCGCCAAGGCCGTGCTGGCCGTCATCGAAGCCGGGGCCTCATGAAGATCGACACCTTCCTGCTGGAGCGCAACCAGTCGCTCTATGAAAACCAGGTCGAGCTGAACCTCACGGAAAGCGGGATCGAGCCGCTGACGCTGAGCGAGCTGCTGACGCCCGAGGAGCAGGCGGCGCTGGCGAAGGTGCGGCTCGGCTATAACTATACCGAGGGCACGCCGGCGGTGCGGGCGGCGATCGCGAGCTGGTATCCCGGCGCGACGGCCGACAACGTGCTGGTGACGACGGGCGCGTCCGAAGCGAACTTCCTCGCGACCTGGGCGCTGGCGAAGCCGGGCAGCGGCGTTGCATTCATGCTGCCCAACTTCATGCAGATCCATGGGTTGGCGAAAGCGCTGGGCGCCGATGTCCGCACCTTTGCGCTGAAGCGCGAGCTTGGCTGGCGGCCCGATCTCGCCGAGTACGCCGCGGCGGTGACGCCTGCGACCAAGCTGATCGCGATCTGCAATCCCAACAACCCGACCGGCGCCGTGCTGAATGCCGAGGACACCGCGGCGATCATCGACGGCGCGCGCAAGGCGGATGCCTGGCTGCTGTCCGATGAGGTTTATCGCGGGTCGGAAACCGACGGCCGCGCGGAGACGCCGACGCTGTGGGGGCAGTACGAGAAGACGATCATCACCTCGTCGACCTCGAAGTCGATGGCCCATGCGGGACTGCGCGTCGGCTGGATCGTCGCGCCGGCGGATTTCATCGCCGAGATGATGCGGCGGCAGGACTACACGACCATCGGCACCGGGCCGCTGAACCAGCATATCGCCTCGATCATCCTCTCCTCGCCGCGGCGCGACGCTGTGCTGGCCGAGGGGCGCGCGGTGCTGGGCAAAAACCTGAAGATCATCGACGACTGGATCGAACGCTGGAACGGGAAGCTGCGCTATGACCGTCCCGCGGCGGGCGGGATGGTGTTCGTCGCCTATGATTTCCCCATCGGCTCGTCGGAGCTGAGCCGCATCCTGCGCGAGGAAGAGAGCACCTTCGTCGTCGCCGGCGACTGGTTCGGGCTGGACGGCCATCTGCGCATCGGCACGGGCGGCCATGCGCATGAGCTGGAAGAAGGCCTGAAGCGGATCGACCGGGTGCTGGGGCGGCTGTAGGGCGCGTGGCGTTTTGGGGGGTGTACGCCACCCATGCGGCCTCTCCACCGGCGCGGTCGCTAACATGGATGGCCGCCTCAAGGGCGGCCATGAGGATAGAGGGAGAGTCATCAGCCCGTCATCCGGTGTGACCCGCATCAGTGCTCGTCCTGCCGGGGTGGAGTTGTTTGGGAATTTTTTGGTCCTCCCCCTCCCCCCTTCGCCAATTGCATGACCGTCGCGAACAGACTCCGCGCCCGGCGGCGCTCGGCGAGGCCGGCAGCGCCATAGAAGCCGTGCTTCAGCGCGTTCGTGTTGCCGCGCGGCGCGCCGGGCGGGCGGCCCGTGGGGCGATAGGTGCGGGGCATGGCGGGCGATCTCCTTCCTTTCAGGCGGGTAAGAGATAACATTCCTATGCAGGATGGTCAAGGATTTTCATCCTAGTCCCGGAAATCCGGTCTCCGTCATGGTGAGGTGCGGAGCGCGGGACGCGCGGAGCCTCGAACCACGCAGGGTGGTTGCGGCAGTGTGCGTGCTTCGAGACGCGACCCGGTGGCCGCTCCTCAGGATGACGGGAGGGGTTGAAGGCGACCGTTCAACTTTGCACCTTTTCGGTCATGGCCGCCCTTGAGGCGGCCATCCATGTTGGCGGTCGTGCGGGGGCGTCTGGATGGCCGTCATCCTCGGGTCAAGCCCGAGGACGCCATGACGACGATTTAGAACGGCTTGGAGAAGAACGCCTGACGCCCGCCTACGCGAACGTCGCGAGGCCGCGGGACACGGCGTCCTGGCCTTGGGCGTTGAGAACGGTAAACACCACTTCCCCAGGTCGCGCGCCTGGTGCGTGCCGGATGGTGATGGGATCGCCAGCCAAGACCATGGCTGAGAAGCGGCCATTCAGCGAGGTGAGGCGCTGAGGTTCGCCGGGCGCATAACGGGCGGTGAGGACGCGGCCGGCGAGCGCCCAGAGGGCGGTGCCGTGCACGATAATATCAGGCAGGCCTGCCGCCAGCGCCACGGCGCGTTCGGTGTGGATGGGGTTCCAGATATTGGCGCATTCCGTGTAGCGATGCGCGAAGAAGCGATCGAGCGGGAGGGTGACCTCCTCACCGCCGGCCGACGGCGTGGCCGCCTCTGTGACATCGACGATGCCGGCCAGCGCACGGCCTTCGCCTTCGACCTTCACGCCGCGATAGAGCGCGGTCGTGAGGGTTGATGCCAGCGCCTCGCCGGTTTCCGCATCGGCGAGATCGAGCCTGGTGCGGGCGAGCGCCCCTGCCCCGGTCTGACGGACTTCCACGACTTCGCCGCCGACGCGCACGGCAATGCCGGGGCGAATGGGCTTGAGGAAGGTCGTGTTCTGGCCGGCATGGACGCCGCGCACGGTTTCGTCGGGCGTCATGCCCATGCCGACGGTGCGATTGGCGATCACCACCTGCCATTCCGGCGTGACGCAGAAAGCGGGCGGCGCGATAAAATCGTCGCGCGTGTCGTCGGCGCAGGCGGGGCTGTCCTCGCCGATGGCGGCGGCATAGGCGAGCGCCATGCGCGTCGTGACGCGGATCACCTGTTCAGGCAGTCGGCGGCCAATGATGTCGGCGCGAAGCGGCATGGGGTCAGTCCCAGGGGAAAGTCCAGGGCGAGCTTAGCTCGTGGATACGGGCAAGGCGCAGCAGGATATCGTCGCGGTGGCGGCGCGCGGTGACCTGCAGGCCCACGGGGAGGCCGTCCGCGGTGAAGCCGGCCGGAATGGAGATCGACGGGTTCCAGCAGGCATTGGCGACCATGCCGAACGGCTCGACCCCGCCGGACATCGTGCAGTCGCGGCCGTCGATGACGCGCGGCAGCGTGCTGTCGGCTTGATAGGGGCGGCAGCCGGTTGCGGGCGTCATCAGCAGATCGGCGCCGCGGAAGAAGGTGGCGACCTCCTGCTCAAGCCGATGGATTTGCGCCCAGGCGGATTTCACGTCCTGGTCGGGGCCGCGCTCGCGCATCCGCCCCAGGATATATTGCGTGTTCGGCGCAAGCTGGTCGAAACCGTCGGGCAGGATGCCGTCCCTCGTCCAGTCGGCTTCCAGATTGGTCATCATCACGATGGCCCAGGCGGTGCCGATGAAGGTGAAGCGCACGTCCTGCTTCAGCTCATTGAGCTTTGCGGCGGCGATCAGCTTCTCCGCGGCGGCGCGGGCAATGGCGACGACTTCGGGCTCGACGACGGCATAGCCGGTGTCGTCGGACCAGACGGCGCGGAGGCCGCCGATGTCGAGCGTCTCGATGACGTCTTCATATTTGTAGTCGAGCGCGGGCAGTGACTGGCGGTCGCTGTCATTGGGGCCGGCGGCGACGTCGAGATAGCGCGCGGTGTCGGCGACCGTGCGGGTCAACGCGCCATGGGTGGCGAAGTTGGAGAAGCCGTTGGTCTTGGCGATGCGGCCGTGGCTCGGCTTCAGGCCCACGAGATTGGTGAAGGCGGCGGGCTCGCGGATCGACCCGCCGGCATCGGTGCCCGTCGCGAACGGCACCATGCCGGCCGCGACCGCAGCGGACGAACCGCCGCTGGAGCCGCCCGGCGTCGTGGCGGGGTTCCATGGATTGCGCGTCGTGCCGAAGAGGCGGGTATGGGTCGCGCTGTCCATGCCGAATTCCGACATGGCGGTCTTCCCGACGACGATGGCGCCGGCGGCGCGCAGGCGCGCGATATGGGGGTTGTCCGCCGTCTTGATGGGCGAATCCTTCAGGAAGACGCTGCCCTGCACGCTGCGGAAGCCGATCGTGTCTTCCATGTCCTTGACGCCGTAGGGCACACCGGCAAGCGGGCCGGGATCCTCGCCCGCCGCGACGCGCGCGTCGATCGCGTCGGCAGCCTTCAGCGCGCCTTCGGCGTCCATCATGACGAAGGCATTGAGCGGACCGTTGCGGGCCTCGATCGTGTCGAGCGCGGTCTGTACCGCAGCGCGGGCCTTGATCTTGCCGCGGCGGACGCCGTCGGCGATTTCGACGATGGTTTTCATGGCGGCTCCGTTCAGGCAGGTGCGGCGAGGGTGCGGGTGACGTTTTCGCGGAGGCTCTTGGAGATGCCCTCGGTCGCCGCGATGCGTTCGAGCTGCGCCTTCATCAGCGCCTGACGGCGCGGATCGTAGCGGCGCCACTGGTTGATCTGGGGCATCAGGTAGTGGCTGGAGCTGCGGCCCATCGCGTCGATCATCAGCAGGCGATCAGCGAGGAACTTGTAGCCGGCGCCGCTCGAGTCGTGGAAGGCGACGCGGTTCTGGCGGAAGAAGCCGCCATAGAAGGCGAGGCCCCGCGCCATGTTGGTCATGTCCATGACGGGATGGGATTCGAGCGCGATGATGCGCTGAACCGCGCCCGGCGCGCGCGACAGCGCCTGGGCGTTGAACCATTTGTTGATGACGATGTCGTTCGTCTTCCAGCGTTCGTAGAACCAGGCGAGCGCTTCGTCGCGCTGGGGCGTGTCGGTGTGGGTGAGCGTCGCCAGCGCCTCGAACTGGTCGGTCATGTTGCCGGCCGTCTTCACCTGGTTGAGGCAGAGATCGGCAATGTCCGGCGTGCCGAGCGCAGCGAGGAGGTCGAGTGCGACGTTCTTGATGCGGCGGCGGCTGATCGAGGGAAGATCGGGGACGTAGGCGTGGCCGTCTTCCGTATTCGCGCGGTAGATGGCGAGGAGGTCGTCCTTGAAGCGTGTCGCGAGCGTGTGGCGCAGGAAATTCCGGGCGGCCATGTGCCCGTCGAGATCGATGGTGGCGAGGCCTTCGCTGAGGACGGGCTCGTCGGGGAGTGAGAGGATCTGCGCCTTGAGCAGCGGATCGATGGTGGCGTCACGCAGCGTCGCTTCGAAGGCGCCGGCGAAGCTTTCGGGCACGGACATTGCGCCGCCGGATGAGTGCACTTTTGCCTGCGCGCGGATGAGGCGGATGGCGAGCGTTTGCGCCGCGTCCCAACGCGCGAAGGGATCGGGGTCGTAGGCCATCAGGACGGCGAGGTCGTCGTCGGCGAGATCGGCGAGGATGGTGACCGGCGCGGAGAAGCCGCGCAGGAGCGAAGGAACGGGCTCCGACGCGACGTCGTCGAACACGAAGCTTTGGGTCGCTTCGGTCATTTCGAGGACGGTGGAGCTCGCGGCCGGGGCGTCGCCGGAGCGGAAGGTGAGTGCGGTGCCGTCGCGGGCGATGAGGCCGGTGGCGATGGGGATGTGGAAAGGCTGCGGCGCGGGCTTGTCCGGCATTGAACGGCAGGTCTGCGTCAGGTTGAGCGTGTAGCGGTGCGCGGCGGCATCGTAGCTGCCCTTGGCCTCGATGCGGGGGCGGCCGGCCTGGTGGTACCAGCGGCGGAACTGGGTGAGGTCGCGGCCGGAGGCGTCCTCCATCGCCTTGACGAATTCCTCGGTCGTCACGGCCTGGCCGTCATGGCGGGCGATGTAGAGGTCGAAGCCTTTGCGGAACGCCGGCCAGCCGAGCAGCGCGGACATCATGCGGATGACCTCCGCGCCCTTGTCGTAGATCGTGTTGGTGTAGAAATTGTCGATCGAGGCGAAGGCGTCGGGCTTGATCGGGTGCGCCGCCGGGCCGTCGTCTTCCGGGAACTGGTTGCGGCGAAGCGCCATCACCGTCTCGATGCGCCACGCGCCGGAGCCGAGCTTCGACTCGATGAAAAGCTGGTCGCGGAGGCGGGTGAGGCCTTCCTTCAGGCTGAGCTGGAACCAGTCGCGGCAGGTGACGCGGTTGCCGGTCCAGTTGTGGAACTGCTCATGGCCGACAATGCGCTCGATGATGACGTAGTCGCCGTCGGTCGTCGTTTCGGGATCGGTGACGATGCCGTCGAGGCCGAAGAGGTTGAGGCCCTTGTTCTCCATCGCGCCGGCCCAGTCGGTGAGCGCGACGATGTTGTAGCGGTCGAGATCGTATTCGAGGCCGAAGACTTCCTCGTCCCACTGAAGCGAGCGCTTCACGACATCCATCGCGAAGCGGCATTGCGGGATGGCGTCGCGGTCGGCGTAGATGCCGAGGGCGACGGTGCGGCCGCTCTTGGTGACGAAGCTGTCGGTCAGGACGCCGAAATCGCCCGCCATGACGGCGAAAATGTAGGAGGGTTTCGCGAAAGGATCTTCCCACGTCACCCAGTGGCGTCCGTCCGGCCCGTCGCCCGAAGCGACCGGATTGCCGTTCGAGAGCAGCACGGGATAGAGCGTCTTGTCGCCGCTGAGCGTCACGCGATAGCGGGCGGGCACGTCGGGACGGTCGGGGAAATAGGTGATCTGGCGGAAGCCTTCGGCCTCGCATTGGGTGGCGAGCTTGCCGCCCATGGCGAAAAGGCCGTGCGCGGTCTTGTTGGTGGAGGGGTAGATGGCGGTGACGACCTCGACCGTAAAGCTGTCGGGTACGCCGGCGACGGTGAGCTCTTCCTTGTCCAGTTCCAGGCGGTTGGGACCGAGGGTCTCGCCGTTGAGGGCGAAGGAGACGAGCTCCATGCGATGGCCGTCGAGCCGCAGCGGCGCGTCGGGCGCCGCGGTGTCAGAGCGCCGGATCGTCATGCGGTTGCGGACGACCGTGCGCTTGGCGTCGAGTTCGAAGTGGAGTTCGACGGTATCGACGAGGAAGTCTGGCGCGCGATAGTCGGCGAGCTTCACGATGCCGGGGACGTGGAGGTTCATGCGATGATCTCCGCGAGGGCGGCGACCGTGGCGTCGACTTCGGCAACGGTGTTGTAGTGGACGGGACCGAGGCGCAGCACGCCGCCGCTTTCCGCGAGGCCGAGCCAGCCGATCAGGTCGAGCGCGTAGTTGTTGCCGCTCCAGGCGAAGATGTTGCGGTCGCCCAGCGCCGTCGCCAGGACTTCGGGATCGTGGCCTTCGATGGTCAGCGACACGGTCGAGACGCGCTCGGCCATTTCGTTCGCGCCGGTGAGGCCGTGGATCTTCACGCCCTTCAGTTTCTGAAGACCGTCGATGAGGCGCTTGGCGAGCGCTTCTTCCTGGGCCTGCATCCAGAGCTTGCCGGCGTTCATGGTGTTGGAAGAGGCCGCACGCTGGTCGGGCGTCGCGATGGTCTCACCCAGCCACTCGTAATATTCGAGTGCGCCGAGCGTGCCGGCGATCGCCTCATAGGGCGCGGTGCCCAGCATGTAGCGGGAGGGGAGCGTCTCCGGCGAGACGCGCAGCTTGGGCGGCGTGAAGCGTTCGAACAGCTCGCGGCGGCCCCAGAGAATGCCGACATGGGGTCCGTAGAACTTGTAGGCGGAGCAGACGAGGAAATCGCAGCCGAGCGCCTGGACGTCGATGATGCCGTGCGGCGCGAACTGAACGGCGTCGATATAGGTGAGGCCGCCCACCGCCTTCACGCGGCGAACAATGGCGCCGACGTCGTTGATCGTGCCGGTGATGTTGCTGGCATAGTTGATCGCCGCCAGTTTGGTGCGCGGGGTGACGAGCCGGTCGAGCGCCGTCAGGTCATAACGCGAGGTCGCGGGATCGAAGGGCAGCCAGCGGATTTCGAGGTTCAGCCGCTCGGCGAGTTTCAGCCACGGCGTGACGTTGCCGTCGTGGTCCATGCGGGTGACGATGATCTCGTCGCCGGGGCGGAACAGCTTTTCCAGCGCACGCGTCATGTGGAAGGTCAGCGCCGTCATGGACTGGCCGATGACGATCTCGTCGGGATCGGCGGCGTTCACGAAGGCGGCGAGCTTGGCGCGTGTGGCCTCTGCGAGGGCGACCGTCTCGCGCGAGGTGACGAAGGCGCCGCCGCTATTGGCGTTGGAGCGCGTGAAGTAGGACGTGTAGCGATCGATCACCTGCTGCGGCACCTGGGTACCGGCGGGATTGTCGAAATAGACGCGCGGGCGGCCGCCATCGGTGATGGCGAGCGAAGGGAAAGCGGCGCGAACGGCGTCGATAGGCTGGGACACGTCAGGCTCCTGCAACGGCGTCAGTCGCGCCGATAGTGAATTCATGATGTTCGACGACGGTGCGGATGCGCGTCTTGGTGTGGGCGCCGGAATCGGCGGCGACCTGTTTGCCGAGCTCGGTCGCGTAGCAGGCGTCCATCGCCGTGCGGGTATCGAACCACTGCTCCACGACGGCATCGAACGGACCGCCCTCGGCGAGCAGGTTGAAACAGTGGCGGCGCAGGCCCGGCAGGCGCTCGGCCAGCAGGCGATGGCGCTGCAGCCACCAATCCTGGAATTCGCCGCGCGTCAGGCCGTCGCGGCGCGTCAGGAAGATCATCGCCTTGACCGACATGGATACCGACGCGCCCCTAATGTGAACGGTGTTAATATCACCACAGGCGATATCGCTGCGTCAAGGCCCGTGTCGAGATGCCGCTTGATCGCGGCCCGCCACCCCGCGACCATCCACCAAAATCATTGGAGGATGCCGTGCCCAACTTTCGCATGATCGAGACGAACGGCATCAGCTTGCGCGCAGCCGTCGAGGGCAGCGGGCCGCTGGTCATCATGGTCCATGGCTTTCCGGAGTCCTGGTATTCCTGGCGCCACCAGATCGGGCCGATCGCCGCGGCGGGTTTCACGGCCTGCGCGATCGATGTGCGCGGTTATGGCGGGTCCGACCGGCCCTGGCCGATCGAGGCCTATGACATGGAGCAGATGATCGGCGACGTCGCAGGCGTCGCACGGGCGCTGCAGCCGGACGCGCCGGCCATCCTGATCGGGCACGACTGGGGGGCGCCGATCGTCTGGAATTCGGCACTGACCCGGCCGGAGCGGTTCGCAGCGGTGGCGGCGCTATCGGTGCCCTATACCGGCCCGGCGCCGCGGCCGTTCAACGAGATCTTCGACGCGCTGTTCACCAAGAAGAACCGTTTCTTCTATCAGGCCTATTTCCAGAAGGTGGGCGTGCCCGAGGCAGACTATGACGCCGATCCGCGCAACTTCCTGCGGCGGTTCCTGTTCGCGATTTCAGGCGATGTCGGCCCGGACGGCTGGCCGCGCAACAAGACGGCGGATGCGACGCTGCTGGAGGGGCTGGAAGATCCGCAGCCGTTTCCGGCATGGCTGAGCGAGGCCGACCTCGATTACTACGTGGGGGAGTTCAAGGCATCGGGCTTTCGCGGGCCGATCAACCGGTATCGCAATCACGAGCGCGACTGGCACTATCTGGAACAGTTCCGCGGCCGGCTGATCGAGCAGCCCGCCTTCTTCATCGCGGGCGACAAGGACCCCGCGTTCAACATGTTCGGCGGGAGCGATCCGGTGCCCGCGATGCGCAAAGCGGTGCCCAATCTGCAGGGCGTCCATGTGCTGCCGGGCTGCGGTCACTGGACGCAGCAGGAGCGGCCGGAGGAGGTGACGGCGTTGCTGGTGGGGTGGTTGCGAGGGCTTTAGGACCCTCCTCTCCTGTCATCCCGGCCGCAGCGTAGCGGAGAGCCGGGACCCAGGTGACTGGGCGCTGACGCTTGCGGCCCCTGGGTCCCGGGTCTCGGACGGCTACGCCGGCCTCGCCCGGGATGACGATTGGTGGTGAAAGGCGCGGCTAAAGCCCCAGCACCAGCTTCGCCATGATGTCGCGCTGGATTTCGCTGGAGCCGCCATAGATCGTCGAGGCGCGGTTGTTGAGGTAGCGGGGCATGGCGACGAGGGTCTGCTCGGGGCCGACCGGCGCGAGGTTGGAGCCGGGCGTGCGGGCCTTGGGCTGATCGACGGTCGCATACGCGCCACCCGCTTCGATGGCGAGCTGGTCGATGCGTTGCATCGCTTCCGTCCCCTGCACTTTCAGCATCGACGACGCCGGGCCGGGATTGTGACCGGACGACAGCGACGACATCACCCGGTGTTCGGCCATCTCGATGGCCTCGAGAAGGACATTCACCTCCGTCAGCTTGGCGACGAAGGAGGGGTCGTCGAGCAGCCCTTCGTCGCGCGCCATGTCGCGGACGCGTTCGACCGCGCGCTTCAGGCCGGCGCCCGAGCCGCCGCCGCGCTCGAACTCGAGCAGGTATTTGGCGACGGTCCAGCCCTGGTTCTCCTCGCCGATGCGCTGCGATTTCGGCACGCGGACATTGTCGAAGAAGACCTGGTTGACCTCGTGATCCCCCGCCATGGTGACGATCGGCTGCACGGTGATGCCGGGCGTGTCCATGTCGAGCAGGACGAAGGAGATGCCGGCCTGCGGCTTGCCCTCGGTGCTGGTGCGCACCAGGCAGAACATGCGGCTCGCGAAATGGGCGTGGGTGGTCCAGATCTTGGTGCCGTTCAGCACATAGTCGTCGCCGTCGCTGACCGCGCGGAGCTGAAGCGAGGCGAGGTCGGAGCCCGAGCCCGGCTCGCTGTAGCCCTGGCACCAATAATCGTCGCCGGCGAGGATGCGCGGCAGATAGTGCGCCTTCTGCTCCGGCGTGCCGTAGCGCATAATGACCGGGCCGACCATCTTCAGGCCCATCGGCGACAGGCTGGGCGTGCCGGCGAGCGCGCATTCCGACGAGAAGATGTAGCGCTGCATCTCGGTCCAGCCGGTGCCGCCATATTCAACCGGCCAGGCGGGCGCCACCCAGCCCTTGGCATGGAGGATCTTGTGCCAGGGGATGTTGTAGTCCTTGTCGGTGAAGACGCTGGTGGTCAGCTTCCCCGCCTGGCGCAGGTTTTCCGGCAGATTGTCCTGAAGGAAGGTGCGGACCTCGTCGCGAAAGGCGGCCTCTTCGGCGGTGAGCTGGAGGTTCATGGGATCGGCCCTTCTGCGGCGGCGTTTCCCCGAATGGATAGCCTGCCGCCGCGTCCGTCAACAGGACCGCGGCGGCAGGGAACGAGCGGACCGAAGCGCTCAGCCTATTCGTAGCGCAGGGCGTTGACGGGCTTCGACCGGGCGACCCGCATCGAGTGGAGCGCCACCGTGCCCCAGGCGATGACGAGCGCGCCGAGTCCGGCGGCGATGAAATAGCCGGGGCCGAGATCGATGCGGTAGGCGAAGCCCTTCAGCCAGTCGTGCAGGTAGTACCAGGCGATCGGCCAGGCGATGAGGTTCGCGATCAGCACGGGCTTGGAGAACTGCCACAGGAGCAGGCCGACAATGTCGCGGACGCGGGCGCCGAAGACCTTGCGGATGCCGATCTCCTTCGTGCGCCGTTCCGCGGTGAACGAGGCGAGGCCGAAGAGTCCGAGGCAGGCGACGACGATGGCGATGACCGTGAAGAGGCCGAACATCTCGCCGCGCTTGGCGTCCTCGGCGTAGAGCTTCTGGTAGCTGTCGTCGAGGAAGGCGAGGCGGATCGGCAGATCGGGGACGAGACGCGCCCAGGTCTGGCGCACGAATTCGGTCGTGGCCTGGATGTTCTCGCCTTTGATCGAGACGGTGAAGTGGTTCACGCCGTCCGGCGTGTAGACGTAGCGGGTCGGCAGGATCGGCTGGCGCAGGCTGTCGAAATGGGCGTCGGCGACGACGCCCACGATGACGCGGACGGCCGTCGTTTCGCTTTCCGAGCCGGGGCCGACGGATTCGCGCACGGTCTTGCCGAGCGCTTCCTGCGGCGTCTTGAAGCCGAGGCGGCGGACCGCGGTTTCGTTGATCAGAACCGAAAGGTTTTCGGGCTCGGGCGCGTTGAAGTCTTCGACATCGACATCGCGACGGTCCTCGCCGCGATCCTTGGACAGGAACCGGCCGGCGATCAGCTTGATGCCGTAGGCCTCGAAGAACTCGGGCTCGACGTCCATCTGACGGATGATGATGTTGTCGGCGGGATTGTCCGACACCATCCAGAGCGTGTTGTTCTCGTTGGTGTCGAACGGCACCGACTGCGAAGCTACGACGGAAATGACGTCGGGATTAGCCTTCAGCTCGTTGCGCAGGGTCTCGCGCACCGGCTCGACCTGATCGCGGCCGATGCCGGTGAGGACCAGCATGTTGTCGCGCTTCAGGCCGACATCGAACGAGCGGGCATAGACTGTCTGTCCGTAGACGACAGCCGCCGTGATGCCGAGCGCGATGGAGATCGAGAACTGCAGGATGACCAGCGCGGCGCGGAGATTGCCGGAGCCGGACTGGCCGGAGCGGTTCGATTTCAGCACCGTGGCGGGGCGAAAACCGGAGAGCACCAGCGCCGGATAGATGCCGCCGAGCAGACCCGTGACGACCGCCATGGCGAGCGCGCCGAGGGCGACGTCCCAGTCGCGCAGGTAGCTGAGCGTGATCGGGCGATCGACGAAGGTGCTGTAGATCGGCAGCAGCAGCTCGACCAGCGCCAGCGCGACGATGAGCGAGAAGACGGCGATCATCACGGATTCGCCAAGGAACTGCACGATGAGTTGGCGGCGGCTGGCGCCGACGACCTTGCGCATCGCGACCTCGCGGGCGCGCTGGGTCGCGCGGGCGGTGGCGAGGTTCATGAAGTTGATGCAGGCGATCAGCAGGATCAGTGCGGCGATGATGGTGAAGCCGTAGATCGTGCCCCAGTCACCGGCCGGCACGTCGCCGAAGGTTAGCTGCGAGGCGGAGAAGTGCAGCTCGCCGAAAGCCACGGCGTTGAGCTTCAGTAATTCCGTCGTATCCGAGCCCGCCGGCAGGCCGAGCGGTTCGGGCCTCAAATATTTGCGCACCATGTCGGGGAACTGGGCGACAACGCTGTCGATATCGACGCCGGGCGCGATGCGGAAATAAGTGTAGTAGTTGAAAGCGAGCCAGTTATTGGCGCCCGGGTTATTGGGGCCGTCGGGACCGTAGGCGCGGTCGGCCTTGGATCCCAACGGGATGAAGATCTTCGAGTCGAGATGAGTGTTGTGCGGCAGGTCGGCGATCAGGCCAGTTACCTCGACCGTCGCGCCGGTGTCGAAGATGAAGACCTTGCCGATGGGATCTTCGTCGCCGAAATACTTCTTCGCGATGCTTTCGGTGATGACCGCCGTGTCGGGCCGGGCCAGCACGGTCGCCGGATCGCCTTTCAGCAGGGGGATCTGGATGACCTGGAAGAAATTGGCGCCGACCGGGTTGACCGGCTCGAAGAAGCTCTTGTCGCCGTATTTGACGGCCGAATTCTGCTGCGTCAGGCGCGTGGTTTCGACGACTCCGGAAATCTCGTTCTTCATCACGTCGGCCAGCGGATACATGGACGACGACGCGGTGATGGGGTCGCGGCCGGGCGGATAAACCACGCCCTCGGCGCGGTAGAGGTTGTCCTGGCCGGGAATCCATTTGTCGTAGGACAGTTCGTCGCGGACGAAGAGCATGATGAGGATGGCGCTGGAGAGCGCCACCGCGAGGCCGGTGATGTTGATGAAGGAATAGAGCCGGTGCTTCGCGAGATTGCGCAGCGCCACGACGACATAGTTCTGGAACATGGGTGGTCCCCCGGCTCAGGTTCGGATCAGGCGGCTTCGCGCAGGTTTTCCGCGACGATGCGGCCGTCGAAGAGATTGACGATGCGGCGGGCGTATTCGGCGTGGCTGTGCGAGTGGGTGACCATGACGATGGTGGTGCCCTCCTCGTTCAGCTGGGTGAGGAGCTGCATGACCTCCTCGCCGTTGCGCGAGTCGAGATTGCCGGTGGGCTCGTCGGCGAGGATCATCACAGGGCTTGCGACGACCGCGCGGGCAATGGCGACGCGCTGCTGCTGACCGCCGGAGAGCTGCGGCGGCATGTGGCCGGCACGGTGCGAAATCTTCATGCGGTCGAGCGCGGCGGCGACGCGGGCCTTGCGGTCGCGAGCGGGGATGTCGTGATAGAGGAGCGCGAGCTCGACATTCTCAGCGACGGTCAGCTCATCGATCAGGTTGAAGCTCTGGAAGATGAAGCCGATGCCGGCCTTGCGCATATTGGCGAGCTGCGCCTCGTTGTAACGGGCGACCTCGGTGCCGTTGAACCAGTATTCGCCGCCGGTCGGCGAATCCAGCATGCCGAGGATGTTGAGCAGCGTGGACTTGCCGCAGCCCGACGGCCCCATGATGGCGACGAATTCGCCGGTGGAGATATCGAGATTGAGGCCGTGCAGCGCGGTCGTTTCGACTTCCGCGGTCGTATACGCCTTCATCAGTCCGTTGAGCTTGATCATGGTCAATCCTCGTCTCGGGGAAGTCAGTTCGGGGTGCCGCCTTCGAACTCGATGCGGTCCATCTGCAGCCAGGCTTGGTAGGATGAGGTCAGGATGCGGTCGCCGGCCTGAAGCCCACTCAGGACTTCGATGACCTGGGGATTGCGGCGGCCGAGCTTGATGTCGCGGCGGGTGGCGGCGCCGGCGCCGTCGAGCACGAAAGCCCAGTTGCCGCCGGTATCCTGATAGAACGGGCCGTTGGCGACGAGCAGCGCCGGCGTTGCGCCGCCGAGTTCGAGGCGCAGGTCGACGGCCTGGCCGCGACGGATGCCGGCGGGCGTCTTGCCTTCGAGCTTGAGATCGACCGTGAAGCGGCCGTCGCGGATCTGCGGGTAGACCTTGGCCACGGTCGCCGTGACGGTCTGGCCGCCCAGCGTCAGCGTCGCGGACTGGCCGACATCGACGCGGGCGACATAGAACTCGTCCACCTCGGCGGTGATCTTGAAGGCGTCGATCGAGTCGATCTGGCCGAGCTTGGCGCCGCGGTCCTTGGACTGGCCGATCTCAGCGTCGAGCGCGGTCAACTGGCCGTCGATGGGCGCCCGCACGGTGAGCGCGTCGAGATTGCGGCGGGCGATGCCGAGATTGGACTGCAGGCGCTCGACGGTATCGCTGAGCTGCTTGGTCTGCGCCATGCGGAGCTTCTGTTCCGCATCGCGCGCGGCGATCGTGACCTTCCGGCGTTCGACGGTGAAATTGTACTCGTCCGACACCGCATCGAAGGTGGCGCGCGAGATGGCGCCGCGGGCGACCAGCGCCTTCTTGCGGTCGAGATCGCGCTTCAGGCGGGTGACATCGTAGTCGATCTGGACAAGGTCGCGGTCGTATTGGAGGCGGTTCTGTTCGAAGAGCAGTTCGGTCGTCTGGAGGTTGTTCAGCTGCTCGGCGATCTGCGCTTCGCGCGAGATGACATCGAGCTGGAGCGTCGTGTTGGAGAGTTCCAGGATCGGATCGCCCGCCTTCACGGTCGCGCCGTCCTCGACCAGCACCTTCTCGACCCGGCCGCCCTCGATGGTTTCGAGATAGACGGTGGAGAGCGGGGCGATGCGGCCGCGAACGGGGATGAAGTCCTCGAACGTGCCCTGGGCGACCGTGGAGATGGTGACGCGGTCGGGGGCGACGCGGACGACGCGGCCGCCCTGCCCGTCCAGCAGGAAATAGACGGAAGCGGCGGCACCGGCCACAACAGCGGCAATGATGCCCCAGCGCTTGAGCGGCGTCTTCGGCCGCTCGATCTTGCGGTCCATGGAAGCACCGCCCACGGTCGAGGTCGGCGGCGTCAAGGTCACGATGCGTTCAGGCTGGCCCATGCACCTCTAATGGCAAGGCCCGTGCCAGCCCCTAGATCATTTCAATTCAACGCGTTAGCTCGTCACAGCCGTCTGCCTCACGGTTTGGTGTACGGTGGCGGACAGATAAGTGTCCGGTAGTGGACAGGGGAACGATCGGCCGATGTCAGCTTCGCCACCCAGCCAATCGCGCATTCTCGTCGTCGATGACGACGAGGACGTGCTGATGGCGGTGCGGCTGCTGCTGAAGCCGCATTTCGCGATCGTGAGGACCGAGAGCACGCCGACGCGGCTGCCCGAACTGGTGGCGTCGGGCCTCTATGACGTCGTGCTGCTCGACATGAACTTCGCAATCGGTGCGGAGAGCGGCAGCGAGGGGTTGTCGTGGCTCAGCAAGGTGCTGGAACTACAGCCGCGCATGGCGGTCGTGCTGATCACGGCGCATGGCGATGTCGAGATCGCGGTCGAGGCGATGAAGCGCGGCGCGGCCGACTTCATCGTGAAGCCATGGGACAATGCCCGCCTCGTCGCGACGCTGAAAGGCGCGCCGGCGATCAGGCAGGCGCGGCTGAGCGCCGGCAAGGCTGAGCGCGGTGCGGCACCGGCGGGCGATGCGAACCACAAGCTCGTCGGCAGCTCGGCGCCGATCAAGCGGATTCTCGACCTCGTCCGCCGCGCCGCGCCGACGGACGCCAATGTCCTGGTCCTTGGCGAGAACGGCACCGGCAAGGAGCTGGTGGCGCGGGCAATCCACGACCAGTCGGCCCGGGCCGGCGAGGTGTTCCTCTCCGTCGATCTCGGCTCGGTTGCGGCGTCGTTGTTCGAGAGCGAGCTGTTCGGCCACAAGCGCGGGTCGTTCACCGATGCCCGCGAGGATCGTGTCGGACGGTTCCAGGCGGCGTCGGGCGGCACGCTGTTCCTCGACGAGATCGGCAATCTGCCGGTCGCGCTGCAGGCGAAGCTGCTGACCGCGATCGAGCGGCGTGAGGTGACGCCGGTCGGCGCCAACCGGCCGGTGCCGGTGGATGTGCGGCTGGTCTGCGCGACCAATTTGACGGCCGGGCAGATGGCGGACCCGAAAGTCTTCCGGCCCGATCTGCTTTACCGCATCAACACGGTGGAGATCGCGCTGCCGCCGCTGCGCGACCGGCGCGAGGATATCCTGGCGCTCGCCGAGCACTTCGTCGCGATCTATGCCGCGAAATACAACATGCCGCTGAAGCGCATCCGCGCCGATGCGCTGGCGCGGCTGACCGGCCATGCCTGGCCCGGCAATGTGCGCGCGCTGCGCCATGCGGTGGAGCGGGCGATCATCCTCAGCGAAGGCACCGAGCTGACGCCGGACGACTTCCTGATGGTCGAAGCGCCGGCCGAAGCCGAGCACGATGATAGGTCGGTCAATCTCACCGACCTGGAAAAGCGCGCGATCGAGCGCGCCTTGCAACGCCACGCGGGCAATGTAAGCCATGCGGCGGGCGAACTGGGGCTGACCCGCGGTTCGCTGTATCGCCGCATGGAGAAGTATGGGCTCTAGCCGCTTTGCCCTGATCGCCCTGGTTCGACTGATCGCGCTGGCGCTGACCATCGCGGCGGCGGCGTTCGTGGGCGCGAATACCGCCTGGTATGCGGTGCTGGTGATCCTCGCCACGGCCGTGGTGATCCAGTGGTTCGGCCTGCTGCGCTTCGTCAACACGTCGAACCGCGAGATCGGGCGGTTCCTTTCGGCCATCGAATATGAAGACCTGACACAGACCTTCACCGATCGCGGCCTCGGCGGCACGTTCCGCGAGCTTGGGCAGGGTTTGAACCGCGTGATGGAGCGGCTGCGGACCTCGCGGAACGAACGCGAGGAGCAGGCGCACTATCTGCGCGCGCTGGTGGAGCATATCCCGGTCGCGCTGATCGCGCTGGAACCCGCCGGGCGCCTGACGGTGCTGAACAGTGCGGCGCGGCGGCTGCTCGGCGTCGGACGGTTCGAGACGATCGGCGATCTCGCCAAGCGGGGCGAAGCCTTCGCAGACGGGCTGACGGCACTGGGGCCGGGCAAGACGGCGCTGGTGAAGCTGGCGCGGCCCGGCGGCGAAGTGCAGGTAAAGGCCGCCGCGACGCAGGTGACGGTCGGCGGCGTGACGCGGCGGCTGGTCTCGCTGCAGAGCATCGACAATGAACTCAACGAGCACGAGCTCGCGGCGTGGCAGGCGCTGATCCGCGTGCTGACGCACGAGATGATGAACTCGCTGACCCCCGTCTCGTCGCTGGCGGGCACGGCGCATGAGGTGGTGCGGGTGCTCTACGAGACCCTGCCGCCGGGAAGTAAGTTGGAGCCTGCGGCAGCGGACGCGCGCGAGGCGACGGAAGCCGTGGCGCGGCGGAGCGCCGGGCTGTTGCAATTCGTGCAGAGCTATCGCCGCCTCACCAAGGACCTGGTGCCGCAGCTTGCGCCGGTGTCCCTGACGCGGGTGTTCGCGCGGCTCGAACGGCTGATGGCGCCCGAACTGGAGCGGCGCGGGATCGCCTTCTCGGCCGTGGTCGATCCCGTTTCCCTGGAGATCACGGCGGACGACGAGTTGCTGGACCAGGCGCTGATCAACCTCATCCGCAACGCGACGGATGCGCTGAACGGGCGCAAGGACGGGCGGATCGCGCTGACGGCGCGGCTGGACGAAGGCGGGTTCGCGGCACTGGCCGTCGCAGATAACGGGCCGGGTATCGATGCCGGCATTCGCGACAAGATCTACATCCCCTTCTACACGACCAAGCGGACGGGCAGCGGCGTGGGCCTCAGTCTCACGCGGCAGATCGCGCTGGTGCATGGCGGCTCGATCCAGGTGTCGGACACGCCGGGCGGCGGGGCGACGGTAACGCTGCGCCTGCGCTAGCCTTCCTCCATGCCGAGGCGGTCGGCAGGGGTAACGGCGAGTTCGTCCCAGTCGAGCTCCTCTTCGAGCGCATGGAAGACATCGTCCTCCATCTCGCCGGACCGGCGGAGGCCGGCCAGCGCGGTGCGCTTGGCAGCGATGGTGCGCCGGCGGAGCCGGTCGATCTCCAGAATGGCGCGTGGATCGCTGCCCGCTTCGGCCGCTGCGCGTTCGGCGGCGAAGTCGGCGCGGAGCCGTGCCGTCGCGTCGGCATCCTTGCTGTCGAGGCTGGCGAGGCCGGCATCGATGAGGGCGACCCGGCCCGCGGCGACCTCGCTGTCGAACGAGGTATCGCGGGTGAATCCGAGCACGCGGATGAGCGGGCCGAGGGTCAGGCCCTGGATGACGAGCGTGCCCAGCACGACCGCGAGGGCGCTGAGCACGATGAGATCGCGTTCCGGGAAGCCGGCAGGCAGCGCGAGTGCGGTCGCGAGGGTTACGAGGCCGCGCATGCCGCACCAGGAAACGACGAGGCCCTGCGCAATCGTCGGCGCCTTGCCTGTGCCGTAGGCACCGCTCCAGTTCACGGCGCGATTGTAAAACATGACCCAAACGACGCGCACGGCGACGACGACACCAAGCACGATGGCGGCAAAGACGAGCGCGTCGTTCAACTCGCCGGCGTCGAGGCGGCCGACGATCTCGCGCGCCTGCAGGCCCATGAGCAGAAAGGCGATGACGTTAAGGAGGAAGACCGCGGCCTCCCAGACGGCGTAGGAATGGACGCGGTGGCGCGGCGCGGTGATCGCCGGCAGGAAATGGGCGATCGTCATCGCATAGGCGACGACGCTGAGGATCGGCGAAAGGTGCAGCCGTTCAGCCACGATCCAGACGCCGAAGGTCGCGACGAATTCGAACAGCGTGCCGCCGAGCGTGCCTGCGAGACGCGGCGCGATCAGGACATAGGCGCGGCCGATGAGAATGCCGAAGATCAGGCCGCCGGGGACGGCGAGCGCCAGTTCAGGGGCGAGATCAGCGAGCGCATCGGGCGCAGAGGCAGCGGCGACGGCAGCGCCGAAGATGAGCAGAGATGTCGCGTCGTTGAGAAGGCTTTCGCCCTTCAGCACCGTGACCGTGCGGCGCGGGAGTGAGAGCCGCGCCAGCATGGCGCTGGCCGCCGCGGCATCCGGCGGGGCGACGATGGCGCCAAGCGCAATGGCCGCGGCCATCGGCAGACCCCATGCGACGCCGAGCCAGGCGACGGCGGCGGTCGTCAGCACGACCGCCACGGCCGCGAGCGCGATCAGGGGCAGCCAGAAGCGGCGCACCGCGCGCGGCGGGAAGTCGAAGCCGGCATCGAGCAAGGCCGGGGCAATGAAGAGCGCCAAGGCCAAGTGCGGATCGATGGCGATATCGGGCGCCCATGGCAGCGCGGCGACGCCGACTCCGGCCATGGCGAGCATGGCGGGATAAGGGATCGCCAGCTTGCGCGAGACCTGCAGCAGCACGATCGCCACGAGAATGAGGGTCAGCGTGCTTTCGAAAAGGAGCATGCGGCATCCGGGCTGCGTCGGTTGCCATTGTGCAGGGAGCACGCGGAAATAGCAGCCCCGCCGCCGCGTTAACCTGGCGCTGAACGACGGTTGGTAAAATTCCGCCATGAGCGGAAATCCTGATCTTTTCGAGACGGCGCTGCGCGAGATCGGCGCATCATTCGCGCGGCAGCCGGACAAACCGGAGGAGACGCCCGAGGGCACGGTGAAGGCGCTGTGGCTGGCGGCAGCGGGGACGCCGCTATCCGTCGAGGCGGCGTCGGAAGTCGCGCTGCCGTTGCTCGATGAGACGCAGGCAATGATGCTGAACGAGCTCGTCATCCGGCGTATCGCCGGTCTGCCGCTGGCGCATCTGACGGGCCGGCAGCGTTTCATGGGGCTCGATTTCATCGCGGGGCCTGACGCGCTGGTGCCGCGCAAGGAGACGGAATTGCTGGGCGGGCTGGCGCTGGCGCGGCTGGCGGGGATCGCCGGGCCGCGGGCGATCGATGTCTGCACGGGATCGGGCAATCTGGCGGTGGCGCTGGCGGCGACGACACCGGGCGCGGTCGTCGATGCGGCGGACCTGTCGGCTGAAGCGGTCGCCATGGCGCGGCGCAACGCGGCGCTGCATGGCGTCGAGGGGCGCGTGACCTTTCATGTCGGCGATCTGTTCGACGCCCTGCCGCGCGCGGCGCTGGCAGGGGCGGCAGATCTGGTCGTCTGCAATCCGCCCTATATCTCGTCCGCCAAGGTCGAGGGGATGCCGGAGGAGATTTCGAAATACGAACCGCGCATGGCATTCGACGGCGGCACATTCGGGCTCAGCATCGTGGGCCGCTTGATCAAGGAAGCGCCGCTGTTCCTGAAGCGCGGCGGCTGGCTCTGCTTCGAGATCGGCAAGGGCCAGGGGCCGTACTGGCTGAAAGCACTGGGCCGGATGACGATCTATGGCGCGGTCGAGACGGCGGCCGACGCGGACGGCGACGTGCGCGCGCTGGCGGCGCGGGTCAGCTAGACTGGGAGCGCGCTGCGCGCCCGCCAGCTCCGCAGATGGCCGCGCCAGAGAATGAGCGAGGCGACGCCGTAGACGAGCGCACCGACGAGCACCGCCAGCAACAGGCCGGCGATATCGTCGCGGTACGGGAGCGCGTAGACGGCGGCCGCCATCAGCACGGTTGCGGCGGCGATGCGCGCGAGATCGGCGAGGCGCAGCGTGTAGCCGGTGAGGCGCATAGCGCTGATCTGGGCAAAGGCGGCACCGGCGAGCGAAGCGAGGGCTGCGCCGGCAACAGCGCCGAGCAGTCCGCCGAGCAGCAGGCCGCCGGTGCAGAGGACGGCGGTCGCGATGGCTTCCACGAAGGCGGTCATCGCGGCGGCGCGGGTGCGGCCGAAGACGAGCAGCGCCTGTTCGGGGCCGTGCTCGCGGAACGCCTTGCAGGCGCCGGCGGCAAGCGCGAAGGGGAGCAGCAGCGCGGTTGCGGCACGGAAGGGCTCGGCGACGGCGATGTTCGAGAAGGCCTGCGACAGCAGTGCGCCGCCCGCGACCGCAGGGGCGAGCAGCGCCAGCATGAGCGCGCCGTTATCGGCGAGCTGGCGGCGCGCGCCGTCGGGGCCTTTGGTGTCGAGTTCGCGGATCGCGGCGGCGAAGGTCGCGCCGGTGACGATGAGCGCGACGAAGGCGGCGATGCGCAGGCCGAGCCACCAGGCCGTCGTGACGAGGCCGACGCCCTCGGTGCCCTGCCCCACTTCAACGATCAGGCGAACGCCGTGATTGGCGGCCCATTCGAAGAGATGGGCCATGACCAGCGGCGCGCCATAGGTCCAGGACGAGCGCAGCATGGCGCGATCGACCTTGGGCCGCGTCGGGGTGAAGCGCATGAAGGGCAGGCCGGCGCTGAGGCTGAGCCCCTGCGCGATGGCATAGGCGATGAGCAGCGCTTCGGCGGTCGGCGAAATCGACGAGAGCGCGACGATGCCGAGGGCGAGCCCGCCGAGCGGGCCGCCGGCCTGTAGGATCGTAAAGGCGAGGTCGCTGTCCTCGGCGCGGGCGCGGGCGGCGAAGTGAGTCGCGGCATTGCGCGTGACGGTGAAGGCGGCGAGTGCCGCGAGGAATCCGGCGGTGGGAACGGCGTCGAGCACCAGCGACAGGGCCGCGCAGGCGACGATCGCTTGCAGCAGTGCACTGATGAGTTGGATCGCGGTTTCGGCGGCGTTGAGGCGCGCGCGATCCACGGGCTCGGCGTGGGCGGCGGCGTAGCGCTGGACGAATGAGGTCCACCACGCGACGACGCCGTAATAGACCAGTTCCTGCGCCGCCCAGGCGAGGGCGTAGACGCCGAGCGCTTCCGGCGAGAGCCAGTGGGTGAAGGCAACCGCCGCCGCCATCTGCGCCAGCGGCCCGGCGACCTGGCCGGGCATGGTGCGCAACGTGCGGGCGATCAGCATGTCAGAAGAGCAGCGGCGCTTCGTGCAGGTAGCGCGTCGCCTTGCGCTTGGCGGCGATGTCCCGCCAGACGGTTTCGACCTGTTCTTCCGTCAGACCGGCGCGTTCGGCCGCGATTGCGGCGGTGAGGCCGTTTTCCAGCGCGAAGAGGCAGACATCCATCACCTGATAGGGGGCGGAGAAATAGAACTCCTCCTGGCTCTGCGGCAGCGACCAGGTGTCGGTGGTCGGCGGTCGCGAGCGGATCTCAGCCGGCAGGTCGAAATGCTGCGCCAGCGCGTAGACCTGGGTCTTGTAGAGATGCGCGATCGGCTTGAAGTCAGCCGCCCCGTCGCCGTTCTTCACGAAGAAACCCTGATCGTATTCCAGCCGGTTGGGCGTGCCCGCGACGGCATAGCCGAGCCGATCGGCGTGAAAATATTCGAGCTGTTTGCGGGTGCGCTGCTTCATGTTTGCAGCCGCGATGATGCCGCGATAGGCGTCGGCGGACATGCGGTGCTGGCTGCGCTCGCCCGTTGGCGATTCCACGACGAGATAGGAGATGGCGAACCCCCCCGCGCCGTCGCCCAACACGATCTTGCACTTCCAGTCGGGGCCGTAATCGGGAACCGTCGCGCGGATGAAGGCGTCGCGGCGCTGATAGCAGCCGGCGGCGTCGAGCGCGGGGCCGATGTCTTCGAGCACGGTTTCGATGCCCAATGCTTCGGCAGCGGCGCGGCCGAGGCGGAGGCTGTCGGGATCGCTGTCGCATTCCGGCATAAGCACGCCGACGACGCGGTTGGCGCCCAAAGCGGCGACGCAGAGCGCCGCTGTCACGGTCGAGTCGATGCCGCCGGAGAGGCCAAGGACGGCGCCGCGGCGCTTCAGCGTCTGGGTGACGCCGGTGCGGATGGTCGCAGCGAGGCGCGCGATCTCAGCTGCCTCGTCGAGCGCGAGAAGCGAGAGGTCGGGGCTGCGGGCAGCCGGCGCCAGAGCGTTCATGGCCAGTCTCCGGAACTGATGCTTAGGCGGCCACGCGCGCGTGCTTGCCGTCGACGAAGGCGACGATGGCGGCGATGGAGTCGAGATTGGCGGGCACGATTTCCTCGTCGCCGATAACGAGGCCGAACTTCTCCTCAAGGAAGGAGACGAGTTCCAGCACGCCGGTCGAGTCGATGAGGCCTTCGTCGATCAACGAGCGATCGGTGGGCAGCGCGGCGGCATCGCCGCCATACATGAAGTTCTCGGCGATGAAGGCGCGGAGATCGGATTCGACTGCGGACATGGAAGTCTCCGTTAGAACGAGCTGGCGAGTTGAAGAGCGGGCTGAGCCGGCGCGGCGAAGCGGCGGCGCAGCAATTCGGTGGTGGCGATGCCGACCAGCGCGGCGTTTTCGGCGAAGCCCAGCGACGGCGTGCGGGCGGCCTTGGCGGCGAGCTTCGACACAGCGCCGGGATCGAAAAGGCCAGCTTCCGCAATGGTGGCAGGGGCGAAAAGGTCTTGCAGTTCGGTCGCCGCACCTTGGCCGAAGAAGACACCGGATTCAGGCGCGCGGTAAGGCTGCTTGGGGCGCTCGGCGATCACCGGCGGCAACAGGTCCTTCATCGCCTCGCGCAAAATGTGCTTCTCACGGAGGCCGCGCAGTTTCAGCTCGGGCGACAGACGCGCGGCGAACTCGACGACGCGGTGGTCGAGGAAGGGGAAACGGCCCTCGACACCGTGCGCCATCGCGACCCGGTCGCCTTGCGAGGAGAGGATGTAGCCCGGCAGGAGATGGGTGGTTTCCAGATACTGCGCCTGCGAGAGCGGGTGCCAGTGCGCGAACTCGGCCGGTAGCGTCGCGCGCAAATCGTCGAGCGCGTCGTAACCCGCGGTGGCGCGCTTGGTTTCGGCAGAGAAGAACGCCTTGGCGCGCGTCGTCGTGCGATAGCGCGGCAGATGCGAGAAGAGGGGATCGCTGAGATCGTCGCGATCGGTGCCGAAGAACGCTTTCAGGAAGGCGGGCGACTGACTCTGCAGGCGCGGCAGATAGGGGTAGAGGCGCTGTAACAGGCGCGGGCGGCGCGCCGAGCCCGGCTGGCGCGCACAGAAGCGGCGGAGCTTCGCCTCCTTGAAGATGTCGTAGCCGCCGAAGACCTCGTCGGCGCCCTCGCCGGTCAGCACGACCTTGAGGCCGTCCTGCTGCACGGCTCTGGACAAGAGGAACAGCGGCACGGGCGAGGTGCGCAGGATCGGGCGTTCCGCATGGGCGACGACGGCAGGCAGCGCGCGGCCGATGTCGCCGGCGCTGCAGGCGAGCGCGCTGTGGCGCGTGCCGAGCGCCTCGCTCATGATGCGCTGGAAGCCGCTTTCATCGAACTCGGCATCCTCGAAGGTGACGGAAAAGGTGCGGATGTTCTCGCAACCCTCGGCGCGGGCGAGCGCCGTCGTCACGCAGGAATCGAGCCCGCCGCTGAGATAGGCGCCGACAGGGACATCGGCGCGGAGGCGGATGCGTGTGGCGTCCGCGAGGAGAGCGCGGACTTCCTCGACGGCTTCGGCTTCGTCGGTAACGACGGCATCGCCCATGCGCGGGAAATCGAGCTGCCAGTAGCGGCTGACCGAGATGTTGCCCCTGGTCGCGAGCAGCATATGCGCAGGCGGCAGTTCGGCGATGTCGCGGAAGCCGGTGCGCGGGGCGATCGGCGCCCAGGCTGTAAAGATCTGGTCGAGCGCGATGAGATCAAGGTCCGGCGCGATGCCGGGGACCGTGAAGAGCGCCTTCATCTCCGACGCGAAGGCGAGCATCGCGCCGCGCTGGGCATAGTAGAGCGGACGCACGCCCATGCGATCGCGGGCGAGCATCAACCGGCCGAGCTTGGCATCCCACACCGCGAAGGCGAAATCGCCGTTCAGCCTGGTGACGCAATCCGGCCCCATGGCGCGGTAGAGATGGAGGATGACCTCGGTGTCCGACGTCGTGCGGAAGACGAAGCCCTGCGCGATCAGATCGGCGCGGAGTTCGCGGTAGTTGAAGATCTCGCCGTTGAAGCTGATCGTGATCGCGCCATCGTCGGTCGACATCGGCTGTGCGCCGGTGGCAAGGTCGATGATGCTGAGGCGGGTATGCGCGAGGCCGCAGGGACCGTCGAGATGGATGCCATGCGCATCCGGCCCGCGATGGGTCAGCGCCGCGGCCATGCGCGCGAGCGTCGCCGTCTTGTCGGCGGCCGCGCCGGGCAGATCGAGGAAGCCTGCGATCCCGCACATCAGGCGAACTCGTCGCTGACAAGACGCGTCCAGGTCTCGCCGAAGAAACCACCAAGCGGCGCGGCGCCGCGCTCGAGCGCCGTCATGAGGCCGGTGTTCTTGGTATCGGCGACCGTGGCGCCGCGATGACGCATGATGCAGCCGGACTTGAAGAGCGCGTTCATCAGCGCGTTCTGGCTGCGGCCGCGCACGGCGATGCAGCCCTCGGCCGTCGCGAAATCGATGAGGCTGGCGAACACCGCATCGCCCTGACCGGGCATCGCGGTGATCTGAAGCGTCTCGGCCGTCGCGCCGCGCCGGGCGTAGACGAGATAGCAGCCGAGCAGCTTGCCGGAGCGCGCAGTGACGACACGGCGGAAAAGCTGGCCGTGGCGGGTCTTGCGCGCCGCCTGATCAAGCATCCAGCGGCCGGCGGCGTCATCGAGATCGAGCGCGATGTCGAGCTTCGCGGAGACCTCGTTATAGGCGGCGAGGAAGGCGGCATCGTCCACCGTCTCGCCCACCCAGGGCTGCATGGGGTCAGATGCGCGGCGGCGGCCAAACGCGGCGGCGACGCCGGACGCCGGGGCCAGCAAGGCGGCGAGCGGCTTCGGCAAGCGATTGCGGACGACCGAAACGCCGAACGCAGCGCTGCGGATGATCTTCAGCCATTCCATGCTGGCAAGCGGCAGCGTGCGGCCGCCGATCCGCTCCCACAGAGTCTTGGATGTCCAGTTGGCGGTGTCGCCGAGCGAGAGCGCCTGCGGGCCGGACATGAAGCTACGCAGCAGGCGAGCGCCGGCCATCGGACGGCTGGCGGGATCGCGCACCATCAGCGCGCCGGCGATGGAGGCGCGCACCGGCTCGCCCTTGAAGCGCAACCGAAGCGGCAAGGCGCCGACAAAACCATCGATCGTGCCGTTGGCAGAGACGAAGACGTGCGAGGGCATCTGCGGATCGTGCCAGGGGTGGTCGAAATAGACGTCACGCAGATGGGCGATCAGGGATTGGGGCGGCAGGCCCGCGGCGCGGTAGAACACGCTTTGAAAGAGTGTCGCGATGGCCGGCAGATCATCGATCCGGCAGGGGCGGAGGCGGTCATGGGCCGCAGACAGAGCCGCGCGGGCGGGCGGCGCAATATGCGCTTCCCCCGCTTCAGCGGCCAGAGCTGCAACCTGAACGGACACGGCGTTGCCTCACTTCGGCGCACGGAGGCGCCGAATGTGACAGTCACACAGGTCTGGTGACATTCACGTTAAAACGGTTAGCGAGAACCGTGCCAACGTGCCTAACGCGCGTTAACCGTGCGGGCGGGAGCTGGGCCGGAAAATCGGCGAAAACGCTAGCAATCCAGCGTCGCCGCGCGCTCCCAATCGCTGATCGCGCCGCTATAGGCGTTCCACTCGGCGGTCTTGAGTTTCACATAGGACGCGGCGAAGCCGGTGCCGAGCGCTGCCTTCAGCGCGTCGGCCTTGTCGAAGGCCCGGAGCGCATCGAGCAGGTTCAGGGGCAGTTTGCGCACATCCTTAAGCGTGTGGCCGTCCTCGTACATGTTGATGTCGAGGCGCTTGCCGGGATCGGTGCTGGACGCGATGCCGTCGAGGCCGGCGGCGAGATAGGCGGCCTGGAGCAGATAGGGGTTCACCGCGCCGTCGGCGAGACGGATCTCGAACCGGCCGGCATCGGGAATACGCACCATGTGGGTGCGGTTGTTGCCGGTATAGCTGATCGTGTTCGGCGACCAGGTTGCGCCGGACCGGGTCGCGGGCGCGTTGATGCGCTTGTAGGAATTGACGGTCGGATTGGTCAGGGCCACAAACCCTTCCGCGTGATTGAGAATGCCGCCGAGGAAATTGTAGGCGAGTGCCGAAAGCCCGAGTTCGCCGGCCTCGTCATGAAAGAGGTTCTTCTCACCACGCCAGAGCGAGACATGCGCATGGCAGCCATTGCCCGTGAGATGCGCGAAGGGCTTGGGCATGAAGGTCGCGCGGAGGCCGTGCTTCTCCGCGATCGACTTCGCCATGAACTTGAAGAAGGCATGGCGGTCGGCGGTGATGAGCGCGCTGTCATATTCCCAGTTCATCTCGAACTGGCCGTTCGCATCCTCGTGGTCGTTTTGATAGGGCTTCCAACCAAGCGCCAGCATCGCGTCGCAGATCTCGGCGATGACGTCATAGCGGCGCATGAGCGCCTGCTGGTCGTAGCAGGGCTTGGCCTGATGGTCGGCGGCATCCGAAATCGCCGTGCCGTCGGGCGTGATCAGGAAGTATTCGCATTCGACGCCCGACTTCATCTCGTAGCCCTGGGCGGCCGCGGTGGCGATGAGGCGCTTCAGGACATTGCGCGGCCCCTGCTCGACGGGCTTGCCGTCCATCCAGAGATCGGCGGCGACCCAGCCGACTTCGGGCTTCCACGGGAGTTGAATGAGGGTTGCGGGATCGGGCCGGGCGAACATGTCGCTGTCGGCCGGGGTCATGTCGAGCCATGTCGCGAAGCCCGCAAAGCCCGCGCCGGCGCGGACCATTTCGCCGATCGCCGCGGCGGGGACGAGCTTGGCGCGCTGGGCGCCGAAGAGGTCGGTGAAGGAGACGAGGAAGTATTTGATGCCGCGCTCTTGTGCGGCGAGTTCCAGATCGGTCGTCATGCAGTCCCCACCTTCAATAGCGCGCTCCTCCCGGAATCCAGTCGGTGCCCGCAAGCGGGAGGCCGGCCATCGCGGCGGCCTCGACCGTCAGGGCCACGAGGTCTTCGGGTTCAAGATTATGGACGTGGCTCTTGCCGCAGGCGCGCGCGATGGTCTGGGCTTCCAGCGTCAGCACGGAAAGATAGTTGGCGAGGCGGCGACCAGCGGCGACCGGATCGAGCCGCGCGGCGAGCAGCGGGTCCTGGGTGGTGATGCCCGCGGGATCGCGGCCTTCATGCCAGTCGTCATAAGCGCCGGCGGTCGTGCCGAGCTTAGCGTAGTCGTCTTCCAGCGCGGGATCGTTGCCGCCGAGCGCGACCAGCGCCGCCGTGCCGATCGCGACGGCATCAGCGCCGAGCGCGAGCGCCTTGGCGACATCGGCGCCCGAGCGGATACCGCCGGAGACGATGAGTTGCACCTTGCGATGGAGGCCGAGTTCCTGAAGCGCCTTCACGGCGGGGCGGATGGCGGAGAGGATGGGGAGGCCGACATGTTCGATGAAGACGTCCTGCGTCGCCGCCGTGCCGCCCTGCATGCCGTCGAGCACCACGACATCCGCGCCGGATTTCACGGCGAGCGCGGTGTCGTAATAGGGGCGTGAGGCGCCGACCTTCACATAGATCGGCTTTTCCCAATCGGTGATCTCGCGCAGTTCCTCGATCTTGATTTCCAGATCGTCGGGGCCGGTCCAGTCGGGATGGCGGCAGGCGGAGCGCTGGTCGATGCCTTCGGGCAGTGTGCGCATGGCGGCGACGCGCGGGCTGATCTTCTGGCCCAGCAGCATGCCGCCGCCGCCGGGCTTGGCGCCCTGGCCGATGACGATCTCGATGGCGTCGGCCTTGCGGAGATCGTCGGGGTTCATGCCGTAGCGCGACGGGAGGACCTGGTAGACGAGAAGATTGGAGTGGCCGCGCTCTTCGGCGGTCATGCCGCCGTCGCCGGTCGTCGTGGAGGTGCCCATCGCCGTCGCGCCGCGGCCGAGTGCCTCCTTGGCGGGACCGGAGAGCGCACCGAAACTCATGCCGGCGATGGTAACGGGGATCTTCAGCGCGATCGGCTTCTTCGCGAAGCGGGTGCCGAGCAGGACGTCGGTGCCGCATTTCTCGCGATAACCTTCCAGCGGATAACGCGAGATCGAGGCGCCGACGAAGAGCAGGTCGTCGAAATGGGGCAGCTTGCGCTTCGCGCCGCCGCCACGGATGTCGTAGATGCCGGTCGCGGCAGCGCGGCGGATTTCGGACAGCGTGCCGGGATCGAAGGTCGCGGAGAAGCGCGGCAAGGTGCGGGGCGTCTGGTCCATGCGCTCAGTACCGGCCCGCATTGTCGACATGGAAATGATAGAGCGTGCGGGCCGAGCCATAGAATTTGAACTCGTCGGGCGCGACATCTTCGAGACCGGCACGGGTGAGCACGGCGTTGAGCGCGGCGCGATCTTCTGCAGCCATCGGCTTTTCGATACAATCGGCGCCGAGGCTCGCGACTTTGCCACGCACGAAGAGGCGGGCTTCATAAAGGGAGTCGCCCAGCGCCTCACCGGCGTCGCCGAAGACGACGAGATTGCCGGCCTGCGCCATGAAGGCGCTCATCGGGCCAATATTGCCCTTCACGACGATGTCGATGCCCTTCATCGAGATGCCGCAGCGGGCGGAGGCATTGCCTTCGATGACGAGCAGGCCGCCCTGCCCCGTCGCGCCCGCGGACTGGCTGGCGTCGCCTTTGATGCGGACCGAGCCCGACATCATGTTTTCAGCGACGCCGACGCCCGCATTCCCGGCGACGGTGATCGTCGCGGACTTGTTCATCCCGCCGCAGTAGTAGCCGGCATGGCCGTCGATCTGGATTTCGATGGGCGCGTCGAGGCCGACCGCGATGGCATGCTTGCCTTGCGGATTGGCGACCCGCCAATGAGTCTCGTTGGTGTCGGGCGGCAGCGCGTGCAGCGCCGCGTTGAGCGCGCGCACCGGTTCGGCGGCGAGGTCGAATTCTCTCATGCCGCGCGTTCCCAGGCATAGACGGTGGCAGGCTCGGGTTCGAAGACACGGGCATTAGCCGCGCCGGGCAGGACGGCGAGCGCACGATATTCCGAGCCGAAGGCGACATAGTCGTCGGTTTCCGCCATGACCGCGGGCTTGCAGGCGATGGGATCGCGCAAGACCGCGAAGCCGGTCTCGGTGCCGACGACAAAGGTGTAGAAGCCGTCGAGATCGGCGAGGCTCGCCTCCAATGCCTGACCCAGCGTGCGGCCCTGACGCATCCGCCAGGTGAGATAGCCCGCGGCCACTTCGGAATCATTGTCGGTCGCGAAGGCGATGCCCTCGCGGCGGAGTTCGCGGCGCACGGCGTTGTGATTGGAGAGCGAGCCGTTATGGACGAGGCACTGGTCCGGCCCGGTCGAGAAGGGATGGGCGCCGCGCGTGGTGACGGCGGACTCCGTCGCCATGCGGGTATGGCCGATCGCGTGGGTGCCGGACATGGTGGAGAGCGCGAACTTGCGGGCGACGTCGGCGGGGAGGCCGACCTCTTTGTAAATTTCCATGCGCGTGCCGGCGCTAACGAGGGTGAGCGTGGGGTCGGCCGCGATGAGGGCGGAGAGGCGATCGCCCGTCGCGACGGGCACTGCGACGACGGCGTGGTTGGCGCGGAGCGACCAGCTGAGGCCGCCGACCGTGTCGTTCAGGCGCGTGAGCGCCGCTTCCAGCGTAGGCGCGTCGGCGGCGCTGAGCGTGAACTTCAGACGATCGCCCTTGCCGGCGCCGTAGACGGCGAAGCCGGCACTGTCCGGGCCGCGGTCGCTGAGCACGCCAAGCATGGCGGCCAGCATCGTGCCGAGGCCGGGCTCAAGGGCGGGGTTCTTCAGGAAGAGGCCGGCAATGCCGCACATGATTCAGGTCCGTTGCGCTCACCGCAGCTAAGCGAAGCTGCGGCGCGCGGTCAACGGGCAAGAATAAATATTTACTGTGAGGAAAATATCAGGTTTGCGGCCGGGGATAGATGATGATCGAAAGATAGGTCGCGGGCAGCTTGCCGAACGACTCCGGGCCATGCAGCGCGCCGGAGTCGAAGAGGAAGGAGTCGCCCGGCTTCAGACGGTAGGTCGCATCGGCATGGCGATACGTCACCTCGCCGGAGAGCATGTAGATGAACTCGACGCCGCTATGGCGGAAGGCGGTGTAGGGCGCCGCGCCCTTTTCCAGCGTGATGAGATAAGGCTCGACGGTCACCTCGCCGCGCAGGGAGTGGCCGAGCAGGCGATAGACATGGCCTGCCTTGGTGCCGCGCCGTTCGATCACGACGCCCTGCCCCGCCTTCACATGGCTGGCGTCGCGGCGATCCTCGAAGGCCGAGAAGAGCGCGGTGATCGGCACGGCGAGCGCGCCGGCCAGCGCGTTCAACGTCGAGAGCGAGGGCGAGATCTGGCCGTTCTCGATCTTGGAGACCATGCCGGCCGAGAGGCCCGCGGCGGTCGCGAGGTCGTTGATGGAGAGATCGTTCTGGCGACGGAGCTGGCGCACCTGCTGGCCCAGCGCGAGTTCCAGCGTGCGCTCAGCGACGGCGGGGGCCCCGGAGGCGGTCGCGAGTTTTCCCGATTTCGAATCCGTCATGGGCTGAACCTAACCACATGCGTCATCCCGGGCGAGGCCGCCGCAGGCGTCCGAGACCCGGGACCCAGGGGCGACAAGCACTTGCGCCCAGTCACCTGGGTCCCGGCTCTCCGCTACGCTGCGGCCGGGATGACAACCTTGATGTTATTCCGCCGCCTCGGCGATGCGCGCGGGCTCTGCTTTCTTCGCTGCGCCCTTGGGGTTGGAGAACTCCATCACGCCGTCCTTCACCTTGCCCCAGCGCAGCGCCATGATGTCGCGGGCGTAGTTCTGGTAGAGCTTCCACGGCGTCTTCGAGCCCTGCTTGGGGAAGACGGCGATGCTGCGCTGGACGTAGCCCGACGAGAAATCGAGCCAGGGTTCTTCCTGGATGGTCGGGTCGGTGTTGCGCGGCGTCGCCTGGCGGAGGCCGGTCTTGTCCATATAGTTCAGCAGGCGGCAGACATAGGCGCAGGTCAGGTCGCATTTCAGCGTCCACGAGGCGTTCGTGTAGCCGAAGGACGAGGCGAAGTTCGGCACGTCCGAATACATCATGCCCTTGTAGGAGAGCGTCTTCGCGGGGTCGATGCGGCGGCCGTCGACCGAGACTTCGAGACCGTTCCAGACTTCAAGACGAAGGCCCGTCGCAGTGACGATGAGGTCGGCGGCGAGCTCCTTGCCCGACTTCAGCTTCAGGCCCGTTTCCGTGAAGGTCTCGATCTCGTCGGTGACGATGTCGGCGCTCTTGTTGCGCAGCGCCTGGAACATGTCCGCGTCCGGCACGAGGCAGACGCGCTGGTCCCAGGGATTGTATTTGGGTGTCAGATGCGTCGCGACGTCGAAGTCGGCGGGGAGCTGATCGGCGGCCATCTTGATGAGGCGCTGCTTTACCGCCTCAGGCTTCTTGCGCGCCATGCGGTAGAAGAACATGCCGAACAGCACGTTCTTCCAGCGCGTGATGCCGTAGGCCATCTTCGCCGGCAGGAAACGGCGCAGGCGATTGGCGCCGCGGTCTTCGGCGGGGCGCGAGACGATATAGGTCGGCGAGCGCTGGAGCATGGTGACGTGTTCGGCGGTCTTGGCCATTTCCGGCACCAGCGTCACGGCGGTCGCGCCGCTGCCGATCACCACGACGCGCTTGCCGGCATGGTCGATGTCGGGCGTCCACTTCTGGGGATGCGCGATGCGGCCCTTGAAGCGCTCCATGCCCGGGAAGTCGGGCGTGTAGCCGCTTTCGTAGGAGTAGTAGCCGCCGCAAAGGAACAAGAACGAACAGGTGAAACGGACGGTCTCGCCTGTGTCGCCGCGCTCGGCCTCGACGGTCCAGAGCGCGTCGGGCGTCGACCACGAGGCGCGTTTCACCATGTGGCGATAACGGATGTGCTTGTCGATGCCGCCTTCGCTGGCGGTGTCGCGGACATATTTCAGGATCGAGGGGCCGTCGGCGATGGCCTTGGCTTCCGTCCAAGGGCGGAAGTTGTAGCCGAGCGTGTACATGTCGCTGTCGGAGCGGATGCCGGGATAGCGGAAGAGATCCCAGGTGCCGCCGATGGCGTCGCGGCCTTCGAGAATGGCGTAGGTCTTCTTCGGGCTGTCGGTCTGCAGATGGTGGGCGGCGCCGATGCCCGAGAGGCCCGCGCCGATGATGAGCACGTCGACATGCTGGGGGGCGGTGGAAATCGATTGAACCTGCGCCATGGGTGTCCTCCACCGGCCGTCCGCGCTTGCAGTGCGCGGACTGACATATTGTCATTAAATAGAGAATGCCTCAGGCAAAGGCTGAAATCCAGCCCTTTGTGTCCCTAGGGATAGCGTGGGCTGCCCGCCTGTTCGGCGACCTGGGCCTGGAGTTTCAGCAGGCGGAGGTTCTCGGTATGGCGCTCGCGGGTGATGCCATAGGCCTGAAGGATACCGACGGCGACACCGTAGAGGATCATCAGGCAGGGCATGTAGACGATCGCGAGATCGCGCACGACTTCGGGATCGACATCGGCGGGCTTCACGCCGACCGGGAAGGAAACGATGGTCAGCAGCGCGCCCGCCACCATCACGCCGACGCCGCTGACCGCCTTTTGAATGAGGCTGGTGAAGGCGAAGAAGAGGCCTTCGGAGCGGCGGCCGGTCTTCACCGCAGCGTCTTCCACCACGTCCGTCAGCATCGCGGTGATGAGGATCGCCGCCGTGATCGCGAAGGCGCCGCGGATGACGCCGTCAGCGAAGAGGATCGGGATGAGATAGGGCGAGCCATTGTCGGGGAAATAGCCGACGACGCGCAGGATCAGCGGCAGGAAGCCGATGAAGACCGAGGCCATCAGGAGGATCGACCCCGCCGCCTTCTTGCCGGCCTTGCGCGAGAGATAGGGCGCGGCGGCGAGCGCGATGGCGGAGGAGATATAGGCATCGGCGGTGAGGATCGCCGTGCCCGCCGGCGAGAGCTGCCAGAAATAGGTCGAGAAATAGAAGGCGAGCGAGAAGCTGATCCCCTGCGCGATCGCCGCGAAGAGGCCGACCACGGTGATGATGACGAAGGAGCGGTTGGAGAGCGTCTGCCCCATCTCCTTCAGGTGGCGGAAGATGCCAATGCTGCCGCGCGCGGCGGGGGCACGCAGCCAGGGGATGAACTTATGCGTGCCCATCGCCGAGAGGATGATCGAGACAAACATCACCACCGCGGCGAGATAGCCCCAGTTCGCGTAGCTGGCGGGGTTGAGCTGGCCGACGGGATAGCCGGGCGCCGGTTTCTGGAAGACCAGGAACATCAGGATGATGAGCGTGAGCCCGCCCCACCACGCGAAGAAATAGCGATAGCCGAGGAGCGACGTGCGCTCGTCATAGTCGAGCGTCAATTCGGCGCCGAGCGAGGAGGAGGGAATCTCGTAGAGGGTGATGAAGCTGCGCACCAGCACGGCGACCGCCACAAGATACCAGAACAGCGCCTCATGCGACCATTCCATTGGCGGGTTCCACAGCAGCAGGAACGAGGCTGCGGCAGGCAGCGCCGACGCATACATGAAGGGATGGCGGCGGCCCCATTTGGAGCGCCAGGTATCGGACACCTGGCCGATGATCGGATCGATGGCGCAGTCGATCAGCATGGCCAGCATGATCGCGACGGCAACCTTGTCGGCGGGCAGGCCGACGACCTGATTGTAGAAGAGCAGCAGGAAGACGCGGAAGCCGTTGTCCTTCACGCCATAGGCGATGGAGCCGAAACCGTAGGCGAGCTTGGTCATCAGCGTGATGGGCGGGCGGGGGCCGGGATCGGCCGTCGTCACGTCGGTCATGCAGTGCGTCTTCCCTGTTACGGCGGAACTCTGGCGGCCCCGCTCGCGGTTACGAATTCAGCTTGATCTCAGGCGATGCGAGACGAGAGGCCTCCATCCACGGGAAGGACGATACCGGTGATGAAGCGGGATTCGTCGGAGGCAAGAAAGAGCGCGGCGTTGGCGGTGTCCCAGGCGCTGCCCATCTTGCCGCCGAGCGGGACGCGCTTGTCGCGCGCGGCGCGCACCTCGGCGACGGATTGTCCGGTCGCGGCGGCGATGCCTTCGACCGCCATCGGCGTGTTCATCAGGCCGGGCGCGACGGCATTGCAGCGCACGCCTTTGCTGGCATTGGCCTGCGCGACACTTGCCGTCATGCGGTTCACGCCGGCCTTGGAAATCTCGTAGGCCATCTGGTGGCCGCCCGCGATGCCGGCGAGCGATGAGATGTTGACGATCGCGCCACCGCCTTGCTTGCGCATGACGGGCAGCGCGGCCTTGATGGTGAGCCACATGCCCTTGAGGTTGACGGCGAGGATGCGGTCGAACGCCGCTTCCTCAAGCGCATGCGCCGGCCCGTCGCCACCGCCGCCGATGCCGACATTGTTGACGAGGATGTCGAGGCGCTCCCAGCGCTGGAGCGCGGCTGCGGTCAGCGCCGCAGCGCCGGCGGGCTTGCTGATGTCGGCCTGGAGCGCGACGGCCGAGCCGCCCTCGCCCACGATCAGCGCGGCGGTTTCGGCGGCGCGGGCTTCGTCGCGATCGGCGCAGAGAACCGCGGCGCCTTCACGGGCGAAAAGAAGCGCGATCGAACGGCCGTTGCCCACGGTCTCCCCGGGGGTCTGGCCCGCCCCGGCGACAACCGCGATCTTGCCGGCCAGCCGCCCGGCCATGCTCAGAAACCCTTCAGATCGGGGTCGAGCGTCTGGCCCTCGTCGAGCTGGATGCCGAAGCTGTTGAGGATCATCGAGACCTGCGTGTACTGGCCGGCGGTGAAGACGACGTCCATGCACTGCTTGTCGGTGAAGTGCTGCTTGAGCGCGCCCCACGTCGCGTTTGAAATGAAGTGATCCTTGTTGAGCTCATCGCTGGCGCGGATGAGCGCGGCATCGGCATCTGACCAGCTGGCGTCAGCGCCGGTCTTGATGCGCTCGATCTCGTCTTCGGTAAGGCCGCAGCGAAGGCCGATCGCCTTGTGCTGCGTCCACTCGTAACCGGAGCGGCAGAGGAAACCGATGCGCAGGATGACGATCTCGCGCTCGCGTTCCGGCAGGCCGTTCTTCTTCGAGAGGATGTAGTTGCCCCAGGCGAGGAAACCCTTCATCGCCTTCGGCTCGCGCGCCAGGGTGCGGAAAATGTTGAGGATGCGCCCGCCCACCGGCCCGCGGCCGCTGCGCATCGGCGCCAGGATCTCGTTCTGCTCTTCACCCATTTCGGCGTCGGCGAGCGGCGCGATGCGCGGCGATGTCAGTCTCATGGTCCGTCCCGGCGTCTGTTTTTGTTTTCACGGTCATCCTGACCGGGCAGGACGCGAGCCGCAACCACTCTCACAACCGGAAGGCGCGACCTCAACCCCACGCTGCACCGAGGCGTTGTAACAAATCGAACGATTTCCTTGGCCGGCCCTTAAGAGAGGTCGGCGACAATTCAGTATAAGAAAAGCAGACACGCCCGGGGGCACCCATGCGTCATCCGCCGCTCATTGCCGATGAGGAATTGCGCCTTCGGGCGCTCGCTGAATACGGCTTCCTCGACGAGCCGGCCGAGCCCGGTCTCAGCGACGTCACCCAGCTGGCCGCGCGCATGTTCGGCGTGCCGACCGCGGTGGTCAACCTGATCGACCGGAATCATGTCTTCTTCGCCGCCAGCGTCGGCACCGACCACATCGATCCCAGTCTCGCGGGGCGCGATATTTCCTTCTGCGCCCATGCGATCACCGAAGACAGCGTGATGGTCGTGCCCGACGCGACGCTGGATCCGCGTTTCCACGACAACCCGCTGGTGACCGGACCCGCCAGTTTCCGCTTCTATGCCGGCGTGCCGCTGCGGGTCGCCTCGGGCCAGGCGCTCGGCGCCTTCTGCATCATCGACACGCGGGCGCGTTCGAGCTTTTCGGAGTTCGACCGCCAGCAGCTCGAAAGCCTCGCCAAGCTGGTGATCGACAAGCTGGAACTCAGGCGGCTCGACATCGCCGGCCGCGTCAGCCAGGAGCGCTTCCGCAATATCGCCGCGACCTCGCCGGACAGCATCATCTGCACCGATGCCGAGGGCAGCATCACGATGTGGAATGCCGCCGCCGAGCGAATGTTCGGCTATGCCGCCGGTGAGGCGGTCGGACAGAAGATCGACCTGATCATTCCCGATCATCTCCGCGATGAGATCTATGAGGATCGCCTGCGCGTCACCGCCGGTGGCTCGTCGAGACTGGTCGGCCGCACCAACGACATGCTGGGCCTGCGCAAGGACGGCTCGCTCTTCCCCGGCGAGTTGTCGCTTTCGATGTGGCGCGAGGACGGGGATCTGAGCTTCGGCGCGATCATCCGCGACGTCACCGAGCGGCGGCGCAATGAAGACCGGCTCTATCACCTCGCCCATCACGACCAGCTGACGGACCTGCCCAATCGCGGCGTGCTGAAGCAGCGCGTCGGCGAAGAGATCGCGGGCGGCCAGCCCGTGACGCTGATCATCGCCGATCTCGACGGCTTCAAGGACATCAACGATACGCTGGGCCATGACTGCGGCGACGCGGTGCTGAAAGAAGCGGCGCGCCGTCTCAGCGGCTGCGTCAGGCCGACCGATACGGTCGCGCGGGTCGGTAGCGACGAGTTCGCCCTGCTGCTGCCCGGTCTCGCGGACCCCATGCAGGCGGCCGCTATCGCGGAGACGGCGATCAAGGCGCTGACCCGGCCCTTCGTGCTCGACAGCCACGAAATCCATATGTCGGCCGGGGCCGGCATCGCCATCCATCCCGCCCATGGCGAGAGCGCCGACGAGCTGATCGGCAATGCCGATCTCGCGCTCTTCCAGGCGAAGCTCGACGGCCGCGGCACGCGGACGCTCTTCACCCGCGCCATGCGCAGCGCGGCGGTCGCGCGGCGGACCTATGACGTCGAAATCCGGCGCGCCGTGGAGAACGGCGAATTGCGGCTCTACTACCAACCGCAGGTAAGGCTGAGCGACGGCGTGCTGGTTGGCGCCGAGGCGCTGATCCGCTGGCTGCATCCCGAACGCGGGCTGGTGTCGCCGGCCGCCTTCCTGCCGGCCCTCGAGGGCGGCCTGCTCGCCGCGACCGTGGGCGACTGGGTGTTGGAAACCGCCTGCACCCAGGCGGCGGCCTGGCGCAGCCGCGGCGCGCCTGCCTTCCGCATGGGTGTGAATCTGTTCGGGGCTCAGTTCCGCGCCGACGATCTGGTGGCGAAAGTGGCTGCGGTGCTGAGAGACCGGCATCTTTCGCCCGATGCGCTGGAGTTGGAGATCACCGAGAATATCGTGCTGGACCAGAACGATACGGTGCTTGGGCCGCTGCGCGCGCTCCGCGACATGGGCGTCGGGATTGCCTTCGACGATTACGGCACCGGTTATGCGTCACTGAGCCTGCTGAAGCGCTTCCCCATCACGCGGCTGAAGATCGACCAGACCTTCGTGCGGACGATGTGCGAATCCCCCGCGGACGATGCGATCATCCGCGCCGTGCTCTATCTCGGCGAGAGCTTCGGGCTCGACGTCATCGCCGAGGGGATCGAGACCGAGGCGCAGCGCGCCCAGCTGATCAAGAACGGCTGCACGGAGGGCCAGGGCTATCTGTTCGGACGGCCCATGGCGCCCGAGGATTTCGCCGCGGCGTTCGACCTCTTCAAGCGCCAGACGCGGACCGCGGCCTAGACCCTCGACCGGTGGCGGGCGATAACCCGCGGGATGAGGGATCGGACGGCAGAGGGCGGAGACGGGGAAGACCCCGATGCGGGGTTCGGCCTGCCCGGCTGGATCTATCGCGATGCCGAGTTCTTCGCGGCCGAGACGCGCCGCGTGATGCGGCCGTCCTGGCAGGTCGTCTGCCATGTCAGCGACATCCCCGGGACCGGCGACTATCACACGCTGAATTTCGCGGGCGAGAGCATCGTGGTGCTGCGCGGCGAAGGCGGCGTCATCCGCGCGCTCTCCAATGTCTGCCGCCATCGCGGCGCGCGTATTCTGGACGAGGCTTCCGGCCATGTGGAGCGGCTGACCTGTCCCTATCACGCATGGTCGTATGGCCTCGACGGACGGCTGGGCGGTGTGCCGTTGCGCGAGACCTACGACGCCAAGGCGCTCGACGGCGTCGCGCTGCCGGCGATCGAGTCGGAGGTCTGGCGCGGCTTTATCTTCGTGCGGCTGGAAAGCGGAGGGCCTTCGGTCGCCGAAATGATGGCGCCCTATGAGGCCGAGGTGGCGCCATATCGCTTCGAGGAGATGCGCGCGCTCGGCCGCGTGACGCTGCGCCCGCGCACCGTGAACTGGAAGAATATCGCGGACAACTACTCCGACGGGCTGCATATCCGCGTCGCGCATCCCGGGCTGACGCGCCTGTTCGGCCGCGGCTATGGCGTGGCGGCGGACGGCCAGGTCGATCGGATGTGGGGGACGCTGCTGGAGCGGCGCTCGGACAATCCGTCTGAGCGGATGTACCAGCACATTCTGCCCGAGGTGACGCACCTGCCGGAGAGCCATCGGCGGCTGTGGCTCTATTTCAAACTCTGGCCCAATGTCGCCTTCGACATCTATCCCGATCAGGTCGACTTCATGCAGTTTTTGCCGGTCTCGCCGACCGAGACGCTGATCCGCGAGATTGCCTATGTCCTGCCCGACAACCGGCGTGAGATGAAAGCCGCGCGCTATCTCAACTGGCGCATCAACCGGCGGGTGAATGCTGAAGACACGGTGCTCGTGCAGCGCGTCCAAGACGGGATGGCATCGCCCAATTTCACCGCGGGGCCGCTCAGTCGTGACGAGGTGTGCCTGCGCGCGTTCGGCAAGCGGGTGCGCGAGCTTATCCCCGAGGCGCGGCTCCTCGCGCCGCCCGCCCCAGGCTGGAGCCGGCGATGAGTGCGACGCTGGATGCCGTCATCATCGGCGGTGGGCATAACGGGCTCGTCTGCGCGTTTTATCTCGCGAAGGCGGGCCTCAAGGTGCGCGTACTGGAGCGGCGCGCTGTTGTGGGCGGGGCGGCGGTTACGGAGGAATTTCATCCGGGCTTCCGCAACTCCGTCGCGAGCTACACGGTCAGCCTGCTGCAGCCCAAGGTGATCGCCGATATGGGGCTGGCGGCGCGGGGCTTGCGCATCGTCGAGCGGCCGATCTCGAATTTCCTGCCACAGGAAGATGGCGGCTACCTGAAACTCGGTGGCGGGTTGGAGCGGACGCAGACGGCATTCCGCGCCTTCTCCGCGCGCGATGCGGAGGCCCTGCCTGCCTATTACGACGCGCTTGAGGGCGTCGCCGATGTGCTGCGCGCGCTGGCGCTGAAGGCGCCGCCCAATGCCGGTGGAGGCGTGCGCGCGCTGCTCGCCGTGGCGGCACAGGGGCGGCCGATCGCCAGGCTGCCGGTGGCGCGGCAGCGGGACATTCTGGACATCTTCACCAAGAGCGCGCGGGCGTTTCTCGACGGCTGGTTCGAGAGCGAGGCGGTGAAGGCCGCCTTCGGCTTCGATGCCATCGTGGGGAACTATGCGAGCCCCGACACGCCGGGCTCGGCCTATGTGCTGCTGCATCACGTCTTCGGCGAAGTGAACGGCAAGAAGGGTGCCTGGGGCCACGCCATCGGGGGGATGGGCGCGATCACGCAAGGCATGGCGGCGGCGTGCCGCGAGGCTGGTGTCGAGATTTCGCTGGACGCGCCGGTGGCGCGGGTGATCGTCGAGAAGGGCGTTGCCATCGGCGCGCGGCTGGAGAGCGGCGAAGAGGTGCGCGGCAAGGCGGTGATCGCCAATGTCGGGCCGCGGCTGCTTTACGAAAAGCTGATCGACGCCTCGGACCTCGCGCCGGAGTTCCGGCGGCGGGTGGCCGGCTTCCGCATGGGGTCGGGCACGTTCCGGATGAACGTCGCACTGTCGGAGCTGCCCGACTTCACCTGCCTGCCGGGCGCGGGCGAGCATCACCAGAGCGGCATCATCATCGCGCCGACGCTGGACTATATGGACCGCGCCTTCAGCGACGCGCGCCGGTTTGGCTGGTCGCAGCGGCCGATCGTCGAGATGCTGATCCCCAGCACGGTGGACGACAGCCTCGCCCCGCCCGGCCAACATGTCGCCAGCCTGTTCTGCCAGCAATTCGCACCCGTCCTGCTCGACGGGCGGCGGTGGGAGGACGAGCGCGAGGCGGCGGCCGATCTGATCATCGACACCGTCAACGCCTATGCGCCGAACTTCAAGGCGTCGGTGCTGGGGCGGCAGGTCCTGTCGCCCGCCGATCTGGAGCGGGTGTTCGGGCTGACCAATGGCGACATCATGCATGGCGCGATGTCGCTGGATCAGCTGTGGGCGGCGCGGCCGTTCCTGGGGCACGGGCACTATCGCGGGCCGATCAAGGGACTCTATATGTGCGGCGCGGGTACGCATCCCGGCGGCGGGGTCACGGGCGCGCCGGGGCACAATGCCGCTCACGAAGTCTTGGCCGACCGGTCGTTCCTGGGGCGCTTCCGGCGCTGGCGCTGAGCCGCCCATCGGCCTAGCCTTTGGCCATGATCGGCACATTGAAGTCCCTCGCCCGCTGCGCCGCGTTCGGCGCGGCCGCCGCCCTCTCTCCGCTGGAAGCCGCCGAGCGCGAGCTTCTGCCCACGACCACGGCGCCGCTGCATTACCGGGTCGAAGTGACGCCCGATGTCGCCGCGCTGACCTTCGCGGGCAAGGCGGAGATCGACCTGGAGGTGCGCGAAGCGACCGACCGGATCGTGCTGAACAGCAAGGACATCGCGATCGACAGTGCCGCTTTGGCGGATCATGCCGAGGCGCCGAAGGTCGAATACGACGAAGCCCATGACCGCGTGAGCTTCGTCTTCCCCGCTGCACTGGCGCCGGGGAAGTACCATCTCGCGATCGCCTATCGCGGCAAGATTTACGAGACCTCGTCGGGCCTCTTCATCACGCCCTATACCGATAACGGCGTGAAGAAGGTGATCCTCGCCACGCAGTTCGAGCCGGGCGATGCCCGGCGCCTCGCGCCGATGTGGGACGAACCGGCGATCAAGACGGTGTTCGAGGTCGCGATGGTCGTGCCCGCCGATCAGACGGCGGTGTCGAATACGCAAGCCGTCTCCAGCGAAACCCTCGTCGGCAAGACACGCGTCAGCTTCGCGCCCACGCCGAAGATGTCGTCCTATCTGCTGTTCCTGGGGATGGGCGAGCTGGAGCGGATCACCGACACGAGCGGCCCGACCGAGATCGGCGTCATCACGCGGCGCGGCGACGGCGTGCGCGGCAAATACGCGCTCGATATCTCGCGGCCGATCCTCGACTATTACAACGACTATTTCGGCCAGACCTATCCGCTGGCGAAGCTCGACCATTTCGCCGTGCCGGGCGCGGGCGGGTTCGGGGCGATGGAGAACTGGGGCGCGATCTTCTATTTCGAGACCGCGCTGCTGGTCGATCCGGCGCTCACCACCGAGGCCGACCGCCAGCGCATCTACGGCACGATCGCGCACGAGATGGCGCATCAATGGTTCGGCGATCTCGTCACCATGGCGTGGTGGGACGACCTCTGGCTGAACGAGGGTTTCGCCTCGTGGATGCAGAAGAAGGCGGCGGACAAGTTCAATCCCGACTGGGGCGTCTGGCTGCAGGCGGTGAAGACCCAGCAATCCGCGATGAAGCTGGACGCCCGCGCCTCGACCCATCCGGTCGTGCAGCCGGTCGCCAATGTCGAGGAGGCCGAAACGGCGTTCGACGACATCACCTATGACAAGGGCCAGTCGGTCATCACCATGCTTGAGGCCTATCTCGGCGAGGACGCGTTCCGCGCGGGCGTGCGCCGCTACATGGCGAAGCACGCCTATGGGAACACGGTGACCGAGGATCTGTGGACCGAGCTGCAGGCGGCGTCGGACGCGCCGGTCGTCGCCATCGCCCGCGACTTCACGCGCCAGCCGGGCGTGCCGCTGATCGTGGTGGATTCCGTCGCCTGCCGCGACGGGCAGACTTTCGTCGCTGTCCATCAGGACCGGTTTGGTGTGGACGAGTCCGCCGCCGAGAAGCTGAGCTGGCATGTGCCGGTCGTCGTCCAGACGCTGGGCGCCAGCGAAGCGGGTCGCGCGGTGGTCGAGGGCAAGGCCGAGATCGCGGCGCCAGGCTGCGGCACGGTGAAGGTGAATGCGGGCAGCGCCGGTTATTTCCGCACACTCTATCCCGCCGAGGCTTTTGCCGCGCTGAAGGCGGATTTCACGAAGCTGGCGACGCTGGACCAGCTCGGCCTCCTCTTCGACACCTGGGCGCTGGCCGCGGCGGGGATGCAGCCGGTGGCGGATTATCTCAGCCTCTCCGGCGATGTCGCAGATAATGCCGACCCGGTCGTCTGGCTGCAGGTGACCAACACCTATTCCGATATCGCCGACCTCTATCGCGGCGAGACCGGCGCGGAGACCTTCGCGGCCTATGCCCGCGGGCGGCTGAAGCCGCAATTGACGCGGATCGGCTGGGATGCCGGCAAGGACGAGCCGCCCAATGTCGGCATTCTCCGCGACGCGCTGATCGAGACGCTGGCGAAACTGGGCGACCCCGATGTGCGGGCCGAGGCGTCGCGGCGCTTCGCCGCCTTCGAGGCGGACCCCAAGTCCCTGCCCGGCGGCATCCGTCGCGGCGTGACGCGGGCCGTGGCGATGCAGGCGGACGCGGCGATGTGGGACAAGCTCCATGCCTTCGCTAATGCGGCGCCGAGCCCGCTGGAGCAGCGCTTCTATCTGGACGCCCTCACCTTCGTTCTGGACCCCGCGCTCGCGGCGAAGACGCTGGCGCTGACCATCGGCGACGAGGTGCCGAAGCAGTATGCCCCGCGCATGATCCAGTCGGTGGCGCAGCGCCATCCCGACCTCGCCTGGGCCTTCGTGCGCGACAATATGGACGCGATCGACGGCCGCATGGACGAGATGGCGCGCTACAGCTTCATCCCGCGGATCGCCGCCTATTCCGCCAACCCCGGGCGCGCGGATGAACTGGAAGAGCTCTTCAAGCAGCGCCTGCCCGACGGGCCGCAGGCTGAAATGAACCGGGCGATGGGCAAGATCCGCACTGAAAGCGATGTCCGGGTGAAGCGCCTGCCCGAGATCAACGACTGGCTGAGCCGGATCCAGTAGGCGCGTTAGGACTTCTTAGCGCCGCGTTAACCATGACCGCCCGAGAGTGCCGACTCATCGAGCGGCACGGCGGCTACACCCATGAAAGCGGTCATTCTCGCGGGCGGTAAGGGCACGCGGATTTCGGAAGAAACGCATCTGCGGCCGAAGCCCATGATCGAGATCGGCGGGCAGCCGATCCTGTGGCACATCATGAAGCTCTATTCGAGCTATGGCGTGAACGACTTCGTGGTCTGCCTCGGCTATCGCGGCTACGTCATCAAGGAATACTTCGCCAACTACCTGCTGCACCGTTCCGACGTCACGTTCGATCTGCAGAACAACCGGATCGAGGTGCACAACTGCACCAGCGAGCCGTGGAAGGTGACGCTGGTCGATACCGGCGAGGAGACGATGACCGGCGGGCGGCTGCGCCGCGCACGCGCCTATGTGAAGGACGAGGACGCGTTCTGCTTCACCTATGGCGATGCGGTCGCCGACATCGATATCGGCGCGCTGATCGATTTCCACCGCACCTCGAACAAGAAGGCGACCGTCACGGCCGTCGCGCCCCCTGCCCGTTTCGGGCGGATGGAGCTTGAGGGCGACGCGGTCACGCGCTTCGCCGAGAAGCCGCGCAGCGATGGCGGCCTCATCAATGGCGGCTTCTTCGTGCTGGCGCCCTCTGCGATCGACTATGTCGACCACGACATGCAGCCCTGGGAGGCTGAGCCCATGGAGCGGCTCGCCGCGGACGGGCAGTTGGCGGCCTGGCAACATGCCGGTTTTTGGCAGTGCATGGACACGCTGCGCGACAAGACGCTGCTGGAGGAGCTGTGGCGCGAAGGGGCGCCGTGGGCGCGCTGGGAACAGCGGGCGGCGGCCTGAGCCATGGCGATCCGGCATCTCATCATCGTCGTCTATGACGATCTGATCGTGCGCTACGCCCATGCGCTGCGCGAATATCTCGACCAGCGCGGCATCGGCCATACGCTGGTGAAGATGTCGGACCCCGCCTGGCCCCAGGCCCTGCAGCGCGGCATGGAGCAGGATGCTTCGGCGGTGATCTCGATCAGCTATCACGCGATGGCGATGATCACGCTGCACGGCAAGTCGCTGCTGGATTTCATGCAGCCGCATGGTGTGCCGGTCGTGTTCTGGAACATCGACCATCCCGTGATGATGCGGCCGCTGATCGATTACCGGCACCCCAACCTCGTCATCGTCCATGCCTGCCGGCCCGACTGGGTCTATTGGCGCAAGCACGTGAGCGGCACGCAGGTTTCGACCTGGACCGAAGGCGTCGGGCGTTCGCAGGATTTCCCCGCGCCCGACTTCGACAAGTTCGACGAGCGCTCCATCCTGGTGCTGGCGCCGATGAATGTCGCCTGGCAGTCGCGAACACCGGACGATGTGCAAAGCGTGCTGTTCTCGCTGGACGGGCGACTGAAGAACGCCGCCGAGGCAGCGATCGAGGCGGCGCGGACCGATCCCATGATGCTGATCGGCGATGCCGTCACCGCGGCGCTGGAGGCGGAAGACATCCAGCTCAGCGAGCCGCGCTTCAACGGGCTGACGCGGCTGGTGCTCTATGCCGTGCAGCATTGGCGGCGGCGCGAGCTGCTGCGGCAGCTTTCCGCCGTGCCGGCGATCGTGGACGGTGCGATCCCCGAGGACATGAAGAGCCTGTTCGCCAACGGACCGGCGCGGCTGCTCTCCGACAACAATATCGGCAAGACGCTGGACCGCATGAAACGAACCAAGATCGTGCTCTCGATCTCGTACGATTCGGGTTTCTGGCACGACCGCGTGACCAATGCGCTGCATGCGGGCGTGATCCCGCTGGTCGAGCGCAACCAGGTGCATATGAAGCATCTCCGCGACGGCGAGACGGCGCTGATGTTTGACTATCGCGCGCGGCCCATCGCCACGGTGCTCGCCGAGGCCATGGCTGACCCGGCGCGGCTGCGCGGGATTGCCGAAACCGGCCACGCCTTCATCAAGGCGGGCGGCGTCGATCACCGGCTGGACCAGGTGCTGGAGGCCATCAACGCCGCGCGCGCCGTGGCGCTGGACATGACGCGCGTGCCCGTCATGGCGGCGGCCGAATGAAGATCGCGGTCGCGGGCGCGGGCTATGTCGGGCTGGTGACGGCGGCGGGTCTGGCGCGCGCCGGGCATCATGTCGTTGTTGCCGAGATCGATGCCGCCCGCCGCGCGATCATTGCCAGTGGGCGCGCGCCGTTCTTCGAGCCGGGCCTCGATGAGCTGTTGCGTACTGAAATCGCGCATGGACGGCTGGCGCTGGCGGCTTCGACCGCGGAAGCGGCTGCGACTGCCGAGGTGACTTTCATCGCGGTGGGCACGCCCGACCGCGATGGGGCGATCGATCTGTCGCAGGTGCGCCATGCCGCAACGGAGATCGGCGCGAGCCTTCGCTTGCATAGCCGGCCGCATACGGTGGTCGTGAAGAGCACGGTCGTGCCGGGGACGACGGCCGATGTCGTCGGTCCCGCACTGGCGGCGGCGAGCAGCCGCCCGCGTGGCGGGTTCGGCCTCGCGATGAACCCGGAATTCCTGCGCGAGGGGACCAGCCTCGAGGATTTCGTCAATCCCGACCGGATCGTCATCGGCGCCGACGACGCACTGGCCGAAGCCGCGCTGCAGGCGATCTATGCGGGCTTCGACTGCCGCAAGATCGTGACGTCGTCGCGGACGGCCGAGTTCACGAAGTACATGAACAATGCGCTGCTCGGCACGCTGGTCTCGTTCAGCAACGAGATGGCGGGGATCGCCGAGCAAACGCCGGGCGTCGATTTCGATGCGGTGATATCCGGCGTTCATGCCGACCGCCGACTGACGCCGATGGAGCCGGGCGCCGTTACGCCAGGCATCCTCAGCTATCTGAAACCGAGCGCCGGTTATGGCGGCAGTTGCCTGCCCAAGGATATCGCAGCGATCCGTGCCGCGGCGCGGACGGCCAATGCGCCGACGCCGCTGCTGGATGCCGTGCATGCCGTAAACGAGGCGCGGGCCGATGCCGTGGTCGCCTTGCTCGCCGAGCGCATCGACCTGCGCGCCGCGCGCATCGCCATTCTCGGCGCGGCCTTCAAGGCCGGAACCGACGATCTGCGCAGCGCCGCCTCCGTGCGCGTCGCGACGGCCCTGATCAAGGCGCGCGCCAAGGTCATCGTTCACGATCCGCTCTGCGATGCGGCGGCGCTGACGCGGGCGTTTCCGGCGGGTGTGCAGATCGCCCCGACGACGGAAGACGGACTGGCGGGCGCACACGCGGCGATCGTGATGACCGCCGCCCCCGACTATCGTGATGCGCCGTGGGCGAGGCTTGCCCGCGTCATGCGCACGCCGATCCTGCTCGATGTCTGGAATATCTGCCGCGGCGCGGAGGGCCTCTGCGAGCGCCTGCGCCTCGGCTTTGCGCCGCCGCCGGCGGTTGAGGAATTGATCCATGTCGCTGGCTGAGATTTTCCCCGAGACGCAAGTCCACGAAGAGAGCGAGCCCGAGCTGCGCGCGCGCATCCTGGAACTGGTCGGCGAGCATTGGCGACGCTTCCACCAGCCCAAGGCCTTCGTGCCCGGCCATTCGCGCGTTCCCTATGCGGGCCGCGTCTACGGCAAGGAGGAGATGCAGAATCTCGCGGGCGCGACGCTCGATTTCTGGCTGACCTCCGGCCCCTATGCGCTGAAATTCGAAGAGACGATGAAGGAATTCTTCGGCGCGCGGCGCTTCCTCGCCGTGAATTCCGGCAGCTCCGCGAACCTCACCATGGTTTCGACGCTGTGCCAGGAAGAACTGGTGAAACGCCTGCCCAAGACCGGGCCGAAGCGCATGATCGCCGGCGACGAGGTCATCACCCCCGCCGTCACCTTCCCGACGACGCTGAACCCGATCCTGCAGAACGGGCTGATCCCGGTCTTCGTCGATTGTGAACTCGGCACCTACAATATTGACCCGCACCAGATCGAAGCGGCCATCGGGCCGCGCACGCGGGCGATTTTCGCGCCGCATACGGTCGGCAATCCGCTCGATATGGAAATGCTCTGCGATATCGCGAAGCGCCATGACCTCTGGCTGCTGGAAGACGGCTGCGACGCGCTGGGCGCGACCTTCGACGGCCAGCTCTGCGGCACGTTCGGGCATATGTCGTCGCTGAGTTTCTATCCCGCGCACCACATCACCATGGGCGAAGGCGGCGGCGTCGTGGTCAACGACCTGACGCTGATGAAGACCGCGACCTCGATGCGCGACTGGGGCCGCGACTGCTATTGCGAGCCGGGCATGAGCGACACCTGCGGCAAGCGTTTCGGCTGGACGCTGGGCGACCTGCCCAAGGGCTACGACCACAAATACACCTACTCGTCGATCGGCTATAACCTGAAGGTCAGCGACATGCAGGCCTCCGTGGGCCTCGCGCAGACCCATCGCATCGGCGATTTCGTCGCCAGGCGGCGCGCGAACTTCGCGCAGTTCATGACGCGGCTGAAGGTACTGGAGGGCGACATCATCCTGCCCGTCGTGCATCCCAAGGCCGAGGCCTCGCCCTTCGGCTTCCCGATCACGGTGGCGGAGGGTGTCGATCGCAATGCGCTGGTGCGCTGGCTGGAGGACGCCAATATCGAAACGCGCCTCGTCTTCGGCGGCAACATTTTGCGCCAGCCCGGCTATCGCAACATCCCCAAGCGCGTGCATGGCGAATTGGTGAACTCCGACGCGATCATGAACCGCTCGATCTTCATCGGCGTTTATCCGGGCCTGACGCCGGACATGATCGACTATGCCGCCGACCGGGTGATCGCCTTCTTCCGCGGGCGCGGGTGACCACATCCTATAAAGACGTCCGCGTCGCCATCACCGGCGCGTCGGGCTTCATCGGCAAACGGCTGGTGCGCGCCTTGCGGGCGGCGGACGCGGTGGTCATTCCCCTGAACCGAAACGCCGCCGACATCCGCGACGCGCGGGCGGTGAGCGAGGCGATCGCCGGCGCCGCGCCGCAGATCGTCTTTCATCTTGCGGCGCTGGGGGTCGGCGATCTCTTTGCCGATCAGGTGGGACAACTGGAGGCGAACGTCCTGGGCACGATGAACGTGCTGGAGGCGGCGCGGCAGAACAGCGTCGCCCGTGTCGTCGCCTTCGGGACCTGCTTCGAATACGGGCTTTCCGATGGACCGCTGACCGAGGACGCCAATCTGTCGCCGCGCAATCCCTATGCGGCGTCGAAGATGGCGGCGTTCTCCTATGCCCGTCATGCCGTCGATGCGCTGGGGCAGGATGTCGTGTGGCTGCGGCCCTTCGCGGTCTACGGACCCGGCCAGCCCGCAGCGAAGCTCATTCCCGCGCTGATCCGCGCGTGCCGGTCGGGCGCGGCGACGCCGCTGGGCGACGGGCATGCCGCCTGGGACTATGTCCACGCCGACGACGTCGCCGCCGCCGCACTGGTCGCGGGCGCGCATCCCGATGCAACACGCGGCGTGTTCAATGTCGGCAGCGGCGAGACACGCAGCGCGCGCGCCATCGCCGGCGAGATCGTCGCCATGACGGGCGGCATGCCGGCGCTCGCCTGGGGCGCACGGAACGCCCGCCCGGGCGATCCGCTCTTCATGTGCGCAGATACGGCGCGCCTGCGGGCGCTCGGCTGGGCGCCGGCCATTCCCTTTCGCAACGGTCTCGCGGCCCTGGTCGCGGCGGAGACGATTCCCGCATGAGCACGCATCCCAATCGCGTCATCGGCGAAGATCTCGCCGCCATCTCGGCACGCCTCGGACCGATGCTGGATGCGCTGGAAGGCCAGGCCGTGCTCATCACGGGCGGGGCGGGCTTCCTGCTCTCCTATGTCGTCGACCTCATCGCGCATCTGAACGACACGCGTTTCGCGGCGAAGGCGTCGGTGACGGTGCTCGACAATATGACGACCGGCCTGCCGGCGCGGCTCGCGCATCTGAACGGCCGCCCCGATGTGCGGCTGGTGAAGCACGACGTGCTCGACCCCTATGTGGACGACACACGCTTCGCCTATGTGCTGCATGGCGCGTCGATCGCCTCGCCGATGGTCTATCGCCAGTTTCCGCTGGAGACGATCGACGCCAATGTCACCGGCGCGCGGCTGATGCTGGAGCGCGCGCGGACCGACGGCGCGCGCTTCCTGCTGATGAGCACCAGCGAGATCTATGGCGATCCTGACCCGGCGGCGATCCCCACGCCGGAGACCTATCGCGGGCTCGTCTCATGCACGGGACCGCGGGCCTGCTACGACGAATCCAAGCGGCTCGCCGAGACGCTGCTCGCGATCTACGCGCAGAAATACGGCGTGCACGGCAATGCGCTCAGGCCGTTCAATTTCTACGGCCCCGGCCAGCGGTTGGACGATCAGCGCCTGGTGCCCGACCTCATGCAGGCGGTGATTGCGCGCCAGCCGATCACGCTGTTCAGCGACGGGCGGGCGACGCGTTCCTTCTGCTACATCACCGACGCGATCGCGGGGCTGATGGCGGTGTGGCTGACCGGTGCGCCGGGCGAGGCCTATAATATCGGCAACGATGCGGAGATCAGCGTCGGCGATGTGGCGCGCAAGGCGGCGGCGCTTATCACGCCCGCGCTGCCGGTCGAGTTGCGGGCATCCGAGGATAGCGCCTATCTCACCGACAATCCGAACCGGCGCTGCCCGGACCTCACCAAGGCGCGAACCGAGCTTGGCTATGCGCCGCTGGTCGGGCTGGACGAAGGCCTCGCGCGGACATTGCGGTCTTACGCCTGAACTCCTGCGACAATTGGGGCGCGGTTTCGACAAGCGCGCGTCACCTCGCCGTGCCAGACTTCGCGCCTGACATCACGGCGAGGCGCGCATGGGCGACATCTACCTCTCACCGGGTCTTCGCACCCCCTTCGTGAAGGCGGGCGGCGCCTATGCCGCCCATGACGCGCTGGCGTTGTCCATTCCGATCGCCGCGGCGATGGGTGCCAAAGCCCGTCCGGATTTCGTGGTGTGGAGCCAGGTCATCCCCAGCCCCACCGTCTCCAACATCGCGCGCGAGCTGGTCTACGAGGCGGGGCTCGATCCGGAAATTCCGGCCTTCTCCACGATCCTCGCCTGTTCCTCCAGTTTCGTCGGGACTGTGCAGGCGGCGGGCATGATCGGCCATGGCGGCGCGCATCTGGCGCTGGTGGGCGGGGTCGAGACGATGAGCCATGTGCCCATCGCGCTGACCCAGGCGAAGTCCGACGAGATTTTGGCGCTCTTCCCCAAGGATCCCGCCGCCGCGGCGGCGGCGCTGGAACACCCGGCGCTCTCCGACTTTCTGCTGCCCATCAACGGCTGGACCAACAAGCAGTCCGGCCGCTCGCAGGGCGAGCACACCGAAGACACCGCGAAGTTCTACGAGATCCCCCGCGCCGAGCAGGACCGCCGCGCTTTCCTCAGCCATCAGGGCGCCATCGCCGGACAGGATGCCGGGTTCTTCGCCGATCTCATCCTGCCCTTCGGCGGGGTCGACCACGACACGATCCCGCGGCGCGATTCGACGCTGGAGAAGCTGGCGAACCTGCCCCCCGCCTTCGACCGCACCAGCGGACACGGCACGCTGACGGCCGGCAATTCCTCGCCGCTGACCGACGGGGCAGCTTCGATCTGGGTCGGCGATGCCGAGGGCTTCGCGCGCCTCGGCATCGCGCCGGCCGTGAAGCTGGTCGACTGGCAGATCGCCGCGATGCAATTCGGCGAGGAGGGCATCCTGATGGCCCCGGCCCGCGCGATCCCGCAATTGCTGGCGCGGCATGGCCTCACCTTCACCGACATCGCGCTGTGGGAAATCCACGAGGCGTTCGCGGCGCAAGTCCTCGCCAACATCAAGGCGGCGTCCGATCCGGGTTACCGCCACCGCCGGGCCAAGGTGGATGCCAATCTGGGCGACTTCCCCTGGGACCGGGTCAATCCGAATGGCGGGTCGCTATCGATCGGCCACCCCTTCGCCGCGACCGGCGCCCGTATTCTCAGCCAGGCCGCCAAGGAACTGGCCGGTTTCCCGGCGGGTTCACGCGCCATCGTCTCGATCTGCGCAGACGGGGGGCAAGGGACGGTGGCCCTGCTCGAAAGGGCCTAGACGCGCGCGACATTTTATTTCACGAGAGCGAAAGATATGCGATCTTCCCCCAACGTCACCTCGTGACCCCAGGACGCCAGCCGGAGAATCCCTTGATGTCGACCCCTGGCCTTAAATTCCACGTTCCCGAACCGGAAGTCCGCCCTGGCGGTACGCCCGACTTCTCGAACGTCCCGATCCCGCCGGCGGGCAGCATCGCGCGCCCCGCGGTGGACACGCCGCCCGAGGCGATGCGCGAGCTCGCCTATTCAATCATCCGCGTACTCGACGATGACGGCGTGGCGGTGGGGCCGTGGGCGGGTTCGCTGAGCGATGCCGAGCTGGCCGAGGGGCTGAAGCACATGATGACGCTGCGCGCCTTCGACGTGCGCATGCAGCTCGCCCAGCGCCAAGGCAAGACCTCGTTCTATATGCAGCATCTGGGCGAGGAGGCCGTGAGCTGCGCCTTCCGCAAGGCGCTGGAACCCGGCGACATGAACTTCCCGACCTATCGGCAAGCGGGCCTCCTCATTGCGGGCGGCTATCCGATGGTCACGATGATGAACCAGATCTATTCCAACGAGCTGGACCCGCTGAAAGGCCGGCAGTTGCCGGTCATGTACGCGTCGAAGGAATACGGCTTCTTCTCGATCTCCGGCAATCTCGCGACGCAATACATCCAGGCCGTCGGCTGGGCGATGGCCTCGGCGATCAAGAACGATACGCGGATCGCGGCCGGCTGGGTCGGCGACGGCTCGACGGCGGAATCCGATTTCCACGCGGCGATGGTGTTCGCCTCCACCTATCGCGCGCCTGTCGTGCTCAATGTCGTCAACAATCAGTGGGCGATCTCGACCTTCCAGGGCATCGCGCGCGGCGGTGCGGCGACGTTTGCGGCACGCGGCCATGGCTTCGGCATTCCCGCGCTGCGCGTCGACGGCAACGACTATCTGGCCGTTCACGCCGTCGCGAAATGGGCGATCGAACGGGCGCGGCGCAATCTGGGGCCGACGCTGATCGAGCACGTCACCTATCGCGCCGGCGCGCATTCGACCTCGGACGATCCCAGCGCCTATCGCCCCAAGACGGAGTCGGTCGCCTGGCCGCTGGGCGATCCCATCGCGCGGTTGAAGGAGCATCTGATCAAGCGCGGCGTGTGGTCGGAAGAACGCCACAAGCAGGCGGAGGCCGAGACGGCGGCCGAAGTGATCGCGGCGCAGAAGGAAGCCGAGAGCCACGGCACGCTGCATGCGGGCGGCAAGCCCTCGGTGCGCGACATGTTCGAGGGCGTCTATGCCGAAATGCCGCCGCATCTGCGCCGGCAGCGCCAGCAGGCGGGGGTTTAAGTGATGACCTTTGCGCGTGCTCAGCTCTCTTGCTCCCCCCGCTTGCGGGGGGAGACAGCCGTCCTCGGCTCGGCCGAGGGCGGCAGCGGGGGGCGTGTCATTCGCCGCCTGCGACACGCGGATTTTCAATCCGTTGCTCACTCACACGGCTATTCGAGCCCCCCTCTGGCGCCCTGCGGGCGCCTGTCTCCCCCCGCAAGCGGGCGGGAGCAACTGCTGGCGACGGAGCACTAAGCATGGCCCGCATGACTATGATCGAGGCGATCCGGAGCGCCATGGATGTCGCCATGGGGCGCGACGACGATGTCGTCGTGTTCGGCGAGGATGTCGGCTATTTCGGTGGCGTGTTCCGCTGCACTCAAGGTCTGCAGCAGAAATACGGCAAGGCGCGCTGCTTCGATGCGCCGATCAACGAACTGGGCATTGTCGGCGTCGCGGTGGGCATGGCGGCCTATGGCCTGAAGCCCTGCATCGAGATCCAGTTCGCCGACTATATGTATCCCGGCTACGACCAGATCGTCTCGGAAGCGGCGCGCGTGCGCTATCGCTCCAATGGCGAGTTCACCTGCCCGATCGTCATCCGCATGCCGACCGGCGGCGGCATTTTCGGCGGCCAGACGCACAGCCAATCGCCCGAGGCGCTGTTCACTCACGTCTCCGGCCTGAAGACGGTGGTGCCGTCCAATCCCTATGACGCCAAGGGCCTGCTCGCCGCCGCGATCGAGGATCCCGACCCCGTCATCATCCTGGAGCCCAAGCGGCTCTATAACGGCCCGTTCGACGGGCATCACGACCGCCCCGTCACGCCGTGGTCGAAGCACGAGCTCGGCGAGGTGCCGGACGGGCATTACACCGTGCCGCTGGGCAAGGCGGCGATCCGCCGCGAGGGGAAGGCCGTCACGATCCTCGCCTATGGCACGATGGTCTATGTCGCGCTCGCCGCGGCGGAGGAGACGGGAATCGATGCCGAGGTGATCGACCTGCGCACGCTGGTGCCGCTCGATCTGGAAACCATCGTGGCGTCGGTGAAGAAGACCGGGCGCTGCGTCATCGTGCACGAGGCGACGCTGACCGGCGGCTATGGCGGCGAGCTCGCAGCGCTGGTGCAGGAAGCCTGCTTCTTCCATCTGGAAGCGCCGATCGCGCGGGTTACGGGATGGGACACGCCCTATCCACATGCGCAGGAGTGGGACTACTTCCCCGGCCCGGCGCGCCTGGGCCGGGCGCTGCTTGAAACGATGGGGGCCTGATCATGGGCGAACACACCATCAAGCTGCCCGATGTCGGCGAAGGCGTCGCGGAGGCCGAACTCGTCGAGTGGCATGTGAAGATCGGCGACATCGTGCGCGAGGATTCGATCCTCGGCGCGGTCATGACCGACAAGGCGACAGTCGAAATTCCCTCGCCCGTGCAGGGCGAGGTGATCTGGCTGGGCGCCGAGATCGGCGACACGCTGGCGGTCGGCTCGCCGCTGATCCGCCTGAAGGTGGAAGGCGAAGGCACGCCGACGCAGGCGATCGAGGACCAACCCGGCGAACTGGAACCGGCCGAGCCGAAGCCGTTGCCCGAGACCACCAAAGTTGCCGAAGCCAAGCCGAAGGCTGAGGCGAAACCGGAACCTGCGCCGCTGAAGGCCGCGCCGGTGGCGCGCGCCACGACGATCGGTGCGCCGCGGGCGGAAGGCGATCGTCCCCTCGCCTCGCCCGCCGTGCGGCTGCGCGCCCAGGAAGCGGGCATCGATCTGCGCCAGGTCGCGGGCAGCGGTCCCGCGGGGCGGATCGGGCATGAGGATCTCGACGCCTTCATCGCGCGCGGGACCCACGCGGCCGGCGCGGTCGCGGCCGGACTGCAGCCGAGCAACGAGATCACCGACATCAAGGTCGTGGGCCTGCGCCGCAAGATCGCCGAGAAGATGGCGAAGGCGAAGCAGCGCATTCCCCACATCACCTATGTCGAGGAAGTCGACGTCACCGCGCTGGAGGAATTGCGCGCGCAGCTCAACAAGGGCAAGCGCGCCGACCAGCCGAAGCTGACCATCCTGCCCTTCCTGATGCGGGCGCTGGTGAAGGCGATCGCCGACCATCCCCAGATGAACGCGATCTTCGAGGACGATGCGGGCGTCATCCACCAATACGGCGCCGTTAATATCGGCATGGCTGCGCAGACGCGGAACGGCGTCGTCGTCGCGACCGTGCATCACGCCGAAGCGCGCGACATCTGGGACTGCGGCGCGGAAGTGAACCGCCTCGCCGATGCCGCCAAGGCCGGCACGGCGACCCGCGAGGAACTGTCGGGCTCGACCATCACCATCACCTCGCTGGGTGCGATCGGCGGCGTGGTGACGACGCCGGTCATCAACTATCCGGAAGTCGCGATCATCGGGGTCAACAAGATCATGATGCGGCCCGTCTGGGACGGCGCGAGCTTCGTGCCGCGCAAGATGATGAACCTCTCCTCCGGTTTCGACCACCGCGTGATCGACGGCTGGGACGCCGCCGTCTTCATCCAGCGCGTTAAGGCGCTGCTGGAGACGCCCGCCATGATCTTCGTCTAGAGGCGCGCCATGAACCTGCTTCGCTTTGCGTTTCTTGCCGTCACCGCCATCGCGGTGGCTCCCTCCGCTCTCGCCTGTTCCTGCGTCATGCGCAGCGCCGAAGAGCGCGTGGCCGAGAGCGCAGTGATCTTCATCGGCACGGCGCTGGGCACCGTGCATTCCGATGAGGAGGGCTCGGACACCGTCTACACCACCTTCAAGGTGAAGGAGACGCTGAAAGGCCCGGCGGCCGACGAGCAGTTTGTCGGCCATCCCGTCGATCTCGGCGGCAATTGCGGCGTCAATTTCGACGAGGGCAAGGAGGTCTTCATCCTCGCCTCGGCGGAAAGCCCCGAAGCGCCGCTCCGGACCAGCCTCTGCATGCTGGCCGGCGCCGATGAAGCCGAAATCCGCGCCGCGCTGAAAACCAAGAAGAGTGCGCCGTGAGCGCGGCGTCCTATCTACGCATCGCCGCTGTCGTTTGCGCGGCGCTTTTGCCGGTTCCCGAGGCGGCCGCCGTCTCGTGTCCAGTGAAGACTGCGGACCAGGAAATCGAAGGCCTGGACCTCATCTTCATCGGCGGCGCGTTGAAAGACGAGGATGTCGGCGGCGGCAAAACGCGGACCGTGTTCCGCGTCGATGAGGTTCTCCTGGGCGCGCCGATGGCCACCGTCGATATCTATCAGGACGCGGAAGACGGCATTGCGTTCGAAAGCGGCAGTGCACCCCAACTCGTCGGCGCGAAGAAACAAAACGACCATTACTGGACGAGCCTCTGCATCAACCCGCTCAGCGGGGAGGCCGAGGTCCGTGAGGCATTGAAGAAGGCGCAGTCGGCCCCATGAAGAAAGACATGATCTGCAAGCTGCTGATCATCGGCACCGGGCCGGGCGGCTATATCGCTGCGATCCGCGCCGGACAGCTCGGCATCGACACGGTGATCGTGGAGGCGAAGAAGGCCGGCGGCACCTGCCTGAATGTCGGCTGCATCCCCTCCAAGGCGCTGATCCACGCTGCGGAAGAGTACGAGAAGGTGCTGCACTACGCGGAAGGCAAGAGCCCGCTCGGCATCGGCCTCGCCGCGCCGACGCTCGATCTCGGCCGCACCATTGCGTGGAAGGACGATATCGTCCGCCGCCTCAATAACGGCGTCGCGGGCCTGCTGAAGAAGGCCAAGGTGCCGGTCGTCCATGGCTGGGCGCGGTTCAAGGACGGCAAGACCGTCGAGGTGGAAACCGAGACCGGGCCGCAGATCGTGCGCGCGGAAACCGTGATCATCGCGACTGGATCGGCGCCGATCGAACTGCCCTTCCTGCCGTTCGGGGGGAATGTCATCTCGTCCACCGAGGCGCTGGCGCTGAAGACGCTGCCGGCGACCATGGCGGTGGTGGGCGGCGGCTATATCGGGCTGGAACTCGGGATCGCCTTCGCGAAGCTGGGGACCAAGGTGACCGTGGTGGAAGCGGAGAGCCGCGTCCTGCCGCTCTATGACGCCGAACTGACGCGGCCCGTGATGAAACGCCTCGCCGATCTCGGCGTCGCCGTGCTGACCGGCGCGAAGGCGAAGGGCGTTTCGGCCAAGGGCGATGCGCTGCTGATTTCGACGGCCGATGGTGCCGACGAGAAGATCGCGGCGGAGAAGATCCTGGTGACCGTGGGCCGCAAGCCCGTGACCGAAGGCTGGGGCCTCGAAGAGATCGACCTCGATATGGCCGGCCGGTTCATCAAGATCGACGACCAGTGCCGCACCTCGATGCGCGGCATCTACGCGATCGGCGATGTCACCGGCGAGCCGATGCTGGCCCATCGCGCGATGGCGCAGGGCGAGATGGTGGCGGAGATCGTCGCCGGCCATAAGCGGAGCTGGGACAAACGCTGCATCCCCGCGATCTGCTTCACCGATCCGGAGATCGTCAGCGCGGGCCTGTCGCCCGACGAAGCGCGCAAGGTGTCGCCCGAGATCAAGATCGGCCAGTTTCCGTTCAGCGCGAACGGGCGGGCGATGACGAAGCTGGCGGAAGACGGCTGGGTGCGCGTCGTGGCGCGGGCTGACAATCACCTGGTGCTCGGCATCCAGGCGGTGGGCGTGGGCGTTTCAGAGCTGTCGACGTCGTTCGGCCTCGCGATCGAGATGGGCGCGCGGCTGGAGGACATTGCCGGCACCATTCACGCGCATCCCACGCAAGGCGAAGGCTTCCAGGAAGCCGCGCTGAAGGCGTTGGGCCACGCGCTGCATATCTAGGCGACGCCCAGCTCGTACTCGGCGGCGGAGGCGCTGAGCCAGTGCCAGAAGCTGGCCGCCGAACTGCGCGGCGTCGCGAGACGAAAACCGCCCGGGATGCGCCAGACGATGACGCCGATATGCTCGATATGGCTGACCGCGACGGCGTCTTCCGCGAAGGCCGAGGAGTCGAGATCGATCGGCAGGCCCTTCGCCAACACCGCCATGGCATTGGGGCCGGTGAGATCGAGAATGCCATAGGCACCGGACTGGTCGGCAACCTCACCGACGCCCGCAAGCGATCGGGCGAGATCGGCGGCGAACGTCGAACCGCCCGCGCCCACCGCCAGCCAGACATTGCGGGACGTTCCCAGAAAGCTGATCGCGGGCGTCGCGATGTGCATTGACCCGCTGGAGAGCGTCGCCGCAAACATGTCGCGCACGCGCGCTGCGAAGGCCGCGCGATCTGGACCGGCAAGGATCGTGGCGACGCCAAGCCCGGCCGGTTCGTGAACGGTCACGCCCTGTCCCGTGCCGATGGGCAGCAGCAGGCCGTCGAAGGCGGACCGGGCGGCGAGGTCAACCATGGACGCGCGTGCCTTCCGGATCGACGAAGACTGGCGCGCAGATCTCGAGCTCAAGATCGCCGCCCTGCATGCGGTCATAGGCGCGGATGCGTTCGCCGACGCGTTCGGGGCCGCGCTTGATGAAACCGAGGCCGATCCAGCGATTGAGGGCGGGTGAGAAGGCGACAGAGGTGAGGTAGCCTTCGTCGTTCTCGGGCGTTTCCGGCGCACCGATCTTGAGGAAGTGCGCGCCGGCGCGCGGGCGTTTCGTCGGATCGACGGCGCGAAAGCCGGCCAGCATGGGGCGGTCCGGGTCGATCAGCGCCGGACGTGCCGCCATGACGCGGCCGATATAGTCCTTCTTCGCCGACATCATCTTGCCGAGACCGAGATCGCGCGCGGTGGTCTGGCCGTTCAGCTCGTTGCCAGCGACATGGCCCTTCTCGATGCGGAGAACGCCAAGCGCTTCGGTGCCGTAGGGCGTGACGCCCAACCCCTCACCCGCCCACATCAGTTCATGCGCGAGCGCGTCGCCGTATTGCGCAGGCACGGCGATCTCGTAGGCGCGCTCGCCGGAGAAGGAGACGCGGAAGAGGCGCGCGGGAATCCCGCCGAGATCGAAGATTCGCGCGGCGAGATAGGGTACGACTTCATCGGAGACATCGCCGAGCAGGCGCTCAAGCAATGCGCGCGCGTTCGGGCCGGCGATGGCGAACTGCGCCCATTGCTCGGTGACCGAGGCGAGGCGGACGTCGAGCTGCGGCCACAGGACCTGACGCGCCAACTCCAGATGGTGCATCACCTTCGCGGCATTGGCCGTCGTGGTGGACATGACCCATTCGTTTTCGCTCAGCCGCGCGGTGGTGCCGTCGTCCATGACGAAGCCGTCCTCGCGCAGCATCAGTCCGTAGCGCAGCTTGCCGACGGGGAGTGTCGAGAAGGTGTTGCAATAGACGCGGTCGAGGAAGGCGCCGACATCGCGGCCGAAGAGCGCGATCTTGCCGAGCGTGGAGACGTCGCAGATACCGACCGCGCTACGCACCGCGGCGGCCTCGCGGCTGACGCTGTCGAGCCAGGTCTTTTCGCCGGGGCGCGGATACCACTGCGCGCGCAGCCACGGGCCTGCTTCGATGAAGACCGCACCTTCCGACGCCGCCCAGCGATGCGAGGGCGTGAGGCGTGTCGGCTTTAGATGCTTGCCGCGATGCAGCCCGGCGAGCGCGCCGAACGCCACCGGCCGTTCAGGCGGCCGGGCGCGCGTCGCACCGGTCTCGGCGATGCCGCGTCCGGTGAGCGCCGCCAGCATGGCGAGGCCGTTGACGTTCGACGTGCGCCCCTGATCGGTCGCCATGCCGAGCGTGGTGTAGCGCTTGAGGTGTTCGACGGAGGTGAAGCCTTCGCGCACCGAGAGCGCGAGATCACTGGCGGTCACGTCGTTCTGGAAGTCGACGAAGGCCTTGGTGCGGGACGCCGCAACCTGCCAGAGCGGTGCGACGGCGAAGCTTTCGTCGCTGGCGCGGGGCAGCGGTGCCGGTGCGGCGGTGAAGCCTGCCGCATCGGCCGCCGTCGCACCCTTCGCGGCGCCGTCGGCGAGCGCTTCGGCGGTCGTCATCATGCCGTTCGCGGCGCCGGCGACGGTAAGACCAGCCGGGAGGTCAGCGGGCAGGAGGAAGGCGGCATGGCGTTCCGACCATTGCGGCTTGCCGCCAAGATGTGTCGCGAGGCCGAGCTGCGGATTCCAGCCGCCGGAGACGGCGAGCGCATCGGCGTCGAGGGCGATGCGGCCCTTGGGCGTCGCGATCTGCAACGAGGTGAGACCGTAGCCGCCTTTGGCGTCCGCGACCGCAGCGCTGAGTTCGACACGGGCATTGCCGGCCTTGGCGCGGATGTGGTCGGCGACCTCAGCGCGGGAATCGATGACGGCTACGAGATCGACGCCGGCGGCGCGCAGGTCAGCGGCGGTGGTCCAGGCGTCGTCATTGTTGGCGAAGAACGCGACGCGTCGGCCTGGCGCGACGCTGAAGCGGTTGAGATAGGTACGGACCGCCCCTGCCATCATGACACCTGGCTTGTCGTTGCCACCGAAGACAATGGGGCGCTCGACCGCGCCGGTTGCCAGCACCGCTGTTTTCGCGACGATGCGCCAGAAGCGCTGGCGGGGCTGGCCGAAGGGCGGTTCGAGCAGATGGTCGGCCACGCGCTCCAGCGCCGCATAGGTGCCGCCGTCATAGACGCCGACAACGGCCGTGCGCCGCATGACGCGGACGTTCGGCAGCGCTTCCAGTTCGGTGGCGATGGCGGCGGCCCATATCGCGGCGGGTTGGCCGTCGATCTCGGTGCGTTCAGCATTGAGGCGGCCGCCGAGGACGAAATCCTCGTCGCAGAGGATGACCCGCGCGCCGCTGCGACCAGCGGTCAGAGCGGCTATCAGGCCCGCCGGGCCGCCGCCGATGACAAGCACGTCGCAGAAGGCGAAAGCCTTCTCATAGGTGTCGGGGTCCTCGACGCCGCTGGCGCGGCCGAGGCCGGCGGCGCGGCGGATGGCGGGCTCGTAGACCTTCTCCCAGAAGGCCGCCGGCCACATGAAGGTCTTGTAGTAGAAGCCCGCCGACGCCGCCGATCCCGCGAGACGCGCCGCGGCGCCGATGTCGAAGCGGAGCGAGGGCCAGCGATTCTGGCTGGCGGCTTCCAGGCCATCGAAGAGTTCCGCCGTGGTCGCCTTGGTGTTCGGCTCGCGCCGCGCGCCGCTGCGCAGTTCGACGAGGGCGTTCGGTTCTTCAGGCCCGGCGGTCAGCACGCCGCGCGGCCGGTGATATTTGAACGAACGGCCGACGACGCGATGTCCATTGGCGAGCAGCGCGGAAGCGAGCGTGTCGCCTGCGAAACCCGTGAGCGACGTGCCGTCGAAACGAAAGGACAGCGCTTGCGCGCGGTCGATCGCGCCGCCGGTGGGGAGGCGGTACGGGCCGACGCTCATGGCGCGGCCTCCTCCGCAAACAGAACCTCATGCGTCCGCGTATCGCGCGTCACGGTGAGCCAGAGGCGGCAACCGCTCGCGTGATACCAGCGCTCGCGGTGCGGTCCCGCGGGGTTGGCGCGGAGATAGACGTAGTCGAACACCGCCGTTGCATCGCTCGTCTCGGCCGGGCGCACCGGTGCGGCATCGCCGAGATAGGCGAACTCGGAGAGGTCGCGCGGGCCGCAGAAGGGACAGGGAATGCGCATCAGTGCAGGTTCGCCTGGGCGCCCTGGCCCTTCTCGTCGATGAGATGGCCGGTGCGGAAACGATCGAGCCGCAGCGCCGTCGCGGCCGGGTGCGGCTCGCCCTTCGCGATCAAATGGGCATAGGCGAGGCCGGACCCTGGGATCGCCTTGAAGCCGCCATAACACCAGCCGGCATTGAGGAAGAGGCCGTCGATGGGCGTCCGGTCGATGATGGGCGAGCCGTCCATCGACATATCCATGATGCCGCCCCAGCTGCGCAGCATGCGCAGCCGCCCGGTCATCGGCATCAGGCCCATCGCTTCCTCGGCGACGTCCTCGACGACGTGGAGATTGCCGCGCTGGGCATAGGAGTTGTAGCCGTCGATGTCGCCGCCGAAGACGAGGCCGCCTTTGTCGGACTGGCTGATATAGAAATGCCCCGCGCCGAAGGTGATGACGCCGGGGATCAGCGGCTTCAGCCCCTCCGATACGAAAGCCTGCAACACGTGGCTTTCGATGGGCAGGCGCAGTCCCGCCATGGAAGCGACCTGGGACGTTGAACCCGCCACCGCCATCGCGACCTTCTTCGCGGCGATAAAGCCGCGCGTAGTTTCGACGCCCTCAACGACGCCGTTCGCGATGCGGATGCCCGTCACCGCGCAGTTCTGGACGATATCGACGCCGCGATCGCTGGCACCGCGGGCATAGCCCCAGGCGACGGCGTCGTGCCGCACCGTGCCGCCGCGGCGCTGCAGCAGCCCGCCCTGGATGGGGAAGCGCGCGTTATCGAAGTCGAGAAAAGGACACATACGCTGCACCGCCTTGCGGTCCAGCAATTCGGCTTCGACGCCATGCAGCCGCATCGCATTGCCGCGCCGAGCGAAGGCGTCGCGCTGCGCATCGGTGTGGCAGAGGTTGAGCACGCCGCGCTGGCTGACCATGGCGTTATAGTTGAGGTCGCGCTCCAACCCCTCCCACAGCTTCATCGAGAGTTCGTAGAGCGGGATGTTGCCGGGCAGGAGATAGTTGGAGCGCACGATGGTCGTGTTGCGTCCGACATTGCCGGAGCCGATCCAGCTCTTCTCCAGCACCGCGATATTGGTGAGGCCGTGGTTCTTGGCGAGGTAGTAGGCCGTCGCGAGGCCATGCCCGCCGCCGCCGATGATCACGGCGTCGTAAGCGGCTTTCGGTTCCGCGTCGCGCCAATGGGGCGTCCAGCCGCGATTGCCGCGCAGCGCCTCGCGGGCGATGGAGAGGAAGGAGAAGCGCATCCGAACCCTGCGTTGAGCGCTTCGACTATCCGCTGGCGGCCCGCACAGCGCGTGTCTATAAACGACACTGTCTTGACCAAAAACGACATCACGCCGCGCATCGTCGGGTTGCTGCTGATCCCGGGGTTTGCGCTCTTTTCCTACGCTGCGGCGGTGGAGCCGTTGCGGGCGGCCAATATCCTGTCGGGGCGGACGCTCTACCGCTGGCTGCATCTCACACCGGACGGCGACGCCTCGGCATCGTCGAACGGCGTCGCCATCGCGGCCGACCGGGCAGTGTTGGAAGCGGCGGGACTGGACGTGCTGTTGGTCTGCGCGGGCGGCAATCCCGCCGCCTATCGCGATCGCGCGACGCTGCGCTGGCTGCGCAGCCTCGGCCGCCAGGGGCTGGCGATCGGCGGGGTTTCGGGCGGCCCCTATCTGCTGGCTCGCGCGGGGCTGCTGGACGGGCGGTGCTGCACGATTCACTGGGAGCACGAGGCCTCGTTCGCCGAGGCGTTTCCGCAGCTCGACCTCAGACGGACGCTCTACGAGATCGACGGCAACCGGATGACCTGCGCGGGGGGCGTGGCGGCGCTCGACATGATGTCGGCGATGATCGAGCGCGACCACGGCGCGGCGCTGGGGCGGCGGGTCAGTGAATGGTTCTTGCAGACGAAGCGGCGGCAGGGCGGCGATGCGCAGCGCATGTCCCTGCGGGAACGCACCGGCGTCGTCAGCCCAGCCGTCCTCGCGGCGCTTTCCGCGATGGAGGCGCATGTCGAAGAGCCCCTTGGTGCGGCCGGCCTCACCACGGCGGCCGGGGTGGGATACCGGCAGTTGGAGCGCCTCTTCCACACCCATCTCGGCGAGACCGTCTCGCGGCGCTACCGGAAGATCAGGCTGGAACGGGCGCGGACGCTGCTGGCCGAGACCGCGATGCCGGTGATGGAGGTCGCGGCGGCCTGCGGCTTCACGAGCGCCAGCCATTTCTCGCGGGTCTTCACCGCGCAGTTCGGCAAGGCGCCGGGCCGTTTCCGGCTGTAACCGCCGGCGCGAAGGTTGTTGTCAAACCCCCCTCGTCATGTGAACGTCAGTCACATTGAACGCCGATCCATCGGGGGACCAGGCATGACGAAGACGACAGAACCCGTCGACAAGCCGCTTTCTCTGGCGCGGCTGACGATCTTCGGCTTTCCGGCCCTGCCCCATGCCTTCGTCGCGGGCGCGCTCTATTCGATCCTGCCGGCCTACTACGCCGCCAACACGACGGTCTCGCTGGCGGCCATCGGCGCCATCGCGGGCGCCAGCCGGATCTTCGACGCGCTCAACGATCCGATCGTCGGCTATCTCTCCGACCGCACCAAAACGCGGCTGGGCGCGCGCAAGCCTTGGCTGCTGGGCGCGATCTTCTTCTGCGTCCTGTCGATCACGCAGCTCTTCCAGCCGCCGGCCGACGCCACGATCATCTATTTCGCGTGGTGGTCGACGGTGCTCTACACGGGCTTCACGATGTTCGAAATTCCGCGCTCCGCCTGGAGCGCCGAGCTCAGCCGTGACTATCACGAGCGAACGCGCATCATGACCTATGTCGCGCTGTTCAACATCGCCGGCAGCCTCAGCTTCTATGCCGTGCCGATCGTAACTTCGATCCTCACCGGCAGCACCACGCAGATAACGGGTGAGACGCTCGGCCTGATTTCCTGGATCTACATGGTGGTGATGCCGATCGGCCTCATCGCGGCGATCATCTTCGTCCCCTCGGGCCGCCAGGTGACGAGCCAGCCGGCGACCATGAAGGGCGTCTTTGCCTCGCTGTGGCGGTCAAAGCCGCTGCTGCGCTACTGCACCATCGTGACGGCCTGGGGCCTTGGCCAAGGCGCGCTGATCGGCACGGTCTTCATCTTCCAGACCGACTATATGGGCCTCGGCGATTATTTCGTCTTCATCATGATCACCCTGTTCGCATCGTCGATCCTCGCACTGCCGGTGTGGAACCGGGTGCTGAAGACGATGGATCGCCACCGGCTGTGGGCGCTCTGCGTCGCCCTGCCCGCGCTGGCGGCGCCGCTGATCCTCTTTTTCGAACCCGGCCCCTCCGCGTTCATCCCGGCGCTCATCTTCGCGGCGTTCAAGGGGTTCATGAGCTCCCCGGCCAATTTCGTGCCGACCGCCGTGCTCAGCGACGTCATCGACTACGACACGATGAAGACCGGCACGAACAAGGCCGCGAATTTCTTCGCCTTCAAGAACATCCTGGAAAAGATCGCCATGGCCATCGGCGGCGCGATCGCCTTCGGCATCATGGACGCGATGGGCTACCAGATCGGCAAGACGAACGACGACACGGCCAATATGGGCCTGCTGATCGCCTATATGGCCATGCCCATCGCGTTCCATCTGCTGACGGCGGCGCTCGCCTGGCACTTCCCGATCAGCGCGGCGAAACACAAGATCATCCAGCGCCGGCTGGAAAGCCGCCGCGCCCCGGTCGAACCGGAGCCCGAGCTGGACGTCACCATCGACGCCCAACCGATTCCCGCGGCCTGAGCAGGCGACGGAAGCACCCGCTTCCGTTCTACGCCGTCATCCTGAGGAGCGGCCGTCAGGCCGCGTCTCGAAGGACGCACGCTGCGTCAGCGTGCGTGGTTCGAGGCTCCGCGCCTGCGGCGCTGCGCACCTCACCATGACGGGGAGAAGTGCGAGCCCTCAAAGAAAACGCCCGCCGCGGGTGACGCGGCGGGCGAGAGAAGCGGCGGGGAGCCGCCAGGATCAGAAGTTGTGCGTGATCTCGATGCCGGCCGTGCGGCCGACGCTCGTGTTGGTGCCGCCGTTGTAATAGAAGAACTGGTGGATGTGCTCGTCGAGCGCGTTGTCGACATAGGCCGTGACGCGCGTCTGGTCGTTGATGACGACACCGGCGGTGAGGTCGATCTTGGTCATCGTGTCGTACGGGTCGACGCGATAGTAGTCGCCGAGGATGCCGCCGCTCTCATACCGCAGCATCGCGCTGCCCACGAAACGGAGCGTGTCCGAGATCGGAACATCCGCATCGAGCCGGAGATTGACCGTCCATTCGCGCGTGTAGGGAATGGCGAGACCGCTCAGCACCTTCTGCGTTGGCAGGCCGGGATTGGCGACGGCGTTGTCGAACTTCGCATCGAGCCAGCCGACATTCAGTCCGCCGGTGAGCCATGAAGCGAGCTTCGCATTGACCTCGAGTTCGACGCCGTAGGTGTTGCCGGTGCCGATATTGTCGAGATAGGTGCGATCGACGCCCGCGAGCTGCGTGGTGAGCGCCAGCAGCATGTCCTTCTGGCGCATGTAGAACAGCGCGAGATTCACGTCGAGGCGGTTGTCGAGCCAGCGCGACTTGAAGCCGATTTCATAGTTGTCCGCGCTTTCCTGGTCGTAGGGGATCGTCGCGAGCGTCGTCGGCGAGAGGTTGAAGGCGCCCGGGCGGAAGCCGGTCGTGTAGGACGCATAGAAGTTGAAGTCGTCGCTGAAGGCGTATTTCAAAACGAACGACGGCGCCGTGAAGTAGAAATCGCTCGTCATGGCGATGTCGTAGTTGGGATAGATGCCGCTCAGGATAGGCGTCAGGAATCCGACCGCCGCAGGGGGCGCGATCGAGATAATTCCCTGCTTGAAGGTCAGGTCCTTCTGGTCATGCGACCAGCGCAGACCGGCCGTCAGCTGCAGCGCGTCGTTCACCTGATAGGAAACCGAGGCGAAGGCTGAGATCGACTGCGTGTGGACGTTCGTGCCGGGCTTGGGGAAGCCAATGTAGTATTCGCCCGTGCCCATGCCCAGGAAGGTGAGATCCCGCTTGGTGTGAATGGTGCGCACGAAGTCGAAGGTTTCGTCGAAATACGAGACGCCGGCGATCCAGGTCAGGGGCTGGTCGCTCGGCGAGGTCCAAACACCTTCGACGAAGTAGCTGGACGTGCCTTCATCGCGAATGATTTCGGTGTTGCGAACCGAGGTCGCCGTCGTGATCGGAACCGCGGTCTGGTCGGAGTCGAAGACCGCATCCAGCTTGTAGTCACGATAGGAGGCGTTCAGGTCGAACGTGCCGACCTCGGTCTCATACGAAAGCTTCTGCATGATCGTCGCCTGGTTCCAGGCGGAGATCGAGGGCGTGTCGCGGCGAATACGCTTCACGGTTTCGGGCGGCGACGTGATCGTGCCGGTCAGGATGCCCACCGGACCATAGGTGATCAGCGAGGGACCGTTGAATTTCTGATACTCGAACATCCACTCGGCGGTGAGCTTGCTCGACAGCTCGGCCTTGATGCTCGCGCGAACGCCCTTGTCGGTGAACGCCGAAACGGGCTCGTTGAGTGTTTCGTTGTAGAGTTCGCTGTCTTCCTGGTTGAAGTACCAGGCGGCCAGGCGCACGGCGACCTTGTCGTTGACGGGCGCATTGATCGCGCCTTCGAACTGGGCGCGGTCATAGGTCCCGTAGGACGCCTTGATATAGCCGCCGAACTCGCTGGTCGGCATCGCCGAGACGACGTTCACGGCGCCGCCGACCGCGCTTCGGCCATAGAGGCCGCCCTGCGGGCCGCGCAGGACTTCGACGCGTTCGATATCGACCTGCGCGCCAAGGTTGGAGCGGTGACCGCCGGCATAGAGGCCGTTGCGGTAGAGGCCGAAATTGGGTTCCGCCTGCACGTCCACCACGCGCATGCCGCGGATGTTGATGTAGGTATTGTTGCTCTCGGAATCTTCCTGGATGACGGCGTTCGGGACGTTGGCGATGATGTCCTGCATCTTGATGATGCCGTCATTGCGCAACTGTTCGCCGGAAAGCGCCGTCACGGTCGCGGGCACTTCGAAAAGCCGCTGCGAACGCCGGGTCGCCGTAACGACGATGGACTCGTCCGAGGCCGCCTCCGTCGTATCTTCGTCCGTCGTCGCGGTTGCGGCGGCTTGCTGAGCCGCGGCAACGGTCTGCGCCGCCATGGCGCCGCCGCTGCACATCATCGATGTCGCTGCCGAAACCAGCAGCAAACGCCTCAGCCGTACCAGATCACGCATGAAAACCCCCGTCTTCAAAACTCGGCCTCTCGGTCGTACGCGGCTGCGGACGCTCCGAATTGTAATGTTACTGTCATTCACATTGGGAGGTATCGCAAACCCAATGTCAACAGTGCTTACTTTCAAAAGCGGCCCGCGAATGCCTGCATTGCGTGTGACAAATGCAACAAGGCCGGGAAAATGCGATCGCCCTAGCGGGCGCGGCTGGGGGGGCGCGCAGCGTCGATCGAGATGACCACGCCGGGTCCGGACGATTTGCGGGCGCGCTTCGGATCCGCGTCGGCGGCTTCGCCCTGCAAAGCCGGCAGGCCGCGAATGAACCCGCGGGTCGCATCCTCGACGAACTTGCGCCGCTCCGCCTTCGTGCCCGACGGGAACTCGAACTGCCCCATGGAGACGAGCCGCGCGAGGCCGTAGGTGAACGAGAAGAAGCTGTAGGCGTGCAGGCAGTGTTCGTGCGACCAGGCGACGTCGTCGGGGCGGAAGATATCCGCGCCATAGACGGCGCGGACGAGGATCGCGAACGATCCATTCGCCTTGTCGGAACGCTCGGTCTGCTCCGTCACGTCCTGGATCTGGCCGAACATGATGCGGAAGAGCTGGCTGTGCTCGATCGCAAACTCGACCATGTTGTGGGCGAGCTGGATAAGGGTTTCTTCCCGCGTCAGGCCCAGGCTGAGCACCCGCAGGTTCTGCGCCGTGCGCTTCTCGAACCCCTTGGCGGCGAGCGCGTTCATGAGGTGGTTGAAGCTGGGGAAGTGGTTGTAGAAATTTGCCGACGTGACGCCGATTTCGCGGCACAGCCGGCGCGCTGAAATGTCTTCGAACTGCTCGGTCTCGAGCAATTTGGAGGCCGCTTTCAGCAGATCCTCCGCGACATTGCCGCGGTGGTAAGGGGCGGGCGTCGCCGCCTTTCCCGGACTCTGCTTCTTGCCTTCAGCCATGTCAGCCCTAGTTCCGATTCGCTCAGCCCATCGCCGGGACCTTATATCAGGCGCAGGCCCTCCAGCGCCTTCTCAATTGTCGCATCGATATCGGCCTCGGTCATCGCCGTCGACAGGATGAAGAGCCCCGGCGCGCCGATCAGCACGCCGCGGTTCAGCATGTGACGGAAGAAGTTCTCCGTCCGCGCCGGCGTCTTGCCGTCCTGCCTGATCTGGTAGAGATCGCGGTAGCTGGCGAGCGGCGCGTCGGAGTGGCCGAGACGGCAGAGCGAGGCGGTGCCGGTCACGCGGCCGGGCTTGCCTGAAATCTTCAGCGCTTCGGTGAAGCCCGCGCGCAGCCGGTCGCCCAGCGCCGACACCCGGTCGAACGCCGCTCTGTCGAACAGTTCCATCGCCGCGGCACCGGCCGCCATGGTCATGGGATTCGCGTTGAACGTGCCGCCATGGGCGAGCCTGGCGCCCCCCGCCTCGCGCGGATCGAACAGCGCGGACATGATGTGCGCGGGGCCGCCGACCGCGCCGATCGGCAGGCCGCCGCCGATGATCTTGCCGAGCGCGGTGATGTCGACCCTCACGCCGAGCGCGCCCTGCGCGCCGTTGAAGCCCAGGCGCAGGCTGTAGACCTCGTCGAAGACCAGCAGACCGCCGCAGGCGTCCAGTTCCTCGCGGATCATCGTCAGGAAATCGGCGGCGACGGGCAGGAAGCCGATGGCGCTGGGCATCGCGTCGATCACGACGCCGGCGAGATCGGCGGCATGGGCGCGGATGATGCGACGGGCGTTCTCGACATCATTCAGCGGCAGGACGACGACGTCCCGGGTCACGCTGTCGCCGTTGCCCGGACCGTTCACCGCATTGGGGTTCGCCGCATCGCCCCAGGCATCGGGGCCGGGGCCGGTGCTGACCACCGCCGTTTCGGACGAGCCGTGATAGGCGCCTTCGATCATCGCGATCTTGGAGCGGCCGGTATAGGCGCGCGCCGCCTTGATCGCGAACAGCACGCCTTCCGAGCCGGAATTGCAGAACCGCACCTGCTCGACACAGGGCAGCCGCTCGGTCACAAGCTCCGCGAGGCGAATCTCGGCCTCGGTCGGCAGCGACACCGACAACAGCGTCTTCGCCTGGCGCACGACCGCCCCGACGATGGCGGGATGGTTGTGGCCGTGAATCAGCGAGGAATAGTTGTTGATGAAGTCGGTGCGTTCGACGCCGTCGGCGTCCCACACGCGGCTGCCCGCCCCGCGCACCGCGTAAACGGGATAAGGCGGGAAAAACACGGTGTGCCGGGAATTGCCGCCGGGCAGGACCTTCACCGCGCGGTCGTAGAGCCGCGCCGAGTTCGACTGCATATCCGGATAGGCCGGGACATTACGGCGATCAGCGGCCAGACCTGCTCCGGCCTGACCGGCCTGGATGGTATCCACAACACTCTCCTCAGGCGGCCATACCCGCCTTATCCGCCTGGCCCGCGAGACGCGGCCAGGCCCGATTATGTAAGCAATGCTTATTCAGGCGACAGCTGACAAGATGTCAAGAACTTTGGCCGCCGCGCAGTAATATAATCAGTGTCTACATTCGCAACCGGGCCGCGCCGGGCGAAGATGATGATTAATCGGCAGTCGCGGCTACCATGGCGCGCATGTCGCCCTTCCGGCCTTAAACGCCTTTGGCGTTGAAAGTCTGCTTCAGCCTGAAAAAGCCGGCCCAGGGATCGCGCTTCAGGTGATCGAGCCGCGCCCCCAGATTTTCCACGGTAAAGCGCGCAGGCGTGAGGTCAGGCCCAAGTTCGCTCCAGGCGATGGGCGTCGCGACCGCCGCGCCGGGACGGGCACGCGTGGAGAACGTCGCGACCGAGGTCTGCGCGCGGCCATTGCGGAGATAGTCGATGAAGATGCGCCCCTTGCGCAGCTTCTTGGACATGTTCGAGACGTAGCGGTCCGGCTCGTCCTTTGCCATGGCGTCGGCGACGGCGCGGGTGAAGTCCTTGACCTTGTCCCACCCCTTGCGCGGGGTTAGCGGCGCGACGACATGCAGCCCCTTGCCGCCGCTGGTCTTCACAAAGCTTGTCAGTCCCGTCTTCTTTAACCGCTTGCGCACCTCGAGCGCGCCCTCGATCACGCGTTCCCAAGTGACATCTTCGGCAGGATCGAGATCGAAGACGATACGGTCGGGCGTTTCGAGCTTCGCCAGCGTCGCGCCCCAGACATGAATTTCCAGCGCCCCGGACTGGACCAAGGCCAACAGCCCCGCGCGATCCTCGATCCAGACATGCTCGTCGCCGCCCTTGGTGACGCGGTGGATCGCGGCGGGCATGCCGTCCCAGCCATGTTTCTGGAAGAAGCACTGCTCCGTAATCCCGCCGGGACAGCGCACCAGCGACAGCGGCCGGCCCGCGATATGCGGCAGGATACGGTCGGCGATGGCGTCGTAATATTCGGCGAGCCCCTGCTTGGTGAGGCCGGTGTCCGGCCAGTAGACGCGGTCGGGGTGGGTGAGCTTGTAGATCTTGCCGGCAACGGGCGCCTTCGCCGCCGCCTTGGCTTTGACGATCGACGTCGCCTTGGGCCGTTCGCGCACCACGTCCGCCGCGTCCTTGTCCTCGCGCAGGCCCTTGAAGGCCGCCTGCCGCACCATGCCATCGCCAGTGAAGCCGCGGAACTCGACCTCCGCCACAAGGTCGGGCCGCACCCAGCGCGCGCCCTTGGCGGCCGCGCGGGGGAGCTTCGCGGCGAAGGGTGGATCGTTCACCTCCAGCGGCTTCAGTTTCTTCGCGAGCGCGCGGGCGACGGTGGCGGTATAGCCGGTGCCGACCCGCCCGACATGGACGAGGCCGCCTTTCTCCTGCACGCCCATGATAAGCGAGCCGACCGCGCCTTTGGCGACGCTCGAGGGCATATAGCCCGCGATCACCAGTTCCTGCCGGTCGGAGCATTTGGTCTTCACCCAGCTCCGCTCGCGGCCTGAGCGATACGGCGCGTCGGCCCGCTTGGAAATGACGCCCTCAAGCCCGAGGCGGCAGACGTGGCGAACCATCGCGTCGCCGTCGGCTTCGATATGCTCGCTGAAGCGCACGGCACCGTCTCCTGGCGCGGCGGACAGGAGTTTTTCAAGCAGCGTCTTGCGCTCCGTCAGCGGCAGCGCGCGCAGATCGCGGCCATCGGCATAGAGAAGATCGAAGACGCGATAGACGAAGGTGCCGGCCTTGTCGGACTTCAGCGCCGCCTGCAGCGCGGAGAAGTCTGAGCGGCCGCTCTCGTCCTCCACGACGATCTCGCCGTCCAGCAGCGCCGAGGGCAACTTCAGCGCCGCGAGCGCGCGTGCGACGGGCTGAAAGGTCTTCGTCCAGTCGAGCCCCTTGCGGGTCAGCAGTTTGATGTCCGCACCATCGATGCGGGCCTGGATGCGATAGCCGTCATATTTGATCTCGTGCAGCCAGGCATCGCCCTGCGGCGCCTCAGCGACCAGAGTCGCGAGTTGCGGTTCGACGAACGGCGGCAGGATCGCCTTGCGGCCGCCCGTGACTTTCGGCGTCGGCGCTTGGCGCGCCTTGGCGACCTTGCGGCGCGCGGCATGATCGGCGCGCATCACGCCGGCCTTTTCAAGATCGGCATTGGTGCGATCGGAGAGGATCGAGCCGGTCTCACGCTCGACCAGCGCCTTGCCTTTCGGCGCCATGGCGAATTCGTCGTCGCTTTTGATCAGCAGCCAGTTGTCGCGCTTCTCCTTCGCCTTGCGGCGCATGCGCACCAGATGGAAGCTGCCCTTCAACCGCTTGCCAGCCAGCACGAAATCGAGGTGGCCCTTCTTGAAGCCCTTGGCGGCGTCATGCTGGGCGGCCCAGCGGCCCTGGTCCCACACGATCATCGTGCCGGCGCCGTACTCGCCCTTGGGGATGACGCCTTCGAAGTCGAGATATTTGAGCGGGTGGTCCTCGGTCTGCACCGCGAGGCGCTTTTCGCCCGGCACCATGCTGGGGCCGCGCGTCACGGCCCAGCTCTTCAGCACACCGTCATGTTCGAGGCGGAGGTCGAAATGGAGCCGCGTCGCGTCGTGTTTCTGCACGACGAAGCGGTCGCCCTTTACCTTCGCCTTGACGCCGCGCGGCTCGGCGGTCGCCTTGAAGTCGCGGCGCGCATTATATTCGGCGAGCGTGCCGTCGCGGCGTCCGCTCGACTTGCGCGCCGCCATGGCCTAACCCGCCGCCCGCTTCTTCGCCGCCGGCCGGCGCGCCGCCGTGCGCTTCTTCGGTTTGGCGGCCGGCTTGGCGCGGCTCGCGTGCGCCGCCGTCTTTGTTGCCCCACCTTTCTCCGCCTTGATGCTCTTGCGCAGCGCATCCATGAGATTGATGACGTTGGAAGGCTTGGGCGCCGGCGCTGTGGTCTTGGGCGGCTTGCCGGTCTGTTTCGACTTCACCAGCGCTTCCAGCGCGATCTCGTAGCGGTCCTCGAACTTGCCCGGCTCGAACGGCCCTTCCTTCTTGGCGATGATGTGCTGGGCGAGGTCGAGCATTTCGCTGTCGACCTTTACCTTGGCGATACCGTCGAAATAGGCGTCCTCGTCGCGCATCTCATAGGGATAGCGCAGCGTCGTTGCGAGGAGGCCCTTGCCCAGCGGCTCCAGCAAAACCATGCGCTCGCGCCGCGCCATGACGATGCGGCCGATCCCGGCCTTGCCCTCCTTTTCCATCGCGGTGCGGATGACCGCGAAGGCCTCCTGCGCCACCTTGTCTTCCGGCGCGACGTAATAGGGATTGTCGAGGAAGCGCGAGTTCACCTCCGCGCGCGGCACGAAGCGTTCGATGTCGATGGTGTGCGAGCTTTCGATGCGGATATCGTCGATCTCGTCGTCTTCGATATAGACGTATTCGCCCTTGCCGACCTCGAAACCCTTCACCTGCTCGTCGCTCTCGACGACCTCGTCGGTATCGGAATCGACGAACTGGCGCTTCACCCGGTTGCCGGTGTCGCGATTGACGATGTGGAAGCGGATGCGCTCCGCCGCAGTTGTCGCGGGAAACAGCGAAATCGCGCATGAGACCAGCGACAGTTTCAGATAGCCGCTCCAACTCGCCCGTTCGGCCATGCCTGTCGCTCCCGAGTGAAATACGAGAGTCGGCAAACGCAGAGAACGCCGCAGAGTTCCTAGAGGCCCGACTTGGCCTTCCGCCAGCGGGGCTCCTCCACCACGGTCAGCAGCAGGATCAGCGCGATGGCCTCGAAGGCGATGGAGACGCCGAAGAGGGTCAAATACCCCGCCGCGGCCGCGATCACGCCGCCGGCGAGCGGGCCGATGGTCGACATGAGGCCTTGGGCGGTGCCGGAGAGCGCGAGGCGCATTGCGACATCCTCGCGGGCGCCGAATTCCAGCACCATGGTCTGGGTCGCCATCTGGAAGCCTGAGGCGGCGGCGCCAAGGCCGAAAAACGCGGGGATGATGAGGGTCAGCGTATCGGCGCCCATCAGCAGGCCGGTCGCGCCGATCCACAGCGCCATCGCGCCGATAAAGACCGAGCGGAAGCCGAACCGGTCGCCGAGCCAGCCCCAAGCGAGATTGGTTGCGACGTCCGCACCGAGATAGGCGAGCGAGAGATAGCCGAGATTGACGCCGGTGAGCTCGATCGTCTCCTGGGTGTAGAGAATATAGAACGGCGCCGCGATCCGGCCGGTGACGGCGCAGGTCTGGGCGATCATGAAATAGAGGAAGCCGCGATCCTCGCGCAGCAAGGCGGGGAAATCCTTGATCCGCGTGAAGAACGGCGTCTTCGGCCGGACGCGGGGCGGTTCGGGCTCCGTCATCAACATGCGCAATGCGGTCAGGCCGAGGCTGGTGAGGCCGAAGGCGAGCAGGAAGGTGACGCCGTAGCCGTTGCCGAGCACATCGTTCTCAATGAGGTAGTGCCCGGCGATCCAGGAAAGGCCGGCCGCGATCGCTCCGCCGGTGACATTGCGGATCGCCTGAAGCCGGCCGCGCCGCGCGGTCGGGATGACCTTGGCGAGCAGCAGCTGGAAGGCGACGGCCTGGGCGCCCGAGAAGATGCCGAAGAGGAAGAGGAAGAGCAGCACCGTTGCCAGCAGGGGCACGCCGGTGAGGACGAAGCCGGCGAGCGCGATGCCCAGGATCTGCACCCGCATCGAGACGCCCATCACGACCGCGACGGGCAGCACGCGCTTGCGGTGCTCGATATGGGCGGCGCCGATGATCGGGGAGAAGACACCGCCGAGCTGCGCCAGCGCTTGTCCCAAGCCCACAATTGCGTTCGAGCCGCCGGAGATCATGTGGAGATAGGCGGGCATGAAGGTCGGCGCGTTGAACAGGCGGAAGCCCGTCATGCCCAGCATGCCGTGGACATAATGCGCCGCGTAGTTGCGGGGCAGGTGTTTCAGGACGAAGGCGTCATACGCCGCCTCGGCCTCTTCCTCGGCGACGCCGGGTTCGCTCAGATTGATCGCATCGGACACGGGCGGTGTCCTACGACGCCATCGGCCCGCAGCGCAAATCGCAGCTGCGCGTTGACGGCGTATGAGTAAACCTCGCCCCTTGCTGGCCGGCACGGCGGGCTGGAGCCTGCCCAAGGACGTCCGCGACCACTTCGGTCCAGGCACCTCCTTGCTCCAGCGCTATGCGACCCTGCTGCCCGCCGTGGAGATCAACACCTCCTTCTATCGCCCGCATCGTCCTGCGACCTACGAGCGCTGGGCCGCGGCTGTCCCCAACGATTTCCGGTTTTCCGTGAAGCTGCCCAAGCTCATCACGCATGAGCGACGGCTGCAGGATTGCCGAACCGAGCTTGAGCGCTTCGCCGGCGAGGTGGCAGGGCTCGGGCCGAAGCTCGGCGCGGTCCTCGTTCAGTTGCCGCCCAGCCTTATCTTCGACCCGACCTTGGTCCACGCTTTCTTCAAGGCAGTGCGCAAGCAGGTCGCCGTATCGCTGGTCTGCGAGCCTCGCCACGCCAGCTGGTTCGACGGGAAGGCGGATGCCGCGCTGCACAAGCTGGGCGTCGCCCGCGTCGCCGCCGACCCCGCCATTGCACCCGGCGCAGATCAACCGGGCGGCGCCGCGGATCTGGTCTACGTCCGGATGCACGGCTCGCCGGAGATCTATCGGTCGGACTATGAAGCAAGCCGGCTTGTGAAGCTGCGGAACCAGCTGCGCGCCCACCTGGCGCGCGGCAGATCGGTGTGGTGCATCTTCGACAACACAACCTTCGGCCATGCGACGGGCAATGCGCTTGCGATGCTGCCAATACGGAAAACCCCGAAGCCTTAGGCTCCGGGGTTCATCACGCGTAACGGTTTGACGTCTGTGCCTAAGCCGCGGTCTTGGTCGCCCGCTCGCGGTGGAACAGCAGCGCCTGGCCGATCGTCGCGGTGACGGTCTCGGGCAGGAAGGGCTTGGTCACCAGATAGGTCGGCTCGGGGCGCTCGCCGGTGAGGAGACGCTCGGGATAGGCCGTGATGAAGATGACGGGAACGTCGAAGTCGACCAGCAGGTCCTTCACGGCGTCGATGCCCGACGACCCATCGGCGAGGCGAATGTCGGCGAGGACGAGGTCCGGCGCGGTGCGGCGGGCCAGCCCCGCAGCCTCCGTGCGCGTCGTCGCGATACCGGTAACGCGGTGGCCAAGGTCCTCGACGATCGACTGCAGATGCATGGCGATGATCGACTCATCCTCGATGATCATCACCGCGCAGCGCAGCTCTTCCATGATCGACTTGCGGGCCGCATCGATCTCGCGCTGTACGTCGGCTTCGGGGCGGCCGAGGATCGTCGCGGTTTCCTCCAGCGAGAAACCTTCCACGGCGGTCAGCAGGAGGGCCTCGCGGGCGCCGGCGGTCAGGAGCTGCAGCACGCCGCCCTCCCCGTCGCCGCCGGTCTGCGAGACGTCGACATGGGCGGCCGTCGGGCTCCAGACGGCGTGGAAGATGCGATAGAGCTCGACCCGCGGGGGATGTTCGGCGGAAATCTGGTCCGGGGCGGCCAGCACGGCTTCCAGCGCGGCCCGGACGAAGGAGTCGCCGCTTTTCTGTGAGCCGGTCAATGCCCGGGCGTAACGCCGCAGATAAGGCAGGAAAGGTCCGAAATTGGCAGCAACCGACATAGCATCGTCCCCAGAGGTTTGAGGTCAAACGTGCGGTTTGAAAAAACGTTCCGTGGCGGAGGAACTCTTTTTCACATCCGGCGTTTTCCCTCGGCCTAAACGACCGCTCGCAGGCTTAAAGTCCGGGCGTTCATCCGGATTGGAGTATGCGCACGTGGTTGGCAAGGATTCTCTGAACAAGCAGCGCGACGGGGGCGACCCCATCGTGGACGGCCTGCGCAGGCTCTATGACGACGTCGCGAGCGAGCCCGTTCCCGACGAATTCATGAACCTTCTCAATCAGATAGACAAGGCGCGGGCCGAAAAACCCGGCGACAAGGGCGGTGCGTCTTGAGCGCGTCGGCAAAATCGCCTGAGACGAGCGAGCGTGGCGAAGAGGGCTTCAAGACCTTGCTGGTCGAGGTCATCCCCGCGCTTCGCGCCTTCGCTCGCGGCCTCTGCGGCCGTCCCGAACTTGCCGACGATCTGGCACAGGAAGCGCTGATGAAGGCGTGGGCCGCCCGCAAATCCTATATTCCCGACACGAACTTCAAGGCGTGGATCTTCACCATCCTGCGCCACCACTACTTCTCGTTGCAGCGCAAGCAGGCACGCGTTGCGGTATGGGATCCCGATGCCGCCGACCGCCTGCTGGTCACCCCCCCGGAGCAGCCGGGCAATCTGGAGCTCGCCGACCTGGCGCGCGGCCTCCAGGCGCTGCCGCTGGAGCAGCGCGAGGCGCTGGTCCTGGTCGGCGCCGGCGGCTTTGCCTATGAGGAAGCAGCGGCGATCGCCGGCTGTGCGGTTGGCACGATCAAGAGCCGTGTCGCGCGCGGCCGCCGGGCGCTCGAAGCACTCATGAATGCCCGCGGCGAGGACGGCGCGGCTCGGGGTTCGGGCGAGGACGCGACCCATGTGATCCTTGATGAACTCGACCGGCTTACCGCCGAAGATAGCTAGCGGCGGGCCCGGGACCGACGTGCCCCCCTCTTCCCACCGCTCGATCAGCGCCCTCTTTCTGGTGGCGGTGGCGGCAGCATTGCTGCCGGTCTGCGTGCTGAGTTTTGTGCAGGCCTATGGCCGGGTCGAGCGCGATCGCGAGGTCGCCCGTATTCGTCTGGTGGAAAGCGTGCAGGCGACCTCAAGCGAGGAGCTGAACGTCTTCCGCATCGCCGAGCATGTACTGCAGACGCTCGCCGTGCAGCCCGACGTGCGCGATGCCGCACCAGGCTGCGAGCTCGCCTTGCAGAACACGCTGATCGGACTGCCCTTCTTCGCCAATGTCGCCCGTATCGGCCCGGATGGGGCGATCCGCTGTTCGGCCCTGCCGACGACCGATTATCGCTCGGTCGCGGGCGAGCCGTGGTGGCAGGGCCGCGACCCCGCCAAGCCGTTCTCGGTGACGGGCCCGATCTATGGCGGCGTGTCGAAGCGCCGGGTGATCGCCGGAATCGTCCCCGCCGCCAACGCTACCGGCGCGCCGGACGGGGCGATGACGGTGGCGATCGATCTCGGCTGGCTCGACCAGGCGCTGAAGCTGCGCCATCTCAGCGACGGCGCCGTCGTCGCTCTGCTCGACTCGACCGGCGCGGTCATCGCGGCGTCGGCCTCGCCCAGCCTCCCCATTTTCGCCGCGCCCGCAACGACCGACGGCACCGCCGTCGCGACGGCGACCGATGCCGGCGGGTCGCAATGGTCCTATGCGACGGCGCCGCTGGTGGGCGAGACCATCTTCGTCGCCTTCGCGATGCCGGACGACCAGCTCTTCTCCACGACGCTGTGGCAGGTCGGCACCGATGTCGCGCTGCCGATCATTGCGATCCTGCTGGCCTCGCTGGCGATCTGGCTCGCCGCCCATCGCTGGGTCATCCGCTACATCTCGGGCATGCAGACCCTGGCGGGCGAATATGCCGAAGGCCGCTTCGAGGCGCGCTCGCCGTCGCTCGACCGCGCGCCCGCGGAAATCGCGGCGCTGGGCAATGCCCTGCACACCATGGCCGACCATGCCCGCGACCGCGATCGCCGCCTGCATGACGCCCTGACGCAGAAGGCGCTGCTGGTGCGCGAGGTGCATCACCGCGTGAAGAACAATCTGCAGATCGTCGTCAGCCTGCTGAGCCTCCAGGCCGGGCGGCTGACCGACCCCGACGCGCGCGCGCCGCTGGAACAGGCCCGGACGCGGATCGGCGCGCTGGCGCTCGTCCATCGCCTGCTGCTCGACATGGAAGAGCAGAGCGTCGTCGACATGCGCTATCTGATCGGCGAACTCGCCGCCAATCTGCGTCAGGCGATGGGCAGCCGGACGCGCGGTGTCGAGCTCATCAACGAGATCGACGAATTGCGGCTGCCGACCGACACGGCGATCCCGCTGACCCTCTTCATCGTCGAGGCCGTGACCAACGCCTTCCGCCATGCCTTCCAGGCGGGCGCTCGTGGCCGGATCACCATTCGCCTGAAGACTGCGGACCGCCGCGCGACGCTGAGCGTCGAAGATAACGGCACCGGCTTCGACCCAGCCACGGTGACGGCCGGGACCGGCCTCCGCCTGCTGCGCGCCTTCAGCCAGCAATTGGCCGGCACGCTGACCATGACGCCGGCGCCTGGGGCGGCGGTGATCGCCGTCGATTTCCCGCTGCCGCAGGACGCGGAGGGCGGCGCGTGAGCACCGACTCGCTCTCCTATTTCCGCTGGCTCTTCTCCAAGGATCTGCTGCGCGACGGCGAGACGCTGCCGGTGACGCCGCTGACGAAGAGCATTCTCGCGACGGTCATCTGCATCGGCGTGGCGACCGCGCTGCGGGCGGCGGTCGATCCGTTCGTCACGGGCGTGCCGTTCGTTTTCTACTTCCCCGCGATCCTGCTCGCGACACTTGCCGGCGGGCTCAAGGCCGGCGGCATGTCGCTGGTGCTGGCAACCTTCATTTCGCGCTTCGCCTTCATGGCGCCGCGCTGGTCGATCCGGATCGACAACGCGTCCGACGCCATCGGGCTCACCCTGTTCGTCCTCTGCGCCGGCGCGGTGGTGGCGGTCGTGCACGTCTTCCGCATCTCCATCGCGGGCCATCACAAGGCGCTCGGCCGTGAACGCGCCGCGCAGGCGGCCCGTGCCGATGCCGAGCGGCTATCGAACGCGCTGGTCGAGAACACGCCTGCCGGGTTCGCCGTCATCAATCCCGCCGGCGACTATGTCATGCTCAACGACGCGTTCCGCCGCGCCGGGCCGCCAGACGCCGCCAAGGTCGTCGGCCGCAACATGCGCGATTCCACGACGCCGATCGGCGAGCAGATCGCGCGGCTGGTCGATGCCGTGCTGTCGCGCAAGGAAGCGACCGAGAACGATGAGGTCTCGTGGAGCGATTCCGCGGCGCCCGGCCAGCGCCGCTCGCTGCTCGCCTCGGCATTTCCCATCCTCGACGCCTCCGGGGCGATTGCGCTGGTCGGCATCACGCGCGTCGAGATCACCGAACGACGCCGTTGGGAGCAGGCGCTGCAGTTTCGCGAGGAGCATTTCAGGCTGGCCATCGAGGCGGCCGCGCTCGGCACCTGGGACTACGATCTCGTCAACCGCGCCGGGAGCTGGTCGTCGCTGGCGGCTGAAATGCATGGCTTGCCGCCCGACACCGACCCGGCGATCGACACCCTGGTCGCGCTGTTCGACAAGGACTCGATCCGTGCCGGCGAGGCCGCACTGGGGGGCGCCATGACGACCGGCGAGTTGTCCTTTGAATATCGCGTCGCGACCGGCCCCGCCGAAGGGCGCCGCATGCTATCGCAGGGCCGGCTCACCCGCAATGCGCAGGGGCGCCCGGTGCGGGTCATCGGCATCGTGCGAGACATCACCGGCGAGCGCGAGAATGCGGAACGCGAACGCTCTCAGCTGCAATTGCTGCAGGGCATGACCAATGCGCTGCCGCAGCTCGCCTGGATGGCGGACGCGACGGGCCGCCTGACCTGGCTGAACGACCGGTGGTTCGCCTATACCGCCATGAACCCCGGCACGCCGGAAGACGAAGGCTGGCGCGACTCCGCCCATCCCGACGACCAGGCCATGATGGTCGAGGCCTGGTCGCAATCGGTGCGCACGGGCGCTCCGTTCGAGGTCGAGATCCGGATTCGCCGCTTCGACGGGTTGTACCGGCCCTTCCTGGTGCGGGCGCGCGCGGTGCGTGGCGCGGGAGGCCGCATCGCGCAGTGGTTCGGGTCGTGCACCGACATCACCGTGATCGCCGACGTGCGCGACATGCTGACACGCGACCGCGCCGAGCTGGAACGCCTGGTCGCCGAACGCACCACCGAGCTCACCAACGCGATTGCCGAGCTGCAGCGCGAAGCCGATCGGCGGATCGAAGCCGAGACGCTGGCCATGCGCGCCAAGCGGCTGGATGCGCTGGGCCAGCTCACCGGCGGCATCGCGCACGACTTCAACAATTTCCTCGCCGCGATCCTTGCGGGCGCGGATCTCGCATCGCGCCATGCGGCGAGCGATCCGGCGCGCTCGGCCCAGGAACTGGCCACCGTGAAGACCAGCGCGATGAAGGCGAGCGGCCTGGTGCGCCGCCTGCTCGCCTTCGCGCGCCAGCAGCCGCTTGAGCCGCGTTCGGTCGACGCCAATCTCGCCATCGCCGAAATTGCGGACATTCTGCGCCGCACGGCGGGCGACGACGTCCAGCTGGAGATCGTCCCCGCCGCCGGCCCCTGCGAAGTCACGATCGACGTCACCGAACTTGAGAACGCGCTGCTCAACCTCGTCGCCAATGCGCGCGACGCGATGCCGGACGGCGGCGTGGTGCGGATCGTCACGCGCCTGCTGGAGACCGCCGGGCGGGTGGAGATCACCGTCTCCGATAACGGGCCGGGCATTTCGGAAGATGTCCGCAAGCGCGTCTTCGAACCGTTCTTCACGACCAAGCCCGACGGCAAGGGCACCGGACTTGGCCTCGCCCAGGTCTATGGCTTCATCAAGCAGTCCGGCGGCGACGTGCAGTTGAACAGCCCGCTCGACGGCGGCACCTCCATTCGCCTCCTGCTGCCCTGGACGGCGACAGCGCCTGCCCCGACCCCGGCCGACCGCCGCCCGCGCGTGCTGGTCGTCGAGGACGAGGCGCTGCTGGCCCTCTCGGCCGCGGACGAACTGGAGCGCGCGGGTTACGTCGTCGCGGTCGCCGGCAACCTGAAAGAGGCCGACAAGGCGCTGGCGGAAGGACCGGCGATCGATGCCTGTCTGATCGATATCGGCCTGCCCGACGGCCGCGGCGATCTGTGGGCGCGTGCGTTGCGCGACCGCCAGCCGCTCTGCGCCATTGTCGTCTCGACGGGCTACGAACGCACCGCGCGGCCGTTCTCGCCGGGCGATGTGCGGCTGCGCTATCTCGGCAAGCCCTTCCTGCCGCAGGCGATCCCCGCCGCCTTCACCGAGATGGGGGTGGCCGGCGTCGGCGCGGGCGCACCGTCGTGAGCGGCATCGAGATCGTCGCCAACGCGCTGTCCGGGACCGCGTCGCGCCTCGGCCGGGACGGACTGGAAGCGCTGGTGGTCGAGACTCTCGGCGATCAGCTTCGCCGGCTGCAGATCGTCCAGCCCGCCGATGTGAGAACCGCGCTGGAGCGAGCGTTCCAGAGCGATGCCGCACTTGTCGCCGTCATCGGCGGCGACGGCACGTGCCGCGCGGCCGCCGAGATCGCGCATGAAAAAGGCCGCCCCGTTGTCTTCCTGCCGGGCGGAACGATGAACCTGTTGCCCAAGCGCATCTGGGGTGAGCTTGACCTAAAGGCAGCCCTGGAGGCGTTGGCCCGGGGCGAGACTATGCCGATCGCACTCGATGTCGCCGAGGTCGATGGAAAGCTTTTCCTGGTCGCCGCGATGTTCGGGGCGGCCCCCGCCCTGACGCGTTTTCGCGAGACCTTGCGGCGGACGCGGACACTGCGCGATCTCGGCCGGCTTGGCGCCGATGCGATGCGCGGCCTCAGAGGACTCGGGCGCCCGACGGTGCGGATCGTCGAGCCGACCGGCGTCGGCGGTCTGATGCCTGCCCTTCTCGTCACGCCCGGCAATGCGACCCATGCGCTGGCGGGTAGGAACCCGGACGATCCGACGCCGAGCCTCGAATGTGTTGCGGCTACCGTGAACGGCTGGGCCGGCCTCGCCGTTGCGACAATGCGCGTTCTCATCGGCGCCGATTGGCGCAATGACAAGCGGCTCGTCAGCTTCAATGCGACGCGCGTCTCGATCGGCGCGCCGGGGCGGGTGATGCGCGCGACGCTGGACGGCGAAATCGTCGTCGTTGCCAACCCCGCGACATTGCGCTTCCTTCCCGCCGGGCTCGCGACGCTGGGGCCGCGTGCGGCAGCGACAGCGGAACCAAAGATCGAAGCGGCGGTTTAATCCTGCGAGCGGCAATGCACTGGGCAGCCGCAAGCGCATGGAGGATGTCATGCTGGGTTGGGCTCTCACCTTTCTTCTCGTTGCAATCATCGCCGGCGTGTTCGGCTTTGGCGGCGTTGCGTCGGCCTCGGTGTCGATCGCGCAGGTTATCTTCTTCGTGTTCCTCGTTCTCTTCGTCGTTAGCCTCGTGGCTGGCGCGATTCGTGGACGATCGCCGATCGCCTAAACCACTATGAGCAACTGGCCCGCGCAGAAGGCTGTGCGGGCCAGTTCTTTTGTCACGGAGACCGCCATGAGCGCCGCCAAGAAAGCCGCCCCACCCCACGCGTTCAAGCTTCCGCCGCTGCCGTTCAAGGCGTCGGCACTTGAGCCGGCGATCTCGGAGGCGACGCTGACCGAGCATCACGACTTTCATCACAAGAAATATATCGACGAGACCAACAAGCTGGTCGCCGGCACAGGCCATGAGGATCTGGCGCTGGCCGATCTCGTGCGTGCGGTGGCGGGCAAGAAGGAGAGCGCGAAGCTCTTCAACAATGCTGCTCAGGCCTGGAATCATGCCTTTTACTGGCAGTCGCTGAGCCCGAAGGCCGGCAAGCCCACGGGCGATCTCGCAAAGCGTATCGAAGCCGATTTCGGCTCGCTCGACGCATTCAACGAGAAGCTGATCGCGGAGGGGACCAATCACTTTGCCAGCGGCTGGGCCTGGCTGGTGCAGCAGGGCGACAAGCTGGCGGTTATCTCGACCCACGATGCCGCGAGCCCGCTCACCGAGAATGGTACGACGCCGCTGTTGGTCGTCGATGTCTGGGAACATGCCTACTATCTCGACCGCAAGCACGACCGTCCCGCCTATCTGAAGGCGGTGATCGGCGATCACCTGAACTGGGACTTCGCTGCCGGCATTCTGACGTCGGGCAAGATTCCCGATCTCGGCGTCGATTGAACGCAGCCGCCCGCGGGAACTTTGCCGTGGACCGCGCGTTAGTGGCGCGTTGGGGCTGATCGGAGCCCGCTCTGGACAAGGCGTTACGAACATGGCGACGAGCAAGGCGCGCGACACCGAAACCGGCTTCGAAAAGGCCATCGACCGCGTTCGCGACAACGTCAAGGGGTTCGCTGCCTCGGCTGGTGAAACGGCGGCTGGCGGAGTCGGCAGTGTGGTCGATTACGGCGCCGATGGCCTGAAGAGCGTCGCCCACAAGGTTCCCCAGGTCGAAGACTGGGCCGATAGTCAGATCGAACAGGCGCGCGATGCCGTTCGCGAACAGCCGCTGAAGATGATGGCGATCGCCGCCGGCGTCGGCGCGCTGTTCGGTCTTTTCTTTCTCCGCCGTTAAGCCGACAGGCGGATACCCGACATGATGACCGTTGTCGCCGCCGCCGCGCTGGTCGGCGCCGTGTGGGTCTTGCTCGCCTTCCTGGGCGTGGCGCTGTTCCTTGCGCTGGCGCCGCTCACGGGACTGGCCGGCGCAGCCGCGCTGACGGCGTTTGCGGCGCTGATCGTGGTGCTGATTGGCTGTCTCATCGCGCAGCACAAGATCGATCAGGCGCGGCAGAATTCGCTGGTGAACAACCTCATCACGTCCGGTGCGCTGAGCGCGGCGGCCGGCTTTGTCGGAAAGCGTCCGTTGCTGTCGTTGGGACTCGGTGGCGCGCTGGCCGCGCTGTTCTTTACCGCGACCCGGCCGCGCAAATAGGTGAGGCATCGGGGCGTGGCAACAGCAAAAATCGAAGAGGGCAACGCGGCCTCGATGCGCGCCGCCCTCTGGGTGATCGCCGCCGCGGCCATCATCTTCATCCTCGATTTCGGCTCGGCGATCCTGCTGCCGACCGCCTATGCCGTCGTGCTGGCGCTGGTGCTCGCACCCATCGCCCGCGCCTTCTCGCGCTATATCGGGGATGGTCTCGCCGCTGCGGTTACGGTGCTGCTCGCCGCCGTCGCGATCGGCGCGACGATCGTGCTGATCCTGCCGTCGGTGACCGACTGGCTGGCCGAAGCGCCGCAGCTCGTCTCCAAGATCGAGCGCAAGCTGAGGCCCCTGAAGGAACAGCTTGAGATCGTCGAGAACGTCTCCGCCAAGATCCAGGGCACCGACGCCCATGCCGCAGCGGCGGGCAGCGCCGGCGGCATGCTGGGGCCGATCCTCTCGGGCGGCGCGAATTTCCTCAGCCAGTTCATCTATGTGCTGTTCCTGACCTTGTTTCTGCTTGCGCTGCGCACCGACCTGCGCCGCCGCGTCATCCTCTGCGCGGAGACGGCGGGCGGCCGCCTGCGCATGGGCCATGCGGTGCGCGACATCGGCCGCAACGTCGCCGCCTATCTCTTCATCCTGACGCTCATCAATATCGGCGTCGCTGTCGTCACCGCGACGGCGTTCTACGCGGCGGGCGTTCCCGATGCGCTCGCTTGGGGCGCGATGTTCGGGCTCGCCAACTACGTCCCGGTGATCGGGCCGACCGGCACCATCCTGGCCGCCGGCCTGGTCGGTGTCGCCAACGAGGCGACGCTGTTGGCCGGTCTCACGGGCGCCGCCATCATGCTGTTCATCAACGCGATCGAATCCCAGTTCGTGCAGCCTTGGCTGATGGCGCGGCGCATCGAGATCAACCCGGTCGCCATGTTCGTCGCGCTGGCCGTCGTCGTGTGGCTGTGGGGCATTCCCGCCGCGATCATTTCGACGCCGCTGCTGATCGTCGCCTATACCTTCTCGCGCTACACCCCGGCGCTCGAGCCGATCGCCGTCGCTCTCGCCCCCGTCGCGAAAAGCCGGCATGAGGCCGCGCTCAAGGCCGCCGCCGCACGCGAAGCCGCGCAGAAACCCAAACGCAGGGAACGCAAGGCCAAGGCGAGTGTTTCATCGGAGCGCGCGGCCTGACGGTCAGGCCGCCCAAGCTTCAGGAGACACATCATGAACTGGGATCGCATTGAAGGCGGCTGGAAGCAGATGTCCGGCAAGGTCAAGGAACAGTGGGGCAAGCTCACCGACGATGACCTGACCGAAATCAGCGGCAAGCGCGACCAGCTTGCAGGCAAGTTGCAGGCCCGTTACGGCATCGCGAAGGAAGAGGCCGAGCGCCAGCTCGACGTCTTCGCCAAGAAGATAAATTAGTGCGAAACGGCGCCGGTTTCACCGGCGCCGTTTTTCTGTCACGGAACACAAGTGCGCCGAGCGCGTTGATCACTGGCACGCAAGCTCGAAGGGAGCGACCGATGACGCAGAACGATAAGTCCAAGGTACAGGGCGAAGGCGACTACATCTCGGCCAAGAAATTCCAGGACGCGGAGCGCGAATTCGCTGCCCACGGTCCGGTCAAGGAGAAGGCCAGAGAGGCCGCCGACGCGCTCGACGGCCCAGAAGGCGCCGAACTTGAGGCCGCGCGCAAGGCGTCGGCCAAAGGCAAGACTGCGAACAAGGAATGAGGTCAACCATGGCCGACGACACCGACACCGACAATTTCGACATCGTGACCGCCAACCCCGCCGCCTATTACGCGGGGCCGGCCGATGTCTTCAACGATCCCGAACTCACCAAGGATCAGAAGCTGCGTTTACTCGAAGAGTGGGAAACCGACCTCAAGCAGCGCCTGACCTCGGACTCCGAGGGCATGGCGCCGGCCGGTGGCCAGCTCGACGGCGAGCACAAGGCGGACAAGGACGCGGCGATGCTGCGCCAGGCGACAAACTATCTGCGCCAGGTACGCGGCGATGAGAAGGGCGAGCCCTTCCCGGCGGCGCCCAAGGCGGTGCTGGGCCGCATCTGGCACAAGATCTTCGGACCGCGTCAGCAGACGGTCGCGGCATAAGGAATTGAAGCGGCGTTCATTGTCCCCCCAACGCCCTCGTCGCTTCAATGAACGGCGGAGAGACCTGGTCTCTCCGCCGTTCGCTTTTGTGAACCGCCGCGCGAATGTGCGGAACCGAACGTTGCTCGGCGCGTTATCGCTGCAGGTTTTCTGAGGAGAGACGATCGTGAAGAACTCAACTGCATACCGCACGCTGACGCTGGCCTGCCTGCTCGGGACGCTGGCGCTGGGCGCCTGCAACACCGTCCAGGGCGCCGGCACCGACATCAAGAAGACCGGCAACGCGATCGAAGACACCGCCGAGAAGGCGAAGCCGAAATAGTCATCGGCATTTCGCCAGGCATCAAAGCCCGACGCATCCCCTGATGCGCCGGGCTTTTGCTTGTCAGATTGCGGCGGTGAGCTCGGGAAAGACCTTCGCGACCTTGCCGAGCAGATACGCGCCATAGGTGCCTTCGAAGGCATGGACGCTGGCTCTATCCCACCGCGTCGCGGCATCGTCGCTCAGCGCCGCGCGATCCGGCAGCGGCGCGATCTCGGCATCGAAACCGGGATCGTAGAACAGCGGAAACGAGATGCGGCTGCGTCCGGAGGCGTTGCGCACGCGGTGCGGCGTCGAGCGATACCAGCCGCCCGTGAGACGGTCGAGCATGTCGCCGATATTGCAGACCAGCGTACCCGGCACTGGCGGCGCCTCGATCCAACCGCCTTGGCTCTTCACCTGCAGCCCGCCATTGTCATCCTGCACCAGCAATGTCAGCAGGCCGTAATCGGTGTGTTCGCCGACGCCCCATGAGTCCGCATCCGCCGGGGGCGCGGGGTAGTGGAAGATGCGGAACAGCAGCGTCGGATCGGCGGTCAGGTTTTTGCGGAAATAGTTTTCCTCCAGCCCCAGCGACTCCGCGACCCCGCCCATCAGCATGTCGGCCGCCCGCGCACCCTGCTCGATGAAGGCGAGCACCAGCGAGCGCAGTTCTGGAATCGCGGCCGGAAACAGATTGGCGCCGTGCAGCGGCGTACCGGCGACAACGCGCGGATCGTCCGGCGGCAGTTCCGTACCGAAATAGAGCCCCTCCTTCAGATCGGGCCGTCCCGAGGTCAGTTCGCCGCCGACGGGAAACGAGCCCCGCCAGGCGCGCCCGCCATGGCGCATCGCGATCGCCGCCTTCTCGGCTTCCGGCAAGGCAAAGAAGCGCCGCGCCGCCGCGTCCAGCCCGGCGATGACCGCCTCATCGATGCGATGATTGCGGATGTAGAAGAAGCCGGTGTCGCGACAGGCGCGCTCGATCGCTGCAACGACATCGGCCCGCGCCGGCGTGTCGTCGAACAGCGGCGCCATGTCGATGATGGGAAGGGCGGACATGTGACGATTGTAGAGCGGATTGGCGACGGGAAAAATACACCGCGCGCGGCCTTGACGCGCCGCGGCCTCCGGTGCCCCCTGCCGCGGAAACCCAAGTTCCGCAGTCAGCCCACGCACCCAAGAGGTCCACGATGAGCTTTGTCACGACCGAGGACGGCACCGAGATCTTCTACAAGGACTGGGGTCCGAAGGACGCCCAGCCGATCGTCTTCCATCACGGCTGGCCGCTCAGCGCCGATGATTGGGACAACCAGATGCTGTTCTTCCTGCAGCACGGCTTCCGGGTGATCGCGCATGACCGCCGCGGCCACGGCCGTTCGTCGCAGAGCCCGTCCGGCCACGAGATGGACACCTACGCCGCCGACATCGCCGCGCTTACTGACAAGCTAGATCTCAAGAACGCAGTCCATATCGGCCACTCGACCGGCGGCGGCGAAGTCGCGCGCTATGTCGCGCGCGCCAGGCCCGGCCGCGTCGCGAAGGCGGTGCTGGTGGGTGCCGTGCCGCCGGTCATGGTCAAATCGGCGTCGAACCCCGGCGGCCTCGACATCTCGGTCTTCGACGGCCTGCGCGCCGCGCTCGTCGCCGACCGCTCGCAATTCTACAAGGACCTGCCGACCGGGCCCTTCTACGGCTTCAACCGGCCGGGCGCGAAGATCTCGCAGGGGCTCATCGACAATTGGTGGCGCCAGGGCATGGCCGGCGCGGCGAACGCCCACTACGAGTGCATCAAGGCGTTTTCGGAAACCGACTTCACCGCGGACCTGCAGGCGATCACCGTGCCGGTGCTCGTCGCGCACGGCCTCGACGACCAGATCGTGCCCTACGCAGATTCGGCGCCGCTGGCGGCCAAGCTGCTGAAACAGGGCACGCTGAAGAGCTATGAAGGCCTGCCGCACGGCATGCTCTCGACCCATCCGGACGTGCTCAACCCGGACCTCCTCGCCTTCATCAAGGCCTAGCGGGGGTTGGCTACCGGCGGCGCTTCAACGCGCCGCCGCTCTCGCCGCGCCCGGGCGAGAGCTGCATCGCAGATATGACCACTGATAATATTTTCGGAATTCGACGGTCGCGCGATTGACCGGGTTCCCGGCAGCCGTAATATATACGACGTATATATCGAGAGGGCGGCTGTGGCGAACCCGGGTATCGCATCCACGCAACATGTGCAGACCGGCAAGGCCGTCGCATCATGACGCGAGACACTCGCGCCGACGAGATCGAAGCAGGAGTCCTTCCCATCGTTCGGGTCGAGGGCGAAGACCAACGCCGTCCGCTCGCTGAGAGAATGGCCTTCCACCATGTCCCAGGCTTCTCGGTCGCGGTGATCGAGGATGACAAGATCGCCTGGGCCGATGGCTTCGGCACGCAGGAAGCCGGCAAGGACGATCCTGTTAAGGCCGATACGCTCTTCGCCGGCGCATCGATCAGCAAGCCCGTCACCGCCGTCGTCGCACTACGGCTGGTGGAGCAAGGCCTGCTCGACCTCGACCGTCCCGCCAACGACTTTCTCACGGCGTGGAAGATCCCGGACAATGAATTCACGGCTGAGAAAGCGGTGACGCTGCGCCACCTTCTCAGTCATCGCGCCGGCACAAGCGTGCATGGCTTTGGCGGCAATCCCGCCGCGCCGACCATATTTGATACGCTGGAGGGACGGCCGCCCGCGCGGACTCCCCCGGTTCGCGTCAACAAGGTGCCGGGCGGCGGCGCGCGCTATTCCGGCGGCGGCATCACCATTGTCCAGCTGATGATCGAGGAAGCGACCGGCAAGGGCTTCGCGCAGGTTGCCAGGGAACTCGTTTTCGATCCGCTGGGCATGACGCATTCGAGCTTTGTGCATCCGTTGCCGCCTGAACTGATGGCGATGACCTCGCGCGGCCATAACGAGGATGGCACCGTCGTGGCCGGCGATGGCTATTCTTGGTGCGCGCAACTCGCGGCGGGCGGCATCTTCACAACCGCGCCCGACTATGCCCGCTTCATCATCGCCTGCCGTGCCGCCTATCTCGGCAAGCCCGGCGCTATTCTAGGCCACGACCTCGCACGCCAGATGATGGACCGTGACGGCACCGACGATCAGGGGCTGGGTTGGCGCATCCTTAGCGAGAGTCCAACCCAGCGCTTTGAACACAGCGGCTCGTGCCAGGGCTATCAGACCGAAGCCATGTGCTATCTCGACCGCGGCGACGGGGTGGTCGTGCTGACCAACGGCGTCGGCGGCATCAATTTCTATTGGGAAGTCATCAACACCGTCGCCGAGATGCAGGACTGGCCGGACTACCTGCCGCCCAAGAAGATCGTGACGCCATTCGATGACGCACGGCGTGCGCAGTTGATGGGGCGCTACCGGATCGTCACCGGCGTCGAGGCGCCCTTCCTGAATATCTGGCAGGAAGGCAATCAGCTCTACAGCGAGATTGTCGGCATGCGCGGTGGCAAGCGCCACGTTCGCATGGATCAGTTCGGTCGGCTCTTCAACGATCGCACGCCTTACGAAACGGAGATCGAGTACGGCCCCGACGGCCGCGCCCAGACGCTGCGGATCATTGAAGCCGGCACGACCGAAATCGTGCGTGCCGTCCGCGACGACCCGACATGACCACGGTGCCGGCATCGCAGGTCCGGCCTGCCGCCAATTACAATATCCTGGCCGGTCGCACGGTGCGCGGACAGGTCTCGGCGCGCCTCAACGTCGATGGGCGCGACTATCTGAATTTCGGCGGCACGGGCTATCTGGCGCTCGGCCGCGTACAGGAAATCAGGCAGGCGGCGTTCGATGCCATCGATGGCGGGACCAGCTTTGCACGCAGCCTCTCGGTCAGTTACGGCGCGCGGGACGAAGTCTTCGAAGAGCTGGAAAAGACGGCCGCCATCGCGCTCGGTGCGGAAACGACCATCGGTTTTTCGACCGGTTATCTGATCGGCATGGTGGGATTGGCTGCGCTCCACGGCGAGGTCGATATCATCTTCATCGATGAGCTCGCCCATTTCAGTCTGGTCCATGCCGCGCAGATCAGCGGCCTGCCGACCGTCACATTTGCGCATGCCGACCAGGATGATCTGCAACGGCAGATGAAGGAACACCTGGCGCCCCGGCAACGGCCTGTCGTCGTGACCGACAGCGTGTTCGGCGCTACCGGAAGTCTCGCACCGCTTGGGGACTACGCTGCGCTGCTGGCGCCGTTTGATGGCCGTTTGCTCGTGGACGAGTCGCATGCGTTCGGCAGCTTGGGGTCGCGCGGTCGCGGCGGGTCGGATGATGTGGCGCCCTCGGCGATCATCGGAACCACTCTCGGCAAGGCGCTCTGCGCACACGGCGCGGTCATCGCGCTATCGCATCAACGCGAACAGAATGCGCGCAAACGGCCTCCGCTGTTCGGCGCGAATGTCGGATCGCCGATTTCCGCTGCGGTCGCCACGGCGGCGCTGCGCTACATGGCCCAGCATCCTGAGCGCCGTGAAAGACTGCGTAGCGTCTCAGCGCGCCTCGTCGCCGGCTTGGGCGAGCTCGGCCTCGACGTGAAACACTCCGGCGCCCCCATCGCCGCGTTCAGCCTCGGGACGCGCGAGAGCATGGCGGCGCTGCAGGCGCGTCTCTTCGAACAGGGTATTTTCGTGCACCGGTCCGACTATCGAGGCAGCGGCGCCGAGGGCGTCATGCGCTGTGCCGCCTTCGCCGACCACAGCGACGAGGATATCGACACGTTTTGCTCGGTTCTCGGGTCTGTTCTCTGACGGGCTGAGGCCCCTCCTCCCACGGCTTCCCTATCGTCAATCTTCTCGCACCTGCGAGAATCCGGCTTGACCGTTCCGGCACGTTGAACCGAGCCGCCCGACGACCTACGACTGCGGGCAAGAAACCATCACAAAACCCGGGAGACAGTCATGAACTTTGATTTTTCCGACGAGCAGAAGAGTCTGAAGGACGAGCTGCGGCGCTTCCTCGCCAAGGCCTCGCCCACCACCGAAGTGCGCAAGGTGCTGGAAGGCGAAGCGCTCTATAACGAGAGCGTCTGGAAGGGCCTCGCCGATCTCGGCGTGCTCGGCGCCGGGTTGCCGGAAGAATATGGCGGCGCGGGCGGCGGTTATCTGGAGCTCTGCATCATCGCGGAAGAACTCGGCCGCGCGCTTGCCGCCGTGCCGTTCTCGTCCTCGATCCTTCTCGCCGCGGAGTTCATCCTCCATGCCGGCAGCGAGGAGCAGAAGCAGAAGTATTTGCCGAAGCTCGCCTCGGGCGAACTGATCGGCACCTTCGCCTATGTTGAAGCCAACGGCCCCGTGACGCCCGACAGGATCGCCGTCACCGGCGGCGCGGCGCTGAGCGGCACCAAGATCCCCGTGCCCGACGGCATGATCGCCGACATTGCCATCGTGGCGGCGCGCGACGGGGCGGCCGGCGAGCGCGGCATCTCGCTTTTCATCGTGGACCTGAACGCCAAGGGCGTCACCCGCGAGACCGTCGCCAATATCGACCCGACCCGCCCGCAGGCGAAGATCGTCTTCTCGGGCGCCCCCGCCGAACGTCTGGGCGCGCAGGGCGAGGGCTGGGGCCTCATCAACACGGTCTTCGACAAGGCCGCCGTGCTGACCGCCTTCGAGCAGGTCGGCGGCGCCGACCGCGCGCTGGAAATGGCGCGCGACTACGCGCTGGAGCGCATGGCCTTCGGCCGGCCGATCGGCTCGTTCCAGGCAATCAAGCATATCCTCGCCGACATGTACGTCTCGGCCACCCTCGCGCGCTCCAACGCCTACTACGCGGCCTGGGCGCTTTCGACCGGCTCGGCCGAACTCCCCGAGGCCGCCGCCGCGGCGCGGGTTAGCGCGACAAAGGCCTACCAGCACTGTTCGAAAAACAACACGCAGGTTCATGGCGGCATGGGTTTCACCTGGGCGTTCGACTGCCACCTTTTCTACAAGCGCGCCAACGTCATGGCCTCCGGCCTCGGCAGCCTCTCCCAGTGGGAAGACAAACTGATCGACCGCCTGCGCAAATCCAACAAGGCCGCCTGAAAGGAAACGCCATGAACTTCGACGACACACCCGAAGAAGCCAAGTTCCGCCAGGTCGCCCGCGACTGGATCAAGGCTAACGCGCCGCACGAACTCTACGAAGACCTCGCCAATCAGGGCTTTGGCGGAGCCGGCGGCAAGCAGAAGAGCCGCACCGACGGGATCGCCACCGCCAAGGCGTGGCAGAAGAAGAAGGCCGAGGCCGGCTGGGCCTGCCTCAACTGGCCGACGGAATATGGCGGCCGCGGCGCCACGCCGATCGAGCGCGTGATCTGGGGCCAGGAAGAAGGCGTCTACGGCAAGCTCTCGGGCCTCTTCATCATCGGCCACGGCATGTGCGGCCCTACCGTGATGGCCTACGCCGACGAGGAGACGAAGCGCCGTCTTTTGCCGCCGCTCGCCTCGGGCGAGAATATCTGGTGCCAGCTCTTCTCCGAACCCGCCGGCGGGTCCGACCTCGCGGGCCTGCGCACGAAGGCCGAGAAGGATGGCAATGACTGGGTGATCAATGGCCAGAAGATCTGGACGTCCGGCGCCCAGCACTCCGACTACGGCATCCTGATCACGCGCACCGATCCCAACGTGCCCAAGCACAAGGGCATGACGATGTTCTGGCTCGACATGAAGTCGCCTGGCGTCGAAGTGCGTCCGATCAAGCAGGCGAACGGCCAATCGGAATTCAACGAGGTCTACTTCACCGACGTCCGCATCCACGACAGCCAGCGCCTCGGCGCGGTCAATGACGGCTGGAAGGTCTCGCTGACCACGCTGATGAACGAACGCCTCACCATCGGCGGCTCAATGTCGACGGGCTTCTCCGAGCTGTTTGATTTCTGCAGCCGCATCCAGACCGAGGACGGCCTCGCCATCGAAGACCGCGCCGTGCGCTCCAAGCTAGCCGACTGGGCAGTGAAGACGAGCGGCCTGAAATACACCGGCATGCGCGCCATCTCGGCAGTGTCGAAGGGCGAGAATCCCGGCCCCGAGAACTCGATCGGCAAGCTGGTCGCCGGCGCCATGATGCAGGACATCGCGACTTATGCGCTGGACCTGCAGGCCCAGGGTGGCGCGCTGAACGACCCCGATCTCGCCGATTTCGGCGCCCGCTTCCAAGCCATGCTGCTGCGCTCGCCCGCCACCCGCATCGAGGGCGGCTCGGACGAGATTCTGCGCAACATCATCGCCGAGCGCGTGCTCGGCCTGCCCGCCGACATCCGCGTCGACAAAGACGTGCCGTTTAACAAGATCCCGACCAGCGGGCGGGGCTAGGACCCATGAGCGTTTTCACGCCCAACCTCTTCGCCGGCAAGGTCGCGTTCATCGCGGGCGGCACCAGCGGCATCAATCTCGGCATCGCCAAGACCCTCGCGGGTCTCGGCGCCAAGGTCGCGGTCGCCGGCCGCAATCCTGAAAAAGCCGAAGGCGCCGCGCGCGAGATCGGCGGCACCGAGATCGCGCTCGGCCTCTCCTGCGACGTGCGCATCTATCAGTCGGTCGAGGAAGCCTTGCAGAAGGCTGTCGATACGTTCGGCAAGCTCGACATCGTCATCTCGGGTGCGGCGGGGAATTTCGTCGCCCCGGCGCTCGGCATGTCGGCCAACGGCTTCCGCACCGTCGTGGACATCGACCTCAACGGCACGTTCAACGTCTTCCGGGCCTGCTACCAGCACCTGAACCGTCCCGGCGCGTCACTGATCGCGATCACCGCGGGCCAGGCGGTCAACCCGTCGATGTTCCAGGCGCATGTCTGCGCGGCCAAGGCGGGCATCAACCACCTCATTCGTGTGCTCGCGATGGAATGGGGTCCGGACGGCGTCAGGGTCAACGGCATCTCGCCCGGCCCCATCGCCGATACCGAGGGCATGCTCCGCCTTGCCCCGACGCCGGAAGCGGAAGCCTCGATCAAGGCCCGCGTGCCGCTGCGCCGCTACGGCACCAAGGACGAGATCGGCGATGCCGCGACGTTCCTGTCGAGCGACGCCGGCCGCTACATCACCGGCACGATCCTGGATGTCGACGGCGGCTCGCAGCTTGGCGACAGCCGCTCGCGCGACGGCTCGAACGGGCTCGCCTGACCCTCAGGTCGCGGGGATGAAGCGCAGACCCGTATGGGTCTCGCTGATCTTCGCGACCTTGGTGTCCTTTAACCCCGCCGCCCGCGCGGCATAGATCAAGGCGTCGCCGGTCATGGCGGCGCCTTTTTCGTAGATGAGCCACACCGCCGATTTGGCAGGCAAGGCGGCAGCAAGCGATGCGAGCTCCTTGACCGGGACGCCCGCGGGCACCGCGACAAAGGTCAATACCGCATCCATCGGCGCGCCACGCTTCGCCTTGATGGGCTTATGCGGTGCCAACGCGGCATCGACTTCCCGCGGCAGTTTTCCGAGGACGGCGATCCTCATCCCCTCTTTGAGACCGAGCTTGGTCGCGAGGGAGGGCGGGTTGAGGATCGCCTTCGCCCAGGCGGCCGCCTCCTTCGCGCTCAGCTTCAGGGTCAGGGCCGCATCGCTGCTTGCGAGATGGAGGCCATCTTCTGCGACCGCCACCGCGGCGACCTCGGTGAGCGCGATCTTCAGGCGGAAGGGCGGCCCGATCGTGAGCATCTCGGAATCGAGGTGCACCCGCGCCTCCGCCTTCTGACTGCCGTCGGCGACGCGCAGTTTCGCTTCACGGCCCATCGCTAGAGCGCCCGGATGATCGTCACGGCGATCGAGCCGTAGCTCGCGACGATCACCGCGCCGGCGAGGATGCCGATCCCGACCGCGACCGGGATCGAAACGCAGCCGAGCAGCGTGATGTATTCCTGGCCGCCGCCACAGCGCCCGCCGGCCCGTGGCGCGGTCCGATACATCATGTCCCGTCCGTTGCGGACTTCGCCGACCGTGTTGCCGCCGCTGTCGATGATGTAGCGCGGGCCGCCGCCGCTGGAATTTACGTAGGAGCCGCCGCGGTAATAGCCCCCGCCTCCGGTGAGGCCACCCAACGAGGGATCGAGCACCGCGCGCGAGGTGCCGTCGGGCTGGATCGTCCACCACACCTTTGCGGCGGCGGGATCGCCGGCCACGATGACGCGGCCTCCGGCGGCGAGCGCCTTCTTCATCGTCTGCGGCGCGTCGGCGATCTCCACACCCGCGCCGATCACGGTGAGCGGCGCGCTGTCGATCGCGAGGCTCGCGCCCAGCACGTCGCGGCCGTCAGGCATCATCGCGGCGAGCCGGAGCAGGCCGTATTCTGTTTCCAACGCCGCTTCGAGCACGCCGTACCAGAATCGGCCGGCCGCCCCGCCCATGCCCGCTTCGGTCACGACGCTGACCCCATCGAGCGCGAGGTCGAGGTCGAAGCCCTGCAACGTCCCGTCGCCGCCCGCCCGCGCGCCGGTGGAGGCGATGAAGACGCGGGGCCGTCCGACAAAGGCGCGCGTCCCCGGCGTATTGAGCGCCTCGACGAACAGCCGCTCGCTCGCCGTCGGCAAAGCAAGATTGGCGCTGGTCGTCGGCCACAGGAGTTCGGTCAGTGTGAGGTCGCCGAGCTGCGTCTCGCTGGAGAGCGCGCGCACGGCATAGTCCATCGACGCCGCCTTCAGGATCGCGAAGGCACGCGGCGACTGACCGCCATTGGAAATCATGACGTGATGGACCCAGCGCATCGCGACGATGCCGTGATCGTCGGTCGCCATCGCGCCGTCCGCCGCGGCGGCGGCGAGAATGCGGGTCATTTCGATCGGCGCCTCGCCCGGCGCTTCGGTGACGATCTTCAGCGTGATCGCCTGCAGCACCGCCTCGTCGTCGCCACCCCCGCCGAGTGCGTCGATCGCGCCCCCCACCGCGCCGCCATTGTCGGTGGCCGCGATCGGCTCGCCCTTGGTCTCCGCGCCATTGACGACCAGCACGGGCAGATACCCGCCCCCACCGGCGATCGCGCCGCCGATGCCGTCCTTCTTGGGCTCGAAATAGAGCAGGATCTGGCTGTTGGCCGCATCGGCCGCCGGCAAGGTCGCGGTCAGCAGCTTCTGTTCACCGCTCGACAGCGTGGCACTGACCGACAGCGTCACGATCTGGGAAGCGGCCGGATCGATGGCTTCGGGCGTGGCATCCGCGGGTGCCAGCGTATCGCCGGGTGCGGCGTCGGCGAGCGAGGTGTCGAGATCGACCCAGGCGCCGTCGATCTCCGCCTGGACCCAGAGATGATCGGCGAGCGGCAGCGCCGGGACGCCGACCGTCGTTTCCATCGCGGCGAGCGCATCGGAGCCGAGCGCCGTCGTCAGCAGAGCAAAGTCGCGGCCGGCCCGGGCGCGCAGGCGGTCGGTGAAGTCCGTCTTGAATACGGGTTGCGCGGAGGGGACGGGCACGCCGCCGCGAGGGGCGAAGACCGCCGCCTTCAGCTTAGTCTGGGCCGCGTCATCCAGCGTGGCATGGGCGAGCCGCGCCTTCACGCCCATCGCCTCAAGCAGGCCTTTCAGCAGCAAGGCGCGGTCATAGGCGTTGCCGCCGGAGGCCGCGAGTACGCCCTCGCCATCGCGCAGATGGCCGGCATAGGGATCGAACCGGATCGTGTCGCGCACCCAGGTGAAGGCCGCCCGCGCATCCTGGCCGAAGGTCTTGGCAAGCGGCGCGAGTTCGTAGCGCTCGGCCGGGAACTGGTCGGCCAGTGCGAAGGCCGCATCGACATCGGCAGCGATATCCTGGCCCTCGGTTTCCGCAACATCGCGCGGAGCCGTCAGGGTCAGCCCGGCGTCAGCGGCGCGGGTTGCGGGCGTGGGAACGGTGAAATCGGCGGCCAGCGCCGGGCCGGTGGCAATGAGCGAAAGGGCAAACCAGGCCAGACTGGTACGGCGATAAAACGTCATGGAGACTCCACCAGATAGGGTGTGAGGCTCCAACGCCCGCGGCGGGGCGTCAACGCGGCCTAACGTCTCCGCGGGGCTGGGTCAGGAAGGCCAGACCGAACCCGATCACGAAGCCGGGCCCCCAGACCGGAAAGGCCAGGAAACGCGCTGCGACCCGCCCCGTGCCGGACGAGACATGAGCAGCGGCGGCGCGAATGTCGGTCGCCCAGTCGGCATGGATCAGGTCGAGATAGAAGCTGATCGGCCGGAAGGCCCAGGCATGGGCCTTCCACGACCAATAGGCGTCCGCCCCGATCGCGAGGAAGCCGAGCGCGACGAGACCCCAGGCAAGGCTGCGCAGCAGGCCCCGCACCGGCGTGTCCAGTCAGTCGTCGTAACGGGCCCGGCGCTGGAACAGCAGACCCAGCAGCACGCCGATCACGCCGAACACGGCGAAGGCAGGGAAGCCCAGAATGGCGGCGCTGATGGAGGGGCCGGGATTGGGAACCGAGGTCGTCACCCAGCTACGGTAGCCGTCGAGCGAGCCTTGGTGGATAAGGCCCCACAGGCCTTCCAGCGACAGCGCATGGAAGCCCTGGCCCGCCTGCAGCGAGGAGATGATGTCGTAGCCGACCGCCAGAAGGCCGGCGACGATGAAGATGACGGCGATCAGCCTGAAAAAGGCCATGGTATCTCCCCAACCGGCGCTCGGCCGCGATTAAACCTGCCGGACCTCCGGCAGCAGCGCCGGAAACTAGCCGGGCCCGGGCCGCCGCGCAATTCGATCCCTGCCAAAGCGTTAAGCCGTCACTTTTGGCGCCAGCGGGGCAAATCCCCCCGGAAGCGAGGAGAAAGACGGCCGGCGCGAGCCGCAGGCTTGTCAAACGCCCCGCCTCGCTCTAGGACCCACCCCCCAACGGACAGGTGGCCGAGCGGTTGAAGGCGCACGCCTGGAAAGTGTGTAGACGTTAATAGCGTCTCGCGGGTTCGAATCCCGCCCTGTCCGCCACTCAGTCCGCGCTGGAGCACCGTACGGTGCTGTCAGGGTTAACCGCTGATGCAATCTTAGGGTTGCACAAATGCGGAGACGTCAGCGCGTCTCAAGCGCAACGCCTCGATCATTCTCCCGACAGAGTTGCTTAAGCTGACAGCCTATCCGTAGTGATCAGCTCGGGTCTTACGGCTTGGTTACGGAGGGGCTTAAACGCCGCGCTCTCTACTTGATCCTCGCCGCGACGGACTTCGTCAGTGCAAAGACCACCTCGGGCTTGACGTAGCCGGCGCCGTAATCGCCGTTGCTGCCAACGAGGAAGAAAGACTGTCCCTTGGTGAAGGCGATGGTGTCGACGGCAGAGTCCCTGTAGCCGGCTTTGGCGAGGTCGCCATATTGTTCCGGCGGGTTCTTCAGCTTGAGTCCGTGCTCCATCCAATAAGCCAAGAGGTCGGTGAGCCGGACCAGCGCAGCCTCTTCCGAGCCAAGACGTTCGCCCCAAACGTCCAGTCGATGGCGTCGCTCACCGTCGCCCACCTCGAACGTGCAGCTGTACGCACCTTCCGGCGCCATCATATCATCGGCATAGCCCATGAAGGCCATCCCGGTCGCCGCCTCGATCTCCGCTACGGTTGCAAGGTCGCACGCCCGATTGCCGGCCGGCTTGGTCATCGACACGCTACTCACCGAAACGGCAAGACTGGGTCCTGCCCAAACCAGCATGGCAGCCGCCAGGATCGCAAAACGCTTGAACATGTCTGTCTCCCAAACGACCGGCGCCCCGTCGGCAGGCGATCGAACCGGATCGTAACGAGTCCCTCAACCAGCACATCCCTCAAACGGGGAGTTAGATGGGAGGGTACTGTCAGGGTGACTTTGGGCACTACCCGAGCGTGTGTTTTCCAAGCGGTTTTCCGGTCAATTTGATCCACGAAAACTGGCGATTTCCCACCTAGGTTACGTAACTTGACAGCGTCTCCTTAGACCTGCGCCGCTTTGGCGATATTTTGCGGCGCGTGGACCATCGCGAGCCAGAATCCGGCGAGCGAAATGAAGCCTGTGACCACACCAAGCCAGGTCAGCACCTGCCCCATTCCGCCCGGTCCGTCCGCGTAGCTTGCGAGCCAAGCGATCAGCGGTGGCGCGAGGCCGACGGCAATCACCGATCCCATGATCTTCAATCCCGCCAGGCAGATGGCGCGCTCTTCGTTGGGGATGAGCACGGCGATCGCCGCCGATGCGACGAGGTTGACGATCGTGCCGCCCAGTAGCAGGGCAAACAGGACCCAGGCAAAGCCGCCGACCGTCGGCATGATCGGATAGGCGCTTGCCGGTATAGTGAGAGCCGTCGCGATCAATGCCGGCAGAAGGATGCCGCCGCGGATTCTGGTCTTGTGTCCGAGGTCAGCCGTGAAGCCGCCGATGATCGAGCCGACGATTCCCGCGCCGAGGATAACGAGCCCAACCCAGCCACCGAATTCACCCGGCTGCAGGCCGTAGGCACGGGTCAGCACCGATCCGATCCAGATGGCGGCCGCGCCCTCGGCCATGCCGCCCGACATCTGGCCGACAAAGAGCGGCAGCAGAAATTTTCGCCGCCGCCAGACGCCGGCCATGCTGGCGCGCAAGGTGAGCGCCGTCTCACCGACCTCGTAACGCTGTGGCTCTCGCATCAGGAAGAGAGGCAGCACGAGAAGCACCGCGCCGATGCCGACCAGCAGGTGAGTCTCACGCCACGGGGCGAGCCCCATCAGCCCGGCGCCGGGATGGGCCGCGAAATAGCCGAACAGCGAGCCGCCAATCGCAAATGCGGCGCCCGCCCCGGCCCAGGCGCCGACGGAAACGAGCAGCATCGAGCGACCCCGCCGATCCGGCATGCAAACATCGGCCAGTAGCGACACGACGACCGGAAAGGCGCAGCCACCGCCCACACCGGCGATTAGGCGCACGGCGAAGAGCTGGGTGAAGTCTTGCACGAAGGCCGTCCCAATCGTGCCGAAAGCCCAAAGCGAGGCGAGAAATATAAGCAGACGCGAGCGGGTCTTGTGGTCCACCATCCAGGCAATCGGCAGCGACAACAGCGCCACCGGAACGGCGGAAGCCATGCCCGCGAGCAGCCCAAGTTGCAGGTCCGAAATCCCCAGATCGGCCTTCGCTGCATCCTGCAGCGGCGCAAACATGCCCCCGACGGTCAGGGCCGAAAACAATGTCAGGGTCAGCAGCCAGATGACGCTCCATTTGGTCTTGCGGAATGCGCCAGGCGGCGGCGCGAACGTGGAGGCGTCTTCGGCCGCGATAAGGGTCATTTTTTCTTCTGTGGGGGTTTAAGCCGTTTCGGCGGTGGTTTTGCGGCGGCCTTGCGCTCGGCGGCGCGCGCGTCGCAGATGGCGATGAAGCCCCCGGCCATGAAGGTCGCCATACGCGCCTTGGCCGCTTCCAGGTCTTCAGACCGGCAAAGGCCGCCTGAGAGTTTGTCGATGCGTCCGGTGCGCGCAAGGGTGAGCGTGAAGGCGCCGGTCACGAAGTGATAGCCCCAGAAAATATCTTCATCGGGGCAGTCCGGCATCGCCTTCTTCAGAAGCCCGATGAGCCTCAGCACCACGACATCGAACAATTCGTCCATCAGCGCCGCGCCCCAGACCGGCGCGTTGTTCATCTGCGCCGCCAGCGCACCGGCATTGCGCCAGCCCTCGCCGCCGGTGATGTAGGTGTCGAGGTCGGTGTCCAGGAAAGCATGCAGAGCGCCTTCGACCGACGGTTTGCCGCCACAGGCCTTTTCATAGGCTTCCAACGCCTCCATCCGGCGCCCGACCGTCACTGGGGCGCGGCGGCGCACGACCTGCTCGAACAGGTCTTTCTTGTCCTCGTAATAATAGTGCAGCAACGACGTGTGGACGCCGACCCGTTCCGACACGTCCTTCAGCGTCACGCCATGGAGCCCGTGCCGCGAGAACAGATACTCGGCCGCATCGAGAATCTGCTCCTGACTCTCGGCGCGTTGCTCGGCCTTGGTGCGGCGGAGTTTGCGGGTGGGCGCAACCTTGTCGGACATATCGGGGCTTCCAGCGAGACCCTGCGCGGTCAGAGAATCGCGCGCCGGGGGGAGTTTGTGATCCGCCATCTAGGCATCCCGCAGGCGGGGCGGCAAAGCCCCGCCCGGCCGTGATCCTGGGACAAAAACGGGCACCGTCATCGCCACGCTCAGAAAGAGCGCGTCACGCGGATGCCGTATTGAGCTGGCGGCGCGGCGTAGCGCTGGCCCGACTTGATCGAGGCGACATAGCGCTCGTCCGTCAGATTGGTCGAGTAGGCTTGGACCTGCCAGTCCTCGTATGCATAGGTCAGCTGCGCGTTGAAGATGTCGCGGGCCGCCAGACGATCGCCCAATGCTGGGTTCGCGAAGATGGTGGTCCAGGTTTCCGAGATATGGCTGTAGTCGAGGCGCGGCGTCAGCGTGCCGTTGCCGACCGCGATGTCGTATTCGATGCCGAACCGGAAGGTGACCTCCGGGCTGTAGGTCTGCGCATTGCCGCCGACATTGACGCAATTGCCGGTCCCGGGCCCGGTTGTGGGATTGCAGGCCCCGGTCCGCGCGCGCCGCGAGTCAGCAGCGAAATAGTCGGGAAGCTCCGAATGGGCGAGTGACAGGCCGACGTCGAGGCCGAGTTCGCCGAAGCGCGCCTGCGCCGTCGCTTCGATACCATAGATGTGGGTATTGCCGGTGACGTTGACGATCTCATTGAACGTCGTGAAGACCGGGTCGCCCAGCGAAATCTGGAAATTCTCATAGATATTGTAGTAGCCGCCGAGCTGCGTCTTCAGCTGTCCATCCAGCCAGTCGGCCTTCCAGCCGATCTCGAAGTCCGTCACCTCCTCGCTGTCGAACGGATCAGGCGGAACGAACGAGGTGTTCACGCCGTTGAGGCCGCCGGCCTTGTGGCCGCGGGCGACGAACGCATAGACGAAGTGATCGGCGTTCACCTTGTAGTTCAGCGCGATCTTGCCGGTCACCGCGTCTTCTTCCCGGCGCTCGTTCTGCGACAGGCTGATCACGCCTGGGATTGCGCTGATCGCGTCGTTGACGACGACCGAGTGCGTGTAGCGGGCGCCGACCTGCAGCTCCAGCTGGTCGGTCAGATCATAGCTGATCTGGGCAAACGCCGCTTCGGTCGTCTTGGGGTTGCGGCCCTGCAGTGTGATGTTGAAAAGCCCGTTGAAGGTGACGAACCGGCCGGGCGGGAAGCGGATGAGATCGCTCTGATAGTAGGCACCGACCACCCAGCGCAGGCGCTGATCGTCGGGCGAAACAAGGTTCACCTCCTGCGACCAAAGGGTCTGGTTCACGTCGTCGCGAAAGGTAGCGTTGCTGGCGAGGCCGAGGCCGGTCGCTGTGCCGTCGCTATCGGCCTGCACTTCCGTATTGCCGTACTGATAGCTCGAAATCGAGTTCAGCTTGATGCCGCTTTCGAATTCGTAGCCGATATTGAGGACGGTCCGGAGCGTTTCGTCCTTCGCGTCGTAGGGACCGTTGGTGCGGATATCGAACAGCTCGTCCAGCGAGTTGTAGGGGCTCGTCGGATAGCCGCCCAGATCGATCGAGGAATAGTCGGCGCTGGCGGTGATGGTCAGCGCATCGGTCGGCGTCCACAGCAGGGTCGCGCGCACGCTGCGGTTTTTCAGATCGCCCGGCGTGCCGCCCGTCGTCGGCGTGCCCTGGATGACGCGGAAGAAGCTGTCCCGATTCTCGCCATTGAAGGCGACGCGCAGCGCCAGGGTCTCTCCCAGCGGCAGGTCGATCGCGCCTTGCAGGCGAATGTCGTTGTAGTTGCCGTATTGCGCGGTGAGATAGCCGCCGACTTCGTCCAGCGTCGGCTTGCGCTGCGTCACGAAAACCGCACCGCCGGTCGCATTCTGGCCGGCAAACGTCCCCTGCGGGCCACGCAGGACTTCAACGCTTTGGATGTCGAACAGCGGCTCGTTCTGGAAGTAGGCGGGAAAGACCGCGACGCCGTCGCGATAGGTGATCACGCCGACGCCGACGCTCGAGTTGTTCTCGGTCTTGCCGATGCCGCGAATGTTGAAGCTGTTGCCCTGGCCGGAGTTCTGGACGGTCAGCGACGGTGTCGCGAACTGCAGTTGCTCGATTGTGACGACCCCGCGCTTCGCCAACTCGTTGCCGCTCAGTACGTCGGCAGCGATCGGCGTTGTCTGCAGATTGCGCGTGCGGCGCTCGGCGGTAACGACGACTTCTTCGGACGGCTGTCCAGTTCCGGCGGCCTCGTCGACGGCGGGCGCCTGGGCGAGCGCGGGCGCGCTCAGCGCGGCACACCACAGCAGTGCAGACACGGATATAGAGATCCAGAGCTTGGCGCTCATTGGCAAGATTCCCTCGGCTGGCGTTTCCACGGCGCTCTTCGTCGCCATGCCGGAACACGTCTCACCAATCGGACGTCACGTCAACATTAATTCACACAGACATGAAGATTGACACGTGTGTGAGTGAATGGAATGGATGGTGCACGCGCCGTTAGAGCGCCTCCAGGGAGATCGCCATGGCTTTTGTGTCCTCGGGAAAGACTCGTATTTTCTGGAATGAACGTGGCGCCGGCACGCCGGTGGTGCTCGTCATGGGCCATCGCTACTCGTCGGCTATGTGGTATCCGGTGCTCGACTATCTCGCGGCCCGGCATCGTGTGATCTGGTATGACAATCGCGGCACGGGGCAGAGCGGGCGCTCGGCGAACGTCTCCATCACCGATTTCGTGAACGACACGCTGGCCGTCATGGACGCAGCCGGAATCGCCAAGGCGCATGTCTTCGGCGTCTCGATGGGCGGCGGCATCGTGCTGGAGATGTCACGCACGCATGCCGAGCGCATGAACTCGATGATCCTCGGCTGCACCTGCGCCCTCACGCCTGACAAGCCGCGCACCAAGGCGTGGATGCGGGCGCTCTATTTCCTGCCGCCCTTTATTCTGAAGGCGCTGATGAAGCCCAAGGTCGCGAACAAGGGCTACGGCTCGATGGCGCCGCTCGATGGCGTGAAGCGCGACCTCGCCGTGCTCGCCAAGGATCCCTTCTCGGTGCGTGGCGTGCATGCCCAGGCCGTCGCCATCTCGAAGTACAGCATTGAACGCGACGCGGTGAAGAACATCCAGGTGCCCGCGCTCGTCATGCATGGCGACGAGGACGCCGCTGTTCCCTATGCGTGGGGCGTCGAGCTGGCGGAGCTGCTGCCGCACAGTGAATTCGTGCATCTCAGAGGCGCGGGCCATAACTATCTCGTCGCGGCGCCAGATCAGTCGCAGAAGGCCATCACCGAGTTCCTCGATCGCATGGATACCCAGGCCCCCGTCCCGGCCTGAGGCGCGGCGATGACGCGCATCCCGCTCCAGCACTGGCAGCTCATTGACACGGCGCCTGACGAAGGCGCGCCGAACAGGTTGCCCCGCACAGGCTGGAGCCCGGTCACTGCCCCCGGCGACACCTATCTCGCCCTCATCACGGCGGGACGTCTCGCGCATCCATTCAACGGCCGTCATGAGGCGGACGCGCATTGGGTCCGTGACCGTGAATGGTGGTTCCGAACCAGCTTCACCGCGCCGACGCCCGCGCCGGGCGAAACGGCGGAGCTCGTCCTTGAAGGCCTCGACACTTTCGCCACGATCTATCTCGACGGCGTGGAGATCGCGCGCACCGACAACATGTTCCGTCGCTACGCGTTCGACCTTGGTGGCCGCCTAATGCCCGGCGAGCACGCGATCATCATCCGCTTCGATCCCCCCAGCCGCGTCATCTCGAAGACCGACCTCCCCGTCTGGAGCGCCTTTACCGACCGCGTCAGCAAGTCCAACCGCAACCTCATGCGCAAAGCCCAGTTCGGCTGGGGGTGGGACTGGGGCCCGGATCTGCCGACCGTCGGGCTCTGGCGGCCGGCTTTCGTCGAAATCCGCCCCCGCGCGCGCCTCGCCGACATCCGCTTCGCGACACGCACGCTGCAAGACACCACCGCCGTTTGCGAGCTCACGATCGAAACCCGCGACGCGACGCCCACCGCAACCCTCTATGCCGAACTCCGGACGCCGGACGGAACGACCGCTGCCACGCACACTGCACCGGCCTCTGAGCCGCTTTCCATCCCGTGGCATATCGCGGAGGCGGAGCTGTGGTGGACCGCCGATCTAGGCGCGCAGCCCCTCTACGAGCTTGGCATAACCCTGAGCGATGGCGGGCGCGTCCTCGACCGCGACACACGGCGCGTCGGCCTGCGCACGATCGCCCTGGACACCTCGGACGACCCTGCCGAACCCGGCACAAGTTTCTTCCGCTTCGTCCTCAACGGCGTGCCCATGTTCGCGAAGGGCGCGTGCTGGGTTCCCGCGACATCCTTTGTCGGCGCGCCTGATGAACAGGCCTATCGCCGCCTTATCCGGCAAACCGCCGCCGCCAACATGAACATGCTCCGCATCTGGGGCGGCGGCATCTACGAGCCGGATGTCTTCTACGATCTCTGCGACGAGATGGGCGTGCTCGTCTGGCAGGATTTTATGTTCGCCTGCGCGCAATATCCTGAAGACGAAGCGTTCCAGCGCTCGGTCGCCGCCGAGCTCGAAGATCAGGTCCGCCGCCTCCGCCACCATCCCTCGCTGGCCCTCTGGTGTGGCAATAACGAGTGCCAAGCGATGCACCGCATCAACAACGACCGCAGCGGCGAAACGGGCGCCCTTTCCGGCCTCGCGCTGTACGATCGGCTGATGCCGGCGCTGCTGGCAAAGCTGGACCCTGCGACGCCTTACTGGCCGAGCAGTCCATGGGGCGGGCCGAACCCCAATTCGATGCGCGCCGGAGACGTCCACAACTGGACCGTCTGGCACGGCATTCCGCTCATTCCCGATGACGAGATGGTCGGCGGCTTCCAGTCCTCACCCGAAGGCATCACCTTCACGCGCTATGCCGAGGACAAGGCCCGCTTCGTCAGCGAATTCGGCATCCAGGCCGCCCCCGCGCTTGCAACGCTTAAACGCTGGATGGGGGCGGCGGACCTGACGCCGCAAAGCGAAGGCTTTCACCAGCGCATCAAGGACGAGGCGCGCAAAGCCGAGGCGCTCATGTCGCTCCACACCGGGGCGCCGCAAACGCTGCAGGACTATGTGGACTTCACACAGTGGATCCAGGCCGAGGGCCTGAAATTCGGAATCGAGCATTTCCGCCGCCGTCGGCCGCATTGCTCCGGCGCGCTTCTTTGGCAGCTCAACGATTGCTGGCCTTCGGTCAGCTGGAGCCTCATCGATTATGACGGCACTGCCAAGGCCGGATATCATGCCGTGCGCCGGGCTTTCGGGCCTATCCTTGCCTCTTTCCGCACCTGTGATGACGGCCAGATCGAACTCTGGATCACCAATGATCGCCTGACCCCGGTCGACACGCGCTTCACGCTTTCGCTGGAGCGGCTGACCGGCGAAACTGTCCACCGCGAGGCGCGGTCGGTACAGCTTCCGGCATCCGGTCACGTCATCGCCTGGCGCGGCACGGGCCCGTCCGATGCCGGGGAAGTCTTGCGTGTGACATCAGGCGATTTCGAGACGAACCGCCTCTTTGCGGCCTCGATCGGTCAACTCGAGCTCCCCGAGGTGCCGCCCACCGTCGACATCACGCGCCTTTCATTGAACAAATTGAAAGTGACGTTTGCGGCGCGCGCGTATCTCGCCTTTGCGCATCTCGTCAGCGATCGCGCGGACCTCGACTTCGACGATAATTATTTCGACCTTGCCGCAGGTGAAAGCCGCGCGATCACGGTCACTGCGACCGGCCCGATCGCCGACCACGACGTCATCGCGCGTTGGTGGAGGCCTCGCCGATGACCCGCTTCGGATTTCCGGAAGCTGCCCCCGAAACCGTCGGTCTGTCCGCCGCCGGGCTCGATGCGGTCAAAGCCGCCGTGCAGTCACGCGTTGACGCCGGCGCCATCGCCGGGGCTGTCACGCTGACGTTGCGGCGGGGCCAGCTCGTCGACTGCCGCGCCATGGGCATGCAAAAGCTTGAGACCGGCGACGCGATGACCGCCGACACGATCTTCCGCATCTTCTCCATGACCAAGCCGGTCACCGCCACCGCGATGATGATCCTGCGCGACGAGGGCCGCTGGCACCCGGACGACCCCATCGCGCGGCATCTGCCGGAATTCGCCGGCGCGCGCGTGCTCGTCGGCATCGACGCCGACGGTCGTCCGGAAACGTCGGCGGCCGATCATAGCCCCACCATGGCTGAGCTGATGTCTCACCGGGCCGGCTTCGGCTATGGCCTCAAGCTCGGCGAACCCGTCGACGACATTGAACGGCTCTACCGCGCGTCGGATTTTTGGGAGGCGCCCGATCTCGCGACATTCACCGTGCGCCTCGCGAAGCTGCCGCTCGCTTATCAGCCCGGCGCGCGCTGGCGGTACAGCCTCTCGATGGACCTTCAGGGCGCAATCATCGAACGACTCAGCGGCCAGTCGCTGCCCGACTACTACGCCACCCGCATCTTCGAACCGCTCGGCATGCCCGACACCGCCTTTCACGTGCCGCCCGAAAAACAGTCACGCCTCAGCGGGCTTTACTTCCGCGCGGGCGATGCGCCGCTGGTGCCGATGGCAAACCCGCTGCTTGCGGATTTCACATCGCCCCCCACGCTTGCCCTCGGCGGCGCGGGGCTCAATTCAACGGCGGGCGACTATGCCCGCTATGCGCAGATGCTGCTGAACGGCGGTGAGCTCGACGGCAAACGCATCGTCAGCCGCGCGGCCATTGCCGAACAGACGCGCAACCTCCTGCCAGAGGCGCTGCTCGAAACGCGTTTTGTTGCCGGTCACCAGAAATTCCGACCGGGCTTCGGCTACGGCTATAACGGCGTCGTCGTTTACGACCCCAACGCGGCCGGCCTGCCGGTCGGGCGCGGCTCGTATCATTGGGACGGCGCGGCGGGTACCTGGTTCTGGATCGACCCGGAAAACGAACTTGCCTTTGTCGGCATGATCCAACTCCTCTCCTACACGGCTCCTCCCCTGCAGGAGATCACTCAGACCCTTATGAGCGAAGCTTTGGCGCCATCCGGCTAACTTCGGCGAGCCAGCTTGATGCTAGGTCAGCCGCACCGAGCGCCGGCCTTTCGCCATTTTCGGCCGCGAAGGGAACAACAAACGACCCCGTTGGAGCAAGGCTACCTTTTGCCTGACAGCATCGTCACCAGGCATCGATCCAAGGCAATTTTTTGCCTTGCCGCTTCGGGGGTACCGGAACTGAGCGAAGGCCAGCACTGATCCACCGCCGCGTGTCGGCGGGATCAATCACTTCATCAAACTCGAAGAGAGCCGCGGCGTTCAGCGCCTTGCCGCGCTGATAGGCCTCGGCGACCATGGCGTCGTATTTCGCCTTGCGTTCGGCCGGGTCGGCGATGGCGGCGAGCTCGTCGCGATAGCCGAGCTTGACCGAGCCTTCCAGGCCCATGCCGCCGATCTCGCCGCTCGGCCATGACACCGTGAAGACCGGCGCGTGGAGGCTCGCGCCCGCCATGCCCATGGCGCCGAGGCCGTAGCACTTCCTGAGGATCACCGTGAAGACCGGCACGGTGATGTTCGCGCCGATGATGAAGAGGCGGCTGTTGTGTCGTACGAGGCCGGTCTTTTCGGCCTCCGGCCCCACCATATTGCCGGGCGTATCGCAGAGCATCAGAAGGGGAATGTCGAAGGCATCGCACAGCTGCATGAAGCGCGCCGCCTTGTCGGACCCATCGCGGTCGATCGCGCCGCTCAGATGCTTAGGATTGTTCGCGATGATACCGATCGGGCGGCCTTCGACTCTCGCGAAGGCGGTGATCATGCCGACGCCGAACTGCCGGCGGAGCTCCAGCACCGATCCGGTATCGGCAAGGCCGTCGATGACCGCACGCACGTCGTAGACCCGAAGCCTGTTTTCGGGAACGGCGTTGCGGAGATTGCGCTGGTCGGTACATTCCCACTCAGTGACCGGTCCCTGGAAATAGGACAGATACTGCTTGGCCGCCGCCACCGCCGCCGCCTCGTCGTCGACGACCACGTCGATGACGCCGTTCGGCGCCTGGACCGATACCGGACCCACGTCCTGGGGATGGAAGACGCCGAGCCCGCCGCCCTCGATCATCGCCGGACCGCCCATGCCGATGGAGGAGTTCTTGGTCGCGATGATGACGTCGCAGCAGCCCAGCAACGCCGCGTTGCCCGCGAAGCAATAGCCGGAGTTGATGCCGACGAGCGGGACGAGGCCGCTGAGCCGCGCATACATCAGGAAGGTCGTATTGGTCATCCCGCCGGCGCTGATGGCATCGGTATCACCCGGGCGGCCGCCGCCGCCCTCGGTGAAGAACACGACGGGCAGACGCCATTGTTCAGCGAGACGGAGAATGCGGTCCTTCTTCTGGTGATTGCGCAGCCCCTGCGTGCCGGCCAGGACCGTGTAGTCGTAGGACATCGCGATCACGCGGGCCTGTTCGTCGCCGAACTTGGCCCCGTTGACGCGGCCGAGACCCATGACGAAGCCGTCGGCGGGGGTACGCTCGATCAACTCCTCCATCGAATTCCGGCGAAGGCGCCCCGCCACCACAAGGCTGCCATACTCGACGAACGAGCCGGGATCGCAGAGGTCGTCGATATTCTCGCGGGTGGTGCGCAGGTTCTTGCTGTGACGTTTCGCGACGGCCTGGGGCCGGCCCTCGTCGTCGATGAACCGGCGGCGGGCGATCAGTTCGGCAAGGTCGGGACGGATCGCATCGAGATCGATCTGCTGCTCACCGACATCGCCAAGCGCTTCGGTATCGGCCGCTGCGATGACGATGAGCCTGGCGCCTTCGAAGACGGTGTCGCCAGGAGCGATGCAGAGCCGCGCGACCACGCCGCCGATCTCGGCCTCCACGACATGCTCCATCTTCATGGCTTCCATGACCAGAACCGGCTGACCGACGCGAACAGTGTCGCCCACCGCCACGCCGAGACTCACGATGGTGCCCTGCAGCGGTGCGCGCACGGCCGCATCGGCGTCCGTATCGGCGTCCTCAGGCTCGGGCAGCGCGGCACTTCTGGCGACGGACAGCACGGCCAGCGGATCGACGGCGTCGATCTTGACGCCGGCCCGCTGGGCGTCGGAGACGCCGGTGCCTTGGGCCTCCCCAACGCCGTTCAACAGGTCCGCGAGATGATCGTCCACGAAGCGCGTGTATACCCGCCCGGCAGCGACATCGGGATGCGCCAATAGACTGAGGAGGAACCCGATATTGGTGGCGACGCCCGCGATGCGGGTTTCGCGCAAGGCACGTCGCGCCTTGCCGACGGCGCCCGCGACATCGGACGACCCGGCATGGACGATCAGCTTGGCGAGCAGCGAGTCGAAGCGGACGCTTGTGCGGTAGCCGGCATAGCCGAAACCGTCGACGCGAATGCCCGGGCCTGACGGCATCTCATAGACCGCGATGAGGCCGCCGGCCGGCCGCGCCGTCCCGTCTGCCGCCATGGTTTCCATATTGATGCGAAGTTGTACGGCCGTGCCGCGCGGCGCTGGAACCTCGCTTTGCGTCAGATGTAGGTCAGCGAGCGTCTCGCCGCCGGCGATCCGCAACTGCAGCGCGACAAGGTCGAGACCCGTGACCTGCTCGGTGACCGTATGCTCGACCTGCAGACGGGGATTGGTTTCCATGAACGCGAACGGCGTGGCGCTCGTGCCATCGAGCGCCACGAGAAACTCGACCGTTGCGAGGCCGCGAAAGCTGACCGCGCTCGCCAGCGCGGTGGCGGCTTTTAAAAGGTCCTGCCGCAGGCTGTCGGACGGTCCGACCGCCGGCGCGAACTCGACGATCTTCTGGTTCTGGCGCTGGAGCGAGCACTCGCGATCCCACAGATGGGAAATCGCCGTCCCGTCGCCGACGATCTGCACTTCGACATGGCGGGCCTGCGGGAGATATTGCTCCACATAGAGCGCGCCATTGCCGAACGCCCGCTCTGCTTCCGAACGGCAGAGCGCGAAGGCGGCCGGGAGGTCGGCGGCCTGCGTGACGATGCGCATGCCCCGCCCGCCTCCGCCTGCAATGGCCTTGATCATGACCGCAGCGCTCGCGCCAAGGCCGGCGAAGAACGCCGCCGCCTCCGCCTCGCTGGTCGGTCCGCTGGTGCCCGGCAGGACGGGGATGCCAACCTTCTGCGCGAGGGCGCGCGCGGCCGCTTTGTCGCCGAACAGGTCAAGCGCATGCGGCGGCGGTCCCACGAAGATGAGGCCGGCTGCCTCACACGCGCGCGCAAACGCGGCATTCTCGCTGAGGAAGCCATAGCCGGGGTGGATGGCGTCGCAGCCGGTCTCGCGCGCCGCAGCGATGACCTGTGCGCTGTCCAGATACGCGGCTGGCCCGGAGCCGGAGAGGCGGACGCTTTGATCGGTGGAGCCGACATGAAGCGACTCGGCATCATCGTCGGAATAGATCGCGACGGAGGCGATGCCGAGCTCGGCGGCCGTGCGGGCGATCCGGATAGCGATTTCGCCGCGATTGGCGATCAGGAGTTTCTTCAGCATGCGCGTCCTGCCCCAGTCGTCGTTAGGCTTCGATCAGATGGCCGTAGAGCGCCAGCGCGCGTTCGCGCTCGCGATAGCCGATGGCGTCCGGGAACATGTCGTTGGCGGGCGCGTAGTCCTTCAGCACCTCGCGGGCGACGGTGACCTTGTGGACCTCGGTCGGGCCGTCGGCGAGGCCGACATGGTAGGAGTTGATCACCCATTCGGCGAACGGCATCTCATGCGAGATGCCAAGCGAGCCGTGCAGGTGAAGCGCCCGCGCGGCGATGTCGTGCAGCAGCTTGGGCATCACGGCCTTCACCGCGGCGACGTTCTTGCGCACCGCCTTCCAGTCCTTGTTCTGGTCGGCGAGCCAGGCGGTTTCCAGCACGAGCAGACGGAACTGGCGCAGTTCCACCCAGCTGTCGGCGATCTTCTCCTGTACCATCTGTTTCTTGGCGAGCTGCTCGCCCTTGGTGAAGCGCGAGACGACGCGCTCACACATCATTTCGAAAGCCCGCGTGGCCTGGGCGAGCGTGCGCATCGCGTGGTGCATCCGGCCGCCGCCGAGCCGCACCTGGGCGACGACGAAGGCATCGCCCCGCTCGCCCAGCATGTTCTCGTGAGGCACCCGCACATTGCTCCAGCGGACATGGCCGTGGACGTCTTCGGGTTCGCCGTAGAGGCCGTGGTTGCGCACGATCTCGATGCCGGGCGTATCGGCGGGGACGATGAACATCGACATGCGGCGATAGGCCGAGGCGTCGGGGTCGGTCACCGCCATGATGATGTAGAAGGCCGCGAAGCGGGCGTTCGAGGCAAACCACTTCTCGCCGTTGATGACCCATTCATCGCCCTCGCGCACCGCGGAGGTCGTAAAGATCAGCGGGTCGGCGCCGCCTTGCGGCTCGGTGATCGTGAAGCAGGAGACGATCTCGTTGGCGAGCAGCGGCTCCAGCCAGCGCTTCTTCTGCTCCGGCGTACCGTAGTGGGCGAGGATTTCGGAATTGCCCGTGTCGGGCGCCTGGGCGCCGAAGACGATGGGTCCAAAGCGTGAGCGGCCGAACTGTTCGTTCATCAGCGCGAGCTTCAGCTGGCCGTACCCTTTGCCGCCGAGTTCCGGCCCGAGATGGCAGGCCCAGAGGCCTCGCTGCTGCACTTCGGCCTGGAGCGGGCGGACGAGCTTCTTGAAGTTCGGGGCATGGATGTCCCACTGGCTGCCGAGCAGATGATCGAGCGGCGCGACCTTGTCGCGGACGAAGGCCTCGATCCAGTCGAGTTCGGTCTGGAAGTCGGGATCGGTCGCGAATGACCACATGGGGTTCTCCTAAAGCCGGGCGAGCGCGCGTTCGAGCAGCGCGATGGTGCAGGTGTGGAGCCAGGCGGCCAGTGCCGGATCGGCCTGACCGGCGGAGGCACGGGCGTTGGTGCCTTCCTGGATGATGGCGAGCTTGAAGCAGGCGAGGACGACGTACCAATCGACCGCTGAGACATCGCGGCCGGTGCGCGCGGCGTAGCGGGCGACAAGCTCTGCCTCGGTGGGAAAGCCGCTCCATGGCGTGACGGTGATGCAGCCGGGATGGCTGCCGTCGGGATCGGCCCAGATGGCGAGCAGGCCGCCGAGATCGACCAGCGGATCGCCGATGGTGGAGATTTCCCAATCGACCAGCGCCGCGACATCGGGGCCATCGAAGGTGTAGAGCGCGTTGCCCATGTGGAAGTCGCCATGGAGAATGCCGGGCGCGCCCGCGGTCGGGCGATTGGCCTCCAGCCAGGAGGCGATGCGTTCGATGCCCGGCAGGTCGGCGCGGCCGGTCCAGGCAGGGAAGCTGGCATAGCTGTCGAGCTGTTTCAGCCAGCGGCCGACCTGGCGTTCGAGAAAGCCTTCGGGCTTGCCGAAGTCGCCGAGACCCGCGGCGCGGTAATCGGTATTGGCGAGGGCCGCGAGGGCGTCGACGAGCGAGAGGCCCATGGCGTGGCGGAGGGCTGGGTCGCCGGCGTGCAAGGCGGGCAGACCCTGGGTCGCGCAGAAGCCGTTGACCGGCGCCATCAGATAGAAGGCGGCGCCGAGCACCGTGTCATCGGTGCAGGCGGCGATCAGGGCGGGATGCGGCACGGCGCTGCCGGCCAGCGCCTGTAGCACGCGCGCCTCGCGCCGCATGGTCGCACCGCCATCGGCATAGGGGCTGTCGGGCGGGCGGCGCAGGACGAAGCGGCGCCCGCCGCGGCGGAAGGCGAGCAGGATGTTCTGCGTCCCGCCTTTCAAGCGCACGGGCTCTTCGATCGGGCCGTGTTCGAGCCCCTGCCCGTCCATCCACACGGCGAGACGGTCCAGATTGACGAGGCTGCGCCAGGCCGCGTCGCCAGCCTCCGGCATGGGTGCGGCTGCGGTCACAGCAGCAGGCCGCCATCGACGGGGATGGTGTGGCCGAGGACATAGCTGGAGAGGGGCGAAGCCAGGAACAGAGCGACGCCGGCGATCTCGCCGGTCGTGCCGACGCGGCCCATCGGGACGTCGCGCAGCATCGCTTCAAGCCGCTTGGGATTGTCGGTCGTGACCTTCGTCATCTTGGTCGGCACCATGCCGGGCGCAATACCGTTGACGCGGATGCCGTCGCCCGCCCAGGCGTCGGCTAGGGTCCTGGTGAGGCCGGCGGCGCCCGCCTTCGAGGCGTTGTAGGCAGGATTGCCGCGGGTCGCGTGGAAGGCGGCGGTCGAGCTGATGACGATGACTGATCCCTTGGCCGCTCTAAGCAAAGGATGGAACTTGCCGGCGCAGGCCATGAGGCTGGTCAGGTTGACGTCGAGCACCTTGCGGAAACCGGCGACCTCGAACTCCGCGCGCTTGTAGAGGACGAGGCCCTGGCTAAGGACGAGGACGTCGAGCCTGTCGAAGGGCGGGCGGTAGGCCTCGATGGCCGCGAAGTCGCTGACATCCATCTGAGCGTAGTGCAGGCCGGTGAGATCGGAGCCGTCGTCGCCGGCATAGTCGGCTGCCGTCGCGCGCGTGCCCCAGACGTGGACTTCCGCACCGCACGCCCGGAACGACTGGGCGATGGCGTTGCCGATGCCGCTGGAGCCGCCGACGACAAGGACGGTCTTGCCGTCGAAATTGAGGGGGTCCATCGGGCGTCAGACGGCGAGCGCCGGATCCGGCGGAATGGCCGGCGGCGTCTCCTTCGCGTCGGCGGTCACAGCATCGAATTCCGGGAAGCGCCCCAGCGTGAGGAGAAGGGCAATCGACACAGTCAGAGCAACGACCAACAGGATCAGAACGGAGTCGTAGGACCCCGTTTTGTCGTAGACAACCCCGGCTATGGCGCCCGAATAGCCAAAGCCGACCGCGAAGATCGCTACAAGCGGCGCATAGACCCGCCCATAGGCCCGCAAGCCAAAATATCGCGAAGCAAGGACTGAGATCGTGTCCACCTCGGCACCGAGCGCGAAACCGGCCAAGAGCACAATGAAAACCGAGGACGTTTCCGACGCACCGAACTGAAGCAGGAGCAGGCAGTCGATCATTGGCAGCGCAAATATCAGCGCGGCGATGTAGGGCGGAAAGAAGCGGTCCATTAGGAAGCCGCCAAGCAATCGGCCAGCGATCGTGGCGGGGCCGAGCAGCGCGAAGACTGCGGCTGCCGTCGATAGTTCCATGCCGCCGTCGGTCATCATCGGTACGAGATGGAGCTGGAGCGCGCCGACGGCGCCGCCGCCAATCACCATCGCAAGCGCAAGGCGCCAGTAGCGGGTCTGGCGGATCGCCTCTGCAAAGGAGAACCCCGGCAGGACAGTATTTGCCGTCATGGCGCGGTGGGTGGAGGCCTTTTTCCCAGCGAGATCGCGCGCGTCGAAGAAAAGCAGCAAGACGGGCGGCAAGGCAGTCGCGAACGCCATGAAGCCAAGCACGACATAGACGCCGCGCCAGCCGAAGGCTTCCAGCGCCCACACTGAAACGAACGGAATGATCGCGGAGGTCAGGCCGTGGCCGGCGAGCGTGATGCCGAGAGCGAGGCCACGCTGGTTGTCAAACCGGCTCGCGACTGCGGCGGTCCAAATCGTCGAACTAATGGCGACGCCCGCAAACGCGACGATGCCCCACACGATATACCAGGACCAGATGCTGGGGCCGACCAGTGATATGCTGACCGTTCCGAGGCTGTAGAGAATGAGCCCAGGAATCGCGATGCGGCGGGCCCCGATCTTGTCGACGAAATAGCCAAGGAACGGGCTGCACAGGATCAGCACCGTGCTCTTGATCGCCGAGACCGACGAAATCTCGCCGCGCGACCAGCCGAACTCGTCGCCCAGCGCCTTCATCACCACGCTGATCGAAGACAGATAATAGGTCTGGACGCTGATGCCTATGCAGGCGGCGAAGACAAGCGTCCAGCCCGCCTGCCATTCGCGCAAGCCGCTGCCATCATGTGACTTGTTCATCGACGCCTCATCCCTGCCCGGCGTCTGCTGCGCCCTTGCATTCCTACGATAGCGCGCATCGTCCGCCCGTCTCGGGCGAAGACGCCGCCGCACACGGCAAATATGCAGCCGTCACGCGGCGACTTCCGCAGCGGTGGCGTAGGGCTCGAGAAAATGCCGGCTGGTGGCGACGGCCGCGGTGACCCAGCGCTTGATCGCCCGAATCCGCGCCGTCTGCGCGATCTCTTCGTGGCTTGATATCCAGTAGCTGTATTTCAGCAAAACCTGATCACCGAGCAGCGGCGTGAGCCCCTGCCCGCGCGCCAGGAAATGCGGCAGAATTCCGATGCCGCAGCCGCCTTGGAGCATGGCGATCTGCGCCCGCAGCGAATTGCTGGACAACATGGGGCGCGGCAGTTGCGGCACCTGGTCCAGATAGCGCCACTGCGTGAGGTGGAGGTCGTCGATATAGCCGACCACGGCAACGTCGGTCAGGTCGTCGACGCTATGTACCGGCTTGTAGCGCTGGAGATAGTCGTTTGAGGTGTAGAGCCCGAGCTCGAAGTTGGCGAGCCGTTCGGTTTCGACATGCCGCATCTCGAGATGCTGAGGCGTGATGGCGACGTCGACTTCGCGAATCTCGGGGCTGAGAAGCGGGTTGGTGACAAGTTCGACCGCCAGACCGGGCCGGGTCGAAACCAGGCGCTGCAATTCCGGCGCGAGAATGGTGGTACCGAAGCCTTCGGAGACGCTGATCCGGATCGTCCCCGTCACGTCATGATCGCCGCGGGAACCGGCGGCGGCTTCAACCTCCGCCTCCATGCGAACAGCGATCTCGCGCAGATGCAGGCCCGAGGCGGTAAGACGAAGCGCCCCCGGGGCCCGCACGAACAGAGTGCGCCGCAGGGCCGTTTCGAGGCGCTGGACCCGCCGGCCCACCGTTGTCGCGTCAACGCCGACCCGGGTGGCGGCTTCCTTGAACCCACCAGCCCGTGCAGCAGCGAGGAAAAACTTCAAATCATCCCAATCGACCATAACGCTACCCTGTGCCGGCGGACGTCCTTCTGCGAGGACGATCCGGACGCCGACTATGTCCCGGCGCCCGGTCTTTCGCCATGACCGAAGACTGCCGCAACGGAAGCAACGTAGGTCTAGGCGGCCGGCGCGTCCGACTTGCCGCGGGCGGCAAGCCAGGCCGCGACCCGCTCGCCCCGCTCGAGGTGGTTCATGTAGGTCATGCTGTGCAGCATCCACATGCGAAACCATTCCTCGTGGGTGATGTCGAAGCTTTTGTAGAGCGTCTTCTTCATCGAGCTTATCGAGAACGGCGAGAGCTGCGCAAACTTGGCGGTCCAATGGGCGATGGCGGCATCGATGCCGGCTTCGTCGGGGATGACCTCCGTCACCAGGCCGCAATCGAGACCCGCCGCGCCGGAAATCGGATCGCCCGTGAAGATCATCTGCGCCGCCTTGGTCAGGCCGACATAGCGCACCAGCTGGAAATGGAGGCCGACAATGCCGAGCTTGGCGAAGGGGATGCCGAGTTGTGCATCGGCGGTCGCAAGCTTGATGTCGCCCGCCATGAGGATTTCGAGCCCTGCCCCCAGCGTGTAGCCATGCGCGGCGACAATGACGGGCTTGCCAACCTCGCGTAGCGTGTTGACGAGCGAATAGTAGCTCGCATGGAGCAACTCGTTCAGCCGGTCGCCCGTATAGGCGCTCGGCCCCATCCCTTTCAGATTGTCGCCGGCGCAGAAGGCGCGGCCATTGCCGCGAATGACAATCGAGAAGACCTGCTTCGATGCATCCGCTTCGGCGACACAGCGCTTGATCTCGTCGATCGTCGTATGGGTCAGCGCGTTGAGGCGTTCGGGCCTGTTCAGCGTGATAAGCGCATGGTTCGGCTCGATGCTGAAGGTGATGTCTTGAAGAGGCGTGGTCATCAGGCGCTGGCACCGGCGAGCTTGGGGTGAAGGAAGACAACTTCGTCACGAACGAGCGCCGCAATGTCGGTGTCGGTCAGGCCGAGATCGCCTAGAATCTCCGACGTGTGCTGCCCGAAGAGCGGACCGGCGGTGCGCATTCCGCCGGGCGTGAGCGACAGCCGGTAGGCCAGCGAGGAGTATTCGCGCGGGCCGACTTCGGGATGATCGAGGACCTGGATGAAGCCGCGATCGCGCAGATGCGGATCGCGATAGACCTCGCCGCCGCTCATGACGGGTGCGGCGGGAATGCCGGCCGCCTGCAAGCGGGCCGCGAGGTCGTGCTTCTCGCGCGTCCGCGTCCAGTCAGCGAGGGCGGCCGTGATGGCGCGGCGCGCGGCGAGGCGTCCCTCAAGGGTCGCCAACGCCGGATCGTTGAATAGCGCGATGCCCGTGACGTCGCGCAGCTTTTGCCATTGCGCGTCGTCGTAGATGGCGATGGCGATCCACTGATCGTCGCCGGCCGTGGGAAACGCATCGTGCGGGGAGGCCCAAGGGACGGCGTTGCCTTCCGGCTTCGTCTCGACGCCATCGACGGCCGTCTGAAGGATGAACTCACCGATCCAGTGAAGCGCCGCCTCGACCTGGGCGACCTCGACATATTGTCCAAAACCGTCGCGCTCGCGCTGCACGAGCGCCGTCAGGACAGCGGCGGTGCCGTGGAGGCCGCCGATCGGATCGAGATAGGCGGGTCCCGTGAGCACGGGTACGCCGTCGCCATAGCCGATCAAGCCGCCCATGCCGGAGGCTGCTTCCATCGTCTTGCCGACGCCGACATGGGCCGACCACGGGCCGGTATTTCCGAAGGCCGGCATCTCGACCATGATGATGCGCGGGTTGAGCGCCTTGAGATCGGCATAGCCAAGGCCGAGGCGCTCGAGCACGCGTGGCGAGAAGTTTGCGACGACGACATCGCAGGTCGCGGCCAGGTCGCGCGCGATCTGAAGCCCGCGCTCGCTTTTCAGATTGAGCGACAGCGACTTCTTGTCGTGGTTCTGGGACAGGAACAGAGAGTAGCGGTCCCAGGGATTGTCGTTGGGCTTCCCATCGGCATGCCAGAGCGAGCCGGGATTGGCGCGCGAGGGCCCGCGCCAGGGATCAAGCGCGATGGCGTTTTCGATCTTGATGACGTCGGCGCCCAGAAAGCTGAGGCCGCGCGTTGCCATCGGACCGGCCCAAGCGAGCGTAAAGTCGAGCACGCGCAAGCCGGCGAGCGGCAGGCTTCCCGGCAACAGTGCGGTCGCGGGTTTCGCGGGGGCTATTCGGTCGGCCGTCCATGGCGTGTCACTGTGCTCGCCGAGTTTCGGCGCAGGACGATCGGCGCGGTGTGGCGTCGTGGTCCGGAAGACCGGCCCGAGCGCCGTCATGTCGGGCTCGCCTGCCGGCTTGCGCAGCATATCGCGCACGCTGAACTGGTTGCCGCTCAACACCTCGGCGGGCGTCGATATAGCCGCGACGCAGAACTTGGCTTCCTGCAGCGGATCGAAGACGTCGGCCACCGTCTTCTTCTTCGACTTCTCCTCGATGATCGCAACGGCTTCCAGCCAGTGGCGCTGCAGGGTCACGAAGTCGGCGAAGCGAGGGTCGTTCACGGCCTCCCGCATATCGAAGATTTCGCAGATGGCGGGCCAGTTGCGCTGAACCCACATGATGATCCAGCCATCCTTGAGCTGGATCTGGGCCATCATGCCCCCGCCCTCATACTTGCCGCGGACGGCATATGTCTGGGTGAACGAATACTGGGTGACGACCTGCTGCCCCATGGCGGCGCAGGCCTCCGAAACCGTTGTCTCGACATCCTGCACGAGGCCGCTGCGCTCTCGCACGTAAAGCGCGGTCAGAACGGTCGTGAAAGCGGTGACGCCGGCGGCATAGGCGCTGCGCTGACCGACGCCGTAAAGCGGTTCGCGGTCGAAGGCGCCCGTCGTGTGCATGACGCCCGACAGCGCATGCTGGATCATCTCGCCGCCGAGCCAGTCGCGATAGGGCCCGGTCGTGCCGAAGTCGCTTACCGAACAGACAATGGCGCCGGGAATCTCGCCGAGGGCTTGCCGATCAGGCGCCTCCACGAGAATGATATCCGCATCCGCACAGAGCTTGCGGACCTCATCGCTGCCCACGATCACCGAACGCTTGCCCGTATTGATATGTCGAAACAGGAGGGAGTTCTCGGGCGCCTGCCGCTTCGAGGTCTTCGGCCACAGCCCGCGCGTGGGCGAACCGGTCTCGGGCTCTACAAGAACAACCTCGGCGCCGTAGTCGGCAAGCAAACGCCCGCAATACTGGCCCGCGATCGACATCGTGAGGTCTACGACACGAATGCCCGCAAGGGCCGGGCGTACCAATTTAGTCATGAGAGTTCGACCCGGTAAGAACCGAAAAAGTAGGGCCCGAAGCGCAAGCGCCCCGGGCCCAGAGGGGGAAATCAGTAGTCGAAGCGCAGGCCGAGCTTGAAGCTGCGACCGACGCGGTCGTAGTTCATGTTGCCGATCTGGGAACCGCCGAAGTGGAACTCCGCAGGCGGCGGCGTATCGAAAATGTTGCTGACCGAGAGATAGAGCGTCGCGGTGTTCGCGAACGTGTCGTCCATCGTGTATTGGATGTTGCCATTGACGACGGTGTTGGATTCAACCGAGTTGTCGTTGATCCGGCCCGCATAGAAATTGTCGTAGGCGCCGCCCGAGATGTATTGGGCGTTGAGCATGACCGACAAGGGACCATCGGTGTAGATGCCGGTGAGATCCCAGGTCCAGTCGGGCTGCGCCCAGAACAGGCTTCCCGTCCGATCCAGCGTCGTCACACCGTCGCTTTGCTTGTAGTCGGCGATGTGGCTGGCGAGCAGGCGCAGCTGAAGGTCACCCGACCAGTCGGAATTAAGCTGGTCCAGGTCGAAGCGATAGCTCGCCTCGATATCGACGCCGCTGGTCTTCAGCGACTGCAGGTTCAGGTAGGGCGCGGTTACGTTGGTGATGACGCCCGCACCGTTGCGGGTGATGAGCCCGCACAGGTCGGCGCTACCCTGATAGCAGCGATTGATGATGTCCTGGAAGGTGAGCGTCGAAATCGCGTCGCGCACTTCGATATTGTAGTAGTCGACCGAAACGCTGAAACCGGGCGCCCAGTCAGGCGTGTAGACGATGCCGGCAGCCGTCGTATCGGCCTCTTCTGGCTTCAGGTCGGGATTGCCGGCCGTGAAACTCTGCGTGACCGCGGTAGTGTTGGTCAGCGGGTCGATTAGGATGGCCGTAGTCTGGGCGACGCCGGAGAAGAGTTCAAGGACGTTCGGCGCCCGGATGTCGCGCGAGCGGGTCGCACGGATCTTGAATTCGGAGGTCGGCTCGTAGGTGAGGCCGACTTTCCAGGTTACGACCGATCCGCTGGTCGAGTAGTTTGTAAAGCGCACCGCCGCATTGAGGTCGAGTGAATCAGCCCACGACGTGTCGCGTGCCAACGGAATGACCGTTTCGACGAAGCCTTCCGCGACATTGTACTTGCCGCTCAGAGGCTGCGGATTGCCCAGCACGAACAGCCGCTGCTGCGATCGGCTATCGACGGTCTGAACCGCGGATTCCTCGCGGTACTCGCCGCCAAACGCGACCGAGACGGGGCCTGCCCAGGTTTCAAAGGGTTCACCGCTGAGACTGAAAGCCGCGACCTGCTGTTCAACGATAAGCTGAGCCTGCGAGCTACCCATGACATAGGCGATGGCGGAGGTCGAAGGCGAACCGACGCCAAAAAGATTCAGCGGCTGGCAGCCATTGGCAGGACTGGTCAGGCTCGAGCGGCAGACCACGGCTCCCGTCGCCGGATTGATGACGGCGTCGATCGCTGCGGTCCAATTGGCGCGGACAACGTTGTTGTCGATCCGGAAATCGTCGCGGTTTTTGCCGTATTCGTAATAGGCCTTCAACGTCCAATCGCCGAAGACCGTCCCGTCGATACCGATGGTGTAGCGCTGCGTCGTGTTCTTTCGACGAACGACGGCAGGTCCGATATCGGCCGACGTGCGGCCGAGCTGGAAGCTGGTAATTCCGGCATTCGTCATGGCAGTGCGCACGGAGGCAGGAAGGTACGCGTTATCCTGCTGGATGGTGTAGAACCCTTGGGTCAACGAGCTCGGTTCAGAGCTGTAGACGAAAGTTGAGCTGTAACCGTACAGACCGTCCGCGTGGATCTTCAGATCATCCGTAAGATCGTAGGTCAGGCGGCCGTACACGTTGCCGATAATCTGGGGGGCCGCTGTGAAGGCGACATAGGGTGCGCTCGACTGGTTCGCGCGCGGGGTGACGCAGGCCTGCTGGGACGAAGTTACGATTTCGCAGAATGTGTACGGCGCGGGCGTGCCGCCGGGTCCAAACTGCGTACCCCGCAGCGGACCGCTTACGATGACGCCGCCCAGCGTCGCGAGATAATAGACATTCGGCAGCAGCAGGAATTGAGGCTGGCCGTTGCCCGCTACAAACGCCGGGTTCGGGATGAGGTCCATGGACGGACTTTGCGTCCAGGGCCGCTGTCGTGGGTCGACACCTTCCGACTGATAATATTCGCCGCTCAGCAAATAGTGGAAATTGTCGGTCAGGTCGCCACCGGCGGCGAGGCCGATTTTGCCTGAGCGATTGTCACCGCGTGACGACACGCCACCCTGAATTTCGCCCTTGTAGCCATGATAGTCGGTGTCGAGCACGAGGTTGACGACGCCGGCAACGGCATCGGAGCCCCAGGCGGCCGACGCACCGCCGGTCACGACATCGACCCGCTTCATCAGCAAGGAGGGGAAGATCGCGACATCGACCGTGCCGATTGCCGTGCTGGGCACGGTACGTTCGCCGTTGAACAGAACGAGGCTGCGATTGGCGCCGAGGCCGCGCAGATTGACGAAGCTCTGGCCGGCATTGCCAGCGACGCCGGACCCGCCCGTGCCGGTCGTGGCGCTTGCCTTGAACACAGGCAACGTTGACAGGACATCGGCTATATTGCCTGGCGCTCTGCGCTGGAGGGTCTCAGACGTGACGACAGTTGTCGGCGTCGGCGCGTTATAGCCGTTGCGCACGACGCGCGTTCCGGTGACGACGACCTCTTCCTCGGCCGAGGCATCTTCGCTGTCGGCCGCGGCCGCCGGCTTCGCCGAGTCCTGCGCGAAGGCGACGGTGCCGGCCATGGCCCAAGCACCTAGCGCCAAACCAAAGGCCGCCCCTCGCATCAACCCGTTTTTGAGTACAGTTTCGCCCCGCCGCACCATGGTGCCTCCCAGATTCCGCCCAAAATTATTGTGCCCGCCGCGCTTGCTGCGCACCGGTGGCTTTGCTCTCTAGCGTCTGCCCATAGGCTTCAACGCTTCGGAGCGCGTCCTTGTGTGTGGGCAAACGCTAGCACGCAGTTTTCTGCGCACCACGGCAATCGCGCAGCCGGTTTTGACATATTTGCAGCGAGGAACTCGGAGAGGCGATGTCGGAGGCCGAGATGGACATTCGACAATGACGTGAGGTTTGTGCGGCTGTATCGTTAGGACGAAGCCTTCTTGCGCAGACCACAGCTAGCCGGCGCTTTGCTGAGACCAATTCGCTTGGCCATTCAGGAGCGCGCCTGCGGATAGTCGGCGTCACCATCGGATAGGACGCCGGAAAGTTTCATTTCGCGCGTTACGCTTTGGGCGTCAGATCGAAATGCAGCGGACATAGCGCTTCAGCATCTTCAGCTTCGCGCCGCCCTCCATGCAGGTGATCTACGCGCCTGTCACCAACTTCTCGGTCGGCACAGCCGGCCTCAAATCGGTCGCATCGACTAGACACGCTCTGACCTAGGCGCAGTATCATAGGGGCTCACGAGCGGGGCTGCGAGCAAGCGGTTTCGTCAGCAACAATTGTCAGCGAGCGCAGGAAATCCAGTCATGCAAGAACCATATGAAACCATCCATGTTGAGAAACGCCTTGATGTCGATTGGCTGACGCTCAATCGGCCAGAGTCGATGAATGCGATCTCGTTACAGATGGTTTCCGAGCTGAACGATTATTTTGGAAGCCTCTACAACGATCAGAGCGTTCGCATCGTTGTCATGCGTGGGGCTGGGCGAGCCTTCTGTGCCGGGCTGGACATCAAGCAACGCAACGATTCAGCGCGCGGTCCTCAGCCCTTCGGCGGCGGCTTCGGCTTTCAGGGGTTTCTTGCCGACGTCTATATAAAGATGCGCCGCTGCCCGCAGCCCATTCTATCTCTCATTCATGGCCCGGCATGCGGGGGTGGCTTCGCCTTCGCCCTGGCCTCCGACATTCGCATCGCGGGTGAGAGCGCGCGGATGAATGCCGCTTTCATCAAGCTTGGCCTTTCGTCATGCGATATGGGCGTTAGCTACTTCCTGCCCCGGCTCGTTGGAGGTTCGGTGGCATCGGAGCTCATGCTCACTGGACGCTTCATCAACGCGGCGCGTGCGCTGGCCACCGGTCTGGTTTCGGAGGTGGTACCCGACGCCGATCTGGAAGTGGCGGCGCAGCCCTACATCGACGAAATGCTTGCCGCATCCCCAATGGGTCTCCGGATGACCAAGGAAGGTCTCGCAATGGCCATTGACGGAAATAGCCTTGAATCCGTGATGGCCATTGAGAACCGCAACCAGGTCATGGCGTCTAAAAGCCAAAACTTCGCCGAAGGCATGCGAGCCTTCCTTGAAAAGCGCCCGCCGGTCTATCAGCCTGATTGAGGGGAGGGTCGCGCTTTCGATACAGCTATGACCACTCCTGTTCCATAACGTTCCAACTGCGCCTGCCAACTCTGAGCGCAAAACTCAAAATGTCAGCACCCCATAACGCCGACCCGATCCTGTTGCTAGTCACGGGACACACAGCGCAACTCCCCGTTTAGGGAGGTGCCGCTCTCCGATCCAATCAGTAGCGTCCCCGCCATCTGGGGGCCAAATGCTGTTATCCAAAAAACGGTCTATTCGGGCAGTCGTCGGTGCCGGCGTGTGCCTTCTTGCCTTGACGTATCCCGCTGCAGCGCAGTCCGTGCCGGGCGCCAGCGTCACCTTCCTTCAGGGCGTCAAAGCCGGGGATCTCACCTATAATTCTCGCATCAACGCGAACGGACGCATACTTGCCGGGATAACGGCCGACGGCCTGCTTCGTTGGGTCGATGGCAAGCCGACCCTGGTGAAGGAGGCGTTCGTCATCGAGGACGTCGGGGGGATCAGCGGCGATGGCAGAGTCATCTTCGGCACGCAACAGTTCGCCCGTCGCCCCGGGTCCAGCACCGCCACGTTCCGCCGCACAGCGTTCATCTGGACCGAAGCGGGCGGCTATCGCATCCTGGACCTGCCGCCTGGCCTGCCCGACGACGACACGAGCACCTACGGGGCGGGCGTGAATACGCTTGGCACGGTCGCGATCGTGAACGCCTCGACCCTGGTCGGCTCGCAATTCCAGGACAATTTCAACGTGACGGATGTCATGCGCGCCTATCGCTGGACGGAGGCGGGCGGTTATCAGAGCCTCGGATCACTGCCTGGTGTAGCGCCCGCGCCCCCCGCCAACGGTAGTCTTCGCTGGGGCATCTCTGCGCAGGCGATCAGCGGCGACGGCTCGGTCATTGCCGGTCTCACCTTCGATGGAACACCGGTCAGCAGCGATTTCACCAGCGATATCGGCGCGTTCCGGTGGACTGAGGCGACAGGCCTGACTTCATTGCCGTTTCTGTCCGCGACGCCCGCAGGCGCAAGCCGGTTCGCAGAAGCGCGCGGCATCAGCCGTGACGGATCCACCATCGTCGGGGCCTCGCGCAGCGCCGCAGGCGATACCGAAGCCGTCTTCTGGAAGAACGGCGCCATCACCTCCCTCGGCATCCTTCCCGGCGCAACAGGCAACGACCGTCTTACCTATGCGCAGGGTGCCAATGGCGATGGCAGCGTGATCGTCGGCTATTCCAATTCCGGTACGTCCGATAATGGGATCGCCTGGCGCTGGACAAAGACCACCGGCATTCAGGATCTCAACCAGGTCGTTCGCAACGCCGGTTTCGACTTGGGCCCTTGGCGCCTTACGCAGGCCTGGGGGGTATCCGACGACGGTCAGTTCCTCACCGGCGATGCGGACAGCGAGGACAATGAGCTCGCTTTTGTGCTCCAGCTCGCCAGCATTACGCAGACGAAGCTGGTGGTGCAGCTCACCCTACCCGGCGTCACGCTGACCTCGATCGTCAATCAGACGTTCAACACGAACGTCCGCGGCCTGCTCAACGGCGCGGTCGTCTACAACAACACCTTCACCGATGCGATCAACAGCACGGCCGGGGCGACGGCGCTGACGCGCGCGACCGATGCGGTACGCGTCGGTTCTGGCCTCCGCCGCCTCATCGTGGAAGCGCCGCGGCTGATCGCGAATACGACCACGGTGCTGAGCTCGACAAACGCGATCGTCAACACGCTGACCAGTACGCAGATCACCACCGCCGCCGTCACAAATTCCGGGCCGGCGATCATCGCGACTGGTGATCTCGGCACCTGCGCGACCGCGGCGGTCAACAACCTGCCGCCGACCGGCTGCTCGCTTCCCGGCACGCCGTACACAGTCGACGACGGCACGATCAACACCAACATTTACACCAACACGATCAACTCGATCACGCCGACGACCACGCCCACGGTGAACCAGCTCATCACCGCCGAGTGGCGCGTCTCGGCGATCATGGGCAACCAGATCGGCACCGTGCACGCCCAGTCGGCCACGGCAGGGTTCGACCAGGGCACGCGGTTCACCGCGCTGATGCTGGAGGGTGGCAGTGCGGCGGAGGCAGGTCCGCGCAGCGTCGAGGTTGCCTCGCTCGATCCGGTGCCGGTGCCCGTCGCTGACGGCTGGTACGCCTTTGGGGAAGGCTTCGGCGCGTGGACCGATTATGACGCCGATCCCAGCCGGGCGATCGCCGCGAGCGACAGCTCGCTCACGGGCTTCTCCGCGGGCGTCGCGGGTTCAGCCGGCAGCGATCTGGTGCTGGGTGCCGCGGTCCAGTGGGCACGGTCTGAGTTCGACGTGCACGACCGGTTCGCGCCGGAGAACCTCACACTTGAGCTGACCCAGCTTGGCCTCTTCGGCGCATGGCAGACCGGCGACTTCACGCTCGCGGGCTCGGCCGGCTACGGCACAGGCACAGCGGACACCATCATCGGCAACCAGACCGTGGGCCTCGCGCGCGCCAGCAAGGACGAGACCCTGTGGACGGTTGGTCTGGAGGCCGGCTACGACATCGACCTTGGCGACACGATCCTGACGCCGGTGGTCGGGCTGTATCATGTCAATGTCAGTCTCGACGGCTTCACGGAAGCCGGCACCGGCCCATTGCTGACCGGCTTCGAGAGCGATGCGGAACGCACCCGCCTCTATATGGGCGTCGATGCCATGGCGCAGTGGGGTGCCGCCGACCGTCCGGTCACGCTGGCCCTGAAGGCCCGCGCCTTCAACGATTTGGGCGACAGCGACGGGTTGGCTAATCTTGCCTTCCTATCGGCGCCGACTGTCCGTCTGGCTGCGCACGGTCCGGCCGTAGGGCGCTGGGGGGCAGACCTTGGTGCCGGTCTCGCGATGACGATTGGCGACCGCACGGATCTCTATGCCCGCTACGATGGCCAATTCCGCGAAGGGGCACAGACCCATGCTGTTTCCGCCGGGATCCGGCTGGCGTTTTAGCACGCCGGCGTCGTCATGTTATGAACCTAAGCGCGAAGTGTGCTCGGCAACGAGGTCAATCCCCCGCAGCAACATTTCACGCTAACGTTCAGCGTTGTAGGCTCGCGCAGTCTAGGCGCGCATGCGAGAGGGTTTGAAAACGCCCGAATCTTAGTAGCCAGACCGAGGCGAACGGGAGTGCACCTCAACCCTTCGCTCTACTGAACGCGTTTAAGCTGCCAACGAGGCCGATCGTGCTCACCGACATCGCCCTCATACTGAATTGCCAGCGTGTTAGCGTCGCAATAGTAGCTGAAGGTCGCGTTCTGGCTGACGCCAGTATCATCGAATTCAGTCGTTCCAACACCCTCGATATCGACCGTCGTCTTAATGCTGACGCCGCGTTGCCACTTGCAGGTGGCCATTTTCCCGCTGCCGCTGCTCCACTTATCGATATCGATCCCTGAAAGTGAAATTGTGCCTGAGCCCTTCAGCGTATTGCCTTGGCTCATTTCCTTTTCGGTCTTGAAGCTGATCTCGAGATCCTCGTAGATCCAGGACGCCTCGCCATTCTTGTCGATGAGAAGGTAGGCATCGCCGCCAACGCCGTCGAACTCACTTGCTGACTCGCTGGGGGTCCACGACTTCAGAAGCGCGAGCCAGGCGTCCTGATCGAACTCCCATTTTCCCATCAAGCACTTGTCCTTTTCAGGAAGCGTGATGCACGGCTTGCATTCCTTTCCTGGGACCCTAAACGTCATGATCTTCGAGGGATATGTCGTCGTCCGGAAGCGTGCGACCTTGATTGCGACAGGCTCGTCGCATGCGTCGATTTCATCTGAGGGGTCGATCTCACCCCATTCGCCGCTGTCTTTATTCTGGCTCCACGCTAGATCACCTGTGCCGGTCATGACGTAAATCCCGTTGGTGAAGAGCAGCGTCTTGTACTCAAGCTGGGCCGGCGCCTTGTTGAACGGGACCTCAACGCTGTCGCCATCGATGGTGAAGGGCTCAGCCGGACCTGGCGGAAAGCTGATGCCGGACGGCATCGCCACCTTGCCATCCAGATAATCACGGACAAATTGCGTGAGCTGGTCGTCACTAAAAGCAGCCCGCAATGCGTCAATCTGCTCCTTCTCGCCACCCGTTTTAGCGGTGTTGGTTAGGAAGCCTCCAAATGCCGCATTTCCCTGCGCGTGCACCCACGCAAAGAAAACCGTATTCAAGTACGGCATCAGATTGTCCGCGTTCTGCGTGAGGCTCAGCTCTCCCGTCCAGTGTTTGTAGAAATCCTGGCCAAAGGCCGTGAGCCGAGGCGGAAGAGGATAGATGAGGTGGGCGATGAATTCCGCCGATCCCTCCATCCACCAGCGGCCGCTCGGAAGTTTCGCGGCCTCGGGGTAGTTCCAGTACTGGATGCAATGGAACACTTCATGGGCCATCTGATAGTTGACCATCAGCGCCCCGCCCCCGTTCTTGCTGCCCTCCATATTGGCAGTCGAGAAGCGGACGATGCAGTCATTCGGGAAAATGCCCCCATCGGCATCGGCCGGAAGGAAGGCGTCGTCCTCACTCCACTTTTCGACGCCCTGATGGGTTGGATCCAGCATGACCACTGTGATGTTGCGGTATTGCCAATCAAGCCCGGCGTGATCGAGGTAGTTTAGGGCGTTGGCGGTCGCGTCCAAGACGACTGAGGACTGCTGAGTCACGAGCTGCGGATCCGCTGATTTGTTGCGGAGCGTTCGGATGGCGATCCCACCCTTGAGAGGGAGGTTGCGTCGTTCGATTTCAACGCACGACCAGCCCTCAGGCGCACCTGCGATAGCACCATAGTCAGCTGCGGTGCAGTCTGAGAAAGCTAGCTCTGCCGCTGCGGGCTGCGCACACGGAACCAGGGCACCGAACAAAACCGCCGCAATCAAGTGATAAGCGCGCATCTTCACCTCCGCGCCCCAAAAGTGGTCGCGGACTTGTTTAGAGGTCAATGCGCGGCATAGTCGCAGGACGAGTTAGGTGGGTCGGCGCCAGCCCCTCCAAGTCCAGCTCGGTGCCGCGCTACCAACACGATCGATCGGCGCATTCGCACCGCTCGTTAGAATTTGCGTCGAGAATAGCGCGGGTCCTCGCTCAGTGGCTATCGTATCGGCTGCGCTCCTGGTCGCGACATGAACATCTGGACCACCCTCTTCGTTGACATCCCGTCATTTCTGGCGCTGGCGACGATCCGACGAACTGAAAGATCCGGCCATTTAGTTTTGTAAATCAGAATTTTAAAATCTAAATCAAATGATATTATTCCTATCAATAGGAAATTATACAGAAAAATCAAGAAATTCGAAATTTATGTAGTTCACCTTGCGGCTCTGATTTGTGGGCGCCGGGGAAGTTATGCAGAAGACGAAGACTGTCTTGAGCGCGATTGCTGCGTTGATGCTGACTGGGTCAACCGTTGCCGCGACGCCGCCCCCCGTTAAGCCGCTCTACGGCAACATCAACCCCTTCTACGGCAACATCGGTGCCTACTGGGGCAACATCAATCCGTTCTGGGGTGACATCGGTGCCTTCTGGGGCAATATCAATCCGTTCTGGGGCGACATCGGTGCCTTCTGGGGCAACATTAATCCGTTCTACGGCGACATCGGCGCGTTTTACGGCAACATCAATCCGTTTGCCGGGGACGTGAAGGCCCACTACGGCAATATCGGCGCATTCTGGGGAAATATCAGTCCGTTTTGGACGGACATAAACGCCGCCTGGGGTACGGTTGCACCGAACGATGCAGCAGGCCTTGCCGCCGTCTCCGGCAAGCTTAGCGACATGGTGGCACGGTCAAAAGCATTCTGGGGCGCCGCTGTTGAGGCACGCACCGGCAAATCCTTCGAAGATGCGTTTATGACGCCGCTACTTGCGAAATTCGGGCTTGACCTCGCTAACCCCGCCAGCCTTGCGGGAAAGACTGCGGCCCAGCGCTGGGAGTTCATGATCACCTGGTATGACCAGCTGATGGAATTTTCCGGGATGGACCATGTCGATCACTGGATGAAGACGATCAACTGGACCCCGGCAATTACCGAGCAGCAGGGCGAAGGCAAGGACGCGATCATCGGTCTGATTGATTTCACTATCGCCGGCGACGCCGATGTCAAATCCAAGCTTAGCTACTTCAACGGGGTCTCGACATTCACCAACGGCCACGGCGCCGGCGTCGCAAGCTTGATAGTCGCCGCGCATGATGGCCGCGGTGTCATGGGCATCGCGCCAAATGCTTCGGTCGTCGCCTACAATCCGTTCGATGCTACCGGCACGACCAGCTTCGCCGACATTAAGAACGGCATTGTCGCGCTCAACGCGAATAACGCCGGTATCATCAACATGTCGCTGGGCGTCACCGGCTGGACGCTCCATCCCGACTGGAAGGGTGTCTTTTCCGATCCTCAGGTCGCAGCTTCGTATAGGAACACGGTCTACGTCATCGCGGCCGGCAATGACGGCTCGTCGCAATCGACCAACATCGCATGGGACTGGGCGAACGATCCGGCCTTGATCGTGGTTGGCTCGGTCGGGCCTGACGGGACAATCTCAAACTTCTCCAATCGCCCCGGCACCGCCTGCTTGCTCGATGCAAAGGCCAAGTGCAACAAAGACGCACAGCTGATGAATCGCTTTATGGTAGCGCCGGGCGAGCTGATCCTCGTCTCGGATGACCACGGCGGCGTCACCCGCCAGTCCGGCACCTCGCTCGCCGCACCTCTGGTTTCGGGCACGATCGCCCTGTTGCTCGATCGTTGGCCGTGGCTCGCCGACTATCCCAAAGCGACCGTTGAAATCCTACTGCGGTCCGCCAAGGACCTAGGCGCCAAAGGCGTCGATCCCGTCTATGGCTGGGGCTTGCTCGACGTCGCGGCAGCGCAGTCAGTTCTGGATTTCAGCAAGCTTAAATTCTACGAGGTTTCAGACCTTCTGGCGCCGACCAATTTGCTGGGCTTTTCGGCCAAGAGCGCCGGCAAGGTCCGTTCGGACGGCATCAAGACGAGCTGGGAAGCGTCAGGCGCCTACTTCATTGTATTCGAGGACGCGGACAAGACAGAGCGCGATTTCGCAATCCCACTTTCCAGCCGTCTTTATGGGCAGAAGGTTGCCGGTTCCGGCGAGCTCTTCCAGCAGTTCATCTATGATCGCCTAGTCGAATGGATCAAAGGCGGCAAGCAAGGTAGCTGCACGCTCGGACTCCTGTGCATGACCGACGGCGTTGCCACTCTTGCCTTCGCAGATTCGTCGGTGACCCTCCCTGCTTTCGACGGCCTCAACCTCTCATTTGGCTACACGTCCCGCCAAGATGACCTCTTTGCCGAACCGGCCAGTGAAATGATGCTGCGGCTCGGCGACGCCGAGGGCACTTTTGCGCTCAACGCAGGCTATGGCCGCGGCGCGGCGGTGCTCGGTTTCCAGGGCAGCTTTTCCGTCTCCAGCGATTACGCAGCCGATGGCGGTGTCAATCCGCTGCTCGGTTTCGCCCAGGGCGGCGCCTATGCGGGCGCCAACATAACGGTCGGCGCGGGTTTTAGCCTGTCGGCCGGCATGACGGCAGCGGGCGGGCCGCTCGTCCTCGACGATGTCTACGGGCGGATCAGTTCCAGCCCCGTTGATATCGACTTCGACGCCTATGACGCCGAAGCCTTCACCTTTGCGGCGAGCTACCAGGCGGGAGCCGACGTGACCTTGCATGTTGCCTACACGCAGCTCGACGAGAAGAACGGCGTGCTGGGCGTGCGCGCTATGCAGGATGACTTCACCGCCAGCACGATCACGGATGGCATGACGATCGGCGGCGATCTGCACTTGGGTGGCGGGTTTACGCTCGGCCTCTCGGCGACCGTCGGCAAGACCCGCACCAGCTCAAACGACCTTGCCGTCGCCGACGCGATCGAAAGCACGGCGTTCGAGGCAGCGCTCGCCAAGCGTGGCGTGTTCGGCGAGAACGATTTTGCGCGCATTACGTTCTCGCAGCCGCTTCATGTCGAAGCTGGCACGATGGCTTACAGCCAGGTTGGCGTCGTCAACCGCCTGACGGGCGAACTCGGTGTCATCACGCAAACCTTCGACATCGCCTCGGCGGAACGTCGTTTCCAGGGTGAACTTCTCTACGCGACTCCATTTCTGGAGGGCCGCGGTGAGATCGGCGCCTTTGCCAAGGCCGCTCTCGTCGATGACGGCATGCGGCAGACCGTCGAGGATTACTCGGGCGGCATGACCCTGCGCTTCAGCTTCTAGGGCAGGGGATAACGCGGTGGCACCGTTGCCGCCTTATCCGCAATTTAAGTCATTTGCGTCATCGTACAGCCCAAGGACGGCCGAGTGGCAGTAAGTTGATGGATCTCAAGACTCTCACGGCGTCCTTGGCGCTGATCGTGGCGCATCCTGCTCTGGCGATCGCTCAGACGACCGTGCCGGTCGAAAATGCGTCGCTCTCCGCTTTCGATCAGTCGGTTGCCGATGCGAAATCGGTGATGATGGCAGACCCTGATGTTGCGCTCGGCCACGCGCGCCGTGCGACGGAAGCGGCCTTGGCGCTGCCGGAGGGAAATGCGCGCACGATCGCCGGAGCGACCGCTCGCTGGTTGGAAGGCGAGGCGCTTTCGCGCCTCAACCGGCCCGGTGAAGCAGAGCCGATCATCCAGGAAGCACTTGCTTCAATTACGGCGGCGGCGCCTGGCAGTAAGCTGAACGGCGATCTCCTTATGTCAAGGGCAGCCATCTCAGCAATGACCGGGCGCATCCAGGAAGCTCTCGCGGACTTCCAGGCAGCTCACAATATCTTCCAGACCATAGGCGCCAAACGCAGCCAGGCCATCGCGCTTCAGAATATCGGCTCAATCTACAGTGACGCAGGCGACTACCCTCGCGTGCTCGACTACTACGATCAGTCTGCCGAGGTCTATTCTGACGACCCCGCTCTCAGCATCTCGGCGCACAATAATCGCGGCAATGCCTATAAGGAACTCGGCGAATTCGCGAAGGCCGAGAGTGAGTTTAAGACCGCGCTCGAGCTTGCCGTTCCTCTCAAATCGCCGCTGCTTCAGGTCCGCATCATGACCAATGTTGCATCGGTCCAGTTTCTGCACGGCCAGCTTGGCGAAGCGGATATGACGGCCGAGAAGGCACTCGGCATTGCGCAGGCAGGCCCCGCGGCGGGCTGGGCACCTTATCTGTGGGGGGTGCGGGCGCAGGTCGCCTTCGGTCGTGGCGACACCGCGATGGCGGCGGCGCTTATCGACAAGACGTTCGACGGCATCGACCTCTCAAAAACTACCATGCCGTTCCGCGATTTTCACAAGGCAGCGCACGAGATCTTCAAGGCGCGGGGCGAGCTGGCCAAGGCGCTCGCCCATTTCGAGGCGTATAAGAGGCTAGATGACGAGGCGCGTGCGCTCAACTCGTCAACCAACGCCGCTCTTATGGGTGCGCAGTTCGACAGCGCTAACCAGAAGCTCGCCATCAGCGATCTCAAGGCCGGCCAGCTTCAGCGCGACAAGGCAATTGCGGATTCAAATGCGCGCTTTCAGATGCTTCTTCTGTGGAGCGTACTGGGCGGGTCGGCGATCCTTATTGGGTTGTCACTCGGTGCCTTCTTTTCGGTCCGCCGCAGCCGTAATGCGACCCACGCCCTCAACATACAGCTTAATGCGGCCAATCTCGCTCTGGAAAAAGCTGTCAAGGCTCGCACCGAATTCCTCGCCATGACCAGCCATGAGATTCGTACGCCACTCAACGGCATTCTCGGCATGGCGCAAGTCGTGCTTCTGGACGAGACGCTGACGGCCGAACAGCGTGAGAATATCGGCCTCGTCCGCGCGGCAGGCGAAACCATGCGTATGCTGGTGGACGACATTCTTGACATCGCCAAGATGGAGGCCGGCCGCTTGATGCTGGAAGAACGCGACTTCCCGCTCACGGCGCTGTTCAATGAGGTCGGTGGTCTCGCGCGCGGTCAGGCTGAAGCCAAGGGTCTTACTATCGAAATCAAGACCGATAATTGCCCACAGCGCTGGGTCGGAGACGAGCAACGTCTGCGCCAAATTGTGTTCAACCTCATGTCGAATGCCGTGAAGTTTACCCAGGAGGGCTCAGTCACACTCTCAGTGCGCGAGGTCTCTTTTGCGTCCGGTACGCAGTTGGTCATCACTGTCGAGGATACCGGCGTCGGCATCGCGGCGGAAAGCCTCGGCCGAATCTTCGAGTCCTTTCAGCAGGCCGATACCAGCATTACGCGGCGCTTTGGTGGCACCGGGCTTGGCCTCGCGATCTGCGAAAAGCTTGTGCAAGCGATGCGGGGAACCATCCGTGTCGAAAGCGACCTGGGTTGGGGCTCGACGTTCACGGTCACGATACCGCGCGTTGCGACAGCCGCGCAGGAATTGCTGGTCGATACCGGAACTGGAGCAAGCTCTGTCTTGCTGGCAGAACCCAACCTGCTACGGCTCAGCATACTGGAGGCGCAGCTTATGGCCGATGGCTTTCACGTGATTACGGCGGACCAAGCCGAAGACGCTCTTGTTCTGGCCGGATCTCAGCGCTTTTCATATGCTGTGGTATCTGGCGAGATGCTGGATGTTCAGACCGTCGAGGGGCTTGGTCGATTGAAGACATTGCGCGCGGTCCAGCCCGACGCGCGCCTACTTGTGTTGTCGCGAGATGACGTTCGAAACGATGGTCTGTTGCGCCAATGCGGCGCCGATGTCATCGCGTCGGCTCTGATCGCACCGAAGGACCTGGGGCGGTTGTTGATGGGAGAGTTCCTTTATAATTCGAGAACTCAACCCGATTCCGGCAGCATTCCTGCCTCGAAGGCAGCTTGATCCGCGAGGGTGGTCAACGCTTAATCCACCCGGTCTAGGAGGAACTTCTTCCACTGAGAGTTGTTTATCAGGGATTGGTCTGGGGGCAGGTATGCGCGTTCTCTACGTCGAGGACGATGCGATGAATCGCAAAGTTATGAGAGCCATGCTGTCATCGTCCGGCGCGACGATGTCGGAGGCCGTTGACGGGCAGGCCGGTGTGGATGCCGTCGAACGCGACGAGTTCGACCTGGTGTTGATGGACCTGCGCATGCCGGGCATGGATGGGCTTACGGCTATTAAGCACATCCGCCAACGAGGGGACGCCAAGGCGCGCTTGCCGATCATCGTCGTAACTGCCGACACCGCACCCAACATGCGGGAGGACTGCCTGCGGATCGGTGCGGACGACGTCGTCTATAAGCCCGTAGCCGTGAAGCTGCTATTTTCTGCAATTGGCCAAGTGCTATCGAGGCGCTAGCAGGCGAAGCAGCGCTGCCAAGTTGGGGCGCAACAGGCGCTATATGCTCAATGGCCTGTCAACGGCGCTGTCATCTTATGTAATCTAAGCGCGAAACGGCGCTCGGATAGCCAGCCCAAACGCCCTACAAATGCAGGCCACTTCTGCCCGCGCAGGTCGCGGTCAGAGTTATTCTGACAGCACTGGTGTTAGTTGAGCTTTGTCGTTCGAAAAAGTCAGGCGCCGGCCCACATGCCAGATTGGCACGGAGACTAATCCGCCAGCGCTCACAATTTCCATCGGCCCCTAAGCGCACCGCAGGACTCACGCCCCTGTATGCGCGACACGCTGCAGCTTCTTCAGTTGGCGCGGCAGGCGTCAACGGCGGTGAAGATGTCGCTGCCCTGGTCGTTGTTCCACAACACATCCTGAAAGCACTGAACGGTAGCGGCGCCGTTCGTGCTGCCTTTGCAGAGGGCGTCGAGCGCGGCATCGGACCAGTGGCGTTCCGGCGGTTGGAGCTGCCAGGGGACCTGATCCTGCAATAGCGCCCTACAGCGCTGTTCTTCAGCGCCAGTGTCGTCGGCTAAGGGATCGGGCGATGCGACGGGCGGCGCGGGAACAGGTTGCGGTTCAGGAGGGGACGGAGCTTCGACGATCCTGTCGCCGCTCGCCTCGCAGTCATCGATGGCGTCGGTCCACTGCTTGCCAGCGGCAACGCCGTTGCGGAAGCAGCCGATGCGCGCCTCCGCGTCGGTCACCCCGGCACAGAGAAGTTCGATGTTGCCCGGCTCCCAGCGCGTGTCGCCAGCGCTATTCCAGGCGACCTCGCCGTTCGCAACGGCGGCGCGGCAGCGCTCTTCCTCCGACGAGCCGGTTGCGGGAGGAGCGGTCGGCGGAGTGCTCGCGCGTGCGGCGCGCGCACTCTCGAACATGGCCCTGGCCGCGTCGCCATCGGGCTGGGTCGCACACATGACGAAATTTTCGTCCGTAAGCGGAATATTGTACCGCGCCAGGGATAGCAGGCAGAATTCGGCGCGGCGCGGATCGACATTGGAGCCGATCACCATGTCGCAAAACACCGCCAGCCGGTCCGGCGTCATGAGTCGCTTGGCGCCTAGCCCGATGTCCTCCTGGCAGTAGCGGACCTTGCGCTCGTGCTCGGCCGCTTCGCTGTCTTCCGCGTCTTTCTGCTGCTGATCGAAATTCGTCAGCGGGGCGATGCTGGAGGCGGCGATAGTCACCGATGTACGGTCGCTGTCGAGCCAGCCGCCAACGGCGAAGCGTTCGGGCGTGCCCCAAGTGCAATTGCCAATGCCGCCTCCGCAAAGGCTGGGTGTCGAGATTTCGATCCATTCAAGGTTCCAGCCGGAACCCGCACCGGCATCGTCGGTGGTGATCGTGATGGTGGTGATGTGCGCGAGGCCGACGTCGTCGAAGAGCGCCGTGTCCGTCTGGCCATTCTCGAAGGCGTTGTTCGCGATGAGCGGATTGAGCACCTTAGTGACGCTGTAGGCGACCCCCTCGTGATCAACGCCGTCTATCCGGAGCGTGATGTTGGAGTCGGTGCCGGCGCCGGAAGCCGTTCCGGTGTAGGTTTTCACCGTGTAAGTTTCGATGCCGTTGGCGTCGATCGCCCACGCCGGCAGGGCGGTCAACGCGGCGACGAGCGCAAAAACCAGACGCTTGAGCATTGGTTTGTATCCCCAGCGCGCGACCCCGAGGCGCATCGCTAGAGCAAGACTTTCACGCAGCGTGTGGCGGCGGAAGGCAAACTGGGTGCGGCAGAGCGTCGCCACCGTGACGCCGGGCTGTCAGGTTACGCAGCCTGGCCTCGAAGTGTCTCGGGAGTGAGGGCGATAACGTGGAGATTGCCGCCGATGCTCACGCCTGAGTTTTTCCAAGGTCTAGCCTGACATCGCCCTGTCGAGACACTAGGTCACATAGCCGAAAGCTTCTTCACTCACGACGGTATGCGGGCGGGAGGCGTCATGGGCTTCATATTCCTGTTAATAATCGCGGAACTGATCGATCCGCTCGCGATCGCCGGCGGCATTGTCGCGGGCATCGTAATGAGAATTTTCGGCTTTTGGGCCGGCCTTGCCGTCATTGCTGTCGTCCCGTTCATTGCCTTCTACGATGAACTGTTTCGTAGTCGGATGTACGATCCCGACTACGGCGTTCTCGCTCTGATCGTTCTCGGCACCATGGTTGCAGTGGCAATTTGGAGCGTGTTGGGTCGCTGGGTGGCGTTCATGGCAGCTCCTCGCGAGCGGCCGCCAGAGAAGAACCCCTTGGCCTAACGGGACGGGGCCTGCCTGCCTAGGTTCTGCCCTAGAATGGTCGACGCCGGCACCCGACTGGGAGCGACTTCCGAGGGCCGCGCGTTCGAAGCCTCTATGACCAAGCACTTTTTCCTACGCGAAAGTCGCTGATCCGGATCGATCGTCTGCAGGCACATTCATTCCGCTACGCGGCAGTCGATCGCATCTGTTCGCGTAGCACAGCTCGACGTCACCCGGTCCTCGGCGCCAGATCCGCAGGCCGAGCGAGTCTCACGGGAGTTAGAGCAACGGATCTACAAGCGCCCCGTAGATGATCGAGCGAGAGATCGCGCGGATGTCAGGCGCTGCATAGGGGCGGCCTGTCACCGGGTTGCCCGGATCCACCTGCTGGATCATGCCGACCACGACGATGTCGTTGACCGGATCGACCCAGAACCAAGTGCCGTGTACGCCGCCCCAGAAGAAGGTCCCGGCGCCGATCGGCCCGCCATTGAAGTCAGCATGCGATGGATCGAGTACGATAGCGACGTTCATCCCGTAGCCCACGCCAACGAACGATTGAAGGAAGTGCATGGGCACGCCCTGTGGGAGCAGGTTGCTTGTCATTAGCTTGACCGACGAAGGCGACAGTATCCGCACCCCATCCAGCTCGCCCCCGTTCGCCAGCATCTGCGCAAAGCGCAGATAGTCCTGTGCAGTCGCGTAGAGCCCGGCGATCGACAATAACAAGCTTGGGCTTCACGCCCGGCGGGGTGCCGGCGATGGTGGGAAAAGCCGACTGATCCGCCGCGAGAACGAGCTTGAAGTTCGCGTCGAGTGCATAACGGGGTGGGATACGGTCGCGATGCTCAGGCGCCACGCTGAACCCGGTGTCCTTCATTCCCAGCGGCGTGAAGATGCGCTGTTCCAGCAGGACATCGATCGACAGGCCGGTTAAACGCTGCAGGATTACGCCTTGGACCTCCTGCTGAAGGCCATACCGGAAGTGGGTGCCGGGCTGGGTCTCCAGCGGCAGCTTGGCCAGCTTCGCGATCAGGTCCTCGTTGGTGCCGCTCCACATGTCGGCCGCCATGTACAAGGCATCCACCTCAGGATTGACCGAGCCGAACGTCGGGCCAAAGGCAAACCCGGCACAGGTCGTCATTACGTGTCGCATGAGGATCGGACGATCGAGCGGCACGAGTTGACCGTCCTTCATGACCTTAAGGTCGGCAAATTCAGGGATAAACTTCGTAACGGGATCGTCGAGCTGCCACTTGCCTTCTTCGTAGAGCTGAAGCATGGCCACCGCGATGATCGGCTTGGTCATCGAGGCGATCCGGAAGATCGCGTCCTCCCGCATGGGTTCGCGGCTGTTCTCTGCTCTATTATTCTCGCGCAGCCTGCCTGGGTGATGAAAGTGTTGAAGCCCCAGCTCGCTGAGCGCCGACTTGTAGGATCGAAGCCCATCGGTGACGATGCTTTCAGGTTCCACGGGCTGGTTTCGCGGAAGCTTTTTCAAAAGCCTAAGCGCGGCTGCGGTGCCCCTGCCCCGCTGCATTACCGTGTCGAGGATGACGCCTTCGTCCCGCCACGGGAACCAGCGCTTGCCTGTAATTGAGCACACCATCTCATCGAGATGCCACCTGGGCGACGGCACCCCGCGCCGTGCATTCAGGTTCGCCGCAATCTGAAGCCCGAACTTAATGGTCCAAGCGCGAATGGTCTCGTAGCTGAACCTCGAATCCCGCGATGCGCGAGCATTTCCTCGACGTCGTGGAGGCTCAGGGTGTACCGGAAATATAGCCAGATCGCGTGGCGAATGACGCCAGGCGGGAACCTATGCCGCTTGAAGCTGAGACCTTTGGCCATTTTCGCCCCTAACAGGGGCTACGAAACGCCCCTGTGGAGCACGGTTAGCTTTTGCCTGATAGCACCAGCTGTATGCCTTGTCGTCGGCCCAACCGAATAATAGTTTCGCGCAATGAATGACAGTCGCGACGGCGGATTCGCTCCCTTACCTGCTACAAACGATCAGTTCGGCGCTGCGCATGATTACCCGCTCTTCGTCGGCAGGCCGCGAGTCTATCTGATAGCAAGCGCACCGCGGACCGGCAGTCATTTTCTGGGCGATCTGCTCGGGCAATGCGGCGATCTCGGGCGCCCCTTCGAGTACCTCAACCTCGCGCGGCGAAAGCAGTGGACCGACAGCACCGGCACTTCAAATCTCGCCGACGCGCTAAGCCGTCTCGCACAGCGGCGAACGTCGCCCTCGGGCTGGTTCGGCTGCAAGGCGCACTGGAGTGATTTCAGCGACGCGATAACGGACCCGCGTGTGGAAGCCTTTCTGCGCGCCCCGAGCTATATCCACATCTGGCGCCGCGAGAAGCTCGCCCAAGCAATTTCGTTCGTAGTAGCCGTGCAAACCAATTCGTGGCGCAGCTTCCAGCAACCAGCATGCGAGCCAGTTTATGATCGTCCCGCCATCGCGAGCGCGCTTGAGGATCTCACGCGGCAGGAGGCGTGCTGGCGGGACTATTTCGCGGCCCGAGCGATCGAACCTTTGACGATCTGCTACGAGGAGCTGATTGCTCGTCCGCAGCAGTGGATCGACGCCGTCAGGCATCATCTCGGCGCGCCGGAACGCAATATCAACCCATCTGAGACGGCCGTTAAACCGCAGGCGACGAGGCTGAACGATGACTGGCGCCGGAGGTATGAGAGCGGATCCTGAACCTGCTGGTCAAATAGCGAATAGGTTAAACCAACCGCAATCAGACGCCGGACTCCCCCTTTCGCGCATTGGGACCTTTGGCCGGGAGGCGGGCCAAACGTATGCGTTGACGAAGGAAGGCCGGGCGGGCCTTATCCGTGCTAACTAAATTGGTGTCTCGTATGAATCTATTCTTCGTCCATCCCGACACGCGCAACATCGGGAATGACATTATCGGCTTCGCCACCACCGAGCTCTTTTATGAGGTTTTTGGCGACGCAACGAACGTCGTCAATATTCCCGCGATGAAGAGGGATCAATTCGGCGGGCTGGTGGCGCGGCAAGTCTATGACATGAACCGGCTCGCCGACGGTGTCGTCGTCGGCGCCGGCAATCTGTTCGAGAACGGCCAGATATCATTTGACGCCCAAGCAATGCATGCGTTGCGTCCGCCAATGATGCTGATGGCGTTGTCGCATGGCGGCATCATGGGTCGCGATGGTTTTATCGAAGATCGCACCGATGCTCTCAGTCCCAACGTCATCCGCCATCTGGTCGACCGGGCGACCGTTGCGATGGTTCGCGACACGTCCTCCCAAGCCAGATTGCGAGAGCTTGGCATTGACGTCCAACTTGGCGGCTGCCCCACTTTGTTCTTGCCGCAAAATCGCGAAGATTCGGCAAGCGGGGACATCTTGATATCATTGCGCCATCCCATGCGCATGTGCGTGCCGCCAGCCTTGCAATGGCGAATCCCTGAAGATGTGCGGCGCATGATCGCCTCACTGAAAGCGGCGTTTGCCAGGCCAGTTCGTCTGGTTTGCCATGATTATCTTGACCTTGAATTCGCCGCGGGCTTTCCCGAGGCGGAAGCGGTGTACTTTGACAACGTGGCTCACTACATCAATGCCTTGCGGACCTGCGCGCTGAACGTCACATACCGTTTGCACGCGTTTTTGCCCTGCGTGGCATTTGGAACCCATAGCATTCATCTGTCGTACGACGAGCGAGGCAGATCGATGCTTGAAACGATCGGAATGGGTGATTGGGACATTGACTTGCTCCAAGATAAAAATCCCATTGAAGCGATGATGGAGCGCGCTCTGTCGAAGGATCGCTACAAAGCCGCCTGTCACTCGGCGCAGCCACAGATTGCCGAGCTTCGCAGAACAACCATCGACGGTTTGCGCAAGTTTCGAGATGCCATCATTGGGGCAGATTAGGCATCCTATGGCGGCGACCTTTCGCAAACAGATGCTGTCCGGCAGGCGCCCAAGGTTGTCGGTCAGCGTGATGACGCGCGACTCCGAGCAGCGGTTGGGACGACTGCTGAATGAGTGTCGCGCCTTCGCCGATGAAATCGTGGTGGGCGTCGATGCAAGCTCCACAGATCAGACGTTGGAGGTCGCGCGCGCCCATGCCGACGTCGTCTATCTGTTTCGACACTCTGGCCGGCTCAGCGAGGCGAGGATGCTTCCACTTCGGTATGCGACGGGCGATTGGATATTGTCGCTGGATGACGACGAAAGCATGGAGGAAAGCTTCGACGCAATCTTGCACGAACTGGTGACGGACCGTTCCCTGACCCATCGGTGGTTCCCGCGCAAGTGGATCGTCTCTCTCGATCCTTGCGAGTACCTCTGCGGCTCTCCCTGGTATCCAGATTGGCAACTCCGATTGTTTCGCAATGATCCAACAATCGTTTGGAAGCCGCCCCGGCCGCATTCAGGATACCACGTATTGGGGCCGGGATGCCTTGAGGAGCGTGCGAGCATTCTTCACTTTGAGCCGGTTTGGTGCTCAGAGGAAGATCGCCTGCAAAAGGTAGAACGCTATCGCCGGCAGGGCGCGGCAGCGGATAGCGAGGTCCAGTATGGCTCGCTACGGTCGGACGCAGGTCGCAAACGAACGACGAGGCGCGACCCTCAGGCGGTATGGTCAGGCGACCACCGCCGTCTATTTGATCCGCTCGTTCATGAGTTTTCCCGGTCAGAAGCGACAGGTTGGGGAGCGAAAATCCTAAGCGCCGAAATGTCGCCGTCCGCCTCCGCCGGAGGAACCGTGCAAGCAGAAGTCTGTGTCCGGAATACCGGAACGAGAAGCTGGGCGCCGATCATGGGTGCGCTGCGATCGGCGGATTTGAACCTGACATACCACGTGCTCGACAGTTCCGGGAGCTTGCTGCAGCGCGGAGGGAGGCGCTTCCCCATACCTCGTTTCGTGTCTCCCGGAAGCGATGTGAGATTCATTTGCGAGTTTGGTGCTCCCGCGGCGCCCGGTCTCTACCAGATCGAATGGGACCTCGTTAACGACGGCGAATGTTGGTTTAGCGAGGTCGGCGGAGAGACGTTGCGGAGCGATTTGACGGTGCGCCCAAATCATTCGGCTGAGGCCCCTGCTATTCCTCATTGACGAGGCCCCCCGCCACATTGCCGAAGAGCGTCATTGGACGTTACTGGGTACTTAAGCCAAGATTGGCGGCGCCCGGCCGCCGTTGAGATAGAGCAAACCTTGCATGTCACCGAACAATGACGTCCCGACTCGCGGTCTTTGGCTACGTCGGCATACCAGCGACCTTGGCTCGCACGTCGACTGGACCCGGCATGTCATCGACGCGATCATTGACGGCGTCCTTCAAATCAAAGGAAGCGCGGCGGCGGATGTGATCGCGCAAGAGGGGGTCGGCGTCCTGCACACCGTGATCGATGCACGCGACGTGGGACGGTTGCGCGATCTCGTCATTGACAGACTGCGCAATGAGTTCCTGACGCTGGCCGCACAGGTCGGTCGTGCGATCTTGGGGTGGCGTAACGACTTTTTTGTCGACGACTATCTAATCCTCCGCATCAATTTTCCCTATGAAACGGCACGCCGCTCCGATCCCAGTGCAGAGAACCCCGGAATAGGACGTGTCACTGCCTCGGTTCGCGCCGCGGCCCAAGCGCGGCGCGTCATTGATCCGACATTTAATCCAAAGGAATATCACAAGGGGCACCCGCCCGCGGCGTGGGCCCACGGGCCGCATCGCGACAGCTGGGCTGGGCATTCCCTAGACGGCATAAACATATGGTGGGCGATCTCGGACGTGCCGGCTCACGCAGGCATGGTTCTTTATGAGGGCCTTGACGACGTCGCGCTGCCGAGTGATCCGCGTTCAGGATATATCCGAGCTGGCTACCCCCTGCCCGCGCCGACTTACGCCCCGCTGTCAGCCGGCGAAATGCTCGTTTTCGACCCTGAAATTCTCCACGGAACGCACCTCAACCTATCGGACCAGACCCGCGTCGCTGTTTCGATGAGGATCAATGCCACCGAACCGAAGTTCGATCCTGTGTGCTTCTACGCGCGCGAGTTCTGGCGCCGCGCCGCAGCAATCGAAGCGAACTCGTTCGATGAGGTGCTTCACTTAAAACGCGAAGACAACCTTGCCGCCACCATCGCCACTCTGCCCAAGCAGCCTATGCCGCGGCCGGCGCCCCTTCCTCTAAATCCGACCGAGAGGGACCAGCCAATCGTCATTGGCCCATCGTCGCTCGTCGAAGATGGATCGTGTCGCAGCATTGTCATGGCCGAGCAGGAGATACTGCTCGTTCGCGTTGACGGCGATTTACGAGCGTTCGATTCCGCTTGCCCCCACTACGGCGTCAGCCTTGCGGATGGCGCCCTGGAGAACGGCATCTTGTTTTGCCCAGGTTGCGGGATTGGCTTCGATACGCAAACCGGTCAATGCCGCTCGAGTCTGCTGACATTGCGGAGGTTCGAGGTTGCCGAGAGCGACGGCGTAATCAAGCTTGAGCTGTCCGATCCTCCGCCGCCTCCCGCATAGGCGACCGGCCAAGAGTTCTTCGTCGTCACGAGGGCTTTCTGCGGTCGCGACGCCGACGGTTGAAATACTCTAGGCGAAGTGCCCTCGCAGCGCGTCGCTGTGGCGGATAGCTTTGCCGCTTGAAGCTGAGACCTTTCGCCATTTTCGCCCGGGAAGGGGCTAAGAAACGGCCCGGGTGGAGCATGGCTAGCTTCCGCCTCACAGCGCCTGCGGCCGGTCAAGTCGTTGACCACCGATGAAGCTGTGCCTGCATACCCCCCCGTTTGGAGGGGGTGCGGGGACGCCTCCGCGCTGGTTACCTTGGTCATTGCACTCGCTCAGCGTTGACCGCATGCCGCTCATCTCTCACCCCGCGCCGCCGTCCTCATCTGCGCCAATCACTTCGTTTGGCGAAAGCCGAAATGCGTATTCGGATCGGCCGACGAGACCCCGATTGCCGCATTTTTCCGCATTACTGCTCAGCGCCACCGCGTTGGTGTCTGTCCTGTCACCGGCCGCGGCGCAGCAAGCGACCGCCACCGATATTGGAAACGTCCCGCAGGGCAACAATACCAGCGCCAACGCGATCAGCGGCAACGGCACGACCATCGTCGGCGGGTTGTCGAGCTTCGCGCCGGGTGGCGCCGTCACCTTTCTTCATTCGTTCCGCTGGACCGCGGCGGGCGGTCTCGTCGACATCACTGCCGCTGGCAACAACACCGCGGGCGGCTCGGCCACCGCCGTCAACTATGACGGCACTGTTGTGGTGGGAGCGCGCAGCAACGTCGCCTATCGCTGGAGCGCCGCGGACGGCTTCACGAATATTACGGGCATGTCGACCGCCAACGGCGTCAGCCGCGACGGCACCGTGGTCGTGGGCGATACGCTTTCCGACAGCAAGGCGATCCGTTGGACGGCGGCAGGCGGCAATGTGACGCTGACCAGCCTCCCCGGCGCCGGTGTCGGTGCGGCCGGCGCCAATACGGCGCGCGGCATCAGCTATGATGGCACGCGTATTGTTGGCGCCAGCGCCTATTCCAGCACGGTCGCCCAGCAGGCGACCTTGTGGACCAGTCCTACCACGCCGATAGGGCTCGGTTTTCTTGATGCCGGCGCGACCTTTCCGGCCAGCCAGGCACGGGCCATCAGCGGCGACGGCCTGGTCGTCGTGGGCTCGAGCATTACCCAGAACCGCTACAATCAGGCTTTCCGCTGGACCTCAGCCAGCGGGATGGTCGGGCTCGGCTACCTCTCGGGCGGCGGCTATAATCCGTACAGCTTTGCCCGCGCGACCAATGGCGATGGTTCGATCATTGTCGGCACAAGCTCCAGCCCGACGCGGACGTCCGACGGTTTCCGCTGGGCGGCGAGCGGCGCTCATTCCGGCATGTGGAGCCTGACCGACCTGCTTACGGCGGCCGGCGTCAGCCTCACCGGGTTTGGTTCGATCTTCGCGAGCGGTCTGTCGGAAGATGGCCAGTTCATGTCCGCCAACGCCGTGCTTGCCTCGACCGGCTTCAACCACGGCTTTCTGATCCGCTACATCGACGGCGGCGCGCCTGGGACACCTCCAGCGCCCTCGCCGCCCGTTACCTATCCAGCGGCACCCCCGCCGCGCAGCGGCTTCGGTCCCTCGGTGACGGCAAGCCTCACGGACATACCGTCTCTCACAGGCTTCACGACCACCTCGATCGGGGGGGTGTCGGCGAGCGGAACGGTGGCGGCGGGCTATGGCACCAGCGGCCAGAACACCCAGGCCTTCCGCTGGACCGCGGCGGGCGGCACGGTGGGGCTCGGCTATCTCTATGCTGGCGGCTCGCGCTCGCTCGCGACACGCATGAGCGACGACGGCGCTGTGGTCGTCGGATCGAGCGACTATTCCGCGGCGAGCACGACCCTCGTCCAGGCGTTTCGCTGGACGCAGGCCGGCGGCATGCAGGGGCTCGGCTTTCTCACCACATCGAATACCACCAGTACGGCCTTCGGCGTCAGCGGCGACGGCCAGGTCGTTGTCGGCTCGTCGCGCAACGCGTTCGGCCAGACCGAGGCGTTCCGCTGGACCGCGGCCGGCGGCATGACCGGGCTGGGGTTCATGGCGAACCTCCAGCAGAGGGATCTCAACGGCTACACCACCATTCTCAGCCAGGCGAACGACGCCAACAGCGACGGCTCGGTCATCGTCGGCCAGAGCTACAGCAGCTATGTGAGCGGGCTCGACGGCTACGAAGCGTTTCGCTGGACGGCCGCGACCGGCATGGTCGGTCTGGGCACGATCGAAGGCTACAATCCGCGCGCGTCGAGTACGGCCGCCACCGCGGTGAGCGCCGATGGCTCTGTCATCGTCGGCAATGAAGTCGCCTCGGTTTTCCTAGGACCCGGCTTTTCCGGCCCCAACCACGCCTGGCGCTGGACCGCCGCAGGCGGGATGCAGGATCTCGGCACGCTGCTTGGCGTAGATGCGAACTACTCCGCCACCAGCCGGGCCACCGATGTCAGCGCGGACGGGACCATCGTCGTCGGATACTCGAACACCGGGCAGAGCACCGCCAACCGTGCGTTCCGCTGGGCGTCCAGCGGTCCTCACGCAGCGATGTGGGATCTCAACACGCTTCTGACCGCGGCCGGGATCAATCTTGGCACGCGCGTGCTCACCAGAGCCACCGCGATTTCATCCGACGGGCAATTCATCTCGGGCCTGGATGCCGCCAATCTCGGCTTTGTCGTCCGCTATATCGATGGCGGCGCAACGCCGCCGCCGGCACCCCCGACACCGCCCGGCGACCCGGTTCCGCCGGGCGCCGTCACCTATGCCGACCTCACGGCGATCGCCGGGTTGAACCCCTCCGCCAATCTGCAGAGCCGCGGCCTCGGCCTTAGCGCCAGCGGCGGTGCCGTCGCGGGGTATTCGACCGATACCAACAGCCGCACGCAGGCCATCCGCTGGACGTCGGCGGGCACGGTCGGTCTCGGTTTCCTGAACAACGGCGCGGGCGCCTCGCCCTTCAGTTTCGGCAATGGGATCAGCGGCGACGGTACCGTGGTGGTCGGCAACAGCTCGACCACTGATGCCGGTTACAATCCCGCAGAGGCGACCGCCTATTTTAACGTCAGGGGCCAGGCGTTCCGTTGGACGGCGGCGGGCGGCATGGTCGGCCTTGGCGCTCTCGGCGCCGGCAACACCAGTGCCGGCACCGCCAGCACGGCCGCGGCGACCAATGCCGACGGCTCGGTCGTGGTGGGCACCAGCACCTATGGCGGTTCGGGTTTCGTGCAGGCCTACCGCTGGACGCAAGCCGGCGGCATGGTCGGGCTCGGCATTTTCCCGGGCTCGGCGTTCCGGAACAATGCCGCCTACGGCGTCAGCGCCGACGGCTCGGTCGTCGTCGGCTCGGCCTGGTACAGCATCAACAGCACGAACCTGACGCAGGCCTTCCGCTGGACCGAGGCCGGAGGCATGCAGGGCCTCGGCTTCCTGAACGGGCAAAACCAGAGCGAGGCGCTCGGCATCAGCGGCAACGGCCTCGTCATCGTCGGCGACTCGTTTGGCGTCGGCCTGTTCAATCAAAGCACGACGATCGCCTTCCGCTGGACGCAGGCCGGCGGCATGGTCGCGCTTGGCGGCATCGGCAGCAGCGATCCCAAAAACACTATTGCGCGGGCCGCCAACTTCGACGGCTCGATCATCGTCGGCTTGGGCGTGAGCGACGGGCCCAAGGCCTTCCGTTGGGCGGCGTCTGGTTCGAACGCCGGCATGTACTCCCTGGAGGCGCTGCTGAAGGCCGCGCATGTCAATCTCGGCGGCACGACCCTGGACGACGCCTATGGCGTTTCCTCCGACGGGCAGTTCATTCTCGCGAACGGCAGCGCACAGAAGACCGTGGGGTCCGGGACTACGACGGTCAGCCAAGCCTATGTCGTGCGCATCATCGATGGCGGGGTGACGCCGCCGAGTACACCCACCCCGCCTCTTCCGCCCGCCTCGCCGCCCTCGCCGCCGAACGTGAACGGCACAGTCGCGGGCAACCTGACGTCGCTTGGCTTCATCGGCGGCGGCGGCTCATCACGCGCCAGCTTCGGCGAAGGCATCAGCGATCTCGGTCTGGTCGCCGTGGGCCGCAGCACCGATGCCTCGGGTCGGACGCAGGCCTTCTCCTGGACGTCGGCGGGCATGACGGGCCTTGGGTTCCTAGGCGGCGCCACCCCGTCCAGCGCCGCGCATGGCGTCAGCGCGAACGGCGCGGTCATCGTTGGTGACAGCACCACAGCCGATGCGACATCGGCAGCTCAGGCGTTCCGCTGGACCGCCGCCGGCGGCATGGTGGGCATCGGGTTCCTGAAGGCCGACCTCATCAGTCCCGAAAGCCACGCCTACGGGGTCAGCCGCGACGGCAGCACGATCGTCGGCGCGAGCAGCTATTCCTCTGCCACACGCCAGCTGCAGGCCTATCGCTGGACGGCGGCGGAGGGCATGAAAGCGCTCGGTTTCATCGACAGCCAAGGCTTCAGATATCTGACCGATCCGCACAGCGCGGCGACGGCGGTCAGCGCGAATGGTGCGGTCATTGTCGGCTACTCGACGGACAGTTCCTTCGACAAATTGTCGGAAGTCGCATTCCGCTGGACCGCGGCGACCGGCATGGTCGGCCTGGACTCGCTCGGCGGCATCTCACTCGGCTTCTCCAGCCGCGCGCTGGGCGTGAACGCCGACGGGTCCGTCGTGGTCGGCCAGTCCTATGACTCGCGCAGCTTCCTCGCGCCGTTCCGCTGGACCCAGGCCGGCGGCATGGTGAGCCTCGGCTTCCTCAATGGCGGCGGCACGAATGCCTCCGGCTCGGCCAATGCCGTGAATGCCGACGGCTCGATCGTCGTCGGTCAGGCAACCGATGGCACGGGTGCGCTCAAGGCATTCCGCTGGGCGTCCGGCGGCAGCAATGCCGGCATGTACAGCCTGAACGCGCTGCTGACCGCGGGCGGCGTGAGCCTCGGCGGGATCGATCTCGTCAACGCCAACGGCGTTTCCGGCGATGGCGTGTTCATCGTCGGCACCGGCGTCGCGAACGGCGTGTCGCAGGCCTATGTCGCGCGCATCGTCGATGGCTCAGTTACGGCGACGCCTACTCCGACGCCCACTCCGACACCGACGCCCACTCCAACGCCAACGCCAACGCCCACTCCTACGCCGACCCCTACTCCCACTCCCACCCCGACACCTACGCCGACGCCCACTCCGACGCCGACCCCCACTCCCACACCGACGCCGACTCCGACCCCGACCCCGACGCCCACTCCTACGCCGACCCCAACACCCACCCCGACCCCGACGCCTACTCCAACACCGACGCCGCCCATCGCGGGGCTGACGACGTTTGAATCGGTGATGGGCTCCGTCGAGCAGATCGGCGCCAGCCAGAGCCGGTTCATGACGCAGCAGTTCGGGATCGCGAACCAGACGCTGAATTCGCGCGACCCGACGAACACCTCGTCCTATCTGGGCGCCTTTGTCTCGGCGGGCTCCCAGGCCTATGGCGCGTTCGGCCAGGTGGAGCTGGGCAGCGGCTTTGCGCTCTCGGCCGCGGTCTTCGAAAGCGAGGCGGACTACAACGGCGGCGCCTATGGCGATGCGCGGCTCTATGACTCGCTGACGATCGGCGGCGCCCTGCGCTATGTCGGCCCTGGCGATACTTGGAAGCCTTTCGTCGAGGCCGGCGGCTGGATGATCTCAGACGCCGACCTGCAGATCACCCGTGCCTATGCCAACGGCGCTGGCGTCGCCCTGGGCGTGGCGCGGCTGGATGCGGAGCTGACCTATTTCAGTCTCCGTGCCGGCATCGTCTACCATGCAACGTCGAACGATCAGGTCATGTTCGCCGCCGAAATCGGCCGCGAGCGGCTCAAGACCGATCCGTTCAACGAAGCCCTGACCAATGCCAATCCGTTCGAGGCGCATTACAGCGCCGCGACCGAGGACCTTTCGATCATGAAGTTCTCCGTCGGCTGGACGCACAGTTTCAGCGAACGCCTCACCGCGGATATCTCAACGACCTGGGCGCATGGCTTCGATCACACCAACGATCTGGTCGTGACCGTTCCAGGCTTCGGCCCGCTTGCGCCGAGCGTCCGCGGCAGCATGGATTGGGCGGAGTATGGCGCGTCGGTCAGCTACCGGGTCACCGACAAGGCCACGATCAGCCTGTTCGCAACCGGAGTTTCGGGCGAGGACGATGCCCTGGGCTCGGAAGCGCATGGCGGCATCAGCCTCAGCGTTTCGTTCTGAGCTTCGTCGCCGTGGCCTGATGCCTCGGGATGAAAGTCCCGGGGCATGACGCGGAAGCCGGGTTTGGCTATGGGAGTCCGGGAGGCGTCCGGCGCCGGGACGGCCGATCGCGAAAGGCGTTTGCGTGGATCTGACCTGCTATCTCCATGACGGCTGGAAGCCGCGGATACGCCCTGCCTCGCAGCGCCGCAGCTGGATGGACGACAGCCCGGAATCGTTCGCCTATCGCTGCCTGCCGCTCAACATCGCCAATGCGCATGGCTGGGAAATCCTCAGCCCGTGCGGTTTCGAGGCGTCATGGAATGGCGGTCAGGCCGGGGACGACGTCACCATCCGGCTCGATCCCGGCGTCGCGTCGCACGATGCGCCGGTGGCCTTGTTCGGGCTGGGCACGCTGACCTTTCACGTCGCAGGCCTGTTCCGCACCGCGCCGGGGTGGAACCTCTGGGTAGGCGGCGCGCCGAACGCGGCGAAGGACGGCATCGCCCCGCTCGGCGGCATCATCGAAACCGACTGGTCGCCCTACACGTTCACGATGAACTGGCGCTTCACGCGGCCGCATCATGCGATCCGTTTCGAGGAGAACGAGCCGTTCTGCTTCATCTTCCCGGTCCAACGGCAAGCCATCGAAGAGTCCGAGCCGCGCTTCGCATCGATTGACGAAGCGCCCGAGCTGAAAGCCCAATTCGAAGCCTGGAGCCGCTCGCGCAATGCCTTCCAGGCGGAGGTCAAACGAAACCCGCCTGCCCGGCCGGCGGACAAATGGCAGAAGCTCTATTATCGCGGCGTTGATCCCGGTGGAATCAAGGGCGTTCCCGATCACAAATCCCATCTTCGCCCGCCGCCTTTTGCGAATGGCGCCGAGCTCGCGGTTTGTCCCGTCGCACCGACGCCCGCGCGGGCGCAGACCCCGCCGACCGGCGAGACTGCGCTGCGCAAACGCGACTGGTTGCTGAGGACGCAGCAACGGCTGCGCGGTCTGTCGCCCGCCGCCGACGCCATCCGCCGCATGCCGCCTTCGGCGCGCGACGCGTTTCTCGATCAGCACTATGCGCTCAACCGCCCCGTCGTGCTCGCCGGCGCGGTCGCGGATTGGCCGGCGACATCGAAATGGTCGGCCCATCACCTGCGCCGGCGACTTGGCGACACGGAGATCGAACTCCAGGCCGGCAGGACGGACGATGCGGATTTCGAGCGCAACAAGGACGCGCACCGAATCCGCATGCCGTTCGCGGCTTTCATCGACCGTATTGCACAGTCGCCTGGGAATGACCTTTATCTGACCGCTTACAATTCAGCGGCCAACGCAGCCGCGCTCGCGCCGCTCGCCGATGAACTGGGAAGTCTTGACGCCTATCTCGCGCCCGGTGCAGCGGGGATGTTGTGGATCGGCCCCGCCGGCTCGTTCACGCCGCTCCATCATGACCTGACGAACAATCTGCTGGTGCAGTTGCGCGGCCGCAAACGCGTCGTCCTCGTCTCGCCGGCCGAGACGCCGCGGCTCTACAATGATCGTCACGTCTTCAGCGAGATCCGCGACATTGCCGCATCCGATCTGGACCTCAAGCGCTTCCCGCTCGCGGCCGGCGTCCGCGCGCATCAGGTGACGCTGGAACCGGGCGACGCGCTCTTCATCCCCGTCGGCTGGTGGCATCAGGTCACCGCGCTCGATTTCAGCGTCTCCGCGACCTACACGAATTTCATCTGGCCGAACGACGCTTACGAAGACTATCCAACAGCCTGACCGAGGGCGTTCGCCCCCGACACGAGATCAGGCGTGCGAATTTCGTCGTGGGCATGCGAATTGCGAAACGGCTCTTGGAGCCGGCACGCCCATCCAAGACACAACCCGGACCTTGCATGGTTCGACGCCAAAGACGGTGGACCAACGTCAGCTACGAAGCGAAGGTGCAGGCCGTCATGGCGTCGTGCAGGCGGCTGAGATCGATAGGCATGGCGGCGCGATCGCCGTGTACTTCAAACTTTCCCTCGGAAGCATACTTTGCGGAGAGTTTGCTAAGATCTGGCCCCGTAGGGATCGCCGACAGCGCTCTCACGGCGTCGAAATCAACCGCAATGAACAAGTCGGCCGATCGGTCATTTGGATCCACGCCCGGTCGTAGGCGCACGGCGGAACCCTCGAAATCGAGCCGGTAGCCTGGGTCGTGAGTTCCATAGAGCGAAACGTCTGCCGGTGCGTCTCTATAAAGCTCAACAAATGAGAAGCGGCGCGATTCGTCTTTCGGCAACGCCGAGACGAGCTGCTGCGCTTCCGTTTCCACACGCCGATACCAATCCGCGCTCGCCAATTTCACCTTGTCGCCCGCCAAGTCGCTCTCCTTAATTTTCTAAAATGCATTATAGAAAATTTGGAAGAACGATCAAGCGCTCGGCGCCGCCTCGGCTTTTTGGCGGGGCCTGACCGAACCGTCGCTGGGCTGATTGCGGATTGCGATCTTGAGCGCCTCGCGTTCCCAATCCTCGCCACCGATCGCGACAATCGCCAGCGCAAAAGTGTGGGCCATCTGTTTTCGCACCTGGCTCGACGGTATCCGGTCGATCGCCCAACTACGGATGCCCGCCCAGTAGATGTTCGCCAGAAAATGCGCGGCAGCTTGTTCCGTGAGACCCGGCCTCAGGCAACCCGCTGTAACAACCGAGGCAAGAAAACCTTCCCAGAAACGCTCACGTGCCGACGTGAAATACTCCTGTACAGGTCCAATCGCGGTGAGCGACACGCGGATCAGAACCTTAAAATACTTCTCGTCCGTCAGATAGATTTTAAGGGCGGTATCGGCCGCGGATAGGAGGGCCGCGACAGGAGGCGATGAGCGGATACGGGTAACTTGTCGCCTGAAGCGTTGAAGCTCCTGGTCGTGCAGCGCGATGATGATGTCGCTCTTGGAGCCGATGAGATTATAGGGTGTTGCGACGCTGAGGCCGGCGCGCTTTGCAAGCTCAGGCATCGAAAAATCGCCATCGTCGCTCTCGGCAATGAGCGCCCTCGCGGCGTCGAGAATGCTTCTCCTGCGCCGGTCCTTATTGATTTCGTGAGACGGCATTACTCACGCACCTCTTATCAAAGCTACTGCTTTCGGGATGTCGCATCCTTGCCGCGGACCGCGACCAAGAACAAGACGATCCTTCAAGACGCTTGTGATGACGTCGCCCACGGCTGCCGCAACTGCGCTTGACAGATTGAAAGAGCGGTCGTTTATTATAATGCATTATAAAAGACTCGCGTGAACTGCGAGAGGGTAGGAGACCAGGATGAAGGCTTTGAAGCGCCGCCTCGCGGCGAGCGCCAGTCTGTGCCTAAGCGTCATGGCCGTGGCCGGCGTTGGTGCTGTGCGAGCACAGGAGCCCGCTGGGTCGAACGCCGAAGAAGAAGTCGTCGTGACCGCGCAGCGTCGCGGTCAGGTGATCATGGACGTTCCGCAACCCGTGCAGGCACTCACGGGGCGTGCGTTGGAGAGCGGCGGGATCAAGGATCTGGCTCAGATCGTCCAGATGGTGCCGGGATCGTCGATTGCGGCGAAGATATCCTCGGCCACCGAGACCTATCAGATCCGCAGCATCTCGGCCGCTGAGACGACGGGCGATGCGACAGTCGGCTTCTATCTCGACGAATTCGCCTTCAGTATTCCCGGCCGCCCCTATGCGCCGAGCACCAACATTTACGACCTTGAGCGCGTGGAAGTCCTGCGCGGTCCTTCAGGAACGCTCTACGGTCAGGGCTCCTTGGGCGGCACGATCAAGGTCATCACCAAAGCACCTGACCTGGATTCAGTGTCGGCATCGGTCCGTGCGTCGATCGGAGTGAGCGAGAAAGCCGCGTTGAGCAGTTCTGCCGACCTGATGGTCAACCTGCCCATCATCTCCGGCGAGCTCGGCATTCGCGGCGTTCTTGGCTACAACCGGATAGGCGGCTATGCGAGCGTTCCCGCGCTTGGCCTTAAGAACGCGAACGCTGCCGAAACCCTGTCTGGCCGGGTGAAGCTGTTGTGGAAGCCGTCGGAGAAATTCGACGTCACGCTCGCCTATTGGCGCAACGACACGCAGCAGGATTTCCAGAACCGGCTGGATTCGTTCGATCCTCCGGCCCTGAACGATCTCGGCTACGGCAACGCGCCCTATGACTATTCTCTCTACTCCAGCGAAATCCGCTATGACCTCGGCTTTGCAACGCTTCTGAGCGCTACCGGATACGTCAAACAGAACATCAATCTGTTTTCCGTGGGGCGGCTATCGACCCTTGGGGACTATACCGTCAACGGGCCGAACGAGACCGAAGGTTTCGTCCAGGATATCCGGCTGACCTCGAACGGCGACAACTTCATCAATTACGTCGCCGGCGCGTTCTACCGTGATGCGCAGAACGCCTACAGCCTCGACCTGGATCTGCGCACCGCGGGCTTCCGGCAAAGCGGCCTGCAGCTGACGTCGTCGAAGACCTGGGCGGTCTACGGCGAAGTGTCGGTGAACTGGCTGAACGGCAAGTTGATCACCACGCTGGGCGGTCGATATTCCGAAGAAGAGCGCACGCTCGATCAGAACACCCAGGTTCTCTATTATGGCCCTCCCCAGCGCATCGACGGCCCTTTCACAAACCAGGTGACCGGCGACGGGAAGACGTTCAATCCCCACTTCAACGTCACGTGGAAGCCGAGCGAGGACGGCATGATCTACGTCGACGTCGCAAAGGGGTTTCGCAGCGGCGCTGTTCAGCCATCGTCGAACATCAACGTGCTGCGAAATCGGCTCGGGATTATCTCGGCCAATCCGCTGGAGCCCGACACGCTCTGGAATTACGAGATTGGCTTGAAGTGGCGGTTCTTTGACGGCGACGTGAATTTCGAAGCCTCGCTCTACTCCTTCGACTGGACCGACGCTCAGCTTGAGTACGCCCCTCTCGGTGCCGGATACATTATCCAGGTGGGCAAAGTTGAGGGCAAAGGCCTGGATATTTCAGCGACGTGGCGCACGCCCATCGAGGGCCTGCGTGTCACGTTCGCCGGGAATATCAACAGAACGACGCTCGATGGTGTGCTGCCCTCGATCACGACGACGGCGCCGTGGATCCGTAATGGAAACCAGCTTCCGGGCACCTCGAAAGGCACGGCGTCGGTCGTCCTCGACTACACGACGCCCATCGGCGACACCGGCTACGACTTCTTTGTCAACGCTCGCTACAGCCATCGCGGCCGCCAGCAGAGCCTTTCAACCCTTGGCAAGTATGCGCCCGAGCTGGATATCGCATCCCTGCGCGCGGGATTTGGAAACGACAATTACGACGTCACGTTCTTTGTCGAGAACCTGACGGATGAGATCGGACCATCGACCTATAACGGCGACCGCCTGACCATCGTTTATCCCCGTCAAGTCGGCATCACCTTCAACGCGCGCTTCTAGACGAACGCACTCAGCAAAGGAGCCCATCATGCAAGCCCAAGTCGCCGAACTGGACGTCGCACTGTCGCACTCCAGGAAAATCTCCAAGCACAGCATTCCGATCAGCCCGCACGCGGAAGATCTATGGGCTGAAATCAAGAGCCTCGGCCTGGAAAACCATATCGCGGAACTCGAGGTGCGGGGCTTCACGGTGATCCCGCCCGAAAAAGCGGCCCCTCCCGGTTTCGCCGCGCGGTTGAAGGAGAAAATCCTCGACGTCGCCGAGCGGCGCAGCGGGGTCAGGCCGGATGAGTCGATGGGCTCGACCCATGCCAACGAGGCCAAGGCGTTCGGCAGCCTCATGACCTATATGCTTTTCGAGGATCCGATCTTCCAGGAAGCACTGTGCAATCCGATCGGCCTGGCGATGGCGCACTATCTGGTCGGGGAGAAGGCGGTGCTCAGCAATTGCATCGCCATCGTCAAGGGGCCGGGCGGACTCGACCTCAACCTCCATTGCGACAACGCGTTGATCCACGCGCCATTCCCGCCGAACCAACTCGTCTGCAACATCACCTACGCCCTGACGGACTACACGAAAGAGAACGGTGCGCTGTGCTTCGTCCCGGGCAGCCACAAATACTACCGCCACCCGATGTTCGATGAAGGTCTCGACCAGCGCGTTGCGGTTGAGTGCCCGGCCGGCTCGATGATCTTCTGGGGCGGCAATACGTGGCACGGCGCCTTCGCGCGCACCGCGCCAGGCCTTCGCGTGAACCTGCTGATGGCGCTGATGCGGCCTTACATGCGCCCGCAGGAGGTCTACCGCGAAAACGTCACCGCCGAGACGCTGGATCGCAATCCGCCGATCTTCCGGAACCTGATGGGCAAGCACATCAATTACGGCTGGAAGGACGAAGGACCTCAGAACGAAGCCACCGCCTATAATGTCGGTCGTCACGCCTATGACTGAAGGATGGGCGGAAGGCGCGGTTGAGGTTGAAATCGCGCTTCCGCTGCCTGCTGAAGTCGTCTGGGCAGCGCTCGCGGACTTTGCTGCGCTGCCCCGGCGGATAGAGGGCGTTCTCAGTGTCTCATTGGTGGGCGCGGGCATAGGTGCGGTTCGCACCATTCACCGGGAGGGTGGCTGTTCCATCGAGCGCCTCGACGAGCTGGATGAAGCGAACCGGCGGTATGCCTACAGTCTGGTACGGTCGGAGCCTGCGTCATTGATGAAGGACTATCGCGTGACCGTTCAGGTCACGCCGGATGGCGAGGCGCGCGCCATTGCGAAGATCCAAAGCCGTTTCGACATTCCAGCGAGCCAGGTCGAGCGTCAGAAGACGCTGCTGAGCGCCATCTACCATCAGGTCGTGCACTCCATAATCCCCGCGCGGTGACGTGGCCAATCACGGACCGCCAGCAGAAGCACCAACCTCAAGACCGGCCCGGATAGGTCGCACTGCGTGGTCATGGGTGATCTACGAAGGCGGCCGCGACCCGTTTCTGATGCTCGTCGCCGTCTATATTTTCATGCCTTACTTCACGCGTGCGGTGGTAGGCGACCCCGTCGCGGGTCAGTCCATCGTTGCCACCTACACATCGGCGGCTGGTGTCGTGGTGGCGATCCTAGCCCCTCTTCTCGGCGCTATCGTTGATCAGTTCGGCCGGATCAAGCTCTGGCTGATCGGTGTGACACTGCTCCTCATCCCTCTCATCGCATCACTGTGGTGGGCGATGCCTGAAGGTCGCGGCCTTGGGATACCGTCGATCGTGGCGATCCTGTTCACGGTCAATATCCTCTACGCCTGCTCCGAAATGCTCCACAATGCGCTGCTGCCCAGCGCCGCACCATCTCACCAGCGTGGACGCGTTTCCGGATTGGCGTTGTTTGTCGCAAACATTCTGGGCGCAACCGCGCTTATCACCTTGCTGGTTGCCTTCGTTCTCCCCGGCCGGGTTGATCTGCCGTTCGTGCCGCCAACGCCGCTTTTTGGTGTCGATGCTATGTTAGGGGAGCCGGAGCGGTTGGCCCCGGTCCTTTCCGCGATGCTGCTTGCGCTCGGGTTGATACCCTTAGCGCTTATGATGCCCGACACCGCGCGATCGGGTCAGTCGATCGGGCGATCAATAGCATTGGGTGTCTCATCGTTGCGCCGGACAATCAGTGAGGCGCGCAAGCACCGGGACGCATTTCTGTTTCTTCTCGTGCGCATGCTGTTCGCGGACGGCATCACCGCGACCGCCATCTTCATCGGCATTTTCGCCTCTGGCGTGATGGGCTGGGGCATCACCGAAATGCTCGCGTTCGCGCTGATCCAGTGCGTCTTTTCGGGCAGCGGCGGACTGGTCGCGGGTTGGTTGGATTCGACGGTAGGACCCAGACGGGCCGTACAGATTTTCCTCGTGGGGGTCATATTTGGCCTGACGGGGCTCGTTGGTACCAGCCCCCGGGCCATCCTCTTCTTCTGGGAGTTCGCTCCCGCGGCTAACGTCGGGTTCCTGTCGACGCCACCAGAGATCGCCTTCATCCTGTTCGCGGGCGCGATATCGCTCTGTGGCGGGGCGACCTATTGCTCCAGCAGGACACTCTTGACGACGCTGGTCCCTGAAGACCGGATCGGCGCCTTCTTCGGTCTCTATGCCTTGTCGGGCAAAGCCACCGTCTGGCTTGGGCCGCTGCTGGTCGGTCTGTTTACCTCGTGGTTCGGGACTCAGCAGGCCGGCATTGTACCCGTGATCGCCCTCTTGCTGCTGGGGCTTGCCGGCCTCACTCTGTTGCGAGGCGGCACCGGCTCGGTGAAGCGTGATCCCGATCCGGCGCCCGCTGCCCGTGCCCACACGTGATTTTGCCGCGAACGGATTTCGGAACGACCATGTCAACAACGTCTCAGCCGCTCGACTATGACCGCATGCAGACACTCGGTGACGTTACGCGATATCAAGCCGAGGTTCGCCCTAACGTCACCGCTTTGGTGTTCGAGGGCAGGTCCACGACCTATGAGCAGTTCAACGCGCGGACCAGTCAGGTGGCGAACGCGCTGCTTGCGGCGGGGCTCACAAAGGGCGACCGGATCGCCTATATCGGCAAGAACTCCGACCACTATTTCGAATTGTTTTTCGGTGCGGCCAAGGCCGGCGTGGTGATGGCGCCGATCGGCTGGCGGCTCGCGCCCCCCGAGATGGCCTATATCGTCGGGGATACGGGGGCAAAGCTCGTCTTTGTCGGGTCCGAGATCGCCGGTGCGGTGGCGCAGATCGCGGACAGTCTGCCTGCCGTTCAGGCCTTCATCGCAATGGAGCCGGTGGCGCAAGGCTGGCCGCTCTACGAGACATGGCGCGATGCTCATCCGGCCAGGGATCCGGAGATCGCCGTCGCACCAACCGACGTCGCACTCCAACTCTATACCTCAGGCACCACCGGCCGGCCGAAAGGCGCCATGTTGATGCACGACAATCTGCTGCGCAGCCGTCAGGCGTTCGCAGAGGCGAACATGCCCTGGAACGAATGGGTACCTGAGGATGTCAGCCTTGTCGCCATGCCGGTCTCGCATATCGGCGGCACGGGGTGGGGCACCGTCGGTCTCGTCAACGGCGCGAAGGGTGTGGTCGCACGCGAGTTCGATCCCTACTCGGTGCTCGATTTTATCGAGAGGGATGGCATCTCGAAAATGTTCATGGTGCCGGCGGCGATGCAGATCGTCGTGCGCCTGCCGAAAGCCCGCAGCGTGGACTACTCACGCCTGAAATACATGCTCTATGGCGCCAGCCCGATCCCGCTCGATCTCCTGCGTGAATGCATGGAGGTGTTCGGCTGCGGCTTCGTTCAACAATACGGCATGACGGAAACAACCGGGACGATCGTCTACCTGCCGCCGGAAGATCATGACCCCGCCGGCAACCCGCGCATGCGAGCGGCCGGTCTGCCAATGCCGGGGGTCGAACTGCGTATCCAGGACGAGGCTGGCAACACGCTCGGCACAAACCAGGTTGGCGAGGTCGCCGCGCGCTCCTCCGCCATCATGAAGGGATACTGGAATTTGCCCCAAGCGACCGAGCAGACCATTAGTCCGGACGGCTGGCTGCGCACCGGCGACGCCGGTTACATCGACGATGACGGCTATCTGTTTATCCATGACCGCGTCAAAGACATGATCATCTCGGGCGGCGAGAACATCTATCCCGCCGAGGTCGAGAGCGCGATCTACGGCCATCCCGCGATCGCCGAGGTCGCGGTGATTGGCGTGCCGGACGCGAAATGGGGCGAGGCCGTGAAGGCCATCGTCGTCCTCAACGCGGATCAGCAGATATCGGCCGAAGAGGTGATTGCTTTCGCACGGTCACGGATCGCGTCATTCAAGGCCCCCAAGAGCGTCGATTTCATCGATGTGCTTCCGCGCAATCCCTCCGGCAAGATTTTGCGCCGCCAACTGCGCGAACCGTATTGGGCGGGACACGAGCGCCGGGTGAACTGAGGCCCTCCGGTAAGATGGCGCGAGCCTTCGTTTGCCGTACTGGCACCCTTCCGCAACAATCTAACGGCGCGATCGGCCAGTAGGCGCACCGCTCAAATGTCAAAGCAACGCGCAGCAGAATGGACCTCTAGCGTGAGAAGCTTGAAAGTACGCCTGAATCGCGCCTGAAGTCAGGTGTTGGCAACCAAGAGCGCCACGCATGGCCGCTCATCCTTGCGAAGACCCGCGGGCGTTCGTAACCATGGCGCGAAGCTACTTCAGATGTGCCAGAGGACGCCCCCATGAAAGTCACCGCCGCCGTCGCGCGCCAGGGCGATCAGCCCTTCACGATCGAGACGCTGGAGCTGGACGAGCCCCGCGACGACGAGATCCTGGTCAGGATCGTCGGCGTGGGCCTCTGCCACACCGATCTCGTGTTCAAGGCCGCCGGCCTGATCGCGCCGCCTTCGGTGTTGGGCCATGAAGGCTCGGGCATTGTCGAGAAAGTGGGCGCGGGGGTTTCAAAGGTAAAAGCCGGCGACCGTGTGGCGATCAGCTTCCGGTCGTGCGGACATTGCGCGCGGTGCGACCGCCATGAGCCGGCCTATTGCCACACCATGCCCGCGCTGAACTACACCGGCTTTCGCGATGACGGGTCGAAGACGCTGAGCAAGGACGGCCAGGCAGTCGCCGGCAATTTCTTCGGCCAGTCGTCATTTGCGACGCATGCGCTGACCTATGAGCGCAATGTCGTAAAGGTGCCAGAGAGCTTTCCGTTGGAGCTGGCGGGGCCGCTGGGCTGCGGCGTGCAAACAGGTGCGGGCTCGATCATCAATGCGCTGAAGTGCGAGACGGGATCCTCGCTGCTGATCATCGGCGGCGGCGCGGTCGGGCTCTCGGCGGTGATGGGCGCGGCGGTGCAAGGCTGCGGCACCATCATCGTGGTCGAGCCGATGGCGCCGCGCCGCGCGCTGGCGCTCGAGCTCGGCGCGACGCATGTGATCGACCCCAAGGCGGAAACGGATCTGCCCAAGGCGGTGCGGACGATCGTTCCGATCGGCGTCGACTACGCCTTCGATACCGCGGGCATTCCCGCCGTGCTCCAGGCCGTGATGCAGTGTCTGGGTCCGCACGGCACGTTCGGGATTGTCGGCATCGCGCCGCCGGGAACGCCGGTGCCGGGCGACATGGGCCAGGTCATGACCTTCGGCCACACGATCAAGGGCATCATCGAAGGCGACAGCGACCCTGACCTCTTCATCCCCGAGCTGATGCGTCTGCACAGCGAGGGCAGATTGCCGCTGGAGAAGCTGGTGAAGACCTATCCGCTGAAACAGATCAACGAAGCGATCGCGGCCCAGCACCATGGCGATTGCGTGAAGGTCGTCCTGCTGACCGGGCAATAGCCAAGGGCTGCTTGGCCGCGGACATCAGAGCAGCATCCAGACACAATCATTGTGTCTTTAGAAGCGCGCGCGGATGCCCAGCTTCACGGCACGTCCCAGCGCGTTGGCGGTAAAGGGATCGTAGCTGAGGTTGAGGCGCACGAAGGGCGGCGCTTCGTCGAAGACGTTGTCGATCGCCGCGTAGATCGACGCCTCGTCCGTCACGTCGTAGCGATAGGTCACGTCATGGGTGACGAACGAGCCGATCTTCTTGCCCTGGAGCAGCGCCACCGCGGTGCCGTTCGTGCTGTTGTTGACCGAGGCCGTGTAGATGTCGGTCCGCTGGTCCTCGTAACCATCGATGTAACCGACCGTCCAGCGAATGGTGTGAGGCCCGTTCGCATACTCCGCGTAGAACGTGCCGCGCCATTCCGGCAGCGGCGGCGCGACCAGCAGATAGTTGAGCTTGCCGACCGCATCGAACGCGGTCGACGCCAACACGCCGTCAACCGTCAGGGAGTCGACCTCATAGGTCAGGACCCAGCTCGCGCTGCCGCCAAGCGTCAACTCGCCGCCCAGAGCTTCGTCCCAGTGATATTCGGCCGAGAAATCGACGCCGGTCGTTTCGATGGGCGTGCCGTTGATGTAGTTGAGGCGGACGCGTGCCACGTTGCCGGCGACGCAATCGTCGTCAAACCCGTTGCCGTTCAAATCCTGGAACGTGAACCGGGCGCGGATCGCGGCATAGGCAGGGTCGGCGCAGCGATTGGTCGACGTCGTGGGATAAAGCGCCGCGGCGATGGGGCCCAGCGGTTCGACCACGATGGGGTTGTCGAACTTGAAGCCCCAATAGTCGACCGAGGCCTTGAAGCCGCCCTCTTCCACGACCGCGCCGACATTGTAGGCGAGCGCCGATTCCGGCTGGAGATTGGGATTGCCGAACGTATCGATCGAGCGGAAGACGCCGCGCACCTGCTGCAGGTTCACCGACGGATTGGTGTCGAGCGCCGGCGCCGGCGGGCCACGGAATGTGGTGCCGACCGAGCCGCGCAACACCAGCCACTCCGTCGCCTGCCACCGCGCCGCGATCTTCGGATCGAAGGTCGAGCCGACGCCGCCGCCGTAATCCTCGTAGCGGGCCGCAAGCTGAATCTGGAAATCGTCCGTCACGGGCAGGCTGAATTCGCCGAACACCCCGAAGACATCATTGGTCAGGCCCGTCGAGCGCGCCGAGCCGACGAAGCTGTAGGGGCCGGTTTGCTGGGCGCAGTTCGTGACGAAGAAATCAGGCGTCGCGACACACGGATTGAGGTCGGTGTTGTAGAAGCCCGATTCCTGGGTCTCATACCTGTTGCGCCGGTACTGACCGCCGAACGCCCAGCCGACCTTGCCGCCCGGCAGTTCCCAGCCGAGCTCGCCATTGAGGACCGCGTCGACCACGAGCAGCGAGGTCTTCTTGTTGCGCTCGTACTCCTTGTAGAACCAGTCAATCACCGCGGGCGAGTTCGCAACGGCCGGATTGTATTGCGGGTTCACGGACCCGGTCGCAGAGTTGCTGGCGACCGCTGTCGAGAAGGGGTTGAACCAGAGGCAACCGCCGACGCCCGGCGTGCCCTGGATACCCGCGACGGTCGGCTGGCTGTCGCAATTGGCGCCGCCGAGGCCGCGCAGGGCGAGCTGCAGGCGGTCGATCAGAACGTCATACGCGGTCTGGCGCGAATTGTTTTCCGAATAGGTGACGGCGACGTCGAAGCCGATATCGTCGGTCAGATCGCCGTTAAATCCGGCCGAGAAGCGCAGCGCGTCATACTCGCGCTCGTCCCCGCTGCCGCCCGTGCCGCCGAACAGCGGGTTGCCGCCGAGAAAGAACGGGCGGTACGAGACGAGCTGGACGCCGACCGTGCCGGCCGGGAAGATGCCGGGATTCGCGGCGACATAGGACGCGTAGCCGGGATTGGTCGACGGCACGAAGAGACGGCCGACCAGATTGGCTGCCGCCGTGGCTTCGATCGTGGGAAGCTGCACCAGCGCCTGCGACGGCGAGGTCACGCGGTTCGGCACCGTGGTGCGCGAATACAGCCCTTCGAGATGGAAGTTGATGCGGTCGGTGACCGCGAAGTTGAGGCTGCCGAAGACCTGGTAGCGCTCTTCTTCCTCGACGAGATTGTCGAACTGCGTGCTGCGCGAATAGCAGACCGGGGTCGCGCCGCTGAAACCGGCGAAGCCGCTGATCGTGCCGGCCAGCGCCGCGCAGTTCACGTCACGCTGCGTCGCGCCGATCGCGGTGAAGGCGGCGCCGAGTGGGATATAACTGCCGGGATTGCCGACCGCGGTATAGCCGCCCTGCGGATTTTCCAGATAGGTCGGATTGGCAAAGTCGCGCTCCAACACGCGCAATTCGTTGCGGAACTGATAGCCGGCGGCGACGAAGATATCGGCGCGATCGTTCGACCAGCCATAGGACAGCGACGCCGTGTAGTCACCGTCGGAGCCGTCGACATAGCGGTAGTCGGCGTTCAGCTCGCCGCCCTTCTGGTTCGTCTTAGTGATGAAGTTGACGACGCCGCCGATGGCGTCGGACCCATACGTTGCTGCGGCGCCGTCCTTCAGGATTTCGATGCGGCCGATCGCGGCGAGCGGGATGAGGTTGGTGTCGACCACGCCGCCGCCGCCATTCGCGACGGGGCTCGGCGCCAGGCGCCGGCCGTTCAACAGGACCAGCGTGCGGTCAGAGCCGAGGCCGCGCAGGTTGATCGACCCGGTGCCCTCGGTGCCCTGCGCGCGTGAATCGAACTGATTGGTGTCGCCCAGCACGCCGTTGCTGATCGGCAGCGACTTGATCAGCTCAAGCACCGACGGGGCGCCCTGCATCTGCATTTCGTTGGCGCTGATGACGTCGACCGGCAAAGCCGCGTCTTCCGGCGTGCCGCGAATATAGGAGCCGGTGACGACGACTTCCTCGCCCGCATCGTCGGCTTCGTCAGCAGTAACAGCCGGCTCCGCCGCAGCGTCCTGCGCGACGGCAGCGCCGCTCAGCAGCGCCGCCGCTGTGCTTGCAAGCAAGAGTGAGCGCCACCGCTGCAGCGCGATCGAATTGGTCATGTTCCGCTCCCCATATATCTATTGCGCGGATCAAGCCGCCGTTGTTGACCGAAAGTCTTAGCGGCTAATCGCGCGAGCGATAGGGGAGCATCACACGTCATTACATATGCAGTTCGATGCGCCGACAAAAGGAAGGCGGAGCCCAAGGCTCCGCCAGGTGGGAACACGAACGCCTTGGTCGCGCCGCTCAGAATTCCGGGCGCAGCAGGGAGGTGAGTGCGCGGATGTCGTCCACTTCCTCAAGTTGCGCGATCATCGCCCTGATGGAATCAGCGCGCGCCGCACCGAGCGCAGACGCGGCGAGTCCCATGAATTTCCTGTCGAGCTTCACCTGCTGTGCGCCGAGATCCCGCATCGGCACCGCGACATCCGCATAGGCCTGCAGGGAACGCCCATCCCTGAGAAGGAGTAGAACCTCGCTGCGCGTACCGCGCGCGGTCGGCTCGACCGCGATACGGCGACGAAGCGCAACCAGATCCGGGCGCACCGCCGTCGCGTCGGTGAAGAGCCGCCCGTCCGAGGTGTCCTCGCCGGACAAGGCCAGCGCCACGGTCATGCGTAGCGAGAACTTGGTCGCAAGCCCGGTTTCCGGCGCTTCGATATTGCAGACGCTGAGATGCCCGGGATCGACGCGGATGACGGCATGCTCGACCGCGTCGGGGTCATTGGCGATCACAGCGCGTAAACTGCCCGCCGCTTCGATCGCGGAATGCGTGAGGTAGCAGGCTGCGTGGTATTTGAAGAGCGTGTCCACGACATGATAGCCACCCGGCGGCGAGGCAAGCGCGGCCTCTGCATCGACGCTCAGTGATTGCGTGTCGCCAAAGCCTTGCGGGCTCTCAACGGCATTGGGATTGGCCGTAAACCCGATCCGCGCCAGGCGCGCGGCCCGCATGCCGCATTCCGCGGCATGGCCCGCGTGGAAGGGCTTCGTCATCGACCCGAACATGCTTTTGAGGCCCGCGGCCTGGGTCGCGGCTAGGCCGAGGGCATGCTGCATGAGCTCTGGCGTAAGTCCGAGCAAGCGGCCGGCCGCGGCGGCGGCGCCAAAGGTGCCGAGCGTCGCCGTGCTGTGCCACCCCTTGGCGTAATGCGAACCGCCGACATAACGGCCCACACAGCATTCCGCCTCGAAGCCGGCGATGAACGCCGTCAAAACGTCTCGCCCAGAAGCTCCGGCTCGCTCGGCCACTGCCAGAACCGCTGGCGCGACCGGCGCCGTGGGATGGCCCATGAAGATCACGTCGTCATAGTCGAGCGCATGCCCCATCGCGCCGTTGATCAGCGCGGCCTGGTAAGCGGGTCGCCGCTCGGCTTGGCCGATGATGGTGCAATCCCCACCCTGCCCCTCCGCATCGGCGTCCGCGCGCAGCATGCCGACAAGGTCGGCATCGCGACCCCCGAGTGCGACGCCGACCCAGTCGAGCAGGCACTGCTTCGCGACACGCCGGGCGGCATCCGGGATATCGGAAAAAGCGAGACTGGCCGCGCGGGCGGCAAGCAGCCGGGTGACGGCTGGCGTCTCGGTGGCCTCTGCGGGCGGCGCCATTGGTATCCTCCGGCGACGATCCTAAACGCCCCTCGTCCGGATGTGCATTGCATGTGTAATTCCTGAAACGCCTCCGTTGCCTCGCCGTGCGCGGCGTCGCATCACTGGAAGGCGGAGGAAACAAAAATGGCTGACGATTTCAGGGCAAGGGCGGTCTTGAAGCCCAAAGGGCGCCTGTATGAGGATTTCGAGGTTGGACAGAAGTTCGTCCACCATTGGGGTCGCACGATCCACGAGGGCGACACGACGCTGTTCTCGTCGCTGACGCTGGCGTTCAACGCGCTCTACTTCAATCGCGACTTCGCCAAGGCGCATGGCCATCCCGACATCGTCGTGAACCCGCATCTGCTGTTCAACGTCGTGCTCGGCCTCTCCGTCGAGGATTGCAGCGAGATCGGCGGGCCATTCCTGGGCGTCTACGACCTCGTCTACGACCGCCCTGTTTATCCCGGCATCACCGTAACGGCGAAGACCGAGACGCTGGAGAAGCGCCTGTCGTCGAGCGACCCCAAGAACGGCATCGTCACCTGGCGCACCGAGGGTTTCGACACGGACGGCAAGCGCATCGTCGGCTTCCGCCGCTCGAACATCGTCCGCCTGCGCAATCCGAGGGAGGCCGCGTGATGACCAAGCTCTCCGAACTCAGCGGCACCGACAATTATTTCGAGGATTTCGAGGTGGGCGCGGTGATGAAACACGCCCGCGGCAAGACCATCACGCCGCTGGAGAACGTGCTGATCACCAATATGGTGATGAACACCGCTCAGGGACACTTCAACGTCCACGCGATGGAATCCTCGCCCTGGGGGCACATCCTCTCCTATGGCGGCGTGAACTTCTCGATGGTCCTCGGCCTCTCCGCCCAGGACTGCATCGAGAATGCACTTGAGGAGCTCGGGCTCGACAACATCAAGCTGTCGAAGCCCGTCACCCATGGCGACACGCTCTACGCCTACAGCGAAGTCCTCTCGAAGACCGACGCCGGACAGGCCGATGCGGGCATCGTGATTTTCCGGCACTATGGCGTGAACCAGCGCGATGAACTGGTGGCGCAGGTCGAACGCAAGGCGCTGATCAAGCGGCGCAGCCATTGGGGCGATAAGTGAGTGAGCCTCCCGAGCGGTTCGGTGCGTTGAGCGACATCCGCGTCATCGACCTGACGCAGATGCTCGCCGGCCCCTATGGCACGATGATGCTCGCCGACCACGGCGCTGAGGTCATCAAGGTGGAGTCGCCGGAAGGCGACATGACCCGCCAGGCGGGGCCGTACGCACCTGACGACAGCGCCCGCGTGCTCGGGGGCTATTTCCAGAGCGTCGACCGCAACAAGCGCAGCGTCTGCTTGGACCTGAAACAGCCCGAAGGCCGTGCGGCGCTGTTGAAACTGGTGGCGGGCGCCGATGCGGTGACGGAGAACTTCCGTGCCGGCGTTATGGAGCGACTCGGGCTCGGCTATGAGGTCCTGCGCGAGGTCAATCCGCGCCTCGTCTACGGCGCGCTGCGTGGCTTCGGCGACAAGCGCACCGGCGCCTCACCTTATGTAGACTGGCCGGCCTTCGATGTGGTGGCGCAGGCGATGGGCGGGATCATGGCGATCACCGGCCCCGACTCCGCGACGCCCACCAAGGTCGGACCGGGCGTCGGGGACATCATTCCCGGCGCCATGCTGGCCTTCGGCGTGCTGGCCGCCGTGCATCACGCGCGGCGCACCGGCGTCGGGCAGTTCGTCGATGTTTCCATGGCCGATGCCGTGCTCGCGGTCTGCGAGCGCATGATCTACCAGCACACCGTCCAGGGCCTGGTGCCCGGGCCGGAAGGCAATCATCACCCCTTCATCGTGCCGTTCGGCATGTTCCCGGCCGCGGACGGCTTCGTCACCATCGCGGCGCAGCAGCAGGGCTTCTTCGAGACGTTGTGCGGGTTGCTCGACGCCTCCGACATTCTCGCCGATCCGCGCTTTGCCGAGCGCGACGAGCGCAACCAGAATCGCCACGCGCTCATCGCTGTTTTGAGCGAGCGCACACGCCGCTTCACCAAGGCGGAACTGATGGCGCGGCTGGGCGGGCGCATTCCGTTCGGCCCGGTCATGAACATCGCGGAAATCGCTGTCGATCCCCACTTCATCGCGCGCGAGATGATCGTCTCCGTCGAACAGCCGGGCGCTAAGCCCGTCCGCGTCGCCGGCGTGCCGATCAAGATGACCGTGACGCCGGGCGGCGTCCGCCGCCGCGCGCCGCTGCTGGGCGAGGATACCGTCACGCGTCTGCGCGAAGCCGGTCTCAGCGCCGCCGAAATCGAAATGCTCATCGAAAAACGTGCGGCCATCGCCGCCGCCTAGGAGGAACCATGTCGCAACGTCCCAAGCGCGCCCGCCGCTCGCAGCTTTCCGTGCCCGGCAGCAGCGAGAAGATGCTGCAGAAGGGCGCTGAGTCGAACGCCGATCACGTCTTCTGCGATCTTGAAGACGCCGTAGCCCCTTCGGTGAAAGTCGAAGCACGCTCGAAGATCGCCTGGGCGCTCAACAATCTCGACTGGGGCAAGAAGGTGCGCTGCGTCCGCATCAACGATGTCACGACCGAATGGTGCCACGGCGACATCATCGAGATCGTCGAGAAGGCCGGCGCCAATCTCGACACGATCATGCTGACCAAGCCGTTCAATGCGGCGGACGTCCTGTTTCTCGATTCGATGCTGAACCAGTTAGAGAAGAAGCTGAAGCTCGAGCGCAAGATCGGCATCGAGGTGCTGATCGAGGAGGTGCAGGCGCTGCAGAATGTCGAGGCGATCGCGACCTGCACCCCGCGCATGGAAGCGCTGATCTTCGGCATGGGCGACTATTCGGGCTCGCAAGGCATCGACACCAAGGATATCGGCGAGACCGGCAACTATCCCGGCGATATTTTCCACTTCGCCCGCTTCCGCATCACCATGGCGGCGCGCGCCGCGGGCGTCGATGCGATCGACGGTCCCTTTGCGAATTTCAAGAACGAGGCGGCCTATCGCGTCGAGGCGCTGCGCGCCCGCTCGCTCGGCATGGTCGGCAAATGGGCGATCCACCCCTCGCAGATCGCCCCGGCGCTGGATGTCTTCTCGCCCAATCCCGACGAGGTCGCGCGCTCTCGCAAGATGGCGGCAGCCTATTACGAAGCCGAAGCCAAGGGTCTCGGCGCGGTGCAGGTTGACGGCGTCATGATCGACGTTGCCGTGCTACGTTTGGTCAAGAACACGCTCGACAAGGCCGATCTCTACGGGCTGTAGGCCATGACCTATCTGACGCCGGAACGAATACTGATGCGCGACACCGCGCGGGCTTTTGCCCGCGACGAGGTGACGCCGGTCGCCAACGCGCTCGATCCGGTGCAGGGTGATATCCCCCGTGCGCTCATCGAGAAGATGGGCGATCTCGGCTTCTTCGGGATCATGATCCCAGAAGAGCATGGTGGGCTCGGCCTCGGCGCTTTCGAATACTGCCTGGTGGCAGAGGAGTTGGCGCGCGGCTGGATGAGCGTCGCCAGCCTCATCGCGCGCGGCAACGGCTTCTACCGCTCCGTGCCCGGCAGCAGCGTGGACCGGCGCCGCAAGATCGAAGCGATGGCGCGGGGGCGGTATCTCGGCGCCGCCGCTCTGTCCGAACCGCAGACCGGCTCGGATCTTTCCAGCGTCGCCTGTCGCGCCCGGCGCGAGGGCGATGAATGGGTCATCACCGGCAACAAATACTGGTGCACTTTCGCTGACGGTGCTGACTTTATCAGCGTCCTTTGCAAGATCGACGACCCCGCTGCGCCCGATGGCAAGGCAGGAACGGTCGCTGTCGCGGTCGAAAAGCCCAAGGGCGAATTGCCCGCGGGCTGCACAGGCTCTCCCATTCCGAAGATCGGCTATTTCGGCTGGAAAACATGGGAACTGCGCTTCGAGGGCGTGCGTGCGCCGGTGCAGGAGCATGCGGGCACCTCGACCGGCCGCGCCTTCCAGGCGACCGCGGCGAGCCTCGGCATCGCCCGCGCGCATACTGCGGCGCGTTCGATTGGGCTCGCCCAGGCCGCGCTCGACCATGCGATCGGCTATGCCCGCGAGCGGGTGCAGTTCGGCCGGCCGATTTCGGACTTCCAGGCGATCCGCTTCAAGATCGCGACCATGGCGACGGAGATAGAGGCGGCGCGCCAGCTCATGTACCATACCTGCGTCGAGATCGACGCCGGGCGCACCGCAACCGCCGAAACCTCGATGGTCAAGTATTTTGCGTCCGAGATGGCGGAACGCGTGACCAGCGAGGCGCTGCAGATCCTGGGCGGCGCCGGCTATACGACACTGCACCCGATCGAACGCTACTGGCGCGATGCGCGGCTCACCAAGATTTTCGAAGGCACGTCCGAGATCCAGCAGCGGATTATTTCCGATGTGCTGCTCGGCAAGCCCACCCGCCGCGACTAGCCCGCCAAGCGCGCCGCCATCGCCTGACGGGCAGCGGCGTACTCGGCTTTCAGCTGGCGGCAGATCTCGCGCGCAGGCTCAATGCCGCGCACCAAACCAACGCCATGCCCGGCCGACCAGACATCGACCCAGCGCTTGCCGACCTCGGCCGAGGACAACACCTTGCCAGGCGGCGTAACGCGCAGCACGTCGAGATCGGCGCCGGCCGCGATCAAGCTTTTCGCCAGCCAATTGACCGGTGCCCCGTCCACCGCGGCGCTGTAGAACAGCCCGCTCGCATCGGTTTCGATCAGCGCGGCCTTGTAGGCCTGGCTGGCGATCGATTCCGGCGTCGCGATGAAGCGCGTGCCGAGATAGGCGAAGTCGGCGCCCATCGTTTCGGCCGCAAGAATGTCGCGCCCTGTCATGATACCGCCTGCCAGCACGATCGGGCCGTCATAGATCGCACGGATCTCGTTCATCAGGCCGAAGGGGCTGATGCTGCCGGTATGTCCGCCGGCGCCTTGAGAGACGAGGATCAGCCCGTCGACACCGCTTGCAAGCGCCTTCTCCGCATGCCGGCGCGTGGCGATGTCGTGCAACACGACGCCGCCATAGTCATGGACGCGCGCGACGACATCGCGCGGTGCGCTCTTCGACGTCAGCACGATCGGCACGCGATAACGGATGCAGAGCTCGAGATCGCCGGCCATGCGGGCATTGGTTTCATGCGTCACGAGATTGACGGCATAGGGCGCGACCTTTCCTGCCGCTGTTTCCGCCTCGCGCTTGAGGCCGGCCTCGATCTCCACAAGCCAGGCTTCAAAATCCTCGCGCGAACGCGTGGCATGGGCCGGAAAGCTGCCGATCAGCCCTTCCGCACAGGTGGCGAGGACAAGCGCCGGCGACGACACAAGGAACATGGGCGCGACGATGGCAGGCAGCGCCGTGGCACCGGCGAGATAGGCGCGGACACGGTCAGTCATGGGCTTGCCTCATATGGCGCGCGACGATCAGGAAGTGGATGCCCGCCCACGCGAAGACAAAGCCGATCAGGCCGAGCGCCGACTGAACGCCAAGCCCCGAGGCGGTACGGCAGGCCATCGCCTGCGCTCCGCCGGCCTCAGGCAAGGCGCGGCCGCCCGGGCAGAACTCGGCAAAGCTGCCGGGGCCTTGATAGAAGCTGGTCGCGAACAGGTCGCTCGCGATGCCCGTCAGGAGCGGGCCCAGCCCCGCGCCGATCATCGCCGACATGAAGATGACGATCGCGATCGCCGTTGCCCGCATGCGCGGCGAGATGTCGTTGTGCACCAGCGCGAAGGTCGGCCCGTTGCTCATATTGTTGAGGAAGCCGGGGATGAAGAGCAGGATCGAGGCCATCAGCCACTCGCTCTGGAAGAAGGCGAGCAGGTAGAACGGGCCTGCCGCGATCAGGCCTATCGCCGACATCCAGGCCAGCCAGCGGCGATCGCGCCGTGCGGCCCAGTCCGAGAGCAGCCCGCCGACCGGACTGCCGATACCGGCGGACAGGGCCGCGAGCGTGCCATAGAGAAACGCGCCCTCCGCATAGGAGAGCCCGAACTGCCGCACGAAGAGCGGGTGCATGAACTGCCCGATCGCATAGCCGGCGAACCCGGCCAGCGTGTTCGCGATGATGACGTGTCGAAGGACGGGATTGCTCCACAGCCGCTTGATGACAGCCGATAGCGGCGGCGCGGTCGTCTCCTGGGCGTGTGCGGCGTCATGCGCGCCGCGGCGTGGCTCCGGCATCAGGACTTTCACCAACAACGCCAGCGCCAGGCCGGGCAAGCCGAGGATCAGGAACGCGGCGCGCCAGCCATAGGTCTCGGCGATCAGCCCCGTGGCGATCGCCCCGCCAAATACGCCCAGGGGGACGCCGATATAGTAGATCGACACCGCCGTGGAGCGCCGCTCTGGGGGATAGTAGTCAGCGATGAGCGACTGGGCGGCGGGTGACAGTCCCGCTTCCCCCACACCCACGCCCATGCGGGCGAGCAGCAGTTGTGAATAGGTTGCAGCGCCGGCGCACAGCGCCGTCATGCCCGACCACACCGCGATCGAGACGGCGATGATGTTCACGCGGCTGACCCGTTCCGCCAGACGGGCGATCGGGATGCCCATCGTTGCGTAGAACAACGCGAAGCTGAGACCGCCCAACAAGCCGAGCTCGGTATCGCTCAGCCTCAGATCGTCCTTGATCGCCTCGCCGACCGTATTGACGATCGTCCGGTCGGCGAAGTTCACGGCGTAACAGAGCAGAAGCAAAATTAACGCGCCCCGCGGCCCGACCTTCCACCATGCTCGCGGCTGCTTGCGGCGTTCCGGCGCCGCCGTCGCGTCTTCCATGTTTCCTCGCCGCTTTTATATTGGGCGTTCAGCGCCACGGCGATGATGCGGGGCGCGGCGCGATGTGGAAACCGCGCCGGCACTTTCATTACGAGTGTGATTAGTCGCTCAGCCGACCTGGCGCACGAAGGCGTCCCGGAACTCCATGAGACCAGCGAGGATGACATCGCGTCGCTTGTCCACGAACCGCATCGGGCCGCCGGCACCCACAGCGAGTGGCATGTCGCCCAGCGGCGAGGGGAACGTCACGGCGTAGGCGCCGAGCCCAGGCGTCTGGTCGCCATCTGTCTCGCTGTACCCTCTGCGGCGCGTGTTCTCAATCAGCTTCATGAAATCGCGCAACTTCACCTTGAAGCGATCCTCGGTCGCCTCCGCGTTACAGCGCTTCACCCATGCCGCGATCTCCAAGTCGCTTTTCAACGCCATCAGCGCTCGCCCGGGGGCCGAGCAGGTCAGCGAGCGATACTGGCCGGATGCGATATTCAGCCCGGCCTCGCGCGATTCCTGCGACATCACATATTGCGCATGCGGCCCGTTCTGGATCGCGATGTAAGCGGTCAGCTTCACCCGTCGTTGCAGCACGTCCAGGCGCTGCTGCAGCGAATGCGCCTGTCCGAAACGGCGGTCGATCCAGTTCCCCAGCAGCGCGACGCGGATACTCGGCGAAAAGGTGCGCAGCGAACGGTCATATTCCAGATAGCCGAGATGAGCGAGGTTGCGCACCAGCATGCTGGCGCTCGGTTGCGGAATGGCAAGCTCGCGCGAGACCTCGCCGACCGTCAGCGGCGCCTGGACCTTCGAGAACAGCTCCAGCAAGGCGAGCGTTCGTTCGGCGGATTTGATGGAGCGGGGCTGGGTCGCGCTCATCGGCGATCACATCCGTAATAAGGGACATCGACCCATCACCTAACGCGATAATTGTATTGATACAAACGCCCCATGCCCTGTCTCATCGGATCAGAAGGACGGCCGAACGAACGGCTGCCGTGGAGGAACGCGTGGAACGACCGGACGACAACGCCGCCGCGCGACCCTTCGGGCCGCTGCAGGGCCTGCGCGTGCTCGATTTCACGCAAGCCATGGCCGGTCCGTTCGGCACCCAGGTGCTCGCCGATCTCGGCGCCGATGTCGTGAAGCTGGAATCGCCGGAAGGCGACGGCACGCGCCGGGCCGAGACCTTTCACCCCAGCGACACCGAGCGGAAGCATTCGGGCTATTTCCACTCGATCAATCGCAACAAGAAGTCGGTGGTCGTCGACCTCAAGACCGCTGACGGCGCCGCGGTGGTCAAGCGGCTGGCCAAAGGATTCGATGTCGTCGCGGAAAATTTCCGGGCCGGTGTCATGGACCGGCTCGGCCTCTCCTACGAGGTGTTGAACGCCGGACAGCCGCGCCTCGTATACGCCGCGTTGCGCGGCTATGGCGATCCACGCACCGGCGAAAGTCCCTATGCAGCCTGGCCGGCCTTCGACGTGATCGCCCAGGGCATGGGCGGCCTTGCCGGCGTCACCGGTCCGGACGCCGCACATCCCACCAAGGTCGGCCCCGGCGTCGGCGACGCGATCCCCGGTCTCTATATGGCGATCGGTATTCTCAGCGCCGTGCTGCGCGCACGTGACACCGGACAGGGCCAGTTTCTGGATGTTTCGATGCTCGACTGCGTCCTCGGCGTCAGCGAGCGCATCATCCAGCAATATTATTTCGGCGGCATCGTCGCGGAGCCGGAGGGGAGCCACCATCCCTTCATCGTGCCGTTCGGCTTCTTTCCCGCGGCCGACGGCTTCGTCTCCCTCGCCTGCCCGGGCGCCGCCTTCTTCAAGCTGTTCTGCGAGGCGCTGGGCTGCGAGGATTTTCTTGCCGATCCCATCATGGGTGACGATCGCGCTCGCGCTGCTCATCGCGCCGCATCGATCGCCCGCATCGGCGAGCGCACCAGACGCTTCACCAAGGCGGACCTCATGGCGCGGTTGGGCGGCAAGGTGCCTTTCGGACCGGTCTATTCCGCTGCCGAAATCGCCGAAGATCCGCATTTCGCCGCGCGCAACATGATCGTCGATCTTCCGGAAACGCCCGGCCTGCCGCCGGGCCGCCGCGTCGCCGGCATCCCCATCAAGCTGACCGGCACGCCGGGCGCGGTTATCACCGCCGGCCCGGCGCTCGGCGGCCATTCGCGAACGACGCTGGCGGGCCACGGATTCACTACCGCGGAGATCGATGATCTCGTCGCCCGCGGCATCGTTCGGGAAGCAACGCCATGATGATCGCCTCCGCCGACGCCACGATGATCATCGCCGTGCTGCTGACGCTGCTGGCTGCTGCGCTGGCGCTTGAACGCACGCCGCTCGGCAAGGTCCTGCCTGGTCCGGCGATCATGTTGGTCGGTGCAGTCGCACTGACCAACCTCAACATCTTGCCGCACCAGTCCCCAGCCTACACGGAACTCACCCGTTTCGCCGTCCCGGTCGGGGTCTTCCTGCTGCTCCTGCGTGCCAATATCCGGCAGATCATGCGCGAGACCGGCACGTTGCTGGCGCTCTATCTGGTCGGCGCGGCGACCAGCATCGTCGGCATTCTCGTCGCCTTCGTGCTCGTGCCGGTGCCAGAGATCGCGAAGATCGCCGCCGTCCAGACTGCGAATCTTGTCGGCGGCACGGTCAATGTGATCGCAGTCTCCAGCGCGTTGCAGCTCGACAGCACCACGCTGACGGCGATGCTCGCCGGCGGCGCGCCCGTCATGACGCTCTATTTGATGATCACAGGTCTGATGAACGCCAGCCCGGCGCTCAACCGCTTCCTGCCGGAACGCCGCGCCGACATCGTCGCCGATGCCCCCGAACCGGATCAGTCGGCGATCGCATCCCCGGAAGATGCACCGCGCCCTGCGCGCGTCGAAGCGCTCCAGCTCGCTACCGTGCTTGCGATGGCTGTCATGACCTATGCCATCAGCGCCGCCGCCCTCGCCCGTTTCGGCCTCGGTCAGTATCTCATCATCGTCGTCACGCTCGTCGCCTTGCTGGTCGCCAATCTGGCGCCGCGCCAGGTCTCGAAGCTGAGCGGCGACCGCGAGATCGGCACGATGCTGATGTATCTTTTCTTCGCCTCGCTCGGCGTCGATGTCGATCTGGCCAGCTTCGGCGAGGCGGCGCTGTTCATGGCGCTCTTCATCGCCCTCGCGATGGTCGTGCATATGGTCCTGCTGCTGCTGGCGGCGCGGCTCATGAAGGCGGGACTGGCGGAAACTCTGGTCGGCTCCATCGCCGGTGTTGCCGGCCCGACTACGGCAGCCGCCATGGCGGCATCGTTCGGCCGGCGCTCGCTGATCACGCCCGGCATTCTCTGCGGCCTGCTCGGCTTTGCGACCGCGACATTCGTGGCGATGACGCTCTACGGCCTGCTGCCCGGCTAACTGCCGGACGCTTCGACGAAATCGCGGACGGCGGTGTTGAAAGCCTCAGGCGCCTCCAGATTGACGGAATGCCCGGCCTCGATATCGGCAATGCGCAGCACCGGGAGCGATCGGCTGACCGCGTCGCGGAGCGGTTGAAAGCTCTTCTCCCAGAGGCCGTTGACCAGAAGCGTCGGCACCGTGATGCGGTCGATCGCCATCGCCACCGAAAGCTCCGGCGCCGTGTAGCGCATAGCGTTGGCAATCCCGCGCGGTGAAATCATCGCTGCGTCATGCAGCAAAGCCGTCTTCACCTCGGGGGCAAACCGCTTGGCGTGGCGCGGATGGAAGGGCAGCGCCTCGATCGCGGCCAAGCCGCCCTGCTCCAGCGCGTCGGCACGAGCGCCCGCTTCGCCGCCAGACATGGTTCCCGGTGGCGACAGCGCAGACACCGAGTTCGTGAAGACCTGCGCTTGCACTCTGTCCGGGTGCTCCAACGCATAGCGGAGCGTCAGCCCTGCACCGAACGACTGGCCGCACAGAAACCACGTCTCTGCACGGAGGGTGCGCCGGATATCCTCAAACGCTTTGATGTAGGATTGAACGCGATAGGCGTTCGGATCCTCAGGCGCGGGTGACCGGCCATGCCCCCACAGTTCCAGGACGACCGGCGTGCAGAACGATTTAAAGGCCTCCAGATTTGGGAGCCACTGCGATCGGGCGGACAGGAACCCATGCACCATCAACATCGGCGGGCCGTTTCCGGCGTGCACGTCATAATAGGGAGTCATTGCCACTCGAACGCGTTATGCGGCGTTATGATAATCGACCGCGACCAGAAACAACGTTCATTTGACTGCGTATGTGATTTTACGCGGCGCTGGGCCGCCGGCCGTGTCCTCTGAGGAAAGAACGTGTGACCTCCTCGACGAAATCGCGGCGCTCGGCTTTGGTCCGGGTCATGTCTGAGACCATGCCCTGAACGACGATGCGCGTAAGGCCGTTGATGAAGGAGAAGAAGGCATAGGCTTCAGCTTGCCGGCGCCCCGGTTTGTGGGGGGCGCCGACCACTGCTTCGATCAGGACATTAAATGACGCCCTCGAGCGCTCGATGTATCGCTTGTGAGATTCGCGATTCGCGATCTGCCCGAACATGATCTTGAAGAGTTCCGGGTTTTCCAAGGCGAACTCCACAGAACTCTGGGCAATCTCGATCATCGCCTCTTCCTGCGATGCTGCCGCCTCCAGAATGCGCCGGTTGCTCGCTTCACGATTCTGGAAGCCGTCTGCTGCGATATCCAGCCAGAGATAATCGAGGCTCGGAAAGTGATTGTAGAAATTGGCCGAGGCGACACCGACCTCGCGGGCCAGGCGCCGGGCTGAAATGTCTTCCACACGGTTCTGCTTCAGCAACCGCGCCGCCGCCACCTTCAGGTCTTCGGCGACATTGCCTTTGTGATAGCTGCGCGCTTTCGGCCGCGCGGGCGTTTTGCGACCCGCCGCCTTCGACTCCAGCGATACGCCGTCGGTGGGCGCCATCTGCAAACGTCTCCGATTTCAACTCCCTATAGGCCACCGGGCGACGCGCACAAAGCGCGCGCCGATCGTCGGGCCGTTCGCGCCCTCGCCAGATGCGCCAAATCCTCTGAATCAAAAAAAGTGACGCAAAAGATATAAACACCGTTGACATCTTGCTGCATTGCACACTGAATAAGCGATATGATCAATGATCATATCGCGATCGGTGCTGACGATCGCGCTGTGCACTCGCCGGACGGGGGGCTCCATGCGTGCTGTAACCACTTTGAAAAGCTTGCTTTTTTTATCGGCCGCTGCGGCTGCCTTTGCCGCACCAGGCGCTCAGGCGCAGACCACTAAGCCGACGGAAGCGCCGGTCGAGGTCGCCGCCGCAGAGCCGGCGGCTGACGATACAGTCATCGTAACGGCACGCCGCCGCTCGGAAACGCTCTACGACACGCCAGCGGCGGTGACGGTGCTGTCGGGCGAGATGCTGCGCGATTCCAACATCACGGATGTGCGCGACATCATGAACCTCATCCCCAACGCGCAGTTGGGCAGCACGCACGATCGGTTCAATTCCTACATCACCATCCGCGGCATGCGGAAAGTGGACGTCCAGGCAGAGCCGAACTTCGGCATCTTCCGGAACGGCATGTATAATGGCGGCCACCGCACCAATCTTGGCCCGCAGGTCGATATCAAGCGCATCGAAGTGCTGCGCGGCCCCCAAGGCGGGCTCTACGGCCGCAACGCGGTCGGCGGCGCGGTCAACGTCATCTTCAATACACCGACCGACGAGTTCGAAGGCTATGTGAAGGCGACCTACGGCTCGTATGACGAGATCAAGCTGGAAGGCATGGTCAACACGCCGATCGACGACATGTTCTCGGTGCGGCTGACGAGCTGGTACCAGAACCAGACGGGCAGCGAGCTCTTCAACGAGACGCTGCAGCAGAAGGTCGAGGCCTATAACGAGAAGGGCGTGCGCGCGAGCCTCCAGGCCGATAGCGGCAAATGGACGGTGCTGTGGATGGCCGAATGGCATGACGGCTGGGGTCCGTCGCTGCGCACCTTCGCGCCGATCGGCGTCGTCAACGGTTCGCAGCGTTCGCTGCCGGAGACTTTCAATCTCAACCGGCAGAACACGCCTTCGCGGCAGGACACCGAAGAGACCTATGTGATGCAGAAGGTCTCGTATGAAAGTTCGATCGGCACGTTCGAGGCCAATATCTCGTTTCGCAATTACGATCTCTTCAGCGTCATCGACTCCGACCAGACGCCGCTTGGGCCGGTCGCGCCAAACGTACTGAAAACCGCGCAGTATCGCGACGAATCGACCAACGGCTATTTCGTCGAGGGCGTCTGGACATCGCCCAGCGATCAGCCTTTCACCTGGATCCTGGGCGTTTCGTATTTCGACGAGGATTTCGACTTCGCGCGGACGCTGACCTCGCAGCGCAATCTGACCGGCGGTTTCGGCTTCCGAGAGGTCGAGATCGGCTTCCCCAATAAGGGAACGGTTATTGGTACGGAGTCGCTCGCGGCGTTTGCGCAGGCCAGCTACCAGGTCACCGACGACTTCTCGGTCACCGCGGGCGTGCGCTGGTCGCACGACCACAAGACCCTGCACTACAGCCAGGGGCCGGTTTATAACGGCACGCCGGCGCTCAATGCCGCGCTGCGCACCGCGCTCAACAACGCCTATCCGACCTTCGCGCTGGACCTGGCGAGCGACTTCTACAACACATCGCCGTCGCTGACCTTGAAGTACGACATCAGCGAGAACGTGAACGTCTATGCCAGCTACACCACCGGCTTCCGGCCTGGTGCGTTCAACGTCTCGCCAGTCGATCTGGCGACCATCCCCTATGGCCAGGAAGACGCCGACCAGTATGAAGTCGGCCTGAAGTCGCTATGGTTCGACCGCAAGCTGTCGGTCAACCTCGCCGCCTTCTATATGCGTCAGACCAACGCGTTGCTGTCGCAGACCGTGCTCGTAGAAGGCATCCAGCGCAGCTACTACATCAATGTCGGCACCGCCAACACGTATGGCGTCGAACTTGAAGCCTCCGGCAAGATTTTCCCGTGGCTGATGGCGAATTTCAGCGTCGGCTGGATCAGCCCGTATTACGACTATGCCGTCAATTCCGGCCAGGACCTCAGCGGCCTGCTGATCCCCAACATCCGGAAGTGGACCGCCAATCTGCGCTTCGACGTCAATACGCCCATCAACGAGAATCTCGACTTCGTGGGCTCGGCCTCGTTCCGCTACGAAGCTGGCGGCCTGATCGGCGACTATTTCCGCATCGACCCCTATTCGACGATGAACAAGCTGGACCTCAGTGCCGGCGTCGTCATCGGCGAAAAGACCCGGATCGTCGCCCAGGTCGACAACGTCCTCGACGAACACATCTCAATGTTCTTCTACGGCAGCGGCGCCACCAGCGTCACGCAGGGCCGCACCTACGCGCTCAGCATCAGCTACGAGTTCTAGCCAGCACCCCGTCTAACAGAACGCCCGCCCGGGAAACCGGGCGGGCGTCTTGCTGTCTGGATGAAGGTGGTTACGTCGCGGCGGGCAGGGCGCCGCCAGCGATGAGGGGGCTTGCGACCTTGGGCGTGCCCTCCAAACGCGCGCGCCGTGTCTCGAGCCGGCGCTGGATCACCTTGTGACGGCGGCTGTCGATCGGGAAGGTCCAGCAGAGCGCGGCCATCGCGAGATGGAACACCATCGGCACGCCCATATAGGCGATCAGCAGGCCGAGATTGGCGGTGGCGTCGTTTTCCTTGCCAACCTGGTAGTCGAAGGCGCCGAGGATCCCGAAGGCAATGGCGCCGCCGATCGCCAGGGCGATGCGGCTGAGAATGCTCTTGAACGCGAAGAAATTGCCCGCCTTGTTGGAGCCGGTCTTCATCGTGTCGTAGTCGATGACGTCGCCCAGCACCGCAGTCGGCAGAAAGTTTGTCGGCGCCATCAGCAGGCCCTTGAAGGCGGCGAGGATGAGGACCGGGATCAGCGCCTCCGGCCCGCGAGGGAAGAACAAGGCGATGGGCGTCAGCAGCGCGCCGCCGCCCATCACGATCGCCCAGATGTGGTGGCGATCAACACGTCCGAGAATGCGCGACCAGACCGGCAGGGCCGTGATCTGCAGGCTCATCAGCACGATCATGATGAAGGCGAATTCAGCACCGAGATGCATGTAGTCAGTCTGGAAGATGAAGACGGTGGCGAGGTTCGCCCCCTGGCCGAGGCCCCAGAGAACCATGATGCAGCAGAAGCGCAGGAGCGGCTTCGAGCGCCACAGCGACGCCGCGATCCCACGCATCGTCGCCTTGTGGGTGACGACTTTCGTGCCCTGCGGCACCAGGATGATGGTCGCGATCACGCTGAGCGGCATCACGACCATATAGGCCCAGGAGACGGTCGCGAGTGTGTCCGGCCCCATCTTGGTACTGCCGCCGGTGATCAGCGAGGTGATGATCGGCGTCACGTAGAGCAGCAGGCTGCCCATGATGTTGAACAGCGCGACATACATGACAATGCGGGAGCGCTCGCGATAGTCGCGGGTCAGTTCTGAGCTCCAGGCGGTGCGCGGAATCTCGAACATCGTAAAACCGGTGAAGAGGATGCACGACCATAGCGCGTAATAGAGCGCGGTTGCATCGGCCGGCGGCTGGAAGAGCTGGGTGATCGAGGCGGTGCAAACGATGATCGCGCCGATCAGCCACGGCTTGCGGCTGCCGAGGCGCGTATGCGTCCGGTCGGAAAGATAGCCGACGATGGGGTCGTTCAGCGCGTCGAAGATGCGCGCCGCCGCGGCGACGACGCCGATCTGGGCGAGGCTGACGGTGGTGTGCGCCGCGTAGAAGGTCGGCAGCAGGGTCGAAATCGGCGTCATGACGATGGCATGCGGCAAGGCCGGCAGGCCGAAGATCAGAAGCTGGGCGTTGGTCAGGCGCCCTCCCGGCGATGGCGCGGAAGCCGTGCGGTCAGGTTCCATGCCCATGCAGCGTCGTTCCCCCGAACCAGATGAAAAAATCCATCAAATCGCTTGACCGAGACGGTCCCGAGGAGAATATGATCATTGATCATATAGGAACGCAAGGCCGAGTCTGATGGACATGAGCGGGGACGCCGTATTCCGGTTGTCCGACTACCGGCCACCCGATTACCTGACCGAGACCGCCGCGCTCAGCTTTGCGCTCGACCCGGCGCGGACGGTCGTGCGCAACCTCATGTCCGTCCGGCGCGCGACCGGCGTCACGCCCCAGATGCCGCTCCGGCTCGACGGCCTGCGTCTCGAACTTCTGTCGCTGCGGCTCGATGGCGAGATCCTGGCGCCGTCGCGTTTCGAGCAAACGCCAACCGGCCTTATCGTCTTCGACGTACCGGAGGCGTTCAGTCTCGAGGTCGAGACGGCGATCGCTCCGGAGTCCAACAAGTCGGGTCACGGTCTCTTCTTCCTGGGCGGCAAGCTCGCCACGCAGTGCGAGCCGCAGGGCTTCCGGCAGATGACCTATTTCATCGACCGGCCCGACAATCCGACCCGCTTTCAGGTGCGGCTGACAGCCGACAAGGCGCGCTTCCCCGTCCTGCTCTCGAACGGCAATATCGCCGAGGCGGGCGATCTACCGGACGGCCGTCACTTCGTGGCGTGGGACGACCCGTTTCCGAAACCCTCCTATATCTTCGCCGTGATGGCCGGTGATTTCGGCGTGCTTGGCGACACCTTCACGACCAAGAGCGGACGCGAAATCCAGCTCGGCATCTATGCCGACCGCGATGTCCTGCCGGGCTGCACCTTCGCGATGGATGTGGTCAAGCGCTCGCTGGCCTGGGACGAGGAAACCTTCGGTCTCGAATACGATCTCGACCACTACAACATCGTCGCGCTGCGCGGATGGGGCGGGGCAATGGAGAACAAGGGCCTGAACCTCTTCGGCGTCGGCGGCATTGTTACCGATCCCGAAACCACCACCGACGACGACTACGTCATCATCGAGCGCATTATCGGCCATGAGCAGTTCCACAACTGGACCGGCAATCGCGTCACCTGCCGCGACTGGTTCCAGCTCAGCCTGAAAGAAGGCCTGACGCGCCTTCGCGACCAACTCTTCATCGGCGCGAAGCTCGGCTTCGGCGCCTGGCGGATCGAGAACGCGAGGGCGTTGCGCCGCAATCAGTTTCCCGAAGATGACGGGCCGGCGGCGCATCCGATCCAGCCGGCGGCCTGCGTCACGGTCAACAGCTTCTATACGAACACGATCTACGACAAGGGCGCGGAAGTCGTCCGCATGTTCATCGCCGTGCTGGGATGGGAGGCGTTCCGCAAGGGGTTCGATCTCTACATTGCGCGCCATGACGGCCAGGCGATCACCACCGAAGAATTCGTCAAGGCGATGGAGGACGCCTCCGGCCGCGACCTCACGCAGTTCCGCCGCTGGTACCATCAGGGCGGCCGCCCGCGGATCGAGGCGAGCGGCCATTACGACGCCGAGGCACAGACCTATGCGCTGACGCTCAAGCAGTCATGCCGCGTCCTGATCGGTGCACCACCGCCCGAGCCCTTCCATATTCCGATCGCGGCGGGTCTCGTTACGCATGATGGCGGCGCCGTACTTAGCTTCACGCGCAACGGCGAGGCGTCGGCGACTGAGACGATGCTGGAATTGACCGAGGCGGTGCAGACCTTCGTCTTCGCAAATGTCGCAAGCGCTCCGGTGCCGTCCTTGTTGCGCGGTTTTTCCGCGCCGGTCACGGTTGTCTCAAGTCTGCCCGATGAAGACCTTGCGGTGCTGATGACCCATGATGCCGATCCGTTCGGCCGCTGGGATGCGTCGCAAATGCTGGGGATCAGGCTGATCCGGCGGTTGGCGGCGGATCATGCTGCAGGCCGCGCCTTGACAGTCCCTGAAGACTTCGCCGCCGCCTTCGCCGCGACCCTTGCGGACCCGTCGATCGGCGATCTCCTGAAATCGCAGATCCTGTCGCTGCCCGACGAGCCGGTGCTGAGCGAAGGCCTCGCCACCATCGACTTGGACGGCCACCTCACCGCCCGCACCTTCCTCCGGCGCGCGCTGGCGCTCCGCCTGAAGGACGCCTTGCTCGACACCTACCATGCCTGCGCGGAGCGGGGCGCCTATGCGCCCGATTTCGAGTCGATCGGGCGCCGGCGGCTGAAGAATGTCTGCCTGGAACTCCTGATGGCATTGGCGACGGACGAGATCGCCGACCTCGCGCTCGCGCAGGTCAGGACCGCCGGCAATATGACGGACCGGTTCGAGGCGCTTTGCTGCCTCGTCAATGTCGAAGGTCCACAGCGCGAGGCGGCCATCGCGGAGTTCGGCGAGCGCTGGCAGCGGCACGACATCGCCATCGACAAATGGTTCACCGCCCAGGCGATGGCGCGCGGTCCGGGCGCCGCGGCGCGGATCATCGCGCTCAAGGACCATCCCTTGCTCGATCCCGACAACAATGCGCGGGCCATGGCCTATTATGGCTGGTTCTTCCGCCAGAACCGGGTCGCGTTCCATGACCCGAGCGGCGCTGGCTACCGCTTCCTCGCCGATCGTCTGATCGAGATGGACCGCATGGGGCGCCAGCGCAGCCACTGGCTGATGCCGCAGATCAATCTCTGGCGTCGCTATGATGCGCCGCGACGCGCGCTGATGCGGGCCGAACTGGAACGCATCGCCGCCACGCCAGGCATTTCCCAGAGCCTCCGCGACAATGTGCGCCGGGCGCTCGATAGCGAAGATTGAGGACCGTCATGAAAAGCGTCGTCGAAATTGCGGACAGCGTGAGAAGCGGGGCGGTGAAGGCGCGCGATGTCGTCGCCGCCGCCTTTGAAACCATCGAAGCGCGCAACGAACCGCTCAACGCCTTCATCATGCTCGACCGCACGGGCGCGTTTCAGATCGCCGACGAGATCGACGCCAAGGTGGCGCGCGGCGAGGACCCTGGCCTGCTCGCGGGCGTGCCATTCGGCGTGAAGGACCTCGAGGACGTGATCGGCCTGCCGACCACGCAGGGCTGCTGGTTCTTCAAGGAGTCGCCCGCCAAGACCGCCGACTCCCCCCATGTCGCGCGGCTGCGCGCCGCGGGCGCAATCCCGATCGGCAAGACCGCGGCGTCCGAGTTCGGCATGGACTCGGCGACCTACACCACTGCCTGGGGCGTCACGCGCAATCCGTGGAACCCGGCGACGACACCCGGCGGCAGCAGCGGTGGCTCGGCGGCCGCGGTGGCGGCCGGCATGGTGCCCTTCTGCACCTCCACCGACGGCGGCGGCTCGACCCGCGAGCCCGCCGCCTTCACCAATCTCGTCGGCCTGAAACCGAGCCACGGCCGCATCGCCAAGAAGAACGGCTTTTCCAATTATTCCGTTCACGGCGCCCTCACCCGCACGGTCGCAGACACGGCGCGCTATCTCGATGTCGCGGCCGGCCCCAATGACAGCGACCGCCAGTCGCTGCCGGCGGTGCCCTATTCCTATGAGGCGATCATCGAGACGCTCGATGTCTCCGGCCTCTCCTTCGCCTGGACGGCGGACCAAGGCTATGCAGTGGTCGAACCGGAAGTCGTCGCGCTCGCCCGCGAAGCCGCCGAGAAGCTGATGCGCGCCGCGAAGCTGAAGGAGAGCGGCTATGATTTCCGGCCGCTCAACATCAAACCCCATTGGGGTACGACAATGCTTGGCTCGCTGGAGGACGACCTCACAAAGGACGGCATCCTTCCCGACGGCTACGACAAGCTCTCGCCCCAGACCCGCGTCGTGCTCGATCGCGTCCGCGCCAAGAAGATCTCGCCGGACGTGAAAGGCGCGTGGGCGGAAATCTACAAGTTCGAGCAGCAGGTCGCAGAGCTCTTCCGCAATGCCGATCTGCTGATCACGCCGGCCACCGCCTGCGCGCCCTACGCCGCCGACAGCACGATTCCCCAGGTGATCGACGGCCGCGACGCCAGCGCCTCCAATGTCGAACCGTTCGGCATGCTGGCGAACGCGTGCTGGAACCCGTCGATCTCGATCCCCGCCGGTTTCACCAAGGCCGGCCTGCCGGTCGGGCTGCAGATCACCGCGCGCCGGCACCGCGACGACATCCTGCTGCGCCTCGCCCGTATCTACGAGCAGGCGCACCCCTGGTCCTATCCCTGGTCCTGACGCGAGCGATCCAAGCCATGGCCCATCCCAATCGCGCCGCCGAACTCGCCGCCGGCCTTCTGCCCACCACGCTCGTCGATGGCGAGACTGCGCGCCGCCCGCTCGCCGAGCGCATGGCGCACCACAACGTGCCCGGTATCAGCGTCGCGGTCATTGAGGATGACGAGATCGCCTGGGCGGAGGGCTTCGGCACCCAGGAAGCTGGCAAGGACGATCCGGTGAAGGCCGACACGCTCTTCGCCGGCGCTTCGATCAGCAAACCGGTGACCGCGCTGCTGGCGTTGCAGCTTGTCGAACAGGGCCGTCTCGATCTCGATACTAACGTCAATGACCAGTTGAAGAGCTGGAAGCTGCCCGAGAACGAGTTCACGCGCGAGCAGCCCGTCACGCTCCGCCACCTGCTCAGCCACCGCGCCGGAACGACCGTGCACGGCTTCGGCGGCATCATGGCGACGCCGACCATTTTCGACACGCTCGAAGGCCGCCCGCCCGCGAAGAACGCGCCGGTTCGCGTGAACAAGATCCCCGGCGGCGTCCGGCGTTACTCGGGCGGGGGCACGACCATCGCGCAGTTGATGATCGAGGAAGCGTCGGGAACGCCCTATGCGGTGCTGGCCGAAGAGCGCGTCTTCAAACCGCTGGGCATGACGCGCTCCAGTTTCGTCCAGCCTCTGCCGCCCGATCTGCTGGCGCTGACGTCGCGGGGCCATAACGAGGACGGCTCGGTCATCGCGGGCAATTATTCGTGGTGTCCGCAGCTTGGGGCCGGCGGCATCTACACGACCGCGCCGGACTATGCCCGCTTCATGATCGCCTGCCGCGCGGCATGGCTCGGCAAAGCCAATCCCCTGCTCGGGCCGGATCTGGCGCGAGAGATGATGACGCCCGGCGCGATCGATGGTCAGGGCCTCGGCTGGCGCATCATGGGCTCGGCGCCCAATCAGCGTTTCGCCCATGGCGGCTCGTGCCAAGGCTACCAGTGCCAGACCACAGGCTTCCTGGAACGTGGGCAAGGCATCGTTGTCCTGACCAATGCGGTGGGCGGGCTCAACTTCTACTGGGAAGTGATGAGCACGATCGCCGACATGTATGGCTGGCAAGGCTACGCACCGGCGCCCAAACGGGTCGTGCCCATGTCGCCCACCGAAATGGAACGCTTCGTGGGGACTTACGCGATTGTCTCGGGCGTCGATGCGCCGCATCTCAAGATGTGGATCGAGGACGGCAAGCTCTACAGCGAACTCGCGGGCATGCGCGGCGGCGCGCGCGAGGTGCGCATGGGCGATGACGGGCGCGGCTTCAATGGAACGACGCCTTCGGAATCGATCTACGAGTATGGCCCCGACGGGCGGGTGGTCTCGATCAGCGTCGTCGAGTCCGGCGTGACCGAGATCATTCGCGCCGAACGCGCGCTGTCGCCATGATGCCGGACCAGCCCCTCGGCGCCCGCCAGGCCGCGTTCGAAAAAGGCCTTCTGCCGATCGTCCGCATCGCCGACGAGGACACGCGCTGGACGGTTGATGAGCGGCTGGCGCATTACAAATGTCCGGCGGTCGGCGTCGCCGCGATCAAGGACGGGCGGCTCGATTGGGCGGCGGGCTACGGTGTCCGCGGGCGGGAAGATCCGCGCCCTGTTAATGCCGATACGATCTTCATGCTGGCGTCGTGTTCCAAGCCCGTCTGCGCCATGGTCGTGTTGCAGCAGGTCGAACGCGGCCTCGTCGATCTCGATGTCGATGTGAACAAGTATCTGAAGCGCTGGCAGATCCCGCAGAACGAGTTCACCTCAGGCGAGACCGTCACCCTGCGCCGCATGCTCAGCCATACCGCCGGACTTTCCATCAATGGCTGGCCAGTGATCCCCCACGGCGGCCAGATCCCGACCATCTACGACATCCTCGAAGGCCGCCCGCCGTCCATCCATCCCGCCGTCGTCGTGAACAAGCCACCCGGCGGCACCCATCGCTATTCCGGCGGGGGCTTCCTGCTCGCGGAGATGCTGATCGAGGACCAGACCGGCCGGAAGTTCGACGAACTCGCCGACGAACTGATCTTCGGCCCGCTCGGCATGGCCAACACGACCTTCACGCATCCCCTGCCCGAACGCCTCCGTGGCAATGTCGCGGGCGGCCATCGCATGGATGGCTCGGCCATTCCCGGCGGCTGGATGATCTCGGTCGACAAGGGTGCGGGCGGCATCATGGGCTCGGCGGCCGATTTCGCGACGTTCCAGATCGCCTGCCGCGACGCCTGGCTCGGCAAGCCCGGAGCCATCCTCACCCAGTCGCTCGCCAAGGAAATGATGACGCCGCAGGCGAACAGCACATTCGGTCTCGGCTGGGGTCTCTCCGGCAGCGGCGCAACGCTGCGGTTCCGCCATGGCGGTTCGAATGACGGCTATCAGAGCGAAACCACCTGCTACCTCGAATCTGGTGACGGCGGCGTCGCCATCACCAATGCCGTCTCGGGCATCTTCCTCTACAACGAAGTCCTGAACGGCCTCGCCGATCTCTATGACTGGCCCGGCTACCTGCCGCCGCCACGCCGCGCCCGCCCACTCACGGTAGCAGAGCAGGAGCGCTACATCGGCACGTATACCATCGTCTCCGGCGTCGAGATGCCTTACCTACGTATCTGGCGTGACGGGGGGCGGTTGCTCAGCGACATTCCCGGCATGCGCGTCGGCATCCGCGAGACCTTCATCGACGAGGACGGCATCATGTTCAATCGCATGCAGCCTTCGGGAACGCAGGTGACCTATGGTGCCGATGGCCGGGCTAACGAGCTGCTGTCCGTGCGCGCCGACGGCACGCCGATGATCCGCGCCGTCCGCACGACCGATTCTCTCCACGCCTGATCGATCAGGGATGTCATGACCGCTGCCGACCTCACCCCCTTCCACATCGCCTTCCCGGTCCACGATCTGGACGCCGCCCGCCGCTTCTACGGCGAGACGCTCGCGCTGCCGCAGGGGCGCAGCTCGGATACCTGGATCGACTACGATCTCTTTGGCCACCAGATCGTCGCGCATCTGAAGCCAGGCATGGCGGGCGCCGAGCGCAACCATCACAACCCCGTGGACGGCCACGACGTGCCGGTGCCGCATTTTGGCGTGGTGCTCGACTGGGACCGCTTCCACACCTTCGCCGCGCGGCTCAAGGACGCCGGCATCGCCTTCGTGATCGAGCCCTATATCCGGTTCGCCGGCCAGCCCGGCGAACAGGCGACGATGTTCTTCCTCGATCCCTCGGGCAACGCGCTGGAATTCAAGGCGTTCAAGGACCGCAACCAGCTTTTCGCGACGACGCTGGCCTGACCATGTCCTGAGGCCACGATGTCGGGGGATCACCCCGGCGACTGCAGGCCCTGAAAAACAATCTCCAGAAAGTCGTTCGCCAACTCGGCGGGCGTCTGGCGATGGGGTTCACGATACCAGCGGGCCATGCCGTTGAAGATGGCATAGAGTGCACGGCTGGCCATCACCGGATCGCAGGCGCGCACGGTGCCATCCGCGATGCCCTGGCGCACCATGGCGGCGGCGGCGTGTCCGAGATGGAGTTGGCGCTGCTGGTTGCGCTTGCCTTCGGCGGGCGCCATTTCGCTGCGATCAGTGAGGACGAAGCAACGGCCGAAATCGTCGCAGACGATCTCGGCATAGCTGACGAACCAGCGGCGGAGCTGGGCAAGCCCGGTCGGCTCGGACTGCGCCGCGGCCAGGGCCGTCTCCAGCAATTCACTGGAGATGAGGCCGCATTGGGACAGCAGCTCATCCTTGCTTTCGGCGTAGTAGTAGAGCGCGGGCCGGGTCATATCGAGCGCCTGCGCGATATCCGCCAATGTCGCCTGGCGGAACCCTTCCCGGCTGAAAACGCGCGCGGCGACACGCAGGACATCGTGCCGCCGGTCCGGAAAACGTGCGGGGCGGCCCTTGGGCCGCGCCGATGCGGTGCTCATGACTTGGTCGCCATGGCCCCTTATGTGCTGATTCCGCCGCCGACGAGAAGCACCTGGCCGCTGACGTAATTGCTCTCGGGGGTGCAGAACAGATAGATGCCGCCGGCCGCCTCGTCGGGCGTGCCCGCCCGGCCCAGCGGCACCATCATGGGCAATGCCGATAGCGCGGCGCCGGGCACGCCGGCCTGCACTTCCTTGCCTTCGATGACGATCTTCGAGGCTGGGTCGTCATACGAGGTCGTCAGGCGCGTCTGGATGAAGCCGAAGGCGACGCAGTTTACGTTCACCTTGTAGCGGCCCCATTCCTTGGACATCGTCTTGGTCATGCCGACCAAAGCGGACTTGGCGGAGGAATAATTCACCTGGCCCGCATTGCCGTTGGTGCCCGACATCGACGAGACGTTCACGACCTTGCGGAAGATCTCCTTGCCCTCGGCCGCTTCCTTCTTGGCGAAAAGGCGGATGGGTTCGGCCGCGGCGCGCAGGATGCGGAACGGCGCGATCAGGTGGACGTCGAGCATCGTCTGGAACTGATCGTCGGTCATCTTCTGGATGACGCTGTCGAGCGTGTAGCCGGCATTGTTGACGATGATGTCGAGTCCGCCGAACGCGTCGAGCCCGGTCTTGATGAAGCGATCGCCGAAATCCGCCGCGGCGATATTGCCGACGCAGGTGACGGCCTTGCCGCCGCCGTCGCGGATTTCCTTGGCGGTCGCTTCCGCGGGCGCTTCGTCGAGATCGGAGATGACGAGGCTGGCGCCGTCTCCCGCAAGCTTCAACGCGAGCGCGCGGCCGATGCCACGGCCGGAGCCGGTGATGAGGGCGACCTTGCCCGAAAGCTTACCCATGGTGATGTCCTTGCGTTCAGATGAGGGCGACGACAGCGTCGCCTTGCAGGGTGACGACACCGCCATCGACGGTGGCGGTAAGGGCGAGGCGCGCGCGGCGTTCGCCGCCTTCCTCGAAAATCTCCGTCACTTTGCCGGTGCAGGTGACGGTCGCCTTGACGGGCGTGATCGAGACGAAGCGCACGCCATAGGAACGGATCGCTCGCTGGTCGAAGGTCTTCGTCAGAACCTGCGCCAGATAGGCCATGGAGAGCATGCCGTGCGCGAACACGTCCTTCATGCCGAACGAATGGGCGAAGTCGGTATCGACATGCATCGGGTTGTGATCGCCGGAGCCGCCGGCGAACATCGCCAGCGTGAACCGCGAGATCGGTTCGGTGACGACGGCCGGAAGGTCGCTGCCGACGGTGAGAGTGGCTGTGCTCATCATGCTCTCCTAGCGCCGGACGACGGTGATGCCGCGCGCGGCGACGCAGAGCGTGCCGTGCTGGTTGTGCGCGGTGGTTTCCTGGACGATGAACTCCAGCGCGCCGCCCTTCTTTTCGTAGATGTCGGTGATGCGGCTTTTCAGGCGGATCGTGTCGCCCGCATGGATCGGCGCGCGATAGTCGAAATGCTGCTCGCCATGCAGGACATTGCCGATATTTACGCCCATCTCGGTCAGCGAGCCGCCCTCGGCCGGCGCCAGCAGCGCCAGCGAGAAGGCGAAGGTCGGCGGCGCGGGCAAGGCGGGATAGCCTGCATCGCGCGCGGCAACTTCGTCGCTGTAGATCGGGTTGGTTTCACCGGTTGCCTTGGCGAAGAGGCGAAGCTGCCCCTTCTCGACCTCGACGCTGCGCTCTTCGGATTCCCGGCCGATGAATTTACGGTCGATCCCCATCGTCACGCCCTCCCATACAGGGTGACGACGCAGGCGCCGCCGAGGCCGAGATTGTGCTGCAGCGCATGGGTGACGCCCTCGACCTGACGGCGATCCGCGGTGCCGCGCACCTGGTGGGTCAGCTCGTAGCACTGCGCGAGACCGGTCGCGCCGAGCGGATGTCCCTTGGAGAGCAGCCCGCCCGACGGGTTGGTGACGACCCGCCCGCCATAGGTGTTTTGTTCATCGCGGATGAAGGCTTCCGCACCGCCCTCGGCGCAGAGGCCGAGCGCCTCATAGGTCAGCAATTCGTTGGGCGTAAAGCAGTCATGCAGTTCGACGACCTGGACCTCGTCCGGTCCCACGCCCGCGGCCTCATAAACCTGACGCGCGCCTTCCTTCGCCATGTCATAGCCGATCATCTTGATCATCGACTGCTCCTCGAAGCTGGAGGCGAAGTCGGTGGTCATCGCCTGCGCCTTGATCTCCACCGCCGCATTCAGGCCGTGCTTCTTCGCGAAGGCTTCTGAAACGAGTACCGCCGCCGCCGCGCCGCAGGTCGGCGGGCACGCCTGATAGCGGGTGATGGGGCCGTAGAGCTTCTTCGACGCCAGCACCTCATCGACGGTCAGCGGATCGCGGAAGATGGCGAGCGGGTTGTTCGCGGCGTGCTGGCGCGCCTTCACCGAGATCAGCGCGAAGACATCGTCGGGCGTGCCGTATTTTTCCTGATACTCACGGCCGCCGCCGCCGAACATCTGGGCCGCACCCGGTGCGGTCTTGTCGAAGCCCTGCGCCGCGAACTGCACGGCGGCATGCTTTTCCATCACATGCTTGCGGTCGTTGAAGACGCTGCCCAGCGCGCCCGGCACCATCTGTTCGAAACCAAAAGCGAGCACGCAGTCGGCGCCGCCAGCCTCGACGATCTGGCGCGCAAGATAAAGCGCGGTCGATCCGGTCGAGCAGTTATTGTTGACGTTGACCACGGGAATGCCGGTGACGCCGACGCGGTAGAGCGCGGACTGGCCGGCGGTCGAGTCGCCATAGACATAGCCGGCATAGGCCTGCTGGATCTTGTCGTAGCCGATACCCGCATCCTGAAGCGCGAGACGAATGGCCTTCTCACCCATCACGTCCCAGTCCTCGCTCTGGCCCGGCTTGGTGAAGGGGATCATTCCGACCCCCGCGACGCGTACTTTATTCGCCATGATGTTGCCTTCCTGGATCGGCCGTTAAGTCCGTTGCGCGCGCTGCAGCGCGAATTCGACGAGCGGCAACTGGTCGTTGCCGAAATACATGTCGTCGCGATCGACGAAGATTGTGGGCGAGCCGTAGCCGCCGCGCGCGATGAGGTCGTCGGTACGGGCGCGCAGCCGCGCCTTGATCTCATCGGTCACCGAACGAGTATGGATCGCCGCCCCGTCGAGGCCCGCGCCATTGGCCGCGGCGATCAGAACGTCTGGATCGTCGAGGTTTTCGTCGCGGCCGAAATAGGCTTCGAACGCCGCCTTCGCGAAAGCCAGCAGCGCGGGCTGATCGTCCTCCAACGCCGAGGCCATGCGCATCGCGTGCACGCTGCGGGCGGGATGCGCCTTGGGCGGAAAGTTGATGGTGATGCCCGCCAGCGCCGCCCAATCGTCCAGCACCTTCCACGCATGGCGCATGCGCGGCGCATCCGCCGGCAGCGCGCGGAGTTCGTAGAGAAATTTGTTCACCGCATTGAAGACCGCGCCGACCAGCACAGGGCGCAGCAGCAGGGTCGCACCGGTGCGCGACGCGACGCGCTGCACATTGGTGAAACCCAGATAGGTCCACGGACTGGAAAGATCGAAGAAGAACTCGATCTGATGTGTGTCCGGCGTGCCCATCACAGCGACCGCGCGATCAGCATCTTCATGATCTCGTTCGTCCCCGCAAAGATTTTGGTCACGCGGGCATCGGCCCAGATCTGGGCGATGGGATATTCGTTCATGTAGCCATAGCCGCCATGGAGCTGCAGGCACTCGTCAGCGACCTCGGTGAGCGACTGGGTCGTCCACCACTTGGCCATCGCGGCGGTGACGGGATCGAGCGTCCCCTCCATCAACTTCATCATCAGATCATCGGTGAAGCTGCGCGCGATGACCGCCTTGGTCTTGCACTCCGCGAGGCGGAACTGCGTGTTCTGGAACGCCATCAGCGGCTTGCCGAAGGCGTTGCGCTGCTTGACGTAGTCGGTGGTTACTTCAACGGCGCGCTCCATGCTGGTCACCGCGCCAAGCGCGCAGGAGAGCCGCTCCCACGCCAGCTCCTGCATCAACTGCACGAACCCTCGGCCTTCATCGCCGCCCAGCAGGTTGCCGACGGGCACGCGGACCTCGTCGAAGAACAGCTCGGAGGTGTCCTGCGCATGCATCCCGACCTTGTCGAGGTTGCGCCCGCGGCGAAAGCCGGGCGCCTTTTCGGGCTCCACGACGATCAGCGAGACGTCCTTCGCGCCGCCGGTACCGGTCTTCGCGGCGACCACGACGAGATCGCAGTTCTGGCCGTTCGAGATGAACGTCTTCTGCCCGGTGATGACATAGGCATCGCCGTCGCGGCGGGCAGTGGTGCGGATGCCCTGCAGATCGGAGCCGGCGCCGGGTTCGGTCATCGCGACCGCGCCGATGATCGCCCCGCTGGCCATGCCGGGGAGCCAGGCTTCTTTCTGCGCCTCGGTGCCGTAGCGCAGGATGTAGTGCGCGACCAGCGAACAACTGACCCCGACGCCGGTTCCGAACCCGCCGCCGACCCCGGCGCGGCCGAGTTCCGCTGCCACTACGGCATCGTGCCGCCGGTCGCCGCCGCCGCCGCCATACTCGGCGGGAATGCTGGGACAGAGGATGCCCGCCTCGCCCGCCTTCAACCACGCTTCCCGGTCGACGCGCCGCTCGACGTTCCAGCGAGCGACATGGGGCACCAGCTCGCGCTGTGCGAAGCGGGCGACGCTGTCCTGCAGCATCGTGAGCTCTTCATCCATCCAGGGCGAGGTCACTGTTGGTTCTTTATTTGACTGACTTGACAGTCAAATAAATCCACGGAAAAACATCTGTCAAGTTTGACTATGCGTAAAGGCGGGGACGATGCGGCACACTCAGGGACTACAGCGCGCGGCGCGGCAGGAGGCGCGGCGGTGGGCGACGGTCTATCGCGGGCGCAAGCGCAGCTATGGCGAAGTGCTCGACCGCGTCGGGCGGTTTGCTGCGGGCCTGCGCGGGATGGGTGCCCAGCCCGGCGACCGCATCGCCCTCATCGCGATGAACTCTGATCGCTATTACGAGGCCTATTACGCGATCCTTTGGGCTGGCTGCATCGCCGTGCCCGGCAATACGCGCTGGGCGCCGGCGGAGCACGCCTATGCGCTCCGCGACAGCGAGCCCAAGCTGCTTCTGGTCGACCGGACCTTCGCGGCGCTGGGCGCGCAGCTCGCCGCGGACTTTGCGCTGCCGGTCATCCTGCTCGACGACAGTGCACCCGGCGACGACCTGCCGTCAGAAGATCAACTGATCGAAGCCAACCCGCCCATGGCCGATGCGGGCGGCGGCGGGACGGATCTTGTCGGCATCTTCTACACCGGCGGCACGACCGGGTGGCCCAAGGGCGTCATGCTGACCCATGCCAGCATGATCGCGAACTTCCAGAGCTCGGCGCTGGTGCGGCCCTATCCCTCGCCCTGCATCTTCCTCCACTCGCCGCCGATGTTTCACTTGGCGGACGCGACCGTCGTGTTCGGCCTGACGCCGCTCGCCCCGACCCATGTGATCGTGCCCGGCTTCGATCCCGCCGGCGTCGTCGCGGCGATCCAGCAGGAGCGGGTGAACGCGCTGGTGCTGGTGCCGACCATGCTCAACATGATGGACCTGCACCTCCGCGAGCATCCCGCCGATCTCAGCGGCGTGGAGAGCGTCACCTATGGCGCGTCGGCTATTTCCGAGGCCGCGCTGAAGCGGGCGATGCAGAACTTCCCGCGCGCGCGGTTCGCGCAGGCCTACGGCCAAACGGAACTCTCGCCCGTCGCGACCGTGCTGGAGCCGCGCTTCCACAGCGAGGAAGGCGCCGCGGCCGGCCTGCTGCGCTCGGCGGGACGCGCGATTCCGAACGTGGAACTGCGCATCGTCGACGATGCCATGAACGAGGTCGCACTAGGCGAGGTCGGCGAGGTCGTGGTGCGGAGCGCCGGCGCGATGCTCGGCTATTGGAAGAAGCCCGATCTCACGGCGCAGACCATCGTCGATGGCTGGCTGCGCACCGGCGATGCCGGCTATCTCGACGAGGCCGGGTTCCTATTCCTGGTCGACCGCGTGAAGGACATGATCGTTTCGGGCGGCGAGAACGTTTATTCGGCGGAGGTCGAGAACGCGCTCTACCAGCACCCCGCCGTCGCCGAATGCGCGGTCATCGGGGTACCCGATCCCAAATGGGGTGAGCGGGTGCACGCGATTGTCCGCCTGCGCGCCGGAACGGAGGCGGACGATGCAGACTTCACGCGCCATTGCGAGGCGCTGATCGCCGGCTACAAGCGGCCGCGATCCTATGAATTCCGTGTCGAACCGCTGCCGCTCTCAGGCGCCGGCAAAATCCTCAAAACGGAATTGCGCCGGCCGCATTGGCCGAGCGGCGAGCGGCATATAAACTAAGCTGCGAATAGCAGCGCCATTGCGATCGCGCGCAATCCTGCCCGGCAAGAACCGTCTGCCCGACGAATAGACGCCGCTTGCGAGACCATGGCGGGTCGCAAAAATAGCGCCTTCGCGCTCGGCAAAGCCGCGGAAGGTCCGAACCTGACCGACCCAGCACAACCTTGACGTCCGCTGTTCCAGCCTAAGTGGCTGTTTTGTCGCGTTTTTTGCGAAGCCGGGAACAACTGTGCTTTCTCCGCAACATTGTTGAAATATCACGCAAAATGCTGCGCCGCAAAACGTAATTATATGGCCGCAACCTGTGATTCCTACCTAACGTTCTGGTTGTCGCCTTACGTCAAGGAGGAAGTGACTTTTTGTAACGCCGACCCGCCTGCCGCGTGCGGCCTGGCGGACACAACCAAACCGATCCCGCACAAGCGGGACGACCCAGGGAAACGAACCATGACAGGAATTACCGTTACGGGACCAGGCCACACGTCCGCGTTGCTGCGGGCATTGCTGCTCTCTTCTGCCATTCTGGCACCAACGATTGTCGCAACAGCTATGGCGCAGGACACCGCGCCGGCCGCCGCACCTTCGGGCGAGGAAGAGATCACCGTCACCGCCCAACGTAAGGCGGAAAAACTCCAGAAGGTGCCGATCGCGGTCTCCGCCTTCGGCCAGGACCAGCTCCAGAAGCAGAAGATCGACGGCGGCCCGAACCTGGTGCTCGCGGTTCCGAACGTCAACTTCTCGAAGGGCAACTTCACCGGCGCGAACTTCCAGATCCGCGGCATCGGCTCGAAGCTCGTTGCGGCCTCGGGCGATGCGGCGACCGGCGTTCACATCAACAACGCGCCCATGACGGCGAACAACCTGTTCGAAACCGAGTTCTACGACGTCGAGCGCGTCGAAGTGCTGCGCGGTCCGCAAGGCACGCTGTACGGCCGCAATGCGACCGGCGGCGTCGTCAATATCATCACGGCGAAGCCGAAGATCGACCAGTGGGAGGCCATGGGCCGCGTCGAGTATGGCGACTATGACAGCGTCAAGCTGAAGGGCATGGTCAATGTGCCGCTCGGCGACATGGCCGCTCTGCGTCTCGCCGGCACGTATCTGAAGCGCGGCGGGTTCGGTGAGAACACCGTCACCGGCAACGACGCCGACGACCGCCTGCTCTACGGCCTGCGCGCGACGCTGTTCGTGCAGCCGACCGACGATTTCAGCTTCTACATCATGTACGACCACTTCAACGAGGACGACAACCGGTCGCGCATCGGCAAGCAGTTCTGTTCGAAGGACACCGGCCCCGCCAATGTCGGCGGCGTCGCCTACTCGGCGGCAGCCGGCGGCCTGATCGGTCAGGTTCAGCGCGGTTTCTTCAGCCAGGGTTGCCGCCCCACCTCGCTCTACGACCCCACGGCGCTCGGCACGGTGCAAAGCCAGTCAACGCTCGGCGGCCTGTTCGGCGCGCTCGGCGGCTTCCAGACCGGCGATGCCTATGTCGGCAAGATGCAGGACCCCAACGTCCGCAATATCGAGTCCGCGTTTGACCCGACCTACCAGTCGAACACGGACATCTGGGAGTTCAATGCCGACTGGGACATCACCGACAGCCTGCGTCTCTCGGCCCTCGGCACCTACACCACGTTCGATCTGTTCACGCGGCAGGATTACAACCGCTACTCGCCGTCGACGAACTTCAACACGACGCCCAACCCCGTGAACGCGTTTGCAGCGCTCGGCCCTGCTTATGCGACGATCTATGCCAACCTGTTCCCGAACGGAACCGTCAATGACCCGCAGGTCGGCGCCCAGAACCGCTACACAACGATGGACATCTCGTCGGCGTACACCAAGCAGTACACCGCCGAACTCCGCCTCTCCTCCAGCTATGATGGGCCGTTCAACTTCTCGATCGGCGCGAACTACCTGAAGCTCGATGCGACCGGCGACTACTACGTGATGGGCAATACGCTCACCGCCTACTATCAGGTGAACAACTTCCTCAATACCGGCAACGCCAACTGCTATGGTGCTGCGCCGTGCGTCTCGATCGATCCGAATGCCGATCCGGACCGGACCGGTCGCAATTACTACGACGCGTATTCGCCATACAATCTGAAGTCGACCGCGATCTTTGGCGAGGTCTACTATCAGGTGACCGACGATCTGAAGCTTACCGGCGGCGTGCGTTACACGATCGATGAAAAGACGATCGAGAACCATGCCGTCGGCCTGGGCGTCGCCGGCGTCGGCATTCCCGCGCCGCTCCCGGGAATCCCAGCGACTTCGACCGTGGAGTTCAAGGAGTTCACGGGCCGTGTCGGCTTCGACTGGGCGCCTGATATCGGGGCGGATTCGACCCTGGTCTACGGCTTCTACTCGCGCGGCTACAAGGCGGGCGGCCTCAACTCGCCGTGTTCCGGCGGTGCCGGCGTGATTTGCGGCGCGCCGACCTTCAAGCCTGAGTTCATCAATGCGTACGAAATCGGCACCAAGAACACCTTCATGGGCGGCGCGGCGCAGCTGAACCTGTCGATCTTCCACTACGACTATGAAGGCTATCAGGTCTCGAAGATCGTCAACCGCGCCTCGACGAACGAGAACATCGACGCCAAGATCAGCGGCGCCGAGTTCGAGGGCGTCTACTCGCCGGTCGAAGGTCTCCGCTTCAACCTGAATGTCGGCTATCTCGACACCGAGATCGCCGAAGGCACCTCCTCGATCGACACGTTCAACCGCACGGCGAGCAATCCGCTGCTGACGGTCGTGAAGTCGAGCGCGGCATCCAACTGCGTCGTCACCACGGCTGCGGCAGCGCAGGCCCTGGCAATCTCGAATGCGGGCGGAAACCCGTTCGCGCTGCTGGGCGTTTGCACCGTCACCAATTTCGCCACCGCGGGTCAGGCGCTGCTGCCCGGCGGTCCGGTTGCCCAAGGCTCGAACGCCTTCGGCGCGCTGGTCAGCGATGGTGTCGTCGCCGATCTCAGCGGTCACGAACTGCCCAACGCCCCGCATTGGACGATCTCGTTCGGCGCTCAGTACACGTTCAACCTGAGCCCGACCTGGGAAATGACGATCCGCGGCGACTACTACAAGCAGACCGAAACGTTCTCGCGTATCTGGAACGCTTCGTATGACCGCATTGAAGGCTGGGAGAACGTGAACGTCACGCTGACCCTCGCCAATGTCGAGCAGGGCGTTACGCTCGACGCCTATGTCAAGAACGCGACCGATGAAGAAGCGATCACGGACAGCTACCTGACGGACGACTCGTCGGGCCTGTTCCGCAACGCCTTCTTCACCGATCCCCGCACTTGGGGTGTCGCGATCACGGTCAATTACTGATCCGGAATCCGGGTTCCTGCCGGGGGCGCTTCGGCGCCCCCGGTTCCTCCCGGGATGGGCCTAGGGACGCTCACTGATCTTTCGGAACGCCACATGAAGTCGATCGCCAGCGATCTACCGACCAAGACCTTGATGCCGGGGACAAGCCTGCAGCTTGGATCCGACAAATTCGCCGACCGCCTGAAGAAGATCCGCATCAAGCGGAAACTGACCCAGGCCGAGTTGGCCCGGGTTGCCGGCATGCAGCCGTCAGCCATTGCACATTTCGAAGCTGATCGACGAAAGCCGGGCTATGACAGCCTGATCGCGCTCGCGAACGGATTGATGGTCTCCATCGATACCCTATTGGGAGTTGAGGCGCGCACGACCGCGTTTCGCCACGAAGAAATGCTTTCGGCTAAGGACCGCGCGCATATTCAAGGGATCATCGACATGATGACGGAAGACAGGAAATAGCGAAGCTGCCGCTAGGCTGACAGCGCCTCCGCAAAATGCGGAATCAAGTGCGCACCGGTCAGTTCAATGCTGCGAGTGACCGCCGCATGCGGAATCGAGCCGAACTGCATAAGGCACATCATGCGGTTGGTGCCGATGGCGCGATAAGCCTCGAGCTTGCGGCGGCAATGCTCGACATCGCCGATCACAACCGAGTCGAGTTCTTCCAGGACTTCATGCGCCTCCGCGTTGGAGACAACTTCGTTGCGCGCCATGCGCTTCAGGAGAGCAATCACCGGCAGTTCGTCAGGGCCGATTTCGAGGCTGGTATCGTCCTCACCGGTAAGGGCGGCGGTGGAGCGCGGCGAGTTGGGATGCAGACCGGCGCGGATGGCGTCGTACCAAACGGCACGTGGCACCTTGAAGACGATCGGCGCCGCATGAACGTACCAGAGGGCCGACCATGCGGCGCCGTTGCGGATTGCCTGGTCACGGGTCTCTGCGACATGGACGAAGGTGAAGATGCCTTTCTCGGGATTGACGAACTTGCCCGCGGGATCGCAGACGGCGAGGCCCTGTTCATGCTCCTGGATCATCTGGCCCATGAACGAGACTGGACTGAGCAGCGTGGTCCCCAGACAGCCGACACCCATTTCCCCGGCCATCCGAAAGGACTCGGGGCTGCCGCAGGTTTGCCATAGGCGGGGATGGGGTTTCTGCAAGGGCTTGGGCACACAAGCACGGGCGGGAATGGAGAAGTCGGGGCCTGCCCATGACACCTCGTCTTCGGTCCAGAAGCGCGAGATGATCGAGAAACCTTCACGCACCTGGGCGCGCGCAAGTTCGGGATCGACGCCGAACGTCTCCCATTCCTTGCCGCCGGACTTGGCGAGACCGAGCTCGAGCCGGCCGCCGCTGAGGAGGTCGAGCGTCGCGGCGGCCTCGGCGACCCGGTAGGGATTGTTGATGCGGAACGGCGCGAGCACGCCGGCATGGCCGACATGGATGCGCCTGGTGCGCATGGCGATGGCGGTGAGCATGACGGCGGGGGCAGAGGAGTAGCTGAACTCCGGCGCGCTGTGATGCTCGACCTCCCACCAGACGTCGAAGCCGGCCTCATCCGCCGCCGCGGCCTGAATGAGCGTGTCGCGGAAGAGCGCGGCCTCGTCGTCGGCGCCCCAGGGCGCGGCACGCTGGATCTCGCAGAAAATGTCGAACTTCATGAGGCCCTCGCGAACTTGGAGTGACGACGCACTTTTTCATAACGTTTGTTATATAAATTCGCCACAGGAAATTGGGCTCGCGGACGGCGCGCGGTCATGCCGCTAAAGGACGGCGATCGGGTTGACGGGCGAGCCGGTGCCGCGCTCGATCCGCAGCGGCGCAACGCTGAGCAGGAAGCTCCAACGGTTCTCAACGGCGCAGGCGGCAGCGAGATCCTCAAGCCAGAGATTGTCGAGCAAATGCAGACCGATGCCGACCAGTGCGCACATATGGATCGGCACTGGCCAGCCTTCATAGCGCGCGCCGCCAGGCAGCGGGTCATGAACGCCGTCGCCACCGAGAACGGTGACGCGGCGCGTGTGCAGCCATTCGGCGCATTCGGGATGCAGGCCGGCGAGCGCCTGACCATCGGCCGTTCCGGTCGGCACCGCTTCGCGGCGCGGATCGCGGCCGGTGCGGATAAGGACGAGATCGCCCTCGCCGACCGTCACGCCATGCGATCGTTCGGCCGCTTCGAGGTCGGCGGGCGTAATCTCCGCGGCGGGGTCGAGGAAGGGCACGCCGGCAACGCGCGGCAAGTCGAGCAGGATGCCCCGCCCGACAATGCCGTCCTTCGCCGCCATGATGGAATTGCGGCGCGCGCCGGTGCTCTTCACATCGGTCGCGGGCCAGCCGTTATACATCTGGCCCTGCACGAAGACGTGGCAGAGCGCGTCGATATGGGTGGAGGCCATGCCGTGAAACGCGATGCCGATATAGTCCATCGCCGTTTCCAGCCCATGGCCGCCGGGCACACAGGGGTCATCGCCCGCCACCACCATGTGATGCTGCGCGGGGAAGGGGTTTTCGGGATGCGGGTGGACCGGAAAGTCGCGGGCGCAACTGACGGCGCGGCCGGATTTGACGTGCGTCGCCGCCGCGGCGATCCGTTCGGGCGTGAGATAGTTGAGCGTGCCGCGCTCGTCGTCCTTGCCCCAGCGGCCCCAATTCTTGACGCGCTCGAACAGCGCCGCGACGTCGGTTCCGGTCCAGGTCTTCGCCACGTCGGGGTCCTTTCAAGGCGCTCTAATCGGCGTTCAGCGCTTCATTCGCGCGGGAATGGCGGATGCCGGGTTGGAGTTCGATCAACTCGATCAGCGTGCCGTCGGGGTCGCGCGCGCAGACACAGCCGATAACGCCGAGCGATTTGGGCTGGGGCTCGATCAGCGCGAAGGTCGGGATGCCCCGGGCCTTCAGGTCCGCGGCGCAGGCGTGCACATTCTTCACCCGAAACGCGATGATACGCGGCGGCACCTCGCCGGCGAGCGGGGGCGGCACGCGGGGCTGCAGCCATTGGATGATGTCGAGCATCGGGCCGTCGGGGTCGGCGGGCAGGTTCATCAGCACACCACGACCCTTGGGCTTCGTCAGCCCGAAGAGCGAGCCCAGATAATCCGGCCAATCGACCGTGCGGCGGTCGTTCAGAACCGCAAAGCCGAGCGCTTGGTAGAACGCGATCGTGCGATCGAGATCGGTCGCGTTGATGACGGTGTGATAGAGTCGTTCGATCGACCAGCCGGACATGACCGCCCCTTCAGAAATGCGCGCCGATGCGCACGCCGAAGGTGCGGGGCGGGAGATAGGTGTAGTTGTCGATGCCGAAGCCGAGGCCGATCGTGTTCGATTGCAGCCCGTCATTGGCGATGACGTCGGCATCGCCGGCATTGCGCAGGAAGGCCGCGACCGTCCAGCGGTCGCCCGGATCGGTCCAGGTGAGGCCGAGATCGATGATCGAATAGGCCTTCTGGCGGTCGTAGCTGGTGTTGGCCGACAGGAAATAGAGATCGCCCGACCAGAAGGCATCGACGCGCGGCGTCACCGTACCGAACGAGGTCTCGATGGCGTATTCGGCGCCGAGGGCGAAGGTGTATTCCGGCGTCTGGACAAGGCGGTGTCCGGCGAAATTGGCGGGGACGCCGAGACGATTGTCGACGGTGACGTACTCGTCGTATTTCGCCTCCATCAAGGAGAGGCCCGCATTCACCCGCAGCGCATCGGTCAGATAGAAGACCGCTTCCGCCTCGAAGCCCGTGACATGCGCTTTGCCGGCATTGTCGATGCGCGAGCCCGTGATGTCCTGAACGAAGACCTGCATGTCCTCGATATCGGTGTGGTAGATCGAAGCATTCAGCGTGACCGCGCCGTTCGCGAGCGTCGACTTGAAGCCGCCTTCATAGGAGGTCACGGTCTCGGGATCGTAGATGCCGGGGAAATTGCCGACCAACTCGCCGCCCGCGAGATAGCCGGTGGCGACGCTGGCATAGATCATGAAGTCGGGCGTCGCCTGATAGGCGAGGCCGAACTTGCCGGTCAGCTTGTTCCAGCTTGGCTCCACATTCTTGGACTGGAAGAGCGTGAAGGCGAAATCCGGGATGTGGTAATTGAGGAAATCGACGACGTGCTTCTCGTCCGCGGTGTAGCGGAGGCCGAGCGTGATAGTCAGCGGGATTTCAGCCGAGGTCTTGGCGAGATCATAGTCGAGCTGCGCGAAGGCTGCCCATGACGTGGTTTCGATATCGCCGCCGTTCGTGAACACGAAACCGGTGCCGAAGGGGGCATTCAGGCCGGTATCGACGAACTCGAAGCCCTGATTGACCTTCTCGTTAAAATAGAACCCGCCGACAATCCAGCGCAACGCTGCGCTGTCGTCGTTGGAGGCGAGGCGGATCTCCTGGCTGAACTGCTGGCTGTCCATCGTCCAATAGTTGAGATGGGCGATATCGAGAGAGGTGCTGTCGGCATCGTTGGTCTGGAACCAGGTACCCTCGGTATAGGCGGTGATCGAGGTTAGTGTGACGCCCCCCATGTCCCAATCGAGCGTTGCGGAATACGTGCTGCCGTCCTGATCGAAGGTCTCGGGATAGCCTGCCGAAGTATGACGTGGGTCGGGGTCATAGACCTGACCGATAAAGCGGCCCCGATTGACCGCCGGCGCGGTGCCCCAGGCGAGTTTTGTCGCCGTCGGCGCGCCGTTGGAACTCGTGCTGGCGGAAAGCAGCAGATCGACATCGGGTGAGAACTTGAAGAGCAACTGACCGCGTAGGAGGTAAAAGTCCTGTGCGTCGCCGTCATGCGTCGCCGAGGCGAGGGTCGAGCTGTTCTTCTGATAGGCATCATGTTCGGCGTAAACGCCGGTGATACGAGCGAAAACCTGAACCCCGCTTTCGTCCGTCGCGATCGGCAGGTTCGCCCAACCCCGGATCGTGCGAGCGTCATAATTGCCGATCATCGCGTCGATATAGCCGCCGAGTTCGTCATCAGGCTTGTTGGTGATGACGTTCACCGATCCGCCGATCGAGTTGCGGCCGTAGAGCGTACCCTGGGGCCCCCGCAGCACTTCGATCCGCGAGACATCAAAGAATTCGGGGTCGATCGCCGTCGAGCGCGCCATGTAGACGCCATCGACGCTGTAGGCGACGGGCGAGTCGCCGCCGCTGGTCGTGTTCTGGCTGGAGAGGCCCCGCAGCGTGATCACGTGCTCGCCGCCGGTGACGCCAGAGCCGAAGCGGAGCGAGGGCACGCGGGCGCTGAGGCTCTCGAAGCCGACAATCGCCTGCTCATCCAGCCGGTCGCCACCGATGGCGCTGATCGCCAACGGCACCTTCTGGACGTTCTCCTTGCGCCGCTGCGCTGTAACGATGACGCTCTCGTCGGCCCGTTCAACGCTCGCTTCCGGTGAAGCCACGGGGGCGTCCTGAGCAACGGCGGCATTCAGCAGCGCGACACCAGCTGCGTGGGCAAGCAACGCAACGCTCAAACGGTTGAGCATGACGGCATCCCTCCCTTGACGCCCACTCTTGCGGTGCGCCGTTCCTGGACGCCGTGGTCATGCCCGGCGTCTTCTTCCGTCAATTACGTAACATACGTTCTGAAAAATGAAAGCGTTTGCATAACAGATGTTATAAATGTCGCACCCTGCATCGGCCGGGCCGGGCTGTTTGACAAGGTGCGCCGACGCCCCTAGCTCATAACGCTTGTTGTAATTTCATCGGCTGGCGTGACCGGCCGGGCAAGACCATGGCGAAGCACGCAGACCACGAGAAACGCCGGGCCGCCTTCGCCGAGGCGGCTTTCAACATATTAGCCCGCGACGGTCTTGCCGGCCTCACCGTGCGCGATGTCGCCAGAGAGGCCGGGTTCACGACCGGGGCGTTGGTCCACTATTTCCCGTCCAAGAGCGAACTGTTTGTCGCAGCGTCCGAACATGCGGCGTTGGTGGTGCGGCCGCGCATGGAGCAGGACGAGGTCGCCTATCCCGGCCTCGAAGGCGTGCGGCGCGTCATCTACGACGCGCTTCCCCGTACGCCCGAGGCGCGCGCGCTGTGGAGCGTCTGGCTGGTCTTCTGGGACCGCGCCAAAGTCGATCCCGTCATCGGCAAGCTCGCGCGCGAGCGTTATGCCGAATGGCACGGCCGCTTGGCGCGGTTGCTTGGCCGCGCCCAGGAGGCAGGGGACCTGAGCCCGAAGGCGGATCCCGAACTCCTCGCGCAGACCGCGACAATTCTCGTCGACGGGATCGCGGTCCAGGCGCTCAGGACCAGCGCTCGTCTCTCACCGGCGCGGCAGAAAGCCTTGATCGATGCCTGGATCGACTCTCTGCCGAAAAAGAGCGGCTAAACCTAGAACGACGAGCTCAACTCGATACCGATCGTACGTGGGGTAAGCGGGGTCACTTCCGGGTCGGATCGCATCCGGAAGGGATTGCCGAAAGCAAAGGTGTTCGCGGCATTGTTGGTCAGGTTGTTCACGAAGAGGGTGATCTTGTAGGAGTCGATTTCGAGTCCGGCGGACAGTCGCGCGGTGAAATAGCCGCCCATGTCGAACACGCGTTGCTGATCAAAGGTCAGGAACGAATGCCCGACATAACTGATGTCGCCCTGGATCCGGAGCACCGCATTCGCCCAGAGCGTCGGGTGATAATCGAACAGCGCGGACGAAGAGATCTTCGGCGCGCCGGGCAGGCCGAGATCGCGACCGGCCATCGGGATCTCGCTCGACTTTGTAAGGTCGGATTCCTGAAAGATCGCGGCGACGCCGAGGTCGAGGTCCTCCGAGGCACGCCAGTTCACCTCGAACTCCAGACCGCGTGAAATGCCGTCACCGACGTTCAAGGTATAGGGCAGGCCCGACGCGCGGTACTGGTCGCTCTGAATATCCTGCCACCCCGCATAGAACGCTGCGACGCGAAGCTGCAGCGTGTCGTGAAGTGCGCGAATCTTGGCGCCGGCCTCGTAGCTCCAGATCGTGTCGGCGCGATATTCGCGCGGGATGCCGCCGCGCGTGTCGAACATCTCCGCCAGCCGTCCGCTGGTGTTGAAACCGCCGGCGCGATAGCCGCCGGCCACCTGTAGGTAGAGAATGATGTCGTCGGTCGGATCGTATTCGAGGACCGCCTTGGGCGACGCGCCATACGCGACGTGCCGTCCCGAGAACGAGCGGTTGCCGGCCTGTTCCCGCACGATCGAGCGGGTGTCGAAGGTGTTCTGGAAGACCCGGATCCCGGCCGACAGCGACAGCTTGTCGGTGAGATCGGCGGAGACTTCACCGTAAAGCGAGGTCTCGCTGCGCTTGTCCATGCGCCGCTCGGAATACTCTTCGCGCTGGAACGGAAAGATGCGGGTAAGCAGGTTCGATGAGGCGGTTTCACCCTGCGAGGCATAGGCGCCGATGAACCAGTCGATGGTCTGCCCGCGCCGCGAAACCAGTGTGGCTTCGAGGGCCGTGAGGCTGATCTCCTTGGAGTCGTCGAACAGGCCGACGCCGCGGATGCCGAAGCTGCCCATCACAGGCGTCGCGTCGTAGCGGCTCTGAAAGCTGTGCGACAAATGGGTCGCCGACAGCGTGAGCGATCCCCAATCCCCGCTGCCCTCAAGCGCGAGCCGCCCCTGGACGAAATCATTGTCGTGCGGCTCGTGGACGACCTGATCGCGCACCCGCGCCGGAAGACGGCGCAGGCCATAATGCGTGTCGGCCGTGTTGATCGACTGGTAGGCGCCGCCCAGCGTCACCTGCCAATGCTCGTCGAGCAGCAGGGTGAGGGCGGCGCGGCCGCCCCACCGAACCGAGTTGTTGACCTTGCGGCGCTCAGAGCCGATGTCGTCGATATAGCCGCCCTGGGCCTCGCGATAAATGACCCCGCGAAAGCCCAAACGCTCATCTATGAGAGGAATATTGGCGGCGACGACAGCATCGTTGTTGAGAGCACCGCCCTGCGTTTGCGACAGGGACGATTTCATGTATCCGCCGAACGCCGTCAGGTCGGGCGCGTTCGGGATGATCCGGATCACGCCGCCGATGGCGCCGCCGCCATAGAGCGCGCCCTGCGGCCCGCGCAGAACCTCGACCCGCGCGATATCGACGAGCCGCAGATCGGGGTCAGGCGCGTAATAGGCGATCTGGCTGGTGTCGAGATAGATCGCGACCGGCGACTGCGCGAGGCCGGTAAACGCACCGTCGGAGATACCGCGCAGGATGACCTTGTCGCGTCCCGGCCCGAGATTCGTAACGGTCATGCCGGCGACCTGGCCGACGAGGTCGTGCATATCGGCAAGCCGCCGGTTGGCAATGACGCCGCCGCCGACCGCCGTCAGTGCGTAAGGCGTCGAGCCGGGCAGATCGGGGCGTCGCGTGGCGGTCACGACGACTTCCTCCACCGGAGCCATCGGAACGCTCGTGGCTACCGCCGCGGTTTCTGCCGGCTTCAGGCTGACGATTACCGTCGCCGGATCCGGCATGGCATAGGTGCAATTGGACTCGCCGAGGATTGCAGCCAGCGCCTCGCTTACGGTCATGCCGGCCGAGGTCGTGCCGGCCGGACCCATGCAAAGCTGAAGGGAGCCGCCGACCGAAAGCTTGGCCTGCAAGGCGTAGTCGATCAGCGCGTGCTCAATCGTCTCTCCGGCCGCCTGGTTGGCAGGCGAGGACGGCGCGGCGGCAGCGGCAACTGAAAGGAGCGACGCTGCCAGAAAAATCGGCGCGTAGTGCGTGAACGATCCTGCACTCCCCACGGCTGCCTGATTTTGTCCGGATTGCCCCTATCGAGCCGTCAGTATGACGTCGTCCCCGGAGAATTGCACTGAAATTGGCGCAAATTGAGCAAGCCGCCTCAGCATGGCCGGCTCGGCATCGATCTGCAGGACGGCGGACACCTGAATGGACGCCGCGCTGTCCGTGACCTTTACGGGGTGGCCGAAATAGCGGCTGAGATCGGCCGCGACCGCGGTGAGCGGTGCGTTCTTGTAGATGAGATTGCCGTCCTGCCAGGCGAAGGCGTCGGCGGCATCCACCTGCTCGACCGTCCCGGCCGCCCCGCCTTCGGCCAGCGATAACTGGGTGCCAGCTTCCAGCGTATTGACCGCACGGGTGGTCAGATCCTCGACCACGACACTGCCGCGACGCACGGTAACGGTCAGATGCTTGTCGTGCTCGACGACGTTGAATTCCGTCCCGGTGACCCGGATGTCATGCCCACCCGCCGTGACATGGAACGGCCGGCTGTGATCCGAGGCGACATCGAACGACGCCTCGCCGGACGTCAAGATTACATCGCGCCGGCCGGATTGAAGGGCGACGCTGAGCTCCGTCGACCGGTTGAGCGACACCTGCGTTCCGTCGCCGAGCTTGACCACGCGGGTCGATGTCGCATCGGTCTTGAAGCTGCCCGCCAACTGCTCGCCTGCCGGCTGACGCACGACAACGACCGCCACGGCCACCGCCGCGGCAGCCGCCAGGGCGCCGCCGATCCAGAAGCCGCGCCGCGCCGGAGCCCTTCGGATCGACGGCAGGGGGATAGCGGCCGGAAGGTTCAGCGCCTCCGGGAAGTCCTCAACCTCGATCCAGGCCGCCTCGACCGCGTTGTAGGCCGCCTGGTTGGCGGGATCGGCCTCCAGCCATGTGGTGAAAGCCTGCCAGTCCTCGACAGGCGCGTCTTCCTGCAGCCTGGCGAACCATGCGGCGGCGGCCTCGGCGGGGCTTTGGGGCGCGGGCGTCATTGAAAGGCAACCAAGGCCGAAGCCTTCTCCATCAGTGGATAATGGTTAGACGCCACCGCGCCGGAAACGCCGCAACGAATTTGCCGGGAGGCGCGGAATTCCCTCATCTGACATCTCCCAGTTTGATCGCCAGATGCTTCAAGGCGAGGCTGATATGCTTTTCGACGGCACTCTTTGAAATCCCCATGCGGGCGGCCGTTTCGGCATGGGAAAGCCCGGAAAACTTATGCAGCTGGAAGGCGCGCCGGGTCGGCAGTGCCAGGGTTGCCAGGGCTGAAACCACCAATGTCAGACGCTGCCGCGCGATCACCGTGCTTTCCGCATCGGCAATCGTCGCGACTTCCTGACCGCCCAGCTCGATCGTCTGGCTCCGGCGCCACTCGGCGTCGCGTGCCTGGGCGCGGTGTTGCGCACGCAGCCGGTCGAGCATGACGTTGCTTGCTAAGCGGTAGAGGAAGGCGAGCGGGCTCGCGATCTCCTGGCCGGGATCGACCGCCGACACCTTCAGGAAAAGGTCCTGCACGAGATCGTCGAGGTCGGCATCGCTGCCACGGCGGGCGCGCAGGAAGCGCCTCAGCTCAGCCTGATGTTCAAGGTAGGTCGCTACCAGAGATGCTGGATGGTGCCCACTCAACCTTGCAGTCCCGCCCCGCGACACGTCCGCCCACGCCGTTCGACGACATATCGCCTCACCCCGCGGGTGACCACAAGAAATCGATGAGGGACGAGGCGCGCGGCGGCGTCAGCCCAGAAAGGTCCGCATCAAGACGAACGCATGCCGATACCCATCCTTATGTACCACCAGGTGGAGGAGCTGCCGGACCGGGGCAGTCCGTTCCGCTATCTGAACGTGGCGCCGGTCAATTTTCTGCGCCAGATGCAGTGGTTGAAGCGCGCCGGCTGGACGGGTCTGTCGGTACGGAACCTGCAGCCCTATCTGAGGGGCGAGCGCACCGGGAAAGTTGTCGGCATCACGTTCGACGACGGGTTCCGCAACGTCTACGAAAACGCCCTGCCGGTCCTGAACGAGTTCGGGTTCACGGCAACCACCTATTTTGTGACGTCCCAGGTCGGCGGCTTCAACGACTGGGATACCGGCATGGGCGCCGCCCGGACGGCCTGCATGTCGAAACAGCAGGTCCGCGAGTGGGTTGGCTTCGGCCACGAGGCGGGGTCGCACACGCTCGACCATGTGCATCTGTCGGCCGTCGAGCCCTCCGAAGCCCGGCGCCAGATTTTCGACAGCCGCCACGTCCTGGAGGACATGACGGGCGAGGCGGTTGAGGGCTTCGCCTATCCTTACGGCGACGTCTCCCCGGACGTCCGGTCCATGGTCGCGGACTGCGGCTATGCCTTGGGCACGACCACGCGGCGTGGCCGAGCGCGGCCCCAGGACGACATGCTGCTCCTGCCGCGGCGGATCGTCCGTAGCCGCGACAATTGGTTCAACGTCCTCTTCAAGTGTGCTGCCGGATGATCGACGCCGCCCCCTCGCCGCGCACGGCCACGCGCCTGTTCGACCGCAGCATCTGCATCGGCACGATCACGCGCGGTCGGCCGGAAATGCTGAAACGCCTACTGCAATCCTATGCCGCGATGGTTGTGCCCCGGGGCGTCCGGCTGCATTTCGTCATCGTCGAGAACAGCGATGTACCGACGCTGCGACACATCATCGACGCCTTCTCGCGCCAACTGCCGCAGTGGCACGTCCAGTATGAGCTTGAGCCCCGTCTCGGCATTGCCGTCGCGCGCAACCGCGTTCTGGATATCGCGCTGGCCAGCGGCAATCAACTCCTGACCTTCGCCGATGACGATGAGATCGTGGAGCCCGACTGGCTCGCGCACTTGCTTGCCGAGCATGACACCTTCGGTCTCGACCTAGTCGGGTCGCCCGTGCGCCGGGCGCCGCTCGAGGGACATAAATCCCTGTGGCAGAAGATCGTCTGGAACGGTCTCGACCAACTCAACCGTCACGCGGAAGCCAAAGCCAATGGCCGCCGGCAAAAGGGCCGGGGCGATGCGGTCCTGATCTCCACCGGAAGCTGGATGGGCGATCTCGCCTTCTTCCGCCGGACAAAATTGCGCTTTGATGAAACGCTGGCTCTTTGCGGCGGCGAAGACGGCGGTTTGTGGGGCGAGGCAAAGCGGCTGGGCGCGAAGTCGGGTTGGTGCCCGTCCGCGATCGTTTACGAGACCGTTTGCCCCGAGCGACTGAGCCTGTCCTACACCTATCGGCGCAGCCGCGACGGAACGATCTCCACTCTCCGCACGAGATTGAAAGCGAACCCTAAACGCGTCGCGTGGCGGGTCCCCGGGTCCGTCGTCGGCAGGCTGCTGTCGTTGACGACCAGCGTCATCCTCATACCGGTTTCGCCCGGCCGCTCACTCGTCCGCGCGGCGTGGTATCTCGGCAGCATCGCCGGCATTCTCCAGGCGCTGATGGGCCGGCAGTCCGCGCATTATCTCCAGGTCGTCGGCGCCTGACGGCGGAGTCCGCCCAGGCGACCAACCAGCGATCTCCAGCACCTATCTGCGCTTGAGCGCCTCCGCGAGCGCGGCGCCCAAGGCGCCTTGAGACGGCGGCGCGGGTTGCCGATCGGTCTTGGTAAAACGAGCGCCCGTTCGAGCCGACGTTTCCGGCGTCGTCCTCTCCGGCCGAGAGCCGGCATCTTGGGCCGTCTGGCTATCCCTCCGCATCGAGAGCGCAATGCGATTGCGTTTGATATCCACGTCCACCACCCGGACGCGCACCACATCGCCCGCCTTGACCACTTCATGGGCGTTGGCAACGAAGCGATCGGCCAGCTGGGACAGGTGAACAAGGCCGTCTTGATGCACCCCGATATCCACGAACGCACCGAACGCGGCGACGTTCGTGACGGTGCCCTCAAGCATCATGCCCGGCTTCAGATCCTTGATGGAATCGATGCCGTCGGCGAAGGCAGCGGTCTTGAATTCCGGCCGTGGGTCCCTGCCCGGCTTTTCGAGTTCGGCGATGATGTCCCGCACCGTCGGCAGACCGAACCGTTCGTCGATGAATGTGCGGGGATCAAGCGCCTTCAGCGCAGCGCTGTCGCCCATCACGGACCGCACATCCCGGCCGCAGGCGGCCACGATCTTCTTCGCAACGGCGTAGGCTTCCGGATGGACGGACGAGGCGTCGAGCGGCTCCTTGCCGTTGGCGATGCGCAGGAAGCCGGCGCACTGCTCGAAGGCACGCGGACCGAGGCGCGCGACTTTCAACAGGTCCTTGCGGCTGGAGAGAGGCCCGTTGGTGTCACGATGAGCGACAATTGCATCGGCCAGCGAGGTCCCCAGACCCGAGATCCTGACCAGCAAGGCTGCCGACGCCGTGTTGAGATCGACGCCCACGGCATTGACGGCGTCTTCGACCACTCCCTCCAACGACCGGGCGAGGCGATACTGGTCGACGTCATGCTGATACTGCCCGACGCCGATGGCTTTGGGTTCGATCTTGACGAGTTCGGCGAGCGGATCCTGCAGACGCCTGGCGATCGAGACAGCGCCGCGCAGCGACACATCAAGATCGGGAAACTCGGCGGCGGCCAGGGCTGACGCGGAATAGACGGAAGCCCCGGCTTCGCTGACGATCACCTTCAGCGGCTTTGGTCCCGTAACGACGGACAGGAGATCGGCGACCAGCCGCTCCGTCTCGCGGCTGCCAGTGCCGTTCCCGATGGCGATCAGTTCAGCGTTGTGACGGATGATCAGCCGCCCGAGTTCCGCCTGCGTGCCGCGCACGTCATTTCGCGGTTGAAATGGATAGACCGTCGTCGTCTCCAAGACCTTGCCGGTCTGGTCGATCACGGCAACCTTGACGCCGGTGCGGATGCCGGGATCGAGACCGATGGTCGTTCGCGCGCCGGCAGGCGCCGCCAAAAGCAGGTCCTTCAGATTGCGCGCGAAGACCCGGATCGCCTCCTCCTCGGAGCGCTCGCGCAGGTCGCGCATCAGGTCGAGCGAGAGCGTGATGGCGAGCTTGACCCGCCACGTCCAGCCGACCACCTGCATCAGCCAAGGTCCGGCGGGATCGTTGGCGTTGATCGCATACGCCGCCGCGATCATGCGTTCGACGGGTTTGACCGGACCGGGATCTTCGGCATCGACTTCAATGCCGAGACTGAGGACTTCTTCGTCGCGTCCCCGCATCATCGCGAGGGCCCGGTGGCTCGGCACGCCGGCCCAGCGCTCGGTATGATCGAAGTAGTCGGAGAACTTTGCGCCGGCCTCTTGCTTGCCCTCGACGACCCGGGCGCGCAGGACCGCCTTCTCCTTCAGATACGTTCTGATGCGCCCGACGAGATCGGCATTCTCGGCGAAGGTCTCCACCAGAATGTCTCTCGCGCCCTCAAGAGCGGCTTTGGCGTCGGGCACTTCATCGGAGAGATAGGACGCCGCGACCTCGGCGGGGACACGTGTCCGATCAAGCATAACAGCTTCAGCAAGCGGACCCAGACCACGCTCCCGGGCGATCTCTCCGCGGGTGCGGCGCTTCGGCTTGAAGGGCAGATAGATGTCCTCGAGTTCCGCCTTGGTCGCAGCCGCGGCCAGCTTTGCCGTCAGTTCGACCGTGAGCTTGCCCTGGCTTTCGATCGACTCGACGATCGCGACCCGACGGGCGTCGAGTTCGCGGAGATAGACGAGGCGCTCCGCCAGCAAACGCAGCTGCGTATCGCTCAGGCCGCCGGTGACTTCCTTGCGATAGCGCGCGATGAACGGAACCGTCGCGCCGCCATCGAGCAGTTCGATCGCGGTTGCGACCTGTTCCGGCTTCGCGCCAATCTCGATCGCAATAAGCGCGGCAAGGCGTTGAATGTCGGCGGCCATTCTCAACTCGTTACTAGAATCGGGCCGGGACGATAGGTTCAACGCGCGGCGAATGCCAAGCACGCAATCGCAGTCGGCATGCGTGTTTCGCCGGCCGCCCAAAAACATCCGTCAGTCCGAATTCTTGCGCTTGACCAACGCATAGCTGTCTAGTTATTTATCGACTCATAGCCCGTGAGTTATGTTTTGCGATGACGACCTCCCACGACCTGCTCTTCAGGACGCTCGCCGATCCAACGCGGCGGGCGATCTTCGAGCGCCTCTGCCGGGAGGGTGAAACGACGGTCGCGGGCCTCACGGCTCATGCCGGGGTCTCGCAACCCGCCGTCTCGAAACATCTCGGAGTGCTGAAACTCGCCGGGCTGGTGCGCGATCGTCCCGAAGGCCGCCAGACCCATTACAGCGCGCAGCTCAGCGCGTTGGCGCCGTTGATCGACTGGACAAAGCAGATGACCGGTTTCTGGGAAAACCGGTTCGATCGCCTCGAAGATCTCCTGAAGAGGATGGACCAATGAGCGCTCCCGCGCCTGAAACACGTTCGGTCATTGTCGAACGCGACATCCCCCATTCCCCCGAGAAGCTCTGGCGAGCGCTGACCCAGCCTCATTTGATCGCGGAATGGCTAATGCAGAACGACTTTCAGCCGGTCGTCGGCCACAGCTTCAACCTGCGCGGTGAATGGGGCGGCGTGCTGGACTGCGAGGTGCTGACCGTCGAGCCGAACAGGACGTTGGCTTACACATGGAATTTCACCCATGACGACGCGACCTTCGATCTGAAAAGCGTGGTGACCTTCACGCTCACCCCGACACCCGCCGGAACACATCTGCGGATGGAGCAGGCAGGCTTCCGCCCCACCCAGAAGCAGGCCTTTGGCGGCGCGCTACAGGGGTGGCAGGGTTTCCTTGCCAAACTGGAAGGGGTTCTGGCGCGACCGGATGAAGGCGGCAGCGCAGGAGAGGGACGAGATTGATGCCGACGACATCTGCAAAGCCGCCCAAACTCCTCTCCGGCGGCAATCCGCAAATCGCCAAGGGCGACGGCGACGCGCCGGTCCAGGCCTTTATCGCGGCGATGCCCGGCTGGAAGCACGATGTCGGCGTCCGGCTCGACGCGCTTATCACCCGCACCGTTCCCGGCGTACGCAAGGCCGTGAAATGGAACACGCCCTTCTACGGCGCCGATGGTCCGCCCAAGGAGACCGGCTGGTTCCTCGGCTTTCACTGCATCACTAAATACGTGAAGGTCGCCTTCTTCCGTGGCGCGGCACTGCACCCCATGCCGCCCGTCGCGTCCAAGCAAAAGGACGTGCGCTACTTCCACATTCACGAGAACGACGATTTCGACGAGGCGCAGTTCATTGCCTGGGTAAAGCAAGCAAGTGACCTGCCCGGCGAGCGGATGTGATCGCCTGAAGCGTCAACACAATCAGAAGGTAACGCCGTCATGATGAAGAAGAGCGCCTTTGAGGAAGCGAACCCCGAAGCCTCGCCAGCGGACTTGATCGACGCGCGCATCGCCGAGCTTGGCGACTGGCGCGGTGCGACGCTGGCCAAAGTCCGGGCGCTCATCAAGCAGGCGGTGCCCGACGTGGTGGAGTCGTGGAAATGGCGTATCCCGGTCTGGGAGAAGAACGGCATCATCTGCACCGGCGAAACCTACAAGACCGCTGTAAAGCTGACCTTCCCCAAGGGCGCAAAGCTCGACGACCCCAAGGGCGTCTTCAATTCCAGCCTCGAAGGCAATGCGCGCCGCGCCTTCGATATCCACGACGGCGACAAGATCGATGAGAAAGCGTTGAAGGCGCTTTTCACTGCCGCCGTGGCGCTGAACACGCCCGCCGCAAGCAAGGCGCTCCCGCGGAAAGCTCCTAAAGGCGCCTGATTATATCGACAGCGGCTTCTATCTTCCCGTGAAGGTCGGCTTTCGCCGCTCCTGCAGCGCCTGCATGGCGTCGGAGAAATCGTTGCTGCTGATGAGCATCGCCTGTGCCATCGCATTCGCCGACCACTCGGCCTCGATCGTCGATTCCAGGCCGCGGTGCAGCGCCGTCTTGGCGAAGCCGTAGGCAGTCGGCGAGAGCGCGCCGAGTTCCGCTGCGAGCGTCTGCGCCTCCTGCAGAAGAGCCTCGCCGGCCACGATCCGGTTGGCGAGACCGATGGCAATCGCTTCCTCTGCCCGCACTTCCCGGCCCCGCAGAACCATCTCCGAGGCGCGCGTCACGCCGATCATTTTCGGCAGCAGGTAGAGACCGCCAAGGGGAGGCAGCAGCCCGAGCTTGATCCAGGCTTCCTGAAAGAACGCCGTCTCGTCGACCAGCCGGAAATCGCAGGCGAGCGCAAACTCGCAGCCGAGCGTGATCGCGGCGCCTGAGATCGCCGCAACGACAGGCTTCGGCATACGGTAGAGGCGACGGGCGACGCCCTGCGCCCGCGCATAGACGCTTCCGTGGATTTCAAGGGGCTTGGCGGTGCGCAGCGCCTCCAGCGTACGCGTCGAAGCGCCAGCGCTGAAATGCTTGCCCTTACCGGTCAGCACGATGGCGCGGACGGCCTCATCGCCCATCACGATATCGAGCGCTGCGGAGAGCGCATCGAGATCTTCGAGATCAAGACGATTTTGCTGCTCGGGCCGGCAGATCGTCAGCGTCGCGACGCCGTCCGGCGCGATTTCAACTTCAATACTGCCTGGCATGCCGCTCCTACTTTCCGTGTTGTCGCCCCGATTCATTGTTGGCGCTCTTCATGCGTGTTAGGAATAGCTGAGGATGGACACGCGTCTCAATCATGTCGTCGCCGTGGCGCGCGCGGGGTCGTTCACGGCCGCCGCCGGCATTGCGGGCGTCACGCAATCCGCCGTCACCCGCAGCGTCGCCGATCTCGAACGCGAGATCGGCTATGCTATTTTCGAGCGTACCTCGCGCGGCGCTATCCTCACCGAGAAGGGCCGGGATTTCGCGGAGCGCGCCCAGAGGTTGGTCGAAGACACGCGCGACCTCCTGCAGCGCCCACGTGAAAGCAGCGATGCCTATGCCGGCGTCCTGCGCATCGGCGTTTGCCCCGCTTCGCTGGAATTCCTGCTGATCGAGCCGTTGGCGCAACTGCTGAAGAAGCATCCCTCGATCCGTCTGGATATCGCCGGCGCGACGTTTCAGCGAACGGTCCAGCTCCTCAGAAGCGGCGGGATCGATGTCGCCGTCGGCTTCGAGGCCGCTTTCGCGGACTGGCCCGATATCAGATGCCAACGCATCTTCAACGATGCGCGGGGCATCCTGTTCGTCCGCCGTGGCCATCCAATCCTTCAGGTCCGCCGGCCGACGCTGAAGACCCTCGCGAAGCATGAGTTCGTCAGCCCGTCGGACTCGCGGCCCTACGGCGCAGTTATCCGCGCGCTCTACGAGGATCAGGGGATCGACTGGCACAGGCGCATCCACGTCGTCGACTTCTTTCCGATCGTGAAGGAGATCGTCGCGCAGACGGACGCGATCGGGGTGATCATGTCGGATATCGCGGAGCGATCCGCCTCGTTCAGAAGCCGGTTTGTCACGCTCGACACGATCAACCTGTTTCCCGAGCCCTCGCCTATGTGCTCGGCGATCCGCGCGCGATGGGAAGTACGCCCCGCCGTCCGGGCCTTCATGTCGATCCTGCAGAACATTCGCCCGCGCAGCCGCGCGCGGTCTTAGCGCCGTGCTCGCATAAACATCGGCAGCGCTTTGCCCGATTAGACATTCGTCCAACGAATGCGCTGGACGGACGTTGCCGCGCGTTCGCAAGCTTCACCAACGCGCCGCTGGGAGGCCGTGCGCTGTCGCGCATGGACGGGGGACGCGCCTAACGCAGGTGAAACATGCGGCTCATTACATTCGTCCATGACGGTAAGGAAAAAATCGGCGGCTGGATCGACCAGGACCGCAAAATCGTCGATCTCGCGCGCGCGGCAGACCTCGGAGGGCAAAGCGATCCCGCCATGGCTTCCATGCTGGCATTGATCGAGGCAGGATCCGCAGCTTGGGATCGTGCCCGCGCGCTGATCAAGGCGGCGCCGCCGGGTGCGGTGATCTCCACGGCAGACTGCAAGATCCTCGCCCCGCTGCCCCGTCCCACGCAAATCCGCGACTGCCTGACCTTTCCCGGCCACCTTCAGGGCGCCGCCAAGATACAGGCGGAGCGGCTCATCAACGCCTCGCCCGATCCCGCAAAGGCCCGCGCGGAAATCGAGGCGTCCGGCCGGCTGGAAGTGCCGAAGGCCTTCTACGATTTCCCGCTCTACTACATCTCGAACCGCATGGCGGTCGTCGGGCCGGATGTCGATATCGCGTGGCCGCCCTACTCGCAGACCATCGACTACGAGATGGAATGGGCCGCCGTCATCGGCAAGGAAGTGCGCAACGCCACGAAGGACACGGCCCGCGATCTCATCTTCGGCTACACCGTCTTCAACGACTGGTCGGCGCGCGACGAGCAGATGCGGGCCATGCAGGCCGGTGCGCTCAATCTGGGTCCGGCCGGCGGCAAGGATTTCTGCAACGGCGTCGGGCCCTGCATCGTCACCGCGGACGAAATTCCCGATCCCTATGTGCTGGACATGAATGTCAGCGTCAATGGAGAGCAGGTTTCCAGCGGCAATTCTTCGGGCATGTACTTCAAGTTCGAGGACCTGCTGGTCTTCCTATCGCGCGGTACGTCGCTCTATCCCGGCGAACTCATCTGTTCCGGAACGGTCGGCGGCGGCTGCACATTTGAGACGGGAATGGTCCTCAGGCCCGGCGACGTCATCGAGCTCGAGGTCGAGAAGATCGGCAAGCTGCGCAACCGCGTCGTCGCACCGCATATCAAATAGCGGACAAAGAAAAACGGCTGAGGGTGATGTGCCCTCAGCCGCAGTCGGGAGGAGTCAGGCCGGCTTGGAATCGATGAGGATGGCGGCGAGGACGGCGCGCTTGTCGCTGTCATTGCGCCAGCCATGCATGCAGCCGCGCTGGATCATGACATCGCCGGCCTTCAGCAACACATCCTTGCCCTCGGAGAGCGACCAGATTTCGCCCTCGGTCAGCACGAAATAGTTGAGCGTATCCGTCTTGTGCATCGTGGGGTGCTTGGCGGTGCGCAGATATTCGAGGCTCGGGATATGCACACTGTGAATGGTCTTGTGCATCTCGATCATCTGCTCGGGCGTCAGGTCCGGCGTATCCTGCTTGGGCGCGAACACCAGCATGCGGAAGACCGCGCCGCCGTCCGGTGGTTCATGGTTCATGTGCTGGTCCGCAACGGGATCGCGGGGATCCGAGGTCTCAGCCGGGGTTTCCGTGTTCAGCCACAACTCGCGAAAGCGGTTGGTCGCGAAATGCGGTTCGAGGTCGTCCTCGAACACGACATCCGCCACGCCGTCGGGGCGGTTGGCCATGACATACCGCTTCATTCGTCTCTCCTGTGCGCCAGAGCGCGGACTTCATTGTCCGCGTCATCATTGGGTGTGCGGACGCGCTTGCGACCGTGCAGTGCTTGATTGTCCGCCATTCGAGGCGCGTATCCGCAAGCGATAAACCCGGACACTCGTCCAGATATCGTTCACCGTCGCCATCGCGAGGGATTCATTCGGCGAATGCGAGGCCGCCGTCCCAATGCTGCAACGCGGGAGCGTTTATGCCGTTTACGTCCGCCCGTCCGTCTGGTTTGCTTGATGCAAGGACGGTGAGAAAAAATGTCCAAATCGGAAACGATCGAGGCGCTGATGGAGAGCGCAATCTACTGCTTCTCCAGGGACGGCTATGAAGGGGCGTCGTTGCGCGACATCGCGCGGAACGCCAGCGTGCCCTTGAGCACGATCCATTTCTATTTCGGTTCGAAGACCGAACTGTTCGGGGCGGTGGGCCGGCGCGCCTGGTCGGAGATCGACCAGGATCGCAGTGCCTATCTCCAGAAAGCGATCGCCGAGAACCCTGGCCGGCCGCCGGCGCTCGGCGCCCTCATTTATGCCCTTGCCTATCCAATCGTCAGCCGCGCGCTCAGCAAGAGCGAGCGCGACATCGGGCAGATCTTCATTCTCCGCAGCCATACGTCGCACTGGCAGTCCGGCATGAGCAGCCGGATGCTGGAGCTTGCCGACCGCTCCATGACCCGCTGGATCGACGCGCTGACGCAGCTTTATCCCAGGCTCACGCGCGCCGACATCGTATGGGGCTTTTCCTTCGTCATCGGCACGATCTATTCCTGGCAGGTGATCGACCACCGCTATGACAGCATGCTCGACGGCGATGGTGAGCGCTCAGCCGAAGATGTCACCGCCGACATCGTCGCCTTCTGCAGCAATGGAATGGAGGCGATCGCCGCGCGCCGAACGGCGCTTGCGTCGGCCTTGTCTCACTGAAGCCAGTCGCTTCGTTATCGACCCTTGAACGCAGCCTCGCGCTTCTCGACGAAGGCGGCGATGCCTTCCCGGCAATCTTCGGTGGCGAATGCCGTCTGCTGGTGCGCCGCCTCAAGTTCGATCTGGTCGACAAGACCGTTCTGCAGGCTCGCACGCAGCAAGTGCTTGATCTTGCCGTAGGCGACTGTTGGCCCGTGCGCGAGCTTTGACGCCATCGCGCGCGCCGCAGGCATAAGCGCGCTGTCCTCATACATCCGATAGGCGAGACCCCAAGCCACCGCGGTCTCCGCGTCGATCTTCTCGCCCAGCATTGTCATCGCCGCGGCACGGGTCCGCCCAATCAGGCGCGGAATCACCCACGAGCTGCCGCCGTCGGGGACGACGCCGAGACGGATGAAAGACTGGAAGAAATAGCCGGAGCGGCCGACCAGAACGATATCCGCCGACAGGGCGAGCCCGCACCCGACTCCAACGGCCGCGCCGTTCACCGCGGCGATGATCGGCTTGTTCGCTTCGGCCATCCGCACGAGCATCGGGTTGATGCCATTGCGCAGGCTGCTGCCGACATCAGGCGTGTCGCCGTCGGATTGCTCGGCATACATGTTCTTGAGGTTCGCCCCTGCGCAGAAGGCCCGGCCTTCGCCGGTCAGCAGAATGGCGCGGATGCCGTCGTCGTCCAGCAGGCGACCCATGGCCTCCGGCAGCTCGCGGCGCATCGCCTCATCGAGGGCATTCATCGAGGCGGGGGCGTTGAATTTAACGATCGCCAACGGCCCGTCGCATTCGACCATCAGTCGCTGATAGGCCATCTGAACCACTCGCCTGTTTGCAATCGCAGCCGGGAATTATCGGCGGCGGCCGGACGGCCGGTCCAATTCATTGTGGGCCTCTATCATTCTCAAGGGGAATGGCACGGCGGCGCAGAGGCGCTCGGACGGCTTCACCGGACAAGCGTCCAACGATGTTGCTTGCGTGGACATCGCAGACTTTCAACATGCCGCCCGGGAAGAACCGCATGCAAGCGGCGCGGTGCTGACGACGTTCAGCGCCGACAATGAAATTAAGGGGAGAGTACGGCAAATGACATCGCGTGCATGGCTTCTCGGCGTGAGCGCCGGCGTCCTGACGGGCGCTTTCCTGGCGGGGTATTCAGCCTCGGCTGCCGAGCCTTCGGCGAACGACGAAACCGAAACCATCGTCGTCACCGCGCAAAAGCGCGCGACCAATCTCCAGAAAGTGCCCCTGTCGGTCGCCGCCGTAACGGCGAAGACGCTGGAGAGTGCCGGCATCAGCACGCTCGACTCGGTCCAGCGCCTGACGCCTGGCATGAACATGTCGTCGATCGGCAGCGGCTTCGTCAGCTATACCTATATTCGCGGCGCCGGCACGAACGTCATCGACTCCGGCTCCGATCCCTCCGTCGCCTTCTTCGTCGACGAGGTCTACATCGCCGGCACGGCCGGCCTGCAGTTCGACCTGCTCGACATCGAACGGATCGAAGTCCTGAAAGGCCCGCAAGGCACACTGTTCGGTCGCAACGCCGCCGGTGGTGCGGTTTCGATCATCACCAAGCGCCCGAGCGATACGCTCGACGCCTGGGCGTCGGCCGATGTCGGCGATTACGGACTTTTCGCCGTGCGCGGCGGCGTCACCGGACCGTTCGCCGAGGGCAGCAAATGGGCGTATCGGCTCGCGGCGGCGCATCGCCAACGCGACGCCTTTACGGACAATCCCGCCGGCCTCGATCCCGGTTTCATCGACAATTACACCGCCCGCGGCCAGGTGATGTACCAGGACGACAGCTTCACCTTCCTGCTGACGGGCGACTACTTCACGTCCGACAACGGGATGAGCAATTTCTTCCTCTCATCCGCCAACAAGCTTGGCCTGCTGACGCCCGCCGCCGTCGCGGCGCTGCCGGCCGATCAAAGTTTCTACCGTGTCTACTACAACGTCGACGGCTTCGAGCAGCAGGACACGTTCTCGCTGACCGCACGGATGGAGGGCGATATCGGCTTCGCCAAGCTGACCTCGATCTCGGCCTATCGCGACAACCAGTTCGTGCGTCTCCAGGACCAGGACGGCTCGCGCGCCGACGGCTACGCGCTCGGCACCGATCAGCAGGACGTCACCTTCAGCCAGGAACTGCGCCTGTCGCAGGATACCGATCGGCTGCACTGGATCGCCGGCATCTACTACTACCACAACGAAACCAAGCGCCAGGATACGCTGGACTCCGGCCCCGACTTCGCCGTTCCCGCCCTGCAGAACTCGTTCGGCTTTTACGGCAACAACATCACGACCGAGAGCTACGCGATCTTCGGCCAGGCGACCTATGAGATCTTCACCGATTTCAGCGTCACGCTCGGCGCGCGCTACAGCAAGGACAAGAAGACCTCCGACCAGCGCACCGATCCGCTGGGGCCGGGGCCGCTCTTCACCGCTCATCTCACGCCGGAATGGGACAGCTTCGATCCCGCGGTGATCCTGGAATATCAAGTCACGCCCGACATCATGCTCTACGGCTCGTACCGCCAGGGCTACAAGTCCGGCGGCTTCCAGTCCTTGCCCGGCAGCCTCGCACTCGCCTTGAACGTCTACGCGCCGGAAGAAGTGAAGTCGTACGAAGTCGGCGCGAAGACGCAGTTCTTCGACAACCGGCTGCGGGTGAACGTCGCGCTGTTCGACACCCGAATCGACAACCAGCAGATCCTGCGCATTCCGACGGCCGGCACCAGCATCATCGACAATGCCGGCAAGACCCGCACGCAAGGCGTTGACGTCTCGATCTCCGCGGTGCTCAGCGATTACTTCCGCATCGACTGGAGCTCGACTTTCCAGCACGCGCGGTTCGAGGAATATCTCAGCAACTGCGCCGGCACGCCGCCGGTTTGCGGCGCCAACTTCGCGGGCAATCGTCAACTACGCTCGCCGGACTTCCAGACTTCGGTCACGGCGGAGGCGAACATCCCGCTCGGCGGATCCGGTGAACTGACGCTGCGCGGCGAGTACGCCTACCAGTCGCAGGTTTTCTTCGATGCGGCCAACACGACGACGCCCGGCACGTTCCAGCCCGGCTACGGCATCTTCAACGCACGCATCACCTATACGCCGCCGGCCGGCAACTGGGACGTTTCGGTGTTCGGCAAGAACCTGTCGGACGAGGAGTATTACCGCAACGTCGCCATTTCCGGGCCTTCGGGTGTCGGCACACCGGGCGATCCGATGACGTTCGGGGTGACCCTCAACTGGCGTCTGGATTGAGGCCAGACATGGCGGCGGAAGATGTGTTGGCGTCCACGGGCGCCACGTTGGCGGCGCCGCCATCCCGGCATCCGGTCGTGGCGGAGTTCCAGGTCGGTTGGCCAGTCCTCCTCGCGGCTATGATCGGCATCGGGGTGGGGATCATCGCGATCCCCAGTCCCGCGATCGGCGTCTTCATGCGCAACATGCAGACGGAGTTCGGCTGGTCGCGAGCCGAGATTTCGCTAGGCCCGACCATCCTCGTCGCCACGCTTGCCCTTGTTGCGCCCTGGCTCGGCTGGCTCGCCGACCGCGTTCCCTCGCGCGCAATCGTCGCGGTCTCCCTGACCGCGCTCGCGATCTCCCTGTTCCTTTTCAGCCGCCTCGGTGGCGCGCTGTGGGTCTACTATCTTGGATTCGCGATCATGGCCGCGGCAGGCAGCGGCGCAGCGACGCTGGTCTATGCGCGTGTGCTCAGCGGCGCCTTCCATCAGGCTCGGGGGCTTGCGCTCGGGCTCGCCATGATCGGCAACGGCATTACGGGCGTCGTGCTGCCTCTGCTGCTGGTGCCTTATGCCGCGACGCATGGCTGGCGTGACGGCTTCGTCGCCCTTGCACTCATCGTCGCCGTTGCGACGCCGCTGGTCGTGTTGCTCATCGGCGCCGGCCGCGGCGGCAAGGCGGCGAAGACCGGCAACGACGCGCCGGGTGCCACGTTCGGCGAAGCGCTTGGCGGCCGGGCCTTCTGGGTCATGGCCGCGGCCTTCATGCTCATCCCGCTCGCGGCGGGCGGACTACATCTCCATTTCCTCGCCTATCTCGCCGATGTTGGTGTCGATGCGGCGACGGCCGGCTTTCTCGCCAGCCTCGGCGGCGTCGCGCTCGTCACCGCCCGCCTGCTGACCGGCTTCCTGATCGACCACATCTTCGCGCCCTATGTCGCCGCTGTGATGATGATGCTGAGCGCGCTGTCGATTGGCGCCATGGCGATCTTCGGCGCCCCCGCCGCAGCACTTGGTGCGATCGCCGTTGGGCTGTCGATCGGCGCGGAGCTCGACCTGATCGGCTACATGACGGCCCGCTATTACGGCATGAAGGCGTATGGCCGGATCTACGGGATCCTCTATGCCGTGGTTCTCGTCGGCAGCGCGGTATCACCGGTCATTTACGGCCTGGCCGTCGATCTGACCCACTCCTATCAGGCGATGCTCACCGCAGCGGCGGCCATCCTCGCCGCCTGCGCCGTACTCTTCCTCACCCTGCCGCGCTTCCCCCGCAGCGTGCAGGGCTGAGCAATGTCGGACTCCGTGCAACGTAGTTTTGTATGTGATGGCCCCACCAACGCCCGCGTGGCGGCGGTCATCGATTTGGAAAAGGCTGGTCGAACGTGAACGTCGTCACTGTTTTCATGGCGGCCGCTCGCGCCAACCCCGACGCGACAGCGATCTCGTGGATCGACCGGCCGCTCTGGAATTACCGCTCGCTGATGGAGCGCGCCGCGACATTGGCGGCAGGTCTCAGAACGCTTGGGCTCGAGCCCGGCGACCGGCTCGCCATGGCGATGTCCAATACCCCGGCCTATTTCGAGGTTCTGCTCGCGGCCTGGATCGCCGGGCTCGTGCCGGCACCGCAGAACTGCCGCCTCCATCCCGCCGAGATCGCCTTCGCGGCCGGCGATTGCGGCGCGAAAATATGTTTTTCGACGGAAGACCTGACATCGTCCCTGCTGTCCGCGATGGCCGGCACCTGCCGGGTGATCGACATCGACAGCGCCGAGTTCGCCGCCCTGCACGGCCATGGCGAGATCAGCGGTGCGACAGTCCGCAAACCGACCGATCCGGCGTTGCTGTTCTACACCAGCGGCACGACCGGCAAGCCGAAGGGCGCGATCCACACGCACCGCACGCTGGGCGCCATGCTTGTCAGCTTCCTCGCCGACAGCGGCGCCGTGGTTGACGATCACATCCTCCACATGGCGCCGATGTCGCATGCCAGCGGCTTTCTCGGCCTCTCCTATCTCGCCCGGGCGCGCAACAACGTCATCCTGCCCACCGGTGCGTTCGATCCCGATCTCATCCAGCGCGCTGCCCTGGCATTCGGCCCGCTCTCCTTCTTCGCCGTACCGACGATTGTGCGGCGTCTGGTGCTTTCCGACGCCATCGGCGCGGAAACGGTGGGACGGATCCACCGCATCTTCTTCGGCGGCGCACCGATGTATCTGGAGGATCTGAAGCAGGCGATCGCCAAGTTCGGGACTGAGCGGCTCTGGCACCTCTACGGCCAGGGCGAGACGCCGAACACGATCACTTATCTGCCGCCGCGTCTCTTCGGATCGCCTAATGATGCCGACTACGAGGAACGTCTCGGCAGCGTCGGCATTGCCCGCAGCGGCGTCGCTGTGCGCATCGCCCGCGAAGACGGCAGCGAGGCTGCGGTGGACGAGGTCGGCGAGGTCGCCGTCCAGGGCGATACGTTGATGGGCGGCTACTGGAATCGCCCGGAGGCGACGGACGCCGCCATCCGGCAGGGCTGGCTCTACACCGGTGATCTCGGGCGCATGAACGAGAAGGGCTATGTGACCCTAGTCGACCGCTCCAAAGATATGATCATCTCCGGCGGCTCGAACATCTATCCGCGCGAGATCGAGGAAGTGTTGCTGACCCACCCGAACGTCGCGGAATGTGCGGTCATCGGCACACCCGATCCCGAATGGGGCGAACGGCCGATCGCCTATGTCGTCTGCATCGGCGAAACGCCAACGCCCGAGGCGCTTCAAGCCCACCTCCTCGCCCATCTCGCGCGCTACAAGCGCCCGCAACACTATTACTTCCTCTCCGAACTGCCGAAGAGCGCCTATGGCAAAGTCCTCAAGACAAGCCTGCGCGGGATGGGAACGGATAGATCGGTGACCACTTAACGCAGCCTTTAGCCGCCGGCCCTGATGCGCCGCGCGGCACGGAGGATTTGAGGCACGTCGTTAGCGACGCGCTGGCCCCGTCAAACCGAGACGCTCGAATTGCGTTACAGGCACCTGCAGCTCCACCAAGGCGGCGTTGAGCTGCTCGGCCAGTTCGGTCTCGGCCAGTGAACCCGCGAGGTTTCGGGTCTCGTCGGGATCGTTCTCAAGATCAAAGAGATGATGACCGTTCGGCTTGAAGCGGCCCCAGAAGGGAATGGCATCGCCCGCTTCCCACCGCTGATGCAGGACCGGCACGCGCGATCCGGGCATACGGTCGAGAAAGGCGCGGTCGTCGGGCAGCGGCAGCGCGACGTTCCGGTCCACGACATGGGTCGGCATGGTCGACCAGCGATTGGAGAGCATGGAGAGCGGCGCGTTGGCGCCGACCGGGCCGCGGGCGTATTTCCATTGCGGTGTCACGAGATGCACCTCGCGGCCCCAGACGCCGCTGAGCAGCCAGTCGCGCACGGAGGCGGCTTCGCCCTTCAGCAGCGGCACCAGTGACTTGCCATGCGTGACCTGGCGTTGCGCGACGCCGAAAATGTCCATCAGCGTCGCGTGAATGTCGACGCTGGTCGTCAGCGCGTCGCAGACGCCGGGCGCGAGGCCGGGCCAGCTGATCATCAGCGGGATGTGGCCAAGCGGCTCGTAGATGGGCACGCCGGGTTTGCCCCAGATGTCCTTCTCGCCGAGATAGTGGCCGTGATCGGTGCAGAGGATGACGACCGTGTCGTCGGCGAGACCGTTGCGCGCGACGGCGTCCAGCACCTTGCCGAACCAATGGTCGATCATCGAGAGCTTGCCGCCATAGGAGGCGCGGATCTGCTGCGCCTGGCGTTCGGTGAGCACCCCCTTCTCGATCGCGCCCTTGATATAGGGCGGCCAGATGAGGTGCGGGCCTTCCCAGTCCGGATCGTATTTCGAGGCCCAGGGTTCGGGCGTGTCGAAGGGTTCGTGCGGGTCGAACTCGTCGATGAAGAGGAAGAAGCGCTGGTGGTGGCCCGTATTCTCGTCAAGCCAGCGGGCGGCTGCGGACATGGTGCGGGGGCCGGGGAAGTCTGCTTCACCGCGAAACCAGCCGCGGCTGTCGTCATAGGGCATGTGGCCCCGTCCCATCAGCGGCGCACCGGCCCAGCTCGGGTCCGGCCGCGTCTTCCAGGCGTCGCCCTCATGCCCGCGCTCATAGGTCCAGGCCTTGAAGTCGCAATGGTAGTTCTCGCCGCCGGTCTCGAAGAGATGGGGATGGTCGCTGATGAGCTGGGTGATGACGCCCGCCTTCTGCAGCTCATAGGTGATCGCGTCTTCCCAGATCTCGACCGAACCCCACGCGCGCCACAGGAAATCGATGGCGCCGCAGAGAATGTCGTGGCGCGCGGGCATGCAGGGCAGCGAGCCCGCATAGTGCTTGGTGAAGCGCGTGGCGCCGGCTGCGAAACGGTCGAGATGCGGCGTCTCGAATTCCCGTCCGCCATACGCGCCGATCATGTGGCGATTTAGGCTGTCGAGCAGGATGACGATGACGTTGGACGGCGTCCCGGCCGGAGCCGGAGCGCTTGCGGGTTTGGTCACGAGGCGGCTCCGTCAGATCCCGAAAACTCACTCGAACGCAAAGCCTAGCATGGATCGACGCTGCATTGAGCGTGCGTTGGTGCCAATGAAAAGGGCGCCGGCGATGCCGTGCTGTTCACGTCCCAACACAAAAGATAAACTACTCGGCCGCGACCTTCGGCGCCTGCATATCCTGTTGCTGTTGAAGGATGCGGAGACCGCTGAGGGCGAAGGCCGTCGTCGGTGCGGTGATTGAGATTGAGTTTGGGAAAGAGCAGCTCCGCGACGCGATAGGCCTCTTCGAGATGCGGGTAGCTGCAGGCGACAACGCTGTCGATGCCGATATCGGCATAGTCCTGCAGGCGGTCGGCGATCTGTTCCGACAGCGCTGCCGTCACGCCTAGACCATCACGCGACTGGCGATGGCGGAAGTAAACTCACGCATAAGCGGCAGCATAGTGTGGTTCCGCATGATCCGTGCAGTCATCGGTGAGAACAGATCACTGGGACTGACTGCAGCATGACTTTCCTGGCTTTCAGATCGGCTTTGACGCGACGTGCAGTGCTGTCGTCCGGCGCTGCATTGGCGGTTTTGGCGCTCTCCGGCTGCGGCCCTGCAGCTGTTTCCGGCACGACGCTCCGCATCGGCTATCAAAAGAGCGGCGCTCTGGTCACCGCCAAGCGCCGGGGCACTCTGGCGGCGGCGGTGAAAGCCGCAGGCATCGAGACGGTGGAGTGGATCGAGTTTCAGTACGGCCCTCCGTTGGTCGAGGCGCTGACCGCGGGTAGCCTGGACATTGGGGGCGTCGGCGATGCGCCGCCGATCTTCGCGCAGTCAGGCGGGGCGAATTTTGTCTATGTCGCAGCCGCGCGGACGAGCGGCGCTTCCGGCGGCGTACTGGTCCCCGGGACATCCACCGTGTCGAGCGTCGCGGAGCTGAAGAGCAAGCGACTGTGCTTCACGCGCGGCACCAGCGCCAATGTGACGGCAATCCGGGCGCTGAAGAGCGGCGGCCTGTCACTGGGCGACGTCGAGTATATCAACCTCAACCCCGTCGACTCGGCAGCCGCCTTTGCGCAAGGCAGCATCGACGCCTGGGTGATCTGGGATCCCTACTTCACAACCGCGTTACTGCAACAGAAGGCGCGCGTGCTCGTCCCTGGCGAAACACTGGGTGGGCGGCCATCCTTATGCTGGCTTCCAGGGCCTATGCCGAACAGCAAGGCGATCGCCTCAGGGCGACGCTCGATGCGCTAGCCGCCGAAACAAAATGGGCCGGCGCGAACCGCGACGAAGCCGCGCGCCTGATTGCCGAAGAAACGGGTTTGCCGCTGGATTTGATGCGCGATGTCATCAAGCGGGCCGATTTCAACCTGTCGCCGTTGGATACCGAGATCATCGCGGAGCAGCAGGCGACCGCCGACCTGTTCTTCCGCTTGGACAGATCCCCAAAGCCGTTTCGATCAAGGATGCGGTATGGCCGGGTTGGGCGGGCGGCTGAAGCGTGAGTTAAGTCGCAGGTGGGGGTCACAGGATTGATGCAGACGCAGGGCCGCAGCTACACCGCGCTTCGTTATCCAATGGGGGCTTTTCGTGAAGTTGCATACCTTGAAGACCGCCGCGCTCACCGGCGTTGCCTTTGCCACGTTGATCGCCGCGATGCCTGCGCAGGCGCAGGAAGGACCCGCCTCAGCCGGGGCCTCGGCCGAAGAAGAGGTTGTCGTTACGGGATCGCGGGCGCGCGGACGGACGGAGCTGAATACCCCCGTCCCCGTTGACGTGATTTCCGCCGCCGATATCGCCCGTTCCGGCGCGCTTGGCGGCGAGTTCGGTCAGGCGCTGCAGAATCTCGTGCCGTCGTTCAACTTTCCGCGTCAGTCGAACTCGGGCAGCGCCGATATCGTGCGCCCCGCACAGTTGCGCGGCCTCAGCCCCGATCAGGTTCTCGTCCTCGTAAACGGCAAGCGCCGCCACACGACGTCGATCACCACGGTCGAATCAAAGACCGGGCGCGGCACAGCACCCGTGGATTTCAATGCGATCCCGTCCAACGCCATCAAGCGCATCGAAGTGCTGCGTGACGGCGCGGGCGCGCAATACGGCTCCGACGCCATTGCCGGCGTGATCAACGTGATTTTGGATGACGCACCGGAAGGCGTTGAGGTCAACGCGTCCTACGGCATTCACGACACGCATTTCGATCCAACCGGCGAGGACCTGAGCGACGGCGAGACCTGGGTCCTGCAGGGCAAGATCGGCATCCCCATCGGTGTCGAAGGCGGATTCCTGCGCGTCGGCGGCGAGTATCGCGACCGCGCCCGCACCTATCGCGGCGGCCTCGACCAGATTCCGATCTTTGAAGATCCGGCCAACGCGCCGCTGGTCGGCAATCGCGTCAATTTCGCGCCTGGCGATGGCGGTTCGGAGGACAGGAGCCTCTGGTTCAACGCGGCGACGCCGGTCGGCAACGGCGTCGAGGTCTATGCGTTCGGCACCTACGCCAATCGCGAAGCGGAGGGATCGGGCTTCTTCCGCTATCCGATTGGCTACCAGAACGTGCTCAGCGTCTATCCGCTCGGCTATCGTCCCGTTCCGACCGGCAAGACCGAGGACATCGCGTTGACGACAGGCGTGCGCGGCGAGGCCGGCGCGTGGACGTGGGATACCAGCGTCAATTACGGCCACAACCGCTACGAGGCCGGCGTCTACAATTCGCTGAACCCCTCGCTCGGACCGACCAGCCCGCGCAGCTTCTTCACCGGCGCCTATGAGGTCGACCTGTTCACGGCGAATGCCGACGTGACGCGCAGCTTCGATTTCGGGCTCGCGGAGCCTGCGACGCTCGCCTTCGGCATTGAATATCGCAATGAAGGCTTCAAAAGCGAAGCCGGCGAGCCTGCGTCCTATGCCGCCGGACCGTTCACCGGCCTCGCGATCGGGGCACAGGCGGGTGGCGGGCTTCGTCCTGCGGAGACGCGCGATATCAGCCGCGACGTGTTCAGCGCCTATGCCGAACTTTCGCTACAGCTAGCCAGCAACCTGCTGCTCGATGTCGCCGGCCGGTACGAGAACTTCAGCGATTTCGACGACACCTTCGCCGGCAAGGCGGCGCTGCGCTGGGAATTCGCGGAGGGCCTCGCCCTGCGCGCCTCGGTGTCGAATTCCTATCGTGCGCCGTCACTGGTGCAGGTCGGTTACGGCACCTCGTCGCTGAGCTTCGGCCCCGGCGGCTCGCTGCAGAGCGTCCAGACGCTACAGGTGGATGATCCCCTCGCCCGGGCGCTGGGCGCGCCGGATCTCGATGCGGAAAGCGCCGTGAACTACTCGGTCGGCTTCACCGCCGCGCTGGGCGCATTCCGCTTCTCGATCGACGGCTATCGGATCGACGTGGACGATCGCATCACGCTGAGCGAACGCGTCGATGCGGCAACGCTGTCACCCGCGCAGCAGGCGCTGTTCGCGGCGCGCGGCATCACCGCGGCGAACTTCTTTACCAACGCGGTCGACACTGAAACCAAGGGTGTCGATATCGTCGCAACCTACAAGTTCGACGACGTGCTGGACGGCACGCTCGGCTTCTCCGGCGCCTATTCCTATGCCGAGACCGAAATCGCGGCGATCCGCAACTTCGGCAATGTGGTGGTGATCGGGGTCGAGGAAGCGAACACGGTGGAGGACGCCGCGCCGAAGTCGAAGTTCATCCTCTCGGCCGACTGGACCAACGAGACCTGGTCGGTGCTTGGGCGGCTCAGCCGCTATGGCGAGGCGAAGCGGGTCTTCAATTTCGGCGGCGGCTATGAGCCCGAGCAGACCTATGGCGCGGTGTTCCAGTTCGATGCGGAAATCGGGTATCAAGCGACCGAGAACGTGAACATCTATATCGGGGCTTCCAACCTGTTCGACGCCTATCCCGACCGGTCGAATTCCGAAATCTTCTATTTCGGGAACTTCCCCTATGACGTGCTGTCGCCGATCGGCATGAACGGCCGGTACCTCTATGCGGGCGTGCGCACCTCGTGGTGACGCGCCCTGCCCTGCTGACCGCAACGCTGCTCGCCGCGGCGCTTGCGGGATGCCAGACGCCCAAGGCCGGAGCGGGCACCCCCGCCCCGGCTGTTTGCGCGGCGGGCGGCGCTCAGATGGCCAGGGTCGAACTGATCTTCGGGCAGAACGTCTTCGGCGGCACAGGGATCAGCGAGGACGAGTGGTACGATTTCCTCTCGAAGGAGGTCACGCCGCGCTTTCCCGATGGCCTCACCGCCTATGATGCCTACGGGCAGTGGAAGCATCCCGATAAGGGCGTGGTGCGCCTGACCTCGAAGGTGCTGGTCATCTGGTACGCGCCGTCGGCGAAGGCCGAAGCCGATATCGAGGCCATCCGAGACGCCTACAAGCGCCTTTTCAAGCAGATCTCCGTCATGCGCGTGGACGGCCTCGATTGCGTCTCGTTCTAACGCAATGAGCGAGCCGGCCGGCATCGCGTCACGCGACGGCCAGCCGGCCAGACATGTCTCCGTCGCCTATCTGGTGATGGTGGCGGTTGCCCTGGTCATCGGCGCGGGGATCTTCAAATCTCCCGCCGATGTCGCCGCCAATACCGGCTCGTTCTTCTGGCTCATGGCGGCCTGGATCGGCGGCGGCCTCATCTCGCTGATCGGCGCACTCTGCTATGCTGAACTGGCAACCGCATTCCCCAGCGCCGGGGGCGACTATCACTTCCTCAAGACCGCCTATGGCAGAGGGACTGCCTTCCTCTTCGCCTGGACGCGCTTTGCCGTCATCAATACGGGTGCGCTGGCGCTGCTCGGCTTCGTACTGGGCGTCTATGCCAACAATGTCGTGAATCTGGGGCCGAGCGGACCAGCGATCTATGCGTTCGGCGCGGTGGCGTTGATGACGCTGTGGAACCTCAAGGGCATGTATGCCGCGGAGAAGGTGGACTATGCGCTGACCGGACTTGAGGTGGTCGGCGTCGCCGTCATCGTGGCGGCGGGTCTGTTGCTGGTGGTCACCGCCGCACCGCCGGCGACAATCGATCCAGCCATCGCAGCGCCGCCGCCGGATTTCTTCCAGGCCATGGTCTTCGTGCTCGTCGCGTTCGGCGGCTGGAGCGAGATCGCCACCATGTCCGCGGAGGTCAAGGATGGGCGGCGCGGCATGCTGAAAGCGCTGGTCGCGGCGATCCTGGTGATCACAGCCCTCTATGTCGGCGTCAATTGGGCCCTGTGGCGCGGGCTGGGCATTGAGGGTCTCGCCGCCTCCGGGGCGCCTGCCGCAGAGCTGATGGCGCATGCGTTCGGCCCCTATGCCTCGCTCATTCTCGCAATCGCTGTCGCGTTGGCGACCCTGACCTCGATCAACTCAACCATCGTCGTCGGCAGCCGGACGACCTACGCCGCCGCGCATGACTGGCCGCAGCTCGCGGCAATCGCCCGGTGGGACAAGGCGCGGGGCATTCCACTACGCGCCCTCCTTGCGCAAAGTCTCGTGGCATTGAGCCTCATTATTTGGGGCTCAATCACGCGCAACGGGTTCGAGGCGCTGGTAAATTTCACCGCACCCGTGTTCTGGGGCTTCATGTTCCTGTCCGGCTTTGCGCTGATTGTGCTGCGCATCCGTCTGCCGGATGCGCCGAGGCCGGTTCGCGTGCCGCTCTACCCCGTGTTGCCTTTGCTCTTCTGCGCGGCGAGCGCCGCCATGGTCTGGTCGAGTATCGGTTTTGTCGCTTATCTCTGGAGCGATCCTGAGAACCGGATCGGCGCCTATTACAATCTCGCCGCCGTCGTTGCGGGATGCGTGGGAGCGGCAGTACTGGTTTTCACGTCCCGGCGCCGTCCCCAATAGCTGGGAGCGCCGCCGGTGCGCGCACCTCTTCAGCCCAGCGTGAAGCTCGGGGGCGGAACCGATTGCCCGGCCTGCCCAGCACGAAGCTTCAGTCGAACTTCGCCGCTGGGGCCGGTCAGCAGCAGTTGTACAACCTCCTCCGCCGCCACCGCCGGGGCCATCATGTTTGAGGCGTTCGCACTGAGTTCCAGCGGGACGATCCGCGTGTCGATGCCACCGGGGCAGAAGGCGTTGATGCGGACGGGGTGATCGGCCGAGGCGAGCGCCATGCTGCGGACAAGGCCGATGACGGCGTGTTTGGTCATCGCGTAGATGGGATCGAACGGGATTGGGGCGAGCCCCGCGGCCGAACTCGTCACCGTGATGGCGTGCCCACCTTGCGCGATCATGCGCGGCAGCATGGTTTGGATGCCCAGGAAAACGCCGTCGATATTGACGCCCGCGACGGCGCGGTAGCGTTCGTAGGAGACGTTGTCGATACGGGCCTCGGCGAGACTTTCGCCAGGACGCACGGTCATGATGCCGGCGTTGAGGTGGAGGTAGTCGACAGGGCCGATCGCGTCTGCGAGGCGATGCCAGGCGGCGGGGTCGGCGACGTCGCAGCGGTGGAACTGGCCGCCGAGATGTCCGGCCAATCGGCGCCCGTCGGCCTCGTTGATGTCGAGAATGACAACCTTGGCGCCGCGCGCGGCGGCCAGCGTTGCGACTGCGGCGCCCAGGCCGGTGGCGCCGCCGGTGATGGCGACCGTTGCGCCGTCGAAGGTCTGAGTCATGGCGGCGCTAGGAATTCAACGTGCGGAGCAGCGGCAGGAGGTCGTGATCCATGACGGCCGAGGCGGCGCGGTGGACGAGCTGCTCCATCATCGCGGCGCCGCGCTCGTTGGTGGGATCGAGCGCGCCGGTGATGAGCACGGCGTAGCTGAAGAGAAAGAGGACGGCGTAGCGATAGTCCGTCCAGAGCTGGTCCAGCGTGTAGCCGGTGACGCCGAGCTCAGTGAGCCGTGCGTGATAGTAGGCGACGAGTTCGGCCTCGTGCGCGCGCCGCTCGTCGAGGCGCAGGTTCTGGCTGAGCAGATAGGCGAGGTCCTGGACCGCGGCGGAGCGCCCGACGATCCAGTCGAGCGCGACGGCGGGACGATGCGCCCCGCCGGCGCCGAACATGAGGTTGTCGAGCCGGATATCGCCGTGAACGAGGGTCTGGACGGGTTCGGCCATGCGGCGGTGCAGAGCGGGAATTGCCGCGAGGAAGGCGTCGCGCTGGGCGTGTAATTCCGGCGCCATGCGGTGGCCGAAACGCTGGGCGCAGGGGTCCCACGCCATGGCGCAGCCGGCGGATGTGCCGCCGATCTGGATCTCGCCGTCAATCGGCGGCGCCCAGCCGACCTCGTGGCTGCGCCCCCAATAATGCGCATGCATCGGTGCGAGGAGGTCGATGATCATCCGGGCTTCGCCCGCCGAGCAACCTTCGGCCTGATCGCCGGTGCGATAGGCGTCTAGGTCTTCGAGCAGGAGCACGCTGTCGCCGGTCGCAGGGTCGATTTCCGCGGCGTAGCAGTGCGGGGCGGCGCCGGAGAAGGACGCCGCGACCTTCTGATAGAAGGTAACTTCGCGCTCGTAGAGGCGGAACTGCATGGCGATGTCGCGGTGGTGGCCGGGGTCGGCGGCGAATTTCGCGATGAGGCTGCGCGGTGCATCGGGAGCGTCGCCGTCATAGCCGAGCGTCACGCGAACGAGACGGCCCATGAAGCCGCTGCCTGCGCCGATCGGGGCCGTTTCGAACCAGGCGACGCCGGCGCCGTTATCGAGAATGCCTTGGTCGCGCAGGCGCGCGGTCAACCAGGGTGCGGTGAGCGCTTCCGGTCTTGCGGGATAGACCTGTTCCGTTGACGGACCCATGACCACGTCTCACCCCGTTCTTATTTTCTAATACATGTATCAACTTTTCTATCGGCCATGCTGTCAAGACGGCTAGCCCTCGCTGCGTCACAATTCTATCATGCGCGATATTTTTCGAGGGCAATCGCAGAATTGCCGGCGCGGGGAACAGGGGAACGCATATGACAGGCAGCAGGCTGGCGGGGAAAGTTGCGCTGGTGACCGGCGCATCGAGCGGGCTCGGTGAGGCGATCGCGCACGGCTATGCCGCGGAAGGCGCCATGGTCGCGCTGTGCGGGCGGCGCGCCTCGGAGGGCGAGACCGTCGCGGCGAAGATCCGTTCAGAGGGCGGCGACGCCGCGTTCTTCACCTGCGATGTCGCTGAGTCCGGACAGGTCGAGGCCCTCGTTGCGGCGGTCGTGGCGCGCTATGGACGGCTCGACATCGCCATGAACAATGCGGGCGTCGGCGCTGCAGGGGCGAAGCTGGCCGAGATCGCGGACGAGGAATTCGACCGCGTGCTGGCGACCAATCTGCGCGGCGTATGGCTGTGCATGAAGCACGAGATCCGCCAGTTGCTGCGCCAGAAGGGGGGCGGCTCGATCATCAATATGGGATCGGTGCTGGGGCACGTCTCGATCTCGCCGAAGAGTGAGTACTCCGTGGCGCACTATGTCGCCGCGAAGCATGCGATCGAGGGGCTGACCCGCACGGGCGCGGCGGATTACGGGCAGCAAGGCATCCGCGTGAACACGCTGGCGCCCGGCATCGTCGCGACGGCGATCAGCGACCAGTTGATCACCGACGAGGCGCCGCTGATCAGCCGGTGGCGCGACCGCACGCCGCTGAACCGCCTGGCGTCGGTCGCCGATGTCGTCGGCGCGGCGGTGTTCCTGGCCTCGGACGAGGCGAAGTATATTTCCGGCACGAGCCTAGTGGTCGATGGTGGGTATCTCGCGCAATAGCGCGGGGTGCCCTACTCAAGCGTGATGCCCGGCTCGGATTCGAGCGCGCCTGCGAGGCGCGGCTCGACCGCGAGGCCGGGCGGGATGCGGTCGCGCCCGATCATCTCGTCGATCACCTCGTGCGCCCAATAGATGCGGCGCTCCTGATAACCCAGCATCATGCCGCTGAAGGCCGTCGAATCCAGGGAGGCCTGGATAGGCTGGAGGTTCACCATGTCCTCTTCGAGCACCGCATCGAAGGCGAGATTCGCGGCGACGCGGTCAGGCGGCAGCGGGCCATCGCCCCAGGGGAGGCCGAGGCCGGTGACCTCAATCTCGCATTGGCCGGGCGCAAGCGGCCACACGACGATGAATTTGACGTTGCCGTTGCCGCGCGGGCCGATGAGGTTGGGCCACAGCGTGTGCGAGACGCTGGTGCTGACATAGATGTCCTCGGCCGGGTCGGGCGGCGCGCCGTTGCGGCTGACGCAAAGGCGTGAATGGCCGTTGGGCATGAGGCCGACCGCGGCGCTGGTGTGGTCGAGCGCGAGGCCGACGGTTTTCGGATGCACCGTATTGATGTGGTAGACCTCCTGGAAGGCGTCGACGACGCATTTCCAGTTGCAGTTCATGACGCGCGACCAGCGATAGTCGACGGTCCAGTCGCCCATTGATGTCGCCGACCATTCATCGGCGACGGAGCCCATCCAGTCCGCGAGAGGCGGCGCATCGAGGTCTTCGTTGATAAAGACAACGCCCTTCAGCACCTCGCAGCGCAGCGGGAGAAGGCCGCGTGCCGACTTGTCGAGTTCGGGAAATTCGTATTCGTCAGGGACGTTCACCAGGCGGCCGTCGAAATCGTAGCCCCAGGAATGGAACTGGCAGCGCATGATGTTGCACTTGCCCTGCGCATCCTTGACGACCGGCGCGCCGCGATGGCGGCACGTATTGTAGAAGGCGCGAATGACGCCGTCGCGGCCGCGAATGATGACGATGGGCGCCTTCAGCAGCCGCTCGAAGCGCTTGTAGCTGCCGGCCTCGGGGAATTCCGACACGTGGGCGGCGAGCAGCCAGGAGCGGCGGAAGACGCCTTCGACTTCGAGATCGAAGAAATCCTGGCGCGTGTAGCGGCCGCCGGGAATTTCCGGGAGCGGGCGGAACGAGTTCGGCGGCGCGCGGCGGACGCTTTCGCGCTGCAGTTCGGCCCGTATGCGATCGGCGAGAATTCCGTCCACCCCTAGTCCTCGCTCCATGCCGCCGGATTCCACCATGGGCGGCCCGGCCTGTTATGGGCGGACTATCGAGTCCGGGCGACGATGCGTCAACACAATAGTGATACGTGATGCAATTTATGCGCGTATGCCGCGCGGCGCCGGGATCGTGTAGAAGCCTCAGCATCCTGCGCATATGGGCATTGTGGATCGCGCGCATAATAGTAACATGATGTGCAGAATTTACATGAACCGCCTGCTGAATGGCGGACAGGGAAGGACCAGGCGATGGGTGAACTCACCGGCAAGACGGCATTGGTGACCGGCGGTAGCAGCGGCATCGGCCTCGCCATCGCGGACGACCTGGCGCGTCAGGGCGCCGATGTCATCGTCGTTGGACGCCGCCAGCAGGTCATCGACGAGGCCGTCGCCAAGATCGGCCCGCGCGCCACCGGCATCGCCGCCGACGTGACGCGCCTCAGCGATTTGAAGGACCTGTTCGGGACGGTGAAGGCGCGGACTCCCAAGCTCGACATCCTCGTCTGCAGCGCGGGTTCGACCGGCGCCGGTCCGCTGCAGACCTGCACGGAAGAAGCCTATGACGCGCTCATGGGGCTGAACGTGAAGAGCGTGTTCTTCACCGTGCAGCAGGCGCTGCCGCTGCTCGGCGAGGGTTCGTCGCTGATCGTCATCGGCTCGGTCACCGATACGATCACCGTGCCCGGCGGCGGGGTCTATTCGGCGAGCAAGGCGGCGCTGCGCTCGTTCGTGCCGACCTGGGCGAACGACCTCGCGCCGCTGGGCATTCGCGTCAACCTGCTCTCGCCCGGCATTACCGAGACGCCGCTGCTGGAGCGGCTGCAATCCTCCAGCGAAGGGATGTCGCGCTTCGATGACCTCATCGCCAACCGCACCGCGATGAAGCGCCGTGGGCGGGCCGAGGAGATTGCGTCGGTGGCGACGTTCCTCGCCTCGGACCGGTCGTCCTACATGACCGGCGGCGTGCTCTATGCCGACGGCGGCATGTCGACCTGGTGAGCTAGTCCTTGTTGGTGCGGTAGTCGCCGAAATCCTTGTCGCGGGCCGAGAGGCCTTCGCTCACATTGGCGCGCACGGCGGCGAAGGTGGCGCGCGAGGCCTCGGTGGTCAGCGCCAGCGCTTGGATTTCGGTGCCGGCGCGGATCGCGGCGCGCAGGCCCATCAGGTCCATCGCGCGATGGACGCTGCGCTTGTTCATCTGCTGGACATCAGGTGCGATCTTGGCGACGCGCTCCGCCATCTTCAGCGTTTCGGCGTCGAGATCGGCGGCCGGGAAGGCACGATTGGCGAACCCGACCCGCACCGCCTCGTTGCCGTCCATGGCATCGCCCGTCAGCATCATCTCCATCGCGGAGCGGAGGCCGCAGAGCCAGGCATGGAACTGGTTGTCGGGCGGACTCATCATGCGCACCGGCGGGTAGCCGATCTGCGCATCCTCGGCGACGTAGACGAGGTCGCAGGCCGTCGCGAGTTCCGAGCCGCCGGCAAGACACCAGCCATGGACCTGGGCAATCACGGGCTTGGCCATGTCCCAGATGCGGAAAGCGCCCTCCACGACATGGCGCGCCCACTGCCCTGCCCCGGCGGCGGTGTGGAACGGCAGCTCGGCCATCACGTTGCGGCCGAGATCGTAGCCGGACGAGAAACAGGTGCCCGCCCCGCGCAGGATAGTGACGCGGATCGCGGGATCGCGATCAGCGGCCTCCAGCGCGGCGAACAGCTTGCCGCGCAGCTCGTTCGAGAGCGCGTTGCGTTTCTCGGGCCGGTTGAGGGTGAGGCGGCGGACGAAGGGTGCGGGATCGTCGATCAGCAGCACATCGTCCGTCATGCCTCAAGCCTCCAGAATGGTGACGCCCGAAAGACCCGGCGCGCCGTAGACCTGAGTATAGCCGAGCTTCGCCTTTTCCACCTGGCGCCCGACCGAGCGGCCGCGCAGCTGCTGCACATTCTCGTAGACCTGGCGGAGGCCCGAGGCGCCGATCGGCTCACCGCAGGCGAGGCACCCGCCATCGGTGTTCACAGGCAAGCGGCCGGTGATGCGGGTTTCGCCGTCCGCGAGCATCTGCTCCTGCTCGCCGTCGGCGCAGAAGCCGTTCTCGGCCATGTGCATGATCTCGGCGCCGCTTTCGGTGTCCTGCAGCTGGGCGACGTCGATGTCGGACGGCGCGACGCCCGCCATTTCATAGGCGGCCTTGGAAGCGATCTCGGTGGGCGAGGCCCCACGCTTGATGTCAAGCGACGGCGCGAAGACTTCGAACGAGCCCTCCATGCGCGTGCGCACTGCGGCGCCGCGGATCTTCGGGCCGCGGACGCCGAGTTCGCGCATCTTCTTGTCGGAGACGAGGATCAGCGCCGCGCCGCCTTCGGCCGGCGAGCAGAACATGAACTTGGTGAGGGGGTCGGAGACCATCTGGCCGTTCAGGATCGTCTCGGCATCGACCGGCTGCTTGCGCCAGGAATGCGGCGTCTTCGCGCCGTTCTCGAACGCCTTTTCGGCGACGCGCGCGAGCGTGATCGGGGTGATGCCGTGCAGGCCCATATAGCGCATGATCTTGTTACCGAAGAACTGCGTCGTCAGCATCAGCCCGGTGTCGCCGTACCATTGCGGCAGGCCAGAGGCCGCGGGTTGCGGGCTGAAGGCGCCGCGGGGATGCTTGTCGAAGCCGACAACGATGCCGACATCGAACTCGCCCGACTTGATCGCCCAATAGCCGGCGAGAAGTGCCGAGCCGCCGGTCGCGCAGCCATTGGCGACATTGATGAACTGGACGCCGGTCAGCCCCATGCGCGGCAGGACCGCGTCGGCATTGCCCGCCGCCGCCGAGCCGCCAAAGGCGAACTGCATCGCCGCCCAGTCGAGACCGGCATCGGTCAGCGCCTCGCGCACGGCGAAGACGCCCTGGTCGAGGCCGGACATGCCGTCCGTGCGGCCGAAGGGATGGATGCCGGCGCCGATGATATGCACGTCTGTCATGGCTGACCTCAGACTGGTTTGAAGGCGTAGGTGAAGGTGTCGTCGTCGCGGAAGCGCTGTAGCGTCAGGGCCATGGGCTGGCCGATCTTGAGCTGCGCGAAATCATCGATCTCGATGCGTGTTTCGACGATCACTTCGTCCGGCAGTTCAACATAGCCGAGCGCGTAAGGCTTGAAGGTGCGCTCGTCATCGTCGCCGGTATAGGGCGGGGATTTCGGGCGGAAGCGCTGGACGGTGTAGGACCAGAGCGTGCCGCGATCCTGAAGCGTGATACGATCGAAATTCGCTGCCTCCGGACCGGTGGGCAGCGGAAAGACGATCTTGCCGTCGCGCTTGCGGCGTCCGCCGATGAGGCGCGGGCCGTCACCGCTGAGATCGATCAAGCCGGGTGCTATGGGTTCGGCCATGCCATACGGTCCTTCGCATCTTGGCCGCTGTGGCGCGGCGTATACTCAATAGTTTGTTGCCGACTGCATCACTTTTCAAATCGACGGACACAGGCGGCAAATCGAATAAGAAGCCGCTCGAGAGAGTAACCCCTCAAGCGGGAGGTGAGACGCAGCCATGGGCCGCATCCAGGGAGGAACTCATGAGGCCTGGGAGACGCCTTCCAGTTGATCGGTCGCAGCGCTGGCCGCGCCGATCCAGTCTTCGGGTTGTTCGAGCAAAAGGCGGAAGGCTTCGAGCCAGCGCGCGCCCGTGGCGCCGTCGACGGCGCGGTGGTCGCAGGTCAGCGTGACGTCGAGCACGGTCGCGGGATGCGGCTGGTCGTCCCAGAGCACGAGGCGGCGCTCGGCCCGGCCGACGGAGAGGATGCAGGCCTGGGGCGGGTTGAGGATCGAGGTGAAGCTCGCGACGCCGTACATGCCGAGATTCGAGATCGTGAAGGTGCCGCCGAAATATTCGGGCGGCGTCAACTTGCGGCCGCGGCCGCGTTCAGCGAGTTGCTTTGTTTCGCGCGCGATCGCCGCGACATCCTTCGCTCCGGCGTCTCGCAGGATCGGGGTGACGAGGCCGCCTTCCGGCAGGGCGACAGCAAAGGCGATATCGGCCGTGTTGTGGAAGGCGAGGCCCTTCTCCGTAAAGCTGACATTCGCCTCAGGCACTTTGGCGAGCGCCAAAGCGGCGGCCTTGATGACGAGATCGTTGAAGGTGGCGCGTTCGACACCCGGGTGGGCGTTGCGCGCTTCGCGTGCGGTGGTGAGACGATCGACTTCGATGCGACTGAGCAGCGAGAAATGCGGGACGTCGCGGAACGAGGCGGTGAGACGCCGGGCGGCCGAGCGCTGCATCATGCTGAGGGGCTGAAAGCGATAGCTGCCTTCGGGAATACCGAGCGCCTTCAGTTCCTCCGCTGTGGCGTCGGGAACGCTCGCGCTCATGTCCTTCCAACTCCCATAACCGGCGCATTTCACGCGCTTCTTCAGGTGGTCAGTCTAGGGACGCGTTTTATATTTTGCAATACGTGCTACGATTGTGTTTCTTGCGCGAACGAAGAAACGGCAAGGGCCGTCGAGCGCAAATGGGAGCGCGGCATGAGTTCTGATGAGCGGAGCGACGAGGCGTTCGCGGCCGATGTGCGCGCCTTCCTGGCCGAGAAATTCACCCCTGATTTAAAGGCCATGACCGCGCGCCAGGCGGGTGTCTTCGCCGAGGGCGAACTAGCGGAGCGCTGGCACAATATCCTCTACGAGCAGGGCTGGATCGCCCCGGCCTGGCCGGAAGCCTATGGCGGACCGGGCTGGACGGCGCGGCAGCGCGCGATCTTTTCGGAGGCCTGCGCGCGCGCTGGCACGCCCAAACTGCCGGGCATGGGGCTCAGCCTTTGCGGCCCTGTCATCATGCGCTACGGCACCGAGGCGCAGAAGGCATTCTACCTGCCGCGCATGCTCTCGGGCGAGCATCGCTGGTGTCAGGGCTATTCCGAGCCGCAATCGGGTTCCGACCTCGCCTCGCTGCAATTGCGCGCTGTGCCGGACGGCGACGACTACGTGCTCAACGGCACCAAGATCTGGACGACGCACGCCCATACCTCGAACTGGATCTTCCTGCTGGCGCGCACCTCGACCGAGGGCAAGCCGCAGGAAGGAATCAGCTTCATGGTTTCGCCGATGAACGCGCCGGGGATTTCGGTCAGGCCGATCATCTCGATGTCGGGCGAGCATGAGGTGAACCAGGTCTTCTTCGACAATGTCCGCGTCCCCATCGCCAACCGGATGGGCAAGGAGAACGAGGGCTGGACGGTCGCGAAGTATCTGCTGGAGTTCGAGCGGGGCGGCGGCACGTCGGGCCCCGCGATGGAAGTGGCGCTCGGCCGGCTGAAGACGATCGCGGGCGATGAGGAGAACGGTTCGGGCGGCTCGCTGCTGGACGAGCCGGGGTTCCGGGCGCGAACCGCCGAACTCGAAATCCGCATGGCGGCGCTCGACTGGACGGAGCGCCGGCTGAACGGCGGCAAGGCGACCGGTGAAAGCGTCGGCCAGGGCGCCGCGTCGATGAAGAAGCTCAGCGCCGCCGAGGGCGGGCAGTTGATCGAGGAACTCGCGGTCGAGGCGCTCGGCGCTTACGCCGCCGCCGATCAGCGCTCGGCGCTTGGCGTCCATGCCAATGAGGCGCCGATCGGCAAGGCGCATGCGCTGACCCCCGTCGCGCGATATCTCAACGGCCGCGCGAACACGGTGTTCGGCGGCTCCAGCGAAGTGCAGCGCAATATTCTCGCGCGCACCGTTCTCGGCCTTTAACCCCAGAGCATGTGATGTCACTCGCCGCGTCCGAGACCCTGAAGACCAGTCCCGATACCGTCGCATTGGCCGACGAGCGCCAGTCTTTCACCTGGACGGCGCTCGACCCCGTGCTGAACCGCGCGACCAATGCGCTGCTGGCGCGGGACGGCACCGCGCGCATTGCGGTGTTCGCGCAGAACAGCGCGGAGACGGTGATCGCCTATCTCGCCGCATTGCAAGCGGGCGTCGCGAGCGTGCCGGTAAACTTCCACCTGACGGTCGAAGAGCTGGTGCACATCCTCCGTGATTCCGGCGCGGGGATCGTGTTTGCGGGACCGGAGACGGTCGAGGTCGCGCTGGCCGCAGCGGCGGCGGTGGGTGGTTTGAAGGTCGTCGCCTGGCGGACGGCGGCGAAGGACGGCGTGACGGCGTGGGCGGATTGGCTGGCCGAAGCCTCGGCGGCTGAGCCACCGACCGACATGCCGCCCAAGGCGCATCTGCACTACACGTCGGGCACGACGGGCACGCCGAAGGGTGTCGAGACGCCGCCGACCATGTTTCTGGGCGGCGCAGATGTCGCGGAGTTCGTCCAGCGGCTGCGCGCCGCGCGGGCGTTGCTCGGCGATCGCTCGCCGGTGCTGGCGGTGGGGCCGCTGTATCACACCGGGCCGCTCTCGGCGGTACGGCAGTTGGCGGCCGGTGCGTCGGTCGTCGTCGTGTCACGCTTCGATCCCGAAGCGGTGCTGCGGGCGATCGAGACGCATCGCGTCAAGAGCACGGTGATGGTGCCGACGCATTTCCAGCGGTTGTTGAGCCTGCCGGAGGATGTGCGCCGCCGTTACGACGTTTCCAGCCTGGTGGCGGTCTCGCACACCGGCGCCGCGTGTCCGCGCGACGTCAAGGAGAAGATGATCACGTGGTTTGGGCCGGTGCTGATCGAGGCCTATGGCGCGACGGAATCCGGCACCACCAATTCGATCACCTCGGCGGAGTGGCTGGAGCGGCCGGGCTCGGTCGGCAAGACGCTGGCGCCGTTCGAGCTGCTGGTGATCGGCGAGAACGGTGAAGCCCGCGGACCCGGCGAGATCGGGCAGCTCTATTTCCGTGACACGAACGGGCGCGGCATCGTCTATCACAACGACGCGGAGAAGACGCGGGCGGCGCATTTGCGGCCGGGCGTCTTCACGCTGGGCGAGATCGGTTACGCCGACGCCGAGGGCTATGTCTTCATCACCGACCGCGTGTCGGACATGATCGTCAGCGGCGGGGTGAATATCTATCCGGCCGAGGTCGAGGCCGTGCTGCTGGATCATCCCGCAGTAGCTGACGTCGCCGTGATCGGCGCGCCGAACACCGAGATGGGCGAAGAGGTGAAGGCGCTGGTGGTGCTGAGGCCCGCCGCCGTCGCCAATGCTGGTGAGCTGGAAGCGTTCTGCCGCCAGAAGCTTGCGGGCTACAAATGCCCGCGTTCGTTCGAGTTCGTCGCCGATATCGGCCGCAATGCGATGGGCAAGATCAACAAGCGCCAGCTCCGCCGGCCCTATTGGCCGTCGGAGCGGACGATCGGCGGCTGACTATTCGATCCGGCCGATCAGTTCGCCGACGGGATAGATCTCGTCGGCGGCGGCGATGATGCGGAGCGTGCCGGCATCCTGCGCCTCCACGTCCTGCGCGGTCTTCTCGCTCTCCAGCGTGTAGAGGAGATCGCCGACCTTGACGGTGGCGCCGTCGGCGGCATGCCAGGAGACGATCTTGCCTTCGCTCATGCCCGCGCCGAGGCTGGGGATATGCAGTTCGGTGCTCATGCCCGTCAGCCCATCGTCGCTTTGACCGCCGCGGCGATCTCGGCGCGGCTGTAGAGGAAAGCCTGTTCCAGCGGCGGCGAGAACGGCACGGGCGAGTATTTCGAGCCGACGCGCTTCACCGGCGACTTCAGCTGACCGAACAGTTCCTCGTGGATGCGCGAGGAGATTTCGGCGCCGACGCCGAACGCCTTCACCGCCTCGTGCACGATGACGGCGCGGCCGGTCTTCGCGACGGAGTTGAGCACCGCCGCTTCGTCGAACGGCGCGATGGTGCGGAGGTCGATCACTTCAGCCGAGATGCCTTCAGCGGCAAGAGTTTCAGCGACAGCCTCGACCTCGCCGACCGGACGGCCATAGGTGATGATCGTGACGTCGCCGCCCGCGCGGCGGATCGCCGCCTTGCCGAGCGGCACCTTGTAGCCGGGTTCCGGCGGCGCGCCCTGGGCGGCGTACATCGCGACGTTCTCGATGAAGAGCGTCGGGTCGTCATCCTCGATCGCCGAGAGCAACAGGCCCTTGGCGTCGGCGGGATTCGAGGCCGTGACGACCTTCATGCCGGGAACATGCGCGAACCAGGCTTCCAGCATGTCGGAATGCTGGCCGCCGAAACCGACACCGGCGCCGGTGCCGCAGCGGATCGTGAGCGGCACCGAGGTGAGACCGCCCGACATGAAGCGCAGCTTGGCGGCGTGGTTCACCAGCTGATCCATGCACACCGTGAGGAAGTTCATGAACATGATCTCGGCGACCGGGCGCATGCCGGTGATCGCCGCGCCGACGGCGGCGCCGACGATCGCCTGTTCGGAGATCGGGGTCGAACGCACGCGGTCCGTGCCGTGTTTGGCGGACAGGCCGAGCGTCGCCTTGAAGACGCCGCCGCCCTGCGCGTCGGCGATGTCCTCGCCGAGCAGGAAGACATTGGGATCGGCCGCCAGCGCTTCGTCGAGCGCCATGTTGATGCCTTGGGAGAAGGAAATTTTCGTGGGGGCGTTCATGCTGCGATCTCGGTTGAGAGAACGTCGATGCGGATTTCGCCGGCATCGGGATAGGGGCTGTCGAGCGCGAAGGCGACGGCGTCGTTGAGGTCGCTCGCGATGCCGGCGTCGATCGCCGCGAGTTGGTCTTCCGAAATCTGGCGATCAAGCAGCGTCTTGCGCAGGCGCGGCACGGGGTCCTCGTCGATCGCCTGTTGGACCAGTTCCTTGGGCACGTAGGAGGTGTTCGCGCCGAAGACGTGGCCGAGCATGCGGAAGGTCATCGCCTCGATCAGCGTCGGCCCGCCGCCATTGCGGGCGCGGTCGACGGCGGCCTTGGCGGCGAGATACATCGCTTCCGCATCGTTGCCGTCCACCTTGATGGCATTCATGTTGTAGCCGACGGCGCGATCGACGATCTGCCTGGCCGAGGTGCTTTCGGCGAAGGCGGTGTGTTCGCCGTAGCGGTTGTTCTGGCAGAGGAAGATGACGGGCAGCTTCCAGATCTGCGCCATGTTCAGCGCTTCATGGAAGGCGCCGATATTGGTGGAGCCGTCGCCGAAGCAGACGACGGTGACGCGGCCGTCCTTCTTGAGCTGCGACGACAGTGCGAGGCCGTTGGCGATCGGCAGGCCTGAGCCGACGATGCCGGTCGTGACCATCACGCCCGTCTCGGGGTCGGTGATGTGCATGGGGCCGCCCTTGCCCTTGCAGGTGCCGGTCGCCTTGCCAGTAAACTCGGCCCAAAGCTTCTTCAGCGGAATGCCCTTGGCAAGCTGGTCGTGGACGCCGCGATAGGTGGTGACGAGATAGTCGTCGGGATTGAGCGCCGTCATCATCGAGGCGGACAGCACTTCCTGGCCGCGCACCGGATAATAGACGAGGCGGATCTTGCCGCTGATGAGCAGCGAGCGGAAACGCTCGTCCGTCTGGTTGATCAGCGACGTGCGGCGGAAGATTTCGAGCAGCGTGTCGTTGTCCACCGTACCGGTGGGTGACGTTGTCATGGGATGAAGGTCTCCTGAATGGGCGTCGTCACAGTGTTTCGCCGGCGCCGGCAGCGCCTTCGGCCATGTAGCGGTCGATCATCTTGTGGAAATGGCGGATGCGCATTTCCGAGTAGCGCGCGAAATGGACGAAGCCGGTGCCTGAGGCGCGGAGACCCTCGTGCACGTAAGGCAGGTTGCCCATGTCCTGCTCGAAGATGATGGCGAGGCCGCCGAGCAGATGGCTGGCATTCGCCCAGGGATCATCGAGGCCGAGCTCGAAGACCTGTGCCGGCGCGGGGCGCGGCTGATCCTTGGGGCAGGCCTTCAGGATCATCACATCCATGATCGCCGTCTCGGGATCTAGGCCGTTGGGGCGCCAGCGATAGATGAGGTTCGAGACGTAGCCCGCCCAGACGCTGATATTCGGGAAGACGTTGTAGAGCAGCGCGTCGAGCATCTCGGCATCCGCCGCATGCTCGTAGCTGTAGCCGGTCTCCTGCGCGAGCGCCTGCCGGGCGAGTTCGGCCATCTGCCGGCGGGCGGTTTCGCCTTCGGGCAGGGTCAACGGCGCGTCGTCTGCAAGCGCCCGCCGCCCGCCTTTCCCCTGCCCCGTCATATAGGCGAAGATTTCCGCCTCGCTCAGTTGCGGCAGGAAGGGGCTGGAGACCCCGCTCGCCGAGAAGTGCCGCGAGACGTGATCGTTGGGCAGGTCGTACTGGCTGTTCGCATCGCCCAGCGCCGGCAGGATCTGCGGGTGGGTCGCCATGCTGTGATGGCTTTCCATGAAGGCTTCGGCCGTCGCCTTCCAGTTGCAGCGCACCTTCTTCTGGACCCATACCGCGCGATAGCGGTTGGCGAAGTCGAAGCGATCGAAATCGTCGGCGAGCGGCTTGATGAACTCGGCCAACGGCCGGGCATGGCGGTCGAGATTGATGAAGATGAAGCCGCCCCAGAAATCGACCTTGGCTTCCGGCAGGCTCTGATCGGTGCCTTCCCATTGCGGGAAGTCCCAGCCGATCGGGTTCTCCTTGAACGTCCCGTCATTGCGCCAGGTGAAGCCGTGATAGGGGCATTTGAATTCGTGCTTGCAGCCCTGCAGCGTCACCAGCTTGCGGCCGCGATGGAGGCAGGAATTGTAGAACGCCTGGACGCGATCCGGCGCGCTGCGCGCGATGATCAGCGACTTGCCGAGAATCTCGTAGATGACGTAGTCGCCGACATTGGGGATGTCTTCCTCGCGACAGGCCATCTGCCAGGTGCGGCTCCAGACGTAGCGCGCTTCCTTCTCGAAGAACTTGCGGTCGAAATAACGGTCGACGGCGACCGGCTCGACGCCGACTTCGGGCACCCTGCCCTCGCGCAGATAGTCCGGCACCGGGCGGCTGTCGCGCTCCAGAATCTGTTCATAGGTATCGGCGGGATGGCGATCGTGCCGCCCCACTTGGGCCGTGTGGTTCATCGCGGGGTCGCTCCCTGCACTTGGTAGGCCTGCGGCTGATGCCGTCTTGACTGACGGCATAATCCGCCGCTCCTCCGGTGCGGTCAACCAAATATTGCGCGCCGTGATACTTTATAGAACATCGCAATCCCGCGAGGCCCGAACCGGGCGGGATCGCCCGCACAACCGCCGAATTATTGACGCGGCAAGTAGAGTTCGGCACAACATAGTTGTGACTCGATCCAGCACCCCCAAAACCCCAACGCCAGTACGGGCAAAACGCCCCAGCGCCCCAAAGCAAAGGCGCAAGTATGCGAGCACCGAAATGCTCGCGCGGCGTCATCGCATCCTGCTTGAAGCCCAGCGTCTACTCGACGAGGCGGGGGTCGAGGGCTTCACTATTCGTGAATTGAGCCGGCGCGGAAAAGTGGCGCAGCGCACGCTTTATAACGTGTTCGGCAGCAAGGAAGAGATCGTCGCCTCGACCATCGAGGAGCGGCACAAGTCGCTGATGGAGAATGCCCGGCGCCTGCCCACCGCGCCGCGATCCCCGCTGGAACTCCGCCAGCTCGATGCCACGGCCGAAGCCGTGGTCAACCTGCGCAGTTATGCGACCGCCCTGGCGGCCGCGTTCTTTTCACCCACGGCGAACGACAAGATCTATCAGTCGCTGCGCCGCATCTCGGTCGAGAGCTCGGGCAACTGGCTCGACCGCGCGCAGGACGCGAAGATCGTCCGCCAGCTGTCGCCTGAGGAAAAGGAACGCATTCTCTCGCTGACCGTGAATGCGGGCTACGCCACCACGCTCGACTGGGCCGCGGGCCGGATTTCGGACCAGGAAATGAAGCGCCGGTTCAAGGCGAACTTCCTGCTCTGCATCAGCTATGCGCTGCGTCCCGGACATCGCAAGGATGTCGAGAAAATCCTCGACGCACTCCTCGCCGAACCCGCCGAGCCGCCGCCGAACGCCAAGGAGCGCTAACGGCGCTCCGCCTCCTGCTTCGCCAAGGCGGCCCTGATGGCTTCATGCCGTTCGGCGTTCAGGCTGTAGCCCGTGCAGCACGCGGCACCCAGCAGCACGAAAATGGTGGGGCCGAGGATCGAGGCGATCTCCAGCCCGAAGATCGCGTCCGCCGTGTTCGCCGCGCCCGCCTTGGCGTCATAGCCCACCGCTGCCAGGACCTGGAAGGTCAGGAAGATCGAGAACGCACCTGCGGCTTTCGTCGTGAGCGTGATGATCGCGTAGAGCAGGCCGGCGCGTTCCTGGCCCTGGTCGAGCCGCAGTTCGTCGCTGATGTCGGCGGCCATGGCGCGGATGAGCGCCGTGAAGGCGGCGCTGAAGAACCCCATGACGAACATGGTGACCACGGCGACGGCGAGATTGCCGCCAGGTGTCAGCACCAGGGCGATCAGCGTGACGGCATAGCCGAAGCCGGCGACCATCAAGGCGCGGTGCTTCGAAATACGGGCGCCCAGCCGGCCCATCAGCGGCGCGCCCAGGAATCCCGCTGAGATGGAGATTGCGAGGAGGATGCTCGCCTCCGTCAGCGAGAAGGACTTCGCGTCGATCAGGAGGAAGAGGACCGTCGCGCTGAGCCAGCCCGGCCCCAGCGACATGCAGAAATCGGCGAGCACGATGCGCCAGACGGTCGGGCGGCGCACGAGATCCCAATAGGTGCTGAGGCGGAAACGCACCTCGGTGAGATCCTCGCGGATGCGCTCCGGCGTGGAGAGAACCACAATGGCGACCGCGATGGGGGTCGCGGCGATGATGATCCAGCCCATCATCGGAACCGCGATCGCATCCGCCGCGCCGTATTGCGCGAGAACGACCGGCGTGAGGAACACCATCAGCGAGCCGACGACACCCGTCGCCACGATCAGCCCGAAAATCTTCGAGCGGTCCTCGTAGCGCAGGACCAGCGTCGCCGCCCACGCGGCATGCGACAGCGCGAGGATTGAGGTGCCGAGATAGAGGACGAGCAGCCAGATGACGAGCGTCGTCATCGTCATGCCGGCCGTATCGACGAACAGCATATAGGTCGCCAGCATCAGCACCGGCACACCCGCGATGATCCAGGCGCGGTAGCGCCCAACAGGCGTGCGCGTGCGATCCATCGCGAGGCCGAGCAGCAGATCCACGCTGATGTCGATGATGCGTACCAGCGCGAAGGCCGAGCCGACGGCGGCTAGGCTGATCCCGACATGCGCCGCGAAATGGCGCGGCAGGTAGATCGCGATCGCGACTGTCAGCGCGGCGAGCGGAAAATTGCCCAGCGCAAAGGCGATATTGCGACCGAGAGAGCGTTCGCTGCCGGTGCGATCGGCGCCGGGCGCGCCGGAATGTACTGCGAGAACCATGGCGCCGCCTCAGCGCGGCGTCGTGTAGTCGTCAGGCCCAACGACCTCTTCACGCTTGCTCTGCTCGTAGACGGGGTAGTCCGTGTATCCCTCGCTGCCTTGGGTGTAGTAGAATTCGAGGCGCGGGCGCTCGAGTTCCCAGCCGTTCTGGTAGCGGCGGTCGAGATCGGGATTGGCCATGATCGCCTGGCCGAGGCCGACGAAATCGCCGATCCCCGAGGCGACGCTCGCGACCGCTTTGGGGCGCGTGAAGCCGGCGACCGGCATCATCGGGCCGTCGAACAGCGGGCGCAGCGTGCCGAAGACATCCCAGGAAATGCCGTAATTGCCGACCTGGAGATAGGCGATCTTGCGCTTCGACAGTTCCTTGGCGACGTAGGAGTAGGTGCCGATCGCGTCGTCGTCGAAGACGTTGTGGAAGTTCCAGTCGGGGCTGACCTTGACGGCGACATAGGACGCGCCGCGCACCTCCGACATCGCATCGACGCAGGAGAGCAGGAAATTCGCACGGCGCTCGATGCTGCCGCCGAAATCGTCGTCACGGGTGTTGGTGTTGGTGGAGAGGAACTGCATCGGCAGATAGCCGCTGGCCGAATGGACCTCGACGCCGTCGAAGCCGGCTTCCACCGCCATCTGGGTGCAGCGCTTGTAGTGGCCGATGACGTCGTAGATCTCGGGAATCGTCAGCGCCCGCGGCTGGGGATAGGGCCGTTTCGGCCGCGGGCAGTTGACAGTGTAGTGGCGCGCGGTCGGATCGGGCTGGACGGCAGAGGCCGAGATCGGCGTCGCATTGTCCGGCAGCATCAGGGGATCGCTGAGCCGGCCGACATGCATGAGCTGCGCGAAAATCTTGCCGCCCGCCGCGTGGACGGCATCCGTGACGGCGCGCCAACCCGTGACGTGCGACGCGGTGCAGAGGCCGGGCGAGAAGAGATAGCCCTTGCCCATGTCGTCGGGATAGATGCCCTCGGTCACCAGAAGCCCGATGCCAGCACGCTGGCGGTAGTATTCGACGTTGAGCGCGTTGGGCGTGCCATCGAGGTTCGAGCGCTGGCGCGTGCAGGGCGCGAAGGCGAGACGGTTCTTCAGGCTGATAGTGCCGACCTGCAACGGCTCGAAGAGCCGGTGTAACTGATCCCCGGACATGGCGGCGTATCCTCCCGAAAGCTGCGCCTTGACGCGCAGTCTTGGTTTTTGGCGTTTGGCTTAGACGTTCCAGGTGACGGGCAATTCGCGAATGCCCTGAAGCACGGGGACGCGCAGCTCGGGCCGCGGCGGGCCGTCGAGCTGGATATTGGGCAGGCGGTCGAAGATCGCCTCGAGGAACAGCTGGCCCTCGATCCGCGAGAGCGGTGCGCCGCGGCAGATATGGATGCCGAAACCGAAGGCGAGGTGCTTGCGAAGCTCGCCCATGTCGCGGTCGAGATCGTATTTGTGCGGGTCCTTGAAGACGGTGGGGTCGAGATTGCCCGCCGCCCACAACATCATCACCTTGGTGTCGGCTTCCATTTGCAGCGGCCCGACCTCGGTTGCCTCGTTATTGGTGCGGAAAAGGCCCTGTACGGGGGCATCGAGCCGCAGACACTCTTCGATCGCGACGGGGATGAGCTCGCGGTTCGCCGCGACCCGCTCGAAGCGTGAGCGGTCTTCCAGCAGGCGATAAAGCAGGTTCGACAGCATGATCGTCGTCGTGCCGCTACCCGCCGTCAGCAGGAAGCTGCAGAAGCCGAGGATCTTCTCGTCCGTCAGGCGGCGGCCGTCGATTTCCGCTGTGATGAACTTGGTGAGCAGATTGTCTTCCGGCTGAGCCTCGCCGGTCTTCAGCTTGCGCTTCATGTCCTCGAGATGATCGGCGAGGAAATGCGTTGCCGTATTCGGCCGGACGGCGGGCGCCTGGCGCTGGAGCATCTGGCCGATGCCCGCGAGGAAGCCGGCGCGGAACGAGGCGATGCCCTCTTGGTCGATATGCTTGCCGAACATCGTGAAGATGACCCAGAGCGGCAGCGGCTCTGAAATCTCCTTGTGAATGTCGCAGCGGCCGGACGCGATGAAGCTGTCGATCCGTTCGTTGAGGAAGGCGCGGATGCCGGGGATGAAGCTTTCGAAATAGGCCTTGGAGAAGGCCTTGCCGACGAGGCGCGCTTCGAAGGTGTGTTCCGGCGGATCGACGGTGACGAGGACGCCCGGCGTTTCCGGCGGCTGGTACTGCAGGCCCGGACCGAACTTGCTGCTCCACTGCTTGGGCTTGAGGCAGGCCTCGACAATGTCCTTGTGCGCGGCGAGGCCGTAGAAATCGCCATCGGTCGAATGCGCGAAGGGGCAACCGCTCTGGTGGATCGAGCGATAGGTTTCCTTGTAGTTCAGCAGGAAATCTTCCGAGTTGAAGTCCACTTCGGCGACCCCTGACACGGGGCACGTCTTCAACTCAGCCATCACGTTCTCCTACTGGCGCGCCGTTTCCGGATCGGCGAAAGGCACCCTGTTCTTTGGGTTTGGCCTTAAGGTCACGAACCTACAAAAACTATCACACGTGTCAATCTATTAGCGGCACGATACACTATCATGCTTGCCACTAGTGATACTTTTCTATCAGATCACGTGCACGAGCGCGCGCGTCAGCGAGCCAAATGTAAGGAGGGAACAATGCCCAACCAGGGACTCACCTTGGAAACCCTGCTCGATCGCGCAGCGATCAGCGACGTTGTCCATCGCTATGCCACGGGCATCGATCGCCGAAACTGGACGCTTTACCGCTCATGCTTCGCCGACGAGGCGGTGTTCGATTTCGTGAGCTGGAGCGGCGGGGAACCGCGGCATCTGAAAGCCGATGACTGGACAGCTGGCGTGCAGGCCGGCCTCTCAGGCTTTGACGCCACGCAGCATATCAGCAGCAACCACGTGCACGAGATAGACGGCGATCGCGCGACCTGCGTCTCCTACATGAACGCACTGCACTACATCGTCGAAGACGGAAAGCGGCAGATGCAGGCGATCGGCGGCTACTACACCAATGTCTTCCGGCGCATCGGCGGCGAATGGCGCATCGAGGCCTGCAAGCTGACCGTGACCTGGGAGATGGGCGACCGGGCGCTGTTCGACATCGCCAGGAAGCGCTGGCAAGCGCGCATCGCGGCCGCGTGAGCTAGGGGAACGATCATGCGCGTATTGCTCTTCGGCGCCGGTGGCTATCTGGGCAAGGCCATCGGCCGGGCCTTGCAGGGCCACGGCCACAGCGTTGCCGCCCTCGCCCGCGATGCGGACAGTGAAGCTAGGCTAAATGCGCAGGGGATCGATCCGGTGCGCGGCGATCTCGACGATCTCGCGGCGCTGACGCGCACCATCAAGGAAGCCGACGGCGTCATCTTCGCGGCGGCCGTGCCGTTCGATCGGGAATGGCCGGTGGCGAGCGCGATTCTCGAGGCGCTGAAGGGCAGCGGCAAGCCGTTCATCCTGACGACGGGAACCGCGGTGCTCTCGCACGAGACGCATGAAGGCCAGTGGCGCGAGGAATCCTACGCCGAGGACGATGCTTTCACCCCGCCCCCATGGATCGCGACACGGGTCGCGACCGAGCAGCGCATCCGGGCGACGGACGGCGTGCGCGCCATGATCGTGCGACCGCCGCTGATCTGGGGGCTCGGCGGCAGCAAGCAGATTCCGGCGATCTTCGACTCGGTCAAGAAGACGGGCGCGGCCTGCTATATCGGCGCGGGCCTCAACCTCTACACCCATGTCCACGTCGAGGACCTCGCCGAGGTCTATTGCCAGGCGCTGGTCAACGGCAAAGCCGGCGCGCTCTATCACGCGGTCGCCGGCGAGGCGAACTGGCGCAGTCTCGCCGAAGCCGTCGGCGCGGTGATGGGCTGTCCCGCGCGCAGCGTGACGATCGATGAAGCCAAGGAGATCTGGGGCGATTTCGTCGGCCCGCTCTTCTTCGGCGTCAGCAGCCGCTCGCGCTCACCGCGCACGCGAAGTGAGTTGTCATGGCAGCCGCGTCATCTCGATGTGCTCGCCGACGTCCGCAACGGCTCGTACCGGGATCGCTACGCGCCGTCGTGAAAGGCGCAGAGCTTGTTGCCGTCGGGATCGCGGAAATAGGACATGTAATAGGGGCCGCCCCGCACGCCGGGCGCCCCTTCGTCCTTGGCGCCGAGGCTGAGCGCCTTGGCATGAAAGGCATCGACTTCGGCGCGTTCATCGAAGCGGAATGAGATCATGGTGCCGTTGCCGACCGTTGCAGGCTGGCCGTCATAAGGGCCCAGAACGGCGAAAGAGATCGCACCATTCTTGCCGTAAACCCGGCCGCCCGACTTGTGATCGAAGAGCTTCGAGATGCCGGCCAGCGGCAGCAGCGCATCGTAAAACGCTTTGGCCCGATCGTGATCGTTCGAACCCACCGAGGCATAAGCCACGCCGCTCATCGCCGTCTCCCCTACCAGGTTGCCATGCCGCCGTCGGCATAGATGACGCCGCCGGTCATGTAGGATGAATCGTCAGATGCAAGGAAGGCCGCAGCGGCGGCGACTTCCTCCGCGCGGCCGCGACGCTTCATCGCGGTGCGGTTGGCGATCAGCGCATCGAAGCCGGCCATCGACTGATCCGTCGCCTGGAGACGGTCGAGCAACGGCGTTTCGGTGATGCCGGGCGAGAGGACGTTGACCCGCACACCCTGCGGCGCAAGGTCGTTCGCCCATGAGCGCGCGAAGGCGAGCAACGCCGCCTTGCTGGCCGAATAAACACCGCCGCCCATCAGCGTGATCGTATCGGCGACCGAGCCGATGATGATGACCGAGGCCGGGTTGTTCAGCAGCGGCAGCGCCTTCTGCGCGGTGAAGAACACGCTCTTCACGTTGAGCGCGATCAGCTCGTCGAACGCGGCCTCCGTGCAGGTCTGGAGCGGCCCGGCGCCGGTGGAGCCGGCGCTGCAGACGAGGATATCGAGCTTGCCGAACCGCTCACCCGCCAGGGCCATCGCGCGGTCGAGGTCGGCGAGCCTAGTGACGTCGGCAGCGATGCCGAAGGCGCCCTGGCCAATCCCGGCGGCGGCCTCTTCGACGAGCGCCTGACGGCGGCCGACAATCGCTACTCTGGCCCCGTCATTCGCAAGTGCGGTCGCGATCGCGAGACCGATCCCGCTGCTGCCGCCTGTGACGAGAGCGGTACGGCCGGCCAGCTTGCTCATGGTGTGGTCCTTGCCGAAAATGAGAAGGGCGGCCGCAACCGGCCGCCCTCCACAGGTCTTCGTTTAGAAGCGCTTCGTGATCTGCAGCGTGAACTGACGCGGCGGCTGAAGCACCGAGGCGAGGTCGCCCGAGGTCCCGCCGATGAAGGCGCCGTAGGGCTTCTCGGTCACGGGCACGGGGAACCAGGTGTCGTCGGTCAGGTTCGTGCCGATAAGCGCAACGTCCCAATCCGCGTCCGCCGAAGAGAGCCGGATCGAACCGTTGATCAGCGAGTGTGCCTCGCCGCCCAGCGAGTAGGTGATCCGGCGCGGAGCGCGGCTGTAGTAGTAGTAATCCAGCGTCATCTCGAGGTTCAGGCCGGACTCGAACTCGTGCGAGTACGTACCACCCACGACAGCCTGGAACGGCGCGCCGCCATAGCGCGTACCCGACAGGTACTGCTCGCCGGGGATCGCCGCCGTCTCGCCAGGCAGACGCACCCGGTTTTCATAGCAGAGATAGGCCTGGCGATTGTCGAGCGCCGTGTAAGCGTTCTTCGGCTGACCGCTGAAGCAGGGGCCGCTCGAATAGTCCGTGTACTTCAGATCGGTGTAGGCCGTGCCGAAGCGAAGGCGGAACTCCTCGCTGACCTTGTACTGTGCTGAGAACTCGAAGCCCTGGCTGCGCGACCCGCCGGCGTTCTGGATCAGGAACGACAGCGTGGTGGCGTCGAAGCTGGTGACCTGCAGGTTCTTGTAGTCATAGCTGTAAAGGGTCAGATCGGCGGTCAGACGCCCGTCGAAGAAATAACCCTTCACGCCGGCTTCGAAGCCATCGACCTTCTGATTGTCATACGAGAGCAGGTCGTTCTCGCAGCCGATGACGTCGGTCGGCGCCTTGACCAGGCAGGTCGCGTGATAGTTCACGACATTGCCGGGGTTCTGGATACCGCCTGACAGATAGCCCGCCTTGTAGGCGACATAGGCCGTAATGTCGTCGGCCGGCTTCCAGCTCAGCGTCACTTCCGGTGAGACGTTTGAGCTTTCAAGCGAAGGCTTGTAGCGATAGCCGGGCGCGGCGAACGGCGCATACTCGTTCATCTCAGCGCCGATATCCGTTTCCTTCTCTTCCTTCGTCCAGCGCGCACCGGCCGAGAGTTCGAGGGCGTCGGTGATCTTGTAGCGGCCCTGTGCGAACGCCGAGTAGACGGTGGCGTAGTTCTTAGCCGTGAAGATCGCCGTGTTGGAGATACCAATATAGTCGGCCACGTTGCGCGTGGGATCGACGGCAAGCAGCGCCTGCGCCGGGGTCAGGTAGTTGTTGGCCGCGGTGAAGGGCAGGATCTTGTCGGTGTTGCGCCAGGCGCGGTTGTCGCGCTGGTAGTATGCGCCGACGGTGAAGTTGAACGGCCCTTCATAGTTCGAAACGGCGCGGAACTCCTGGGTATACTGGCGGTTCTCTTCGCGCTGCGCGTCGATCGCCTGGCCGTAGACCGTGCCTTCGTAGTTATCGAACGCGTCGTTCTTGGAGTAGTAGAGTCCCGATACCGAGGTCAGCGAAATGTCGCCGACATCGTAGTTGATGGTCAGGCTGGCAACCGCGTTGGTCGTTTCATTGAACGCCTTGCCGTCGGCCGGCCCGTATTTGAACGCTCGGGTGATCTCGGCCGGCGCGGCGCCGTTGGATATCCGGTTGTTAGCGATGCAATCGCCATAGGGATCGCCGACCGGCGGGCCGAGCACGACGCTGGGCGACGGCGGGATGCCGCACTGGACGACTTCGCTGTAGCCATAGCCGCCATTGTCTTTCTCGCGCGAGCCGAACAGTTTCAGCGTGATGCTGAGATCTTCGCTCGGCTGGTAGGCGAGCGTCACGCGCCCGACAACGGTCCGCGTGTTGGGGCCTTCGCTGTGATCCGCACCCGGATTGATGAAGCTGCGCGTGCCCGTCGCGGGATTGTAGTCGAACGGATTGGCCAGCGGCTTAGCGGCGTTGGTGATATAACCGTCATACATTTCCGACCAGCGGCCGGCGATGCGCAATGCGAGAACATCGCTCAGCGGAATATCGACCGCGCCTTCGATTTGCGGCGTCGAGGTCTCGAACTCGTAGGACCCCTTGAGATACCCGCCATACTCCTTGCCCGGTCCTTGGGAGATGACCGAGACGACGCCTGCCGGGCTGTTCTTGCCGAAGAACAGCGCCTGCGGGCCTTTCAGGATTTCCACCTGCTGCACGTCGAACAGGCCGACCGTGGCGATGCGGCCGCGTGTAATCTGAACGCCGTCGAGGTTGATGGCGACCGGCTGTTCGTTGCCGTAGTCCGTCGCGAGATTGCCGACGCCGCGGATCGACAGTGCGCCGCCATTGCCGCCGCCGCCGGTCCTCGACAAGGTCACGCCGGGTACTTCCCGCGCGACGGTGGCAAGATCGGTGGAGTTGTATTTTTCGACCGCCTTCGTGCCCAGCGCGCTTGCGGCGACCGGAACGTCGATCAGACGTTCCTCGCGGCGGCGCGCGGTGACGACGACTTCTTCGGATCCAGCATCCGTGGCGGCGTCGGCCGCGGCAGCTGCGGCTTCTTCCTGTGCGTAGGCCGGCATCGCCAAGGCAGCCGCCATGGCGCAGCTTCCCCAAAAGAGACGCCGCGCGCTGATCAGATTTTTGGGCATAGTTCCTCCCCTCGGCGCCGCAGCGCCGTGTCCCAAGCCGTTTCCCCGCCTGCCCTGTCGCAAGCGTCGCCACCCCCGAGAATCTTACGTCCTCGAAAAGCGCACCATGTGATACAATCGTGTCGTGCTAGCGCTGTCAAGCTTACTGCAAGGCGTTGCACTTTTTAGTTTGAGCGGTCGCCGAAATTTTCTGGCCGCAGTTGGATAAAGTAGAACGTCTGCTAATATTGTCGAGTAACAGGCAAAGCGGCGCTCGTTGGAACAAGCCCGCGCAGAGGGAGAGAAGAGATGGACATCAAGGGCAAGACCGCTCTGGTCACCGGCGCGAGCGCAGGCATCGGCAGGGCCACCGTGAAGATGCTGGCGGCGAGCGGCGCGGCGCATATCGTGCTGGTCGATATCGACGAAGCCGGCCTCAAGTCGCTCGCCGCCGAGGTGGAGCAGCAGGGAGCCAAGGCCACCTGGCTGCGCGCCGATCTCAGCAAGCCCGATGAGGTCATCTCCATCTTCGAGCGCGCCGACAGCGCGACGGGCGGGCTTGATTTCGTGCACAACAATGCGGGCATCATGACGGGGCAGCCCGATTTCCCCGACACGGTGATGTCTAAGATGATCGCCGTCATCCAGATCAACCTGATCGCGATGATGGTGGGCACGCGGATCGCCATCGAGCAGATGCGCAAGCGCGGCAAGCCGGGCGTCATCATCAACACTTCGTCGGTCGCGGCATTCAGCACGATGCCGGCGGACCCCGCTTATTCGGCCTCGAAGCATGGCATCCTCGCCTTCACGCGCTCGTGCCTGCCGCTGGCGGAGAAGTTCAACATCCGCGTGATGGCGATCTGCCCGGGGATCACCGATACCGCGATCGTTCCCTATGACGCGCCGTGGCTGAAGCCGGCGCTGGAGCGGGTGAAAGTCCTCAGCCCCGACGATATCGCGCGCGTCGTCGCCGACATCATCCGCGACGACAGCCTCGCCGGCGACCAGGTGACGATCCAGAACGCGCCGGCAGCGGCCGCTTAGGCTGCGCCGACTCCGGTGGCGGCGGAAGGATCGCGCTCGCGCCTTCCGCCGGCCGGGAAGTAAGCCGCACCCGGCCAATCATTCATGTGGTCGAGAACGCGTGTGACGTCGAGCACGACGACACGGTCGGCAATCAGCCACACCCCATTCCTCAACTCGAAACGGTCTAGATAGCGGCCACCCACAAGTGCTAGGCGCGCAGTGTCGCCAGCATTTTCCGGATGGAAGGCGACGAAGTAGCTCTCAACATCGGCGTGCTCACCCGAGAGCTCGATGAGAATGTTGGTAATGTGGTGCTGACCGATGAGCGGAACCTTGTCCATGGCCGGCACGAGATAGGCACCGAAGTCGATGCCCCTGCCTTTCCAGGCGCCGTGATTGTCGATTGCGTCCGGGTGGTAGACCCCGGCAATCATCTCCGCGTCCCCGCGATCGACGCCGCGGCAGTAGCGATAGAGGACCTGCTGGATTTCCAGATGAGCGCTGATCTCGTCCAGGGTCATCGCCGTATCTCCTAAATGATCGAAGCGCCCGCGCGATGGCCTTCGCGGACCGCCGTTTCGAGATAGCGCGGCGCGTTGGCATCGCCGGCGATGAACACCTGCGGAACGCGGCCCTCAAGGGCGTCATAGAGATCGCGGTTGGGCCGGTTCGCGGTGACGAGCACGACGATATCGGCGGGCGCGCGTTGCACGCGGTTGGAGCGCACCGGCAGATAGGTCGGGCCGAAGACGACGCCTTCGGCATCGATCGCAATGGCGCGACTGCGTAGGTGCAGCTGGAAGGCACCGGCGCCGAGGCGCTGTAGCGCGGGTTCCGACATCAGCGCGGTTTCGACACCGGGGCCGAAGCTGGTGTGGCGGGTAATATAGGTCACAGAGAGGCCCTGCCCGATCAGGTGCTCGGCAGCGGCGATGGCTTCGTAGTGGCCGGTATCGTCGATGACGACGGCCGTCTTGCCCCAGCCGCGCTTGGGGGATTCGAACAGGTCGTTGGCGGACAGGACATGGCTGAGGGTGACACCCTGGATGGGCTCGCCGGGATTGGAGGCCTGCACGCCGTCGAGGCGCGGTGTCGCGCCGGTCGCGATGATGACCGCATCGGGCTTCAGATCGGCGATCTCTTCCTCGTCGATCGCCGTGCTGAGCCGCACGGTGACGCCGAGGCGATAGATCTCGCTTTCCAGCCACTGCACGAAATCGCCGATCTGGTGACGCGTCGGCGCGCGCTTGGCGAGCGACGCGGCCCCGCCGAGTTGGGCACGTGCTTCAACCAACGTCACCGCGTGGCCGTTCAGCGCCGCCGTCCGCGCAGCCTCCATGCCGGCGACGCCGCCACCGACGACGAGAACAGACTTCGGATTTTCTGCCGGCATCGCGCGATGGTCGCCCATGCGCATCTCATGCCCCGCGCCGGGATTGACGACACACGCGACGCGGTGGGTCGGCCCCAAGAGGTTGCCGACGCAGCCCTGGTTGCAGGCGATGCAGGGGCGGATCTGCTCGACTTTGCCTAACAAGGTCTTGTTGACGAGATCGGGATCGGCGATGTGGGCGCGCGTCAAGCCGACGAGATCGGCCTCCCCCGCACGCACGACCTGATCGGCCTCTTCCAATGTGCGGAAGCGGCCGGTCACAATGGTGACGGACTTCACGGCCCTGGCGACCGGTGCACTGCTGGGCAGCTCATAGCCGACCGGCTCGTGCATGCCGCCGATCATCTTGGGGAAGCTCTGATAATTGCCGGCTGAAATGTCGACGAAGTCAATGAGCCCCTCGCCCTCAAGCAACAAGGCCGCATCCCGCGCTTCGTCCGAACCGATGCCGCCCGCCGTGAAATCGGGCGCGACGCGGACGCCGACGGGGTAGCCCGCCGGCACCGCGGCGCGAACGGCGCGCATGATCTCGAGCATGAACCGCGCGCGGCCCGCGAAATCCCCGCCATAGGCGTCGCGACGCTTATTGGTCGCGGGCGACAGGAACTGGGCGGGCAGATAGCCGTGGGCGCAGTGGATCTCGACGCCGTCAATGCCCCACGCCACGCATTTCGCGGCGGCATCCGCATAGGCCCCGACGATCGTATCGATCATGCCTTGCGTCATGGGCACGGTCGGAACGCCTTGCGTGCTGCCAGGAATATCGGAGGGCCCCCAAGGCGGCGAGCCGTCGATGGGCAGCGAATTCTGCCCGCCATGCCAGATCTGCTGGAAGAGCCGCATGCCGGTCGGCCGCACGGCCTCGACCAGACGCTCGTAACGCTTGGGCAGGTTCGGATCGAAGGCGTTGAGCGAGGCCGGGCTGGTCGGATGGACGGCGAGGATCTCGAGAATGGAAAGCCCAACGCCACCCTGCGCGCGCAACAGGTGGTACTGGATGAGATCGTCATTCATCGGACCAAGTCCGGTGGCATGGGCCGTGCGGACGACACGATTCTTGATCTCGCAGCCGGCGATACGGGTCGGCTTGTCGATATGCGTCAGCATCGCCGCCGCTCCCTAACCCGCGCTAGACCGCGGCGCCGGCAAGGTGCCCCTCGCGGATCGCCGTCGGCAGGAAGCGCGGCGCGTTGGCGTCGCCGGCGATGCGCGCCTTGGTGCCGGCGGCGAGCGCCTCGTTGTAGAGCTCGCGATTGGCATGGTTGGCGGACACGAACACCACGGTGTCGGCCGGCACCTTGCTAATCATGTTGCTGCCGGCCGGCGCATAGGTCGGGCCGATCAGCACGCCGTCGCGATCGATCGCTATGGCGCGGGTGCGCGTCTTCACCGTGAACGCACCGCGGCTGAGCCGCTGGAGCGCGGGCACGGTCATCAGCGCGCTCTCGACCAGTGGGCCGAAGGCGAGATGCCGCGTGACGAAGGTGACGTCGAGACCCTTGGCGACCAGATGCTCGGCGGCGGCAATGGCTTCGTAGTGGCCGAGATCGTCGATCACCACGGCGGTGCGGCCGAAATCGCGACCCGTCGCCTGGAAGAGATCATGCGAAGAGAGGACATGGCCCTGCTCCATGCCGCGCACCGGCTCGCCGGGGTTGGAGGCCTGGACGCCGTCCATGCGCGGGGTCGAGCCGCAGGCGACGATGACGTGGTCAGGCGCCTCCGCCGCGATGTCGGCGGCCTCCATATAGGTGTTGAGGCGCACGTCCACGCCGAGGCGATAGATCTCGTCCTGCATCCAGACGATGATGTCCTTGATCCCCCCGCGATTGGGCGCCGCGCCGGCGAGCTTGATCGTGCCGCCGAGATTGGCCTCGGCCTCGGCGAGGATCACCTTGTGGCCGCGCAGTGCGGCGACGCGCGCCGCTTCCATGCCCGCAGGCCCGCCGCCGACGACCAGCACCTTTTGCGGGGTCTCGGCCTTCACCAGCCGATCGTCGCCGAGCCGCAGCTCGAACCCGACGGCGGGGTTCACCGCACAGCCCATGCGATGGGGGGGCGCCAGCAACTGCCCGATGCAGCCCTGGTTACAGCCGATGCAGGGGCGGACCTGTTCGGGCAGGCCGGCGAACGATTTCGCGACGAGATCGGGATCGGCGATGGTGGCGCGCACCATGCCGACGAGGTCCGCCTCGCCCGAACGGATCAACTGATCGGCTTCTTCAAGCGTGCGGACGCGGCCGACGGCGATGGTCGGGACGTCCAGCGCGGTGGTGATCGGCGCGCTCGTCACCATCTCGAAGCCGGCGGGCTCGTGCATGCCGCCGATCATCTTGTGCATGGTCTGGAAGGTACCGGAGGAGACGCTGACGAAATCGACCAGCTTCTCCGCAACGATGCGCTTGGACAGCGCGAGATTGTCCTCGACGGTGACGCCGCCTTCCAGCAGGTCGGGCGACAGGCGGATGCCGACGACGAAGCCCGGCGGCACCGACGCGCGGATCGCGGCGAGAATCTCAACAATGAAGCGGGAGCGGTTCTCGAACGAACCGCCGTAATCGTCGTCGCGGCGGTTGGCGTAGGTCGAAAGGAATTGCTGCGGCAGGAAGCCGTGGCCGGCATGCAGCTCGACGCCGTCGCTGCCCCACTGCGCGACAGATTGCGCGGCCTTGGCGTAGGCGCCGATCAGCGTGTCGATCATCGCCTTGGTCATCGGGACCGGCGCGACGCCGTTTTCCGAGCTGACGACATCGGACGCGCCCCAGGGCGGCGAGCCGTCGAGCTGGCGGCCGTGATGGCCTGCATGGAAAAGCTGCTGGAACATGCGCATGCCGTAGGGCCGCAAGCGCTCGATCATCCGCGGATATTTCTCCGCGAGCGTCGGGTCGATCATGTTCAGCGTGGAGAGCGCCGAGGGATGCACCGACATCGCCTCCAGGACCGACAGCCCGACGCCGCCCTTGGCGCGCGCTTCGTGATAGGCGACGAGATCGTCGCTCAGCGTGCCGCCGCCGATTGCGGTGCTGTGCGCTGTGCGGACGACGCGGTTCTTGATTTCGACCGAGCCGATCGTGATCGGCTTGTGGACATGGGTGAACGCCATCTTCTTCCCGCGACCTAGAGCCGAACGATGACTTTGCCGATGCTGCGCCCGTCGAAGAGCGAGGCAAAGGCATCGGGCACATTGGCGATGCCCTCGAAAGTGACCTCATGCCAGATCAGCTTCCCGGCCTTCAGATGCGCGGCGAGGGTCGGCAGGAAAGCGGCGGCCTTGGCGCCGTACATGCCGGCGTTGAAGCCGGTGATCGTCAGGCCCTTTTCGATGACGGTGAAGAACTCACTCGGGCCGGCGCGATAGTTGTCGTCGTTGTACTGGGACATCGCGCCGCACAGACCGATGCGTCCGCGCGGGCGCAGCGCGCGCAGCGCGGCGTCGAGCGTCGTGCCGCCGACATTGTCGAAATAACAGTCGAGCCCGTTGGGGCACTCGCGCGCGAGGAAGGCGCCGAGATCCTCGGAGCGATAATTGACGGCAGCGTCGAGCCCGACTTCACCAACCAGCCAGCGGCATTTTTCATCCGAGCCTGCGCTGCCGATCACACGCGCACCGCGCAGTTTCGCGAGCTGCGCCGCCAGCACGCCGACGGCGCCCGCGGCCGAGGAGACGAACAGCGTTTCCAAAGCGGTCGGCTGGATGACCTCCTCGATCCCGGCATAGGCGGTGATGCCTGAGAGACCGAGAATGCCCAGATACCAGCTGGGTTCGATGCCATCGACATTCAGCTTCTGCAGCGCGGCCGCAGACACGACGGCGCGATCGCACCAGCCGCTCTGGCCCATCACGGTGTCGCCTGCGGCAAGGCGCGGCGATCTCGACTGCTCCACGATTCCGACGGCCGCACCCGACATTTCGCTGCCGATGCCGATCGGCGCCTTGACCCCGGCCCGCCCCGTCAGGGGCAGGCGCATATAGGGATCGACGCTGACGAAGAGATTGCGGACGAGCACGTCGCCATCCGCGAGCGGCGCCAGATCCTTCGCGGCAATCTCGAAATCCGCCGCCGAAACCGCGCCCTCGACCTTGCGCTTCACGCGCACAACATTCGCCCTCTCGCTCATCGCGCGGCTACTTCCAGCGTCACAACTTCACAGCGCACGTAACGATCCTCCCAAGGCCGGCCCGCATTCATGCGTGCGGTTTCCGGCCTGGAATTAGTCGGACCCAATTTTACATTGCGTGTCAAGTTTCGTGATTGAGGGCGCGCAAACGTCCGCCGTTGCGGCGACCAGCCTCAATCCGTCGCGACCGGCAGGCCATCCCGCCAGGCGCCCTGCGCGGCGATACTGCCGTCCGGCGCGTAGAGCACACCCCTCTTCGGTTTTGCCTCGGCGAGCGCAGGGCCGTCCTCGATCTCGCCGACGAACAGGTGCCCGTCGCGATAGGCGATGGAGCCCGACTGCGCATTCCCGTCCAGAAACGTGCCGCTCACGACGTCGCCCGACGCGGGATAGGCGACGATGCCGGAGATCAACTTGCCCGCCTGCCAGCGGCCGCGCAGTACGCGCTTGTCGGATCGTTCGTAGACGCCCAATCCGTCCAGCTTGTACTCCGCCATCTCGCCGCGCATGCGCGACCCGGTGGGATAGTCGAGCTGGATCGGGTTCTTGCCCGCGCCGGCCAGCCACTCGGCCGAGATCGCCGCGGCTTCGGAATTATAGCTGATGCCGAAGCCCGACCACGCCGAGGCGACCTGCTGTCCGCAATAGGTGGTGACGCCCTTCATCGAGTCGCAGCCGAGCACCAGCGACCAGTTCTCCCACTTGCCCTGTGACTCCCACCCGCGCCTCTCATCGGTGAAAACCCCGAAGCCGTCGGGGCCGCAGCCGTCAGTGCGGCAGGCCTGCGCGCCCTCATAGCGCGTGCCGTCCTCGGCAGTGGCACAGGCAAGGGTCGCGCTCGGCGCCTTGCATGCTTTCTTGGCTATCTTGGCGGCTTCCTCGGCGGCGGTCTTGCCGTCAGCAGCGAACTTCGCCGCGCTGGCCGCGACCTTGTCCGTCGCCGCCGAGACCGCATCGGCCGCGTTGGCATCAGAGGTGGCTTGCGCGGCTGCCGCCCGCGCGGCCTCGACCACCGGAACAAGCCTTGGATTGACTGTCTCAGGGGGCGCTTCCGGCTGCGTTACGGCATCCCTTGCGACGTCGCTTCCGAACAGACCGGAAAACCACAACGCAGCCACAACCGCGATAAGGATCGCGCCAATGGCGGCAAAGAGGAACCGCCCGTTCATGGCGACCGCGAGGTACGGCGATGCGGGGAAAGCGGGCGCGGTATCTGGCTCATCCGGCCGATACTAGGCGACGACATTCCGTAAGATAGTCCCGGCGGCACCGAAACAGGCGCCGCCGGAAACGGCCGCCGGGTCGATCAGAATTTCAGCCGCACCTGCATCGCCAGCGTGCGCGGTGGATCGACCTGGAAGACATAGGCCCCGGTGATGAGCGGTACGCTGGGCGTCGACTTCGCGAAGCGCCCGACGACAGCCGCATGAAAGGCCTCGCCTTCATCAAGGACCCCGACGGCTACTGGATCGAAATCCTGTCGGCCCGCGGCCTCGCGTCGATCGTCTCAGTCTGAGGCCGGCGCATCTTCGTGCGCCGTCGCCGTCTCGCGTTCATGCGGGTGAAGAATGGCGCGCCCGAAAGGATTCGAACCTCTGACCCCCAGATTCGTAGTCTGGTGCTCTATCCAGCTGAGCTACGGGCGCGCGCCGCGGGACGGCCGGGGCCGTTCGCGAAGGGTGCAGCGTTTAAGGGGGTGAGGCGGGAAAGGCAAGCCCGCTTCGCGTGGCAGCGATCATCTTGACGCCGCGAGCCGTCCGGCGCACCCCGGGGGACGATGGGCGACGCGCAAGACCCCCCTTATGACGACGGCCCGCCGCCAAACACGCGGCAAAACGGCCTTCCGGACACCATCGAGGACGGACTGGCGCGCTGGCGCGAGGCGTTGCCCTTTGCCCTTCTGGTCTTGGGCCTTGCAGCCTTTCTCGCGGCCGGAGGCGATCACCGCCTGACACCGGAGGCGCTGCAGGCCGACGCCGTTGCCCTTGCCGATTGGGCCTACGGCCACTCGTTGCTCGCCCCCTTCGCCTATCTGGGGTCCGCGATCGCCGCCTCAACGCTGGCCGTGCCCGGCGGCGCGGTCGTCACCATGGCCGGCGGAACGCTGTTCGGCGCGCCGCTCGGCGCCTGCCTCGCTTTGCTGGGCGCCACCACCGGGGCCGGTCTCCTGATGCTGGCCGCGCGGGCGGCGCTCCGCCCGATGCTGCGGCGGAATTTTTCGCCCTGGCTGATCCGCGCGGAGCAGGCGCTGCAGCGGCACGGCTTTCTCTGGCTGCTCGCCCCCCGGCTCGCCTTGCCCTTCGCGCCCTTCGCGGTGACCCTGCTCGCGGCGGCGCTCGGTGCACGCCTCCGCCCCTTTCTGGCCGCGACGGCGCTCGGCAGCCTTCCCGGAACGGTGCTGCTTACCCTGCAGGGCGCCGCGCTCGCCGTCGGCGCGCCGGCGCGCGCCAACATCCTGCTCGCCTGGCCCATACCGCTCATCGGCGTGGGGCTGGCCTTGATCGCGTTGTCGCCTATGGTCCTCGGCCTCAGGGCGCGGAAGGATTGATGGCGGGAACGGACACATCGGGCGGCTGGCGATTCGGGCGATCCCTGTCCGGGCGTCTGCTGCTGCTGACCGTGCTCTTTGCGCTCGCGGCGCAGCTCGCGATCTATGCCCCCATCGTCGCCGCTCAGCATCAGGACCTGCTGCTGAGCCGGATCGCGGCGGCGCAGACGGCGGTTTTGGCGTTGGAGGAAACGCAGAATAATCAGGTTTCTCCGCGGCTTAGAGAGGAATTGCTGGCGAATGCAGGGGTGAAAGCGGTGGCGTTGAAGCGCGATGAAGCGCGTCTTCTCTTCCTCGCCGACGACATGCCGGGGCCGGTCACCAAGGTCTACGACCTGCGCAATCACGGCTTCTTCACCGCCATCGGCGATGCGCTGGAATGCCTGTGGGGCGACGGCATCCGCATCGTGCGCATCATCGACACGCCCCGGCTCGGCGGCGGCCAGTTCATCGAAGTCATCGCCGAGGAGCAGCCGATCCGCGCCGCGCTCGCCGCCTTTGCCTGGCGCACGCTGTTCATCGGCCTCGCCATCGCGATGGCGACCGGCGCGCTGGTCTTCCTCGCCCTCAATCTGGCGCTTGTGCGGCCCATCCGGCGGCTGATCCGTTCGATGACCGCCTTCCGCGAGGCGCCCGAAAGCGCCGATCGGGTCCTCGTCCCCAGCGGCCGGCGTGACGAGATCGGCGATGCGGAAGAGGCGCTCGCGGCCATGCAGGGCCAGGTCCGCCAGTCCCTCACCCAGAGCGCGCATCTCGCGGCGATGGGCGCTGCCGTCGCCAAGATCAACCACGACCTCCGCAACATGCTGGGTGGCGCGCAGCTCGCCTCCGAACGGCTGGAGGTCAGCCGGGACCCAGCCGTGCGACTGATGGCGCCGCGCCTCATCCGCACGCTCGACCGCGCCATCGCGCTGGCGACGGACACGCTGACCTACGGCAAGGCCGGCGAACGGGCGCCTCTGCCGGACACCATTCCCCTCCACGCTCTGGTCCAGGAGGCCGCCGCCGCGGCGGGTGCGCTCGACCGCCCGCCGGTCCGGTTCGAGAACGCGGTGCCCGCCGAGCTCACGGTCTGGGCGGACGGCGAGCAGCTCTATCGCATTCTGCTCAACCTCCTGCGCAACGCGGCCCAGGCGATCGAGTCCTGCGAGAAGCCCGCCGGTCTCACCGTTTCCGCGGCCTGCACGCCGGCAGGCGCCACCATCGATGTCGCCGACGAAGGGCCGGGCATTCCCAATGCGATGCTGCCGCATCTCTTTCAGCCGTTCGGCGGCGCGGGCAAGGTCGCCGGCACGGGCCTCGGCCTCGCCATCGCGCGGGAACTGGCACGCAATCATGGCGGCGAGATTGCGCTCTTGCGCACCGGGCCCCAGGGCACGATCTTCCGCCTCCAGCTTCCGGCCCGCGAAGGTGTAAGGCGCGCGCTATGACAGAGCTCACTTTGCTCGCCGATGCCGGCGGCACGTTCACGCGTTTCGCGCTCGCCGACGGCGCCACCATCGGTCCCGTCCGGATCGTCGAGAGCGGCCATTATCGCTCCTTCATCGACGCCGCGCGCGAGTTCCTGAAGGACGCGGGCGGCAAGCCCAGCCATGCCGCCATCGCCGCGGCGGGGCCGCTCAGCCATGGCGAGATCACCCTCACCAACGGGCCGCGCTGGCGCATCGCGCCGCATGACGTCGCGACCGGCCTGCAGCTTTCGAGCGTCAGGGTGGTCAACGATTTCGCGGCGCTCGCCGCCGCCGCCCCCCATCTGGACCCTGCAGGCCTTACGGATATCGCGCCGGGCACGGCCGATCCCGCCGGGGCGATCGCGGTCATCGGCCCGGGGACCGGGCTCGGCGTCGCGCTGCTGGCGCCGCTGGGCGAAGGCCGGCACCGCGTGCTGCCGGGCGAAGGCGGCCATGCCGGCCTTTCGCCCACGAATGATCGCGAGAGCGCCATACTGTCGCGGCTTGTCGCCCGCTTCGGCCATGTGAAGGCGGAACACGTGCTTTCCGGCCTCGGTCTCGAAATCCTCTGGGAAACGCTGGCGGAGCTTGACGGCGTCGCCACCACGCCGAAGCCGAGCGCCGGCGAAATCGCCGAACGGGCTGAGGCCGGGACCTGCGCCATCGCGCGCGAAACGGTCGCGATCTTCACGGGCTGGCTCGGCGGCTTTGCCGGCGACATCGCGCTGATCGCCGGGGCGAGCGGCGGCGTCTATCTCGCCGGCGGCATCCTGCCGCGCTGGGGCACGCTGTTCGACACCGCGCTCTTCCACCGCCGCTTCACCGCCAAGGGCGCGCATCAGGCGCTGATGGAGGCGATCCCCGTTCGCCTGGTTACCGATCCGCAAGTCACCTTCCGCGGCCTGCTCGCGCTCGGCGCCGGTGAGGCGGCATGACCGCCCGCCCCGGTCCGCACAATCTCATCACGGACGTCCCCGGCCTTCGCGTCGGCAATGCCGAGGACGCAGCCGCCTTCACCGGCGTCACCGTTATCGTGCCCGGTAGCCGTGCGGTCGCCGCCGTCGATGTCCGCGGCGGGGCGCCCGGCACGCGCGAGACCGATGCGCTGGCGCCCGAAAACCTTGTCGATGCCGTCGATGCCGTCGTGCTCGCGGGCGGCTCGGTCTACGGGCTCGACGCCGCCGGGGCGGTGGTCGCGCAACTCGGCGCGGAGGGCCGCGGCTTCCGCCTCGCCAATTCCAGCCTGGTTGCGCCGGTCGTGCCGTCGGCCATTCTCTTTGATCTCGCCAATGGCGGCGACAAGGCGTGGGGCGCCGAGCCGCCCTATCGCCGGCTTGGCCGCGCCGCGCTTGCCGCTGCCGCCGACCGGTTCGCCCTCGGCAATGCCGGCGCGGGGTTGGGCGCCAAGGCCGGCGCTTATAAAGGCGGACTAGGCTCCGCGTCGATCATCACCGATGACGGCCTCATCGTCGGCGCGCTCGTTGCCGCCAATCCGTTCGGCTCGCCGGTCATGCCGGGGACGACCACGCTCTGGGCTTGGCCGTTCGAGCTGGACGGCGAACTCGGGCATCAGGCGCCGCCCACGGACTACCGCGCGGCGCCGGACTGGCCTTCCGACACCAAGAACCCGACGCTCGGCCGCACCAATACGACGATCGGCGTCGTCGCAACCAATGCGGCGCTGACCCCCGCGGAGGCAAAGCGCGTCGCGATCATGGCGCAGGACGGCTATGCCCGGGCCTGCCGCCCGATCCACACCGCGACCGACGGCGATGTGATCTTCGCGCTGGCGATGGGGTCATGGGACGCGCCGGAGACGCCGCGGCCGCTGCTCGTCTCGCGCATCGGCATGCTGGCGGCGGATTGCGCCGCCCGCGCCCTGGCGCGGGGGGTCTATGAAGCAAAAACGGTAGGCGGGATCCCCGCCTACCGTGATCTCAAGCCCTGATCAGCGACGCTTAATGCGTCGGTGGCTTGGCGGGCTGGTCGCCGGCAGGCGCAGCCGTCGCGCCTTCATCGGTCGGCGGATTGGCATCGACCCGGCCGGGCTCAGCGTCGCCCGGAGGCGCAGCCGGAGCAGGGGGCGGGGGCGGCGAACCGACGGCCGGCTCGGGCTCGGGCGCGGGCTCGGCGGGCGCGGGTTCGGTTCCCGGCGGCGTTTCGGCAGGCGTGGCCGTCCCTTCGGCCGGAGCCGTGGCAGGCGCAGCGGGCGTACCCTCGGCAGGCGCGGGGGCCGCACCACCTTCGGCCGGGGCCGGAGCGGCAGGGGTCGCGCCGCCTTCGGTGGGCGGGGCCGGAGCAGCAGCACCTTCGGCCGGCGCGGCGCCGGCGGGCGCCGGGGCCGGCAGCGGGAAGGGCGAGTCGGCCTGCGTCCGCAGGAAGGCGATCAGGTTGATGCGGTCTTCGGACTTCTTCAGGCCGGCAAAGGCCATCTTGGTGCCCTTGATGACCTTGGCCGGCGATTCGATGAACTGATAGAGCGCGGCGTAATCCCAGATATCGCCCGACTTCGCCTTCATGGCGGCGGAATAGCCGAACGCATCGCCGAGATGGGCGTGATGATTGCCGACGACACCATAGAGATTGGGGCCGACCTTGTTGGGGCCGCCCTTGTCCCAGGTGTGGCACTGGGCGCACTTGGCGGCGACCTTCTCGCCCGCCGCGACGTCGGCGGCGGCCAGGACGGTGCCGAAATCCGGCAGCGCGACCGGCGCGCCCGCATCGGTGCCAGGCCCGGCATCGGCGACCTCGACGCCTTCGACGACATAGCCCACTTCCGCGGGCTTCTCGACGTCGTACAGCGCCTTGGTCAACTCGTTGATGCCGAAGACGGCAAGGGCCGAGAAACCGAGCCCCATAAAGATCTTATTCCACTCGAAGGAATCCATGCCCCACTCCGCACGATGCGTGGACGGCAACCACGCGCTTTACGCCAGCGCGCTTTGACCCCGACGCGGCGGCGATCCTATAACCCGTCGCCCGCGCGGGCGGAAGAGTCCGCATGCGCGATGGGGAATTTATGTCCGCCCTGCGGATTTGGGGAAAATCAGCTTGCCGTTACGTCCGATTGTCCTCATTCCCGCCCGCATGGCGTCGACCCGCCTGCCGGGCAAGCCGCTGGCCGACATCGCGGGCAAGCCGATGATCGTGCAGGTGCTGGATCGGGCCCGGGAAGCCGGGTTTGAGCGGGTCGCGGTCGCCTGTGCCGAGCCGGAAATCGCCGCGGCCGTGCGGGCGGCCGGGGGCGAGGCCGTCCTCACCGATCCGGACCACCCCTCCGGCTCCGACCGCATCGCCGAGGCGCTTGCCCAGCTCGATCCGGAGCGGTTGCATGATGCCGTCATAAACCTCCAGGGCGATCTCCCCACCCTCGATCCCCAGGCGATTCGCGACGTCGCCGCTACGCTGTTCGAAATGGACGCCGATATCGCGACCCTGGTTGCCCCCACGGCGCCCGAAGACCGCGACAATCCGAATGTCGTGAAGGCCGTCGTCGCCTGGAATGCCGATGAAACCCGCGGCCGCGCGCTCTATTTCACCCGCGCGAGCGCCCCGTCCGGCGCAGGCGAACTGCTTCATCATATCGGCATCTACGCCTATCGCCGCGAAGCGCTGGAGCGCTTTGTCGCCCTGCCGCCCTCGCCGCTCGAGAAACGCGAAAAGCTGGAACAGCTTCGCGCGCTCGAAGCCGGCATGACCATCGCCGTCGCCCGCGTCGGCGGTGTCCCGCTGGGCGTCGATACGCCTGAAGATCTCGCCAAGGCCCGTGCGGCCCTTACATCGGAAACGCCATGACCTCGCTGATTGCCCAAGCCAAACGCGTCGCCTTCCAGGGCGAGGCCGGTGCCTTCGGCAACCAGGCCGCCCGCGAGGCCGTGCCGCATGCCGAGGCCGTGCCGCAGGAAACCTTCGAGGATGCGATCGAGGCGGTGCGCTCCGGCGCCACCGATCTCTGCATCATTCCGATCGAGAATGCGCTGCATGGCCGGATCGCCGACATCCATCACCTGCTGCCCGATGCCGGGTTGCATATCGTCGGCGAGCATTTCCTCCGCATCAACCTCCAGCTCCTCGGGCTGAAAGGCGCGCCGGTTGACGGCGTGCGCACGATCTTCAGCCAGGGTCCGGCGCTCGGTCAGTGCCGCAAGCTGATCCGCGAGCTGAAGCTGCACGCGCAGGAATGGCACGACACTGCGGGCTCTGCGCGTCATGTCGCCGAACTGAACGATCCCACGGTCGCCGCCGTCGCCTCGGCGCTGGCCGGTGAGCTCTATGGGCTTGAGGTGCTGCGGCGCGATGTCGAGGACGAGCCGCACAACATGACGCGCTTCCTCATCATGTCGCGCACCGCCGAGGAACCGGCGCCCCATGGCGACGCGACCGTGATGACCAGCCTCGTCTTCCGCGTCCGCAACGTCCCCGCCGCGCTCTACAAGGCGATGGGCGGCTTCGCGACCAATGGGGTCAACATGACCAAGCTGGAAAGCTATCAGGTCGGCGGCACGTTCACGGCGACCCAGTTCTATGCCGAGATCGAGGGCCATCCCGAAGACCGCCCCGTGCGCCTGGCGCTGGAGGAACTCCAGTTCTTCTCCAGCCAGTCGCAAATTCTGGGCGTCTATCCGGCCCATGCCCTGCGCGCGGTGGCGGCGGCCGGCGCGGTCGGAGCGTCGTCAAGCCGAACTTAAGCATTCTGTCCTAGCCTGGCGTCAGCAGAACGCTGAAGGCCGGCCAGAATGACCTTGATGCCCCTGACGACGGCCCGCCCGTCGGCGACCGCCTACATGCCCCCGGCGACGCGGGATGCGTCCGCGCGCGAGACGCCTGCGGCCTCCACCCCGTCCAAACCGGCCGAGACCAAGACGGTCGAAACGAAGGACGCGGAAGACGCGGCCGCCGCCGATCCCGCCAAGGAGCGCCGTCAGGCCGCCAAGGCCGAGGCCAAGGCGCGCATCCTGCAGATCCTCGACCGGCTGCGCGAACTGAAGAAGGCCGGGGCCGACAATCCCGAATTCATGGCCAAGCAGCTCGCGCAGATCGCCAAGGAGTTGAAGGCGGCGCTGAAAGCCTATGCCCAGGCCGGCGGCTCGGCGGCGGGCTGGCAGACCTCGCTCAACGCCCCCGCCCCGGCCGAACCCGGCGCGCCGCCCAAGGACGTCTACGAGCAGATGAAGGAGCAGGTCTCCGGCTCGGAAGCGGCGGGCGACATGGACGTCCTGAAATACGCCAAGGGGATCGCAAAGACGATCCGCGAGGAGCTTGAAAAGGCGAGGCTCAAGCTCACCTTCGCCAAGCCAGACGACAAGACCAAGGACGCGATCGACGAGACCGAGACGACGCTGAAAGAGGTCGGCAAGGCGATCGAGGACATGGACCGCGGCATCAAGGCGAGTTCGCCCGCCGCGGGCCTGTTCGTTGCGATGTATGCCTGAGCCGCGTCAGTAGTCCGCGAGGCAGCGCGACTTCTCGATCGCGACCGAGCGATTCTCGGTCCAGCCGTCATCGCTCGGCGAATAGTCCTCCCATTCCACCGCGGGCACGAAGGCGCCGGTGCGATCGAGCTCGCCGCAGGCCAGTGCCCAGCGGAAACGCCGCTTGGTCGAACAGTCGAAATCGGTCTGGAGCGTCCCGGCGAAAACATCGCCCGCCTCGATCAGCAGCGTCTTCTGGCTGTTGTCGACGCCTGTGATGCGGCCCTTGTAGTTCGCCCAGACGCCCAGCTTGATCTTCGAGGCGGAGCGCTCGAGGTCGATCTGCAGCGGCCCATGACCGGTATTGGTGACACGCAGATTGATGTTGCAGCCGGCCGAAGCGGGCGGTGCGGTGAGGACGGCGGCGGCGCAGAGCGTGCCGAGCAGCATGAAATGACGCATAGCGGTACTCCCTAGGATGAGCGCGGATTGAAGGGCGGCGTGCCGCCGGTGCGATCGCCGCCCTCGCCGGCGGTGTCGTTGCCGTCGTCATCGTCGTCACTCGACGAAGACGAGGACGACGAGGCGGTCTGCTTCTCGCCGCGCTCGAGTTCGAACTCGATGCCGAAGATCTTCACCTTGATGTGGAAATAGCGGCCACCGCCATCGGCCGGCGGGGGTGGCGGCGGTTTGTCCTTGTCCTTCTTCTTTTTCATCGGCGCCGGGGCACCGCCGGCCGCGGCCGTCGCGTCCAGCACGGTGTTCGCCTCGGCCGCGGTCAGCGGCAGCGCCGTCTTGAACGCGCCGCAGAAGGTCTCGGTCGCCGCCTTGGTCGGCGCCTTGTCGACCGCCGCGGCTTTCAGGAAATAGCCGAGCGCCGATGCCTGATCGCGCGGCGTCATGACGGTGCAGACCGCCGAGACGGTGCGGGCATAGTCGTCCGTCCCGGTCATGACGATGGGGTCTTGCTGCGCGGCGCGAGCCGTCCCCAGCAGGGCGGATAGGGCTGCGGCAGCTAGGCCAAGTCTCAGTCGCGCGTGGCGCATGCGGGTCTCCTCAGAAGGCGCCCGGCAGCGGTTTCGCCGTCCGGATCGGGTCCTGAGGCTGGCGCGCGCAGCGCGCTCCGTCTGTCGGGAGAACGGGGGACAAACCCCGCTCCGGGACGAAATGGCGCAGGCCACGCGCCGACGGCGGGACAATTCGTCCGACTTGCGGCGGGCGACGGCATGGCTAGGGTGCGCCATCGCGTCTCCCCGGGGGGAGGCAAGGAGGATTTATGACCGTACTGCGTTTCGCATCGGCCGCCGTGCTGGCCGGCCTGTTCTCGGCCTCGGCCTTGGCGGATGCCCCGCCCTGCAACGAGGAACCCCTGCTGCCGGTGGTCAAGGTCAACGCAGCGAAACTCTCGGCGGAAGCGGAAGCCGCGCCTGGCGATGAAGCGGTTCTCGCGGCGCTTGCCGAGGGCATCACGCTCTCGGATATCGTCGAGGACAGCTATGACGCGGCGACCAATACGCGCGTCTGCTACGCCAACATCACGGCAACGACGACCAAGGCGTTCGAAGGCGCCGGCATTGTCTACACGCTGGTCGGCACCGCCGGCACGGCGGAAGGCGTCTCCGTCAAGGTCGATGGCGTGCCGAAGCGCTAACCGCGCAGCTTGACGATCTGACTAAATTCCTATATCCCTCTCATCGAGCCGATGGGAGGGATATTCTTTGGAGCGAATGACGGAAGCAGAAAGCTGGGCCAGCGCGCTGCTCTGAGGGGGAGGGGGTACACCCCCAAAAAAAATCCCGGAACAATTCTACCCCGCTTGGCGGAAATGCGGTGTTAGTCCGTCTCCGCCCAGGCGCGGATGAGCTGGTGCGCGATGGCGAGCTTGGGGGGAATCCAGAAGCCTTCCGGCCCCTTGCCCGCCAGCGTCGCGCGCATGGTTTCCTTGTCGATCCAGCGCGCCTCGGCGATCTCGTCATTGTCGATATTGATGTCCTCGCTCTCGGCCTCGGCGTAGCAGCCGACCATGAGCTGCGAGGGCCAGGGCCAGGGCTGGCAGGAGTAATAGGTGACCGACTTCACCTTGACGCCCGCTTCCTCGAAGAGTTCGCGGGCGACCGCCTCCTCGAAGGTCTCGCCTGGTTCGATGAAGCCGGCGAGGGCCGAGAACATGCCCTGCGGGAATTGCTTGGAGCGCCCGACCAGGCATTTGTCGCCGGAGGTCGCGAGCATGATCGAGACCGGGTTCACGCGCGGGAAATGCTCGGCCTTGCAGGCGCCGCAGACGCGCCGGAAACCGCCATCGGCCGCCTCCGTCGCCTGCCCGCATTTGGAGCAGAACAGGTGATTTTCGTGCCAGTCGAGGATCGAGCGCGCGGTGCCCAGAATCGCCGCATCGCCGGCATCGATCTGCAGCGCGAGGCCGCGCAGGTCCTCGAACACGCCCATCCCCGCCAGCGGTCCGTTATTCTCCGGGTCCCGCGCGGCCGTGATGTCCACGGCAAAATAGGGCCGCTGCTTTTTATCCAGCCCCAGAAACACCAGGGGCGAGCCCGGCGTGCGCTGTGCTTCCGCCAGTCCCGGCGCCAGAAATCCGGCTTCCTTGCCTTTCGGCCCCTTCACGACGAAGGGCCGCAATTTCCAGAACGGGATGATGAAGCCGTTCGGATCGGCCGCCATTTTCGCCAGCCCGGCCGCATCGGCCCTGAGCTGTGACGCCCGGTCGAGCGGGTAGTTGGCGAAGGTATTGGGATTGTCGAAGGTAAATGCCATGCGCCGAGAAATCACACGGCCCCCCGCGTCGTGCAAGATGGGCAAGGCAAGACTTGCGGAGAGGCCACCCGGTTCTGATATACTCCCCTCGGGAGGTTGGCGCGGACGTGATCCTCGCCAACCCGGTCAGGTCCGGAAGGAAGCAGCCGTAACGAGTTCTTCTCGGGTCATGTCAGCCTCCCACCCGTATTCCCTCCCTCGCAGGATAGAGGCGCGACGCGGCGCATGACGGACGAACCGTCGCTCCTCGGGCTCGACGCCCCACCCCAGCGCAGCGCCGAGGCCTACCGCGTCCTCGCGCGCAAATACCGCCCGCAGACCTTCGACAGCCTGATCGGTCAGGATGCGATGGTGCGCACGCTCGGCAACGCCTTCGCGTCCAAGCGCATCGCCCACGCCTTCATGCTGACGGGCGTCCGCGGCGTCGGCAAAACCACCACCGCCCGCATCGTCGCCCGCGCGCTCAACTGCATCGGCGCCGACGGCAAGCGGACCGAGCCGACCATCCAGCCCTGCGGCGTCTGCGGCCCCTGCCTCGCCATCACCGAGTCGCGCCATCCCGACGTCTTCGAGATGGACGCCGCCAGCCGCACCGGCATCGACGACATCCGCGAGATCATCGACGGCACGCGCTACCTGCCCGCCGAGGCGCGCTACAAGGTCTACATCATCGACGAAGTCCACATGCTCTCGAAGAACGCCTTCAACGGGTTGTTGAAGACGCTGGAAGAGCCGCCCCCGCATGTGAAGTTCATCTTCGCGACGACCGAGATCCGCAAGGTCCCCGTGACCGTGCTGTCGCGCTGCCAGCGCTTCGATCTTCGCCGCATTTCCTCCGAAGCGCTGATCGCGCATCTGAAAGGCATCGCGACCGAGGAAGGTTTCGACGTGCCTGACGACGCGCTCGCCATCGTCGCGCGCGCCGCGGAAGGCTCGGCCCGCGACGCGCTCTCGATTCTCGACCAGGCCTTGGCCCTCGCCGAAGACGGCGCGCCGCCCACTTCCGAGACGGTGCGCGCCATGCTCGGCCTCGCCGATCGCGGGCGGGTGCTCGATCTCTACGATCTCACCATGAAGGGCGACGCGACCGCCGCCCTCACGGAACTGCGCAGCCAGTACGATGCCGGCGCTGATCCCATCGCCGTGCTGCAGGACATGCTGGAGCTGACGCACTGGCTGACGCGGCTCAAGATCGCGCCGGAAGCGGCGAAGGACGCCTCCGCCTCGCCTGCCGAGCGCGACCAGGGTCTCGCCATTGCCGCCCGTCTCACCATGCAGACGCTGACCCGCGCCTGGACGCTGCTGCTGAAATCGCTGGGCGAGACCCGCGATGCGCCGCTCGCGATCCAGGCGGCGGAAATGGCGATCGCGCGGCTCTGCTTCGCCGCCGACCTGCCGCCGCTCGACCGCCTCGTCGCCGATATCGAGAAGAACGGCGCCGGCTCGTCTGCTGCGCCGCGCAATGCCGCTCCGCCGCCGTCCGGCGGCGCGCGCGCGACGGCCGACGGGCGCGGCGCGCCAGCCCGCAACGAAGCCCGGCCTCAGCCGGAGGCGCAGCCGACCGCCGCTTCCATCCCCAGCTTCGAAGCGCTGCTGAAACGGCTTGAGGAAGAAGACGACCTCATCCTCAAGGCCAAGGTCGAGAAATCCGTCCGTCTCGTCAGCTTCGCCGATGGACGCATCGCGGCCGCCTTCGCGCCGGGCGCGAACACCAAGGAAATCGTTTCGGGCCTGCAAGACCGGCTCAAGACCTGGACCGGCAAGACCTGGTTCTTTGATCTCCGCGAAAGCGGCGGCGTGCCCAGCGTCTCTGAAGCGCGTGAGACGGCCCGCGAAACCACCTTGAACACGATCTCGCAGCACCCGCTGGTCAAGGCGGCGCTGGAGACCTTCCCGGGGGCGAAGATCATCGACGTCACCGATCCCGAAACCGTAGAGGCGCCCGACGGCGACCCCGACATGATGGAAGACGCATGAAAATCGAAGAGCTGATGCAGCAGGCCGCGGCGATGCAGGAAAAGCTCGCCGGCGCTCAGGCCCGGGTCGAGACGCTGGAAGCCGACGGCGTCAGCGGCGGCGGCCTTGTCGTCGTCACCCTGCACAACAAGGGCGCGATGAAGCGCCTCGTCGTCGACAAGTCGTTGCTGAAGGCCGACGAGGGCGAGATCCTGGAAGACCTCATCATGGCCGCGCACGCCGCCGCGAAAGCGAAGCTCGACCAGAAGATGAACGAGGAAATGCAGAAGATGACGTCCGGCCTGGCACTGCCGCCCGGCTTCAAGATGCCGTTCTGATTTCCGGATGAAGGCCGCCCTCTCAGGGCCCGAGATCGAACGTCTCGTCCAGGCGCTCGGCAAGCTGCCGGGGCTCGGACCGCGTTCGGCCAGGCGCGCGGCGCTGGCGCTGATCAAGAAGCGCGAGACCTTGCTCGATCCGCTCAGCACCGCGCTTCGTGAAGCGGCGGCGGCGATCAAGGTGTGCTCGACCTGCGGCCATATCGACACGACCGACCCGTGCGGTCTCTGCACCGATCCGCGCCGCGACGACCATCTGCTCTGCGTCGTCGAGGATGTCGGCGATGTCTGGGCGCTGGAACGGGCGGGCGTCTATCGCGGCCGCTATCATGTTCTGGGCGGCACGCTGTCGGCACTCGACGGCCGCGGGCCGGATGCGCTGAACATCGCCAGCCTCATCGACCGCATGACGGGCAAGACCGGCGTCGAGGTCGTGCTGGCGCTGTCGGCGACCGTCGAGGGCCAGGCGACGGCGCATTACATCACCGAGCGGCTGGGCGCGGGCGTGAACGTCACGCGCCTCGGCCATGGCGTGCCGATCGGCGGCGAGCTCGGCTATCTCGACGAAGGCACGCTGGCCGCGGCCTTCAAATCGCGACGGCCGCTCTAGCCCTCGAAACGGGCGACGTGCGAAGCGGCCAGCGTGCCCGCCGGGCTTTCGAACGCGACGGTGGCGAGCACGAAGAAACCGAGCACGGCGACGAAGGCGAGCGGCAGCACAGCCAGCGCATCGAGGCGGCTGTTGATCTGATCGTTGACGTGGTTGATCCAGGCAAACATGGCGGTGGTCCTCATTGGGTGGCGGCGATGTACGCCTGCCCCGGACCGCGCTCTGTGCGCTAGATCACACCGGAAATCACGATGCGGCGGACGAGCAGCGCTTGTCACGCCCGTGCGCGATGTGATCAGCCGTCGAGCTGGAGCAGGGCCGCCGCGGCGCGCGTGGCGGTATCGGTTTCGAGCGCGAAGGCCGCAACGACGGCGAGACCGAGAATGGCGACAAAGGCCAGAGGTACGATCGCAAAGCGGTCGAGATTGGCATTCATGCGGGTGAAAAGCGTATCGAAGTGAGAGAACATGGGTACTGGGAGTCCTTAGAAGAAAATCGCAGGACACGGGCCCTTGCCCGCGCCTGTAAGCGTTATCGCTGGTTGTTAGGATATTTCGTAATACACTAATAAAGTTTCAAGATGGTGTAATTATATTTTGGTTGGTTAATCCACGCCCGATCCCCAGATGCGGAGCATAAAGGGGAGACACACCATGACGATTTCCATGCACCAGGCCGCCATCCCGGTCCTCGTGCGCCTGCTGACCAATCTCAGACACGTGCTGGCCAAGGGCGAAGCCCATGCCGAAGCCCGGAAAGTGGACCCGTCCGCGCTGCTGAATGCCCGTCTCGCGCTCGACATGCTGCCGCTGCTGCGCCAGGTGCAGATGGTCTCGGATTCGACCAAGGGCGCGGGCGCCCGTCTCGCCGGCGTCGATGTCCCGTCCTATGCCGACACCGAAGCGACCTTCGCCGAGCTTTACGCCCGCATCGACAAGACGATCGCCTTCCTGAAGGGCCTCGACGCCGCCAAGTTCGACGGCGCCGAAAGCCGCGAAGTCGTCATGAAGACGCCGTCCTCGGAGCTGAAGTTCAGCGGCCTCGATTATCTGCAGACCTTCGCCCTGCCCAACGCGTTCTTCCACGCGGTCACGGCCTACGACATCCTGCGCCACAACGGCGTGGATGTCGGCAAGATGGACTTCCTCGCCGGCGGCGCCCGCTAGACCGTTTCGATTAGGCGTTCACGCAGGCGCGCCTTCAGCGCCGGCGTGACGCCGAGGCGATTCTCGATATAGGCGTCGAGTGAGCCGTCGGCCTCCGCGATCGCCTGATAGGCGGTGCGGAGATAGGCCTCCTCCACCCGGTAGACGTGGCGCAGCAGGTTCAGCGGCGCGTCATGGCCGTTCACCTCGCGGAAGGTGCGCGCGATTTCCGGCAGGCGATCGTCGATCCGGCTCGCCGTATTGGTTTTGAGGTAGTCCGCCAGAATGTCGTCCGCCGAAACACCCAACGTGTGCTGGATGAAGGCGACGATGAGCCCCGTGCGATCCTTGCCGGCATGGCAATGGACGACGATCGGCCCCTCGGCCTCGGCCAGCGCCTGAAAGGCCTCGCCGAACACCTGAAGGTGGCCCGGCTCGTGCGCGAGGCCGCGATAGACCTCGACCATGCGCTCCGAAATGATCGCCTCGGTGATGCCGGGATCGCCGAGCGTGCCGAGATGCGGCGGCTCGATCTCGTCGGACGGCGCGCCATAGGCGATCATCCGTGCCCCGCAGCTCTCGGCGCGCCGCGTCACGAAACGCGCGCGTTCGGCGGGACGGCGCAGATCGACGATGGCGGACATGCCGAGATCAGCGAAGGTCGCGAGATCCTCGTCCGTCGCCGTCGCATAATGGGCGGAGCGATAGAGCTTGCCGGTGCGGACCCGGCCGCCGGGCACGGCATAGCCGCCGAAATCGCGGAAATTGTGGATGCCCTCGAAATGCGGGCCGGTGGTCATGATGTTCATGGCGCCTAGATAGTCCGCCGCCGTGACGGATGTAAGACGCCAGGCGCCCCGCTATTTCGGCGGCACGAAGCGGCGGAAAGCGGACGGCCCCAGATAGCTGCGTTCCGAATCCTCCAGCGTGAAACTGTCATGGCCGTCGAACACCAGTGTCAGTTCCGTTGCCCGGCCCTCGCCCTGGTCGAGCGTGATCTTGAGCGTTTTGTCGTCGACCCGCTTGGCGGTCCAGGTCCCGCGCATCGCAGAGGTATTGTAGTCCTTGGAATAGGAGATGCCGCCGAAGGTCAGCACGGTCAGATCGCTATTGCCGAAGGCGATCGTGCGCAGCTGGAAGCCGTGGCCCATGGCGCGGCCCTCCGGCGCGTCCTGCTCCTGCCAGACGCCGATCAGCAGATCCTGCTCGGCGGTCAGCTCCATCGGCATGGGGATGGCGTCCGCGAAAGCGGGGCCAGCGAACGCCAAGGCGGCGCACAGGGCGAAAATGGGCTTGAAACGCATGGTCGTCTCCTCAGTGGCTCCCGATCCTTCGTGCCAATCGGGGCGAACTCAAGGCGGTCACGGCCTACGATCCGCAAGATCAACGGCGCATAGGCTTGAAGACCATTGCGAATAAGATGACCTCACACCGGCAATTGACCAAACGCGGCAGCCCAATGGTCCCAAAACCATCAAAACCACTCAAAGCAAAACTGGCACCTGGTCATCCGTTTTTCGCCCTGATTGAAGACGCCTATCGTGTCTTCGCCAATCCCAAGCCTGCGCGCATCGGCGTTTGCGAGCGAGGCTGCTGCATGGGCGATAAGATCAGAGCTGATTTCTTCAACCCACCCATTGCTGAGCTGCCGCTGCACTATGTTCGAGACTGGTATTTTGCCGCTTACGACACCGGCGGCGTGCCGCGGGAAACCTGGGTCTACCTTCTGCCCCGCATTCTCGAAATTCTAGCATCCGGCGAGGATATCGCCGCCGTAGGGCTTGAGGTCAGCCTAGAGCGCTTCGACACCGGCAACGCTGAAAAATGGTCGGCGAGGGAATGGCAGATTCTCGACGCCTTTCAGCGCCGGTATCTGCGCCGCAACATTGAAGAGGGCAAAGATCCTCTGGACGATGTGCTGTGCATGTTCGCTCTGGCGGGCTGGCCCGTGCCCGCCCTGCTGGAGCAGGTCGCAGCCACTCCCGACGAGGTTCTGGCGCGGAAACTATGGCGTGACTGGTGCGACGGGCGCGTGCCCGGGCGAGAGAGCATCTGGATAACTGCGTTTTGGAAATCGCCGGGCAATTCCACAGTTTTCGATTTCTACGCATCGCCGATCCTCCGCGACCGCATGGAAGCATTGACGCTCGACGAGACGACCGCCGCGGACCTCGTGGCAAAAGCCTCCGCCGTCGTGCAGGTGATCGAGGCAAATACCGCCTCTGGCGGCTGTTAGTGCTCCAAGTGTTGACTTGGCGATGCCGTTCCCGTATCGACACGCCTCTTTTGCAAGGACGGCCTTCTCAGAGGCGCGGAAATCCGCGACTTTCGAGGCCAACTAGAGTGAGTCACCGAGATGAAGCGCACCTATCAGCCCTCGAAAATCGTGCGCAAGCGCCGTCACGGTTTCCGTACCCGTTCCGCGACCGTCGGCGGCCGCAAGGTCCTGGCGAAGCGCCGCGCCCACGGCCGCAAGCGCCTGTCGGCCTAATCGGGGTTCGACGGGTCTTTAAGCCCGTCTCGCCATGACCGACGACGTCACGCCTCAGGAAACCGGCCGCAGGGCCGGTTTCTGCGTTTTGCGCCAGCTGACGAAGCGCAGCCAGTTCCTGGAAACCGCCAAGGGCGTGCGCGCCCACAAGCCCTGCCTCTCGCTGCAGCGCCGCGACCGGCGCGACGGCGACGCGGCGATCGGGATCGGCTTCACGGTGACCAAGAAGGAAGGCAACGCCGTCGCGCGCAACCGCATCCGCCGCCGTTTCCGCGCCGCCGCCGCGGCCGTCCTGCCCGAAGCGGGCGCCGCGGGCGCTGACTATGTGATCGTCGGGCGGCAGGCGGCGCTCGCGGCCCCCTTCCCTTCGCTGCTGGCGGACCTTAAAGAAGCGCTGGCCGAAGCCGGAAGGCGCGCGGCCAAAGGCGCGAAAGCCGCGCCCCGACCTCCCGCACCCCTGACGGACTCACACGGGCCAAGCGATGCCTGACGCGGCCAAGACCACGACGATGCGCCGCTGGACGCGGGCGATCGCCTCGGCTCCGATCCGCGCCTACAAATACGTCATCTCGCCATGGCTGCCGCAGGCCTGCCGGTTCGAGCCGACCTGTTCGCGCTATGCGCTGGAGGCGATCGAAACCCATGGCGCCATCAAGGGTCTGTGGCTCGGCATCCGGCGCATTCTGCGCTGTCACCCCATCACCTGGCTGGGTGGTGGCGCGGGTTACGACCCCGTGCCGCCCGCCCGCCCCCACCGGCACGCCGCGCATGACTGCGCCGGCCATCCCTGAACGGACTCCATGGCTCAGCAACCCCAAGGCGGCGATACCCGCAACCTGATCATCGCCGTCGTCCTGTCGATGGCGGTCTTCGTCGCGTGGTTCGTCATTTTCCCGCCCGCCGACAAGGCCAAGCAGGAAGCCAAGCAGCAGGCCGCCGCCGAAGCGACCGTCCCCACCGTGACGCCGCAGGGCGATGCCGCCTTCCAGCACCAGAACCGCGAGGCGGCGCTGGCGCAAGATGGCGGGCGCGTCGTCATCGATACGCCCGCGGTCGACGGCTCGATCCGCCTCAAGGGCGCGCGTTTCGACGACCTCAACCTCAAGAACTACCGCACGACGATCGATCCCAAATCGCCCGAGATCACGCTGCTGGAGCCGGTCGGCGTGATGAACCCGCTCTATGGCGAGTTCGGCTGGACGGCCGAGCCGGGCGCGACCGTCGCGCTGCCCAACGCCGAGACGGTCTGGCGCCAGGCGAGCGGCGACGTGCTCAGCCCCGGCAAGCCCGTGGGCCTCGAATGGGACAACGGTGCCGGCCTCACCTTCCGTCGCACGCTCAGCATCGATGAAAACTACATGCTCTCCATCGAGGACAGCGTGGAGAACAAGAGCGGCGCGGCGGTGAAGCTGTTCCCGTATGGCGCGATCGTGCGTGGCGGCGTGCCCTTCTTCCACAAGATCTGGGTCGTCCATCAGGGCATGGTCGGCGTCATGAACGGGACGCTGCACGAGAAGGACTATGACGAGATCGTCGAGGAAGGCGCGCGGATCGACAGCCAGGACACGACCGGCGGCTGGCTCGGCTTCACCGATCACTATTTCATGGCCTCGCTCATTCCCGACCAGGCCGAGCCGGTGACGGCGACCTTCCGTGCCGCCAATCAGGGCACGTGGGAGCGCTACCAGGCCGACTTCGTCTACACGACCGCGCGCGAGGTGGCGCCCGGCGCGACGACGAGCGTCACCCATCGCCTGTTCGCCGGCGCCAAAGTCGTGTCGCTGGTCGACAAATATGCCGAGAACGGCATCCAGCGCTTCGATATGGCGGTCGACTGGGGTTGGTTCTTCTTCCTCACCAAGCCGATCTTCCTGGTGATGGACTGGCTGTTCTCGCTCATCGGCAATTTCGGCGTCGCCATTCTGCTGCTGACCGTCATGCTCAAGGCGCTGTTCTTCCCGCTCGCCAACAAGTCGTACGAGTCGATGGCGAAGATGAAGAAGATCCAGCCTGAGATGGTCGCGCTGCGCGAACGCTGGAAGGAAGACCCGGCCAAGCAGCAGCAGGAGATGATGGCGCTCTATCGCCGCGAGAAGGTGAACCCGGTCGCCGGCTGCCTGCCGCTGCTCCTCCAGATCCCCGTCTTCTTCTCGCTCTACAAGGTGCTCTACGTCACCATCGAGATGCGGCATGCGCCGTTCTTCGGCTGGATCCAGGATCTCTCGGCGCCCGACCCGACCTCGGTCTTCAACCTGTTCGGCCTCATCCCCTATGCCCTGCCGACCTTCCTGGTGCTGGGCGCCTGGCCGATCATCAATGGCCTCGTGATGTGGGTTCAGATGAAGATGAACCCGCCCGCGCCCGACCCGGTGCAGCAGCGGCTCTTCGGCATCATGCCGTGGATCTTCATGTTCATGCTGGCGGCGTTCCCGGCGGGCCTCGTCATCTACTGGGCGTGGAACGGCCTCCTCTCGGTGACGCAGCAATATGTCATCCTGCGGCGCACGGGCGCCGAGGTGCACCTGTTCGACAACCTCAAGAAGAGCTGGCCAGCCCGGCTGTTCGTTCGCGCCAAGTCATGACGGGCGTCGCCGGCCGCTACGAGGCCTATCTGCCCGCGGTCGGGCCTGAGGATATCGAGTTCGGCCGCTGGCTGTTCGCGCAGGAATGCCAGTTCCTGCGCGGCGTCGTGAACATGGACGGGCTGCCGCCGGCTGAGATGCCGGAGATCGCGTTTGCCGGCCGCTCCAATGTCGGCAAATCCAGCCTCGTGAACGCGCTGACGGGGCGAAAGACGCTGGCCCGCGTCTCCAACACGCCCGGCCGGACCCGCGAACTCAACTTCTTCGCCCTTGCCGGCGTCCTCAGCCTCGCGGACCTGCCGGGCTACGGCTATGCCCGGATCGAGCGCAAGCAGGTCGAGAACTGGACCAAGCTGATCTTCAAATATCTGCGGGGGCGCCCGACGTTGCAGCGCGTGATGGTGCTGATCGACAGCCGCCATGGCCTGAAACCCTCCGACGAGGAGGCCATGGAAGCGCTCGACGAGGCGGCGGTCAGCTACCAACTGGTGCTGACCAAGATCGACAAGCTGAAAACCGCCGAACTTGCCCAAGTTATGGCCGATACGGCGGCGAAGGCGGCCAAGCACCCCGCTGCGCACCCGGTGATCGCCCCGACCTCCAGCGAGACCGGGTTCGGCATTCCCGAACTGCGGGCCCTCGTTGCCGTCGCGTCCGGCTTGGAAGCGCGGGCGGTGCCGGGCTATAAGCCCGCGTCCTGAAATCTCACGCGAAGCGGGCCGCCTCATGTCCACCGACGACACGACCCGCGACGACCTGCCGTTCGAACGGCGACAGCTCGCCAACTGGCGCCGCACCGCGCGCACGCTGGTCGAGGCGCTGCCCTATATCCTGCGCTATGACGGCAAGACGATCGTCGTGAAATATGGCGGCCACGCCATGGGTGAGGACGGTGTTTCCGAGCATTTCGCGCAGAGCCTGGTGCTGATGAAGCAGACGGGCATCGACCCCATCGTCGTGCATGGCGGCGGGCCGCAGATCGGCGCGATGCTGGAGCGGCTGAACATCAAGAGCGAATTCGTCGACGGGCTGCGCGTCACCGACCGCAGCGCCATCGACGTGGTCGAGATGGTCCTGACCGGCTCGATCAACAAAGCGCTGGTCTCGGCGATCAACTCGGCCGGCGGCCGCGCCGTCGGGATCTCCGGCAAGGACGGCAACCTCATCATCGCCAAGAAGCTTCAGAAGGTGAAGCGCGACCCCAGCGGCAATGTCGAGCGCATCATCGATCTGGGCTTCGTCGGCGAGCCTGAGACGATCAATCCCGAAGTGCTCGAAACGATCATGAACTCCGACCTGATCCCGGTCGTGGCCCCGATCGGCGTCGGCAAGAACGGCGAGACCTACAACATCAATGCCGACACGGTGGCGGGCGCCGTCGCCGGCGCGCTGAACGCCGACCGCCTGCTGTTCCTCACCGACGTGCCGGGCGTGATGGACAAGGAGGGCAACATCATGCCCTCGCTGACCATTTCGCAGGCCAAGGCGCTCATCAAGGACGGCACGATCTCGGGCGGCATGATCCCCAAGGTGCAGACCTGCATCGACGCGTTGGAAGCGGGAGTCGAGGCGGTCGTCATCCTGGACGGGCGCATTCCCCATGTGCTGCTGGTCGAGCTCTTCACCGAGCATGGCGCCGGCACGCTGCTGCGGCACGACGACTGATGGCGGCGCGGCCCGCTTTGCCGGCGCTGCCGTTGACCGGCGGGTGCCTGTGCGGCGCGGTGCGCTATCGCATCGACGCCAGGCCGCTCGCCGTCAATGCGTGCCACTGCCTGCATTGCCAGCGCCTGTCGGGCACGGACGCGACGGTGTCGCTGCACCTGAAGGCCGAGGCGGTGAGCGTCGAGGGCGAACTGGTCCGCTATCGCCGCACCGCCGATAGCGGCCGGCAGATCGATGCGGCGCGCTGCGCGGCCTGCGGCACGCGGCTGTTCCACGAGCCGGTCTCCGTGCCTGAGCTTGTCCTCGTTGCCGCGGGAACGCTGGACGATGCGGGCTGGGCGATCCCCGTCTCGCATATCTGGCTCAGCCGTTCGAACGGCTCCTTCGTCCCGGCGGCGGACGCGCTGGCTTTCCAGGAAAGTGCGCCGGACCGCCAGACGATCTGGGGTCATTTCGCGGCGCTGTATCCGGCCGCGCCCTAATCCCCGAAGAACACCAGCGCGCGCACCTCGATGCTTTCGCGGGGCTTCGGCGACGTGCGCGAGGCGGGGTCGGCGAACGCGGTATGGGGCGTGAAGCGCGAGCGGCCGTCGCTGCTGGAGTCGAACGACTTGATGAGGATCGCTTCGTCCGGCCGCAGGTCCGGGTAATAGAACCAGCGATGGCCGGGATTGTAGGCGACGCCGTAGGTCTCGCCGATCTTGTCGGGATAGATGAGATCGGTCGCCACGAGGTCCGCCGGGTTCACCGACTGCGCATCGGCCACGGCGAGCGGCGATTCTTCGACCGGCCCGCGCACGGGACGCCAGACATTGATGATGGCATGACGGCCCCGCAGCCGCCGCTCGGCTTCTTCCTTGGGCAAATGATCGTAAACCCGCCGGCGGCCCGACAGCTCGCTGTAGTCGTTGTGCACGGAAAGCACGGGCTCGCGCAGCTTCTCCACTGCCTTTCGTTGGGCGGGATCGTTGGAGCGCCTCGTGTGGTCGAAGATGATGACCAGTGACGCGCCGGTCTCGCGCTTCAGCAGCGCCTCGACCTCGGGATAGTAGACGCTGCGCACCTCGTCTTCGTCATAGAAGTCGGTGACGTCCGTGTCGTGGGGCACCAGCGCAAAGCCTTCGCGCTCCAGCACCGGCGTCGCCTCCAGCACCCGCGCATTGGCGATGCGCACCCGCCGCTCGTCGCGCACACCCGAGCGCCACGGTTTTCCCGGCGGCGGCTCGAATGTGTAGGAAAACGGCTTCGGTCCGCCCGGCGCGAGATAGTTTACCGCGGCATATACGGCGTCCAGTCTGAGGTTCATGGCCCGGTCTCCGTCAGGATGTCCTGACGGAGATGAGCACCGCCGCGCGGCGCCACCATTCCGGCCGGACTTAACCGACAGGGAAGCAAGGCTGAAGTGTCGCCCTAGCCCGTATAGGCCGTCCGCCCTTCCGTCTCGACCGGTCGGGCGCGCTGGTTGTAGAGCAGCTTGCGCAGCCGCTCGGCCTCTTCGGGGCTGGGTGCGTGCGGATTGGCCGGTACCCAGTCCGCTCCCACCGCCATGCCGCGCTGCACCGCCGGCCGCGCGCTCAGCGCGTCGTACCAGCGCTTCAGATGGACGAACTCGTCGATCGGCTGCTTCTGCGCCACCAGCGCGGCAATCCACGGATACGAGATCATGTCGGCGATCGAATACTCACCCGCGATGAACGGGCGGTCGTAAAGCCGGTTGTTCAGCACACCGTTCAACCGATGCACCTCGTCGGTGAAGCGGGTGACGGCATAGGTCTGGTCGCCCTGGGTGTCGCCCAGCCGCCGGAAATGGCCGGCCTCGCCGGTCTTCGGGCCCTGATTGGCCATCTGCCAGATCAGCCACTGGGTGACTTCGTATTTGCCGTGGACGTCAGCGGGCAGGAAGCGGCCTTCCTTCTCGGCGAGGTAGAGCATGATCGCGCCGCTCTCGAAGATATTGACGGGCGCGCCGCCGCCCTTGGGCGCGTGATCGACCAGCGCCGGCATGCGGTTGTTGGGGGAGATGCCGAGGAAATCCCTGGTGAACTGGTCGCCCTTGCCGATCGCCACGGGAACAACATTGTAGGGGATGCCCAGCTCCTCCAGCAGGATCGTCACCTTCTTGCCGTTGGGGGTCGGCCAGTAATGCACGTCGATCATGTTGTGCCTTTCCGCGGATGATGTCCGATGGAAAAGGGGACGACCCGCGCACCGTTCAATAGCCGAGCGGCGAATCGCCGCGATGCCCCGTCAGCGCCGGGCGAGGCCTACCATGACGATGTCGATCAGGCGGTCGGCACTTTCCTTCCAGCCCGGCGCGGAGACCCCGGCGGCGAGGCCGGAGAAAACCGGGAAGAGATCGGACGCCTGCACATCGGGCCTGATCTCGCCCGCCGCGATTCCCGCGCCGACCAGCAGCTCGATCGCCTCCTGCAGGCTGGCGCCGGAATGGGCGTAGAGCGCGGAGGCGCCGCCGGTGAGCGTGCCCAGTGCGGGCACGATCAGCCGCTTGGTCGCGAGATAATCGAGCGACAGATGCAGCCAGCGCGAAAATGCCTCGGCCGGCCGGACCTCTGCCAGCAGGCTGCGGGCCGCGGCGGCGAGCTGGTCGACTTCGCGGCGATAGACCGCCTCGATGATCGCATCGCGCGTCGGGAAATGGCGGTACAGCGTGCCGATCCCGACGCCGGTCCGCCGGGCGATTTCCTCGAGACTCACGTCGGGGCCGACCTCGCCGAAGGCGGCCTTGGCGGCGTCGATCAGCCGCTCGCGATTGCGCAGCGCGTCGGCGCGCGGGCGGCGCGCGACGTCAGCCATCTCTGCCTCTTGATAAGCGGAGGCATCCTCCGTATATAACCGGAACCATCCTCCGCTTATAGTCGCGCAGACGGTTCAGCCCAAGCGGAAAACCAACAGGAGACCAGACATGGCCAACGCATTCGGCGCGACCTCCACCACCGACGAGGTGCTGGACGGCGTCGACCTCACCGGCAAGCGCGTGCTGATCACCGGCGTCTCCGCCGGGCTCGGCGTCGAAACGGCGCGGGCGCTGGCCGCCCATGGCGCGACCGTCGTGGGCGCGGCCCGCGATCTCGACAAGGCGCGCAAGGCGACGGCCGGCATTCCCGGGATCGAATTGATCGAACTCGACCTCGCCTCGCTCGCCAGCGTGCGCAAGGCGGCCGACGCGCTAAACGCCAAGGGCGATGAGTTCGACCTCCTGATCAACAATGCCGGCGTCATGGCCTGTCCGCAGGGCAAGACCGCCGACGGGTTCGAGACGCAGTTCGGGACCAATCATCTTGGTCATTTCGTTTTTGCCAATCGGATCGCGGGCTTGCTGAAATCCGGCGGGCGTCTGGTGAGCCTGTCTTCGGCCGGGCATCGCTTTGCGAATGTCGATCTGACCGATCCGAATTTCGAGACGACGCCGTATGCGGAATTCGTCGCCTATGGCCGCGCGAAGACCGCGAATGCGCTCTTCGCCGTGGAATTCGACCGCCGCCACAAGGCGCGCGGCGTGCGCGCGACCGCCGTGCATCCCGGCGGCATCCAGACCGAACTCGGCCGCCACATGAGCCCCGAGCTGATCCAGGGCATGATCGACAATATCGCCAAGGCGACGCCCGCGGGTGCCGCGCCGTTCGAGTGGAAGACGATCCCGCAGGGCGCCGCGACCTCGGTCTGGGCCGGTGTCGTCGCCCCGGCCGATGCAGTCGGCGGCCGGTATTGCGAGGACTGCCACGTCGCCGAGATCACGGGAGGCGGCACGGAAGTCCTGATGCGCGGCGGCGTGCAGGCCTATGCGCTCGACCCCGAAAACGCCAAGGCGCTGTGGGCGAAGAGTGAGGAAATGGTCGGCGAGCGCTTCTAGTAGCCGCGCGCCAAGTCCACCGGGTTCAGCGGCGGCTCGTCCCGCCGCACCCGCGCCATGCTCTCCGCCATCGCCATGGCGGTGGAGCGGGCGTCGGTCATCGCCGCCATATGCGGGGTGACGACGACCTTGGGATGCGCCCAGAGCGGGCTGTCCGCCGGCAACGGTTCTTGCTGGAAGACATCGAGCGTCGCACCGGCGAGATGGCCGGTGTCGAGCGCGTCGATCAGATCGCTCTCGATCAAATGCCCGCCGCGCGCCGCGTTGATAACGCGCGCGCCCTGCGGCAGCAGGTCGAAGGTCGCGGTGTTGAGAATGCCGCTGGTCGCCTCGGTCAGCGGCAACAGGCAAACGAGAATATCGGTACGGCCAAGGAAGGCGGGCAGTTCGTCCAGCCCGGCAAAGCTCTCAATGCCCGGCTCTGACTTGCGCGTGTTGCTCCAGCCCGCGAGGCGATAGCCGAACGGCACGAGCTTGCGCGCCGCATCCAGCCCCAGCTCGCCGAGGCCGAGAATGCCCACCCGCACCTCGTCGGCGCGCTTGGCCGCGAAGGGCTTCCAGCGCGCCTCGGCCTGCTCCTTCAGATTGCGGAAAAGGTCGCGGTGATGGGCGAGGACGTGGAGAACGACATACTCGGTCATGCCCGAGGTGAGATAGGGATCGACCACGCGCGAGAGCGGGACGTGGCGGGGGTATTCGCTGTCCGCCAGGACATGATCGACACCCGCACCCAGCGAGAACACGCATTTGAGGCCGGTCAATTTGGCGAGCGCGCCCTGGGGCGGTTTCCAGACCACGGCCCATTCGATGGTTTCCGGCGCGGCGATTTCGGCCTTCCCGCTGAGGAACTCGATCTCCGGCGCGACGGTGCGAAAGGCGGATTCCCATGCTTTCGGCGGCTCGCCGGGGGAAATGAAGACCAGCCGCTCTCGATCCGCCATCTGTACACCGCTTGACGCCAACGCAGGCGTTTCTTACCTGAGGCCCCATGGCCATCCGCCCCATTCTGACCGCGCCCGATCCGCGCCTCAAGACGATCTCGAAGCCCGTCGAGCGCGTGGACGACGAATTGCGCGCGCTGATGGATGACATGCTGGAGACGATGTACGACGCGCCGGGCATCGGCCTCGCGGCGATCCAGGTCGGCGTGCCGCACCGGGTCATCGTCATGGATCTCGCCGGTAAGGACGAACCGCCGGCGCCTCAGTATTTCGTCAACCCCGAAATCACCTGGCGCTCCGAGGAGCTCGCCTCCTACGAGGAAGGCTGTCTCTCCGTCCCCGAAATGTACGAGGATGTTCAGCGCCCGGCCCGCATCAAGGCGAAGTGGCTGGACTACAACGGCAATCCCGTCGAGGTCGAAGCCGACGGCATGCTCGCCACCTGCCTGCAGCACGAGATGGATCACCTGGAGGGCGTGCTCTTCATCGACCATCTCTCAAAGCTGAAGCGCGACATCATCATGCGGAAGATGGTCAAGGCGAAGAAGCGCTACGGCTGATGGCCCTGCGCCTCGCCTTCATGGGGACGCCGGGCTTCTCGGTCGCCCCGCTCGCCCAGCTCATCTCGGCCGGGCACGAGATTGCCGCCGTCTATTCGCAGCCGCCCCGCCCCAGCGGCCGCGGCCACGCTGAGACCAAATCCGCCGTCCACGACTTCGCCGAGAAGAACGGCATTCCCGTGCGCACGCCGAAATCGCTGCGCAACGCGGAAGCGCAGGCCGCGTTCGCGGCGCTGGAACTGGATGCCGCGGTCGTCGTCGCCTACGGCCTTATTCTTCCCAAGCCCATTCTCGAGGCGCCGCGGCTCGGCTGCATCAACATCCACGCCTCGCTGCTGCCGCGCTGGCGCGGGGCGGCGCCGATCCAACGCGCGATCATGGCCGGCGACGACGAAACCGGCGTGATGACGATGCAGATGGACGAGGGCCTCGACACCGGCCCGGTCCTGATGGCGGAGCGGATCGCGATCACGCCGGACATGACGGCGGGCCAGTTGCACGACGCGCTGTCGCCGCTGGGCGCCGATCTCATCGTCCGCACCATAGCGGCGCTGGAGCGCGGCACGATCACCGCGCGCCCGCAGGCCGAAGACGGCACGACCTATGCTGCCAAGATTTCCAAGGACGAGTCGCGCCTCGACTGGTCGCGCCCGGCGGATGAGCTGCGCAATCGCATTCGCGGCCTTGCCCCCGCGCCCGGCGCGTGGGCGGAGATTAAGGGCGAACGGATCAAGATTTTGAAGGCCGCGCTGGCCGAGGGATCGGGCACGCCGGGTGCTGTGCTTGATGACCGCCTCACCATTGCCTGCGGCGACGGCGCGCTGCGGCTCGAAACCCTGCAGCGTCCGGGGCGTGGTCCGATGGCGGCAAGCGACCTGTTGCGCGGCTTCACGGTTGCGCGCGGCGACCGGCTGCCGTGACCCGCTGGAAGCTGACGATCGAATATGACGGCCGGCCCTTTGCGGGGTGGCAGCGCCAGGGCGAGGGTCTGACGACCGTGCAGGGCGCGCTGGAAGACGCGGTCTTCGCGTTCAGCGGCGAGCGCGTCACCGTCCATGGTGCGGGGCGCACCGATGCGGGCGTCCATGCCCGCGGCCAGGTCGCGCATATCGATCTGCTGAAGGACACGACCGCGAGCGTCGTGCGCGATGCCGTCAACGCGCATCTGCGGCCCCATCCCGTCGCGGTGCTGCATGCCGAAGCTGTCGGCGCCGATTTCGAGGCGCGCTTCGGCGCGACGCGGCGCGCCTATCGCTACATAATCGTCAATCGCCGGGCGCCGCTGACCGTCGAAGCCGGGCTCGCCTGGCAGGTACCGGTCGCGCTCGACGCCGATGCGATGCAGGCGGGCGCGCAGCACCTGATCGGCCGCCACGACTTCACCACCTTCCGCGCCGCGCAGTGCCAGGCGAAGTCGCCGGTGCGTTCCGTCGACGAGATCACCGTCACGCGTGACGGTGATCGCATCGTCATCGATGTCGCCGCGCGCTCGTTCCTGCACAGCCAGGTGCGCGCCTTCGCGGGGTCGCTGAAGCTGGTCGGCGAAGGCCGCTGGCTGCCCGACGAAATCGCCGCCGCCCTCTCCGCCCGCGACCGCAGTCGCTGCGGCCCCGTCGCCCCGCCCGACGGGCTGGCGCTGATGCAGGTGGATTACTAAGCCGCGTCGAAGGTGAGCGGGGCGCCCCAGAAGGCTTCGACGAGCCCGCTTTGTGGGCCGGGCGTCCCGGTGGTGAGGAAGCGCCGCGTGCCCCCCGTGCCCGGATCGTATTCGGGGTGGCGTTCCAGATAGAGCGCGATGGCGTCGGCCGTCGCCTGCGGCTGGTGGATCAGCGGCGTCCCCTGCGGCAGCGCCGCGCGGAACATGTCGGCGACGATCTCGTAGTGCGTGCAGCCAAGGATCGCGCGGTCGGGATGGCGGCCGAGGCGCGCGCGCAGGGCCTCGACATGCTTCTCAACGACGGTCGCGAGTTCGACGGCGCCCGCACCCTTTTCGATCAGACCCGCGAGGGTCGGACAGGGTTCGCAGAACACCGCGACATCGTCGCGTCGCTTGTCGATCTCGATCTCGTAGACGCGGCTGTTCGCCGTCGCGCTGGTGCAGAAGATGCCGAGGACGTCGAGCTTCTCGATCTTCTCGGCGCGGCGCTCGACCTCGTGCTGCCAGGGACGTCCCGTCGCCGCCTCGATGGTCGGCACGATGATGCCGAGCACGTTCACGGGACGGCCCAGCGCCTTGCGATAGCCGGGCAGCCAGGTCTGTTGCAGGCGGCGCAGCGCAATCGCGGAGGCCGTGTTGCAGGCGAGGATGACGAGACTCGCGCCGGCATCGAACAGGCGCTCGCAGCCGGCGCGCGTGAGGGTCACGATCTCCTCGCCGGGCCGCCCGCCATAGGGCGTGTGCGCCTGGTCGGCGAGATAGATGAAGTCGGCCGCCGGCATGCGGTCGACCAGCGTGTGGTGCACGGAGAGGCCGCCGACGCCGGAATCGAAAACGCCGATCGCCATGGCCTAATCCTGAACCGAAGCCGCGTCGTCGAAATAGCGCTCGATCACCCGCGCATAGATCGCCTGCAGGGTGGCGATGTCGGCGACCGGGACCTGTTCGTCCACCTTGTGCATGCTTTCACCGACGAGGCCGAGTTCGGCGACGGGGCAATAGTTCTTGATGAAGCGCGCATCCGACGTGCCGCCGCCGGTCGAATAGACAGGCGTCTCGCCGGTGACGTCGGCGACCGCGCCGGCCAGCAAAGCGGTGAAGGCGCCGGGCGCGGTGAGGAAGACATCGCCGCCCACGGTCCAGTCGAGTTCATAGGCGCCGCCGCCCGCCGCGATGGCCGCATCGCAGACGCTGCGCACCCAGCGCTCCAGCTCGGCGCCCGAGTGGAGGTCGTTGTGGCGGATGTTGAAGACGGCGCGCGCCTCGGCCGGGATCACATTGGTCGCGGGATTGCCGACATCGACCGTCGTCACTTCCAGGTTCGACGGCTCGAAATGATCGGTGCCTTCATCGAGCCGGCGCTGGGTGAGCGCGGCGAGAATGGCGATCAGCTTCGGAATGGGATTGTCGGCCTTGTGGGGATAGGCGACGTGACCCTGCGCGCCCAGCACGCGAAGCCGTCCGGTGCATGAGCCGCGGCGGCCGATCTTCAGCGTGTCGCCGATCCGGCGCTGGCTGGTCGGTTCGCCCACCACGCAATGGTCGATGCGCTCGCCGCGCTCGGCCAGCGTCTGGAGCATCTTCACCGTGCCGTTGACCGACGGGCCTTCCTCGTCGCCGGTGATGAGAAGGCCGATCGAACCGAAGGCACCGAGGCGCGGTGCGAAATCAGCGGCGGCCGCGGCGAAGGCGGCGATGGCGGTTTTCATGTCCACCGCGCCGCGGCCGACGAGAATGCCGTCCTCGATCCGCGCCGCGAAGGGATCGGCGCTCCACGACGCGGGGTCGCCGGGCGGCACGACATCGGTATGGCCGGCGAAGCAGAGCAACGGCCCGGTTGAGCCAAGTCGGGCGTAGAGGTTGTCGATCGTCGGGGTGTCTGCCTGTTCGAAGGTCATGGTCTCGCAGACAAAGCCATGCGGGGTCAGAGCCGCGGCCAGCGCACCGAGCGCGCCCGCATCCGCCGGCGTCACGCTGGGGCAGCGGATCAGCTCTTGGGTCAGCGCCAGGGCGTCGATGCGAGGGGCCATAGGGCGGTGTAGAGTCGGTGTCCGCAGCGGTCAATCGAACCTCCAGGACCAGACGGTCAAATTGTCGCGGCGACGTTTACGTCAAGCCTATTTACCTTGACGTAAGGATATCACTTCGTAAGGGTTGTGGCGTGTGCTTTGATGCGTCGCAAAGGTTGGTCGCACTGCGGCAGCCGTGGCGCGCATGACCTGCACAGGGTCCCGCAGGGGAGTGGATCCGACTTGACGATCGCACCGAAGATTCTCAATCAGCTGATCTGGAATCAGGTCATCAGCGCCTTCAGTTGGAACCGCTCGCAGGCGGGCGATGTCATGGTCATGACCGAGCCCGTGATGTCGGCGCTCGCCCATGCCGTCGCGCAGGTCCTGGCGCACACCACGGATGTGGAAGCCGCGCTGGCGCAGTTCGCCGACGAGGTGCGTGATCATCTCGCGCGCCTGCCGGACGAGCCGGCCATGCCGCCTTTGGCGAAATTCGCGACGGGCAAGCCTAAGGTCCTGGAACCCGTCGGCGAAGGCGCCGACATCATCGCCTTCAAGCGGACCGACTGAACCCTTTCTTCGCTGTCTTTTCGGCCGCAAGACGCTTGCCCCGGCACGCCGTCGCGGGGAATGTGCGCGCGTCAAAACAACAGGCAGGCATCATGGGCGGACGTCTTCAGGGCAAGGTCGCGGTCATCACCGGCGCGGCCTCGGGCATCGGGCGCGGCACGGCGGAACTGTTCGTGCGCGAGGGCGCCAAAGTCATCGGCGGCGACCTGCAGGACGACAAGGGCGCGCGGATGACCGAGGAGCTCGGCGACGCGTTCCACTACACACGCTGCGACGTGACGGACGAGGCGGCCGTGAAGGCCATCGTCGATCTCGCGGTGTCGCGCTGGGGCAGGATCGACATCCTCTTCAACAATGCCGGCACGGGCGGTGCGATGGAGACGGCGGAGACCGTGACCGCCGAAGGCTTCGACGCGGTGATGCATCTCCACATCCGCGCCGCGCTGTTCGGCATCAAGCATGCCGTGCCGCATATGAAGGCGGCGGGCGGCGGCTCGATCATCTCGACCGCGTCGGTGGCGGGCCTGCAGAACGGCTTCGGGCCGATCCTCTATTCAATCGCCAAGGCCGGGATCATCCAGATGACCAAGCTGGCGGCGGCGCAGCTCGGGCCGTTCTCGATCCGCGTCAATGCGATCTGCCCCGGCCTCATCGCGACGCCGATCTTCGCGACCTCGATCGGCATGGCGCGCCAGGTGGCGGATACGACGGTGGAGGCGATCTCCAAGGCGGGCGGCGGATCGCAGCCGATCCCGCGCTCCGGCCTGCCGGCCGATATCGCGGAGGCGGCGCTCTATCTCGCCGGCGACGGCAGCACTTTCGTCAACGGCCATGCGCTGGTGGTGGACGGCGGCATCACGGTCGGCCCGACGGGCCTCGCGCAGATGTCGACCTTCGCGCCGATCATGCAGGCGATGGGCATCGATCTCAGCGCGCTCGATGCGCTCCAGCAGGGCGTCGCGCCATGATCGTCCTGGCCGGCACGTTCAAGTTCAATCCCGAGAAGATGGAGATCGCGCGGCCCGCCGTCGCGGCGGTGATCGCGGCCTCGCGCGCCGAGGAAGGGTGCATCACCTATTCCTTCGCGCAGGATGTCTCGGACCCCACACTGGTGCGCGTGTTCGAGGCCTATGCCGATCGCGCCGCGCTGGAGACGCACTGGGCGTCGCCGCATTTCGCGGCCTGGAAAGGCATGCGCGAGGCGATCGGCATGCACGACCGCGACCTCAAGATCTATGAGGTCGCGAGCGTGACCCCGACGCCCTAGAAATTTCGGCCGGAAAATGTTAGCTCGTTGACAGCCAACATGTGGACCGCGCCGTGACCCGTATCGCCGCCGCAGAAGCCAAGAACCGTTTCGCCGAACTCATCGAGCGCGCCGAGAAGGGCGAGGACATCGAGGTGACGAAGTATGGGCGTGTGGTGGCGCGTATCGTGGCGCCCAAACAAGGGCGCGATGTCGAGGCCGCGATGGCTGCGTTCAGTCGCATGCGCGAAAACGCCAGAAAGATCGGGGGAAAATTCGATCTCGAGGAATTCAAGCGTTGGCGGGATGAAGGCAAGCTATCGACTAAACTCTTCGGGCATGATGGCGGCAAATGACCGCCGGCCCTTTTGTCGCCGACGCATCCTTGGTCTTCGCGCTCGCCGCCCATGAGTTGCCGGGTGAATCGGCGGAAGACGCCGGCCGCCAGATCGCTGAAGCGGGCGCCATCGCACCGAGGCATTGGCCGCTGGAAATGGCCAATGCGTTCTTGATGTCCCTGAGGCGCAAACGCCTGACGAAAGCGCAGGTGCGTGCCGCCGCCGAAGCGGTCGGAGGATTTGGCATCACCATCGACATGTCGGAAGTCGATGCGTTCGGCTCGCTGTTCGAGCTTGCCGAGCGGCATCGCCTGACCGTCTACGACGCCGCATATCTGGAACTCGCCTTGCGCACTGGCTACGCGCTGGCTTCGTTGGATGGCGAGTTGCGGGCGGCTGCGAAGAAGGAGGGGGTCGCCCTCCTGCCCGCCTAATCCCGCAGCAGTTCGTTGATGCTGGTCTTGGAGCGGGTGCGGGCGTCCACCGTCTTCACGATGACCGCGCAGCTGAGCGCGATGTTGTTCGGACCGCCGCCGCCCATCGTGCCGGGCACGACGACCGAATAGGGCGGCACCTTGCCGACATGGATTTCGCCGGTGGCGCGATCGACGACCTTGGTCGTCGAGGTGATGAAGACGCCCATCGAGAGCACCGCGCCTTCGCCGACGATGACGCCCTCGGCGACTTCGGAACGCGCGCCGATGAAGCAGTCGTCCTCGACGATCACCGGACCGGCCTGGAGCGGTTCCAGCACGCCGCCAATGCCGGCGCCGCCGGAGATGTGGACGCGCGCGCCGATCTGGGCGCAGGAGCCGACGGTCGCCCAGGTGTCGACCATGGTGTTCTCGCCGACCCGCGCGCCGAGATTGACGAAGCTGGGCATCAGCACCGCGCCCTTGGCGATGAAGGCGGAGCGGCGGACGACGGCGCCCGGCACCGCGCGAAAGCCGGCGGCGCGGAATTCCGCCTCGCCCCAGCCATCGAACTTCGAGGGCACCTTGTCCCACCACTTCGCCTCGCCCGGCGCGCCGGCGATGAGGCCCATATCGTTGAGGCGGAAGGAGAGCAGCACCGCCTTCTTCAGCCACTGATGGACGTGCCATTCGCCCTCGAGCTTTTCGGCGACGCGCAGCGTGCCGGCATCGAGCCCGGCCAAGGCGGCATCGACCGCCTCGCGTGTCGCGCCCTTGGTCGCCGGGGTCAGCGTGTCGCGCTCTTCCCAGGCCGCTTCGATCGCCGTGCGCAGATTGGTGTCCGTCATGTCGCGTCTCCGAGATCGAGCGAGTGCAGAAAGGTTGAGAGGGCTTCGGCGACGTGATGGACGTGGCCGTCAATGTCTTCGGGCGCGTCCGGCCCATGCGCGCTCCAGGGCGCGTCATTGGCGATCCAGACGGTGGTCATGCCGAGCTCGGACGCGGGTTTGAGGTTGCGCTTCAGGTCCTCGAACATCGCGGCGCGGCGGCCTTCCGCGCCATAGTGGCCGAGCACCGCATGATAGGCGGCGGGATCGGGCTTGGGGCGGTAATCGGCCGAGACGATGTCGAAGATGGCGTCGAAGTGATCGAGAATACCGAGCTTCGCCGCGACGTTTTCGGCGTGCTTGCGGCTGCCGTTCGTGAAGATCGCCTTGCGGCCGGGCAGGCGCGCCAGCGCCGTGTGCAGGTCGGCATCGTGGGCGAGTTCGCCGAAATCGATGTCGTGGACATGGTCCAGGAAGCGCGCAGGGTCGAGCTGGTGGCGGGTCATCAGCCCGTTCAGCGTCGTGCCGTAGTCGCGGTAGAGCTCTTTCTGGTAGGCGTGGGCGTCCGCCTCGGCCAGATCGAACTCGGTCATCAGGAACCGCTTCATGTTGCGGTCGATCTGCGGAAAAACGCCCGAATTCGCGTCATAGAGCGTGTTGTCGAGGTCGAACAGCCAGTGGTCGACGTGACGGAAATCGGGGCGGGAAACGGTCATTTCGGCGTGGCGGATAGCAGACTTAAATCCGCTTTAACAGCACCGGCTTAGGGTGACGGGCATGAGCGAGGACATCTCATGCTGAAGGCGATGATCGGGCGGTTGTTCGGCAAATCGGACCTGCCGGAAAAGCCGAGTTATGAAGAGGCGCGCGGCGCGCTGGAACGGCACTCGAAGGAGCTGCGGCTGGACCTCGCGGGCCGCCGGGGCGTCGGGCCGGAATTCCTGTACTTCCTGTCGGAGGATACCGACCCGCTCATCCGCCGCAAGGTCGCGGAAAATCCGACGACCCCGATGCAGGCGAACGCCAAGCTGGTGGACGACGGCGACGAGGACGTGCGCGCGGCGCTGGCCAAGAAGATCGGCCGCCTGATGCCCGGCCTGCACAACGAGCAGAGCGAGAAGATCCGCGATCTCGTGCTGGCGATGATCGGCAAGCTCGCCCAGGACCAGATGCCGCGCGTCCGGGCGATCCTCGCCGAGCAGATCAAGACCTGCAAAACCGCGCCGCCGGCCCTCATCCAGCGCCTGGCGCGCGACCAGCATATCGAGGTCGCCGGACCGATCCTGGAATATTCGCCGCTGCTGAGCGACACCGACCTGAAGGAGATCATCGATCTCGCCTGCGTCTCGGCCGCGCTGACGGCGATCGCCAAGCGGCGAAACCTCAGCCCGGGCATCTGCGACGCGGTGATCGCGCAGATGGATATCAAGGCGACGGCCGCGCTGCTGTCGAACCAGGCGGCGAATATTTCGAAAGCCGCGATGGAGACGATCCTCGAGAAGGCCGCGGAGGTGGAGAGCTGGCACGAGCCGCTGGTCCGCCGCCCGAACCTGTCGTCGCGCGTCGTGCGGCGGCTTGCCGGATTCGTCTCGTCCATCCTGGTGGAGCGGCTGGCGGCGCGGCCGGGTCTCGATCCGGACACCGCGGATGCGCTGAAGAAAAGCGTCCGGCGCAGCATCGAGGTCGGTGCGCTTGAGGCGACCGAGAACACCGATACGGCGGATCTTCGCGTGCGCACCGCGTTCGGCGCGGGCATGCTGGACGATCACTTCGTCTCGGGCGCGGCCGAACTCGGCGATCGCGAATCCGTGACGCTGGCGCTCGCACTGCTCAGCTCATGCGGCATCACGATCGCCCGGCGCATCATGGACTCGCGCAGCGCCCATGCCATCACTGCGCTCGTCTGGAAGGCCGGCCTGCATATGCGGGTCTCGGTGGCGATCCAGACCTTTGTGCTGAAACTGCCCGGCCGCGATATGCTGCTGGCGCGCGGTGGCACGGAATTCCCGCTGCCGACGCAGGAAATGGCGACGCATCTCGGCGTCTTCGGGATCGCCGCCTGACCCTCTAGCGGTTGATGCTGATTGGGTGAATCACCCAGCCTGTCATGCCCGCGAAGGCGGGCATCCAGCGCCCTAAGCTCCGTGTTTGACCCAGTGGATTCCCGCCTTCGCGGGAATGACAAGAGGAGTGGTTCAGATATTCCGCGCGCGGTCCTAGCGGTGGAACACGAAGTCATGCGCCGCGAGCACCGCGCGGCGCTCAGCGATCGACATGTCGGGATTCTCGCCCGCCTTGCGGAAGCCGCGCTCGTGTCCGGCGGGCGTATTCAGCGTGAACATCGCGGCCGTCGTCGTGCCGACATTGGCGAAGCGATGGGTGGTGTTGCGCGGGATATAGGCAAAGGCGCCTTTGCCTACGCGCATCGTGGTCTCGCCGACCGTCCATTCCCACTCGCCGTCCAGCGCGAACCAGAGTTCGTCCTCGCGCGGCTGGTGATGCGGCGGCGCGCCCGGCCCCGGCTCCAGCGTCACATAGGAGACCTGCAACGCGCCGGCGCTTTCATCGCCGGTGAGCACGGCGCGGATGACCTGACGCCCGTCCGCGAGGATGACGGCGCCCTCACCCGCGCCCAGCAGCCGCGGCAGGCGCGGCAGCGCGGTCCAGGCCTCGCGCAGCGCCTGATAGTCGTCGGTGGTCCGGATCTCGCGCACCAGCGGCACCGCCGCGACATTCACCCGTGCATCGCTCGCGCGGACTTCGTCCGTCTGCATCGTATCCTCCCCGAACCTGTCACCGCATTGTCCGGACATTGTGACATTGCCGGTGCTTGACGCCAGTGCGGCATAGCGTAAGCCAGCGCCGGGCAGCGCGGGCGCACAGGACTTCATGGACCTGATCTTGATCGGTACGACGGGCGTGGTGCTCGGCGCGCTCCTGCTGGCTGAGCGGCTGTGGCCCGCCCGGCAATTCCCGGTCATCCGCGGCTGGCGGCTGACCGGCGCGCTGTTCCTCGCCCTGTTCGTGCCGGTCAGCGGCAGCGTCGCGCTGATCCTGCCGCCGCGCTGGCTGGAGGCGCACGCGCTGCTGCATCTGGAGCCCCTGCCCTATGGGCTGGAACTCGTCTGCGGCTTCCTGCTCGCGACCTTTTCCTATTACTGGCTGCACCGGGCGCAGCACCGCTTCCACTGGTTCTGGCGCTCCGGCCACCAGATGCATCATGCGATCCAGCGGGTGGACCTGGGCGCCACCGCCTTCCTGCACCCAACCGATCTTTTCCTGCAGATCGCGGTGACGCTGGTCGTCTGCGCCTTCGTGCTCGGCCTGTCGCCGGAGGCGACGGCGACGGTCAGCCTGATCGCGGGGGTTGCCGGGTTCTTCCAGCACGTCAATCTCAGCACGCCGACCTGGGTGGCGCTGTTCTGCCAGCGGCCGGAGGCGCATTGCCGCCATCACGAGATCGGCGTGCACTCTTATAATTTCGGCGACTTCCCGCTGTGGGATGTCCTGTTCGGGACCTTCAGCAATCCCAAGGACTGGGCGGGCGAGGCCGGGTTCGGATCGGCGCCGCGGATCAAGGACCTGATGCTGATGCGCGACGTGTCAGGCCCGCCCGAGGTCGCGGGCGCGCGCTGAGCGTCGCATTGGCAGGCCTGCCGCATCGTGCGAGGGATGCGGCAACGATAACAGCGGAGGCCGCCGATGGACCTGAAACTCAAGGATCGCGTCATCTTCGTCGCCGGCGGCAGCCGGGGCATCGGGCTCGGCATTGTCGAGACGTGTCTTGCGGAAGGCGCAAAGGTCGCCTTCGCGGCGCGCGGGGCTGAGGCGCTGGAGGAAACGCGGGCGCGACTTGCGAAGCAGTATGGCGCGGACAAGGTGTGGGCCGCGGCGGGCGACCTCCGCGAAGGCGCCGTCATCGACGGGATGGTTGCGCGGATCGAAGCCGAGATGGGACCGATCTGGGGCGCGGTCGCCAATGTCGGCCTGCATCCCTGCCCGCCCGGTTTCGAAATCCAGGACGAGATCTGGGATGCCGGCTTCGTGCAGAATCTCGATTCCGCCTTCCGCCTCGCGCGGCCCGTGCTGCGCCACATGACGGCGCGCAAGGAAGGCTCGTTCATCTTCATCAGCTCGATCGCGGGTCTGGGCGCGCTGGGGACGGCGCTGACCTATGGCACCTCGAAGGCGGCGGTGAACCATCTCGCCAAGGAGCTGGCGAAGATCGCCGGGCCGAGCGGCGTGCGCGTCAATGCGATCGCGCCGGGCAATATCATCTTTCCCGGCGGGAGCTGGGAAGCGAACTCGACCGGCGAACGCGCGAGTTCGTGGGCGCGCTGGATCAAGCGCGAGGTGCCGCTGCAGCGCTACGGCACGCCGGAGGAGATCGGCGCGATGGCGGCGATGCTGCTGAGCCCCGTGGCGAGCTTCGTCACCGGCGCGGTCATTCCCGTCGATGGCGGGCAGACGCGCTAGAGCCGCCGGATCGAGGTGATCGGAAAACCGCGCGCTTCGATGCGGGCGACGGCCTTGGCGAGCGGTTCGCTGGCGACCGTCATGTGATGGGCGTTGGCGTGGATGAGGCGCACCGCGTTCTGCATGATCCCGACATGGCCCTTCCAGAAGACGAGGTCGCCGCGATGAAGGCCTTGAAGAGTCTCGGTGAACGCGACCTCGGTTCCGAGCGCGGCCTCCTGCATGTCGGTATCGCGGGGCGCGGCGATGCCGGCGAGTTCGAGCGCGGCCTGGACGAGGCCTGAGCAATCGAAGCCGAGCGGCGTGCGGCCGCCCCAGAGATAGGGGACGCCGACAAAGCGTTCGGCGACAGCGACAAAATCATAGGTGCGCGCCATCAAGGGCGCGAGGTGATGGGCGAAGATGAAGCCGCCGGTCGCGAGTTCGGCATAGTCGCCCTTGCCCGGCGTGACCTTGGCGCCCAGCGGCAGCGTCAGACGCACCGGCGATTTCAGGTCGGGCGCGGCATAGACGAAGGTCGACGAGGCCGTGACCCGGTGGGTCGGCGCGGCGCCGGCGGGGCCGAGATCGGCGGCGGCGATATAGCCGACATAACCGTCAAATGCCGCCTGACCCCAGCAGAAGCCGTCTTTCGTTTCGTAGACCGTGAAGGTCTCGCCGAAGAGGAGTTCGGTTTCGACCGGCGCGTCCGCAGCGGGACGGCGGCGAATCCAGGTCTTGCCCGCGATGCAGGTCTGCGGCGTGCCGTCGGCATAGGCGTCGGCCGTCACCGCGCCTTTCAGGTGCGCGGCCGCGAGATCGGGGCGCGCCGGGGTGAGGCGGCGGTCGGTCGTCATGTGGCCGGAAAGGCGTCCGCGGCCGCCGCGACGCGGTCACCGAAATCGCTGAGGAAGACCGAGCCCTTCACGGTGCGCTGGACGAGGACGTTACGGCGGTCCTCCTCGTCGCGGCGGCGCTTCAGAAGCTGCAAGCGGCCGAGCGTATCGAGCGCGCGGGTGATGGCGGGCTTCGTCACCTTCAGCAGCTTGGCGAGGCCGCGCACGGTGTGCGGCGGCGGCTGGAGATAGACGTGGAGCAGAATCGCCATCTGGCGCTGGGTGAGGTCCGGCGCGTCGGAGCGGACGCCTTCCAGCGTGACCTCGCGCCAGAGGGCGAGCGCGGTCATCGGCTTGATGTCGAGCGGCATGGTGCGTCGTCGGCCCTGGGTCGGGCGCAACTGTGCGGCGTCAGTCCGATGCGATCAAGACGTTTTTGAACCGAAACGGTTTTCGAGCAGCGCGAAGAGGGCGCGGATGCACTGCGCCTCGGCCCCCGCGGGGTGGCCGGGGCGCGGCTTGTCGGTCCAGGCCGCGACATCGAAATGCGCGAAGCTCTTCGTCTCGGTCACGAAGCGGTTGAGGAAGAGCGCCGCGGTGATCGAGCCGGCATAGGCGCTGTCGGCATTGTTCGAGATGTCGGCGACTTTGCCGTCGATCCAGCTTTCGTAATTCTTCCAGAGCGGCAGGCGCCACATCGGGTCCTGCTCGGCGATCGCCTGGGTCGCGAGCTCGGCGGCGAGTGCGTCGTCATGCGTATACACGGGCGGGAGTTCGAAACCGGTCGCGACGCGCGCCGCGCCGGTGAGCGTCGCCATGCAGACGAGGAGGTCCGGCGTTTCGGTGTCGGCTTCGGCCAGCGCGTCGGCGAGGACGAGGCGGCCTTCCGCGTCGGTATTGCCGATCTCGACGGTGAGGCCCTTGCGGCTGGTGAGGACGTCGCCGGGGCGATAGGCATCGCCCGAGATGGCGTTCTCGACGGCGGGGATCAGAACGCGGAGGCGGACGGGGAGGTTCGCGTCCATGATCATATGGGCGAGACCAAGCATCGCCGCGGCGCCGCCCATGTCCTTCTTCATCAGCAGCATGCCGGCCGCGCCCTTGATGTCGAGGCCGCCGGAATCGAAGCAGACGCCCTTGCCGACCAGGGTCACTTTCGGCGCATCGGCATCGCCCCAGGTAACGTCGATCAGGCGGGGCGCGCGCACCGAGGCGCGGCCGACGGCGTGGATCATCGGGTAGTTGCCGGCGATGAGGTCGTCGCCCGCGACGATGCGCAGCGCGGCGTCATGCGTGTTGGCGACGACGCCCGCGGCGGCCGCGAGCTCGGCGGGGCCCATGACATTGGAGGGCGCGTTCACGAGATCGCGGGCGAAGGAGATCGCGACGGCCTGGCGTCTGGCGGTCGTGAAGGCCGCCTTGTCGACGAGAAGCCGCGCCTTCTCCGCCTTCACGCGCGAGGGCTTGAAAGTGTTGTAGGCATAGGCGCCGAGCGCAAAGCCGAGCGCCGCGAAATGGGCGGTCACGCCCGCCTCGCCGACGATGCGGTAATCGCCGGCCGGCAATGCGGTCGCGGCGCTGCCATAGATGAGCTTGTCGTCGTTCTTGCCGAGGCCCAGTACGGCCAGCGACAGCGCGCCGTCCTCGCCGGGCACCAGCAGCAGCTTGCCGGCCTGCGCCTTGAAATCCTGCGCCTTCGCCCAGGCCGTGAAGCGCGCGCCCTGGCCTTCCGCGAAATCGCCCCAGCCGGCCGAGGTGACGCCGTGAAGGGGGACGGCCGCGCGGCCGTCATCGGAAAGGAGCACGTCGATCGTGGGCAGGGTCATGGACTGCAATCGCTGATTGGCGGGATAAGGGGTCGCAAATGGCGGATGCCGGCTGGCAAGCGTCACCCGGCAGAGAATAGTGTCTCGGCGCGCCGAATCAAACGGAGGGTCCGATGAAACTCACCATCGCCGTGGGCACGAAGAACTGGTCGTCCTGGTCGCTGCGTGGCTGGCTGCCCGTCAGGGCCTCGGGCCTCGCCTTCACAGAGCAATATATCCGCCTCCGCCATGACGACACCGAGAGCGACGTGAAGGCGATCTCGCCGTCCGGCCTGGTGCCGCTGCTGAGCGTCGAGGACGGGGACGCCAAGTTTCAGATCTGGGACAGCCTGGCGATCGCCGAGTTCATGGCCGAGATCGCGCCGGCCGCCCGGCTGTGGCCCGAAGACCGGGTGGCGCGCGCCAAGGCCCGTTCGGTGGCGGCGGAGATGCATTCGGGCTTCCCGGCCCTCAGGCAGCAATTCTCGATGGAATTCGCCCGTCATATGCCCGGCGTGACGCCGACGGAAGGCACCGCCAAGGCGATCGCCCGGATCGTGACGGTGTGGGAGGACGCCCTGAAGGAGTCCGGCGGACCGTTCCTCTTCGGCAAGACGTTCGGGAATGCCGACTTCTTCTATGCCCCGGTCGTCTCGCGCTTCCACTCCTATGACGTGAAGCTGACCGGCGCGGCCAAGGCCTATGCCGACACGGTGTGGCACCACCCCTTCATGCGCGAATGGCTGAAGGCCTCGGCGCAGGAGGTGGCGGAGGGCGTCGTCTAGTTCGAAGGCGTGGATGGTCCGCCTTCGCGGACCATGACGGGCGCGCGGACGCTTGCGCCCGTCAGTTCGGCTGGCCGAGCGAGGCGTAATAGGCGGCGGCGCCGGGGTGGAGTGGGACCGGCAGGCCGCTCTGCGCGGTTTCCAGCCGGATCAGCTTGCCCTTGGGATGGCCGCTGTCGAGCAGACCGCGATTGTCGGGATGGAAGAGCGCGCGGGCGATGGCGAAGACGAGATCGTCGGGCACCGCCGCATTGACCAGCCAGATCGCGCGCACCTCGATGGTCGGGACGGCCGGCATGTTCTGGTAGGTGCCGGCGGGGATGTCGGCCTTCACGAGATAGGGCGTGTTCTTGACGAGGGCGTCGATCTCCTTGCCCTCGACCGGCAGCAGGCGAATCTTGCCCTGCGCGGCCAGTTCCTCGACGACGCCGAGCGGCGCGCCGCCGACGAAGAAGAAGGCGTCCAGTTCGCCCGCCTGCAGCATCTCCAGCGAGCGGTCGGCGTTCTCGAAGGTGAACGGCACCGTCTTTTCGCCCATCTTGAAGGCGCCGAGCACGGTGCGCGCCATGGCATTGGTGCCCGACCCCGCCGCGTCGATCGAGACGCGCTTCCATTTCAGATCCTTGATCGTCTGGATCTTGGAATCGGCGAGCACGACGATATGGACGGTTTCGGGGAAGAGCGCGGCGATGGCGCGCAGCTCGGTCGCCTTGCCTTCCTTCTTGAAGATGCCGCGGCCCTCGAAGGCGTCGGCGGCGATGTCGGCCTGGGCAAGGCCCGAGGTCACGCGGCCCTCATTGACCGCGCGGACATTGGCGATCGAGCCTTCCGAGGCGCGCGCCGCCGCGATCAGCCCGACCGGCCCGCAGCGGCCTTCGGCCTCGCAGCGCGCGACGCCGGGCGGATGGCTGATCAGCGAGGCCAGCATCTGGCCGATCGGGAAGTAGGTGCCCGAGCTTGAACCCGTCGCGATCTGGAAGGCGATCCGCTCAGGCGTGTCGGTGGGCGGCGTCGTCATCGCCATGGCCGCACCGGCGGCGGCGAAGAGAATGGCGAGGGTTCGGACGAGACGCATCGGGCTACGGTAAGTGGCGGGGGCGCGGCGACTATAGACCGGCAAATGGCGGCGGCACAAAAACTTCGCCATCGTCGTCGGGCCGCGGGACCTCGATCTTAAGACTTTCTTGACCCCGGTTAACCAAACTGAGGGGTGAAATCTCTGCATTCCCGAGGGGTCTATCATGTCCGCTGCGCACCGCGTCCTGCGCCGGCCGCTTCGTCTCGCCGCCATCCTGATGGCCGGCAGTGTGCTTGCCGCCTGCGCCTCCGACGGCGCGACGCAGGCCGCCGCGCCCGCCCCCAACGACGAGCGCGCCGCAGCGATCGCCGACCTGAAATCGCGCCCGGTGCCCGACGATCCGATCGGCAAGGCGGCCTATTGGGCGCAGCGCTCCGAAGTGGAGCCGGACAATGTCGAAATCTCCGTCCAGTTCGCCAAGGCGCTGCGCGGCATCGGCTCGAACGATCGCGCGGTGGAATTCCTCGAGGAGCGCCTCATCAAGCAGCCCGGCCAGCCCGAGCTGATGGCGGAGTACGGCAAGTCGCTGGTCGCCGCGCGCCGCCCGCAGGAGGCGCTGCCCGTGCTCGCCCAGGCGCGCCAGATGAAGCCCGACGACTGGACCATCCTGGTCGCGCAGGGCGTCGCCTATGACCAGCTCGGCGATTTCCCCCATGCCCGCCAGAGCTATGAAGCGGCGCTGGCGATCTCGCCCAACAATCCCGCGATCCTCAACAATCTCGGCCTCTCCTATATGATGGCCGGCGACAAGCAGAACGCGGCGAAATATCTGCGCATGGCGGCCGCCGCGCCGGGCGCCAATGCGCAGGTCAGGGCGAATTTGGCGATGGTCGCCGATGTGCCCGTCGCCGCCGCGGAAGCGCCCCCGCCGGCCCCGCCCGTCGAGGCGGCGGAGGCAGCCCCGGCACCCGCCCCTGCCCCGGCATCCAAGCCCGCCCCGAAACCAAAGACGGAGCGTGCGATGACGACGCCCGTCGCGAAGCCCGTTGCCACACCGGCAGCCGAAGTTCCTGTTGCGACCGGGGCGCCGCGCGCCATGGCCACGACCAAGGGCGCGTCCGAACTGCGCGGCTCGGACTAAAACGACATCGCCGCACCCAGAAGGCGCGGCGATCCCCTGACAGTCCTTGAGATGGTGAGGCGGCGCTTACTGCGCCGCCATGATCTTCATGGCCGCCGGGCCGAGAATGATGACGAAGAGCGGCGGCAGGAAGAACAGGATCATCGGAACCGTCAGCTTGGCGGGCAGCGAGGCCGCCTTCTGTTCGGCCGCCTGCATGCGCAGTTCGCGATTTTCGAGCGCCATGACGCGCAACGCCGAAGCGAGCGGGGTACCGTATTTCTCGGCCTGATTGAGCGCGGTCGAGACCGCCTTCACGCCGGGATGGCCGCAGCGTTTGGCCAGGTTGTCATAGGCCTGTCGCCGGTCGGGCAGATAGGAGAGCTCGGCGGTCAGCAGCGAGAATTCCTCGGCGAGTTCGACCGACTGGCTGCCGACCTCGCCCGCGACGCGGCCGAAGGCGGCTTCGATCGACATGCCGGATTCGACGCAGATGAGCAGCAGGTCGAGCGCGTCCGGGAAGGCGCGCATGATCGATTCCTGCCGCTTCGCGGCGATGTTCTTCACGTAGAGATCGGGCACGTAGAAGCCGAGCGCGGCGGCGCCGATGGTGAAGGCGACCTTGTTGAACATCGGCATCTGGCTCTTCGAAATCACGAAGAGATAGATCGCCGCGATCGCCAGCAGCACGAACGGCATGGCGAAGCGGAAGAAGAGGAAGGCATAGACCGGGCCCTGGCCGCGATAGCCGGCGGCGTTCAGCTTCTCGCGGATGCCGGGCGTTTCGAGCAGGTTCTGAAGCTTGAGCTGATCGACCGCCCGCTTCATAAAGTCCATCTGCTGGCCGCGGATGTTCGCCTTCTTGTTCAGCTCCTCCATCTGACGGCGGCGGAGGACCTCGCGCTGATCGGAGACCGCCTTCAGGCGGCCCGCGAGCTTGTCACCCTTCAGAAGCGGCGCGGCCAGCGTGATGACCGTGGCGAACACGGCGAAGCCGGCCAGCACGGAGCCGACAAACTGCGCGTCGAAAAAGAGGTTCACCCAGTTCATGCGCGGGGCCCTAGATCTTGAACGCGATCATCTTGCGCATCACGAGGACGCCCAGGAACATCCAAGCCCCGGCGCCGCCGAGCATGATGTTGCCGAGCCGCTCGGTGAACAGCGGCATGATGTAGGTCGGGGTGGTGAGGTAGACCATGCCCATCATCAGGACCGGCAGCGCGCCGATGATCGCGGCGGAGGACTTGGCTTCCGACGACAGCGCCTTGATCTTGCCCTGGAGACGCTTGCGGTCGCGCAGCACGCCCGAGAGGTTGGAGAGTGCTTCGGAGAGATTGCCGCCCGCCTTGGACTGGATCGAAAGCACGATCTGGAAGAAGTTCACCTCGGCCAGCGGCATGCGGTCGTAGAAGCGCTTGAGGCAATCCTCGACGGTGACGCCGACGCGCTGGCTTTCGTTGATCAGGCGGAACTCGCTGCCGACGGGATCGGGCGCTTCCTGGCCGATCATGCGCATACAGTCGTTGAGCGGGAGACCCGATTTCACGCCGCGCACGATGACGTCGATGGAGTTGGCGAACTCGACAAGAAACTTCTTCTGCCGCCGGGCGCGCAGGAAGCCGAGGACCCAGCGCGGCAGACCGAGACCGGCCGCAAAGCCGCCGCCGAGCGCGATCCACGGCCCCATGCCCTTGGCATAGAGCAGGAAGGCGACGACGGCCGCGAGGGCCGCGGACATGATCCAGAAACGGCTGATCGGCAGCGTCACCCCCGCCTGCTCGATGAGCTGTTTGGTTGTCGCGCGCGCGCGCTGCTTCTTGGCCTTGCGGTCGAGATCCTTCAGCGTCTCGGCGACCTGTTTGCGCCGGCGGTCGGCCGGATCGGCGGCGCTGCCCGCACGGCCCTTGGCCGACGCGCCACGCGTCGATGCCGCGGCGATGCGCTTGACGGTCTTGCGATCGGCGCCGGCGCCGGCGAAGACGAAAACGGTCGCGGCAAGCGCGAAGACGCCAAGGCAGACGACCGCGATCATCGTGCTGTCCATGGCGACGCCTTACCCTTGACCCTGCTGCGCCTGATCGAGCGCCATGGCGAGGTCGCGTTCCAGATTGAAGTAGCGCGCGCGTTCCCAGAAGGCCGGGCGCGAAATGCCGGTCGAGCGATGCACGCCGGAGACGCGGCCCTGCTCGTCTTCGCCGGTGATCTCGTAGACGAAGAGATCCTGCGTCACGATGACCTCGCCTTCCATCCCCAGCACTTCGGTGATGTGCGTGATGCGGCGCGAGCCGTCGCGCAGGCGCGCGGCCTGGACGATGACGTCGACCGCCGCGCAGATCATCTCGCGGATGGTCTTGGAGGGCAGCGCGTAGCCGCCCATGGTGATCATCGATTCCATACGGCTGAGCGCTTCGCGCGGGCTGTTCGCGTGCAGCGTCCCCATCGAGCCGTCATGGCCGGTGTTCATGGCCTGCAGAAGGTCGAACGCCTCGGGTCCGCGGACTTCGCCGACGATGATGCGTTCGGGACGCATACGCAGGCAGTTCTTGATGAGATCGCGCATCTTGATCTCGCCTGTGCCTTCAAGGCTGGGCGGACGGGTTTCGAGGCGCACGACGTGAGGCTGCTGGAGCTGGAGTTCGGCGGCGTCCTCGCAGGTGATGACGCGCTCGTCCTGCTCGATATAGGCGGTGAGGCAGTTGAGCAGTGTCGTCTTGCCCGAGCCGGTACCGCCGGAAATGATCGTGTTGCAGCGGCTGGCGCCGACGATTTCGAGCACCTTGGCGCCGGCTTCGGAGATCGAGCCGAAGCGCACCAGATCGGTCAGCTTCAGCTTGTCCTTCTTGAACTTACGAATGGTGAGCGTCGGGCCGTCGATCGCGAGCGGCGGCGCAATGACGTTCACGCGAGAGCCGTCGGGGAGACGCGCGTCGCAGATGGGCGATGATTCGTCGACGCGGCGGCCGATCTGGCTGACGATGCGCTGACAGATGTTCATCAGCTGTCCGTTGTCACGGAAGCGGATGTTGGTGAGCTGGACCTTGCCGCCGACTTCGATGAAGACCCGTTCGGCGCCGTTGACCATGATGTCGGCGATGTCGTCGCGGGCCAGCAGCGGCTCGAGCGGGCCGTAGCCCAGAACGTCGTTGCAGATATCCTGGAGCAGGGTTTCCTGCTCCGCGATCGACATGACGACGTTCTTGATCGAGATGATCTCGTTGACGATGTCGCGGATTTCCTCGCGCGCGGATTCCGCGTCGAGCTGCGCGAGCTGGGCGAGATCGATCGTGTCGATCAGCGCGTTGAAGATCGTCGTCTTGATCTGGTAGTAGCCGTCCGAGCGGGTCTCGACGGCGATGGCTGCGACGGCCGCCTTGTTGGCGGGGCGGCCGGCCGGTTTCGCCGCAGGGGGCGGCGGGGGCGGCGCAGCGACGCGCTCGGCCGCGGGCGCCGCCTTGGAGACGGGCGAACGCGGGCTCAGCGTGTCGGTGCCGGGACGCTTGCCGAACATGAACTAGCCCGCCTTCCTCATCGGTTTCTTGTTGAGATTGCCGAGGAACTTGAAGATCGATTCCCGCTTCACCTTGGTGTCGGCGATGGTCTCGCGGCCGGTCAGCAGCTTGGCGACATGCTGGAAGCCGAGCGCTGCGCGCGACTGGGGATTGAGCTGCGCGATCATCTGGCCGTTATTGGCGGCCGTGCCGAAGAGCTGGGGATCGAAGGGCAGGACGAGGATCGGCTCGGCGCCGATCGCCTCGGCGAAATCCTTCACCGGAATTTCCGGCCGCTTCACGACGCCGACCTGGTTGAGGATCAACCGGGGCTTGGCGTCATGCGGGCGGGCGCCGGCGAAGACGTCGTAGATGTTCTTGGCGTTGCGCAGCGAGGCGAGATCGGGCGTCGCGGTGACGACGATCTCGTCGGCCGCCATCAGCGTCTGGCGCGTCCAGGCGTTCCAACCATGGGGCACGTCGACCACCACGGCGGGCGAGGTGCCGCGCACGATGTCCATGACGGTTTCGAAGGCCTGGGGATCGATGTCGTAATCGCGGTCGAGCACGGCAGGGGCGGCAAAGAGATGCAGCCGTTCCGCCGCCTTGACCAGCAGGCGTTCGAGCAGCACGTCGTCGAGACGTTCGGGCGCGGTCAGCGCGTCGGCGACGCCCTGGGCCGGGTCCTGGTTGAAGTCGAGGCCGGCCGTGCCGAAGGGCAGGTCGAGATCGACGAGGGTCGCGGAGATGCCGATCTGGGTGGCGAGGCTCCAGGCGAAATTATGGGCGATCGTGGACGAACCGCTGCCGCCCTTGGCGCCGACAAAGGCGAAGATCTTGCCGATGGGATCGGACTCGGGCGCCGAGTAGAGGCTGGCCACCGCCTCGATCACCTGCATGGGGTGGATCGGCGCCATCAGATATTCGCTGATGCCCTGGCGGATCAGTTCGCGATAGAGCGTGATGTCGTTCGAGCCGCCGACCACGATGACCTTGGTCGCGGGGTCGCAGACGCCCGCCAGCATCTCAAGCTGCGCCAGCAGAGGCGCACGCTCGGTCTCGCGCGATTCGACGATGAGGAGATTGGGCGTCGCGGTCTCGCCGTAGAGTTCGGCCGCCGCCTGCACGCCGCCCATATGGACGGTGAGATGGGTCTTGGCGAGGCGGCGATCCTGGGCGGCGCGCTGCATGACCGCGCCGGTCTCGGGATTTTCGCAGAACGCCGCGATCGAAATCCGCGGAACGGGCCGATCCTTGAGATCGACGCCGAAGCCGTCGGAGTCGGACGTAAGACGCTGGACTTTGCTCATGCTGTGTTCCTCGAAGCGTTCGTCCAATTACTCGCGTTCCGTGCCGCTCTTGGTGGGCGCCAGCTTGCCGCTGTCCCCCTTGGTGCGTTCGGACGAGGGCGATTCGCCCTTTTCGTATTTGCCGACCACCGTGTCGCGGCGTTCGCTCGACGAGACCGGATCAAGCGGACGGGCGCGAACGAGGTCGCGCGGGTCGGCGGCCATGGCGGCCATGTTCTTCTGCATCGAGCAGCCGAGATTGGAGTAGCTGGTGTTATCCCAGGTCATCGCGAGGTTCTCGGACCAGTCGGGGTTTTCGCAGCTCGGGACGCTGGCGACGTAGCGGCCATAGGCGAGCTTCAGACCGGGATAGTCGCCCGGGCCGGGCACGACCTGCGTCACGCGGATGCGGTTCGACGGCACGCCGTAGAGCGCGGCGATTTCGCGGACTTCGCCTTCGGTCTGCTTCGTCCAGCGGGCGCTGCTGGGGCTCTGGATTTCCAGCGTCGTGCCGCCGTCGGCGTTGTAGCCCTGGAGGAAGCCGGCGACCTCGCTTTGCGAACGGCCGGTCAGGCGGCCGGACGTGTCGGTGCCGACGGCGAGCGTCGTCACTTCGGCTTTCACCTCGATCGGATGGCGCTGCTCGATCGGCAGCGCCGCCTGGTAGCGGCTTTCGAACGAGGAGGAGCAGGCGCCGGCGATCAGGGCCAGCGGCAGCGCGACAAGGGAAGAAGAGAAGCGCGTCATCGCGGGTGTCCCTCTATTCGATGATGTAGCCACCGGCCGGCGGCGTGCCGGCAGGCGCGGGAACGGTCTTGGTCGTGTAGGTCGCGTTCGTCTGACCGTTGAGAATGGTCTGCGCGTCCGTCGCGGGGACGAAGCCGGTGGTCGGCAGGGTCAGTTCCTTGCCGGAAACCGGATCGACCAGGATGGCCGAGACGATGACGACGAGTTCCGTCTGGTTCATCTGGTAGTCGCGGCTGCGGAACAGGGCGCCGAGGACCGGAAGATCCTTGAGGCCCGGATAGCCGTCGATGTTCTGCTTGTAGTCGTCGCGCAGCAGGCCGGCCATCATCATCGAGCCGCCGCTGGGCAGTTCGATCGAGGTCTCGGCGCGACGGACGCGCAGGCCCGGGATCGTCATGCCGTTCACGGTCGAGAGTTCGCCATTGGCGTCACGGACCGTGCGGCCGGGGATCACGAGCGAGCCTTCCGCGGTCAGTTCGCTGACCTCGGAGGAGACCTTGAGGTTGATGCGGCCCTCGCTGAGCACGACGGGCGTGAAAGCAAGGCCGACGCCGAACGACTTGAACTCGATGCGAACATTGCCGCTGTCGTCGATGCCCGACGGCACGGGGAATTCACCGCCGGCCATGAAGTTGGCGGTTTCGCCGGAGATCGCCGTGAGGTTGGGTTCGGACAGCAGCTTCAGCACGCCGGCGCGTTCCATCGCCCGCACGGTGCCTTCGACGTTGTTATAGGCGTCGCTGTTGTTGATCGCGGCGCAGGGCAGGCTGGCGCCCTCGCCCGTCGGCGCTTCGCCGTTACAGGTCAAATCATAGGGATTGTAGAGCTGTCCCGGCAGCATGCCGGCCGTGGCGTTGCCCGTTCCGAGGGCGCGGCCGAGCAGGCTGAACTCGTTGTTCGAGGTAAGGTTCAGCGGCACGCCGCCGGCGATCGCCATCGCCTTCAGATCGACGCCGAGCTGCTTGGCGACGACGCGCTGCATCTCGGCGACGCGGACGCGGATCATCACCTGCTCGCGGCCCGAGACGGTGATCATGTTCAGGACTTTTTCCGGCGCCCCGACATAACGCACCGCAAGCTCGCGGGCCTGTTCGGCAATCGAAGCCGACGGCGCGATACCGGTCAGCACGATATTGTCGTTGATGCTCTCGGCCTTGATCTGCGCGTTCGGGAAGTGCTGGGCGAGAATGCCGCTGAGCGAAACGATGTCGCGCTCGACGCGGATCTCGAGATTCAGCAGCTGCTTGCCGGAATCGGAGAAGAAGAAGGCATTGGTCTGACCGACCGTCAGGCCGAGAATATAGATGCGGCGCGGCGTGCGGACGATCGCGTCGACGATCGCCGGGTTGGACACCAGGACGTCCGACGCGTCGGCCGGCAGTTCGATGATCGCCGCCTTGTTGAGGCCGAGCGTGACGCGTTCGGTCGCAGGGCCATCGCCCCCGTCGCGCACGTTGAGCGTGGTGGAGACCGGACCGTCGCCGTTGCGCGAGGCCGCGGTCGCCGGCTGTGCCGCCGCCGCCAGCATCACGCCGGCGCAGACGATGATTTTCGCGATGTGCCGCATAACGCGCCTCACTGGTTTTGCGCCGCCGTTACTTGGCTGACTTCGCCGTAGCGGATGATGGTGATCGTGCTGTTGGGCCGGCGCTGCCCGCCGGTGCCGGCCGGCACGCGGATGGCGGCGATCGGCGTGTCGGCGGCGGTCAGACCGCGCAGCGACAGCGACAGCTTGCCGGCCTCGGCGCCCTGCTGCAGCAGCTCGACCTCGGCCGGGCTGACTTCAAGCGTGGCGGTCTTGGCGGATACGTTCTGCGATTCGGCTTCGGCCGAACCGGTGGTTTCGCGGAAGGTCTGGCCGACCGCCAGGACGCGCAGGTTCTGCAGCAGCGTGCGCGAGACGACCCGCTTGCCGCCGCCTTCATCGGAATTGCCGGCCTCGATCGTCACGACGACATCGACGCGGTCGTTCGGCAGGATGAACCCGCCTGCGCCGGTCTCTTCCCTGATCTCGACCGAAACGGCGCGCATGCCGGGCGCCAGCGTCGCGGCCATGAAGCTGGAGCTTTCGGCGCGGACCAGCTTGGCGTCGGTTGCCGGTTCGCCGGTGAACAGCACGGTGCGGGCCACCGCGCCGACCATGGATTCAAGTCCGGCGGGGTTGGTGTCCTTGGTGATGAAGGGCGCCGAGAGCGCGTCCTTCGGCCATTTCTGCCACTTGAGATCTTCCGCCAGGACGGCGTGGCCGACGTCGATATCCTTCGCCGCCACGAGGACTTCCGTCATTTCGACGACGGGACCTGCCGCCGCCGAAGCCTTGGTCTTGCCGCCGAAGAAGCCGCCGAGAAGTAATGCCGCCATGCCCGCAGCCCCCAATGCAACGAGAAGAACGAGAATCCGGATAGGGCTCATAGGGTGGAATCTCCCGAAAGATCGCTCATGCGGCGAGTGCCATGACGAAGAGCGGCGTGGACGGCAGAACGATCAACGCGCCGAGGCCCAGCGCCACGCCGTAAGGCATGCCCGCCTTGGGGTGCAGCAGCTGGTTGAGCACCGGAATGCGGGCCGTCACCGTCGGCAACGGGGCCTTGCGCAGCATCAGCAGGGCGATCGCGAAGGCGCCGCCGATCAGCGCGAAGACCATGCCGTATTTCATGAGATAGAACGGGCCGACCCACAGCGCGCCGGCGGCGAAGAACTTCGCATCGCCTCCGCCCACCAGGCCGAAGGCGAACAGGCCCATGCCGAAGACGAGAACGCCGAAACAGGTGAGCGCGTGCCAGCCCACCGTAGCGAGCGGCATGTCCGACAGCACCGCGGCCAGCGCGAAGAGCGCGGCGAGCGCCACGGGAATCCAGTTGGGGATCTTGTAGCTGACCAGATCCGTCATCGCCCCCGCGGCGAACAGAACCGGGCATGCCACCAATACAACCGCCTCGAACATCATCGCCCCGATAGACCGCACGGACGAGCGCCCGCGCTTCAGCCGCGCCCTATCTTCACGGCGCCGTAGCGAACCTTAACGGGCAGCCCATTAAGCGAGGCTTAAACAAACCCTTCTGAGTCCTTTCCACGATCTCAGGATGTCGAACGATCAAGGCCTTGGAGGGTTAACGCGCGTTTACACTTCACCGCCGCGCGCGGCCGGACAAAAGCAAAGAGGCCGCGGGTTGCCCCGCGGCCTCTTCGATACGTCTTTTCAGACGAAGCTTAGCTGCCGATCTGCGTCGACACGTTCGCGAACATGTCGTTCAGGCTCAGGCCGAGCGCCTGGGCGCCGGCGATGATCGCGACGGCAATGAAGGTGGCGATCAGGCCGTATTCGATGGCCGTCGCACCCGATTCGTCCTTGAAGAAACGCGAAACAAACTTGCTCATTTTGAGCCCTCCGTTGAAGTACACCACAGCACCATGTTCATCGGCGGGTTCGACCTGGGTCATCGCCTCGAACAATTGCGAAGATACGCGTGCTGGGTTTCCATCCCTTTAAAAGACGAGGTAAATTCCCCGTTTACCGCGAATAATTCAGCGGACGGACGAATTTTATCCGGCGAGCGCTTTCAATGCGTCGCGGTCCTCGATGTCGAGGGCGGGATAACGGCGGCGGGCGACGCCAAGCCGGACGAGATGGGCAATGGCGCTCGCAGCGGCTTCTTCCGCAACGCCGGCGCGCTCGGCGATGTCGCGATGCCGCGGCAGCGGATCGACGGTCCAGCCTGCTTCACCCAAGGGACGGGCGGCGCGCAGCAGATCGCGGAAGATGCGCTGCAGCGGATCGTCGCTCGGCTCACGCGCGTTGACGTCTTTGGCGAAGCGCTGCGCGAGGGCGAACGCGGCCGGGGCGCTCGAAGCGATGGCGGCCAGCAGCGGCGCGGCGGGAAGCGCCAACGCCGCGGCCGCTTCCAAAGCCAGGACCGCGCGCGGTCCGGGCGGCGCGCCGGAGACCGCCTCCACCAAACCCGCCGCACCGCCGGTCCTATAATCCTGGAAGGCGATCTTGCCGCCCGCGCTCGTGGAAACGCGCAACGCCCCGGACATGACAAAGAGGACGAGGCCGGCTTCGGCGAGCGCATCGGAGGTCTCGCCGGCGGCGAGCTCGACCGGCCGGGCCAGCGCCGCCAGCCGCTCGCGCGCCCGCGCCGGCAGGGCGGCCGTGACATCGATCGCCATCAAATCACTCGCGGGCGCCATGATCCGTGCTCTCCGGTCTGGCGTGGAGTAAACGCGCTGCTCTTTAAGGATCGCTAAACCCGGCTTACCAAATCGTGCAGATCTTCCCTGCCGATTGGTAAGACCCGGCGGCCGGCGTTCAGACTTATTTCAAACCTAGAGGGGCAAACTGGCGACAAGGACCGCGCCGAGCGGCGCTGTCTCATGGAGCAGATGCGATGAACCGAGTCATAGTGAGCCTCGCTTTTGCGGCCCTCGCCGCCAGCCCGGCGCTGGCCGACGATCTGTCGGTCGCCAAGGACCAGTCGAAAGTCATCAAGCTGACGGCGGCGGCGACGACGGTCGTGGTGGGCAATCCAGGGATCGCCGACGTCACGATGCAGGACGGTTCGACCGCCTTCGTGACCGGCAAGAGCTTCGGCACGACCAATGTCATCGCCATGGACGCGCAGGGCCACCAGATCGCGAGCTTTCGCGTGCTCGTGACCGGCGACCAGAACCGCTCGGTCACGCTGATGCGCGGTGGCCAGGTCGTGACGCTGAGCTGCGCGCCGCGCTGTGAAACCGTCGCGGCGGCCGGCGAACCCGCGGCGTCGAAGTGAGCGACGCGACGCCGGCATCTCTCAAGGGATATGTTCGCATGAAAAAGCTGATGATGAGCGTCGCCCTTGCGGCCTTCGCGACCTTCCCGGCGCTGGCCGAAGATCTCTCGGTCGCCAAGGACCAGTCTAAGGTCGTCAAGCTGACCACCGCGGCCTCGACCGTCGTCGTCGGCAATCCGGCCATCGCCGATGTCGCGATGCAGGACGGGACCACCGCGGTCGTGACCGGCAAGGGCTTCGGCGCCACGAATGTCATCGCGATGGACAGCGGGGGCCGCCAGATCGCCAGCTTCCGCATCCTCGTCACCGGCGATTACAGCCGCTCGGTCACGCTGGTGCGCGGCGGCCAGGTCGTGACGCTGACCTGCGCGCCGCGCTGTGAAATGGTTTCGGCCGTCGGCGATCCCGGCGGCATCGCGGAATCCTCGACCGGGATGAAGGCCGCGCCGGCCGAGGCGGCGCCGGTGGTGCCCGCGCCGGTCGCGCCGCCCGCGCCCCCCGCCTCCATCGACTGATCCGCCAGACATCCGAAAACGAAAAGGGCCGGGGAATTTCCCCGGCCCTTTTGTTTTTTCGCCGGCAGGCGCCGGCGGCGACGCCGCCCGCTAGTGCGAGAGGCGCAGGCTGGAGATGTCGACCGCGATGGCGCGGAACGCGGCGCGCAGGGCCGCGCCGTTGTCGGCGAGATAGGCGTGCGCGGTGTCGGTCGCGCAGTTGCGCAGCTGGGTGACGAGCGCCGGCGTGTCGGCAATGTCGAAGCCGACCGTATAGACGATGACGCCGGCGGCCTTCATCGCCGTGCACTGCGCCGCGGCCTGCGCGAGCGCGTTGCCGTTGGTCGCGTTGCAATTGATATGGTCGGCGGCCGCGCCGCTGCCCGTGCCGGCATCGGCGGAGATGACGCCGTTGCAGTAGGACGTATTGAAGTCACCGTCCGTCATGAAGACGGCGATCTTGATGAGCTCCTCGGTGCCATAGGGCCTGGGCTGGCTGGCGACCGGCCACAGCGAGGCGAAGTTCGGCGAGATCATGTACCAGCCCCAGGCCGCACCGATCTGGCCCGCCGTCGAGCCGGTCGCGGCCAGGGCGTTGATGCGGGTCGTCAGCAGCGCCTTGTCGCTGGTGAGCGGCACGATCGTGTTGCCGAGGCAGGGATTGGAACTGGCCGGGTAGTTGCGGCCGACGAAAGCGGTGGCCGGTGCAACGTCGTCATATTTGTGGACGCCGATGCGTTCGGTGACGCAGGTGCTGATCTGCTGCACGCGCGCGTTCCCTTCGGCATTCGTGAAGGCGTAGTACTGGCAACCCGCCGTCGTGCAGAAGGCCTGTCCGCCGGAAGAATAGGTCGTGAAGTTGGGACCGAGCGAGCCCGACAGCGAGTAGCTGTTGGTGCTGGCATTCGCCACCGTCCAGGTGGTGTTCGCGGCGCTGTTGATCTGCGTCGTGCCGACCGTGCTGGTGATGAAGACCTTGTCGCCGTTGGCGAAGCCGTGGCTGTTCGAGGTGATCACGGCCTCGCAGCCCGCGACCAGGCACTTCCGCACCGTGCCGCCCGACGAATAGGTGGAGTAGCTGGAGCTGTTCACACCGTTGAGGCTGAACTTGTTCGCGTCGATCTTGGTGATCGTGTAGGGCTTGGCGTTCAATGTCGTCATGCCGCCAACACTGGCGATCCACACGACATCGCCGGTTGCGAAGCCATGCGCGGTGGAGGTGATGACGGCGGGGTTTGCCTTGGTCGCGGCGGTGATGGTCTTCGCCGTGCTGCCCACCGCCCACCAGGCGACACCGGTGATCGCCCGGCTGGCCGGCACCGCGCCGCGCACCGCGGCCGCGTAGGTGGCCGACACGTTGACGCCGACCGAGAACGGAATCAAGGCGACCTTGGACGTGAACTGCGCCTGGTCGTCCCATACGACGATGTTGACGAGATCCGCGGCGGCGGCCCGGAGATCGGTGATCCGGCTGCCGCTCATCGAGCCCGTGACGTCGAGCACCATCGCGATTTCGAGACTGTTCGAGCTGCGGACCACGCGCGCTTCGGCGGTGACCGACATTTCGTCGAAGCCGATCAGCCCCATGATAACGGTATCGACGGTCGCATCGGCGGCGACCCGGACTTCCCGGTCGTTGAAGGTCAGCCGCAGGGCGCTCGGCCGGCCGATTTCGCCGGTCGCGTAGTTCGCCCTAAAGAAGGCGTTGGCCGAGGCGGTGAGCTGGGCCTCGGTCAGGCCGGTCTGGCCGCCGACGGCGAGCGCCGTCGCGTCGAGCGCGGCGGCGAGCCGGTTCTTGACCATCATGGCGCGGCTGAAATCGACGGCGAGGCCGCCGAAGGCAAAGAAGGGGATGGCCGCGATGCCGAACATCATCGCGATATTGCCGGAACGGCTGCCCCAGAATCCCGCGAGCCTGCGGACGGACTTCCAAAGGCGCGTCGGTCGTGAATCGGACATTCCAGCAGCTCTCCGCAAGGCGCACGCGGACGGACGCCCGCCCCGCACACGCGCCGGGCCGCACATTGCCTCGGCGCAGTTAACAAATTGCAAAATATACAATTTTATACAAATTATCTTTATTCAAATTTTATGAGAATTATCGAAGGATGTTCGCTGTTTCTGTTTCACATCATTAGAGTTAACGCTCGATAATCACTGTTTTTACTTGAACTGTTGTGTTATCCATGAACCGTATTCGAGCGGGGACTGATACGTCGATGGTTCGCCTTCATCGCTTCTGGCCGTTTCGTTCCAGGACACTGGACACGGAGATGACGCACGCCCCGCAAGGACCGGGCCGCGTGCGGCGTTTCCTGCGCGATATCCGCGGTGTCGCGGCGCTGGAATTCGCCATGCTGGGGCCGCCCTTCTTCCTGATCCTGTTCTCGATGTTCGAAGTCGGGATGACCTATACGGCCGACACGCTGCTGCAGAACGCGGTGAACGAGACGGCGCGGCTGATCCGCACCGGCGAGGTCAACGTCGCCAACACGACGCGCGAGCAGTTCCGGCAGATGGTCTGCGACCGGATCAACGTTTTGCTCGCCTGCGACGACCATCTGAAGATCGACGTGCGCGAGTTCACCAATTTCGCCGGCTCGGGCTTTACCAGCCCGCTGACCCCGGGCGGCACGTACCGGCCCGATTCCGATTTCCGCTTCCAGCCCGGCGCGCCCTGCTCGGTGGTGCTGGTGCGCGCCTTCTATGCCTGGGATCCCATCACGCCGGGCCTCGGCGAGGCGATGGGCAATATGAACAGCGGCAGCCAGCAGCTGCTGCAGGGCACAACCGCCGTCCGCAATGAACCCTTCGACCGAGCCCGTCCGGTATGCTGATCATGATCCGCTCCTTCCTCAACCGCTTCCGGCGCGACGAGTCCGGTCTTTCGGCCGTCGAATTCGCGATCGTCGTGCCGATCATGCTCGGCTTCCTGCTCGGCTCGGTCGAGATCTCCAATGGCCAGCTTGCCAATCGCAAGGTGACGCAGACCACCTCGACCCTCGCGGACCTCGTGGCGCAGGACAACTCGATCACCAATGCGGAGATCAACGACATCTTCGCCGCGGGGATCGCGGTGATGTATCCGACCAACACCTCGACCATGAAGATGCGCATTACCGCCATCAACGCCGATCTGAACGGCGTCACCACGGTCGGCTGGAGCGACGGCCGCAATATGCCGGCGCGCACGGTGAACGGCGCGATCACGGTGCCCGCCGGCATGATCACGCCCGGCGGCAGCGTGATCCTGACGGAGATCGAGCTCGACTACACCTCGCCGCTGGGCGAGGTCCTCACCGGGCCGCTGCACCTGAAGGACCAGTTCTACCTGCGTCCGCGCCGCAGCCTGAGGGTCGCCCGCGTCCCGAGCTGACGGGAGGTTTTCAGGGTTTACCGATCCTTAACGCCCGGCGCGCGATCACGGTCGCGCCAGGGCCGCTCGCACCGGTCCGCCGAACCTGTTAAGGACGGCCTGTTCATCCGGCCAGGCCCGCGAGGAAACCATGAAAATCACCGCCCGCGCCGCGGCTGTTCTTACAGCCGCTTGTATCGCCGTCACCGGCGTCGCCGCCGCCGCCAAGAAGGCTCCCGCGGCTGCCCCGGCCCCGGCCTGCGTCAAGGGTGCCGACGAGATGGCGCTGCAGATCCGCGTCGTCCAGACCGATCTGATGGTCGCCGCGCTCTCGTGCAGCGCCTCGGCGCGCTACAACGAGTTCGTGAAGGGCAACCAGCCGGTCCTGATGGCCGCCCATACCCAGTTGACCAAGTTCTTCACCGCCAAGCGCGGCGGCGCCAAGGCGCTCAACGCCTTCATCACCAAGCTCGCCAACGATTCCTCGATGCGCAGCGTCCAGAACATCGCGCTGTTCTGCCAGGAGACCGGCTGGCTCTACGACGCGATCCTGAGCCCCACGCGCGGCGACCTGCCGACCTTCATCCAGCCGCTGCTGGTCGCCCAGCGCCATGGTTATCAGCCCTGCGAGCCGCGCCCGAGCTATGTCGTGCTTGGCCCCAAGGGCCCGACCGAGGTCGCCGCGGCGGCCCCTGCCCCCGCCGCGCCTGCGCCCGCCGCAGCCCCCGGCGCCGCCCCGGCGCCTGCCGACACCAGCGGCGTGCCCTCCCCGCGTCCCAAGCCCGCGACGATCGCCTCGCGCTAGGCTTTCCGCGCGCCGGGCCCTTCGGCGCCTCACCCCGATTGCACAACGAAAAAGGGCGGCCCGAGGGCCGCCCTTTCCGCATCCTCCGTGAGGAGGTTGATTACATCGCAGAGCCCGACAGATCGATCGTGGCGCGGCGGTTCTGGGGTTCCTTCACGCCGGGGCCCGTGGGGACCAGCGGCTCGCTGAAGCCCTTGCCCGAGGTCGAGATCGTGTCGCCGGGGACGCCATTGGCAACCAGGCCGGACTTCACGCTGGCAGCGCGACGCTCGGAGAGCGGCTGGTTGTAGGCGGCCGAACCGACCGTATCGGTGTGACCGATGACGGAGATCGAGACCGAACCGGTCGACTTGTAGGCGGCGGCGGCTTCGGCGATCACGGCCTGGGCTTCCGGCGTCAGGTCGGACTTGTCGAAGTTGAAGAAGACGATGAACGTCTTGGCGGCAACCGGCGGCGGCGGCGGCGGGGGCTGCTCGACGACCGGCGCTTCCTCGAGGAAGTGGAAGCGGACGCCGACATAGGCGCTGTGCGCGTCGTAGTCGTCCTTGAACTGGGTGAGGCCGCCGGTCGGGATCTCGAAGCCGTCGGCAACGAAGTAGTTGTAGCCGGCGAACACGCCGACATCATCGCTCACCATGGCTTCGAACTCGACGATGCCCTGATAGGCGAACACGTAGTCGCGGCCATCGAGGCCGTTGATAGCGTCATCTTCGGTGCCGATGCGGGCGCCACCGATGCCGGCGCCCAGCGACAGGGCGTAGCCCGGGCCGAGGTCGAAGTCATAAAGGACGTTGACCATTTCCGAGAGCGAGGTGGTCGTGCCGGCGCGCTGAACCGCAGCCGCGCCCGTGATGGTGCGGGTGTAGTCGTTCGAGCGCCAGGCGGTCTCGAGCTCGATGCGCAGGCCCATGTCCAGCTTATAGCCGGCCGAACCGTTCAGGACGAAGCCCGTGTCGTAGTCGAAGGAGGGAGCGGTCTCGTAGTCGCCGACCCAGTTACCGCCGGCGCCGAAGTCGAGATAGAAGCCGGTGGGCGTTCCCGCCGCAGCGGCGCCGGTCAGGGCGATCGCCGCCGCGCCAGCCAGCATGATATTCTTGAGCGTCATTATGAAGCCTCTCTTGTGACAGCTTGCAGGCGCGCCGTGCGGCGCCGCCCCAGTCGACGGGTTTGCCCCCCATCGCCTCCGATGTGTGAGGTAACACGGAGGTATGTTTCAAACCATAGGACACAAGGCTTGTCGGCATCGCTGCACGGCCGTTGTTGCAGATATGTCACGAGACACAAGACGTGCCCGAAAGCCGTGCAAACACTGCGGATTCCTGCGCCGGTCGCGGGTTTGAGAGCGTGGCGTTTCAGCCGCGTAAGGAAACGTCAGCGCACCTGGACGAGGACGAGGTCGAACCGCTCGGCGGGGTCGCCCGTGAGCGCCGGGACGCGCGTATCGGTCGTGAACAGCAGCGTCTTGCCTGCATAGATCGCGGCCCGGATCGCATAGCTGTGGCCCTTGACCCGGCGGGCCGGGTCGACGGTGAGGGCGAAGGCGATGGGGACCTGACCGGCCGGTGAGACGGTCTGCTCGGCGATGACAGCGGCCGGGGCATCGGCGAGGCTGACATCCTCGATCCGGACTTCCAGCCGCGCGTCCGGCGGCAGCGCGATGCGCTGGCGATAGGTGGCGGTGCCGGAAATCTTGATGTCGGTCACGGGATCGGGGGCAAAGCGCGTCGGCTTGGCGGCGCCGGTGCTGGTGAGCTCAAAAAAGCCGTTGGCGTCGAGCGCCACCCGCTCCACCTTGCCGAGAACAGCGAGATAGCGCCCTTCCTGCTCCATCAATGCCGGGGCGGCGCAGGCCATCTGGGTGGTGGCGAGCGGGGCGAAGGTCAGCTTGTCGCCGGCCAGCGTCGCCTGGCCGACATAGCGGTTGCAGCTCGCGGACCCGCTGACCGAGCCGTCGGCCTGGAAGACCAGCGTGACGTGGCTGTTGTCGATGATCCCCGCCCCGGCAATGTCCTCGGCGATCCAGCGGCTGGGAAACAGGCTCGCGGCCGTGGGCGCCGCAGCGGCGGGTGACGGCGACATCTCGGCCTTGGGGGTTTGCGTACAGGCAGACAGGGCGGCGGCGAGCAGGGCAGCCAGTGCGGCGTGGACCATCGTCTTCATGGCGTGTCCTCCGTTTTCTTTGCCCTACCCTAGTCGAGTTTGGGTGGGCCGGAACAGGCGGCCCCGCTCGGTCACCAGAACGATGACGAAGGCGGCCAGCCCGCACAGCGCAAAGCCAAAGGTGAGCGGGATGACGGTGCCGTCGAAGTTCTGACCGATCGCGAAGCCGAGCAGGGCGCCGGTCACGGTGGTGATGAACCCCTGCACCGAGGATGCCGTGCCCGCGATATGGCCGAGCGGCTCCATCGCCATCGAGCCGAAATTCGAGCCGACCAGGCCGAAGCAGAACATCATGGCACCCTGGAGCGCGATGAAGCTCCAGATCGTCTCGTAGCCCGTCCACGCGACGATCGCGTGCACAACGGCGAAGCCGATATAGGCAAGGATCGCCGAATGGGAGACGAAGCGCGTCCCCAGCCGTTCGACGATGCTGGCGTTCAGGAACGACGACAGGCCCATGAAGACGGCGATCGAGGCGAACAAAGCGGGGAACAGGGTTTCTTCGTCGAAGACATCGACGAAAACCTGCTGCGCCGAGGTCACGAAGCCGAAGAGGCCGCCCATGATGACGGCCTGGGCGAGCATGTAACCGACTGAAATGCGCTGGGTCAGCGTGAAGCGCACGGCGGCCGCGATGCTGGCGACCGAGATGGGCCGGCGATCCTCGGTATGGAGCGTCTCGGGGAGTTTCAGGAACGCCCAGAACGCCACAACGCCGCCGAAGATCGCCAGCACGCCGAAGATCCAGGGCCAGGGCGCGAACAGCAGGACGAGCTGGCCGATCGACGGCGCAAAGATCGGGATCGTCAGGAAGACGATGAAGGCCAGCGACATGACCCGCGCCATGCGGCGGCCCGAATAGCTGTCGCGCACGATGGAGACCGCGAGCACGCGGGTCGCGGCCGTGCCGACGCCCTGGAGGACGCGGGCGAGGAGCAGCATGGGAAAGGTCGTCGCAAAAGCGGCGGCAACGGAGAAAACGACGAAGATGCCAAGCCCCCACAGCAACACGGGCTTACGGCCATAACGATCGGAGAGCGGACCGTAGATGAGCTGGGAGACACCGAAGCCGAGCAGATAGGCGGTGACCACCCATTGCCGCTCGTTCTCGGTGACGACGCCGAGCGCATGCCCGATGGCCGGCAAAGCGGGCAGCATGGCGTCGATCGACAGCGCGTTGACCGCCATCAGCAGGGCGATCAGGGCGACGAACTGGCGAAAGCCCATGCCCGGATGCGGGACACGGGCGGAAGTCGGCGATGCGGACATGAATAACTCGATTGCGATGCCCCGGACATGGCACCGCCGGAGGGCGATGCCAACCTTTGGCGGGCATTATCCCGCGCGCTGCGGGAAAATTGTCTCGCCACCGCCCGGCCGCTTGACTCCCGTCGCGGCAATTTGAAATATGAACACCGTTAACATGGGAGGCGCCGATGTCCGCCGCGGACAGCCCGCCAGGCAGTAATCCGAGCGTCACGCGCGACGTCATGGTGCCGATGCGCGACGGCGTGCGGCTGGCGACGGATATCTATCGCCCCGCCGATGCAGGTGACGAAACCCTGCCCATCCTCTTCTACCGCACACCCTACGACAAGGACGAGACGGCCCGGCTCTATGGCTTTGCGTCGTTCCTGGCCGCGCACGGCTATACGGTCATCGCGCAGGATTGCCGCGGCTGCTTCAAGTCCGAGGGGGACGTCGACTTCCTGCGGCCGGAGGCGACGGACGGCTTCGACACGCTGCAATGGATCGCCGCCCAGCCCTGGGGCGATGCGGATGTCGGGAGCTGGGGGACATCCTGGTCGGGCTGGACGCAGACCGCGATGGCGGCGCTCGGCCCCACGCGGCTGAAGACGATCGTGCCCAATATGAGCGGCAGCGACGGCTGGACGAGCTCCATCCGCCATAGCGGCGCGCTGGAGCTGCGCTGGATCGCCTGGGCGTTCTGGCATGCGGCCGAGAACACGCAACGCGCCCTCGCCAAGGACGAGGCGATGGAGGCGGCGTTGATCCGCCCCGCCAAGCGCTTCAGCGACTGGCTCCGCGACTGGCCGATCAAGCGCGGCGAAACGCAGCTCGCGCTGACGCCCGCCTATGAGCGCTGGGCGCTCGAGGTGATGGCCGAAGCGGACCGCTCGGCGTTCTGGGATCACCCCTCTTACGCGCCGGCGCTGCATCAGCGCGCCGCACCGGACCAGTCGGCGCTGATCATGGGGTCCTGGTACGACTCCTACACGCGCGGCACGTTCGAGGCATGGCAGGCGCGGCGGGAGTCAGGCGCCGGGCGCGTGCAGCTGATGGTCGGGCCGTGGCTGCACGGGACCCAGACACTGGAAGCAGCGTCCGCCGGCGGGATCGCGTTTCCCGCCGATGCGGCCATCGCCGACTACAAGCGCTTCCTCCTCGCCTGGTTCGACCGGGAGTTGAAAGGCCAGGGCGCAGGGCCGACCGGCGCGGCGCCGCTGCGGCTGTTCGTGATGGGCGGCGGGTCCGGCAAGATAAATGCCGCGGGGCAGGTCGAGCATGGCGGCGTGTGGCGCGACGAGCAGGACTGGCCGCTCGTCCGCACGGACTTCCAGCGCTTCTATCTGCAACCGGACGGCGTCCTGTCGAGGACCCCACCGACGCTGAGCGAAGCCAGCTTCACCTATCGCTACGACCCCGCCGATCCAGTGCCGACGATCGGAGGCAGCATCTCGTCGATGAACGATACCGTCGCCGATCCGCCGCCGCCCGCGGCCTATCACGCCGCGATACCCAAGGAGCGCAAGACGGCGATCGTCGCGCCCGGCGGGTTCGACCAGCGCGTGACGGCGGCGACCTTCCGGCTCGACCCGCGCACCGGGCCGCTCGCCGCGCGCGCCGACGTGCTGGTCTTCGAGAGCGCACCGCTGGCCGCGCCGGTCGAGGTGACAGGGCCGATCCAGGCGCATCTGTGGGTGCGCACGGATGCCGCCGATACCGACATCACCGCCAAGCTGATCGACGTCTATCCGCCCTCGCCCGACCTGCCGGACGGCTTCGCGCTCAACCTCACCGACTCGATCCAGCGCCTGTCCTATCGCGACGGCGCAACCAAGGCCGGGCCGGTGCCGCGCGGCGAGATTATCCCCGTCTCGATCACGCTCTACCCCACCAGCAATGTGTTCGCGGCGGGACATCGCATCCGTGTCGATATCTCCAGCTCGAACTTCCCGCGTTTCGATCCCAATCCGCATGCGGCCGTGAACACCGTGTTCTGCGACGCCGCCCATCCTTCGCATATCGTCCTTCCGGTGATCCCGTCATGACCACGCTCAGCTCCATCGCCGCCCTGCAGACGCGCCACTTCTATATCGACGGCGCCTGGGTCGAGCCGATCGGCCGCGGCACCGGCGCGGTCGTCGATCCGTCCACGGAGGAAACGATCGCCACCATCGCGCTCGGCGAGGCCGCCGACGTGGATCGCGCCGTCGCCGCGGCGCGCAAGGCGTTCGAGAGCTTCTCGACGACGAGCGTCGCCGAGCGCATCGCGCTGCTGGAGCGCATTGCCGCCATCTACGAGACGCGCATGGAGGAGATCGCGCAGGCGGTCAGCCACGAGATGGGTGCGCCCATCTCCATCGCGCGCGGCTCGCATGCGCCGCAGGGCCTCGCGCATCTCAACGAGATGATCGTGGTGCTGCGCAACTTCCCCTTCGCCAAGCAGCGCGAGGCGACGCGGATCGTCCGCGAGCCCATCGGGGTGTGCGGGCTGATCACGCCGTGGAACTGGCCGCTCAACCAGATCGCCTGCAAGGTCGCGCCGGCGCTGGCGGCGGGCTGCACGGTGGTGCTGAAGCCGAGCGAGATGGCGCCGCTGAACGCGCTGATCTTCGCGGAGATCGTGCACGAGGCGGGCGTGCCGCCCGGCGTCTTCAATCTCGTCAACGGCGCAGGGCCGGCGGTCGGCGAGGCGCTGGCACGTCATCCCGACATCGACTTCATCTCGATCACCGGATCGAACCGCGCCGGCGTCGCGGTGGCCAAGGCCGCCGCCGACACCGTCAAGCGCGTGGCGCAGGAGCTGGGCGGCAAGTCGGCCTGCATCGTGCTGGGCGATGCCGATGTCGGCGCCATCGCGCACGAGATCACGCTGCGCACCCTGCGCAATAGTGGCCAGTCCTGCGCGGCGCTGACGCGGCTGCTGGTGCCGGCCGGCCGCGAAGCCGAGGCGATGGCGGCGGCGCGCGAGGCGGCGTCGAGCGTGCTGGTCGGCGATCCCCGGCTGGAGGCAACGCAGATGGGTCCGGTCGCCAGCCTGGCGCAGTATCAGCGGGTGCAGGGCTTCATCGCCGGCGGCATCGAAGAGGGCGCCAAGCTGGTGGCGGGCGGTCCGGGACGGCCGGACGGCATGACGCGCGGCGCCTTCGTGCGCCCGACCGTCTTCGCCGGTGTCACCCCCGCGATGCGCATCGCGCAGGAAGAGATCTTCGGACCCGTACTCTGCATCATGCCCTATGCCGATGAGGACGATGCGGTGCGGATCGCCAACGGTACGCGCTATGGCCTCTCCGGCGCCGTGCGCTCGCCCGACCGCGACCGCGCGGTCCGCGTCGCGCGGCGGCTGCGCACCGGCATGGTGCATGTGAATGCGACCCAGCCCGACTACGGCGCGCCCTTCGGCGGCTACAAGCAGTCGGGCAATGGCCGCGAGTGGAGCGCTTATGGTCTCGAAGAATTCCTCGAGACCAAGGCGCTGTTCGGGGTGACGGCGAGCGATCCCTGAAGGACCGCCCGCCGCGGTCTCAGCGCATGAGCTCGTAGAGCGTGACCTTCAATTTGCCGTCGGGCCGCGCATCGTCGGGGTGCAGCATCGCGTGGAAGTCCGAGCCGACGAAGATCAATTGCTGATGCGCCGCCAGCTTGTCGGAATAGTAGGTCACGCCGGCAATCCCGTCTGACGTCACCAGGCGGCTGTCAATGACGACGCCGGCCTGAACGGGCCGGTTGTCGTCCGACTGGACGACGAAGACATATTGCGCGGCATCCGGCACTTCGAGGCCGTGGATCAGATTCTTGGGCGAATTCAGTTCGGGAATCGCCTCCGCCATCATGCCCTCGAACTCCGCGACCTTCTTCACCTTGTCGGCGCCGCCGGCATCGTGCGCCATGGCGTCCATGATGTTCTTGAGCTGAACCTCGGGGGTCAGCGCCAGACGCGCATCGGCCTCGGCGAACTGCTTTTCGATCTGCGGCATCTGGGCGTCGACCTTGCCCTCCATGAGATCGAGCATCAGGTCGGCCCTCTGGGCGTAGTTGATCATGGCGGTGCTGCCGACACGGTGCACCTTGCCGTCGGTGTCCTTGAAGAAGTTCATGTTGCCGGCATTGTGAAAGGCGACGATTTCGCCCTTGGCGTTGAAGATGGCGCTGCCCGAGGCGCCGCCCGCGGACGGCACGGAGTGCTGCACGAGCTGCTCCTGCTCGACCGGACCCGGCGTCAGGAAGAAGGTGGTCAGCGAGGTGATGCGGCCGGTCTCGGCGGTCGGTTCGGGCATCATCACGTTGGTGCCGGCGACGCCTTCGCTGGGATAGCCGACATAGACGAGACCGTCGCCGGCCCGGAGGGCCGCCATCGTTTCACGCGAGGCGAGCTTCGCGGGCGGTCCCAGTTTGTCGGGCTCGGTGACGAACAGCAGCGCCACGTCATAGGCCGGAATGTAATAATTCCAGTCCTGGTTCGCGGCCCCGCCCATCACCTTCTGGCGGCTGTCGTTCAGGAACACCCATTCCTGGAAACGATCAAAGCCGGGATGGACGCGCACGGCGTTGATCTCGACGAACGGATGGTCGAGGCCCTTGGACTGCCGGGCGATGAGCTTGCCGCCTGCCAGTTTCGGCTCGGTCGAGAGTTCGGTGAACATTTCCGCGACATGGGCATTGGTGGCGAGCGCCTTGGTGCCGTCGGGCATCAGCACCGAGGTGGCGGTGGCGACGCCCACCACATTGCCGGCGGCATCCAGCTGCTGCACGTAATAGACCGACTCCTTGTTCGCCGCGATGATCGTGGCCGCGTCGATGTTGGAGTTGCTGAGATTGGCGAGTTCCTTGCGGACGGCCGGCAGGTCGGTCTGGATGTCCTTCACCTGGCCTTGAACCGCGACGACGTCTTCCTTGAGGCTGTTGGTGATCAGCCAGCCGAGGCCGCCGAGAACGAGGACCAGCGCAGCGATCGCCGCCACGATGCCGAGCGTCCGGTTGCCCTTGACGGAGGTCGCGTGCAGGTCGTGCGCCAGCTCGCGCTGGGGCTTGAGGATTTCGGTCTTTGCCTGGTTGGAGCCGCGGCCATCGATGCGCTCCAGCTTCAGGCGCGGGCCTTCCAGACTGCCGAGCTGGATTTCCGCGTCCTTGGGGACCGCCTGGTCGTCATAGAGCGGGCGGCCGTTCATGAAGACCGGCTTCTCGGGATTGATGACGAATTTGTAGCCGCCATACTCCTTGCGCAGCCCGAAATGCTCGCGGCTGACCAGAGTGAGGTCGTCGGGAAAGCTTACATCGGCGTCGATGCCGCGCCCGAAATGGATCTGGCTCTTGTCGTCGTCGAAATCGAGTTCACGGCCGGCGAGCGGTCCGGTCACGTAGCGGATCTTCAAAGCCATCGTTGTCCCCCAGGCGGCAGGCGTCCATCGCCGTGCCGAGCGTCATCGCCGCGCGGATGCGGACGAGCGCTGGAGGAAAGCCATTCGGCGATTTCGCCGCCATCACCTATTTGGGTGAGTGCGCCGTCCTGGCCGGTTTCGCGGCCTCTTCGGGGGAGGGCACCAGCACCGCCGGCGTCACCGGCCGGCCGGTCGCCGCGGCGACGAGTTCGGCGGTCTTGGCTTCGACCACGCCTTCAAGGCGCGCGAGGAATTCGTCCTTCTCCAGCCCCGTCGGGATGGGATCGAGGAATTCGAGCGTCGCCGTGCCCGGCTTCTTCGCGGTGAAGCGCGGCCAGAAGAGGCCGAGATTCGTCGCGAGCGGCACGACGGGGAGATCGAAGTCGCGATACATGTGCCAGACGCCGGAGCGATAGCGGTACTTCTCGCCGATATTGGCGAGCGCGCCTTCCGGGAAGATCAGGATCTTGCGGCCTTCCTTGTGTGCATCGGCGGCGCGGTGCTTCAGCGCATCGCGCGCCTCCTGGCCGCCGCAGCTATTGACGACGATGGCGCCCAGTTTCTTCAGCACCGTGCCGAGCAGTGGCAGCTTCTCAAGATGATCGCCGGTGACGAAGGCGAGATCGTCGAACTGGTCGTAGGTGGCGAAGCCGTCGCCCCAGCTTTGATGCTTGGAGGCGACGATGAAGGCGCCCTGCGGCAGGCGCTCGCGGCCGCGCACGTCGAGCTTGATGCCGGCGAAGAACCGCATCGCCTGCACCATGCGGCGGACATAGCGGCGGATGATCCAGGCGGTGACGTTCCGCCCCGGCCAGAGCGCGCCGAAGGCGGCGCCGAGGCCGTAGAAGATGGAGAGCGCCCAATAGGCGACGGCGAAGGCGAAGTTGCGCATGGCGCGACTATGGCGCGGGAGACGGGGTCGGCGCCAATGGTCTGTACGCCCCGGACGATTTAACGCGGGGGACTAGCCGCGGACGGCGGCTTCGATCTTGGCGACGTCGATCTTGCCCATGTCCATCATCGCGTCGAAGGCGCGCTTCGCCGTCGCGCCGCCCGCCGCCATCGCCTCGGTCAAGACGCGCGGCGTGATCTGCCAGGAGAGGCCCCATTTGTCCTTGCACCAACCGCAGGCGCTCTCCGCGCCGCCATTGCCGACGATCGCATTCCACAGACGATCGGTTTCGGCCTGGTCCTCGGTCGCGATCTGGAAGGAGAAGGCTTCGCTGTGCTTGAACGTGTCGCCGCCGTTGAGGCCAATGCAGGGGATGCCGCAGACCGTGAACTCGACGGTGAGAACATCGCCTGCCTTGCCGTCCGGATAGTCGGACGGCGCGCGACGCACCGCGCCGACGGCGCTGTCGGGGAACGTCTTCGCATAAAACCGCGCGGCGTCTTCCGCGTCGTGGCTGTACCAGAGGCAGATCGTGTTCTTGTTCATGGCAAGGCTCCTCTCCTCGGCTGACGTAAAAAAAATCGGCGCGCCGCGCTTCGGTTCCGCTGCTAGGTGGGTGGGGTCTGCGCAGCCGCGGGCAGGCCGGTGACGCAGGCGTCCAGCGTAGGCGCGAAGGTCGCCTCGAGATGGCTTGCAAACATGACGGCGTCGATCTCGACCTTTGCGCCGCCGGTGGCGACCGGCGTGAAGACGAGCCGCGTCGCGGCCTTGTTGGGCACATCCTGTTCGATGACGGCCTTGTTCTTCCCCGCGCCGGGGTCGAAGCGGGGCGGCGTTCCCGCCCAGGGGTGTTTCTCATAGACGCAGGCGGCGAGCGCGTCATAGGCGACGGGCATCGTCCGCCAATAGGTCGCGCCGCCCTGCAGCATGACGCAGCCCGAAAGCATCACGCACGCCGCCGTCCCGAGCCCGGCCAAGAGAGGTTTCCGCATGCGCTGCTCCTTGTCCGGGCAGCGTAGAGCGTTCGCGCGAGGCCACAATAGGCTCGCCGCGGGCCTCGATGTCACATTGACGGTTGAATGGCGCACCCGAAGGGATTCGAACCCCTGGCCTCTGCCTTCGGAGGGCAGCGCTCTATCCAGCTGAGCTACGGGTGCGCGACGGGGGTGTCCTTAGACGAAACGAGGCTTGCGATCAAACGCCTCGCGAAGCATGGTCCGGCTCGAACGCGCGAGCCCCAATCCAGTCAGCCATGACCCAGACCGCACCCGGCCCCAAGACCCCCACGACCCCGCCCCCCGAGGTCATCCATGTCCACGACCACCGCGTCGCCTGCGACGGCGGCGGCGGGGCGCTGGGGCACCCCCGCGTCTTCCTGGAGATCGGCGAGGACGGCCAGGCGACCTGCGGCTATTGCGACCGGCTGTTCGTGCTGGACGGCGACGGCCATTAGAGGCTGACCCCTTCGGTGGGGTCGACGACCAGCGGCTGCTCGGCGACCACTTTCACCTGCGGGTTGGCGGCGTAGTAGCGCCGCAGCAGCACGTAGACGAAGGCGAGCCCCGCCAGCGCCAGCAGGATGCCGGTCCAGAGCGGTGCCCCCAGCGACACGATCAGCGCGGCGATCAGCAGACCCGTCGCGCCGCCGATATCCCAGCCGCCCTCCGCCGCCACGTAGAAGCGGAATGTGCAGGGCGCGCGCTTGCCGATCGTATAGACCGCCGACATGACCGCGGGGATGTAGAGGCACGCGGCCAGCGCGCCCAACGCATTGGCCGCCACGGCCAGCGTGGGATCGCCGGTCGCGACCGCGCGGAAGAGCACGACGAGGGCGAGCGTCCCGACGCCGATGACGACCGCGCGGGCGCCATTGCCCTGGTCGATGAAGCGCCCGAGGGCGAGACCGCCCGCCGCGCCGGCCAGCGCCGCCAAGGCAAGCGCCCCGCCGAACGCGATGAGATCGGCCCCGAGCGCGACGAAGAGGGCGATCTGCCAGACGAAGTGGAAACCGGCGGCGGCGAGACCGTCGCCCATGAAGACCAGCACGCCCGGCAGCGACGCGCGGAAGGTCCCCTCCGGCGCCTTGGCGACGACGGGCACGTCGGGTGTCCAGCGCAGCGGCACAGCGGAGAGCGCGACCACCAGCGCCGTGATGCCGAACGCGACCTGAGGCCCGAAATTCGTCAGCATCCAGCCCGCCGCGAGCGGACTGACAATGCCGATGCTGGCGGCGATCGCCTCGCGCGTGCCGACATGCTTGCCGCGATGCTCGTCATCGCCGACCGAGGCGAAATAGGAGTGGTAGCTGGACCAGTAGACGGTGTCGCCGAGCGCGGCGGCGAAGCAGAACGCGAGCAGCAGCGCGCCGACGTCATGAACCTGAGCCAGGACGGGATACTGGATGGCCGAGAGCAGCGAGCCGGCGATCAGCAGGCGGCGGAGGCCGTAGCGGATCGCGAAACCGATCGCGATGGGCCGGAGGATGAAGCGCAGTCCCAGGACGAGCGCGAGCGCGCCAAGCACGGTGGGCGGCGCCACGCCCTCCTTCAGCAGGAAGGCCGAGACGAAGGCCGCGCCGCCGCCAAGGGCCACGGAGTGGATGCCGTAATGGAGATTGAGGAGATTGACGGTGCGGTTGCTGAGGAAAGCCATGGGCGTGCCCGGAAATTTGCGTTGAGGAACGGCTGAAGGGCAGACGGCGGCGGGCCGCGCCGTCGGCGCGGCCGCTGACGCCGAAGCGTCTGCTCAAATCAGTCGATCAACTCACGCACACGGCACCTCTGGCTGAAGCGCGGGCAACCTACTCCACGGGCGACGGATTGCAACCGGGCGGGCGGCGAACGGGGCGGTTGATTTCGAGGGGTGCAAAGCGCTTCACTCCGCCCATGACCGCCAAGAAAACGGATGCCCAGATCGCCAAGACCGGCGCGCCCTTCGGCAAGGGCGACCATCTCTATCTGATCGATGCGTCGGGCTATATCTTCCGCGCCTATCACGCGCTGCCGCCTTTGACCCGCAAGTCCGACGGCACGCCGGTCGGCGCGGTCAGCGGCTATGCCAACATGATGCACAAGCTGCTGCGCGAACTGCGCGACGGCGAGCGTCCGACGCATCTGGCGGCCATCTTCGACCAGTCGGAAAAGACGTTCCGCAGCGACTTCTATCCCGACTACAAGGCCCACCGGCCGCCGCCGCCCGAGGACCTGATCCCGCAATTCCCGCTGATCCGCGACACGACCAAGGCGTTCAATGTCGATTGCGTGGAGCTGGCGGGTTACGAGGCCGACGACCTGATCGCCGCCTATGCCTGCCTGGCGCGCGACAAGGGCGGGCGCGTCACCATCGTCTCGTCCGACAAGGACCTGATGCAGCTCGTCGAGGACGGCAAGATCGAACTCTACGACACGATGAAGAACAAGCGCATCGCGTCGCCCGAAGTGTTCGAGAAGTTCGGCGTAACGCCGGACAAGGTGATCGACGTGCAGTCCCTTGCCGGCGACAGCGTCGACAACGTGCCGGGCGTGCCGGGCATCGGCATCAAGACGGCGGCCGAGCTGATCAACACCTACGGTAATCTCGAAACCCTCCTGGAGCGGGCCGGCGAGATCAAGCAGAACAAGCGGCGCGAGAACCTGATCGAGCATGCCGAGAAGGCGCGCATCTCAAAGCGCCTCGTGACGCTGGACTGCAACACGCCGGTGCCGACCGAACTCGACGATCTGCGTGTCGAGGCGATCGATGCGGCGAAGCTGATCGGCTTCCTGAAGGCGATGGAGTTCTCGTCCCTCACGAAGCGGATCGCGGCCGAGTTCGAGGTCGGCGATACCGGCGAGATCGCCGCGACCGATGTCGCCGTCATCCGGGTGCCGGGCGCCGCGGCGCCGAAGCCCGCCAAGGCGCCGGTCACGACCGACGAAGCCTGGGTGCCGACGGCCCGTCCGGGCGCCGCGGCGATCGAGAGCGCCCTGAAAGCCAAGTTCGACGTGAAGGCGTATCGCGCGCTGACGGCGGCGGACGACTTGAAGGCCTATGTCGCGCGCGCCATGGCACAGGGCTGGATCGCCTTCGATACCGAGACCACCGGGCCCGATCCGATGAAGGCGGAGCTGGTGGGCGTGTCGCTGGCACTCAGCCCGGGCGATGCCGTCTATGTCCCGCTGCGTCATGGGCTGCTCAGCCGCGACCTCATGTCGAGCGGTGAGGCGCCGGTGCAGATCGCGGTCGCCGAGGCGATGGCGATCCTGCGCCCGATGCTGGAGGACCCGAGCATCCTCAAGATCGCACACGACGCCAAATACGACATCACCATCCTGGCCGAAGCCGGGATTGCCGTCGCGCCGGTCGATGACACGATGCTGATGTCCTATGCGCTGGACGCCGGGCTGCACGGCCACGGCATGGACGAAATCGCCAAGCTGCAGCTTGGCCATGACCCGATCTCGTACAAGGAGGTCGTCGGCAGCGGCAAAAAGATGATGACGTTCGACGCCATCGAGATTCCCCGCGCGACCGAATATGCGGCCGAGGATGCGGATGTTGCGCTGCGCCTGCACGGACTGCTGAAGCCGCAACTCACGGCGAAGCGCGTGACCACGGTCTACGAGACGCTGGAGCGGCCGTTGATTCCGGTGCTGGCGGCGATGGAGCGCGCGGGCATCCTGGTCGACCGCGAAACGCTGTCGCGCCTGTCGGGCCGATTCGCCCAGAAGATGGCCGCGTTGGAAGAGGAGATTCACGAACTCGCCGGCGAAAAGTTCAATCTCGGCAGTCCCAAGCAGCTCGGCGATATCCTGTTCGGACGGATGGGCCTGCCCGGCGGGCGCAAGACGGCGACCGGCGCGTGGTCGACCGATGCGGACGTGCTCGACGAATTGGCCGCGCAGGGCCACGCTTTGCCGCAGCGCATTCTCGACTGGCGCCAGCTTTCCAAGCTGAAGGGCACCTATACGGACGCGCTGCCCACCTACATCAACGCGCATACGGGCCGCGTCCACACCAACTTCCAGCTGGCGGCGACGCCGACCGGGCGCCTCGCCTCGACCGAGCCCAACCTGCAGAACATTCCGATCCGTACTGAAGAGGGCCGCTCGATCCGGACCGCTTTCATCGCGCCGCCGGGCCATGTGCTCATCAGTGCCGACTACAGCCAGATCGAGCTGCGTCTGCTTGCCCATGTCGCGGATATCCCGACGCTGAAGCAGGCCTTCACCGACGGGCTCGACATTCATGCGATGACGGCGTCGGAAATGTTCGGCGTGCCGCTCGCCGAGATGACCAGCGATGTCCGCCGCCGCGCCAAGGCGATCAATTTCGGCATCATCTACGGCATTTCGGCCTTCGGGCTCGCCAACAACCTGTCGATCCCGCGCGGCGAGGCCGACGCCTATATCAAGAAGTACTTCGAACGCTTCCCCGGCATTCGCGACTATATGGAGCGCTACAAGCAGCTCTCGCGCGACAACGGCTATGTCGAGACGATCTTCGGGCGGCGCATCCACTATCCCAACATCAAGGCGTCCAATCCCTCGCTGCGGGCATTCAGCGAGCGGGCCTCGATCAACGCGCCGCTCCAGGGGTCGGCCGCCGACATCGTGCGCCGCGCCATGATCCGCGTACCGCCGGCGCTGGCGAAGGCGGGGCTATCGGCGCGGATGCTGCTGCAGGTGCATGACGAACTCGTCTTCGAGGCGCCCGAGAAGGAAGCAGCCCAGACGATGAAGATCGTCAAGGACGTGATGGAGAATGCGGCCCACCCTGCGGTGCAGATGAGCCTGCCGCTGACGGTTGAGGTGAAGTCCGGCAAGAACTGGGACGAGGCACACTAGGCGGCGCGGGCGACCTTTTTCAGCAGTTCGCGGAGCAGCGTATCGCAAGCGCCCTTGGGGATATGGCCTGAGTCAAGCGCGGTCTGCATGGTCTGGATCACCCCGCCGCCCTTGGCGAGCACGGCGGCGAAGCGTCCGGGCTCGATGCTCTTGCGGGCCAGCGCATCGACAAGCGCGCCGCCTTCATGGCGGGCGACTTCGGGAAGGCCCGATTTCATGATCCGCGTCTGCAGTTCCGCGGCGCGCGCGAGGCGCACCAGCGGCGAGGCGGCGCCGTCGCCCAGCGTCGCCTCAAAGGCGGCCGAGGCGAGGATCGGCTTGATGTTGTCCCAGATGCGCCGCTTGTTCTCGGCGCCGACGATGTTTTCCTCCAGCGCGAGCAGGCGGAGAATCCGCTCGGTCGGCTGGGGCGTGTCCTTCAGGAATTCCTCGATCGGCGCGGACTGCACGAGATGGCGCGAGCGCAGCGTGACGGCGCCGACGATGTCCTCGTGCGGCACGAGCCGCGAGGGCCCGAGCACCAGACGCGAGGTGATGGCGCGGAGATGCCGCATCTCGATCTCGACGGTCGCGCCGAGCCGCTTGTGGGTTTTCAACTCCGCGAGGACGCGGCGGCCGAGCGCCGTGCGCGCATCGAGCAGGCGGTCCTTGCCGAACATCGCGGAGAGCCGCATGAGGCTGGCATTGACGGCGCCGGGCGGCAGGCGGGCGATATAGAGATCGCTCATCGCAAGCAGGGCGTTGCCGAGATCGGGCAGCGGGCCGATCAATTGCTGGAGCGCGGCGGAGCCGCCGAGGATCTCGCTGACGACGGCGTCGGCAAGGGCGCTGAGCATGGCGCGGGCGGGCCCGTCCGGCGGCAGCGCCTCCAGCACCTCCAGCGCGCGGTCGAGCTTGTCGTTCCAGTTCGTGGCGGGCGCGAGATATTTGGCGAGCGCCATGCCGACGAGAAAGGAGGCTTCGGGCTGGCCGGCCTTGGCCATGGCGAAAGCGGCGAGCTCCTCGGCATTGGCGCAGGCGACGACACGCTTGCCGGCCTCCTCGCGATAGACGCGCTGGATGGCGCGATCGGCGAGATCGTTGAGCGCGCGGATCAGCGTCACCACGCTGTCGCCGGTATCGCCGGCCTGGGCGAGCGCGACCTTCTGTACGGCATGCTGGAAGAGCGTGCCGGTCGCTTCCAGCTTCTCCAGCATGTCGGCGCGGTGGATGAGTTCGGTGACCGTCAGCTTCCAGCGCGCGAGCGTGTCGGCGAAGAGGCGGCCCAGCGTCACGCGGGCATGGACGGAATAAAGATCCTCGGGCGTCCGGCAGGGCAGTGTCGGCGGGGAATCTTCGGCCTCGCGGCGCAGCTTCACCTTGCGGGTGCCGTCCTCGAAAATGGTGAGGCCCATGAAGTCGCCGGTGGCGTCGTCATAGGTTTCCTTGACGACCTTCACGCCGCTGAAGCCGCGGCCGAGCGCCTGCTTGGCGAATTCGAGCGCTTCGTCGCGGCGGTCCTGCGCTTCGAGCAGGCTCCAGCCCGGCGAGTTGCCGCGCCGGCCGAAGATTTCGTAATGAACTTGCTTCGCCATGAGGTCGGCGCAGCTCCCAGCTATCGCGGCAGACTGCCCATGGCGGGGTTAACCGCGGGTTGAAGGGGCCAGGATCTTGCCGGGATTCATGATGCCCAGCGGGTCGAGCATCGCCTTCACGCGGCGCATCAGGTCCATCTCGACCGCGGATTTGACGCCGGGCAGCAGGTCGCGCTTGGCGGCGCCGATGCCGTGCTCGGCGGAGAGCGAGCCGCCGAAGCGGGCGACGAGGCCGTGGATCGCCGCGTTCATCGTCTCCCACTGCGCCAGGAAGGCGGCGGTCTCGGCGCCGAGCGGCTGGGTGATGTTGAAGTGGATATTGCCGTCGCCGAGATGGCCGAACGGCACGGGCCGCGCGCCAGGGATCAACGCGGTCGCAAGGGCGATGCCTTCCGCGATGAAGGCGGGGACGGACGCGACGGGCACGGAGACGTCGTGCTTGATCGAACCGCCCTCGCCTTTCTGCGCGCCCGACATTGATTCACGGAGGTGCCAGAAGGCGCGGGCCTGGGTGTCCGACGAGGCCGGCACCGCGTCGGTGAGCGCACCGCCCTCCAGCGCCTCGGCCAGAGCGGACTCGACGCCCTCGTCGAAACCAGCAGCGGTCTGCGATGAAATCTCGATGAGGACGTACCAAGGCGACGCCGTGCTCAGCGGATCGCGCGTGCCGGGGACATGGCGCAGCACGAAGTCGAGGCCGATGCGCGGCATCAGTTCGAACGAGGTGACGGTGCCGGGCGCGGCGTCGCGGATGAGCGCGAGCGCATCCAGCGCGTGTTGCGGCGAGGGCGTCGCGGCGATGATGGTGGCGCGGCGGCGCGGGCGCGGGAAGAGCTTCAGCGATGCCGCGGTGATGAAGCCGAGCGTCCCCTCCGCGCCGATGAAGAGGTTCTTGAGGTCGTAGCCGGTGTTGTCCTTGCGCAGGGTGCGCAGCCCGTTCCAGATTTCACCGTCGGGCAGGACAAGCTCCAGCCCCAGCGCGAGATCGCGGGCATTGCCGTAGGCGAGCACCGCGGTGCCGCCGGCATTGGTGGAGAGATTGCCGCCGATCGTCGCGGTGCCCTCAGCTCCCAACGAGAGCGGGAAGAGGAGCCCGGCGGCTTCGGCGGCGTCCTGCACCGCCTTCAGCGTCACGCCGGCTTCGGCGATAAGCGTGAGGCTGGGCGCATCCACCGCGCGGATGCGGTTCAGCCGGGTGAGCGAGACGACGACCTGGTCGCCAGTCATGTCGGGGATCTGGCCGCCGACGAGGCCGGTATTGCCGCCCTGGGGCACCAGCGCCACGCGGTGCGCGGCCGCAAGCTTCACAATGGCGGCGAGTTCGGCGGTGTCCGCAGGACGCAGGACCAGCGCCGCCCGGCCCGTCCAGCGGTCACGCCATTCATGGACATAAGGCGCGGTGTCGGCGTCCGCCGTGAAAGCGTTTGCCGGGCCGGTGACGGCTGCGAAGCGGGCGAGGAGGTCAGGCGCGAGGGTCACGGCTCCGACGATAGCATGGCCCAGGCGGCCAGACGCTAGGCCTCGGGCGGCACGAGGCGTGCGGCGAGGGTGACGAGTTCGGATGGCAAAAAGGGTTTCTGCATGACGGCATCGGCACCGATGGCGCGGGCGGCGTTGAGCAGCAATTGCGATTCGAGCGCCCCGCCGCCGCTGATCGCGATGACCTTGGAAACGCGGTCAATGCGACGGATGCCGCGAATGATATCGAGCCCGTCGACATCGGGCATCACGAGATCCGCGACGACCAGTGAATGATGGGTGCGCTCGAAAAGGCGTAGGCCCGCCACACCGCCATAGGCGACTTCGGCCTCATACCCCTCGTCACGAAACGCTTCAGTGATGATGTCAGCCAGGAGTTCCTGGTCGTCGATAACGAGTACACGCTGGCCCACGTGGGTATCCTTCATCCACGTGATGCGGCTGGACGCTCACGCTCAGTGTTTCGTACGCAGCAGGGTGCTGGCCAGGTTGACAAGCTTCGAGGGTAGAAACGGCTTCTCCATACCGGCATCGGCCCCAAGGGCGCAGGCGACGTCCAAAAGCTGCCGGGAATCAAACTTCCCACCACCGCTGATTGCAACAACTTTTGGAACAATCTTGTGCTTGCGGATCGAGCGGATCATCTCCAGCCCGTCAAATTCGGGCATCAGGATATCGGTGACGACGAGATCATGATCATGCTGTTCAAGCATCTTGAGACCAGCGCGACCGTCATACGCAATGTCGGTTTCATAACCGTCGTCGCGAAAGGCCTGACCGATGATTTCGGCGAGGGCAGGTTGATCGTCGATAACCAGAACACGTTGTGCCACGGGAGCCTCCATCTTCCGCGCCGCCCCCCATTGGCCTGGGCCGGCACTTCATCCAAGCCGTATCGATCGGCTCAGCAGCAAAACCCCGCATGGCGGGATTTAGTTCCTGAAGATGTGGATAGACACTGAAAAACCCCGGCAGTGCCAGGGTTTTAGCCAGTCTTCGTAGTTAGCGAGAGGTTAATAGTCCCAAGCAGACGGCCGGCCCGCCAAGCGGCAGGCCGGCACAGAGGTACCTATTCTGCCGCCAGTTTCAGACCCGGCGCGGCGGCGCGGACCTGTTCGGTGACGTGGCTCTCGAACTTGGTGAAGTTCTTGATGAACATGTCGACCAGCTTGGCGGCCTGCGCGTCGTAGGCGGCCTTGTCGGCCCAGGTATCGCGCGGGTTCAGGATCTTGGTATCGACGCCGGGGACCTCGACGGGGACCTGGAAGCCGAAATTCGGGTCGGTGCGGAATTCGACCTTGGCGAGCGAGCCGTCGAGCGCGGCGTTCAGCAGCGCGCGGGTTGCCTTGATCGGCATGCGCGAGCCGGTGCCGAACTGGCCGCCGGTCCAGCCGGTGTTGACCAGCCAGCAATCGACCTTCTGCTCGGCGATCAGGTCCTTCAACAGGTTGCCATATTCGCTGGGGTGGCGCGGCATGAACGGCGCGCCGAAGCAGGTCGAGAAGGTCGGCTGGGGTTCCTTGCCGAGACCCTTTTCGGTGCCCGCGACCTTGGCCGTGAAGCCCGAGAGGAAGTGGTACATCGCCTGGTCGGGCGTCAGCTTCGCGATCGGCGGCAGCACGCCGAACGCATCGGCGGTTAGCATGATGACGTTCTTGGGGTGGCCGGCGCGGCCGGTATCCGACGCGTTCGGGATGAAGTCGATCGGATAGGCGCCGCGGCTGTTCTCGGCCAGCGTCGCATCGTCGAGATCGAGCTCGCGGGTATTCTCGTCCATCACGACGTTTTCGAGGACCGTGCCGAAGCGCTTGGTCACCGCGTAGATTTCCGGCTCGGCTTCCGGCGAGAGACGGATCATCTTGGCGTAGCAGCCGCCCTCGAAATTGAAGACGCCCGATTCCGACCAGCCATGCTCGTCATCGCCGATGAGCGTGCGCGAGGCATCGGCCGAGAGCGTCGTCTTGCCGGTGCCCGAGAGGCCGAAGAAGATCGCCGACTTGCCGTCCGCGCCGACATTGGCAGAGCAGTGCATCGGCATGACGCGCTTGGCGGGCAGGATGTAGTTGAGGATCGTGAAGACCGACTTCTTCATCTCACCCGCATAGGAGGTGCCGCCGATGAGGATCAGCTTCTTGGAGAAGTTGACGCCGATGACCGTGCCGCCGACCGTGCCGTGGCGCTTGGGATCGGCGCGGAAGCCGGGGAAGTCGACGATCGTGAATTCCGGCGCGAAATCGGCGAGGGCCGAGAGTTCGGGGCGGATCAGCAAATGGCGCACGAAGAGCGAGTGCCAGGCGAATTCGGTGACGATGCGGACATTGACGCGGTGGCGGAGATCGGCGCCGCCATTGAGATCCTGAACGAAGAGCTCCTTGCCCTGCGCGTAGGAGAGGAAGGCCTCTTCCAGCGCGTCGAAATGCGCCGGGCTCATCGCCTTGTTGTTGTCCCACCAGATGGTGTTTTCGGTGTCGGCATTGCGCACCGTGAACTTGTCGCCGGCGGAGCGGCCGGTGTGCTCGCCGGTCTTGACGACAAAGGCGCCGTCCTTGGACAGCTGGCCCTCGCCGCGCGCGACCGCGGTTTCGATCAGCGCCGCCGGACCCCAGTTCCAGTTGACGGCCGCGATGTTGCGGAAGCCTTGGGCTTCCAGGCCAATGGTCGGGATCTTCGGGCCGGTCTGTTTCACAATCGTCTCCTGACGCGCACATCTCCGGCGGCGCACGGGCGCGGGCCGGGCTTTTTGTTTGACGGGCCGTCGTTGGCCTTTGAGTCTGATCGCGTCCGTTCGACCGGACTTGTTGCAGCGATCAAATCCCCGCGACTGCCGCCTCTTGCGCAGCAAAAGGCAGCGGCAGAATACGCGATCGGCCTGCCGCGATGCAATCGGCTCGCAATCGAGATTCGTGCGACGCGGTAAAGGGTTAGTCTGACACCGGTGTCATTAGGGTTGACTTGATGTACCCGCGCAGCCCGTCCACGGCCCATGCCGGGAACGGGCTGGATCTGAATCAGCCCTGCGCGCCGCGCAGGAGCGAACCGGGGGTTTCGCCGGTCCAGACGCCGTTTTCGAAGGTCACCGTGCCGGCCTTGATCGTGTTGCGGTAGCCGCGCGGGGCCTGGAGCAGGCGGGTGCCGCCGGCCGGCAGATCGGCGACGATCTCGGGCGGGCTGAGCGACAGGCGGCCGAGATCGATGATGTTGAGGTCGGCCTTGAGGCCCGGCTTCACCGCGCCGCGGTCGCGCCAGCCGACATGGTGGGCGTTGCGCTGGGTGTAGCCGTGCACCAGCGATTCGATCGACATGGCGCGGCCGGCCTTGTTGCCCCGCGACCAGAGCGCGATGGTCGAGGTCGGGAACGAGCCGTCGCAGATCGTGCCGCAATGCGCGCCGCCGTCGGAGAGGCCGTAGAGCGTGTGCGCGCCGGTCATCATGCCATGCACGTCGTTGAGGTTGCCGTAGAAGTAGTTGTTGATGGGAAGATAGACGAGGCGGCGCCCGCCCTCCTCCAGCATCACGTCGTAGACATAGTCGGCGACGTCGCGGCCGGCGCGGTCGGCTTCGGCCTGCAGCGAGTTCTCGGCGCTCGGCTCGTAGTCCACCGGATCGGTCAGGCGGAACATGCGCGTGTAGCCCTTGGTCAGCACGCCGCCATTGCCGGTGAGATTGACATGGGCGTGTTCGGCGAGGATCTGCGCCTTCACTTCGGGATCGCGCAAAGCGGCGAGACGCTCTTCGATTCTGCCGTCGGTCTGCTTCGCGATGCGGCGATAGGTCGGGGTCGCGACGAAGGGGTTGGAGGTCGAGGCAAAGGTCAGGATCGCGCCGATGGGACGCGGCGCGACCTGGGCGCTGACATCGAGCCCGTCGGCGCGCATCGCCTCGATCTCGTTGAAGATGAAGCGCCAGCGATCGGGCGCGTCGTCGTTCTGCTGTACCGTGAAGGAAAGCTTGCGGCCGGTCGATTGAGCAAGGCCGCGGATAAGACGGAGTTCGGTGGACGCGAAGTCGTCGTCATTGGTGAGATAGGCATCGGAGATCATCTGGATGACGCCCTTGCCCGCTTTCTTCAGCGCCGCGGTGATGCCGTGGAGTTCGGCTTCCGACGCGGTGAGCGTGCCGATATTCTGGCCGTCCTTGCTGCGGTGGAAGGTGGTGCGCGTGGTGGAGAAGCCGAGCGCGCCGGCCTCCAGCGCCTCGAAGGTGAGGGCCGACATGCGCGCGATCTCGTCGGCTGACGGCACCGCGGTGTGGTCGGCGCCGCGGTCGCCCATGACGTAGGAGCGCAGCGCCGCGTGCGGCATGTGGGCGCCGATATCCATCGTGTAGTTGCGGCGGGCGATGGCATCGAGATAGTCGGGGAAGGTTTCCCAGTCCCAGGTGAGGCCCTCGGCGAGCGCGGTGCCGGGAATGTCCTCGACGCCCTCGAGCAGGTTGATCAGCCAGTCATGCTTGTCGGCGCGGGCGGGCGCGAAGCCGACGCCGCAATTGCCCATGGCCGTCGAGGTGACGCCGTTGGTCGAGGACGGCGCGAGCACGCTGTCCCAGGAGACCTGGCCGTCATAATGGGTGTGGATGTCGACGAAGCCCGGCGTGACGATGGCGCCCTCGGCATCGAGCGTGCGCGCGGCGCTGCCGGAGACTTTGCCCACTTCGGCGATCTTGCCATCCTTCACCGCGACGTCGCCGCGATATTTCGGGTTGCCGGTGCCGTCGACGATCTCGCCGTTCTTGATGATGAGGTCGAACATGGGCGTCTCCCGCGATGGCTTATGATTTTGTGGCGCCATTGTGCGCCCGATCGGCGCGCGCGCAAAGTGCCGCGCGCGTCAGGCCGCGCGCCGTTTGGGCGCGTAGTCCGCGCGGGGCGGCGCGCACTCCTCGACCGCGCAATCGTCGAACTCGCGAATGAAGGCGGCGAGCTGGGTGCGCACCTTGCGGGTGGCGGCGAGATGGCGATCGACCTCGGCGAGCTTGGCCTTCAGCCCCACGAGAATGGCCATGCCCGACGGCAGCTGCGCGTAGGGATCGGGCAGCGCGCTGCCGATTTCGCGCAGCGAGAAGCCCAGTTGCTGCGCCCGTTCGATAAAGCCGATCGCCTCGACCGCGCCGGGCGGATAGCTGCGATAGCCGTTCGCCTCGCGGGGCGCGGGCGGCAGGATGCCTTCGTCCTCGTAGAAACGGATGCGCGAGGTGGTGACTCCCGCGGCTTTCGCGACATCGCCGATCCGCATTGCGAGCCTCTTGACCTTCAACCTTGGTTGAAGGTGTAGCAGGGTTGCGAGGGTTCAGCAAAGGACGATCGCATGACCGCCATTCCGCACGACGCCGCCGCATCTCCATCGCGCGACAGCCAGCAGCGCTTCCTTTGGCTCGGCGCCGGCGCGCTGCTATCGCTGTTCGCAGTAGGCGGGCGCTGGGACATCCCGCTGGCGGCGTGGCTGTTCTCGATCTTCCTGCTGCGCTTCGTGCGGACCAGCCGCGTGCTGCCGGGGGTCGGCCTCGTCTGGCTGGTCTCGATCGCCAGTGCGCTGTTCTGGGTGTGGCAGGTCGCGGTGCCCGTCGTGCCCGCCACCTATGTCGCCTGCCTTGCCTTCGGGACCGTGTTCACCCTGCCCTATCTGCTGGACCGGCTGCTGACGCCGCGGCTCTCGGGCACGGCGCGGCTGTTGCTGTTTCCGGCGGCGCTCGCGGCCTGCGAATTCTTCATGGGGACTTTCAGCCCGCTTGGCGCGGCCTATGGCCTGCTGGCGGCGACACAGCGGGCGAACCTGCCGCTGCTGCAGGTGATTTCGGTACTGGGGCCGTATGCGATCGGGTTCCTGATCGGGGCGCTGGCGACGGTGGCGAACCACGCCTGGGAACAGGACTGGTCCTGGCAGCGCAGCCGGCGCATCGCCACGATCTATGCGGCGGTGCTGGGTGTCGTGCTGATGGGCGGCGAGGCGCGCATCGCTTTCTTCCCGGTCTCGCACGCGACGACGGTGCGCATCGCCGGCATCAGCCCCAGCCGGGGGGCGGCGGCGCCGCTCTTCCAGTTGATCGGCGGCCAGGCGTCACGCGACGAAGACGCGGCGCGCACCGATCCCGCAGCGTTCCGGGCAGCGTCCGGGATCGCGATCGCCGAACTGCTGGCGAGCACGCGGCGCGCGGCGCAAGCGGGCGCAAAGATCGTGCTGTGGTCGGAGAATGCGGCGACTGTGCTGGCGGCCGACGAGCCGGCGCTGCTCGCCGCCGCGGCGGCGCTGGCCAAGGAGGAACAGATCTATCTGAGCGTCGCGGACAAGGTCTATCTGCCCGAAGCGCCCTATGGCCGCGACGAGACGCATCTGATCGGGCCGGATGGAGCGGTCCTGTGGACCTATCGCAAGGCGCGGCCGATTCCGGGGTTGGAGACCTATATCCCCGGCGGGGCGCCGGCGACCGTGGTGGACACCCCTTACGGGCGGCTCGCCAACGTCATCTGCTACGACGCCGACTTCCCTGCCGTCGCCAGGATCGATGCCGACATCCTGCTGGTGCCCGGCGGCGACTGGCCTGAGATCGGCCGGGTCCATACGGGGATGGCGAGCCTGCGCGCGATTGAGAACGGCTATGCGCTGGTACGGCAGGACTTTATCGGCCTCTCCGCCGCGTTCGATCACCAGGGCCATGTCCTCGCGGCCCAGGACACGACCGGGCCGGACGCCTATGTCATGCTCGCCGACGTGCCGACGAAGGGTGTCGCCACGCTCTATCGCACGACCGGCGATCTCTTCGCCTGGGCGTGCCTTGCCGCGGTGCTCGCGCTTGCCGGACTGGCCATCGTCCGGCCGCGCGCCGTCAGTTGAAGCCGCGTTCGTCGAGCCAGCTGCTCAGCGTCGAGACCGCCGTCGGCAGCAGGTCGCGGCGGCTGGTGTAGTAGTGGTCGGCGCCCTGGATCTGCACGAGCGTCTTGTCCTTGGAACCCGTCGCGTCGAACAGGCGCTGGGCATGGCTGGGCGTGCAGGCGAGGTCGGCGGTGTTGTTGAGCGCGAGCAGCGGCACCGAGATACCGGCGGCGTTCTTCAGCCCGTTCGCGTTGCTCGCGTCATAGCTCCATTGCGAGAGCCACGAGCGCAGCGTCGTGAAGCGGCCGAGGCCCACCGGGCCATCGTTCGCGATGCGGGGATCGCCGAGATAGCAGGTGCCGGCCGGACGATCGGACGGGTCTTGCGCCGGGTCGAGCCAGCGCACGTCGCACATCGTGCCCTGCACGACGAAGCAGCGCTCGGCGTCGGGATCACCCTTGGCCTTCAGCTCGGCGAGCGAGGTCTTCGCCCATTCCGTGATGCGGCGGTTGCGGGCGATCTGCGCGGCGCGGAAGCGGGCGACGAACTCGTCGGTATAAGGCGGCTGCGCGGGGCATTTGGGATCGTAGATGTTGAGCTCGACGTCGCGCTCGAACGGCCGCGTCTCGTCGAGGATCGAGGGGTCGAGCCATTCCGTCATGGTAACGCCGCGGCTGATATGGGCGGCGAGCAGCAGGACGGCATCGGCGGCAATGTGGCCGGCGCCTTTCAGGTTCACTTCGTCGCCCGCGGGCGTGTGGGTGATCGAGGGGTTCTCGGCCTGGTCTTGATAGAAGAGCGACAGCGAGCCGCCGCCCGACCAGCCGCCGAGGATCACCTTTTCATAGCCGAAGCGCTGCTTCAGATCGGTGACGCAGGCGCCGAGATCCATCGCGCATTTTTCCATGATGAGCGCGGTGTCGTTGCCGCGATAGCGCGGGTTGCAATAGATGACGTGCCGCCCGGCCCGCGCGAGCGCGTTGACCAGCGGCAGGAAGGCGCCGCCGCCGATCGGGTGGCTGAAGAGGATGACCGATTTGGAGGGCGTGTCCGGTTTCAGCCGCATGCATTCGACAAAGACCTGGCCGGTCGGTCCGCCATAGACCTCTTTCAGGCGGCTATTGTCGGCATGGACGAAGCCGTAGGATTCGCGCTCGAAGGCCATCAGTTCCCTCTCCGTGACTTGATTTGTCAGCTTTCTTGACGATACCATCGGCGAAACGAGGCGAGAGTGCAACGCCCGCGAAACGCGACAGGGAGAGTCCGATGACCCAGCAACCCAATGGCGTCCACCACCTCGCGGTGATGGCAGGCGACATCAAGAAGCACATCCAGTTCTTCAGCGAAGTGATGGGCTGTCCGCTCGTCGCGATCTTCGACATGCACGGCGTGCCCGGCGCGCTGCATGCGTTCCTGAAGCTGAACGACCACTGCTATTTCACGATCGTCCAGATGGAAGGGAATGACGAGATTCCCCAGACGATCGGCCAGACCCATGCCGGCAGCGGCGGCGGCCGCAGCGCCTCGGGCACGATGCAGCATCTCGCCTTCAAGGTGGATACCGAGGAAGATCTGCTGGCGATGCGCGACCGCATCCGCAGCCACGGTGTGCCGGTGTTCGGCCCGCTGGACCACGGCATGTGCAAGTCGATGTATTTCGCCGGCCCCGACAATCTGGCGCTGGAAGTCGCGACGTCGGCCGAGACGATCGATCCCCGCCTGTGGATCGACCCCACCACGCTCGCCAAGTGCAACATCTCGCCCGAGGAAGCGGCCCGCTTCAAGGCGCCGGCGGCCTTCACCGGTGCCAGCCCCGTCAAGCAGCCCGCCTATGACCCGTCGAAGCCGCACATGGCCTATCCGAAGGAGCGCTATCAGGCGATGCTGGGGATGACCGACGAGGAATACAACAAGCGCGGCTATTCCAACCCGCCGGTCTCGCTCGCCGCCGAATAATCGCGAAGACGGCCGCCGCCTAACCGGGCGGCGGCGGCGGGGTGCCGATGTCGAGCGATCCCGCGGGCGCCGGGTCCTTGCTGTAGACATAGATGAAGCGCAGTTCCCGCTCCGAGCCCGGGATGACGACGCGTACCTGGAAATAGGCGTAGGGCTTGCCCGGCAGCGGATCGGCGGCGACCAGCATGAGCCGACGCTGGCTGCCGGTTTTCTCGGCCGGATAGGACCGATCGTCGTCGCCGACCGTGATGAAGCGACGCGTATCGACCGCCTTCATCGTCTTCGCCGACAACGGGGGTGGCAGTTTAGTGTCGCTGCCCGCAGCAGTCACATAGGCCTTGGCGCCGATCAGCTTCATGCAGGGCGTGTCTGTCAGCTCGTTCGACGACAGAAGGATCGGAATGACGGCGCCTTCGAATATTTCCCTGGAATCTATGCCCCAGAAGAAATTCATGGTCGCGCCATCGCCGGGGCAGATGCTGCCCAGCGCGCCGTCGACCTGGACGACCGCATGGCCGCCATAGGTATCGGCGTAGTGGTCGATCACCTCCGCCTTCTCATCCAGCTTGTCGACCATCACGATCTTCTGGAGGTGCCAGACGTCGCCCGGCGCGGCGTGTGCGGGAATGGTGGAGAGCGTCGCAGTCAGAACCAGCGCCGTCATGACTCGATGCAACATGGCAGGACCTCATTCCCTGACCGGCGCGGCTGACCGTGCGTTAAGTTGATCTCCCCTGCCGAAGGGCCGACACTAGGGCGTCTCGCATTCCGCGCCTAGGTTCATGGACATTTCCCCCGAAGAGGCCGCGCCGCCGCCCCGGCAGCGGCGCCAGGACGCGTTGCGCGAAACCGGCGCGATGCTGCGCCTCGCCGGACCGGTGATCGTGGCGCGCGCCGGCCTCGTCGTCATGCTGACGGTCGATACGCTGATGACCGGCATGGCCGACCCGCACCAGATCGCCTATCTGGGCCTTGGCCTGTCGCCCGTCATGGTCTTCATGCTGATGACGGTCGGCCTGCTGCAGGGCGCGCTGGTGCTGGTGGCGCAGGCGAACGGGGCCGGCGACTTCCAGCGCTGCGGCCAGATCTGGCGCGTCGCGCTGATCCACGCGCTCGGCCTCAGCCTCGTCTTCGGCCTGATCGGTTTCTTCGCGGAGGACATCTTCCTCGCCGTCGGCCAGGCGCCGGAGCTCGCGCACGGCGCGGCGGAGGTTACGTTCCACTTCGCCTGGGGCATGGGCGGGGTGATGCTCTATGTCGCCAGCGGTTATCTGATGGAGGGGATCGGGCGGCCGCGGGCCGGCATGATCATCATGCTCGTCGCCAATATCGTGAACGTCTTCGCCGACGGCATTTTCGCGGTGGGCTGGTGGGGTTTCGTCGAACCGATGGGCGCGGTCGGCGCGACCATCACCACCAGCGCGATCCGCTGGGGCATCTTCATCGCCATGCTGGCCGTGGTGCTGAGCCAGAAGGACCGGGTCAAATACGGGATCATCGGGGTCGCGACGCCCATCAAGGCGATCGCCGGGCGGTTGTGGCGGCTGGGCTCGCCCATCGCGGCGACCGGGTTCATGGAGAACGCCACCTACGCGGTGCTGGCGCAGATGGCGGGGCTGATCAGCCTGACGGCGCTCGCGGCGCACCAGGTGACGGTCAACCTGCTGACCCTCGCTTATATGGGCGCTAACGGCATGGCGGCGGCGACCAGCGTGCGGGTCGGCTTTGCCGTCGGGCGGCACGACCGGGCCGGGGTGGCGATCAGCGGGTGGACCGGGATCGCGCTGGGCGTCGCGCTGATGTCGTCGCTGGCGCTCGCCTTCGTGGTGATTCCGCGGACGATCGGCGATGTCTTTCTGCACGGTGACGCACCCTCGCTGGAGATTGCGGGCGCGACCATCCTCGCCGCGGGGTTGTTCATGCCGTTCGCGGGCGGGATGGCGGTCTCGATGGGAGCGCTGCGCGGTGCGGGCGACATGCTGACCGCGATGGGTGCCTATGCGCTGGGGTTCCTCGCCATCGGCATTCCCGCGGCGTGGACCTTTGCGTTCCATTTCGGACTGGGCGCGCCCGGACTCATCTATGGGTTGATGACCGGGGTGAGCATGGCGCTGGTGGTCTTGCTGCTCCGTTTCCGCCTCATCGCAGGGCGCGACGTGCGGCGAGCGTGAGACATCAAGGCCGGTTGCGTCGCAGCGCGCTGTCCCGCACTCTAGCGTGAATCACGGACGGACCCGCCCGAGCATGCCTACCATCGCCCTCGTCGACGACGACAAGAACATCCTGACCTCGGTCTCCATGGCTTTGGAGCAGGAGGGCTATCACGTCCGGACCTATACGGACGGGGCCGCGGCCCTCGCCGCCTTCGCCTCGACGCCGCCCGATCTCGCCGTGCTCGACATCAAGATGCCGCGCATGGACGGGATGGAGGTGCTGCGGCGGCTGCGCCAGAAGAGCGAATTGCCGGTGATCTTCCTCACCTCCAAGGACGAGGAGATCGACGAGCTGATGGCGCTGAACGCGGGCGCCGACGACTATATCAAGAAGCCGTTCTCGCAGCGCCTGCTGCTGGAGCGCGTGCGCGCTGTGCTGCGCCGCGCCGAAGCGCGCGCCGGCGGCGGGGCGAAGGACGGCACGCCCGCCGATCCCGCGCAGGCCGCCTTCAGCCGCGGCAAGCTGATGATGGACCCGCAGCGCCACGCGACGAGCTGGATGGGCAAGCAGGTGACGCTGACCGTCACGGAGTTCCTGATCCTGCAGGCGCTGGCCCAGCGCCCCGGTTTCGTGAAGAGCCGCGACCACCTGATGGACGCGGCCTATGACGACCAGGTCTATGTCGACGACCGCACCATCGACAGCCACATCAAGCGGCTGCGCAAGAAGTTCAAGGTGGTGGACGACGACTTCGATTCGATCGAGACGCTCTACGGCGTCGGCTATCGCTTCAAGGAAGCCTGAGCTGCGTCCCGCCTAGAGCACGAACGAGAAGGGCAGGAGCTCGCTCATGGGGCGTTCGATCGCGCGGCCTTCCCAGCGGAACATGACATGCGCGCCGTAGCCGTGCTCGGCGATCACCTGCCGGCAAGCGCCGCAGGGCGGGGCGTCGCGGTCAACGCCGGTCGCATCGCGCGCCGAAACCGCGATACGCTTCAACCGCGCCGTGGGTCCGAGCTTCGCCATGCCCGCCGCAATGGCGTTGCGTTCGGCGCAGATGCCCGACGGGAAGGCGCCGTTTTCGACATTGGCGCCGGTAACGATGTGGCCGCCTTCGAACTCCGCGGCCGCCCCGACCTGAAACTTCGAGTAGGGCGCATAAGCCCCGTCGCGCGCGGCGTCGGCCAGCGCCATCAGGCGATCAATCGGGTCGTTGCTCATCGTCCCACGATAGGCCGTTGAGCGCGCGCCGCAACCAGAGCCCTGCCCCGCCCCCCGCCGCGCATCGCCGGCGACGCGGCCTGACGCGCCTCATCATCGCGCTCAACCTCATCGCCGTGCTGGTGCTGATCGGCGGCTCGTTCTGGCTGAACCTCCGCCGCGTCGGGATGATCGACGAGCGGATCCTCAGCCTCAAGACGCAGGGCGCGATCATCGCGGCGGCGTTGGCGGAGAGTGCGACGGACGGGCCGGAGGCGACGGGGATCGACGACCAGCTCGCCGTGCCGCTGCTGCGCCGTCTCGTCGCGCAGACCAATGCGCGAGTCCGGCTGTTCGACCGCAAGGGCCAGCTCCAGCTCGACAGCCGCGTCATCGTGCCTTCGAACGAGGTGGTGACCAACCGCCTGCCTGCGCCCGATAGCTGGCTGGCGGCGGAATGGGTGACCGAGGTGTATGAATGGCTCGCGCGCTGGGCGCCGGGTCAGGACTATCCGCCCTATCAGGAATTGCAGGGGCTCGACGGCACGTTCTATGGCGAGGTCGCGGAAGCCCTGCAGGCGACGCCATCGAGCGCGGTGCGGGTGAATTCGACGGGCGACCTCATCCTCTCCGTCGCCGTGCCGGTGCAGCGCTACCAGCTCGTGCTCGGCGTGCTGCATCTAACCAATGAAGGCGGCGATATCGGCGCGATCCTGAGGCAGGAGCGGCTGGCGATCCTGCAGCTCTCGCTGATCGCCATCGCCGTGATGATCGCGACCTCGGTGCTGATGGCGCGCAATATCGCGCAGCCCATCCGCGCCCTCGCCGACGCCGCCGACGATGCCCGCCAGCGCGTGAAGGGCCGCACCGCCATTCCCGATTTCAGCGCGCGGCGCGACGAGATCGGCGATCTCTCCGGCTCGCTGCTGGCGATGACCGATGCGCTCTATGACCGGATCGATGCGATCGAGCAGTTCGCCGCCGATGTCGCGCACGAGATCAAGAACCCGCTGACCTCGCTCAAAAGCGCGGTCGAGACCATGCGGCGCGCGACGCCCGAGCAACGCGAGCGGCTGATGGCGGTGATCCAGGACGACGTAAACCGGGTTAACCGCCTCGTCACCGACATTTCCGACGCCTCGCGCCTCGATGCCGAGCTGGCGCGGGAGAATGCCGGGGCGGTCGATCTCCTCAGGCTCGCCAACGATGTCGCGGCGCTCTGCCAGAAGGAGACGGGGCCGCGCGTCACCGTCAGCGCCGATCTCGGCGTGCAGCGCGCCGGCCTCACCGTCACCGGGCTCGACGGGCCGCTGGGACAGGTGCTGCGCAATCTCATCGACAACGCACTCTCCTTCTCGCCGCCGGAGGGCACGGTGCGGGTCGGCCTCGCGCGCGAGCACCGCTTCGCCCTCATGACCGTCGCCGATGACGGACCGGGCATTCCGCCGGAGCACCTCACCGACGTCTTCAAGCGCTTCTACACCTCGCGTCCCGATGAGCATTTCGGACAGAATTCGGGTCTGGGGCTTTCGATCTCCAAGCAGATCGTCGATGTTCACGGCGGTACGATCGAAGCCGCCAACCAGCCGGGCGATGGACCCGACGGCCATGGCGGCGCGATCTTCACCATCCGACTGCCGCTGCCGTGATAGAAAGACCTATGACCGCACCCGACGCCCAGGCCCGCATCCACGCCTCGCTCGTCGCGCTCGAACGCGAGGATGGCGGGCGCGGCGGCGTGCTGCTTTTCGGTGCGCCGGGCGCCGGCAAGTCGGACGTGGCCATCCGGCTCATCGACAATGGCGGCGTGCTGGTCGCGGACGACCAGGTCGATCTCGTCTTCGGCGAGGGCGGCCTCTGGGGTTCGGCCCCCGCCACGATCGCGGGGCTGATCGAGGCGCGCGGCATCGGCCTCATCCGCCTGCCCTTCGAGCCGCGCGTACGGGTCGCGCTGGCGGTGACGCTGAAAGCCGGCGGCGCGACCGAGCGCATGCCCAAGCGCGAATGGTACCAGCCGCCCGACGCCTTCCGCGCCCGGGGCGGCGCGCTGCGCATTCCCCATGTCGTGCTGGATGCCCGCGAGGCCTCGACGCCCGCGAAGATCGCGCTTGCGGTCTACGGCAAGATCGAAGGCTGAGACTGCATCCCATGCCCTTGAGGCGAGGCCTGCGCCGTGATGTGGTGCGCCACCGAAACCAACACTCCAGGGAAACGTCCATGGCTGCCTATGCTCTCTTCATCCGTAACTCCACCTCGGACGCCGAGGGGATGAAAACCTACGGCGCGCTCGCCGCCAAGGCGCGCGGAACGTTCAAGCCGCTCGCCGTCTATGGCCCCATCGAGACGCTGGAAGGCGAGACATCGGAAGGCGTCGTGCTGTTGGAGTTCCCTGACATGGACGCGGCGAAGGCCTGGTACAACAGCCCCGCCTATCAGGAGGCGCTGCCGCACCGGAAGCGCAGCGCAGACTACCGCGTCCTGTTCTTCCAGGGCCTCTGACGCATCGGCGCGGCAGCCCGAGACCCTTAAAATGCGAAGGGACTTGGGCTGCCTCGCGCTTCCTGCTAGAACCCCGCGCTCCGGCAGGGTCTTTGACCCGCTTTTTTGCGTTTAGAGATGATCGGTCTCGTCCTCGTTACTCATGGCGGTCTTGCCGCCGAACTCATTGCCGCCATGGAACACGTCGTGGGTCCCCAGACCCACGTGAAGGGCATCTGCATCGGCCCCGACGACGACATGGACCGGCGGCGCAAGGAAATCCTGGAGGCCGCCAAGGCGGTCAATCTGGGCGACGGCGTCATCATCCTGACCGACATGTTCGGGGGCACGCCCTCGAATCTCGCGATCTCCGTGATGGACAAGGCCAAGGGCGAAGTCATCGCCGGGGTCAACCTGCCGATGCTGATCAAGCTGGCGGGCTGCCGCATCACCGGCAAGCTGAACGAGGTGGCGCTGAAGGCCCAGGAAGCCGGACGCAAATACATCATCGTGGCGAGCCAAGAACTCGCGGGCAGCGTCTAGCCGATGACGAAGCTGGCGCAGGAGATGCTGATCGTCAATCAGCGCGGACTGCACGCCAGGGCATCGGCCAAGTTCGTCAAGCTCGCCTCGACCTTCGAGAGCGCCATCAAGGTGACGCGCGGCGACGACACCGTGAACGGCACCTCGATCATGAGCCTCCTCACCCTCGGCGCCGCGCCCGGCTCGACCATTCTGGTGGAAGCCGACGGCCCCGACGCGCGCGAGGCGCTGGAGGCCATCAACAAGATGATCTGCGCCAAGTTTGACGAGGAATAGGCTAGCGGATTTCGATGATCCGTACGCCGCTGGCCAACTGCGCACAGATCTCGTCCCAGAGCGGCTCGATGACCGCGATCAGCGCCGTGTTCGAAGCATTTCCGATGCGAACCCAGACAATCTGAAGCTGCTCGTATCCAAGCCGCCCGAAATCGTCGTCCTTGGTAATCACCGCCGCGTTCGCGTTGATCGCCCATCGCGCGATGGCAGCATCGTCCGCATCTTCCAGATTGAGATCGAAGACGTGGTTCGCATCAGAGCCGCGCCGGCGTATCCAGGCCGCCAGAGCTGGCGGCAACTGGGCGTCGACGACAAACCTCACTCAGCCGCCCGGACAGACAGAACCGGATGATCGGACGCCTGCGAAGCATAGGCCAGCGACGCGCGGATATCTGCCAGTTCCAGATAAGGGAAATCCGCCAAAATCTGCTGCTCCGTCACGCCCTCGGCAAGCATCCCCAGCACGTCGCTGACGCGGATGCGCATACCGCGAATACAGGGCTTGCCGCCGCACTGGGCGGGATTGAAGGTGATGCGGTCGAGCAAGGCTGTCATTTGGTCAGCCTAGCACGAAACCGGGCAGAGGTCAGCCGCGCGGCATGCGCAGGGTGAAGCGGGTTTCTTCAGGGCTTGAGGCGACGCTAAGCGCGCCGTTATGGGCGCGGGCGATTTCCGACGCGATGTAGAGGCCGAGCCCGAGGCCTTCCTTGTGCTGCTGGATCTCGCCGCGCGTGAAGGGCTGAAAGAGCTTCGCCTGTGTCGCCTCGGGGATCGGCGTCCCGCCATTGGCGACGGAGAGTTCGAAGACCTCGCCCTCCGTCGCGGCGCGCACGCGGATCGGCCCGTCCACGGCGCCGTGGGTCAGCGCATTGCCGATGAGGTTGGAGAGCAACTGGGCGATGCGGCCCTCGTCGCAGCGGACCGGCAGGTCGATGGCGATCTCCGCATCGATCGTACGATCCGGCGTGCCGGAGCGGAATTCGGCGATGACCTGCTCCAGCAGCGGCGCCAGCGGCGCGGCCGCGTGGCGCTCGACGGCGAGGCCGCCGCCCAGCCGGCCGCGCGCGAAATCGAGCACATTGTTGATCAGCGCCGACATGCGCGACACGCTGGTCTGCATGAGCTTCAGGATGCCCGCCGTCTTGGGATCGAGCTTTTCGCGCTCTAGCAGGCGCGCGCCCGCATCGATCGCCGCGAGGGGATTGCGGAGGTCGTGGCCGAGCACGGCGATGAATTCGTCGCGGAGTTGCGACTGCGTGCGCTCACCGGCGAGGCTCGCCTCGCTGGCCGCCAGGCTGTCATGCGCGTCGAGGTGGAAGGCGATCAGTTCGGCGAACAGCTTGAACATGCCGACGATCTCAGGCGTTTCCAGCCGCGCGGGATTCGGATCGATCGCGCAGAGCGTGCCGAAGAAGCTGCCGTCGGCGCGCACGATCGGCATCGAGATATAGCTTTGGAAACCGTATTGCAGCGGCGTGTGATGGGTGCGCCAGGCCGCGTTTTCGGCGACATGATCGATGACGACCGCATCGCCCGAGGCGCGGATTTCGTGGCAGATCGTGGTTTCGACCTTGAGTTCACCGCCGGGCACCAGGCCGAAGGCGATATCGTCCTTGACGCTGCAGGCGATCCAGCGGTCTTCCGTCACCCGGGCGACGGCGGCGAAGCCCATGCCGGTGGTGCGGCAGACGACGTCGAGAATGGTCGGCACCGCGGAGATCCGCCCGACGGCCTCGATATCCGCCTGAAAATGCTGCTCCACGTCGCGCCGCTACTCGTCTGGAAATCGCCCTGCCGCTGCACATGGACCGCCGCGTTCCCGTTTGCAACTGGAGCAAGCGTGAACGCGGCGGGGCTGACTTTGCGGCCCGGGCCCTCTAATCTCGCAGCGCATGGAGAACAAAGACGACATCGTCCGCAACTGGCTGCCGCGCTATACGGGGCTGGAGCTTGAGGAATTCGGCCAGTACATCCTGCTGACCAATTTCGACAATTACGTCCACAAATTCGCCGAATGGCACAAGGTCGAGGTCAAGGGCCTCGACCGCGCGATGCATTCGGCGACCGCCGACGGCATCACCATCGTGAACTTCTCGATGGGCAGTCCGATGGCCGCGACCATGATGGACCTCTTGACCGCCATCATGCCCAAGGCCGTGCTGTTCCTGGGCAAATGCGGGGGCCTGAAGAAGAAGAACCAGATCGGCGATTTCGTGCTGCCGATCGCGGCGATCCGCGGCGAGGGCACCTCGAACGACTATTTCCCGCCGGAAGTGCCGGCCTTGCCCGCCTTCACGCTGCAGCGCGCGATCTCATCGACCATCCGCGACCACGGCTTCGATTATTGGACCGGCACGGTCTACACGACCAATCGCCGGGTCTGGGAGCACGACACGGCGTTCAAGGAATACCTTCGCAAGGTGCGCGTGATGGCGATCGACATGGAGACGGCGACGCTGTTCTCGGTCGGCTTCGCCAACCGCATCCCGACCGGCGCGCTGCTGCTGGTCAGCGACCAGCCGATGATCCCGGCCGGCGTCAAGACGACGGAAAGCGACCGCAAGGTTTCCAGCCAGTTCCTGGAGCCGCATATCCGCATCGGTATCGATGCGTTGAAGGAAATCCAGAATGACGGCCGTTCGGTCCGTCACCTCAAATGGGATTAAGGACACGCGCATGAGCATGGGATTTTGGCGCCGGGCGGCGGGCTGGATCGCCGCGGCGGCGCTGCTGACGGGCGCCTCGGTCGCGCAGACCGAAGCGGCGGCGAGCGCCACGGCGGCCAAGGCCGAGCCCGCGATCTGGTCGATCGAGAAGCCGAATGGCGGAACGATCACGCTGTTCGGCTCCGTCCACCTGCTGCCCGACGGGGATAGCTGGCGCACCGCCGCGCTGACCGCCGCCTACAAGGCGTCCGACGTCATCGTGCTGGAGACCGATCTCGATGCGATGCAGGATTCGGGGCTCCAGGCCTATCTCGCCAAGAACGCGCTGAACCCGCCGGGCGTCACGCTGACGACGCTGCTGACGCCTGAGCAGAAGGAAGCCGTGACCAAGGGCGCCGCGGTTGCGGGCGTCAGCTTCAGTTCGATGGACGGCTTCAAGCCATGGTTCGCGGCGCTGCAGATTTCGGTCGCCTATGCGGTCAGCCAGGGCTTCTCGCCCGACCAGGGCGTCGACAAGACGATCGAGGCCGAAGGCAAGGCCGACGGCAAGGCGTTCGACTATTTCGAGAAGGCGCGCGAGCAGCTCGACCTCTTCATCGAGCTGGAGGAGAAGCAGCAGATCGACTTCCTGGTGCTGGGTGCGCAGGAAATCCTTGAAAAGCCGGATGCGCTGAAGAAGCTGGTCGACGCCTGGGCGCGCGGTGACGTCACCGCGATCGACGATCTGATGAACGAGGGCATGGAGGATTCGCCCGAAGTCGCCAAGGCGCTGCTGGAAGACCGCAATGCGCGCTGGGTGAAGAAGATCCAGGACTTCTACATGAAGGACAAGAACTCCTACCTCATCATTGTCGGCGCCGGGCATCTGGCGGGCGACAAGGGCGTGCCCACCATGCTGCGCGGTGCGGGCATCGAGGTCGCCGGACCCTAAGGCCGCGCCGATGCCCCTCGACTGGAAGATGGGGTTCGAGATCGAGCTGATGGCGCCGCCGGGGCGCTCGCGGCGCGATCTCGCCGACCGCGTGGCGAAGCGGCATGGCGGGCGGGTCAGGCGCTTCTTTCATCCCCAGTCCGAGCCGAGCGCCGTCCAGGGGCTGCCGACCTTCGAGAACCTGACGCTGGGCTTCGAGGCGCTGGATGCCGAAGGCCGCCCGCTCGGCCGCTTCGTCGACGACCTCACCCTGCAGGACGGGCTCGACAAGGCGAAGCCGCCGCAACCCGGCTGGTACCGCATCGTCGCCGACGACGCGCGGCTGCTGCGCCTCGTCATGCACAATTGCGACGCGGAGGCGCAGCTCGCCCATACGCTGGTGCCGCTCGCCCGCCTCTTCGGCACGGAGGCCGCGCCGCATGTCTCGGGCATGGTCCGCATCAGCGACGATCGCGGTGTCTCGGTCGCGATCGGCGCGCCGCTGCCGGGCGAACGCGAGCGGCCCTGCGAGGTCGTGACGCCGCCGCTGCCCGACCATCAAGCGACAGCGCTGGAGATGCTGCTGAGCGAAGCGCGGACCATGGGCTGCAGCGTGCCGGCGGAGGCCGCGACGCATATCCATTTCGACGGCGAACGCCTTTGTTCGGCACCCGCCATCGCCAATCTGGTGAACGCGCTGCAGCGCCACGGGCCGGCGCTGAAGGCGCTGGTGAAGACCAATCCGCGCTGTGTCAGGCTCGGCGCCTGGCCGGAGGCGCTGATCGCGCTCGTCAACGGCGCGCATTTCGCCGAGCTCGCCTGGCCGCAGGCGCGCGAGGCGCTGACCAAGGTGGGGCTGACGAAGTTCTGCGACTTCAACCTGTTGAACATCGCGTCCGGCAATCCCGCCAAGCACACCTTCGAGGTGCGCATCCTGCCGGTCGCGCTGGAGGTGGCGCCGGCGCTCGAAGCGGCGGCGCTGTTCGAGGCGATCCTGCAATGGAGCGTCCGGCCGGGCCTGCGCACCGCGCCCGAAACGCTGCCCGCATGGCTCGCCGAACTGCCGCTCGCGCCCGAAGGTGCGATGTGGCGAAATCGCGCGGCGGCCTAGGCATCGTTCCGCCGCAATTGGCCTTTACCGGCTTCGGCCCACGGGCTCATAGTCCCGCGCACTGATCCGAGGGGAACCACCAATGTCCATCACATCGCGCGGCCTGCTGCCCCGCATCGCGGCCGCCTTCCTGATGACGAGTTCGATGACCGTCGCGGCGGTGTCGCTGACCCAGTCGGCCTATGCCTTTACCCAGGCGCAGCAGGAAGCCGCCTTCTGGAAAGCCGGCTACGCCTATTGCGACGCCGAGAAGCTCGGCCAGTACTGGGGGATGGACACGTATTCGGCGAAGCTGAATGCCGGCAACAAGATCCTGATCGGCGACCAGCGTTATCTCGACGAAGCGATCGCCGTCGCCATCCAGTCCTATACCTGCCCCAACGGCTTCAACTTCGACGACTCCAAGGATGTCGCGGCGCTGTGGGACAGCCTCGGCCAGAGCTGAGGCGAGATCATCGCAACACCGCCGATCATTACATAAAGAAGTCCTTATATAGAGCTTGCAGGCTGCGGGCGCGGCTGCTAGAGACGCGCCCATTGCGGCGGGGTACCGGTGAGCGGGCCTCTAGCCGTCATTCCATTGCCCTGAGGCCCTATGTCATCCCACGACTACCACGTCGCCGATATCAAGCTGGCCGCCTTCGGCCGCAAGGAAATCGACCTCGCCGAAACCGAGATGCCGGGCCTGATGGCGACCCGCGAGGAATTCGGCAAGTCGCAGCCGCTGAAGGGCGCGCGCATCGCCGGCTCGCTGCACATGACGATCCAGACCGCCGTCCTCATCGAGACGCTGAAGGCGCTCGGCGCCGACGTGCGCTGGGTCTCGTGCAACATCTATTCGACCCAGGACCACGCCGCCGCCGCGATCGCCGAAGGCGGCACGCCCGTCTACGCCTATAAGGGCGAGACGCTGACCGAGTACTGGGACTACACCGCCAAGCTGTTCGACTGGCACGGCGGCGGCATGCCCAACATGATCCTGGACGACGGCGGCGACGCCACCATGTTCGTCCATCTCGGCCTCCGCGCCGAGCAGGGCGACACGGCGTTCCTCGACACGCCCCATTCGGAAGAAGAAGAGATCTTCTTCGCGCTGCTGAAGAAGACGCTGAAGGCGAAGCCCCAAGGCTGGTTCGCCCAGCTCGCCGCCTCGATCAAGGGCGTCAGCGAAGAGACCACTACCGGCGTCAACCGCCTCTACCAGCTCGCGGCGCAGAACAAGCTGCTCTTCCCCGCGATCAACGTGAACGACAGCGTCACCAAGTCGAAGTTCGACAACCTCTATGGCTGCCGCGAGTCGCTGGTCGACGCGATCCGCCGCGGCACCGACGTGATGATGTCGGGCAAGACGGCGTTCGTCGCCGGCTTCGGCGATGTGGGCAAGGGCTCGGCGGCGTCGCTGCGCCAGGCCGGCTGCCGCGTGCTCGTCTCGGAAGTCGATCCGATCTGCGCGCTGCAGGCGGCGATGGAAGGCTATGAGGTCGTGACGACCGAAGACGCGCTGACCCGCGCCGACATCTTCGTCACCGCGACCGGCAACAAGGACATCATCACGATCGAACACATGCGCGGCATGAAGGATCGGGCGATCGTCTGCAATATCGGCCACTTCGACAACGAGATCGATGTCGCGGGCCTCAAGAACTACAAGTGGAACAACATCAAGCCGCAGGTCGACGAGATTGAACTCGCGTCGGGCCGCCGCATCATCCTGCTGTCGGAAGGCCGTCTGGTGAATCTCGGCAATGCGATGGGCCACCCGTCCTTCGTCATGTCGGCCTCGTTCACCAACCAGACGATCGCGCAGATCGAGCTGTGGACCAACCCCGGCAAGTACGCCAAGCAGGTCTACACGCTGCCCAAGCACCTCGACGAGAAGGTCGCGCGCCTGCACCTCGAAAAGATCGGCGTGAAGCTGACGAAGCTTTCGACTTCGCAGGCCGACTATATCGGCGTGAAGACCGAAGGCCCGTTCAAGTCCGATCACTACCGCTACTAGCAGTTCCGCCTGCGGGCGGAGGGGGCGATGGGAAGCGCCGGTCCATGGGGCCGGCGTTTTCTTTTGGGCGATTGTGAGTGTCCGTCCTTCCACCTATCCCGTTCGTCATGGCCGCCCTTGAGGCGGCCATCCATGTCAGCGGCGCGCGCCCCTGCTGGATGGCCGGGTCAGGCCCGGCCATGACGATGAAGTGAGGAATGGAAATTAAAGCCCCGCTCCATCCCCTCCGCCCGGCGCCTGCCCGACAATCGTTAACCAAATAGCTGGGGACTCTTTCGCGGCGAGTCTTGCGCGCTTATCGTGACGGGGGGACGATTCGCGCGGCGGCGGGCGACGCGGATCGCCGAGGGCAACACAGTACCAATGACGAATCCGGCGACGCGATGGCTGCGGCGGCGCAGGGGGATTCCCCTGGCGGCCAGCCTCTATGCGTCCACCTTCCTGCAGAGCGCGGTCGCTCAGGAGACGCGCAGTCCCTTCGATCCCGGGTCCTATGTCGGACCGCTGGCGGCGATCGGGCTGATCGCGCTCGCCGTCGCCGGCGTCCTCTTCGCGATCGGCGCGATGCAGCGCTCGCGGGCCCGCGAGCAGCGCTTGAGCGGCGAACTCGCGGCGGCGCGACGCAGCGCGGCGGAACGGAGCGCTTTGCTCCTCTCGACCGACACCCCGCTTTATCTCTATCCGACCGGCGCGGCGCGCCCGCGCATCTTCGGGCCCGACCAGGGCCGGCTGGAGCGCGTGCTGCGCGGCCCCGACGGGCTCGCGCTCGCCGAGGCGATCAAGCGGCTGCGGGCAAGCGGCGAGCCCTTCACCATGCAGGTCAACGACGCGCAGAGCGGCCTCCTCAAGGCGCGCGGCCGGGCGGCGGGGCGCGAGACCGCGATCTTCCTGGAAAGCGCCGACGACAGCGGCGAGCGCCACGCGCCGGCGCCGGAAGTCTCGACCGACGATCTGCGCCTGCGCGGTCTCTTCGACGCCATCCCCCTGCCGCTGGCGGCGCGCGCCAAGGACGGCAAACTGATCTACGCCAACCCCGCCTATGCCGAGGCCGCCGGCGCGGCGAGCCCGGCCGCCGCCATCGCGGCGCAGGCGAAGCTGTTCTCCGACGAACCCGCGCTCGCGGAATCCGCGATGTCCGCGGGCAGCCCCGTCACCGAACGGCGCTTCGCGGTCATCGGCGGCCAGCGCCGTGCGCTGGAAGTGACCGCCGCACCGGCGGGCGACACGGTGGCGATCGCCGTCGCCGACGAGAGCGGCGCGGCCGAAGCCCGCGACAAGCTGCAGCGCCATATCGGCGCCTATGAGGAGACGCTCAACCGCCTGAAGACCGCGGTCGCGGTGTTCGGCGCGGATCAGAAGCTCTCGTTCTACAACAAGGCCTATGTCGATCTCTGGCGGCTCGATCCCACCTGGCTCGCGATGCGGCCGTCGGAAGGCGAGATTCTGGAGCGGCTGCGCGAGGCGCGGCTGGTGCCGGAGGAAAAGAGCTTCGCGGCCTTCAAACGGGCGCGCGCCGAACTCTATGCCTCGATGACCGCGCCGCAGGAGGAGATCTGGCACCTGCCCGACGGTACGACGCTGCGCATCGCGGGCCAGCCCCATCCGTTCGGCGGCCTTCTCTATCTCTACGAGGACATGACCGAGCAGCTCAGCCTCGAGCGCCGCTATAACGACCTTTTCAACGTCCAGCGCTCGACCCTCGACCACCTGCACGAAGGCGTCGCCTTCTTCGGTACGGACGGACGGCTGAAGCTGTGGAACGTTGCCTTCGCCGATCTCTGGGGCCTCGAGCCGCACCAGCTGGAAAACGAGCCGCATTTCGAGAAGGTGGCTTTGCTCTGCGCCGCGCTCGGCGGCGACGGCGCGGACTGGGACAAGGTACGCGGCCAGGTGACGGGCGCGGCCGAGCGCACCGAGATCAGCGGCGACATGGAACGCAGCGACGACGTCACGCTGCGCTATGCCGCCGTCCCGATGCCCGACGGCGCGACGCTGATGAGCTTCGTCGACATGACCGACGCGGTGCGCGCCGAACAGAGCCTCTTGGAAAAGAACGAAGCGCTCGTCACTGCGGCGCGGCTGAAGACCGACTTCATCGGCCACGTCTCCTACCAGCTCATCGTGCCGCTGACCTCGATCATCGGCTTCACCGAAGCCGTGCAGGCCGGCATTGCCGGGCCGCTGAACGCCAAGCAGGACGAATATCTCGGCAGCGTGCTCGCCGCCTCCGCCGAGCTGAAGACCCAGATCGACAACATGGTCGATCTCGCGGCGATCGATGCGGGGGAACTCAAGCTCGATCTCCATCCGATCGAGCCGGTGGAGTTCCTGACAAACCTCAAATCGATGGTTCAGGAACGCTGCAACAAGGCCGGGTTGGAGCTCGTGATGATCGCGCCCGACGATCTCGGCACGCTGATCGCCGACCCCGCACGCATGAAGCAGGTGATGTTCAACCTGCTGACCAACGCCATCACCTACACGCCGTCAGGCGAAAAGATCGAGTTCGGCGCGGCGGCGGAAGGCGCGGGCCTGCGCTTCTGGGTGCGCGACACCGGCCCCGGTTTCGAACCCGAACAGCAGGCGCGCGCCTTCGAGCGTTTCGAGAGCAGCCGGGTCGGCGAGGCGCCGCGCGGGCCGGGCCTCGGCCTCGCGCTGGTGCGCTCGATCGTGCAGCTCCATGGCGGCTGGGTGTCGCTCAGGTCCCGCAAGGGCGAAGGCACGGAGGTGACGTGCCATCTGCCGCGCTCGGGGGAGTCCCCGGCCCTGCCGGGCTTTGAGGGCTTCGGCGATACCGTGTTGACGCCGCCGGCCATCGACAGCTTCGAACCTTGAGCTGCCGCTAGGTCAGTGCTGGCTGGCGGGCAGGCGGACGATGAGGCCGTCGAGCTCCGGCGTCACCTTGATCTGGCAGGACAGGCGCGACTCGTCGGTCACTTCATTGGCGAAGTCGAGCATGGTCTGCTCCATGTCGGACTTCTCGGGAATTTTCGGCGCAAAAGCGGCGTCGACATAGACATGGCAGGTCGCGCAGGCGCAGGCGCCGCCGCAATCGGCGTCGATTCCGGGGACCAGATTCTTGACCGCAGCTTCCATTACGGAAAGGCCGGTCGCGACCTCGACCGTGTGCTCCTTGCCCGTATGTTCAATGAACGTGACCTTCGGCATCGTCGTCCAAATCCCCTCAAGGCGGCTCTTTTGACCTTGCCGCGCACGTAAATTACAAGTGACGTAGAAATCACGGCGGCCCAGCATTTGGCAAGGCCAGAGCGTTTCGGCACGCCCCGTCACTTGCCCTATCGCATACCGCCGATACCCTCGTCATCCATATTGCGTAGAGTATGCATGACCCCGCCAACCGTCTGCGTTGTTGACGACGATCCATCGATGCGCGACGCGCTCGACAGTCTTCTGCGGTCCATCGGCCTCAATGTCGAACTGTTCCGCTCGCCCGGCGATTTCCTGGCGCGTCATCGTCCCGCAGCGCCCGAATGCCTCGTCCTCGATGTCCGCATGCCCGGGATGAGCGGGCTCGATTTCCAGCGCCGCCTGACCGAAGACGGCAACGACATCCCGATCGTCTTCATCTCAGGCCACGCCGACGTACCCATCGCGGTGCAGGCGATGAAAGCGGGCGCGATCGAGTTCCTGACCAAGCCGTTCCGCGAACAGGACCTGCTCGACGCCATCCAGAACGCGCTCGACCGCGACCGCCAACGCCGCGCCTCGCTGGCGCACGACGCCGTCATCCACGCCGCCTATAACCGCCTGACGGCGCGCGAGCAGGAGGTCATGGGCCTCGTCGTCGCGGGCCAGATGAACAAGCAGATCGCGGGGCGCCTCGCGCTCAGCGAGGTCACCGTGAAGATGCATCGCGGCCGCGTCATGCGGAAGATGAGCGCCATGTCGATCGCCGATCTGGTGCGCATGGCCGACCGCCTGGCGCTGTCGCTGCCGACGCCGCTGCCCGTCGCGGCCCCGCTCAGGGCGACGAGCGCGGGATCGTAAACGACATCCGTGTACCGCGCGGCGTCAGCCGGGTCGCGGCGATGCGCCCGCCATGCGCCTGCACGATGGTCTGGCAGATCGCGAGGCCAAGCCCCATGCCGCTCGGCTTCGTCGTATAGAACGCCTCGAACAGGCGCGCCGCGCTTTCCGTGCTGAGCCCTTCGCCGCGATCCTCGACCGCGAATTCGACGGCGTCCGCGCCCTCGCCCTGCACGGCGATGCGGATGGGCCGCGCGCCCTGCGGCTGGCCGTGGCTCGCCTCGATCGCGTTGAGCACGAGGTTGATGACGACCTGCTGGATCTGCACGCGGTCGGCGGCGACGGCCGGCAGGTCCGGCGCATAGTCGACGGTGAGCTGCGCGCCCTGGGCCAGCGCCTCGCTCTGCATGATCGTCCTGATATCCTCGACGAGGCCGCGCGGCTCGACGGCGGTACGCACCGTCTTGCCGCGCTGCAGGAGATCGCGCATCGAGATGACGATCTCGCTGGCGCGCGAGGCGTCCTTGATGATGCGCTCGTTCAGGATCTGCGCCTCGTGCACCACCGGTTCGGCGCGGGCGAGCCAGTTGATGCTGGCATTGCCGCTGGTGATGATCGCCGACAGCGGCTGCTTGATCTCGTGCGCGATCGAGGCGGCGAGCGCGCTGATGGTGAGCGAGCGGTTGATATAGGCGAGCTCCAGCCGCGCGGCGGCGAGTTCGCTCTCGATGCGCGCGCGATCCTCCGACGCGGCAAGCTCCGCCTCCGCCCGGGCGCGCGAGGCGAGATGCATCTCGCGCCGCGTCGCGACATTGTAGAGCATGGCGATCAGCGTCATCTGCAGCAGCGCGGCGGCGATCAGCACGTCGAATTCGGGCATGCCGAAATGGAGGTCGCGATAGATCGCGTAAGGCGCCAGCGCGACGAGCGACAGGCAGAAGATGACCGAGGAGATCACCAGCGCGATATGCGGGCGGAAGACGCCGGCATTCTGCACATACATCACGATCAGCCAGGGCAGCCAAAGCAGGACGCGGATCGTCGCGCCGCCTTCCCAGAAATTGTTCAGCGTGCAGCCAAGGATGAAGAGCAGCGTGATCGTCTGGGCGATGAGCCAGGTGATGAAGTGGCGTTTCACCCCGACCACCGCGATCGTCGCCGTCGCGGTCAGCAGCGCGGCGATGAGCGCGAGATTGAGCCAGATCTCCATCGAGCTCGGCGCATCGGGCCGCGCCGAAACGAACAGATTGTAGAGCGTGGCCGCGATCAGCATCACGGTCACGAAGCCCCGGCTGAAACGCGTGGTGCCGGCCGGCGCGCGGCGCCACTCGTCGATCTTGTGGAGATCCAGCGTAAGCCTGGACAGCCCCTCCACCTCTACGTTCGTCATTCGCCCCGTATGCCCGTTCTCGTCTGGACCCGCAGCCATCGGCGCAATGACCGCGATTGTCGATCCGGTCAGCATGTTAGCGTTAACGGCACCGCATAAGCGCCCTATACAAAGGTATGCCCGGTCCAGCCGAGAGTTGACTAGGCACGGACGAGGGATCGCCGCATCGTGACGGCGGAATGATCGGGGTTATTCCTTGTACTGACGAACGGCCTGTCCCCCCGGTCTGATTCAGATGTCAGCTGCTTTACCTGCGTCCCTGCGCTCCGATCATTCCTCCAATCCCTTCGCGCAGCTGACTGTCCTCGTCATCGACGGGCAGAAACCGATGCGCCGCTTCCTCGGCGAGCTGCTTGGCGACATGGGCGTGCAGCGCGTCATCACCGAAGGCAGCTGCGAGGCCGCGCTGGCGCGGCTGGGCGGGCCGGTGCCGATCGGCCTCGCGCTGGTCGACGCAGCGGTCGAGAGCATGGACGGCATCCAGTTCACGCAGCAGGTGCGCCAGGTCTTCACCGGCGCGCGCCGCGCCCTGCCCATCGTGCTGATGATGACACTGCCGACCGCCGGGCGGATCTGCGAGGCGCGCGATGCGGGGGTCAACGACATCATGCTGAAGCCGGTCTCGATCCGCAGCCTCGGCGCGAAGCTGACCCAGGCCGTATCGGGCGCGCGGCCGTTCATCGACAGGCCCGCCTATGTCGGCCCCGACCGGCGGCGCGGCCCGCGCCCCGATTATCGCGGACCCCTGCGGCGTCTCGGCGACGGCGTGCGCAGCAACATCTACGTCTAGAACCTGCGGGAGCCCCAACCTGCGAGAACAGTGGGGTTCCCGCCTTTTCTTCCTCAGCTCATGAAGCTCTTCATGGGCACCGCGAGATCGGCGAGGCGGGCGGGATCGACCGTCTTGTTCTGCGCGATCATCATGCGGCCGATCATGTATTCCGGCGCCGCATTGATCGCATCGACCGCCGCCACCGCGCCGTTCCGCAGATAGAACGCCGCGAACTTGCGCGTCGCGGGATCGCCGCGCAGCACGACCTCGTCCTCGGGCTGCGAGATCCCGGCGATCTGCAGCTTCAGCTCATACTGGTCCGACCAGAACCACGGCACGTCGTCATAGGGCTTCGGCTTGCCGACGATCGCGAGCGCCGCGGTCTTCGCCTGCTCGATCGCGTTGTGCACGGATTCGAGGCGCAGGCGGCGGCCGAGCAGTTTGCTCGGCAGGTTGGCGCAGTCGCCGGCGGCATAGACATTGGGGTCGCTGGTGCGCGCGAACTCGTCGACCACAATGCCGTTCTCGCAGACGAGACCGGCGCTCTGGGCGAGCGCCTGTTCGGGCAGGATGCCGATGCCGGCGATGACGAGATCGGCGACGAGATCATCGCCCGCGTTCTTGACGACGATCTGGCCGCCCTCGCCCGCCTCGAAACCGTGCACGCCGGTCGAGGTGAGGATGGTGACGCCGGCCGCGTGGTGCACCTCCTGGAAGAAGTCCGACATCAGCTTCGAGGTCACGCGCTGGAGGCAGCGCTCCATCGCCTCGACCACGGTGACCTTCAGCCCGCGCTTGGCGGCGACCGCGGCGGTTTCCAGCCCGATATAGCCGCCGCCGACGATGACGAGATGCTTGCCCGGTTCGAAATGCGGGCGGATCGCGTTCACGTCGGCGATGCCGCGCAGATAGAAGATCCCCGGCAGCTCGGCGCCCGGCACGGTCAGCTTGCGCACCCGGCTGCCGGTCGCGAAGACCAGCGTCTCGTAGGGAAAGCTGTCGCCATTGGCGAGCGTCACCGTCCTGGGGCCAAGATCGACGGCCTCGACCCGGCCACCGAGCACCAGGGTCGTGTCGGCCTGGGCGTAGAATTCCGGCGGCTTGATGTAGAGCCGCTCCTCCTCCAGCTCGCCGGAGAGGAATTTCTTCGAAAGCGGCGGGCGCTGATAGGGCGGATAGGCCTCGTCGCCGATCACGGTAATGGGCTGGGCATAGCCTTCCGCGCGCAGGCTCGCCACGAGCTGCGAGGCCGCCTGGCCGGCGCCAATCACCACGGTTCCCGACATGCTCAGACCCTCACCAAAAAGCGCGCGAACCTGCCGGATCGGAGCCGCGGAATCAACGTCCGCGACGGCGTTGCCCCCTCTCGCCCCATCGGGCACAAGACGCAAATGCAGGCGGCGATTCACAACGGGGCAGCGGAGCTGAAGCTGCCGGGGCTCGACGCCGTGGCGCGGCTGGGCGCGGCGATCGCGGCGCGGCTGCAACCCGGCGATGCCGTGGCGCTGCGGGGCGACCTGGGCGCGGGCAAGACGACGCTGGCCCGGGCGATCCTGACAGCCCTCGGCCACGAAGGCGAAGTGCCCTCGCCCACTTTCACGCTGGTCCAGGGCTACGACCTGCCCGGCCTCACCGTTGCGCATATGGACCTCTATCGCCTGAAGCAGCCCGAAGAGATCGTGGAACTCGGCTTCGACGATGCGCTGGCGCAGGGCGCAGCGCTGATCGAGTGGCCGGAGATGGCGGAAGACTACATGCCCGACGAACGGCTGGACGTGATCCTGACGGCGGAACCGGAACGGCGGGCCACGCTGGCCGGCCATGGACGCTGGGCAGGGCTCGCCCCCCTCATCGCCAACGAGGCGGCATGACCACGCGCGACGCCGAGATCGATGCCTTTCTCGCGGCCGCCGGCTGGGACGGTGCGGTGCGCACCCGTCTGCCGGGCGATGCGTCGACGCGCACCTACGAACGGGTGTCACATAACGGCCGTATCGCGATGGTGATGAACCAGCCGCTGAACGCCGAAACCGCACCCTGCCCGCCGGGCGCCACGCCCGACGAACGCCTCGCGCTCGGCTACAACGCCGCCGCGCGGCTGGCCGCGGGCCGGGTCGATGCCTTCACGGCGTGCGCCCGCTACCTCACCGGACTCGGCCTGTCCGCCCCCGCCATCTACGCCGCCGATGCGCCGAACGGGCTCGCGCTGATCGAGGATCTCGGCGATGGGCTCTATGCCCGGCTGATCGAGGACGGCGCCGACGAGGGCCAGCTCTACGACGCCGCGATCGACGCGCTGGTCGCGCTGCAGGCCGCAACGCCGCCCGAGACGCTGCCCGGCGGCTGGCCGCTGCTCACCTATGACGACCTCGCCTACAAGGTCGCGCACGAGATCATCATCGAATGGCTGCCGCAGTACCGGCCGGGCCTCGCCTTCGACGAGGCGGCGGTCGCGGACTGGGAGACCATCTGGGCGCCGATCCGGGCGCGCGGCGTCGCGGGGGCCAGCGTTTTCTGCCATCGCGACTATCACGCCGAGAACCTGATCTGGCTGCCCGACCGCCAGGGCGCGGCGCGGGTGGGGATGCTGGATTTCCAGGACGCTCTCCGCGCGCATCCCGCCTGGGATCTCTCGATGCTGCTACACGACGCCCGCCGCGACATCGCACCGGCGCTGGAAACCGCGAGCCTCAAGCGCTACCTCGCGCTGACCAAGCCCGCCGATGCGACGGCGTTCCTGCCCGACTATCACGCGCTGGGCGCGCTCAACATCGTGCGCATTCTCGGCATCTTCGCGCGGCTGGTGACGCGCGACGGCAAGCCGCGCTATGCCGGCTTCATGCCGCGCATGTGGGCCTATCTGGACAGCTGCCTCGCCGATCCCGCTCTGGCTGATCTGAAGACCTGGTTCGATGCCCACGTCCCCGCGGAGGCGCGCCGATGACCATGCCGACCAAGGCGATGGTGCTGGCCGCAGGGCTCGGCACGCGGATGCGGCCGCTGAGCCTCAAGACGCCGAAGCCGATGATCCCGGTCGCGGGCAAGCCGCTGATCGACCACATGCTCGACCGCCTCGCGGCGGCGGGCGTCACCTTCGCCGTCGTCAATGTCCATCACCTGGGACAGCAGGTGATCGACCACGTCATGAAGCGCAAAGACATGGAGATCGTGATCTCCGATGAAAGCGCGCGCCTGCTCGACACCGGCGGCGGCACGGTCACGGCGCTGCATCACTTCGGCGACGAGCCTTTCTTCTCCGTCAACACCGATGCGCTGTATGTCGATGCGCGCGGCGATGCGCTGCAGCGTCTGGCGCGCTCGTGGGACCCGGCGCGCATGGACGCGCTGATGCTGCTCGCCCTCACCGTGCGTTCGGTCGGCTATCACGGCCGCGGCGATTTCACGATGGACGCGGGCGGCCGGCTGAAGCGCCGCGCGCCGGCCACGGTCTCGCCCTTCGTGTGGACGACGATCCAGATCGTGCATCCCCGTCTCTTCGCCGATCCACCGCCGCCGCCGTTCTCGACCAATGTCGTGTGGGATCGCGCCATTGCGAAAGGGCGGCTCTTCGGCCAGCGGCTCGACGGCGACTGGCTGGAGATCAACACGCCCGAGGCGATCGAAGAGGCCGAAGACTGGCTGCGCGAGCAGGACCTGCTCCAGCCCAAGAGCGCCGCCGCGTGAGCGCCGGCCCGTCAGGGCTCTACACGATCGCGCCCGGCCGGGCGTTCCTCACCGATCTCGCGCGCGGCATCGTCGATCGCTTCGACGCCAAGGCCAATCCGCTGAGCCTTGCCGGGGTCACCGTCTTCCTGCCGACGCGCCGCGCGGCGCGCACGCTGGCGGAAGAACTGACCAAGGCGTCCGGCCGCGCCGCGCTGGTCCTGCCGCGCATCGTGACGCTGGGCGAGGTCGACGAGGACGAGGAGATCATCGTCCGCGAGGGCGATCTCGACGACGTGCCGGCAGAGATCCCGCGGCTGGAGCGCGATCTGCTGCTTGCGCGTCTCGTTGATCACCTCAGGCAGACCGACGAGTCCGCCGGCGGTTTCGCGGTGTCGCTGGCGCTCGCCCGCGCGCTCGCCCGGCTGATCGACGACGCCGCGAACGAGGACGTGATGCTGGAGGGCCTCGCGGCCCTCGCGCCCCCCGATCTCGCGTCGCATTGGCAAAGGACCGTCGCGTTTCTTGAGATCGCCACGGCGGCGTGGCCCGACATCCTCGCTGCGCGCGGCCGTATGGACCCCGCCGCGCGGCGCAACACGCTGCTGCGCAGTTATGCCCTGCGTCTGGAACGCGAGCGCCCCACCGCGCCGTTCATCGCGGCGGGTTCGTCGGGCAGCGTCAAGGCGACCGCCGCGCTGCTGAAGGTGATCGCGGGCCTCCCCAACGGCGCGGTCGTGCTGAACGGGCTCGACACCCATCTCGACCAGGCGAGCTGGGATGTCCTGCCGCCCAGCCATCCGCAATTCGCGCTGAAGGAATTGCTCGACCATCTCGGCGTCACGCGCAGCGCCGCGGGCGGCTGGATCGCCGGCGCAGAAGCCACCGCATTCTCGCCGCGCGCGGTGTTCCTCTCCGAAGCCATGCGCCCGCCGGAAACCGCCGATGCCTGGGCCGATCCTGCACGGCCCGGCGCGGCACTGCTGAGCGGCGGCGTCGAGGGCCTCACTTTGCTCGAAGCCGCCAATGAACGCGAGGAAGCGCTCGCCATCGCGCTCGCCATTCGCGAGACGCTGGAACAACCCGAAGCAAGCGTCGCGCTCGTCACCCATGACCGGATGCTGGCGCGCCGCGTCGCTGCCGATCTGCGCCGCTGGGAGATCGAGGCCGACGATTCCGCCGGCCTGCCGCTCGCCAAGACCGAAGCCGGCAGCCTCCTCACCCTCGCGCTGGAGGCCGCCATCGCCGGCGGCACGCCGGTCGCGCTGCTCAGCCTGTTGAAGCATCCGCGCGTCACGCTAGGCTGGGACCGTGCGCGCGTGCTGCGTACCGCGCGGCGGCTGGAAGAACGCGTGCTGCGGCGTGAGCGCGTCACCGGCGGTTTCGATGCGGCGCGCACGGCGCTCGGCGACCGCACGGTCGAGCCGGAGCGCTGGGACCTGCTCGACGCCGTCGAGACTGCACTCGCGCCGCTTACCGCCCTCGCCCGCACGACACCCAATCTCTCGCGCCTCGTCGCCGCCCACGCCGCGGTTGCGGAAGCGCTGACCCGCGACGCCCAAGGCAAGGCCGGCGCCTGGAGCGGCGGCGACGGCGAGGCGGCCTTTGCGCTGACACAGGATCTGCTCGACGCCGCGCGGCACGAGGACCAGACGTTGCCGCTGGCCGACTACGCCATCGTCTTCGACGGCGCGGCGCGCGGCGCGCCGGTGCGGCCGCAGGGGCCGCGCCATCCCCGCGTCGCGATCTGGGGACCGCTGGAGGCGCGCCTCCACAGCGCGGATCTGATGATCCTCGGTGGTCTCAACGAGGGCGTCTGGCCCGCCAATCCCGCCGACGATCCCTGGCTGAGCCGCCCGATGCGCGCGGGGCTGGGCCTCTCCGCCCCCGAACGGCGCATCGGTCTCGCCGCGCATGACTTCGCGACGCTCGCAGCGCAGCCGAACGTGCTGCTGACCCGCGCGCGGCGGCGCGAGGGCGCACCGGCCAGTCCCTCGCGTTTCCTGCTGCGGCTCGGCGCGCTCGCCGACGGCATCAGGACGCCGCTGCCGCGCGCCGACATGGTCGATCTCGCGCGGCGGCTGGACGCGGCAGAGACGGTGATCCCGGCGACGCGTCCCGCGCCTACCCCGCCCGTCACGGCCCGTCCGCGCGAACTCAGTGTCACCCGCATCGAGGGCCTGCTGCGCGACCCCTATGCGATCTATGCGGAGTATGTGCTGGGTCTTCGTCCGCTCGACGCGCTGGAGCGCGAGCTGGAAGCGCGCGACCGCGGCACGATCATCCACAAGGCCGCGGAAAATTTCGCGCGCCTGACGGACGACCAGCGCAGCGGCGATCCCTATGCCGATCTTCTTAGCTGCGGGCGCGCTGCTTTCGGCGATACGTTGAACGAACCCGACGTCGCCGCCTTCTGGTGGCCGCGCTTCGAACGCGCCGCGCGCTTTCTCGCCGCGCGCGAAACGGAATGGCAGGCCGATCGCGCGGACAGCGTGATGGAGGAGAAGGGCACGCTGAAGCTTCCTGGTCTCGACTTCACGCTGAAGGGCACGCCCGATCGCATCGACCGCATGCACAGCGGCGGCATCCGCGTCATCGACTACAAGACCGGCGCCGCGCCCTCGATCAAGCAGGTCGAGACCTTCCTCGCGCCGCAGCTCCCGCTGCTCGCGCTGATGGCGAAGGGCGGCGCGTTCGGGCCGGGCATGAAGGGCGACGCGGAGGCGCTGATCTACGCCCAGATCGGCGGCGGCCGCACGCCGGGCAAGGTGACCGAGCTTGGCGATGCCGGCGCTGTTGTCGCGGAGATCGAACAGAGGCTGCTGAAGCTGATCGCCAAATACGACGACCCCGCGACACCCTATCCCTCGCGCGCCGGCATGGAATCGACGCGCTATGAGGGCGACTACGATCATCTCGCGCGGCTGGGCGAATGGGGCGAGTTGCAGGAGGGCGAGGGATGAGCGAACGCCCGCCCGCCATCGCCGCCTCCGACCCCGCGGTCTCCGCCTGGGTCAGCGCCAATGCCGGGTCCGGCAAGACCTATGTGCTGACCAACCGGGTGATCCGCCTGCTGCTCGACGGCGCGACGCCCGACCGCCTGCTCTGCCTCACCTATACCCGTGCCGCCGCGGCCGAAATGCGCGCGCGCGTGTTCGGCACGCTGGGGCGGTGGACAGTGTTGGACGACACCACGCTCGCCGCCGACATCGCGGAGCGCGAGGGCGAACGGCCCGACGCGGCGCGGCTCGCGCGGGCGCGGCGGCTGTTCGCGGTGGCGCTGGAAACGCCGGGCGGCCTGAAGATCCAGACCATCCACGCCTTCTGCGAACGGCTGATCGGCCGCTTCCCGGTCGAGGCTAACGTTCCCGTGCCGTTCGAGGTGCTGACCGACAGCGATGCGCGCGCGCTGAAACGCGAGGCGCGGATCGCCGCCCTTGCCGAACTCGGCGACGATGCGGCCCGCGAGGCGATGCGGGCGCTCAGTCCCTATGTCGATGCCGACGGTTTCGCGCGGCTGTTCGACGGGCCGAATGCGAAGACCACCGCAGCGTCCGACGGCGATCCCTGGACGGCACTCGGCCTGCCCCGCGGCCTAACGCCCGACGACGTGGTCGCCGACGGCGCTTTCCACAGCGAAGACCTCATCGCCTTCTATCGCGGCGCGGCGGCGATCCACGCACAGGGGTCCGCGACCGACATCAAGCTCAGCGAGCGGATCGCCGGCGGCCTTGCGATCACCGACCCTGCCGAGCGCTTCGAAGCGCTGGCCGGGGCGTTCTTCACCCAGGCTGGCACGCGCACCAAAAGCATCGGCACCAAGAAACTGCGCGGCGCCCATGGCGCGTTCTATGCGGAGTTCGACGCCGAGATCGAACGCGCCTCGTCGCTCTACGAACGCCGCCGCGCCGCCGAGTCGGCGCTGATCGTACAATCCGTCGTCACGCTCGGCGGCGCCATATCGCGCGCCTATGACAAGGCGAAACGGCTGCACGGCGTGCTCGATTTCGACGATCTCATCGCCGCCGCGCTCTATCTGCTGCGCGACAGCGACGCGGCGCAGTGGGCGCTCTTCAAGCTCGACGGCGGGCTCGACCACATCCTGATCGACGAGGCGCAGGATACGAGCCCCGATCAGTGGAAGGTCGTCGAGCGCATCGCGGAGGAGTTTTTCTCCGGCAGCGGCGCACAGGCCGCGCGGTCGGCACGCGTGCGCACGCTGTTTGCGGTCGGTGACGAGAAGCAGTCGATCTTTTCCTTCCAGGGCGCTGACCCCGCCGCCTTCGCTGCCTACCGCAAGGAGTTCGGCGGGAAGGTGGAGGAGGCGGGTTGGACGTTCCTCACCCCCATCCTCAACACCTCGCGCCGCTCAGCGCCCGCCGTGCTGCAGCTTGTCGATGCCGTCTTCGCCGACGAGGCGCTGCGCCGCGCCGCGTCGGAAACACCATGGGCCGGCCACATCGCGCATCGCGAGACGGCGTCGGGCAGTGTCGAGCTGTGGCCGCTGGTCGAGAAGGAAGAGGAAGAGGCAAGCGATCCCTGGCTCGCCGCGCCCGACCGCGTGAAGGAAAGCGACCCGCGCGTCATCCTTGCCGGTCATCTCGCCGGCGCCATCAAAGCCTGGGTCGGCCGCGAAAGCGTCGAGGGCGAGCACGGGGTTCGCCCGATGCGCGCCGGCGACGTGCTGATCCTCGTGCAGCGGCGCGGTGTGCTCAGCCAGGCGATCATCCGTAAGCTGAAGGGCGCCGCGGTGCCGGTCGCCGGCGCCGACCGTCTCAGCCTGCTTAGTCATATCGCGGTGAAGGACCTCATCGCCTATGGCCGCGCGGCGCTGCTGCCGCAGGACGATCTCACCCTCGCCGCGCTGCTGAAGAGCCCGTTCTTCGGGCTTGGCGAGGAGGAGCTCTTCACCCTCGCGCATGGCCGCGAGGGTTCGCTGTTCCAGGCGCTGCGCCTGTCGCCCTCGCCCGCCGCGCAGGCCGCACTCGCGACGCTCAATCTGGCGCTCAACCGGCTCGGCCGCGATGCGCCGTTCGATTTCTATGCGCGGCTGCTGGCCGGCGGCGGGCGGGCGAAGATCCTCGCGCGCCTCGGGGAGGAGGCGGAGGACGTGATCGACGAATTCCTCGCCGCTGCCGCCGAGTACGAGGAACGCCACGCGCCCTCGCTGGAGGGGTTCCTGCACTGGCTGGAAAGCGCCGGCGGCGAGGTGAAGCGCGATCCCGACGAGGCCGGCGGCGCGGTGCGCGTGCTGACCGCGCATGGCGCCAAGGGCCTGGAAGCGCCGGTCGTCATCCTGCCCGATACGACCGTCCTGCCCCGCGCGCAGAACGCGCCGAACCTGCTGGCGACGGCGGACGGGCCCGTCTGGCTGCCGTCGGGCACGCCCGAGGCCGACGCCGCGAAGGAGGCGTGGATGGCGCGGCAGGATGCCGAGCACAAACGCCTGCTCTATGTCGCGCTGACCCGCCCGCGCGACCGCCTGGTCGTCTGCGGCGTCAAGGCCGCGCGCCAGAGCAAGACCGGCCAGACCTGGTACGATGCGATCCAGGCCGGCTTCGCGCTGCTCGGCGGCGACACGATCGATACGCCCGCCGGCCCCGGCACGCGCTTCGGCGGCGCGACGGAAGCGGGCGAACCCGAACTGCCGCTCGCGCCCGTTGCCTCCCCCCGCCCCGCCTGGAGCCTGACGCCTGCCCGGCACGAGGAACCCATCGGCGTCGTCCGCCCCTCGCGGCTCGCGCCCGAGCTCAGCTTCGGCGACACCGCCGCCGCTTTCGGCCTGGCACGCGGGCGGCTGATCCATCGCCTGCTGCAAAGCCTGCCCGATCTGCCGCCCGAGCGGCGCGCCGAGGCCGCCCAGCGCTATCTCGCCGCGCGCGGGGCGGAGTTCGAGCCGGAGGAGCGCACCGCCATCGCCGAGCGCCTCATCGCCATCCTCGACGATCCCCGCTTCGCCGCCGCCTTCGCCCCCGGCAGCCGCGCCGAGGCCCAGATCGCCGGGCGGGTGACGGCGCTGGGCGCGACCGGCTTCATCTCCGGCCAGATCGACCGGCTCGCGGTGAACGAGGCCGGTGTCTTCATCGTCGACTACAAGACCAACCGCGTGCCGCCGTCGCAGCCGGACGAGACTCCCTCGGCCTATCTGAAACAGATGGCGCTCTACCGCGAGGCGATGCGCGCGGCCTTCCCGGGCCGGGCCGTGCGCTGCGCCCTGCTGTGGACCGAAAGGCCCGCGCTGATGGATCTGCCCGATTCGCTGCTCGACGCCGCGCTCGCGCGTCTGGTCACGACTTAACGGAGCCTGAAGCGGCGGCGAAATTGCTTGCCTTGACGCTGGATAGGGCGGTTCCTACCTTTACGCAGTCAACGTTTTATCCGGGCGTTCGCGCCCCAACGGAGGACCCTCAAATGGGCCTTAGCAAGATCACCGACCAGAGCTTTTCGGCCGACGTCCTGAAGTCGGACGAGCCCGTTCTCGTGGATTTCTGGGCGGAATGGTGCGGCCCCTGCCGCCAGATCGCGCCGGCGCTTGAGGAAATCGCCGCGGAAATGGGCGGCAAGGTGAAGATCGCCAAGCTGAACATCGACGAGAACCCCTCGATCCCCGTCCAGTACGGCGTGAAGGGCATCCCGACCCTGATGATCTTCCACAAGGGCCAGGTCGCGGCGACCCGCGTCGGCGCGCTGCCCAAGAGCAAGATCAAGGAATGGATCGAATCGACCGTCGCGTCGGCCTGATCGCCGCATCAGCGTGATCGACAAAGGCTCCGGGCAACCGGAGCCTTTTTGTTTGCTCTATGCCTTCACCCGTCATGGCCGCCCTTGAGGCGGCCATCCAGCAGGGCCGTGCGCGGAGCTGTGGATGGCCGGGTCAAGCCCGGCCATGACGAAGAGGGGTAGTGGGCAAAGAGAGCGCGCTACCCGTTCTGCGCGAGGATGCGTCCCGCGAGATAGAGCGAGCCGCAGATGAGGATGCGCGGCGGGGCCTCGCCCTCATCCAGCATGGCGCGGGCGGTGATCTGGTCCATGGCATCGCCGAGATCCTCGGCCGGATCGGCCTTGAGGCCCGCGGCGCGGGCGGCATCGTAAAGCGCGCCGGCCTTCAGCGCGTTCGGTTCGTTCGGGATGTCGATGGTCGAGACATGTCGTGCGAGGCCGCGGAAATGGGCGAAGAACCCTTCGGGGTCCTTGGTGTTCAGCATGCCCGTTACGAGATAGAGCGGCCGGGGCCGCTTCTCTTCCAGATCCGCCAGTGCGCCCGCAATCGCCGCCGCGGCGTGCGGGTTGTGCCCGCCATCCAGCCAGATCTCCGCGCCCTCCGGCACATCCTCCAGCAACGGGCCATAGGTCAGGCGCTGCATCCGCGCCGGCCATGAGACGCTGGCGAGGCCCTTCTCGATCGCGGCATCGTCGATCTCGAACAGGTCCTGCGCGCGCAGGGCCGCGATGGCGGTTGCGGCGTTGGCGATCTGGTGCGCGCCGATCAGCTTGGGCGGCGTCAGGTCGATCACCCCGCCGGCGTCCTGGAACACCATGCGGCCATGTTCCTCATGCGCCGAGTAATCCTGGCCCCAGACGATCATGGGCGCGCCCGCGCGCTGGGCGGCCGCCTCGATCACGGCGAACGCCCCATCCTCTTGCGGTCCCACCACGACGGGCCGGCCACGCTTGATGATGCCCGCCTTCTCGGCCGCGATCAGTTCGATCGTGTCGCCGAGGAAATGCTGGTGATCGAGCCCGATGGGCGTCACGACCGACACCAGCGGCGCCTCGATCACATTGGTCGCATCGAGAATGCCGCCGAGCCCGACCTCGAGCACCAGCGCATCGGCCGGCACGCGCGCGAAGGCGAGGAAGGCCGCGGCTGTCGTGATCTCGAAGAAGGTGATCGCCATCCCGTCGGCGGCGCGCTCGCATTCGTCGAGCAAGATCTGCAGCGCATCCTCGCTGATCAGCGCGCCGGCGAGGCGGATACGTTCGTGAAAGCGGACGAGATGCGGCGAGGTGTAGACATGGACGCGCTTGCCCGCGGCTTCCAAAATCGCGCGCAGCGTCGCGCAGGTCGAGCCTTTGCCGTTGGTGCCCGCGACATGGAAGACGGGCGGCACGCGCTTTTCGGGGTTGCCGAGCCGCGCGAGCAGCGTGCGCATCCGGTCGAGCGAGAGGTCGATCGCCTTCGGATGAAGGCGCATCAGCCGGCTGAGAATGGCGTCGCTGGGCGCCGCGTCGCTCATTGCGCCGCTTGCGGTTCGCTCTCGGGCGGCGGGGGCACGGCGTCCGCCTCGACGCCGTCAGGCACCAGCGCGCCGCCTTCGGGCTCCGCCACCGCTTTGGCGATCGCAGCCGAGACCGGCGTCTTCATCAACATGGAGATGAGACGCGCGATCGTTTCCTTCAGCTTGTGACGGTGGACGACCATGTCGACCATGCCGTGCTCCAGCAGGTATTCGGCCTTCTGGAAGCTGTCGGGCAGTTTCTCGCGAATCGTGTTCTCGATGACGCGGCGGCCCGAGAAGCCGATGACCGCGCCGGGCTCGGCGATCTGGATATCGCCCAGCATCGCATAGGAGGCGACAACGCCGCCCGTGGTCGGATCGGTCAGCACGACGACATAGGGCAGGCGCGCGTCGCGCAGCATCTGCACCGCGACCGTCGCGCGCGGCATCTGCATCAGCGACAGGATGCCTTCCTGCATGCGCGCGCCGCCGGAGGCGACGACCAGCACCAGCGGGACATGATCGTTCACCGCGCGTTCGGCGCCGGCGATGAAGGCCTCGCCGGCGGCCATGCCGAGCGAGCCGCCCATGAAGGCAAAATTCTGAGCGACGACCATGGCGGGCACGCCAGCGATCGTGCCCTTGGCGGCGATGACCGCGTCCTGCTGGCCGGTTTTGGTGCGAGCTTCCTTGATACGATCTGGGTAGCGCTTCTCGTCGCGGAACTTCAGCGGATCGGCGGCGACGGGAATGAAGGGCAGTTCCTCGAACTGGGCATCGTCAAACAGCCACTGGAAGCGCTGGCGCGCATTCGCCTTCATGTGGAAGTCGCAATGCGAACAGACATATTGCGCGGCCTCGAGGTCGCGCTGGAACAGCATCTCGCCACAGCTCGGGCACTTCGTCCACAGATTGTCGGGCGTCGTCTCCTTGACGCCCAGCATCGACTTGATCCGGGGACGGACGAAATTGGTGATCCAGTTCATCTGACGCTCCTCAGGCCAAGCGCCTCAAGCACGCGCGGCGCGAACGCCGGCGCTGAGGCCCTTGACGAAGTCTAGCACATCCTTGGCGCAACCGGGCTTGACCGTCTCGCCGTCCGCATAGGGGGCGATCCGGGCGACGATAGCTGAGCCGACGACGGCGGCATCGGCGAAACGCGCAATGGCGGCCGCCTGTTCCGCCGTCTTGATGCCGAAGCCGACGCCGACCGGCAACTGGGTCTGGCGCTTGATCCGCTTCACCTCGCGCTCGACCTCGGCGGGGTCGAAATCCTTGGTGCCCGTGATGCCGGTGATCGAGACGTAATAGAGAAACCCGCCCGCGCCATGCAGCACGGCGGGCAAACGGGCATCTGTCGTGGTGGGAGTCGAGAGGCGGATGACGTCGATCCCGGCCTTGTTCAGCGCCGGGCCGAACTCGCCGGCCTCTTCGGGCGGGATATCGACGATGATCATGCCGTCGACCCCGGCCGCCGCAGCGTCCTTCGCGAAGGCCTCGACGCCATAGGCGAAGATCGGATTGGCATAGCCCATCAGGACGATCGGGGTGACGTTGTCGCCGACGCGGAAGTCACGCACGAGCTGCAGCGTCGTCTTCATGGTGGCGCCGGCCTTCAGCGCACGCAGACCCGCCGCCTGCACCGCGGGGCCGTCGGCCATCGGATCGGTGAAGGGCATGCCGAGTTCGATGAGATCGGCGCCCGCCTTGGGCAGGCCGAGCAGGATTTCGCGCGCGACATCGAGCGAGGGATCGCCCGCTGTCACGAAGGGGATGAAGGCCGCGCGACCTTCGGCCTTCAGGCTCGCGAAGCGGGCGGCGATGCGGCTCACAGCGTCACCTTCAGCGCATCCGCGACGGTGAAGATGTCCTTGTCGCCCCGGCCGCACATGTTCATGACGATGAGCTTGTCGGCGTCCATGGTCGGCGCGATCTTGATGACATGGGCCAGCGCATGCGCCGGTTCCAGCGCAGGCAGGATGCCCTCAAGCTGGGCGCAGAGCTGGAAGGCATCGAGCGCTTCCCGGTCGGTCGCGCTGACATAGGTCACGCGCTTCAGATCGTGCAGCCACGCGTGTTCCGGGCCGACACCGGGATAGTCGAGGCCCGCGGAGATCGAGTGTGCCTCGATAATCTGCCCATCGCCGTCCTGCAGCAGATAGGTCTTGTTGCCGTGGAGAATGCCGGGCGTGCCCTTGGTCAGCGACGCCGCATGCTGCTCGGTCTCGACGCCGTGACCGGCGGCTTCGACGCCGTGCATGGCGACGCTGGAGTCGTCGAGGAACGGGAAGAAGAGGCCCATCGCATTCGAGCCGCCGCCGATCGCGGCGACCAGCAGGTCGGGCAGGCGTCCTTCCGCCTTCGCAAGCTGTTCCTTCGCCTCGATGCCGATGACGCTCTGGAAGTCGCGCACCATGGCGGGATAGGGGTGCGGGCCGGCGACCGTGCCGATGCAGTAGAAGGTGTCGCGGACATTGGCGACCCAGTCGCGCATCGCCTCGTTCATCGCGTCCTTCAGCGTGTGCGCGCCCGACGTCACGGGAATGACCTCGGCGCCCAGCAGCTTCATGCGGAAGACGTTCGGCTTCTGCCGCTCCATGTCGACCGCGCCCATATAGACGACACAGGGCAGGCCGAAGCGGGCGCAGATCGTGGCGGTGGCGACACCGTGCTGGCCGGCGCCCGTCTCGGCGATGATGCGCGTCTTGCCCATGCGCTTGGCGAGCAGGACCTGACCGAGGCAGTTGTTGATCTTGTGCGCGCCGGTATGGTTCAGCTCGTCGCGCTTGAAGTAGATCTTCGCGCCGCCGAGATGCTCGGTCAGCCGTTCCGCGTAATAGAGCGGGCTGGGACGGCCCACGTAATATTCCAGGAAATAGGCCATCTCGTCGAGAAAGCCCTGGTCCTGCTTGGCTGCGCCATAGGCCGCTTCCAGATCGAGGATCAACGGCATCAAGGTCTCGGCGACATAGCGCCCGCCATAGGGACCGAAATGGCCCTTGGCGTCCGGCCCCTGGCGATAGGAATTGGGCGGCACGGCGTTCATGTCGGCTCCGATGATCCGTAAGCGGACGATGCCGCGCTGATGAACGCGCCGATCATCGCCATGTCCTTGTGGCCCGGCGCATGCTCGACGCCCGACGACACGTCGACGCCGGGCGCGCCGGTCTTTTTGATGGCCGCCGCGACGTTCTCGGCGTTGAGACCGCCGGAGAGAATCCACGGCTTGCCGAGATCGACACCGCTGAGGAGATTCCAGTCGAAGGTCGCGCCGTTGCCGCCGGGGCGGTCGGCATCGGCTGGGGGCTTCGCGTCGAAGAGGATGAGATCGGCGGCGGCATAGGCCGCGGCGGCGGCGACATCGGCGCGGCTCGCGACCGGCAGCGCCTTGATGACCTGAAGCCCGGTCAGCGCCTTCACCGCGGCGACGCGCTCCGGCGTTTCGCTGCCGTGCAGCTGGACCGCCTCAGCCTCCGCCGCCTTCACGACGGCGCGGATTTCATCGTCGGTGGGATCGACGAGCAGCGCGACCGTCACCAGCGACATCGGCACGGTCGGCGCCAGATGCTGGACCTTGTCGAGCGAGACGAAGCGCGGGCTCTTGGGGAAGAAGTTGAAACCTACATGCGTCGCGCCTGCTTCGGCCGCCGCGGCGAGCGCGTCGGTACCGGTCAGGCCGCAAATCTTGATGATCGGCGCCATCGCCTAGAGCCCGAGCGACGCCGCGACAGCGCGCGCCGCAGCGGCGGGATCGGCGGCGGCGGTGACGGGACGCCCGAGGATCAGGATGTCCGCGCCGGCCTTGCGCGCCGCGTCGGGCGTCATGAAGCGCTTCTGGTCGTTGACGTCGGCGCCGAGCGGACGGCTGCCCGGCACGACGGTCAGGAAGTCCGGCCCGCAGGCGGCGCGGACGCCGGTCAGGTCCGTCGCGCCGCAGACGACGCCGTCGAGGCCCGAGGCACGCGCAAGATGGGCGAGGCGCAGCGCCTGCATGGTCGCGCCCTCGGCATAGCCGATCAGGTCCATGTCGCTGTCGTCGAGCGAGGTCAGGACCGTGACGCCGATGATCTTCGCCTTGTCGCCGGCCGCGTCCTTGGCGGCGCGCATCATGGCCTGGCCGCCGGCGGTGTGGACATTGATGATGGAGACGCCGAGCCCTACCAGCGCCTTGACCGCACCCGCCACCGTGGTGGGGATGTCGTGCAGCTTGACGTCAAGGAAGACGGGCTTGCCCAGCGCGACGATCGCCTTGATCCCCTCGGGCCCGTTGGCCATGGTGAATTCCAGCCCGACCTTCAGGCCGCCCACATGGGGCGCCACGGCCTTGGCGATGGCGAGGGCAGTCTTTACGTCCGGCGTGTCGAGCGCCACATAGACGGGGTTCGCGGTCGTCGTCATGGGCGCGGACTTACAGCAGATAGGCCCGCGAAGGAACCGCGTCATGACCGAGTATCGCGTCGATGTGCGCTTCGACCGGGCGAGCCAGAAGCATCACGCCACCAGCGCCGAGATTCCGGGCCTCGCAGAGGCCGACATGAACGTCGAGCGCCTCTTCGCCAAGGTGATGAAGGTCGCGCCGGATCTCTTGCGCGCCGCCGGCAAGCCGTCGGCCAAGTTCAACCTGAAGTTCGAGAAAGCTGACGGCTGACCGGCGCGGTCTTGCCCAGGGTCTCGTCGCCCAGCAGGCGCTGCAGCCGCTCGGCCCGTTCGCGTTCGGCCCTGAGCTCCCGGTGCAACGCGCGCTGGCGGGCCAGCATATAGGCCGCGCCGATCACGAGGCCGGCGAGGGTCCCGATCAGCAGCACGGCAAAGAGCGGAAGTGCGATCGAAGAGGCCGGTGAGCCCGGTCGCAGGGCGTCGAGGCTGAATTCCACCATTTGGCGGTTGGCGATGGCGAGCCAGGCCGCCGCCGCGGCGAGAATCACGAAGACCAGGGCGCCCAGGGGACGCATCAGTCCTCGCCCGCGTCGCCGCCGTTCAGCTTCTCGCGCAGTTCCTTGCCCGTCTTGAAATAGGGCACGCGCTTTTCATCCACCGCCACCGACTCGCCGGTGCGCGGGTTGCGGCCGGTGCGGGCGGGCCGCGCCTTCACGGAAAACGCCCCGAATCCGCGCAATTCCACCCGGTCGCCATTGGCGAGCGCGCGCGCGATTTCGTCGAACACCGTGGAGACGATCCGTTCGGCGTCCTTGTGCATCAGATGCGGATAGGCCTCGGCGATGCGGGCCACGAGTTCGGACTTGATCATGACCCGGACCACCCCCTCTTCGGCCCCGGTTTGCCCGGCCGCGACGCGACCGGATCGAGCGGCAAGCTGCCAAGTGCGCCGCCCGCCGTCAAGCACCGTTCCCATGTAAGTCGTTCGCCGGTCACGGATTTTCGCCTCTTGCGTGCGCTGCGTCGCGGTGCGAAAGACGCGGGCCTTTCGCCCGGGTCGCCCATGCGCCTTTACAACCTTGCCTTTGCCGCCGCCGCACTGGCGCTGCCTGCGTGTACGAACACGGTCTATGTGAACCCCTGCTATGGCGCGGGTCTGCTGATCCCCGACCAGGAGGCGACCGGGGCGGAAATCGTCGCAGCCGCCGACAAGTGCATCGCCGACGGGGGCGAGCGCAAACAGGGCCTCGTCATCCGCTCCGGCGGCCATATGCGCGAAACCAACTATGAGGCGGCGATCGCCGACGCCGATGCCGCGATCGCGCTCGACCCCAACTATGCCGACGCCTGGTACTACCGGGGCTATGCCAATGAGGAGCTCGGCCGGATCGACGCGGCGCGGAGCGACTTCGACAAAGCGATCGAGCTCGGCCTCGCCCCCGGCTATGCCTTCCGGGCCCGCGGGCGGGTCAAGTTCCTGGAGAACGACTTCGCCGGCGCCTATGACGATTTCGACGCCATCATCGCCGCCGACCCGAACGACCAGGAGGCCTATCGCCTGCGCGGCGCGGCGGCCCATGTGCTGGAGCGCTGGTCTCAGGCCGAGGCCGATTTCACCAAGGCGATCGAACTCGATCCGAACGACCTCAAGGCCTATAGCGGCCGGGCCTATGTGAAATATTTCACCGGCCGCTACGCCGCCGCCGTGCCCGACTTCAAGAAGGCCCTCAGCAAGAAGCCCGAGGGGCTGAAGGCCGCCTTCCTCTATCTCGCCATGCGCCGGGCAAACGATCCCGACACCGACGCCGAACTCGCACGCCAGGCCGAAACGCTGGACGCGACGCACAATCCCGGCGTCTTCCCCGCGCTGTTCCTCGGCCGCGTGACGATCGACGAGATGGTGCGCGTCGCGACCGAAACCGGCATCCACAAGCCGCGCGAGAACGAGTCGGAAGGCTTCTTCTATGCTGGCATGGCGGAGCTCTTCGCCGGGCACCAGGACCGCGCCGAGCAATGGTTCCGCCGTGTGCTCGCGACCGGCGTCATCCGCTTCGACGAGATCCGCGGCGCCCGCAAGGAGCTGCGCGCCATGGGCATCAAGGTGCCCTCGCCCGATCCCCGCGCGACGCCGGGCAGCTAAGCCAGCAAAGCAAACGGCGCGGGGGTGAACCCGCGCCGTGCAAAGTCTTGAGAAGAAAGCGGCCTGAGCCGCCCGCTCCTATTCCTCGTCGTCGGTGTCCGCGGCGCGCTTCTGCGCCTTCGACAGCGCCGCGCCCAGGATGTCGCCCAGCGAGGCGCCCGAGTCCGACGAGCCGTACTGCGCCACGGCGTCCTTCTCGTCCGCCATTTCGCGCGCCTTGATCGAGAGGCCGATCTGACGCTTCGCCTTGTCGAACGCGGTGACGCGGGCATCGACCTTGTCGCCGACCGCGAAGCGCTCGGGGCGCTGCTCGGACCGGTCGCGGCTGAGATCGGCGCGACGGATGAACGAGGTCATCTCGCCGACGCTGACTTCGATGCCGCCGTCGTTGACCGCAGTCACTTCCACCGTGACGGTGTCGTTCTTGCGGATGCCGCGCTCGCCCGACGAGTTCGTGACCGAGGCCAGCGGATCGCCGCCGAGCTGCTTCACGCCGAGGCTGATGCGCTCCTTCTCGACGTCGACGTCCAGCACCTGGGCGCGCACGTGGTCGCCCTTCTTGAAGTTCTGGATCGCCTGCTCGCCCGGGATCTTCCAGTCGAGGTCGGAGAGGTGGACCATGCCGTCGATGTCGCCATCGAGGCCGATGAACAGGCCGAACTCGGTGATGTTCTTCACATCGCCTTCGACTTCCGACCCGATGGGGTGGTTGTCGATGAACTGCGACCAGGGGTTTTCCTGGGTCTGCTTGAGGCCCAGCGAAATGCGGCGCTTGGAGGTGTCGACTTCCAGCACCTTCACTTCGACTTCCTGCGAGGTCGAAACGATCTTGCCGGGGTGGACGTTCTTCTTCACCCACGACATTTCGCTGACGTGGACGAGGCCTTCGACGCCCGGCTCCAGCTCAACAAACGCGCCGTAATCGGTGATGTTGGTGACGCGGCCCTTGTAGTTCGCACCGATCGGGTACTTCGCGACCGCGCCGTCCCAGGGATCGGCTTCCAGCTGCTTCATGCCGAGGCTGATGCGCTGGGTGTCCTGGTTGATCTTGACGATCTGGACCTTCACGGTCTCGCCGATCTTCAGGATCTCGCTCGGGTGGTTCACGCGGCGCCACGCCATGTCGGTGACATGGAGCAGGCCGTCCACGCCGCCGAGATCGACGAACGCGCCGTAGTCGGTGATGTTCTTGACGACGCCGTCGATGACCATGCCTTCCTTGAGGTTGGACACGATCTCGCTGCGCTGTTCGGCGCGGGCTTCTTCAAGCACGGCGCGGCGCGAGACGACGATATTGCCGCGCTTGCGATCCATCTTGAGGATCTGGAAGGGCTGCGGCTGGTTCATCAGCGGGCCGACATCGCGGATCGGGCGAACGTCGACCTGCGAACCGGGCAGGAAGGCGGTGGCGCCGTCGAGGTCGACGGTGAAGCCGCCCTTGACGCGGCCGAAGATGACGCCCGTGACGCGCTGGTTGGCGTTCGCGGCGACTTCGAGCTTCACCCAGCTCTCTTCGCGGCGGGCCTTCTCGCGGCTGAGCACGGCTTCGCCGTGAGCATTTTCGATGCGGTCGAGGAAGACCTCGACGGTGTCACCGACCTTGAGGTCCGTGGTGACGCCGGGCATCGCGAATTCCTTCAGGGGAATGCGGCCTTCGGTCTTCAGACCGACGTCGACGATGACGAAGTCGTTTTCAACGGCAACGACGGTGCCCTTGACGACATTGCCTTCAATGGCGCCGTTCGACGAGAAGCTCTCGTCGAGCATCGCGGCGAAATCGTCGCGGGTGGGCGTGAAGGACAGGGATTCGGTGGGAGCGGAAACGGCGGCCTGTTTGCGGCCAGCCTTGGCGACACGTGCCATGCGGTAGATATTCTCCAGTTCTTTAGCGTTGCGGGCCGACCGGTTGTATCCGGCGGTCTCGCTTCACTCGTTCGACGGCGAAACGCACCCCGGCCCAGAGGGCAAGAGCGTTTCGAAATCCAAAGAGCAAAGCTTCAGGCTTCGAGTTTGCCGCGCGCGAGCTTCAAAGCCGCCGCGACGGCGGCGTCTATACTCAAATCGGTGGTGTCCAGCAAGGCGGCATCCGCCGCCGCCTTCATGGGGGCGGCGGCGCGCTCCGAATCGCGGGCGTCGCGGATGCGCAACTCGCCGAGGATCGCCTCATAGGTCTTGGCGGGGTCGGCGGCATGGACCTCGCGCCAGCGGCGGCGCGCGCGCTCCTCGACGCCGGCGGTCACGAAGATCTTCACCGGCGCATGCGGGGCGATCACCGTGCCGATATCGCGGCCATCCAACACCGCGCCCTTGCCGCCCGGCGGGACCAGCGCGAAATGAACCTGCATCTCGCGCAGCGCCGAGCGCACTTCGGGCAGCACGGCAACCTGGCTGGCGGCCTCGCCGACCGCGGCGCTGCGCAGTTCCGTATCCGGAACGATGCCCGGCCTGAACAGCTTGCAGGCATCGAGTGCGTCATGGCGGGACGAGGGATCGCCGCCGTCGCGCAGCACCAGAGCCGCAACGGCGCGGTAGAGCGCACCGGTGTCGAGATGGTCGAAATGGAAATGCCGGGCCAGCGCCTTGGCGATCGTGCCCTTGCCCGACGCAGCGGTCCCGTCGATGGCGATGACGGGCAGCGTCACCGATTGACCCGGACGAGGCCGCCCCCGAGGCCGGTCATCAGCTCGGTAAAGCCCGGAAAACTGGTCGCGATGAAGGCGCTGTCGTCCACTGTGACGGGGGTCTTGGCGGCGAGGCCGGCGACCAGGAAGGACATGGCGATGCGGTGGTCCATCTCGGTCGCGATGGTCGCCCCGCCCGGCATGCCGCCGGGGCCGTTGCCCTCGACGATGAGGCCGTCGTCCAGTTCGGTGACCTTGACGCCGCAGGCGGCGAGCCCGCGGGCCATGGCGGCGATCCGGTCGCTTTCCTTGACGCGCAGCTCCTTCAGCCCGCGCATGACCGTTCGGCCCTCGGCAAAGGAGGCGAGCACGGCGAGGATCGGGTATTCGTCGATCATCGAGGGCGCCCGTTCCGGCGGCACTTCGATGCCTTTCAGGGCGGAAAACCGGGCCCGGAGCGCAGCGATGGGCTCGCCGCCCTCGTCGCGCCGGTCGATGATATCAAGGCTGGCGCCCATCTCGCGCAGGGTCTCGAAGAGGCCGGCGCGGGTCGGGTTCATCAGCACGCCCTCGACCGTGACGTCGCTGTCCGGGACCAGCAGTGCAGCGGCGAGAGGGAAGGCCGCCGAGGAGGGATCGCCGGGAACCGCGATCGAAATCGCCCGCAAATCCGCCCCGCCTTCGACCGAGACGGCATGGCCCTCGTCATGGGTCTCGACGGAAACGCTCGCCCCGAAGGCGCGCAGCATGCGCTCGGTATGGTCACGGGTCGCCTCGCGCTCAACTACCGTGGTGCGGCCCGGCGCGTTGAGGCCGGCCAGCAGGATCGCGGATTTGACCTGCGCCGAGGCGACCGGGCTCACATAGGTGACCGGCATGGGATTGGCCGAACCACGCAGGGTCAGAGGCAGGCGCCCGCCTGCCCGGCCCATCGATTCGGCGCCGAAACGCCCCAGCGGATCCAGCACGCGACTCATGGGACGACGGCAGAGCGAGGCATCGCCCGTAAAGGTACAGGCGATCGGCGTCGTGGAGACCGCGCCCATGGCAAGGCGGACACCGGTGCCGGAATTACCGAAATCGAGCACGCCGCCCGGCTCGGCAAAGCCGCCGACCCCGACCCCGTGAATGCGCCAGACGCCGTCATCCCCGCGCGTGACCTCGGCGCCCAGCGCCGCCATGGCAGCGCCCGTGCGCAGCACGTCTTCGCCCTCCAGCAGGCCGGTGACCACGGTCTCGCCGACCGCCATCGCGCCCAGAATCAGCGCCCGGTGCGAGATCGACTTGTCGCCGGGGATGCGAATCCGGCCCGCAAGCCCGGTGGAGGCGCGCGCGCGCAAAGGGGCAGCGGCGTGGGCTGTCGTCATGACGGGCAATATCCGGGGCCAGGGCGGTTTTTCTCTCTTTGACAGCGGCGAGCGCGCGTGGCAATGGTCCCGGCCCTTCGCGGGGCCTTGAGGACGCGGTGCCCTTTGCGCCGCCCAAAATTTTGCAGGACTGAGGATAAGTGGCTGATCCCAAGCTCGGCACGAAGCGTCAATGCCCGTCGTGTGGCGCGCGCTTCTATGATCTCAACAAGAAGCCCAATGTCTGCCCGAAGTGCGAACACGTCTTCGAGCCCGAGGCCATCCTGAAGCCGCGCAAGCCGCGCGCGACGGAGAAGGCCAAGGAGGTCGCCCGCGCGCCGGTGGCCGCCGAAGCGGACGAGGATGAAGACGAGGCCGAGGACGGCGACGACGAGGAAGAAGACGAGGTCGAAGAGGTCGAGGACGTCGCCGACGAAGCCGAGGAGATCGAGGCCGGCGAGGAAGTCGCCACCGAGCTGACCGGCGACACCGAGGATGACGAGCTGGAAGACGGCGAGGAAGTCGCGACCGGTCCCAAGAAGAAGGGCCGCCGCGGCACGACCGAAGAGGTCGATCCTGACCTGGTCGAGTTCGATGAGGAAGACATCGAAGGCGACGACGATGAGGAAGACGACGACACCCTCATCGAGGCCGACGACGGCGACGACGACCTCAGCGACATCGTCGACGATCCGAGCGTCGGGAAAGACGATTAATCGCAATCTTCGTATTGCAGTTTTCGGGGACGGAGATTAAAGCTCCGCCCCTTCGCGCCGGGCCCCAACCTGGCAGCGGAAAAGTGGGGCCATAGCTCAGTTGGGAGAGCGCTTGCATGGCATGCAAGAGGTCGGCGGTTCGATTCCGCCTGGCTCCACCATTTCCTTCCTTTACATTTGCCCTGACGCCGGCCGCTTGGCCGGGTGCGCCGCGGCGTGCTTAAGCTTGGCTGCGGCCTGACGAACGCGCCGCGCGCGGATCGCGGGGGATTCCGATGAGCCATGACGCGACTTGTCCGTGCGGGCGCGGCCGCATCGACGTCCACGCCCATTTCCTGCCCGAATGCTACACGGCCGCCCTCGCCAAAGCGGGCCTGACGCTGGTCGACGGCTTTCCGGTGCCGGCCTGGAGCCGCGACGAGGCGATCGGGCTGATGGACCGGCAAGGCATCGCGACGGCGATAATCTCGCTCTCCTCGCCGGCGGTGCATTTCCTGCCCGAGGCCGAGCGCCCCGGCCTCTGCCGCGCCGTGAACGAGGCGGGCGCGGACCTGATGCGCAGCGACCCCGAACGCTTCGGCTTCTTCGCGACCCTGCCGATGCCGGATGTCGCGGCGGCGCTCGCCGAAATCGACTTCGCCTTCGAGACGCTCGGCGTCGACGGCATCATCCTCGAAACCAATATCGACGGCGTCTATCTGGGCGCACCCCAGTTCGCGCCGGTCTTCGCGGAACTGAACCGGCGCCAGGCGACGGTCTTCCTGCACCCGACCAGCCCCGCCTGCGCCCCGCAACTGACGCTCGGCCGCCCTGCGCCGCTGCTAGAGTTCCCCCTCGACACGACGCGGACGCTGGTCGACCTGCTCTATGCCCGCACGCTGCAGACCAATCCCGACATCAAGATCATCGTGCCGCATGGCGGCGCGGCGCTGCCGGCGCTGGTCGCGCGCATTGCGGCCTTCGCGAACCTGCCCTTCATCAATCCGCGCCCGGCGAGCGAACAGGAGGTCTTCGAGACTCTGGAGAAGCTCTATTACGACGTGGCGCTGTCGGCGCATCCCATCGCCTTTGCCGGTCTCCGCCGCATCGCGCCGATCACCCAGATCCTCTTCGGTAGCGACTGGCCGTTCACGCCGGAGATCGGGGTGTGGCGCAACCTTCATCAGCTCGACAACGAACTCGGCTTGAGTGAGGCCGACGCCCACGCCATCGCCCGCGCCAATGCCGAGCAGGTTTTCCCCCGCCTGGCGGCGCACGCCAGGCAGACTTAGGACACGCTCATGATCCGCAAGCTGATTTCGACCTTTGCGCTCGCCGCCGCGCTTGGCCTCACCGCCCTCGCCGCGCCTGGCGACAGTCTCGGCATTCCCTCAATTCCCAATCTCCGCGACACCGGCGGCTACAGCACCGCCGACGGCGCACGCCTGCGCGAGGGGCTGCTCTACCGCTCCAACCAGTTGAGCGGGCTGAGCGATGAGGACAAGCAGCGCCTCGCCGCGCTCGGCCTCCGCACCGATTTCGATCTGCGCACCGAGAAGGAGCGCACCGCGCGGCCCGATGAAGTGCCGGCCGATGTCGAGATCATCTGGCTCGATGTTTCATCCGGCACTGACCGGACCGAGCTGCTGAAGCTGGTCGACGCACTGAAGGACCCAAAGGCCGCCAGCCTTGCCTATGCCGACGGCAAGGCGGAGGCGGTGCTCGCCGCGATCTATCCGCATCTCGTCTCGGATGAAGGCGCGCGCGCCGCCTATCGCGGGCTCTACCTGAAACTCGCCGAGCCCGGCCGGCTGCCGGCACTCGTCCATTGTACTGCCGGCAAGGACCGCACGGGCTGGGCCGCGGCCGCGCTGCTGACCCTGCTCGGCGTGCCTCGCGAGACCGTGGTCGCCGACTATCTGCGCAGCAACGAGTACACCCTGCCCGCCTATACCGACAAAATCGACGCCTTCGTCGCCGCCGGCGGCGACCGTGCCATCGTCGAGGCGCTCTACGGCGTGAAGCCGTCCTATCTCGACGCCGCCTTCGCGGAAGTTGAAGCGAAATACGGCTCCATCGAGGGCTATTTCACCGAAGGGCTCGGCATCGACCTCGCGCAACAGCAGAAGCTGCGCGAGGTCTTCCTGACGCGCTGACCTAAGCGAATGGGTTAATGACGACCTTGATGCAGCCGTCCTTCTTCTCCTGGAACATCTTGTAGGCATCGGGCCCGTCTTCGAGCCCGATCTTGTGCGTGATCAGGAAGGACGGGTCGATCTCGCCGTCGACGATCTTCTGCATCAGCGGCTTGAGGTATTTCTGCACATGAGTCTGGCCGCTCTTCAGCGTCAGGCCCTTGCCGACAAATGCGCCCATGGGGGTGGTGACGTTCGCGATGAAGACACCCGGCAGCGAGATCGTGCCGCCCGGGCGGCAGGCAAGCACCGCCTGCTGGAAGGCGTAGGGCCGCTCGGTGCTGGTGAGCTTGGTCTGCAGCGTTTCGACCATGCCTGCGATGCCGCCGCCTTCACCATGGCTCTCCAGACCGACCGCTTCGATCACTGAATCGGGGCCAAGGCCGCCAGTCATCGAGCGAATGCGGTCCTGCAGCTCGCCGGCGGTGTAGTCCAGCGTCTCGGCGCCCGACTGCGCGGCGAGCGCCAGCCGCTCGGGAACCCGGTCGACCGCAATGACGCGTTCGGCGCCCAGCATAAAGGCCGAGCGGATCGCGAACTGCCCGACCGGACCGCACCCGAAGACGAGCACCGTGTCGCCGCGCTGGATATTGGCATTCTCCGCCGCCATGTAGCCGGTCGGGAAAATGTCGGAGAGAAAGAGGACCTGATCGTCGGTCAGCCCGTCCGGCACCTTGATCGGCCCGACATCGGCATAGGGCACGCGCAGATATTCCGCCTGGCCGCCGGCAAAGCCGCCATAGGTGTGCGAGTAGCCGAAGAGACCGGCCGTCTGGTAGCCGATCTGGGGAATCTGCAGCGCTCCGTTGGGGTTGCTCCGCTCGCAGAGCGAATAGTTTTCCCATTTGCATTGGCGGCATTCGCCGCAGCTCATGACGAACGGCACGACGACGCGGTCGCCGACCTTCAGCTTGTGCGCTGCGCCGGGACCGACGGCGACGACTTCGCCCATCGTCTCGTGGCCCATCACGTCGCCGGACTTCATGCCGGGGACGAAGCCGCCATAGAGATGAAGGTCAGAGCCGCAGATCGCGCAGCTCGTCACCTTGATGATCACGTCGCGCGCATCTTCGATCGTGGGATCGGGAACCGTCTCGCAGCGAATGTCCCCCGTGCCGTGCCAGCAAAGCGCTTTCATCGTCTTCTCCTTGTGCGTGTGGCGACCAAAGCCGCGCCACCCCCTTCCGTTCCGCTGTGCTGCGGAATCGCCAAAAGAAAAGGGCGGCGCTTCACAGCGCCGCCCTTCTTGGTCTGGAAGCAGACGTTAGGCGGTGACGATCGTGCGACGGGCGATCGGGAAGCCATCCTTCTCGAAGCGCGCATAGACCGCCGACATCATCGCGACGATTGCCCCGAAGAGCAGCGACAGCGCGATCCAGAGGCTGGCATAGCTCGCCGCCTTGCGCGCGGCATCGGCGGCCTGTTTTGCTTTGGCCTGCGTTTCCGCCTGCAGCGTATCGATGCGCGTGACGGCTGCGCCTTCGGTGATGCCGGCATGGCGGGCGGTCAGCTCGATCAGACGCGGGCGGTCGTCCTGCGGGATGGCGATGCCATTCATGAAGCCCGCGCCGAGAATGCGGCCCGCCTCTTCACGATCGGCTTCGGCTCCGGCAACCGACATAGGCGCGCCGGCCGGCACCGGGCCAAGGCCGGTCCCATCAGGCGCAGGCGTAGCGGCGGGCGCAGCGGCAGTCGGGCGGAACAGCTTGTCGACGAAATACGCATTCATGCCGTCCCTGTCGGCCTCGTCCTTCGACGCCGCACCGTAAAGCGCCGCAGTGGTCGCCGCGGTATTGCCGGCGCTGAGGCTGGTCAAGGCGACCATGGTCAGGGTCGCCAGTACCGCGACGGCCCAGGCGACCAGCCCGTGCGCACCGGCGCGGACATTCTCCTCACGGTCGCTTTCAATGACCGGCCCCATCAGGCGGCCGACCAGGTGACCGCCGACGGCGAACCCGAAGGCCTGGGCGGTCAGGAAGTAGATCGCCCCGAGGGTCAGAAAGACCGGAAGCGACGGGCCTTCATTGGTCACGGGATTGACGAGAAGCAGCCCGAATCCCGCGCCCAGCGTCAGCAGGAAGAAGGTGACCGCGGTGGCGGCGACGCCGCCGGCGATCGCCAAGCCCCAGGAGAATCGCGCGCCCGCCGGTTCGGACAGTGCTTCGTCGATAACGATGGTATCGCTCATTATTATTACCCCTCCTGCGGCGCGAGGCCGCTAAGTCGTTACATGTGGCCGGTGAAGACCCAGAGCAGAAGGATGATCGGAATCGGAACGCCGACGAGCCAGAGCAGTGCTGAACGCATGATGTGTCCTCCTCAAAATGTGTTTCGGTAAGCGCGGAACCTTCGAAAGGTTCCGTTAGGCGGCAGGAGCTTCGACGGGTGAGCCCTGCGTCATCTTGTGGCCCGTGAACGAGCGGGTCTCGGGCGAGGGCAAGCCGCTCGCCTTGATGGACGCGAGCAGCTCTTTCTTGCGCATGGCCATCTGCGCACCGAGCGCTTCGGTGTCGACGCCGGCTTTTTTGGCCTGCGCGAACATGCCTTCGGCGCGCTGTTCTTCTTCCTTCACGTGATGCTTGATCATCTCGGACAGGACCTTGACCTTGGCGTCGTAGAACTGGTCTTCGGGATTGCCGGCTTCGATCTCGGCCATGATGACCTTGGCGCCGTCATGTTCGACATAGGCCTCGTTCAGCAGGTCCTCTTCGATCTCGCCGTTGCAGCCAGGATAGAAAATCTCTTCCTCGATCGAGGTGTGCACGGTCAGCTCGGTGCAGATTTCGGTCGCCAGCTTCTTCTTGCGGTCGGCCCCCTTGGCGGATTCGAACTTGGCGAAGAGGTCTTCCACCTTGCGGTGATCGGCCTTCAGCATCGCAACGGCGTCCATCGGTTCTTTGGCCATGTGCCCCTCAACGTGTTCGCGCCCAACGCGCGGCGCTGTATCAAGCGGCACGCGCATCAATGGTTCCGGACACGCGGAACGATTTGCGGAGACGTACGTTTGGGTCTGTGAACGGCCGCGCATCCGGCGTCGGCCTGCTGGAGACCTCGCCATGCCCGCTACGCCCAATCTCGCCCGCGTCAATGGCGTCACCGAAGACGTCGCGGATGACGCCAAGTCGCTGGTCGGCCGCGCTGCCGACGCTGCATCGGACGGTTTCGACAGCGCCGCCGATTTTGTCACCAACGGCGTGAAGAATCTGACGGATGGCGCGTCGGATGTCACCGAATGGACCGGCGACCGCTTGTCGGCCCTGCGGGACCGCGTGCAGGAAAAGCCTGTCCAAACCCTGGCTATCGCCGCCGGTATCGGCGCGTTGGTCGGCTACCTGTTCCTGCGTCGCTAGCGCGCCGCGCGATACCTGAGGTGCGACTCCTGCGTATCTAGGGGGAGCCTCGAAGGATGCAGCTCGGCTCAGCGGCCTGCGTGGTTCGAGGCTCGGCGGTTAGAACGCCGCCTCGCACGTCACCTTTTTCCTCCCCAACTTTCGACGCGGCTCTCAAAAGAGGCCGCGTCATTTTTATGCCTGCCGCCCGCCTGGATGTTGTGACACGCTGAGGCGCCGGTAAGGGGACCGGTGCGCGTGCGGGGGCAGCGGTCATGATTCTGGGTCTTCCTATCTTGGTGTTCGTCCATGTGGTGATCAGCCTGATCGCCATCGTCGCGGGACTGCCGGTCGTGCGGGCCTTCCTAGGCAACCGCATCTCGTCCTGGACGCCGGCCTTCCTGCTCTTCACCGTGCTGACGACGCTGACCGGCTTCGTGCTGTTCGACGGTCTCACGCCCGCCTTCTTCACCGGCCTCATCTCGACCGCCGTGCTCGCGGCGGCGCTCTATGCCTTTTACGGCAAGGGGCTCGTGGGGCCGTGGCGCTGGATCTATGTCGTCAGCGCGATGGCGGCCTTCTATCTCAACTGCTTCGTGCTGGTCGTGCAGTCCTTCCTGAAGATCGCGCCGCTGCACGCGCTCGCCCCGACCGGCGGCGAGCCGCCCTTCGCGGCAGCGCAGGGCGTCGTGCTGGTCGCCTTCATCGTTTTCGGCTGGCTGTCGGTGAAGCGCTTCCGCGGCCCGGCGCTCTAGCAAGACGGCGCCCGTCGCGCTCTACTCCCATGAGGGCCGGCAAGAGCCCCAAGGGAGGACTGACGATGGGCGCCTATCGCACGATCGAGCTGGAGCGGCGCGGCGGCATCGCGACGCTCGCCTTCAACCGGCCGGATCGTCTCAACGGCATCACCAACGCGATGATGCGCGAACTGCATCACGCATTGCGGACGCTCGACGGCGATCCGGATTTGCGCGTCCTCATCCTGACCGGCCGCGGCAAGGGCTTCTGCCCCGGCGCCGACGTGACGCACTATGCCGATGGCGGCGCGGACGAGGCGCTGCGCAGCGAATATTTCGACATCACCCGCCTGCTGCACGAAATCTCCGCCGTCACCATCGCAGCGATCAACGGCGCCTGTGCGGGTGCGGGCCTTGGCTGGGCGGCCGCCTGCGATCTTCGCTATGCCGCCGAAACTGCGAAGTTCAACTCGGCCTTTCTCGGCGTCGGCATCTCCGGCGACATGGCCCTGCCCTGGCTGCTGCCGCGCATCGTCGGGGCGACGCGGGCGCGCGAGCTCTGTTTCTTCCCGCGCAAGTTCACCACGGTGGAGGCGCTGGACTGGGGCTTCCTGCTCGGCGCCTATCCTGCCGAGAACCTGATGCGCGAAGTCGAAGCCCGCGCCGCGACACTCGCCGCCATGGCGGCGCCGGCGCTGATGGGGATGAAGCAGAACTTCATCTCCGGCGAGACCATGAGCCTCAAGGACTACATCGCCATTGAAACCGCGCGACACAGCGCGAGCGGCGCCTCGCCGGAATCGCGCGCCGCGTTCAAAGCCTTCGGAAAGGCCGCGTCATGACGGGTTGGTTGCGCCTGCGCCAGATCGCGCTGATCGAACCCGAACTCGAAGCCCCCATCGCCGCGCTGAAGGAGGTCTTCGGCCTCGCCGAAGGCTTTCGCGACGATCATCTGGAGGCGATGTTCGGCCTCACCAACTGCCTCCTCCCCATCGGCGAGCAGCTCCTCGAAGTCTGCGCCACCGTAAAGCCCGACACGCAAGGCACGCGCTTCATCCAGCGCCGCGGCGCGGGCGGCTACATGGTGATCCTGCAGGCTGAGCCGCACGCCGCCTTTCGCGACCGGATCGGCGCGCTCGGCGTCCGCGTCATCGCCGAGGCGGAGAACCCGGCCTATCACCTCGTCCAGCTCCACCCCCGCGACACCGGCGGGCCGATGCTGGAGGTCGATCGCCACGAGGGCGGCGACACGCCTGAAAATCCCTGGACCCACGCCGCCGGCACGAACTGGCGCCACGCCATTCGCACGGGCCGCGTCAGCGCCATCGCCGCGGCGGAAATCCAGAGCGACGACCCCGCCGTCACCGCCGCCCGCTGGTCGATCCTGCTCGACCGCCCCGTGCACACCCCGCATGACGGCACGCACCGCATCGCACTCGACGGCAGCGATTTGCGCTTCGTCAGGACGAGCGACGGCCGCGGCGAGGGCCTCGGTGGCATCGACCTCCGCGCCACCGACAAGGCCGCCGTCCTCGCCGCCGCCAAGGCGCGCGATCTGCCCATCGACGGCGACACAGTTACCCTTGCGGGCCTGCGGTTCCGGCTGGTGCCCTAACCTGGCTCTTGACAGATCCTGATAATATTCCTATACCTACTCCGTGGGTCATGGGATGCGGGGGAGGTGCGCAGGACTGCCGATGAGCAGAGCTCGCCCGACCATGTACCGCTGCGCCTCATCGCCCGCATGGGGAGGGGGTACACCCCCACAAAATTTCCAAGATCAATTCCACCCCACGCCTGGGACGGGGGCAGCAAGGGTCGCCTTCCCGCTCGGACGCGGGTAAATCCACGTCATGTCGTTCCCAGCTGAGGAGTTCCCATGAAAACCCGCGCCGCCGTCGCCTTCGCGGCGAAGAAACCGCTGGAGATCGTCGAGGTCGATCTGGAAGGTCCGCGGGTCGGCGAGGTCCTGGTCGAGATCAAGGCGACCGGCATCTGCCACACCGACGCCTATACGCTCGACGGCTTCGACTCCGAGGGCATCTTCCCCTCGATCCTCGGCCATGAAGGCGCGGGCGTGGTGCTGGAGGTCGGCCCCGGCGTCTCCACCGTGAAGCCCGGCGATCACGTGATCCCGCTCTACACGCCGGAATGCCGACAGTGCAAAAGCTGCCTCAGCCGCAAGACCAATCTCTGCACCGCCATTCGCGGCACGCAGGGCAAGGGGCTGATGCCCGACCAGACCTCGCGCTTCTCCTACAAGGGCCAGCCGATCTTTCACTATATGGGCTGCTCCACCTTCGCGAACCACACGGTGCTGCCCGAGATTGCGGTCGCGAAAATCCGCCCCGACGCGCCGTTCGAGAAGGCCTGCTACATCGGCTGCGGCGTCACGACCGGGGTCGGCGCGGTGATCAACACCGCCAAGGTCGAGCCGGGCGCGAACTGCATCGTCTTCGGCCTCGGCGGCATCGGCCTCAACGTCATCCAAGGCCTGAAGCTGGTCGGCGCGAACCAGATCGTCGGCGTCGACATCAACCCGGCCAAGGAGGCCTGGGGCCGCCGCTTTGGCATGACCCACTTCGTCAACCCCAAAGACGTGAAGGGCGACATCGTCCCCCATCTCGTCGAACTCACCGGCGGCGGCGCGGACTACACGTTCGACTGCACCGGCAACACGACCGTGATGCGCCAGGCGCTCGAGGCCTGCCATCGCGGCTGGGGCGAGTCGATCGTCATCGGCGTCGCGGAATCCGGGAAAGAGATCGCGACCCGCCCGTTCCAGCTCGTCACCGGGCGCGTCTGGAAGGGCTCGGCCTTCGGCGGCGCGCGCGGCCGCACCGACGTGCCGCAGATCGTCGACTGGTACATGGACGGCAAGATCCAGATCGACCCGATGATCACCCACGTGCTGACGCTCGAAGAAATCAACAAGGGCTTCGACCTGATGCATGCGGGCGAGAGCATCCGCAGCGTGGTGGTCTACTGATCCCGTCTCACAACCGCGCCGCGTGGAACGCGACGTGGTCCGGCGTAAAGCTGGCGATGAAGAAGTAGGAGTGGTCGTAGCCGGCATGGCGGCGCACGGTGACCTTCCGGCCCGCCTTCGCTGCGGCGGATTCGATCAGCTCCGGCTTCAGCTGGTTTTCCAGGAACTGGTCGCTGAGGCCCTGGTCGATCAGAATGTCGTCGAACGCGGTACCCGCGCCGTCCTCGATGAGCGCGCAGGCATCATGGGCGCGCCACGCCGCGCGATCCGGCCCCAGATAGGCCGTCAGTGCCTTCTCGCCCCAGGGGCAGTTCAGCGGCGAGACGATCGGGGCGAAGGCGCTGACCGAACGGAACATCTCGGGGGTCTTCAGCGCGATGGTCAGCGCGCCGTGCCCGCCCATGGAATGACCGGTGATGCCGCGCCGCGCGGGATCGGCGGGGAAGTTCGCCCGCACGGCGTCCTGCAGATCCCGAGTGATGTATGAATACATCCGGAAATGCGGCGCCCAGGGCGCCTCGGTCGCATCGACATAGAAGCCCGCGCCCTGGCCCAGATCATAGGCGGGATCGTCGGCGACACCCTCGCCCCGCGGGCTGGTATCGGGCGCGACGATCATCAGCCCCGCCTTCGCGGCAGCGCCGTAGATGCCGGACTTCACCGTGAAATTCTCTTCCGTGCAGGTCAGTCCCGCGAGGCAGAAAAGCACCGGAAACGGTCCTTTGCCCGCCGGCACGAAGACCGAGAACCGCATCGGCATGCCGGTCGCGGCGCTGGCATGGCGGATGACCGACAGGCGGCCGCCGAACAGCGCATGGCTGGCGAGGGTTTCGAGGCTCATGACGAACTCCGCAAATGACGACCGCCCAGTCCTAAGCGGATCGTGCGCCGTAGGAAATGGCGCGCGCATGACAATGAAGCGGCGCTTGACCCTCGCTTCAGCGCCATGCCTTGCTCCGCCTTTGCCCCTCGGCTAGAGCCCGCCCCATGACCATTGCCCGCGATATCGCCGCCGCCGTCGGCAACACCCCTTTGATCGAACTCCGCCGCGCCAGCGCCGCCACCGGCTGCACCATTCTGGGCAAGGCGGAGTTCATGAATCCCGGCCAGTCCGTGAAGGACCGCGCCGCACTCTTCATCATCCAGGACGCGGTGGCGAAGGGACTCTTGAAGCCCGGCGGCGTGATCGTCGAGGGCACGGCGGGCAATACCGGCATCGGCCTGGCGCTGGTCGGCAGCGCCCTCGGGTTCCGCAGCGTGATCGTGATCCCCGACACGCAGAGCCAGGAGAAGAAGGACATGCTGCGGCTGGCGGGCGCTGAGCTCGTCGAGGTCCCGGCCGTTCCCTACGCTAACCCCAACAACTACGTGAAGGTCTCCGGCCGCATCGCCGAGGCGCTGGCGAAGTCGGAACCGAACGGCGCGATCTGGGCGAACCAGTTCGACAATGTCGCGAACCGCCAGGCCCATGTCGAAACCACCGGCCCCGAAATCTGGAACCAGATCGGCGGCAAGGTCGACGGCTTCGTCTCGGCGGTCGGCACCGGCGGCACGCTGGCCGGCACCGCGATCGCGCTCCGCGCCCGCAACCCGAAGGTTCAGATCGCCCTCGCCGACCCTTTTGGCGCCGCGCTGCACAGCTTCTACACGACCGGCGAGCTGAAATCGGAAGGCTCCTCGATCACCGAAGGCATCGGCCAGGGCCGCATCACCGCGAACCTCGAAGGCTTCACGCCCGACCACTCCTTCCAGATCCCCGATGCCGAGGCGGTGCAGGTGGTGTTCGACCTGCTCCAATATGAAGGCCTCTGCCTCGGCGGCTCGTCCGGCATCAATGTCGCGGGCGCGGTACGCCTCGCCAAGGTGCTCGGCCCCGGCCACACGATCGTGACCATCCTCTGCGACTACGGCACGCGCTATCAGTCCAAGCTCTTCAACCCCGCCTTCCTGCGCGAGAAGAACCTGCCGATCCCCGAATGGCTTGAACGGCCGTCCACGACGGACAAGCAGCTGGTCTGACGGTCAATCCGCCATGCGGAACTTGATCGTCACCTGATAGCGGCGCGGGCCGGTGGCGGCGGGCGGGTTGAAGCGCCATTGCGACAGCGCGACGATGGCCGCCTGCTCGAACCAGCCCGGTGGCGTCGCGCCGGCGATGCAGGCCGGGCTGACCGCGCCGCTGGCGAAGACGTCGAGCTGCACCTCGACGCTGCCCTCGATACCCTCTTCTTCGGCGCGCGGGGGATAGACCGGCTTCTCGCGATAGAGGGGCTTCGGCACATTCGGGCCGAAGGCGACGGTTTCGGCGTCGAAGGCCTTCGGGCAGGGCGGCAGCAGCGGCTGACGCGGCGGCGGCTCGACCCAGGAGAGGCCGAAGAGCGTCGCGACGCGCACCAGATAGCGGCCGCCGGGGATCGACGTGTTGGGCACGCGCGGCGTCGCGAATTTCAGCCCCGCGACTGCCAGGATCGCCGCGCCTTCCAGCCCCACGCTGCGATCATCGACATAGACGCAGCGGATGAGCGCCGTGTTGTCCTCGTTGAGGCCGATCACCAGCCCGGCGCTGATCGAGGACAGGCCGACGATGAAGGGCAGTTCGGTCAGCGATGCGGAGTCGTTGGTGAGCGGCGCAGGCGAGGCCGTCGCCACATCCTCAGCGCCGCAGGCCGGCACCGGCCAGATCACTGGTCCGGCGAGAGCCGGCCGCAGGCTCGCAGCCAGCAGCAGCAAGGCGGCCGCGCCGCAGACCCGTTTCAACAAACGCAACTCCCGCTCTCCATTCCCTGTAACTCTACGGCAAGCCTCGATGTCACTCGCGCGACGAATTCATTTCGCACCTGCGACATAAGGCGCGGCGCTCTTCGTGAATGCGGCGCTATCCTTCTCTCGGGGTTGCAGCGGATCGGCTGGCGGTCCGCTGAAAAGCGGGGTTCATCATGAGCGAGGCGCACGGCTACAGCGACAGTGATCGAAAAGAAGACCTCAAGGTCCTTCATTCCATGGGCTACGCCCAGGAACTCGACCGGCGGATGGGGACGTTCTCCAACTTCGCCATTTCCTTCTCCATCATCTGCATCCTGTCGGGCGGCATCAATTCGCTGGCCCAGGCGACCGCGGGCGCCGGCGGCGCGGCGATCGGCATCGGCTGGCCGCTTGGGTGTCTCGTCTCCGGGGTCTTCGCCGTCGCCATGGCGCAGATCTCCTCCGCCTATCCGACCGCCGGCGGGCTCTATCACTGGGGCTCGATCCTGGGGAACCGCTTCACCGGCTGGGTGACGGCCTGGTTCAACCTGCTCGGCCTCATCACCGTGCTGGGCGCCATCAATGTCGGGACGTATTACTTCTTCTTCGGCGCCTTCGGCGCGATGCTGGGGATGGAAGATACCGTCGCCGTCCGCATCGGCTTCCTCGCCGTGCTGACCGGCGTGCAGGCGCTGATCAACCATATGGGGATCGGCCTCACCGCCAAGCTGACGGATTTTTCGGGCTATCTGATCCTCGTCACCTCGGTCGTGCTGACGGCCGTCTGCCTCCTCGCCGCCGACAGCTACGATATCGGCCGGCTCTTCACCTTCGCCAATTATTCGGGCGATGCGGGCGCCGGCGTCTGGCCCGCGACCTCGGGGCTCTGGGTCTTCCTGCTCGGCCTGCTGCTGCCGATCTACACGATCACCGGCTATGACGCCTCGGCCCATACGTCGGAAGAAACCGTCAATGCGGCGAAGTCGGTGCCGCGCGGCATGGTCGCCTCGGTCCTGTGGTCGGCGGTCTTCGGCTATCTCATGCTCTGCAGCTTCGTGCTGATGATCCCCGACATGGACGCCGCCGCCGCGCAGGGCTGGAACGTCTTCTTCTGGGCCATGGACACGCAGGTGAATCCGAACCTGAAGCTCGCGCTCTATGTCGCGATCTTCATCTCGCAGTTCCTCTGCGGTCTCGCCACCGTCACCTCGGTGTCGCGCATGATCTTCGCCTTCTCGCGCGACAAGGGCCTGCCGGGCTCCAGCCTGCTCGCCAAGGTCAGCCCGCGCTTCCGCACCCCGGTCGCCGCGATCTGGGTCGGCGCGACGCTGGCAGTATTGTTCGTGTGGGGCTCCTCGCTCGTCACGATCGGCGAGACGCCGGTCTATACGATCGTCGTCTCGTGCACGGTCATCTTCCTCTTCTTCTCCTTCGTCATCCCCATCACGCTCGGCCTCTTCGCCTGGGGCACCGCGAAATGGGACCGGATGGGGCCGTGGAATCTCGGCGAGGCGGTGTTCAAGCTGTTCGCCGTGCTCTCGATCGCCGCGATGGTCCTCATCTTCGTGCTCGGCATCCAGCCGCCGAACCAGTGGGCGCTCTACATCACCGTCGGCTTCCTGGTGCTGACGGGCGTCGTGTGGTTCGGGCTGGAGAACTGGCGCTTCAAGGGTCCCCCGATCGGCGATCAGGTCGCGGCGCGGCAAGCCGAGATCGCCGCTGCCGAGCGGGCCGTCGGCGAAACCGGCTGACATCATGGACGCGCGCGACGTCAAGACAGTAGCCGACGCTCGGGCCATCGTCGAAGGCCGCGGCCTCACCCATGTGAAGGTCGGGGTCTTCGACGCCGACGGCGTCATGCGCGGCAAGTATATGGCGCGCGAGAAGTTCTTCGCCGCGCTCGACAAGGGCTTTGGCTTTTGCGACGTCGTGCTCGGCTGGGACTCGAACGACCAGCTCTACGACAACGTGAAATACACGGGCTGGCACACCGCCTATCCCGACGCCAATGTCCGCATCATCCCCTCGTCCTGCCGCGACGTGCCGTTCGAGGGCGAGATGGTGCTCTTCCTCGCCGAGTTCGAAGGCGCCGCGGAGGCGATCTGTCCCCGCGGCGTGCTGCGCAAGGTGCTGAAGCGCGCCGCCGATGCCGGGATCACGGTCAACGCCTCCGCCGAATTCGAGTTCTTCGTGTTCGACGAAACGCCCGACAGCGTCAGGGCCAAGAACTATCAGGGCCTGAAGAACATCACGCCGGGCTTCTTCGGCTATTCGATGCTGCGCTCTTCCGTGCACGCCGATTTCTACAACGAGCTGCTCGCACTCTGCGAAAAGATGCGCATGCCGCTGGAGGGCCTCCACACCGAAACCGGCCCCGGCGTGCTGGAGGCGGCGCTCATCTATGACGAGGCGCTGGAATCGGCCGACCGCGCGGCCCTCTTCAAGACCTTCACCAAGGTGCTCGCCCAGAAGCGCGGCTGGATGGCGACCTTCATGGCGAAATGGTCGAAGGATTGGCCGGGCCAGTCCGGCCACCTCCACGTCTCGCTGAAGGATGAGGCGGGGAAGAGCCTCTTCTACGACGAGGGCAAACCCTACGGCATGTCCGACCTCCAGCGCTGGTTCGTCGGCGGCCAGCAGGCGCTGATGCCGGAGCTGCTGGCGATGATCGCCTGCACGGTGAACTCCTATACCCGCCTCATCCCCGGTTTCTGGGCGCCGACCGATGCGACCTGGGGCATCGAGAACCGCACCTGCGCGCTCCGCGTCATTCCCGGCGGGCCGAAATCGCAGCGGGTCGAGTACCGCATCGCCGCCGCCGACATTAATCCCTATATCGCCCTCGCCTGCGCGATCGGCTCGGGCCTGTGGGGGATCGAGAACAAGATCGATCCGGGCGAGCCCATCAAAGGCAATGCCTACGAGATCAAGACTTCGTCACATCGTCCTTTGCCGCGGACGTTGTATGAAGCGGCGGAGCGGCTGGAAGCCAGCGGCGCGGCGCGCGAATTGTTCGGCGACGCGTTCGTTGAGCACTACGCCGCCACGCGGAAATGGGAAGAGCGCGAGTTCCGCAAAGCCATCACCGACTGGGAGATGGCGCGCTATTTCGAGATCATCTGAGCCCGCAACGACGGGTTCGAGGGAGTATCCAATGGACGACATCGTCTGCATCTCGCCGATCGACGGGCGGGAAGTCGCACGCCGCAAGCCCGCCAGCGACGCGGCCATCGAGAAGGCGCTCGACGCCGCGCATTGCGCCCAGATCGAATGGGCGAAAACCCCGGTCGCTGCCCGCGTCGCCGCCGTGATGAAGTTCATGGACGCGATGCTGGCGCTGAATCAGGAGATCGTGCCGGAGCTCGCAGCTCAGATGGGCCGCCCTGTCCGCTACGGTGGCGAGTTTCGCGGCTTCGAGGAACGCGTCCGCTATATGGCTGCGATCGCAGAAGACAGCCTCAAGCCCGTCCTGCCGTCCGATCCCAAGGAAGGTTTTCGCCGCTTCGTCAGCCGCGAACCGCTGGGCATCGTCTTCGTCATCGCGCCCTGGAACTATCCCTATCTCACCGCGGTCAACACGATCGCCCCTGCGCTGATGGCGGGCAATGCCGTCATCCTGAAGCATGCCGCGCAGACCATCCTGGTCGGCGAGCGCTTCCAGCAGGCGATGGACGCGGCGGGCATTCCCGCCGGGCTCTTCCAGAACATCAACCTCACGCATGAGCAGACCGCGAAGCTGCTCGCCTCCGGCGCGGTCGATCACGTCAACTTCACCGGCAGCGTCGGCGGCGGCAAGGCGATCGAGCGCGCGGCGGCGGGCACCTTCACCTCGCTCGGCCTCGAACTCGGCGGCAAGGATCCCGCCTATGTCCGCGCCGACGCCAAGCTCGACTTCGCGGTCGAGAATCTTGTCGACGGGGCCTTCTTCAATTCCGGCCAGTGCTGCTGCGGCATCGAGCGCATCTACGTCCATGAAAGCCTCTTCAAGCCGTTCGTCGAGGCCTTCGCGGATCTCACGCGCAAATACGTGCTCGGCAATCCGCTCGACGAGGCGACGACGCTCGGCCCGATGGCGCAACCGCGCTTCGCCGCGCTGATCCGCAATCAGATCGAGGAAGCCCGCTCCAAGGGTGCGACGGCGCTGATCGATCCGCGCCTCTTTGACGCCAATCGCGAGGGCACGCCCTATCTCGCGCCGCAGGTGCTGGTCGACGTCGACCACAAAATGAGCGTGATGGTGGAGGAGAGCTTCGGCCCCGTCGTCGGCATCATGCCCGTCCGTAATGACGAGGACGCGGTGACGCTGATGAACGACAGCCCCTATGGCCTCACCGCCTCCATCTGGACCGCCGATGTCGAAGCCGCCGAAACCATCGGCCGCCAGGTCGAGACCGGTACGGTCTACATGAACCGCTGCGACTATCTCGATCCCGCGCTCGCCTGGACCGGCGTGAAAGACACCGGCCGCGGCGCCGCGCTGTCGCCCATCGGCTTCGAGATGCTGACCCGCCCCAAATCCTTCCACCTCCGCCAGACGATCTGACCATGACGCTGAAGGGCAATTGGAACTATCCGACCAAGGTGTGGTCCGGTCCCGGCCGGATCGCCGAGCTTTCCGCCGCCTGCGCCGCTATCGGCATCACGCGGCCGTTGCTCGTCACCGATGCGGGCCTCGCCGGCCTGCCGATGGTCGCTGAAACGCTGGCGCTGCTGAAGACAAACGCCGTCTATGCCGGCGTGCGCGGCAATCCCACCGCCGCGCATGTCGAGGACGGGCTCAAGGTCTATCGCGACGGCGGCCATGACGGCGTCGTCGCCTTCGGCGGCGGTTCGGCGCTGGATGTCGGCAAGGCCATCGCCTTCATGGCGGGCCAGACGCGGCCGATGTGGGATTTCGAGGATATAGGCGACTGGTGGACGCGCGCTGACCCCAAGGGCATCGCCCCCGTCATCGCCGTGCCCACGACCGCCGGCACAGGATCAGAGGTCGGCCGCGCCAGCGTCATCACCAATGAGGAGACGCACGAGAAGAAGATCATCTTCCATCCGAAGATGCTGCCAGAGATCGTCATCGCCGATCCCGAACTCTCGGTCGGCCTGCCCGCGCATATTACCGCCGCGACGGGCATGGACGCCTTCGTCCATTGCTTCGAGGCCTATTGCGCACCCGGCTTCCACCCGCTCGCCGACGGCATCGCGCTGAACGGCATGGTGCTTATCAAGGACGCCCTGCCCCGCGCTGTCGCCGATGGGACCGATATCGACGCGCGCGCGAAGATGCTGGCGGCGGCCTCGATGGGCGCGACGGCGTTCCAGAAGGGGCTCGGCGCCGTGCACTCGATCGCCCATCCGCTGAGCGCGCATTACGACACCCATCACGGCCTCGCGAATGCAGTGCTGCTGCCCTATCTCGTGGCGTTCAACGCACCCGACATCGCCGACAAGATGAAGCCGCTCGCCCGCCTGCTCGATCTCCCCGGTGGCGATGTAGACGCGGTGCTCGCGTGGATCCTCGACTTCCGCAAGACGCTCGCCATTCCCCATACGCTGGGCGAAATCGGCATCCCCGACGACAAGGCCGACATTGTCGGCCGCGACGCCTTCCGCGATCCCTCGACCGGCGGCAATCCGCGCACCATCACCGAAGCCGACATGGTGCGCATCTTCCGCGCGGCCCGCACCGGCGATCTGGCGGGGGCGGCGGGTTAGAAGCTTCGCCCTAGCCGCGCTTACCCAATCGTCATCCCGGCCGTAGCGAAGCGAAGAGCCGGGACCCAGGTGACTGGGCGCCGGCGATCGTGGCCCCTGGGTCCCGGGTCTCGGACGCCTGCGGCGGCCTCGCCCGGGATGACATCAGGGCTTGCTCACACTGCCTGCGGGCGGGTCCAGACGCAGTAGTTGAGCACCACGACGAAGGCGAGGCCGATAATCCCCATCGAGGCGAAGGCGGCAATCTTGAGCGGCAGCACGGCCCAGACGAACGCCGAACCGAGCCCCGACAGGAAGAAGGCCCAGCCATTGACGCGCTGAACCGCTTGCCGCCGCGCTGAACCGGGTCTCCCGAGCTTCGGGGCCAGATTGCCGTTGAAGGCGACAAACAGGCCCGTCAGCGCCATTGCCACGCGGGTCGGGAGTTCGCTGTCCACCCAGCCGCGGGTCTTCGCCCAGAAGAGGCCTGCCGTGAGCGCGAGAAAGAGCGCCGTCACGATGAGGTTGAACCTGACTGTCTTGCCGATCATGACGTTCCCTTCTCCTTGAGCTTGAGCGCGGGTGCGTCATTGGACGTGCCCAGGCCGAATGTGTGGGCGAAGCCCAGCAGCGCGTCTTCCAGCACTGAAAGCTTCAGGTGATAGACGACCGACTTGCCGGACTTCTCGGCATGGACGAGGTCGGCCTCGCGCAGCACCGCGAAATGCGCGGACATGGTCGGCTTCGACACCGCGAACTGGTCCGACAATTCGCCCGCGCTCAGCGGCCCCTTGCGCAAGAGCTGCAGAACACGCCTGCGGGTCGGATCGGACAAGGCTTTGAAGACACCGCTCATGGATTCGACATTTAGCTAACCATCTAATTGATGTCAAGCGATGTGGCGCGAGCCGCGGAACCGCCGCGCATTCAGCCTCCCGTTGAGGGATAAAGTGCTCTATCCCCTGATCGCGAAACCGAGTGCCGGATTATGGAGCCGCGGACGCCATGACCCTTCGCCTCCTCGTCATCGAGGGCAATGTGAAAGCCAATCGCGAACGCGCGGTGGCGAGCGGCGGTACCGTCTCCAGCGATTCCTATGGCGAGTTGCTGCGCCGCCTCGGCCCGGCCGGTACGATCGTCGATATCTGCTATCCCGCCGATCCCGGCGCGAACCTGCCCGATACCGGTGGGCTCGAGAGCTATGACGGCGTCGCGATCACCGGCTCGGCGCTCAACGTCTATGACGGCGGACCCGCCGTCTACCCCCAGATCGACCTCGTCCGCACGCTCTTCCGCACCGCGACGCCCTGCTTCGGCTCGTGCTGGGGCCTGCAGATCGCGACCGTCGCGGCCGGCGGCACGGTGCGCAAGAACCCCGACGGGCGCGAGATCGGCATCGGCCGTCGCATTGCGGTCACCGAGGCGGGGCACGGCCATGGCCTGTTTATGGGCAAGCCGCGCTTGTTCGATGCGATCACCGTGCATCTCGACGAGGTCGAGACGCTGGCCCCCGGCACGACCGTGCTCGCGACCAATGACTGGAGCCCCGTCCAGGCCGCCGAGATCGAAACGCCCGGCGGCGGCGGCTTCTGGGGCACGCAGTACCACCCCGAATACGACTTCCGTGAGATCGCCGCGATCTTCCGCCGCTACGGCGATCTGCTGATCCGCCAGGGCCTGTTCGCCGATGCGGCGGAACAGGCGACCTATACCGCCGAGCTCGATGCGCTGCACGCGGACCCGGCGCCGAAGCCGCTGGTCTGGAAATACGGGCTCGACGAAACCGTACTGGACCCTGCCCTGCGCTCGCGGGAATTGAAGAACTGGATCGAGCAGGCTGTCCTGCCGGCCAAGAGTACACGAGGACGGGCATGAAACTGGCAACCTTCGGCGGCGATTTTTCCACCGAACTCGGCGTTGTCGACGGCGACGCTCTTATTCCGCTGCACAAGGTCGATCCCGGCCTGCCGCGCGACATGACGGCGCTGATTGCGCGCTGGGACGGCGTGAAGACGCGCGTCGCCGACATCGCGGCGACCTCGCGCGAGCGCATCGCGCTCGACAAGCTGCGCCTGCGCCAGCCGATCCTGAGGCCCGGAAAGCTGATGGCGCTCGGGCGCAACTATGCCGAACACGCCAAGGAAAGCGGCTCGGCCCCGCCGGACAAGCAGATCTGGTTCTGCAAGCAGGGGACCTCGGCGAACGGTCCGCATGATCCGATCGACCTGCCCCGGGTCTCCGACCAGCTCGACTACGAGGCCGAGCTCGTCGTCGTCATCGGCCGCCGCGCCAAGCATGTGCCGCCCGACAAGGCGCTGGATCACGTCTTCGGCTATGCCTGCGGCAACGATGTCAGCGTGCGCGACTGGCAGAAGATGACGCAGCAATGGGTGATCGGCAAAGGCTTCGACACCCATGCGCCGTTCGGACCGTGGATCACCACCGCCGACGAAATCGCCGATCCGCAGACGCTCGGCATACGCTGCCGCGTCAACGGCGAGAGCCGCCAATCCTCCAACACCCGCGAGATGATCTTCCCCGTCGCCGATCAGATCGCGCTGCTGTCGCAGGCGATGACGCTGGAGCCCGGCGACATCCTCTTCACCGGCACGCCGGAGGGCGTGGCGATGGGGATGACGCCGCCGAAATGGCTGAAGGTCGGCGACCGCGTGCAGGTCGAGATCGACGGGCTGGGATCGCTCGACAACGCCGTGCGCGCGGAGCCTTGATGCCGCCGTATTGCTCCGTACACATACGTTTTCCCTGAGGAAAAAGTCATGCGCATTCTCTCCGCCCTCACCGCCGCCCTACTCCTGCTGCCCAGCGCCTTCGCGCTTTCGGCCGAGGAAGCGGACAAGGCAGTCGCCGCGTTCATCGCGGCTGACGGCTACACCGCCGTGCCGGACGATGCCCATGTCACGGGCGACACCGGCTACACCAAGCGCTTCGTGCGCAAGGAAGGGACGCGCTGAACCCGGATGCCGAAGTCGGCCCGGTCGAGAAGGCGCTGCTGATCGTCGAGACCATGGAGAACGATACGGCGGGCCGCGTGCGCTATGCCGTCAGTTACGGCCAGGTTACCGAAGACGCCGACGGCAAGTCGGACATCATCAGCCTCGTGGAGGTGCGCCGCTATAATCTGGGGCCGCTGATCCACAAGGCGACCGAGGACGATTACGGCAAGGAGAATACGGCTGAGATCGCCGAGTTCGGGGTCGGCCCCGATGTCGCCTGGCGTTTCGCCTTCTCCTCCGTCATGGGCAATCTCGCTTTGCCGCTCTCGATCAGCCGCAAGGTGATCGGCGACGGCGTGGACCAGATGACGGTCGATCCGAACGATCTCTGCCCCACCGGTCCCTGCCGCGGGCCGCAGAGCACCTATGATTTCGACGTCAAGACGGTGAACCCCAAGGCGGAGGCGGCGACGCCGTCCGTCGTGCCCGACATCGGCACACCCCGCTACAGCGCCACGGTCGACGGCAGCGCCGACGGCGTCGCCTCGGCCGCTTTGGTCGTGCGCACGCTCAGCGCCATGCTTAAGCTGACCGAGCCCAAGGACATGGCGGGCGTCTGGCACACGCCCGTTGTGACCGGCGTCGAACCGGGCACGCCTTTTGTCACCTTCCAGATCGATCAGGAGCTCGGCAATGGCGGCGGCACCGCGGCGCTCGGCGCGGTCACACATACCGGCGATCCCAAGATCGCAGAGCTGTGGGCCTTCGCAACGTTCAATACCGGCATCCCGCCCTATGAGCCGCACACGCAGATCGTTCATGCGAACTAGACAAGCACCGCCAGGAATAGTCCGCGTACGGAATTTCCAGCATAGAGCGCCTCTGCGCTTCTCAGATCGTTGAGCGTCAACGGCGTCTCGACGATCGACCGCCCCGCCAGAACGCGCTTCAGGATCCCGTCCAGCGCGCCCTCCGACACCGGCGGCGTCAGCAGCGCCCCGTCCTTCAGCACGAACAGCGTCGTGAACGAGCCATCCGCAACGCGGCCATGCTCGTTGAGCAGGATCGCCTCATCCGCGCCGAGCGCCTTGGCCTCCGCCAGCGCCGCATCATAGACCGCCCGCCGTGTCGTCTTGTGCCGCGCAAAGGGATCATCGCTCGCCACCCGCGTCGCCGCGACCGCCAGCCGAAGCGGCCCTTTCATCTCCCCCAGCGCCGCCGACTCCACCAGCGCTTCGCCAGTGGCCGCCAGACGCAACCGCACACGCCGTGGCTCCGCGTGCGTCGCATGGTCTTCCAGTGCTGCAAGGACCACGCGCTCATCATACGGAAACAGGAAATACGCGGCAGCACGCGCGAGGCGTCCGATGTGCTCCTCAAGGAAGACGTAGCCGGCGTCCGGCTCCCAACGCAGTGTCTCCAGCAACTCAAACGGTTCCGACGCCGCGAAGCGCGCCTTCAACAGGCATTCCGCATATTCTGATCGCGCTTTGGAATCGTAGACCAGCCCGCCGCCGACGCCCATGCGCAGCCGCGCGGCGCCATGTTCGTGCACCAGCGTGCGGATGGCGACGTTGAGGTCGATCTCGCCGCCCGGCCCGAACGCGCCGATCGCGCCGCAATAGAAGCCGCGCGGGCTCGCCTCGGTTTCCGCGATGATCTCCATCGCCCGCACCTTGGGCGCGCCGGTCACCGAGCCGCAGGGGAAGAGCGCGCGCAGGATCTCCGACGGCGCGAGGCCGGGCCGCAACCGGCCTTCGATGCCGGAGGTCATGGTGTGAAGGGTCGGATAAGTCTCGACCGTGAAGAGGTCTGTCACTTTAACACTGCCCGCTTCGCACACGCGCGAGAGATCGTTGCGCAGCAGATCGACGATCATCAGATTTTCCGCGCGCTGCTTGGGATCTGTCTGCAGTGCCGCCTTCGCGTCCGCCTCGCCGTTCGCATCAGGCGCGCGGCGCGCCGTGCCTTTCATCGGCCGCGCGCGGATGACGCCGTCACCCTCCGCCGCAAGAAAAAGTTCGGGCGAGAAGGAGAAGACATCGCGGTCGTCGAGCCTAAGGATCGCCGCATGTCCGGCGCGCGCATAGGCGCGCCATGCCACAAGCCTGGCGAGCGGATCACCGGCAACGGGCAACGACAACGGGAAGGTCAGGTTGATCTGATAGACATCGCCCGCCGCGATATAGTCGCGCACGCGCGTGAAGCGCTTTTCGTATCCCGCGAAGTCGAGCGACGGCTCGGCGGAGCCAAGCGCGGCCGCGGGTCGATCGGAAAACTTCGCAGCCAGTGCAGCGCCACCCACTGGAACACGCTTTTCATAGGTGCCTATCGCGATCAGCGGATCGCCGGGCTGGCGATAGAGGGGGCGGAGTTTCGGCTCCAGGAGATAGCCAAGCTCGAAGGCGAAGCTCCCCGCCACCCACAACCCGCCTGCCACCGCCGCATCGATCCGGGCAAGCGCGGCCAGCGCCTCGTCGGGTGTCGTCGCGACGATCCAGTCGATGGGATCGCGGAACAGGACCGACGCGCCGCCGGGGCGTGCGTCGTCCAGCAGCAACGCGCGACGCGGCAAATCCGGAAGACTCATGCCAGCGAGTATACCGAGATCGCCGTCTCGCGTCCGCGCAGCATCATATCGCCGTGGCTCTGGAGATCGCCGGCCAGGATGCCCGCGCCTTCGCCGAGTTCGCGGGTCGCGGCGGCGATGGCATCGGCCGAGATGGTGAGGCGGACGCCCAGTTCCTTCGACAGGCCCTGCAGGCGGCTCGCCGTATTGACGGTGTCGCCGATCACCTCGAAGGCGAGACGCTGCTCGCTGCCGACATTGCCGGCGACGACCGCGCCGTAATGGATGCCGATGCCGATGCGGATGGGATCGAGTCCGATCGCCGAACGCTCGGCATTCCATTCCTCCATCGCCTTCAGCATGCCGCGGGCACAGCGCAGCGCCCGCGCCGCGTCGGCGGAACTGGACACCGGCACGCCGAAGGTTGCCATCAGCCCGTCGCCCATGACCTTGTCGAGCGTGCCCTGCGCCTCGAACACCTGGTGCTGCAGCAGGCCGTGAAAGGCGCGCAGGAGTTCGATGACATCGTCCGGGTCGGCATTTTCGGCGAAACGCGTGAAGTCTCTGATGTCGGCGAACAGCACCGCCGCATTCTGCCGCCGCACCCGGTCGAAGGGCTGGTCGCTGAGCGACAGGGTCTCGACCATGTTGGGCGAGAAGTGGCGCGCGAGGTTGGAGCGGGCGCGCTCCGAATGCGTCGCCTGCGCCACCAGCCGGCGCGAGCGGGCGACCGCGATGGCGAGACCGAAGGTCAGCAGCGCGACCGCAAAGACCTCGATCAGCCATTTGGACAGCGGGAAATAGAACGGGTTGGCGTAGCGCGCGGTGTAGGCGCGAATGCCGGACTGGTCGGGCAGGCCGAGATCGAAGAAGACGCCGGGCTTCGACATCACCCAGAACAGCACGACCGTCCAGCCCGCGACGATGCAGAGCCCGCACCACACGACGAGGCGCGGCGAGAAGGTGAACGTCGCCTGCACGAGGAAGACGAGATAGAGCAGGATCAGACTCTCGCGCAGCAGCGTCGAGGGCGGCGGCCCGCCATCGACGAAGGGATTGCGCGCCATCAGCAGCAGGGTCAGCACGGCGCAGTCGAGCGTCGCCCAGAAATATTTGAGCCAGGGCGGGTTGATGCGGCGGCGGGCGAGATCGAACTGCAGCGCGCCGATCCCGGCGAGAATCAGCGCCTCGCCCAGCACGAAGGCATAGGCGCCGCCGCGATAATTGGAGGTCATGGCGATCCAGAGCGCGGCCGCCAGGACGATGGCGGTGCGCACCAGCGCGGCCAGCATGAAACCGGCCCGCTCTTCCGTGCGGAAGGCGAGCGCCAGACGGGGATTTTCGGGCGCGCTCGTCCAGGTCCGGCGGGCCAGCCAGCGAACCGTGTCGAATACGCCACGCTCGCCGCCGACCATCGCCCGGCTGCGTTCAGCCCGTGTGGGAAAGACCCGCGCCAACCCTATCGCCCCAGCATACCCAACCCCCGCATCTTGCGGGTTGAACCGCAGGCGAAGCTACCCACATTTATAGCACGTCTGGAGACGCCGCTTGTGATGGGTCTCGCAGAATAGCCGCTCTTAAGGAGGGCACATGACACGGGTACTGGCTTTTGGAAGCCCCTATCTCCTGGGCTTCGACCATTTCGAACGACTGGCCGAGCGCCTCGCCAAAGGCGGAGCGGAGGGCTATCCGCCCTATAATATCGAGCAAACCGGCGACGATTCCTTTCGCATCACGCTGGCCGTGGCCGGCTTCGCGCCCGCCGATCTCGCCGTGACGATCGAGGACAACCAGCTCGTCATCCGTGGAAAACAGGCCGACGACACCGCCAAGGCCTTTCTCCATCGCGGCATCGCCGCCCGTCAGTTCCAGCGCGCCTTCGTGCTGGCGGACGGCATGGAGGCCAAGGATGCCGAACTCGGGAACGGTTTGCTCGCCATCACACTTACTAGAAAGCGACCGGAAACCCGGACCAAGACAATCGCGATCAGGACCGCTGGGGGCCAGGAGGCCTAACATGACCAACATCGACAAGACTGAAGAGATGGACGTCCACCCCGTGGTCTATGTCCGCGAGGTGAGCCCGGAAACGCTGATCGCCGAGGGCGCGATGCCGGAAGGCGCAATCCTGCCCCATGGGGTGAAGCTCTATGCGGTGCATCTGGAAAACGGCCAGCGGATCGCGGTCATGGACGACCGCGCCCGGGCCTTTGCGGCGGCGCTGCAGAACGACCTGACGCCCTTCAGCGTCCACTAAGACGGATCAAGCCGCCTGGCTGGAGGCCAGCGGCTCGGTCAGAATGGCGAACAGCGCGGCGCGGTCTTCCGCGCCGCGCAGCTTTTCACAGATCTGCGCATTGCGCAGCAGGCGCGACACGCGGGCCAGCGCCTTCAGGTGATCGGCGCCCGCCCCTTCCGGGGCGAGCAGCAGGAACACCAGATCGACGGGCTGATCGTCGATCGCGTCGAAATCGATCTTCGCTTCCAGGCGCGCAAACAGGCCGACGATCTTGGGCAGGCCGGCGAGCTTGCCGTGCGGGATGGCGATGCCATGGCCGACGCCGGTCGTGCCCAGGCGCTCACGCTCCAGCAAAGTCTCGAAAATCGTGCGTTCCGGCAGGCCGGTGATCTGGGCCGCGCGGACGCTCAATTCCTGGAGAAGCTGCTTCTTGCTCTGCGCCTTCAACGAGGCGACGACGCCAGTCTGCGTGACGAGATCGGAAAGATCGGCCATGGGGTGCGAGCGGCTTTGCGGAAGGGGTGAGATGGAGGTCATGCGCGCGTGCGGCGAAGGGGTCAAGCGGGCTTGGGATCGAAGGCGGGATCGATCCAGCCGATATGTCCGTCGGGGCGGCGATAGACGACGTTGAGGCCGCCATGGCCGGCATTGCGGAACATCAGCACCGGCGCGCCGGACAGATCGAGTCGCATAACGGCATCACCGACGCGCAGGGTCGCCACCGTGGCGGGCGCTTCAGCGATAACCGCGGACTGGCCGGGCGGTTCCGCGTGGTCGTCGGGCAGGTCGGCTTCGGCATCGATGACGGTGTATTGCGCTGCCGTGTCTTCGGCGGGGGCGCGGCCCTTGTGGGCCTTGATCCGGCTCTTGTGGCGGCGGAGGCGCTTTTCCATGCGCTCGGCCGTCTGGTCGAAACTGGCGTAGATATCGACAGCCCGGGCTTCCGCGAACAATGTCAGCCCCGAGAAGACATGCACCTTGGCGGTGCAGGCATAGCCTTCGCCGTCGCGCGAGAAGGCAACGGTGGCATCGAGGGACTGGTCGAAATACTTGCCGACGCCGGTATTGAGCTTGTCGGCGACATGGGCGCGCAGAGCATCGCCGATGTCGATCTGTTGGCCACTGATTTGGATATGCATGTCCGCTTCAAAATAAGGGCTGCGCTGCAGCCGGCCGGACAAGATAGTCGCGCCGGAATGGTCCGCCGTCGAGGCCATTTTTATGCCCCTCAAACGATGAGGGGCGCCTCATAGGCGTGTCCTAACGTGAAGTCAACTTGGGGTGTCAGAGGACCATCTGGGTCTGGGTGACGGCGGCGATCAATCGCCCGTCTTCCCTGAGGATCCGGGTCGTCCAGACCTGGGTGCGGCCACCCCGGTGCAGCGGCGTGCAGACCGCGGTGACCTTGGTTCCCGCCGGACCGGCGGCGAGAAAGTTGGTTTTGCTCTCGATCGTCGTGGTGCCCTTGCCCGGCGGCAGGTTGAGGACGGTCGCGACCGCCCCCACCGAATCGGCCAGCGCCATGACGGCGCCGCCGTGGAGGATGTTGCCGAGTGTGCAGAGATTCGGGCGGACCAGCATTTCGGCGCGGACCTCGTCCGGCGTCGCCTGCGTGAAGACGACACCCATCAGCGCGGCGAAGGGCATCGGATTGGCGTTGAGCTCGTCGAGGGTCATGGCGCGCTCCTGAACCAGGCGGCGGTGGCGTCGTCGGCAGGGAGGAAGAATTCGAGGCCGAGCCGCTCGACCCCGATATCGAGCGGCGTGCCCAGCGTCGCGAGCAGGGTGTAGAGCGCTAGCCGCGTGCCGTCTTTCTGGAAACGCAGGGTCAGCGCCGCGCCTTCGGGGGCATTGGGCTCGCGCCGGGGAATGGACGCCGGCACGGAGAGCATCGATTCGCCAGGCACCAGGTTGAGGATGCGCTGGGCACGTTGCTGGCGATCGGACCAGGCGACGACCTCTTCGGCATTCTCCAGATAGCGGCCGACGCCGCCTGTACCGAAGAAGAGCCGGCCGAGATCGTCGCTGGTGCGTGGGCCGCCAGCCAAGAAGGCGAAGAGGCGTTCGGCGCCTTGGTTTGCGGCGGCGATGCGGTGTCCGGATTCCAGCAGCATGGCGGGCAGCGGGTCCTGCTGGGCAAGGACCGCGAGCAGCGCGCCGTCGATCGCCTGACGCGGCGCGGCGGACTTGCTGCGTTCCTGGAAAGCGGGGGCGAAGCCGGCGGCGAGGAGCATCAGGTTCTGATCCTTGAGGGGCACGCGCAGGACCGAGCCGAGGGTCAGCGCCATGCCGCGGCTGGGCCGCGCACGGCCGGATTCCAGAAAGCTCAAATGCCGTTGCGAGGCGCCGCAGGAGAGCGCGAGGTCGAGCTGGCTGAGGCGGCGGGTCTGGCGCCACGAGCGCAGGAGCGAGCCGAAACCGTTGGTGTCGTGCTGGGCGGTCATGGGGCGATCCAACGCCCTCGCCCGCATTCAGGCAATGACCTCGGAGGTAATCAGGCCGCCGCGAGTTTGTGGCGGCGGCGTTCGACCGAGGAGGGGATGCGCATCGCTTCGCGGTACTTGGCGACGGTGCGGCGGGCGATGTCGACGCCGTCGGCTTTCAGGATGTCGACGATGCGGTCGTCGGACAGAACGTCGTTGGGGCGCTCGGCTTCGATCATGTCGCGGATGCGGTGGCGCACGGCTTCCGAGGAGTGGCCATCGCCGCCTTCGGAGGAATTGATCGAAGACGTGAAGAAGTATTTGAGCTCGAAGAGGCCGCGCGGGCTCGCGATGTATTTGTTCGAGGTGACGCGGCTGACGGTCGATTCGTGCATTTGAATCGCTTCGGCAACGTTCTTGAGAATCAGCGGCTTCAGGTGGCGGACGCCGTGCGCGAAGAAGGCGTCCTGCTGGCGGACGATCTCGGTTGCGACCTTCAGGATGGTGCGGGCGCGCTGGTCGAGGCTCTTCACCAGCCAGTTGGCGCTGAGCATGCAGTCGGTGATGTAGGCCTTGGCTTCCTTGGCCTTGGGGCCGGCGGCGAGGCGCGCGCTGTAGCGGTTGTTGACGAGGACGCGGGGCAGCGTGTCGGCGTTCAGTTCGACCGCCCAGCCGCCATTGTTGGTCACCTTGAGGAAGACGTCGGGCACGATGGCGGGCGAATCCTCGCCGCTCGCGAAGACGAGACCGGGCTTGGGGTTGAGAGCGCGTATTTCCGAAATCATGCCCGCGAGGTCTTCGGCATCGACGCCGGTGACCCGCATCAGGCCGACGAGATCGCGGCGCGCGAGGAGTTCGAGATGGCCGACCATCGCCTCCATGGCGGGGTCGAAGCGGTCCTTCTCGCGGAGCTGGATGGCGAGGCATTCGGCGAGCGAGCGGGCGCAGACGCCGGCGGGGTCGAAACCCTGCATGCGGGTCAGCACGGCATCGATCTCGGCCTGCGGCACGCCGAGCTTTTCGGCGGCGCCGTTGAGGTCAGCCTGGATGTAGCCGGTGTCGTCGACGAGATCGACGAGCCAGCCCGCGATCAGCTTTTCGACGGGATCGGCGAACGCGGTCTGGACCTGCTCGGCGAGATGGTCGCGGAGGGTCTTTTCCTTGCTGAGCAGCGCTTCGAGATCGCCGGCCTCGCCGTCGAAGCCGCCGCCCGTCCCGGCTTTCGACCAATCGACGGGACCTGAGCCCGCATCGGCATCGCCGCGTTCGGCGGCATCGGCGCGGGATTCGTCGGCGTAGACATTCTCAAAGCCGTTATCGAGCGCGGTCTCGGTGGAGACCCCACGCTCCAGCGCCTGGTCGAGGCGTTCAACCTGGGTTTCGGCCGCGACCGGAGCGGCGTCGCGGGCATCCTCGGCGCCGCCGGGGGCTTCGCGTTCGAGCAGCGGGTTCCGCTCCAGTTCGTCCTCGACATAGGACTGGAGTTCGAGATTGGAGAGCTGCAGCAGCTTGATCGCCTGCTGCAGCTGCGGCGTCATGACCAGCGCCTGGCCCTGCCGGATCTCCAGCCGTTGCCCTAACGCCATGCCCCGAAAACGCCCCCGTCCCGTCCGTTACAGAGTGAAGCGATCGCCGAGATAGACGCGGCGGACGTCACGGTCCCCCACGATCTCGGCCGGCGTGCCCTCCATCAGCACGCGCCCGTCATGGATGATCGAGGCGCGGTCGATGATGTCGAGCGTTTCGCGCACATTGTGGTCCGTGATGAGGACGCCGATGCCGCGGTTCTTGAGATGCGTGACGAGCGCGCGAATGTCGCCGACCGCGATCGGGTCGATGCCGGCAAAGGGCTCGTCGAGCAGGATGTAGCTGGGGGCGCTGGCGAGCGCCCGGGCGATCTCGACCCGGCGCCGCTCGCCGCCCGAAAGGGCGATGGCGGGGGTGCGGGCGAGATGTTCGACGCCGAATTCGGCGAGGAGTTCCTGGGTCAGCTGGCGGGCGCGCGCCGGGTTCTTCTCGGTCAACTCGGCGACCGCCATGACATTGTCTTCAACGGTCAGGCCGCGGAAAATCGAGGCTTCCTGCGGCAGATAGCCAAGGCCGAGCCGCGCGCGGCGATACATTGGCAGCTTGGTCACATCGACGCCGTCGAGCTCGATCGTGCCGTAATCGGCCGGGATCAGCCCCATGATCATGTAGAAGCAGGTCGTCTTACCGGCGCCGTTGGGGCCGAGCAGGCCGACCGACTCGCCGCGGCGGACGTTCACGGAGATGCCGCGCACCACGGGGCGCTTGCGGAAGCTCTTGCCGATGCGCGTGACCACGAGCCCGCCCGTCCCCTGGACCACGGTCGGTCCGGCAGATTTGGTGGCGGCATCAAGGGCGTTCGAGGTCATCACGGCTCCATCAGACGCATACGCGCTTAAGATTGGGTGAAGGACCGGCTGAGTTGGCGCGGTTCTTGCCTAAGGTAAACGCCGCCATGTTGGGCATTCCGTCGGTGGGCGCAAGCGACGAATGCTGCACCTGCGTTGCGGCAGGTGTAAGCGGGGTTGAACCGCGATTTTTCGGGTAATCGGCGGGTCCGCGCGAACCATTATTGCGCGACCGCGACATAAAGCATGTTCGTTTGTCATAGGCGTCCCGCGCAGGGATGTCGCATTCGAATGTCGACGGGCCGGATTTCCGCGACGGGCGGGTATTCGAACGTCGCTTAAGGGGTGGGTCTTTGTTGGGCGGTATTCGAATGCCGGTTTCTGACAATTGTTCACGAGCAGGCCGGGGAGGCCTGTCTCCTTCCCCCTACCAGGCATGACTCCGCCTCCTCATGAAAGGATAATTATCCTTGGGAATATAAGTCTATTTCCGGGAGTGTCAAGCAAAGCCGTTCTCGTCACGGAGACTTCCCCGTTGCCTCGCTTGCGGCGTACCGCTACTGCCCCTTGGTGTCGCCGGGCTGGAGGATGCCTTCGACGCGGCCGGTGGCGGAGCCCTTGGCGGTCAGGGTGGCGGTGCCGGCCTTCAGATCGACGAGAAGCTCGGTCCCCTTCAGCGTATTGCCGCCCTGGGTCAGGATCACGTCGCCGGTGAGGCGGATCGTGCGGGCCGCGATGTCGTAGACGCCGAGCGGCGCGCGCGCGGTCGCATCCTTCGAGGTGACGATCACGTCGCCCGACGCCGTTACCTTGGTCAGCTTCGATTGCGGCGCCTCGGCGACGACCTTGGCGGCGCGCAGGACGAGCTCCCCCTGCTCGATGCGCACATTGCCTTCATAGGTGATCGTCTCGGCCTCGAAGTCGGCCTGCTGGGTTTCGGCGCTGACATGGATCGGCTTGTCGGAATCATCGCCGAGGCCCGAGAACGGCGTCTTGTCCTGGGCCAGCACCGGACCGGCGGCGGCGGCGAGCGCGAAGAGCCCGGCGATGAGAGCGCGGCGGATCATGGCGTGGTCTCCGGAGGCGTGGCGGGTGGGGTTTCGGGCCTGGCGGGATCGGCGGCGGAGGGGTTGAGCACCGAGGTGACGCCGCCGGTGAAGGTGACCTTCTTCACGGATTTCTCGATCCTGAAGCCCGCCGCCTCGATCGTGCCCATGGGGCCGTCGACCTTCACGGGCGCATCGCCGGTGAAGATGCCGGTCTTCATATTGCCTTGGGCGCGCTCGGTTTCGAAATGATAGATGCCGCCAAGCTCGATCTTCACGCCGCCATTGGCGGAGGTTTCGCCGGATTCAGGATGCAGCGCGCCGGACTTGGCGGTCAGCACCAGCGTGCCGTCCTCCAGCTCCACATTGGCGGCGAGGTCGGCGAGTTCGATCTTGCCCTCGCGGGTCTGCACCGCCTCGGTCGCCGTCACCTGATAGGGCTTGCCGTTCTCGCCGATGCCTTTCAGCACCGGCGCGTGCATCTCGATGCCCGGCACATCGGTGCCGGCGACATGGGAGTCCTCACGGCGATTGACGACGAGGCTGACGAAGATGGCGGCGACGCAGGCCGCGGCGAGCAGCGGCAGCGCGATCTTCAGCCGCGAGACCCGGCGGCGATGGCGTTCGGCATCGGCAAAGCGGGTGGCGGAGGAAGCACTCGGCGCGAGACGCTCAAGGCGCGTCGCCGGCTTCAGCTCGCCCGCCTTCGGGTCATCCGTTTTGAGCGCGCCGGTCATGAAAGGCCGGCCTTCAGGCAATCGTGGACGTGGATGAGGCCGAGCGGCGGGCGCGCGGGATCGTCCACCACGAAGAGCGCGGTGATCTGTGCCCGATTGAGGACGGCCAGCGCCTCGGAAGCGAGGGCTTTCGGCGCGATCGTCTTGGGCCCTGATGTCATCACCGTGCCGACCGGGCGGCCGGAGAGGTTCTCGCCGAAGCGGCGGCGCATGTCGCCGTCGGTGAGGATGCCGGCGAGCGCACCCGACGCGTCCGTGATGCCGACACAGCCGAAGCGCTTGGCGGACATGGCGGCGACCGCCTCTTCCATCGTAGCGCTTTCCGCGACCAGCGGCATTTCATCGCCGGTATGCATGAGATCTCTGACGGTCAGCAGCGCCTGGCCGAGCGAGCCGCCGGGATGGAAGACCTTGTATTGCTCGCGCCCGAAGCCGCGGCGCTCCATCAGCGCGACCGCGAGTGCATCGCCCAGCGCCAGCATCATGGTGGTCGAGGTCGTGGGCGCGAGGCCCATCGGGCAGGCTTCCTCGGCCGGCGGCAGGACGAGCGCGATGTCGGCGGCGCGCAGCAGGGTGGAGCCGGGGCGCGAGGCCATGCCGATCAGGGGGATGCCCTGGCGGCGGGTGTGCAGGATGAGGTCGGCGAGTTCGCGGGTTTCGCCGGAATTGGAAAGCACCAGCACGGCGTCGCGCGGCGTGATCATGCCGAGATCGCCATGGCTCGCCTCGGCGGGGTGGACGAACTGGGCGGGCGTGCCGGTGGAGGAAAGCGTCGCCGCGATCTTGGTCGAGACGTGGTGGCTCTTGCCCATGCCGGACACGATGACCCGGCCGGTGACGCCGATCAGGACATCGACCGCCCGGGCGAAGCTGGCATCGATCGCGGCGGCGAGACTGGTGAGCGCCGCCGCCTCGATGCCCAGCACGCGGCGCGCGACGGCGAGGTCGTCGGACGCCGGGAGATGCGGGGCGGGCGCGGACATGGCCTTCAGATAGTCCTCACCGCTCCCGCCGTCCACCTGACGCTCAGTTATGCGCATCCAGCGTGACGCGGCTGTTCCAGTCGATCGCGGGGCCGGTGGGGGCGGCGCCGGTAGCGACGGCGGTCAGGGACTGGAATTCGCCGAGCGTGAAGGCGGGCGATGCCTTGACCGCGACGGCGATCACGTCGGGCTTCATCACGAAATTGTAGGCGGCGCGCACCAGCGGCAGCAGCTTTTCCGGCGCGAGCTTGCCGCCCATCGCCTGGGCCCGGATGAGGAGATCGGCCTCGGTCAGTTCGGTCTTCGGCGTGCCGTCGGCATTGGTGCCCAGGAACTGGGCGCGCAGCGGCGCCAGCTGCGGCTCCAGCTTCGCCATCAGGCCCTGATCGTCGAAGGCGATGTCGAACGCGGCATAGCCGACCTTGGCGACGGGGCTGTTCGGATCAGCCAGCGCGGCCTTGGTCGCCTCGGCGGTCGCGGCGGGGTCGATCAGCATTTTCGTGCCGTTGGCGCGGGCCCAGTCGACATAGGCGGGGGTGACATTGTCCTGCGTCGTCTTGAAGTCGACACGGAAGGCGGTCGCGATATCGAGCGCGCCGGACTGGACCCAGATGCCCGTGCCGAAATCGAGCGCGGAATCGATGTCGAGCGCGATATCGACCGTCTGGTAGCCGAGGCCCTGGACATAGCCCGCCATCATCACGACGCCCATGCCGAGCGAAGCGCCCGCCTGCGACTGGCCGAGCTGCTGGCCCGCCGTCATCAGTTCGGCGAGGTCGGCCTTGATGTTGGTGAAGCGGCCCTTGAGATGGGTGACATAGCCGTCCTCGACCGCGACTTCCGTCAGCTCCAGATCGCCGAGCGGAATGGTGGTGACGCCGAGATTGCGGCCGGCGAGATCGACATAGATGCCGTGGGCGATGAAGCCGTAGCCGGTCTCTTCCACGCTCGCCCATTTCAGCAGCCCGTCGGGAACGCCGTAGAGCCGCAGCGCATCGGCAAAGCGGGCCTCGGCCGATTCCTGGGCCCAGGCGGCGGGGGCGAGGCCGGGGGCGACCAAGGCCGCGCCGCCGGCGAGCGCGAGGCCGATGGCCAGAGCGGAGGCGGTGCGTTTGAAGAAGCTCATCTCGTGTCCTCGTTCAGATATCCCGCAGGCCGGGAGTGACGGGAAGAATACGCCGATATCAAGGCTGCGGATGACGGCCGCCGTCACACGCCGGTGCGGCGCGCACGCAGCGCCAGCAGCACATCGATGACAAAACTCAGCAGCACATAGACGATGAAAAGATAAAAGCCCGATCGCAGCCGCGTGACGGTCTCGACCGTCGCGGGACCGGGATTGTCGCCCTGGCCGATCGTGGAGGCCGCCATCACGGAGACGATGATCGCGACCGCGAAGATATCGACCATCGCGAAGCGGCCGATGAACTGAAGCACCGAGGCGAGAGCCCGGCCGCGCCCGCCCGGCGGCAGCGCGATGACGAGGCCGACGCCGATATTCTTCACGATCGGCAGCGCGACGCCGAAAATGAAAAGCATGGCGGCGATGACGATGTAGTTGGTCTCGATCAGCCGCTCGATCATCGTCACGACGCTGCGCGTCTCGTCGAGGATCGTCATGCTCTGGAAGGGTTCGGGAATGAAGGCGGGGAGCCGCGCCGTCACCTGCACGGTGAGGAGCGGCTGGGTCCACGCGGCGATGAGGAGCGCGAAGGCGAGCGCCAGCAGCAGGCCGAGCAGGACCCGCGCGGGTCCCGTCTGCAGCCAGTGGGCTTTCGCGTCAGTGGGCAAAGATGTCGCGCTCGCCTTCGCCGTCGCCCGCCCAGCCGCCGAGATCGAGCGCGGCGCGGGTGGGGAGGAAGCGGAAGCAGGCCTCGGCGAGCGCCGTGCGGCCCTCGCGCGCCAGCATCATGTCGAGCGTCGCCTTGACCTTGTGGAGATGCAGCACGTCGGAGGCGGCGTAGTCGACCTGGTCCTTCGACAGCGTCGCGGCCGCCCAGTCGGAGCTTTGCGAGGCCTTGGAGAGATCGACGCCGGTCAGCTCCTTCACCAGGTCCTTCAGCCCGTGCTTGTCGGTATAGGTGCGGGCGAGCTTGGAGGCGATCTTGGTGCAGTAGATCGGCGCGGTGTCTATGCCGAGGTGATGCTTCATCGTCGCGACGTCGAAGCGGGCATAGTGGAAGATTTTGGTGACCGACGTGTCCGCCATCAGCGCCTTCAGGCGCGGCGCGTCATAGACGCCGGGCGCGCCGAACTTGACGAGATGCGCATCGCCATCGCCCGCTGACAGCTGGACGAGGCAGAGCCGGTCGCGGCGGGGCTTCAGCCCCAGTGTTTCGGTGTCGACGGCGACGAGCTTGCCGAGATCGAGCCCCTCGGGGAGGTCGCCATGGTGGAGATGATTGGCCATGTCCGCTGCGTGCCGCGCCGGGGCGGGGAAGTCAATCAGGCGCCGCGCTCAGTGGCATTCGAGATCGAGGCGAGCGTCGGAGAAATCGAGCCTTTCCAGCGCGTCCGGCGCGGCAAAGACGTAATAGGCCCCGGCATCACCCCAACACCACTGCATGGCGTCGTCGGTGGCGATCTGGAACACCAGCAGCTCGCGGGCCGGGCCGATTTCGGCATCGGACTGCAGCCCGTCGTGATAGCCGCCGATGCGGTGCGGACGATTGCTGTAGAGGCTGCGCCAATGCGGCTCGAACGCCGCCACAACAGCCGGCGGGATCAGGGCGCGACGGGCCGGATCGACATAGTAGTCGGCGACCAGCTCGCCGATGCCGGTGCGCTGGCCGCTGAGCAGGCGCGTCTCGATCTCTTCGAAACTCACATGGAGGCGTTCCCCGCCACGCTCCACCCATCGGAAGACCCAGGAAGAGACCGTGTCCTGTTGCAGGCGGGTTTCGAGCGCCGCCCAGCCTTCGGCCGACAGGGGCGTGTCGAGGTCGTGGGCGAGAACAGATGCGCGTTCGGCGGCGACGCGTGCGGCCGCCTCGGTGCGCCAGCGTCGCCGCGCGTCGTCCTCATGCCGCAAGGCCGCGATGACGGAATCGGGCGTGACGTTTGCGGTGAGGAAGGCGGCCAGCGCCGCCCGTTCGCGCCCGCGCTTTGCGGCACCCGCGCGCAAGTGGGCGCGGCGGGCGCGCTCCGCTTCATCCGCGGGTTCGGGACCCTCCAGCCGGGCGCGATGCGTCTCCGCCCAGGCGGCTTCCCTGGCGTCGAGATCGGACAGGATGGTCGTGAGATAGCCCGGCTCGTTCATCCACTCGACGAGGCGGGCGGGGATTTGCAGCTCCGGCCAGGGCTTGGCCAGCGACCGCGCGAGGCCGTCGAGGACATAGAGCGCGCCGCGCCAAGAAAACGGCGCGGGATCGGGCGGCCTCTGCCGGTCGGGCGCTACAGGCGCGCCCTCGTAAAGGATTGCCGCGAAGTTCTCCGGCGCGACCAGCGTGCGGCCGTTCTCGATACGCGCGGCGTTCGGAACGGTGACGAGATCGACCGGCCAGCGGCGCCAGAGCGATGGCACATCCGCGGGAGAACGGCAGTGGTCATAGCTGGGGCCGGTATAGACTCCGTCATGGACCGGACCGAGATCGGCCGGCGGCGGGCGCTCCGCGCCGAGCGTTGCGGTGTGGAGGATGCGGAAAGCATCCGGTCCATCCGGCACGCCCTGATTGGGATCGACGAAGAACAAGAGCCAGCCGCGGCGCGGCCCCAGCCCGCCCCACAGCGCGGCCGGAAGATCGGCGCAGGCGATCTGGGCAAGGAAATGCAGCGGCCGGGCGCCGCGGTCCGGATATTCCGCCGAGACCGAACGCGGCCACTCGATCGTGGCGGGCATCATGGGCAGACCGCCCAGCCAGGACCGCGGCGCTTCGGCGCGGAGCGGGATCTGGCGGCGCAAAATGACGGAGACGGTCTCGGCGGTCCGGCGCGGCGGCGGTGGCGCGGCGACAGGCCGGGCGGGCGATGATCCCCGCCCAAAGAGACGCCCCATGAGGCCGCGGACCCCGGATGCCTTCGGTTCTGCCAAGACGCTGCCCCCTGCCGGGCAGCATTCTAGGCGGCTGCGATGTCGGATTCGTTTAAGAGCCGGCCAAAGGTCTAAGAGACCGGCCGGAAAATGGCGCTGCGCCGACCAGGATCGCTACCGGCTTATCTGCGAGCCAGACTGACGAGGTCAGACCGCAGGCGACAGGCCGCCATCGACATTGATCGCGGTTCCCGTGATGTAGGAGGACGCTTCGGACGCCAGGAACAGCGCAGCGGAGGCAAATTCCTCGGCCCGCCCGACACGTCCCAGGGGCGCACGCTTGCCCAGATCCTGGAGCACCTCGTCGATCGGTTTTGCGGACCGCTCGGCCATCCGCACCCATTGGTCGCTCTCGATCAATCCGACGAGCAGTGCGTTGACGAGGACATTGTGCGGCGCGCCTTCGCCGGCCAGCACTTTGGTGAGCGCCATCCCGGCCGCACGCGACACCGAGGTCGGCGCCGACCGCGCAGACGGCGTCTTGGCGGCGGTGGCGAGGACGTTGATCACCCTGCCCCAGCGGCGTTCCTGCATTTGCGGCCAGACCAGCCGGGCAAAGCGGATCGCCGCGAACAGCTTGAGATCCAGATCCTGCTGCCACATCGCATCGGTGACCGTCTCGAACGGTCCCGACATCGACACGCCGGCATTGTTCACGAGGATGTCGATGCGGCCAAGCGCCGTCATGACCTCATTGTAGCCGCTGGTGACGCCCGCATCCGTCGCCACGTCGCACGCCGCCGTCACGACGCGGCCTTGGCCGACCGCCGAGATGTCTTCAGCGGCCGCCTTCAACCCGGCGGCATCGCGCGCGACGATCGCGACATCGGCGCCCGCCGCCGCAAATGCCTTGGCCGTCGCCAGGCCGAGGCCCTTGCTGCCGCCGGTGATGAGCGCGACGCGCCCTGAAAGGCTGATGTCCATTGCGAGTCCTCGAAGGCTTTGCAGGCGGCGGCTATGACGGCTGCGCGATCATAGGTGAATGTATCCGCCGTCTCCAGACGCGCTATCCGACCGACCAGGCGTATCGGTTTCGCCCTTGCCCTTGTCTCTCGACGGCTACCGTGAGAGCAATTCGACGACGGCCGTGCCGCGCGTCGTGCGTTCGCCGCGCTGGTTGTCGATCCAGAGTTCGAGATCGACGAGATGGCGGCCGTTCTCAACGCGCTTGCCCGTCACCTTGCCCGTGCACCAGCTGAGATCGCCGACAAGGTTGGGGGCGCGGAGCTGGACCGAGATTTCGCGCAAGATCGCGTCGTCGCCCATCCAGTCGGTGACGAGGTGCACCATGTCGTCATAGCGCATCGGGCCTTCGTCATAGGCGCGGGGGATGCCGCTCTGGCGCGCGAAATAGTCGTCCCAATGCGCGGCGACCCAGTTGTCCTCGACATTGCTCTCGGCATTGACGAGGCGAGCAGAGGGATTGGCGAGCAGTTCGAGGTGCTTTACGCGGTTGGTGTAGTAGATATCGGCCTTGCCCATGAAGAACGCCGCGATATCCGTGACCGTCAGCGGCCCCTTGGCGATCTTGATCAGCGCTTCTCCGACTTCGGTATCCTGCCAGTAGCGCGCCGTCGCGCCGCGGCGCTGTTCGGCCTCCTTACGATAGTGGGCGGAGAGCGCCTCCATCTCCTCCGACGTGTAGCGCGCGGGCGGGATGTCGAGGTATTTGCGGTTCTCGCGCGCCCCGCCGCGTTCCATGCGGATGATCGACTGGTAGACGGTCGCCACCACCTCGTCGCGCTGGTTGAAATAAACCAACTTGTTGACGAGCTCGATCGACCGTCCCGCCATTGAGCTTTTCCGTTCGATCACGTCGTGAGGGCCTGCCTGCGATCGCAACTGGTCGCCGATGCGCACGGGCTGTTCAAAGACGATACGGGTGCCGGAGATCATCGCAAAAACGCCCTTCAGGACGTCCTCGCCCATGAAGGTGACTTTGCCGGCGTCGATGGGTTCGATGACAGAGCGCGGGGTTTCCGACCAGCCCTCCAGCAGCATGCGCGGCGGCGCGATAACGCCCTTCCAGCGGGTCTTCGACGCGTAGTCTTCGTCCCAGAAGAGCGGGTTGTCGTCGCCGACCGAGGCGATGAAGCGGATGATCGATGTCCGCGTATAGGGATCGGATGGCGGGCTCATCTCCGAGCGATTGCCGATGCGCGAGCGGAGAACCGCGAGCGCTTCGTCGGTGATCTTGCCGTACATCCAGTCATTGCCGGTGGTCATCGGCGGTCCTCATTTGCATTTCTGTGGGGCGTGTCGCGGCGCGGCGTCCGCCTGGTTTCGCGTCGGCAGACCGTCACGCACGGGGTGGAAGGGCTGCCGCAGGGCGGTCGAGCGCGGCAGGCGAGCGCCGCCATCGAGCACGGCGACATGGCCAGTCATATAGGCGGCGTAGGACGAGCAGAGATAAGTGGCGAGCCAGGCGGCCTCGTGGATCTGCCCTACCCGGCCGAGCGGGATCGTATCGCCGATGGTTTCCGTGAAGTGGACCCGGCCGTCTTTTGCCTCCGGCGAGTCGTCGTCATGGGGAAAAATGCCGGGGCAGAGCGCGTTCACGCGAATGCCGTCGCGCGCCCATTCGACGGCGAGGGACTTCGTGAGATTGATGAGGCCGGCCTTGGCGGCGGCGCTGGCCGCGACGCCGGGACCGCCGTCGAGGCCAGGCCCGGAGACGATGTTGAGGATCGCGCCCGGCCGGCGCGCAGCCAGCGCCTGGCGCGCGAAGACCTGAGCGCAGGCGAACGAGCCCTTCAGAACGCGGTCGACAATCGTGCTCCAGCCATTAGCACTGAGCGTTTCCGCGGGGGCGTAGAAGTTCGCGGCGGCGTTGTTGACGAGGATGTCGAAGGGGCCGTGCGCGGCGAACGCCGACTCGATGGTCTCCGGCTGGAGCGTGTCGAGAAAGACCTCCGCGCCGGTCAGGCCTTTAACCGTGAAGGCCGCAAGACCCTTGGCCCGGTTGTCCGCGTTCCGGCTGGCGAGAACGACATGCGCGCCAAGCCGCGCGAAAGCGAGCGCCATCCCGAGACCGAGCCCCGTGCCGCCGCCCGTGACGAGCACCCGCGTGCCGGCCATGCAATCCGGCGGCAGCATCGGGGCGACGGCTTGGAGCGCGGCCATCGTGCTAGATCGTCGCGACGGGCGAAACGGGCGAGCCGACTGCACCCGGCAGGCGCAAGGGCGGCGCGGTTAGCAGGAAGGTATGGCGGTTTCGCGCGCGGAGCGCCTCGGCGAGCGGGGTCAGCCACCAGTATTCGGCGAGCGGCAGGCCAAGCTTGAAAAGGCAGTGCTCGTGCAGCGGCATCAGCGTCGTCGTCTCGCCGTCCTTGGGCCGGCGGAAGGTTTCAACCGCGACCGTGTCGGCGGCGATCGCAGCGATGCCCGAACGGGAAATCCAGTTCAGCAATTCGCCGTCACGGCCATCGAGTTCGGCGCCGAGACCGCGCAGCACCTTGCCGTCTGGGTGGCCCGCCATGTCGTAGATCGTCTGGGCGTAGCCGGTGTGGAGGCAGATGATGTCGCCCGATTTGATCTCGAGCTTGTCGGCATCCAGCACATGCATAAGGTCGGCGTAACTGACGGAGCGGCGACCAGGGCCGAAATGACGGTTGAAGTCGATGAGCACGCCACGGGTCTGGATACAGGCGGCGGCGTAAGTCTCGATGCCGAGCTTCTGTGCCCCGCCATCGCCGTGCTGATGAACGTCAACGCCGGCGCGCCAGCCGTTGTAGTAGACGATCTCCGCCTCGCCATCGTCGTCGGCATCAAAGCGGTAGCCCATGTGGCACAGGCCATCCCATTGGGTGGAATATTGCAGCGACATGGTGACGGCGTCGTCGCACAGGATATCGACGGCGCCTGGATAGTCGTGTGCCATCTCGTGGTTCATGTGCGGGTGATCGTGGGGACCGGTCGCGAAGAGCTTCGGCCCGGAACGGTTCGGGTTGGTGCCGCCGCCCGGAAGGTTGAGCGGCAGGCTGAGGCAAAAGGCGAGACCGTCCTGCACTTCCGCGACACCGCGCCTCACGGCCTGCGGCGTGATGAGGTTGAGGCGGCCGATCTCGTCATCGTCGCCAAACTCCCCCCAGTTGGAGCCTTCCGGCCGGTTCTTCCAGCGCTTCGTCCCCATGTCAGCGACCCTTCTTCGGCAGCTTGACGGTTCCTCGGCCGCGTGCGGTCACCTGGTCGAGCTGATTGGTCGCCGTGATGTCGACGACAACGGTTCCGGCCTCTTCGTCGACCTTGGCGATTTCGCCGGTCAGCCAGGTGACGTCGTTGATGATGTTCGGCTTCAGCAGGCGGAATTCGAGCTCGGTCAGCGCGCCGTGATCGCCCATCCAGTCGGTGAGCAGATGCGCAAACCAGGAGAACCGCTGCGAGCCGAAGTCGTAGCCGCCGGGCAGGCCGCTGAGGCGCGCATAGGCGGCGTCCCAGTGCGGCGACTCGTAATTGTCGGTCACGCCGGAGTCGGGATGCACCATGCGGATGCCGGGGTGCAGGTTGAGGAGCGAATAGGCCATGCGGTTGGTCGCATTCAGACCGCTACCCCAGCCCAGCAGGAAACCGATGATGTTGTTGACGGTTAGAGGGCCCTTGAGCATCGGACCGAGCTTGTCCCCCTGGCGCACGTCCTCGACATAACGGGGCTCGGCACCGCGGCGGAGCGCCTTGGCCTCGTTGATATAGTGCTGTTCGAAGCGCTCGCGGTCCGCGTCGGTGTATTTGGCAAGCGGGCGATCGAGATAGGTGCTCTTGGAGCGGGTCGCGGCGCGCTCGAAGCGTTTGATCGTGTGCCAGATTTCCGCGACCGTCTCGCCGGTATCGGTAATGAGCGGCATGCGCTCGACCTGCGTAACCGAACGCCCACCGAACTGGCCGCCTTCGTTCACGGTCACTTCGACGAGTTCGGTGGTGGCGTGAATTTTCTCGCCAAGCTGAACCTGGCGGTGCCATTTCCAGCGCTCGCCCGCCCAGAGGCCAAGCACGCCGGGCAGCAGGAATTCCGTCGAGGCGCGGCCGTGTTCGGGCTGCAGGCGCGGGCCGTTGGTGTGGCTGTAAAGATAGGTCGGCGGCGGCGTGATCGCACCTTGCGGCGAGGCCTTGGCATAATCCTCGTCCCACCACAGCGGATTGTCGTCACCGACGCCGAGCGCAAAGTGCCAGACATTGTCCTTAGTCACTTCCGAATTCCAATGCGGGACGGGACGCGGCTTGTTCAACCAGGAACGCATCTCCACCAGCGCCTGATCGGTGATCCGGCCGTTTTCCCACTCGATGTCGTCACGGTCTTCGATCGCGGACATGCCGACTGCCTTTCAAAAATATGCGGGTATCGATCGCGGCGTCAGGCCACGAATTTTTTCGCGATCGCCTTGAGATCCTGCTTGCGGATCTTGCCGATCGGCGTGCGCGGCATTTCGCCGATGATCTCGACCCGCTCCGGCGTCTTCTGCTTGGCCATGCCGATCTGCTGAAAATAGGTCAGCGCATCGGCGACGGTGAACGATTTGGCGCCGTCGTTCAGCACGATGAAGGCCAGGACCTTCTCGCCCATCACCTTGTCGGGCAGCGGCACGACGGCGACTTCGCTGACCGCGGGATGCTGGAAGAGCGCTTCTTCCACCTCGCGTGACGAGATGTTCTCGCCGCCACGGATGATGATGTCCTTCTTGCGGTCGGTGATCGAGAGATAGCCGTCCTTGTCGAGCCGGCCGACATCGCCCGTCTTGAACCAGATATTGTCGACGAAAGAGTCGGCGTTCTTGACCGGATCAGTATAGCCGACGATCAGCTCGGGCCCGTTCGACCAGATCTCGCCCTCCTCGCCCGGCGCGACATCCTTGCCGTCGTCGTCGACGAGCCGGACGGTGATGCCGCGCAGCAGGCGGCCATCGGTGAAGGCGCGCTGGCGGTCGGGATCGGCGGTCTTGGCGGCGCTGATGGTCGGATGCTCGGTCGAGCCGTAGCAGCGGCAGCTCTTGGCGCCGCGCTCGAGGCCGGCCTCCACCAAAGCAGGCGTCACGTTGGTCGCGCCGATGATGTAGGTCTGCAGCGACGCGAGGCTGAGATGCTTGGCGTCGGCGGACTCGATCATGCCCGCCAGGTGGAAGGGCGTGCCGCCGGAGCGCGTGACCTTGTAGGTCGCGATCGCTTCTACCGCGACGTCGCGGTCCCACTCGTCCATCACATAGGCTTCCTCCCCCGTGAAGAAGGGCCGAACCATCGCCAGCAGACCGGCGGTATGACCAGCCGGCATCATATTCAGTCCGACCGGGTGATCCTCGCCCGTATAGCAATCGGATTCCCACTCCGCGCCCAGCGTATTGTGGGTGTGGCGGGCGCCCTTGGGGTCCGCCGTCGTGCCTGACGTATAGAGAATGAAGCAGACATCGTCCGGGCGGTTAGGGCCGTGCTCGGCCGGCGCCTTGCCGCGGGCGGCGAAATCCGTCCAGCTTTCGAAGCGCGGATCAATGACGTCGTCGTCGACCATCACGACCTTGTCGGCGAGGCCGGCGTCGAGCATTTCGTGCGCGATCGGGCGGAAGTCTTTGCCCTTCCACACGCCCGGGCAGACCAGGACGCGGGCGTTGCAGTTCTTCATGATGAAGCTGACTTCGCGCACGCCGAAGATCGTCACCATCGGCACGATGATGAAACCGGCATGAAGACCGGCGAGATAACACATCAGACATTCGTGCCAGCTCGGCAGCATGACGGCGATGCGTTCGCCGCGTTTGACGCCGAGATCGAGAAAGGCGGACGCGATGCGCTGGCTCTCGGCGACCGCGGCGCCGAGCGTGGTGCGGTAGCCACGGGTCTTGGAGAGATAAAGCAGCGTCGTGTCCGGCCAGGCCGCGACGTTGCGCTCGATGCGACGGCCGAGGGTATCGGCACTGTAGAGACCGAGCTCGTACCAGCTGCGGCCGTCCGGTGCCGTGTGATAGATCAGCGGGGCTTCGACAATGCTCATGCCGGTTGCTCTTTTTGGATGACGTTGGGTGCGTATGGCGCGTCGCCGATAGCGGAAGCGGATTCCTCGCCGATCGTCCGGGCCGCCATCCAATAGTGGAAGGCCGCCCAGACCATCGCGGCCGTGGGCAGGAGGAGCGCGTAGCGCAGGGCTTCCACGCCGAAGGACTTGGTCGCGGCGTCGCTGACCATGCCGGTGAGCAGGGGGCCGAGGCCAAGGCCGAGGATCATCTGGACGAAGAGCAGCGCCGAGGACGCGATCGACCGCATGCCGGGCGGGACAATCGTGCCGACCGAGGCGAAGAGCGGGCCCATGTAGAAGCAAACGCCGAAATGGGAGAGCGCCAGCGCCGCGAGACAGACATAGAGATCGTAGCTCATGATCGCGAGCACCGTCGCAGGCCCGGCGATCGAGAAGCCGATGACCGGCGTCCAGCCCCACCAGGCCAGGTTTCGTGCGCCCATGCGCCGGGCAAGCTCGCCGCCCGAGAAGGTTCCCATGAGGCCGGTGAAGAGCGTGATCAGTCCGAGCCAGGTGCCGATCTCGCCCGACTTCAATGCGAATGATCGCGACAGGAAGGACGGCAGCCAGATGGCGAGGCTGTAGACCACGAACGCCGAAAGCGTTCCGCCGATCACTAGATGCTTGAAGGCCCGGCTGGACGACAGGCGAGCAGCGGCATTGCGGACCGTGACCTGTACCTGCACGCCGGTGTTACCGTCGGAATGGCCGCGCTGAGGGTCGCGGACGGTCAACAGGATGAACGGCAGCAGCGCGAGGCCAAAGGCGCCAGCGGCGAAGAAGGCGACGCGCCAGCCCCAGAACTGATCGATCCACCCGCCCACGAACAGCGCGAGAAAACCTCCAATGGCGCCGGCAGAGGTGAAGACGGCCATCGCGAAGGTACGATTGGTGCGCGCGAAGGAATCCGCGATCATGCCGTAGGACGGCGGTGAACCGCCCGCCTCGCCCACCGCGACGCCGACGCGCAGCGCCATCAGCGCCAAGAAACTGGTGGCGAAGCCTGAGGCGGCCGTCATCGCGCTCCAGGTGACGAGCGCGACCGAGATCAGTCGCGTCCGGTTTACCCGCTCCGCCAGCCAGCCGAGCGGCAGGCCGAGTGAGGCGTAGAACAGCGCGAAGGCGGCTCCCGTGAGGAAGCCGATCTGCGAGTCCGAGATATGCAGCTCATTCTTGATGTTTGGCAGCAGGACCGAGATGAGCGTGCGGTCCATGGCGTTGCAGACATTGATCGCCGTCAGGACGATCAACATCCACGTCGCCGAGCTGATCGAACTGCTTCGTCCGCTCGGCTGCATCTCAAGTGACCCCTCTGATTTCGCTTCCGCCACCTTAGTTCCGATAGCGGAAGGTCAGCATGAACTCGGCGGGCGCGGCGATCCAGCGTACCGGAGTCTGCGAGGCGACCTTGAAGTAATCGACATCGCCCACATTAGTCCCGGCGATAATGATTTCGGAATGGCCGTCGGGGAAGAGATAGGAGGCACTGATATCCGTCAGGCCGTAGGGCTCGGAGACACAGGAGGGATGATGGTTGAGGCACTCATACGTCTTGGAGATGTAGTTATAGCTGGCGCTCAACCTGAGCGATGAGCCTTCCTGGATGACGTTGTCGAACGTGTAGTCGGTATTGATCGAGTAGGTCAGCTTCGGCACGTGCTTGGGCGTCTTGTCGGCGAGCGTCGCCAAGGTGACGTTCAGGGGATCGATGTTGACATACTTCCCCTCCATCGAGGCGAGGTTGCCGGAGATGCTCCAGTTCTCTGTCGGCCGCAGGCGGAATTCCACCTCGACGCCCTCGACATCGGCATCCGCTGCGATGAGCAGCGTCGCGAGCTTGGCATCAAGGATGGCTGACGTCTGGTCCTTGTAGCTGGCCCAGAAGTAATCAACGTTTAGGGTAATCCTGTTGTCCCACCACTGACTTTTAAAGCCGATTTCGGTGTTATCGACATGCTCCGGCGGCACGAAGATGCCAGCCGCACCGACGACTGAGGGCGTGAGCGAATTGAGAGCACCGCTTTTATAGCCCGTCGACATGCTGCCATAGATCATGAAGTTGTCGGTGAACTTGTACTCCGCGCCGACTCGCCAAGTCGTCGAATCCCAACCGGCCTCAGCACTCTTGGTAAAGTCGAGCGCAGTCGAGACGGTCCGCTGGGTTGCCTCCTTTTGGTCGTCGTCATAGCGCACGCCCGCAGACAGCGAGAGGCCTGCAAAGATGTGGGCCGTCACGTCGAGATAGGCCGCGAGCGTTCTCGCATCCTGATGGGTGGTGTAAGTGGGTCTTGTCGCCAGACCGGGCTGATTAACGACGGCGTCGCTGCTGCTGTCCAGGTAGAACAGGCCGCCGACAAACGTGACGCGATCGTCGAACAACGAACCTGTCGCCTGGAACTCCTGCGTGAAGGTTCGGTCGTTCACGTCGCTGACCGTGCCACTATAGGCGACGTCCGCACGAGCGACGACATCGTTCGAGTACAACAGGCTGAAGCCGCGATAGGCGGTGACCGACTTCAACGTCACATTGTCCCAGTCATATTTGAGCTGGAACGTGCCGCCGCCGGCATCGAGCTGATTCAGAAGCGGGTCTGTTGCGTTCGTCTCGGCGATATAGTCGCTGCCGAAGCGCGGCGTGATGGTCGTGCCAGTCAACACCTGCGCCGTCGCGATATTGGGCTCGTCGCGATCGTGCCGGCCGTCAAGGGCGGCATAGAGGTTCAGGTTCTCGTTGATCTGATAGTTGATCGAGAGCCGGGCGCCATAACCGTTTGTCCCATTGACGGTGACGTTGCGACGACGGTCCTCAATATAACCGTCATACAGGCGGTAGCCCGCATCGAGACGGACCGCGGCCTTGCCCTCGATGATCGGTTCGCTAACACCCGCCGTTACCTCCGCCCGCCCATAGCTGCCGACGGTGACGGCACCTTCAATGGCTTCTTTGTCGAGATCGGGACGTGTGGTGATGTACTTGACCGCGCCAACGGTCGCGCTACGGCCATAGAGCGTGCCTTGCGGGCCGCGCAGGACTTCGATTCGCGATATGCCGCCAACGTCCAAGACCGGCCCGACTTGATAGGGATAGAGTACGTCATCGACATAGAACGCGACGGGCGCCTCGACGTTGAAGTTGCCGTTGTCGCGGCCAAGACCGCGGATGTAGACCGCGTAAGAGCCGGTCTGGTTCACGGTCTTGAAGATCTTTACCGTTGGCGCGGCGTTGCTAAGCGATTCAACGCTCGGCTGACCGCCCTTACCGATCTGGTCCGGCGTCAGCGTCGAAACCGACAGCGGAACGTCCTGCGCGCGTTCGGTCACCCGGCGCGCGGTCACGACGACCTCTTCGCTGCCGTCGCTTTGCTCCGTAGCAGGTTCGGCCGGTGTGGTCGTTCCCGACTGGGCGTAGGCCGGCGCAACCAGAACCGCTGCAAAAGCGACGCTCTGGAGCAAATGCCATTTCAGATCCAAGGACTTCATATTTCCCTCCCCGCGCATTTTTGGCGGTTATCTTGTTGTCAGTGGTAGTTTCAGGCGGCGCTGCCCCAGAGCAGATCAGCGGTTTCGAGCGCTGCCGCGTTGGCCCCACCCACTTCGGGCTGCAGCGCACGGAAGCGGTAGGTCCAGAAATGCAACAGGTTCTCGTTGGTGACCCCCATCCCGCCATTGAACTGGTGGAGATCGAAAACGAGTTGCTGGATGTGTTGCTGGGCGAATGACGCAGCCTGGTTCGCGTCGAAGGCGTCGCCGCTCCAGGCCGCCTTCATCACCAGGAAGTGCAGGCCACGGGCGATGCGGTGGGCGTGCGCAAGGCGATGTTGTACCGCCTGGAACGAGGCGATCGTCGTGTTGAAGAGCTTGCGCTGCTTGGTGTAGTCGACAACGAAATCGACCGCGCTCTTCATCGCGCCGGCGCATTCGGCGGCCAGCGCAACACGCCACCACTGGTGAAGTTTGGCGACGGCATCCGGGCCGCCAATCACGCGGGCCGAAGCGAGATTGGGCAGGGTTTTGAAACGACCCATCGGATAGGCATAGATGCTGTCGATCGTTTCCACATTGGCCTGGTCGACGGCAAAGACGAGAACCTTGTCGCCCGCATTGTAGATCACCGTCTTGGCGACAGGCAGAAAGCGCTGCGCCTTGGAGAGGTCCCCGCTCGCCAGCACGATGGGGCGCGGCAGCGCCTCGTCCAGCAGGTGCGGCGCGACGAGAGCGGACGCGCTGACTTCGACGACGGATGGCGAGCGCGAGACCTCCTCGATCACCATCGCGGCCTCGACCGCGCCCATGCCGGGCGTGCGGATCGCGTCGAGAAAACCGTTGCTCACCAGCTTCGCGTCGAGAGACTGAGAGTAGTGATAGCGGCCGCGCCGATCTTCGGTGGGCGGTGCCAGGTGGTCTTCGACGATCGCCTCGAGACTGGCGAGCAGCGCTTTCTGGTCTTCGGTGAAGTCGAGATGCATGTCAGTGCCCCCGTGGCAGGCCGAGCCCGCGCTGTGCAATGAGATCGAGCTGAAGTTCGTAGGTGCCCGCGGCGATCGTCGCGGCGATCTGGCTACGGTAGAAATTTTCGAGCATGGGGTCGCCGCCCGCGAGGCAATCGGGCGTGTACTCCATCAGGAAGCTCATGAGATCGAGGCAGGCTTCTGCGGCCGTCAGACGCTGCACATTGGGATCGACCGTGTCCTCGCCAGTGATCCGCTGGTGGACGACGAGATAGGTGAGCAGCCGGGCCGCTTCGCATTTGGCGACAATGCGGCCCGCGGCAGCACGGACGATCGGATCGCTGAAGCGGCCTTCCTTCTTCAACTGCGCGACCGCGGTATCCAGGGTCCGGCGCGCCCAGTGATAGCGCGGAAGGCCGACGCGTTCGTAGTTGAGCGCATGCCGGATGACATCCCAGCCCTTGCTCTCCTCACCGACCAATGCGGATTCCGGCACTTCGACATCGTCGAAATAGACCTCGTTCAGGTGGCCTTCTTCGACAAGGCCGGGAAACGGCACGACCTTGATGCCGGGCGAGGTCATCGGCACTAAGAAGCAGGAGATCGATTTGCGCTCGGGGCCTGTCCGGGCGAGCAGGAAAATCCAATCGGCCCGTCGCGCGTAGGACGTCCAGATCTTCATGCCGTTAATCTTGAAGCCGCTATTCGTGCGCTCGGCACGGGTCTTGAGCGCGGCCAGATCCGTACCGGCCTGCGGCTCCGAAAACCCTTGGGACCAGGTGACGTTGCCCGAGGCGATCCGCGTCAGGTGCTCGTCCTTCTGCGCCTGCGTCCCGTAACGCATGAGCGCGGGGCCGATCCAGTTGACCCCCATGTACTGGCCGCCGCGCGGTTCGTTCCAGCTCCACATCTCCTCGGCCAGGATGAACTGCTGCCAAGGGTTGCCATCGGCGCCCCCATATTCCTTCGGCCATTGGGGGACGAGCAGACCTTCTTCAGCGAGCGCAGGGCAGAAGATCTTCGAATAGAACAACTGCGCATCTGTGCCGATGCCGTGAGCGTAATTCGTCCACCAGTCCTTGGGCAGGGTCCGCTCGATGAACGAACTTACCCGCCGCCTATAGGCGTCCTGCTCATTGCTCCAGGCGAATTCCATAGACGTCCCTGCCGGCGTTGCCTGAGATCGGAAGTGACGCGACGTCTCGCGGCTCCGTTTTTGTGGACAGGGTTCCGGTACCGGGCTGATCGCTCGGCATTCGAACCCACGCACACATTTGCGAGCCCGCAGTCAGTTGGCGACTTTCGATCCCATATGTTTCCTCGACGGCGCTTGGGCTTATCTGCCCAATGCTTCTCGTCGCGGTGATTGACTATCGCGATGCCGCCTAGGCGTCGTGATCCATAACGCAAATTTGCATATCCGTTTGGATATGGTAATTTGCTTGCCATGCCGATCGACCCAAAGCTTCTTGCCCCGCTACTCGAAGCTGGCCGCACGCAGTCATTCACCAAGGCCGCTCACCAACTAGGCATCTCGCAGCCGCGCCTTTCGCTGCTTATCAAGAAGCTTGAAGACCAGCTTGGCTTCGCGCTGTTCACCCGCGCGCATCGGTCCGTCGCCCTAACGCCTGAGGGGAAAGTCGTCTTCGACAAGGCGGCGGCGGTCTCGACGGCGTTACGAGAATTCGACGAGGCGGTCTGGCGGGTGCGCGGCGAGAAGCGATCGCGGCTGCGGCTCGGCTCGCCGCGCTATCAGGTCGATATTCCCGAGCGAAACACGCTCATTCGGGAGCTGTCGGAACGGCGCCCCAATCTTCAGATCGAGATCAACGGGGCGAGAACGCCCAGCATCCTCAACCACCTGAGGGCCGGCACGCTCGACCTGGCACTCGTGACCGCGCCGTTTGAAACATCGGACCTTGTCGCCAAACCCTTCGCGCGTGCCCGCGCGGTCCTCGTCTTTCCGCAGAACGATCCCTTCGCCAAGCTCGACTCCATTCCAGTTGGAAAGGTGAAGGGCAAGTCGATCGCGATCTATCCGCGCACCATCGGCATGCAGTTCTTCGACGCCTGGTATGCCTCGATCCGCGACGCCGGTGCCGTGCTGGTCGAAGCCCAGGAAGACCACGTCAGCGCGCTCATCCACTTTGCGGCGCATCGCCGGATCGCGACCGTGGTCCATCTGTGGTCGAACCAGGACTCGCTGCCGGTCAAGGCCGATATCGGCATGGCATTTCGCCCGATCGTAGGCGGCGATCTCGACCTCAAGGTCTACATGGTCAAATTGAGGTCGAACCATTCGCCGATCGTCGACTGGGTCTGGAATCTCGCGGACCAGTTTTCGGACACAAGCGGGTTCGACGCGCCCCCTTAGCTGCGGTTCATCCGGCTCCTGATCGCAGATCCACGAATATCTGAATCGATATGAGTGCAGGCGATTTGGATAACGATCTTTGCGATCGCCGTCATTAGACGGGCAGAGGCCCGGACTCGCTCGTCAAGAAGCGTTCACACCCAACGTCCGCGGCAGGGAGATGTCCGATGGAGTTCGCGTGGACGGACGAACACCGAGCGTATCGCGCGCGCGTCCGCGGTTTCATCGAGCGCGAACTGCCGGCCGATTGGTTCGAGAACTACGCCCACGGCGTCGGCACCAATGAGCAGATCGATTTCTCTCGCAGCTTTTGCAAGAAGCTGGCTGATGAGGGCCTGCTGGTGCCCCAGTGGCCCCGGCGGTTTGGGGGCGCAGACGGCGACCCCTGGCAGCAGTTCATCCTGTCGGAAGAGATGTGGAGCTGGAACGAGCCGCGCGGCCCCCAATATATGGGCGTCAACTGGATCGGCCCGGCGCTCATGCGGTTCGGCACGCCCGCACAGCAAGATGAGCATCTCAAGCGCATCTCGACCGGCACGGTCGTGTGGGCGCAGGGCTTTTCCGAACCGCAGGCCGGCACCGATCTCGCGGCGCTGAAGACCAAGGCCGAGCGCACCGCCGGCGGATACAAGATCAACGGGATGAAGATCTGGACGTCCTATGCGCGGCGCGCGGACTGGATCTTCCTGCTGGCGCGCACCGGCCAGGAGCGCAAATCCATTTCGTGCTTCCTGGTGCCGATGAATTCGCCGGGCGTCAAAGTCGTGCCCTTCCCCGGTCTCGTCGAGGAAGGCCATCTGAACGAGGTCTATTTCGACGATGTGGAGGTGCCGGAATCGGCCTTGATCGGCGAGGAAGGCAAGGGCTGGAACGTCATCCGCTACGCGCTCAGCTATGAACGCGTCGGCGTGCCCCGCTATCACCGGGCCCGCATGGTCCTTGATGCAACGGTCGCGCAACTGAAGCGCGAAGGACGGTTCAGCGATTCGATCGTGCGCGCGTGGGCGGGGCGAATTGTCGCGAAATGCGAAGCGGCGCGGTTGCTGACTTATGTCGTCGTTCATCAGCGCATCACCGGCGAAGACACGGTCGATCCCAATGTACAGCGCCTGACCGGCGCGGAAGCCTGCCTGGATCTGATGAACTTCCTGATCACCTACGTGCCGGACTGCCTGGCAGGCGGGGATCCGTATATCGCCAATTTCTATCGCAGCCAGATTTCGGGGACGATCGCCGCCGGCACGTACGAGCTTCAACTCGATCTTGTCGCGCAGCGGGGGTTAGGCATGCCGCGCAGCGGCTAAAGCACCCTCACCTGAAAATGGCCCCCATCGCATTCGTCCTCCCAAACTGACTCCACGCCGCTGGAGTCTTTTTTGTTGGGCGCGAAGCGTCAAAACAAACGAGGTCCACATGCTGACCACCCGGGAAAACGAACTGCTGACCCGCGTCGAAGGCGACGCGCCCATGGGCCGGATGATGCGCGCGACCTACTGGATTCCCGCCGCGACTAGTCGGACCTTGATCGCCGACGGCACACCACAGCGGGTGCGCCTCTTCGGGGATGACTTCGTCGCCTTCCGCGCGACCGACGGCCGGGTGGGCTTCTTCGACGAGCGCTGCCCGCATCGTGGCGTTTCACTGGCCTTGGCGCGCAATGAAAACTGCGCCCTCCAATGTATTTTCCACGGCTGGCGCTTCCACGTCTCCGGCGAAACCATCGAAACGCCGACCCAAGCCATCGCGGCCGAGCAATTCGCCAAGACGATCAAGGTCAACCACTATCCCGTGCGCGAGGCCGGAGGGCTCGTGTGGGTCTGGCTGGGCGGCGGTGCGCCCGCACCCTTTCCCGATTTCCCCTTCACGCATCTGGCCGAGCACCAGATCAGCATGGGCGCCACCAAGGTTCCGGTGAACTACCTGCAGGGGCTGGAGGCGACGCTCGATTCCTCGCACATCGCCTATCTGCATCGCGACTGGATCGGCGATCTCGGCGCGGCTTTCAAAACGACCGGCGATGTTCATGCTCCCGAATTTCGTTTCGTCAGCCAGCCCTATGGCTTCAGCGCCGGCGCCTTGCGGCAACGGCCGGACGGCCGGACCGACGTGCGATGTGCGGAATTCGTTCTGCCGTTCCATACCTCCACGCCGACCAGCCGCCCGGGCATGGGAAGTTTTCAATTCCTCGTTCCTATCGACGACGTCACGACCTGGTGGCTGATCATCTTCTGGAACGCTCACGGCCCCATCGATCCCGCTGTGCTCGAGATCCAGGGCCCTGAGCATGCGGATCTCGACAATTTCGTGCCCCCGCTCGGCGGACCGGAGACGCATTGGGGGCAGGATCGCGCGGCCATGAAGGCGGGCTCATTTTCGGGCTTCCGCGCCGGGCTGCTGAGTGAGGACACCGTCGTCCAGGTCAGCATGGGGCCGATCGCCGATCGCACCAAGGAACAGCTCTGTTCAGGCGACGCCGCCATCGTGCGTCTGCGCCGGACATTGCTGGACGCCGCAGCGCGGCATCAAGCCGGCAAACCCGTCAATCCGCACGCCATGTCCTATAGGACGCTCCAGGCGCATGCCGGCGTGGTCGATACCGTCGGCAGCTGGACGGACCTGGCGGGAGCTGAAATAGCCCCGGGATAACCGCGCGTCAGGCTGTTGGCGTTTAACGACAACACGCCAACGACGGCGGTCGCCGGCAACCGCAATCGCCAGAAGAATCAGCGGATTTTTGGATTTTTACCCGCCGACTGCCGGCGAACGGCGGCAATCGGTTAAATGGTGCCCAGAAGAGGACTCGAACCTCCACGCCTCGCGGCGCTGCTACCTGAAAGCAGTGCGTCTACCAATTCCGCCATCTGGGCACGGATCGGAGGCGGGTGACTAAGGCCCGGCAGCTTGGTTGTCAATGCGGGTCCGGCTGGGTGCGGCATGATGATGCCGCGCGCGCCTCTGTGACGAATGTGCCTTAGCGCCGCCACCATGGAGGCGTAGGGATGCGGCTCACCGGAGTCTGCCCCATGCTGCTGTCCCTGCGTCTCGGCCGTCACGCGCAATTGCAGAAGGCCGCGAACAACGCCCCGCCTGTCTCAAGGGGCGCCAAGGGCGATGGCATCGCCGCCCTGCAGGAGGGGCTGGCCGATCTCGGCATGGACCTGACGATCTCGTCGGGGCCGGAGGGGTTTGACGGGATCTTCGGTTCGGAGACCGACCGCGCGGTGCGCCAGTTCCAGAGCGAGAATGCGCTCAGCGCCGACGGCATCGCAGGCAAGCTGACGCTGCACAAACTGGACGGACTTCTAATCCTGGGCGGCTTCGACGACCGCGATCCCGCCGAGGTGAAGGCCGGCGAAGCCGCGGACCGGATCAAGCCGGTGCCGTTCCGCAGCAACTCCAACTATTGAGGGCCGCGTGGCAGTCAATCTGAAGAACGGCATCAAGCTGACGACCGCCGAGGTCAATCCCGAAGTCGCGGACGCCACGGGCACGCTGCGCTTCGAGGACGATCCGCTGCAGCCCAACGGCAAGGGCATCGCGGTGACGAGCGCGTCGAGCATGGTCGACAAGAAGATGGCGCCGACCGTCGCGGCCTTCCGCGCCAATGGCCGCTTCGCCTCGACGGGGGTGCCCGCGGCCGATCTGCAGAGCGTCGATGTGCGCTACATGCAGCTCGCGCAGATCAATTTCTACACCGCCACCTATGCCGGCAAACGCAGTGCCGAGGGCATGGTCGACTATGCCTATACCGGCAATCTGACGGGCAAGTTCCTGCTGGACTGCCTGACCAATTCGCAGGCGACCGACGGCGTCAACCGCCCGTTCTACAACAACGAAGACACCGCGCGGCAGGGGGCCAGCTTCTTCCCCTCGCTCAACGACACGCCGCGCGCGAACATCGCGCTCAATCTCTACAACGGCAAAACGGGCCGCGAGAACTATCTGTGGAATTTCGAATCCTCGACGTTCTTCGTCACCTATGCCGTCTTCAAGCATAAGGACGGCACGATCGAGCCGATCGAGGGCTGCTCGTGGCAGCTCGACCGCGAGATCGAGCTGCGCTGGAAGGACGGCAAGCCGGAACGCAAGACATTCAAGTCGTCGCTGGTCATCAAGGACAAGCACGTGACGCCGGCCAAGAGCCCGCAGATCGCCAAGCTGCTGACCGATTCCAGCGGGCTGGAGATCATCAACGTCGCCACCAACAAGGCGCTGGGCCAGATGCGCTCCAGCCCCGCCAGCATCCGGTTCGACGAGCTGCCGACCTATTGGGACGGGTTCGTCGAGGATTTCTGGACCTAGGCGGCGCGGCGGTCGGTCGCAAGCGGGTGCGGCGGGACGGGGCTATGCTGTGCGTCCAACCCGCCGGAGGCATTTCTATGGGACACGGACGTGAGCGCGCGCCGCCGGTGCGCGAGGGCCGGACCGAAACCGCGGAACGCGCGCCCGACACCGCCTTCGCGGCGCTGCTGAAGGCGACGCCCACCGAGCACAGCTGGACGTTCCTGACCTATCGCGACGAGACCGGCGGCTGGCGCTGGGCGCTGAGGACCCCGGAGGGGCGGATCGCCGCCCGCGGCGAGGACGCCTTCACCAGCCATGCCGACGTGCTGGCGGCGATCGACCTCATCCGGTCCAGCCAGGTCGCCCAGGCCCCCGTCGAGGACATGCCATAGGTCTTTCGCTGCAGCGCGGGACGGGTTATTCCGGCGCCAAGCGAGGGTTATCATGTCGGGTCGCATCGTTACCGTGTTCGGCGCTTCCGGGTTTCTGGGGCGGCATATCGTGCGGGCGCTTGCCAAGGACGGCTGGCGCATCCGCGCCACGTCGCGCCGGCCGCAGCTCGCCGAGTTCCTGCGCCCCATGGGCATGGTCGGCCAGGTCCAGCCCTTCAAGGCGGATATCCTGGACGAGGCCAGCGTCGCGGCCGCGGTGCGCGGCGCCGATGCGGTCATCAATCTCGCGGGCATCATGCATGGCGGGTTCGGCGGCAAACGCTTCGACGTGATCCACGAAGAAGGCGCGGCCCGGGTCGCCGCGGCGGCCAAGGCGGCGGGCGTCGCCCATCTCATCCATGTCTCGGCGCTGGGTGCGACGGCAGAGTCGGCCTCGCACTACGCCCGTTCCAAGGCGGCGGGCGAGGTTGCGGTCAAGGACGCGTTCCCCGAGGCGGTGATCCTGCGCCCCTCGACCGTGTTCGGCCAGGAAGACCAGTTCTTCAACCGCTTCGGCAATCTCGCGCGCTACACGCTGGCGCTGCCGCTTATCGGCGGCGGCGCGACGAAGTTCCAGCCGGTCTTTGTCGGCGATATCGCGGCGGCGGTGGCGAAGCTGGTGGCCGAGCCGCAGACCGCCGGCGCGACCTACGAGCTGGGCGGGCCGGAAGTGCTGACCTTCCGCGAGATCATGGAGCTGATCGTCAAGGTGACGCAGCGCCGGCGCCTGCTGATCCCCCTGCCCTTCTTCGCGGCCAAGCTGATGGCCTATCCCGCATCGCTGCTGCCCAATCCGCCGCTGACGCCCGACCAGGTCGACCTGCTGAAGGGCGATTCGATCGTCGCCGACGGCGCCCAGGGTTTCGCGGCGCTGGGCATCGTGCCGGAAGCGGCGGAGGCGATCGTGCCCTCCTATCTGTGGCGCTTCCGCAAGACCGGCCAGTTCGAGGCGGCCGCCAGCTGAGCGTTCCCGACTGGACCTGGATTGCGCTGACCGTCGCCGCGGCCTCGTTCCAGGCGGCGCGGACCTCCGCACAGAAATGGCTGAGCGGGCGGATCTCGACCGACGCGGCGACCTATGTGCGCTATCTCTTCGCGCTGCCGATCGCGCTCGCCTATGCGCTTATCCTCACCTTCGCTTTCGGCGCGGTGCTGCCGGTTCCGACGCTGGGCGGGCTCGCCTGGGCGGCGACCGGCGCGATGAGCCAGATCGGCGGGACCTGGTTCCTGCTGAAGGCGCTGGAGAGCCGCAACTTCGCCGTCGGCGTCGCCTATTCGAAGACCGACGTGGTTCAGGCCGCGATCTTCGAGGCCGTCGTGATGGGCGCGGCGGTCACCTGGGGCGCCGCGGCCGGCATCGTCATCGCGACGCTGGCGGTCATGCTGATCGCCGCGAAGGGCAGCGAGAAGCCGTTGCGCGCGCTGATCGACGGCCTCGGCGAACCTTCAGCGGTCTATGGCCTGCTCTCGGGCGCGAGCCTGGCGGTCTCCGGCGTCGCGGTGCGCGGCGCGGTGCTGGCGCTGGATGACGGCGACATCGCCGCCGCCTCGGTGGTCGGCCTGCTGATGGTGCTGACGATCCAGGTGGTCGTGATGGGCCTCTATCTGATGGTCCGCGAGCGCACCGCGTTCCTTTCGATCGGGCGGGCGTGGAAGGCCTCGGCCTTTGCCGGGATCGTCGGCGGCCTCGGATCGCTCTGCTGGTTCTGGGCGCTGGGGCTGCAGCAGGTTGCTTACGTCCGTACGCTGGGGCTGGTCGAGATTCTCGCGACGGTCATGCTGTCGCGCTTCCTCTTCAAGGAAAGCCCGCAGCGGCGCGAGCTGATCGGCATCGCGATCCTGCTGGTCGGGATCGCGCTGGTGCTGAACGCGGGCTGAGCCTCAGGGAATGCGGCGCGGCGGGGGCGGCGGCGGCCGGTTCGGCGGCGGCGGCGAGGAGGTGAGACCCTGCGGCCGTGGCGGCGGCGTGGGCGCCAGGCGATTTGGCGGGCCGCCGGGCCGCGGCGCGATGCCTTGCGGTCGCGCAATGCGGCCGCCGACCGGCGGCGGCGGCCTGATCGTCGTGACGGGCAGCGCGCCATAGGCGGACTCGACCTGTGTCAGCGCGGCCAGGAGCTGCGCATCCGTGGCGTCGCCCTTGATCGTCTCGACGAAGTCCTTCAGGTCGTTGGCCGTGCTGATCGCGTCGTTGATGACGGTGATGCCGAGCGCCGCCTTGTCGGAGAGCGTATCGAGTTGCAGGCTGGCGCCGTAGGCGCCGCCCGCCAGCGCCAGCGAGCCGAACACCTTGATCGCCATGTTGATGATGGCGATGGCGCGCGGGTTGGTCTCGATGCCATTCAACGTCGTGATGGTCTGGGTGAGCTTGTCGTATTCCGCCATGCCCTTTTCGTAGCGGAGATAGGCGCCGGAGATCGTCAGCCTCTGCCGCATGCCGAGCTTGAGCACGCCGGAATCGAGCAGTTCAGAGATGTGCTTCTCCAGCTTCCCGATCTTCGGCATCTCCTGGCCGGGATGGGCCTTCTTCCACTCGTCGATCTGATCCAGCACGTCGAACAGCTGTGCGGCGAGCCGGTTGGCGATCCCATAGAGGTGGCCGAGCTTGCCCTTGTAGGTGCTCATGTCGGCATTGATCTTCGAGAGGCTCGGCAGCAATTGCTGGCGGACGAAGGGCAGCGCCTCGAGCGCCGGTAGGAGACCGATCGTGTCGAGCACCGCGCCGCTGATCTGCATCGTGCGGCCCTGGCTGACGCTGCGCATATAGGCGCTGAGCAGTACGTTCAACGATTTGTGGATGCGCTGCTGCTGTTCCTCGGCGTCGCGCCAGCATTCGGCGAGCTTGTTGATCGCGCCGGCGATCGACTTCACGCCCGCGGCGATGGCGAGCGTGATGCTGGCGCCGCCGGTGGGCAGCGCGAGGCCGACGCTCACCGCCGTCAGCGTCAGGCCGACCGCGATGAAGATCAGGTCCTTACGCATCCCCTTGTAGTATTTGCCCCACGCCTGGTTCATGTCGGCGTGGCGCTTGAGGACGCCGTCGACGAGTGCGTTGACCTCGGCCTCGCCCTGCTTCAGCGCGTTCTCGACGCGCAGCTTGAAGGCGACATTGTAGGTCTGGGTCGGCGCCATGAACGGCAGGATCCGATCGCGCACGATCTTCTGGCCGATGCCGATCATGTCGAGCTGGATCTTCTGCTTCAGCAGCGGATTGCTCTGGAGGACCGTGTAGGCCTCCTGGCTGAGCTTGATCTCGTATTGCAGCTTCACCGCATCCATGTCGGCGAAGCGCTTGTCCTGCGCCGCGGTCATGGTGGCCGGCCGCGGCTTCAGGAAGCGCAGGACCTGACCCAGCGAGGTCTCGTAGATGTTCAGTTTTTGCGTCAGCGCCATGATGTCTCCCCCGGCCCCTGGCGCGGACAGGGGCATTTTTATCAAATGCTGTAAAGCGGCGGCGCGGTCGCAGGCTTAACGCCCGGCGGCCTTCAGCCCGATCATCAGCAGGCCGACATGCATGGCCTGGATCATGCCGCCGGTGAGGGCGATTTCGACCGCCTCGGCGATGGGCATGCGGACGATCTCGATGGCTTCCGAGCCGTCGAGATGCTGGGCGCCGGTCGGGGTGACGCCCTCCGCCAGCGAGACATGGAGACGGTTAGCGTGGGTCGCGGGATTGGGCGAGAGCGCCGCGATATGGCGGATCGACGGGGCGCGATAGCCGGTCTCCTCCTCCAGCTCGCGCGCCGCGGCCGCGGCGGCATCCGCGTCGGTCGCATCCATCATGCCGCCGGGCAGTTCCAGCGACAGGCCGCCATAGCCGTGGCGGTACTGGCGCACGAGGATGATGTGATCCTTGGCGTCGATGGCGACGACATGGGTCCAGTCGCGATATTCGAAGACGTGATAGGCGCCGAGGACATGGCCGGAGGCGGTCTCGCATTCATCGCCGCGGACGCGCACCCAGGGGTCTTCGTAAAGCGTCTTCGAGGAGAGGACGCGCCAAGGCTTGATCTCGGTCATCGGGAACCTTCGGGGGCGGGGATGTCGACGCGGTCGCGGCGGCATTGCGAGCGGGCGGCTTGCGGGCCGCAGGGCTGGAACGCGAAGTCGCGGCTCATGCAGATGCGGACTTCGTCGAGCCGGTTGCCGTCGCACGTCACCGCCATCGCATCGGGGCGGAGTTCGGGATTGGCGCGCAGGAATTCGCCGATGACGTCGCGCGGCGAAAGCACGGTCTTTGCCTCCGGCTGCTGGAAGCGCGGAGGGATGGTGACCCTCTCCCACGCGGTGCGGACGGCGGCGAAATAGTCTTCCTGTGACAGCCCCGTGCAGGCGCCATGGCTGCGCCATTCATGGCCGATCAGGCCGCGCGAGGGCATGATGTCGAGCATCTCGTCGATGAGCGCATCGGGCACACGGGGATTGTCGGTCGGGCAGTCCTCGGGATAGCCGCGCTCGTTCTGCGGCCAGAGTCCATGCACGATGAAGCCGAAGGGCCGCGCGCCGCATTGGAGACGGTCGCGCTCGGTCGCCTCGGTTTCGCAATAGGAGGGCGACCAGGAGAGCGAGAGCACGTAATAGTCGAAATCGCCGGCGGGGACCGGGCGGGCGTTCGGCTTGGCGGGCTTGGCCGGCGTCGCGGCGGGCGGTGCGGTGGAGGCCGTCGTCGCCGGCGGCGCGGACGGGGGCGTCGTCAGGCCGTCGAGATCGAAACCGAGCCAGGTCGCGATGGCGACGAAGAGCGCCGCCAGCGCGGCGGCAAGCGGCCCGGCCTTCTTCATCGCCTTACGAACAGCGGCGCAGGAAGAGCGAGGTCTGGGCGTAGGCGCCGTCGGCGCCCGCGGGCACGATCTCCAGCGTCGAGCCGCCGGTCTGGTCGATGCCCATGCGAAGCTTCTGGCCGTCGGCGTCGGCTTCGAGGAAGATTTCGAGCCGCGTGGGTGCGCCGGCCGGGGGCTCGATCACATTGTAGATCGTGTTCTTGGGATTGAGCGGCGCAACGCCGCCGGTCCGCGGCTGAACGCCCATCTGGAACTTCTTGCCGTCATTGGTGCCGAACAGAACGATATAGCCGTCGACCGTGCATTCCGTCGGCAGGGCGCCGGGCGTGCCGAGCCACCGGCCCTGGATGGCGAGCGGGTTCACGGCGCGGCGGGCCTCCTGAGCCGATGCGGTCGCGGCGAGGGCGATGAGGGCGGTCGCGAGGACGAGCTTCATGGCGTTCCCTTCTGGATGACGGGGGAAGTTACAGCCCGCATTGGGGCACGATCATGTCGCCGGCGGTCAAGCCCCGCGGCTCACGCGGCGCCGAGCGCGAGGGCGACGAGGATCGCGATGCCGGCGGCGATGCGGTACCAGGCGAAGGGCTTCAGCCCATACTTGCCGACAAAGGCGACGAAGCCGCGCACCACGACCCAGGCGACCAGAAAGGCGACGACAAAGCCGATCAGGATGTCCGTGCTCGCCGCGGCGTCGAGGACGTCGCGGTTCTTGTAGAGGTCGAGCACGGTCGCCCCCAGCATGGTGGGGACCGCGAGATAGAAGGTGAAGGCGGCGGCGGCCTTGCGCTCGACGCCCAGCATTTCGCCGCCGAGGATCGTCGCACCCGAGCGGGAAACCCCGGGGACGATGGCGAGGATCTGGCAGAGGCCGATCTGGAACGCCTTGGAGAGCGGCAGGCGGTCGGCGTCGAGGTGCCGGGGCACCGGCGCGATGCGCTCGAAGATCAGGATGAAGATGCCGCCGAGGATCAGGGTCGTCGCGATGACCGGCAGGGCGATGCCGGGCGCGAAGAGAACCTGCTTGATGAAGCCGTGCAGCAGCAGCCCGGCCACCGCCGAGGGGATGAAGGCGACGAGGACGGCGAGCACGAAATGGCGGGACTCCGCCGAGCTCGGCAGCGTCACCAGGACGTCCCAGAATTTCCGCCAATAGACCGCGACGACGGCGAGGATGGCGCCGAGCTGGATGACGATGGGAAAGACGTCGCCCGGCGGGTGGAAGCCCAGCATGTCCTGCGCGACCAGAAGGTGGGCGGTCGAGGAAACCGGCAGGAATTCGGTGAGCCCCTCGACGATGCCGAGGATGATGGCGAGGACGATGTCGGACATGGGAACCGGGACTCAGGAGGGCCGCCCGCACAGAATCACGGCTGGGCTGAAACTGAAACAGGGATTTTGGTAAGGCTGTGATGCGAGCCATGCCAGCGGGTTAGATTCCAATGTATCCGATCCGGCACTAAATATTGGCGATCTTTGAGAATCTCTCTCAACTTTTATACCACGCATATCAATATAAGACAGTATATGTGTCCTAAGTCGCATTTCCGGGCTTTTCAGGTCATGGTCCGGCGCGTATAAGCGCTCTCCCATCCTTCCTTGCCGACGGACCCGAGGCCATGGCGACCACCAAGATGCTGCGCTTCGTGACCGTCCCCCATGACGGGCCGGACAAGCGCGAAGCCCCTGTGCGGCGTGAGGACTTCAACGAGATCTATGCGGAGTTCGCGACCGCCAAGGCCGAGGAACAGGCGAGCCGGTGCAGCCAGTGCGGCGTGCCGTTCTGCCAGGTCCATTGCCCCCTGGGGAACAACATCCCGGACTGGCTGAAGCTGACCGCCGAGGGCCGGCTGCAGGAGGCCTATGAGGTCTCCAGCGCGACCAACAACATGCCGGAGGTCTGCGGCCGGATATGCCCGCAGGACCGGCTGTGCGAGGGCAACTGCGTCATCGAGCAGTCCGGGCACGGCACGGTGACGATCGGCTCGGTCGAGAAATACATCACCGACACCGCCTGGGAGATGGGCTGGATCACCCCGATCGTGCCCGCGCGGGAACGGACCGAATCCATCGGCATCATCGGCGCGGGCCCGGCGGGTCTCGCGGCCGGCGAGGAACTGCGCAAGCTCGGCTTTCAGGTCGAGATCTATGACCGTTACGACCGGGCCGGCGGGTTGCTGATCTACGGCATTCCGAACTTCAAGCTGGAGAAGGAGATCGTCGAACGGCGCACGCAGCGCCTGGTCGATTCCGGGATCGTCTTTCATCAGAACGCCGATGTCGGCGGCGCCATCAGCCTCGACGACCTTCGCCAGAAGCACGACGCCGTGCTGATCGCGACCGGCGTCTACAAGGCGCGCGCGCTGGAAGCGCCCGGTGTCGGGCTGCCGCAGGTCTTCGCGGCGATGCGCTACCTCACCGCCTCCAACCGCAAGGGCCTCGGCGATGCGGTCGGCGAGTTCGACGACGGGACGCTGGATGCCGCGGGCAAGGCGGTCGTCGTCATCGGCGGCGGCGATACCGCGATGGACTGTGTCCGCACCGCGATCCGCCAGGGCGCGCGCAGCGTAACCTGTCTCTATCGCCGCGACCGTGAGAACATGCCGGGCTCGATGCGCGAAGTGTACAACGCCGAGGAAGAAGGCGTGCGCTTCGAATGGCTGGCGGCGCCCAAAGCGATCCTCGGTACGGAGAAGGTGACGGGCGTCCGCGCCTCGCGCATGCGACTCGGCCTGCCCGATGCGTCCGGCCGCCGCGCGCCGGAACCGGTGGTTGACGGCGATTTCGATCTGCCCTGCGACATGGCGATCGAGGCGCTCGGCTTCGATCCCGAAGACCTGCCGCAGATGTTCGGCGCGCCGGGCCTTGGCGTTTCGCGCTGGGGCACGCTGCGCTGCGACTTCCGCACGATGATGACGGGGATCGACGGCGTGTTCGGCGCCGGCGACATCGTGCGCGGCGCCTCGCTGGTGGTGTGGGCGATCAAGGACGGACGCGACGCGGCGGCACACATCGCCGCCTATGTCGATGGCAAGAGCGCAGCTGCAAAGCTGGCGGCGGAGTGACGATCATGAGCGAACGCAACGAGGGCGAGATCGAGATCGCGCGGTTCCTGGAGAACCGCGAGCTGCTGGAATCCAACCACGCCTACAATCCCGCCGATGAGCACGATGCGTGCGGCGTCGGGATGATCGCCTCGATCGACGGCAGCGCGAAGCGCGAGGTCGTGGAAGCCGCGATCGCCGCGCTGAAGGCGGTGTGGCATCGCGGCGCGGTCGATGCGGACGGCAAGACCGGCGACGGTGCGGGCATTCATGTGCAGGTGCCGCGGGCCTTCTTCGAGGACCATGTGGCGCGCACCGGCCACCGGCTGCGCGAAGGCCATCTCGGCATCGGCATGATCTTCCTGCCGCGCACCGACTATGCGGCGCAGGAGACCTGCCGCACGATCGTGGAAAGCGAGCTGCTGAACTTCGGTTATTACATCTATGGCTGGCGCCAGGTGCCGGTCGATATCTCCGTCATCGGCGAGAAGGCCAATGCGACGCGGCCCGAGATCGAACAGATCATGTTCGACAATCCGCAAGAGGCCGACATCGAGGAGATCGAACGCGAGCTGTTCATCGTGCGCCGCCGGATCGAGAAGCGGGTGCGCGAGGCCTCCATTCTCGACTTCTATATCTGCTCGTTCTCGACGCGCTCGCTGATCTACAAGGGCATGTTCCTGGCTGAGAGCCTGCCCATTTTCTATCCCGATCTGCAGGACGCGCGCTTCGTCAGCGCGATGGCGATCTTCCACCAGCGCTATTCGACCAACACCTTCCCGACCTGGCGGCTCGCCCACCCGTTCCGGATGCTCGCTCATAACGGCGAGATCAACACGGTGAAGGGCAACACCAACTGGATGAAGAGCCACGAGATCCGCATGGCGTCCGACGCCTTCGAGGGTCACGAGGACGACATCAAGCCGATCATCCAGCCGGGCTCGTCCGACAGCGCCGCGCTCGACGCCGTGTTCGAGACGTTGGTGCGCGCGGGCCGCAGCGCGCCGCTCGCCAAGGTCATGCTGATCCCCGAAGCGTGGGCGAAGAAGGGATCGTCGATCCCCGATGCGCATCGCGCGATGTACAATTACGCCAACGCCGTGATGGAGCCGTGGGACGGCCCGGCGGCGGTGTGCGCGACCGACGGTCGCTGGGTGATCGCGGGGCTGGACCGCAACGGGTTGCGTCCGCTGCGCTACACGATTTCGGATGACGGGCTGCTCTATGTCGGTTCGGAAACCGGCATGGTCGTGGTCGACGAAGCCAAGGTCTCGCGCAAGGGCCGGGTCGGGCCGGGCCAGATGATCGGCGTCGATCTGAAGGAAGGGCGCTTCTTCGAGGACCGCGCGATCAAGGACGCTCTGGCCGCCGAGCACCCGTATGAGAAATGGGTGCAGAAGATCGTCGAGCTGGAGCCGATCATCGGCCCCGGGCCGGAGCCGCGTCTGTTCGATGCCGCCGAACTGCGCCGCCGTCAGGTGGCCGCGGGCGTGTCGCTGGAGGAGCTGGAGCTGATCCTGTCGCCGATGGTGGACGACGCGAAAGAAGCGATCGGTTCGATGGGCGACGACGCGCCGCTGGCCGTGTTGTCGGACCAGTACCGGCCGCTCAGCCATTTCTTCCGGCAGAATTTCAGCCAGGTGACGAACCCGCCGATCGACTCGCTGCGCGAAGAACGCGTGATGAGCCTGAAGACGCGGTTCCGCAATCTCGGCAACGTGCTGGCGACCGACGAAAGCCAGACGGAAGTCTTCGTGCTGGAAGGCCCCTCGATCTCGACCGGCATGTACAGTCGCATGAAGGAGCATCTGGAAGGGCGCTTCTACGAGATCGACTGCGTGTTTGAGACGAACGGCGACGGCACGGCGCGCCCCGGCGCGCTGAAGGGCGCGCTCGACCGCATCCGCGCGGAAGCCGAAGACGCGGTGCGGCAGGGCTATAGCCATCTCATCCTGACCGATGAGCGGATCGGGCGGACCTTCGCCTCGGCGCCGATGATCCTAGCGGCGGGCGGCGTGCATGCGCATCTCGTTTCGAAGGGCCTGCGCACCTTCACGTCCATCATCGTGCGCTCGGCCGAGTGTCTCGACACGCACTACTTCGCCTGCCTGATCGGCGTCGGCGCGACGGTCGTGAACGCCTATCTCGCGCAGGAATCGATCGCCGACCGCCACGCGCGCGGCCTGTTCGGCGACCGGCAGCTGGGGCCGTGCGTCAAGTCGTTCGTCGATGCGATCCATGCGGGGCTGCTGAAAATTATCTCCAAGATGGGCATCTCCGTCATCTCGTCCTATCGCGGCGGCTATAATTTCGAGGCCATCGGCCTTTCCCGTGCGCTGGTCGCCGAGTTCTTCCCGGGCATGCCGAGCCGCATCTCAGGCCTCGGCCTCGCGGGCATCCAGGACAAGTGTGTGAAGCAGCACGCGCGGGCCTTTGCGACCGAGGCGGCGGTGCTGCCGGTCGGCGGGCTCTATCGCATCCGACGCGGGGCGGAGACGCATGCGCATTCCGCGGCGACCATCCACATGCTGCAGGAAGCGGTGACGCAGGACAGCTACCAGCTCTACAAGCGCTATTCGAAGATCGTACGCGAGGAAAAGCCGGTGGCGCCGCGCCACCTCATGGACTTCCGCAGCGGCGGCAAGCCGATCCCGCTGGAGGAGGTGGAATCCATCACCGAGCTGCGCAAGCGGTTCGTGACGCCGGGCATGAGCCTGGGCGCGCTGTCGCCGGAAGCGCATGGCGCGCTGAACGTCGCGATGAACCGGATCGGCGCAAAGTCGGTGTCGGGCGAAGGCGGCGAGGACCCTGCCCGCTTCAAGCCGATGGCGAACGGCGACAACATGAACTCGGCCGTGAAGCAGATCGCCTCGGGCCGTTTCGGCGTGACCGCCGAATATCTGAACCAGTGCCGCGAGATCGAGATCAAGGTGGCGCAGGGCGCGAAGCCCGGCGAGGGCGGGCAGTTGCCTGGCTTCAAGGTGACCGAACTGATCGCCAAGCTGCGTCACGCGACGCCGGGCGTGACGCTGATCTCGCCGCCGCCGCATCACGACATCTATTCGATCGAGGATCTGGCGCAGCTCATCTACGACCTGAAGCAGATCAACCCGAAGGCGCGGGTCTGCGTGAAGCTGGTCGCCTCCAGCGGCATCGGGACGATCGCGGCGGGCGTCGCCAAGGCGCATGCCGACATCATCCTGATCGCCGGCCATGTCGGCGGCACCGGCGCGTCGCCGCAGACGTCGATCAAATATGCCGGCGTGCCGTGGGAGATGGGCCTCACCGAAGCCAACCAGGTGCTGACCCTCAACAATCTGCGCCACCGCGTGACGCTGCGCACCGACGGCGGATTGCGCACGGGCCGCGACATCGTGATGGCAGCGATGCTGGGCGCCGAGGAGTTCGGCATCGGCACCGCGTCGCTGATCGCGATGGGCTGCATCATGGTGCGGCAGTGCCATTCGAACACCTGCCCCGTCGGCGTCTGCACGCAGGATGAATCCCTGCGCGCGAAGTTCAACGGCACGCCGGAGAAGGTCGTCAATCTCTTCAGCTTCATCGCCGAGGAGGTGCGCGAGATTCTCGCCGAGCTCGGCTTCCGCACGCTGAACGAGGTGATCGGCCGCACCGATCTGCTGATGCAGGTCAGCCGCGGCGGCGAGGCGCTCGACGATCTCGATCTCAACCCGCTGCTGGTCCAGGCCGATCCCGGCACCAACAAGCGCTACTCCGAATTGAAGAAGCGCAATGAGGTGCCGGACACGCTCGATGCGAAGATCGTGACCGATGCGGCGCGGATGCTGGAGGAAGGCGAGAAGATGCAGCTCGCCTATAACGTCCGCAACACCGACCGCGCGATCGGCACGCGGACGTCGAGCCATATCGTGCGCAAATACGGCATGACCGGCCTGCCGCCGGGCCATTTGACGCTGCGCCTGCGTGGAACCGCAGGCCAATCGCTGGCGGCGTTCGGCGTGCAGGGGCTGAAGATCGAACTGTTCGGCGATGCCAACGACTATGTCGGCAAGGGGCTTTCGGGCGCGACCATCGTGGTCAGGCCGCTCGCCTCGTCGCGACTGGCGAGCCAGGACAACACGATCATCGGCAACACGGTTCTCTACGGCGCGACCTCGGGCAAGCTGTTCGCGGCGGGCCAGGCGGGCGAGCGGTTTGCCGTGCGCAATTCCGGCGCGACGACGGTGATCGAAGGCTGCGGCTCGAACGGCTGCGAATACATGACCGGCGGTACGGCTGTCGTGCTGGGCGCGATCGGCGACAATTTCGCGGCGGGCATGACGGGCGGCATGGCCTTCGTCTATGACGCCGACGAGGCGTTCGACCGGCACGTGAACCCCGACAGCGTGATCTGGCGCCGCGTGACCAGCGCGCATTGGGAACAGGTGCTGCGCGATCTCGTCACCGAGCATGCCCGCGAGACCAACTCGAAATACGCACAGACCATGTTGTCGAACTGGGATCTGGAACTGCCGCGCTTCTGGCAGGTCTGCCCCAAGGAGATGATTTCGCGCCTCGCCCATCCCGTCGAACCTGCGGCGGCCATCGCGGCGGAATAGACGACCGTCTGGCGGCGGCCGTCCCCAGGGTTTATGGGTGGCGGCTATGAGCGATGCCGTCGGCCCTGGTGATCTGGTTCTGTGCGTCAACGCCGCGCCGAACCACGCGACGGGTCATCCCGTGCCCTTGGTCGCGGGCGAGACCTACCGCGTCTACGGCGTCTATGAATTCGCCTGTCCATGCGGACGGGGCGACGCGCTGCTGGACATCAATGTCGACTTCGCTTGGTGCCAAACGCGCTTCCGGTTATTGCCCAAGCCCAAGACGGAGCCCGTGATCCGGCGCGTCTCGGCGCCGAAGGAAAAAGAAACCGTCGAGTAAGGCTCAAGCCGCGAAGAGACGGGTGAGCAGGCGGTCGAAGGCGGCCACCAGCCGCGCCCGCAGCTCCGGATCGCCGCGGGCGGTCGCCAGCCAGCGGGCGGCCTCGACCAATGCGCCGCTGAGCAGGCGCGCGGTCGCTTCGATGTCCAGATCCGTATCGCCCCGCACCGCCGCGACAGCTTCGACGCCGGCCCGCAACAGCGGCAGCGAATAGCGGTTCTCGACCTCGTGCCAGCGGTTGAGGCCCAGGACCGACGGGCCGTCGACGAGATAGATCGTGCGGTGGCGGCCCGCGCTGGCCGCGTCGAGATAGCCCGCCGCGCCGCGCCGCACCGCCTCCAGCGGATCGATGTCGCCCGAAGAGGTACGCTCGATCGCTGCCGCGATCGCCTGCGCGACGGCGTCGAGCACGGCGGCGAAGAGCTCGGTCTTGTCGGCGAAATGGAAATAGAGCGCCCCCCTTGTGACGCCGGCGGCGGCGACGATCTGTTCCGTGCCGGTAGCGGCGAAGCCCTGCTCTGCGAAGAGCTGTTGGGCGGTAGCAACCAGACGCGCGCGGGTTTCGGCGCGTCTGAGCGCGTTCTTGGATTCAGCTGCTTGCATACATACAACCTGTATGTTATTCATCGACATACAGAGTGTATGTAGAGTGCTTTTTGGGAGAGACGCCATGAAATTCGCTGCCTTGGCGCTCTCCGCGATGCTCCTTACGCCACCATCGTCCCTACCCAGGCCGATCAGGAAGCCAAGCCGATGAAACTGCTGGACGCCTATCCGCTCATCACTGCCGAGAATGTCGCCGCGCAGCGCGATTTCTATGTGACGCATTTTGCCGCCGAGGTGGGGTTCGAGGCGAACTGGTTCGTCTATCTGGTTCTGCCCGCCGCGGACGGCCGGGCGCTGGCCTTCATGACGCCCGACCATCCTTCCAAACCGCCGGGGCCGGAGCCGTTTGACAGCAAGGGCATGATCCTGACCTTCCAGGTCGAGGACGCGGCAACAGCGTTCGCGGCGCTGACCGCCAGCGGGGCGGAGATCACCTACCCCCTCGCCGACGAACCCTGGGGCCAGCGGCGCTTCATGGTGCGCGACCCCGCGGGCGTGCTGATCGACGTGGTCGAGCAGACCGAGCCGGCGGCGGGATTCTGGGAGCGCTATGCCGTCAAACCCTGAAACGGCCGGGGCGTAGCGGTCATCACATGCGATGTTGATTGAATTTTGATGATCACGCGGTAATATCTCCCTGCGTAAGGACGCGAGGGAGGCTTTTCAGTGCCCAAATACAATGTCGGGATCGGTGACGACTTTCCGGTCGATCAACCCGGGCGGCCGCCGGAATCCGAAGACCGGCCGGAGCGTGAGACAGTGCGCGAGACGGTGCGGGACGAGTCCCGCGAAGACCGCCGCCGCCGCGACTATTATCGCTGGGGCCGGTCGTCGTTCCTGTTCGAGGCGACGTTCATCCTGCTCGCCATCTATGGCGTGCTGCATCTGGCGAACGGCTATGGCCCGCGCGGCCTGCTGATCGCCGCGGCCATCACCTTCGCGATCGGCCTGGTCCGGCGGATCTTCTGGCGCTCGCACCGGGCGCGCCGCGAATGGCGCGACGAGCGCCGCCGCTATCGTTGGGAGAGCCGCTAATGCACGGGCCCCGCAACGGATCGCGCCGCCGCTTCATGGACGGCGAGGAAGGCCGCGCGACGACGCGCGTGCAGTTGGAAATGCCGCCGCAGGCGATGGAACGCCTGCAGCGTCTGAAGGATCGCACGGAAGCGGCCTCGTATGCCGAGGTCATCCGCAATGCGCTGCGCCTCTATGAAGCGCTGGTCGCCGAGGCCGAGAAAGGCCACGAGTTCGCGATCAAATCGCCCGACGGTGTCATCGCGCCCTATCGCGTCTTCGTGTGATAGGGCGCGGGAGCGTCAGCTGCGCTTGACCGCGCCGAGCATGCGGTCGCCGAACATGTTCGACCATTCCGCCGGGCTCAGCGCCTGCTTCATGCCGAGATATTTGGCGGGCGCCTTGAACTCCGGCGCTTCGATCGCCTTGAGCGCCGCAGGGCGTTCGGCGATGCGATCGACCCAGCGCTGCGTCGCGGGATAGTCGCCGCGGTTCATCCCCATCTTTGCGCCGACATAGCGGCCCGGCCAGACCGCGATGTCGGCGATCGAGTATTCTTCGCCCGCGAGATAGTCGGCCTCCGACAGGCGGTTCTCGAGCACCGTCAGCAGACGCTGCGATTCCTTGGTGTAACGCTGGATAGCATAGTCGTTGCCGGGCGGGGCGTAGCGGACGAAATGGCTCGCCTGCCCGCCCATCGGGCCGAGCCCCGCCATCTGCCAGGTCAGCCACTGGATCGCGAGGCTGCGACCGCGAAGGTCTTTCGGGATCAGCCTGCCGGTCTTCTCCGCGAGATATTGCAGCACCGCGCCGGACTCGAAGACCGCGAACGGCGCACCGCCATCGGCCGGCTCCAGATCGACGATGGCGGGCAGCTTGTGGTTCGGGTTGACGCGGGCGAATTCGGGGGTGAGGTGGTCGCCTTCGAAAATATCGTAGGCGACGACACGGTACGGCAGCTCAAGCTCCAGCAGCGCGAGCGCGATCTTCTGCCCGTTGGGCGTCGCGCTGTAGTGGAGTTCGATCATGGCTAGGCTCCAGGGATGTTGTCAGTTTTGTTGACGGCAGCAGGGCCGACGCCGGCCTGCCCTGTCAATCCCGGCCCTCGCGTTGACGGCGCGTCGCGACGGCGGCATGTCATGCGGCCATGAAGATGCGCGATCTCGAGGCGAAGAGCGGCGTGGGGCGGGAAACGATCCGCTTCTATATCCGCGAGGGCCTGCTGCCCGAGCCGGAACGCGCCGCGCGCAATGTCGCGACCTATGGCGAGGCGCATGTCGCGCGGCTGAAGCAGATCAAGAAACTGCAGGAAGAACGCTTCCTGCCGCTCGACGTCATCCGCCGGGTACTGGACGGCGACACCGGCGGCTTGCCGCCCTCGGTCGCGCCGTTCCCGGAACTGGGGCCGCTGGTCGCGGAGCGGCTCGGCGTCGCAGCGTCCGAAGCGCCGGTGCCGCTGGCGACGCTGGTCGATGGCGAGCCCGGCACCGCCGCCGACATCGCCACCTTCCGCAAGCTCGGCGTCATCCGCGTGGTGCGGCATGGCGGCGCCGAGTGCCTCCCGCGGCTGGATGCGCGGATCGTGACGCTGTGGCGCGAGGCGCGGCGCGCCGGCTATCCCCATGCCGACTTCCCGCCCGAGCAGATCGAAACCTATGCCACACCGGCCGCCGAGATGGCGGCGGTCGAGGTCTCGCGCTTCTATGACCGCCTCGCGGGCAGGGTCGGCCAGAGCGAAGCGGCCGACATGGCGCAGTCGGCGATCGAGATTCTCAATACGCTGTTCGCGACGCTGCGCATCAAGGCGATCCTGGACGAAGTCGCCAAGCGCTCGCCAATCCGCGTGCGTCGGAAGCGCTGAGCCCTACTCCTCGAACTTCACGGTAACCTCGGCCGACAGGCCGGGGCGGAGGCGGGCGAGGTTGTCCGTGTTCGGATCGAGGGCGATGCGCACGGGAATGCGCTGGACGATCTTGGTGAAGTTGCCGGTGCCGGGTTCGAAGGGCAGCAGCGCGAATTCCGAGCCCGAGCCGGGGCTGAGGGAATCGACCGTACCCGTGAGGACGACGCCGGAAGCCGCATCGACGTCGATCTCGACCCGCTGGCCGGGGCGCATGAGATCGGTCTGCGTTTCCTTGAAGTTGGCGACGACATAGAGCTTGTCGGTCGGCACGATCGCCAGCAAGCGCGAGCCCGGCTGGACATATTCGCCGCGCTCCACCTGGCGGTCGCCGACGACGCCATCGACCGGCGCGACGATCAGCGTGTGGCCCTCGTCCTGCAACGCGAGGTCGAGCGCCGCGGCGGCCCCGGCGCGGGCGGCTTGCGCGGCCTGCACGGCGGCGGCGAGCTCGGCGCGGCTGAGCGCGACGACCGCGGCCTGACCCTTCGCGACATCAAGGCCGGCTTCGGCCTTCTTCGCATCGGCGCCGGCGGTCACGGCATCGGCCGACGCGGTTTCGAGGCGCTGGACCGCCGCGAAGCCCTTGCGCGACAAGTCCTGATAACGCGCGCGGTCCTTGTCGGCGCGGGCGCGTTCGGCATTGGCGGACGCGATGCCGGTTTCCGCCTCGCGTACCGTCGCAGCAGCGAGCGCGATCTCGCCGTCGAGCCGGGCGAGCGCGGCATTGGCGGAGGCGAGCGACGCATCGGCCTTGGCGACATCGGCGCGAGCCGAGGCGACGCGGGCGCTGTATTCCTCGCTGTCGAGACGGACGAGCGGATCGCCGGCCTTCACGGCCTGGTTGTCCTTGACGAGGATCTCGGCAACGAAACCGTGCACGCGCGGCGCGACATAGGTCTTGTCGGCTTTCAGGTACGCGTTGTCGGTCGTGACCGAAGCGGGCGCCGCATTCAGCCACCACAGGCCCGCGGTCGCTGCGATGACGGCGGCGCCGGCGACGATGAGCGCGCGCGGCGGCACGCGGCGGGTTCTGGGCGAGGTGGCGATCAGCGCGGGATCGAGCGTGGCGTCGGTCATGTCAGAGATCCTTCAGGCCGGCGCGCGCCTTGACGGCGGCGCGCGTGGCATCGAGCAGTCGGATGGAGGCGGCGGTGTCGCCGAGCGCCCGCGACAGCGCGACGGCGCCGACCATTTCGCTGACCATGGAAAGCGCCAGCGCCTCGCGGTCACCGGCGATCTCGGCGGGCAGCAGTTTTCCGATGCGCGCGACCATGGCGGCGAAGCCGGCGTCGTAGGTGTCCCGCGCCGTGCCCTCAAGCCGGGCGAGATCGCCGTTCAGCACCGCGATGGCGCAGCCGCGTTCGGGATGATCGCGATGCGTCGTGGTGACGTAGAAATCGATGAAGGCGGCGAGCGCGGCGGGGCCGGTGAGCCCGTCCGTCACCACCGCGAAGCGGCGGCGCGACTGTTCGAACATGGACTGCAGCGCGCCGACGACGAGATCGTCCTTGGATTTGAAGTGCGCGTAGAAGCCGCCATGGGTGAGGCCGGCGGCGGCCATGACCTTGGCGACCGAGACGCCGTCGGGCCCATGTTTGCGGATCTGCGCGGCGGCCTCTTTCACCACCTTCTCGCGGGTTTCGGCGGCACGGGTTTCGGAATAGCGCATGGGGTCTTGCCTCGTAGTATGATGTATATCATATAATCGATCTGCGACGCCAGGCAAGACCTTCCGATGACCGCTGCGACCTTCGACGACGAGATCCCGCGCCCCGCGCCGCCGCCGGCACCGCCTGTGGGCAATCCGTGGATCGCGGCGATGAGCGAGAAACGGAAGTTCGCGCTCTTCGCCGTCATGGCGTTCGGCCAGTTCATGGCGCTGCTGGACATCCAGATCGTCGCGGGGTCGCTGAACTCGATCCAGGCGGGGTTGTCGGCGGGGCCGGACGAAATTGCCTGGGTGCAGACCGCGTATCTCATGGCCGAGATCGTGATGATCCCGCTGGCCGGGTTCCTGTCGATGGCGATTTCGACGCGCTGGCTGTTCGCGGCGTCGGCTGGGCTGTTCACCCTGTCGAGCATGCTGTGCGGGCTCGCGTGGGATATCGACTCGATGATCTTCTTCCGCGCGCTGCAGGGTTTTACCGGCGGCGCGATGGTGCCGACCGTGTTCGCGACGGGGTTCCAGCTCTTCCAGGGACCCAAGCAGGCGATGATCCCGGCGATCCTCGGCATGGTTTCGACGCTGGCGCCGACACTGGGGCCAAGCCTTGGCGGCTGGATCACCGATGCCGCGAGCTGGCGCTGGATCTTCTTCATGAATATCGCGCCCGGCATCGCGGTGACTTTGCTGATCCCGATCCTCGGCAAGGTCGACGACGCGAAGCCCGCGATGCTGCGCAAGATCGACTGGGTGCACCTCGCGGGGCTCGCGGTTTTCCTGGGCGCGCTGCAATACATGCTGGAGGAAGGGCCGCGGCATGAGTGGTTCACCGACACGGCGGTGGCGGGCGCGGCGTGGCTGTCGTTCGTGGGCATGCTCGTCTTCTTCGAGCGCTCGTTCTTTTCCAAATTCCCGATCGTCTCACTGGCGCCGCTCCAGAACCCGACCTTCGGCATGGCCTGCGTCCTCAATTTCGTGATCGGCTTCGGGCTCTACGGCGCGACCTATCTGGTGCCGGTGTTCCTGGGGCGGGTGCGGGGCTATTCCAGCATGGAGATCGGCACGACCGTCTTCGTCGCGGGCTGTTTCATGTTCTTCGGCGCGCCGATCGCCGCCAGCCTGTCGCGCAAGGTGGACCCGCGCTACGTGATCGGCGTCGGCTTCAGCCTGTTCGCGCTCGGGCTGTTCCTGCTCAGCGGGATCTCCAAGGATTGGGGCTTCAACGAATTGCTGTGGCCGCAGGCGGTGCGCGGCTTCGCGATCCTGCTCTGCATCGTGCCGGCGGTCAGCCTGTCGCTCTCGACCGTCGCGCCGGAGCAGCTGAAATCGGCGAGCGGGCTCTTCAATGTCTGCCGCAATCTCGGCGGCGCGGTCGGCATCGCGCTGGTGAACACCTGGCTGCAGGATTTCACCCGCGGCCATGTCCTCTCGCTCAGCGAGGCGATGGGCACCGATCCCGCGGCGGGGCAGCAGATGCTGGCGGGCCTCTCCGCCCTCTTCGGCCGCGTGACGCCCGATCCCGAGATCGCGCTGGCGATGGCCCAGAGCGAAATGGGCCGGGTGGTCGTGCAGCAGGCGCTGACCATGGCATTCCAGGACGTCTTCATGCTGATGAGCGGGCTGTTCGTCTGCGCACTCGTTCTGGTGCCGTTCTGCAAAATCCGCCGGGATGCGCCCGTTCCGGCTGATGCGCACTAGAATCGCGCGGCTTGCGTGCGCCTTTAGCGGTTCTTAAACCTTAACCGTCAAAGGCTTGTCCTATAGAGCGGCGCATGACTTTGCCGCGTCCGGCTGTCCCGGCCGGCCTCATGCGACGCACCGCGAGTACCATGCGCGAGCTGTTTCACCAGATCCTGTCGCCGGCGAGCCGCATGGTGCGCCTCGCGCTCGCCGAAAAGCGCCTCGACGCGGCGGCGACGCCCGAGCGTTTCTGGGAGCGGCGGCCTGAGTTCCTGGCGCTGAACCCGGCCGGCGCCGTGCCGGTGCTGGTCGATGTCGATACGGTCGTCAGCGGCGCCTACGGCATTCCGGAATATCTGGAAGAAACCTATCCCGAACCGGCTTTGTGGCCGCACGAGCCCGCCGAACGGCGCGAGGCGCGGCGGCTGATGGAATGGTTCCTCGCCACCTTCCATACCGAGGTGACCGAGCCGCTGCTGATGCAGAAGGTGAACCCCCGCTATTGCGGCGCGCTGACCGGACCGCGCAGCGGCGGACCGGACATCAATGCGATCCGCGGCGGGATGGAGGCGATCCGCCGCCATCTCGACCTGATCGGCCACCTCTCCGACACCCGTCGCTGGCTGGCGGGCGAGACGCTCTCCTATGCCGACCTCGCGGCGGCGGCGCAGCTTTCCTGCCTCGATTATTGCGGCGACGTGCCGTGGAGCGCTAACGAGCAGGCCAAGACCTGGTACATGCGCATCAAATCGCGCCCCTCGTTCCGCCCGCTGCTTGCGGAAACCGTGCCGGGCGTGCCCCCTGCCCGGCACTATGCGGTCCTCGATTTCTGATCAGGCGCGGCTGCGCCGGACACTCGACGCCAAGGCGAAGGCCCTGGGGTTCGATGCGCTGCGCGTGACGCGAGCGGAGACGACGCCGGAGACGGCCGCGTGGCTGAACGATTTCGTCGCGGCCGGGCGGCACGGCACCATGGCCTGGATGGAAGAGACGCTGGCGCGGCGCAGCGGTCCGAAAGCGCTGTGGCCGGACGCCAAGAGCGCGATCGTCGTCGCGATGAATTACGGGCCGGACGAAGACCCGCTCGCAGTGACGCGGATGCCTGGCGTGGGAGCGATCAGCGTCTATGCGCGCGGGCGCGACTATCACGACGTCATCAAGGGCAAGCTCAAAGAGCTGGCGGCGCAGGTGGCGCGGCTGACCGAGGCCGAGGTGAAGGTCTTTGTCGACACCGCGCCGCTGATGGAAAAACCCCTCGCCATGGCCGCGGGGCTGGGCTGGCAGGGCAAGCACACCAATCTCGTCAGCCGCGACTTCGGCTCGTGGCTGTTTCTCGGCGTGATCCTGACGGCTGCGGAGCTCGATACGGATGCGCGCGGCGAAGATATTTGCGGGTCGTGCCGGGCCTGTCTCGATGCCTGTCCGACCGATGCGTTTCCCGCGCCCTACCAGCTCGATGCGCGGCGCTGCATTTCGTATCTGACCATCGAGCATGACGGGTTCATCGACCACGCGCTGCGCGTGGGCATCGGCAATCGGATCTATGGTTGCGACGATTGCCTGGCGGTGTGTCCGTGGAACAAGTTCGCGCAGGCGGGACGTGAAGTGAAGCTGGCGGCTCGGGTGGAGTTGAATGCGCCGTCGCTGGCCGATCTCGCCGCGCTGGACGACGCGGGGTTCCGGGCGCTGTTCACGGCGTCGCCGGTGAAGCGGATCGGGCGTGATCGCTTCGTGCGCAATGTGCTGATCGCGATCGGAAACAGCGGCGAGGCGCGTCTGCTGCCCGTGGCGGAGCGGTTGCTGGACGATGCGGCGGCACAGGTCCGCGGCATGGCGGTGTGGGCATGCCGGCGGTTGATGGATGCGGCGGCGTTCGCGGCGCTGAAAAGCGAACGCCTCGCCGCGGAGAGCGACGAGGCGGTGAAAGCGGAATGGCGTTGAACATCTCGCTATGGGTCCTCGGGTTCGCGCGTTGCGCGCCCCGAGGATGACGGCGCTTTTTTAGAGCCCCTCGAACAGCGCCGTGGAGAGGTAGCGTTCGGCGAAGCTCGGGATGATCACGACGATCGTCTTGCCGGCGTTTTCGGGCCGCGCGGCGACCTGGAGGGCGGCCCAGGTGGCGGCGCCGGAGGAGATGCCGCCGGGGATGCCTTCGGTCTTGGCGAGCTTGCGCGCGGTCTGGATCGCGATGTCGTTGGTGACCGTGACGATCTCGTCGATCAGCGAGGTGTCGAGGATCTTCGGCACGAAGCCGGCGCCGATGCCCTGGATCTTGTGCGGGCCGGCGGGACGGCCGGAGAGGACGGCGCTGTCTTCCGGCTCGACCGCGATCATCTTGATCGAGGGCTTCTTCGCCTTCAGCACCGCGCCAACGCCGGTGATCGTGCCGCCGGTGCCGACGCCGGAAATGACGATGTCGACTGCACCCTTGGTGTCGTTCCAGATTTCCTCGGCCGTGGTGCGGCGGTGGACGGCGGGGTTGGCGGGGTTTTCGAACTGCTGCGGGATCACCGCGTCCTTGATCTCGGCGACCAGTTCCTGGGCGCGGGCGATCGCGCCGCGCATGCCCTTGGCGCCTTCGGTGAGCTCAAGCTCGGCGCCCAGCAGCGCCAGCATCTTGCGGCGCTCGACCGACATCGTTTCGGGCATCACGAGGATCAGGCGATAGCCCTTGGCCGCCGCGACGAAAGCGAGCGCGATGCCGGTATTGCCGGAGGTCGGCTCGACCAGGACCGACTTGCCGGGGGTGATGATGCCGCGCGCTTCCAGGTCCTCGATCATCGAGACGCCGATGCGGTCCTTCACCGAGGCGATCGGATTGAAGAATTCCAGCTTCAGCAGCACGTCGGCCTTGGCGCCTGCTTCGGCGGTGAGGCGCTTGATGCGCACGAGCGGCGTGTCGCCGATCGTCTGGGTGATCGAATCGTAGACGCGGCCGCGCCCGGGCAGGTGGGCGTCTTCGGTCTTTACGGCTTCGCTCATGGTGGTCTCCTTCGTTCAACCTATTTGGCCCGGACGGGCCGCGCCGGTCATGGGCGCCGGACTTACGCCAGAGTTCAGCCCAACTTACCTGCGGACTGCAACGATTGCTTTAGCGGCCCGTCGAGCCGAAACCGCCGGCCCCGCGGGCGGTGTCGTCGAGCGACTCGACCTCTTCCAGCTCGGCCTGCGCCACCGGGGCGATCAAGAGCTGCGCGATGCGCATGCCACGGGTGATCGTGAAGGTCTCGTGGCCGTGATTGATGAGGATGATGCCGACCTCGCCGCGGTAATCCGCGTCGATCGTGCCGGGAGAGTTCAAGAGCGTCACACCGAATTTCGCTGCGAGGCCCGAACGCGGGCGGACCTGGCCTTCATGGCCCGGCGGCACGGCGATCGAGATGCCCGCCGGAATGATCGCGCGTTCGCCCGGCGCGAGCGGGAAATCGCTCGCGACCGCGGCGAGCAGGTCCAGGCCCGCGGCGCCCGCGGTTTCGTAGCGCGGCAGGGACAGGTCCTTGGCGTGGTCGAGGCGCTTGATGAGGAGCTTCATGGTTTCCCGAAATGTGCGGCGATGCGTTGGGTAAGACGAGCGGCGACCTCGGTCTTGGAGAGGCTCGGCCAGTTGTCCTCAGCACCCGCCGTGATGAGGCTGACCTGATTGCTGTCGCCGCCCATGATGCCCGTTGCGGGCGACACATCGTTGGCGACGATCCAGTCGCAGCCCTTCTTCGCGAGCTTCGCGCGGGCATGAGCAATGAGGTTCTCCGTCTCGGCCGCAAAGCCGATAACCAATTTCGGGCGGCGGAAGGGATGGCGCGACAGGGTCGCGAGAATGTCGGGGTTCTCGGTCAAGGCCAGCGGCGCGGGCGCGTCGCCGGTCTTCTTGATCTTCTGCTCCGCATCTGCCGCGACGCGCCAGTCAGCGACGGCGGCGGCGCAGACCGCGATGTCGGCCGGGAGCGCTGCTTCCGCGGCGGCCAGCATCTCGCGCGCGGTTTCGACCTTCACCAGCGTGACGCCGAGCGGCGGGGAGATATCCACCGGACCGGAAATCAGCGTCACCGCGGCGCCGGCCTCGACCAGCGCCGCGGCGATGGCATGGCCCTGCTTGCCGCTGGAGCGGTTGGCGATATAGCGGACGGGATCGATCGGCTCGTGCGTCGGCCCGGAGGTGACGATCGCCTTCAGGCCGCTCAGCGGTTTCGTGGCCGCGACCGCACCCAGCACCGTATCGATGGCGGCAAGGATTTCGGCGGGCTCGGCCATGCGGCCCGGGCCGTATTCGCCGCAGGCCATGCTGCCGTCATTGGGGCCGACAAAGGTGACGCCGTCATCCTGCAAGGTCTTCAGGTTCCGCGCGGTCGCCGCGTGCAGCCACATCCGCACATTCATGGCGGGCGCCATGAGGACCTTCTTGTCGGTGGCGAGCAGCAGGGTCGAGGCGAGGTCGTTCGCCAGCCCGTTCGCAGCCTTGGCCATCAGGTCGGCCGTCGCCGGCGCGACGACGACGAGATCGGCGGCGCGCGAGAGTTCGATATGGCCCATCTCGGCCTCGTCGGTGAGGCTGAAGAGGTCCTGGAAGACCTTCTCGCCGGTGAGGCTGCCGAGCGAGAGCGGGGTCACGAATTCCGCGCCTGCCTTGGTCAGCACGGCCTTCACGCTGTCGCCGCGCTTCTTCAGCAGGCGCACGAGTTCCAGCGCCTTGTAGGCGGCGATGCCGCCGCCGACGATCAGCAGAATGCGTTTGGCGCTCACGCGGCCTCCTCTTCGAGGGTCTCGATATGGATCAGCGGGCCGGGGGCGGTGCCCTTCGGCGTCGCGCGGATCGCAAACTCCTCGAAGAAGATATGGGGATCGATGATCTCTTCCGGGGCAAAAACCCCGGGGCGATCAAGCCGGTGGGTCAGCGCCATTTTCAGCGCCACCGCCAGCGGCACGCCGATCGCCCCCGCCATGCCCGGCGGCGGCAGGCGGGTCACCCAGGCCGCGACCTTGCGCCGCTTGCCATGCTTGACGCCGTCGGCAATCGCGAAGAGCGGCGGGTAGTCAGGCAGCGGCCGGAAGCGGTCGGCGAGGTCGCTCCAAAAGGCGCGAAAGCGGATGGCGAAGGGCAGGTTTGACGGCTTCAGCACCAGCGCCGCCGCCTGTTCCAGCGTCAGCGTCCCCGCCGCAACCCGGGCGCTGAGCGCGCGGGCCATTGCGGTTTCCGCGCGCGACAGCGCCATGACGTTCACGACGGATTCGAGGTCCGGCAGGACGCGCGGCAGCGTGAGCGGCGCGGGGTGGCCAACCGTGTAGAGCGTGCGCGGCTTCAGGCCCGGCGGCGTTGCTTTCAGCGCCGCGAAGGGCCGGGCGCGCTCGGCGCGGCCATTGCGCCAGATTTCGATCTCACCGGAGAGCTGGTGCAGCCAGTGCAGGATCGCGGCATGCGAGCCGGGCACGCGGCGCTCGGCCTCCAGGATGCTTTCCTGCTTGCCGTCGAGATTGCGCCCGGTGACGAGGCTGTCGCAGCGCTCGAGCTCCGATGCCGCCACCCGCGCCAACAGGTTGGTGACGCCGGGCGAGGCGCCCATGCCGATCACCGCGGTGACGCCCGCCGCGCGCGCCGCGCCGTCGAGCCGCAGCATGTCCTGGGTCGGTTCCCAATCATCGCAGATGTCGAGATAAGGCCGCTTGGCGGCGATGGCGGCTTCGAGGACGTGGACGCCGGTCTTGTAGAACGGGCCGGCGCAGTTCAGCACCGCGTCACAATCGGCGATGGCGCGCTCGAGCGCCGCCTTGTCGAAGAGATCGAGTTCGGCCGCGACGATCTGCGCATCCTGCTGGGCGCTGGCGGTGACCGCGCGCTCGGCGGCCGCCTTGATGCGGTCGGCGACGACGATCGAATCGACAGCGGAACAAGCGGCGGCCGAGGCGATCGCCGCCCGCGCCATCGCGCCGCCGCCGCCAAGAATGAGGACACGCTTCATACGAAGAACCTGATCGCGATGGCGGCGAGAGCCAGCGCGCCGAGCCAGAGCGCGACGCGGACGTGACGGGTGCGGCGCAGTTCTTCCTGCGCGATGAGGGCGGCGCTTTCGGGATGGAGGCGCACGCCCGAGCCGGTGAGGCTGGCCGCGGCCTGGGCCGCTTGCTGCACGATCCCCTGCAGCGCGCGACCGAACCCGCCGAGACCTTCGGCGGCCTCGCGCAGTCTGGTTTCCGGCGACAGGGTTGCGCGCATCCAACGCTCCACGACAGGCCGCGAGCTTTCCCAGATATTGTGCGCCGGGTCGAGATCGCGCGCGACGCCCTCGACGACTACCATCGTTTTTTGCAGCCAGACGAGCTGGGGCTGCATCTCCATGCCGAACATGTCGGTGATTTCGAAAAGCTGCTGCAGCAGCTTCGCCATCGAGATTTCGCTGGCCGGGCGGCCGAAGACGCGCTCGCCGACGGCGCGGAGGGCCTGCGCGAAGGCGTCGACGCTACGATCGGGCGCGACGATGCCGACCGCGAAATGGGCTTCGGCGATCGCGTGATAATCGCGCTGGAGAAAGCCGTAGAGCACGTCGGCCATGAAGCGGCGCATGATCGGATCGAGCCGGCCCATGATGCCGAAATCGACCGCGACGAGATTGCCGGCGGGATCGACGAAGAGATTTCCCTGATGCATGTCGGCATGGAAGAAGCCGTCCCGCAGCGCCTGGGTCAGGAAGTTCTGGATGACCGCGTTCGCGAGCTTCGCGGGATCATGCCCGGCGGCGCGGAGCGCGGCGGGATCGCGCAGCGGCAGTGCCTCGATCCATTCGGAGGTGAGGACGCGCTTCGCCGTCAGCTCCCATTCGATCTTCGGCACGCGAAAGCCGGGATCGTCCTTGGTGCGTTCCGCCAGTTCCGCCGCGGCGGAGGCTTCGAGGCGGAGATCCATCTCCTCCTTCACGCTGAGCGCCAGCGTGTCGACAAAGGCAAGCGGGCGCAGTCGCCGCGCGGCGGGCACGCGGCGTTCGGCGATGCGAGCGGCGAGGTAGAAGGCTTCGAGGTCGCGGCGGAAGCGGGTTTCGATATTGGGCCGCAGCACTTTTACGGCGACCTCGTCCATCGACCCGCGGACGCGGGCGCGGTGGACCTGGGCGATCGAGGCAGCGGCGACGGGTTCGGAGAAGCTTTCGAAGATGTCGTCGGTGGAACGGCCGAGTTCCGCCGCGATGGCCGCTTTCGCTTCGGCGAGCGGAAAGGGCGGCATGCGGTCCTGCAGGGCGGTCAGATCGGCCGCGAGCTGCTTGCCGACAATGTCGGGGCGGGTCGCGAGGAACTGGCCGAGCTTCACATAGGACGGCCCGAGTTCGCCCAGCGCCTGCGTGAAGCGCTGGCCGGTGCTGCCGCCGCCGGCGCGGCCGAAGGTCGTGAGGCGCAGCAGGCCGGCGCCGAAGCGCGCGCTCCAGGGAATCTGGTCGCGGAATTCGGCAGGCACCAGCGCATCGTGCTTGGAGAATACGCGGGCGGCGCCGACGAGGCGGAAGAAGGCGGCCGTCCGTCCCACGCTCAGATCACCCAGCCCGAGTGCAGCGCGGCGATCCCGCCGGAGAGATTGCGGTGCTTCACCTGGCCGAAGCCCGCCTGTTCGATCAGCGCCGCGAAGTCCTTTTGCGGCGGGAAGCGGCGGATCGATTCGGCGAGATAACGATAGGATTCGCGGTCCCCCGCGACCCGCGCGCCGAGCTCAGGCAGCGCCTTGAACGACCAGAGGTCATAGGCGGTGTCGAGCAGCGGCACCTCGACGCGGCTGAATTCCAGACACAGGAAGCGCCCGCCCGGCTTCAGCACGCGGCGCGCCTCGGCGAGCGCGCGATCGATATGGGTGACGTTCCGGATGCAGAAGGCGATCGTGTAGGCGTCCATCGAGCGGTCGGGGATCGGCAGCGCCTCGGCATCGGCGCAGACCCAGTCGAAGCCGACGGCGGGGTCGAGCTTACCGAACTCGCCCCTGAGGCGACCCGCCTTCAGCATTTCATGATTGATGTCGAGAATGGTGACGTTACCCGGCCGCCCGCGCAGCCGCCGCGCGATGCGGAGCGCGATGTCGCCGGTGCCGCCGCCGACATCGATAACCTTCACGCCCGGCGCGGGGTCGAGCCAGTCGATCATCGCGTCCTTCCACAGGCGATGGACGCCGGCGGACATGAGATCGTTCATCAGGTCGTATTTGCCGGCGACGCTGTCGAAGACGCCCTTCACCCGCGCGGCCTTTTCGGCGGCGGGGATGTCCTGAAAGCCGAAAGAGGCGGTGTCGTCCGGGGTTGTCATGCGGGCGGGACCATAGCGAGGCGGCACGGCCGCCGCCATGCGGGAATCCGCTTGTCGTTACTCCGCGGTGATGGAGCCGGCCGGTATTTACCAGTCCACCAGCCGCGGCGGCGTCTGATAGCGGGAATCCCCCAAACGGTCGGCCTCGGCGCGGTCCAGTGGGATGGACTCGCGCCAGGGCGGCAAGGCGTCCTCGCCCTCCTCCAACACCATGACCCCAAGACACCGGCGGTCGGCGCCGCCGTAAACCTCTGCAGGGAACCAGTGATCGAAGGTGACGATCTCCACCTCCAGGGTCTCGAGTTGCAGATGATCGGGGATCGTGAGTTCGACGCTCCGCCAGATCTCGGACTGGAGCGGAACTTTGACCGTCTCCCAGGGCGTGACGATTAACACGTGATCGGTCCGCTCATGCGATCCGGGGCGATTGGTGGAGACGGTAAGCCTTGCCCGATGGTGAGCGACCCGAACCCGCTTGCGCGCCTGCCAACTCGTCCATCGCATGACGCCCGACGCCGTCCCTTCCGGGGCATAAAAGCCGTCCTCGTCCGGCATCGGGGCATGCCGCGTGTAGCCGAGCGCATTGTTGATGTACTTGCGATAGCGGACGAAGTTCGGGCTTCCCGGCGAGAAGCGGAACGAGATGGCATCGAGCGGGACGTGGGTCAGGTGGAGGCTGAACTCGTCAACGCCGTAATCCGCAGCCAGGCGGAGCGCTTCTTCGATCTCGGCTTCGCTGTCGTTCCAGTGAAACACCAGATAGCGCCAGTGAACGATGGGACTGGCGAGGCCGAGTTCACGTTTCGCCTGGATGACATTGGCCATGCCGCGCAGCGCGAGATCGAGGCGGCCGCCGACGTGGTAGCGGCCGTAGCTTTCCTGCGAGACCCCGCTGATCGTGAACATCATGAAGTTCAGCGCACCGGCCGCGACTACCCTGCGTGCCCGGTCGAGATTGGAGAGGGGAATGCCGTTGGTGCTGGTGACGACGTGCGCGTCGGGATTGGTGCGATGGAGATGGGCAAGGATCTCGTCGGCGCCGGCATGAACGAACGGATCGCCGTAGTTGAAGAAAAAGACGTGACTCAAATTCCCAGCGAGATCGTCGGCGGCGCGCCGGAACGCATCGAGATCGAGAAAATCTCCATCGCGCGTCTGGATGGCGCGATCGTTGTTCGGGATACAGGCCGGCTGGGGACAGCGCAGATTGCAGCGCACGGTGGTTTCGACAACCAGCGTGGTGGGCCGACTCGGCCGCGCCGGCAATGTCTCTTCGTCGGCGATCTCGGCGCGCTGCGCGAGATTGCACTTCGCGCATTTGTGGCCGTCCCATAGTTTGCGCTGGAGCCGTTCGTATTCAGGGTTGGCCCAGATCTCCGCGAGAGGTTGGCGTTTGATGTTGCCGAAACTGCGCAGGCTGTAGGGATCGTCCAGGCCGCACGTGACGTTCCCGTCGGATTGAATGGTGACCCCGCGCTCAAGCCAGGAACAGCGATAGCGATTGGCGTCTGCGGGAAGGACAGACCGGCTGGGATCGGTTTGCTTGCGATTGAAGGGCTTGGGTAGGGGCGCGGCTGCGACGCTTGGCTTCTTCCGCGGCATCAGCCGGCTGAAAAGAGTTGGCATCGTGCGCCCGGGACCGGCCTGAGGGAGCCCCAAGCTAGCCGCGGGATGGCGCAAAGGCCATGCGGCACCGAAACCAGTCCGGCCGCCGAGGGGCTATTCGGCGGTGGGGGTGGTGCCGAAGCCGGTGGGGAGGCCGTCGAGGCTGACCGTATTCTTGCGCGCGCGATACTCGGCCATGCCGCCATCGCCCTGCCCGGCCGCCCAGGTCTTCAACTGTTGCCGTTCCGAGACGAAGTCGAAGAACGGCACGCCATAGCCACAGGAGGTCTGCACCAATGCGACCTCGAGCAGCACGATCTGGCGCGCGCCGGGGCTTTCGGCGCCGTCAAAACCCGTCTGGAGCACCGCCGCATAGTCCGGCGTGCCGCGCATCAGCGAGCGCGCTGTGCCGTAGAGGCGGAGGATCAGCGGCACCTTCTCGAACGAGCAGAACATGATGGTGAGGCGGCCATCGACCAGGAGATGCGCGGCGGTTTCCGCACCGCTGCCGGTCTGGTCGAGATAGCAGGCGCTGTTCGGGCCGAGCACACGGAAGGCCGAAGCCTCGCGCGGCGAGAGATTGATGCGGCTGTCGGCGGTGGCGCTGGCCGCGAAGAAGATGTGCTGGCGCGCGATGAAAGCGGCGTGCTCGTCGCTCAGTGCGGGGAACTGCTTGGCCATGACCCTACCCTTTTTGGGGCCCTCCGTTTTACGCCCGCACGGCCTCGTGCAGCGTCTTCAGCGTGGTCAGAAGTTTCTTCGCGTCGGCGAGTGGCAGGCAGCTCGGCCCGTCGCACAGCGCCTTGTCGGGGTCGGTGTGGAATTCAAGGAACACGCCGTCGGCACCGGCCGCGACCGCCGCCTTGGCGATGACCGAGACGCCCTCGCGCCGGCCGCCCGTGGAGCCGCCATTGGTGCGCGGATCGGCGCCGGGCAGCTGAACCGCATGGGTCGCGTCGATGGTGACGGGAACGCCGAGCTTCTTCATCTCGCCGATGCCGAGCATGTCGACGACGAGATTGTTGTAGCCGAAGGACGAGCCGCGCTCGCAGAGCACGACCGCGACGCCGGGCGCCGCCTCGCGGGCCTTGTCGATGATGTTCTTGCAGTCCCAGGGCGCGAGGAACTGGGCCTTCTTGGCATGCAGCCAGCCGCCATGCCTGGCGGTCGCGCGCGCCGCGGCGACGACGAGATCGGTCTGGCGGACGAGGAAGGCGGGGAGCTGGACCACATCCGCGACGGCCGCGACCGGCTCGGCCTGCTCGATTTCGTGGAGATCGGTGCAGATGGGGACGTCCAGTTTCGCCTTCACCTCGGCCAGCATGGCGAGGCCGTCCTTCAGGCCGGGACCGCGATAGGACTTGATCGACGAGCGGTTGGCCTTGTCGAAGCTCGCCTTGAAAACGAAGGGCAGACCAAGCTCGGCGGTGATGGCTTTCAGCTCGCGCCCGACCTCCAGCGCGAGATCGAGGCTTTCCAGCACGTTCAGCCCGGCGATCACCAGCAGCGGATGGCCCTCGCCCAGCGAGATGTTGCGGGATTTCAGCGTGAGGGCAGTCATGGGGGTTCGTCCTGGACGCGTCGTTTCGGCGGCTGTGTAGCGCATCCGCCCGGGAAATGCCCGTGGCTCGTCGGCGGCGGTCGGGCTAGGTAGGGACATGCCCGAGCTGCCCGAAGTCGAAACCGTCCGCCGCGGCCTTCAGCCGGTGCTGGAAGGCCGCCGCATCGCCAAGGCGGTGACCCGGCGGGCCGATCTGCGCGTCCCGTTTCCCCCGAAACTGGCGGAACGGCTGACCGGGCGGCGGGTGCTCGCGCTGCGCCGGCGGGCCAAATACATATTGATGGATCTCGACGGCGGCGAGACGCTGATCGTGCATTTAGGCATGTCGGGCCGCTTCACGGTCTATCCCAAGGGCTCCAATGAAGGCGCCATGCTCGGCGACTTCCACTATGCGACGCCGGAAGCGGCGGCCGGCGCGGCCAAGCACGATCATGTCCTGCTGGAGACCGATGAGGGTGTCCGCATCGCTTTCAACGACCACAGGCGTTTCGGGCTGATGCTGTTGGAGCCAACGGAAGGGTTGGAGCAGCACAAATTGTTTGCGGGATTAGGGCCCGAGCCGCTCGATCCGCCGCTCCAGGGCAAGGTCCTGACCGGGCTGCTGGCTGGCAAGGCGACGCCGATCAAGGCGGCGCTGCTGGACCAGCGCGTCGTTGCCGGGCTCGGCAATATCTATGTCAGCGAGGCCCTGCATGCCTCGCATATCAACCCCAAGCGCATGGCCGGGTCGATCTCGCCCCCACGCGTGACGGCGCTCGCCCATGCCGTCACCAGCGTGCTGGAGAAAGCCATCGCGGCGGGCGGCTCCACTTTGCGCGACCATGCCCAGCCGAGCGGCGAGCTCGGCTATTTCCAGCATCATTTCCGGGTCTATGACCGGGAAGGAACCCCCTGCCCCACGCGCGGTTGTAAAGGCACCATCAAGCGCATCGTTCAGGCGGGGCGCTCGACCTTCTATTGTCCGGTCTGTCAGCGCTGAGAGGTCTCATGCCCGCCGTCCACGGAAGCTGCCATTGCGGCAAGACGAAATTCGAACTGAACGCCCAACCCGCGGAACTCAGTTCGTGCACCTGCTCCTATTGCGCGAAATCGGGCGCGCTCTGGGCCTATTGCGGCCCGGACGATTTCAAGCTGCTGACGCCGGAGGGCGACCGCGCCCTCTACAAGTGGGGCACCAACACGATCGAGCACTTCTTCTGCGACGCGTGTGGGGTCGCGACCTATGGCATTTCGCCGGCCTGGGTCGACAACAAGCCGGACTTTTCGGTGAAGCGGCTGGGCATCAATGCCCGTCTGCTCGACGATGTCGATATCGGCGTCATCCCCGTGACGGTGATCGACGGCAAGAATCTGTGGTAGTGGCGTCCCGTTAGATAACGGGAGAGCGACATGGCCGAGTACGAAACGATCCTGGTGGAGACGCGTGGGCGCGTCGGCCTCATTACCCTCAATCGGCCGCAGGCGCTGAACGCCCTGAATGCCCAGCTCGCGCGCGAAGTCGCGGCGGCGCTGGCGGTTTACGAGGCGGATGAGGGCATCGGCTGCGTCGTCCTGACCGGCTCGAGCCGCGCCTTCGCGGCGGGGGCCGACATCAAGGAGATGGCGCCACAGTCCTATATGGACGTCTTCAAGGGCGACCTCTTCGCCGCCTTCGAGCACGCCGTGTCCTCATTCCGCAAGCCGCTGATCGCCGCGGTCGCCGGCCACGCGCTGGGCGGCGGGTGCGAACTCGCCATGCTCTGCGATTTCATCATCGCCGGCGAAAACGCCAAGTTCGGCCAGCCCGAAATCAATCTGGGCGTCATGCCGGGGATCGGCGGCTCGCAGCGCCTGACCCGTTTCGTCGGCAAGTCGAAGGCGATGGATATGTGCCTGACCGGACGCACCATGGACGCCGCCGAAGCCGAGCGTTCGGGCCTCGTCTCGCGCGTCGTGCCGGTCGAAGGGCTGGTTGAGGAAGCGCTGAAGGCGGCCGAGAAGATCGCCGGCCAGTCGCTGCCCATCGCGATGATGACCAAGGAATCCGTCAACCGCGCCTATGAGACAACCCTGGCCGAGGGCGTGCGCTTCGAGCGGCGGCTCTTCCATTCAATGTTCGCGACGCTCGACCAGAAGGAAGGCATGGGCGCCTTCGTCGAAAAGCGCAAAGCCGACTTCAAGAACGCGTAGACAAAAATGAGGTGCGACTTGCGTTGACGCGGGCGGACCCCGCGACTATAACGCGCGCCCTTACGAAGAGCAGACGAGACTATGGCGAACATCAAATCGGCCGCGAAAGCTGCCCGCAAGGCCGTGAAAGCCCAAGCCCGCAACCAGGCCCGCAAGAGCCGCGTCCGCACCCATGTGCGCGCCGTCGAGGAAGCGCTGGCGAAGGGCGACAAGACCGCCGCCGTCGCCGCCCTGAAGGCCGCCGAGCCGGAGATCGTCCGCGGTGCGACGAAGGGCGTCATGCACGCCAATACCGCGTCGCGTAAGGTGTCGCGTCTGACGAAGCGCGTGAACAAGCTCGCCGCTTCCGCCTAAAGCGCCCGCGCGGGCGGTCGTGCCCGCGCATCTATACTTGCTTTTCACTTGCAGAATGATGTGACAGCGACGTGACACGAAGTGTGTCACGCCGATGACGCGCGCCTATCCCGCCGCGTCTCTTGTCGCCCTCCGCCTGCCCCAAAATCCCAGTAAAACGTTGAGATTCCACGCAGTTTGCGTGCCCTGTCGCCTGTCATGAATCCTTGCGGAAAGATTCTCAGCCACTAGCGATTCATTTCTCTTGCGTCGTCAAAATGTCGTGGTTACTCTTATCCACATCGCGAGACGCCGCCGCTGGCGGCAATATCCGGCAAATTCAGATTGAAGTGCGAATGGCGTCGCAAAGCATTGTTGCGCCTGTGCTTAAGTGTGGATTGAGTTGTGATGAAGCGATGACAGACTATGCTGGCGGGCGCGGGGGCGTTGTCGCTTTGGAGGGGACAGGCGGAACATGAGCGAGGGACGCCTATCTTCCGCCGCCGCCTATGCCGGCGATATCGCGCCGGGCGAGGCCTGGACAATCCTCAAGGAAAACCCGCAGGCGCGCCTGATCGATGTCAGGACGCGCGCCGAGTGGAATTTCGTGGGCCTGCCCGATCTCGCTGAGACGGGCACCCAGGCGCTGTTGGCGGAATGGCAGGTTTTCCCCGACATGGCGGTCAACGCCCAGTTCGCCGAACAGGCGGCGGGCCTGGTGACCAAGAGCGGCGGCGCGGAGGATGCGCCGGTCATCCTGCTCTGCCGGTCGGGCGTCCGGTCGCGGGCGGCGGCGATCGCGCTGGCGGCGCGCGGCTTTACCGCAGCCTACAATATTGCGGGCGGTTTCGAGGGGGATCACGATGCAGACGGACATCGCGGGCAGTTGAACGGCTGGAAGGCCGAAGGACTGCCCTGGCGGCAAGGATAACGGGCAGCCGGAGCGCCGCGGCACAAGCGGCAGCAC